>WNKP01000010.1 GCA_009797885.1 Flavobacteriaceae bacterium GF1
CAACGGGCAAACATATAGCCCATATCGGTCACACCGCTCAGGTCGGGGGCATCCGTCGCCTTGACCTCCAGGTTGCTGCAGCCGTGAAATGCATGTTGCATGGTGCTCCAGGAGATACCGCTGCCCCATTGGTCCACGGAGAGCAGCTTATCCTTATCCCCTGCATTGTTGAACCGTATCGCGTCCAGGGTTCCCGTACCGGAGGCGGCGTTACGAAGGGCCACCTGGATTTCCCCGGCGGTATGGCCATAGGTCGTCACATCCACGGTCAGGGTCCCCGTCTGGTCCAGCAGCTCATAGCTGCCGTCATTGCCCAGGTCCACATCGTAGGTGCCCGTGGCGGGGATGGTGAGGGAGTTCCCGTCGGAGGTGCCGGTATTGGTCGTGTTCCAGGTGGTGATGAACCCACTCTGGGCAATCAGGCCTGTGGTGGTCCATAGGCCTATGAGAAAGATAAGCAAAGGCCTTCTCAGGCCCATAAGGTAATTTGTTTTCATAGTAGATAAAGAATTTGTAAGAATTTACGTGTTAAACTATAGCTTCGTTATCAACACTTAAAAAGAGAAGTAACAAACGTTCCCATTTTGGCCATAAATGGGATCCGTAACTAGGGCCATCATTAAACCGTTTTTCTTCAAAATGAAGGGAATTCCTTCCGATGCCCCCTAATCATGGTTTGATCTGATGTCGGTCATTCCCACGGACTTTTATCTGACTTATCTAAATTATTGGCATTCCATATTTTAACTCATATAAACCTATTCTTTTTATAGGTTTGGATTTCTCTCGTTCGTCGAAATGACCCCAGGGAGGATACCAACATAAGTAAAAATCACTGCGAGATTTTCAGTGTCCTCTTCCTGTCATTCCGCACTTGATGCGGAATCCACAATAGTTCCCGTCTGAACGGATTCCTGCCTTCCCTTCAACTCCATGCCCTTTCGTAGCATTTAGCGGGCGCTCAGGGTAGCACCTAGGGATGACAACTTGTTGGATTATAATGGGAAGTGCAACGCAAAACAGAAATTCACTTGGATTTATCCCGCTGATCGAAATGACCCCAAGGAGAATCCAATTATAGACAAAGGTCACGGCGATTGCATTCAAGAAAGGTTGGTCGAAGAGCCCCGGATAAAGGTATGGGACATTCCACATGATTGCGTTCCTCCTGGTCCCCCTTCGAAAAGAGAAGGTTTCTTTATTAAAAAATTACCAAAAGGGATAATTGTCGTTCTGTGTTAACCGATGCTCATGTCGGCATTGCCAGTGAAATTGTTGTACCCAAGGAGGCTTTGCTCTCCACATGGAATTTGGCACCCGCTATCTTGGCACGCTCCAAAAGCGTCCGCATTCCCAGACTGGAACTGTCACGGAGTTTTTCCCGGACACTGAACCCCTTCCCATTGTCCCTGACCACCATTGCAATCCCGTCGGCCTTTCTTTCGATGTCCACCGATACTGCCTTCGCACCGGAATGCTTCATGATATTGTTCAACAGCTCCTGTACGATACGGTATAGCTGTAGGGAACCCTCATCGTTAAGCAGGTCGTCCACATCGTCGATGTTGTGGGTGAAGAAGATGTCCGTGTTGGCATCCACTTCGTCGATTATGGCTCGTACCGCTCCCGAAAAGCCCAACTTCTCCAAGGTCGCCGGATGCAGTTGGCGGGAAACGCTCCGCAGTTCCTCCAAGGTATCCGTTGCCAGGGATGCCATCTCCTCATCCCCGCTCAATTTTGTCCTTTTGGCCAGTAGCATCAACTTTTGCCCTACCCCGTCATGCAGTTCCCTCGCCACGCGCGTTCGTTCCCCCTCCTGGCCTTTGATCAGGTTTCTGGAGAATCGGGCCTGGGTCTGCTGTTTCCTTTTGGTGGCATTCTGTACCCATACCAGGTAAAGGATAGCCCCCACAGCAAGTACCCCCAGACCGCCAAAAGTAATCCACATGTTCTTTGCGCGGTTCTTGGCGTTCAATAGCGCAATCTCTGATTTCTGGGTTGCTATCTCCGAATCCTTCTTCTCTGCCTCATAAAGTGCCTGGTAATAGGAAAAACCATTCGCCTTCTGGACGCTCTCTATGGAATCCTTTATGTTGTGATGAGCCATGAGATGGTCATATGCCCTGTCGACTTTGCCCAGACTATCGTACACTTTGGCCAAAAAGCCATGGGACATATAAATGCCCTCATAGAACTGGGAATTCTTTAGCTTATCATATTCCCGTTCCCCCAGTAGGGCCGCTCTTTGGTAGTTGCCCACTGCAAATTCATAATGCGCCATGGCCAGGTTGTATTCATCCACTTCAAAGAAATTGCCCTGCTCCCTTCGTTTATCCAGCTCTTTCTTCACCTCCTCCGCCTTATCCAGCATCCCGTTTTCGGAGTAGGCACTGAGCTGGGCCACCAATACCTGCAGTTCGTGAAATATATAGTCCGTTTTGAAAGCATACACCTTGGTGGAATCCAGGAATCGGATCCGTTCCTCCTGGCTTCCATTGAGCATCTCATCAAAGGCCTGGTTATGAAATGTACTATTTAATACTTCATTTCTATTCTTCTCGTTTGTATATCCCCTGGCCTCTTCTATGATCCCCATACGAATTTTTTTTGCCTCTTCTTGCAGCCCGTTCTGGGAGTACAATATTGACAGGGTATTTTTTGGGCACCATGCCATTTCGGGGTCGCTCTCCGATAAAATTTGATAGGATTCCTGTAATGTGGCCGATGCTCCCTGGAAATCTCCCATCATAGACTGCACCATGCCCATGTGGTCTTTAATAATGCCCATTTTCGGCTGATCATTAACCTCTGAGGAATATGAAAAAGCCTGTTCAAAGCTTTCCAGAGCCTCATCAAGACGGTTGAGCACGATATAGTTCCGCCCAGCTTCGACATATACTCCGCTCAATTCCGCTAAATGCTCTTCCCGGGGAACCTTCTTCAAGAGGTCGTAGAAATCCTCCAGGGCCAGCTCCGGGTTTCTCAGTTCCTGCCAGCCATAAACAATCAATTTGCGGCCGTGTTTCAGGGCTATTCGCGTGGAGTCCAGCTCCAGGGCATAATCAATAGTGCTCCTTACAATGGAATCATAACCAAAGTCAGTCCTGTCTTCGATCAATGTGGACAGACTGTCCATCCACATTAGGCGTTCACCGGCTTCGGAATTATTGATCTTTAGTTTTAGGGATTGGACGGAACCGGTCAGATCCACCTCCTGGGCAGACAGGGATAGCGTGAGTAACACTAAAAGGCAACACGTCCGTTTCATTTTTTGAAGAAGGTTGAGATTATCAAATATACTAAATCCGCTTTTGTGAGGACTTGAAAAAAATCCCTGTAAAGCTAATTAACAATTGATAATCAATGTTCTATGACTGGAACAGGGCCTTTCTCAAGCCCAAAATTTCACCAACATTCCACAGATGCCCCATCCAACTTTAGTACTCCCGGATACCGTTTGCAGGCACATCATGAATATCCCCAAAAGTTTTCATCAGGTAAGGAGAATGGACTTCGTTACGTTCCAGCATGACCCAGGCCGGATTGATGCCTTTGGTCTCATACAGGAAATTTAGCAGGTGGCACAACTTGGTTGATGTGATACTGTTTCGGCTCTCCAGTCTTACTATCGTGTTTGCGGTAAATTTCCCCTCTGCGTCCAAAAGCTGCTTGCGGTTTAAATACCTATTGACGATTTCAACAAATTCATCCTGGGTCTTGCAATACACTTCAGTCCGCAATCGTCTGACCCTTAGACCTATTTTTTTGAATCGTTCTCTCATGACAGGTATTGATAGTTTGTGTTTTGGCAGTGAAAACCCAGTGCTCACAGAAGGAAATTGTGCCCATCAAAAGAACACATGAGCCCTTCACGGCTAAGGGGTCCCAGTTTGTAAGGACAGCATCTTTCTTTGGTAAAAAACGCTTTACGTTATCGTTTTCCCGGAACCGGATAATTTCAATCTACATAGGAGCGGGAATAAGAGCAAAGATCATTGCATAAGTGGTTTATTGAAAAAATAAGTGGGCAGGCTAGGCTTAGGTAGCTTTTTTGGGTGCCCAATTACATTAAACCCACAAAACAGTAGGTATTTAAGACGCGGTCAGCGATTACCTTTTAACCGTCAACCATCTGGATTTTTGGTCTTGGTTTTATTGCGGGAAAACACATAGCAACAAATAATGTTTACCACCAACCCTATTAAACCAACATGGACGTGACCAATTGTCTTTATATTTAACAGAAAGGTGGCCGTTGCAAAGACAAAGCCAGTACATAGCCCAACGAACATGCCCCTGGACGTTACGTTTTTGGCATAAATACCCAATAAAAATAAAGGTGCGATCTGAACCAAAATTTGCATTTTCAACTCAATCAATCCCCATAGTGTTATTTTGGGCCGCAGGGCCACCAGTACCATTAAAAACATAATACCCCAAGAGAACATTTTTCCAATTTTAGTGAGTCGTTCACTGGATATTTTATTGGATTTGAACTTTGCAAAAATGTCTTTTGCCAGTATGGACGATAAACTCAGCAATACAGAGTCGGCCGTTGACATAATGGCCGCTATTAGCCCTACGATGACCATAACCGCCAATCCAAAATGAAACGTTGAGGTATTTGCCCAAAAACTTAGCATTGTTGGGAGTACGGTGTCCTTTGATGCTTGTTCGGTGTCCATAAAATGGGGGATACTTACCATGCCCAATAAAAACAGAATCAAAACGGTCACAAATGGCATTATCACCATGGCCCCCAGTGATTGGCGAAGTGATTTTACCGATTTGGCAGCGTATATGCGCTGGATTGCCTGTGGATATACCGCAGCTCCCAAACCGATCATAAGCAATAGACTGGCCCAATAAATTCTAAAGCCTACTTTGGGGACACCAATTTTCTGGGGTTCATTTTCAATGAGCCAATTGCTGATTTTCGCCAATTCCGTCGTATTGGGCATTACCATTATGAACAAACCCATTAAACCCGCAAATAGCATTACTCCTTGGATTACATCCGTCCAGGCCACCGCCCTCATCCCTCCAAGGGATTCGTAAACTATAACAACAAGGGCCAGGGACACCACTCCCATCCAATACGGAACCTGTCCATCGGTAACACCATTTACGATATGTCCCATTGCCATTAATTGGGACAACAAAAAATTGATTGATACAATAACAAGAATACCATTGGCCAACAAGGTCAATTTGGGTAGCTTGAATCTATGGTCAAACCAATCCCCAGGTGTAATAAAATTGAACTTCCGCGATATTTCATACAATTGCGGTGCAAAGGTGAGATAGAAGACCACAACTGCCGTCAAGTACCCAAGTATCAATATCATACCCATTCCGCTGTTTACCACCTCTGCAGGTGTTACAAGCATGGTATTGGCACTATACTGCGTGGCATATAGTGTGAATAGCAGTACAAATGGACCCAGACTCCTTCCTGCCAGATAAAACTCTTTCAACGAATTTGACTTTTTTCGCCTATTGGCCAAAAAACCAAGTCCCAACAAGAGGATCAAATAACAGCCAATACTAATTATTAGAATTGTGGTATCCACAGCTTACTCCCTCCAAAATTTTCCAATAATCCATAACGTAAACAATACGATACCAAATATGGCCGCAATACACAGTACCAACCATAATGGCAAGCCAAAGGTCAAGTGCATGATTAGGCCCTTGGGCAAATACCAGGGAATGGAAAGGGAAAACAACAGTATATAAATGAACCATACCCAGTTTGGGAATACTTTTTTCGTTTGCATATTAAATTTTGATTCTTTGTTTACAATGGTAAATATGGTTAAAAACTTTTATCACAGGAAAGGCCAATCACGGGTTGCGTTTCCAGAATAGGTTGCCAAAAGTCGATTCCAAACTCTTCTTTTCCCTCTGGGGACAACTCGATGGTGTGCCACTGAATATTTGACAATCCCACTTTTTTAAAAGCAATTTCATGGGTCAATTTTTCCAGGTGGTAATTGATTACATCAATATGACTCCCATCCGATGAGAAAAAGCGATATATGATTTCCCCTCCCTCCGAATAACTTTTGTTTTCCCGTGTAAATCCATATTTGTACAGTGTGTCCACAGGGGCTTTATAATCGGGATTGCTATTAATTGTAACAAAACGGCCCCCGGGCTTTAAATGATTTGAAATGACTTTTCCAAATTGAATCAGTTCCTCAGGGGTCTTGGCATAATTAAGCAAATAGGAAGCGGTGATAAGGTCAAATTTTTTAGGCAACACTAGCGTTAAGGCATCGTGCTCGTGATAGGTAATTCCCAGAGGATTCCGGTCTTCGGCCTTCCTTGCGAGCTGGATCATTGCTTTTGAAATATCGACTCCTTCAACATGGCCCGCACCCCTTAGTTTTAGCTGCCTGGTATAAAAACCTTCTCCACAGGCCAGATCAAGCACTGTCTTGTTCGATAAATCCCCTGTCAATTTGAACAAAGAAAATCCTTCGATATGCTTTCGCCACGGCTGCATTTTCGAAGCTTGATATTCCTTTGCAATGGTATTATAGTCCGTTGCCATGGTAAGGGTATGGATTTGAGTTTATTTTCCTGTGTATTTCTTTGGCAAGGTTGCCCGAACCGCACTAAATGCCTCTTTTCCAAGATGGTATCACGTTCGATTTTTACACTAAATCACAACACGGCTATAATCCAAGGCCGTAAAAATGCATGATGGTCTCCAGACGCTCGTCTATCCGGCGCTGATACTCCCGGATATCTTTTTTCAAAGCAAATAGGTCAATATTGCCGGGAACCTTTCTGAGATATGGTGCATGGGACAGATTCCGCTCCAATATGACCCAGGCGGGATTTATACACTTGGTGTCGTACAAAAAGTTGAGCAAGTGGTACAGTCGTGTCGACGTGATGTCATCCTTTGTCTCCAGCCTTGCCATTGTGTTTTGGGTAAACTTCCCCTCGTCATCCAAAAGCTGTTTTCGGTTTAAGTATCCATTGACCATCTCAACAAACTCCTCCTGGGTTTTGAGGTAAACCTTGGTCCTTAGTTGTCTGATCCTTTTGCCCATGATTTTTGAGCATCCTTTCATGTCATATATCATCAGTTTGGATTTTAGCAGTGGAAATCGCAAAAAATGGGGAGAACCGGCACTTAAGGATGGAAATTTTGACAACCAGATTAATACGCCAGTCCTCCCCTGCTCTAAACACTAGAAAAGTATCCAGCCAAGAAATCCCAATCTGTAAGAACAGGACCATATCTACCAGAGAACGTTGTTAGCTATGGTTTCCTGAAACTGAACGACCCGAAACTAGCTAAGGCCGGTAAGAGGAGCAAAGAACATTGCATAAGTGGTTCATGGAAAAAATAAGTGTACAATAACATCCTATTTGCACAAAATCTTTGGGAGCAATGGCCATCAAGCATGGGAATGCGACCCTTTGAAGCGTCAAGTGTCTTGCTTTTCAATACACCCGATGCAATGGGACCTCATGTTCTTCCCATCCATAAAAATCCAATTGCGCTAGTAGGATTTATGGTGGCCTCAATTGGATGCCTCCATCGCAATTGGGTTTGAGTAAAAACAAATTAGGATAGGGCGCCAATGCTTCGGAGATGCTATACGCATAATCAACAAAAATACCTTTTGTCGCAGGCCTCTACAGCGCCCACTTATCCCCATATATCCCCGTTTAAGTATTCGCTTTTGCATTAAGTAGCTTTTTTTTGAATAGTTTGCCCTTTTTGTAAAACATCGTATTCAAAAAACGGCTTTACTGAGACAAAACAAAAACTTGATCGTAAAGGATGGGGAGGCACACATTTATAATTCCGGTTTACAAAGAACCACCCTATTTGGAGATGTGCATCATGAGCTTAAAAAGGCAAATTGTGGCCAGTGATATTGTGATTACCACTGCCACACCTATGGCAAGCACAAGGGAGTTGGCAAAAAAATACGGGATACCCTATTATGTCAATACCCAAGAAAAAACAGGAATTGCCAAGGATTGGAATTTTGCACTTTCAATGGCCAATTCCGACTACGTGACCATTGCACACCAAGATGATGTTTATGCGCCAAACTACGTGCAGGAAGTGATGAAAAGTATAGAAGGAAGTTCCATAGTTTTCACGGATTATTGGGATGTGGTCAATGGCAGCTGTAAAAAGAGTACATTCAATGCCATTGTCAAAAAAATATCGCTGTTTCCCTTTATTATTAAGTCGTCCTATAAAAGCAAAATACTAAAAAGACTGGTGTTGATTTTTGGCAATTCCATTTGTTGTCCTACTGTGACCTATAACACCAAAATCCTAAAAGGATTTTCGTTTTCTTCCCATTTTAGATTTGCGTTGGATTGGATAGCCTGGCTGGAGATAGCCAAAATGGATGGGAGTTTTACGTATATCCCCAAAAAACTGGTAAATCGTCGTATTCATATTGGGTCCGAAACCTCTGCAACCTTGGCCAGTGGGGCTGCACAAACCGAAGAATTCGAAATTTTGAAACGAATTTGGGGCAGGGCAATTGCCAAACTTTTAACAAAAGTTTACGCTATTGTACGCAAGGTGGACCTGAGCAGTATTACTTGATTTTCTTTCCAAGATGGAAAACCTGGGGGAAACCATTAGGATTCCTAAAAATCGTTTCTAAGCTACTCCTTAAGTGCGCATACGAGGAGTTCCTATTTTTTCAAAAAGGAAACAGTTGTTCGACATACATCCCGCTTATTACTTTCCTCTTTCAGCAAAAATGCACCTTTTCTTCCTTTACATAATGAAATCTCCGGTAGGGTACAGCATTGGTCCGTAAACTGCATTTAGGGCCAACTAATGATACCCACCCACGAGTCCTTGTATTTTTTATAGTCATGATGCTTTGAAAATATAAAGCAAATTGAAACCATTAGCCCAAGTTAACCCACCCCAACAACCAAAGGATTTTTTAGCAACAAGTCGCCAAAAGTCCATAGCCACCGTAATGGCATTGGCATTCATTGTAGCTCTTTCCATTTTTTTACGCTATGAGGATTTTATCGACTGGCAAAAAAACAAGGCCGTTTTTCAATACCAAGGCGAGTACATCATGGGAAGTCTTGATGCCTATATCAACCTACAACATGCCAAAGATTTCAATGAAGGAACCTATGATTCGTTGGATGAAAAACGCAATGTGCCCAATGGGGCGGTAAGGCCGGCCATACCACCATTGTTATCCGCGATTACTGTGGCCGTACACAGAATAACGGGTATTCCACTTTCCGCTGTAGCCTTGTTCATCACGATTTTTTTATCCGCGTTCATAGTCCCCCTAATCTATAACTTGGCACGAAAATTAGCTTTTAGTCGAATAGGGGCATTGGTTGCCACTTTCTTTTCTACCATCTCCATTACGGATATCTCCAGAACACGTATCGGTTTTTTTGATACCGATTGCCTTAATGTGGTCTTTGTACTCCTTAACTGTTATTTGTTCCTATGCTTTGCCAAATCGCAAAATAATCGGCGTTTTCGGTTTTTGCTATTGGCCATTTTGAACACCTTTTTATTTTACACCTTTTGGTACAACGCAAGCAGCGTTGTTATTTTCTCATTTCTGGTCCCTCTTTTTGTTGCTTTCATTTTCTATTTCGACACAAAGCATAAATGGCACGTATACGGTTTCCTGGCACTACTTGGTGGAAGCGGTTTGCTCGTGGTGAAAGAGGAGGTCATCAATATCATGAATTTGGTTCTTGGAAACGAACAAAATTCTTTTCACCTCCAGGATATTATTGGGGAATTGGTGCCCGTTGGAATCACCGAATACATGGAGACCACCTATGCCAACAGTTTTCTATATCTGCTGATCATAGTGGGGCTTGTCCATTTTTTTGTGAAACAAAAACGAAAGGCCCTATTCTTTGCGGTCCCCATAGGATTGGGCCTATTGCCCTTCTTTGCGGGAAACCGTTTTTTGATTTTTGCCTCGCCAATATTGGCATTGGGCATAGGTTCCCTTGTGGAACTTCTCTTCCATATAACCCCTCGGAAACATACCAAATTTGTGTATCTGGCCTGCGCTTTTCTTATGGGTCTGGGCCTTTACAGCAACTATAACAAGGTTATCCCGAAGATGCATCAGGTGCCTTTTGTAAAAAGCAAGGCCCTTTTGGGTCCCCTGAAAAGGTTTACTCCGGAAAATGCCAATATATGGACCAATTGGGGCATCGGCCACCAAATCCATTACTATTTGGACAAAAACACCTATGCCGACGGGGAATTCGGTGGGGAAATCAATTACTACCTGCATTTCCCCCTGGCAGCTGACAATTTTGCCCTCTCTGCCAACTTTATGAGGTTTTATGGCAAACATGGCAAGAAAGGTATGGAAAAACTGTATGCCCTTTTTGGGACCGAGGCCAAAACCTTTGCATTCCTCAAAACCATACTTTCCAAAGATATTGACGGTGCCACGCCCCTATTGGATTCCGGTCTTGCGGACGGCCAATATCCAAAAGTTGAAGGATTGGACACCTTGCAGGAATGGACGTCGTTCCTATATCCCGAACAAACCGAGGATATTTACCTCTTCCTACATCAAATCATATTGCAGACACCGTCATGGTTCAAACAAGGCACGGTAGATCTGGAAACCGGAGCCCTAAAGGGTGAGGCCTTCTTTCAATCCTTTTCCAACCTGCAGAAAAACGACAACTCAATTTTCAATAACGAGTTCAAATTGGACCTAACAACGGGACAGGCACTCACAAGGACGGGAGGCAGGTTCATCTTTCAGAACATGTTCACCCATGATGGCCAAGTGTTGAAAAAAACATCATTTGCTAAAACAAGCCGGCACAACCCATCCCCTTACACCTTTATATGGAACAGCAAAACCCGTTTTGGGGCCATCATCTCCAAGGATGTGGCGAAGACCACATTGATGCGGCTCTTTATGCAGGAAGACGGTGATGGATATTTTGAACCGGTATCCTTGAACACACCACACTATCAAATATGGAAAATCAAAGGAACAAGGCAATGATAGCACCTGGAACAGCTGTGGGCAAAACTACGGCCATGCCCAAAAATAATGACACTTCACCCATGGAAGTATCCATTGTAATGCCATGTCTCAATGAGGCGGAAACATTGGCCATCTGTATAAAAAAGGCCCAGGATTTCCTTAAAAGGCACAACGTTTTGGGAGAAGTGATCATTTCTGACAATGGGAGTGCGGACGGTTCTATTAAAATTGCCGAAAAATTGGGGGTGAAGGTGGTCCATGCAAAACTAAAGGGCTATGGTTCGGCTTTACGGGAGGGCATAAACAATGCCATAGGAACGTATGTCATCATAGGTGATTGCGATGATAGTTATGATTTCTCCAATTTACTGCCATTTCTTGAAAAGTTAAGGGAGGGAAATGATCTGGTGATGGGAAATCGGTTTAAGGGCGGCATCGCCAAAACTGCAATGCCCTTTCTACACAAATATGTCGGTAACCCGGTGCTATCATTCATTGGTAGATTGTTTTTTAAGGTCAAAATCGGGGATTTCCATTGTGGTTTACGGGCATTTAGCAAAGTAGCGTACGAAAAAATGAACCTTAAGACCATAGGTATGGAGTTTGCCTCTGAAATGGTTGTCAAAGCTTCCCTAATGAACATGAGGATATCGGAAGTGCCCACAACCTTATCCCCTGACGGAAGGTCGCGCCCTCCCCATTTGCGCACCTTTCGGGATGGGTGGAGGCATTTGCGGTTTTTATTGATGTTTTCTCCTAAATGGTTGTTCCTTATTCCCGGCCTTTCGTTGTTGATCCTATCATCCGTAGGTGGAGGACTGATCCTTATGGGCCCCATTCAAATAGGCAATGTGGGTTTTGATATACACACATTGATTGTACTGTCCTTTGTTTTCCTTGTAGGAATCCAGTTCATATTCTTCCACGTCTTTGTAAAAACATTCAGGGTAACAAGCGGCCTACTACCCGGAAGCAATGGACTATACCATTTCTATCGCATATTCACATTGGAAAAAGGTATATGTACCGGATTAATTGTCCTACTTCTTGGAATAGTGTTGTTTATCATCAATTTTAATCTGTGGGGAAACACAGGGTTTTCAGAATTGCAACCTACTTTTTTCGTAAAAACAATATTGCTTTCCACTGTCCCGATCATTCTGGGAATCCAAATCATTTTTTACAGTTTCATTCTAAGTCTAATTTCAGTGGCGAGCAGATAACACCGTATTTATGACAATCCTCCCAGCATCCGGTCGAACCCATTTATGTTTTACCCACCCACGTTTGACACCACCAAAGGGAATCCACCCCATGACAATGGATTTTCCAGGTTTATTTGGGGAAATGGACACCAAAACCACGAAAAAAGCGTCCTAAGGACGAAAAAGCCCTGTAGCTAAGAAACGACCGGAACCAACCAAATCACAAGACCATGATTCTCCGACTGTTCAAATGAACCAATTTTTGGAAAACAATGAAAAAAAAGCATAGTACCAGGCTTCGGGACGAAGCTAGACCTAAAAAGGGTTCAAGAGGGACCCATCCACTACAAATGAATATTCGAAGAAAAAGAAGACTTCAAAAAATCGGAACCTGGATTGGATTGTTCGCCATTGTTCTTTTTGCCATGTATTTACGGTATGAAGACTTTTCCGTCTGGCAAAAGCATAAAACCGCTTTTCAGTATCAGGGCGAATATCAAATGGCCAATTTTGACAGTTACTATTATTTGCAACTCGCCAAGGATGTCCAAGAAGGTGTCTATGATGGTTTTGATGAAAAAAGATATGTCCCCAACGGTAAGGAACGTCCTTATATTCCTCCCCTACTGGCTTTGTTAACAGTAACGATCAGCAATATAACGGCCATTCCCCTGACCACGGTTGCCATTTTTATGCCGGTCGTCCTATCCTCCCTACTGGCGGTCGTCCTCTTTTTTTTGTGCCGGGGATTCCATCTGAACAGGGTTTCGGCACTGTCCGCCGCCCTTTTTTCAATAATTTCCCTGACCTATGTTATACGAACACGCATAGGTGTATTTGATACCGATTGTCTAAATGTTGTTTTTCTTGTTCTTAACACGTATTTGTTTTTGCAATTTGGGCAACTACAGGATCACCGGCGTTATCGATTTTTAATCTCCGGATTTGTATGCACCGCCCTTTATTTCCTATGGTGGGACAATGCGAATAGTGTTGCTGTCTTATCGGCCCTGGTGCCTTTGTCAGTGGCCTTGTTCTTTTTTTATAAAACCAAAAAAACACTTGTCAAGTACAGTCTGTTGGGGATGATTGTTTTACTGGGATTGTATGTAATCAAAGACCAGGTGTTTTCCATTTTTGAATTGTTATTGGATCCCAATACGGACTTTCCAAACAATTTGGGTATTGCAGAGTTGGACAAGGTAAGCTTGAGCGGCTTTTTGGAAAAGACGACTGATAATCGGTTTATTTCTTTTCTGATGCTTCTGGGCTTTGTCCTATTGATCTGGAAACTTAGGGTAAGGACATTGTTTCTTACCATGCCCATTTTGTTGGGCTTCCTACCTTTTATTGCAGGCAATCGCTTTATCATATTTTCAGCTCCCCTAATGGCGCTGGCCATCGGGTATGTTATCCAGTTGTTGTTTGATTTTAGGGGCAGACTAAAGCCCACCCTTATTTATGCAATGACCCTGATCATAGTGCTAATAGGTGTTTTTTCAACTTATGGTACCATTACCAAGAATTATGAAAAGGCCGCGGTGTTCGAAAATAGAACGTTGTTGGATGCCCTTGAAAAAAACACCCCGGTAGATTCCAATATTTGGACGGATCTGGATCTGGGCTATCAAATTCAGTATTATTTGAACAGGGGCACTTTTCTTGATGGTGGATTTTCGCTGGAGGTCTCCTATTATCTGTATTTCCCGTTGGCGGTCGAAGACCTGTCCCTGGCAGCAAATTATATGCAGTTTTATAGCGTACATGGTATCCAGGGCATGCACGATCTGTACGCCCTGTTCCCCAATATAAAAGAGACTTTTGTGTTTTTAGGACACGTATTGTCCCAGACTCCGGAAAAGGCCGCACAGTGGTTAAGGAAAGCGCAACGGAACGGTCGCCTCCCACAAGCGGATAAATTCACCACTGTGGAAGAATGGTTGTCCTTTTTGTATCCCAAACAAGAGAAGGACATCTATTTATTTACGTATTATAAAATGACACAGACCGCATCCTGGTTTAAACAAGGGCATTCGGATTTGGGAACTGGAAAAACAATGGGACTACCTCTTTTCCTTACCTTTAATGGTCTTAAGGAGCAGGGTAACGAAGTAACAAACCGTCAGATTAGTCTGGATAGGCAAAGCGGTATGGCAAATTATCTTAACCAAAAACGATACTTTCAATCCCTGTCCACTTTTGATGGTATCCGGGCCAACTCAAAAAGGTTCCCTCCCCAAACTCCATTAAAGGGTGCCAAGGACGATCGTTTTGTATTTCAATGGGACAAGAGCACTGGTTTTGGTGCCGCCATGTCCAAGGAAATGGCTAATACGACATTAGTTAAGTTGTACTTGTTGCAAAAGGATTCTCCGTATTTTGAACCTGTTCTAATACAGGCTCCCGCCTATCAAATCTGGAAAATTAATGGAGATGTCTATGATGGACCCTAATTCATACCGAAAAATCCCCCTTTACAAAGTTGGGTTCCCCATGCTGAATTCCTTCTTACCACGCTAAAATCCATCAATGATTTCCATACCATTGCCCCACAGGCCCTACGTTACATGAATTTGGTCAAAATCAAAAGTGATTTTCAGAAACATATATACCCATTTCCCTTAATGTAAATACGTGCGGTTAGGTGTTAAAAAAACTTTTGAAAATTTTCCGCTTTTCGAAATTAAAAGACATTTGAATTACTACTTTCGGGCAGTAGTTCGACCATCAATAAGTTCCTTCCAATGCAATTAATTTCCGAAGAAACCAAGGTAGTATTAAGAGATGATGTCCCCCATATCGTTAAGTATATGGGTTCTAAACGGGAGCTCATTCCTTTTCTGATCCAATCCATCAATGAAATCTATAAGGGTGAACCTATTTGCGATCTGTTTGCGGGATCTTCAATCCTAAGTGGGGCCATTGGAACTAGTGTGACCATGTATTCCAACGACATTCAAGAATATTCATCCGTTTTTGCAAAAACCTATTTGGGAAATTACAATTGGGACGATCATGGAAATCTAATTGATGAGTTGATAGCATCCGCCACTGCGCATGTACATCGCGTAAAGGAAGCATACCCACATCTCGAATTTACCTATGACGATGATTTAACCCTGGAAGGATTCAATACCATTGAGAAATTACAACAGGATTTGATATTTTTTGAATTCAATGATGTAGCGCATCATCTATTTATTAAGAATTACTCTGGGACCTATTGGTCTTATGAACAATGTCTTTGGATAGATGGATTGCGAATCGCCGCCGAAAAGTTTGCCGGATCCTCCATTTATTATCCCATACTTTCAAGTATCATGTTTGCCATGTCCTACAATGCCCAAAGTACGGGGCATTTTGCGCAGTATCGGGATGCAAGTAGTGCCGAGACCATGCATAGCATCATTCTTTATAGAAAGAAAGAAATTGTAACGTATTTTAAACGAAAGCTCAAGGAAATAATGATGTTTACTGGTGCAAACCATTTGAATCATCAGGTAACTGCGCTGGATTATAGGGATTGTTTGGATAGCATTCCTGAGAAGACCCTGGTCTATGCAGACCCTCCGTACTCATTTATGCACTACTCAAGATTTTACCATGCTCTGGAGACCCTAGTCAAATACGATTATCCCGAAGTTCAGTTTAAAGGACGATACAGAAATGATAGGCACCAATCCCCTTTTTGTAAACGAAGTGAGGTAAAAGGGGCTTTTGAGGAAATGTTTGAAAAAATCAAGGGCAAAAAAGCCAAACTTGTCCTGAGTTACAGCAACACTGGAATGATTGCATTGGAATCCCTGTTGGATATAGCCCATAAGACTTTTGGAAATACCTATAAAGTTATGGTAAAGGATATTGATTACATCCATAGCACAATGGGGAGGATAAAAGATAAATCCCGTGAGGTCACCGAATACCTCGTCATTGCCAATCCGGTATAAGCTATAAACGGTAAATGATGTGAATTGGACAAATGGGCCAAGGGTTTTGACAAAGATGCCCAATTTTCGATTTTGAACCTATCGGAAGAATAGGACCCCAAGAGCTTCCTGTGCATAACTTCATCCCTTCAACCGCCGTATTGCCCCCAGATATCATCATAGGCTTCCGCTTGTTACATTAAGTTTTTCATTCTACCCCCAGTACTTGAACTTGAAGGAAAAGTCCTTTTTAGGTTGTAAGTGTACACTTCGATCAACGCATTTTCTAGCATGTATTCTGGATTTTTAAGTGTAAGGGATGTGGGGTAAATTGATTTTGTGGCAATGAATAAAACTATGGAAATACTTTTCAATCCTATCCCATATTGTATGTGGTTATCCTATGGAATTTAATGGCGATTTTAATTTTACCAAAATTCGAACTTCATGGACAAAATATGACATCGTCCGGGTACTTGAGGTTGTCCACAGTCCTGAAATCCTAAGGAAATATGTAAATCGGGAAGCCAAAATGGATGGGCGCATACTTCGTTCATTTCTTGGAATGAAATCCCTTGACCATCCCATTCCCGGGTACTGGATCGATATCCAAAAATATCCACAAGAGAAAAAACTCTTCGCTTTGTTTTCTGTAATCTTCACACATGGGGACATCGTAAAAAAATTTGCCGAAGAGTACACCTGTGGCAATATGAAGGGACTGTTTATCTACACATCCGGTAAGGAATATACCAATATCAGAAGTGCGCTTGTGGAGTCGGGGGCTGCCAAACCCTATCTCAGAAAAGCAAAAGAAGTTCCTTTTGATTTTTCCCCAATTTTTCAAAATTTCGAGGTTGGCAAACTCTTCAAAAGGGTGCTTAAAGAACGGATTGCGAGGCTGACCAAAGTAACTCCCAATGATACCGATTTTTACAAGATATGTCTTGGCAACAACTTCCATAAGGCCATGGGTATTTCAAGCCATAAATTTTGGACATGGTTGGAAGGAACTAAAATGATCGAAAGCGAGAACAATTATATCAATACCGTCAAAATAGCCAATTTTCACGCTATCCATCAGGCACGTATCGACAATCTCTCCAATACCAAGGAAATCTATTTTGTAGGAGAAAATGGAGATGGAAAATCCCTTGTTTTAATGGCCATTTATCTCACATTCAATCGATTTTTCGTTTTGGAACATACGAATGGGGAAAGAGGTGGTAAAACAAAACATATTTTAAATGGCAATTCTTCCATGGAGCTTCTTGGGATCGACAGCAGCGGTAAAAAATATGGTCAAAAAAGTGATGGTTATTTAAGGGATCTATATGCATATGGCCCCCATCGGGGAAGGTATCGGTCATCCAATTCCGAATCGTATGGATTTATGTCCCTTTTCGATAATGACCAAACACTTATGGACCCTATTTCCTGGCTTACGAATCAAAAACGGGCTGAACTACAAAAGCCTGGAAATACCGCTCTGGATTCCAAAGATAATGGGAGTGCCGTAGCACTATTTTCCACACCGTTTTTGGAACATATGTTCTATGAACTATCCGATAAAAATGTTCAAATACGAATAGGGTACAATACCGTCACTTTTATTGAAAAAGGAACCCCGCTCCATTTCAACCAATTATCGGAGGGATACCGAAGTATGGTAATTTTTGTTTCGGATTTGCTCTGCAGGCTAAGTAGCAGTCAACCTGAGGTGAAGAAAGTTAAAAACCTCTATGGAGTTGTACTGGTAGATGAAATTGACCTACATCTTCATCCAAAATGGCAAAGGGTTTTGGTCAAAAAATTGAGGGTATTGCTACCGAGGGTACAATTCTTTTTCACCACCCATAGTCCAATCATTATTGAAAGTGCTTCAAATGATGCTGTTATTTATAGGGTGTATCGAAATTCCGGGACCGGGGAAACGAAAATATCTTCTCCATACCTTAAAAAGTCCCAATTATTTAGCGTTTAATTCGTTATGATTCCCCCTTGTTTATTTGGTTTAAAAGATTCCTGATCGGATTCAATGTATACAGCGCTTGGCAAATATATGGGCCCTAATTACATAGGAACCTTAAAAATCAATTGACAGAAGCCAAATTACACCTGCCGTACCAAAGGATAACGGCAAAAATCGAGGAATACCTCAGTGATAAAAAAGTTAACCCTATTTATCAAGGAATCCCGTTCAAATCCGGGGCACTGAAGGAATTTCAGGCGCCAAAACGGTTTTACGGTAAAATATGCCCTTTTGGAACCCAATGTTCATAACAATGGGGCCTACCCTTTGCATTGGTAATGGCCTTCCAAAAAATAGCAAAGGGAGCCCCAATTGTGTCTTTCCGTTCACCGGCAACTTTTACACTGAGGATGTGGTTGAAGCCAAACGCCAACCCCTCCAATCCTTGCAGGTCGGTGCCGTATGATGCCGATCAATCTCCAAAGCTATCCGTTGCCCCAGCACCGATACTGGACATTGAAAGACTGCCCTCCTTTAATGGCCCGGAAGGGGGCATATGCGTTTCAGTGCCCAGTGCGATGCTTCTATTACTTTCTTTTGGAACATCAATCGTTCTTGTTCGTTTTTTATCGGTTCAGATAAACAATCCCCTGTACTGGTGGTGTGGTACCGTCCCCGAAGTCTATCGTATAAAAGTATACGCCGTTGGGCAATTTACCATCCCCCAGGACAAGGCCCCGATCGGCGCTACCGTCCCAATCCGGTGTGCTGATGTTCCCTTCGTACACCATGGAACCATTACGGTCATAGACCGACAGGCTATAATTGGGATAATCGTTCCTTAGCCAGGAAATGGAAAAGGTATCGTTGACCCCATCACCGTTCGGAGAGAAGCCGAGTTTGTCCGCTTCGGGTAGTTCTTCGCAGCCCCGCATGCTTATGCTTATGGCCACTGCAACCCGCTCGGAAATACATCCATTAGCATCTTCCAACAATCCGTAGTAGATGGTACCGTCCTCAAGGGGAACATCGCTCTCCAATTCCACGGTGCTGTCCTCATCCGAATACCAGCGTATGGTGCCATCACCAGAGGCCACCAAATCCGATACCGTGGCGTTGTCCAAAGCACAGAACAGCTGTTCGCCCTCCGTATCTAGAACAGGCACCTCATGAAGAAAGGCCGTGGTGGTACCCGTAATGGTACAGCCATTGGCCAGGGTCACCCTAACGGTGAACTCCTCCCCATCCGAGACATTGGTCACTTCCGGGTTTTGTATATCAGGGTCGTTGAATATGGCATTTCCATTACTGGTCCACGACCATGCCGCTCCCAATCCACTTATTTCATCCAATTGTAGGGCGAAGCCCGGGCAGATCGGTCCGCTATTGGTCACAATGGTCAACGCTGTAGTTGTATCCTGGACCGTTACCGTAGCGGTACAACTGGCCATATTCCCACTGCTGTCGGTCACGGTAAGGGTTACCGTGTTCTCCCCAACCTCGGAACAGCCAAAATTGGTCCTATCCAGGGAAAGGGACACCGTACCACTGTTGTCAAACGAGCCATTGTCCACATCTGCCGCAGCAATCGTCGCACTTCCCGTTTCGTCCAGCTCCAAGGTAATGTCCTGGCAAATGGCCGTTGGGGCCAGGTTGTCCTCCACGGTAATCTCGGCTTCGCAGGTGGTTGTATTGTTGCTACCATCGGTCACCGTCAGGGTCACTGTGTGCGTGCCAAGGTCGGTGGCCGTAAAACTGCTCTGGGACAGGTCCAAAGAAACATCCCCGCAGGCATCACTGGAACCATTGTCCACAAAGGCCGCATCCAAGGTTGCCGTGCCATCGGTACCCAGTTCCAGGGTTGCCGCCTGGCATACGGCAGTCGGTATGGTAATATCCCTTACCGTAATGGTCTGGGTCACCTCAATATGGTTTCCTGTCGTATCGCTCACCCTATAGGTCCGGATAATCATTCCCGGCGTACTGGTGTCATCGCCTATATGGGTAACCGTTGGTGTTCCACAGTTGTCGGCTTCGTCCGCCACCACCGTGGTATCCACGGCAGGGATATCGGATGCGCACTCTACGTTTATCGGTGATGGATTGCCCGCTGTTGGGGAAATCTTGTCCTCCACCGTTACCGTAGCGGTGCAGGTGACCGTATTGTTACTGCCATCCGCCACCGTTAGGGTCACTATGCGCTGTCCCAACCCGGAACAGTCAAAGGTGTCCGTATCCAGGGAAAGGGTCACGGTACCACTGTTGTCAAACGATCCGTTGTCCACATCTGCCGCAGCAATCGTTGCACTACCCGTTGCGTCCAGTTCCACACCAATGTCCTGACAAATGGCCGTTGGGTCCACGCCGTCCACCACAGTGACCGTGGTATCGCAGGTGGTTATGTTATCGCCGTTGTCCCGCACTGTTAGGGTCACCGAGTTCGTACCAAGGTGAGTGGCATCAAAGCTGCTTTGGGACACATTCAAGGAGGCAATACCACAATTATCACTGGAACCGTTATCCAAAGAGTTGGCATCCAGAGTGGCCGTACCGTCGCTGCCCAGTTCAAGTTCTACGGCCGTCTTGCATACGGCTGTTGGCGGGGTTACATCCTCTATTGTAATGGTCTGCGTCACATCAATATGGTTCCCTGCGGCATCACTCACCCTATAGGTCCGGACAATCGTTCCCGGAGTACTGGTGTCATCGCCCGTATGGGTGACCGTTGGTGTCCCACAATTATCGGCTTCATCGGTCACCACTGCGGTATCCACAACAGGAACATCGGACACACACTCTACATCGACCGATGTTGGATTGCTCGCCGTTGGGAAACTATTGTCCTCCACGGTTACCGTAGCGGTGCAGGTAGCACTATTGCTACTGCCATCCTCCACTGTCAGGGTTACGGTGTGATCACCAATCCCGGAACAGTCAAAAGTGTCCGTATCCAGGGAAAGGCTTACGTTGGTGCCACTATTGTCAAAAGAGCCATTGTCAACCTCCGAAGCTGTAATCGTTACACTTCCAGTTGCATCCAGTTCCGCGGTAATGTCCTGGCAAATGGCCGTAGGTTCCGCACCGTCCACCACAGTGACCGTGGTATCACAAAAGGCAATATTGCCACTGGTATCCTCCGCAGTAAGGGTCACCGTGTTATCACCAATGTGGGAGGTATCAAAGCTGCTTTGGGAAAGGCTTAGTGAAATCGAACAGTTATCACTCGAACCGTTGTCCACATCATCGGTCGTTAGCGTAGCCGTACCACCGCTGCCCAATTCGAGCTCCACTGCAGTCTTGCATAGGGCCGTCGGCCGGGTATTGTCCCCTACTGTTACCGTGGCCGTGCATTCGGCCGTATTGCTGCTGTCATCCGTTACGGTAAGGGTCACCGTGTTATCGCCGATATCGGAACAGCCAAAAGTATTCTTGTTCAAGGCAAGGGAGACTTCGGTTTTACTGTTGTCGAACGAGCCGTTGTCAATGTCCGATGTGGCAATCGTTGCGCTGCCCGATGCGTCCAGTTCCACGCTAATGCCCTGGCATTCTGCGGTGGGAACCGTAACATCTTCCACGGTCACCGCAGTGGTACAATTGTTCGTATTCCCATTGACATCCCTTACGGCAAGGGTAACTGTGTTCACACCCAAATCTGCTGTTGTAAAGAAGTCATTGGATATACTCAAGGAAACGTTCCCACAGGCATCACTGGAACCGTCGTCCACAAGGTCGGCCGTCAAGTTGGCCTCACCGTTCTCATCCAATTGGATCGTTGCAAACTTACACCGCGCCGAAGGGGCCGTCTCGTCCTTCACGGTTACCGTTGCCGTGCAGGTGGCCGTGTTACCTATAGTGTCGGTCACCGTAAGGGTCACTGGCTGCGGCAGTGCTACATCGGAACAGCTAAAACTTGCCTTGTCCAGGGACAGGGAGGCAATGCCATCACTATCGGACGAGCCGTTGTCGATGTCAGACGTCGTAATTGTCGCACTGCCCGCATCGTCCAATGTCACCGTAATATCCTGGCAGACCGCTATGGGTGCTGAGGCGGACAATACGGTAACGGTAGTTACACAGGTTTGTTCGTTGTCGCTGCCATCGGTCACGGTAACGGTCACCGCATTATCACCGAGGTCGGCGGTCGTGAATTGGGTTTTGGATACCTCCACCTGGACAGTCCCGCAGGTATCGGAACCACCGCCCACTTGGGAAGTACTGGTCAGGTTGCCAACTCCACTGGAGTTTAGTCGAACCGTCGCCGTCTGGCATTCCGCCGTGGGCAGGGTCACGTCCACTACCGTAACGTCCGTGGTGCAGGTGGCCGTAGTGCCAACAATATCGGTTACCGTAAGGGTCACCGTCTGTAATGTCCCCACATTGAAACAGGTGAAATCGGTAGTGTCCAGGGAAAGGGACACCGCACCACCATTATCGGAAGAGCCATCGTCCAAAGCTTCCGGTTCTATCGTCACACTGCCTTCATCGTCCAACTCCACGGTGATTGCGTCCTTACAGGAAGCTACGGGCGCCAGGTTCGACAACACGTTTACCGTGGTATCGCAGGTATCCGTGTTGCCATTGGAGTCGGTCACCGTAAGGGTTACGGTGTTCGGACCCAGGTTGGCGGCCGTAAAGCTTTTGGTATCTATGTCCAGGTCAACGTTCCCACATTTATCATAGGAACCGTTGTCCACACGGGCCGCATCCAGGGTAGCCGTATCGTTGGAGTCCAGTTCCAGCGTTACCGATACCTGGCATACGGCCGTCGGTGCCTGGCTTTGTTTGTTATCGCCACTGATTTTGAAGGGGGAATCGTTCAGTTCGGCACGTTCGGCAAAGGCACTACAGTATTGCAGGTTATAGGCTTGGATGGTCACAGCGTTATTGAAGGTCTTGCTGTGCCAACCCTTTAGCGTGGCGTCCCAGTTCTCTACGGAGAGTCCAGCGGTATGGAGCATATACTCGGCATCGTTCAACTGCCCCAGGTCCCACTCCCCCAGATTCTGGTTAAAGGCGCGTGCTCTATGAAACATATAATCCATATGGTTGACCTTGCTGGTATTCCAGGAACCAATGTTCCCGTTAAAGGAAGATGCCTCCCGGAACATACCGCTCATTCTGGTCACGTTGCTCGTGTCCCAGGCACTGATGTCCTGATCAAAGGCGGTTGCATTCCAGAACGTATTGAACATACTGGTCACGCTGCTTGTATTCCAGGAAGTGACGTCCCCGTTAAAGGAAGATGCAAAGGCAAACATATAGGTCATGTGGATTATGTTGCTTGTATCCCAGGAACTAAGGTCCGCATTAAGGGAAGTTGCTCCATGAAACATATGGCCCAAATTTGTTATAAGGGTCAGGTCTGGAGCGTCGGTCGCCAAAACGTTCATATTGGTACAGTCCCAAAATGCAGCCGCTAGATTAGTCCAGGATATGTCGCCCCATTGATCTATGGAAAGGAGCTTATCGTGGTCCCCACCGTGGAGCCTACTGTTGAACTGAATACCCCGTAGCTTCATGTTTTCGGTGGGCGATGCATCGCGAAGGGCCACCTGTATCACTCCGGCGGTATGGCCATGAGTGGTCACGTTCACGGTCATATGATCTCTTATGCCCTGCAATTCGTAACTGCCATCAGCACCCAAATCTATATCGTATGTCCCGAAGGCGGGGATGGTGAAAGAGTTCGCATCGGAAGCGCCGTTTCCGCCGGTCCTGGTCGTGTCCCAAGTGGTGACAAACGTTACGGAATCCAACACGGTCACTGTGGTCTCGCATTCTTTTTCGTTACCATACTTATCGGTCACCGTAAGGGTCACCGCGTTTGCCCCGAGATCGTCAATTGTAAAGCCGGTCTTGGATATCGTGAAGGAAACATCCCCACAGACATCACTGGAACCGTTATCCAAATCAACAGCATCCACCGTAGCTCCAAGGACGCCGCCAGTATCCGCTTGAAGTGTCACGCTCACCGCTTTACACTGGGCATCAGGAAGATCTTTTTCATGATCATCACCGGTAATTTTGTTGCCAAAATCATTGCGCTCGGTACTGGCTTCGCAGTATTCCAGTCCAGAGGCCCCAATGGTGACGGTAAGGGTATTGTGGAAGTTCTCGTTGTGCCAGCCAATCAGTGTGGCATCCCAATTGCCCTGGGAGAGTCCACTGCCGTTGAGCATATCGGTACCATTGGTCAACGCCCCCAGATTCCATGTCCCCAAGTTCTGATCAAAGGCACTGGCATCCTTGAACATAGAGGACATATCGGTTACGCTACTGGTGTCCCAGGAACCGATATTCTGGTCAAAGGCACTGGCACCATTGAACATACTGACCATATTCATCACGTTGGCCGTGTTCCAGGAACTGATGTCCGCGTTAAAGGCACTTGCCCCGAAAAACATGAAGGCCATATTGGTCACATTGCCCAGATTGGGGACATCGCTCGCCAAAACATTCATTTCGGCACAGCCGTAAAATGCATTTTCCATGGTGGTCCAGTTAATGTCACCCCATTGGTCCACGGAAAGCAGTTTAAGGACATCATCCGTATTGTTGAACTGTATTCCGGTAAGGTTCCCCGTCCCAGCCGAGGTAATGGCATTGCGAAGGGCCACTTGTATTTCGCCTGCCGCATAATTCGTATTGGTAGCAGGATTGGTATAGGCAGTGATATCTATGGTAATGCTCCCGTTCCCGCCTTGGGCGTACAGGTCATAGGTACCATCATTGCCCACGTCCACATCGTAGGTCCCCAGGGCGGGGATGGTGATGGAGCTACTACCGGACGTACCGGAATTTTCCGTGTCCCAGGTGGTGACAAATACACTTGCGGGGTCTTCCACGATTACCATGGCGTCACAGGTTTCTGAGTTGCCATTGGGATCGATCACCGTAAGGGTCACCGTATTCACCCCAAGGTCGGCTGTCGTAAAGTCGGTTTCGGATAGGCTCAAGACGACGGTCCCACAGGCATCGTTGGAACCGTCATCCACATGATCAGTGGTCAAGGTGGCCGTACCACCATCCAGTCGAATTGTCGCCACCTTGCACAGTGCCGTTGGCTTGATCGTTTCTGCACTATCGCCAGCAAAGGTAAAGGTCGTCATTGCGGCACGCTCGTCGCCAGCAGTGCAATAGATCAAATTAGAGGCACCGATGGTAGTGCTGTTCGTGAAGCCCAGGACTTCCCAACCAATCAAGGTGGCGTCCCAGTTGGCCACTGAGAGCCCACTGTTGTCGAGCATGTTGGCCCCACCTCCACTGGTCAATAACCCCAGGTTCCAATTCCCCAGGTTCTGGTCAAAGGACGTGGCATTGGCAAACATATTGGCCATATTGGCCACGCCAGTCGTATTCCAGGCGGAGAAGCTTGTTGTCCCGGTAAGTGTGGTACAGCCGTTAAACATATTGGCCATACTGATCACGTTACCCAGGTTAGGGGTATCGGTTGCCACTACGTCCAGGTTGGAACAGCCATAAAATGCGCCTTCCAAGGAGCTCCAAGCTATACTGTTTCCCCATTGGTCCACGGAAAGGAGCTTAAGCTTATCCCCCGTATCATTGAACCGTATCCCGGTCAGGTTCCCCGTCCCGGCCACGGTAATGGCATTACGAAGGGCCACTTGTATTTCCCCGGCAGTATAGTTCGTATTGGTCCTGGGATCGATATAGGTGGTAATATCTATGGTAATGTCCCCGTTTCCACCTTGGGCAAATAGGTCATAGGTGCCATCATTTCCCACATCCACGTCATAGGTACCTATGGCGGGAATGGTGATGGAATTGTCCTCGGATGCACCGGAATTTTCCGTGTCCCAGGTAGTCACGAACAGGCTTGCGGAATACAAGACTGTGACCGTACTCGTACAGGTATTTGTGTTCCCGTTGGGGTCGGTCACCGTAAGGGTTACCATTTCCTCCCCAATGTCGGCAGTCGTAAATTCGGTTTTGGATAGGCCAAAGGAAAGGGTCCCGCAGGCGTCGCTGGAACCGTTGTCCACAAGGGAGGTATCCAGGATGGCTTCGTCGTTATTGTCCAGTTGGATCGTTACCGCTGTATGGCAAGAGGCCGTCGGCAGGGTAGTTTCTGCGCTGTCACCAATAATTTTGGTGCCAAAATCGGCACGCTCGGTGCCGGCCCTACAGTAAACCAAGCCGGAGGCACCAATGGTGGGGAAATTGGATGCATTATGGTAGCCCTTGGCGTGCCAGCCTTCGATGGTGGCGTCCCAGCTGTCCTGGGAAAGACCACTGCTATTGAGCATATTGGTACCACCCCCACTGGTCAACTGCCCCAAATCCCAATCCCCCAGGCTCTGGTCAAAGACGATGGTACCTTGAAACATATGGGCCATATTGGTCACGTTACTGGTGTTCCAGCCGGAAAAGTTGTTGATGTCCGTCCCTGTAAGGGAATTGCACCCAAAAAACATGTAGGACATATTGGTCACATTGCCCAGATCAGGGGTGTCGGTCGCCAGAACGTCCATATTCCGGCACCCTTCAAATGCACTGTCCATGGTGGTCCACTTGATGTCGCCCCATTGGTCCACAGAAATAAGTTTCTGCGTATCGCCTACTCCGTTAAACTGTATCCGGTCCAGGGTCTTGGTCCCGGTCCCAATCCCAGAGGCGGCATTCCGAAGGGCCACTTGTATTTCCCCTGCGGCATAGTTATAGGTTGTCACATCCACGAGTAGGGTTTGACTCACTACTTGGTCCGTCAGTTCATAGGTGCCATCATTGCCCAGATCCACATCGTAGGTGCCCACGGCGGGAATCATGATGGAATTGCTATCGGAATTACCGGATTTGGTCGTGTCCCATGTGGTGACAAATACACTTGTGGGATCTTCCACGATCAACGCGGTCGTACAGGTACTTGTATTGTCGTTGGCATCGGTCACCGTAAGGGTCACGGTGTTCACCCCAAGCTCGGCGGTGGTAAAGGTCCTGTTGCTAACAGCAACGCCACTGGCATTGGATACCGTAAAGGTAACGCCTCCGCAGTCATCAAAGGAACCGTCGTCCAGGGAATCGGCCTCCAGGGTGGCGCTGCCACCGTCTTCCAATCGAAGGGTCAAGGTGGTCTTGCATTGGGCCGTTGGAGTGACATTCTCTGCGCTGTCCCCGGTAATATAGGTGGTAAATGCGTCCCGTTCAGCAGTGGCTGTGCAGTAGACCAGGCCAGAGGCCCCGATAGCATTGAAAGTAGGTGTGCTATGGAAGCCTTGATTGTACCAGCCGATGATGGTAGCATCCCAATTGGCAATGGAGAGTCCACTGCCGTTGAGCATATCGGTACCTTCGGTCAACTGTCCCAGGTCCCAGTTGCCCAGGTTCTGGTCAAAGGCACTGGCACCATTGAACATGCTGCCCATATCGGTCACATTGACGGTATTCCAGGAGCCAATATTCTGGTTAAAGGCTGTGGCACCATTGAACATGTTGCCCATATCGGTCACATTGGCCGTGTTCCAAGAACCAATGTCCTGATTAAAGTTGCTTGCACCTGAAAACATAAAGCTCATATCGCTCACTCCATTCAGGTTGGGGACGTCGGTCGCTTCCACGGTTAGATTGGCACAGCCATAAAATGCCTTTTCCATGGTGCTCCAGGCAATGCCACTACCCCATTGTTCCACGGAGAGGAGCTTAAGCTTATCATCCGTATTGTTGAACTGTATCCCGGTCAGGGCCCCGGCACCAGAGGTGGCACTACGAAGGGCCACTTCTATTTCCCCAGCGGTATAATTGGCATTATTGTTTGTAGGGTCCGTATAGGCGGTGATATCTATGGTGACCGATCCTGTTGTGCCCAACAGTCCAGGTTCGTAGAGGCCATCATTGCCCACATCCACGTCATAAGTCCCTATTGCGGGGATGGTAATGGAGTTGTCGTCGGAGGTGCCATTATTGGTGGTTTTCCATTTGGTGACAAATACTCCTGTCGCCTGATCCACCACAGCGACCGTAGCAGTGCAGGTGCTGGTATTGTTGTTGGGGTCGGTCACCGTGAGGGTCACCGTTTCCGTGCCGGCGGTCGTAAAGGCGGTTTTGGACAACTGCAAGGAGACGTTGCCGCAGGTATCGCTGGAACCGTTATCCACAAGATTTGTGGTCAGGGTGGCCGTGCCACTGGAGTCCAGTATGAGTACCGCATCCTTGCACAGGGCCGTTGGATCAATATCCTCCGGGGTATCACCAGTAATTTTGGTGCCAAAATCAGCACGTTCAGTGGTGGCTTCGCAATAGACCAGGTTGTTGGCACCGATGGTGGTGCTAAGCGTAGTATGGAAGCCCTGCTCATGCCAGCCTTTGATCGTAGCGTCCCAATTGGCCACGGAGAGCCCACTGTCGGTGAGCATATTGGTACCATTGGTCAAACTGCCCAGGTCCCAATCCCCCAGGTTCTGGTTAAAGGAGTCTGCACTAAAGAACATATCCAACATACTGGTCGCGCTACTGACGTTCCAAACGCTAATATCCTGGTTAAAAGCGTTTGCATTTTTGAACATATTAAACATAACCCTTACACTACTGATGTTCCAACCACTGATGTCCCCGTTAAAGACAAGTGCTTGATTAAACATGTTGGCCATAGTGGTCACGCTGCTGGTTTCCCAAGAGCCGATGTCCTGATTAAAGACCCATGTATTTGCAAACAGCCCTGCCATGTTTGTCACCTTAGCCGTGTTCCATGAACTGATGTCCGCGTTAAAAGCATTTGCTTGCCAAAACATACTGTTCATGTTGGTCACGTTTCCAGTATCCCATGAACCGATGTCCCCGTTGAAGACTTGTGTATCTGCAAACATCCAGTTCATAAGGGTTACACTACTGGTATCCCAGGAACTAACGTTCCCGTTAAATGCATTTGGGAGTCGGAACATATCAAACATAGCACTCATATTGGTCACGTTGCTAGTGTTCCAGGCGGAGAAATCCTCATCTTCAAGTGCAGTACACATCATAAACATTTCGGCCATGTTGGTCACGCCACTCAGGTTGGGGGCATCGGTGGCGTTGATTCTTAAGTTGCTACAACCACTGAATGCTTGTTGCATAGTGCTCCAGGCTATTGCGCTGCCCCATTGGTCCACGGAGCGTAGCTTATCCTTATCCCCTCCGTTGTTGAAATATATCCTGGTTAGTCCCCCAGTCCCAGCAGTATTGCGAAGGGCCACCCGTATGTCCCCGGCGGCAAAGCCATAATCGGCGATATTCACGGTCAGTGACCCAGTCTGGCCCTCTATATCGTAGTTGCCATCATCCCCCAAATCCACATCATAGGTTCCCGAGGCGGGAATGGTGAAGGAGGTATCTGAATCGGTCGTCCTCCAGGTGGTAACGAAGGCCGTTGTGGGATAAGCCTCCACGGTGACCGTGGTCTCGCAGGTGCCCGTGTTGCCATTGCCGTCGGCCACCGTTAGGGTAACCGTTTTGGAACCTACATCGGCCGTTGTAAAGGTGTCCGTGGACATACTGAAATCGGTGATAGTGCCACACTCATGGGTGGAACCATCGTCCAAAAGGACTGCATCCAAGGTGGCCGTACCGGTGTTATCCAGTCGTACTGTTGCCGTTTTGCACGAGGCTGTTGGTGTACTTCTTGGGCTATCGCCATAAATGTTGAAGCTCATCGCGGCGCGTTCGTTTCCGGCCTCACAGTAGACCAGGCCATGGGCGCCGATACTAGCGCCATTGGAGAGGCCCTTGCTGTGCCAACCCTTGAGCGTGGCATCCCAGTTCGCCTCGGAGAGCCCGGTACCGCTGAGCATGGCAGCTCCATTGCCCAAACTGGCCATGTTCCAGGCCCCAAGGTTCTGGTCAAAGGAACTCGCCCCATTGAACATGCTTTCCATATCCTGCACCTTGCCCACGTTCCAGGAACTGAGGTCCTGGTTAAAGGCCCTTGCGTCATGGAACACCGACCACATGCTCCCCACATTGCCCACATCCCAAGTACTGAGGTCCCCGTTAAAGGAGGTCGCGCCCCAGAACAGGTAATCCATCAACGATAAACTGGACGTGTTCCAGCCAAGGTCCTGGTCAAAGGACGTTGCGAAACCGAACATGCCCTCCATATCCCTCACGCTGGACACGTTCCAGGAACCGATGTCCTGGTTGAAGGCGCTTGCTCTGGTGAACATATAGATCATGGTGGTCACATTGCCCACATCCCAGGAACCGATGTCCCCGTCAAAGGCGGTCGCGCCGTTGAACACGGCTCCCATATCCGTTACATTGGCCGTGTTCCAGCTGGCGAGGGAGCCCAGTTTCCCCGTAAGCGAGGTACAGCCTTGGAACATTCGTCTCATACTGGTCACGTTGCCCAGATCGGGCGCATCGAGTGCCTTGATCTCCAGATTGCCACAGCCAATGAATGCCTCTTCCATGGTGGTCCAGGCGATGCCGCTGCCCCATTGGTCCACGGAGAGCAGCTTGCTGCCCCCTCCCCTGAACCCGGTCAGGGACCCGGAACCCGCATTGCGAAGGGCCACCTTTATTTCCCCGGCAGAATAGCCATAGGTACTGATATCCACGGTAGTGGTCCCGGTCTGGTCGAACAGGTCAAAGGAACCGTCATTGCCCACGTCCACATCGTAGGTCCCAATGGCGGGAATGGTTATAGAGGTATCCGTGGACGAACCCGATTTGGTCGTGTCCCAGGTGGTCACGAATACGTCTGTGGGGACCGTACTTGCCAATACGGTCACTGAGGCCGTACAGGTGTTCGTCAGGGTGTTGGCAGCGGTCACCGTAAGGGTGGCCGTTTCCGTGCCTGCGGTGGTGAAAGCGTTCGGTTGTATTGCCAGGGATATGTCGCCACAGCCATCGCTACCGTCGTCCACAAGGTCGGCCGTTAAGATGGCCGTACCGGTGGCGCCGTCCAGTTGGACCGTCACATCCTTGCACGAGGCCGTCGGCAGGTCCTGTGAAACGCCGTCGCCGGTAATGGCAAAGTTCATCGAGCCACGCTCGTTGAAGGCCTCACAGTACACCAGGCCAGAGGCTCCCACGGTAAGGCCGTTAGAGCCCTGTCCGTGCCAACCCACCAGCGTCGCGTCCCAGTTCGCAACCGAGAGCCCTGTCCCGTTGAGCATGGAGGTTGCCAGGGTCAACAGCCCAAGGTCCCATCCCCCCAGGTCCTGGTCAAAGGTGCTTGCCCCATTGAGCATGGAGGTCATATCGGTCGCGCTGCCCGTGTCCCAACTGCCGATCTCCCCGTTGAAGGACACTGCCCCGGAGAACATTCCGGACATATTGGACACCCCGGCCGTGTTCCAGATTGCAAAGCCTGTGCCCCCCTCAAGGGACGTACAGCCCTTGAACATATCGGCCATGGTCGCCACACTCCCCAGGTTGGGCGCGTCATCCGTATCCACCTTCAGGTTCGTACAGCCCTCAAAGGCACCTTCCATCGTGCTCCAGGCCACATTGGTGCTCCATTGGTCCACCGAGAGCAGCTTCTCCCTGTCGCCGCCGTCCGTGCCCCCAAAGTGTATCCGGGTCAGGGTCCCCGCCCCTGTCGCCGCACTGCTGAGGGCCACCTGTATCTCCCCGGCGGTATAGTTGCCATTGGTTGCAGGGTCCGTGTAATTGGTCACGATCACCGTTGTGGTCCCGGTCTGGTCGAACAGGTCGTAGGTGCCGTCATTGCCCACGTCCACATCATAGGTGCCCGTGGCAGGGATGGTGATGGAGTTGTCGGCAGAGGCGCCGGACTCGGTCGTGTCCCAGGTGGTGACGAAGGCGCTTGTGGGATAGGCCACAATGGTGACCTTGGCCGCACAGCTACTTTCATTCCCATTGGGGTCGGTGACCGTTAGGGTAACCGTCTCTTCACCAATATCAGAGGTCACGAAGCTGACCTTGGATAAGCTTAGGGAGACCTCCCCACAAGCATCGCTGGAGCCATTGTCCACGAAAGCGGTATCCAGGGTGGCCGTACCGTCCGCGGCCAATTGGAGTATGGTCGGTTGACAAACGGCCGTTGGTGGGGTGGTTTCCTTACTGTCATTGATGATGTTCAGGGTCAGCGCGGCACGCTCAGTGCCGGCCGTACAGTATTCCAGGCCATTGGCCCAGATGGTCACGGTGTTGGTAAGTCCCTGTCCGTGCCAACCGATGATCGTGGCGTCCCAGCTCGCAGGGGAGAGCCCAGCCAAATAGAGCATCTCCCTACCTGCAGTCACATTGCTCATGTCCCAGGCCCCCAGGCTCCGGTCAAAGGCTTCCGCAAACTGGAACAGATAGCCCATATTGGTTACACTGCTGGTGTTCCAGCCACTGATGTCCCCATTAAAGGATTTCGCGGCGGCAAACATGCTGCTCATGGTGGTCACGCTGCTGGTATTCCACATACCGATCTCCCCGTTAAAACCGCTTGAGCTGAACATCCCTCTCATATCAAGTACGCCGCTGGTGTCCCAGGAATTGAGATCCTGATTAAAGACATTCGTAAGGGCAAACATGTTGGACATATCGGTCACGTTGCCGGTATTCCAGCCATTGAGGTCCCCGTTAAAAACAGATGCGCTCATAAACATTTCCGCCATATCGGTGACATTACCCGTGTCCCAATGGGAGAAACCTTTCGCTCCCGTAAGGGAGATGCACCCCCTAAACATGCTACTCATATTGGTCACATTGCCCAGGTTCGGAGCATCCGTGGCATTGATCTGCAAATTGCTACAGCCCCAAAATGCACTTTCCATTGTACTCCAGGCGATGCTGCTCCCCCAATTATCTACCGAAAGTAGCTTTCGCTTGTCGCCCCTATTATTGAAGTTTATCCGGGTCAGTCCCCCGGTCCCGGAGGCATTGCGAAGGGCCACTTGTATCTCCCCGGACGTATAGCCATAGGCTGTTACATCTATGGTAATGGACCCGCTTTGGTCCGTAAGGTCATAGTCACCATCATTGCCCAGATCCACATCGTAGGTCCCCGTGGCGGGGATGGTAATGGAGTTCGAATCAGATGGACCAGTTCTGGAGGTGCTCCAGGTGGTCACAAACGTTTCAGGATTCACAACCGTAACGGTGGCCTGGCAGGTGCTCGTAGTGCTGCCGTTGGTCACCGTAAGGGTCACCGTGTTCGCACCCAGATCTGCTGTCGTAAAGCTGCTCTTCGATAAACTTAGTGAAACCCCACAGCCATCGCTACCATTGTCCACAAGGGAGACCTCCAAAGTGGTGTCCGTGCTACCGGTGTCCAATTGTAGGATTGCCTCCCGACACTCGGCCTTCGGAGGGGTAGTTCCCAGATTGTCACCGGTAAAGCTGAAGTTCGTCATTGCGGCACGCTCGGCAAAGGCCTTACAATAGACCAATCCCGAAGCGCCGATGGTGGCCGTATTGGTCAAACCCTGTCCGTGCCAACCGATCAGCGTGGCATCCCAGTTGTCCTCGGAGAGCCCACTGCCATTGAGCATCCCGGTGCCATTGGTCAACTGCCCAAGATCCCAGGCCCCCAGGTTCCCATCAAAGGCGCTTGCACTGTTAAACATATTGGACATATCGGTCACATTACTCAGGTCGGGAACATCACTAGCTTTAGCTTCCAGGTTGGAACAGCCATAAAATGCACCCGCCATGGTGGTCCAGTTGATATCGCCCCATTGGTCCACGGAAAGGAGTTTCAGCTTATCCCCCGTATTGTTGAACTGTATCCCGGTCAGGTCACCCGTCCCGGCCAAGGTGATGGCATTGCGGAGGGCCACTTGTATTTCCCCTGCCGTATAATTATATGTGGTCACATCCACCGTAATGGTTCCTGTTTGGCTCAGTAGCTCATAACTGCCATCATTGCCCAAATCCACATCGTAGGTCCCCAAGGCGGGGATGGTGATGGAGCTATTACCGGACGTACCGGATTTGTCCGTATCCCAGGTGGTCACAAACAGGCTTGTGGAATCCACCACGGTCACCGTAGTCACACAACTGTGTGTTTTGTTGTCCTTGTCAGAAGTTGCCGTGAGGGTCACCGTATTGGCACCGAGGTCGGCAGTTGTAAAACTATTGTCCGAAACGCTAAGGGAGACCTCCCCGCAGGCATCACTGGAACCATCGTCCACAAGGGCGGCATCCAGGGTAGCCGTGCCGTCGGCATCCAGTTGCAAGGTCGCCTCCCGGCATACGGCCGTAGGTGGATTCGCTTCCAGGCTGTCGCCAGTAATGTTGAAGCCATTAGCTATCAGCGCGGCACGCTCGGCTGCAGCCTCGCAGTGGACGAGGCCAGTGGCCCAGACATCGACTGAGTTGGTAAAACCCTGTCCGTGCCAACCGATCAGGGTGGCGTCCCAGCTGGCAATCGAAAGCCCAATGCCGTTAAGCATGGCGAAGCCATCCGACAACTGTCTCAAATCCCATTCCCCGAGGTTTTGATCAAAAGCGGTTACGTTCAAAAACATCTCGCGCATACTGGTCACCTTGCTGGTGTTCCAGTAACTGATCGCACCGTTAAAGTCACTTGCACCCTGGAACATGGATCGCATACTGGTCACTTTGGATGTGTTCCAGTTGGAGAAGCCCGTGTTCCCCGTAAGTGATGTACACTTTCTGAACATACTTTCCAAACTGGTACCGGTCAACTCACTCAGGTCTGGGGCGTCGCTCGCCCTGACCTCCAGGTTGGCACAACCGTAAAACGCTCCCCACATATCGGTCCAGGTAATGTTACTGCCCCATTGGTCCACGGAAAGCAGCTTAAGCTTATCACCACCATCGTTGAACAGTATCCTTTTCAGTGTTCCGTTTCCAGAGACGGCATTACGAATGGCAATCTGTATCTCCCCGGCGGTATAGTTTTCACGGGTATTAGGGTCCTCAAAGGTGGTGATATCAATGGTAATGGTCCCTGTACTGCTTTGCAGGTCAAGTTCATAAGTGCCATCGGCGCCCACATCCACATCGTAGGTCCCTGTCAAAGGAATGGTGATGGAGTTACCATCGGACGTACCGGGATTGGTCGTGTCCCAGGTCGTGATAAATTCGCTTTGGGCAAACAGGCCGGTGGTCATCGATAGGCCCATGAAAAAGGTAAGTAGAAGCCCTTTTAGGCCCATAAAGTAATCTGCTCTCATAATATATCAAGGTATTTATACAAAAAAGTCGTCCTTAAATCAATTGGTGTTGCGTGAAGGAAAGGGAGTGCCCGGAACCCCATTTTAAGGGTCATGGCATCAATCTTGGAATCGGATCCCAAAGATGGACACAACCAAGGTGAAAAGTGTACCGGAATTTCCAGACACCCGGCCCCATGCAACCTCCCGCATCTTGTTTTTCTATACGCTTCCAAAACAATCGGTCCTTTATAATCCAATCTTTTCCAAATCATCTAACCGGCCGAACCCGTTGTTTTTTTGGACCGGAAGTGGCATCAAGGTTTAGCGGGCAAAAAGGTCCCAAGTGGGGATTTTTCCCTTTAAACGCACATGACACTTTTAAAGTAAAGGTATCCCCTTGGGGCCAACACTTTAACACCAATGTAACAAGCGCTCCTTGCCAGCGTAACAATCGTGGCTATTTGGAAATAAGTGGGAGATCCTGATCAATTTATCCATGGGTTGCATCCAAAAACAGGGTCGTTAGGGGGTGTTGTCTGGCAACTTTACCCATGATTTGGTCGTTTGCCGGGCCCATTTTACTTAAGATTACCCATCCGAGCAGTCACCATCATCTCGAAATGGGGTGCGAAACGTGCCGTTAGAAAATCCATTTACATTTGGATTTCTCCCGTTGGTCGAAATGACCGTATAATGGAAGAGGCTCTCGAAGTGGAATGGAGTGACCCTTTCCTGTCATTCCGCACTTGATGCGGAATCCCACCCCGTTTCCTGTGCCAATGGACTCCTGTCCGCCCTTCGATTCCCTGTCTACTCGAAGCATTCAGGCAGGCCCTGAGGGTGACACATAAGAATGACGGCTTATCGGTTTACAACTAGTGATCATCCGTTTCCAAAATAGCAAACGGACATTCATACATTATTTGCCGGAGACATAGGAGTTCCAGTCTTTTTCCTTATAGATGTTATCCCCAAAATAACGTGCAAGCTGTAGAAAGGGGCCTGCCTTTTTATATCCGGGAACAGGGGAAAGCACATTCAGTCCCTCATCGAGGAAAACTACGGTAGGATAGCTCATTTCACCCCTTAAGAGCGTAGCGGCCAACTCATGGTAGCCCTTTCTTCCAGAAGGGACATAGGCAAAAGTCTTTCCTTGAAATTCTATGGGGTCCTTGCCTTCTGCATCCAGCTTTACCATATAAAAGTGCTCCTGCATATAGGCCACTACCTCAGGGTTTTGAAAGGTATCCTTGTCCATTTTTTTGCACCAACCGCACCAATCCGTGTACACGTCTACGAAGGTTTTTTTAGGCAGGGCCTCTGTCTGGGCCAGGGCTACGGCTTCCTGCCAGGTCATCCATTGCACATTTTGTGCATGGGATCGGAATCCTAAAAAAAAGAAAAGAACCAGCCCCATCTTGGCAGTGTAGGTACAAATTGCATCCATAGTTTTCTATTTTTGGGAATCTGGCCAGAGGACCAAATCATAATTGACTAAAATCTCCTGGAATGGTTGTCCAGTGCTATTGAAACTGTTGCCCATTTTCTGAAATTTCCCGTTGCGGCCCGCTTTATCCCAGTTCAAAGGTTGTAATGCCATAGATCTTATCCATTCGTATCTTCGGGAATTCCCCATGATACATCCTTGCACATTCAAAAACATAATCGGCCTCGTATTTGTGCACCAAGCCAACTGCTCCCCCGTTCGGTACCGGAATATCGAGGTACACCCGTTTTCCCTGAGCCGAGTTTAAACAAGCTCTATACAATTCTTCAGCAATGCTATCATTGTCCGCAAACAAGGGTCCTATTTTATATCCGGAATTCACCTCCCGAATCACCGCATACCCCTTGACCTCATTCCCTCTTGAAAATTTAAAGGACTTGCTATCGGGCATCGCCAACCAGTTCTTTAAAAATTCCCTCCTTCCAAAGCCAAAGCACTCCGTATCATAATCGACCAATTTTTCAAAATCTTTTGTTTCGATCGGGGATATGGCTCTATCCACGGCCATCTTTTGGCCCATACATTCATATCTTTCATCCCTAAAGGCTCTATTGAAGCCCCCTTTTTCATAAAAAGACTGCATTTCCACCACACCATCCATACCTATGGTCGCGCCGTTCTTGAGTCTTCCCTTGAGAAGGTCCCTTCTTAAGTACCACAGTTTTCTTCCAATTCCCAAACCTCGGAAATTGGGATGGACAATGAACAGTCCCATAAATCCAAACTCCCGATTATACGAAACCACCGCCCCTCCGGCAATTAATTCGTTCTTAAGGTAGTATCCGTAATATCCATCCGGGTCGGTTTTCCAAAACACATCGAAATCATTTTTCCCGGGATTCCATCCCTCGTTTTTTGCCCAGCCCACCAAGGTTTCCAGGTCATCCTTGCTGAGTTTTTGTAATGCCAAGTTTTCCAAATTTATCATCCGTACCGAATTGGTTTATGCCTACTGCCGTTTTGGTCACAATTTATAGGGGATATAAAGATATGGTCGTGCATCAAAAATGGTGGTAAATCGATGTAGTTTGTCATCGTTTTATCGCTCCGTTGTGACCATACCACTATAGGCCGGGGGTGGTCACGCCAACTCGTTCCTAGGCCCGCACGTTCGTTCCCGACCACAAATTCACAGGGGTTTTGAAAAGCAGGATGGAATATGCAATTACGGATGGCCATCATTATATGTACTTTAAAATTCATATTGTAAGCAGATGTTCCCGGAATAGGTATTTACCAAAGCATTCAAATTCACATTGGAATTTATTCCAATTCCAAAATGCCTTCCCGTATAAAAAATCAATTTTGCCCTTATGGGAACGCCAATGGTCGATTCCTTGTTCGAAACAAAATCCGTTACATTGCTTTTATAGGAATACCTAAAATGTCCCAGTCCTACATGCCATTCCAATTTTATCCAGGGATTTAAATTTATTGGTCTTCCATAGGTTAAATTTAATTCCGTATACTTTTCTTCTGCATCAACCAAGTCCAATTCCGAACCATCACTCAAATAGAGCGAAAAAACATGTTTGTCCAGCATCATGGACAAATCCAAACTTACCGCAAATCCCCCTATGGAGGTTTCTGATGATGACCCCATAAAACCCGCACCAATACTCAAAGACTTCAGCTTTAATTCGCGGTCCTGCGCAAAAAGGGGCGTCAAGCTTGAACAAATCAATAGTAGGGTTATCACGTTTGAAGCCCGCTTGTTCATAGTTTTCGATTATCGTTCGGGGTTATGGAAGTAAAACGCATGTCAAATAATTTAGTAATCATGCCACCGATAAGGCCCATCATCTTTTTTTGAATTTGTAACAGTTCCAATCATGAAGCTGTTCCTCCCCAAGGAACTATAGGGAGCGGAAGGTCCATTTATGCCATTGCATTCTAGGGTCAATTTTTCTTTCTTTTTAGAACCCTACCTGACCATTGGCCTTAATCACTCAAAGATTTGGCTCCCTAAACATGGGCAAATCCAGGGCCAGAAAAAACAGAACTGTAATAAATGGACGCAGGGGGTAATAAGTGGGGAATCTTGGGCCTTTCATCCCCATTGGCCTGGCTATTTGAATTCTTTTTGCCCGATGTATCACGTTAATGACCCACGCGTAAATGGTTATCCCCTGGGAACTTGGTGGGAAGTCCAATACCAAAGATTGATCGGCATTGGAAAGGTTTGGTAGGTGCTTGCAAGATATGAACCGCTTCAAGGACGTCCCAAACGCAGTTGAGGTGGGACAATCAAGGCCCTTACTTTTGATTTTATCGCGTTTGATTTTGGTAGATTGTGTATTGTATTCTTTTCATAGTTCCGGTCTGGTAACGTTCTTTTCCCCAAAGGGATTTTCACCGATTGGCGACAACCCCACACTTATCTTTTCAATGCAACACTTATGCATCCCTTTTTGCTCCCTTTCCAACCGTTAATTAGTTTCACGTTTTCAAATTCTTCGGACTGCCTGTCCAATTCAAGTTCATCGTACCAAGGCAATCTGAGGTTCCTTTTATTAAGGATTTGAATTAGGTGTTTACGGGGGAGGATTCATTTTTTTTACAGGAATGGTTAGAATCCTCCCCATTTTAAAGGACTTTCCAAGAATATAAAATTACCACACACTTATTGCCCAGAAAACACACTTGTGCATTGCTTTTTGTTACCCTTCTGGCCTTTGCATAATTTTCGGATTATTCAGGCCAAGGGCACCTATTTAATTTAAAATTACAAGTAACAAGGGCTGTTGGGTCCCTTGGCTGAATTAAGGTTATAATTTGGTTGGGAGGATTCTCTTTTAGCGATTACTGGAATCCTCCTTTTTCCAACGTTTTCTGTCCCGAACTACTTTACACTTATATGCTCAACGGCCCATTTGTTCTTTTCAATGGTCCATTTATGAAGCAGTCTTTGTAGCTCTTCCGACCCTGATGTATTTTTAGGCTGTCCCGTTTCTGGGTTAGTACATCTTTAACATAGCGCATGATTTTGTATCACAGATTGGGATTACTTGGTTTGACCGGTTTTTCGTTTAGGGGGAATCGCATGATATCGTTCTGCCATTGTCCCTGATTGTGCTTTTTAAAGGATTGACCATCAGTACTGGTTTTTAGTTAAACGTAGTTTGTTCTTAACATTTTAATGCTTATGAAATACCCTTTTTTAATTATCATATTATTTTTTTCCTTGGCATGTTATTCGCAACAATGGCCTTTTGGACAGGAAATCAATGCAGAATATTCTTATGGTGTTCCGGATGGACAAGAGTTTGCCGAACAATACGGGACGTATGGGGTACCACAGGTACAACTGAATTGTACAGATAGTATCCCTTTTGCCATTAACGCTTGTGGATTGCAGGGAAAGTGGAACAAACCTGCAAAGGCAGCACCGCTGTGTACCACATTCTATAGGAAACATTTTTTAGGATTATATGCATATGTAGGCTGTAAAGCCATGGACAAAAAGAAGAATTCAGTCAACTGATCCGCTGCTTGTACCATTGCAATGACATTTAATGAAACCCTCCCAAAATGACGTATAAAATCAAGGTTGGACGGAATGGATTTGCAAACGATAGCCCAGGATTTAATCAACAACAGTGAACAATGTTAAATAAAGATTTCTGTTCGGACGGCTACTCCAGCATTCTCGAAAATTTGAGGGACAATGAATACTTGATCCAAGAAGATGTTGACGTGCTCATCAAAGACGCTTTCGAGAAAAAAACAATTGTTTTGACAAATATTAGTGAGGAAAAAGCCGAAATAGTTCGAAGGGCCCTTTTAGAAAACAGTAAACGAAGAAAGTTCGAATAACGAACTACCGTTTTGAAGAAAACTGCAGTAAACAGTGACACCAATATGATGGCCACGTTCTTGCTTACCCCAAATAGGGTTGACGAGGGGAGCAAAAAGCGGGGACCAGTGGACCGTGCTTTCCCAATAAACAGATTTTTAACCCTGCGGTTTGGGACCGTTTTCGTCTTGCAAAACAAAGTGACGCTACCGAGGAAAGGTTTCCCATACCAAAGCCCTTATAAGTGAAGATTTCCAACAACAATGGCGTACCGGAAATATTCCATTCCCTGCAGGGAGAGGGAAAATCGATCGGTAGGCCCTCCATATTCATTAGAACCAGTTTGTGTAATCTTCATTGTATTTGGTGTGATACCGATTACACCTGGAATTGGAAAAGCACCGATTTCAAACATAAAAATGACCGCAAGGAGGGATATTCAAAGTTCAGCAAAGAAGATCAAATTATAGAATTGGATACTTCGGAAATTGTTTCCATTGTTCTAGGGTTCGACTGCAGCAGCATTGTCCTGACCGGTGGAGAACCTTTGATCCAGCAATTTGGACTCGTAAAAGTGATGAAGGTGTTGAGGGAGAAGCCAATGGATTATCATTTTGAAGTGGAAACAAACGGGACAATCATGCCCACTAGGGAAGTTGACGCATTGATCGATCAATACAACGTTTCCCCAAAACTTAAAAACTCGGGTATCCCGGAATCCCTAAGAATTAAACCGGAGCCACTGGGTTTTTTTAGTAAAAGCCATAAGGCAAACTTTAAGTTTGTGGTCTCCGACAAGGGCGATATTGAAGAAATCCTAACACTCATGGCCATCTATGGAATCGATCCGAATCGCATCTATTTGATGTCCGAAGGAACATCCATGGATGAACTGTCAGAAAAAAACAATTGGCTTGTGGACATATGTAAAAAGTACAATTTTCATTTTACCCATAGGCTCCATATTTTTATTTGGGGGTCAAAAAGGGGAATATGAAGTCATGGAGGTACTTATGGGATTATCACTTCATATTTGGACCTATTGAACCAAGTTCCTTAAAGCCGCTTTCCAATCTATTGACTTAGTACCGTTTTTGGAAGTTCTACCTATGTTACTTTTTCTAAAGTAATGGCCGCGATTTCATTTTATAGTAGCACATCCTTCTAATGACTTTTTCTATACATAATTATGCTACACTTATTTTTTCTATAAACCACTTATGCATTCGTTTTTGCCCATCCTTTAATTCCCATTTAGTTTTGGGCCATACAGCTTAGGGAATACCATATTCTATTTAAGTTTAGTGTTTCATATTAGTTTAAGATGGTTCTACAATCTCAGATTGAAATCCCTAAGCTGGTGCTATGGTTGGTTTTAGGTTAGAGGAGGGTCCATGCACTATGGAAAGACCAATGGTGCATGGACCCTCCTCTTCCTAAGATCTGCTTTCCATAGGAAATTACTCACACTTATCTTTTTAACAAACCGCTTATGCATCGGCCTTTGCCTCTCTCCTTACCCTTGTATAGTTTCGGGTTATTGGTTTAGGGTCAGTATTTCTTAGCTTAGAATGATTCTGTTCCCACTTAGTGGGTTCCCTAAGCCGGTATGATTTTGACATATGGGAGAATCCCGGTATCACGGAATATTCCAGTATGCCGGATTCTTCCTGCCAAAATCCAAACTATTGATCTCTGATATGAAAGAATGCCCAAATATTATAGGCCAACGGGTCAGGCGACTACGTACCGAGGTATACATCAAAACCCAGGAAGAGTTTGTCGAAATGATCAATGGATATCTAAGCGGTAAGCAGCTCTTGGAGGATGTAGGGAAATTCACCCAAAACACAATGGCCAGGCTGGAGACACTGGATGGCATCACTTCAAAAAAACTGTACCACTTTTTAAACTTTTTGTACGATACCAAACGGATCAATCCAGCCTGGGTCATACTAGAGCACAACGAGTCCCTCACACCATATCTGAAGCCCCCTTTGGGGAATATCAATCCTTTTGACCTGCAAGCGGATATCAAGGAGTACCAGCGTCAAATAGACGAGTGCGTAGAGACTTTTATGCACTTTATGGGACTTAAGCTATAGCGGGTCACACCCCTCTTGTGTAATGATTGGTACACGGCCGTCCCTTTTTACTAATTATTTCCCACTTATCTTTTCACCGACCCGCCTATGCAACTGCCCTTGTCCCTCTTACCATCCTGGTGTAATTTTGGGTTGTCCAGTAAGGGCTATCATGCTTTCAGCGTTTACTATGACTCTGTTGTCAAAGATTGGGGTTTCCTGGCTGGGCAGATTTTTCCATTTAGGGGAGGATTACGGTTTCGTTCTGCATTCGTACCGGATTCTCCCCTTTTTTAAGGATTCCCCAGCAAAAAATCAACTTGTCCACGCTTTTCTTCACGGAAAACCCAAAAACCACGGCACAAATGGGGAGGGCAGTTTAAAACAGCTGTACGTCTTTATCAGGAAATGCGTTATTTGACCAACGCCACTATCCTTAAGGGTGCCCCTGTCCCCCCTTTAATTTTCATGGGAAGTGCTATTATTTCAAATCCCCGACTTGGCAACTTATCGAGATTTGTTAAATTCTCGAAGGCTGGAATGTTTTGGGAAAGTAAAGTAACATGACTTTCAAAAAACTCGGACTGACCGTAGTCTATGCTTGGTGTATCAATTCCAATCGCATGTATGTTTCGTTGTTCAACGATCCATTTGGCCGCCTCTGGTGAAAGCCCTGGAAAATGCAGTTCTTTAATTGCCAATATTCCGCGTGCCGCAGTTCCCATATACCTGATTCTATCTGGGTAATATCGAGCAAAGCCTGTTTGCAATAAAACAATGCTGCCTTCTGGAATCTTAGTTTTTTCCCTTGCTTCCCATTCCATTAAATCGTTTATACTTATTAAATAATCAGGATTGTCCAGTGCTTTTGACGAAATATCGATTTTTATTGCTGGCCCAACCAACTTAGTGAGCGGTATTTCATCAACTGTTTGACCTTTTTCCGCAAAATGAATGGGCGCATCAATATGTGTCCCCCCATGTTCGGCAGTACTAAAATTATTGGCGGAATAATAATACCCTTTGTCCGTGAACCCACTAAAAACGGTATCCAATTGAAACAATCTTGCCGTAACCCAATACACCGTCTCATGGGAATAGGTGTGGGATAAATCAACTAATTTGCCCCCTAATACATTTTCATTTGAAGAACCATTGATTTCCTTTGAAGGATTTTGTTCTCCAATGCATGAAAAAAATAACAATAGTAGAATGGAAAGTAGTGGTTTGTTCATTTCTAAAAAATTATAACACGCCTATTGGCGTAGTTGCCTTTCTTTATTTTAGGCTATCCATTTGTTCCTAAACTTTAATTCCTTAGCCGTATCATTGGCGCTATGGAACCCATGGCCAGGTACCAATCCAACTTAAATGATAGCGATAATGAATACTATCTAAAATAGGCCAAATTTTTTTTTCAAACGTGTGACGTCCTTCAGGTTCAATAGTTTTGGGTAAAATGGTCACACACCTACCTTCCCCGGGTGTTAAAACAACTACTGTTTCCATTGAAAAACCACCAAAGTCATGTCTTGACTTTTGGTGTACTCCCCTTAAATGCAATTGCAACCGAAGTAAGAACCCATAGGTAAGAAAACTTTCCCCTAATACTCTTGAAATTCAACTTTTTTATCGTGGACAGAGGATTCTTTTAAATGAAGAAAAAAATCGGCAATGGATGGTGCCCAAAACCAATAGCTATTTATCGATGCCAAACCTTACCTTCTTTTTCACGGTCCTTCCGAAACCTGAGTATGTGTGTTTCAATTTGGTAAAAAAGCTCTGTTTTTGGAAGATCGATATCCAACATAACAATTTCCGGGAAATTGTGTTGCAACCACTTTACTTCAACTGGATCTGTACAGAGGATAAGATTAATTTCCCTATTCAAAAAAGGTAGCAGTTCATAAAGCCTGTCTTTCCCATATATGAAGAGGACAGCTATGGCAACATTATTGGAAACCAAGTAATCCCCTATATTCTCGATTTTGGAAATTTCATGAATTACAAAGTCATAATCATATGCCTCTTTGGACTTAAGCATTTTTTTTCCGTAGACCCCATGTGCTTTGAGTCCATCATAAAAAAGGACGGTTCCCTTTTTTTTCAGCTTGGTCGAAATCATAGGCTTAAACATTTAACGCAGTATTGAAAACCAAAAATCCTACCCATCATTGTTCATAAAAAACCTCCTCAAAACAAAAACGGCGACCCCCAGAAAAAACATTAATGACAAAACCAATTCAAACTCAACCATAACGCAACTATTTCTAAAGCTTATACTAAAGATATTTCCAGGCCACAAGAACTCTAAACCCCATGTAATAAGTGGTCTTATTTAAGAACCTTCGGTATAAATAAGGGATTGATTATTGGCATTCTTAGTACGTTCCCTATTTGGAGAGGGAACGTAAGCATGAAAAATATCCAATCGGAAAATGTACCCGTAATCAGGTTCCTTATTCCAAAGATTTAGGGGAATATTCCTTTTGGGGATGATACCATCATTGTTGGATTCCTTTCAAAAACAAAAAAAGACCAGGCAATAAACCTGGTCTTTCCAACCCATATAACACAACCCCACGTCGTGAAAAAGGTATTATACCTCGATACAGTCCAAAGTAGCGACAAAAAAACCAGAAAATAAATTCATAAGTAATAACTGGTCAGCATCAGGATTTAATCGATTTAAAGATGGATACAATCGATTCTTTACAGAAAGAAAACCAGCCTGCTGGAATTGCAATTTCAAGGAGAGTATGGGAATAGTCATGTGAGTGCCCCCACACTTTTTAAAATGCGTCTATACCAGCTTTTTGTAGTGTTCCCGGAATTATATCCGTATCCGTAATTATTATATCGATATGATTTATTTCCTACAACATCATTTATAAGATAGGTCATGTTGGGTAGTTTTTGGGTCCGACTCAAATCTTTTGAGAATCCCAACAAGCGTTTATCAGTAAATCCCAGTCGTGTCAGGTATATTGTCACATCTGCGTATTTAGAGATCAAGAATGTATCGGTCACCAAAATAGTTGGCGCTGTGTCCACAATAATGTATTCAAATTCGCTTTTTACAGTGGCAATAAATCTTGCGAAAGCACCTCTGGACAACACTTCGGGAGCATTTGGCAGTATGATCCCTCCAAAGCAAACCTTATGGTCCTTATTTTCATCGTACATTTCATGAACGCACTCCTGCCAATCCATTTCTGGATTATGCAAATAATCGGCAAGTCCAGTAATGCTCTTATCCACGTTAAAGTACGTATGAAGTTGTGGGTTTCTTAAATCAGATCCTACAAGGAGTACTTTCTTTTTCATCCTGGCATAAGCCAAGGAAAGGTTTAAAGCCGTAGTGGTTTTCCCCTCTCCTTGAATAGCGGAAGTGACATAGATGATCTGTCCTTCAGAGTTATCCTTTTCAGGCAGCAAATAGTTGATATTGACCGCCAAAATCATAAAAGACTCCGCTAACACGGAACCATCATTGAATTCCCCAAACTTCTTTTTCCCTTCAATATATGGGACCTCTCCCAGAATCGGTATCTCAGGGGCAATCTTCTCCAAATCCAATCTATCATTTATTTTGGTATTCAAAAACGTTCGTAGGAACACCATTGCCAATGGGATTATGGCCCCACAAAAAGCTGAAATTGCCATTACAATTCTTTTGTCCGGCGAAACGGGCTCCATGCTGGTCAAACCATAGTCCACTATTTTAATGGAGGGCTCGGTTATGGCAAGATTGATTGCGGCCTCTTCACGCTTTTGCAAAAGCAGCAAAAACAGTTTTTCCTTTAAATCCTGGCGCCGTTCTATGGCCCGTAACACCTTTTCCTTTTCTGGAATCTGCGAGAACATCAAATTGGAATGGTCCCTTTCTTGATTCAGTTTTGTTAGCGACACCTCCAATTGTCCTTGGTATGTATTTAGGGTCGTCACTATATTTAACTTTACCTTTCCCAACTGTTCAGATAGCATGGCAAGCAATGGATTATTGTCCCCGGCACTTGCCATAAGTTCCTCTCGTTTTAGCACCAATTGATTGTATTCCGAAATAAGGGTATTAATGGAACTATCCCCTAAACCAAGATTGACGGGCAATAAATTGTAAACATCCTTATCGCTGATGGTTTCTTTTAGGAGCCCGCAAAGCGAAATTTGGGTCTGGGTACGAAAAACTTCATTGTCCGCGGCACTCATTTTTTGTAGTATCAATTCTGCGTCCGCCGTAATATGGGAGAGGTCATTGGATTGCTTGAAGTCCTTTTTTTGAATTTCAATGGAGTCCAATTCCCTGGACAGGTAAAAAAGTCTTTCGTCCATAAAATCCAAGGTACGCTTTGAGACCAATTGTCTGTCCAAAACACCATCTTGATTGAACTTCTCGATTATAGTGTTTAAAATGGCCTCATTTAGGCGTATACTTTCCCCTTCCAGGACCAAATACAGGATTTCACTGTTCATATCGGTGGTCCTCACTTCCAATTCTTTGGAAAGCTCTATTACAGCTTCCTTAACAGGTTTTAGAACCACATAAAATTCCATATCCCGATATTTCTGGGCCGTTTCTTTTTCCAACAACTTAATCCCAAAAGGAAGACCTTGTACGGATTTCGTGGAATTATGGCCATCAATGGTGAATACATCACCTTTTTCATCAATTACAGTGAATCCAAAAGGCGTTACTCGTATCCTGTATTGATTCTCCCTTTCCTCAAGAAATCCCAAAATGGAATCGGTTACAGTAAACGGTGGGGGCCAAATCTCAGAGGTCCTTAGATTGGTCTTTGTATAATACCTAACCTCCAAGTCCAACTCTTTTACCACTTGGGACAACAATCTGTATGATTTAAGAATTTCCATTTCATTGCCCAAACTGATTTTGGGATTGTTCCCCAAAAGGGACAGTGCGTCCACGGACAGACCCAGTTCTTTGGAGTCATCCATAATTTTGATCTTTGCAATCGACCTATGGGTAATAGGAACAATACTCAGGTATAAAAAACCAATACATAAGCAGAGAACTACACTGGTCAAAAACCAGGGCCAATGGCTCTTGCACTGGAAAAAGACATCTTTAAGGTCAATAAAATCCCCATCATTATCGTAGTATATTATATCTGGATTTTTCTCCATATCTATTTAATGATTAGCCTTACCTATCGTTCAAAAAGTTTTGGAACACCCCACAGGCTTGGGATGGTCCTTTACTGCCAATGGAAAGGGAAAATGTATCCAGGTACTGTACTTATTAAAATCTCCAGGCCGGCATTTTTCATTCCTTCACGATAAATCCAGCCCTTTCCCCATAACTCTTTATCCCGCCAACATTTCGAATAAGAAGTCTTACTTGATTTTTTATGCGTCTTTGGAGGCGGTGGCGGGCTATGGCCTCAATTTTTTCCATACCAATATGATTTTCCTTCAAAACGATGTTGACCAATATGGAACCGCTTTTTCGTTGTAGAATCTGAAATTGCTTTACACTATCCGTAAAATCATCAAAAAGGGTGGTCAGAAATTCACTCGCTAGAACGGTTCCGTCCGGCAAAACGATACCATCCGAAATCCTACCTTTAACACGGTCCAGGAGAGGTAAACCAATCCCACTCTTACACCTCGCCGGTAACCACCTTCCTATGTCACCATTCTCGTAACGAATCAAAGGAAAATGATATTCATCGAGATTGGTGAGAATGATTCTCCCATAATTGCCTTTTTTAACCGGCATGTCAAATTCGTCCAGAATTTCGAGGTTTACCGAATCTGAAAAAACGTGAAGTCCAATTTTGCTGGGGCATTCAGCTGCTACAAAATTTATCTCACTACAACCGTAGTGACCACAAACGGGCGCACCAAAGGCGGCATTCATTTTATCTTCCTGACTTCTTGTGAGTGCGGCCCCAGTGGCCCATATCACTTTTGGAGGGGGAAACTTCAAATTGTTGTCAATTATAAAATCTGCAACGGCATCCAAAGCTCCTACATCGCCATGGATCAATTTCGGTCTTATTCTTCCACATTTTTTTATGAAATCCTGAATTCCTTTCCCATTGATTTGGTTGGGGTCGAGCCAAATTGCCTTTTTGGGCCAACCCATAACGTTAAAAATGAATTTTTCCCAACCCGTCCTGGGCACTCCTCTTTGAAGTAAAGCCACATTGTCCCATGGATTGAGACCCCACCAGGAATACATTTGCCATTTTCGTATTTGACCGGACCCAAATTTCCCCATTCCAACCTTCAAAGGTTCTCCAGAACTACCCCTTGTGTACGACACTTTTACCGATAAGGGATTTACCTTGGTCGAAATAAAATGGTCAAAATTGTTCATTAAATCGTCACGTGTCACTATAGGGACCTGGTTAAAATGTTCTGGTCTGGCAATATCTTTTGGATGCAATCCAATAGTTTTGAATCTTTTGGTATACCATGGTACATTGTCATAAGCGTACTCCAAAAGTCTCAATGTCTTTTCCCATGTTATTTCATGTAGTTTGCTTGCGGGGAGCTGCTGTCTTGCCATGGCATTTTTATAGGCCGTTAATGCCCCTTTTTTAACTATGGAATATCTAAGGAGGCATACATAGGTGGCAAAATTCATCGCTCCCTTGTAGTTATTGGCACGCAGCTGTTCTCCATAACTATTTTTTCCTATGTTCCGAAGAGAAAATTCTTGAACTATCTGCTTTGAAGTTTTACTCATTACTTCCTTTTTTAATCGTCCCGTACCTGTTCAGGTTATGTATGCCCCTGGTGTGAGGGGACCAATACCCGATTGTTTCAGTTTTGATCGGTTCTGGCCAACAACCACAATATTTAAAAAGCTAGTGGGAGGTTGCAGGGCACCTCTCCCTGGACCAATGATCTTGCAGTGTTGATAAAATGGGGAAATACCAAAATCCTTTGGAACGGAGTTGTGGCCCACTTTTTGGGTAAAATGGACATTGCCCACCTCCCGTATAATGCCCTATTGTGAATGGGCGGGTACAAGGTAATGACAATAGGGCCGGATTGTTTGCCCAATGTTTTTATCGTATTCCGGACAATGGCACCATTTGTTCTACTGGACCAGTACACTGTGCTACTTTATCTTTAGAAACCTATTAAGGGAGTTTAGCTTTCTTTTGGCTACAGGTATGGATTCGCCCACTTTTAATTCCAAATAATTTCCGCCTGCCTTGTTGATGTTTTGAACTTGCGTAAGGTTAACGATATAAGAGTGGTGCGTCCTAAAAAATGTTTTGGGACACAGCAGTTTTTCAAATTCGCCCAAATTTCTACTTGCCAATTTGGTCAGTCCACAACTCAACAGAAACCGGGTGTACCTCCCTTCTGCTTTTAAGTAGACAATATGCCTTTTTTCTATTAGCTCAATCTTATCCATGGAGGGTAAGGCCAATATGTTTATATCCTCTTCTTCATTTTCCCTATTGTTTTCCAAAAACTGCCTGTTCTGTGCAAGCCTCATTTTTTGTTTCGCTTTATTGACCGCCAACAGCAGATCTTCCAGTTTCAAAGGTTTCAACAAATAAGCAATGACATCATAGGATATTGCTTTCAATGCGTATTTGTCCACATTGGATGTTATTACAAAATTGGACTTTGTCCAAAGGCTTTCAATAATTTGGAAACCACACCCATCCTTTAATTCGATTTCCAGGAACACAATATCCGGTTTAAGGGTATGGATCGAATCCATGGCCTTCTCAATGTCTTCCGTAAATCCGAGTATGTTGATCTCAGGAAAGTATTTTTGAAGAACAAATGCCAATCCTCCATAAGAAACTTCATTTTCTACGATAAATGCCTTTAATTCTTGTATCATAGGTATTCTCTATTTTATGTTGGACAATCCTCCTTTTCAAACCCAAAAACCATGGAGTAATGGCAAAAACCGATTTTCCGAAAGGAATTTTACCTTATGGATTTTCTTGAATAAGAGCTTGTATTTTTACAAAACCTTCATTTTTTGCCAGATTGGAGCAATGGGACATGGGTGTTTTTTACCCGCTATGTTGGCCATGATCTGGTTTCAGAATGATGGAAAAATGATTGATGGTATTCGGTTGTTTTGCCCCTAAATTCCAGTTCTGCGTCATTATCCAAAAAAAGGGCTCCACTATTGTGTATTAGGGAAAACAACCACGCTCAGAACAATTGACGGTCTCATATAAATAGCCTTTATGGGTTTCCTATAATTTAAGACACCGCTTCCCTGATCCTAACGTTTATGGCATATCCCAAACTCGGTAAAAGTAACCGCATGCGTTTCTTGCCAATATGTTTAATGAACGCTTCCTGATTTTTAAAGACTCCATCGGAAATCGTTATCCTGTCCCCTGGAGACAAGTTTTCTACCTGCCATTGGTCAATTTCGTCGTTTTCATTCCATTTCCTTATGGCCCTGATTTCCGCATCACGCACCTCAGCTGGTTTTCCCAACCAAAAGAGATAATTTACGACACCGGGGACCGTAAACACCTGGTTGCGCTGTTGTGCTTTCAAATGGACAAAGACATAAGACTTGAACAAAGGGGTCGTTATCTTTTTTTTCCTATCGCTCCATTGACGTATTTCCTGCACAACCGGGCAATACACCTCTATGCCCATTTTTTTTAAAGCTTCCGCTACCCTTAGCTCTGATCGTGGTTTTGTATATATGACCAACCAGGGCATACCAGATTTTTTGTGTGTTATGTGATCAATTGGATCCAATTAAGACGATTTTAAAATTAAATACGGTACATTAAGCCCAAATGGAATTGATAATAATTGTTTACCAATTCATTCATTGGCCGTATCCCTAATTTCCCCATACCCTTACATCCTACACCAAAAGCTTTAGTGAACCAAAGCTGCAGCCCTCCGCCCACATTGTAAGTGAATGCGATGTCATCATTTAAATCGTACAAACCAAAACCTCCGGCCATATATAAATCCCACCTATTCTGATGTCTTTTGGCAAACAGATATTCCAAATAAAGTTTCCCGTTGATGTCCATTCCAAAATATCCAAATTCCTCTTGTTGGGAAACCTCATTTAAAAGTTCCAACTCATTTATGGATACCAGGGCTTCTAAAGAAAACCCCTTGGACAACTTCCGTTCCACACCCAAGAAAAATGGATTTTGTAAATCCAAACGATTCAGACGATTTAGGTTGAAATAGCTTCCATCACTCCTGACGTCGTTGACAATGGCATTTATTCCAACCGAAATCAAATATTTTTCCTCCGTTCGCACCAATGGGCGGTTTTTATTATCAATAGCTGTCGAAATCAAATCGTTTTCTTCCGTTTGTGCGGTTAGATAGTACGTACCCATAAAAAACGTTATCAACAAAATTGATTTCCTCATTATTTCCAGGGTTCTGAATATTTTGAAGCCCTAAGCGTTTCCTTATCCGCAATTGACCCAAGGAATTCAGTTCACATCATTGAATGTGAGGGTCGCCTTATCTATAACCGTGACACTTGAAATGGCATCAATCAATACATCATAGGTCACGTCAACTGAATTTGTTTGGGGCAACGTTGGTGGTGTTTCCGATAATCCATATAAAGTGATGGTATATTCATGGCTTCCCGTGCCAGGTGAACAAGGGGAAGTATAAGAGATTGCGTTACCGTCCTTATTTGCACCCATGAACCAATCACCGTCATCCGCTCCCCCATGCGGAATTTCGGTAATACTGGGATCAATCCCCCAAAGCAATAGGTATGAGTTGATTTCCGAAGTATCATCGGGAAAAGGATAATGGTGCATGATTATGACCAAACTGTTGACTCCCTCTGGCACATTGGACCAGGCCAGGGGTATGGAAGCTTCACTTCCATTAACCTTTTCCTCACATTTATAATCATCCAAAAGCTCTCCATTTTCATCAATCGCAACACTGCTCAGCGTAAAGTCCGAGGTCCCACTGCCTTCACCTTGCCAGGCAAATCCCTGATACGTTTCTATGGTGCCGGTTCCATCCGCAGCCACATATTGAAAGGTATATAAACCAGTATTGTCCCAGTCGTAGTTTATTGTGGCAATATCGTTACCGTTTTCATCTTGATACGCCAAAGTGTATGCATTTGTGCCGGTTGGACCAAAGGAAATGGACCCATTGCTTAATGATGGTGCCGAAACTTGTCTCAACGGGATGGATAGTGCTTGCGGCCATATTTGATCTTCCGGGGCAGTTGTGTTTGGATCCAACGAAACCTTACCGCGCATTTTGGGAATAAAATAGGGATAATCGTCAATGGAATGGTATTGATAGGAACCGTCGTCATTAAATTTTCCAAAAAACTCGTCCAATTCATCGGTGGTTTTTCCATATATGGGAAAACCATCCAGAGCATAGGCAATTGGATTATTTGCCCCTACCGTAGCTTCCAGGTGCACCGGTGGAATATGGTAATGATAGTCATCTGCCCTTCCGGCATGTCCTCCCCACTCATCAAGTTCCCCTATAAGCTTTGTATCCTCTCCCCTATTGTTGAGGGGATTGAATATAGGAATTCCGTTCACTGCAATGGCAATGGCTCCTTTCATAAAATGTTCCCTTAGGGAAAAAGGCTCATCTGCCAATACAGGTTGTATTGGGATTGCCCAACTATTATCCCCCGAATAGTCCTGGGGAACGGGAACCTGTCGATTCCAAGCTGTAATACCCTCCATCATATTGTGTTCCGGAAAACCAGGGGAAGAAACGTAAAAGTAGGTATCATCAAAACTAGTGGCCACCCCCGTAAACTTTCCAAAATGGGAACCCATGTTTTCCATGTCGTTGGCAGGCACGGAAGGGAAATCATTTAAATTTCCAATATTCTTATCCTCGCTGCAAGTAACAAACACCGATGAAACAAAGAGCAAAGCAACAGCATGGAGCAGAATTTTAAATGACCTCGATTTTTTGGGCCAGACCATAAGGCAAATCGATAAAAGTATTCCAAGGGCAATGGAAAGGTAAAAAGGCAGATTCCTTTTATAACCAAACAACTTCTCCGATCGGTTTTGTAGGTTTAAGGATGCTATTCCGTTATGTCTTTCAAGAATATAGTTTTGGTCTTCAAAAGCCAATGCAGAGAGGGGATATTTGAGAATTTCGCCATTCCTGTCCTCAAAAAAAACGGTATTGTTCTTATACAATAAAAAGGAGGCTTGGAAAACGCTTGCTTGTTCCCCAACAATGTTCCAATTTCTAAGTTCGGAACCATGCCCTCCCGCATGGGCACACATCATTTGGCCCATACAGCAGAAGATAAGGACTATTGCTATTTTGTTGATGTTCATAATTTTTTTTTTGATAATTGTCGTGATGTCCCTTCAACGGTAGCTTTATACCATTGATACAATTGTGCTATTCCTTCGTTTAATTCCACCTTGTGTTTCCAACCAAGACTATTTAATTTGGTAACGTCCGTAGTTTTGTGGGAGGTACCATCCAATCCAGAGGTGTTAAAGGCCAATCTGCCTTTAAAATCAAGTAGCTGTGTAATCGTTTTTGCAAGTTTTGCTATGGAAATCTCCTTTCCGGTCCCCACATTGATGTGGGTATTGCGCATTTTGCCTGAATCATGGTTTAAAGTAGCTTGGGACAACATTTGCTTACCACCGCTAGGGGTAATGTTAAAAGAACCCTTGAAGCTTTCGTGCTCCATCAAAAAAATACATGCATCCGCCATATCACCATTCCAAAGGAACTCCCTAAGGGGTTTGCCATTTCCGCCTATTTCTACCTTTACACTTTTGCTGTCCCCTGCCTTAATACCAAATTTTTCCATGATACCAATAATTTCTTTCTTATTGGCCCTTCCATTTATTCCTTCAATAGGTCGGCTATTTAAATCTTCTCGTATGCTGTCCCAATCACAATCTTCCAACAACTTCCCCAAGTGTATTTTTCGAAGCAGTGCAGGCAATATGTGGCAGGTCTCCAGGTCAAAATTGTCTTTGGGACCATAAAGATTGGTCGGCATGGCCGAGATGAAATTTGTGCCATATTGTATGTTATAACTCTCGCACATTTTTATGCCCGCAATTTTAGCAATCGCATAGGGTTCATGGGTGTACTCAAGATTTCCGGTGAGCAAGTATTCCTCTTTTATGGGTTGGTATGTTTTTTTGGGATAAATACAGGTACTTCCCAAAAAAAGCAGTTTTTTCACACTATGGATATAGCTTTGGTGGATTACGTTGTTCTGAATCATTAAATTTTCATAAATGAAATTTGCCCGGTGGTAATTATTGACAAGAGTTCCTCCAACCTTAGCCGCGGCAAGAAATACGTATTCGGGTCTTTCCCTTTTAAAAAAGGACGCCGTAGCAACGGAATCAACCAAGTTTAATCTCCTATGTTCCTGGGTAACCAGGTTTTCATAACCTTTGCCCCTTAAACTTTCCAAAATTGCCGAACCAACAAATCCACGATGCCCGGCCACGTATATTTTTGCGTTCTTTTTCATGAGTATCAAGGCATGGTCCCTTGCCCGATTCTTTTTGGTATTGGAGCCCATAATGAAGTGTTATTCCTTAAAAACTTCAACAAAACATGATATGGCTTCAAAATCATAATTGGGATGTTCGGTTTTTAACACATAATGGATTTATTTCACGGCTCCGCCACTGTGAGTCCCATTAAGAAGTGGGATTCATTTGAAAACCCGATAGGAACTGGTCGTTTCCAACGTAATCAATTCCTTTTCTTTAGCTTTTAATCCGTGTCCTGAAAATCCCCACACCTTTTAAGGACAAAAGGAATATTGAAAACCAGGACCCAATGACACCTGCTGGGTAAGCTATGCCACGTTTTCATTGCAATCGCAACCCATCATATAGGAATGTCATTCCTTTTTTATGTTCAGTGCATCCTCACTAAAGTGACATGCGATAACATCAAAGCTGTATTCAACCACATCATCGACCTCGTCCGATACATCTATTTTTTTATCTCTTTTTGAAACTGTACATTTTTCCTCAAAGGGCTGTAATCTCAGATTTGATGTTTTTTGGATTTCCTTACGGATATTTTCCGCGTTTTCGATTTCCGTAATGAGATCAATGGCCGTAAGGATGGACTTTTTAAAGAAACCGTATTGAAAGTGGTAGGTACCAGTCAAAATCATTTCTAAGTCCCATAACCGGGATAACTTCCTAAATCCTTGTTTTAATTGTAAGTCCTGAATAACCAATACCAGACTTTCCTTGGTATTGCAAGGATTGCCATTGACCTTTACTTTGCGGGTAATGTAAAGTCTTTGTTTCATTCTTTTTGGGAGAAAGCCCCTTAAAGTCAGGGGTTTGGAAATTGAGTTACCTTTCTCCATATAATCGAGTAATCCCCGTGCATCCAATTCCAAGTGTTCCAATGGAGTAGTTGTCCTATAGCGGATCTTTACTTCCTGGTCCATTCGCTTCAGATGCCCTTCATCCATGGCGTTAATGATTTCCATGGAGGTCAACAGCTGTTTTTCCAGAATCACTATGTTTCCCGCAAAGTATTCCGTAATGACATTTTTGGACAATCTGTCCTGCAATGCTTTGGCCTTACCATAGGACTTTCTAAGGTCGTCCAACATTTTTTGAAGTTGCCCAAAATTGGTACAATCTATATAGGTATGCATAATAGTCTTAGGCAACTTTTTGGACGATCCTTTAGATTTTTTAAAAAAATGAATCTTTCCCAATACATGTGTTGCCAAAATTTGGGTTAATAAATTAAACTCGGCCCACAGGGCCCTACCAACAAAACACTGGTAATAAGTGGTGAAATTTGATAATATGTGATGTTTGTTGTTATGGTTCAAGAATGTGTCTCTTTTTTCGTTTATTACAGTTACTTCCCTAACATAATTATATCAGGCCCACTTATGTAATTCCTATATTTTGAATACTTTGGAATTGTAGTGTTTTATTGAACTGCAAGTTATCCTCGAACCACTTATTCGGGAAATAAGAAAAAGCACGTAAAAAATACGTGCTAGTACGTATAGAATGAAAAAGAAGACCTTTTTTGTAGGAAAAAACTAAGCTTTAGAGCTCCTGTATAACTTTCTGGTTGGTTATGGCCCAATGGGTCAAGGTATTGGTACTGTTCTCCAATGCCAGCTTTGCAATAATATTGCTTCTGTGCTTTTCCACCGTTCGCACAGAAACACAAAGATGGTCGGCAATGTTGATATTTGATGCCTGTTTTGCAACAAGCTTTAAAATGGTAACCTCAGAAGACGTCAGTAGCGTCAATTTTTTTAATTCATCATTGGCGCTGTGCAGTGTAAGCGAATCCAATGAAGGGCTAAAATAGGTTTGGTTTTTGGCCACCGCATGAATGCAACGTTCAATTTCGAAAAAAGAATCTTCTTTGAGCAGGTACCCATTAATTTGAAGTGCTTTGGCCTGACACAGGTAACTCACCTCCTTATGAAAGGACAGGACAATAAAATTCGTGGGAATTCCTTTCTCCTTGGCCATTTTTACAACTTCAAAACCCGATAAAAAAGGCATATCAATATCTATCAATGCCAGTGTTGGTCTATACTGCAAAATAAGTTTTAAGGCATTCATGCCATCAGAGGCCTGTCCAACCACATTATAATCATTGGCGATCAGTTCTTCATAAAGTCCCTTTAACAGCAAAGGATGGTCATCGGCTATAATTATGGAAACATCTTTCATACCTATTCTTTACGTGGGCATTACCAGTGAAATTGTCGTCCCCAATGAGGTTCCGCTCTCCACATGGAACTTTGCTCCGGCGATTTTGGCCCGTTCCAAAAGTGTTCGCATTCCCAGACTGGATCGGTCACGGAGTTTCTCCTTAAAGCTGAACCCTTTCCCATTGTCCTTCACCACCATTTCTATGGTGCCCACTTTTCTTTCAACGTTCACTGATGCGGCCTTGGCCCCGGAATGCCTCACTATATTGTTGAGTATCTCCTGCACCATTCGATAGAGATGAAGGGAACCCTCATCGCTTAACAGGTCGTCCACATCTTCGATATGGTGGGTGAAAAAGATTTCCGTGTTCGCGTCCACATCGTCGATTATTGCCCTTACCGCTCCGGAAAAACCCAACTTCTCCAGAGTGGCGGGATGTAAATGGCGGGAAACACTCCGCAGCTCCTCCAAGATGTCCAAGGCAAGGGCTGTCGTCTCGGAATCACCACTTAATTTTGTTCTTTTCGCCAACAACATCAACTTTTGACCCACCCCATCGTGCAGTTCCCTAGCCACACGGGTCCTCTCCCCTTCCTGACCCTTGATAAGGTTCCTGGAAAATTGAGCCTGAATCTGCTGCTTTTTTCTAATAAAATACTGTATTCTCCACAAATATACAATTGAAAATACGGCCAGCGCCCCAAGGCCACCAAAAATGATCCACATGTTCTTGGCCTTGTTCCTAGCGTTCAAAAGCGCAATCTCCGATTTCTGGGAATCAATCTCGGAATCCTTTTTCTCAGCCTCATAAAGTGCCTGGTAAAAGGAAAAACCGTTTGCCTTTTGAACAGTTTCTATGGAGTCCTTTATTCTGTGGTATTCCTTAAAATGCGTATACGCCCTTTCCATATCGCCAAGACGGTCGTACACTTTGGACAAGAAACCATGGGCCATATAGATTCCTTCGTAGTACGGGGAATTCTTGACCTTGTCATATTCCTGTTCCCCCAAGATTGCCGCATTTTTGTAGTTGCCTTTTGCAAATTCATAATGTGCCATGGCCAGGTGATACTCATCCACTTCAAAGAATCCCCCGTTCTTTTTCCGCTCCTCCAGCTCTTTCTTTGCCTCCTCCGCTTTTTCCAGCATCCCATTTTCGGCATAGGCACTCAGCTGACCTACCAACACCTGCAGTTTGTGAAATTTATACTCCGTTTTGAAGGCATACACCCTAGTGGAATCAAGATATCTGATCCGTTCACTTTGGCTTCCATTCAACATTTCGTCAAAGGCCTGGTTAAAAAACTGACCATTGAGTACTTCATTCTTATTCTTTATACTTTGATATCCCCTTGCTTCTTCAATGATTTCCAGACGTATTTTTTTGGCCTCTTCCTGTAGTCCGTTCTGAGAGTATAATATGGCAAGACTCCCCTTTGGTCGCCAGGCTGTTTCAAGGTCGCTCACTGATAAAATTTGATAGGATTCCTGTAGTGCCGTAGCTGCCCCCTGGAAATCGCCCATAACGGAAAGCACCTGCCCTATCGAATTTTTAAGAATGCCTATTTGGGTCCGATTATTGGCCTGAACGGCATATGAGTAAGCCCGTTCATAACTATCCAGAGCTTCATCAAGCCGGTTGAGCATGGTATAGTTGCGACCACCCTCCCTGTACAATCGACTCCACTCCAAAAAATGCCGATCATCAGGGACCCTTTCCTTCAGGTCGTTGAAAAGATCTAAGGCCTGCTCCGGTTTTCTCAATTCCTGCCAATTATATATAACCAGTAAGTTGGCATGTTCCAGAGCCAATCGTGTGGAATCAAGTTTCAAGGCGTAATCAATCGTAGTCCTGGCGATGGAGTCGTATTTAAAATCCTTCCTGTCGCCGATCAATCTGGTAAGACTGTCCATCCACATGAGACGTTCACCTCCTTTTGATTCATGTATCTTCAGTTTCAGTGAATCCATGGTGTCGGTCAAATCCCCTTCTTGCCCGGACAGCGATAATGTGAGTAACAGCAAAAAGCAACATATTCTCTTTATAATTCGGGTAAGATTGGAATAATCAAATATAACGGATTCGCCTTGGGGAACTTGAAAAAAGACCATTGGTCAAGATTTTAAACATTTGATAATCAAAATACTGAGAATAAATATACGGAGAGAGCATCTTGAGCTCGTGAGGTTTAAAGGTATGTATCATTGAAAGATTCTGTGGGATTGCACCCTATCCCAGTGATAACCGTTCAGATTATCAACAATAGGAAAGCCTTTCAGAACATCACGAAAGGTATGTGGTATTGAAGCACCTCTATCCAAACAACGAAGAACAACTTGAATATAAAAATAGGATGGGCTAAGTAAACAATCCAATTCATTGATGAAATATCACCATCAGGGTGAACCCGAGCACCCGGAAACCACTAGGTATTGCTTACATATTCCCTTGTCTTTCCATCTTTTAAAAATATGACCACCAGTTTCCCTTCGGAGTTATGGAATGCCTTGATCAAACTCCAGCCCTGACTTTCTGCCGCTTGTATCAAACATTTTAGCACATCACCGCTGGTAAGGTCCAATGAAGGACTTGGTTCATTCGCTTGAAGATACAGCGTGCTCATTGCCAAAAGAATGAAGAGGTATAATTTTCTCATAGTTTAATTTGGTTTACTGATTTTACATCATTTAGCCCCATTTCAACACTGCATCTTAGACTAAGAAATGGTGGCTTGAACATTGGTTCCATAGTCTTTAGGTAATGTTAAAATTATACTGAGATACCCCCTGTTTGAAAAGCAAATGCATAAGTGTACCTATATTCGAATAAGTGGATGCATAACTCCAAAGACAGCCTAAACGGTCCTAGTTTTTTTAACAGGACTTGAAAAAAGTCACTAAAAACATTGGTGATTACACAAGCAATCCCCGGTCCCAATTCCAAGGCCTTTTGGTTTTTACTTTCTCCCATAACAATACACCTGATTCAAATAGCCAAATGGACTGTTATTTATCTAGCGGAAGATTATCGTTAAGACAATACAGGATTACCGCAACGTGTCTAAGGTTGCTCATCTATCGCATCCAATGGTGGTTCTGAATCGGCACTACCTTTAAAATCAATATTGAACAACAGGAACACCTCGTGCGAGCTGGATCCGAATCCTCCAAGATTGTTCACCGTATGGTCATGGGCATACCCCACCCGTAACCTTGGGCTCAACCTAAAATTGATCATGGAAAGGAACGATTCACTCGTTCGGTACCCCATACCGACCTCAAAACGATCGTACAGTACAACGTTAAGGTTCAGGTCCAAGATCATCGGTGCCCCACGCACACCCCTGGCCAATACTGAGGGTCTCAGGGAAAAAACTGATGGCAACATGTCAAATGTGTAGCCCGAGGTCAGATAATAGTGTACTTCCTCCCTACCCCGGTTAACCACCCCTTCGGACTGATCCAAATGCTTGGCATTCAAAAGGTTTAACGCTGAAAACCCAACATAAAAGTTCTTATTCGTATAATACATCCCGGCCCCAATGTTCGGGAACACCTCACTGGTTGGATCCAAAAAGGTGGGGTCTATAGTGGTGTCATCGAAACCAATGCCGGTAAAATCGGAGTTAAAGAAGGTAAAACCAGCCTTTAGGCCCAGGGAAAGGGAGCTTTCCCCGCCCAATGGCAGAATATAGGCATAGTCCGCATAGACATTATCCTCCAACAATGCCCCCGAACCAATGTCGTCCCGGACCAGGGAGACCCCTAGCTGCATCCTCTCGTTCAAACGGAACTGCCCAAAGGCATTGATGATACGCGGAGAGCCCTCCACCCCTACCCACTGGGCCCTGTAAAGTAGCCCGGCATTGAGGCGCCCGCCCTCACCAATGATGAAGGCAGGGTTCACAATACTGTGATTATAGAGGTACTGCGTGTACTGTGGGTCCTGTTGGCCCCTTGAAAGGTGTGTAAAAAGGCCTATAAATGTCAGTACCAATAGTGATCTGTTAATTTTTGCTTTCATGTTTACTTTTTGGATATGTTTTGTTCTTGCTCTTTTTTTATCGGTTCAGATAGATGATTCCTTGAAACGATGGTGTGGTCCCGTCCCCAAAATCTATCGTATAGTAGTACACCCCGTTGGGTAGTTTGCCATCCCCCAGGGTGATGCTTCGGGTGGCGCTACCATCCCAGTCCGGTGTACTCACATCACCCTTATACACCAGGGAGCCATTTCGGTCATAAATCGTCATGGTATATTTGGGGTATTCACTCCTAAGCCAGGAAACGGAAAAAGTATCATTGATTCCATCGCCATCCGGTGAAAACCCACGTCTATTCAAATCTTCCAGCCTACCGCAATTGGCTACGGTAACTTTTACAGGAACCCTTTGATTGGAAATACATCCGTTGGCATCCTCCAATGATCCGTAATAAATGCCACCCTCCACCAGGGAGGTTTCACTCACCAGTTCCATGCTACTGCTCGCGTCCGGATACCAGCGCACGGTGCCACTACCGGGGATTTCCAAATCCGATACCGTGGGGTTTTCGGAGGCACAGAAACCCTGTTCCTCAGCTACCTCCAAGACTGGGGGCTCCAAAACAAAGGCTACGGTAGTACCCGTAGCGGTACAGCCATTTGCCTGGGTTATCGTAACGGTAAACTCCTCTCCATCCGAAACACCGGTCACTTCCGGATTTTGTATGTCAGAATCGTTGAATACGGCATTGCCATTACTGGTCCATGACCATGAGGTCCCCAGTCCACTTGTTTCGTTCAATTGTAAAGGGGAGTCCTGGCAAATTGGTCCGCTATTGGTAACAATGGCCCTTAGGGGTGAGGTTACCGTTACGGTGGCGGTACAACTGGTCGTATTTCCACTATCGTCGGTCACTGTAAGGGTCACGGTGTTTTCCCCCACATTGGAACAGTTGAAGCTGGTCCTGTCCAGGGAAAGCGACACAGTGGTGCCGCTGTTATCGGACGAACCGTTGTCCACATCGGCCACAGCAATCGTTGCACTTCCTTCCGTGTCCAGTTCCACGGTGGTATCCTGGCAAATGGCCGTGGGAGCTAAGTTGTCCTCCACGGTCACCGTGGCTGTGCAGTCTTCTTCGTTGCCATTGTTGTCGGTCACCATTAGGGTTACCGTATTTGTGCCCAGTTCGGTAGCCGTGAAACTACTTGGGGATACACTCAATGTTACGTTTCCACAGGTATCGCTGGAACCATTGTCCACGGTGGCAGCATTTAGGGCCACCGTACCATCAATGCCCAGTTCGAGCATTGCCACCCCACATACGGCTATCGGCAGGGTCACGTCCACCACCTTTACTGTGGCGGTGCAGTTGGCCGTATTACCGCTGTTGTCCGTCACGGTAAGGGTCACTGTATTTTCCCCTACATCGGAACAGCCAAAGTTGGTCCTGTCCAGGGAAAGGGATGCAATGCCATCGTTGTCTGTGGAGCCATTGTCCACGTCCGCGGTAGTAATCACAGCACTGTCCGAAGCATCCAGTTGTATGGTGACGTCCTTACAGTGTACTATTGGAGGTGTCTCATCCACCACGGTCACTGTAATCATGCAAGTCGCGCTGTTCGTATCCTCGTCGGTCACGGTTAGAGTTACCGTATGCTCGCCAAGGTCCGCGGTTGTAAACCTACTGGGGGATACCTCCAAGGTAACGTTCCCGCAAGCGTCACTGGAACCGTTGTCCACGAGGTCAGCTGTTAAAGTGGCCGTGCCGTCAGCGCCCAAGGGGAGCGTTGCCGCCTTGCACAATGCCACCGGATCGACATTGTCCTCCACTGTCACCGTGGCCTCACAGGTATCCGTGTTCCCAACGGGGTCGGTCACCGTAAGGGTCACTGTGTTCGGCCCTACATCGGAACAACCGAAGATGGCCTTACTCAGGGAAAAGGACATCTCTTCACTATTATCGTCCGAGTCGTCGTTTACATTATAGTCCGAATCGTAATTATCGTCGTCTCCATCTACCGCAATGATGGTAGCACTGCCCGAGGACGCATCCAGTTCCACGGTAACGTCCCTACATCCGGCTTCGGGGTCAATTTTGTCCAACAAGGTTACCTTGGCCTCGCATGTAGCTTGGTTGTTGTTATCATCCATTACAATTAGGGTATACATGTTCTCACCGAGGTCTTCGCCCGTAAGCCATATGCGCGGCCCAAAGTCCAGGGACACGATGACCTCTTCATCACAGGTATCGCTGGAACCGTCGTTAAAATCATCGGCCGCTAGGCGAGCCGTACCATCTTCGGGCAGGTCAGTCTCAATTGTCTTGCACCGCGCCGTTGGAGGGGTAACGTCCTTGACCTCTACCGTAGCGGTGCAGGTAGCCGTATTTCCGCTGCCATCTTCCACGGTCAGGGTCACCAAATTATTCCCCAAATTGGAACAGTCAAAGTCTTTCTTGTCCAGGGAAAGGATTGGATCGATACCACTGTTATCGAACGAGCCGTCGTCCACGTCCGTTGCGGCAATCGTAGCGCTGCCCTGGGCACTTAGTTCAACAATGATGTTGTCCTCCTTGCATTTGGGGTTAGGGTCCCTCTCATCCGTCACAGTTACCAGGGCCGTGCTGCAACTGTCCGAGAGACCACTATTGTCGGTCACCGTCAGGGTCACCGAGTACGTGCCGACGGCCGAGAAGCTATAACGGGATGCGCCACGGGTGACAATCTGCCCGCAGGCATCGGTAGAACCGCCATCCAAATCCAAAAGGGAGGCATCATCCAGGGCGGCCGTGCCGTTCGCGTCCAGTTCAATAATTGTGGCTTCCTGACTGCATATGGCCTCAGGCGGGACTACATCCTCGACCGTTACCGTAGCGGTGCAGCTGCCCGTGTTATCGTAATCATCCGTCACCGTTAAGGTCACCGTGTGCTCCCCCACATCGGAACAGCCAAAGGTTTCCTTGCTCAGATCAAAGTCCAGGTTGCCATCAATGTTGTCAGACGAACTGGCATGAACCGCCGCTGGGAAGATTGACTCATCATCCGATCCGGTCAGTATAACGGTGGTGTCCTTGCAACTTACTGTGGGGGCCGTACCATCCACCACGTTCACCGTGGTATCGCAGGTACCTGTTAGGCCAACGGTGTCGGTCACCGTCAGGGTGATGGTGCGCGTGCCCAGATGGGAAACGTTGAAATTAGTCTGAGACACGCCCAAAGATTGGATTTCACAGTTATCGCTGGAACCATCATCCAAATCATCTCCCGTAAGGGTGGCCGTATTGTTATTCCCGGTGGTCAGTTCAAGTGTAACTTCATCCTTACACTGGGCCGTGGGATTGGTTACATCCTGTACGGTTACCGTAGCCGGGCAGGTGTCTGTGTTTCCGCCTTTATCGGTCACCGTAAGGGTCACCGTATTATCCCCTACATCGGAACAAGTAAAGGTATCCTCATCCAAGGCAAAGGTCAAGTTTCCCCCGGTAAGAAGAGAGTTATCGGTAGAACTATTGTTTACAGTCGCCGGTTGGACCGTTACATTGCCCGTCCCATCCAATTGTACTGTGGTGTTCTGGCAGGCCGCCACTGGGTCAATAGTATCTTTTACAGTCACATCGGCCGTACAGGTCGATGTTGAATTGGCATTATTATCATCGGTAACCGTAAGGGTAACCGTTATGGAATCCGTACCAACATCGGCACCAGTAAAGCTGGTCTGGGACGCACCTAATGATAATGAGACGGTACTGCAGGCATCGTAGGAACCGTCGTCCACGTCGCTGGTTGTCAGGCTGGCCCGGCCAGTGTCGTCCAGTTGGACCTCCACATCCTTGCACAGTGCCTCCGGCGGAGCCGTGTCCTGAGTATCCTTGTTAACTTTAAAACTTCCACTGTTCAGGTTATTGCGCTCTACGGCGTCACAGTATTTCAGTCCTTCGGCCTCGATGGTGACACTGTTGGTAAGGCTTTGGGCATTCCAACCTTTGATCGTGGCATCCCAATTGGCAGGGGAAATTCCGCTGAAATCAAACATGCCGGAAGCGGTAGATAAACTCCTCAGATTCCAATTGCCCAGGTTCTGGTTAAATGCCGTTTTAGTCCCCTGCCTACTCTCGAACATATAGCTTGTAACTTCTACCAAGCTTACGTCCCAGTTTCCAATGTTCTGGTTAAAGGCCATCGCGTTCAGAAACATAAAGCGCATATCGGTCACATTACCAGTGTTCCAGGAACCGATGTTTCCATTGAAGGCGGTAGCGTCCAGAAACATGCCGACCATATTGCTCACGCTACTGGTGTTCCAGTTATCAATGTCCTGGTCAAAGACGGTTGCTTTCTCAAACACGCGCTGCATGAATTGCACCTTGGCCGTGTTCCAGGTGTTAAATCCCGCGCTACCTTGAAGTGAACTACACTCGGTAAACATACTGGTCATATTCGTCACGTTGCTCAAGTCTGGAGCATCGGTGGCCTTAACGTCAAGGTTGGGACAACCCTTAAATGCAAAATCCATTCTGCTCCAAGCTATACTGCCCCATTGATCCACGGAAAGTATCTTCTCCCTATCGCCAGAATTATTGAAATTTATCCTGCTCAGGGTCCCGCCGGATTGGGCATTGCGAATGGCTACTTGTATCACTCCTGCTGAATAGCCTTCAGTGACAACGTTTACAGTAGTTTCATTGGTCTGGTCCGTCAGTTCATAGATACCGTCATTGCCCACATCCACATCATAGGTCCCAGTCAAAGGGAGAGTGATGGAGTTGTCGTTGGAAGGGCCGTTGTTGGTCGTGTTCCAAGTGGTGATGAACACATCACTACCATTTTGGGCAAACAGGCCCGTGCCGATCCACAAGCCCATGAAAAGTGTAAGTATAGGCTTTAGGCCCATAAAATGTTTTGTTCTCATGATATATCAAGGTATTTGCATTGTAAAGGTTTCCATGTACTGGAGATAGCTCTTGGGCGACCGACAGTACAACGCGGAAAAGGAATCCCCCGAGTCCTACTCCAAATGTCATGGCATCGAAATCGGCGGTGGGAGATGAGCATAGCGAGCAATCAGAGGGTCCCGGAAATTCCAAACTCCCTACTCCCCTTAACTTCCCGGACATTGTTTCCCTATACTCTTCCAAAACGGTCGGTTGCTTTTATATTCCAATCTTTCCAAATCATCCAACCGGTCGAACCTATTGTTTCTTTTGGACCGGAAGCGCCATACGATTGCCCAGTCAGGAAGGTTTTTGTAGGATTTTTCCCCTTCAAGCAATTATGGCCATTTTAGAAGTAAAAGTATCCCCTTACCGCCAACACTTTAACAATAATGTAACAAGCGTCCCTTGCTGATGTAATAGTTGTCATTATTTGGAAATAAGTGGAAAATCCCAGTCAATCGTTTCTGGGAATGGGGTTTGCCCAATCCAAAACCGCCCCATATCAAGAATAAACCTTAGTGCAGTAGTAGGACATGCAAGGACGATTGGGTTTCCTTTGTCATTTCCAAATGAGGAGTGTAACAACGATTGAGAAATCTAAAAATCAGTGTCCAGAGATTTCTCACACTCCCCTTCGACTCCGCTCTGGGTCGGTTCGAAATGACCGTATGGTAGATGAGTGAGCCGATCAAACCCTTTTTAAAGGTAGCCGGGGTGATAGCTCGGACCACTGGCACAAAATGACAAGGTCTCTTCAATGAACTCCCTCGAGGCAGGCCATTGGCAATGGAACCGCCAAAGCAAGGTTACTCATCCTCCGTATCCAATGGAGGTTCTGAATCGGTACTACTTTTAAAATCAACATTGAACAACAGGAACACCTCGTGCGAGCTGGAACCGAATCCCCCCAGATTGTTCACCGTATGGTCATGGGCGTACCCCACCCGTAACCTTGGGCTCAACCTAAAATTGATCATCGAAAGGAACGATTCACTCGTTCGGTACCCCACACCGACCTCAAAACGATCGTACAACACAGCATTGAGGTTCAGGTCCAAAATCATCGGCGCCCCACGGACACCCCTGGCCAGTACCGAGGGCCTAAGGGAAAAAACTGATGGGAACATGTTAAATGTGTAGCCTGAGGTCAGGTAATAGTGCACTTCCTCCCGGCCCCGGTTAATTACACCTTCGGATTGATCCAAATGTCTGGCATTCAAAAGGTTCAATGCCGAAAACCCGGCATAAAAGTTCTTGTTCGTATAATACATCCCGGCCCCAATGTTCGGGAACACCTCACTGGTGGGCTCCAAAAAAGTGGGATCTATTGTAGTCTCATCGAAACCAAAACCGGCAAAATCCGAATTAAAGAAGGTGAAGCCGGCCTTTAGGCCCAGGGAAAGGGAACTTTCCCCTCCCAATGGCAGGATGTAGGCATAGTCCGCATAGAGGTTGTCCTCCAACAATGCCCCCGAACCAATGTCGTCCCGGACCAGGGAGAGCCCCAATTGCATCCTCTCGTTCAAACGGAACTGCCCAAAGGCATTGATGATACGCGGGGAGCCCTCTACCCCGACCCATTGGGCCCTGTAGAGCAGCCCCGCATTAAGGCGCCCGCCCTCACCTATGATATAAGCAGGGTTCACAATATTGTGGTTATAGAGGTACTGCGTGTACTGCGGGTCCTGCTGGCCCCTTGAATGGTCTGCGAAAAGGCCTATAAATGCCAGCACACACAACGATCTGTTTATTTTTGTTTTCATTTTAAAAACATTGGATTCCATAATCAAATACTTATTGCACATTAAAATGCCATAGCTGTCCCACGGACACCCCCTGTTGGGCATCCTTGGCCACTACACGCCAATAGTATTTTGTTCCCGCTTCCACGGGTACTTCCAAGATGTTCCCATTCACATTTGAAGTATGTAGTTCCGGTGTACTGTCGGCACCCAAGTAAATATCATAAAGCAGTTCGTCCCCATCTTCATCCGTCACCTGCCAGGAGAGTTCCACTGTACTTCCGGATACCGTGCTACCTAAGGTAGGAGAGCCAATTTCAGGAATTGTTGGCAGTGTGTTGGTCCCGGCCTCAGGCTCGGTATAGAACATTCGGGAGGGTGAATAGGCACTCTTGTTACTATTGCCGTCCATGGCATTCACCCTCCAGTAATAGGTGATTCCTGGCTCCAGTGTAAAGGTGGCTGCTGTACCGCTTACCACATCGCTGAAGTCAATACTACCAAAACTACCGTCTTCAGAGATATCGATTTGGTAGCGAATGATTCCTGCACTGTCATCCGTGGAGGTTGTCCATCGGAACTCCAGTTCGTAATGGGTACAGGCCAAATCAGCCGTGGGAAAGCTAAGGGCAGGCACTGTAGGTGCATCCACATCGGGTTCCTCCACTTTTTCGGACTCGCCACAGGCAAACAGCAATAAGGAGAGGGCCATTAAGGGCATCAAGGTCTTTTTCATTTTTTTACGATTTTGAAGGTTATGGGGTTTTTTTTGTCCTGGACCTTTAGCAGGTACATTCCGCTAGGCAGTCCCTCCATGGAAATTTGGACATATCCGCTGGTGGTGTCGTAAACTTCCTGAAAAACCAAAGCGCCATTCATCTGGTGGACGGACAGGGCGCAATGGTCCATGCCCGATGGAAGGGTAACCGTGAGTTCAGAAGTCACGGGGTTCGGAAAGGCCGACACTTGGCCTTGCAGTTCCACTGGCACGGAAAACGTGCCCTCACAGGGAAGGCTGGAGGTTACCTTTACCTGGTCCCCATCCACTGCATCCACCATAAAGTCCGGTGTACCATAAGTGGCCTGATAATGCCCGTTAACAAATACCTTATATGGAGCGGTACCGGAAATCATGGAAACGCTCACCTGGGCCCTGGCGATGCTGTTCCGAACCACTGCGCTGGTTCCTTCCAGCACCATGCCTGGCATTATAGTTGCTTCAAAGCACTGTTCACAGTCAGCGACCCCTTCAAGGCCAATACACAAGGTATAGGCCCCTGGGGCGAGTCCATCCACCAGGAGTTCGGAACGAAAACTGTCGTCCGTATCAGCAATGGAAACCGTATAATCCAATGCCGTTGTAGCCTGGATGTGGATGCTTCCATTTTCCTTTCCGGAACAGGTTTCATCGGAAACCAGAATTTGGAAGTTGTTGGCGGTCAGTTCCAACAACGTGCAGTCGGTTTCCACAAGGACCACCCTGGTCCGCTGGTCTGCGGCATTGCCCGCTTTATCGCGCACGTTATAGGTCACCTCATAAGTACCCAGCAAAGCGGTGTTCACAATATCTCCTCCAATTGTGATGTCGTCACCTTCGATGTCTCCGTCCCTGTCGTCCTTGGCCGTAGCCCCCGGTTCCACATAAATGTCCCCCAAGGCAACGTACATAGGATTGTCCCCCAAAAGGGTGATTATCGGAGGTGTGGAGTCTACAATAACCTGTCGCACCACTTGTGTGGCCGCATTGCCCGCGGCGTCCTTAACATCATAGGTCACCTCATAGGCGGCCTCCACGCTGGTGTCCACAGCATCTCCTCCAACCGTGATGCCTTCACTTACAATGTCCCCGTCCCTATCGTCTTTGGCCGTGGCTCCTGGTTCCACATAGGTATCCCCTACGTTAAGGTATATGGGATTGTTCCCCAAAAGCGTGATTACTGGAGGCGTAGCATCCACAATAACCTGCCGCACCTTTTGCGTGGCCGCATTGCCCGCTGCATCCTTAACATCATAGGTTACCTTGTAGATGCCTTCAACATTGGTTTTCACCTCGTCACCACCAATGGCAATTCGGACGGTAATAGTCCCTTCCTTGTCGTCCGTGGCCGTGGCCCCCGGTTCCCCATAAGTCTCCCCCACGCTAAGGTACATGGGATTGTCCCCCAAAAGCGTGATTTCCGGAGACGTGGCGTCCACAATAACCTCCCGCACCACTTGCGGGGCCGCATTGCCCACAGCATCCTTAACATTATAGGTCACCTCATAGGTGTTTTCAACGCTGGTGTTCACATCATCCCCTCCAATTGTGATTTCGTCACTTCCAATCACTCCATCCCTGTCGTCCTCGGCCGTAGCCCCTGGTTCCACATAAGTGTTCCCTACAGCAACGTACATGGGATTGTCCCCCAATAGCGTAATCAAAGGAGCCTTGTTGTCGGGCTCGATCTTTGTCCTAAAGTTCCAACTGGCGTTGTCCGCAATGCCGTCATATTCGTTACCAAAGATGTCCTGGAAAACCTCTGGACCGATATTTAGGTAATAGTCCGTGTCATAGTCCAAGGGATTGGCTGGGTCAATGGTCACGGTGGTACCGTTGAAGGAAACCCGTTGTTCATCCACCTCAACATCAATCCTCGACACCAGGAAATTATCGCTCGCACGGTAAATGTCGATATCCCCTCTTCCAGCAAAGACATCCTCATTAAAGGTAAGGGTCAAGTTTTCAAAAGGGTCAATATCCGTTCCATTGTCCTCAGGGAAAAAGTTGGGCTCATCAACGGCGTAATCATAAACAAATTCCACGGTATTGGAGGCCTGGGAGACATTTCCGGCCAGGTCCGTAAAAGCTCCGGCCAATAACTGTACCCTCGCAATATCCCCATTGATAGGGCCCGGTAACCCATCAAGATAGAGTTCCCCTTCGAAGTAACCATCGTCGTACGCGCAATTTTCCACACTAACGAATGATTCGTCCAGAGATGAATTGAGATTGGACAGTTCTTCATTGGCGGTGACCAAAAGGTAAGCTCCACTATCATTAGTCATTCGTCCTGGAACAACCCAAGGATACTCGGAAGTATCGGGAAAGACCAGGGTAACTTCCGGTGGTGTGGTATCATAGGTGACCGTAAAGGTCGTTGGCATGTTGCGTTTGCTTTGGTCGGTGGCCGTGGCCACATGGGGAGGTATCAAGACTTCGGCCACTGCACCGTCTACAGTGGGCGGTTCCATATCAACCGTATATTCGTTGTTGGAAATTTTGATGAAATTGTTCAGGGAAGTATTATCGGAATATATGATATCACTCTCATCAAAACCGGTTATATCGGTGGCAAATCTAATTGTCAAAGTAATTTCGTTCTGACTATTGGTATAAGACACTCCGGTTATGGTTACGCTCAGCGAGGTATTGTAACCAACAAAAATGCTTTTGGCCAGGTTTTGGTTAATTCCTGCTTCATCCATTGCCACATTTTCCGGCACGGTTATCGTGATGTCTCCCCCTCCTGTTGGTCTCACCCAGGTTGTATAGGTAGAGGTGTTGGGATCCTCTAACTCAAATTCCCGAAGTTCTCCGTTGGTGACCTGGACGTCTGATTCTTCAAAACCAGTTACCTTGGTGGAAAAGGTGATGGTTATGGGAAAGGCACCCTGGACGTTCCCTCCCACAAACTCAAAAGGTTCACCCACCGTACCCGGGGTTATATGGACAAAAGGCCGTTGACTTTCCATTACGGTCACCGTCCACAGCTTTTCCACTTGACCCCTCGGTGAGATTACCTTGTAGCTAACAGGGTTGGTAAAATCGTTGGGGGTCACTTCACTTTCCTGATCGACATCATTGACCTCTACCGAGGTCCCGTCCGAAACCGTAAAGGTGGCCACAAGATTGGTAAGGTCAGTACCGTTGACCACTTCCAAAGTCACGGTATGGTTATCTGGATCTATAGTGGTCTCTCCCAACTGTTCGGAAAAGTTAAAAGCAGTAATTTCTACAGGAGGATCTATCACTTGAACCCTACGCGTTACCGCAGTGGGCCCGTTTCCCTGCGCATCAGAGACAGTATACGTCACGGTGTATCCGTCGCCAACGGTAACGGTACTGGTGTCCACCGAACTACTATCCACAAAGACACTATTGCTGATATCCCCATCCACATTGTCCGTTGCCTTGACCCCGGGGTCGACATAGGTCTCACCCAATTCCAGAATGAGTGGATTATCCCCCTCCAGGGTGATTATAGGCGGAGTGTCGTCCACCACATTTACCGTGGTCGTGCAAGTGGCCGTATTGCTGTTGCCATTACTCACTGTTAGGGTCACTGTAGGTGTACCAACAGCTGTAAAGCTATTCTCAGACAGGCTCAACGACATCCCACAGGCATCGCTGCCGTTGTCCACGAGATTGGGCGTCAGGGTAGCCGTGCCGTTGGTGTCCAATTGAAGTGTCACGGTCGATTGGCATTCGGCAACCAATGGGGTATCTGACAGGCCGTCCCCAGTGATGTTGACGCCATTAACTATCAGCGCGGTACGGGCAGTACCCTCTTCGCAGTACTTCAGGCCACTGGCACCTATGTTAGTAGGTGTTTTGGTAAATACCGTGTTGTTGCGCCAACCGATAAGTGTTTTATCCCAATTTTCTATCGAGAGCGCCGTGCCGTCAAGCATGCTTGTTCCAGTGTTCAAATTCCCTAAGTTCCAAGCGCCCAAATTTTGGTCAAAGCTACTGGCGTCCCGAAGCACGGAAATCATATTGTCCGCCTTACTGGTGTCCCAGGAACCGATGTTCTGGTTAAAGGTGCTTGCCCCCCAAAACGTACCAACCATATTGACCACATTACTGGTGTTCCACGAACTGACATCCCCGTTAAAGGCAGTTGCGTTCCGAAACGTACTAACCATATGAATCACATTGCTGGTGTCCCAGTTCCAGTTGGAGAAGCTCGCATCACCTGTAAGTGATGTGCAATCGAAAAACATGATGCTTATACTCTCCACGCTGCTAAGGTCGGGAGCGTCCGATGCCTTAACCTCCATATTGGAACAACCCCAAAAAGCCCTTTCCATGGATTCCCAAGCGATATCTCCCCATTGGTTAATTTCCTTAAGCTTCAACTTGTCCCCAGTATCGTTAAAGTAAATCCGGGGAAAATTGCCTGAGATTTTCACCGTATAAGTACCAATGCTACCGTAGGTGTGCTCAGCGTTTCCCGTATATCCGCCAGTTGTAGTTCCGTCTCCCCAGTCTACGGAATAACTGTAACCGTTCCCCGTTGTTGGAATAGTGATGGATTCATTCGCCGTGGTTGTCTCCCAGGTAGTAATGAACTCATTTTGGGCAAACAGGCCAGTGCCGATTCCCAAACTAATGAAAAGTGTAAGTAGGGGTCCTTTTAGACCTGTAAAATGTTTTGTTCTCATTATATATCAAGGTATTTGTGTAAAGCGATAGCCCTTGGATCACCGATAGTGCAACATGGGATAAAAATGTTCCGAATCCCGACCCAAATGTCAGGTTGCTGAAACTGGAGGCAGGAGGAAAACGAAAAGAGAAATCAGGGAGTTCCGGAAATTCCAAACTTCCTACTCCACCCAACATTCCGGATATGGTTCCCTTATACTTTTCCAAAACAGTCGGTTCCTTGTATCCCCATCTTTTCAAATCATCCAATCGGTCGAGCTTATTGTTTCTTTTGGACCGGAAGTGCCATACGATTTGTCCAGCGGGAAAGTTCTTGTAGGGCTTTTCCCCTTTAAGCAATTGACAATTTTTGAGAATAAAGGTATCCCCTTAGATCCAACACTTTAGGAATGATGTAATACACATTCTATTTTGATGTAATAAGTGTTTCTATTTGGAAATAAGTGGGAGATCCGAGTGAATTGTGCCCTAGGAATGGGGTTTGCCCAATCCAGAACCATCCTAATAGTAAGAATAAGCTTGCCGTAATGATGGGGAAGATAAAGCTCTTTTAATCGCTAAAAGGCTCTTGTCCAAAGGGCTTTATCGCAATAGGTTCCGGTTCCACCAAATCCACCATTTAGCGCCTAAATCCATACGTTGAACCCGTAAATCCGCTATTTACAGCTTTTTTTATTTTATTTACCCCAGAAGGGCTTTAAAGAAAACTCCAAATGGCCAAAATTCGGGTTTTAATGCCTGGATACAACCTTTGGCAATTGGTATGGAGGTCATTTCTTTAGCGTTACTTTAGGAGGTATGTTTGATCAACCAATAAGGATAACATGAAGCTTTTTTCCATTTCCGTTACTGACTTCACCACGGATTTTTTCTGTTTTGGAAAGTTTTATCCCTTTTACAGATCCATTGTCAACACCACTGATAACAGCCGTACACCAAATGAAGCTTACCAGAAATCCGTAAAAGGGAATTCCAGAATACAGGTCATCACGGATATTCCCCCATATTTTGAAATCGATTTCGACAAAAGGAACCATGATCTATCGTTTTTCGAGTTGCGGATGTATGAGGGGTTCCTTGCCGATCTCTCTGAACTCACCAGCATTGATCACTACCTAAGAAGTCGATTTAGCAGAAAGGGAAGGTCCACTTTACGGCGTCGGGTAAAAAGGTTGGAGCATTGTTTTGACGTCAGTTATAAGCTATATCATGGTGACATTTCCCAAGGGGAATTCCAATTCTTGTTCAAGAGACTGCATGCTATGCTTACCCAAAGGTTTCAGCAAAGGGGGGACATCCATCTTGCATTCAAGGATTGGGAATTGATCCAAAAAAATGCAATGCCCTTAATCCTTGCAAAAAAAGCCTCTCTTTTTGTTATCCGAAATGGATCCGAACCCATTGACATTTGCCTTAACTATCATCATAAAAACATCTTTATCAACTTAATACGCGGGTATGACATCGCCTATTCGAAATTCGGTCTGGGACATATAGACCTTTTGAAACAAATGGAATGGTGTTTTCACCATAATTATGCAATTTTTGACCTTTCAAGGGGGGATATGCCCTACAAGCGTCAATGGTGCAATGTCATTTATAGATTTAGATGTCAAGTGGTGTATGACAAAAAAAATATATTCCAGGGAATAGGTGCTTTCGCACTGGCCAATTTTTACAAATTCAAGGAATTTCTAAAGAAGAAAAAGCTGTCCAAACTGCTTAAAAAGGTATATTCCCTGGTCCGGGGCAACAAAAACGATGAAATACCAACTTTTGAGAAAATGGAGTTTAAGATCGAATCCCTGAATGGCATATCCAAAACCATCCGGAAAACAAAAATCGATATTTCCGACGAAGCCTATGGGTACCTTCGAAAACCCATCTATGATTTACAACATCAATATACCATACACTCCCATAATGTTGCGATTTATGAAATTGATGATACCGGTCCAAAAAAAGTACATTTGGCGAAAATTGGGGACAACACATTTTCCATTGCCCCTGATTTTTAAGAAGAAAAACCGATGTAAAACGTTTTAAAAGGACGTGAAATGCGCTTTTGTATAAAATATGCCAGTGCCCGGTAAAACACCATTTACGCCTTTGACAGACTAAAAAACCTAATTTTTAAACAACTCAACCATGATTTCAACATCAAAACGACCCATACTATTTATTGGTTTAGCTTATCTTTTTGCCCTGGTTATCATTATGTTAACCTTTTATGTAGGCCGTACGTACAATATTCCCTTTGAAAAAATAACCGGGGACCCGGCAAATTATTACCGGGCCCATCCTTTTACGGGAATCGTATCGAACATTGGGGCCTTGTTATGGTGTGCAACCGCCACAGCCTGTTTGTTCGCCGGATTCCATTTACTGAAATCAAAAAGGAAAGAAGCTAACTTTCTACTATTATCCGGTTTTTTTTCGACTGTTTTATTGGTTGATGATTTCTTTATGTTTCATGACTACCTCTTCTATTCCATTAACAAAGTGGTATTGGAACCTATCATCTACGGCCTATATCTTGTCCTATTGCTCTTCTTCATTTATAAATACACCAAACTGATCCTAAAAAACGACTACGTAATCCTGGCCTTGGCCATATGTTTCTTGGGTCTTTCGGTTCTTTGCGATCTTATCTTCCCAAGTGAGGGGCTTGAATACTTTATTGAGGACAGCTTAAAATTTATAGGCATCGTAAGCTGGATGCTCTTTTTTACCACTACGGCCTTTAAAATGCTGTCCGAGTAAGCAGTCCTTTCCTCCTTAAAAATGTGTAGCATTTGTTTCTGGTCCTCCACAAAAATTTCATTACGATGGGAAGGGGGTCCTTCAAAACATATTTTAGGGGTGTGTTGTTGAATAGAAAGCCAACTTTGGCAACAAAAAATACATTTTTCCTGATCTTTTTTACCACAGCTCTTAAATTGAGTACCTCAATATGCTTATAATCGATAGACTCAATAGGTTGGTCCATACACATAAGACAATAACGATAGGGAAAGTTTACACCTGCCAAGAGGGAGGAACCCAAGGAAGTCCAAAACCTGGTGTTCACTTCAATCACCTTAAAATCATCTTCATGGATGTCATATCGGAGATCGATATGGGCAACACCTGACCAATTCAGGGTTTTCATCAATTTTTCTACTGTTTCCAAAAGTTTGGGCTCAAATAGAAACCTTAGACCCATTGCTGGTGAAAATGGTTTTTTGCCATATAACGTTCCCCGCTGTATGGTAAACGCCTGTACCGTACCATTTTTGCAGAGCACACTGCAATCGATATCGTAACCTTCTATGAATTTTTGATATAAATATTCCTTACCCTCTAAAAAGTCATCGGAATGGGTTTTGAAATCCTCTGCAGTAGTACAGACAAATATTCCCTCACCTCCCTCTGAACCTTCAATGGGTTTGGCGATAATGGGATACGCCGAACTGGAAAATCCAAACGCTTTTTTCGGGTCCCTTATCAAATTTTCCGGCCCCGGTATCTGATGTTTCAGTAAATGCTCCGAAAGCAAGGCTTTATTATTGGCCATATCCAAAGAAGATAGTGATGGTAACTGTACCAGTTTTTTAGGGTGGGCCAACAATTCCCGGTTAGCTATCAGTGATCTGATCCCGGTCTCATAAATCGGCATGATCAAATCAATATCATATCTGGCAACTTCTTCGTTAATACAACCAATCCAAGAATTGACATCACCAGATGTTGGAAAATAGGAAAAATGCTTTACAAAACGGGAAAAACGACTGGGAATGAATTTCTTATTGGACATAAGATAAAGCTCTATGGTATTGACCCTCGAAAAGCAGTTTTTAACTTGCTCCGTCAGTATTTCCGATTGGCCATCGGGAATAAGTACCCTTAGCTTCCGTTTCCTGTTGTTGCCTTCCTTTATCATCCCCTAAAAGAACAAATGGACAAATAAGTCCATAAATGAGGGCGAAAAATAATAATAATGTGTTAAATCCTGGTCAACCTAGGGGTTCTACAGGTTCTAGGTCTCAATTTGATCGATGAATTTCCATGTTCACCAACTTTGGGAGGGGCATACCGGTTGCAAAAGCTTTGCTTTAATGGAAAATCCTTTTTTATAATTTCTGGAACCCATGGATAGCGATTGGCATCCCACATGGCCCTAATGCCGTTCCTTAACGTTTTCCAATACTTTTTTGGGCACCTTATGGGCAATCATCGACTTCATAAATTCATAGGCCGGTTTTGCCATTACCCGACTCATAGGAGGTTCAATAATAGGGGGGGCACCATTGTTGGATCGGTAAACCCTCTCAATTTCCTTATTGTTCCCGTTTACTACATCCAACAAGTATTCATCTGCATCACTTCCATCCTTCAATGCTATTTTCTTTCCATAAAGCGCTTTTATATCTGCAACCGTAAATCTATGGGGAAGGTAAATGGGTAAGTACTTGATACGGTGCGGATAACGTTCACTCAAAATCTCAAGTTGGGTTTTTATGGCCCTCGGGGTCATTTCGGTTGACGCTACCGAGTTGATTATGGCCCCCAATTCAGAATTATAGTTTATTTCCTGGGTCATTAAAGAATCCTTCCCAAGGATATGCTTGATATATAAATTCTTGTCATTTATGATGCACAGAAAAACATTTTTCTGCTTAAGATTGGCCAGATCGGCTACTCCTTCACATCTATTGACGGTCTGAAATAGTTTGTAGACGGAATACAAGCCGGAGTTTTCAAAAATCCCGCCATCATTATAGTGCCCTTTGGTTTCAATTTTTGCGGCAGGACTCAATAAGGGAAATCTATTTGAAGTCGAGGAGGCTTTGTAATAATCCAGGGTATATTTATCCGTATTCCCACATAAGTCATTTCTGGTAATTTCCAGAATGTCATCCGCACCTTTATACAATTCCCTTCTAAGCATTGTGTTCGTTGTATCGAATCCAATACTGGCCGCCATTCCCTGATTTCCCTTGATATTGGTGGTATTGGCAATGAATATGGGAAAATTGGAGTTGGAGGAATCATAGAAATATTTCCAATACGATCTAAAGTTTGACCTGTTTGGATCACACTTATAGCCATCCTTCGTCAAGTGGGCATAATGTTCCATTACTTTGTTGGATCTATCGGTACCGCTTGCATCTGCAGGATAAAAAAGATAGGTAAGCAGATCCCTTCCCAAGGCATGGGTCATATCCATGGATAGAATATTCTCTGTAGCTACGGAGTCGATCAGATGTTGTCTTGCCTTTTTTTGGTTTGCATTGGGGTACTTGTCCCAAATGGAGAAGAAATTGACCATTCCCATGGTTCCCCCGGAAACTCCTGAAATACCAACGGTTTTTTCAAAAAACCGTTCATCATTACTGGATAGTTCATTTAAAACGGTCATGGTCCAGGCATTTGATTTCATCCCTCCGCCATAGCATCCAACATAGTAACGGGTTTCAAGCGAATCCAAGTTCTCCATAAAATCAGCAAACACCAGTTCATTGTCCAGGTCCCGTTTTACTGGTTGGAGGGTAAAGAGATCGTTCCCAGCACTTTTGGTAATCCCATAGAGTGCCAATAATAGGATAAGTACCGAGGTACTTAAGTATTGAAATGTCCTGAATCTTTTCCGGTCCCTTTTGGATGTCACGGCACTTCCGTTTGTAATGGCAGCCGCATTTTTTCGATAATTATGGTATATCCAGTTCTTATTGAAAACAACCAAGACCCCATAAACAAAAAACAAAACGGCCAGGATGATAATGATGGTACTGAAGGAAAGTGCCAACGAGCTATCAAAATTTATAATCAGGAGGAACATGAAATTTATGATCCCATAAAAGGCATTGATCTGTAAAAAGGTGATGTTATTGCTAAAGGCCCCAAATCTTAAAACGGTAAAAAACCCGAGAATGCGGGAGTTGGCGGCTAAATTATACGTTTTAAAACATTTGATTACGGCCAGCCTTTTGCAATAATAATTGTCCTTATCCTTTTCCTTACAGTCCAGTTCCTGAACCATTAATTCCCCTTCGGCATCTTTGGATCCATCATTCAATTTTCGCTCTGGTCCCTTAAGAAAGGAATTAATAATAGAGGAGGAATATTCATTGAACAACACAATTCGAAGTACCGACCGAAACGATCGATAAAAAATGTACGTAAAGAGTTGCCCCACTATACACAAAAGACTCAAGCGAACAGTCCATTCCCCGTATCGCAAGTTTTCACAGAACAGTAAAATATAACCTAATAAGAAGTGGGAGGCTATGGTAAACAGAAACAATACAAGATACACTTTTACCGGTATGTTGATTGTCTTTAGGCAGTTGTACCGTTCACTACAAAAATCACTTTGTTCGGAATTGGGGTCAGGTATGGAATCCGAGTTGGAATCATGACCACTGTCGTTAACCGTATTCTTTGCTTCACATCCCCGAAACAATTTTTTAAACCAGGAACGGTTGGACAAGCTGGATACAGGAAGATTGGGGCTGTAATCCCCATCGTATAGATCAACGACCTTTTCTTTTAGGAATTCGTAATTCATTTGGTACCAATACTGTTTTACCTCCTTTAGAAAGTGCAACAGAAAAATGGAGACGATCAAAAGGCATAGGGAAAGCGGGGCCATTTTCAGATTCCAATCAAAATTGACCTGTGAGGTATAGGAAACCATGTAGAACAGGGATATGTAAAAACATATCCCGAGAATACGGAGCAAAAAATTGATTTTTGATATCACGGAGGTGGAACTCGTATTTGTACGATTGGTATTGTTGCGGTAGTAGACAATTCCTATAAGGTTAGCAATGCGATATTTGGCCATATACCATGTCCTAAAACCTTTTTCTTGATTAAAATAACTGGGATAATGGGCTACAACTATCGCAAAGAACGGGGCAAAGGTCAATAGGAGCAACAGGTTAAAGGGAACCAGATATAAATCAACAACAATGGAGTTTACTTGTGTAGCCGTTGGCAACAACACGCCAATGACCAATAGTACCAACAAGCTATAAAAAGCAGATTTCAAAAACTGTTTTAGTAGGGAAAGGTACTTTTTCCGATTCACGAACTGGTCAATAAAACTGAGTAAGGCAATTACAAATACCAAACCATAAAACGATTTCTTCGCAATAACAATCCATGTGATAAAGGACTTTTTAATCAGATAGATGGTATTTTCCGTACAGTCAAAGACGAATGCAAGCAAGGCGAACGTCAAGAAAATGATAATCAGTTCCTTTGGATAACTTAGACTGTTCTCCCGATACCTTTTGTACATGTATTTTGCCAAAACCAGCAAGAGATAGAACGCCCAAAAAAAATCAACTAAAAAAAACAAATGATATGAATAATAAAGCCAATCATTGCCCTCCATGACATTAGTTATCAAAGCACCGTTTTGATAAGGTTCAAATTGTGGGTGTTCGGCTATTCCTGGGATATAAAAAACGCCAGATAGCAACAGCATTAGAATTGACAGAAAAACAAAAATGTAGAAATCGTAGGTATAGTATCCGATGGTATCCAGTTTGGCTGTTACTGTATTCTTGAGGGAATTAAAAATTGGCATGGTTATCAATTTATCTTACAAAAAGTGGTTTTTCTTTTTTAATCAGCGTGCTTTTGACAACTGATGAAGGATTTTCCTTTTTTCAATCGTACGAATGAGCCCACAGTAAGGGAACAAAATCAGGAAAAGCTCTGGTTTTCACAATCCAATTATAGATTGAAATCAATTCGTAGGGGGAGCATAGGAAACTACTAAAAAACGAGCATATTCCATTGCGCAAAAACCTTAGAAAAAATAGGGTTTTACTTCAGAAGCTTGTTTAAAAAAATAAACCTGTCCTGAGTTCAATGCGCATTCTCCTGCCAGGAAATCTTAAAACCCGAATAATTCGGGAATCCAAAGACTTAAACCGGGGACATAGGTAATCAATACCAATACCACCAACATAATAAGAAATAGGGGCAATAATGGCCTAATCACCTGTTGGATTTTAAGATTGGCGACACCACAGCCTACAAAAAGAACCGATCCTACGGGCGGCGTACAAAGGCCAATACAGAGGTTTAGGATCATAATTATCCCAAAGTGGATGGGATCAATGCCCATTTGGGTCACAATAGGCAGAAAGATTGGGGTAAATATGAGTACGGCAGGGGTCATGTCCATAAAAATGCCTACGAACAGTAAAATTAGGTTGATAATGATCAAAATCACGATAGGGTTATTACTGATACCAAGGAGTCCCGCACTGATTTCCTGTGGAATACTTTCGTAGCTCATGACCCAACTCATGGCCACCGAAGTGGCAATCAACAACATGACAATGGCCGTGGTCTTGGTGGTTTCCAACAAAATGGAGGGCACGTCCTTTACCGTGATTTCCCTGTAGGCAAAAGCCAGTACAAAGGTGTAAACAACGGCCACGGCCGAAGCTTCGGTCGCTGTAAAGATTCCAGCAACAATACCCCCAATGACCACCACTAGCAATAACAGACTGGGGAGGGCATCCAAAAACCGTTTCAGAAAAATAGTGATGCCCACAGCTTTCTCCGTAGGATATTTTTTGATAAAGGCGTACACTCCAGCGACCAACATCAAGGCAATACCAATCAAAATTCCGGGAACATATCCTGCCAGGAACAATGCGGCTATGCTCACGCCACCACTGGCCAGGGAATAAATAATCAAAATGTTACTGGGGGGAATGATAAGTCCCGTTGTGGCACTGGTAATATTTACGGCTGCACTAAACGATTTGTCATAACCTTCCTTTTCCATCATAGGGTTCATAAAACCTCCAATGGCCGAGGCCGCTGCAACAGCCGAGCCCGAAATGGCCCCGAACAACATACAGGCAATAATGTTCACAAAGGCCAGTCCACCTGGTAATGGACCTACAATGGCCTTCGCAAAATCGATAAGACGTCTGGCAATACCCCCGCGGTTCATAATCTGACCCGCCAAAATGAAAAAGGGAATGGCCAAAAGTGCAAAGCTGTCCAATGAAGTGGCCATACGTTGTGCCAATGTGGTCACGGCGGGTAACGTTGGCATTGAGACCACCAAGGTAAAAAGTGCGGACAACCCTATGCTGTAGGCGATGGGTACCCGAATGGCCAACAGAATTACAAAACTTATGACCAATAGCAGTGCTTCAGTGTAATCCATTTGCCTTTTTTAACTGGTTACGTCTTTCAAAAAAGATATCCAAACTAAAATACGTGATCAACATACCCGAAATGGGAACGGCACTATAGATCCACCCTAAGGGAATTTCAAGGGCAGCCGATTTTTGCGCCAGAAGAAACGTAAGATAGCACAGATTTATCCCACCAACGACCATGACACAAACGGCAAACAATACAATGGCAAAAGCCACCAGTCCAGTAAAAAAAATGGGCGCCTTGTCAATGGTGGACGCCGGAATAAGATCTATGGCCAAATGAAGCTCTTTCCCGGTGGCATAGGCCGCACCGTACAAGCCCAACCAAATCAGGGAAAAGCTGGCAATTTCATCGGTCAGTGTACTGGGGCTGCCCAAAAGGTATCTGGAGACCACCTGCCAAATGACGGAAATCAACATAACGGCCATAATGACCAACAACAGTTTTTCCAAAAGGGTGTTTATCCGATTTCGCATTAGTTTATCGCTTTTATCGCTTGCATTAATTGAAATGCTTCGGAATTTGGTTCAAATAGTTCATCAAAGGCCTTGGTCTTTTGTGCAAAAAGTGATTTATCGGGATAGTTCACCTGCACATCGGCCGCTTTTATGACCCTCAAAGCCTCTTCTTCTGCCCTGGCCCACACATCACGTTGGTATACTGCAGAGGCATCGGCGGCCTTTTGTAACCACTCCTTCTCTTGGTCGTTCAACCGATTCCAAGTTTCAGTACCGATCAGCAGCACATCGGGTACCGCAGTATGTTCATCAAAACTATAGAATTTACAGACCTCATAGTGTTTTGAGGTATGGAAACTGGGAAGGTTGTTTTCCGCTCCGTCAACGACGCCTTGTTGCAAAGCCGTATAAAGTTCTCCCCAGGAAATGGGTGTGGGTGCGCCTCCCAACTGCTGCACCATGCTCACTGCCATATTACTTTTCTGCACCCTTATTTTCATCCCTTCCAAGTCTTGAGGAGTCTCAATGGGTCTGTCCTTGGTATAAAAACTGCGGCTTCCGGCATCATAAAAACAGAGTCCACGTAGCCGATAGTCGCTACCCTTCATCAAAAATTGACGCCCAACGGGACTATCATAAACTTTGTGGGAATGGGCTTTGTCCCTAAAAAGGTAGGGAACACTCAAAACTTTGTACTCAAAAACAAAATTCTCCAGTACGGCTCCTGAAACCTTGGTGATGTCCAAACTGCCAATTTGCAATAGTTCCAAACATTCCCTTTCCGCTCCCAATTGGCCACTGGGGTAGATTTTTACCGTAAGCCTTCCTTTAGAAAGCGAGTCCAGGTGTTCGCCTAAATTTACCATGGCTTGATGTACTGGATGATTGGTATCCAATCCATGGGCTAAACGCAAGATTTTTGTGCTCTCGGGAGATTTACAGGCAAGTATCGTTACCGCACAAAAAACCCCTAATATCCATTTGGTCTTCAAGCTATCCCCTAATTTTTTTGATTCGATCCAAAGCCTCGGAAACGGATTTGGCTATGGCCCCAAAATCTTTCCTCGCTAGGGATTCTTTATTGAACAACTGACTGCCCATACCCACACAATGCACTCCGGCATTGAACCAGGCTTCCAGGTTTTCCTGGGTAGGTTTTACCCCTCCAGTGGGCATTATGGGGATATGGGGAAAGACCGCCTTGACCGATTTCACAAAACCGGGGCCCAACACATTTCCGGGAAAAATCTTGATGAGGTTTGCACCCAATTGCAGAGCCTGATGGATTTCCGTGACCGTACCGCAACCGGGAACCCATAGTAGACCGTTCTGGTCCGCAAAATGGGAAATTTCCGGAATCAAGGCAGGCGATACCACAAACTTTGCCCCATTCTCCAGAAACCTTTCGGCGTCCTTTGCAGAAAAAATGGTTCCGATACCCAAACAGAGGTCATCATATTGTTTGGCATGCTCAGCCAATAGGCTGAATACTTCCAGTGCATTTTCGCCACGATTGGTAAATTCAAATACACGCACCCCTCCCTCGTAACTGGCGTCCAGTACATTTTTGGCCACTTCGCCATCACTGTGATTAAAAACGGGTACCAATCCCGTTCTTTTCATCTGGTCCAATAGGACTTCTCCGGTCATTTTCCCCCCTATGGTTCCTTTCATCGTGATACCCTTCCAGAGGCGTCCCCGCCCATTAATTTTTCAACCTCATCAACGGTTACCTGATTGGCGTCACCTTTTATAGTATGTTTAAGACAAGAAGCGGCCACAGCAAAATCCAAGGCTTTTTGGTCATCCCCATCATAGGTAAGTAGCCCATAAATTAATCCGCCCATAAAGGAATCCCCACCGCCAACGCGATCTACGATATGGGTAATCTGATAGGTATCCGATTCAAAAAGCGTTTTGCCATCATAGAGCACTCCCGCCCATGTATTGTGCGAAGCACTGATCGACCCCCGTAAGGTGGTGATTACCTTTTTGGCCTTTTTGAATTTGTCCATCATTTGCTGGCAGACCGATTCAAAGGCTTTGGTACTCACGGAATGTCCCTGGGTCACATCTACTCCGGTTGGATGGATACCGAAATGTTTTTCGGCATCTTCCTCATTGCCAAGGATAATATCACAATGTTCCACTAGGGGTGTCATGATTTTCTCGGGTTCCACCCCATAGTTCCACAGTTTTTTTCGATAGTTTAAATCGGTCGAAATAGTAATCCCCATACGGCTGGCCACTTCACACGCTTCTAAACAAGCATCGGCAGCACCCTGGGAAATGGCCGGGGTAATGCCTGTCCAATGGAACCATCCTGCATCCTCAAAAATGGATTCCCAGTCCACCATGCCCTTTTCAATCTGTGACATGGCCGAATGCGCGCGATCATACACTACCTTGCTACCTCGGGCCACAGCACCGGTCTCCAAAAAATAAATGCCCAAGCGGTCCCCGCCCCAGACAATATGGTCCACGTTGACCCCACGTTTTCTGAGTTCCATTAGAGCACATTTCCCCAGGTCGTTATTGGGCAGACGGGTTACAAAATCCACGGGAATACCATAATTGGCCAAAGAAACGGCAACATTGGATTCGCCCCCTCCATAGATTGCCTCAAAGGATTGGGTTTGGGAGAATCGTAAAAAACCAGGAGGTGCCAAACGTAACATAATTTCACCAAAGGTGATGACTTTTTTCATTATTGTATGGAATGTTATAGGTTGTTCAATGGCTACAGGCGTTCAAAAAGCCTGATATTTTCTTGCGATTACGCAAAAAGTACAAAATTTTTATTTACTTTGTGCAATCGATTGCACAATATTAGTGATTTAATTTTAAATGCAACATAATTTCCTTAAAATTCATCCCAAAGACAATGTGCTGGTGGCCTTACGTGATTTAAAGGTCCAATCTGAAATCCGTTCTAACGGTACTGTCTTTTTGTTAAAGGAACCCATTAGGGCCAAACATAAGTTTTCGGAACAACATCTTAACGTGGGCGATACCATCTTTATGTATGGTGGTATGGTGGGAAAGGCATGTAAATCCATTTCTCCCGGAGAGGCACTTACGGTGGACAATGTGGCCCACCACACCGAGGGTTTTGGGAAACGAACCCCGAACCTGTCCTGGAACAAACCCGACGTCTCTAAGTTCAAAGGTCGAACTTTTGATGGCTATCATCGTTCCGATGGACAAGTGGGCACGGGCAATTATTGGGTGGTGATTCCCCTGGTCTTTTGTGAGAACCGAAATGTTTCGGTCATGAAGGATGCCTTCCTGGAAGAATTGGGCTTTGTACGTCCCAATAAATACAAACACTACGTACGTCAGTTGGTTTCCAATTTCCAAGAGCAAGCCCATTCCATGGAAAAGCCCTTCCTATTGGAAGAAGAACTTACCGTATCTCCCATTTTTGATAATTTGAATGGCATCAAGTTCCTTACCCACCAGGGAGGATGTGGCGGAACACGACAAGACGCCGAAATGCTGTGCGCACTCATTGCAGGCTACCTCAACAACCCCAATGTGGCAGGAGGAACCATTTTAAGCCTTGGGTGCCAGAATGCCCAGATTTCCATTTTAGAAGAAAGGTTACGGAGGTTCCATCCCCATTTTAACAAACCACTCTATATTTTTGAACAACAGCGAGAAGGGAAAGAAGAGGATTTATTGACCAAGGCCATTGCACAAACCTTTCAGGGGTTGGTTGTTGCCAATACCCTAAAACGGAAGCCCGCAACATTGGATAAGCTCACCATAGGTTTGGAATGTGGGGGATCGGACGGTTTTTCGGGGATTTCCGCAAATCCGGCAGTAGGCCATGCCTCGGACATAATAGTGGCCCTAGGCGGAAAAACCATTTTAGCCGAATTTCCCGAACTCTGTGGGGTGGAACAACAGTTGATCGATCGATGCACCCAAGATGATATTGCCAAAAAGTTCACCAATCTTATGAGGACCTATTCAAGCCTGGCTGAAGCCGTAGGTTCTGGATTTGACATGAATCCCAGTCCGGGAAACATCAAGGATGGTCTCATTACCGATGCCATGAAAAGTGCGGGGGCGGCAAAAAAAGGGGGCACCTCTCCCATCACCGATGTATTGGACTATGCAGAATACGTTAAAAATCCAGGGCTTAACCTTTTGTGTACCCCTGGCAATGATGTGGAAAGCACAACGGCCTTGGCAGGTTCGGGTGCCAATATCATTTTGTTCACCACAGGACTGGGCACCCCAACGGGAAACCCTATTGCCCCTGTCATCAAAATCTCTTCAAATACCGATTTGGCCAAACGCATGCCCGATATCGTTGATGTGGATGCCGGGGGAATTATCACTGGAGACAAGGCCATTACGCAAATGGGGGAAGCCTTGATGGAACACATCATAGCAGTGGCCAGTGGAAAAATTAAGACAAAGGCACAACTCTTAAATCAAGACGATTTTATACCTTGGAAACGGGGTATCTCCTTATGATATAGCAAATGAACAAACTATTCGACATTGACCATAAAAAAATTGTAATTACGGGCGGGACAGGCGTGTTGGGAACGGCATGGTCACACTACCTTGCAGCCCATGGCGCCCATGTTCTGGTGTTAGGAAAGACGGCCCAGGAATCAGAACCCGTGGTGGACAGCATACGGTCCCAAGGAGGGACTGCCAATGCATACGGCTGTGATGTGACCGATGAGGAAAATTGTAAACAGGTGGCCGGGGAAATAAAGGGGGAATTCGGTGACATCGATGTGCTTATCAATGCAGCCGGAGGCAATATGAAAGGGGCAACCATAGCTCCGGATCAGAACCTATTAAACAGTGATACGGAAGCTTTACGAAAGATTATCGACTTAAATTATATAGGCACCTACCTCTCCATCAAATCCTTTTTGCCCCTCTTTTTGGAACGCAAAGTGGGAAGCATCATCAATATTTCCAGTATGTCCGCGGCACGGCCCTTGACCCGTGTGATGGGGTATTCTTCCTCCAAGGCGGCGATTGACAACCTTACCAAATGGTTGGCCGTTGAATTTGCACAGAAATATGGGGAGGGGCTACGGGTAAATGCCCTGGCACCCGGTTTCTTCCTAACCGTTCAGAACAAGACCCTGTTGACCCAAAACGATGGAAGTTTAACGGCCAGGGGGCATCAAATCGTTTCCAATACCCCTATGGGACGGTTTGGCCAACCCGAAGAACTGTTTGGGGCCATTCACTACCTCTGCAGTGAGGCCTCCAAATTTGTTACGGGAACCATTTTGAGCGTAGATGGTGGTTTTGGGGCATATTCAGGAGTTTAAAAATTCATTACCATGAAAAGATTACAACAGACCATGCGCTGGTACGGGCCCCAGGATCCCGTAAGCCTTTCGGATATTCGACAAGCAGGGGCCACCGCAGTGGTCACGGCACTGCACCACATCCCCAATGGGGAGGTATGGACAAGGGAAGAAATACAAAAGCGCAAACAAGAAATTGAGGAAGCGGGATTGGTTTGGGCCGTAGTGGAGAGTGTTCCCGTCCATGAGGAAATCAAAACACAAAGTGGCGACTATGAAAAATACCTGACCCACTATAAAACCTCTTTGATCAATTTAGCTTTGGAAGGTATCCCAACGGTATGTTACAACTTTATGCCTGTCCTGGACTGGACCAGAACTGATCTGTTCTACGAGTTGCCCAACGGGGCGAAGGCACTCCGTTTTGAAAAATCGGCCCTGGTCGCCTTCGATTGTTTTATCCTCAAACGGCCCAATGCCGAAGCTGATTATACCGATGAGGAAATGGAACGGGGAAAAGCCCATTTTGAGTCCCTTTCGGAAAGTGCCAAGGAGCAATTGACCCGCACTATTATTGCGGGTCTTCCTGGTAGTGAAGAGGGGTATTCCCTCCAACAATTCCAAGCGGCTTTGGATACCTACAAAAATGTGGATGCAACACAGCTGGCCCAAAACTTAACGTACTTTCTCCAAGAGGTTATCCCTATTGCCGAAAAGCACGGAATTTTAATGGCCATCCACCCGGATGATCCCCCCTTTCCCATTTTTGGCCTCCCAAGGGTAGTAAGCACTGCCAATGATATACAACGTATTTTGGAAGAAACGCCCAGCCCCAGCAATGGCCTAACCTTTTGTACAGGTTCTTTTGGGGTCAGGGCGGATAATGATTTGGTAGAAATGATACAAAACTTTGGGGAACATATCCATTTTGTGCACCTGCGAAGCACAGAGCGGGACGACAAGGGAAATTTCCACGAAGCCAACCATTTGGAAGGTGACGTGCCCATGCACAGGGTAATGGGCGCCTTGTTTGCCTTACAACAAAAACGGAATATATCACTGCCCATGCGTCCCGATCATGGACATCAAATGTTGGACGACCTGCATAAAAAAACCAATCCGGGATATACGGGAATCGGCAGGTTAAAGGGTTTGGCCGAACTTCGGGGATTGGAGCATGCCATAGCCGTTCAATGAAATGACCGTTGCGCTATTTGCATGGGTCTAAATCTTTTTGGCGCGAATTGTATCTTTAAGTGCTCCAAGTTTTCAAGGGTAAAAATCCATAAAATAAAGTATGGACACCGCAAACAGGTACAAGGTTATTTTGGTTGATGACGAAGTAGAGGCCTTAAAAAGATTGCACCTCTTTTTGGGCAAGGTTGGGCTATTGGACATAGTCGGTTCCTATCAAAACGGGCTGGAAGCCTTGGACGGCATTCAAAAAAACAGACCCGACATTGTATTTATCGACATTGAAATGCCCGAAATGAATGGTTTGGAGGTACTCCAAAACTGTTCTGCGCCCTACCCCTACTTTGTGTTTGTTACTGCTTATGATGCCTATGCCGTTGCGGCGTTTGAGAAAAATGCCGTCGACTATATTTTAAAGCCCTATTCAAAAGAGCGTATTGAACAAGCTGTCCATCGGGCAACGGACATTATCGAGAAGGAAAGACTGGCAAAAAACGCAGAAAACTATAAAAACCTGCTACTTTCTTTTTCCGAACGGAAACCATCATTTCCGGACCATGACACCTACGTAAAACGCATTGCGGTAAAATCTGTTGGCAAAACCTCATTTATAGAGGTAAAGAATATCCTATGGATCGAATCCTCCGACCAATATGTGGAGGTACACACCACAGGCAAAACCATTGTGGTCCGGGAGTCCATGGATCAGTTGGAACAAAACCTGAACCCCCATGAATTCTTTCGAATCCATCGATCGTATATTGTTTCATTGGATCAGGTAGAAGCTTTGGAATATATTGATAAGCATACCAGTATGACCGTCCTAAAGAATGGAAAACGCCTAAAAATATCCAATAGTCGGAAACAGGAGTTCAAAAAAAGAATGGGCATTTGATTTTTTGGCCGCTGGTCCAGAAAAGGGCTTGTATTACATCCCTATAATTTTAGATTTATTTTCTCCAATCCTTAAATTCCCGTTTTCGCAACTTGGAACCCCCACTTAGCAACTCGCGCCTTTTTTACGATTCAAACTACGGATAAGTTTGTCCTGAATTTTAAAATTAAAAAACCATGTTAGTGAAAAAAGTATCCCTAATTTTATTTGCAATGGCCTTGGTATACCAGACGGCAAATGCCCAAGATGCCAAGAAAGCCATTAAAACAATTGCGGCCCAGTTTGTAAAAGGCGCCGATAAGCAGGACGCCGCCCTGCTGGAAGATGTATTGGAACCCAGCTCGCTTCAATATGTTTTGATCGGTGGCAAGTTCAACACCTTTACGGCCGAACAGTACATTAAGATGGTCGCCGATAAAAAGTTGGGTGGAAAGCCAAGAACGATCAACTACCAACATGCGGAGTTTTTGGGAGATAATTTGGCAGTGGTGGTACTGCAAGCCGTTAGTTCGGAATACGATTTCCTCTATCAATTGTCCATGGCAAGATCGAACAGCGGTAAATGGGAAATTGTTGGGGTAACCACTGAAATCAAAGGCGTGTAAGGTGAAGTATTCAAACACAATCTTCTTAGTGGGCCTTTTGGCGTCTGTTGGTCTTTTTGGCCAGCAGACCCATCAAACGGATGGCATATCATTAACGTACACCGTTGCGGATGAGCGCTTGGTCTGTGAATTAAAAGCTGAAACTTCAGGTTGGGTCGGTGTTGGGTTCAATACTGAAAATTCCATTGTAGGTAGCGACCTCTTGCTCTTCAATATCATTAAGGGGAAAGCCTCAAGCCTGGACCTGTTTGTAAAAAGTGCCGGCAATCCTTTACCTGATGAAGCTTTAGGGGGTAAACACACCATTGAATTATTGAATGCCGAAGAAAAGAACAGCACCACCAAGGTCAAATTCTCCATTCCCCTTAGTTCCGAGGATCCCTTTGATTTCAAACATGAGCTGGGCAAGCGTTTTTGGCTCATCCTGGCCTATTCCGTGGCCGATGATTTTAAACATCATTCCAGGGTTCGAAGGCATATTCCCGTAACCTTGAAGCCCTAGTAAGATAGCATTCAATTTTGTACCTTTTTGCATGGACTCGACCAAAATGCGACCGAAAAGATGGGCCATTCATTTGATTTGGGTAGTGGCCGCCCTATTTACAAGCACGCAACTTTATCTAAAGGTTCTCGATGCCAATGGCACCGAAAGCTGGTTCAAACTTTTTTGGATACAGTTGCTGGTATGGAGTATTTGGGGCCTTTTTAGTCCTGGCATCTTTTGGCTGGGAAAGCGCTTTAGAATCGATAGACAAACCTATTTTCAAGGTGTTTTCATACATATTATTTTGGCTGTTCTCATCGTTTTGGCCTATCTGGCAATTTACTCGCTCATCTGGAATTTCCTTGGAGTGGGATCGGTCAATTGGCAGGGATTTCAAACCTATTTCAAGGTTTTCTTTTTAAACCTCTTTCATTGGCATTTCTTTATCTATATGGCCGTTATTGGTGGTTCCCATGCCCTTCAATATCATAGGGAATCTGAAAAACGGGCAATGGAATCGGCCTCACTTGAAAAACAACTGATTTTAAGTGAATTAAATACTATTAAGGCCCAGCTTTCCCCTCATTTTCTATTCAATACCATCAACAATGTGATCAGTACCATAGAACAGGGTAAAAGCGATAGGGCTTCGGGAATGTTGGTGCGCCTGGGGGACTTTTTGAGGTGTTCCCTGCAGGAATCAAAACATGATATGATTTCCCTAAAAAAGGAATTGGAATACGTAAGGACTTATCTGGAAATCGAAAAGTTTAGAAATCCAGAACTCCAAATCTTGATTGATGAAAAGAAAGAATTACTACATCACCGTATCCCTAACTTTATTTTGCAGCCCATTGTTGAAAATGGTATAAAACACGGCATATCAAAATCCAAGAAGGCAAATCGAATAGAACTGGGTATGGAACAAACCGATTCTTCGCATTGGAAACTATGGATCTATAATGAAGGACCTCCTTATGCAAGCCATAAATCAACGCACGGAAAAGGTATTGGTCTGCAAAACACGCAGGACAGGTTAACGCAGGTCTATAGGGGTAAGGCCTCCATTGAACTTATGGCGACGAACGATGGGACTTTGGTAGAGATCAAATTGCCCTTGGCATAGCACTCGTCTTGAGTTAGTAGGCTTTAGGGCCAAGGAGCGATCACTCCATCGAATATCCATACTTTTTGTCCATTTCCCGATAGTACTCTTGGAGTACATAAAAGGCCTTCTTTTTGAATCCACCGTTCGAAATCAGCCCCTTTCTGTTCCACCCATCCTGAATCAATGGTAGGTTTCGTCTTGGGGAGCGGAAATCAACCAAAATCCATGGGGTCATCCCCCGTAGGGTTGGAATCTTTCGGAGCATTTTTAACTGCTCTTCATAAAGGTGTTCTTGGTACTCTTCGGTCCATCGGGTAAGTTTATCCCCATGATGGTTGTAGAGTGCGCCACCACCAAATTCACTAACGAAAAAGGGTTTATCGCCGGGCAACTCCCAGTTGACCTCGGAACAACGTTCCGGTAATCCGGAATACCAACCAATATATTCATTGCAACTGATCATATCCACTTCTTTGGCAAAAGGATCGGGAATCTTTACCGTATTAGCCGTGCTTTTTTCATCACGCTCCAAAGCAGCGCTGATAAAACGCGTATCATCAATGGCGAGGGCCGTCTTTTTAAGCTCCCGTAAAAATGCCAGGCGCGATGGTACTTCAGGAGTTTCATTGGCCATTGACCAGACAATTACACTGGCACGATTCTTATCACGGTGCACTAAAGTTTCCAATTGGGACTTGGCCTGTGCAAAGGCTACGGGATCTTCATAGTCAATACCCCAATACACGGGAATTTCCTCCCATAATAAAAGTCCCAATTCGTCCGCCAGTCGTGGCATGTGTTCATTATGGGGGTAGTGGGCCAAGCGTACAAAATTACAGTGAAGCTCTCGGGCCCAACCCAAAAGCATTTGAGCATCTTCCCTTGAGCCTGCCCGCCCGGGTTTTATGGGATTTTCTTCATGCAGGCTGATGCCCCGCAGGAAGATGGATTTTCCATTGAGCAAAATATCAGGACCATTGGCGGTTATGGTTCTGAACCCTATGTTATCCGTTACCGTATCCTTACCCGCAGTGAATTCAACGGTATACAATTTGGGGCGTTTGGGATACCATTTCTTGATTCGCTTTGCCGAAATCCTAAACTCCGCTTTCCCCGTTTCATCCAACTGGAAGGTTTCCCTAATTTTTGTCCCATGGATTCGAAGGCTTGCTTTTTGCCCAGCTCCATTGGCCACTTGAACATAACCTTTGATCGTATCCGGGCTTTTGGAATCCAATTGAATGCTATAATCCTGAATATGGGTCTGGGGGACTTCCAGGAGTTTCACCTCTCGCGTAATGCCCCCATAGTTCCACCAATCGGTCGTATAGTTGGGTACACGGTGTTTTTCTCGACGATTGTCCACCCGGACCACCAAAGAATTGCCTTGAGGTTTTAGTTTGGTGGTAACGTCAAAATTAAAAGAATCGAACCCACCCACATGATGACCCACTTTCTCCCCGTTCACGTACACATCTGCCCGGTAGTTGGCGGCTCCGAAATACAGAAAGACCAGATTTTCCTTTTTCGGCTCGTAATCAAAGGTAGTTCGGTACCAAACGGTTCCCTCGTAGTATTCCAATTTTTCAAGCTGGCTGTTCCAATCCCCCGGCACCACTAGTTCCGGAGCGGTATTAAAATTGTATTCCACACGGTCCCATGGGTTTTCAACCACTTTGTCCATATAATAGGGTTTGGCGGATGCCTTAGTGGATGCTACCTCATCAAAAGGCAGCCAATTCCTATGATTACGGTAGCCCGTTTCATAAGGATCAATGATGTATTTCCAGTTGCCGTTCAAAGAGGTCGATGGTCGGTTATAGGCATTTTGTAATAGTGGCTCTTGGGCGGCAAGTTGTAAAATGGCCGTTAGGGCCAACAATCCAACCACCTTTCTTTTTACCTGTTTTCCAAGGTGCTTTACTGGCTTTTGTAAGTGCATCGTTTATTTTTTATCAATCAGTAGGTTATCGTTGATCTTGGTATTGTGAAATACTACATGTTTGGTATGTTTCAGCACCTCCGGTCGTTTGGCCTCCTTAACGGTGACGTCTTCAAAATAAATCCGTTCAATAGGTGCCTCCGGTCTGCCATTTATGGTAATGGACTTTTTTGTTGCCCGGCCAATATGGATGTTTTGGAAGTAGAAATCACGGTATTGGGTGAAGTATTCATTTCCGCGCCAACCGTGGTAGTCAGTGGTAAATTCAAAGCCGTATTTTACTTGGCCCGCCTGAATATTACGAATGAACACATTCTCAATAAACCCTCCACGATCGGGATTGCTCTTAAACTGGAAGGCATGTTTTTCACTTACCGAAAGACTGCAGTTTTCCACAAAAACATTGCGTACCCCTGCGGACATTTCGGAGCCGATACAAAAACCGCTGCCCACTTTGGTATCAAAAGTATTATTGCGCACGATGATATTCTCTGATGGCGGGTAATCCCATCCGTCCTGATCCCGCCCTGCCTTTATGGCCACACAGTCATCATATGTTTTAAAAATGCAATCCTCAATAAGCACATCCGTACAGCTTTCGGGGTCAATACCGTCATCATTGGAGGTTCCCGCCAAAATGGTCAGTCCGCGGACGGTTATATTGGATGACAATACGGGATGGATGGTCCAAAATGGACTTCCCTGAATTGTAAAATCTTCCAATAAGATATTGTAACAGTTAATGAATTCAAGGGCCGATGGCCTCAGAAAGTGGCCTTCGCCAAACACCCTTTGTTCCAAGGGAACTTGATCATTACCCATCTGCCTCAGTTTTTTTTGATCCTTTTTCTGTAGTTCCAACCATGCGGCCCAACTTTTTGAAGCCTGTCCATCAATGGTCCCTTTCCCACTTATCGCGATATTCTCCTTATCCGCGGCATAGATCAATGGGGAATAGTTCATCAAAAAAGTACCTTCCCAACGGGATTTGACCACCGGCAAATAGTCCTCAGGATTTGGGGAGAAAAGAAGCGTGGCCCCTTCCCCAATATGCAAATGAACATTGGATTGTAAAAAGATGCTCCCCTTTACCGGATAATCACCGGGAGCTATTTTTAGGGTTCCGCCACCAGCTTTGGAGAGGGTTGTCATGGCTTCATTGATTCGATTTCGAAAGTCCACAGTATCCTTTAGCACCACAATGGTGTCACGGAAGGTTGGTGGATGTATCCGTTCCAGGATTTTGGGATAGGTTTCTTGCCATGCCCGTGTCATGTTCTGTTGGGCCATGGTCTTGGTAAAGTCTTTTTTGGAAGTGCCGCAGCCAAGACAGCAAAACGCCAGTAAAACAACTGGGAAAGTGTTTCCAAAACCAAGGTATCCCGATAGGGTTCGAGACGGCCCAATCATTGACCTACAGAAATTCATATTGGTATACTTTACTTAAAAATCGCAATCCAAATGCCGTGGCAATATCCCTGTAAATCAATTTCATCTGTCCATTCCCCTTGGCCTTTTGTCGAATCTCAAAATAACCTCCAGCCAGATTTTTATCGGCATGGTCTTTGGAAAATTGATTTTTAAGGGTAAAATCCAAAGCTTTTTTTATGTTTTCCCTGAAGTCCGGTTTTCCCAGTTCCATCAATCGCAACCAAAGAATCCCTGCAAAAGCGGTTCCTGAACCACAGGGTGAACGGTCATCAACGGTACCATCCATATAGCTTACATAAAAAATAACCCCGTTGTCCTGTTGGATTGAGGCCAGTCCCTCTGCTGTTTTCATAGCTGCCCTTAAGTACTTCTTGTCCTTGGTAAGGGTGTAGGCCTCCACCAGAGCTTCGGCATTCCATGTATTGAATCGGGCATGGATTTTTCCAGTATTTGGATCGTTCGGTTCAAAATCCATCCAAAAGCCATTAGTACTTTGCCGTTCAATAAGGCCATCGCAAAGTGCCAAAAATGCTTCTTTGTAACGTTCCTCACCGTTAAAGAGGTACATATCCTTCCAAAGGTAGCCTTCGGCATTGGGCCGTGCCACTTGTTTGATCGTGATTTCATGGCCCTGATGTTGTGCATGGGGACTTCGGTCTTTCCAAATTTCGCCCGTCAGGGGGTCAACGATGTTATAACTAAGCCTGTGTTCCGGAAGGTACAGATTATCCAAAATCCATTTCCCGGCAGCGGTTGCAACCTCTGCGTATTTGGTATCCCCAGTAGTATCGGTTAGGTCGAAGAGACCGGGTGTTCCATCCGTAATCGTGGTCGTATTGATCAGATTGCCCACGCTGGCCCCGTGAATTGCCCTCAAATAGCCTTCCAAAATATGCCCTTTGGGAAATTGCAGGCTTATCCACCAATCCCCTGCCTTTCTTGCCTGTTCGAGGGCCCTTTCATTTTGGGTGACCGCATAGGCCATCAATAGCCCTTGAATCAATTGACCCGTATGCCATGCAGGTTCATATTCGGACCACTTTCCCGAAATCATTTCATAATCACCCCTGGCTTTTCCAACCTCATCCAAACAGGCTTCATTCGCATGTTGTATCCCCAAATTTAAAGAAGCTTCAATCTTTGTCCTGTAGCCGTTTGAAAGCCCTAGTTGTTCTTTTTGACCACAAGCCTGAAGGGCTAAAAACAAGAATAGAAAAAAGGGAAATCGCTTCATTCCGGAAGGATTTTAATGTTTAAGGTATCCATGGTGGTGTCCTGCGACCAAAAGAAAGGGGTACCATCATTTTTTGGATTTTGAACCCTGATGTTTTCCAATGTCAAGTTCTCCGTATGGGCCACAATAAACCGTCCTTTTTCGCGGACAAAGTCTGCAGTTGAAGGCCAGTCCTTTACTTTTTTGTTCCCTTTCGGTTTTTTCCATTTGGAGGTGTCCAACCTTCCGCTGAGGGTTATATCAATATCTTTCAAAACGATATTGGAAATGTGCTGTTGGGGATGTCCGGACAAATAGAAAATGCCTTGGGTGTTGAACTGGCAATTTTCAAAGCGAATATCCTCTATCTTCCCTACTGGAGAGTTTTCCAACCGTTGGTGAATGTCCATAAAAATGCCGTACTCCTGACTGTGACGAGCGCCAGTTTCAACATCGATATCCTTAAAACGTATGTTTTGGTACGTCCCGCCATCCATCATAAATAAGGCCATACCGTATCGCGTCTTTCGGATGGTGATGTTCTCAAAAGTGATGTTTTGGGTCAATTGGCCACTCCCTGTTCCTAATTTTAAGGCAGAATCGTCACTTTCAATATAGCAATCACGTACCAGCACGTTTTCCACGGTTCTTGGTCTGGCATTGCCCTTTGGATCGTACCACAGTTCTTTTTTTGAGGTTACCTTAAGACAAATGGCATCGTCACCCGTGCGGATATCACAGTTGGTCACCGTAACATCTTTGGAATTTCTAATGTCGATACCATCCGTATTTGGACTTCTGGGGTCATTTTTAATGGAAACACTATCTACGAGCACATTTTGGCAAAAATTCAGATTGAGGACATGAGAGGGACTATTTTCCAGATGGATACCCCGAACAAGTACATTTTTCGCATCACTGATAACTATCCACGGCTGTGGACGTTCCGAAAACTTCCACTCCTCAGTAAAGAAGGCCGTACCATTTCCATTGATGGTACCATGCCCAATTAGTTTTAGGTTGTCCGCATAGGGTGCTGAGATAAAATGATTGTTTGGGTAGTCCTTCATGTCACCGCTGGCCAACAGGATGGCCCCTTCATCCAATTGTATGGTGATGTTAGGTCCCAGGACAATGGCCCCCGTTACAAACGTTCCCTCCGGAATTTTTACCGTGCCTCCCTCTTTCAGGGCTTGGTCTACGGCCAATTGAATGGCTTGCGTGTTGAGGGTCTTACCATCCGGAACGGCCCCAAAGTCAAGTATATTGAACACCTGGTCTTTGGCCTTTTGGCAGGAGACGCTCGAAATCACCAGGAAAATCAAGAACAACCGTTGAATATACCTCATCATTTGGTGTACTTTTTATCGTAGGCCCTAACCTGTTCTTCATCTACCTCGACACCGAGACCAGGCCTATCACTGATATGGAGGCGGCCATCCTTAAACTCGGGAAATCCTTTAAGGCAGTCGAAGGCCCCGGGGGCCTTTTCCCGCAATGCAAATTCCTGGGGCAGGGTTGCCATTTTTGTGGCACACACCCAATGGAGCATACAAACCGTACTTAAAGAGGGTCTGGAGTTATGGGCTACCAGTTTTACGCCCTTTTTGGCAATGTAGCCCCCAATCCGTTTTCCTCCTGTAAAACCACCACATTTTAGAAGGTCGGGGTTTACCGCCCATGACCCGCCGTAGGTCAACAAATGCTGAATCTGTTCCACGGTATAGGCATGTTCCCCAAAGACAATGGGAATGTCCACCTGTTCCACAATGGCTTTTATGGCTTCATAGTCATAAGGAGCGGTAGGTTCTTCCCACCAGGCAAGATCAAAAGCTTCCAATTCCTTGCCCAATGCTATTGCCCTTTCCCTGGTATGCCCCATATTGGCATCCATGGCCAACTTGATGTTTGGACCAATTACTTCCCGCAATGCGCCCGCAAAGGCCACGGTATTGTCGTTGGGTGGATCTTGGTTTTCCAATCCCCATCGCATGCGGAATTTTAGGGTCTTGTATCCCTGCTCAACCAATTGCTTTGCTTTTTCCGCTGCTTGTTGGGGAGTGGGGTATACATCACGGGTAAAACTAGCATAGATTTCCACTGAATCCCTGATTTTACCTCCCAATAGTTCATACACCGGTTTTTGTACCACTTTCCCCATAACATCGTAGATGGCGCAGTCGATTCCGGAAATGGAGTATGTGAGGAGTCCGCCTGGCCCTAAATCGTATTCGGACTTGATACAGTGATCCCATGTTTTCTCCACATCAAAGATATTGGTCCCTTCAAAGTAGTCTTTTAGTGTTTTTTCAATTAAGGTACGGGAGCTCCGCTTGTCATTGGGCATGGCTTCTGCCCATCCTTTGCTACCGTTATTGAGTTCTACGGACACAAAGAGTGCTTTTTTAAGCATAAACGTGTCGATATCCTTAATGACGAAATCATCATCCCGGGCCATCGCGCTATAATCATCCAGAGTGGACATCCCTTGACCATTGACCGCACTAATGGGAAAAGGCAACCCTGTTGCCAAGGTTGCCGATGAAATCGCTTTAATGAATTCCAATCTATTCATCCATTACAATTTCCTGAAATTAGAACCAACTAACTCAACTTAAACTTATTTTATTCCCTGGGTGTACCATCAAAATTAAGGGTCCAGCCCAAAGTCCAATCATCATCGGGAGAAACTGCGCCCACAAAATTTACCGCATCAAAGAAATCCCCTAAGGTGGAGGCATCGGATGAATTTGTAGTAGAAATGCCCACAAAAACATCGGTCAGGACAATTTCATCTTCAGAGTTATTATTGGTAGGGTCCCTAAAATCGTCACGTACAGTGTTATGAAGACCATCGTCATCCCCGTCTTCACCATTGCCAAAAACCGTAGAATTCTTGATGACCATAGTTCCGCCATTCCTATTTCGAAAGGAATCATCAAAACCTGTGACTATGGTGTTATGGAATGCTCCATTAGCATCATCGCGCAAGCGCACCCCTTCAGTATCCCCTGGTCCATCCCCTACGATATTTGGTCCAATTACCGTAATATTGGACATAACGGCATCTGAGTTTCTAGGAGAATCGTTTGTGTCCCTTCCATTCAAACCAATACTATCATCCACATCAGTTACAATCGTCCAAAATTGTCCATTGCCTTCCCATCCATCGCTATATCGGATTCCACGATCATCCGGTTGGGTCACCAAAATGTGTTTTAAGTTTACATAGCCTCCACGCATTCGAATACCGGTATCATCTGTGTTGTGAACCTGCACATAATCAATTGTCGTTGCGCCGCCAACCTGCCTGAGTTGGAGGGCTTCATCGCCATTGCCCCCATTTTCTATGCGGACATACTTCAAAATTCCAGAACTGTCTTCTGGAGAATCATCCCCACGGAGTACCACTCCGAGCCAATCTCCCTTATCAGGGGTTTCAGGCTGATTAGGTGCTGCGTTGATAGTGTTAAACAGTATAGGATTCTCTTGCGTTCCCTCTGCTATAAGTGCTCCTCCTATTTGCACATCCAAGGCACCAGAAATAATTATTGGATCTGGCTGCAGGGGTGGACTAGCAGGTACTATAGAATCCATAGCAAAAATTGAAGTTCCCTCCTGTATAGATAATGTGGTGATATCTTCAACAGTAACTGCTCCTTTTAATAACCACAGATTTTCATTATCAAAGGATTCATCAAAATTTATTCTTCCCTTTACCAGCTTAAAGGAGGTTCCATTAATTTCCACATCTTCAATGGTAAAGGTAGGAGCCACTTCAGATACCGTTGCCGCAAATGTGGCTGTATCGGTTTCACCGAAAGTATCGGTCACGGTAAAGGTGAACGTTTGGGTAGTACCCAATAAGTTTTCTGTGATAAAAAACTCCAAACTATAATTGTCCTCTCCTTCCGTCCCATCCGGGTAATTGATTTGATCAATTATTGTACTCCCCCTTTGTACCACAAAATTTCTGAACAAAGCAGAGGCTTCAAATGAAACGTCTACCCTAATGGTCTGTCCTATCCTAAATTCACCACTTTCATTAGATAAGTTGATACTTGGCGCATCAAAGGTCAATACCCCGTTATCTTCTTCCTCGCTACATGCCAAAAGCAAAAACAATGAACAAAGTCCTATTCCTAAGTATTTTTTTAACAACATTTTCCTAGAATTTAAAGTTAACTCCAAACCGGGCGGACCAATCATAGATTTCATAATTGACCACTTGGCTCCTAATGGATTGATAGGTGACCACTGGATCGTTGGTGAGGTTAATAAATTCAACGAACAGGGTTAAATTATCCGTAATCTCCTGAGAGGCATTGATATCCAATTGATAGCGCTCTTCCAAAAAGAAATCGAGGTCTGGGGTATTCGCAGGACTAAACAGGGAACTTCCGTTGTAATTCAAGGATATCCGCGAGCTAAAACCACCTTTATCATAAGAAAGTGCGGCATTCCAAGTATGGTCTGCCTGTCCTGGAAAATTGACCCCATCACGCACTTCCTGGTTTCCCTCGTCATTTAAGAAGGAAAAACTACTGTCGGAGTTCACATAGGTGTAGTTTGCAAATATTCCCAAGCCCGAGAGAAAGCCCGGAAGAAAATCAAGTTTCTTCACAAAGTTGAGCTCGACCCCGATCAATGTGGCCTCATCCCCATTGACCGGTTCATTTAATAGAAAGAGTTCATTGTTGAAATCCACATTTGAAAACTGTCTGAATATGAACGTAGAAATGTCTTTATAAAAGACCCCACCGGAAATAACCCCTGCCCCTTTGAGGTAATGCTCAAAAAGCAAATCGAAGTTATTGGACTCCGCAGGCAATAAATCTGGATTTCCCCTGGTCAACTGCTGATCGGCAAAATTGATGTTCTCTGCAGGAACTAAATCCTGTAAAGTTGGCCTTGCATAGGATTGGGTGTAGGCAAAACGCAAATTGGTGCGATCCCCAAGTTCATATCGCAGGTGTACCATGGGCAGGAAAAAGTCGTATGAATTGGATCCCGATACCGGTTCCGTTGAAATTGGAATGGCTGGTGCCCCATCCTGGGCGGGAGGCTCTATGCTCAGTTCCAGGGCATCGTAGAGCACATCCGTTTTTTCATAACGGACCCCTGCCAAAATCCTTAATTTGTTCAATTGGATTTTTCCCTGAACATAGGCGGCGTATACATCTTCCCCAGCATTAAAGAAAAAACTATCCGTGTTTATCCTTGAGGCGTTCTCATCAAATTGATAGGCATTTTGAAACAACCTAAAATGCTCCCTCGCCGCATTTGGACTGGGGAATTGCCCCATTTGGTAGCGACCATCGAAAATGGTGCCATCATGACCATCCAAAACCTGGGATAAATTGTAAGGTCCATCAAAAGCATTGTACTCTATGGTATTTCTTCTCCGTATATTGTCCAAATCCCGATACTTTCCACCTGTTTTGAATTCTCCGGAATTATTACCCAATCGAAAGGGAATTGTTAGGTTCAATCGAGCCACCGTATTATCCCCTCGATTTAAGATGGGTTTATCTTGTTGAAATGAATTGAAATCATAGGCACTGTAATTTTCGAAGTCAAAATCGGGCGAGGAAAAAATGGTAAAATCACCATCCCTTTCCTGAACAAGGGTCAAGTCCCGTTCCCTAAAGACAAAGCGATCACTGCGCAGCCGTCTTTCATTTCTGGAGTAGTTAATGGCATAGTCCAGTTTGGCAAAATCCCCCAAGGGATGGTTACCTTCCAAGGATATGGCAATGTTTTCCCTAGTAATGACCCTATCATTGATATCCCTGCGCACGCGAACATCGTTATCGGGTCCCGCTACATTGGGGTTCAGGGGATCTTGGTAATTGTTTCTTGGTCTAAAACGTGTTCTTCTTCTTAAGGATTCGTCCTCCAGTCTGTTAAAAGTGGCCTTGAAGATAAGGGAAGAATTCTCGGAAAAACGATAGTCAAAAGTGGCATTGACCCCAACCCTGGTCCTTTCGTTCAACAGCGGCCTAAGCCTGTAATCATCAAGCACAAAGGCCCTAAAGGAATTTGGATCGTCGGAACTGCCAATTCTACGCTCGCGGTAGGTAGCTTCAAAACGCTCCTCACCATTGAAGGTGTTGTAATAGCTTCCCCCCAATAACACGCCAAATTTGTCATCTGCAAATCGTTTATCCAATTTAAGTCGATACACTTGGCTTCCTTTATCGAACAAATTGTTGTAGCCACCGGAAATGGTACCTTTTACCCTACCTGTGGAGGACGTGGCCGTTGGCGTAATCAAATTAATGGCACCTCCCACGGCATCACCGTCCATATCCGGGGTAATCGCCTTGCTTACTTCCATGGAGGCCAATTGATCTGCAGGTATCAAATCGAGACTTTCGGTCCTACCACCTGCTTCATCCGTCGTAGGAATCTGCTCCCCATTTACGGAAATTGTGGTAAAGTTTTGGGGAGTACCCCTAATCTTTACAATGCTCCCCTCACCATTGTTCCTGTCAATATTTACTCCAGGAACACGCTGCATTGCCTCACCCACATTAATATCGGGGAAACGCCCTATCAAATCAGATGAGACAATGGTTTTTATGTTATCCGCATTTCGTTGTTGATTGAATGCCCTTTGCTGTCCATCAAAACTTCCCGTAATGATGACCTCTCCCAATTGGTTAAGTTCCGGGCTCAGGACAACATCATCAATAGCCATCAAATCCGCATCCACGTTGATTTCCAAAATCTGTTTTTGATATCCGATATACGAAAACTCTACCTGATGAGTGCCAAAAGGTATTCTATCCAGCTGAAAAAGCCCATCCAAGGAGGTACTTGTCCCAGCGTTTAAATTACGAATGACAACGGTGGCACCTGGCAGTACCTCGCCCCGATCGTCCACTACCTTTCCCGTTATCGTTCCAAAACTTTGAAATGACAGGTTCGCCCCGCCATGTAGTACATAATTGGCATTCCCAGATAATCCCAAACTGAATGCTAGAAAAAAACAAAGGCGCCATTTTAACCTATAGAGTATTTGATACATACTGCAACCTTTTAATGAGTTAGTTAATTAGGTAAATGATTGCCACAAAAGATAACTATGAGTATTTTACTTGTGCAATCGATTGCATAAATAATAAAGAAATATTAAAATCCCAAATTTTATAGGGTAAAAATGTATTTATACCAATAAAACCAACCTAAATTGGAAGATCTCAAATTGGAATCCCATAATTTTCCACTTTCATATAATTATTATAAATTGCGCAATCGATTTCATACTTCTGTTATGATTTCAGATGATTATTTTTACCAAAATTCCGTTGTACAGGAATGGAACATTCTAAAAAGACGACCATACACGATATTGCAGAGCGACTCAATGTTACGGCTTCCACCGTTTCACGGGCATTGAATGGCAATCCCAGAATAAGTGACAACACCCGGAAGGCCGTGCTCAAGGCTGCCCGGGAATTGGATTATGAGCCCAACCAGATAGCCTCTGCCCTGCGGAGTGGGCGTACACAACTTATAGGGATGTTGGTCCCAACCATTAACCGGGCCTTTTTCTCTTCCATTATCAGGGGCGTGGAGGAAGTGGCCAATTCCCTGGATTACCGGGTTATTGTGAGTCAGTCCAATGAAATTTTTGAGAACGAGGAAAATGCTGTCAAGGCTTTTTTGAATGCCCGGGTAGACGGTATTATTGCTTCCATTGGTAAGAATACGGAACATTTCAATCACTACAAACAGGTTTTGGACAGGGGATTACCGTTGGTGCTCTTTGACCGAACCACTCCAAAATTGCAGACCGGCCAAGTAGTTATCGATGACTATCAAGGGGCTTATATGGCTACGACCCATCTAATTGAACAAGGGTGTGAACGTATTGTCCATTTTACCTCAGAACGGAAAATCGATATTTACAAGGAACGCTATAGAGGCTATGTGAATGCGCTTCAAGATCATGGTATTGAACCAAACCACAGTCTGGTTTTTAGTGGTAATCTTCAACTGGAAGATGGGAGGAAACATGCCGAACAACTGATACAGGGCAAGGTGGATTTTGATGCCATCTTTTCAGCCAGTGACTATGCTGCTATGGGAGCAATGCAGGTCTTAAAGGAAAATGGCTTGAAAGTACCCGATGATGTAGCCCTTGTGGGCTTTTTGAACGAGCCATTTACGTCTTTTACGGACCCACCACTGACCTCGGTCAACCAGTTTCCCATAGAAATGGGCCAAACGGCCGCAAACCTGTTCTTTAACGCCTTGAATTCGGATAAAAAGAAAATTATCCCCAAAAAGACGGTCATTCAGCCTGAACTCATTGTCCGGGCATCATCCCTAAGGACAGCACCATAATCATCTAAGATTACTATGGCATCAACTACACTAAATACCATGTACAAACGATTGCACAAAGCACAAAAATCCTTTATTGACGAAGATTTTTTGTTACAGGGAGATTTTGCCAAGGTCCTTTATCATGACCATGCAAAACCCTTGCCCATAATTGACTACCATAACCATCTTTCGCCAAAGGAAATCGCCATTGACCATCAGTACAATAATTTAACCGAAGTATGGTTAAAGGGCGACCATTACAAATGGCGGGCCATGCGGACCATGGGTGTTGATGAAATGTACATTACCGGGAATGCGCCGGATAAGGAAAAGTTTTCCAAGTGGGCGGGCACCGTACCCTATACCGTTCGCAATCCGCTGTACCACTGGACCCATTTGGAGCTCAAACGTTATTTTGAGCTTCCCGTTCTCTTGGATTTGAACAGTGCAGATGCCATCTACGGAATTTCACAGGAACTATTTCAAAAAAAGGAATTCAGGACCAGGGGCCTCCTCCGGAAAATGAATGTCGAAATAGTGGCCACTACCGATGATCCCACTGATGACCTGCAATACCACCAACAGTACAAACCGGATAAAAAATCCTTTGGATTGATTCCTTCGTTTAGGCCCGATAAGGCCTACGCAGTTGACGTTCCTGAAAACTATCGCCATTATTTGGAGCGATTGGGAGCTGCCGTGGGCAACGAAATAAGGACCTACGACGATTTGATCTCTGCCCTTGACCAACGTATGGAATTCTTTGACGAATGCGGTTGCAAAAGTGCCGACCATGGTCTGGAGCGGTTGTATGCATTTGAACTGGGAGAATGGGACGTGAACAAATTATTCCTACAAGTTTTAAATGGCAAACCGCTGTCGACCAATGAGATAGCATACTTTAGGTTTGAGACCCTGGTACACTTATCCAAAAGCTATCATCGATTGGATTGGGTGCAACAGTTCCATTTAGGTGCCCTGCGAAACACCAATACACGAATGCTCAAAAGATTGGGACCCGATACCGGTTTTGATAGTATTGGCGATTTTGAACAGGCCATGCCCTTGGCTCGCTTTCTAAATCTCCTGGATAGTACCGATCAATTGACCAAAACCATTGTCTACAACTTGAATCCTGCGGACAATGAAGTGTTCGCCGCAATGATGGGCAATTTCAATGACGGGAGTACCAAAGGTAAGATGCAATTTGGATCGGCCTGGTGGTTTTTAGATCAAAAAGATGGTATGGAAAAGCAATTGAACAGCCTTTCCAACCTTGGTTTGCTCAGTTGTTTTATTGGAATGCTCACGGATTCCCGTAGTTTTTTGTCGTTCCCCCGCCATGAGTATTTCAGGAGAATATTATGCAATCTCATCGGCATTGATGTAGCGAATGGGGAATTGCCAGCAGACGCCAAATGGTTGGGAAAAATTGTCAGTGATATCTGTTATAATAACGCTAAAGCCTATTTTGGATTTTAAGACCAAATGTTACCATGAACCTACAGCTCAATAGAACTACGGTGGTCACCGTGCCAGAACGACCTGTTAAGATCCTGCAATTTGGGGAGGGAAACTTTCTCAGGGGTTTTGTGGATTGGATGATTGATATTCTGAATGAGAAAACGGATTTTAATGGGGATGTCCAAATGGTCCAGCCCATTCCAAAAGGGATGGGCGAAGCGATCAATGGTCAGGAGGGATTGTACCATGTACTTTTGGAAGGGATGGATCAGGGAAAAAACGTTCAAAGTACAAGATTGATCACTTCCGTGAAAGGGGTTTTAAATCCGTATCAAGACCTTGAAGGCTTCCTTCGCCTGTCCGAGAATCCCCATCTGGAATTCATTGTTTCCAATACCACGGAGGCTGGGATTTTTTTTGATAGAAATGATACTGCCCCTTCATCCCTGCCAAATTCCTTTCCTGGGAAACTTACGCTGCTTTTGAATCATCGATTCCATTATTTTAAAGGGAATCCCCCAACACCACTGACCGTGCTTCCCTGTGAGTTGATTGATCGAAATGGGGAAAGGTTGCTGGACTGCATCCTTCAATACAGTGAACATTGGACACTCTCCGAAGCCTTTAAAAAATGGATATCCGAGACCGTGGTTTTTTGCAACACCCTGGTGGACCGTATTGTTCCCGGATTTCCAAAAGAGTTTATCCACGATATCCAAAATAGCATAGGTTATATGGATACCCTTGTGGTCAAGGCCGAGCCTTTTCATTTATGGGTCATTGAAGGCCCTGCTGGGGTTCAGGAAAGACTGCCCTTTGACAAGGCTGGTTTAAATGTGGTCTTCACGGACAATCTAACTCCTTACCGCACCCGAAAAGTTCGAATTCTAAACGGTGCACATACCATAATGGTTCCTGTGGCGTACTTGAACGGATTTACCGAAGTTAGGGAGGTTATGGAAGATGAAAAGATGGGTACTTTTCTAAAAGAGATCATATTTAATGAGATCATTCCCACATTGGATATGCCCCAAACTGAATTGGAAATCTATGCCAATACGGTGCTTGACCGATTTCGAAATCCCTTTATTCGCCATAAACTGTTGGACATTGCTTTAAATTCAGTATCAAAATTCCGGGTCCGGGTCTTGCCCAGTATATTGAACTATATGGAACTACACAAAGAAGTACCAAAGGGTCTCGCGACCGCATTTGCCTACTTACTGGTGTTCCACAGAAATCCCCAAAACATGGCAATCAAGGATGATAGCACAACCATTTCCTTCTTTAAAACGGTATGGAAAATGGACAATGTGGAGTTGGCCGTTCATAAAATTCTATCCAATAAGGCCTTATGGGGTATGGACCTGGCCCAAAAGGAGCCATTGTCAGATTTTATAAAACAACGGGTAAAAAGCCTCATCTAGCCCTTCCTCAAAGGTTTTCCATTCCACTAAATCAAATATACCGTGTTGGCCCAGTAACAATGTAAACCTCTTACGCCACAAAGAACACCTACAATTCAGGGTGCATTAGATTTTCAATTGCCAGGATACGATCCAATTCCTCTTCGGTCAATAATTTTTTCTCCAATACCAATTCACGTATGGATTTACCTGTTTTCACCGCTTCCTTTCCAATAATATCCCCCATGTGATGTCCAATATGGGGATTCAAAAATGTTATTAAGCCCACGGAATTCATAACCATTGTCTTGGTATGTTCCGCATTGGCCGTGATTCCCACGATACACTTTTCCGTTAAACCCACGCAGGAATTGGACAACAGTTCAATGGATTCAAACAGGGATTGTGCTATGACCGGTTCCATAACATTAAGCTGCAGTTGCCCCCCTTCAGCAGCAAATGAAATCGTTACATCGTTTCCTATGATTTTAAAACAAACCTGGTTTACCACTTCAGGGACCACGGGGTTCACCTTAGCAGGCATAATGGAAGAACCTGCCTGAATACCGGGTAGGTTTATCTCGTTTAAACCACATCTAGGCCCCGAGGACAACAATCTTAAATCATTGCATATTTTGGAGAGCTTAACCGCAGTTCTTTTTAACGCACCGGATATCATGACATATGCGCCACAGTCCGATGTGGCCTCAATAAGGTTTTCCGAAGGCACAAAACCTATTCCGGTAAATTGGGTCAAATAGTTAATGGCAAGCTCACCAAATCCTTTAGGTACATTAACCCCCGTTCCAATGGCCGTGGCTCCCAAATTCACTTCCAAAATCAGTGCTTTGGTCGCCTTCAAACTTTTTATCTCCTCCCTTAGGTTTACGCCCCAAGCATGAAATTCATCACCTAAGGACATGGGTACGGCATCTTGTAGCTGTGTACGTCCCATTTTTAGGACCTTGGCAAATTCTTTGGCCTTATCTTCCAACGCCAGTATCAATTTTTCAATCCTTTCCAAAAGGATTTCCAAATAATAATGAAGTGCCAAGCGAAATCCCGTGGGATAGGCATCATTGGTGGATTGCGACATGTTCACATCGTCATTCGGATGAAGGACATCATAGCTGCCCTTCGGATGGCCATATTGTTCAAGCGCTACATTGGCAACGACCTCATTTGTGTTCATATTCACAGAGGTCCCGGCACCTCCTTGAAAAACATCAACAGGAAAAAACCTGCTATATTTTTCCACATCTTCAAGGATAGTATCGCAAGCCTTAACAATCATCCCCGCCTTGGACTTGGAAAGGATACCCAGATCCCTATTCGCTGATGCACAGGCCTTTTTGGTAAGTACCATGGCTTTTACAAAAATGGGATAGTCGCCTATTACTCCTTTCGATATTTGAAAATTATTTAAGGCCCTTATGGTATGAATCCCATAGTATGATTCTTTGGGCACTTCCAAGCTCCCAATCAAATCGATCTCTTTCCGTGTTGTCATGAAGTCATTTATTTATAGTAAACCGGCTTTGTCCATTAGGACCAGTAAGGTAAGCTTAATATTCTTGGAACCCTCCTAGTTTGTCCAACTTTCCTTCCATGAATGGGCCCTGCTTCCCTTACGCCCATAATTTAATGTGATTGCAGGAGCGTTTTTGGCTATTGGGATATTACTATTGGTCAGACTGGTCTGCTGCCGTGATTTTATGCCCAATCCTTCAGTATCGGTAAATTTCTTATCTCCAATATATTTGCCAAAGATGTTCTTAATGGGTAGTAAACCATGGCCTCTCTTCTCCCGCTTGCGGACTTTGAAACAAACAAAATTGTTTAAAACGAATGATTCAAAAGATTCGTAACCATTTTCTTGGTGGGAAAAAATGGTATTGTTCTCACTATGATACTTCATTAAAAAAACAATAATCAGGACAAAGAGTGTGCATGATAGACCTTGTGCCATTATTTTACATTTAGCGCTATTCCCTTTTGATCCAAATAGTTAAATGGACCCTATAAGAAAAGGTACAGGTAGTACTCCCGTACCTTTTCATTCACATAACTAAACTAACTCAAATATGACTGAATAAAATCAGAAGCTGTTGTTCCATTATATTATCCATACCCTATCAATTCCCAAAAATGCTCCGGCGGCCAATTTCCGATTGATATATACCGCTGCTACTATGACCAACTCCGGGCACAATAAACAATTCCTGTCTTTCAAGAATTGAAGGACCGTAGAAATCAATCAAATGATCAAAATAATTTGTGGCCCTTTCAAACCGATCTCTCCCTTGTAAAATTGCCTCACACTGCTCATTGATGCTCGTTTCCTCGGGAGTGGGATCATTATCGTTTTGACCAATTAAATAAGTGACTTCCCGCTGCCCCAGCCTTTCACGAATGACATCTGCACCACCAACATCCTCCAAATAGGAAAACAAATCTTCCAAACCAAACCCATATTCATTGTAATCCGGACAATCCTCAGTGATAAAAGAAGCGGGTACCTCAAAAGTATTTTCGGTTCCCAGAACCCTACGTCTATCATCCATATAGGTATATGTCCCTGGATTGTTTACGACAAAGTCGATAGCTATATTTTTGGTTGCCAACACTTCAACAATAGGTGAACTCATAACGTACCGGCTTGTAAATTGCCCACCCGCAGAGTGTCCGGTAAGTACTATTTTTTTCATATTTGGGTATTCGGAAAGCCTCGTTATCAACGAATCCATGACCTCAAAAGATGAAAACCGTTCTTCCCGGGGATGTTCTTCTTCATCCTGTGACGCAGACCCTATACGCCAAGAACTACTCCAATATAAATGTTCTTCATCCAGCAAAAATTGGTCGATCTCATCCATACTTGGATATTGTGGTGCTACAAGAAGTAAGGTATCCAAATTAATGGTTTCCATTTGAGCGGCGACCGATATGGCTTCAAACTGCCCATTTGCATTCAACCCAGATCCGTGTACCGCAATAACCGCTGTAGTAATATTGGTATCATTGATATCGTTTATATCTCCACTATTCGAGAAATAAGGGATTTTATACGTTATTCCTTCCGATACAAAAGAGAACTTTTTATCTCCTATAAAATCTTCCGGGTCAATAGGGTCAATTGCAGGGCCAATGGTTACCGTAATTGAATTGCCCCCACCTAACGAATTTCCTATGACAACACCTTCTTGAGCCTGCAACTCAAAACTCAAGGTCCTGCTTTGTTGCGCATCCTGATTGTCCAACAGTCTTTGAAGCAACACCACACGGGTAACATCCTTCCCTTTTTCAATTATAAAGGAATTGGACTTGGGCAATATGAAATCCTCGCCCTCCACTGCACCGTTCTCGTTTGGGAGACTTACCGTATAGGACACTTCTATGGTCTCATTTGTAGCAGGTCCCTGGTAAACCAAATCAACTTCAAAAGGTCTGGGACTGTCCCGACCTACCTCCACATTCTGGGCACTGAAGAATACCCTTCTTTCCCCTTGTTCCGTAACAATTTCAGGGTCATCATCATCACACCCCCCCAAGGTGAGTGTTAAAATGGCGATAGCACCAAATAGTAATCTTATTCTCTGTTCCATACTATGTTTTCTAAGAATTAACATTTTATTCTGCATTTAATTCAACAACTATGGGGCAACTCCCCTAATGGCTATATAGTCCAGGGAAGCAGTTTCCGATCCTGCGCCATTGGTAAAAGTCACGACCAATCTTCCTTCTTGCAGCCTATCGGTAGGGAAGGGCACGGAAAGAAGGACGGATTCACCTGCAATGGCCTCAACATCGTCTGCGAGTATCGACAAAATTGGGTCTCCCAAACCGTCTGCGGTTTCGTAAAATACTTCGATGCCATCGCCATCTTCCCAAGTGGTTTCCCTAAAAAATACACGTGCTTCCAATATAGCATTCGTTATACCGGAATTAAGATTGGTCATGGTATCGAATCGCAATACCAATGTACCATCCAAATCAGAGGTCACATAGCCCTGTTGCCCGTCAACAAATGGAAGACCAAAATTTTGGGGTTCAGCGTTAATGGAGGTATTGTTATACACACCCAAACGTTCGTCCTCTATGGCAGATACACTACCAGCCTCAAAAGCTGCTGTAAAACCAAGTTCTTCGCCCCCACCGGCAAAAGCTACAAAGGGCGCTTGGGAGTCTGGATCAGTATCCTGGATATTTGGCATGGGATCTTGGGATCCTGCGGGACGCGGGTACCTAAATGCAGGGAACGCATCCGGATCTGGGTTGAGACCAAAGGTTGGCACTTCCTCAAAACTGGTAAACCCAAAAGTAACCAAAGGTATGACCGTAAATTCAGTGGGGTCGGTGGTCAATCCATTCAATGTTGCCGTAACATTGTTGGCCCCATCTTCCAATCCGTTGGGAACAATTGCTATGATGAAATCAACACCACTCTCAACTATTTCTGCCGCTATCTCTCCAAAAAACACTTCCAAATCAGAGGTCGCAGTTCCAAAATTGCCGCCATTGATGGTAACTTCACTTCCCACCGATCCCAAGGGTGGCATTAATGATGAGATACTGGGTACAGTAGTAAACTCTATCTCGCTTACGCTCAGTAATTGTTCTATTTCAACCGCTATTGTGCCGGAACTCGCTTCTGGAGGAACCCTTACCGTTAAACTTGTGGTTGTGGCCGAAACCACTTCCGCAAGTACACCATTGAATGTAACATTATTGTTAACCGCAACCGAGCTAAAATTGGTTCCTGTTATTGTTACTTCCGTATCTGCTATACCAGTTTGAGGTTCAAAAGAAATAATATCCGGTGCTATGGTAAATACTTCTACAGTACCTATTTGGCCAAATGCCTCTATGGTAAGTGGTCCTGTTGTTGCCCCATCAGGCACAATCACTGTAAGCTCCGTTTCAGAGGCCTCCGTAATCTCAGCAGTAGTACCATTGAATTCAACCGTGTTCTCCGCAATCGTAGGTCCAAAATTTTGGCCGCTAATAACTACAGTATCCCCAATCGCAGCCCCCGTTGCACTTAATACAACGACCCCTGGTGCGGGAAGTACCGTAAAAACCGGTCCTTCAACTTCAAAACCTGCTTTGGATATGGAAATAGGACCCGTAACCGCCCCTTCTGGGACAACTACGGTCAATTCTGTTCCACTGGCGGTTGTAACCGTTGCTAAAACATCGCCGAAACGCACCTTATTATTCGCAACAGCCGGACTAAAATCGGTTCCCGTTATGGTAACCGTAGTACCTATATCTGCCGATGCCGGTTCAATACTTGAAATAGTAGGCTCCTTTTCTGCTTCGGGTATGATCCTAAAATCTTCATCTTCACACGATCCAACTCCCAGGATAACCATAATAACCACTAAGGTTGTAGTGATTCCTCTTATTAACTTATTTTGTTTTTTCATTTTTAGCTTTTTAAATAGACTTTTTGGAATAAGACTAACAATGCGAATGATTTATTCAGGAAGATAAATTAGCATTTCATCAAAATAAATGAACTCTGCATTGGCTCCGGTCTGTGCATCTATTCTCAGGGTGTACGCAGTAACCCCTTCAAAAAGTTCAGTAGTGGCAATATTCCATTGCCCCATATAAGCAGTCTCAATATCATTACCTTCTGAGTCACCATCACCGATAATATCAATAAGCACAACGGTCTCAGTGGCACTCCCCCGCTCTACCTCGGCAGTGATAGTCAAAAAGTCTGCGGATTCCCAACCGGTCACTCCTGGATAAAACTGTATCCGTATACCCGTTTGTGGATGAACACTTGGATTGATTTGAACCCGATCAAAAAGTATCGTCAGAACCCCATCGGTATCTTCCAAACGATATGCCTGGCTACCCCCATCAAAAAAACCTCCCACTAGTGAAGCATCCGTGGTCACACCAATGTTTTCATCATCAAACCCTGGACTTCCCGCGCTCATATCCGGATTTGAGAAAAAAGTTCTAAACCCAATTTCGTTTTCCCCTATGGGACCAAGTGCCGTATGCTGTACAGAGGGCTGTCCCGGGTTGTTGAACAGTTCACCTTCAGCTATGGGATCGTTCCTTTCGTAGTCGCCTGCAGATCCAAAAGGTTCTTCAAAAAAAGTTCCGCCAATATTGGGTGGCGGTGGAATCAAGAAATTCAGTGAAAAGCTAATGGCTTGGTTGAATGCCGGGTTGTCAAACAACTCCGTTGCAGAATTCCCTCCATTATTGGTATTGGTAGCACTATCAAAGTCTACCGGGGCTCCATCAAAAACACCCTCTGTAGTGGTAATCGTGGCTAAAAATTCGAATGGAATGGACAGATCTACTTCCTCGGGGGTCAAATTCAAAACCTGTAAAAGGTTTGCAGCTGTTATCGTAAGTGTTGTAGGAAATGTAGTGAGTGTGATAAATTTATCTACCACAATCCCATCATAAATCAGCCTTAGATCATAAGAAACAATATTTTCATTGGGGTCTTCCACCACATGGGAAAACTCAGTGGTTTCGATTTCAGCAAAATTAAGTGTGAAACTACTTGGCACCGTCTCCCAAACCACCAATCCACCCCGGGTAAAGTTTTCTTCAAGCACATCGGTTGAGTCGCTGCAAGCCAATCCTAAGACGAACAAAGCAAGTATGTATTTTTTTTTCATCGTGAACACTATTTTTAATTAATGAATCCGGGTGGGTTGGTATCCCAAAATACTTGGGTCGTAATGGGTTGCTGGTCAATCTGACCATTATTGATAACCTCATCCTGCGGATATGAAAACAATCTTGGAAATGGAGTGTTGGGATCAAAAATTGGTGCACTGAAGACGGATGGGAATCCGGTTCGCCTATAACCATTATAGGATTCCGTGGAATTCCCATAGGAGGCCAAATAGTATTCGGTAAGGATGATATCCAACCTTTCCCGATCATTGCTTGCCGCAGCATAATTGCCCATTACCTCTGTAACATAGGCCTCTACATCCGCTTCTGTGGCCGCAAAAGGGGAATCGGCCTGCGGACTCCCTGAGAAACTTAATACTTTATCCATGGATTTCCGGATACCGGATTCCAAAAGTGTAGCTGCATCGTCATTGGTGCCAAGGGTCAGCGCTGCCTCTGCCCTAATGAAATCCATAAACGAGGACAATAAAATAGGAAGTATACCCCCGCCTGTTTGATGTGCACTATCAAAGGCGAAGTTTGGATCACTGGGATTATCCGCATCAAATGTTCCCCCCACAGGATACAGACCAAACGTGGCCCTAAAAACAATATCGGCACCACGTGCTCTGGTATCCCCATGATCCCTTCCATAGTAGGAATCCCCCAAGTAACAAAAGTCAAAAAGAGGAGCATCCACACAGCCCAACAATACGTCCGTGGGATCTGATGAACTTTGTCGGTACACATAATAACGCAACCGAGGGTCCCTGATGCTTTTATGGTTTAACAATAGATTCAAAAAGGAGTTGCCCAAAAATTGGTCAAACCCCCCGGGAGCATAGCCATCATTAAAATCAGGATGGTTGCTAACGGGATCAACAAGCAATGTCCCATATTGGAATTGAAAATCATCCTCTGCCGCAGTAATCAAGTCCCCTTCAGCAAGCAACGTATTAATTCCATCGGTATCCCCTATGTTCACCAACATCTTCAACTTTACTGACCTGGCCAATCGTATCCATGCTCGTTTTTGGTCGTCAAAATTACCTACGTTCCCATAGTACTGGTCCGTTGCCGGAGGCAAGGCTGCATTCTCCAAATCAACAATGGCCCTATCCAATCTATCCAGCATGGCATTGTAAACAAACTCGTCATCATCTGGCGCCGGATTTAAAATCTGCTCTTCGGTCCGTACCGCCTCCGTATATGGAATATCCCCCAAATAATCCACCATGGTGACCATGGAAAAAGATGTTAGGATATTGGACATGCCCCTGTGGAACAGCAAAGCATTGTCCGTTTCGGCCAAATTGGTAATAATCGTTTCATCTTGAAACATCTGATACAAATCACTATACTCGTTATTCAAGGCTGTTGGGCTGGCCACGTCAGTATATGATTCATTTAAAACCGTGTATCGCATCACCTCATCCGTGGTCCGACTTAAATCTTGAAAAAAATCAGCAGTCTCTCTTTGTATTTCATTAAGTACAAAGTTGGGATCGGCCTGATCAGGTGTCAAGACATTTGGATCTTGTTGAAAGCTTTCCCCAAAATCTCCCAACTCACAGGAGACGAATATCAGTAATAACAATAGATTTAATATTTTTTTCATCTTTCTCAAATTAGCATTTAGAAATTAACGGAAACCGTGAAGGCATATCTTCTTGTGGTAGGTGTGGTCAACTCCACTGTTTCGGGATCGAGGTTGATTCCACTAGGAAAGTTAGGGGCATGGAAGAAAACGTTTCTTCCGCTTACGGAAAAATCAATACTTTGAAAGGGCAATTTACCCACTACATCCCTGGTTAGGCTATAGGATAGGGCTATCTCCCGTATCCTGAAAACGGAAGCATCAAAAGTGATGTTTTCATCGGGGTCGTAGAAATTGGCGAAAACTGCATTGTTCCCCGTGATTTGGGAAGTGTTGGGAATGGTGTTCCCATTGGCATCCAAAAGTGGTTGGCCAGTGAAAACATCACCTAACACTCCCGGAACCAGGAAACTTCCTTCCCTGTTCCGCGTATCTGTGGTAATCCCCCTTTCCAAAAGCAACTCCACAGCGGGTGACAATAAATCACCCCCGTGCGTGTATTCCAACTGAGTGGACAAACTGAAGTTTTTGTATCGGAAGGTGTGAATGGAAGTGGCCGTAAAATCGGGAATTGTGCTCCCGATCACCTCAGGCTGCAACCCTACATCATCACTGGCTATTACCACCCCCGTTGCTGGGTTGATGAGGGCATTCCCATTTGGGTCGCGCATTACGTAGCTCCCCAAAATAGCGCCCAGGTCCTCACCCACCACCAAATCCTGATCTCCTTCCAGGCGTGTTGCATTGTTCGCCAATTCCACAACTTCCGTCGTAAATGTGGCGAAGGTGTTCCGTATGTCCCAGTTAAATTCCGATTTCCTAAAAAGGCTTACACTCAAATCCAGTTCCAACCCTCTAGTATCCAGTCTTCCTGCATTGATAAACGTATCATCAAAACCGGTTGAGCGGGCAACCTCAGTTTCAAAAATCTGATCTTCGGAGATTCTGTTGAACGCGGAGACCTGTAATGTAATGGCATTATCGAAAAAATTACCTTCCAAACCCAGTTCAAATTCCCTGTGCAATTCTGGGCCCAGACCAATATTTCCCAACGTTCTGGAAAAATTATTGGCCACAATTAGATTGCCATTGATGTCACTAAAATTCCTGGGGTCGGAAATTAACCTGTTCCTAGTATTGAACCTCCCTGGAAACCCAGCAGAAGTGGCATAGGCTGCCCTAATTTTTAAAAAATTGACAAAACTATTCTTGAAGTCAAAGGCCGAAGTAGGAATGAATGACAGTGAAACTCCAGGATAGAACAAGTTTTGATTCTCACTTTCCACAGTAGAACCTTTGTCCAACCTGCCCGATAGGTTCAAGTATAAATATTGATTGTAGTTGAAATCAAATTGACCAAATACGCCAAAAAGGTTTTCCTTACCTTCATCATAGTCTCCCTGGTCGGGCACCCTAAAATTGTTGGGTCTTAGCACCCCAAAAACGATTTGGTCATTGAGATCGGTTTCTTGTGATGTATCAACCTCAAATCTGGAATTGACCCCAATTTGCGAATCCAGACCTATATGATCGGATAGCTGAAAATTGGATTCAAAAATCAGGGTATTATCCGCAATCGTTTCGGTAAACGCATCAAGGTTCAACGAACCAAGGCTATCCTCAATATCATCGGTTACACCTCCCCTATTTCTGAATGTTAGTTGATTCACAGTTTGATACTGGAATGCACCCCTGTATTTTAATCTATGGTTCTTATTGAATTCATAAGTAAGGTTTGTAACACCATTGATTCTTCTCGTTGTTCGTTCCCTACCGGTATTCTCCAAAGTCCACAAAGGGTTTTCACGATTGGACCGGTAATATACGCTGGCACCTGTTAAAGGATCTTCAAAGGGCAAATTATGGATATCCAGACTTCTGGGAACAATATACAGGTTCTGAAGGATGTCCTCTTGTTCACCATCATTAAGAATATCTACGGGAACATAGGAGTTTCTTGTTCTGGCGCTGTAGGAAATGGAAGAGGACAACTTAAGTTTATCCGTAAGTTGGGTGGTGCCTCCTACGCCAATATTGAATCTTTGAAAGTCATTGTTTCCTAAAATACCACCTTCTGAAGTATAGCCCAATGAAAAGTTCAAAGAGGTTTTTTCCCCTGTAGCATCAATATTAAGTGCCGTAATCTGACCAATCCCCGTATTAAAAAAATCCCTTACGTTATTAGGAACGGGCTCAAAGGGCACTACAGCATTCGCTGGAAACTCAGGGAAGCTCGGGTTTCCTGCAAGTGGATGGGGAACAAAATCCACATCAGTAAAACGGGCACCATTGCTTCCAAGGTTTCCCACGGTACTTGCATCCGTTACCAGATTGTTTCCTACGCCATAAGTATTTTGAAAATCTGGGAGGTTCGCAACGTTATTGGTATAGGCGGTCTGTGAGAGCCTGGCCGTAAAACTTCTTTTGCCCACTTTTGCACTGCCGCTTTTGGTCTCAATGAGAATTACTCCGTTTCTTCCCAAGCTTCCGTAGAGAACAGACGCATTTAGCCCTTTTAATACAGTAATATTTGCAATACTATTGGGATCAATATCCAAGAGGTTACCGGAAAAAGGCACATTGTCCACTACAATCAATGCGTTGTTCCCTTGGGTCAGTGATAGGTTGCCCCTAACTGTAATATTGGTAAAATCACCGCTACTACCGCTACTTGGTGTAATCTGTACCCCGGCAATCTTGCCCTGCAATGTTCTGGTAACATCGGCCTCCGGTCGACCTTCGGTCTCTGCGGTATTGACTTTTGCAACTCCAAAGCCCAAGGCCTTTCGGTCCTTTGTAATACCTTGTGCAACCACGATCACCTCCTCCAGTTCACTGATGTTTTCCTTCATCTTTACATTCATGAAGTCTGGACTGGCAGCCAGTTCCAATGAGAGGAAACCGATCGAGGAGAAAACCAATACCGCTCCTTCTTCCACGATAATCTCGAAATTGCCATCAAAATCCGAAGCCACACCATTGGTTGTCCCTTTCTCCACAACGGAAACCCCTGGCAGTGGAACTCCCAAGTTATCCACTACCAAACCCCGTACTATCCATTTTTCCTGTGCCAATTGGAGGCTATCACTTACCTCAATCTTTGGGGCAGGTGGTGGCAGTTTTGTCAAAATAACCTGCCTACCCCTTAATTTATAGACGGTACTGGTATTATAGAATAAAGATTGTAGCACATTGTGGATCCTAAGCTGCTCTACGTTTATGGAAACCTTCCGTTCCAAATCCACATTATTTATGCTATAGATAAATTTAAATTCGGTTGTCTTTTCAATTTCATCAAAGACTTCTGATATAAGAATGTCCTTTACATTGAGTGTTATTCGTGTTCTTTGCGAATAGCTGTCGTCCGCGTACATACCAAAAATTACTGTAATCAGGAAGAACGTGGTAATTTTCATCTTCAAATCAAATTTGAAAGTGTAGGAATTGCCCCAACTTTCCTTTGGAGGTTTTTTCATATTTTTGAATCGTTAGTTATTGATTAGTCCCTCTGGGATGATCATCCTTCTAATACCGAGGAATGCTGCAACATTCTTCGGTTTTTTGCACCCCATTTCACAACTTCTGTGATTATTTGGTTCTCTATTTCATTGATTTATTATTTAATTATGACTTTTCCATTTTCGATGGTGTATTCCATTTCGTAACTGTCCTTGAAGTAAATCAATATGTTTTCAATGGACTCGTTGTTGAAGCTTGCATTGAAAACTTCGTTATTGAAATCAGTGTTTTCATTGTCTATACTTACATTGTAGATGCGCTCCAGTTTCTTTGCGATTGCTCCAAATGTCTGGCCCCTGAATATTAAAACTCCATCCATCCAGGACGTATAAAAATTGGTATCGACCGTTTTTGTTATGATTTCGGTGGTACCGGAATCCAAAACCCCCATTGTCCCGGGAGTCAAAAGTGTGTTCTTCCCGGTATTTTCTATGGACAGATCAACGGCACCTTCCACTAAAACAACAGAAGTTGAGGCATCTTCCTCATAGAGGGATACCACAAACTTGGTCCCCAATACCTCAATATCCATTTCATGCGCATTTACAATAAAGGGATGTTCCTGGTCTTTTTCCACATCAAAGAATGCTTCCCCGCTCAGAAATACCTCCCGTTTCTTTCCGGGCAAAAACTTCACTGGATACTTTAATGAGGTCCCGGCATTCAGAAAAACCTTTGTCCCGTCCGAAAGGACCAAGTCAAATCGTTTACCATAAGGCACCCGTAGGGTATTGTACACTAAGGTTTCAACATCCGAATTATTCGTGTACCTAATCACATTTTTCTCCTGTTGGCCCACAACAATGCCTTGATCGTTTTCAACCGCTTTGGAAACCAATGGGTTCAGAATTTGGGTTTTCCCATCTTCACGCTCAAGTATAATGGCATCATCTTTAGGGACGATTTTACCGTTACCTTGATTCGTGACAAAAAGGTATTCACTAAAAAAGTACCCAATTCCCAAAATAAGGACCAATACGGCAGCATATTTTAGGATAGGTCCAATTCTTTTTACCTGCGAAGGACGCTTTTCACGACGGATTTTTTCCCGAAGTACTTTTTGAAGTCCGGTGGAGGAAAATTCCTTTAGGCTAAACTCGGAGGCAAAGTTGGCATGTACCAGTTCTGAAAATAAGTTTTCATTTTCAGGATCTTCAAGTAGGGTTTCAAGTTGTTTTCTTTCTTCTTCGTTCAACTTGTCAGAAAGAAATTTAACAATAAGGTAATACGCTTTTTGGGTAGACATTTAACACCTTTTTAACTTAATACGTAGCAAATCGTCAACACCCTTTCTTTTTTTATGTTTTTTTTTAAAATTGTACATTTAGTAGTGAACAATCTGGATATTTAAGGATTCTTCCACTTAACCAAAACTCAACCCCTTTAAGAGGGTAGCATAGTTTTTATGCGTTCCCTCGCGACAAATCGTATTCCGCTCTATGAATCATCAAAATGGACCGTATGTTGGAATTCAAGGAACATAGTGTTCTGATTGAATTTCTAAGGATGGGGGACGAAAGGGCATTTTCTTTCCTTATCCAGGAATACCATCATCTACTTTGTGTGTTTGCCTTTGGTTTAATACGGGATGAGGCAAAATCCCAGGATATTGTCCAAAATGTGTTTTTGAAGGTATGGGAGCACCGAGCGGGACTTAATCCTGAACAATCCCTAAAGGCATACCTTCATAAACTTACCTACAATGAGTTTGTGGATACCTATCGAAGACAAAAGTCCATGTCCTCACTTGAAGAGCGCTATTTTAAAACCTTGAATTCCATAATGGCCCATGAGAATTCCAACAAGAACGATATGCTCATTGAACTTGTAAATTCAGAAATCAACAAACTTCCAGAGAAGTGCAGGCGTATATTCGTGATGAGTAAAAAAGAGGGGTTGACCAATCAAGAAATATCCCAATACCTCAACATCTCCGTCAAAACTGTAGAGGGACAGATCACAAAGGCGTTTTCAAGACTCCGGAAGCAACTTCGCCCAAAAATCCAAGCACTGCTTTTTCTTGTTTTTAAGGGAAAGTGAAACCTTTTGGACCAAGAACTTCCCATTATTCTATCCGTCCCAAGTAAAGTAAACAAGCCCAACACCGATGCGCCTTTCACCTAGTATTTTACGCCACCGGGACAAAAAGCGCATCGATCCATAAGGTTTTCCTTTTTTCCCTAACGAAAACATAAGTAACTTGTGTACCATTGGACCCCGACAATATAAAAGAAAACTAAGTATGAAAAAGTCTTTTTTATCGGTATTGTTGGTCATTGGAAGCTTTGGAGGCATTCAATCGTCCTGGGCGCAACAGTTGGAAACCGGTTATTGCGTATTTCAAGTACAAGGCAAGGCGATGTTGAACGACTCCATTGTCCTAAGCAAGGGTATGTTTATCAAAGCCGGTCATTTTCTGACATTGGACGAGGGGGATGAAGTACTTCTTACCGATACCAATGGTGTAATGTACGAATTGAAAAAAAAGGTCATTGTTCCTTTTGCACGTATAAAGCGTTACACGAAAAAGGAGAAACAGGGGCCCTTTTCTTTCTCGTATTTGAAGGATATATGGAAAAAACTATGGGATGAGAGTGAAAAACAGGGCTCTACTATAGTTTTGAAGTCGATTAATGCCGTATCCCAACAAAGTCCAGGGAATGACGTAAGCCTTTTCATGCGTGAAATTCCTTTTGTATGGACAAAACCAAATCCTACGGGCCTGAGCTACTTTTTTCTTCGAGAGGGCGATACAAAAAGCCCTTTTACAATAGCCACCAATGGAAATACCATTGTGATAGGCCCACAGAGCATTTCCCTAAAGGCAGACACCACTTACTATTGGTCCGTTGCGTCCGAAACTGACCCAAATCCCGAGGATTTGGAATACTATTCCTTTTATTTCCTGGGGGAAGAAAGTTTTAACGAAAAGATGAAAGCACTTAGTGGGGTTCGTCTTGAGTTTGAGCTATTGGGATTGACCGAGGAACAGATCAAACAGACTTTCTGTGAAGATAAAGGTCTTTGCTTCGAGTAAAGCGCTAACATCAAATGATCCGTTTTCTGGTTTACTTCCTTGTTTTTTAGGATGACTTCACGGTCTTTATGTAACTTGCCCTATCGCATGCATTACACAATTGTTGACATAGAAACCACTGGGAATGGTCTAAAGGGGAATAAGATCACTGAGATTTCCATTTTTAAGTTCGATGGAGAGGATATTATTGATGAATTTACGAGTTTGGTAAATCCTGAATGCCCCATTCCCTTCTTTATTACGGGACTTACGGGAATCGACGACCAAATGGTACAACGGTCACCTACGTTTCATCAAATTGCCCATGAGGTCCTGGAAATAACCAAGGATTGTGTATTTGTGGCGCATGCCGTTAATTTTGATTATGGGGTCATAAAGGAAGAATTTCGACAATTGGGAATGGACTTTATCCGCAAAAAGCTTTGTACGGTTCGCCTTTCCAGAAAACTGGTTCCCGGTTTACAGTCCTATAGTTTGGGAAAACTGTGTTCTGCCACGGGTATTCCCATAAGAAATAGACATAGGGCGAAAGGGGATGCCGAGGCTACCGTTCTTCTTTTTAAACAGCTTTTACAAAGACCAAATGCCCAAAAAATCCTGACCGATTTCCTAAATTCCAAGAACCAGGAAGCTACCCTTCCACCTCATTTGGACAAAAAAATAGTGGACAAAATCCCCAATAAACCCGGAATCTATTATTTCCTGGACCAGGTTGGCAGTATCATATATATAGGCAAGGCCAAAAACCTCAGAAAAAGGGTCCTCGGTCATTTTTATGATAAATCCGAACATGAGGTACGCCTATGTAGGGAAATTGCAAATATTGATTTTGAACTATCCGGAAGCGAACTAATTGCATTGCTTATGGAATCTGCTGCCATTAAGGAGCATTTTCCCAAATACAACCGTGCGCAAAAACGTGTGGTAAAACGGTACGGCATTTTTAGTTATGAAGACCGAAATGGCATCTTACATTTAGGATTTACACCTACAAAGCAACTAACGAAACCCTTGGTGGCCTTTGGCAATCCCACCGATTGTCGAATCTTTTTAAAAAGACTATGTGACGATCATGGGCTTTGCCCCAAATACTGCCAATTGGTACCTGCCACTTCAAATAGTGACCTATGTCTACAGAACCACTGTAAAGGCGACTGTCAAAATAAGGAGAACATTCCGGAATACAATTTCAAGGTCAGGAATGCCATTGCTTCCATTTCCAGGCCCATGGCACAATTGGTATTGAGACAACCGGGAAGAAATGCCCAAGAAAACGCATTTGTCCTAATGGAAAACGATGTATACGTAGGATATGGTTTTATTGATATAGCACATTCCATTTCTTCGATCGAGGACCTTAAGGCCTTTCTTATACCCCAAAAGAATACATTTGAGACCCAACGGATTCTAGAAAATGCCGTATTGAAAATGGATGATTTAAAAACCTTGTTTTAGATTATTTAGTACCTTAGAACGGCCAACATTAACTAACCCATATCCGTGCTTTCCAATGCAAAAAAAATTTTAGGTTTCGATGATACTCTATTGTCAATAGTGGGTGTAATCCTCAATACTTCGATTTCCATGGGTATCTATTTTGGTGGGGCCCTGTTTGAAGTTTCTTTCGTTCCTTTTGTCCTAAGATGGAGCATACAACTCATAGGAATATCCATTTTATGGATTGTGACAAGAAATTTTTATATAGCAATCGTAAAAAAATATCCCGGATATACCAATAGGCATAGAAGATGGACCTTATTACCCTTATTATACCTCCCATTTTGGGCAATAATGTTGTTTTCCATTTTGTATCTAAGGCCCTTGGTAGCTATAAAATTGCCCGGATATGCAGACCCATTTATCGGTATGGAAATCGTTGTGGGAGGCATCATTCTTCTGGTGGACATCTGTATATACGAATCGCTCCATATGTACGCTGAACTCAACGACGTCAAAATCAAGGAAGAAAGAATGGAAAAAGAGCGTATATCCTCACAATTGATAAGTCTAAGAAATCAAATAAGCCCCCATTTTCTTTTCAATAGCTTAAATACATTGGTTTATCTTATTGACGAGGATAAAGAAAAAGGAAAAGAATTTGTGCACAAGCTTTCCTATATCTATAAATGTATTTTGGAAGCCTCGGACAAGGACCTGGTCTCGGTTAAGGAAGAAATGGAGTATATCAACGCATATTCCGAACTGCTCAGTCAACGTTTTGGAAACAACCTAAACTTCAACTTTCAGATTGAAGACAATGAACGGGAAAAAAAGATTGTTTCATTGGCACTTCAAGTAGGTATTGAAAATGCGGTTAAGCACAATATTATTTCCAGAAAAAAACCTTTGACCATAGATGTCATTTCACAAAACGACTGTCTCATTGTAAGGAACAACCTGCAAAGAAAGTCCAATGACATGTTCAACAACGGTTTTGGGCTAAAAAACATAGCTAACCGCTATAAGTTATTGACCAATAGAAAAATTGAAATAGTAAAAGGAGAAAATGATTTCATCCTTAAAATCCCCCTCATCAATATGTGACACTACAACAAAGTTGGTGTTCCATTTATCAACTAAATAATAATTTAAAACTAGGTTTGTGAATTCAGTTATAAAAATGGGGAAATTATTGAAAATAGTTATTGTAGAGGATGAACCAATATCTTCGGCGTATCTTAAGAAGCTTATCAATGATTCCGGAATTGAGCATGAAATTGTTGCCGAACTCGACAGTATTGCGGATTGCCTGATCTTCTTTAGTGAACAACCGATTTACGATATCATTTTTATGGATATCCATTTGGGGGATGGCACCTGTTTCGAATTGTTAAATTCCCTGACCATAGAAAAGCCCATAATATTCTTGACCACCTTTGATTCCTATGCGATCGAGGCCTTTAGGTACAACAGTATTGATTACATCCTAAAACCGGCAAAGCTTCAAGATATCAATGACGCCCTGAACAAATATTGGTCCTTTAAAAAAGTGGACGAGGATGAATATTTGGCCAGGATGGACCAGATGGTATCCTCCATTTCAACACCCAAATACAAGAAAAGGTTTTTGGTACGGGTGCGGAATAAGCTAAGACTGGTCACCTTAAATCAGATTACCTGTTTCTATTCCGATGAGGGACAAACCCATTTAGTGGACAAATCGGGCAATAACCATATTATAGATTATACCTTGGAACGTCTTGAGGAGTTATTGGACCCGGAGCAATTTTTTAGGATCAATAGAAAGATTACCGTTTCCATTGATGAAATCCATTCCGTTGAGGATTACTTCAACAATCGCCTAAAAATTCGATTGAACAGCAGGTTTAAGATGGATATGGTGGTCAGTAGAAATAGGGTCAGGGATTTTAAGAGCTGGTTAAAAGGAGTATCGTAATCGCTATTTTTTCATTTTATCGTACATTCTGGCCACAAAGACCAACCACACTATAAAGATCAGTGCAACTATAATTGAGTATCCTAGGATAAAATCCATTATTTCTTATACTTCAGGTAGTTCATAAAACCTAAAATGGTTGGTGCCCAGAATGCAATAAAAATAGCATCCATCTTTTTTCCACTCAGGAAAAGTACTTCGGAGACAATGATAATTGAAAGCACTACCAATAGCATGATACAATTCATTGTCCCCACCCTCTTTACAAAACGCTTAAACATTTAAAAGAACCCGTAATGTTACCTTATAAAGGTAGGTATTAAAACGTAGAAAATGTTAACAATATTGTGATTTTCTTAACATTTTTTAGATCATCGAGGATCCACAAAAAAAATGCCCCAAAAAAGGGGCATTTTCAACCAACTAAAATCAGGATAGATCAGAACTGAGCAGTCTCCGTACTTCCTTTCATAGCTACTGTACTTGCCGTTCCGGAGGTAACAATATTTTGAACCGCATCAAAGTAACCGGTTCCAACAAAACCTTGATGTTTCACCGCTTTAAATCCTTCTTTTTGCAAAGCGAACTCCCGTTGTTGTAATTCGGAATATCCCGCCATTCCACGTTCCTTGTACGATTTGGAAAGCTCAAACATACTGGTATTCAAGGCATGGAACCCTGCCAAGGTGATAAATTGGAATTTATAGCCCATAGCGGCCAGTTCCTCCCTAAAGGTTTCCATTTCCTCCACACTTAGTTTGGCCGCCCAATTAAACGAAGGGGAACAGTTGTACGCCAACATCTTATCTGGATATTGGGCATGGATTGCTTCTGCAAATTTTTTGGCCTGCTTCAAATCCGGGGTAGAGGTTTCCAACCAAATCAGATCGGCAAAAGGAGCGTAGCTCAATCCGCGGTCAATACCTTGTTCCAAGCCATTCTTTACATAGAAAAAGCCTTCCGGGGAACGCTCTCCGGTTATGAATTTATGGTCGCGTTCATCAATGTCACTTGTCAATAAGTTAGCAGCATCCGCATCTGTCCTTGCAATAATTACCGAAGGAACGCCCATAACGTCCGCAGCCAAACGTGCTGCTATCAATTTATTTATGGCTTCCTGGGTAGGCACCAATACCTTTCCCCCTAAATGGCCACACTTTTTTGCTGAACTCAACTGGTCTTCAAAATGCACTCCGGATGCGCCATTTTCAATCATGGATTTCATCAATTCAAAGGCATTTAGGTTTCCTCCAAATCCAGCTTCCGCATCGGCAACTATAGGCACCAAATAGTCTTTTTTTCCTTTGGTCTTATTGACCGTTTGTATTTGGTCCGCACGCAGTAAAGCATTGTTAATGCGCTTTACCACCATGGGGACACTATTGGCAGGATAAAGGGATTGGTCCGGGTACATCTCACCGGCAAGATTGGCGTCCGCAGCTACTTGCCATCCACTTAGGTAAATGGCTTCAAGACCTGCTTCCACCTCTTGAATGGCCTGGTTTCCAGTTAATGCTCCCAGTCCCGCCACAAAATCCTGGGTCGTAAGCTTTTCCCATAATTTTTCGGCTCCCATCCGCGCAATGGAATACTCAATGTCATAGGAACCGCGAAGGTTGATTACCTCCTCTGCGGTATAAGGTCTTTCTACACCTTTCCACCTTGGATTTACGGTCCAATCGGTTACCAATGCTTGAATTTTCTCTCTTTTTTCCATAATTTTAAATTTTCGAATTTGAAATGAATCCCAGCTAATGTTCGCCCATTTCTGGGATTTTTTATTGTTATAGTCAATTATTGATCCTTAGTTAAAGCTCATCGTAGGCCTTAAGGGTAAGGAATTCTTGAAACTCCCTGGATTTTACCAACTCATCAAAGAGTTCGAATGCCGTATTAAACTTGGTATTGGCCAAGTTGGCTTCTCCTATCAAGTGCTTGATCTTTTCCACTTCTTCAGTAAAAATTTGATCATAGAGTTCGTTCGTAAACTTTCTACCGTCCTCCAGTTGTGCCTGATACTTGCGCCATTGCCAAATTTGCGTTCTTGAAATTTCGGCTGTAGCGGCATCCTCCATTAAGTTGTAAAGGGCCACACATCCATTGCCCCGTAACCAAGCTTCGAGATATAAGATGCCAACATTGATGTTCTTTCGAATACCAACTTCGGTAATGGTACCTTTTGGAATGGCAATTAAATCCGCTTCGGTAATGGTATCATTCTCCCTCATCTTATCCAGCTGATTGGCAGCGGGCATATGCTTGTCAAATTCAGCCATTGCTGTTGAAACCAGGGCCGGATGTGCCACCCAGGTACCGTCATGGCCATTTTTAACTTCCCGTTCCTTATCCAGGCGTACCTTTTCCAGGGCGGCCTTATTGGCCACAGGATTGTCCTTAATAGGTATCTGGGCCGCCATTCCGCCCATGGCGTGGATTCCCCTTTTATGACAACGCTGAATCACCAATCTGGAATAGGCGTCCATAAAGGGAACGGTCATCCCCACTTGGTCCCTATCGGGTAAAATGAACTCTGGGTGGTTTTTAAATTTTTTGATATAGGAGAATATATAGTCCCATCGACCACAATTAAGGCCCACAATATGATTCTTTAGTTCATAGATGATTTCATCCAATTGATAACTGGCGGTAATGGTTTCAATAAGTACCGTGGCCTTAAAGGTCCCTACGGGAATACCCAAATACTCTTCGGCAAAAGTGAAGACCTCATCCCACCATCTTGCCTCCAGGTAATGTTCCAGTTTTGGCAAATAAAAGTAGGGAGCCGTACCATTCTGAATACGTGTCCTGGCATTATGGTAAACATAAAGACCAAAATCCACCAAACTGCCCGATGCCTCCTCCCCATTGATCAATAGGTGGCGTTCATTAAGATGTAACCCCCGGGGTCGCACCAAAAGAACCGCAACTTGGTCATTGAGTTTGTACGATTTTTCCTTTTTAATGTCATAATAACTAATGGTACCCTTGTTGGCATCAATTAAATTGTACTGCCCTTCCATGCAGTTTTCCCAGGAGGGAGCATTGCTATCCTCAAAATCTGCCATAAAGGTTTTGGCACCTGAATTCAATGCATTGATGACCATTTTTCTATCTACGGGACCAGTTATTTCAACCCTTCTATCCTGTAAATCCTCGGGGATGTAAGGAATACTCCAATCTGCCTTACGGGTTTGTTCCGTTTCCTTGGGGAACTCGGGAAAAATCCCCCCATCCAATTGGGACTGTCTTTTTATGCGTTCCTGCAATAACTGCAATCTTGCTTTATTGAACCGTTGATGTAGACCTACTAAAAATTCCAAGGCACCATCCGTCAGTATTTCGGGATAGTAATTTGTTACCTCTTCAGAAAACTGCAACTGGGTGCTGGCAATCAATGTCTCTTCCATGATAGTATGTTTTTTGTCCATACAAGGATATTTCAATTTTTTATAAAAAACAAGCGAACGTTCGCTAAAATGAAATAATTCGCAATTTTTACGGAATTCGCAAAATAGTCTATCTTTGATTGTGAATAATGGAAGAACAATACATTAAATTAATATTTGGGCTCAAACTCAAACAGCTAAGACTCAAAAGAAAGCTATCCCTATTTGGACTTTCCAAGCTTTCCGGACTTTCCAAATCCTATCTGAACGAAATAGAAAAAGGCAAAAAATACCCCAAAACCGATAAGATTGCCCTATTGGCCGAAAAACTGGAAGTTCCCTATGATAGTCTTGTCTCCTTAAAACTGGATAAAAACCTAGCTCCTGTTGGTGCATTGTTGCGGTCCAATATTCTAAAGGAACTGCCTTTGGAACTCTTTGGGGTCAAAGAGGGTGATTTGATCGATATTGTCGCCAATGCCCCGACGAAGGTCAATGCCTTTATCAGTACCATCATTGAAATTGCCAAACAATATAATTTTGGGAGAGAGAGCTTTTATTTGGCTTCCTTAAGATCATACCAGGAAGCCAACAACAACTTTTTCCCAGAATTGGAAAAGGCGGCCATGGATTTTGCAAAGGCCTACCAAATAGATTTAAAGGCATCGGTGGCCTCAAAAGAACTGGAAGAGGTTTTGATTGAGGAATATGGGTACACCATAAACAATGAGAACCTAAGGGAACATCAAGAATTGGACAATCTCCGTTCCGTTTTTGTCCCAAAGACCAAAACCCTTTTGGTCGCCGACCATGTGGATGAAGCACAACGCACCTTTATTTATGCTAAAGAGTTGGGATATAATTTCCTGAAAATAACAGAACGCCTGTACACATTTACGTGGATTTCCTTTGAAAGCTTTGATCAGGTACTGAATAATTTTTATGCTTCCTATTTCGCCGGGGCATTGATCATTCCACGAACACTTTTTAGAAAACATATCGACACCTTTTTGGGAAAACCAAAATTCGACAAGACCTTTTTAACAGGGATAAAGAACCATTACAATGCCTCCCCAGAGTCCCTCTACCAAAGGTTGACCAATATTTTACCCAATGATTATCACTTGGAGAACCTTTTTTTTCTCCGCTTTGGCCATAAGAAGGGAAGTGAGCGTTTTGACATAAATAAGGAATTACACCTGACCCATAGGCATTCCCCTCATGGAAATGAAACCGACGAGAAATATTGTAGAAGATGGGTCTCCATCCGAGTTTTAAAGGAAATTGCCAAAAATGATGGCGAACACCATATGGATGTACAGATTTCCCATTATCCTGACGATGGACTTTCCTATCTGATCTTTGCTTCGGCCACAAAAGACCCCTTTAAAAAGGATGAATACCGAAGCGTGAGCATAGGATTGCAAATCAACAATGAGCTACGCAAAAAGGTACACTTCCTGGATGACACCTCCATAAAGTCGTTTGAAGTTGGGGTCACCTGTGAACGTTGCGCCATAAAAGATTGTGAGGTACGGGAGGCACCACCCACTATTTTAAATCGTATGGAGCGAAACAGGAGAACAGCGGTTGTTGTGGAGGAACTGCAACAAAAATTCAGTTAACCTTTGGGTTTGATCCATACTTTGAGGACCTGATCCCCCTTAAGATATTGAAAACCCTCATGTAAATTTCGTTGTTCCACATCATAAGGATAAAAAGTGATGGGCTCAATACAAACCATATTCCTGACTTCCGTCCAACACATAAAATGACCAAATCCTTCGGTTGTTATGGTGATTCCTTTCTTGTCCTCCAGAGTAAGTTCATTATGGTCCGCAACCAGTAATGCCCTATTTCCAACAGCCAAAACCTCTTCCAACGTAATGGTCTTTTCCTTGGTTATAATTGTTGGTTCCTTGGTGTGTAACTTAAAGGCCGGATGATAGCCCAACATAAAGGGCATGTCCCCTTCTCCCGAAATGGTGAACGTAATTTCCAAAGCACCTTCATGAAGTTGAAATCGCTTTTCAAACCCAAACGAATAGGGCCAAACTAGCAATTCCTTGGTAGATTTCCCGGGGTATTTTGAGTTTTTTATAGGAGTTCCTGCCTTATATTCCTTTTTAAAAATTGCCTCCGTCCCCGAAACAGCGAGCAAGTCATAGGGAAATTGCCTCAAATGGCCATGCTGATCTTGGATGGCAACGCCTCTGGGAACCTGCACCTGAAATCCTGCCTCGTTCACCGGGCCAATAATAGGAAACATTTCCGTGTCCGCGCTTCCCCACCCTGGACTTCCCTTCTGATGGATGAATTCATGCCCCTCTACCCTATAACCGGTAAGTTCACCGTCCGTTATTTGTACGATTTGATTGCCAAGCCGTAATTGTGTCATTTTTAATCGATCTTTGATTGCAAAGTGGGTTTTCCCCTTTAAATCATCCATAAGACCATAATTCATAGTCTATGCTGGGACTTCATATCTTGTATCAAGATTACTGGAACACCGAGCTGTTATTCTGGAATGATTTTTGATAAATATATCAAAAAATTGCACTTGGTTCGGCAGTTGTACATTCTTAAAAAGGGGGATATGGCAAAAAGCATTCAAAATATCTTTTTACCACTTGCATTAAAGGGGACCATAGTGTTGTTGTTATTGGTATTGACCCCTAATGCCTCAATTTTTGCCCAGGAAAATGAAAAACTACAGCTTTTGATTGCTGATGCCGAAGCCGCAAAACTGTCATTTATTGAATCCAATCCTGATATGGAAGACCTGTTTGCCAATACCTATGGATATGCGATTTTTCCCAATTTAGGGAAAGGCGCTTTTATACTGGGGGTTTCGGCCGGCAGCGGTTTGGTATGGCAAAACGAAGAACTCATTGGGGAAGCGAAACTACGGGAAGTCAGTGTGGGCCTTCAATTGGGTGGACAAGCCTTCCAATTGGTGATTTTTTATGACAATGACGAAGCGTTCAGTCGCCTTAAGGCCAATAAAATCGAGTTCAGGGCGCAGGCTGCAGCCTTGGCCGACAGCAAAGGTACTTCCACAAAATTGGAAATGGCGGAAGGGATACAGGTTTTTGCAAAGCCCAAGAAGGGGATTATGGGAGAGGTGGCCATAGGGGGACAAAAATTTAAGTTTAAACGATTTGACAAGCCCATACCCGCAAAGGAACCAAAGAAAAAAATCAGTGTCGATGATTATTTTGACTATTAACTCCTTTCGCCGATCTATCTACAAGAACCCCTGGGCACGCATCCAATCGTCATTATATATTTTTCCTACATAACGACTTCCATGATCATGGAACAAAACCACCACCACATCATCTTTGGTAAAATGTTCCTTAAGCTGTAGCACGCCTTTTATGGCCGCTCCGGCAGAATTCCCCAAAAACATACCCTCTTCCTTGGAAAGGCGTTGTGTGAATACCGCAGCATCTTTGTCCGTTACCTTGGTAAAACCGTCAATAATGTCAAAGGCTACATTTTTAGGTAGGATATCTTCCCCTATTCCCTCGGTTACATACGGGTAGATTTCATTCTCATCGAAAATACCGGTTTCATGGTACTTTTTAAAAACCGAGCCGTAGGTATCCACTCCCCAAACCTTTACTTCTGGGTTTTGTTCCTTTAGATATTTGCCCACTCCGGAAATGGTCCCCCCTGTTCCGACACCTACTACAAAATGCGTCACCTTTCCTTGGGTCTGCTGCCAAATTTCCGGGCCGGTACTTTGATAATGTGCTTTGGTGTTCGAGGGATTGTCATACTGATTGACATACCACGCATTGGGAATCTCCTCTGCCAATCTTCTGGCCGTGGAATAGTAACTTCTTGGGTCGTCCGGGGCCACGTCCGTTGGGCAGACATGGACTTCGCTTCCCACGGCTCGAAGTATATCCATTTTTTCCTTGGATTGCTTATCGCTGATAACACAGATCATACGATAGCCTTTCACAATGGCCGCCAAGGCCAAACCCATTCCCGTATTGCCCGAAGTCCCTTCTATAATGGTCCCTCCTGGTTTAAGGCGTCCATCAGCCTCAGCATCTTCTACCATCTGTAAAGCCATGCGGTCTTTAACCGAATTCCCAGGGTTAAAGGTCTCATACTTGGCCAAAACCAAACAGGGAAGTTCAGCCGTTATTTTATTAAGCTTTACCAACGGTGTATTACCAATGGTTTCCAATATATTCTCAGCATATTCCATAACGGGTGCAAAGGTAGGCTTAAGAAGTCAGAAGTACGAATTTAAAAGTACGGAGTGGGAAGTACGAGGTGCGAAGTTGATGGTTAATGTAAAGTAGAAAACTTTTAACTCTTAACTTTTAACTCCAAACACCTAGCTCCTAACCCCTAACTCCTAACTCCTAACTCCTAACTCCTAACTCCTAACTCCTAACTCCTAACAAACCTACTCGAACTTAATGGCCTTCACTGGAGAAATTTTGGAAATCGCATAAGAGGGTACCAAAAGCATTAAAAGACAGAGTACCATAACACCTACATTAAGCAACAGGATATTAAAAAGTGATAGGTCCACCGGGATATTGGTAACGTAGTATTCCTCGGGATTGGGGAATTTTAAGAACTGAAACCTTTGTTGCATAAAAATAAGTCCAAGTCCTATGATATTCCCCCAAAACAGACCTAGACCTATGAGGTAAGTGGCATTGATCAAAAACACCTTGCGTATGGTCCAATTTTGGGACCCCAGCGCCTTTAGTATCCCTATCATCTGTGTGCGCTCCAATATTAGGACCAAAAGAGCGGTAATCATATTGATTCCTCCCACAACAATCATAATTCCGATAATGAGCGCCGTATTCAAATCAAACAATTCCAACCACTCAAAAATCTTAAAATATTTGTTTCCTAGGTTTTGGGTGTCCAAACTAGAAACCGTTTTTCCATAGATTTCTGCAGTTTTCTGCTGTAATTGATTAAAATCCTGTAAAAAAACTTCAAAGTGGCCCACTTGGTCCGCTTCCCATTTATTCATTCGTTGGATATGCCTTATGTCAATCAAGACATAACTGGCATCCAATTCCTCAAATCCACTTTGATAAATTCCCGTTACTTTGAACCTTCTATTGTTGGGAGGTTTGGAGAGGTCACCATCCTTTAAAAAGATGGAAAGATAGGTGTCCCCAACATTGAGGTTGAGCTTATTTGCCAACGTTTGGGAAATCAAGGTTTCCTCATTCAGTCCCCCAGAAAAATCCGGTAATTCCCCAACTACCAAAAACTCCTGGAAATTGTCCCACTTAAAATCTGCCCCGACCCCTTTGGCCAAAATACCTTCAAAGGTTTCATCGGTCCTGATAATTCCCGCCCTTACGGCCACTCCTTGCACATGTGCAACGCCAGCAACATTGGTAAACTCTGGATAGAAATCCTGATTCAAGGATACGGGGGTTACCGAGACATCGGAACGATTGTTGTCATAGTTATAGATTTGGATGTGCCCATTGAACGCCGCAATCTTTTCCCGAATCTTAAGCTTGAGTCCCAAGCTGGTGGCAATGGCAATCAACATCATGATCAATCCAATGGCGATAGCCGCTATAGCTATTTTTAGGATTGGCGCGGAAATACTATTTTTAGTTTCCTTACCGGTGATGAGTCGCTTGGCAATAAAAAACGCTAAATTCAAAAGATGCCCGTTTTCTTTAAATTCAAAAATACTGTTTTATGTTTTGTTGTTGTACTAGGAAGTTTAACGACTTGTAATACAAAAGTAAATGTAAGACCTCCCGGATGGAACACAGAGATTCCCATGGTTACGGTAGAAAAAGGGATTATTGTTGCAGCCAATAGGACCACGGACTATTTACCTTTGCTGCAGGGCCAAAAAGTGGGAGTGGTGGCCAACCAAACATCCGTGGTTTTTCATTCTGATGGATACACCCATTTAGTGGACTCCCTGCTTTCCCACAATATAGCAATCAAAAAAGTCTTTGCTCCAGAACACGGTTTTAGGGGTGAGGCGGACGCCGGGGAAAAAGTCAGTGACGGGGTGGATACCAAAACTGGGCTGCCCATTATTTCACTGTACGGAAAAAACCGGAAACCTTCCCAGGAACAGCTACAGGGCCTGGATATTGTCCTTTTTGACATACAGGATGTTGGCGTCCGATTTTATACCTATATCGCCACCTTACAGCTGGTAATGGATGCCTGTGCCGAAGCCAATGTTCCGTTAGTGCTGTTGGACCGTCCCAATCCCAACGGACATTATGTTGACGGCCCCACCATGGAAACGGAACACACCTCTTTTTTGGGGATAAATGAGATACCCTTGGTCTATGGAATGACCATTGGTGAATACGCCCAAATGATCAATGGGGAAGGTTGGCTGGAGAATGATTTAAAAGTCGATCTCACCGTGGTTCCTTTGGAAAACTACCATCATGAATCCGGGTATTCCCTGCCCATTCGTCCTTCACCTAATTTACCCAATGACACTGCGATCACCCTTTATCCAAGCCTAGGTCTTTTTGAAGGGACAAACATCAATGCCGGACGTGGAACTGAATTCCAATTTCAACGCTATGGCGCTTCTTTTTTGGATAGTACTGCTTATGATTTTAGTTATGTCCCCAAACCAAATTTTGGTTCCAAATATCCCAAGGAAGAAGGTAAACCCTGTTTTGGAAAGGACCTATCAACACATTCCAAAATGCAGGAAGTTTCCTTGCAATGGCTCATTGATGCGTATCAAAACTGTACGGACAAGTCCATGTTTTTCAATACTTCGGGATTTACGAAACACGCCGGTACCCCAATACTCCAACAACAAATTGAAGCCGGACGCTCCGAAGCTGAAATTAAGGCCACCTGGCAAGAGGATTTAAACCGCTTTCATACGGTAAGGAAAAAATATTTGTTGTACCCTTAGTCCCGTTTTTTAAATTCCGTATCCTACGCATATCAAATGCCCTATAATCAAAGGGAAACTATTGATGCTGTTCCCGAACAACGGTGGTTGGCCTCCTATATTTATTAAAAGGCTGTTTTAAGAGCCCAACGATACTACTATTCTCTTTTTCATCAGGAAAGGTATCCACCCCATAGATGATCTTTTCGGGTTCCAAGTACATGTAGGTCCCGAACAATCTGTCCCATATGGAAAAAATATTGCCGTAATTGGAATCCGTGTAAGGCAAAACATAGTGATGGTGTACCTTATGCATATCGGGTGATATAATAATCCAACTCAGGGCCTTATCCACTTTTTTGGGTAGCTTGATATTGGCGTGATTGAACTGCGACAGTACCACGGAAAGGCTTTGATACAACATGATGATCCCAATGGGAGCCCCCACCACAAAAACGCCGATCAATGTGAATAGATAGCGAATAACACTCTCTAAAGGATGATGTCTATTGGCCGTTGTCGTATCCACGTGATGATCCGAATGGTGTACCAAATGAATCATCCACAATGGTTTTACCTTATGCTCCACCAAGTGGGCCGTATACGCACCTATTAAATCCAGTAACAGCACCCCCGCGAGGACATAGAGCCATAGTGGCATTTCCGGCAACCAGTTGATAATGCCAAAATCATTGGCCACGGTCCAATCCGACGTTTTGAGCAGTATAAAGGCCAGTGGTAAATTCACAATAATGGTGGTAAGGGTAAAGAAGAAATTGGGTATGGCGTGCCGCCATTTTTTATATTTCACTGAAAACAGCGGAACTATTCCTTCCAAAATCCAAAAGAACGTAATTCCACCCACCAAAATCAAACTACGGTGCAAAGGCGGAATGGTCTCAAAATAGTGCATCAATTCTTCCATACCTTAAAAATACAAAAACATCAAGTCTTGATCTTGGCCTTCATGGCTTCCACAATATTGAAGGCTGCGGGGCAAATCGCCACGTTCTTTAATGTAAGATGACTGATCTGATGGAACTTCTTTCGATCCGTATGGGGAAATTCCCGGCAAGCTTTGGGCCGTACATCGTAAATGGAACAACGGTGATCGCTATCCAAGAACGCACAGGGTAGCTGTTGCAACACATAATCATTATCCTCATCAATCTTGAGATATGCCTCAACGAATGCTGAGGGTTTCATTCTAAAATGCTTGGAAATACGATCGATGTCCATATTGGTGAACAATGGTCCCGTGGTCTTACAACAGTTGGCACATTGTAGGCAATCCGTTCTGGAAAACTCGGCTTCATGCAGCTCCTGCATCACATAATCCAAATCCTTGGGCGGTCTTTTTTTTAGCTTTTGGAAAAACTTTTTGTTCTCCGTCCGTTTTATGGCCGCAGCTTTCGGTAAATCTTTAATGACTTCTTGCATCCCTGCAAACATAAAAAATGAAGCCCAAACCTTTTGCATCAATAAAAAGTTACACCTTTGGAAAATGGATGTTTTTGGGATGGCCTTGCAAGACTATTACGCCGGAAATTACACGGAAGATATTTCCACAACCTCTTCACTGGATGAAAACGATGTTCTTCCCCTGCCCTATTTGTTCCGGGATTTTGGACAAATGCCCCTAATTGAGCAAGAGGCACTGCGGCTTTCAAGGGGACGCGTATTGGATATTGGTTGTGGTGCGGGAAACCATTTGCTTTACTTGCAGGAAAAAGGTGTTGATGCCATTGGCCTGGATCGATCCAAAGGCGCAATCGATATCTGCCAAAAAAGGGGGGTGAAACACACGGTTTGTGCGGATATACACAACTATAATGGAAAAAGGTTCGATACCCTTTTATTACTGATGAACGGTATTGGAATTGCAGGCAAATTAAGTCAATTGCCCAAATTCCTTGCCCATTTAAAACAATTGCTATCGGTAAACGGCCAAATATTACTGGATTCAAGTAATATTATCTATATGTTTGATGAAGATCAGGACGGCGGGTATTGGGTTCCCGGAAACATGGATTATTATGGAGAGGTCCAGTTCCAAATGCAGTATAAAAATAAAAAGGGTCCAATGTTTGATTGGCTGTACGTGGATTTCAATACCCTGCTAACGTATGCCAAAAAGGAAAACTTTAATTGTGAGTTGATAGTTGAAGGAAAACATTTCGACTATTTGGCCAGACTTACCCTTTAAATGAATACTAGATACAAAGCAGAACCGTTTGTACTAAAAATAAACTATGAAAAAGATTTTTGCCCTTGCCTTACTTGCCTCGCTCTTCTTGGCAAGTTGTTCTTCCAATGATAATGACAATGGTCCCGCGGCAAATACCCTTTCTTTCGAGAATACTGAAATCACCGTTAATGAAAATGCCGGTACGGTTACTTTCCCTGTAAGGCTCACTGGGAATGTTGAAGGAGGGTTCACCGTAAACTTTGAGACCCGGGATGGAACGGCGACGCAACCTGGCGACTATACCCGTAACACCGGAACCCTCACGTTTAATGGAAACAATGGGGAGAGGCAGAATATAGTGGTCAATATCAATGAAGACACCTTTAGGGAGGACACCGAAGACTTTGTTGTAGCGCTATCGGGAATCTCTACAAACCTAATTGATATCGACCCTGCTACCGCCACTGGGCTAATCCTTGATGACATTGACCTATCTGGGAACTTATTGTCTTCCGGGAGTTCTGCAAATGATATCTTGACCAATTCAAATTTTGACAGGCTTCTTGTTCAAATAGGATATGTAAACGGATTTAGACCTACGCAACAGACCATAGCTAATTTTTCCACCTATCTGAGCGAGCGTACGTTTAAACAGGATATTGAAATCAACTTTTTAGAGCTTGACTCTCCTGATGAAGAAACACTTACTTTACAGGAAATCGCGGATTTGGAGTCTGAAAACAGAACGGCCTTCAACAATGGGACCAACACAATGGCCATTTACATTTATTTCGCCGATAGTCCTTCTGATGGGGACGACCTTGACAGGGGTCTGGTCACACTTGGTGCGGTTTACAGAAATACGTCAATGGTGATTTTCGAAGAAACCATAAGGACCCTCTCCTCAAGGAGCGGCATTCCCCTTACGGATGTTGAAACCGCCACCTTAAACCATGAATTTGGCCACCTTTTTGGACTGGTGGATTTGGGTACCGTTCCAGTCAATGACCATGAGGACATTCTTCGCGATGCGGACGGAAATCCCATTTTGGATGAAAACGGCAATGAACAGGGCAATAACCATTGCAATGTGGATGGTTGTCTGATGCAGGCCCAATTAACTTTTCAAGCCCCAGCAGCTTTGAGAGCTTTCATGGCTTCCACCAAAGAGGAAATAGTCTCCGCGTGCTCCCTTTCGGGAATTGCAATGATCCGATTATTGGAAGATAGAGCGGCCCGTGGTCTCAGTACCGTTCCCGACTTGGATGCTGAATGTATTTTGGATTTACAGAACAACGGAGGTCGCTAGGCCATTCTTGTGCGATGTATGATCAAGTAACCCCTGCCCGATAGCTGTACTGCGCTACCCATGATGCCCCCGGGAAGGAAAGCTTTCATGCCTCAATCGCAGGATAGTTGTGATTTTTAGCTTTTCCAACACGTATGGGTGGCTTCAAAAGTATTAGGGAATCCTTTACCCAAAATTTCCCATAAACAGTTCCGAATAATCCCTACCTTTCGATAATTTGATTATCCATAATACACAACCGCATGAAAAAAATTATTCTATTTCTGTTTGTTTTACTTTCAATACAGGTCCTTCCCCAACGGAAGAAAAAATCCAAAGCACAATCCGAAAACAAATCCATTTTAGGGAAAGCAGATTTATCCGGTCTAAAATTTAGGAGTCTAGGCCCCGCACTAACTTCAGGTAGAATTTCGGATTTAGCCGTAAATCCAGAAAACTTCAACGAATATTACGTTGCCACCTCCTCTGGAGGAGTTTGGAAAACCGATAATGCCGGAAATACCTTTCGCCCCATTTTCGATGCAGAAGGAAGCTATTCCATTGGTTGCATTACCCTTGACCCAAACAATTCAAATATCGTTTGGGTAGGTACGGGCGAAAACAACAATCAGCGCAGCGTATCATACGGCGACGGTATATACCGATCCAAAGACGGAGGAAAAAGCTGGGAGCATATGGGATTGAAGACCTCTGAACATATCGGCAAAATCATTGTACATCCTGATGATTCCAATGTGGTTTACGTGGCCGCCATTGGCCCATTGTGGAGTTCTGGGGGTGATCGCGGTCTGTACAAGACTGAGGATGGAGGGGTCACATGGAATGCCGTTCTAACGGTTGATGAACATACCGGGGTAAATGATGTAGTGATGGATCCACGAAATCCCGATGTTTTATATGCAAGTGCTTTCCAGAGAAGGCGCCATGTTTTCACCTATGTGGGCGGTGGGCCCGGTTCTGGAATCCATAAGTCCGAGGATGGCGGAAAAACCTGGAACAAAATCAACAAGGGTTTGCCTTCCACCATACTGGGTAGGATTGGCCTGGCAATTTCCCCTGCAAATCCCGAGTATTTGTATGCGATTGTGGAAGCGGCCCAGGGGAAAGGCGGGTTTTACATTTCTGCAAATCGCGGAGCATCCTGGGAGAAACGGGGTGACTATACGACCAGCGGAAATTATTATCAGGAAATTATCGCGGATCCGGTCGATCCAAATCGGGTTTATGCCATGAACAATTGGATGCGGGTTACCAGCGATGGAGGAAAGACCTTTGATTATGTGGGGGAGGATTTCAAGCATATCGACAACCACGTTATTTGGATCAACCCCAACAATAACAAGCACCTGCTATCGGGAAATGATGGCGGGGTGTACGAATCCTGGGACAGTGGAAAACATTGGTCATTTAAACCAAACTTGCCCGTTACCCAATTTTACAAAGTGGCCGTGGATAATGCAAAACCCTTCTACAATATCTATGGGGGTACTCAGGACAACTTTAGCCTTGGTGGCCCGTCGAGAACGGTAAGCGATAACGGCCCAAATAATTTTGACTGGTTCATCACCCATGGAGGCGATGGCTTCGAATCACAGGTTGACCCTGAGAATCCAAATATTGTCTATGCCCAATCCCAATATGGCAATTTGGTACGCTATGATAAACTAAGCGGAGAGGAAAAGGGAATTCAGCCCAAGGAAAGAAAGGGGGAAAACAGCTACCGATGGAACTGGGATGCCCCCTTGGCCGTAAGTCACCATAAATCCGGTAGAGTGTATTTTGCTGCGAACAAATTGTTCAAAAGTGATGATAAGGGTAACAGTTGGGAAGTCATCAGCGATGACCTTACCCGCAATCTCAATCGTAACCAACTGCCGGTAATGGGCAAAATATGGGGGGTTGATGCCGTGATGAAAAACCAATCCACTTCGCCATATGGTACCATTGTGGCCTTTTCGGAATCGCCAAAAAATGAAAATTTACTGTACGTAGGTACCGACGATGGTTTAATTCAGGTCACAACGGATGGAGGAACAAACTGGCGAAAAGTCGGGACATTTCCAGGAGTTCCCGCCAGGACCTACGTCAATGCGGTATTTGCCTCCAAGCATGATGAAAATGTGGTATACGCTTGTTTCAACAATCATAAAAATGGTGATTTCAAACCCTATGTTTATATCAGTAGGGACAAGGGGTCCACTTGGACTTCGATAAGCAATAATCTTCCCGAAAGAGGATCCACATATGCCATTGAAGAAGATCATATCGATGAAAATTTGTTGTTCGTCGGCACAGAGTTTGGCGTTTTCTTTTCCGATAACCAAGGTGGTGAGTGGAAGCAATTAAAGGGTGGTTTACCCACAATTGCGGTGCGCGATGTTGCCATTCAGGAAGAGCACAATGATTTGGTGCTGGGTACTTTTGGAAGGGGTTTTTATGTATTGGATGATTATTCGAGCCTACGGGGCATGCAAGAAAAGCTAAATGACGAAGCCACCCTGTTCAGTGTCCGTGATGCGCTTCAATTTGAGATGTCCTATCCTTTGGGCCTGCCCGACAAAGCGTTTATGGGTGATAACTTTTTCATTGGTGATAATTTGGGTGCTGAGGCCATTTTTACATGGTTTCTAAAAGAGGACATTAAAACCAAAGCCGATGAACGTAAGGCAGCTTCCAAGGATTTGGCCAAAGAGGGAAAGGACAATCCCTATCCCACCTATGAAGCCTTGAAAAACGAAGCCCAGGAAATAGACCCCCAATTGGTACTGACCATAAGTGATGGTAAAGGGGATATTGTACGTAAACTGTTCACCTCTCCAAAAGCTGGTTTAAAAAGAATGCATTGGGATTTGCGCTATGCATCACAAGAACCCATCAATTTTGACAAACCCCCATTTTATAATCCGTTCGGGGGTGAAAACAAAGGGGCTTTGGTTCCTCCAGGCACCTATACCATCGCACTTTCAAAAATTGTGGACGAGGTGGAAACACTCCTTTCGCAACCTGTTTCGTTTGAGGTGGTTCCTCTAAATAATACCGTACTTCCGGCTTCCGATCGGGAAGCGTTGGCGGAATTCCAACAAGAAGTAAACGATTTATCGGGGAAGGTTAGAAGTGTTCGAAACTCACTTTCCGAGCTGTCCAAGGAGTTACGCTATATGAAAGAGGCCATCAAGCGCACACCGACCTCACATATTGACCTTATGAAAGGATGGAAAGCATTGGATCGGGAGTTATCCGAAATCCGTAAAAAAATCAATGGGGACCGAATTGCCAATCGTTTGGATATGGGCACTCCCCCTTCCGTTGGAAGTAGGGTAGGGTATTTGGTGTACGAACAATCGAACTCCACAGGTACGCCCACCCAAACCCATAAAAGCACGTTTGCCATTGCCAAAGAGGAATTTGCACCGGTGTATGAGCAAGCTAAGAATTTGGTGAATAACAAATTTGATGCCTTTAGGAAGCGGCTTAAGGATTTTGGAGCACCATACACTCCTGGGAATATTCATTTTTTGGAGTAAGAAAAGTCTCTGTGGAACTGAAGAGGTTGTCTAAAAAGTAACTCAAATGTCAATTTGAATGCCCGCCTGAATGCTGTGGGCGGGCAGGCAGTCGAAAATAGTTAAAATACTGAAATCCAAATTGGTTTCGACTGCGCTCAACCTGACAAACACTGTTTTTCATGGTTTTTAGACAACCTCTCCGTTCTTAATGTGATTCTGACTTTCAATGATGCATTCCTTTTTTTCAAAAACTACAGTAATTTCCACGTATTATAGTAAACCATGGAAAACCCAGATTTTAAGTTAACGAACCAAGTCGTGGTGGTAACAGGGGCCAGTAAGGGTATTGGTTGGGGCGTATCAAAAATTCTGGCTCGAGCCGGTGCCCACGTGGTGTTATGTTCCAGGAGCCAAAAGGCGTTGATGGCCTTGGAAAAGGAAATCCATAAAGAAAATGGCAAGGCTTCGGTTTTTCCGCTGGACCTCAGTTCGGTTCCCAATATCAAGAAGACCTTTGCCGAGATCCATAAGCGCTTTGGACGATTGGATGTTTTGATCAATAATGCGGGGCTCGGATATAATCATGCAGCTCTGGACGTAAAGGAAGAAGACTGGAACGAAATGATGGACGTTAATCTAAAAGGGGTGTTCTTCTGCTGCCAACAAGCGGCAAAATACATGATCAAAAGTTCGTATGGCCGTATTATCAATATGAGTTCACAAGCGAGCCTTGTGGGTATTAAGGACCATGCGGTATACTGTGCTTCAAAAGGTGGTGTCAATTTATTGACCAAGACTTTGGCCTTGGAATGGGCGGATAAAGGTGTCACGGTAAATGGAATAGCCCCTACCTTCACCTATACCCCTGGGACGGCGGAACGTTTGGATGATCCTGATTACCTGGCAGGTGTTTTGAATAGAATCCCAGTGGGAAAAGTGGCCTCAATTGAAGATATTGGAGCGGCAATTCTCTACCTGTCAAGCACCCATTCCGGTATGGTTACGGGGACTACCCTTGTCATTGATGGAGGTTGGACCTCACAATAACTTATCCTAAAATAGCTTCAAGTTCCGGTAGCCCGGAAAACCTAGGGAATGTTCAAATACTTATGGGTCTGTAGGGATACCTTCCATTTGGGGTTTTGCATCACATAATCCACGATCAAGGGGGTGACCTTTTCCCGCACACTCCACTCCGGTTGTAAGTACAATACACAGTCTTGCCCTACGTATTGCGCATGTGTTTCGGCAAAGGCAAAATCACTTTTGTTATAGACAATGACCTTAAGCTCGTGGGCCTTGGAATGAATTTCCCCTACAGGTGGTTTCAGTTTTTTGGGCGACAGGCAAATCCAGTCCCATTGCCCGGTCAAAGGATAAGCTCCCGAAGTTTCAATATGGGTTTTTAGGTTTTTTGATTTGAGCCCTTGGGTTAACGGGGCCATGTCCCAGGTAAGGGGCTCCCCTCCGGTTACAACAATGGTATCGGAGTATTTGGCCGCATTTTCAATTATCCTATCGATATTGGTCGGAGGATGTTTCTCGGCATCCCAACTTTCTTTCACATCACACCAATGGCAACCTACATCACAACCGCCTACCCGGATGAAATAGGCAGCGGTTCCTTTATGGTACCCCTCTCCTTGTATGGTATAAAACTCTTCCATTAAGGGGAGCATTATCCCCTTATCCACCAGTTGCATCACCGCATCTTTTGCCATAATGCAAAGATAGGTTGCATGGCTCGATAATTACGTGTGGACAAGTTGGTTTTACTTTACCGCAATCACATCAATCTCAATCTTTGCCCCAACGGCCAATCCGGCAGCCGCATAGGTAGTGCGGGCGGGCTTCTTGGTAAAGTATTTTATATAGACCTCATTAAAGGCCTTAAAATCCTTGATATCACTTAAAATAACGGTACACTTGACCACATTATCCAAGCTTAGCCCGTGAAACTCCAAAACCCCTTGAATGTTTTTTATGGCCTGTTCCGTTTCACCCTGTATACCCCCTTCCGCAAGTTTGCCCACAGTTCTATCCATTCCAATCTGTCCGGCCAAAAAGAAAAGGTTCCCCGCCTGCACCGCTTCACTGAAAGGCGCAGCGGCCCTAGCCGGATTTTCAGGTTTATGAAATATAATTTCCGTGTTTTCCTGTCCCACAAGTGGTTCAAAACCAAAAAACACTGCGGTAATCCAGAGGATCAGTCCATATTTTTTTTTCATATCAAAGTCTTTGTTCTCCCTAATATCCAACATCTTTTGTCTTCGTCCAAATTACCCTATTTTTATCGCAAACTTCAAAGGATGGACCAAAAAGAACAATTCTTTGCCCATATTGAAAAAGGGTATACCATGAAAGGCGAGTACATCACCATGGGCGCTGGTATGGTAAATGGAGAAACGGTAAAAGAAGCTTTCATCAAAATCCCTCTAAAAACCTTAAACCGCCATGGCCTTATTGCCGGGGCAACAGGTACCGGAAAGACCAAAACCTTGCAGGTCATTGCCGAAAACCTCTCGGAAAAAGGGGTTCCCGTGCTGTTAATGGATTTGAAAGGGGATTTAAGTGGTATTGCCCAACCGAGTCCGGGCCATCCAAAGATTGACGAACGTCACGAAGCCATTGGACTTCCTTTTGAACCTAAAGGTTTTCCCGTGGAAATTCTAAGCCTTTCAGAACAGGACGGTGTTCGATTACGGGCCACGGTATCCGAGTTTGGTCCCGTACTCCTGTCACGGATTCTGGATTTGACCGTTACCCAAGAAGGTATTGTCGCTGTTGTTTTTAAATATTGTGATGACCACAAATTGCCCTTGTTGGATTTGAACGACTTTAAAAAAGTCTTGCAATATGCCACTGGGGAAGGAAAAAAGGAATTTCAAAAGGATTACGGTCGGATTTCCACGAGTTCAACAGGTACCATCCTTAGAAAAGTCATTGAACTGGAGCAACAAGGGGCGGACCTGTTCTTTGGGGAAAAGTCCTTTGAAGTGGATGACCTCACTAGAATCGATGAAAACGGTCGTGGGTATATCAATATCATCCGTCTTACGGACATTCAGGACAAACCAAAATTATTTTCGACCTTTATGTTGAGCCTGCTTGCCGAAATTTATAGCACATTTCCCGAGCAAGGTGATAGTGATCGACCGGAATTGATACTATTTATTGATGAGGCACACCTTATTTTTGAAAATGCTTCAAAGGCCCTTTTGGACCAAATTGAAAGTATTGTAAAATTGATACGCTCCAAGGGTATAGGGCTGTATTTTGTAACGCAAAACCCAACCGATATCCCCGATGATGTATTGGCACAATTGGGGCTAAAGGTGCAGCATGCGCTCAGGGCGTTCACTGCCAAGGACCGAAAGGCCATAAAACTGACCGCCCAAAATTATCCCGACTCCGAGTTTTATGATACGGAGGGGATTTTGACCTCATTGGGGATCGGTGAGGCCTTAATTTCCGCTTTGGATGAGAAGGGCAGACCTACCCCACTTTCTGCGACCATGCTTCGCGCACCCATGAGCCGAATGGATGTTTTAACGGAAAAAGAGCTGAAAGAAGTCATAGGAAAATCGTCCTTGGTCAAAAAGTACAATGAGGAAATTGATAGGGAAAGTGCCTATGAAATCCTCAACGGGAAAATTGAAAAGGCAGAGAAAGAAGCAGAAAGGGAAGAAGCCAAAAAAACCACCGCCCGGCGGACTTCTTCAAGAAGCCGGAGCACACGCATGAATCCCGTGGTCAAAGTGCTCACCAGTGCCACTTTTATCCGGGGTGTATTGGGTGTTTTAAAAAAAGTGATTCGTTAGTTGTTAGTTGTTAGTTGAATGAAAAATATCTTTTTAGTTTCTGGAATTTGTTTTTTGGGATTTCTCATGGGTTGTAGGGAAAAGGACACCACTTTCCTGATAACTGATGAAAAAGTGGGAAAACTGGACAAAATAAGCTTGGTAAGGGATTTGGAACTCATTTATGAGGATGATTCCATAGTTAAGGATATGCTGCAATCACAAATAGGTCGCCGCATCAAAAAAATACAGGTTTTTGAAAAAGGTGGAAAACATTTGTTGACCCTGACCCCTACCTCCGATAGTATTCCCTCCATAGAAAATGTATCCATTAAAGATCCCAGATTTGAAACCGAAGGCGGTATTGGGCTCAAAAGTACTTTCGGGGACATTCAAGACCAATATGACATCAAGAAAGTAGTGACTACATTGAACAGTGTGGTCATTTTTCCAAAGGGAAGCAACTTGTACTTCACTATAGACAAATCCGAACTACCGGGAAATTTGCGTTATACCTCGGGTAACATTGAAGCCGTACAAATTCCTCATGAGGCCAAAATAAAGTATCTTATGATTGGTTGGGAGTAAGTCCGTACTTCTCCCTATTGGCCAACACCTTTGGGCTGTTTTTTTGCATCCACTCCGTAAGTTCCAACAATCGTTCCACATAGGATTGTCCAAAATCTGAAAGATTGTATTCCACACGAATGGGGACCTCGGGATAGGCATTGCGTTCAATATAGCCATCGGCTTCCAAAACCTTTAACCGTTGACTCAGCACCTTGTTGGAAATACCATAAACGTATTTTTTTAACTTGTTGAAACGCAAAACCGGAAAATAACCCAACCAAAGCAAAATCAATGTGCTCCACTGGTCGGATGCCACTGACATCACATCGCGTACGGGACACAGCTCAGGTGGATTTTTATAATCTATATGGCCAAACATTTTTTCCAATTTTCTGGATGTCCTATCCCGTTGATTCTCAATTACAGTTTCCATTTTGCTACTTGGTTTTAGAATGGTCACCCCTTTTTTCTTACCAAAGGATTGTGTATTTTTAGTTTCAATTAAAGAGTAAGTTACAAAAAGTAACTTTTATGAAAAAATTTCTAACCAAAGTCATTCCCCTCTTTTACGGTCAGTGGTTGAATTTTGTGGCATTATTTAACAAGCAAAAAGCCGCTAAAATCGCATTTGATATTTTTTGTACGATACGGAAAGGACGTGTCCGGCCAGAACAAAAAGACTTTTTGGACAATGCAAAATTTAGCGTTGAAAATGTCATGGAACAACAGATACAGTCCTACAAATGGCCTGGAAGTAAAGGAACGGTGCTTTTGTTACACGGTTGGGAGAGCAATACGCACCGTTGGCGGAATCTTATCAAAAAACTAAAGGAACATCATTTTGATATCCTGGCATTCGATGCCCCGGCCCACGGATATTCCTCTGGGGAAATGCTACATGTTCCCTTGTACGCCCACACCCTCAAGCATTTTTTGGAAAAATTTCGACCTCAAATGGTGGTGGCCCACTCCATTGGCGGTATGACCATCTTATTCAATGATTTCCTCCATCCGGAATCCTCGGTTGAAAAAATCGTGACCATTGGTTCGCCTTGTGAATTTGAGCAATTTATGCACCATTACAAAAGCATTCTTAAATTCAACACTAGGGTTTGGAAGGCAATGGACAAACGACTCAAAATCTGGTTTGGTTACCATTTCAAAGAGTTCTCCAGCGCCCGTTTTGTCGCCAATAACACCAAAAAAGGCTTACTCTTCCATGACAAATTGGATCAGCAGGTCCCTTATACCGAATCTGTTCGGGTCCACGAACACTGGAAGGGAAGCGAGTTGGTCTTGACCGAAGGTTTGGGACATTCCATGCATCAGCCTAAGGTGAATGACCAAATTATTGCTTTTTTAGAATCGTAAAATTGGGGGACAGGGGACAATCCCTTATTTTTAACAAACAGATACTTCAGTACCCTAACAATGAAAAGAACAATCACTCCTTTCCATGTCGCAATTCCTGTTCACAATTTAGCGGAATGCCGAACTTTTTATCGCGAAGTGCTGGGTTGTGAGGAAGGCAGGAGCAGTGACCATTGGGTAGATTTCGACCTATTTGGCCATCAAGTGGTCATTCACTATAAACCGAAAGCACAAGAGGATTTACATACCAATCCTGTGGATGGAAAAAATGTCCCCGTTCCCCATTATGGTGTTGTTTTATCCTGGGATACGTTCCAAACTTTTTCGGAGGATTTAAAGTCCAAAGGCGTGAGGTTTGTCATAGATCCCTATATCCGGTTTGCCGGTGAGGTTGGGGAACAGGCCACCATGTTTTTCCTGGACCCCGCAGGAAACGCTTTGGAATTCAAGGCATTTAAGGACATGAACCAATTATTCGCCAAGTAGTACAGCTTTCTTTTATCGAACTCGTCTTGAGGCCGTCTCGGGGATTTATTGGGACCAGGGCGTTGGTTTCCTGTCCCAGCGGTGATTTCGCAATGCATTGAACAATTCCAATGAAAGCCCCATACCATCGCTAGTAGCCGTATTGGCCAATACATTACGCTCTTTTCGCATGCCGGGAATAACGGTACCCACCGTTTTGTTCATAAGAATAAAGCGAAGCGCCATTTCGGCCATGGTCATCCCTTCAGGCACAATAGGTCGTAACGCATCCGCTTTTTCCACACTTGCCATCAGGTTTTCCGGGACAAAATAGGTTCCCCTCCAATCCCCTTCGGGGAAAGTGGTTTCCTTGGTAAGGTTTCCGGTCAATGTTCCCTCGTCAAAAGGCACACGCGCAATTACTGCTATATCCAATTCTTCACAAATGGGAAAGAGCTTATCCTCCGGGGCTTGGTCAAAAATGTTATAAATGACCTGTACCGCATCCAGTTTTTTGGTGCGTAAGGCCGCAATACCATTTTCGGGCTCCCATCGATTCATACTTATTCCCATAGCGACTACCTTGCCCGATATTTTTAAATCCTCAATAGCGCGTTGCCATTCTTCCCTTTCGGCCCAGGTATCGTCCCAAGTATGCAACTGCATCAGGTCTATTTGTTCCAATCCCAAATTTTGCAAGGTCTTCTCTGTGTATTCCACGATATGTTCCCTTGGGTAGGAATCCTCAAACGGATATTCCGGTTTGGCCGGCCACTTAAAATTTTTGGGAGGTATCTTGCTTGCTGTGTACAATTTTGTATTCGGATGCCTCCGTACCAATGCCCCCAGAAGTTTTTCGCTATGTCCTTCTCCGTAACCCCATGCCGTATCAAAAAAATTCACCCCATTTTCCACGGCCAAGTCCAATGATTTTGCGGACTGTCGGTCATCAGATTCCTTCCAGCCCCCCATGCCCCACATACCATAGCCTATTTCACTTACTTGCCAGTCCGTTCTACCAAACCTTCTAAACTTCATATGTATGTATTGTCAAAATGTTTTCCGGCTTAAAGATACTCCCAGATTTACAAAGCATCACCCCAATACCAGGCCTCTTTTTTTTACCCAGAAAAAGGCAAATATCATATTGGGCACCCAGCAGAGCCAGGCCACAATTTTATAGGCAATCAAAAACTCCCCAAAGGCAAATTGCAGTAGGGGCAACCATATTCGTAAGGTTACTGCCGCAAAGCAAGCGGCGTAGCTGTAAATCATCATTCCCTGATGTAATGCCATATCCTTTCTGCAAATGGCCGCATACGCCGATAGTGTAGTGTATAGCCAAATCAAACCCAAAAGAACAAAACCAGATGCGCTTACCCATCCTCCGGTGGCGAAAAATCCTATGCCCACAGCGCAGATTCCACTTATCACCACGGAACCTACATAAATCTTTCCCAGATTGCGGTGCAATTGCAAACGTTTATTCCGCAACCTCTTACTGAACTGGGACCAACCCGTCAATAAGGCCAAACCACCAAAAGTGATGTGGCCATAAAAACCGACGTTCCATAGCGTATTTGCCAAAAGGGCGTCAGACTTGGAATACAGCAGACCAAACTTACCGGCAACAAAAAAATAACCCATTGGATAAAGGCCGACACCAATAGCCAAAAAGGCAAACACAAACCACGCTAATTTGTTCGTTCTTCCCATGATATTATTGGTATCTCCAGCTGGTCAAATCCGCATTTTTGGGTGCGGATTCAGCTATCCGTTCCATTATTTTTGGCACATACATGCTATTATATCGCAAGCGACTGATATGATTGGGATTTTCCTGGTCGCCATTCCAACAGTGTTCTGCCCGATCTCCATAATCCACTTCGCCCCCATAATAAGGGTTGGTGGTACTTTCCAGGAAATCTTCCATGAGATACACCGCATTATTGAGGTAATAGTTGTCCATATCCCCACAATAAATATGGATCTTTCCCTTAAGTCGCTCGCCCAATTTATCCCAATCCCGTTCCAGAATATAGCGCAAGTCATAGTTTTCCTTCCAATAATTGGCCACTTCCGGATTAATGTCACCCGTCATTTTATCCCATAAACGTTTTGGATAACCATCATCCCCTTGAGGGGAGTAGGTCGCCTCCCAAATATCCCACTGTTGTCCCGAACGGGACTTTGTGCCCAATACCAATTCCAAATGGTTGTATTCCCGAGTGGTGGTCTGGACGTGCCCTAAATAGTCCCTATGCGCGGGAACTTCCCGTTCCTTATGTTCACTTTCATAGTAATAGGCATTCTTATCTTCATAAATGTTGGTTAAACAATACGCCCTAAAATCGATGGGATCCGGACAGGCGGCAAAACAACCGTTGTATTCGTCTGGATAGTTCACCTGCACGGCCAGGGCTTCCCAACCCCCGGTGGAACCTCCATATAAAAATCGGGACCAACCTTCGCCAATACCCCTAAACCGTTCTTCAATATAGGGAACCAACTCATGGGTTATGGCATCGCCATAAGGTCCCTGGCTAGCGGAGTTCACCGCGTAGGAATCATCATAGTAAGGTGTTGGGTGCTGAATTTCAATAATCAAAAACCGTGGAAAATCAGGTTCGTTCCAACGTTTATAGAAATCATACGCCTCTTGTTGTTGTATAATGTTATAGCCCTCAACCCCAAATCGGGCGGAATAGTTGGGTTTTAGATCGGAATCCGGCGGTGAGGTCCGAAACCCTCCAAAGTCCTCCGGAAAATGCCCATGAAAGATCATCAATGGATATTTGGCTTCAGGATGTTCCTCGAACCCTTTTGGCAACAATACGTGTGCCCCTAAATACATATCCCTTCCCCAAAACTTGGAAAGCTTTTCAGATTTAATTTTAATGTGTTTTACCCATTCCGTATCCTGTGGTTCCTCAATCGGTGGAATAACCTGGTCCATAACCACGTCCACATCCTTAACCCCATTATCCCCAATCGTAATTTTAAAGGGTGTACTGTAGAGATTCCCTGGCGAACGGTTCCATTGTTGACCCTCACCATTGTCCATGGGCAATTTTACGGTATGTCCCGTACTCAAATTAAAGGTTTCATAGGTATGTAATAAGGCCTGTACGTCATACTCCCCTGGCGGGACATCGGCCAAACTGGGATAGGGAAATCCAAAAGTGGTTTCATCAAAAATGAGTTGTTGCCCGGGCTGCATGCCTTCCACATCCATTCCAAAAACCAACTGCGTATGTAAACCCGCATTGATTTGAAATCGTGGCTCCTTTTCGTCATTGGTGGAAAGTAGTAATAATAAACGCCCATCCAGACTTTGCCCATTTGCATTTTCGGAAAAAGAGACCCCAATGGTCCTTCCTCCAGTTGGATTTTCACATGAGGTAACGCAAAGCCATATCAGGGCAAGTACAATAAGCGGGTATTTCATAATTGATTATTTGCCATTGAAGTTAATCAATTAAAATGTGCAGTATTTCTTAAAACGGGTATTTTATCGAATTCAAGCTGTTGAAAACAAGAATACTATGGTCCAAACGTTAGCTAAATAGGCAATCCCAAATTTTATGTGCCATGAAGACAATTTTACTTTTGCTAACGGTAGTATTTACTACAATGGCCGTTACAAGCTGTACCAATGATGAAGGGGAAGATTTGGACGTTTTGACACCAACGGAAGAGGAAGAGCAATTATTATTGCGGACTGGAAAAGAATCCGAGGAACAAAAGGACTGATTTACGAGTGGCGTTCCCTGGCCAATAGTGTGTTTTTCAAGAGCATGGCAATGGTCATGGGTCCCACCCCTCCAGGTACTGGGGTAATATGGGAGGCCTTGGGTGCCACTTGATCAAAGTCAACGTCCCCGGTAAGGTAGTATCCCTTTTCCCGGGTTTCATCTGGAACACGGGTAATCCCTACATCGATGATCACCACGCCTTCCTTGACCATATCGGCTTTAAGAAAGTCGGGGGAACCCAGGGCGGAAACAATGATATCCGCCTTTTGGGTAAATTCCCTTAAATCCTTTGTCCTACTATGCGTGACCGTTACCGTGGCATTTGCCGCTTTTCCCTTTTGACTCATCAGAATGCTGATAGGACGACCCACAATATTACTACGTCCTATGACTACGGTATGTTTACCTTCCGTCCCTATGTCATACCTTCGTAACAGCTCCATGATCCCAAAGGGGGTCGCTGGGATAAAGGTTTCCATACCCAGTGCCATTTTTCCAAAATTGGTGGGATGGAATCCATCCACGTCCTTATCCGGATGAACGGCCATCAATACTTTTTCTTCGTCAATATGTTTTGGGAGGGGCAACTGAACAATATAGCCATCAATATCCGGATTGGCGTTCAAATCTTCCACTTGTTTTAACAAAGCTACCTCCGTAGTTTCTTCGGGAAGGTGGATGAGCGTGGATTCAAAGCCTATTTTTTTACAAGAACGTACCTTGCTGCCCACATAGGTCAAGCTAGCACCATCATTACCTACCAATACTGCTGCCAAATGCGGCACCTTTTCCCCGCGTTCCTTCATTTGGGCCACCTCAACGGCAATCTCCTCTTTGATTTGGTTTGAAATTTTACGTCCGTCTAAAATGTTCATCAGTTCAATGTTAAAAGTCCAAGGTTACCTATGCTTGAATTTTTGTCCTTTGTATTCAGATTTGGACAAATAATTCATAAACGAACCTATCTTTCTACTTTCGATAAGTGCTTTGTTTTTCAAATTTTCAAAGGTAGCCTCATCAATATATTTTTTATCTAAAGTTCGATAAAGTTGTGAACGAAGCTCACCACAAGATGCTTTTGCTATACTCAAAAATTGAATGAACTCCTTGTTGCCATTTCTTTCAAAGCCTTCGGCTATATTATCCATCACAGACCCTGAGCATCTATTCATTTGCTCTCTTAGTGCGTAATCTTTTTTTAAAGAGGTTGTTTCAATCAAGTGATGAACATCATTACATACTTCTCTTGCCAATTGCCAAATTTCAAGGTCTTCAAACATTTCAACCTTTGCCATCCCAATCAATTTAAAAGTTTGGCAATCCTTTAACCTTAAACATTGAACAACAAAACATACTATCGCATATTTTGCATCATCTGCATCATTTGTTTTCCCCGTCCCCCTTGCATCATTTTCATCATTTTGCTCATTTGATCGAACTGCTTCAACAATTGGTTCACATCCTGAATGGAGCGGCCACTGCCTGCTGCAATACGCTTTTTTCGGCTTGAATTGAGTTTCGATGGATTTGAGCGCTCATCCGGGGTCATGGAATGGATCATGGCCTCGATATGTTTAAAGGCATCATCATCAATATCAATACCTTTTAAAGCCTTGCCCATACCGGGAATCATGCCCATCAAATCCTTCATGTTCCCCATCTTTTTGATCTGCTGGATCTGGCTTAAGAAATCATCAAACCCAAACTTGTTCTTGGCAATTTTCTTTTGGATTTTTCGGGCCTGCTCCTCATCAAACTGTTCCTGCGCACGTTCTACAAGGGAAACCACATCCCCCATACCCAAAATTCGGTCGGCCATACGCGAGGGATGGAATACATCAATGGCTTCCATTTTTTCCCCTGTACCAATAAACTTGATGGGTTTGTTGACCACGGATTTTATGGATATGGCCGCACCACCCCGTGTGTCACCATCCAATTTGGTCAAAATAACCCCATCAAAATTCAGGATATCGTTAAATGCCTTGGCCGTATTCACGGCATCTTGACCTGTCATGGCATCCACGACAAATAAGGTTTCCTGTGGACGTACCGCTTTGTGGATGTTGGATATTTCATCCATCATTTGTTGATCCACCGCCAATCGACCGGCAGTATCCACGATCACCACATTACAGCCAAGTTCCTTTGCTTTTTTAATACCATCCTGGGCAATGGCCACGGGGTTTTTATTCTCCCTATCGGAATACACATCGGCCCCTATCTGTTCCCCTACAATATGCAATTGGTCCATTGCTGCAGGACGATAGACATCCCCGGCCACCAAAAGTGGTTTCTTTCCTTTTTTCTTTTTAAGGAAATTTGCCAGTTTTCCGGAAAAGGTGGTCTTACCCGACCCCTGCAGACCAGACATTAAAATGACCGTAGGATTGCCACTAAGGTCAATGTCTTCCGTATCACCGCCCATCAATTCCGTTAATTCGTCCTTAACGATCTTGACCATTAACTGACCAGGTTGTAAGGTGGTCAATACATTTTGGCCAAGGGCCTTTTCCTTTACGGTATTGGTAAATTCCTTGGCTATCTTAAAATTGACATCGGCATCCAAAAGGGCCCTACGAACCTCTTTAAGGGTCTCGGCAATATTGATTTCCGTTATCTTGCCATGTCCCTTAAGATTATGTAAGGCTTTATCGAGTTTTTCGCTTAAATTATCAAACATCGGCTTGCATCATTTTTGAAGGAGGACAAATTTAAGAAATACCTGTGTTATCACAGCTTTATACAAAACCAAAAAAGCGACCTATTACAGGTCGCTTTTGCATATTGGGGAACTATAAACTGAGTTAGCTACGCTCAAAAGTCAAGAAATCGTCATCATTATCCGTATCATCATCGTCATCATCTGCCAAACGGATACGGTTATCACTAAATTCCAAAACGTACCAATCTTCGGTCAACTCATCAATAGCTTCATCCGATGTGGAAAAAGTGATGTACAATTCCAAGTCGTCCAGATCATCCAGGTCATCGTCATCATCCAACTCAACGCGCCATGTTCCGTTGAAAGAAGTGGTGCCGTTGTCCGCTACAATACTGCCGTCCGCACCAAAGGTGAATACAAAACCCTCATAATTGCTGGTTTCATCTTCCCCATCATCCACAAAACGTGTGATGCGCCAGGTACCACTTTCTACGGAATTTTGGAGTGCGGTCACATCCGCGCTATCAAATTGACCACTGCCCATGATGTCACCATCGTCATCATCATTTTCACAGGAAACGATTAGGGCCAGGGTGCCCAATAGAAAAACATTTTTCCAATACTTAATTTTCATTTTCAATACTTTTTAGTTTTTACAATTGATTTTTTGCCGACATGGTATTGTTTCGGTAATTTTTGGGAATATGCTTTAAAAAAGGACGACCTCGATCAAGATCGTCCTTTTACTGGGGTTGTGGGCAAAAAAGGTGTTTACTTCTTCTCGAACACCAAGGTCTTAAAGTTTACCTCTTCATCTTCGTATACCAGTTCTATACGATCCGCGGTAATTTCCATTACATACCATGGTTCGGTAAGATCGCCAAGGGGATCATCATCCCCCAGGTTAAGGTAAAAGACCAGGTTCCCGTTGGTATCCCTTGCAGCCCTCCATACACCTGCGGTGCCGGGATCATCATTGATGCTTACCTCAACTTGGTTGAACATGGAGAACCCAAAGTCCATACCAGCATAATTTTCGGTTTCATCGGTTCCCTCATCGTCATACAAGGCTACGTTCCAAAGGCCACCCAACATAATGTTCCTTATTTCCGCAACATCACCGTCACCGGCATTGTCCTCACAGATTTTTTGAAGCACCATCTCATACCCTAGGGCATCATCTTCCAATTTAATTCTAGTGGTTTCCACGACGCTTTCCCCATAAATCTCCTCAAGCGGCCATTCCAGATTCACCGCTGTTTCGGTCATGATTTCTATAAAGAGGGTACGTTTACCATTATCATTGGTGCCTACTTCCCAGGTTCCCTCAAAAGTGGTGATCCCATCTCCCAAGGTCACCATTCCATTGTCTCCAAAGATGAACTCATATCCTAGAAGTCTATCCACATCCTCTTCCTGTACTTCAAGCTCTCCAATAATCCATTCACACTCCTTTAAGGTATTGGTCAAGGTCTCCACGCTAATGATTCCCCCATCGTTACCGTCATCACCATCGTCATTATCGTCGTCGTCACATGATTTCTTCAGAATGATCCTGTTCCCATTATCCGATAGGAATTTGATTTTGCGTTCGTCCAGTTCATAAACCAACCATTGTAGGTTAAAATCAACCAAAGTATCGAATTGAAGGGTCAAAAGGGCACCACGATCGCTGAACATAAAGCTCCAAGTACCTTCAATGGTATTACCCATTCTATCGGTAACCTCTACCTCTCCATCATCATCAAAATCAAACTCATAGTTGACATACTGCTCCGTTTGGTCCATATTGTCCCTATTGAATTCGTATATCTTCCAGTCACAGTCCGTTATGAACTCCTCGAATCCATCTTCGTCAAAATCATCATCATTGAAATCATCATCATCATCTTCGTCACATTCATCGCTAGCGGCATCCAAAATACGGGCCAATTCCGCATTACTGTTTACCTGAACTTCTGTTCCGTCATATTTCTTCAATGTGATAGGAAATTCAATACTGATCAGTTCATCATCGTCCCTTTCCTCCAAGAACAATCGCAACTCCCTATCGCTGTTGATAACGGTTCTATTGGGTTCTTGCCCATCGATATCAAAAGTGAACAGGGTAATGGGATATACAAAATCTATACACTCAATGTCATCATCACCACCACCTTCCGTACATTGGGCGGCGAGTTCACGCAGGGCTTCCTTACTTTCAAGAACAACTTCGGTAAAGTCGGAAAGGGTAATGGTGATCGGAAATATAATTTCGAGAATGTCTTCATCATCATCAAATTCATCAAAAATCTCCTCAACCACCTTTAAATCCTCCATACTGTCTATGGTGACCTGAATACCGGCCACTTCAACGGTGTAAGGAAATTGTATGGCAATACAACTGGCCTCATCAATAATATTATCAAAGGAACCGTCATTGGAGGCCGTATTCATTATCAATTTGGCCGTAGAGGAACCGGCTTCCAGTGTTTCCTGACTGTTACTGCCCACTTCCTCAAATTCATCTTGGCAGGCATTGAAAAGTAGGACCATAGCAATAAATCCTACATACATCAACTTGTTAACATACTTTTTCATAACGTTTTTGGATTATTTTCTGTTAGTACGACCATAAAACAATCAATAGTTAAAATACCCTACCCTAATTTTCACATTTTTTAAAATATCTTTGGGAAAGCTTGTAAAAACCCATGCATGGCCAACGTTTGTGAAGAACACATCTTCAGTTCTATATTTAAGGACAATTCCAAAACGGTTTTTAATTACATCTATTATAAGTTTGGAAATGAGGAAAAGGCATCTGATGCCGTTCAGGAGGCTTTTGTTAAACTTTGGGAGAATTGTACCAAGGTAAGTCCGGAAAAGGCAAAGTCCTATTTATATACGGTAGCGAACAATTTGTATTTGAATGTCATTAAGGCGGAAAAAGTACGATTAAAATACGCCGATCTGCACTCCAATTCCATAAACAGGGAATCCCCGGAATACGTTTTGGAGGAAAAACAGTTCCAAAAAAAATTGGATGATGCCCTAAATGCCCTGCCCGAAAACCAACGTACTACTTTTTTGCTGAACCGCATTGATGGAAAAAAATACAGTGAGATTGCAGAAATGGAGGGAGTGAGCGTAAAGGCCATTGAAAAACGAATGCATTTGGCCCTGAAAACATTGCGGGAGCAAATTGATGGAATTTAGAGGTTACCAAAAAGGCCAAACCGGATATTTGAAATTTTTGATACCTAATAAAGTAGGGTTTTTATAAAGTGGGTTGTTATTAAATTGTAAAGCATAGAAATCATGCAAGAGAATTACTTGGCAAAATGGTTGAACAACGAGCTCTCAGAGAAGGAGTTAGCCGAGTTTAAAAAGTCGGCCGAATATTCTTCCTATCAGAGAATTGCTGAGGCTTCCGGAAAACTGGAAGCCCCGGATTTCAATATGGACAAGGCGTGGAACACTTTTAAGGATGGACGGTTTGACCAAAGTCCCAAGGTTGTTCCATTGCATCCCTTCAAGCAGTTTCTCCGTGTTGCGGCCGTAATTGCCGTATTGCTTACAGGAGCTTATATCTACCTGAATTCACAGGACGAAATATTCACTACCCAACTGGCAGAACGCACCGAGGTTGTACTTCCGGATGCCTCTGAAGTTATCTTGAATGCGGATTCCCGTTTATCCTTTAAGGAAAGAAAATGGGAGGACAACCGTAATGTGGAACTGGACGGGGAAGCCTTTTTTAAGGTAGCCAAAGGGCAGCGTTTTACGGTTTCCACCGATGCAGGTACGGTAACGGTCCTAGGAACCCAGTTCAATGTGGAAAGTAGGGACGGTTTTTTTGAAGTAACCTGTTATGAAGGTTTGGTCAGTGTTACCCATAATTCCAACGAGCACAAACTGCCGGCAGGCAATTCCTTTGTGGTCATCAATGGGGAAATCAGGGCCACGGATGCCGTTACTTCATTGGCCCCTTCCTGGACCCAAAATGAGAGTTCATTCACCAGTATACCCCTTAAATATGTCCTGGCGGAATTTGAACGTCAGTTTAATATTGAAGTGACCACCCAAAATATAAATACCGAACAACTTTTTACGGGTACATTTGACAACACGAATATTGATTTAGCGTTAAAAAGTATTAGTACTCCTTCCCAAATTCGTTTTAAATTGGAGCAGGATAAGGTACTTTTCTATGCAGAGGACACTCCATAAGCTATTTATTGCATTTGCGATGGTGCTGTTGTCACTATCGCCAGTTCTCACTTTCGCCCAGGTTGAGGTTTTTGGGTTAAAAACCTTCATTGCCCGGCTCGAAAATAGTTTTGACGTCAAGTTTTCCTATGTGGATGCGGATATCCAGGGAATTGAAATAAAAGTTCCCTCTTCCAAGGAACTCCAGGAAATCCTGAATGCCATTGCCACGCAGACCGGAATCGAAATCAAACAACTAAGTGAGCGCTACTATGCCCTGAGCAAACCCAGATTAGTGGAAATCTGTGGCAGGGTCCTGGACAATTACGCGAAAAACACCGTTCCCGGGGCCACTGTAGAGGTCCTTGGGATGGATAAGGCCATTGTAACGGATATAGAAGGTTTTTTTAGAATGGAGGCGGTGGACCGATCTGCTTCGCTACAAATCAGATATCTAGGCTATACCACAAGGATAGTGCCCATTGCCGAGCTGGCGAACCAAGGGGAATGTCAAAAAATACTATTGGCCGAGCGTCGGGAAGTACTCACGGAAGTGGTGGTTTACGAATTTCTGACCAAGGGTATTGTCAAAGAGACTGATGGCGGCATTACCGTCCAAACCCAAAAACTGGGATTATTGCCCGGATTGGTGGAGCCCGATGTCCTTTTTGGCATACAAACGCTCCCTGGGGTAAAAAGTATTGATGAAACCGTATCCGACATTAATATCCGTGGAGGGACCAACGACCAGAATCTCATCCTTTGGAACGGCATTAAAATGTACCAGTCCGGACATTTTTTTGGGTTGATTTCTGCTTTTAACCCTTACCTTACTGAAAAGGTTTCGGTCTACAAAAACGGAACCCCTTCCGAGTTTGGGGATGGGGTAAGTGGCATCATCAGTATGGAAACCAAAAATGATATTGGCGATCGGTTTTCCGGTGGGGCGGGTTTTAACCTGATCAGTGGGGACGCCTTTGGACAAATCCCCATAACCGATAAACTTGCCTTTCAGTTTTCCGGAAGGAGGTCCACTACGGACTTTTTGGACACTCCGGCCTATGTGAGCTTTACCGACAGGGCCTTCCAGGATACCGAAGTGCAAAACCAACAAAACCAGGAAGTCAATGAAGATCTAAGGTTTGATGAGAAGTTTCTTTTTTATGACGTTTCGGGCAAACTATTGTACGATTTCAATGAAGACCATAAATTTCGATTGAGCTTTATTGGGATTGATAATGACCTGGACTTTTCCACCACCAATATCGAAACTTCGGAAACCTCAAGGAGCTTTTTGGACCAGACCAATCTTTCCGCAGGATTGCAATGGTTTGGGGATTGGTCGGAACGCTTTTCCACCCACGTCAATGTCTATTTTTCCAAATACAATTTGGATGCCCAAAGTCTCTTTCCCGATCAACAGCAACGCCTGTTCCAAAAAAATACGGTGGAGGAGCGGCAAGCCAAGCTCACTACCTTCTTTCGCCTTTCGGACAATCTGCAATGGATCAATGGGCACCAATATATAGAAACCGGGATTACCAATCAGGCAGATGTCACCACGCCGGAGTTCAACCTCAACATAAAAGACGTGGTCAGGATACAAGCGCCCTTTACCGAGCTCCAGTTCAACACCAGGAACAATGGCTTTATTACCAATATCGGGCTAAGGGCAAATTATATCCAAAATTTAGAGGAGGCCGGAGGCGCTTTTGATCGACTGGTATTGGAACCCCGACTCAACCTCAACTTTAAAATGGCCAATTTCTTAAGGGCCCAAATCCTTGGTGAATTTAAAAGTCAAAGTACCAACCAGGTCATCGATTTACAACAGAACTTTTTGGGAATTGAACGAAGAAGATGGACCCTTGCCAATGAAAACGATTTGCCACTGACAACGAGCAAACAGGGTTCCGTTGGCCTGAATTATGCCAAAAAGCAGTTGTATATAAGCGCCGAAGCTTTTTATAAAGTAGTGGATGGTATAAGTACAAGGACACAAGGGTTCCAAAACGAAAACCAATTTGATGGGGAATTGGGAAGCTATGAGATTAGGGGCATGGAATTCCTTATTAACCAAAAAGGGGAAAACTACAGTGCGTGGTTAAGCTATACCTACAACAAAAATGACTACACTTTTGATAGTATAGTGCCCCCGGTATTTCCCAATAATTTGGACGTGAGGCATACTTTGACCGTAGGTGGCACCTATGATCTGGGAAACCTAAAACTGGGCATAGGCATCAACTATAGGACCGGAAGGCCTTTTACGCAACCAACCGAGGACAATCCATTGGACACTACGGTCTTCCCTGCCCAAATCAATTTTGAAGTCCCCAACAGTAGTCGGTTACCGGAATATTTCAGGGCAGATGCTTCGGCCACTTATCAGTTTGATTTAAGTGACCGGGTCAAGGCCAAGACCGGTATCTCCCTGCTCAATATTACCGATCGCGCCAATGTATTGAACCGCTATTTCCGGGTTTCGGATGAAAATGAAATTGAACGTGTGGACAACAGCTCCTTGGGCCTAACCCCCAATATTAGCTTTCGGGTCAGTTTCTGAGGATTCCACCTTTGACATTACGATAACATGAGGAAAGGTAATTGCGGCAAGAACGTACAAGAGTACGGTTACAAAATAATGCACACTATCCTTCAATAACCAATACAATAAAGCCAACCCGGCAATGGAAATGAACCAGTACAAAAAGGAGGTTCTCAAAAATTGCACAAAGCTTTTTTTGGTGGCCTCACCATAAAGGTAGCCCAATTGATCCTTCATAGAGGGCAAACTATGCCATAGGATAAAATAAATCGCAAAACCCCAGATAAGGGAGGAGGTGGCGAACACCACGGTCAATACAGTCAGGTAAAGCAACTCCCTTAAGGGGTTTATGTTCAAAATCCTTTTCTTGAACAGCAGAATTGACAGCATTAAAAAGACCAGCAACGCCACAACAAGCACTATTTTGAATACGGAAGCCATCAAGACCAAGCCCGTAAGATCCGCTATCACATCGACAACTTTGTCTAATTTAATATTGAATATCATAAACAATATTAAAAATCCATAGCTCATGAACAAGGGTACCTTCCATCGTGTACGACCAGTGAACTGCTTATTGAAATGTTGTTCACCAAAGTGGTAGGCACTGATAAGAATAAAGAAAAGCAGTGCAAGTCCCTTTGATAGCAAAAAGAAAAAAGCGACCAGGGCCATGGCTCCCAAATAGACTAACAACAACACCCTAATTGGCTTTTTACCTTTTGATAATGAATGAATAAGGGTAATATCATTGGCGCCATGGAGAACCCCAAAAGTCAGGATAAAAGCATAGGCCAAATAATCCTGTAGGACCGGGCTCAATTGTGAGGAGAGCCAAAGGCAGAAAAACGTTGATACCAGGGTAATATTTTTCAATTTGACAATTTCAGAGAGTTTGTTTAAAGATATAATAAAAATTTTAAACAAAAATTATCATTTTATTGTTTAACTTTTTTTATATTTGATTAAACATTTTCTAATTAACTCTTGTATATATGAAATCTTTGTTATTTAGTTTACCCTTGATGGCCGATGTCACCAAGATTGCCAATGACGACTACGTTGGCTTTACATTTTTCGTGGGATGTATGGCCATGATGGCCGCTTCCGCTTTTTTCTTTCTTTCCATGAACAACTTTGATCGAAAGTGGAAAACTTCAATCCTGGTATCTGGATTGATTACGTTCATTGCCGCGGTACATTATTGGTACATGCGTGATTATTGGTCCGGCGTTGGAGAATCACCGACCTTTTTCCGTTATGTGGATTGGACACTCACCGTTCCCCTAATGTGTGTGGAGTTTTACCTTATCCTAAAAGTGGCGGGTGCCAAAAAGTCCCTCATGTGGAAACTGATCCTGGCATCCGTAATCATGTTGGTTACAGGGTACTTTGGGGAGGCCGTTTACACCACGGGCTCTGGTCCCGCACTATGGGGCTTTGTATCTGGTTTGGCCTATTTCTACATTGTGTACGAAATATGGTTTGGAAATGCCAAAAAACTGGCAGAATCTGCCGGAGGTTCCATCTTACAGGCCCACAAAACCTTGTGTTGGTTCGTCTTGGTAGGATGGGCCATCTATCCCATTGGCTACATGGCCGGGACAACAGGTTGGTATGATGGCCTTTTTGAAGGTCTAAATATGGATGTCATCTACAATATTGGTGATGCTATTAACAAAATAGGCTTTGGCCTTGTAGTCTACGGAGCAGCTGTAGCGGCGCAGTCGTCCACTTCGGATTCGTAGTTAGTTATTTTTAGTTGGTTATATTTTAGGTGAAGTCCCTGTAAAAACAGGGACTTTTCCTTGTTTTATACCATTTCCTTTTGATTTAGCATGCGTGCAATTAGTTCAAAAGCTTCGGGCAGTTCCCGTTTTAAATCCTCCGGGGTTTCAAAAAAGTGTTCCACCAAAACAGAAAAAAACTCAAAATCATTCACCTGGGCATAGGATCTCAGGTAATTGGTATCTTTGACCAAAGACTTCATTGCCCTTAGTTTTTTAAAGCCCCATTGAAACCTTAGTGATTCCCAAGAACTTCTACCGTTTGTCTCAAAATATAGCGCATGGGCAAACTCATGAATGGCCAAATTGATATTGTCCCCTTCCTCCTTAAAACCATATTCCACACTATCCGCAGCAAATACCAATGTCTTTAGCCCCCTATTATATTCTCCAACATGGTGCTTCCTGTTGAGTATGGAATAGTAATCCGTGGGGTATATGACTATTTTATGTACGGAACGGATGTATTTGTAATTGTTCATCCCCAGGGTCAGTAAAACTCCTGCCCCACTGATCAAAAGCTCTATGGTGTGTTTATCATTGACCAATCCCTTGTACAAAAAGGCCTTTTTGGCCCTAAACCATGCTACCCTTTTATAAAACCTATGGGCATCATCCCCATTGAGTTGCCTAACACGGGCAATCCGTTCGCGGAGGAATTTTTTTTCATTTTCATTTAAGGGATTCGGCCGAAGAAAGGGATTAAGGTCATATAGGCCAATGGCATAATACACGATGTATATCAGATAGCTTAACAGGAAAAAAAGGCAAGCAAAGGCGAATATGTCCACTCCCCTAACAACCCACATTACATCCGCTCTGGTACTTGTATTCCCAATAGATGGAATGCATCTTGGATGACCTCACCGACTTTTTTGGAAAGCTGAACCCTAAAATTGCGTTTTATGGTCATTGACTCCCCCAAAATGGAAACCTGTTGGTAGAACGAATTGAATTCCTTGACCAAATCGTAGGTGTAATTGGCGATCAATGCTGGGCTGTGATCATTTGCTGCTTCCAATACCTTTTCAGGAAATAGTTGAATTTGTTTTAGAAGCTCCTTTTCTTTTGGATGAAGTGCAAAAGAGTTCTCGATTGCACTCGTAGTGCTATCCCCCGCTTTCCTAAGAATCGATTGGATTCTGGCGTAGGTATATTGAATAAATGGCCCCGTATTGCCCTGAAAGTCAACCGACTCTTCCGGATTGAACAAAATCCTTTTTTTGGGATCCACTTTAAGGATATAATACTTTAATGCCCCAAGTCCAATGGTTCGGTATAATACCTTCTTTTCTTCCTCCGAATAGCCTTCCAACTTGCCCAAATCCTTGGAAATGGCAGCTGCGGTTTCCTCCATATTCTTGATAAGGTCGTCCGCATCCACAACGGTCCCTTCCCGGCTCTTCATCTTTCCGGAAGGTAGGTCCACCATACCATAGCTGAGATGGTACAGTTTTTCTGCCCAGGAATAGCCGAGCCTCTTCAAAATCAAAAAGAGTACTTTAAAGTGATAGTCCTGTTCGTTTCCCACGGTATAGACCATTCCATTGATATCCGGAAAATCCGTGACACGTTGGATCGCGGTACCTATATCTTGGGTCATATACACTGCGGTCCCGTCGGAACGAAGTACGATTTTTTCATCCAATCCCTCTTCGGTCAAATCTATCCACACACTACCGTCCTCCTTTTTAAAGAACACCCCTTTTTCCAGTCCGTCCTTAACCACGTTCCTCCCCAGCAAATACGTGTTGCTCTCGTAATACAAATGGTCAAAATCAACTCCCAGATTTTTATAGGTGGTATCAAAACCTTCATAAACCCAACCATTCATCTTTTTCCAAAGGGAAACCACATCCTCATCACCAGCTTCCCATTTTCGCAGCATTTCCTGGGCTTCCAACAAAATAGGTGCTTCCTTTTCCGCCAAGGCTTTTTCCTTTCCATCAGAAATTAATTGCGCCACTTCATTCTTGTAGGTTTTGTCAAACTCCACATAATACTTCCCTACTAAATGGTCTCCTTTTAAACCACTTGATTCTGGAGTTTCCCCTTCACCAAATTTTTGCCATGCCAGCATACTCTTACAGATATGGATACCCCGATCATTAATGATTTGGGTTTTGTACACTTTATGCCCTGCGGCTTTTAATATTTCAGCTACGGAATACCCCAAAAGATTGTTCCGTATATGCCCTAAGTGCAACGGTTTATTGGTATTCGGCGAGGAATACTCCACCATTACGGCATCTTTGGAATTCGGTTCCTGATAACCAAAGCGCTCCTTGCCCAATATCGAATTAAAAAAGGAAAGATAGTAGTAATCCGAAACCACTAAGTTCAAAAAGCCCTTGACCACATTGAACTTTGCAATCGCTTCAACGTGTTCTTGAAGGTACTGGCCAATCTTGGTCCCTATTTCAACCGGATTGCCTTTTATAGTTCTGAGCATGGGAAAGACAACAACGGTCAAATCCCCTTCAAAGTCCTTTCGGGTAGGTTGAAATTCCACCGATGGCAAATCCGTTTTAAAAATCGAATTTGCCGCTTCCTTTACCTTTTGTTCCAAGACCTGTTGTAACTCCATTCCAATTCATATTTCAGCCAGCAAAACTACATTTTTTACCTTGTTTTAGCGAAGTTTTAAGAGGGAACCGCAACCTAATCCCTAATTTTAGGGAATGCTTTTGAATGTTTCTTACTCGGACAAAAAGATTACCCAAAAAATTGACGCTGAAGTCGGCAAACCCTTTCCCTTAAAAGAGCGGTGGAAAATGGGGGGTATTGGCTCCCCCAAACTAAAGATTGTGGAGGCCAGTATGGAAATTAGAAACCTGCTCATTTTGGACAACAATGCGGACAATTGCAATGTTGAAATGCGCCCCAAAGGGATTATCGTTGGGTTTCGGTCCCTTCTGGAATCCTATGCGCTCATCATTCCCTATTATAAACTCACCATTTACAAAGGCAACCTGGCCGTATATTCCATTTATAGGGACAATTATTTTATAAAGGTGGAGGCGGACACCAAAGCCGTCCAGAAGTTTTTTAGAAAGTTGTTGGACTATAAGGCGGACAATGCCCCGACCAATATTGAAGATTTATGAAAATCCTTCTCACCGGTGCCAATGGCTATATTGGAATGCGGCTATTGTCGCGATTATTGGAGTTGGGGCACAAAGTTGTCTGTGCCGTTCGTGACAAAAACCGACTTTCCATTGACAATAGGGCCAAAACGTTGGTGGATATTGTTGAAGTTGATTTTTTGGAGGATTTCGAACCCGGAAAAATCCCAAAAGATATCGATGTCGCCTATTATCTTATCCATTCCATGACCTCTTCCATTTCCGACTTTGATGAAAAAGAGGCCATAGCCGCTCGAAATTTCAACACCTATATTTCCGAAACCCACTGCAAGCAGGTAATTTATCTTAGTGGTATCGTCAACGAGGAAAAGCTTTCCAAACACCTCTCCTCACGTAAAAACGTGGAGGACATTTTGTATCAAGGGAATTTTAACCTTACCGTATTGAGGGCAGGAATCATTGTTGGCTCCGGTAGTTCATCTTTTGAGATTATCCGGGATCTGTGTGAAAAGCTCCCCATCATGATTACCCCAAAATGGGTACTTACCAAAAGTCAACCCATTGCCATTCGTGATGTCATTAATTTCTTGACGGGGGTGTTGGGCAATGAAAGCACCTTCAACCAATCTTTTGACATTGGTGGTCCGGATGTGCTCACCTACAAAGAAATGCTACATCAATATGCCAAGGTACGCGGTTTTAAAAATTGGATTTTTACCGTTCCCATTATGACTCCAAAGCTATCTTCCTATTGGCTCTATTTTGTAACCTCAACTTCCTACAAATTGGCCATGAACTTAGTGGACAGCATGAAAATGGAGGTTGTGGCCAGGGACAGTAGGTTGCAGCAACTATTGGGATTGGAGACCCATAGTTATCAAGAAGCCATAGAAATGGCCTTTAAAAGGATAGAACAAAACCTTGTCATTAGCAGTTGGAAGGACAGTATTGCCAGTGGGCAGGTACAAGAGGATTTGGAGAAATACATTCAGGTACCTAAATATGGCGTTTTAAAGGATGTTCAGAAATTGGCGGTGAAAGACAGTAAAAGGACTTTGGACAATATATGGCGTATAGGTGGGGACACCGGCTGGTACTATGGTAGTTGGCTATGGAAAATCCGTGGTTTTTTTGACAAGTTGAATGGAGGTCCCGGACTGCGACGCGGAAGAACCCATCCCGATAAACTATTTCCCGGGGATGCCTTGGATTTTTGGAGGGTCCTGCTTGCGGACAAAAAGGGCAAACGACTCTTACTTTTTGCTGAAATGAAGCTTCCCGGTGAGGCTTGGCTCGAATTTAAAATAGATGACAAGGACGTTCTGCACCAAATCGCGACCTTTCGGCCCAAAGGACTCAAAGGAAGACTCTATTGGTACAGTGTCCTACCATTTCACTACTTCATTTTTGGAGGGATGATAAAAAATATTGCAAGTGCCTGAATTACAGAATTCCTGAAACAAAAATCGAGCTATTTCGTCTATCCATGGACAACCATTGCCATCAAAAAAGAGTCTTTAAAACAACAACCGATCAAATTGAGGTTATGAAAATAGTTTCATTCGTAAGCTTTTTACTTTTTCTGTCGTTACCGATCAACGCACAAACTTTCAGCTCTAAATTACTTGATGCCAAAACGAAGCAGGGAATTCCCTATGCCACCATCCAGTATGCTGAAAATAGAGGTGTTGTCACCAATGAAGAAGGGCGGTTTTCTTTTACCCTGGAAGCACAGAACAAGCTCTTGGATTCCATTTACATTTCTTCCATGGGGTATGAAAAAATGGGGTTCACCCTTGCGCAATTACAGGACAGTATCATTTTCATAAAACCAAAGGCCATACAATTGGGTGGTGTATATGTCTTTGACAAGGAACTCTCGGTGGACGATATTATTGAACAGATGAAGGAACGACTGTCCCAGAATGTAAATAATGAACCCGTAAAACAACGGTATTTTTTGAGGCAATCCGTTTTTGGCACTGTGCAAAAAGTGGATATGGGCTTTGAAAAATCGTCCATAGCGGAATTGGACAAGGAGCTGATAGATAGCATTGCCCGGGCCATTCCAAAAAGTTCCTATCACTACACGGAAACCTTGGGTGATTTCCTAAAGAACAAAGATGCTTACAAGGTAAGTGTTCTAAAGGCTGCAGAGCTGTACAATAAAAACGATGTCAACTCCATTGAGGATTTGGGACAACGTATGGAAAAGATTTTTAAGGCCAATGTGAAACCGGATTCCTACTTAAAAATTAAATCAGGACTATTCAGTCAAAAAATACAGGTAGATTCCGTATTACAGGAAATTGACCAAGAGGCCGAAACAACCATTGAAAATGAAATTCAACGTGATACCATTTCCGGTTTGGTCGATGGTCAAAAATTTATTTTTGATGAGATTTTAGGCGAAGTGTTTTATCAGGAGGATAGTAAACTGGACCTTATTCCAAAGACCCGAAAATACGAATTTGAGCTCGTGGGTTATTCCGATATTGGGGAATCCGGCGTTTACGTCATTGACTTTTCCCCTAAAGGAAAAGCCGATTTTAGGGGAAGGCTCTACATTAACATTGAAGATTTTGCAGTAATGCAAATAGATTTTGAGAACTTAAAAAACCTTCGAAACTTTCGGCTATTGGGCATTTACTACAGGGAAACGTTGTACAAGGGCACCATGCGCTTTAACAAACTGCCCAATAATCGATACGAATTGGTCTTTATGGACTTCAATTTTGGGCGTTGGTTTCGTATGGACAGACCTTTGGACGTTATTGAAAAAAACAAAAATGTGAAGGGTCGCCGAAAGCAGAATGAACTGCGCTTAAACATTGACTTTCAAATAGCAAACACCAACAAATGGGAATTGGTGGTCTATGGGAACGAACTGATAGGCCAAACCCAGTTTGAAAACTTTAAGGAAGACAAAAGCTTGGAAGCCACTTATCTCCCCAAATACGACCCCGAGTTTTGGAAAGGGTATAACATTGTGGAACCCAACCAGGCCATACGTGAGTTTACGGCCGGGGAGGAGTAAAATTAAGTTCTGGGCAAAAACAAAGATATTTTTGCTTCTCGTTTCAGATGATTTGAGGTGCTTCAAACTCCCCTTTCTTCTGGCACAGAGCCAGAATTCATCCCCCTCTTGGACTCAAGAGGGGAGCTTTTGTACCCGTAACATGTGTATCAAGTTCCTCCCTTCAGACCAAGGGAGGTGTCCCAATAATCATTGGGACGGAGGGTTTGATCATTCATTTCAATCACTATTCACTTAAAGAGGATTTATCCCTTTCCTTACCAAACGAAGTGAAATTGCAGAGCTTTCCCGCACCAAAAGTCACTTCCGGCGAGGATTTGAAGACCGAAACATATACTTTAAACTCCCCTTTCTTCTGGCACAGAGCCAGAACTCATCCCCCTCTTGGACTCAAGAGGGGAGCTTTTGTACCCGTAACATGTGTATCAAATTCCTCCCTTCAGACCAAGGGAGGTGTCCCAATAATCATTGGGACGGAGGGTTTGATCATTCATTTCAATCACTATT
>WNKP01000011.1 GCA_009797885.1 Flavobacteriaceae bacterium GF1
TCCCCTGATGCGGATGCGTGGCCCTTGTACCCTGATGCGGATGCGTGGCCCTCGTCCCCTGATGCGGATGCGTGGCCCTCGTCCCCTGATGCGGATGCGTGGCCCTTGTACCCTGATGCGGATGCGTGGCCCTTGTACCCTGATGCGGATGCGTGGCCATAGTTCCCTGATGCGGATGCGTGTTCGTTATCATTGGTGGCCGTCTTGGTATTGGCACCTTCGACCGCCTGCCTAACGGTATCCCTTACCCAATCAAAGTGGACCTTCAACATTCCGGCAAAGGTTATCTTGCCCTTTACCTTGAGTTTGTTGGTCACTATCTTGTCATCATGTTCACGGTATTCGCCTACGGAAACCACTTCCGCATATTCGGTATCAATCCCATGGTTGTAGTAGTTCAGGACATCCAAGGGCTTTGGACAGAAATGCATCCCGGAGGAACAGGGGTTTATGTCAACATCCTCTTCAAACAATTCGTTTTCACTGTACATCTTATTCCTGCACTTCATACCCTTGTTGAATGCCTTGAAGCCCTTAATACCTATCAACTCTAAAAATGCCAATGGAAGTGACACGTTGGGCAAGGGATAGAATTCCTTGAACATCGGGGCGATCTCTTCGTAGGTGAACCCGGCTATACCACAACCGACCTCTGTTATCAAAAATTGCTTATCGGTGTTTTCCCTTACCGTTTCCAATAACTTATCGACCGAGGATTGCAGGCTTTTCAATGACCGTTTCCTTAGGTTCTTGGTGAGTGTGGGAAGGGCGTAGGATTTCCCGGTCATTCCCTCACCAATGCCGTTCTCCGCTCCAAAGTTTTCCTGGGCGACCTTTGCGGCCCCTCCCGAATGTTTACCTGCCAGATTGGAGCCAAAAACGAAAACCTCATGCTCCAGTAGTTCCGTTATGTTTTGTGGTGTTATGCCGAATTGGATTTTTTTCATTTTTCCGGTTTTCATGTCAATTGGTTTATAAAGTTCTGCGCAACAGGGATCGCCATTCTTACCTTGAAGCTGTCGAACGCCCGTTTGTTCATGTAGTTCGTTTTGAAAGAATGCTCCGTGATGTTGATATAGTCACTTATGGCCCCTATGAGCCTGTCCCTCTGCTCCATCCCGTGGTCCTCCTTCACCCTGTTCACTATGCCTATGAGGTTGTCAATAGGTTCCTTTGTTTCCATCATGCCACTTCCATTTTTGGTTCCATCAATTTCAATCCCCACTTTTTTTCAGCGTTTTCCAATGCTTTTCTGATACCGTCCTTGGTATTTTCCTGCTCTCCGTCAAAAAGCCCGACAGCATTATCGAGGAACTCATAGTTCTCATTGAAAGGGGTCTTTATGAACATCCGTAAACAGACAGCACACCCCTTTATCTCATATCGTATCTGGTAACTGAATACCCCGCTTCCCGAAAAATTCTTCAATATTGGTTTCATGCCGCCTCGATTACCCTTGTAAGTGCTATTATCCCCTTCTTGTAGTGGGCTATCCCCGTCTCACATTCCCTTATGAGCTTTTTGAAGTTCTTTATCTGGACCATGGCCCAGACCGGGTTCTTGGGGTCTGGGCCTATGCCCTTAAGTTCCCCCTCGTAGTACTGCCTGTCCTCCAACAGTTCGTCTATCCTTGATTGGAAATATTCGATTGTCTTCATCCTTAAAATATTAGTGCGTTATCTATCAGTTTCTCTGCCAGTGCGTCCTCCTTCTTTGTCAATGAAATCTCAGTACTATCGGACATAAAGGCGGTTATCTTCCTTATCTCAAGTTCCTCCCCCACTCGGTCGTCACATTTGTAAATGGCCTGGTAAAAAATGTTGGCGGTAAAGTGAAGTTTGTCCTCGTTCTCCCAATCTGTGGGGAAAAGGTCAACGTTGCCGTAGTAGGTCAGGAGCCTTTGGCCGCCCTCATGGTCCTCGCACATATCCGTGTAATGAAATTGTTTTGGCGAAAGGACATTGTCCACTAAGTTGATAGGTTTTATCCCCGTTTTTCGTACTTTGGTATCCATTATATTGTATTGACAATACAAATGTACGAACTATTATTTGTATTACCTAATTATAGTTCGTATTTTTACAAACTTTATTTCGTGGAATGGATAGTATTTCAGAACGTCTCAAATTGATAATGGATGATAATAATTTAGTTATTAGAACATTAGCCATTAAAATTGGTGTTTCTGACGTTATGATGGGGAAATATGTAAACGGAAAGAGTATGCCCGGATTTGAAGTGCTGCAAAGTATTATCAATGCTTTTCCGAACATTAATTCGCATTGGCTCCTTACCGGAGAAGGGCCACATTTGGATTCTGGTAATTCTAGGCTTAAGGTCTTAAATGATTATAGCCCCATTGAAATGGTTGATTCCATAGAAGATAGAATAGATGAATTCAAAAAGGAACCCTCATTTCTAAGGATGGTCGATAGGGTTGCCCGTGAACACGGTTTGATTGAAGAGCTTATTAAAGAGGTCGCGCAATATCGAAAAGAAGTTCAAAAACTTACCAAAGGCTAGTATCTCAATTGAATAATCAGTTTCTCCCTTTCAAGTAGCAGGCTTTTTAAATTATTTCGCATTTCTTTTTCTTTCTTGTCCTGTTTCTGTCTTAAGCGTTCCTCTAATTTGGACAAATAGTCATCCTTCACCTTGTCACCTAAGATGTTCGATTTACTGACCTGGCCTTTTCTTTTGTTTAAATCACTCATTGTCCAGTGCATCAAATACCAGTTCTTCCTCCCTCTTTTCGTATTCAGGCTTGCGTTCATCTTTTATGAAGCCCTTGTCCTTTGATTCAAATACTATAAAATCAAAAAGGTTCCTTATTATGCCTTCAAGCCTGGCCACTTTATGCCTTTTCCAAATCAAAAAATAACTTAATGAGGTTCCGACCAATAAGCTTGTGCCGATGAATGCGTACCGATAAGCGCTCAACGAAAAATCCTGTGAGGTCCAAAAGACCCAAATCATCAAATAAGTGGCAATTCCGTATGAAAAGGACTGAAACAGAAAAAAGGCCCTTTTAAGATAAATATCATTTGTGTTTATCAATGAAATTAGAATTGACAATATGATGGCAAAGAATACATAAGGCAATCTAACACCTAGACCTAACAAGAACGCCCTAGGGTTCTTCCATACAAAAATTCTGTTTTTATCAATCTCGGTTTTTAGTATTTCACCGTTCTTTTTTACCAGGGCAGCCAACTCCTTTTGTCTCGCCTCCGATGATAAAATGTATTCTTCTGCGGTCAACACATTGTTTTCATATTGTTGTCGAAGCAGTTCAATTTCCTTTTCGAGTTTTAATTCTCCTATTGCCAGCTTGGATTCAAACTGCTTGATATGATCGGTTTTTCTAGGGAAATCTATGTGCCAAAAAGGCGAGGTAAATATGATTACCCCGCCCAATACAATAAAAATGGATGTGATTATCTTTTTAACCCGGTCTGTCCGGTTCCTCGTCTTTGTCTCCAGCGAATTCTTCATATGGTTGATCTTCTGCGATTTCGTCCTCACACGATACAAAACCGACTGTCATTGTGGCCACTGCTAGGACCATTAGAAACTTTTTCATAAAAACTAAATTTAAGGTTATTAATTACCTTAAAATTAGCCTCGGATATTCTTACTTGTTATGTATTAAAACATTACTTATCAATATGTTATCTACACTTGGCGCAATTCTCGACAAACCCGTCTTCTAGGTCCCAATGGGGCCGGTAAAACTTTTAAGCTTTCTGGACAGGCAGTCCTTATATAACGGGGGACCTCCAATTTATGTCCGTATTTACACTTTTCAAAACAATTACAAGAATATTTGACCACTCTAAAGGGAAACCCTAAAAATTTATGGTTTTGATTGTTAAAGAAAGGAAAGTGGTTTTCCGTAACGGTTGTTTTTACTGGTGTTTTACGGGAAACCGTAATTATTTTTGGTTGTAATCCACTAATATTGTAAGAAGTTCTATGAGTGAAGGAATTTCAGGAGTGGTTATATATGGCCGGGTATTGATTTGGCCAATTCTGGCACGGAAATTGAATATTTTAAGTTAAGATTAACCCTCGATAGGGTAACGAAAACTTCACTATCCAGACCTATTAACAAAGTGATCTGTGTCATTCCATCATTAGGTCTGAATGATTAATTTGCCCTGTGACGGATGAGTTTGGATTTTTGGATTGTTGTTTTTATCATGTTTTTACATTAATTTCAAGAACCAAAATATTCCCTCATAGGCGCATTTTGTCGGAAAAATCGACATTTTAGGTATTTTTTGTAATTTTCTTCGGAAAATCTTGTTTATTAAGTGTTTAACTTCGATTATAAACTTTTGTCCATGTACGATACCAAGAAATTGAATATTATTTTGATTACTGGAATGGGAGGCCTATTGGTGGGCTTTTATTTGCATTGGTCAGTGGGTCTGTTGTTGATGTTGGTTGGCTTTTATATAGGTTTCAAGGTTACCAGCACCATGCACATTTCCAATAGCGACAATGGTGGACAAAATGTCTCGCAAGCCCTCCCCTATGCAAAAATGGAATATTCCGGATACCTTTCAAAACTACCAAATTGTCCGTCACAAGCACCGGGAGACCCCAGTTTTTATTCGGGTGAAACCATGCATCAGACACCACTTGGAATGCCAGGTTACTACCATGGCGTGCCCACGGTAATCGACGATTGGCTGGACAGACATGGGTCGTATACCTTGAGCCAGAAAAAAGCAATAGTCAAGATTATAAAGGATTTTTTCTCGGAACACGGCAATTACGAATATGCCCACTGGAATCCAAGTGTAGTGAGGGACATCGAAAGGGAATTGGAGAATCTGAGTTCAATTTAAGTTAAACCTCCCCTAAGCCAAAAAACCAACCAAAACCCTTGACACTTGATTTGGACCAAATATTCAATTATTCGGGAATAGCACTCGGCCTTTTCCTCGCCACTGTATATATTGCCACACATTTTAAGAAGGAAAACACAATGCACAGTGTTGCAATTTTTCTTGCAGGCAACATAATAGTCGGCGGTACTAGACTTATAGTGCTTGTTTTTTATGATATGCCCGAAAACCTGAAACATTTGGCAATCCACATTATCATAGGCGGTATCATATCCATACTGGGAAGCCTTTTCGGTATAAAGGATTTGTGGACAAATGGTTGAATCTGTAAGTCAAAAAAGCCTTGTTTTGAATTTAATCCTAGTATAGTAATACTGTTGGTTTTATTAAGCCCAATTTGATAAATTCCAACCAAACAACCTTTAAAATGGAATTTACCGAAAAGGACGCGAATACCCTTGACCGAATGCTGGACATTTTGATATATCATCAATATATCCTTGTACGACATGTGAAAAATGACCCGTATTTTAAAAACTTGGAATGGGAAAAGCGTTCTTTGGAATTTGTAAGGCTAATGTACTTTTTTGAGCTTTTTGGTTGCGCCCAATGTAGCATACCCACTACTGGACTATCACGTTCGCTAATTCGCGTCAACACTTACACGCCAACCTTTAAGGAAAATGGCGGTTTTTTGAACGAGTTCCATAAGATGGTTAAAAAGAACAAACTGGATGCCAAATTAAGGGAGAAGGAAATCAATGATGCGCGGCTTTCCAAATGGAAAGTGAAGACTTTTTGGCCTTTATTCGCAATAGCTATTGTTGGGACTATCTTAAGTATTTATAATTTCATATTAAACCAAAGAGCTTCAAAAGATGAAGAACAATTAGAGCTAAGAATAGAACAAATGGAATCGGAACTATCCAGATTGCGTACCTTAATTTCAGACCAAAAAAATCAAGGTCCTTCAAGCTTTCCCAGTTCTTTATCAGATACTTTAAATCTTTCATCCACGGATACTTTAAACTAGTTTTTTTCTTTTTCCCCTTTAAGGGTAAGATTGTTACGTAATATTCAACTTGCAACACAAAAGCAATAGGAAACGTCGGTATACAGTAATCCCAAGGGAAAAAGCGCAAACTCCTTCCATTGGGAACTACCTTTTAAACTTGCACGCACAATAACCATGAGGTTCCCGTATGGCAGCCCTTAAAAGGACACCGGCCCTTGTTGAAGCAATCTTTCACGAAGCGTTCTTCTCAGATCGGGCGGGTCCGGTCACAGCTCCGTGTCGCTTCCCCGATCATCCCCTGGCTAACGCCAGATTTTCTACGACTTATAACAAGGCTTCCCGAAACGTGACTTTGGACAAATAAAGAAACCCCTGGCCGAATGATGGTCAACCAGAGGTCTTATGTGGGCTTTGCTAAGCTTCCTACCCAATCTTTTCCGATCGTTCCATCATAACGACAATACAAAACTAACTATTATTCGCAATAAAACAAACTTTTATTTGTTTTACTAACTATTATTCGTATTTTAGCATCAAAGATCATGGGGCAATTACATGGTCAACTACAAAATTTTTGGTTGGTTATTCATGTATTAAGCCCCTTCGATTGCCCGGAGGGGCTTTGATTTGGGGGAGTGGGAACGATCGCTCCCCTTTTTAAACAAAGAAAAATGGACGCAATAGCCTTTGCAGATAACATGGAAGAACGCCACGGAAGGGAGTACGCCCTGGAATCCGTTACCGATGACATGCGAAAATGGGCCTTTATGAAGGGTTCCAATGTCTACAGATACTTCAAAAGGGCAAAGGAACATTTGGAGAAAAAAGGGGCATAGCACAAAAAATATTTAGCCACACATGAAAAAACTGATCTACATAACGCTATTTGCCACACAGGCGGTTTTCTGCCAGATACACTTGAACGGTGGCATAACGGACATTTCCAACAGATTGGACGGCGACACGATGACGTTCAGTACTGGATATTCCCACTTTTTTGAATCCATCGGTACAAAGGCGAACTACCGGAGGACCTCCGTCCGGGGGCTGAACTTCGATTCCGTCGATGTGGTGGCGGTATACAGGTACGAGGAAAGAGGCCTACGGATTGAACCGAGCGTAGGGGTGAGCTACAACGACGTGGATTGGCAGATCGATCCATTGGTGGGGATAAGGGCATCGGTAAGGCTCGATGACGGCGTATGGGCGATAATGGACTTTGACAATATCGCGGCGGAAAAGAACATCACGCACTGGCTGATAGGTGTGGCCGTGGACCTCAAGTGGTACGGTGGCAAGATCAGGTTTTTTTAATGTAAATCGGAACAAATAAAGAAGGAATTCCAATAAATTGGCAGAAACGGTCACCATAACAAAAGAACTCTTCGATGAACTCGTCCACCGAGAGGCAATTCGCTTGCGCCAGAATGACAAGACCGGGACTTTTTCCAAAAAGGATGCCATGGAAAAACTTGGATGCAGATCGGACAAGACCTTTTACAGGAGGTTAAGGGAAACCGATTGTCCCATCAAGCCAGCTCGCACAATGGGCCGTTATATGATGAAGCACTACTGAAAATAAAATCCAAGATCCTTTGGTGTTCCTCGTCAACAAATCCATTTGAGAACCTTCCCTGGTATCCCTCGCTTATCCCATCAAACTTGTGTCCCTGTATCTGTTTTATCGCTAGATTGTGCGCCCTACTCTCCCCTCCCGCACTCCTAAAGATATATCTGGGACTGGTTGATTCCAGTTTGGGTGAAATTTCCATTTCATTGCTTATCCTTTTCAGAGTTTTATTATAGAGCTTTACCCATTCCGTGTATTTATTCTCCGGTATCCAATCAAAGACCCTTTCGGATTGAGGGGTTCCGTATCGATCGATGAACCATAGCGCATAGGGTGTGAGCATATTGTCAATAAGCTCCCCGCCCTCTTCCTTGCTCTCGTTCTTTTCCCTTTGGAAGACCAACCTACCTTTTTTTATGTCCGTCCATTTAAATGAGGCCACATCGGACATATAATGGCCACCTATGTTCAATTGGAACAGAAAGAGGTTCACACGGGTGTTCATATTACGGATATTGGTCCTGTTCCTCGCCTTGATCGGTTGGTACTGCAAAAGTCTTCGAATATCCGTAAAGTCCTGAACTATCCTTTTTTTGGTTCGTTTTCGCTTGATGCGGTGCCCCTTGAACGGGTTCTCCGGGACAAGCTTCATCTTAATGGCATCGTTGAACAATGTCGAAGCGGTACGGACATAATATGATATTCCCCCTTCCCCTCCGTTTTCGCTCTTGGTGGTCCTTCGCTTATAGGTCAAAAAGTCCCTCACCCAAACAAAATCAACTTCGTACAGACTGACATCAGGGTCATAGTTAAGGATTTCCCTTCTTAGGGATTCAAGGGCTGCAATAGATTTGTTTTCGTCCCTCCTTCGTTTTATGTCATCATCGATTAGCTCAACGAACGTTTTTGTGGTCCTTGTCTTCAATGTCTTTAGACGGTGTTCCAGGACCATTATCTCCGCCTTGTTGTCACCGGGTATCCCTTCCCTTATCGTTTTTTGGGCCTTATCCAGCCCGTAGTCCATCTCATTGCAGAAATCAACCTCCTTTCTTAGCGTTTCCGTCCGTTCCGTTACAAAATGGTCTATCCTAAGCTTTTTTCCGTTCTGGTACTTCCTAAGGGCGACGTACCTGTGGTTTTGTACATTTGTGCAATATACCCTCACCTTCAAAGGGTATCCCTTGGATGTCCGGTCCCTGGTGAAAAGTATGATTTCGGCCTCGATCATTTTCGCAATATAATCGCAATAAATATTACCAAAATGTACCAATAATTACCAAAAAATACCAATTTGGACGCGAAAAATTTTTGGGGAATGAAGTATCAAAAAACAAGAAAGCCCTGTAAATACAAGGCTTTCAAGTTCGTCGGGATGACTGGATTCGAACCAGCGACCACACGCACCCCATGCGTGTACGCTACCAGACTGCGCCACATCCCGTAATTGGCATATGCCAATAAAATCCAAAAATTCAAAGCCCAATTTCCAAATCCGCCTCCTGCGAAAGCAGTCTGGGTACCAGACGGAGTTTATCCCGAGCGCAGCCGAGGGGCCACATCCCGAAAATGGAATGCAAAAATAAAAATAAAATGGAATTAAAAAACGATAAATTTAAAAGCTTAATTCCCCATTAGGAACTCCCTGATATCCATATACATTGCCTCCCTAGCCTCAGCCGAATCATTCTGGGGGTTGAACAGAAAATAGCTCAACGTCTGCTTTTCACAGAACTCTTCCAAACTTCTTCCACTCCATGCCTGATAACTCAACAATAAGATGTTATAATCTATTTGATAGGGTTTAAGATTGCGGTCAGTGGTGTTTAAGTAAAGATTCAGCTTGATCAGTGAAGATGGACTCAGTTCATTTTCATCATTGAACAAAAACGAATCCACGGATGGTTCGGGGTTATTTTCCATTAAGTACGAGGTTTGATAGAAAAAGATTCAGCTTTGATGCTTTTTTCTTCTCACAAAATAACACAACAACAATCACTTTCAATTTTAATATCTCTTGAAATGTACTTTAATCGATTTGAAACGTAAAAAATGACCATTGAACTGATTTTAAAGATAACTGTATATACGTTACCCTTAATTCCATTGACGTGAAAACTAGCGGTACAGGGTAAAATGTCCCACAAATTGCTGCTTTTCGTTATCATTTGCATTCACTACATACCAATAATCCCCAGTGGGCAGTGGTTTTCCTTCATAATCCCCGTTCCATTTTTTAACTTGGTCCAAACGGGCAACGACCCTTCCGTAGCGATCATAGATAATCACATCAATATTGGGGAAGAACTCCCTATTGCGAGGGAACCAGTCGTCATTTAGACCATCCCCATCAGGTGTAAAGAAATTGGGGAACTCGGGCATCCCCTCAAAATTGAATGGAAAGACCACTTCAACGTAACATCCCTGGGCATCTACGACCCTAACGTTAATAGTGGCATCAAAGATAATATTGAAAATATTGTCACTACCCTGGGATTCCCCCTGGAAGAAATACTCATAATCCCCAAAACCTCCGGTAGCTACAGCCGTTACTTCATCTGCAGCGGTTTTGGTCACTTCAACGGATAAGGGTTCATAAGCATCAATGGTAAACTCTACAAAAGTGGTACAACCATTAGGGTGATATAAATATGCCGTATGTTCACCAGGTGGTAAATCTGCCCACATTCTTTCGGTACCGGCTATGGAAATATCATCTACATCCAAAGCAATCAGAATGTCGGAAAGCGAAGCGGAATTACGGGGTACAATGGCGGTAGTGCTATTTGGAAAAATGCCTTCACAACCATATTCCACTACGGCCTCTGCATTGATATCAACACCTATTCCAATTGGTACGGTTGTGGACGTTACACATCCATTGGCGTCCCGAATGAAAAAAGCGTAGGTTTCACCTCCCTGTAAATCTTCAAACAGTAGGGTATAGTTGGGAAGGAAATCCTCGTCCGCAGTCGAGTTTACACTCACTTCGTAATAGGTACTTCCCATAGCATCCGTAAACGGTGTTCCGCCCATAATGTTCAATTGCGCCGTGCCATCCGCGAATCCCAAACAGATTTCTGGAGTTGAAGTTCCGGTGACCTGAAGTTCATCCGGTTCAAAGACCTCAACAATTGCAGTCTCTGAACAACCTTCGGAATCCTGAATTAAGATGGTGTATTCACGACCGCTCGCATCACCCGTCAAATCTTCGAACGTAAAGACTCCCGGGTTAGCAGGATCACTGAAGAATTCGTTAAAGTTTGGACTGATTGCAAATTGTACCAAGCCAAGACCTCCACTTACCACTTCTACGGTAATGGTCCCATCTGATTCCCCATTACAGGTAATTGGTGTTGCCGTGGCATTAAAAACAATAGGCTCTGGCCTGGATACGGTGAAGGGCCCTTCAATATCCTGACATGACACACCACTGGTAACGGCAATAAAATAATCCGTAGCTGCATCCAATCCTTCAAATGTTCCAAAGTCATTGGATTGTACAACCATTGCAGAAGGTGATGGACTGAACGCATCAACCGGGTCCCCCAAATACAGGGTATAGGTGTTTAATCCCACCCCTCCGGAAGAGAACGATTCGATCCTACCATCCAACTCATTGGCACAGGAAATATCATCGGGTTGATTGACCACTAGATCCAAATCTTGTGCATCAATCAAATTTAAACCATTGGAATTAACCTCACTACACTGATTGGACACGGTTATTTTTCTGACCTCAAACTGATAAAACCCGTCTGTACCTTCCAAAATCATGGATGTAGTGGGATTTCCCAAATCATCCTCAAATCTGGTAAAACTAATGTCAGAAATTGGTCCACTAATAGGATGGTTAGGTATTGTGGCCAATGGTCTAAACTCATATTCGAAACCAGCCTCTGGATTTGTTACAGACAAACGCATTTGACCGAGACCTCCACAACCAGGCGCTTGTACTTGCACTAAGTTTGGAACAACTGCCGGAGGGGGATCTACAAAATAAGGTGCCGTAATTCCGACACAGCCAAAACTTGAGGTCACTTCGATGGCGTACCAACCCTGACTAATATAACCCACGCCGCCTGTACCAACAAAAGTTGGATCATCCTGTAGACCACTTCTCGAGCTCTCTGTCAAGGTAGTGGGATCTGCACTTGCATCAGTTTCCGCATAGTAAATCAGTTGATACTTATATCCTGCCCCTGGCACACCTCCAGTGGCTCCTGCCGTAGCTGTAAAAACATCACCGGTAGTGGGATCAAATGTCTCCAGGACCGCATTGTTGGCGCCTGGGCACAATAACCCCTGAGGCTCTCGAATACCGGCTTGAATGGGATCCACCGAGTTCAAGGAAATATCAAAAGTAGTCGGACATCCCTGGGAGTCCCGGAATTGTACTTGATAATTTCCACCGGGAAGGTTTTCAAAACGGGGATTGGTACTCCAGGTATATAATTCGGTCTCATAACTTAATCCATCATTGTCAGTATCATATAGCAATCGATATTCATAGGGCGTTGCAGGAGTATCTTCCCATCCTCCACTTAAGCTTGCCTCAATAATACCGGTATTATTGCATCCCACCTCTCCTGCCGGAGAAGCACTTGGGACCAATGGTGTGGGCTCTCGAACTGTTATAAGGTTACTGGAACTTGAACAGAAAGGTGTTTCCGTAGAAGTCACCCTCACCCTAAAACTACCTCCGGAAAGGCCGGAAATGGTCTCTGGATTATCATCGGTATGAAGATTGCCCGAGATACCGGTTGAAGTTTCAGTACCGCCACTATCAACCTCAAAAACCTCATACGAATACCCACCTGAGTAGTTGGTCACCCAAATATTCAATGCACCATTTAATTCTCCGGAACAGCGCACAGGACTTTCTTCAGATATAACAACATCAGGGATTATCGGTTCATCTACATGATGAACCGGTAATGGATAGGTACATCCACCAACGTTGTCAACAACTTCAAAAAGATAATCACCGGAAATGGGCAAATCTATATCTACAAAATTATTACCCGGAGTATTGGTACGTGGCGCCACTGTTGCAGGACCATTGGTGTTTACCGTAAAATCGGTAGACCCTACAACAGAAACACGTACGGTTTCTGGATCAACACAGTCCAAAACATGTGTTACCGCTAAGGAAGGCACTACATCCGTTGGAGGGTTGATCGTAGGTAGTACGAAAGTTGCTGGACAACCATTACCATCAATTGCATATATCGTAATATTTTGGGGAGAACCATCATCTATAATCTCGAAAGTGGTTCCAGGACTGCCCAATTGGTAGTTCTCAAAGCCCGTAATACTGAACTGATACCCTCCTGTAGCTGTTCCCGGATTGGCGGGATCCACGTTTACGGTAATAATGGTAGAACTATACGTATTGATTCCCGGTTCACAACTAAAATCAGGGGCACTTGCCGTAATGGCAAATGAATCTGGTTCATCGATGACAATACCATTTTGTCTAGTGGAACAGTTTCTTGCGGTAATTACCTCAACATCATAGGTGTCTGGCACTAAATTCGAAAATGACCCAGAACTATTTTGTTGTACAATAGTGGTAGTGCCCGATTCGTAAAGTGTATAAACCAAAGGACTATCAATATCCGTACCTGCCTGTAGGATAACATCAATACTGCCATCGTCCTCTCCATTACAAGAAATATCCGATTCTGCAATAGCCGAGATGATTGGAGGTGTGGCTGCCTCTATTACCACATTAACAGTAACGCTACAAAAAACACTACCGTCAAAGACGATGTTATCAGTAACGACAATCTGATATGTACCTGGTGCCATATTTGTAAAGGTCGCGTTATTGACCTGCGTTGGCAACGACACCGGTGCCCCCAAGTAATCCGTTCCTGAAAGATCAAAATCAAAATCTCCACTCCCACCGTTTGTTGTGATAGTAATTTCACCATCTGAATTGTTACAGGAAGGTTCAGTAGAGAATTCGCCCGAAGCGGACAAAAATTCATAAACCTCCGCCACTCCTGTACTGGAGCAACCATCACCATCTTCCAATAAGACGTTATAGTTCCCTGGGGTACTCACCAAAAATGAAGCTTCGTATAACGTTCCTGTGCCGTTTAACACGCCAAGTTGGGTGGCGCCGTTCAATGTGAATCTGGGTGTATCCGTAGTACTTGGTGTACTTACCGTAATCTGAAAATCGTTCCCTGGGACAAAAGTACATTGGTTGACCACAATGGGTGTATTGAGAACCGGGGGTACTTGCTGCTGTATGATTGTAGCAATGTCAAATGAAGTACATCCAGAGGCATCCCTGACATAAATGGCATAATTACCTGCTGGCCCGGTAAAAGTGGTCGTTGAGCTAAAATCATCACTCGGATCGGTCGGAGTGGCCGTACCATCATAGTCCGGCGTAAATCCTACTGGTCCAAAAGCAAATTCGTAAGGCCCCCCAGCCCCCCCGGAGCCCGTTACCGTGAACTGGCCATCCGCGTTACAGTTTGCAGGCTCTTCAGCGAGCACAAAGATTGCCGGTAAGTTTTGATCAATTGTGATCAATGCTCCATCGCTACAAAAATCAGTTAAGTTTGTTACCACAACCTGATAATTTCCCGGTAGGGTTTCAAACGTATCGGAAAAAGGGATTGTAGTAACACCCGGTAAATTTTGAGTATCCAAAAGCGCACCTGAGTCTACATCGAAAATTTCGACCAAAAGATTATCGCCTGAGGCAAAACCATCAATGGTATAGGTAATCTGTCCGTTTCGCGAAGCATCACAAAAGCCTGCTGTAGATGTAGCAGTCACTTCCAACGGGGTAGGACCAATTACTGGATCAATGATTTCCTCATATACACAACCCGTGGCAACATCCAGTACCTCTACGGTATACGATACCCCAAATTGCAATCCTGAAAAGGTATGCCTTCTTGGAGGAATGTTCACAGGTACAAAAGCGCTTGGGGGATCGGTCACCAAACGAATTTCAAAACCGGATGATCCATCGCCACCAACAATCTCTACCGTATTCGTAAAACCTCCAGGTGCACAAGTTGGTGCAGGAACGGGATCTGGAACCACATCCAAAGTGGTCTGTACTACGGTAACCACATCTTCATCACTACAACCATTGGCATCCAAGGTTATTATTCTATAAACATCCGGCGCCAATCCCGTAAAGGTTTCCGTGGTGCTACTGGTTGGGCCAATTCTTGAAATCTCAACACCAAATTGATCTTGAAGAATATACGTAAAATCCGGGGTGCCCCCGGTAACATTGGTAATATCGATGGAACCCTCTATATTTCCTGTAGTACATGTAGCCAAATTGGGAACAACCGTAGTTGCAGGTGCGGTGCCTGGTGCTGGAACCGTAAAATCATCTATTACGGTCTCACAGCCTCTGGCATCCCTGACCACATACGTGTAAGTCTGACCTTGGTTCAAACCAGAATAAATAGTCTGTGAAGTGAATGGACCTCCATCAAAACTAATTTCATAGGGAGCAACACCACTGGTAGCATCAGGTATGATAACTGCCCGACCACTGTTGGTCTCACCACAGGCAGGTGGAAATACATCTACCAAAGCCGGGGCTATATTCACTGGTGGATCCAACACAAATGGACTTGATTCCGCAACACAACCTTCATTGTCGGTCACCCTAAAGATATAAGTGCCTGCTACCGTGGTGGGGTATGTAAAGTTGTTCGAGGTAAGCGGTGAAGGAGCACTAAAAGTAATACCGTTATCGGCACTCACCTCATACTGTTTTGAACCGGGACCACTAGTATAGCCCCCAGTCACACTAACATCAATGGAACCTGGAGCCCCTCCGCACGGAATCTCCGTATTCAGCGAAGCAGTGACACGTAATTGCGGATTCACGGTCAAACTCACATTATCGGTACAATTGTTACCATCCCTAACCTCTATAATATGGTTGCCAGGCGAAAGACCCGAAAAAACAGGACTGGGACCCCAGCTTCCTCCATTAATTCGATATTCGTAAGGAGCTCCAGCGGTACCATCTGTGGTGACCTGAACACCCAAGGTAGCACCTGTACCTGGAACATAGCACAAGTCAGAGGCTGTGGCATCATACCCAAGAACCGGGGCGTCAACGGGGGTTAACTGAAACTCAAAAGTATCCGTGCACCCTTCGCTGTCCTCAACAGTAAGAATATAGGGGTTTGCAGGAGTTGAAGGTTCCGTTAAATTACCAAAGGTCCTTCCCGTTTTTGGGCCACTTATAAAGCCGGATGGATATTCAAGAGTATAGGTATAACCACCAAATCCGCCAGAGGCATTGGCCTGTACCCTCCCAATATTGCTATTGGCACAGCTCATAGGGGTTATATTACCAATAATATCAATTTGTGATGCGGGCTCTTCAACTGTCAAAGTCGCAGTATCCTGACAACCGGTATCCACATCAGTGACCGTAATGGTATAGTTCCCCGCATTGAGGCTATTAATATCTACTTCCCTATCATTCTGAGGTCCGCTTTCTACTCCTCCATCTATGTTAAAGGTATAATTGTTTGCAAATCCATCAATAATAAATGTTCCATTTCCATCACTTGCATTTGTGCATACCCGTAAGTCGCCCCCAGATTTTACACGCGCCCTAATGGAACTGATTACGGCTGGGGTAAAACTTTCCTCATAGGTACAGCCATTGCTGTCCGTAATCCTGAATACATGGTTGACATTGTTGGTAAGTCCAACAAAAGTATCGTTTGTATTGTTGTCCACGGTAATGGGACTGATAATTTCATAACGATCGATACTTGCATTGGCCGTTGGTATCAACTGTACATCTGAAGTGTTCGCCGCGCAATTCGTATTGCTCTGTACAAAAGTAATGTCCGTGGGCGGATCTACATCTGCAATGGTAATTGCAGTGAAGTCACGTCGGCAACCGGACGCATTACGCACCGCGGGAGTATAAGTACCAGCAGGTAGGTTACTAAAGAGTTGCTGTGATGAGAAATCCGTTCCATTGATACTAAATTCATAGGGCCCGCCTCCGGCACCTGAATACGTTCCCGGGAATTCAATTGTACCATTGTCCACTCCTCCAGATCCATTACAGGACAAATCAGTAAAAGTTGGATCTGCCCCATTAATTGCACCCGTTTCGGTAACTACAATATCGGTGGTAAGCGCTAAAATACAACTGAAACTGCCCTGCTCATACAACACTTCCATTGATCCGCTGGGATTACTGCCACCATAGGTGCCAGCAGACACGGAAATAATAGGGGCCGTACTCCACGCATCAGCTGGTGTAGCCCTAAAACTAAGGTCATAACCTTTACCATCTACAACAGTAAAAATTAAACTCGCACCACCATTGGTGCAGGTACCATCAACGCCGCTCGCAGTAACAATGGGAGGAGTGAGTTCTTCAACATCAGCGGAAGCCGTTATATCACATCCATTAGCATCAGTAATGACAAAATCATAAGTACCCGCAGTGGTTACGTTATGTGTTGTTTGTGGGGGGCTGAATGTACCTCCCGGCGCACCATTAACCGTGTACGTATATGGTGATGTACCTCCAGAGGTCCTCAAAATGATATCTACCCCACCGGGTGGATTACAAGCGGGCTCCGTACTTAGACTTTCATTTACCTCCGTGGATGCTGAAAGTGCCACGACCCCATCACCAATAATAATGGGGTTTCCATTGATATCAAGACTTTGTTGCGGTGGTGGTATGCCGTTGGCAATATCTCCAGTACACTGTTGGGTCTCAACCTGTACGCTGTAGGTTCCAAAACCTACCGCTGCAAAAGTATAGGGATTTGCAGATATGAAAGTTGTAAATTCCTGAGGCACACCATTTTCATCCAATAAGGTGTATTTATAAGGTCCAGGTACATCATTTACCGTTACCTCGATGCTCCCCGTATCACCAAAACAAAGCGCATCAACAAATTGAACGTCTATACTAATATCGAGCTGCTCAATGACAATGGGATCGTACGGATATTCACAGGTGTTGGGGGTATTCTGTAAACGAGCAATGATATTGTACGTATTTGGGGTCAAGCCATCAAAAATGGGTGATGTTTGCCAATTGATACCTCCATCAATACTAAATTCATAAGCACTTGAAAGATTGGTAATCTGAATCCTACCATCTACACCGCAGATATAATCCCGTTTTACAAAGGTTTGTGTTATGGTACTCTTCTTGACCTTGAAGAAAAATTGTTGCCCATCGGCAACTACCCTAAATTCTGCACCAGGGCCGGCTGGAACAGTACTCGCATCAAGATTAAAGGACTGGGAAGTCCCTACCGTGGTATAGCATGAAATATTGGTATTTGGACAATCCTCATTAATATCCGGGGAACAGGAACCACCCAAAAGTTGCCATTCCACGGAACCGTAAGGTCCTCCGGCCAAGGTAATCGTCCTGTCATCGGAATCCCCACAAAGATTAAAACGGGCGACCGTAAAACCATTGTTACTACACCCCACTTGTTCATCCGCACCTTGAATGATGGTAGTGAACATGGGCTGAAGCAGCATTGTGGCTCCCAGGTTTTCTTTTTCCGCTTTGGAAGTAATAGGATTGGTAGCCTCCCCAGAACTGGGGCTATCCATTAGGGGCAAATCGAAGCTTTCAACGATTTTTTCAAAACCAGTATTAAATACTGCCGAAGAAACTACAACTGATGATAACACCAATAGCAGAGAATACAGCAGTCGCCTTGTATTGCTCTTGGGCATAGGTTAAGTCTGGATTTTCAAGGAAAATCGGGATTTGGGAAGCCCAATATTCCTAATTGTAATTATCTAATCAATAGCTTATGCTTTCTTATCTTTATGCCAGTCAAACGACAAAAAACTGCAATTCAACTGGACTTTCCTTTCATTTAACGATAAAATTATGAAAAACTGTATAATTCACCTGTATTTTTTCGTTGTACTGCTTGCCCAGGGCTGTGCCCAAAACGTCGATCAGAGCATAAAAACTCCCCTAAAAGAGCAAATTAGCGCAACATTGGTGGTTCCCAATCTTGAAATTCCATGGGGTTTTGATTTTCTCCCTGACGGTTCCATCCTACTTACCGAAAAATCAGGCGAGCTTATCCATTATACAAATGGAAAAAAAATGGCAATCAGTGGACTTCCTGAAATCAAGGTACTGGGCCAAGGTGGGTTGATGGATGTAAAACTTCATCCCAACTACACTGAAAACCAGTGGATTTATTTGACCTATGCGTCTCCGGAAGGGGAAGGAAGGGGTGTTAACACGGCAGTAATGAGGGCAAAACTCGAAGGGAACCAATTGACCAATCAAAAAGTGCTGTACAAAGCCAGTCCAAATAGCAGTAAACCGTACCATTTTGGTTCCAGGATGGCCTTTGATAACAATGGATATCTCTATTTCTCAATCGGCGACCGCGGCAGTAGGGATGAAAACCCACAGGATATCAAGCGCGATGGTGGTAAAATCTATAGAATACACGATGATGGAAAAATTCCCAATGACAATCCCTTTATAAATACCTCAGGGGCCAAAACGGCCATTTACAGTTATGGTCATCGAAATCCGCAGGGAATGGTGAAACATCCCACTACCGGGGAAATATGGATTCATGAGCACGGTCCAAGGGGTGGCGATGAATTGAACGTTGTAAAAAAAGGGAAAAACTATGGCTGGCCCGTAATTACCTATGGCATTAACTACAGCGGCACCAAAATTACGGATGAAACCTCCAGACCGGACATGGAGCAGCCCATTTACTATTGGGTACCTTCCATAGCACCCTCTGGATTGGAGGTCATTGGCTCCGATAAGTATCCTGATTGGAAGGGTAACGTATTGGCAGGCTCTTTGGTCTTCCAATACTTGGAACGCCTTGTTTTGGAAGATAACCAAGTAATCTATCGTGAAAAACTGTTGGATGGCATGGGACGGGTACGGAGTGTGAACCAAGGACCTGACGGCCTGATTTATGTTGGTATAGAGGGAAAGGGAATCTATAGACTGGATCCAAAGTAATGGTCACTTGGCTGTTTTTACCAAAAATCCGCTTAAGCATTCCCCTTTATTAACTTGATATACTTTACTAGTTCGGCTTTTGCTTCAGGGTAAAGGAACAACAATCCCAAAATATTGGGAAAGACCAATGCCAAAATCATCGCATCCGAAAATTTAATAACGGCATCCAATGTAATTGCCGCTCCCAGTACGGTAAAACCAAGAAAAAGCACTTTATAGAGCAAATCCGAGAATTTTGCCCTTCCAAATAAGTATTTCCAGGCTTGCAGACCGTAATAGGACCAGGAAATAATGGTTGAAAATGCAAAAAGTACCACTGCCAAGACCAATAGATATGAAGACCCTGGAATGGTATTTTCAAAAGCCAATGAGGTCAGGTTCACCCCACCTACCCTGGTTCCATTTGGTAGTAGCACCTGTTGGTTAACGACATCCCCGTAAGCAAAGCCACCATTGATATTGAAAATTACGATGACCAAAGCAGTGAGGGTACAGATAACAACGGTATCGATAAAAGGTTCCAACAGACCGACCAAACCCTCTGAAGCCGGATATTTGGTTTTTACGGCAGAATGCGCAATTGCCGCAGAACCAGCTCCCGCCTCATTAGAAAAAGCGGCCCTTCTAAAGCCCTGTACCATGACCCCAACAAAACCACCGGTAACGGTCGCCCTTGGGCTAAATGCTTCGGACAGGATACGTTCAAATGCCTCTCCTACAATGGCCGTGTTCAAAAAAATGATGAAAAGGGCGGCAGCTACATATAGCGCAGCCATAAAGGGTACGATTTTTTCCGTAACCATCGCAATTCGTTTTATTCCGCCTATGATTACGATTCCTACAAGAATGGCAAACAAAACTCCGATAACGGTCCCTGAACTGGGGCTTTCAATATTGAACCTTGAAATGATTTGGGCCGCAGCCTGATTGGTCTGAAAAGCATTTCCCCCACCAAGGGAAGCACCTACACATAGGATGGCAAAAATCGCGGCAATTATTTTTCCTAAGGTACCATGTCCCCTTTGTTTGAAACCCCTTGACAAATAATACATGGGACCGCCAAAAACACTTCCATCCGTATCAATATCCCTATATTTTACCCCTAAGGTACATTCCACAAATTTTGAGGACATTCCCAAAAATCCAGCGACAATCATCCAAAATGTTGCTCCCGGTCCCCCAATGGATATGGCTACGGCCACCATAGCTATATTACCCAAGCCCACTGTTCCGGAAACAGCGGTCGTCAATGCCTGAAAATGATTGACCTCTCCAGAATGGTCTTGTGCCATATCTTCCCCGCCCGCTTTGTCCGCACCCAGCTTTTCCAAATTGTCGTACGCACCTCGAACGACCTGTACGGCCAAAGGAAAATACTTGATGTTTACAAAATCGAAATGAACGGTAAAGAAAAAAGCAGCAGCAATCAATAAAATCAATACAATGGGAATACCGGCTCCCAAAACGGGGAGTTCCGAAAGAATAAAATCCTCCCACCAGGTGGCGAAGGGCATAAATGCATTATTGATTTTTTCATCAAGCCCTAGTTCCAATACTTCTTTTTTCTGATGTGAAATGGCCAATTGCAATAGCGTTCCAAATAGCATGATTACTCATTTTATATGGATGCAAATTGGATGTAATGATTTACCTAAGACCTGAAAGTCGGAAAAAATCCAAAAATGTCAGTAATGGACTTTCTGACAATTTCCTAAAAAGAAGATTAAAAATGGATGTTTCTCGGCTCAAGCCGTAAACGGATTTTTCGCTCCCTTTTCTTGGAAAGTTCAAAGAGCGCACTTTTTAGGGGTTCCAGATGTTGTTGTTTGGACCAATTTCCTTTTCCAAACAGACCGTCGAGAAGCGCAAAAAGCAAGCGCCTAATTTCATTATAATCACTTATATCATAGCGTTTTTTCCTTACCGGATGGTTTTTGGGCTTGATCTCCAACCAATGGTCCTTATTCTTTTTTCGAAGAAAGGCAAAACGGTGTAGCAATTCATATTGGGAGGCCGTTAAATAAATGCTTCGATCACTGTGGCCCAAAAACCCACCGAAAGAAACCAAACGTTCAACTTTACCATTTTTTCTCCGTATCTCAAATAGAACGGAAATATCCTCCGCTTTAGGGATGACATTTTCCGACAACTCTTTTACCCAGCTTAGTGCCAATGCAAAGAATATCATGATAAGACAGGTTTTGAATATGGCCGAAAAAATGGTAAGATTGATTGTGGATCCGGTAAGCTTAAAAAACTGGGCCAGCAATGTAATTCCAATACAGATAAGCGACAGGACAGCCAAAGAGATCAATCTTCTTCTTGAGAAGGAATGCCATAGTACAAAACCTAAAAATAGCAAGGTAAGGACCGCATAGTAAACGTCCAGTTCATTGATAATGCCCTCACGTCCCGATGCTACTTTGTTTATGGTGGGCAATAGTGAAAAGAGAAAGGGCAGGCCAACGATCAACCGCCAATACCTGGATTTGATCAAAGGTTCAAGAAAGGCCGGAAGGTATCTAAACCAAGGCAGGGACAAGAGAATAAAAAGGCTGTTAAAAAGGGAGAAAATGCTCCGAAAGCCATCCAAAAGGATTGGGTTTCCCTCTGAAAATCCAGCGTAATAGATTTCCAAAACGCCCGAAAAACTCCAGCACAGTACTGAGAGTGCCAACCAGACCTGGCCAAAATCCTCCTGCTTTTTACCAATATGCCACCAAATGGACATTAGTGCCGCAAAGGCAAAAAGGCAGGTACCAAATTGCCACCAACCATAAAATAGAAGGGTTTCGGCAGTACCAATGGAATTATGGGCAATGAACACGGCTTAAGGTTATTCCCAAATATAAAGATTCTAAAAAAGGACGGTCCATGGATTTCCATGGTACTCCAATGATGGGACGCTTTAGGATAAAAGCATTATCAAAGTCTTATCAGTTTTTTGGCAATCGAATTGTACTTTCCGTACTTAAGCTTTCAAGACAAACTTTGCCTAAGTAAGGTTGGATTAACCAGGGAATGATCACGTTGAAATTTAGTACGAAATGAGAGCTATTAGCATAAAATCTAAAAATTTATATATTTGAGTAGGGTATTATCAATATTAAATTCGATATTTTATCAATGTTGCAATAGGGTTTCACTCTGTTGATGTCATGCCTATTCGAATCGCTAAACCTCAAAAATGCTTTTCAACAATCAAAAGAGGGCAGTTCCAATGAATTCCATCCATACGGTTTTGGAAAAAATCCATGGAGGGGATATCGATGCATTGGGAGACCTTTATGATTTTTTTGCAGACGAACTTTACCAGGTTGGAATACAATATATTAAGGATGAATCTTGGGTTGAGGACCAAATTCACGATTTGTTTCTGGATTTTTTTAAATCGAGGAAAAACATCCCCAAAATCAGGAATATCAGGGCATATTTATCCACCTCATTGAAACGTCGCCTTTATAAAAGGAACAAAGCAAAGGAACTTTGTACCGAAGATGATGGTTTTGAACAAATTCTGCGCACTTTTCCAAATTATGTTGAGGCCTCCCCTGAATTTAAGTGGATGGATTCTGAACACTCGGACCACCTTAAAGGGTCTTTGAAATTGGCTATGGACTCTTTGACCAATCACCAGCAAAACGCATTGCATATGCGATTTACCGAGAACAAATCATATGATGAAATCGCCGAGCAAATGGACGTGTCCGTGGCTTCTGCGAGAACATTATTGTACCGCAGTGTGAAGATTCTTCGGGAGAAAATGCACTTTCTGTTCCATTAATTCACTCTTTTTTGTCTATAAATAGTATAATGGTGTCTCTTATCTACAAGGGAAACCTTATCAGACGTTCCCAATAATGCGTATTCCCAATGGAAGATAATCCAAAATATGATTGGTCCAATGAGCGAAAAACCAATCTTAGAAATAGAATTTTGACTTCTGCAAGGAGAGAAAAAGAAGTATCCAAAAGTCGTAAAAGACACTGGTACTATGTGGCCGCTGCTTCCGTAATACCATTGGTTTTGGCCCTAGGATACTATTTTGGACAACCTACGGAACCAAGCCTGGAGGAATTTGTAAAGACCTCATCCAAAACAACATTGTTTGATGCCAGTAAAGTTACCGTAGTATTGGGAGAAGGGGAACAAATAGCCATGGATGAAGATGAGGGACATGTAGAATATTCAGAAACCGGATCCAGTGTAACTTTCGGACAGCACAAAAAAACGAAACAACAAACGGTGAATGATGATACACCCATTTTCAATACCATAATGGTACCGTATGGCAAGCGCAGCTTTATAAAGCTTTCGGATAACACCAAGGTATGGATCAACTCCGGGTCAAAACTTATTTTCCCTGCCATATTTACCAGTGGCATTCGTGAAGTGTATTTAGAAGGTGAGGCCATTTTTGAAGTGGCACATAACGAAGAAAAACCGTTTCAGGTCAGGTCAAGTACCCAAACCATAGAAGTGCTAGGTACCATCTTTAATGTTTCGCACTATTCGGAAGATGACCTTATGAAAACGGTCCTTAAATCCGGGAGTATACGAATGACTTATCGCGATGATAAGAAAAACAGTTTTTTGATGAAGCCTGGTACCCTATCCAGTTTTGATAAAAACTCCAATGAAGTAAGCACGAAAATTGTAAATCCGGACCATTATTTTTCATGGAGGGAAGGTTACCTAACACTACATTCCAATAGGTTGGATGATATAACGGCACGTTTGTCCAGATACTACAATCGTACAATCGAAATCGAAAATGAGGAACTGGCTTCCCTAACTTTTTCCGGAAGGTTGGATTTATCGGAAGATTTGGGGGAGGTACTGGAAACAATTAAGCAAACAAAGGACTTTCAAATTATAGCCAATAACGGAACCGTACTACTTAAACCCTAACAAACTAAAACTGAAATGCCAATGAATATGACATAAAAAGGAAAAGCCAAAGGATGGGCCAACATCCCTTGGCATACAATGCGTTTTATCGCAAAAAAATTAACGACAAAACAATTAACTGAACTACAAAATTATGAATAATCTCCCTAGGTGTGCACACTTTTTGGGCATAAACGTGACTCGACACATCATCTTTGACCTTATGAGATCTTTTGCACTTTACATAGTAATTGGATTGACCACTCTACTTGCAAAGGAAATCAATGCCCAATCCAAAATGACCATTGAACTGCATCAGGTTAAACTAGCAACCTTACTGTCAGAAATCCAAGAGAAAGGTGAATACATATTTTTCTATCAGGACGGTACCCTTCCCTCAGATGAACGAATAACCGTTGTCGAGAAGGATGCCACCCTCCAAATGATTCTTGAGCCTGTTTTGGATAAATTCAATCTTGGATATAAAGTTTTGAGAAACCGGCAAGTAATCATTTTCAAAAATTCAATAACGGCAGCCAGTAACTCCATGGCGCAGGGTTTCAATGTCCAAGGAACGGTGACCGATCAAGGAGGTGCACCTTTGCCGGGCGCCAGTGTAGTTGAAAAAGGCACTTCAAATGGTGCCCAGACGGATTTTGATGGCAATTTTTCCTTAACGGTAACGGACCAAAATGCGATATTGGTTGTCTCCTATATTGGATTCGCATCAAAAGAAGTCAGCATCGCTGGGCAGTCCAGTTTAAGCATTGTTCTGGAAGAAAGTACGGCAGCCCTTGACGAAATTGTTGTGGTGGGTTATGGCACTCAAAAGAAAAGTGACCTTACAGGTTCTGTTACCTCCCTGAGTCAGGATGATTTGAATCCTGGAGCCAATGTCTCCGTAGATCAACAATTGCTGGGTAGGGCCGCTGGTGTACAGATCAATCAGGCGAGTTCCGCACCGGGTGGTGGATTGGCCATTCGTATTCGGGGTTCCAGCTCGTTGAATGCCAGTAACGAACCTTTGTATGTAATTGATGGATTTCCCATAGACAACAGTCCTAACATAGGAACTGGAGGAGCAGCACAGGTAAGCGAAAACAATGTTCCAAGAAATCCTTTGAACGCACTGAACCCAGCGGACATCAAATCCATTGAAATCTTAAAAGACGCTTCTGCAACCGCAATTTACGGTTCCAGGGGCGCAAATGGTGTTATCTTGATCACGACCAAAAAGGGAAGCCAAGGGAGGATCAGTGTCACATATGACTCCTATGCGGGTATACAAGAAGTGGCACAGCGTTTGGATGTGCTCAATACCGCACAGTACATAGATGGCATCAACGCATTATCCGTGGACCAAGGTAATGGTGAGGTTTTTAGTGCCGAAGACATCGCCAATATAGGAAATGGAGTGGACTGGCAGGATCGGGTATTCCGTGTTGCCCCAATTTTCAATAACAACCTTTCCATTAGCGGGGGAAGTGAGAAGTCGTCCTTTTACGCTTCGTTCAACTACTTTAACCAAGAGGGTGTAGTTGAAAATTCCGGAATCAAAAGATATACCGGTAGAATTAATCTGGAAACCCAAATTGGTGAGCGTGTCACAGTAGGTTTAAACTTTAATACCAGTCTTGTTCAGGACAATAACAATATCGATGGGGTACAAACCAATGAAAATGCCGGTCCCATCAATTCGGCATTACTCTACGACCCCACGGAGCCCGTACGTAATCCTGATGGGACTTTTACGCAGTCCGCTAACCTGACTATCAACAATCCAGCAGCGTTGATCAGTGGTGTAATCAATGAAAATGAAACCAATAGGACTTTTGGTAATGCGTACCTCAACTATAATTTTACGGATCATTTATCAGGGAAATTCAATTTTGGTACGGATAGGCAAACCTCGCGTAGGGATATCTACAATTCCACACAAACTATTCGTGGGGCGGCTGCAGGAGGTATAGCGGCCATCAGTGTTTTGGAACGAACCAACTACCTCTTCGAATATACCATGACCTACAACAAGCAATTTAACGAGAATAATGCATTGACCGTACTTGGGGGTGTGACTTTTCAAAATTTCAGCACGCGTTCATTTGATGCTGATATCGCAGGTTTTCCCACTGATGAAATAGGAACCAATAACTTAGAACTGGGCGATACCAATACGGATAATTTATTCAGTAGAAAAGAAGTGAACACCTTGCTCTCTTATTTGGGAAGGGTCAATTACAACCTATACGACAAATTCCTGTTCACCGCCTCCATAAGGGCCGATGGCTCATCCCGTTTTGGGGAAAACAACAGATTTGGATATTTCCCTTCCTTTGCCTTTGGATATAAAATGGATCAGGAAGATTTTGTGCCGGAAGTGTTCAACCAACTCAAGTTAAGGGCGAGTTGGGGACAAACAGGAAACCAGGAAATCGCCAACTTCGCTTCCCAATCTACTTTTGGGTCGGGACCCAATGTTGTTTTGGATGGGACTATTTTAAATAGCATTATACCGCAACGCATCGCAAATCCCGATCTAAAGTGGGAAACTACGGAACAAGTCAATATCGGATTGGACTGGAGCATTCTAAACGGCAGAATCAGTGGTACCGTGGACTATTTTTCCAAGAACTCCAAGGACCTACTATTTAATTTACCCCTGCCGCGGGCTTCAGGGTTTCAATCCATTTTGACCAATGTAGGCGAGGTCAAAAACTCCGGATTTGAGTTTTTGATCAATACCACCAATATAGATACGGATAATTTCCAATGGGATACGTCATTGAACTTTTCCGTGATAAAAAATGAGGTTGTCGATCTGGGAAGAATCGATCAAATTGTAACAGGAAATATTCAATCCGTGGGCAATACGGCTATCATTCGGAAAGGCGATCCCTTGGCTTCTTATTTCGGTTATGTGGTTACCGGCATTTTTCAGGAAGGGGATGATATTGCCAATTCGGCACAACCCACGGCACAACCGGGATTCCCTATTTTTGAGGACCGAAACGGGGACGGTGCCATTACGCCTGACGACCAAACCATTATAGGGACTCCCTATCCGGATTTTACGTACGGAATCCAAAACTCCTTGAGGTATAAGAATTTTCAGCTTGACTTCTTTTTCCAAGGCCAACAAGGCGTGGATTTGCTAAATGTGAATGTCATTGAATCCCTGTATCCAGCAAACTTTAGAAGAAATAGAATAGCGGAGCATATTCTGGAAAGATGGACACCACAAAATCCCAACGCTAGATTTCCTTCTTCGGTAAATCCCAATGCCTATGGTGCAAGTAAGGTGAATTCTTTAACCGTTCAGGATGCATCCTACCTAAGACTGAAAAATGTACAATTGAGCTATTCCGTACCGACCAGCAAGATAGATTTTCTGAATGCCTTACGGGTATATGTCACCGGACAAAACCTCTTTACCATTACGGACTATGTAGGTTTTGACCCTGAGGCCAATTCATTCGGTAACAGTAATGTTAGGGTGGACTACAGTAGTTATCCCCTGGCAAGAACATTTTTGATGGGCCTCACAGCGAATTTTTAAGTTAAAATATAAAAACAGCTATCATGAAAAATTTTAGATACACTATAATTTTCTCAATCCTGTTGGGTATGTTCCCTAGTTGCGAAGATAGATTGGAGGAAGAGGTTTTCTCCGAATTGGCACCCTCTACCCTTTTTACTTCCGAGGAAGGCTTAAATACCGTTTTGAATGCCGCTTATGCGTACTCGCATAGGGCAGGCTTGGTGGAGTCTTGGGCCCCCTACTGGCTGGGTTGTATGCCTACGGGCGAGGTATGGGGTGCAGGTGGTTCCATTGAAAGTCTATGGGTACAGCTTATAGATTACACCTGGGACAGCAACCATTCACAGATGCTCTCCGTTTGGACCGTTTATTTTAATGCCATACGAGATGCCAATATTGTTTTGGATAATTTGGATAATGACGCCTTTTCCGATGAATTCAAACAACGCACGGAAGCTGAAGTACATTTTATACGAGGCTGGGCCTACTCTGAATTGTATAAATTGTTTGGTAGGGTACCGTTATACATGTCTTCCACCGACGATCCTTTGTTGCCAAGGGCCACGGATGAGGAAACCCGTGCTTTTATTGAGCAAGAATTGAATTTGGCCGCTTCTACCCTACCTGTTGAAGCGCCTGCCTTTGGTAGGGCAAACCAGAGCATTGCACAGGCGGTATTGGCAAAGTACTACTTGAACACCAGACAATGGCAGCAAGCTGCAGACGCCGCCCAGCAAGTCATCAATTCAAACCGGTATAGTCTATTGCCCAATTATGCCGATGTTTTTGATATTGGTAATGAAGGCAATATGGAATTGATTTGGGCCTTACCAAAAGATGGAGCATCCACCACGGCAAGCCAATCTGTGAATGCCTTGATCTTTGCTCCGGACTATCCCGTTGGCTTTTCCAACAATTCCGTATTTGCCGCCAGAACCTATTTGTTCGATGATTTTGTAAATTCTTTTGAGGCTACCGATACCAGGACCGGTCAAATTATCACGGAATATGTAAGTATAGCAAACGGAGAAGTGGTTCAGGGTTTGGGCAATGATCAATCCCATCCTTTTAAGCTACCATGGGACCCGGCATCCGTCGCTTTTTTTGCAGGGAACGATATTCCGGTGATACGATATTCGGACATTTTGCTGACAAGGGCTGAAGCACTCAACGAAGTGAGCGGCCCTACGGGAGAAGTAATTGATTTAATCAATGAAGTTAGGAATCGTGCTGGAGCAACACCTTTGGATTTTGTAGGTTTTTCAACGGAAAGTCTGCGCGATGCCATTTTACAAGAGCGTGAATGGGAATTCTATTTTGAAGGAAATTCACGGGAAGATCAAATACGGCAAGGAGTAATGATTTCAAGAGCACAGGCCCGTGGGAGAAATGCCCAGGATTTTCATGTTCTTTTCCCTATACCACAAGTAGAACTGGACGCCAATAGTGCCCTTGAACAAAATCCTGGATACTAAACAATTAGTCGCCAACTTTGTTCGACCATTCCTAAAACAAACGATAAAAAATAAATATGAACACAAATCAATTTCAAAGAGCAGTTACAAGAATACTGACCACTTTATGGGTTTTAATGCTCAGCATACCACTAATGGCAAAAGCCTCGGGCCAAATTACAGACACAATAAATGGTTCTAAAAAGCAACCCAATTTCATTATCATTTTTGCTGATGACCTTGGCTATGGCGATTTAAGCTCGTATGGGCATCCGACCATTAGGACACCATATTTGGATCAAATGGCCACTGAAGGCCAGAAATGGACCAATTTCTATGTGGGAGCCAGTGTCTGTACGCCCAGTCGAGCGGCACTGATGACCGGACGTTTACCTTTACGAAGTGGCACAAGTGGTGCCACGGCCAAAGTCTTTTTTCCCGACTCCGCCAATGGTCTTCCTGATGCCGAAATAACATTGGCAGAGCAATTAAAGCAAGCTGGATATGCCACCGGAATGGTGGGGAAATGGCATTTGGGGCATAAAAAGGAATATTTGCCTACTACCCAAGGCTTTGATTACTACTTTGGCATCCCCTATTCCAATGATATGGATATCACCCGTAAACTCACCTCTTTTGAGGATTATTGGGCGTTATGGACAAAGGAATATGATAACCTCACACCGGCCGATTTCAATGTACCGCTATTGCGCGGTATGGAACAATTGGAACGCCCAGCCGATCAGAATACGCTTACCGCGCGCTATACGGCCGAAGCCATCAAATGGATAAAGGAAAACAAGGAAAGTCCTTTTTTCATGTATTTGGCCCATAATCTTCCGCATGTTCCCTTATTTGCATCGGAGGAATTCAAGGGAACCAGTAAACGAGGCCTTTACGGGGACGTAGTGGAAGAAATTGATCATGGAATCGGCCAAATTATGGATATGCTAAAAGAAGAGGGACTGTCAGAAAATACCATTGTATTTTTTACTTCCGATAATGGTCCTTGGTTGCAAACCAAGATTTCCGGGGGCAGTGCAGGCCTGCTTCGGGATGGAAAGGGCTCTACTTGGGAAGGTGGATTCCGGGAACCCGGTATTTTTTGGGGTCCGGGAACCATTGTCCCCAAAATGGTCATGGACATGGGTACTACTATGGACATCTTTACCACCTTCAGTAAATTGGCAGGTATCCCCATCCCCGATGACAGGGTAATGGATGGGATGGATTTGTCCCCAGTGTTATTAGGTCAAGGTGATAGTCCCAGAAATGAAGTGTTTTATTACAGTGGACGTGATTTGTTTGCCATGCGGGTGGGTCCCTATAAAGCACACTTCATCACCCAAGAAGCATACGTGTTCAATGCGGAAAAAGTGCGCCATGACCCTCCCTTGTTATTCAATATTGAAGAAGACCCTTCAGAACGGTTCAATATTGCGGAAAAGCATCCTGAAGTAATTGCTGAGATACAGAAGGCCATGCAAATCCATGGGAAAAAAATGAAACCTGGTCCAGATTTATTGGAGGAACGGGGTCCTGAACATATTGTGGAAAAATATTGAGTTGGTTTAAGTTAAGTTAGTTTATTCAAGTCTAGCTTGGGAAGCGCGGCATTGCCGTGCTTCCTGTTATCTTGCTTATGGCAGGACAGTGGAAAATCTTTTCAGTTTTCACCTTTTTAGTTGGGAAATTGCCTCCCTTACCGAGCCAAATCTTTTTAAAGCCTTTTCAGCACTGGCATAATCCATGTCCAATGCTTCCACCAAATACCGAGTTCCCCGGTCCACTAACTTATTGTTGCTCAATTGCATGTCCACCATCTTGTTGCCCTTTACCCGGCCAATTTTAATCATTAGGGCGGTAGAAATCATATTAAGCGCCAACTTTTGACTGGTTCCACTTTTCATTCGTGTACTGCCCGTGACAAACTCGGGCCCTACTTCAATTTCAATGGGTATATCCACGGAGGTGGCCAATGGCGAACCTGGATTGTTGGTAATACCTGCGGTCAGGAGGCCATTTTCCCTGGCATCCTTAACTCCTCCCAGCACATAAGGCGTAGTGCCAGAAGCGGCAATGCCCACTACGGTGTCATTGGCATTGATATTGAATTCCATTAAATCCTTCCATGCCTGAATGGTATTGTCTTCTGCAAACTCCACAGCTTTTCGTATGGCGCCGTCCCCACCTGCAATTAAGCCAATGACCCGGTCATGGGGCATCCCAAACGTTGGTGGAATTTCAGAAGCATCCAGGATTCCCAATCGACCACTGGTTCCGGCACCAATATAAAACAAACGCCCTCCTTTTTGAAACCGGACGTCCAGGGCATCCACCAGCTTTTCCAGTTGTGGAACGACTTTCTCCACAGCTTCAGCTACCTTTTTGTCCTCCTGATTGATCCCCCTGAGCAAAGCTCCCGTGGATTGTTGCTCCAAATGATCGTGGAGCGAAGCCTCTTCCGTTATCTTTTTAAATTCTGCCATACTAAAGCAACTTGATATTTTGGTCCTTAAAACTATTGAGAAGCTGGTGATTGGGTTCCAACTCGGTAATCATGGTATCGATTTCGTTGATATCACAGGTCCTGTAACGATGTTGGGAGTTCAATTTTTCGGAGATACTAAGCAAAACCGTATTTTTTGAAGCCTTGATCACTGCCTTTTTGGTCTGTACAATATCCCAGTCAAATTCCGTTAATCCATAGCTTGCATCCACATATCCCGTCCCTATAAAACCGTAATCAACTTTAATCTGTGATAAATTATGTATGGTATTGGCGCCTATGGAGATTTGGGAATCCTTGGATAGCACGCCTCCAATAAAAATAGTTTCGATATTGGGTTTATTGAGCAATTCCATGGCTACGGGCAGGCTCAATGTAAAACAGGTAATACTTTGTTGTGGAGGAATCAATCGCGCCAATTCCACACAAGTGGTACCTCCATCAATTAAGATAACACTATTGTCCTTGATCAATCCAAGTGCTTTTTGGGCAATCGCCGTTTTTTGTTCCAATGCGTACACATTGTTCCTGGCAGGACTATAATTGGCAAAACCCAGGGATACGGCTCCTCCATGAACCTTACGCAATCGATTCTCCCCGTCCAATTCCTTCACATCCCGCCGAACGGTGTCGATGGAAACATCCAATTTTTCGGCAATGTCCGTTAACAATACCCTATTATGTAATTCTACCTCATTTAATATGGTACGCTGGCGTTCTTCCTTTAACATAAAGCTGGAATCTTCAGCAAAGATATTGATTTCCTTTTATTGCAGTTTTATTCTTTTTTAAGTTATCAAATTGTTATTAATTGCAAAAAACAGCATTTAAAAAAGCAAAAAACAGCAAATAGTTGTATCTTTGTCCCGAACAACAGCATAAAACCGCTATTTCGAAATACCAATTTAGGACAATGCAGACCATAACAATACCCAAAAAGAGTTTTGATATCTCTTACAAACCCGTAGGACAGTTCGAAGAAACACGTTTCGAAAAAATCCATAATGTTCTTTTTGACAGCTCCAGTCAGGCTTCAATTATAGTTGCCCAGGAAATGGCCGCGCTCATTCGTAAAAAACAACAGCAGGGCTTGCCCTGTGTTTTGGGCCTTGCGACCGGCTCATCCCCCATTCGCGTTTATGAAGAACTGGTACGAATGCATAAAGAGGAGGGGTTAAGTTTTTCGAACGTGATCACCTTTAATCTTGACGAGTACCTGCCCATGGAAAAGGATAACCGTCAGAGCTATTGGTACTTCATGCACGAACATTTGTTCAACCATGTGGATATTGCCCCTGAAAATATCAATATTCCCGATGGTACCTTGACCGGTGATGACATCATTCCTTACTGCTTAAAATATGAACAGAAAATAAGGGATTATGGGGGAATCGACTTTCAATTATTGGGCATTGGCAGGACAGGCCATATTGGTTTTAATGAACCCGGTTCACATTATAACTCGGGAACACGAGTCATAACCCTGGACCATATTACAAGAGTAGACGCCGCACCGGCCTTTCTAGGTATAGTTAACGTACCCAGACGGGCAATAACCATGGGGATTTCAACCGTACACAACGCCAGAAGAATCGTACTTCTGGGATGGGGACAGAATAAAGCGGATATCATCAAAAAAACCGTGGAGGGTGAAATTTCATCCGAAGTGCCTGCCACTTATCTCCAAAGACATCACAACTGTACTTTTGTTTTGGATAATGGTGCTGGCAGCAAACTGACCAGAAACAAAACCCCATGGTTGGTTGACGAGTCTTGTGAATGGACCGAAACCCTTACTGCCAAAGCCGTACTATGGCTCAGTATTACCTTGAACAAGTCCATTTTAAGTCTAACCGATAAAGATTATAACGATAATGGGATGTCTGGGTTATTGGCCCAGCAAGACTCCTACGATCTGAACATCAAAATGTTCAATCGCCTACAGCATACCATAACCGGCTGGCCTGGTGGTAAGCCAAATGCAGACGACACCAACAGACCGGAAAGGGCGGCACCTGCAAAAAAAAGGATCATTATTTTTAGTCCACACCCAGATGATGATGTGATTTCGATGGGTGGCACTTTTGATCGCCTGATCAGTCAGGGACATGAAGTACATGTGGCATACCAGACTTCAGGGAATATTGCCGTGACCGATACCGAAGCCCTGAAATTTGCCGAGGTTTTAAATACCGTGAATCCCTCCGAAGTATCAAGTTCGTTAATTAATGCGATCGCGACCAAGACCGAAAGTGCGATTGATACGTTTGAGGTGCGAAAACTTAAAGGAAGTATCCGCAGAGGGGAATCCTACGCCGCCACACGGTATTTGGGACTCCCCGATGAGAACGTCCACTTTCTGGACCTTCCCTTTTATGAAACCGGCACGGTAAAAAAGAACGCTTTGACCCAAGATGATATTGATATCATGGTCAGTATCATCAAGGAAGTTAAACCGCATCAAATCTATGCGGCCGGTGATCTCGCCGACCCACATGGCACCCATAGTGTTTGTTTGGATGCTGTCCTTGCTGCCCTTCAGATTTTAAAGACCAAAAAATACATGGAAGACTGCTGGGTTTGGTTGTATCGGGGTGCATGGCACGAATGGGATATTCACGAAATAGAAATGGCGGTTCCCATGAGTCCTGCCCAAGTCATGAAAAAACGAAATGCTATCTTTTGCCATCAGTCCCAAAAAGATGGTGTCATGTTTCAAGGGGATGATACCCGGGAATTCTGGATGCGGGCAGAGGAACGAAACAAAAGCACAGCGGAAAAGTATCGCAAATTAGGTCTGGCGGAATATGCCGCCATGGAAGGATTTGTCCGATATCATTTTTAATAGTGGACGCATTTTGACTTTTCCATTCCCTAAAAAATGGCCGAAATCCCCCCCTATTACGTTATTTTTCTTAGCTCTAGCGCTGCTATAACCTTCGAAAAGTGGCCCATCTGGCCAAATTTCAACTCATTTTTGGTTACAAACAAAAAATCAGGATGGGTTCAGTGAAGAGACGACACACAATACATAAACCATTTAAAAAACTATCATGGGTACTCTTATCCGTGATGGTTTTTGGTTGTGGAACCCTTCAAAAGAACAATCCCACTACGGAATTCAGAGGGGTTTGGGTGGCCACTGTGGTCAATATTGATTGGCCAAAAAATGGCATGGACGACGTTAAAAAACAGAAAGAGGACTTTTTGCAACTGCTCAAGTTCTATGATGAACTAAACTTTAATGCCCTAATCGTACAAATACGGACAGCAGGTGATGCCTTTTATGCATCGGACATGGCACCCTGGTCACGTTTTTTGACCGGAAAGGAAGGAAGCCCCAAGGACAATTTTGAAAATCCACTGCAATGGATGGTGGACCAAACCCACCAAAGGGGGATGCAATTCCATGCGTGGTTCAACCCTTATCGTGCCACATTTGATTTGGACACTACCCTTTTGGCCAAAACCCATGACTTTTATCGGCATCCTGATTGGATGATAAAATATGGGAAGAAGTATTACTACAACCCGGGGATTCCAGCGGTTGGGAAACACCTGACCAAAGTAGTGGAAGAAGTGGTCATGAACTATGCCATTGATGGTGTCCATTTTGACGATTATTTCTATCCGTATAAAGTGGCCGGGGAAACATTTAAGGATTCGTTGGCCTTTGCTCAATTTGGACTGCCAGGGCAATCCCTTGAAGATTGGCGTCGCAGCAATATCGACTCGTTGGTCAAGAATGTGTACCAAACCATTAAAACCCATAAACCTTGGGTCCAATTTGGCATTAGTCCTTTTGGGGTCTGGAAGAACAAAGCTACGGACCCCCAAGGTTCGGACACCAAAGCTGGTCAAACCACCTATGAGGATCTATATGCCGACCCGCTATTGTGGATGGAAAAAGGTTGGCTGGATTATATTGTTCCCCAAGCGTACTGGAGTATGGAATATCCTGCAGCTTCCCATAAAAAAATCACCCAATGGTGGGCCGGTAAAACCGCAAACACCAATCTCTTTATGGGCAATGGTGCCTATAAGGTGCGGAACAATTCGGATAGGGCATGGTTTAAACGAAAGGAACTTGCCAGGCAGCTAAGCCTTGCACGTTCCATTCCGCAGGTTCGGGGAAATGTCTTCTTTAGCGCCAAGTCTCTTCCCCAACACCAGGACATCGCAAAGAGAATTCGAAGGCATTTCTATAAAGCACCCATCACCGTACCACCAACACCCAATGGCCCCTACAGGGATATCGAAGAACCAGGGGTTATTTCGAAAAACAATTCCAATGGTGCTTTGGAAATCTGCCTGTCCCATTATGACTCCGTTCCCAGGTATGTTTCAATTTACCGATTGAAGGGAAAAAATAGGCAATGGGCAAAATTGATAAAAAAAGTCTACCTTCCTTCCAATGGATCCAAGAGTTGCCTCAACATCAAGGAAACCAAAAGGAAAATAGCCGCAAAAGTCACTGATGCGTACGGAAATGAAAGTAAGCTAAAACCAATAGAGAAACCCCACTAGAAATGTCAGAAATCCAGAAAGATAAATGGGCATGGGCATGGGTACCTGTTTTATACTTTACCCAGGGACTCCCCTATGTCATTGTAGTCACCGTCTCGGTCATCATGTATAAAAAACTGGGCATTAGCAATGCGGATATTGGCCTGTACACGAGTTGGCTCTATTTACCATGGGTTCTAAAGCCATTGTGGAGTCCGTTCGTGGACTTAAAAAGCACCAAACGCAAATGGTTTCTTTGGATGCAATTATTGATTTCCATAGCCTTGTTTGGTGTAGGGCTTTCCCTGCCTACAAATATCTTTTTCACCACTACCCTAGCCTGTTTTTGGATGGCGGCCTTCGCTTCCGCCACAAATGATATTGCTTCGGACGGGTACTATATGATCGGGCTTACCGAAAAGAAACAATCGTTTTTTGTAGGGATACGAAGTACTTTTTACCGTTTGGCCATGGTTACCGGCGAAGGACTTATCGTTATCCTTGCCGGTTTTTTAGAAAACCGCTATGGGGACAATACAAAAGCATGGAGCATCACTATGACGGCAACCGCCTTTTTAATGTTGGGACTCACCGTATCCAACTTTTTTGTTACCCCAAAGTATGAGACTTCGAATACCATAGCGCTCGATAAGCCCAAAGGATTTTTTGAAGTGTTCGTCTCCTTTTTTAAAAAACCAAATATTGGGATAGCATTGGCCTTTATCCTGACCTATCGATTGGGAGAATCCCAATTGGTTAAAATGGCCGCCCCTTTTCTTTTGGACCCCCTGGAAAAAGGAGGACTGGCCTACTCAACGGAAAGACTGGGGACCATCTTTGGAACCGTTGGCGTTATCATGCTCTCCCTGGGCGGTATTCTTGGGGGAATATTGATTTCAAGGGATGGATTAAAAAAATGGATGCTTCCCATGATACTTTCCCTAAATGTACCCAATATCCTGTACGCCATTCTGGCGTGGACACAAACTACCAGTCTAGCAGCTGTCACTACAACGGTGGTTTTTGAAAAGTTTGGCTACGGCTTTGGGTTTGCCGCATTCTTGATGTACCTCATTTATATTGCGGAAGGAAAATCAAAAACTTCACATTATGCCATTGCCACCGGTTTTATGGCCTTGGGTATGATGCTCCCCGGAATGGTAAGTGGGTTTATGCAAGAATGGCTGGGGTATAGCGGCTTCTTTATCTGGGTGGTGATTGCCGCTTTGCCGGCCCTGTTCTTACTGCCCTTTTTAAAATATCCGGCGGATTACGGTAAAAAAGGAAATTCAGATGCGTAAAATTCCATCATACCATAGCATACGAAAGGAAATCCCGATTTCAACAAAAGTTGGGCAACTGTTTATGCCAGCTGCGTTCATCAATGATACCGAAGCTGAGATCCAAAAATTGGAAAAGCTTATTCAACAATACCATATTGGGAGTCTCTGTTTTTTCCATAGTAGGGCAAGTGCGGCCACCAATTTTGAGGGAAAAAAAGAAGTGATCCATAACGAGAACAGTTATGAACGATTACTCTATTTAATACAACGCTACCAAAAGGTGGCAACTTTTCCATTATTGATTGCCATTGATGCGGAATGGGGATTGGCCATGCGTATAGAAAATACGCCCCAGTACCCCTATGCCATTACCTTGGGTGCCATGAAAGATCAAGAAGCGTTGGTCTATAAGGTTGGGAAGAACATTGCACGAGACTGTCGCGAAGCGGGTATCCATTGGAACCTCTCCCCTGTGGTGGATATCAACCTCAATCCCGAAAATCCTGTCATAGGCTATCGTTCCTTTGGGGACAACCGTGAAGAGGTTGTACGCTATGCCAAGGCCTATCTTAAGGGAATGCAATCCGAAGGAATATTGAATTCCATCAAACATTTTCCCGGACATGGGGATACGGCCACGGATTCCCATTTGGGACTTCCCATAATTGACAAACCAAAAAAGGAACTTCTGGACAATGAACTCCATCCGTTTATTCAATTGATGGATGAAGGATTGGATTCGGTTATGGTGGGGCATTTGGCGGTTCCCAGCCTCACAAATGGGAAAAAAATTTCAGCGTCCATTTCCAAGGAAATCATGACCAACTTTTTGCGGGACGAATTGCAATGGAAGGGCATCATCATCTCCGATGCCCTAAATATGCACGCCATTTCCAAGGATTTTTCCCAAAAAGGCGCTTTGGAATTCACCGCTTTTGAAGCGGGGAACGATGTCCTGTGCTTTGCGGATAATGTGGAAGAAGGCATTCATATGATTTCGGAACAATGTGATGTTGACCGAATTGAAGCCAGTTTCAAACGAGTTTGGCAACTTAAGGAAAGTGCATACACCGTTTCCGAACACGGTTTGGCACAAAAAGCAAAAGACCATACTCCTTTAATGCAGCAGTTGGCCAAGGAAAGTATTACGGAACTCAAAGGGGATGGTACGGCCATCAAAAAGTTTAGGGAGGAAGGGTTTCAGTTGATTCAAATTGGTCGACAAGGAGGCCATTTCCATGATACCATGGAGTTGAAAGCCTCGGATTCCGGGAACACCCTTTTAAGCATTGTTCCAAGACAGGTAAAACCAAAGGACAATTTTGGGTTTACCAAAGAGGAACTTGATGTAATCCATGAGGTTCTAAACCAAGGAAATACGATAGTCTACCTTTTTGGCAATCCTTTTGTACTCAATTTATTCAGCTGGGAAAGCGCAAGTGCTGTGGTTGTGGTCTATCAAGATTTTCAAGTGTTTCAAGAAAATGCCGTAAACCATTTTAACGGGGTGGTCAATGCCAAAGGAAAATTGCCCGTGACCTTAAAATCCGCTGTCGTATGAAATCAAACATTCTTTTCTCTTGGAAAAAAAATGCGGAAGAATGGAATTTGGTAGTTGAAAAAGAGCTTATCCCCTCAAGGAAATTTACCAACAAAGCCATAGTGGATACCCTTGTATCATCCCAGTTGGGGAAAGTGGCCGATTTGGGTTGTGGTGAAGGCTGGCTCACCAGGGAAATGACAAAACTGGGCATAACGGCCCATGGGTTTGACGCCACTGCCGAACTGATTCAATTTGCTCAAAAAAAAGGCCCGGAAGCCTATCATATTTTAAGTTTTGAGCGTATAGCAGAAGGTGAACCTTTGCCCCACTCCCCTTATGACGGGGCGGTTTTCAACTTTTCATTGTACCTCAAGGACCATACCGCCCCCCTCTTGCAACGAACATTGGAATGTTTGACCAATAATGGGATTCTGCTCATCCAAACCCTGCATCCCTTCTATTTGATGGAAAACGGTTTTGGGTACCAATCCCAATGGCTATCAAATTCCTGGGAAGGACTTTCTGGAAATTTCTCTTATGGACATCCTTGGTATGCCAGAACCCTGCAGGACTGGATACATTTACTTGCACAGATTCCCAATACTTCATTTGAAGTCCAAGAGATTACAAATGATGCAAAAAGGCCGGTTTCTTTACTGCTCATTCTAAAAAAACACTATGAAAACAATTAAAGTTTTGGGTATGATGTCCGGCACTTCCCTGGATGGATTGGATTTGGCCTACTGTCATTTTTGGGGGAACAATGGAATATGGGACTTTGAAATTAGGCAATGTACCACGGTACCCTATGAACCGGAGTGGTACGAAAAGTTGAAAAATGCCATTCATTTATCCGAAGAAGAACATCAACAATTGCATTTGGACTATGGCATTTGGTTGGGGAAACAGGCAAAGGATTTTAGTAAAGGTAGTGACCTGGACATAGATTTTATCGCCAGTCATGGACATACTTCCCACCACAGACCTGAAGATGGGATTACCTTTCAGTTGGGAGACGGGCAAGAATTGGCAAACGCATCAGGGCAAAAAGTGGTTTGTGATTTCAGGACCTTGGATGTACGATTGGGAGGACAGGGGGCACCTTTGGTTCCCATTGGTGATGAATTATTGTTATCCGAATATGATTTCTGTTTGAATTTAGGGGGTATCAGCAACATATCCTTCCAAAAAGGGGGGAAACGAATTGCTTACGATATTGGGCTGGCAAACATGCCGCTGAATTACATCACCGAAAAAATCGGTTTGAAATATGACAAAGGGGGAAAACTGGCCAGTAAGGGAAAACGACGTCCGGACCTATTGAAAAAACTGAATTCCCTCCCCTATTACGAAGCTCCCTATCCAAAATCCACGGGATATGAATGGTTTTCGTCCGAGGTCAAGCCGCTTATCGAGGATGTAAAATTCCCAACGGAAGATTTACTCAACACCCTAATACACCATAATTGCGAACAAATCGCCAATGCCATCAAAGCGGAAAAACCCAAAAAGACCAGTCGTGTTTTAGTGACAGGTGGAGGGGCTTTGAACACTTATTTTATGGATACCCTTCAAAAAAAGCTCGGGAAAGCGTGCACCGTAGTTGTTCCGCCCAAAAAGTTCATTGAATATAAAGAGGCCATGATTTTTGCCTTTATGGGCGTATTGAAGTCAACTGGACAAATCAACGTGTACGCTTCGGTTACAGGAGCACGAGAAGATTCCAGTAGTGGAAGGGTCTTTACGCCCATAGGATAATCCAGGGACCATCCTATCTCACCACGGCCATCCTTTTGGATTTACGCAAAATAAAAACAATGACCAGGGACAATAGGCCGCATATGGCCAATCCCAAAAACAAGGGCAATACCCTTTCATCCACGTACTTTCCGATTAAGGAGGCAATGGGAATTGCGATGACCGTAGAGAAAAAACCGTTGATAGCCGCTCCAATACCGGCAATGTGACCAATGGGCTCCATAGCAATGGAACGGAAATTGCCCCACATAAAGCCAAGACAAAAAAACTGTAGCGATAGAAACGTGACCAAAACAAAAACGTTGGGATTGGTTGGAGAAGGCCAAAACAAGAGCACATACAGTAGCGCAACAGAACAAAATCCCACCAACGCCATTGTCGATAATCTGCGCATACCAAACCGTAAAACCAAAGTTCCATTGAGTAGGGTGGAAAGACCTATGGAAATCGCCAGCCCCGCAAAAATATAGGGAAAGGCTTCCTTAAGCCCGTACTGGTCCTCAAAAATATGTTGTGAAGCACTGAGGTACACCAAGAAAGAACCGGTTACCAAGCCAGAAACAATGGTATACGCCACAGTTTCCTTAAATCGAAGCAATTCCTTTAAACCATCCATAAACAAATGACTCGTAAACGGAATTTTATATTCTGGATGCAGGGTCTCCGGCTGTCGCCTCCAAAACCAAAGGCCTACCATTGCGGTCAAAACCAATTGGACATAAAAAATGGCCTGCCAATTGGCAACGTCCAATAGTAATTTTCCAAAAGCAGGTGCCACTACGGGAACCAAAATGAAAAATGCCGTTACAAAGGACATCACCTTGGCCATGAGATCGCCTTTGTACATATCCCGAATAATGGAAATGGAGATGGTCCTAGCTGTGGATAGGCCTATCCCTTGCAGGATACGCCCCGCAATCATCCATTCCAGATTAGGGGCCGCCAAACAGATTATACTGGCAACCACAAATACCAAAATGCCCAAATAGACCACGGGCTTTCTACCAATGGAATCCGAAAGTGGTCCAAAAAAGAGCTGCCCCACTCCCAGTCCAAGAAAAATCATGGTCACCAACATTTGATTATCCGTAGCATCCTGGCTATTGATGGATTCCCCAATGTGTGAAATCGCGGGTAGTAAGGTGTCTATACTCAATGCCACAATGGACATCAACGCGGCCATCAATGCCACAAATTCAAAACTGGGCTTGTCTTGGGTATTTTGCATGATGCAAAAGTACCTAGACCCTTTGGATTGATAAATCTTTGGGTGTGATAGTTTTGTTAACCAAGTCATTTTGTCCGGTCGAGCGCAGTCGAGACCTCATTTTGAATAAAACGGTGCTCATCTTTCATTGGTAAAGTCATTATTTTTAATCGATGAAATTTTACTACGTTTATATTCTTCTATGCTCAGATGGTTTTACCTATACGGGTATCACCGAAAATGTAACGAGACGTTTCAACGAACATCAAGATGGAATGAATCCCAATGCATTCACATTTAAAAGAAGGCCGGTTCAACTCATCTTCCAACAAGAATTCATTGATGTGTTGCAAGCCATATATTTTGAAAAGAAAATCAAGAAATGGAGCGCCAAAAAGAAACTGGCGTTGGCAAATGGAAATTTTAATCTCCTCTAGATTTTAGCGGAATGTAGAAATGCGACACATTATAAGTACAATACCAAAAATGAAAAATGACCTCAATCTGTCTTATCGAACATAATCAAGATACCAATTGGGGCTTTAAAGTTTTTAGTTCCAAGGAGGTCTCGACTGCGCTCGACCTGACCAACAGGGTGAATTAAAACATTATATTTCCGAACATCCATGAAGGTAATGAATACCGCTATGGTGTGTTTATAATGACATCAATCCCGTACAATAATATCGCCGCAACATGCCGTCGGATTGCCGAAGGAATTAGGATAGCACTATCCCAAGAAACTTTCGTTATAGCCCATCAACTCGATGTTTTTAAGACTATATCCAATCTAACGCACAGTGCGGCGACAAATAATCGGTTCTAACGCATTACAGCGGAATATTTCCGTGTTTCTTCCAGGGGTTCTCCACTTCCTTATTTTCCAACATGGCAAAGGTTTTCAGCAATTTCCTTCTCGTATTCTCAGGTAGAATAACCTCATCTATAAAGCCACGTCTTGCCGCACGGTACGGATTGGCAAACTTATCCCCGTATTCCTTTTCTTTCTCCTTAAGCTTTGCTTCGGGATCATCCGCTGCCGCAATCTCCCTTCTAAAAATGATCTCACTAGCACCCTTGGCCCCCATTACCGCAATCTCCGCAGTGGGCCATGCATAGTTAAAGTCGGCTCCAATATGCTTGGAATTCATCACATCATAAGCACCACCATAGGCTTTTCTGGTAATTACGGTTACTCGCGGTACCGTAGCTTCACTTAGGGCATACAACAGTTTAGCACCATGATTGATGATTCCCGTCCACTCCTGGTCGGTTCCCGGTAAAAATCCGGGCACATCCACCAATACCAACAATGGAATGTTGAAAGCATCACAAAAACGGGTGAAACGGGCCGCTTTTGTAGAGCTCTTCACGCCGAGCACCCCTGCCAAAAACATAGGGTTGTTGGCAATAACACCAATACTTCGTCCCCCCAATCGGGCGAAACCAACAATGATGTTCTCTGCATAGTCCTTATGGATTTCATAAAAGGAATCTTCATCAATAATACCCTCTATGACATCGTGCATATCATAGGGTTTATTTGGATTATCAGGAACCAGGCCTCGCAACTGCTCCCTTATCTCATCCCCTAGTTCATAAGGAATTGTGTTTGGTTTTTCCTGGTTGTTCTGTGGGAGATAATCCAAAAGTTTTTTGACATCCTCCAGACAAGCGGCATCATTGGCCGAGGTCTTATGGGCAACCCCCGATTTTGAGGCATGGGTATTGGCACCCCCAAGTTCCTCGGAAGTCACTTCCTCATTGGTTACCGTTTTAACAACATTGGGTCCCGTAACAAACATATAACTGGTCTGCTCCACCATCAGGATAAAATCGGTCATTGCCGGTGAGTACACTGCACCACCCGCGCAAGGCCCCATAATGGCGGACAACTGCGGAATTACCCCGGACGCCTGTACGTTCCGATAGAAAATATCGGCATACCCCCCCAAGGATTTAACCCCTTCTTGAATACGGGCTCCCCCAGAATCATTAAGTCCAATGATCGGGGCGCCAACCTTCATGGCCAGGTCCATAACCTTGCAAATCTTCTCTGCATGGGTTTCGGACAACGCACCTCCGAAGACGGTAAAATCCTGGGCATAAACGTAAACCAATCGCCCATTTACCGTTCCATAACCTGTAACCACGCCATCCCCAAAATAAATTTCCTTGTCCATCCCAAAATCCGTGGTACGGTGGGTGACCAAAACACCCATTTCCTCAAAAGAACCATCATCCAACAGATAATTGATCCGTTCCCTGGCAGTTAACTTCTTTTTGGCATGTTGCTTTTCAATACGCTTCTCGCCACCGCCCAAGTGGGCAAGGGTCACTCGTTCTTCCAGCTTTTTTAATTTATCGTCCATTGGATTTAATTTGTGGGTAATTTTAGTTGTTTTTGGTCTTCAAAATATTGTTGCAATGCTATCAGGGCAGCAATCTTGGCCTCATTTTCCTTAGCTTCCTGAATCATTTCCGGAGCATAGTAGTTCTTTACGAAATGGGTGTCAAAATTCCCAGATCGGAACGCTTCATGTCTCATCACAAATGCTCCAAAGGGTAAGGTGGTCTGTACCCCTTCCACTTCATAGGCCTCAATGGCCTTGATCATCAAGGCAATCGATTCTTCGCGTGTCTTCCCGTAGGTAATCAATTTGGAAAGCATGGGGTCGTAATAGATAGGAATATCCATGCCTTCCTCAAAACCATTGTCCACTCGAATGTTTTCACCTACCGGCAACTGGTAACGTTCCAATTTCCCCACACTTGGCAGGAAATCATTTAAAGGGTCTTCGGCATACACCCGCAACTCCATCGCATGGCCGTTGATCTTCAAATCTTCCTGTTTCATGGGCAGTACTTCCCCACGTGCCACTTTTATCTGCAGCTCCACCAAATCCACACCGGAAATTAGTTCGGAGACCGGATGTTCCACCTGTAGACGCGTATTCATTTCAAGGAAATAGAAATTGTGGTCGGCATCCATTAAAAATTCAACGGTACCTGCACCCACATAATCACAGGCTTCGGCCACTTTTGTAGCGGCAATTCCCATTTCATTTCGCAATTCCGGGGTCAAAATGGACGATGGGGCCTCTTCAACTACCTTTTGGTGTCGACGCTGTATACTACATTCCCGTTCAAAAAAGTGTAGGATGTTGCCATGCGTATCTGCCATGACCTGAATTTCGATATGACGGGGAGAGGTCACATATTTTTCAATAAAGACGGAGCCATCCCCAAAAGCGGAAGTGGCCTCACTGATCGCCCGCTTCATTTGGGATTCCAAATCCTCTTCTTTGTCCACAATCCGCATTCCTTTTCCTCCTCCTCCGGCAGAAGCTTTGATCAGTACTGGAAAGCCTATTTCCTTGGCAATTTCCTGTGCCTTATCAACATCCGTTATCGCTTCATCTATACCCGGAACCATGGGAATATCATATTTTTTAACGGCTTCCTTGGCAGCAAGCTTACTTCCCATCACCCGAATGGCATGGGATTTTGGACCGATGAAAATCAGTCCGTTCTTTTCAACGGCTTCGGCAAAATCTGCATTTTCACTTAAAAAACCATATCCGGGATGGATACCGTCTACCTCCAGTTTTTTGGCATATTCAATTATTTTATCCCCCAACAAATAGGATTGGTTGGAAGGGGGCGGCCCTAGGCAAACTGCCTCGTCCGCAAAGCGCACATGCGGGGCATTTCTATCGGCTTCCGAGAAGACCGCAACGGTTTTTATTCCCATTTTTTTGGCGGTTCTCATTACCCTAATGGCAATTTCACCACGATTGGCTACTAGTATCTTCTTCATCGTTTACTATTCAAAAGTGATCAATACATGTTTCTTTTCAACGGCTTCACCTTGTTTTACGGTAATGCTCTTAATGGTGCCTTCCCTTGGAGAGGTAATTACATTCTCCATTTTCATGGCCTCCAGAATAAGAAGCGCATCACCCTCTTTTACCTCCTGTCCTTCAGACACGGAAACCTCCAAGATCAAACCGGGCATAGGAGCTTCTATACTGCTCACCTGTGCCGAAGCACCCAGGGCGAAGCCCATTTCATCAATCAATAAATCCAAAGGATTTGCAATGGCCACCGCATAATTGGCATTGTTCACCTTTACGCCATAACTTTTTCCGTAGAAATCCTTGGAACTAAAATCGATGTGATACGTTTGGTTGTTTTCCAGTAAGTGAAAGGAGTCGGTTCCTGTTTTGACCAAATCCAGGGATTTAAGGTCATCTGCTGTAAATTGAAACTCATATTGGTCGTTGACCTTGAGTTTAAAATTTTTTTTCATAAAGGGACTATATAGTTATTTTTAAATATAAAGGTTTCACCCAAAATCAGCAACCAAAACTACACCCTCCATATATCCCATTATATGAAAAATGTCATGTTTCCGATAGATTTTTAGTCGTACCTATGCAATCAAATTCTAACGAAGCCCAACTTCTAAGGATGCCTTCAAATGTGTACATTTGGATTAAACTTTTAGTAATGCTTATCATAGGAATTGCTGGTGGGACGGGTTGTGGTAAAACCACGGTGGTAAAACAGATCATAGAACAGCTACCAAAGGACGAAGTAGTTGTGATATCACAGGATTCCTATTACAACGATTTGGGGCATCTCACCAAGGAAGAACGTAGCCAGGTGAATTTTGACCATCCAAATTCCATTGATTTTGAATTGCTCATTGAACATGTTAAAGAGTTAAAATCGGGTAAAACCATAGAAATACCCATTTATTCTTTTGTTGAGGAGACCCGATTGCAAGGAACCGTAAAGACCGAGCCCAAAAAAGTGGTCATTGTAGAAGGAATATTGGTATTGAGCAATCCCAGGCTAAGGGAACTCTTCGACATGAAAATTTATGTGCATGCGGATTCCGACGAGCGTCTGATAAGACGATTGCAACGCGACATCAGGGAACGGGGACATGATCTGGAAAAGGTGCTGCACCGTTATCAAACTGCCGTTAAGCCCATGCATAACGAATTCATTGAGCCTACCAAGGAATTTGCCGATATCATTATTCCCAACAATCATTACAATACGGTGGCCGTGGATATGGTTCGGACCATTATCAATCAAAAGCTGGTGTGATATGGGCTGGAAGGAATTAAGGCAGAAAAAATGGTTCAAGGTATTTACCAATACCTATATATTGGTATTGACCATTTTTGTGATTTGGATGGCATTTTTTGATACCAATTCCTTGTTGATACATAGGGAACTGCAACAAGAAATCAATAAGTTGGAGCAACAAAAGGACTTTTTGCAAAAAGAAATTGAAAAGGACAAAAAACTGCTCAATGAGCTAAAGGACCCCAAAGCCCTGGAAAAGTATGCCAGGGAACACTATTACATGAAAAAGGACAATGAAGAAGTCTTTTTGATAGAATATGAAGACAGTACAAAAGTGGGAAATTAACTATGAAAAACAATTCGCTTTTTTCGGATTTTGACCCTGTTTTAGCCAAACAGTGGAAACAGAAAATTCAAATGGATTTAAGAGGTGCCGACTATAACGACACCTTGATTTGGGAATCTTTGGAAGGCATAAAGGTAAAACCATTTTACAACCACGAAGATGTGGAGGCCAATTCCAATTTTCAATTTACCGGGGAGCATACCTGGCAGATAGGTCAGATCGTTTATGGGGGCAACCCCAATTTGGCCAATAAAAAGGCTTTGGACATTTTAAAAAGGGGGGCTGGTTCCCTAATTTTTGAAATCTCCGACGCGGATATGGATTGGTCAGCATTATTGAGTGGCATTCCCCTGGAATCCATTCCAATTCATCTTGACTTTCATACCATGGAAATTGGGGCCTTGGAACGTTTACAAAAGTATCTGGGGGACCGCACCTCCAAAATATACCTTCACCTGGATATTATTGGGCATTTGGCCAAAAGTGGAAATTGGTACCAGAACATGGAAAAGGACCACGAGGCATTTGATCAAATCCAAAACTTAACAGCTATGACAAAGGGTATTTCCGCAATTTCGGTGGATATGTCCCTGTACCAAAATGCCGGAGCAAATATTGTACAACAACTGGCCTATGGATTGGCACATGCGAATGAATATTTGAATCGTTCCAAAGATGTCATTTCCAACATTACTAATGGAGGCGTAACGTTTAAAGTAGCCATTGGGCCCAATTATTTCTTTGAAATTGCAAAACTCAAAGCCCTGAGATGGCTATGGAAGTCCCTTGCCGCGGAATATGGCATCGAAACCGATTGCCACATTTTGGCCGTTCCTTCCAAACGCAATAAAGCACTCTACGATTATAATGTGAATATGCTCAGGACCACCTCGGAATGCATGTCCGCGGTCTTGGGTGGTGCAAATATCGTCTGTAATCAATCCTATGATGCGCTCTACCATAAGGATAATGAGTTTGGGGAGCGTATTGCCAGAAATCAATTGTTGCTATTAAAAGAGGAAAGTTATTTTGATGAGGCGATAAAAGCTTCCGAGGGAAGCTATTATATAGAGGCATTGACACAGGAACTAGCAGAAAAGGCTTTGGGGCTCTTTAAGCAATTGGAGGCCTCCGGTGGATTTTTGGTTGAATTGAAAAAGGGAATCATCCAGAAAAAAATCAAAGAAGCCGCTGCCAAAGAACAAGAACAGTTCGATGCTGGAAAATTGGTACTCCTGGGCACCAATAAATATCAAAATCCTGAGGACAAAATGAAGGACAGCCTGGAACTCTTCCCATTCCTCAAAACAGATAAAAGAAAAACTTTGGTCGAACCTATCCTGGAAAAACGGTTATCCGAGTCCTTGGAACAAAATCGGTTGAAAGATGAGTAGAAAAAATATCCAAGAGCTAACGCTCAAAACTTCAAATCAAAAAGAACAAGCAACCAAGCTGGGCCATGAAAATTTTGTGGCCGGTATCCGTCCATTTCTCCGTGGTCCCTACTCCACAATGTACGTACGCCGACCATGGACCATACGGCAATATGCGGGATTCTCCACTGCAGAGGAGAGCAACGCTTTCTACCGCAGAAATCTGGCCGCTGGCCAGAAGGGACTTTCCGTTGCCTTTGATCTGCCAACGCACCGGGGCTATGACAGTGATAACGAACGTGTGGTAGGCGATGTGGGTAAAGCGGGCGTGGCCATAGACTCCGTGGAGGACATGAAAATTTTGTTCGATGGAATTCCACTCGACAAAATGTCCGTTTCCATGACCATGAACGGGGCCGTTATTCCCGTAATGGCCTTCTATATAGTAGCGGCAATGGAACAAGGGGTAGAATTAAACCAGCTTTCCGGGACCATCCAAAACGATATTCTAAAGGAATTCATGGTGAGGAATACATATATCTATCCCCCAACACCGTCGATGCAGTTGATTGCGGATATCTTCGAGTATACCAGTCAAAATATGCCCCGTTTCAACAGCATCAGTATTTCTGGATACCACATGCATGAGGCAGGTGCCCCAGCGGCTATGGAAATAGCCTATACCCTGGCCGATGGAATCGAGTATATTAGGACGGGGTTAAAAGCAGGATTGAAAATTGACGAGTTTGCCCCCCGTCTCTCCTTCTTTTGGGGTATTGGTATGAAGCACTTTACCGAAATCGCCAAAATGCGGGCGGCACGAATGCTTTGGGCCAAATTGGTCAAGGAATTTGACCCAGCGAACGAAAAATCCCTGATGTTGCGTACCCATTCCCAGACCAGTGGTTGGAGCTTAACAGAGCAAGATCCGTTCAATAACGTAGCACGGACCACCATTGAGGCCATGGCCGCAGCCTTTGGCGGAACCCAGAGTCTGCACACCAACGCACTTGATGAAGCAATAGCGCTACCAACGGATTTTAGTGCCAGAATTGCGCGTAATACGCAAATTTACCTGCAGCAGGAGACCCATATCACCCGTACGGTGGATCCTTGGGCGGGAAGCCATTATGTAGAAAAATTGACAGATGAAATCGCTTCGGAAGCCTGGGAACTCATCAAAGAAGTGGAAGATTTGGGCGGAATGACCAAAGCCATTGAAGCAGGAATTCCAAAATTGCGAATTGAAGAGGCAGCTGCCAAAAAACAAGCGCGATTGGATAGTGGACAGGAAGTATTGGTTGGTGTGAACAAATATGTTCTGGAAAACGAGGACGACCTGCAAATTCTGGAGGTTGACAATAAAAAGGTACGACAACAACAGGTAGAGGGAATTGCGGAAATTCGAAAAGGACGTGATGCAGAAAAAGTCCAAAAGGCATTGTTGGACATAGAACAGGCCTCTGCCAGGAAGATGAAGGACGGAAGCGGTGAAAATTTGTTAGCTTTAGCTGTAATTGCAGCCAAGGAAAGGGCAACCCTGGGTGAAATCAGTGATGCCATGGAAAAGGTCTTTGGTAGGCATAAAGCGCAAATTCAATCGGTAAGTGGCGTGTATTCCAAAGAAATTAAGGACGATAAAAGTTTTGAAAAGGCCAGGGAAATGGCGGACGCTTTTGCAGAGCAGGAAGGCCGACGCCCCCGTATCATGGTGGCCAAAATGGGACAGGATGGTCATGACCGAGGTGCCAAAGTGGTCGCCACAGGTTATGCCGATCTAGGTTTCGACGTGGATATAGGACCGCTTTTCCAAACGCCGGAAGAAGTGGCCAAACAAGCTGTGGAAAACGATGTACATGTCCTGGGGGTATCTTCCCTCGCAGCAGGGCACAAAACCCTGGTTCCCAATGTAATCCAAGAGCTTAAAAACTATGGTAGGGAGGACATTATGGTGATTGTTGGCGGGGTTATCCCCAAACAGGATTATGATTTCCTTTTTGATTCGGGCGCGATGGCCGTTTTTGGTCCAGGTACCAAAATCAGCGAAGCAGCCATTGAAATTTTGGGGATTTTGATGCGGTAAAAACCGTAAAACATTTTAGTAACGATTTAAAAACCAAACTTTAACTTTCTTTAACGCAAGCTGTTGCACTTATTCACCTAGTGTTAACAAATTCCGCTTTTTGGCGTTATAAATAATTGTATTTTTAACCCCTAACTTAACTTATGTAATGGGCAAAATTATTGCTGTTGCGAATCAAAAAGGTGGGGTTGGAAAAACGACTACTACGGTAAATTTAGCGGCCTCATTAGGGGTTTTGGAAAAGAAAGTCCTATTAATTGATGCCGATCCCCAGGCCAATGCCACATCAGGGCTGGGAGTTGACGTAGATAGTGTGGAAAAAGGCACCTACCAATTATTGGAGCATACCCTAACTGCCAAAAGCACCATAGTGCAGACCGCTTCCCCAAATGTTGATCTCATCCCTGCCCATATTGATTTGGTGGCTATTGAGATTGAGTTGGTTGACAAGGATGACAGGGAATACATGATGAAGCAGGCCATTCAGGAAGTTAGGCAGGATTATGATTTTATATTGATTGATTGTGCCCCTTCCCTTGGGTTGTTGACCCTGAATGCATTGACCGCGGCAGATTCAGTGATGATACCCATTCAATGCGAGTATTTTGCCCTGGAAGGATTGGGGAAATTATTGAACACCGTAAAAAGCGTACAGCGAATCCACAATACGGATTTGGACATTGAAGGGATGTTGCTCACCATGTTCGACTCCAGGCTTCGATTGTCCAATCAGGTGGTGGAAGAAGTAAAAAAACACTTTGCGGATATGGTTTTTAATACCATTATCCAGCGAAACGTGAAGCTAAGTGAAGCACCCAGTTATGGAGAGAGTATCATAAAATATGATGCCAGTAGTCGAGGGGCATCCAACTATTTGAACTTGGCGCAAGAATTATTGAACAAGAACAAGGAAAAAGTTTAAATGGCAAAGGCGACCAAAAAACAGGCCCTTGGAAGAGGGCTTTCTGCTTTATTGAAAGATCCTGAAAACGATATACAATCGGTTGGGGACAAAAATGCGGATAAAGTAATTGGTAATGTTGTGGAACTGGAACTCTCGGCCATAGGGGTCAATCCATTTCAACCCAGGACCAATTTCAATGACGAGTCGCTTCAAGAACTGGCCAGTTCCATAAGGGAATTGGGCATTATCCAGCCCATAACGGTCAGAAAACTGGATTTCAATACATACCAGCTCGTTTCGGGAGAACGAAGGTTTAGGGCCTCAAAGTTGGTTGGTCTGGAAACCATTCCAGCGTATATCCGCATTGCCAATGACCAGGAATCCCTGGAAATGGCATTGGTGGAAAACATTCAACGCCAAGACCTTGACCCCATTGAAATTGCCCTTTCCTATCAACGACTGATCGATGAAATTCAACTGACCCAGGAAAAATTAAGCGAGCGCGTAGGCAAAAAGCGTTCAACCATAACCAACTATTTGCGATTGCTAAAACTCCATCCCATTATCCAGACCGGTATGCGTGATGGTTTCATAAGTATGGGTCATGGTAGGGCCCTTATCAATATTGAAAAGAAAAAAGACCAAATAGAGGCCTTTGAAAAAATAGTTGCCAACAGTCTTTCCGTTAGGGAAACCGAACAGCTGGTCCGCGCTTATAAGGAGGGCAGGACCCAGGGAAAAGATGAAAAAAGGAAAAGCAAGGGCAAATCCCTCCCAGAATACGCCAGCAGCCATTTGGACGGTATTAGGGAATATATGGCCACAAGAGTAGAAATCAATGCCTCGGATTCCGGAAAAGGTAAAATTGTAATTCCGTTTCATTCCAAAGAAGAGTTTCAACGACTCAAAAAAATACTTTCCGGTGAATAGTACACCCATATTATTATTTTTCCTTCTATGTATTGTTTGGATCGGTGCTGCACAAGTCACCCAGGATTCCATACCGGTAATGAATCCCGCGGATTCACTGAAAACAGATTTGAAGCAAAAAGGGATTACTGTAGAGGAGGTAACCTTTGTACGAAAGGAAATCAATCCCCTGGGCCCCAGTAAGGCCGCTTTTTATTCTGCCGTTTTTCCCGGATTGGGTCAGATTTACAATAAACGCTATTGGAAAGCCCCCATAGTTTGGGGTGCCCTGGGAGTTGGCATTTTTAATTTTGTGGACAGGAACACTCAATATAATCAATTTCGAGACGCATTTAAGCAAAGACGTGCCGGCCTTCCAAATGACGAGTTCTTCGACATCAACGGTGATGGGAGTGGACCGGATGTTTCCGATGAGTCCTTACAAAATGCCCAGGAACGCCTGCAAAGGGACCGCGACCTATGGTTGGTGGTCACCATTGGTTTTTATGCATTGAACATCATAGATGCCAATGTCGATGCCCATCTAAAGCAATATAATGTTGATGAGCGGTTGGGCTACGAGATCAAACCCTTTCTTGATTTTAACGAAATTACCAATGACCCGAATTTTGGGCTCGCTGTTATTGTTACTTTTTAACTATGAACATAGCACTCTTTGGATATGGCAAAATGGGAAAAATGCTGGAAAAACTTGGCACGGACCGAGGCCATTCCTTTCCCTTAAAAATTGAATTTGATACCAACCTTCAATCCCTGAATCTTTCCGCCATTGATGTTGCCATTGATTTTAGTACGCCCGATGCTGCTTTCAACAACATAAAATATTGCTTTGAAAATGGGGTTCCCGTAATTTCTGGAACCACGGGTTGGTTGGATGCTTATGACGAAGCCGTATCCATTTGCAATGCTCTGCAAGGGGCCTTTATCTATGCTTCCAATTTTAGTTTGGGGGTGAATATTTTCTTCGAATTGAATGCAAAATTGGCAAAGATGATGTCCCAACGCAACGACTATGGGGTTGTCATGGAAGAAATCCATCACATCCATAAATTGGATGCCCCCAGTGGTACCGCCATTACTTTGGCAGAGGGTATTGTACGCCACTCCGATTATAAGGGTTGGCAATTGGGAAAAAGCCAAGGCAATACCATTCCCATTAGCGCTAAAAGGGAAGGTGAGGTTCCCGGCACACATAGTATCACCTACTCCAGCAAAGTGGATAGCATTGAAATAAAGCATACGGCCCATAATAGGGAAGGATTTGCTTTGGGAGCTTTAATTGCTGCCGAATGGATCCAGGGCAAAAAGGGGGTATTTACCATGAAAGATGTGTTAAACCTTGTTTAATTGGTAACAATTGCAGTTAATTAGCGTCACAAAATAAAATTTGACATGAACGGTACGCAGTGGATTCTATTTATTTTATTGGTGCAGGTCATCCATTTTTTGGGAACTTGGAAGCTTTATGTCAAAGCGGGTAGAAAAGCCTGGGAAGCTGCCATACCAATTTACAATGGGATTGTTTTAATGCAAATCATCAATAGACCAAAATGGTGGGTTTTATTGCTCTTTATACCCATTATCAATTTATTGATGTTCCCGGTGGTCTGGGTAGAGACCATTCGCAGTTTTGGGCAGAACAAGTTATGGCAGACCTGGGCGGTAATTCTTTCCCTTGGTTTTTATATCTATTATGTGAACTACACCATGGATGTGGAGCATATTGCGGACCGAAGCTTAAAACCGGCAACAGGATTGGGTGAATGGGTGAGTTCCATAGTATTTGCTATAGTGGCCGCAACTTTTGTACATACCTATTTTATACAGCCTTATGTGATTCCCACGGGTTCTTTGGAGCGTACCTTGCGGATCGGGGATTTTCTTTTTGTAAGCAAATTCCATTTTGGGGCAAGAACACCGATGACAGCTGTTGCAGCACCTATGGTACATGACACTTTGCCCTTGGTTGGAACAAAATCATATCTCAACAAGCCTCAGATTCCCTACTTCCGTTTACCCGGTTTTAGTACGCCAAAGAAGAATGATATTGTGGTTTTTAGCTGGCCAGCGGATACGGTACGACAGTTCTTTGTTGCAGAAAAGGGGGTTAAAAAGCCCATTGATAAGAAATCGAACTACGTAAAGCGCTGCGTGGGCACCCCGGGTGACTCTTTGGAGATCATAAATGGATATGTCCATATAAATGGCAAAAAGTTGGAATTGTCCGACAGGGCCAAGGTGATGTATAACTATATCATCTATGCAAACAAAGGTGTTTCAAGTAGGGTATTAAACGAAGTCGGAGCGGATGATTTTATAAGGAAATTTATTTCCCCGCCCCTCAATCAAAATCAATATAATAGGTTAATACCTTATGTTAGGGACGCCAAGAGAAGGGAAGACGGGAAAATTGAACTATATACCGAAAAACAGGGCATTCCCACGGAGGTCATACGGGAGTTAAGGCTGGGGCTTACCGAGGAAACCTCGAGACAGCGAGTTGCTAACCTCACCCTGGAAATGGCAGAAACCATAAAAAAGGACCAACGGATAGATTCCGTTGTCATGCAAATAGAACCGAAGGGACAGGCAGGTTATAACATCTTTCCACAAAACTCCAGATACCCCTGGAACAATGATAACCTTGGGCCCATATACATTCCAAAAGCCGGTTCAACAGTGAAGTTGACCCCAGAAACCCTTCCCCTATATAAAAAGATCATCAGGGATTACGAAAAAAATGAGGTCAGTGTCTCAGGAAATCAGGTGTTGATCAATGGGCAAAAAGCGGATTCGTACACTTTTACCATGGATTATTATTGGATGATGGGGGACAATAGGGACCACTCGGAAGACAGCAGGACATGGGGTTATGTGCCGGCTAACCATATTGTGGGAAAACCGGTTTTTATTTGGCTAAGCTTCGATAATTTCCAGGATGGCATAAAGTTCAATGAAAAAATGCGTTGGGACCGTGTCTTTACCACAGTTGGCGGGGATGGTGAACCAGTATCCTATTTTCGGTATTTTTTGATGGTACTGGCAGGTTGGTTTGTATTTGATTTTTTTAGGAAAAGGCGCAAATCCAAATCACAAAATGCGTAACGTTTGAAGGCCCTACTTCACCCTTGCTGTTTTCCCAATATTGCCACGATGGCCGTTTTGGTGCAAAATGACGTTATCTGGGAGGTACGTGATAATTTTCAGAAGCAGACCTATCGGAATCGTTATCATATTTGCACGGACCAAGGACTGCACAAACTGAGCATTCCCATAAAACACGTTGGCGGAAAGGACGGACGCCAGCAGTATAGGGACGTACAAATTGAAAACAACTATCGTTGGCAGATCCAACACTGGCGTACCTTACAGACAGCCTACAGGGCTTCCCCATTTTTTGAGTTCTATGAGGATGACCTGGCCCCATTGTTCCAAAAAGAGTTTAAATTCCTACTGGACTTTAATTGGCAAAGTCTTGATTTTTTGACGGATGCATTCCAAATTGACCACAATCCAAAACACTCAAAAGCGTATATGAAGGATTTCCCGGAGGGAGTGGATTTCCGTTTTCTGATAAACGCAAAAGAAACGGTTCATTTTGACTTTACACAGTACAATCAGGTGTTTATGGACAGGCATGGATTTATCCAAAATTTAAGTACCCTTGATCTTCTTTTTAATGAAGGTCCCAGCACCATTACCCATCTGGAGGCACAAAGTTTGGAAGACCAATGTTAAGACATCTTCTACATTATGGCATTCACTTTCTGGTCCCAATCCTGATTGCCCTGTTTTTTTTCAAAAGGGATAGGGTAAAAGTTGGGTTGATCTTATTGGCGGGTATCCTATTGGATGTAGACCACCTTTTGGCCAATCCCATTTTTGATCCCGATCGTTGTAGTATTGGGTTCCATCCCCTTCACTCGTATGTCCTGATCCCTTTTTATCTGGGACTTGCCCTATGGAAAAGGACACGTCTTCTTGGGTTGGCCCTGGTCATTCACATCATTGCGGATGTTACGGATTGTCTATTTCTCAAGTTTTAGTTTGAATTCCGCACTAACTGGATAATGGTCAGATAGTTGTATATCATAATTCTGATGCGAAACAACTTCAAAGGAATGATCTGCCAATATATAATCAATACGTAGGGGTAAGCCTTTTAATTTGTATGTGCTTCCCCAATCATTTCCTTTCTCGAAAAATGAATCTTGGAATCCATCGGATGCCATCCGGTATATTTGTGAAAATTGGGTGGAATTAAAGTCGCCACAAATCAAGGTAGGATGTACCGAACTTTTCATGTGTTCTCTAAGGACTTTGACTTGATTGAGTTGTTGGTCGATGGCTGCACTAATTTTCTTGGCAAGACGAAACGGTTCGTTTTTCTTTAGGTTTTCTTTGGAAGGAACAATTTTAAAGGATTGAAAATGGACGTTATAGACCCGTATGGTATCATTGGGTAACACAATATCCGCATAAATAATGTTATTGCGGGTCCCTTCTGGCTCCAAGGAGCCTTTATTGGTAATTGGAAACTTAGAAAATATGGCCTGTACCGTTCGTCCTGTGGAATAGGGCGTCTCTGCACGGAAGGCATAAAGTTTTAACTCCCTATGCTGAACTCTACTATGTTCCTGAAGGCACAAAATGTCGGGATTCTCCTGTTTAATGAATTCCCTGATTTTTCCATCTACATTTTCAAGGGGTATATTTCCCCACCTGTTAAAACTCATTGCATTATAGCTCATTATGGATATATCCGGACCTTCAACCACATTTGAGCCAAAAATCTTATAGAAAGGTCCGAACGAGTACATAGAAACAATACAGATCAATAAAGGGGCTAACAACCACTTACTTCGTTTGAACAACCAAAAAATCAAAAAGATGGAATGGGCAAACAATAAGACCGGCGTTAGAAATCCAAGTATGGCAATAGCTCCAAATACATTGTTATTTGACCAATATGAAATAAGCACCACTAAAGAAAGAAGCGCTAAAATCAAATTGATGGTGACAAGCAATCTTTTTACCGTAACTCCCAAACCCAATATTAATCCTCTTTTCCGGCCTTGAACAAAAAGTCCTTTTCTTCCTTGGACAAACTCTCGTAACCAGATTTGCTGATTTTGTCCAAAATGGCATCTATCTTTTTTTGACGTGTTTCTTTATTGTAATCAAGGCCGCTTTTTGATTTTTTCGCATTTTTTCTTCGATGCACGGTTTTAAGGGGAGCTTTTCTTTTACCAGGCTTAAAAAGACTTCCAATAGCTGTCAGCATATTGGAAAAGCCCGCACCAATATCTTTGCCATTTAATAATTGCCGCGCATAAAAATAGCCTAGAAAGGCCCCTCCCAAATGTGCCAACCTACCCCCGATGTTTCCTCCATAAGGAATTTGTATCAAATCAACCAGAACAACGAATGCACCAATGTACCATAACTTCACATTCAATAGACCAAACAAGCGCACTTCCTGGTTCGGGATATAGGCACAAATAAAAATGAGCACAGCGGTGACCCCGGCGGAAGCCCCAATAAGCGGAATATTACTATTCAGTAAGGTGGGGAAAATATTGTAACCCAAAAGAAAGAACAATCCCCCTAAAATAACACCTAAAAAGTAAACATTTATAAAACGTTGGCTATTAAAAAGATTTAAGAATATCCTGCCCGTAAAGTACAATACCAGCATATTCCAAAATATGTGTCCTATTCCGGAATGAAAGAAGGAATAAGTGACCAACGACCATGGCTTCCCCAAGAAGGAAAAAAAGTCGGATGGCAGCTCAAACCAGTACAGAACAGCATCAATGGAAACACCAAAAAGAGCACTTGCCAAACCCGTACCAATGAAAATGGCAAGGTTAATGACAATTAGTTTTTCCGCAATGTTCAACCGTGCAAAATAATATTGTAATCCTCCATTGGCCATACCTAATTCCAACGATTTTGATTAAACTGATTTTTTTTCCAATACCACATCATAATGAAACCGATCAAAGCACCCCCAATATGGGCAAAGTGGGCGACATTACTTCCGGCACTTCCCAGACCATAAAGAATATCATATCCAAAAATCATCAAGGGAACAAAATACTTCGCCTTTATGGGCACGGGTAAAAAGATAAGCATCAACTCCGCATTGGGATACATAAAGGCAAAAGCCACCAGAACCCCATATACTGCACCGGAAGCACCGACGGCCGGGGCATTGAAAGCATTCATAAAACCATCAATGGTGCCCTGGGAGGCCAATTGATACCAATCAGGACTATACTGCCCGTTGGACAGGATTTCCACAACACGTTGCTCGGTTAGGCCTGCCCCTGTAATGACATCCAATCCCTGGTTAAAGAAATAATAATTGGATGCAATATGCAAAAGGGCCCCTCCTATGCCTGCGGAGAAGTAAAAAAATAGAAACTTGTTCCTGCCCCATACACGCTCAAGTGGGGTACCAAAAGCCCAAAGGGCATACATATTGAAGAGGATATGAAAAAATCCGGTGAAATCGTGCAGGAACATATGGCTGATTACCTGCCATATCCTAAAATTGGGGTTCTCGGGAAACCAAAGGGCAAAGTGCTCATAGAGCGTGTCACCAAGGCCTGTAATCCCAGCAATAAATAAGATGACATTGATGATGATCAGGTGCTTTATTGCATCCGTTAAACCTCCCATATACTAAAACTTATTTTCAATTTCATTTACCCCAACAATGACATATATGGTCTTTTGATCGGGACTTAATTTCGGCTCCTTACAAGCGAATAAATCATTGACCAAAGCCGACTGACTTTCCACGGAAAGTACTTGTCCATTGGTAATGGCCAACTTTTTACCCATTGTCCGGGCTAACCATTCGGCGTGGGTAAAATGTTCCTTCCCTTGTCCTTCCAAATGTGATGCCAAAATAGCGTCCAGTACCGTTGTAATGGAATGTTCTGGCATACTGACAGGGATTCCGTTTATAACAACCTTGGTATTGTCAGAAAACGTGATATCGAACCCCAAACGTGTCAGGTTTGGAACCAATTCCTTTAAAATCCCCATTTCCTTTCTCCCAAAATCAAGTTCCACTGGAAACAACAACTGCTGGGTTACTCCCTTTTCAACCGTAATGTCCGTTAGGAACCGTTCGTAAAGAATGCGTTGATGTGCCCTGTTTTGATCAATGACCAGCAATCCGGATTTGACGGTACTCACAATGTACTTTCGTTGAAGTTGAAAGCTAATTTGTTTATTTTCCACTGACTCATCGGTCGATTCGAAGATTTCTGGATTCGTAGCATCCGATTCCATCTGCAACTGACTAAAACTATCTTCAATACCCTCAAAATCATAAAGTTCCTGCCAACCTTCCACATTGGTTTTCCCCACGGGTGCCCTGGAAATCCCGGGGCTTTTTTCACTTGAAAAGGGATTGAAATTGGCATCAACGGTAACCGTAGGCATATGGGCATCCCTATTCTTGAAACTATAAGGGGTGTCCAAGTTGGCATCGCGTTCAAAATCCAATACCGGGGCCACATGAAACTGTCCCAAGCTATGTTTTACTGCAGCGCGTAACGTAGCATAAAGGGTATGTTCATCATCGAACTTCACTTCTGTTTTTGTGGGATGGATATTGATATCGATCGATCTGGGGTTGACCTCCATTTTTAGGAAATAACCCGGGTAGGTGTCGTTCTTTAACAAGCCCTCAAAAGCCGAAACCACGGCATGATGGAGGTAGGGACTTTTAATGAATCTATCGTTCGCAAAAAAGAATTGCTCCCCCCTACTCTTTTTGGCAAATTGGGGCTTGCAGATAAAGCCAGAAATTTTGACCACCTCCGTCTCCTCCGTCACAGGAACCAAGCGTTCATTGGTCTTGCTCCCAAATATGTGCACAATACGTTGCCTAAAGTTCTCGGTAGGTAAATTAAAGTATTCCGATCCATTGTTGAACAATTGAAATGCCACACCAGGATGCACCAGGGCAATTCTTTGAAATTCATCAATGATATGGCGTAGTTCCACTTGATCGGATTTAAGGAAATTACGCCTGGCAGGTATATTAAAGAATAGGTTCTTCACTGCTATGGACGTTCCCTTGGCGGTAGCCGTTACTTCCTGTGAAACAACCGTGCTTCCTTCTATCTTAAGGTGTGTACCCACATCTTCATTTTCCGTCCTTGTGTGCAAATCCACGTGGGCTATTGCCGCAATGGAGGCCAATGCCTCACCCCTAAAGCCTTTGGTGTGCAGATTGAACAGATCATCAGCTGAGGAAATCTTTGAGGTTGCATGCCGCTCAAAGGACAAACGGGCATCCGTAGGGCTCATACCCACACCATTATCCACTACTTGAATGAGGGTCTTGCCCCCATCCTTAACGATAAGTTTGATCTCTCTGGCCCCAGCATCAATGGCATTTTCCAATAACTCCTTTACTACGGAGGACGGACGTTGCACCACTTCCCCCGCTGCGATTTGGTTGGCCACATGGTCGGGCAATAGTTTAATGATGTCTGCCATTAAGAGCCAAAGAATATGGACAAATCAAAATCGATGATATAAAGAAATACCAAAATTAAAACAGCAAGAATGATGATAAAACGTATTTTCATATGCCTATCACCTTCATTTCTCAAATCATTAAAAGCGTTTGAAAACTTGTTTTTTAAACCTCTTTGGTGATGTGCCGTTGTTCTGAATTTGTCAAGTTTATGTTCAATTTTATAGGGACTTCCCTCGCCTTTGTAATAACGGGGCTTATAATCAAACTCACGATTTTTCCTAAGCCTTAAAAAATTACGCATAATCCCCTTTTACCTTAAAATCAAAGGTACTTAAAAAGACTGCAAGCCTTAAAGGGCGGGTCACAAAAAATGTTAACAGGAAGGGAGGCCCGGTGATTGATGGTTTCGTTGCCAACGAATGGACTTTACCGTTTTGCACATCACTAAAATGGCATAAAAGGTTATCCCAAATTTGCCATTTTAATGGCCGCAATCGCCGCTTCTATCCCCTTATTGCCATGCTTTCCCCCACTTCGATCTTTTGCCTGTTGTAGCGTATCGTCCGTAAGTACACAGAAAATAACGGGAACTTCGGTTTGAAGGTTCAAATCCATAATCCCATTTGCGGTAGCGGCACATACATAATCAAAATGACTGGTTTCCCCCCTAATTACACTACCAATGGCGATAATGGCATCCACGTTTTTGGTGGCCACCATCTTTTTACATCCAAAAGCAAGCTCAAAACTACCGGGGACGTTCCAACGAATAAGGTTTTTAGGCTCCACCCCACAATCCAGAAGGGCATCCTGGGCCCCCTTAAAAAGGTTTTCCGTAATGCCATGGTTCCACTCGGAAACGACCAGCCCAATTCTTAGCCCGGAAGCATCCGGAATCTTCGACTTGTCGTAATGGGAAAGATTTTTTGTTTCGGTGGCCATGCCCTTAATTTTCGGCAAACCCGATTACAGCATCAATATTATTGGCTTCGGCTGCGCCCTTAAATTCCTCTTTAATCCGATTAAAATATTCCAGGGCTTTATCCCTGTAGCCTAAGTCCAAAGCGGCAACCCCAGCTTTGTACAAAAACTTGGGGGCCGTGAATTCATTCTCGCCGGCTGCGGCAATAGCCTTTTCATAATAATCCAATGCATCTTCCGGTTGCTTCAATTGTGAAAACGCATCCCCTATGCCGCCCAAGGCCAAGGATTTATAAACCTCATCATCCGATGAAAAATCCTCCAGATATGAAATGGCTTCCTGATATTGTTGTAGATTCAAGTAGGCCATTCCCGCAGAATACTTTGCCAAATTGGAAGTTGGGGTCCCACTGTACTCATCAATGATATCCAAAAATCCGAACTTACCCTCAGAACCATTCAATGCAAGTACCAACAAAGAATCTTTTTGTTCGTCATTGGTCAAAGCCTGATTGAAGTTTTGCATTGGATAAGAAAACTCGTTCGCAGCATTGGTATCCCTTGGCTCCACCACAAATTGGTTGTACGCCAAATACCCTAAAACTCCAACGGCCACGGCAATTATGGCGCCCAGAATGAAATTTTGGTTCTTGGAGAACCAGGCCTCGGTCTTGGAAGCACCTTGATCCAAGGTGGTGAATACCTCTGCAGTAGTACTGCTATCAACTTCTGCCTTAGCCTCCTCAGCCTTGTTCTTAGGTTTATATCCACGCTTCTTATAAGTGGCCATGCTTTAATTTTTAATCGCGCAAAAGTAATCGATTTCATTCAAAAACGAAAGGTAAATTATTCGTTATTTTTGGTGGCCTTGGAATGTCCATCAATACGGTATCCGTCACAAGCAGATCAAAACAGATGCACTTAAAACGTTTATCATTAGTCAATTACAAGAGTTTTGAGTCAAAAACCCTGGAGTTTAACCCTGTCATCAATTGTTTGGTAGGGGAAAACGGGGTGGGCAAAACCAATATCCTGGATGCCATTTACCACCTCTCTTTTGGGAAGAGTTACTTTAATCCTGTTTCCACACAGAATATTAAGCACGGAACGGATTTCTTTGTCATTGAGGGGGAGTTTGAAAAAGAGGACAAAAATGAAAAAATAGTCTGTAGTTTTAAAAAAGGTTTAAAAAAGGTCATCAAACGCAATGGAAAGGCCTATGGGCGATTTTCCAATCACATTGGTTTTTTACCCCTGGTGATCATCTCACCTGCCGATCGGGATTTAATAATTGAAGGGAGTGATACCAGAAGAAAGTTTATTGATGGGGTCATCTCCCAATCGGATAAGGAATACTTACAAACCTTGATCGAATACAATAAAGTCCTTGCCCAAAGGAATTCATTGTTGAAATATTTTGTGGCCAACAATACGTTCAGTGGGGACACCCTCTCCATTTACAATCAACAACTGCATGAAAAGGGCAGCGTTATCCATCGCAAACGCCAACAGTTTTTGGAGGATTTTATCCCTATCTTCAAAGAACAGTACCAAAACATTTCTGAAAAAGAGGAGTACATTGACCTAAAGTATGACTCCAAACTATCGGAAAACACCTTACTGGAATTATTGGAAACAGCCTTGGAAAAAGACCGTATTCTGCAGTATACGAGTGTTGGCATCCATAAGGACGATCTGGATTTTTCAATAGCCGGCCACCCTATTAAAAAGTTCGGAAGCCAAGGCCAGCAAAAGTCTTTTCTCATTGCACTAAAATTGGCCCAATTCCACTTCATAAAAGCACAGTCCAAGACTACCCCAATCCTCTTAATGGATGATATTTTTGATAAGCTCGACGAAAGAAGGGTATCCCATATCATCTCCTTGGTGGAAAAAGAGCATTTTGGGCAGTTGTTCATTAGCGATACCCATGTGGACCGGACGGAAAAAGTGGTAAAAAGTATCCATCAAGAGTATAAAATATTTACTTTGTAACATGCGTACAGGATTCTTTTGCTTGGCAGTCTTATTCTTGGTCGGTTGTAAAAAAAACATTGAAAAAGAAAACCTTCAGGAACTGAATGGCTATTGGGAAATAACCGAAGTGGAATTTCCCAATGGACAAAAAAAGACCTATACCATAAGTACAACGATTGATTTCATCGCTTTTGAAAATATGTCCGGATATCGGAAAAAGGTACAGCCAAAACTGGATGGCACCTATCAAACCTCGGACGATGCTGAACGCTTTGAAATTTCCGAAAGGGATGATGGTTTTTACCTAACCTACAGCAATGGAACGGAACAATGGGAAGAAAAGTTGATTTCCATAGCGGAAAATTCCTTTTCGGTCCAAAACCAGGATAAAAAAATCTATCGGTATACAAAATACGAACCTTTAAACCTGGGTCCTGATGCCAAAACGCCAAAATGAACATCTAAAACTGGGCGAAGCACTGCGCGAGTTCATTAAGGAAAACAAGTTGCAAAAAGGCATGGACAAGGTCGATGCCCGAGAAGCCTGGAACCGTTTAATGGGTAATGGGGTCAACAACTATACCCGAAGTGTGGAGTTGAAAGGCGATACACTTTATGTCTCACTGACCTCATCGGTGCTTCGTGAAGAACTCTCCTACGGTAAGGGCAAAATTATTGGTATGCTGAATGAAGAACTGGGAAAGGAATTGATAAAAAAGCTCATTTTAAGATAAAAAAAAGCCATCCCTATCCGGATGGCCTGTCTTTTTCGTTCGCTTTGCCCATTAAAAAATCTCCCGACCGGAAAAATGGAAAGCTCCTTCTATGGAAGCATTTTCATCACTATCGGAACCGTGCACTGCATTTTCGGCAACATTGGAGGCATATAATTTACGAATAGTCCCCTCCGCAGCTTGTTCTGGGTTGGTGGCACCGATCAATGCCCGAAAGTCTTCAACAGCATTGTCCTTTTCCAAGATGGCAGCAACAATAGGTCCCCTCGTCATAAAATCCACCAATTCCCCAAAGAACGGTCGTTCCTTGTGTATCGAATAAAATGTCTCTGCATCCCTCCTACTCAATTGTGTGTATTTCATGGCGACAATCTTAAACCCGGCACCACTGATTTTCTCCAAAATGGCACCTATATAACCCTTCTCCACGGCATCGGGTTTAATCATGGTAAACGTCCTGTTTCCTATCATTCTTGAAAATTTTTGGCAAAAATAATCCTTTTCGGATAAGGGACAAACCTTAGTAAGGTTGTTTTAATTCCTGATATACCTCTCCATTTTCCCCCATAATTTTAAAGTGGGCCACTTTGGCCCTTAAGTCAATCTCAACCCATCCAAAGCTGGTGATGGATACCGCTTCACCCACACGATACGGATTGGGTTCCCCTGTGTAAGAGTCATAGGAATGTGTTAATCCACTGCTGGTAAAATCCAATATGGGGTAAGAAAGGTCATCGGATTCCTTTTTGGAAAATTCGGATATATGCCGATCGCCCGACAAGAAAATCACTCCTTTTGCGCCTGATTTTTTAATGATATCCAACATTTTATCTACTTCATGGGGATGATTGGCCCATTTCTCAAAACCATGCGCATTGGACAAAAATTGAATACTGGTCACAATAAAATTGAAATCGGCCCTTGAGTTTGAAAGTTCTTTTTCCAACCATTTCCATTGTTCAGCTCCTAAAATGGTCCCGTCCCCGTACGTATTCGGTAAATAACGAGCACCTTCGTTCGTACCATCGGTCAACGGGGTTCTAAAAAAACGCGTATCCAGATTTATGATTTTCACGGACCCTCCCGGTTTGGAAATCAACTCTGAAGAATAAACCCCATCCCGATTTCTCCTGGGGTCATCCTTATCGACTTCCATGAAGTCAAGAAACAGTTGTTGACTTTCCTTCTTTTTGGGGAATTCCACACCTCCATCGTTCACTCCGTAGTCATGATCGTCCCAAGTTCCGGTAATGTGGACTTTTTCATCCAATGCAGCATACTCGGGAATGGCCTTTTGTTGTTGGTACATCCATTCCATTTTCGCCATATCCTCAGTATCGGCATAAATGTTGTCCCCTCCCCAAATAAAAACATCAGGATTTGCCAACAGAATATCGTCCCAAAACACATTCTGTTCATCATGTTTATTGCACGAACCAAATGCAATGAGAACCTTGGAATCACTGTCTTCAAGCTTAGGCGTGGCCGCCTGGTCCGTACTATCTTTTTCCTGGGACTTACATCCTATCAACAAGATTGGGAGCAACGTAATCAATGAAATTTTTTTCATAAAGAGGGCTTCAGGTTACGCCTCAAATTTAAGCCACTATAAATTACGCCAATGTTATATTATCGTATATTTGCGCGCATGAATTCAGCAGACGTAGCCAAGGTATGGGAACTGCTCTCGCAATCCAACAACATCCTCATTGTACCCCATAAAAATCCCGATGGCGACGCTATTGGTTCCACTTTGGGGCTGTTTCATTTCTTAAAATTATTGGGAAAAACCGCTCAGGTAATCGTGCCAAATGACTATCCCAAATTCCTGAAATGGATGCCCGGTACTGATGGCATCCTAAATTTTGAAAAGCATAACACCCAAGCCCAGGAGTATTTGGCCAAAACGGACTTGATTTTCACCTTGGATTTCAATCATCTTTCAAGAACAGGGCAAATGGAGCAATTTTTGGAAGGGTCCAATGCAAAATTTGTGATGATCGATCATCATCAACAACCTGATGACTATGCCGTGGTAACGTACTCCGATGTGTCCATGAGTTCAACCTGTGAAATGGTGTACAATACCATTGAGGCATTTGGGGAAAGTGAGAGGATAACACCGGAAATTGCCACCTGTTTGTATACAGGAATCATGACGGATACCGGATCTTTTAAGTTCTCGTCCACCACCAGTAGGACACATAGGGTGGTTGCCGAATTGATAGACAAGGGCGCACAAAATATGTGGATCCATCAACAGGTTTTTGACACCAATTCACCTGCCAGGCTCCATTTACTGGGTACGGCACTCAAAAATCTGACCATCCTAAATACGTATCGAACGGCCTATATAACGCTATCACAGGAAGAACTGGACAGACACCAATACGGAAAAGGGGATACCGAAGGGTTTGTAAATTATGGCCTGACCTTGGAGCATATCATCTTCGCCGCCATTTTTATTGAAAACAAGGAAGAGGGAATCATCAAGATTTCCTTCCGTTCCATGGGCAATTTTTCCGTAAATGAATTTGCAAGGGCCCATTTTAACGGAGGCGGACATACCAATGCTGCCGGTGGACGAAGTACGAGTTCCATGGATGAAACGGTACAAAGGTTTGAAAGACTTTTAAAGGAGTACAAAAACCAATTGCTGGCATGAAAAGAATAGGCTTTTTTCTACTCCCAATTGTATTGTTTTTGGCCTGTGGTGAACCTGTACCAAGAAAACCGGTCCAGGTAAAATCCGGAAGTTTTTTTAAGGAATCCGTAGCACGCAGCAAGAAGGTTTTGGAGATGGAGACCGAAGCCATCCAAAACCTTATCAAAAAAGACAGTTCCAACACCTATTTTTCAAGTAATAGTGGGTTTTGGTATCGTTATGAACAAAAAAAGGATGGTACCGGTTATTTGCCAAAGACCAATGATATTGTCCTGCTAACCTATAGTACAATGTCCTTGGCGGGAGATACCATTTACCCTATGGATGATATCGGTCTTGTGGAGCATGCCGTGGATAAATCACAACTGTTTCCCGGACTGCGAAATGCGGTAAAATTGCTGCAAAAGGGGGAAAGGGCAACTTTCCTTTTTCCTTCAAGTCAAGCTTTTGGTTATAAAGGCGACAATGATGGAATTGGTCCCAACACCCCAATAAAACTAAGTTTAACACTGCTGGAAATCAAAAAGGACAGTAGCAACATAAAATAGTGATCAATGAAGAAAATACTATTCGGGTTAAGTGCCCTAGCATTAATTCTAACCGGTTGTAAAACGGGAAAATATGCCGATTTGGGTGATGGTATCTTTGCCGATATCAAAACCACCAAAGGTGATATTATCGTAAAACTATATCACGAGGCCACCCCGGTTACCGTTGCCAATTTTGTTTCCCTGGCGGAGGGAAACAGTCCTTTTGTAGATGAAAAGTTTAAGGACAAGAACTATTATGACGGCCTTATTTTTCATCGGGTGATCAAGGATTTTATGTTACAGGGTGGAGATCCCGAAGGTACCGGTAGGGGCAATCCCGGTTATAAATTCAAGGATGAGTTTGTGGACACCCTTAAACATTCCAAAAAAGGGCTTCTTTCCATGGCAAATTCCGGACCAAAAACCAATGGAAGCCAATTCTTTGTTACCCATAAGCCCACCCCATGGTTGGACGGAAAACATACGGTTTTTGGTGAAGTGATCCAAGGTCTGGAAGTGGTGGATACCATTGCCAATGTAAAAACGATACTCCAGGACAAGCCCGAAGTGGATGTAGTGATGAACAAAGTGGAAATCATCCGCAACGGAAAGGAAGCCAGGAAGTTTGATGCCATCCAAATAATGACCGATTACTTTGCAGAGGAGGAAGAGGCCATTGCGGCCATGAAGAAGATGAAGGAAGATCTGGCCAAGGAATTTGAAAGCCAAATGGCTGAAGCCAAGGAATTGGATAGCGGCCTTAAAGTGTACTCCGTGGTCGAAGGTGATGACGAGAAACCCAAAATCGGACAAAAGGTCTTGGTAAACTATGCAGGCTATTTTATGGATGGAAACCTTTTTGATAGTAATATCGAGGAAATTGCCCTCAAACACAACCAATACAATGCCGGTAGAAGAGATCAGGGCGGGTACGAACCCGTTCCCATGTTGTACAGCCCGGAGGCAAGATTGGTACCTGGATTCAGGGAAGGCCTGCAAACCATGAAGGTAGGGGACAAAGTGCGTTTGTTCATCCCTCCGCACCTGGGTTATGGTGATAATGATTATGGCCCGATCCCGGGAGGGTCCACACTAGTTTTCGATTTAGAGATTACCGATATCTACCCATAAAAAGTTTGAGGTATCCAGTTGCAGGAAACATCCCAAAAAGGACTATCTTTTTTGGGATGTTTTTTTGAAGATATAATGAAATACTAATGGTCCTAAAAACCAAGCATTGGCTAGCATTATCGTTGGTCCCACAAGTCCTGTTGGTGAAGGTCCTGGGAAACAATCCCGAGTGGGTGGAAACCTATTATTCGGAGGGAATCTATCCTTACATTTCCAAGTTTTTGAGATTCCTGTTCGGTTGGGCCCCTTTTTCAGTGGGTGATCTGTTCTACACCCTGCTCACCTTTGCGGCCCTCCGCTACCTATACTTACACGGAAAGACCATTTGGCAACGCCCTAAACGGTTTCTGGTGGATTTAGGAAGTGTTTTGGCGGTAGCTTACTTTATTTTTCACCTCTTTTGGGGGATGAACTATTATCGACTGCCCCTTGAGGAAAAACTGGGAATTGGTCGGGAATACTCCGTTGCGGAATTGGAAACCTTTACCCAGTCGTTGGTAGACCAGAGTAATCACTACCAACTTTTATTGACCAAGGACAGTACCAAGGCCGTACAAATCCCTTATTCAAGACCGGAAATATTCAATGAAGTACTATCCGGTTTTGATAGTCTTGCCACTGATTACCCCGGTTTTACCTATGAAAGGCCCAGCATTAAAAAGTCAATTTACAGTCTGGCCTTAACCTATATGGGCTACGGAGGCTACCTAAACCCCTTTACCAATGAGGCCCAGGTAAATGGCATTATTCCCATTGTGCGATATCCAACGGTGAGTGCCCATGAAATAGGCCATCAAGTGGGCTATTCCTCGGAATCCGATACGAATTTCATTGGTTTTTTAACCTGCTCCAAAGTGTCTGATCCTTATTATAAATATGCGGCCTATACACATGCCTTGGGGTATTGTTTGTCCGACCTTAGAAAAAAGGATCGGGAAAAATTTGATGCGGTCTGGAAAAACCTGAATCCCGGGGTCAAAAAAAACTATGCCGAAATCCGGGATTTTTGGAAAAGGTATGAAAATCCCACCGAACCTGTTTTCAAGGCCATGTTCAACGCCTATCTAAAGGCGAACAACCAGGAAGACGGGATTCAAAGCTACAATAAGGTGGTAGGTTTGCTGGTCAATTATGACAAACGGTACGGGTTCTGACTTCCTTGTAGGTTTGTTTCCATTACGTTACCTTTAAGACCGACTAATCAAAAAATCCCCTGGGAAAATACGACTCTTGGCACTCATTTTTTTAGGGTACAGGACTTTGGTTTTGGTCAAGGATTAGGATAGCATAAAAACCAACCGGCAACCTGGCTATAATTCATAACGATGCCGCAAATCATGGCCGAGGCCGTTAGGCAAAATTTGATTGGGCAATGAAGTTTAGGATTCTAATGTTACTTTTTTCTACCTTTTCTGGGTTTAGTCAGGAAATTAAGTTCAATCTTTTTCTAAAAGACTCTTGTTCCGACGAAATAGAGAGGAGTAGTTACTATCATCTTGAAAAAGATGGAACAAAATATAATATAGGGGACTTTTACGGGACAATAATTCTTCAGACCAAAGGAGAATATAATCTTATCGCATCCGAAATTGGAGAAACACGTAAAATTGTAATTGACGGATTTACTAATTCTGACACTTTAGTAAAACCTAGAATTGAAGAGTTTATAAAAAAGACCAATGTTTCTTTTAAAAAGGGTACAAGTAAAGAACAACGGAAAAAACTCAGAATAATCCCAAGCTACAAGTTTATGAATTGCGGAGAGACTTGCAACGGAATCGAAACGGACTATTACTCAAACGGAACAATTCGACTAAAAGCGGAATTTAAAAACGGACTTGTAATTGGGGAATTGAAAAGATATTTCCAGAGTGGAAAAATAAAAGAACTTTCTACTTATGACAAGGATGGAATTTTAATAAAGAGAACACTATTTAATGAAAATGGAGAAAAAATAAATAAGTAAAAACCGTACCTAGTATTGGCTAAAATTCATTGCTACCTTCCCACGCCTGAAATTTTATTTAAATTTAATATCCAACGAACAAGTCTTGACAATAAATCAACAGTGCCTTCCTCTCGCTACACTCGTCCGAGGCACTAACGAAATCGTAGCCGGGACCGTTGACTGTAATTACAAAATGGACAATAGAACTGAAGAAATAATAAAGCGATTTGAAGATTCATGGACTGAAACTGAGAATTTTTATCGTGACCTATTTGAAAGCCATGAGGGTTTCAGTTTTGTCAAACCGATACTTGAACTGATTAGAGAAATGAGGGATTCGGGGGAATCTCAAAATTTTCGAATTGGGACCTCAATGCACACTTTAGTGATTTCTCGATCTGTGAATCACGTGCTTAGGGATGATCAAAAGGAGATTAGAATAGAGTGGATAAATGAATTGATTGATGGATTTGAATATGAAGTTGTAATGCGTCAGGGAGATAAACGATATCGGGAATATAAAGTAACCGACTTAAATGATGAAAGAGTCATAAAGTTGATTAAAACGCTAAGAGGAACAATAATAGATTAAAAACTACAGCCAACATTGGCTATAATTAATTCCTTTCCTCCTCGTCCCTAATAATTTTAGCTAAATTTAGTACTCAACAAAAACGGGCTTTGCTATTGAATTCAACAGTGCTTTCCTCTCGCTGCGCTCGTCGGAGGCAATAACAAAATCATAGCCGAGACCGTTGGCGGTAATTAAAACAGTGATAGGAAAAGGAACTTATACAATATGGAAAAACAACGCAAACCCCTTTCAACAAAAAAGCCCCCAGTTCCTTCGAAAGACTATAAGGTTATAGAGGACTGGATGGCGAATCGAATTATGCCAGGTATAAAACCTATGATTAAAAAAATTGACAGTCTCCTTCATGATTCAATTCCAAATCTCAATTACGCTATAAAATGGGGGAATGCATATTACGGAACAGATGAACTCGGGTGGCTGATTGAAATAGCAGCTTATGATGTATCAGCTAATATCGTTTTCCTAAATGGAGCAGCATTTGATCCACAACCACCATTAGGAACAGGAGAAGAAACGAGATACTTTAAATTAAGGGAATTAGAGGAAATAGAAGAAAAAAACATAGTCAACTTCCTAAAGCTAGCAGGACAAAGAAGCGGTTGGAAATAGTTGATAATATTAAGATGTATGAATCCAGAAATAAAACATTTTAACAATAACCAAGTTGATGAGGAAGTAGTCATTTGTGATTTACTTGCATCCATTATTGATAAATACTTGCCTGAAGCTGAAAACAAAATTTGGCACAGACATCCTGTTTGGTTTTTGGATGGAAACCCTATCGTTGGTTATAGCAAACTGAAAGCTGGAATTCGACTTATGTTTTGGAGTGGTGCGTCATTTGAAGAAGACGAATTAAAACCCGGGACTGGTAAGTTTAAAGACGCCTCAAAGCTTTATACATCTGCAGATGAAATAGATGAAACTATTTTGAGGCGTTGGATAACAAAATCGAAAGCAATCCAATGGGACTATAAAAATGTTTATAAGCGCAAAGGCAAATTAGAACGATTAAAATAAAACTACCGCCAACAAGGGCTATAATTTATTGCTTGTTCTCGTCTACTTCTGAAAATCCGCAAGGATTTTCAATTTGGTGTACTTGCAAAGTTAATTGCTAACCCACCTGCCTCGCGGCAAGGCGAGCGCAACTACCCATAGCCGAGACCGTTATTGGTAAACGTATGAATATGAGTCACAATTTTAAACATTTGATAAGGCTATTTCTTTTTGGTATACTATTTTGTTCATGTAGTACACCGAAAACCGTACATGTAGATAATGAATTACCATTAAATTCCTTACTTGATAAAATAGTGTCGGATGGTGTTCTAAGAGTAGGGACTACTGGTGATTATAAACCTTTTTCATATCGTAAAAAAGAATCCACAGCATTGCAAGGAATGGATATTACAATGGCGAATGACCTTGCCAACAGCCTTGATGTAAAGGTGAAATTCGTTACAACCAGCTGGCCAACATTAATGGACGATCTTCAGAACAATAAATTCGATATTGCGATGAGCGGTATTTCCATAAGACTCAACCGACAAAAATTTGGCTTTTATAGTATTCCTTTAGTAGAAGGGGGTAAAATACCAATATGTAGGGATAACGATGCTGAAAGATTCAAATCGTTGGATTCCATAAACCAAAAAAAAGTTAGGGTGATTTTTAATCCTGGAGGAACCAATGAGGAATTCGCAAGATCAAATTTCCCTAAGGCAACATTGATTGAAAACGAAGATAACCTTTCAATATTCAGGAGAATTGTAGAAAAAGAGGCCGATGTAATGGTTACCGATCAAATCGAAGCACTTATTCAAGAGAAAATTCATTTGGAATTGGAGGCGGTCCATCTTGAAAAACCTTTTGCCTTTTTTGAAAAGGCATATTTAATGCCAAGGGATATCGTTTGGAAATCATATGTTGATCAATGGTTGAACCTTCGTAAAAAACAAGGTGTGATTGATGCGGTCATTCAAGAAGAAATTAAAGAATCAATAAGTCAATAATCCACACGTGTTCCGAACAAAATTCGTATTGGCCCTTATTTTATAAATTGCAAGAACACCGATAACACTTTATAAATCGTTCACTGTCAGCAAAATCTGCCAACATCTTTTATGCGAGACCATTAGCTGTAAGCAAAAAAAAAGTCATCAACATGGAAAACTGGGGCGAACAAATCGACAAAAACACGCAAGGCTTTAGCGAAATTTTCGGTGGATTGACCAACGCGCAATTGAATTGGAAGCCTAACTCAAAAACATGGAGTGTTGCACAGAATATTGAACATCTAATTGTAGTCAACAAATGTTATTTTCCAGTAATCGATTCCATACGAAAAGGAACTTATAAAACTCCCTTTTTAGCAAAGTCAGGATTTATGGTTTCGTTCTTTGAGAGAATGGTTCTGAAAGCGGTTCAACCTGACAGGAAAAAGAAAATGAAAACATTTCCGATTTGGGAACCCGCAAAAAGTGAAATCCCAATTGGGATTCTTGATAGATTTAAAGAACACCAATCTGAATTGAAGAAGATGATTGAAAATTCCGAAGATTTGGTTGAAAAAGGAACCATAATTTCTTCACCCGCGAACAAAAATATAGTCTACAAATTAGGAACAGCGTTCGATATTATTGTAAACCACGAAAAGAGACATCTAGAGCAATCAAAAGAAGTATATGAAAGAATGAAGAATGAAGCCAGCAGCTAACAATGCATATAGCATTATTCATGGCATTCTTTTTGTTTTTTATAGGAATTCATCGGTCGCTTCGCTCCCTGGGACGGCCTCTCCCACACCCTTGTTTTATGTATCTTCGATACAACAAATATCCAGGGCCGCATTGCGCGTAGCCCTTCCCTGGTTCGCAATGTAAAATAATTAAGCTATGATACTGGAAAAAAGAATTCCTATTACATATTGGTTCAAAATAATTAAATGGGACATCGTTATGGTATCTCTATTTTCGTCGGCTGTATATGTTCTTTCAAAGTATTCGATTGACTTAAACATACCTGTTTCAATTGGAGCATTTTTAGGGACTGCCATTGCATTATTACTATCATTTAAACTAAGTCAATCTTATGACAGATGGTGGGAAGCCAGAAAAATATGGGGATCTATTGTAAACGATTCCAGAACTTTGGTCATTCAGTTAAGGGGGTTTTCAAGAAAGCAAAACGAGGAATTGACAAATAGAATGGCCTATAGACAAATAGCTTGGTGCTATGCATTGGCAAGAAATCTAAGAAATGATGGAAGACCTAACAACGTCAATACCTTTATTTCCGAACAAGAACAAAATTCAATAGATTGCACAAATAATCCTGCTCTTGCCCTTTTGAACAAACAATCACAAGATTTATCCCTACTACACAAAGAAAACTTGATCAATGATTTTCAGCAAATACAAATAGACGATACTTTAGTAAGACTCTGTGCTTCCATGGGAAGGGCCGAGCGAATAAAAAATACAGCCTTTCCAAAGACCTACAGATCAACTTTGCATCTTTTTATCTACATTTTTCTAATAACCCTATCGTTTTCTTTAGCAGAAATGCCAAATTTTATGGAAATTCCTTTTATGGTTTTGATATCCATTCCTTTTTTTCTTGTTGAAAAGATTGCATTGAATATTCAAGATCCCTTCGAAAACAAGCCTACGGATATTCCAATGACAAGTATATCCAGAACTATTGAAATCAATATTAAACAACAATTAGGTGTGCAAGATATACCAGAACCAATAACAACAAATACGTTTTACATCTTGTAATAGATAGAAACACTACACGCAACAATGGCCATAACCCATCGCTTCCCTCCTCCCCTAATGATTTTAGCTAAATTTAATTCGCAATAAAAAAGCTTTGCTAAAGAATTCAAAAGTATCTTTCGCGCCCATTTAACATGCTCAAAGTTGTCGGAAGCAAGAACAATCCGGCCGAACGCTGGCCTTGCCTTTCGGGTAGGCAACGCTGGGTGCGGACGGGAATCATAACCAAAATCACTACACGACATAAAAATCAAAAAACCTTACAATCAATGAAAAAACAATTGGCAATTCTATTGGTAATCACTGGCTTGACAGGAAAATTCCATGCCCAGGAAAAGGATAAAAGTGCTTTTAGTAAAACGGATGCCTATTTGGAAAGTACCATCGATAGCCTAAAAATAATTGGTTTAAACTATGCCATCCTCATCGACAATGAAGTCGTACACAAAAAATCATTCGGTTCGGCACATGCCCAACTTAAGGTACCGATGACTATGGACAAGTCCTTTCCTGTAGCTTCAATATCCAAATTATTCAGTTCAGTTGCGCTTCATAAATTAATAAGCATCCATAAACGGGAGGTAAGTGAAACCGTTGGGGATTTTCTTCCAAATAGAAACGACCTACCGGAATCTTGGAGAAAATTAACCCTCGAACAACTACTATCCCATACTTCTGGTGTTCCGGACCAAATAGATTATCAGATTTATTTAGCCCCGGATAGTGAAAAATCCGTTATTGACGCTTTAAGGGATAAACCATTTAGTTCCGAACCAGGAACGGAATCAAAATACAATGCCACCGGATTTTTGCTTATTCGTGCCATCATTGAAAAATTGGCCAATCAGGATTTTGAATCCCATATGCAAACCGAATATTTTGACAAGTTGAATTTAAGTTCAGCTAGATATGGTGGATTTAAACAAGTTATTCCAAATAGGGTTACCTGCTACCAAAACAACAATGGAAATTTAGAAATGTTCCCCCTGAATTATTCCCCACCCATGTACGCCGGGGCGGGTCTAAATATTGCCATGGACGATTTAATAAAATGGTTTCAAGCCGTACAGGATGGAGGAATTCTAACCAAAGACCAACTTGAAGCAATCTGGACACCTGTTAAATTAACCAATGGAACAGATGGTTATTTTGGCTTGGGATGGGAATCCTACAAACTTCAGGATGGGTACAGAATGGTTGGTCACGGTGGCGCTGGAATTTCATCATTCAGACATTACTGGAATGACCGGACGAATGATAATCTTACGGTGATTTTGTTGACCAATGGGGCCTATGACTGGAAAGTACGACCGAATCAAATCAATTCCGTAATTGCCAGCATACTATTTGAACATAACTAAATTATGTTGTGTGCCAACGGCCATAAGTAATGGCGCAGCTCCCTAGACAAGGCAATCGAAAACAAGAAAAATAGTCCTTTAACATGAAAATTTTACTTTTTGGCGCATCTGGTTCCGGAACCACAACTTTGGGCAAGGAAATCGAGAAAAGGACCGATTTTAAGCACTTGGATGCTGATGACTATTACTGGAAAAAAACCAATCCGCCCTTTCAGGAAAAAATACCCTTGGTAGAACGGAATGAAAATCTGAAAGCGGACTTCAAAAAGTTTAGGGATGTTATAGTCAGTGGTTCAATGGTAAGTTGGGGAAAGGAGTGGGAAACGGCATTTGATCTGGCCATTTTTATCCGATTGGAAAACACGGAACGAATGGAACGACTGAAAAAACGTGAAACAGAACGTTACGGAGAAAAACTGTTGACCAACAAAAAAATCCAACGGAACTCAAAAGCATTTCTGGAATGGGCAAACCAATACGAAAACCCAAACTTTAAAGGCAGAACATTCAAGGTTCATACTAATTGGATCGAATTGCTCAAATGTAAAGTATTGAGACTAAACGGATCGACTGAACTGAACAGCAATGTGGACATACTATTGAATGAAATAAAAACGTGTTACAACAATGGGTAACCATAATTACGATGGAGTTTCCCTATTGGGAGTTAAATCCGAGTTGCTAAAGTCGTTTTTAAACTTGAAATTTAAGGTAAACGACGCGTAACTGACGGTTAAAGGAACCCGTGTAGCCCATGTTGGGAAAAGCGAAGTAAATCAGACCAATGAGCAATCGACCTAAAATAGAACCAAGTCTTACGACGACCGATAAAACGATTGAATTTTTAGGGTGGATTGCCCTACTAGGAATTTGGATGTTGACGTTGTTCCATTATTCTGCATTACCGGAAACCATCCCAATCCATTACAACGCGGCTGGGGAAGCGGACGGATTCGGGAATAAAAACCATATGCTGTCCTTACCAATCATTGCGACCGCATTATTTATGGGGCTGACCTTTCTGAACAAATTTCCCCACAAATTCAATTATCCGACCAAGACAACAACGGAAAATGCACTTCATCAATACACCAACGCCACTCGAATGATCAGATTTTTAAAATTGGTCATCGTAGTGGTATTTGGACTCATTGTCCTTAAAACCATTCAAAACGTGAACGGAAGTGCGGAGGGACTTGGCGCTTGGTTTTTACCTCTGGTTTTGGGACTGTTTTTTATTCCAACGGCTTACTATTTAGCGAAGTCCATACGAACAAAAAAATGACCAAAATGCCAGCTACAAAATCGTTATAAACGCACACAACGGATTTGATTACCCTTGGACAAAGCCTGTGTCGAGCTAGTTGGGATGCTTGGAATTGTCTGAGGCAAGAACGAAATCTTAGCCGAGACCGTTCCGGGGTACTAACAAAAGAACTATACTACTAACATGGAAAATTTTAATCAAATATTCAAAAGCGCCAAAGCCAATAAAATAGGGAATAAATTAAAGGGAATCATCGAGTCCTATTTTGATAATGTTGAAGGAAACATTGTTGGCGGTGCAAAAGTGAAATTGGTTTTATATTCAAGGAATGGGAAGAATAACGTGTTATGTGGAATTCAGGAAGGAACCAATGAATCCTGTATGCTTTATGTACATCACATTAATGAGCTTAACCATGATAGACTGAAATTCAGTGGAAAAGGTAAACACGCCAAACGTATCACGTTCAATAGCACTGAGGATATTATGGAAGAAGATATTAAATGGCTATTATCCAAAGTAAATGAGAATGCCCCATTTTGAATACGAATTATGTACCTATTAAAAACTACACCGCAACAAGGTCTATAATTCATTGCGACGTCACAAATCATGGCCGCGACCGTTGCGTGCACGTAGAAAAAGACACAAAATGTCCTGAAACAATTTTATGGTCCTCCCATCCCGATAGCGGCTGGCGGAAAATTCAAGCGGTCATTAAGGAGCTACGAAAGAAACGTAACGGCACTTCATTAGGACTAAATCTCGTAATAAAAAGCATCACGCAATACCTCCAAGCTCTTGGGCACGGCCGTATCAGGGGATTCCAAGCCTTCAAACTCAAGTGATATCCATCCTTTGTATCCCACATCCCGCATCATTTGACCAATGGCAGGATAATCGATGTCCAATGAATACCATTTACCTCCGCCATAATAGGTTTTGGCTTGAACTAGGAAAGTTTGGGGGGCCATAAGCTTCAACTGTTCCTCACGATTTTCCAAAAAGTTGCCCGTGTCCAAGGTCATTTGCAACCAAGGACTGTCAATGGCGTCCACAATTCTCTTCACGCCTTCCGCAGTGCGTCCCAATCCCCAGTGGTTTTCCAAGCCCAGGACCACTCCACACTTTTCTGCAGTTGGAATGCATGCTGCAATGGAATCGATCACCCATTTAAAGCCATCTTCATCCGTATAGCCTTCCAGTGTCGGTTCAATACCCTTATTGGCCATGAGATCGTCGAAGTTCTTTGAGGTTCCCCAGCGTCCGGTATTCAATCGCATTGTGGGTATGCCCAAGGCATAGGCCAATTCTATCTGCCTGATCGTTTTGGCAATGTTCTCGTCACGTTTTTCCTTTTCGGGGTAAACATAGCCCTGATGTGTGCTGAACCCCATGAGGTCCAATCCAGCGTGAAAGGCACGCTTCTTGAGGTTTTGCAGATAGCTGTTCTCTTCGGAGGTCATCTGTACCAACAGTAGTTCAATGCCGTCAAAACCCATAGCTGCGGCCTTATCAATGCACATTTCGATCGGCACGTCTTCCTTGGGACCGTTAAACTGCCAAAACGAATAGGTCGAAACCCCAATGGGATTTCTTCTGATATTGTCCTGTTTTTCAACTTTTGGTGCTTCTTTAGGTTCGGGAGAGGTGCAGGCTCCCAATACGGTTGCCATGCCAAAAGCGGAGGCATTTTGGAGGAATTTTCTACGGTCTGTCATTTTGATTGGATTAAGTATCCCTTAAAGATAGCGATTAACTTCATTTCGTTTATAATGGATATTCCAATAAGGATTATTTGGCAAACCATATGTTTTACATAGTTACCATTGGCTTTGATGGTTTCTTGAAATAGGTGTAATTTGAATCCTTATGGAGCACTCCTTTTGATATATTTACTGAAGAGGATGGAAAATCGACGCATTGGATTTAGGATGGGAATCCTTAATTTGATGGTTGTAACGTGAATTTAGAATAAGAAAATTACGTCAGTTTGAGTGTTTTTGCGATAACAAAAATGTATCGAAAACCTGCCTGACGGCGAGGCAGGCAAGTAATTTTCTTGCAAAATCCTAATTTCGATACAATTTTTCTTCATTTTATTACGAAAAACCACTCAATTTGACGGATTTTGGTTGATAAAAAATGTAGGGTCGATGTTAGTTATAGAAAAAACAACCTGCACACGCCCAAGTGTTCGGGTTTATGCAGACCAAACCCTGCTCCACTTGTACAAAACGTGGCCTAGCCCTTAAAAAGAAGCAAATGATAAGACCTTACGTACTGGCAGATACCAATTGGAAACATTTAAAGAATGAAAAATTTGATTTAGCCGTACTTCCCTGGGGGGCCACAGAAGCCCATAATTACCATTTACCCTACTCGACCGATGTCATTGAGGGAACGGCAATTGCGGAAGAAGCCGGAAGGATTGCCTGGGAGAAAGGAGCCAAAGTCATCATATTGCCTACAATTCCATTTGGGGTCAATACCGGACAGTCCGACATCTACCTGGATATGAATTTGAACCCAAGTACCCAATTCGCTATTTTAAAAGACATCATTGGCGTATTGGACCGTCAAGGAATCCAAAAATTTATGATTTTGAACAGTCATGGGGGAAATAACTGGAAATCAATCGTTAGAGAGCTTGGACTGCTATTTCCAAAAATGTTTTTATGTGTTGGCGAATGGGTAAAGGTTGTCGATAGAAATGATTTTTTCGATGATCCGGGAGACCATGCCGACGAAATGGAAACAAGTCTTATGCTTCATTTGGCCCCTGAATTGGTCCTGCCAAAAGAAGATTGGGGCGACGGAATTGAGAAAAAAAACAAAATAAAAGCGTTTAATGAGGGTTGGGCTTGGACGGAAAGGCCTTGGAGTCAAATAAGTGAGGATACTGGAGTGGGAAATCCCAAAGCATCGACCAAAGCAAAGGGGGAACACTTTTTCAATGCTATTTGTAGTAAGTTGGGGGACCTACTAGTGGAAATCTCAATTGCAGATACCAAAAACCTTTATGAATAAAAACACTACGCCGCAAATCATAGCCGAGACGTTCATATTGATTTAAAAAATGAATATTGAGTTACTACATAAGGAAAGTAAGCTATTGGAAAGGGGAATTGAATACTTCTGGAAACAATGGGGAAACGAATCAAATTTTGATTTTTATAAAAATTGTATTGAAAATTCAATCGCTGATAATAAATCCTTGCCAAAGTTTTACCTCATGCTCGATAAAGAGAAAATTATTGGTTCCTATGCATTATTGACAAATGACCTGATAAGCAGGCAAGATCTATTTCCTTGGTTTGCTTGTCTATTCGTTGATGAAAGTTATCGGAACCAGGGTTTGGCCAATGAATTGATACAACATGGTATCGACGAATCCCGAAAAGGAGGGTTTGACAATCTCTATCTTTCAACAGCATTGAATGATTTTTATGAAAAAAAAGGATGGAAATACCATTCCCAGGGGTTTACGGCCTTTGGGGATAGTATTAAAATCTATTCAAAAAAACTGAATTAAAAACTAAAACCAATAATGGCCATGATTCATAGCGACGCTGCAAATCATAGCCGAGACTGCTGTGTACAAGCCAAAACCATAGATCATTTGATGCAATACACTCCCTCACCAAACCTTTCAAAATATATCAAGCATTATCTTTTGTTTGAGATTAGCAACAGTGATAAGAAACGGTATAGACATTTTGCAAACGGTCATAATGGATTGGTATTCAGTTTCAATACAAAAGGATTCGTTTCACTTCACTCGGAAAACCCATTACCTGAAACGTTCTTATTTGGTCAAGTCTCGGAATATCAGGACTTTTTTATTGAAGGAGCTACATCAGTTGTCATCGTGCTCTTTCAACCTTTGGGTTTATTTGCCCTCACCGGTATGCATTCCTCCCTATTTACAAATCGAATGGAAGATGCCCCTTCGGTTTTAGGGAAAGGGATTTCGGGACTTCAAGAAAACCTTTTTTATAGTGCTGATGCCATAGACATGATTGGTTGCCTAAATTCATTTTTTACTAAAAAATTCGATGAACTTACCTATGACCATAACCCCTATATCCTGAACTTCGTATCACTGGCCCTCAAAAAAAAGGGTGATATCCTGGTCAATGACCTTTGTAGCCAAATCGGTGTAAATGAACGAAAAATGCAAAGGTTGTTTTCCGAGCAAATAGGCGTTAATCCCAAAACATTCCTTAGGAACATTAAATTACACTCCTTTCTTGGCCTTACGAAAGACAAAACACAAAGTTCGCTGACCAAATTAGGTCTCGAAGCAGGCTATTACGACCAAGCACACCTTATTAGGGAATTTAAAAAAACTGTTGGTCTTACGCCATCAACGTATTTAAAATCAAAACGATTGGCCGTAAACCTTGTTCAAATTTAGGGCCATACCCATTGTCGGTTTTGTACAATTTCCCGTAAAAACCAATCGTTAGCTTTACCGGGCAATTTATAATCATATGGATAATCTGAATATTTCCGTAGCCCAATTTCAACCTAGGAACGGTGACAAAGCCTATAACTTATCGGTAATCAGAAAACTCTCCGAAAAAGCCAAATCCAACGGAGCGGACGTAATTAGTTTTCACGAGATGTCGATTACCGCCTACACCTACACCAAGGACTTGAGCTTGGAACAGTTAACGGATTTGGCAGAAGAAGTTCCCAGCGGAAAAAGCACACAGGAATTGATTGCCATTTCCAAGGCGTCGGACATTCCGGTTTTGGCCGGTTTAGTGGAAAAATCGGATGGGTCACTGTTCAATACGTATATCTGTGTTACTGGAGAGGGATTGGTGGCAAAGTATCGAAAAATACATCCTTTTATCAGCAAGCATATGTCTCCAGGACAGGAATATTGCGTCTTCGAATTACTGGGTTGGAAATGTGGAATCCTTATCTGTTACGATAACAATGTCATCGAAAATGTTCGGGCCACGAGCCTTTTGGGAGCGGAAATCATTTTTGCACCCCATGTTACGGGCTGTACACCTTCCGCAATGCCACACCGCGGTTATGTTGCCGATACCTATTGGGAAAACCGTGAGAACGACCCTGTTTCACTGAGGTTGGAATTCGACGGCCCAAAAGGCAGGCGTTGGTTAATGCGCTGGCTACCCGCAAGAGCATACGATAATGGGGTGTATTACGCATTTACAAACCCCATTGGCTATGATGGTGAACACCTAAAAAACGGAAATTCCATGATACTAGATCCCTATGGAGAAGTTTTGTCCGAAATAAAATCCTTTCAAGATGAAATTACCATTTCAAAAATCACCAAGGAAAAAATCAAACGCTCTGGGGGATGGAGGTATAAAAATGCCAGAAAACCTGAACTTTATAAGGACATCATTGGTAGGGACCATAAATCGACCACTTCTCCGATCTGGTTGACAAATTCCCAAAACGAGTGAAAAAGACGCCAGTGCACAACACGGTGCATAATCAATTGCCACTGAATTCCTAAAACGGAATCCTTTGTAATTAATTACCTTTACCGTTTACGGACATTTTCCGTTTTTATGCCTTCCTCCTGCCCCAATAGTCATCGGGACTTCGAAGGCAATAATCCATCATGGACCGGACCATTGCCCGTAATTTAAGAAACCTAGAAAATGGAAAAGCATTTTGAACTTTCTGACGCTGAATTTGAACAAAAATTCGTTACATGCGAATTAAACCCTTCTCATTTTTCCCATGAAGCCCATTTACGGTTGGCATGGATACATATTGACAACTATGGAATAAAACAAGCGGAAAAAAACATCCCCTACCAATTACAGAAGTTTGTGAACCATGTTGGAGCAAAAGGTAAATTCAATATGACGTTGACCTTGGCCGCGGTTAAAGCGGTTTATCATTTTATGCTCAAATCGAATGCTGATAATTTCAAGGACTTTATTGCTGAATTTCCCCGGTTAAAATATAATTTCAAGGAGTTGATGGGTTATCATTACGGATTTGACATTTACCATTCGAATTTGGCAAAAACAGCATTTTTAGAACCGGACTTGATTCCGTTCGATTAAAAAACAAAAACCACTGGAGACAATAGGTTTAGCTCTTGTTGGATTCCCAAAAACGGAATTCATCCCAGATTTGTTATCTTAATGACCCAAGGGACCATTTCCTTTGGAAAATTCGGCAACACATAAACATTGGCCACAAGTTGGGAATCCCTCAAAACCCTATACTGAAATGAGTGAAGCACAACATCCCATGGTGGAATGTCAAATGATGATAAGAAAACCGATTTCGGAGGTTTTTCGGGCGTTTGTTGACCCAAAGCTAACCACCATGTTTTGGTTCACAAAGTCAAGTGGGAAACTTGAAAAAGGTAAAACCGTTACTTGGGAATGGGAAATGTATGGTGTAGCCGACCAAATAAAAGTGGTTGAACTTGTACCCGATGAAAAAATAATAATCGAATGGGACAATCCGACCACAACTGTGGAATTTGAGTTTTTGGAATTAGCCAACGAAACGACCTATGTTGTAATCAAAAATTACGGATTCCATCAAACTGGAAATGATTTGATTGAAGCAGTTAAAAATAACACGGGTGGATTTACAACAGTTTTGGACGGCTTAAAAGCGTACCTTGAGTTTGGAATCAAATTGAATTTGGTGAAAGACAAATTCCCGCAAATTCAACAGAAATAAAACCTGCGGCCAACAAGGGCTCTAATTCATTGCGGCATTCTTGCTAACTTTAAACCCAATAACCAATAATTCGGCTGGATTTCGATGAAACAGTTCTGCAAAAAAGCACCTTCCGCGCGCAATTTTAAATTGCAGGTCGGACACAATAACGAAATCATGGCCGATACGTTGGGCATCATATGAAAAGAACTCAATTCATAATTCCAATCTTACTCCTTCTAGCCTCTTGTTTTCAAGAAGAAGCATCTACCTTCCATGAAGGTAACCTGTGGAAAATTACATCAAAAAACGGAACGGAATCCTATATTTTTGGCACTGTTCATTTATATCCGAGAAGTGAATTGAAACTATCTGAAAATGCAATTGCCATACTTACAGAATGCAGTACACTAGCTTTGGAAAGGGACGTGACCAACACATTTGAACAGCAAAAGTTCATGGATTTTGAAATGCCCAAAATCCTCACAGAAAGTTATAAGGTAATTATCTCTGAGTATGGAAACGAATTGGTTACAATGGAGAACCAACTCATAAAAACAGCTAAGGACAACGGAATTAGAATTACTGGACTTGAAACGACAGACGAAATCTTAAGGATATTGACCAACCTGAACGAAATCGAAATTCCTCAAGCCAATTTTGAAAAGGACAAAATGCTTCAAGCATATCAACAAAGCCTAAAGATGTATAAAAAAGAACAAATCAAGTCTTTTAAAGACAGCCTTATATTTCAAATGCCCAAAAGAATGACCAAATTGATCGTTGACCAAAGAAATAGAAACTGGATTGATGACTTAGTTGGTCTCGTCGAAAATGAACCGGCTTTTATAGCTGTTGGAATGGGACATCTAGGTGGCGAGCAAGGACTCTTACAACTTCTTGCGGCAAAAGGCTACAAACCGATTAGAATGGAAATAAAAAATAAGCCGCCCAACACGGTATATAACTAATGTTTAGCGAAAAAATCTAAGTCGATTTTTCCGCAACTGATTACACAGAAGTCCGTTAAGTGCAATAGGAATGTGACATAATGACGTCGTACAAAGGAAAACAAACCATCAAGCAACTTGAAAAAAGAAAAGGTGGCTATTTCTACTTAAAGCTTGACTCGAAAATCATTAATCAGTTTAGTAGAAAGCGAGCCACACGGATGATTTGTACAATTGACAAAGAAGTTTCCTATCGTTGTGGATTGAACCATTTGGGAGATGGTAACTTTTATATCATTATTGCCGGAAAATACCTCAAGAAGTTGAACAAGGAAATAGGTAATGAGGTCAGCTATAAAATTGAGGAAGACCCCGACCAGCTTGGAGTGGAGATTCCCGAGGTGCTGACCGTTTTTTTGGGACAGGATTTGGAGGCCAAGGCTATTTTTGACAGACTCACTGATGGAAAAAAGAGAAGTCTGATCTATAGTTTTGCCAAGATTAAGGACATTGACAAGCAAGTGAAGATCATTATTGACTTTTTGAATAAGGAAAGACATAAACTGAAATGATAAAAGGCCAGTTCCCCAAAAAGCGTTCACGTAACAGGTGATGAAATTGCCAAATCCAGTAACCGACCCGAAAATCGATACCTAAAAACCTTTACTGGCGGTCTATACCCACCCTTACCTACCCATAAAAAACGGAAATGTTGCTCTATAAATAAAAAACATAGCGGAATAAAAGCTGGTTTTATACTTTTGCAGTACTGAAAATTCATTTTACGACATACAAGATTTCTTCTCCGAAAATCCCGCTTTTTTTCGAGTAGGTCCATCATTGGACAGATCCAATTCTTCATAAGGGAGTGTAGTATCCAAGTGATACACCCTTAGACTTTACATATTCATTTAATAACCAGTACGATATGGCAAACATATCTACAATGTTTTGCATGATGATACTGATTTCATGCAAAACCAATTCACATACTATGATTAAAACTGATTTAAAAAACGAAAATTCCAATAAACAATTAATACTTGATTTTTATTCCAAAGTGTTTGGACAAGGAAATGAGAAATTTGCCGATGCCGTAATTGCAGCTGATTACATCCAACACAATCCTACGGTAAAGACCGGAAAAACTGGATTTATGGAATTTCTTGCCCTGTTAAAACAGATGCCGAAACCTGAGAATCCAAAGCAACCCTTTATGCGATTCATTTGTGAGGACAATTTTGTAGCTGTCCATTCACAAATTGAATTTATGGGAAAGGAAAATGCTACAGTTGATTTTTATCGCATTGAAAACGGATTAATTTCCGAACACTGGGATGCGGTACAGGAAATTGTTGGTTCCAAACCCAAAGTCATCGGGACCGTTGCCATTGATGGTCAAGAAAATTCCGCAGTAAATAAAAAGATTGTAGCGCGTTTTGTAGAACAAGTGCTGATTGGGAAACAGACTGCTAAAACAACGGATTTCTTAGGCGATGGTCTTCATCTATCGGACTTTGAAACCGATTATGACTCATTTCGATTACATCGTGTCATTGGAGAACACAATTTTGTAATGACACAGTCCGAATTCGAGAAAGCAGGAACCCGTTTTGTTCAATATGACATGTATAGATTATCCAATGGGTCAATTGTCGAATATTGGACAGTGCGACAAATGATTCCTGAGCATATGGCACATGCAAACGGTATGATTTAAATCGTAAAGTGTGATCTTGCCGAAGTAAACTTAATAAAAACGGCAGATCCTAAAAACAATGGAGTGATGTGGTGCAACTACATCACTCCTTTATAGTTTTATAGCCATTCAACGATAAAATTCCCAATGTTTCATATGACCCACTGATGATGTGACATTATTCATGACATTCGTATTGTTTTTTATAGGAATTCATCGGCCGCTCTACGCAGTGGTTTGCGAACACCGTTCCCAATACTTTGAAAAAAGGAATATATCGCCACTACATGATCTTATTAAAAAACGATGCCGTAGTACATAAAACTGAAAATAGGGCCAAAGGACCATAATATCGTTACAGGTTTTCACTATATTTCCCAAAGGTTCGGCATCAGCGCACCAACCTGTACACGACTCGCACAGCTATTGCACATAGCCCGGCGTTGTGCGTCATTTGGAATCACTAAAAATTAACAAATTGAAGACGATATGACAGGACCAAATAAAGACATAAAATTTCCACTTGAAAATTACGACAGACTTTGTTTTTTAAAAAATGTCATTAAAAATCCTGAAATCATTGTTGGAGATTACACGTATTATGATGATTTCGAAAATGTGGAGAATTTTGAAAAAAACGTAAAGTATCATTTTGACTTTATAGGTGACAAACTAATTATAGGGAAGTTTTGCATGATTGCATCTGACGTAAAATTTATAATGAATGGAGCAAATCATTTGACAAATTCACTTACAACTTATCCTTTTGCAATTTTTGGACATGGGTGGGAAAATGCAATGGAAGGCAAGACTTATCCTAAGAAGGGAGATATTAATATCGGTAATGACGTGTGGATCGGCTACAACGCAACAATAATGGCAGGAGTGACTATTGGAGACGGAGCAATTATTGCTACAAACGCGACAGTAATCAAAGATGTTGAGCCCTATTCAATTGTTGGCGGGAATCCTGCAAGAGAAATTAAAAAAAGATTTTCCAAAGAGGTAATAACAAAACTATTGGAACTTGAATGGTGGAATTGGGATATTGAAAAAATCACGAAGAATGTTCAATACTTGACAGGTAACGAAATTGAAAAATTAATTGAATAAAAAGCAAACGCACAACTATTACCATAGAGCAAAACCCTTAGGATACGCATCATGGCCAAACCGTATGATAATGTAACATTCGCCTGCTACAACCAGAAACGCGTTCCCCCTTTTTTGAGAGCATAATAGCATCGCCGCGCCATGCCATATTACTAAAATTGTAGAATAAGAGGGCCCTTCACAAAACCCTGCAAAGTAATGTCCGCAAATGTGGACTCCTTGGTGAACAATACCATGTAGCAGTCGAAAATCAAATGCACATGACATCGTTGAAAGGATTCGGTTTAAAAAAGGGAAAACCCTAGAAAAAATGGGAAAACGCAATACCTTTGCAAACCCTAATTTTTGACAATAAACATTACTGCATGAAGACGCTATTTACCGCACTCGTTATTACTATTTTGGTAAGCTGTTCCACTAAAAACAGCAGAACAATTGATAGTATTCTTGATTCCTCGCTACTGGTATACCAAATATCCGGATACGACGGCCCCAAAATTGACATCAATAAAGATAGTCTGGTCCAGTTTCTTACGGCGTTGCATTACAATATTCCGCTTTCTGACATTGAAAGTGCGCTGAAATGGGCCCCTGGGACAACGGAGCGGAACATAGGTGCCCTAATTGAAAACAAACTACTTACAAAAAAAGGGGATTACTATCAACCCAACCTCGGGATATTAACGTTGGAGCGAGGGAATCTATTGAAGGAAAAAGGCCAAAAGGTAGCCAACGAAATTGCGGACAGTATCAACAACTGGTTACCGGAAATAAAAAGGATACATAACGAAATGAATATTTCAAAGCACCATGATTTTCGTGAATTATCCTTCTTTTATCTAAGCAATGTCCTCCTCGATAATTTTCAAATCCAGCAGGTGGAAGAGGGTTTTTTAAGCACAAAGCGACCTTTACGAAATGGAAGTCGGTATTACCTTGCCATTGTTGAAGATGCCCCTTCGAACACTACCGAACCTTTCGGAATTTATGGCAACATGGGACTTTTTTGGAATGATTCAATAGGCATTTCCGTGTATGGTAACAAACGGATTCAATCCAATGTTGGTTGGGATAATTATGAGGACAAGACTATTTATGTTTTTGATGAAAAGGATATGCAGGTGATAAGCCGTAAAATGCCCAATGCATTTTTCCCATGCCTGCTTGATATCCTGAACAGAAACAAACCCAGTTTTGAAGCCATATACCGTGAACTGAATTTTGACAAGGAAGTTTCGTTTGAAGAATTCTTTATCTTTTGGTACCATTTTATTTACACCGAGGCGACCGATATTCTCATGGCAAAAAACAGCATTCAAAAACCGAAAGACGAAATGTTTTATTATCAGGTTGCGAAGAATTTTTAAGCATTAAAGCCGGTGCAATGGTCTGTCTATCCATAGCGTTGCCCTAAAAAGATGGGAGGGAATTCGATATTATTCCAATAATTGGGAAATCAAGTCATCCTCGGAAATTCCTTCAGCCTCTGCCTTATAATTTTTGAGGATCCTATGCCTTAGGATACCATGGGCCACTGCTTTTATATTCTCAATATCCGGGGAATACTTGCCATTGACAACAGCGTGCGCCTTTGCGGCCATGACCAAATTTTGGGATGCCCGTGGTCCCGCTCCCCAATCCACGTAATTCTTCACAAATTCCGAAGCCGAACCCAAATCGGGACGGGTCTTATTGACCAGTCGTACCGTATAGTCCACAACATTGTCCGCCACGGGGACCCTTCTAATCAACTGTTGTACTTCTTTTATGCCATCGGCACTAAAGAGTGTATTAAGGTTCACCGATTTATCCGTGGTCGTGGACTTGACCACTTCAATCTCTTCCTCAATGGAGGGATAGGACAATTTAATGGCGAACATAAAACGATCCAATTGGGCTTCTGGCAGTGGATAGGTACCTTCTTGTTCAATAGGGTTTTGTGTGGCCAGAACAAAATAAGGGAGTTCCAGTTTATATTGATGTCCAGCAACGGTTACGGCCCTTTCCTGCATGGCTTCCAATAGGGCAGCCTGTGTTTTGGGCGGGGTCCGGTTGATCTCATCTGCCAGAATGATATTGGCAAAAATGGGGCCTTTGATGAACTTAAAATTCCGATTTTGGTCCAAAACCTCGCTTCCCAAAATATCACTGGGCATTAAGTCGGGCGTGAACTGTATTCTCTTGAAGTCCAAGCCCAATGTCTGGGCTATGGTATTTACCATCAAGGTTTTTGCCAAACCGGGAACTCCAATAAGCAAGGAATGCCCCCCGGTATAAATGGATAAAAGAATTTGTTCTATGACCTGTTCTTGGCCAATGATTACCTTACCAATCTCCTGTTTTAAATCACTATGTTTTTGGACAAGGTCTTGGACGGCAGTAACGTCGGACATATTATTGCTTTAGCCAGTTATTGGAAAAATTACAGCTTTTGTTGTCATCGTCGACTAGAATATAGGTATCATCAATCCTTTCGGCCATCCATTCCCTCACCGCCTTAAATTGTTTGTCCCGCATGGCCAATTCCTGAATTTTGATGTAATCCCGGGCAAAATCGGCCTTATGCTCATCATACCGATTGGTAATCTGCATAATTTTGAATTTGGGTGGTCCTCCCCGAGGGTCATCCTCTTTTATGGGCCTTGAAATCTCACCGTCCTTTAAATTCCTGACCTGATTGTACAGTGAGGGATCCATTTTGGTCAATTCAAACTTAGAGTCGAAATTAATGGGATTTCGCAATAGTCCGCCATCAAATTTCGTTTCCTTTTCGTCTGAAAAATTACGGGCGCCTTCGTCAAAACTATATTTTCCATCCAAAATATGTTGGCGAATGGTATCCAGCTCCTTAGCGGCCTCTTCCATAGCCTTTCTTGAGATTTCCGGTATCATCAAGATATGTCGTAAATCCCTTTCCTGACCACGGATTTTTTCCATTTTTATGATATGGTATCCAAAATCCGTTTCAAAAGGTTCGGATATCTCCCCTTCCTGTAAACTAAAGGCGATATCCTTAAATTCCTTAACGAACGGGGTCTCCCTCGTCATACTATAGAAACCGCCCTTTGATTTTGAACCTGGGTCCTGTGAGTACAAAATGGCCTTTACATTAAAACTGGCGTCGTTTTCCAGGACATCCTGTTTAATTTCCTTAAGCCTATTGATGACTTTAAGCTTTTCCTCTTCCGATGGTTTGGGTTGTTTCACGATTTGGGATATCTCCAATTCCGCACCGAACACCGGTCTTTCATCTTCTGGGATTCGATAAAAGAACTGCCTTACTTCTTCCGGGGTGACCTCAATATCCTCAACTACTTTGGATTGCATCCTTTCGGATAACATTCTCAGTTTGTTGATTTCAAAAAGCTCCTGCCTAAAGCTTTCCAAGTCTGTCTTTTTGTAATATTTCAGCATTTTATCAACACTGCCTATTTGAGAGGTCAACTGTTGTATCTGCCGATCGGAGGTAGCGTTCACCTGGTCATCGGATACCAAGAGACTGTCCTGCACCGCTTGGTGGGCATACAACCTATCCTCCATTAACTTACCCAATAACTGGCAATTGGTCACATCTTCCGTAGAAGCCCCTTGGCTTTTTAAGTCGATCAAGGTTTTCTCAATATCGGAATCCAGAATCACATAATCCCCAACCACTGCCGCAATACCGTCCAGTTTTGCCATGTTCCGGGAAACCGTGGTATCCGTGGCTACACTGGCTTCATTCAATCCTTCCCCTTCTTGTGCAAAAACCATACTCCCTGCCAATAAGAAGCCCCACATTAATTTCCTACTCATTATTTCCATAGATTTCAAATTCACTTTTTTTAATGGCTTCATCCAAAATATCACTTTCCAGTTTCCGTATTCTTTCCAGTCGTCTCCTATTCAATATGATCTGCCTTATATTAGGTTCAATATAACTCAGGGGAGCTACATCATTAACCTCCAATACATTGGTAACCTTGCCCAAATATACCCCCAAGGAATCCTGTAATTCAAAAAATTGTGATTTCTTTAAGTACCGCTCTTCATTGGCATAGTCTATGGCAGGTATCTCTGCCATCACTCTGGGCGCACTGACCCAAACAGAATCGTTTAAATGCAACTTTTTAAACTGGACCGCTATGGAATCCAGGAATGCTTTATCCTCTTCACTGTAATTCTTCATTTTATCCACCACTTGTTGCTGGTTCAAAAATTGTCTTGGTAACACTGCAAAACGGAGCTGGACCAACTTCTCATCCAGTTTAAAGTTTTCTTTTTGTGTTTCATAAAACTCCTGTAACTGTTGGGCGGTAATTGTAGTGTCCTGGGATTGTCGCACCAATGCTTCCAAATAGGCTTTGGTGTACAGGTCCGCCCTATAGTCCGCAACCAATTGGTCAAATTCGGCAAGTTTTTCCTCGGGGAGGTTTATTTTGGATTTGGACAACAACAACTGCTTGGAAGCCCAATTGTTGATATAGTTCACCACAAGGGCCGCACTGTCCTGTGGGGACATGTCCCGGGTAATCAAGGACCTTAAATCGTCCTTATACAAATAACTGTCCCCTACTCGGGCCAAAGCCACCTGATCTTCATTCCCATTAAAATAGTCGCCACATGACAACGAAAGAAGACCACAAAAAATGACGATTGACCACAGAATTATATTCCTCCTCAAAAGCATTGCACAAAAATAACAATAACTTAAAGGATCACAAGTCTATCGTAGTTAACTATGGATTTTTGAGCTATACTGTAAATCAATATCTTAGCAAAACCTAACTAAAGCTAACTACAATGAAATACACTACTGAAGTCCTGGTTGACCTGCCAAGGGACGAATTCATCACAAAGTTGGACAACCCGGACAATATGAAGCACTGGATGCGTGGATTGCTTGCCTATGACGTAATTTCCGGGGAAACAGGGCAAGAGGGTGCCCAAATGAACATGAAATTTAAAATGGGCAAACGCGATATGGAAATGGTGGAAACCATCATCAAACGAAATATGCCCGAGGAATTTCACGCCACCTACGATACCAAGGGAGTACATAACATCCAAAAGAACTTCTTTAAAGAAGAAAATGGAAAGACCCGATGGATTTCGGAAAGTGAATTCCAATTTGAGGGCTTTGGCATGAAACTTATGGCTTTTCTTATGCCCGGTGCCTTTAAAAAACAGTCCAAAAAATACGCGGAAGATTTTAAAAACTTTGCCGAAAAAGGGATTTCGGTCCTAAACAAATAGCACCCAATGAAAGCATCCCTTCTTGATAGAAAGATAAAATTACTCTGGGATTTTAAAGGTCTCGCCTCCGAAAAGACGGCCGAACATTATGCCAAGCACCTTAAGGAATATGTTTTTAATGAGGAATTGAAATACAATATTGTTGGCCATCAGAAGATAAACGGAACGCACAGCATCGTATTTTTGGTAGTTGCCGAATTTGAGATGCCCCAAGTGCGGGACGATTTAAAACCGCATCGCGGAGAACTGTATTTGGATAAAAACCTTTAGCATACGTGCCCATGAACAAAGGCCTGTTTCTTTTAGGTTCCCTATTGGTTTTTTCGTGTTCCAAAAAGATGACCTATGATAATGCGTTGGACGCGGCATTGGCATCCCAGGATGAACGTATTCGTAGGGTTTTGGATAGTATTGGGCCCTATGAGGTCCAAATCAGGTATACCCAAATAGACCGGGATGGGGACAGCCTGATTTTAACCGATTACGATTTCCAGATAGATGATGGAAACTACTTCTATCCGGCCAGTACCGTTAAATTTCCCGCCGCAGTGGCCACATTGGAAAAGTTGAACGAATTGGATACCTTACATCTGGATTCTCGATTCTACATCGAAGGGGATTCGGTAGAAACCTCATTTCGGGAGGCCATCAAGGAAATTTTTGCAGTCAGTGATAATGCCGCCAATAACCGATTGGTGGAATTCTTGGGTTTTGATGACCTTAACACAAGAATTAAAAATACGAAAGTCGGACCTATTCGAATTTCCCATCGACTTTCCACCGCAAATGCGGATGACGTGACCACAAAACCCCTGGTCATTTATGAAAATGACAGTAGTACCGTAGTATCCACTCCAATTGTAAGCTTACCTCCGCAACACCTTCAACTTAAAACAATTAAAAAAGGAGAGGGGTTTTATGCCGAGGATTCCCTTTATGGGGAGCCGTTCGATTTTGGGCTTAAAAACCATTATCCCGTGAAGACGCAACATGAGGTTTTAAAACGGATTATATTTCCCGATCGATTTCCTGTTGGAGAGCGTTTCAAGATATCTCCCGACCAACACCGGTTTTTGTTACAATCCATGTCTGCCCTACCCTATCAAGCCGGTTATGATAGGGAGGAATACTATGACGGCTATGTGAAGTTCTTTATGTTCGGTGATTCCGAAGAGCCCATGCCGGAGCATATCAAAATCTTCAATAAAGTAGGCTACGCTTATGGTACATTGACGGACTGTGCTTACATCCAAGATACCCAAAACGATGTCGCTTTTATGATAACCGCGACAATCTTGGTAAATAAGGACGGAATTTTCAATGATGACAATTACGAATACGACGAGATTGGAATTCCTTTCCTGGCCCAATTGGGGAGGGAAATCCACAACTTTGAATTAAAAAGAAAAAAGTAATGGAATTCAGTTTTGACCAGTTTACAAAGAAAATCCACATTAACGCCTCCATTGAAAAAATATATGAATGCTGGACCACCATAAAGGGTATCAAAAGTTGGTTTTTGAGTGATGCAAGCTACACCGATGTCAATGGAATTGAACGAAATGATGAAGAAACCATACAGAAAGGCGATAGTTACGTTTGGAAATGGCACAATTGGAATGGAAAGGAAGAAGGTACCATTCTGGAAGCCAATGGGAAGGATTTCATCGATTTTACTTTTGCCAATGATGGCTGCAAAGTTTCCGTTGAACTGGAAGAAGTCAATAATGCCGTTTTAGTTACTTTGAAACAATATGAAATGGCAACCGACGACAAAACCAAAATGAACCTTTATAACGGCTGCAGTTGTGGTTGGACATTTTGGCTCACCAATCTTAAGGCCTATCTGGAACATGGAATCGTCTTGAACGAAAAGCAGTTCGATTTAACGGATATTCCCGAAGCTGGACACATTTTTGTAAACATGTAAAAACACCGCCATATGATATGGCGGCGTTTCCTCCTTCAACATTGAAAAATCACCCAACTTATTTATTTTGGCATAACCACGTCTTCGATGATATGGATCACCCCATTGGATGCCATAACATCCGTTTTGGCAATCTTGCTGTAATTTCCATTGGCATCCATTAAAAAGATGCCACCATCTTTACTTACTGCGGTAAGCTTTCCACCTTGCAGCGTTGTCAATTCGGCTTTACCATTTCCACTTTTAAGGGCTGCAGCGACATCCGAAGCAGCCAATTTTCCGGAAACCACATGATAGGTCAAAATCGCGGATAACTTGCCCTTGTTTGCGGGCTCCAACAAAGAATTCAAGGTATTGGAATCAATTTTGGCAAAGCCCGAGTTTACAGGGGCAAAAACGGTAAATGGACCATCACCCTTTAAGGCATCCACCAAATCGGCCGCTTTTAAGGCTGTTACCAAAGTTGAAAAATCATCAACGGATACGGCGATGTCCACAATGTCCTGCCCTTTTTGTGCTTGTGTCGTTAGTACGGCGGCCATCAATGCAAGGGTCGTAAGAATAAAAACTAATTTTTTCATTTTGTTTTGTTTAATTGTTTTAATGATTTAAAAGACTAAATGCGCGCTTCTGTTCGTAAATACACAGGGTTTTTAGGCTTGGATGAAGAAGAACCCCTTTTTATCATATCTTTAACATCAATGGAACCACCACCCTTGGAAGACACCGAAGTCATACAGCGAATCATCAACAAGGATAAGGATGCCCTATACCTACTATATGACAAGTACTCAGGGGCTTTGTTCGGAGTCATTTTAAGGATTTGTCAAAACCAGGTGCTGGCAGAGGACGTACTTCAGGAAACTTTTGTAAAGATTTGGGAAAAAATGGGTTCTTATAATCCGGATAAGGGACGATTTTACACCTGGGCGTACCGAATAGCCAAAAATACGGCCTTAAATGCCGTACGAAAGTCTGATAAGCTCATCCAAAATGAGGATTTAGGTGTACTTAAGGATAAGAGCACAACGGAAAGTGAAGTGGATCTCCAAAAGCTCAATGGAGCAATAAGTCGACTGGAGCCACATCACCAGGAGGCCATATCCTTGGTATATTTTAGGGGATACACGCATAGGGAGGCCAACGAGGAAATGGGAGTACCCCTGGGAACGTTTAAAAGCTATATTCGACAGGCCTTACAGTTGCTAAGGGAAAGTTATAAAATTGGGATAGTATTATTTTGGTGGGTAACGGAAGTGATAGGATGATGGATAAGGACTACATAGTAAAAGAGGGATTGCTTGAAAAGTATTTGTTGGATGAACTGGATACTGATGAAACCAAAGCGGTAGAACGTGCCATCAGTGAACATGCCGATTTAAGACAAAAGCTCCAGCAACTTGAAGCGGATTTTGAACGTATGGCCTTTGAAAATGCCATAAATCCCCCTTCCCATGTAAAGGATAGTTTAAAAGTTCAAATGGAAGGAACGAAAATAAAGCAGCTTCCCACCCATTGGCTTTGGACAGCAGCAAGTTTGACCATTCTGTTTATGCTGACCACATTTTGGATGTACACCAAATGGCAAGCGACAAAAAAAGAATTGAATTCCCTTCAAAATCAATCCGTAGAATTGGAAGAGCGATTGGACCTGTTGGAAGAAAACTACGAACTCACCAATAACCGCTTGCAACTGATCAATAATCCGAGCACCATTCCCTTCGTCCTAAAGGGCAATGAAAAAATCCCCAACTCCAGGGCCGTTGCCTACGTCAACCACGATGATAGGCTTGTTGTAGTAAATCCTAAAGGATTGCCCGAACTTCCCAGCCATCAAACCTATCAAATGTGGAGTGATGTGGATGGGGAAATGATCAATATGGGATTGCTGCCAACGGATAAGGATCTGGTCACCTTAAAATATATTGACCGGGCCGAATCACTGAACATCACCATTGAACCCGCTGGTGGCAATGACCATCCTACCGTGGAACAATTGATTTCCTATGTAACACTTTAAGGGGCCTAGGAAACTTTAATGTAATCCGTACGAATCATTTCATTGGAAAGTAGTACCTCATCCAAATCCAAACCTTCAATAGGTTTTATGGTTTCGGTCTCCCTGTCCCATTCAATACGTTTGCCCAACTTCCAGGATAGACCGGCCATATGGGCAGCGATGGCTTCTTCAAAACCTTCTTTGATCCCACAGCTCACCTTGCCCCCGTTTCGTATGGCACTCAACCATTCCCGCATGTGCAGGAAAGTGGAGTCTACCCGTTTTCCATCAATATAGGTCCACATTAACCCCTTGTCCGCAAAATACTGTGATGTTGCCGAGGAAACCGCATCCGGGGCATTGGCCCCTGGATTGTACTGATAAATGGGAATACCAGGGCTCATTTTATCATTTTCCAACATTTCGGCATAGCGGGTTGAGCCACCATCCGGCCAGATGGTCAATCGATTTCCCAATTCCATGGTACCATCGTGTCCCATAAGGATGGTTGGCCTATTAAAACCGTTGCCCAAGGTTGCACTATAACAGAATGTCATGCCCCGCTCCTTACCCTTTACTTGGCTGCTGCCCGTGGTAAAATTGGGGAATTCCATATTTACCTGCATCACATCAGGGACATTCCTGCCATCATTATGGGTATATACCCCTCCAGAGGCCATTACCGATTCTGGAATCCCCATATTAAGTACACAGTTTAATCGGTCATAATCATGGGTCAATAAATCCCCGGAAAGTCCGGAACCGTAGGCCCACCATTTACGCCATCTAAAGAAATGGTTCTTGTTGAAGGGAATTTGGGGAGCGGAACCTAAAAACTGCTGCCAATCTATGGTATTGGGATTGGCCTTTTCATGTAGTTCGTAGTTCCATGCCCCATTGTCGTCATTTCTGTTGGTATTGGTTTGAATAAGTGAAACATGGCCCAAAGTACCTTTTTCCACAATATCCCTGGCCGTTCTAAAGCTAAGGGTTTGCCTATGCTGATGCCCTACGGCAAAAACCGCATTGGAATTATTGGCGGCCTCACGCAAGCGATAGGTTTCTTCAATAGTATGCGTCATCGGCTTTTCCACATACACGTGCACCCCGTTGTTCAAGGCTTCAATGGCAATGGGCGCATGCCAATGATCTGGGGTAGCAATGACCACCGCATCAATCTCCCCGCTTTGAATCATTTCCTGGTAGGTCCCGTAGCGCTTTATTTTGTTTTCTTCCGTAGAAAACGAGTTCAGTGCCCGCTCTGCACGGTAATCAAAAATATCACATACTCCGGCCAGTTGGATATTGAGTTTTTCCTGGTTCATAAAATCCTCCAAACCTTTATTGTTTGGATTTTCCTGTACCTCAACTTTCATATCCTCGATCCATTCATTGGTAGCAAAACCCAATGACCGACACAATTGTTCCCCTCGAATCCCAAAACCAATGATACCGACACTTATGGGTTCACCCGATATTCCGGGTACCGCAGGGGGCAACGAAGGTTGAATATTCAACTGTTCCAATATAACGGAGCGTTCCCGTCTTTTTCCCACGGTATTTGAGGCTCCTGCCCACCATACAGCTCCCAAAATGGGTAGTCCGCCCAGTCCTTTTAATAAATCCCTCCTAGTCCATTTCATTGCGCAACCGTTTTATGTTTCCTTAAATTTTTAATCCCGAATCTGTACCCCGTGGGGAAGTGGTAAAGTAGCAACAAAGCAGCCATCTCAATGAGATTCTTGTTTACCAACCAATAGTTCCCCTCAACGTTCAATTGTGTCAATCCTGGAAAAGGAGGATGTGACAGATAATACATGGCCAAAAGACCAATCCCCACTATCGCTCCCATTTTTTCAAAAATGCCCAAAAGCAGTGTAATGCCCACCACCATCAATGCCGCCATGTTCAGGGTATCTACCCATCCAATAACGGATTCATTGGCCAAAGCGGAAAATACTGACTTAAAAGGTCCCTGTGCCGATGCCAAATAGCCAAAGGCCGTCCAATCCGGATTATACAATTTCACTATACCCTCATACAAAAAATGCCATCCGATCAGCACACGCAAAATGATGACACTTATTTCAATTTTAGACTTTTTTTCCATACAAAAAGTATTTGGTTACCAATAACGCCGATTTTTTTAGCATCCCAATCCCCAATAAAAAGGCATACGTCCCATAAAGCTATTTCTTTCCAAACGTACACAAAATGACAATTATCAGGTCCAAATGATGCCTCCCCATTTCCGATGATCACGGCAACGGGTGACTTCATAACCAACCTGGTTTCTCAATGAATATACTAACTAATCTTGAACCTTATGAAAAAAAAGTATTACGGAACTACTATGTGCCCTATGATGGGTTCGGATTATAAGTGGTAGGGCTTATTTTACGGGCTCCCCGTATAAATCAAAGTCTGAGGCTTCGGTAATCATAACTTCCGTAAAATCACCGATTTTTACGTAATGCCTGGAAGCATCCACAAGGACTTCGTTGTCTACATCGGGTGAATCGAACTCCGTACGGCCCACAAAGTAATTGCCCTCCTTACGATCAATGATACAACGAAATGTCTTTCCAACCTTTTCTTGGTTCAATTCCCATGAAATCTGGGATTGTACCTCCATAATTTCGTTGGCCCGCTGTTGTTTGATTTCCTCGGGAACATCATCTGTCAGGGAGTAGGCATGGGTATTCTCTTCATGACTGTAGGTAAAACAACCCAACCGTTCAAAACGCATATCCTTGACCCATTCTTTCAGGGTTTGAAAATCTTCTTCCGTTTCCCCGGGGTAACCGACGATCAAGGTAGTTCTAATGGCCATTTCCGGCACCGCTTGTCTAAAATCCTGAAGCAATTTTGTAGTCTTTGCCTTGGTTGTACCCCTTCGCATACTTTTTAGGATGGGGTCGGCAATATGTTGCAACGGAATATCAATATAGTTACAGATTTTGGGTTCTTGCTTCATCACTTCCAAAACGTCCATAGGGAAACCTGTTGGAAAGGCATAGTGCAATCGAATCCACTCAATGCCATCTACCTTGGTCAATTGCATTAAAAGTTCAGCAAGATTTCGCTTTTTATAGAGATCCAAACCATAGTACGTAAGGTCTTGGGCGATTAAAATCAGCTCTTTGACGCCTTTAGCCGCTAACTTTTCAGCTTCTACAACCAATTCCTCCACAGGTTTGCTCTTATGCTTACCCCGCATCAATGGGATGGCACAAAATGAGCAGGGCCTATCGCAGCCTTCGGCAATCTTTAGGTAGGCATAATTCTTTGGAGTGGTCGTTAGGCGTTCCCCCAAAAGTTCATGTTTATAATCGGCTCCCAGGGCCTTTAAGAGATTGGGCAAATCACTGGTGCCAAAGTATGCGTCCACATTTGGGATTTCTTTTTCCAAATCGGGCTTATACCGTTCACTCAAACAACCGGTCACAAAGACCTTATCCACACTTCCCTCTTCCTTTTTCTGTACATACTCCAATATGGTATTTACACTTTCCTCCTTGGCATTGGCAATGAAACCACAGGTATTGATGACGACTACGTTGCCCTCTTCCTCATGGGCCACTTCTTTATTGTTGGCACGAAGTTGCCCCATCAACACCTCTGAGTCGTAGACATTTTTACTGCAACCCAAGGTTACTACATTGATTTTGTTCTTTTTAAGGGATTTTGTGCGCATACCTTTCCTATGGGCCGCAAAAATACAATAGCATCGGCAATTGGTCGATTTTATTGCATAATTCTTTTTTTAAAACGTTAAACCTTTAGTAGTCAGCGTAGTCCCAAATAAAATTGCTGTTATGAAACGTCCTTTACTGCTCTTATTCCCGGTGTTGCTTCTTTTTGAAAGTTGTTCCACGGAACCTATTCAAAACAATAATGGAAATGAAGCTTTACCCAATGGTCCTGAAAGCACCGACCTGTATTTTCCATCTTCGACTTCTGGAGAATGGGAAACGCTGTCCACAGCTGAATTGGGATGGAACCCAAATGCGGAACTAGCGCTACGGGACTTTTTGGATGAAAAGGACACCAAGGCATTCATTATCCTAAAAGATGGCAAAATGGCCGTGGAATGGTACTTTGATGACCATACCCAGAACACCAGTTGGTACTGGGCTTCCGCGGGCAAAACCTTAACAGCATTTACTGTAGGTTTGGCCCAAGAGGAAGGGATATTGACCATTTCTGATAAAACTTCCGACTATTTGGGTCAAGGGTGGACCAGCCTTACATCGGAAAAAGAAAATCTCATTACCATTTGGCATCAGATGACCATGACCACGGGAATGAACAGCCTCCAGTTCGATTGTATTACCCCAAATTGTCTGGAATATGTGGCCGATGCAGGGACGCGATGGGTGTATCATAATGGTCCGTATACCTTATTGCAGGACGTAGTGGCCAATGCCAGTGGCGGGGAATGGACCGACTATTTCAATCAAAAACTTCGCGATAGGATTGGAATGGATGGATTTTGGTTCTCTACCAATGACCTGAACAATGTTTACTTCAGTACCGCCCGAAGCATGGCGCGCTTTGGATTATTGAACCTCAGTAACGGAATTTGGGATGGGGAGGTGATTCTGGCAGATGAAACCTATATCGATGCAATGAAGAATACTTCACAAGACTTTAATAAGGCCTACGGATACTTGTGGTGGCTGAATGGCAAAACCACCTATCTTGCACCTGGTTTACCCATTGAGTTTGATGGGGAACTTATACCCAATGCGCCGACGGATACCTATGCCGGTCTGGGAAAAAATGACCAAAAATTATATGTCGTTCCCAGTTTGGGATTGGTCATTGTCCGACTGGGCGAGGACGCTGGAGAAAACCTTTTGGGTCCCTCAAGTTTTGATAATGCCCTTTGGGAAAAGCTAAATGCATTTATAAATTAATCCCGGTACCCTTCTGGAAGTTGTCTTGCTTTGGTTATGGCTTCAAAAGCGCTGCCCATATCATATAACTTCCCTTCCTGGTATTGCTTGGCAATAAAGGTTAGATTAACGGGCTCCCCATTTTCGCGATATCCCATGGGAATGGTCAGGGCAGGATACTCGGCCGCGGCTGCCACCCCGGCATCGTAATTGTTGATCGATAATACGGCATCCAAACGATGTTCTGCCATGGGTTGGTTAAAATACGCCCTGCCATTGGTTCGCAAGCGTTGTTTGATTAATTGCAAACCTTCAGCTGAAGTCGTATCGGCCAAAATCCCATCAAAACGCGCCTGTCCGTAGGGAATTCGAAGCAGGGAATCCTTCAAATTAAAATCCACAACATCCTTGACCGTGGACACGGTTACCGCATCTTTATCCAGGACCGAGGCTGCTATGTACTTGGGGAGGTCGTTTTTCATATCAATGTTCAAAATGGAAAGAAAGCCATCAAATTCCACTTCCGGCGGTTCAAATTCAATGATAACGGCACCTGCTTGCTTCAATTTTTCCAAGGTTTCTTTGTATATGGAATCCCGTTCCACATAATTGGCCAATGCCCCAAACCGCTTTCCTTTTAGGGTCGCCTCCTTATTTTGGTACCATTTTTCATCCCAATCCGTTTGCACGGATTTGTCGTCATTGTCATCAAAGCCCCGCATGGCATCCAATAGGATACCATTATCGATAACGTTTTTGGTCATGGGACCAGGGGTATCCAAGGTACTGGAAATAGGCACTATCCCTGTCCTGCTCAACAATCCAACAGTAGGTTTCATGCCCACTACCGAATTCTGCCCGGAAGGGGACAAAATGGAACCTGAGGTTTCCGTACCTACGGCAGCTACTGCATAATTAGCGGCAATGGAGGTACCGCTGCCTGCGCTGGACCCTCCGGTATCAAAAACACGGCGCCCATACGGATTTAGCGTTTGACCGCCCACAGCACTTTGCCCATTGGGACAACTGCAGACAAAATTGGCCCATTCGCTTAAGTTTACCTTGCCCAATACCAATGCACCCTTTTCTTTTAACCGCTCCACAATAAAGGCGTCATTGGTCCGGTTGTCCTTAAGGGCAATGGCCCCGGCGGTGGTTTTCATATGGGCAGCACCAATATTATCCTTTAATAGAATGGGCATACCATAAATAGGGTGGTGTTCTTCACCATTGGCATCCAATGCACGGGCTTCTTCCAATACTTTGGGATTTAAGGCAATCACAGTGTTCAAGGTGGTTTCATTGGGTAATTCGTATTTGTAAATACGGTGCAAATAGAACAGCACCAAATCCTCATAGGTGAAACTTCCTTCAGAAATCCGTGATTGGATCATGGGAATGTCCTGCTCCAACACCAACGGTTTCATCGCTTTATATTTCGATTCCGGAAATCGGGAAACCTCATCATAAAGTGGCAAAAACACCTTGTTTTTGTCCAACACCTTGCTTTGGATGAACTTGTAGCGCATCCGCTCCTTTTCGTGGTCGGCATTGGCCGCTACTTCCGTCGAATCGTTGTAAGGCGTCCAGAGGACGACCTCCGCTGCTGTGACATCTGATGCTGATTTGGAGGTGTTTTCATTTTTACAGGCCGCAAAGGCAAGGAGTACAAGAATAACCAGTATTGATTTTTTCATAGGTATGGTTTTGTATTTTCAAAGGAGCCAGCAATGAAAAAATCGAAGATAAGATTTCTCACTTTCAGTTCGAAATCACTTTTAAACTAATTTTTTGAAAGCACGGCCTTCAACTTTCTTTTTAGCCTAACTACCATAAAAGTCGGAATCATGGCAATCACCAATCCAAATAAGAAGCCCTTAAACGTAAACTTCATGGTCTGTGGAGTATCAATATCATGACGATGGTTCCAAAACTCCACAATTTTTCCATCCTTTATTCGAAATACATTGATGATGCTGATGGGATCTTTGGTCTCAAGCGCCATCTTTCCTAAAAAGGTATCCGCATCAAAAGATGCTGTCCAGCGGGTAGCGACCAAATCCCCTTCGGCGACCTGAAAATCAATTTTACCTTTAAACCTTCCATTTTCCCAAAAGAAATCGGCAATATTCTTCTGCTCAACGGCAGGTTCCGTAACCCCTTTGCGGTCACCAATATCATGCACTACATATTCCTCTGCCACATATTTCGCATATTTGTCCGTGTTATTGTTAAACCAAAGATCATTGTAAAAATCCCTGGCAATTTTTTTATTGATTTCCGCTCTTGAATCCGTATTATCAGGGACCTGAGAAAATGAGAGCGTCGTAAAAACCAATGTAATGGTAAGTGTTGCTATTCTTTTCATGATGTAAAAATTTAATGTTGCAAAGAAAAGCCGCACCACTAGGTTCCATTATTGACCTTGGCCAAAATCCTATTGCTCAAAGCTAAAATCCGTTGAGGGTGGAGGGCAGCTCTCCAAAGTATTTCTTGAATGCTGTTGTAAAATTTGATGGATGGGAATAGCCCAATTCAAAACTTAGTTGCGTGGGATTTTTTCTTCGGGTGACCAATTCATCCTTGGCATATTGCATTCGTATTTTATGGTGGAACTGCATGGGCGAAACGCCAAATAGCTGCTTGAACAGCATTTTGAACTTGCTCTTGCTCATTTTGGCGACTGCGGCCAATTCATCCAGGGAAGGTAAAGAGGTTTGCACGGGATTCCTTAAGCATGAGGAAGCCATAAAAAGGGATTTTACATCGTCCATATGCATTTTCTTCTGCTCCCTTTCCCCCCTCCTCTTTTTAAGCTTGCCTACCAACAGTTCCACAAACTCCAATACATATTGATGGCAGGCAATTTTAGTATGCATATGGTTCAATGCCAAACGCAAACGTTCTTCCATGGCATAATCCAGGTCTTCATAGAGCAAATGACTATCAATGGCGACACTCTCCCCAAAATAAAACCGGAGAAATTCCTGATGTATATGAAAAGTCACTACCTCCGCATTCACATTGGCTTCAAAGAACGTTTCAATGTCAATTCCTGGACCATAGACCAAAATGCCCATGGGCAGGTGTTTTTGAAACTCAATGATGTTACCATCAACTTTTTTGAGTTGCTTTACATGGGAAAGATTGATATGAAAAACATAGCGTTCCGTATCAATGGGGTTTATGGAGCGCATGAGCACAGGGGTGCGGAAAACGGCGCTTTTAAAATGGTAAAAGTCCAATTTTGAGGGGAACTCGATAAATTCCATGGCCCCATCGCTAAATCTTGGATGAATGACATACTCCACACCATGTGGTTTCATTTCAAATTGGGCGATAAATTGGGGGTAAAGTTTTTTTGAAATATCAAGCTGTATGTGTTTCATGGCCCTACAGCTTGGTTTTCCACTTTTTAATGTTCTTTTCGTTCATGCGAACGAATTCGTCCTTCTCCAGTTCCAAAGCGATTTTCAGGGATTTTTCGGCCGATGAAATGGCCCCTTTAAAGTCACCTAACCCTGCTTCCACCAAACTTTTGACCCGATGGAAATAATAGGTGTCGCCCCCAATTTCAAGCGCTTTGTTCAAATAGGTCAACGCACGCCCAAAATCCCTACCCTGTTCTTGAAGGTATCGCGCGGCTTCGTAATAGGTCTGGGCCGTAGGATTTTCAGCGATCTGTTTTGCAATTTCGCCCTCCATTTGGGCATCCGTATCCACAGTCATGGGAATGGAAACCTTTGTACGGGCCCAAATCAATTGTAGTTGCACTGAGTTATGGGTAATGGAATCAAAGGCAATCAAAAAATTCTCTTGATGATAGGGAATGGACTGCGGTTTTACACTTACCCGAAACAGGTCCTCTTTAGGGTTATAGTTTTTACGACCGTCGCCCCAATGTTCCGTATGGGTATGGAATGCAATTTCCCACACATCCGCTTCCGGAAAGGCATATAAGGCGTACGTGCCTTGGGGCAATGGATTTCCCATAACGCTCATATCCGTAGTTACCGAAATCTTTGTACTCTCGTTTGCCCCTACCCGCCAAATTCGGCCATAGGGCACCAAACCTTTTTGCCCATCTTGTTGGGGACCGAACACATGCCTATTCCGAACCGCCGGCCTTGAATACGCAATACGGACCTTTGAAAGGCCAATATCCTGTTCCACCGTGGAAAACGGACTGGGTTTGGGATGGGTGATCTGCGCGTTCACCAAAACCATCGGAAAAAGAAAGAACACCGCTAAAACCCTAAATCCCATTCTAGTTCTTTTTAGTTCCCAAAAGATATAGGATTACCCCCGGGCCCGATTTTACACGATTCATTTCCCAAGTAAAGGTGTCCTTATTTTCCAAGCTATTGACCAATGCATCCATTTCCTTAAGGGAATAGGTCCTAAGGGACGAAACCACCCCGTCCCATAACACAAAAAGGGGGACAATGGGAATGAGATAGGTAAACAAAAGGCGCCCCCACCTAAAAGGGCGGATCAAGGGTGTGGTCAGGAGTACACTAATTGGGGAGAACAACATGGCCAAAATACTGGGAACACTTCTTTCCTGTGCCTCAAAAATGGCAATGGGCGATTCGGAATCCACCGCGTTTTGAAGTATCAATCGTGCATCATGGGGTTTAAAATGATGTAGGGACAGAAATTGGGTCCGTAGGCCTTCCAAACTTTCCGGAACCTTTCTTGCATCGATGGAAGTGGCAATGAATTCAAAATTGGGAGCCTGTTGTTTTGTGTACTCAAAAGCAGAACGATTGGGATAGTAATCCGTTAATACAATCTTCAAATCGGGATACTTTTGGAGCAATTCGGAATTTAACCACAAAAGGCCACCTCCCCCACCCGAAGCCAAATCCACCATAACGTTTTTGCCATTGGCGGCCAAACCTTTTTCCAAAACGGGAATAATGGGTTTGTACAATTTGGTTTTATTGGATAAAAACTGGAGAAAATCGGTACCGTAATTGCGTAAAAAGCTGGGAAACCACTTTTGGTCCTCAAATTCAAATAAGTGGAGACGACCCATAATGCTCTAGATTTTAGCCCTTTAAATGTAAGGAATAATGTTCGTTAAACCTTAAATCTTGGATGGACAAGCATATCTCCTTTGAAGGAAAAGGTAAATTAAAGGTTGTAGAGCTACAATTAAGAATTAATTGGTCTTGTCAACTTCAATCACTACAGAATTTACCACAAAATCATGAATCGCCTTTCTTTTGTCATTTCCGGTAACTGTTAAGAGTGAAATCCAGCCTAGGAATGCTTTTAGCACGTAACGAATGACTGCCATAGGAAATGAAATGTTTCGGTCTAAATCCTTTTCCCTCTTTACCCTTATATTGCTGTAGGAATGTCCGATTGTACCACCGAATGCACTGGTAAAAAAGGGGTCATAAACTAAAAAAATAAGCACAAAAGAAAAGACTCTAAGCGTATTTGAAACTTCATCAAAAAGGCTAAAAACTTCAGAAGTTCCATACATGGCAGCTATCAGTATTATGCTATCTATAACAACAGCTTTTATCCTACTGGGAAGAATTGCATATGTTGCATTCATAATTTAAAAAACGAATCCACAAACTCATATTTGTTAAAGACCTGTAGGTCTTCCAAGCCTTCCCCCACTCCAATGTATTTTACGGGAATTTGAAATTGATCGGAGATACCAATGACCACGCCGCCTTTGGCGGTACCATCCAGCTTGGTCACTGCCAAACTGGTCACCTCCGTGGCTTTGGTAAACTGTTTCGCTTGCTCAAAGGCGTTTTGTCCCGTAGAACCGTCCAATACCAATAAAACGTCATGGGGTGCGTCCGGGACCACTTTTTGCATTACCCGTTTTACTTTGGAAAGCTCGTTCATTAGATTGACTTTGTTGTGCAATCGCCCCGCGGTATCGATCAACACGACATCCGCATTATCCGCCACAGCGGAATTCAAGGTATCGAAAGCAACGGAAGCGGGATCGCTGCCCATTTTTTGTTTGATAATGGGAACGTCCACCCGTTCTGCCCAAACCTGTAACTGGTCAATGGCAGCGGCCCGGAAGGTATCCCCTGCACCAAGGACCACCCTTAGCCCCTGTTTTTTAAACTGGTGGGCCAGTTTTCCAATGGTCGTGGTCTTTCCTACGCCATTGACCCCTACCACCATAACCACATAGGGCTTTTTGTCTTCGGGGACCAAGAACTCCTCCGCTTCCCCCACATGGGTTTCGGACAACAATCCGGCAATTTCCTCCCTCAAAATCTGATTGAGTTCATCGGTGCCGAGGTATTTATCACGGGAAACCCGTTCTTCAATACGCTCAATGACCTTTAAGGTGGTATTTACCCCAACATCCGAGGTGACCAATACCTCTTCCAGGTTATCCAGCACCTCATCATCCACTTTGGATTTTCCGGCTACGGCTTTGGACAGCTTCCCAAAAAAACTGGATTTGCTCTTTTCCAGTCCTTTGTCCAAGGTTTCCTTTTTGTCCTTGGAGAATATATTTTTAAAGAGACTCATGGTTGACTTTAGTAAGACGGCAAAGATAAAAAAGTGAACGCAGTTTTTGTTGAAAGCTTGACTCGGTTTCATGGTCAAAAATCGATTTCAAAGAGAAAAAGGCGCTATAATTCAACACTTTACCCCTGCTTTTGGTCAATTGACAACAATTTCTGGAAAGCCATGGCCCAAACCAATACTTTAGTCCATGGAAATAATCCATAAGCCTAATTCTGAAATGGTTTTGTACAGGATCCTTTTCATATTCACACTGCTTTTGGGGTTCAATGGTTACACCCAGAACACATTTTCGGATGCCTTTAGTTCAGTTTCCTATTCGAATAATGATGGTACACAAAACTTTTCGGGAAATTGGACTGAAATCAATGATGGAAACTCACCTTCAACCGGAAGGATAAGGGTTTCGGGAAATAGATTGCAGTTTAATGATATCAGTCGATCCGACCATGGTATTTATAGACAAGCCAATTTATCCGGTTGGACCATTGCCACCCTAAGTTTTGATTGGCAAACCTCGGGGCTTGATGGAGGGACGGATTCCACCAGTGAAAACCTTAGCATACAAGCGTCAAGCGATGGTGTCAACTTTACTACCATTGGCACGTTTTATGGATCTAATAGTGGTGCTTTTTCCACGGATATTTCCACCTATATATCCGGCACTACCACTTTTCGCTTTTACAATACCAGTACATGGGGTTCCGGAGATTGGGAAAGCAGTGAATATGTCTATATTGACAATTTTACCATAACCATCGAAAACGATTATGATGGTGATGGCATTGGGGATGCTACGGACCTGGATGATGATAATGATGGCATTACCGATGAGGAAGAGTATTGTTCCACTGCCAATGTCTCATTTTTGGCCTCGGCCGATGTAGGAGAACGGTCAGTCACTGTTAACCATACCGATACAGGATATCTGAGGTTGGATTTTTCGTCCATGGACAATTCCTTTCAGCTTTTTATCAATGGAACTCCGGTCCACCCTTCGGTATTGGAATTTGAAAATGGGGCATTGGGTACCGGGGAAGAGTATTTTTTGTTCCTGGATAGTGCTTTCATTGCCTCCCCTTGGGTGGCCAATTCAAACGGATTGCCCAGGTTACGACTTATTGTCAACGAATCTGGACAGGCACAGCTCTATGGGACACGAAGTACCAGTTCAACTATTTTGGAACCGATGGCCGCCCAGGCCGCAACAGCATTCAATGTTATTCCATGGACTCCCGGAAACAACAATACATTCGTTGTTACCAATCAGGCCGGACCTGGACCTGAAGGATTTTCGGGCGTTTTATTTGCGAGTGCCATTTGTGATACCGATGGGGATGGGATAAGTAACGAATTTGACCTGGATTCCGATAATGATGGGATTTATGATATTCTGGAGTCCGGTGTTCTGAATGAATCCGGCGTAGTAGATACCAACAACGATGGTATTATTGATGGGGCAACGGGAGGTTCCGGATCCAATGGCTTGTTCAATGCCATTGAGGACAATGATACGGAGTATGCGATACCATCCTTTACCGTTTTGGATTCCGATTCCGATGGAACCTATGACCCTTACAGTCTTGATTCCGATGGTGATGTTTGCAATGACGTTGTGGAAGCAGGTTTTACTGATAACAATGGTGACGGCCTTTTGGGACCGCTGCCGGTAACCGTAGATGCAAGCGGTTTGGTCACCAGTGGGACGGATGGCTATACAACACCGGATGACAACAATACGAATTCAACATTCGATTTTCAAGAAACCGGTTCGGCACCAACCATTACATCCCAGCCCACCGATGTCACCACTTGTCCGGGCTGTACGACTACCATTACGGCAACCGCAACCGGAAATGTGCTCCAATGGCAATTGTTCAATGGCTCCACATGGGATAATTTATCGGACTCCGCCCAATATTCGGGAACAGCCACCAATACGTTGACCATCATAAATCCCACTCCCGATCAACACAATGGACAATACCGTTTGGTAGCCAGTTTTACGGATTTTGTATGTGGACTGACCAATAGCAACACGGCCCTATTGACACTACGGGTAAATACGGTGATTTCCAATCGTAGGGTTACTTTTCGGGTGGACAGAAGTTAAAAAGGGAAAATTATCGCATAAAAAAAGCCGTCCAAAATTTGGACGGCCTTAGCAATGTTTAGTTTGCTTGGCTTATTTCTTCGCCAACCAATCGTTTACCAGTTCTGGTGGCATAACCGATTCTACAAAAGTGTAAGCACCAGTCTTGGGTGACTTTACCATTTTAATGGCTTTGGTCAATCTTTTTGAGCTGCTCTGCAGCGTTGCTACTGTCTTCTTTGCCATGGCTTATCCTACTTTATTTCTTTATGAATGGTCATGCGCTTGAGGATCGGATTAAATTTTTTGATTTGCAACCGATCTGGCGTATTCTTTTTGTTTTTGGTCGTAATATATCGTGAAGTACCTGGCATACCAGATTCCTTATGCTCAGTACACTCTAAAATAACCTGAATTCTATTCCCTTTCTTTGCCATCTTGCTAACTTTTTACTTTACGTAACCCTTGGCACGTGATTCCTTAAGAACTGCGGAGATTCCTTTTTTATTGATGATTTTGATGCCTTTGGAGGAAACGTTCATGGTCACCCACTTGTCCTCTTCGGGAACGTAGAACTTTTTCTTGAAAATATTGACATCAAACCTACGCTTGGTCTTATTTATAGAGAAGGAAACATTGTTTCCAAACATCACCTTTTTTCCTGTAACTTCACAAACTTTGGACATCTCCGTAACTTTTGCGTGATTTTATTGAGCGTGCAAATTTAGAGATTTACCTTGGACCCACAAAACCCAAGGTCAAAATTTTAATATTTCTTTTTGCAATAGCTCAAAAGCCTTATTCACACCCTTTTGCACAATGCGTTCCCGATGATTCCCCAAGATGAACTTTTGGGCAAAAGTGTGGGTGGGAGTGCTGATGGCAATAAAAGCCGTACCGACTTCCTCATCGGAATCCCCTTTACTGGGACCTGCGTTGCCCGTGGTTGCAATGGCAAAGTCCGTTCCTATGATCTCTTTTATGTTTTTTGCCATGGCAATGGCCACTGCCTCACTTACTACCGAATGCTCTTCAATGATTTCCGGATCAACGCCCAACACCTGGATTTTTGTTTCCGTGGCATAACTGACCACTGTTCCCTTAAAATATTTGGATGCCCCTGGAATGGCCGTTATTTGTTGGGCAATCCTACCTCCGGTGAAACTTTCTGCCGTGGCCAAGGTCATCCCTTTTTGGGTGAGTAATTTTCCAATGCCGGCCTCAATGCTTTCATCTTCTTCCTCGCCATAAATAATGGTACCTATTAAAGGGTACAGTTTTTTGGCTTCCGTATTCACCAATTTCTGAAGGTACTTCCTATTGGTACCTTTTGCGCTTAAACGCAATCGAACCCTCCCCAGACTGGGCAAATAGGCAAACTTGATTTCCTTGGGCAGGTTGTTTTCCCAATTGGAAATCTTTTCGGCGATGGCACTTTCACCCAGGCCATAGGTCATAATGGTCTTATGTAGAATGTGGGGGCGTTTGAACTTTTCCACAATTTTAGGAATGACGGAATTGGTCATCAGTGCTTTCATTTCGAAGGGAACACCGGGCAAGGAAATGAACACCGTGCCATTTTTTTCCATCCACATTCCTGGAGCCGTACCAAACTGGTTATGCAATACTTCCGCTTTCGAAGGTACCATAGCCTGTTGTCGATTTAAATCGGAAATTGGGGTGTTGATATAATTCTCGAAAAGAAACTCAACATATTTCAGTACCTCCTCATTCCTAACCAAGCTATCCTCAAAATATTCGCACAATGTATGCTTGGTAACATCGTCTTTGGTAGGTCCCAACCCACCCGTTATAATAATTATTTGAGAGCGGGAATTGACTTCCGTCAACGTTTCCAAAATGTGCTTCCTGTCATCTTGCACCGAAGTAATCTGATACACGGAAACCCCGATTTTATTGAGCTCCTTGGCAATGAAAGCGGAGTTGGAATCCACTATCTGACCTATAAGGATTTCATCACCAATGGTAATGATTTCTGCTTGCATGAACGATGTAATTAATGGGAAGTCCCGTTAGGCGGCAAAAGTAACGAAAAGCTGTTGGCTATAAACGGATTAAAGGTCAAAGTCCTTTCGAAGTTCTGCAACGACCTGTTCCACATCCCGCTTTAGCAACGGAAATTTGGCTTTGATTTCATCCAGACTACCGGAACTCTTTCCCAGCTTTTCCAATTCATAAGCGTTGGCCCTGGTCTGCTCCATGCCCAATAAGTCCACATTGGGCTTTATTTTATGGGCCATTTTGCCAATCTGTTCAAAATTCTCCGAAGCTATGGCACTTTCCAAAGCGGCCATATCTTCCGGCACCTCTTCCAAAAAAACTGAAATGACTGAAATAACGAAATCCTCATCGCCTTCGGCCATTTCATTGATCTTATCCAATGTATAAATCATTACCTGACATTAACTGAAAATAGCTCTTCATTTTCAATCCACCCTTGAAGGTAGTCATTTCGAGACACTCTACCAACACCTGACGGAGTGCCCGTGAACAGAATATCCCCTTTTTTGAGCATGAAATAGGTAGAAACATGGGCGATTAATTCATCTATCTTCCACAACATCAAGCTAGTACTACCACTTTGCACTTTTTCCCCATTTTTTAACAATGAAAACCTCAGATTATCCAAATTTTCGTACTTTTCTTTAGGATTCCACTTACCTATCAATGCTGCTCCATCAAAACCCTTGGCTTTTTCCCAGGGCAATCCCTTAGCCTTTAGCTGGGATTGCAAGTCCCTTGCCGTAAAATCGATTCCCAATCCAATTTCATCATAATATTTATGGGCAAACTGTTGGGCAATGTGTTTTCCCACCTTTTTAATTTTCACCAAAATCTCGACCTCATAATGGATGTCCTGTGAAAAATCCGGAATGTAGAAGTCCTGCTCTTTGGGTAGAATAGCAGAATCCGGTTTAATGAACACTACGGGTTCCGTTGGACGTTCATTTTGGAGTTCGTCAATATGGGCCGCATAATTACGGCCGATGCAAATTAATTTCATCGTTTTCTAGCTTAATTTATTATTGAGCTTGCTCAACTTAATTTGGGTCAGTACTTTTTTGGTGTACAACGGAAAATCGGCATTGATGATCCAGCCAAAATAACCCGGTTCATTTTCCAACACATCGTTTACCTTTTTGCCCTTATGTTTACCAAAAGTAAAAATGGGTTCCCCATCCTTGCCCTTGGCAATAAAACCGGCAAAGTCCAGGGATTGCTTTCTCGTAGTGAATTCCGAAAGCTTTTTTACATTGTTTTCCAACTCTGGATAGCGTTCCAATTGGGCCAAGAGCACTTCATAGGTGGCTTTTGTATCCGCCTCGGCACTATGGGCATCCTCCAGGTTTTTACCGCAATAGAATTGATAGGCGGCCCCCAGGGTACGCTTTTCCATTTTATGGAAAATGGTTTGGATATCCACGGATACCATGTGTTTCATATCAAAATCCACTTCGGCCCTTAGCATTTCTTCGGCCAATAAGGGAATATCAAATCGGTCTGAATTAAATCCGGCCAAATCACTGTCCCTTATCATCGCATAGATCTCCTTCGATAATTGTTTAAAGGTAGGTTCATTGGCCACCTTTTCGTTGGAAATACCATGCACGGCGACAACTTCGTCGGGTATTTCCATTTCCGGGTTCACCAACCATGTTTTACTTTCCTTGTTTCCATTTGGAAAAACCTTTAAAATGGAGACCTCAACAATCCGGTCCTTGGCCACATTGGTGCCCGTGGTTTCCAGATCAAAAAAACATATGGGTTTTGTTAAGTTCAATTGCATCATCTCAATCTTGGTTTAGAAAATAACCAGGGCAACAAATCAGGTTCTTTTAGGGCATAGTCCCAACTGTTGTGTTTTACCGCAAGATATAAGGAATAGTTCACCCTTGCCCTTTTTGCCTCTAAGGCCTCCACCATTTGGGTGGAATATTCCGGTGGTACCACATCGTCCGCCCCACCATGAAAGACCCACCAGTCCGCCCGTGTGAGCCTTCTTGCAATCCTTGGGTTGGCCCCTCCGCAAATTGGAAAAGCCGCGGAAAACAGCCCCGGGTTCCTATTGACCAACTCAAAAGTTCCAAATCCGCCCATGGAGAGCCCTCCTACATACAGTTGTTTTCTATGGATCGCGTAGGTTTCCCTCAGCTCCTTTATCAAGCCTTCCAATAGTAACATGTCTTGGGTGGGCGGAGCTTTTTCGTAGAAACTGAACGTTCTGTTTCCCCATTCACCACTCACGTCAATTTTGACCCATGTACTCTTTTTGGCACATTGAGGGAAAACTACAATAGCCGGATATTGCTCCCTTATGGAGTCCCTGAGAAATAACTCCCCGCCATGGGTAAGCTGTTTTTCATTGTCGTTCCCCCGTTCCCCGGAGCCGTGCAAAAACAAGATCAGGGGATATTTTTTTGAAGCATCAAAGTTTTTGGGCAGTAAAATACGGTAGGGCAAAACACCACTTCCCTGGGTAAACAATTTCTTTTCGTAAGCTGAAAAATCCTGTGCACAAATTGAAGTGCCCATTAAAAGTAAAAATAGGATATATCCAATACGAAACATCTTGTCGGGTTTTGTTTACCGAAAATAGGGATACTGAAATGAAAAATCGTTATTTGGAAGGTTAGATTTGCCGGTTTAGGTCCCAAGCCTCCAAATAATCGGCCACGGTCTTCACAAACATTCCCCCCAATGCTCCATTGACCACCCGGTGATCATAACTATGGGAGAGGAACATTTTGTGGCGGATACCTATAAAGTCTCCTTCCGGGGTCTCAATTACCGAGGGTATTTTTCGGATGGCGCCCAATGCCAAAATCCCAACCTGGGGTTGGTTAATGATTGGGGTTCCGAAGACACTCCCGAAAGTTCCCACATTGGTTACCGTGTACGTCCCGTCCTTGATTTCATCCGGTTTCAATGCATTGTTTCGGGCCCTGTTTGCCAAATCATTGACTGTTTTGGCCATACCTACCAAATTCAATTGGTCTGCATTTTTAATTACCGGAACGATGAGATTACCATCGGGTAAGGCCGCAGCCATACCCAGATTAATGTTTTTCTTTTTAATGACTTTATCCCCATCCAATGATATGTTGATCATAGGGAATTTCTTTATGGCAACCGCAACCGCTTCCATAAAAATTGGGGTAAAGGTCAGTTTCTCGCCTTCACGCTGTTCAAAATCCTTTTTGATCTTATTACGCCAATGCACCACATTGGTCACATCCACTTCAACAAAACTCTGCACATGGGCAGAAGTGGACACACTATCCACCATATGTTGGGCAATCAGTTTACCCATGCGGGTCAACGGAATGATTTCATCCCCATCCTTTACTTCCACCGTACTGACCTTAGGTTGTGGTTTTTCCACTTTCGGTACTTCCGTAGGGATGTCCATAGCTTTGGGAGATGGGGGGGGCATGCTTTCCACTTTTGGGGCAACAACGACCTTTTCCCCCCTGTTCTCGATAAAGGCCAGGATATCATTTTTCGTCACCCTTCCCTCTTTTCCCGTCCCGTGGACGGTATCGAGCTCGGCCATGGAAATACCTTCCTGTTTTGCAATATTCTTGACCAAAGGGGAATAGAAGCGTTCGGTATTGCCCATATCCTGTACGGGACCGGTGACCGTTTCCCTTACGGCCTTGATTTCATTTTCCAACTGTACAACGGGTTCCTCAACTTCAGATATCACTTCCGGAACCGGTTCGGCTTCCTGTATTGTGGCCCCATTGGCTCTACCTTCCATCTCAATAACGGCAACCACCTCACCTACTTTGATCACATCGTCCACCTCAAATCGTTTTTCCAAGAGCTTTCCTTCCACTTCACTAGGTACTTCAGAATCCACTTTGTCCGTAGCAATTTCAAAGACGGCTTCATCCATTTCAATGGTGTCACCCACTTCCTTTAACCATGTGGTCAACGTAGCTTCGGCAACACTCTCTCCCATCTGCGGCAATTTCAATTCAAATTTTGACATATTCTTAACTCAGGTGGCTTTTAACACAAATATTTTGCAAAAATAACAAAAAAAAGCTCGAATTATTGTTTTAATCGTACTTAAAAATCATTATGATGCCTTAATGGAATTCTCAAAAGGCACGCGATTTAGGATACTTCTTCCCAAGGTTACTTCATCTGCATATTCCAATTCGTCCCCTACGGAAATTCCCCTTGCAATAGTGGAAGTGGCCACATCCAGTCCTTCCAACTGCTTATAAATGTAAAAATTAGTGGTGTCCCCTTCCATAGTGCTGCTCAAGGCAAATATGAGTTCCTTGACCTCTCCCGTTTTTACCCTATTCACCAAAGGCACAATATTCAAATCCTGTGGACCAACTCCTTCTATGGGAGAGATTTTACCTCCTAAAACATGATATAGCCCTTGAAATTGTGCCGTATTCTCTATGGCCATAACATCCCGGATGTCCTCCACCACACAAATAACACTTTTATCCCGCTTGGGATTGGAACAGATTTCACAAATCTCAGTATCCGAAATATTGTAACAACTGCGGCAATAGTTGACCTCTTCCCTTAGCTTGGATAGTGACGCCGCCAGGTGTTGGGTCCGTTCATTTGGTTGTTTGAGCAGATGCAATACCAAACGCAATGCGGTACGCTTCCCAATACCCGGTAATTGGGACATCTCATACACCGCATTTTCCAATAGTTTAGAAGAGAATTCCATGGGGGCAAAATTAAGGATTTATACCACAAGAAAGGGTATATATAAGGTTTGCACTGGAATGGAAAGGTAATTCCACAAACAGTTCTTGAACATATGCCGACCTATACCAACTGCTTTTCATTAATTTGCAGACCAAACCAAACATATGTCCGCCTTTCAGATACTTTTGCTTGTTGGAGCCTATTTTCTTGTCCTATTGCTCATATCCTACTTTACGGGACGGAACGACTCCAACACTGATTTCTTTAAAGCGGGACGGCAATCCCCCTGGTATTTGGTGGCCTTTGGAATGGTTGGGGCATCGCTCTCCGGAGTTACCTTTATTTCCGTACCCGGTTGGGTGGAAACGTCCCAATTCAGTTATATGCAGGTGGTATTGGGTTACCTCGTAGGATATTTTGTAGTTGCATTTGTATTGTTGCCCATCTACTATAGGCTGAACCTGACATCCATTTACGAATACTTAAAAGGACGGTTTGGACCTACCAGTCATAAGACCGGGGCTTTTTTCTTTTTTATTTCCAGGGTCCTTGGTGCCGCTTTTCGGTTGTTCCTGGTTGCAATAGTACTCCAACAGTTTGTTTTTGATGATTTTGGAATACCGTTTGAAATTACCGTGGTCATTTCCATTCTATTGATTTGGATCTATACCAACAAAGGTGGTATTAAGACCATCGTGTGGACCGATACCCTACAGACCGCTTTTATGATTTTGGCGGTGATTTTGTCAATTATTTTCATCAACAGGGAATTGGACTGGAGTTTTGGGGAATTCCTGGCCTCCAACGAACTCAAAACCTACAGCAGATTTTTGTTTATCGATGATTTTCTTGCCCGCAACCATTTTATCAAGTCTTTTATCGGGGGAATGTTCGTCACTATTTGCATGACGGGCCTTGATCAGGATATGATGCAAAAAAACCTGACCTGCAAGAACCTTAAGGAAGCGCAAAAAAATATGATCTCCTTTAGTTTTGTGCTTGTTGGGGTCACTTTTCTGTTTATGCTTTTGGGAGCGCTCCTGTTCATCTATGCCAACAAAAATGCCATTGGCATCCCTTTAATGGACGGCTCTCCAAAAACCGACCTGCTCTTTCCTGAAATTGCCCTGAACAGTGGATTGGGACTCACCTTATCCATAACCTTCATGCTGGGATTGATAGCTGCTGCCTACAGCAGTGCGGACAGCGCCCTGACTTCGTTGACCACCTCTTTTTGTGTGGATTTCATAAAAATGGATGACAAAACCGAAGCGGAGCAAAAACGCATCCGCAAGCGAACCCATATTTGGATGAGTTTGGCCCTGGTCATTGTCATCGTTGCCTTTAAATACATTTTAAGCAGTAATGTGATAGATAGCCTATTGACCGTTGCCGGGTATACCTACGGTCCGTTATTGGGGCTGTTTGCGTTTGGTATTTTCACCAAACATCAAATTAGGGACAAGTATGTTTGGGTCGTAGCGTTGCTGTCCGTTGTCATCATCTCCATTCTGGGAAGTCTGGAACCTGAATATCTTGGAGGCTATGAATTAGGATATGAATTATTGCCCCTAAATGGGATATTCACTTTTTTGGGATTATGGTTGATACGAAAAGAAAAACAACAGTAGCCCATTGACCCAAGTTGGGCGAATGCTGAATCCTCACCATGTTAAAATTGTATATTAAAAGTGGCCCTGCAAATTGACAATCAAACCAAATTGGTCCCAATAAGCTTTGACCACGCGACAGAAATCCATAAAAACTTTTCTGTTGACATCATCGAATTCCTGCCCATGGAGAACCTCTCGAAAAAAATAGAACATACCAGAGCGTTCATTACCCTTTGTATTGACCCGTAGCCAATAGTACAAGGGTGCAGGCCACTTCCACTTTAATAGTATTCCTTTTGAGCAATTGGTAGAACTCTGGATTCTCCGTCCCGGGGTTAAAAATCACCTTATTGGGCTGTAGGCCTAGGATGTCCTCATAATATCCCCTTTGCCGTTCAGGGTTCAAATACAACGTTACAATGTCAATTTTTGGTAATTCATCCAAATTGGTTTTAATTTGCACGTCGCTTACAAAACCAGACTTCAGCCCAAAGGCGAATGTGTTTTCCCCATTCTCCCGGAGACGCTGAACGGCAAGGAAACTGTATCTGTTTGGTTTTAAGGAGGCTCCAAAAACTAGGGTATTTTGCATGTGTTAAATTGTGTGTTAAACTATCCTAAAAGTCGTAACGATTAAGAAAAAATAACGTCTCTTTACAAAGGTCGCAAAAGTTTAATCATTGGTAAGACTGTATTTTTTTATAGTTAATGGTTAGTGTTTAGTATAGCTTATCAATGCAATAACCCTGGCAGCTTTGCCAGGGTTTCTTTTTATTCTCCATTGATAATGTAACATGCCATCCTTTTTGTCGTCTAGTACTATAAAGCTAGTTACCTAGTCCAACAAAAAAAGACCACTTGGGTGAATATTGGTTGGTTAATTCTTACCAAGTGGTCCATGGCCCTGGCCTTTATTTCCATAAAGTGTCAGGGTTTTTCTTTACCAGCGGATGATGACACTGCCCCAGGTAAAACCACTCCCAAAAGCCGCCAACACAACTACATCCCCTTCTTTTACCTTTCCTTTTTCCCATGCTTCGGTCAAGGCAATGGGTATGGAAGCTGCCGTTGTATTTCCGTAACTCACAATGTTATTGTAAATCTGGTCATCCGCTAGGCCAAATTTCTTCTGTACAAACTGGGAAATCCTGAGGTTGGCTTGATGCGGGATCAACAGGGCGATATCTTCCGGGGAAAGCTTGTTTTTTTGTAGCCCTTCCATAATCACCTCGCTAAACCTGACAACAGCATTTTTAAACACAAATTGCCCATTCATATACGGAAAATAAGATTCATCATTAGGGTCTTCATCCCTCAAAATATCGGTCACCCACCTTTTGCCCATGCCAGGGGCAATTACCGTAAGTTCCTCTGCATGCCTCCCTTCAGAATGCAAATGGGACGAAAGGATTCCCTTGGAAGCATCCTCTTCCCTACTAATGACCGCGGCCCCTGCACCATCCCCAAAAATTACGGAAACGGCACGACCCCGTGTGGTCATGTCCAATCCCCGGGAGTGCACCTCAGATCCTATGACCAATACATTTTTGTACATCCCACTCTTTACATATTGATCGGCAACAGATACCCCATATACAAATCCGGAACATTGGTTCCTTACATCCAGGGCACCAACCGTGTCCATTTCCAAATCCCTTTGCACCAATACGCCCGGACCAGGAAAATAATAGTCGGGGCTTAATGTGGCAAAAATGATAAAATCGATATCGCTTTTGTCAAGTCCTGCTCGCTCAATTGCAATCTTGGCAGCCTTGACACCCATGGAAGTAGTCGTCTCCGAAGGGTCATTTACATGCCTTCTCTCCTTGATTCCCGTTCGCTCCTGTATCCATTCATCAGTTGTGTCCATTACCTTGGAAAGATCATCATTGGTCACCACATGGTCAGGAACATAATATCCCAGTCCGGTTATTTTAGAATTATACATAATTGCGTGAATTTTGTGCCAACTGGTCCCATTTAACCGTGTAGCATTGCGGGGTAAATTAACCAATAATCTTTGCAGATTGGTAAAAATTTTCAAAAAACAATTCCTGCACATCCCAAATTAAGTGGTCAATCCTCTTGGGCGATGCCTTGGAGACTTCCCTCAAAACAGACAGAAAATGAATGATTTATTGTATTTTTAAAGCAGTACAAATCACCCATAACACGCTAAAAATACTGACATGAAAAAAATTGGGCTAATTCTTCTTTTATTGATAGGCACAATAGGCCTAGCGCAAGAAAAACTTACCTACCAAAAACCCTCCAAGGAAATACTGGAACTTGTTGATGCCCCCCTTGCTCCCCGGGTTCTACTAACGGACGACGGCAAATACATGGTTTTGCTGTATCGAAATTACTACAAGAGCATTGCGGAACTATCCGAGACCGAACTTCGGTTGGCTGGATTACGAATAAATCCCAAAACCAATATTGGCAGTCGCACCAATTATTACAACAACATTAAAATCAAGGAAGTTGGCAGCTCGGAGGCCATTCAAGTGGCGAATATGCCCAATAATCCCAGATTGGCAAATTTTAACTGGTCACCGGACCAGTCCATGATTGCAGTAACCAACACCACTCCTGCCGGTGTTGAGCTATGGGTACTGGATTTGAAAAAAGCGCAAGTCACCAAATTGACCGATGCCAATGTAAATGCCAATATGAGGGACGTTATCAATTGGTTCAAGGATGGGAAATCCATTTTAGTGAAAATGTTACCAAACAACCGTAAGGACCTGATCAACGTTGCTGAGGCCGTTCCCAATGGACCGACCATTTCCTCAAATGATGGAAAAAAGGCACAAAACAGAACATACCAAGACCTGTTGAAAAACCCAAATGATGAGTTCAATTTTGAACAATTGGCCAGATCGGAACTGTATAAAGTAGGTATTGATGGTTCCAAAGCGCAATGGAAAGAAGCTGCCATGTACAGTAGTATCAGTTTTTCACCGGATGGTAACTACGTGATGGTAACCAATTTGGAGAAACCTTTTTCTTATTTGGTGCCCTATTATCGCTTTCCTTCATCCACAAAAATCCATGGGGCAGACGGAAGTCCGGTATCCACGGTTTTGGAAGTCCCCCTTATTGAGGACCTCCCAAAAGGTTTTATGGCAGTGCGCATGGGAATGCGCGAATTGTCCTGGAGGGACGACAAACCAAGTACATTGATCTATGCCCAGGCACTTGATGAAGGAGACCCTGAAAAGGAGGCCGAATACAGGGATGAAGTCTTTCAATTGGAAGCCCCATTTAATGGTAAAGGAAAAAGTTTGATCAAACTGAGGAACAGGTACTATCAAATCACCTGGGGAAACAAAAATATGGCCGTTGCTTATGACTACTGGTGGAACAACAGGAACCTAAAAGGGTACCTTTTCAATCCATCGGATGCTTCCAAAGCGCCCCAAATTTTTGAAGATAGAAACTATCAAGATGTGTACAGTGATCCTGGAAGTTTTGTGACCAAAAGGACAAAATTTGGAACGGAAGTATTGGCAATGGATGGAAATAACACCTTTTTGTTGGGAGAAGGATTCACCAAAGAGGGCCAATTCCCCTTTGTGGACAAAATGAATATGTCCACAATGAAAAAAACCCGTTTGTATACTTCAAAAATAGAAGGTAAAAAGGAAAACCTTGTGGATTACAATGCGGAAAAGGACCAGCTTTTGGTTCGAATTGAATCACCAAATGAATATCCAAATTATTATTACAAGAGTTTGATCAAAAGAAAAGGTGCCGAGCAATTGACCAATTTCGAAAACCCGTTCAAAAGCCTCCAGGATGTTCACAAAGAGGTAATTACCTACAAACGTGAGGATGGTTTGGAACTGAATGGAACCTTATACCTGCCCTCAGGCTACAACATGGATTCCAAGGAAAAAATGCCTATGATCCTTTGGGCGTATCCAAGGGAATACAAAGACAAAAACAGCGCCTCACAAAACACCCAGAACCCCAACGAATTTACCTATCCGTTTTGGGGCTCACCACTGTATTGGGTCACCAAGGGATATGTTGTCTTGGATGATGCCGCTTTCCCAATTATAGGGGAAGGTGACGAGCAGCCCAACGATACCTTTAGAAATCAATTGGTGGACAATGCCAGGGCCGCAATAGACGCCGTTGATAAATTGGGCTATATTGACAGGACGCGGGTTGCCGTTGGAGGGCATAGTTATGGTGCATTTATGGTGGCCAATTTACTGTCCCACTCCGATCTGTTTGCCGCAGGAATTGCCCGGAGTGGTGCCTACAACAGAACACTTACCCCCTTTGGATTCCAAAGTGAGGAACGCAATTACTGGGAAGCTCCCGAAGTGTACTATACCATGTCACCTTTTATGCACGCCGATAAGATGAAGACACCTCTACTTCTGATACATGGAGAGGCCGATAATAATTCAGGTACGTATCCCATGCAGAGTGAGCGTTATTTTAATGCCTTAAAAGGTCTAGGTGCCACGGTTCGATTGGTAATGCTTCCGAAGGAAAGCCATGGATACCGAGCCAAAGAAAGCATTTTACATTTGCTTTGGGAACAGGACCAATGGCTGGAAAAGTATGTAAAGCAAAGGGGCATCCAACAGGAACTGCCAAAACCTATGGGCAAGGATTGACCATCAATCCAGATATTTCTTGAAATTATTGACCTGAACCTTGGCACGCAGATCGTGTAAGAGGTTGTACAGGCCAAAAAAGGTGCGATTCATATACAAGAAATGCTTGGAACCCCTATTTCCATTCATTTTTCGAATTTGTTCGTCTTTGGAATAACGCTCACTGAGATTGGCAATTCTCGCCCAAAAGTCCGGTGAACCAAAGTCAAATTCGCGCTGATTGAACGGTGAAGTAAAAATGGTCAGCATTTCCTTGAACAAGGCCGTGAAGAAATCCAATTCTTTTTGGGAATCGGTTGGGGTCAATATCTCCAATTCATACAATTTTTGCATGAAAATCGCATCATTGCTTATGTTTTCCTCCTTGGCCAACTCAAAATAAGGCACATAAAACTCATCTGGAATTTCTTTGATACACCCAAAATCTATGGCTATCAGTGTATTGTCCCTGCTTATCAAAAAATTACCGGGATGGGGGTCTGCATGTACCTTTCGAAGCCCATGGATCTGATACATATAAAAATCCCATAAGGCCTGGCCCAATTTATCGCCAACCGCGGAAACAAAATCAGTTTTGGCAAACTCGCTCAAATGTTTGCCTTTCATCCAGTCCATGGTTATGATTCGCTCACTGGATAATTCCGGATAATATTTTGGGAATTGGATATTAGGGATAATGCTACAGGCCTCTGTTATTTCCCTGCTCTGGTTCAATTCCAAAATGTAATTGGTCTCCTCAATCAATTTGTTTTCAACCTCCTTAAAATACTTGTCCGAATCCTTTCCCTGTAGATTGAACATCCGGATAGCAATGGGTTTCACAATGGCCAAATCACTTCCAATACTTTCCGCAACACCGGGATATTGAATTTTTACGGCCAGTTCCTTTCCATCTTTCGTGGCCTTATGAACCTGACCAATACTGGCTGCATTGATGGAGTCCCTTTCAAAAGAGTCAAAGATATCCTCGGGGTATTTGCCCAAATACTTTTTAAACGTTTTCCTGACCAAGGGAGCGGAAAGGGGCGGGACCGAAAATTGGGACAAGGAAAACTTTTCCACGTAGGCGCTGGGCAAAAGATTTTTTTCCATGCTCAACATTTGGGCAACTTTAAGTGCACTTCCCTTAAGACTTTTTAAACCGTCATAAATGTCCGTTGCATTGTTCTCATCAAGTTCTTCCCTCCCCAATTCTGGGTTTACCAAGCGTTTTCCGTAGTACTTTACGTAGTTCCCACCAATTTTTACACCGGTTTTCACCAGTTTTCCCGCACGTTCAATTTTCCCTGTCGGAATCTTATCAAGTGTCTTCATCCACGTAGGTTAAGCAAAATTTTCTTTATAAAGGAACTTCCCAAAGTCCAACAAACTCTCCAATGGGGTGTTCTCAAACACATCAAATATGGAGGTTACGGATTTTTCTATGGCCAAATCGGTTTTTTCAAAACCGGCAGAAGAATCGTCCATCCAAAACTTCAAAAGGAACAATAACTGTATCCATGCCCCTTCTGAAAAGACTTTAGGGCTTCTCTTGGTAATTCTTAAATTCTTACCGGCATTGGCCTCGTCGATCAATTCGGTTGCAAAATTCTTGATGTGGCTTCTCAAGCCTCTTAATTCCTTTAACTTGTCCATTGCGTTGCGTTGGCCTTCCAAAGAAAACAGCACATAACTCCTGTTCAGGGTCAGAAGTTCAAAAAAGGTAAAGAAGAAAGTCAACATCTTGTCCTTATTGGAGAAGGCTTCGTATTCCTCATTGCTTTCCAGCAATTTTATGGTGTTGGAAAAGAATTTGTTCCAAATATGGGTTCTCAAGGAATCAAAAGAGCCAAAATGGGCATAGAACTCCTCTTCCTTAACTTTCTTTTCCTTGCAAAACTTATAAACGGATTGTGGAATAACCTCATTCTCCAGCACATAATCCATATAATAGCCAATGAGCTTGTCATCAGTGACCTTAGTTGCGTTTCCTTTTGCAGTCATATTTTTTGTTTTATTGAAATCTCTAATTTTTGAACAAAAAAGAAGTATGTTTTCTAGGGTTTTCGGGCAAAAGAAAACGCGCCTTCAAGTGAAAGCGCGTTTTCAAACAACCTAACCAATAAATAAACAAACTTTTAGTAGTGATAACTTTATCATAGCAATCATTTACCACAACAAGACAAAAGTAATAAATGTTTAACCTAAATCCATAATTATTAAACATAAAATATGTTAAACTTTTTCCCCACTTAAATCGGGACTTGGAAAAGTATGCCAGTTTGTCATTTTTAAAGCTCTGGTATTTTTTTTGCCAAAACTGAAAATAAAACATTAAAAATGGCAACAGGTAAAATCAATGTTTCCGTAGAGAATATCTTTCCCCTAATCAAAAAGTTTTTATACAGCGACCATGAAATCTTTCTAAGGGAATTGATTTCCAACGCTACTGATGCAACATTAAAGCTGAAACACTTAACTTCCATTGGAGAGGCAAAAGTGGAATATGGCAATCCAATGATCGAAGTTAAAGTGGATAAGGAGAACAAAAGAATCCACATTATTGATCAAGGCATTGGGATGACAGGGGAAGAAGTCAAAAAATACATCAATGAGGTGGCTTTTTCGGGTGCCGAGGAATTCTTGGACAAGTATAAGGATGCAGGTAAGGATGCGGGCATCATAGGTCATTTTGGTCTAGGTTTTTATTCGGCCTTTATGGTTGCGGACAAAGTTGAAATCCTTACCAAAAGTTATACGGATGGGCCAGCGGTACAATGGACCTGTGATGGTTCTCCTGAATTTGATCTTACAGAAACGGATAAAGACAGCCACGGTACCGAAATAATACTTCATATTGCCGAAGATTCCACCGAGTTTTTAGAAGACGCCAAAATCCGTGAGCTTCTAGGGAAGTACAACAAATTTATGCCCATACCCATTAAGTTTGGGACCAGGACCGAAACCTTGCCAAAGCCAGAAGGTGCAAAGGAGGATGACCCTGCCCCTACACAGGAAGTGGATGATATCATCAATAATCCGAATCCCGCATGGACCAAAAAACCAACGGATTTAAAGGATGAGGATTATGGCGCTTTTTATAGGGAATTATACCCCATGCAGTTCGAGGAGCCATTGTTCAACATTCATCTAAATGTGGATTATCCCTTTAACCTTACGGGAATCCTTTACTTTCCCAAGTTGACCAATGACCTCAACATCCAGAAGGATAGGATTCAACTCTACCAAAACCAGGTTTTTGTAACGGACAATGTGGAGGGCATTGTTCCAGAATTCTTGACCATGCTCCGAGGGGTGATCGATTCCCCCGATATTCCTTTGAATGTATCCCGTTCCTATTTACAGGCAGATGGTGCCGTTAAAAAAATATCCAGCTATATCACCAAAAAGGTGGCGGATAAGTTGAATTCCCTATTTAAGAACAATCGTGAGGATTTTGAACAAAAATGGAACGATATCAAAGTGGTCATCGAATACGGAATGCTGTCCGAGGAAAAGTTCTTTGAGAAAGCGGGAAAATTTGCGCTCTACCCCACTGTGGATGGTACCTATTTCACCTATGACGAGTTGGAAAAGAAAATAAAGGACACCCAAACTGACAAGGATGACAAAATGGTCATTCTATATGCTTCGGACAAAGAGGCGCAACACAGCTACATAGGAGCAGCAAAGGAGAAAGGGTATGAAGTGTTGTTGTTGGACTCCCCTATTGTTCCGCATCTCATTCAAAAACTGGAGACTTCCAAAGAAAAAATAACCTTTGCCCGTGTGGATGCGGACCATATTGATAACCTCATCAAAAAAGAGGATACCGCAATTTCCAAAATGTCCGATGAGGAAAAAGACCGTCTTAAGGAGGATTTGGAAAAGGTGATTGGCGAGCAAAGTGGTTTTACGGTGCAGTTGGAAGCCTTGGATAGTGGTGCCCAACCATTTATCATTACGGAACCGGAATTTATGCGGCGGATGAAGGACATGCAGCAGACCGGTGGTGGAGGCATGTTCGGCATGGGAAATATGCCGGATATGTTCAACCTGGTGGTCAATACCAACCATGAACTGGTGAATGAAATCCTAAACACCAAAACGGCCAAAAAACGGGAACGATTGATCAATCAATCCCTAGACTTGGCCCGCTTGTCTAAAGGGCTGTTGAAAGGTGAGGAACTCACCAAATTCATCAACCGCAGTTACGAGATGATAAAGTAGGCTATCATTCCCCGTAACGGGAATTCTATATATAAACCCGTCTTGGGTTCTATAACAAAACCATTAGCGATTGGGTTCTCCCAATGAACTAATGGTTTTTTTATGGATTGTTGGTATCTTTCTTTCCCAGAAATCAACCGACCCATGAGTACAGACTACAAAAGCCCCGGTTTTAAAAAACTATTGGATTCCCTCCAACAGCAAAGTTGGGAATTGGAACTCATTATTTCCGGTTTCGCCATTTTTGGACTTTTTACCGCCTATGAACCCCTGCGCATAGGTGCCGAAAATGCACAGAATGACCAGCAGATCTATAAGTTCGTCATCTATGTGGTGGCCTTTATTGCCTGTAGCATATTACTGTTCAACTTGTTGTTGCATGTGGTACTACGGGGGCTCTGGATCGGGGCTTTGGGACTACGGTACGTATCCGGGGACATTGAGTTCGATAAGCTAAAGTATAGCGACCGGTTCAAAAACTACCTCAAGAAAAAAATCATTTCCTTTGATCGCTACATCGCCAATCTCGAAAACTATTGCAGTGTATTATTTGCGATTTCGTTTTTGCTGATTTTTCATGTACTGGCCCTTACATTGATTATTTTAAGCATTGCCCTTGTGGCCAATTTCATTATCGATAATGACAAACTGCCCGAATGGGTATCAAATTGGGTGGGAATTCCCCTGGTATTGTTCATTACGTTTGGGATGCTACTTACCTTCATCGATTTTATAACCCAGGGGATTTTAAAGCGGAACAAGTGGATCAGCAAGGTTTACTTCCCCTTTTATTGGGCATTTAGCTTCTTGACCCTGTCCTTTTTATATCGGCCTTTGGTGTACAATTTTTTGGACAACAAATTTGGAAAGCGTATTATTTTCCTGTTGACCCCCATTTACATTCTAATTTTGATCTTGAGTGGATTGGAATACCGAAATTCCAACTATTTGGAGAAGGATAGAAGTTCTTCGACCATCTATGCCAACAAGGAGAATTATATGGATATGATGACTGGGGATGAAGACTACCCGGGCGAGGCCGTAATACCCTCCAAAGTCATCACCACCAAGTTCTTGCCCATTTTTATGCCCTATTCTGAAAATGTGGAAGATCGGATTTTTGAGTACGAAGCATCCCTGAAGCTTGAAGAGGACCGAAGGGGTTTGACCTCCACAAACTTTCAGTTCAGCACAGATTGGAGTGAAAGAATCACTACCCGAAGACAAAAGGACAGTATTCGGAAACATTATTTACAGGTATTCAATGAAACCCATTTTTTTAAGGTGGACAGCATAGTACTGGATGGCGATTTTATTATCACCACGGATGCAAAAAACCGTTTGGGATTTGAAACTTATCTGGATTTAAACGGAATTGGGGATGGTCAGCACCAATTGAGGGTCATGCGAAAAAAGAAGGAGAATGAAAAGGACACGGTCGTTGAAGTTATCCAGGAATCCATTCCCTTCTGGTATTTTAAGGAGTAATGATATATCCCTGGCACCTATATCTTATGGCGGGCATGTATGTTTTGGCCGGCTGCATGCACTTTGTATTTCCACGGGCATACCTGCGAATTATGCCCCCGTACTTACCAGCCCCTAAAAGTTTGGTACTTTGGAGCGGGATAGCAGAAATAGCCGCGGGAATTGCCCTTTGTTTTCCAACAACAAAAAATTTGTCCATATGGGGGATTATTGTAATGCTGACCCTTTTCCTAACCGTGCATTTTTATATGCTCCAAGGTGAAAAAGAGGCTGCAGGGGTCCCCAAATGGATACTTATCCTTAGAATTCCACTACAATTTGGCCTAATATATTGGGCCTATTGCTATTTACAATTTTAGGTTAGAGAATTTGTCCTGTACAAAAATCTGTTGAGCAGTCGTGCTTGTAAACAGATCAATACCCCGACTACAAGTACGGAATAGCCCAGTGACTTGGAAAAACGGAATTGTGACATCCGTTCGGAGAGCCAGGTGGTGGAAAAATCCACGGATTCAAAATAGTTGGTTTGTAAGGCCACCGGTTCCGTAGCGCTAAAAACATACAGCACAAATAAAACGACCAAAACGGCTATGACGATGAACACCCATCCCGGCAAAAGGGGAGCATAGGCCAACCGAACCTTTTTTTGGGTTTCAATTTTTTCCAAAACGTTTGTAGTAAAATCAGCAGATGGGGCTTCCAATTGGTCCACATCAAAAATTTTATCCATTAGTTTTTCCAAATCTTTTTGCTCATCCATAATTTCCAATTATTTCCGGTTCCAGATATTGTTTTAAAATCTTGGCCAATCGGCCCCTGGCCCTAAAAAGGCCTACTTTGACCGAGTTTTCGTTCATTTTCAAAATTTCACCCAATTCACTTAGGTTCTTTTCCTCAAGATAAAAAAGGGTCAATAGGGCGGCGTCTTTAGGAGCAAGCTTTTGTATACAATTACGAACCAGCTCCAATCGTTCAGATTTCACTATGCCGTCCAGGGCATTGTCCACATTCTTGATTTCAAATCCTTCAATTTCGTCAATGGCAATGTTTTTTTGGTCCCGTCCTTTTCTTTTCAATCTATCCAAGCAGGTATTGTACGCTATCCTGTATATCCATGTCGATAGCTTGGAATCCCCTTTGAACTTCTTTAGGGACTTAAAAACCTTAATGAAGGTATCCTGTGCCACCTCTTCCGCTTCTTCCCTACTCTTCAACATACGCAGGGCAACAGTGAACACCACATTTTTATAGCTGTCCACCAAAACAGAAAATTCCTTGGAATCCCCTGCAAGAATTGCCGGTATATTGGGTTGGTTTTCCTTCATTATATACCCCTAAGACGACAATTATTGGCCTTAGGTTACCTAAAACTAAAAAAACTTTGTTGAGTGTAACCTCAATCCAAAATGTGTCGTCATATTGGGCAAACGAGTTTATTTATCAATCTTAAAAAAAGAATTATGGCATCAGCAATACTTGTACCAACGGGATTTTTTCTAACAGTTTTTGGAATAGTTTACCTGTTCCTTTCCACCAGGAACAAAGAACGATTGGCCCTTATAGAAAAAGGCGTGGACGCCAATGTTTTTGTTAGGACAAAGAACAATGGATATATTCCAGGTTGGAAAATATTTTTGATCAATTTCGCCATTCTCTTGATCAGTGTGGGCGTCGCAATCTTTTTAGCGGCAACATTGATAGAGGTTTTGGGGGTTTATGAAGAGGTGGCGTATACGGGAACCATCTTTGCCATGGCCGGTATTGGCCTTTTGGTTGGCTTTAACATGACCAAAAAACTGGAGAAGGAAAACTAAATAGCGACCAAACCTTTTAAAAGAACCATCGCCAATACGCGATGGTTTTTTTTATCTTCATACCATGAAAATCATCAGCACCAACATTGCCGAACCAAAGACCGTTTTATGGAGGGGAAGGAAAATCCAAACGGGGATATATAAAAAACCTATTGATGAAGCCATTTTCCTGGGAAAAGAGGATGTGGCCAAGGATGCCGTCATTGATCGAAAACACCACGGGGGGGAGAACAAGGCCTGTTACCTCTTTGGAGCCGATTATTACGAAGATTGGAAAGAGAAGTACCCCCAATTGGATTGGGAATGGGGCATGTTCGGAGAAAACCTTACCGTAGAGGCGTTGGACGAAAACAACCTGCAAATTGGAGCAATTTACAAACTGGGAAAAGCAGTGGTGCAGATTACGGAACCCAGACAACCCTGTTACAAGCTTGGAATAAAATTTGGTACCCAAAAGGTGATTTTGGAGTTTTTGGAGTATGGACATCCGGGTACTTATGTCCGGATACTAAAAGAGGGGGATGTTTCAACCGGGGATGTCCTGGAACTCACGGAAAATGGACCAAACTCCCTAACCGTGGCCCAGTACAATGAACTGATCAACCAAAAAGTAAAGGGTAGGGACTTGGTTGAATTGGCCATTGAAAATCCCTGTGTTAGCTTGAAAAAAAGGGAATTGTTCAAAAAATATGTTTAAAAAAAACCCCAGCGTATCCGCCGGGGCCTTTCAACAAACCGAATAAATTAACTAAACTTAACTACTTTACTTCTATTTTTTCTTTGAAGGTCTTGTCGTTGTCCACAACAAGGACGGTATACTCATTTCTAAAGGCATTCTCAAAGTTGAATGCTTTTTCTATGACCAAATCACCCTCGTAAGACTCTCTGTACAATACTCTTCCTTCACTGTCGATAACTTTGATGGTCACCTTTTCCAGGTCAAGGTTCAATAAATTCATAAATAATTTACCCCCCTTCTTTTTGAAAACAGGATCCAATTCCACAGAAATTAGATTTTTTTCCACTTCACTGGCCTTTTTTCCAAAAGTTCCTTTAGGTCCATTAGCCATGCTCGCTACTGTAACAAACATTAAGGCTACTACTACTGTGTTTTTCATAATTGATTTCATGGCACTTCGTTTTTTTTGATTTGTAATTTTTACAGTACAAACATACAATCCCAAGCACCTTCAATTCTACCACAGATTTTTCCAATTTATATGGTATTTTAACCCTATTAAACTGTTAAATACTCTTAAAAGGTAAAATAGAACATCTTTTGGTTAATTTTGTATAGAAAAGGGAAATCCTTCGGTAGTAATTTTATCGTATGGATAGTATGATGGAAGTAAAAAAACAAAAACCGACTTTTGAGGCCATAGAACCCAACTTTGGTAATTCTTTCACCTATAATAAGTACGATGAAAGTAGTTCCAAGAACCATACCATATGGCATTACCATCCGGAAATAGAATTGGTCTATGTGAACAGTGGCGCGGGAAAACGCCAAATAGGGAGTCATGTTTCCTACTTTAGGGACGGAGATCTAATATTGATCGGCTCCAACTTGCCCCACTGTGGTTTTATGGAAAAGAACACCGGCAATAAAAGTCAGACTGTTATACATATGAAGAAAAACTTTTTGGGAAACGATTTCTTTGGTATTCCGGAAATGGCGAAAATCCAGAAGCTTTTGGATATTGCTAAAAGTGGTATTGCCTTCACAGGGAAAACCAAGACCAAAATAGGGGAAAAAATGGAGGTGATGGAGTACCAATCCGACTTTCAACGCCTTCTTTCCATTTTAAACATTCTAAATGAATTGGGGGCTTCAGACGATTATACCGTACTCAATGCCGAAGGTTTTACCATGCAAAGTGAGGTAAAGGACAATGATCGCATCAATATTGTGTTCAATCATGTCAAGAACAATTTCAAGGACGATATTAGCTTGGACGAAATGGCAGATATGGTCAGTATGACCGTTCCCTCTTTTTGTAGGTATTTCAAAAAGATTACCAACAAAACCTTCACACAATTTGTCAATGAGTACCGTTTGGTGCATGCCTCAAAATTGTTGGCCGAACAACCCATGAGCATTACCGAGGTATGTTATGAAAGTGGATTTAACAATTTTTCCCATTTCAACAAGTCATTTAAGGCCTTTACGGGGCAAAACCCCTCAGAATATCGGAACCAATTAAAAAAAGTACTGCAATAAATGGGGCTTTTTCAGGAAAAGATCAGTTTAGGGCTCCCTAATTCGGATATTACATACTTTCCTGATTTTTTATCCCCCATAAAGGCACAAACGTATTTTAAAGCGCTAAAAAACAACGTTGCCTGGCAACAGGACGATATTAAGGTATTTGGCAAAACCTATGCACAACCCAGGTTGACCGCACTTTATGCAAACAACAAAAAAGCGTACACCTATTCCAATATCACCATGCATCCCCACATGTTCTCTGGGGAATTGCTGGAAATAAAGCAGAAATTGGAAAGGGATGTTGGAATTGTGTTCACTACTTGTTTAGTAAACCGTTATCGTGATGGCAAGGATAGCAATGGATGGCATGCCGACGATGAGAAAGAACTGGGACAAAACCCCATTATTGCTTCCGTTTCCCTCGGAGAGCAGCGTTACTTCCATCTAAGGCACAAAGAGGATAAGGCCTTAAAACACAAAATACTGTTGGAAAATGGAAGTTTGTTGCTCATGAAAGGAGAAACCCAGCATTTTTGGCAGCATCAAATCCCTAAGACCGCAAAAAAAATTGGGGAACGCATTAATCTGACCTTCAGGATCATCAAATGATAAAGAGTGGGCAAAGGTTTTCCGTGGGACCGGCTTAGGAAAAAACCTCATTGAGAACTTTTGCCAAACGAAATCCTCCTTTTTTCAATTGTTCAAACACCACAGGATTGTACTTGTAAGCGTAAGAATACCCTAGTTTTTCCCCCGCATTGGCAGAACTATAAATCTGTTTGGCCAAAACATGGGATTCTTCCAACCAACTTTCAATGGTCCCTTCCTGTATTTGTTTTCTTTCCTTCTTTGGTGTACTGCGGTCCAATTCGTCCCCCAGTTCATAAAAACCCATCCCGTAGGTTTCCAAAAGATTGGTGTCCCAAAGTTTATGAAGATTGGACCGCTCGTTGAACCATTCCAGTGGGATGTCATTTCCCCCACGATCCCCTGCCCTTCCAACGTGCAAGGGCTGATGCAGATCGCCCAGAAAATGGATCAGGAGTTTTAAGTGGAATATTTTGTCCGCGCGACTACTGTTCCCGTCCTTTAGAACTGTTTTGCACTTGGCAATACCCGTAACAATATCACCTGCCCCACTCTTCTCGGAATCTTTATATGTCCTATCTAAAGGATAATTCACATAATGCCAAGGGGTATACCCAGCATATTTCGTGTCGGACTTTATTTCATCCGCATACGTGGATACGAAGGCCAAACTATGCCCCTCCAACAGGTCGTCCAATGCTTTTTTTGCCTTTCCGGTTAAATGTTTTTCGGCAATATATCCTGTGACCCGATGTCCTTTAGGACCCCAAACAAGGCTTCCAAAAGATAAAAAGGGAAGTAAAAACACGACTAAAACAATGTTCTTCATCAATTTTTTTTGCAAAAGTAGCGCTTACCGTGGTAACGGATAACAGAAAAGCGATAGAAAGCCTTCGATTTGGGAATTAAACTTTATTTTAATATATTTATGATATCATTTTAATATCAAATAACATTACAATGACAAATGAAAGATCAATACGTCCAATCAACGGTTATTTTATGCTGTTTATGTGCCTGCTGTTATCCATTGGCGGCATCGCAATGATTGTTAACACCAAATCCCCCTGGTATGGGTTGGCCATATTCATTGGGTCTATTCTGGCCATTGGCCTTGTTTTAGTGAACCCCAACAGTTCCAGGGTGCTCCTATTGTTTGGAAAATATGTGGGTACCATAAAAAGGAATGGATTGTTTTGGGTGAACCCCCTTTATTCAAAACGAAAAATATCCCTGAGGGCGAGTAACTTTGACAGTGAACGGTTAAAGGTGAATGATAAGTTGGGAAATCCAGTAATGATAAGCACCATTTTGGTCTGGAGGGTAACCGATACCTATAAAGCTGCATTTGATGTGGACGATTACAAAAATTTTGTCCGTGTACAGACGGATGCCGCGGTACGAAAGCTTGCCAGCATGTACCCCTATGACAATTTTGCCGATGAAGGCATTGAAGAGGACATCACCCTTCGCTCCAGTGTTAATGAGGTCAGTGAAGCTTTGGAGAAAGAAATCCAGGATAGATTGCATATGGCCGGTATTGAGGTCCTTGAAGCCAGAATTGGTTATTTGGCCTATGCACAGGAAATCGCCAACGCCATGTTGAAAAGACAGCAGGCGACCGCCATTGTTGCCGCTCGACATAAAATTGTGGAAGGAGCGGTAAGTATGGTAGAAATGGCCTTGGACGAACTCAACGAAAAGGACATTGTTGATTTGGATGAAGAGCGAAAAGCGGCCATGGTGAGCAATTTAATGGTTGTGCTCTGTTCCGATAAAGATGCCGCACCAATTGTCAATACGGGAACATTGAACCATTGATCAATATGTAGCATGCGAATATTTGAAGAAAAACAATGGTTTGACCAATGGTGGTTATGGGCCCTGTTCCTATTTTGTTTCGGCGCATTGTTTATTCGCCCGGTAAAACTCTTCTTATCGGGAGAATCCTTCTCATTGGATACTATGGAGCCGGGCTTCTGGATTGGACTTACCGTGATGTCTTTGGTCATCCCGGTATTTAGATTGTTACTATTGCATACCGAAATTGATGATAGCGGGATTACCTATCAATTTTCTCCTTTCCATCGTTCAAAAAAACGGATTCGTTGGAATGAAGTGAAAAAATGCTATACTCGAAAATACCAACCGATCCTGGAATATGGAGGCTGGGGATTACGAATGGGACCCAAAGGCAATGCTTACAACGTAAAAGGTAATTTTGGGGTTCAAATTGAATTCAAAAATGGTGAAAAACTATTGATTGGAACCCAAAACCCAGAGCGGGCACAATACATAATCGACAAATATTTCAAAAATGAAGGAGTATAAAGTAGTTAGCTGGAAAATGAAGCTTTCCGGCAACAATCAGCATTTGGAGGATACCTTAAACAACTATGCAAAGCAAGGTTGGGTGGTAAAGGATGTGGCAGAAAACACCATGAGGATCATTTTTGAACGTGACAAAAATAGATGAAACCTTTGATGATCATTTCAACTCCTGTGGGGTTATGTAGGATGAGCCACTTGCCTTTACTTTTGGAAAAAACAGCAGAAAATAGTGATTCGTATTCCAATCGGGATTTTCCACTATCCGTGGAATTGATTAAAAAACGTGTTGAATTTATATCATCCAATGGCTAAGAAAAAAGCATTTGCCCTTCGTTTAAATGAAGATATGTTCAAGGCCATTGAAAAATGGGCTGCCGATGAATTTAGGAGTACCAATGGCCAAATTGAATGGATGCTGATGAAAAGCTTGAAAGAAGCGAAAAGGGCACCGAAAAGCAAAGGGGAAAAAGGTGACTAATGTTTTGGCATTTTTTTAACGCAGCTTGTTATTAAATTAGCGCGACTAACTCGACAAATGGCCCATGGCAAAAGTTTACGTCGTACTGCTTTCCTTACTTTCCTTCTCCCTGGTCCATTCCCAAGATTCAAAAAAATCCTTTACCGTAAAATTCATCGATCAAGAAATCAGAATAGACGGTGTATTGGATGAACCCATATGGAAAACCGCGGAAAGCGCCCATAATTTTCAACAATACTTCCCTACGGATTCCATCTTGGCCGAACAACAAACGGATATTAAAATGTTGTACAGCAGCACTACCCTATATATTGGCATTATATTGGATACGGAGGGTAACGATTATGTGATCCCCTCGCTGGAACGTGACTTTAGGGCCGGTGGCAATGATAACATCAGCCTTTTGTTCGATACGTTCAATGATGGGACCAATGCCTTTTTGTTTGGCATGAACCCTTATGGCGTAAGACGTGAAGCATTGATTTCCAATGGGGGAAGCACATTGAGCGGCTTCACCACTTCCTGGGACATCAAATGGCGGGGCGAGGCGGTCATGAACGATGGAAATTACGTCTGTGAAATGGCCATCCCACTCACTTCATTTAAATTCAAACAGGGCGAAACGAAATGGCGGTTCAATAGCTATCGATTCGATATGCAGAGCAATGAAACCAGTACATGGGCAGAAATCCCCCAAAACCAGTTCGTCTTCAACCTCGCTTTTATGGGGGACATGGTCTTTGAAAAACCCTTGGGAAAATCCAGGACGCCCTTGGCCATCATTCCCTACATCAATGGCATTTCACAAAAGGATTTTGAGACTGATGACGGTTTAAACGATGTTACTTTTGGGGGCGATGCCAAAGTGGCCATAGGCAATGGACTTAACTTGGACATCACTGTAAACCCAGATTTTTCAAATGTACAGGTAGATAATATTTTCACCAACCTCACCCGTTTTGAAATCTCCCTGCCCGAGAGACGGCAGTTCTTCATAGACAACAACGACCTTTTTGGCACATTTGGCAACGAGCGTGATTCCAACCCTTTTTTTTCCAGACGAATAGGCATCGCCGAAAACCTGGATGGGGAAACCATCGAAAATGGCATCATTGGGGGCATTCGGTTGAGTGGTAAGTTGGACGAGAACTGGCGTTTGGGCCTATTGAACATACAAACCGAAGAAGATCTTCCCAATGAAATACCCAGTAACAACAACACCGTGCTGGCATTACAGAAAAAAGTGTTTTCCCGATCCAACCTCAGCTTCATATTTGTAAATCGCCAAACCTTTAAGGATTATGATTTTCTTGATGAAACAGATCGCTATAATCGGTTGGTGGGATTGGACTACAACCTGGCCTCCTCGGACAATACCTGGGTGGGCAAATTCTTTTACCATAAATCCTTTGCCCACGAAATAGGTGAGGATGACAGTGCTGCCGGTGTGGATTTGCTGTACAACTCAAGAAATCTAAATTTTGGGTGGCGCAGCAATTTCGTTGGCAATGATTTTAGGTCCGACCTCGGATTCATCAGACGTAATGATATCATTGCCGCCAGGCCTTTTATCGAGTACAACTTTTGGCCCAAAAAGGGCAAAATCAATACCCATGGGTTTCGTTTTGGACCCAATTTCATCTGGAGGCCAACCTTGGATTACCAGAACACGGATTATACCATTTTCAGTTCCTGGTCCGCAGAGTTTAAAAATCAATCAGGTCTTGGGGTTCGCATGTTCAACCGATTCACTTTCCTCGATGAGCCCTTTGATCCCACGGGTACGGATGATGCCTTGGAATTGCCGGCAAATCAGGGGTATCATTATACCAGCTTTGAAGTGGGGTTCGAATCGGATCCCCGAAAGGTGTTTTCCTATTTTTTTGAACCAGGGTACGGCGAATTTTTCAATGGTACGCGATTTGCCTTTGAAGGTGGGGCAAACCTACGACTACAGCCCAAGGTCTTTCTCTCACTCGATTTGCGCTATGACCGGATACAGTTGCCCAATCCTTTTCCGAGTGCGGACCTATGGCTGGTAAGCCCCCGTATAAACATTACCTTTAGCAAGTCCATTTTTTGGTCCACTTTGATCCAGTACAGCAATCAAAGGGACAATCTTGGGGTCAATTCCAGATTGCAATGGCGCTTTGCCCCGCTTTCCGATCTTTTCATTGTCTATAACGACAACTATTTTGTGGAATCCTTCATGCCCCGAAATCGATCTATTAATTTAAGGTTGACCTATTGGCTAAATATCTAATTGGCCGAAGCGCCTGAAAGCCTCGGTTCCGCCCTTTTATCTATGGTAAGAAAGACCATTGGGTTTATTGGCATTTTTTTAACAGTACAACCTATTAAATTAGCCACCGCTAATTCAAATCCAATCAATGGCCAAGTTTTACACAGCCATACCTTTATTGTTCCTATTTCTAACCGTCCATTCCCAAAATAGTCTCAAATCCTTTACGGTTAAATTCGTGGATGCCACCATTAAACCAGATGGTGTCCTGGATGAGGCCATATGGGATACCGCGAACAGCTCCCAGGATTTTCATCAATACTTTCCGTTGGATTCGGTCATGGCAATAAAACAGACCGAAATAAAAATGCTCTACAACGCCACCACCTTGTTCATTGGGATCAAGGCCAACGCGGATGGTCCCAACTACAATACGCGTTCCCTCCAACGTGATTTCCGGGGAGGAGGAATTGACCAGATCACCCTGGTATTTGATACCTTCAATGATGGCAATACCGCCTTCTTGTTCGGAATCAATCCATTCGGGGTCCGTAGGGAAGGACTTATTGCCAATGGCGGCATGGACGGGGGTGACTTCACTACCTCCTGGGACGTAAAATGGAGGGGGGACGCCAAAATTTATGACACCTATTTTACCGCTGAGCTGGCCATACCCCTTACCTCGCTAAAGTTTAAGGAAGGAGAGACCAAATTCCGGTTTAACTCCTATCGTTTGGATATGCAGACCAACGAACGCACCACCTGGATCGACATTCCCCAGAACCAGCCTATCTTTAGTCTTGCTTTTATGGGCGATATGATTTTTGAGAAGGGGCTGGGGAAATCCAGAACCCCCTTGGCGCTCATTCCCTACATCAACGGAATTGCGGCCAGGGACTATGAAAGTGATCAAGACCTTAGCAACTTCAAGGTAGGGGCAGATGCCAAAGTCTCCATTGGCAATAGCCTTAACCTGGATTTGACCGTAAATCCAGATTTTTCAACGGTCGAAGTAGATAATTTTATTACCAACCTTACCCGATTTGAAATTGCACTTCCCGAGCGCAGGCAATTTTTTATTGATAATAATGACCTTTTTGGAAATTTTGGGGGCGGACGGGACGCCAATCCATTTTTCTCAAGGCGTATCGGCATTGCCACCGATACCGCCGGAAATACTATTGAGAACAGGATTATTGGAGGACTTCGACTTAGTGGAAAGCTCAATCGAAACCTTCGTCTGGGTTTTTTAAACATCCAGACCGAGGAAGATGCCCCAAATGAAATCCCTTCCAACAATAACATGATGCTGGCCTTACAGCAGAAGATGTTCTCCCGCTCCAACCTCGGTTTTTTCTTTATTAACCGACAGGCAATCAACCCCGATGACTTTGTACTGGAAGAGGAAACATACAATAGGGTGATCGGATTGGATTACAATTTGGCTTCTGCAGATAACAACTGGACCGGCAAGTTCTATGCCCACAAATCCTTTCAACCTGGTGATGATAAGGGCAACTACTCCCTGGGGTTCAATCTGGGAAGGAACACCCGTAATTTTTTCGCTTTAGTTGACGTGGTTTCCATAGACGAGGAGTTCAATTCAGACCTTGGTTTTATTAGAAGAAAGGACATTTTTAAGGCGGCCACTATTTTAGAAGGACTGTATTGGCCAAAAAAGGGAAAAATCAACAGATATCAATTACAGGCGTTCAATGAGGTCACTTGGAGACAAAATCTGGACTTCCTATATTCCGATTATAACCTGTCCCTTGAGGGTACTGCAGAATTCAAGACATTGGAGCGTTTACAGGCTCGTTTTCAGAAACGATTTGTCTTTTTGGTCGATGAGTTTGAACCCACGGGAAAAGAAGACGCACTACCCTTGCCCGCCAATACCGGTTATCATTTCAACAGAGTGGAACTGGAATTCCAGTCCGATCAACGAAAACTGTTCTCTTTTGGCATTGAACCCAGTTACGGGGAGTTTTTTAACGGAAATAGGTTCTCCGTTGAAAGTAGTTTCAATCTAAGGTTCCAGCCCAAAGTGGAGCTAGGGTTCAATATGCAATACGATCATATAGCACTTCCCACCCCCTTCTCCTCTACGGACATCTGGCTCATTAGCCCCAGGGCCACCATAACATTTAGCAAATCCGTATTCTGGTCCACACTGGTTCAATATAGCAACCAAAGGGATAATTTGGGGGTCAATTCAAGGTTACAGTGGCGTTTTGCCCCGCTCTCCGATCTATTCATCGTCTACAACGATAACTATTTCGTAAATACTTTTATGCCGAGAAGTCGTTCCCTAAACCTTAAATTAACATACTGGCTTAATATTTAAAAGTCTTTGGTTTCCTATATTTGGGTCAAATCCAAACCAATTGCGATGAACCAACTTCCCTTGACCGATGATACGGTTATTTTTGGCCTTTTGGCACTATGCCTGGGCTTTGTTTTTTATACCTCTTCAATAAAAAAAGGTTTTTGGAAAAAGTTTTATACCATTATCCCAACGGTATTGATGTGTTATTTACTCCCCTCTATTTTTACCAGCACGGGCTTGGTGGATGAGGAAAGCTCCAATCTGTATTATGTGGCCAGCCGCTACTTATTGCCCGCTGCGCTGATCCTAATGACCTTGAGTATTGATCTAAAGGCTATCGCCAATCTGGGTTCAAAGGCGTTGATCATGTTTTTAACGGGTACTGTTGGTATTATTATAGGAGGGCCCATCGCTATTCTAATCGTGTCCATTTTTTCACCGGAAACCGTTGGCGGAGCGGATTTTGATGCAGTTTGGCGTGGATTGGCAACCATTGCGGGTAGTTGGATCGGTGGTGGGGCCAACCAAGCGGCCATGCTTGAAGTATTTAAATACAATCCGGAGAATTTTGGGAATATGGTATTGGTGGATGTTTTTATGGCCAATGTTTGGATGGCCATTCTGCTCCTGGGGATTGGAAAGACCAAGAAAATTGATGGTTGGTTGAAAGCGGATACTTCGTCCATTGAACAACTAAAACAAAAGGTATCCGACTACACCGAGAAAATCTCTCGAATCACTACCCTACATGACTTGATGATGCTTTTGTTCTTTGCCTTTTTGGGCGTCAGTATTGCCCACTTTTTTGGACACCACTTTTCTGAATTTCTGAAAGATAACTTTGAGGTCATCAGAAATAAGGAAAAAGCGTTGTCCTCCTTAGGGTCCAAATTCCTATGGATGGTGGTTATGGCCACCATAGTGGGTGTTGGCCTATCGTTTACCAAAGCAAAAAACTACGAGGGTGCAGGTGCCAGTAAAATTGGGGGCATGTTTATCTATGTTTTAGTGGCCACCATTGGTATGAAAATGGATTTGAGCAAGATTTTTGACAACCCTGGCCTTCTTGCCGTAGGATTTATCTGGATTGCCATTCACGCTGGATTATTGATCTTGGTTGCCAAAATTATAAAAGCTCCCTATTTTTTCTTGGCGGTGGGAAGCCAGGCCAATGTTGGAGGAGCAGCATCCGCCCCCGTGGTAGCGGCAGAATTTCACCCCTCTTTAACATCAGTTGGCATTCTTTTGGCCGTTTTTGGTTATGTTGTGGGGACCGCTGGAGCCTACTTATGTGCCATTTTAATGGAAATTGCTTCAACCATTTGACAAGAGTTTCGATATTTGCCGTTTCAACAAAGCATAATGAAAAGAATTTTACTCGTAGTTTTTTCCATTTTAATCCTGGTCTCCTGCACCCGAAGTGAAAACACGATGCTGGTTTCAGGAAATATCCAGGGCTTAAAAAAGGGATGGCTCTATCTTCAAAAGACGGAAGATTCCCTATTGATAAATGTAGATTCCCTGGAAATTAGGGGAGACGGTGCTTTTTCATTCCAATATGAAATGGAACATCCGGAATTGTTTTATCTCTATTTGGATAAAGCGGACAATAATGATGTTAACGATCGTATTTCCTTTTTTGGGGAAAAAGGAAACATATGGATCAGCACAAGTTGGAACCAATTCGAAAAACAAGCCAAAATCACGGGATCCAAGCATCACGATGATTTTGCAGAGTACAAGGAAATGATGTCCAATTTTAACAAAAGGGATTTGGAATTGGCCCAAACCGCTTTTTCAGAAAGTGACACCCTTAAAATTGATTCCTTGGAAAGTCTGGCAGAACGGAATTATATCAATCGTTACCGCTACTTATTGAACTTTAGCCTAACGCACCCCAATTCCTATGTTACCCCTTACATTGCCCTTACGGACGGAGAAGAGGCCAATCCCATCTATTTGGATTCCATTTATTCCGTTTTACCGGATAGCGTTGCCCGAAGTAAATATGGAAGGGCACTCAAGGAAATGGTGGACAGGTTACCTTGAGGACTAAGCCAGTTTGTCCAAATCCTCGATTAAAGCGGTTGCTTTTTCCTCCAACTCGCTCCTAATGGACTTGAAATGGCCTTTTTTATCACTCACGTCCTTTTGATGTACTTTGCCCATTAATTCATCAAAAACCTGAATGGACCTATCGATTATTGCTGAGCCTTCATTGGAGTCCATATTGTTTGTAGCGGATTCCCATTGATATACTGCTTCAATAATATCGCCCAAAACAAAATTGATGTCTTTTTTAAGGTCCCGTATATTGGCCATGGAAATATTTTTTTCTAAAAGTACGATTAAATCGTTACTTCCAAAAGTTGGCTTCCCTTCGTAGCAATTTCAATTCCAGTGCTGGAGGCCGATACCAACAGTGTTTCGCCTTTTTCAATGGAAGTGCTGCCCCAGTCGTTGGTCACCTTGGCCGCCCCGTCAACACAGAGATAAATGGAAAACGAATCCCTGTCTACGACATCTTGGACAAAATCTTGGGTCAGATCAAGAAAATTGGTTTTAAAATAGGGACAGTCCACCATCCCATTTACGGTATCAGGAATTCTTGCATAATTGACCTTAAAATCATCTTTCTTGTTAAAATCGATGGCATCTACCGCCAATTCGGTATGCAACTCCCGGAGATTGCCATTTTTGTCCCTACGATTAAAATCAAAAACACGGTACGTAATGTCCGAAGTCTGTTGTATCTCGGCCAACAGTACACCTCCCCCAATAGCATGTATTTTCCCCGTATTAATAAAATACGTATCCCCAGCTACCACCTCTTCATAATTTAACAGGTCCAAAAGCGTATTGTCCTCCAGACTTTTGACATATACCTCCTTGTCCACATCTTTATTGAATCCGACTATCAATTTGGCACCAGGATCGGCGTCCATCACATGCCACATTTCCGTTTTTCCAAAGGAGTCATGACGTTTTTTGGCCAGTTCATCATTTGGATGCAGTTGAATTGAAAGATCTTGTTTGGCATCAATGAACTTAATGAGTATGGGAAAGTCGTGACCAAAACGTTCAATAACGCCATTGCCCATTAATTCCACGGGGTATTTTTCGATCAATTCATTGAGGGAGGTGCCAGCCAGTGGCCCATTGCCAACAATGGAAACATCGCCTTTAACACCGGAAAGCTCCCAGCTTTCTCCCGTTGTTTCAGTTTCACTGGGTTTATTGAAAAGCTGTTTTAGTTTATCACCGCCCCAGAGACGGTCTTTCATTATAGGAGTGAATTTTAAGGGATATAGCATAGGGTTATCCTGAATAGGTGACAAAATTTCTTGGGGTCTCGTACAACGTAATTTCCAATTCCTTACTGGAATCGATATAAGGACGTAGTTTGTTAAAAATAACAACGGCTATATTTTCGGCCGTAGGATTCAATTCCTTGAATTCAGGGACCTCAACGTTTAAATTCTTGTGGTCCATGGCATCCTCAACCTCCGCCTTTATCAAATCCTTCAATTCCTTCATATCCATAACATAACCCGTTTCCTTGTCGATCTCACCGGTAACGCTGACAATTAAGTCGTAGTTATGTCCATGATAGCGGGGATTATTGCACTTACCAAACGTTGCCTCATTTTTTTCAAAGCTCCAATCTGGCCTAAACAAACGATGTGCGGCATTAAAATGTGCTTTTCTACTGACCTTAACTTTCATTAACCAATACTTTTCACCAAATAATTATAAAAACGCTCAAAGATAATCTTAAACCATGCCGTATAGGCTTTGGGGTTTTTACCAATATCACACTTAATATCCTCCGGGAACATCCATTTCCAATCCGCCACCTCTTCCGGGTTAATTTTTGGATCGCCATTATAGTTGCCCACCATAACATGGTCCAATTCGTGTTCTGTCAGTCCATTATCGAACGGCGCCTTATAAATAAAGGAAAACACCTCTTTTAACTCGGTGACAAAACCCATTTCTTCCATCAAACGCCTTTTCCCTGCTTCAATATTGGTCTCTCCATCCCTTTGATGACTACAACAGGTATTGGTCCATAGCAAAGGCGAATGGTACTTTTGGGCCGCCCGTTGTTGAAGCATAATCTCCCCATTGGAATTCATGATAAAAACAGAAAATGCCCTATGGAGCACCGCTTTTTCATGAGCTTCCATTTTGGGCATCAATCCAATTTGCTCATCATTTGGATTGACCAAAATAACTTTCTCTTCCATAGGTGTAAAAATACGTCCTTTGCTTGACTGAACATATCAAGCTTGATATAAAATATTGATGATCGGATAGGGTTTAGAAGAACCTTGGCGATTTTAAATTGCCCAAACGCTGAATGAAATCATATCGCAAAATGATTTCAAAAGAGCCATCGTTAAATGTAGTGGCACCCAAATCCGTGGTCTCGCGGTCGTGCGCAATCCCGATAAGGAGTTTATCGGAAATATTGAACCCCACCATTCCGCTAAAGGCGGCATCCCATCTATAGGCCGCTCCTACAATGAATTTATCATTGAACATAAAATTTGCCGAAAGGTCGACCTGTAAAGGAGCTCCTTCGACCCATTTGGTCAATAATGCCGGTTTAAATTTTAAAAAGGGATTCAAATCCCAAACATAACCCGTAATAAGGTACCAACTCATCCGCTCCCTTGCCGTGGACAGGGAAGATTCTTCAAAATGTTCCGTTTCGAGCATTCTTGGGACGGACAAACCGGCATAGAACCGATCGGTATGGTAATATATCCCTGCGCCTACATTTGGTGAAAAGCGGTTGTCAATATCAGAAGGGAGAGTCACTTGACCTTGCAAAGTGCCCGTTTCCAATTGGGAAAATTGTATATCCAATAAATGGGCACTGGCTTTTAACCCAAAACTCAGTTTTCCATCAATGCCCGTCTGAATGGTGTAAGAGAAATCAACATCAAAATACGTTTCAGAAGTAGGTCCAATAACATCGTTGACAATGGAAACCCCCAGACCTACACCCCTATAGCCCATTGGTGTATGTAGATTAAGTGTTTGTGTTTCCGGTGCACCATCCAGACCTACCCATTGCGACCTGTACAAGGCGGCTATGCTCAAGTGCCCCCTTGAGCCCGCATATGCCGGGTTTACACTGACCGTATTGTACATATACTGTGTATATTGGGCATCTTGTTGGGCGTGAGACCAAAACCCAAGTACCAATAGACTGACCAATACCAACCCTTTCTGGAATACCGCTAAATTTATTCTCTCCACAACTTTACCTTTACCTGTTTATATATATATAGCCCGATAGTTGTTTCATTTGGCCTGTTTGGTCTTCAAAATCAATGATGTAAAAATATGTTCCGGTGGGAAGTTTGCTGTCCTGATCAACCGTAACCCTGCCTTGCGAGGTCCCATCAAAATTGTTTGAGTCATTATCGTATGCCCTGGTCTTAAATACCAATACCCCCCACCTATTAAAGATTTTCACGGTGTTGTTGGGAAAATTCCCGATGTTTTCAATAAAGAGCGTATCAAAATTCCCATCTCCATTTGGTGTCAAAATCTGAATGACCAGAATCTCTTCTTCACTAGGCAAAGTGGGCTCCAAATCAGAATCCAGATAATTTGGAATACCATTGCCATTGGAATCATCATTGGCATAATTCCCGTCAGAGTCCAAATCTTCATCCACTGTATCAATACCATCATCATCATCGTCCGTATCCCTATAATCTGGAATGTCATCACCATCGGTATCCGGTAAATCCGTAGTTGGGTCGTCGATTTCATCATTCACATCCACGTCAACTAAAACACTTCCTTCATAACCATCATCCAGACCATCACCATCGGTATCGGAATCTATCCAAATCGCATCCGGTAACCCATTTTGGTCAAAATCATTGCCTTCTATATTATCTGGGACACCATCATTATCACTGTCTTCATCCACATAATCGGGAATACCGTCATTGTCCGTATCCAAAGGAATCAATCCAAGATTTCCATTTTGTTCATAGGCATCGTCCAAACCGTTGTTGTTTGCATCCCCAGCGCTCGGAGAAATGTAACCAATGGTCACCTGTGCTTCAATGTTATCGGGAATACCATCATTATCACTATCAATATCCAAGTAATCGGGAATACCATCCCCATCGGTGTCCGTTGGGCTTGTGGTAGGATCATTATCCCCATCCAGGTTCAAATCTTCAAAGGTGTCAACGATACCATCGTTGTCCAAATCCAGATCGGTCATTTGCGTTACTACAACAGTAACCGTAGCGGTGCTACAATTGCTTTGGTCATCACAAACGGTATACTCAAAAGTATCCGTTCCTTCAAACCCTGGATTTGGGATATAGCTCACAAAATCATCTGATAGGTCCCCGGGCGTTCCACTGTCATTTAGGGTTACCGTTCCATTGGTTGGATTCGTAGTGGTCAATGTTCCAATGCTGGGTACATCGTTATCATTCATCAAAACATTGATGTCCACGGCAATACCTTCTTCCGTAAAAACGGAATCATCAAATGCGTCCACTATGGGTAATACGTCCACCGTAACAGTTGCCGGACTACAATCGCCAATAGCGTTACACACTGTGTACGTAAAACTGTCCACCCCGTTAAAGTCCGGATTTGGTATATAAGTTACACTATCGTCGGTTGGGTCGTTTGGAGTGCCATTATCATCAATGTTCACAATACCATTTGCCGGGTTAGAAGCGGTTAAAGTTCCTACCGTAGGCAAATCAGAGTCGTTGGCATAAATAGGAACAATGACCGAATCATCTTCATTTACGGTAACACTATCGTCCTGGAGACTGGCCGCCTGCTGCATACAGACTACCGTAAATCTTGGAAGCTCCATCGTATTACCAACTTTTGTGATTGTGGCTATATAACGTTCCACAGTTTCGGTAGCTATAACAGTTGGTTGGGTTCCTGTCAGGGAGGCATCGTTCCAACTAACGGTTGCACTTCCCTGAACATTGGCGGAAACATCCAAGGTCACCTCATTGGAAGGAGCGTTGCAGTTGGTTATGATAAAATATCCAGTAGCATTGGAACCGCAAAGCGTACCATCATAGGTCGCAAAATAGACCCCTGGTTGGGTTACTTCATAAAAAGAGTCGGTTCCCAAAACGGTAGCCGTATCAGAGGCTTCATACCAACGATAATTACCTTCATCGCCACTATTTGGCGCTTGGAGCAGAAATTGGGCATTGGTAATTGATACTCCCAAGATCGTAAGGACAATACTTATAAAAAGGCTTTTATGTGCTATGAAATATCTCAATTCGATTTGGGGTCGGTTTAATACATTATTTTACGACAAATACCACATTAATAAGGGAGTTGTAGTCTGCGGGTTGACCAATAATATCATACTCCATTTCTCCAGTTGCCCCATTAATGCTAATGTTTGCGAACACCAATGGATCGAAATAGGTAACATAATAATAAAGCTCGTTCGCAGCATAAACTGGTATATCCGGAGCGGGTGTTGCACCGTCCATGCTCCGTACCAAACTAGAATTGCCCGATCCAAACTGATTCAGGTACTGCTGATATAGATTAACCGTTCTATTCGTCCCGTTTGACGAGGCATCAATGGCTATGGAGGGGGGATAGAAAATCCGCCCTGACGCCGAGGTGATCGGTGCTATATCTTGGATAACATCCTCAACCGAAGATTCAGTATTGCCATCCCCGTCCACATCAATTGGCGTGTCCGAGTTCACCTCAGAAGCAGCTTGGTCATCGGTGGCCCTTGCCCATGACGATCCGTTGTAATAGTATATCACATTGTCATCGGTATTGTATAAACACTGTCCTATGGAAGCCCCGGAAATTCCAGACATTTCTGCTGTTGTCGCCGTAGGAAGTCCCATTAATGAATTCGCATCAATTTGTGCATTTATGGTAAGCACTGTACTTGTAAATGCCAATGTTAAGATTGCTTTCTTCATTAGTATCTTTTTTGGTTTATCGATTCATTTGGTTATTAGTTGGGCAAAACAATCACTGAAAACATGAATTCCAGATCGATATCATCCTTTTGAGTGGTCCCGTTATCACTATCACCGATATTGATCCTAAACCCTGCTGTTGTTTGGTTATAGTAAGTAATTCCCGGATCATCATAATTTTGACTGGTATTTCCCGGACAGTCCCCTCCACAGTCCAATGTTGCCAATTGAATAATGTAATTGGCATTAGAGAGTGCGGTAGAAAACGTAATCTGATAATCCCCCTCATCTATTCTTGAAACCGTTGCCCCATAAATGGAAGCTGCAGTACCGGTTCCAGCAACTTTTCCTGCTGCGTATATCGTTGGCATAAACGAGGAGACAAAAGCATTTTGATCTTCCCATTGGGGGTTCCCCGAGCCATCCGTTGTCAATACTTTATCTGCGTCACCTGCGCCAGCAGTTCCTATTTTTGCTGTGGTTACTGCATCATCAGCTATTTCGGTCGTTCCTACTGCTCCGGCAGCTATCTCCAAGGTGACGTTCTCCAAAGTGGAGTTTGCGCCGCCGGTCACCGTAAGGTCGCTAGAGGTAATGGAACCGTCACCTGTAATCGAGGTCGCGTCCACTTCCAAAGCACCTGTCGTACCGTTCTGGGTCAGGCCACTGCCCGCCACATCGGCGTTTATAGTTGCTGCGTTCACAGCATCATCCGCTATTTCCAAGGTTACGTTCTCCAGGGTGGAGTTCGCACCTCCCGTTACCGTAAGGTCACTCGAGGTAATGGAACCATCACCCGTAATCGAGGCAACGTCAACCTCAAGGGCACCCGTCGTGCCGTTCTGGGTTAGGCCGCTACCTGCAACATCAGCATTTATCGTCGCTGCGTTCACCGCGTCATCCGCTATCTCAAGGGTCACGTTCTCCAAGGTAGAGTTCGCACCGCCCGTTACCGTCAGGTCACTCGAGGTGATGGAACCATCGCCCGTTATGGACGTAACATCCACCTCCAGGGCGCCCGTGGTGCCGTTCTGGGTCAGGCCACTGCCTGCTACGTCCGCATTTATCGTTGCCGCATTCACCGCGTCATCCGCTATCTCAAGGGTCACGTTCTCAAAGGTGGAGTTTGCACCGCCCGTCACCGTCAGGTCGCTAGAGGTAATGGAACCATCGCCCGTAATCGAGGCCACGTCCACTTCCAAAGCACCGGTTGTACCGTTCTGGGACAGGCCACTGCCTGCAACATCAGCATTTATCGTTGCCGCGTTCACCGCGTCATCCGCTATTTCCAAGGTCACGTTCTCCAAGGTGGAGTTTGCACCGCCCGTTACCGTAAGGTCACTTGAGGTAATGGAACCGTCACCCGTAATCGAGGCCACGTCCACCTCAAGGGCGCCCGTCGTACCGTTCTGGGACAGGCCGCTGCCCGCCACGTCCTGGTTTATCGTTGCTGCGTTCACTGCATCGGCTGCTATGTCAACTGAAGCGATACTGCCATCGGCTATCTCCGTACTGCCCACTGCGCCGGCGGCTATCTCCAGGGTCACGTTCTCCAAAGTGGAGTTCGCTCCTCCCGTCACCGTTAGGTCGCTCGAGGTAATGGAACCGTCACCCGTGATCGAGGCCACATCTACTTCCAAGGCGCCCGTCGTGCCGTTCTGGGTCAGGCCGCTGCCCGCAACGTCCGCGTTTATCGTTGCTGCGTTTACCGCGTCATCGGCAATTTCCAAAGTAACGTTCTCAAAGGTCGAGTTTGCACCACCCGTCACTGTTAGGTCACTTGAGGTAATGGAACCATCGCCCGTGATAGAGGCCACGTCCACTTCCAAAGCTCCCGTCGTACCGTTCTGGGTCAGGCCACTACCTGCCACATCGGCGTTTATCGTTGCTGCGTTTACCGCGTCATCGGCAATTTCCAAAGTAACGTTCTCAAAGGTCGAGTTTGCACCACC
>WNKP01000012.1 GCA_009797885.1 Flavobacteriaceae bacterium GF1
GTGACCGGAGTTTCGGACAACTGCACGGCCAACCCAACGGTCGCTTTCCTAAGTGATGTGAGCGATGGGCAAAGCAATCCAGAAGTAATTACCCGGACCTACAGGGTGGACGATTTGGCGGGGAACAGTACCACCGTCACCCAAACGATTACGGTCAACGATACCCAGGCACCCACGGCGAACGATCTGGCACCAATCACTACACAGTGCAGTGCACCGGCGCCGGACATCACGGTGGTGACCGGTGAAGCGGACAACTGTGGGACACCGACGGTTACGTTTGTCAATGATACAAGCGATGGGAAACAAAACCCGGAAACAATTACCCGGACCTATCGGGTGAACGATTTGGCGGGGAACAGTACCATGGTCACCCAGACCATAACGGTAAGGGATACCACCAACCCTACGGCACTTTGCAGAGCAGCAACGATACAACTGGGCACCGATGGTATAGCTGCCTTGGACGCCTCCCTTGTTGATAATGGCTCCAGCGATACCTGCGGGGGCATTAGCCTGAGTGTGTCCGCAAGCAGCTTTACGGCCACCCGCTTAGGTGCGAACACCGTGACCTTAACAGTGACCGACGGTAGCAGCAACATTGCGACCTGTACGGCCATGGTGACCGTCGAGGACGGCATAGCACCAACAGCCAGTTGTCAGGACATTACGGTGGAACTGGACACAACGGGCAGTGCAACGATTACTACAACCGACATCGACAACGGCTCATTTGACAACAGCGGCACGGTATCGCTTTCCCTGGACAGGACAGGTTTTGGCTGTTCCGATGTGGGGCAGAACACCGTGACCCTTACCGTGACCGAAAATAGTGGAAACACGGCCAGTTGTACCGCTACGGTAACGGTCCGGGAAACAACCGCACCGCTGGCCATTGTGACCAACAGCGGACCGATCTGCCAGGGCTCAACTTTACAGTTGAATGAAATAAGCGGCCTGGGCACCTCATGGTCATGGACCAGCAATGGAAATGCCACATTCAGCAATCCGGATATACAAAACCCTGAAGTGACCAATGTTTCGGACGGGGAGGAGTTCACCCTAACAATGGCACTGGCCAATGGATGTGCCGTTACGGGCACGACCACTGTCTTCATTCTGGAGCTCCCGGTCCTGGAGACGGAGGGGGAACAGGTATTCTGTACCCTGGAGAACCCCACCGTGTCGGATTTGGCAGCTTCCGGTGACGGGACCCTGCGTTGGTATCCGGAAGCGAACAGTACTACGGAACTGGAAAGCGATGTTCCCCTTGAGGACGGCACCGTCTATTACGGATCGTTGGAGGATGGCAATGGATGTACCTCCGATAGGGTTGCCGTGACGGTAAGGATTTCCATGGAGGGTTGTGACGAATTTCCGGACGCGAACAGGCTCGGCTTCTCCCCGAACGGCGATGGGGTGAACGACACCTTTTCCATTTCCTGGCTGAAGAACGATTACCCCAATTATGCCATGTCGGTCTATGACCGTAACGGCACCCTGGTGTACCAAGGGAACATCAGCACACCGGAATGGGACGGCAGCGCGGACCGGGGCATTATCCTGGGGGATGGCAAATTGCCCAACGGGGTGTACTACTATACGATAGATTTCGGTGACGGCATCACACCGCCGGTCCAGGGAATTGTCTATTTGAACCGATAAGCAAGACAGCCTTCAAAAGGTCTGAACGAAAACAGCAGCAAAAGTTTGGGAAGATTCGTAAGGGTATCATCCCAGCAGGGCATTAGAAGGGCATCCCAACAAAAAGGGACGGCCCAACAAAAAATCGGGAGAAGGTGCAGGTATTTCCAATGGGATAGACAAGCCGGAAAATTGCCTGCCACAAACAACGGTTTACGTTATGCATGGGAGGCATGTCCCCTTTTTTGAAGTTTTAAATGGACTTAGCTCAAAAATCCAAGGGGAATTTGTGGCCAATGAAATGGCCGTGTAGTGCCCACCAAATCCATCTCCAACAATAGTGGTCTAAGCTAAGACAGGATGGAAAGCCGTGCGTTCGTCCAAACTATTTTTATTAGGTTTATAGGCAAAAACCATAATGCCAAAAACCGAATACCGTATCTATGTTATTGAACTTTCAAAAAAGGTATTTACGGAACATCGCAGATTTCGGGAAGCCAACCCCCAATTTAATGGGGTTTTGGAATGTCTATATGTTGGAATGACGAGCAAAACCCCAAAAGAACGCTTTTTACAACATAAAACAGGTTTTATCAATAAAAGAGGGCACAGTCTTTCCTCCAGTATCGTCAAAAAATATGGCAGCTACCTACGACCCAGTCTCTATAACCATATAGCCCCATTAACCAACAGGGAAGAGGCTTTACGAATGGAAGAGCGTTTGGCCTTGGAACTGCGAAGGAAAAGGTACGCCGTTTGGTACAACTGATTTAGGAACATTGGAACACTTCAACTTTTGGGCCTTGTCTTTAATAACCCAAAGACATATTCCTTGTATTTCCCCCCAATGGGAATCTCTTTGTCCACAATCTCTATATCCAGTGCCGTATAGGCCGTAATCTTGTTGGTGTTCACCACGTAGGACCGGTGGGTCCTAATAAAATACGAAGGTAATTGTTCCACAAACTTCCCCAGCTGTTCTTTGACCACCAGTCTTTTGTCCTCCAAATGAATACGGATATAGTCCTTTACACTTTCAATATAAAGCACTTGGTCCAATACTACTTTAATCCGCTTTTTATTGAAGGTCACATAAATATGTTCGGGGGGCAGTCCGTGTGTCCGAGATCCAACATCCTCGGAAACGGGAAGAAGCTTGTTCACCGCCTTAAAAAAACGGGCAAAGGTGACGGGTTTTAAAAGATAATCCACCGCCTCGTATTCATAACTTTCAAGGGCATATTCCCGATAGGCCGTGGTGAATATCACCTTGGGAGGACTTGTAATGGTCTTTAAGACATCAATACCTGTAAGCTTGGGCATTTGAATGTCCAAAAAAATAACGTCCACTGCGGTGGCCCGTAAAAAATCAATCGCCTCCACTCCATCCTTGAAAGATCCCAAGTGCTCCAAAAAGGGAACTTCCGCAATGTGTCCTTCCAAAAGGGAACGCGCCAAGGGTTCGTCATCTACAACAATGCACTTAATCATAGGCGGATAAGGTATTTATGACCAATTCAACTTCATACATCTCCGTTTGATCGTTATTTTGAAAGCTGTACTCCTCATACAATTTAGACAATTGCTGCCTTAGGTTGGTCACTCCAATTCCTTTGGTATATCCCATACCACCACTGCCCAAGTCTTGATTTTTGGTGTTCTTGACCCTAAAGTATAGTGTTTTTTTCGCTATGGAAAGCCGTATCCATATTTTGGGTTGTTTTAGTTGCCCACTGGCCCCATGTTTAAAAGCATTTTCCACAATGGAAAGTAACAGTAATGGAGCAATCCTTACATCTCCGTGGATATCCTCGTTGTAGTCCAGCGAACAGTCCAGTTCAATAGCGTCTCCAAACCGCAGGTGTTCCAGGGCCATGTAATCTTTGATCAGCTTGATTTCATTCCCAAGAGGTACAAACCTATCGTTGCATTTGTACAGGATATAGTCCAAAATGGACGCCAGGGCTTCCACCATTTTAGGGGCCTTATCCGATTTCTGTACGGTGAGGGCATAAAGGTTGTTCAAGGTATTGAACAAAAAATGCGGGTGGATCTGCGCTTTAAGTGCATTGAGTTCCGCCCTGTTTTTATCCCGTTGTAACTCCAATGCGTGTCGTTTTGTCTCGTTACTTTCATAGACTATATTGGTCAAGGTCATGGCCAATGTTGCCGTTAACAAGGGCGGTAGGTAACTGGTGATCAGATGGGGTATATCACTAAAAATCTCCGATACGGGTTCTTGCGAAAATGTTCCTTCCCTAAAAATGGGTTCGTAGAGGTAAACATTCACCATTCGATCTAAGGCACCAGTGAAATAGAAAAGCAGACCCGACATGACCATAAAAACCAAATACTGCTTCTTTTTCCAAAACCTGGGAATCCAAACAAAATTGAATACATAGGCCGCAACAAACATCGCAGGTAGCCGTTTAAGATTCTGCAAAAAAATGAGGGCCATCCTTTGCTCGTTCCCATCTTTAAAGAACTGGATCAGGGTAAAACAGATCAAAAGCAGGCACCAAAAAATCAAATATCTTTTGGGGCCCAATCCCGTATTTGTACTGTTGTACGACTCCCTTTTCATTGTTTCGAATCCTTAAAAATAGGGAAATACCCCTGCTCAGATGGTGTTTGTGGACGAAACCGCGCCAGGCGATGACGGATACGGCGTAACTGCCCATAGAATATCTCCATAGGCTAAAACCAACTTTCCGGTTGCTCCCTACCACAATTGGGCCATTTTTAGGATTGGCGATGCCTATCCAATTCATCTTTGAAGCATGAAAAAGATACGATTGGACAAACCTAAAAGACGACTATTGCGCAGTATAGGCTTTGTTTTTTGCATATGGCTTGGTTGGAACATTTATGATCATACCACATGGGTTTTGTTTCCTAAGGACGACTATCCGTTTACCACAATGATAGCCAACAATGCATATGTCTCCCAAATTCAAAAGGCGGAAAAATGGATGAAAGGAGTGGCCAAAAGACTTGATGTCCCTTCCTTTTCCATTGCCGTTGGCCATCAAGGCAACATAATTTGGTCCGCCGCCGAGGGATATGCCCATATGAAATCCTTGCGCCCTGCCACCCCCCGGACCCAATACCGTATAGGAAGCACTTCAAAGGCCATAACCGCTACTGGAATTGCTTTGTTGGTAAATGCGGGGAGCATCCCACTGGACAATTATTTGGGTGATACCATTACCAATTGGCCCAAAAAGAGATGGAATTTTACAACAAGGCAACTCTTGAGTCATACGGCCGGTATAGGCAACTATGAGGATTTTGGGATTGCTTCCGCAAGGTATACACTGTGCAATTGCCACCAGTTCACTTCAGCATCGGAGGGCATCAAAGTATTCAATCGCTATCCATTGCTTTATCGACCGGGTACCGATTTTAAATATTCCTCTTTTGACGTCAACCTGGCCAGTGTGGTGTTGGAACAGGCTGCCAATCAACCCTTTTTAGATTATATGCAGGAACATGTATTCCATCCCTTAACCATGGACAACACCTATGCGGATCATACCAGGCTAGAAACCCAACATTTGGCAACGTTTTATGAAACCTCAAAGAACCACTACAGGGAATACAGAACAATGGGCATATTGGACGATGTTAACCTGAGCTATAAATGGGCCGGTGGGGGATTCATTTCCACTCCGACCGATCTGGTCAAAATGGGAAACGCGTGGTTATCCGGTCCTTCATTTTTATCATCCGCAACCCTAAAGGAGTTTTGGACCCCAGTGCAATTGGATGATGGCAGCATCAATGAGCAGGAATATGCCCTGGGCTGGCGTTCTTGGTTAGCATATCAAAGTGACGAGATTTTGAACAACACACCTGTTTGGATGGTGCACCACGGGGGAGTGAGCAAGGGATCGATGAATTTTCTGGTGATTTTCCCCCAATATGATTTGGTCATCAATGCCTCCATGAACGCAAGAGCCCACACCTTTGGTGAATTTGCAAAAGAAGTAAGACGACTGGCCAATTGCTTTCTGACCGATTTAACAAAACAACCCTTACCCCTCTACACGGAAATCAAAGCAAAAACTTTTCCCTAAGTCGAAAATGGCATAAACCACCTAGGAACCCAACAAAAATTCAATCATACAATCCTGAAAAGGCTCTTATTTAAGAAGGTTCCATTGCTGTTGTTCGTCCTCCAAAACCAACTCTTTTATTTCCCCCTGTCCTTCAAAGGTCCATTGCACCCCTCCTATCTTCCCTAAATCTACCTTAAGCTCTTTTTGGAAGGCAATTTGATCATCCAAGACTATAGTGAGCATACCATCGCTCACCTTCAATTCACATCGGGTCCATTGACCCATATCCCTACCAAAGGCAGAAAGGTCATGGTTTCTCCCAGAAATCATTTCATTGTCCATAAAAAAGCCCAAATCGCCCACACATCCGGGAATACTGAACTCCAAAGAAATGACTTCCCGGGTTCCCGTTACTGTCATTCGTATGGAACGGCAGATACTATGTTCGCTGGATTTTGGCATTCTAAAAGTGGTCGCCATTGAAAAATCAGTACCATCGATACTGGGATTGGGGGAAAGCTGAGCCAAATAGAGTTCCCCGCCTTCCATACCATCCATCTTCTCCAAAACCCCTGATCGTATCCCAAGATATTCCCCTTTGTAGAACTCTTCAGGTTTTAGATAGGTTATCTCTCCCCCATCCCCCAACAGTAATCCTTGCCACCCTTGTGTAGGGATATACAACTCCCGCTCCAATAGGATCTGTTCATTGGCCATCAGTTTGGTAAGGAAATAACCGGGTAGGTAATATGTGGAGGTCACCAATCCTTTGGCCTTATGTAAAGGAATACGTTTATCACTGTCCCAAGACTGTTGAATGTACATGCTGTCCGGTGAAAGTGGACCCAAATCATATTGAAAAATGACCGTATTGGGATATCCAATAGCTACTTTTTCAAATGAAAATGAAACATTTTCCGTTGGGAATTCGGCTTTGGGAGTGGTACGGGCCTCATTTGGATTTTTCCCTCCTCGTAAAAAAAACAGGGCCAAAAGTAGTATCACCGTACTCCCTATTCCCCATTTCCAAAATCCATAGGGGATTTTGGATAATTTACCTGTGCTCCGGCCATTGGAATGGGCTTGCTGAAAATCCCTCCAGCTTTCATAGCCTACAAATTCCGAAAGGATATCAAAAGTAGTAACGCTGGGATTGGCCACAACTTCTGCCCTCCCCCAAATGCGTTTTAGGGTAGTGACGCTTAACCTTTTACCGGTAACCTTAAAGATTTGATCACTAAGATCCTTGAAGTCCTTGTTGGTCCAGGAATCTCCAGTACCCCAACCCAAATGGGATTCGATACAAGTAACCAAATGCTTTTTCATACGTAAATCCTGCTTTTTCATAAATCTAGGATATTGGATTCTTTAACCCTGGATTGAACAGGATTAAACAAAATTGAACAAGCGAATCCTTGTAATTCAAAACACCCATAAATTACATTTGGTCATATCAAATTTAATTCGAAATGACAAAAGTTAACAGCATTATCAAAAAGCTTATTCACCTATTCTTCATTTTTCTTACCGTTACTTTATATGGACAGCGAAAAGAAATTAGGATTCCAATGACCGCTGCGGCTTGGAAGCACAATACTGAAACAGTGGAGTTTGTGACCCATAGATCGGTTGCAGCAATACGTCCAAAAGCTGGAGAGAACCTTAATATTCAATTAAAGGATCACCAATTTACCAATGGTACCATCGAATATGATGTGGAGTTTACGGGAAGAGGGTTTCCGGGTATTGGATTTCGATCGTCCAACGATCAAAAATATGCTGAGCTTTTTTATATACGCTACTTTGGTACGGTAGATCCACTGAGTCGATACGCCACGCAATACGCTACGGTAATCGATGGTGTGAACATGTGGGACATGACCGATGAGTATCAAGCTGCGGCCACGATTTATGACGAAGGGTGGAACCATGTAAAACTGGTAATACATGGCAAACAAATGCGGGTCTATGTAAACGATATGGACAAGGTTGCCTTACACATACCTAGTTTGGAAGGCACTGGAAAAAGTGGGAGTATCTACCTGACCGGTGATGTCATCTATGCCAATCTCGTTATAAAACCGAACGCCGTAGGGGATTTACCGGAAGTTGAAGGCTATGACCCTACCTACAGTGACACCCGCTATCTTAAGAATTGGTTGGTATCCGCTCCTGTGGACTTGGCCTTTAACAGGGATATCATGAAGCCCGGTGTTGCAATCGATAGCACGTTGCTCAATGATTCCAGTTGGAAACCCCTGGTTACCGAACGCCGCGGGATGGTCAACCTTACCCGGGAATATGGCGCGACGGAAAATGGGAAACGACGTTTGGTATGGCTTAAGACCAATATCAAGTCCAACGTAAATCAGGTTTGCAAGCTTAACCTTGGCTTTAGTGATGAAATATGGGTATTCCTGGATGGCCAACCCCTATACATCGATAAAAACTACTACGGTTCGCCAGGTATGAAAGAGCCCAGGGGACGATGTACTATAGAAAACAGTGAAATCATGGTACCTCTTAAAAAAGGGGACAATGAATTGCTGTTAGGTGTGGCCCATTACTTTTTTGGATGGGGGGTCACTGCACGTTTGGATAGTACCGACGACCTGAAATTTGAATAATATCCATTGCACATCATTAAGGTGGAAGATGCTTATTTGCTTAAGTACATCTTCCGCCTTGAATACAAATTATAGAATTCATCTTCCTTTAGACTGTCTATAAACAAGATACTTTCCCCCGTACTCTTCATCTCTGGCCCCAAGTTCTTGTTCACATTGGGAAACTTGTTGAAAGAGAAAACTGGCTGTTTTATGGCATAGCCTTCCAAATGTGGATTAAAATCAAAATCCTTGACCTTTTTTTCGCCCAACATGACTTTGGTGGCATAATTAACATAGGGTTCCCCATAGGCTTTGGCAATAAAAGGGACCGTTCTGGATGCCCGTGGATTGGCTTCAATGATATATACGGTATCATCCTTGATCGCAAACTGAATATTGATCAAACCTACGGTATTTAATGCCAATGCTATTTTCTTGGTATGGTCGCGTATCTGTTGAATAACAAATTCCCCTAAGTTGAATGGAGGGAGGGTGGCATTGGAATCACCTGAGTGGATACCGCAGGGTTCTATATGTTCCATAATCCCAATAATATAAATATCCTCTCCATCACAAATCGCATCTGCTTCAGCTTCAATAGCACCATCCAAATAGTGGTCCAACAGCAGTTTATTGTTTGGGATTTTGCGTAATAGGTCCACAACGTGGGCCTCCAAATCGTCTTTATTGATTACAATTTTCATGCCCTGACCACCTAAGACATAAGAAGGACGTACCAGTAAAGGGAACCCTAACTCATCGGCAAGTGCCAAAGCTTCATCGGCAGTTTCGGCCGTACCGAATCTGGGGTAGGGAATATCGTTTTTCTTCAACAATGTGGAAAAGCTTCCCCTATCCTCAGCCAAATCGAGGGACTTAAAGCTGGTTCCAATAATATTGATTCCATACTTATCCAGCTTTTCGGCCAATTTAAGTGCTGTTTGTCCGCCCAATTGCACAATGACCCCCTCTGGCTTTTCATGAAGGATGATGTCATAGATATGCTCCCAAAAAACAGGTTCAAAGTAAAGCTTGTCCGCCGTATCAAAATCGGTGGATACGGTTTCCGGATTACAATTGATCATTATGGTTTCATAACCACATTCCGCTGCCGCCAATACTCCATGCACACAGCAGTAATCGAACTCAATACCCTGTCCGATCCTATTTGGACCCGATCCCAATACAACAATCTTTTTACGATCGGTAACTTCGCTATCGTTTGCTACATAACGTTCGCCATCGGCAGTTTCGATTTCTTCCTCAAAAGTGGAGTAATAATATGGGGTCAACGCCTTAAATTCCGCCGCACAGGTATCCACCAGTTTGTACACCCTATTGATTTTGAGCTCCATCCGTTTTTTGTGCACTTCACTTTCATAGCAGTCCAGCATATGGGCAATCTGGCGATCGGCAAATCCTTTTTGTTTGGCTTCCAATAACAATTCCCTGGAAAGGGTGGCTATGGTATATTTTGAAATTTCCTGCTCTAAATAATGGAGTTCTTCATATTGTTTCAAGAACCACATATCAATCTTGGTGATATCGTGTATCCGCTGCAAGGGTACGCCCAATTGTATGGCATCATATATTACAAAGACCCGGTCCCAACTGGGGACGGTCAATTTTTGGATAATGGTCTCGTAATCCTTGTAGCCCTTGCCATCTGCACCAAGTCCATTTCTTTTGATTTCAAGGGATTGCGTGGCCTTGTGCAATGCTTCCTGGAAGGAACGCCCAATGCCCATGACCTCACCAACGGATTTCATTTGTAGGCCCAGGGTCCTATCCGACCCTTCGAACTTATCAAAATTCCAACGGGGAATTTTTACAATGACATAATCCAATGTCGGCTCAAATAGGGCGGATGTGGATTTTGTAATCTGATTGCTCAATTCATCCAAAGAGTAGCCAATGGCCAGTTTGGCGGCAATCTTGGCAATAGGATATCCCGTGGCTTTGGATGCCAAGGCGGAAGATCTGGAAACCCTGGGGTTGATTTCAATGGCAATGATATCCTCTTTTTCGTCCGGGCTTACCGCAAACTGCACGTTGCACCCACCGGCAAAATCCCCGATGCTGCGCATCATATGGATAGCCATGTCCCGCATACGCTGAAAAGTCCTATCCGATAATGTCATGGCCGGGGCCACAGTGATGGAATCACCGGTATGGATACCCATGGGATCCATATTTTCAATGGTACAGATAATGACAACATTATCGTTTTTATCCCGAAGCAGTTCCAACTCGTATTCCTTCCAGCCCATCAGGGCCTTATCAATCATTACCTCATGGATGGGGGATACTTCCAGGGCGTGGCTCAATTGATTGTCAAACTTTTTGGGATCGTACACAATGGATGCCCCTGCGCCGCCCAATGTAAACGAGGCCCGTATAACCAAAGGAAAACCAAACTCCTGTGCGATTTCCTTACCCTTTAGAAATGAGGTCGCAGAAGCTTGGGGAGGCATTCCAATACCAATTTTCAACATCAATTCGCGGAACTTTTCCCGGTCTTCCGTGATGTTGATGGCATCTATGTCCACCCCTATGATTTCCACTCCAAAATCTTCCCAAATACCTTTTTCATCCGCTTCAATACATAGATTTAAAGCGGTTTGTCCTCCCATTGTAGGTAACACGGCATCAATCTGCGGATGTTTTTTGAGAATCTCAATAATCGATTTTGTATTTAACGGCTTTAAATAAACATGGTCGGCCATTGAGGGATCCGTCATTATGGTGGCCGGATTGCTATTGATCAAAATGGTTTCAATACCATCTTCCCGTAAGGAACGTAAGGCCTGCGAGCCTGAATAGTCAAATTCACATGCTTGACCAATGATAATGGGTCCTGAACCAATAATTAAAATTGATTTTAAGTCGTCTCTTTTAGGCATTCTTCGTGTTGCTTTTACTTCAATCGTTAAAAATAGGTCAAAAAAAAGGTGCTGATTTTAAATACAGCACCTATTAATTAACGAGTTATCGACAGTCCATCTATTTTTTGTGTCTTGGTTCAGATGAAACTGTTAATTTTTTTCTTCCCTTGGCCCTTCTCCTCGCAAGAACCTTCCTGCCACTGGCAGTAGCCATGCGCTCTCTAAAACCATGTTTGTTTCTTCTTTTCCTCTTGGATGGCTGAAATGTTCTTTTCATAGTTAAAGGTATTTATAAAGACCAAAAGGCCCTGAAAATTCTGGGCGCAAATATACAAAGAGTTTTTACTTTGACAAGCGTGTAAAAAAAATGTTTCAACTCTTTTTGTTACTTTTGCCTACTTCAAGAATCTTTCGTTCAAATCCACAAAATTAGAACCTAAAAATGTTCCATAAGAATATAAAATTGGTGATTGCCGTATTGATCAACGCGTATGCCGTGTATCAATTTGTTGAAGGGTATATAGGTAATGGAATATTCCTGATACTGCTCTCCTTAATCTTTATTTTTTTGTATTTCAGGAATGAAATCATTCTTTTGGCGTTCCTACGAATGCGAAAACAGGATATGGAAGGCACCGAAAAATGGTTGTCAAAAATTAAGAACCCAGAAGCGGCCCTGGTGAAGAAACAACAGGGTTACTATAATTATCTGCATGGCATTATTTACTCACAAAAAAACCTGACCCAAGCTGAAAAATACTTTAGAAAGGCTTTGCGATTGGGGTTGAACATGGGCTATGATGAGGCCATGGCCAAAATGAGCTTGGCGGGTATTGCCATGCAAAAGGGAAGAAAACGGGAAGCCACCACTTTGCTGCAAGAAGCCAAGAAACTTGATAAGAATGGTATGTTGACGGATCAGCTCAAAATGATGCAGCAGCAGCTGAAAAAGGGTCCGCAGCAGGTACGGACGCGATATCGCTAGCCCTTATTTTGCAACACTGTAATAGCCTTTTTTCGGAATTTCAATCACATATTTCTTTCGGGAAGCATTGTTTAAATGGGGTTCCCTTAGCCATGGATTGTGCCGTTTTAGAATCTTGTAGTTGATTTCATAAAGTTTGGCAAAATCGGCCCAACTCTTTACTACGGTATCCACTTCAACGGTGAAGGTAGGGACCATTTCATAAAGATCTTCCTTCTCCAGTTCAAATCCATATTTTTTAGGATGGGACAGTATTTCCTTGATGGCCAAAATCCGAAATACATAGCGTCCTGTTTCCTGGCCAAGGAGCAAATCATAATAATCATCCACTTTTTGGATTCCCATATATTTTTGAATTCCGGCCGGACCTGCATTGTAGGCCGCCGCCGTTAAGGTCCATGTTCCAAACCTTTCCTTCCATTTATTGAGGTATTCACAAGCCGCCTGGGTGGATTTTCTAACATGATACCTTTCGTCCACATTGGCATTGACCTCTAAACCGTATTCCCTTCCGGTGGCCTTCATAAAATGCCATAGCCCGGAGGCTCCGGCGGGAGATGGCACATCCAACAATCCACTTTCGGCAACCGCCAAATACTTAAAATCGTCCGGTATGCCATTTTTGGCAAGGATAGGCTCAATAATGGGGAAATACTTATTGGCCCGTTTCATTAGAAGAACTGCATTGGATTGCCAGTAGGTATTGACCAAAAATTCACGATCTACCCGTTCCATAATTTCAGGATCTTCCAAAGGGACGGGTTCTCCCGCAAAATTAAGATCGGACGGAATGGCAATAGCGGTTATTTGGTAACTATCGGCCACATTTTTATCGATACTTACCTCTTTTTCCATTGTCTTGGGCTCTTCGGTCTGCAGTTGTACCGCATAAATCAAACTTGCCAAAACGAACAAAAACCCAATTCCCGCCAAAATGTTCTTAAGATGTTTCATTGATCCCCGAATTTTAAGGCAAGATACCATTAAAATCATTCCCGTCATTCCAAAATAAGTCGGGGAAGGTTTTCATTGAACCATTTTGCCCGATGCAAAATCATGGTGTGTGTACCATTTTTTACGGTGATGCAATTTTTTATGTGCGCAATGGGGAAAACGGCATCTTTTTCTCCATGAATGTGCACCAGATTTTTGGGAAACTGCGTTTGTTCCCAGTTAACAATGGCATCTATGGACCAATCTATATAGTCTTTATCCCTTACGCCCAAGTATTGTTCATAAAGCTCAAGTCTTTTGGTCACCGTTTCACCAAAGGCATATTTGGCCAGAAGTTCAACATTATTGACCAATCCGGTTGGCAATAGCTTATGGATCTTGGTGTATTTCGCAAATAGCATCCGTTTGGGAAGTTCATGCTTTGTCTTGACACAGGAAACAGCAATCACTTTTTTGGTTTCCATGTGCCGGGCCATCTCCTGGACCAACATGCCTCCAAAGGAAACCCCAAGCAAAACGGGTTTTGGGTGTTTGATTTTTTTGCACATTTCCCGCGCATATTCCGAGAGGGAAATTCCCTTTTTTGGTGGAAACCAATCCAATCTATGCAATTCAAAAAGAAAACCATCCAATTTTAGGCCATCAAAAATGGCCGGACTGGCAGCCATACCGGGCATGAGGTAGATATGTATTTTTGAGGTATCCAACAATTGCAGGGCTCTTATTTTGCTAGGAAATTAGGGATTTTTTAACTATCTTTGCCTCCCGTTTATGTATAACCACACACATTTCATAGACAGAAACTGTCACCAAACCTAATAGCGTAACGTTTTGCTATTGCTTTATGGTATGGTGGCCTCATTAAACCATAACTATATGAGAGAAATGGAAATCAAAGACAACAGTTTCCTTCGTCAGTTCGAGACTAAAATCAATGGTCATTTGGCAAAGATTGAGTATTCTTCGCAAGAGCGTAAAGTCTTTTTGACCAAGTTGGTCATCCCTGAGGAAATTAACCAGGAAGGATTTAAAGAAGACTTCATTAAAGAAGTTTTACACCACCTACAAGAGCAAAATGTTCGGGTAGTGCCTACGAGCCCACATATTGCTGGTTTTCTTAGAAAAAATAGGCAGTATAAAGAAATGCTTCCCGTAGGAATCCGTATCTAACCTAAACGTATTTTACAAGAATATACCCTGTCCATTTCGGCAGGGTTTTTTATGCCAGAACATGTTCTGAAACAAAGTTGAACCGGACCAATCCATCTTCGGCGATTTCGGTCAGTTGCACTTGGTGCAATGTATTGACCAGTTCTGGGTTCCATGGCGCCTTTACCTTTACATAATTCTCCGTAAATCCATGGATGTACCCTTCCTTGTTTTCCCCTTCAAACAGAACGGTCCGCACACTTCCCAATTGGCTTTCGTAAAAGGCCCTTCTTTTTTTAACCGATAGTCCCCGCAACATCTTACTGCGTTTGGCTCGGACCTGTTTGGGAACCACATCTTCCATTTCAGCGGCCAAGGTATTGTCCCGTTCCGAATAGGTGAACACATGCAAATAGGAAATATCCAGTTCGTTCAAAAAATGATAGGTTTCCAAAAAGTCCTCATCCGTTTCACCGGGAAAGCCCACAATGACATCTACCCCGATACAGGCATGGGGCATTGTTTGTTTGATGCGATTTACCCGATCCACATATAAATTTGATAAATACCGACGGCGCATCAATTTCAAAATCTTATCGCTTCCGCTCTGCAATGGAATATGAAAGTGTGGGACAAAACTATTGCTCTGGGCCACAAAATCAATGGTAGCATTCTTCAACAGATTGGGTTCTATGGACGAAATGCGTAACCGATGGATTCCCTCTACCCTATCCAACGCCTGCACCAGTTCAAAAAAAGTGTGCTCGTGTTTTTTATTACCGAATTCCCCCTTACCATAATCCCCAATATTTACTCCCGTGAGTACAATCTCCTTAATGCCCCGGGAAGCAATTTCACTGGCATTTTGCAATACATTGGCCAAAGAATCGCTTCGAGAAATCCCACGGGCCAGAGGAATAGTGCAATAAGTGCATTTGTAGTCACACCCATCCTGCACTTTTAAAAAGGCCCTCGTACGATCTCCTATCGCGTAGCTGCCGACATAAAAATCGGCCTCCTCAATTTCGCAGGAATGCACTTCGCCTTTATCGTTTTTGGATAGGTCGTTCAGGTAATCCGTCAATTTAAATTTTTCGGTTGCCCCTAAAACCAAATCAACTCCATCAACTGCGGCCAACTCCTCGGGTTTTAACTGGGCATAACAGCCCACAGCAGCCACAAAAGCCTCTGGATTCCCTTTCTGGGCCTGTCTTACGATGGTTTTAAAACGTTTATCCGCATTCTCGGTGACCGAACAGGTATTGATGACATAGATGTCCGCTTTTTCAGCAAAGTCCACACGGTCAAAACCTTCATTTTGAAAATTTCGGGCTATGGTCGAGGTTTCTGAGAAATTCAGTTTGCACCCAAGGGTATAAAAGGCCACTTTTTTGTTCATAACCAATTGAAAATCGGCCTGCAAAGATAGTTATAAGAGGTTAGATTTTAGAATTCAGATTTAAGAAGTGAACATCTTATGGGAAAATAGTGGCTTAGAATTTTTCTGCCAGCTTCTCAATCGGTCAATGTTCTTTAGTTGTATGGAGCCCGCTCAAATGTTGTAACGAAAGCATATCGCTACTGATGAAAAATAAAGTTGAAAAATCCATCATGGGGTCAAACCTGATACCTTGGAAAAGAACATTAAGGGAAACCTTCCTAAAAAATCTGGGGTGTTTTGTACTCCTCGAAACAAAATTTATGGTTCAACGCATTTATGTTTCGTAGGTTTAGCTTGTATATTTGGGATAAAAATTTCGATTCATGCGTAAACCCCTATACCTCCTGTTTGCCATTTTAGTATTATGCAGCCATGATCTGTATGTAAAAATGGACACCTATTTCCTGCAGCCCAATCAAAAAGCGACGTTGAGCCTGTACAATGGGACTTTTGAAAAGAGCGAAAATATCATTGCCCGGGACCGCATGCTGGACGCTTCTGTTATCGCCCAAGGCGAGAGAACATTTATCGAACCAGATCAATGGAAAGATCAAGACAGCACAATTACCCAATTAACTTTTAATACGGGTAAAGCAGGAACTTATGTGGCAGGTGTTTCTACGAGGGCAAGGAACATTGAACTCACGGCTGAAAAATTTAACGACTACCTGAAACACGATGGTGTTTTGGATATGCTCCAACAACGTACCAATGATAGCGTATTGGATCAAGATGCGGTAGAGAGTTATGAAAAACATGTAAAGGCGATTTACCAGGTAGGTGATAATCGGACAAATGATTGGGGGACCGTCTTGGACTATCCAATAGAGTTTGTTCCCGTGGAAAATCCTTATGAAAAGTACAGTGGTGAAAAGTTGGAAGTACAATTGTTGCTGGATGCCAAGCCGTTATCCAACCAACTGGTCTATGCGGACTACCTGAAAAGTTCACACAGTCATACGCACAATACTTCCAGCCATGAACATGAACACGGTGGGAAAGGACACTCCCACGACCATGAACATTCCGATAGTAATCATAGCCATGCCAACACGTCCGAAACAGCCGAATCACATACCCATACCAACGGTCAACAATTACGAACCAATGACCAAGGTATGGTCACAGTAAATCTACCTGAAGATGGCATCTATTATCTAAGGACCATTTACATGACCAGAGTTACTGATAGTGATGAACTTACCCATAAATCCAAATGGGCGACACTTACTTTTGAAGTGAGCCACAAACATGGTCATGATACGCACACCCATGATCATGATCACGAGCATGGTTTTCCTACTTGGGTCTATGTTTTAGGCAGTTTTCTTCTCGTAGGAGTGTTATTCCTGATCTTCAGAAAAAAGAACTAAGGATGCCTATCAAGTTAAGACGGGCACTGCCGCTGATTTTGCTGTTCGTTCCACTTTTGGGATTTGCCCACGACGTTACCAGTGCCGATCAGGAGCTTTTGCGCAATGGCGGTTTGTGGGCCTATATTCGAGTAGGTGCAACCCACATGCTCACTGGTTATGATCACCTGCTTTTCCTGACCGGTGTTATATTTTACTTGAATAGCTTCAAGGACATCTTGAAGTTCATTACGGTATTTACAATAGGGCATTGTATTACCTTAATAGCTGCCACATATACTGGAATCACCGCAAATGAGCACCTGGTCGATGCGGTTATCGCCCTAAGCGTTTTGTACAAGGGATTTGAGAATTTGGGTGGTTTTGAAAAACTAAAGGTAAAATCGCCCAATTTATTGCTCATGGTCGGTCTTTTTGGGCTGATTCATGGCTTTGGACTTTCCACACGATTACAGTCCTTTGACATGGGAAAGGAGCAATTTCTGGCAAAAATCCTGTGCTTTAATCTAGGGGTGGAAGTAGGACAAGTCCTGGCCTTAATTCCAATTGTCTTTGTAATTACACTTGCACGGAAGCGCAAACAATTTCCAGCTTTTTACAAAGCAGTAAACTGGTACCTCATCATTGCGGGGATAGGCCTTTTTGTATATCAATTGTATGGCTACTTCACCGGGCATTGATGCCATGGGCAATAGGTTATTGGTGACAAAATAGTGCACGCCCCTCCGTAACAACGTGTGAAAAATACACTAGCAACGCTGGGATGCCATTGTACCTGCACGGCTAAAGACTAATCCTTCCGCCACCTTTTGGTCAACTCAAAAACATGTTCCAAAATGCTTTGTTCCGTGGTGTCAAACTCAACCCCCTTCCTATGCATCATGGCTTTGGCGGTTTCAAAGGCTTTAGGGGTTCTATAGGTGGTAAAACCGGAGGCGCCGCCCCAGGAATAGCTGGGAACAAAGTTCCGGGGAAAGCCACTACCGAATATATTGGCGCTTACCCCAACAACGGTACCTGTGTTAAACATGGTATTGATACCTACCTTGCTGTGATCTCCCATCATTAATCCGCAAAATTGTAGGCCGGTATGGGCAAAACCTTCGGTCTTGTAATCCCATAGCCGTACTTTTGCATAATTGTTCTTCATGTTGGAGGTATTGGTATCGGCACCAAGGTTGCACCATTCGCCAAGAACGGAATTTCCCAAAAAGCCTTCATGTCCCTTATTCGAATAGGCGAACAATACGGCATTGTTAACCTCCCCCCCTACCTTACTGTATGGGCCAAAGGTGCTTGCCCCGTAGATTTTGGCACCCATTTTTAGGACGGAATTGTCACACAATGCCAAACCACCACGAATAATACAACCTTCCATGATCAAGGCATTCCTTCCAATGTAAATAGGTCCGGTTGTGGTATTGAGAATGCTGGCTTCCACTTGTGCCCCTTCTTCCAGAAAAATAGCATCCCCAATGACCGTATTGGTATCCGATATGGGCTGACTTTTTCTTCCTTGGGTCAATAAGTCAAAATCGGCCCGAAGGGCTTCATCATTTTTGGAAAATATGTCCCATGTATTTTTTATGGTCATACATTCGTCCTCGTAGGCAATGGAATCATAGGCCTCAGCAGCGAAACGTTCCCCCAGTTTATCTGTTCGGTAAGCAATGATATCATCACCAAATACCAATGCCTGCTTGGTCTTCAGGGTCCCAATCTTGGCCTTTAAAGTGGAATTCGGCAAATACGCTGCATTAATGACCACATTATCGGCTGCTGTGACCAAAGGAAACCTTTGGGCCAGATAATCTTCTGTCCAATAACTGATTTCAACACCAAGGTGTTTTTCCCATTTTTCCGCAATGGTCAAAATGCCCACGCGTATTTCAGCCACAGGTCGGGTAAAGGTAAAGGGCAGTAGGGAATTTCTTGTGTCCCCATCGGCAAGGATATAGTTCATTAGCTATCAAATAGGGTTGGTCAAAAATAAAAAACGCCTTCGTGTACGTAACGAAGGCGTTAAAAGTATATTTTCTAAGTGCAGGAAATTACTTTTCCTCTTTTTGAAATTTTTTGTATTTGTTCTTGAATTTGTCAATCCTACCAGCGGTATCCACCAATTTGGTTTTACCAGTATAGTAAGGATGGGAGGTCCTGGAAATTTCCAACTTTACCAATGGGTATTCCACACCATCTACGGTAATGGTCTCCTTAGCCTCTGCGGTAGACTTGGTGATAAAAACGTCATCATTGGACATGTCCTTAAAAGCTACCAATCTATAATTATCCGGGTGAATTCCTGCTTTCATCTCGTTACATCGATTTTTCGGACTGCAAATTTAGATAAATTCCTTTTACAAACAAGTGGGTTTGGGCAAAAAACAAAAATTGTACTTTTAAATTGTAACAAAAACAGGGTAATTTCAACAAATAACCGGTAATCAACTAAAATTAAAACAAATGGAAGGACAAGATTTAAAAACACAAAAGCCTATTCTCACTTATGGGGCACTGGCCGGCCTGGTGGGTGTAGTTTTTGGCTTCATGCTGTACACCCAAGGCCTGCATTACGAACGTAGCTTTACAATTCAAGCGATACAGTACGGCATTTTGGCTGTTTTCATTGTTATTGGTATTGTCCAATACAAAAAATCCAATGAAAACTACTTAAAAATTGGACAGGCAATTAAAATTGGTGCCGGTATTGGTGTAATTGCGACAATAATCGGTATCATCTGGTTTTATTTCATGTCCGGGGTCCTGGAACCGGACTATATGGACAAAGCAATGGAAATTGCCAAGGTTGACGCATTTGAAGCAAATCCTAATATGACACAGGAACAATGGGACCAGGGCGTTGAGTTCCAGAAAAAGTTCTTTCCCATATTTATGGGCGTAGGGGTACTGTTAAGCGCCCTCTTTGGATTGGTTGTGGGTTTAATTACGGGTGCCATCGTCAAAAAACCGAGGCCATCCTACTAAGGAAAAAATACTACTTTTGGGGAGTTTACCACGGTAGCATATGCAATTATCCCTTGTAATCCCCTTACTTAACGAAGAAGAGTCCATACAGGAATTGTACGATTGGATTGCATCCGTGATGCAATCCAATCGCTTTTTGTACGAGATTATTTTTATTGATGATGGGAGTACGGACAGATCATGGGAAACCATCTTGACCATAGCCAAAAACGATAGCGACGTTAGAGGTATACGCTTTTCGAAAAATTTTGGTAAATCCCAGGCATTGCATGCTGGTTTTAAGGAAGCCCAAGGCGATGTAGTCATCACCATGGATGCCGATCTTCAGGACAATCCCGAGGAAATTCCGGAGTTGTATCATTTGATTTCAAACCAGGGCTTCGATATTATCTCTGGATGGAAAAAGAAACGTTACGATTCCATTCTAACAAAAAATCTGCCTTCCAAACTTTTTAATTGGGCAGCCAGGCGAACCTCTGGCGTTAAGCTACATGATTTTAACTGTGGTCTAAAGGCTTTTAGGAATGAAGTGGTCAAAACCATTGAAGTTTCTGGGGAAATGCATCGCTACATCCCTGTTTTGGCCAAAAATGCAGGTTTTTCCAAGATTGGTGAAAAAGTGGTGCGGCATCAAGCCAGAAAGTACGGTTCCACCAAGTTTGGTGCAGAACGATTTATCAATGGTTTTTTGGATTTGACCACAATCTGGTTCGTATCCCGGTTTGGTAAAAGACCCATGCACCTTTTTGGTGCTTTGGGGGTTTTAATGTTCGTGATTGGTTTTGGATTTTCCATGTACCTGGGGATAGATAAGCTTTTTTTGAATCCCATGGGACGATTGATTACGGATAGGCCCCAGTTTTATATTGCCCTTACCTGCATGATCATTGGAACGCAATTATTCCTGGCAGGTTTTCTAGGGGAATTGTTCATCCGGACCAAAAAACAAAGTGAACCTTATAAAATGCAGGAAACCATCAATATTATTGAATAATCAAATTGGGTTTCTCCTTACATTTGTTTCCAAAGAGCAATAACAACACTTATGGATACTTTTCTGACCACTGCCAAATCTTGGCTTTCCGATTTTTTTGACCCCGAAGTACGACAAGAAGTCCAAAATTTAATGGATTCCAATCACGACGAGCTCAAAGAACGTTTTTACAAAAACCTGGAATTTGGTACCGGTGGTATGCGTGGCGTAATGGGCGTGGGGACCAATCGCATCAATAAGTATACCCTAGGGAAAAGTACCCAGGGCCTGAGCAATTATTTAAAGAAAACCTATCCCGGCGAAGCTATTAAAGTGGTCATTGCCTATGATTGTAGGCACAATAGTGACACACTTTCCCAAACGGTCGCAGAAGTACTATCCGCCAATGGAATAAGGGTATTTCGGTTCTCCGCGCTACGGACCACTCCTGAGCTTTCCTTTGCCGTTAGGCACTTGGACTGCCATGCCGGTATTGTGCTCACGGCTTCCCATAATCCGCCGGAATACAATGGTTATAAAGTCTATTGGGGCGATGGGGGACAAATTGTACCACCACAGGACGGTGAAATAATTACCGAAATCAATACCATCTCCTATGAGGATATCAAATTTGAAGCGGACCACAGTCTTATAGAATCCATAGATACCAAAGTCGATAACGCTTTTTTCGATGCTTCCGTCCAGGCAGGAAATTTTAATGCCGCGGGCAAGGACGATTTTAAAATTGTGTTTACCTCAATCCATGGGACTTCCATTACGGCCATACCCCAAGTCCTAAAAATGGCGGGCTATACCCATGTCACCGTTATCGAGGAACAAGCCACTCCGGACGGCAATTTCCCAACGGTAAAATCCCCAAACCCCGAAGAGCCCGAAGCGTTGGCCATAGCTTTGAAAAAAGCGGAGGCCATTGGAGCGGATATGGTCGTGGGCACGGACCCGGACAGCGATCGTTTGGGCATTGCGGTCCGTAATTTGGAGGGGGAAATGGAGCTGTTGAATGGAAACCAGACCATGGTGCTCATGACCAAGTTCCTTTTGGATAAATACAAGGAAAAAGGATTTAAGGGCAACGAATTTATTGCTACGACCATTGTTTCCACCCCTATGATGGAGCAAATGGCAAAATCCTATGGAGTGGAATTCAAAACGGCCTTGACCGGTTTCAAATGGATCGGTAAAATGATCAAGGATTTCCCGGAATCAAAATTTGTAGGTGGTGGCGAAGAAAGTTTTGGTTATATGGCCGGCGATTTCGTTCGTGATAAGGATGCCGTTACCGCCACACTTCTAGCCTGTGAGGTAGGCGCGGAAGCAAAAGCAAAAGGCAGTTCCTTTTATGAAGAGTTGATCAATGCTTATGTGGAATTTGGTTTTTACAAGGAAAAGCTGATCTCATTGACCAAAAAGGGAATCAGTGGTGCGGAGGAAATCAAGCAAATGCTGAAGGAATTTAAGGAAAATCCCGTGGAAACGGTTCAAGGCTCCAAAGTGGTTTGGATCGAGGATTACAATACCTCAATCGCAAAAAATGTGGTCACGGGTGAAGAAAAACCCATTCATTTACCAAAATCCAACGTAATGATTTACGAAGCCGAAGATGGTACCCGCATAGCGGCAAGGCCTTCCGGTACGGAGCCTAAGGTGAAATTCTACATGAGCACCAACGCTGTATTGCCCAGTGCTTCGGAATTTAAATCCGTAAATTCGCAATTGGATGCCAAATTGGATGGCATTGTAGCCGAATTGAATTTAGGTTGATGAACAACATCCTTAAAAAACTGTTGCGGTTCGCTAAACCGTACAAACTTTATGGCATACTGAACATTATATCCAATGTATTGTATGCCTTTTTTAATGTGCTCTCCATTATCATTTTCATTCCTACATTGGGGATACTGTTCGATAATCAAGAGGAAGTTTTTGAAAAACCCGTTTATCAGGGGTTTTCGAACCTAAAAGGATATGCCGAAGATTCCCTGAACTATTTTTTGACACAGAAAGTCACCGATGATGGGCCCATGGCCGCTTTGGTATTCATTTGCCTGGCCAGTATTGTGATTTTCTTCCTTAAGAACTTATTTCGCTATATGGCCATGTACTTTTTGGCCTTCTTACGTACCGGAATGGTGAAGGACATACAGGATTCCCTGTATCATAAAGTGGTCGATTTGCCAATTTCCTTTTTCTCGGAAAAGCGAAAAGGTGACCTGTTGGCCCGAATGACTTCTGACGTGAAAGAAGTGGAAAGTTCCATAATCAACTCTTTGGAAGCGCTGGTTCGGGAACCCATTACCATTGTTATTGTGCTGATTTCCATGTTGTTGATCAGCGCAAAACTTACCGTGTTTGTTTTCATCTTCCTACCCATAACCGGATTTATAATCTCTGCGGTAGGGAAACGTTTAAAAGCACAATCCCTGGCTGCACAGAAGGAGAATGGGGTGTTCCTATCTTTTTTGGAGGAGACCCTTACGGGATTAAAAGTCATCAAGGGGTTTAATGCAGAAGGTAAATTGGCAAAAAAGTTTACGGATTCCACGGAACGATTCAAGAATATCATGAATTCCGTCCTACAACGAAAAGGGCTGGCCTCCCCTTTGAGTGAGTTCCTTGGGGTTGCGGTGGTCATTACCGTACTTTGGTATGGAGGAAGCCTGGTGTTTGAGGAAAACAGCGGGCTAAAACCACAGGATTTCATGGGCTACATTGGACTGTTCTATACCATTATCAATCCGGTTAAGGCCATAACAACGGTCAATTACAGCATTAAAAAGGGAAACGCGGCAGGAGAACGGATTTTTGAAATTCTGGAAACCGAGAACTCCATAAAAGAAGCTATTGATCCAACGGAAATTACAAGGTTTGACAAGGGGATTTATTTTAAAAATGTCTCCTTTGGATATGAAAATGAAAATGTTCTGGAGGGGTTCAACCTCAAGGTAAACAAAGGACATACGGTTGCTTTGGTCGGACAATCCGGGAGTGGCAAGAGTACTGTGGCCAACTTAGTAACCCGATTTTATGACGTGAATGAAGGAAGCATTGAAATTGACGGTATCAACATCAAGGATATTTCAAAAAAATCACTCCGCGGACTAATGGGCCTGGTGACCCAGGATTCCATCTTATTCAATGACTCGGTAAAGAACAATATCGGTTTGGGCAAAACCAACGCCACTGAGGAAGAAATTAGGGAAGCCGCCAAAATTGCCAATGCCCATGATTTTATCCTAGAACTACCCGAAGGCTATAACACCAATATTGGCGATGGTGGAAACAAGTTGAGTGGCGGACAAAAACAGCGTTTGTCCATTGCCCGGGCCGTACTAAAAAATCCTCCCATCATGATTTTGGATGAAGCCACCTCCGCCCTGGATACGGAAAGCGAACGTTTGGTTCAGGATGCACTGGAAAAAATGATGCGCAATAGGACCTCAATTGTTATCGCCCATCGGTTATCCACCATTCAAAATGCCGATTCCATTGTAGTTATGAGCAAGGGAAAAATTGTGGAACAGGGCAAGCACGAAGAATTAATGCAATCCAAAAAAGGATATCAAAAATTGGTGAAAATGCAAACCTTAGGGTAAACCTATCCTTCCAATAAATAGGATACTACCCGTATAGCCATCACGAATCAAATACAAAAATGGGCGGTCGGCAATAAAACTGGGTGGTGCAGAAGTCTCGATTACCTCCACACCGGTTGCTGCAGCGGCCTCTGTACCTTCTTCATTAACCTCTATAAACGTTTTTTGCAACACTCTGGATATTTGTAGGGAAGCACCGGGGCTTATTCCTCCCAAATCTGCATTGGCTGAAAAAGCGATTTCCAATCCCAAATCCTTTAATTCATCATTGAGCAAGTTTTCATATTCCATTTCAAACTTGGGGACTCCTATAGCGAGCTCAGCTAAGTCATATTCCTTCAACCATGTATCTAGATTATCCCCAGTGATGATGTCCATTATATCAGAAGTGGTAAGTCCATAGTTTGGTAACAGCAGCAACATCTCAAAACGTTCCTTTTTATAGGGCAAAATAATTGACCGAAAAGTTTCGTTAACGAAAAAAGGCACCTCGGCATTCATGTTCATCATAGGAACCTCAACCGCATTTTCGGGTGAACTATAGAACAAAGCATTCCTGGTATTTTCAGTTTTAAATCGATATTTCCATTGTGACTTAAAATAGAGGGCATTTGCTAAAAAAAGACGAGTGCCAGGGGTAAATTCTTTTACAAGCTCCCTAATCTTACCATTTGTATTCCTTTCAACCCAATTATTAACAATGGTTGTAGCCGCGGGATTCCTGAAATCAATGTTATCCACTTCGGCTTCGTACACTTTCTGGTTGACTTCCACAAAGGTATCCTCAACAGGAAAGTCTTCTTGGATCCAAATAGCATTTGCTAGATTCATATCGGTGCCTTCAACTTTTGTGGTAAGCGACTTTCGCAGGTTTTCATTAAACTGGTTCAATTGGTCCAAAGGTGCGCCCATGCCCAACAGATTGTCGAAAGCAACTTTTGTATCACCATGGGCACCATTGTGCACCATTCCCAAGGCCATGGAAAGACTCAGAGGTGACACCATATAATTTTCTTCAGTCTCATTCTCAACAACTTTTCGAAAAAATTCAATCGCAAACTGGTTGTTTTGCGACACCAATGCTTTAGCCTCTGCGGTTTCCAATTCAACATTTTCAAAAGGGGGGATATCTTCTGATTTATCGCAACCCAACGCAAGAACAAAACCCAATACAAAAAGAAACGCCTTTGCTTTCATAAAATCCTTTTTTGAAAGATGAAAATAGCATCGCAAAGTTGCGTGGACCAAATCTTGAAAATCAAAACTCCATCCTTCTCATTTCAATCTTCTCAGTATAGTTTTACTAAAGCTTTATACAGCTCTTCTTTATTACAATTACCTATGATTTTGGTATGGTGCTCCTAAAAAGATGTACTGGAAAAAATGATGTGCAATAGGGCCTCAATTGTTATTGCCCACCATTCGAAATGTGGATTCCATTGTAGTCATGAGCAAGGGCAAAATTGTGGAGCAAAGTACCCCCCAAGAACTGATGAAGTCAAAAAAGGGATACAAGAAGCTGGTGGAAATGCAGACCATGGCATAAAAGCACGGTTGTTCCCTTACCTTTTTAGGGCAGTTGTCCCTAAGTAGGTATCAAAACGGTTACTTCATAACTTTTTTTCCCAACTTCGCGAATTAAGGGTTCCTCCAATTCCACACCATCAACCACAACTTTAATGAGGTCTATCCCAACCTCCCGTCTCATTTTAATCGTGAAAACGCTTCCCCTAAAAATCCTCACTACTTCTGCTTGCTGCCACGCTTCGGGTAGTTGGGGATTGATATGGAGTCCGTCAATATCGCCCCTAAGGCCGAACAGGCCATCCAGTAAACAACGATAGAACCAGGAAACCGTACCTGTATTAAAAAGCTGACTTGACCTTCCCGAAGTTTTTGGAAACTGAAGATGTGCCCCGCGATAATAATTGGGGATAAAAACGGGCATTTGTCCGCGTTGGACCAAATCATCCGAATTGGGACCCGGTAACATTTTGCGAAGGACGTGGTACGCCTTTTCCGAATAACCGGAGCCATAGAGTGCGAAAATATAGAAAGCTACGGCATGGTTGTACACGGAACCATTTTCTGCGGAACCGGGAAACTTTTGGGTCACGCGCCCAACGTCTTCACGCATTTTGGTATATGCCGGGGCCATAAGTTCAACCCCGTAAGGCGTTTCAAGTTCCTGCTCCACGGCACTGATAAGTTTTGACGCCTGGCCTTCATCAGCTGCCCCGCTTAAGAGCGCCCATGCCTGGGGATTTAAAAAAATACGGCCTTCCATATCTTTTTGGATTCCAAAAATGACATTATCATCGGTAATACCGCGGGCATACCAATTGCCATCCCAAAGATGGGTATTGACGGCTTTATTCACTTCTTCCGATTTCAAAAGAAAACTTCTCGCCAGAGCAATCTCCCCTTTTCGTTCACATATTCCCGACCAAACTTTTAAGGCATAGGCCGTGGCCAAGGATAACCAACCGGATACACCTTTTCCCTTGGGGCCAACCATATTCATGGGATCGCACCAATCCCCCTGGTCAATAAAGTTCAATCCGCGACTATCCCTGTTGGAGAACAACCAATCCATTGCCCTGTTGATGTGTTCCATAACGCCGGCAGACGTCTCCCCATTAGTAAAAGGTACCACTTCATTCAACAAATCGTAATCATTTGTTTCATCCAGATATGCTTTAAGACAAATGGGCAACCATACAGAATGGTCGGTATGGGGTACTTGGTTTATGTACTTTAATTCAGCATCGGGATGAATCAAAATACCATCGGGCATGGCACCATTTTCTTCCTGTTGGCCCAATGCCGTGATAAAAGTCTGCCTTGCAACTTCCGGTGCGAGGTACCCCATCCCCATATTGTCCTGGAGGTAATTACGGGTTTGCGGATCCGTACTCAATCGATTGGTCTCACCGTGGTAATAGATCTGTCTTGGCAACCAATTATTTACAAAATTGTCCAATGTCTCGTCAGGGGTTTTGATCCGAATGCACCCTTCCCCTTTGCCAATATATTCCTTGTAGGCTACCGTGCTTGTTTTGAAACCCTTTCCATCCGCATCAAAATAACGCGCCTTAATTTCACGAATCTCCTTCACGTCCAAAGCTGGTCCAAACAAAAATCGGTAATGCTCTTCTGTTTTGGGCTTCAGGGAAATTCTATACTGTAATACTGCGGCAGGGGTTTCATATTGGGCCGTTCCCCTTCCAAGTTCCGTTTTTACCACACCCTGGGGATGGTGGAGCCCTCCCTCGCCTTCAAAATCCATTTGGTTTACCTCCCAGGAATCGGGTTTTCTATCTGCCAAAAAAAAGGTCTTGTCCTTTAGTGTACGTATTTTTTCATACTCCTTATACTTCTGATAAGGGGTTATGGCCGAACAAACAATCCCGCATAAATCATGAACATATTCCCCGGATTGATTCATCCATGACATATACCCTATTGGAAAATAGGGGTAAACACTTAGCTTGCGCTCTTTCCCACCCATATTCTTTATGGAAAAGCCCCACTTCTCCACAATATCGGATGCCGTAAGTTCCAAACGCATCTCCATGTACAAACCTTGATGTACCATCTTCCAAAGAATATCACTTTTTCCAACGGAAAAGGTATAAGAATCCATTTTGGATTTTACCGGAGCATAAGGCAGGGACCATATTGCCTCACTTTCCTCATCCTTAATATAAAAAAAACGCCCAGGGTGGTGCGCATAATAGGGTTGCTCCGGCTGCATAAATGTTTTCGCCTCCAAGTTTGGTGCATGGGCATATTTGGCCGGTTCTGGCTGCATGAACTGCGCAACTGCATAACCTCTACAATTGACATGAATCATCATTTTTTTATTCCATAAAAAAGATGATGCGTTGGGAAGTTTTACAGGGGAGTCAAGCTCCAATCGGCTTCCATTTTCAACAGATCTGATCATGGATTATTCTTTGGCTTTTCGTTCTTTCAATTCGTTCTGGACTTTTGCCAATAGCTCCTGATCCAGGGTATAAAAACGCATGATGTATGCCGCCAATAGGGCAATAATCCCTGGAATTATGCTGATGGTCAACAAAATACCCAATTGAGAGGCGTCGCTCTGTGCTTCTTTCGCCACATAACCCATTGAGGCCAAAACTGCCCCTATGGCAAAGGATGCCAGTGCACCGCCCAGCTTTTGGGAAAAAATTGCTGCGGAAAATGTCATTGCGGTTGCCCTTCTACCGGTTTTCCACTCGGTATAATCTGCGGTATCGGCATACATGGAGAAGGCCAAAGGGGATTTAGGACCCAAGCAAAGACCAATTAAAATATTTACCGTAAACAACAACCAAATGGCATCGGCAGGAATAAAAAAGAAGGCTATGGATAAAATTCCCGTCAGTGCCATCAATAGCATCAATAGTTTTTTCTTTTCCATAAAACGGGTCATTACCGGGGTAAGTGCAGCTCCTGCCGCCAATGCCAATCCATATGTGGTCAAAAAATCATCGACCAAATCGGGCTCCTTCACATAATACTTAATGTAATAAATGGCCGCACCTGCACGCATGGTAATGGTTATCATGATGATCAACGCCAAGCTGAACAGGACCAACCAAGGTTTATTTTTCAACAAATCCTTCAAATCACCGATGGGATTGGTTTTTTGATTGGGAGGAGGTTTGATCCGTTCCTTGGTACTCAACATTACAATGGCAAATAGAACGGCAGCGAGGAGGCCGTAAAGTACCATGGTCAACTGCCAGCCCAAGGCCTCATTTCCCTTGCCTAAAAGTTCAACCAAATCAAGCGTGTAATAATTTACTATGGTCGTTCCCGTAAAAGCAGCTATAAATCGAAAACTGATCAGATCGGTCCTATCCTGGCTCTTTGCCGTTATGACACCTGATAATGCGGAATATGGTACGCTCAGTACGGTATACATCAGCATCATAAAAGAGTAGGTCCCATAGGCCCAGAACAATTTTCCCCCACCTTCCAAATCCGGGGTGGTATAGGTCAATACCGCAGCCCCCGCCATAGGCAGCCCTCCCAATAATAGATAAGGCCTGTATTTTCCCCATTTTGACCTGGTTCTGTCGGCAATGCCCCCCATTACTGGGTCGGTAAAAGCATCCACTATTTTGGTGACCAAAAACATGGTACCCGCTGCTGCCGCAGAAATTCCAAAAACATCCGTATAGAAGTACAAAAGAAAACCTGAGATATTGGCCCAGTAAAAATTGAAACCGAGGTCCCCTAAACCATACCCAATTTTTTCACCTAATTTAACTGGGGTCAGAATGCCATTATCACTTGAGGTCAATTCTTTCATGGGAACATCTTATTTGGTCAAAAATCCCAAAGAAAATGATAAAAAAACAGTTTTTGGTACCATTCTCAAATAATCTACCACCCAGGTGCTATTTTCAATGCATTTTTAAAAGTGGAAAGTAGAATTGGCAATCAATCTCAAATAGGGATTTAAACCTTTCGTTATTTTTATGGTCAAACCTTTAAAACATCCCTTTTGTCTGCTGAGGAAACCTTGGTATTGGAATTAAAGGACAAAGCTACACAGTCCAAGGCCTTTGAAGTGTTGGTGAACACCTACAAGGAACGACTGTATTGGCATATAAGGCGCATTGTCCTTGATCATGACGATGCCGACGATGTACTTCAGAATACGTTTATAAAAGTTTATCGAAGTATTGACGGTTTTAAAGGGGAAAGTAAACTGTACTCCTGGATGTACCGAATTGGAACCAATGAAGCCTTGACATTTTTAAAGCAAAAATCAAGAAAATTGGGGGTGTCCAATGAAGAACTACAGCAATCCCTGGTAGAAAACCTAGAGTCGGATGTCTATTTTGAAGGCGATGCCATTCAGTTAAAGCTCCAAAAGGCACTCGCCACCCTACCGGAAAAACAAAAACTGGTCTTTAATATGAAATATTTTCAGGAAATGAAATATGAGGAGATTTCACAAATTTTGGAAACCTCGGTGGGTGGTCTAAAAGCATCGTACCATTTGGCCGTAAAAAAAATTGAATCGTATCTTACCGAACCGGATTAAACCTTTTCGCCATAGATTGGTCTAACTAACAGCATGAAAAAGAACCACAAAAATAAATTCAAAACCCCGGAAGGCTACTTTGACAATTTCAATGAACGTTTGTTTGAACGTTTGGCCGTTGAAGAAACCTCCCAGGAAAGTACCCTAATTCCGAAATCCGACGGATTTACGGCACCCGAAGGTTATTTTGATTCGATTTATGACTCCACTATTGAAAGAATGAAGGGAAAATCCCCAAAAGTGATTTCTTTAGTGGGATATCGAGCGGTGTACTATGCTGCGGCAGCAGTGGTCATTATTTTTGTATTGGCCCTGGCATGGGATTGGAACCAAAGTCCTGACCTGAATTTTGAGGATTTGGCCAGTATGGATATTGAAACCTATTTTGAGGACACTGATTACGGCCTTTCTTCTTATGAGATTGCAGAAGCCGTAAATTTGGATGATATCTCCATTGCGGATATCACCGAAAAAATATTGGAAGAAGAAAGCATATTGGAATATTTGGATGCAAATGTGGAGGATTTGGAAGATTTAGATTTGGATTATGATGAACTACAGTACTAAAATATTGGTTCTACTGCTCGTATTGCTGACCATGGGTGTTCATGCCCAGCGGCCGGCACAGGAGCGGATAAAAACCCTGAAGGTAGCTTTTATCACAGAGCGTTTGGGACTTACACCATCCGAAGCACAGGATTTTTGGCCCGTTTACAATGCCCATGATGAAGCACTGCGCAGGCTCAGGAGAAAAGAACGCCAACGCTTTGGAAGCCAACTACCTTACCTCGATGATTTGACCGATGATGAAGTTGCAAAATTGTTATCGGAGTTTCAGATCTTACAAAATGAGAAACACGGTCTGGAACAAGAATTTCTACAGAACCTGGAAAAGGTACTTCCGGCAAGGAAAATTGTACTGTTGTTAAAGGCAGAGGAAGACTTTAAAAAAAGACTTTTGCAACAGGTACGAAAACGGCGGGGACAGTAATAGCCATGTTAAATAATCATAAAAAGGGGCTGACCGCCCCTTTTTTCATTAAACCTATTTAGAAAGCGATGGTCATACTACAAATTCAAAAACACTTGACCAATGCGTATTCTAAAAAACTTTTTGCTTTTATACCTGTTTCTACTGGCCTCTTGTTCCACCTCGGATGATTCGGAGGTTGTTTTAATGGACAATGGTTCCAATTTGGATTGTTCCGATTTTTCAAGCGTTTTCACCATTAACCTTGATGCCTCCGGCTGTACTGTGGACATTGCATCCGAATTGGGCAGTACCTCCTTATATTCCGAATCCATTTCCGGCAATACAAGGACCATTACCATAAATGGGGTGGCCAATCATTTGGTGGGCCAATTCCCGAATAGTGGTAATCCAAACACCATTGCCACGGTATCCGAAACCTACAGTATGACTACAGCCCCACAATTGGCCGATGGAACCACAGATGGGGCTGGTTATACTACGGGGGTGTTATTTTCCGGGGTGGTCATTGAACCTTACACTGCGGAATTTTTTATAGGTTCGGATGGGACCATTAACAGGGAGTGGAACATCACAACACTACAGTCCACAACCAGTTTGGGCCTGGATTGCAATAATGCCCATGTACAGCCCACAGGTCGTTATCATTACCACGGCACGCCATCCAATTACATTGATGGCCTTAATATAAATGGCACTGAAATGGTCAAAATCGGTTATGCGGCCGATGGATTTCCAATCTATTATAAGTACGCCTATGATAGTGATGGTGTAACCTTGGTAGCCTTGGAAAGTGGTTATCAACTAAAAACGGAACCCAGGGGTGGTGATGGCCTATCAGCACCGGATGGCTGTCCAGATGGATACTACTTTCAGGACTATGAATACATGGATGGCCGTTCTACCTTGGATGCATGCAACGGGCGTTTTGGTAAAACTCCAGAAGCCGAGGATGAGTATTACTATGTGGTTACGGATAATTTTCCCTCAATGCCGCTTTGTTTTTCGGGCACACCCAACCCAAGTTTCAGTTTTAGACCGTAGTCCCATGGGAAAATACATATCCATCGTATTACTATGCTTTTTTGGGACAATTCAAGTCAAGGCACACCATCCAAATGATATCAGTTACTTTTTTAAGTTGGATGAAAAACAGTTGGTCATTCATTTGACCCCAAGATCAGCAATTGACCTTTTGGAACATAGGCATCCCCAACTGAGGAACGAAAGTCGATTTTCGTTGCAGTCGTATACTCTGGATTTTCAATCCTATTTTGAAGGGCATGTTCTGTTGACCATTGACAACATACCAATTTCCATGACGTTGGTCGAAACCCAATTGGACAAACACGATGCACGATTGATCTTTGAACTGGTCAATGTGCCCAATACGCCAAAGGGCTTTGAACTCACCATATCCAGTTTTCTCGGTCTCTACAAAAAGGTCAAAAATCATGTCTTCATCCATTCCGATGGGGCAAAATATCACTATGCCTTGGACAACAATCGAACACATATCCTTGACAGTTTTCAAATTACCAACAATCAAGATATTACATCTAAAATCCCATTTTTTTCAGGTGGCCTGGCACTATTGTTTTTATCGATAGGTTTGGTCGTTTATCGAATAAGAACGAGGGTGATTAAACCTTCATCTACAACCTGAGTCAAAGAGATAAACCCAAAAAAACAGATTGTTATGAAAAATCTTAATCGTATCCTTTTGATTGTGGCATTTGTTGGTGGATTATTGGCTTCCCAGGCGCAAAGAACTGTGGTCCGCGTATACCCAAAACATGGAACTGTGGTTACTACCCTGGCCAAACCCAAGGTCTTTGTCCATAGGAATACCAACTTTTATTTCGCTGATGGGGTGTGGTATCGTGCCAGAGGGCGCAACTATGTTGTGGTTGGTGCCCCTGTTGGAATTAGAGTAAGGACGCTTCCCAGAGGAAATAAGGTGGTCGTGGTGAACGGCAGAAAATTGTACAAATACAGAGGTATCTGGTACAAAAAATCGGGCCGAAGGTATGTGGTAGTGAACGTATAGTGGCCATTGGACCTTAGGCCAACGAACAAGGCGGTCGCTCCTATGGAATTTTCATATTAAATTAGGAGCATGATAAAGCGTAGGGATTTTATCCAAAACAGTTCGGCCGCTTTGTTGGCCATAGGTCTGCCCGTGAGGGCTTCAGTTAAGTCTCAAGAAACCACCCATCCTCCAAAAATCAATAAACCCAAACGTTTAAGAAAGGGTGACGTCGTGGGTCTGATCGCACCCGGTTATGCCATTACAGAGGAACAATTGGAACGTTCCGTTAAGGCCATCAAGGCCATGGGCATGGAACCCTACCATACCTCACGGATTTTTGGCAACCATGGCTATTTAAGCAATACCGACGCAGAACGGGCCGAAGATCTGATGCATATGTTCCGCAACCCAAAAGTTGATGCCATTTTCTGCATTCGCGGTGGTTATGGCTGCACGCGGATACTGGATTTGTTGGATTTTTCACTTCTGGCCCAGCATACCAAGATACTTTTGGGGTATAGTGATATCACTGCGCTTTTGAACACCTTTTACCAAAAAATAGGCCTTATCGGCTTTCATGGTGCCATGGGCCCCGAACTGGATTCCTATGCCTACAATGGGGTGAAGGATTTGCTCATGCACCCCAAGAAAAAATGGATTTTGGAAAACTACCAATTTGATGAAGATACCTTGTTGAACGACCCCGTTTATGAACCTTATGTGATTACACCGGGAACGGCCAAAGGCAAATTGGTGGGTGGCAACCTTTCCCTGCTTTCGGCCATGAACGGCACCGACTATGGTCTGGATTATAGCGATACCATCGTTTGTATTGAAGATGTGGGTGAGGCTCCCTATCGCATCGACCGAATGCTGACACAATTATTGTCCACCCCCAGTTTTAAAAAAGCGGCGGGAGTCGTCTTTGGCGTTTGTGCGGGCTGTGACAAAAAAGAGGGTTCCGATTCCTTTTCTTTGAAAGAAGTGGTGACGGATCGCTTGGCCCCGATGGGTATCCCTGCGGTGTATGGCATGAGCTTTGGACATATTGCGGAAACCTTTACCTTTCCCATTGGCATTGAAGCCGTTTTGGATACGGACTCCTTTTCACTACGGCTGGAAGAAAAACCCTTGACCTGATTATTGAAAGGTTAACCTGGCAATCCGGTTCCTACCCGCGGCATAGGCAATAGAATCATTTAAAAAGCGAATCGTGTAAAAACCTTCTTGGCTCAGGGATTCCCAATTTTCACCTCCATCATTCGAGTAGGCAATTCCCGTAAAGCCAATGGCAACAATGTCTTTGCCTGCTGCATTGGGGACAAATTGCACACAACTCTTATATCCCGGTGAGTCACCATCCGCAATGACATTCCAGGATTTCCCGCCATCCGTCGTCAGGGCTTTATTTGCCTTGGAACCAACGGGGTTCGTGTAGTCTCCGCCAAACGCCATACCAAGGTTTTGGTCGTAAAAATCAAGGGAATAGACACCTTGCGTAGCTGAGGTATTTACAATGGGCACGACCTGCAGTTGCCAGTTTCTCCCTTTATCCGGTGAAAAATAAATACGACTTTCCGTTGTGGCCACCCAAGTCCTATCCCCTTTTATTTCAATATTGGTGTTGCTGGCAGCAAAAGCTCCCTCACCTTCAATCCCCTTGGGCAAGTTGGCACAGGAAACCTTTTCCCAACTTTTGCCACCATCCCTGGTTATGATAATGGACAGGCATCCATCGACCGTATCACCAACGGCTATTCCCTCCTGGTCGTTCCAAAACTTCATCGCATCGTAAAAAACACCCTTACCACGCTCCGTATAGACCAGTTCCATAGTACCGTTATTCCCAGTTTTATAAAGCAGGGCAGGATTTCCTGCTGAAAGCATAAAAAAATCCGTTTGGGTATGTGCTATGGCACGGAATTCCGGAACTATGGAGTCGTAAACTTGTATATTGGACCTCAGTTTACCGGTTTTCACGTCTACCGTACCATATGTTCCATTACTTCCGGCAAAGGCCAGCGTGTTTTCATCCAAAAATTCAATGGCCCTAACACTCAAGGAGTCTTCAAAAACCGTTTCTATTTGAATCGAATTATAGCTATGCGATTTTTTTTGTTCCGAGCAACCAAAGATTATCGCAATAGCACATACCAAACAACCTAATTTTCCCATACAATCATTTAAAAAAAATACCATCCTAGCTCCTAGTATTGATTTCTTGTTGATAATCGAATAAGTTTAATAACCATAAAAATAAAGCATTCGTCATTGTACTGAACACACTTCAAAAATATACTTAATGTCGTGTAAAAGACCCATAAAAAAGAGCGGAACCGGACTTTTTTTATTTTTAAGCAATCTAACTTTAAATAATTGATTTCCAATTATTTAAATTCATTCTACCCATTCTCGTTCGTATCTTTAATAGGAACTTTAAAATAGTAGGTACTATGGCTATACGATTGGGAAACACCTGTGCGAATTGTGACAAATTTATGAGTGATAGCACATGTGCGGTTCACAAAGTGAAGGTCGGCCACCTTTACACCTGTGACAATTTTGAAATGAAAGCGCGATTGGCCGATGAAAGAAATTGCACAAGCTGCCTTCGTTTTGAAAGGGAGGATTGTGCCAACCCACAAAAAGCGGCTCCAGGAATGATGTGTGCTGTTTGGGCACCCCGAAGCATGAGTGCCTAAAAACGGGGCTTGAACGTATTGGGGTCGGTATTTCCCTATCGGCCCCATTTTTTCCTTCTCATGCTTTACGTAAAAAATACAATTGCCAATCCCCAAAAATGGACATCGAATCCAAAATAGAAGTGGTCAAAAAGGTATTCACTGAGTACCTACAGAGTAATGGGCACCGAAAGACTCCCGAAAGGTTTGCCATTCTAGAGGAGATTTATTCCAACAACGAACATTTTGATGTGGATGAACTCTACTTCCAAATGAAGAAAAAGAACTACCGGGTGAGCCGGGCCACAATCTACAACAATATCGAATTGATGATAGCCTGTGGTTTGGTTAGAAAACACATGTTCGGGGACGCCAAGGCACGATATGAGAAATCATATTTTGATAAGCAACACGATCATATTGTCCTTACCGACACCGGGGAGATACTTGAGTTCTGCGACCCTAGAATACAGCACATCAAAAAGACTATTGAGGAAGTATTCAAAATCAATATCCATAATCATTCCCTTTATTTTTATGCCACCCTCAAACCCGCCACTTCAAGTGTTAAAGTTGAGGAATGATTTTTTTTAGGTGGTTTCTCAAAACGAACCCGTTGGCATAGGGCCATTGGCTATGGTGATTTCCTTGTAGATGCTTCAAAAGAGTCAAATTGCCGTTCACTATCACCTTTTCATGATTTACGTAGTGCCGTTTTAGCTCAGTCCAACAACAAAATGTACCAGAAAAGCTACCTTTGCAAGCTCATTCTATACTATGCGTCTCCACAGGAATTTGGTCTTTGCCGTTATTGATGCCCTGAACCTTATCTTCAATGAAAATGGCTATGCCGATAAGGTAATTGAAAAAGTCCTTAAATATGACAAACGATGGGGTGCAAGGGATCGTGGTTTTATTGCGGAAACAACCTACGAAATTGTCCGTTATAAACGTTTGTACTCAGAAATCGCGGAGGTAAATGCACCCTACTTCCGGGCCAATTTATTTCGTTTGTTTGCCGTATGGGCCGTATTGCGGGGGATTCCACTACCCGATTGGAAACAATTGGAGGATACGCCCGTTAGGCGCATCAAGGGACGCTTTGATGAACTGTCCAAAATTAGAAAACTACGGGAATCCTTCCCGGATTGGTTGGACGAGCGTTGCGAAAAAGCATTGGGCAAGGAATTATGGGACAAGGAAAGTGCTGCCCTTAACATACAGGCCGAAGTGGTTTTACGTACGAACACCTTAAAAACGAACAAAGGGGACCTTCGTAAGATATTGGGCGAAATGGATATTGCAACGGAAACGGTTTCCGGTGCCATGGATGCCCTAAAACTGAAGGAAAGAAAAAATGTGTTCACCACAGAAGCGTTTAAGGCGGGCTTGTTTGAAGTACAGGACGCCTCATCGCAATTGGTTGCGCCCTATTTGGATGTTGCTCCCGGACAACGTGTTGTAGATGCCTGTGCAGGGGCAGGTGGCAAAACACTGCATTTGGCCGCACTTATGCAAAATAAAGGGCAGTTGATTGCCATGGACATCTATGAAAGCAAACTGAAAAAGCTAAAAATCAGGGCCAGACGCAACGGTGTCCACAATATGGAGACCCGAATCATTGAAAACGCAAAGGCCATCAAAAAACTTCATGGCAAAGCGGATAGGGTCCTGTTGGATGCCCCATGTTCCGGTCTTGGTGTACTAAGGCGTAACCCCGATAGCAAGTGGAAATTGGAACCTGACTTCGTGGAACGCATCAAAGGGGTACAGCAAAAAATTTTAGGGGATTATTCCAAAATGGTCAAACCGGGAGGTAAATTGGTCTATGCCACTTGTTCCATCCTTCCGGAGGAAAACACGGAACAAGTTGCACATTTTTTGGCTTCGGAATTTGGGCAGCCCTTCACTTTGGTGAAAGAACAAAGCATTTATGCCTCGGAAAGTGGTTTTGACGGATTCTATATGGCCCTTTTGGAAAAAACGGGATAATTATTTGATTTATGTAACTTTGGGACATGCAAAAAAAAGTATCGATAGAAGACTTTTACGAATCTACCCATCACTATGTCCCAGAAAGTGTAAAATCCGGTATTGGTCATTTTAATGTATTCAAACTCGATGAATTTGCCGGCCCCAAACCAAAACCAATGCCTTTCAATAGAAGGGATTATTATAAAATAAGTTTGGTAAAGGGCAAAAGCAGGGTCCACTATGCCGATAAGGTGGTCACTATTGAAAAACAGGTGATGGTTTTTTCCAATCCCCAGATACCCTATAACTGGGAGCGGATTGATGAGCAATTGACCGGTTACTTTTGTGTTTTCACGGATACCTTTTTTCACCAATTTGGGGATTTGACCCAGTATCCCGTTTTTCAACCCAATGGAAATCCCGTCCTTGAACTTTCGGATGAACAGCTAAAGTCAATTACTCCCATATTTGTACGTATGTTGGACGAAATCAATTCCGACTACGCCTATAAATATGATTTACTTCGAAATATGGTGTTTGAGCTGATCCATTCTGGATTAAAGATGCAACCGGCCCAAGTTGCCCTACAATCCAACTCCAATGCATCGGAGCGTATTTCCGGACTTTTTATGGAACTGTTGGAGCGGCAATTCCCAATAGAAAGTCCATTGCAACGCATGGGTTTGCGTTCGGCATCCGATTTTGCCAATCAATTAAGCGTTCATGTCAATCATTTGAATCGGGCGTTAAAGGAGTCCCTGGAAAAAAGTACTTCGATATTAATTGCCGAGCGCGTGGTCCAGGAAGCCAAAATCCTGCTTCGCCATACCAATTGGAACGTTTCCGAGATAGGCAATTCCCTGGGTTTTGAAGAAACCGCCCATTTCTCCAATTTCTTTAAAAAACATGCGGACCACTCCCCGGCCGCGTACCGGAAATTGGAAATTGTTTGATTTTTACAACTCTTGGTTTCACTTTCGTAATGTAAACCACGGCCCACAAGAGAACTTTGTAGTGTTCAATTTAAAAAACAAAAACACTATGGATTCTAGAAAAATAGCATTGGTTACAGGGGGTAGCCGGGGACTGGGCAGGGATATGGCGGTTAACCTGGCCAAAAAAGGATTGGATGTGGTCATCACCTACAATTCCAACAGTGAAGCTGCCCAACGAACCCTTGAATTGATTGGCACTGAAGGTGCCCAGGGCATCGCACTACAATTGGATGCCCGAAACAGTACCGCTTTTGAGGCTTTTAAAACCAATTTGGTAGCAGAATTAAATAAGCAATGGAACAGGTCAAAAATTGATTATTTGGTCAATAACGCAGGTTTTGGCCACGAAGGTTCGGTTTTCGATACCTCGGAAGAAGCTTTTGATGACCTCATGAACGTCCATTTCAAAGGCGTGTATTTCCTTACCCAAAAGCTACTTGGCGCCATGAATGACGGTGGTGGCATTGTAAATATTTCCAGTGGTTTGGCCCGGTTTTCATTCCCGGGATATTCTGCCTATGCGGCCATGAAGGGAGCAGTTGAAGTCTATACCCGATATCTGGCCAAGGAATTGGGGACGCGAAAAATTAAGGCCAATACGGTCGCTCCGGGAGCAATCAATACGGATTTTAATAAGGACCGTTTTGAAGCGGCACCCCAAGTCGTGGAGATCATAGCTTCCTTAACGGCATTGGGCCGTGTTGGTGAAGCAGAGGACATTGGTAGTGTGGTGGCGTTTTTGTGTACCGATGATGCTGCCTGGATCAACGGTCAACGTATTGAAGCCTCGGGAGGAATGTTTGTCTAAATCAAAAAAAGCCCCGAATCGGGGCTTTTTTTTAGTCCTTTTTAAGATGGGATACACCATTCCCAACCGCACCACACAAAAATTGTATTTGGTTTTATCCTGTAGACAATTCAGGAGTTGATGGTTAAAAACATTAAAATTTAAAGCTTTCTTAGGATAACACTTCGGCAGTATCCCTTATTTTTACAGCACGACCCTACCAAGGCCATCAATTGCTATGATCAAAGTCCATAAACTCCTTGGTATTTTCTCCATTTTGATTCCCTTCATATCTGCCTGTGCCCAAGAGGGTCCCTACGCATACAAAAAAGATGACCCCAACGGAATTGGCAAATGGTATATGGGTAGGGAAATTGCCCATGTAATGGGGTTTCAGGGTATGTACTGGTTGGAACGCCCAGAGCGTGAAAAGGAGGAGAAAGCAACCAAACTATTGGAAAATATGCAACTATCCGAAACTGATGTCATTGCGGATATCGGTGCAGGTTCAGGATACCATGTTTTCAAAATGGCGGAAAAAGCCCCTAAAGGAATTATCTATGCCGTGGATATTCAAGAGGAGATGTTGGAAGTACTAAAATTGCGAAAACGGGAATTCAAGGCGAGTAATGTCCAAATCGTTAAGGGTTCCGAAAAAAATGTCAATCTCCCCAAGAATACACTGGATAAGGTGCTTATTGTGGATGTATATCACGAAATGGGTTATCCCATGGAAATGATGCAATCCATTTACAATGCCATGAAAAAAGAAGGCAAGCTATACTTGATTGAGTATCGAGGCGAAGACCCAAGAGTACCCATTAAAAGATTGCATAAAATGACAGCGGATCAAGCGGTTAAGGAAATGGCTGCCGTTGGATTTGTGTTGGAGGAAAACATTGCTAATCTGCCATGGCAGCATTGTATGGTATTTGTCAAAGGAGTAAATTAAGTGCAACGACAAACTGCCATAGTAGTCCTATTTTTAATCTCTACAGTTATGAAAGCTCAAACCCTTTTTGATGCCAGTACCCATCCAAATTCCAAAAACTGGTACATCATTGATGATGTTGTTATGGGTGGTCGTTCCTCCGGTGAATTTGGAATGACCAAAGAGGGGTATGCCAAATTCTCGGGAACGGTTTCCCTGGAAAACAATGGAGGATTTTCTTCGGTACGATATACCTTGGAAACCCAAAAAGTGACTCCCGAAAATAAAGTTCGAATCCACCTAAAGGGGGATGGAAGCAACTATCAATTCCGGGTTAGGCACCAAAGGGGAAGCTATTACAGTTATATCACCAAATTTGAAACGAACGGAAACTGGCAAACGCTGGAATTTCAACTTAAAGACCTCTATCCCACTTTTCGGGGGCGACGATTGGACCTTCCGAATTTCGATCATCAGAAGATTGAAGAAATTACTTTTCTTATCGGAAACAAGGTTCCCCAAAAATTTGAACTAACCATTTCAAGAATTGAATTGTTGGATTGACGTATTTAGAACCACAATAAACTAAATCGTGACCAACCCAATGAACCAAACATTGGACTATCTTTCCCTGTGGTTTAGTGACCACTATTGAATCCAAACCGTGCGAACCATAAAACTGCTTCAAGCTTTCCGATCAGTCTTACAGCGCTTATTGGCATTCATCCTGTTGCTCAGTTTTATGGAGTTTGGTTTTGCTCAAACCGTTGAGCGACCCGAATTTGCCTCCGGAAAGTTGACCGAATCCTTGGATTTTGACGGAGCTTTAAATGAAGAAGATTGGAAAAACGCCCAGGTGCTCACCAACCTTAAGACCACTGTTCCCGAAGAAGGGGGAACGCCATCACAGACTACCTTGGTTCAGGTCATAGCTGATGCCAGAACGGTAGTGATTGGCATTACCTGCAACGATAGCAATCCCGATGGCATTATTCGATTCTCCAAACTTCGGGATGCGGATATTTCTGAAGAAGACCATGTGAAGGTGGTCATCGATCCGTTTTTGGACGGGCAATCGGGCTACATTTTTGCCGTAAATTCATTGGCCGCACGTTATGATGCTTTGGTTTCGGATCGTGGTGAAGATGAAAACGAAGATTGGGATGCTGTTTGGGATGCCAAAACACAGATAACGGATAAGGGTTGGACGGCAGAAATTGTAATTCCCATACAGAGTATCGCTTTCAAAAAGGGTTTATCGAAATGGGGCTTTAATGTGGAACGGCGCATACAACGCAATTTGGAGACCATTCGCTGGGCCAATGTAAAACGTGACCAATGGATTGCCCAGACGAGTCGTGCAGGGCTGGTCACCGGGCTTCCCGAATTCAATTACGGCGTTGGGGTCAATATTCGCCCCTCATTGATTGCCAATGCCAACCAACTGGGACCCGATCGCGCTATGGTTGTGGACCCTGACATCAGTTTGGATGCTAACCAACGTATTGGTCCCAATGTGCTCGCCACTTTTACATTAAATACCGACTTTGGTGAAACCGAAGTGGACACCCGCCAGACCAACCTCACCCGTTTCCCCTTATTTTTTCCTGAGAGAAGAATATTTTTTCTTGAAGGTTCCGATATTTTCGAATTTGGCTTTGGTACAGGTACCAGCACGGTACTGCCCTTTTTTAGTCGTCGAATCGGTTTACGAAACAATGTGCAGATTCCAGTAGTTGGGGGCACCAAACTTAATGGTCGTATTGGAAAGACCGCTTTTGGTGGGTTGGGCATTCGCACTGACGATTTCAGTTTGGACGATAATGGGTTTGATGCCACCAATATGGGAGTGGTCCGGGTTCGCCGCAACGTGCTCAAGGAAAGTTCGGTAGGATTTATAGCTTCGTCGGGTGATCCCTTGGGAAGGGACGGCAGTTGGATGTCCGGGGGTGATTTTACCTTTCAGACCACCCGATTCAAGGGAGACAAAAACTTTTTGGTCGGGGGTTGGGCACTATTCACTGACCGAGAAGACCTATCGGGTGACCGTTCCGCGGCAGGTTTTAAAATTGATTACCCTAATGATCGATGGGATGTTGCGGTCACGTATGCCCGTATTGGGGAGCAGTTCGATCCCTCCTTGGGCTTTGTGCCCAGACAGGGCGTCAACTTTTACCGTTTCGGGGGCACCTTTGCCCCCCGGCCGAAAACACCTTGGCTCCGTCAAATGTTCCACCAATTTTTTGTGACCTACATCAACAACATTTCTGGGCCTTGGCAATCCTACAGCGTGTTTACCGCGCCCATCAATTGGCGTTTGGAAAGCGGTGACCGTATAGAGGCCAACGTTCGGCCAACGGGCGAAAATATTTTGGTGCCCTTTGATATTTCCGAAGGAGTCACCATTCCGGTGGGGGAATACAATTTTATGCGCTATCGATTGGAAGCGGAATTTGCCCGTAAGCGACGGTTGAGCGGTCAGGCCACCTGGTGGTTTGGTAGTTTTTATAAAGGTACCTTGGATGAGTTTGAACTCACCCTCAATTGGAACCCAAGTGCCTTATTGGCCTTTGAATTCAATGGCCTTCACAACCGTGCCCGGTTGCCCTTTGGGGATTTTGACCAAAGCTTGGCAGGGCTTCGCGTACGCTTTAATGTAACCTCCAATTTACAATTGAACAGTTATTTGCAATATGATACGGATAGCCGGGTGTTGGGATTAAATGCCCGTATCCACTGGATATTCTCACCACTGGGCGACGTCTTCCTCGTTTTTAACAACAATACCATAAACAACATCAACCAACCTTGGGAGCTTCAAAACCGACAGATTTTATTAAAAGTGCGGTATAATTTTAGGTTGTGACCAACGTTGGGTGACCATTAAACCAGTAGGATTTTTTGAACACACCATGAACCCTCAAATTCCCACCTTTTTGATATCAACAGACTTCGTTAACAACTCCCCTTTCCCACCATTTAAAATCCTTTACATTTTGGTAAATTTGCATTTTCCAAATAAATGGCAATGATTCACTTTTTCGGGGATGCAAAAACCAAGGTTTTCGCCCTGCAGACCAATCAAGACCTAAGCTCCCAGGACCAAGAAAAGTTACTATGGTTGTTCGGCAACCAACCCAAGATAGAAGCGGCGTCACTTGACGCCTTTTTTGTTGGTCCGCGGGCCACCATGTTGACCCCTTGGAGTACCAACGCCACCGAGATTACCCAAAACATGGGGATTACCGGTGTTATACGAATTGAGGAGTTTTATGCGGTAGAAGAAAATGAAAGCTATTATGACCCTATGCTTTTCCAAAAATACCATGGTTTGGACCAGGATATCTTCACCATCAATATCAGTCCAGAACCGATTTTGGAAATTGAAGATATAGCGACATACAACCAAAAAGAAGGCTTGGCGTTGAGTGAGGAAGAGGTAGCCTATTTGGAGCAACTCTCCAAGGATTTGGGACGCAAATTGACCGATTCCGAAGTGTTCGGTTTCAGTCAGGTGAATTCGGAACACTGCCGCCATAAAATCTTTAACGGCACCTTTGTAATCGATGGGGAAGAAAAACCCACTTCGCTCTTCAAGCTCATCAAAAAAACGTCCCAGGAACATCCCAATGGCATCGTTTCGGCCTATAAGGACAATGTGGCTTTTATAAAAGGGCCCAAAGCCGTTCAATTTGCACCAACACGTGCCGATGAGCCCGATTTTTATCAAGAATCGGAGTTTAACTCCGTACTCTCCCTAAAGGCAGAGACCCATAACTTTCCTACCACAGTAGAACCTTTTAATGGGGCGGCCACAGGTTCGGGAGGTGAAATTCGAGATCGATTGGCGGGCGGTAAGGGAAGTTTGCCTTTGGCCGGTACCGCAGTGTACATGACGTCCTATTCCAGGTTGGAAGACGATCCTGCCGACCCTCTTCAGGGCAGGGCCTGGGAGAAAGCCTTTCCGGAACGGGATTGGCTGTACCAAACTCCAATGGACATTTTGATCAAGGCCAGTAACGGCGCTTCGGATTTTGGGAACAAATTTGGGCAGCCACTGATTGCGGGATCCGTACTGACCTTTGAGCACAAGGAAGAAGCACAACGATTAGGGTTCGACAAGGTCATTATGCTGGCAGGCGGCATTGGTTACGGGAAAGCTGAACAGGCCTTAAAAGACACTCCCCAAAAGGGCGATAAAGTAGTGATTCTAGGGGGTGACAATTACCGAATAGGTATGGGTGGTGCCGCCGTTTCCAGTGCCGATACCGGGGAATTTGAATCGGCCATCGAGTTGAACGCCGTGCAACGTAGCAATCCCGAAATGCAGAAACGTGCGGCCAACGCCATTCGAGGTCTGGTGGAAAATGAAGAAAATCCCATTGTTTCCATTCACGATCATGGTGCGGGCGGACATTTAAACTGCCTATCGGAATTGGTGGAAGAGACGGGCGGCCATATTGATTTGGACAAACTTCCCGTTGGCGACCCCACACTTTCTGCCAAGGAATTGATCGGTAATGAAAGTCAGGAGCGCATGGGCCTTGTGATGGGTGAAAAAGATATGGAAACGCTGACAAAAATAGCGGCAAGGGAACGTTCCCCACTTTTTGAGGTAGGCGAGGTTACAGGTGACCATCGTTTTACGTTCGAAAGTAAAAGCAAGGGAGACAAACCCATGGACGTAGCGTTGTCAGCACTTTTTGGTAGCTCCCCAAAAACCGTCATGGAGGACACAAAAATCAAAACCCAGTTCAAAGATGCCCCCTACGGTTTGGAACATTTCCATGATTATTTGGAAAGTGTGTTACAGCTAGAGGCTGTGGCCTGTAAGGATTGGTTGACGAACAAGGTAGATCGTTGTGTTGGGGGTCGCGTGGCCAAGCAACAGTGTGCTGGTCCGTTGCAATTGCCCCTCAACAATTGTGGGGTAATGGCACTCGATTTTAGGGGTAAGGAAGGAATTGCGACCAGTATAGGCCACTCCCCTATTTCGGGACTGATTGACCCCGTGGCCGGCAGTAGAAACAGCATTGCAGAGGCCCTGACCAATATTATTTGGGCACCCCTGGAAGAGGGGCTGCAATCGGTTTCGCTCTCCGCCAACTGGATGTGGCCGTGCCGCAATCCGGGGGAGGATGCACGATTGTATGAGGCGGTGGAAGCCTGTTCCAATTTTGCCATTGCTTTGGGCATCAATATTCCTACCGGTAAGGACTCCCTGAGCATGAAGCAGAAATACAAGGACCAGGAGGTCATTGCCCCGGGAACGGTCATTATTTCCGCTGCTGGTCATTGTTCCGATATCAAAAAAGTGGTGGAACCCGTACTACAAAAAGATGGGGGCGACATTTACTACCTCAACTTAAGCAAGGACAATCCCAAATTGGGAGGTTCCAGCTTCAATCAAGTCTTGAACCTGGTGGGCAGTGAGGCACCTTCGGTGAACGACCCCAAATATTTTAGGAAAGCGTTCAATGCAATGCAACGGGAAATTAAGAGGGGGAACATTCAATCCGGTCACGATATAGATTCTGGCGGATTGCTGACCACTTTACTGGAAATCTGTTTTTCAGATACGGAGTTGGGTGCTGAAATTGATGTGACGGAACTTGATGAACAGGATACCATAAAGCTTCTCTTTTCAGAAAACTGTGGTATAGTTTTTCAGGGCGATGCTCTGGTCAAAGAGCGTTTGGAATCCCAAGGTCTGGAGATCATCAAAATAGGCTCGCCTATTTCCGAAGCTGTCCTGAAACTTAAAAATAATGGTGTTGAAATTGGTTTGCCTATTGATTCCCTCCGCGATGTTTGGTTTAAAACCTCCTATCTCCTGGACAATAAACAAACAGCCAAAGGCCTGGCAAAAGCACGCTATGCGAATTACAAACGGCAACCCCTGGTTTACACATTTCCGCAGGGGATGACTTCAGGTGACTTGAGCTATCCAATTACGGAACCAAGTCAAAGTGACCGTCCCAAAGCGGCCATCCTCCGTGAAAAAGGAAGTAATTCCGAACGTGAAATGGCCCATGCCATGTACTTGGCAGGATTTGATGTAAAAGATGTGCATATGACCGATTTGATATCCGGTCGGGAGGATTTAAAGGACATTCAATTTCTTGGTGCCGTTGGTGGATTTTCCAATTCGGATGTTTTGGGATCGGCAAAAGGTTGGGCAGGTGCCATCAAATACAATGAAAAAGCGAAAAAGGTAATTCAGGATTTCTTCGCTAGGAAGGACACGCTTTCAGTAGGGATTTGTAACGGTTGCCAATTATTTATGGAGCTGGATTTGATCAATCCCGAACATGGCGACCAGCATGGCAAAATGACCTACAACGACTCGGACAAGCACGAAAGCAATTTCACTTCAGTAAAAATCCAAAAAAACAATTCCGTGATGCTCTCCAATTTGGAGGGTACCACCTTGGGAGTTTGGATAAGCCATGGCGAAGGAAAGTTTCGCCTTCCCCTTGCTGAAGATGAGTATGCCATTGTGGCCAAATATGGGTATCCGGAATATCCAGCCAATCCCAATGGGAGTGATTACAATGTAGCTATGCTTTGTGATAGGACCGGTAGGCATTTGGTGACCATGCCCCATATTGAACGAAGTATTTTCCCATGGAATTGGGCGCATTATCCCAAAGACCGAAATGATGAGGTTTCTCCTTGGATCCAGGCTTTTGTGAACGCGCGCGAGTGGATTAAGGAAAACACTTGATCCAATGAAAATCCGTGAAGCTACAGAAGAGGATATCCCAGGGATCGTTGAAATGCTTGCCAATGATGAACTGGGTAAAAAACGTGAAAATTATAAACTTCCCATCCCCAGGGACTATCTTTTGGCATATGAACAAATAGCCAATGATGCCAATCAAGAACTGCTGGTTATGGAACACGATTCCACAAAGGTTATTGGTACTTTGCAGCTTTCATTCCTGCAATATTTAACCTACCAAGGTGGCCTAAGGGTACAAATAGAACAGGTACGAATCCACCACGCGCATCGCGGAAAAGGGTTGGGCAAGCTTCTTTTTCAATACGCCATCAATCGCGCCAAGGAAAGGGGGGCACATATGATTCAATTGACAACTGATAAAAAAAGACCGGAAGCCCTTGAGTTTTATACCAACCTTGGTTTCCAGCCTTCGCATGAAGGGATGAAACTACACCTCTAAATTCATCTTGAAAGGGAAACGTAAAAGAAACCTTGCTTCTTTTATGTTTTTGCCAGTGAAACCTTGTTCTCCATTTCCTTATAGGCCTTTACAACCTTTCTTTTCATTAAAAGGGACACTATTAGGGCCACAACAAACAATCCCGCAAAAACACCCAAAGTAGTATCCAGGGAACCGGTGGTCTTTTTGACCACATCATAAATGGTGGGACCGACAACTCCGGCCAAAGCCCAGGCGGTCAATACCATCCCATGAATGGCCCCCAATTGTTTGGTCCCAAACAAATCCCCTAAAAATGCGGGCAGGGTAGCAAAACCACCGCCATACATGGTGATGACCAAAAAGAGGATGACCAAAAAGGTCAGTTCCATGGAAATCCTCGGTAGGAAATAAAAGGCCAATATTTGAAATGCAAAGAAAAGAATATAGGTATTGGCACGACCAAAATAGTCCGAAAGACTGGACCAAAGTATTCTTCCCAAGCCATTAAACACTCCTATTAAACCTACAATGGCAGCAGCCTCCATAGGGGAATAATTCAACTTCTCCTGCATCATGGGGCTGGCGGCCGCTATTACGGCAATACCGCAGGAAATATTAATGAACATCATGATCCAGATATAGTAAAAACGGGTTGTCCTTAAAGCTTCATTGGCACTTATGTTGGCCATATCCGCCTTTACCCGATTGCCTTCACCTGGCCCAAAGCCTTTGGGCATATAGTCCTGTGGTGGTTTTTCCATATAGCTGGCGGACATCAAAATCATCACCATATAAATGGCGCCCAAAATATAGAAAGCCGTGGAGACGCCGACCGCATCAAACAAAGCCTGCATAATGGGGCCAAACAATAATGCGGCAAAACCGAAGCCCATAATGGCCATTCCCGTTGCCAGTCCCCTCTTATCGGGGAACCATTTGACCAATGTACTCACCGGGGTGATATAGCCAAGGCCCAATCCAATACCCCCAATTACCCCATAGCAGAGGTAAAACAGTGGCAATGATTCCAATTGCACGGCCAGTCCCGAACCTAAGATACCAATACCGTAGAATAAACCTGCCGCAGTTCCACTGCGCTTGGGACCTACCTTTTCTACCCAGCGTCCTAAAAAGGCCGCTGAAAGGCCCAATAACAAAATGGCTATTTTGAAGGCCCATTTGATAACACTCCCCTCCACATCAAAAATATCCTTCACAGGATTGGTCATTACGGAATAGGCATAAACCGAACCAATGGAAATATGGATACCTACAGCGGAGGCGGCAATTAGCCAACGGTTTTTAAGCTTTCTTGTGTTCATAATCTTTGTTGTATGCGTGTTGCTGTCCAACACTGTTTTAAATTCCTTGGTTTAATTCACGGTTACTTTCTTAAAATAGGACTCGAGAATGCCAATGGCGGCTTCCAACTCCTCTTCTGTATTCTCGCGGGCTTCCTTGATGGGATATTCCCAGCCCAAGGCTTCCCATTTATGTATTCCCAATTTATGATAGGGCTGAATTTCCAGACGTTCAATGGTTTGGTATTCTTGAAAATACCTCCCCATTTGATGTAACAGTTGTGGACTATCCGTCATTCCCGGGATAAGCACATACCGCAACCACATCTCCTTTCCCGAATCTTCACGGTATTTTGCCAAATTGAACGTGGTTTCCTTGTTTTGGACACCTGTGATTTCCCTGAAACCTTTTTCGGTCATGTGCTTAATGTCCAACATGACCAGATCGGTATAGTCATCAAGAAGTTCCTTTGTAAAATTGTTCAGGATCCTACCATTGGTATCCAAATTGGTATGGATTCCCTCTTCTTTCAATCTTTTAAAGAACGGTATCAATGCCTTGGCTTGTAACAGGGGCTCACCACCAGAGACCGTTACCCCGCCCTTTTTACCAAAATAAGGCTTCATCTTAAGGATCCGCTCCACCAATTCCGTTACCTCATATTCCTGACCGCCCTCCATAGCAATGGTATCGGGGTTGTGACAATACACACATTTCAGTTTACATCCCTGTAAAAAGATTATGGTTCTTATCCCCGGGCCGTCATGGGTGCCAAAAGATTCGATGGAGTGTACCCTTAAGGTAGGTGTGACCAATTCTTCCATAGTAGTTCCAGTACCATAAGGCACCTGAAAAAAACCAATATTATTTTTCTCAGGTGCCGTCATCATGGAAAAAGGCAGTTACATAGATTCATGAAATGATCTTGTAATGACCTCTTGCTGTTGTTCCCTGGTCAGTTTCGTGAAATTCACGGCATAACCAGAGACCCTAATGGTCAATTGTGGATATTCCTCAGGATGTTCCATGGCATCCAATAAGGTTTCCTTGTTCAACACATTAATATTTACATGCTGCGCATTTTTGGAGAAATAACCATTTAAAATGTTCACCAGGTTTTCTTTTCGGTCCCCATCATTGGCTCCCAATGACTTTGGTATGATGGAAAAGGTGTTGGATACACCATCCAAGGCATCCTCATATTTGATCTTGGCAACGGAATTCAATGATGCAATGGCACCATTGGCATCCCGACCGTGCATAGGATTGGCACCAGGAGCAAAAGGCACACCCATGGCCCTACCGTCCGGAGTTGCCCCCGTTTTCTTACCATAAACCACATTGGAGGTAATGGTTAAAACGGACAGTGTGGGTCGTGCATTTTTGTACACTCGAAACTGCTGCAATTCCCTGTTAAAATCAGCCACTGCATTGGCAGCCAAGGTATCCACCCTGTCATCATCATTTCCATATTTTGGAAAATCACCTTCAATCTTAAAATCCACTGTCAATCCTTCTTCATTGCGCACAGGAAGTACTTTCGCATACTTGATGGCGGACAAAGAATCTGCCACAATGGATACCCCTGCAATACCATAGGCGATATCAATGCCAGGATTGGTATCTATCAAGGCCATTTGGGCCTTTTCATAGTAATATTTATCGTGCATGTAGTGGATGATACTCATGGTATCGCTGTACACGCGGGCAATTTCCTTAGAGGTCTTTTTGTAGTTGGCCATCACCTCCTCATAATCCAAATACCCTTCCCCGATCGGTTCAATTCCATCCACAACCTTCTTTCCGGTAATTTCACACCGGCCTTCGTTTAAGGCAAGTAAAAGTGTCTTGGCCAAATTGGTACGTGCCCCAAAAAACTGGATGGACTTTCCTAAATCCTGATGGGAAACACAACAGGCGATGCCATAATCATCCGATCCCCTTAGCGTACGCATTAAATCGTCGTTCTCAAATTGGATGGAAGAGGTATCTATGGCTACCTTGGCACAGAATTCCTTGAAATTCTCGGGCAACTCGGAGGCCCACAACACCGTAAGGTTTGGTTCCGGTGATGGTCCTAAATTGTAAAGCGTGTTCAAGAATCGATATGAGGTCTTGGTGACCTTTGTCCTACCATCGTTCAGCATACCTCCAATCACCTCAGTTACCCAAGTGGGATCCCCAGCAAATATTTCGTTATACGCATCCATGCGCAAATGACGAACCACTCGCAACTTCATCACGAACTGATCAATGAGTTCCTGGGCTTCTTCTTCAGTTAATTTGCCGTCTTCAATATCATTTTCAATAAAGATATCGAGGAAGGAAGAAACATTCCCTAACGACATTGCAGCTCCATCCTGCTCCTTAACGGCAGCCAAATAGGCCATATAGGTCCACTGAACGGCCTCTTGGGCATTACGGGCGGGACGTTTCAAATCCAGTCCGTATTTTTCACCTAGGACAATCATGTCCTTCAACGCACCAATTTGATCGGAAACCTCCTCCCGTAGACGAATAACCTCATCTGTCATTGGCGTATCAAGGCCATCCAAATCCTTCAACTTGGATTGGATCAAAAAGGAAATACCGTAAAGGGCGACACGTCTATAGTCCCCAATGATACGTCCCCGTGCATAGTTATCTGGAAGACCGGTTAAAATACCAAGGGAACGGTATTTTTTTATTTCTGGGGTGTACGCACTAAATACCCCATCATTATGGGTTTTAACATGTTTGGAGAACAAATCGGTCAAATGCGGATTGGGTTCCAATCCTTGTTCCGAAAGCGCTTTTTGCACCACTTGAAAGCCACCAAAAGGCTTCATGGTCCTTTTTAAAAGCTCATCGGTCTGCAACCCTACGATGACTTCATTTTCCTTATCAATATATCCTGCATCAAAGGCACTTACACTGGATATCGTTTCCGTATCCACTGCCCGTACCCCGTTGTTTTCACGTTCTTCTTTCATCGCGAGCTTACAAGCTTCCCAAACCTTTTTGGTTTTTTCACTTGGGCCGATCAAAAAATCCGCTGTGCCATGATAGGGTTTAATGTTGTTGATGATGAAGTCCCTGACATTGACTTCTTTGGTCCACACTCCTTCTTTAATTTGGTCTTTTACCACAGTCTCTATTTTTTAGATTAACACTATTTGGTGAATTTCTGGAGCAAAATTAGAGGCGTATAAATACAAGTAATATGACAAATGTCATTAAACACAGAAAAAAATCGCGTAGATAAAAGCAAAACTATTAATTTAATGTTAAATACTATCAAAAGCAATTTTTGTTTAGAGATTCTCAAATATTAACAAACAATTTTGTCGATTCGTTTTTAAAATCTAGACTCCTTTCCCTATTTTGCAATTACTTTAGCGAAACTTAATATGCAAACCGTAACCAGACTATTCGATTTTCCGTACTATCAACAACAGAATTATAAACTCCCAGCAGCTTTTGCCATGAAAGTTGGAGGTACATGGGAATCCATCACCACTGACGAATACATTGATAAGGCCAATGCCATAAGTAGGGGGCTGCTCCGTATGGGCGTTAAACCGGACGATAAGATTGCCGTAATTTCAATGACCAATAGAACGGAATGGAACATTATGGATATTGGAATACTTCAAATAGGGGCACAAAACGTTCCTATTTATCCTACCATTTCAGAAGAGGACTATGAATATGTCCTTAACCATTCAGGGGCAAAATACTGTTTTGTTTCCTGTGATGAGGTGCTCCAAAAGATATTGGCCATAAGTGGAAATGTAAAAAAACTGGAGGATGTTTTTTCTTTTGACGAATTAAAGAACTGCAATCATTGGAGTGAGGTTCTTGAAAAAGGCAAGGACGATTCCAACCAAGATAAGGTGGATGCCCTGAAAGCTGCCGTTAAGCCGGACGACTTGGCTACATTGATCTATACCTCCGGAACTACGGGCAGACCCAAGGGGGTGATGCTCTCCCATAACAATATTGTTTCCAATGTTGTGGCCAGCAAGGTACGTGTTCCCTTTGCATCCGGTGCCAAGGCACTGAGCTTTCTCCCCGTTTGTCATATTTTTGAACGGATGATATTGTATCTGTACCAATATTGTGGTATCCAGGTATATTTTGCGGAAGGCCTGGACAAAATCAGTGATAATATCAAAGAAGTTAAACCCACGGTCATGACCGTGGTGCCAAGACTTTTGGAAAAGGTGTACGATGCCATCATTGCCAAAGGTGCCGATTTGACCGGGATAAAAAAGAACCTTTTCTTTTGGGCAGTAGAACTGGGACTAAAATTTGAACCCTATAATGTTAATGGTTGGTGGTACGAAAAGCGATTGGGATTGGCCCGAAAACTCATCTTTAGCAAATGGCAAGAAGCATTGGGAGGCAATCTGGAAATGATGGTTTCCGGAAGTGCGGCCCTACAGCCCCGTCTGGCCCGGGTTTTTGCAGCTGCCGGAATGCCTGTAATGGAAGGATATGGCCTAACGGAGACTTCCCCCGTCATATCGGTCAATGATGAACGCAACAACGGTTGGAAAATTGGAACGGTCGGTAAAATTATCCAAGATGTGGAGGTGAGGATCGCCGACGATGGCGAAATCCTGTGCAAAGGACCTAATGTAATGCAGGGCTACTATAAGGACCCGGAGAAGACGGCACATGTACTCAAGGATGGCTATTTCCACACTGGGGATATTGGCGAAATCGATCCGGAGGGCTTTCTTAAGATTACCGATCGCAAAAAAGAAATGTTCAAAACTTCCGGGGGAAAATATGTAGCGCCCCAATTGTTGGAAAATCGGTTCAAACAATCCCGTTTTATAGAACAGATCATGGTTGTCGGAGAAGGGGAAAAGATGCCCGCGGCCCTCATTCAGCCCAATTTCGAATTTTTGTCTACCTGGGCAGAAGAGCATGATATTACCTTAGGTACAAATACGGATATCTGCAGTAACGAAACGATAATTTCCCGTATCCAGGAAGAGGTGGACGATGCCAACCAAGATTTTGCAAAATGGGAAAAAGTAAAGCAATTTCGTCTAACACCTGACGTATGGAGCATAGAGCAAGGTCATCTGACCCCTACCATGAAACTTCGGCGTAAAATTGTAAAGGAAAAGTACATGAAGCTTTACAATGATATCTACGGGCGATAACGGTCCGTAAAAAGTAGTGTGACCGGAAATCCAGCAAAACCCAGAAAAATTAGAATTTTACTTGGGGTATCCATTAGTATGATTCCTGGGCATTGACTGATGTATTGGCATCGTCTTGGCGCCTTAAAAATGGTTTCGCGCTAACTTTCACAATGGCCTTTATACCGATTCCATCGCCACCTTGCACAGCAATGTCAATTGTCATAGTACCAAAAAAGAAATCCTAAAAAGAAATAGGAAGAATTGATGATGTCCATCGCAATTTCAAATGGGCACTTGTCCAAGCGGGCTTTTTTGCAGAAAAATATTTATTATGCATGCATAATAAATTTTGTTATCTTTGGGTGACCAAAACAGCGCTATGAAGGATTTGACAATAGATTGGGCCCTAAGGGCAACTTGGCAAGCCGTCACCCGCCTTTACAATGAAGAGGCCAAGAATTACGGGCTAACCATGGCCATTGGGTTTACGCTTTTAAGCATCGATTCCAAAAAGGGGACCCCAAGCACGGCATTGGGACCCAGAATGGGTATGGAATCCACAAGTCTGTCAAGAATCCTAAAATCCATAGAGGAAAGGGGCTATATAGAACGTAGGCCGAACCCCAATGACGGTCGGGGCGTCCTCATCCATTTAACCGCGCTGGGATTGGAAAAAAGAAAAGAATCCAAGGAAGTGGTCCTTCGGTTTAATGAAGTGGTAAAGGAACATGTAAATGAAAAGGATTTGGAAGGTTTCTACAGGACATCCGAAATCATCAATAAACTCATCGTTGACAAGAAAATATACACAAAAACATCAACTAATTAATTTCGAACTATAGCATGAAAAGGCATATCAATAAAGTTGCCGTAATCGGTTCTGGTATTATGGGTAGTGGCATCGCCTGTCACTTTGCCAATATTGGGGTCGAAGTATTGCTCTTGGATATTGTTCCAAGGGAAGTGAATGACAAGGAACAGGCAAAGGGGTTGACCCTGAAGGATAAAGTCGTTCGCAATCGTTTGGTAAATGAAGCATTGACCAAAGCATTAAAATCGAAACCCTCCCCCATCTACCATCAAAAATTTGCCAATAGGATCACCACCGGAAACCTTGAGGACGATATCGCCATGGTAGCCCATGTGGATTGGATCATTGAAGTGGTCGTGGAACGTTTGGATATCAAGAAACAGGTTTTTGAAAATCTGGAAAAACATAGAACGCCCGGTACATTAATTACATCCAATACTTCCGGTATTCCCATTAAATTTATGAGTGAGGGCCGGAGTGACGATTTCCAAAAACACTTTTGTGGTACGCATTTTTTTAATCCTGCGCGCTACTTAAAACTATTTGAAATTATACCAGGTCCCGAGACTACACCCGAGGTTTTGGAATTCCTAAACGGTTACGGGGAGCAGTTTTTGGGAAAAACTTCCGTGGTAGCCAAAGATACCCCAGCTTTCATAGGGAACCGCATTGGTATTTTCAGTATTCAAAGTCTGTTCCACGCCGTGAAGGAATTGGGGATGACGGTTGAAGAAGTGGATAAATTGACCGGACCGGTAATTGGCAGACCAAAATCGGCCACCTTTCGAACTGTTGACGTGGTAGGACTGGACACCTTGGTTCATGTGGCCAATGGCATTTCGGAGAATTGCAAAGAGGATGAGCGTCATGAGCTTTTTGCCCTTCCCAGTTTTATCCAAACCATGATGGAGAACAAGTGGTTGGGGAGCAAAACCGGACAAGGGTTCTATAAAAAAGTAAAAGGTGATGGCGGTAAGAGCGAAATTCTCACTTTGGATTTGGACTCCATGGATTATCGCTCCAAAAAGAGTGCGAAGTTCGCCACCTTGGAGTTGACAAAAACCATCGATAGCGTTATTGATCGCTTTGAGGTACTCTGTGGAGGAAAGGACAAGGCGGGGGAGTTTTACAGAAAAAGTTTTGGGCAGTTGTTCGCTTACGTATCCCACAGAATTCCGGAAATAACCGACGAGCTTTACAAGATTGATGACGCTATGAAAGCTGGTTTTGGTTGGGAACACGGCCCTTTCCAAATATGGGATGCGGTAGGATTGGATAAAGGCCTGGAATTCATTGCTGCCGAAGGCCAAGAAGCTGCCAACTGGATCAATGAAATGAAGGCGGCAGGTATGGATTCCTTTTACGAGGTAAAGGATGGGGCAACCTATTTCTATGATATCCCCAAAAAGGAAATGGTAAAAATACCAGGTCAAGATGCCTTTATCATTTTGGATAATATCCGAAAGTCCAAAGAAGTGTTCAAAAACAGTGGCGTTGTTGCCGAAGATTTGGGGGATGGTATCCTAAATGTGGAATTCCAGTCCAAAATGAACACCATAGGTGGTGATGTTCTGGCTGGATTGAACAAGGCCATTACCCTTGCGGAGCAAGACTTTCAAGGAGTGGTCGTGGGCAATCAAGCAGCCAATTTCTCGGTGGGCGCCAATATTGGAATGATCTTTATGATGGCAGTGGAACAGGAATACGATGAGTTGAACATGGCCATCAAAATGTTCCAGGACACCATGATGCGAATGCGCTATTCTTCCATCCCAACGGTCGCCGCCCCGCATGGGATGACCCTCGGCGGCGGGTGCGAGCTCTCCATGCATTCGGACAAAGTGGTGGCCGCTGCGGAAACCTATATCGGGTTGGTCGAGTTTGGAGTTGGCGTTATTCCAGGTGGGGGTGGTTCCAAGGAAATGGCAATGCGGGCTTCCGATTCCTTTCGAAAAGGGGATGTGGAACTCAACGTACTGCAGGAATACTTCCTGACCATAGGTATGGCAAAAGTATCAACCTCGGCCTATGAAGCCTATGATTTGGGCATTCTCCAGAAAGGGAAAGATGTGGTCGTGGTCAATAAAGAACGCCAAATAGCCACCGCCAAAGCCCACGCGAAACTAATGGCAGAAGCAGGCTATACAAGACCACCGGCCAGAAAGGACATAAAAGTCCTAGGAAAACAGGCCCTAGGTATGTTCCTGGTAGGAACGGATTCCATGGAGGCCAGTAACTACATCAGCGAGCATGACAAAAAAATTGCCAACAAACTCGCTTATGTTATGGCGGGGGGAGATTTATCGGAACCAAGTTATGTCAGTGAACAATATCTTCTGGATATTGAACGGGAAGCGTTCTTATCCCTATGTACGGAACGCAAAACTTTGGAACGCATCCAACATATGTTGAAAACCGGCAAACCGTTAAGAAACTAGTTTTGTTTGGAGGTAAGGTATGATACGTAAGACAATGGACCATGCATGATTTTCAGGACTTACCCATCTTATCGCACAAATTGCATCTGATTGAAGTTCAAAAAATCAACTATACATAAATTAAAAAATTACGAGATGAATTTCTCAAATCTAATATCTAAATGAGAACAGCATATATAGTTAAAGGATATAGAACCGCAGTTGGCAAATCAAAAAAAGGGGGGTTCCGTTTTAAAAGGGCCGATGAATTGGCTGCGGAAACCATCGAGCATTTGGTTGGTCAATTGCCTGAATTTGATAAAAAACGAATTGATGATGTCATTGTGGGAAATGCAATGCCGGAAGGTTCACAGGGATTGAACATGGCACGATTGATTTCCTTAATGGGCTTGGATATAGTGGATGTTCCAGGGGTAACGGTAAATCGTTTTTGCTCTTCCGGTTTGGAAACCATAGGTATTGCCACGGCAAAGATACAGGCAGGAATGGCCGATTGCATCATCGCCGGGGGCGTGGAGAGCATGAGTTCCGTTCCCATGACGGGTTTCAAAACCGAATTGAACTACGATTTGGTAAAATCCGGTCATGAGGACTACTATTGGAGTATGGGCAATACTGCGGAAGCTGTGGCCCAGGAATACAAGGTGTCCAGGGAAGATCAGGATGAATTTGCCTACAACTCGCATATGAAGGCATTGAAAGCCCTGGACGAAAATCGGTTTCAGGACCAAATTGTGCCCATTGAAGTGGATGAAACCTATGTGGACCACAATGGTAAAAAAGCGACAAGGAAGTTTACGGTAACCAAGGACGAAGGACCAAGACGGGGTACTTCCAAAGAAGCCCTGGCCAAATTAAGACCTGTTTTTGCGGCCAATGGTAGTGTAACCGCGGGGAATTCCTCCCAAACCAGTGATGGTGCAGCCTTTGTAATGGTTATGAGCGAGGACATGGTCAAAGAGTTGAACCTTGAACCGGAAGCTAGGCTCGTAAGCTATGCTGCCGCTGGTGTTCCACCAAGAATAATGGGCATTGGTCCCGTCGCTGCCGTTCCAAAGGCATTGAAACAGGCTGGTTTACAAAAGGATTCCATCTCGCTAATAGAGTTGAACGAAGCATTTGCTTCGCAATCCCTGGCTGTTATTCGTGAATTGGAGCTAAATAATGAAATCGTCAATGTAAACGGTGGGGCCATCGCACTGGGTCATCCGCTCGGTTGTACAGGGGCCAAATTATCCGTTCAACTATTTGACGAAATGCGCAAGCGCGATATGAAAGGAAAGCACGGCATGGTAACCATGTGTGTGGGAACCGGACAGGGTGCTGCGGGAATATTTGAGTTTTTAAATTAACACCTATTACAAAATACGATTACCATGAGCATAGAAACATTGAGTAAAGAAATCCTTCGTGGAGGCCAATTTTTGGTCAAGGAAGTGGATTGTGAAGATGTTTTCACATTGGAAGATTTAAGTGAGGAACAGCAAATGATGCGGGAGAGTACCAAAGAATTTGTTGACCGTAAGATATGGGCGAATTGGGAACGATTTGAGCAAAAGGATTATGCCTTTACAGAAGAGTGCATGCGCGAAGCAGGAGAGCTTGGCCTTCTGAGTGTTGCTGTTCCTGAGGCCTATGGTGGTATGGGCATGGGATTTGTTTCCACTATGTTGGTCTGCGACTACATTTCCGGGGCAACGGGCTCCTTTAGTACGGCTTTTGGTGCCCACACCGGTATTGGGACAATGCCGATCACCCTCTATGGAACCGAAGAACAAAAACAAAAATATGTGCCCAAATTGGCCACCGGGGAATGGTTTGGTGCCTACTGCTTAACGGAGCCGGGAGCCGGTTCGGATGCTAACTCGGGGAAAACCAAGGCGGTATTGTCCGAAGACGGAAAATACTATAGTATTTCCGGTCAAAAAATGTGGATATCCAATGCAGGGTTCTGTAATTTGTTCATTGTTTTTGCCCGAATAGAAGATGATAAAAATATCACCGGTTTTATTGTGGAGAATGACCCTGAAAATGGTATCAGCCTAGGGGACGAAGAGAAAAAGTTAGGGATCCATTCCTCTTCCACCCGTCAGGTTTTCTTTAATGAGACCAAGGTTCCGGTAGAGAATATGCTTTCCGAAAGGGGAAATGGATTTAAGATTGCCATGAACGCCCTAAACGTTGGTCGAATTAAATTGGCGGCAGCTTGTTTGGAGGCACAACGTCGGGTACTCAACGAAGCTACCAAATACGCCAATGAGCGCATTCAGTTTAAGACCCCGATCATGAATTTTGGGGCCATTAAAGCAAAAATTGCGGATATGGCCACCAATGCCTATGTGGATGAGGCCGCTTGCTACAGGGCTGCGAAAAATATAGAGGATCGGATTGCCCTTCGGGAAGCGGAGGGAAACTCACACCAAGAAGCCGAATTAAAAGGGGTTGAGGAATACGCCATTGAATGCTCCATATTAAAAGTTGCGGTTTCTGAACATGTGCAACAAACCTCGGATGAGGGTATCCAAATTTTTGGAGGAATGGGCTTTAGTGCAGAGACCCCAATGGAATCTGCATGGAGGGATGCCCGAATTTCACGAATTTATGAAGGTACCAACGAAATCAATAGAATGTTGGCCGTGGGCATGTTGGTCAAAAAGGCCATAAAGGGCCATGTGGATTTACTGGGTCCCGCGACTGCCGTAGGTGAAGAGCTTATGGGCATTCCTTCTTTTGATACTCCGGATTACTCGGAATTATTTGCTGAGGAAAAGGATATGATCAAAAGATTAAAAAAGGTATTTTTGATGGTGGCTGGAAGCGCGGTCCAAAAATTTGGACCCCAATTGGAGGAACATCAGCAATTGCTAATGGCCGCTGCGGATATTTTAATTCAAATCTATTTAGCGGAATCGGCCATTCTAAGGACGGAAAAGAATGCCAAGCGTTTTGGCGAAGCGGCCCAAGCCACTCAAATAGCGATGTCCAGGTACTATTTGTACAAAGCTGTGGACATTATTAGCGACAAGGGAAAGGAAGCAATTATCTCCTTTGCGGAAGGCGATGAACAACGAATGATGTTAATGGGATTGAAAAGATTCACAAAATATGTTAACTTCCCCAACGTAATCGCCTTGCGAACCCAAATTGCGGACAAGGTGGCAAATGACAACGGTTATACTTTTGACTAATTCAGATAACTTCGCAGGAAGTGAAGGCCGCTCCATAAAGGAGCGGCTTTTTTAGTATCTTGAGAGGAGCTTTACCTATTGGTTATCTTCCAGATAACCAAATCGTTCCGAATAGTCCAACATTTGTTCCTCAAAGCTTTTGGGCTGTACGATCCTTACGTCCGTTAGCTCTCCCTGGTCATTGGTTTCCGGTGTCAATACAGGATTTACAAAACCACTGTAAGGTGCAGCTTTAAATTTTTTGTTTCGCTCCAAGACTTCGGCATGCAGTCCCTGGTCCACTTTAACACCGTATCCTTCCACAAGGGCCTGGGCAGCTTCAAAATCACCTTCGGATTTTATCCGTTGGGTTTCGCGCAACAATTCCCCAAACAGTTCCCGCAACCTCGCATAGTCATGAATTTCAAAATACGTTTTGCCATCACGCTGTATTTTTTCAATCACATTATCCGCCATCCCTTTTTCAAACGCCCATGCAGAAACCCACTGCCTGTTGACCATATGATCTTCCTCGATGTCATCACCAAGTGCTATACGAATCAACTGGACCATTAATCCATTTCGGATATACCGATCATAGGCGGTCATGCCAACTTTTTCCCAATCTTCAACCAATCCCAGTTCCTGTAGTTTTGGATCCATGAGGTAATAGAGGCCCACTAAGTCGGCACGCCCTTCCTCCATGGTAGAGGCGTAGTTCTTAAGGGTTTCCTTGGGTTGTCCCACCCCTTCGTTGATTTTTCCCGATGCATGTCCAATAACCTCGTGAAGGGCCGTATGCAACTTACTTGCCAACTCTCCATATTTTTTACTCAGTTCAATTTCCAGGGAATCATGGGCAAACTCATTTAAGCGCCCCCCACTGCCCGCATTGTTGTAGGCATCTATAATATTCCCCAGGGAAACCGATTTACTACCATGTTCTTGACGGATCCAATTGTTATTGGGAAGATTTACCCCAATTGGGGTACTTGGAGAAGCGTCCCCGGCTTCCGCGGCCACATTTATGGTCTTATAGGTGATGCCCACAACATTCTCCTTTTTATGGGCATCCATCAAAGGGGCGTTATCTTCAAACCACTGTGCGTTCGCAGAAATCACGTCCATTTTTTTGGACATTTCAAAGTCTTTTATTTGAACGATATTTTCATACGATCCCTTTATGCCCATGGGATCATTGTACACTTCTATGAACCCGTTGATCCAATCAATATTGCCTTCCGTGGAATTTACCCATGCCACGGCATACGCATCCCAGGTATCCAAGCTTCCCGTTTTATAGTATTCAATCAATAAGCCCAATGTCTTGGCCTGCTGTTCATTTTCAGCAACGGCCTTGGCCTTCTCCAACCATTTGATAATTTCGTCTATGGCCTTGCCATATTTGCCACCAGACTTCCAAACCAATTCCCTTAACTTCCCGTTTTCCTTGACCAATGTTGAATTAAGTCCCAATTCAATGGGTTGGCCAGTAGGCTTACTATCCCTTTTTAGATAAAAAGCTTCTACTTCCGCCGTAGTCAAATCCGGGCCGTAAAAATTGACGGATGAGGCGAGGACATTATCGACCCCCTTCTTTTTATTGACCTTTTTAAGGTCCTTATCATTAAAAATAACGTCCAGGGCCTCCCCTACCAAAGTGGTTTCCGTGGCCTCCAATAATCCCATAAAATACTCCTTATCGAATTCCGGCATAATTTTATCATTGGAATAATGATGGTGTATTCCGTTGGAGAACCAAACCCTTTTTAAATACGTCTCAAAGTCCTTCCAACTTTTCGTGTTCCTGTCCCCTTCAAATTTTGTGTAAATGGATTCCAATGCCCTTCTGATGACCAAATTATGGCGATAGTTTTGGTCCCACATAATATCCCTACCCGCAAGACCGGCTTGGGCCAGATAATAGACCAATTGTTTCTCCTTTAAAGTAAGTCCATCAAATCCAGGCACTTCATATCGTAAAATACGTAGATCGGCAAATTGATCTACAAGGAACTCAAATGACTCTTCCTGTTTTGATACCCCTGGTGATTCCTTAGGAGCTTCGTTACAAGCGGTTATGATCCCTAAAAATAGGGTAATCACAAAAAAATGCTTTATTCTCATTTTCAAAGGTTTAAAATTGCAAACCTCCAAAAGTAAGGATACTGGGAAAAACAGAAGATGACTTTTGCCATGTTTCATTTGGATCCACAACCGGATTATTTCAAGTGAAGCATTTAAATTTGGGCAATGGAGAAATCAATATTTCAAAAACTCTATTCCCCAAAGGATTTCAAGTCCCTGGGGAATGCTGCAGTCCAAGCACTTGGGGACCACATTGCATCCACGACCTCAGGGAAAAATGAAAAAACCATTAATTGGAATGTCCCTAAAAAAGAGCTGGAATTTTGGAAGGACTTCCTTAAAAATGGGAATAAGGAAGATTTTATCCCCGAAGTCCTAAAACACACCATACATACCCATAACCCGACATATATGGGACATCAGGTGGCGGCGCCCGCGCCAATTACAGCTTTGACCGCTATGGTCAGTTCCATTTTAAACAATGGCATGGCGGTCTTTGAAATGGGCATGGCCCCTTCCGCTATTGAGCAGGTTGTGATTGAAAGCATTTGTAAAAAAATAGGTTATGACGGGAACCCGGGCGGATTTTTAACCTCTGGGGGCACCTTGGCCAATTTAACGGCGCTGCTTTCCGCAAGAAAGGCCATAGTAAAACAAGACGTTTGGAATGAGGGACATTCCGCACCATTGGGAATCATGGTATGCGAAGAGGCCCATTACTGCGCGGACCGTGCCGCCAAAATAATGGGACTTGGGGAAAAAGGAATTATTAAGATTCCGGCTTCCGAAAACTTTAGTATGGACACAACGCTGTTGGATAAGTATTACACGGAAGCTGCTTCAAAAGGAATTGAAATCTTTGCCATTATTGGGTCGGCTCCTTCCACAGCCACGGGCGCTTATGATAATTTGGACGTCCTTTCAAAATTTGCCCAACAAAAACAAATATGGTTCCATGTGGACGGTGCCCATGGTGGGGCAGCCATCTATTCCAAAAAATACAAGCACCTGCTCCAGGGTATTGTACATGCGGATTCCATAGTTATTGATGGTCATAAAATGATGCTCATGCCCACCATTACCACTGCCCTACTCTTTAAGGACAAAAAACATGCCCAGGATACCTTTAACCAACGTGCAGACTATTTATTGGATGATGTTGAGGAAGAAGACTGGATAAACAGTGGCAAGAAAACCTTTGAATGTACCAAGACCATGATGTGCCTGCATTGGTTCGTTCTATTAAAACATTATGGGGATGCACTGTTTGATGAGTTTGTGACACGGCAGTACGATTTGGCAAAAACCTTTGAAAAAATGTTGATTGAAGATCCCAAATTTCAATTGGCCACCTCACCCCAGTCCAATATCCTATGCTTTAGATGTGTTGAAAAAGGGAAGACCAACGCGCAACTGAATGCTTGGAATGCGGCCATCCGCCAACGGCTTTTGGAAGATGGGGAGTTTTACATTGTCCAGACCAAACTGCGCGGTATCCATTATTTAAGGACCACCTTAATGAATCCTTTTACCACAAAGGACCACTTAAGGCAATTGGTAAAAAAAATCAAAGCCGTTGCGGCATCCATTAACTGATGGACTCCAAAATTCGCTCCTCGCTTTGTTTCCTTGAAAAATTGATGGCACATTCAATCAAGGCCAAATGGGAATACGCTTGGGGGAAATTCCCCAACAATCTTTTGGTCTTAAAATCGATATCCTCACTAAAAAGCCCCAAATGGTTGCTGTAGCCCAATAAACGTTCAAAATGCTCCAGTGCTTTTTCCTCCTCCCCTATTTTGAACAAGGCATTAATGAACCAAAACGTACAGATTGTAAAGGACGAGGAGGGCAGCCCAAAATCGTCCTCATTTTTATATCGATACAGTAATCCATCATTGCTCAGATCCTTTTCAATGGCTTTGACCGTTTGTACAAACTTGGGGTCCTTGGCGTGAATGAACCCGTAAGATTCCATCAACAGCACGGAAGCGTCCAGGTGGTAAGAACCATAGGACTGGGTAAAGGCCTTAACATCCTCGTTCCAGGCATTTTCCATAATATCGGCCTTGATTTCCTGCTCTATGGTGGACCACTTATCAATTTTCCGATGTTTTCCAAATATCTTGGCCACTTTAATGGCCCTATCCAGCGCTACCCAACACAAGACCTTGGAGAACGTAAAATGCCTATCCTCCCCTCTAAACTCCCAAATTCCTTTGTCTGCCTCACGCCAGTGTTTATTGACAATCCAGACAATGGCCTTGGTAATGCTCCACAGTTCCTCCCCATTTTCTATATCATTGCTGAACTTCATCAACTGTTCATAAATAACATCCATTAAAATACCATAGATGTCGTTCTGCTTTTGTTTATAGGCGGCATTACCCACACGTACCGGCTTTGAACCCCTATATCCCTCCAAATGGTCAAGGCTTTTCTCGGTCAGGGTTTTCTCGCCATTGATCCCGTACATGATTTGGAGTTTCTCATCCTTATCGGGCATCAAATCAATGATAAACTGTAGAAATCGCTTAGCGGAATTCTTGTGTCCCAATTCGGAAACCACTTTAATCACCATGGAGGCATCCCTTATCCAGCAAAACCGATAATCCCAGTTCCTGACCTCTCCAATGGTTTCCGGTAATGAAGTGGTTGCTGCTGCCAATACCGCGCCCGTTTTATCATAGGTAAGCATTTTGAGCGTTATGGCACTGCGCACGATCTCACGGTTGAATTTCTTGTAGGTCGGGGTCCGGTCCACCCAATCCAGCCAATAAATTTTGGTACGCTCCAATTCCAAACCTATCTTATCCGTGGTCGGGCGTAAAATCTTTTCGTTATAGCAAACCAGAAAATACCCATCTTCCCTTAGGGTGATTTCCTCTCCACTCAACACATGGTTTTTATTAAAAGATGTATATAGGAACAGGCTATCGAACTGTTGTTTACTGGTAATACTTACAATAAATGTCCCATTACCCTTAACATGGTGTGTGGTCTCCCCCTTGGCGTATTCCAATTTAGGGTCGTATTGCACCTTAAATTTTGGAGCCCCGGAGATATGTTTTACATATCGGATAATTTCGGGAGGTGCATTGTATTTGCCATTGGGTTTATAATACCGTGGCATAAAATCGTGTAGTTCAAATATGTTCTCCCCATCGGAAAAGCGTGTGACCAAAATGGCCGTTTTTGGATAGTATTGCTGTGTAATTTCGTAATTGTACTTTGTAATCAATTCAAAACTTCCTCCATTTTTTTCATCCAAAAGTTTCGCAAAGACTGAAGAAGAATCAAATTGGGGCAAACAACACCAGTCCAACGAACCGGTATCCGAGATTAATGCCGCACTTCTACAGTTACCAATAATTCCGTAATTTAGGTTATCCATATACAAGTTCTTATCTTTTGATAATTATTGTAGGTTTTTTCTTTCTTTATAATCGAAAAAACCTCATTTTTATTTCATTTTCCTTAAAAATTCCAGCTTATGGGTAAAACTATAATTATTTCCAATAGACTCCCAGTTCAATTGCAAATAAGTGATGGGGGGCTATCCGCGATACCTAGCGTTGGAGGTCTTGCCACGGGAATGAAATCCGTGCACCATGGCGGGGAAAGTTTATGGATAGGCTGGTCAGGTTTGACCAAAGAGGACACACCCAAAGAATTGGAAGCCGATATCGATTGTGCCTTAAAGGAACACGGCTGCTCCAAAGTGGTTCTCTCGCAGAAGGAGATCGATGGTTTTTATTTTGGCTTTAGCAACCGTACCATTTGGCCCCTGTTCCATTATTTCTTGGAATACACGGAGTTTGAACTGGGTTTTTGGGAAATATACAAAGCCGTGAACCAAAAATTTGCCGATGCCATATTGGAAAAAGCCGAAGCCGATGATATTATTTGGGTACACGATTACCAATTACTGCTGGTACCACAGATGGTAAAGGAAAAGCGTCCCAATGCCACAATTGGTTTCTTCCTCCACATTCCCTTTCCTTCCTACGAAATCTTCCGGACATTGCCTTGGCGTGAAGAAGTCCTTGAAGGTTTGCTGGGATCGGATCTGATCGGTTTCCACACCTACGATTATGAACGCCATTTTTTGAGTTCCGTGAGGCGTTTATTGGGATTGGACGTGAGCTTTAATGATGTCTATCTGGAAAACAGGGTAATTAAGGTCGATTCTTTTCCCATGGGCATTGATTACAACAAATTTCATACGGCAGCCCTAAAGAGTTCTGCCTTAAAGGGCAAGGAACGGACCGACTTGCAAAGGAAACTGGACAATCATAAAAAATCGGCCCCGGATACCAAATTGATCGTTTCCATTGACCGCTTGGATTATAGTAAGGGAATTGCAAAACGCATCAACGCCTTTGAGTACTTTCTGAATAAGTACCCCGAATACAAAGAACGTGTCCGACTTATTATCCTCGCCGTGCCATCAAGGGCGAACGTTCCTCAATATCAATTGCTCAAACGTGAAATTGACGAATTGGTAGGACGAATCAATGGCGAGCTTTCCACCGTGAACTGGACTCCCATTTGGTATTTCTATCGCTCCCTACCCTTTTCAAACCTAATCGATCTTTATACCTCTTCGGATATTGCATGGCTTACCCCTTTGCGGGATGGGATGAACCTAGTGGCCAAGGAGTACATTGCCACTCGTATAGATAAAACCGGGGTCCTTATCCTCAGCGAAATGGCTGGTTCCGCCTATGAGATGAACGAGGCCCTGCTCATTAACCCAAATAATTTTGAAGAACAGGCAGATACCCTTAAAAAGGCCATCACCATGCCCAAAGAAGAGCAAATGGCGAGAAATATGTTCCTACAAAACAGATTAAAGCGCTATAACGTAGAGGTTTGGGCCAATGAGTTTATGGATTCGTTAAAAAGACAACGCAAAGGAAGTGATGATTTTGTCTCACAGAAACTCAATCCCACTATCCTAAACGGGTTACAAAAAGACTATGTATCCGCAAAAAAGAGACTGCTCTTTTTGGATTATGACGGTACCCTTACGGGCTTTCATAAAGATCCCCAAAAAGCCTCCCCAGATAAGGAATTGTACGAGTTGCTCGATGCACTTCACCATCAAGAGAACACCACACTTTTCCTGATAAGTGGACGTGATAAGGCAACGTTCAGCAAGTGGTTTTTGGATAAAAAATACAATATGATCGTGGAGCATGGGGTTTGGATCTCCAAGGACGGTAACGACTTTAAATTATTGGAAAAGGTCAAAGGGGAATGGATGGAAAAAATTATGCCCGTATTGGAATCCTTCGTGGACCGTACCCCAGGCTCTTTTATTGAAAAAAAGAATTATTCCCTTGCGTGGCATTACCGTAGTACAGACCCGGATTTTGGTGAAAAAAGGGCCAACGAATTAAATACCGTGCTTACCAGTCTTATCGGAAACGATGATATCAGTGTACTCAATGGCAACAAGGTAATGGAAGTTAAGAGCAGTAATGTCAATAAAGGCAGGGCTGCCGTTCGTATGTTGGGAGAGGATAATTATGATTTTGTTTTTGCCATTGGTGATGATTGGACGGATGAATTCATGTTCCAAGACCTTCCCCAAACCGCGATAACCGTAAAAGTAGGACTCAAGAAAACCCAGGCCAGATATCATGTGGAAGGGGTACCAAAAGTTAGGGAATTACTTAAAAAATTTAGCACCGGTACATAATATGAAACCTCTATTACTATTGATTTTTGGCCTGGTCATTTCCCAATTTTCGGTTGCCCAGCCCAATACCGAAGTATACCTGTTTGATTTGGATCGGACAGATGGAAAAATCAACCTGTCCAACCCCAAGAATATTTCCAACAATGAAGGGTATGACAACCAACCCTCTTTCCTGGATGACAATACCGTATTGTTTTCCGCAATACGGGCCGACCAAACTGATATCATAAAGTTTGACATTACCAAGGGAAGCGTAAAAACATGGATAACCGACACGCCTACCGGAAGCGAATATTCCCCGCTTAAAATACCGAATAAACCAGCTATTTCGGCAATTCGTTTGGATTTGGACGGCCTCCAAAGACTATATGCCTATGATCTGGAAACCGGGGACTCCAAAGTTTTACTCAAAGACCTAAAAGTAGGATACCACGTTTGGTTTGCGCCAAATATCCTGGTCTGTACCGTTTTAAAGGAAAATCGAATGGACCTGGTAGTGGCGAATCTCCAAAATGGAGAGGTCCGTACCATGGATAAAAACGTGGGACGTTCCTTACATAAAATTCCCAATACCGATCGTATCAGTTATATTGGAAAAGAAGGGAACTGGACCATCAAATCCTTGGACCCCCTAACCGGAGAGACGGTCCAATTGATCGCTACCCCCGGAAAGGCCGAAGATATCTGTTGGCTTAATGACGGAACTGTTTTGGCTGGCACGGGCAAAGCAATTGTAAAAGCCAATCCCGAGGCCGGGTTGTTATGGGAGCAACTAATGTATTTTCAACAAGAGGAAATCCATTCCATAAGCAGGATCAGTACAAATTCAACCAATACAAGATTGGCTTTTGTTGCGGAAGTATCACCAAGGCATATTGTACAAAAACAGCTTGATGCTTATAACGCAAGGGATATTGAAGGCTTTATTGCTACGTTCAGTGATAATATCGAACTTTTTAAGTTTCCGAATGAACCCATTGGCAAGGGCAAGGAGTACCTAAGGGAAAGTTATGGGTCGTTTTTTGAAAATACCCCCGACCTTCATTGCGAAATAAAGAATAGAATCGTAATAGGGGGAAAGGTCATTGATGAGGAATTCCTTACCATAAACGGACAAAACTATTCCGCCGTGGCCATTTATGAGGTGGAAAACGGTAAAATTGCCAAAGTCACCTTTATTCAATAATTTGTCCATGTGAAATTACCCCATAATATATCTCGTATAGAGGCTTTTAGCGATGCGGTCTTTGCTTTTGCGGCAACCCTGATGGTGGTTAATTTTGACATGGACAGCAACCTGTCCATAACAAAATCCTCGGCAACGGGTTTCCTCAGTTTTTTTGTGAGCTTTTTTGTTTTGGCCGCACTGTGGTGGGTACATTATAATTTTTTCAGAAGGACCAATTATATGGACAATGGCATCATTGCCCTAAATTCAGTACTCCTTTTTGTGGTCTTGTATTATGTTTTTCCCTTAAAGGACTTGGTGCAATCTTGGATGGGTGAAGGGGTCACGACCAAAGAGGAACTGGCGAACCTGTTCGTCATGTATGGAATTGGATTTCTGTTGATTTTCCTCTGTTTTTCGTTGATGTATTACAGGGCCTTTAAACGATCGCGTTCAACAGAAACAGTTACCCTTTTGTACTTCTATGCAAGGCATTTTTTTATTTTCGTCCTTGTGGCCATCATTTCCGTTATCTTGGCCTTTTTTGAAGTAGGTCTGCAATTTGGTTTTCCCGGATTTGTTTACGCATTGTTAGGGCCATTATGCTATTCCCATTCCAAGCGATTCTTTAAAAAATTCCAACTGGATTAATATGAAAAAAATCGTTTTAGGTGTATTCCTCGTTTCCGTACTGGGTTTTTCCCAAACGGACACCCGAGTGTATGATATTATCAATGCGGTTTCAGCGGAACGCATAGAAAAGGATATTACCACTTTGGCCAATTTTGGTACACGCCACACCCTTAGTGATACCATTTCCAATACCAGGGGAATTGGAGCAGCAAGACGATGGATAAAATCGGAACTTGATAACATCTCTTCTGAATGTGATAACTGTTTGGAGGTATTCTATCAAAAGGACTTGGTCAAACAGGGGATCAATCCTCGAATTGCAAAAGATGTTTGGGTAGTTAATGTAGTCGCCATTAAGCGAGGTACAAAACATCCCAACCGTTTTATTATAATGAGTGGTGATATAGATTCAAGGGTAAGTGACCCCAACGACTATACCTCAGATTCCCCCGGTGCCAATGACAATGCCAGCGGAATGGCGGGAACTATTGAGGCCGCTCGTGTGCTTTCCAAATATGAATTTGAAAGCAGCATCATGTTTGTTGGGCTTTCTGGGGAAGAACAAGGGCTTTTTGGTGGAAAGGGCCTGGCAGCATACGCAAAAGGAAAAGAGTGGGATATTGTTGGGGTGCTCAATAATGATATGATCGGTAATATTAAGGGTGTAAATGGTGTGGTCAGCAATCGCGATTTTAGAATATTTTCAGAGCCGGTGCCGCCAACGGAGACCACACAACAGCGAAGGGCCAAACGTTTCTATGGAGGTGAAGTTGATGGTATTTCCCGACAGTTGGCACGTTATATCCACAGTACCACCAAAAGATATATGCCGGAAATGAACCCTATGCTGATCTATCGCCTTGATCGGTTTGGACGGGGTGGACATCATCGTCCATTCAACGATTTTGGATTTGCCGGTATTCGCATCATGGAAGCCCATGAGAATTATACCCAACAGCACCAAGATGTTAGAATTGAAAATGGTATCGCCTACGGCGATGTATTGGAACATGTGAATTTTCAATATGCCAAAAAGTTGACCGCGGTAAACGCCATTAACCTGGCATCCATTGCTTGGGGTCCACCAGCTCCGAAAAATGTAGAAATTGGAGGTATTGTTGAACCTTCGGCCCGATTGAAATGGGACAAAGTGGACGGTGCAAAAGGATATAAAATCTATTGGAGGGACACAACTTCACCTACTTGGGACAATTATCGCTATGTAGGAAACGTTTTACAACATACCTTGGAAGGTATCGTTATAGACAATTATTTCTTTGGAGTAGCCGCCGTAGGCAAAAATGGGCATGAAAGCCCAGTAGTTTTTCCATCTGGAATATTCCGTTAACAAAAGCCGACATTAAATGAGAGTATCGCTTTTAACCTGTTTTGTTCTTTTAACATCCCTGGTGTGTGCCCAAGAAAACTTGAGCTTCACTCAGGACGAATTTTTAAGGGGGAGTATTACCCCCGAAAGGGAATGGTGGGATCTTACCTTTTACCATTTGGATATTGAAGTACGGCCCAATGAGAAATTCATTCAGGGCAAAAACACTATTCGTTATAAGGTGTTAAAAAGCAAGGACATCATGCAAATTGACTTGCAACCACCTTTGAAAATTGAGAAAATCACCCAAAACGACAAAACCTTAAGTTATAAAAAGGAAGGGGAAAATGTGTATAGGGTGCTTTTGAGCGAACCACAAAAAAAGGGGGATGAAAACGAAATTGTGGTCCATTATTCAGGAAATCCCAAAGAGGCGGTTCGGGCGCCCTGGGATGGCGGGTTCTCCTGGAAAAAGGATAAAAATGACAAACATTTTGTAGCTACCTCTTGCCAGGGCCTGGGCGCCAGTGTCTGGTGGCCCTGCAAGGACCATATGTACGATGAAGTGGATAGCATGGCCATTAGTGTCACCATTCCAAAAGACTTGATGAATGTCTCCAATGGCAGGTTAAAAAAAGTTGAGGAAACAGAAACCAACAGGACCACACATTGGTACGTGGACAACCCAATCAACAATTATGGGGTAAATGTGAATATTGGTGATTACGTTCATTTTGGAGAGACCTATGAGGGTGAAAAAGGAACGTTGGACCTGGATTATTATGTCCTAAGGGATAATCTCGAAAAGGCCAAGGAGCAGTTTAAACAGACCAAGCCTATGCTGAAAGCGTTTGAGCACTGGTTTGGGCCCTACCCTTTTTATGAAGATGGCTTTAAATTGGTGGAAGTACCCTATCTGGGCATGGAACATCAAAGTTCGGTCACTTATGGCAATCAATACCTGAATGGCTATTTGGGCAACGATCTGTCAGGAACCGGATGGGGCCTAAAATTCGACTTCATCATCATCCATGAAGCAGGACATGAATGGTTCGCCAATAACATTACCTACAAGGACATTGCGGATATGTGGGTCCATGAAGGTTTTACGGCCTACTCCGAAAACCTGTTTTTGGACTATCATTATGGTACCAAAGCGGCTTCGGAATACGTTATTGGTACAAGAAAAAGAATCCTGAACGACAAACCCATCATTGGGCGTTACAATCTCAACAAACGGGGTTCCGGGGATATGTACTATAAGGGCGCCAATATGCTTCACACCCTTAGGCAATTGATTGAGGATGATGAACAATGGCGACAAATTTTACGGGGATTGAACAAAACCTTTTATCACCAAACGGTGACCACACAGCAAATTGAAAATTACATTTCCAAGAAAACAGGGAAGGATTTAACCGCATTTTTTGAACAATATTTGAGAACCACCATGATTCCGGTTTTAGAATACCGGGTCAAAGGAAAAGCCCTGGAATATAGGTATGCCAACGTGGTTGAAGGATTTGATATGCCGGTCCGGGTCAGCATAAACGACAATCAAGAATGGCTTTTCCCAAAAGCGGAATGGCAACTTTATCAAAATGCGGTCCCACCCCAATCGGAAATTGTTATCGACCCAAACTTTTATATCGAAGGTAAAACCGTGCAATGAAAGTCTACTTTCCCCAATGGCAAGGTTCCGGTAATGGGATTTCCATAGAATATGGGGCAAAAGCTATCCTCAACTATCTGAACAACGATTCCATTGTCCAAATTCCGCTTTCTAAAATCCCAGCTGGGGAATCCGGTGAACAAAAGTATCACATCAATAATTTTGAAGCGATTACCGAACAATTGGGTCGTTTTAAACAATTGATTTCAGGGGCCAAGCCATCCAAATTACAAATCATAGGGGGAGACTGTGGCCTTGAAATTGTTCCGGTATCCTATCTCAATACAATATATCCCAACTTAGGGGTGATTTGGTTTGATGCCCATGCGGACATCAACAGACCTTGCGATTCCGCAAGTTGTAATTTTCATGGTATGCCCTTAAGGACCCTCTTGGGCGAAGGGGAGGATACCATGAACCACTTGTTGTTTTCCACCATCAAAACGTCCCAAATACATTACGTGGGGCTTAGGGACATTGATAAAAGTGAACAAAAGCGAATTAACGAAGGGAATATTTATGCTCCTAAAACGTGGACCACTTTAGAATTGATCGGTACGTTGCGACAAAAGGAGATTACCCATTTGTACGTACATTTTGATTTTGATTGTTTGGAGCCTTCGGACTATGACAAAACCTATTACCAAGTTCCAAACGGCATAACCATTCGAGAAGCCGAAAACTGTATCGGGACTTTGCAAAAAGAATTTACCGTTGTGGGTAGCAGTGTTTTGGAATCAATAACCACCCATCAAAAAGAATTGGACCCCATCAAGGGAATCATCGACTTACAAATGAGGTGACCTTGGCAATTAAGACCTGCCAAAATCGGGTGTTTATGGCAACAATGCTTAACTTTCCTCCTTTCAAAAAAAAAGAATCCGCATGAAAGTTACCGTTGGTGTTGTACAGGATAATCCCGTTTTTTTCAATAAGGGGAAGACCTTGGATAAACTGGAAAACATCGTAGCGGAGTACGCCGCAAAAGGATGTCAGCTTTTGATCTTTCCCGAATCCTTTGTGCCCGGTTACCCCAGGGGATTTGATTTTGGTGCCAAAATTGGCCGTAGGACACCGGAAGGCAAAGCACTTTATGCGGACTATCATACCAATAGTCTTTCCTTGGAAAGCAAGGATTTAGAACGTTTGGTCGAACTCTCCAGGAAGCATGAAACCTATTTGGTTGTGGGCATAACCGAAAAACAGGAACACCATGGGAGCTTGTATTGCAGTATGGTGTATCTATCCCCTACCGATGGATACCTGGGGGTGCACCGAAAAATAAAACCTACGGCCACGGAACGTGTTATTTGGGCAGAAGCCAATGGGGAATCCCTGGTTACCTTCCACACCAGGATTGGAAAAATGGGCGGTTTGATCTGCTGGGAGAATTATATGCCCCTGGCGCGAATGGCGATGTACCAAAAGGGAATTGAAATCTATATTGCACCCACAGCGGATTCCAGACCGGAATGGACGACCACCATGCAACAAATAGCATTGGAAGGAAGGTGTTTTGTGTTAGGGTGCAATCAATATTTTACTAAATCCATGTATCCCGAAAACTATCGGAAGTTTGTTGATCAAGAACCCGAGGAACTTTGTCCCGGAGGGAGTGTTATTGTTTCCCCGCAAGGTAAGGTTCTCGCTGGACCCCTATTTGGGGAACCCGGAGTGCTGATGGCCGAGTTGGATTTGGAAGATGTCATAAAAGGCAAAATGGATTTTGATGTCAATGGTCATTACGCACGCCATGACATTTTTAAATTTGAAGCGATCCATCAACCTGAAATCAAAAAAGAAGCGTTTTAATCCTATGGTGAACCTACAACCCACTTTGGAGAATGATTTGGTCGTGGTACGGCCGCTTCAAGTATCGGATTTTGAGGCATTGTATCAGGTCGCAAGCGACCCTAAAATATGGGAATTGCACCAAAACCCCGACCGATGGGAGTTGGAAGTCTTTAAAGATTTCTTCAAGGGAGCTTTGGATTCCAAGGGTGCTTTTGTCATCATCGATAAGGCAACACAAACCATTATTGGAAGTTCCCGCTTTAAACGACCGGACAATTCCGATGAAGTCGTCGAAATTGGGTGGACCTTCCTTTCCAGGGACTATTGGGGAGGGATATACAATAGATCCTTTAAATCATTGATGATAGGTTATGCCTTTGAACAATTTGAATATATTTTGTTCCATGTGGACAAGCACAACTATCGTTCCCAAAGGGCCGTGGAAAAGCTAGGGGGTGAATTGCTTGACAGAAAGGGAGCGCTAGGTCATCTGCATACCCAACAAAACACGGGACTTACTTTTATCTTAAGGAAGTCGTCTTGAGTTCAAGGACAGCTATGGCGTAGTCAAAATAAAAAAGCGTATGAGAGCGGCCATTTTTGAAGAATTCCGGGGAGCTATTTCGGTTAAAAATGTTCCCGATCCAAAACCCAAGGACGATGGTGTAGTCCTCCAGGTTACCGCAACCGGGTTATGCCGAAGTGATTGGCACGGTTGGATGGGGCACGATCCGGACATTGCCCTGCCCCATGTACCAGGACATGAATTGGCAGGCATCATTGTGGAAAAGGGAAAGAAAGTCAAAAACTTTTCGATTGGTGATCGGGTGACCGTTCCCTTTGTTTCTGGCTGCGGCACCTGTGAACAATGCCGTACCCAAAATCATCAGGTTTGTGATTACCAATCACAGCCAGGTTTTACCCATTGGGGGTCATTTGCAGAATATGTTGCCCTGGATTATGCGGATATCAATTTGGTTAGGTTGCCCGAATACATATCCGATGTGACGGCTGCCACTTTAGGTTGCCGATTTATAACCTCCTATCGTGCAGTTGTGGCCCAAGGCCGTGTTAAAAAGGGAACGACTTTGGCCGTACACGGCTGTGGGGGTGTTGGTCTTTCCGCCATCATGATCGGTCATGCCCTGGGTGGGGACATCATTGCAGTGGACATTAACCCAGATAATCTTGAACTTGCCAAAGCGTTTGGTGCCCGTAGGACCATAAACCCACTAAAGGATGAGGTAATTGCCGCGGTAAAAGACTATTCAAAGGGAGGGGTGGAGGTTTCCATAGATGCATTGGGAAGTCAGGAAACCTGTTTCAACTCCATTGCCAATCTTAGAAAAAGGGGGCGTCACGTTCAGGTAGGATTGGTCACTGGAAATCATATACACCCAAAAATCCCTATGGATAGGGTTATTGCCAATGAATTGGAAGTGGTTGGTAGCCATGGCATGCAGGCACATCAATATCCAGAGATGCTCACCCTGATCCAAGAGGGGAAACTGCAACCGGAAAAATTGGTCCACCAGACCATTTCTTTGGATGAAGCCACTTCCCTACTCCCTAAAATGAATGCATTTAAACACACCGGGGTAGTCGTCGTGAATTCCTTTTAAAGCCATACTGTACAAAATAGCCTCAGTATTGTTACTTTTAGAAAGAACAATTCATACAAGAACATGAAACCATCCGCTCTTTTCGTCTTTATTCTGGCATGTTCCACATTCCTCAATAGCATGGCCGCATTCGGTCAAAAGCTTGACCAGAAACAATTGGAAGCCGCAGCAGGGAAATACGCGACCCGTTCTTTTCCATTATTGAAGGAATTGCTGAGTATTCCCAATGATGCTTTTTATCCCGAGGATATTGAAAAGAATGTCCAATGGTGCGAAAAAGAATTTTCGAAAAGGGGCTTTGCAACCACTAGAATTGAAACCAAAACGGTTCCCCTGTTATTGGCTGAGCGAAAACATCCAAAGGCAAAAAAGACAGTCCTTATTTATTTGCAAATTGACGGGCAACCGGTGGATTCCACGCGTTGGTTCCAAGAAACTCCCTACACCCCTACCCTTAAAAAACCGGGCAAATCCGTGGGTTGGGAAGCGCTTCCATGGGGTTCCATCGTGGATTATCAAGACGATTGGCGGGTTTTTGCGCGGTCCGCAAGTGATGCCAAAGGACCCGTAGCCATGTTTTTGGCAGCTTTGGATGCAACGGGAGAGTTACGGATCGACCCCAACTACAACGTCAAGGTCATTATGGATTTTGAGGAAGAATTGGGGTCTCCCCAACTTCCCAAAGCAGTTACTGAAAATGTGGACTTGCTAAAAGCGGATATGCTCATTATTTTTGATGGCCCAAGACATATTAGCAACAGACCCACGCTAACCTTTGGCGCACGTGGTATCGCCACATTACAGTTGACCACCTATGGTCCAGTTGTTCCCCAACATAGTGGACATTTTGGAAATTATGCCCCAAATCCCGCATTGCGCCTTTCCAAACTATTGGCCTCCATGAAGGACGATGATGGCAGGGTCACCATTCCCGGTTTCTATGATGGCATTTCCATTACTCCCGAAACCGAGAAAATTCTTAAATCGGTTCCGGACAACGAAGAACTGATCAACTATCGTCTACAGATTGCAGAGGCGGACAAAGTTGGCAGCTATTACCAGGCAGCCATTCAATATCCCTCCCTGAATATCAGGGGCATGCAATCGGGGTGGATCGATGAAAAAGTTCGTACCATCGTCCCCAGTTGGGCCAGGGCAGAAATTGATGTGCGGTTGGTATTGGAATCGAACCCCAATCGCCTTATTGGACTCATTAAAAATCATATTGTGGACCAAGACTATTATCTTTTGGATAGGGTGCCAACCAAAGGGGAGCGATTAAAATATCCTAAAATTGTCACCTTGACCCACGAAGTATCCTATCAATCCTTTCGAACAGACTTTAATTCAGAAGTAGGCCTGTGGTTGACCAGGGCATTGAACAATGCCTTTGGTGAAGAACCCATAAGAATTCGAATGAGCGGGGGTTCCATCCCCATATCCCCCTTTGTGACCACCTTGAATATTCCGGCCGTTACCGTACCTACTGTCAATCGGGATAACAATCAGCACAGCCCCAATGAGAATTTACGATTGGGCAATTATCGTGATGGAATTAAAACGATGATAGCTATTTTGGCAGAACCCTTATAATTCCCATAATGCCTGAACTTAAGGAAATTTACTTTGAAGACGACATAGCCTGGCGCAACTGGCTTCATAAAAACCATGCAAATCCCGAAGGGATCTATCTTATTTTCTATGCGGTTGATCATGAAATGCCTAGCATGCGATGGGAAGAAGCGGTTCGAGTAGCTTTGTGCTATGGTTGGATCGATAGTACCGTTAAAAGCCTGGGCAATGGTAAAAGGCGACAGTATTTTTGCCCAAGAAAACCAAAAAGTGTTTGGAGCAAGGTAAATAAAGATCACATCAAGGAATTGACAAAAGAAGGCCTTATGCATGAAAGTGGATTTAAGGCCATAGCAACAGCCAAGGAAAATGGTTCTTGGACGGCCTTGGATGATGTGGAAAATGGAATAATCCCCGATGATCTTCAAAAAGCATTCAATCGAAGTAAAAAAGCCTTTGAAAACTATCAGGGCCTAACCCGTGGACAACGAAAAAGCTATTTGTATTGGCTGAACCAGGCCAAAAGAAAGGAGACCCGACAAAAAAGAATCACAGAAATCATCGACCTCTGCAAAAAGGGGGTAAAATCAAGAAATACACGCTAGTTTTATTGTCCGACATCCAGTAAAAGCTCCTCAATGGAACGTTCCAATTGTTGGTCCACTCCCTTATCAATGACATCCGGGCTGTTCTTCACCATAATCATCGGTTCGGTCTGGTTATTTTCCATCCATTCCCCTTCCTTATTCTTGGCACTTACGGGTACCACACCCCAACGCCCGCCATCAGGTAAGCGCTCCCAACCGGCAAAGCTACAGGTTCCCGGTACGGGCATGCCCACAGTTTTTCCAATTTTTAAATCCGTGTAACCGCTTGCAAAACAATGACCATCACTATACATGGATTCATTAAAAATGGCCAAGGTGGGCTTTGTCCATCTTGAGGTTGGCTCACCCCCAACCTTCCGATCCTCCGTTTCGTAACTTATAAAGGGTTCTCCGGTAAAGAACATGGCCAGATCGGCCACCAAATCCCCTCCACCATTAAATCGAGTATCCACAATGACCGCCTTTTTATCGGCAAATTTCCCCAACATCTGTTCATAAATGTTACGGTAAGGACCATCACTCATTCCAGGAATATGAACATAACCTAACTGACCCCCACTCTTTTCTTCAACTTCTTTTTCGTTCGTCTTCACCCACCTTTTGTACAACAGCCAGTTTTCCTCTGCCAACGTAATGGGCTTTACCGTGATTTGCTGTCTTTTTTGGGTTTTGGGATCAAGAACCTCCAATAAGGTAAACGTTCCCGCAATACGATTAAGGTATTTGGCCGGATCCACATTTTCCAGTACGGTCTCCCCATTTATTTTTTCAATGATACTCCCTTCCGCTATGGAAAAAGAGGCCTTGTCCAACGGACCTCCCCTAATGACCTCGGCAATCCTAATACCATTTCCCACATGTGCATAATCCATAAAAATGCCCAAACTGGCCGTGGCATCCTCATTGGGGATTTTTCCATTGAACCGCCCTCCGGCATGACTCACATTCAATTCTCCCAATAGTTCTGATATCATTTCGGCAAATTCATAAGAGTTTCCCAAATGCGGAACGTACTTTTCATACGCTTTTCTGAGCATATCCCAGTCCATACCGTGAAAATTGGAGTGATAAAAAATGGCATTGGTGCGCAGCCAAACATGTTCAAACATATGTTGACGTTCGGCATCCGTGTCCAATAGCATTTCAGATTTCATTGTAATCGGCTTTTTGGATGCCCCGGCCAAATCCACTTTGAAAATCTTCCCGTCACTCAATAGGAAAAGGTTCTCTTGTTTGGAATCCCACTGTAAGCTCGCCTCTTTTGCTCCAAGGGAAATGAGCATTTTGGTCTTTTTGGTACGCAGTTCCGTTTCCCAGAGGTTCATGTGTTTTTCAAAACGCGCCAGGTAGTATAGCTTTTCCCCATCCTTGGATAAAATGGCGTCCCCAAGGGTTGAGGAATGGATGGTGAGGCGTGCCTTACGTTCCCTAATATCATCCCAATCAAACACCAGGGGTTTTGTTTCCCCCTCATTTTTATTCTCCCCTTTTTTCCCTTTTTTCTTTTTGGAATCGTCGTTTTCATCCTTTTCGTCATTTCCGTTCTCCTCCAATAACTTCATCAAATCATACTCTTCTTCGGACATTTTGTAGTTGTCCCATCCTTCCTGTGTTAAGAACATACCGTATACGTCCGCCTGGGTTCTCCCGCTTGTGGCATAGCTTTTAAGGCCGTCCCTATTACTGAACCAAATGAGTTGTTTACCCCCATCGACCCATTTGGGCATAAAATCATAATAGCCGCTTTGGGTAAGGTTTTCTTTTCTGGAACCATCCGACGATAGCAATAAAACTTCCCCATTGCTCAAGGTTTTCCCCCATGAGACTACCAACCATTTGCTATCCGGACTCCATTTGAAATATTTATCCCCATCTTGAAAATGGTATAATTCATTGGGGGTCAAAAGTGTTTTTTCTTCCTTTGATTTCAGGTTTAGCACTTTTAAGGTTCTTCTGTCCTCAATAAATGCCATTAGATTCCCGTCCGGAGAAAATTCGGGCAAATAACAATCAACTTCCTTTCCCAAGATCAATTTTTCATTAAGCAGTGTTGCTGCAAAAAAGTAAGGCTCTTCCTTACGTACTTTTTCCGTTTGATAAATTTGCCATTTCCCTTCACGTTCACTGGCATAGGCAACCGCATTCCCATCTGCCGTAAATTGCACAAAACGCTCCTGCTCCGGTGTATTGGTCAGGCGCTTGGTAAGTCCGCCCTCCACCGCGGTGACAAAAACCTCGCCCCTGGCAACAAAGGCAATCTCCTTTCCATTTGGGGCTATGTCCATTTCCCGGATATCGGAATTAATGGAGATAAATTGGTCCGTATTCGCAGCGTCCTGTGTTCGAATTAGAATATTTACCTTTTTTGGAGCGTCCCCATCCCTTAAGGTATAAATCTCACCATCATAGCTAAAGGCCATGGTTTCATTACCGTAGGACAACGAACGAACGGGATGTGTCGCCAACGTAGTAAGTTGCTGATTCTGGCCCGGATTTTCCAGGCTGAAACGATGCACATTAAAACTACCGCTCTCTTCGCTTAAATAGTATACCGTTTTTTCATCTTTGGAAAGTACGGGATTTCGGTCCTCCCCCTTAAAGGAGGTAAGCTGGGTATGCCTGTCCTCTTCAAAATTGTATTTCCATAGGTCACGGGCTATAGCGGAAACATGATGCTTCCTAAACGCATTTTCATACCCCTTTTGATCATGATACAGCATAAAACGCCCGTCATTGTTTACCTGTACATCTTCCGTGGGAACCGTCAACACCTGATCTACCTTACCTGCATTGGAGGCCACCTTATACAATTCCGGTTGCACCCGCGTGGGGTACTGACGGTGTTTTACGGCATCTTGTCGCACCGCTCCAAAAAAGACGTAGGTGTCGTCATGGGAAAACGTATAGGGGGTTTCATCATTACTGTGGAATGTAAGACGTGTGGCCGCTCCACCTAAGGCGTCCATCACAAAAATGTCAAAATTCCCATACCGATCGGATGCAAAGGCAATCCGTTTTCCATCTTTGCTCCAAACCGCCTTATAATCATGTGCTTTATGAAAAGTTAGTTGCGTTGCCACTCCCCCATCCGAAGCCACTCGGAACAAATCTCCCTTATAGGTGAAAACAATGGCAGAACCATCTGGTGAAATGGCCGGATAGCGAGCCCATTTTGGATTGATCTGTCCAAATGAGGCCATAGTGAGGAATAAGGAAAAAACAAGTGTGAGACGTTTCATGCAATCAGGGTTTGATTAAGGCAAGGAAGATACCAAAAATCAAGCTGTTTACAAGAGGCAAGTGACGATAAAGCCACTTAAAAAAAAACTCAATAAACACTATTTGTTCAAATGCCAACAACCTAACCTTCTTTTAAGGTGAATACCTGCGGATTCCTTACAGAATCCAAATCAATACTGTACTTTTCAATAAAGACGTTTTTATGCGCCCCGAATCAAAAAAGTTCAGGGAAATGACATTCCCTAATTTTTGTTATATAATTTGAAATAGATAAAAGCAGCAATGGCTCCCATTGCTGAAAAACCGGCCAACATCCAAAAAACATATTGATGTCCCTGCTCCCCTGGATAGGTATCCAAAAAATAGCCGTAAGCCGGACCAGCAAAAATATCCGGGGTATACCCCACTAAGGAGATCAGACCTACTGCAGTTCCCGTTAAAACCAATGGAATCCTCCCTTTACGCATTACCCCAAAGTATAATGCCCTGGCCGCATAAACCCCAACACCAATGATTACAACCGACATAAAAAACAGTACCGTGGTAGATGGCCCTATCACGCCGGTAGCAAAAAAGATACCGCCAACTACACAAAATACCAAGCTCGATAAAAGCCAAAAAGTGATACGAAACCTATCCACCAGTAAACCGACCAAAATTCCAGTTGTTGGTCTTAAAAATTGGAGGAAAGTACCCACCTGGGCCGATTTCACCTGATCATACAACATTACCTCATTGGCATATTGGGAAATCACATCCGTTATTTTATACCCAACATAGGAGCATAGAATAATGACCATTAAAAGCCACACAGAGGGCAATTTCAGCACTTGTTTTAGCTCTTTAGCGGTTATTCGGTCGACTAAAATTTTCGTTTCATCAACGTTGGATTTCATAAACAGCCAAACCAATATCCCAATGAAAACAATAATAGCGGAGGCAACATAAATTACATAAGCAAAAGCATTTTGCCGTTCTGCGAGTGTAACTTCCTGAACATCGGAGGACAAAAAAGCAGCAAATACAAAGACACCCAATACCCCAAATAAAGCACCCGTAAGTCCGCGCCCCCCATCCAACAGGCCAAACGCCTTTCCCTGTGAGGTATCACCGCCCCAAACGCGAGTGGCTTTTATCATGGGTGCCCAAAACAAAAATATGGTGGTAAAACCCCAATATCCATATAGGACTTTTAGGGTATCCAAATCAGGATAACGGGCATACAGTATACCTCCCAGGGCTGTAAGCCATAGGGCTACCGCTATTAGTTTTCTTGGCGGAAACCTATCGGCCAGGGGGCCACCAAAAGGGTATGAGACCATAGCAATGATACCATAAATGGCCACTCCCAGGTTATAGTCCAAATTGGTCATTTCAAAAACATCCAGTACGGTAGGCCTAAAAATGCGGGGCAATACAAAGGGGAGGATAAAAACGGCCTCTCCGGCCAAAATCAGAAGTACAAGATAATACCAGGCAGGTTTGTTCATTTATCTCTTATTGGGAGGTATTGATGAATTTTTATCCTTCAATATTTGAAAAGCCTTAAAATCAATGGGCTTATGAACATGAGTGGAAGAAGCAGGGTAGTTGCTCAACTGTGCTTTGGGACGCACCGGCCTTTTTTCAAAACCACCACCGCAGTTGGGACATACATTTTCCAATAGGTGTTCCACGCATGTTATGCAAAAGGTACATTCATAGGTGCAGATCATGGCCTCTTTACTATCCGGCGGAAGGGACCTATGGCAATGTTCACAACTGGGTCTTAGTTCAAGCATTTAAAATCGATTTCGCTAAAGGTAACGATTCCCAATTCGTTTTGGGAAAAACCTCAAAATCGTGTTGAGCTTTTGATCATCTTTAAGATGCCAAAGGATGGTAGAAACGAAAAAACGAAGTTGTGTTATTTTGATTTTCATAACGATGTACTTTAAAAAGGAAGTCATTCATGCATATACCTTGACAACAACCTATAATCTGGCCATATCTCCGGAAAATGATGCAATTGATATCACTTCAATATTGGTGTTCAAGGGTAGAATTGAACACCTCTACACTATTTATGAAAGGTTGTTCCAACAGGACCCATAATGCTGTGCGGTTATCCTTTACATAGCAATTTTGGAATCAATTCGATATTGGATAATGATCGGCATCTCCGTACAGCACCTTCCATTGTCCATTACGTTTTTCCCATACAAACGTATTGGGTCCCCTGGATTGGGTAATTGTTCCATCTTTTGCAACTATGGAGTCAATAAATATAAATGAGGAAATCGCATGGTGGTCTCCGGCCGGAATAATGTTTAAATCCTTCCATTCCGTATGAAAGGCTTCCAAGGATTCCATAAAAGTTTTTGTGCCCGTTTCCACCTCCTCGTACGTAATGTAATTGCCATCTACCAACATGGTAAATTCAGGCCACAATAAATCCATCACTCCCTCGGCATTCATGGATGTGTCCGCCGTATGAAAAGCTTTGACCTGACTTTTTACCTGCTCCACCGGTGCTACGGAACCCAACTCTTTATTTTCAACTTGCTTTCGACAGCATACAAGCAACACCAGTGAACCTATTAGGAGCTTACAAAATAATTTGGAATCCATGTTTTGTACCTTAAAAGGAGTTGTGATTAAAAATCAAAATCCAATAAAATCCAAAAAGGTGTTTGCACAATAAACATTTGCAGTAACTCGCAACCCTATCCCTTTAACACCTTCAATTTACGCAATCAAAATCAATAATGGACAAAACGGCTTTACGGTATATTGTGATTAGTTTAGCCTTGGGCATTGAACTCCGGCGAGGAGGGTCATCCAAGTATTGAAATCAAGACCACTACGCCTGAAGAAGAAAGGAATAAGACTCGCTTCATCCCAACTCCTAACTACCAACTACCAACTACTGACTCCTGACTCTTAACTCTTAACTCCTAACTCCTAACTCCTAACTTTTAACCTTTAACCTTCAACCCTTAACCTTCAACCCTTAACCTTCAACCCTTAACCTTCAACCCTTAACCTTCAACCTTTAACCTTCAACCCTTAACTTCCAACCCTTAACCTTCAACCCTTAACCCCTGCTCCCCTAGGTCCAAGTCCGCCTTAGAAAATTGATAAAGTTTTGATACATGATATTCTCGATATCTTCTTGGGTGTATCCCCTGTTTTTCAGTAATTGGGGTACCTTTTGCAAATCCGCAATGGTATCGAGGTCCGTTGGACATTGTTCCTTCCCAAAGGCGCCGTCCAAGTCCGTACCAATTCCAACATGCAAGGCGTTGCCCGCCAATTGACAGATATGGTCAATATGATGCACCATTCGCTCCAAGGTAACACCCATGTCCTGGGGTGTTGACCTTCCACGCACCCAATGGGGAACCAACATCCAAGCATCCAGAGCCACACCTATGACCGCTTTTCTTTCGAGCAATTCTTTGATCTGTTCATTGGAAAACTGTCGGTTATGATCCACCAATTCCCTACAATTGTTATGGCTCGCCCAAATAGGACCATGGTATACATCCATGGTTTCCCAAAAACTGGTATCACAAAGGTGGGTCACATCCAATATAAGGTCGAGTTCTTCAATTTTTTTTAAAAGCGCTCTGCCTTTAGCACCGATACCGCCATCCGAATCGGTTCCATAGGCATAGGTGCCAGGACCGTAATGTGCCGGACCTATGGCACGAAGCCCCATTTCATATGATTTTTCCAAATGGTCCAAGGTCACTATGGAATCGGCACCTTCAAGGCTTAGGATATAGCCTATTGGTTTTTCGGGAACATTGTCCTGCCACAGTTTCAAATGTGTATTTAAGGATTTCAAATCGTTGATCTGTACCATTTCACCAATAGCTTCCATACTTTGGTACCAAGCCAGTTGGCCCTGGGTCTGTGCCCATGCTTGATACGGAGAGTTCCAACCTGGCAAATGACTGCCTTTTTTCACGTAGCGTGCTATTTGCGTAGCCACACAAAGTCCGATGTTCCCTTTGCGCATCTCGGGTAAGGAAACGGTATTCAAACCCCTATCGGGTTTATCGACCATTCCAAGCTCACTTTTTCGAATCTCCTCCACCGACCATCGTAAATCGCGATTCCACTCCAAAGCGTTCATCGCCAAATCCAAATGCGCATCGAATAGGAACATTACAAAAACTAAATGGTTATTTTATTGTTACGCGCGGCAACACTCCAAATCTCCTGTTCACCATTGGTGGCGATTGAAATTACCTCATGGTATTTGGCCACGGTGGGACAGATATGAAAAGGTACGGCATACAGAATGTCCCCCACCTCATAAGCACTGCTTTTTTGGGTGGTCACCACCAGATGTTCCTCACTTTGACCGATTTGTTCAAAATCAACATAACCCAAAAACCTTACTCGTGGTAAAGGCATTTCCGGGGCGACTGATTTATGCCCGAGGTCCAAACAGAGATATCCTTCTTTGGGCTTACTAATGATACGGCTCAGCAGTACCGCGGCAGGCACAAATCCCATCTCAGGAAAAAGTGTTCCATACCGATGGTCCCACAGCAACGAAGTGCCCGGGGATACCTCAACGGTCCCCCTTCTGGAATGGATGGGAAAGGAGGGAGTCCCCCCTGCAACAATGGTGTTGACCGGCATTCCCAAATCTTCGATATCCCGCTTCAATTGGGTCACCAATTCGAAAGCGGCATCACACACTTTAGTTCTAACGGCGATATCGGGATTCCGGATATGACCATCGTACACATGTATCCCCTTCACCTCTAAATTTGGATTATCGGCAATCCCCCGATACAGTGCAACAGCTTCCGGTCCCGGCGCAATACCGGTACGATTCATGCCGCTATTGATATCCAGAAACAGTGAAACCACCCTATGTTTCGTAGAAGCGATCTTAGCGACTTCATCCATGGTTTTGGCATTATCCACAATTGTTGAAAAATGCGTCTCCGGATAGGTGTCCATCAAATCAAAAAAACGGGTGATGTTTGGTCCGGAAGGTTGTATGGCCAACAAAACATCCTTGGCCCCTGTTGTCGCCAGAAGCTCGGCCTCCGCAATCGTTGCACATTTGAACTTGTGGATACCATGCCTCAATTGCATTTCAATAATTTCAGCAATTTTATGGGTCTTGATGTGGGGCCGTAAACGCTGGGGGCCTCCGGCAATTTTAAGCATGGTCCCAATGTTCTTTTCAATCCTGTCAGGAAACACCAACAGGGAAGGTGAGATTAGTTGTTCCGTATCCTTTATGTGGTACCAGTTTTCTTTTTCCATTTCAATATAGTTCAAACATCGCTTCAATTTCCACGGCAATATTGCCCGGCAGCATCATACCGACAGCGCTACGCACCCCGATACCCTTCTCTTTTCCAAAGACGTCTGCCATTAACTCACTAAACCCATTGATGACCAGGGGATGTTGTCCAAAATCGGGCGTGGAATTTACCATTCCCAAAACTTTGATTACCCGTTTAATGTTGTCCAAACTACCAAAATGCGTTTGAATGGTAGAGAGCATGGTCAAGCCCACCTGGCGGGCCGCCAATTTGCCTTGATCCACATCCAAATCATCCCCTACCCTTCCAATCATCAAAGAACCATCCAATTGTACAGGGCCTTGCCCAGAGACATACAGGAAGTTATCCACTACCAAGATAGGGCGATATACCCCTGCGGGTTTTGGCGCCGGTGGAAATTCCAAATTCAATTCAGTTACTTTACTCGTGGGTGTGGTATGCATGCCTTTGAAGTTATAAAATTGTACTTAGCACTAAGGTACCCAATAACCCCATAATACCCACCAAAGTTTCCATTACCGTCCATGTGGATAGGGTATCTTTTATGGAAAGGTTGAAGTATTCCTTAAATAACCAAAAGCCGGAGTCATTGACATGTGAAAGCATTAAACTGCCCGAACCGATGGCCAATACCATGAGTTCCGTATGTACCCCGGTCGTGGATGCCAGGGGCAGGGCAATCCCTGCAGCCGTTAGGCCGGCTACAGTTGCAGAACCTACGCATACGCGGATGACCGTGGCGATCAACCATGCCAAAACCAAAGGGGAAAAACTGGAATCCTTAAGTGATTCCGCAATGTAACCACTTACACCGCTATCGACCAGGACTTCCTTTAATGCCCCCGCACCAGCTATGATCAATAGGATCATAGTGATACTGGTCACGGAGGTGGAAAGGGAATCCATAACGTCCTTCATCTTTTTGCCCTGGGACAATCCCAAGGTATAAATCGCAACCAAAACGGCAATCAGCATGGCAATAACTGGGTTACCAATAAACTTCAGTATAAACTTCAGCTGATTATCGGGCAACAATTGTTCTGCTATAATGGCCAGAATAATCAGGATTATGGGCAAAAGGGCCGTAAACACACTTTTAGAAATGCCGGGCAGCTCTTCTTCCTTAAATTCCACCGTGCTATAAAACTCCTTTAATGGCTTCGCCTTAACTTTCTTTATGGTCCGTGCAAACAGGGGACCTGCCACAATAATTGCAGGAATGGCAATGATAATTCCGTATAATAGGGTTTTTCCAATATCGGCATTGAACATGGTGGCAATGGCCGTGGGGGCAGGATGCGGAGGCAAATACCCATGTGTTACAGACAATGAGGTCAACATGGGCAGACCAACATAGAGCAAGGGCAATTTTGTGGAAATGGCAATGGTAAACACGAGCGGAATAAGTATGACAAAACCCACGGAGTAAAACATAGGTACCCCTACGATAAAACCGGTCAATACTACGGCCCATTGTACGTATTTTATACCAAAGGCGGAAACCAATTTCGTCGTAATCTGTTGGGCAGCACCACTATCGGCAACCAATTTGCCCAACATGGCCCCAAGCCCCAAGATCAGCACCAAAAAGCCAAGCGTATTGCCAATACCGGCCTGAATGGATTTCACCAGGGTTTCAAGTTCCATTCCTTGAAAAATACCTACAAAAAGGGATACGAGAATAAAGCACAAAAAAGCATTGAGTTTGACCTTAGCAATGAGAATAAACAATATCAATATTCCCAGAGCTACAATTAGAAGTGGCATAGTTTGGTTTATGGCAGGATAACGACTCTTTTGTCGAAATCAGTTTTGCACCAAAGTATCAAATTTTTCTGAAAACGCTGGCGAGTTGGCGCTCTTAAGGGATGACAACACCAAAAATCCACGGAATACCCTGTATCTTTAGCCCAAGACTTGTTTCAATCACTATTGTCAAATGCATACGGATAAAGAGGAGGATTACTGGACACAACGCTATGATGGAAAAGAAACCGGCTGGGACATTGGCTATCCATCAATACCACTTAAAACCTACATAGACCAACTTACGGATAAAACCATAAAAATTCTAATTCCCGGCGCAGGGAATGCTTATGAGGCGGAATACCTTTGGCAGCAAGGTTTTGCCAATGTGTACGTTTTGGATATTTCGCCGGTGCCCTTAGGGATGTTCCAAAGGCGTAATCCCGATTTTCCCCAAACGCAATTGTTGTTGGAAAACTTTTTTGAGCATCAGGGTCAATACGATTTGATTTTGGAACAAACCTTTTTCTGTTCCTTTGTCCCTACCGATAAAAACCGTTTTGCCTACGCTGAACAAATACAAAAGTTGCTCAAGACCAATGGGAAACTGGTTGGGGTTTGGTTCGATATTCCACTGACCGATTCCATGGAAAAGCGACCTTTTGGTGGGGATAAGGACTTATATCTTACGTATTTGACCAAATATTTGGAAACCGTGGTCTTTGAACCTTGCCATAATTCCATACCTCCAAGGCAGGGAAACGAGCTTTTTGGCATATTCAAAAAAAGAGTACACTAATTGGTTCCTGGTCTTGCCATCTTTTTGACCCATTGCACCAAAGCGTACACCAGGAAGAACAACAAACATAGAATACTTCCAAAACCCATGGGTAAAACTGCCCCAAAAGTGTAGGATGACCCCAGCACCCAACCCAATAAATACTCTGATTTATACAATGGGAAAACAAAGGCCAATAGGAGAATGGTACCCATGATATAATCCACAATTTGAATTCCATTCAGAAAACAAATGGAAATCGTTACAGCAAAGAGCAAACCCGCCAAAAACCGCCATCCGACTTTTGTTAGGGTCTCTTTGGTGTTGTAGCCATTCAATCTTTTATGTATTCGATACAGCAAAAACCAGGTGAAAAATGGTAGTATCAATGCACCTACCCAGTTAGGAATTCCTGGCATATCCTTGTTATGAAAGAGATAATGGGTAGGAATCCCTCCATGGAAATAATCCCAGGTCACATGCCCCCAAACCAATAGGGCAACCAAGAATGTAAGGAGCGTTCGTTGTTTTTTGGAAAACTTCTGGGCCATAATTGGTTAGGTTTTATGGTTACAACAGTTGGACGCGGCGAATTGGAATTTGTTACCAAAAAAGGGATTTATTTGGTCACTGCCGATAAGGCCCATTAACACCCTTTTAAGAAATCCACATTCCCATTTCTTTATCTTTAGCCGACTAATTAGCTCCCACAATGAAAAGATTACTCTCTGTGGCCATCTTTTTGGCAACCACTTTGCTTTGCGCGCAGGATTTCACCATGGATTTGGTCCAGGACATGAAACCAAGAAACATTGGTCCCGCTGGAATGAGCGGCCGTGTTACGGCCATTGATGTGCAACTTTCCAATCCCGATGTCATGTATGTTGGCACAGCCTCGGGAGGACTTTGGAAATCCACGTCCGGGGGAATCAAATGGGAACCCATTTTTGATAAGGAATCCACAGGCTCCATAGGCGCCTTGGCCATACAGCAATCCAACCCGTCCGTTATTTGGGTGGGAACCGGTGAGGGCAATCCCAGAAATAGCCTAAACGGAGGTTATGGCGTTTACAAATCCTTGGATGGGGGAAAATCCTGGAAAAATATGGGCTTGGAAAAAACCCGACATGTCCATAGGATCGTTATAGATCCCACGGACCCCAATACGGTATATGTAGGGGCCATTGGATCCCCATGGGGAACACATCCGGAACGTGGCGTATTTAAAACTACGGATGGGGGAAAAACATGGGAGAAAATCCTTTTTGTAAACAATAAAACCGGGGTTGCGGACATGGTAATGGACCCCACCAATCCCAATAAGCTCATGGTGGCCATGTGGGAGCATAAACGGGACCCATGGTTTTTTAAGTCAGGCGGGGAAGGAAGCGGATTGTACATGACACATGACGGGGGTAACAACTGGAAGGAAATCAAGGAGGAAGATGGTTTTCCCAAAGGAGATCTGGGGCGTATTGGAATTGCCATTGCAAAGAACAAACCCAATGTAGTTTATGCTTTGGTCGAGGCCAAAAAAAATGCACTTTATAAATCTGTTGATGGTGGTTTTACCTGGAAGAAAATCAACGATAAAAATGATATTGGAAACCGACCTTTCTATTATTCCGAAATTTATGTGGACCCGGAAAATGAGAATCGAGTGTATTCCATTTTTACCTATGTCAATGTTTCGGAGGATGGCGGCAAGAATTTTAAGGAATTGATGCCCGCCTATGGGGTGAGCAATGGGGTTCACCCGGACCACCATGCCTGGTGGATCCATCCGGAAAACGGCCAGTTTATGATCGATGGTAATGATGGAGGGGTAAATATTACCAAGGACGGTGGTAAGACCTGGCGCTTTATTGGCAACCTGCCGGTAGCGCAGTTTTACCACATTAGTACGGACAATGAGTTTCCCTACAATGTCTACGGGGGAATGCAGGACAATGGTTCTTGGAGGGGGCCAGCCTATGTGTGGCGGGCCCAGGGAATCCGAAATAGCTACTGGCAGGAGATTGCCTTTGGGGATGGTTTTGATGTGGTTCCTGATAAGGATGACAGTCGGTTCGGTTATGCAATGAGCCAACAGGGCTCCGTTAGGAGGTATGATTGGAAAACGGGCAATAACTATACCGTGCGGCCTACCCCACCCGATGCCAAAACCAAACTCCGATTCAATTGGAATGCGGGTATTGGTCAGGATCCTTTTGACAATGCAACAGTGTATTTTGGTAGTCAATTCGTTCATAAATCCACGGATAAGGGGTTGACCTGGACGGTGATTTCGCCCGATCTCACCACTAATGACCCAGAAAAGCAAAAACAAAGTGAAAGTGGTGGATTGACCATGGACGCCACGGGAGCCGAAAACCATTGTTCCATTCTTGTCATTGAACCTTCACCAGTGGAAAAGGACATGCTTTGGGTGGGTACCGATGATGGTCGTGTACATTACACCCAAAATGGGGGCAGCACCTGGACCGAAGTAACCTCAAATATCAAGGGCTTGCCCAAAGGGAGCTGGATTCCACAGATCAAAGCTTCCCAAAACAATAAAGGTGAGGCCCTGCTCATTGCCAATGATTACCGTAGATTCAACTATACCCCCTACGCCTATCGTACCAAGGATTATGGAAAAACCTGGACGCGAATTGTGGATGAAAACGATGTACAGAGTTATACGCTGTCCATTATCGAAGACCCGGAAAATCCAAACTTGCTGTTCCTGGGAACTGATGATGGACTTTACATCTCCTTAAATGAAGGGAGTACCTGGAAAAAATGGGCGGAAGGTTTTCCAACGGTCTCCACCAAGGATTTGGTCATTCACCCGCGGGAACAGGATTTGGTCATAGGCACATTTGGTCGTGCCGCATGGGTTTTGGACGATATCCGACCGCTAAGGGAATTGGCCAGGGATAAATCCGCCCTAAGGCAAGAGGTAGCCTTATTTGAGAGTCCGGACGCCTATTTGGCCGCTTACCAACAAGGTACAGGTAGCCGTTTTGGTGGGGATGCCCTTTATAATGCGGAAAACAGAAAGCGTGGTGCAATGATCACCTATTTCATAAAAGAGGGGAAAAAAGACCTAAAAAAGGGGGAGGAAAAGAAAGACAAGGAAAAAACAGATACCTCGGAAAAGGAAAACAAAAAAGAGCTAACGGGAGTGCAGAAAAAAGACTCCATCCAGTTTGATTTTTATGATGGTGACCGATTGATCCGGACATTGAAATACAAAACCCCTAAAAAGAAAGGGTTTCATAGGATCTACTGGGGGCTAAATGAAAAAGGTCCCGATCGACCTGCCCGAAAAATCGGCAAGCAAAAGAAGGAACCCAGTGGAGTTACGGTAAAACCAGGAACTTACAAGGTTAAGGTCACTTTTGGGGAAGCTACGGATTCCACTATGGTAACCGTTAAAACCGACCCGCGTTTGAACATGACCACGGACAACATCAATGCGGTCCATGCTACCAGAAAGCAGTTGGAACACTTTACCCAAACAGCTGCGGATGCCGTAAAACAATTGGTGGAAAGCAAGGATTTGGCCAATAAGTTCCAAAAGGAAATGAAGGATTTGGACAAGGATACATACAAAGACCAAATCAAAGCCTCCAAGGAAATTGTAAAACAAATAGACTCGGTCGTGGCCCTTTATATTGGGAAAGAAGATAAACGTCAAGGTATTACGCGAAATCCCAAAATCACGGTCATGCAGCGCATTGGCGTAGCCACACGCTATGTGGCCTCGCGAAAAACAGGTATCACCAAAACGGAAAGGGAGTTGATCTCCTATGCCAAAGAAGAACTCAAAATGGCATTGGATAAGACCAATGCCTTCTTTACCAAAAAATGGAAACCCTATCGCCAATCCATTGAAGGCCTGGATTTATCCCCTTTTAAGAAAACAGCGGTTTTTAATTTGGAGTAATGAAACGAACATGAATTTTTTTAATCAAAAATTCACACGGTGATAATGATTAAAAAAATTCATGTGAGAACGAGTGCAAGGAGTGGTCGCATGAGTTCTTAAATTTTTAAATACCTTATTTATAAGTGATTAAAAATTTTAAACACATGAAAAAACTTCTCATTTCAATAGCGGTAGTGTTGGTTCAACTGCACTGCTTTGCCCAAGAATCTTCACCAGAACCTTTGGGCGAAGATGAAATGGGTATATGGTACATGTATTTTGGTATGAACCGAGTCTCGGAAAAATGGAGCATACATACAGAAGCGCAGTTCCGGTACTATGAGACCTCTGGTAACTTCAATCAATTACTATTGCGAACAGGCGCCAATTACCATATCAATCAAAATGCAATTGCAACTTTGGGATACGCATTCATTGATACCGATCCTTCCTTTTTGGGGTTTCCATTTGCAGATGCTTCCTTTTCTGGCAATGAAATCTTGGAACATCGGATTTTTGAACAATTCATTCTAACCAACAAGGTGTGGGAGCTCCTCTTTGAGCATCGTTATCGTTTGGAACAGCGCTTTATTGAAAACCGAGGACTGGGGCTAAACCGGGAGACCCAGCACAGGGCACGTTATCGTATTCAGATGACCCTTCCGTTGACCAATACCTTTTTCCTGAATTTCTATGATGAACTTTTCATCAATCTACAGGATAATCTATTTGATCAAAATCGTCTTTATGGGGCAATTGGCATACATATTACCGAAAATAGCAATTTGCAATTGGGTTACCTGCGTAATCAATTTGCCAATGCCGTGTTTGACCGTTTACAGATAGGTTTCTTCTTTAACCCCGACCTAAGGGGTATCTTTAAGAACAAGAAAAGTTGATTTTTGGTTGCTAAAGTGGCGACCCCAATCAATACATCACCTAATACTGTGTAACGCTTTGCATTATGAATACCATAAAAGTTGAATTTGAGAATACGGAAGGACAAAAGCTTATGGGGCGTTTGGAGTTTCCTGTAGATCGTCATCCACATAATTTTGCATTGTTCGCCCATTGTTTTACCTGTACCAAAAATCTGTCCGCGGTACGGAACATCAGTAAATCCCTTACTGCAAAAGGGTTTGCCGTACTACGTTTCGATTTTACCGGTCTTGGGGAAAGTGAAGGGGATTTTGCCGATACCAACTTTTCGGGAAATGTGGCCGATTTGGTTGCTGCCGCTGATTTTTTATCCAAAAACTACGACTCCCCAAGTTTGCTCATTGGCCATTCCTTGGGTGGAGCGGCCGTTATTTTCGCTGCTGCCGAAATTGAATCCGTAAATGCAATTGCCACCATAGGGGCACCCTCCAATCCAAAACATGTAAAACATCTTTTAAAAAGTGGTCTGGAGGAAATAAACGCAACTGGCGAAGCTGTGGTTAATCTCAGTGGAAGGGATTTTAAGATAAAAAAACAGTTTGTTGACGATTTGGATAATAAATCACTTCCGGAAACGGCAAAATCCCTGCGAAAACCACTATTGATCATGCACTCCCCCCAGGATGATACCGTGGGGATACAAAATGCCGAAGAAATTTACAAAGCGGCACATCACCCCAAAAGCTTTGTTTCATTGGACGGTGCAGACCATTTATTGTCAAACAAAAAGGATTCCGTCTATGTTGGCGAGGTCATTACCGGCTGGGCAAAACGGTATTTGGACGTTACCGATAAGGTTCCTTCCAATCTAAAGACCACCCACCAGGTGGTGGCCAGTCTGGATGCGGAAGATGGTTTTACGACTCGGATGAAAGTGGGAAACCATCATATGTTGGCGGATGAGCCCGAAGATTTTGGCGGCAATAATTTTGGGCCTTCCCCTTACGAACTTGTTTCGGCCGGGTTGGCCGCTTGTACCGTCATGACACTTCATATGTATGCCAAACGAAAAGGATGGCCCCTGGAAAATGTGGAAGTGCATACTTCCTACAGCAAGACGCATGCCCAGGACTGTGAGGATTGTGAGGACAGTTCCGCTAAAATTGATACGTTCAATCGGGAGTTAAAACTTATCGGGACACTGGACGACAAACAACGGGAAAGATTGGTCCAGATTGCGGACAAATGTCCCGTCCACAAAACTTTACACAGCGAAACGCAAGTGATCACTTCAGTTGTGGATTAGACTAAAGTCGCATGTGCAAAACATCAAAATACTTAATTTCCAGCTCAATTGCCGATTTTCGAATGCTCCACAGTTTTTTTAAATATTCGTGCTGGCTTAAATCCCCATTAAAGAGTTTGGTTTTTGCATTGCGATAATCCTTGCAACATACTTTGCGCTTATTGCAATAGGCAATAAAATTGATATACTTGGTCGGTCGGTAAATGGGCATCAACAATTACTTTGTACTATGCATTTGAGCAAATGCCATGATTTTTAAAATAAACGGTAAAGAAGAAAAAAAAGTATTTCATCGATATTTTTTTACCTCTTGTCGATAATTTAAATCTATCTTGGGGTGTATGGCATTCTTCCAAATTCCGAGTATCTTGTAGCACTTGACGAAGTCTTCGTATGGAAAGTCCACCATTTGAAATTGCTATTAGGGGAATGCACAGTATTGTTGTTCCCGATCCAATGGCCCTACCTTTTATTGAAAAAGGGCATTCCAGGGTAAAGGTCAAAGCCACTTTTCAAGATAAATCCATTGAGTTTCACGCCGCTTTGCGAAAGTATCACGGTCAATACACCATGATGTTCAGTAAAAACAAACAAAAGGAACTGGGACTATTGCCCAATGATCACTTTACCCTACAATTGTTTGAGGATATCTCCAAGTACGGGGTAGAGGTTCCCGAGGAATTTGAAGCGGTAATGCTCAGTGATCACGATGCCCATCAAATCTTTGAATCCTTTACCAAGGGGAAACAACGCGGAATTATATATATGATTACCAGATTCAAGGATTCCCAAAAAAAGATTGATAAAACATTGATTCTTTGCGAGAACTTAAAACGCGGAATTCACGATAACCGGAAATTGCTAAAACCTTTTTAAGTTGACATGGCCTTGATTAATCAGTAACTTAGACCAAAACCTAAAAATGATACTATGAATAAGCGCAAGTTTTTAAAAAATACGGTAGTAGCAACCACTGGACTGACGGTGGCCCCTACTATTTTATTGTCCTCTTGTAAAACCGATCCCAAAAAAGAAGAAAAAATGGAAGCTACCCCTGCAACTGCGGTTACAACATTTACCTTACCGGAGATTCCCTATGGCTATAATGCCTTCCCGGACACCATTGATGCGATGACCATGGAGATTCACCATTCCAAACATCACCAGGGCTATACCAATAAATTGAATGCTGCATTGGAAGAAGCAAACATTTCAGGAAAGACCATAGCGGAAATCCTTTCCATGGATAATTTACCGACCGGTATTCGGAACAATGGGGGCGGCTATTATAACCACAGCCTTTATTGGGATATTTTGACCCCCGGAAATTCAGGCATGAGCGATGGTTTAAAGGCGCAAATTGTAAAGGACTTTGGCTCCGAGGAGTCCTTTAAAAATGAATTGGCAGATGCCGGAGCCAAAAGATTTGGATCGGGATGGGCCTGGGTATGCCAGGACAATGACAAAAAACTTCATATTTGCTCAACCCCAAATCAGGATAATCCATTAATGGCAGTTGCCGAAAGAATGGGGACGCCGATTTTGGGAATTGATGTATGGGAACATGCGTACTATCTAAAATATCAGAACAAGCGTGGTGACTATTTAAAAAATATTATCAAAATCATTAACTGGGATAAGGTCGAATCAAGAATTTCTTGATTCCAATAATCTCAATTCCAGAAATTTAATCTTTAAAAGCTGCTTATTGCAGCTTTTTTTAGCTCAATTCCTTACGAAGCACCACCAAAGGTGAACTTTGTACCACGGTACGGCTGTTCAACAATCCAATAAGAAGTACCAGAGCAGTAATACCGGGCAAAACCAAAACGAAAGGCGCCAATGAGGGTACAAAAGGGGTTTCAAAAACAAATTGGGCCAATAAAAAGCTGCCCAAAAGTGCCAGCACAATTCCCATGGCACTACCCAAAAAGCCCAGGTACAGATATTCCAAGGCTGTAATTTTCAAGATTTGCCGGTCCTTGGCCCCCAGGGTACGTAGCAGCACGCTCTCCTTCATACGTTGGTATTTACTGGTCCTTACCGACCCAATGAGTACAATGATTCCCGTAAGGATGCTAAAGAACGCCATGAAGTTGATGACCCATGAAATTTTATTCAAAATATCCTCAATGACCGTAATCACCTGCCGCAAATCAATGATGGATACCGTTGGGAAGAGTCGCACCAATTGACGCTGTAATTTGGCCGAGCTGATGGCATCTGGGGTATAGGTGGTCAAAACATGAAATTGGGGTGCGTTTTCCAGAACACCTGAGGGGAACAAAATCGAAAAATTAATTTGCATCCTGGCCCAGTCCACCTCCCGCAAGTGCGCCACAATTGTCTTCATGAGTACTCCCTGGACATTAAATACAATGATATCCCCCACGGCTACCTCGGCATCATCGGCCACATTTTGCGCCAAGGAAATCGGGATGTATCCCTCCTTTTGAATTTTAGCAGGCCAATCCCCACCCTTTGTGGTTTCCGAAGCTATTAATGAATCCCGATATGTAACCCGAAATTCGTGGTGCAATACCCATGAATTCATAGTCGAGGTAGTGTCCAAAATAATCTCGCGAACGGCCTTTTCCTTTATCTGTTGCATTCGCATCGTAATGATGGGAATATTGTTCAACACCTCCCTGCCAGAGTCGGAAATACTGGCCACTGCAGCCTCACGCTGCTCCGTCTGCACATCCATTAGAATAAGATTGGGTGTTTGGGAAGACGTTTCCAATGACGTTCGTGCCAACAGGATATCTTTGGTGAAGTACAATGTACTGATCAGGAACGTGCCCACCCCAATGGCCAAAATCAATACCGTGGTTTGATTGTTGGGGCGATATAGGTTCAATAAGCTTTGCCTTGCCGTAAACCCCCAGGAAACTGGGAAAAACCGCTTGATGAGCCGCATAAAAAATGCTGCCAAACCACCCAGCACGGCAAAAACGACCAAAATTGCCAATACAAAGAAAAAAGCATATATCGCGTCGCCCAATAGCCAGAAGGCAAAGGCAAATACAAAGATCAGGATTGCCGTAAAAACCAAAATCATGGGACCTCGGGACTTTTTGGGCAAGTCTTCCTCAACCCGCAATACCTGCAAGGGAGAAACGTACCATGTTCCCAAAAGAGGGGTCAGGGCAAACAAAACGGACATCAGGACCCCTAAAACCAGACCAATCAAAATAGCACCCAAAGCAAGGCTGATCTCCACATCGAACGGAAGGAAATCCCTTAGAAGGAGCGGAAAGGTCTGCTGTAGTGCCAGTCCTGCCAATACCCCCATTAACCCACCCAAGAATCCCATTCCGGCTATTTGTATCAAAAAGATGAGAAAGGTTTGTTTTCTGGTGGCCCCAATACATTTCAACACCGCTACGGAGCGTAATTTTTCCTTGATATGGATATGAACGGAACTGGCAATACCCACACAGCCCAATAATAACGCAATAAAAGCGACCAGATTCAGGAATTTACCAAAGTTATCATAACTCCTACCCAATCGCTGCCCAGTTGAAACATGGGTATCCAAATCTGCATTCTCGGCGTCCAGCAAGGGATCGACGAGTTTATCCAATTCCTTAAGGTCCTGATCCTCTTTGGCCACAAAATAATAATCATAGCCCACCCTACTCCCGGTCTGAATAAGACCCGTTTCGTCCACCATGCGCTCCGGTATCCACACGGGTGGGGCTATGGAGGCACCAACACCCCCCGTCCCAGGTGCAGAGATCAGTTCCCCTACAATGGGGAACAAAACGTTCCCAATCTTGATACTATCCCCAAGCTTTGCATCGAACTGTAACATTAAAGTGGCATCCACGAGGGCCCCTTCTTTTTCCTGATAGGATGTAGCCGCCGAGATGGGCTGTGTCTCCAATTCCCCGTAAAAAGGATAGGCGCCTTGCACACCTTTTACCCCAATTAATCGGGCATCCCCTGTTTTTGGGAAAAGTCCCATAGAGGGAAAATTAATGGCCTTTGCCTGCGCCCCACCCAGGGAATCCATAATGGCCAGGACCCTTTCATTGGCAGGTTGGTTACTGTCAATTAGAAAGTCCGCCCCCATTAAGGCCTTGGATTGCAAGGTAATGTTCTCCTTGAGGTTGGCACTGAAGGATTGTATGGACACCACAGCTGCAATTCCCAGGATTATTGAGCCCATAAAAAGCAACAATCGTTTCCCACTGGCCCTGCTGTCCCGCCAGGCCATCCTAAAAAGCCATTGCCAGCCCGATTTTGATCTGATGGGTTTATCTAAATTCACACCGATGCCGTTAACTCATTAGAAAACACTTTGCCGCCCTTTAAACGTAAAATTCGTTGGTTGCGACGTGCCAATTCCATGTCATGGGTCACAATGACCAAGGTAGTTCCCGCTTCTTCATTGAGTTCAAAGAGCAATTTCACCACCTTGTCACCCGTTTCTTGATCTAGATTACCTGTAGGTTCATCTGCAAAGAGAATGGAGGGCTTGGCGGAAAAGGCCCTTGCCAGGGCAACCCGTTGTTGTTCCCCGCCGGATAGTTGCGAAGGATAGTGATGGAATCGATTCTTAAGACCCACCTTGTCCAAAAGTTCCATTCCAATGGAGCCAGGGTTTTTAATACCCTGTAATTCCAAGGGAACCACTACATTTTCAAGGGCACTTAGAGTAGGTAACAACTGAAAGTTTTGGAAAATGAACCCTACTTCTTGATTCCGCAATAGGGCCAATCCGTCCTCAGTCAAACCCCCTAAATCCCGACCGCAAAGTTCAACGGTACCGGTATCCGGTCGGTCCAATCCGGCACAAAGGCCCAGTAACGTGGTCTTTCCGCTTCCGGAAGGTCCCACAATGGCAAAGGTTTCCCCTTCATTTATGCTAAAGGAGACATCCTCAAGAACGGTTAATTCTTTGGAACCACTGGTATAGCTCTTCCCAAGATGACTCACGTTTAATATCTTTGACATAGCTGTTTTATTTCCATTCGGATAAAATGGGAAAATAGGCAAATGATTTCGATTTTTACATTCAAGTACTATGCGTAGCCTCTTAAAATTTCGTTATTTTTTTCTGCTTCTTCTCTTTGTGCACTGCAAGGAAGCACCAAAGTCAATTCAGGGTTCCCCCGTATCCGAAAGTGATGGGGAAAATGCTGAAATACCAGGGAATGAAGGTGAACAGGTTATCTTGTTTTTTGGGGATAGCCTCACGGCAGGTTATGGCATTGAACTGGAGGAAGCGTTTCCGGCACTTATCCAACAACGTTTGGATTCCCTTAATTTGGCCTACACCGTAATCAATTCGGGATTGAGTGGGGAGACCACTTCGGGGGGGTTGAATAGAATCAATTGGGTCATCAACCAAAAAGTAGATGTATTTGTACTGGAATTAGGAGCAAATGATGGGCTAAGGGGTATCCCCCTTGCCCAAACCAGGAGTAATCTACAAGCAATCATCGACTATGTAAAAAAGAAGGATCCGGAGACCATAATTGTTCTTGCGGGGATGCAGATTCCACCCAATATGGGTCCGGAATACACCAGTGAGTTCCGAAGCATCTTTCCAGAGTTGGCCCAAAAAAACCAAATTCCACTTATTCCCTTTTTGTTGGAGGGAGTGGCGGGGATACCTGAACTGAACCTGGAGGATGGTATCCATCCCACCCCCGAAGGTCACAAACTGGTTCGGGAAAACGTTTGGGCGGTGATGAAAGATGTCCTTAAATAAAGCTTCATCCAAGCAAAAGTCAAAAAAACATCAGATGGATCATACTACCGGACTTCTTCTAGTTGACATTCAAAAGGGACTGGACGATTGGGAATTCTATGGCGGAAACAGGAACAATTTGACCGCAGAGGAAAATGCATCAAAGATTTTGCAAGCCTGGCGTGAAAGGGCTTGGCCCGTCTTTCATGTTCAACATAGTTCCATGAACCCAGAATCCCCTTTACACGCCTCAAAACCCGGTTTTCAAATCAAGGAAGAGGTGATGCCCCTGGCCAATGAGCCGGTAATCACAAAAAATGTAAACAGCGCCTTTATTGGAACGGATTTGGAACAACGCCTGAAGGAAATGGGAATCAATACCTTGATTATAGTTGGTCTAACCACCAATCATTGTATTTCTACAACCACCAGAATGGCCTCAAATCTCGGGTTCCAAACGTATCTGGTATCAGACGCTACGGCGACCTTTGATAGAAAGGGATTGGATGGCGGCATTTTCGAAGCCGAGTTGATTCACCAAACCTGTTTGGCAAACCTGAATGAAGAATTTGCAACGATAGTAAGCACGGAAGGGTTACTTCATACAATGGCATAAAAAAAACCACCCCAAATACTTCGGGGCGGCTTCTTTCTCTATCTGAACAAAACCTAAAGCTTAATACCTACGCCAAATCCAAAAATCCATGGATTAATGTCCACATCGGCATTAACGGTTGCCCCCAGGGCCGTGGTAGCATCAACGGTTGCATCCGTGCCCAGGAACAGTTTTTTTACGTCAACGTTCAAAAACCATTTGTCGCTTAACATAAAATCAAATCCTCCCTGGAGCGCAAATCCCACGGAGGCGTCATACTCAACATCATCCGCAGTAGGACCTTCATCCACATTATAAAACAAGGTTAGATTTGGTCCGGCTCCTACATAAGGGACAAAGTTCCCTCCCGTGAAATGGTATTGTGCAGTCAATGTTGGGGGTAATAACCATACACTTCCTAGATCAATATCACCTGCATTCGTACCAACAGCTTCAACGTCATGTTTGGCAGTGGCCAAAATAAGCTCCACCGACCAATTCTTATCAAAGAAATACGTAATGTCAAATTCCGGAACAACCGCAGTGGAAATGGACACGTCACCACCAATGGCTTCGATATCCGCACTCTCATCCGGGGTAACCACGATTCCCCTTAGTCTAAACTGCCATTTACTGAAATCCCCGTCCGTACTGGTATCCTGGGCAGTAAGGCTTGAAAAGACCAATAGTGCTGGCAACAAAAAAATAACTACTCTTTTCATGTATTATATTTTAGAATTGGGCAAATCTAAAATTGGCCCAACAAAGAAAATATGACGCATATCATTGTTAATTAACCCGGTTTTGTATACCAATTTAGGGTTGCCCCCAGTTGCTGCCAATGAATACCAGATGAAGGTGAATAGCATTGGCCGGTCAGGCTGGGAATAGCAATACCATTTCCAACAACTTTTTGAACAGGGAAGGTTTTGAATGTTGGTATTCAGTTTGGATGAAAGTCCAAAGGCAAAGCATCGACAAAGTTGAAGAACCAAAGGTCAAGAAGTGGGAAGAGGCATCAAAAATACAGTTTCAGGATTCCCTATTTTACTAATGGTCTCGGTATTGTTGTTCGGTTGCCATGAAGTTAAAGAGGTGCGTTCAGGGCATTTTTCAAGTCCCCAAACGGATTTTGCGGAACTTTCGATGGAGTTCTTACAGCAGATCAAAGCAGGGAAGGATACACAATCAATACAGGACCGATTGGCAAAAACCTCCATAGTGTCCCTCAAAAACAATCTCAAAACGGATGCACAACGGTTCGCCTTTTGGATCAATGTTTATAATGCCTATATTCTCGTCATATTGCGGGAACATCCCGAATACTACGATGACCGAAGCGATTTTTTTTCCAGGGAGCAGATTCCAATCGCAGGGGAAAAAGTGTCCTTTGCTACCATTGAACACGGCATTCTCAGAAGATCCCAATGGGATAAGGGTTTGGGGTATGTAAGAAAGTGGTTTCCCAGCAAATTTGAACGGAAGCTTCGTGTAGAAAAAAAGGATTATCGTGTCCATTTTGCACTTAACTGCGGTGCTAAGGACTGCCCCCCGGTTGCCCTTTATACACCTGAACGTATTGAAGGGCAGCTTACCAAGGGAACGGACCTATACCTTAGACGTACCACCGAATACGATGCCTCCCAAAACAAAGTCAAGGTTACCGCTTTGTTCAGTTGGTTCAGGGGGGATTTCGGTGGCAAAAGTGGGGTCAAAAAACTATTGGAATCCCATGACCTTGTACCCTCTGCAAAAAAAGTGAAACTCCATTATAAAAATTACGACTGGACATTGGATCTGGATAATTTTATTGAACTGTAAACTTGTTAAAAAAAAATTGGCAACATCGTTCAGAGGGTAGAAATTAAAGGTACTTTCGTAGTAAATTTCTTAGACCGTGAATCCTTCGGCCTCAGGGTGGATCAACAAGTTTGGGCACATCAGTACCAGCGGTAACGCCAAGTATACCAGTTACGAAGCACTTTACCATGATTTACTGAAAAACGGATTTATTTATGGCGTCCACCTATCCGTCCCCGCATTCATAGAGACCGAGCATCCTTATACCGAGGACGAGGTGGCCAAAACCAACCTGTTGACAGCCCTATATTTTTCCTATGTTTTTGAAACTGGGAAAGATGATTTTAACACTTTTGTTGAAACGGTCTTTGAATATTATACCTCCTTGGAGGTGGGCAAGATTTCTTTCTTGAACAAAATCCTGAGCGGAAAAAAAACCGAATCCCAACTGGAAAAATTACTGGATTCACGAATTTACCTCAACGGAAGTGCCTTTAACCGTGCCTTTGGCAACAGCCTGACCAACTCCTTGCTCTATGTTGATATCCTTATTTTTAGGAGGTATCTTCAAGACCATGCCGACCTTATTTCGCATGCCCAGCTGCTGGAATATGTAACCATCAACATTGGGTACCAGGCACTCAACTCCAAGGAAATACAGGAAAGTGATGCCAAATTAATGCAGCTACTGGCCTCCTCATTGACCTATGTTGATTTAAATGAGGCACGTTTTAGGGAAAGCCATACCCAACTTCTGCAGCAACATTTTAATAGCTGCGAAAAGGATTACCTCATGGATATTGCCTGCTTGACCGTTTGGGAAGATGCCAATCTGGAGCTAAAGGAATCCACCTTTATTCACGAGATTGGATCTGTACTGGGCAAGGGTCCAAATGACATAAATACCGCGCTGAAAAACGTGATGGATTTCTTCGATAAAAACAAGGAAAAAATTCCCTATTTAAAGGATGCCAATTTAGCCTCAAAATTTTACGAAGGCATGACAAAAAATGTCAGCAAATTAATTTTGAGAAACAGCAAACGGCTCAAAAAGGAACTTTCGGAAAGTAGGGAATTGGTTGCGCTATTGACCAAGTCGGCAACTCAGGATCTTAGTTCCGAAGAACGGAAAAAAATTCAACAACAGCTTCTGGATATTTTTAAGACCATCCCTTCCCTGGCCATTTTTATGTTACCTGGGGGAGCGGTGCTATTGCCAATTTTTATTAAATTAATCCCTAAGTTGTTGCCCTCTGCTTTTGACGACAACAGAGTGGAGGACTAAAGGCCGAAAATCAACTAAAAAGCTGGTATAAGAAAAATCTATGATTAAATTCAATTATCTGTTTACCAGTTTTTTAATATATTTTATTCCAACCAAAGCTTAAAGTCCTTAACACGTTCCCTACTTACAATGATTTCCTGCTCTTTAAAGGTATTCATTTTAATTTGAAGACGCGAATTGGTGTAGGATATGATGTCTTTGATGTGATTGATGTTCACATAAAATTTGCGGCTCACCCTAAAAAAAGTTTTGGGTGACAACTCCCCTTCCAGGTTTTCGAGAGTAGTGTCCAAAAGATAATTTCTACCATCAACGGTTGCGGCATAGGTCCCTTTGTTCTCACTGTAAAAGCATTCCACTTCATCCGAATTAATGATTTTTAGGTGCTGCCCCACCCTTACCGTAAATCGTTTTTTATACTCCCGTTCCACAGGGTTCACCAACAGCTTTTTAATGTCCTCAAAATCAACGGAAATTTTCTCTTTTTCGGGCCTGAATTCCCGGTATTGTTTTACGGCTTTTTCAAGCTCTTCATCATCAATGGGTTTCAACAGATAATCAATGCTATTTAACTTGAATGCCTGGAGTGCATATTCATCATAGGCGGTGGTAAAAATAATGGCGCTCTTAATGTTCACCATATCAAAAATCTCAAACGAAAGTCCGTCCGAAAGTTGGATATCCAAAAAAATGAGATCGGGATGCTCGTTGTTCTGAAACCATTCAATGGATTCTTCAACGGAATGCAATAAGGTGGATACTTCCACGTCCAGTTCTTCCAACAATCGGTTTAATCGTCTTGCTGCCGGTTTTTCGTCTTCTATGATGATGGCCTTCATACAAAATGCTTTTGTGCACAATTTAACAATTACTTGTCCTCGTTCAGTATTTTTTGAATCTGTCGTTCCTCCCATTTCCTAAAAGGGGTATTGCAAAAAACGGATAGGGCATGGATGCCCAACGCAATTCCCCAAATAATGGGAGTTCCCAGCACATTCCAATTGATCCATTCCAAAAAATCTGTATTTCCAAGGGCTTCCTCACTTAAAAGGACAAACCGTATGCTGCCGGAAAACAGCAACAACACCGCATTTACAATGATATAGACCGTCAGGTGCTGGTAAAAGCCCTTTAGGGCATTGACCCTGCTTTTTGCCCTGGCCAATCTTGTGATTTCGTTATTTTGGTTTTTCATGGTTATCGGTATTTTTTGGTTTCGTTATTTTCCTTGTCCAAGTACTTTTGGATTTGTCGTTCTTCCCATTTTTTCAGGAAAGGGAGCTTCGCCCTAAAAATATACAGGGTATGCACCCCAAGAATCAACAGCCAAATAACTACATGGACATTTACCCAACTAAAATAATAGGCTTCCGTAGGGAATCCATTGGGAAGGACCGAATACAAAACACCACTTTTCAACAAATAAAATAGTCCATTAATGATGATAAACACCTTAATATGCCTATAAAACCCCTTGAGTTCCTTGACCCGCTTTTCTGCACGTTCCCGTCTGTTTTCAAAATATTCCATAGTACTATTATAAGAACCTATCCGCCTCATCCCTATCTTTATCCATATACTTTTTAATTTGGCGCTCTTCCCAGGATTTGGAAAACAATAGATTCCAATTAAAGGTTTTTATAGCGTGAAAACCTAGGCCCAAACCCCATAAAAAGGGGGTAAAAAAATGATGAAGCTGCCAAAAGTTATCGGTATGTTGGGACAGATTTATCAGAATAAAAGTATTGATGATCAGGTATATGGAAAAGTGTATGTAAAACCCTTTGATCTCATCCACACGCTTTTTTGCCCTTTTTAACTTTTCTTGTTCCAAACTGTCCATGCTTATTGCCATTTTCTTTGATTTTCGTCTTTATCCATCAATTCCTTGATTTTTCGCTTTTCCCAGTCCTTTCCAAAGAAGGGATTCAGGTTAAACGTGCCTATGGCATGGAAAATCAATCCAATTCCCCAGCCAAAAGCGGCCCATAGGAACCACATATAACTCCAGCCATTGGTGTAATAGTTTAAAATGGCCAGTCCCGTGATGACCAGTACATAGGATGTAAGGTTGCCATAGAACTTTTTGAGTTCATCCACCCGCTCTTTGGCCCTTAGGTATTTGTTTTCATCTTTTCGATAGTCCATCATTATAGTTTTTTGTTGCTATTCCTAGTATTACCACTCATCCTTATCCATCAATTCCCTGATCTTGCGCCTTTCCCAGTCCCTTCCGAAAAGGCCCCCAATGCCGAAGAGTTTAATGGCTTTTAGTGCAATGCCCAGCCCAACACCAAGTACCACCCATAAAAACCAGGGATGGCTCCATTCATTCAAATAATAGTTAATTATAGCGACCACCACTATGGCCAATAGGCCCCGTAGGCAACGGCCATAGAACCTTTTTAGTTCCGTCACACGTTGGTTTGCTCGCAAATATTTACTGTCATTAATGTTGTTGGGCTCTTCCATTGGTCATCGCTTTTATAAAATTACTTAAAAAGTATCGCTGTCCATCAATTCCCTGATCTTGCGTTCCTCCCAGTTTTTACCCAATATTGGATTGTATCCAAAGGCACAAAAACCATGGGCTACCAGGCCTATGCCCCAGCCCAAAGCTGGAAAAATGACCCAGGGGAAGCTGGTGGTAAAATAATTTAGTATTGCCAATAATGAAATTATGCCAACATACACCGTTGCATGGGTATAAAACTCTTTGATTTCCTTTACCCGGGCCTTGGCCTTTTGATATCTGTACTCGTTTGTAGTTTCCATAGTGTTTTGCTTTTAGGTTGACTTGGACTTGACCAGCCAACAGGTTGTTTTTTAATTACACTTCAAATATCCGTTAGGAAGGGCATGAAAGAAAAAAGGACTGACCGAACTGTATTTTTTGAGGGATGGGCTGTTGGGTGGCTTCCGCACTTGGGATTTTACATTGATTCCTTTGCTGAAATCCTTGTAATCCTATTAAATAAATCAACCATAAACACTAATCAAACTGTATAAGTTTTTACTATCTTTCATGTAGTCTTTTATATGTTAAAAAATAGGGTTTTGAATTTCCAAACGTTTTTTTAGGGGTTGCCTATTGGCATTCATCTACAAAATAGGTACAAGAATAGCAATTATTAATAGTTAAGATGATACGAAAAATTCTAGCAGCAACGATAGCATTTGGGGCTATTTTTAGCGCAAGTTCCCAAGAACAAATACAAACAAATCTTGGATTAAAAAATGATTTTACCTATAACAATGGCAACATAAGCATAGGGGGACAAAATAGTTATGATTACCGATTATCAATATCCAAAGGTAATAGCAGTTCTAGACTAGCCTTTACTAATTCAGGATTCCCAGAAAATGCAATTTTGGAATATCACACCTCTGGACAGTTGAGGTTCCAGAGATGGATCGATGGTATATGGAACAGCAATTTAGTGACTATTGATTACTTAAGTGGTAATCTTGGTATAGGAACAATAGATATTAAACAGAATTTATCCATTAAAGACCAAAGACCCAAAATTGCCTTAATTGATGAAAACGGAGACGCAGGAGTAATCGAATTCTATGAGATCTCTAATCAAATTCGTTTCCAAAAATGGTTAAACAACGGAGGCTCACATGACAAAACTATAATGACACTCAATGGTGATGATGGATTTGTCGGTATAGGAACGATATCTCCCGATATGAAACTAACAGTAAACGGAAACATTCACGCCAAAGAAGTGAAAATTGACCTTAATATTCCTGTTCCTGATTATGTTTTTAAGGAAAGTTATGAGTTAAAAAGTTTGGAAGAGGTAGAGAAATTTATAGCGAAAAACAACCATCTCCCTGAAATTCCCTCGGCAATGGAATTTGAAAAAAATGGGATAATGCAAGCCGAAATGGATATGAACCTCCTTAAAAAAATTGAGGAACTAACACTCTACACAATCCAACAAGAAAAACAATTGCATAAGCAATCGAAAGAAATCGAGGAATTAAAAAGACTTGTCCAAAAATTACTCGAATTGGAATAATAAGAGGCTTATCACAAAACTCAATCCGTTATGTTCAATTTACCCACCGAAAAATCATTGAAAAATGAAAAGATTACCAATTCTAATTATCACGATTCTCTTTTGCACTAGAACAACGTCACAAACAGTGGACGCCAACTACCTAAATCCCCAAAGTATAAATGCGGGAACTTATAAGTTCCTGCGATTTGGAAATTCCTCAGAATTCACCGCTGGATTCATGTACAATGAAACAAGTGTGGACTATGGGGATGGAAACGATTTTTCCATATTCACCTATGATAATCGTGACGTCACCATTAGGACCGGAACAGGAAACTTTATTCTTTTCCCAAGTGCGGGCGGAAAAATGGGCATAGGGGTGACAAGCCCTAGGGAATTATTGGATATTAATGGAACCGGCATGCGCATAGGTTCAAGAGGTTTTAACTTGGTTGCCCAAAGTTATATCAATCTTTACGAAGGTGAAGATCATCACGGAGCAAGGCTTTTTTTAAATGGTAATTCGAATAGGTTTATAATTAAGACACGATTACAAAATACCGATAGTGATGTTCTTGTAATTCCCTATGCCGGTGAATTTGCAGGAAACGTGGGAATAGGGACCTTAAATCCCAGGGCAAAACTTTCAGTTGAAGGCCAAATTCGGGCAACTGAAGTTAAGGTTTTGGCAGATATTAGTGTTCCCGACTATGTTTTCGAACCGAATTATGAGCTTCGAACACTTAAGGAAACCAAGGAATACATAACGAAAAACAAACATCTTCCAGAAATTCCACCTGCAAGGGAAATTAAAAAAAATGGAATTGACCTTGGTGACATGAACATGCGCCTTTTAAAGAAAATTGAGGAACTCACACTTTATCAAATTGAACTACTGGAACGATTGGAAGAAGCCGAACAAAAGATACAGAAACTTGAAAACGAAAAATAAATCGAATAGCTACTAAGGTCAATACGGTTTCCTATTTCCGATTGCCATTGTCTTGAAAGCGGCCCTTCCGAACTACCCAAATGAGTGGTTAAACGGTGAATGATGTTGAATATGCCAAAGTGGTTTCAAAAATCCTCCTTCTCCATCAATTCCCGTATCTTTTTCTCCTCCCATCGCTTGCCCCATAGGGGATTGTACCCAAAAGCTTCCATCCCATGGGCCATAACACCAAAACCCCAGCCCACGGTGGGGAAAATGGCCCAAAGAAAACTGGTGGTCCTAAAATTGAGCCACCACAGAAAGGGAATCACCAGGCCATAGGCAATAAGGTTCCCATAGAACCCCTTTATCGCTTCCACCCGCTCCTTGGCCTTCAAGTAGCGTTTTTCCTCAATATGCGTTTCCTGGGTTTCCATTACGGAAATCTGTCTGGACAACATGGGCAATTGTACACTAAAATCCTTGTTGGTCTTGGCAATGCGGACCTCCCTATCGGTTAAAATGGAATAACGCTGTCGAATATTCTGTAGCCCTACCCCACTACTCTTTTTTACCACTTGTTTTTCCTGAAGGTTATTACTTACCGCCAACATTCCTTTGTCCTCATACACTTTTATGTGAAGGGGTTTGGAAGAAGTCACCACATTGTGCTTTACCGCGTTTTCCAGCAAAAGCTGAAGGGAAAGGGGGACTATTTTAGCATCGGGATCGGTGGCCTGCTCCGGAATATCAAAAACAATACTATCCTCAAACCGCATTTTTAATAAACGTACATACGTACGTGCAAAGTTGAGTTCCTCATCCACCGTGACCAAATCCTTGTTTTTTTGCTCCAATACATAGCGGTATACCTTGGAAAGCGAAGTGGTGAATTTCTGGGCCTGATGGGGGTCCTCTTCTATTAAACTGGTCAGTACATTGAGGCTATTGAACAGAAAGTGGGGATCCAATTGGTTTTTAAGGGCATCAAACCGTGCAGAAGCGGTACCGGCAATAATCTTTTGTTCCTTGACTTCCTTTTTCTGTAGCGCCCGATAAAAATAAAACGCATGGAAAAATAAAATGGCTATGATGGTAATGACCACCGTAAAGACATAATTCTCCGGTTCTTCCTTTTCAAAAAACTTGACAATACCGTTCCCCGTGTAATAAAAATAGATAAGGTAACGCAGGACAACTATGGTCAAAACTGAAAAGACAAAAGACCCAAGAGCACCCAGCCAGAGTCTTTTTTTAGGGTCCGTTTCCCAGTTAAAACGCAAGTTCAGCCCATCGTAATAGTAAGAGTTCACTGCGGTAAGTGAGAAGGAAAAGATAAAGTCCACAAGTATTTGTGGACCAATGTTCTCCCAGGAATAATCACCATCGCCATAAACGATAATATCGAAGAAGACGACCACAACCGTGATGACCAGTGAAATCTTTATGACTTTTACGAGGGTGTTCATTATTTAGCCTTTACATTGCTCCAAAACCTGCTTGGCCTGATCTTGGCCCCAACTTGGATAAAAGGGCGTATCGTTTTCAAAGGTAGCGAATAGTTCCAAAGCCCTTTCCACATCTTTGCAATAGGGTGTTGTATCCTTACCAAAATAGCGGGCAGAGCCCATGTCCCAGTTCGCTTTTGAATACACTACCCTTGGGTTTTCAGGAGCCAATTGTAGGGCACGATTGTACAATTGCATGTTTTTTCCCGATAACATTGGACCATAGGTAGCACCGTCAAAAGCCATCCAGGCCGTATTGATCATTGCCTCCTGAACCACAATTTCGGCATTGTCCGGAGCAATTCTCTTGGCAATATCAACAAATTCCTTCGCCTTATCCAAACGCTGCCGCAACAGTGCTTCATCTTTTAGTCCAAATGCAGAGGTGGTATTGACCTGTGCCACGTAGTAATAGGGAATCCAATTATCGTGCTCCGCCATGGCAATACGTTCAAATAGATTGGAGGCTTCCGTAATCTTCCCCTGGCCCCATAAATCCATGGCCTTGGACATTCCCTTGGTATATTGATCCTGTGCCGTTAGGGCAACCGCAATCAATAAGGCGCATACTGTTACAACTGTTCTGATTGATCTTTTGTTTTTCATGACTGTTCGTGTTTCCATTGCTGTATTCATTTATTCTTGATTTCACCGTAAAATTCGGTGCTCCATTCGATGTTGGGCAATTCCATTGACCGAATTGTAAATTTTTGGGGATGGGTTGTAGGTTTTACTTTGTTTGATGTTGGATGTTAGAGGTTGGATGCTAGATGCTGGAGATTAGAGGTTGGATGTCCGATTCCTAATTCCTAACTCCTGATTCCTAATTCCTGATTCTTGAAGTTGGAGGTTAGATTTCCGATTTCTGATATCTAATGTCTTACGTCTCATATCCCATCTCATATCTCAAAATTGACAAACTTGTGGGACGTACTACAAGTCCGTAGTACAAATCCACAGCTCAAATATTTTCATATCTGCCTTAAAATGAGTATTTTATAAAGGGGTTACAAAAAACGTACGACTATGGGAACTATTAAAAAACTGAATAAGTGGGCCAATGCCCACACCTACTATCCCTTGGACCTGGTTAGGATAACCTTGGGAGGCTTTCTTTTCTATAAGGGTGTTGAGTTTATGAACAATCAGGGTAGAATGCTGGAATTAATGCAACCCTTCGACGGAATGGCATTGGAGATGGTAATCCTTCACTACATTGCCCCGGCACACTTTCTCGGTGGCATTTTGATCGTCCTGGGATTGTTGACACGTTGGGTAACCATTGCCCAGCTCCCTATTTTGATTGGAGCCGTACTGACCAATTTTTTGGGCACTATGGACATTACCAACCTTATTCTTTCCCTGGTCACGTTGTTACTTTGTATTTTCTTTTCCATCTATGGTTCCGGAAAACACTCAGCCGACTATTACCTTAAAATGCAACAGTAAGTTTTTGTCCAGGGTTTTGACAATGGTTGCAAGAAACCGGAGCATTCGCAATCAATATACTCTTTTTAGATCATGGATCAACTAAACCCAGGATGTTGTACAACTACGCATCTCCATTGTTGCTTTACCTTCCTTTATCCACCCCCGTCATCCTACATGGCCATTAAAAAGGATTTCGTGCCCCTAATTTTAAGCATCCTTAATCCAAAAAGATTTTACAAATTATCCAACTGATTGCTTTTTTTATCATCGCTCAAGGTCCAAAAGAAGCCCACAAAGAAGAAACTGTCCGCTGCCGGACGTACCGCCCTACGTTCAAATACCCCAACATTGTTCGGCGCATCCGCATATTGGTAATTATTGATGTTGTTTATTCCCAAAATATTGTTTATTGAAAAGAACAGGATCTTTTGCTGATCGATCAAATAGGCCCAATTAAAGCTTAGATTTTGGAACGGTCTGGTCCTTTCGGCCAAAAACTCTGGTGTATTAGGGTTATCATAAGGTCTCCCTGAACCATGTAGATAGGTTAGCCCTATTTGTGAGCGAAGTTTGTCCGCCCAATATTTGGTCACAATTGAAAAACTGTGCTTAGGTGCAAAATTAGGCGTGGCCGCTTCGGGAAAGTTGCGAAAATCCCTTTCCGTATCCAAATAACTGTAAGAAATCCAATAATCCAGATTGTCTATACTTTTATTGTCCCGCCAAAAAATATCCAGTCCAGTGGCATATCCACTTCCGTTATTTGAATATTCAGAGTCGAACTGCGGAAATTGGGTATTGAACTTTACCAAATCATCGTAGTCTTTGTAAAAGGCCTCAGCGCGAAAGGTCTTCCCGTCGTTCAAATACTGGTAATTAAAGATATAGTGCGATGTTTTTTCCGAGGTCACGCTTCGGTTAAATTTAAGTACATCCCGTATCGGGTTCTGGTAAAAGTCACCATAGGCGACGGAAAATTGGGAGAATTCCCCACTTTTATAGGCCAATGATAATCTGGGAGAAATGGTCAATTCGTCCAGAACCGAAGGACGCTCTACCCTCCCTCCCAGCTTTAGGGCAAAATCGTTGCTAAAAAAGATATCCGTTTCCAAAAAACCTGCCCAAAGCACATCATCAAAACTACTTTCAAAAGAAAAACCGTCCGGTTGTTCCACGTTTTCCTCAAAATTGGTATGAAATACTTCTGCTCCCATATTTAACTCAAATCTATTACTGAAGCTTTTGGAGACCTTCGCTTTTAAATGACCCGCAGTTTCGTTGTTTTCTATGTCATTATCAAAGACCAGAATACTATTGGTGTCCCTGGATATACTGGCCCCCAAACTCACGCCCCAGTCGCTCTCGAAAAAATGTTTGTAACTGGAATTGAAATAGAGGTTGTTGTTCCGTAAACGAAAGCGGACAAAATCCTCGAAATTGATATCTTCCTGGTCAATATCCAAATTGGAATAGTTGAAGCTCGTATACAATTTGAAGATGGTTCTATCGCCCTTGCTTCTAAAGACCCCTTCTCCCTGAATCGATTCAAAGGGTTTGTTCCATCGCACGCCTTGAGTGGAAGGTATTAAGGTCTCGTAAGGGGCCAAATTGACGTATTGGGTGCTGAAACTTAGGGATTCCTTGCCCCAAATTTCGGTATGTCCCAATTGCGCCCCAACGGACATTGCCCCAATATCCGTTTTTTCCATTTCGGGAACATCTATGGTATTCAATAACAGTACACTGGACAATGCTTGCCCATATTCGGCGGAATAGCCCCCTGTGCTAAAAGTGATGCCCTTAAAAAGCATTGGGGAAAACCGACTTCTTGTCGGTATGTTCTGTGCGGTTCCAAAGAAAGGTTGAAATACCCTTATCCCATCAATAAATACCTGGGTTTCCTCAGCCCCACCACCCCTCACAAAAAGACGGCCATCCTCGTTTATGGTTGTTGTTCCGGGAAGGGTCTGAAGCGCACCGACCACATCTGCCAAGGCTCCGGCTGTGGTTACAATGTCCAAAGGCTTTAAAACGGAAACCTTGGAGTTGTCCCCGGCCTCAAAAGTTCCAGCCGTGAGGGTAACTCCGGTTAACTGGTTAATGGCTTCGATCAATTTTATGTCGAGCTTCTGAAAATAGGAAACATCCCCCATTTCGTAGTGGGGGTCGTACCCCAAAACGGAAACGACCAGGGTTTGCGTTCCCGTTTCACCCGTCTCAAAGAAGAAAGCCCCGTTTTCATCCGTTGAAGCTCCATCATAGGTGCCTTCCAAGTACACATTGGCACCGGAAATGCCATTTCCGGCCTTATCGGTGACCATTCCGTTGATAGTGGTTTGGGCGGATGAAACCCAAATGGCAAGTAAGGTGGTTAAAAGTACGGCTAGGTTTTTCATGACTGTTTGTTTTTTGATACCTCAAAAGTCATGTATTGGCCCAATCGAAGAAATTAAGGTCTACCCAATTGTAGCTTTATAGGGATGGATTGTATCCCATCAAACAACTAAAACCATAGTATATCCATGGCTTTCACACATCTTTTTTTGATTCCAACCCTTTAATTATTAGATTTTTAGTATCTTATAAGAATTCAGAGTCATTCTTGCCCCACGCAATCACAGAAGTTTCCCCGCATTGAATATCCGATCTCCGTAGCTGTACGGAAAATGTTTGGCCAATTCGCCAAATAGAAAGTATATCCTTTTATTTAAACACATAACCAATAAATCAAAGTAGATGAAAAAAGTAGTTTTCGCACTATTGCTAGTGCCCTTATTTGTCTTGGCGCAGGAGCGCCAGGAAGAGCCCGTTTTTATGAACGTAATGATCACTCCAAATCCCGCTAAGATTTCGGAGTTCGAAGCAGGTCTTACTGCACACAACAAAAAGTATCATGCCACAGGAGCCAATGCAGTCCGGGTCTATTGGATTGCCAGTGGGGAGAATTCCGGTAAGTACATCTGGAGTATGGGTCCCACGACATGGGCGGCATTTGATGAATCCACCAATCCAAGCGGAGATCACGTCCAGGATTGGAATGCCAATGTGGCCCCTTACGCCGAAGCCGAAATGGAGACTACCTATTGGAAAGGGGATGCCAAACATTCCAATTTCACCAAGGACTTTACCATGAAAAATCTGGCCATCTTTTATTTGGACATGAAACGCTTTAAGCAGCAAGAGTTCATGTCCGTTTTGGGAAAAGTAACCCAGGTATTCAAGGAAAAAGATGCGGATGAGCAATGGGGTGTTTATTGGAATCAGTTGAGCAATAGGGACGGCAAGGATATGGTTTGGGTGAATTTCTTCGAATCCATGACCTGGATGGCCGAGGATGATATGTTCCCACAGTGGTATGAAGAGGTCCATGGGGAAGGAACTTTTATGGAATTCCTCAAGGAATTTGAAGCTTCCACCCATGCGGACTACCAGGAACTGTGGGCGTTTAGAGGTGATTTAAGTGGCTTGTCCGGAGAGGTGGTCATTACCCAGAATCAATAAAAAACGGCTTCCTACCTATTAGAAGGCTCCTTAGGGGGCCTTTTTTATGTTCAAACGTAGGTACAGCATTAAATTTCCTATCTTACATACCACACCTAATCCAACCAAAATGAAAAAAATAGCGCTCCTCACCCTGCTTTTTTTGGCAGCAACCATTGTATACGCCCAGAATTCCGAAAAGGTCAAAATACTTGATGGCATGATCCAACAAGGGATGACCGATTGGAAAATACCAGGTTTGGCTGCCGTTGTGGTCAAGGATGGCGAAGTGGTCTTTAAAAAGACCTATGGGGTAAAAAGCATGGCAACTAAAGAAGCCGTAAATGGACAGACCCTGTTTGCCATGGCATCCACTACAAAAGCCATGGTGGCCATGGCCCTGGGAATTTTGGTGGATGAGGGCAAATTGGATTGGAACGATAAGGTTGTGGACCATCTGCCCAACTTTCAACTCTCCGATCCCTATATTACCGCAGATGCCAGGGTAAAGGACCTGCTTACCCATAATCTGGGCATCGCCAATGCGGATGTGCTTTGGGTATTGGACAGCATTTCAACCGACCTTACCTTAAAACGGTTCAAACACACCAAAAAAATATATCCGTTACGAGGTGGATTCACCTACCAAAACATTATGTATGCCGCTGCAGGAGAAGTCATTGCGGCAGTGAGCGGTATGCCTTGGGACCGTTTTATTGAAATGCGATTGTTCAAACCTTTAAATATGAACCGCTCCCAAACCAGGGCGGCCAACATTCCAAAAGTTGAGAATTCCGTAACGCCGCATTATGATTTTGGAGAGGGTGGTGTTCAAGTGGTCGATCGAAACTATTCCGACCAAATTGGTGCTGCTGGGATGATGTGGTCCTGTATTGATGATATTTCGAACTATTTGAAGTTCGTTTTGAGCAAGGGCATACAAAACCAGGATACCATACTACGACCCAGCACCTTTAAAACCTTGTTCCAACCCCATACCCTCATTCCAAAAAATCAATTTTATCCCACAATAAAACTCACAGAGCCCAATTGGTTGAGTTATGGCCTGGGATGGTTCCAACATGACTATCGCGGACAGAAATTGGACTTTCATACGGGGAGCCTCCAGGGACTTATTGCAATAGCAGGGGTGATACATGACAGAAATACCGCAGTTTATGTATTTGGAAATATGGATCATGCAGAATTGCGACATGCCATTATGTATCAAGCCATGGATTTGTTTGCCTTTGATGATGAGGGTACCAACTGGCATCCCAAAATATTTGAGCTCTATGAAACCCTAAAAAAAGAAAGGATCAAAGGGGCACAAAAGCAAATAGGGGCCCGTATGCCAAATACCAGTCCTTCTTTGGATTGGAATGCCTATACGGGCAACTACCATCACCCCCTCTGTGGAACCCTGAAAATCACGTCCGATAATGAAACCTTGAAACTTGACTTCAATGAATTTCAACAAATAGAGGCCTCCCATTGGCATTTGGATACATTTATGACCAAACCCAATAAACAATGGACATCCGCTTCGGCAATGGTTTTCCATATCAATGGGAAAGCCAAGGTAGCATCCTTGGAATTCTCTGGATATACCTTCACAAAATCGAATTAAGACCCGTACTTATGAAAAAGTTTCTCAACCTTTTACCCATTTTTCTTTTGGTGCTGGCATGTAGCAAACCACAAACCTTTGATGTACTCATCAAAAATGGGCAGGTGGTGGATGGTTCTAGAGAACCCTCGTACTTAGGTAGCGTAGGAATCAATGCGGATACCATAGCCGCCGTCGGAAACCTTGAAAACGCAATTGGGAAAACCGAAATAGATGCCGAGGGCCTTACCATTGCCCCAGGATTCATCAATATGCTCAGTTGGGCAACAGAGTCCTTGCTCATCGATGGTAAATCAGAAAGTGATATTCGGCAAGGGGTAACCCTGGAAGTTATGGGCGAAGGCTGGTCCATGGGGCCTTTGAACGCTAAAATGAAAGCGGAATCCCTAGCCTCCCAAAAAGATTACAAATACAGTATTGACTGGACCACACTTGGGGGATATCTCCAGTCTTTGGAAAACAGGGGCATCTCCTGCAATGTGGCTTCCTTTGTAGGGGCAACAACCCTACGCATCCATGAATTGGAGTCCGAAAATAGACCGCCCACACCCGAAGAATTGGACCGGATGAAGGTATTGGCCAGAACTGCCATGGAAGAAGGTGCCATGGGAATCGGTTCCTCACTCATCTACGCCCCCGCCTTTTATGCGGATACCGAGGAACTCATTGAACTGTGCAAGGTGGCATCCGAATACGGGGGAATGTACATTTCGCATTTGCGCAGTGAAGGGGATTATTGGTTGGAAGCCATTGACGAACTGATCAGTATCGCTGCAGAGGCAAATATCCCAGCAGAAATCTATCACTTAAAAGCCGGCGGTAAGGACAATTGGGGGAAATGGGATGCTGCAATCGCGAAAATTGATTCGGCCAGAAACGCTGGGCTAAAAATTACCACCGATATGTACACCTACACTGCCGGAGCAACCGGTCTGGACGCTTCCATGCCGCCCTGGGTGCAGGAAGGGGGGTATGGCGAATGGGCCAAACGCTTGCAAGATCCCGCCATACGTAAAAAAGTAGCCCAGGAAATGCGAGCCAAAGGAGAGGGCTGGGAAAACCTTTATTTTGCCGCAGGGAGCCCCGAGAAATTGCTATTGAACGGGTTTCGAAACGATACCTTGCGTTATTTGACGGGAAAAACCTTGGGCGAGGTAGCCAAAATGCGCGGTACTTCCCCAGAGGAAACCGCCATGGACCTGGTAGTACATGACAGTAGTCGCGTAGGTACCGTTTATTTCTTGATGTCCGAGAAAAATGTAAAAAAACAGATTGCCCTGCCCTACATGAGTTTTGGTTCTGACGCCGCCTCAATAGCTCCCGTTGCCCCTTTTACCAATTACAATCCCCATCCAAGGGCGTATGGAAATTTTTCCAGGTTATTGGGGAAGTATGTCAGGGAAGAACAAATTATCCCTTTGGAGGAAGCCGTACGAAAGTTAAGTGCTTTACCCGCAAGTAACCTTAAGCTTAAAAAGCGGGGGATGATCAAGGTGGGCCACTATGCGGACCTGGCCCTTTTTGATGCCACAACCATTTTGGACAAAGCTACCTTTGAGGAACCACATCAATTTGCCAGAGGTATGGTACATGTATTTGTCAATGGAGGGCACGTGCTGAAAGATGGCGAACATACGGGAGCAACTCCAGGTAGATTCATTAAGGGACCAGGGTTTCAGGAAAACTAATGTAATTCGCTGGTGGACCCCATACCCTCATCACCATTATCCTCTTTGCGAGGTTGGGGGTTCGCCTGTATAGGAGGTATCAAAAAACGAAGGACAAGGATAAAACGGGACCTCTTAAGAACAATCAACTTCCTTGGAAAGCCATCAAAATAGCTGGTACAAAGGCATAAAACCACCGCAGAAACCCTTGATCAACCTTTTGATTCCAGTTGGATGCGGTATAGTTGCCAGTACTCCAAATCATCGGGTTTCCCACTAGGGTCCTGTTGGGTTCCCCTGCGGTATTGGTTAAATCATTATCTTGAGACCAACGAACCCCAACCCAAATAAATATGAAAAACCTGATTTTCGCCCTCATCTTTTCCGCTGGACTATGCACCACCCTTGGGCAATCCAAATCCAACCTGGAACTATTGGATATATTCAATATGGAGTTTATTTCCGAACCGCAAATTTCTCCGGATGGGAATCAAATTCTTTATGTCCGTAACTTCAAGGATGTAATGACCGATAAAAACCTGTCCAATATTTGGATGGTAAACGCTGATGGCAGCAAAAATCGACCCATCACCACTGGAAATCACAATGATTCCCACCCCAGATGGTCAAACGATGGAAAGAAGATCATTTTCAAATCGAACAGGGAGGATGACCGGACCAAACTTTACCTAATGTGGATGGACACCAAGGAAATGGTTCCCTTGACCAATACACCAAAAGCACCCGGCCAGATAAGTTGGTCCCCGGATGATCGCTATTTGGCTTTTACCATGTTTGTGCCCAAAGAAAACAAATCAATTATTGAACTGCCCCCTAAACCGGAAGGGGCACGTTGGAACAAACCACCAACTTATATCGACAAATTAAACTATAGGGGCGATGGCCAGGGGTACCTGAAAAGTGGGAATACGCAACTTTTCACGGTATCCATTGATGGGGGTACGCCCAAACAATGGACCTCCCAAAGCTTTGACCACGGGGCACCGGAATGGTCAAAGGATGGTACCAAGCTTTATTTTTCCGCCAATTTTAATCCGGACGAGGCACTTGAACCAATGAACAGCGAGCTTTATGAACTCGATTTAAAAGACGGTAAAATTAGGGCATTGACAGACAGGTACGGACCGGATACCACTCCCAAAATAGCACCGGACGGCTCTAAAATTGCTTATTTGGGCCTGGACGATAAACTTCAAGGATATCAATTGACACAGCTGTACGTTATGGATGTGGCCGGTGGTACACCACAACTTGTTTCCGGTGATTTTGATCGTAGTATCTCCAATATTCAATGGGCGGATGATGCCAAAGGGATTTATTTTCAATATCATGACAAAGGGGAAACCAAAATTGCACACATTACCTTAAACGGAACCGTTACCGACAAAGTTGGAAAGGTTGGAGGCCTTTCATTGGGGAGGCCCTACAATGCCGGGGACTATACCGTATCTTCCTCTGGAAACATTGCCTATACGTTGGGGACCACCCAACATCCTGCGGACTTGGGATTTTACAGCAAACGGGGCAGCAAGAGGCTTACCTATGTGAACAAGGATCTCTTTTCGTTCAAAGCGGTGGGCAATGTGGAGGAACTCTGGTGGAAATCTTCCCACGACCAAAGGGATATTCAAGGTTGGGTCGTCACCCCTCCCAATTTTGATCCCACTAAAAAATATCCGCTTATTCTTGAAATCCATGGGGGACCCTTTCTTAGCTATGGGTCGGTTTATTCCGCAGAAATCCAAGCCTATGCCGCCGCAGGATATGTAGTGCTCTACGCCAACCCCAGGGGAAGTGCCAGCTATGGCAGTGAATTTGGCAATCTTATCCATCACGATTATCCCAATCATGATTATGATGATTTAATGTCCGGTGTGGACGCTGTTATCGCGAAGGGTTTTGTAGACCCCACCAATCTCTTTGTAACTGGCGGCAGCGGTGGTGGCGTATTGACCGCATGGATTGTGGGCAAAACAAATCGTTTTAAAGCAGCAGTTGTGGCCAAACCCGTTATCAACTGGACAAGTTTCGTTTTATATGCCGATGGAGCGGCTTTTTTCTCCAAGTATTGGTTTGGCAAAAAGCCGTGGGAAGACCCGGAAAACTATTTTAGGCGCTCTCCCTTGTCCTATGTGGCCAATGTCACAACACCGACCATGCTCCTTACGGGCGAAGAGGATTACAGGACCCCAATTGCGGAATCGGAACAATTCTATACGGCCTTGAAGTTGGAAGGGGTAGAGACTGCCATGGTCCGTATACCGGGCGCTTCACACGGAATTGCCAACAGACCCAGCAATTTAATTGCCAAAATCGCCGGTATCTTGGCCTGGTTTGATAAGCACAAAGCCCAGAAATAAGTCCATGATCCGTTTTTTTAGAAAAATCAGGGAAAAATTACTCGCCCAAGGCAAAGTTACCAACTACTTGGTTTATGCTTCAGGCGAAGTAGTGTTGGTGGTATTGGGTATTTTGATCGCCCTGTATATCAATAATTGGAACGAGACCAGAAAAAATGAAATTGCCAATACACAACTCTTGGTTCAACTTAAGGAAGAAAACACCTTAAATATCCATGATCTGCAACAGGATTTGGAATATAGGGATACCATCAATGCTACATTGTACGCATTTCATCAATTCTTGAAAAAGGAAGATATAGAAAACAAACCTGAAGAACTAAGGAGTTATCTGACCGCCATGCTCAGGGCCACCTCTTACGGGCCGGCCAACAATTACCTAAAGAAATACATAAGCTCCAATACCGGAAGCAATTCCTATTTGGCCACCCAATTGATAAAGCTTGATATAGACCAATCGTTTTTAAAGGACGTATCGACCAAAGCATTGGACTTCAAATTTGAAAAATATTATGATTACCTGGCTTCGGATATTGATTTTGAAACCATGGAGATCCATTCCTTTGACAAATTGAAAAAACTCGAATTTCGAAACAATGTAATCCTCCTGGAGTCCATTGAAGAGGGAGTTCTTGATAAATTTGAGGATACCTTTGCCCAACAAAAACTGGTAGATTCCCTTATAACACTTGAACTTGACTAATGTACATACCACACCACTATAAAAATGAAAACCTCGAAGAGGTTCGTGAATTTATAAGGCAAAATAGCTTCGGCATTATGGTCAATCAAGTAGACGGTAAGCCCTGGGCAACCCATATTCCCCTGGAATTAGAGAAACATGGAAACAGGGAGGTGCTGGTAGGCCATATTGCCAAGGCAAACCCCCAATGGAAAAGTTTCCATGCTGATGCCCAGATACTGTGCATATTCAATGGCCCCCATGCCTATGTTTCCTCCTCCTGGTATACAGAAGAAGAGGTTCCCACATGGGACTATATTGCCGTACATGTGTATGGAAAACTGGAACTATTGAGTGAGGAAGAAACCATGCAGGCCCTACATCGCTTGGTCGATCATTATGAAACTTCTTCAGAAAAACCACTATCGTTAAACGACCTATCGCCCAAAACCCTAAGACAGGTAAAGGGAGTAGTCGGTTTTAGAATTGAAATCGAAGAGATTCAAGCCGCATATAAATTAAGCCAAACCAGACAACAGGATCATGCGGCCATCATCCAAAATTTAAAACAGCGCGGTGTAACGGAAACTGAAATCGCGAGACATATAGAAAAACAATCAGACAACAAATAAACAACTGCGCTATGATACACAACAAGTTCTGGCAAGGATTTTTCGCCATCACTCCCATGGCTTCCTTTGTCCTAATTACAATCGGTTACCTTGTTTTTTTATTTTCAATCTTCAATAATTTACCGGAGCTGGAAAATAATGACGTCCCGCCCATGGAGTTCTTTGGAGGATTGGGCTTTTTGATTTTTATGGTTTTTCTGGTCGTCATCATAAGTTTTGCCAGCCTCGTATTTTACATTGTCCATGCCGTGCAGAATCCTAACCTAAAAGACAACAATATGCTAATTGTGTGGATATTGCTTTTTATTTTTATCAGCGGCATTGGCCAATTTGTCTATTGGCTTGTGGAAATTGTGAGCAAGGGAACTAAAAGTACGGCCTAATTGGCCATGGCCTGGTTACATTTCGTCATGGAAATCCAACAATTGGGTATCTCCCAGTTTTAAACCATGGTCTTCTCTTCTAGTTTTGGGTCATCATTAACGTTTAAATCAAGAAACCCATGAAAACTTTTGTATTTGTTTTATGTACCCTTATCAGTAGTCTTTTTATCAACGCCCAGAAAACGCAGGGCGCTACCATTACCGTAACCATTGACAACATCGTCAATGATGAAGGAAAAGTCATCATTGCGCTGCACAGCAATGAAACCTTTATGCGGGGGGAAGGAATCATGAGTCAGGAAAGCACCATTACGGATGGTAAAGTGGAATTTACCTTTGAAGGGGTGCCTGTTGGAACGTACGCCATAATGGCCTTACATGACGCCAATAACAACAATACAATGGACTATGAAGCGAATGGAATGCCCAAGGAAAGTTATGGTATGAGTGGAAATGAAATGACCATGGGGCCACCGAGTTTTGAAATGGCCAAATTTAATGTGACCGACGAAGACTTGGAATTCAACATCCGATTCTAAGGCGTTCTTCTTGACAAAAACCAAAAGGCCCTGAAATCTCAGGGCCTTTTGTATAAGCTATACCAATTTCAACTAAAATTTCTATAACTATTCCTGATAGATTTGTAGCTTTACGAATCAATCCAAAGGTATGACCATTACCCAATTGCAATATGTGCTTGCCGTTGCCGAGTACCAGAATTTCACTCTAGCTGCCGAAAAAAGTTTTGTGACCCAACCCACACTCTCCATGCAGGTCCAGAAACTGGAAGACGAGCTGGACATCCTGATTTTTGATCGAAGTAAAAAGCCCATTGCCATTACGGAAATCGGCAAAAAAATTGTAGCCCAGGCAAAAAATATAGTGGCTGAGGCGGAACGTATGAAAGACGTGGTAGATCAGGACAAAGGATTTGTGGGCGGCGACTTTACCCTGGGCATCATCCCTACGGTAATGCCCACCTTACTTCCTATGTTCTTGTCGACTTTCATTAAAAAATTTCCGAAGGTCAATCTCATCATTAAAGAGCAGGCCACGGACACCTTGATTCGGAATCTGGAGGACAATCATTTGGATGCTGCCATAGCTGCCACCCCACTTGGTGTGGACTTTTTAATTGAGCGCCCCTTGTATTATGAACCTTTTGTAGGGTATGTCCCCCATACCCACAGGTTGGCCAAACTAAAGGAAATCTCTACGTCGGACCTTGATATTTCCGATATTCTACTGCTTCAGGATGGGCATTGTTTTAGGGATGGGGTAATCAACCTTTGCGGATCTTCAAGGAGTCCCCATAATGAACGTTTCCAAATACAAAGCGGAAGCTTTGAAACCTTGGTCAACCTTTCAAACGAAGGCTTGGGAATGACCTTATTACCCTTCCTCAATACCATGGAATTGGATGAGAAAAAGTCCACCAATCTAAAACACTTCAAAAAACCTTCCCCCGCGCGGGAAATAAGCATTATTTACCATAAAAGTGAATTAAAGCTCCAAATCACCGAAGCATTAAAGGATACCATAGCCGGTATCGTTAGAGGGGCCATTGCCTTTCAGGATGTGGAAATCGTAAGTCCGCTCAATAAGAACTAGTCCTGTTTTTCATAACGGTACAGACAGCCTTCTATGCACAAAATTGGACTTGAAGGTGAAAGCACCAAATCCTCCCCTTCAAACCAAAAGTTATACGAAGATTTAATTCTCATTTGTCCTTGTTTTGGGTTTAGACGTAGTTCATCCTCAGTAATGGAGAAATCGCCTTTGCTAAAAACGGTTCCGGGTGTGCCGCTTAGTAAAGTATAGGTGCCGTCGGCCGCAAAAGAAAACTCCTGATAAAAATCGGTTGCAGTGAAATCTTCGGGCAAGGGTCCTCCAGCACTTATCTTTACCCCGTTAAGTTGCCAGATACCCAATAGCTCTACTTCCCCATCCAAGACACCTATTTGAGACCCATCACTATCCGAACAGGACCACAAGAGAAGACATGTGAACAAAAGCATCAATCTCATAGCCATTTGTTTTATCCATTAGATTCATTGAAAGGAATTGGTTGCCCCAGAAAGCAAAAAAACCGCCTTTCGGCGGTTTTATACTATACTTTAAGATAAATGAGACTCTGTCGCAGTTCCGGTTTATCGGTAATGAATTGTTTTAACCAGATTCTAAGTTCCTCGATTTCATCAGGCAGCAGCCTTGAAACCGCTTTTTTTACTTCTTTTGCGAACAGCCTGGCATCAAAACTGACTTTTTGTAAAACAGTTTTGGTGTATTCTAACATCGCTCTAGCCATTTGTAAAATGAATATTTAAGGTTAAAAGGTTATTGTACTAAGTTACTTACAAATAGTATATCTTGAAGCCTTTATAGCGTTAAAAATTGAATAATTTGTTGTTAAAATCGATTTTAGGGGCCTCTCAAGTATTTTTATATCAAATACTTAAGCTCAAAATAGTATTTAGCATCCTCTTGTTTACCACCCTGATCGGTTGTGCCGGGCTACACTTCAAGGCCGTCAAAAAACAAGTACTAAACGACTTTACGTCAGAACAACTGAGCCACCAGCATACAGGATTTCTACTCGTGGATATCGGGAAAAATGATACCTTGTTCAATATCAACGGTGCCAAGTATTTTATTCCGGCCAGCACAACCAAACTTTTTACGTACTATGCTTCCTTGAAGCTATTGGGAGATTCACTTCCATCTTTAAAATATGCCCAAGAAAACCAAAATGCAACCATTTTGGGCACCGGTGATCCTACTTGGTTACATCCCTATTTTAAAAATGAATTGCCCATTGATTTTTTAAAACGGTTCGATTCCATATACGTGTATTTGGATAATTACGAGGGGGAAAAATATGGCCCGGGATGGGCTTGGGAGGACTACCCCTATTACTTCTCTCCCGAAATTTCCGCCATTCCCCTCTATGGAAACGTGGTCACCGTAACACCCAATACTCCGTTGACCGTTATTCCCGACCATTTTGCATCGGCTTTCCAAAGTAAGGTTGAAGGGCCCCTTAGGGACTGGAAGGCGAATCAATTTTACCTCCCTGGACAAAACAAGGACACCTTACAGATACCCTATATCACCTCAAAGGAATTAACCGTAAAACTACTTAACGGAATAACCGGAAAGCCCATTGGACTTCTGGACTCCATAGCTCCCAAAAAATGGAAAATCCTACCGGGGATACCAAGGGATTCGGTCCTAAAACAAATGTTATGGGAAAGTGATAATTTTTTGGCCGAACAACTCATGCTACTATGTTCTTCCAAGATTTCGGACACCCTAAGCTTTGAAAGGGCCAGGGATTCCGTTATTGGGAAATACCTCGGTAATCTGGACCCCATGCCCAGATGGGTGGATGGATCTGGTCTTTCCAGATATAACCTGTTTACTCCAGCAGCAATGATCAGCATATTAAAAAAGCTATATAAGGAAAGTGATTCCCTTCAATTGTTCACCTCCATGCCCCTATGGGATTCAAATGGGACCATTTCCCACGAAGGTGGTACTCCTGAAAGTTCCTTTATTTATGCCAAATCCGGTTCCATGGGCAATATCTATAACCTATGCGGCTATCTTAGGACCAAATCTGGTAAAATCCTGCTGTTTAGTTTTATGAACAATCATTTTAGAAGGCCGAGTAGTGATGTACGGAAAAATATGTACGCCATCCTCAAAAGGGTTCATGAAACGTATTAGCCATTTTTGGATTCACAAGGCTTGAAAATTTTTCAAGTAATACCTTCAATTTTGGTGAAATATAGGTTTCACAAAAGGGTTTCCCTGGATTTCCATGGTAGTAATTATGGAATTGGGTTGCAGAAGGTTTAAAACTACCAAATCGTAGTACGTTAGTAATCAGTTTATTATCAAAATCCTTTTGCAGGTCTTCCAAAATTGAAAGGGATTTTTTCCTGTTTTCTTCATCGAAGGCATAAATCGCGGAGCGATACTTATTCCGCATGGAATGTTCCGAAGTACTCTTATGCGTATGAAGATGAATTTCAATAATCTTCCCAAGGTCAATATGTTCCTTATGATAATGTACTATGACGGCTTCGGAAAATGAAGCCTCATTCCCCCTAGGGGCAATAAAACCTTGTTCTACCCTGGATACTCCCTTTAAGGACTGAAAAATTGCTTCCGTACACCAATGGCAACCTCCCCCCAGACCAATTTTTTCCATGTGGTTTTAGTCGTAAAAGGACGGTTCAAATAACTGGTTGATCTGTGCCCATTGCAATAAGAGCATGGTTTTGGCATCTTTGATCTCCCCCGTTTTCACGAGTTGCAAAGCTTCTGTAAAGGCCAGCTCCAATACCTCAATATTTTCAGTCTCCTCTTCTGAGCCACCTCCCTCACCCACCTTCATGCTGGCATCATATGCACCAATAAAAAAATACAGGATTTCGGTGACGGAACCGGGCGACATATAGGATTCAAAAACCTTTTCAACTTTGTCGATTTTGTAGCCCGTCTCCTCCTCCACTTCCATTTTAATGGTTTCTTCGGCATTGCCCTTTTCCAGAATGCCCGCGCAGGCCTCAATCATCATACCATCCTCATTACCATTAAGATAGGTTGGCATACGAAACTGTCTTGTAAGGACCACAGTACCCTTTTTCTTGTTGTAAAGGAGAATGACCGCCCCATTCCCGCGGTCATATGCCTCGCGAACCTGGGTTTCCCAAACACCATCTTCACGTAAGTACTCAAAGGTGACCTTCGTCAAGGAGTACCAATTATCGGACAGTAATTCTTTTTGGATATTACGAACTGATTTGCGCTGCATCTGGTATTTCATTAAGGGTATAAAAGATTTGCAATCCTAAGGATTTGGCAATCTCAACATCTTTATCGGCTCCAATCGAATCTCCCGGAATACGCAAAACAGCATCACATTTCGTTAACAGCCGATGGGCGGTAGGATATTGAATTTCCCTAAAAATCCCATCCCCCACTTCTTTAGAGCCGGCCAAATGTATCAGGGGATTTGCCACCCACTCCCCTATCATGGGAATGTGGCCTTTTCTAAAAATGGGTAAAGCCATGGCCTCAAGTTGCTCCATATTCTTTTTTATCAATACTGGATCATTTCCCGTTCCACTTCGATAAGGACCTGCAATCAATATTAACATCATAAACTTTATTTTTTTGCAAAGCAACCCCTTTCCATTCTTTTTAGAAATAAGATAGTTTAAGAATCGGTTATTTGTTTTTAACCTGACTCAAAAATTCTGGTGTGACCCCCAGATAGGAAGCCATTTGCTTTTGGGACACCGATGCTACTATTTTCGGGTACTTGTCCACAAAAGAACGATATCTTGTAGCCACATCCATTGAAAGTTGCCGTAACAACCTTGACTGCTCACGTATATAAGCGCGTTGAAACAAAATCCTAAAAAACCGTTCAAGTTTTGGTAGTTCCTGGAGAAGCGATTCCAAAATTTCATATCGCAACCCTATAAGCTTTGAATTTTCAATAGTTTCCAAAGAAACCTGGGCAAAATCTTGATTGGCAAAACCATTCATATCGGTTATCCACCAATCCTTGACGGCAAACATCACTGTTGATTCTTTTCCTTTTTCATTTAGATGGTAAGCCCTTAGGGCTCCACTAACCACATAAAAAAGGGTATTTACTTTATTTCCTTGGGACAATACCACATCATTTCTTGGGACATCCATAAATTCCAGGTTTGCCGAAATGATTCGTTTTTCTTCATCCGAAATAGGGATATGCTTTTCAAAATTCCTAAAGAAAGGAATTAAATAGTCCTGGTTTGAATAATAACCCATTTGTACCATCAAATTATATCATCGGGGCCTCGTTTACCTATGGTCTGAAAAGAGTCCCTTTCTTCTGCTTTGAAATCCCTTGTTTCGCAAGATACCTTTTTCCATAATTCAGATTCTAAAGGTAGCCATTTCGCCTATTTTTTCATGGTGTGGCATAACATATGTCCCCTTATGGATCTATGCATCCATTCCCGGATTCATAAGGGATTGTAACCGCAACTAAAGAAGGAAAACGTGATGCCAAAACCGAAGTAGTGGCTAAAATGAGAAGTGTCCATAGCACCATTACCAAAAACGGGATATGGAAAATCCTGACTTACACGAGGTTGATTCCTGCGTCAAACGAGTAACCTTAAACTGTAACCGCTTGATTGAGGTATCGTCTAAAAGGGAGCATTTGTTTATAGACCTCGATAAGGAATGCTTCAAAGTCACCATTCAGTACCACATCCGTGGAAAATTCCATGGCTACCGCAAAGGTCTTATGCCGTAACAGATCAATATGGGGATGGTCATTGGAAAACCCTTTGGGTGCGGACTTTAATTTTTCGTCCTCATATAGCCCCCCAAAGCGTTCCTTGAAGGCTTTTTTGTCCAGGATTTTCTTCAGCTCTTCCCCATCATAGTCAATGGCCTCCCTAATACTCCGCAATCGTTTGGCATCGGGCCGCCATAATCCCCCAGCGAACATGGAACGTTCAATCCCTACCTCCACATAAAAGTCGCCCGTACCGGGGCGTTTATCAAATCCTGCACCAAAGTGATCTTTATAAATGGGTTTATTGGGATGAAACATGAGGTTGTTATTGATCCTATTGATGCCTTTTTTACCCGGTGTATCATAGTAATCATCATCTATGGTCGCCAATTTGGCGTTCATCCCGTCCAACCAACCAATGTAATCGTCACGGACTTCCTTATACCATTTCCGATTGGCATCCATCCATTCCTTGGTATTGTTCTTTTGCAGTTCTTTTAGGAAATTGACCAGATTTTTGAAGTTCATGTAGAAAAGGTTCTAAGTTCGAAATACAAAATTAGAAATATTAAAAGCGTCTTTTAAGGCAAAGGGCCTGAATCCAGATTTGCGGTTACTATTCGTAGTCCCTTTCCAGATTCATAGGTAAAAGCTCTAACCAGCATGGGGAAGCCAATTTTATGGGCAGGACTTCCAATTTCGTATTTCGTATTTCTAATTTCGTACTTTGACATTTAAAACCCCCTATCCCCCATGGCGATATCGCCCAAAGTACCTAAAATACTTCCTTCACCTTTATCCTTGCCCCCTCTGGGTACGGCCGCCAATACACGCCCGGCCAATCTGCTAAAGGGCAGGGATTGGATATACACTGTTCCCGGTCCCCTTAAGGTGGCAAAAAACAAGCCTTCACCACCAAAAACGGTATTTTTTATCCCGCCTATAAACTCAATATTGTAATCCACATCTTTGGTAAAACCAACTATACAGCCCGTATCCACCTTCAGTACTTCACCGGGGGCCAAGGTCTTTTTGGCCAGCGTACCTCCCGCATGGACAAAAGCCAGGCCGTCACCTTCCAACTTCTGCATAATAAATCCTTCCCCTCCAAAAAGGCCGCGACCCAATCGTTTTGAAAACTCAATGCCCACGGTCACTCCTTTGGCAGCGCATAAAAAGGCATCCTTCTGGCAGACGAATTTTCCGCCGACTTCTGATAAATCTATGGGAACTATCTTTCCGGGATAGGGAGAGGCAAAGCTGACCTGCTTTTTGGCCTGTCCAATATTCAAAAAAGCCGTCATAAAAAGACTTTCCCCGGTCAATAAACGTTTTCCCGCAGAAAACAGTTTCCCCAATACTCCGGATTCTTGGTTGGAACCATCACCAAAGATGGTATCCATTTTAATATCCGTATCCATCATCATAAAGCTTCCTGCTTCGGCCACTACAGCCTCCTGGGGATCCAGTTCTATTTCCACATATTGCATTTCTTCCCCGTATATCTCGTAATCTATTTCGTGTGCGTTCATATATTTAGTGTTTTGATTGATATTTTTTCCTCGCCTTATCAGTATGGGTTCGATATTGAATGTTACATTGATAGCCGTTTAAAAATAATATAACTAAGTATGAAAATGAAAACCGCCCATACAATTTCTAATGAGTTGGTAAACAAACTAGAGAACTCATATACTTCTTCAGTAATAGAAGTCTTTTTACCATTCAATAAAACAGGCTTTTTTAAACCAATTAAAATTGAGGGGGTATCAAAAGTGTTTTCCATGCCCAAATGGATAGTCAAAACACTATTATTTGCTAAAAAGCAATCAGATTGGATATATCAATCGCTCATTAAACCAATATGCTTGTTGCTTTATGGTATATATATTGTATTTAAAAACTCTTTAAAACTGTATATTCTGGTTTTTTTAATATTTATTTTTCTTATCCGATGGATTATAACTTCCGTTTTGCAAAATATAGAGCAGCTTGAGATTGACGACACGCTTCTTTTAAACACATTATTTTTTACATGGTTAATAGTCGCCGTTTTTGAAAAAATACCGAATCATGATAAATTATACATTAGCAAAATTGACAAGATAAATGACACCTTTTCTAGCCTAACCAATGAACAAATCAAAATGATTAAAGAAAATATAAATATCTATCGTAAAAACCATTCAAAAAAGATATTGGTAATCAATGCCGTAGTTGGTTTATTCGGTAGTATTTATTTCTTCTTTTTTGAATTCAGATTTAGCATCTTAGCACAGCTTGAAGAAATACCTTCCGCATTGGAAATAGGAAATGCCGTTGATTTTACTACACTAGGTTACCTGCTTGTATGGTACTTTTTAGTTAGAAGCTATTCGAAGATTTATAATTCCATTTTTGATATTATTGAGCTTTCCGCTAACAATGCTATTTTCAAAAAGAGTTCTACGAAAAACAACCTTTCAAACACCCTACCCAGAAGAGTACGGAGGAAATAGATTATGAAGTTTGACCATCCCTGTCCTGATTATTGATTTTAAGGGCACCATATACGCCCTTAATGTAATTGGGCAGTAATCTCCGAAAAGTTCAAAATTGTCCTTGATTAACTTAGTAACGCTCATTTCCATTAGTTGTTCTATTTTAGATTCGATGACATCCATTACCAAAATTCAAATAATCCAAGACACTAAAACGTAGTTTTTATGATCAGAGGCGTGATTTTTGATTTTAACGGAACGCTGTTCTTTGACACCCATCTGCACAATCAGGCTTGGGACGTTTTTTTGGAAAAACACGCCCTAAAATTAAGTGACGGGGAAAAAGACCAGAAAATTCATGGAAAGAACAATGCAGAAATACTGTCCAGCCTATTTTCCATTGAATTAAGTCCCAATGAAATCAAAAAATTGGGTATCGAAAAAGAGGATATCTATCAATCCCTTTGCCTGGACCATGAAATGGGATTGGCGCCCGGAGCGATAGATTTTATCGAATACCTCGCAGGCAAAAAAATACCCTACACCATTGCAACGGCGTCCGATTTGTACAATCTGGAGTTTTATTTTAAACATTTGGACCTTGGCCGGTATTTTGACCTTTCCAAGATCAGTTACAGTGATGGTAAGGTCAAAAGCAAACCAAATCCCGAAATATTTTTAAGGGCGATGGGTATTTTGGGGATTCCCCCGCATTCGACCCTGATTTTTGAAGACTCCCCGTCGGGCATTCTGGCAGCGGAAAATGCAAAGGCAAAACAAATAGTTATTGTCAATTCAACAAGCGGGGATTATAGCCATTGGCCCTATCAGGAAATAAAGGACTTTTCTGAGGTTGATAAGGCCGTTTTTTCAATTTAAACTTCAAAAAATAAAAGCCTGGCAAATGCCAGGCCTTTACTTCAAAAGGATGCTATTCCCGCTGTTCTCGGTTTGTATTGGTGAATGAAGATTACGCTACTAAACTCCTGCATTTTATGACAAACCGTACTTCAAGAATCCATATTCATCATGCCCAAAGGCATTAGGGTTTTCCCAACCACAACCTTTGGTCTATCAGAGTGCCCCCTTTTGAGGAAACCGCTATTCTATACATTCCTTTTTTGGAGTTGTTAAAATCAAAGATTTTTCCAACCAAATGGCCGTTCCCCAATACTTCTTTATGGAGAAGCGTATTATTGCGCGAGAAAATCTGTACGGTATATACTTCCTGCGCCATGTTCAGCACCGAAATGGTTACCTTGTTGTCCTTCAGCTGTACCCTTGGATCGGAATTGTCGTAGAAGGGTTTTGCGTTTGCGGTGATGGAAACCAATAAAATGAACCCAACCGCCATTACTTTTAAAAACTTGCCCATTTTTTTCATCGTAATAATTTTAAGTGAAACATTAAACTTATAGCTAATGTAATGGACCTTTTTACTGCTTGGATTTTTAAATGCCCAAGGAAACAATTGGCTATACGAAAGAGGGAAATACTGATACTAAATTTTTGGATTGGTCCTGAAAAACAGACCTATAGGGGCTGGAATCAGATACGGTGTTTGTCCAGTTTTTCCAATACTTCCTGCTTATAGACATTGCCCAGCGGAAAGGACTTTCTATCAATGACCAGATAGGTATTGGTATAGTTCTGAATGTGTTCAATATTTACCAAATAGGATCGGTGTACGCGAAGGAAAAGATTGCTGGGCAGCTTGTTTTGCATTTCGCCAATGCTCACCATGGTAATATAGTTTTTCCCGGGGGTCACGATCTTCACATGGTTTTTTAAACTCTCCAAATACAGAATATCCAAAAGATTGATCTTCACATTCTCCCGATCGCTTTTTACATAAATATGGGAAGTAGGACCTGGATTGTTTTCCTGGTGGTTCCCTTTCAACTGTCGCAAACGCCTTATTTTGGCAATGGCTTGCATAAACCGGTCCAAAGAGATGGGTTTTAACAGATAGTCCAGCACATCCAGCTCAAATCCATCCAGGGCAAACTTCCGATGCGCCGTTGTGATAAGTACCAGGGGCGGATTTTTTAACGACTTCAAAAAAGAGAGCCCATCCATCTTGGGCATTTCAATGTCCAAAAAAATGAAGTCCACCTTATGGTTTTGAAGTACGTCAAAGGCTTGGGTAGCATTTCTGCAGGAGGCCACCAGCTTTATATCATTAAACTCCTGTAAATGGGATTCAATGACCTTAATTGCCATTGGCTCATCATCCACGATCATACAATGTAAAGTCTCCATTTAACTATGTGGTATTTCCAGTTCTACTTTATAGGTATCGGAGGGGTTAATCGAAAGTACGTAGCCATCACCATAAATCAACTCCAAACGCTTGCGGACGTTTAGCAATCCAATGCCACTATTGATTTCCGGCTTCTTTGGCTTTTCCCCCTTTTTATTTGATCCAAGGCTGTTTTCCACTGTAAAATGGAAGCTGTCTTTCCGTACTTTTCCCTTAATATGAATCCAGCTAATATCGGAATACACCGAAGGTCCGTGCTTAAACGCATTCTCCACAAAGGAAATTAAAATAAGCGGGGGAATCTTAACATTATCGGTATCCCCTTCCATCTCATAGCGCATTTCCAATTCCTCTCCGTACCGTATTCGTTCCAAATGGATATAATTGGTCAAATTGGCCAATTCTTTGTCCAAAGGTATGAGGGTATCATTGGATTCATAAAGCATATAATTCATAATCTCGGATAACTTTATGACCACCTCCCCTGCTTTTTCGTCTTTGGTCAAGATCATCCCATAAAGGTTGTTTAAGGTATTGAACAAAAAATGGGGTTGCAACTGGTGTTTCAAAAACTGGAGTTCCGTCTTTAATTTCTGGGTAAGTAAGTCCTTGGTATACCTTTCGTGCGTAATCTGTTGCTGAACAAACTTAATAGTGATGACCAGGGATACTACAAACAGCAAATCCAATACCTTGTAGGCGAGCTTAAACGTCAAGAATTGGGAATCATCAATTTTGTGTAGATATTTGGCAGAAGGGAGAAGGTATTTACTAACATAATAAAAGTCCAATACCCTTATCAATACCCCACCGACCAGAGCCAGACCGATTGTAATCAAAAACAGGGAAACATACCGCTTCTTTTTGGAATACCGCGGTAACAAATAATACACCACAAAGTAGGTAAAAGAAAGCTTTATGGGAAGTACACAAAGTTCCAATATCAACCATGGCAAGTACTCCCCCGTACCATAGGAATTACCATTGACCACCACATAAAACGCCCACCACATACACCAGTAGGCAACATGTCTTAAAATGCGCTCAAGCGACCAGGTATCGTATGTCTTGGAAAATGGAAACACCTACAAAAGTAATCAACCCCTCAGCTGATTGCACGCAAAAAAGAACCAAGCCCTGTTTTATTGATATGAAAATGCTTTTTTTTAGTACGAATGCAAAAGCAAAACCTGATAAAAGTCGAGCGCATTTGCGCTTTCATTCCGTGTGGCCCATTTCATATACGAAATAAAAAAAGGCAACCGAATCGGCCGCCTTCACATATTGTATTGCAAGCATGTTAGGAATTGTCCACTACCTCGGCATCGGGTGCGTTCTTTTTTACAGAAGCAATTCCGTTCTCCATGGCATCAGTAGAGCTGTACATTTCACTTTTACCAATTACTTGCCCATTGGTCGCATTCAATGTGAAGAAAGGGCTTCCATCTTTTGCGGTCTTACGCTCAAATTGGCCATCATCCTGAGAATTCTTCCGAACGGATTCGATTCCGTTTTTACAGCCATCCTTACTTGCGTAGGTTTGACTGGTCAAAATTACCTGTCCGTTACCGGCCTTTAAATTGAACATGCATTTGTCTGTTCCTGAGGATTTAATTTCAAATTTTCCCATTTATGTATGAATTGATTTACGTTTAGCAAATTATGTTTTGAAATTACTAAAATTTTAGGCTATCCATATATAATATGGACAATTCTAGTATTCCCACAGTAGTTAGACACGGATTTGTCCAAAAGTCACTCCAAGTCTCAATTTTTTAACTGCACCCACCTTTCAAGCCCTTGAACGCGCCTGGGATGGCCCGTTTTGCCAATAATCGGTTCACGCTTTCAATCGGATCGTCCATTCAAAGTTAAAAGTGGACACCACAACCCCATCCTGGTTCACTCCTACGGATTTCATCCATAGTGTCTGTCCCTCCCCAGTCTCAATGGTCTTTTTTAAGGCATCATCAATACGATGGCCATCTTCACAGGTAAAGGTTATTCTACCTGTTGCTTTTTTCGAAAAGTTCGCGTTATTGTTCTGCACCAACATGGAGATTTTGTGGCCACTTTCCCGAATTGCCGTTGAAACCAAAATTCCGGTGGAAAATTCGGCGGCCATCCCTTGTACCGCCCAAAACATTGAATTAAAGGGGTTTTGATTGAACCATCGATGTTTTACGGTTACAACCGCCCGTTTACGATCAATGGACTTTAAACGTACCCCGGACCACCAGGCGGAAGGGAGCTTAAAAAAAGTAAAAAGGTTAATTTGAAAAATGGAGGGACTCTTCGCTGGCATAATTATAATTTCTCCTAAACGTTACTGGACCGAAGCTACAAATAAGTATCGAGTTGATACCATCCTTCACTCTTACGAATTACTCAAACATTAAACTGATAAATTCCGCTACACATGCCGGTTTCTCCGAATTTTCAATGATTACGGTGCAATTCCAGGTAATTTTGACCCCGTTATCCCCATAGGCTTCAATTTCCTTGATAGTGCCTTGGCAACGGACACGGCTATCCACCAAAACCGGGCTGGGGAAACGTACCTTGTTCAACCCATAGTTTACCCCCATTTTTGCCGAGCTAACGGTAATCAAGTCCGTCAATAGTTTTGACAGTAGCGATAACGATAGAAAACCATGGGCCACAGGTTTTTGGAAAGGGGAATATTGATTGGCCCTTTCCACATCCACATGGATCCACTGATGGTCCAAAGTGGCATTCGCAAAATCATTTATCATTTCCTGGGTGACTTTCAACCAATCACCGTATGGGAGTTCCTTTCCAACCCATGTGTTCAATTCCTTAAGATCCTTGATGATTAGTTTTGCCATGTTAACTCTGTTTATCTTGAAGTACCTCCATCTATGGTCAGACAAATTCCTGAAACGAACCGCGCTTCATCCGATGCCAAGTACAGATAGCCATAGGCAATATCAATGGGCTGGGCAACGGTTTTGAGCGGTATACTGGCCTTTATGGCCTCCAAATGCTCCTCTGGAATTTTTTTGACCATATCGGTCATCGTAAAACCAGGTGCTATTGCATTGGCGGTTATGCCATGTTTCCCCAATTCCATGGTCCAGGTCTTGCTCATGGCAATGACCCCAGCTTTTGTGGCCGCGTAATTGGTCTGTCCAAAATTACCCCGCAATCCAACATTGGAAGCTGCGCTAACAATACGACCGTAGTTGTTGGCTTTCATATACGGCGCGACGGCTTGGGTACAAATAAAGACCCCTTTTAGATTGACCTCAACAACGGCATCCCATTCCTCCTCGCTCATTTTTTCCAAGGTTCTGTCCCTTGTGATTCCGGCATTGTTGATAAGGATATCAATCTTTCCATATTTGGAGTTTATCTGCTCAAACAGGGATTCGATACCCGATTTATCCGTTACCGAAACGGCGTGAAATTCCGCACTACCTCCAGATGCCGTAATCCCCTGGACCACTTCTTTCCCCTGGGGCAATAAATCGACCACGATTACTTTACTGCCTTCCTGGGCGAACAATTCGGCCACGGCACGTCCAATTCCCCGGGAACCTCCGGTTACAATGGCTACTTTATCCTTTAATCTCATGTATTTGTGTTAAACGGTTACTACCAATTTCCCCATTACCTTTCTTGCCATCATTTCTTCCAATGCCTTTGGGGTATCCTTCAAGTCATATACATTGTGGATATGGGGTGTTAATTTTCCCTCAGCATACCATTGCATCAACTGTATGCTATTGGCCGTATTTCGCTGGGGTTCCTTTATGGCAAAATTGCCCCAGAACACCCCTACCAGGGAAACACCTTTCAAAAGTGGAAGGTTTAGCGGAATCCTTGGAATTTCCCCCGCTGCAAAACCGACCACCAAATAGCGGCCATTCCAAGCAGTCGCGCGCAGAGCAGCTTCAGAAAAAGAACCTCCAACAGGGTCATATACCACATCCACCCCTTTCCCTTCCGTCAATTCCTTAACTGTGGATTTCAAATCCATAGTGGAATAGTTTAAGGTACTATCGGCTCCATATTTCTTGCACAATTCCAGTTTTTCGTTGCTGGAAGCTGCGGCAATAACCTTGGCTCCCATCAATTTGCCCAACTCAACAGCGGCCAGTCCAACACCACCCGAAGCCCCCAAAACCAAAAGGGTCTCACCTCTTTTTAGCCCACCCCTGTCCTTTAAAGCATGGAAAGATGTTCCATAGGCCATTAAAAAAGAGGCCGCTGTTTCAAAATCCATCTGGGGCGGTTTTGGAAAACAAGCATTTTTGGGGACAAGTACCTCTTCTGCCAGACCACCATAAGGGACAAAACCAAATACTTCCTGCCCTACCTTAACATGGTTGACACCTTCTCCAATTTCCTTGACCACTCCGGCGATATCACTTCCCGGAGAGAAGGGCAAATCGGGTTTGATCTGATATAAACCCCGAATGATCAGGGTATCCGGAAAATTTAACCCACAGGCCTTAACGGCAACCAATACCTGCCCAGGTCCCGCTTTAAGCGCATCCACCTCCTCCAAAACCAAATTCGAAGGCGGTCCGTAGGATTTACACCGAATGGCTTTCACAGGTCCCCCTCAATTATCTTAAGCACCAACTTGCCCATTTTCTCACCACTAAAAAGCCTGTTAAAAGTTTGTGGGAAGTTCTCAATGCCCGAGTACACGTCCTCTTTGCTTTTCAACTTGCCCTGGGCCATCCAAGCACCCATTTGTTGGGCCGCTTCCCCATACCTTTTGGCCCAATCAAAAACGACCATTCCCTGCATACTGGCACGATTCACTAAAAGTGATAGGTAATTACTCGGACCCTTGATGGCCATCTTGTTATTGTACTGGGAAATTGCACCGCAGATGACCACACGCGCATGCATTCGTAATTGGGTCAGGGCAATATCCAGGATTTCACCGCCCACATTGTCAAAATACACATCAATACCTTTTGGGCACAGTTCCTTTAGTCTGTTACGAACCTTTTCATTCTTATAATCAATAGCGCCATCAAACCCCAATTCAGTGGTGATATAATTGCATTTTTCAGGACCACCGGCAATACCCACTACCGTACAACCCTTTATTTTGGCGATCTGCCCAACAATGCTTCCTACTGCGCCAGCAGCACCGGAGACCAAAACGACATCCCCTTCCTTGATCTTACCAACTTCCAAAATTCCAAAATAAGCGGTCATCCCAGGCATACCCAGGGTTCCAATATACGTCGGAAGCGGGGCCAGTTTGGGGTCAACCGGATAATATCCCTTCCCATCCGTTGCGGTATACTGTTGTACCCCTCCATGACCTGAAACAAAATCGCCTACCTTAAACTTTGGATGGTTGTTCGATGCGATGACCTCTCCTACGGAACCAGCACGCATTACCGAGCCAATTTCCATGGGTTCGATGTAGGATTTGGAATCGTTCATCCAGCCACGCATGGCGGGATCCAGGGAAATGTAATGCTGCCGAATCAAAATCTCGCCTTCTTTGGGTTCCGGAATAGGATTGGTAACCAAACTCCACGTATCGGCATTGGCTTCGCCAATGGGTCTTTTGACAAATAAAAGCTGCTTGTTCATATCATTTATGTATTATTCGTTACCCCAAACTTGTTCCAGGGTGCCATTAAACATTGTTTTCATTAGGATGCTGAAATAGGTACAGCATATCCTTGACCTTCCTTACCCCAGGCTACTTTCCCTTCTTGGTAAAATGCTCCACATAGGCGAGCATCTTTGCCCTTATTTCAGGCTTCCACCAAAGAATCGTTGCCTCTTTTAGGGCATTTGCAGGATTTGGATCCAATTTCTCCAACAAACTTTTTCTCAGCTTTTGTTTGGTATTGACCAAAATCTCGTCGTCTGCCCTTAGGTAGATTTGCATTTGCTTTTCGGCCCGCTCGAGAAGGTTATCCAAAGCAACCAGTTCATCTACCAAACCTACTTTTAGGGCTTCTTCCCCACGCAACAGTTTTCCTTCCAAAATAAAACGATGCGCCAGACCTTCTCCAATCCAATGGGCATAAACCTCACAAAGATTTTGACTGATCTGGATATTGACGGCCACCTCATTTAACCCTATGACATAGTTCTCCCCCTGCGCCATATATCGATTGTCACAAGCGACTGCCAAAACACAACCTCCTGCAGGGGCATGTCCTGTAATCGCCGCAATCAATGGTTTTTTAAACTGCAATAGCTCGTTGTACAATGAAGCGAAATTGGTGAAAAATTCGGTTATCCTTTTTTTGTCATACCGCACCAGTTCAATGAGGTCCAGTCCAGCAGAAAAATAGTGGGGTTGTCCCGTTAGAATCACACCCTTGACCTTAGCATCATTTTCCAATTTCCTGAATGTTTCGCGCAATTCTTCAACCATTCCAAAATTAAGGGCATTAACTTTGCCCCTGTTCATTTGAACAATGGTGTATCCTCCCTTTTCTATGAGCTGTAGTGTATTCATATCCATTCTTAAATCAAAGAGTTTCCGCCATCAAGGGTTATGGTCTGTCCCGTAATGAATTTTGAGTTGTCCGATGCCAACCAGCAAATGGCCTCTGCAATTTCGTTCGCTTTTCCAAATCGTCCCATAGGAATAAAGCGCATTAGCTTGTCACCCATTTCAGGGCTTACCGCCAATAATTGATCCAGTAGGGCGGACTCTGTGAAGCCGGGACAAACTGCATTGATTCGAATATTCTTTCGTCCATATTCCAAAGCTGCGGATTTGGTCATCCCCACAACCGCAAATTTGCTTGCCGCATAGGATAAATTGTTTCCAGAAGGTTTTAAACCGGCCAAGGAGGCCACATTGACCATATTCCCATAACCCTGCTCTACCATTATGGCCAAAGCCAGTTTCATACAATGAAAAACCCCGGTCTGGTTCACCGCAATAACATTATGCCAGTCCTCCAGGGTATGGTCTGCGGTCTTAGCCTGGTTTTTTCCACCAATTCCTGCGTTGTTGACCATAATATCCAATCGCCCGTATTTGGAAACGGTCTTTTGTACCAGGTTTTCAACTTCTTCAAATTGTGTCACATCAGTTTGATGCGCCATTGCCTTACCATCATCCATCAAAATCCCGTCGGCCACCTTTTGGGCATTCTCCATATGGATATCCGAAACAATAACCTGGGCACCATGTTTTCCAAATAGTTCGGCCGTAGCCTTCCCGATACCGCTGCCTGCACCTGTTACAATGACTACTTTTTCCTTTAGATCCATTAGTGTTGAATTGATTGGCAATGAATTAACCTGAAATCCAACAAGGCACGTTCGCGAAAGTGGGACGGATATCCCTCTGCCCCGGCCATTCCCATAAAGTCGGAAAAAGCGTTGTATTCCACTAAGGCATTGGCAGTAGCATTTTTGAATTTTTGAAACTCATCCGGATTTGCTTTAAGATAGGATTCCATTAATACAAGTTATCTATTTTGTTCTTTTGAATGGCCAACCAGGCCGTATTACAGCATAAGGCAGCGGCTTCATTGAGATGGGCAAATTTTGAATCGTTCGTATGTCCGTGTTTGAAACGGTAATAGATCTGTTGGGCAATGACCGCGATTTTAAACAGGCCAAACACATAATAGAACACCAAATTATCCACGGATCGTCCGCTTTTGAGTGCATATTGGTGTACTATTTCACTTCGTGAAGGGTTACCTTCCATTACCGTTGGCGAGGGAAGGCCTTGCTTCATGAATTCAGCATCCTTAGCTGTAGTCCAATAACCCAAGGACGTACCCAGGTCCATCAAAGGATCCCCCAGAGTACACATTTCCCAATCCAGAACCGCTGAAATAGTTGTCCAACTGTCATCTGAAAACACCACATTGTCATACTTAAAATCGTTATGAATCAAGGTATGGTCATATGTTGTAGGCTGATTGGCCTCCATCCATCCCATCACTTTTTCAGCCGTCGGAACATTGTCGGTAGCTGCGGCCAGGTATTGCTTTCCCCAATTGGTCACTTGCCGAGATACATACCCTATCGGTCTTCCCAGATCCTGCAAGCCCACTTCTTTATAATCAATATTGTGAAAGGTCACAAAAGTATCCAGCCAGGTGTTGGAGATGGTGCTGAACTCTTTCGGTTTTAGCCGCATGTCGTAGGCAGCTTTTGCAGATAAAATCTTGCCTTCCACCTTTTCCATGATATAAAAGGGGACTCCGATTATTTCCGTATCCTCGGTAAAAACAAAAACCTTTGGGGTTTTCAAAAAAAAGGGATTCAAATGTTTTAAGACCCTATACTCGCGCCCCATGTCATGACCTCGTTTCGGCGCATGGAAAGGTGGCCTACGCAATACGTATTCCTTTCCTTCAATCCGAAGTAAATAGGTTAAATTGGAGTATCCATTTGAAAATTGATACACCAGAAGTTCGCTATTATCGGAGCCGATTAAACCGTTGGCGGCCAAAAACACCTTTAGTTTTGACGCATTGAGCTCTTCACCTTCCCGAACTGGTCTTGTAGGATTTTCAAATGCCATGCCTATGATGCGGAATATTTTTTAATAATGTGTTTTCCCAATTGACTCATATGTACCTCATCCGGACCATCCGCTAAACGTAACATTCTTGCTGCGGCAAAAAAATGGGCCAAGGGGGTATCATTTCCAACCCCTTTACCTCCCAAAACCTGAATGGCCCTATCAATTACTTTTAATGCCATATTGGGAGCAACAATTTTTATCATGGCAATAAGATCTTTTGCTTCTTTATTCCCCACCTTATCCATTTTATCCGCTGCCGACAATACCAATAACCTTGTCTGCGTTATCTCGGAAGCGGATAAGGCAATGGCTTGACGAACACTACTATAGGTATCCAAAGTCCTTCCAAAGGGCTTTCGCTGTACGGTACGTTCCGCCATGATTTCCAGGGAACGCTGGGCCATACCAATTAATCGCATACAGTGATGAATGCGTCCCGGTCCCAACCGGCCCTGCGCAATTTCAAAACCCCTTCCCTCCCCAAGCAATATGTTGGATTTTGGTACGCTAACATTGGTCAGTTGTACCTCCGCATGTCCTTCCGGGGAATCGGTATACCCAAACACCGTTAGTGGACGCACAAGCTCCAAGCCCGGACTGTCCATGGGAACCAGAATCATGCTTTGCTGCTGGTATCGCGGAGCGTCAAAATCCGTTTTCCCCATGACGATGGCAATTTCACAGTTGGGATCCATAGCTCCCGAAGACCACCATTTTCGGCCATTGATGATATAGTTGTCACCATTCGCAACAATGGAGGTTTCGATATTGGTGGCATCCGAGGAAGCCACATCCGGTTCTGTCATTAAAAAGGCTGAACGGATTTCCCCATTCAATAGTGGTCTTAACCATTTTTCCTGTTGCTCTGGAGTTCCATATTTAGCCAAAACCTCCATGTTTCCAGTATCTGGGGCACTACAGTTAAAAACTTCCGAGGACCATAGAATTCGGCCCATTTGTTCTGCCAATGGGGCGTATTCCAAATTTGTAAAGCCTGGACTAAAACTGCCATAGGATTTTGGTAGGAATAGATTCCATAAACCTGCCGCCTTTGCTTTCTCTTTCAACGCTTCGGTTCCCTGCCACCTTTTCCATCTATTTTCCGGATTCGCATGAAACGCATTAACCTCTTCTTCAACAGGTGTAATATGTTCTTCAATAAAATGCTGTAGTTTTTTTTGAAGCTTTAGCGACTTTTCACTGTATTCAAAATTCATTTGATCTGCTTTGAAATTAACCTGAAATGAGATAACCCCCATCTGCAGCATAAACACCGCCGGTCATATAAGAGCCCGCATCAGAAGCCAATAACATGATCAATCCTGCCATTTCATCGGGTTCAGCAACCCTACGAAGCGGGATGGTATTGGTATACATACCAACCAATTCTTCATTGGACCAAAGGCTTTCACTAAACTTTGTCTTTATCAATCCTGGGCATACCACATTGGAGCGGATTCCATATGTACCCCACTCTTTTGCCTGATTTTTGGACAGCATGATCAAGGCTGATTTCGTCATGCTGTATAATCCCAAACGAAACCCAGGATGTATCCCTTCCACGGAAGCAATATTGATGATGCTTCCCCCATGCACTTTCATGTGGGGCTGAACCAAATTGGACAGCAACCAAGGAGCCTTTACATTAACGTCCATAATCTTATCAAAAACTTCTTCCGTTGCTGCTTCCAATGGACCGTAAAATGGATTGATAGCGGCATTGTTAACCAATACATCTATCCTTCCATAGGTTTCCATGGTCTTTTCCACCAAGTTTTTTCGTTGTTCCCCATCACCAATGTGACACGCAATTCCAGTGGCACTTAAACCTTTTGCCTGAAACGCTTCTGCCACAAGATCCACAGCTTCCTGTTTTCTACTGCTCACCACAACCTTTGCCCCATTTTCTGCCAAGCCCAGGGCAATGGAACGACCAATTCCTTTACTTGAGCCCGTTACAATGGCTACCTTACCGGAAAGGTCAAACTTTGATCTTATTTCATTCATTTTACGCAAATATCTTTTTGTCCGAATTCAAGGTCAAGGATTCGGGATTCATCAAAATCTCCGAAAGCCCCAGGGTTTTGGGAAGTTCGTATGTAAAGTAAAACTTCATTGCGTGAATCTTACCCTCATAAAATTCTTGGGAGTACACCGTGGCGTTTGTAACCAAAGCATGTTGCGCGTGGGTACCAATGACCAACCATTGCCAGCCAATGATAATTGTGCTGAAGAATTCCATAAATGGAGTGGCATCGGCCAAAAAACGTTGATAGTCCCCCTGCCCGGCGAAACGCATCAAGAATTGTAAAACACTCTGGGTAAGTCCTAATTTTTCACCTAGTTTTTTGGCATAAGGAACCAAGGATTCGTAGGTCATCGCCATTTTAATGGATTGTTGTATCTCTTCCGACAACAGCATCAAGGCTTTTCCGTTTTCCATAGTAATTTTTCTTCCCAACAAATCCTGGGACTGAATTCCTGTAGTACCTTCATAAATGGCAAATATCCTAATATCCCTTAGGTACTGTTGCAAAATGTAGTCCGAACAGAAACCATAGCCCCCAAGGACCTGGACTCCATTGTTCACCGCCGTAATCCCCATTTCGGATGGGTAGGTTTTGACCACGGGTGTCAACAGTTCCAACAGAAGTCTGTACTTGGCCCGTTCCTTTTCATTAGCTGAGGACATGGAAAGATCATAATACTTTGAGGTAAGGAACACTAAGCTCAAGGAGCCTTCTGAAACTACCTTTTGTACCAATAACATCCTACGAACGTCGGGATGATTTATAATAAGTGTCTGCTCCTGGGAGACATCCTTCTTACCTGTTCGTTCCAACTCCCGCCCTTGGGGTCGCTCGTGGGCATAGCTCAAAGAGGCGTGGTAAGCGGCGGTGGCTATGGCCGCTGCCCCCCTGCCAACGGCAATACGGGCCCCATTCATCATCATGAACATATACTTTAGCCCTTGATTGGGTTCTCCAACAAGCCAACCCTTGCAATCTTCCTTATCACCAAAAAAGAGATGGGTGGTACAATACCCCTTTTGTCCCATTTTTTGAAAGTCGGCGACCGTGGTCACGTCATTAAACTCCAGGGAACCATCAGGTTTTGGCCGATGCTTGGGAACGACAAATAGGGATATCCCCTTGGTGCCAGCAGGTGCCCCTTTTATCCTGGCCAATACCAAATGCACAATATTTTCAGCGCCTTGATGATCACCTCCGGAAATGAATATTTTTTGTCCGTGTATGGTAAAACAATCCCCTTTCGGTTCCGCAGAAGTTACAATATCCGATAATGAACTCCCGGCTTGTGGTTCGGTCAGGCACATGGTACCACCCCATTTACCCGAAATCATATTGGGGACAAAAGTTTCGTTAAGGGATTCATTGCCAAAATGAACAATGAGTTCTGCCGCCCCCAACGTCAATCCCGCATAGCCCGGCATATGGTTGTTTGCCGTTTCCTGGATAAACGCTGAGGCATTTATGGCCATTGAAGGCAATTGCAGTCCCCCTATGTCATACGGAAAAGGGGCCCCAATAAAACCCATTTCCCCAGCCATTTTCATATAGTTCCCAATTTGGGGGTGTACAATGATCTCCCCATCCTTAAAATGCGCAGGTCGCTCATCCATCTCCTTGAAATAGGGAAACATTTCCTTATCCGCAAAATCCTTGACCGAATCAAGAAACAGTTCAATGGAACCCTCATCGTATTCGGCGAAATGTTCTTGGGAAAGCACTTCCTTAATTTGGTGCACTTGGAACAGTAAAAACTTCAGTGATTCTATGTCTACATACGATTTTTTCATAACCCAGTTTTTGAAAGTCAATGAAGTTAGCACTAATTGTAGCGAAACTCGTTAAACTGGTTTAATAAATAGAAGGTAAACGAATCAAAAACAGGTTTGGTCAGGCTTTGGACAACCTTTTTCGAAGCTTGGATAAGCCCACGGGTGTCATACCCAGGTAACTTGCGATAAGGTAATTGGGTACTCGCTGGAAGAGGTCAGGTCGCTTTTCGAGCAGTCGCAAGTATCGTTCCTCATTACTTCGAATACTCATGCGTTCGACCCGGGAAAATAATTTCATAAACGCTTCTTGCATGGAAAGCCTTCCAAATCTTTCCAATTGGTGTGAATTGTTGAATGATTCCTCCGCCACCTCCTTTTTCACAGCGAACACCATGCTCGATTCAATGGCCTTTAAGTAGCAATTTGAGGGTTGTTGGTTCACATAGGAGGGTAAATCGGTAAAAAAAACATCTTCGGTATAGAATTCCAAAACCTTAATTTCCCCCTCCTCTTCTTTATAGTAACAAATACATCCCTTTTCCAAATAATAGAATCGGTCAACAATCTGTCCCGGTCTTACCAAAAAATCGGCTTTTCCCAAGGATATTCTTTCATATTTAACCAGTTCCCTTCCCAGGATTTCCTCATCTACATCCGTGTAAAACAGAACTTTGTTTTTTAGGTTTATAAGGTCGTTCAAAAGAAAATAGATTTAAAAAATTACTGATTTCCAGATTAACTATTGGGACGTAAGAAAAGTAGGATTTCAGGGATAATTGATTTTTTATGCTCCCCGACTTTAGTGTTACTAAATCTATTATTTATTTGATTTTCCATTGGTCAAATAAAAATCTGTTTCGCTAAACGAAATGTACCTTAATTCCGGCACAATTCAAAACCCCAGAACAAGGTTATATCATCCCAAACCTAATTCAATTCATGGTTTTTCGGCATTTCCATCCTTCCTTTGCCGTATGGGCCAGCTTGTCCAATCGGTAATCTCCATACGTTCTCCAAGTTTTGTTGGGCCGTCCCTTTTTGTTGGGATGCCCTTCTAATGCCCTGCTGGGATGATACCCTTACGAATCTTCCCAA
>WNKP01000013.1 GCA_009797885.1 Flavobacteriaceae bacterium GF1
TCCCAATAATCATTGGGACGGAGGGTTTGATCATTCATTTCAATCACTATTCACTTAAAGAGGATTTATCCCTTTCCCTACCAAAAAAGCAGCTATTCCATAAATTGTGTATTTTCCCAAAAATGAAAAGAATTCACAATAGAAAAGCGCTTCAAAACTTCCGAAAGCAACTCCGGAAAAACTTAACTCCGGCAGAGGCCTTTCTATGGAAATACTTAAAAGCAAAACAGCTAAAAGGTAGACGCTTTCAAAAACAACATGGTATTGGTCCTTATATCGTAGATTTTTATTGTGCTTCTGAAAAACTAATCATCGAATTGGATGGAGAAGTACACTTAAACCCAACCGCAGAAGAAAACGACTTAATACGGCAAGAGTATTTGGAAAACTTGGGCTATACCGTAGTTCGTTTTGAGAACAAAATGGTTTTTGAGCATTTGTCTTCAGTTTTAGAGGAGATAAAGAGTCATTTTAACCAATCTGAACAATAGAAATAGTTTCAACCTACCTGATTCGGCCTTGCCGAATCACCCCTCTCCACCAGAGCAGTTATGACATTATTTAAGTTGGTCGATGGATTTAGTCCATGAAGAGAGTTTAACCTTTAGGTTTTCGGCAAAAACACCTCTGCCATCATACATCGAGCCGATCCGCCACCACAGGTTTCTATGGTCTCCAAAGGGCTATGGATGATAGCACAATGCTTTTCAATGGCTTGGATTTGATCCTCCCTTAAACTATGGTACGCCTGGGAGCTCATCACCATAAAACGTTTTCCATTCTTTCCTATCACCTGAAGCATATTGCCGGCGAAATGGTGCATTTGGCCTTCCGTTATCGGAATGATTTCCCTCCCATCCATTTTTAGGTGTTCCACCACATTTTTCCGTTCTTTTTTATCATCAATGGTATCCAAACAAATGACCACAAAGGTCTCTGCCATGGCCATCATTACGTTGGTATGATAAATGGGCAAACGCTCCCCGTTCACGGTTTGATTGGCCGTAAAAATCACGGGGAAACAGTCAAAATCCTCACAGAACTCTATAAAAAGTGCTTCGTGTGCCCTTTCAGATAATGCGCAATACGCTTTTTGATTCACCCGGTCCTTCAGTATACTTCCCGTTCCCTCCAAAAACACACCCTCTTCTTCAGCAGCCGTATAATCAATAACGGTATCTATTCGGAAACCTTCCTTCTCCAAAATAGCAAAGATATCCTCCCTGCGTTCCTTTCTTCTGTTGGGAGCGAACATGGGATAGATTACCACTGTGCCACTATCATGAAAGGAGACCCAATTGTTTGGGAAAATGGAGTCTGGTGTATCCGTTTCCAACTGATCGTTTATGGTCACTACCTTCACCCCGTGGTCCCGGAGCACCTTTACAAAAGCATCAAATTCCGCCTGTGCCCTTGTATTGATTTCGGAATTCTTTGAACCTAAATCTTCCTGGAAATAGTTATTTACGGCAGTTTGTTCGTTCATTCGAAAAGCCACTGGCCTAATCATTAGTATGGTATTGGTAATCTGCATTTTAAGTTACTATCAGCTTATTGAAATTTGAAGTATATCCTAAACGGATGTGCAAATATGGATTTTATTTTCCCAAGAATTGGTATCCCTATAGAATTTAGTTCCAAGTCCGCCTGGAACCCTGTCACCATTTCTTTTATTTGCCCTCAAAATCCACCTCGCGTTCAAACGGATTCAAAAGCTTATCAATTAAAATACTGATTGTACGCCTGTCCAAGGGATCTGTTTCGGAAAAAGGTGCGGGAACGGCTCCAGCAGTCCATAATTCCTTTAAATTGTCCAGGGTTATTTCTTTGGTAAGCGAATTCATGATGTCCACGATATACTTGGGCGATACCCATGCTCCAGAAGCAGGCAGGTCCCTTAGTTTGGGGTAAGCGCCTAGTAAACCAGACTTTAATTCAAATTCCGAAACCATCCTTTCCGGATAAAACCAGGTTTCATTGGCCCATTTATAGGGTACCCCATAGCCTTTGAGTACTCCGGAGGCCCCTATTCTTTGAATCGATTCAAACGCTCTATCCGTTGGGGGAACATCTATAAATGGCATGAGATAGGCTTTGCTGTTCAGTAAGGCCTGTTGGACTTTTCTAATGGATATCTTGGTGGTTGACACCTTATCCAAAACGGCCAAGGCCGCTATGGCCCCTGATGCCTGTCCTATACCCAATACCACTGGTTGTAACCGCGTAGTGCCATTTACAATATTGGAAACACTGATGTTCTTATCCGCCACCAGAAAGTTTTCCATCCCTTTTGGAATTAAGCACCCCATGGGAATATTATAACTGGGCACTTTGATGTTTATGAATTCAATTTTGGGGGCATTTGGGTTCTTATCATGGTGATGGTCTATAGGATAGTCCCCTACGGCAATCCCCGTTTTATACAGTTCAAAATCATAGGGCCTTTCCAAATGATCGGCAACCAAAAACACCTCTCCCTTTACCCTTCTACCTTCCCTATGATAGGGAATCATGGGATATCCGTCCTTGGTGGGAAATTCCTTCTCCAGCCTTAGGTGGGTGAAACCCAATTCGTTTTGGATATAATGGACAAATCCCTGGGTGAAGCGCTTTGCCCTTTCGATTGCCTCTTTTTTTTCGGTCTCTGAAAGTTGGGGCCAATCCACAAAATAATCGTTACCGCAATTGGGCCAATTGATCATATACTTATTGTTGGGAAGCTTACCATAATTCAGCATTTGTTCACAATCGGACACGCCACCGAACATCTCCCCTTTTTCCCTATGGCAGGCACAGGCATATGCTTTGGGATTATAATCCTTGGGCCTGTCCACCAATCCTTTGGTGTGTGTTTTCTGCCCTACATCCTTTAGAATGGCCACATAGGTCAAATCCTGCACTATGGCATTCCCAATCCCGGGAGCTTGCGCTTCCCCAGTCTCCTTTTTGGAATCCATCCCAAGGCGGTACTCCGCACCTACCAAAGGCAATAGTTCACCGGTTTCGGTAGCATCAATAAGCACGATAGCTTTGGTGAACAGTTCCTTCCCCTTTGACCTATACTTCACCTTCCACTTTTCCTGCTCCCTTTCGACTTTTCCATACCGGGCATTAAAAACAACATCCAAATTGGGGATAGTGGCCATTTTGGTAAGAATGGCATTGCCAACGGAAGGTTCAAAAAGGGTATGACTGACCCAACCCGTAGCCACCTCCTGTGGCCCCCCATAATATTCATATAGTTTTTGACGAAATTCTCCCCAAATACCGGATGGCAGTCTATGGTTGCCGTCAATGGCCGATACGCCCGCGGAAGTCAACATACCGCCCAACCATTCGGTCTTTTCCAGGATTTGCACACTTGCTCCCATACGAGCAGCTTGAATAGCTGCCGAAGTTCCTCCGGCACCACCTCCAATAATAAGGATATCCACTTCTTTTTGGGAATGCCCAAGCATAAAAAAAGAAAAGGAAATGGTCAGGAATAGTATTCTCATCATCGTATCATATTTGGTATCCTTCAAATGGTATCCAGCGTTCTTGAAATTTCCAAGAGTGCCCGTGGCACATGAAAACACCCCTTCCATTTGCCCCCTTTTAAATGAAGCAACAGTTCTCCCCTTCTATCCAGATAGCCGTACCATTCCCCTCCATTTTTGGGGTCCCTAAAGTGGTTCCACGTATATTCATGTACTTTTTCAAACCAGGTTTTGGCCTTTGGACTGCGATTAAAGGCGTAGGTTTTTGCCAGGGCCACCAGGGTTTCCAAATGTACCCACCACAATTTCCGGTCCCATTCCAATTGTTCCGTCGGTTTACCTTTGGCATCCAAGAAGTAAAAAATGCCACCATATTTCTCGTCCCATCCCTTTTCCAGTTGTTGATACATAATTTGTTCGGCCTTTTCCACTAAAACCAAATCATTGTTCCGTAATCCAATATTCATAATGAACCACATGGCTTCAATGGCATGTCCGGGATTTAGAAGCCTTCCTTCAAAACTATCCACAAATTCCCCACCTTCAGAAATGTTTTCCAATACCAAACCCCTTTGGGAATCATAAAACTTAGTGATGATGAGTGTGGCAATGTCCGCTGTTATCTTTGATACCTCTTCCTTCCCTAGAATGGGCTCCAATTCCATGGAAAGATTGCTGAGGATCATGGGCAGTGCAAAGTTTTGTAGATTTCGTGTTCCTGGGTATTTCTTATTGTAACCTCCTTTGGGATTATCCTGGCGCTTAAGGATATTCCAAAATGTGTCTTTAGCAATTTCTGCATAACGCTGTTCACCGGAAATCCCATAATACGCCCCAAAAGCCATCGCAGCAAAACAATCGGAAAAAATGTTATAGGGCTGCACCAATGGATTTCCCCTTTGATCTAGGGAAAAATACCAATCCCCATTTTTATCCCTACCATAGTTTTCGAGAAAATCAATGCCATGCCTGGCCATTTCCTTCCAATTGGGATTTGCTTCCAACGAATTGTAGAATGTTGAAAACATCCACGCTTGTCTGGCCTGCAACCAAACAAATTTGTCCGTGTCATACACATTCCCCTCTAAATCAAGACAGGTAAAATAGCCGCCATAAGCATCATCCTTGGAATGGCTTTCCCAAAATGGGATCACTTCCTTGGACAGTTCCTCCCTGTAGATGTCAACGTACTTTTTCAAACGATTTAGGATTTGGTCATGATGTTAGCTGTTCTCCAAAATGCTCCAGGTACCTATTGTACAAATGGCCTGCTTGACGATAGGAAGACTGGGGACTCATAAAATGGGAGAATTCAAATGTTATGGCCTTTGTACATCCAGCCCTTTTGGCCGCCCCCAGTTTTAATAATAGTTTTTCAAACTTTATGGGTAAAAACTTTATGGGCATGTCCCGATCAAATGACTCGGTATTGGTCCATGACTGCATACCATAGGTATCTGCCAGTTTTTTGTTGATCTTCAAATAGTCCTCCAGTTCATCATAAGCTACATGGCCATCTTGAAAAGCCACAATATCTATGGCACCCTGTACGCCATCAAAAATCTCGTTCCATTCCGCTTGGTGTTCTTTAAGGGATACCACTTCTTCCTTGGAAATGGAACTATCTGCCGCCATCACTGCTTTTTTACCATCAATCCAGGGCGAGATAAAAACGGGCAAACCCTGACTTACCGCTTTGCACTGCTTCCCCAATGTAGCAATGGTCTCAATGGCCCCTTTTGTCCTTCTGCTTAGCTCAAGACTTAAATACCATCCTTTAAAGCTCTTGAAATGCCCATATTGGGCATAAGCCTCTTCAATAACCTTAAGGTTAACATCAAGTTCCTTCGTCATATTACCGGTCGCCCAATAGGCTCCACTATCATAGGTTCCAAAATAAAACTGCATCCCATAAAGTTCCGACAATTCCAGAAATTGTTTGACCAGGTCAACCCTTGGCATAAAACAATCCTTTTTCTGAACCAGGTATTTAGAAGGGTACGTTAAAAACTTTTGATAGCCACATCGAATAAGAACTACGGTATCAATGCCCATTTTTTTCATGAGCTTAAAATCGTTTTCCCACTCTTTCCTTCCCCAATTCTGATGCGGAATATCATGGCTTATTTCGTCCAAAAAAGTTCCACTGATCATTAAACTTCCATCCATAACACTAAACGTTCTTTAGATTATCCCACCACAACCTTTTTAATAGATAACTGGTCAGAATTAAAACTGCGGACCATACCACCATCTGGGTGTTCTCCCTAAGCATAAAATAAATGGGAATGACCACCTGGGCCATTTGCCAGACGATACCGATACCTATATTGGATGCATCGCGTCCCATGTCTTTATTGGGCACAAAGGAGGGGTCCTCCGCCATGACTTCCTTTTTGATAGGTCCCCAAAAGCCCCAAGGTCGGGTTTGTTTGTAAAACGTTTTTACCGCTTCACGATTTGGAAGTGGCTCCAGATAGGTTCCCACTATGCATCCCAAAAAGGAAAACAGGAATATGATAGGGAAAACAAATATGTCCACATACTCGGAAAAGAAAAAGAGTTTTATGGTGGAAGCCACCAAACCAAATAGCATTCCCCAAAAATATCCATTGCCGGTAAACCTCCACCATACCCACTTCAATACATTGGCCGCCACATACCCTCCATACAAGGCAGAACTCAACCATAAAATCAGCTCATTGAGGGAACCTGCGTTGAGGCCAAAAACTATTCCAATAACAACGATTCCCAAAGATGAAATGACACTTAACCTTACCAATCGTTTATCCTGGGCCTTGGGATTAATATACTTTTTGTAGATATCATTGACGATGTAGGCAGGAGCGGCATTGACAAAGGCTGCAAAGGTTCCCATAAAAGCGGCCAAAAATCCGGCAAGCATCAGTCCTTTAAGTCCCACGGGCAAGAATTTGTTGATGGCCAGGGGCAGAATCTGCTCAAAATCAATATTTGCTCCCATGGCCATAAGTTCCGGGCCCAGATATGCCAAGGAAAGTACGGTAAAACCGACAATCATAAAATATCTGGGAATATAGAGTACACAAATGGTCAAAAAACTCATCTTTGCCGCCTCAGCGGGGTTCTTGGTCGCAAGGATCCGTTGCATATCATAGCTTGGTACAGGACCGGCGGTAGATGCCAAAATCCCTTTCAACACCATTAGGACAAACAATAGCCCAAATAAATCAAAACCATCTTTAGCTATTTTTCCATTGACTTGGGGGAAGGTCGTTTCACTCCAATCAAGATCAAGTTTCCAAGAAAATATAAGTTCCTTCCACCCCTCTGGGACCACAGCGTCTATTTGCTCGGCACTGGTCATGTTATAGGCAATGATCCCTACACCAACACACGCTATGGTCATGATCACAAATTGCATTACTTCCGTAGCTACCACGCTATGCATACCTCCCTTGACCGTATAGAGGGAAGTGAGCCCACAAACCAAAAGTGCGTAGCTTTTGGCCGATGAGACCTGGTATCCCAAAAAATCAAATGTCAAATCCCATGGGAGAATGGAAGTACAATACTTCCCGATCCCTTCAAAAAAGTAGGCAATGAAGCCCAACACACTGATTACGGCAAATATCACAATGATGATATGGGACAATTTGGCACCTTTGCCGTCACCAAACCGAAATGTAATCCACTCTGCTCCCGTCATTACATTGGACCTCCGCATCCATATGGCCAAATAAACGAAGATAAAGACCTGGTTCCATACGGGCCATAGCCAAGGCAACCATGCACTTTTAAGGCCATAGACAAATAGAATGCCCACCGTCCACATGGTTCCGGAAATATCGAACATCCCGGAAGCATTGCTAAGCCCCAAGTAGTACCACGGCAATTTATTGCCCCCTAAAAAATAGGATTCCAGATTTTTTGATGACCTTTTCGAAAGATAAAACCCGAGGGCCAACACCCCTACAATATAGACCAGTACTATGGAAATATCCCAATAGGAAAGCTTCATAAAGTTTTTACATCACATCCCAAATATCGAAAAGTACGTACAGAGTACACAATAGTCTTGATAAAATAAAATATAAAAGATGATATATCCCTCGTAACTACATTATTCCCCGTACCAAAGGCAACGTACTACAACGCAAGAGTCCTCCTTGTTTTGAAATCTCTGAATACGGAATCTCCTCTACAGTAAAGCCCTGGTCCCTTAACCAATTATTGAGACGGGTAAAATTTTGCTCAGAAACCACCACCTCAGGAGAAATGGAGAATACATTACTGAACATGCGGTACATTTCATCCGCGCTTATCTCAAAAACATTTTCTTTCCCAAAGTAATTTACCAGCCACTGGTATTCCTCTTCGATCAAAAACCCATTTTTGTGAATAATGGCCTTATCCTTACCTACGGGCTGGAAACAACAATCCAGGTGAAGGGCATTTTCCTTGGGATTTGCAATGGATTTTCGCAATTCGAAGGACTTCACCTTTTTAGTGGGAAACATTTGTTTGATGTAATCCACTCCTTCCCAATTGGTTCTTGCCGTGATATAGTCAGGATAATCATGCCCGGTGTATGTTCCAATAAAAATATCGTCGTTCCATGGCATTACGTCCCCGCCTTCAATATGTACTTCCTCTGGAGGGTATAAAATAGTATCTGGATCAATATATTCCAACACATGTAGAATGGCCTCGAACTCTTCTTCCCTATCCGGAAGGATATTCGCCTTGATCAGTTTATCCCCAATGACAAAAGCAATATCCCTGGAGAATATTTGGTTACAGTCCTTCAATACCTCCGGACGAAATACTTCTACCCCATACTTCTCAAAAACCGCAACAAACGCATCCATTTCCTTAATCATATCTTCCTCTTTGGGATAGGTGCCGGCCAAAATGTGTTCCAGGGATTTGGGATCGTAAGCATCTTCGGGTTTCGGGACGGGACCACTTCTTTCTGCGGTCCCCAGTACCACTGCTTTTAACCGGGAAGTTTCATCCGCTATATTAAGCTTTAGCATGTATTGTAGTTTTGCGCAAATATAAAAAAGTCCATTTCCAAGAATGTTGGAAATGGACAATATTCAAAAAAAGATGGATGCTATCGATTCTCTAACTTCACAAAGCTTCTATCGTTGGCACCTATATAAACCTGTCTGGGCCTTCCAATGGGCTCTTTTCGCAAGCGCATCTCCCTCCATTGGGCAATCCAACCGGGAAGTCGGCCCAAAGCAAACATTACCGTAAACATATCTACCGGTATGCCCATGGCCCTGTAAATGATTCCTGAATAAAAATCCACGTTGGGGTACAACTTCCGATCAACAAAATATTGGTCTTCCAGGGCTTCCTTCTCCAGTCCTTTTGCAATTTCCAGAATAGGGTCTTCTATACCCAATGCCCCCAGAACCTCATCGGCAGATTTCTTAATGATCCGAGCCCTTGGATCAAAGTTCTTATAGACTCTGTGCCCAAAGCCCATTAATCGAAATGGGTCTTCCTTGTCCTTGGCCTTGGCCATATATTTTTTGGTATCCCCACCATCATCCTCGATGGCCTTTAACATTTCCAAAACCGCTTGATTGGCGCCTCCATGCAGTGGGCCCCACAATGCGGAAATACCTGCAGAAAGTGAAGCGAACAAGCCCGCATGGGACGAACCTACGATCCTCACCGTGGATGTGGAACAGTTTTGCTCATGATCTGCGTGAAGTATGAGAAGCTTATCCAAAGCATCGATTACAATTTTATTCTTCTCGTATTCCTTATTGGGACGTTTGAACATCATTTTATGAATGTTCTCCACATAACCCAAACTATCATCACCATAGTCCAACGGCAAACCCATTTTCTTTCGCATGGTCCATGCCACCAGAACGGGGAACTTTGCCAAAATACGAACAATGGAATTGTACATGGCCTGTTCCGAGGAAACATCAACAGAAGAAGGATTAAAAGCGACCAAAGCACTGGTCAAGGAGGAAAGTACCCCCATAGGATGGGCTGATTTTGGAAAACCATCCAAAATCTTTTTCATTTCCTCATCAACGTGGGATTCCGCCTTAATATCTTGATCAAATTTTCCTAACTGTTCTTTGTTGGGAAGTTCCCCAAAAATGAGAAGGTAAGCTACTTCCAAAAAATTTGCCTTTTCCGCCAAGTCCTCAATAGAATATCCCCTGTACCTTAGAATGCCCTTTTCTCCATCCAAAAAAGTAATGCCGCTCTCACAAGAACCCGTATTCTTATACCCCGGATCTATAGTGACCATCCCTGTAGTACCTCGCAATGTTTTTATATCAATGGCCAATTCATTCTCGGTTCCCTCCATAACGGGAAACTCATATTTTTTTCCTTCAAATTCTATTGTTGCGGTTCTAGACATTTATGTGTTTTTAATAATAATTGAAAAGCCCACAAATTTACGAAAAAGCCAAGGTTTTAACAATTCAAACGCATTAATTTGAATTATTATTAACAATATTGAAAAGATGGTAGAAACCTTATAGCTTATAGAGCTGTTCGTAGTATTTGTCCACCGATTTTTTCCATGTAAATCGCTTGCGTTTGGCCGCAGTTTGGATCTTTTTCCAAGTAGGTTTGTCCTTTTCAAACACATCCAAAGCCTCATCAAACACTTTGAGCATGTTCTCAATCTTTTCGTCGTAGGTCTTACCATCAAAGGCAAAACCGGTTTTCATATGTGATACGGTATCAATCAACCCTCCGGTATGATGGACCAAACAGGGATTTCCATTGCGCATGGCCAACATTTGGCTTATCCCACAGGGTTCAAAAAGACTGGGCATAAAATAAAGATCGGATTCCAGGTACATGGAATCGATCAGGCTTTCCGATTGGCCGTTGGTAAATATGAAGTTCTTGTTCTCATAACTTATGCCCCTAAAAAGGTCTTCATATTCCGGTGCACCGGTCCCCAAGAGCATGAATATGCCCTGGACCCTTTCCAATTTTTTCAATATTTCCACAAAGGCTTCGGGCGATCTTTTGAAGAAATAAAACTTTTGCTCGGTCAATCTGGCCACGCTGGAAACAATGAACTTTGGACGATTGCCCACAAATTGCATGATTTTCTCCCCCGTATGGGCCAAAAAATCGGCTTTATACTTTTTGTCCTCATCCTGTAGCCATCGGAAAAGGGCTTTGACCGTATTTCTATAAATCTCCCCTTTGGCCTCTACATTGATGTTTTTGTAATTACAGCCGTTCAAAATTCCAAACAACCTTCCTTCAATGTCCGCAGCCTTCAAATCCTCCTCCAACCCTTCACCACCAATGAATTCCGGTGGGGAACTGGGCAACATCACATCTTGCTTGTACGAAGGGGAAACCGTATGTACCGTATCCGCCAGGCGAATGCCCACTGCCATGAGATTGATACAGTCCTGATAGCGATAGTCCATTAATTTCTGATAATCAATGGGGAGATCAGGATACCAATTCTGAAGGGAAGCATAATTACCCATAAAAGGGCGTATTCCCTGAATGGCCAGATTATGTATACTGTATACAAATTGAATATCCTTGAGTGTTTTGTAGCCCGGGTGATATTCACGTAGGTAAAGCAGCAAGCTTGAATGCCAATCGTGAAGGTGAACCACATCCAGGTCCCCAAAGGCACCTTGTTTTATGGCCTCTGCAACAGCAGTGCAGAAAATGGTATATTTTATGAAATCCGTAAAAAAGGGTTCTTCCGGATCATCGTGATAAATATGGGCAATACCGCCAGCTTCAATTTCGGGATGGTGGATAACATAGTGATGGATAAGGTCGATTGTTTTCTTTCCATCCACTTCATACAACTCGGCGGTATAATCAACCCCCCTAAGGCTAAAATGTAAATGGGTCTTAAAGGTTCCATTTTGATGCAGTCTTCCATAAGAAGGAACTACCACATGGGTCTTGTCCTTTCTTTCAGCTATTTGCCTTGGGACGTCCCTGACGACGTCTCCCATACCTCCTGCTTTGCAGTGCGGAATCGCGTCATTCTCAGCGGCCGCAAAAAGGAAATTCTTCATGATTTTGAGTTATTCTTGTTTAGTTCAGTTGGATTAAGGTACGTTATAAAAGGCGCAAAAAAAAGCCTTTCTCAAAAAGGAAAGGCTTTTCATATGCTAAATAATTGTTATCGTTTTACCTTGAACGCTTTCTCCTGTGGATAGTAGGCAACATCTCCCAATTCTTCTTCAATTCTCAGCAATTGATTGTACTTGGCCATACGATCACTCCTTGAGGCCGAACCTGTTTTAATTTGGCCCGTGTTCAATGCCACGGCCAGATCGGCAATGGTATTGTCTTCCGTTTCCCCGGAACGATGGGACATTACGGAAGTATACCCTGCATTTTTTGCCATGTTCACCGCCGCTATGGTCTCCGTTAACGAACCTATTTGGTTTACCTTGATCAAAATGGAATTTCCAATACCGTTTTCAATACCTCTTGACAATCGCTCCACATTGGTCACAAATAAATCGTCCCCGACCAACTGAACTTTGTCTCCCACTTTTTCGGTCAATAATTTCCATCCATCCCAATCGTTCTCGTCCATCCCGTCCTCAATGGAAATAATGGGGTACTTAGCACACAATTCTGCCAAATACTCCGCTTGTTCCGCAGATGTCCGCACAGCACCTTTATCCCCTTCAAACTTGGTATAGTCATATTTACCATCCTCATAGAATTCAGCGGAAGCACAGTCCAATGCGATCATCACTTCATCCCCAAATTTATATCCTGCATTTTCCACTGCCTTGGCAATGGTCTCAATAGCATCTTCGGTTCCGTCCAATGTTGGGGCAAAACCACCTTCATCACCTACCGCCGTACTCAATCCCCTACCATGCAGTACTTTTTTAAGGTTGTGGAAGATTTCAGTACCCATTTGCATGGCATGGCTAAAATCCTTTGCCTTTACGGGCATGATCATGAACTCTTGAAAAGCAATGGGTGCGTCGGAATGGGAACCCCCATTTATAATGTTCATCATGGGAACCGGAAGTGTGTTGGCACTAACACCACCTACATAACGGTACAATGGCATCGCCAATTCTTCCGCCGCAGCTTTGGCAACGGCCAGGGAAACACCAAGAATGGCGTTCGCCCCCAATTTGGATTTGTTGGGAGTACCATCCAGTTCGATCATTCTATGATCGATATAGTTCTGCTCAAAAACAGATGTTCCTACCAATTCCTCGGCCAAAATAGTGTTTACGTTGTTCACGGCCTTCCCAACACCTTTGCCCATAAAGGAGTCACCACCATCGCGTAATTCCACTGCCTCATGCTCTCCTGTTGAAGCTCCTGAAGGAACTGCCGCACGACCCAAAACGCCATTTTCCGTTACCACATCGACCTCTACGGTGGGGTTTCCCCGGGAGTCCAAAATCTGTCTTGCATGAATATTAACGATAATGCTCATAATGTCTGTTTTTAAGGTTGAAAATTATAGGCACGAAAATACAAAAGCCCCGAGTTTATGATGTATGATAAACGTCATAAAATCATGATAATAAAAAGAAAATCAACTATAACGTTTTAGTTCTGACTTGCTTGTATAGCTTCAAAAAACTGGTCAAAAAGGTATTCCGCATCATGGGGTCCAGGACTGGCCTCCGGATGGTATTGGACCGAGAACACGTTTTTGTACTTCATTTTGATTCCAGCTACCGTTCCATCATTTAAATGGGTATGGGTGATCTCCAGATTGGGATTGGCCTCCGTTTCTTCGCGATTTACCGAAAATCCGTGGTTTTGCGATGTAATCTCCCCCTTCCCTGTCATTAAATTAAGAATAGGGTGATTGATTCCTCGATGACCATGGTGCATTTTGTAGGTGGATACCCCATTGGCCAGTGCCAAAACCTGGTGTCCCAAACAAATGCCAAACAAGGGTTTGTTTGTCTTCAATATCTGTTTTGTGGTCTCAATGGATTTGGTAAGGGGCTCCGGATCACCGGGACCATTGGAAATGAAATACCCATCCGGCTCCCATTCCGTCATTTCCTCAATGGAGGCGTCATAGGGAAACACCTTTATATAAGCGCCCCGCTTTGCCAGGTTTCTGAGGATGTTCTTTTTAATACCGATATCCAAAGCGGAAATCTTGAACTTGGCATCTTCCTTTCCAAAATAGTAGGCTTTCTTGGTGGAGACCTTGGAAACCAATTCCAAACCTTCCATGCTTGGCACTTTTTTCAATTCCGCTTTCAAGGCCCCTATTTCATCAACACGTGTGGAAATTACGGCATTCATGGCGCCATTGTCCCGGATATAGCTCACCAATGCCCGGGTATCCACATCCGAAATGGCAAATAGTTTGTTATCGTTCAAAAAATCCAAAAGGCTTTTGTCCGCATCTGGTCGGGAATATTCATAGCTGAAATTCTTGACAATCAACCCCGCTATCTTAATGGAGTCCGATTCCACTTCATCGGCATTTGTTCCATAATTTCCGATATGGGCATTTGTAGCAACCATTATCTGACCATAATAGGAAGGGTCCGTAAAAATCTCCTGATATCCTGTCATCCCCGTATTGAAACACACTTCCCCAAATGCCGTTCCTTCTTTGTCACCAACCGCTTTACCATAAAAAATGGTACCATCCTCCAGAAGTACCAGTGCCTTTTTTCGTTTTTGATATTTCATGTTTTACTAATCAAAATTTCACAAAACAACATAAAAAAAGGATACGTTCTCACGTATCCTTTTTGCTATTTTTCAATGAATAATCAACATTTGTTTATTCTTCAGAATCGTCAACTGTTGTAGTGGTTTCCGAAACTGGCGCGGCGACACCTGCTGCAGCCTTACCTTTTCCCCTTCTACTTCTTCTGGTGGATTTCTTTTTGGGCTTACCGGCATTGTAGGTTTCATTAAAATCTACCAGCTCGATCATTGCCATATCGGCATTATCCCCCAAACGGTTACCCAACTTAATGATTCGGGTGTATCCTCCAGGCCTATCGCCCACTTTTTCAGCAACTGTACCAAACAATTCCGTAATGGCATATTTGCTTCGAAGGTTCTTGAAAACTATCCTTCTATTGTGCATGCCCTTCTCCGTGGTCTGGTTGTTCTCCGTTTTGGCCTTCGTGATCAATGGTTCCACAAATTGTTTTAGGGCCTTGGCCTTCGCAACCGTAGTATTGATCCGTTTATGCTCAATTAGGGAACAGGCCATGTTGGCCAACATTGCTTTTCTGTGCGATGCCGTTCTCCCCAGGTGATTGAATTTTTTTCCGTGTCTCATCTTTACTCTGTTATCATCTTGCTACCAAATCCCAATGCTACTTATTGGGAGAGCAAAATATGATTATTAGTCCTTATCCAATTTGTATTTGGTCAAATCCATTCCAAATTGTAATCCCTTATTGATTACCAGTTCCTCAAGTTCTGTCAAGGATTTTTTACCAAAGTTTCTAAACTTCATTAAATCATTCTTGTTGAAGGAAACCAAATCCCCCAAGGTATCTACCTCAGCTGCCTTTAAACAGTTCAAGGCACGGACCGAAAGGTCCATATCCACCAATTTGGTCTTCAGTAACTGACGCATGTGCAGTGATTCCTCATCATAAGTTTCCGTTTGAGCAATTTCATCAGCTTCAAGCGTAATACGCTCATCGGAGAACAACATAAAGTGATGGATCAAAACCTTGGCAGCTTCCGTCAAGGCATCTTTAGGATGTATGGAACCATCACTAACAATCTCGAAAACCAATTTTTCGTAATCCGTCTTCTGTTCTACCCTATAGTTTTCAATGCTATACTTTACATTCTTGATCGGTGTAAATACAGAATCGACGGCAATGGTCCCCAGAGGGGCATTGGATTTCTTGTTTTCCTCCGCAGGGACATAACCCCTGCCTTTTTCAATAATGATTTCCATATTCACGGAAACCTTTGGGTCCATGTTACAGATCACCAAATCTGGATTCAATACCTGGTATCCTGAGATAAATTTTTGGAAATCCCCAGCGGTCATCTGTTCTTTTCCACTCACTGAAATGGATACCGTTTCACTTTCAACGTCATCAATCTGTCTTTTAAAGCGAACTTGTTTTAAGTTCAGGATCATTTCGGTAACATCCTCTACAACCCCAGGGATTACAGAGAACTCGTGCTCCACACCATCGATTCTAACCGAAGTGATCGCAAAGCCTTCCAAAGAGGAAAGCAATACCCTGCGCAAGGCGTTCCCGACAGTCAATCCATAACCAGGCTCCAAAGGGCGAAATTCGAATTTCCCTTCGAAATCCGTTGAATCGATCATTATAACTTTATCGGGCTTCTGAAAATTAAGTAATGCCATAATAGGATGAATGTGGTTTTATTTTGAGTATAACTCGACGATTAGTTGTTCCTTGATGTTTTCAGGAATTTGAAGCCTTTCAGGTACGGTAACGAATGTTCCTTCCTTTTTATCACCGTTCCAGGTAATCCACTCATATACACTGCTGTTATTCGAAAGTGAATCATTGATGGCTTGAACTGACTTCGATTTTTCCCGTACACCAATTACATCTCCCGGTCTTAGGGAATATGATGGAATGTTGACCACACCACCATTTACTGTTATGTGCCTATGGGATACCAACTGACGGGCACCCCTTCTGGAAGGGGCAATACCCATACGGTACACGACATTATCCAAACGGGATTCACAGAGCTGCAAAAGTACCTCACCCGTTACTCCTTCGCGTCTTTTGGCCTCACTAAAGAGATTTCTAAACTGACGCTCCAAAATACCGTAGGTATATTTTGCTTTCTGTTTTTCTGCCAACTGAATGGCGTATTCTGATTTTTTTCCGCGACGACGGTTGTTTCCGTGCATTCCCGGAGGGTAATTCTTTTTTTCGAACGATTTATCATCGCCGAAAATCGCCTCTCCAAACTTACGGGCGATTTTTGATTTTGGTCCTGTATATCTTGCCATTTTCTAAATTTTTGAATGTGCGATTATGAATTAAGGCTTATCCTTCGATAATCTTGATGCACCTTCAGATGAAAATCCTTTTCAGGATTATACTAATTAAACTCTTCTTCTTTTTGGAGGTCTGCAACCGTTGTGCGGTAGTGGGGTAACATCCACAATTTCAGTTACTTCAATTCCCGAATTGTGAATTGTACGAATTGCGGATTCCCTTCCATTTCCCGGGCCTTTCACGAAAACCTTTACTTTTCTAAGACCTGCTTCATGCGCAACCTTTGCACACTCTTCAGCAGCTACCTGAGCAGCGTAAGGTGTGTTTTTCTTGGAACCACGGAAGCCCATCTTTCCCGCAGAAGACCAGGAAATCACATCACCTTTCTTATTGGTCAAAGAAATAATGATGTTATTGAACGATGCTACAATATGGGCTTCCCCAGTAGCATCAACAATAACTTTTCGCTTTTTTGCAGTTTTAGTACTTGCTTTTGCCATTCTTTTAATTTATAGCTGCCTGCCTGGTTGGCGAGACAGGTTAGTGTATCGTTGTTGAAATCCTAACTATTTCCCTTTCAAACAGATTCATCCAACAAACAACCACTAATGACTATTGATCTATTTATTATTTAGTTGCCTTTTTCTTGTTGGCAACCGTTTTACGTTTTCCTTTTCTCGTCCTAGAATTGTTTTTGGTACGTTGGCCACGCAGCGGTAAGCCCGATCTATGACGGATTCCACGGAAACATCCAATATCCATTAATCGTTTAATGTTCAATTGTGTTTCTGAGCGTAGTTCCCCTTCAATGGTATACTCCCCTACGGCTTCACGAATCTTACCGATTTGGTCATCATTCCACTCGGAAACCTTGATATCTTCATCAACACCAGCCTTCCCCAAAATCTCCTGGGCACGACTTTTACCGATGCCATAGATGTAGGTCAGTGCAATTGCACCCCTTTTTTGTTTTGGTATATCAACACCTGCAATTCTTGCCATATTATCACTTATTAGTGGTTAGTTATTAGTTATTGGTGTGATTGAAAAAGCCATTACTTTTTCCTCCAACGTCCAAAGCCCTAACTTCCAACATCTACTTTTATCCTTGTCTTTGTTTAAATCTAGGATTCTTTTTGTTGATTACATACAGCCTGCCTTTTCTGCGAACAATTTTGCAGTCTGCACTTCTCTTCTTAATTGATGCCCTAACTTTCATTTCTAAAGTTTCTTAATATCTGTACGTAATTCTTGCTTTGGTCAAATCGTACGGACTCATCTCCAATTTCACCTTATCTCCAGGCAATAATTTGATGTAATGCATACGCATCTTACCCGAAATATGGGCCGTAACGATATGCCCGTTTTCCAATTCCACTCGAAACATTGCATTGGACAATGCCTCAATGATACTCCCGTCTTGCTCTATGGCCGGTTGTTTTGCCATGTTATGCTACTTTTCTGTTTTTACCGGTTTTCATTAAGCCATCATAATGCCTGTTCAATAAATAGGAATTCACTTGTTGAACAGTATCTATGGCCACACCTACCATGATCAGTAATGATGTACCTCCGTAAAACAATGCCCATCCTGCCTGTACATCCATTAGTTTTACAACTACCGCAGGCAATACGGCCAATAAGGCCAAGAATACTGAACCTGGGAACGTGATCAATGACATTATCTTATCCAGGAAATCCGCAGTCTCCTTACCTGGGCGAATACCTGGAATAAAACCACCACTTCGCTTTAGATCATCTGCCATTTTATTCGTGGGCACGGTAATCGCTGTATAGAAGTAGGTAAAAATGATAATCAGCACGGCAAAAAGCACATTGTACCAAAGACCAAATATATCTGCAAACTGTACTTCCATCCACTGGCCAACAGCGGTATTGTTGAACGTACGTCCAATTAAACTTGGAGCAAACATAATGGCTTGGGCAAAAATAATGGGCATTACACCGGAAGCATTCAATTTTAATGGGATATACTGACGTGAACCCATGATATTCTTCTCATATCCTCCAGATGCACTTCGTCTTGCGTACTGAACGGGAATCTGACGAATGGCCATGACCAAAAGTACACTGGCCAAAATCACCAGGAACCAAATAATGATTTCAATCAACATGAACATCAATCCACCCGTATTGTTGGTGGTTCTTGAAATGAATTCCTGAACAAAGGATTGTGGCATGGTAGCAATAATCCCTATCATAATCAAAAGGGAGATACCGTTTCCAATTCCCTTATCCGTAATCTTCTCCCCCAACCACATCGCAAATACACAACCTGTGACCAAAATAATCACGGCAGGGACAATAAAGTCCAATCCTTTGCCTAGGATAAAGGCACTATCAGGAACACCCAAGGCTCCCAGTCCATATAAATATGCAGGTGCTTGAACAATACATATTCCTATGGTCAACCAGCGCGTAATTTGATTTTTTGTTTTACGACCACTTTCACCTTCCTTATCCAATTTTTGAAGATAAGGAATGGCAATACTCATTAACTGAACTACAATGGACGCAGAGATATAGGGCATAATACCCAAGGCAAAAACCGAAGCATTGGCAAAGGCCCCTCCGGTAAAAGCATTCAAAAGTCCTAAAATTCCATCACCAGCATTATCGGCCAATTCTGCCAATTGCGTAGTATCAATACCTGGCAGGACGACCTGTGCACCAAAACGGTACACCAACAACAATCCCAAGGTAACCAAGATGCGTTGTCTTAGTTCCTCGATTTTCCAAATATTGGATATGGTCTCAATAAACTTTTTCATACTGTTGTGTTATAAACTTATTGCCTCACCTCCAGCTGCTTCAATAGCGGCCTTTGCCGAAGCACTAAATTTATGGGCAGAAACTTTAAGCTTGGCCTTCAATTCCCCATCGCCTAAAATCTTTACCAATTCGTTTTTACCAACCAATCTGTTCTCAACCAGGTTTTCAAAGGTCACTTCCCCTTTGACCAACTTATTATCCACCAAAGCTTGGAGCTTGTCCAAATTAACGGGCTGATACTCCTTACGGTTAATATTTTTGAATCCAAATTTTGGCACTCGACGTTGTAGCGGCATTTGACCCCCTTCAAAACCTATCTTTTTGGAATACCCTGATCTGGACTTGGCCCCTTTATGTCCACGAGCGGCCGTTCCACCTTTTCCTGAGCCTTCTCCTCTACCAAGCCTCTTTCCGTGTCTATGGGTTGAACCCTCTGCTGGCTTTAAATTGCTTAAATCCATGTTGTGCGTTTTATGCTTCCTCGGTAGAAACCAAGTGTTTTACTTTATTTATCATTCCAAGGATATTTGGCGTATCGTCATGCTCCACAACTTGGCCCAATTTTCTAAGCCCAAGTGCTGCCAATGTCCTTTTTTGGTTTTGTGGCCTTTTAATGGCACTCTTAACCTGCTTCACTCTAATCTTAGCCATGACTTATCCTTTAAATACTTTTTCTACGCTTATTCCACGCTGTTTGGCTACGGTATTCACATCCCGTAATTGCAATAATGCGTCAAATGTTGCCTTTACCACGTTGTGGGGATTGGAAGAACCCTGTGATTTTGAAAGTACATCGTGTACCCCAACGGATTCCAATACCGCACGTACGGCACCTCCAGCGATGACCCCTGTACCTTGTGAGGCTGGTTTGATAAAGACCTTTGCCCCTCCGTATTTTCCTCTTTGCTCGTGTGGCAAGGTTCCCTTGTTCAAGGGAATCCGAATCAAATTCTTTTTGGCATCCTCAATGGCCTTGGCAATTGCCGTGGCAACTTCCTTGGATTTCCCTAAACCGTGGCCTACAACACCGTTCTCGTCCCCAACAACAACTATGGCGGAGAATCCGAAGGCACGACCACCTTTGGTTACCTTGGTTACCCTTTGCACACCAACAAGACGGTCCTTTAATTCTAAACCTCCCGGTTTAACCGTTTCTACGTTTTTATACTTCTGATACATATGATTTAGAATTTAAGTCCTGCTTCCCTTGCTCCTTCGGCCAAGGCTTTGACCCGACCGTGATAAAGATTGCCGCCTCTATCAAAGGCTACAGTTTCAACACCAACGTTCTTTGCCTTTTCGGCAATCGCTTTTCCAACGGCAGCCGCAATTTCGGTCTTGGTGCCTTTTGCATCAATACCTTTGTCCCGTGATGAAGCTGCAGCCAAAGTTTTTCCTGCATTATCATCAATCAATTGGGCATAGATTTCCTTGTTACTACGGAATACAGACAAACGTGGACGGGTCTCGGTTCCAAAGGAAACCTTTCTGATCCTTCGTCGTATACGTAATTTTCTATCAGACTTTGATAATCCCATTTTTCTATCTATTAAGCTGATTTACCTGCTTTTCTTCTAATTTGCTCTCCAACGAACTTGATACCTTTTCCTTTATAAGGTTCAGGTTTTCTGAACGAACGGATTTTTGCGGCCACTGCACCAACCAATTGCTTATCGTGCGAAGTAAGTTTTACAATTGGGTTCTTCCCTTTCTCGGAAACGGTTTCAATCTTCACTTCTGGAGCAATATCCATTACAATGTTGTGCGAAAAACCAAGTGCCAAATCCAATTTCTGTCCTTGGTTGCTGGCACGATATCCTACCCCTACCAATTCCAATTCCTTGGTCCAACCTTTGGAAACACCTTCCACCATATTATTGACCAGGGCCCTGTACAAACCATGCTTCGCTTTATGGTCTTTGGATTCGGAGGTTCTTGACACCGTTAAACTGCCTTCCTCCATTTTCATTTCCACGCCGTCAAACTCTTGGGTCAATTCTCCAAGTTTTCCTTTAACTGTTACAGCGTTTTCCTTTACCTCTACAGTGACTCCTTCTGGAATTGAGATTGGGTTATTACCTATTCTTGACATCTCTTGTTCGTTTTCTTTTTAATATACGTAGCACAATACCTCGCCACCTACATTCTCTTTGCCGGCCTGTTTACTTGTCATTACGCCATGGGAAGTAGAAACAATTGCTATTCCCAATCCGTTAAGTACCCTTGGCAATTCACCAGCGTTTACATATTTTCTTAGTCCAGGCTTACTTACGCGTTGCAATTTTTTGATGACTGGCTCCTTAGTGAACTTATCATACTTCAATGCAATCTTTATGTTTCCCTGTACCTTGTCCTCCTCGAATTTATAACTTAAGATAAAGCCTTGGTCAAAAAGGATTTTGGTCATTTCTTTCTTCAAGTTCGAAGCAGGAATATTGACAACCCTATGCCCAGCACGGCTGGCATTTCTAATTCGTGTCAAATAATCTGAAATTGGATCTGTTAGCATTTTCTACTTCTTTATGGTTTACCAGCTTGCTTTTGTTACACCTGGAATTAATCCTTTGTTGGCCATTTCCCTAAAAGTCACCCTGGAAATCCCAAAAGTCCTCATGTACCCTCTGGGCCTTCCCGTTAGCTTACATCTATTGCGCATACGCACAGGAGAGGCGTTCTTTGGGAGTTTTTGCAATGCTTCGTAATCTCCGGCTTCTTTTAAAGCTTTTCTCTTCTCGGCATATTTGGCTACCATTTTTGCCCTTTTTCGTTCACGGGCTTTCATTGATTCTTTGGCCATCTTAGTTCTTTTTAAAGGGTAATCCCAATTCGCTCAACAATGATTTTGCTTCCTTATCCGTGTCAGCGGAAGTCACAAAAGTGATATCCATTCCGTTAATCCTGTTGATTTTATCGATATTGATTTCTGGAAAAATGATTTGCTCCGTAACCCCTAGGTTGTAATTTCCACGGCCGTCAAAACCAGTGGCCCTAACCCCTTGGAAATCCCTTACCCGTGGTAATGCAGAGGTAATCAATCGATCCAAAAACTCATACATACGCTCTCCTCGTAACGTAACTTTTGCACCAATGGGCATTCCCTTACGTAACTTAAAGGCGGCAACATCCTTTTTGGACATGGTGGAAACTGCTTTTTGCCCTGTAATCATTGTCAGTTCATCCACTGCATGATCGATCAGTTTTTTGTCGGCAACAGCCGCTCCAACACCACGGCTAACCACAATTTTTTGCAGTTTTGGAACCTGCATGATGTTTTTATACCCGAACTCTTCGGATAGGGCTTTCACCACACGTTCCTTATATTCTTGCTTTAGTCTTGGTATATAGCTCATGACTAGACTGTTTCTCCTGTTTTTTTGGATACTCTTACTTTTTTACCATCCTTAAGGGCAAAACCAACTCTAACGGCCTCTCCATTTTCCATCAATGAAAGATTGGAAATATGGATCGGTGCCTCTTTTTCAACAATGCCCCCTTGAGGGTTTTGGGCACTGGGCTTTTCATGTTTTTTTACAACATTCACCCCTTCCACAATGGCCTTGTTCTTCTTACGGTCAACACTCATCACCTTTCCCTCGGAACCTTTATGGTCTCCGGCAATAACGGTAACGGTATCTCCTGTTTTGATCTTCAACTTCATTTCAATATCTTTTAAAGTACCTCAGGGGCCAATGAAACAATTTTCATATACTGCTTATCGCGCAATTCCCTGGCAACAGGTCCAAACACACGGGTACCCCTCATCTCGCCGGCTGGATTGAGCAGCACACAGGCATTGTCATCAAATCTGATGTAAGAACCGTCGGGCCTTCTTACTTCTTTCTTGGTACGTACTACCACCGCAGTGGAAACAGAACCTTTTTTTACTGCTCCATTGGGAGCGGCTTCCTTTACGGTAACCACAATCTTGTCCCCCAATGAGGCATACCTCCTTTTTGTTCCCCCCAGTACACGAATGGTAAGTACCTCCTTGGCACCTGTATTATCCGCAACTTTTAATCTTGATTCCTGTTGTACCATGATTATTTAGCTCTTTCAATGATTTCTACCAACCTCCAGCATTTGGTTTTACTCAAAGGCCTTGTTTCCATAATGCGTACGGTATCGCCTTCATTGCAATCGTTCTTCTCATCATGGGCAACGTACTTTTTGGTCTTCAAAACGAATTTACCGTACATAGGGTGCTTTACACGTTTTACCTCAGAAACTACAATGGATTTCTCCATTTTGTTACTGGTAACGACCCCTATTCTTTCTTTTCTTAAATTTCTAATTGTTGTCTCTTCCATAAGGCACAATCCGTTATTCTTGTTCCCTTTTACTTAACTCTGTTGCCAATCTTGCGACCGTTCTTCTCGTTTTTCGTATCTGCATTGGATTTTCCAATGGCGTCACGGAGTGGGCCATTTTCAAATCCGCATATTCTTTTTTTGATTCAGCCAACTTTTGCTGAAGCTCTTCAACCGATAATTCCCTAATTTCTGCTTGTTTCATGATCTATCAGTTTATCCAGCGTAATCCCTGGCTACTATGAATTTTGTTTTTACAGGTAGCTTTTGGGCTGCCAATCGCAATGCTTCTTTTGCAATATCATGGGGCACACCGCCCACCTCGAACATGATTCGCCCAGGCTTGACCACAGCTACCCAGTATTCTGGGGCACCCTTACCCTTACCCATCCGTACTTCCAAAGGCTTTTTGGTAATGGGTTTGTCCGGGAAAATTTTGATCCATAGCTGTCCTTGCCTTTTCATGTAGCGTGTGGCCGCAATACGTGCCGCTTCAATCTGACGGGAAGTAATAAAGTGGGAATCCAAGGATTTGATACCGAACATTCCATTGGAAAGTTGGTGGCCCCTTTGGGATATTCCCTTCATTCTCCCCTTCTGGGCTTTTCTATATTTTGTTCTTTTCGGCTGTAACATCTTACCTGCGCTTTAAACTCAATTATTTTCTTCTTCGTTGCCTTTTGCCGCCGTCTTGTTTTCCTCCTTTGGAACCTCCTTTGGAAAGTCCTATCAGCGGGGAAAGCTCGCGTTTGCCATAAACCTCACCCTTCATGATCCACACCTTGATACCCAACCTACCATAAGTGGTATGGGCCTCTTCCAGGGCATAGTCCACATCGGCACGGAAGGTCGACAACGGAATTCTACCATCTTTGTATGTTTCTGAACGCGCCATTTCAGCCCCGTTCAAACGACCGGAAATCTGTACTTTGATTCCTTCAGCATTCATACGAATGGCCGCAGCAATAGCCATTTTTATTGCTCTACGATAGGAAATCCTACTTTCTATCTGCCTTGCAATACTGGCGGCCACCAAATTGGCATCCAACTCCGGTCTCTTTATTTCATGGATATTGATCTGAACCTCCTTATTGGTGATTTTCTTCAATTCCTCTTTAAGTCTATCAACTTCTTGACCTCCTTTACCAATAATGATACCGGGCCTTGCCGTGGTAATGGTAATGGTAATCAATTTTAGGGTCCTTTCAATAATTACCCTGGAAACACTGGCTTTTGCCAAACGTGCGTGGATGTACTTCCTGATTTTGTCATCCTCTGCCAACTTATCCCCGTAATCGTTTCCTCCGTACCAGTTGGATTCCCATCCCCTGATGATTCCTAAACGATTTCCTATCGGATTGGTTTTCTGTCCCATATACTTAAGCCGTTGTTTCTGTTGTTACATTATTATGTGCGCCCAAAACCAGGGTTACATGGTTGGAACGTTTTCTGATTCTGTGGGCCCGCCCTTGAGGAGCTGGACGCAGTCTTTTCAACATTGTCCCACCGTCCACACGGATTTCCTTTATATACAAGTCGGCATCCTCGATGCTGGCCTCCTCGTTTTTGGCTTCCCAGTTGGCAATTGCGGATAGCAATAGTTTCTCCAACCTTCTTGAGGCCTCTTTTGGATTGAACCGAAGTATGGCCAAGGCCATTTCAATTTGCTTGCCACGAATTAAATCCGCAACCAATCGCATTTTTCGTGGAGACGTTGGACAGTTGTTCAACTTGGCAAAAGCCAAGTCTTTCTTTTCTGCCTTAATACGTTCTGCCATTTGTCTTTTTCGAACTCCCATCGCCTATTACTTTTTACCTTTGTTTTTAGCACCCGCATGCCCCCTAAAGGAACGGGTAGGTGAAAATTCGCCCAATTTGTGGCCTACCATATTTTCAGTAACATATACAGGGACAAACTGCCTTCCATTATGTACCGCGATGGTCTGACCTACAAAATCAGGGGTTATCATTGAAGCCCTTGACCACGTTTTGATGACGGTCTTCTTGCCCGACTCTACATTGGCCTGGACTTTTTTCTCCAAACTATGGTGAACGAATGGTCCTTTTTTAAGTGAACGTGCCATGTTTTCCTATTTCTTTCTTCGTTCTACAATATATCTGTTGCTGTCTTTTGTCAAGGAACGGGTTCTATATCCTTTGGCAGGAATACCGTTTCTTGATCTTGGGTGACCTCCGGAAGCCCTTCCTTCACCACCACCCATTGGGTGATCCACAGGGTTCATCACTACCGGTCTTGTTCTTGGTCTTCTGCCCAACCATCTACTTCTACCTGCTTTACCGGAAACCAGTAGTTGGTGGTCCGAATTGGAAACAGCCCCTATGGTCGCCATACAGGTTGCCAATATCATTCGGGTCTCCCCACTTGGCAATTTTACGGTCACAAACTTTCCATCCTTTGCCATTAACTGTGCAAAAGTACCTGCACTACGGGCCATGTTCGCCCCCTGTCCAGGACGCAGTTCAATGCAGGAAATAATGGTTCCCAAAGGAATTTCACCCAAGGGCATGGCATTACCGATTTCAGGTGCCGCTTTTTCCCCGGAAACTACTTTCTGACCTACTTGCAATCCATTTTGGGCTATCACGTATCTTTTTTCACCATCCTTATATTCCAATAGGGCGATGAAAGCTGTTCTATTTGGGTCATATTGGATTGATTTCACCTCGGCTTCCACACCAAACTTATCACGCTTGAAATCAATGATACGATACCTCCTTTTGTGACCCCCACCTCTGTGGCGCATGGTCATTTTCCCTTGACTGTTCCTACCTCCGGTCTTTTTTAACGGAGCGAGCAAGCTCTTCTCCGGCTTATCAGTAGTAATCGCGTCAAATCCGTTTACTACTCTAAAACGCTGACCAGGAGTGATGGGTTTTAATTTTCTAACTGCCATTACCCTCTGTTATATATTGCTGTAAAAATCAATGATATCCCCTTCGGCAACATCAACGATAGCTTTTTTCAAGGCATTCGTTTTGCCATGTTGAATTCCGGTCTTTGTATATCTCGTTTTTCGATTTGGACCGTAATTCATGGTTCTAACTTTTTCAACGGAAACACCATATGTACTTTCCACGGCTTCCTTGATTTCCAATTTATTGGCCTTTGGATCAACATAGAAACCGTAACGATTGAACAACTCGCTATCCGCGGTCATTTTTTCTGTTATGATTGGTTTTATCAATACACTCATCGCTTTCCTATTTTGTAAGATTAGCCTGTATTTGTTCCACTGCCCCTTCCAAAAGCACAACGCTTTTCGCATTCATGATTTTGTAGGTACTCAATTGGTCATTGGTCACCACCTCGGAACGCTTAAGGTTTCGTGAAGACAAAAACACATTGTCATTGCCACCTCCCAATACCACAAGGGATCTTTTGTCCGCAATTCCCAAAGAATTCAAGAAAGACACATAATCCTTGGTCTTTGGCGCTTCAAAATTGAAGTCCTCGACCACCATCAGTGCTTTTTCCTTGGATTTTAGACTGAATGCCGATTTACGGGCCAAACGCTTTACATTTTTGTTCAGCTTTTGACTGTAATTTCTTGGTCTAGGACCAAAAATCCGGCCACCACCCCTAAAAACGGGGGATTTGATACTTCCCGCCCTTGCGGTTCCGGTACCTTTTTGCTTTTTTAACTTACGGGTACTTCCTGCAATTTCAGCTCTTTCCTTAGCCTTGTGCGTACCTTGACGCTGGTGCGCCAAATACTGCTTTACATCCAAATAAATGGCATGATTGTTAGGCTCAATACCGAACACCTCGTCAGAAAGTTCCACCTTTCTTCCTGTATCCTTACCATTAATATCCAATACTGCTACTTTCATACCCTTATTTTTCTACGGTTACGTAAGCATTTTTATGACCTGGAACGGCCCCCTTAACAACGATAAGGTTCTTTTCAGGCACTATTTTCAACACGCGAAGGTTCTGGACGGTTACACGTTCACCTCCCATTCTACCGGCCATTCGCAAGCCTTTTACCACTTTTGATGGTGTGGAGGCCGCACCAATGGAACCTGGGGCGCGAAGCCTGTTGTGCTGACCATGCGTTGCTTGTCCAACACCGGCAAAACCATGCCTTTTCACCACTCCCTGGAAACCTTTCCCTTTGGAGGTCCCAACTACATCCACAAATTCGCCTTCCACAAAAAGGTCCACACCAACGGTGTCACCCAATTTGTATTCTCCTTCAAAATCACGGAACTCAACGACTTTCTTCTTGGGCGAAGTACCTGCTTTTTTGTAATGGCCTTGTTCAGCCTTGCTAGCACGTTTTTCTGCCTTGTCATCGAAACCGAGCTGAAGGGCACTGTACCCGTCTACCTCTTCGGTTCTGACTTGGGTAACCACGCATGGCCCAGCTTGAATGACCGTACAGGGAATGTTCCTTCCGTTCTCGTCAAAAATGCTGGTCATACCGATTTTTTTTCCAATTAACCCAGACATATTCTATTGTTTATTACTTTTTCGTTTTAAAATGCCATTTCTTGGCAAAAAAATTGGGTCAAAGAACATAGTCTGTGACCCAGATTTTTATTCTTTTTTCCCGTTTTTCCTTTGCTCGCGGCTCCGGACATGTAATCCCTTCCTCGAAAGGGCGTGCAAATTTACACTTTTATTTCGACTTCCACACCACTTGGGAGCTCTAATTTCATTAAAGCATCAATTGTTTTGGAAGAAGAACTATAAATATCAAGCAAACGCTTGTATGAACTTAATTGAAATTGCTCTCTGGATTTCTTGTTCACGTGCGGTGAACGCAAAACCGTAAAGATTTTTTTATGTGTCGGTAACGGGATGGGACCCGTTACGACTGCTCCTGTTGTCTTGACCGTCTTCACAATTTTTTCAGCAGACTTGTCCACCAAATTGTGGTCGTAAGACTTTAACTTAATTCTAATTTTTTGACTCATCTTCTGAAAATTATGCGGTTACGCCTTTAGTTGCCTTAATCACCTCTTCTGCAAGATTTGTAGGTGTCTCGGCATAATGTGAAAATTCCATTGTGGAGGTTGCACGACCCGAACTCAATGTCCTAAGCGCAGTTACATAACCGAACATCTCGGACAATGGCACTTCGGCCTTAATTACTTTGGAACCAGCTCTATCGTCCATATTGTTCACCTGACCCCTTCTACGGTTCAGGTCACCAACAATATCCCCCATATTTTCTTCCGGGGTCAATACTTCCAACTTCATGATTGGCTCCATCAATACGGCCCTTGCCGCTTTAGCAGCCTCTTTGTATCCTAATTTGGCGGCCAACTCAAAGGACAGGGAATCGGAATCCACAGGGTGGAACGAACCGTCTTTTAAGGTAATCTTCATGGAATCCATCTCAAATCCAGCCAAAGGACCATTTTTCATGGCTTCTTTAAATCCTTTTTCTACGGATGGAATGTATTCCTTGGGAATGTTACCTCCTTTAATTTCATTGATGAACTCCAAGCCAGCTTTTGTTTCTTCACTGGCAGGCTCCATGGTAAATACGATATCGGCAAACTTACCCCTACCACCGGTCTGCTTCTTGTAGACCTCTCGATGGTCCGCTTTTGCGGTAAGTGCTTCCTTGTATTCTACCTGTGGTTGCCCTTGGTTTACCTCAACCTTGAATTCACGTCTCAAACGATCAACAATAATATCCAGGTGAAGTTCGCCCATACCGGAGATAATGGTCTGTCCGGATGCTTCATCGGTCTTTACCTGAAAAGTTGGATCTTCCTCGGCCAACTTCGCCAAGGACATTCCCAATTTATCCACATCGGCCTTGGTTTTGGGCTCCACGGCAATACCAATTACGGGATCGGGGAAGTCCATGCTTTCAAGCACAATAGGATGTTTTTCCGAAGACATCGTATCCCCTGTTTTGATATCCTTGAATCCAACAGCGGCACCTATATCCCCGGCCTCAATGAACTCAATGGCATTCTGCTTGTTTGAGTGCATTTGGTAAATACGTGAAATACGTTCTTTCTTACCGGAACGGTTATTCAGAATATAAGAACCGGCATCCAAACGACCGGAATATGCCCTAAAAAATGCCAGACGACCTACAAACGGGTCTGTAGCAATCTTAAACGCCAAAGCAGAGAAAGGCTCCTTTGGGTCCGGCTTTCTAGTAATTTCATTTCCTGTATCGGGATCGGTACCTACGATATCGTCTTTATCCAAGGGTGAAGGCAGGTAACGGCAAACGGCATCCAACAAGAACTGAACCCCCTTGTTTTTAAAGGACGAACCACATATCATTGGAATAATGGCCCTGTCCATAACTGCCGCCCTTAAAGCCGCATGCACTTCTTCCTCGGTAATGGAATCTTCATCCTCGAAGAATTTCTCCATCAATTCCTCATCATATTCCGCCACCGCTTCAATCAAAGCAGCCCTATACTCAGAAACCTCGTCCTGCATTTCAGCAGGAATATCGATGACATCGAAAGTTGAACCGAAGTTCTCATCGTGCCACACAATTGCCCTGTTCTTGGCCAAATCAACGATTCCTTTAAAATCGGCCTCTTCACCAATCGGCAAAACAATAGGCACCGCATTGGATCCCAACATTTCCTTGACCTGCTTACACACGTTCAAGAAATTGGAACCTTGACGGTCCATTTTGTTCACAAAACCAATTCGAGGCACCTTATAGTTATCGGCCAATCTCCAGTTTGTTTCGGATTGAGGCTCTACCCCATCCACCGCACTGAACAAAAACACCAATCCGTCCAAAACACGCAACGACCGGTTTACCTCAACGGTAAAGTCCACGTGTCCGGGAGTATCTATGATATTAAAGTGGTATCCTTTTGCGTCTGCAGTCGGCTGGCCATTTTCCGTTGGGAACTGCCATGTACAGGTGGTGGCCGCCGAAGTAATGGTAATACCACGCTCCTGCTCTTGTTCCATCCAGTCCATGGTAGCGGCACCGTCGTGCACCTCACCAATCTTATGACTTACACCGGTATAAAAAAGAATACGCTCCGTAGTCGTGGTTTTTCCGGCATCGATATGGGCCGCAATACCAATATTCCTTGTGTATTTTAAATCTCTTGCCATTGTGAATTAAAATCTGAAGTGGGAGAATGCTTTATTGGCCTCGGCCATTTTATGCGTATCTACTCTTTTCTTGACAGCAGCACCTTCTTCTTTTGCCGCTGCTAAAATCTCAGCCGCCAGTTTTTGTGCCATGGATTTCTCGTTTCGTCTGCGTGCATAATTGATCAACCACTTCATAGCCGTTGAAATCTTTCGATCTGGACGAATCTGCATAGGAATTTGGAAAGTTGCGCCACCTACCCTACGGCTGCGCACTTCTACATGGGGCATAACATTGGATAGGGCATCTTTCCACAGCTCAAGGGCTGTTTTTTCCTCATCGGTTTTCTTTTGGTCAACAATATCGATCGCATCATAGAAAACCTTGAAGGCGACGGATTTCTTTCCGTCCCACATCATCATATTCACGAACCTCGTCACCAATTGGTCATTAAACCTTGGATCGGGCAATAATGGTCTTTTTTTCGCTTGTCTTTTTCTCATGACTTCCTTCTAAAAGTTGAATTACTTTTTAGGGCGTTTTGCACCGTACTTTGAACGACGTTGTGTCCTACCTGCAACACCTGCAGTATCCAAAGCTCCCCGCACGATATGATATCGCACACCTGGCAAATCCTTCACCCTTCCACCTCTTACCAATACTATCGAGTGCTCTTGGAGATTGTGCCCCTCACCTGGAATATATGCGTTCACCTCTTTGCCATTGGTCAGCCTCACTCTGGCCACCTTGCGCATGGCAGAATTTGGTTTTTTTGGTGTAGTGGTGTAAACACGCGTACATACTCCACGTCTCTGTGGGCAAGAATCCAAAGCAGCCGATTTACTCTTCTTGGTAATTGTGCTCCTTCCTTTTCTTACTAATTGTGAAATTGTTGGCATTTATATCCTTATTAAATAAAAAACCCTCATTTTGAGGGCTGCAAATGTAGTGATATTTCAGAATAATACAAATGCCGGAACAACAAGTTTTTTGACAATATTATGTTAAGAGCCTGTTTGGGAATTTGTCAATTGTTTTCTGATGTCGCTTTTTGCGGCCAGCGCACCATCTGGCCCCTCTTTCAAAGGCCAAACCGTTGGCCTTTTCTTTCGGTCCTGTTAAAATTTTAGTCCATAACTATGGCTATGCACAAAAATTTTGCCTCGTTCCGCACTAAAAATGGCCTATAACAATTCCAATCACAAATTCCCAAACAGGCTCTAAGCTTTTTAAGGCATCAGAATCAAGTATATCCAAAGCCCTCGTATCAGAACTTCACCTTATATATTATAAAGGATGGTTCCATTCCAAAAATCCCCACCGCCTTTACCGAAACCAAATCGAAATTGAATGCGGTTATCTTTGAAGAATTCAAGGATTTCAGCGAGAAGGTTTTTGGATGGGCACCCCCCAAGGAAGTATGTATTTATTGTCAAAGCCATGGGGTTCCATAGCAACGGGAAACCCTTGATGGTCATGAATCAACGACTTCAATTGAAAGATATCCAACCAAAACAAGAACCTACAAGAATACCATCCCTCCAGGGTTTACTATTTTCAACCCAAAGGTACGGGCTTTAGTTTTCCGTGTCGGGAATCAATACCCGATCGATCAAGTGGAGCACACCATTCGATGCCTGAATATTTCCCACAGTGATGAGGGCATTGTTATTGCCGCTTCCATCTCCCAAACGTATGGTATTGTCACCTCCTAAAAACCTTAAAACGTCCCCTTCCAAAGTGGCCGGGGATTCCTGACCGTTTTCCATTTCACTTAACAAAATGTTGGCCCCACCGATGACATGATGGTTTAGGACCGCCAAAAGCGTGTCCTCATCAATATCCTCTACGCTGTTCCAATTCGGATTGCCTGAAAAAAGCGCATCAAAAGCATTATCGGAGGGACCGAAGAGGGTATACAGCTCGCTTTCGGATAGGATGGTCACATAATCCGCAGATGGCGTAGCGGTGGTCAAGCCCGTGACCAAATCACTAAAAATGGGGTTCCCAAGAATCAATGTGGGCAACGTGGGCAACTCTACTACGGCATCCACTATGTGAATGGTACCATTGGAGGCTATAATGTCCCCGCCATTCTGGGTTACCTGTGCCATACCGTTAAAAACAATACCGCTGTTACCGTTAACCAGTAAACTTAAGTTAATATTGTCCACAGGACCTGCTGCCGAAGTCTGCAAATACCCTACTTGATTCGTCAATTGCGCGCTACGGAACTCTCCCGCAACCACGTGGTTCAACAACAACTGACGAAGCACATCCACTGGAACAGCATTTATATCCGCATAGTCGTTAACATCCAAAAAAAGAGCAAAAGCGGCATTGGTAGGGGCCAAAACGGTAAAACGTCCTACACCATCCAAATCATCCACTAAATCTGCCCGCTCCAAAGCGGCAGCCAGCGTGGACAGATCACTTGTACTACCCGCCAAATCCGAAATACTCACATCCGGCCTATCCTCACCATCATCATCACTGTTACATGAAATTGTCAAAAAGGTTATAAGTAAAAAGAAGAAAGCGTTTTTAAGCTGATAAAGTCTGATCATAATATTGTTTTAAAATGGTTATATCCAACTCTTATTAGATTTAAAATAAACCCTTCCGTTGCCTCCAACGAACAACTTTAACACTTTTCCTTGGTTCCTGGCATCTTTTGTCCGGATTTGCCGTTCCCACGCTACAGGTATCAAAGCATAAAAATATCCACCTTTTAGGAGGCGTTTTGGAATTCCAAAAAGTTGATGGCCAACAGGACGGCATACTTCGCCAAGTCGTTTTGGACCGGAGCTCTTTTTCCGTTAAAAAATGGTATTGGATAGCCCATCCGTTGTCCATATTCACCGCTTTAAACAGTAAGGCCCAATGGTCCTTTTTTCATTGGGTACCATTTTGTGAATGTGGTACTTTACAATTAGGATTAACAACCACGCTTTTTTCATACCATTCGATAGCCAGTTGGAAAATCAAACCTATGTCCCAAAATAAAAATCCAGCACCCCAATCCCTCAACAAACAGGTCTTTTAAAACCGGTAATTCCCCAAGAGAAAAAAGCCCGTAAACCACTTGGGATAATTGGGTTTGTACATAACCTATTCCTAGAGTTTGACATTCTCCAATTTTGTTGAACTTTAAACCCTCGGAAAGCCTAAGAAATAGATGTTAAAATATTAACACTGCAACTGTCGATTGTTTAACAAAAAAATAAGTTTTTTGGGCACCATTCTTATCGGGGATTTTAAGAAGTAATTTCCAATTTCTATAAAAAAACACACAATTATTCCCATAAAAAGAATTGGTCAAATATATTTTAACAAAAATTCAATAAAGTTGGATTTTTATAGTTTTTGGGAAGTTTAGTTTGTTTTATTAACATTTATTTGTGATTTTAGCGGCTAGCTAATTCAAATAATTACAAAATGAGAACAAAACTAAATGGAATCTTAACGCTATTGCTGGCGTTTGTTGTGCACGTTTCTTTTGCACAAGACAAGACGATTACCGGTACAGTTGTTGATCAGGATGGCATACCACTACCAGGTGTAAACATCCTTATTGAAGGTACTACTACGGGTACTCAAACAGACTTTGACGGTAACTATGCCATCGTTGCAAGTACAGGTCAGACCCTACTTTTTACGTATGTAGGTGAAAAGGATGTACGTGTCGTAGTCGGCCAGGGCAGCGTTATCAATGTGCAAATGGAGGAAGATGCCCAAGCGCTGGAAGAGGTAATTGTTACCGCCCAGGGTATTAAAAGGGAAAAGCAAGCCTTGGGGTATGCGGTTTCCGAAGTTGGAAGTGACCAATTGGAACAACGACCCGAAGGTGATGTGGGAAGGGTGTTAACTGGAAAAGCATCCGGATTGAACATTACCCAACAAAGTGGACTCTCTGGTTCCGGTACCAACATTATAATTAGGGGATTCAGTTCCTTTAGTGGTAGTAACCAGCCACTTTTTATTGTTGACGGTGTCCCTTTTTCCAGTGAAACCAATTCCTCAGGGGCAGCTACAGGAGATGCTACACAGGATTTCGTAAACGGAAATTCAGGTTCAAGCCGGTTCTTGGATTTAGACCCCAACAATATTGAAAGCGTAAACGTATTAAAAGGTTTAGCTGCAGCTACACTTTACGGAACACAAGGTAGGAACGGGGTAATCCTGATCACTACTAAAAACGGGTCTTCCGCAGGTGCAGTAAAAAAGAATGAGATAACCATTAATTCATCCCTTTTCTTTAATGAGATAGCTTCTTTACCGGATTATCAGAATGAATTTGGTAACGGTTTTGACCAGGCCTTTGGCTGGTTTTTCAGTAACTGGGGCCCAAGTTTTAACAGGGATGGCGTCGCTGGCTGGGGCAATGGTATTGATTCCCGGCCAAATGTCGGATTTGATGAGAATGGTACACTGGCTCACCCGTATTCAACTGCTTCATCGGCAACAGGGATTCCCCAGGCTTTTCCTGAATTTGCAGGGGCACGTTACGAATGGAGACCCTATGATAGTGTAGGGAATTTTTTCAGGGTTGGTGCAGTAACCTCCAACTCCGTGAATATTAGGGGAGCATCGGATGATGGCAAGTTTAGTTACAATGCAAATGCAGGCCATTTAAATGATGAAGGATTTACACCAGGGAACAATCTAAGACGTTACACTTTGGGTATTGGAGGTAGAGCCGTACTTAGTAACAAATTTACCATTGCAGGTACCTTGAATTTCTCCAATACTGATTTTAGAACACCTCCGGTGGCAGCCAGTGAGGGGAATGGAGCCTTTGGTACAGGATCTTCGGTTTTTGGGGAACTTTTCTTTACTCCAAGAAGTGTGGATTTGATTGGTCTTCCGTTTCAAAACCCAATTGACGGTTCCAGTGTGTATTACCGACAAAACAACAGTATTCAACATCCCTTATGGACAGTTGCCAACGCCGGATTCAGACAACAGACCAATAGGGTATTTGGACAGTCTTCCATTACCTATAATTTCAATGACAACTTAAACCTTCTATATCGGTTTGGTCTGGATGTTTTCAGTGAAAACAACATCAACTTTCAGAATAGAGGAGGTAGGGGCCAGGAAGATGCAGAATTGGTCAGTGGTATTTATCAAACGTGGAACAATACCAACACCATCTTAAATCATGACTTTATCCTTAATGGGGATTACGATCTTTCCGATCAAATAGGAATGACCTTTAACCTTGGTCTTACCTCTCGTAGGGAAGTATTTGACAGAAACGGGGTTGCCAGTAATGGACAACAGGTATTTGGTGTGCTTCGGCATGTAAACTTTGCCAATCAAAATGAAATCCAATTTTTCCAAGAGCGAAACATTGCTGGTGTCTTCGCCCAGGCCGATTTTGACTATGACCGTTGGATTTATGTAACATTGGCCGCCAGAAACGACTGGGTATCCAACTTGGATATTGAAAATCGTTCGGCATTTTACCCCAGTGCAAGTCTATCTTTCATACCCACTTCCGTATTACCTGAATTGAAAAGCGAAAATGGGTTGAATTATTTGAAACTAAGGGCAGGGTTTGGTACTTCTGCGAATTTCCCAACCGGATTCCCTACGGTTTCAGTTTTGGACATCAATACGCAATTCTTTCAAAATAACGGATCGGATATCGTTACCAATTCCGTTGGAAATAGATTGGGAAATCCTGATTTGAAACCAGAATTACTTGAAGAATTTGAATTGGGGGTTGAGTCAAGACTATTCAACAATCGAGTTACGATAGATGCATCCTATTATATTAGAACCACAACGGATTTAATCGTTGATCGACCTCTTGATCCTTCCACTGGATTTACTTCCCAGCAAACCAACGTAGGTAAAATAGAGGGCGACGGTTTTGAGATGGATTTGGGTGTTGATATCCTTAGGAGTCCTAATGACGGGGTTAATTGGTCGGTTAACACCAATTTCACCTCCAATAATAATAAGGTAACGGATTTAGGCCAGGATACTGATCTTATCGTATTTGCAGGGGCTCGTCTTAACCTAGGTAACGCCGCCATTGAAGGGCAGGAATTAGGGGCCTTGGTAGGTACCCGAATCGCCACCAACGATCAGGGCGAATTTTTAGTGGACAGTGCCGGGGATTTTGTGGAAGAACAAGGCCAATTTGTCATTGGTGATCCCAATCCCGATTGGATCCTGAACGTGAACAATAACTTTTCCTGGAAAGGCTTCAACTTTTCTTTCTTGTTAAATTATACCAAAGGGGGAGATGTATATTCCAGAACCGTATCTACCTTATTGGGTAGGGGATTGACCACCGATACTGTGGATCGAATCAATACCTTTATCCTACCAGGGGTTCAGCAAGATGATGGAACCCCGAACACGGTGCAGATCAATAACTCCACCTTCTATTTCAACAATGTACTTTTTGGTCCTGATGAACTTGGGGTATTTGATGGTACCGTAATTAGACTGCAAGAAGTAGCATTGGGCTATTCACTACCTTCCAAGTTTTTGGACAAAACTCCGTTCGGCTCCTTTACGGTCACGTTGTCAGGACAAAACTTATGGTTTGATGCGATAAACGTACCCGACGGTACTAATTGGGACCCTAACCAAGCAGGTCTTGGTGTAGGTAACGGTAGAGGTTTCGACTTTTTGTCCGGACCCAGTGGTAGACGATATGGAATTAGTGTAAAAGCTACCTTTTAATAGAAAACAGCAAAATTTTATTAATGATGAAGAAAGTATTAAAATATATAGGTTTAACAGTTCTTACGGGAGTTCTCTTCTTAACTTCCTGCGAGACCACGGAATTGGACCTTGCCGATAACCCTAACTTCTTAAGACCTGATCAGTCAAGTGCGGATTTGTTCTTAAACTCCATCCAAGTCGACTTTGCCACCTTTACGGAATTGATGGGTTGGAATGGTGGTGATTTGGTAAGGATTAGTTATATGAATGGCCGTAATTATCAGAATATAGCCAACTACGCACCCACACAGCTTAACCTGGAGTGGAATATCGCCTATCAGGCCGATGCTCAAGAGGCTCTGCCAAGCGGCCTTGAAGTAAATGGTATATTGGCAGACATAAGGGCCATGGAACCGGAAGCAGTGGAATCAGAACTTTTCCACCATACTGCCATTGGCCAATTTATAGAAGCCTTTACCATGGTCACTTTGGTGGATTTCTTTGGAGATGTGCCCTACAGTGAAGCATTTCAAGGGGATGGGGAGCAACCCAACCTTAATCCTGCACTGGATTCTGGAGCTAGTATCTACGCCGCTGCCTTGCAGCTTTTGGACGATGCCATAGCCAATTTTGGACGGGATGCCGTTACAGAGCCAGCCAATGACTTTTACTATAATGGAGATTGGGATGATTGGATCAAAGCCTGTAATACCTTAAAGATGAAGATTTATTTGCAGACCCGCTTGGTAGATCCCAACGCCGTTGCCAATTTTAACGCCATTGTGGCGGAAGGCAACTTTATTGACGAATCTTCCGAAGATTTACAATTTGAATGGGGGACCAATTCCGTGCAGCCTGATGCACGTCACCCAAGATATGCCGATAACTATGTGCCTTCCGGTGGTGCGGACTATCTTCCCAATTGGTTAATGAATTACATGACCGAAAGTGAGGATCCACGTATTCGCTACTATTTTTACAGGCAAGTAAACGCTGTCCCGGGAGCTGAGATCCAACCAAATGAGGAAACGCTGGCATGCTCTTTGGAGCCTGTACCACAGCATTATACAGACGGTGGCTTTACCTTTTGCTTTTTGCCAAATGGCTATTGGGGTCGTGACCATGGTCAAAATGCAGGTATTCCACCAGATGGGTTCACAAGGGCCGTTTATGGCGTTTATCCTTCCGGTGGTAAATTTGATGACAGTAGTTTTACTGGTTTGTCCGTTGGGTCCGGTGCTGGAGGCGCTGGGGCTACACCTATAATCCTTGCTTCCACGGTTGACTTCATGAGAGCTGAAATCGCCATGTTGGATAATCCTGCGGCTGGGAAACCCTTTATGTTGGAAGGTATTGCCAAGTCCATTGCCAAGACCACTTCATTTGGCCCAAGGGCAAGCAACTTTGACGGTTCCTTAGCCCCTACTGCTGGAGAGATCACGGTGTTCTCCGATGAATTGGATACTGACTTTGACGCTGCCGATGATAATGGAAAATGGGACTTGCTTGCCGAACAGTTTCTTGTTTCGCTATTTGGAAACGGTATTGATGGGTACAACTTTTACAGGAGAACAGGCTTTCCAACCACTTTACAACCAAATCTAGAGCCTGAACCAGGTGCTTTTGTGCGATCGTTGAACTATCCAGGGGACTTTGTGAACAATAACTCTTCGGTTAGTCCTAAGGCCGATCAGACCGTTCAAGTGTTTTGGGACAACAACCCTGCCTCACCAGCATTCCCAATAGCTAATTAAAAAATAAAGAATAGAAACTATGAAAACATATTTAAATAAAATTCTACTTCTGGGTCTTGTAATCGGAATATCTTGTGAGACCGAGGATAAGATCGTAGATATTATATTAGAGGATGTAGGTAGTGGAGCCGTCCTAAGAACACGTGATGAGACCAATAATCTGATTTTTAATGACGAGACCGATGCCTTCGATGATGATGCCTCCTACAGTGTGCTCCTGGAAGCACAGGATGTAGAGGGAGGTGATTTATTGCAAACCGTGGAAGTGTTTGTCGCTTTTGATGATAATTCAGACAATGGCCCAAGCATGTCCACCGATTTGGTCTCCCTACAGACGCTTTCGGCCAGTGACTTTACCAATGGGGAAAGGGGCTTGCCCGTAACCACCATTTCATACACTGCCGACGAGTTGATTGCCGCCACGGGAATCACGGAGTCCTTGGTGATAGGAAAAGACCGTTTTGAGTTTCAATTGACATTGACCTTGAGCAATGGTGAGGTCTACACCAGTGATGATGTTGGTGGTCCAGTAAGTGGTGGTGCTTACTTTTCCGCACCTTTTGAGTACTTCCCTGTAGTTGCATGTACCATTACGGAAAGTTTGGCGGGAACACATAGCTATGTTACCACCGAAATCGTTCCGGCTCCTCCGGGAACGGATGCTACTTGTAGCGGAAGTGCGACGGGCACAGTTACCTGGACCGAAACGGACACTGCAGGTGTCTATGAATCCTCTGATATGAGTTTTGGTCAATTTGGGGATTGCTATGTGGGCCGAGGGGATGCCACTGGCAATGACATCGAAATTGAATGGGACTGTACAAATCTTGTTCCCGATGGTGAAATATATCTTAGGGACGGAGTTGTTATCCCGGACGATGACGATGAGGATGCGGAATTGACCTATTCCTATACCATTACAGGTGTCAGTGGACCAGTAATGACCATTGAGTTTTCAAACTCCGTGGGAGATCGCGGTGAAGTGGAACTTACAAGGGAAAACAATGAGGATTGGCCAGTAATATTTACGGCCAACAACGAATAATGGCAATTAATTAGTAATGCTATTTAAAAAGCACCCAATTATGGGTGCTTTTTTTGTATAACAAATTACTTTGAACTCAATATAAGAAGCAATACTACAGGGTATTGTAATAGTAGAATATTTGTGCCACTTTTTTGGGATCGTTCAGATCCAACCGATTTTTATTGATAAAGCCTTTTATTTTGGATGCCTTGGATGTACTGCCCTCAAAAAGACCTACGATCGCCTTTTTGTTCGTTTTTAGAAAACGAATGGTTTGGTCATTCTTGTCTTCATAATACAGTTCCCTTTCACTAACAAACCTACTTGCCACCGGTAACTCAAAAGAGGTCGTGGCAGCTTTCCCATCCTTATACCGTTTGATCCTCCGCTCAAACAATACCAAACTATCGGTCTCCGCAATTTGAAACAGATATCCTTCGGTTACGGTATTGCGTTTATTGAAGTAACTTTTAAAAAACATCTTCTTTCCACTGAGGAGGCAATAAATATTCTTGTCCTTGTTGAGAATCAAACTAGTGGAATCCGTATCGTCTATTTTAAGTTGAACCTCATCGCTATAGGCATCATAACGCATATAGGCCTGCCCTTCCACCCCATCTTTGCTATAGATGGTCCCAATATCAAAGTTTCTGTTGAGAAACCGAGAACCTTTTATAGACCTATCATCGCCATCCTTTAACTGTCTACTGGCCATTTGCTGAAAAGCATATTGCAACATGGGTTGCATTCCAAAAGATTCATTGTCCGCATTGTAGTTTGCCGGAATTTGGGAAAACAGGCAGTGACATCCCATGCTGAAAATAGCTGTTAAAAATAGTTTTGAATCCATATCGAGAAAAGTGTTTTACTACTATTTAAAAATATCACAAATATTGGAAATACCCTATTCTGTGCCAAGAATCCAATATCTTAGCCCACTATGAAGTCAAGAGATTATATTTTTGGCCTTCGGGCCATTATTGAAGCAATTCAAGCCAAAAAACATATTGACAAAGTCTATTTGCAAAAAGGCCTTTCAGGAGAATTGTTCAAAGAGTTGGAGTTCACACTCCGAAAGAAGAAAATAGCCACATCGTATGTTCCCGTAGAAAAGCTCAATAAACTCACACAAAACAATCACCAAGGTGCCGTTGCCCTAATTTCACCCGTGGATTTCCAAGATTTTGAACCATTGGTTGAAGGGATTTTGGGACGGGACAACGTACCCTTGTTTTTACTGCTTGATCAAGTAACCGATGTACGAAACTTTGGTGCCATTATCCGTACGGCAGAGTGCACCGGTGTGGACGCCATCATTGTTCCCAAGACAGGCTCTGCACCAATAACCAGTGACACCATAAAAACTTCGGCCGGTGCGGTTTTTAATATTCCCATTGCAAAAGTTGACCATCTTAAGGATGCCATCTACTACTTACAGGCTTCCAACATAACTATTGTTGCAGCAACGGAAAAGGGGGACAATACCATATTTCAAACCAACCTGAAATCCGGTTGTGCGATAATTATGGGCGCAGAGGACAAGGGCATTTCCGACTCCATACTAAAACTTGTGGACCATAAGACCAAGCTTCCCATAGCAGGAAAAATTGGTTCTTTGAACGTTTCAGTTGCTTGTGGCGCTATTCTCTATGAGGTTTTTAGGCAGCGTCTTGGTTAGTCTTCCTTGGATTTTTTAAAGTGATAGATTATTTGGGCACCCTCTTCCTCGGATTTTGGACGTTCCATAAAATTTCCATTTTCATCAAAATGTTTTAGGAACTCATCTTCCGTTTCGTCATAATCCTCTTTTTCCCACTCATACTTTTTAGGAACGGGAATGTCCACCTTAATGGTTCTTGCCAAAAAAAGACCCGCTAAAAACCCTGATAGATGGCCTTCCCAGGAGATTCCATCCTCAATGGGAAAAATATACCACAGCATACTTCCATAGATAAAAACCACGGTCAATGAAAGCGCTATCAACCGAAAGTGTTTCTCAAAAATCCCCTTAAAGAAGATAAAACTGGCCAACATATAGATGATTCCACTTGCACCAATGTGATAACTCTCCCTTCCCACCAACCAGGTCAAAGCGCCTGCAATAAACCATCCCCACAAAAGTATCTTCCATGCTTTTTGCCGATAAAAATAGAATAGGGCCAAAGTAAGGATAGCCAGTGGAATGGTATTGTTGTATAAGTGATCCAAAGAGCCATGGATGAATGGACTTAGGACTATGCCCCTGAGCCCCGAAAGACTTCTTGGAAATAGGCCATAGGAATTAAAACTGACGGAAAAATTGACTTCAAACCAAAAAACGGACCATATGGCCAATACCGCAAAAAGGGGGACCAACAATAGTTCCAAAGAAAATTTGAAATACTGGTTTTCAGACATACCCCTTAAAATGCAATAAATACGCCAAATATGCAAAACTGGACAAAAGGTCATTTGTGGATTCTAATTATTTTTATGCCATGAACAGACCCTTAGCCGAGCGAATACGTCCCAAGACCCTCAATGATTATATCAGTCAGAATCATTTGGTAGGTGAAAAAGGGGCTTTGTACCAACAAATAAAGTCCGGTATGGTCCCTTCCTTGATCTTTTGGGGACCTCCGGGTACGGGCAAGACCACTTTGGCCAACATTATTGCCAATGAAAGTGGCCGTCCTTTTTATACTCTTAGTGCTATTAGCAGTGGTGTCAAGGATGTTCGTGAGATTATCGAAAAAGCAAAACAAAGTGGGGGCCTTTTTACCTCCAAAAACCCAATTCTCTTTATTGATGAAATTCACAGGTTCAGCAAGTCACAACAAGATTCCCTTTTGGGGGCGGTGGAAAAAGGTTGGGTAACGCTTATTGGCGCCACAACGGAGAATCCCAGTTTTGAGGTCATTCCCGCATTGATTTCCCGATGCCAGGTTTATGTATTGGAACCTTTTGGAAAGGAAGATTTGGAACGCTTGTTGGAACGTGCCATACAAGAAGATGAGCTTCTCCAATCAAAAAAAATCGAGTTAAGGGAAACCGAGGCCCTATTTCGCCTATCAGGTGGTGATGGAAGAAAGTTGCTCAATATTTTTGAGCTCCTGATCAATTCCGATGAGGGGAATCCCATTGTAATCACGAATGACGTGGTTCTACAAAAAGTACAGAAGAACACTGTTCTTTATGATAAAACCGGCGAGCAACATTATGATATCATCTCGGCATTCATTAAATCGATCAGGGGAAGTGACCCCAATGCGTCGGTGTATTGGTTGGCCCGAATGATCGAGGGTGGTGAAGATGTCAAATTCATTGCACGAAGGATGGTCATCCTTGCTTCCGAGGATATTGGAAATGCCAATCCAACCGCCTTGGTCTTGGCGAATGCCACTTTTCAAGCCGTGAATATCATTGGTTATCCCGAGGCCCGTATTATTTTGAGCCAATGTGCTACCTATTTGGCCAGTTCACCAAAGAGCAATGCCAGCTACTTGGCCATTGGCAAGGCGCAGCAAAAGGTAAGGGAAACGGGGGACCTATCGGTTCCCATGAACATTAGAAATGCCCCTACAAAATTGATGAAGGACCTGGGTTATGGCGAGGGGTATGGTTATGCCCATGACCACGTCAACAATTTTATCGACCAAGAGTTTTTACCAGAGGAAATAGCAGGGACAACATTTTATATCCCAGGGAAAAATCCCCGGGAAAATACAATGCGTGAGTTCCTAAAAAAGCGGTGGAAGGAAAAATACGATTTTTAGAACTTTATGTTCAATTCTTTGGCTTTGCTCCCCTTTTCATCCATTTCCACGTACCACTTCCCTTCATCTTTGAAAATAACGCCGTTTTTTCCATCCTTGGTAATTAAAAATATATCAGGTGCGGAAGTAGCCTTTAACACATACACTATTTTTGGTGTAGCATCCACCAACTGATACCCCCCTTCTATCGGTTGGGCATACAATACGTCTTTCCCGCTATTCCCTTCTTTAAATTCCTGGATTTGTGGTCTTACCATTTGTTCTTTGGATGGATCCGATTCCTTTTTTTCCGCCACCCCGCTAGCAGTGTTATTTGAATCCTCTTCCAACGACCTTATGTCATTTTCAAAACTAATGGTGACCGATTCGGATGCTTTTTCACTTTCCTTTGGCTCATAAGTATAATTAAGCCCGCGCAATGATCCAAAAGCTTCCGAGATTGCTTCCTTATACGCTTGTTTATACTCTTTAATCCTATTAGACCCTTCTTGGGTTTCAAAAATCACGGCCCCATTACAGTCCACCAAAGAAAGTTTGACCTTGGTTGAAAACAGTGAGGAATCATCCACCAAATTAGTCCTTAGCGCCAGACAGGGGTTGCCTATTAAATCTATGGGCAAGGCATTGTTATAAACGGCATTGTACCCCTCATTGGTCAAAAGGTATTTGATCAATGTACTGGTCTGAAATTGATTTTCCTTCTTAAAGACATCAAACTTTGTGGGCACCACAATATATTTATACTTATTCAACTGTCCGTAGCCAAATAAATGGCCAACCAGTACCAAGCCCAGCAACACTAAGGTTTTCTTCATATTGGGATTATAATCAATTACCGTTCCAAGATATAATATTAAATCCGAACTGTAAAGAGGCATAGTGGCTGTTTGGAATATTGGTATACCCCAAGAGGTTATCGGCCAAAAGATAGAAATTTACGGGCCCCGCTTGTAAATTCAATCCCAAACCAACATTGGAAAAACTGAACTTATCCACGGTGTATGTGGTTTTAAACGCCAATGTGTTCCCCAATCTCCGCTGATAAAATGCCGTAAGTGCTGCTTGGGGACCGCGCACCCTATTTATCATAAACAGTTGCCCTCCAACCGCATTGACATAGTCCAAATTCTCTGCCCTTGAAACTACTTTTGTACTGCATTCACAATTTTTGGTTCTTGGTCTGGGTTCCCCAAAGTTGTGTCGGAAAGAGGCATTTAAGGTAATAGGTCTTAAGGTTATATAGGAGTCCTCATTGGTATCAAAAGGAACTTGGGCTTCAAAATCGTCCACAAGTTCTTGCCAAATTTCGGTATTGAAGTTGGTCAAATCCTCGGGCAACACTATTTCCACCCCTTCATTAAAGGCTGCTCCCTGCAGTGTATAATTCTTAATGGCGTTGGTGTGATAAATAAACCCTACATCCAAGAGGCTGGCGGTAATAAAGCTATTTCTCCCAAAACTGTGGGTGAAACCGATATCAAACCCAATCCCCAAATTACCTCCAAGGAAGGAGCGACGTAGTAACAGATTGGCCAAATCCGCTTGTGTCGTCCCGCTGTCCTCCTCTAAAATATCAATGATTTCCTGTACCCCGGAAGTTCGCATGGTAACATCGGCGACCAGGGTATTTCTTAAAATATTGTTTTGGCCCCGTGTGGTCACAAAATACCCTTCATTATTGGCAGATTTGAACTCAAATACACTGGAATATAGTTTGGCCCGTGCGCCTACCGTCCATCTGTTGTTCAGTTTTCGGTTAATGCCAAAGTGGAATACATTGACAGCTTCCCCTTGAGCAGCAATATGATTGAGGCTAAATCGCCTGTTTAAGTTATCCGCGTTGCCTTCAAATGCCAACACGGCCAAATCCTCGGGCCAGAATTGTGAAATAAAACCCTCTCCATACATTCCAAAGGAATAATAGTCCCTGGGTCGGTTAGCACTCCTAAATCCGATATTGAACAATTCAATCTGTCCACTCCCCCCAAATTCATCATTCTTATTTAAACCGTTAATAACCTGGTTCCTGAACTTGGTTGTAAAGTCGATACCGTCATTGGCAAATAAATCGCTTACCGTAATACCACTACTGCCCGCCTGAAAAGAAAAAGCAGATAGCAAAGGAACCCCTGAATGCCATTTGTAAGGCGTTTTTACCCCAGGATTAAGCAGTAAAGACTGGGGAATCTCATAAAAATCATATAACAATTGTTTGTTTTGGGCACACAACGTTGCCACTCCACAAAGAATGGTCCATAAAACCAAGGCTTGTTTTCTCATCGTAATCGTAATCTAAAGGCAGCGCTTGATCTAAGGATTATTCTGGGTTCGGATTGTGAGGATTGGCTAGTGGCATCACCCAAATTTTCTCCACTTACCCTAATATTTGTTGTGTTTCTAAGAATATCCATTGACTTGCCTCCTTCCCCATAGGCAACTTGACGTTCCAGTAATGGAGCTGGATCTTCGGCGATCACAAAGGATTCACTGTCCAAAATGTTTCCATCCGCATCCAAAAACTCGATTACTATTCCGAGGGGTTTACTTGTAGTGTTTTCTACCTCATAGGTAATGGTCCCATCCAATACCCTTTCTGAGACAAAGGCCTCATTAAAAGCCTCAAAGGTGAAGGTTTCGTCATAAAAACCTCCGGTACCAGCCAAATTTATGGTGTCTTCATCGGACTCTACATAAAGAATACTGGAAGCCACCGTTGGTTCTATGCTCAAATCATCGAACTGATCAAAATCCGTTTCCTCGGCGCAGGAATACATTAAAAAAAGAAGTAGAAAAAGAAGGGACGGTTTTTTCATTTTGAGCAATATCAGTGGCCTAATAACAATTGAGGTAAGTCCTACCCTACTATAACTCTATAAAAAGTGTTTTATTTCGTGAAGATCATGGATGATTTTAGAAAATTCATGGAAATTTTCACCGTTGGAATTAAAATGTAAGGTGTGAAATCCAACGGCCTTCGCGCCAAGGATATCGGCTTCCAGATTATCTCCTATCATCAATGAATTATTGGGCAGGGTATTTGCCTTTTCCAAGGCCATCTGGAAAATCCTTGGGTTGGGCTTCTTTACCCCTGCCATTTCGGAATTCACCACAATTTCAAAATAACCCGAAATCTTGGAATTGATCATTTTCTTCTGCTGCGTTTCCGCAAAACCATTGGTAATGATGTGCAATCGATACGACCCTTTTAAATACTCCAGGATCTCAAACGTACCCGAAATCAGATGACCAAAGGAGGAAAGATTCTTGATATAGTCTTCAGAAAGTCTGTAAATGGTATCGTCATCCACTTTTTTACCAATGGCATCAAAACTCTGTTTTAACCTTTGGTAGCGCAGGTTTTCCTTGGTCACTTTTTCTTCGCGATAAAGTTTCCAAAATTTGAAATTAATAGGGGTATAGGCCTTTAAAAAGTTTTCAAGGTCCACCCGAAGATCATGCTTTTCAAAAATGGACTGAAATGTGAGTTCGGAGTTTCTCTCAAAATCCCAAAGGGTATGGTCCAAATCAAAAAACACATCAGTAACGACCCCCTTAAACATAGTAGCGTTTTAAAAGGGATTCGTATAGTTCCAACCAGTCAATTTCATGTTTTTCGCCAAGGAGTTCATTGGAGAACACCAAGATAAAATCCCCTTTGACCAATTTGACCTTGCGGTACATTTGGTCCAATTGGGTAAAAATCCTCTCTTTATTCCCATATTTTCTCAATGCATAATCGCAAACGGCAAAGGGATGGATCTTAATGGGTTGTTGTACCTCCAGATTAATGTCATAAAACGGAAAGGGGACCGAAGTACCCGCCCGAAACCCCAGGTAATGGGTATAGCCCAAGGAATAGTCATCCGTAAATTCCGCTTCGACCAAATCCCGGTACGTATGGGGCACAAAAACCTTGTTGTAGCGCATTCGTGAATACTTGATTGGTCTATTAATAAGATTTGACAACTGCATTTTCTCCTTTTTCAAGGTATCTACATCCGCTCCTGCCGCCATAGAAGCACTTAAGGATACGATACTGTAATCGGCCACCGATTTGATCAAATACCGAAAACGGTTTTTATGGATCGAAATGTTCTTGTCATGAGCGGAGTAATCTGCAAACTGAAAAAAGAACATGGTCTTGGCCCTAAATCTTTTGTGTATTTCCACGAGCCTTGAAAAGTTGTCATAGGGATCCTTTTTGGGATTGAACCAAACCACAATGCGTTTCACCATACGTTTGAGTTTCAAGCCCGAAAGGTCATAAAAAAACCCGCCCACACTACGACCAAATCCGCGTAAGGCAAAACAATGCGAAGTGGTCACATTGACTATGGAAGTGAACCGATACTTTTTAGGTTTTACTGCAATATCCGAAAAACGCGCAATTAGGATCTTAAGGAACTTATGGGACCATAGGTCCACCACAGGGGTATCCAAAAATCCATGTTCATAAGCCAAACTGGTTTCGGGGGGAAACCTGCCCAATTCATCCTTTACGTGCGGCAGATATTCCTCATACCTGCTCAATAGGTAAAAACTGGCGGAAAAGATGTCAAAAGGGATATTGCTCCGTTCATCGGTTGCAAAAAAACAGGGAATCCCCTCCCAGTCTTGAACCCTTATTTGAATGTCATTGATCCCCTGTTCAAAAAGCAGGTCATTGGAGCGAATGAAAAATTCATTCTGAAGGGGTTGCTTAGTATAGGTGATTTTGGGGCCCTGGTGTTTTATAAAATCCTCCACCTTGGTGGTAAACCCAATTTCAATACCCAGTAATTGTACAAATATGTGCTTCATGGTATAACTGAAGCGATTGGTGATTTTATGGGTATAAATGAGCAACATGCCTATCCAATACAAAATTTATAATTGAACTCATTTAAACTTTTTTGAATTAGGCGAAAATTAGGGATTTTGTGCCCAGTTGAAAGCTTTTTTGAGTTGCATAGCTGGGCTACGGAAGGAAAAAAAGACGAAAAATGGGTGCAGATGGGCAATTTTTTAGCCATTTGAAAAAGTTTAAATGAGTTCACTAGCAAATCCAGAAGATCGGCCCATCCATTTTGAAGTTTCATAAGATTCCTTCATCGGCAAAACTAAAATAGCTGTTTTGGGCAATAATGAGATGGTCCAAAGTTTTAATATCCAATGCTCCGGACGCCGTTTTCAGTTTTTTGGTAATCTCTTTGTCAGAACGACTTGGTTTTAGTGTACCGGAAGGATGGTTATGCGCCAAAACCAGGCCAACAGCGCCATGTTCCAAGGCATGTTTCATTACTATACGCACATCGACCAAGGTTCCGGTCATACCACCCTTGCTCAGTTGTTCCTTGTGCAATACCTTATTGGAATTATTCAAGTATAGGATCCAGAATTCTTCATGGGGCAATTCGCCCATTAGGGGCTGTAATAGCTCAAAGGCATCTTTACTACTGGTGATTTTAGTGACTTTTTGGACCTCTTCCCCCCTTCGTCTCCTTCCAAATTCCAAGGCAGCCGCAATGGTTATCGCCTTGGCCTCCCCAATGCCCTTAAATCCCATTAACTGTTTAATGGACAGCCTACCCAATTCATTGAGGTTGTTCCCCGCCGAGGACAGAATTCGTTTACTGAGTTCCACAGCACTTTCCTTTTTACTTCCAGAGCCTATGAGAATGGCAATAAGCTCCGCATCGGAAAGTGCCAAACGGCCTTTTTGCAACAGTTTCTCACGGGGTTTGTCATCATCCGCCCAATTCTTGATGGAAAGTGAGTTTTGCTTTTCTTGCATGCATTAAAGATAGGGGTTTAATTTCATGTAAGTCACTCTTAAAAACACTCCAAAAATGGCACTTTTTCACCATTGCGATAAACTCGAAATTGGACGTTGTCCGCATAACTATTTTGCGTTGTACGGTTAGCCTTTTTACTAGTTAATTCCACCCATGATTTAACCAAAAAACGAACAAAAATAACTATACATTTCTTAATTTTATGAGAGAAATTTACTATAATGAAAAAAGCAACCTTAACCCTTTTTATCTTTTTAATAGCGATATCCCTGTATACCCAACAATGGACAGGGCCTGATGGCGGAAATACTATTACCACCTCGTACAGTGTTGGAATTGGAACTTCAAACCCAAGTGAAAAACTGGTCGTTTATGGCAACATATCAACCAGCGAAGGCGACATCCTATTAACCAACAGCACTATCAACCAAGAAGACAGTGGAACCATTAGATGGAATGAGTACAATAACGGTAATCCAAATAAATCAGGAGCATTTATAAGATATAATGGAGATAACAATTATTTGCAATTCTTAACCAATACGGAGACCACCGACTATGAGCATATTAGAATTTACAGAGGTGGAAACCTATTGCTTCAGCCTACTTCAGGAGCTGTAGGAATTGGAACTATTTCCACAGGCTCCCATAAACTTGCAGTGGAAGGTTCAATTGGCGCAAGGGAAATCAAGGTACAAGCCAGTGGTTGGTCCGACTTTGTGTTCCTTGATGATTACAAGTTGCCCACACTTCAGGAAGTAGAAGACCATATTAAGAAAAAAGGGCACTTACAGGACATCCCCAGTGCCCAGGACGTAGCGGAAAACGGTATCCGACTTGGGGAAATGGATGCCAGATTATTACAAAAAATAGAGGAATTGACCCTTTATATGATTTCCCTAAAAAAAGAAGTACGCTCACTTAAAGCACAGAATCAAGATTTACAAAAACAGCTTAACCAAATAAAATCAAGATGAAAAAAACAATCCTTACCCTTACGGCTTTTTTACTACTACTTTCCTTAAATGCACAACAATGGACAGGGCCTGATGGCGGAAATACTATTACCACCTCGTATAATGTGGGAATTGGAACAGTATCCCCAGGTTATGCCTTGGACGTTTATGGAGCTTCCGAAGGACTTCGACTGGGTGATTCAGGAAATTTTATCCTTTTTAGAAATAATACTGGTGGCACCAATGAGATTAGGAGCTACGGCTTGGGACTGGAAATTGAAACAAGAAATTCCCAAGATATCCTTTTCAACAGCAATAATGGGAGTTCAAGATTGATGACCATCAAAGGTGACGGAAGTGGTATTGGAATAGGAACAAGTAATCCAACATCAAATTTTGACGTTTACAAGTTTGATGGATCATCCCATGCAAGAATTTACACAAATCAGCATAATGGAATCGCAAAACTCGAAATAGCCGGTGGTGTTGCAAGTTTTGGTCCTTCGTATTCAGGTTGGAGTTTATACCATTCATTCAATCACACCGGAAAAGACCTATATGTGAGATATGGCCAATCTGGAAATCCGAACTTCGTTTTTAAAGATGAGGGGGCATTGGGAATTGGAACTACTTCCACAGGCTCCCATAAACTTGCCGTGGAAGGTTCAATTGGTGCAAGGGAAATCAAGGTACAAGCAAGTGGTTGGTCCGATTTTGTTTTCCACGACGATTACAAGTTGGCCACACTTCAAGAGGTAGAAGCCCATATTCAGGAAAAAGGACACTTACAGGATATCCCCAGCGCCCAAGAGGTGATGGAAAACGGTATCCAGCTTGGGGAAATGAATGCCAAACTGCTCCAAAAGATTGAGGAACTGATGCTCTACACCATCGCGCAACAAAAGGAGATTCAAAAGCTTAAAGAAGAGGTCAAGGTATTGAGGGAGGGTCAGAAGTAAAACCAACACTAAGTATTGGGCATCATTGCCGGGTTAAGGGGTACTCCCTTTTGTATTCAAAAACCTGCTTGTTGGTTGGCATGGAACTTTGTACTTTGGGAAAACAAAAACCATATGCCATGAAATCCCTTTTTGACACAGATGCCCACCAAGAAGTCCTGGACCGATTGCGCAAAATAACGGCGGAGACCCAACCCACCTGGGGAAAAATGAATGCCGGACAGATGATGCGCCATTGCCAACTCCCCTTGGAAATTGCATTGGGGAGGACCACCTTGCCCAAACCCAATTTTATTATGGGATTACTGATGAAATCCTTTAAAAAAGGAATGTATGATGACAAACTGTGGAAAAAGAACATGCCTACACCAAAACAGTTTAGAGTGGAGGACAAAAGGGACTTTGACAAGGAAAAATCGACCCTAACCCGTTTAGTGACGGATTTCCACGATACCAGAACACAAAAGGATAGGGACCCCCATCCCGCTTTTGGGCATTTTACCTATGACCAATGGGGACAAATGCAATACAAACACATAGATCACCATTTTAGACAGTTTGGGGTATAGTATAAAGATCTATCCCTCTTCCTCATCATTTTCGATTACCTGTTGTTCAATCCTTGCCCGGGTATCATTAACGCTGCGGTCTTCCTCCATAATTACATTGGAAACACCTATCATAATGGCCATTAAGGCCATGGAGACAACGCTTCTGACCATTTTCATAAGTTTACGGACCGCAGTGCTCATTCGCATGGCTGATATAGTCCAAAAGCCGTTCCCAAAAAGAATTTCCTGACAAATATTCCGAATACAAACTAAAAATGTTCGGCGACCCTATTAAAATCCAGTCCTCCATAGTTGCCGGAACTCATAAGTAATAAAACGGTGTTTGTAAAATCCTGACCGAACAAAAATTCTTGAAACGACTGCGGCTCGGTGAATATGATTAGGTCATCACGCTGAAAAGCTTCTGCAATCTGTTGTGCGGATACGGCATCCAATTTTTTGATTTCAACGGCTTTCGGGGAATAAAAGACCACTGCATCATCTGCGGCATCCAAAGCCCCCTTGTAATACTTCAAGAATTCGGCATTGAGGCTGCTGTACGTATGCAACTCCAAACAGGCCAATAGTTTTTTGTTGGGGAACTGCTCCTTTACCGCCTGTGCTGTAGCCTTTACCTTGCTCGGTGCGTGTGCGAAATCCTTGAAGGCAACGGATGTTGGTCCTTTAGCAATCTTCTCCATGCGCTTACTGGCCCCTTTAAAGGTTCCTATAGCCTCGTAAAAATCAGCCTCGTCCACCCCCATTTGCTGGCAAATCCATTTGGCCCCCATAAGGTTACTGAGGTTGTGTTTTCCAAAGATCTCCAAAGGCATTGGTCCATCTTCAGTTTCCAAAAAGGTAATCCCATTGTCCACTGCATACTCGGGGGTTTCATAAGGTAACTTGCGAATAGTGTTTTGCGAAGCTTCAACTACTTTTTTTACTTCCAGATCTTCTGCATTGTAAGTGATGCTCCCTCCTTTTACAATACCATCCACAAAAACCTGAAACTGTTCCAAATAGTTTTCATAGGTAGGAAAAACATTGATATGATCCCAGGCAATTCCACTCAAGAGTGCAATATTGGCTTGATATAAATGGAATTTGGGCCTACGGTCAATCGGTGAACTTAAATACTCATCCCCTTCCAGGACGATAAAATCATTTTCTTCGGTGAGATGTACCATTCGCTCAAAACCCTCCAGTTGTGCACCCACCATATAGTCCACTTCAATGCCATTATAATGCAGCACATGAAGGATCATTGAGGTAATCGTGGTCTTGCCATGGCTTCCCCCTATAACGACCCGGGTCTTATTCCTGGACATCTCATAAAGGAACTCCGGATAGGAATATATCTTTACCCCCATTTGCTGCGCCCGATGCAATTCCGGATTATCGGGTTTCGCATGCATTCCCAGAATCACGGCATCCAAATCCGCTGTAATTTTCTCTGGAAACCATCCGAATTCGCTGGGCAACAGACCTTTTTCATCCAATCGGCTTTTGGAAGGTTCAAAAATAACATCATCACTACCGGTTACCCGATAGCCTTTGTACTCAAGGGCCAAAGCCAGATTGTGCATGGCACTCCCGCCAATGGCAATAAAATGAATGTGCATTCCGTAAAAATTTCCGCCCAAAGATAGCCAATGACCTTGAGGAATATTTTTAACTTGAACCAGAAAATTAAGAATATGAACCTATCAGAACTACCGTCCAAGGAAATTATGCCCGGTTACCATGGGAAACTGGTTCACGGAGACACCATGAGTTGGGCGTTTTGGACCGTTGATAAGGGGGCTGAAGTTCCCGAGCATCACCACCCTCACGAACAAATAATGCACGTGGTGGAAGGTGAGTTTGAATTCACTGTAGATGGGGAAACCGCCATTTACAAACCTGGAGATGTGGTTGTGATACCCTCGAATTCACCCCATGGTGGAAAAGCCTTGACCCCGTGTAAGCTCATGGATATTTTTAGTCCGGTAAGGGAGGAGTATAAATAGTTAATGGTTGATGATTGATGGTAAGTGGTTAGGTGTTAGGTGTTAGGTGTTAGGTGTTAGGAGAAAAATATTGTTTTGGTCATAGATTTAAAAGGAAAAAGAGCCCTCGTGGGCGGCAGTAGTCAGGGTATAGGAAGAGCCATCGCTGTTCAACTGGCCAAAAGTGGCGCCAGTGTTACCCTAATGGCAAGAAGTGGGGACAAAATGAAATCCCTTATAAAAAATCTACCCACGGATAAAGGTCAGGAGCATAACTATCTTATAGTGGATTTTACCAAATATGAGGCTTATGAATCCATTATTTCCCGTTTTTTCAAGGAAAACACGGTGGATATCCTGGTCAATAATACCCAAGGCCCGGAAGCTGGGGGTGCATTGGAAAAAAAGGTAGCGGATTATCAAAATGCTTTTGATCTGCTGTTCAAATCCGTTGTCCTTACCACCCAAATGGCCCTAACACACATGCAAAAACAGGGATGGGGACGTATCATCAACGTAGCTTCAATATCGGTCAAGGAACCATTGAATTATCTGGCCTTGTCCAATTCCATTCGGGCGGCAGTGGTTACCTGGGCCAAAAGCTTGGCCATTGATGTTGCCAAAGACGGTATCACTGTTAATAATATCTTGACCGGTTATTTTGATACGGAACGTATTGCCCAATTGAACGCCAAAAAGGCCGAAAAAATGGGGATTGGCAGCGCCGAAGTACGAAAAGCCATGGAAAATAGTGTTCCTGCACAACGAATTGGCAAGCCTGAAGAATATGGGTATTTGGTTGCATTTTTAGCTTCGGACAAAGCCGCTTATATTAATGGCACCAATATCCCCATTGATGGTGGATTACTAAAGTCCCTTTAATGGATTTCTTTAGATCCTATTTAAACGGAGTATTAAAATTCAACTGGCAGCTTGGCTTATTTCTAATCTTTCTGTTGGGCGTTCCCAGGTTCATTACCGTATTGCAGGCCAATAAAACAGGGGACTATCGCTTTACCTCCATCATATTTGTAGTCATGTGGCTTTTGCCCTTTTTACTATTGAACGGACTGGGAAGAAAAGAAATAGGCATCCGAAAACCACCTAGTGGAAAGGGATTATTGATTGGAATCCTTGTGGGGATCCTTTTCTGTGGCCTGGTATGGTTTATTGGGGATTTGCTTTATGGAAATTCAACCATAAACTGGCTCGTATATATTTCCAAATCCTACATTATTCCAAATTCGGCCGATCTGCACGAACATCGATTGATGTACTTCCTCATTTTTGGATTCACCAGCATGATTTTTAGTCCGATTGGGGAAGAGTTGATGTACCGTGGTTTTATACATCGATGCTTTACCCAAAAATTTGGGTCAACTGGAGCATCCTATATTGATAGTGGGGCATTTGCCCTTACCCATTTGGCACATTTTGGAATATTATATACCAATGGAGGTTGGATATTTCGTCCTATTCCCGCCCTACTATGGGTAATTCTTATGTTTGTTGCCTCAAGAATTTTCTTTTTTGTCAAACAGCGGTCGAGTTCAATTCTTGGAGCGATTTTATCCCACGCCTTTTTCAACCTCACCATGACCTATTTTATCTTCTATTTTATCCTTTGACGTTTTTAAATAATTGATATCCAGTTATTTTTGAGTATCTTAACAGTCTAACCAATAAAAATCCCATGCATGAATTCAAAAGTTTTTATGGTAATCCGAATCCTATTAGGATTGTTTGTATTGGTCTTTGGACTAAACAAATTCCTGAACTTTCTTCCCGCTCCGGAAGTATCGGGTGATGCCGGGGCGTACTTTGGTGCATTGGTCAGTTCAAAGACCATAATGTTGGTAGCCTTAGTGGAAGTTCTTGCCGGCCTCGCCTTGCTCTTGAATAAGTTTGGTGCATTAATGGCCGTTATTCTAATGAGCGTCTCGGTTTGCGCGGTGTTATTCCATGCTACCTTGGCTCCCGAAGGTATTGGACCGGCATTGGGCCTTCTAATTTTTAACGTTTTGATCTTAATTGGATACAAAGACCGATATAAGGATATCCTTAGGGCCTAAAATCTTATCGTTTTCAGTAGTAAAAGTCCTTGTTCAAACAAGGGCTTTTTTTATTCCCATCGCACCTTGCCCATTGAAAACCAAAGCTATACATATAGCCAATATGATCAAAAACTCATCTTATCCTTAAACAGATAGGATTGCCTTCGCGACACCTCCACTTCATCACCGTTCTGCATGGTCAATTTCAGCTTTCCGTTAAACCAGGGTACCACATTTTTGATGAAATTGGTATTTACAATTTGTTGGCGATTGACTCTAAAAAAGTTGGTGTCGGGGAGTTTCTCCTCAATTTGGTTTAACGATTTATACAGCATTGGCCTTTCATCATTAAAAAAGACCCTGGAGTAATTCCCCACAATTTCAAAATGTGAAATCTCACCAATTTTTACCAGCCAGCATTTTTCCCCGTCCTTAATGAAAATCTGGCTGGACGCCGTTAACCTTTGGGTTTGGGACTCATTTCCCTTACCCTCCAATTGATCTCTTGCTTTTTCAATTGCACGATCAAAACGTTTTTGGTTAATGGGTTTTAACAGATAATCCAGGGCATTGTACTCGAAGGACTTAATGGCATATTCATCAAAGGCCGTGGTAAAAATAGTAATGGGTACTTCATCCAATAGCTCCAATAGCTCAAAACCGTCCTTCTCTGGCATATTGATATCCAAAAACAGCAGATCCGGTCTTGTATTTTGAATCAACTCAAAGCCCATGTCCACATTCTCCGCTTCACCTATCAATTCAATGCTGGTATGGGGTTTGAGCAGTTCCTTTAGCTCATTTCGCGCCAATCTGGAATCTTCGACGATTACGGCCTTAATGTTCATGACAAGGGTATTTTAATATCTGCTACGACTTCATTTTCAGCTTCACCAAGTTCAAACGAAGCATTATCGCCATACAACAGTTTTAAACGTTGCTTAATGTTCTTAAGACCAAGTTGCGTTGAATCCTTTGCTATACGAAGCCTTCCCGTATTCTTAACCTGTATTCTTAGATATTCCCCATTTTTTTGGGTGGATAGGGAAATTTTGCCGCCCTGTTTTAAATTGGCAATACCGTGCTTTGCTGCATTTTCAACCAACAATTGAATCAGCATTGGTGGAATGTGTATGTTTCGTGTTTCCCTATCAATTTTTTTATCAAATTCCAGTCGATCTTCAAACTGAATTTTTGAGAGGGCAATATAATTATCCACCATTTCCAATTCTTCCTCCAAAGCTATACCGTCCACACTGTTCTGGGTCAACGAATACCGTAGCATTTCGGATAATTTCGTCAGCATTTCCCTTGATTTCTCGACATCTTCCAACATTAACCCCCTAATATTATTCAAACTATTGAACATAAAGTGGGGATTGATCTGACTTTTTAACGTATTCAACTGCGCTTGTTTTAAAGTCGTGTTGAGTTCCAATCGTTCCACCCGATTTTTGTTGGCCTTTAGGATAAGTTTAATGACCAAATAGCACACCACCCAAGAACCGACTATAAACACCGACTGAAATACCAAGAGCCAAACATTGTCAAAAGCTTTTAACACCTGTTTTTGGGCTTCTGTGATATCAGGGCCCAACTTGGCATAGGCATAACCAAGACCATAACTAGAAATCCCATAAAGTGCGGCTGCCAATACTGTACCAATGGCAATCTTTAAAAGCTTTTCGAGGTTAAAATTTTCAAGAACCATGTTCTTTATATAGTAGCGTAAAGCTGTTGTTGACACTACCCCAATCAGGGTTCCTGCGATTACATTAAAAATTACAAAAGACGGACCCAATTTGTCCAAAAAGAAGATGGAGGTCAAACTTAAAAAGCCCCATCCGGCAAACTGGAGTATCCAAAAAATCCTGTTCCTGTTCTTGTCCGTAATATTCATTAAGATTTAGAAAAATGATTCTTTACAGGGACCAAAGGTAGATAAGTTTGCCCACTGCAAATCCCAATCCAAAAAATAGGGTCGTTAAACTCAAGGTAACTAGGGCAACCTTCTTTTTGGTAAGTGGGTTGGTCATACATTTTTTTACCAATTGTTTGTCCTTTTGGTATCCAAAAAAGAGTATAAGAACCGCGCTAATGACCATTAATGTGGCCCAGATAAGATCTGCCTTTTGGAACATGGATACCAAAGTCGCCACAACCAAAATGGCTCCGGCCAAATACAATGCGTTTCTGGTTTTCATAGTATTTTCTTGTGTTACTTTTTATTTTTTGGATTGTACAAATAGTACGGGAATGGGACATTCCTGATAAGGGACTTACAAGTTCTACCCTTTTATCATTTCCTTATCCCTGGTTTTGATAGGGGGTTCTTTTGTTCAACCGGCGTGCCTTTGTGAAACAAAACGGCACCTGTTAAGGTAAGTCCAATGTACAATGGAAAAAACTGTTCCATTACGGGCTGTGATCCAAATAGGCCGATTACACCTACCAGAATGGCCACACCGCCAATGACCAAAACCCTACTTTTTGTACTATCCAAATTTCTTATGTTCATTTTTGATTGAATTGATTCCAGGTCAAAGCAAGACACTCAATATCAAGCTTATTACCAGTTTTACAATAGTTATCATGCTGTCCGCTTTTAATTATGCAACAAATATATAGGTGTCGCATTGGGCCAGAAATAAAATTATGACGAATGGTAAACCCACTTGACTGAACGGTAGTTGATTTTGGACCAACTGGGAATTTGATAAAAAAAGGGGGCAAAAAGCCCCCTTTTGAAATTCAAAATCCTGTCCTGAACTATCCTTTTACAGGAGTTGGAATCTCCTTATCCTTTAGGTGCTTCGCAAAGAATCCCATCATAGCCCGGTACAAGGCTATGGAGTTCTCTTCCTTACCAAAACCATGGCCCTCATCATATTTGACCATATAGGGCACATCTTGGCCCTTGGCCCTCAAAGCCTCCACAATTTGGTCGGATTCATTGATGTTTACCCTAGGGTCATTTGCGCCCTGTACCACAAAGAGGGGTTTCTTTATCTTCCCAATCTGGTATACCGGGGAGACTTCCTCCATAATTACCTTTTCTTCCGGGATGGTCTCATCATACCATATTTCCCTCACGATTTCCAAATAGGGCTTCCAATACTCCGGAAAGGAGTCCATAAAGGTGAAGAGGTTGGAAACGCCAACGTAATCAACACCACAGGCGTAAAGATCAGGGGTTTTGGTAAGTCCCCTGAGCACGGCGTAACCCCCATGGCTCCCGCCGTAAATGGCGGCCTTTTCCTTATCGACCCAACCTTGTTCCACCACATACTTCAATCCGTCCTCTACATCATCCATGGCTTTTCTTCCAATTTGCTTAAATCCGGATTCCAAGAATTCCCTTCCATAACCCCCGGAGATCCTAAAATTCACTTGAAGTGTAGCGTACCCCCTGCTAGCAAATAATTGGGCCTCTGGATTAAAACCCCATGAATCCCGAATACCTTGGGGACCTCCATGAGGATTTACAATAACCGGTACTTTTTCCCCTTGTAGGGCTTCCTTAGGCAACGTAATATATCCATGAATGGTCAAACCATCCCTACTGGTAAAGGTGATTGGACGCATCTCGGCCATGTCTTCTTCCTTCAATTGGGGCATAAGGTTGTACAGAAAAGTAAATTCGTCCTTTGCCACATCATAGGAATGGTACTCCCCATATAGCTTGTCACTTTGAAGAAAAATTAAAAGTTTGTCTTCCGCATCGGTAGCATCTGCAATGGAGTATTGCTTTCCGGGAAAGGTTTTTGTTATCCTGTCATGTAGTTTGGAATAGGTTTCGCTAATAGGGACGATGACCGCCTTTTCACCTTCATAACTAACATAATCCAACTCATACCCCCTGTTTTTGGAAAGATACATATCCGACACATCGTATTTGTCATTCGCAAATACGTCACCCAGGGGTTCATTTTTTCCCAGATCATATCGAAGGATTTTTGCCTTATCGCTTTCAAGATTGGAAACCACATAAGCATCATGTTCATATTCCGTAGCGTAATCAAAGGAAACTACTACAAAGGTGTCTTTCCAGTTTAAGCTTTTCAATACTTTGAAGTTGCCTTCCGAATCCTTATAGAAATAATCCTGATCAACCCCATTCTTTAATTTGGTAAAGCCCTTAAGATTTCCATTTTTGTCAAAATCATATCCAATTATGGGAGAGCTAGGGTCGTCATTTACGTACAACTGTGTCAATTCCCCGGTAACCACATTTACTTTGTAGGGTTCAAATACCTGGGGGTTGTTCTTGTTGAGGTTGACAATAATATGTTCTTTGTCTTCGTCCAACAAATTTGAAAATTGGGCCTGAACCCCATCAAATGGAGTTAAATCCTTAAGATTGCTGCCATCCAGGTCAACGGCAAAGACATGATAGTTTTCATCGCCGCCCGTATCTGAAATATAGGCCAACCGATTGTTGTTGAGCCAGGCATAGCCCCTAACCAGTTCCTCTTTTTCTTCTATGGCCCTGGTAGTCTCCCCAGAAGTCACATCCTTTACATAAATGTGTCTTTTTCCATTCTCGTCCTTTTCCCGATAGGACATGTATTTGCCATCCGGGGAAAATCGGAAAGTTGAAGCCTTGGGTTTGGCAAAATAGTCCTCAACGGTGTATTTATAGTCCCCTTCCGCCAAGCTGCCCAGAGCATTCAATTCCTCATCGGAGCTCACCAATTCGGGATTACCGGGGATTGTTTTTACGGTTTTCTCCAAAACCAGGGGCAATTCCATTCCGCCTTGAAAAAAGGTACCCGTTATTTTTTCCCCTTCCAAAACACCAACATATTTGATTCCTGCTTGCTTAAAAGAAATGGTAAGGCTCCCATCTTGAAAGCTCGTTTCATCCATGGGGATGTCCGTGGCACCTTGTGAAGGACTGTCCATAGTGGCACTTAAGGCGTCGGCTTCGCTCTTTATATTAAAAATTAAGGGCATCTCAGCACCTTGTATGGACAAGTTTCCCTTCCAGGAACCTGAAATGTCCTGGGCATGAGCACATAACCCAACTAGGAACAGAAGGAAAATACCGCCAATTCGATTTTTGATCATTTTCATTGAATTTTGATTTGAAGTGTTTATAAATGAATTTAAAGCTTATGGAATTAGTTTACCATTATACCAAATTGTTACAAATTCAAAAATAAGAAGCTTAATCCGACAATGATCACGAATAATGATGAACGGCAATTAGGACCTCTTAAGCGGAAAAACCAGTTCTATTCCGGGGGATACTTTGAAAAAACCTTTCCTACAACCTTTCTTAGCAGTTCCTCGCGTTCCAAAGGCGTACTTTTGGGTTTAAAACCACTCTCTGAAATAGCCTGCCAAAAAAGGGCATTCTTTTGGGAATCCACAAGATCAAACTGAATCATCCGCCGCAACCGGGAACTGCTGCTTACCGGAATACCCATGGAAATACCCCCACCGGCATTACCACTGGCTCCACCTATCCCGACCCCCAACGTGTTCTGAGGTACATCGGGAAATTCCTCACTGATGATGTTTACAAGGATATCCGGTTCTTCCGAAAGCAAAAGGCCTTTGGATTGCAGTGTTGAGTCCAATACCCGTAACAATCGTCGCTCGTCCAATTCAGTTAGACCGGTTTCCATGTCGAGGAAATAATTATAAGTGGCATAATTGGAAAAATCGGTTCTTTTGGAATAATCATAGTTGACCTGCACTACAGAACAGCCAACAAACAATAGCAAAACGAATAAAAAAGGAACAAACTTCATGTCATAAGATTGTTCTTAAAGTTATAAAATGTTGGAATGCAGAATGCGAAAAATAACAACTTAATCGTTCAAAAGCATCCAGAGTTTATCCTTTAACTCCAAAATTCCTTTTTGCGCTACGGAAGAAATGAAGAGATAGTCCACATCTTTAAAATCGTCCTTCAGGGAACAATCTATTTCCTCCATCAATTCGTCATCGAGCATATCGCTCTTGGAGATGGCCACCAACCGTTGCTTATCCAATAATTCCGGATTATACCTGCGGAGCTCGTCCAAAAGGATTTCATATTCTTTGGAGATGTCCTTACTGTCTGCGGGAATCAAAAACAGCAGGGTAGCGTTACGTTCTATATGCCGCAAAAAATAGTGGCCCAATCCTTTTCCCTCGGCAGCCCCTTCAATAATTCCGGGAATATCCGCCATCACAAAACTCTTAAAATCACGATATTGCACGATACCTAGATTTGGCTTTAGGGTAGTGAACTCATAATCTGCAATCTTGGGTTTTGCGGAGGTCATTACCGAAAGCAAAGTGGATTTGCCTGCATTGGGAAAACCTACGAGGCCCACATCGGCCAAAACCTTCAACTCCAAGGTCAGGTTTTTTACCTGTCCCTCAATACCGGGTTGTGCGTAACGGGGAGTCTGGTTTACCGAACTTTTGAAGTGCCAGTTTCCACGGCCACCGAGACCGCCTTTTGCTACGGTCCATTCCTGACCATCTTCGGTAATTTCAAAAAGAAGCTCGTTGGAATCGGTATCCCGGACTACGGTCCCCAAAGGCACTTCCAAATAAATATCCTGTCCATTGGCACCGGTACTTCGCTGTCTGCCCCCATGTTCCCCATGTCCCGCTTTAAAGTGCCTTTTGAATTTGTAATGGACCAAGGTCCAAAGGTTCTTGTTGCCCTTTATGACGATGTGACCACCACGTCCCCCATCGCCACCATCCGGTCCACCCATGGCCACAAACTTTTCGCGGCGCAGGTGCGTGGACCCCTTGCCCCCGTTTCCCGAGGAGACATGAATTTTTACATAATCAACAAAATTACCTTCCGTCATTCCAGCTTCTCTAATGCCATTACATCCCTAAAGTAATTGTTTATCTCCAGATACTCCTCCCGGTATATTTTTGTTTCTTCCGGGATTACCTCCTTCAATAGGGGAAGTACGGAATCCTTTGGCTTAAATTGCTCGGAAATCAATTGACGGCTGCGTCTAATGCCTATTCCTTCCCGTTCAAAGAAGTATTGCTTACTGAACAACAAAAAATCCGTACTACCGGTGACTTTCCCGTTCTGTTTTGCTATTCTGGGGGCAACTCCAATATAATGGGCATAAAGCACCTGTTCCCCTTTAAAATAGATATGTCTTTCAAAATAAATATAGCCTTCCCTTATGTGGCGAAAGACCGTTTTTTGCAATCCATTCCCCTCTTGATAAGGCTTTATTAGAATAGCGGTCGATGAACCCGAGTCCACCGGATATTCCGCTTTGAGTTCTTGGGCCTGCTCGTCATATGCAATCACCTCTTTTAAAATATCCTCTTTCCACTGTAATTCTGAAGTACAGGAGAAACAAAAGGATAGGCAGAATACCAATGGAAAGATCCGATCCACTCCTACAATTCATCGATTACCTTGCCCAATCGCTCGGTAATTTCGGCTATTCCACCAATCCCATCAACGGAGTGGAATTTGCCCTGGTTTTCATAGTAGTCCTTTAGCGGAGCCGTCTTTTCGTTGTACTCATCAAAACGGTTACGGATTTTATTTTCGTCTTGGTCATCACTGCGGCCGCTTTCCTTTCCTCTTTCCAACAGCCGCTGTATTAAAATCTCATCATCCGCTTCCAAAGCAATAGTGGCATTTACCTGCATGTCCTTGCTTTCCAGAAAGTTGTCCAAGGCCTGGGCCTGGGCCGTTGTTCGTGGGAATCCATCAAAAATAAAGCCTGCGGCATCCTGGTTCTTCTCCACTTCGTCCTGCAACATTTTTATGGTCACCTCATCCGGCACCAGATCACCATCATCGATATAAGATTTGGCCAATTTGCCCAATTCCGTGCCATTCTTAATATTATAGCGAAACACATCCCCTGTGGAAATATGCTTCAAATTGTATTTTTCCTTTAGGAACCCGGCCTGGGTCCCTTTTCCAGCTCCTGGTTTTCCAAAAAGAACTAGGTTAATCATATTGGTGTGGTTTAATTGATAAACTTCCTTTAAATTCCTTCCGAGCTCATTATAGTCAAGTCCATAGCCTACAATGAATTTAGTGGGTATTTCAAGCCCTACATAATCAATGGTATATTCCCCATTATAAATTTCAGATTTATAAAAAAGTGAGGCAATCTTAAATTCCTTTACATGGGTTTTCGAAAACAAATGCACCAACTTCTGTAATGTCCTGCCGGTGTCAATGATGTCTTCCAAGATAATGATACTGCGCCCTTCAATATCCTCGGAAACATCCAATAGGGTTTCCACAATACCGGTGGAGGTCAACCCGTGGTAGGAACTCAATTTCACAAAAGTCACCTCACAAGGATGGGGATATTCTTTTAAGAGGTCCGAAACAAACATAAAGGCCCCATTGAGTACACCAACAAAAATTGGCACTTCATTTTTGTAATCGGCAGCAATCTCCTGTGCTATCTTTTTAACAGCAGCTTTGATTTCAGCTTCACTTAAAAATGGCTCGAAATATTTATCATGTAACTTTATCACCGAAATCCTTTAAACGAGGGGCGCTAAGATAGTGTTTTAGGATGTGTTTTACAGGTCCAATTCCAATGGAATCACGAATTCCGCGTATTTTTGTCCCCATTTCAATTGTGATATGGATTATTTCTCATCGGATTTTAAATTAGGAATACTGGGCGGTGGACAATTGGGCAAAATGTTGCTCTATGAAACCCGCAAATGGGATGTTTTTACCAAGGTAATGGATCTTTCTCCGGAGGCACCTTGCAAAATAGCCTGTAATGATTTTGTAGAGGGAAGCCTATTGGATGAAGATGCCGTTTTCAACTTTGGAAAGGATGTGGACGTACTGACGATCGAGATTGAAAATGTGAATGTGGATGCTTTGGAAAAATTGGAAGCGGAAGGGGTAACGGTCTATCCCCAGTCCAAGGTACTGCGGACCATCCAGAATAAAGCGAAGCAAAAGTTGAGCTATCGCGACCATGATATCCCCACTTCGGATTTTTCCCGATTTGCGTATACTTCCGAAATTAAGGAGAGTATTGCCCACGGTGGACTGCAATTGCCTTTTGTATGGAAAAGTGCACAGTTTGGCTATGATGGACAGGGGGTAAAAATCATTCGAAAAATCGAGGATTTGAAAGGTTTGCCCAATGTGGAATGCATTGCCGAGCAATTCGTGAACTTTAAAAATGAACTGGCCGTTATTGTGGCTCGAAATGCCCAGGGGGAAACCAAAACCTATCCCGTTGTGGAAATGGAATTCCATCCGGAGGCGAACCAGGTGGAGTACGTTCTCTGCCCGGCACGAATTGATGAAACCGTTGCCAAAAGAGCACAGGAAGTGGCCCTGAAAGTATCCGAGAGTTTTCACCATGTAGGACTGTTGGCCGTAGAGCTCTTCCAAACACATGAAGATGAAATTTTGGTCAATGAAGTGGCCCCAAGACCCCATAATAGTGGCCATTACAGTATAGAAGCCAGCTATACCAACCAGTTTGAACAACATTTGCGTTGTATTTTGGGACTGCCCTTGGGTAAAACGGACAGCAAAGTTGCCGGGGTCATGGTCAATCTGGTAGGTGCGGAGAGGCACAGTGGTGATGTTGTTTATGAGCACATTAAGGACATACTTGGCAAAAGGGGGGTAACCCCCCATATTTATGGAAAAAAGCAGACAAGGCCCTTCCGAAAAATGGGACATGTAACCATAGTTCACGAAAATATTGAACGTGCGAGGGAGATTGCCCAACAAGTAAAGGACAAAATAAAAGTTATCAGTAAATGAGCAAAGTAGCCGTTATTATGGGCAGTACCAGTGACCTTCCGGTCATGCAGGATGCCGTGGATATTCTAAAAGGATTTGATATTGAGGTGGATGTTGACATTGTTTCGGCCCACCGCACCCCCGAAAAGTTATTTGAATTTGGCAAAAATGCCCATAAAAATGGATATTCGGTCATTATTGCCGGTGCTGGCGGCGCAGCACATTTACCAGGTATGGTAGCCTCCCTTTCCCCCTTACCAGTGATTGGTGTTCCCGTAAAAAGCTCCAATTCAATTGACGGATGGGACTCTGTATTGTCCATACTCCAAATGCCGGGTGGTGTACCCGTTGCCACGGTAGCCCTTAACGGAGCAAAAAATGCAGGGATTTTAGCAGCTCAGATTATCGGAAGTTCGGACAAATGTGTCCGCGATAAAGTTGAGGTATATAAAGAAGGATTGAAACAAAAGGTAATCGACGGGGCAAAAGAAGTGCAAACCAAGAAGTAACGAATGGAAAACAAAGTTGCACCATAAACCTGCAATGTACGGCACCTTTAACCTTTAACCTTTAACATCAAACGAAACCCCAGGTTATGTCCCACACAATAGAAACCTCAATGAATCCATTACTCCAACCCTTTGATACGGCACCTTTTTCAAAAATCAAAAACGCGCACTTTAAACCCGCCTTTCTGAAGGCCATTGAAAAGACAAGGAGGGAAATTGATGCCATTGTTGACAATCCTGAACCCCCAACCTTTGAAAACACCATAGAGGCCCTGGACTATTCCGGATATCAATTGGATAGGGTCTCCAGTGTATTTTTTAATTTGAATTCCGCCGAAACCAACGATGAAATCCAACAAATTGCCCAAGAGGTGTCCCCATTGCTCTCAGAGTTCAGCAATGACATTACCCTGAATGAAGGTTTGTTCCAAAGGGTTAAGTCCGTCTTTGGGGAAAGGGAAAACCTAAACTTGGATAAAGAACAGAAGACACTTTTGGAAAAACGCTATAAAAGTTTCAGTAGAAATGGCGCCAATCTTCCACCGGAAAAGAAAACAAGACTGCGGGAAATAGATGCGGAATTGGCCAAACTCAAGTTGAAATTTGGAGAAAATGTTCTGGCCGAGACCAATTCGTATGAACTGCACTTGACCAAAGGGACCGATGTTGAAGGGCTTCCTGAAAGTACAAAAGAAGTCGCTTCCCAATTGGCAAAAAGTAAAAACAAGGAAGGATGGATCATTACACTGCAATATCCGAGCTACATTCCTTTTATGAAGTATGCCAAAAACAGGGAACTCCGGAAAAAATTATCCCTTGCCTTTGGCAGTAAGGGATTTCATGGGGGTGAATTGGACAATCAGGAAATTGTACTTAAAATTACCAATCTCCGGCATGAAAGGGCCGATTTGCTTGGATATAGGACCCATGCCCATTATGTGCTTGAAGAACGTATGGCCAATTCCCCAAAAAAGGTGATGGACTTTCTTACCGAACTTCTGGAAAAAGCGAAACCGGCAGCACAAAAGGAGTTTTTGGAATTAAAGGCCTTTGCAAAGGAGATGGACGGTATTGAGGACGTTCAAAAATGGGATGGCGCCTACTATTCGGAAAAGTTGAAACAAAAACTTTTCAACCTGGATGATGAACGGCTAAAGCCCTATTTTAAACTGGAAAATGTCATCAATGGTGTTTTTAAAGTTGCCGAAAAGCTGTTTGGGCTAAATTTTAGGGAAGTTTCCCATATTGAAACCTACCATGAGGAGGTAAAAACCTTTGAGGTTTACGACGCGGACCAAAACTTTGTGTCATTGTTCTATGCGGACTTTCATCCCAGACCGGGAAAACGTGGTGGGGCCTGGATGACATCCTTTAAATCACAATTCCGAAAAAATGGGAAAAACGTGCGCCCACATGTGTCCAATGTTTGCAATTTTACTCCATCCACTGAAAGTAAACCTTCCCTACTGACTTTTAGTGAGGTGACCACATTGTTCCACGAATTTGGCCATGCCCTTCATGGCATGCTGGCCAATACCACTTATCCAAGCCTTTCGGGAACATCGGTGTATTGGGATTTTGTGGAGTTACCCAGTCAAGTAATGGAAAATTGGTGCTATGAAAAGGAAGCCCTGGAATTGTTTGCCCATCATTATGAAACAGGAGAGTTGATCCCTATGGAACTGGTCCAAAAAATAAAGGAGTCCGCCACTTTTCAAGAAGGCATGCAGACCTTACGCCAACTTAGTTTTGGATTGTTGGATATGGCATGGCACAGTCAGGATCCATCGGACATCAAAAATGTGAAAGAATATGAAACTAAGGCGTTTGAGGGCACCCAATTGTACCCAGATACTCCGGAAACCTGCATGAGTACTGCGTTTTCCCATATTTTCCAAGGGGGCTATTCGTCTGGATATTACAGCTACAAATGGGCCGAAGTATTGGACGCCGATGCTTTTGCTTACTTTAAGGAGCATGGTATTTTTAATCCTAAAATTGCTAAAAAGTTCAAGGACCACGTACTCTCAAAAGGAGGTACGGAAAATCCCATGGAGCTTTACAAACGTTTTAGGGGGCAGGAACCGCAATTGGAAGCCTTGTTGGAACGTGCGGGCCTATTAAAGGCCGATTGACCCAACTATTTAGCCCGCCATGGGTTATGGTTTGTCCATGAAATCCAAGGCATGACACCTGTTCATCAGTCTTTGATTTCCATAGGCACTGTTACCGCACTTTACATTTTTCAAACTATCAAAACTGCTTTTTTATGTGATTGCCGTTGGTTTGTTAATAGATCCCCAAAGTTTGCGACCGTGAACTTCTTGTGATTTCTTTCCTGCTCATTTGTACGGAATATAACAAGAATCATTAACCAAAATCTACTACTTTTGATGTCTCGAAATAATACAATGCCAGTCCATCAGTTACATCCTGAAAATTGGGTCGATCTCTATGCCGATTACCTCTTTAACTATGCAATAGCCAGGGTAAGTGATTCCGAATTGGCCAAGGATCTGGTTCAGGATACGTTCATAGCGGGATTAAAATCCGCCAAGAATTACAAAGGCGACGCTGCCGAAAGAACCTGGTTGATCGCTATTTTAAAGCGAAAGGTAATTGACCATTACCGAAAGATAAATTCAAAAAAAGGGAAGGCGGAAGTAAGGATTAATTATTCCTCCGACGAAGGCGAAGGTGATTGGTTGGAAGAGCGCGTTGCCGACCCTTATAGCAAAGGGGGCGACGACTCCATTGAAAATGAGGAATTAGGAATGGCCATACAGGATTGCCTTTCCAAATTGCCGAAAAAACAAGCTACCGTGTTTAGCATGAAAACCATCCAAGGCATGAGTACTGAAGACATCTGTAATGAATTGGGAATTAATCCGTCCAATTTATGGGTGATGATACACAGAGCAAGGACTGCCCTTATGGGGTGTATGAATGAAAATTGGTTTTAGACGTATGAAAATATCACGTGAAAAGGCAAAGGAAATTTGCACCAAAAGTCAATATGGAGAAGCCACTTGGTGGGAAATACTGCAACTTAAGGTGTATTTATTCTTTAGTAAGGAGCTGGCCCAGTTCTCCGCAAAGAACACTAAGCTTACCTCTTTGTGTGAACATGCCAATCTTCAAACCCTTTCTGAAAAGGACAAAGAGCAATTAAAGAAAGTGCTCGAGGAAAACAGTTAGATCAACTTGTCCATAGCGCTACCGATCAGCAATAAAAAAATTGGAATCCCCTCGATCCAAAATGAGGTATAGTACTTGGATTGGCCCTCTTTGGTAAAATATAGTGCGGTAACCAATAAACCAAAGACCGCCAAGCTATACATCATACGCTTTGCATCCCCCCCATCGTTCATAAGTCTTAGCCCAAAAAAAGTAAAACTTAAAGCATATCCAATATATTTTGTATTTGTTACCCCAAAGCGCTGGGGCAGCGTTCTTAACTCCGGTTTGTCATATTCCAGGTCCCTTATTTCAAAAGGCAAAATCAATATTAATACCAATACAAAATTCTGAATGCCGAGTAATACAACTTGTTCAGGAAATCCAAGTTGATGTTCTACTGCTGGAAGCACTACGGTAAAACCTACCCAAACCAAGGCAACCAAAAAAATCTTAAGTCCACCTAGACTTCTCAAATTCCTTGAATTCGGTAGAAAGGGAATGGCATAAAGCGCAGAAACAACCGTTAAAACCCCGATAATGACCCAAAGTTGAAAGGGCAATAGAAAAAAGAAGTACAGGCAAATCCCAAAGGCCAAAAAACTAAAAACCTGAATGGGTTTATGTGAAGGTTTTGCAACAATGAGGTATTTATCCGCTTCCACCCCATATTTCACAAAATTATAACAGACAATAGTAGCGAAAAATAGAAAACCCGTTACGTGGACATTGATTGAAATGTTTAAGTTTTGGGCACTTATGGTATAGAGGGAAATCACGGCCAAGGCCACATGTATACTGGCATTGATATAAAATCGGAATAATCTCCTAAAAATCAACATTCAACAAATGTAATATGCTGCACCATTAGATTGACTTTAAGTTAAAAACTTTGATGGAACACCGGCTGTAATTTGGGCTATTTCAGGGAATTATTCCCTAATTTTGGGCACTTTATTTTTCATAGCTAATGAACACGGAATCTTTTGCAATCCGCCATATTGGCGTAAGGGAGGAAGACCTCAAAAAAATGCTCGAAATCGTTGGAGTGGAAACATTGGATGAATTGATGGAGCAGGCGATTCCTTCGGATATTTTATTGAGGGAAAAACTGAACCTTCCAGAAGCCTTGAGTGAACCTGAGTTTCTAAACCTTATTGAGGCCCTGTCCAAAAAAAATCGCATCTTCAAATCCTACATTGGTTTGGGATATCACGAAAGTATGACCCCTTCTGTCATAAAGCGAAATATCTTGGAGAATCCAGGATGGTACACGGCATATACCCCATACCAAGCAGAAATCGCACAAGGGCGGTTGGAGGCCCTTCTCAATTTTCAAACCGTAGTTACGGATTTGACCGGCATGGAAATTGCCAACGCTTCCTTACTGGATGAGAGTACGGCCGCTGCAGAAGCAATGACCATGCTTTTTGATGTAAGGTCAAGACAGCAAAAGAAGAATAATGTATTGAAGTTTTTTGTCTCCGAGGAAGTGCTCCCACAGACCTTGAGTTTGCTGGAAACACGGTCAGCACCGCTCAATATTGAACTTGTCATTGGCGACCATCAAGAGTTTGATCTTACTCCGGACTATTTTGGGGCATTGCTGCAATATCCCGGTAAATACGGTCAGGTTCATGATTATACCGATTTTGTGAAAAAAGCACAGGATAATGATATCAAAGTGGCCGTAGCGGCGGATATCCTGAGTTTAGTGATGTTGACACCACCTGGGGAATGGGGTGTTGATGTGGTTGTGGGTACCACACAACGTTTTGGGATACCCTTGGGTTATGGTGGTCCACATGCGGCCTTCTTTGCCACAAAAGAGGCCTATAAAAGACATATTCCCGGTCGTATCATCGGCCTTACCAAAGATACGGATGGCAATCCCGCCTTACGAATGGCCTTACAGACCCGGGAACAGCATATTAAGAGGGATAAGGCCACATCCAATATTTGTACGGCACAAGTATTATTGGCCGTTATGGCAGGCATGTATGCCGTCTATCATGGTCCCAAAGGACTAATGAACATTGCCCATAGGGTTCACAAGTACACTAAAACCGTGGCCCAAAGCATTTCTGCTTATGGATTTGAACAATTGAATAATGTTTATTTTGATACCATACAATTTAAAGTGAACAACCTCACTGCCATTCGTGCCATTGCGGAATCCAGGGGTATCAATTTTAACTATATTGACCATGAGACCATTTCCATAGCATTGAATGAGGCATTCACTGAAAAGGACATCCATCCGTTGGTGGGCTGTTTTGCTGAATCGAAGGCCCAGGACGGCGATGTACGTATCATGGAACATGAGGGACAGGTCATTCCTGCCGAGCTTGTTCGAAAGGGTACCTTTTTAACACATGAAACCTTTAATTCCTACCACTCGGAAACGGAGTTGATGCGATACATCAAAAAACTGGAACGCAAGGATTTGGCCTTGAACCACAGTATGATTTCCCTTGGCAGTTGTACCATGAAATTGAACGCCGCTTCCGAAATGCTTCCTTTAAGCTGGGCCAATTGGGGGAATATCCATCCTTATGCGCCAATTGACCAGGCCGAAGGTTACCATGTGGTCATCAAAGAACTTGAAGAACAACTAAATGTCATCACTGGTTTTGCTGCAACTTCGCTACAACCCAACTCTGGGGCACAAGGGGAATATGCAGGGCTTATGACCATAAGGGCCTACCATCGCTCGCGGGGGGAGGAACATCGGAATATTTGCATTATCCCGGCTTCGGCCCACGGTACCAACCCTGCTTCCGCAGTTATGGCAGGAATGCAGGTAGTGGTTACCAAAACGGATGAAAAAGGAAATATCGACGTTATCGATCTGGAAGAAAAGGTAAATCAGTATGCGGACAATCTGGCCGCCCTAATGGTCACTTACCCTTCTACCCATGGCGTCTTTGAGTCCTCCATTCGTTATATCACAAAATTGATCCATGATAATGGTGGCCAGGTGTATATGGATGGCGCCAATATGAACGCCCAGGTAGGACTGACCAATCCAGCTGCCATTGGCGCAGATGTCTGCCATTTGAACCTGCACAAAACCTTTGCCATTCCACATGGCGGCGGCGGCCCGGGAGTGGGCCCTATCTGTGTTGCCGAACAGTTAAAACCATTCCTCCCTTCCAATCCTATAATCAAAACAGGAGGGGAAAAGGCCATAACGGCCATTTCAGCAGCGCCTTGGGGCAGTGCTTTGGCTTGCCTTATTTCCTATGGGTACATTAAAATGTTGGGAGCGCAGGGGTTGACGGATGCCACCAAAATAGCCATTCTTAATGCCAACTATATCAAAGAACGGTTACACGGTTCCTACGAAGTACTCTATGCGGGAGAAAATGGGCGTGCCGCACACGAAATGATCATTGATTGCCGTCCTTTTAAGGAACATGGTATTGAAGTGACCGATATTGCAAAACGCTTAATGGACTATGGTTTTCATGCACCCACCGTTTCATTTCCGGTTGCGGGAACCATGATGATAGAACCTACGGAAAGTGAAGGCTTGGCCGAACTTGATCGATTTTGTAACGCCATGATCAGTATAAAAATGGAAATTGATGAGGTATCCATTGACAATCCAAACAATGTGCTCAAAAATGCACCCCATACGCTGGCAATGGTAACCTCGGATGATTGGAACTTTACGTATTCCAGGAAGAAAGCGGCCTTTCCATTGGATTATGTTGCCGAAAACAAGTTCTGGCCTTCCGTAAGACGGACGGATGAGGCTTTTGGCGATCGTAATTTGATCTGTACCTGCCCTGCAATTGAAGAATATGCCGAAGTATAGGAAACACTTATAAACACTACTTTAAACCCATTCACTTAGCCGGAGAATGGGTTTTTTATTGCTTTGGGAATCGAATTCAAAGCTGTTGGACATCGGGCAATTTATTATGCATGCATATTAATGGTTGGTTTAACCGTTACCTTGTAACCAGAATTTGGGTATTATGGAAATTGCAATTACTGGAACCGGAAGCTATCTACCTTCCATTGTGACAAAAAACGAGGAATTCCTCGAACATGATTTTTTGGAAAGGGATGGTACGGCGATACAATATGGGAATGATACCATTATAGAAAAGTTTACCGCAATCACCGGGATTGTGGAAAGACGTTATGCCGAGGACGAACATAAAACTTCAGATCTAGGTTTTTTGGCAGCAGAAAAGGCAATTGATGATGCACAGATTGACAAAGAGCAAATTGACTATATCATTTTTGCCCATAATTTTGGTGATTTGACCAAGGGAAAAGTCCAAAGTGATACCCTCCCCAGTCTGGCAACACGTGTCAAACACATGCTCCAAATTAAAAATAGCTCCTGTGTAGCTTATGATATGATTTTTGGATGTCCCGGTTGGGTAGAAGCCGTTATACAGGCCAAGGCCTTTATTCAGAGCGGTATGGCCAATACCTGTTTGGTCATTGGCGGGGAGACCCTTTCCAGAATAATCGATCCCAATGACCGGGACAGTATGATTTACGCAGATGGTGCCGGGGCTGCCATTATCCAAAAAGCCAAAGGTCAAGGAAGAATCCTGGGACATGCCAGTCAGACCCACGCCAACGGGGAAGCCTATCACCTGTTTTTTGATAAAAGCTATCATCCGGATAGCTGCCCGGATATCCGCTACATTAAAATGTACGGCAGAAAGGTATATGAATTTGCGTGCACCCATGTTCCCCAGGCCATGAAGGAATGTTTGGATACAAGTGAAATTGCCATTGACCGGATCAAAAAAATATTTATCCATCAAGCCAATGAAAAAATGGACGAGGCCATTATCAAACGATTTTACCGTTTGTACAAAAAAACACCGCCTGTCGGTATTATGCCCATGATAATCCAAGAAACGGGCAATAGTTCCGTTGCCACAATACCTACGTTGTTCGATCGGGTCAAAAGAGGTTTGCTCCAGGACCATTCCATTGAAAAAGGGGACATCGTACTCTTTGCAAGCGTTGGTGCAGGAATGAATATTAATGCCATTGTCTACGAGGTTTAGTATTTTAATTTGGTAATTGTCTTTTAGAATTGGATTTTTGAACCATGTATGAAGGCAAATATCCCCATAAACGTTATCGTCTTACCCTAGCGTTTCTCAAAAAACACATTTCCACGGAAGAAGCTGTTTTGGATTTGGGTGTGGACAACCCATTTTCCAAAATCATGCGGGATGAAGGTTTTGATGTGCAGAATACGAAAGGTGAAGACCTGGACAATGATTTTTCCCTTAAGCAATATCCAAAAGTCAATGTGGTTACGGCCTTTGAAATCTTTGAACATTTGGTTGCCCCCTATAATGTATTGACCCACATTAAGGCCAATAAACTTGTGGCGAGCATCCCCATGCGGTTGTGGTTTGCTTCTGCATATCGCAGTAAAACCGATCCTTGGGACCGACACTATCATGAATTCGAGGATTGGCAATTCAATTGGCTCCTGGAGAAAGCGGGTTGGGAAATAAAGGATTCCCTTAAATGGACAAATCCTACAAAAAAAATTGGGATACGACCGTTATTACGATGGTTTACCAATCGATATTATATTGTTTATGCGGAACGGAGTAGCAAATTCCAAAACCCAAACTTCCCATAACAAGGTGCAAAAATGGAATTTATTGGTTGTCATTCCTGCGAAAGCGGGAATCCATGTATTTTTGGATTCCATATCCCTGCTTTGCCCTATTATAACATGTGGTATATCAGGCGGGCACGAAGCACGGAGTAACTAGTTATGTACATCACCATCATCATCCCTGCCCATAACGAAGAAAAGTACATTGCGGACTGCCTCCATTCGTTCGTACATCAAACGGAACCACCGGAAGAGCTTATTATCGTGGACGACAATTCCACTGATGGTACCTTTGAGGTAGCTTCAAGGTTTGCCCAGGACCATCTCTGGATAACCGTGATACGACATACAAGTTCCAAAAAGCACCTGCCCGGGAAAAAAGTTATCCAGGCTTTTGATTTTGGCTTGGGCCATACCAAAAAGAAGTATGACCTTATCGGTAAGTTCGATGCGGATATTATCCTACCCCCCAACTACTTTGAACAGCTGCGGAACCATTTTAAATCCAACTGGTTGTTGGGAATGTGCTCTGGTCTCCTCTACATAGAAAAAAACGGGAAATGGGTGTATGAAAACATTGCCAACAAAAACCATGTCCGTGGTCCGATCAAACTTTATTTTAGGCAGGTATTTGAGCAAATAGGGGGGCTTAGGCAAGATGTGGGATGGGATACCGTAGATGTCTTGCTTTGTCAATTTCATGGTTTTGAGGTAAAGACGGATCACTCCTTAATCGTAAAACACCTTAGGCCCACGGGTCATGGTTACAGTACCCACAACTATCGTTCTAAAGGGGTAGCGCTGTACAGAATGCGCTATGGCCTACCTTTGGCCAAGTTGGCACTATTGAAGATGGCTTTGCACAGCAAAAGTCCCAAGCTTTATTTTCAAGGGGTCCTTGGCTATGTACGGGCATGGATAAAAAACCTGCCCAGATTTGTTACCAATACGGAAGGGAAGTTTATCCGCAAACTTCGCTGGAATGGGATTCTTGATCAATTATTCTAAAACTTCGGCAATTGGCTCCCCAGTAGTGCCATTGGGGAAGGCTATCCCTAACATACTGGCAATGGTCGGTGCAATATCCGGTATTTCCGTTCTTTCAAAAGTTTCGCCCTTTTTTATTCCGTTTCCAAAAAATAGAAGGGGAACATGGGTATCATAAATCATAGGGGAACCATGTGTGGAACCCGTTTTTGGATAAGCAATAAAGCCCGGTCTCTGTACAAAAACTACATCACCAGAACGTTTTTGATGCCAACCCTGCTGAATTAAATAGGGAATTCCCGTGGATTGGGTGTAGTTGTTCCGCCATAACTGAAACCCGGTAAATACCTTATCCATATCATCATAGTTCAAGATTTCCAACGCGATTTCCTCTTGTACGGCATCAAGTTCCATATCCAGGTTATCAATGACATTTCTATCCAAAAAAACCTGATAGTTGCTAATGGTTTTAACAATATCGGTGGTTCCGTACTTGTATTTTAGGAATTCGCTGAACTTTGTCTTTAAAGCACCGAAATCCAAATAGCCCGCAGGGATTTTTTGGTCTGCCAAAAACGCTGGTACATGAATGGCCCCGTGGTCTGCAGTGAGAAAAACAGTATAGTTCCCCACTCCAACCTTACTGTCCAGTGTGGTTAATAATTTAGCCAAGTCCAGGTCCAATCGCAAATACGTGTCCTGTACTTCCACAGAATTGACACCAAACATATGCCCTACATAGTCCGTACTGGAATAACTGACGGTAAAAAAGTCAGTGATGTCATCCCTACCCAAATCCTCATTTTCCAAAACGGCCAAGGCGAAATCCGTAGTTATGGAGTTCCCATAAGCGGTAGCCCGTAAAATACTGGCACCTCCATTTTTTCCCCAGTGGGAAGGTAAATCATGGGGAAATGTGGTTGTGGCCTCCCCCCTGAATCTCCCTTCATAAATGTTTTGATCAGTGCCACTTTCCTGATATTCGGTAATTGGTCTTAAGGTTTCCCAAGGTTTTTTATAGCTTTCCACGGCATCCGAGGCGTTATAATCCATTACCCATTGTGGAAGGGCATCCATGTAATAAGTGCTGGTGACCCAATTGCCACTTTCCGTACCTTCAAACCAATATGCCGCATTGGCCGTATGTCCTCCCGGTAATACGGCCCCCCTATCTTTTAGGGCGACTGCAATGGTTTTTCCACGCATTTGGGTATGCAATCTGTTTTGGTCGGTAATGGTCGTGGTGAGCATCCGATGGGGAGACATTTTTCCTGCATTTGAGGTCGTCCCTACAGATTCATAGCTATCGTCGGAGGCTACATATACCTCAGTATCCGTTTCCTTATCGTACCAGTCATTCCCAATGATACCATGAACGGCGGGGGTTGTACCAGTGTATACAGAGGCGTGGCCCGGGCCCGTACTGGTAGGCGCATAATTGAAATGATGGTTCTTACAAGTGAAACCCTCATTTATCAACCTTTTAAATCCTCCTTCGCCATAGTGGTTCCAGAATCGAGTCAAGTAATCATACCGCATTTGATCCACTACAATGCCCACTATGAGCTTTGGAGCCTTTACCTCAACCGGGGCGGGTTCTTTCTTCCTGTCCTTGTCCCTGCCCCTGCGTTGCGCTGTTACCATGAAAGTGGTACATAAGGCTAAGGTCAAAAGGGGAAATAGTACTTGTCTTTGCATTACTGGATTTTTATTCGGTCAAAGCTATTTAATATTACCATTTCAAAATTTAATTCAAGGTTAAATGCATTCAATATTCTTATTTTTACCAGCACGAAGAGGAAACCCATGAAGTACATCGCTGCCATTGGCAAGTATTTTATTATGGTCTGGGAGGTTTTTAAAAAGCCTACAAAATGGAGCATGATGCGCTCCCTAATTTTCAAGGAAATCGATGAGTTGATTTATGGCTCCATGGGAATCATCATTTTTATTTCCTTCTTCATTGGGGGTGTAGTCACCATACAGACCGCCCTGAACCTCACCAATCCATTCATTCCCAAAAGCCTTATTGGTTTTGCGACCCGACAGTCCGTGATCTTGGAATTTGCCCCTACATTCACCTCTATCATCATGGTGGGAAAAGTAGGTTCCTATATCACCTCCAGTATAGGTACCATGAGGGTTACGGAACAGATTGATGCCTTGGAGGTAATGGGGGTAAATTCGTTGAATTACTTGGTTTTTCCTAAAATAATCGCCATGCTGTTTTATCCCTTTGCCGTAGCAATTGCTATGTATATTGGCGTATTGGGCGGTTGGATTGCAGCTGTTTTTGGGAATTATGCTCCAAGTGGGGATTTTATACAAGGGCTGCAAATAGATTTCATCCCTTTTCATGTCACCTATGCCTTTATAAAGACCTTGGTGTTTGCCTTTATAATCGCAACAATGCCTTCCTATTTTGGTTATTATATGAAAGGAGGGGCCTTAGAGGTTGGTAAAGCGGCCACTACTTCCTTTGTTTGGACCAGTGTGGTCATCATCATCCTGAATTATGTACTCACACAACTATTGCTCGGTTAATGATAGAGGTCGAAAACATACACAAATCCTTTGGTGAAACCCACATCCTTAAAGGCATAAGTACGTCATTTGAACAAGGTAAGACCAACTTGGTCATTGGACAAAGTGGTTCTGGAAAAACGGTTTTCCTAAAATGTCTCCTGGGCCTTTTTGAACCTGAAGAAGGAAATATCTGTTACAGCGGAAAGGTTTATGCCGATTTAACCCGTGACGAGCGTAGGGACTTACGTCAGGACATGGGGATGGTCTTCCAGGGAAGTGCACTCTTCGACTCCATGACCGTTGAAGAAAACGTACGTTTCCCCCTGGAAATGTTTACCAAAAAAGACAAGCAAGAAATGCAGGAGCGCGTAGATACCGTGCTACAACGCGTTAACCTTGTGGATGCCCATAAAAAATATCCATCCGAGATTTCGGGGGGGATGAAAAAGAGGGTGGCCATTGCCAGGGCCATAGTCATGAACCCCACCTATTTGTTCTGCGATGAGCCCAATTCAGGTCTGGACCCAAAAACGGCCATTCTTATTGATAACCTGATTCAAGAAATTACCCGGGAGTTCAACATTACCACCGTAATCAATACCCATGACATGAATTCCGTAATGGAAATTGGTGAAAAAATTATTTTCCTTAAGGATGGTTTCAAGGAGTGGGAAGGCACAAACAAAGAAATCTTTAAAACGGACAATGAGGCCGTAACAAATTTTGTGTACTCTTCCGAACTTTTCAAAAAAGTACGCCAGATGTATATTGAGGAGAGAAATTAACTGTCACTTTATTTAACCCAAACTTAATTTATTCCTCATACGGTATTTTCGGAATTTTTAGCAACTTTCCAAAAATTCCAAACATGAACCGTCTCCTAATTCCATTCTTGGCATTCGTATGGGTTTGCATGGGAACCGCACAGGACAAACCTACCATTTATATTGATATTCCCACTGATCGGAAACCCTGGAACCACACGGAATGGAACGATTCCGCCGAGCAATTTCAATTTGCGATAGTTACGGATAGAACCGGTGGTCGCCGACCTGGTGTTTTCCCGATCGGCATCAAGAAACTGAACTTATTACAACCCGAATTTGTAATGAGTGTTGGGGATCTTATAGACGGATATACCAGGGACACCTTAAAAATAAATGCGGAATGGAAGGAATTCATGGGCTTTATAGATGCCCTGGAGGCACCGTTCTTTTACGTCCCCGGAAACCATGATATCACCAATGAAGTGATGGAAGAAAAATGGATGGAACTTTTTGGAGTCTCTTACTACCATTTTGTATACAAAGATGTCCTGTTTCTCTGTCTGAATTCCGAGGATAACTTGAGGGGTGCCGGTCGCGGTACTATTGATGATGCGCAATATGAGTATATAAAAAAGACATTGGAGGAAAATTCCGAGGTAAAATGGACTTTGGTGTTTCTTCACCAACCTCTTTGGGTCCAGGAAGATACCAAACGTTGGAAGGATGTTGAAAAACTATTGGAAAACAGAAATCACAACGTTTTTGCCGGTCACTACCATCGCTATTGGAAAACAAAAAGGAACAACGGTAAGTATATTGCCCTTGCCACCACAGGAGGAGGAAGTCGTTTGCGCGGAAAGGCCTATGGTGAATTTGATCACGTAGTATGGGCCACCATGACGGAAGAAGGACCTATTTTGGCCAATCTTTTCCTGGATGGTATCTGGGACGAAAATGTGGTAACCGAAGAGTTGGTCGATCTTGTTCGAAATAGGCCCTTCCCGGTTCGCATTGAGCCCATCTACCTAGAGGAAACAACTCCAGGAAACATGTCCGCCTCCGTTAGGGCCACAAATGATAGTGACGGAAAAATGCATGTGGAGCTAACGGGTTTTACCAACGACGAACTGTTCTATCAGTTTGATAAGACTTCCTTTGTTGTGGAACCAAACGATGTGGCCGTCTTTAATTTGAGTTTGAAGAATATGGATAAAATTGCACTAGGTGATTTTTCCACCCTTAAAATCAAGGCAGAAATAACCTATGAAATGGAAAAAGCACCTAACGTTAGTTTTTCCTCGGTATTGAATTACCTTCCTTTTCCCAAACATACCATCCCAAAAAATGCCAAAATCAAACTGGATGGAAATTTAAAGGAATGGAAAGATGGGGATTGGATTTCGGTTGAAAGTATGGATGGAACTCCCTTCGATTTTAATGGTCCAACGGATTGCTCCCTGAAATTTGCCAAAGCGTATGACGATGACTATTTCTATGTTGCCTTAAACATAATCGATAATGACCTTTACATAAAGGAAGAAGGTTCCCATTGGAATCAAGACAGAATAGTCCTGGGACTGGATGCCCGCACGACCAACCTCAGTGCCTTTAATAAGGGCGAAGGGAGAGGAAGGGATTGGATCGCTTATTTACGAACGTTCAAGAAAGAAAATCCCGTGTACAATGAGAACAGACTCCCCACCGAAGTAAAAACCGAGGTAAAACGGAACGATACTGGCGTCACAATGGAAATTGCGTTTCCCTTGGAGTATATCAAAAAAATGGGGGGTGCCAATTGGTCCAGTCTTCGCTTTGGTTTGGGATATTATGATTATGACACCGACGACGAAAATCCAACTACGCATTTTTGGTTTCCGGCCTGGAATGCAAACGAGGACATTCCGGGGTCTGGGATGTTGTTCAAAGAATAGTGATCATTCGGCCGTTCGGACAATCAATGTGGAGTCCTGTAGTCTGGTTTTCAACCATAAGGAAAGCTTACGTTGGTCAGCATCCCTTTGGGATTGACGAACGCCATCCTTCCATTTGACCTCAAATACAGGAATGGTATCGGTTTTTTTAAAGTCGGTTTGAATTTGATAGGCAAACCCAACCGATGTCAAATTCCCATAAATTATTTTGGCTTCTGACATCACCTCCTGAAAGGGAATACTTTTGGATGCCGCTTTGCTTAGACTGGCCACCTCCTCTTCCAATACGCGAATACGTTCGTCCTTAGTAAGCAATTCCGCTTTCTTAGCTTCATAGAGTTCGGTCACATAGGTATATTTTTCCTGGGTGTCGTCCCTTCCGCCCTGTACAATATTGAATTCCGCTTCCTTAAGCCTGCTATAGGTGCTTTGTTTATTTCTCCATGAGCTGATAACATTCGCGGGAATCTCCTCAGAACCCATGCATACAATTTCAATCAATGAACCATGGTCGTTGTCATATTCCAGTTTGGTAAGATTGTCCAAGTACCTTCCATTTTGGGCAAATTCATAAATCTCTATGGTTTCCGATAAAAACTCTTGCGCTTGCTTCATGAACAACGATTCATTAAACGCAATATAGAAGGTATATCCAGCCGGAAGCATCACTAAAAAACCAACGGCAGAGGCAATTCTTGCGATTCGGCGCCTTCGTTTTGAATTCGCATAACGCACCATGGGGAACCGCAAATATTTAATGACCAAAAAAGTTGCCAAACCAATAAAAATGGTATTGATCACAAACAGGTACATCGCACCCAGGGCATACCCATATTTACCAATGGCCAGTCCAAAACCCACAGTGCACAAAGGCGGCATCAATGCGGTTGCAATGGCAACCCCAAAGATGACACTGGCTATCGTTCCTTTTTTAGCGCGGGCTATCACCAAGGCCAGACCACCAAAAAAGGCAATCAATACATCTCGGATATCCGGTTTTGTGCGTGCCAAAAGTTCCGAGGACTCATCCTGGATCGGAAAAATATAGAAAAACAAAAATGCGGTAATCACACTCAGTACCACCATGACCACAAAATTCTTGATGGATTTGCGTAAGGTTTCCACGTCATTGATGGCCAAGGACATCCCCATTCCCAAAATGGGTCCCATTAAGGGAGAAATAAGCATGGCACCTATTACCACTGCGGTAGAATTGGCATTAAGCCCCACAGAGGCAATAAATATGGAGCAAATGAGAATCCAGGAGGTATGCCCTTTGAAAGGGATATCCGCAATAATCGACTCTTTAGTGGCGATCTGGTCCGTATTGCTACGAATCTCCAGCAATTCCAAAGTGAACTTTCGAACGCTTCCCAGAAGTCCTTTAAAGTCCTTTTTTACCTCTTCGGAATTGGTTTCCGAAGTATGCCCATCTTCATTAAATAGATTCTGACTCATACGTTATGCGAAATGTTCCCCAAAAGTATCGCTCACCTGGCTCCGGACTTTTTTAATATCCTGCTGTTTGGACTTGGGATAAATTAACAGCACATCGTCCTTATCCACAATGATGAAATCCTCAAGTCCTTCAACTATCACTACCTTGTTTTTTGGTGACCGGATCATATTGCCGTTGGCGTCCGTCAAAAGTGTCTTGGCATTGACCACGGCATTACCGGCACCGTCCTTGTCCAATTTTTCATAAAGTGCGCCCCAGGTGCCCAAATCATTCCAGTCAAACGAGGCAGGTAAGGTAAAAATGGCCTTGGACCGTTCCAAGATAGCGTAATCTATGGAAATGTTCTCCGCTTTAGGATAGTTCTTTTGAATAAAAGGTGCTTCAGCAGGAGTATTATAACAGGAAAATCCCTGTTGAAATAGTTGGTACTGATCAGGTTGGTACATCTCAAAAGCGTTAACAATGGTTTTTACGCTCCACATAAAAATACCGGCATTCCAAAGAAAGTTCCCTTGGGCCAAAAAGTCCTTGGCCGTTGCTAAATCCGGCTTTTCCCGGAATTGTGCCACTTTTTTAAGTTGGACCGTTTCCTTCTTCGCAAATTCAATATAGCCAAAACCGGTATTGGGATAGGTAGGTTTTATCCCTAAGGTACATAGCACCTCTTCCTTTTCACATTTTTGAAAGCATAGTTTTACGTCATCTTCAAATGCTTGCTCATCCTCAATCCAGTGATCGCTTGGTGCTACGATCATCACGGCATTTGGATTGATCTTTTGGATTTTTAGGGCCGCATAAAGGATACAGGGAGCTGTATTGCGCATGGCCGGTTCCAAGACCACCTGTTCTTGTTTTACCAAGGGCAACTGTTCCAAAACCAAGTCATTGTAACGCTCGTTGGTAAGTATCAAAATGTTTTCCGTGGGTATAAAGCGGTTTAAACGATCAAAGGTTTTTTGAATCAAGGTTTTACCAATTCCCAACATATCATGGAATTGTTTGGGATTATTGGTGGTACTTACGGGCCAAAACCGGGATCCAACACCCCCGGCCATTAAAACGGCATAATAGTTTTTGTTCATCGATTTCTTCAGTCGGTTATTAATTCAACTTCTGCATTGGGCTGGAACAGGAACAATCGACCAGTTTCCAACTCAATACATTCATATCTTTTAACACGTTTATTCCCTTTTTTAAAGAGCTTTCCGTTGTACAGACGAAAGGTACTTCCCAAAGGTATTTCAAAAACGTAGGACTTTTCCGATCGTTGCGCCTCGTCAAATGCCTTTAAAGCTATGGATAACCGTGCATCCGTACTGCTACTTGCCTTTGGATTTTTAAAATGTTCCGCCACCAATGGAAGCAATTGGGTAGGAAATATTTCGGGGCGAATAAAGGGCAACATCAGTTCTTGAAATGTCCTTTTCCACTCCTTTCCATGGGGTTTGATCATTCTCCCATAGGTTTCAAATGCCACTAAATGGGCAATTTCATGAACCAAGGTGATCAAAAAACGGTATTTGTTCAAACTTGCATTTACCGTGATTTGATGTTGACCACTGGACGCCCGTCTATAATCCCCATGACGCGTTACTCGGTGATTCACAATTTTAAGATGTACCGAATTGTTTTTAATGAGTTCAAAGCAAGGGCCTACGGCACGTTCCGGTAAATATCTCTGTAAGGTGCTGTTCACTATTGCCAATTGAATTTACACGAAGTTACAAGCTACCTGCGAATATGTCCCCATAAAAACAACATTATCATTTTTTAGGGAAAAAATGGTTCCCTGCCATAGGCAATACCCACATTGCCATTGACCGTTCCCCTATGGCCTGACCTTGTTGGATGGATTTTGCTATATTTCATTAAAATTAGCCGTACCATAAATCCGGCGTTTAGACGATTTAAAGGGAAAATCATGAAAATAGGAAACAGAACTTGCAGCAATTGGGTTTTACTAATTTTATGTATTATGGCCCTACCGCTAGCGGTACACCCCCAAAATGAAAATAGTAAAAATGAAATCTTGAAAAACGGGGAAATCATCCGAAAGGCCTTTTCAGATGGAGATATCGAAATAATAAGGTCACTTCACCACCCCGATGTCATTAAAGCGTTGGGATATAATGACCTTAAAATAGGTAGGGATGAAGTTATAAGCGGACTGGAAGAAACGTTAAGGAATTTCGATTTGGAATTCCTTACGAATGATGTGGAAAGCATTTTAGTAAAAGACAATATCGCAATTGAGCAAACCAAGTTCTCCATTAAAGGAACACCAAAAAGTGGTGGCGAGCCCTTTATATTTATGGGACGAACAATGGTCACCTATATTAGGTACGATAAAAGCCCTACAGGTTGGGCAACCATTCGTGAAATAATTCAACCAGCAACCAACTAAAAAGAACATGGCAGGAACCCATTGATGGGTAAATTCATTTCCCCAGGGGCTTATGACATTCAAAAAAGCTATGCGAAAACCCCATTCTACTGGCTGTCCTGGCATACAATGACCACTTTATATGAACAGAAAGACACTTTTTACCATTCGTATTGCCCTAATCGTTGCTTTGGGTGGCTTCCTTATGGGTTTTGACGCCTCAGTAATTTCGGGAGTGAACAAATTTGTTCAGATAGATTTCAATCTCACGGACCTGGAACTAGGTTTCTCCGTGAGTTCTTTAACCATCGTTGCCGCTTTGGCAATGATGATCTCCGGACCATTGAGCGATCGATTTGGAAGAAGGACCATACTCAAAACCTGTGCAGTGGTTTTTACCGTATCGGCCATAGGTTCGGCTTTGGCCCCAAATTTTTTGTCTTTCCTCATCTTTCGGATGCTCGGCGGTGTAGGTGTGGGGGCATCCCTGATTCTGGCACCCATGTACATTGCTGAAATCTCCCCTCCTGAACAAAGGGGCAGGTTGGTTTCTTTCAATCAATTAAATATTGTACTGGGTATTACTATCGCTTTTTTTAGCAACTACTTTATTCTTTCCTTGGGAGACTCGGATGCCAATTGGGTACGGGCATTGGGAATTGCAGAAAACAACTGGCGTTGGATGTTGGGAGTTGAGGCACTGCCGGCAGTTCTGTATTTTTTTGGACTGCTGTCCGTACCTAGAAGCCCCAGGTGGCTACTCATGAAGGAGTTGGTAAAGGAAGCAAAAACCGTACTTAGAAAGTTCAGTTCGGAAGAACAGGCAGAGAAGGATATAAAGGCCGTAACAGCATCTTTGGAAAATGATAGGAACAAGAACAAGGTCTCCCTTGCGGAGTTGTTCCGGCCCGCCATGCGATTGGTGATTACCATTGGCGTCGTAATAGCCGTCCTACAACAGATTACGGGAATTAACTCCGTATTCTTTTACGCACCCATGATTTTTGAGCAATCCGGGATAGGAACGGATGCCTCCTTTATCCAAGCCATACTCGTTGGGGTGACAAACCTCATCTTCACCATTTTGGCCATGGTACTCATCGATAAGCTAGGGCGAAAACCACTACTGGCATTTGGGGTAGCAGGAATAGGCGTATTTATGGTGTTATTGGCATATGGCTTCAATTCCGCAACCTACAGGCTAACCCAGGAACAAATCAACACACTGCCGGACACGGAACTTAGGGAGGAACTCTCTATACTCGTAGGGAAGTCATTCGAAAACGATGTTCAGTATAAAAACGAGCTCAAATCAGTATTGGGAACCGAAAGGGCCAAACAACACGAGTCGGAATTGATTACGGCCGCCATAGACATGAATCCATCCCTTATACTTATTGGCATTATCGGTTTTGTAGCTTGTTTTGCCATTTCCTTGGGTCCGGTTATGTGGGTGTTGTTCTCTGAGCTGTTCCCCTTAAAGATCAGGGGGGTTGCCATCTCTTTCGTTGGATTTGTGAATTCTGCCGTATCGGCGGGTGTTCAATTCATTTTCCCATGGGAGTTGTCCACTATTGGCAGTGCATTGACCTTCCTTTTATACGGGTTGTTTGCTTTTGTCGGCCTTATTTTTATTATCCGGGTCATTCCGGAGACCAAAGGCAAATCCTTGGAAGAACTTGAAGCGCAATTGGTAAAATGAAACTCCAACAACTTTATGGGTTATAAGGGTTTGAAGCAAAAAGCAAAAAATGTTGGGTAACCAATTTTGTTTCATCGGATGGCTTCCCCAGAATCCGAAATCCACAAGAAAGCGTTAAGGTGTGGTACTGCTTACCTGTAGCAGCTTTCCATTGTAAAACTGATGGCCCGTTAAAGCAAAGTGTTTGATATAGTTTGCCATCTGTTTGGCCGTTAAAGGGGCTTCGTAGCCCGGAAAGGCTTCTGCCAACATCTCGGTCTGTACGGCTCCAATGGCCAAAACATTGAATGAGGGTCCCGTTTCCTTGAATTCTTCCGCCCAAAGCTCTGTAAGTGTAATTACCGCCCCCTTGCTGGAACTATATGCCGATAGACCCGGAAATTTTACACTTCCCTGCACACCTCCCATAGAACTTATCGTAACCACATGACCTTTGTCCATTTTTGGTACCGCCAACCGGGTAAGTTCGGCCACTGCGAAAACGTTTACTTTGTAAATGGCCTCAAACTCATCGGTCGTCGTTTCCAAAAAAGGTTTGTTCAGCAATGCTCCTGCATTGTTTATAAGAATATCCACCCTTTCCCAATCCGCAATAAATTCCCTAACCTTTTCATAATCCTCTTTGCTGCATAAATCGCAGGAAAATGTGGCAATATTGGCATGGCCAACATCCAAAATAGGCCTTGGATTACGTGAAAGTGCCAGAACCTTATGACCGTCATCGGCAAAAAGCTTGGCCAATTCAAAGCCAATTCCACGACTGGTTCCGGTAATGATGATATTTTTTTTGGACATGGTTTTCTATATTTCCATCGAAGATAGCAAGCGATTCCTCTTTTGGTATGCTCCCTTTAAGGGAACAACAATGTTCTACTTGTTCAACTTTACCTCTTGGGTTGGTGCATTGGCGATACCCTCAACAACAGGAATCATTCTGTTCACTACATTGGCCATAAATTCAAAGTCCATTTCGGAGACCTCGTCACCCACTTTGTGATAGTATGGGAAATTGGTGAAATCAAACGCGCAATAGGTATGCGAGGGGACCTTAAACAGCCTGTAGAAATAGTAATTGTCCGAACGCTGGAACAAGCCATAGTCCCTGGCCGTTCGGGAAAAACCAATAAAATTTTCACCCCCATATCCATTGCTTACCTCAGCAAGGTTCGATTTATCGTATCCCGTAATGAACAACTCATAATCCTTTCCTTTCATCGGCACTCCAACCATTTCAAAGTTGAGCATGGTATAAAGGTTCAGTCCGTCCTCCTTCATGTTTTGGGCCATATGTTTGGAACCCAACAATCCTTTTTCTTCCGCACTGAAGAGCGCAAAAATCAAACTGCGCTTGTTGGATGTATGCTCACCAAAATACCGGGCAATCTCCATCACGGTGGTTGTTCCTGAAGCATTGTCATTGGCGCCATTGGCAATATAATCCCCTCTTTCCGGCTTTATGACACCTATATGGTCATAGTGTGCACCAATGACGATATATTCGTTTTTCAAATTTGGGTCATTGCCCTCCACAACACCTACAATGTTATAGGCCGATTTCCTGAAGTTCGACAATGTATCGCGATAGGTTCTGTAATAGGGGGCTATTCCATGGTCCCCAAAATATTTTTCTATGAACTGCGCTGCCAGTTCTATTCCTTTGGAACCGGAATCCCGTCCTTCCAACTCGTCTGAGGCCAAGTAATTCATAAGAACCTCTATTTTTTCCTTGGAAGTGAATTCATCTGCTTCAACAACAGCTGTTTTTGGAGGCATCTCAGCCTTTACCCCTTCCGGACCTGCCGGTTTGGGAAGGGACTTTGTGTCCGTTTCCACAATTTGTGTGGAACCACAGGTCACAAAAAAAAGCGCATAAAGCAATACATACAGCTGTTTCATTTTCTAAGTATTTCCAGTACCTGATAAAGATAAAAAAAGCATCCCTAAAGATGCTTTGATCGATTTTCGACTTTATAACTTAAGTGAACGTAGTAAAAAACTAGGCCAACATAGTAACGGGATTTTCCAAATATGCCCTCAGCGTTTGTAAAAACTGTGCACCAGTGGCTCCATCCACGGTTCTATGGTCACAGGCCAAAGTTACCTTCATAGTACTCCCAGCCACAATGGCCCCATTTTTAACAACGGGTTTTTCCACAATGGCGCCAACGGACAATATTGCCGAATTGGGTTGATTGATAATGGAAGTAAATTCCAAAATACCGAACATCCCTAAGTTTGAAACCGTAAACGTACTCCCTTCCATCTCATCCGGCTTTATCTTTTTTGACCTGGCACGTCCCGCCAAATCTTTTACAGCCCCCCCTATTTGGGTAAGGCTCATTTGATCGGCAAATTTTAGGACGGGTACCACCAGTCCATCATCCACGGCCACGGCCACCCCCATATGTATATGGTGGTTGTACCTGGTAGTATCCCCGTTCCAGGAGGTATTTACCTGTGGATGTTTCTTCAAGGCCATGGCACAGGCCTTCAATACCATATCATTGAACGATACTTTGGTATCGGGTAAGCTGTTGATCTGCGATCGTGAAGCTTTGGCATTGTCCATATCCACTTCTATGGTCAAATAATAATGTGGTGCGCTAAATTTGGACTCACCCAAACGTTTGGCAATGACCTTTCGCATGGTGGAGTTCTTCACCTCTTCTGAACCCTCTTCACCAACAGGCAATGAAACTGGGGCTACAGAAGCTGCTACCGCTGCGGTATCAGCCGTGGTCGCAACGGCGGCGACCTGAGGTGCAGCAGTAGTTGATGGTTTATAATTCTCAACATCGCGCTTGACAATCCTTCCATTATCTCCCGAACCATTGATTTGGGAAAGATCGATTCCCTTATCGGCGGCTATTTTCTTTGCCAAAGGTGAAGCAAAAATTCGTTCTCCTGAAGACGTACTTGAAACCGCTACGGAAACTTCCTCTTTTTTTGCCGCTTCGGTAGTATTTTCCACGGGGGCAGTCCCTTTTTCTGAGGTACTGGCAGTGGAAGGCCCTGCATTTAGAACGGCATTTACATCGGTTCCCTCCGGCCCTATGATGGCAAGCAAAGAGTCTACGGGAGCGCCTTCTCCTTCCTGGATTCCTATGTGCAATAAGGTCCCTGAGTAGAAGGATTCAAACTCCATGGTCGCTTTGTCCGTTTCAATCTCGGCCAGGATATCCCCTTCTTCAATGGAATCCCCAACTTTTTTCAACCAAGATGCCACCGTACCTTCTTCCATAGTGTCACTTAGGCGGGGCATGGTAATGATTTCGACACCTTCCGGGATAGCTCCACCTGCAGCCGGGGACGGAGAAGCCCCTTCGTCTTTTGGTTCAGGCACTTCGGGTTCCGTTGTTGCGGTTCCACTTCCATTTAATAGGGCAGAAATATCCTCCCCTTCCTCGCCAATAATTGCCAATAAAGAATCCACTGGAGCGCCATCCCCTTCTTGAATGCCTATATGCAAAAGCGTTCCCTCATGAAAGGACTCGAATTCCATAGTAGCCTTATCGGTTTCAATCTCAGCAAGGATGTCTCCCTCTTCAACTTTATCCCCTACTTTCTTTAACCATTTGGCGACCGTACCTTCTTCCATGGTATCGCTCAACCTGGGCATATTGATTACTTCTGCCATCTAGCTACAATTTGTGTGGTATGAATGGATAATTTTCTTGTTCGTAAACCGTATCGTACAATTGTTCCACAGGAGGGTATTCGGACTCTTCGGCAAACTTTTCACATTCAGAGACCAGAGCCTTCACCCTCTTGTCAATTTCCTTTATTTCTTCTTCCGTAGCATATTTCTTCTCCAAGAGCACATCCTTGACCTGGGTAATAGGGTCGATTTTTTTGTATTCCTCAACCTCATCCTTGGTGCGGTAATGCTGTGCATCCGACATGGAATGACCGCGATAGCGATAGGTTTTCATCTCCAAAAATGTTGGACCTCCCCCGGTTCTTGCCCTTTCAATGGCTTTGTCCATTTCTTTGGCGACAATGGCAGGGTCCATCCCATCAACTGGCGCACAAGGCATTTCATAGCCCAGTCCCAGCTTCCAGATATCTGTGGTATATGCAGTTCTTGCAACCGATGTCCCCATGGCATATCCGTTGTTTTCACAGATAAAAACAACCGGCAGTTGCCATAGCATGGCCAGATTAAAAGTCTCATGCAATGACCCTTGTCTTACAGCCCCATCGCCCATATAGCAAAGGGTAACCGAATCCCTTTTGAAATATTTATCCGCAAATGCCAGACCGGCACCAAGGGGTATTTGGCCACCAACAATTCCATGGCCCCCATAAAAACGGTATTCCTTGGAGAAAATATGCATGGAACCGCCCATTCCCTTAGAGGTTCCCGTAACCTTTCCAAAAAGCTCTGCCATAACCTTTTTTGGGTCTACACCCATCCCTATGGGTTGAACGTGGTTTCGGTAAGCCGTTATCATACGGTCCTTGGTCAAATCCATGGCGTGCAATGCACCCGCCAAAACCGCTTCCTGTCCGTTGTACAAATGGAGAAAACCCCTTACTTTTTGTTGTATGTAAACGGCTGCGAGCTTATCCTCAAACTTTCGCCAAAAAAGCATGTCTTCATACCATTTAAGGTAAACCTCTTTTGTGATTTTCTTCATTGATGCAAATTGTTAGTTGTTCACTTTTTTTCAAGCGAAAAACAAAAATACACAAACATCTTATGTAGTGAAAAAATAGAATTAAGAATCCTATAAAAAAGAGTCATCAAACCCTAGGGGCAACAAATCGGAAATGGAGCCACATTTGTAAATGGGCCCTGCTTGTCCCCTCATGATGATGCTAATGGGGCTTCCCTGCTTTTTTTCGTATTCAACTATAGTCTGTCTACAAATACCACAGGGTGCCGCAGGAGAGGTCAGTTGATGTGATTGGGAGGCAGCAGTGATCGCAATGGCCTTTATCACCACATTGGGGTAATTGGTTCCAGCGCTGGACACCGCTACGCCCTCGGCACAAATTCCGGCAGGAAAGGAAGCATTTTCCTGGTTGCTACCCAAAACAACCTTTCCGTTTTCCAATAGAAGTGCTGCGCCAACACTGAATTTGGAATAAGGGGAATGGGAACTTTGTCTTGCTTTTTCCGCTTCATTCAATAGGGTTATGTCTTCCATGGGCATTTCATCCAACGAATGGAATACTGAAAGTTCGAAGCCAATCTGTTTTTTTTCCATTTAGCTCTGGTTCATTTCTAAAAATGAGGTGATTAAACTTTTTGCGTTTAGGCGAAAATTAGGCATTTTTTGACCATTTGAAAGCTTTTTTGAGTTGCATGTCAGCGCTACGGAAGGAAAAAAAGAAGAAAAATGGGCAAAAAAGGATAATTTTTTAGCAAATGGAAAAAGTTTAAATCACTTCAATAAAAAACCCCGACGATTGTCAGGGTCCATACTTCAATATTTTTATATCTAGCCCCTGTTCGGGCATTTGTCAAGCAAGCTTTTAGTCGATATAAATCTCTTCACCAAAATTAAAGGTAAGGGAAAATCGCAACGTGTTTTCCAATGGATTGCGGACTTGTGCAGTGGAGAACAGATAGGACAGGTCTATCTGTGTGGATTTAAACTTGAAGCCCGCCCCCAACGTAAAAAATTGGCGCGACCCCTTTTCTTCATTTTCATTGAAATATCCCGCTCTAAGCATAAAGGATTCCAAATAGCGATACTCGGCTCCCATGGCCCAAGTAACTTCCTGAAGTTCTTCACTAAATCCGTCCGGTGCATCTCCAAAGGATTCAAATATCCCATTGAAGAAGCTTATCTGTCGGTATTCATTGGTATCTTCGCCATCAATGTCCCCATCCCCATCAAAATCCCTGGGGGTCGGAACCAAAAGCTTGTTGAATTCCGTATAAATGCCCAAAACATTGTCCGGGTCAAAAATGAAATCGAAACCGCCACCAAATTTCAAATTTGTCGGCAAAAACTCTTCTTGGCCACCACCATCGTATTGGATCTTACCCCCCACATTGGATATATTAAAGCCTCCCCTCCATCTACCATTAAAGGAATTGTATGCGATTTCCCGGGAACGATAAAAACCTGAAACGTCCACTGCAAAAGCATTTGCAGCTTGGGAATCCTGTGTTCCTTCCTGAAACCTTAGGTTGGAACTTATGAACCTTCCCCCAACGGACATCGCAAAGGTTGGGCTCAATTTAAGGGAATACGAACCTTCCACGGAAAATTCGTTGGGCTCAACAATCCTTGGGTCCTCAGTTGCCGTTTGCCTTAATTCAATTTCACCCAGGCCAAAAAACCTGACCCCAAAACCAAAGGCACTTCCTTCATTGATCTTGTTATATACATTGGCGCTCAAGAGCGCAATATCCGTAACAATACTCTCCAAATAAGGGGTATAACTTACCCCTACACCCAGTTTTTGCTTTGCAAAAGCATATTTGGAAGGGTTCCATTGCTGTGAAAACGCATCCATGGGAGTGGCAACACCCATATCCCCCATACCGGAACTTCTTGCATCCGCGGCAATGTTCAAAAATGGCACAGCGGTAGTAATGGCCCGTTCTTGTTGGGAGGAAACTTTAGCGACTAACAGTATGGAAGCTAAAAGAATGAACTTTTTCATTTTCGTCATTTTATTGAGTAGTCGATTGTTCTTATTTATGACCAAAGTCAAAAATGTTTGGACATATTATGGTTAAACGGGCTTTTTGTGAAATTCTTATATGCACCTATTACTTTTCGATAAAAGTTTAAAGTACGGAATTCTGTTAATTCTGCACCAAGTTGATACTATTGTGGTTGAAGCTACGTTTGTAAAGCATATGGGCAGGTAATTAATTGTGCGCAAATTTTTTGTACGGTAAAATATTGTTCCCAATTTTTCGTTTTAAAGCCGAAAACTGGTTTAAATCAAATGAAACTAAAGTGCCATTTATAATGAGAATGGCTCAGAACTCAAGTCTTATGAAAAAATACGTTGCAAAAGTTGTTCTTTCTTCTTTACTAGTTGTGGGAACCCTTTCTAGCTGTAAAAATTCATCTTCTTCCTCTTCCAAAAACATATCACGGGCCACAGGTTGGAAAATTAATGCCAAGGAAGGTGGTTTTCAGTATAATTCCGATTTTAAAGAGCAAGAAACCCCACCAGGTACGGTATTTGTGGAAGGAGGAACTTTCACAAAGGGAAAAGTTCAGGACGACATCATGCATGACTGGAACAATTCAGCAACGCAGCAGCATGTCCAATCCTTTTATATGGACGAGACCGAGGTGACCAATGTAATGTATTTGGAATATCTGGATTACTTAAAAGCGGTATACCCTCCTGAAAATCCAATGTATGAAAACATTTATAGAGGGGCCTTGCCGGATACTTTGGTATGGAGAAACCGTTTGGGTTTTAATGAAACAATGACCAATAGCTATTTAAGGCATCCGGCCTATGCAGAGTACCCAGTGGTTGGTGTTAATTGGGTTCAAGCCACACAGTATGCGGAATGGCGTACGGATAGGGTCAATGAGATCATGTTGGTAAGGGAAGGGTTCTTGTCCGAGGATGCAATGTACGGCGTTGTCAATGGCGAAGTCAATGGAACTTTTAGTACCGAAGCTTACTTAAATAACCCCGAATCCGTTTATGGCGGTGAAATAGATTCACTTCAAGGAAAACAGAAAAGGGATTCCATCAATGTTTTTGCCAAACGCAGCAGTGGTATCATCACCCCGGAGTACCGTTTGCCTACGGAGACCGAATGGGAATACGCCGCGCAAGCTTTGATCGGGACCAGGGAATACAACAATTACAGGGGTAGAAAAAAATATCCATGGGAAGGTGATTATACAAGAAATGGTCAACGTGTAGGTCGTGGTGACCAATTGGCCAACTTTAAGCAAGGTAAGGGGGATTACGGTGGAATCGCCGGTTGGTCCGATGACGGAGCCGATATCACTGCAGAAGTTAAATCGTACAAACCCAATGATTTTGGCCTTTATGATATGGCAGGTAACGTAAGTGAATGGGTAGCTGATGTCTACAGACCTATTGTTGATGATGAAATTAGTGACTTTAATTACTATCGTGGGAATATCTATTTGAAAAAGGCGATTGGTGAGGACGGCAAAGTAGATGTCCTACGTGATGAAATAGTGTATGACACCCTACCAAACGGCAGAATTGTCGCAGTGAACCTACCGGGTGAAATCAAAGAGGTCCCCATTGGCGAGGAAGAAACCTACTTAAGGACAAACTTCTCGACCAGTGACAATAGAGGATTTCGTGATGGCGATCCCGGGTCTTCCAGATTCTTTGAGCGTTTTAGTGATGAAGAAGAGGACAATAGAAAAATGTACGATTCCCCTTCACACAAAGTGGAAAGGGATTCTACGGGCAAATTGTTACGTCAGTATGATACCTCCAACTATAGGACTTCCCTGATCAACGATGAAGTAAGGGTCTATAAGGGTGGTTCCTGGAGAGATAGGGCATTCTGGTTGGATCCTGCACAACGGAGGTACCTACCACAATATATGGCTACGGACGATATCGGATTCAGATGTGCCATGTCACGGGTAGGATCTAAATCCAAAACCAAGAAAACGGTTAGGCATAAGAAAGCCAAATAAATATTTGATTTCATTTAAAAGCCCTTGATATTGAATCAAGGGCTTTTTTTATCTTCGATTTATGGATTTGGAACAATTGCACCAACTGTTTTTACAGTACGGAAACGTATCAACGGACACCCGAAAAATCGAGCAAGACTCTCTTTTCTTTGCCCTGAAAGGACCGAATTTTAATGGAAATGCCTTTGCGAAGGAAGCACTAAAAAAAGGGGCCGCCTATGCCATAATTGATGAACCTGAATTCCAACTTGATGCTAAGACCATTTTGGTGGAAGATGTGTTGAAGACCTTACAGGAATTGGGCACCTATCACAGGAACCAGAGTAAAGCGATTGTAATTTCCTTGACCGGAAGCAATGGCAAAACCACCACAAAGGAATTGATCTACGCCGTGCTATCCAAAAAGTACAGAACCATTGCCACCCAAGGCAATCTCAACAATCACATTGGGGTTCCCTTAACCTTACTGAGCATAAGGGAGGATACCGAAATGGCCATTATCGAAATGGGCGCCAACCACCAAAAGGAAATTGAGTTTCTTTCAAACCTCTCCCAGCCGGACTTCGGCTATATTACCAATTTTGGGAAAGCCCATTTGGAAGGTTTTGGGGGCATTGATGGTGTAATTAAGGGGAAAAGTGAACTATATGATTACTTACTGGCCAACAATGGACATGTCTTCCTAAACGCCGACGATCCCATTCAAAAGGAAAAACTATCACACTATGTGAAAAAGTTTGGTTTTAGCCAAACGGACGGTAACTATTACACTATAAAACTCTTGACCGCCGAACCTTTTGTTCAGCTCCAGTTTGAAAACATTACCGTGGAAACACAATTGGTAGGTGCCTATAATTTTCCCAACTGCTGTGCGGCGGTAGTCATCGGCAAGTATTTTAATGTTCCCCCGGAGGATATCAAGAAAGCCATTGCTACCTACGTTCCAGGGAACAACCGATCGCAATTGTTGAAAAAGGCGGGGCACCACATTGTATTGGATGCCTATAATGCCAATCCCAGTAGCATGGAGGTTGCCTTAAAAAGCTTTGCTAAGGTCAAGGCGAAACGCAAAATCCTTTTTCTTGGTGATATGTTTGAACTGGGTGAAGCTGCAGCCAAAGAACACCAGGCCATTACGGACATGGCAGAAAAATTGGGATTTGACCAAATCTTTTTGGTCGGGGAGCACTTTGCGGACACAAAGACCAATGCCCTTACTTTTTCTTCCTTTGAAGATTTGAAAAAATATCTTTTACAAAACCCATTGCCGCAGAGCACGCTTCTAATAAAGGGATCCCGGGGAATGGCCATGGAACGTATTCTTGATCTTCTCTGATTTTGCCAAACTTTTCCTAAAAGTGGCATTTTATTGAAATGGTTCCACCTTTCCAGCGAACTAAAGCGTAACTAAACCAATTCGTATGGAAAAGAACATCATCATCTTTGACGGGGAATGCAACTTATGCAATGGGGTTGTGGGCTGGTTGCTAAAATTTGCTCCATATGATATGTTCCAATTTGTTCCTTTTCAATCCCCAAAAGGACAACTATTGCTAAAACAGTACGGTTTTCCGACCGAAGACCTCACCACCGTTATCCTTTTTGATGAAAACGGCCCCCATACCCATTCCGATGGTTTTCTGGAAATTGTATCAAAAATTCCCAAGTGGCGATTGGTAGCCGCTTTGCTTGCCTACATCCCAAAAATTATTAGGGATACCATTTACACTGTTGCCTCCAAAAATCGTGTGCGCTGGTTTGGTAAATCCAATGCCTGCACGGTAAGTTTTTAGAAAAAATGGTTTTGGTCCTATCGTAATAGCCCTAATACTACCTTAGCAACATCATTCATTTCTGGTTTTTTCTACTTCAGGTATTCGTTATCTTAGGGATGTCCAGAGTGTATAAAATGGCCACTTTGAACCATAAAGCAGTAAACATGAAAAGTATCGTATTGCTCATTATAGCGATGGCCTATGGTATTTGTTCTTATGGACAAATCCAACAAAGTGAGTTATATGGCCATTGGAAGGCAAAAAAGATAGTCAAAAAGTCGCCAAATCCCGAGCTTAGAGGTGTAATGGATGGTTTTAAAAATGCCACTTTTAGTTTTTTGGAAAATGGGGATTTTCAGTTAACGACCGAATCGAAAGCACCTACCTTTCAAATGATCCTCAGAATGGTTGAAGGTGCAAAATGGAAGTTTGATTCCCAAGAACAGCGCATCAAAATAGGTGCTGAAGAAGATGGATATTCAATTATGGGGATTTATCCCGCAAGAAAAAAATCCATAATGCGATTTTCACTTGACGAAAGCGAGATGATTTTTGAGATGGAAAAGAATAATTAAAAGAAGTCAGACTAGCCCTTGAAGATGGAACCCCCCTTGGGTTATAAGAGGGGTTCCCTTGTTATCCGTGGAGTATACTGGATTCGAACCAGTGACCTCTGCCCTGTCAAGGCAGCGCTCTAAACCAACTGAGCTAATACTCCAAAAAGTGCTGCAATATCGTAAAAATGTTACCAATCCCCATATTCTGCGGAATTCTTTTGTGTTTCATGCAAGGTGATATGCAATAATTGGCCTTCCCTGAGCTTGGGTTTCAAAATATCGTAAATAATTTTTACAAAATGTTCCGTGGAGGGAAAAACATCCTTAAACTCCGGGCAGTCTTCGTTTAGGTTTTTATGATCAAATCGTTCCTCTATTTCCTCCTTGATCAACTTCCCCAAAAAGGCCAAATCCATGACAAAGCCTGTATTGGGATCCACTTCACCTCGAATACGGACCTCGAGATCAAAATTATGGCCATGGTAATGGGGACTGTTACATTTCCCAAAAACCTCCACGTTCTTTTGATCGCTCCAGTTGGGATTGTGCAATCGATGTGCCGCATTAAAATGTGCCTTTCTACATATTGTTGCTATCATGGCTGACCAATTACGAAAAGATGGACAAATGTAGTTCAAAAAAGACGGCTACATCCCCCCAGTGATGGCTTTTAAGAGTACGACTTGGTTGTTTACAAAACTAGCAATACATTGGGGAAAGACAATTACCTTCCAGGGGATATTGGAACCGAACTTCAACTAAACCTGAACAATGAAAGGATAACAAAGACCATTACCGAAGCACATAATCCCCATTGGTAGGTGCGAACAAGGACCGATTCCGTGGGATAGCGTCTTATGTAAAGGATTTTACATCCACAAAAATGGGGGAAATGACCTTAAAAAAGGTAAGGGACAACTGGCATTAAAGACCGTTTCCGTCCTGGGAAATTCATCAATGGACTTTAGGCTACCCCATTTCAAAAGCATATGAACTAAGTCAAGAAGCTTCCATGGTTATCCCCTTTGGGAAGGCCGTTAGGGATATGCTTATCCATTAGGAGTATGGATATTGTTGACTGAATTGGAATCATTCCACATGCTTAAAGTTGTAGAACTTTTTTCTGTAGGCACTCGGGGTCAGTTTTTTTATCTTTTTAAAAATCCTATTGAAGTTGGCTATGTTATTAAATCCACACATATAGGCAATCTCAGATATACTATAATCCATGCCCGCCAACAACCTGGCCGCGTTGTCGATCCGTACTTCGTTCAAATATTCGATAAATGTATGGTTGGTCGTTTTTTTCATGAACCTATTAAAGGAAACCTTGCTCATATTGAGCAACTGGGCCACCTCATCCAAGGTTATCTTCTTAGGGTAATTCTGTTGGATATAGTTATACAACAACTTGGTCTTATCACTATTTTCAAAATCATCCGCAGGGCGTTCGGCGGCCGAGAGCAGTTTCTGGCCCGGAGTTTTGGAAAGGTCATAGAGAATGGAAAACAATTCCAGAAAATAATCGATCCCGTCCAACTCGGAAACCTTCAATAATCTCGAGGCAATTTTTTTGACCTCCTGCTTTTTGAATAAAATTCCATGCACCGATCTCTGGAACATTTCCTTTAAGGGGCGCATTAAGCTCCTCCGCAACAAACTTGAGCTAAAAAGATCGTTATGGAATTGAATGGTAACCTCATGAACCGCATGGTCACACTTGAACATATCCCAACCATGAAATACATTGGGTCCTACCAAAACCAATTCGTAGTTATCAATTTCGTCGCTGGAATAGCCGACGTTACGTCGCATTCCCTTTCCATTGACAATGAAATTCAACTCCATTTCCGGATGAAAATGAATAGGATAATCAAAAGCATCACGGACCCTGTTCATCACCAAGAAACTATCTTGGTCAGACAAGGAGGTGATTTCACGTTGGTATTTTAGATTCTGTTCCAAGAAAAGAACTTTTTGCAATATTATACTTTTTTATCTTCTTAAAAATCCTGTTAGCGTTGGCCATGTTAATAACATCTACATAAGTATCAAATTACTTACATTCTGTAATACAATTACTTAAACAATCCGTCTGCGTTATCAATCTGTACTTCGTTCAAATATTCAATAAACGTATGACTGATATTTTTTTTTCATAAACCTATCAAAGAAGACCTTGCCCATATTGAGCAACTGGGCAACCTCATCCAAGGTTATCTTCTTAGGGTAATTCTGTTGGATATAGTGGGGCAACAACTTGGTCTTATCTTTATTTTCAAAATCATCGCGGTTCCTCTTTATCACCAAAAAACAATCTTGGTTGGACAAAGAGGTGGTTTCCCGTGAATATTTTAGATGCTGTTCCAAAAAAAAGAACTTTTTGCAATATTATACTTTTTTATCAATACTATAATTTCTTACATATTTTCAATTTCAAAGAAAATTGAATGTTCCAATCAAACCTACATTATTGAATTAATTTTTGATTGAACCCCACACGTTGTCTGCCCACTTTTTTAACAGTTTTATTGCACAATTACAAAATTATGATGGTTCGGGTGTTAAAATTTACCAAATGTTAAAGAAATAATAATAATACAATAAAATGACAAAATAGTATATGTTGAGTGTTACAACAATGTATAATTTTATCACTTACTCTAACGGGATTGCATTTCATTGCAACGACCACCACAAGAATTAACATAACTTAATTAAACTACATGATTATGAAACAATCCATTGAACTTGGCTTTTTCAGCTTGAAGAAAAAGACCAGAACATTGTCAAAGTTGCTCCTGAATGGGGTTTTGGCAGTGCTAATGGTTTTTGGGGTTCAGGTGCTACAAGCCAAAACAAAAACGAACAGTAATGGTCTATTGCCATTGCAAACCACCGTTTCAGGTACGGTAACGGATTCAGATGGCGCTCCCTTGCCTGGGGCAAACGTCATCGTCAAAGGAACCACAAATGGTACACAGACCGATTTTGATGGAAATTACACCATTACAGCAGATGATAATGCCACTCTGGTGTTCAGCTATATCGGTTTCGCCACACAGGAAATTCCCATCAATGGGCAAAGTACCATCGATGTGCAATTGACGGAAGATGCCAATAAATTGGATGAAGTGGTGATTGTAGGTTACCAAGCCCAAACCAGGGGGGACTTAACTGGGGCCGTTGCTTCAGTGGATTTTACCGAAGCTGCGAAACAGCCTTTGGTGAACGTGGCAGAAGCATTGGAAGGTCGTGCAACGGGTGTTAGTATCACCAATGCCGGTAACCCAGGTGCGGCTCCCATTGTACGTATCAGGGGACTTGGAACACCGAATAACAACAACCCCTTATATATTATTGATGGAGCCCAGACGCAAGATCCCAACATTTTAAACACCTTGAACCCACAGGATATTGCGCAAATGAACGTTCTTAAGGACGGTGCTGCTTCCATCTATGGGGCCAGGGCATCCAATGGTGTTATCATCATTACCACCAAAAGCGGGAATTACAACCAAAATAAATTATCGATAAATGTTGATGTTTCCACTGGGTTTTCAAGAGCGAACAGGTTACCCGATATTTTGAATCCGCAACAATTGGGGGATGTAATATTTGAAAGTTTGACCAACGACGCCATACGGACCGGGGAAGATCCCTCGGCCATTGTCCATCCACAATTTTTCCCCAATGGAGGTTCACCACAGGTGCCTTCACAACTATTGGGGGTTAGTTTTTTAGGAACAGGAGAAGAAGTAGTTGCACCAGTAAGACCTGGGGGCACCAATTGGTTGGATGAGATTTTCAGAAGTGCACCAAGACAAAATGTTACGGCGACCTTTTCCAATGGTAATGAAACCTCTAAATACTCTGCAACTTTTGGGTATTTAAATCAGGAAGGTATACAACAAAACACAGGATTTGAACGAGGTCAGTTACGATTAAACTCAGAATTTAAAATCGGTAAACGCTTGACCATTGGTGAACACTTTAATGTTGCCTATAGCAACACCCAAGGTCAGCTTGGCGGTTCCGAAACCCAATTCGCCCTGCGCGCCAGTCCTTTGGTTCCTGTACGGGATAATTTAGGGAGGTTTGCAGGTGGATATAACAACGCAAACGGGCTTTCCAACGCAGAAAACCCTGTAGCTAATTTGGCTAGAAACGGCGATGATTTTTTTAGGGAAACAAGATTGATTGGAGATATCTATGCCAGTCTGTTGATTACCGACGGACTTACCCTTAAAACCAGTATTGGTGGTAACATTAGTTATCTTAGCCAAAGAGACTTTACGGCCTTGGACCCTGAATCTCCAGAACCTCGAGCCACCAACAGATTGACGGAACGCAATCAGCAGACGCAAAGTTGGATTTGGACCAATACCCTAAACTATGTCAAAAATTTTGGTGACCATACCATAAACGCCTTGGTAGGTTTGGAAGCGGTTGAAAATACGGGTAAAAGTTTGAGCGTATCGGCCACTGGATTCCTTTCTGAATCACCTGATTTCTATCTGTTAAGCAATGCTTCCGGTACACCTCTGGTCAATACTGATGATACCTTTGACTTTATCAATACCTTATCTTCGGTTTTTGGATCGTTCAATTATTCCTATGCCGATAAATATTTGGTGAGTGCCACAGTTCGTCGTGACCGTTCCTCACGCTTTCTTGGTGATAACCAAACTGGGGTTTTTCCCGCATTTAGTGGGGGTTGGGTCATGAGCAATGAAGATTTCTTTCCACAAGATGGAATTGTCAACCGATTAAAGTTGAAAGCCTCTTGGGGTCAATTGGGTAATCAGGAGTTGCCGGTTGATAATCCGGGAATTAATATTAATAGTTTAAACAATGTCATATCCGACTATGTCTTTGATGGTGGAAGCAGTCTCAGCCAAGGTGCAGTACTATCAGGTATTGCCAACCCGGATATACAATGGGAAACCAGTGAAACCTTTAATATTGGTGCAGAATTGGGACTTTTTGACAATAACCTTTCCATATCTTTGGAATATTATCAAATTACCACCCAAGATCTTATAGTTAAGGATGAGACTATTCTTAATGATACCGCTATTGATGCACAAGACTTTTTTGTGAACAGGGGCAATGTTGAAAATTCGGGAATTGATTTGAACATTTCCTATCAGGGTAACGTTGGTAACGATTTCAACTTTGGTGTTGACCTGAACTTTTCAACGGTAACCAATGAGGTGACCGAGTTGGAGGGCTTTCTTCTTGGGCAATCCTTTCGAGGTGGTCCCGTTACACGAACGCAGCAAGGACAACCCATTTCTTCTTTCTTTGGAAGGGTAGCCGATGGTATCTACCGAAGCGAAGCAGAAGTAAGTGCTGGTCCTGACCAAGGCTTTGATACGCCAGCCGATGGTGTTGGGCGAATTCGTTATAGGGATTTGAATGGTGACGGTGTCATTAACGATGATGACCGCGATTTTATAGGTAACCCAACCCCGGATGTAATCGCGGGTCTTAACCTAAATGCCAATTATAAAAACTGGGATTTTAGTGCTTTCTTCAGTGGTCAGTTTGGAAACGATGTCTACAACTATGACAAGATTTTTACGGATTTCGGCACATTCCCTGACGGAAACAGAAATGCCAGGGTATTGAACTCCTTTAATCCGACTACCAATCCAAATGGTTCTTTGCCCGCATTAAGTTTTACCGTACTTAATGGAGAAACAAATGCCAATTCCTTCTTTGTGGAGGATGCATCGTTCGTTCGTTTAAGAAACGTAGTCCTAGGATATACTTTGCCCAATGAACTAACGGACAAATGGGGCATATCCAGTTTGCGTATTTACGCAAATGTGGAAAACTTGTTTACCATTACGGGTTACGATGGTATTGACCCTGAGGTTTTGCCATCTGGTGACGTTAACTCTGCGTTTACCATTGGCGTTGATGAAGACACCTTCCCGGTAGCGCAGACATTTCTGTTGGGTGTAAATTTAAAAATGTAAAAAAATGAAAAAGAAATTTATTTATGTATTAGCTATTCTCTTCGGCCTTGTGTCGTGCGGAGATGATTTTTCTACGACCCCGGCAATCGGGGCCTTAAGTGATGAAGCCCTGGCCAGTCCTCAGGGAGTTGACCTTTTGTTAACAGGCGCATATGGTATGTTGGACGGATGGCGAGGGGATAATAACAGGGGAAACCAATTTGCTGTTGGCGGTGACAACTGGTGGTTTGATGTCATCTCTGATGATGCCCACAAAGGAAGTAACGATGCCGATCAAATTGAATTGTTTCAAATTGAAACGTACGATTGGCAAACAGCCAATGACTATTTTAGAGCCAAATTTACGGCCTTATACGCTGGTGTCAATAGGGCTAATGCCGTACTCTCGGTTATTAATGGCATAGACCGATCCACACTGGGCCCAACCGAAGATCAAGAAATTACCAATCAAGAAGGTGAAGCACGATTTCTTAGAGGGCATTATTACTTTGAACTCACCAAGATTTTTGGCAACGTTGCCATTGTAAGTGTTGAGAATTATGAAAACCTGGAGTTTAGCCAACCCAACAACGGTCCGGCCTGGGAACAAATCGAAGCAGATTTTCAATTTGCTGTGGAGAATTTACCGGCAACTCGGGCAGATCAGGCCGATGCAGGGAGACCCACCGCTGTCGTCGCCAGAGCGTATTTAGGGAAAGCACATTTGTATCAATCGGATTGGGCCGCAGCATTAACTGAACTTACAGCCGTTATAAATAGCGGAGAATTCAGTTTAGATGCAGAATTTCTCAACAATTTCACTGCTGCTGGGGAAAATGGACCTGAATCCGTTTTTGCCATACAATTCGCTGAAGATACCAGTGAGTCGTTCAATGGCAACAGGGGAGGTACATTAAACTTCCCAGGTGGAGGTCCTTTCGGTTCCTGCTGTGGGTTCTATCAACCTACCATTGACCTGGCCAACGCGTTTCGAGTTGATGCTGACGGACTTCCATTATTTGATGCCTACAATGATGACGATTTCTTAAATGATTACGGTATTGATAGTGATGAAGCCTTCACTCCAGATACCACTACCCCTGTGGATCCAAGACTGGACTACACGGTGGGTAGGCGTGGAATTGACTATAATGGATTTGGAGAACATATTGGAAAAGAATGGATTCGTGCCAACTTTAACGATATTTCCGGACCCTATTTACCCAAAAAGAATGTGTATCAGGTAAATGAGTTTGCTGAAGATTCCGGACTCGGCGCCTGGGGACAAAATCATTCTGGACTTAACTACAATGTTATTCGATATGCCGATGTTTTACTTATGGCTGCTGAAGCGGCGGTGGAAACCGGAGATTTGGCAACAGCTCTAAATTATGTAAACCAAGTTCGAGATAGGGCGGCAAATTCTTCCGTTGTTCAGGCCATAGATGGAAGTGGTCCCGCTGCTAATTATAATGTAGGGTTGTACACTGCTTTTCCCGACGCCGGTTTTGCCATGGATGCGGTTCGCTTTGAAAGAAGGGTAGAATTGGGTATGGAAGGCCATCGCTTGTTTGACTTACGAAGATGGGGCGTAACCCAGCAAGTCATAACAGAATATATCACTAATGAAACAAGGACAATTGGAAATTTTGGTCCAAAGGTCAATGCTTATCAACCCCGTTTTGATCTATTGCCTATTCCATTGACCTCAATTGATTTGAGCAACGGAGTCCTGCAACAGAATCCGGGTTATTAAAATTTTAAGTTTAGTTGAGTTTTTAGTTTAAGTTTAGCTAATGGACAGGGCATTTTAAATGCCCTGTTTTTGTTTTAAAATACAACAGTCCTTACCTTTATTTTATCCAATTTTCAATTATGGTCAACTATTTTTGGAGAAGTGCCCTTCTCCTCATATGCATTGTTTTTATAGGTAGCTGCAGCACGGAAAAAAGTAGTTCCAAAGAGACTGCCATCTTTAAGAAATTGACCCCAGCACAAACCGGGGTTACATTTTCAAACAATCTAACCGAAAATGATTCCCTCAACTACTTTACCTATGCCTATATTTATATGGGAGGGGGCATTTCTACCGGGGACATCAATAATGACGGATTGATCGATCTATATTTTACGGGCAATATGGTGCCCAACAAGCTATATCTGAACAAGGGAAACCTGCAGTTTGAGGATATTACCGACACAGCAGGTGTTTCAGGGGATAATAGATGGTATACGGGAACCACAATGGTAGATATCAACAATGATGGTTTCCTGGACATTTATTGTTCCGTTGGCGGCAAATTTGGGCCAAAGGAAAACCAATTGTTCATCAATAATGGGGACAATACCTTTTCCGAACAGGCAAACGCCTATGGTATAGATGATCCCAGCAATAGTGTCCAAGCCACTTTTTTTGATTACGATTTGGATGGGGATTTAGATCTATATGTGGCCAATTACCCTCCAACACCTTTTGATGCCCCCAATTATTTCTATCGTTTTAAGCAATATAGTCCCAAACCTCTGGAAACGGATCGTTTGTTCAAAAAGGAAGGGGAAACATTTATAGATGTTACCGAAGAAGCCGGACTAAAGACTTTTGGTTTGTCCTTAAGCGCAACAGTTGCGGATATAAACAAGGATGGATGGCCCGATCTTTATGTTTCCAATGATTTTAGCACCCCGGACTATATGTTCATCAACAATAAGGATGGTTCCTTCTCAGATGTGGTAAGGCAGGCCACAAAGAACATTTCATTTTATGGTATGGGGGTCGATATTGCAGATTTTAACAATGATGCATTACCCGATATCCTTCAAGTGGATATGACCGCACAGATCAACCGCCGTGCAAAGGCCAATATGGCCAGTATGAATCCTAAACTGTTTTGGAGTACCGTAAACTCCGGTTTTCATTACCAATACATGCAGAACAGCCTCCAGTTGAACAACGGTAATTTATTGGATACCCTACCCGACTTTAGCAATATATCACGAATCGCAGGGGTATCGTCCACAGATTGGAGTTGGGGACCACTATTTGCCGATTTGGACAATGATGGATGGAAGGATATTTTTATTTCCAATGGAACACGGCGGGAAATCAACAATCGCGACTTCTTTTTGGAAATAGAAAAAAAAGGTATTCCAAAAGATAGCACCCTTAAAAAGGCTTTGGAAATTCCTTCTGAAAAAATAGATAATTACGCCCTGAAAAATAATCGCGATCTCACCTTTAAAAGAGTGAACAAGGAATGGGGCATTGAACACAAGGGGTTCTCCAACGGTTCCGTATATGTGGACCTGGATAATGACGGCGATTTGGAAATTGTGACCAATAATATTGACGATGTCGCCTCCATTTTTGAAAACACCAGTTCTGACCATAGCAACCACCTCACTGTAAAATTGAATGGGCCGGAGCAGAATAAAAATGGTCTTGGCGCCAAGGTAATGTTATTTAACAATGGGGAACTACAGTACCAGGAATTAACGCTGACCAGAGGTTTTCAATCCTCTGTTGCCCCACAACTACACTTTGGATTGGGCGATGTTGTCATGGCAGATTCCCTCCAAATTATCTGGCCGGACCAAAGACAACAACTGGTAACCAATATTAAAGCGAATACTACCTTAACCCTGGACCATAGGGAGGCAGAGAAACCTAAGAACACCGAAAGCCAAACAGTTCCCAAATTGTTCGAAACCCAAAAAGACACCAAAACCATTGTAGAACATTTCTACAGGGATAACAATTACAATGATTTTATTGATGAGATTTTACTGCCCCACCAAACCTCCATGTTCGGTCCCAATATTGCTGTGGGGGACTTGGACAATAACGGCCTCGAAGATTTGGTGGTAGGTGGCGCCTATGGTTTTACCACCTCCGTTTATATGCAGACCCATGAAGGTTTTGTACTAAAAGAACCCCAACCCTTTGAAATGGACAAAATGTCCGAAGATATGGGCATTCTTATTTTTGATGTCGAAGGCGATGGCGACAACGATATCTATATTGCCAGCGGGGGCAATGAATATGATACCAATGACAAAAAACTACAAGATCGATTATACCTTAATGATGGAAAGGGAAATTTTACCAAAAGTATGGACGCTTTGCCAACCATGCTGACCAGCAGTTCCAGGGTGCATAGTCACGATTTTGATAAGGACGGGGATTTGGATCTATTTGTTTCCGGGCGACTTGTCCCAGGAAACTACCCGGTTCCGGCAAATAGCTATCTGCTCGAGAATGTTAGTGGTAACGGTAAGGTGAAGTTCATGAATGCCACTCCAAAAATTGCCCCTTTTCTTGAGGGAATTGGGATGGTTACCGATGCCAGTTGGACAGATATTGACCAAGATGGCTGGACTGACCTGGTGTTGAGCGGGGAATGGATGCCTATCACCATTCTTAAAAATGACAATGGTTACTTTTCCGATGTCACCGAAAAAATGGGTCTTGAAGATTCCAGAGGATGGTGGTTCAGCATTAAGCCCGGAGATTTTGATGGGGATGGGGACTTGGATTTCATCGTGGGGAATTTGGGCCTCAATTATAAGTACAAGGCTACGGAGGAAGAAACCTTTGATATTTACTTCAATGATTTTGATAACAATAACACGGGGGATATTGTACTTAGCTACTACAATGACGGGGAAAAATTTCCCCTACGGGGCAGGGAATGTTCCTCCCAGCAAATGCCAGGCATAAAGAATAAATTCAAGGATTACGAATCTTTTTCCCGAGCAACACTGGAGGACGTGTATACCGAAAAAAACCTGGAAAATTCCCTTCACTACCAGGTCAAGTCATTTGCAAGCGTTTATTTGGAAAATAAGGACGGGAAATTTGTAAGGCATCAACTTCCCATTCATGCCCAATTGTCCGCCATCAATCAGATCATTGTGGAAGATTTTAACGAGGACGGATATCTGGACGCACTTATTGCGGGAAATCTGTACGCCTCGGAAGTAGAAACCCCAAGAAATGATGCAGGTAATGGTCTTCTTCTTCTAGGTGACGGAAAGGGGAATTTCTCCCCGGTCCTTGCCAAGGAAAGTGGTTTTTATGCCCCCGGTGATGTAAAAGATATGGCCAAAATCGATATTGATGGACAAGCGCACCTAGTAATCGCTAAGAACTCAGATTATTTACAGTTTGTAAAGATAAAGTCATAAAAAAACGAGATCATATTGAACTCCTATTGAAGGTTTTATTCCAGTTTTTAGGATAATATAACGTGAGTTCGATATAAGAAAATTACGTCATTTTGAGTGTTTTTGCGACAGCAAAAATGTATCGAAAAACCTGCCTGGTCGGCTAGGCCGGCAAGTAATTTTCTTGCAAAATCCTAATTTCGATACAATTTTTCTTCATTTCATTGCGAAAAACCACTCAATTTGACGGATTTTGGTTGATAAAAATTGTATCGAACCCACGTTAATATAAACTCATATTTCTTTAAAACTTTTAAGTAATACGGAGAATTCTCGAGGATACTCACATAATTCAAGAAAAGTTAAATAATCCCTTTCGACATCAATATCATCGTTAGCTATTTCAAAATTGTTGATTAAGGAATTAACAGAAGTATCTTTCGGTATAGTGAGGTGCATTATGGTCTCTGTTGACCCATAGGAATCAATGTTTTCTACAATAGGGAGAATACTACCCATAAAAAACAACTCTTTCAGAACATCTACTTTTTCTCTACTGTAATAATTTTGAATTCTATAGGATTCTGAAAAATACGATTCATAAAAATTCAATATTACCTTAGTGGAGGAGCATTGGAATACGTTTAAAAAACATAAATTCTTTTTATATGGTTCAAATTCATTCGGTAATTCAGGAAAAATAATGGATGAAAGTTCCTTTTTAACTTTCTCTAAAAAAATAAAGGATATATTGGAAGCATTTTGAAACTCTTTGCAGTACTTTAACCTAAAGTCATAATAGACAAAATCAAAGCCTTTTTCGACCAGGCTCTTAAACGCAAAAACCTTTACATCAGTTAAAACAACTTCCTCATTTGCGAGCATTTCTAAATCCGTAAACACATGGTCATAGGGAATATTTAATTTAACTATTAAATATTTACCATAAAAATCGGTCATCAGGAAAACCTTCTTGTGTGACTGTTTTAATTTGAGAAAACTTAAATAAAGATTGCTAACCGATTGAAGTATTAGTGTGGTATCTTTTATTTTTTTAGTCCAAAAAATATGAGTGGGATACATCGATTTTGGTTTTTATTTTTTTCTCATCCAACCGAAATAAAACAATTTTACTATTGTTTCCTTTATTTGGATTAAACTGTATTTTAAATTTTCTATTTTGATAATCACTGGAACTAACATCTTTATCATTAGCTTCACTTGTACGTTTTTGGTTTAAAAATCTTAGTGAATCGCTATGCCCAATGGAATCATTACACAAATGAAATGGGGCCAAATATTGATTTAAACCTATTTTTCTTAATCTAAGCGTTATCTCTGTATCCTCAAAACCATAATTTTCAATACCTAAATGATACCCACCTATTTTTTTAAAGTCAGAAGACTTTATCATTATTCTACCAAATGATCCTACGGATGACAGTAAGGAGGGTCTTAAAAAGAAATTCTTTCTTTTCTTGATTACGGAAAGACAATAGGTTATGTAACTTTCACTTATATAATTGTCGGCATCTATGTTAATCAAATACAGTCCGTTCGACAAAAAATGAATGTAATTCTTAGGTAAGGTACGATGATAAAACTGCTGATCATAGTTTTTATAATAAAATAAAATACCATCTTCAATGGCCATTTTAAACCAATTTTGTTTAAAAAGAAAGTCTTCCAATCCATCTTCTGAATTATAATCCAAAAGATTTATATTGATTATTCCCTTGAACTTATAGGCTATTTTGATATTGTATTTTAAAGTTCTTGAGATATGGTCAAATCTATTCATGACTACCGTACAGAGACTTATTACGGCAGTACCATTTTTATTTAAAACCATATTTTTAAAAAGTCTATCTATATTGGAAATCTCTGGTGATTGATTTGAATCATTACGTGTTTTGTGTACTGTTTCTTTATGGGAATGATTGTTTTTGACACTTGTGAGTTTTGATTTCCCCTTGAATATCATGTTACAGGAACAGTTTTGCGACAGAACCGTTATATACAGTAGATAGTCCTGTATTATCAAAGTGGGACTTGAAAGCTGTTTCGAAGATTTTGCGACATTCAAACATTTTAAAAAATTATTGACATAGACATTTTTCAAATCCAAATTGTTGAACCCTATTATTTTTGTGTCATATGCATACTCATGATTGTTAACAAACTCATCCACATACTCTCCTTTAATGTCCATTAACCAAGAAAAGGTTTTTAATTCTCCATGAGTGATTTTAGGAGATTTGGTTACGTTCGATGCATGCGCGATGCTATATTTTGAAGCCACTATAACATCTTGATCATTATCAAAATGATAAATCCCCTTAATTGTTTCTTTCGAAAGGGATATATCCCAATCCAAATACAAAAAAGGCACGGATTGTTTGGCCAAACACAACATTTTGCGTTCAACAAATTCTATTTCATTTGAGTTAATGAATTCCAGGTCCAAAGAAATTCTGTCAATAGGCAATCCCTTAAAAAACCTACTTGTTGCAACATCAGTAAACAATTCAATTTCAAAATCAAAACTCTTAAAATCGTAAATCAATTTTTTAATACTGTTCACGGACATTTCCAACCTGTCATCAAAACCCGAATCAGCGTCATGGTTATCAACTTGATTTGAAACATCAATTATGGAGAAACAAAAAACGATTTTTTTCATTTAGCAGTTTTTTTAACCATCAAAATGTTTCTATCAACAAGCTTCTCTATGAACTCTCGGGTAGTATTGTACAATCTATTTTCTTCTTGTGAACTTGACAAAGAAAAATTTTCAGAGAAAGTTTTATAGTTTGTTTCAATTGAAGAGTTGGCCCGAAAGAGTTCCATTAGTCTTTTGTCCCAATCATTAAGGATGTATTCATAAATCCCGTTCTTTGAAAATGAAGAAACTACCATACAGTTCATAAAATTCGCAGTTGGCATTAAAAGTTGTTTGGGCGGAAAATTAATTTCGGTGTCCCATGCTGCATTTTGTGCCCAGCGCCACTGAGTGTCAATGATTTTAATGAAAGGCGACAAGACTAAATCGAATCCAAAAAAATCTTGTTTTGAGGAATTAAAAAACAATTGTTTTTGCTTTTCATGAATTAATTCCCTTCTGAAATCCAGTTGCATGTTTTCTGATTTGCAAAGTAAATTCCAACCTTCTTTTTCATAATCATATAATTCCTTAATCCTCCTATAGAGGTCTTCGGATAAATATTCCTCACATTGACTTATAAAACCATTCAGACATTCTACATAATTATCCAATTTTGAGTTTGATAATTCTGTAAGGAGTTTGTTAATTTCTTTAGGGGAAATAATAAAGCGCAATAAAAGAAATGTTCTTTTGAAAGGTTGGGAAAGAATATTTTCAGCAAACTCTCTATTTGTTTCACTACAACTTTTAGTGCTGTGGTTTACTTTGATTTTATTCTTGTATTCGGGCTTTATTTCAGAAAACAATTCTGATAAATTCTTTGTATCATAACCGAAATCAACACTGAATTTTTTGAGTTCAATTGGTCGGCTCAAAAGAAATTCATGCAATTGCCTGTTAGGATTCATTTTGTAAATCCTAAGGAGCAATAAAAAATCCGACCTTAATTCATTTTTCCAATTATAATGTACTTCCGGCAAGGCCGGATTGTCCAACAATGCCTTATAACTACTTAGATTTAACCGATCATTTGGAAACCCATAGATTTTAAAGTCAAAATTTATGATATAGTTTTCCATTAATTGACATGACCAATGTTCCAGGCTTTCATTATTCAATATTTTGGATAAATGCAAAAAAGCATAGACTAAACTCAAATTGACCTTACAGTCAGTTGTGTCTACTATCAAACCTATTCTAGAATGTACAGAACATTTTTGAATAATTTTATTGGCAAGCACTTCACATTCTTCAGTTGTAAGTTTAAAATGAGTGATGTCCCCACATATAGTACTTACAAAATTTGATTGGTTGTAAGATGATTCAAGTTTTATTACAAGTTTTCCGAAATCCAAACTAAAGGTGATTATCTTTTAAAAGTGACATAATTTTAAAATACGTTTCGGGATAATCAATCATTAATCTTGATTCCAACTGTTTTGAGATCAATTCGTACTGTTTATATTTTCCGATTAAATGCATAAAATCAATTCTTGTGGGTATTTTTCTAAAATCGGCTAAACCAAGGAAGTCTTTATCCATATTCTCCAAGAGACAGTTGACTTCTTTTTTTAAGTCAGTGGCTAGTGAATAAAACAGATATTGTTCAAATATTATATTAAACGCCCCTACATTGATCGTTTCTAAATAGTTGTAATTCTCGTGAATAAATCGGAAAGCCTCTTTGGTAAAATCTTGGAAAAAACCAACGTCGGATCCTCCTAAAATTCCAGCGTTGTACATAACGATAGTTTCCGGATAACTATTCATGGTTTTAGGAAAATAGGCCAAGTTTTCATAGGCTTCTTCCATTGCCTCAATTACCCCTGTAGGGATGTCATAGTCAAAATTTTGAGCAACCAATCCGCCATTTAATAGTTGCTCTGGAAATTTTCTGTATATGAAAATATCGTTATCAACATGTAAAAAGGAATCTTTTTGTAATTGGTAAGCCTTTAATTTTCCAATAGCCCACAAATCTTCATGATAATCAACCAATTCGTCCAAGTCACATCTAACAGTATCATAGGGTAGCCCTATTAATTCGACCAGTATTTTTTTTCCATTGCTATCGGTTATCAATTCTACACGATCGTAGAATTTTTTAAGCTGTAAACAGCTAAGGGCACATGAAAAATAGTAGTACTTTTTATCTAAGAAGCCACCTGTTTTTCTGTCGAGGGCGAATCCTTTTCCTTTTTTCATAAAAGGTTTTGACCAAAAGCTCTGTACAATTTTCACCATATACTTTGTTGGTCCAAAAGATTACGCGATGCATTTATCCATTTAGATAAAAACCGGTGAAATAAGAATACATCAAGAACGATTGTACAAATTTTTATGTTTTTCAAAGTAGACTTACTGGTAAGAATAATAGTTATGAAACAAAATATGCGTACCAATTAATACGCATATTTAATTTCACAAAAAGTGGTTTTTAATACCCTTCACATTAGTGTTCACTTAAAAAAAAACTAATTTTCAGTTGTTTGCAATCAAGGTCTTTTTCATTATTGTAATCTAGGTAATTAAATAGCTAACAACTGGTTTACAGGTGTTTTGTCGAGCCATGGTATTCCAGGTACCTATAGGATTTCGTAAATCGGCCGTTGCAATTTTTCAGCCATAATGCCTTACCATACAGTAAGTCGTGATGGCCGAATAGATTTGAATCCTAACGGCATTTTCGGAGTTTCCCCAGAACGACTTGGCCCTAAGGTGCTGCCTGATCTATTTGAAGAACCGATCGACCTGCCATCTTTGTATATATAGCATGGGGATTTAGACCGGTCATCTTGGGCCAATTCAAATCGCTATGCATTAAAAAGGCATGAAACTTTCAGATGTACAATAATTTAAAAGAACTTTTAAATAGTTTTAGTGGACACTAGCAAGTAGCGTACCCTCCACCAATTTGTGAACATGGCACGAAGCTCACAAAACAACTACCCCAGGGTGACAAACAACGATATGTAGGGGGATTTCCGACTCCGCCTCCACTTCCTCCTTTACTACTTAGCAATTCCGCCATTTCGACGGATTCAAAATCTTCTAAACTTAACTTTTTTGATTTCATAGGATTTCTTTTATAAATTATGTAAGAAAATTAGTAATAATTATTTAATAATTACTCTTAATTTGTAAAAAAATTAGGTGGTTGAATACCTTTCATAGTAGTCATATCAATTCAATTATTGAAAAAAAGCCGAGCTGGTTAACCCGATATGGAATTAGTTCAATGTTACTGATTTTGATAATGATTTTATGTGCAGGATGGTTCGTTAAATACCCAGAAACGATTTCAACCAAAGTTTACATTACAACACCCTTACCTCCTGTTGATGTCATAGCAAAATCAAATGGATCCATTGTTAAGCTATTTGGATACTCCAAAAATGATACCCTACAAAAAGGGACTCCGCTAATACTACTTCAAAATAATGCTTCTTTTGGGCAAATATTGGCACTTCAAGAAGAACTCCTGCAAAAGAAAACCCTTGTATCAAATACGGGTAAAAACATTGAAACAATAACTTGGCTAGATAGTTTAGGTAATATTCAGCCAATTTATAACAAGTACGTTCTAAGTATTTTAAACTTCAATGATTATCAACAAAATAATCCGTATGGGAAAAGAATAGCTGAATTAGAAGAAATAATTTCAATTTCAAATCGAGGAATAGACTATACAAAAGAATATATTAAAAATAGCAATAATGATTATGAGTTAGAAAATTTAGAACTGGAACGATTTAAAAAATTGTACGATAGAGGGGTTGTCTCCTTATCAGAATTGGAAAAAATACAACAGCAAGTGATCAGAAAAAAAATGCAATTTTCCAATGATAACAAAATACTGGTAAATGAAAAGATTTCTATCGCACAACTTTCAAAAGAAATTTTAGAAATAAAAATTCTGAAAACGAACTTAGAAAAAGAGTTAAGTTTTCAATACCAAAGCATTAGAAATGAGCTTCAAAATCAGTTAGAAGAATGGTTGGATCTGTATTTGATAAAATCCCCTATAGAAGGAAGACCTTCTTACTTTGAAAATCTGAATACGGGAGATTTCATAAATAATGGTCAACATCTGCTTACGGTAATACCAACAAAAGAACAAAGACTGTTCGCCAGAGGTGTAGTTTCATCCAAAAATCTGGGCAATGTACTTCCCGGAAACAAAGTCATATTAAAGCTTGATGCCTATCCGTATCAAGAATACGGGGCTATAAATGGATCAGTATCCAGAATTTCTGAAATTCCTTTCGATAATGAATACAGCATAGATATAGCACTGACTAATAATCTCGAAACCAACTACAATAAAAAAATAGTCTTTAGACAACGTTTATCAGCTACGGCAGAAATAATTACAGAGGAGAAAAGCATCCTTAGGCGATTATTCTTTCAAATAGAAAGTTTACTGAAAAACTAAGCAATGTCCAGTTTTAAGCTATACAAGCAACACGACAAAATGGACTGTGGCCCAACATGTCTAAAAATGATTGCAAGTTTTTATGGTAAGGAGATAGCTTTAAGTCGTTTAAGGGAACTATGTTATTTAAATCGTGAAGGTGTTTCCATAATGGGAATATCACATGCAGCAGAGAGTATTGGGTTTAGTTCAATAGGAACAAGAGTGGATTTAAGTACTTTAATGAACAAGGTGCCACTGCCTTGCATTGTCCATTGGAGGTACAGTCATTTTGTGGTTGTTTACAAAACAAGTAAAACACATGTATTCATAGCTGATCCGGAAGAAGGGAAGAAAAAAATGCATGCAAAGGAATTTAAAAGAGAGTGGTGTAGCGACGAGAAAAGTGGTCTTGTTCTATTATTGGAGCCAACCCCCGCATTTTATGAAAATCAAGAAGACAACAGGGCGACATTTACCTATTTTTTGAAATACTTCTTGCCTCATAAAAATTTGATAATACAAATTTTTATGGCCATTATTTTTTCAAGTATAACGAGTTTACTAACTCCCTTCTTTACTCAATCCATAGTTGACATTGGCATACTGGGTAATAACCTAAAGTTCATTTATATCGTTTTACTTGCCCAATTCATGCTCACAATGGGGAATGTATTTATTTCATTTATGCAATCTTGGGTTTCTTTGCATTTGAGTCTTAGGGTAAGTCTTTCTTTTATTATCGGTTATTTATCAAAACTCTTACAAATGCCATTCACCTTTTTTGAACAAAAGACGGTTGGCGATATAACTCAACGAATAACGGATAATTCTAGAATAGAACGTTTCTTAAATGACTCTATATTTTCCCTTCTGGTGTCGCTATTTAATTTTATCATGTATTCGGGTATATTGGCGTTCTACAATATCAAATTACTCTTCGTTTTTTTTATTGGAAACACGATTTATGTTGTTTGGGTGCTGCTCTTTCTGAAGAAAAGAAGAGAGTTTGACAATGAGAATTTCAAAATTACAGCTCAGAGTGAAAATAAAATTCTTCAATTGTTCTTTGGTGCTCGTGAAATCATTTTGAACAACATCGAAAAAGAAAAAAGATGGGAATGGGAATATGTGAAGTCCAAAGAATACTACTTGGAAAAGAAAATACTTTATTGGGAAGAGCTCCAGGTCTCGGGTGGAACACTAATCAACACCCTATCCGGTCTGTTGATTAGCCTTTTTGTAGCGTTAGAGGTGATAAATGGAAACATGACCTTGGGAATGATGTTGGCTGTTCAATTTATTATGGGGCAAATCCAGGTTCCATTGAGTTCCTTTATAGGAATAGTACATTCCTATCAAGATGCTAGAATAAGCTTAGAAAGGCTGACAGAGGTCTTCAATTATACGCATGACAAAAATGCTGTTCTAACCGATGTTGATGAAAACAGTGATATCACTATGAAAAATGTAACTTTTCAGTATGGCGGACCGAATTCTCCAAAAATACTAGATAACATAAATTTAACTATCCCGTCCAATAAGATTACCGCTATAGTTGGCAGCAGCGGAAGCGGCAAAACAACCATATTGAAATTACTTTTGAAATTATACCAACCCATTGAAGGTGATATTTTAATTGGAAAGAAAAAACTTAAATATATTCAAGATTCATTTTGGAGGGATAACTGTGGTGTAGTAATGCAGGACAATTACATTTTTGACGATACCATCTTGAACAACATAATCTTGAAGAATTTAAATTCAATTGATTACGAAAGATTGGAGTATTCCGTTGATATTGCTAACATAAAGGATTGGATTGATTCATTGCCCTTAGGTTATTCCACAAAAATAGGTCTAGAAGGGGTTGGTCTAAGTGAGGGGCAAAAACAACGTTTGTTAATTGCCAGAGCAATATATAAGAATTCCAAGTATATCTTTTTAGATGAAGCAACAAATTCATTGGATGCTAAAAACGAAAAAATAATAATTGAGAAATTATCAAAAGCCATAAAGAACAAAACAGTAGTAATAATTGCCCACAGGCTAAGTACAATTAAGTCTTCGGACCAAATAATCTTATTACATAAAGGAAAGATTGTTGAAAGTGGAAATCACGACGAGTTGATTAAAAATAAAGGTCATTATTATCAACTAGTTAATAGTCAGTTGTAATGCTTTGGAAAGAAAAAAAACATCCTTTATCCAGTTGCATACATGAGCTGTTTAAACTAATTAATATCAAAGTGACATTTCACACGTTGAACAAATCACTTTTGGAGCATCCTGATTTCCCTTCTCTGTATGCTGTTTCTGGAGTTTTGTCTTTTTTTTCAGTTAAAAACAAAGGTGTTAGGATATGTAAAGAAGAGCTAACCCAGGTAGAAACACCGTTTCTCGCTAAGGACAGGGAGGATAATTTAGTAATAGTTGATAAAATTGAAAATGATAAAATTAGTTTATACTCCCATTCTTCGGGATGGGAAACAACATCATTAAATGATTTCTTGACCTTATGGAACAATGATATTTTGATTTTACTCGATAGTAGTTCCTCTTTTCAAGAAGAGAATTATCACAAGAAAAAAAGGCGAGAAACTTTAGTAAAAATGAGAGTTTCTTTTTCACTTGTTTTGTTGTTCTTGTGCCTTTTTTTTACCGCATTTAAATTAAACACCATTCTTGGTGTATCATATTTAATTCTGAAGTCAATTGGATTTTATGTGTCATTATTGCTAGCCGCTAAATTGATCGACAACAATATTGATTACGCATTTTGCCATATAACTCCAAAGATGGATTGCAATGCTGTGCTGGATTCTAAAGCATCAAAACTTACGAGTTGGCTTTCACTTACAGATATAAGCTTAATTTATTATTCAGGATCATTAATTTGTCTGATGTTGATTGGCTTAACTGATAGGCACAACGTTTATGGGGGCTTGAATGTCCTGTTTTTACTATCTCTATTAGCATTACCAATTACTTTTCTGTCAATTTTTTATCAAGGTATCAAGTTAAAAAAATGGTGCTTTCTTTGTCTTGTTCTTGTTTTGATTATGTGGTCTGAAGGAACTTTGGCATTTTATTATTATACAACTGCCAATTTTGCGACAATAGAAATTCAGGAGTTTTATATAACGGCCTTTATATTTTTTATGAGTGGTCTGTTATGGCTTTTTATTAGGGACACTTCAAACAATTTAGAAGACCGAAAGAAAATCAAATATGAGTATGAAAGACTAACAAATGACCTCATGATTTTTGAAGTTATTCAAAACAAACAGGATAAGTATGATTTAGATTTTAAGACAACGGAAATCCTGGTTGGAAGTTCAGAAGCCAAAAACAAACTCACTATTGCCATAAATCCTTTTTGTGGAGCTTGCTCCAAAGATTTTATCCAAATATATAAATTGGTAAAAAAGCATCCTTTGTTTTGTTCAGTTCGAATGATCTTTTACGTAGATGTTAAATCGAAATCTGAAGAATTGGAATTGTCCTTGAAACTAGTTGAAAATTATCTTTTTGACAGGGATGGGTTTTTAGAGGTCTTATTTGTTTGGTTTTCAACTAAAAAAATTATCCAAAAATCGCATGTTTTGAAAGAGAATGCATCTTTAAGTTCTAAGTCTGCGAACATATTGGAGCATCATTACAACTGGTTGGTCAATAATAAAATTAGATTTACCCCTACTATTTTTTTTAACGATAGATTACTATCCCAAACCTATTCCATCGATAAAATTGAGAAAAATATTGACATTCATAATTGGTGAATTTCATCCCAAATATTTACTAATCTCCTTATGGATACCGTTATTGGTATTTCTCCACCATAAAAGAATTTCTTTTTGCTGTTTAATTAGTTTTTCCTTTTGGGACAATAGCAATACACACTTTTCATAACCTTCTTCCCAATTCCTGGCAAATAACCAAGGTGGTTTTTTGTCATAAACAAATGTTTCTTCAATCTCTCTATTGATCCCTACCACAATAGGTATAGCACCACATATCGAAGCCTCATATAGTCTGAAACAATCAAGCTTTTCTCCACCTCTGCCGCATGGAACAAAAATGGAATCAAGATAGATACTTTTCATTTTTCCAATGTCTATATTATCCGAGAAAAAATTATTGGGAATCCTACGCATGCTTTCTAGCATATAACCTCTATCTTCTTTATACATATTCCCAACAAAACTCCAATTCAATCGCCTCTCAGAAATAGGCTTTATTTTAATTGTGCTGGAAAGATGACCATTTAACATCCCGGTACCATACCCCAAGGGTATTAGTTTAATATTTGAGAAGTTCAAATATGAAGGGTGATAATGTTGTCTTAGTAATAAACATGTATATTTTGCTAAATTCTGATAAACACTTCTAGTACCGTATTCATCTGATAAATGAACAATAATCTTAGGTTTTAAATGTTTAACTATTTTCAAAATTTCTTCATAGGTAATATAATTTGAAGAAAAAGCTAAAACAATATCAGATTCTTCTTTTTTTAAGAAAAAATTTAAATTCAACAATTGTTCAGTAGTAGATTCCATTGTTTCCATTCCTTGAAAAACTTCTTTACAGATGTAGTCCTTTTCCCAAGAAGCTTCTTTATGGTAAATCAAAGTCATGATTACTATTTTTCTGATTTAAATCCACTTAATTGAAGGCCTGAACAATTATAAACAGCCAAGTCCTAAAATACTAAAATATCTTGTTGAATATTTCGATTGAGAAAGAATAAAATCCATACAGAATATTGAATGTCATTAGACTATAATTGATTATTCCCTCAAATTGCACGCTGGCCATAACTTGTATGACTACCCTTTACGCCGTGTAACGTCATTCAATTTTTCAAGGACTTTTAATGGTGTTAAAAGGTCTTTTCCCCCTGTTTCCGTAACCTCCATAGGGACGTTCATAGTTGTACGTCTTGAGCCATTTGTAAAAATATTCCTGCAATTGTTTTATACAGTTGTGTATGGTATTTCTGAAGGCCTCGAAGGCGTTACTCAGTACTTCAGCTAGCCAAAATACCGACGAACGGTTCCTTGCCAGTTTCTCTTTTGAATCTTTGCTCTTGGTCTTTGTTTTTATGTCCTTTTGTGAAGTCAATGCTATCAAAAAACCCTCCGATTGGAGGGTTTTAAGAAATATAGTACACTAATGCTTTACCGTTAGTTCTGATCCGCTGGGGTCAAATTTGGATTGGCATCAATTTCCTGTTGCGGAATTTTAAAAATCCAATCATCGTTCACAGAAGGCCTTTCCACTTGGTACGCCTCTTGATAGAGTACTGCGGAAGCTCCCGATCCACCATCTGCCTCATGATCGATTCCTTCGTCCCATCGTATGTGATCGGTATATCCAAAACCTTCGCCCCATAACTCTACACGTCGCTGGAACTTAATATGATCCATCATGGCCTCTTGCGTATTAAAGACGGTAACGTCATATGCGCTATCACGCTCCTCGCCCAGAGGTCGTAACGCTTCCTGTGCCCCGGGGATATCCCCCATCATGGCCATTGCTTCGGCTTCGATCAAATACATCTCTGAAGAACGCATATAGATTACATCGTCTGGATCGATGGAGCCAGGATTTGCATTCTTCATCTTAAAGTGCATGTACGGATGCAGGTTAAAACGAGTGGTTATGCCATAGACCGCATTCAATGAATCCACAGCGGCATTGAACTCATCCTCATCCGTAAAGTTGGGATCGTTGCCGAAACCTCCTTGGTTATTGGCGGCCGAAGTATTGGTATTGGGGGCATTGATAATAAATACATCCTTTCTGTAATCTGTATCAGGAATGGCATCGACCACCCTTCGGTCCGCAATTTTAGGGTTGTTCCTAACCTGACTACCATTGAATGTATTGCTCATTAGGTAAAAATAGGAACGGAAAAATGTGGTCTCCGGGGCTATAACATTACTCCCCCAAATAACCTCGGAAAGTTCATTGGTGTTAAACCCAGACTTCCAATCAGCTTCACCCATCAAGGGATAACCTTCACGGGCCATCACTGCGGCATCCGCAGCAGCTTGCCACTCACCTTTGGATAGGTGCGTCCTGGCCAAGAGACCGTAGGCCACATTCACATTCAATTGTGATTTAGCTGCTGCACCGGCACCACCCCCGGGAGCTGCCAATCCGGCATTCTCAAATGTAGTGATTGCTAAATTCAAATCAGATTCAATTTGAGTATAGACTTCCTGAACCGTCGATCTTGGCTCACTGGTAAACGGCACTTCAGAGGAAAACAATAAGGGTACACCGGGATCTGAGGAAGGGTTCCCGATCAAATAGCCCCTGGCATAGTGCTGGACCAATGAAAGGTAGGCATATCCCCTATAGGTATAGGCCTGGCCCAAAATCCCGTTCAATGTATTGGTTTCCACCAAACTCCCGTCTGCAACTCCCTCCGTAATTCTATTGATAAGGATATTGGCCCCCAATATGGTATTGTAACGATGGTGCCATAAAATCCTACTTGTCAAAGAGGTGGGCAGGGTGTGGGAGTTCCATTGCATTTCCGTCCGCCATCCCAAATTGTTGGCGTTTGCTGAATGAATGATCCCACCACTCAAAAGATCGCCCAGGGGCACCCAATAATGGTTACCTGCCCGCTGTGTACTACCCCCGCTGAAAATGGTTTGGGATTGGGAAAACAGGCTACGGTGCAATCCGTCAATAATAAGCTGCATATTGTTTTCGTTGGCAAGTGCTTCAGAAGCAGATATGGCATCCGTGGGCGTCCTTTCCAGAAAATCCTCATCACAAGATGTCATGGTAATCGCAAGGACTGCGAATAACAAGAATTTTATTTTGCTTGACATAACGATTATAGTTTTTATTTATGAATTAGAATGATACGTTTAGACCTAAGGAAATAATTCTTGCTGGGCTAAAGTCATTACCCTGAGGTGCACCTGCAAATTCAAACTGGGGATCCAATCCTGTTCTTTTACTCTTAAGATACAAATTTTCCCCTGTTAGTGTAACCCTCAGGCTATTGAGTCCTAATTGTTCTGAAATTTTATTGTTGAAAGTATACCCAAGGTTAACATTTCTCAAGGACCAAAATGATGCATCCGTTAAAAATCTGTCGGACAATTCCCTGACCAGGTTAGGATTTCCATTTTCCATTCTAGGTACACTGGTGATGTCCCCTGGCTGTCTCCAAGCGTTCATAATGTCCGGGTGAAGTGCCCTTCCAAAAGACCCGCTATGCATAATGTCAAAATATCCCCTATCCAGGACTTTACCCCCAATACCATAGGTTATCAAGACATCCAATGAAAACCCTTTATAGGTAAGGCTATTGGCAACCGAGCCTAAAAGATCCGGTACGGAGGTATCCCCTGTGTAGGCCCTTTCCGTTTCTTGCCAGTCATTGGTGGTCATTTGATTTCCGTTGCCATCCAACACGGGAACGCTCTCCCCATTTTCATCAAGTTCGTACATTAGGAACAACTGGTCCCCATTATCCGGATCAACACCGGCCGTTCTCCACAAAAAGAAATCAAATCGGGATCGTCCCTCTGCCCATCGTGCTTCATCTTCTATGAAGGGAGTCGGCAAACTGGTAATCTCATTCTTAAATGTAGAACCCTGTAAGGTAAGGTCCCATCTAAAATCACCCGTATCAACCAGATGTGTGGTCAATCCTATTTCCCAACCGGAATTGAACATATCTCCTGCATTTGTAGGAAATTCGTTTATTCCATTACTTGGCGCTATGGGTAAGTTAATAAGTAGATCGGAAGAGTTCCGCTTATAGTATTCCACGGAGCCCTCCAGGAAATTGTCGAACAGTGCAAACTCCAATGCGACATCAAAATTCTCCAACGTTTCCCATATTAAATTCGGATTACCTAAATCCGTAAATATGGCACCTGGAGCTGCGGCATTTGAAGTGATGGTGAACCTAGGTTGGGATATGAAAAAGTCATCCACAAATTCGCCTACAGTATTAATGCTACCCAAGGCGTCATTTCCAACTTCACCATAGGAACCCCTTAGTTTTAATTGATTGACCCAAGATACATTTTCCATAAACGTCTCTTGATCTATTCTCCAGGAAGCACCCACGGAGTAGAACGTACCCCATCTGGTATCCCGGTCAAAGACCGATGAACCATCCCTTCTGACCGAGGCACTTAAGTAGTACCTGTTGTCAAAGTTATAGTTGGTCCTCAAAAAGTACCCCTCAAGGCCTTTTTCGGTGGTCAATCCATCCAAATCCACAATATTTGAGAAGTTGGCAAATTCAAAGATTCCATTGGATGCCTGCACAGTGGCCAAACCTTCGTTCTGTGAAAAAATCCGCTCAAAGCTCTCATGCCCGGCCGTGATGTCTATGTTGTGGTTACCAAAGCTCTTGATATAGGTCAGGATTTGGTTGAAGTTCTCTACCGTTCTTCTGCCTCGTTCTTCACCATATCGTCCATCGGGCTGAGCATCCCCAATGATCGCATTTTCATACTCCTTCTCAATTTCTTCATTAATATCCCTACCATAATTCACCCTAAGGTTAAGACCATCCAGGATTTCGATATCCGCAAAAAAACGGAATCCATAGGTGTTGTCCCTATCGCGTTCATCGTTTAAAAGAAGTTCTTGAAGTGCATGACGACCTTGGTTAATAGGTCTAGAACCGATATTGAACTCAGCAAAACCCTCACCGTTGTCAAATACAAGGTCCCCGAATTCATCCCTTACAAGGTTACCCTGTAAATCGTTCACATAAACAGGATAAATCGCACCCACATTGTTGGCAAAGCCAAAAGGGTTTACAATACTGTTCAATCCTGCAGAACTCGGCCCTACAGCCTCTGTAATGGTAATGTTGGCACTACCTCCCATGGTAATACGTTCATTGACATCGAATTCGGCATTTAACCGAGTCGTTAACCTGTCGAAACTTGATGTGACCGCAAATCCTTCTTCATCCAGATAAGATGCGGAGAAGAATACTTTATGGTTCTCTCCTCCCGCGGAGATATTGACATTGTAATTCTGTCTAACCCCGGTTTGCTCCAGTACATCAAACCAATCCAAACTCTGATAGATTACCTGCGCGTTCGGGTTTATTCGGCCGTCTGTTCCCACAATCTGGTCATTGGGTACGTTAAACGGGTTGTATCCCAATTGATTGTATATGTTCGCGGAGGCAAATGCGGGATCACCGCCACCTGCCGAGGAATTCTTTAAGGCTTCCCACATGATCTCATAATACTGCCGGGGACCGATCCGATCAAATGGGGGAACCGCTCTGGTGACCAGACCATATTGCATGGAGGCATTTACCTGCACCCCTTCCCTATTACCACTTTTTGTGGTAATCATCACCACTCCGTTTGCCGCCCTGGAACCGTAAAGGGCTGTAGAAGCGGCATCTTTCAATATGGTGAAGGATTCTATGTCTTCCTGGTTGATTGTGTTCAAATTACCTTCGAATTGGATACCATCAACAATGAAGAGGGGATCGGTATCACCGTTCAGTGTTCCCACACCCCGAATTACAATACTTGGTGTTGAACCAGGTTGTCCATTTGTGGATGTAAACTGAACACCTGTTGCCCGACCTTCTATGGCCGCTATGGGGGATGTAACATTCCTTATGGCCAAATCCTCAGCACCCACAACGCTGGCCGAACCCGTGAAGGCCTCCTTGGTAGTAGTACCATACGCGGTTACAATCACCTCATCCAGGGCTTGGGCATCCTCTTCCATTTGAACATTTATGGTATTGGCAGCCCCAACTACCCTTCGCTCCGTTTTTTGTCCTATATAGGTAAATAGGAGGGCCTGTCCCTCTGCAACATTGATTGCATAATTTCCATCAAAATCGGTTTGGGTACCAATGGTAGTGCCCTCGACAATAATGTTTACCCCCGGTAACGGAAAACCGGCTTGGTCCACCACGTTACCAGTGACCGTTTTTTCCTGGGCCTGTAAAAATGCCGTTGCGCAAAGCAAAACAACAAAGGCCCCAAACAATTTCTTTACATTCATACGAGTTAAAGTTTTGTTAGTGATTAAAATGAGTTAGTGCAACTGAGAAAGGCGGGTGGCAAAAAGTATGTAATAGCTAATTCAAATAATACTTCTAGGAAGTAAAACAAAACTTAAATGGAATCTTTGTTTTTTAGAAGTAAGGCCTCTCACCACCCTACCTTTACAATTGCACAACAAAGCAATCTATAAGCAGAAAGGAGCGAGTACTTTTGCAACGGCAAGAACATCAAAAAGAGTACTTTCCCATGGGCAAGTACTCCTTTTAACATAAATACATCTTAAATTGGATGCATCGATTTAGAAAATATTAAGAAATGCATTGGCCATACAAGAATGTACCAAAAAGGTCCTTCACCTTTAAAGGTCGAAGGACCATAAATCTATAAGTATTGATAAATAAAATTTAGTAGCTCCGGAAAAAATAAGGATTTACGAATTTAAGATGGCACCATTTGCTGAGAGGAATAGCTATACAACGATGTATTTCTAAATTCGTTTGGGCTTAATCCCGTATCTTTTTTAAAAGCAAGGTAAAAACTGTTCTTGCTGTTGAATCCTACTTCATACATTATTGCTTTTACACTAAGCATGGGGTTGGTCATTAAAAGGAATTTAGCTTCCTTAATTCTACAACTGTTCAGAAGTGCATAAAAGTTCTTGCAGTAATAAGTGTTTATAACTTCAGATACCTTATAACGATCTTGTTGGATATATTCGGAAAGTTCTCCCAATCCCAGTTCATTGTTTCTGTACAACTTGTCCTTTACCAGGGCATCTTCAATCCTGTTTTTGATTTTAAATGCTTGTTCCCTGGTCAATCCGGACTTTTTATACTTTTGATGACCGGTCTGCATTAAAGTTTTTGATTGTTCATCGATTGCGTGATATCCGATAATTTTCTTAAAAAGCCGTTTCATTTGATTGATGTTTTAGATTGTTACCTTAAACTATCAATAAATGATGGCCATTGAGTTTTTCCCGATAAGAGTTTACCTGTTAGGACGTGTTAAAATACGCAACGAACCTCCACGAGGCAGCACCATCCATCCATGAGAATAAAGACCGCCACGCCCAAGAAAAAAGACCTGCTTCATCCTGATTCCTGATTCTGGACTCCTGATTCCCGTGTTATTGGATTATCTGTATATTACACGCCAGGAGGGCCCTGGAGCATTCGTACCATCAAAACAAATAATGCTTATTTGATAATGGGGACAATCGCGCTGCAACTTGTTCGCCAGAAACGTTCCCCTGTGGATTGTGAAATTTTAATTTTTAAAGGGCAACCTTGTTAACTGGTTTTTCGTCTATTAGGATATAAAGTATAGTAAAAAATATACTTATGAATAGTCAAATTCAAAAGGCAGGATTAATCTCAGGAATTGGGATTTTTATTATGGTACTTACCGTACCCATAGCCGAATTTGTTATTTTCCCAAAACTCATCGATTATAAAAATGCCGAGATTACTTTTCATAACATACTCGAAAATCGCAAATTATTCACTGTAGGCATATTTCTACATGTGATTACCTTAATTTGCGATTTGGTTGTCGCGTGGTCCTTGTACATCTTTCTTAGACCAACGAGCAAGGATTTTTCCCTACTCGTTGCTTTATTCCGCATTGCATTTGCGCTAATCACCCTGGCCGCTCTTCTAAATCTAGTAAGTGTACTCAACCTGACCATAAACTCCGATTACTTAAGTGTATTTGACCATTCGCTTTATTCCAAAGTTTTACTTGCCATTAAAAACTTCAATCTCCAATGGAGTTTTGCTTTCACCTTTTTTAGCTTATACCTGATTTTGCTAGGAATTTTGGTTTATAAATCCACGTACATACCCAAGATTTTTGGAATTGTTTTAATTATAGCGGGGGTGGGGTATTTGGTGGAAACCCTAAGATCCTTCTTTTTCCCATCGGTTAAAATGGATTATGTAATGATTACCTATTTTGGAGAGTTAGTCTTTATGTTTTGGCTGCTCATTAAAAGTTGGAGGGTGAAAATCCCAGAGGATTAATACAAAAGGCAGAATTCAACAAAAGACCAAATACCTTGGTACTCGTAGAAAGACATTAAAAGCAATTGCCAACAAGGCATGTAATTAATTGCTCCGATCAATTATCTTTAGTCTCGGGCGGATATGTTCCGTTTTGTGTCTTCCTCTCGTCCTAATAGTTATTGGGACCCGCCGGAAACAAGAACGACCCGTTTGAACGCAACGCCCAGTGGTGTCGGGAATCATGGCCGAGGATGTTGTATGCATTTGAATCCTTAAAAGTACCAAATGAACAAGCGCTATATTTTAATAACCCTTGCGGTCTTACTGTTAAGTTGCCAAACCAGGAAGAATAAAGTTAAAGATGACCTTCAAAGTGTTTCGCCTGAAAAGACTATAAAAAGATGGGTTGAGACCAATGTTTTAACTTCCAACAACCTCCCCAAAATTGAAATTAAGGTGGATAATGAGTTTCGTTTTATGGGTCAATTTGATTTTGAAATACTGGCATCTTCCAGTGAACACCCTGAGGATATGCAAGGAAAACCGGTAGCAGCGGGGGAACGATATATTTTTGCCCGCGTGGATGAAAATCGTTCGGTAGACAAGCTCTTTATAGTTCAGTTTGAAGGGTTTTTACCTGAAAATGATTTCATCTATAACTATAACTTTAGTAACGCGGACTCCATTGGTGAAAATAGATATCGTCACAATACCTGGTTCTATGACAGTAAAAAATTGGCCCGGGAAAATCCGAATGGAGAAGGTGCCAAAACAAGGGCTTTTTTAGAAGGTAAAGGGTATCTCCTGGAAGATGAATTTATGATGTCGCGTTTTGTTGGTCTGGCCAGTGAGGACAGAAAAAATGAAATTATCATTTATTACCTCGAAATGCTGAATAAAACTACCGGAATTTCTTTGGAGGAGTATGAAAATTCGATAAGCGATGAGAAAGCTAAATCCATCAGAACTTCCTTTATAGGACGCTCAAGAAAAAGCTTTGACATCACCAAAGGATAAGTAACGGTATATCGACGGAATTCTTATAAAATTCCGCCCAAAACGAACTATGGATAGATGACTAGGGAGAAAGTTTTACAAGAAATCATTGAGGGATATCGAGCTACCATTCGTCAAAGATATCAGTACCAAAATATCAAACGTAACTATGAAATTCCAGAAACAATAAGTGAAGAGACCGTCATTCTTCTTAGAAATTATTTTTTAAACCATATCTATCCTGATTTTGAAAAACGGAAGGAATTGGACAAAGCTTTCCAAAGTTTGGATGAATACATAAAGCAACCTCAAAAATTAATACAGGTCGTATTGGATGCTTCCAGGTTAATCCTCACTTATGGAAGACATTTGCCTAAAATTTTGAGTACCGGACTTAAAGCGATGAAGTCGTTTCGGGCAGCTGCAAAATTTGAAAATATTTTTGTTGAGGAAGCGATTAAAAATAATATGGAAGCCCCTTATGATTTATCAAAAATCAATAAGCTTGTCAATTTATTGCCTCGCAAAGAAATAGAAGATTTCATCGAAACTTCCCAGTCCTTATTTGAAACGCTACATGATAAAGCCTTGATAAATAAAATTATAGAAATCATTGAATTTTTAATTTCTGTAATGAGAAAAAAAGAAAAATCCTATTCGCCGAGCCAAATTAAAGGGCTTGAATTAGGCCTTGAAATGTTGGTGGAGGGTAATAAATTATTCAATCAATTAAACAAAAAAGATCAAAAAAAATTAATATCATTGATTACGACGATAGAAAGGGACAGGCTAAATCAAATTTCTTAAAAAAACAAAAAGCCGACCCCTAACAACGTGCGATAGGTTAATAACCGTTGACCATCTATCCACCGAGTGTTGTGCATTATATGAAAAAGGAATACAATGAACGAATTAAACAAAAAGTATAAAGCTTTTAGAGTAGAAGAAAAAGAGGGAAAATTTATTTGCTCCATTCAAGAATTGGAATTGGCTCCCCTAGAAAAAGAAGAACTTCTAATTAAAGTGCATTATAGTTCGCTTAACTATAAAGATGCATTGTCCGCCACCGGAAATAAGGGAGTTACAAGGGAATACCCGCATACTCCGGGTATTGATGCGGTTGGGATTATAGCACAATCGCAAAGTGAAAATTTTGCGGTTGGCGAAAAAGTAATTGTTACCAGTTATGATTTGGGCATGAATACCGATGGTGGATTTGGTGAGTATATCAAAGTTCCTTCGGAGTGGGTGGTAAGATTACCCGAAAAAATGACCATGAAAGAAGCCATGTTGATCGGCACGGCTGGATTGACCGCAGGAATGTCAGTTTTAAGACTCACGGAGTTAATTAAGCCCGGAGATGGAAAAATAGTGGTTTCCGGAGCGACTGGTGGAGTTGGCTCAATAGCAGTTTCCTTACTGGGCAAATTAGGATATTCGGTAGTTGGTATTACCGGAAAGGAATCGGAAACGGAATACCTAAAAAGCATTGGAGCAACCGAAATCTTATTGCGTAGTGAAATTGAAGACTTTAAGAAAAGGCCGCTTTTAAAACCTTTATTTGCCGGTGCAATTGATACCGCTGGTGGTGTAATTCTCGAAAACATCATTAAATCGACGGCTTCCCTGGGTGTTGTTACTTGTTGTGGCAATGTGGCATCACCAAAACTGGAATTGACCGTTTTCCCATTTATTTTGAGAGGTGTTACCCTTATAGGTATTGATTCCCAAAATTATCCAATGAAATACCGAAAAAAAGTTTGGGAGATGCTCGCAGAAGAATGGAAAATAAATGAAGAAGCACTAGCGTATAGTGAGGTCACACTTGAAGGAATCGAAGAAAAAATAGCCTTAATCTTAGAGGGAAAACTAAAAGGCCGAACCATTATAAAACTGGTAGCATAAAAAAACAGCGCACAACACTATATAACAATAATGGTCTTTAAAAAACAAACCCTTAATGGGGTGCGAAGGGAATTCCAACGATTTCACCTCGTGCCTTCCCTCGCCAATGCTGATTGGAGAAAACAGTAAAAAAAGAAAACCCATTTAGAAATGAAAAGAAAATACTGGATCGTCCTACTGATGGCTTGCTTTAGTTGTCAAAATTCACAAAAGACCGTCCTTGATGAGCCAATACCGAACGCAGAAATTGAAAACCCTCCGGAATGGGCAAAAGAAGTAGTATGGTATGAAATAGCTGTTGAAAGATTTCGAAATGGAGATGCTTCAAATGACCCAAAGGCGGAAGATATCGTAGGTGCCTATCCAGGATTTGTACCAGAGGGGTGGACAACAACGCCATGGACCCAAGATTGGTACAAAGAAGATCCTTATTTCTCCAATCTTGAAAACGCCGTGGACCTTCGTGGAAATAGCATCGAAAAGTTTGTCGACAAGGTACAATTGCGACGGTATGGGGGTGATTTACAAGGGGTATTGGATAAGCTGGATTATATTGATTCTTTAGGCGTTACGGCCATTTATTTTCGTCCATTGAATGATGCACCTTCCCTACACAAATACGACGCACGAAATTGGAGACACATCGATGTGAACTTTGGACCAAATCCATCAAAGGACAAACAAACCATTTCAGCTGAAACCCCTGAAGATCCCAGTACTTGGAAGATGACGGAAGCAGATAAACTGTTCTTGAAAGTAATTGATGAATGTCACAAAAGGGGAATCAAAATTCTATTGGACTATTCCTGGAATCATACCGGCCAAACATTTTGGGCCTGGAAAGATGTGTTAGAACATCAAGAGCAATCAAATTATAAAGATTGGTATTGGATTGAAAGTTTCGATAATCCCGAAACATCAACAAATGAATTTAAATATCATGGCTGGGCAGGCGTTCCCAGTTTACCTGAAATTAAAGAAACCCAGAAACAGGATTTATCCAAAAGCCTAACGTCATTTGAGGGTACCATTTATAATGAGACGACAAAGCAGCATATTTTTAACGTTGCAAAACGTTGGCTTGACCCAAATGGGGATGGCGACCCATCCGATGGTGTTGATGGCTACAGGTTGGACGTTGCTGCCGAGACACCTCTTGGTTTTTGGAGGGAATTTAGAAAACAAGTTCGAAAAATCAATCCGAATGCATACCTATTGGGCGAAATTTGGTGGGAAGAATGGCCTGATAAATTATTGGACCCTGAACCCTTTTTAAAAGGCGATGTTTTCGATGCAGTCATGAATTATAGGTGGTACAGGGCAGTCCGCCATTTTTTTAACGAATCCCCAAATAAAATCCTTGCTGCCGAATTAATAGATAGTCTGAATAGTTTTCGGTCAACTATCAGAAAGGACAATAATTATGCAATGATGAACTACACGGGTGGATTTGATACCCCTAGAATATTAACTTCTTTATTCAATAAAAATAAATACAAGTACTATTGTAAAGTTCATGAAAATCCAAGCTATAAAATTCACAGGCCTGATGCCGAAACCTTCCAAACCTTAAAATTGCTTTTGGTACAACAGTACACTTATTTTGGTGCTCCGCATATCTATGCGGGAGATGAAATGGGTATGTGGGGAGCAGATGATCCTTCCTCCAGAAAACCGCTGATCTGGCCGGATTTTATTTTTGAAGATGAAACAACACACCCTTTGGGTGAAAAAAGACCTGTAGATAAGGTTACGTTTAATGATGATTTGTTTCAATTTCATCAACAATTGATCAGGATCCGAAAATCAAATCCCATATTGATTCATGGAGAAATCGAGTTTATTGATATAGCTGATTCCGAAGGAATGTTGGCCTATCGTCGATATGATGATTCCAATGAAATGATTGCGATTTTCAACCATCATAATTCAACAAAGGAAATATCCATTCCCCGAGCAGTTGATGTAGATTTTATCGACGTCCTAAATGAAAGAACTATTGAAAACAAGAGCAACAAGCTAAAACTAAAAATACCGGCACGGACGGCTTGCTTAATAAAGAAAAAATGAATGAGCTTAAAGAACGTAAACAGAATATTTCACAACTGAATAACTTCAAAAAAAAATCCCAAAGCCATGCCTTAGGATTTCATTGTGGGCGCGAAGGGATTCGAACCCCTG
>WNKP01000014.1 GCA_009797885.1 Flavobacteriaceae bacterium GF1
GTTGTGGAATTGACCACATATTCATTGCCATTATTTTCTGCAGTTATTCCGTTCTTCAGATTGGAAAGAAATCGGTACGGTGCATTATCCAGGGCTCTAATGCCATCAGAACTCATTGCCTCCAACCCCCTGGAATGTACTGCCTGAACCGTAACAGGTACCGTTCCCGAAAAATCAAAGCGCGTAGGGCTACCGCTCTTTACGGTGAAATTCCCAGAAGCCAAGGTCATGCCATTGGTCACACTCACCAATATGCTACCCGCGGGCAGCCCAAATTTTGAGCTTAAATCCGTCTCAATGGAGGATAGGTTCGAGGAACCACTTGGAAAACCGAAATCAGAAGGACTTATGGGTTCATAGTTTGAGGGGTTGTATTCCGCAACATCCACTAGGGCCTCCTTGTCTTCATCAATGTCTATCTGGTCAGTCACTTCATCACCGCCCGTATTCGCATTTTTGTCCTTATTTATATCGTCTTCAATCTTACTTTTATCCGTATCAGTCCATACGAATGATGTCCTGTTGGGGACATCATTTGCGGCAAGGGGTGCAAAGGAGCTTAAAACGAAGACCATTGGAATTAAAACCAAACAAGTTGGCAAATGAAATGACTTCCGTACTGATTTTTCCATAAATGATAGTTTTACTTAAACATATCACCATGGCTTTCGTAGGCATATTTCTTTCACTGAGATTGTGGGGCAATCGGCGTCAGCGCAAGATATTCGATTTTCTCATCAAATAACTTGGCATAATTACTTTTTATCCATGAGAACTCCTATTTTACTCGATTAACTACTTGTTTTTTGTTTATGTTTTATTTACGCAAAAAATTTGTTAATGGATTTCAATGGGAAATAAGGACATAAATAGGTCAAAATCGACCGAAAAATACCTTAGTCCGTACACATCAAACCCCATTTTTTATTGAAATTATCCTATGGATATTAACAATTGAAAACCAGAATGTCCAACAAGGTCAACTTAGATTGATTTATTTTTGCCCAAATTTTTTAAATGGATTTTGAGAAGGAAATAGCCAGACGCAGAACTTTTGGAATTATATCCCACCCAGATGCGGGAAAAACAACACTCACAGAAAAATTGCTGTTGTTCGGAGGTGCAATACAAGAAGCGGGAGCTGTGAAAAGCAATAAAATAAAAAAGTCCGCTACGAGTGATTTTATGGAAATTGAGCGCCAAAGGGGGATATCCGTGGCGACCTCCGTCCTGGCCTTTAATTATAGGGACCGAAAGATAAATATTCTGGATACCCCGGGACACAAAGATTTTGCGGAGGACACCTTTAGGACCTTAACCGCAGTGGACAGTGTTATTGTGGTCATTGACGTTGCCAAGGGTGTGGAAGAGCAAACGGAAAAACTGGTTGAGGTATGTAGGATGCGAAATATTCCCATGATCGTTTTTATAAACAAACTGGATCGTGAAGGGAAGGATGCTTTTGACCTACTGGATGAGGTGGAGCAAAAGCTGGGATTAACGGTAACACCGCTGAGTTTCCCCATCGGAATGGGGTATGATTTTAAAGGAATCTACAATATTTATGAAAAGAACATTAACCTCTTTAGTGGAAATAGCAAGCAACATATTGAGGACACCATTGCTTTTGATGATTTAGATAGCCCTGAATTGGAAGGGATTATTGGAGAATCCCATGCCCATAATTTACGGGAATATCTGGAATTGGCCGGGGCAGTCTATCCCGAGTTCAACAAGAAGGAATATTTGGAAGGTGGTCTACAGCCCGTTTTCTTCGGTTCCGCGTTGAATAATTTCGGTGTTCGGGAACTATTGGATTGTTTTATTGAAATAGCTCCTGCTCCAAGACCCAAAATGGCCGAAGAACGACTGGTTAAATCCAATGAAAGTGATTTTTCGGGATTTGTTTTTAAAATCCATGCCAATATGGACCCCAAACACCGTGATCGCTTAGCTTTCGTAAAAATCGTCTCCGGTACTTTTGAGCGCAATACCCCATATCTACATGTAAGACAGGATAAAAGAATAAAATTCTCCAGTCCGAATGCCTTTTTTGCCGAAAAAAAGGAAATTGTGGATGTTTCCTATCCAGGGGATATTGTGGGCCTCCATGATACCGGAAACTTCAAAATTGGCGATACCTTAACCAATGGGGAGAGATTAAGTTACAAAGGTATTCCCAGCTTTTCACCGGAACACTTTAGATATATCAACAATGCGGACCCCATGAAGGCCAAACAACTGAACAAGGGAATTGACCAACTCATGGATGAGGGTGTTGCCCAACTATTTACCCTGGAACTTAACGGAAGAAAAGTCATTGGGACAGTTGGGGCATTACAATATGAAGTAATCCAATATCGATTGGAGCATGAATATGGGGCCAAATGTACCTATGAAAACTTTCCTGTCCACAAGGCATGTTGGGTCGATCCTGAAAAGGAAAATGAAGAATTCGCAGAATTCAAACGTATCAAACAAAAATATCTGGCTAAGGATAAAATGGGGCAATTGGTCTTTTTAGCGGATTCTGCTTTCTCATTACAAATGACACAACAGAAATACCCCACCGTTAAATTCCGTTTCACTTCCGAAAAAGCATCATAGCCCTGAGAATGCCAACTTTGGTAATAACGTAAAGAGGTGAAACAAAACACTCCGTTTTACCATTTTTGCACAACCCTTGGAAAAGCACATATTTAAAAGGGAGTTGAGTGATTTTTTGCCATTTTGGGACAATTGAAGGAACACTTAACCATTTCCAAGGCCCGCCCACTCCTTCATGGTAAAAATCGTACCTGTGCTTACCGTGCAATGTAGTTTTTGTACCCTTTTGTGTATTTAACGCATCGTGGCCGAATTAAAGCTATGTTTATTGGTAGCTATGAAGAATCCATGTGAAGAGTACATTCTTACCGTGTAGGTCAGGGACCTATGGTCAAAAACAAAATCGATAAGGATTTTTTTAAATCCAATGGATTGGAAACAAAGGACTGTCACTTGACCAAATTACGACCAGGGTGATCGAAAAGTATTCCCCTTGTTTTGGACAGTAAACAATGATAAAATCCTTCCCAAATTCTTGATTTTCTGGTAAAACCTGATCGTGGATCCCATTTGTTTTCAAATAGCGACGCCTGTTACATTAGAATTAAGGCTTTGGTCCCAAGGGAGGTATTTTTGTTTTACTGGTTATTTACTGTGTATCAGTGGCGATTGAAGAGGAAAATTCCCAAGGAACCCTCCCACTCGGAAAACCTGGAAAAACATCCGGTTTCAAGGCAGTGGGTTAGGTCAATTGGATGATTTGGAAAGATTGGATTTTAAGATACCGACCGTTTTGGGAAATTATACGAAAACAATGTCCAGAATGTTGTCGAGAGTATGGGGTTTGGAATGTTCCGGATACCCCAAGTTTTCTTTGTGCCCATTTCCACCATTCCGCCATAAAATCCATACCATAACCCTTAGCGCAAAATCGGGAACCTTCCCTTCCCTTGTTGCGGGACCGATCAATCCAAGGTCGATGACCTCATTCAAATGCTTTGACGCTTCATCCCTAATAAGAACAAATTACGTTATAGGCCTAAGAAGGCCCATGCTTACCTTTTTCACCTTCTTGTTGATTACCACTGGCCTGTTTGCCCAGGGCGAATTCATCACCACCTGGAATACGACCTATCCTGGCACTTCCGAAGACAATTCCATCACTATCCCTTTGACAGGGACCTATGATGTGGATGTGGGCAATGATGGCACCTGGGACCTGTTTGGAGAGACCAATGCAACTACTGTGGATATCACCCTATATCCCAACCCTAAAAACAACAATATAAACTATACCGCCGGGGAAATACAACTGGCCATTCGCAATGCCGCCTCCGGGGCAGGGAACCTGACCAGGATATATTTTAACAATAGGAACGATAGGCAGAAACTGCTCTCTGTGGACCAATGGGGCAGCAGTATAGCCTGGAGCACAATGCACAGGGCATTTCACGGCTGTACCAACGTGGAGGTTAAGGCTACGGACGCTCCCGACCTGGGCAGCGTGACCAATATGGGCCAGATGTTTTCCGGCTGTACCAAACTTAGGGGAACAACGGGTTTCTCCAGCTGGAACACGGCTCACGTGACTTCCATGGTAGGCATGTTTGCCGATGCAAGTGCCTTTAACGGGGATATCAGTTCCTGGAATACGGGCAGCGTAACCGATATGAGCTGGATGTTTTGGAATGCAACCGCTTTTGACAAAGACATCGGTTCCTGGAACACCAGCAATGTGACCAATATGAGTAATATGTTCAATGGCGCCACCGCCTTTGATGCGGATATTGGTTCATGGGAGACCGACAATGTGGCTGATATGTCCTATATGTTCTCTGGCGCAACTGCCTTTGACCAGGACATGGGTTCCTGGAACACCAGTACTGTGACCACTATGCGGGGGCTATTTCAGGAAGCGACCGCCTTTGACCAGGACATCGGTTCGTGGAACACCGGCAATGTGACCATTATGGATCAGCTGTTTTATAAGGCAACTGCCTTTAATGGGGACATTGGTTCCTGGAATGTGGCCAAGGTGATCAATATGGGTGCCATGTTCAATGGCGCAACCACTTTTAATCAGGACATCAGCTCCTGGAACACAATCAACGTGACCAATATGGGCGGTATGTTCAATGGTGCAACCGCCTTTAACCAAAGCCTTGGTTCGTGGAATGTTGACAAAGTGACCAATATGGGTTCCATGTTCTCTGGCGCAACCGCTTTCGACAAAAATATCGGTTCTTGGGATGTGGGCAACGTAATCAATATGGGCTCCATGTTCTCTAACGCAACCACCTTCAACCAAAATATCGATTCCTGGGAGACCGCCAAGGTGACGAACATGGGTAGCATGTTCTCTGGTGCAACCGCCTTTAATGCGGACATTGGTTTGTGGGATGTGGGGAGCGTGACCAATATGCAATCCATGTTTTCTGGAGCAACTGCCTTTGACCAGGACATCGGTTCGTGGAATGTGGTCAAGGTGACCAATATGAGTGGCATGTTCGATAAGGCAACTGCCTTTAATACGGACATCAGTTCCTGGGATGTGGGTAGTGTGACCAATATGGGTTCCATGTTCTCTGGCGCAACCGCCTTTAACCAGAACATCGGTTCATGGGAAACGGCAAGCGCGACCAATATGCAATCCATGTTTTCCGGCGCAAGCGCCTTTGACCAGAACCTGGGTAATTGGGACATGGGACAGTTGACCGCCGGGGGCAATATGCTCGACAGCAGCGGGCTGTCCCTTGACAACTGGGACGCTACACTGATCGGTTGGCACAGTCAGGGCTTTACCAACACCGTCACCATCGGCGCTTCCGGACTGGTCTACTGTGCAGCTGGCAACGAGCGTGCCGAAATGACGACTTTTACTTTTACCGGTGATACCCTACCAGACACCCTCCCAAAAGCCCAGTGCAAGGCCACAACGATTGCACTGAATCTCAACGGTACAGTAACCCTACCCCCTGCCCTTGTGGACGACGATTCATTTGCCTGCGGGGTTTCCTCCCTGAGAGTGTCCCCAAGCAGCTTTACAACCACCGACCTTGGTACGAACGAGGTAATCCTGACGGTGACCGATGGCAACAATAAGACATCGACCTGTAAGACCTCGGTGACCGTAGTGGGCAGTACGAATTCCGCAAGCGTATTTGTCACCACCTGGAATACGACCTATTCCGGCACGTCCAACGCAAACTCCATCACCATTCCCGCCGAAGGGACCTACGATGTAGATCTGGGCAATGATGGGAGCTATGAACTGTTCGACCAGACCGACGGTACTACCATAGATGTGACCGCCCATGGCCGTACTGCCGGGGAAATACAGGTGGCCCTCCGCAATGCCGCCTCCGGGACTGGGACCCTGGAAAGGATACATTTCAACAATACGGGCGATAAGGATAAAATACTTTCCGTAGACCAATGGGGAAGCAGCATCTCCTGGAGTACCATGGACAGTGCATTTCGCGGTTGTACCCATCTGGACGTTAAGGCCACCGATGTTCCCGATCTGGCCAACCTGACCAGTCTGAGACTGTTATTTGCCGGCGCAACCGCCTTTAATGGGGATATCAGTTCCTGGAATGTGACCAGCGTGACCAATATGGCAGGCATGTTTTGGGGTGCAAGCACCTTTAACCAGAACATCGGTTCCTGGAACACGGCCAACGTAACCACTATGGAAGGCCTATTTCAGGGGGCAACCGCCTTTGACCAGAATATCGGTTCCTGGAATGTGTCGAAGGTAACCATGATGGTCTCCATGTTTAAAGGTGCAAAGAGCTTTGACCAGAACATCGGGGCCTGGAACACAGGAAGCGTTCTCTTAATGGGTAGCATGTTCCAAGGGGCAAGCGCCTTTGACCAGGATTTGGGCGATTGGAATCTGCAGACATTGTTAAGTGGAGGTGATATGCTCAGTGGAAGTGGGCTCTCCACCACTAACTGGGACAATACACTGATCGGTTGGCACAGAAAGGGCTTTACCAATACACCCACCATTGGCGCCTCTGGCCTGGTCTACTGCCAAGCTGGCAGCGAACGTGCTGCGCTTACCCTCAACATCACCGGTGACCATGCCGAGAGGACCCCACCGACAGTCGCGTGCAAGGCAACATCAGAGTTCCAACTAGGCACCAGTAGTACAGCGACCCTAACGACTGACCTTGTGGAAACCAGTTCCAGCGATGCCTGTGGGATTGCTTCGCGGAGCCTGTCCCGGAGCAACTTCACGACTGCCGACCTGGGAGTGCACACAGTTACGCTTACAGTAACTGACGGCAATGGCAACACCAACACCTGCCAAACCATGGTGAACGTGGTCGCCTATCCCACAAGCATATTTGTCACCACCTGGAACGCGACTAGCTCCATCACCATTCCTGCCCAAGGCACCTACGATGTGGATCTGGGAAATGACGGTACCTATGAACTGCAGAACCAAAGTGGGGCAATTACCGTGAATGTTAGCTCCTATGGTTATACCCCCGGAAAAATACAGTTGGGTATTCGAAATGCCTCCTCCGGAAACGGGACCTTGGACAGGATCTACTTTTCTAACAGCATTCAGGCCAATAGGGATAAGATACTTTCCGTGGACCAATGGGGTAGCAGCATATCCTGGAGTACCATGAAGGATGCATTTCGCCTTTGTACCAAACTGGACGTTCTGGCGACCGACGCTCCTGACCTAAGCAAGGTGACTGATACGTCCTATATGTTTGGCGGATGCACCTCACTTAAGGGGAATACGAGCTTCTCTACCTGGGACGTAAGTAATGTAACTGATATGACGGCCATGTTCAATCAAGCGACGGTCTTTGACCAATCTCTTGGGAATTGGGATATGGGGCAGGTGACCAATGGCAGCTCCATGCTCAATAGCAGTGGGATCTCCGGTGAAAACTGGGACGCTACGCTGATCGGTTGGCACGGCCAGTACTTCACCAATACCCCCGAAATCGGCGCCCATAGACTGGTCTATTGCAAGGCCGCTGATGAACGTGAGTTGTTGATACTCCATAGCCTCAACATTACCGGAGACGAAAAGAACAGTACCCCGCCAACTGCGCGTTGCAAGGATAAGGTCATACTCCAATTGGACGCCAGCGGTACGGCCAGTCTGACGACTGACCAGGTGGACAACGGTTCCAGTAGTACTTGCGGGATCAGCATCTTGCGCTTGTCTCAGAGTAACTTCACCTCCTCTGACGTTGGTGTGAAAACGATCACCTTGACTGCGAGAGACAATACTACCCCTGTTAGCTGGCTGAGTAGCTGTACAACCCAGGTGCATGTACTGGATCTTCCCACAACACCATTTATCGCCACCTGGGGCACGAGGGAATCCGGTACTTCCGGCAGCAACTCCATCACCATCCCCGCCACGGGGACCTACGATGTGGATCTGGGCAACGATGGTACCTATGAACTGTCGGACCAGTATGGGAGCACCACCATAGATGTTACCCAATATGGCTATTCCGCCGGGGATATACAGGTAGCCCTTCGCAATGCAAGCTCCGGGGAAGGGACCCTTAGTAGGATATATTTCAATAATGGGGGCGACAAACAGAAGCTAATTTCCGTGGACCAATGGGGCAGCAGCATATCCTGGAGCTCTATGGAGGATGCATTTAACGGTTGTCTCAATCTGGAAGTCAAGGCGACCGATGCTCCCGACCTGAGTAAGGTGACCGATATGAGCGGGATGTTTAAGTGGTGTATGTCACTTAAAGGAAAGACAGGCTTCTCTACCTGGAATACCAGTAACGTGACTGATATGGAGGCTATGTTTGCCCATGCATACACCTTTAACGGGGACATCGGTTCCTGGAACACGGCTAAAGTGTACAATATGAAATCCATGTTCTGGAGTGCAAGAACCTTTAATCAAAACCTGGGGAATTGGGACCTTGGGCAGTTAATCGGTGGTATTGACATGTTCTCCAACAGTGGGCTCTCCGTGGAAAACTGGGACGCCACACTTATCGGTTGGCACGGCCAGTACTTCACCAATGACCCCTCCATTGGTGCCTCCGGACTGGTGTACTGTGAGGCTGGCACTCAGCGTGATGCGCTTACCCTCTACGTCTATGGTGACAGTGCTGAAACGACCAAGCCAACGGCCGTATGCAAGGATGTTGAGGTCATACTAAGCCCAGCCGGTACGGCCACCATGGAGGCCTCCCTTGTGGACAATGGTTCCAGCGATACCTGTGGGACTGTCTCGTTTGAAGTATCCAATGGTAGTGGAACTGCTGTTACTGAGAGAACCTTTACAACCTCCCACATCGGTGAGAACACGGTCACCCTGACAGTGATCGACCCCAATGGGAACACGGAAACCTGTGAACCCACGGTGACCGTGATAGATCATGCCACTAGGGTATTTGTCACTACCTGGGACACGACCAAACCAGGTACATCCAAAAGCAGTTCCATCACTATCCCGGCCACAGGGACCTACGATGTGGACCTGGGCCATGACGGCACCTATGAACTGTCAAACCAGACCGGGACCATCACCATAGATTTGTCCACCATCCAGGGCTATTCCCCTGGGGAGATAAAGGTGGCCCTTTGGAATGCCAACTCGGGGACAGGGACGCTAGAGAGGATTCATTTCAATAATTCGGGGGACCGGCAGAAGCTGCTCTCTGTAGACCAGTGGGGCGGCGGAATCTCCTGGAGTACAATGGAGGGCGCATTCCATGGCTGTACCAATCTGGACATTAAGGCGACCGATGCTCCCGACCTGGACAAAGTGACCAGTCTTTCCAATATGTTTAACGGCTGTACGACACTTACGGGGACGACGGACTTCTCCACCTGGAACACAGCAAATGTGACCAATATGACCGGCATGTTCAATGGCGCAAGCACCTTTGACCAGGATATCGGTCCCTGGAACACCAGTAAGGTGACCATGATGCAATCCATGTTTTTTGGGGCAACTGCCTTTAACCAGGAAATCGGTTCCTGGAACACCGGTAATGTAATCATTATGCAATCCATGTTTTTTGGTGCAACTGCCTTTGACCAGGACATCGGTTCCTGGGACACGGACAACGTGAAAAATATGAGCTGGATGTTTGCTGGGGCAAGTGCCTTTAACCAGAACATCGGTTCCTGGAACACCAGCAGCGCGACCCAGATGGGTGGCATGTTTGTTAGCGCAAGCAGCTTTGACCAGAATCTGGGCGATTGGGACCTGAGGCAGTTGACCAATGGTGTTGATATGCTCGATGGTAGCGGGCTCTCCATGGACAATTGGGACGCCACGCTTATCGGTTGGCACCGCCAGTACTTTACCAACACGCCCACCATCGGCGCCTCCGGCCTGGTCTACTGTAAGGCTGGTACCGAGCGTGCTGCCCTGACCCTCAACATTACTGACGACATCATGGAGAATACTCCTCCAACAGCCAAGTGTCTCCAGGCGTTGACGCTCCGGCTGGACATCTACGGCGCGGCCAGCCTGACGACCGACATTGTGGACAACGGTTCCAGTGATGTCTGCGGGGACGTCTCGCTAGGCTTATCCCAAAGCAGTTTCACAGCCTCCGACCTTGGCGAGAACATAATCACCCTTACGGTGACCGACAACACCAGCAAAACGAGTACCTGCAACACCACGGTGACCATACTGGACCTTCCCCCAGACCTATTTGTCACCACCTGGGACACGACCAAACCCGGATTCTCCGACAGGAATTTTATCACCATCCCAGTCGAAGGAACCTATGATGTGGACGTAGGCAATGATGGTACCTATGACCTGACGGACCAGATTGGGCCCACCACCATAAATGTGACCAACTATCCTAACCCTGCTACCGGTACTAACTATACTGCCGGGAAAATACAGCTGGCCCTGCGCAATGCCGCCTCCAATTCCGGGGACCTGACCCGGATACGTTTCTCCCCATTTGAGGCGGACGACAGGCTGAAACTGCTCTCCGTGGAACAATGGGGCAATGATATTCCCTGGAGTACCATGGAACAGGCATTTTTTGGATGTAATAATTTGGAAATCAATGCCGTAGATGCTCCCGACCTAAGCAACTTGACCCATATGGGCTTGATGTTTGCCAGTTGCTCGGCACTCAAGGGGACGGAATATTTCGATACTTGGAACACGGCCAGGGTAACCGATATGGGCAGCATGTTCCTTGGCGCAACCGACTTTAACAGTGACATTGGTTCCTGGAATACTGGCAAAGTGATCAATATGGTCAACATGTTTTCTAATGCGGCTTCCTTTGATCAGGACATTGGCTCCTGGGATACGAGCAGGGTGACCAATATGCATCAGATGTTTTATGGGGCAAGTGCCTTTAATGGGAATATCGGCTCCTGGAATGTGGTCCAGGTGGAAGATATGGCCTATATGTTTTATGATGCGGACGCCTTTAACCAGGACATCGGTTCCTGGAATGTGGTCCAGGTGGAGGATATGGCCTATATGTTTTATGGCGCGGGTGCCTTTGACCAAAACATCGGTTCCTGGAACACCGGCAATGTGACCGATATGCGCCTCATGTTTCGGGACGCAATCACCTTTGATCAGAACATTGGTTCTTGGAATACCAGTAGCGTTACCAATATGCGCTCCATGTTTTTGTACGCAGGCGCCTTTGACCAGAACCTGGGCCATTGGGATATGGGGCAGGTGACCAGTGGGGCCGCCATGCTCAATAATAGTGGGCTCTCCGGTATAAACTGGGACGCTACGCTCATGGGTTGGTACAACCAAGGTTTTACCAACACGCCCACCATTGGAGCTGTGGGACTGGTCTACTGTAAGGCCGCGACCCAGCGTGCCGCACTAACCCTCAACATTACCGGTGACAGCGCGGATACTACACTACCGGAGGCCCTGTGCCAGCAAACGCTGACACTCCAACTAGGTACCGACGGCACGGCCAGCCTAACGACCGACCTTGTGGATGACGGTTCCAATGATACCTGCGGGATTGCCTCGCTAGGTTTGTCCCAGTACAACTTCACGACCGACGACCTCGGGGTAAACACGGTTACCCTTACCGTTACCGACAACCTTGACCAGGTATCGACCTGCGAGAGCACGGTGACCGTGGTAGACCATCCCATAAAGCTATTTATCACCACTTGGGACACGACCAAATCCGGTACGTCCGACGAGAACTTCATCACTATTCCCGCTGAGGGGAAATATGATGTGGATGTGGGCAATGACGGAACCTATGACCTGACGGACCAGACTGGGACCACTATCATAGATGTGACCAAATATACCAACCCTACTACCGGTACCAACTATACGGCCGGGGAAATACAGCTGGTCCTTCGGGATGCTGTCTCCGGGAACGGGACCCTGAGCAGAATACATTTCAACAATACGGGCGACAGTCAGAAGCTGCTTTCCGTAGATCAATGGGGCAGCAGCATCTCCTGGAGTACCATGGAAAGTGCCTTTCAAGGCTGTTCCAATCTTGATGTTGAAGCAATCGACGTCCCCAATCTGGCCAGCGTAACCAATATGTCCGGAATGTTTGGTGGGTGTACCTCACTTGAGGGGACGGCAAACTTTGATACCTGGAACACCAGCGGCGTAACCGATATGAGTTTTATGTTCAGTGATGCAAGTGCCTTTAACCAGGATATCAGTTCCTGGGACACGGGAAAGGTAACCAGTATGAACTTTATGTTTGCCGCCGCAACTGCTTTTAATGGAAGCATCGGGTCCTGGAACACCAACAGTGTGACCAATATGAACTATGTGTTTTTTCAGGCCACCGCCTTTAATCAGAATCTGGGGGATTGGTACATGGGGAAAGTGAGCAATGGCACTGGTATGCTCAACAGTAGTGGGCTCTCCGTTGCCAATTGGGATGCCACCCTCATCGGTTGGCACGCCCAGGGCTTTACCAATACCCCCATCATTGGGGCCTCTGGTTTGGTCTACTGCACGGCTGGTGCGAAGCGAGCCGCATTGACCCTGAACATTACCGGTGACCGTGCAGAAACTGTCCCACCATCGGCTAATTGTGTTCAGGAGGTGACACTCCATTTGGGCACCAATGGCATGTCCACGCTGACGACCAATCTTGTGGACGATGGTTCCAGTGATGCCTGTGGGGACGTCGACCTGAAAGTATTCGATGATAATGGAGATGCTGTTTATACGAGAACCTTTACCACCGCCGAGCTTGGGGCGCACACGGTGACCCTTACAGCGACCGATCCCAATGGAAACACGGACTACTGCGAGGCCACGGTGACCGTGGAGGATCCTGCAAGCGTTTTTATCACCACCTGGAACACGAACAAGACCGGCACGTCCAATGGGAACTCCATCACCATACCAGCCATAGGGACGTACGACGTGGACCTCGGCAATGATGGCATCTATGACCTGTTCGACCAGACCGGGACCACTACCATAAATGTGACCACTTATGGCCATACGACCGGGGAAATACAAGTGGCCCTTCGCAATGCCACATCCGGTACCGGTACCCTGACCAGGATACATTTCAACAATACGGGTGACAAGCAGAAGTTACTTTCAGTGGACCAATGGGGCAATGGTATCGCCTGGAGTACTATGTCTGGTGCGTTTTACGGTTGTACTTATCTGGAGGTCAAGGCTACCGATGCCCCTGACCTCGGTAACGTGATGGACATGAGTCAGATGTTCCAAGGAGCCACTTCCTTTGATGGGGACATCGGTTCATGGAATACAGCCAAAGTAACTACCATGGCCAACATGTTCTATGGTGCAACCGCGTTTAATCAGAACATCGGTTCATGGAACACCAGTAACGTGACCTGGATGGATGGAATGTTTTACTTTGCAACCGCCTTTAACCAGGACATTGGTTCCTGGAACACCAGCAGTGTTTCCGATATGCATTATATGTTTTGGAACGCGACCGCGTTTGACCAAAACATCGGTTCATGGAACACCAGCAAGGTGACCCGGATGGAAGGGATGTTTTTCCGTGCAACCGCCTTTAACCAGAACATCGGTTCATGGAACACCAGTAGTGTGACCGATATGGCCGCTATGTTTGGGAATGCAAGCACGTTTGACCAAAATATCGGCTCCTGGAACACGGGCGAGGTGATCGATATGGCCTCCATGTTTTCTTACGCAAGCGTCTTTAACCAGGACATCGGTTCTTGGAACACGGGAAAGGTGACCGATATGACCTCCATGTTTTCTTATGCAAGCGTCTTTAACCAGAATATAGGTTCTTGGAACACGGGCAAGGTAACAAGTATGCAAAACATGTTTTCCAGCGCAGGTGACTTTGATCAGAATCTGAAGGATTGGAACCTTGGGCAGTTGAGCAATGGGGTGTCCGGTGGTGGTGGTATGCTCAATGGCAGTGGGCTCTCCATGGACAACTGGGACGCCACACTCATCGGCTGGCATACCCGGGGTTTTACGAACACGCCCACCATTGGCACTTCCGGACTGGTCTACTGCAAGGCTGCAGCCGAGCGTGCCGCAATGAAATTCAACTTTACCGGCGACAGCCAAAAAAATACCAAACCAACCGCCCTGTGCCAATCGGCATTAACGCTCCGTCTGGGTACCGACGGTACGGCCAACCTGACAACAGATTTTGTGGATATCGGTTCCAATGATGCCTGCGGGATTTCGCGGAGCTTGTCACAGAGCAGCTTTACGGCAGCCCACCTTGGAACGGAAACGGTAACCCTAACAGTGACCGACCCGGTTGGAAACACGGAAACCTGCGAGACCATGGTGACCGTGGAGACTGGCACAAGTGTATTTGTGACCTCCTGGGATACGACCAAATCAGACACGTCCAGCGGAACCATCACCATTCCTGCCTTAGGGACCTATGATGTGGACCTGGGCAATGACGGAACCTATGAACTGCTGAACCAGAGGGGGACCATTACCGTGGATGTCACCAACACCAACTATAAGGACCCTGATGGTAATAACTATTCCGCCGGAGAGATACAGGTGGCCCTTCGCAATGCCGCCTACGGGTCAGGGACCCTGGACGGGATTCAGTTCAACAATACGGGTGACCGACAGAAACTGCTTTCCGTGGACCAATGGGGCAGCAACATATACTGGAGTTCAATGGCGTCTGCATTCTATGGCTGTACCAATTTGGAGATTAAGGCGACAGACGCTCCCAACCTGGGTGGCGTGACCGACATGAGTTCTATGTTTCGAGGAGCAACTGCCCTTAATGGGGACATCGGTTCCTGGGATACCAGCAACGTGAAGGATATGTCCTACATGTTTGCTTTAGCAAGCGCCTTTAACGGGGACATCGGTTCCTGGAACACGGCTCAGGTAACCAATATGAAGCTGATGTTTACTAATGCAAGCACTTTTAACGCGAACATCGGTCCTTGGGACACAGGCAATGTGACCGATATGTATGGCATGTTTGGTTATGCAAGTACCTTTAACCAGAACATTGGTTCCTGGAACACGGGCCAGGTGACCGATATGTACGGCATGTTTGGTTATGCAAGTACCTTTAACCAGAACATTGGTTCCTGGAATACAGGCCAGGTGACCGATATGTCCTATATGTTCCATGGCGCAACGGCCTTTAATGGGAACCTCAGCTCCTGGAACACGGCCAACGTGACTACTATGACCGATATGTTCTATGGCGCAACGGCCTTTGACGAGAACCTAGGTTCCTGGAACACGGCCAACGTGACCACTATGGCTAACATGTTCTATGGCGCAACGGCCTTTAACGGGAACCTCAACTCCTGGAACACGGCCAAGGTGACCACTATGGCTAACATGTTCTATGGCGCAACGGCCTTTAACGGGAACATCGCTTCCTGGAACACAGCCAGCGTAATCGATATGAGCAGCATGTTTTATGGCGCAAGTGCCTTTAACCGGGACATCGGTTCCTGGAACACGAGCAAGGTGAACAATATGTCAGCCATGTTTGCTTACGTAAGTGCCTTTAATCAGGACATTGGTCTCTGGAACACCAGTAGCGTGATCAATATGTCTGGTATATTCCGGAATGCAACCTCCTTTAATGGGAACCTCTCTTCCTGGAACACCCATAGTGTGACCAATATGGTCGGCATGTTTTGGAACGCAAGCGCCTTTGACCAAAATCTGGGCGCATGGGACCTGGGGCAGGTGACTTATGGTACCAATATGCTCGACAACAGTGGGCTATCGGTTACCAACTGGGACAACACCTTGATTGGTTGGAACAACCAGGGCTTTACCAATAACGTGACTATTGGGGCCTCTAGCCTGACCTACTGTACAGCCACTACCCAGCGTTCCGCACTGATATCCAGAGGCTTTAACATTACCGGTGACAGTGCAGAAACTACCTCCCCGACGGCCACTTGTCATCAAACGGTACTCCTCCAACTGGATAAAACCGGAACCGCCATTTTGACGACGGACCTTATGGACAACGGTTCCAGCGATGCCTGCGGGAACGTCACGTTTAGCCTTTCCAAAAGCAGCTTCACGGGGGCGGACCTCGGGGAGAACAGGGTGACCCTTACGGTGACCGACCCCAATGGTAATACAAACACCTGCCATGCCCTCGTAGTCTTGGACGATCAATGGTCCCCAAATGCAGGCTGCAAAGACATCACCGTACAACTGGATGCAACGGGCAGTGTTACGATTGCCGCCTCGGATATCGATGACAACTCATCCGACAATGCTGGTACTATCTCCTTTTCAGTAAACAAAGACACTTTCAACTGTTCCGATGTGAGGCAAAATTCGGTAATCCTTACGGTGACCGACGAGGTTGGCAATATGGCCACTTGCGCAGGCAGGGTAACCGTAGAGGACAAAACCCTTCCCATGGCCTCGTGCAAGGCGGCGGCAATCCAACTGGGCATCAACGGCACGGCCAGTCTGGCGGTCGACCTTGTGGATAATGGTTCCAGCGCCATCTGCGGCGGTAGCGTCTCGTTAAATTTGTCGCAGAGCAGCTTCACGAGCACCGACCTCGGCGCGAACACAGTTACCCTAACGGTACTAGACAGCAAAGGGAGCACAAAGACTTGCGAGACCACGGTGACCGTCATGGATCCCGATACTTTTGTCACTACCTGGGACACGACCAAATTCGGCTCGTCCGATAGCAACTCCATTATCATCCCTGCTTCTGGGACCTACGATGTGGACCTGGGCAATGATGGCAGCTATGAACTAACGGGCCAAACCACGACCATAGAAATAGATGTCACTACCAAGGGCTATCAGGCTGGGGAAATACAGGTGGCCCTTCGCAATACCTCTGATTCCGGGAGCCTGGAGCGAATACATTTCAACTATACAGGTGACCCACAGAAACTGCTCTCTGTGGACCAATGGAGCAGTAGTATCTCCTGGACAACCATGGCGGGTGCCTTTTGGGGCTGTACCAATATGGACATTCTGGCAAGTGATACCCCAGATTTGAGTCAGGTGGGCAGTATGAAACAAATGTTTGCCAGTTGTACTTCCCTTAAAGGGACAACGAGTTTCTCCGCTTGGAACACAAGTAATGTGACTACTATGCGCTTCATGTTTTCCGGAGCATCCCTCTTTAATGAAAACATCGGTTCCTGGAATACAAGCAAGGTTACGGATATGGGCTATATGTTCTCCGCGGCGAGCACCTTTGATCAGGACATCGGCTCATGGAACACCGACAATGTCACAGATATGCGCTATATGTTTACTAGTGCAAGTGCATTTAACAGCAACATTGGTTTATGGAACACCACAAGCGTAACTAATATGTCTGCCATGTTTTCCGGTGCAACCAACTTTAATACTGATATTGGAAGTTGGAATACAGCCAGTGTTACCAGCATGAACCAGATGTTCTGGGAAGCAACTGTCTTTGAGCAAGACATCGGGTTGTGGAATACCAGCAGTGTGACTAATATGTACGGTATGTTCTATGGTGCGACCGCCTTTAACGGGAACATCGATTTGTGGAACACCGGCAATGTGACCACTATGGACTCCATGTTTTACAGTGCAACCAGCTTTAACCAGAATATCGGTTCCTGGAACACAGGAAGCGTGACCGATATGGGTCAAATGTTCTCTGGCGCAAGCGCCTTTGACCAGGACTTGGGAGAATGGGATTTGGGGGCATTGACCAGTTTGCAAGGCATTACTGGTGGTATCAATATGCTCAAAAATAGCGGGCTTTCAGTGGCCAACTGGGATGCCACGCTCATCGGTTGGCACACCAAGGGTTACCATGATGCTTCCAAATTCCCCAATTTCCCCGCCATCGGTGCCGATGGTCTGGTCTATTGTAGAGCCCGCGCCCAGCGTGCCGCGTTTGCCAACATTACCGGGGACAGCCTATCAGATGCCGATCCGGAGGCCAAATGCCAGATAGTGACACTCCAACTGGGAACTGAGGGTACGGCCACCCTGACTACCGACCTTGTGGACAAAGGCAGCGATGGTTGTGGGATTTCATTGAGCCTGTCCGAGACCAGCTTTGGTATCACCCACCTCGGTGCCAACATAGTGACCCTAACGGTGAGCGATGGCAGCACTTCGGACACTTGCACCGCTATAGTGACCGTAGTGGATAAGATGCTCCCCACCCCCAATTGCCAGAACGTTACCGTGGAACTGAACACCTCTGGAAGTGCAACGATCACCACATCGGACGTCGACAACGGCTCTTCCGACAACAGCGGCTCAGTGTCCCTTGCCCTGGACAAAACCAGCTTTAGCTGTTCCGATGTAGGGGATAACACAGTGACCCTGATTGTGATTGATGGCAGTAGCAACTCGGACCATTGTACGGCCACAGTTACGGTACAGGACAAGCTCCAGCCGACGGCCGCTTGCAAAACGGCAGTGGAGATTGAACTGGGCACCGATGGTACGGCCGCCCTAACCACCAACGCTGTGGACGATGGTTCGAGCGATAACTGTTCGATTTCCCTGAGCCTATCCGAAACCAGCTTTGATGCCTCCCACCTTGGGGCTAACACGGTGACCCTTACGGTAGGCGATGGCAGCAACACGGCCACCTGCACCACCGCAGTGACCGTTGTGGATAAGATTATCCCTACGCCCAGTTGCCAGGACATTACCGTGGAACTGAATACATCGGGCAGTGCAACGATTGCCACATCGGACATCGACAATAGCTCCTCCGACAACAGCGGCTCGGTGTCCCTTTCCCTGGACAAAACAAGCTTTGGCTGTTCCGATATGGGGGACAATACGGTGACCCTGACGGTAAGCGATAGCAGCAGTAACTCGGACAGCTGTACGGCCACCGTGACCGTGCAGGACAAAATCCAGCCTACGGCCACCTGCAAAACGGCAGTGGAAATTGAACTGGGCACCAATGGTACGGCCATCCTGACCACCGAGGATGTGGACGATGGTTCCAATGATAACTGTTCCGTTTCCCTGGGCCTGTCCGATACCAGCTTTGACGCCTCCCACTTTGGTGACAATACAGTGACCCTAACGGTGACCGATGGTAGCAGCAACTCTAAAAGCTGTACCGCCACGGTAAGCGTGGTGGACAATATCGTCCCCACACCCAGTTGCCGGGACAACACCGTGGAACTGAGCGCGGCGGGCAGCGCAACAATTACCACAACCGATATCGACAACGGCTCTTCCGACAATAGCGGTACCTTCGTTACCCTTTCCCTTGACACGACCAGTTTTGACTGTTCCGATGTGGGGAACAACACGGTGACCCTGACAGTGACCGATGGAAGCAGCAATACCAACAGTTGCACGGCTACGGTAACCGTACAGGACAAAATCCAGCCGACGGCCACCTGTAACACTTCGGTGGAAATCGAACTGGGCACAGATGGTACGGCAACCTTGACGACCGACCTTGTGGACAACGGCTCCAGTGATAACTGTCCGGTTTCAATGAATGTGTCCCAGAACAGTTTCACCTCAGTCGGCACGCACACAGTGATTCTTACGGTCAACGATGGCAGCAAAAACACGAACAGCTGTTCCGCCACGGTAAGCGTGGTGGACAAGATTGTCCCCACGCCCGTTTGTAAGAACACCTCTGTGGAACTGAGTGCGGCCGGCAGCGCAACGATTACCACAACCGACATCGACAATGGCTCCTCTGATAACAGTGGAACCATCATTGCCCTTTATCTGAACGAAACAAGCTTTGGCTGTTCCGATGTGGGGAGCAATACGGTCACCCTAACAGCAACCGATGGTAGTGGCAACACCAACAGTTGCACTGCCACGGTAACGGTGGAGGACAAGATCCAACCAACGGCCACCTGTAAGACTTCGGTGGAAATCGAATTGGGCACCAACGGTACGGCCACCCTGGCCACCAATGCTATAAACGATGGTTCCAATGATAACTGTCCAATTTCGCTGGGCCTGTCCCAGACCAGCTTTGATACCACCCGCCTCGGTGCAAACACGGTGACCCTGACAGTAGACGATGGCAGCAACACGGCCACCTGCTCCACCACAGTGACCGTAGTGGATAAGATTCTCCCCACGCCCGGTTGCCGGGATATTACCGTGGAACTGAATACCTCGGGCAGTGCAACCATCACCACATCGGACATCGACAACGGCTCTTCCGACAACAGTGGAACGGTATCACTATCCCTGGACGAAACCAGCTTTGGTTGTTCCGATGTGGGCGAAAACACGGTGACCCTGACGGTGACCGATGACAGTGGCAAATCGGCCTACTGTACCGCCACGGTTACGGTGGAGGATAAGCTCCAACCAACGGCTACCTGCAAAACGGCAGTGGAAATCGAATTGGGCACCGATGGTACGGCCACCCTGACCACCGATGATGTGGATGATGGTTTCGATGATAACTGTCCTATTTCCCTGGAACTTTCCCAGACCAGCTTTGGTTCCACCCATCTCGGTGCCAACACGGTAACCCTGACGGTAGGCGATGGCAGCAACACGGCCACCTGCACCACCACAGTGACCGTTGTGGATAAGATTGTCCCTACATCCGGTTGCCAGGACATTACCGTGGAACTGAATACGTCGGGGAGTGCAACGATCACCACCTCGGACATCGACAACGGCTCCTCCGACAACAGTGGCGTGGTATCGCTGTCCCTGGACGAAACCAGCTTTGGCTGTTCCGATGTGGGAGACAATACGGTGACCCTGACGGTAAGCGATGGCAGCAACAACACGGCCACCTGCGCGGCCACGGTAACTGTGGAAGACAAAATCCAGCCAACGGCCACCTGTAAGACTTCGGTGGAAATCGAGCTGGGCACCAATGGTACCGCCACCCTGACCACCAATGCTATAGACAATGGTTCCAGTGATAACTGTCCAATTTCCCTGGGCCTATCACAGGCTAGCTTTGGTACCACCCACCTCGGTGCCAACACGGTAACCCTGACGGTAAGCGATGGCAGCAACACGGTTACCTACTCCGCCACAGTGACTGTGGTGGATAAGATTGTCCCTACACCCAGTTGCCAAGAAATTACCGTGGAACTGAATACGTCGGGCAGTGCAACAATCGCCACGTCGGACATCGACAACGGCTCCTCCGACAACAGTGGCGTGGTATCGCTATCCCTGGACGAAACCAGCTTTGGTTGTTCCGACGTGGGGGACAATACGGTGACCCTGACGGTGACCGATGGCAGTGGCAATTCGGACAGCTGCACGGCCACGGTAACGGTGGAGGACAAAATCCAGCCAACGGCCACCTGCAAAACCTCGTTGGAAATCGAGCTGGGCACCAATGGTATGGCCACCCTGGCCACCAATGCTATGGACGATGGTTCGAACGATAACTGTCCGATTTCCCTGGAACTCTCCCAGACCAGCTTTGGTAATACCCACCTCGGTGCCAACACGGTGACCCTGACGGTAACCGATGGCAGCAACACGGACAGTTGCACCACCACAGTGACCGTAGTGGATAAGATTGTCCCTACACCCGGTTGCAAGGACTTTACCGTGGAACTAAACGCCTCGGGCAGTGCAACGATCACCACCGTAGACATCGACAATGGCTCCTCCGACAACAGCGGCACGATATTGCTTTCCCTGGACGAAACCAGCTTTGGCTGTTCCGATATAGGGGAAAACACGGTGACCCTGATGGTGACCGATGGCAGTGGCAATTCGGACAGCTGCACAGCCACAGTAACGGTGGAGGATAAGCTCCAGCCAACGGCCACCTGCAAAACCTCGGTGGAAATCGAACTGGGCACCAATGGTACGGCCACCCTGGCCACCAATGCTATAGACAATGGTTCCAGTGATAACTGTCCAATTTCCCTGGGCCTATCACAGGCTAGCTTTGATACTGCCCATCTCGGTGCCAACACGGTGACCCTAACGGTAGGCGATGGCAGTAACACGGCCACCTGCACCACCACAGTGACCGTAGTGGATAAGATTCTCCCCACACCCAGTTGCCAGGACATTACCTTGGAACTGGACGCGTCGGGCAGTGCAGCGATTGCCACAACGGACATCGACAATGGTTCCTCCGACAACAGTGGTATGGTATCGCTTTCCTTGGATAAAACCAGTTTTGGCTGTTCCGATGTGGGGAGCAATAGGGTAACCCTTACGGTGGGCGATGGCAGTGGCAATTCGGACAGCTGTACGGCCGCAGTAATGGTGGAGGACAAAATCCAGCCGACGGCGTTGTGCAAGGTGCTGGTACAGCTTGAACTGGGCACCAATGGTACTGCCACCCTGACCACTGATGATGTGAACGATGGTTCGAGCGATAACTGTCCGATTTCATTGGGCCTATCCGAAACCAACTTCACGACGGTTGGCATACACACAATAACCCTGACAGTGACCGACAATAGCAATAATACCAATACCTGCCAGTCCGTAATCACCGTTGAGGACGGGACGATTCCAACCGCGGCCTGCAAGGACACCACCATACAACTGGATGCCTCGGGCAATGTGACGATTGCCACCACAGACATCGATAACGGCTCCTTCGATAACAGCGGCACGGTATCGCTTTCCCTGGACACGACCAGTTTTGACTGTTCCGATATGGGAAACCATACGGTAACACTGACCGCAACCGATGGCAGTGGCAACTCGGATAGCTGCCTGGCCACTGTAACGGTGCAGGACAAGGTTGCTCCCACGGCATTGTGCAAGGGTGCCACTGTACAACTGGACGCGGCGGGCAGCGCGACGATTGTAACTTCGGACATAGATGATGGTTCCAGTGATACTTGCGGTGGTGTCTCGGCAAATGTGTTCCCTGATATCTTTACGGCCGTCGGTACACACACAGTGACCCTCAGGGTAATCGATGGCAGCAACAACACGGAAAACTGTATCACCACAGTGACCGTTACGGACAATATGGCCCCCACGGCCGCTTGTAAGGATGTTACCGTACAACTGGACACGACAGGTAGTGCGACAATTTCCCCATTGGACATTGACAACGGCTCTTACGACAACAGTGGTACCACCGTTACACTTTCCCTAGACAAAACAAGCTTTGCCTGTTCCGATCTGGGGCAGAACACGGTGACCCTTACAGTAACCGATGGTAGTAGCAACTCGGCCAACTGTGAGACGACGGTAGCAGTAGAGGACAAGAGCGCTCCCACAGCGCTATGCAAGGCTTCCGTGGAAATCGAATTGGGCAACGATGGCACGGCCAGCCTGACGACCACCCTTGTGGACGGTGGTTCGGGTGATAACTGTCCGATTTCGCTGGGCCTGTCCGAAACCAGCTTTGGTACTACCCACCTCGGTGCCAACACGGTGACCCTAACGGTAACCGATGGCGGCGGCAATACCAACAGTTGCACCTGCACGGTGAGTGTGGTGGACAAAATCGCCCCTGTGCCCAGTTGCCAGGACATCACTGTGGAACTGGACGCGGCGGGCGACGCAACGATTACCACATCGGACATCGACAACAGCTCCTCCGACAACAGCGGCACGGTATCGCTTTCCTTGGACACGACCAATTTTGACTGTTCCGATGTGGGGGACAACACAGTGACCCTTACGGTAACCGATGGCAGTAGCAATACAAACACCTGCATGGCTGCGGTAACGGTGGAGGATAAGATCCAACCAACTGCCGAATGCCAGGTAACGACACTTCAACTGGATACCACTGGCACGGCCAGCCTGACGGCCAACCTTGTAGACAACGGTTCCAGCGATACCTGTGGAAGCGTCTCGCTAAACGTGTCCACAAGTAACTTTATGGCCTCCGACCTCGGTATGAATACGGTGACCCTAACGGTGACCGATCCCCATGGGAACCAGAACAGCTGCACCACCACAGTGACCGTCGAGGATAAGATAGTTCCAACTCCCGTTTGCCAGAATATTATCGTGGAACTGGACGCTTTGGGCAGCACAACAATCACCACAACCGACATCGACAATGGTTCCTCCGACAATAGCGTTAACACCCTGTCACTTTCCCTGGACAAAACAGGCTTTGGCTGTTCCGATGTGGGAGCGAACACGGTGACCCTAACGGTAACCGATGGCAGTAGCAACTCGGACAGCTGCACGGCCACAGTAACGGTAGAGGACAAAATCCAGCCAACGGCCCTGTGCAAGGCTTCCGTGGAGATCGAACTGGATACCATTGGCATCGCCACCCTGACGACCAACGAGGTGGACAGTGGTTCCAGTGATAACTGTCCAATTTCCTTGGAACTGTCCAAAACCAGCTTTAGTACCGCCCACCTCGGTGCTAACTCGGTGACCCTAACGGTGACCGATGACGGCAACGCGGCAACCTGCATCACCACAGTCACCGTAGTGGATAAAATTCTCCCCGCGCCCGGTTGCCAGGACATTAGCGTGGAGCTGAACGCCTCGGGCAGCGCAACAATCACCACCGCGGACATCGACAACGGCTCCTTCGACAACAGTGGCACAGTGGCACTTTCCCTGGACAAGAGCGAATTTAGTTGTTCCGATGTGGGGGACAACACGGTGACCTTAAAAGTTACTGATGGCAGTAGGAACTCCGACAATTGTACGGCAACGGTAACGATACGGGACACCACTTTTCCAACGGCAGTGTGCAGGGTGTTGGTGCAGCTCGAATTGGGCACTGATGGTACGACCACCTTGACACCTGACCTTCTGGACAACGGTTCCAGTGATAACTGCCCGATTTCGTTGAGTGTTTCCACGAGCAGCCTCACGACCGTTGGCCTACATACAGTGACCCTTACGGCGACAGATGACAGCAGCAATACAAATACCTGCCAGTCCGTGGTCGCCATCGAGGATGGCACAGCTCCTACGGCGGCCTGCAAGAACACCACTGTACAATTGGACGCAGCAGGCAGTGCAACAATCTCTACATCAGACGTGGACAACAACTCTTCCGACAACAGTGGGACACTATCGCTTTCCCTGGACAAAACAAGCTTTGGCTGTTCCGATGTTGGCGACAACACGGTGACTCTAACAGTGGTTGATGGCAGCAGCAACACGGCCAGTTGCGAGGCTACGGTAACCATTGAGGACAAAATCCAGCCAACTGCCGTATGTCAGGTAACGACACTCCAATTGGATACCGATGGCCAGGCTACACTGGAGGCCTCCCTTGTGGACGATGGTTCCAGCGATGGCTGCGGGAATGTTTTCCTAAGTGTGTCCCCTAACAACTTTACGGCCTTCGATATTGGTGCGAACACGGTGACCCTAACTGTGAGCGATTCCAATGGGAACGAAAACAGCTGCACCACCACGGTGACCGTATTGGACAACACCACTCCTGTACCCATCTGTAAGGACATTACCGTACAACTGAACACCTTGGGCAACATAACGATATCCGCATCGGACATCGACGACGGCTCTTACGACAACAGCGGTACGGTGTCGCTTTCCTTGAGCAGTACCAGTTTTGATTGCTCCGATCTGGGGGAAAGTACCGTGACCCTGACCGTGGCCGATGGTAGTGGCAACTCGGCCAGTTGTGAAGCCACGGTGACCGTTGAGGACGTAACCCAACCGACAGTATCATGCCAGGCGGTGATGCTCCAACTGGGCACGGGCGGAAGAGCTAGCCTGGATGCCATGCTCGTGGACAATGGTTCCAACGATGCCTGCGAGGTTGCCTCCCTAAACGTGACTCCAAACAGCTTTACGACCACGGACTTGGGTGCAAACGCAGTGACCCTGATGGTGACCGACAACAGTGGCAACATTGCAACCTGCCAGACCACGGTCACCGTGGTGGATGGCACGGCTCCCGCGGCCATTTGCCAGGACATTACCGTAGAACTGAATGTACTGAACAATGCAACGATTGCCATTTCGGACATCGACAACGGTTCATTTGACAGTAATGGTGGTACCCTGTCCCTTGAACTGGATAAAGACACCTTTGCCTGTTCCGATGTGGGGGAGAACACAGTGACCCTTGCCGTGACCGACAATAGTGGGAACACGGCCAACTGCACCGCCACGGTAACAGTCCAGGATACAACCGCACCACTGGCCATTGTTACCAACAGCGGACCGATCTGTCAAGGCTCCACCTTACAGCTGGAGGAAATAAGCAAATTGGGAACCTCTTGGTTATGGACCAGTAATGGGGATGCCGTATTCAATGACCCTACCCTACAAAACCCAGAGGTGACCAATGTCTCGGATGGGGAAGAGTTCGCCGTTAGCGTCGCCCTGGCCAATGGCTGTACCATTACCGGTACTACCACGGCCTTTATCCTAGAGGCTCCTGAACTAGTGGTAGAGGGCGAACAGGGGTTCTGTACTTTGGAAAAGCACACGGTATCGGATTTGGCAGCTTCCGGTAATGGCACCCTTCACTGGTATCTGGGAAAAGGCGATACCGTGGAATTGGAAGGTGATGTTGATCTTGTTGATGGTACCGTCTATTACGGACTGTTGGAGGATAGTAATGGATGTACCTCCAATCTTGTTGCCGTGACGGTGAGGATTTCCATGCAGGATTGTGAAGAATCCCCGAAAGCGGACAGACTCGGCTTCTCCCCGAACGGCGATGGAATCAACGATACCTTTTCCATTTCATGGTTAAAAGACGATTACCCCAATTATATCATGTCGGTCTATGACCGTAACGGCACCCTGGTGTACCGAGGGAGCATAAGCACACCGGACTGGGATGGCAGTGCGGACCGGGGCGTTGTCCTGGGGGACGGCAAACTGCCCAACGGGGTATATTACTATACGATAGATTTCGGGGACGGGACCACGCCACAGGCCCAGGGAATTGTCTATCTGAACCGATAGACAGAAAATACAAGGGCAACACAGAATAAAGGTTAGCTTAAGACATTGGAAGGTCCTGTTTGGCCGCTATTTAGGCAACACATTCAAAGGGCGTCCCGACAACAGGGATGTACCCTACCAAAGTTAAGAACGAAGTTTTGGGTATTACCAATGGGACGGCCACTGCATTCAGAAAAGAAGGGAACCCATCGCAAACTAGGATTTAAGCCCTATCCCAGACGATATGTATGTTGTGAGTTTTTTGAATTGTGCCAAAATCAAGGTATACCCCATATAACAAGATGGAATATTTTCATGTGTTGAATACACGTAAAACATGGGTTCACAACCAGTTAAACAATTTTTTGTACATTGGAATACGTAACCAATACTTTTTTCAAATGACAAATCAAACAGTAAAACCACCCATTTGGTTTTGGGTGGTAAGTATATTCGCATTTTTGTGGAATCTGGTCGGGGTTTATAGTTACTTGAATTCAAAATTAAACCAAGTAGCCATGTTGGAAGCCATGACCCAAGAACAACGTGAACTTTTTGAAGGCATCCCAGCCTGGGCTACAGCGGCCTTTGCCATAGCCGTTTTTTCAGGGGCAATTGCCTCCATTGGACTATTGATACGTAAAAAATGGGCCAAACCATTATTTATATTATCATTATTGGCCGCAGTACTACAATTTATCAATTGGTTGTTTCTTCAAAATGCCGGTGAGGTGTATGGAGGTCAGGCCTATGTAATGCCCGTTTTAGTTGTAGTCATTGGAATTTTACTGATTCTCTTTTCCAAACGTTCCATTGCGAAGGGGTGGTTGAAATAAAACCCTTCCCTTCTTACAACAAAAAATAAAAAAGGCCCTGATAACAAATCAGGGCCTTTTTTTATGCTTCTCCCGTAGGACCAAAATTCAATGGTATGGGAGGTTGTTCATAATCCTTAATTGTTCCATGCGCCTTTTCGAACCTATTCACATTATCGTTAAGTGCCTTTAGGAACTTTTTAGCATGCTGTGGTGTCAATACAATTCTGCTTTTCACCTTTGCTTTTGGTGCTCCTGGCATCATACTGATAAAATCCACTACAAATTCAGATACAGAATGGTTAATAATGGCCAGATTGGAATAAATTCCTTCTGCCGTCTTCTCATCCAGTTCTATATTAATCTGTTTTTGATTTTGGTTCTTTTCAGCCATGTTTTTTAGAATTTGAACTCTTCCTTGCGCGCCATAATTTCATCATATTCCTCTTTTGAGCCGACAATGATGCTATCATAATCACGCATACCCGTACCTGCAGGAATTTTATGTCCAACAATGACATTCTCCTTTAAACCTTCCAACGTATCCACTTTACCGCTTACGGCAGCCTCGTTCAATACTTTGGTGGTTTCTTGGAAGGACGCTGCAGAAATGAACGACTTGGTCTGTAAGGATGCTCTGGTAATTCCCTGAAGAATCGGTGTTGCCGTAGCCGCAACCGCATCCCGGGCAGTTACCAAGGTTTTGTCCGAACGTTTCAACAGTGAATTTTCATCCCTCAAATCCCTGGCAGAAATAATCTGTCCTGCTTTTAAGCTTTCGGAATCCCCGGAGTCCTCGACTACTTTTTTACCAAAAATTTCATCGTTCTCCCTAATAAAGTCATCCTTGTGCACGAGTTGATTCTCCAAGAAAATGGTATCACCGGCATCTTCAATACGGACTTTACGCATCATCTGCCGTACAACCACTTCAAAGTGTTTATCATTGATTTTTACACCTTGTAGTCGGTATACCTCTTGAACTTCGTTTACCAAATATTGTTGAACTGCCGATGGTCCTTTGATGGCCAAAATATCCTCAGGGGTAATGGAACCGTCGGATAATGGCATTCCTGCCCGTACATAATCGTTCTCTTGAACCAATATTTGGTTTGAAAGTTTCACCAAGTATTTCTTGACTTCGCCCAATTTGGACTCGATGATGATTTCACGGTTTCCACGTTTGATCTTACCAAAGGATACCACTCCATCAATTTCGGAGACCACAGCCGGATTTGAAGGGTTACGCGCTTCAAACAACTCGGTTACCCTTGGAAGACCACCGGTGATATCCCCTGCCTTGGCGGACTTACGCGGAATCTTAACCAAAATCTTACCCTCACCGATCTTTTCCCCATCATCAACCATAATATGGGAGCCAACAGGAAGGTTGTATGATCTTAGTGTTTCACCTTTTCCATCCTTAATCAATAAGGTAGGTATCAACTTTTTGTTCCTAGACTCGGAAATCACCTTTTCCTGGAATCCTGTCTGTTCGTCAATCTCTACTTGATAAGTGACACCTTGTTCGATATTCTCATAGGCAATGGCTCCCGTGAACTCGGAAACGATTACACCATTATAGGGATCCCACTGACAAAGCACATCCCCACTACTGATCTTAGCTCCATTTTTCACGAATAATTGGGAACCATAAGGAATGTTATTGGTACTTAGCGTAATACCCGTTTTCTCATCAACAATCTTGATTTCAGATGTCCTTGAGATAACGATATTTGCCTTTTCACCCTCACTGTTCTGGCCAACAACGGTTCTCAAATCCTCAATTTCGGCAACACCATCAAATTTGGCTTCCAGCTTGCTTTCCTCAGAAATGTTTCCTGCAATACCACCTACGTGGAACGTACGCAATGTTAACTGTGTACCAGGTTCACCAATGGATTGGGCAGCTACAACACCTACGGCTTCGCCTCGTTGAACCATTTTATTGGTCGCGAGGTTCCTACCATAACATTTTGCACAAATCCCTTTGGATGCCTCACATGTCAATGGAGAGCGAACCTCAATTTTTTCAATTGGGGAAGCCTCTACCTTCCTTACTTCAACCTCGGTAATTTCCTGACCGGCGGAAATAAGCAATTCTTCATTCAAGGGATTGTAGACATCATGCAATGAAACCCTACCTAAAATTCGTTCACCAAGGGTTTCAACGATTTCCTCGTTCTTTCGTAGTGGAGTAACCTCGATACCACGGAGTGTTCCACAATCTTCAATGTTGATAATCACATCTTGGGAAACATCGACCAAGCGGCGTGTTAAATATCCGGCATCTGCAGTTTTTAAAGCAGTATCTGCAAGACCTTTACGCGCACCGTGTGTGGAGATGAAGTACTCCAAAATGGATAATCCCTCCTTAAAGTTGGAGAGAATTGGGTTTTCGATGATCTCTCCGCCTCCTGCAGTGGATTTTTTGGGCTTGGCCATCAAACCACGCATCCCTGTCAACTGGCGAATCTGTTCTTTGGAACCCCTTGCCCCGGAATCCAACATCATATACACCGAATTGAATCCTTGCTGATCTTCACGAATTCGCTTCATGGCCAGTTCGGTCAACATGGCATTTGTTGAGGTCCAAACATCAATCACCTGATTGTAACGTTCGTTATTGGTGATAAGTCCCATGTTATAGTTCATCATGATGCCGTCTACCTGATCGTTGGCATCGGATATCATTTCATGCTTTTCAGCAGGGATAATAATATCGCCCAAACTAAAGGACAATCCACCCTTAAAGGCAAATTGATAGCCCATGGTCTTGATCTTATCCAAAAATGCAGCTGTTCTGGGTACATCCGTAACGGCCAAAATATCCCCAATAATGCTACGTAGCGCTTTTTTGGTCAATACTTGATTAATGAAACCTGCTTCCTCAGGAACTTCTTGATTGAACAACACCCTACCAACAGTGGTCTCAATAATTTGATTTACCAATTCCCCTTCTTCATTAAAGTCTTTTGTACGTACTTTAATGCTTGCATTCAAATCCACTTTCTTTTCATTGAAAGCAATTTCAACTTCCTCTGGTGAGTAGAAGGTCAATCCCTCTCCTTTTACCGTAACCTCGTCATCGGAAAGGCGCTTTTTTGTCATATAGTACAATCCCAAAACCATATCCTGGGAAGGAACCGCAATGGGAGACCCATTAGCAGGGTTCAAGATATTTTGGGAGGCCAGCATCAATAACTGCGCTTCCAAAACAGCTTCCGGTCCAAGGGGCAAGTGTACTGCCATCTGATCACCATCGAAATCCGCATTAAATGCAGTACAGGCCAATGGGTGCAAACGTATGGCCTTACCCTCTATAAGTTTGGGCTGGAACGCTTGGATTCCCAATCTGTGCAATGTGGGGGCCCTATTCAACAGCACGGGGTGCCCTTTGATCACATTGTCCAATATGTCCCAAACAACCGGTTCCTTTTTGTCTATTATCTTCTTGGCGGATTTTACGGTTTTTACGATACCCCTTTCTATCAATTTTCGGATTACAAAAGGTTTGTAAAGCTCCGCCGCCATATCTTTTGGAAGACCACATTCATACAGGTTCATTTCCGGGCCCACGACAATCACGGAACGTGCCGAGTAATCCACACGTTTACCCAATAGGTTTTGACGGAAACGGCCTTGTTTTCCCTTTAGGGAATCTGAAAGGGATTTCAATGGTCTGTTTGATTCCGTTTTGACCGCAGAAGCTTTTCTTGTATTGTCAAACAAGGAATCCACGGACTCTTGGAGCATACGTTTTTCGTTCCTTAGAATCACTTCCGGAGCTTTGATTTCCATCAAACGCTTCAAACGATTGTTTCGGATGATTACTCTGCGATACAGGTCATTTAAGTCGGAAGTAGCGAAACGACCTCCGTCCAAAGGAACCAAAGGACGTAATTCCGGTGGAATTACCGGAATGACCTTCATAATCATCCACTCGGGACGGTTTTCCCGGTTGTCCTGGGATTCCCTTAAAGCTTCAACAACCTGCAACCTTTTTAAGGCTTCGGTCTTACGCTGCTTTGAAGTTTCCGTATTGGCTTTATGCCTTAATTCGTAGGACAGTTGTTCCAAATCGATTCTTGAGAGCAAATCGATTAAACATTCCGCGCCCATCTTGGCAATGAATTTATTGGGATCGGAATCTTCCAAATACTGGTTTTCAACTGGAATGGACTCCAATATATTGAGGTACTCCTCCTCGGTCAGGAAGTCCATTTTATTAATTTCCTCCCCTTCAGGACCTTTGGCAATACCGGGTTGGATGACCACATAACGCTCATAATAAATAATCATGTCCAATTTCTTGGAAGGGAGTCCCAACAGATATCCGATCTTATTGGGCAGTGAGCGGAAATACCAAATATGGGCTACGGGAACCACCAAATTAATGTGGCCTACCCTATCCCTACGTACTTTCTTCTCAGTTACCTCAACCCCACAACGGTCACAAACAATGCCGCGGTAACGGATACGCTTATATTTTCCACAGGCACATTCGTAATCCTTAACAGGACCAAAAATACGCTCACAGAACAAGCCGTCCCTTTCTGGTTTGTGGGTGCGGTAGTTAATGGTTTCCGGTTTTAAAACCTCACCTCTGGACTCTGCCAAAATTGCTTCCGGGGAAGACAATCCTATAGAGATTTTATTGAACCTTTTTGGAGTATTGTTATCTTTTAATCTAGCCATGATCTACTTCAGCTATTTTGTTAAAATGTTCTCTTAAAATTCTTATTCTTCCAATCTAATATCCAGACCCAATCCCTTGAGTTCGTGCATCAATACATTGAAAGATTCTGGCAATCCAGGTTCTGGCATGGTCTCACCTTTTACGATGGACTCGTAGGTTTTGGCCCGTCCTATAACGTCATCCGATTTTACGGTCAAAATTTCGCGTAGGGTAGAAGAAGCACCATAGGCCTCCAATGCCCAAACCTCCATCTCACCAAATCGTTGGCCACCAAATTGTGCTTTACCGCCCAATGGTTGTTGCGTAATCAACGAGTATGGTCCAATGGAACGTGCGTGCATTTTGTCATCCACCATATGCCCTAGTTTAAGCATATAGATTACCCCAACGGTCGCTGCCTGGTCAAAGCGCTCACCTGTGCCACCGTCATACAAATAGGTATGACCAAAACGAGGCACACCGGCTTCGTCCGTAAATCCATTGATTTCGTCCAAAGAAGCTCCATCAAAAATTGGTGTGGCGTATTTCCTGCCCAATTTTTGACCTGCCCAACCCAATACGGTTTCATAAATCTGACCGATGTTCATTCGGGAAGGTACACCTAGCGGATTCAAAACAATATCGACAGGGGTACCATCTTCAAGGAAAGGCATATCTTCCTGACGTACGATACGTGCAACAATACCCTTATTCCCGTGGCGACCTGCCATTTTATCACCAACTTTAAGTTTGCGCTTTTTGGCGATATAGACTTTGGCCAGTTTCATGATTCCGGCAGGCAATTCATCTCCAACTGAAATGGTAAACTTGTCCCTCCTTAAACTTCCCTGAAGGTCGTTCAATTTGATTTTATAGTTATGCAACAAGTCATTGACCAAGGTGTTGGTTTTGTCATCCGTCGTCCACGTTCCACTGATCAAATGGGCAAAGTCATCCACCGAGTTCAGCATCTTTATGGTGTACTTCTTACCTTTTGGAAGAACTTCTTCACCAAGGTCGTTCTGTACTCCTTGAGAGGTTTTACCGTTTACCAAGGCAAACAGTTTTTCTACCAAAACGTCTTTTAGTTGCTGGAATCTCACTTCATAGTCCATTTCCAACTTGGAAATGGCTTCCTTATCCTCAGAACGTTTTCGCTTATCCTTAATGGAGCGTGAGAACAATTTTTTGTCAATAACCACTCCTCTAAGTGATGGTGAAGCCTTTAACGAGGCATCCTTTACATCACCGGCCTTATCTCCAAAAATGGCACGAAGCAATTTTTCCTCCGGCGTTGGATCGGATTCCCCTTTTGGCGTAATCTTACCGATAAGGATATCCCCAGGTTTTACTTCCGCACCAATACGGATCATACCGTTTTCATCCAAATCCTTGGTAGCTTCCTCGGAAACGTTAGGGATATCGTTCGTCAACTCCTCGGCACCCAATTTGGTGTCCCTAACCTCCAATGCGTATTCATCTATATGAATAGAGGTAAAAATATCCTCCCGAACCACTTTTTCGGAGATTACGATGGCATCTTCAAAGTTATATCCTTTCCAGGGCATGAAAGCTACTTTCATGTTTCTTCCAAGGGCAAGTTCCCCGCTTTGCGTGGCATACCCTTCGCAGAGCACTTGGCCTTTTTGCACCTTATCCCCTTTTCGTACAATGGGTTTAAGGTTGATGGAAGTACCCTGGTTTGTCTTTCGGAACTTGATCAAGTCGTACGTTTTGGAGTCTTCTTCAAAACTGACCATCTTTTCTTCCTCGGACCTGGAATATTTAATAATGATTTTCTTGGCATCCACATAGTCAACAACACCGTCTTCCTCTGCATTAATCAATACCCTTGAATCCTTGGCAACCTGCCTTTCCAAACCGGTTCCCACAATGGGTGACTCTGGACGTAATAACGGAACGGCCTGGCGCATCATGTTGGACCCCATTAAAGCACGGTTTGCATCATCGTGCTCCAAGAAGGGAATCAAAGAGGCCGAAATGGACGCAATTTGATTTGGTGCTACGTCGGTATAGTTCACTTCGAAAGGTTCTACTACCGGGAAGTCACCTTCTTCACGCGCAATTACCTTGTCTCCGTCAATGGCTCCTGCGTCATTCAAAGGAATATTGGCCTGAGCTATTTTCATTCCTTCTTCCTCTTCCGCACTTAGGTACACATGCTCTTCAACGTTCACCTTTCCATCAGCAACTTTTCTATATGGTGTTTCCAAGAAGCCCATCTGGTTCACTTTGGCAAAAACCGAAAGTGAAGAAATCAAACCAATATTCGGACCTTCAGGGGTTTCAATTGGACATAAACGCCCATAGTGGGTGTAATGCACGTCACGGACCTCAAATCCCGCCCTTTCCCTGGATAGACCACCCGGGCCAAGTGCGGATAACCTACGTTTATGGGTTATCTCTGCCAACGGATTGGTTTGGTCCATAAACTGGGATAGCTGGTTGGTACCAAAAAATGAGTTGATAACCGATGATAAGGTTTTGGCATTGATCAAATCGATTGGTGTAAATACCTCGTTATCGCGAACATTCATTCGCTCCCGAATGGTACGCGCCATACGCGCCAAACCAACACCAAACTGAGAGGATAACTGTTCACCAACCGTTCTTACCCTTCTGTTGGATAGGTGATCGATATCATCAATCTCCGCTTTGGAATTGATAAGTTCAATCAAATATTTGATAATGGTAATGATATCTTCCTTGGTCAATACCTGCTTGTCCATTCCAATATCAAGGCCCAATTTTTTGTTCATACGGTAACGGCCTACTTCCCCAAGATTATACCGTTGGTCGGAAAAGAACAATTTGTCTATGATTCCCCTAGCGGTCTCTTCATCTGGTGGTTCAGCATTACGCAATTGCCTGTAAATATGTTCTACCGCTTCCTTTTCGGAGTTAGTGGGATCCTTTTGAAGCGTATTATGGATAATGGCATAATCCGACAGATTTGCATTTTCCTTGTGCAAAAGGATGGTCTTTACATCTGCATCGATAATCTCATCAATATGCTCCTTTTCCAAAACGGTATCACGATCAAGGATAATCTCGTTTCGCTCAATGGAAACCACCTCGCCCGTATCTTCATCCACAAAATCCTCGTGCCAGGTATTCAGTACCCTCGCGGCCAACTTACGGCCCATTACCTTCTTCAATCCGGCTTTTGAGACTTTAACCTCCTCCGAGAGGTCAAAAATTTCAAGGATGTCCTTATCACGTTCAAATCCTATGGCCCTGAATAAGGTGGTAACCGGTAATTTTTTCTTCCTATCGATATAGGCGTACATTACGCTATTGATATCGGTGGCAAATTCGATCCATGAACCTTTAAAGGGAATTACCCTGGCGGAATACAGCTTAGTTCCGTTGGCATGGAAGGACTGTCCAAAGAACACTCCTGGAGAACGGTGCAACTGAGAAACCACCACACGTTCCGCCCCATTGATCACAAATGTTCCACTGGGTGTCATATAAGGGATGGTCCCCAAATAAACATCCTGTACAATGGTCTCAAAATCTTCATGTTCCGGGTCGGTACAGTATAGTTTTAGTCTAGCTTTTAAGGGTACGCTATAGGTAAGACCGCGCTCAATACATTCTTGTATCGTATATCTTGGTGGGTCTATGAAATAATCCAAAAATTCCAATACGAATTGGTTGCGCGTGTCGGTAATTGGAAAATTTTCCATGAAGGTATTGTACAAACCTTCGTTACCACGCTCATCCGATTTGGTTTCAAGTTGGAAAAAGTCTTGAAATGATTTTATTTGGATGTCCAAGAAATCCGGGTATTCCGGCATGTTCTTAGCGGTTGCAAAGTTTACTCTTTCTTCAGTCTTGTTAGTGAACATCAATGGACAATTTTAATAGTGAATTCTCAGTTGGGTCACGTATAACTTCATACGTTTCCATTAAACAGGCTAAGGTCTTAACCGCAAAACGGCAAGACCTTAACCAATACAATATAGTTTCTGCTATTATTTAAGCTCAACTTCTGCTCCTGCTTCTTCCAAAGATTTTTTGATTCCCTCAGCCTCATCCTTAGAAACAGCTTCTTTAACTGCTTTTGGTGCGCTGTCCACAATCTCTTTAGCATCTTTCAATCCAAGACCGGTCAATTCCTTGACCAATTTTACGACAGCAAGTTTTGAACCTCCAGGGGCTTTCAAAATTACATCGAATTCAGATTGTTCTTCAGCAGCTTCACCAGCATCGGCACCGGCACCACCGCCGGCAGCAACGGCTACCGCAGCAGCAGCAGGCTCAATGCCGTATTCTTCTTTTAATATATCAGCCAACTCGTTTACCTCTTTTACGGTAAGATTGACCAACTGTTCTGCAAAATCTTTCAAATCTGCCATTTTTCTATCGTTTTAATAAATTTTTAAAAATATGTTTGTTTTAGTGCGTACAAATTATCTTTCGGATAAGGTCTTGAGGATTCCCGCCAATTTTCCACCACTTGATTTAAGTCCGGAAATAACATTTTTGGCTGGGGACTGTAACAATCCTATAATGTCGCCGATAACTTCCTCTTTGGATTTGATATTTACCAAAGAATCCAGGTTTTCGTCACCAATATAAACTGCTTCCTCAATAAAAGCCCCTTTCAATAAGGGCTTATCCGATTTCTTTCTAAAATTCTTGATCAGTTTTGCCGGGGCATTACCTGTTTCGGACAACATTAAAGAGGTATTACCCTTTAATACGTTGGGCAATTCACCGAATTCCTTGTCCGAGGCCTCCATTGCTTTTGCCAGCAATGTATTCTTAACAACTGCCAATTTTATGTTGGCCTTAAAGCAAGCCCTTCTTAAATCCGAAGTGGTACCCGCATCAAGTCCCGAAATATCCGCTAGGTAGATATTTGGGTTATCGGCCAACTGAGCAGTCAAATCTTCAATTACGATTGCTTTTTCTTCTCTTGTCATTGTATTACGTTTGAACTACTCTATGATTAAACAGCTTTGGGATCTAACTGAACGCTAGGGCTCATGGTACTGCTCATATATATACTTTTCATGTATACTCCTTTTGCTGCTGCAGGTTTCAGCTTATTCAACGTATCGATAAGCTCTTTTGCATTTCCGGCAATTTTGTCCGGAGAGAAAGAAACCTTTCCGATGGCAGCATGAACGATTCCCGTTTTATCAACTTTGAAATCTATTTTACCACCTTTTACGTCAGCAACAGCCTTACCTACATCCATGGTTACCGTCCCAGTCTTTGGATTGGGCATTAGTCCTCGAGGACCCAAAATCCGACCCAATGGGCCCAATTTCCCCATAACGCTGGGCATGGTAACGATGACATCAACGTCTGTCCAACCGCCTTTAATTTTATCCAAAAATTCATCCAACCCTACATAGTCCGCGCCAGCTTCTTGAGCTTCCGCTTCCTTATCCGGGGTCACCAATGCCAAAACCTTCACGTCCTTACCTGTTCCATAGGGAAGGGTAACCACGCCACGCACCATTTGGTTGGCCTTCCTTGGGTCAACACCCAAACGAACCGCCAAATCCACCGATGCATCAAATTTTACATTGGTTATTTCTTTTACCAAAGAAGAGGCTTCTTCCAAGGAATACATTTTATTCCTATCGATTTTAGCAACTGCCTCTTTTTGCTTTTTAGTCAATTTTGCCATTCTAAATTGCTTTTCCGATTAAAAAGGTTTTGGGCCAGAAACCTTTAGTCCCATTGAACGTGCCGTACCGGCCACCATTCGCATTGCAGATTCCACGGTAAATGCATTCAAATCCACCATTTTATCCTCTGCAATAGTTTTCACTTGGTTCCAAGTCACTGAACCGGATTTTACACGGTTAGGTTCGCCAGATCCTTTTTTAATCTTGGCTGCTTCCATCAATTGAACGGCCGCAGGTGGTGTTTTTACAACAAATTCAAACGATTTGTCCTTGTAAACGGTGATAACAACAGGTAATACTTTTCCCTGCTTGTCCTGGGTCCGGGCATTAAACTGCTTACAGAACTCCATGATGTTAACACCAGCAGCACCTAAGGCGGGTCCAACCGGTGGCGATGGATTCGCAGCACCTCCCCTAACTTGTAGTTTTACAACCTTATCTACTTCTTTTGCCATTTTACTTAATTAAATTTGAAATTGTGTTTATTTGGAAGCAACACAATTTTATCTATGTAACAGCTCTTTTATTTTTCTTGACTTTAGATTTAAGACGTGAGATTTGAGATAAATAATTTCTTATGTCCCTCATCTAACATCCCAATTCTTACTATACTTTTTCAACTTGCATATAGCTAAGTTCCAATGGCGTCTTTCTACCAAAGATTTTCACCATTACTTCCAGCTTGCGCTTTTCTTCATTGATTTTTTCAACAGTGCCATTAAAGCCGTTGAAGGGTCCATCTATGACCTTTACCGTTTCCCCCAATACAAAGGGTATGGCAATATTATCCGTATTTACGGCAAGCTCATCTACCTTGCCCAGCATACGGTTTACTTCGGCCTTCCGTAAAGGGACGGGATCCCCCCCTTTGGTTTCGCCCAAAAACCCAATAACATTGGTAATGGATTTGATGATATGGACCATTTCCCCACCCAAATTGGCTTTGATCATAATATAACCGGGGAAATAGGTACGCTCTTTATTTATTTTCTTCCCGTTTCGTATTTGAACCACTTTTTCAGTTGGCACCAATACATCTTCCAAATAATCCCCAAAACCGGCACGTTCAACTTCACTTTCTATGTAGCCTTTGATTTTATTCTCTTGACCACTGACCGCACGTACCACGTACCATTTTTTTTCCAATACCTCTGACATCACCTACCCAATTAATTTTTCAAAGTACAACGCAATCAACTTACTAAAAACCGTATCCACTCCCCATGTTGCCAACGCAAACAAGATCGAGAAGACCGCAACAACAACCATTAAATTGGATGCCTGTTCCCGGTTCAACCAAGTAACGTTATTTTTTAACTCTTCCCAAGATTCCTTTACGTAAGTCAACATATCAAAAAATTCTTTGTAGCCCTTGGAAGCTTTCCCTAGCTCAGTGCTGGCCTTTTCGCCCAGGACCGACTTTCCGTCCAATTGCTTTTTGTTCTTTCTCCTTTAGCACGGGAGGAGAGACTCCCTTCGACTTCGCTCAGGGTAAACTTCTCGTCTCTTATCACATGCTTTCTTTTTATTTAGCACGGGAGGAGAGACTCGAACTCCCGACACCTGGTTTTGGAGACCAGTGCTCTACCAACTGAGCTACACCCGTTCATATTTACACTGAAAGGTATCCGCTAAAAAGCGAACACCCTCAGTATAAACTTATTATATCAAAAAAATTAATCTAAAATTTCAGTAACCTGACCAGCTCCCACTGTCCTACCACCCTCACGGATAGCAAAACGTAGACCTACATTAAGGGCAATAGGCTGAATCAAATCTACTGTAATGGTCAAGTTATCACCTGGCATTACCATTTCAACACCGTCAGGAAGGACAATATTTCCTGTTACGTCAGTAGTTCTTACATAGAATTGAGGACGATAGTTGTTATGGAATGGGGTGTGACGACCACCTTCTTCCTTTTTAAGGATATACACCTCCGCTTTAAATTTAGCGTGTGGTGTAACGGAACCTGGCTTGCAGATTACCATACCCCTTTTGATGTCTGATTTTTCAATACCCCTCAAAAGGATACCTACGTTATCACCAGCTTCACCCCTATCCAAAATCTTACGGAACATCTCAACCCCAGTTATTGTGGAAGTCAATTTCTCAGCACCCATACCAATGATATCAACACCATCACCAGTATTGGCAACACCTGTTTCTATACGTCCGGTAGCTACAGTACCACGACCAGTAATAGTGAATACATCTTCAACCGGCATCAAGAAAGGCTTATCGATATCGCGTTCGGGCAATTCAATCCATTCGTCAACGGCATTCATCAACTCCATTACAGTGTCAACCCACTTTTGCTCCCCGTTCAAAGCACCAAGTGCAGAACCGGAAATTACAGGACCATTGTCACCATCGTACTCATAGAAGGAAAGCAACTCGCGCACCTCCATCTCAACAAGTTCCAAAAGCTCATCATCATCAACCATGTCCACTTTGTTCAAGAAAACAACAATCCTTGGAATACCTACCTGACGACCCAGAAGGATGTGCTCACGTGTTTGGGGCATAGGACCATCTGTGGCAGCAACCACCAAGATCGCACCGTCCATTTGAGCAGCACCAGTTACCATGTTCTTAACGTAATCCGCGTGACCAGGACAATCCACATGCGCATAGTGCCTATTCTCTGTCTGATACTCTACGTGGGACGTGTTGATAGTAATACCCCTTTCTTTTTCTTCAGGAGCATTATCAATAGAATCAAAGCTTCGAAGCTCAGAAAGACCCGCATTTGCCAATACCGTAGTAATAGCAGCAGTCAATGTAGTTTTACCATGATCTACGTGTCCAATAGTACCTATGTTAAGGTGGGGTTTGGAACGATCAAAAGTTTCCTTTGCCATTTTTAATGAATTTAATCTTAAGTTTATATTAGTGTCTGTTTCTATCGAGCCAACGACGGGAATTGAACCCGTGACCTCTTCCTTACCAAGGAAACGCTCTACCCCTGAGCTACGTCGGCGTAAAGTGTTCAATCTACATCCTTATGATAAAGGAGGAGATTTAGCCACCCCATTTGGGGCAACATCGTCACTCTTAGAGCGGGAGACCGGGTTCGAACCGGCGACATTCAGCTTGGAAGGCTGACGCTCTACCAACTGAGCTACTCCCGCTTATTACTATTCAATATTTCAAAAAACCATCCTTTTCAGGATTACTTTGGTTTGCACCCGTGGGGAGAGCAGGATTCGAACCTGCGAAGGTAAAAACCAACAGATTTACAGTCTGTCCTCGTTGGCCGCTTGAGTATCTCCCCTCCTTGATTTTCAGTAAATTACGAGCCGATAGAGGGACTCGAACCCACGACCTGCTGATTACAAATCAGCTGCTCTAGCCAGCTGAGCTATATCGGCTTTTCAGCCACTTTTTTACACAAAAAAAGCCCGTTATTTCTAACGGACTGCAAATGTAGCGTTTTATTTGTTTAATCAAAACAAACTGAAAAAAAATTTTGATTAGGCATGTGCCCTTGTTTTCTCCTTTGTTTTCACCAATTGCCGCTCCAATGAATTGCATGCATTATCAACTGCTTCCTCAAAAGACTTACATTGTTTTTTTACGATGAATTGGTTCCTGGGCACCTTTACCTTGATTTCCACACTTTTGTTCGCTTTGGAACTGGTGTTCTCAACTTTTAAATAAACATCCGAACTAATGACTCTGTCATAGAACAGTTCCAATTTATCCATTCGCGCCTGAATGAATTCAATTAATTTTTTGTCGGCCACAAAATTTACAGATTGTGCATTAACCTTCATAAAAATTTCTCTTTTAGGTCCACTCCAAGGTGGATAGGTTATACATTACAAGGAATACTACTCCTTGTTTCTAGGATGGGTAGTTGCGTGCACTTCCTTTAGTTTGGCAATACTACTATGGGTATATACCTGTGTAGAAGCCAAACTGGAATGACCCAACAGTTCTTTCACAGCATTTAAGTCCGCTCCCTGGTTCAAGAGATGTGTCGCAAAGGTATGCCTTAACATATGTGGACTTCTCTTGACTTTGGGCGAAACCCTACTAAGATACTTATTTATAACCCTGTAAACAAGGGTTTCGTATATTTTATGGCCTGTATTTGTCAATAAAAAATGTGTGGCATCCACTATCTTAGGCACCGTAGATCGTTGCTCTAAATAGGATTGTATGGAACCGATCAATCGGGGCATTAAAGGTAGGATACGTTCCTTATTGCGTTTGCCCAAGACCTTTACCGTTTTTCCGTTAAGGTCAATATCACTTAGCTTAAGATGAACCAACTCAGACCTGCGCATACCTGTGGCATACAGTAGTTCTATAATCAATTTGTCCCTAAGGCCCAAAAAGTCATCATCGTATTCCATAGCATCCAATACCCGTTCCATTTCATTTTCCGAAAAGGGAACCTGAATTCTTTTTTCGGACTTAAGTGCCCTGTGCTTGGCCAAAGGATTATGATCGATCATTCCAATTTTCAACAGAAACCTATAGTAGGCTTTTAAGGAAGCTATTTTTCGATTTATCGAACGATTGGATACCCCCTGCTCCACCAATGCCACAATCCAGCTCCTAATGAGCCCATACTCCACCTTTTGGATGTCTTCAAGTTGATAATGGTCCAAAATGTAGTTTTGAAAGGCATCAATATCCTTGGCATAGGCCTTAATGGTGTGGGGCGAGTAGTTCTTCTCCAGATCCAAATATGAGGTAAAGGCATCCAAACTCATACCCTAAAGGTAGTAATCTACTTTGAAAAAAAAATCCCGCTATTATAGCGGGATTTTTAATTTTTTTTCCAGAAAGGTCCTAAAGTTCTTCTTTGTCCCTTAAGCTCTGGATATATTGTGCTTTTTGAATTTCAGCTCTACGCCTAACGGAAGGTTTGGTGAACTGCTGTCTGCTTCGCAATTGACGCATTGTTCCCGTTTTATCGAACTTCCTCTTAAAACGCTTCAGTGCTCTATCAATGTTCTCTCCCTCTTTTACTGGTATTATTAACATAGGCTACAACCTCCTTTCTTTTAAATTTTGGTGTGCAAATATACAAATGTATTTATAACCACGGTGGTTATTTAAAAATTTCTTCATTGGTGTTCACGCTTGTGGAAGCTGGGCGATATTCCTTTTTGTCCACAATAATCTTTGCAATGATTTCCTTGAGAATCTCGGAAGTCCCCCCACCAATTGGCCCCAATCTACTATCCCTTAACATGCGGGCCATGGGATAATCCTCAATATAGCCGTAACCTCCAAGGAATTGTAGGCAGTGGTAAATAACATCATCCGCCATTTTTGTGGACTTCAATTTGGATATGGTGGCCTCTTTTACCACATACTCCCCTTGCTCCATTCGATGTGCAACGGAATAATTATAGTTTTTGCACATCTCCATATCGGCATACAGATCCACCAATCTATGGCGAAGCGCTTGATATTGGTTTATAGGCTTCCCGAAAGTTTCCCGTTCAGACATATATTGTAGGGTATAGTCGATGGCGTGCTCGGCCCTGGCATGGGCATTGATTCCCATGACCAAGCGCTCCAGGGCAAAAGCTTCCATGATGAATCCAAAACCGGTGCCCTCCTCACCCATCAGGTTTTTGGCGGGAACGATGACATTATCAAATGCCAATTCCGCAGTATCCGAAGCACGCCATCCAAGTTTGTTGAGTTTGTTGGCGGTAACTCCTTCACTTTTAAGGTCAACAATGAAAATGCTGATTCCTTTATTACCCCTGGAGGGATTGGTTTTTGCGGCCAGGATGATATAATCACCATAAACCCCATTGGTAATGAAGGTTTTTGAACCATTAATAATGTAATGATCTCCCTTTCTTACCGCAGTTGTACGCATCCCTGCCACATCACTTCCCCCAAAGGGTTCGGTTACTCCCAAGCAACCTATTTTTTCACCATTTACACTTGGTGTCAAGTACGCTTCTTTCTGCTCGTGGTTGGCATTTTTGTTCAAATGGGTCATCGCCAAGTAAACGTGCGCCCAAATAGCAGCAGCAAACCCTCCTGAGTTAATTTTTTGAAGTTCCTCCAGCAGAATTACCGTGTAGAACAAATCCAATCCCAATCCATCATACGCTTCCGGGGTGGCCAAACCAAAATAACCCATTTGACCCATTTTTTTCCAAATAAAACGTTCAATGGTTCCCGTTTCTTCCCATTTATCCAAGTGCGGGACGACTTCTTTCTGTAAAAAATCTTTTAAACTCTCCCTAAATAATTGATGCTCTTCCGTGAAGTACATACCATCCATATCAACTCCTTTAATACGACAAATATAAGGCTATTCTATCTATTTTGTTTATCGGAAACCCAGAAACGTTAAACAAATCTTCTTTTGATGTATACGCTCCATGTTCCTCTCTATATATAACGATATTTTTTGCCACTTTATACTTTAGGTACACCAAAGATGCAATTTCATCTGGATTGGCGGTATTAATATTGATTTTTTTAACCTTTGGCGGATGCAGTACCTGAAATCTTTTTAAGGCCCTTTCCACCACCTGCGGTTCAAGACCATACACATCATAAAGCTGCTCATTCACCAGAAAACCCCCAAGCCTCTCTCGAAATTTAATTATTCTGGAAGACAACTTTTCCCCAATTCCATTGATTTCCTTCAAATCTTGAGCAGAAGCAGTATTCAAATCCAAAATCCTGGGCCTTCGGTTGTTGCTGACCTCTGTTTTTTTTGTTGTCGGCTTTGTATTCCGGGTCCATTCCGGAAATTTAAAAAACGGTGAAATGCCATTTAGCAAGGAGTCCGATATTCCGGTGATCCGTTGAAATTCCTTCGCAGAGTGAACAAATCCATTTTGAGCCCTAAAGTTATGCAGTCTATCCAGTTCCAAAGGGGAAAGGCCCAACATGTATCCCTTATAATCGGAAATATAGTTTGGATTAAAAGGCTTGAACTGCAATTTCGACTTGCGTTTTTCAATACCCAAACTATCGGTCAGCAACTGATTTTTTATGTCCAATGAGAATACATCGGCACCATTGGCGATCGAAAATCGGTTCAAACCAAAATAAGCTAATTGAAATACTGCGATCAATACCAGTAAAAAGAAAATTCCCCTTCGTTCCTGTTTGGTGAAGTTGAAGTAGGATTTCATGGTAATGGTATATGTACTACTCTTGCTTATTCGCCTTAATGGCGTCCAGATAACGACTTAGTTGTTTTTTGACAATAGGGAACAAGAAATACAAGCCTACCATATTGGGAAACACCATGGCAAAAATCATGGCATCCGAAAAGGCCCAAATGGAATCCATACTGGCAGCGGCCCCAATAATGACAAAAACGCAGAACAATAATTTATAGGTCAGATCCGTGGTCCTACCCCTACCAAAAAGGTATTTCCACGACTGCAGACCGTAATAAGACCATGAAATCATTGTGGATACTGCAAAAAGGACAACCGCAACGGTGAGGAACACATTGGAAAAGGGAATGTACTCACCAAATGCCTTGGAAGTAATACCTGCGCCTTCATACGGCATTCCGTCTATCATCACCACTCCGGAACCATCACCTCCATATTCAAAAAAGCCTCCAAAATTGAAAATCACGATTACCAAAGCAGTCATGGTACAGATGACCACGGTATCAATAAAAGGTTCCAACAGCGCAACCAGTCCCTCTGAGGCCGAGTATTTGGTCTTTACGGCCGAGTGGGCAATGGAAGCCGAACCCGCACCTGCCTCATTTGAAAAGGCCGCCCTTCTAAATCCTACCAAGAGTACCCCAATAACTCCACCAACTCCCATAGCTGTTGGATTAAAGGCCTCTTTTACAATTAAACCTACGGCATCATCAATCAAGGAAAAATTACTGAAAATGATATACAGGCAGCATACCACATAGAGAACTGCCATAAAAGGGACTACTTTTTCTGTCACCGAAGCAATTCTTTTAATACCACCAATAATAATGATTGCCACCAAAACGGCAAGTACTATCCCTATTACGGTACCGGCCATTGTACTTTCCCATCCAAAGAGTTCCTTGACCACAATGGTAGCCTGATTGGATTGTGCTGCATTTCCGCCACCAAAAGATCCACCAATACAGAAAACGGCAAATAGCGCAGCGGCAATTTTTCCCAAGATCTTGAAGCCTTTATCCTTAAGTCCCCTGCTAATGTAATACATGGGTCCTCCATAGACCGTTCCGTTTTCATCCACGTCCCGAAATTGGACCCCTAACGTACATTCCACAAACTTTGTGGACATTCCCAATAGCCCACAGATGATCATCCAAAATGTAGCACCGGGTCCTCCAAGGGCAATGGCCAGGGCCACCCCGGCAATATTCCCATTGCCAACGGTACCGGATACAGCGGTCGCCAAGGCCTGAAAATGGCTTACTTCGCCTTCCTGGCTCTCGTCTCGGATCGTATCGGGCAAATCCCCGTCAACAATATTGATTTCCGCTTTTTCCACCCCATGCCCTTCGGGAAATTCCAATTCATCATATTTGCCCCTAACCACACTTATGGCCGTCCAAAAATGCCGGATATTGGGAAACTTAAAATAGAGGGTGAAAAAAAGGGCACTTCCTACCAAAAGAATCAATACGAAGGGAGTTCCCATTATTTCAAAGAAGATGACATTATTGAAAAAGTCCGAAACTGGTTGAAAGGCCCTATCAATCCTTTTGTCCAAACCAACTTCCTCGGCTTCCTGGGCCATGGAAAAAATTGGTACTAAAAAAGAGAGAAGGGTAAAAAGTCTGTACTTCATGCTGGTTATTTTGCTTTGTTGAGTAGATGTAAAGCCGACAATATCCTAAAAAAAACCAATGCAATCAAATTTCATCGGTTTTTAACTGATGAATGTGGAACATTTGATTCAGTTTTTGTATCTGCTCTGGGCGGCCCAAAACAATCACCTTTCCTTTGGGCTCCAATTCCAAATCAGGTTCTGGATTGATGATATACTTCCCGTTGGGCTTTATGTAGCCAATAATGGTGCACCCTGTTTTACTCCTCAAATTCAGGTCACGAATGGATTGGCAATCCACTTGGTCCGTAAAATCGGCAATTTCTACTTCCTCTAAATTGGTGGTACTCTCCCCTTCAATGGAGAGTTGGTCCATAAATGTTATTAAATCTGGCATGACCACCAAAGAGGCCATATGGTCCCCACCTATTTTATCGGGCATAATGACTTTGTTTGCGCCAGCAAACTCCAATTTTTTAACCGAGGTGGCCTGGGAGGCCCGACTGATAATAAAAAGATCCTTGTTCAACTGCCTTGCCGATAGGACCACAAAGAGGTTTAGGGCATCATCAGGCAATGCGGCCACAAAATACTGGGCCCTTTGGATACCGGCCTGCACCAGTACCTCGTCATCATTTACATCACCTTCAACAAACAACACCTCGTCCTCATTGGCACTGATTACTTCTTTGTCCTTTTCAATGACGACAAATGGTTTTTTGTACGCCTTCAATTTATGTGCCGCCTGTTGACCATTTCTACCATAACCACAGACCACCACATGATTCTTTAAGCCCTTAATTGTATTCTTCACCCTTTTCTTCTTTAAAAGTTGCAATGAATTCCTACTTAGCACATATTCGGAAACCACGGAGATGGCAAACCCAAATATAAAAACGCTGCTAACAATGAGAAAAATAGTAAAAATCTTAGCATTCTGGTCGAGCGGCCTTACTTCCGAAAAACCTACCGTGGTAATCGTAATAATGGTCATATATATCGCTTCCACCCAGGTATATGACGCTACCATTTTATAGCCAAATACCCCAATGGTAAACACCAAAATCATTAGGGACAATGCCAATACGAGTTTGGAACGGAATAGTTTGATCATAGGTTACAAGTCAAAAACAGAGGTTCTTTTGGTATATACCAAGTCTTTTATCCTTAACCAAAAGGCAATGAACAGATAAAGGGCAAATCCAAAGCCCAGTGTGACAAAGGTGAGGTAAATAAATGTGGTACGTACAACCCGGGCCCTAATGCCCAAACGTTCAGCAATACGTTCACATACTTGGAACCCCCTTTTTTGAAAATAATACAACAGACTATAAAACCACCGCATGGCTAAAATTAGTTTTTTCTTGCCAATAAACTGGTTCCCACATGACATTGAAGACATTTGTTCGCTGTACAATACCCATTGTACAATTGAATCTTCGCTTGACTTTCAAATGCTGATCTTGTAGGAACCCCAATATGTTCAAATCGATTGATTATACTGTTTTTTTCAGCGGGAACCGTATTTGCCAACTCCAACAATTCTTCAGTATTGTTCCTTCCCAAATAGTTGTCATAACAAAATTTTATGGGGATTATGGTATTAATCAGGACCAAATGCACAAAATCCCTGGAAATCCCTTTTTTTCTTTTTTTGGACTCCTTACCAAAGGTATAGTGGGTGTCCCAATAGGCACTGGCATGGACGTCAAAAAGCCTGTAAAAATCGTCCAAACTTGTACATTCCATTATCTTGCTGAACAGGCTAGGGTGCTGGTTATATAACCTTGCTAGCTGAGATAAACGGATGGTAGGGAAATTGGAGGGCCTCAATCCAAAGAAAATGGGTCTCTCTCCTTTGTATTCCTTGATCCGAAATTTGTTCCGAAGGAAGGTAAACTCGTTTTGAAGGCGGAAAAAATAGTCATCCAAGACTTCTGCTTTGGACAAAAAACCGGCCACTCCGAAAAACAAACTTTCCAATTGCAACAAATCCTTGGATGCTTTTTTTATTACCGCATAATCCAGATGTTTTGCCATATCCAAAAAGGCCTCACCATTTTTGTTGAGACCAAAGTTCTTCATTATCATGGCAAAAAGGACGCCTTCCCAGTCGTTCCTGGTCCCTTTCAATAGTTTTTTGATCTGTTTTGACTTCTGTTCCAAGCGCTCTATGTAGAGGCGTTGCTGCCATTGACCCCAAATGATGCTTTTGACACTATTGGCATCCTTTTCGCAATTGATGAATTTGCGCCCTTTATTGCATACCAAGTTTTTATAGGACGAAAGTAGTTCTTCATCCAAATACTCCTTTAAGGCCAAAGTGGGGATTTTACTACCATCTTTTCGAAACACGCTCAAGTTATCTTCCCAAACGACATGAAGTATGACATTGTCATAGTTTTGGTCTTGCTCATGTCCATGGGCGTACCAATCAGAAGATTTGACATGAATTTCCACATTGCCTGCCCATTCCTGATTTTGAATACGTATTCGAGCATTAAAAAAATCGGGGCCACTGGAAGTATTGTATTGCCCAATATGGATAATTTCTACCGGCTCTTGGGAAGAAGTCCGTAAATCAAGGCTTTGAAACTTTTGGGTCTTCCAAACATAATGAAGCAAATCTTCACGCATGCAACGAAAATAGAAATTTGATCACCATTTTCCTGCATAGGACAAATCATCTTTACTGGAAAATTTTAAATAGGCATGATGGATCCGATTTATTTGCCTTATATGGTGGTAATCGTGCGCCAACCAATTTACCAGGAACTTTTTGGCACTTCTTGGCCCTACTTCGGGATGGTCAACCGTCTGCTCCCAATTTGGGTTTTCAAGGGATTGTAGCCAATCTATGGACTGATGCCTTTCCTTCAGGAAACTTTGGAGAACGGTTGCAAAGTTCCGTTGCAAATAACCACGTTCCTTTGGCCATTCTTCCGGACTGATGGGTTTCAAAGGCTCATTTGGATCCAATAAGACGCTTTTTACCCGAGCCCTAAAATCTTCTACCTCCTCATCCAATAAATGGCAAACAATTTCCAACAGGCACCAAGAATTGGCATCGGCCCTAAAAGAATACTGTTCTTTGGTACAGGTTTCCAGCAGGTGCTGAAAGACCAGTTTGTTGGCCTGCAGTTTTCCTATGATGGTCTTGGGAAGCATCTTACTCAACTACCTCTCCTTCCCAATTGGAAAAGCCCCCTTCCAAATTGTAGGCAGTTTCAAAACCAACACTGTTCATTATGGCGCAGGCTTGACCACTTCGGTTGCCGGAACGGCAATAGACATAGTAGTTTTTGGATTTATCCAATTCCTCCAATCCATCCAAAAAACCTTGCCCCAAATAAATATCAATATTTGTGGCACCGGGAATATATCCCTCCTCCACTTCTTCTGGGGTTCTAACATCCAATATAAAGGCATTTTCGTCATTCGCTAATTTTTCGGCCCATTCTTCTTGGCTCAAATCCATAAGTGTATTGTTTAAATTGCTCAAAAATAAAAGTCCAGAGCATTACTCTGGACTTAAAAACTAAATATTTTTTCAATTATACCTTAATGGAACATCCAATGGCCCTGGTGGTCTCCACTTTGATCTCTTCTCCTGCCAACATGGCGTCCACGGCCTGTTCAACATATTTTTCCTCTACTTGGGAGGCATCCTGGTAATTATCATCTATGGCCCCTATATAGCGGACTACGTTACCCGATTCCTTTTTTTCCAATAAAAAAACGTGGGGGGTACGTGTAGCTCCGTATTGCGGATACACCTTTTGGCCATCGTCCAGGAGATAAGGAAAGGTAAAACCTTTTTGCTTTGCCCTGGTTTTCATTTCTTCAAAACCATCTCCGGGTTTGGCCTTAGGATTATTTGGATTTATGGCGATAACCGGCACTCCCAAAGATTTGTATTTAGTGTCCAAAGCAATGATTCGGTCTTCATAGGCCTGTGCATAGGGACAGGTATTGCAGGTAAATATCACCAGAAAACCCTTGGCGTCTTCATAATTGGAAAGGGAAACCATTTTTCCATCTATATTTTTCAAGGAAAAATCCGTTGCCATATCGCCTATGCCATACCCCTTAATGGGGTTTGGGGAAAAAGCCGTGATGCAAATCAGTACGACAAGGAATCCCAAATAGTTTAGTGTTCGCATTTCTCTTATTTTAAAAATTTTTGAAGTTCTGTATTCAATCCGTCGTACGAAAAGCCCTTTTCATAAAAAGCCCTTTCCTTTTCATTATATATTAAGGTGGCCGGTATGCCCCCACCCCAGTCCTTATTAATTTTTGGAATCCACTCATTCATTTTCGGGTCGTCCAAAATAACCAACTTACCTTTCAATCCTTTTTTCTCTACATAGGGAACCAATCTTTTTTCCCACATGGATGGCATATCCAGACTTACCAAGATCAATTCCACGTTATTGTTACGCTGTTCCTCATAGATTTGTTGAAAATATGGCATTTCCTCCAAGCAGGGTTTACACCAAGTGGCCCAAAAATTCACAATGTAGGTTTTACCATCATTCTGGTTCAACAGCGGTTCAAGGCCTTCATAATCGTAAACTGGAAAGGGAAGTTCTGCCGTATTGCCCACAATCACCTTATCCGTTAATTGTGCTTTCTCTTCGTTTTTCAATTGTTTCTTATCCTCTGCACAACCAATCATGAAAAAAAAACAACTACCAAAAACAAGGCTATTTAGCTTCATACCATAGGATTACGGATTAAAAATAACCATTGCACAATCCATGGTTTGATTTTTTAACAAAAAATTATCGATGGACCCTTGTGGTGTTCATGAATACAATCATACATTTGTATATACAATTATTGTAATGGCATGAATGTAGAAAGAATCATTAAGACCAAGAAAAAATTACCGCTTAAAGTTAGGACGATGATTCATTTTGCCTTGGTCGGGAATAAAATCAACGAAACCCTCGCCGCTACACTAAAACCGTATGAAATGTCCGAGCAACAATTCAACGTTCTCAGAATTTTGAGGGGGCAAAACGGCAAACCTGCCAATCTTTCTACCATCAATGAACGCATGGTAACCAAAATGAGCAATACCACCAGACTTGTGGACAAACTCATTTTAAAGGGATATGTGGATCGGGAGGTATGTGCCCTAAATCGACGAAAGGTGGAAATTACCATTACGGATGAGGGCAACAGGATATTATCCCAATTGGATAAAATAATGGAACAAACGGAAAATGAACTCTTAAAAAATTTCAGCGATACTGAACTACATCAATTGAATCGATTATTGGATAAATTTTAATATGGACGATACCCTATCAATTAGAAAATGGCGTTATGCCACAAAAAAATTTGATGCGAACAAAAAAGTATCAAATGAGGATTTGGAAACATTGTTGGAAGCAACAAGGCTAAGCGCCTCTTCTTATGGATTACAACCTTATCACATTTATGTAATCTCCAATCAGGAAACAAAAGAGAAGCTTAGGCCCATAAGTTGGGGACAATCACAGATTTCCGATGCATCCCACATCATCGTTTTTGCGAATTCAACGGATTTCGATGCGAATTTGGTAGATAATTACCTGGAGAATGTATCAAGGACCAGAAATATCCCACAAGCAGGACTAAAAGGATATGGTGACTTCATGAAATCCAAACTATTGGATTTACCATTGGACAGCAAAGGAAGCTGGACAACAAAACAGGTATATCTGGCATTTGGGAATGCCATGCAGGCCGCTGCCGAATTGAAAATTGATACCTGTCCCATGGAAGGTTTTGAACCGGAGAAATACAATGAAATTTTGGGACTGGACGAAAAAAATCAGAATGCTGCCGTGGTTTTGGCCATTGGGTACCGTTCTGAAGAAGACGAGACCCAGCATTATGCAAAAGTCAGAAAATCAAGAGAGGAATTATTCACTTATATATAAATCATTAACCCATTTTAAAAACAAAAATTAATTCTAAAATCATGAAAAAGAACATTTTAACCCTAGCGTTGACCTTGGTATTTGGAACTGCATTTGCCAATCCAGTTGATGGTGAGAAAAAAGAGGTAAAGACCGAGTCAAGTACCGTTACCTGGAAAGCCTACAAAGTTACCGGTTCACACACGGGTACCATTGCCCTTAAATCCGGTGCCCTAATGTTTGATGAGGGCAAACTTACAGGTGGTGAATTCACCGTTGATATGACCACCATCAACACTACCGACTTAACAGGGGATTACAAGCAAAAACTGGATGGACATTTACATTCGGACGACTTTTTCTCCACGGCTTCCAACCCAACCTCATCCCTAAAATTTACAAAGGTGGAAGCATCCGGTAAAAATTCATATAAAGTAACAGGTGACCTTACTATAAAAGGAATCACCAAACCAGTGACTTTTGATGTTTCGGTGTATGGCAGCAAAGCGACCGCTACCATGAAAATTGACCGGGCACAGTATAACGTAAAGTATGGTTCCGGAAGTTTTTTCGACAACTTAGGTGACAAGACCATTTATGATGAGTTTGACTTGGTTGTCGATTTGGAGTTCTAGACACTATGAAGTTATAGAAAAAGAAAATTAGTTTGAGTGTTTGAAAATCCTGTTACGGTACCACTGTAGCGGGATTTTTATTTTTTTGTTTGGTTTCATCAAATACATTTCTATATTTGGGACATGAAAGGTAAACAACAAATGAACTGGTGGTGGAACAACTTACGTATACTATCGTGAGCTAGTCCTATATATCCAGAACCCATATAAGGCTTGTCATCACGACAAGCCTTACTTTTTTGAACCAATTTGAAATGAAATTTGAACTAAAAACCTATTACAAACAGATACTCGCAGATACCATTACCCCTGTTAGTGTGTATCTAAAAATACGGGATAAGTATCCCAATAGTATTTTACTGGAAAGTAGTGATTACCACGCCAACGATAACAGCTTCTCCTATATTTGCTGCAATCCCATTGCGTACATTAAAATTGAGGGCAATTCCATTATCCAACAATTTCCGGATGGGGCAGTCCTGGAAATGGAGATTACGGATTCCACGGACGTAACCGCCATAATCCATGGTTTTTCGCAGCGATTTTCAGTGGAGAACCACAATTTCAAGTTCATAACCAACGGCCTTTTTGGGTATATGGCGTATGATGCGGTTCGTTATTTTGAATCTGTTGAAATTTCCGAAAAATCCGATTCCGTCAAAATACCGGATATCTTCTACGCGGTGTATCAAAACATTATTGCGATAAACCATTTTAAAAATGAGGCTTACTTATTTGCCCATTGTTTTAATGCTGAAAATAATGTTGACGATCTGGAACAATTGCTTAAGGTAAGAAGCTTTGCAACCTATAATTTTTCAAAACTAGGTGAAGCCAAATCCAATCTTGAAGACGAAGAATACAGGGAACATGTGGAACTGGCCAAAAAACATTGCAAGCGCGGTGACGTATTTCAGTTGGTATTGTCAAGACGGTTTTCCCAAGATTTTAAGGGGGATGAGTTTAATGTATACCGTGCGTTGCGCTCCATAAACCCTTCCCCCTATCTTTTCTATTTTGACTATGGGGATTTTAAAATATTTGGCAGTTCCCCAGAGGCGCAACTGATCGTAAAGGAGGGAAAAGCCGAAATACATCCCATTGCCGGGACTTACAAAAGAACGGGCAATGATGAAAAAGATGCCGAACTCGCCAAAAAACTGGCCGGTGATGAAAAAGAGAACAGCGAGCACGTAATGTTGGTGGATCTGGCCCGAAACGATTTGAGCAGAAATGGCAATCTAGTGAATGTGGAGACCTACAGGGAAGTCCAATATTTCTCTCATGTCATCCATTTGGTCTCCAAAGTAACGGGACATAAGAAACCGGACATCCCAACTTTAAAAATTGTTGCGGACACCTTTCCCGCCGGTACTTTGAGCGGAGCTCCAAAACATATGGCCATGCAACTCATTGAAAGGTATGAAAAGACCAATAGGGCCTACTATGGGGGTGCTATAGGATTTATGGATTTCAACGGAAATTTCAACCATGCCATTATGATTCGGACTTTTTTGAGTAAGAACCATCAACTCCATTATCAAGCAGGTGCAGGTTTGGTTGCCGCATCCAATCCGGAAAACGAATTACAGGAAACCTATAATAAATTGGGTGCCTTGAACAGGGCATTGGAAATTGCAGAAACTATCTAAATGGGACGACAGGTTTTAATGATAGACAATTACGATAGCTTCACCTATAATTTGGTGCACTACCTGGAGGACCTGGGTTGCGAAGTAGTGGTAAAACGAAATGACGAACTTACGTTGGAGGATGTTGATAGGTTCCAGGAAATTGTCCTTTCACCCGGCCCAGGAATACCTGATGAGGCCGGCCTTTTAAAGCCCATAATCGAGAAATATGCCCCAAGCAAACGCATTTTTGGTGTTTGTTTGGGACAACAGGCCATTGGCGAGGTTTTTGGCGGTACCCTAATCAATTTGGATGAAGTGTACCATGGGGTGGCAACTACCATAGCGATTATAGAAGACGATTACATCTTTCAGGGAATGTCAAAAACCATGGAGGTGGGGAGGTACCATTCCTGGGTTGTGGACAGCAAGCTTCCCAAGGAACTTACGGCCACTTCGGTGGACGAAAAAGGACAGATTATGTCCCTAAAACACAATACCTATGATGTAAGGGCAGTACAATTTCATCCGGAATCCGTACTTACACCGCAAGGAAAACAAATGCTTAAAAATTGGTTGAATAATAATTGAAACTTGTCATTCCTGTGAAAACAGGAATCCAAAAAAATAGATTCCGCATCAAGTGCGGAATGACAAAAAGAAAAAATGAAAGAAACACTGAACAGACTTATCAATCACGAAATCCTGGCAAAGGAAGATGCCAAGCAAATTTTGGTAAACATTGCCAAAGGCCAATACAATACCAGTCAAATTGCAGCTTTTCTGACCGTTTACATGATGCGAAGCATTACCATTGAGGAGTTGGAAGGTTTTCGTGATGCGCTCTTGGAACTGTGCTTGGCAGTGGACTTAAGCGATTATAACCCCATTGATCTTTGTGGAACGGGAGGCGATGGCAAAGACACGTTCAACATTTCCACTTTGGCCTCTTTTGTAACTGCCGGAGCTGGGATAAAAGTCACCAAACATGGAAATTATGGGGTTTCCTCCAAATGTGGAAGTAGCAATGTAATGGAGTTTTTGGGCATCAAATTCAGTAACGAGGCCGATTTCCTGAAAAAATCCATAGATGAAGCCGGTATCTGTGTATTGCATGCGCCCCTTTTTCATCCTGCCATGAAAAATGTGGCCCCCATACGAAGGGAATTGGCCGTAAAAACCTTTTTCAATATGTTGGGGCCTATGGTTAATCCAGCTTTTCCAAAGAACCAAATGGTGGGCGTATTCAACCTGGAACTGGCACGAATGTATGGATACCTCTATCAGAATACGGATAAAAACTTTACCGTACTCCACGCTTTGGATGGCTATGATGAGATTAGTTTAACCGGGGCGACCAAGACCATATCCAATGGTTCCGAAGGTATTTTACAGCCTCGGGATTTTGGTTTGGATAGCGTAAAGGCCAATGCCATTGCCGGCGGTGAGGATGTTGCAGAATCCGCGCAGATTTTTATGAACATTTTGCAGGGCAAGGGAGCAGAAGCTCAGAACAATGTGGTCTGTGCCAATGCCGGGATAGCCATAGCCACAGTGGAGGGCCTTGCACCAAAAGAAGGATTTGAAAAAGCGAAGGAATCCTTGCTAAGTGGCAAAGCGTTAAAAGCATTGAGGAAATTACAGGAGTTGAGTAATTAGTTGTTGTTGTTGTTGGAAATTGTGGATGTAAAGTCGGTTTTTTCAGAAACAAATGTTTTGGTTGATTCCAATGGTTTCAACCACCGGAAAATTAGTGGGTCAAGACCTAACCACTGGGATAAATAGTGTACAACGGATGTATGACATAAGTACGGTAATGGCGTTTAAAATCTTCAATATTACTTTAGTAATGGTGGGAGCTTCACTTATTTTTTTCTGGATCAATATTCACAAACCCATTAAACGAATATCCATAAACCAACAATCGAAAAAATGAACATTCTGGAAAAAATAGTAGCCGATAAACGAAAGGAAGTTGCCCTCAAACGGTCTTTGATTCCAACTTTGCAACTGGAAAAGTCGGTTTTATTTGAACGGAAATGCCCGTCCCTGGCCTCCGCTTTAAAGACCAGTAACACGGGAATCATTGCAGAACATAAACGACGTTCCCCTTCCAAAGACACCATAAATCAAAATACCAACATTGCCCAGGTGGCAAAGGGGTATCAAAACGCAGGCGTATGTGGAATGAGCGTACTTACGGATATCAAATACTTTGGAGGTTCGCTGGAGGATCTGCTCTTGGCACGGGCATCTGTGGACATGCCTTTACTGAGAAAGGAATTTATGATAGACGAATATCAGGTATTGGAGGCTAAGGCAAATGGGGCAGATGTAATTTTACTCATTGCCGCGATACTGTCCAAAGAGGAGCTAAAAGTACTTTCCGAGCTGGCCAAAAGTTTGGGGATGAACGTACTTTTAGAAATCCACAACCAACAGGAATTGAACAAGTCCTTACTGCCCAGTGTGGATATGTTGGGCGTTAACAACCGTAATTTAAAGACCTTTGAAGTGAGTTTGGAAACCAGCAAGTCACTGGCCAAGGAAATCCCGGAGGATTTCGTAAAAGTATCCGAGAGTGGCATAAGTTCCATCAGCGCCATTAAAGAACTTAAGGAATTCGGTTATCAAGGTTTTTTGATTGGCGAGAACTTTATGAAAACGGAAAACCCGGGAGAAAGCGCAGCAGAATTTATTCAAAAATTAGAAGGATGAAACTCAAAATATGTGGTCAAAAACATAATATTGCCGATGTGGCCGGTGTGCAACCGGATTACCTCGGTTTTATCTTTTGGGAACCCTCGTCCCGTTACTTTGATCATGAACCGTCCCCACTACCCCCAGAAATAAAGAGCGTTGGGGTTTTTGTGGATGCCTCCATTGAAAACGTTTTGGAAAAGGTTTCAACATATCATTTGGATGCCGTTCAGTTACATGGAAATGAAACCCCGGAATACTGTGCAAATCTAAAAAATCGTCATTCAGAACTTGTTTCGGAATCCCAAACCAAAGAATTTGACATCATAAAGGTATTTTCAATCAAGGAAACATTCGATTTTTCCATCTTAAAAGCTTATGAGGATTCCTGTGACTACTTCCTCTTTGATACCAAGGGAAAGTTGCCCGGAGGAAATGGTTACGCTTTTGATTGGGAAGTCCTGCAGCAATACCCTTCAACCAAACCCTATTTTCTAAGTGGGGGCATTGGATTGGAGAATGTAAATGAACTACGGAAATTCTTGGATACCGATACCTCAAAATACTGTTATGCCATTGATGTGAACAGCAAATTTGAAACGGAACCCGGACTTAAGGATATCAAAAAACTAAAAGAATTTAAAAAAGTGCTGGAAAATGAGTTATCACGCTAACGAAAAAGGTTATTACGGAGAATTTGGAGGGGCATTCATTCCCGAGATGTTATACCCCAATTGTGAGGAACTTCGCCAAAATTACATCCGGATTATGTCAGAACCTTCCTTTCAGGAAGAGTTTCATCAACTGTTAAAAGACTATGTAGGCAGACCCACTCCCTTGTATTTTGCAGAGCGTTTATCGGAAAAGTATCAAACCAAAATATATCTAAAACGGGAAGACCTTTGTCACACAGGGGCGCACAAGGTCAATAACACCATAGGGCAAATTTTGATGGCCAAAAAATTGGGCAAAAACCGGATCATTGCAGAAACCGGTGCAGGTCAACATGGAGTTGCCACAGCAACGGTTTGTGCTTTAATGGGTATTGAGTGCGTCGTGTACATGGGTGAAATTGATATTGAAAGACAAGCGCCCAATGTAGCCCGCATGAAGATGTTGGGTGCAGAGGTCCGTGCGGCCAAATCCGGCAGTAGAACGTTAAAGGACGCTACCAATGAAGCCATACGTGATTGGATCAACAACCCTGTAAATACCCATTACATTATAGGCTCGGTTGTAGGGCCACACCCCTATCCCGATATGGTAGCGCGTTTTCAATCCGTAATTTCAGAAGAAATCAAATGGCAGTTGCAGGAAAAGGAGGGGAAAGAGAATCCCAATTATGTGGTGGCCTGTGTAGGGGGTGGTAGCAATGCCGCAGGTGCCTATTATCATTATTTGGACACCCCGGAGGTCGGTATCATTGCCGTTGAGGCAGCTGGCAAAGGGGTTAATTCCGGGGAGAGTGCTGCGACATCGGCCTTGGGAAAAGTGGGTATCATCCATGGTAGCAAAACCCTATTGATGCAAACCGAAGATGGTCAAATCACCGAACCGTATTCCATTTCCGCGGGACTGGACTACCCTGGAGTAGGACCAATGCATGCACATTTGTACAAAAGTGGTCGTGGGGAATTCATTTCAATCACCGATGATGAGGCCATGACCGCTGGCCTGGAAATGTCCCAATTGGAAGGCATTATCCCCGCCATAGAAACCAGCCATGCCTTCGCTATTTTCGATTATAAAAAATTCGAGAAGGATGATGTTATCGTAATCAATCTTTCCGGGAGGGGAGATAAGGATCTTCAAACGTACATTGACTACTTTAGGCTATGACAGGATTTCGAACCAACGTGAAAAATCCGACAACAATTCCCAATTACATATCTGATTTTCAACAACTAAATAAATGAACAGAATAAAAGCCAAACTCCAGGAGGATAAAAAACTCCTCTCCATTTACTTTACTGCAGGATATCCAAAATTGGATGATACCGTTCCAATAATTCAGGAATTGGAGAGGGCCGGAGTGGATATGATAGAAATAGGCCTTCCTTTTAGCGATCCGTTGGCAGATGGGCCTACCATTCAGAAAAGTTCCACGGCTGCGCTGGGAAATGGCATGCACACTGAACTACTATTTGAACAATTAAAGGACATACGGAAAACCGTTTCCATACCCTTGATCCTTATGGGCTATTTTAATCCAATGTTACAGTACGGGGTCGAGGCTTTTTGTCGAAGATGCTTTGAAATTGGGATAGATGGTATTATTATGCCCGATCTTCCCCTGGATGTCTATAAAGAAACCTACGAAGCCATTTACAAAAAATACAATCTTATCAACGTCTTTTTGATTACCCCACAGACCAGCGAAGAACGCATTCGTGCTATCGACAATGCCTCGGACGGTTTTATTTATATGGTCAGTTCGGCAAGCACCACCGGTGCCAAGGATGGTTTTGGCGCGGAACAGCAGGAATACTTCCAACGGATTGCCAAACTGAACCTCAAAAATCCCCAGATAGTGGGGTTTGGTATCAGTAATGCGAACACCTTTCAGGCAGCCACGGCAAAAGCCAAAGGGGCCATCATCGGGTCTGCATTTATTAAGCATTTAACCCAAAACGGGATTGGAAAGATTGAGAATTTCATCAAAACGATCCGATAAAGGGGCACATTCTATTTTGTTTCAATAGCCCGGATTTTGAACAACATTTGGGTTTAAGTTAATCTCATCGGCCGGTATGGGCCAGATATACTTATGTGGTGCGAATTGTTTGGAAAGACCTGGATTTCTTGTATTGAAGTCTTCAATAACTTCAGAAAGCAATTGGTTCCTTATCAAAGCATCTTTATAGGAGCCTTCAAAACAGAGTTCTTTTTTACGTTGCGCTAATATTTCAATAAGTAATTCGTTTTGGCTCAATCCATTTTGTAACAAGAAATCCGGAGAAGTGTGCGATCTTGCTATGACTTGGTTTACCAATTCATACGCCTTTGCGGTAGGTCCGTTAATCGCATTTTCAACTTCGGCCGCCATCAATAACACATCCGCATACCTTATAAAGGGAAAATCTTCGGAAGACTGCCCAATTCCTGGTGGGTTGGATACATCGCCAATATACTTAAGTGGCCTCCAATTTGTTACATCGGTGGCATTGATGGTCGTGCCATTTTGTACAGTGAATGAAGCTACATTGGCAAAAAACCGGTTGTCCTCTATGTTCAACGGAAAAGTAATCGGATTTTGGAAGTCAGCGGCATCATTAAAATACCCTTGTATAAATTTTGGATCCAGCCTTAAAATGTCATTGAGGGCATAGCCCAAAGGTCCCCAGAAAACCCCAACATTACCCCCACCATTTGTTTTCATAACATCAAAATCAATGGAGAAAATGATTTCAGAATTGTTGGATTCATTGTCAACACGAAATACGCTGGAGTAGTCCTGTTCCAGATTGAATTGGTTCATTACTTTATCAAACTGGGAAGCCGCCAGGGCGTACTTTTCCACATCAAAGTCCGGGAATCCGGCAGAATACAGGTAAAATTGTCCTAAAAGGACCTGAGCAGCCGGAACCGAAGCACTTTTGGGATTGGTAAAACTTTCCAAATTGGCCTCTGCAAACAGTAAATCCCCCTCAATCAAGTCCTTCAAAGAAGACCTGTCCTGGCCTAAAACCGTATCCGAAGTAGATGTCACAAGAACCGGGTTGCCATAAAGCTTCAACAGATTAAAGTACAATAGTGCCCTCAAAAATCTGAACTCGGCATTCAATACACGCTCTTCTTTACCCAGCTCTGAAACATAATTACCTTCAGCAATGAGTTCCAGGCCTAAGTTGGTATTGCGAATGGCACGGTAATGAATTGCCCACACATCATTGATAACCCTGTTCGATGGTTCAAAAACATAGTTGTCCAATGATGAATATACTGCTGACGAATTTTGATCAACGTAAGCCAAATCCGTACCAATGTCCCCCCAATACAGGGAATATCCCTCTGAACCAAATAGGAACGGATCTTTGAGCATAGTGTACGTATTGGCCAGTAAAAAATCAATGTCCGGGTCGGTTTCTTGAATGGGTTGAACAGGTTCTATAACCTCGGCCTCCAATATTTCCGTATCATTTTCCTCAGAAAGGGTTACACTGAATTCGTAAGTCAAACCTTCCACGAAAGCATCGGAATCCATGGACAATGCAACGCTAACTTGATAAGTCCCCAGTTCCAGATCATTAAACCTAACCGTCCCTTGATCATTGGTAACGAGCGTGCTATTTCCAGGGCTAAGGGTTACACTTGCATTTGGTTCCGGAGTTCCATCAGATATGCTTACCACAACTATTAAGGTTCCCGTAATGCTATCTTGAGCTTCATTATCGGAGCCACAACCGGAAACCATAATCAAAACAACCAGTACAAAAAATAGTATGGGGTTGCTCTTTGCACATCTTGACCGTAATACATCAAATCGATTCATCATTCAAAAATACTTTGGCAGTTTAATGTTCATATGAAACAACAATGGGGAAATCCCATTGCACCATTGACTCCCGTACTTTGGAACAACCGTTACCCTCATGTTTTCATCTGCTTATAGCTCTTTTGTAAGCTACAAATTTTGATGGCAACAAGATTAGTCAAAAAAAATGATTACTGAACAACACCTAAACCGTGATTTATAGGTATGGACTTAAAAATCTGAATTTCGGCCAATACACCTGTCTTACTTTTGGACAGTTTTAGACTGGCATTATTGTTCTTGAGCATCCGCTTGCAAATAAAAAGCCCTTTTCCAGATCCTTTCTCCTTTTTTGTACCAAGGGAACTGGTTACCATTTGGCCCGTATTGATTTTGGAAAGCTTTTCTTCATCTACCGCCTCGGCACTATTATGGACCCTTAGGCTAAAATGGTTTTCATCCTCCATATTATCGACCAGGATACGTTGGTTTTGTGGCGAGAACTTAATGGCATTGGTAATCAAATTCCGGATTGCCGTTTGAAAGACCTCCTTGGAATAAAACAGATTGAAATCGGTATCGACGGCATTGACCAGACTTAATTCCTTTTCATTCAGGTTCTGTGTATACTGACTCCGTATCTCTTCTATCAGCTCATGAAGGTTAATATCCATGTAGGACTTTAGGGTTTCGTCATTTTGCATGGACCAGTTCAATAGATTGTCCAACATGCCGTAGGTCTTGTCAACGGATTGTTGCAATAAGTCCAAATAACTGTTCCTATCGGTTTTTGAATTTGAATTTCTAATAATGGTGGTCAGCATCGAAATTTGATGTATCGGTGTCCTAAGATCATGGGCAATTATCTTCATAATGTCTTTCCGGAACGAGGTAAGCTCCAACAATTCCTCATTTTGAAGACTGACCAATTGATGCTGTCCCTGCAGCTCGTTCTGCAACCGTATGACCTTGCTGAAGACAAAGAAGCTGACCGCGGCAACGGATGAGATCATAATGAACGCAAGGATGTATTTGCCAATGGACAGATCCGGATATAACATGGCACAGGCTATGATGAATATGGTATTATAACCAATGACCACAAATTGATGCCATGGTTTTTCAAAAACCGCCAATAAAAGGCCCATCACAAAAACGATCATCTCCACCCTCGAAAAATAGGCCTCAAAGTTCAGATTTACATCCGCAATCCGAAAAGGTAAATATATTGTGGACGAGAGGATATTGATATAGACCATGATAATGAAGAGCAAACTGGTGGTCATCCCCTTCAACTTCCATATGACGGACGAAATCAGAATAATTGAAAATACCACTAAATGCTTTACGGCATATCTGTTAAATCCCCCGAGTTGGTATTCCGTGAAGAAATTGGTGGCCAATCCGGCCAACACCAAAACAATAAGTACGTGAAAAATTATGCTTGAGCGATTAATTGCAACAAGCACTTTTTTATCTTTAGCAGATGAATCAAGAGTCGTATTCAAAATGAATGAATTCTTGGTCTAACAACGACAATTGGTGTATTTTCTTACTTTTTTGATTAAGATTTAGATGAAACGCAACTTTTTTTTTGTTTGCTCCCTGGTGTTGACATTTGGCTTTGGCCAAGAATTGGACAGCACCGCCTTAAAGTCACAGGTTGCCGAGGCGATTAGGGATTTAAGGGATTTTATTGCCATCCCCAATGACGCCCTAAATCCCAGTGATATTGACGATAATATCTTTTGGCTCAAAAAGCAATTTGAAAAACGGGGATTCAATACCGCGGTATTGGATACCGACAACCTGCCCTTATTTTTTGCGGCCCTACCCATGGACGATACCAAACCTTCGGTATTGATTTACATGCATTTTGATGGGCAATCGGTGGATGCCTCCAAATGGGATCAGCCCGATCCCTATAAAGTGGTCCTTAAAAAACCGGATGGCGATACTTTTGGGAAGATGAAATTTGAAGAATTGGGGGACGACATCAATTACGATTGGCGGCTTTTTGGCCGCTCCACTTCAGATGACAAGGGCCCCATTGTTATGCTGTTACATGCCCTGGATCTCTTAAAAAAAGAGGAAATGGAGCTTCCCTTTAACGTCAAGGTGATTCTGGATGGGGAAGAGGAAAAAGGCAGTAAACCACTGCCCAATGCCGTAAAGCTGTACAGGGAGCTATTGCAAGCCGACTTTGTATGGATTCACGACGGACCAATGCATGCTTCAGGAAAACCCACTATCGTTTATGGCTGCCGGGGAATTACTACCCTCACATTGACAACCCATGGACCATTAAAACCCCAACATAGTGGACATTATGGAAATTATGCTCCAAACCCAGGTTTTCAGTTGGCCCAACTTTTAGCCACTATGAAAGATTCTGAAGGCCGTGTGACCATACCTGGGTATTATGACGGTATTTCATTAAATGAAGAAACCCAGACCATTCTCAAAAGCGTGCCTGATGATGCCGTGGCCATTTCAGAGAAACTACAGTTCAAAACCCATGAAAAAGTAGGGAGCTTTTACCAAGAGGCCTTACAATATCCAAGCCTGAACATAAGAGGTCTCGGCTCTGGATGGATTGGTGAAAACGTCAGGACCATAGTTCCCGAAAGTGCCACGGCGGAGCTAGACCTGCGACTGGTACCGGAATCGGATGGCAATCGGTTAAAACGTCTGGTCAAAGACCATATTAAAAAACAAGGATTTCATGTTTTGGACCATGTTCCCAACAAAGAGGAACGCCTGGCCCATGAGAAAATAGTCACGGTTACCGAAGGCAGTGTTACCGATGCCTTTAGAACCAGTTTTGACAATGCCTATGGGAAGTTTTTGGTAAAAACCTTGAGTGGCACTTTTGGCGAAGAAGTCGTACAGATTCGGATTATGGGGGGTACGGTACCCATTGCCCCTTTTATCAACGAGTTGAAAATACCGGCTTTTATCATACCAATGGTCAATCCCGATAATAACCAACATAGCCCAAACGAAAATTTAAGAATTGGACAATTGGCTTATGGAATAAGGGCGTTCCATTCGCTATTAAGCCATAGCCCGGATAAATAATCCCCTTTGTCGATACCCAAGATGCTGTAATACCATCCAAATTTCGGAAATACGTATTTTCATCGAATATTTGTAAGACTTAACCTATATTTTTAGTCACGGGAGCCAATGAAAGTAGCTTTAGCCTACCCAAATTTAATCCCATGAACTATAAAACGGTTATCATAGATGACTCTTCAGTACATCGCCTGGCTATTTCATTTCTGGTACAAAATCATCCAAAATTACAATTGATAGGAGCATATTCCGACCCTTATGAAGGTATTAAAGCAATATATGAGCACAATGTTGATATTGTTTTTATGGACATTCTTTTGGACGACCTAAATGCGTTTGAATTATTGGATCAGATTGAAATCCCTGCGGCCATTATCATGAATTCCTCCTGGGAAAAGTTTTCGTCCAAGGCCGGGCAATATGGCCTCCAATATTTTTTGACGAAGCCCATGCAAAAAAGTGATTTTGAAGCCGCAGTCAAAGGGGTTTTGCAATCATTGGAAAGCAATAAAGTAACAAGGTACGCTTCTTCTTAAGCCTTATAAAAGTAGTGTAAAAGGCCAGTATTAAGGTAGGATCATGGCTTGTTCCCATAATTCCATCGCATGCCGAACAATACCCTTGTCAGTACGGTTTTCCTGATGATGAAATGGTACAACAACCAAATGGTTGTTAAACACACCAGCACTAGAAGCAGCAATTTTGGTAAAATGCCCATATCCCACTCCAATATGTAATATCCAGAGGCCACAATAACCGCCTGATGCGTGATGTAAAAGGGATATACCGCAGTATTGAGATAACTTAGGTTCTTGTTCGAAAAATTGAGGTATTTCATGGCATAGCCAATGGCAGCAAGGATAATGGTCCAAATATGCAGCCCATTTAAAAGGCCATAGACATAAAGGTCCATATCCTGTTCCTTTGGTTTATTGAGTTCCCAGTTCCAATAATACCGTGCAAAAAGTACAATTGCCACAGTAAGGGCTATCAGTAGGAACATCCTTCGATATTTCAGACAGGTATCCCAGAAATTCCGAATGGCCCCAAGAAAAAATCCCAATACATAAAATGTAATCGAAGAAGTAAAAACATACCAATCATTGATAAGACTTCCCTGTTCAGGCCAATCGATGTACAACCAAAAAATGTACAATACAAAGGGAGTTGCCAAAACAAGATGGGCAATTGGATTCCCAAAAATCGGAGCAATCATTTTCCTGACCCTGTCGAACCATTTAATTTTTGCCATGGAAAAAATGGGTAGCAATAAAATGGTAAAAACAAATAAATAGGCCACAAACCACATATGGCTCCAAGTGAACGAACCATCGGGATAGGGAACTATTTCATAGACCGAAGGGTAGAATTCCATATAACCGGAAGTTATCCGGCCCTTTTGTAACCACTCAAAATACACTTGAATGGGGGTAATAAAAAAAATGGCAAAAGCGAGCGGAACAAACAATCGCACAAAACGCTCGCCCATAAACCTGGGAATGCTCCGTTTGCGCAATGAGAACCTTACCCCTACCCCGGATATAAAAAAGAGCATGGGCAAGCGCCATTGGTGTACCCACCGAATGATCCGTGTTATCCAAGGGGAAGTTTCCTCATTATTGATTTCCCAGGTATAGTGCTCCACAAAAGGTACGGCACAATGAAATAGAATTAAGGTCATAAAGGCCAGGACACGTAGCCAATCGATGTAATGTAGTCGTTCCGGTTTCAAGACGCAAAAAGGTTGGTTCAATACTAAAGACGCATTGCACCGCCCAAACGTTGCCTTATCCAGTAAAATTTATGCTTTCACTATGCGGAATTGCGACTGGCGTTGATATTTCCGTACAAGGAACGGGTCACGATCTTTTCGTACAATTCCTTAAGATTGGAATCTTGGGTAATATGGTACAATGCATTTTGTTGTATGACCAACAGTGGTAATACAATACGTTCCCGTATGCGAACGGATTCCCTTGACACCACTTCATCCTCCATCAAAATTTTATGCCCGGAAACCTGAAGCAGCATTTTTTTTGATAGTTCAAACTCCTCGTTCAAAATGCTCCAAAACCCACCAAACTCTTGATCATCCCGCATATAGCTGGTCAAATCAAAATTGGTTTTGGCCAGGGACATCATACTATTGTGCATCAGCGCCCTAAAAAAGGGAACGTCCCTGTACAAGGCTTTTACCTCCCCAAATCGACCTTCTTCCTTTAGCTTCTTTATGGCTGTTCCCAATCCAAAATAACCCGGTACATTTTGCTTCAACTGGCTCCAGGAGCCCACAAAGGAAATTGCCCTTAAATCGGAAAGGGTCAGTTGTTTTTTATTGCCGCGTTTTCCGGGTCGACTACCAATATTGGCCCTGGTATAATACTTTAAGGTACTCCGCTGTTCCAGATACGGAATGAATTTTTCGTGCTGTTTCAGCGCCTCGTACTTCCCATAACTGAGTTCTGAGAGCTCTTCAATCAATTTTCGTTGCGTGGTGGGAATTAAATGTTCCTTCCCAAACAGATTGTTGCTCAATCCTGCGGTCAACAATTGTTCCGCATTATGGATAAACTGCTCTTTGGTCCCATACGTACTGGTAATGGTCTGTCCCTGGATGGTCAACTGGATTTCGTGATTGGCCACATCCTTGGTCTGTGCAGCATAAAAACGATGGGTTTTTCCCCCACCACGCGCAGGTGGGCCTCCCCTACCATCAAAGAAAATGGCCTTGATCCCATTTTTCTTGCAGATTTTGCTAAGGGTCTCCTTGGTTTTTAAAATGCTCCAATTGGCCTTTAGGTAACCGCCATCTTTGGTACCATCTGAAAAACCGAGCATTATGGTATGTGTCTCTTTTCTAAGTTGTAAATGGTTCCTGTAGATCGGCGTATCAAAAAGCGTCTGCATTACCGCTTCCGAGGCCTCCATTCCCTTCATCGTTTCAAACAATGGAATGATATCGAAGGTAATCTCCTCGGTCTTCCATCCACACCACCTGAACAGCCCAAACACAAATAGTACCGCAAAAATGTCCTCGGAGTTACTAATGATATATCGATTACATCCATCTTCACCATTCCTTTCCTGGATTTCCTTTAACTGCTTGATATTGATTATGGTCTCTTTGACGATATCTTCATCAAAATCATTGGGATCCAAAGAAATATCCCCCTCCAATAGCCATTTTACCAATTCGCTTTCGGAAAGTTCGTCCAAGGAGTCCTTTATGGCCCTTTGCTGCCTTAAAATGGTCTCCACGGTCAAATAATGCTTGCTATGGTCTTGGCGAATGTCCAATGCCGCAAAATGGGTCTTGAAAATGTGTACTTTATCCATTAGGGCGTTCAATTCATCCAAGTACAGGGAATGATAATCGGTAATGAGTGTTTGTCTGATTTCGGTCAGCTTTTCGGCAATTTCCGCATACGACAACAAAAAGTTCTCCTGGAACATGGCTTTATAAAGCTTCAGGTTCAATTCGTTTAAGGACTCTTGGAGTCCCTTGAAGGTGAGCTTTCTCCGCAAGACCTTTAAATCGTTATAATAGCATTTCATTAAGGTCAGTCGAAGCTCATCTGCGACCTTTCGGGTCATATCGGCAGTAACAAATGGATTTCCATCCCGATCCCCTCCCGGCCAAAAACCAAGTTTTATAATGTTGTAATTGTTAAAATCACTGTCGCGTATATTACTTTTTACATATTGAAAAAGTTCCCCAATAGCCTGATAATAGGTATTCCGGAGAATATGGATAATATTCTTGGCCTCGTCCAAAGGAGTAGGTTTTTTGGCATTGATCAATGAGGTAAGGCCCAATTGCTGTAAGGTCAAATCAATATCATCAATACGATTTTCATCGATCAGCACGCGCATATCCGCAATAATATCCAAAACCGAAGGGGAATAGAATTGCGTTGGATGTGCCGTAAGTACAATCCTGGCACTGAATGATGAAAGCTTCTTTGCGATTTTATCCCAGTTTTTATTTTGATCTACCAATTCAAAATAATCCTTGATGGAAAGGGAACTGGTATATTCCTGTAGTTTGGGAAAGGCAGCGTCCTCCACACTGTCGTAGAGGACCACTTGGCGCTCTACATATTGTATAATGCGGAACATGAAATCTATTTGTGCCTGCTCCTCTTCAATCCCCACAAATTGTGTGAAAAAGTCACTCAAAATATCCTGGGGCTTTTTACCCGACTTAAGTCCTTTCTTGCATTGCTCAAAAAGAAGGGGCACCAACATGCCCACATTTTCCATATCCGTATAGGGCAGACTTAGAAAGAGACTATTGTAGATCTTGAATTTATTGGTGATCGATTTTTTGAACTCGTCCAGCTTTTGGGACCGTTGCATTTCATTCATGCGAAACCCTATTTGAATTGATGATGGTTAAAGGTCGTTATAAACCCCTGATTTTTTGGGATAATTTACCCAAATCACAAATTACGCCCGTGACCCTGCAAACCTAACAAAGGATGGGAGCAAATCAAAAAAACTTTTGATATTGGAGTACCCTGAAATCCAAAGTATTGAATTCAGGATTTCTGTCTTTATGCTCTTTGTATTCCCTTAGGCTCCCTACTGCCCTGTTGGCCGCGCCGGACGGGGCAATCAAGGAAACGGTCTTAACGCTTTTCTGTGTGATGGGATGTAAAAATTTATGGATCCGGGGTACTTGATCGGATACGCGTTCCAACTGCAGCCCATGTGCTTTTAGATGTCGCCTAAAGAAATACTCGGGCCCATTCTTACTATTGCCCCCGGTGAACAAAAGGGTGTGGACCGAAGGAAATCTTTCGAGATACCCAAGCATATCCCGAAGTTGAACATTCTGCATACCCAAATCCGAAGCATCCACCTTTTGACGTTCTGCAAGTTCCACAATGTCACAAATACCGATCTTGTATTTTTTAAGAAATTGTTTTCGTTGCTGGATTGCCTTATCCGTAGTCTCAAAAACCAGCCCCAATTGAAAAATCCTATCCAGAATGGGCCATAGCTGTCCGTCCCTACTGCCATAACAGAAATCCACATCACCCTCCTTTAGTTCACGCGAAGTAAATCTGGGGGGCGGTAAGGTCCCAACTATTAATTTTTCCACGCCCCTGAACAAAAATGGGGGATATGGGTGCTGATGTAAAAACATAAGGTGTAAAGGTAATGGAATCCCCCATTTTTATTTAACCGCTGATTTTTCTTAAATTAAGGGAAAAACACAGTAACGAATTCCGGTCCAGTAGGGACCAATAAAACATAAAACCATGGGAAAAGGGGATATTAAGACCAAAAGAGGAAAAATTGCCAACAAATCGTACGGGGCAAGACGAAAACGGAAAATAAAAAAACGTACTTCAGTAGAGGAAAAGGTCAGTACGGAAAAGGCAAAATAAGCTAAGGCCTAATCTATCTTAAAATTAAAGATCAGTTCCCCTTCTTGGTCAATATCCAATTGATAGGTATACAGACCAATGGGTAAAGGACTTGTAACGGTATCCGGGACAAAATTAAATACCGTGGAATCCGCTTCAACCCTTAAGGTATCCTGCTGAAATGCCAAATCAAATTCCATGTAGTCGGAAAAGCTATCCGCGGCAACATTCTCATAGAACAACGTATCTACCCGAACCTCCACTCGTGAGAAATTTTGACCGCTCCTATTTTGAATTCGAATATTGGGACCGGTTAGGTTATCATCACGATCATCACAGGACTGGGAAACCGCAATAAGCGAAAATAGTAGTAGGGACCGTACAACGTTTTTCATGGCAAAGCCTTTTATGTAATCAACGCTATTGCCGTTAAATTATTCTATCGAATAAATACGGGTTCGTTCTCCTTCACCGTATGTTCCTGGCTAAATTGGTAATCATCATAATCAAATCCCTTGATGTCATCCAAGGTATGGGCATCGTTGTCCAGAATGTACCGGACCATGGAACCCCTTGCCTTTTTTGCAAAAAAACTGATGACCTTTAATTTATCATTCTTCCAATCCTTGAATACCGGGGATATCACGGGAACTTTTAAGGCCTTCGGATCAACGGCGCCAAAATATTCAGTACTTGCCAAGTTTATAAAAAGCTCACCATCCATAAGTTCTGCATTTAAATGCGCGGTCAATGTTTTTTTCCAAAACTCATAAAGGTTCTTTTTACGACCAACCTTTAACTGGGTACCCATTTCAAGCCTATAGGGTTGAATCAAATCCAAGGGTTTCAAAATTCCGTAAAGACCGGAAAGGATCCGCAATGTGGATTGCAATTGTTCCAGTTTGTTTTCGGGTATGGAATAGGCGTCCAGACCTTGATAGACATCGCCATTAAAGGCGTAAACCGCCGGTCTCGCATTTTCTGTGGTAAATGGGATGGAGAATTGTTGGTTCCTTTTCCAATTCAATTGGGCAAGATTGTCCGAAATCGACATTAATTGGGACAGCGCCTTAGGTTTTTTCTTTATCAAAACCTTGTTTAGTTTTTCCGACAATTCAAGGAATTCAGGTTGACTAAATCTATCCGTGGGTAGGTCAGAATCAAAATCCAGCGATTTGGCAGGGGAAATAACAATTTTCATCTTAAGCAATTTAACACCCCAAAAATAACACCTAAATCAAAATCTTACTCAGCGATGCCCAATATGTTTTCAATGATGGAATTGAGGATGTCTATACTACCCATCCAAATGCTTGGCATATCCTTCCCATTTCTCGATGCACTTTGCCATATCATCAGGGATTTCAGAATCAAAAAGTAGTTTCTTTCCCGTAGTAGGATGAATAAATCCCAAGGTCCTGGCATGGAGTGCCTGTCTTGGCAGAATCTTGAAACAGTTTTCCACAAATTGTTTGTATTTGGTAAAGGTGGTTCCTTTTAAAATTTTATCCCCTCCATACCGCCCGTCATTAAATAAGGTATGCCCCAAATGCTTCATATGCACCCGAATCTGATGTGTTCTGCCTGTTTCCAGTTTACAGGAAACCAAGGTCACATATCCCAATCGTTTCAACACTTTGTAATGTGTAATGGCCTCCTTACCCTGTTCCCCATCTGGGAATACCATCATTTGTAATCTGTTTTTGGGATTGCGGGCAATAGGTCCTTCAATAGTGCCTTCATCTTCTTTTAAGCTTCCCCAGGCCAGGGCAACATATTCCCGCTCGGTGGATTTTTCAAAAAACTGCTGAGCCAAATTGGCCATGGCCATATCTGTTTTTGCGATGACCAATAAACCGGAGGTATCCTTATCAATACGATGTACCAAACCAGGTCTTCCAGAGCTATTGTTGGGTAAATCTTTAATGTGATGTACCAAGGCATTCAGTAGTGTTCCCGAATAATTCCCATGTCCTGGATGGACTACCATTCCAGCAGGTTTATTGACCACTAAAACCTGATCGTCCTCAAAAACTATGTCCAATGGAATAGCTTCCGGCGTCAACAAAAACTCGTACGGGGGGTGTTCAAAAAGTACTTTTACCTCGTCCCCGGCCTTTACGCGATAATTCTGTTTTACTTGCTTGTTGTTTACCCAAATATGACCTTGTTTGGCCGCTTGCTGAATCTTGTTTCTGGTGGCGTTCTCAATGAAATTCATTAAAAATTTATCCACCCTAAGCGGTTCTTGCCCCTTTGAAGCCTCAAATCGGTAATGTTCAAAAAGCTCATCTTGTGATAGATCGGAGGTATCGGAATCCATCATCAGTTTTGGGATTCTGCTTTTATAATGGCACGTCCAGGGATAGTACCGTTCCCACAAATCAATTCTACTTTGGAAGTTTTGGGCAATTTATCCCCTGGATTCATCTCCTTGCCTTTGTACCTAATATAGTAGACCATATCCTTTCCCAGTTCGTCTATATAGGTAACGCCTTGTACATCCAATCCAACTGCCCGTAACATGGAAGTGGCATTACGACGGGTAACCTGAATGATTTTGGGGATGGTCACCTTTTTATAACCCGATGGGTTTACGGTAAAATAGATTTTTCGGTTCTCCTTGACCTTGGTCCCGGCAGGGGGGTTCTGTTCCAGAATGGAAAACCTCGGATATTCCGGGTCGTAGTTCGTGGAATCCAAAACCTTGTAACGCAGACCGACATCTTCCGCGGCCTTTCGCATCTCCATTACGGACATTTTTGAAAAATCCGGCACTTCAACAAACTCGCCATGGTTGGTGCTGCCTTTTAACCAGCGTAATGTCATAAAACAAATGGCAATTAAAACCAGGACCGCCAAGCCCAATTGAATCAAAAATGTTCTACTCCGTAGAAAATCCAGAAAATCCTTCATGCCAAATGGTTTGCCGACAAATATAGAAAAACAGCCCTTTTTTAATTACTTTGGTGGCGTTTAATCGACCAAAGTGAAAAAGAACATTGCCATTATCATAGGGGGTTATTCCAGTGAGTACGCAATATCCGTGAAAAGCGGTACTGTAGTCCAACAGCATTTGGACAATGAAATATTCAATACGTACAACATAGTTATTGGACCTGATAACTGGTACCATGAACTGCAAACTGGGGAGAGGGTTGAAATCGACAAACACGATTTTAGTTTGAGCCTTTCCAATGGGAAAATAAAATTTGACTGTGTTTTCAATGCCATACATGGAACCCCAGGGGAAGATGGTCTGCTCCAGGCCTATTTTGAACTTTTGGGCATACCACAAACTTCCTGTGGTTATTATCAAGCAGCCTTGACCTTTAACAAAAGGGACTTGTTGAGCACTTTGAAACCCTACGGAATAAAATGTGCAACCTCCTATTATGTGAACAAGGGAGAGGAAATAAACACCAATGAAATCGTCATAAAAGTAGGATTGCCCTGTTTTGTAAAGGCCAATAGGGCGGGAAGCAGCTTTGGTATCAGCAAGGTGTATTTGGAGGAAGAACTACCATCTGCCATCCAAAAGGCATTTGAGGAGGACGATGAGATCATCATTGAATCCTTTTTGGATGGGACCGAAGTGTCCGTTGGGGTAATTACCTATCAAGGAAAAGTCGAGGTTTTACCAATGACGGAAATAGTAAGTGAAAACGATTTCTTTGATTATGAAGCCAAGTACCAAGGGAAGTCCCAAGAGATTACGCCGGCCAGAATCTCTGACATCCAGCATCAAAACGCGGCCCGTATTGCAAAAAAAATCTATAGCGTTTTAAAAATGACCGGATATACCCGAAGTGAATTTATCTTTCAAGGCGATGAGCCCTATCTATTGGAAGTAAACACAACCCCCGGCCTTACGGAAGAAAGTATTCTTCCCCAACAGGCAAGGGAAGCCGGAATTTCACTATCCGAATTATTTGAAAGTGCAATTGAAGAAGCTTTAAAATAGCAAATTCTGTGTATTTTTAATCAAATTCCTTCCACACATGAGACGAGCCATCTTTCCAGGTTCCTTTGACCCGTTAACATTAGGGCATTACGATATTATTAAACGGGGCATCACCCTTTTTGATGAACTCTTTATCGCCATTGGTATCAATGCGGACAAGAAATACATGTTCACCTTGGAAGAACGCCAAAAATTTATTGTGGAAGCCTTTAAGGATGAACCAAAAATAAAAGTGGTGACCTATGAAGGGTTGACCGTTGACTTTTGCAAGGAAATTGATGCGGATTTCATCCTTAGGGGCCTTAGAAATCCAGGGGATTTTGAATTTGAAAAAGCCATTGCCCATACCAACAGGAAGCTATCGGAAATTGAAACGGTATTCCTTCTCACCTCCTCCGGAAAATCCTATATCAGTTCCTCCATTGTTAGGGATGTAATTAGAAATGGTGGTAACTATAAAGGGCTTGTTCCCGATACCGTAATCGTTACAGGTCACCGAAGCTAAAATTGGATTTAACGTCAAAAAATAACATTCCAACCTCAATTTCTTACCAAAAAGGAGAGCAAACAACATGTTTCCGCACATACACAACATATATTTAAAAATATAGTTATATACCACTAAAATTGTAGGAAATTACATATGTATTAAGAGCCCCACATCTTAAAAACCTACAATTTGAAAGCTTTAAAGACCGACTCATTTAGTTATTTTGTTAGGCAATTACCCCAACCCATAGCTTTTGTGGATACTTCTTTTAGGTTGGTCGGTATTTCTGACAAGTGGTTGGAATACTTTGAATTCCCCAAGCAAAAAATAACAGGAACACCCATTTTTCATCTTTATGGGGAAAAAGTCAACACCCCTTGGAAAAATAGTTTCAAGAGCTGTCTTAAAGGAAACACCGAGTACGGTATTCAAACCAGGATTACCAGTACCGGGAGGGAAAACTGGTACGAATGGACCAACATTCCATGGTATGACGAGGAAGAAAATGTAATTGGGGTTATCAGTAAAATTGAGGACATCACCAAAAAGGTGGAAAATGAAATGAAGTATGAAAAACTGGAAAACCTTCTTAAGGACCAATCGGAAATTACCAAAGTAGGTACCTGGGAGTACAACATTGGAACAGATACCTTGACATGGTCTTCCATGACCAAAAAAATTCATGAGGTTACCATGAACTATGAACCCAACGTAGAAACGGCCATAGACTTTTATCAACAAGGGCATTCCAGAAATACCATTGCCATGCTCATCCACAATGGGATACACCGCGGAGAAAGCTGGTCAAAGAAACTACGGATAGAGACGGCCAAAGGGAACGGAAAATGGATTATTGCCGCTGGAAAACCACTTTACAAAAATGGAAGGATAACCAGACTAATTGGGACCATACAGGACGTTACCGAGCAGGTTGAACAGGAAGCCAAAACCAAAGAGAGTGAAGAACTGCTAAGGACACTCATAGATAACCTGCCCTTAAACTTGTACATAAAGGATTTGGAATCCAGAAAAGTTTTGGTCAATAAATCGGAATGTGACTATCTAGGTGTGCAAAATCAGGAGGACATTATTGGGAAAACGGATTTTGAGTTTTATACGGAAAGTATTGCCCAAATCTCCAGGGATGAAGATTTGCAGGTGATAAAAACCCAAAAACCCATTATTGGTAAAAGAACGATCAGCATAAAGAGGGATGGAACCTCTACTTCCTTTCTTACTTCAAAAATACCTTGGCTGAACGGTAATGGGGAGAGCAAGGGACTCATAGGAATCAGTATCGACATTTCCGAACTTGTACAAAAGGAGGATCAACTTAGCGATTTGATCAATGTTACGGCGATCCAGAACAAGAAGCTCATCAACTTTGCACATATTGTTTCACATAACCTGCGCTCCCATGCAGCAAATTTTTCCATGCTGTTGAATTTCTTGGGAAAAGAGGATAAGGAAACCGAAAAGAAAAACATTTTGAAAATGCTGACAAAGGCTTCGGACAATCTAATGAATACCCTGGAGAACCTCAACGAAGTTGTGCATATCAGTACAAATGTAAATTTGGAAAAGAAGCCCATTAACCTAAATGGACAGATTACCAAGGCACAGGAAAACCTTGCCGTTTTTTTGAAACAGAAAAACGCAAAAATCGTGAATACAATCTCTGATAAGGTCTATGTGCAAGCAGTACCGGCCTACCTGGATAGTATTCTACTGAACCTGCTTACCAATTCCGTTAAATACAAACATCCGGATAGGGATCCGGAAATTATACTATCAACCAAAAAAGAGGAAGACCAAATTGTTTTTAGTGTAAAGGACAATGGACTGGGCATTGATATGGAGAAATATGGGAGAAAGCTTTTTGGAATGTACAAAACTTTCCATAACAATGCGGACGCCAGGGGTATTGGACTCTACATTACCAAGAACCAGATTGAAGCCATGGGCGGTTCCATAGTTGCCCATAGCCAAATAAACAAAGGATCGACGTTTAACGTATATTTTAAAGATGAAACTTAACAAAGTCTATATAGTTGATGATGATAGTATCACCATTTTTGGATTGAGAAAGCTTCTGGAAAAGTTCAGCAAAAAACTTTGCATTGAAGAGTTCAGAAATGGAAGGGAAGCCCTGGATGCCCTGTCTTCACTTTTGAAAAAGGGGGTAGCGTTGCCAGAGGTCATTTTTTTGGATATCAACATGCCCGTTATGGATGGTTGGACGTTCTTGGATGAATTCTTAAAACTTCCAAGTGTTTCAGGAGTGCACATTAAGATCATCACCTCCTCCATAGATGTTAGAGATCGCCAAAAATGGAAGTCCTACGTAAAAAAAACCGGACATCACATCGATTTCATTACCAAACCAATCTATGAATTGGATTTACGGGATGTTACCCACAATATGAATTTAGCTTCCTAGCAGCGGATCTTCTACTTTTGACACGCACAGTAGTCAAAATAACCCATGAAGTCGCACTATCTGGTCTTTTTACTAATTCCATTCCTTTTTTCCTGTAAGGATTCAATCCAACAAGACGAAAAGACCTTTTCCACAATTTTTGAGGATTCCAACGGGATGCAGACCGCAACCTATGATCAGGTAATTGAATTCTATCTCTTGCTTGCCAGGGAATTTCCAGAAATCAACGTTCAGACCATTGGAGATACCGATAGCGGTCACCCTCTGCATTTAGTGACGTACAATCCCAATGCCGATTTTAATTTTCAAAAAATACGACAAGAAAAAAGCATTGTCCTGATTAATAATGGAATCCACCCTGGAGAGCCCGATGGTATTGATGCCACCATGCTTTTGTTCAGGAATTTGGCCCAAAAAAGGATAGATGCCCCAAAGAACGTGGTCGTAACCTCCATTCCCGTTTATAATATAGGGGGAATGTTGAATAGGAACAGTACCAGTAGGGTCAATCAAAATGGTCCCGAAACCTATGGGTTCCGGGGAAACGCACAAAACTATGACCTGAATAGGGACTTCATAAAAATGGATACCCGAAACGCGTACACTTTTGTGGACATTTTCCATTTATTGAAACCGGATATATTCATAGACAACCATGTGAGCAATGGTGCTGACTATCAATATACTTTGACCCATTTATTTACCCAACACAATAAACTCGGTGGGGAATTGGGAAATTATTTACATAAGGAGCTCATGCCTTCCCTGGAAATGGAACTACAAAAGAACGGACTGGACATCACACCGTACGTCAATGTATTCAATAGGCCTCCCGATGATGGTTTTTCGCAGTTTATGGACCACCCCAGATATTCCACAGGGTATACTTCACTATGGAACACCCTCGGGATGATGGTCGAAACCCATATGTTAAAACCCTACAAACCTAGGGTTGAAAGTACCTATCAGCTATTGCGGCAAATGGTGGATATAGCGGACAGGGACTACGAAAAAATCAAATCCCTTAGAACCAAGGCCAATGAATCTGCACTAAAAATGAAAGGCTTTCCATTGAATTGGGTATTGGACACCACTAAGGTTACGAAATTGAATTTTAAGGGTTTCACTGCAGATACCCTTTTGAGCGAGTTGACCGGCATGCCAAGATTACGATACGACAAAACAAAGCCCTTTGAGAAGGAAATCCCTTACCGTAATCATTTTTACCCCAAAGATACCATTGAAGTACCCGAAGCCTACCTTCTGAAAAAGGGGTGGCAGAAGGTCATTGATCGCCTGGCCGCGAACGATATTGATTACTTTGAAGTGGAAAAGGATACGCTTCTAAGTGTTGAAAGTTATCATATTGAATCCTACAAAACGTATTCCAGACCATACGAAGGACATTATCCGCATTACAATACCCAGGTAACCAAATCCCAAATAGAGGTCCACGTACAAAAGGGGGATTACGTAATTCCCACTCGGCAAGAGGGGATTCGCTATGTATTGGAAACCTTGGAACCGGAAGCGGTCGATTCCTTTTTTAACTGGAACTTTTTTGACACTGTCCTTCAGCAAAAGGAAGGTTTCTCCCCTTATGTTTTTGAAGATTTGGCCCTCAGGATTTTAGAGGAAAATGCGTTTTTAAAAGACAGTTTTGAGCTTAAAAAAGCAAAAGAAAAAGACTTTTCCGAAAACTGGTATGCCCAATTGGAATGGATTTACAAGAACTCGCAATATCGTGAACCGGCCCACCTGCAGTATCCCGTTTATCGCATAGTAAAGGGTAGCGAAGCCGCTTTTCTGTTAAAAGATTAGATTTTCTTCAAAAAGGATCCTTATGTTTCGGTAGGAATTTTTAAGGGCCTTTTCCGTTTTTTTAGGCCCCTTCCATTTTACTTTGGTAATGCCCTCATCTTCCTGGGCAACAAACTTGCCGGAATAATCGGTATACATTTCAAACCAGTACACTTTTTTTAGTTTGAATTTGTCCCCCCTCCTAAAAATATGGTACGTAGTCTGTAAATATCGTTTTACACTAAGGTTTTCTACCCCGGTCTCCTCTTCCACTTCCCTTACGGCGGCAGCTTCTATGGATTCGCCTTTGTCCAACTTCCCTTTGGGCAAGTCCCATTTTCCCTCTCTAAAGATAAAGAGCACCTTTCCTTTTTTATTTTTCACCAATCCTCCCCCAGCAACGATCATAGGTATTTTACTGGTAAACTTCTCAAGGATGTCGTTGCCCGGTTCAAAAATATAAGCGGTATCCAAAAGGTTTTTGGCGAGAGCGGTTATTGCATAATTTATGGCATTGTCCTCAAGGGTGAAAACATTTCCCAAAGAGTTGTCCGGTTGTTGATTGGTCAAAATCAACGGAGACTCATTTACAAAAACTTTATACATTTGCGCAATGATTTTGGACAAGAACAGCGCTAAAAAAACAGCTGAGCTGTTGCTGCAAATTAATGCAATTAAGTTGAGTCCTGAAAGTCCATTTACATGGGCTTCCGGTTGGAAATCCCCAATTTACTGTGATAACCGAATAATTTTGTCCTATCCACAGATTCGGAATTTTGTCCGCGAGGAAATGGCCAAGCAGGTTGAAGGAATTTATGGAAAGCCCGATGCCATTGCCGGAGTGGCCACTGGTGCCATAGGTATTGGTATCCTAGTGGCGGAATCCTTAGGGTTACCTTTTGTTTATGTAAGGCCCGAGCCCAAGTCGCATGGAAGGCAGAATCAAATTGAAGGCCATTTGGAACCCGGACAAAGTGTGGTAGTCATTGAAGATTTGATCAGCACGGGTAAGAGTAGCCTTAATGCGGTGAACGCCCTGAAAGCGGCCAAACTGGATGTAAAGGGCATGGTGGCCATTTTCACCTATGGCTTTGAGGCAGCGACCGAGAATTTTAAAAATGAACATGTCCAATTACATACATTAAGTGATTACGGGCATTTGATCGAGCAGGCTGCCCAAACACAGTATATCCGAGAATCCCAATTAAAAACGCTAATGGAATGGAGAACGGCTCCGGACCAATGGCAACCTTAAGTAAATTATGTATATAGAAGCACCTAAAAAAAGTTTGAATACCAGTGCAAAAGAAGTCTTTGATTTTCTCTGTGACATCCGGAACTTTGAAAAGCTTATGCCTGAAAACATTGATAAGTTCGAGGTTTTGGACGAAAGCACTTTTAGATTTGCCCTAAAGGGAATGCCCGAAATTGTGCTGCGCCTAAAGGAGAAATATCCAAATTCCAAAGTGATTTATGGAGCGGCCAGTAGCAAACTTTCATTTACCCTAACCGCAGCTATCCAAGAATTGGATGGGGATACCAGTGAGGTCACCCTAAGTTTTGAAGGGGAATTCAACGCCATGATGGCAATGATGATCAAAAGTCCCATTACCAATTTTATAGGGACCCTATCCTCCAATATGGACGTGATCGGTCAATAAATAAAGGTCACTTCCTTAAAATTAAAGTGTTCCATTCGGCCGTTTTCCCGCTCTATTTTTAACTGGCCACTTTCCGTAACGCCTTTGATCGTACCTTTAAAGGGTTGCTCCTTCCCCACACGAAATGGTGCTTTGGTTTCCATCCGAAACAGTACGGCCTCATATTGTTGTATAATTTCCTGGAAATTCAGTACTTCCAGGGATTTCAAACGAAATTCGATATGGCGCAAAAGCTTGTTCAATAATTCATCCAAATTATAGTCCTTTCCTGTGGCCAACTTTAAGGAAGAAGCGTTTGTAAGTTCCCCAAAATTAGCTTGGTTCACATTAAGTCCTACACCAATAATGCTTTGTTGCACTGTGGTACCTTGAAGTGTATTTTCAATCAAAATGCCACATATCTTCTTATTTCCTGACATAATGTCGTTAGGCCATTTAACCCGAACTTCAGGAACTGACAGTTCTTGTAACACATCAAAAATAGCTAGGGAAACCAAGCAATTTAGACTAAAACCCTGCCTGGCCCCAAGGTTGGAAAATCGTTTTAACACACTCAGAGTAAGGTTTTTACCTTCTTCCGAAACCCAACTGTTCCCTTTTTGTCCCCTACCACTGGTTTGATGGTCACATACCACAACCGTTAAATCCCTAAGGTCTTTTTGCTGTGCCAATTGTTTCAAATAATCATTGGTCGAAGCGATGGCATTAAGTTTGATTAGGTGCATGTAACTATGCTTTATACCGTTCAATGTTATGTTAAAAACACCGTCGGTCAAAACAAAAAAGTAATAACTTTGTAGAAATTAAATTTTTTGGATGCAGAAAAACAAAGCTAGCGCAGATGAACTAATTACCTTAATCATAGCGGGAATTGAAGAAGTAAAGGGGATAGATATAAACCTTTTGGATTTAAGGGAAATAGAAAATACAGTTTGCGATTACTTTGTAGTATGTAACGGAACATCCAACACACACGTCAACGCAATAGTATCTTCCATTCAAAAGACGGTCAGCAAATCAATTAAGGATAAACCTTGGCATATTGAAGGCGCAGACAACGCAGAATGGGTATTAATGGATTATGTTAACGTTGTGGTTCACGTTTTTCAAAAGCATACCAGGGAATTTTATGATATCGAAGGACTTTGGGGTGATGCCAAAGTTACTATGGTAGAGAGCAGCTACAATTAAAAAAATGGCAAAAGAAAATTCAAATACCCCTAAAAAACCCCGGTTCAGTTCTTGGTGGATCTACGGTGTAATTATTGCCCTTATCCTGGGGTTCCAATTTTTTGGCAGTGCCACATTCTCCAATACGGAGAAGACCACCACTTCCGAAATGCAGGAATTTCTTAGAAATGGGGATATCTCTAAAATTATAATCATTACCAATACCAGGCAGGCAAAGGTCTTCTTGACGGACGAAGGTCTTAAGAAAGATGTCCACAAAGGCGTTGCGGACAAACCTATGCTCCCTACTACCGGTTTGGTGCCCCAATATATTTTGGACTACGGGGACTTACAGATATTTCAGAATGAAATCAGCGAGATAAAAAAGGAAAACAATCTTGATACCATCGTTGAATTTGATACGGAATCCAATGTCCTTGGGGATTTGCTGCTATCCTTGCTTCCCTTTATTCTCATTATTGGGATTTGGATTTATTTGATGCGCCGAATGTCCGGTGGCGGCGCTGGTGGCGCTGGCGGTCAAATATTTAATATTGGAAAGTCCAAAGCCAAACTCTTTGATGAGAAAACGGATACAAGGACATCATTTAAGGATGTTGCAGGTTTGGAAGGTGCAAAAGAGGAAGTACAGGAGATTGTTGAGTTCCTGAAAAACCCGGACAAGTATACTTCCCTGGGTGGTAAAATACCCAAAGGGGCCTTATTGGTCGGTCCTCCGGGAACAGGAAAAACGTTGTTGGCCAAAGCAGTGGCAGGAGAAGCCAAAGTTCCTTTTTTCTCCCTTTCGGGTTCAGATTTTGTAGAGATGTTCGTTGGTGTAGGTGCCTCCAGGGTGCGTGACCTTTTCAAACAGGCCAAGGACAAGTCTCCCGCCATTATTTTCATAGATGAGATTGATGCCATAGGTCGTGCCAGGGGAAAGAACAATTTCACTGGTTCCAATGATGAACGTGAAAACACCCTGAATCAATTGCTGACGGAGATGGATGGTTTTGGTACCAATACCAATGTTATCGTACTTGCTGCAACCAACCGTGCCGATGTCCTGGACAAAGCCTTGATGCGTGCAGGTAGGTTTGACAGGCAGATATATGTTGATTTACCGGACATCAGGGAAAGAAAGGAAATCTTTGAAGTTCACTTGCGTCCCATAAAAACCGCAGAAACTTTGGATTTGGATTTCTTGGCCAGACAGACACCTGGATTTTCCGGAGCGGACATCGCCAACGTTTGTAATGAAGCGGCATTGATTGCCGCCAGAAAAGAAAGAAAGGCAGTGACCAAACAGGATTTCCTGGATGCCGTGGATAGGATTGTAGGGGGACTGGAGAAGAAAAACAAAATAATTACACCAGAGGAAAAGAAAACCATTGCATACCATGAGGCGGGTCACGCAACGGTGAGTTGGATGTTGGAACACGCAGCACCATTGGTCAAGGTTACCATTGTGCCCCGTGGACAATCCCTGGGCGCGGCATGGTATCTTCCGGAGGAACGGTTGATCGTTCGCCCAGAACAAATGTTGGATGAAATGTGCGCCACCATGGGTGGACGGGCCGCAGAAAAGGTCATTTTCAATAAAATATCCACCGGTGCCTTAAGTGATTTGGAAAAAGTTACCAAACAAGCACGGGCAATGGTCACTATTTACGGGCTGAATGATGAGTTGGGCAATATTACCTATTACGACTCTTCAGGACAAAACGAATATGGTTTTACCAAACCGTACAGTGAAGAGACCGCTCAAAAAATTGACGAGGAAATCTCTAAAATTATCGAGAAGCAATATACGCGGGCTATTTCCATTCTTGATAAAAACAAGGATAAATTAACCCAATTGGCGGACAGGTTGTTGGAAAAAGAAGTAATTTTTAAGGACGATTTGGAAAAAATCTTTGGAAAACGTCCTTTTGAAAAGGAAGAAGAGGGGGCGGAACAACCTAAATCCAACGATACTGAAACGGAAGAAGTAAGGGAAGAAACCAACTAACCCTTTCCCCTTCCCATTTCATGGCCTAAAAGAAATATGAGCCTATTTGACAAACTTTTTGGAGGAGGTAAAAAAGTTTCTAAAGAAGCTGCGGAAACTAGGGGCGAACACATGCCAGATTTGCAAATCCCCATAGATGAAAAGTTTACTATTTATTTTAAAAAAAATGGGGGGAAATTTATCTACTGTGAAGATTTTACCGAGGTTCAGGCCGCTTTGGCCAATATTGTTTCAGAAAATAACTGGCAGGGTCATTTTTTCTACACCTTGAACAAAAGAATCAATGAACGATTTGCCTCAGAAAAACTATCGTTCACGGACAACAGGAACGAAAGCGATATTTTCTTTACCACCTGCGAGCACCTCATAGCCCACAATGGTTCCATTTTAGTATGCTCACATCAAATTAAAGAGAAAAAACTAAACGAATTGCCAAGCAATCTAATTGTTTTTGCCACAACGAGCCAACTGGTGGATTCCATTAGTGAAGCCTTAAAAATCATCAAGAAAAAATATCCCCAAAAGATTCCTGATAATATAACGACCTTAAAACATTTTCTTCCCACACCAGAAAACAAAAATGATTTTCTCTCCTACGGTAGTGCTTCAAAAAATGTCTATCTTTTGCTTTTGGAAGACTACTAACTAGTGTATGAGAGAACTTCTGCGTAGGTCACTTACCGGAATTGTTTACGTTTTTTTATTGTTATCCGCCGTTTTTTTGAGCTCGGATGCCTTTGATTTTCTTTTTATGGCCTTTGGACTGGCTTGCCTTTATGAGTTCAAAAGACTGATGAAAATAACAGGATATTATGTTTTTATTGCCTATTTGGCGTTGTGGTGGGCTTTTATCTATTTGATCCATGACTTTGCCCCAATCAAAATACTATTGGTTTTGACCATTACCGTGGACTTGGCATTGCTGGCCTATTTGTTTTCCCCTCAAAAAAATGCACTGACCACGCTCCAAAAATATGTGATTGCCACGTTCTACATAGGCGGGGGCTGTGTTTTCCTGACCATGATTCCCTATCAAAACCAACATTTTGCAAAGCTTTTGATCATGGGGGTCTTCATTTTGATATGGGTGAACGATTCATTTGCCTATCTGGTGGGGAAAACTTTGGGAAGGCGTAAACTATTTCCAAGAATTTCCCCCAAAAAAACAATTGAAGGTTCTCTGGGAGGTCTTATTTTTGCAATGGTTGCCGCGTACATTATTTCTAGGTATGAACCAATCATCACCACGGAACAGTGGATGGTTTTGGCCGTAGTTATCGTAATTATGGGTAACCTGGGTGATTTACTGGAATCAAAATTTAAGCGTGTAGCCGGTGTAAAGGATAGTGGTGCCATTTTACCGGGGCATGGCGGAATATTGGATCGATTGGATAGTTTGGTTTTTGCAGCACCATTTGCATATTTGACCTTAATTTTGTTTACCTATGTTTCATAAAGAAGGTAAGAACATTATTCTTACTACCTTTTTTTTGGTGGTTGCCGTAATTATTCTAACGCAATACTTTGTTGCCTTGGAATGGCTCCGTATGCTTATTCAAGTGGTTTCCCTTGTACTATTGATTTTAATCCTACAGTTCTTCAGAAACCCCAGAAGGCCTTTGACCCCTAATTTTGATGAAATCCTCGCCCCAGTTGACGGGAAGGTCGTCGTAATTGAAGAGGTGGAGGATACCGAATATTTCCAGGGAAAAAGAAGACAGGTATCCATCTTTATGTCCCCCTTGAATGTTCATGTTACAAGGTACGCCGCAAGTGGCACGGTTACCTATTCCAAATACCATCCTGGAAAATACTTGGTTGCGTGGCATCCCAAGTCAAGTACGGACAACGAAAGAACCACGGTTGTCATCCATACCCCAAAATTTGGTGAAATCCTTTACAGGCAAATTGCAGGTGCCATGGCCAGAAGGATTGTGAATTATGCCGAGGAAGGGGAACAAGTGGTACAGGGTGATGACGCCGGTTTTATTAAGTTTGGCTCAAGGGTGGATGTATTGCTTCCCCTTGACTGTAAGATTTGTGTGGGATTAAATCAAAAAGTTGTGGGTGCAAGGACCTGCATTGCGATGTTACCGGAACAAGATGGTTGACAAAAGCTTACAAAACAAGTTCCAAGAAGCCGTTCAATATGTGAACAACTACGTAGAGCCTATCCCGGCAGATATTCTCCTAAAGCTGTATGCGTATTATAAAATTGCCAATAAAAACTTTGACAATCCTGGAAGCAAAACGCCGCTGATCAATGCCTTTAAGGCCAATGCGCTTATCCAGGCCCAAAACATCAACAGGAACGAGGCAATGGCCAACTACATTGAATTGGTCAATAAGGAACTAAAACCTGATTAAGCCGTGATATTTACTTCAGGTTTGGTTGAACTTTCCAAAAAAGTATAGTACCATCCCCCAAAAATGGTGATTCCGAAATAAAACAGAACAGCGGTACTCCCCCACTCCCAATAGTCATCGATTCCAAACCAATCACCAGTAAGCCAAATAAGCAAAAAGCCCATGGCACCTCTAATCAATTCTATCCAGAAGGCATGGCGCTTCCTATCCATTAATGAGGTATACCCATAAATGCCCACAAATACAAATGCTCCAAATAGGAGAAGGTTGTTAAATCCTATTTCAGAATAATTGTAGAACATAAAAAGCATCAATCCCGTATTGAACAATAACTGAAAAATAGCATACCCTTTTAAAGACGGGGAAGCTTGGGGCTTATACTTGTTGAAAGCATAAACATTTTCAATTTTTGACATGGGATATTTTTCATTGACGTCATTTGGTCGCCATCCCGTTGGCATGAACCATATACGCAATTTATCCTTCCAGTTCTTGGTGCGCCATGCATCTTTCATCAGTCTCCAAACATGTTGAAAATTGATTATGATCGGATTCCAGGTCGCGGCGGGTTTTAAAACCCCATATTGGGGTGGAACGTTATCCAACTCTTCTTGGAAAGTGCCAAACATACGGTCCCATATACAAAGTATCTGACCTAGGTTTTTATCAATGTATTCCGGATTAATGGCGTGATGCACCCGATGTTGGGATGGGGTTACGATCACATATTCAAGCCAACCCATTTTACCAATATGCTGGGTGTGGTACCAAAATTGGGCAAATAAGTGGATAGGGGCCAAAATGGCAATGACCTCATTGGGCACCCCCAATAAAGCAGCCGGAATCAGTAATAGGGCAAAGTACCCTATTACGTTGGAAATGGACTGCCGTAATGCACAGGCCAAATTAAACTCCTCACTGCTATGATGGATGACATGTTGATTCCAAAAAATATTGACATGATGGCTTAATCTATGGTTCCAGTACCCCGCAAAATCAATACATAGAAATGCCAAAATCCAAACCAACCAAGTGGATTCAATTGTGAACAAAGCCAAATACTTCAACAAAAATGGATAGCCCACCAGCACCAAAACGAGCCCCAGGGAATCTTTTACAATATTGGTAAGACCGGAGCTTAAACTGCTTACCGTGTCCATAACATTGTGTTTTTGGTCCTTTACCAAATACCCATAACCTATTTCCAGGAGTACCAACCCAATGAAAAAGGGAATGGCATATAACAAAGCGTTCGCATAAGTTTCCATACCTTGAAATTAAGCAATATTTGGAATCCTAAGAATAAAACCCTTGCCATGGACATTCTCAATTTTAAGGGTATCGTCCTTTTTTAAATAATTACGCAATCTGGTAATAAACACATTGAGACTTTTCCTGTTGAAATAATCATTGTCCCCCCATAGCTTGATGAGGATTTCCTTATGTGTACATAAATTGTTTTTGTTGATGGCCAGTATCCTTAGCAATTCCATTTCCCTGGTAGTAAGCGTAGTGAAATCATCCTCAAAAATCAATTTTTGATTCTTACAGTCCAATTGATACTGACCCAAAACCAGGATTTCCTGTTCCATGGAACGGTCTTCTGGGATCAATCGGGACAAAAGCGTATGGATACGTACCACCAGTTCCTCCTCATCGATGGGTTTCTTTAAATAATCAACCGCGCCCAGGGCAAATCCCTTAAGGACATCTATTTTGAGCGATCTCGCCGTGAGGAACAAAAATGGCAACTCCATAGCATTGATCCGCATCCGTTCGGCCAGGGCAAAACCATCCATTCGAGGCATCATCACATCCAAAATGGCCAAATCGAAGTTTCCCTTCTCCATAAGTTCCAAAGCTTCCTCACCATCTTTGGCCCAAGTTACCTGAAACCCCTTCATTCCAAGATATTCAGAGAGAAGATACCCCAGGGATTCTTCATCTTCTACCAATAACAACCTTTTTTTATTGGATGTCATACAGTGGAATTTGTACAGTAACCGTGGTTCCCTTAAGGGGTTCGCTTTCCAGCTTGATCTTTCCTTTATGTTGCCTTACGATCGTCTTCACATAATTAAGTCCCAATCCAAAACCCTTAACCGTATGGACATTGCCCCTATTGGACCGATAGTACTTTTCAAAAACCTTGCCCTGCTCCTCCTTGGCAATCCCATATCCATTGTCTTTGATTTCAATATACAAGCTTTTTGCTTTCCTGCAAGCCATTAACTCCACCTTGGGCGAATCTGCATATTTTTTGGCATTGTCCAAAAGATTGTTGACCATGTTCTGTAAATGGAAGGACTCTCCTTTTATGAGAAAGGGACCTTTCGTTAGCTCAAAGGAAAAGTCAACTTTTTCAAGGGCCGAAAGCGCTTTGAAATCCTTGCAGACTTTTTCCAAATAGGGGTAAAAATCAATGGGCATCAATTGTATTACCGCCTTTTTTCGCTCCATGGTAGCCAGTTCCAACACCTTTTCGATATGATTTGATAAACGTTCGGATTGTTGATTTATAATCGTTACAAACGTCTGTGCGGAATCATCCACTTTATCCTTCAATATTTTGGAAGCCAGGCTAATGGAAAAAACGGGTGTTTTAAGTTCATGGGTCAGGTTATTGATAAATGCGTCGGTAGTGGTGATGATCCTGCGTTGCCAGTAATAGGTCCGCAAAATCCAAATCACCACAACAATGATTCCCAATAGAAAAATAATACTGGGGAGGGTAAGGCCATTCAATTGTGAAAGGAAATAGCGATTTAAATCCCGAAATTTAAGGTTCAGCACAAATCGCTGTCCAAAGAGATTTGGGAGATAACCATCCAACAGAATAGGATAGGAATTGCTCTTTTCACGCTCCCCAAATACGTTGGGGGATTTAAGATAGTATGCAGAATCCCTGGTGGTCAGGGTATAGGTGAAATCTGCCTCCACTCCATTCTGGATCAGACTTTCCCTTAAAAAATCATTTAGAAAATAACTCGAAGCATCCAAAACACTATCCGGACTGGTCTTAAAAAAAGACGTATCCCGTCGCATTGCACTGACCATCAGGAAAGTAAGTTCATTCTCCGTTCTAAGCCCCCTCTTTATATCCTCCATGGACCTTTCCACCTTTTCACTAAATTGAATCTTGGCGAGGTTCAAGCCTATTCTAAGATATTGATATTGTACAAAGGCCAACCCAAAAATGGAAACCACAAAAACGATTATGAAAAGGCTTCTGTTTTTCAACGAAACAATGCTTAAGGATTTATGCCACAATATACGGTGTTGTATGGTATTGGAATAACCTTAGCACCTGTTTGGGAATTTGTCAATTGTTTTCTTATGTCCTTTTTACCTAGCCCTTAGACTGGTTTGCACGGCATATTGTTAAAATTTTGGTCGATAACTATGGCTATGCTCTTCCATCGCACTGGCTCGCCCATAGCTTTCGCTATTTTGTGCCTCATTCCACACTAAAAATGCCCTATAACAATTCCAATCACGAATTCCCAAACAGGCTCTTAATCTTTCATTAACCATTTTGATCTTTTGTTATCCCAGTGCTATTGGCAAGAACACTAGATTTGTCCTGGTTTAGTTTTAATTTCTTTTCAAGTATTATAAATAGAAAGAGGTCTTAACGGGCCTCTTTTACATTTTCAGTCAAAAAAAGTGGCAATATCCGATGCTGAGGTCAAATCCGGAATCTTTTCTGAGCGGGGAATACACAGCAGGCTTTGGGGAAATTCCTTGACCATATTTCGAACAGCCTCAGGTAGCTCCTTCTCTTTTCTTATGGGATGAATGGGGCAGTCCTCCAAAAAGGGGGAAATGGTCGCTCCATGAAAATTAAAAATATTCATACTTACCCAAAGCTTCCCATGTCTTTTGCGATAATCCTCCAATACCGAACCGGTCGGTTTCTCCAAAATATCAGTTACAAAACCAGCATCGTTGAAATCCAATAACGCAAATCTGGCAATTTTTTCCTCGGGATGGCCCAAGCCTTTCCCATCATAACCAATCAATGCATTGGTGACTTTTCTCCCCGCCATTAACGCACTAAACGCCCCAGTATCATAGAGGTTATCCCCATTACAGACCGTGAAGTTTTCATCGAGTAGATTTTGGTGCTGACGTAAACACTGTTGGAGTGCATCAGCGGTACCCAAGGGCTTTTCCCGATGGGAAGGAATATGTTGAACGGCAACCTTCACCTCCAACTCACGAAACTTTTCCATGCTCCCCAACTCGGTTATAAAATCCATAAAAGCTTCATTTTCCGGAGAAGTGATCAAATAAATCTTCCGTATACCGGCCGTTACGGCATTTTGCATCAGGTAGTACAAAAGGGGCCTACCCATTTTACCCAGGGGAATGAGACTTTTATGTAGCTTTTTAGCGGTTTGGATTATCGTATTGGATAAATCCGAACCTTCCACGCTCTTTTTCATTCTGGAAGAAGCTCCTCCAGCCATAATGACCAAACTATTGTTCCTCATACTTTGGGATATGTAAGTTCAACTTGGTAAGCGGCTTTTGCCCCATTGTCCAAAAAAGTGGTAATCACATCCTGTTTATGGGCATCATCCACTATGGCGACCATGCAACCTCCTCCCCCCGAGCCAATAATCTTTGCTCCATTTGCCCCTGCTTTCCTGGCCGCATCCATCATCATGGCCATTTCCTTGGGGGTATTTCCAATATAGTCCTCCAATACTTTTTGATGGCGGTTCATGAGTTCTCCCAACTCCATCAGGTCGGAGTTTTCACTTTTTAAAAGCCTTTTCGCCTTTTGGGTAATATCATAATTGTGTATGGCAGCATACCAGTATCTGCCATATTTTTCTGGAATCACCCCCTTGTATTTTTCATAATCCGTTACGGTGGCATCCTGAATTTTAAATTCTGGATTTAGAGCCTTTATCCCATATAATGCATTTTGTTGATAGCTTCTCGCATTTTGAAGCACATCCAAAGTCCTTTTGGCTATTCCAGACTCCGCTATCACCAAATTTCCCAATCTTCCTTTTAACCTCTCCGTTTTTCCATGTAGCGTATCAATAAAAAGCAGTCCCTGCTGTGCAATGGTATATTGATCCATTAATCCACCCGGTTGATCAAAAAAGCGTACCTCAGCCTCATAGGCCCAATGTCCTATGTCCGAATCCGTAAAACGTATTCTCCCTTCTTGGATGGCAACCAAAAAACGAATCCATGCAACGGTTAGTGCAGAGGAGCTTGAAAGGCCGGCATTTATTGGAATGTTTCCGGATATTTCAATTTTGTAGCCCTGCTTAAACCGAAAACCTTTTTCCAGCAAAACGGCCATTGCGGAGCGAATGTAATCCCTAGGGGCCACCTTTTCCCCATTTGTATCCAAAGGAACGGTTCTGGAGGAATTCATATCCTTGAGTTCCAATTGAAACTCATTTGACTGAATGGGCTTGGCCTCCAATTCCATATATCGGTCAATGGTACCGGCAATTACGGGCAGACCCAAATAATCCTGATGGTCCCCAAAAAAACAGATACGGGCTGGAACCCTTATTCCAATCATGGACTAAGAAACGATTTGAAGTGGTTGGGTATGTTTCCAATTTCCCCTTGTAAAATCCGGAAATGGCTGTGGGTAACCTCCACTGGCCACGGACCGTTCACTCAAAGGGGCCACGGCACTCCAAAAACAACCTTCGTATACATTTTGGTCCAGGGGCAATCCCTTTTGTAAACATTCCACAATACGGTACACCATAATTCCATCCATGCCCCCATGGCCACTTTCTTTGGCAGCCTTATTTAAGCGTTTGTACAGCGGATGGTCGTACGTATCATAAAGTGCTTGAAGTTGGTCACCCTGCACCCATGAGTGATGATCTTTGGTTAGTCCCGCTACACCACCTTCCAAAGCGACCCGGGTGGGGAAACCGGCCAAAGCCCCTTTTGTTCCTTGGACCAAATTCAATCTTGAATATGGCCGGGGACTGGTTTCGTCCCATTGTACCATAATGGTCCTACCCAAATGGGTTTTAATGATCGAAGTATTCAAATCACCCCCTTTAAAATCCAATTGGTTCCATTTATGATCCTTCGGATACTTTTTTTTGGCGTATGCTTGTCGTCCCAACCCAGGGCTCGAGAAAGAGACCAAACTCCCAAAGGTATCTTCTTTTCTTCCCAAACTCATATATTGGGCTACGGGCCCTAATCCATGGGTTGGATACAAATTTCCGTTTCTTTTGGCATAATGATAGGTCCTCCAAGAGCCTGTTCCCCTATCCTGTTCTTCCATTTGCCACCGTAATTCATGGATATAAGCTGCTTCTCCGTGTAAGAGCTCGCCTATCACTTCCTGTCTGCACATATGGAGAAACATCAATTCGTCCCGACCATAATTCACGTTCTCCAACATCATACAGTGTTTTTGTGTCATTTCGGACGTATCTACGATGTCCCACATTTCCTGGAGTGTCAACGCAATGGGAACCTCAACAAAGGCATGGGCGCCCTGTTTCATACTCTCAATCGCCATTGGGGCGTGATTTAGCCAATTGGTGGCGATGAACACGATATCCGGTTTGACCTCGGCCAGCATGGTTTTCCATCGATCCTCATGCCCATGGTACAATTTGATGTTTTGATGCCTGTCTTTATCGGTGACTTCCCGCACCCATCCTTCTTTTTCCATAACCAAATCCTCATACAAATCAGATATGGCCACAACCTCGGTTCCAGGCAAGGAGGCCAAAAACTTGAGATGGTAGCCACCTCTTGCCCCCACACCGATAAAAGCCGCTCTAATATTTTCCAGTTTTGGTGCGGCAAAGCCTCCCATATAGGTGGCCGCGGATGGCCGCTCTGACTGTCCTCTTAAATACTCCGGAAACAAGGATAGCGCACCCACGGTAGCCGTTGCCATGGAGGTCTTTTTGAGGAAATTTCTTCGGTTAATGTTTTTCATGTTTACTGGTGGTACAGGAATACAAACAAAATGTGTACTGAAAATAGGAAAAAAGTAATTATCCCGGGGGTATTGGATACAACGGTCTCATGATTATTGCATAAAATACAAAGAACCGAGGGGTATCCCTCGGTTCTTGCAACAATAAAACACCAAACACTAACTGAAAATGAAGTTGCTATTGTGGCTGAATCTCTACTCGAACAACATTATATCCCCCTCTTGGGTCCTGTAAATAAACCACACCGGGCCCACTGCTGATAAGTCCCTTTCCAAATTGAACATCTTCCAATTCGCTTACCCTGCGCACAGTGGTGTTTGCATCGGCAGGGCCTTCATTAGGTCCTCCCTGTCTTGGGGCCTGATAAATGCCAAAGCCTACCGCTTCGTCCACTTCCGTTCCCGAATCGTACAGGTATGATTTCTCACTGGCACCGAAACCGGATGCAGGCGCACCGTTTTCATCAAAGAGTGGATAACCAGCGTTATTATAGGCAATAAACCAATCATTGGTTTGAACGTACATGGTGGAGAATCCGAACTTAAAGTTTTGATCTTGGGGCACCTCCAAGGTAAAACTTAGGTATTCCCCGGGACCAACGGGTGCTGTTTCATTACTGCCCGCAACAGGCAAACCTAAACTCTCCAGGTAGGCCACTGCCACGGAGTTATCACCATCTTCGGCCAATTCCTCGAGTCCGTTCCCTGGATTGTTGGTTTCCCCCTGTAGCACCAGTGGATCCCTTTCCCCATTAAATGCATAAACAAGCCCCGGAGAGAAAACGCTCAGTGATGATGCCAAACGCAATGGCGCGCCTTGCGAACCCGTTTCCTTGAACCAGTTGTACAAGGGCATTACGTTGCCGTCTTCGGCAATGGCTTCCAAGCCAACACCCCTATCAGCTTGTCCCAAAGTGAACAATGGTTCTGGTAGGGCATGCAATACTACCAGTCCTGGAGTCACAACAAAACCGTTGTTAAACGTATTTGCTCCGTTATCAGAACCAAACGAAGGCGTGGAAGTTTCTGTCCAATTGGCAAATCCTGAGGCAATTCCATTGGAAATAATGCTGTTTGTTGATGCCGAAACAATTGGTAAATAGTCACCTGTGGTCCAAAGCCCAGCAGCTACGGCCACATTCTCACGAGCACTACCTGCAACACCCCATTGTACAAAATCCACCATGGCATTGGAATCTGTAAAAGCGTTTGAACTGTACAAGCCCAATCCTTCAGAATCACCCATTTCAAAAGGCAATGTCAACGCTTCACCTGCAGCGAGGTTTATCGTTCCGTTAACGGGAGTAAGGGTACCAATTCTGGCATATCTTCCCGGGCCCAAGCATAACCAATAGTTATTTAAATCCAGGGTAGTTGAACCGGTATTTAAAATTTCCACATAATCCGCTCCTTGATACTGCACTTCACTAAGAATGGCGCCGCGATCCGTAGCTTGCTGTGGAGCCATGATGGCTTCGATGGTGAGGGTAAACGTTCCGGCCGAGGTTGCCGTACCTGGGGCATAATCCAATACAGCGGTAATATAGGTATCACCCCTGCGACCATCGCGGTCCACAAGGCGTACTGCCGTATTCGGATCCGCTGGGCCAACATTGGCACCGGCGGGTGGAAAATAGGCAGGGTCATTATCCGCTTCCGTACCTAAGTCATAAAGAACGAGCTCATTGGCAATGTCCACCCCGTTAAGTGCCTGACCGTTGGGAAACAAATCGATACCTGCCAAATCCTCAGGTGCCAAAAACCAATCGTTACTGTTGCCCATCATGGTAATGGGAGTGAACTTGGTACCAGGAACTGCCTGAAATTGAATTTGATATTGGGCTCCATTGGTGGTCAATGGACCAGGTCCTGAAGTACCTACCGGAGTAGTGAAGGCATGGACATTCAAATAATTGGTAACATTACTAATGGTAATATTAAAAGCCGTTGTTCTGGGAGCGGCGTCGTTTGGCTCTCCTAAGGAAGGTATGGCTTCCGGATTCCAATCCGCAGCAGTATCACCCTCTCCATCATATTCGATACTTGCGGAAAGCCCTACTGTAGGAACATATTCCCCTTCGGTCCAGATACCGGCTTCAACGGCAACGTTTTCACGTGCACTACCCGATGCACCCCACTGAACGAAATCTACGATGGCTTCGGCGTTTGTAAAGGCATTTGTGGAGTAAAGACCCAATCCACCTTGCGTATCCGGTAGGGTAACCGGTAATACCAGAAATTCTCCTGCCGGCAACTCAATACTACCCGTTTTAGGGGTGAGCGTTCCAATTTGGGAATACTGCCCGGGACCTAGGCATAACCAATATCCACTCAGGTCAACGGCCACATTGCCATTATTGTAGATTTCCACGTAATTAAGGTTCCCGTATTGAACCTCATTCAGCACAATGGACTGTCTGTTGGCCACGGGCATGGTCAATACATTTTCCGCTCCAAATGTTGGGGTGCTTGTTTCTGACCAATTGGCCACACCGTTACCATCCCCGTCAAAAATAATGCTGTTGTCCGCATTGCCTAAAACAGGAACAAACTCCCCAGCCGTCCAAATTCCCGCTTCTACGGCAACGTTTTCCCTGGCGCTACCAGCTGCGCCCCACTGTACAAAATCAACCAATGCTTCCGCACTGGTGAATTCGTTACTGGAGTACAAGCCTATACCGCCCTGCTCCTGTGGCATTTCAAAAAATATCGTAAGGTATTCACCTGCAGCCAGGTTAACATCACCTTCTGTGGTAATATTACCAATTTGAGCATATTGACCCGGGCCTAAACATAACCAATACTCGCTAAGATTACCCGTAGTATCACCATTGTTAAAAATTTCAACCCGGTCCCCCAGGTATTCCACCTCATTGAGTACAAAGGATGCTTGATCTGCAGCCCCTCCCCCATCATCGGGAGGATTAATTACGGTACCATCCGTGTCATCATCGGAACATGCCAGCGCAAAAAAGGACAGCGCAGCCATTTTTAAAAAAATCTTTTTCATAACAATTATATTTTAAATTTGAATTTGTTGATGGTGCAAATGAACCCCAGAAAAAGGGCCCTACCCTGTTAAAAGTGGGTGAAACGGAATTCTGAGGTTTAAAACGGAATTATCCCATAAACCTTAAGGCCCAGTATTTATAAGGGATATCCTGGAATAGATTTTGGAAAAGCCAACTATGGGAGGCTGCATATAGGTTTTGCATTTTCTTTAAAAACCATTAGGGATAACTATATTTACAGGTATCCAATAACCCCACCATCGGGAATACATCCATCTATGCGAAAAGACAGACTTTACCTCTATACCTTTTTGGCGATTACCATTTTATTTGTGGTCATAGGGGGCGTGGCAGCAAAGTATTTTGTTCAGTTGAGTGCAGAACAAATGCTGGATACCAAGTTAATATCCAGTAAAAGGGAGGCCAAGGAAGTGGCTTTATTGGTGGGAAGCCTTTTTGAAGCTGAGATGTCCAAGGAAAAAATAAGGGAGCAGGTACAGCAAAGCATTCAAAACACCCACAATAGTACTAGTTTTGTGAGCATTATGGATTGGTCCGGCAATAGGGTCTGCTATCCGGACATCACCCTTGTGGGTACGTCAATTTCCAAAGAAACATCCGAAGGGTTCACCATGAACAGTGAAATTAATCCCTCGGATTTTTATGAATTGATCACCAACAATCCCACATCCAACCAAAAGGAAATCGTATCCTTGACCCCGGTGCCGAATTCCGATTGGATTGTTGCGGCCTATGCCAATACCGGAAAAATTGCCTCACGATTGAAAAATATCAGGAATCGATTTTATACCATCTTTAGCATCATGGGCTTTGTTATTGTCCTGAGCAGTGTAATTACGGTCCGTCTGATCGGAAGTTTATATGAGAAACAATTGGAACGTAAAAATGAAGCTTTGGAAACTGAGGTCATTGGCCTGGCAAAATTAAATAGTGATTTGGGTGAGTATCAAAAAAGGGTCAGTGAGAACCTGTCCATGCAAAGGCAATTACCTCCCCAACAGCAGACAAAAGAAAAAACATCCGCTAAGGAAACCGGTAAAAAAAGAATCCTAACCTATTTGAGGAACGAACTGTTGTCCGTAGCCATAGATGAAATTGCCTATATCTATACGGAAAATACAATTACCTATGTCGTGGATTTCAATGGAAAGAAATCAACTACCAATTCCAGTTTGGACGAATTGTATTCAGGATTGGATTCCAGTTTTTTTTACCGGGCCAATAGACAGTTCATTATCGCTATTTCGGCAATTGAAAAAATCATCCGGTATGGCAATAACCAATTAAAGATAGTGGTGAGTCCCAATTCCGAAGTCGATATCATTATTGGCAAAAACAAGGCGGCGGAATTCAAACAATGGTTAAATCTGTAAGGACCTTATTTTTTTAAACTATCGGGATTTCGTTTTTTCAAGTGTAGCACATAGGTGGCATTGACACCAATATGTAATCCCCCAGGCCGAAAGTGAAAGTTATTTGGGTTGAAAAGATAGCTCGAAATATCGTCAAAACTTTTTGCGTTTGACATGGAAAACTGCATAATCAAATCACCAACCTCCCAATTTACCCCTAAAGAAAACAAATTGAAATCTTCCTCCCCCTCGTTCCTACCGAATAGATATCCATATTCCGAAGCCAAGGATACATGGTTACCCAATTTGTACCTGGCCCCAAAACCCATAAGAAACAAATCCTTTTGATCGGATACCGGTTGGCCACTTCCCGAATGTATGTAGGTCGGTGATACCTGAAAAGAAAAATTCCTGTCAAATTTCCTGGCAATGATCGCCTGGGTTACATAGGACAATCGTTCCGAAGAATTCAGGGGTAGATTGTAGCGAAGGAAATCCCTGCTGAAATAAGAGGCGCCCTGTACCAAGGTAATTCCAATAGGTACGTTTTTATCCTGTCGTTGCCGTACCAGACGATACTTTGCAAAACCATTCAAAATTCCATCATAGGAGGTAATTCCCGCTCCAAAGGTGAATCTATCCGAAACTGCATATTGCATGCCAAAATGTCCCGAAAACCTATCCGCAGCAAAACTTTGGCTGTTATCGTTATTGGGGATATTCCAATATCTGGTCCCCAAAATGAATTCCAAGGTACCTTTTTTACGCGTTTCCACGGACTGCGTCAGGAGCACTCTGTTGGTTTTAAAAATAGCTTGGGTGTAGATTGGCATTTTGGGGGATTCCTTTTCCAAAATATCCAATAATTCTTGGCCATTGACCCCAACGGCAAAAAAGAATGTCAAACAAAAGGATACTAAAAACAAGGGTTTACTCTTCATAGGGCACATATTCAAATCGGAACATAACTTGTATCTCTTTGGAAATATTCGGGACCAACAACGGTGGTACCTTAATGTCGAAATCATCTATGGAAACATTGAAATCACCGGAAAGTACCAAGTTATTGTTTTCATTTTCAATACTGATCTTAAGCGCTATCGTTTTCTGGACACCATGAAAATCCATAATACCATCCACAAATTTAGGGGCAGTCGTCTCCCAAACGCCATCAAAGTCATTGATTTTTCCCGAAAATGTCAGTTTTGGATAGGTATCGGATTCCACATAGCTCTCATTGAAATGCTCTTCCATTAGGGCCTTTTTAAAGACAAAGGCACGCATGAGCATTTGCACGGCAATTTCCCCACTGTTTTCATCCACTATGCTGACAACCTGATTGTTGGTCGCTTCTATATTTTCAACGGCCGTGTACGAAAAGAAGGAGACCTTTCCCTGTCTGCATATGAGGTTGCCACTATGCTGACCGTAAAGGCCCAAATGCAGCAATAAAATGAGAACAAGTGTACTATTCTTTTGGTTTTTCATTGATCGGTACGCAATTTAACATTATTACATCTAGCAGGTATCCCTTACAGATACCCCTCAGCGTTATGGTGTCCCCAACGATAAGGTTTTCTATATATAACCCTTGGGGCGACATGTCACACATAACAAAACTTTTGGTTGAATTTTTACTTTTTAGTAGTATGGTATGCCTATTGTTCAGAAAGGAAATTTCTTGGATTACTCCTTTGACTTCAATTACTTTTTCCACTAGTGTAGCAGTGGCGTAACTTTCGTCGCTTTGAAACATTCCTATTAAATCGTCCGTATTGAGTATGGTCGCCTTTTCCAAAGTGGAAACATCAACTCGGGCAGGCCTTTGGATTTCGTAATAGACATAGACTGCGCACAAGAAGACAATTGCCATCAATCCATACAAAACTATTTTGAGCTTTACTTTTGTCCGCACCGTATCAATTCTTTAAAAACGGGTAAGGTCATTATTTTGACACTTACCCGCTTCTTCATAGCAACAATGTTTCCCATTGATGCCACAAATGAAGCAATACATTATACAAAATAAGATAAGAAATTGGTTGAAAAGGAATCCTGGGGTTTAAAAGTGAATAAGACTTCCTTGAATCAAATGCGCCAACCAGCCCATATACCTATTAATCCGCCGATTTATAGATAAACTCCACAATCCTATCCGGACCAATGAATCCAGTGCCATGGGTGGCGTCCCATTCCTTTGAAAGACCCATTTTTTGGGTCTCCTCCAAGGAATTTCCATCACTTCGTGCTTTTACTATCCGATCTCTCAAAACGGTCAACACATTTTTATAGCTTTCCAAATCTTTCTTACCAGCCACTTTTCCATGTCCTGGAATAATCTTGGTTTCCTCGTCCACCATTCCCAATACCATGCTTACATTACTGATCAGGCCGTCAATATCACCACCGGAATTTAGGTCGATATAGGGGTAGCGACCTTCAAAAAAGTTGTCTCCCATGTGCAGTACATTGTCTTCCGGAAAATAATAGTAGGAGTCCCCGTCGGTGTGGGCATCGTTAACGTGCATGGCATGCATGGTTTTCCCATTCCCCAAATGAAGCGTCATTTTATCGTTAAAGGTGATGATGGGAAGGGCATCTTCCGGTGAGGGTTCTGAAATACGTCCACCGCCCCTATCCTGTTTGGTGGACATCCGTTTTCGAACATTGTCATGGGCAAGGATCAATGCCCCTTGCTTGGCCATATTTTCATTACCCCCTGTATGATCTCCATGCCAATGGGTATTTAGCACAAATTTTACTGGCTTCGCCGTTATGCTTTTGATATGGGCAAGGATTTTATCGGTCAAAGGGCCAAATTGATCATCAATGACATAGGCATGCGTTCCCCCAATGGCCAAACCGATATTACCACCGGAACCAAAGAGCACATGGATATTGTCCGAGAGTTTTTCCGAGGTGATCTCAACTTTGCTAAAATCGCGTTGGGCGTACGTTAAACCCATGAAGAAAAGGAAGAAAAGGAAGGAAAGGGTAAAGGTCAATTTCATTTTAGAAGAATTAGCTGTTCCCTAAAATAGCATTATTTGAACGTTTTTACCTCCTAACCTTTTGTTTGGCTCAGGATAAACTTGCCAAACTCTTCTCCAAAGTGCTTATTTTGGCCGCGGCATCGGCCGCTTTTTTACGTTCCAGTTCCACCACTTGTGGAGGGGCATTGTCCACAAAACGCTCATTGGAAAGCTTTTTTTGAACCGATTGTAAAAATCCACGGGTATACTTAAGCTCTTCATTGATTTTTTGAATCTCAGCTTCCACGTCAATGGCCCCGGAAATTGGTATGAAGTACTCGTTACTTCCCACCCTAAAGCTCAAAGCACCATCCACAGCGTGCTCAACGGTTTCAATTTCATCAATATTTCCCAGTTTTCTAACGATGGCATCCAGTTTTCCGGAAGTATCCGAAGTTGTCAGTTCCATCAATTTGAGGGCATCCTTATTGGGAATATTTTTTTCCTTGCGAATGGTTCGTATACCTGCGATTACCTCTTTGGCGTAATCCAATTGATCAATGATCTTTTTATCGGATTCAAGTTTCTTTGGCCAATCCGCAATACAAAGGGCCTCTTCAACACTGCGCTCCTTTATATGTTGCCATACTTCTTCCGTCAAAAATGGCATAAATGGGTGCAACAACTTTAGGTTTTGCTCAAAAAGGGCAATGACCGTATCCAGGGTCTTCCTGTCAATAGGCTGTTGGTAGGCTGGTTTAACAATTTCCAATAGCCAAGAGCAGAAATCTTCCCAAACAAGTTTGTACATGGACATCAGGGCATCGGAAATACGATACTTACTAAAATGATCTTCAACTTCGGCCAATACCTGCTGAAAACGTGCGGCATACCATTTTAAACCTATTTTGGCCGCCTGGGGCTGGTCCATATCGACCACTTCCCATCCTTTTACCAATCTAAAGGCATTCCAGATTTTATTGGCGAAGTTGGCCCCTTGTTGACAAAGGTTTTCATCAAATAACAAATCATTACCTGCAGCAGAACTCAACAAAAGTCCTACACGAACGCCATCTGCACCAAAATTTTCGATCAATTGTAGGGCATCTGGTGAATTTCCCAAGGATTTGGACATTTTTCGGCGTTGTTTGTCCCTGACCAAACCTGTTAAATAAACATTTTCATAAGGGCGTTCCCCCCTAAACTCGTATCCTGCTACAATCATCCGTGCTACCCAGAAAAACAGGATATCCGGGGCAGTGACCAAATCATTGGTAGGATAGTAGTAATTCACTTCGGGATTGTCCGGGTCCAAAATGCCCCCAAAAACACTGATAGGCCACAACCACGATGAAAACCAAGTATCCAGGACGTCCGGATCCTGTTCCAGATCGGATTCCTGGATATCCGGTCTTTTGGATTTGGCCAGCTCAAAAGCCTGCGCCCTGGTCTCGGCCACCACAAAATCGTTTTGTCCATCGCCATAGTAATAGGCTGGAATTTGCTGTCCCCACCATAACTGACGGGAAACGTTCCAATCCCTAATGTTCTCCATCCAATGGCGGTAGGTGTTTTTAAATTTATCGGGAAAGAGTTTAACCTCGCCAGTTTCCATAACGGCTTCCAAGGCAGGCTTGGCCAAATCTTCCATTTTTAGAAACCATTGATCGGAAAGTCGAGGTTCTATAACGGCTTTTGTTCGTTCAGAAGTGCCCACCTTATTGGTATACGGCTCAGTTTTGACCAAAAAGCCCTTTTCTTCCAATTCTTTGGCAATTTCTTTTCGAACCACAAATCGATCTTTACCTTCATAATGCAGCCCATAGGAATTTAAACTGGCATCTTCGTTAAAGATATCTATGATTTCCAGGCCATGTTTCTCGCCAAGATTCTTATCGTTCTCATCATGGGCAGGAGTAACTTTTAGACAGCCCGTTCCAAATTCCAAGTCAACGTATTCATCCGTGATGATTGGAATTACACGATTGCAAATGGGCACAATCGCATTTTTTCCTTTAAGGTGCTGGTATCTCTCATCATTGGGATGGATACATATGGCCGTATCCCCCAAAATAGTTTCCGGTCGGGTGGTCGCAATGGTTACTTTTTGGTCCGAACCCTCAATAGGATAGGTGATGTAATACAGATGGCCTTGCCGTTCCTCATAAATGACCTCTTCATCGGAAAGGGTGGTTTTTGCTTCGGGATCCCAATTGACCATTCGGTTTCCCTTGTAAATCAGGTCTTTATTGTACAAATCCACAAAAACCTTGATGACGGAGGCCGACATGTCGTCGTCCATGGTAAATTTTGTGCGTTTCCAATCACAGGAAGCCCCTAATTTTCGAAGTTGCTTTAAAATGACCCCTCCATATTGATCGGTCCAGTCCCAAGCGTGTTTTATGAACGTTTCCCTTGAAATTTCGGCCTTGGAAATCCCTTCCTCCTTAAGTTTTGCAACCACCTTTGCTTCCGTAGCTATGGAAGCATGGTCCATACCAGGCACCCAGCAGGCATTCTTCCCTTCCAATCGGGCTTTCCGTATTAAAACATCCTGAATGGTATTGTTCAACATGTGCCCCATATGAAGCACCCCAGTAACATTGGGAGGGGGAATTACAATGGTGTAGGGCTCCCTATCATCCGGTTTTGAGGTGAAAAAATCGTTTTTTTCCCAGTATTGGTACCAATGTTCCTCAACCTTTTTGGGCTCGTATTTGGATGGTATTTCCATATAGTGGTATGGTTTTTGTCAAAAGCAAGAAAGGATCGGTATATTTTCGAAAGCCATTGATTCATATTGTATTAAGCTTTCATTAATTACCAACCCAATGAATACGAAACAAAAATAAGTAACGTTATTACATTACAAAAAGAATTTTGGATCTAGGTTGAAATGACCTACTTTTGAACTTACCCAAATACTAAAAAAATGAAAAGAGGAATACTTTTATTGTTTGTAGGGCTCTTGACCTTAAGCCTTGGTGCCCAAGAAAAGACAGCAAAGATTGAATTCAAGAACGAGACCATTGACTACGGTGAAATTGAAAAAGGAAGTGATGGTGTCCGCGTATTTGAATTTACCAACAAGGGTGATGCCCCATTGGTTATTAGCGATGTGAAGTCCAGCTGTGGATGTACCATTCCCAAAAAACCCGAAGAGCCTATTATGCCAGGAAAAACCGGGGAGATTCAAGTTAAATATGATACCAATCGTGTAGGCCCCATCCGCAAAGCGATTACCGTAATTTCCAACGCGGATACACCAACAAAGGTTTTAAAAATAAAAGGGACCGTTAAATCCGAAGGGGCGAAATAGTTTCCTTAACAAATTGACTTAAAAAAGCCTTGATTTAATTATCAGGGCTTTTTTGTTTTGAACAAATCTTTCAATACAAAGGAGTAAAGAATATCCCTATCGTAACGTTCAATAAGTACACGTACCCTTTTTCCTTCCCGTTGGTTTAGCATTTGCAGTATTTCCTGGAGTTTATAGTTGTGTATACTTTTACCGTTTACGGCCAAAATAACATCACCTTCCTTTAATCCTGCTTCCGCCGCAGGACTCCCTGCACGAATACTGGAGACCACGATTTCGGGGACCAGGCTCAATCGTGTGCTGTTTCCAAGAATGATCTGTACGTTTCCAAGCGAATTCTTGCTATGTTCCGCTTTGACCACACCCCTAGGGTCGGTAATACTTTCGGATATATATCGCACTCCATTATGCTGAAGGTCTATCCCTGCCAGATTGTACTGAAAGGGGTCATGGAAATTGGAATTTTTACTGAGGGACAGCTTATTATTGGGATAATCAAATATAATGTTGAAACGCTTTAAGACCTCTCCACCAACACTACCGTTTCTGTTCCCTAAATTCTTAATGGCATAAAAAGATTCCTTATAGGGGAAGGCTACCTTGGCTTCATTGAACCGAAAGCTACCAATGCGCATACCTTTAAGTTTGGTACGCTTTCCAAAAATATTGCCATTTAATCCCTTGCCCAGGAAATCCTCGTAATTCTGATTGGGAATTTCCAACCCTTTTTCGGGATCATGGAACAACCAAAGGGCATCGCTACTTCCGGTGTCCACCAACAATTTTACTGGTATTTCAGTATCATCCTCACGTGTTATGGCACCATCTACAAACGCCTTTTTCCCATCTATTATCAAGGGGATGGTTTCAATTTTTTTGGAGTCCTTGTATTGGTAATCCTCGGGATTGTACAGTTTCAAATGTCGTTTTGTGTAATTGACCTCAACCACGAAATCCTTAAAAACATCATACCCAATAATACCGTGGATGGGAATGCCCAATGAGGTCGAAAAATTCAAATCTTTGTCCAACACCACATAAAGCATTTGATTGTGGGAGACGGCACCACCAACTTTAAACTTATTTTTAGTGGACTTCAGGGCTTCAATAGGATCTCCATCACCCAAGCCCCTCAACAGGATTTGGGAGACCTGGTTGACCTGTATGGAATCTTGGGAGGTAAGGTTGAAAAGTATGGGACTGCTGACCCCTGTATCCAAAATGAATTTTAGTTTTGAACCGTTCAACTCCACAGGAACCACCATCAGGTTGTTGATCAATTCGAACTTTACTTTTTCAAACTTTTTTTTGTTCGTAATATGGAAACGTTGGCCAAAACCAAACGAGGAAATCGCAAGGGCAAGTAGGAGCAAATATCGTATCTGTTTATTCAAACTGTTAGTTTAGAGATGATTGACTTTCTTAAAGATAGTAAATAATTCGCGTCAAACCCATCAGTTTAACATTCACTTTAGAGGTAGATTACCCATTGGTTTGGTTGTTTTCTATGGCTACTTTCACCATTTTTGTCAAAAATAGTTTCCATGCCAAAGATTTCCTCCAAAGGTCAAAACATGCCCGCATCGCCCATAAGAAAGCTGGTTCCCTATGCCGAAGCAGCCAAAAAAAGGGGCATTAAGGTAATCCATTTAAACATTGGGCAACCGGACATCAAAACCCCAAGAGCGGCCTTGGATGCCGTTAAAAATATGGATATAGAGGTATTGGCCTACAGCAGAACGGAGGGTTCGGAAGCATACCGCGAAAAAATTGCCGCCTATTATGCCAAACACGGAATCCACATAAGCGCTTCCGAAATTATTGTGACCACAGGCGGTTCAGAGGCGCTGTCCTTTACCATGGGAACCATTTTGGACAATGGGGATGAAATCATAATTCCAGAACCTTTCTATGCCAATTATAATGGTTTTGCCCAGGCAAATGGGGTGAATGTGGTTCCCATCGCTTCTTCAATAGCGTCCAATTTTGCGCTTCCCCCCATTTCAGCGTTCGAAAAGAGTATTACGCCACGCACCAGGGCCATCCTAATCTGTAATCCGGGAAACCCAACGGGATATCTTTATACCCATCATGAAATAGAACAATTGGCCCAATTGGTCAAAAAACATGATTTGTTTTTGGTTGCCGACGAAGTATATCGGGAATTCGCGTATGATGATAAACAGCACCATTCCATCCTTAGGGAACCTGGACTGGAACAACATGCCATCGTGGTGGATTCCGTCTCAAAAAGGTATAGCATGTGTGGGGCACGTATTGGTTGTGTCGTTTCAAAAAACCCGTCGGTCATTGAGTCCGTGCTAAAGTTTGCCCAAGCAAGACTGTCCCCTCCCACCTTGGCGCAAATTGCCAGTGAGGCCGCCTTGGGCACCCCCCAGTCCTATTTCGATGAGGTGAAACGGGAATACGTTTCCAGAAGGGATGTACTGGTTTCAGAACTGGAAAAGATAGCTGGTATCAAAATAGCCAGGCCCAGCGGTGCCTTTTACTGCGTTGCCGAGCTTCCCATTGCGGATGCGGACCATTTTGCCCAATGGCTTCTGGAAGAGTTTGAAATCGGGGGGGAAACCGTCATGGTCGCCCCGGCAGGAGGTTTTTATGCTACTCCGGAGCTTGGCAAAAATCAGATTAGAATTGCCTACGTATTGAAAAACGAAGTCCTAAAACGTGCTGTACATATTCTTAAGGAAGGCTTGAAACAATACGCTGACAGTGGAAATTAAAGACAATATTTCACTTAAACCCTACAATACTTTTGGTATTGATGTTATGGCCAAACATTTTGTGGAAGTCACTGGTTTGGCACAACTTCAAAAACTTCTGCAACTTTCTGCCTATCCTGACAAATTTATCATTAGCGGCGGTAGCAATATGTTACTCACCAAGGACATTGAGGCACTTGTGATGCATATCAATCTTAAAGGGATACGTATTGTAGAAGAGGACCAGGAAACGGTAACCATAAAAATAATGGCAGGTGAAAATTGGCACGATCTGGTCCTTTGGACCTTGGACCATGACTATGGAGGCCTGGAAAACCTGTCATTGATTCCGGGCAATACGGGTACCGCACCAATCCAGAATATCGGGGCTTATGGCGTGGAATTAAAGGACGTGTTCGTGGGATGTGAGGCCATGAACGTTCAAAATCAGGAACTGGAGGCCTTTTCCAAAGAGGATTGCCAGTTTGGGTATCGCGATTCCATCTTTAAAAACAAGGCAAAAGGGGAGTACATCATTACTTCGGTCATGTTAAAATTGACCAAGGCAAATCATAAGTTGCACACCTTTTATGGTGCCATTGAGGATGAGCTTAAACAAATGAATGTGGTAACACCGACCATTAGGGATATTTCCAACGCAGTGGTTTCCATACGCAGTAAAAAGCTTCCAGACCCTAAAGAAATTGGAAATAGTGGAAGTTTTTTCAAAAACCCCGTAGTTTCAAGAAAAACCTTTGAAAAGCTTCAGAAAAAAAATCCAAACGCCCCATTCTATAAAATGGAGGACGACAACTACAAAATCCCTGCCGGTTGGCTCATTGAGCAATGTGGATTTAAGGGAAAACGCTTTGGTGACGCAGGAGTTCATAAAAAACAGGCTTTGGTATTGGTAAACTATGGAAATGCCAAAGGGATGGAAATTTTGGAACTGGCCGAAAAAATTCAAAAAACCGTGGCAACAAAATTTGGCATACGCTTATTTCCGGAAGTGAACATCATAAAATAACCCCAGTCTCAAAGTTGAAAACCGGGGTTATACCAAACCAAACTAACCAAACTTATTTATGTTGTGAACTTAACTTCAATCTTGAAGCCTTCCGTTATAATCAATTTTATACTTTAGCGTTATTGGATATACGGATAAAATGATCATTTGGATTTTTCCAATAACATTTTCCCAGTACTGACATCCAAATCATGAGCACACTACTTGAAAAACATATTGTGGAATTATTGCAGGAACGGAATGAAAAGGCCATTTCCCTGCTCTATGATAATTATGCCGACACCCTTTATGGGGTTGCCTATAAAGTGGTGAAGGATGAAGATTTGGCGCAGGATGTAGTTCAGGAAAGCTTTGTAAAGATTTGGAAAAAGTCGGACTCCTACGATTCCACCAAGGCCAAATTGTTCACTTGGCTATTTCGAATCACCAGAAATACGGCGATTGATAAATTAAGAAGTATCAACACAAAATCCGATAAGGAAATCCAAATGGATGTTTCTGACGTATATAATCTAGGTGAGCAGAGCATTAGGCCAGAGTTTATAGACGTAAAGAAAAACTTAGGCAGGCTGGAACCAAAATATAGGATTGTCCTGGAAGCCCTTTTTTTTGAGGGTATGACACAACAAGAGGCCAGTGACGAGTTGGACATTCCTTTGGGTACCATAAAATCGAGACTTAAGATAGGACTTCGCGAAATGCGAAAGATTTATGGAACGATTGTGCTACTGCTGGCTTTAAATTTAATGGTATGAAGGAAAAAATACGCATATTCTTAGATAGTGACCTCTTGGAGAAATACCTACTTGGGGACACGTCCACGGAGGAAACACTTCAGGTGGAGCGTTACATAGCCATGTATCCCGAGGTCCGGGATTCCTATAAGGAGTTGCAGGAAAACCTGGAGTCTTTTGCAAAATTGCACGCCCTAAAGGCCCCTGAGGGTCTAAAAGAGCTTATTTTAGGTAAAATACGACAAGAAAAACGCAAGGGCAGTAAGTTTTACAGATATGCCATCGCGGCAAGTATTGCTGCATTGATTTTTGCCGGATCCTCCTATTTTTTCTATAACCAAAATCTGGACCTTCAGGAGAGAAACTCCATTGTGAACAATAAAATAAAGGATCTGGAAATGGATATGAAGGTGCAGTTGGAGGACTTAAGAAACCAATATATTGTGCTGAACAACCCCAATACCAAAAAGTATACGGTCAATGGGAACAAAAAAGCAAAGGAATTAAAGGCAATAACATATATAAATCCGGTAAAAAAACTTTCCTACATCAACGTTAGCAATTTACCGCAACTACCTGAGGATCAATGCTTCCAAATGTGGGCCGAGGTAAACGGGGAGTTGGTCAACCTTGGAGTTATCAAAAATTTTGAGAACAAGGAAAAACTATTGGCACTTCCCTATGCGGACAAAGCCATTGGATATATAACCATTGAACCCAAAGGCGGTAACGACACCCCTACCGTTAAAAATATTGTGGCCAATATTACGTATTGATAGGCTAAAGAAGTCTTAATTACCTCCGCACTTCTTTGGTGGTTTTGTACCTTTGTCCAAATTTTAGTGATGAAATTAGTACTGCTTACCGTGGGGCTATTGGCCCTGGCATTTTCTGGGATAGCTATAAAGATATGGTCAAAAAAGGACGGAAGGTTCGCGGGCACCTGTGCGAGCCAAAGCCCTTTCCTTAACAAGGAAGGGGAAGCATGCGGTTTTTGCGGAAAGCTTCCCGATGAACAGGACTGTAAAAAGGACACAGTCGTTCAAAACTAAAATCTTGGATGTAAGGCACAATTCATTTGAACAAACCGGTTGATTTACTAGAAACCATTGCCAAGGCAAAATCGGGCAACCAGATTGCCTTTAGCCAACTTTTGGACCGTTTTTGGAACGATGTTTATGGGTTTCAGTTATTGAGGACCAAAAACGAAAATGATGCCGAGGACATTTCAATACAGACCTTTGCCAAGGCCTTTGACAAGATACATACCTATGACGATGCTTATGAATTCAGTACTTGGCTCATTACCATTTCAAAGAACATTCATGTCGATTTAATTCGAAAAAGAAAAAGAAATGTTCTGGATGGAAAGGAACTGCATAAATCCGAAGAGATCAATTCGGTTCTGGATGAAACCCCAACAGTGGAAGATGCATTGATCATAGAGCAAAATTTAGCTTCCCTGCTCTCGGACATTAAAAAGTTAAAGCCCAACTACCAAAAGGTCATTAACCTGCGCTATTTCAACGAAATGACCTATGCGGAAATCGCCAATGAACTTGGAGAGCCCATAAACAATGTTAAAGTAAAGCTTTTAAGGGCCAAGAAGCTCCTGGCGGCCATCATCGCCAATAAGAAGCATAGGGAAAACTAACCTAAGATTACCATTTTGTATATTTGTAAGCTAAAAAACTGTTATGTCTCAAGCCGTAGCCGAACATGTTATTCCCCAGAGTAAAAGCAAGCCAAAATGGCTAAGGGTAAAGCTTCCAACAGGTAAAAAATATACCCAGTTGAGGGGTTTGGTGGATAAATATGACCTCCATACCATATGCACTTCGGGCAGCTGCCCCAACATGGGCGAATGCTGGGGTGAGGGTACGGCCACTTTTATGATCCTGGGAAATATCTGCACGCGCTCCTGCGGTTTTTGTGGGGTAAAGACGGGAAGACCGGAAAGTGTGGATTGGGAAGAACCGGAAAAAGTGGCCCGTTCCATAAAGATTATGCAAATTAAGCATGCCGTACTGACCTCAGTGGACCGGGACGATCTTAAGGATATGGGTTCCATTATTTGGTCAGAGACGGTAAAAGCCGTCCGAAGGATGAACCCCGAAACCACACTGGAGACCTTAATTCCCGATTTCCAAGGAATAAAAACCCATTTAGACCGAATTTTGGACGTGGCACCAGAGGTGATTTCCCATAATATGGAAACGGTAAAACGATTGACCCGTGAAGTTCGGATCCAAGCAAAATATGAAAGAAGTCTTGATGTCCTTAAATACCTTAAGGAACACGGGGCAAAACGCACCAAATCAGGTATCATGCTGGGATTGGGGGAAATGGAGGAAGAGGTTCTGGAAACCATGGAAGATCTGCGAAAAGCCAATGTGGATATCGTCACTATAGGACAATACCTTCAACCTTCAAAAAAACACTTGCCCGTTAAAGAGTTCATTCTTCCGGAGCAATTCAAAAAATATAGGGAAATTGGATTGGAAATGGGCTTTAGGCACGTAGAAAGTGGTGCTTTGGTACGCTCTTCTTACAAAGCACACAAACACATCCACTAATTTTTCCCATTCTCAATGACCGCCTATGAAGAAGGTCAACATTGGTATTAATGGTTTTGGAAGGATTGGGAGGACATTGTTCCGTCTTTTGGCCAATCATCCACGGATACAGGTAGTGGTCATTAATGACATTGCCGACGCACATACACTTTCCCATTTGCTAAAGTACGATAGCATCCATGGTATTTTTTCTTCGGAAATCAAGCCAGTGGGCAATTCCATTTTGTTCCAGGGAAACCCTGTCCCCGTACTTAACGGTACTGAACCCAAAGAAATCCCTTGGGCCGATCATGATGTTGATATTGTTGTGGAGGCATCCGGGAAGTTTAAAACAAGGGAGGAGTTGGGGTTTCACCTCAAGAACGGAGCAAAAAAGGTCATCCTGTCCGTGCCACCTCTGGACGACTCCATAAAAATGATCGTTTATGGCGTAAACGAGCAGCTATTGACATCGGAGGATTCCATAATTTCCAATGCTTCATGTACCACGAACAATGCCGCACCCATGATCAAAGTGATTAAAGAACTATGTGGTATTGATCAAGCGTATATCACCACGGTACATTCATATACCTCGGATCAGAGTTTACATGACCAACCGCATAAGGATTTACGAAGGGCCCGGGCGGCCAGTCAGTCCATAATACCCACCACCACCGGAGCGGCCAAGGCACTGACTAAAATATTTCCGGATTTATCCAATGTAATAGGAGGTTGTGGTATTCGGGTTCCCGTTCCCAATGGTTCATTGACAGATATTACTTTCAATGTTCAAAGGGAAATCTCAATTTCGGAAATCAACCATGCTTTTAGCCAAATTTCACAAAGTGACCTAAAAAACGTACTTTTCTATTGTGAAGAACCCATAGTTTCGGTTGATATAAACAATAGTTGCTATTCTTGTACGTTTGATTCCCAGATGACTTCCGTAATTGGTAAAATGGTAAAAGTCATAGGATGGTACGACAATGAAACTGGATACTGTTCAAGATTAATTGATATAATATCATTGCTTATAAGGAACAAATACGTTTAATGTTGAAGCATTTTCACAAGACCAGTATTATCTCTGTGTATGTTTTCGTAATGCTTTTGTCCTCCCCTTGGATAATGGCACAGGGCAGTATTGGTTCTAAGGACTCCCTGGAATACTATTATGGGCAAGCATTAACATTTAGGCACCAGAACAAGATTTCCATGGCCATGGAGGCTTTGGACAAAGCCGCAAAGCTATCTGAAGAAAAGGAGGACATTAAAGCCCTACTGGACACTTTCCACAAAATGGCACTTCTTTACTTGGAATTGGAAAATAGGGAAACCACCATTTTTTATTGGGATCGGGCGGGAGTTTTATTAAAGGATATCGAATATCCATACGGCGAAGCGGTCCATAAGTTTATTGATGGTACGCTCTTATATCGCTCCGGAAACAATTTCCAGGCATTGAGTCTTCTGGACGAAGCCAAAAAATTGACCAATGACAAGAATCTTCTCAATAATATGCTTCTTGCCGAAGCCAATATCTTTTTGAATATTGAAAAATTCGATAACGCCTCTACCAACTATTATGCACTTTTGGTCAACTCGGATGAATTTGAAAGGGCATATCTGGCCACTTTGGCAAATTTAGGTCTCGCCACCATGTATGACAAACAGGGCAAATATGATGACAGTGCCAAACATGCCGAATCTGCACTACAATTGGCCCAACAGAACAGTTTCTTTCGTGAGGTTTTGACGGCCAATGATTTTCTTGCCCGGACCTATGAAAAAATTGGGGATTATGAGAAATCCCTGGGTTATAACAAAAACCTAACACAAATCAAGGATTCCCTTTTCGGTATTGAAAAGGTAAAGTTGGAAGCAAAAACCGCCAATAAAATAAGGTTCGATCAACAATCCAAGACCATAGGCGACCTACAGGCAAAAAATGAGGAACTCAGTGCTTCGGCCAACCGTTCGGAAATTACGGCAATCCTGACCTCTGCATTTTTAACCATTATTTCCATTTTGGCAGTTTCCCTGTATAGAAACAATCAAATAAAACTCAAGACCAATGACCTCCTGCAAACCAAAAATACGGAGTTGGAGCAGGCCAGGGATGCAGCTGTATCTGCCATGGAGGCCAAAAGCAACTTTCTCTCCACCGTTACCCACGAGTTGAGAACACCACTTTATGCAGTCACCGGTCTAACCCATCTTTTATTGGATGAAAACCCCGCAGAACACCAAAAAGAGCACTTAAAATCCCTTAAGTTCTCCGGAGACTACCTGCTGAATTTCATCAACGATATACTGCAGATCAACAAAATCGATGCTGATAAACTGGAACCGTTGAACATTGAGTTCAAACTTAAAAAAGTACTTACCGACGTTATTGACTCTTTACAGCAAAATGCCAAGGAAAATGATATTAAGGTAGTGCTGGATTATGACAATAACATCCCCCTAAATCTTTTGGGCGATCCCTTAAAGATCTCCCAGGTTTTTATGAATCTGGTCGGCAATGCACTAAAATTTACCAAAGGGGGGCAAGTGAGCGTATTGGCACGATTAAAGGACAGAAGTGAGGATAACGCCACCGTCCATTTTGAGGTTTCCGATAACGGAATAGGCATATCCGAACAGCAGCAGAAAAACATTTTTGACAGTTTTGAACAGGGCTCCATACAGATAAATCGTGAATATGGGGGTACTGGTTTAGGGCTTACCATTGTAAAAAGTCTTTTGGGACTCTTTAAAAGTAGCATTCACTTAAAAAGTAAACTTGGCGAAGGAAGCACGTTTTATTTTGAACTCGACCTAAAAGTGGACGAGACCGCTTCCCTGGACGAGATTCCTTTTGAATTGACCGTTGAGGATTTTGAGTTTGAAGGATTACACGTACTGGTTGTGGAGGACAACAAAATAAACCAGGTCATTACCAAGAAGATGTTGGCCAAAAAAGGAATTACCTGTGATATTGCCAACAATGGTAACGAAGCCATTGATGCCGCCAAAAACAACGAATATGCCTGTATATTAATGGATATCCACATGCCGGGAATAAGTGGTACCGAGGCAACCGTTCAAATACGGAAATTCAATCCGGATATTCCGATTATCGCCCTTACAGCAATTTCCATGGAAGACAGTTTGGACGAATTTTATGCTGCAGGTTGTAATGCAGTGGTGACCAAACCCTTTAAACCGGAAGTCTTCTATCAAAAAATAGGAGAAAACGTTTTTAAAACCAATCTTAGCGATAAAGTGTGAGTTCGGAATCTATGAGTTGCATGAGCCTTTTTTCCCCTTGATCGAGGAAATGATGTTCAATCCTAACAAAATAGAGGTTTTCCACTTTTCCCTCCAATCTGGTATAGTCCTTTTCCGTGGTAACGATCAACCCCTTCTTGGACAGCCTATCAATTTCCAAAGAACTAAAGGAATGGTGGTCATTAAATTCAAGATGTTCAAACACCAGGTCGTTTTCCTTAAGATGGTGTACCAAAGGGCCGGGAGTCGCAATTCCGGTTACCAAAGTGAATTCCACATCCTTTAGATCGCTAATTTTAATACTTGATTCCCTGCCATAAAGTACAGCATCGTACCTCAACGTCGCGAACAATATGGTTTGGTTTTTTCGCTTTTGCAATCGCGTAGCAAACCAGTCCATCTCTTTTTGGTGCAAAATATGGGGACATTTCGTCACAATGATCACCTCTGCCCTACCCGTTGCATATTTTGAATCCCTAAGACTTCCTGTTGGCAAATACCAGTCCTTGAATATGGGGTTGGCATAGGTGGTCAAAAGGATGGAAAAAGTGGGGGTGACCCTACGATGCTGAAAAGCATCATCCAAAAGAACCAAATCCGGTTTTATGAGCTTTTCCAAGGATGCCATTCCATTAACCCTGTTGGTATCGACCGCAACCGTTACATTGGGGAACTTTTTGTGTATTTGAAGAGGTTCGTCACCAATCGATTCCACCGTTGAATCTGCACTGGCCATTTGGAACCCTTTTGATCTTCGTTTATATCCCCTACTAAGGACCGCCAACCTTTTCGTGTCCTGCAACCTGGAGATCAAAAATTCGATCATAGGGGTCTTTCCCGTGCCACCAACACTTAGGTTCCCCACACACAACGTTGGGGTGTCAAATGATCGGGAGTTGAAAAAGTGGATATCATAAAGCCAATTTCTAACACGGACCACACTGCCATAAATGAGTGAAATAGGCCAAGCCATTTTGCGCAAAAACCACATCCAACGAAAATATAATATTTTATCTTAGGACATTAAAACAGATATATGACAGTAGCAGAGGTGGGAAAGCTGTTGGATACATTGGCTCCCTTGCACTATGCCGAGGATTTTGACAATGTTGGATTATTGGTAGGAAATCCAGAATCCAAAATTACTGGGATTTTAGTGACATTGGACACCTTGGAAGAGGTCATTGATGAGGCCGTACAGCACAATTGCAACCTCGTGGTCAGTTTTCACCCCATTATTTTTAGCGGTTTAAAAAAGCTGGTGGGCAAAACCTATGTGGAACGGGTTGTCATAAAAGCCATAACCCAAAACATAGCTATTTTCAGCCCCCATACCGCATTGGATAACAGTATCCTGGGTGTCAACCATAAAATATGTGAGGTTTTGGGCATTCAAAGCCCAAAAATCCTCATACCCAAAAAAGGGACCATACAGAAGTTGACCACCTACGTACCCAAGGATGCTGCGCCCTCCCTAAGAAATGCCCTTTTTGCAGCTGGTGCCGGCAACATCGGAAATTATAGCAATTGTAGCTTTAGCACCATAGGAACAGGAAGTTTCAACCCCGGCGAGCATAGTAATCCCACTATTGGCAGTAAAGGAAATACCCATTTTGAGGAAGAAATACAACTAAACATCACTTTTGGATCCGCTGTGGAACAAAATGTATTGGATGCCCTCTTTAAAAATCACCCGTATGAAGAAGTGGCCTATGAAGTCTCAACCTTGGATAATAGCAATCAGAATATCGGTATGGGGATGATAGGTTCTTTAGAAAGCCCCATGGAGGAAGAGGACTTTCTACGATTCGTAAAGGCAAAAATGGACACACCTGTAGTGAGACATAGTACGTTACTGGGCAAAAAGATACAAAAGGTGGCCGTCCTGGGAGGTAGTGGAGCGTTTGCCATAAACGCGGCCAAGAACGCTGGAGCCGATATCTATATCACTTCGGACATAAAATACCATCAATTTTTTGAAGCGGAAGACCAATTGGTCATTGCCGATATTGGACACTTTGAAACAGAGCAGTTTACAAAAAATCTTTTGGTCGATTTTCTTAAGGAAAAAATTCCTAATTTTGCCGTCACTTTATCGGAAAGTATTACTAATCCCATCAAGTATTTTTAATTTATGGCTACAAAGAAAGAAATAACCGTGGAAGAAAAATTAAGGGCGTTATATGACCTTCAATTAATAGATTCCAGGGTTGACGAGATACGAAATGTAAGGGGTGAACTTCCCTTGGAAGTTGAGGATTTGGAAGACGAAGTTTTAGGACTTAAGACCCGTATAGATAAGTTGAAGTCAGATGTAGAGACCATAAACTTTGAGATCACTGCCAAAAAGAACCTTATAGAGGAATCCAAGGCGTTGATCAAAAAATATAACGAACAGCAAAAAAATGTCCGAAACAGCAGGGAATTCAATTCCTTGAGCAAAGAGGTTGAATTTCAGGAATTGGAAATCCAATTGGCGGAAAAACATATAAAAGAGTTCAAAGGACAAATAGAGCAGAAAAAAGAAGTGATTTCCCAGACCAAGGGAAACCTTACGGAAAGGGAAACACACCTAAAGCACAAAAAAGGGGAGTTGGACGCCATTATGTCTGAAACCGAAAAGGAAGAATCCGCGCTATTGAAAAAATCCGAGGAATTCGAGGAAAAAATTGAGGAGAGATTGGTGAAGGCCTATAAGCGAATACGAAGCAGTGTAAAAAACGGTTTGGCCGTAGTACCTGTAGAAAGGGGAGCTTCCGGTGGTTCGTTCTTTACCATTCCCCCACAGGTCCAGGTTGAAATTGCTTCCCGAAAAAAAATCATTACGGATGAACACAGTGGTAGAATCCTGGTGGATCCCACCCTTGCGGAGGAAGAATCTGAAAAAATGCAGAAGATTTTTTCGTCAATTAGCTAAGGACAACTGAACTCATTAAAAAATTCCAAGCCATCAGAATTCTGATGGCTTTTTTTTATCTTCCTTAGATGAAATACCTATGGATTTTTGGGTTTTTGTCAATTGGGCTCCTCCAAGCCCAAAATCTGGAAAAATACCTTTGGAAAAACAGGGTTATCCTTCTTTTTGAAGGTAATGGGCATAAATCAGGTTACCAACGACAACTGGAGGTATTACAATCGGAGTCCAAAGAACTGTTGGAACGCGATATTGTTACAGTTCTCCCTAAAAATGGAGAAAAAGCCTTGTTTTTGGAAAATCTGGGCTTGGAAAATGACTTTTACGGACTTGTACTGCTCGGAAAGGATGGAGGGATAAAACTCAAGGAAGAATTTGTGGTACAACCCCAAATCATATTCCGTTTGATCGATGCCATGCCTATGCGCAAGGCGGAAATGCGAAAAAAGAATAGGCCCAATTAATTTCCCAATAGCTGCAACATGCGTTGTTCCACCTGATCGGAATCCCATATTTTTTGGATGCTGCGCATTTGCATTATTTCCTTCATTATATGCTCTTGGTAATCCCCAATGGCCAAAGCCTCGGCGTATGGCCTATCCGAAAAAGTAACCCTACTATAAACAGGAATCCATTTATCCGGATGTTTTTGGGCAAAGCGCTTTTCAATTTTCTTTTGGAGCATAAAGTTCGAATCCGCAGTTTTACTGCTCATTTCAACAAAGTTGCGATAACTTAACTCTGCAATAGCATCCGCATTTGGTTTGCGCTCTTTTTGGTAGCGTTCAAAAATGGCTTCCCAATCATCCCCCAATTCCTCCATTAAATGGTTCAAAACACTGATATCTTCAAAGCCCGCGTTCATTCCCTGACCATAAAATGGCACCACGGCGTGGGCCGCATCACCAACCAAGGCAACTTTGTCCCAATAGGTCCAAGGGTAGCATTTCATGGTAACCATGGCACTGGTTGGGTTCTTCATGAAACTTTTGGTCAAACCCTCAATTTCCTTTCGCACGTTGGGGAAGTACTTTTTAAAAAAAGCTTTGGCCTCACCTTTGGAAGTGATATTTTCAAAAGAAACCTCGCCTTCGAACGGCAAAAACAGTGTACAGGTAAAGCTCCCATCAATATTGGGCATGGCGATAAGCATAAATTTACCTCGGGGCCATATATGAAAGGAGTTTTTATCCAACCTATGGGAACCATCTTCATTTGGCGGAATGGTCAACTCTTTATAACCTACATCGATAAAATCCTGGGAGTAATCAAATCGACTTCTCCGTTGCATCTTATGCCTGATCCTTGAAAAGGCACCATCACAACCGAAAACGATATCAAACTTGTATTCCTTCCACTTGCTTTTCTCGGATTTACCGGTATAAATCTTGGCTTCTGGAAGTTCAATGTCCCATACTTTTTCATCAAATCGAAAATCCACCCCAAATCCTTCGGCCAAATCAATCATTTTTCGGTTAAGCCTACCCCTTGAAATGGACCAAATGGCTTCATCTTTTTTGCCGTATTTTTGAAAGTACAACGGCGAATCATTAACATGTAAGGCCCTCTGATATAGCGGAATCGCAATCGTCTTCACCTCTTCTTCCAGACCTATTTCCGCCAACGCCTTCCAACCCCTATTGCTCATGGCCAAATTTATGGAACGACCCGAAAACTGAACTGTTCTAATATCTGGTCTTCTGTCAAATATGGTCACCTTATGGCCATGCTTTTTAAGGTAGATGGACAATAGGGAACCAACCAATCCTGAACCAATTATTGCTATGTTTTTGGGTGTCTGCATGCTAGAATCGGATAATTAAATTGCAAATGGTTAACACCCTAAATGTAATAACATTTTGAAGACATTGAAGATTATCAGGAATCAACCCTTTTTGGAAGCTGGTCAAGAAAAAAGTGGTTTTACAAATTTTTAACCTTTTTTAGACATCTTAATGGGCCGGAATTGACGTAAATAAGATATCATATCGCGTAAGCGTCCATATATAAAAAGTCCTTCACCCCACTAGCGAAGGACTTTTCCTTTTTATTATGTTATGGACTACTCCAGAATACCGTCCACGATTCCGTAATCAACGGACTCCTTGGCATCCATCCAATAATCACGATCAAAATCCTTCATGACCTTTTCGAAATCCTGACCACAATTATCCGCTAGGATTTTTGCTCCAATTTCCTTGGTTTTTATAATCTCCTTGGCTTGTATTTCAATATTGGAAGCTTGCCCCTGGGCCCCACCACTAGGCTGGTGAATCATTACCTTGGCATGGGGCTGGATGAACCGTCTTCCCTTTTCGCCCACGGAAAGTAATATGGATCCCATTGAAGCTGCCAAACCTGAGCAAATGGTGGATACCGGACTTTTAATCTGCTTTATGGTGTCATATATGGCAAAGCCCGAGGTAACGTAGCCCCCAGGACTGTTAATGATCAACTGAATTTCCTTATTATTTTGAAAGTCTAAATATAACAATCTATCAATCACATGCTTAGCAGAATCATCGTTCACCATTCCCCATAAAAACACTTTCCTTTCCTCTAATAGTTTTTCCTGAATCTGTTCCTGTACTTTTCCTTTTTTAGAACTCATTTATATTGAATTTTCGAAGCATAAAAATAACCATTTTCCGTATGGCTTGAATCAAAAAAACCCATCTCCCAATTCAAAACGTTTTCCTACAATTCCTACAATTGTGAAATATTTGCCAGATTACCAACAAAACTTCCTGTTTTACAACAATTTACAAACATCGATAAAAGATGTTCGTTTATCTGTATGACAACTTTTAATCGATTAAAACAACACTAACAACGTAAAACTTTAAGGTCAGAATGGATTAAGGGTACTTTTGTAGGACAATTGAACCCAAATCAATTCAAAATCGTGATTCCCGAACTTGACCTATTGCAGCAATCTGTTTCACAATTTCTTTATTAAATCGCTCTACAGTTCAAGTCTTTAGGAATTAAGGTTTTACAAAACTTAACCTATGAAGACCAATACTTCACTAAGTATCATTAAGGGAATACTGTCCATTTGCCTTGTTGTACTTATTTCAAAAGACATTAATGCCCAAGCAAATTCTGTTCGAACAGGTGTTACATTTACCTGGGCCGATACGCAAAGTAATCTTAGTGATCCTGCCACCATAGAATCCATAGCAATCGATGGCAGTGTCTATAGTACGTTTGTAGTTCCTTCCAATTATGAATTGACCAGATTGGGTCCTGGTGGTCATGGTGATAACCATATCAACCAGGATGGTTCCCAAATAGCTGGGTCCAGTAACAGTCCAACTTGGAACGCTCAGGCATTGGCCGCCTATCAGTCGATTAATTTGAACCATTATTTCGAATCAAATGGTAATGGGGATAATTTTTGTAATGACTATGGTGCCGTTGCAACAACCGACACGCAAATTCAAACCATTAGTTATAGTCCTGGCATTCCATCAAATCCTGATGGAATTCTTGCCGTTACCGAACGTGGGGGCAACAACTGCTTCTATATTGAGGTGTGGGGTATTCCTGTGGGCGGAGGTCCAGAGCAGCAATTAGGGCAAACATTTGTAAGAAATGAAACCAATCTTACCGGTGTACGTCCTCCTGCCCCACCAACTACCAATTCGGATTATTGGAGTAGTGGTCGAAACAACGAAAATGGGCAGATCATAGGTATTGCCCTGTACAAGCTTTCTGACTTGGCCCCTATAGGTTCAACTATAACATCGATCAGATACTATGCCGCTACCAATGATAACGGCGATGGTAAATTCTTTTTAATGCAAACCTATGCCCAGGACGATTCCTTCAATCCTGAGTTTGAAGATGTTTTTTATGGGGATGCCGGAGCCAACGATAATGTTCCCGTTGGTTCCGCCTATACCTATTTTACCAGTACCCCTCCTTTCAATGGAACTGTTGTTGTTAATACGGATGGAACCTTCACCTATACCCCTGATCCGGGATTTACAGGAACCGATACCTTTGAAATCCAGGTCTGTCTGCCGGTTCCCAATCAAAATGTTTGTGACATTTCCACGGTGACCTTGGATGTGAAATCGGGTGTTGCCATAAACAATGCTTCCGCTGATGAGGGCAACAACCTTTCCTTTACCATAGAAATCAATGACCCCATTACGGAGGATATTGAATTTGATATCAGCTATACGGACAATACAACAACAGGTGCGGATTATTCAGGCCCAACAACAATTACCCTACCCGCAAATGCCAATTCTGTTTCATTGGACGTGGCAGCTTTAAATGACAGTTGGTTTGAAGGATCGGAAACCTTCAATGTTATCATCTCCGATCCATCAAATACGGTTACCATAACGAATGATACAGGATTAGGAACCATTAATGATACCGACAGTGCTACGGTGGTCACGGACAACTACGATGTTGACGAAGATGCCGGTGTACTGCAATTAAGGGTTTGGTTAAGCGAATCGGAATCTGGCGTAGAATCCAGTTTCTCCGTAGATGTGGTAATTGGGGACAATGGTTCCCTTATCAATCCGGCCACCGCAGGTTCTGATTATAATGTGCTTGCAACAACAACGATTACTTTTCCGGCTAACTCACCGGCCGGCACGGAATTCTTCATTCCCTTTACTGTTATCGATGATGCTGTTGCCGAACCTTCGGAACAAATAATTCAAAGATTAACGAATGCCGTTGGAATCACTGGAATAGGTTTGGCAGGACCTGGCGGTGTAATTAGGATTCATGATAATGATACGGCAATCGTCTCCTTACAGGATATCAATGTCAATGAAGATATTGGAAGTGTTTCCTATGAATTCCGTTTATTGGGTGAAACCCAAAATCCCTTCGATATTTCGTTTAATACTTCTGACGGGACCGCCATTGACCCAAATGATTATTCCAGTACAAGTGGAACCGTAACCTTCACAGGGAATACCAATGAAATCCAGACAGTATCATTACCCATTATTGACGATACTTTTATTGAACCGAGCGAATCATTCTCCGTTAACGCATCGTATACTGGGGTAGCTCCTGGATTCACCAATGCACAGGCCCTTGATGTCAGCATTACCAATAATCCGGGTACGGTAACCATCAACGATAACGACGGGGGCGCCGGGTCCGGAATCGCCGTAACGGGCTTCAACGTCAACGAGGATGCGGGCACCGCCACCTTTGACGTTACCCTCAACGCCGACGTACAGGGCGGCTTCGATGTGGACTTTGCTATTGCCGATGGCTCCGCCATTGCACCGGGTGATTATACCGTGGCCAATGCCAACGGCACCCTGAACTTTACCGGGACCAACGGGGAGGTACGCTCCGTGACCGT
>WNKP01000015.1 GCA_009797885.1 Flavobacteriaceae bacterium GF1
CTTTTCAATCTTTTTTAGGTTTTGCTATACCGAAGATGCAACCCAACCAGCTATGATTAAGTTGCTTAGCCCCAAAATAATTTCCCGCCAATTCATGTAGGATTTCATTGATACGTGAACGATATGAAGTAAAAACATATCTAATCTCGGTACATATTGATAGCAAGGGGATGGTGAATTATGGATTCCGCAATAAATGCGGAATGACAGATTACGTATAACCTAATTTCTGTCATTCCTGCGAAGGCAGGAATCCATTAATCAAACCAGTCGATGGCTAAATCGTCTCAATTTGGGTTTTCTTTTCAATCTTTTTTAGGTTTTGCTATACCGAAGATGCAACCCAACCAGCTATGATTAAGTTGCTTAGCCCCAAAAATTTCCCGCCAATTCATGTAGGATTTCATTGATACGTGAACGATATGAAGTGAAAACATACCTAATCTCGGTACATATTGATAGCAAGGGGATGGTGAATTATGGATTCCGCAATAAATGCGGAATGACAGATTACGTATAACACATTTTCTGTCATTCCTGCGAAGGCAGGAATCCATTAATCAAACCAGTCGATAGCTAAATCGTTCCAATTTGGATTTTCTTTTTCGATTAGATTGATTTTCCATTGCCGTTTCCATTTTTTCAATCTTTTCTCTCGTAGAATGGCATCATTCACGTATTGGTATTGCTCAAAGTAGACTAGTCTATTTAAACCGTATTTTTTGGTAAATCCCTCAACTAGTTTGTTCCTATGTTCCCAAACCCTCCTTTCCAAATCATTACTGATCCCAATATAGAGGATCCCATTCTTTTTATTGGTCAGAATGTAAACGTATTATTGGTGGTTAATTTTGAACATTTATTGTGGATTCCTGCCTTCGCAGGAATGACAAACAAGAGAAAATAATTGCTGTTTATGATTAGTAAGGATCAACTCAAATGCCCATGATGTTGCTCCCTTAGGCAGGAAATGGCCGCTCCAATGATTCCGGCATGGTTCATAAGCTCGGCCTGAACAACATCGGTCTCAATATTGATGAGATGTCCGTATTGGTCCCATTTCTTGGAAATGCCCCCACCAACAATAATCAAATCCGGAGCAACAATGAGTTCCACATATTTAAGGAATTTGTTGAAGCGTTTGGCCCATTTTTCATAGGTGAGTCCTTCCCTTTCCTTGGCTGATGACGCTGCCCACAACTCAATTTTTTTATAGTTCTTATAGGGTATTTGTCCCAATTCAAAATTGGCCAGTAATTCACCGTTATAAAACGCGCCGCTACCAAGCCCCGTACCCACGGTAATCATAATGACCAGGCCCTGTTTTCCCCTACCGACCCCATAGTTCATGGAGGCATATCCCGCAGCATCGGCATCATTGACTACGGTAAATTCACGCCCTGTGGCCGCAGTAAAAAGCTCATCGACATTAACACCGACCCAACTTTTATCCAGATTACCGTAACCTTTGCAAATACCATTTTTAACTACGGTAGGGAATCCGCAGCCCACGGGACCTCTATAATCAAAATGGTCGATTATCTGTCCAATAACCTGGGCCATATCATCGGGTTTTCGACTTTGGGGCGTAGGTACACGAAAGCGTTCCGTGACCATCTCACCCGTTTCCGCATTTACCAAGGCTCCCTTCATTCCTGAGCCCCCAATGTCTATCCCTAATAACTCCATATTTTTTATAAAAATTTTAACAAAGAAACAAAAACTGAATGGAATGCAATTTTTTAGGTGTATGGCTTATCCAATAGTTTTCAACGGGAATTAAACAGCCTTTTGTACTACCTCAAATACTTTACTGCCATCGCATTTAATGGTCTTATGCGGGTATTTGAGGATCAGTGCGTAGTCATGTGTGGCCATAATAATGGTTCGCCCACTTTCATTGATTTCCTGAAGCACCTTCATGACCTCGACACTGGTCTGCGGATCTAGGTTTCCCGTAGGTTCGTCCGCTAAAATGAGTTCGGGATCATTGAGGAGCGCCCTTGCGATGGCCACGCGCTGTTGTTCCCCACCGGAGAGTTCATGTGGAAATTTGAACCCTTTGGTCTTCATGCCTACCTTGTCCAAAACCTCTTCGATCTTCGCATCCATTTTAGCCGTATCGGTCCAACCGGTGGCCTTGAGCACGAACTTTAGATTGTTGTTGACATTTCTATCGGGGAGTAATTTAAAATCTTGGAATACGATGCCCAGTTTTCTTCTTAAAAAAGGAATATCGTTCTCTTTAAGTGTTTTGAGGTTAAAATCCACTACCGTGGCTTCCCCCTTTTTTAAGGGCAGATCACTGTAAAGGGTTTTCATAAGACTGCTTTTGCCACTTCCCGTCTTTCCGATCACATAAACGAATTCCCCTTTTTTTACTTGAAGGGTGACACTGCTCAATACCATGTTCTCTTCTTGAAAAATGGCAACGTCCTGTAGTTTTACTATAGTTTCGGGCATTATTCTCTTTAGTGCTGTAAAAATATCAAGATTTGGATTAATGCACCATAGAAATGATGTTTCATTGGTTATGCCCATAAAAATAGCATCCTTTTCGAGTTTTGAAAGGGGCGTTTGCCCCCAAAACCCACCATTGAAATCATTTTATCGGATAGTAGATATCGGTCTGGATTTTATCAGGGGTAACCAGGGTAGGGTCATTGACATAAAGTTCATAAACGGGACCGGCCATGGTCATTTTATTTGTTTCCATAAATTCTTCTATGGCCAGGTGCGCCTCCCTATCCCCAATTCCGTAATTTCCATATTTGGAAACGGTGACCACGGTACCTTTGGCAAAGCTCATGGATTGCATATCTTCTGCCGGTTTAATGGCTTCCTTTAGGAACACCCCTATCATAAAATCGGTCTCCCCCGTTGTTTCGTCCCATTTGGTAAAAATGGCCCCCGGAGTGAAATCCCCGTATTGGAGTCCTTGCTCAACGGCATATTCACCTACTTTTGGCATGGATTCCTGGAATAGTTTTGACATGGCCTCCTGATCCATTTTTGAGCTGTGGGCATAGCCAATAAAATTTCGTTTGTCAATGGTCATCTTGGATACTTCACCCAGGGACCAGGCAGACATCATTTCGTTGTACGCCTCGGCCTCAATGACCATTACGCTGTCTAGTCGTTCCAAACCTCTTTCGAACATGGGCCCCATCATCTTATCATAGCCCCCGCTAATGGCACCGAAAAACTTGAATAGGTAAGGTACGTTATCGGCCTTCATGCCCCAGGTTACCTCGGTACCTTCCACATTGGGGTCGAATTTCCAAAATGCGGAGGCACTGCCCATCCCTTCAAAAGTCAGTTCGGTGGTAAGGGATTCATGGGGTATGGCACTGGTCATTTTTTGACTTCCTTTGCCATCCTTACCATTCCAACTATAGGAAGCCCCCTCACCTTTCGTGGTTTCCCCATAGCTAAAGGTCATGCTCGGGTCTTCCTCAAGCCAGGGGCCCCAAGCCTCCCAATTTTTATAATCGCTTACATTGTTGTACACGAGTTCCGCCGGAACGTCGATAATACGACTCCTCGTTACCTCATAAGAATTGGGTTGTACCGCTGCATATATTGCTAAGCCAATGATTGCAATCAATAAGAACAATACTATATACTTTACAATTTTCATGTCGCTGGTTTTTAATGATTAAGTGCATCCTAAAGATACGATTTTTAGGGCTTTAGAATTTCATTGTAAGTTTTTTCTTTCGAAAATGAATATGCTGAACCAATCCATAAAGGTGAAATTATTGGAGTGTTGGATGGCCCAAAAGGTTGTATTTCGTTAAGGTTGCCATACTTTGGCGCGAATTTTGACGTTAGGTATGTACAATCAGAGAACCACGTAGAACACTATGAGATGGAATTTTCAAGCCATTCCATTCCTTTTTATGGGAATGGTCCTATTTGGCACTGCCCAGGAAACACAGATTTTTTCACACGATAATAAACAGTACCAAGACGCCTTGGCGTTGTATAATAACCAACAATACCAAGCCGCACAATCCCTTTTTGAACAGGTCAAGGAAAATACGGATGATCAGGAAGTCCAGGCCAATAGTCTCTACTATGCGGCCAATGCCGCCATTCGATTGAACCAAAGGGGGGCTGATAAACTGATGGAGGATTTTGTGGAGCGCTATCCTACCTCCACTAAGCGAAACTCCGCCTTTATGGACGTGGCCGATTATTATTTTGAAACTGGAAAATACCCCTATGCGCTGAAGTGGTACAAAAAAGTGGAGCAAAGCGCGATGTCCAGAAAGGATAAGGAACGTTTCAACTTCAATATGGGGTATTCGTACTATGCCGCCAACCGTCCGGCAGAGGCAGAACGGTACTTCAGTAGGGTTTCAAATTCGACCAAATATGGCTCCCAGGCAAAATATTACCTGGGATATATTGCGTATGAACAGGATGACTATGATTCAGCCAATGAACGTTTTGATAAGATCAACGATCCCGTGGTGCTGGAAGAAAAGCTCTCGTACTATCAGGCAGACCTAAACTTTAAGCTGGGCAATTTTGAAACCGCCATTGAAATGGCCGAAAAACAGCTGTCCAAATCCAATAGAAGGGAGATATCGGAACTGAATAAGATCATTGGGGAGAGTTATTTCAATCTCGAAAAGTATGACGAAGCGGTTCCCTACCTAAAAAAATACAAGGGAAAACGCGGTAAGTGGAGCAATACAGATTTTTACCTTTTGGGATATAGCTACTACAAACAAGGTGACTTTCAAAACGCTATAAGCCAATTCAACAAGATCATAGACGGAACAAATTCGGTTGCGCAAAATGCCTATTACCATTTGGCCGAATGTTATTTGAAATTGGACCAAAAGACAGAAGCCTTGAATGCCTTCAGAAATGCATCTCAAATGTCGTTCAGTCCGGAAATTGAAAAAGATGCTTCCCTCAATTATGCCCGATTGAGCTATGAAATTGGAAACCCCTACGAACCGGTTCCCGAAGTAATGACGGACTATTTAAGGAAATTCCCCGGGGACGAGCATGAAGAGGAAATTAAAAATTTGTTGGTGGATTCGTTCATTACCTCCAAGAATTTTGCGGGGGCCATGGAACTGCTGGAAAAAAATTCCGGTTATGCCGGAAAGGATACCTACCAAAAGGTAGCGTTTTACAGGGGCGTGGAATTGTTTATGGACAATGCGTATTCCGGTGCCTTGGAAGCATTTGAAAAATCCTTGAAAAATGCACCAGAACCCATTATCAGGGCCCGTTCACAATATTGGAGGGCAGAATCCGCATATCGTTTGAACCGTTTTGACGATGCCTTGGATGGATTTAGGGAATTTCAGCAAAACCCCACGGCCAAAAATGTGGACGAATATGGACAATTGGACTACAATTTAGGGTATTGCTATTTCAAACAAAAAGACTACAGCAATGCAGTGGCGGCATTTAAAAAAGCTTCGCGATCCACCGGTCTTGATGAGGTGATGAAGACCGATGCTTTAATGCGTTTGGGAGATGGTTACTTTGTGACCAGTAACTATAAATCCGCTTTAAATGCTTATGAATCAGCCGCTAAGGTCAATGGTCCCGAACGGGATTATGCTGCTTTCCAGAAGGCTATGTGCCATGGCTTTCTAGGGAATACTTCCGCAAAAATAGATGGATTGGACCAGTTTGTGATACGCCATCCAAAATCCTCCCTTCGGGACGATGCGCTCTTTGAACTGGGCAATACTTATATAAAATCCAATAACGAATCGCAGGGTTTGCAAACCTATGACCAGTTGATTGACCAATTTGGCAGGAGCAAGTTTGCTCCCCAGGCCATGTTGAGACAGGGGTTGGTGCACTATAATGCGAGTAGGAATGAGCAGGCCCTGGGGAAATTGAAAGGGGTGGTCAACACCTATCCCAAATCGCAGGAGGCCAAACAAGCCGTTGCTACGGCCAAGTTGGTCTATGTGGATATGGGAAGGGTCGTTGAGTATGCATCCTGGGCAAGAAATTTGGACATTGTTGAGGTTACGGATTCTGAATTGGATGATGCCAGTTTTGAAGCTGCCGACCGCAAGTACATCGAAGGAAAGACAGCGGTTGCCATTCGCGCTTTTGAAGATTACTTACAGGAATTTCCCAATGGCGTACACACCCTTCAGGCGAACTTCACCTTGGCACAGCTGTATTTTTCGAAAGGGGAAAAGGAAAAAGCATTGCCCAAATATACCGCGGTTGCGGAACGTGGTTCCAGTGAATATAGTGAACAGGCGCTGACCAGGGTCTGCGAAATTTATGTGGGCAAAGCCGATTATGAAAAGGCCATTCCCTTCTTGGAGCAATTGGAAACCCTTGCGGAAATCCCTCAAAACAAAACCTTTGCCCAGAGCAATTTAATGAAGGGGTATTATGAACGAAAAGACTATCAGAATACCTTGGCCTATGCCGAAAAAGTACTGAATGCCAGTACCATTGACAATAGGATACGAAGCGATGCACAGATTATGATTGCCCGTTCCGCCATTGAAACGGGAAATGAACAATTGGCCGAAACGGCATTTGCGGAAGTGAAGAAAATTGCCACAGGCAGGATTGGTGCGGAAGCCTGGTACTATGATGCCTATTTCAAGAATAAAAATGGCGATTACGAAAGTTCCAATACTTCGGTACAAAAATTGGCGAAGGACTTTGCCGCCTATAAAGAATGGGGCGGTAAGGGATTGGTGATTATGGCCAAAAATTTCTATGCCTTAGAGGATGCCTTCCAGGCCACTTATATTTTGGAAAGTGTTATCGAAAACTTTGCGGAATATCCGGATATCGTTGCCGAGGCCAAAGGAGAACTTTCCCTCATAAAATCCCGCGAAGCGGAAATCAATTCATCAATCAATCCAGATAATAATTAATTGGAATACATGCGAACGGTAACATTATATTTCCTCATCCTTTTTTTGAGCCTTTTTGGGGTTGTTCGGGCCCAGCAAACCGATGATATAGGTACGGAAACGGTAACGGTGGTAAAACCGTATTCCCCCTCCGTTTCAGATGCCTTTAAAATCAAGTTGGATCCCGTTATCAATGATTCCATTGAACTGCAGAAAAAACCGATTGAATATGTCATTTTTTCCGTGCCGGTGGCCTCGACCTTCACACCGGCCAAGGCAAAGGCCGCCAGGGTGGAGAAAAGGCCACCACCAACCCTCTACAATTCGTATGCCTCGGTAGGATTGGGAAATTTCAATAATGCCATAGTCGATTTTTACACCAGTCGGGAGGTAGGCAGGGATGAAAACTTGTTTGATGTGGGCCTTACCCATTTTTCATCCCGAGGTGATATCGATAGCACGCCCTTGGACACCGATTTCTACAACACGAATTTGGACCTTTCCTTTGCCAAAAAGGATAGGGACTACGATTGGAGCGTTGGACTGGGATTGGGTCATCAGCTTTACAATTGGTACGGTCTTGAAAGCAGCACATTTACGGATACGCAGATTAATGGTATCGATGAACTCCAAAATTATTTCAATGCAGAGGCAAATGCCCAGTTGACCGTGGAGGATTCTTTTTTTAAGAATGGCAAATTACTGGTGAGGAGATTTTGGGATGCTTTGGAATCTGGGGAGAATAGGGCGGTTTTTAAGACCGAATTGGAGATTCCCATAAGTTCGGAACTGGTAAACTTTAAGACCAAGGTAGATTATGTTGGCGGGGAATTTGAAAATGCGAGCTTAAACAGCACTACAAATACCTCGGGCATAGCTTACGGCCATTTGATTGTAGGGGTCAATCCAAGTTTTGTGGTACTTCGGGACGAACTTACATTGCATTTGGGGGCCAATTTGGTCTACGGAACGGATTTGGAGCGAAGCAATGGCAACTTTTTTATCTATCCGGCGATAACCGCCTCGTATCGATTGGTGGAGGACCAGGTCATTGCCTATGGTGGTATTGAAGGGGATCTGAATCAGAACTCCTATTACGATTTTGTAGGGGAAAACCCGTTTGTTTCACCCACCTTGGAGATTCAGCCTACCGATCAACAGTATATGGGCTATGCCGGACTAAAAGGGCAATTGACCACCAATATAGGGTACAATGTAAAAGGATTTTACAGGGCTGAAAATAGGAGGCCTCTGTTCTTTCTCAATCCGCAAAACCTTTTCCGGGATGATGAAGGGGGATACAATTTTGGAAACTCCTTTCAAGTGTTTTATGACGATATACGGACCCTGGGATTCTTTGCCGAAATCAATGTGGACATCAACCGTAATTTCACCCTTGGCCTTAACGGGGAATATTTCAACTATAATACGGAGACCGATAATCCCGCGTGGAACCTACCGGAAATACAGGGGTCCCTTTTTATGGATTATCAAATTAGCGATAAATGGTATGCCGGGGCCAACCTGTTCTTTGTTGGCGAACGGGAAGATCTCCGGTCGGTGGCCGCCGAGAATACGCCCCCCAATGAATTTGTTTCCAATATCATCACTTTGGATAGCTTTTTTGATGCCAATGTGCATTTGGGCTATCGGTTCAATGACCAACTATCCATCTTTGCCAAGGTATCCAATTTGGCGAACAACAATTACGAACGTTGGAGCAATTTTAGGGTACAGGGCTTTCAGGCATTGGCAGGGGTTTCCTATAAATTCGATTTTTAGTGAAATCCAACTGTAAAACGGACAGTTCCTTCATTCCAGCGTTACCCTGGGTTCTTTAAAGGGAGGGCAGGAATCCTTATGCAATCCGGTTATGGAGTAGCGAGCATCCACGGTATCCAAAACAAGGGCAATCCAAGCGTTCTTGGACATTTTCTTACCTTAGAAGTGGATGAGATGGGTCCTTGGTACGTTAGTCTGTTTCCTCCCATGGATGGGGTATCCCCAAAATTTGGTCAAAAACCCAAGTTTTGAGGATTTTTTGGAGTGCCCCAATACCTTGGGAACTTTTGGGGTACAGCTCAAATCCTGGTCAACGCCCACCCAGGGTTCAACAGATTATTTCAATACCTGTAGTACGGTGATGGGAGCACCCGAAAACTTCAATGGAATACAGTATCCCAAATTTGGCAATGCCTATGCCGGTCTTTATTTCTTTGCACCTGCGGATTACCGGGAATACATTCAAGTAGAATTGAAAAGAACCTTGCAAAAGGACAAAAAATACCATTTGGAGTTTTATGTAAGTTTGGCGGAAGGTTCCGATTTTGCGGTAAAGGATTTTGGCGTGGTGTTAAGCCATAAGGCTATCGACATTAAAACAAAAAAACACCTGTCCAAGGGAAGCTTGTTCAAAGTAAAGGGAAATCGATTTCAGCAATTTGAGATAGGCCATGCGGATTTTCATGAGGATAAATCCATTTGGTTGCGGGTACATACCACTTTTATCGCCGAAGGTTTTGAACGTTATTTGATCTTGGGAAACCTAAGGGATAACAAGTCCACCAAAAAGGTTCGGACCAAGCGAAGGGAAACCAAAAAAGGGGCCTATTATTATATCGATATGGTTTCCCTAACTTCTGAAACTCAAGAAAGCAGACCTGAAACTGAATTGGTGACCGATACATTGTATGTATTTAAGAACGTCCATTTTGATTTTGATGGATTTACTATAGACGTGGCAGCGGAGAAAGAATTGTTAAAGGTGCGCCAGCAATTGGAATACCATAAGGATTTACACCTGGAAATTCACGGACATACGGACAATAGGGGTAGTGAAGCGTACAATCTGGCCTTATCGGAAAGGAGGGCAAAAACCGTGGTGGATTACTTCATAAAAGCGGGGATAGCTTCCAACAGAATCTCATGGAAGGGCCACGGGAGCACAAAACCGAAGACGACCAATGATTCCGAACAAGGACGCGCACAAAATAGGCGTGTTGCGTTTTTGTTGTACGAATCCCACTGATGGATGTCATTAAAGGCAATAAACCACTGATTAATAGAGTTATATAAGAAATGATTACATGTTGAGGTTCCAAATCTTAGTTGTTCTTATTTTTAGTTGCCTAGGTCAGTCCACCCCAATTTTTTCCCAGAATTTGGTCAAAAATGGCGGTTTTGAGCTGTTGACGGAATGTCCTGAAGGCGTAAGCAGTTTGGCCAGGAATGGTGTGCACCTAAGCTCACCAACCGCTGGAACGACGGACATTTTCAGTACCTGTTCTTCGGGAAAGGTTGCTGTGCCAAGGAATTTCAGGGGAACCCAAAAAGCGCTGTTCGGCAACGCCTATGCAGGACTTTATCTATGCTCACCAAATAATTATCGCGAATACATCCAGTTTTCACTGGATACCACTTTGGAAAAGGGTACGTATTATAACTTACGGCTTTTTGTATCGCTTGCAGAGACTTCCACGGTATCGACACCTTCTTTAAATGTGCTGCTCACCGATGGCCCCATTGCATTGGGTACATCAAAAAACCTATCCAAAAATCGACTTCTGAAACATGAAGGAAGCAAATACTCGTTTCAAAAACTTAGTTGGACGGGTAGTTATGTCAATGTTGACGACTGGGTGGAGGTAAAGGTCCGGTTTAAGGCCAAGGGTTTTGAACGGGGTATCATATTGGGAAATTTCCGCAACGACCAATTGACCATTAAGAGAAAGACCAATGAATACCGAAATGGTGCAAAGGAGTTTGCCTATTATTATATTGATGAAGTAACATTGCTAAAAGATGCCCAACAGGAGTATCAAATGGGCGAGGCCTATGTGATCGATGGGGTGCGGTTCAATACGGACAGTTATGAGCTTTCAGGGATTGCCAAGGAAAAGATCCGTGATTTGTATAAAAAAATAAAAGCCATTCCCAACATAAAGATTACCATTAATGGCCATACGGATGATATGGGTTCCGAAGGCCACAACGAATTTTTATCGCACAAAAGGGCGAAATCCGTAGCGACATATTTGGTTGAACTGGGGTTTCCCAACGAACGTATTGTTTGGGAGGGACATGGTAATCGAAAGCCTTTAATCCCAAAATTTACGGAAGAGGCCCGCTTACAGAACAGACGGGTGGACTTTGTAATTACCGATTTTGAGGACCAGTAAGCTGGACCATCCAAAAATCAATGACTGCGTTCTTGTTTATCGGAGCTTTGCTGTGGTAGCTCCTCGTTGATCAATAGCTCCCTGAGTTCATCCCCATATTCCAAAATAATTTCCCCGGCATTACCGTGACTCAGTACAAAAAAGGATTCCGTTTTGTACCCCGCGGAACTAATGCTGATTTTCCAATGAAAATCCTGTTTACTGGTAAGGGAGAAATTCCCGTCATAGTCCGTATGGACCACATTCTTTGAAGATTCCAAAGTCACGGAGGCCAAATAGATGGGTAGCCCGAGTTCATCAACGATTTTTCCTGTAACCGTGTGTTGGGCCTGACCAGATATTGGGGCAAAAGCCAATAATAGCACAATGGTCAAAATGCGCATTACAGCAAGATTTGGACTATAAGAACGAAAAAAAACCAATTTTAGTATGCTGTATTTCGGGATTCCGATATCCGTAAAATAGTGAAAATAACATACTAAAGCCCCCAAAAATGCGTTTAAAACCCTAGCGAGAACCCAAATCAAGACCCTATGACACATATCTACTCTCGCGTATCCACAATTTTTTGTTTATTGATCGGTGGTTCCCTCTTGGGACAGAACCTTATTTTGAACCCTGGGTTTGAAGACTATGCTGCATGCCCTTCCAATTTTACAAGTTTGGCCGCTTTGTTGCAGGATGTTTCCCAGCCAACTTCCAGTTCTGGGGACTATTTCAACCAATGTAGCACCGAAGATTTTGGTATTCCCTCCAATTTTAAGGGAAATCAAGCTGCTGCCGAAGGCTCGGGATATCTGGGTCTGTATTTCTATGCACTGAACAATTATCGTGAATATGTTCAGTTGGGAACGCAAAGGACCTTACGGGAGAAATTCCCTTATAAAATATCGTTTAAGGTAAGTTTGGCCGAAGCATCCACGCTGGCCTTGAAAAATATGTCCGTAGTACTTACCAATGGCAGCTTACGTTTGCCCAATAGTGCCACATTGACCCATGAACGTCTGGATTTACAGGAAGGTCTGGAATTTCATGAGGTGGCCCTAAAAGCGGATAAGTCCCTGGCCGATGCAGAGGAATGGATTACACTTACGGGCGAATTTGAGGCCAAAGGTTATGAAAGTCATATCCTAGTGGGAAATTTTCTAAACAATACCAATACCAAACTGGTAAAACGGGACAGAGCAGTGATACCGAGTGATTTTTCCTATTATTTTATCGATGATTTTCAATTGGAGGAATTGCCCAGGGTCAATTATGAAAAGGATAAAATTTATGTTTTGGAACACAATCCCTTTGAACCAAAAGGGTATGAACTGGATGAATCCGCCATGGCCAGTGTCAAGAAAATTTTCAAGTACCTGAAGGAAAATGCAGAAGTACAATTAAAAATTACTGGGCATTCCAATGATGCGGGCACTCCCGAATACAATAAATTCATTTCCTCCCTACGGGCCAGGGCCGTTGCCCTTTACCTCAAAAAATTGGGGATTGCGGATGATAGGATCGTATGGGAAGGCGTAGGGGATTCCAAACCCCTGCGAAACGGAAAAATCAAGCAAGGGCATTTGGCCAATCGCAGCGTGGAATTTGTAATGACCAAGTTTGATGACCAATAACCGTTTTCAAGACGAACAAATTAGAACCCCAAGAGCTATTTTCTTGGGGTTTTTTATTCCTTATTTTTGGGAAAAGCCAAATCCGATGAGATATCGATATGTATTACCCCTCCTTTTTATAACTGCCTTTTCCTGTCAAAAAAAGAAAATGGTGGATTTGATCGTCACCAATGCCAACATCTATACCGTGGATTCCACCTTTTCCAAAGCCACGTCCTTGGCCGTTAAAGATGGGGAATTCGTTGCGGTTGCCACGGATGGGGAAATAACCGCTGCCTTTGAAAGCACTTCGGTATTGGATGCCGACGGAAAAACCATTGTTCCTGGACTGATCGATGCCCATTGCCATTTTTATGGTCTGGGGATGAATCAACAGGTAGTAAATTTAAGGGAAACCAAAAGCTATCAGGAAGTGCTCGATCGGGTAAGTGCCTTCCAAAAGGAAAAACCTTCCAATTTTATTCAGGGTAGGGGTTGGGACCAAAACGATTGGGAGGTTAAGAAGTTTCCAACCAAAGAGGCTTTGGATGCATTGTTCCCCGATATCCCGGTTGCCCTGGAGCGGGTGGATGGACATGCCTACCTAGTAAACCAAAAAGCGTTGGACATGGCCGGAATTACCGAAAGTACCCAAGTGGACGGCGGGGAAATCGTGAAGAACGATCGGGGTGAGCCTACAGGGGTTTTAGTGGACAACCCCATGGGAATGGTGGATGCGGTAATTCCCAAACCCAGTAGGGCCACCCAAATCCAGGCGTTAAAAGATGCGGAAGCAATTTGTTTTGATTATGGTTTGACCACGGTGAATGATGCCGGGTTGCCCCGCGCAACCATTGAATTGATAGATAGCCTGCAACAATCCGGGGCGTTAAAAATCCGCATGTATGCTATGGTCAGTAATACACCGGAGAACTTGGACCATTATTTGAGCAAGGGAATCCTTAAAACGGACCGATTGAATGTTCGGTCCATAAAGGTATATGGAGATGGTGCCTTGGGTTCCCGGGGTGCGGCCTTAAAAGAGCCTTACTCGGATAAACCGGGGCATTTTGGCGCGATGATTACCCCGGTGGACAAGATTGGGGAACTGGCAGAGCGCATTGCGGCCACGGAATACCAAATGAACACCCATGCCATTGGGGATTCCGCCAATATTGTGATTTTACGGGCCTATGAAAAGGCATTGGAAGGAAAACCGGACCGAAGATGGAAGGTGGAACATGCCCAAGTGGTTTCCCCATCCGATTTCGATTATTTTGAAAAGGGAATCATTCCGTCCGTACAGCCGACCCACGCCACCAGTGATATGTATTGGGCCGAAGATCGCTTGGGCGAAGAACGCATACACGGGGCCTATGCCTTTAAGACCCTATTGGACAAGGCTGGAGTAGTGGCACTGGGAACCGACTTTCCTGTGGAGCGGGTAAGTCCATTTTTAACCTTTTATGCCGCTGTGGCCCGACAGGATTTGGATGAATATCCCGAAGGTGGCTTCCAAATGAAGGATGCCCTATCCCGGGAAGAGACCCTAAAAGGCATGACCCTTTGGGCGGCCTACTCCAATTTTGAGGAAAATGAAAAAGGGAGTATTGAAGTGGGAAAACAAGCCGATTTTGTGATTCTTAGCGAGGACATGATGACCATTCCCCATAAGGCCATTCCGAATCTTAGGGCGGAGCAGGTTTTTTTGGGCGGGGAGCAGGTAAAATAGGCAAACAAACAAATACCAATTACTTGTTTTGACCTCCATTAGGAGATTAGCAATGTATTTTATAGGGATATAAATAAGTTGGCGGTAATTAAAACAAACCTAACATTGAAAAATCACATCGTTACATGCTCAGTATGGGTATTTGTACTCTTTATAAATGCTTGCAAAACAGAAAATTCGACTACAAAAGAGCATGGCCCTTCAATTGGGGAGAGCCTCTATTTTGGGCAAAAACCGCCCGGCTTACTTCCTGAACTATTTGCGCCAGGTCTCGTTTCCATTGAAGGGCGATATGAGTTTGGAATTTCATTCGCTCCCGACCTCGATGAAGTTTACTTTTCTGCCAAGGAAGTCGATGAAACCACAGTCATTTATTACTCAAGACTCAAAGATAAAAAGTGGTCGCCCATTAAAAGGGCAGATTTCACCAAGGGGGAAAAAGATACCGAAATGAAGCCATTTGTGAGTTTGACAGAGGATAAAATATACTTTACAGCCTATAACGCAGAATCGAGAAATACCAAAATTTGGTATGTAACCCGCACCAAGGACTCTTGGAGTAGTGCAAAAAAACTCGAAACGCCCATAAATGGGGATCGCGTATTTAATGTGAACCAAGGAAGAAGTGGGGACTTTTATTATACCAATATTGCCAAGCGTAAAATGTTTTATACCACCAACGTAAATGCTGAGTTTTCGGAAGTAAAAGAGATGAATATTGAATTTGGTATTCAGGGTTTTATCTCACCTTCACAGGATTACCTCGTCGTGAATGCGAGAAACAAAGAAGAGGAATCACGGAAGGATAACGACCTTTATGTGTATTTCAAAGGGAAAGATGGAACGTGGTCTAAACCCATTAATCTAGGGGAGGAAGTAAACTCTACCTTTTCGGAAACGGTTCCGAGCATTACACCCGACGGTAAGTATTTGTTCTTCAGTAGATATAATGAAGAAGGTGGATTATCGAACTTTTATTGGGTGAGCACCAAAGTTATTGATAAAGTAAGGCCAAAAGAATAAAACTACCACTAGCAAGACCGTTGGCAGTAGGTTTAAAAAAATCAAATAGCAAACTCGTACCTATTTAAAGCAACCCTATGACCACTTTGCACATCTTAAGAAAAAGACAACCTTAATTTGGATGTTTGATCCATCCAAAGAAATCGTTTCCTATACGATCAATATATAAAATGCTATGGATATGAGACAGAGTTTTAAAATTGGAATACGGCTTTTCATTTTCGGAGTACTATTCCTGGGTGCTGTTAGCTGCAACAACGATGACGAATCTTCCTTGTCGGAATTAACAGGGGAATTGGAAGGTAGTTATACCGGAGTTTTTACTGTGGAATATTCTGAAGATCCAATTTTCTATGACCAATTAATGCTTACAAATGAAGTAACCATCGAATTTGAAGATGGAACTTTTACGTGCTCAAGTGGAGAAAACCTTATTCCCGCGGGGGGAAGTGGAACATATGAAGTAAACGGAACCAAAATCACCTTTACTGATGAGAATGGATGGTTTGCCGATTTTGATTGGAATCTGATTTTGGACGGAGAATATAACATTGGGGAAAGGAACTCTGAAATCGTAATCTCGGCCCGTAAGGGAATTGGGTTTTATACGTATCGATTGGCTAAACCCTAAAAACCGAACTGCAAATAGAATACATCGTGCAGGTATGGGTTTGGTAATGTACCTTGTGCTGATTCCCAAACTGCTTTATCCAAGCGGAATAGAAGTTAAAAACCTACCGCTAACAAGGATCATAATTTACCGAGGTAATTGGCGGACAAGTAGCTGCAATTCATTAACTTCAAACTTAGAAGCCGTCAACGGCTGGATTCCTATCTGCCGGAAGGCAGGTGACTTAGTCTGAAATCCAATGATTTCCATTTGTGCCTTCCTCTCGCCAATGTTCGTCGGGGTAAGAAATCATCGCAGTGATCATTGTGTACAAACCAAAACGGCATTGTGAATATGGTGTAAAGGTTTGTGGTTCGACAAAGTAACCAAATCGAAAAGGCTCAAAATGGATATGAAAACCATTAGTTTAAGAAAGGCAACCATAAAAGACAGGGCATTAGCAGTTGACTTTGATTATAACTTGGATAAAGTTGAGCATGTAGAACTAAAGAGAGCGGAAAAGATAACAAAAGCCATATTGGGTGAGGAATGCTTTATCATTTTGGCAGATAACAGCGCGGTCGGTTTTGTCATATTTGATTATCGTTTCTTTGATCTGGGATGGATAGAACTCATTATTGTAGAGGAAGAACATAGGGGAAAAGGCATAGGTGGACAGGCAATTGACCTTATATGCCAACAAAGTAAGACGAATAAGGTGTTTACTTCTACCAATAGTTCCAATATTCAAATGCAGAAAGCATTGGGTAAGGTTGGTTTTTCTTTTGCAGGTAAAGTAAACGGCTTGGATGAAGGAGATCCTGAACTCTTTTATTTTAAAACGACAGACAATAGGAAAACGAAAAACTAAATCGATAAACAAAATGCCGGCACACAACAATCGCTGGCGGCAAGCTGAAAACCGAACACATGGATGTGACCGCCTTCATTCCGGAAAAAACAGAACCATCGGTTAGTTGAGACAGTTGTAACCCCATAAATTAAAGCATACATGAAAAAGGTGCCGGTTATGACCCATTCGTTCCCCATACTACTTTTGGGCGTGCTGGTATCCCTTTCGCTTAGTTGTCAAATGACAACGGCACAATCGGAAATAACCCTTTTTGAACCGGAAAACATATCCACCGAAGCAGTGGAATATGCACCAAGTTTTTCGCCTTCAGGTTCGGAAATATACTTCTCGAAAAGTAATGATCAATGGGGAAAGGGTGGGATGAGGAGTGCCATTTATTATTCAATCAAAACGAACCAAAAATGGTCGAAACCGAAATTGGCACCCTTTTCCGGTCAATATGACGATAGTGCCCCCCATATCACCAACGAGGGAAGGACGCTATATTTTATTTCTCAAAGGCCTTCAGCCAATGGGCAACACACTTCTCAGGATATATGGAAAGTGGAAAGGGATGAAAACGACAATTGGGGAACCCCTATGAGGTTGGACAGTCCCATCAATTCCTGGGCAAATGAGTATTGCCTGCGGACTGATGGCTACGGCAATTTATATTTTGCGTCCGACCGTAAAGGAGGATACGGCCAAGGGGATCTGTACGTGGTTAAAAAGACAACTAATGGGTATAGTGCTCCCGTCAATTTGGGGAAGTCGTTGAATACGGAAAAAGGGGAATGGAACCTGGAAGTGAACAAGGAAGGCAATATGATCATTTTTGAAGCTTCCGAAAGAGCACAGAACCGCTCTTCTTATGGGGACCTCTATATAAGTTTCAAAGTAAACGATACATGGTCCTTGCCCCAGAATATTCAGGAGATAAATACGACGGGGAGCGATCTTTATCCAGAATTTCGGGAGGGGGAAAATAGGCTGTATTTCTCCAGTAGTGATAGTTTAAGAAGTGTCCGAACAAATATTTATTTCACTGAATTTAGGAGCCTAAAGGACAAATACGGCAAAAGTGCGGTTTTTCCGAAGTGAGCAAAAAATAGAAATGGCGCCAGAGGCTATAATTTACGAACTTCATTGGTGGGCAAATACCTGCAATTTGCTAACTTCAGGCTTATAAACGGGCTCGGTTTGGAATCCAAGGGTTTCGTTTGGTTACCGATAGGGGGCAAGAACAACCAATGGTGATAATGCTGATACTAATCCGCTAACATAACTATTGAAAATTCGATGTATGGAGAACACCTGGATACTCATAATAGCGATAGTAATTTTTTTACTACTAAATTTTCTTTATTACAAAAGTCTTAAAGGTTATATCAAAAAGGAATTTGGTAAGAAATGGTTGAAGATTTGGGGAAACAAAGTTTATTTCTGGCAAAGTTCAATTTTCGTTAGTGCTGCAGGTACAGTTTTGATACTGTATCTTTTAAAATGGTCCAATATTTTGACTTTTTAATGAAAATCCATAGGAAAAACATTGCCTTTCCGCTAAAAACTATTAGCCATAGGGACAAAGATTCATTGTGGTTTTGCTTCCTATTAGAGGAACAATCCAGACGGTTGGCCACAGGCAGAACAAACGTAAATGGGAGAAAAAGATGACGAAAAACTCAAATAAGGACAGGTGCCTGACCTATTTAAGAAAGTATGCGGAAAAAGACCTGGATGCCATTACAGCACTATTTTCTGAAAACATTGTATTGCGGGATTGGAAGATTCGTGTGGAGGGAAAGCAGAAAGCCCTGGAAGAAACACAAAAGAACTTTGAAGCCGCTGATTCCATAGCCATTGAGGTACTCTCGACCTATTACGACGAAAACACGGTGGCCGCAGAATTGAAAATTACCGTGGATGATGTGGAAGAACTTCATGTTGTTGATGTGATTACATTTGATGCCAACGGCCAAATTGTATCAATTCGAGCTTATTTGGGAAGGGGTGACGGGTAGAAGCCGTCATAAAGCGCTTAGATGCTTAACAACATAAAAAATCCGTGCTTACAGTTGTTGTCTAAGTTGTCTGTAGGTTTTGGTTATGGATACCATTTCACCATCAAAAGACATTTCACCTTGTACGGTCAAAAATTCGTTTTCAACACCGAGCTCTAAACTAATTATGGTATTGTCTTCCGTGGTATAGTTCAAGGGGACTTGGGGAGTAGCATCCCCTTCACTGTTAAAGGTGGTTACCGGCCTCCAGGAGGCGTTAAGAATTTGTTGAACTACAACACATTCGCCACTTTCATTGACTTCATAGGTATGGATTTCAGCATTGTAATTGGGGTCCGCTTCACTAAACCAATACAAAATCAATGTACTTTCTCTATCACATTCTGTAAGGGTTTGGGCAGTTCCGTTCACAATGGAACTTTCCAGTTTCCAGACCCCAAAAAACATATTTGGGTCTGCCGTATCAGGAACATCATCTTCTGTACAGGAAAAAAAGAAGCCGATTACTGCCAATACATACACGTGTTTTAGTTTTTTCATGCCTCTTTTTATTTATTTTAAAGATAGCTTTTTTGGCTAAGTCAACAATCCAGGCGACACCTAATTTCATAAAAAAACCCCTAAACCAAAGGCTTAGGAGCTTAAGAGTTTATCATCAGGTGGGAATTCTTAAAACATCACAGGAGTGGCAACCCTAGTGGTTCCCCAGCCCATGATCAGATGGGCACCGCCATCCACTTCCTTAAACGCCATGGAAAAGGCTTCCAATGCCTCATCCCCAGTGGAAACGCTGGAGGTAACCCGAACCAAATCGGCCGAATTGTCATAGGAATAGGCTCCCCACTGATTTAGATTTTTGTTCAAAATAACGGTCCATTCCCCATCACCGGGAATGGTAAATAGGGAATAGGTGCCTGCGGCTACTTTTTCACCGCCAAAAGTGGCATCCTTGTAAAAGGTAATCTCAGCCGCTTCATTGGCTCCCGTACGCCATACCTTGCCAGATGGGGCCAAAGTACCCATATCACGTCCCTTGAGTTGTGGACGACTGTAAATGACACGGACCGCTTTGTTGGACTCCTTGTAACTGGATGGGAAAGCGGCAATGTCCGCAGGACTCTTGTCCAACCCGCTAAATTTTTGCGCTGTGGCTTCCGTGGTTACCAAGGCCAAAGCAAAGAATGTAAGTGCAAATAGATTTTTCATAAGTATTTTTGGATTTTTATAACTCCCAAAACTAGAGTTTATAAGTCTTGCCCTTTTTTAAAAATGAGTTAAAATTTGCAGGCTTTCAGATTAACTTTGATTTCCTCTGTTTTCATTATTTCAGATTTCATATTTGTCATTTTTTTTGATTAATTGTTTCAATCTAAAACTATTTTAGGTTTATTTGTTTGATACCATAAATTATAAATGGAGATTTGTATCATAATTGGAATTAACAAAATACGTTATGTGTGGAATTGTATGTGCGTTTGATTTAAAGGAGCCTTCAGGGAAACTTCGTCCGCAATTGTTGGAAATGTCCAAAAAAGTGCGGCATCGCGGGCCGGACTGGAGTGGTATTTATGCTGATGAAAAGGCTATTTTGGCCCATGAACGATTGGCCATTGTGGATCCTGCTTCCGGAAAACAACCCTTGTTCAGTAAGGACGGGAAGTTGGTACTGGCGGCCAATGGGGAAATCTATAACCATAGGGAACTCAGGAAACGGTTTGAAGGCGATGGACCAAACGGGTCTAAGTCGAAATATGAGTTTCAAACGCAATCCGATTGTGAAATTATTTTGGCGCTGTACCGGGAGAAAGGGGTGGATTTTGTGGACGAAATGAACGGAATCTTTGGTTTTGCCCTTTATGACAGTGAGAAGGATGAATATTTTATTGCCCGTGACCATATGGGGATCATTCCCCTTTACATTGGCTGGGACAAGAACGGTACGTTTTACGTTGCCTCGGAACTAAAGGCATTGGAAGGTACCTGTTCCAAAATAGAACTTTTTCCACCAGGGCACTATATGCACAGTTCCACGGGGGAATTTGTACGATGGTACAAGCGCGATTGGATGGGGTATGATGATGTAAAGGAGAACGAAACCAGCATTCAGGCGCTTCATGATGCCTTGGAAGCTGCGGTGAAACGACAGTTAATGTCCGATGTGCCCTATGGTGTGCTCCTTTCTGGAGGCTTGGATTCATCGGTCACCTCGGCCATTGCCAAGAAATACTCCCAAATGCGGATAGAATCGGGAGATACCACGGAAGCCTGGTGGCCCCAGTTGCATTCGTTTTCCGTAGGTTTGGATGGTTCCCCGGATTTGGCGGCAGCACAAAAGGTGGCCGATCATATTGGAACCATTCACCATGAAATAAAATTTACCATCCAAGAAGGATTGGATGCCGTACGGGATGTCATCTACAATTTGGAAACCTACGATATCACCACCATAAGGGCCTCAACGCCAATGTACCTTATGGCCAGGGTCATCAAATCCATGGGGATAAAAATGGTGCTTTCAGGGGAAGGGGCCGATGAGCTTTTTGGTGGATACCTCTATTTTCACAAAGCACCGAGCCCAAAGGACTTTCACGAGGAAACCGTTCGTAAATTGGACAAACTCCATATGTACGATTGTCTTAGGGCCAATAAATCCCTTGCCGCATGGGGGATTGAAGGACGTGTTCCCTTTTTGGACAAAGAATTTATGGATGTGGCCATGCGCATCAATCCAAAGGATAAGATGATCACTACGGAGCGCATGGAGAAATGGGCCGTACGCAAGGCTTTTGAGGACTACCTACCGGAAAGCGTGGCGTGGCGCCAAAAAGAACAGTTTTCCGATGGGGTCGGTTACAGTTGGATAGATACCTTAAAAGCTTTGGTCGATGAAAAAATCAGCGATGAACAAATGAAGAATGCCCATTTTAAATTTCCCATTCAAACACCAACGACCAAGGAAGAATATTATTACCGCTCCCTATTTGAAGAACATTTCCCTTCCGATGCGGCTGCATTGAGTGTGCCCCAGGAGCCTTCAGTGGCCTGTAGCACTAAAATTGCCCTGGAATGGGATGAAGCCTTTAAAAATATGAACGATCCTTCTGGACGGGCAGTAGCCCAGGTCCATGAGGACGCCTATGTAAAATAGTTTTGTTTTCATTTTGGGAAACCTCGGTTTCCTGTAAAGGAGAGCCATTTTTTAATTAGTCGGAAAGAAGCACCAAATAGGTGCTTCTTTTTTTGTGGATCATGGAAATTACGAACAGCTTTGGAGCCTGTTTAAAGAGGCACTTTTTTCCACAGGGTTTTGTTAATAACTCCACTACTTCGACTATCCCTTACCCCTTAATTTCACTGGGTATTTCGTATATTTGTAGGATTTGAATTTTTGAAAAAAATCTAGCAAATATTTATGAGCGAAGAAACAAAATCACCCCAATATTCAGCCGATAGTATTCAGGCATTGGAAGGCATGGAACACGTTCGCATGCGACCTTCCATGTATATAGGCGATGTTGGGACAAGAGGGCTCCATCATTTGGTATATGAAGTCGTGGACAACTCCATTGACGAGGCCATGGGTGGTCATTGTGATACCATAAGTGTCACCATTAATGAGGACAATTCCATTACCGTACAGGACAATGGTCGTGGTATTCCCGTGGGACTTCATAAAAAGGAAGGGGTTTCGGCGCTTGAGGTCGTAATGACCAAAATTGGTGCTGGCGGAAAATTTGATAAGGATTCCTACAAGGTTTCCGGTGGTCTCCATGGTGTAGGGGTGTCCTGTGTCAACGCCCTTTCGGAACATTTAAAAGCCACCGTCCACCGTGAAGGTAAGATATGGGAACAGGAATATGAGCGTGGAAAAACGCTGTATCCCGTAAAAAGTGTGGGGGACAGTGATAAGAACGGGACCATAGTGACCTTTCATCCGGACAAGACCATTTTTACACAAACGACAGAATATAATTATGACACGCTCGCCAATCGTATGCGGGAATTGGCCTATTTGAACAAAGGGGTCACCATTGACCTTACGGATAAAAGGAATACCGATGACAAGGGCGAATTTGTTTCCGAAACCTTTTATTCGGAAGAAGGACTAAAGGAATTCATCAAGTTTTTGGATGAGACCCGAGTGCCATTGATTCAAAATGTGATAGCAATGGAAGGGGAGAAGAACGGAATTCCTGTTGAGGTGGCGATGATCTACAATACCGGTTTTTCGGAAAACCTTCATAGCTATGTCAATAACATCAATACCCATGAGGGAGGGACCCATCTTTCCGGGTTTAGAAGGGGATTGACCTCTACCCTAAAAAAATATGCGGACAATTCCGGTCTCCTGGACAAGTTGAAGTTTGAAATCTCGGGGGATGACTTCCGTGAAGGGCTAACGGCCATTGTTTCCGTAAAAGTTGCGGAGCCACAGTTTGAGGGCCAAACGAAAACCAAACTTGGGAACCGAGAGGTGACCAGTGCCGTGAGTCAAGCCGTCTCAGAGATGTTGACGGATTATTTGGAAGAACACCCCGACGATGCCAAGCAAATCGTTGAAAAGGTAAAGCTTGCCGCGCAAGCCCGCCATGCTGCGGCCAAGGCCCGCGAAATGGTCCAACGTAAAAATCCAATGGGCGGAGGTGGACTTCCCGGTAAATTGTCGGACTGCTCCGATCAAGATCCGGAAAACTGCGAATTGTTCCTTGTAGAGGGGGATTCCGCAGGAGGTACGGCAAAAATGGGCCGGGACAGGAATTTTCAGGCCATTCTTCCCTTGCGGGGAAAGATTTTGAACGTGGAAAAGGCCATGCAGCACAAGGTATTCGAGAACGAAGAAATTAAGAATATCTACACGGCACTTGGGGTAACCATTGGTACGGAGGAAGACAGCAAAGCACTGAACCTGGAGAAATTACGCTATCATAAGGTGGTGATCATGTGTGATGCGGATGTGGATGGGAGTCATATTGAAACCCTAATTTTGACCTTCTTCTTCCGCTATATGCGGGAATTGATTGAAGGAGGGCATGTCTACATAGCAACCCCTCCCTTGTATTTGGTAAAGAAAGGCAGCAAAAAACGATATGCCTGGAACGATGCCGAACGCGATGAAATTGTGGAATCCATGAAAGGGGGTGCCGGTATCCAGCGTTATAAAGGTCTTGGTGAAATGAATGCGGAACAGCTCTGGGATACTACTATGAATCCGGAATTCAGGACATTAAGACAAGTAAGTATTGAAAATGCGACGGAATCCGATCGTATTTTCTCCATGTTAATGGGAGATGAAGTCCCTCCAAGGCGGGAATTTATTGAAAAGAACGCAGTTTACGCCAACATAGATGCGTAGTTAATAAACGTTAACCTAGAGTTCACAACAAAAACCCGGATGTCTGATCCGGGTTTTTTAGTTTAGTGGAAAGAAAAATTTTACAAAATGAAAAAGCTTGTACTATTGGTGTTGACCATATCCTGCGTTTCTTTGGTAAAGGCACAAGATCTTAATGACCTATTTATTTCTGGTCTGGAGGATGCGGAACGTTTTGCCAATTCCTATTTGGCCCCGGTTCAAGAAGCGGGTATCTATAGTATTTCCAATGGATGGTACAACACCGCGGATGCGAAACCGTTAGGTGGATTTGAAATCTCCATTATCGGTAATATCACCGGGTTTAACAACAAGAATGATAAAAAGGCATTTGTATTGGACCCTTCTGAATATGACAACCTGGATTTTGTGGACAATCCTGGACAGGCAAGGGAGGTTTCCACGGCCTTGGGTGATATAGAGAACGTTATTGTGTTCGTTGAGGACGAAACGGGTTTGGTGAGGGAAGAATTCGAATTGCCCTCCGGATTGGCCGCTGAGGACTTTAATTTTATTCCATCCGGATTTATCCAGGCCAGTGTTGGCTTAATAAAAGGGTTGGAGGTGAAGGCACGTTTCCTTCCTAAAATCAATTTTGATGACGATGCCGAAATTGGCTTGTTTGGGGCGGGGGTCCAGTATGAATTCACCAAGCTTTTGCCAGCCGATAAAGTATTGCCCGTTGCCATTTCGGCGGTTATTGGTTACACCAACCTAACTGGCGAGTACGATTTTACGGAGTCCTTGGACGTACAAGGGGAAAATCAAAGCATAGATGCCTCTATTAAAACGTGGAACTTTAGCGCCGTGGTTTCAACACGTAAAATTCCGGTAATTAACTTTTACGGGGGTATCGGATACATCACCGGACAATCGGATATTGATCTTAACGGAACCTATGTGGTTACTTCCGGGCCTTTTCAACAAACCTATGAAGACCCCTTTTCGGTGTCTCAGGACGCCAGTGGCGTTGTGGCCAGTTTGGGTACAAAAATAAAGTTGGGATTCTTTAGATTGAATGCCGAGTACAATATCTCCGAATTCAGCACTTTTACGGCCGGAATGAGCTTTGGATTTAGATAAGGATAACAATTTGATCAATAAAAAAGTCCCGCACTGGTTTTTCAGTGTTGGGACTTTTTATTTCCATATAGTGAACTGGATTACGTCATCTTCTGATGGCGAAGACCTCACCGCTCTCCAATTGGAGCATTTCGCTGTCCGAAGAATGTTTTAAGGACACTTTGACCGGGGGCAGATCCCCTTGGGAATATGAAATGGTGTAGACATCGTCCACAACTTCCCATCTAAAATCGGTTAGAAACACAACTTCATTTTCGGAATACTGGTGGTATCTCCCCAAGTATACATCATTAAAAATCCACTCTTCGCTAATTGGGGAATCGGTATTTTTAGCGATATCATCATTCAAATCCGTTCGCACCCAGATACCCAAAACGGGATCGTTGTTTTCTGGGATACGGCTACAATTGCATACAGCAATGAAGCCAACCACGGCCAGCGTGTAGAAGAACCTCCTCATAAGTAGGTATGTCGTTAAGATTGGGATAAAGAGAACGGTATTTAAGAGGCCGGTATTGTAAAAATTCGACGTATAGCACCTTTGGTTCGGAAAGTTCGATGAAACTCAATTTTTTTTAACAATTCCATGGAAAAGGGCTGCGCGGACCAATACCCAAAAGTTTGTCAAAATCTTAAAAACTATGACATATTTCATAAAATTATGGTCTTAAAAATCCCTATTTTTGACGGATTTCAGAACAAAAAAACCATAAGAACTATGAAAGTCACAGTTGTAGGTGCTGGAGCAGTAGGAGCCAGCTGCGCGGAGTACATCGCGATAAAGGATTTTACTTCAGAAGTAGTGTTGTTGGACATTAAGGAAGGCTACGCCGAAGGAAAGGCCATGGACCTCATGCAGACCGCTTCGTTGAACGGTTTTGACACCAAAATTACAGGGACTACCAATGATTATTCCAAAACTGCCGGTAGCGATATTGCTGTGATTACTTCGGGAATTCCGAGAAAACCGGGAATGACCCGTGAAGAACTCATTGGAATAAATGCGGGTATTGTGAAAACAGTGGCCGAGAACTTGTTGAAACACTCTCCAAATACCATTATTATTGTGGTGAGCAACCCTATGGATACCATGACGTATTTGGTCCATAAAGCCACGGACCTGCCTAAACACAGGATAATTGGGATGGGCGGTGCTTTGGACAGTGCACGGTTTAAATACCGATTGGCCGAAGCCCTGGAAGCGCCCATTTCCGATATTGATGGAATGGTTATCGGCGGACATAGTGATAAGGGCATGGTTCCCTTAATTGCGCATGCAACACGAAATAGTATCAAAGTAGCCGAGTTTCTGGATGAAGAAAAAATGGACTGGGTGGTCCAGGAAACCAAGGTTGGTGGCGCCACTTTGACCAAATTACTGGGGACCAGTGCCTGGTATGCCCCAGGGGCAGCAGTTTCATCCCTGGTACAGGCCATTGCCTGTGACCAGAAAAAGATGTTTCCATGCTCTACCTATTTGGAAGGGGAATATGGGTTACAGGATATTTGTATAGGAGTACCCGTTATTTTGGGCAAAAATGGTATCGAAAAAGTGGTCGAGATTGAACTGTCCGATGCCGAAAAAGCCAAGTTGACCGAAAGCGCCCAGGGCGTAAGCAATACCAACGGGCTGTTGGAGGTGTAAAATCCAACGACTTCAAGATAAAATGTCATTTCGACCGGAGTGGAGGATTACGTCTGGGATTCCTCGGCGTCCTACCAATTACGGACTCCCCGAAATGACATTTTCTTTTTGGGAAACCCTTCATAATAACCTCATTTCTATTGGCTAATCCTATTTGAAATGATATATTTGCACGCTGTTTACAAAAATTAAAAATCAATGCAAAATAAGGGATTAGTAAGGCTTTTTGCGCTGCTTTTCGGCTTGGTCAGTATCTACCAACTCTCCTATACGTTCATTACCAGTAAAGTTGAAAGCGATGCGGATACCTTTGCCGTAAACCAGATTTCCGAAGCTGAGGAAGATTATGTGGCGAAGCGTGAAGCCTTGGAAGCATCATATTTGGATTCGATTGGCGGTAATCCAATTTTGGGGTATACCAGCTATGATGATGCCAAAACCAAAGAACTCAACAAAGGCTTGGACCTTAAAGGGGGTATTAATGTTACGCTCCAAATTTCGGTCAAGGATATTTTAAAAGGGCTGGCCAATAATACCAAAAGCCCGGTATTCAATAAGGCTTTGGCAGATGCCGATGAGGCTTCCAAAAATAGTGATGATACCTATCTGGAACTCTTTTTTGATGCTTTTGATGCCATAAAAGGGGATACCAAACTGGCCTCTCCCGAAATTTTTGCCAATAAGACCTTAAGTGATGAAATCAATTTTCAAATGACCGATGATCAGGTAAAACCCATCATTCGGAGAAAGATTGACGAATCTGTGGTTTCTGCGTTTGAAGTATTGCGCAAGCGTATTGATGGTTTTGGGGTAACACAGCCCAACATTCAGCGGGAAGGGAACTCGGGTCGTATTTTGGTGGAATTACCCGGTGCCAGGGATGTGCAACGTGCCCAGGAATTATTGTCCAGTACCGCGCAGTTGGAATTCTGGGAGACCTATCAACAAAACAATCCAAGTCTTGGACAATTTTTTGTGAACGCCAATGAAAAGCTGCGTGAAATCCTTGAACCTGTGGAACAGGAAAAGGATACGTTGAGCACTCCTGAATCAGAAATCGATTCACTCCTTTCCGATGTAGCTGAGGATTCCCTGGACTTTTCCACTCAAATAAATCCCCTTTTGAGCAAACTATTGCCCGCTGCGCCCGGTAGCCATGCCATGGCTAGATTGGCCGTTTCCGATACGGCAGAGATAGGAGCCTATTTAAGGATGCCGGAAATACGAAGACTTTTACCGGCCGATGTTCAATTTACCAGATTTGCCTTTGAGAAGCCACCAAAAGATTCCGAAGTTGCGGAACTATTTGCATTAAAATCCAACCGTGACGGTGTTCCAAGAATAAGCGGGGATGTGATTACCGATGCCCAGGACACTTTTGACCAGTTCAATAAACCTGCCGTAACCATGAGTATGAATACCCGTGGGGCCAGGGAATGGGAAAAACTGACAGGGGATGCCTTTAACAACCAAACAGGTATTGCCATAGTACTTGACAACAAAGTATACACTGCCCCCGGTGTGTCCACAGGGCCTATTTCTGGTGGCCGTTCAGAAATTACGGGAACGTTTACCATAAACGAAACCAAGGATATTGCCAATGTACTGCGGGCCGGTAAATTACCGGCATCCGCTGAAATTATTCAATCTGAAGTGGTAGGGCCTTCCTTGGGACAGGAAGCTATCGATAGTGGTTTTGCCTCTTTTTTGATTGCCATGGCCTTTGTTTTGGTCTGGATGATTTTCTACTACGGTAAGGCTGGAATTTTTGCCGATATCGCCTTGATTTTCAATATTCTATTAATTTTTGGGGTGCTGACCAGCTTAGGTGCGGTATTGACCTTGCCCGGTATTGCGGGTATTGTCCTGACCATTGGTATGTCCGTGGATGCCAACGTACTGATTTTTGAACGTATCAAGGAGGAATTGGCCAAAGGTAAAGGAAAGGCACAGGCCGTAGCGGACGGATTCAACAATGCCTTGTCTTCCATTTTGGATGCGAACATTACCACCGGTCTAACGGCGATTATCCTCTTTGTTTTTGGTTCTGGCCCGATCAAAGGATTTGCCACCACCCTTTTGATAGGTATCGTAACGTCTTTATTTACGGCCATCTTTGTAACCCGTTTAATGGTGGATTGGTACATCGCCAAACGAGGAAGGGAATTGGCGTTCTCGACCCCATTGACCAAAAATCTATTCACTAACTTGAGCATTAATTTCCTTTCCAAAAGAAAGATTGCCTATGTCGTTTCCATAATATTGGTAGGTGTTGGGGCGTTCTCCCTATTCACAAAAGGATTGCAGCAAGGTGTCGACTTTATAGGTGGGCGTTCCTATCAAATCCGTTTTGAAAAAGAGGTGAATCCCTCTGAGATCGCTTCTGGCTTAAATGAGGTTTTTGGAAGTGGCACCCAGGTAAAAACCTTTGGTGAGGCCAATCAGATTAAGGTGACGACCCCATATAAGGTGGATGTTGAAGGCATTGAGGTGGACGATGAGATTCAAAATAAATTGTATACCTCGCTTCAGCAATATCTTCCCGATGGTACTTCTTTTGAGGATTTCACCGTTGGAGCATCTGAAAAATCGATTGGAATTTTACAATCGACCAAAGTTGGTCCAACCATTGCTGATGACATTAAGCAGAATGCCTATTATGCCATTCTGGGATCGTTGGCCGTGGTGTTTCTTTATATCCTGCTTCGATTTAAAAGATGGCAATTCTCCTTGGGTGCGGTTGCGGCCGTATTCCATGATGTCATGATTGTTTTGGGCATCTTTTCACTGACCAGTACCATTATGCCGTTCAATATGGAAATTGATCAAGCCTTTATTGCGGCAATACTGACCGTAATTGGATATTCCCTGAACGATACCGTTGTTGTGTTTGACCGTATTCGTGAAGTGGTCGGCCTAAAAGGTTGGAAAGGTGGTGCCCATATCAACCAGGCGTTGAACAGTACCTTGAGTCGTACATTGAATACTTCCCTAACCACTTTGATCGTACTTTTGGCCATCTTTGTTTTTGGTGGTGAAAGTTTGCGCGGTTTTATGTTCGCAATGATCGTTGGGGTACTTGTAGGTACATATTCATCGGTGTTCATTGCAACTCCGATTATGTTCGATTCCTTAAAAAAGAAGATTGCCAGTGATGGCAAGGTTGCCGTAGCCTAGCTATGGTTTCCAAGATAGTAAACCGCTTTCCCAAGGCATCGGGGAGGCGGTTTTTTTATGCCTTGTCTGGAAAATATTCACCAATAAAGGCTGCCTTTCCAATGTAGGTGTCCCTATTGCTTAAGTATTTTGGAATAGTGGTATCACGTCCTTTTTGGAGGTCGCGCACAATGTCTTGCAGGACAGTTTCACAAAAATGCTGGCGTTTTTCCTTGGATACGTCATAAAAACCCATGCGGGCCTTTATTTTGGTGGAAGTGAGTTCACATGTTTAAAGCCTTTTCCCAATATTACGCTCAATACTTCCACTTGACCTAAAAGCTCTTTTGGGATTAAAACGTATTCCCGCATTCGTGCCCCGTAGGACATAAAGGGTTTCGCTCCAAATTCCTTGTCGAATTCCTCAGTATCCGTTTTGGACAATCGAATGCCAATTTCATGGTCCTTGTTCAATTGTGAGAACATATATCCGTTGGAGGATGTGTAGGGCATGGTCTTGCCTTTACGTTCCAATCCGGCCATGGCAATTGCGCTTTCATAGATGGTCAATATTTCGTCCCTGGTCATGATACGATTTTTGTTTGGTATTCCATTTTATGGGCTACTTCACGAATCACTTCCAATAAATAGGCAACGGTTTCTTTGGTCTTTCGATGATTGATCAGGCAGGCCCGTATGGCATATTCCCCTTTTAGGGAAGTCCCCATGATAAAAACACGGCCATCCTTCTCCAACTCCGGCATCAATCTTTGGTTGAACTCCGTGATTTCGTCGGGTGAAACCATATCACCCACATATCGAAAACAAGATACGGCCAATTTGGAATCCGCTACCAATTCAAAATCCTTGGATGTTCTGACCAAGTCGTTTAAATAATGGGTCAAATCAATATCCTTTTGGATCATGTCCTTGATTCGTTTCATACCATAGGCCTTAATGGTCATCCAAACCTTAAAGGCTTTGGCGTTTCTGGAAAGCTGAAAGTAGTGCTCATTGTATTCCAATCGATTGCCATCATTGGCCAGTTCCGTATCCAAATAAGCCGCTTTCTTAAAATAGGTCCGTTTGAGCTTATCCCAGCTTCGCACCAAAGTACAACCTCCTTCAAAGGGAACATAAAGCCATTTATGGAAATCCAGGGCGATGGAATCTGCGCGTTCCATCCCCTTGTAATCTGCTTTTAGGCTGTCCAATATTCCGGCCAAGGCCCCATAGGCACCATCCACATGGTACCACATCCCATATTTTTCGGCGATATGGGCCAAAGTATCCAAATCATCAATGGCACCGGTATTTACGGTTCCTGCATTCCCGATAAGGCAAAAAGGGAGCAATCCATTGCGGATATCTTCCTCAATTTGTTTTTCAAGAAGGTCGATTCTAATTTTAAAACCGGAATCTGTTTCAATTTTTCGAAGGTGGTCGGTACCAATGCCCAGGAGTTCCACGCTCTTGTCCACACAGCTATGTACTTCCTCGGAAGCGTAGACCACAAATGGTTTTTGACCAAAAAGTCCCCGCTTTCGAATCTCCCCTTTTTCGAAGAGAATGTTCCTACCCACCGTAAGCCCTGTGAGATTGGCGGCCGACCCACCACTCACAAGGACACCACCGGAATCTTCCGGAAAATCCAATAATTGGGCCGTCCATTTAACGACCCGCTTTTCAATTTCGTTTAAGGCAGGGGCCAAGTGCCACTTGGTTTGATTTTGGTTAATGGTCGCAGCCAGTTTTTCGGCTGCTATGGCAATTTGGTTTCCGCCGGACATTACATAGGCATACATATGGGGCCCTAGGTTGCCCGTAGCCGTTGCTAAAACCTTTTGTTCCACTTCTTTCAACAATTCCTCTTGGGGAATCCCTTCCTCGGGCAAGGATTCGTCAAACCAACTTTCCACTTCCCGTTGGGGATGATAGTGGTAGCCTTTTAAGTCCTCAATATGGGCAAATTGCTTAAGTACCAAATCCGTACTCAGGTCCAATAAGCTTTTGAATTCAGGATTTGGGAGATCGAGACTTTTCTGCATTCTTAAGGGTATTTAGATTTTCCAAAATCTGTTTGTCGTGATGTTGTACGTGATACATGGTAAAATATAACATTTCCCGCAAAGTGAGTTTTCCCAGCACCGGATGGGGAAGAATATGCGAGTCCAACCCTTCTTCCGTGAATTTGGCCAGCCGGGAGGTCAATTTTTGGACCAGGCCCGTCAACGCTTTGAGTTTTTGCTCTTTTAATTTAAGGGGAATTTCTTCCGGGGCAAATCGATCGGGCAATACATAGTCCTGTTTTTCTTCAAGTACCTTTAGGTATTTTTCAACCAGGGCTTGGTAAGATCTACTGGGCCGGTTGGCCGTACCAAACTTCATTTTTAACACAAACATAGGTAGGCCAAAGGCCATGTTTACAGGTTTTACCGATTTTATAATGTGCTCCAATTGTTGACCTGCCCTCCATTTTTTACCTGGTTTTCTTTGGAAATCTGCATCTGAAAGGCATTCCAGGGTATGTATAAAATGCTGATGATGTTGTACGAGTTCTTGAATAATGTGTACCTTCTCCATACGCTAAATGTAATGGATTTTATACTACATAGATTGGTTCTGGGTCAATGCAATCGCTGTTCTTCGAAGACTTTTAACCAGGAAATCAATTGACTGAAAAGCGTAAAGTGCTGTATGACCCGCGTTTGCCCATTAAATCCCCATTTGTCCCGTTCCTTGGTATGGTTTAGCATATAAGCCAAGGTTTTGGAAAGACTGTCAATATCCGTGGGATCCTCATTTATTTTGCCTGTTTTATTATGCTCCACCTGGAATTTTAATCCAGCCGCACCCGACACCAAAAGAGGTTTTCTTTTCCACATGCCCTCTGTGGCGGTAAGGCCAAAGCCTTCCTGTATGGAGTTTTGGACGATAATGCTCGAAGCCCTTTGCAGTGCATTGACAATAAGGGCATTTTCCTTGGGGTTGTCCAGGGGAAGCAATAAAATGGCAATATCATTTTGCATCTCAGCATCCAATGCCATATAGGCTTTGGTGAGCTCATTCAATACCGCCTGGCCTTCCGGATCGTCCGAGACAAATGCGGGATCTGGTCCCGCCATGACAAGAAGTGTCATTTGTATTCGCTTATAGTCCAAACCTTCCGGATCACCGTGTGCTTGGTTTTCTTTTTTCATCTTGATAAAGGCCTCCATAAGTTCCTTGAACCCTTTTAAGCGATCCCACCTTGATATTTCCGTAACAAAAGGCCTATAGATGAGGTTAAGATTGCTATTTTGATTGGGTGAACCAAAGGAGCCGTCCGGCATTATTCTCCGTACCAGATGATTATACCTATGGTACAAAATGGCCTTATGATTGTCCAATACTCCGGATTGATACAAAATCCCGATGGATTTATGGAGCTGCAATGCCCTGTTTTTGTGGCTTAACGGATCAATGGCCGGAGGAATGATACTTGTTTTGCTCTTAAGTGATTTTGGGACATAGGCCGGAAGGCTAAAGATAAAATGATCATAATCATCCGTATAGGGGGATAGAAACTTCCAAACCGCATCGGTTACTTCGGTATCGTCTTCCAATCCAATATGACATCGCCAAATAATGGGAACCTTCTTCTCTTTCTTTAGCATTGCCGCCAATGGCATGGGTTGTGGGTCGTGTACCACAACAATATCACCATCAGCTATAAGATCAAGGGCCTTGGGGAGGTTTTGTTTGTTGACAGCCTCGTAAACTTCACGGTCACCGGGAGTAAATTTACCATCCCCACTTCCGTGAATTGCATTGTGTATTCGCTTTGTTAGGTCAAAAAAGGCTTCGTCTTTAGCTTCGATTACCAACCATTCAATGGAAACACCCAATTCACGAAGTATTCGCATTTGACTTGGTAGCATTTCCGCCACGCCTCCACCAATCGCCGTGGAATTGATCATCCAAATAGTACTGCCCTGAATGGATGCTATGGCTTCTTTGGATTGTTCCAAAAAATCGAGGACCAGGGAATATAATGAGCCGTAAGCTTTGTAATCTTGAAGTTTGGCGCCTGGTTTTACTTGGATTTTCTGCATTTAAGGAAGTTTGTTGTTTTTCAAAAGGTACCAAAAAATAAGGTAATCCCCATGAAGTCAGCTGGAATTTATAAAACCCAGTGAACCTGTGGCGGAGGGTTGCAGTTCAAACCTTTTTTCTGGCCTTAAATTGGGCTCATTCCTATGGGACACATAAATGATGGCAGAATCACTTCCTTGGGCATAGGTGTTGATCAGTTCCACAAAGAAAGTGGCACCGGAATCATCCAAACCAACGGTAGGTTCATCCAAAATAAGCAAGGGTGGATGCTTTATCAATGCCCGGGCCGTCATTACCAGTCTTTTGGCCCCTATACTCAGTTCATGAAAATAGCGGTGTTTCTTGTTTTTCAGACCAAGAAGATCCAACCATTCCGTGGCCTTGTGTATTTCCGTTTCAGAAGGCTTGGTATAAAGGCCTATGGAATCGTACAGACCGGAAATGATCATCTGTTCCAGGGTATGATATCCCCTAAATCGGTCTACCATGGCGGGGGAGAAATAGCCAATAAGCTCCTTAAGGTCCCAGACACTTTCCCCACTTCCCTTTTTGTGTCCAAATAGGGTCAAATCCTGTCCATAGCCTTTGTGGCTATCTCCAGTGATAAGGTTGAGCAATGTACTTTTTCCACTTCCATTTGGACCGACCAGTTGCCAAAACTCCTTTCTTTTAATGACCCAATTGATTTCTTTGAGAACGGGTTTTGCACCAAAACTGACCGATACATTTTTAAATTCGATCAGACATTCATCCGGCAAGTGAATCGACTTTATGGGCTGGGGAGCTTTTTGACCGATTCGGAGCTTTGTTTGGTCCGAGGCGGACTGAAAACCTTTCCCTTTTTTAAATTTCAGGAGCAGATTGTCTTTGAACTGGAAAAAATGTTGTGCGAAAGGGAAAGCGTCCGACACCCTGGTCGTGATTTGAATGATGGACAGTTTCTGACTGAGGTCTTGAAAATTGTCCCTGAGTTGTTCTTGACTCCCGATATCCAGGCTATCATAGGAATTCACCACAATCAATACCTCTGGATTTTGAGCCATCAAATAGTGAAGCAAGGCCTTTTTCCGTTCTCCACTACTCATGGATTTTAAGGATTGCCCAGAGCCTTTGGTGAGCACTTTCCGGTCATGGCGTTCCTCCTCTTCGATGAACTGTTCAATTTGATAGGGCGAAAATTCCCCAATGTTCTTGGTTTTTAACCAAAGGAAATCGGGATAGGTGCCATTAGTGAGATTCGAAACCAATTTTTTGGTTTTTACTTCATTGTCCAGTAGGATAACGGAATGGCTATGGGTCATGGCTCTTGTAAAACGAGCATAAAAAATAAAAAGAATTAAAACACCACTCTATAGATGTGGACAGGATTTTCTTTGTACTGGGTTGTGGTGTCCAGGAACATACCATTTTTAAGTGCAACCTTTTGGGAAGGGATATTAGCTACGTGGATAATGGAAATTACGCTTTCGGCAAAAGCCTGTTGCCTGGCGTAGGTCTTGCATTTAAAGGCTGCCTCAAAAGCATAGCCTTTTCTCCAATGCTCCGGCAAAATGGAATACCCAATTTCAAGCTCGGTCTTTTGGTCCACTTCTTGAACCAAAAGCCCACAAATACCTACCAGCTTACCGGTTTCCTTTAGGATTAGGGCATTCATCCCACCTAAATCATGTTCGTACCGTTCAAAAATTCGGTCAAATTGTTGTTGGCAGGCCTTAATGGGATCTTTGGGCAGTCCTTCCCAAAATCTTGTGCTCTCCGGGTTTTTATGGAATGGCAACCAGGAACCAAAATCCTTGGGAACTACTTTTCGGAACAGTAAGCGCTCCGTTTCCTGATGTTCCAGTAGGTATTTTGGCATTTAGTCTTTTGTGTAGGTGATGCTATCGCCTTCCATAAGGTTCCATCGGTCAGAAAGCCCGGCATTGATTTCCAAGACGAACTTTACCGGTACTGTAGAGGAAAGTCCGGCTTCATTTAGAGGTTGTGCATTTTTTTGGAAGCTGGCAATACGTTGGTTTTCATCGATAAAAATAATGTCCAATGGAAATTCGGTATTCTTCATGTAAAAGGAATGCATGGCAACATCAGGAAAAATGAATAGCATCCCTTGATTGTCCTTAATTGACTGGCGGTACATCAATCCCGTCTGTACCTCGTAATCCGTTTCGGCAAATTCCATATCCAAGGTGACCAGTAGGGAGTCCTTTCTAAAAATGTGAAGCGTACCCTCCTTGGAAAAGGTAATTTCTTCCGTCTTAATTTCCTGGGTCGGCCTTTCCTTACAATGGGCAAGGAAAAGCGTCAGCACCACAACAACTATTTTCAAAAAATGCCTCATCTTTTTAACAACTAACCATCAAGCACCAACCATTATTTCCTCGCGGGCCTAAACATCAGATACAGTCCGATCAATACAAAAGGAATACTTAACCATTGTCCGGTACTAAAGGTTCCCCAAGTATCTTCAAACCCACCTTGGCTCTTTTTAAAAAACTCTAGGATAAAACGAATGGGTCCCCACATAACGGCCAACCAAAAACCGAACAGGAAGCCTTCCTTCTTTTTAAGGTCCGTTTTCCAGTACATCCAGAAATACATGATCGCGAATACAAGGAGATATCCAAAAGCTTCATATAACTGAACGGGATGGCGATAGGGAATGGATTCCAAAACCGAGGAAAAATCGGGATTGTTTTCAAGGGCATTGTACGCTGCACTGGCCGTCTTTTCCTTGGTCAATTGCATGGCCTTATAGGCAGGCATATCATCGGAATCCCTTATGAATTTAGTGGCCAAAGCGAAGGATTTGTCCACTATCTTTCCGTTGATTTCCGAGTTAAAAAAATTTCCCAATCGAACAAATGCCCCGCCAATGGCACAGGTAATGGTGACCCGGTCCAGTAGCCAGAGTATGCTCATCCCCTTATTCTTCCTGGAAAAAAGGTAAAGTCCTATAATTCCCCCAATTGCGGCCCCATGGGATGCCAGACCGGCAAATCCGGTGAACTTAAATTCCGGTGTGGTCTGTATGGGGAGTAGAATGGACAATGGGTCATCTACAAAAAGTTCGGATTGATAAAAAAGTACATGGCCCAATCTGGCCCCCAACATGATTGATACCACGGCGTACACAAAGAGGGAATCCAGTTTTACCAAGGATATGTTTTCATTTTGGAAGATACGCTTCATAATGTACCAACCTAAAACAAAGGCCAATATCCAAAGTAAGTTGTAATATTTTATTTGTAGGACACCAATTTGAAAGATGGTTTCATCCGGATTCCAAATAAAGCCAAGGAAATGCATGTGGTAGATAAATTTAGGGCGAAGATACTAGTTTTGGCTGGTTGGATTAATGGATTGTTGGAATTTTAAAAAAGTTGGATGCTGGATGTTTGATGTTAGATGCCGGATGTTTGGTGCTAGATGCTTGATGTGAGATGTGAGATGTTTGGTGCTGGATGCTAGGTGATGGATGAAAGGCCATTTTATGTTGGGGTTCATATATCGAGGGTATTGCAATCGAGTCTTGGATTTTGGAATTTTATGATGGATATGGACTTCGTGAAATGACATCGAGGCCTAGTAATACTATGAATCATGAACAAATAATTTTTTCTCAAGGCACGGGGTCATATCCTTTTCCTCCCCAGGGATGGCAGCTAAAAATACGTTTTAAGGAAAGCCATCCGCCTTTAAAAAGTCCGTGTTTTTTTAAAGCCTCCAGGGTATAGTGGGAGCAGGTGGGTTGGTATCTGCACGTAGCCGGGGTCAAGGGGGAAATCAATACCTGATAGACCCTGACCAGGAACACAAAGGGAGCTATTGCAATCTTCCGCAGGCTAATTGATGCTGAATGTGGTGCCATCCTTGCCATCTTTTAGCTGTATTCCCAGGGCAGTAAGTTCATCCCGAATCTTATCGGAAGTTTCAAAGTCCTTGTTGGCCCTGGCTTGATTGCGTAAATCAATCAGCAGGTTCACCACGCCTTCCATAGTTTGGGAGTTGCCATCCGAAGTGCTTTGGTCCTCCAATCCCAAAACATCGAACACAAAACTGTTAAAGGTATTGGAGAGCTCATTTTTGTCCGCTTCGGTTATGGTTTCCTTACCTTCTTTGATAAGGTTAATTCGTTTTACGGCGTCAAATAAATGGGCGATGAGTATTGGGGTGTTGAAATCATCGTTCATTGCATTATAACACTGTTGGGTCCATGCTTTGACATCAAAATCGGATGTTGGACCCGTAGGCAGTTGGGAAATGGCACTATAGGCTTCCATAAGCTTATGATATCCCTTTTCAGAAGCCAAAAGGGCACTGTCACTCAAATCCAGGATACTGGTATAATGGGCCTGCATCATAAAAAATCGCACGACCGAGGGAGGGAACGCTTTGCTTAAAATAGCATTCTTTCCTGAGAACATTTCTGAAGGGTAAATATTGTTTCCCGTGGATTTGGACATCTTTTTACCGTTCAGGGTGAGCATGTTCGCATGTAGCCAATAGTTTACCGGGGACTTACCGTTACTGGCTTCGGCCTGGGCTATTTCACATTCGTGATGCGGGAACTTCAAATCCATCCCCCCACCGTGAATATCAAAATTTTCCCCAAGATATTTGGTGCTCATCGCCGTACATTCCAAATGCCAACCCGGGAAACCATCGCCCCAAGGGGATGGCCACCGCATGATATGTTGAGGTTCCGCTTTTTTCCAGAGTGCAAAATCCTGAGGGTTCTTTTTTTCGTCCTGTGCTGCCAATTCACGCGTATTGGCGATCATATCCTCCAATTTACGTCCGCTCAATTTCCCGTATTCATGGGAAGCATTGAATTTGACAACATCAAAATATACCGAGCCATTCTTTTCATAGGCGAACCCTTTCCCTAGAATTTCCTTTATGATTTCAATCTGCTCAATGATATGTCCCGTGGCCGTGGGTTCGATACTGGGGGGCAGCAGATTGAATTTTTTGAGGGTATCATGAAAGTCAACCGTATAGCGTTGTACTACTTCCATAGGCTCCAATTGTTCCAACTTTGCCTTTTTTGCAATTTTATCCTCCCCATCATCCGCATCGTTTTCCAAATGTCCGGCATCTGTAATATTTCGCACATAGCGCACCTTAAAACCAAGATGTTTAAAGTATCGAAATATCATGTCAAAGGATATAAAGGTTCGGCAGTTTCCCAAATGTACGTTACTGTAAACGGTGGGGCCACAGACATACATGCCTATATAGCCTTTTTTCAAGGGATTGAAGGTTTCTTTCCTGCCTGTAAGTGAATTGGTGACCTTTACCGTTTGCTGTTCGTACAGTGGCATTAAAACTCGGTATCTAGGTTGACGTATTCCAAAAACTCCTTTCTAACGGCCTCATCCTTGAACTTTCCCCCATATTCCGCGGTAACGGTACTACTTTCAATATCCCGGATTCCCCTTGAATTTACGCAAAGATGTTTTGCATCGATCAAGCAAGCGACGTCCTCGGTCCCTAACACCTTTTGGAGCTCTTTGACAATCTGGATGTTCAAGCGTTCCTGGACCTGCGGCCTTTTGGCATAGTAATCAACAATGCGATTCATTTTTGAAAGGCCAACGACCGTTCCATTGGAGATATAAGCAACATGGGCTTTTCCCACGATGGGCAATAAGTGATGTTCGCAGGTAGAGTAGAGGGTAATGTTCTTTTCCACCAACATCTGCCCATACTTGTACTTGTTTTCAAAGGTTGAGGATTTCGGTCTCCTATCGGGATGTAAACCTCCAAAAATTTCCTTAACGAACATTTTTGCCACCCTTTTGGGGGTGCCTTTTAGGCTGTCATCGTCAAGGTCCAACCCTAAGGTCAATAATATTTCACGGACATTCCCTTCAATGCGCTTTATCTTTTCAGCATCTTCCAATACAAAAGCGTCCTGGCGTAAAGGGGTGTCTTGAGCAGAGCCAACGTGGTCGTTGCCCCGATCCTCAAACTGTTCTTCCAAAGTCTGTTCCAATTTCATTGTTGCGCCCAATAAAGCGCACAAAGATATGCATTAATGCCCTATTTACCCTTTGAATTACCGGGTTTGCCAACATAAATTATTGTTAAGGGGCACCCTCGGATTTTTTGCAACTCTCGAATTTACAGTTACCTAACGCCTACGTCGATACCGGTTTTTTATGTTTTTTGGTTTTTGGGCTTGCCCGACGTAGTTTCCAATCGTTTGCAATGATTCCTGACCTATAACAACATGCCAAAAAGGGGACGCCAACTTTTAAGGGTGGGATTTTGGTGGAAATTCCCCAGTTCGGCCTTACACATACAATTCCAGCGCAAAGTAGTGCCCTGCGATGATGAGAACCTGTAATGCTCATTTTAACATGGCATTGCCATGGTGGCCGTTCATCGAATATTTGGCTTTTTGCACCATTTTGAATACTAAAACAGGGTTTGGGATAGTTATTAAGCATATACATGCATTAGCCCCAAATTTATGCGAACACTATTTTGTGCTATCTCTTGCTTGTTTGTTATGGGTTTTCACCTGAATGCCCAAAATTCCCCGGATTGTAGGACCGCTATCCCAATATGTGCCGATGCCCCCATAGATGGAGTGGTTGATGGTGGAGGTGATATTGATGACTTTGATCCCGATGTAATTCGGCAGACCGGATGTTTGGAAAAGGGTAGTGTAATTTCGGCCAATATAGAGAACAACACGGCTTGGTACGTATTTAGGGCCGGTACGGATGGTCAAATAGGGTTTGACATTGAGGCTTTGCCCGTCACCCCGGGATCACCCGTGACCGCAGAGTATGATTTTGCATTGTTCGGTCCATTTGACCAAACAACCGGTGCCAATTTCTGTGGCAATATCAGTAATGGTACGGAACAACCTATCCGTTGTAATTACGAAGTAAACGATACCAACTTTACGGGGATGGGGGTGAACCCTGAAAATGGGCAGGTAGGCGCACCCAATGTCACGGGGAGTCAAAATACCTATGACGAGTTCTTGGATGTGATTGCAGGGGAGGTATATTTCTTGCTGATCAACAATTTCAATACTAATTTTAATGGTGATGCCGAACCATTTATCCTAACGTTTACCGGGAATTCCGTGGATGCGGATCAAAATACCGCATTGGATTGTACGCTAAGGGATGAGTTCCTTGGTTTTGACATCATTGCTTGCGAGGGTGACCCGGACATTGTACTTTCTGCCCAAAACTCCCCTGCAGGACCCAATATCGCCAACATTACATGGGAAGTAGATACCGATGATGACGGAACTATTGATACTGTATTGGCTACAGGAGCAGGAGAAATCGAGTTGACGGTAACAAGTCCTAATTCCGGCCGTTATTTTGTGACCATAGAAACTACCTTTGGAGAAACCATTACGGATGATATCTTAATTACTTTTTACGGTATCCCTGTGCTGTTGCCCGGTGAAGATGGTATTATTGTTAGGGAGGATTTGACCAATGCGGATGATCCGGATAGCTATGTTGTTGAGTTTGTTGTTGATGGTACCGGGGATTATGAATATGCCATAAACGGGGGCGAATTTCAAGATGAACCCATTTTTTTGGACGTTCCTCCAGGTCTTAATACAGTAATCATCAACGATAAAAATGGTTGTGGCACCACTGAGCCCATTGAATTCCTTGTCGTGGGCTATCCCAAGTTTTTTACCCCCAATGGTGATGCGTTCAATAATTTTTGGGAGGTCAAGGGAATTGAGGAACTCATCAATCCCACCATATTTATTTTTGATCGTTACGGAAAGTTGTTGAAGCAGTTGGGGCAAACGGATACCGGTTGGGATGGGACCTTTAATGGCAGGCAATTGCCATCTTCGGACTATTGGTTCAGACTGGATTATGAGCGCGATGAGCAAACGGTAATTGTTGCCAAAACCGTTAGGAACCATTTTTCATTGGTGCGATAAAAAAAGCCGGACATACATCCGGCCTTATACTTATACCTATTCCCTTTTCCTTAAGGTTTAGAATTTTAATGTGAAGGACAAGATGATATTGGAATTTGTTCGATTGACCAGGGCATTATTCGTTGCTCCCGTATCGAAAAAGAGTTCATTGACGTCCTGCTCCGTTCTGGCATAAGCCAAATCCAATCGGCTACCTCCAAAATCATAGCCGATCCCTGCGGAAAACCCTTCCAAATCCCCAATGACATCGGAATCTTCATACGGACTTTCCTCTATACGATAACCTCCTCTTAGGCTAAGTCGTTCAATTCTATACTCACCACCAAATCGATAGGAGTTCACAACACCCAGTTGGCTGGCAATCAATTGATTCTGATCGGCAAAAACAGGATCGGAGTTGGGCCGCAATTCTGCTTGGGAAAAATCCTGATAGCCATAGTCGAAACTTAGCAGTCCGTCCTTACCAAAGATGATTGCCGCACTACCGGTCACTTTTCCGGGGGTTTGAATGCGATAATCCTCAAAGAGGTTAACGATATTGAAGTCAATGAAATTAATGTCATCGTCTGCTAAATTGGAATTGACCCGTTGGGCCGTATCGTCCCGCAACCTATACCATGTAGGCGATTGGTAACTTCCGCCAATCCGTATACTTTCGTTGAGTTTGGCAATGGCCCCTACGCTAAAGGAAAACCCTTCCCCTTCGGTACGCAAAAAGTTATCAAAAGAGGCAAATTGAACAGGGGAATCTGCATTGAATCCACTTTCGTCCAATCTGGTCAACCGCTCATACAAAAGGGAGTGAAAATTTACGGAGGCCCCAATATATAAGCTTTCCTGGTATTGTCCGGAGAAGTTTAGGGTAAATTTACTGTTGTGGCCATTTACGGTTTGACTGTAGGTTTGGTTCACGTTGTCATATGATGCATTGGACAAATACGCAGTTCCACTTTCATCGGCTTCGTCCACGGGGTTTATGATGCCACCAAAATATCCCAGAAAGGCTTGTTGATTTCCGAATCCCTGTTCGGCACCAACCCTAAGATAGGCTTCCTCCAGGAATTCGTTTTCGTTCAAAAGCAGGTTCCCAAAGGGTACGCCCTGGGCGAACTCCAAAAAATAGTTGTCTATCCCTTCCGTTGAATTTCCTGTAGCAACAAACTCGTTATCGAAGTTTTCGACCAAATCATAATTTATGGCCAGTGCAATTTTCTTCCAGGGTGAATCGGGGGACTTAAAGACAAACACCCCACCAACTTGGTTCAATTGCTGCGAATTCAGTTCGGTATTCACAGTACTGCTTCCATACAGGGCGTCATTGTTCCTGTTGTAGTTGGAGCCTGTAGCCGTGAATTGGCTATAGTTGAAAACGGACGACCCTGCCGGATTTACATTAAGGGCGGATAGGTCCCCCCCCAACGCTCCGAAGGCTCCCCCCAACGCTTGAAATCGTGCCGTACCTTGGCCTTCTTGAATGCTGTACCGAAGTACATCATTAATGCCTTGAGCGTTTGCACCTAGGCATACAACTCCCATTATGAGTATGGATAATCTTCTCATCTTGTATTCCTTTAAACGTTAATTGACTTTGGATTTAATTTCTTCGTCCACCACTTCTTCCTGAGGAAGAACGACCTCCTCCTGATGATCGTCCGCCAGAACTGCGGTAACTGCCACCAGAGCTTCGATAACTTCCAGAACTCCTTGAGCTACCTGAACTTCGGTAACTGCCCGAGCTTCTTGAGCTTCTTGATGGTGAAGAACGGTATCCGCTTCCGGAACTGGAACGGGACGATCGCCCATAACCATAAGTACTGCTCCTTGGGGCCGTTCTGCTACCTGATTGGTAACTCCTAGCACTTCTTCCGGCACCACTATAGGTCCTTGAACGCCCAGTTGCACTGCCGGAACGACCGTAGGAATTGCTCCTTGAACTTCCACTATATCTAGGATTGCTTCGCGTGATGCCATTATACCTCGGGGTAGATCGGGTACTTCTGCTGGAACGATACCTTTGGTTTCTGGCAATGGCATCAGAGCTTACGGCCCTTCTTGCGGTGCTATTACTCCTATAACTTCTGGAACTTCTGCCCGCAGTACTCCTATTTACGCTGGAACGGGCACTGGTACTTCTCAATCTTGAGGAATTCAACGTATTTCTTCTATAAATGCCGGAGCTTCCGCGTAGGCTATTGTTGGCCAATGCATTGGTTCTATATCCCCTTCGGGTTCGGTTAAAGGCGACGTTTCTATTGTGAAATCCACGACCGCCAAATCCTCCATAAACAGGACCTCCCCAAGCCCAACCGGCATTCCATCCCCAACCGGCATTCCATCCCCAGCCAGGGCCTCCCCAGCCCCAACCGGCATTCCATGCCCATGGATTGTTCCATCCCCAGCCAAAGCCTCCCCAGCCAAAGCCTCCCCAGCCCCAACCGGCGTTCCATAGCCATGGATCGTTCCATCCCCAGCCAAGGCCTCCCCAGCCCCAACTGTTATCATATACATTAATGTTTACATTGGTGGGGTTGTCCCCCCAACCTGGATTGCCATTGTAGTCGTTATTGGTGGCAAAATAGTCTACCTGTGCTCCCACTTGTAAGGAATCACTTTGCACTCCGCTGTAGTAATCATCTACATCCGTGAAAATTTCGGAGTCCAAAATTTGCTGATATTCCTCTGCGCGTTGTCCAAAATATTCTCCATAAATATTATTCTCCGTTTCCTCGTTCTGGACGGCCTCTTCATTCTTTTTCTCAACACTAACTACCCTGTTGCCAGAAGAATAGATACCATCATCGTCGTAGTATGATGCTTGTTGGTAAGAACCACAGGATACCAGGGAGAGGAGAAGTGCTCCCAGGATTATGGGAACATAAAACTTTTTGCGGGGTAGATTGGGATTCATATCTTCAATTTTTTTGTTCAACATACTAAAAAAATGGTAGTTTTACCGTTTAATTTTTGTTAATCTAGACACAAGTTTTGTGCCAAACTTTATTGGATGGGTAAAAATTTGACGAGCAGGGCGGAAGACTACTCCAAGTGGTATAATGAATTGGTGGTAAAGGCGGACCTGGCCGAGAACTCAGGTGTTAGGGGATGTATGGTTATTAAACCCTACGGATTTGCCATTTGGGAAAAGATGCAAGCAGGTCTCGACAAGATGTTCAAGGATACGGGGCATCAAAATGCGTACTTTCCGATTTTTATTCCCAAGTCCTATTTTAGCAAGGAGGCCAGTCATGTGGAAGGGTTTGCAAAAGAATGTGCCGTAGTTACCCACTACCGATTAAAGAACGCGGAGGATGGAAGTGGTATCGTGGTGGATGAGAATGCAAAATTGGAAGAGGAATTGATTGTAAGACCCACTTCCGAAACCATTATTTGGGATACCTACAGAAAATGGATCCAGTCGTATCGAGATCTTCCCTTGTTATTGAACCAATGGGCCAATGTGGTGCGATGGGAAATGCGAACCCGACTTTTTTTAAGAACTGCGGAATTTCTTTGGCAAGAAGGCCATACTGCCCATGCTACGGAAAAGGAAGCTGTGGATGAGGCCGAAATGATCATGCACTTATATGCGGATTTTGCGGAGAACCATATGGCGGTTCCCGTAATCAAAGGAACAAAAACAGAAAGCGAACGTTTTGCGGGAGCGATTGAGACCTATTGTATAGAGGCCTTGATGCAGGACGGTAAAGCACTGCAATCGGGGACCTCGCACTTTTTGGGGCAAAATTTTGCCAAGGCCTTTGACGTGAAATTTGCCAATAAAGAAGGAAAACAAGATTATGTCTGGGCAACTTCCTGGGGGGTTTCCACCAGATTGATGGGGGCCTTGATAATGACCCACAGTGATGATAATGGGTTGGTACTCCCTCCAAAATTGGCACCTATCCAAGTGGTTATAATCCCTATCTACAAAGGAATGGAACAGCTTGAAGCCATATCCAAAAAAGTGGAACCTTTGGTCGAGGCGCTTAAAGAAAAGGGTATTTCGGTGAAATATGATGATAGGGACACCCATAAGCCCGGATTTAAATTCAATGAGTATGAACTTAAGGGCGTTCCGGTGCGTTTGGCCATCGGAAATAGGGATTTGGAGAATGGAACCATCGAAGTCGCCAGAAGGGATACTTTGGAAAAAAAGTCCATACCCATGGAAAATATTCTGGATACCATAACATCCTTATTGGAGGAGATACAGTTGCATATTTTTCAGAAAGCGAAAAGGCACCAGGAAGATCACATCACTTCAGTGGATTCCTATAGCGATTTTAAAAAACAGCTTGAAGAAAAAGGTGGTTTTTTTGCCGCGCATTGGGATGGGACCAGGGAAACAGAGGATAGGATAAAGGAAGAGACCAAGGCTACCATTCGTTGTATTCCCATTGATGTTCAAAATGAAGAAGGCCGCTGTATGGTCACCGGTAAACCTTCCCCATATCGGGTACTTTTTGCAAAGGCCTACTAGCCCCTTCAAAAATTAGGTTGCTACTATTGCAATAGTTAAAAATAGTTGTATTTTTGCGTCCGCTATTTAGTGACCTTAGTATGGCCCGTTCGTCTAGGGGTTAGGACGCCAGGTTTTCATCCTGGTAACAGGGGTTCGATTCCCCTACGGGCTACAAAAATTAAAGAATAATACTGTACAATCGAAAATGGATTCGATTTTACATTTTCCATTTTAAACTAGAACAATGGCAAATCATAAGTCAGCATTAAAAAGAATTAGAAGAAACGAAGCCGTACGTTTGCGCAACCGTTATCAACATAAGACCATGCGTAACGCAGTGAAAAAACTTCGAAATGAAGAGGATAAGAAAGCTGCGGAGACCTTGTTGCCAACCGTGGTTGGGATGATCGATAAGTTGGCCAAAAAGAATATTATCCATGCCAATAAAGCGGCAAATCTAAAGAGCAAGTTGATGAGCAAAGTTGCTGCGATGTAACTTTTGGATCTGGACAGAGAACATAAAAGCCCTTCCATTCGGAAGGGCTTTTATTTTTAGGGGATTTCAGACTTCATGTCATTGTATGTTTCCCGCATTTCGATATCCGGCATTATCCTTATACCAGTCCGTGAACAATGCCCCTCCTGAAGTGGCCCATTGATTGAAAAAATTATAAGCCTGATTTACGGGAATTTTTTCCTTGGGGACCTTGAATTCATGCACAATGTTTATTGCCCACGGAAGACGTGAATCGGTCTGGTAATTACCATCGGGATCTTGATTCACCCCTTCGGTATCCACTGTATTGACCCCCAAACTTGTCCTTAACCTATTGGGTAGATGAATTTCCCTACCCCGATCCCTATCAACGATCAAAAAGCAGTTGAACGGGGCGATTCCCAATTGAGCTATGCTCAATGGTGTGGTAAATCTTACAATTACTTGTGTGGGAATGTTCAACATGGTCTCGTTGTTATCATACAGGATGACAACAGCCCTGTTTTGATCTTGCTCAACCCCATTTGGGGCCACATTGATATAACCTTCGGTAAGAACGGTTCCGGTAACGGATTCAACCTGGTTTGGGGCAATGCTTTCAAATTCAATCCCAAAGGCGTTGGTCAATCCGGCGCCATCAGAAGTTACCTCAAAATTGATTTCCAGTTCCACCACCTCGTTCAAGGAGTTTATAATGGCTACAAAACGATAATTTATGGCGGCATCATTAAAATCATAATCTCCCATAAATGGCCATAGATCTTCAAAGGCTACCGTTCCCCAACCATATTTACTGGGGGTAAATTGCTCAAATGCCTTTTCTGCATCTTCAGGATATTCGTCATTGCTATCGCTAATTCCATCACCATCTGTGTCAGGATCCTCCATTTCTTCATCGGTAAAGGTAAGGGTGGTCAAATCATTGATCGTTCGGCCAAAATTAATTCCAGACGTTGAGTTGGGGCCATAGATGTATTCCCAGCCTCCGGTAACGGTATCCATAATGATCAAATCGGAACTTCCGCCATTGCTCGCCAGCCAAAGTTCATTGTTTGAGTCAAACGTCATGGAAGTGGGCGTAAAAGGGAGGTTATCCGCACTAATTCGCGTGGCTTGATACACGTTTCTGTCATCTAAATCCAATCGATATAGTCCGCCAAAACTGCTAAGGAATAAAGTTCCATCCTCTGCAAAAGCCAGATCACCACCATTGGTAACATCCAGGTTGTTGATTTTCCAAGTGGAAAGCACCGATCCATTTGAAGGGTCTATAGTATAGATTTTGGCATTGTTGCCAGAAAAGTACAACAGGCCATCCTCTTCCCTGTAATCCAATCTCGGGCCTCCCATACCTACATTTCCAACGGTTGTCCAGCTATCATTGACGATGTCATAACGCATCAATGGATAAGGCCGGCTTCTGCCTATGGAATATAAATACAGATTGGTTTGGTCAATGGCGGCCGTCCAACTCCCTTGTGGCATGGCCGCAAGGTTGGTAAGATTGCCAGTTAAGGGGTTGACCGTAAACAGTTGACCTGATCCGTTTACACAAAACAATGAGTCAATTTGAATCCCTTTTTGGGCCGATCTGCCCAATGCATATTTTGATTTAAATTGTGAAACCTCGGCCTGTCTTAATTTTCCGGACATATCCGAATGGTTGTAAGTTGCCGTACCGTTGACAATATCAACAATTTCCGAACTAAAGGTGTTCCCTTCCTTTCTGCGGATATAGATTTTGGAAAAATAGGAAGGTGTGGTTACCACATATTCCAAAACACCATTAATGGGTCTTCCCGTGAACAAGACCTGATTGTACTCATCAGATTCAAAAGTAGTCTCGCTGTCTTGCTCACCTGCATCGTTGACCACATTGATGTCCTGAATTTCGAATTGGGCGTCATTGTAGGCATATACCGTGTAGATGGCATCGGGAGCCATATCATTTATGGTAACGGCCACTACCTCGGAGGTTTTGAACTCAAAATCTTCCGGGATGACCAAATTGGTAATTGCGGAACCATCGGATACTTCGTCCTGTTGATTTTCCTCTTCCTGTGATTCTTCTTCAATGACATCATCCAAACTATCCTTTACGCAGGAGCTCAGGCTAAAGACGAAAAAAAGGAGCAGGAATGCTTTTGTTGGTAAAAATAGATGCTTCATAACCATAATTTCTTCAAAGATTCAAACTTTAAGGCGCTGTTCGGATTAAGTTTATTTGGGACTTAAAAAGCTGTCGACGAATGGCAGCTTTCCAAGGACTAGAGCGCTAAATCTTTCTTATTGCATAAATTGAACGAAAAATCTGACAAAAACATTAAAAAACCCGATGAACGGGACGACAATGTTGTGAAATCCAAAAAAGAGTGGATGAACGATCCTTTTGTGCGGCCCAGATCATATAGGTGTTTTCCATACCTCGCCCCTTTGTTTTGGTTATTTGGTAACTTCCTCCCCTTTACTGGGTCCGTTTAATGGCAGGAGTTGGGTTCAGCGATTTTTACTCCAATTTCAACTTGGCATTGTCTCTATACCCTTGGATATTCTTATACCAGTCCCTTCGGTTCTTTCCTCCGGAAATGGCCCATTCCCTAAAGAAAAGATAACCTCTATCAATGGATTCCTTCTCTTTGAGAACAGGAAACGCTTCGGCCACGTTAATGGCCCAGGGGAGTCCTTCGGAAGTTGCATAATTCCCATTGGGGTCAACATTGTTGCCCGCAACGGATGGGGTATTGTTTCCTAACGCGGTCGGGCTTTCACCGGCCAAATGGATCTCTATTTCCCGTTCGCCATCTACAACTAGAAAAGGATTAAAAGGACCATTGCCCAATTGTCCTTCCGGAATGGGATTCGTAAAACGTACAATTACTTTACCGTTTTGAGCTACTATGGCACTGTGGTCATCAAATAGGGGGATTACCGCATTGGGTTGCCCGACCTCGGTACCATTCCCGGATAACGTAAAAACATTGTTGGACAGCGCCTGCCCGGTAATGGAGGCAATGTTGGTCGGGGAAACGCCCGGAAGCTCAAATGCAAAGGCATTTGTAAAACTCGCACCATCCGAAGTAACCGTGTAATCAAATTCCATGGAAACGGCCTCGTTATTTGCATTTAAGGTCGTTTTGATGGAATAATCCAATGCCGTATCATTAAAATCGTAGTCCCCAAGAAATGGCCAAAGATCTTCAAAGGCTATTGTGGCCTGGGTCGTCTCGGTAGGGTAAAAAACATCAAAAGCCCGGCTAGGGTCTTCCGGATAAACATCAACAGTATTTTCCGCACCATCTCCATCATTGTCGTTGCAGGTAGGGACCTCGGTAAATGTAAACCAATTCGAATCATTTTGACCATTGCTATTGGGGTCGTCTATGCGTCTCCAGACGATTTGGTCAAAGGTTGATGAATTTGCACTGATCAGGACCGTACCATAGCCATCGCGAAAGTATCGCGATTTCGATCGAGGGTTGGAATCCCTTAGGATTCGTGATGCATTTTCATATATAAATTCGGATCCACCGGATAACAGTTGCTCAGAATGTTGCGTGCCCACAAATTGGTACATGGAATTATCCACACTCCGCAGGTGCAGTAGGATGTTTTGGACGGGTTGATCAAAGGTCATCACAAATTCCACGTAACCATCGGCATCATTATTGGTATCTATTCTGGAGCTTATCCAATAGGCAAAATCATTTACGGTGTATATCGGGGTAGAGAGGCCCGCAATTCCGATAAAAAATGAATTTTTTAACTCAACGCCACTAACGGATGTGGCCTCAATAGCCGCATTTACCCCTTGGTTGGGGAAATTAATGTCAAATAGGGTGCGTACCGCTCCATTGGTACTGATACTGGTATTGAACAGGTCCACGGGCAGTCGTTGGCCATACACATTGGTACAATCCAAATTTTTTGCGGCCCCATGGGTCTGGAATGCTATGTTCTGTTTGGATGCGGACGGGGCATAGTTAAAGTTGATGCCTGTATCCGTTACCGGTTCTACAAAGGATTCCACAGATGTATTGGACTTGCGAACGAGCAATACACTGTCCACATACGATGGAATGGAAATTTGCTCCCTGATGGTTCCATCGCTGGTTTTTCGCTCAAAAAGACGATGGGGAAGGGGACCTGGAATACTGTCCAATGATGCAGTTAGTTCGTTGCTCTTGGCATATAGCTCGTAGATTATCCTTTCGGCAGGATCCGTAATCGTGATGTTGATTTTATTTTCTGTTTTAAACCTAAAATCCGCAGGAAATTTCAGTTCTGCCAATACCGCACCCGTATCGATAATGGAATCCAACGGTTCTTCGTCCAATGAGTTTAGGAAATCCTCATATTTTTGCTTTAGGCAGGAGCTAAAGGAAAGGCATACAATGAGTAAAAGCATTAAATTGAAAGCGTGCTTTTTGGGCATGGTCAAGAGTCTTCACACAAAATGAACGAAAAAACCTACAAAACAGTCAAAAAACCCGATAAACGGTTCACGAATGTTGTGAAATCCAAAAAAGTAGCGGTGAAATTTACGTCAACGGAATGCGTTTCTCTTGGAAACCACAAAACCAATGGTGAACAGGCCATACATGATGCAGATGACCACCCACAACATTTGACGTAAATGATAATCCAGATAAAAGTCAACATAGAGGTAGCCGCTTAAAATGTAAAAAGGAAAAAAGACATTAAAAATCAATACCCCCCAATTTATCCATACCATGATATTATACCTGTTGATTCCTCCATTGACGTGCCTTATTTCATTAAAATGTAACAGGATGGCCGTGCCGACCGCCATACAACCTACACAATCTGCATAGTACAAACTGGAATGGAACGGATTTTGGTAAAAAAGCGATACGGCATAGGAAAGAAAGGTAAGAATGGCGATAATCCGTATTAGCTTTCGATAAAGTTGGTTTTTGACCACTTTATGATACAACCAAAAGAAATATCCGAAAAACACCAATTGGTAAACGTTATAGATAATGACGTTATGCCAGTTGTACTCTTCTTCTTCAAAAAAACTGAATTCCTCAAAATTTATAATAAAGTAACCTAGAACCTCATTAAAAAGGGTGTAGGCAATCAGTAGTGGAAAAAACCGAAGCGGCGTATCAACAAACTTTTTAAAGTTGGTTAATGAAAACACCAGGGTAATCAAATAAACAAAAAGAAAGAGGTCCAACAAAAGTTTTGGTTTTATCTAAATGCCCTTCGCCTGCTTATAACAAACCCCAAGCAAAACGAGGCGTACATGATTACTATAAGTATACGTACCACTGTTCTTAGATCATATTCAATCCAAGCGGAATGTTTTAAAAAACCAATTAGGAAAAGGATGGGGAGAAAGAAATGGAATACCGCTAGACCGGACGATACCCAAAACATCAAATTAAACCTTTCAGAAGCCCAAAGCCAATCATTTTTTCTGGACTTAAAATACATGCCAATGATTATTACCAAAATCCACGAACAGAGGCATGTCGCATAAAAAAGATTGGTCGTCAACGGGTTTAAAAAAAAGCCATTTATCAATAGTCCAATTACCGCAATCACTGAAAGGCCCGCGACAATTTTTTTCTGTTTGTCAAGTTGAATCAATTTCCAATAAACATGGTAGAAGTAACCAAAGAACACAACAGTATATATATTGTAAATGAGGTCATTGGCCGAAGTATATTTACTAAAGAAGGCAAAACCTTCATTGTACCGGATATAATAACCCAAGAGTTCATTGAAAAAAGTGTAAGCAATTATTATTGGAAAGTATTTGAGTGCGGTATCAAAATACTTTTTATAAAACCTAATGGCCAATAGCAAGGCCACTAGGTAAATAATTGTAAAATAATGGCTTTTGAAAAGTTCAATGAACTCTTGCATCATAATGAGCTCTTAGAAATCCCCAGTGGGCGGAGGTCCGCCATTTCCATAGTTCATGATCAAGCTCTCCCTGTTGTCCTGCATGAAACTGGTGTCAAAAGTAGGCATAAAGGAAGCTTTGGATTTGGGCTCCCCTTCCTGGCCTCCGTTTTCGGCTTTTGGCCAATAGTTTCGAATCAATTTTGCCTGACCATCCGCACCAATGTAAAAACCGCCATAGTCGTTGGCTATTTTAGCGGTAGGTAGGATGAAAACTGTATTTTTATTGGGGTCCCTGCCTTCTTTTCCATAGTTCCCGAAATAAATTCGCAGACTGTCGGCATCCACTTCGGCCTTTCCCGCTTTCCGTTCTACATATTTGATATACCTTTTTAGGGTTTCCAATTTAAAGGCTACAAATTGGGTGGCCATGAATTTTTCCTCAGAATCCCTATCTCCCATTTCAAATTCAACAATATTGGGGACTCTTCGGTTTTGGTAGTTTTCGCATAGTACCTTGGCCTCTTTCAATGAGATGATTTCCTTGGGGGCAATAACTTCTTCCATGGGCTCATCGGCCATTTCGGGTACCGCCTCTTTTTTTTGTTGGGGGTTACAGGAGATCAATGCCATAAGACATAAGCTAAGAATTCCTGTGCTTGTTCTTACTAAGCTAAAATTCTTGGTTTTCATAGGTTTTGTGTTTTAAGGGTTAAAATACTGGGGGAACATGTGTTAAAGATAGCTTATTTACCCTAATATTCTAAGCAAAAGACCCAATGGCACGCCATTGGGTCTTTTGGTATGGATTTGAAGGAGGGTCCTTATTCGTTCATGGTCATTAAAAACTCCTCATTGTTTCGCGTCTGTTTCATGCGTTGTTCCATAAATTCCATGGCTTCCACGGGATTCATGTCGGCCAAATATTTTCTCATGATCCACATACGTTGAATGGTCTGCTCATCAAGCAGCAAATCATCCCGTCTGGTAGAGGAAGAGATCAGATCAATAGCGGGGAAAATCCTTCGGTTACTGATCCTTCGATCTAACTGTAGTTCCATATTACCTGTTCCCTTGAATTCCTCAAAAATGACTTCGTCCATTTTGGAACCTGTTTCGGTCAGGGCGGTGGCTATGATGGATAATGAACCACCATTCTCTATGTTCCGTGCGGCACCAAAGAAACGTTTTGGTTTGTGGAGGGCATTGGCATCCACACCACCGGAAAGTACTTTTCCGGAAGCGGGCTGCACGGTATTGTACGCTCTTGCCAATCGTGTAATGGAATCCAATAGGATAACCACATCGTGCCCACATTCCACCAAACGTTTGGCCTTTTCGATGACGATATTAGCCACACGAACATGCTCACTGGCTTCTTTGTCAAATGTGGAAGCCACCACTTCACCACGAACGTTACGCTGCATATCCGTAACCTCTTCCGGGCGTTCGTCAATCAATAAAATAATTTGATACACTTCGGGATGATTGGCGGCAATTCCATTGGCAATGTCCTTTAGCAATACGGTTTTACCCGTTTTTGGCTGTGCCACGATCATACCCCTTTGCCCTTTTCCTATAGGGGAAAACAAATCCACAATTCTTGTGGAAAGGGTAGTTTGCCCATGGGCAACATTGAATTTTTCCCTGGGAAATAGGGGGGTCAGGTGCTCAAACGCCACTCGGTCGCGTACCACCTGGGGATCGAGACCATTAATTTTGTTCACCTTGATCAGTGGGAAGTATTTTTCGCCTTCCTTTGGAGGTCTTATATTTCCCAAAACGGTATCACCGGTCTTTAGCCCAAAGAGACGTATTTGACTTTGGGATACATAAATATCATCCGGAGATGATAGGTAGTTGTAATCGGAAGATCGCAAGAAACCATATCCGTCCTGCATAATGTCCAGTACACCCTCACTTTCTATAATACTATCAAACTCAAATTCCGGTTCCTTGTACCTGTTTTTTAAATCCTTATCAAAATTGCTGTTTCGTCTATCTTGTGGATTATTTCTTTGACTTTGATGATTTCTTCTGTTCTGGTGTTTGTGCTGGCCATTTTGTTTGTGTTGATCGACCTGCGCGGTATTTTGTTCCTTTTTTCCGTCTTCGTTCTGAACCTCTTTTTTTGAAACCTCTTTTTTAGGTTCTTCTTTTCTTGTAGCTTCTTCCTTTGGGGTATTGGAGGCCTCGGCCCTTTTTGGGGTTCTGGTCCTTTTTTGCTTCTGTTCCTTCGGCTTGTCTTCGGTACCAGTGGCCACAACGGAGGGATTGGATGCCTGTACATCCAGGATTTGGTATACCAAATCCAATTTTTTTAGGGCTTTAAATTTCGGAATGTTCAATTCCTTGGCAATTTCCTGCAACTCGGGCAGTTTTTTAGCTTTTAAGTCAGTTATCTCAAACATTAAATAAGCAATAGGTTAAACGTAAAATCTGAATTTTGAAGTAAACGTTACTTGGATTTAACTATGGGGGACAGATCTCCCTAGGCAAGTATTCTAATCAATAACGATACAAGTATACAAAAATATTTAAAAGAACAATGGCAAATTGTCAATAAACCAACGTAATTTTGCAGTCCACTTAACAAAAAGGATGATTCAACGTATTCAGACATTGTTCCTTGCTTTGGTTGCCCTATGTTCTGGAGCACTTCCGTGGACGGTTTCCCTTTGGACATCAGAAGAGGGGATGGTGGTATTCGCCAAGGACAATTTCCCTATCTTGGCAACGTTTGTAGTAGTGGCCGTTCTTGCAATTATTGCCATTTTCCTTTTTAAGAAAAGACAACATCAATTTGTTCTAAATAGATTGAACTTACTATTGAACCTTTTTTTACTAGGATTTTTCGTTTATCGATCGCTAAACTTATCCGGAGGGGCGCAAGTCTCTGAGAAGGGTATTGGGATGCTGATTCCTGTATTTTCTATCGTTTTTCTGGTTCTGGCCAACAGGGCCATCAAAAAGGATGAAGATCTTGTAAAATCTGTTGATCGTTTACGTTAGACCTAACATCTTAGTAGTATTAGTGCGAAAAAACCCCGACCATTCCGGTCGGGGTTTTTAATTGTAAGGGAAAGGACTTGCCCTATTCCGTTATATTTTCAATGGTAAAACCATTTCCGAACCTTACATTGCCCATGGTCTGCACCAAACTAGGTTCAGTCCCATATTCCCCTTTCGCATTGGGTAAAAAATACGTTCGTTTTGTGGATATCATTTGGCCATCAATAGCCTCATACTCATAATTTGCAATCAATACCGGTTCATTTACCCCCATAAATGGCAACGAAAAGTAAAATCTATCGATCAACTTGGTTTCCGGGTTTACAAAGAGGATGTATACGTCATTCTGTTCCTTGCCCGTCAGTGCTGGATCATAGGTTACCTTTATCTTATCATATACGATGTTGTTATGCTCTTCCGGTCCTTCGTAAGATACAAGGGTTCCGTTATCATTTAATTTATAGGGCATAACGAACCAAAAATAATTGGCCCTCCTTAAAAAGGCGCCTACTGCATTGGCCTGGGGGTCTTCACTTATTTTCCCATTTTGCATTACCGTGGTTTTTTCACCGTCAAAATATTGGATGACTTCCCCTTTGGCTTCTGGCATCACATTGATTTCGTGTTGGGTGTAACGCCCGTAGGAAGCTTCATTGCCAAACAGGTAACGTTCAGTGGATAAATCGGTCTTTTTCAGTATGGGGTCGTGGTAATGGTAGCTAAATTCCACATCGCCTTTTTTCCATAAATCCCCCCATCCACCATAGGCATGTTCAATGGCGGTTAACATACCCTGCGGGTCCGAGGTATCATAAGCGGGTGCTTTTTCCAATACCTCGTTGGAGGTTTCTGCTGTTTTCTTCGTCTGTTGTACGCACGATATAAAGAGTAAGGACAGTAATAATACTACCGATCGTAATGGATACATTTTTATCTGGGTTTACTTTAATGATTTCCATATTAGACGGAATTAAGGGAAACACTTACAAATCGCCCTGGTCAGAGTTTAAAAAGACTGCCCGCCTTTGCAATGTTGAAACCTTTTTTGCGAACAAGGCCATGTTCTTTGCTGTTTTCATTGAGCAAAGGATTGGTATGGTTGAAATGTATGAAATGAATCTTTGCTTTTTCCTTTTTTGGTAAGTCGTGAAAAAGGGCCATACTCTCTATGGCAAAAGGATGGGGGATTTCCGAGATGTCCCGGTTAGCGACTTCGTTCCCGTCAAAAAAAGTGGCGTCCAAGAAGGCATAATCCACTTTTTTAATCTCGGTAACGATAGCAGTTTCCCATCTGTCCCATTTATCGATATCCGGGATAAAAAGAACGGTTTTGTTCGGACCGATGATTTTGTAGCCCACCGTTTCCGAGAATTCGTCTCGATGTGGAACCGTGAAGGGAAGTACCGAAAGGGTTGATGTAATTTGAACCCTGGTTTTGTTCGTTACAGGCTCAAGGGTTATGTTCCGCAAAGCCACCAGTTGACTCCAAGGCGCATTGTTTTCCAAAAAAGCCTTCATTTTGGGCATGGCGTAGACGGGTATGGACCTACCTCCCAAAGCTTCCCGCCCCAAATACATTAAACCTGTATAATGCCCAATATGGGCGTGGGTCAAAAATATTCCGTTTGGGGTTTCCGAAGGGGTTTCGGCCAGGCGCTTTAGTATTTTCAATTGCCTTGGCATGTCCGGGGTAGCTTCAAAAAGAAAGGTTTTTTGGTTCCCATGGTCAACAATGCCCAATGCGACGACCATCCTTGAGGGATCGGGTTTTTCGAAAAGAAGGGCACAACATTCCTTTTCGCAACCAATATGGGGACTTCCCGCATCTTGAACGGTCCCCAAAACCGCCAGTGAGACTTTTGGATCTTGTGCATGGCAAGTTCCTAAAAGAAATATCAGGAGGATGAAAGTAAGTCCTGTCGCCTTCATCTTTTTCCCAGTTCAATTACTTCCAGACCTTCAATTTTTTCCCTATCAATGGTGAACCGCAACATGGTCCGAATCTGATGTAATCCATGCTTGCCACATGCGCCCGGATTCATATGCAAAACCCCTAACTTCTTATCGTTCATTACCTTTAAAATATGACTGTGCCCACAGATAAATAATCTGGGAGGGTTTTTTTGGATTTCTTCCCTGACCCTAACATTGTATTTTCCGGGATATCCCCCAATATGGGTTATCCAAACATCCACCCCTTCGCACATAAATCGGTTGTGTTCCGGGAATTCCCGTTGGATTGTATGGTTGTCTATATTGCCGTGCACACCTCTTAGCGGTTTTAGGTTGGACAATGCATCGGTGACCTTTAGATCACCAATGTCTCCAGCGTGCCAAATTTCGTCGGCCTGTTGCGCATATTTGAGGATTGTTTTGTCCATGTGGCTGTGGGTGTCCGAAAGCAAAAGAATTTTCACCATACGCTAAAAATATGCTAAAAAAAGATTGTTGTCCGATATGGCCTTGGGTTTAAAGTATCTTTAACCACCGAAAAAAAGCAGCTTTTGCGGTATTTCGTAGCATTTTCATACAATGGCACGGCTTATCATGGCTGGCAGAACCAGCCCAATGCCATAACGGTACAGGAAGTCTTGGAAAAAGCCCTATCCACACTTTTGAGGGAGCAAATACATGTGGTAGGTGCGGGTAGGACGGATGCAGGGGTGCATGCAAAACAGATGTATGCCCATTTTGACAGTGACCAGCACCTGGATTTTGGGAATTTGGTGTTTCGAATGAATTCGTTTTTGCCGGATGATATTGCGATTCAGGGTTTTAAAACTGCTAAACCCGATGCCCATGCCCGTTTTGATGCCCTGGAGCGCACTTATGAATATTGGATCGTTCCACATAAAAATCCGTTTTATAGTACCAGTGCCCACTGTATTGTAAAACCTTTGGCGATCGATGCCATGAACGAGGCTGCTTCAATTTTAAAGGGACATCGTGATTTTGAGTGTTTCTCAAAATCAAATACGGATGTAAAGACTTTTATTTGTGATATTAAAAGCGCTTTTTGGGCTGAAGAACCGGAAAAACTGGTTTTTACCATTACAGCAGATCGCTTTTTAAGGAATATGGTAAGGGCCATAGTGGGAACAGTACTGGAGGTTGGTCTTGGGAGAATAAAACCTAGTGCAATTAAGACAATATTGGAAAGCAAGGATAGGTCAAAAGCGGGTGTATCGGTGCCGGCAAAAGGATTATATTTGACCAGAGTCATATATCCAGAAACCATTTTTGAATGAGCAAGGAGCAGGAGATAGGGAAAGCGTTTGATTTTAAACTCTTTAGACGGGTTTTCGGCTTCGCCAAGAACTACATTTCGATTTTGGTGACCGTTGTGTTATCGGGAATTCTATCGGCCGCTTTTGCGGTTTTTACCCCGATCATAGTGCAATATATCATCAATAAGGCCTTGGATGCCCGGAATGATGAGCAATTGTTGACCGCTATATTGGTCATGGGCTCGGTTTTGTTGGGACAGGTCATTTTTCAATTGATGTTCAATTATTTTGCCAATCTGCTGGGGGAGTCCGTGATCAAGGATTTGCGCATGAGGCTCTTCCAAAAAATGATGGCCTTTAAAATGACCTATTTTGACAAATCGTCCATAGGGCTGTTGGTCACCAGGGCAGTTGCCGATATGCAACGTATTGGGGAAATCTTTAGCCAGGGATTTTTTGTGATCGTGGCCGATGTTTTAAAAATGGTGGCAGCCGCCGGGGTAATGTTAGTTATGAACTGGCGTTTGGCATTGATCGTTTTTGCCATACTTCCTGTGATTTTGGTGGCTACACGATTGTTCCAACGGGCCATGAAGGTAGCATTCATTGACGTAAGGGCCCAAGTGGCCAATCTTAATTCCTTTGTTCAGGAGCGTATAGCGGGCATAAAAATCGTGCAATTGTTCAACAGGGAAGTCATTGAGAAGGAAAAATTTAGGGAAATCAATGAAAAACACCAAAATGCGTGGTTAAAAACGGTCTGGTACAACAGTATTTTCTTCCCGGTTGCGGAGATTTCCAACTCCATAGGGATTGGCTTGGTGGTTTATTTTGGCGTAATCCAGCAAATTGAGACCATGCAGGATACCAATGTGGGGACGATAGTGGCTTTTTTCTTTTTAATGGAATTGTTGTTTAGGCCGCTAAGACAGATAGCGGACAAGTTCAATACCCTACAAATGGGAATGGTAGCGGCCAATAGGGTTTTTATGATTTTGGATACGGACAGTCACATATCGGATACGGGCACCCGGGAAATCCCTAAAGTAAGGGGCAGTATTTCATTTTCCAATGTCCGCTTCGGTTATGTTGAAAATGAAGAAGTGCTGCATGGGATTTCCTTCTCGGCCAATGCAGGAGAAACCATTGCAATTGTAGGGGCTACCGGAGCTGGAAAATCAACTATCATTAATTTGTTGAACAGGTTCTACGAAATCAATTCAGGAAGTATTTCCATTGATGGTATCGATATCAGGGAATTTAAATTGGCTTCGCTCCGCTCCAATATTGCCGTGGTGCTCCAAGATGTTTTTCTTTTTGCAGATACCATTGCGAATAACATCTCCCTAAAGGATGATAGCATATCCCTTGAGGATATTGAAGAAGCGGCCAGGCAAATAGGGGTACATGATTTTATCAGTACACTTCCCAGTGGTTATGAATACAATGTTAAGGAGAGGGGTATTATGCTTTCCAGTGGTCAACGGCAGCTGATCGCCTTCCTTAGGGCCTATGTGAGCAATCCGGGCATCCTGATTTTGGATGAGGCCACTTCTTCCGTTGATACGTACACGGAACGCCTTATACAAGAGGCGACCAATAAGATTACGGAAGACAGGACCTCAATCATCATAGCGCATCGGTTGGCTACGGTTAAAAAGGCAGATAAAATCATTGTTATGGATTCGGGCCAAATTGTTGAAATGGGAACCCATCGGGAACTTCTTAAGAAAGATGGGTACTATAGTGATTTATATCAGGCGCAATTTTTGCAGGAGGAATTGGCTTAGTGCTATTTTGGTCTAAAATCCTCAAGATTCATAGTACCGGTCAGCAAGCCAATTATCAGGATAAGAACGCCTATTCCCAACATTACAAAAGCGAACATGACCAGGTATGCAATTGCCCTTAGGACAATACTGAAGAACCCTACCTTGTGTAACTTCTTAAAGGCATAAAACTGAAAAGAAACGGAGAACAGTAAAAAGAGCCAGTTGAAGTTTTGGTAATTGATGTTGAAAAAACCAAACAAGGGTATGGAAACCACGACCTGGACAAAGGACATTTGAGCTGTGGTATAGGCATTGGCAACCAAATGCTCCGTAAAATTGAGTTTTTTGATGTCAAGGAACAATACCCACGTCATTAAAGCATAAACCGGCATTAACAGATAGGACAAAAGGCCTTGATAATCAAAGATAAATTCCATGTTTGGGGCATTTGTCTGATTGAGGTTGTTCTCGGTAAGGTTAATGTGGTACCAATCCCTGAGTATATAGAACATAAGACCGGAAAGCGTGATGGCAATGGCGAAATAGCTAACGGGATTCATGTATTTCTTCCTTGCCCCTGAAATAAAGCTTTCAATGACCACATCGGGTTTGGCGAAGAGATGTCTAAAGGTCTTCAATAAGGTGTTGTCCAGATTGAATACCTGAAAGCTTAAATCCTGCCAAATATTTTTTAGGGTGAGTCGATTCTTTATGATTTTTGCACCACATGATGGACAATACGTAAAGTCCGAGCGCAAGGTGTTTTCACATGTTTTGCAATTCATTAGGTTAAATCCTTTTTAATCATTTCAGTAAGTTCCTCAAGGCTCTTGTAAAGCACGAACTCTCCATTTTTAATGTAGGATATCATTCCTGTTTCCTCACTGACCACCAGACACAGCGCGTCCGTTTTCTCGGTGATGCCAACAGCCGCCCTATGGCGAAGTCCAAATCGCAACGGAATGTTCCGTTCATTGGAAACCGGTAATATGACCCTTGTAGCGGTAATGTAATTTTCCTGGATGATTGTCGCCCCATCATGCAGGGGACTATTTTTAAAAAAGATACTTTCTATAATGGGCTGTGCAATCTCAATATTCATTTTATCTCCGGAAGATTTGACAAAGTCAAGATTGTTGTTCCGTTCTATTACCAAAATGGCCCCTGTCTTGCTAATGCCCATATTCTTACAGGCCCCTATGATGGCATCCACGTCAACATCGGTAGGAAGGGCCTCTTGTTTCAGAAATTTAAAGTGGCGGATAAAACTTCGTTTGGTGGCAAAATTGGTCGACCCAATAAGAAGCAAAAACTTTCGTATCTCCTGCTGAAAAACAATGATCAAGGCAATTAGACCAATGTTCATAAACCCACCTACCATGCTACTGATCATCTTCATTTGCAATAGCTCGGTCAATTTCCAGAGGGCCCAGACAATGACAATTCCAATAAATATGTTAATCGCTACCGTTCCCTTTACCAATTTATAGATATAGTACAGCAATACCGCAACCAGTATGATGTCTATAAAATCGGTAATCTTAAATTCCAGGAAATTCAAAAACTCCAATGGTAGTGCGTTTTTGTAAAATTAGGTAAAATGTTGGTTCAGGCCATTTTTGCGGATTCCAAGGCCTGAAATAAGCGAATGCATTCCATGGCCTCTTGAACATCGTGGACCCTAAGGATGTTGGCCCCCCTTTCCAAAGCGGCCATGTGCAGTGCCGTGGTCCCATTTAGTGCCTTTTCCGGAGTACACCCTAAGGTTTTGTAAATCATGGACTTTCGACTTACTCCCGCAAGTATGGGGCGCTTTAGGTTCTTGAATAGGTCCAGGTACTGGAGCAGCCTATAGTTTTGTTCCACGGTTTTTGCAAACCCAAAGCCCGGATCAAGAACAATATCGTTTATTTTTAAATCCCTCGCTTTCTCTATGATTTCGGAAAAGTAAAAAAGGACTTCCTTTAGCATATCGTCATAGGTAGTCATGGATTTCATGGTTTGGGGCGTCCCACGCATGTGCATGGCAATGAAGGGTACCTGGAATTCGGCCACTGTGGCCATCATTTTATGGTCTAAATACCCACCGCTAATGTCATTGACCATGGCGGCCCCTACCTGCAAGCATTTTTTGGCAACCCTACTTCTAAAAGTGTCAATGGACAGAACGGTATGGGGAAATTCGTTCAGGATTAAGTTAACAATGGGCAGTATGCGGTGCAGTTCTTCATCCTCACTAATATCCTTTGCCCCGGGTTTGGAGCTATAGGCCCCAATATCAATTAGGGATGCCCCTTCCTTTAGCATGCGTTCCACTTGTTGTACAATGGCTGCCGGGTTGTTGTACTTACCACCGTCGTAAAAGGAATCCGGGGTAATATTGAGAATTCCCATGACTTTGGGAGTGGTCAAATCCAGGAGTTTTCCATTGCAGTTTATGGTCATTGGGAGCGTTTTGGTTTCGTGAGTTTCAATTATCTTTGACACGTGTACACAGTCTTTAAAAAGAGAGCTGAAAATACGCAAAATAGCAGATAGATGCAGCAAACCTCAAAACAATATGACGCGGTTATAGAGACGTGTCGGGAACTCTTCAAAAAAAAGACAAAAGATTACGGGACCGCATGGCGGATTTTACGGCTTCCTTCATTAACGGACCAAATTTTTATTAAAGCCCAGCGCATACGGGGTCTTCAGGAAAAAGGGGTACAGAAGGTGGATGAAGGTGAACGTTCCGAGTTTATTGGGATCGTCAATTATTCCATCATGGCATTGGTCCAATTGGAAAAAGGAGTGGCCGATCAGCCCGATTTAAATGCAAAAGAAGCTTTGGAACTATATAATGGACAGATAGCAAAAACCAAAAACCTCATGGAGGCCAAAAATCATGACTATGGGGAAGCCTGGCGTGAAATGCGGGTCAGTTCCTTGACCGATCTGATCCTTCAAAAATTATTACGGGTCAAAGAGATCGAAAACAATAAAGGCAAGACCATCGCCAGTGAGGGAGTGGATGCCAATTATCAAGATATGGTCAACTACGCTGTATTTGCTTTAATTCACTTGAACGAGGAAAAATGAGGTATTTAGTAGGATTTTCACGGGTTTTTGTAGGGGTACTTTTCATTATTAGTGGGTTCATCAAACTAAATGACCCGGTAGGTTTTTCCTTTAAATTGGAAGAATATTTTAGCCCTGCAGTATTAGATTTTCCCTTCTTGGAGCCTTACGCCTTGGCCATATCCATATTTGTGGTCATTGTAGAGGTCCTGTTGGGTGTGATGTTACTTCTGGGATTTAAAACCAAGTTTACCATTTGGAGCCTTTTGGCCATGATCGTGTTCTTTACCTTTCTAACGTTTTATTCGGCCTATTACAACAAGGTTACGGATTGCGGGTGCTTTGGTGATGCTGTAAAGCTTACCCCCTGGGAGTCTTTTGCCAAGGATATTGTGCTTTTGGTTTTGATATTGATTTTGTGGAAGGGGTCAAAGTATATCCAACCCTTGTTTTCCAATAAGTACAACTGGATTGGAATGGGTGTGGCAACCCTGCTGTGTATCTGGTTTTGCAACCATGTATTGAACCACTTGCCATCCATAGATTTTAGACCCTATAAGATAGGGGCAAACATTATGGAAGGAATGATCATCCCAGAAGATGCCCCCAAGCCAGTTCAGGAGTTTTCCTGGAAATTCAATCAGAATGGCGAGGAAAAAGTATATGTTACCAATGGCGCCTATCCAGATGTGGAAGGTGATTTCATTGGAGTGGAGACCAAGGTCATCCAGGAAGGTTACGAACCTCCCATACATGATTTCACCATAGAAAAAGAAGGTGGGGATTATACCGAGGAAATGCTCCAGGAAACAAAACTGGTCATGGTTATTGCTTATGATTTGGCCAAAAGTGACTTGGAAGCCTTTACGGAAGTCAGGGAGCATACGGACAAAGCTTTACAAACTGGGTACAAGGTCATTGGGATGTCTGCCTCGGGAGGGGACGAAAGCAATGCCATCATCCAGGAGTATGATTTAAACTTTGATTTCTATTTTACGGATATGACAACCCTTAAGACCATTGTACGTTCCAATCCGGCCATCTTGGTTTTGGAAAAAGGGACCATCCTGCAGAAAAAGCATCATAATGATTTTGATGCCCTGGAATTCAATTAATGAACGCATTTGGCCATTTGAAAAAGTCTAAATGAGTTCAAAATAGTTGGTGGTACGAAATACGTACCCAAATTTTTAAAACTAATATAAACTGAACACATAAAAACAAACAACACATGAGAACCCAAATAGTAGCTGGTAACTGGAAAATGAACAAAAATCTGGACGAAACGGAAATATTGCTTTCCGAACTCTCCGCTAAACTTCCTGATTCTTCGGCCGAGGTCATTGTGGCGCCAACTTTTGTGAACCTGGCGTCCACGGTCCGGCAGTTGCAAAATTCCGTGATTCAGGTTGCGGCCCAAAATATGCATTTTGCGGAAAATGGTGCTTTTACCGGTGAGATCTCGGCGGACATGCTTTTGAATATTGGAGTGGAGGTAGTGATTTTAGGCCACTCGGAACGTCGTGCCTACTTCGGTGAAGATGACGCCCTATTGGCCAAGAAGGTCAATACCGCACTGGACAAAAACATGCGAATCATTTTCTGTTTTGGAGAAGAACTTGAGGAACGCAAGTCTGGAAACCATTTTTCGGTAGTGGAAAGTCAACTTAAGAACGCCCTTTTCCATTTGGACCAAAGTCAATGGAAAAACATCATTTTAGCCTATGAACCCGTTTGGGCGATAGGTACCGGGGAAACCGCTTCACCTGAGCAAGCCCAGGAAATGCATGCTTTTATAAGGAAAACCATAAAAGATGCCTACAATGATGAAGTTGCCGAGGGGGTTACCATTTTATATGGCGGTAGTGTGAAACCCAATAATGCGGCCGAAATATTCTCTAAACCGGATGTGGATGGTGGACTTATTGGAGGGGCATCGCTTAAATGTGATGATTTCACTGCCATTGTTGAGGCCATTTAAGTGACGTATTTAGAATATCGGTTCCGGGTAAAGCCACTACAACCTGTCTCGGACATGCTTATGGCCGAGTTGGGCGAATTGGGTTTTGAAAGTTTTGTCGAAACGGACAATGGGGTTTTGGCCTACGTGCAAATGGGTCAAAGCCCAAACGAGGTGGATATAGGTTCCCTATTTGTGGTACAGCATCCCGATTTTGAAGTATCATGGTCCTTTACCGAAGTCGAGCAACAAAACTGGAATGCCGAATGGGAGAAAAACTTCCATCCCATAAACGTAGGCAAGCGATGTAGGATACGCGCTCCATTTCATCCCCGGGAAAATGTGGAATTTGATATCATCATAGAACCAAAAATGAGTTTTGGTACGGGTCACCATGAAACCACCCATATGATGTTACGGTTGCTATTGGATGAAAACATGGCGGGCAAAAAAGTGCTGGATATGGGCTCTGGCACAGGAGTTTTGGCGATTCTAACCGAAATGATGGGTGCAGACAATATCATGGCCGTGGATATTGATGCCTGGTGTTTTGAAAATGCCCGGGAAAACGTGGAACGTAATCAATGCAAAAAGATACAGGTAGTACAAGGAGATGCCCATGTACTGGGAAACGAACAATACGATTTGATTATCGCCAATATTAATCGGAATATCCTTCTGAAGGATATTCCGATATATGCCTCTTGTTTAAAAAAAACCGGTGACTTATTTCTTAGTGGCTTCTATTTGAGCGATTTGGATGTGATTTCTGCAAAATGTGGGGAGTTTAATTTAAAACTTGAAAAAAAAATAGTGGAGAATGACTGGGTTGCCGTAAAATATGTACATTAGAGGAAGAGTAAAAGGCAAATGGGACTTAAAGAAAAACTTTCTGAAGATCTTCTACTTGAGGAAGAAGTGGTCAAACAAAACGAAATCATCCTTTTTAATGATGACGTAAATACCTTTGACCATGTCATTAACACCCTTATTGATGTCTGTGAACATTCCCCTGAGCAAGCGGAACAGTGTTCCCTTATTGTGCACTACAATGGAAAATGTACGGTAAAGACCGGGGAATACGATGACCTGAAACCACGATGCAGTAAGTTGTTGCAAGCGGGTCTTAGTGCCGAAATTGTATAGTCCTTCCCAGATTGCCCCACTTTTGGGGACCTAAGTTTTGTACGGCCCATTTTGGTTTGACTTGTTCGCTTGATTTCTAGGCCCAGAATGTCAAGAATTACCACGAATAAGCTTTAAAATAATTTCGAGTATTATTAAAAGTGAATCTTTATGAAAAGTTGTGAAGTTCGCTTTTGAATTGTATTACTTTTAGGGAACAAACAGAATTAACCGTTTTCAACCTCCAGCAATTTAAATGAGTGAGTTTTTCAAAGCTGAACTCAAGGATAAGTTTCTAGAATATGCCCACGGGCGCGATGATTATTTTGAAGTTCAATTGCTTTACGATGAGTTCCTAAGGCCCAATTATAGTCTGCAGTATGTGGAAAAGCTACTTAGGGAAATTATTGACCATGACCACAACCTGCTGGATATTATGAGTGGCAATGGAGTTAAAATCTTCATGTTGTCATCAACGGCATATACGGAGGAGTTTTTGGAAGAAGGAGGCTTTAAGGATCTCTACATAGAAGAAGAGGAAAGGTGGGATATTTTTTTGGAACAATTGTCAAACACCAGAAGGCTTAGTTCAGAGGAAAAAGCAGATCTGGGTCGAACGGAAAAGGCAATTTATAAAAGGGAACGTTTATTATTGTTCGGTTTGATTGGTGCCGTAGCCTGTAGTTTTTTATTTACGGTATACAGTCTCCTAAAACCCCTGTTTTTGGAAACGGAGGTATCAAGAATTGTGGAAATAGAAAAAAAGCTGGAAACCATGGAACATCAAAATAAGGGCTTAAGGCAGGAATTGGATAGCGTGCTTCAGTTGTATGAAAACAAGATCCCCCAATAGATTACAGCCGTTTTTCATGTCAAAAAGTGCGGATGAGGGATATGGTCCGTGGTGTTTTCAATGGCTCATAAACAGGGTTGGGCCAAGCCATCAAAATTCGCCTCAATAGGTCCATTTTCACTTTTGTTCCATGAACTATTCGGGTTCCACGAAATGCTATGCTTGCATTATATTTTTGTGATTTAAGGATTTTTTATGACTTTACTTTTAGGAGAATTACCTATATTGGCTCGCAATGTTAAACGTATTCTTTTTAACCTTAAACAAAGTAAAGGTTTTAATAGCAATGCTTTACAAATGACCCATAAGCCTAGAACATTTTTATTGCTTTTGGTATTTATTGATTAGAAATTATTAATGAAATGACTGCAGATTTATTGGAAAAGGCCACTGAATTTGAAAATAGGACCCTAAGTCACATGTCGACAAGTGATCGGGTTGCTGCTTCAAGAGAGGCCAAACAACTTATTTTAGCGATTAACGAAATATATAAAAAGACAAAGGATTCCAGTTTGATGGATACCATGAAACGGTTGACCGAAAAGAAACGAAAGATAGAGAAACGTCTTAAAGGCAATCCCCTAGCTTAAATGAAAGGCCCATCGATATCGATGGGCCTTTTTTTCTTGGAAATACCTGTTCTTACTTCCAATTTTCTTACCTTTTTAGGAACAGAACAAATCAAGGATATAATAGCGACACAATGATCAAAAAATTTTTATGCGTAGGCCTATTGGGTCTTTTTGTTACACTCAACGCACAGGAAAGGCTAGGGGGATTGGCACTTTACACGGTAAGGGATGACATGGGTAAAGATGCCATGGGAACCTTGGAAAAGGTGGCCGAAATAGGCTATGCAACTATAGAGGCGGCCGGCTATGACGGTGGAAAGTATTATGGTATGGAGCCCCAAAAATTTAAGGAGGCCCTTAAGGATTTAAAATTGCACCCTTTGAGTACCCATCAGGGTTCCATTACCCCAAAAAATGCCGATAAGCAGTTTTCGGCTGCCAAAGAGGCCGGGTTTACCTACTTTGTGGTTCCCATACCGCCTATGGGAATGTTCACTTTTGATCAGGCCACAAAGACCATGGGGATGAAAGGGTCTGTTAAGGACCTGGCAAAGATTCTCGATGAACTTGGAGAGAAAGCCGCAAAGTACGGTCTACAACTACTGTACCATAACCATGATTTTGAATTTAAACCCAATGAGGATGGGGTAATACCTATTGATTATCTATTGGAAAATGTCAATCCGGAATACGTTAACTTTGAAATGGACCTGTTTTGGGTAACCAAAGCGGAAGCCGATCCCGTTGCGTATTTTGAAAAATACCCTGGACGATTTAAATTATGGCATGTGAAGGATATGGGGGACAACGGATTGTTTGCCCCTGTGGGTGAAGGCAATATAGACTTCAAGAGAATTTTGGACAAAAAAGAACTGTCCGGTATGGAAGGCTATTTTGTGGAACAGGACATGACTTTTGATAAAAAACCGTTGGAGGCAATAAAAATAAGCCATAACGGGCTAAAGGAAATAGGATTTAAATAACACAACAAGGGATATCCAGAGGAAAAGCCCGCATTTGCGGGCTTTTCCTTTATTGATAACCTGCGTTTTGGACTTTTCATGGGCTGTACTGCTATGGTATGACAAGGGAACGGCGCTTTACCGCACTTTGCAAGTTGCGTCCAATTGCTATGGAAACATGGCAATTTAGTCTTCAATAAAAATACCTGCCCTTAGTTTTTTCGTATCGGAATCATCCGTTAGGTGCAAGTGTTTCTTAGTCAGTACTACGGTCTTATTTTCAATGATGGCTACTTTCCCTTTTCTCTTGACGGAGGAATCATTGATATTCGGTTTTGAAATGGGTACAATATGCTGATTTTCCCTGGACCAATACCCAACATAACCATCGTTGTTCGCAATAATACTGTTCTGTAATGGAGAGGAATACTTCAAATCCTCGGAGCGACCGACGATAAAATTGTTATTGTGCACAATGACATTATTGGTAAACGTAAATGGCATATCATCCGGCCCAAGCCAAAATGCACTTTCATAACTCTTGGTGATAATAGTGTTCCTAACAGTGAATCCATCGACATTATTGAATAATAATATGCCATTTCTACATTCGTGGAAAATACAATGGGATACCGTGGTATTGGGCCCGTGAAGGTAAACCCCAGCCTGAATTGCGGCTCCTTCCTTATTCCCTATAAAATAGCACTGTACGACCTCTAAATCCCCTAAATCCTTATCTTCTTTTGCAATTGGATAGTAGTATGGCGTTGCCGGGTTTCCATTTCCCAAAAACTTTAGCCCACGGAAAGTAACATGTGGGGAGGCCACTAAAAATCCCAGGCTGTGCGGAAAAATGGTTTCCGAGTTATTTCCAGAAACCGATTGGATTTTTGGCATTTTTTCCTGTGTCCAATCCACAGCATTGGGCAGGTGTACCGCCTCAATGATGAATCGTGTTGTGTCCGTCATAACCCGAACAGGATTGATGTCGATTCTGCCTTCCAAGGTATAGATTCCCGGAAATAGTTTAATGGAAATAGTGCCCGTTCCTGTTAAGCTATTTGCGCGGGTAACTGCTTTTTTAATTGTTTGTAGAGGAGAATCCTTCGTTGCCGGGTTATGGTCATTTCCGTTTTCAGGGTCAACGTAAATGTCCTGTGAAATGAGTTGATGGGAAAAGCTTAGAAAAAGGATTGAAAGAATGCAAAGGATTTTTTTCATGATAATTATTCTATTTTTGACCACTGCCAAAGGCTTCGTGGAGTCGTATTTCAATACCAATCTACACCAACCTTTGACGTATGTACAAAGAAGTTCCGTTCACGTTTGTTCATCTTCATTCATAAAGTATAATTCATTGTAGGTCAGAATGCTATCTTTTGAAAAATCAATCGCTATTTGTTTAAAAACTGTGGAGGAACGGTTTGATAAGGGGAGCAGTGAACAATGGTCCACGCAGGATTTTGTACAACTGGCCGAAGCCATACATGCCAAAACCGGGACCTTGTTGAGCGTATCCACATTAAAGCGGCTTTGGGGGAAGGTAAAACACAATACAAAACCCAATCGCTCTACTTTGGATGCCTTGGCTCAGTATATAGCATATGGAGACTGGGTGGATTTTATGAAATCATTGGAGGAAAAAGAACCTCGGATTTTCCCTGCCGAGAAAGTTGAAAAGCGAAAATCAAAAAAGGCATTATGGGCCGTTTTTGGTCTTGGGATATTATTGGCGATTTTGGCGTATGCTTTTCGGGGAGGATTGGATGCTGAACCGACAAGGTTTCCTGAGGATTTTTCCTTTACAAGCAAGGTAATAAGTGATGATATTCCCAATTCCGTGGTCTTCACCTTTAATCCAGTCAACGTCCCGGATAATGCAAAAGTGGAAATCCAACAGAGTTGGGACGCTCGGAAGCGCACACCTATTGATAACTTGGATAGTATTGCAACCAGTATCTACATGAGACCCGGTTATTTCAAAGCAAAGTTGGTCGTGGATGATTCCATTGTGGCAGAAGATGATGTGTACATTCCAACGGACGGTTGGCTGGGACTCATTGAACGCGATCCAAAACCAATATACCTTAAAAACGACGAGATTTACGTTGACCAGAGCCTGGCCATAAGCCCTGAGGTACTGCATCCCTACGGAATAAATCCTTTACAGGAAGAGACGTGGGTAAGTCTGTATAATGTCCGCGATTTTGGGGAGTTGTATACGGATGGTTTCACCATGGAAACCAGTGTGAAAAATACCTGGAACCAAGGGATGGGCAAATGTCAAAATGTACGGATAGCAATTTTGTACGATGGTGGGGCCATCATTATTCCGCTTTCCGCAAAGGGCTGCGCCTCCAATCTGGGCATCATGGCCTTTAACGACCAAATTATTGATGGAAAGAAAAATGACCTCTCTGGTTTTGGTGTCGATTTCAAGGAGTTCCAGAACCTCAAATGTGCCTTCAAAAACGAACAATTGGAATTTTACGTCAATGGGGTGGAGGTGTTTTCGGTGGATACTGTCAAACTCCATAAAAGAATAGTGGGTATCGTTTACCATTTTGAAGGCTCGGGAGCAGTCAAGGAGTTGCTATTTAGCAATGCCGAGGGGATTGTTTATCAGGAAACATTTACTTCACCTTGAGTTTTTTGATGGGCATAGGGACAACACAAAGCATCTATCCAAGAGAAAGGACGAATCCCTAAATTCAGCTATCGGTGATGCCGGTATTTCAACAATGTCATGTCATCTGCGGCATACGGCCCTATTGCCTGGATTGACAATTCAGAATTCGACGGAATTACCTTGCTGTAGGGATTGGTGGAAAATTTGATTTCTTCAATATTTTCCATTAGCTTTGGAAAATATCAAAACTAAAATATTTTCCATGCCAGTTACGGAAATCACTGAAAAGGAAATTGCCGATATCGCCTTACATCAATTTTTGAAAGACGGTGTTCAAGAGTTTACCATTAAAAAATTAACGGCATTAACGGGCATTTCAACCAAAACGGTGTATAAAATTTTTGGTGACAAGACCAATTTACTCCGCGTATGCCTTACCACTCACTATTCTCGGCTTTTTAGAATTCTTCGGGAAAAGAATTCCGAAGCAAGCAATCCCGTAGTTTCCGTTTTGGAGATTTTGTATTTCATTGCAGAGCTCGAGTTTAAGGTGAATCCAAAGTTCTATGCCGATCTTAACAAGTACTATCCAACACTTCAGGATGAAATCATTAAGACAAATCAAGACGCAGAATTCCTTTTTGCACAGGTAACCGATCAAGGCATACGTCAAGGTTTTTTTGAAAACGAAATCGACCCGAAAATTGTACTGATAAGTTTGCAGCGGTTGTACGCTGGAATCACAAGGGACAGGCTTTTTGAAGGATTCAATTATCCGATCAAAACGCTTTTGGACAATACCGTTTACCTTTTTATTAAGGGGATGTGTACGCCTTTAGGGCTGCAAAAACTCCATGAATTTACAAAACACGGAATACATAATTCACAACAAACACCATGAAAAAAGCACTTAAAATTTTAGGATATTTACTTTTGGGCGTACTCCTTTTTGCCATAGGTGCCGTTATCTTTTTTACTTCCAAATACGATAAGGCATCAGAAGCCATCAACGAGCGGGAAAAGGTATTTGCGGAAACCGATGTTTCCTTTTATCGCTTTGAGATGGAAACGGATTCGGTAAGCGAATGGATACTATTGCCCGTACCAAAAAGAATCACACCGAAGGCAGGAAATTTTGCTTGGCCCGCCCAATGGGAAATCACTTCGGATATACCAAAATCCAAGGATTGGGTCGAGCGTCTTCTTGAGATTGACACCGATATGGGGGACAGCACAGCCTCGATTCAATTTTTAGAGCGTAAGGATTTGAAGTCAGAAAGCTATGAATTCACTATTGGTCCAAAGGGCATTGAAATCCACTATTCCGATGAGGCAGGGGCCTATTATGCCGTGGTTAGCCTGTACCATTTAAAAAAACAGTTTCCCGATACCGTGGAATCCGTTCAAGTGTTTGACCAACCGGACCTGTCCATTAGGGGGTTTATGTTGGATATCAGTAGGGATAAGGTGCCCCAACTACAAACCTTAAAAAGTCTCGTGGACAAGCTTTCTTTATTGAAATACAACCATTTGCAGTTATATGTTGAAGGTTTTTCGTTTGGTTATCCCAGCTTTAAAGGGCTATGGGAGGGGAAAGAGACCCCCTTGACGCCAGAAGAGATTAAAGCGTTGGACCGCTATTGCAGTGAACGATTTATTGAATTGGTCCCCAATCAAAACTCATTGGGCCATATGCAACCCTGGTTGGAGACATCGGAATATGCCCATTTGGCCGAATGTCCCGATGGTTATGAGATCATGCCCATGCAAAAGGTGAAAACTACTTTGGACGTCAGCAATGAGGAAAGTATTGAGTTGATTGAGCAAATGATGGACGATATGTTGCCCAATTTCAGTTCGGGCAAGTTCAACGCCAACTTGGACGAACCTTTTGAACTGGGGCATTGCAACAACTCGGATTTGGCCGAAGAAGTAGGGGTGGGCCAACTCTATCTTGATTTTGTGATAAAGGTATACGAGTTGGCCAAGGATCGGGGGAAGGAATTTTGGATGTGGGGGGATATCATCGGAAAACATCCTGAGCTATTGGATAGCCTGCCCAGTGACATTACGGTTTTGGAATGGGGCTATGAAGCGGAACATCCATTTGCAAACAATACGGAACGCATTACGCAAGCAGGTTTTAATTTTTTGGTCTGCCCTGGTACCAGTAGTTGGATGACACTCACCGGTAGGACCGATAATATGCTGGGAAATATTGAAAACGCCGTGCTAAACGGTATCAAGAATGGGGCAAGAGGAATGTTGCTTACAGATTGGGGGGACTTGGGACATTGGCAGTATTTGCCCATTAGTTACCCGGGTATTGCCTATGCCGGTGCCATTAGTTGGAATGGCAATACGTCTCGAAACCTGTCCTTGGAAAGGTATTTGAACAACTACATATTTGAGGAAAAGCATCGGAATCTGGGTGAAATCGTTATGGATATGGGACAGTCCTATCATTACGAAGAGTTTCATATGCCCAATTCGAGCCTTAACTTCTGGGCCTATCAATTTGGGATTTCCAATCCGGTCTTACAGGAATCCATATATGGTGCGATAGAAAAGAAGATTCCTGAATTGATTGGGGATAGTCTCGCCGATATCCTTGTTCAAAGTCGCTTTCAAAACCGAAAACGGTTTGAAGTGGAAGCCTTACATCAGCACCTGGATAAGATAGAATCCGATTTGAATTATTTTGTTGATGAAAAGAGTCTTTCTGAAAATTCCATTGGAGATGGGGGAAAAAGTCAAACGGAAAACCAACTAAGAAATGGAATTCAGATGGTGCGTTTGGGAGCGGAAATGCGGAAGTATAGTGCACAAAAGGAGGATTGGACAAGCGAAGAACGATTGGCCCATTTGACCACAATGAAGGATCGGTTGAATTCCATACAGGAAGAGCACCGTCGCTTATGGCTTATCCATAACAAGGAAGGTGGACTGGATAGAAGTATGAAGTCCTTTCGAAAGTTGGATACGGAATTGGAACGGCTTATAAAAGTAGAGAATGGCAGTGCTTTTGGAAAGAAAATGGAACGCTTGAAAGAGAAGGTCATAGGAGGTGCGGTCAACTGGTTTTTGGAGGAATAGGGAATTCCGAGGTTTGGGGAAATGTAGGGCTCATATATCTACTGCAAACCTATTTATTACATCCATTCACTGAATTCATAAGGGTGTGGACCAAAAAAAGGAATGCGAAAGGTAGAATCCAAAGATTGAGTTCCATAAAATGTTTATTTAACGGAACCGGAAAGAAATGGTCGCCCCTAAAATCTAAAATCAACGGTATATATTGGAAATCTTCACCTTTTTGGGTTCTAAGACGTTCTTCCCATACGCTGTAAAATAACTATGATCTTGTAAGAACTTATTATTGTTTGCTATCCATTCTTCATCCGTATATGTCAACCCAAGTTCCATTTCCCATTCGGAGCGCAACATTTCCCGGTATATGGGATAGCTCTCAAAAGATAAATGGATAAGATCTGCGTCACATACCACTTGCTCCAAAATATGCTTTGGACTTTGGGGTATTTTTGTGGCACCGATACAACCCAGAACAATAGTGGTTTTATCTTCGGGATACTGAAGTTCCGATAACCATTTGCGTGCGAAGCGCTTACTTACTTCTTCATGGCCGTTATAACATTTTATATGCCCCAGATCATGGAAGACCGCCGCAAGCAAAACCATTTCCAATTCATCTTCCGTTAAATGCTCCGCCCTGCCAATCCTTCCGGCACCCTCTAAGACCGTTAAGGTGTGATGTAGATTGTGGAACACCCGATTTTTGGGTTGTTCGGCAATAATTAGCTGCGCTACAAACACGGCTGCACGAAGTACGATATTTTGATTTTCCATTTTGCGTATTTTTCAGTTTATCAAATCTTTTGGTGCGTTTTCCGATCAATGCCTACATTAGGAATCCTTACCGTAAAACAGTAATGGGGTTACCATTCCCAACCAATACCCGTTCTTACAATATAATCCGTTTCACTTGCACTTTGGGCCGGTCTGTTATCATAATTAAGTGAGATACCAAGCCGGATAAAGAGGTCCAAAGGGAGTTCATATTTTGTGTCAAAATTGATGTCCGCCCTATACCGCCCTGTCTCGGTCAGGCCGGAGTATCCCATAAAAACCAGTGCCAGTTCCAGATTCCCCGTATCATATAAATTCAATTCGCTGCCCAAATATCCTTCCCAGGTGTTGCGATTTGTCGTTTCATTGGTAAATCGCTCCAGGTTGTTGTTAAAGCCAGCTTTTACGCCCCAGTATGCCCTGTTGGAACTAACAATGAATTTGCCAATCCCCAGCTGTGAATTGGCGCGTAAGTCAAGCAGTTGTTCTGTGTTTGAAAGCGTGGCAACGGTACCGATCAAATACCAGTTTTTGAGCAAAATACGACGGTAATTCAATAGGCCATCGCTGCGATTGACAGGTTCAACGTTGTCCTGACTTGATCTTAGGATATTATAGGCAATATCAGCTGTCCACTTATCGGTTTTATAGCTCATGGAGCTGCGCAATGAAAATTGACGCAGGTCCTGGGCTTTGGTCAAATTAAAACCTACTTCTATGGCCGCACTGAAGCGATTTGCAAACCCTTCCTTGAACTGGTTCAAATAGACGATTTCCTGGAGGGCACATGTGGTATAAATGGAGTCATTGTCAAAAACCTTTATCCTTTGATTGGCAATGGAGGCTATTCTCCCTTGATATAATTTGTCCGCTACACTCACCACAAATTTTGATTCTGTATGGATTTCCTTGATGCTTAACCACTTCACTTTGAAATTTTCATCCCCATAGGGAACATCAATTTCCAGCACCCCTTTTTCCATTTTCTTTATTTCACCTATCACTTTATTTCCCGAATCAAAAACAAGGGTATCCGATTGGCCCCATGTCTTTTGACCATAAAGAAAAACTAGTAACAGCGCTAAATAACTTCTTGGCAACTCTATTTTCTGGACTTTTTAAGTTAATCTGTTTTCATAAAGGTCAAAATTTCTTCACCTTCTTCATCACTAAAAATCAAAGCCCGCCCATCAAAACGGAAGGTCCTGGTTTTTAATAGGGCCGCATCATAGCGTTTTGGCACCTCCATCTCTGGACACATTTTTCGTGTAGACCCTATCTTCCCAAAAGATATGCTGTTTTCAGTAAGATCGGTTAGTGTTCCAAAGTAGTCGTTACAACCGTTGTTACCATAAATCTTCATCTCGGTTGTATTGATTTCCAGACGTGGTACAGGGACCATGCTGTTTATTGGGGAACCTTCTATCCTGACAGCTGACCAAATATCATGAATCTTCGTTCTATTATTGGTTTTTCCGTGACTCACAAATGACACCATTACGTTTTTTTGCCCGTCGTATAGATTCAGAATGGAGTCATTGACTTCATAAGAGGAAATCTTATCCAGGGAGGCGAGATATTGATTTTCCACATTGGCTTCGGCACAAATGCTGAGGGTGTTAAGCATATTGCTAAATGCTATTGATTTGATTCCCAACTGTTTTATGGTTCCGTTATACCTGTTACACCCTCCATTTCCATGGATTTTCATTTCATCCAAATTAAAATCCAAAGTTGGAGGAGGTATTTTTTTATCTAAAAGAGTTCCGTGAATCCCTTTAAGCCGCCAATGTGCTTCCAATAAAGGCCTATGGTCCTGCCTTTTCTCCAATTCCTTAACAAGTACATATTTACCAATTGATTTATCCATTGGAGCAAGCACATTATCATTGGGTTTTTGCTCTAAAATCTCAACCTTCTTTAGATAACCTTCCTGAAATTCAAAACCCTCTATATCCGAATAAAATAGCTCCCATTCATCATTCGTCAGTTCAATGCTTTTATTTATCAGTAAGCAATTGGACGCTCCTGCACCTGATTCACATGTCGTTTTAAAACCGCTTATCCATATAACGGATGCATTACCATTCTTTTTGGAACAAGAAACCGAGATTATTAGGGCAAACCCTATAGCGGACGCAAGTTTCATATTGAATCAAGATTTTAATTTACGTTTTCCGATAACGTAGCCCAGATAAAACGGTAATCCAAGTACAACAATGAACAGTACTATAAAATAAATGATCAAGCTACGTAATGTCTTTCCTAAACCCTCAAAAGCGTTTTCTATCCCGGTTTCCACTAGGGTGTCTGCTTTGGTTGTGAGGGCAGACCGTTCCCTTTTGATAATGGAATCCAAGGCAACCCGCTCGCGTTGCAACATGCTGTTTACGGATTGCACATCTGAAGATAGGCTCTGCATTGCAGAACCTATTTCATAATTGAGATTTCTAAATAGTGGACCAATGTTATTTCTAAACTCCTTGATGGCATTTTCTATAGTTTCTGGGGAGTTCTCTGCCACTTGAATCAGTCGATCGAATTGCCTGTCTATTTCAGCAATTTTGGCCTCAATATCCATGGAATCAATTCCCCTTTGGCGCAAAATCATTTCAGTCTTCCAATTAAGCCTTTTACCGGAGGCTTCGGAGTAATACCCAAAACGGTTTGTAGCGTCCGCAACCACCTCAGATAAGGTGCCTACCGTTTGTACCGCAATACTATCTGGAATTCGTTTAAACTCTAAATAAGATTCCCTAATGGATTTATGTTTAAACTCTTTTTGTAGTAATAGGGGTGTATTGTTGGCATATTCTTCTACAAAATCCTTGATTGTTCGGTATTCACTTTTAGGTAATACACTGGCAGCAATTCGTTGAATATCTTCAATGTTTTGATCAACAGCCTCCAAAGCAATGATCTTATATTCTCCAAAGACACCATCCAATTGTGGGCTTTCAAGTGAATTTTTCACTTCCAAAAAATAGGCCCATGTATCCATTAACGCTATTTTGGGTTCTGTTTGGAAGCTGATTTTGCCCAATTCTTCCGATGTTTGAATTTTCCAATGTAAAGTGTTGATTGGAATCGTCTCATGGTCATTGGCCAGTTTAGTGATACTATCTGCTGCCATTTCCACCCTATCCATGGCACCACGGGCGAAATTCTGGGTCAATAGCCTTGTATTCAATTCTCTAACACCTAGGGGCTTTTGCTCACTTTCTATTTTTACTAAAGAGCACGATGCCATTGTTAGAAATACGATTAAAGATGGAAGGCAAATTGAAGCCCTCTTTCCCCTAACGATGCTTTTATTTATACTACTAATCATATTTAATGTATTCTAAGCCGTGGACTTTTTTAATGTTCGTATAAGATTGGTTTTCGAATGGAATCAGTATAAAAATTCAAAATTATTGACCCATAGCTCACTTCCGATAGCACCGGTAAAAAAATCTCCCAGGGCACTGGAAGAAAACACTACCGTAACATGGGTAGGTGTCTCGGTGGCATCACCCCAAGACTCCCCTTCGCGAATATTGGCGTACGCAAATTCTGGTTCGGAAGGCGACAGTTCCCCATATTTTAGTTCAATTTCAAGACTACTCCAGTCGATTACTTCCGTTCCGCTTCTGAACCACCCTGTCCCTATTCGATCTATGTCATTCCCTTCCCTTTTTTCCAATAGCACATAGATGTCACATTGGTCCCCACCAATAAGAACATTACCGTCGGCATCCTCGTAGGACGGTCCAGGAAGATACCTAAAATCAACTTGAAATGCCCTGGGTCGCCCATTAAACGGTGTGCCAAAATCTATATTTGACCTGGGGTCCGTTGGACTGGGAAATCCTTCTGTGAAGGTACCGGTAAAAAGGGTGGCTGCTGCCATTCGAACCAATAGGGGCGCTGCAACACTGGTCAGACGTACTGCCAAATCCCCGCCACCGAGGTCCTCTGGATTGGTGTTGGCATCCCCGGCTATGGCTACGGCCCTGTTAGCTGTGCCCCAGACCGTACTTTCGGCATTTTCACCAGGTTGCTGATAATCACCCACATTGTACCAAAGGTCAAAATTACTGTTTGGAAGCTGTGGATTGGGCAAAGCTGGAACGGCATTCACAGACCAAACAGCTGTTGACCCATCCTCGGCAGTTACGGTATATAGTACAGTATCCTGGAAATCCTGGGCTTCCCCGCTTGAAGGGGAAATCGCCGCCAAATTGGATATTTGAATGGTCGAGGGAACCAAACCGGTCAGGTCGGCACCTTCACCCATAGGAATTACTATACTCCGCGCTTCTTGGTCTATAGTGGTTACACCCGCTTGACCCGGTAATTGGAAAACCTTGATTTCCTTAAAGGATGAAAGACCAAATCTATCTTCTTGTATGCATGATTCCAGCCCGATTACACACAATGCGGAAATAATAAGTAGGGCCCTATTCCTTTTTGCACTTCGGGGGTCAAAATTCTTTTTCATCGAAATCATGATAATGGACTTTAAAAATTAACGCGTTCAGAAATAATAGGCCAAACCCAGATTAAGCTGAAGAAGGTTGATTCTCAAATCTATGGCTGATTCCACGACTCTTTGACGGTTCTCTTCGTCATCATTTACCACCTCTTCTTCTATGCGTGTGGAAAAACCCGCAATATCAACCGTGGTTTCAAATGCCCAATTCCGGTCGAAGAATAAAACAAGTCCAGGGCTTACCCCAATTTCAATGTCAATGAATTCCCCTTCAATTTTGTTTATTTCATTTTCAATGAATTCCCTTTGTAAGGACTCACCTATGGTCACTCCCAATTCTGTTTGAATCAATATTTGCAATTGTCCCTTTCCTATTGGAATGTAATTACGCATATTAGGTGCAATTGATAAACCTTGTTCCACGCTCTTGGAAGTGACATTTGCTCCGTTCTCATCCAGAAAGGTTATTTCTTCCTGTTCCCTACCATAGGCTGCGGACAGACCTAAGGTCATATTGTCTTTAATCGCATATCCTGCATTCCCTATTATCCTATAGTTATATCTGTCCTGGTCCTCAACCTGTCTAAAGAGTTGGTCTTCATTTTCTGCATTGCGTGAATTTAATGAGAACGTCAGCGAACTGTAATACCTGCCTTTGGTTATCCTAAATGTAGGCTCATCAGCCATCAATGCATCTTGGGAATACCCCAATGAAACATATAGGAGCGCTACCAAAGTTGCGGACAATGTTTTATATCTTTTCATCAGCTCAGGAGATTATTTGGACATTAAATATTTGGCTATGGCATGATAGGCCGGCAATGAAGTTGGGTCGATCTTGGCGTTTTTTGCCTCCGGATATGAAGCGAACCTCACCAGTACCATTTCGGCCAAGGGATCAATATAAATGGTTTGTCCATGCACGCCCCTAGCGGCGAAGGCACCATGCTCGTTATGGGTAATCCACCACATGTTCCTGTAGCTCCAATTCTTTAACGATTTGCCATAAACGGACTGGTTAAATGCCACCTTATTTCCTCCATTCCTAATGTCCTCTACAAGACGTGAAGGGAGTATTTGGTTTTTATTGAATTTCCCGTTCTTGCGGACCATTTCCCCAAACAGCGCCATATCCCTCATGTTTGCACTGAACCCACCACCCGCAAAGGCAATTCCTGCACCATCAACCTGGAAGTAACCATCCACATGTGTGCCGAGGGGTTTCCAAATACGTTCGGACAATAGTTCTGAAAGGGGCTTTCCGGTTACCCGGGAAATGATCCAACCCATTACATCCGTATTGATTGTTTTGTAGCCAAAGACCTCCCCATGCCCACCTTCTTTTTGAACCGTTACCAAATAATCGTAGTAATTATTGGGGCCATTATAGGAGGGCGGCTTTGGAAATGGATTGCCTGCAGCTGAAAATGCCCAGATTTCGGCATTCGGATTGGAATAGTCCTCACTATATTTTAAACCTGTGGTCATATCCAGGATTTGTCTTATTGTCGCATCTCCAAATGCGGAATCACGTAACTCAGGAACATAATCCGATCCGGTTTTGTTTTCATCCAACAGACCTTCTTCTACAAGCAAGGCACCCAAGGTCCCGGTAAAGGTTTTGCTCACGGACATTGCAGCATGGACACCATTTGATTTTAAAGCACCAAAATATTTTTCATAAACGATTTTGCCCTTATGTAAAATCAGGATGCCATCAGTATAATTTCTTAGGAGGGATTCCTTCCAGGTCATTGGCTCGGTACTATTCCAGGGGAGGAAGGTTACTGCATCAATATTTGCGTCGGGCTTTACTTTAAGCTCGTACCGATTGGTGGCTGCGGCTTTGACCTCAGTAGTTGGCATGAATTGTCGCATGTGACAAACACTATAACGTAGGGCCGGGAACTGAAAGAAACTTCCATCAATAGCCGATATTATTTTTTCCTTTGGCGGTGGAAATCCTTGCATCCAACCTAATTTGGAAGGATTGGATTGCTCCGCCGTCAATGTTTCCTGGGTATTGGCCCTAATACAAATGAACATTGCGAGCGCCAATCCAATACTAATTTTCCTATTCATCCCTTCAATTTTTTTTAATTATAAATGTGGTATGTTCACCAATTATTGTTAGTCTAAAGTTTGAATACCACCACCATTTACAAATAGTACCTGTCCGCTTACCCATTCCGAAATTGGAGCGGCAAAATAGAGCACTGCACCCGCAACATCCTCTACTTCGCCCAATCTTTTAATAGGGGTGCCCGATAACATTTTGGCTTCGATTTCCGGAGTCAATACTTTGGATAGGGCAGCTGTTTTGGTAGCCCCCGGTCCAACAGCATTTACCCGGATACCATGGGGACCGTAGTCGAAAGCCAGATTCGCGGTCATATGATTCAAGGCCGCCTTGGCACTGGCATAGGCACTGATGTTGGGGCTTTTGTTGATGGAACCCATGGAGGTAATGTTTACCATGGAGCCGTATCCCTTTTTCTCCATTTCTGGGGCACATAATTGTGATAGCCGCCAGGCACTGAACACATTGAGTTGAAAAACCCAGGCAAACTCCTTAACTGATATCGCATAAGGGCTTTCCCTACCAGCGCCACCTCCTCCGGCATTGTTGATCAAAATCTCAATCCCACCAAAAACATCAACGGACGATTTGACCAAATTGACCAAATCATCATCGTTCAATACATTACAACTTATGGCAATGGCATTTCCACCGTCCTTCTTTATTTCGTGGGCAACGGCTTCTGCGGCTTCCTTCCTCAAATCGGAAACAACCACATTGGCACCATGGGCGGCCAGAATCTTACAGCATGCTTTCCCAATTCCATTTCCTCCGCCTGTAACTATTGTGGTTTTATTGCTGCAATCAAAAAGATTGGAGTGGTTCATCCGAAAGTCATTTTTAACTACTAAAAGATAAGAAAAATCATACAGAATACCAGGATACCTGCACTAGCCCTGAACCTTTCCCCAAATTGAAAAAGGCAACCTACACATTGGGATAAAAACAAGATTTTGGGAACCGGATAAATGCCATTTTCCAAAAGAAAATTAGCAATATTGATGCTGTGGAGGACTATACTGCGGTCATTTCCCTTTTAGCAAATTATAATGTAAACCAAAAGCCAGATTATTGAAGCCTTGAAAAGTGTAATCCAAGTTGATCTTGAATCGATTTAGCCGGACACTTGTGCCCAAACTTCCCCTTAAGCCGGAAATACTTGCCTGTACATCAAATGGATTTTCGAACTGAATGGTCTCTTCCTGTGTACTGATAATGTACGTACCTTCCATAATATAATTGGATCTGCCCGTTACATACCCCAATCCACCATAGATGTTCCAAATGGGGAACTTTGTTGAGGTAAGAATCTCGAAAAGCCAGGAATTCAATGAGGCGTCAATGGACTGTGACTCGCCGGTCACAAAACCATCCGTTTCAAAATCGTAATCTGCATCCAATCTGCTGAAAGCTGCAAATACCGAAATGGCCATCGGTAATTCCCCAAGACTTTTAAAGCTCTGGGTCAATTCATTTTTTAATCCAAATCCAATAACCCCGATGGAGGCATCCTCAACGGAAAGCTTTGGAAAGAAGCGAAGGCTAAATTCTGAATTCATAGGCAATCCTAAACTAGCCTGTATAAAGGCATTGGGCAGTAAATTGGTGGAAAGGAGGCCTATACCCGTGGGCGCATCAAAAATGAACTCTTCACCATCCCGGGTGGCCACAAAAGTCACTTCAGATTCCTTACTGCCCAGTATGGTTGGAATCCTAACCAAGTTGCCCCCACCTAAAACTTCTAAATTATCAATAGCGCTGATATCGATTTCACGGGATAGTTTCTCATTGGGAACAAAGGAGCCATTCGCAACCAAGGCAATATCCATTTCCCACTTTTGTTTTACCCGTGCCGTATTGTTCCAAGCACCCGTAAGTCCATATAGCAAACCTTCGCTCAAAGGCTCCAGGTAGATTGACGCCAGATCTTCTGCTGCTTCCACACCCAAAACCAAGTAACTCTTAATGTCAAAGTCGTCCTGGGCACTTAGTTTCAGTGATAGGAGTAAAAAGAGGAAGAAGGCTATTTTTCTTAAAGTGTACAATGAGCACAACGGATATTAAACTATAATTTGAACAACTTCATTCAGGGATTGGGATAATTGTCCGACTGCCCTTCGACCCTTTTATCCAGGCAGACAAAATCTTTTCCAAAGTCAACATGAACTATCTTTCATTGCCATTTTTTGGATATGGTCAATTGGATGGCGAATGAGGTCATTTGACTTTCCTCTGGAAGGTAAGAAATTTTACCAAGGTATGTATAAGTCTATGATGTGTTGGACCTGGGCCAATAGTATAGCCGACCAAATTAAGGAGTGGATTGCACGGGAACCTATTCAAGCCATTACCTATGGATTTAAGTAGTTGGGGGATCGTCTTAGGTAGTGTTGAATTCTTGGAATAGCTAGAAATCGGTTCGAGTGACATATTAATGCGTCGAATTCCCCCGGATCAAAATTTTGAACATTTCGGAATTTTTGGTTTTACGTTCGGTAAACCCATATTTTTTATACAGTTCCCGTGTTTCCCTTGTGGCCATTACCCCAATATAAGCGTGTCTTGATGCTCCCGTTTCGAAAAAGCTTTCGATATGGTCCATGATCAGCTTGCCAACCCTTTTGCTATTGTAGTTTGGATGGACGATCAAATCCTGGATATTGAAATAGATGGCCCCATCACCAACAACCCTGCCTATTCCTATCACATTGGGGCCATCCGAAACCACAACACAATGGACTTCTTTTCCGAAAGCGGCTTTTTCAAATTGATTCCCAACGGTATACCAATCGGATTGATTCCTTAAAGACCGATACTCCTCCTGGCTTGGGGAGCGCTTTTCCACATGTAATTTTACACCTTCTTCAATTGTCATTTCAATAACCCATTTTTTTTTGAAGTTTTTTAAAAGGAAAAAATTCATTCCTATCCTTTTTAATGACCAGGGGAGACGTTTAGAATCGGACCCCTGGCCATTGCTCAACCCAACACAAATCCATCTCTTTGGCACAGCATTGATCAGTGCATTTTGGGTTTGTTTTCACTTTTTTAAAAGCTATATCTGAATCTCAGGAATATGCTGTTTCCCAGATTTCTAAATTCATCCTCCTGTTTCCCGTAGAAAATTTGACCCGTAACATCAAAGTCCCAGTTTTGGGAAATGTTATAAGTGAATTGTGGCGTTAGGAAAACGGAGTTCAGATCCACGGCATAGATAGAGGCCATCGACCCCGTAATGGCAGGCGTAAAGGTCTTGGAAAACTGACCAAATAAGGACCATTTGTTTGGCATTAGGTTTTTGGCATCTATCGTAGCATTGTTCATTAGGGAACCCCCGAAAAAATCAACATTGCCCACCCCATCGCTATTGTAAAGTGTTGAGATATTGATGGAAATGTCATTGGCGAAGTAATAATCAAATGAAATGGACCCAACAAGGGCATTGTTCCCCTCAGAACGGTCGTTCGGCATAAAATAGCTTAGCTCCCCTTTAAAACCTACGTCCTTAATAACCCCTTCCCATCCTATTCCCAGCGTAAGGTCGTTCAAAAACTTGGCTGCTATGAGTTGAAAGTCGTACTGGTGTTTATTGAAGTTGTACTTAATGGCCACCGTGTTTTCCCTCCATACTTTCGCATAACTGATGGCAAATTCAAAACTGGAATCCCCAGAGGTAAAATACTTTGCCCTTAACGCATCTGCCCCCGGGCGTTCTTCATAATCAAAATCCAAAAAATTATAGGCATTGAAAAGATCGTTGGGGTTCCAAACCAAATTCTTTCCCCAATTTATACGTTGGCGCCCTATGACCAACTGCCATTTTTCTTTGTGATAATCCACGTATAGGCGGTCTATTGTCGAAAGCATGAGTATTGCCGGTTCATGAATCAACAGGGCATCCAGGTTGATATCCTGGTTGGGGTTCTCCACGGATTGGACAAAGTTTGGAAAGGACCTAACCGAAGCACCCCAAAATACCCTGTTGCGCAGTTCGAGGCCCAAGGTGAAATCATCATTGGCATACAACCTCATATTCGTCCGGTTATGGATGAGGTTATCGTTGGCAATACTATCCAACGAAATGAAACTGGAGGTATTTAAAAATTTCACATAACCGGATACATTCAAGTGGTCCGAAGCCCAGTTTTGTTTGTCCTGCGCCGCCAAGTTGATGACCAATGCAAAACCCAGAATACAGAAAACTATGTGCTTTTTTGGTCTCAATTTGATTGTAAAACGTCTGCTATAATTTTACCGTCTTCCAGGGTAACCACTCGACGGGCACGGTCAATGACCCTTTGATCATGTGTGGAAAAAATAAAGGTGATCCCCTCTTTTTCGTTGAGCTGCTCCATAATGTCCAAAAGGTCCGATGTGGATTTTGAATCCAAATTGGCGGTTGGTTCATCTGCCAGAACGAATTTGGGTCGGGATGCCAATGCCCTGGCCACGGCAATGCGTTGTTGCTGGCCCCCACTCATTTCAGCAGGGCGTTTTAAGGCCTGGTTTTCCAAGCCAACCGATTTAAGCAACTCAGCGACGCGTTTATCGATCGCTTCTTGTGGTTCATGTTGCAAAAGCATAATAAAGCCAATATTCTCTTTTGCGTTGAGTACAGGAATTAAATTGTAGGCCTGAAACACAAAACCTATATGTTGTAATCTGAAGTTGATCCGTTCATTTTCTTTCAACGCAATGATGTCAACTTCATTTACGAGCACATTTCCTGAATGGGGCTGGTCCAAACCACCGATAATATTGAGCAACGTACTTTTTCCGGAGCCAGAAGGGCCGACAATGGCGGTAAATTCGCCTTTAGCAATGGTCAGGGACAAACCATTCAATGCCCGTACTTCATTTCCCTTACCTTCATTGTAGACCTTTGTCAGATTTTCTGTTTGTATAACGTTCATTTTGTTCGTCTTTTAGTAATAATTCTGATATATCCCTTTTTTAAATCGCTTTAACGGCTTCCGCCGGATTTAGTTTCACCGCCCTTCTTGCCGGAACCACGGCTGCTATCAATGTCACGGCAAGGGTCATTAAAGTGATGTTCAAATACAGCACGGATGGTAGTTTTGTGTGTACTCTGGAACCCATCCCGAAGCTTTCCAATCCTTTGCCCACGGCAGAAAGATCAATACCGTGCGTACCAAAATGTTCTATGGTCCAAAGGGACAATATAACCCCTAGGGGTGCTGCTATAAGGGCCAGGAACAGTGTTTCAAGAATAATCATGGCAAATACTTTTCGCCTGTCCATACCAACGGAAAGCAACATGCCTATTTCCCTTTTTCGTTCTAAAACCGCCATGAGCATGGTATTCACAATTCCAAAAGTCAGGGCCAGCAAAATGATACCCATAAAGATGTAAATGAAGTTACTCATGGTCTTTTGGGCATAACCCAATTCCGGTGCCAACTCGTCCCAACTTTCTACCAAATTAGTTGTAGTGATTTGATTTTTGACCGGTACGGTCTCGTTGATATTATTGCACAGAATGGCAATTTCATGGTAGTTGCCATGTAAACCGACGAGTGGGGCCAAGTCCTCATATTTTACAAATACATTTCCCTCGTCAAATGAGCTGTTTACCGTTTTAAAGATGCCTTCTATCCTAAAACTCGTGGCTATGGTATTGTTACTGGAATCCTGAAAGTTGAGCACAACTTTTGAGTTGACTTTTGCCCCTAACTTACTAGCCAGTTTTTCGCCGATTACGATTGGATTTCTCTTTAGTTGGTGCAAGTAGGTGCCTTGCACCAATCTTTTGGAAATATCCGTGACGGTTTTTTCTTCTTCTGGAAATACCCCCATGATTTTCACGCCGTAATTACCATGGGCCGTAGATGCCATTCCTTGCAATACCAAACGCTTGGAATATGCGGTTACCTGTGCCGTAGTATCCAATTGCCGAACTAAGGTTTTACTGTCCGCAATGGTATCCTTTTTATCAAAATTCTCGAGAAAACCGGCATTGTGTACTTGGATATGGGAAAGAAAGGTGTCAATCGAACTCTTTAAACGTTGTTCGTTCAATCCTGCTGTCATGGCCATGATAAATAGTCCGGACCAGATGCCTAAAACTATGGAAACTATGACAATACCGCTTCGGAGCTTATTTCTCCAAACGTTCCTCCATGCTATTTGTAGTAATGTTTTCATTATAGTACAGATTTAGCCCCTCATGGCTTCAAGTGGTCTCAGTTTTTTGATGATTGCAATAGGATAAAGGGATACGAGCAGGGCAATGAAAAAAATAAGGGATGCATGGACCAAGGGAAGATCGGGCTGTATGTAAAAAGGGATTTCAGCACTAAAACCAAAGGTTTCCATCATTTCTGCTTCCGTGCCCGGTAATACCAGGGGATCGTAATGTTTCCATAACATGATGGGATAGGCCAAAAGCACGCCGGCCAGTACGCCCAATAGGGACAAAATGATGGTTTCCATAAATACCATGAGCATGAGCTTCCCTTTTTTCATACCTATGGAGACCAACACGCCAAATTCATACTTTCGCTCTTGGGTCATCATGAGCACCGTACCAAAAATTCCGAAAATGAGAATCATATAAAGGATGCCCACCATCAACAATCCACCAATACTATCGGCCAAAATGGTTTGTTGCAGCTCTGGCATCATTTCTTGCCAGTTCATGATTTCAAAGTTGTCGTCCAACTTACCTGAGATGGCCTCTTGTACCGACTTTAGGCGGGCATTGTCTTTCTTATCGATGACAAGGCTGGTGGCTATTCCGTTGGCACTAAAGAGATCCTGGGCGCCTTCCAGGGATAGTAATGCCGTGGCCTTGTTCAATGTTGGATTTTTAAGATCGATAATACCTGAAACACGAAATTTATCCGCAGCCAACATACCATGGTAGCCTTGCCCCATGAACACAACGGTGTCATTTATACCTGTTTTGAAATAGGACGCCACTCCTTTCCCCAAAATGATATCCTTTGGATTTTGGGGAAGTGTGCCCTTTACCAGCTTTGCATCCAGATCCTGTAGCTTTTGCTCTTGTTCAAAATCCAATCCGTTCAGTCCTATGACCTTTGTTAGATCTCCTACTGATAGCAATCCATAATTTTCCAATCGGGGCAACAAGGCCTCTACACCTTTTGTATTCAACACTTTAGTGATCAAACTATCGGTCATGACCATCGCCTTATCGATGGAACGTTTATCCCAATATCCATCTTCATGTATCTGAATATATCCTGTATAAGAACCTACTACATTGTCTATCATGCTTTTATAGGTTCCCAATTGTACAGAACGCATCATTAGGGAAAGGAATACCGCAATTAAGATGGAAGCGGTCGTAATGACACTTCTTTTTTTGTTTCGCCAAATATTTCGCCAGGCAATTTTTAGAATCACTGGTTTACCATTTAAGGATTAGTGGATACGCTTCATATAATTTGTGGTGAAGTATTCATCAGGGATGTCCATATCAAACTTCCACTGGTTATACGTAATCACGGTAGATTGCCCCGGTTTGTCCACGGGCTTAACGGTCAGTTTTGAAGGGAGTAGCTTGCCATCAAACGTCTTGACCTGTGAACCCACCATTTGGTTCACTAAAAAAAGATCTTCGTCATAATAATCCGTTTGCATCTGCATATACTCCTTTTTATCGATCCAGATGATAATCTTTCCCCAGACAACAGCGGCATTGGGTTTTGGAGTCAGTTCAATTTTCCAACAGGGGTAGCCTTCCTTTTCTTCTTCACCAATGATTTTTTTGGTGTAATCGGTTACCAAAGAAGATTGTTTGATCAAATCATCATTGGTCAGGTCCGTTCCCATCCAATTTTGCAGCATCATTGAAGGAGGGAACTTTATGGTCCTTTCCAGCGTAAGGAGGTAATTCCAAACCTCTTTTTCCCGCATTAGAAATACGGTGCCCCTTTCCTTTGCTGGACTTGTTATAACGGAAACGGAATGATCGGAGCCCCTGGTCCATCCCTTCATTTTCATTTCTTTGGACCATTTTGGCCGAATGATATCAATGGTCAGTTCCGTATAGGAAGACGTTCCCCTTAATTTGTCATCGGATGTTTTGACAATTTCATCAGCGGTTTGACCGAATGAAATGGATGTCATCACCATAAAAACGACTACTATCTTTAATTTCATTGCTCTTCATTTTTTTGGTTCATATAACCATTAATAATATTTTCCTTGATTTTTTTCAGGGGATAGCTGTCACCAAAAACCATGTATTGAATGCCTATCCCATCAATCAATGCCCCAAGTTTGAAAGCTTCGTTTTCCGGATCCGGATGACCCATTGCAATAAAAAGTTCCTGTAGTTGCTGGGCCAGATCTTTGTAGATAGTGGAAATGGTTTGATGTACTGACGGGATGGACGCCACATGTATGGCCAGGGAAACGATTAGGCCCCACAATTCCTTCTTTTCTTCCAGCACGGTAAAGAATCCCTCAATCACTTCCCTGATAATTTCTTCAGGATTAAGGTCTTTTAATCGATCTTCGGATAAGTTGAGATCCGTGGCCTCTTTCAAAACAAAGTCAATGGCGGCATTCAGTAGTTCCTCCTTGTTTTCAAAATAGCTGTAAAGAAGGCCTTTGGACATCTTTACTTCCTTGGCAATATCACTTATTGAGGTATTGAAATAACCTCTTGTGGCAAATAAATGCAGTGCTTCGGAAACAATATGTTCCCTCTTTGCCTTTCTATGTGCAGCTAACTGCTCTTCTGTTCGTGGACTCATTTTTTAAAATTGAACGATCGGTCAAAATTAAAAAATAATTGTATCTAAGAATAGCTTTGTGAATTATTTAACAGAAATAAAATGTTCCAAATAGGTCCTACGGTCGCTGTTGGATAAAGAAGGGAACAGGCTTTGGGGGCATAACAATACTGATGCCAATGCGCGTACCATATGTTGTTCAACGCACTGATTTCAATGGAGATTCAACTGGGAACGTGGGTTAGGAGGTAGTAATAGGATTCGGGCTCGATTCCCATTGATTTTATTAGCAGCTCAATTTTTCCTGGTAGGCACTATTCCGTGTGGGTTGTGGGTATCTTATTCCTCAATAAATCGTATTGTCTTTGCTATGGATTCCTTGGAATCGGCTCCAATCCAGAACAAATGCCCCCATGTATTTTTGAGGATTTCAAGTCTTGAATTGGCAATCATTTCATGTGCATGTTCGGCATGCGATAAAGGGACGGAATTGTCATTTTCACTATGGATAACCAGTGTGGGGCATTTGACTTTTCCGAGCACACTAGTGGTAAGGTTTTGGCGAATATCATTTAAAAAGCCCTGTCCGGAATTGTAATGGCTGAGGGCAAAAATCAATTCCTGAATGGCCTCTTTTTCCAATTTTCCAATGGGAAGTTTGGAAAACTGGGGGTAAAAGCTTCTGGCCATTGCTCGGGGAAATAGCTTTGAAAAGAGCCGTACCATTCCCCAGGTCATTTTTTCAATTTTGGGGTGAAATATGACGTGTGCCGTTTTATACGTCCTCTCATTTTTATCAAGCCATTTCTTGGAAACTGCAGAAGCCAAAATCAATTTACGTACCCTGTTGGGGTAATTGGCGGCCAGCACAACCGCTGTAGGTCCGCCTGCGGAAACACCATAAACAATTACTGGTCCAACCGACAAAAAATCCAATAATTCTGCAATTAACTCCGCAGATTTTCTCGGGGTTCCATTACCATGTAAGGGAGTTCGACCATACCCAGGACGGGACGGGACAATCAATTGAAACTTTTCCAAATCGAAACCTTTATGGCAAAGCACCTCCTTACAGTTTGAATGTCCGCCGTGTACAAATACCACTGGGATCCCTGTCCCGATTGAGCGGTATTCAACATCTCCGAGTCCCGTGGTTACTACTTTACCGTCCATTTGCGTTTATCATGCATTTCGGGTACAAGTAACTACAATAATTATGATTTTTCCCGACACATGGAATGGAATGAACTAATAAACGTGTTCATTCTCCGGAAAAAGGCTGAACATTTTTGTTTTGTTCCCATTTTTGGTCTTTTTAAGAGGTGTGAAGCCATTTGAAATTGAAGTAAAATCTAAAATCTGAACAAAAACTATTAAAAAAATGTAAATTTAATGTAAATTTAATGTAAATTTACTGTATGGTTATTCGGATACATATCAAAGTTCCATACACCCGTATTCATTTTTGGTATTCTAAACTTAACGTTTGGGGCAAGCTATATGCAAAAAAATACCGACAGTTTTTCTATTTTGCCCTGTTTTCATAAAACTGTGGAACAACAGTTAAAGGCGTCCCCAATCCACACAAATAGCCGTCTTTCAAAATCTCTGGATAAATCCGTATTTCAGTTTTGTAATGGCAACAGAAATTTGATGTAGTCAATCTCCTTGCATACGCACTTTCAACCGAAATCCATGTGATGGTTTTGCTTCTTTGCAGCTATTCGGAAAACTTCATTATGGGGCAAAAGATAAAGCTCGCCCCGATTTAGTTTTTCATCCTATAAGGGAAATCCAAGCGGATCTAAATCAAGGTCTCAATTTGGGTTGTAATGGGACGAATGCGTTCTTCCCATTCGGGGTTTATCCTTCAAATGACCTCGGCAGGATTTGGTCCTTGTTTCTGAAGTGCTATATTTTAAAGGATTTTTTAACCTAACAAAAATATGTTGACCAATTTGTTGACGGTTTATTTGATTGTGATTGAAGTCATTTGACTTTCATTTCCAAAGTAAGAGTCTTAAATTTTAAAACAAAACCTATTTTGGAAGGAATAAAGCTACTGCTTCGGTGAAAAAAGCTACAAAACTTCTTTTTTAAAGCAACCTAAGCCTTGAAACGGCATCTTTTGTGCTACAGAAATGTCCATAAACATTAACGGTTTGAACAAAATAAATGCCTCTTGAAATTGTTTTGATAAATATATACGAATTACGTATTTGAAATAATTTCAAACGTTCCAAAATCTTATGACAACCTAACCTACTTTGACCATGAAATACAGTTACTTTCCCAAAGGTATCCTGTTCTTCCTTTCGGTACTGTGCACTATACCTTGTTTTGGCCAGGTGTTGTCCGTAAACCCCCAGGATTCCTTGGTAGTCCTGGAATTCCACAATAGGCTCCAGGCTGAGGGATGGCCAAGCCAATGGGACGATACCACACCTGCACGACAATGGAACGGAATTTTTTGGGAACCTCTAGCCAATGGCAGGGTAACGGGAGTCTCCTTAATTGGCAACGGTTCCTTTACGGCTGAAAGTATGCCTTTGGCAATTACCGTGCTCAAAGATTTGGATGAACTGGAAGAACTGTATATAAACAGTTTTGGACTTGAACGGGTCACTTCGGAAATTGGGGAACTCACACAGCTCAAGGTCCTACATCTGTCCGATAACGAACTGTCTGTTTTACCACCGGAAATCAACAACCTTGGGAACCTTGAATTGCTGATTATGGACAGGAACCGTTTTACCTCGCTTCCCAACTTGTCCGGTCTCACAAATCTAAATACCCTCTCGTTGACCCAAAACTATGACCTGGAAGAAGTTGCTCTGGACAATTTAGTAAGCCTTGAGATCCTAAGATTGGACTTCTGCCCCATTACTGAACTGCCGGAAACTATTGGCCAATTGACCAATCTAAGGGTCTTGAACGTTAACCAATGCAAACTTTCGTCCCTGCCCGATGCCATGGCCAATCTCACCTCGCTACAGGAATTGCACATGTTGCGTAATGAATTCAACACCCTACCGCCCGTGGTCGGAAGCATTCGTTCATTGCTCCTATTGGATGTCGCCTTCAACAAATTGGCTGAACTGCCCACCGAACTGGGTCAGTTGGAAAATCTGGTGGACATTCGTTTCAACCATAACCTATTTACCGTTTTTCCATCCTCTATCCTGGATTTGCCCGCATTACGGGGCATCAATGGCAGCAATAACCAAATAACGGGAAACATCCCTTCCCGCTTGTTCACCGTTGCCAACACATTGATCGATTTATCCGATAACCATCTGTCGGGAGAAATCTTGTTGGGCCCAGGAGGCCAGGTACCCCAACGGCTGCATATACCGGGGAACCGGTTCGAGCTGAAGGACATCCATGCCCTCTATCCGGCCTTGGCTTTGGCCGGTACCGATTTGGAATTCAATCCCCAACGGTTGATAGGTTCCAACACTATCATGATACCGGAGGCAGGCACGGACATTGTCATAACGGTAGACGACTACACCCCTCTGGCCGGGGCCCAGATGAACTGGTACAGGTCCAACTCGGTCAACGGAAAACTTTCTGCAGATTTTTTGGGCCAGGGCAATTCCTGGACATTGAACGACTTTGACCCAAGCACTGACGGGGGCGTGTTCTTTTGCAAGGTCACCCATCCCGATCTGCCGGGCCTTGAACTGGAAAGTGAGGAAATCCGGGTCATCGGTACCAATGATGCGCCCCTATTGTTCGCCGAGGACCTGAAATTTAGAAAGGACAATATCCCTTTGTTTACCTTCAATGCTACCGACGATTATACCAATGGACAAGATCTGGTATGGGACATTTCAGGTTCCACCCGATTTTCCTTTTCGGAACTTCCCTTCATCGGGGTAGAGCGCAGGGAGATCATACTCACCGACCCGGGTTGGTCCGGAAGCGAGCTGGTAGAACTGCGGGTAACGGACGAACAGGGGAACACTACAACGGAAACGGTCACGATTACCGTATTGGAAGAGACCAATGCTCCGCCCGAAATTGGAACAATGCCCCCAATCTATTTGAATTTTGATTTCTCGTTGCCCAATATAGGGGCGACAACCTGTCCGGAGACGTTCTATTTCAGTGCCATCGCACTCTTGAACCCCTTCGTTTCTGACGATTTCGACGATATGGAGGACCTTACAATACGTATCCATCCCAATAACCCCGATGAACTTTTGACCTATGATTTAAGCGTCAACATTGGTGATGGGGGCCCTAGAAAGGATATCAATGCCTTATCTACATCCTGCGGAAATACCTTTTTTAGCGTGACCTTTACTCTGGAAGTCGAGGACAGGGAAGGAGGCAGTAGCAGCCGGGAAGTTGTTATCATCAACGATCCCGCCAATACATCACCACAAGTTTTGCCCATACCGGAACAGGTCATCATAAAGGGCGGTACAGACTTCCCCCGGTTGGACCTTACATCTTATGTGAGCGATGACAACCTACAGTTGGACCAATTGGAATTCTCTGTAATCAGTCAATCGGACATCGCTGTTGAATTCGAGAAGGAGGATGGGACGGTTATGGTCAATGCCTCGCCGATCAATTTGGACAGCAGTTATACCGATACGGTGCGTATACTGGTCCATGAGTCTACAAATCCTCAGTTCAATACGGAATTCACCATCACCTATCGTATACTGGAGAATGGGATTTTGGTATCCGGGACTATATTAAAAGAAGATGCAACGCCAATTGCAGGGGTGGAACTCACAGGTTTCGAACGGCCCGTTTCCACCAATAATCAAGGATTCTATACCGTGGAAGTTACCCCAGGATGGACGGGAATCGTTGTGCCCGTATTGACAGGGTATACCTTTTCTCCCGAGAACATGGCGCTCTCAAATCTACAAAACGTTGCAGATGGAATCGATTTTATAGGTATCCCTTTGATTGAGCGGTATACCATTTCGGGAAGAATCGTCGATGAAACTGGGAACCCTTTACCCAATGTCCTATTAGGAGGATTTACCGATACCATTTCCACGGATGCCAACGGTGTCTTTGTCGCAAGTGAGGAAGCAGGATGGACTGGAACGGTGATACCGAAGCTACAGGGTTATACCTTCTCCCCGAAAAGTATAACAATTACTGACCTGCAGGCAGACAGGGCTTCGATAGACTTTACGGCAGTAGCGAATCCCATGGAATTTTCGATATCCGGACGGGTGCTGGATGTAATGGGCAATCCTGTTCCGAACGTTGTCATGAACGGTTTTAGCAGTATTGTCAGTACGCGCAGTGACGGAACCTACACTGTTACCCAAACCATTGGCTGGTCGGGCAGCATTTCACCGGAACTGGACGGATACACCTTCTCCCCGGAAAATATAATGATTGCTGACCTACAGACAGATTTGGCCTCCGTAGACTTTATGGCAGTAGTGAATCCCATGGAGTTCTCCATATCCGGAACGGTAATGGACATCATGGGCAATCCCGTTCCGAACGTTGTCATAAACGGCTTTAGTGGTATGGTCAGTACCGATGGCGATGGAAACTATCGTACCAATGAAACCGATGGATGGTCAAGCACCCTCTTCCCAGAATTACAGGGATATACTTTTGTCCCTGAACGTATAGCGATACCGGACCTTGCTTCGGATCGAACGGACATCGATTTTACCGCAATGGCCATTCCAATTGAGTTTGCCATCTCAGGTACCGTAACCGATCAAGAGGGGAACCCTATGGAAAGTGTCCTTTTAAAAGGTTTTACGAAGGATGTAATCTCCGATATGGACGGTCATTTTGGGACAACGGAAAGTATGGGATGGTCCGGTGTCATTACCCCGGAACTGGAAGGCCATCGTTTTGAACCTACAACTGTTGGGATTGATGGTCTGGACAAAGACTGTATCGTGGATTTTATGGCAATTCCAGATTCCCTGGATAACGTTAAAATGCTGATTTATCCCAACCCCGGAAAGGATGGGGAGTTCACCGTTTTGCTCCCACAGCCCGAACCGATAAGATCTATTCGCATTTTTGGAAGCTCGGGAAGGCTTCTCCACGAATCACGAGTCGAAGGAACGTTCGATTCCTATACCGTGGAACATGCCCTGCCAACTGGTCTATATACCCTTGAGGTCAGGACCGGGAAAGATAGGATAGCGCAAAATCTGCTGGTTCGATGATTTAGGTGGTTTGTCAATACGATGATAAACTTGGATGACCGTATTCGGAGTTTTAAAAATCTGCGAGGGCTGATCAATAGTCGGAAACTGTTGGGCTATAAATTGAACCAGCTGGCCAAGTTCAACTACGAGCGTGAAGGCTCCACTCTATTCAACTTAAGGGATTACCATGGTTTCGAGTTCAAGACCACCAACACCAATTTTATTCACCTGTTGACGAATGAAACCAAATCAATTCTGATTAAATGGTGGTCCGAAAACAACGAAACCTTGCAAAATCTATGATTGCAAGGTTTCTTATTCGTTTGGAGTTTCTTCCCAGTGACCTCGGCAGGATTCGCCTCGCGCCTCCTTTGTGTTCTCGGCTGAAAATAGAAAATTCAATCGCCATGCAATTGATTTTATTTTTACTCCGAACTTTAGAATCTTTGATTCAAGTTCTCCATAAAAACAAAAATCCATCACTACAGTGATGGATTTTCTGCTTTAAGTGACCTCGGCAGGATTTTCTGCGCATTGCTCTAACATCCTGACAAAGCTCCGCTTTGAGAATCAAAACCTCACTAAAACAAAAAAGCAAGCTATTTGTTTTAGCTTGCTTTCGATCCATTCGTGACCTCGGCAGGATTCAAACCTGCAACCTTCTGAGCCGTAATCAGATGCGCTATTCAGTTGCGCCACGAGGCCATAATAAATAGGGGTGCAAATATATTTCTTTTTAAATTTATGGCAAAACCCATCAATTAAAAGCAATGGATTTTGATTCGTACATACGTGATGTAAAGGACTTTCCAAAACCTGGAATCCTCTTCAAGGACATTACCCCTTTGTTACAGGATGCCACAGCAATTAAGAGAGCCTCGGAAACACTCTATGATTTTGTTGGAAATCATGAGGTGGACAAGGTTGTGGGGGTAGACAGTAGGGGCTTTATTTTTGCCCCTTTATTGGCGTACAAATTGGACGCCGGCTTCGTGCCCATAAGGAAAAAGGGGAAGCTTCCTTCAGATAAGCTTTCAGAATCCTATGATTTGGAATATGGTACGGACACTTTGGAGATTCATTTGGATGCCATAAAGCCAGGGGAAAAAGTGTTGATCCATGATGATGTTTTGGCCACGGGAGGTACCGCAGAAGCGGTATGTAGGTTGGTGGAGAATCTAGGAGGGCTTGTAGTACAATGTAATTTTATTATCCATTTAAGCTTTTTGCAAGGGGAACAGAAACTGAATGGCTATCCCATCAAATCGTTGTTGACCTACTGATCCAGTGCATTTTTAGTGACGTAATAACGCCATCCAATAACAGCCAACTGCCATTTTTTTGCCTTGGCCAAATCCAATTGTTGTTTGGTGAAGGAAGGAAGTAGTGCTTTGTTGAGTTTGGCCAGGAACTTAAAGAGTGATTTCATTTTGCTGTATTGTAGCTTGCAATCTACTAAAAAGCCCTGACTATCACATCAGGGCCTTTGGTTTAAGGGCAATTTCACTTTTGATTGCTTTCTATCATCTTTTTGGCCAATTCTGCACCAATCAGGGATTCCAATAAATTCCCATCGTTGGTTTTGCCCCCATTTCCATCAATATAGATTTCAGGTAGGTTTAGGCTTTTCAGTTGTCCGGCTACACCCACCGCCGTCTTGTACTCCCACTCGGCACGTTCCTGGGGAGTTAAACCGGCATTGACCAATTTGGCATTTTGATAGGCCTCGGCATCTGCGGCGACCTTTTTGCTCTGTGCCTTGAATTTTTCCACTTCAAATTGCTTTTTCTCCTTGACCAGGTTGAATTCGGCAACCTTTGCTTCGGTTTCCGCAGCAATCGTTTTCTGGATTTGTTCCTTTTCCAATCGGGCGCGTTCTGCTGCCTTTTCGGCTTCACCACGGGCCTTTTCCTTTTGTGCGCGATAGAACTCCCGCTCGGCCTGTTGCTTTTCGAGCTGTGTCTGTGCCACTTCTTCCTTTTGCAATTGTAGGCGCTTATCAAAAGTTTGTTCCCAGTCAATTTCGGTAACCACGGCTTGTACAACGGTCAATCCATAGGCTTTAAGGGAGTTGCCCCTCTCACGCACGGGGAGGCCATCCTTAAATTTTATTCGAAAACGCTTCTGTTTGCTCTCTTTGTTCACAACGGTCCGTACTGTTGCGGAGTCTCCAATGATTTCTTGGGGTTCGCTGGCCACATACTCTTCCAATACATACATTCCGTTTTCCAGTTGGTCCTTAAAATAGCGATCAAAGTCGGAGGCCTGCCCCGAAATATAGTCCTGGGCATCCATTAGTTTGCAGGTATTTTTAATACTCTGGTCAATATTGGGAATGATCCGGGAACGGATCAGGTTTTTCTCCGTTTTGTTCCTGTCCGCTACGGACAGGAATTGTGTCTCATCTTCGGTATTGATACTGATGACCACAGAAGTGGCGATCCGTGCTTTTACCGCATCACTGAAAGCCCAATATTTGGCTTTATCGACATTGGCATATTCGCTCTGCTCTCCCAATTCCCCTTCGCCGTTTGGAATGACATATTTAATGGGCAGTTCAAACTGAATAGGGATGAGCCTACCCCACATTTTGGTATGGATTCCCTGTCTGAAAACCGCTTTTTGACCACCCCAGGGGTATTGCACGGCATAGGCGGTACCTGGCTCCGCATAGAAAAAAGTGCCGGTTACAACGCTCAACACAATACCTATCAAAACAATTTGTAAGCTTTTTCGAGTATTGAACCATTTGAGCAAGTTCGAATTTTTAAAAATAGGTTTAAGGACAAGCGTACTTAAACCAATGACAATAACAAGTACTCCTAAGAAAGTTAACATAGGTCTAAAATTTAAAGGGTTGGACAATAATTTTTGATTTCACTTGGAAATCCTTGGCGGGGAGTTGCTCACAAAAGCACCGCCAAGATGGAAAGGATAAATGTGAGCAACAATTTAGCTAAGGTTATCATGATGGATTGTTTTTTGATACTGAGTTATTCTGCTCCTCAGTTTTGATTGATTTAAACTCCGTTTTTGATTTGTTTTTTCAATATATCATGATAATTATCATACTTACAAATATTTTGATGCTAAATATTGAAATTGAATATAAATATGTAAGTAAAAAAATGAAATATGTTTCAATATTTTACCTTACTCCTTGATTGAAGTTAGGAAATGTAAATCAGGAATATGATTTTCACTTCAAACTGTAGGTTTTGTAGGGGGTTTTTCGGGGGTTTTTCAAAAACCAAGGGGCATTTCGTTTAAAAAAAGGTGTTTTTTTGCGTTTTCGTTTTTTTCCCAACAAAAAAAGCCAACCGTTTTAGGGTGGCTTTCTGGATCGCAATTGGACGGCTTTTGGCTAGTTATTCGATTTGGTCGTAATCTCGACCACTCCGTTTTTAGCTTTTCTACCATACTTTTTTTTGGCCGCTTTCCCCTTAAGAACATTTATGCTTTCAATTTCGTCGGGAGATAGTTGTTTAACTTCTTTTTTGGAGGACTCTTTTCCATCAATTACATAAAGTGGTTCTGTTCCATCGGTATCGATATAAAAGAAACCGCTGTCCCCACTAAGTACTTCAATATCGGAATCATCGTCCGAGTCTTTCATGATCATTACCTGTTTCCCATTTTTGGCCTTGAGTTTGCTGACCTTAAAAGGTTTTGTTGTGTTTTCGTCTTCATCAGCGGAAATATACATGTGCACACTTTCATCATGGTCCTGATCCACATGAACCTGTACATCATGTTCTTGCAGCTCACTTTCATCAACCTCCTCACCATTGATGAAGACTTTGCTTACGCCATCCTCTTTTTTTATCACCACTTCTTTGGGTTCATCATCCCCTGTACTCACCCAAACCCTGTTTTTATTGGTAAACACGTTTGTGGTCTGTGATCTGTATGCCCCTTTGGAGCCGATGGAAACCAAATTGTTTTCAACATCGACCAATATGAACAATGGGGAAATCCCATTTTTGGTATCCGAAGTATTATGGGAGTTATTAAAAGCAGCACCGTTTTTGTCAATACCGGATACATTCAGGGAAATATCGATGATTTCCCGGTTATCATTGCGAACGGTGGTGTAACTAAAGTCAACATCGTCTTCGGCCAGGGTTTTCTTCATTTCCATAAGCTCATCGTCAGAGGTGTCCTTATTGATGATGAGTTCTACCTTTTTGTAAAGTTCATCCCCATTTGGGCTATTTTCATTTGGAAACTGATAGACTGTTTCTGTGTTAAAACCTACTAAGAATACGGCTAAAAAGGGTAATACAATGAGGGATTTCAAGGCCTTCATTTGTTTTGATTGACTTTTGTTCAACATGACTATTCGTTTTTTGATTAATGAATTATAGAAAGAATTTGTGATTGAAAATTGATATCCCGTTGCTTGATTGACCATCAAATATTGATAGGATTTTCTATTGAACGTATGAATGGCTTTCGCGTCGGCCAAAAACTCCAGGTTCTGCTGCACCTTCTTTTGGTACATCCAAATCAAGGGATTGAACCATAGCAATACCTTCAATAGTTCCGCCAATACCACATCTACGCTATGCCAATCCCTGGCGTGTACTTTCTCATGGGCCAGAATGGCCTCCAGTTCGTTTTTACGAAATTGATTGGGATTGTAAAAAAGTCTTTTAAAAAAAGAAAAAGGAGCTATTTTTTCCCGGGTCTCAACGTGCAATAAATCCTCTTCCTGCCAAGTACGCCCATTCTTGTAAAGTCTTTTCATGGATTTCAATTGAATGAGAAAACGGATGAGGAAAAAGAAGCACCCAAGAATATATACAAAGAATAACAGCGACACCCAAGTAGGGAAAGCGGAATCCAATGGAAGTACCTCGGTAAGGGATTCCCCATTGCCCAGGGTAGGGACCAATTGAAGGGATACCGTACGTTTTAACTTGACGAATGGAAGTAATGAGGCGGTCAAAATACCCAGAAATAGGAATATCCTATTTTCACCAAAAGTAGTTTCCCGTTGCAGGAACAAGCAATAGGTACACCAAAATAAAAGTAGGATTCCGGACGACTTTAAAAGATAAATAGCAAATTCCACCATTACTTGTTTTTTTCGATGAGCTTAATGATTTCCTTGAGTTCTTCAATCGATATTTTTTCTTCCTTGGCAAAGTGTGATACTAAACTTTTGTACGAATTATCATAAAAATCCACTATGGACGTATTTACAAAGACCTTTCTATAATGCTCTTTGGAAATTGTGGGATAGTACCGATGCGTATTTCCAAAAGCTTCATGATCAACATATCCCTTTTCCTGAAGGTTTCGGACAATGGTCGATAAGGTATTGTAATGGGGTTTGTCCCCCTTTATTTCCTGAAGGATTTCCTTGACAAAGGCTTTTTCAAGCTTCCAGAGGATTTTCATGATTTCCTCCTCTTTATTGGTCAATTTTTGCATAGGTCACATTTTGATATGGTAAACGTAAAAAGAATTTTATAGTTAGTCAACTATATTTGTAGTTATTTAACGAAAATTTTAGTTTTTTCTGGGAAAGCTTTTTGATGAAAGCCATTTCTTCTTGCCATATATTTGTCGCAAATACACTATCCATGCTCGATGTGCTTTTTGTTATTGGGGGATTGACCTTCCTGATTGTAGGCGGTAATTGGCTTTTAAAAGCCGCGGTTGCCCTTTCGTTAAAGCTTTCCATTCCAAAAATCGTTATTGGGATGACCGTGGTTTCCTTCGCCACTTCGGCACCGGAATTAATTGTAAGTATAAAGGCGGCGATGGACGGTTCACCGGATTTGGCTTTGGGTAATGTAGTAGGTTCCAACATTGCTAATCTGGGGCTGGTCTTGGGCGTGACCGTGATATTAGGCAGTATAGATGTGAAAAAAAGTTTTTACACTACGGACTGGCCCGTTATGATGGTGGCTTCATTGCTCTTTGTGGCATTCATTTATTTTGATGGACAGTTACAACAGTACGAGGGGATTGTTATGGTCATTTTTCTCTTTTTGTTTCTGGTCTATTTGTTGCGTTTCCAAAAAACGGCCGTGGTGGATGAAGTTCCGGAAGACGATGTCCCCATGCCATTGTATAAAACGGTCTTGCTCCTGGGACTTGGGGGCGTGGCCCTCTGGGGAGGCTCGGAACTGCTCATTCAGGGGGCCAAAAATTTAGCAACCTCGCTAGGGGTCACGGAAAGGGTCATTGGGGTAACTGTGGTTTCGGTAGGGACCAGTATCCCAGAACTGGCCGCGTCCATTATTGCCGTATTAAAAAAGGAGAAGGCCATTTCCGTAGGAAACCTGATCGGGTCAAACATTTTTAATTTACTGGCCGTATTGGGCATCACGTCCAGTATAACCCCAATACGTGTTATGGACGACGGATTATTGACCAATGACATCTTTTGGATGTTGGGAATTTCATTTTTGGTGCTTCCCTTGGTCTTTTTTCCCAAAGGATTGCGATTGGGATGGCGGGATGGTTTGATCCTCCTTGCTTCCTATGGCACATTTGTATATTTCACTTTGGCCTAGGATAAGTGTTTAAACTCAGGGCTTAAGGGTAGCTCCTATTCACACTTCTCCCATCTCCCCACGTAATTGTTTCAGCTTATATACGAATTGGGACATCCAAACGAATAAACCGCCCAATTGAAAGCCAATTGGGCGGTTCTTACACTATACAACAACTAATTTATTCACTAAACATCTGCAGACTTCACGGTCTTGATGATTCGGGCGGCTACTTTGTACGGGTCTGCATTGGAAGCAGGTCTTCTATCTTCCAACCATCCTTTCCAGCCACTTTCAACAGTAGCAATTGGAATACGGATGGAGGCACCACGATCGGAAACCCCATAACTGAACTCGTCAATGGATTGTGTTTCATGAAGACCGGTCAAACGCTGGTCATTAAACTCACCATAAACTTCAATATGCTCTTTTGTAACAGGTCTGAAGGCCTCACAAATTTTATCATAGGTATCCTTATTGCCCGCCGTTCTCAATATGGAATTGGAAAAATTGGCGTGCATACCGGAACCGTTCCAGTCCCCTTTAACAGGTTTTGGGTGGTAATCAATATAATAATCATATTCTTCGGTCAAGCGGTCCAACATGTAACGGGCAACCCAGATTTGGTCACCAGCACTTTTGGCGCCCTTGGCAAAGATTTGAAATTCCCATTGTCCGCAGGCCACTTCCTGATTGATTCCTTCAAAGTTCAAACCAGCCTCAAGACAGTAGTCGGCATGTCGTTCAACAATTTCACGTCCATGGGTGTTCTTTCCTCCTACGGAGCAGTAGTACAACCCTTGTGGGCCCGGATAACCACCTACGGGAAAGCCCAAAGGAAGCTGGGTATGGGTATCCATTATAAAATACTCTTGCTCAAAACCAAACCAAAAATCATCATTTTCATCATCAATGGTAGCACGGGAGTTGGATAAGTGGGGAGTTCCATCGGGGTTTAAGACTTCTGCCATTACCAAATACCCATTTGCCCTTGCAGGATCGGGATAGATGGCAACAGGTTTCAACAAACAGTCGGATGAACCTCCTTCTGCCTGCTGGGTGGAACTTCCATCAAAAGACCAAATAGGGCAGTCTTCCAACTTACCGCTAAAGTCTTTTTCAATTTTAGTTTTACTTCTCATGTTGGCCGTAGGAGTGTACCCATCCAACCAGATGTACTCTAATTTTGCCTTGCTCATAACTATGGTTGTTACTTAAAAAAAATTCTTAAGCGCCAAAAATAATTTTTTTTACTCTTATCATGAATATTTAGGGGTTTAATTAGTCAAAAGTTATTAAAAATGAGTTTACCCCCATTTTTTGAAGGGTAATTTGAGAAAAAAGCATTTTTTTTCATTCATATTATTAAATTGTTAATTTTGATCTCCATTGAAAAAAGGATTTGGCATGAAGATGAGATTTGAAGCACTAGGAGAAAGTGATAGACGTCAGATAATGGCAATTTCGGAAGACAAAAAACGCTCGGAACTGTTTGCGCAAAATGTTTTTAATGACCGCAAAATGCAGCAGTTTTTAACTGAGGAGGCCTACGATAAAGTGCAATCCGCAATATTTTCCGGAAGTAAAATAGATCGAAAAATTGCAAATCAGGTCGCTGAGGGGATGAAAGCCTGGGCCTTGTCCCTGGGAGCGACCCACTATACCCATTGGTTTCAGCCATTGACCGGGGCTACGGCAGAGAAGCATGATGCCTTTTTTGACTTAAAATCGGATGGAAGCGCTTTGGAAAAGTTCGGCGGGAACCAACTGGTACAGCAAGAACCGGATGCCTCCAGTTTTCCAAGTGGGGGAATTCGCAACACCTTTGAGGCCAGGGGATATACGGCATGGGATCCTACCTCGCCTGCTTTTATCTATAAGACCACGCTTTGCATCCCAACGGTTTTTGTAGCCTATACCGGAGAGGCATTGGATAACAAAGCCCCCTTGTTGCGTGCCCTCCATGCGGTGGATGAGGCGGCCACCTCAGTGGCCCAATATTTTGATAAAAACGTTAAAAAGGTGTATGCCACTTTGGGTTGGGAGCAAGAATACTTCTTGGTTGATAAGGCCTTGGCGCAGTCCAGACCGGATATTTTGATGACCGGACGTACCCTTGTTGGAAACCATGCCGCCAAAGGCCAACAGTTGGACGATCATTACTTTGGGGTCATACCCAGTCGTGCATTGAGTTTTATGAGCGATTTGGAAAAACAATGTATGGTTTTGGGTATTCCAGTAAAGACCAGGCATAACGAGGTAGCTCCAAATCAATTTGAGCTTGCCCCGGTTTTTGAAGAAGCCAATCTTTCCGTGGACCATAATTTGTTGTTGATGGACGTTATGGAAAACATAGCAAATCGGCATGGATTTAAGGTATTGTTCCATGAAAAACCCTTTGCCGGGATCAATGGTTCTGGAAAGCACAACAATTGGTCCCTGGCAACGGATACTGGGGTCAATCTTTTGAGTCCGGGAAGTACGCCCATGAAAAACCTACAGTTTTTAACGTTTTTTGTAAATACCATAAAAGCGGTGGATAATTACGAGGAACTTTTGCGTTCCTCAATTGCTTCGGCAAGCAACGACCATCGTCTCGGTGCCAATGAGGCACCACCATCCATTATTTCCATTTTTATTGGGAAGCAATTGGCCGGTGTTTTGGACGAATTGGAAGGGGTTTCCCAGGGGAAACTTTCACCTCAGGAAAAAACCGAGCTTAAACTGAATGTGGTTGGGAAGATTCCGGAGATCCTCCTGGACAATACGGATCGGAATCGAACTTCCCCTTTTGCCTTTACGGGCAACAAGTTTGAGATGCGCGGGGTAGGGGCAAAGATGAATTGCGCCAAACCCATGACCGTTCTCAATACCATCGTTGCCAAACAGCTAACGGATTTTAAAAAAGAGGTGGATGCGTTGATCGATAAGAAAAACCTTAAAAAGGATGAGGCTGTCTTTAATGTGCTCCGCGAATACATCAAAACTTCCAAGCGTATTCGGTTTGATGGGGACGGATACAGTTTTGATTGGCAGGAAGAGGCCCGAAAACGCAAATTGAGCAACAATAAAAACACCCCGGAAGCACTTCAAATATTGACCTCCAAGCAGAGTTTGGAACTTTTCCAGGCCACTGGGGTCATGAACGAGGTGGAACTCAAGGCCCACCAAGAGGTGGAACTCGAAAACTATGTCTTTCATCTACAGATTGAGGGCAGGATCTTAAGTGAATTGGTCTACAACCATGTGATGCCCGCAGCCCTTCGATACCAAAACCTATTACTGGAAAATGTAGCGGGGCTTAAAGAGGTCTATGGCGCAGCACACAAGAATATAACCCAACCACAATTGAATATCCTGGAACAAATAGGGGAACATCTCACTGATGCCAAGAAATTGACGGATGCCATGATGGATGCCAAGAAGAGAACGGACAATATGGGAAGTATTGCCAAGAAGGCCAAGACTTATTGTGACACGGTAAAACCCTATTTTGATAAGGTTAGGGAACATGTGGATGCGTTGGAACGGTTGATTTCGGATGATCTTTGGCCCCTCACAAAATACAGGGAACTGCTTTTTGTAAAATAGGGGCAGCCGCACGCATACCACAAAATTGGGAATCCATATTTTTGATTTATGGAATTACTGTTAAAGGATATTCAAGCGGCCAAAAAGCGAATCGCCCCATACATCAACACAACCCCAATTCTTTCTTCGTCCCTATTGAATACCTGGTTGGGGCATGACATTTTTTTTAAATGCGAGAACTTCCAAAAGATTGGGGCCTTTAAGGCCAGGGGAGGTTTGAATACCGTGGCCTGGCTTGTGGAAACTGGTCAAAAACCGAAGCATATTGTGGCTAATAGTTCTGGGAACCATGCACAGGCGGTGGCCTATGCCGCCCAACAATTCGGAATCCCTGCAACTATTTTTATGCCGGAGTATTCCTCACAGGTCAAAATTCAAGCCACGCGATCGTACGGCGCCAAAGTGGTTTTAAGTAAAACAAGGGACCTCACGGACCAGTTGGTAAAGGAAGCGGCCCAAGAGGAAGGCACCTATTGGATACCGCCATTTAACCATGCGCAGGTTATCTGTGGGCAGGGTACGGCCGCATTGGAGGCCTTGACCGAATTGGAGGCCATTGATGCCGTTTTTACCCCCTGTGGCGGTGGTGGATTGACGTCGGGAACCTTGATAGCTACCCGGGCCCTTTCCCCAAAGGCCCAAATGTTTGGGGTTGAACCCCTAAATGCCAATGATGCCGCGGAATCCTTACGTATGGGAAGTATCCAAAGGCTAAAAGCCATCCCCAATACCTTGGCGGATGGGGCCATGACCATGGCCGTGGGCGACCTCACTTTTGAATACCTCAAACAGTTGGACGGCTTCTATGAAGTGGAAGAGGATAACATAGTGTATTGGACACAATGGTTGACCCATCTCCTCAAATGCCGTTTGGAACCCACCTGTGCCATGCCCATGCAGGCAGTGGTGGAATGGTTGCGGTCCCAAAAAACAAAAAAACGTGTCCTGGTCATTATTTCGGGTGGGAATATGGACCAACCGACCACACAAAAAATTTGGGAGACCGATTGTTTAACGTCAGTACCCGTTATCCCATAAGAAAGGGATAGGTGGATACCTCGATTTATAACGCTTTGAAATTGAGCGAATTAATTAATCGTGAACGACCAATACGTTGAAAGCCTTGGTATTGGTAATATCAACACATTGGTAAAAACAAGGAAGATGAAAGACGCATCCATCATAAAAGTCCAACGGGAATACATCAATAAAATCAAAAGCACAAAGGAAAACTATTACATAGTCCATCAGGGTATGGAAATGGTAATGTTACCCAATGTGTTTCCTCCCTATGTTGATAGTCATCTGATGATTGGATCCATGGATATTCCTGATAATAGTGTAGTACTGGATGCGTGTTCTGGATCGGGGATTATCGCACTTCACGCAAGTAAAAAAGCAAAAATTGTATATGCTACCGATATCAATCGTCATGCAGTTGAAAATATAAATGAAAATATTGCCATTCATGGATTACATGATAAGGTAAAAGCATTTGAAGCCAATATTTTTCCACCTTATTCGGATATAAAATTTGATATCATAACCATAAATCCTCCATACACCGATCACAAGGCAATTGATATCGTTGAAAAGTCAGTTTGGGATGAAGACCATAAATCATTAAAATACTTCTTTGGTAATGTATCAAAATACCTTGCGAAAAATGGAAAAATCTATTTGGGTTGGGCAGATTTTGCCGATATAAAAGTGATATCGAGCTTGTGTGAACAACACAATTTAAAAGAAAGGATTGTTGGGGAAACAAATGACGACAAAAGTCTGTTCGTTGTTTTCGAAATCTCCAAAATGGACAATTTGTAATAGGAATGTAGGGCTTTGGGGATGTTATAAAAAAAGAGTTGAGCCCTATTTGTTGGAATCCAAAGCGGGGGTAATAAGGGTTATGAATTACCCGTCCAATTGGCTATTTTTAAATCGATAAGACCCAACCGTTGGCAACAAACGGAAAAAATAACGTAACCAAAAATGAATAAAGAAGAAAAATCAAAAAAGGGAAAAGCAATCGGAGCAATTGTAGGAACAATTGCTTTTGCATTGTCCTACTTTGGAGTGCAACAACTTTTTAAGAAAGATTTGGAATCTGAATTGAAAAATGCTGCGTTGGAATTGAATAAGCAAGCCCCAATACAAATTGACCAATTCTCTCGATTGGATAGCGCTTCAACCAAGGGAAAAACCAATTTTATTTATCATTATACACTTTTTGACTTGGAAAAATTCGAAGTGAATTTGGACACCGTAAATAAATACATCAGACCGAACCTCATTGAAAACATAAAAAATAGTCCTGAGTTGAAAGTTTACAGGGATAATAATATCACTATGGACTATGAATATTATGATAAAAATGGAGCCTTTGTCACAAAGATTTCCGTGACACCCGAATTGTATAAATGATCAAAGTCCGTTGCCCACACGGGATATGATCAATTGTAGGGAAGTTTCCATGCTTCGATGGGACGGGTACAGGTTTTCCAGCGTATGTTGGTCTCAACACCAGTTTCAAAAAAAATACTAAATTAAGTCCGCAATGAATGGCTGTAAAAGACCATTATAATCCATCGACCCACTTGTAGGTTATCCTATTGGACATGATAAAACTTGAGGAAATAACTTCAATGCCCACTTTTTCCAGTCAGTTGGAAAACAAGATATTGTATTCCAATCATGACCATGCTATTTCGGTATCCTACCAATCTACCTACACCCTTAAATATGTTGTTGATGGCGTAAAAAACTATAATTACAATAACCAAGATATAGCGGTCTCAAAAAATCAATATTTACTTCTCAATAATGATAGCCATATTACGACCGAGGTAAAAAAGGGAACAAAGGGCCTTTCCCTCTTTCTATCCCCAGAATTGATCAATGAGATATCCCATTTTTACACCAATGGTAACCATAACCTTAACTTTCTGGAAGTAACCCGGAACAAATCGAATTTTCAGCTAAGCCACTTATTGAATACAATGGCCTATCTCTATGAAAACAACAAAACCCTTTTAAAGGAACGAATGGACGATTTGTTTATTAAGGTATCTGAACTGATCGTTAAAGAACAAGTTTCGATCAATGCTAATTTTATAAAATTAAGGATAGTAAAACGGGATACGAAAAGGGAATTATATAAACGTATTGTTGCAACCAAAGAATATTTGAATGACAACCTTCAAAAAAAGATTTCCTTGGAAGCCTTGAGCACGGATATTGGGATCAGTAAATATTATCTACATCGACTTTTCTCTGAATTCAATGGAGAGACACCGAATGGTTATTTGACAAAAATTCGTTTGGAGCGCGCAAAAAACAAACTTCAAACCTCAAAAGACCCCATTTCCGAAATTGCAATGGCTTGTGGTTTTGATGATACCGCTTACTTTTCAAACCTGTTTAAAAAACACACAGGTCTCTCGCCGAGTCGATTCAGAAAATCATTATAAAATCAGCAAGATTTTATAATTCTGCATTGCGCCATTATGCTATTTTTGGTCTTGGGAAATCCAATCGAAATGATCGAAAGAATAGCGCATATTACAGATTTACATTTGGACGAGGAATTTCCTTTTAACGACCAAGTATCGGCGAGAAAACGATTGGGCGCTGTTTTAAGGGATATCAAAGAAGAGAACATAGATCATATTATATGCACGGGCGATATTGGGGAAAACGAAGGGATTCCCTATTTCTTTGAGCAACTAAAAGGCAATACGCTAAGTATTGCTTTGGGTAATCATGACAAATTTGATGCGATATCCAAATATCATGATGAAGGAGCGGATCATACTTCAAAAAAAATTTACAAAAGCACGCTCAAAGCCTATTTTAAATTTATTTTTTTGGATTCTTCTTCGGGTACCATTGATGATCAGCAACTCGAGTGGTTAAAAAAGGAGCTGCTATCAACTAAACCTATTGTCATTTTTGTTCACCATCCCATAATTGGACTCAATGTAAAAGTTGATGAAATTGGAAAACTTAAAAACAGAAATGAACTTACCGATATACTAACGGGGACAACCAACGAAATACGTGTTTATTGTGGTCATTATCATATGGAAGATACCTCGGTCCATAAAAATATCACACAGTACATAACACCTGCCATTGCTTTTCAAATTAAGAAGCGTACTGATTCCATAATGTTGGACACATCCATCTCCGGTTATAGGATCATCCGAATGGAAAAATCCGAGATTTCTTCAAAAGTCAAGCTTTTAAGCAATGCAGACTAAAAAGCAATCCTTTATCGAAAGTTTACTGAATGTGACCGTGGGCTTTTTGATCACAATAATTTCATTGCACCTGATATTCCCACTTTTGGGAATGGAAAATCATTCTGGCAAAAATATATTGATAACGCTGTATTTAACCGTTTTGAGCATTTTAAGAAATTATATTTTAAGGCGATACTTTAATAAAAAAACAACTTCAGGATCGTAGCCCATACAGTCCTTAAAAAATGTATTGCCGTAACAAGGTTGCTCAAGAACGTCAGCGGGGATTTTCAATTCGACTTGTATTTGCTAATTTTATGATTGGCCCAGCAGCGGCGACCTAGGTTTGGAAATTCGGGGTCAACTGATTTAGCACACGGCCTTTGACCTTATTTGAAAAACCCCAAAAACACCATGAACAAAAGGGCTAGCCTATTTTTCTTTTTTCTACTATTGTTTTCGACACACATACTCCTTGCCCAAAGTAATGACCATTCGGATTATCTTGTCCTAAATACCGGTGATACCTTATATGGTAGGGTTCAGCATAGTAAAGAAGGTGGGTTTGGTGGTAGGGGCTTCTATAAAAAGGTGAGGATAACGGATACCCATGGAAAAAGAAAAAAATACAAAAGAAAAAATGTCTCAGTCTTTAGCGTGGATGGTTCTGTTTTTGAGAGCTTTTGGTTGAGCCAACAATCACAATCCTTTCCAAGGGTTTCCTTGGAAAACCCCAGATATGACATTGCTTTTAAAAACGGAGAGCAACATTTTTTAAGGAATGTAAGTAAAGGGAGGTTAAGCCACTATGAATTGGAGTGGTTTGATCAAGAAAGTAGTACCCTGTGGTCGATGTCCTTGCTAAAAAAAGAGGGAGATCGGTTTTTCATCAGGGCAGATCAGGGGTTGTTCGGATTAAAAGGAAAAGTTTTACGAAACTATTTTTCCGATTGTCCAAAGCTCCAAGAAAAAATACAGCGAAAAGAATTGAAAAAAGTTCATCAAGTAGTCACATTTTACAATACGAATTGCCTACCTTAATCCAAGAAGAATACCACTCCATATCATATAGTAATACCCATAAAAACAAAAGGCTTTAGGACCTTGATTACAAATGAACGAATTTCCAAAAATAGAAACCGAAAGGTTGTTTTTAGGTGAATTAAAAGCCGCGGACATTCCTGCTATTGTAAAGCACGCATCAAATAAGAACATATCGGATTTTACCCTCAACCTGCCTTTTCCCTATAGCGAGAAAGATGCAATTTATTGGATCAATTTGGCGAATCAGGGTTTTAAGGATGGAACGAATATCATATTTGGAATCAAACGTAAAGCCGATAATCAATTTATAGGTGGAATTGGACTGACCGTAGCGCGAAGATTCAATAGGGCGGAAATTGGCTACTGGATTGCAGAACCCTTTTGGCGGAAAGGTTATGCGACCGAGGCCACTAAATCCATCATAAAATATGGATTTGAGCGTCTTGATCTGAATAAATTCACATCGTCCTATTTGGCAAAAAATCCTGCTTCCGGAAAGGTGATGGAAAAGAGTGGGATGACAAAGGAAGGTGAACTAAAGGAACACATACGTAAAGCATCGGAATACCATGATTTAATCGTATTTGGACTGACGAAAGAACAATTTGAAAAAACCAATGGATAAAAACCCCAATAAACCGTTTGAATCCGTTTACCCTAATTTATAGATCCAATGATTGAATTGGTACATAAACTTCCCGAGTTGGACGTTAAACTGATCGAGCTTCTTGAAAGCTTGGATAAAAGCGACTGGAACCAACAGACCGTTGCGAAACTTTGGACCGTGAAAGATGTTGTGGCCCACTTATTGGATGGGAACATCCGTATATTATCAGGGCTTCGGGACGGCCATATGTTTGATACCCCCAAAATAGGTTCCTACCAGGAACTGTTGGACTTTCTCAATCAATTAAACGCAGATTGGGTCCTGGCCATGAAAAGAGTGAGTCCTGAAATGCTGATAGATTTGCTTAAACACACCGGAAAGCCCTTTTGTGACTACTACGCCTCGTTGGACCCATATGACAAAGCTGTATTTCCGGTTGCTTGGGCAGGGGAAAGTGAAAGCAAAAACTGGATGCATATCGCAAGGGAATACACGGAAAAGTTTTTGCACCAACAACAAATTAGGGATGCGGTTGGAGTGCAGGGCATTATGACCGATGAGTTTTACCTCCCTTTTCTGGATGTTTGTATGTACGCACTGCCACATACGTTTAGGGAGGTTAAAGCGGATAAAGGGAGTATAGTTCAAATGAACCTTACCGGAGCTGTCCGTGGAGATTGGTACGTGCGCTTTAATGGAAAGAACTGGGAACAAATCGAATTGACTCCAGGGTCTGCGGTTGAGGTAGAAGTTTCAATAGATTCCTATGCGGCATGGAAGCTCTTTTCAAAAAGCCTTCGTCCTCATGATTTACAGGACAAAATTAGCATTCAGGGAAATCAGGAATTGGGGAAGGTAGCTACCGAAATGGTCTCGTTTATGGCCTAGTACGGCGGATTTTCCGGCTGGAAAATCCATACATTATTCCTAAGTTTAGGGCGTAGCTGGAAATCCCGGCTATTTCCAATGTTATAATGGTTAGGGTGTTATACCATCCAAATACCCTAGGCAAAACGATATGGAGCGTTATTTAATCCAAAAATGAACAATCATAGTACAGGCTGGTTTCGAAAACCATACCCACTTGTTGAATCGGCCAAGGAAAAGCTAGGTATCGCTGTGGGTTCGGGGATAATTGTTGTTTTCATTTTAATCATAATCAGACCATTTGGAATTGAATCCAGCAAAGAAATGTTTCCCTTTTTGTTGGGTTTTGGTTTTATCGATTTTATGGTAACGGCGGTGTATCTCTTTTTGTTTCCAATGCTCTTTCCCACAATCATTAAAAGTTCGGACTGGACTACCGGAAAAAATGTGCTGAGTATCCTTTGGATTCTTTTCACCATTGCCATTGTAAACTACTTTTATGGCCAACACCTGGGAAAGGAAGCTTATGTGGCCGGCCTCGAATCCATGGACAATATTACAATGGTATCCTGGATTGTAATCACCTTTTCGGTGGGGGCGATTCCGGTCGTCTTTATACTCTATATTCTCGAAAAGTATCTTTTTCAAAGAAATAGGAATCGAGCGGCATCCCTTAGCAAGGGAATAAAAAAGCAACGCGACTTAGCGATCGATAAACCGATTGAACTGAAATCAAGTAAGGAGACCATCCTGACCATTAGTGCTTCCGATTTGATATGTGTTAAGGCCGAAGGGGGTAATTATGCAACGGTATTTTGGCATGAGGGGTCCTTAGTTAAAAAGGAAATGATACGGCTTACTTTGGTCGGTTTTCTTGAAAAAACAAGCGACATCCCCACAATTGTTAGATGCCATAAATCCTATATCATTAACCGGAACAAAGTGGTGTCCTTTCAGGGAAATGCACGTTCCGTTATGATTGTCCTTGATGGTATGGATTTTAAAGTTCCTGCTTCCCGGTCGTTTCCAAAGGAAAAGCTGACCAAACAGGGCTGATCTGCCTTCCCATTTATCCCCATTGCTTTCCCATTGGGATGTCAATGTGTCCCGTACAGCACACAACAGGCCCGTTCATCACGGATTTTCTACCCGCCCTAATGCTTTGGCTAGTATTGCCAAAAAAAACATGGGTGAGAGAAGATACGATATGGATTGGATACGGGTAATTGTCTTCGATGTGCTGATATTTTGGCATGTTGGATTGTTTTTTGTGGAGTGGGAAGGTCTCGTGCCATGGGATTTGCCCTTAAAAAACAATGTGCAGGTAAGTTGGTTATTATGGCCCATGCTGTTTGTACGCCAATGGAGGCTGCCCATACTTTTTGTGATTTCGGGGATTGGCACGCATTTTTTGCTGTCTTCAAAATCGGGGGGAACATTCCTGAAGCAACGTTTCATCCGTTTGTTCGTTCCCCTATTGGTTGGGACGCTCATTGTGGTTCCACCGCAAGTATATCTCGAACGCCTTGCTCACGGAACCATTGATATTTCATATTTTGACTACTATCCGTCAAACTTTGAAGGTACTTATCCTAAAGGTAATTTTAGTTGGGGACACCTATGGTTCTTGGCCTATCTATTGATCATGTCAGTAATGGCACTGCCACTGTTTCTGTTTTTAAGAAAGTATGGGACATCCCTCTTTCGTGTTTTTAGACGGATAATCGAGAGCTTGCCACATGCGCTATTTCTATTTGTCATTCCATTGATCATTATAGAAATAACCTTGGAGAAGCGGTTTCCCTTAACCATGGCCCTAAAGGATGATTGGTATGCCTTTAACTATTATTACGTCTGTTTTTTTGCCGGTTTCTTCTTGGCCAATCTTGGTGACCCGCTCTGGAAAGCCTTTGTGAAGATGAGGTATCCTTCGCTGATAATGGGATTGTTGGCGTCCGTTTTGGTGGTTTACATGCTGGCAAAGGGGCAAACCCCTTTATGGGTCCAAGTTTTAAAACCTTTGAACGTTTGGTGTTGGATCCTTGCTATTTTTGGTTTTAGTTCCAGGTATTTAAACAGGAAAAGCAAGGTGCTGGCCTATAGAAATGTTGCCGTTTATCCTTTTTATATACTTCATTTTACCATTACCATTTTTCTTGGATACCAACTTAGGGATTTACCGCTGCATTATGGGCTTAAAATGATACTCATGATTATTGGCACTTTTGGATTTTCATGGCTTCTTTATGAATATGTGATTAGAAGAATCACATTGCTAAGGCCACTTTTTGGATTAAAAACAAGTAAGGTATCGGCCATAAAAAAGTAGCACGGTGGCATGTATGGGTATTGGACAGAAGTATTGAAAAATTGACTTCTTGACCTGTATCGATTATAGGGATAAATAAAATAAGGAGGACGATAAAAAATGCAGGAGACTTTTAAAAACTACATTTCCCTAAGAAGAATATCAAAATTCCCTGATTTTCATATTCCTGAACCAAGCTTCAAAGTACCAGTTTTGAAGGGCTATCCTGCCTTTGGAAGTTTTGCCAAAATCAGGATTGTCGGCAAAATTACTTTGGGCGACTTTCTGTTTCCAAGCTGGCGAATTGAATTCTTCGGATGCCGTTAGTTTGCCATTGAGATAAAATTCAATTTTTCCGTTTTGCTGAACTATCCGGGAGGTATTCCATTGTCCGTTGGGTTTGGCCGCTACCTCATTTAGCTGTGGCGATACCCCCCAAAGGCAGCCTGCGCGTTTTTTTGGCGTTTTGGTGTCCATGTGTGCCGGTTCCAAAAGCTGGTATTCCGGGCCGGTAACATACGTAGCGGCAAATTCCGGGGATTCCTGAACGTTTATAAAGACACCGCCATTGCCCCTAACCGCCATTTGCCAATCAAAAACCAGTTCATAGTTTTCAAATTCCCTATCTGTTACCAAATCCCCAAAAACCTTTGTTTCATCAGTGGCATTACAATAGAGCATGCCATCTTTTACTTCCCAGGCCGATAAATGGGTGGAATCCGGTTTGTTGTATAGGTGCCATCCATCCAGTGTTTTCCCGTCAAAAAGCAAAGACCAGCCGTGTTCCTTTTCTATTTCATGCAATTGGTTGTGCACTGCGTTTTCCATGGCTGATTTTTTAGTATGCCATGTTTGGGTTTCCATTTTCTTTTCAGTTCTGCAAGAGGCAATAAACAGTACCACTACAAAAGAAAGACAAAGAGGGTTGCGGCTCATGGTTGTTTAATTTTCTTAAAAATAAGAATTCCAACTATGTCATTCGTCCCACCCACTTCGTTTTTCTATTTTTGCCCAAACTTTGGTTATGTCCCTAGATACCAGTAAACGATATGCCCAACGCGGGGTTTCTGCTTCTAAAGAAGATGTCCATAATGCCATTAAGAATGTTGATAAGGGACTTTTTCCAAAAGCCTTTTGTAAAATCGTACCGGATTATCTCACGGGCAGTGAAGACCACTGCTTGGTGATGCATGCGGATGGGGCAGGGACCAAATCCTCACTGGCCTATATGTATTGGAAGGAAACCGGTGATTTGGATGTTTGGAAGGGAATAGCCCAGGATGCCCTTATCATGAATGTAGATGACCTTATCTGTGTAGGTGCAACGGATAATATTATGTTGTCCTCCACCATTGGTCGGAATAAGAACTTAGTGCCGGGAGCGGTGATTTCGGCATTGATCAATGGTACCGAAGAATTGATTTCAGATCTGGCAAACCATGGGATTACCATTCATTCCACAGGAGGGGAAACGGCAGACGTGGGGGATCTGGTCCGCACCATTATTGTGGATTCCACGGTTACTGCCCGAATGAAACGTTCCGATGTCATTGACAATGCCAATATAAGGACCGGTGACGTCATTGTTGGTTTGGCGTCATACGGACAGGCAACGTATGAAACCGGATACAATGGGGGGATGGGAAGTAACGGCTTGACTTCCGCGCGCCATGACGTATTTTCCAAATACCTTGCGAAAAAATATCCGGAGAGTTTTGATGCATCCGTTCCTTCGGAACTTGTGTACTCCGGAAACAAAAAACTAACAGACCCCATTGAGGATACCCCCTTGGATGCCGGAAAGTTGGTGCTTTCCCCAACACGGACCTATGCGCCGATCGTTAAAAAAATCCTGGAGAAATATAACTCGGAACACATCCACGGTATGGTGCATTGTAGTGGAGGGGCGCAGACCAAAATATTGCATTTCTTGGACCAGGGCCATGTCATTAAGGACAAGCTTTTTGAGGTTCCGCCCTTGTTCAGGTTAATACAGGAACAATCGGGTACGGATTGGAAGGAAATGTATCAGGTTTTCAACTGTGGCCACCGCTTGGAATTGTATGTGGATGCCTCCGTAGCGGACGATCTTATTTCCATTTCCAGGTCATTTCAAGTAGATGCGCAGATAGTGGGCAGGGTGGAAGCATCGGATAAAAAAAGATTGACCATACACAGTGAATTCGGAAACTTCCAGTATCCCTAATACGAATACCCTTGGAATTGCGTTCTTTTTATAACCCCAAAAAAAGAATTGCTATGGAAAGAAAAGAATTTTTGCGCTCCCTGGGAGCAGGCGCGGCTTTTGCCGTTGTATTTCCTTGTTTAGGTGGATGTTCCTCGGATGGTGAGGATTTGGAAACCTTTCCGGTTCCGGAAGGAGTGGATTTCACTATTGATTTAACCTCGGCCGAGGCTGCACCCTTGGCTACAAATGGTGGTTTTATAAGACAGAACTTTGTAGTGGTGGCCCGCAATCTGGAAGGGGAATTGGTGGCTGCCAGTCAGATTTGTAGTCACCAACAAACAGAGGAAGTCCGTTTTATTACGGAAAATGGCGGAATTTTTTTCTGCTCTACCCACGGCTCGCGTTTTGATCAGGACGGAACACCGTTGAATACCATCACCAACAATCCCTTAAAAGTATTCAACACCGAACTGAACGGGGATATCTTGCGTATTTTTGAATAAGCTTTAAGTCTTCACCAAATGAAACGTTGGCTTTGCACTGTGGTTTTGCTACTTCCGTTATTGGGAATCTCCCAAAATTGGCAACCTGACTTTGATATGGCATTGTCCAAATCTTCCCAGGAAAATAAGCCGGTCATTTTGGTGTTTTCGGGATCGGATTGGTGTGCACCGTGCATAAAACTGGAAAAAAGCATTTGGCAGTCCGAAGCTTTCAAAGAACATGCTTCAAAAAACTATGTCCTTTATAAGGCCGATTTCCCAAAAAAGAAAAAAAACGAGCTTCCCCAGGAATTGTTGGATAGCCATAAGGAATTGGCACAGCAATTTAATCCGAAGGGGTACTTTCCCTTGGTTTTGGTTTTGGATAAAGATGCCAATGTTTTGGGAACAACGGGATATGAAAGATTTGGCCCCAAAAAGTATATTAAACTCCTAGATTCCTTCCTTCAATGAAATGGTATGCCCTCCTAGTTGTTTTAATGGTTGGCTTGGGAATGCAGGCCCAGGAGGAAAGGGATATTGTGGTAAAAAGGACATTGCACCTTATGGGATCCACTTTTGAGATCAGCGTTGTGGCTCCCACGGAAGAAATAGGCTATATCAATATTGACGAGGCCGTATCCGAAATTAAACGTATTGAGGCCGTGATCTCCTCTTGGGATAAGAACTCCGAAACTTCTAAAATCAATAGAAATGCTGGAATACAACCGGTTAAGGTAAGCAGGGAGTTATTTCTATTGATTGAGCGTTCCAAAAAAATATCCGAAATTACCGATGGCGCCTTTGACATTTCCTATGCCTCAATGGACAATATCTGGAAGTATGATGGAACCATGGATAAAATGCCCACAGCGTCCGATGTAAAAGCCTCAATAGAAAAAATAGGGCACCAAAAAATAATTCTTGACCCGGATGAGCAAACGGTCTTTTTGCAACAGGTAGGAATGCGGATTGGTTTTGGGGCCATAGGGAAAGGCTATGCGGCCGATATGGCGAAAGAGCTTTTGATTTCAAAGGGGGTCAAAGGGGGAATTGTAAATGCTTCCGGGGATTTGACCACATGGGGAACGCGGGAGACCGGTGAAAAATGGATGGTTGGAATTACCAATCCTGTGGAAAAGAATAAGATATACTCATGGTTACCCGTAGTGGAGTCTTCCGTCGCCACTTCGGGCAATTATGAAAAATACATCGTCTTTAAGGGCGAAAAGTATTCGCATATCATTGACCCAAGAACAGGTTACCCTACAAAAGGAGTTACCAGCGTTTCCATTTTTTCCAAAAGGGCCGAGCTTTGTGATGCCCTGGCAACCGCCGTTTTCATTATGGGCAGGGATAGTGGAATACATTTGATAAATCAGTTGGATGGGGTGGAAGTGGTCCTTGTGGATGGGGAAAATAAAGTCCATAAAAGTGCGGGAATCGTTTTTGATACGAACCAATATGTAGAAAAATGAAGGGTGTTTTAGTTTGTTTGGTACTGCTTGCCATGACTACCTCATGTGTGGCGGTTAAAGAGTATGAGAAGATTTATCTGAACGATGAAGAGATGCAACTTGGCTTCAAAAGCTCCGAGCGTTTTGAAACTACCTTTCAAATTTATCGGGAAGCAGCTTCTGGTGCCAATGGTGGGAAGTCCGGTGGCGGTTGCGGATGTAACTGAGACCCAAAGTTTGCTTGCAAACTTTGATGGTCGAAGTTACCCTGAGCGCAGCCGAAGGGTCCTTTGATGGTTTCATGGC
>WNKP01000016.1 GCA_009797885.1 Flavobacteriaceae bacterium GF1
TATTTTCGGTCACGGTAAGGGTCACGGTGTTCTGCCCCACATCGGAACAGCCAAAACCTGTCCTGTCCAGGGAAAGCAACACCGTGCCGCTGTTATCAAATGAGCCGTTGTCGATGTCGGCTGTAGTAATCGTTGCACTGCCTGTTGTGTCCAGTTCCACAGTAATGTCCTGGCAACTGGCCGTTGGTGCCGTTCCGTCCTCTACGGTCACCGTGGCCGTACAGGTCGCAATGTTGCTGCTACCGTCGGTCACTGTTAAGGTCACGGTGTTCGCACCAAGGTTATTGGCACCAAAGCTGGTCTTGGAGAGGGAAAGGATGACGCTCCCACAGGCATCACTGGAACCGTTGTCCATGTCCGATGTTGTGATCGTTGCGCTGCCCGAAGCGTCCAGTTCAATGGCAATGTCCTGACAAAGGGCTGTAGGGTCAATTTTATCCTCCAAGGTCACCACAGCGATACAACTGTTCGTGTTATTGCTACTGTCCTTTACCGTAAGGGTCACCGTGTTGTCGTCCAGATCGGAACAGCCAAAGCTTGTCCTGTCTAGGGATAGTGACACCGTGCCGCTGTTGTCGGAGGAGCCGTTGTCAATGTCCGACGTGGTGATCGTTGCGCTGCCCGAGGCGTCCAGTTGTACACTGATGTCCCGGCAAATGGCCGTGGGGGCCGAGCGGTCCACTACGGTCACCACTGCGGTACAAGTGTCCGAGTTGCTACTGGCGTCCGTTACGGTAAGGGTCACCGTGTTGTCCCCAAGGTCGGTGGTATCAAAGTTGGTTTCGTCCAAGGATAGCAACACCGTACCGCTGTTGTCGGAGGAGCCGTTGTCGATGTCCGAGGTGCTGATCGTTGCGCTGTCCGAGGCGTTCAGTTCCATGGTGATGTCCCGACAAATGGCCGTGGGGTCTGTGTTGTCATCCACCTCAACTATGGCCGTACAGCTGTCCGAGTTGTTGCTGGGGTCCGTTACGGTAAGGGTCACCGTGTTGTCTCCCAGATCATTTGCACCAAAACCGGTGTTGGACAAGGACAGGGTAAGGCTCCCGCAGTTGTCGGAAGAACCGCTGTCAATGTCCGATGTTGTGATCGTTGCGCTACCTGAGGCGCCCAGTTGTACAATGATGTCCTGGCAACCTGGGGTGGGGAGCCTGCTGTCCCCTACGGTCACCGTGGCGGTACAAGTGTCCGAGTTGTTGCTGGCGTCCGTTACCGTCAAGGTCACCGTGTTGTCCCCTAGATCGGAACAGCCGAAAGTCGTCTTGTCAAGGGATAGCGATACAGTAGTGCCACTATTGTCTGAGGAACCGTTGTCGATGTTCGAGGTGGTGATCGCTACGCTGCCCGAGGCGTCCAGTTGTACGCTGATGCCCCGGCAGCTTGGTGAGGGGGCCGTTTTGTCCTCCACGGTCACCGTGGCCGTACAACTGTCCGAGTTGTTGCTGGGGTCCGTCACCGTCAAGGTCACCGTGTTGTCCCCAAGGTCGGTGGCACCAAAGCGAGTTTTGGATAGACCAAGGGTAATGCTCCCGCAGTTGTCGGAGGAGCCGTTGTCGATGTCAGATGTTGTGATCGTTGCGCTGCCCGACGTGTCCAGTTTTACGCTGATGTCCTGGCAACCTGGCGTGGGGAGCGTGTTGTCCCCCACGGTCACCGTGGCGGTACAACTGTCCGAGTTGTTGCTGGCATCGGTCACCGTCAAGGTCACCGTGTTGTCCCCAAGGTCGGAACAGCCAAAGCTGGTGGTGTCCAGGGAAAGGGCCACGGCGGTACCACTGTTGTCGGAGGAGCCGTTGTCGATGTCCGAGGTGGCAATCGTTGCGCTGCCCGAGGCGCTAAGTTGTACGTTGATGTCCTTGCAACTTGGGCTGGGGAGCGTGCTGTCCCCCACGGTCACCTTGGCCGTACAGCTGTCAGAGTTGTTGCTGGCGTCCATTACCGTCAGGGTCACCGTGTTGTCCCCAAGGTCGGTGGCACCAAAGCCGGTCTTGGACAAGGCCAGGGTAATGCCCCCACAGGCATCGCTGGAACCGTTGTCGATGTCCGATGTGTTAATCGTTGCGCTGCCCGACGTGTCCAGTTGTACGCTGATGTCCTGGCAACCTGGCGTGGGGAGCGTGTTGTCCCCCACGGTCACCACAGCGGTACAGCTGTTCGAGTTGTTGCTGGCATCGGTCACCGTCAAGGTCACCGTATTGTCCCCCAGGTCGGAACAGTCAAAGCTGGTGGTGTCCAGGGAAAGGGCAGGGTCGGTACCACTGTTGTCCGAGGAGCCGTTGTCGATGTCCGAGGTGGCGATCGTTGCGCTACCCGAAGTACCCAAATCAACGGTAATGTCCTTGCAACTTGGCGTGGGGAGCGTGCTGTCCCCTACGGTCACCACAGCGGTACAGGTGTCCGAGTTGTTACTGGCGTCCGTTACGGTAAGGGTCACCGTGTTGTCCCCAAGCTCGTTGGCGCCAAAGCTGGTCGTGGACAACCCTAGGGTAACACTCCCGCAGGTATCGCTGGAACCGTTATCCACGTCCGATGTGGCGATCGTTGCGCTGCCCGATGCGCCCAGTTGTACGCTGATGTCCCGGCAACTTGGCGTGGGCGCCGTTTTATCCTCAACCGTCACCGTGGCGGTACAGCTGTCCGAGTTGCTGCTGGCGTCCGTTACCGTAAGGGTCACCGTGTTGTCCCCCAGGTCAGAACAGCCAAAGCTGGTGGTGTCCAGGGAAAGGGTAACGGCGGTACCACTGTTGTCCGAGGAGCCGTTATCGATGTCCGAGGTGGTGATCGTTGCGCTGCCCGAGGCGCTAAATTGTACGCTGGTGTCCCGGCAACTTGGTGAGGGGGCCGTTTTGTCCTCCACGGTTACCGTGGCCGTACAGGTCTTCGAGTTGTTGCTGGCGTCGGTCACCGTCAAGGTCACCGTGTTGTCCCCGAGTTCGTTGGCACCAAAGCTGGTCGTGGACAACCCCAGGGTGACGCTCCCGCAGTTGTCGGAAGAGCTGTTGTCGATGTCCGATGTGGCAATCGTCGCGCTGCCCGACGTGCTCAGTTCCACGCTGATATCCTGGCAACCTGGAGTGGGGAGCGTGCTGTCCCCTACGGTCACCGTGGCGGTACAGCTGTCCGAGTTGCTGCTGGGGTCGGTCACCGTCAGGGTCACCGTGTTGTCCCCAAGGTCGGAACAGCCAAAGCTGGTGGTGTCCAGGGAAAGGGTGATGTTCTCGCAGGTATCACTGGAAGCGTTGTCCACGTCCGCAGCCACGATCGTTGCGCTGCCCGAGGCGCCCAGTTGTACACTGATGTTCCGACAACTTGGCATGGGGGCCGTTTTATCCTCAACGGTTACCACAGCGGTACAATTGTTCGAGTTGCTGCTGGCGTCCGTCACGGTCAGGGTCACCGTGTTGTCCCCCAAATCGGAACAGCCAAAGCTGGTGGTGTCCAGGGAAAGGGTAACGGCGGTACCACTATTGTCGGAAGAGCCGTTGTCGATGTCCGATGTGGTAATCGTTGCACTGCCGGACGTGTCCAGTTCCACGCTAATGTCCCGGCAACTTGGGCTGGGGGCCGTGTTGTCCCCTACGGTCACCGTTGCTGTACAAGTGTCTTCGTTCCCATTGGGGTCGGTTACCGTCAAGGTCTCCGTGTTATTCCCAAGTTCACTGGCCGTAAAAGTGGTTTGGGATAGGCTGAATGAGACATTCCCACAGGCATCACTGGAACCGTTGTCCACAAGAACAGGTGTCAAGCTGGCCGTGCCATTGCTGCCCAGGTAAATTGTCGCTGCCTTGCATTGTGGCGTCGGGTCGATCTTCTCCGAGCCGTCATCGATAATATTAAGGCCGAATGCTTTACGTTCGGTGCCGGCCGCACAGTACACCAGGCCATCAGCACCGATGGTGAAAGTGGGAGTTTGGTGGAAACCCTCCGTATGCCAACCGATGATCGTGGCGTCCCAGTTGGCCATGGAGAGCCCACTACCGTCGAGCATATCAGTGGCATTGGTCAACTTCCCCAGATCCCATTTGCCCAGGTTCTGGTCAAAAGCGGTTGCGTTCTCAAACATCAACTGCATATTGGTGACGCTGCCCGTGTTCCAGGAACCGATGTCCTGATTAAAGGAATTTGTGCTGGTTGCACCGAACATGCGGTACATATCCGTCACCTTGCTGGTGTTCCAGGAACCGATGTCCTGGTCAAAGGCACTTGCGTTCCGGAACATGGAGGCCATACTGGACACGCTACTGGTATTCCAGGAACCGATGTCCACATTAAAGGAACTTGCGCCATTGAACATACCCGTCATATCCTCCACTTTGGACGTGTTCCAGCCGGAAAAGCTCGTATTCCCCTTAAGTTTCATACAGCCATTGAACATATTGGACATACTGGTCACACTGCCCAGATCGGGGGCGTCCGTCGCCTTGACCTCCAGGTTGCCACAACCGGAAAATGCGGTTGCCATGGTGCTCCAGGAGATGGCACTGCCCCATTGGTCCACCGAGAGCAGCTTAAGTTTATCGACCTGAAGGCCCACAACGAAGGGATTAAAACTTATCCCGTTCAAGGTCCCCCCACCGGAGTGGGCGTTGCGAAGGGCCACCTGTACCTGCCCGGCGGTACGGTTATGCTCGGTCACATCCACGGTGATCTTCCCCTGCTGGTCCGTCAGTTCATAAATCCCGTCATTGCCCAGGTCCACATCATAGGTCCCTATGGCGGTGATGATAATGGAGTTGTTACCGGAACTGCCGGGCCTGGTGGTGTCCCAGGTGGTCACAAATACGCTCTTGGGATCCGTACCCAATACGGTCACCGTGGCCGTACAGGTCTTCGAGTTGTTGCTGGGGTCGGTCACCGTCAGGGTCACCGTGTTGTCCCCAAGGTCGGTGGCATCAAAGTTGGTCTTGGACAAGGCCAGGGTGATTCCGCAACCATCGCTGCCGGCGTCCACAAGGGCGGGATCAAGGGTCGCCGTGCCAGTGGCACCCAGTTCGAGCTCCACCGCCTGTTGTTGGCACAACGCCGTCGGCTGGGTACCCGCCCTGCTGTCCTCTGTAATGTTGAGGCTGCTACCTATCAACGCCGCACGTTCGTAATGGGCCCTGCAGTAGACCAGGCCGTAAGCGCCAACGGCAACCGTCGGCGTGTTGGAAAGGCCCTGGCCTTCCCAGCCGATTAGCGTGGCGTCCCAGTTCGCAACCGAGAGCCCACTGTTGTCCAGCATATCACTTCCATTGGTCAATGCCGCCAGGTCCCATTCCCCCAAGTTCCGGTCAAAGGCGCCCGCACCGGAGAACATCCCCTCCATATCGGTCACATTGCCCGTGTCCCAGGAGCCGATGTTGCCGTTGAAGGCACTCGCACCAGTGAACATATTGGACATATCCCCTACTTTGGCCACGTTCCAAGGACCAATGTCCCCGTTAAAGACGCTTGCGCCAGTGAACATATTGCCCATACCGGTCACCTCACCAGTGTCCCAGGAACCGATGGCTCCGTTAAAGCTACTTGCACCATTGAACATGCTCCCCATATCCTCCACTTTGGCCACGTTCCAGGAAGCGATGTTACCGTTAAAGGCACTGGCACCGGAGAACATGCCTGCCATATCGGTCACATTGCCCGTGTCCCAGGATCCGATGTTGCTGTTGAAGGTACTCGCGCCATTGAACATGCTGCCCATATCCCCCACCTTGGCCACGTTCCAGGAAGCGATGTTACCGTTAAAGGTACTTGCACCGGAGAACATGCCTGCCATATCGGTCACGCTACTGGTGTTCCAGGAACCGATGTTGCCGTTGAAGGCACTTGCACCATTGAACATATTCCCCATATCCTCCACTTTGGTCACATTCCAGGAAACGATGTTCCCGTTAAAAGCGCTTGCGCCGGAGAACATGCCTGCCATATCGGTTACCTTGCTAGTGTTCCAGGAACCGATGGCTCCGTTAAAGCTACTTGCACCATTGAACATATTCCCCATATCCTCCACTTTGGTCACATTCCAGGAAACGATGTTCCCGTTAAAAGCGCTTGCGCCGGAGAACATGCCTGCCATATCGGTTACCTTGCTGGTGTTCCAGGAACTGATGTCCCCGTTAAAGGTGCTTGCATGGGCAAACATGGAGGTCATATCGGTCACCTCGTTCAAGTCAGGCGCATCACTGGCCAGAACATCCAGATTGCTACAGCCGTAAAATGCCGCTGCCATTGTTCTCCAGGAGATACTACTACCCCACTGATCCACCGAGAGGAGTTTTAGCCTGTCGTCCGTATTGTTGAAATGTATCCGCTCCAGGCTCCCTTTCTCGGAGACGGCATTGCGAAGGGCCACCTGTATTTGTCCGGCGGTATGGCCATAGGTGGTCACATTGATCGTAATTGGTCCGGTCTGGTCCGTCAATTCATAGCTGCCATCATTGCCAAGGTCCACATCATAATAGATATCCCTGTCCGGGTCGGACTGCTTAACGGGGATAAGGATAGAATTACTGTTGGATGTTCCGGATTTGGTGGTGTCCCAGGTGGTTACAAACAGGCTTGCGGGATCCTCCACAGTCACCTTGGCCGTACAGGTTTTCGTGCTGCTACCATCGGCTACCGATAGGGTCACCGTTTCCGTTCCAATATCGTTGGTCGTAAAGCTGGTTTTGGATAGGCTCAGCAAAATTCCACAACCATCACTACCACCATCTATAAGGTCAGGCGTCAGGGTGGCCGTACCATCGGTGCCCAGTCGGAGCGTTGCCGCCGCCTTGCACGTCACCGTTGTCTGGATAGTTCCTTTGCTATCGCCGATAAAGCTGAAGGTCGTCATCGCAGCACGCTGGATAGCAGCCCTACAATAGACCAGACCGGAGGCGCCAATGGTAACATCATTATCAAAGCCCTGCTCATGCCAACCGAAGATCGTATTGTCCCAGTTGTCCATGGAGAGCCCACTATTGTCGAGCATATTATTGCCATCGCCCAATGCTCCCAAATTCCATCTGCCCAGGTTCTGGTCAAAGGCACTGGCCCCACTAAACATGCTTTCCATACTGGTCACGTTGCCCGTGTTCCAGGAACTAATGTCCCCGTTAAAGGCGGTTGCATTCCAAAACATGGCGTACATATTGGTCACCTTGCCCGTCTCCCACGAACCAATGTCCTGACTAAAAACGGTTGCGCTGTCAAACATCAGCGCCATATCGGTTACCTCGCTCGTGTTCCAGGAACCAATGTCCCGATCAAAGGCGCTAGCGCCCCAGAACATCTGACCCATATTGGTCACGATGCCCGTGTTCCAGGAACCGATGTCCCCGTTAAAGGTACTTGCCCCTTTGAACATGGCGTGCATATTGGTAACACGGTCCACATTCCAGGAACTGATGTCCACATTGAAGACAACGGCACCAGTAAACATATGGGACATATTGATCACTCTGGACATATTCCAGGAACCGATGTCCTGGTTGAAGGTTTTGGCGTCATAAAACATCCCGTCCATGTTGATTACCTCGCCCACATCCCAACCGCCAATATCCTGATTGAAATTAAGGGCATCATTAAATAGGTTTTTCATGTTGGTGACCTTGCTTACATTCCAACCGCCGATATCCTGATTGAAGCTATTGGCAGAGAAGAACATGTTTTCCATGTTCGTGACCATACTTACATTCCAACCGCCAATGTCCTGGTCAAAGGCTTCGGCAGTGTTGAACATCCTTGACATATTGATTACATTTCCGGTCTCCCATAAACCGATGTCCTGGTCAAAAATCTTGGCACCTTCGAACATACCTGCCATATTGGTCACACTATCGGTGTTCCAGGAACTGATGTCCTGGTCGAAGGCGCTTGCGTCCTGAAACATATCGCCCATATCCGTCACTTTGGATACGTTCCATGATCCGATGTCCTGGTTAAACACGCTTGCGCCAGCAAACGTACCGGCCATATCGGTCACCTCGCTTGTGTTCCAGGAACCGATGTCCTGGTCAAAGGCACTTGCGTCCTGAAACATATCGCCCATATCCGTCACTTTGGATACGTTCCATGATCCGATGTCCTGGTTAAATAGGCTTGCGCTGGCGAACAGACCAGCCATATTGGTCACTTGGCTTGTGTTCCAGGAACCAATGTCCCCGTTAAAAGTGGTCGCGCCCTGGAACATCTGACCCATGTCGGTCACACTGCCCAAGTCGGGGGCATCGGTTGCATTGACCTCCAAATTGCTACAGCCATGGAATGCACCGGCCATGGTGTTCCAGGATATCCCACCCCATTGGTCCACGGAGAGCAGCTTCTGCCTGTCCCCTCCATTATTGAACTGTATCCCAGTTAAATCCCCGTTTCCGGAAACCGCATTGCGAAGGGCCACTGCTATCTCCCCGGCGGTATAGTTTTCGTCAACTACATTGATGGTAACAGGCCCGGTCTGGTCCGTCAGTTCATAGCTGCCATCATTGCCCAGATCCACATCATAGGTTCCCGTGGCAGGGACATGGATGGAATTGCTTCCGGAGGTGCCGGATTTGGTAGTGTCCCAGGTGGTCACAAATACGCTTGTGGGGTCCTCTACGGTCACTTTGGCCAAGCAAGTGTCCGTGTTATTGTTCGGATCGGTCACTGTAAGGGTCACTGTTTCCGTGCCAATATCTCCAGTCGTAAAGCTGGATTGGGACAGGCTCAGCAAAATCCCACAGCCCTCACTATCGTCATCCACAAGATCGGACGTCAGGGTAACCGTACCATTGGTGCCCAGTCGAAGTGTTACCGCCTTGCAATTCGCCTTCGTTTGGGTCGTTGCCTTGGTGTCACCAGTAATAAAAAGGCTACTACGTATTAACTCGGCGCGTTCGTAAAAAGCCTTGCAATAGACTAGGCCAGAGGCGCCAACGGTAGGGGTGTTCGAAAAGCCCTTATCCTCCCAACCAATCAGCGTGCCGTCCCAATTGGCAACCGAGAGCCCACTGTTGCTGAGCATATGGGTGCCATTGGTCACCTGCCCCAGGTCCCAGGTCCCCAAATTCTGGTCAAAGACGCCGGCGTTCCAGAACATATGTCCCATATTGGTCACCTTGCCCACGTTCCACGAACCAATGTACTGATTGAACTTACTTGTGCCGGTCGCACCATTGGGTATGGCGAACATCCAGGTCATATTGGTCACCCCGGCAACGTTCCAAGAACCGATGTCCCGGTTAAAGGCCGTCGCGTTCAGGAACATGCCCTCCATATCGGTCACGCCACTGGTATCCCAGGAACCGATGTCCCCGTTGAAGGCCTTGGTGTAGGCAAACATGCCGGACATATCCGCCACATTACCGGTGTCCCAGGAACCCAGATCCTGGTCAAAGACGTCCATGGCCCGGAACATGTTGTCCATATTGGTCACCTTGGCCACGTTCCACGAGCCCAGGTCCTGGTCAAACGAAGTGGCAAAACGGAACATCCAACCCATATTGGTCACCTCGGCAACGTCCCACGAACCGATGTCCGCGTTAAAGGCACTTGCCCCGGAAAACATATAGCCCATATCCGTCACACTGGACACGTTCCAATTGGAGAGGCCCGCCGTACCCTCGAACGACCTACTGCCGACAAACATCCCGTTCATATTCATCACCTTGGCCACATCCCAGGAACCGATGTCCCCGTTAAAGTTGCTTGCACTGTAAAACATATTGGACATATCGGTCACGTTGGACACGTTCCAACCCGAGAGGCCCGTTGTCCCTGTAAGGGAGCCACAGGACCTGAACATACGGGACATATTGGTCACACTGCCCAGATCCGGGGCATCGGTGGCCTTGACCTTCAAATTCCCACAGCCATGGAAGGCGCCCTCCATGGTGCTCCAGGGGATACCACTGCCCCATTGGTCCACGGAGAGCAATTTCCGCCGGTCACCCCCATTGTTGAAGTATATCCTGGTCAGGGTTCCTTTCCCGGATGCTGCACTACGGAGGGCCACCTGTATTTCCCCGGCGGTATAGTTGGTATTATTACTATCCTTATATTCAGTGATGTTTATCTCAATGGGTCCACTCCGATCCGTAAATTCATAGCTGCCATCATTGCCCAGATCCACATCATAGGTCTCCGTGAGGGGAATGGGAATGGTGATGGAGTTGCTGTTGGACGTGCCGGACTCTGTTGTGTCCCAGGTGGTGAGGAATATTCCCGTTGCATAGTCCACTACAGCGACCTTGGCCTCACAGTCCTCCGTGTTGTCGTTGGGATCGGTTACCGTAAGGGTGACCGTTTTTGAACCAGCGGCAAGGTCAGCGCTCGTAAAGGTGTTCGGGGATACGCTTAGCGAGACGTCCCCACAGGCATCGCTGGAACCGTCGTCCACAAGGGAGGGATTCAGGATTGCCGTACCGTTGACACCCAGTATGAGTACCGCTGGCTTGCATCGTGCTGTTGGATTAGTCTTCTCGGAGCTGTCACCGGTAATGTTAAAGCTTCTGGATATCAGTGCGGAACGCTGGGCAGTTGCAGTACAGTAGGTAAGGCCGGAGGCCCCAATGGTCACCGTGTTGGCAAAGCCCTGGTTGTTCCAACCGATCAACGTGTTGTCCCAATTGGCAACAGATAGCCCACTGTTATTGAACATATCGGTACCACCGCTCAACTTCTTCAGGTCCCAAAGCTCCAGGTTCTGGTTAAAGGCTGTTGTTTTCCGAAACATATAGCTCATGTCGGTCACATTGCTGGTGTCCCACGAACCGATGTCCTGGTTAAAAACCGTTGCGTCATCAAACATCCACTTCATAGTGGTCACGGTGCTAGTATTCCAGGAACCAATGTCCTGATCAAAGGCAGTTGCCCGATAAAACATGCCGTTCATGTCCTCTACCTTGCTAGTGTTCCAGGATCCAATATTCCCGTCGAAGGTCCTTGCTCCATTGAACATATTACCCATATCGGTCACCTTACTGGTGTCCCAATTGGAGAAATTGTTTGTCGTGGTGCCTGTAAGTACCGTACATGCTTGGAACATCTTGGACATATTGGTCACCTTACCCAAATTGGGGGTGTCGGTAGCCTCAATCTTCAAATTGGTGCATCCATGGAATGCGCCTTCCATAGTGCTCCAGGAGATGCTGCCCCATTGGTCCACGGAAAGCAGTTTCTCTCGGTCACCCGTATTATTGAAATGTATCCTGTCCAGGGTCCTTAGCCCTTGCACGACGAGACCCTGACGGAGGGCCACCTGTATTTCCCCAGGAGCATAATTATAGGTGGTCACATTTATGGTAGTGGTCCCTGTCACGTCCGTCAGTTCATAGGTACCGTCATTGCCCAGGTCCACATCGTAAGTCCCATAGGCCGGGATGGTGATGGAGTTTACACCGGAGGAGCCGGGTTTGGTCGTGTCCCAAGTGGTGACAAAAACGCCCTGGGCAGACAGGCCCGTGGTAATCCCCAAGCCTGTAAAAAAGGTAAGCGCGAGCCTTTTAAGGTTCATAAGGTCATGTATTCTCATGATGGGTTAAAGCATTTATATAAGGTAATCGACTTAGATTGTCCGGCATTGAAGAATGGGAAGGAAGCACCTCGAATTCCGCTCTATCCAAGGGCGTACGCCCAGCTATTGGACATGGGCGCGAAAGGGAAGTTGGGCATGCCGGAAATTCCAGATACCATACCCTGGATAACATCCAAGACATTAGTCTTCTAAGATTTCCCAAAACGGTCAATCCCTTACTGATCCTATCTTTCCAAATCATCCAATTAACCTTCCCCGTCGCTTTGGGATCAAAAATGTTCCAAGGTTTTCCAAACGGGAAGATTTCATGGGAATTTTCCTCTCCAACCACTATTGATAAGCGTATACTTCCAGTAGTGCAAAAGTACCTTCCTTGGGACCAAAGCCCTACCAATGATGTAACAGGCGTTGCTATTTGAAAATAAATGGGATCCACAATGTGGCTTTACCACTAAGCCATAACCCGGGAACAGGGTTTTCCATTGCGCCTTATCCATGGCCAATGGGAAGCATTCCCACACTCTTGCCTTAGTCCCATCGGCAATCTTCAGTACCGATATCTACTGGTTGCGGATACATAATTGATAATCATGATAGTAAAGCTAAAAATGCTCAAATTCCTCCTTATAAAAACCTGTTTTTTTAGAGATCCCTTGTAAATGGCTGACAAATAGAATCTTGGTAATATAATTTGTATGGCTATCACAACCTAAAACCAATTATTGGGAGCAAACGGGATCCAAAGTACTATTTATTGGACCTAAGATTTATTGTGAAGAATCAAAGCGTTATTTGTTTGTAAACACGGTCCATGTCAACAGTAGCCTAACGACCAGGAAGCAAAGTGTGGGTTTTCCTTGTCATTTCGAAATAAGGATGTAAGGACGATTGAGAAATTTCGGTACTAGGCTTTAGATTTCTCCCGATGGTCGAAATGACCGTATGATGAATGAAATCTTGGAAACCTCCTTCGCCAAGGTCGCTCCGGATGACAGTATGGTCCAGTGGTAGGAAATTACATTTTGGTTTTCCTTGTCATTTCGAAATAAGGATGTAAGGACGATTGAGAAATTTCGGTACTAGGCTTTAGATTTCTCCCGTTGGTCGAAATGACCGTATGATGGATGAAATCTTGGAAACCTCCTTGGCCAAGGTCGCTCCGGATGACAGTTTGGTCCAGTGGTAGGAAATTACATTTTGGTTTTCCTTGTCATTTCGAAATAAGGAGTGCAACAACGATTGAGAAATCCATTTAAGTTTAATTTCTCCCATGGTTATGGGAATCCTACATCGAACCTGCTCGTACGTTCTCCTGCTTATCGGTTCAAATAGACGATGCCTTGGGTCGGTGGTGTAGTTCCATCCCCGAAATCTATCGTATAATAGTACACCCCATTGGGCAGTTTGTTGTCCCCCAGGACAATACCACGGCTCGCGCTGCCATCCCATTCCGGTGTACTTATATTCCCTTTGTACACTAAAGTACCATTGCGGTCATAAACCGCCATGGTATAATTGGGGTAGTCATCTTTCAACCACGAAATGGAAAAGGTATCATTGACTCCATCCCCATTTGGTGAGAACCCAAGTTTGTCCGCTTCTGGGACCTCAATACAGTTTTCAAGGACAACCCTTATCGCGACCCGTTCGGAGGTACAACCATTACCATCCTCCAATAGTCCGTAATAGACGGTATCGTCCACAAGGGGAGCATCGCTTTCCAGTTCCATGGTGCTGTCCGCTTCGGTATACCAGCGCACAGTGCCATTACCGGAAGCTGCCAAATCGGACACCGTGGGGGCTTCCGAAGTACAGAAATCCTGTTCGGTATCCACCTCAAGGACAGGAATCCCCAAAACGGAGATTATGGTGGTGCCCATACCTGTACAGCCGTTGGATAGGGCGACCGTAACGGTGAACTCCTCCCTGTCCGAGACATTGGTTACTTCTGGATTCCGTATATCCGGATTACTGAAAATGGCTTCCCCATTACTGGCCCATGACCACGAAGTCCCCAATCCGCTTGTTTCACCCAACTGCAGGGGGGAGCCCTGGCAAATCGGTCCGTTATTGGTCATCACAATGGCCATCACGAAGGGGGCCACCGTTACTGTTGCAGTGCATATGGCCAGATTGCCACTATCATCGGTTGCGGTAAGGGTTACGGTGTTCTCCCCCACATCGGAGCAACCGAAGCCAGTCCTGTCCAGGGAAAGGGACACTATACCACTATTATCGGAAGAGTTGTTGTCCACGTCCGCCGCGGTAATCGTTGTATTGCCCGAAGTATTCAGTTTCACTGTGATGTCCTGGCAAATGGCCGTGGGGGCAATCTTGTCCTCTACGGTAATTACGGTCTCACAGGTCGCTACATTACCACTGTTGTCGGTCACTGTTAGCGTCACGGGAATGTCCCCAAGGTCGATGGTACCAAAGCTGGTCTTGGACAACGCCAGGGTGACATTCCCACAGGCATCTCGGGAACCGTTATCCACGAAAGCGGGATCTAAAGTGGCCAGACCATCGGTATCCAGTTGAATTGTTGTCGCCTGGCACAACGCCATAGGTTGAATCTTGTCCTCCACCATTACCGTGGCGGCACAGCTGTCCGAATTGTTGCTGGTGTCCGTTACCGTAAGGGTCACCCTGTTGTCCCCCAGATCGGAACAGCCAAAGCTGGTCTTGGACAGGGAAAGGGTAAGTGTGGTACCGCTGTTGTCGGAGGAGCCATTGTCGATGTCCGACGTGGCAATCGTTGCGCTGCCCGAGGCATCCAGTTGTACGGTAATGTCCCGACAAATGGCTTTGGGGGCCGTTTTGTCCAACACGGTCACCAAAGCGACACAGGTCTTGGAGTTGTTGTTGGGGTCGGTCACGGTAAGGGTCACAGTACTGTCCCCAAGGTCGGCGACACCAAAGCTGGTCTTGGACAGGCCAAAGGTGACACTCCCACAGGCATCACGGGAACCGTTGTCCACGTCCTCCGCCACGATGTTCGTGCTGCCGGAGGTGCCCAATTCTATGGTCATGTCCTTACAAATGGCTGTGGGGACCGTTTTGTCCTCCACGGCCACCAAAGCGGTACAAGTGTGCGAGTTGTTGCTGGTGTCAGTAATAGTAAGGGTCACCGTGTTGTCTCCCACATCGGAACAGCCAAAGCTGGTTTTGGAAAGGGTAAGGGTAAGCTCGGTGCCACTGTTGTCGGAAGAGCCGCTATCGATGTCCGATGTGGCAATCGTTGCGCTGCCCAAGGCATCCAGTTGTACGGTAATGTCCCGGCAAATGGCCGAGGGGGCTATCTTGTCCTCCACGGTCACCAAAGCGGTACAGGTCTTCGAGTTGTTGTTGGGATCGGTCACGGTAAGGGTCACCGTGTTCGCTCCAAGGTCATCGCCCGTAAAGCTGCTTTTGGACACCTCTAAGGAGACATCGCCACAGGCATCATTGGAACCGTTGTCCATAAGGGTGGCATCAAGACCAACCTTACCGTCAGTCCCCAGTTCTAGCAATACCTCCTGGCATAGTGCGGTTGGCGGGGTATCTTCCGGGCTATCACCATAAATGTTGAAGCTCATCGCGGCGCGTTCGTTTCCGGCTTCACAGTAGACCAGGCCATCGGCGCCAATACTAGCGCCATTGGAAAGGCCCTTGCTGTGCCAACCCTTGAGCGTGGCATCCCAGTTCGCCTCGGAGAGCCCGGTACCGCTGAGCATGGCGGCACCAATACCCAAACTGGCCATGTTCCAGGCCCCAAGGTTCTGGTCAAAGGAACTCGCCCCATCGAACATGCTTTCCATATCCTGCACCTTGCCCACGTTCCAGGAACTGAGGTCCTGGTTAAAGGCCCTTGCGTCATGGAACACCGACCACATGCTCCCCACATTGCCCACATCCCAGGTACTGAGGTCCCCGTTAAAGGAGGTCGCGCCCCAGAACAGGTAATCCATCAACGATAAACTGGACGTGTTCCAGGCAAGGTCCTGGTCAAAGGACGTTGCGAAACCGAACATACCCTCCATATCCCTCACGCTGGACACGTTCCAGGAACCGATGTCCTGGTTGAAGGCGCTTGCTCTGGTGAACATATAGATCATAGTGGTCACATTGCCCACATCCCAGGAACCGATGTCCCCGTCAAAGGCGGTCGCGCCGTTGAACACGGCACCCATATCCGTTACATTGGCCGTGTTCCAGCTGGCGAGGGAGCCCAGTTTCCCCGTAAGCGAGGTACAGCCTTGGAACATTCGTCTCATACTGGTCACGTTGTCCAGATCGGGCGCATCGAGTGCCCTGATCTCCAGATTGCCACAGCCAATGAATGCCTCTTCCATGGTGGTCCAGGCGATGCCGCTGCCCCATTGGTCCACGGAGAGCAGCTTGCTGCCCCCTCCCTTGAACCCGGTCAGGGATCCATCCCCGGAGAAGGCATTGCGCAGGGCCACCTGTATCTCCCCTGCTGTATAGCTGTTACCGTCAGGGGCCTTATATTGAGTGACATCCACGGTAGTGGTCCCGGTCTGGTCGAACAGGTCAAAGGAACCGTCATTGCCCACGTCCACATCGTAGGTCCCGATGCCGGGAATGGTGATGGACGCATCGGTGGATGAACCGGATTTGGTCGTGTCCCAGGTGGTGACAAACAAGGTGGAATTGGGCTCCACAGTTACCGTGATAGTACAGTTGGCCGTCTGGTTGTTGGCCGGGGTTTTTACCGTAAGGGTTACCGTGTTATCACCAAGATCGGTGGTTGTGAAGGTGTTCCGTTGCAGAGTCAGGGAAACATCCCCACAGCCATTGCTACCGTCGTCCACAAGGTCGGCCGTTAAGGTGGCCGTACCGCTGGGGCCCAGTTGGAGCATCACCGACTGCCGGCATAGGGCCGTCGGCTGGGCTTGCGAAACGCCGTCGCCGGTAATGGCAAAGTTCATCGAGCCACGCTCGTTGAAGGCCTCACAGTACACCAGGCCCGAGGCTCCCACGGTAAGGCCGTTAGAGCCCTGTCCGTGCCAACCCACCAGCGTCGCGTCCCAGTTCGCAACCGAGAGCCCACTGCCGTTGAGCATGGAGGTCCCCAGGGTCAACAGCCCAAGGTCCCATCCCCCCAGGTCCTGATCAAAGGTGCTTGCCCCATTGAGCATGGAGGTCATATCGGTCGCGCTGCCCGTGTCCCAACTGCCGATCTCCCCGTTGAAGGACACCGCCCCGGAGAACATACCGGACATATTGGACACCCCGGCCGTGTTCCAGATCGCAAAGCCCGTGCCCCCCTCGAGGGACGTACAGCCCTTGAACATATCGGCCATGGTCGCCACACTCCCCAGGTTGGGGGCATCATCCGTATCCACCTTCAGGTTCGTACAGCCCTCAAAGGCGCCTTCCATCGTGCTCCAGGCCACATTGGTGCTCCATTGGTCCACCGAGAGCAGCTTCTCCCTGTCGCCGCCGTCCGTGCCCCCAAAGTGTATCCGGGTCAGGGTCCCCGCCCCTGTGGCCGCACTGCTGAGGGCCACCTGTATCTCACCGGCCGTATAGTTGCCATTGGTTGCAGGGTCGGTGTAATTGGTCACGATCACCGTCGTGGTCCCGGTCTGGTCGAACAGGTCGTAGGTGCCGTCATTGCCCACGTCCACATCATAGGTACCCGTGGCGGAGATGGTGATGGAGTTGTCGGCAGAGGCGCCGGATTCGGTCGTGTCCCAGGTGGTGACGAAGGCGCTTGTGGGATAGGCCACAATGGTGACCTTGGCCGTACAGCTACTTTCATTCCCGTTGGGGTCGGTGACCGTTAGGGTAACCGTCTCTGTACCGATATCGCTGGTCCTGAAGTCCACCTTCGATAGGACCAGCGAGGCAATCCCACAGGTATCGCTGGAGCCGTTGTCCACCGATGCGATGGCCAAGGTGCCCGTCCCGTCCGCGGCCAGTTGCACCGTGGCCGTTTGGCATATCGCCGTTGGGGCCACGGTCTCCTCACCGTCACCGGTGATCTTAAAACCCCTATCTATAAGCTCGGCCCGTTGGGTGCCGGCCGTACAGTATTCCAGGCCGGTGGCATGGATGATAACGTTGTTGGAGTTGGTAATCCCCTGTCCGTGCCAGCCGATAAGTGTCGCGTCCCAATTCAGGGCCGAGAGCTTACTTGACCAGAGCATACTGTTACCATTGGAGACCTTGCTTACGTTCCAGGCCCCCAGACTCTGGTCAAAGGCCCCTGCAAATATGAACAGCCCCCCCATATTCTCCACATTGCTGGTGTTCCATCCGCTGATGTCCCCATTAAAGGATTTCGAATTGGCGAACATTTGCGCCATATTGGTCACGCTCCCCGTATTCCAGGAACCTATTTCCCCGTTGAAGGAATCCGTACCGGCAAACATATCGGACATATTGGTCACCTTGCCCGTGTCCCAGGAATCAAGGTCACGGTCAAAGATGACCGTACTGGTGAACATAAAGCTCATATCGGTCACGTTGCCGGTATTCCAGTAACCGATGTCCCCGTTGAAGCTGTCCGCATCACGGAACATGCTCCCCATATTGGTCACGTTGCCCGTGTCCCAATTGGAGAAGCCTGCGGCCCCTGTAACGGAAGGGCACCTATCGAACATCCCGACCAAACTGGTCAAACTGCCCAGGTTCGGGGCGTCCGTTGCCCTGATATCCAAATAGTCACAGCCACGGAATGCGTTCTCCATGGTGGTCCAGGCAATACTACTGCCCCAGTTGTCCACGGAGATCAGCTTCCATCTGTCCCTTACATTGTTGAAGTTGATCCGGGTCAGTCCCCCGGTCCCGGAGGCATTGCGAAGGGCCACCTGTATCTCCCCTGCCGTATACCCATAGGCTGTTACATCTATGGTAATGGACCCGCTTTGGTCCGTAAGGTCATAGTCACCATCATTGCCCAGATCCACATCGTAGGTCCCCGTGGCGGGGATGGTGATTGAGTTGCTGTCGGAAGAACCTGTCCTGGTCGTGGTCGTGCGCCAAGTAGTGATGAATTCGTCCTGGGCAAACAGGCCTGTAGTCATCCATAAGCAGGTAAAAAAGGTAAGCAGAGGCCTCCTAAGTCCCATAAAATAGTTTGTTCTCATCATATATCAAGGTATTTGCACAAAAGAATCGACGTTAAATCAATCGATATTGTAGTATTGAAAAGGATTGGTCCGGATCCCATACCAGGAGCCGGAGCTTTGGTTTTGGTACTGGATACCGGAGATAGGTAAAAACGGGAAACGGGGTATACTGGAATTTCCAAACACCCCTTCTTGTACAACCTTCCGCACACTGTTTTCCTATTGTTCATCAAAACAATTGGCATCCTTATAATCCAATCATTACCAGCACATTAACCCGGGCGTACCCGCTTTTTTGAACTGGAAGTGCCATAAGATTTGGCAAGTGGGAAGGTCCCGTAGGAATTTTCCTCTTTCAACGCACATGACACTTTTTCAAGTAAAAGTATCCCCTTGGGTCCAACACTTTAACACCAATGTAATAAGCGTCCTATTTCAATGTAACAATCGTCTATATCTGATAATAATTGGGAGATCCTAAGGAGTTGATAATCAAGTGACCGTTGAGAACAGGAGGTACCATGGCAACTACCCCGGCCAAGGGAATATATTCCAACGGTCCAAGTCCCGCTTTGGTCATGTGCCGGTCCTATACTCCAATGACTGCAGGGCCAGAGGAAATCATTGCCCATCTGGATCGTATTGTACCAGTTGTTCATATCCCATCAGGTAGAATCGTGCTTTTCCAATGTTCCTCGTTCGGAAATCCGTGAATGACCTTTAAATCCTTATCATAAATCCCAGAAAGGGAATGCCCGCATTAAAGATGTTGGGCCATGCCTTCAACTGAGCTGGAATCCCAAAAAGACCATTTTTCTTGATAAGGAAAGGAATCGGCCTTTTCCAAGGGCCCATACATTAGGGCTATGAATTAGCTATGTTTTGTTCCTCCCCCACAACCGAATTCTCCTGTTTTATATTTGTTAAATAAAAGTTAAATTACAGTACTTTGTTTTGCATAGTACCATCTTTTGGATATATATTTGCATCGTAAGCTAATAGGTTAAACTATTTTCAATCAAAAATCGAACTAAAAATGGCAACCGTATTAACCAAACATGAGCGCAACCTGTCGGCAATCATCCATGCGTCGACCTTTTCAAAGTATTTTATACCCTTTGGAAATTTTATTCTTCCGTTGATACTTTGGACCGCCAACAAAAAGGAATACGACTTTGTGGATTACAACGGTAAGCAGGCTTTGAATTTTCAAATCAGCATGTTGTTGTACTCCATAGTGGTCAGTCTGATCAGCATTCCTTTCTTTATTGGTTTTTTACCGGATCTATTGGACGGGAATTTTTGGGGCTTTCATGGATTGAGCGACCTAAACAACCTGAATATCCATATTAGCAGTGATGATTTCAGATGGGGTCGATTTTTCTGGCCCGTGGGAATAAGCGGGGTGTTACATGCCGGTCTTGTGGTAATCAATGTGGTATACACCATTTTGGCCACCATACGTACCAATGAGGGGCAACATTTTCAATATCCATTCACCATAAAATTCATAAAATAATGAAGGGAGTTGGAAAAATAGCACTATTGGTCCTTGGGATGCTGGGCATGAATCTAAATGCCCAATCCGACACTGAAAATACGCTTTATAAAACGCTTAAGACGAAGGACAGTATTTTATTTGATGCCGCCTTCAACAGCTGTGGAATTGCCACTTTACATGCCCTGTTCACAGTGGACTTTGAGTTCTACCATGATAAGGGAGGCATTACAGAAGGCCGGGATACCTTTGTTGGCCGCATAGCCGACGAATGTTCCAACAGAAAGCCGGGCACCCAACAACCCGCCAAAAGGATTTTGGTGCCGGGAAGTTTGGAGGTATATCCCTTATACCAGAACGGACGGTTGTACGGTGCCATTCAACATGGCGTGCACAGTTTTGAATTTTTAAATGATTCAGGGGAATATCAAAAGGGAGATATTGCAAAATTCACCCACGTCTGGATTTTGGATGGGGATGAATGGAGAATTAAACGTGAACTGAGTTACGACCATCAGTTACAACAATAATCATTAGTGATCAAGCTGTGCCTGGCACAGTGGAAAAATCGAAATAGGAGTTTAATCATCAAACCTGTGCCAAGCACAGTAGAAGTATCAAAAAACGAACAAAAACAATTTGCCCTGAGCTTGGTAGAAGGGCCATCAATCAACAATCAACCAAAAACCGTTTCCACTCCCGCTGCTCATCACAGCGGGGTTGGGTGGAAACCAAAAACGAACAGTTAATTAATTAAGGAATCCTAAAGTTATGAACATAGAAAACACAAAAGCACAAATGCGAAAAGGGGTTCTGGAGTATTGCATTCTTTCCATTCTCAGGGAAAATGACAAGTATGCCTCAGAAATTCTTGGAGCCCTTAAAGACGCAAAGATGCTTGTGGTGGAAGGTACCATTTACCCTTTACTTACCCGATTAAAAAATGCGGGCCTGCTCAACTATCGTTGGGAAGAGTCCACGTCGGGACCACCTCGAAAATATTATGCCCTTACGGAGACAGGTCAATTGTTCTTAAAGGAATTGAACGGTACCTGGGACGAACTTAGAAATGCAGTAAACTTGGTAACCAACAACACATAAGAAATCAAAAAATGAATAAGACAGTAAATATAAATTTAGCAAATACCTTCTTTCACATAGATGAAGAAGCGTACAACAAGCTAAGGCGATATCTGGAGTCCATAAAACGTTCGTTTTCGGGCACGGCCGGTAGCGATGAAATCATTGCTGATATCGAGGCCCGTATTGCCGAACTCTTCTCCGAAAAAATGGAGCACGACCGGCAAGTGATCACCCAGAAAGAGGTAGATGCCGTCATTAACGTAATGGGGCAGCCCGAGGATTATATGGTGGATGAGGATATTTTTGAAGACGAGCCAAGGCCAAAATCCAAACCAACGTCCTCCCAAAGGGTCAAAAAGCTCTACAGGGATAACGAGCAAAAATATATTGGAGGGGTGTGTTCCGGTCTGGAACATTACCTGGGCTTTGATGCCCTTTGGATCCGATTGATTTTTATTCTTTTGGCCGTATTTACAGGTTTTGGCTTAATAGCTTATATCCTATTATGGATTTTGGTTCCGGAAGCCACCACTACCTCGCAAAAATTGGACATGCGGGGAGAGCCCATCAACATCAGCAATATAGAACGCAAAGTAAAAGAGGGGTTTGATGATGTTGCAGACAAGGTCAAAAACGTTGACTACGAAAAAGTAGGCAACAAGGTCAAAAGCAGCTCCAAGACCTTTTTTGATACCATTGGTGATATTTTCATGTTTTTATTTAAAGTATTTGGAAAATTTATAGGCATTTTATTGATCATCATTGGGGCAGCCACCCTAATAGGCCTATTTGTGGGACTGGTCACCGTAGGTGTCATTGATATCGTCCATTTCCCGGGTGTTGATTTTTACGATATTGTAAATACCACCGGTGCCCCGGTATGGTTGGTCTCTTTCCTATTGTTTTTGGCCATTGGTATCCCTTTCTTCTTTGTCCTTTATCTGGGCCTGAAGATTTTGGTCAACAACCTTAAGTCCATTGGAAACATTGCCAAGTTTACCCTTCTGGGTGTTTGGTTGCTATCCATTGCAGTCCTCATTGCGCTGGGGGTCAGGCAAGCGGCGGCCCATGCCTTTACCGGGACAACGACGATTAACGAAGAGTTTTCGTTGCAACAGCCCACGGACACTATTGCCATACGTATGCGATCCACGGAAAACATTGAATATGATAAAAGGTTCAACTTTGACGATCTGGCGATGGTCTATGATGAAAATGGGCAGGCATTGCTCTATTCCGAAGATGTGAGGTTCAATATTAAAAAATCTACGGATAGCATCATTCGTTTGAAAGTAAAAAAAGACGCGGACGGAAGTTCTTTTGAAGAGGCCAGGGAACGTTCCTCAATGATTGCCTACGGCTATACCTTTTTAGGAAATGAATTGGTCCTCAATGATTTTTTGACCAGCAATATTTCGGAAAAAATGCGTAACCAAGAGGTGAGGAACATCGTCTATATTCCTGAGGGCATGGTGGTGAAGTTTGATGATTCGGCCAAAGGAAACATAGGCAGGAGCACAAAAAATGACAAGGATCTTTACCGAAATGATATAGTTGATTACCTATGGGTCATGGGCAGCGATGGCGAATTAAAATGCCAGGACTGCCCAGATGACCTTGATTGGAACGACGATGACAGTGGCCGAATCATAATCAATGAAGACGGGGTTGACATTAATATAGAGGATGGCAATGACTCCTTTAAAGTGAAAGTGGATGAGAACGGAGTAGAGATAAAGGCCAAGGATTAATGACAATTCAGCCTTAAAAATTTACAATTGGGAAAGTTTTAATAGAAAAGACAGCGCTTAAATACGAATTTCATATTGAATTTATCGCAGTATCCATTGAATTAAAAACCATATCAATCAATTAATAACGAATCCTGGAACAAGTCCAGATCAAAAAACAACAATCATGACTACACTAGCAAGAATTGCAATCGCAGCACTACTGGCCCTTTTTACGTCTTCCTGTGCCTTTGACATCAGCTTTGGCGAAGGTAAAAGGGGAAACGGCCAGGTAGTAGAAGAATCCCGTGAGGTCACGGATGGGTTTACCGCAGTCTATGCCTCTGAAGGCCTGGATGTCTTTGTGACCCAAGCGGACAAATTCAGTATCAATGTTGAGGCAGATGAAAATATCATTGACCTCATAGGAACGGACATTAGGGATGGTCGACTTAAAATCCATGCCATTGAAAATATTGGCAGGGCCACCAAAAATGTGTACGTTACGTTGCCAAAAGTCAATGTATTGGAAACCTCGAGTGGCGCGGATCTAATCGCGCAAAACACCATCACCTCCAATAAAATTGAATTGGAGGCCAGTAGCGGTTCCGATTTGGAAGTAGAATTGGATGCCTCAACCGTAGTTGCGGAATCCAGTAGCGGGGCCGACATTAAAGTTTCCGGAAAAGCAGAAACGCTTTATGCGGATGCCAGCAGCGGGGCCGACATCAAGGCCAGAGGGTTATTGACAAAAAAATGTATTGCTAATGCGAGCAGTGGATCGGACATATCCGTCAATGTTTCGGAATCCCTTACAGCGGATGCCAGCAGTGGCGCGGACATATCCTATACCGGGGAAGCCACGGTCCAAAAAAGAAAGTCCGTTTCGGGAAGCGTATATAAGTACTGAACCTAACTGATTTCCCATTGAACAAAATCCCGAATGTTTCGGGATTTTTTTATGGATGACATTTAACGCTTTTCTTGTTCCGTCCATTACTGTATGCCAAATACGGAAGGAATGCGGGTGCATTGCCAAAAGGCCTGCCCGTTCCGTTGAGGCAGGCCTTTATCCGCGTAAAAAATGCTGTTTTTCGCTACCTCCCCGCGCTTAAGACTAGTTTTTAGACAAATGGCAATAAATATTTGAATCAATCTCAATTTAATTCTACATTTTTTAAATTATTCACAAAAAAATTAGTAACTTTTTAGAGAATTCATTGCTCCAACAAAAAAACTACTACAAATGAAAAAAGTATTAGGACTACTATTCTTGATGCTGATTTTAGTTTCAGCCACTGAATTGACCTTCAACGAACCCGATGCTTTTCATTCCATTGAAGGGACCTGGGAATTGGTAAGCTTTCACCATTATGATGATGGTGTGAACATTTCGAGTACTGAACCAAAGGCCGAGGGGTATCGACAAGTAAAAATGTACTATAACGGGAAAGTAATGTGGTCAAGATATGCTCCTGGCCAACCCAATGGCCGTTTTGGGTATGGAAATTACTTTATTACCGAAGATGAACTGCACGAAACCATTGTGTATGGAGATAATGAAATGATGAAGGCTTTGGATACCCTGACCGAATTTGTATTTGAACTGGAACTCCAAAAGGATACCTACAGCCAAATAAGCCTGGATGAGGAAGGCAACCGTACGTTCTCCGAGAATTACAAGCGTATTGACTAATTAAACACAACCAATCAAATACTAAAAACGCTGGGTCCCGGGGACCCAGCGTTTTGCTTTAATGCACTTTGCCTATTAGGAACCCACAGGTTCCGAGGTCTCTATAGTTGCCAAGTAACGTTCAGCATCCAAAGCTGCCATACAACCTGTTCCAGCTGCCGTAACTGCCTGTCTGTAAATTTTGTCCTGGGCATCACCACTGGCAAATACACCCGGTTTATTGGTTTTGGTGGAACCCGTTTGCGTAATGATATAACCAGTGTCGTCCATATCCAATTGTCCTTTAAAAATGGCAGTATTGGGAGTATGCCCTATGGCGATGAAAAGCCCCGTAATGGCTATTTCCTCTTTTTCCCCGGTTTGATTGTTGACCACACGTAGGCCCTCTACCACTTGCTCGCCCAATACTTCATCTATTTCCGTATTGTAGCGAATTTCAATATTCTCCAGATTATTTACACGATGTTGCATGGCCTTGGAAGCCCGCATATGATCTTTCCGTACCAACATGGTTACCTTTTCACAGATATTGGCCAAATACGAAGCTTCTTCCGCAGCGGTATCCCCTCCCCCTACTATGGCCACCTCCTGACCTTTGTAAAAAAAGCCGTCACAAACCGCGCAGGCCGAAACTCCACCTCCACGTAAACGCTGTTCACTTGGCAAACCCAAATACTTGGCAGATGCGCCTGTGGAAATGATGATGGTTTCCGCCTCAATCTGTTTGCTATCATCCACGGTGACCCTATGGATTCCCCCAACCTCATCACTCAATTCCACAGCAGTGACCATTCCAATACGGACATCCGTTCCAAAACGCTCGGCCTGTTGTTGCAATTGGGACATCATTGTTGGCCCATCGACCCCATCGGGGTATCCGGGAAAGTTATCCACTTCCGTAGTGGTCGTCAACTGTCCTCCGGGTTCCATACCTGTATAGACCACGGGTTTTAAATCGGCCCTAGCCGCATAAATGGCAGCAGTGTACCCAGCAGGTCCCGATCCTATAATCAATGTTTTTATTTGTTCTATCTGTTCAGACATATTCTTTTCCTCTAACATTTATACTAAGACAAAAGTAGGTGATTTGGTCAAAAACTTACAGTTTGTGGAAATAGCTTTTAAACAAAAGACTAACAACACCACTTTAAAGCCCAGGAAGTAAAACCAAGGGATGGCAATTGTGGTCATTCCATCGCAACGATACAATAAGTAAGAATTTTCCTTCGTTCTATGGATAAATGAAGTCATGAAAGCTGTATTATACCTAAGCAAAGCCAATCAGGAATTTGATAAGGAGAGTTTAAAGGCCCTGGAATTACAATCTGCCGAGAACAACAGGAAGTTGGGGCTAAGTGGTTATCTCTATTTTGATGGTTCCAAATTCCTGCAATATCTTGAAGGGGAAGAGGAAAACCTAATGCCCCTACTGAACAGGATCCGTGAGGATTCGCGCCATGATTTTTTGTGCGAGACCGAAGAAGAAATCCCAGCAAAGCGATTTCCCGAATGGAACATGAAAAATATCCAAAGTATGGTCCTTGAACTGGGCCTGGTCGAAAAAACCATCATTCAAACCCTCAGCATTTTTGTGGAAAAGGGATATCACCTGGACAAGGGTATTTCCCGAGATTTATTTAAGTTGATGGACCATCTAAAAGTGGTCACCTTTTAACACGCCATCATCAAACCTTGGCCAACTTATCCGGTAGCCAATAGTTCAATAGCCTTTCTGCCATACCCACAAAGGGGAGGAAGACCATCACCCCAACAATATTAAAGATCATGTGCGCATTGGCAATTTGATTGTCCAAAGTCTGGCTTTGGGAGACCCTCAAAACGAAGTTGAGGAAGTGGTCAAAAACCAACAATCCAATGATGATGGTGGTAAAATTGAACAACAAATGAAAAAGGCCGGCCTTAATCGCCTGCCTACTGCCTTTTATCGTTGCAATTAACGTATCCGAACAGGTGCCCAATTCCGAACCCAACATAATGGCCAATCCCCCGGCCAAAGAGATAAGGTTCTGTTTCCCCAGTACAATGGCCATGCCGACCGTAGCACTTGATGATTGGACAATGAGGGTAATAAGTCCCCCAACTAAGGTACCTTTTATCAGATTTTGATCAATATGGGTTATCCATTCCTCAAATACCACACTGTCCCTTAATGGAACTACCGATCGCTCCATAATAAAGAGTCCAAAAAACAGCATTCCAAAATAAAACAGGGCACTGCCGTATCTTTTTGCGGTTTCGCCCCGGGCAAAAAATTCCATCGCCAACCCAACAATCAAGGGGATAACAGCGTATTTACCAATATCCAATGCAATCAACTGACTGGAAAAGGTTGTTCCAATATTGGCGCCCATAATGATTCCTATGGCTTGTTTAAATCTCAGTGTTCCAGCATTTATAAAGACAATGGCAAGGATAATTACTGCCGAGGATGAACCCAAAAGAATGGTTAGGGCCGTACCAACTACAATGGACAGGACAAGGCTATCGGTGTACTTGGCGATTATCCTTTTGGCTTTCTCCGTAGCTATGTCCTGCATGGTTTTGGAGAGCCTGGATATCGCATAAATAAAAAGCAAAAGTCCTCCCAATAACAGGGGAAGTATTTCTATCATCAACAGTATTTAGTTTAAGTACCCATTTAAAGTTGTTGTAGGTAAATCCTTAAAAATACTTGAAGATGAGAGGATAGTTTTCAACTAAAAGGCTATGAAATGGTTAACTTTTTGTTTCCTGAATCAAACAGCTATTGGATACCGGACCAATTCCAGGGCGTCCTTATCATTAGGGCGGAAGCCGACTTTTCCGGTATTCAAACTATTAGCACATTCATCTCCTTTTTTTAGTGAAACGGAGTAAGGTAGATGTACTCCCTAAGGATGGGGCACCAAGGTACCAGAGTCTGGACCGCTACACTCCATTAACTAATAAACAAGACTTGCTTTTGTTTTGACTCTTAGTTCCTATGTTTTTCGACAAGGTATTGCACCCGAGGTCCAGCCATGAAGAATTCCTATGGATAAAGATTCTTTTTGTGATTTAGGCTAGCCCAACCATTTGGCCTTGGTCCTTCTGGCATTCATCTCTGCGATATTGAGAATGGAGATTCCTTCCGGGCATTCCACTTCACAGGCCCCGGTAAACGTACAACTCCCAAATCCTTCCAACTCCATTTGGCGGGTCATTTCCAAAACCCGTTTGGAGGCTTCTTGTTTTCCCTGGGGCAAACTATTTAAATGATTGATTTTGGCAGCGGTGAACAGTGAAGCTGAGGAATTCTTACATGTGGCCACACAAGCACCACAGCCTATACAAGCAGCGGCATCCATAGCTTTGTCCGCCAACTCTTTTCCAACCAAAATGGCATTGGCTTCCGGAGCCGTTCCGGTTTTTGCGGATATATACCCCCCTTTTTCAATGATATTATCCAAAGCGGAACGATCGACCACCAAATCCTTGATAATGGGAAAAGCACTGGCTCGCCACGGTTCCACCACTATGGTGTCCCCATCCTCAAAACTTCGCATATGCAACTGACAGGTGGTCATATGGTCATGTGGGCCATGGGCCCGCCCATTGATGAAAACCCCGCATTGTCCGCAGATGCCCTCCCGGCAATCGTATTCATAGGCAATGACCCTTTTATTAATGGACACCAAAAGTTCATTGAGGTGGTCCAAAGCTTCCAAAAATGACATATCCTTGGTAAGTCCATCTACCTCATACGATTCAAAATTGCCCTTGCTGGCCGCATTTTCCTGCCGCCATATTTTGAAAATGACCTTCATATCCTATTGTGGTTTATTACCTTTTCTATTTATAACTTCTTACGGTAGGCTGCACGTTTTCAAACGTAAGGTCTTCCTTATGTAGGTTAAAACTCCCCCCGTTATACTCCCAGGCCGAAACATAGGAGTAAGTATCGTCATTCCGTAGGGCCTCACCCTCACTGGTTTGAAATTCTTCCCTAAAATGGGCCCCACAGGATTCCTCCCGTTCCAAAGCATCGGTGCACATCAATAGCCCCATTTCCAAAAAATCGGCCAAACGAAGTGCTTTCTCCAATTCGGTATTCATCTCCTTATGTCCTCCGGTCACATTGACCTCATTCCAAAAAGCATTGATAATCCCCTTGATTTGGGCAATGGCTTTTTCCAGTCCCTCCGCATTTCTGCTCATAGCGCATTCCTGCCACATTACCTTGCCCAATTCCCTATGAAAATGGTCCACCGTTTTGTTGCCCTGGACAGAAAGCAATTTGTTGATATGTTCCTTTACTTCATTTTCCACCCTTTCAAATTCGGGATGCTCAGTAGTAGGGTGGTCCTCTTTTAAAGCATGGGCCAGATAATTGTTGATGGTGTTGGGCAGCACAAAATAGCCATCAATACTTGCCTGCAACAACGAATTTGCGCCCAAACGATTGGCCCCATGATCCGAAAAATTGCATTCACCGATGGCATAAAGGCCCGGTATGGTAGTCATTAGCTCATAATCTACCCAAAGTCCGCCCATGGAAAAATGGGCAGCCGGGGAAATCTGCATAGGTTCGTTATACGCATCAACCCCAGTTATCTTTTTGTACATTTTAAAAAGATTGCCGTAGCGATCTTTTATGGTCTCCATACCAAAACGCTCGATGGCATGTTTAAAATCCAGATATACTGCGTTTTTAAGTCGGCCTACTCCGTACCCCGCATCAATCCGTTCCTTGGCGGCCCTGGAGGCAATATCCCTGGGGGCGAGATTCCCAAAACTTGGATAACGCCGTTCCAAATAGTAATCGCGCTCCCCTTCTGGGATGGTATTGGCCTTTCGGTCATCCCCTTTCTTTTTAGGTACCCAAATTCGCCCGTCGTTACGTAAGGATTCGGACATCAATGTTAGTTTGGATTGTGCCTCACTGGTCTGTGGCAATGCGGTGGGGTGTATTTGGGTAAAACTGGGGGCAGCAAAATAAGCCCCCCTTTTATGGGCCTTCCAAATGGCACTTCCATTACAGCCAATGGCCAGGGTTGAAAGTCGAAACACACGGGAATAACCCCCTGTGGCCAATACCACGGCATCTGCGGCAAAACGCTTTAACTTACCCGTTATCAAATCCCGGACAATAATCCCTTTGGCCCTTCCTTCAATGACCACTAGATCCAATAGTTCGTGACGCGGAAACATCTCCACTTTTTTGGCGCGTTTCATTTTGTACAACTGGGAATAGGCCGCCAACAGAAGCTGTTGTCCCGTTTGACCGCGGGCATAAAAAGTTCGCTGTACCTGAACGCCGCCAAAACTGCGGTTGACCAGCACGCCACCGTACTCCCGGGCAAAAGGCACCCCTTGCTGTACGTAATGATCGATCAAGGGAGCGGAAAGTTCGGCCAGGCGGTACACATTGGCCTCCCGTGAACGAAAATCCCCCCCTTTTAAGGTATCATGGAACATTCGCCATACACTATCCCCGTCATGCTGATAGTTCTTTGCGGCATTGATACCGCCTTGCGCGGCTACGGAGTGGGCCCTTCGGGCCGAATCCTGATAACAAAAGCATTTGACATCATACCCTAATTCGGCGAGCGTTGCAGCTGCTCCTGCACCTGCCAATCCCGAACCCACAACAATAATGTTCAGCTTTTTCTTGTTGGCAGGATTGATCAGTTGCGCCTTTATCTGATAGTTGCGCCATTTGTTTTCCAGAGATCCTTCGGGAATTTTTGAATCCAACATCTTCAAGCTATTTAAGGAATACAATAGATGGAATAACACCAAAACCCACGGCCATGATAATTGCATAAACCAAAGAGACCTTGGCTATGGTCCTGAGTCCCCTTTTGTGGTAAAAGCCCAAGGTCATAAAAGCACTTTTCAATCCATGGTGAAGGTGCAGCCCCAAGGGAACCATCAGTAGCGTATAGAAAACAACATAATAGCCATTTTGAAACAGGCTATAGGTTACCTCATAGACATCTACATGACCATTGGCATCCAGACCTACCCCCTCACCCATACCCAGTTTGATACGGGCCCAAAAATTGGCAAGGTGTACCACTATGAACAACAGGATGGAAATACCCAAAAGCCCCATATTTTGGGAGGTCCAACTGCTGTTCTCCTTATATTGGTTTACCCGGTAACCTTTGGCTTTGGCCTTTCGGTTATTTATCGTAATCAAGAGGGCGTAGACCACATGTAAGATGATGGAAAGGTACAATACATAGGCTACGATTTTTATCAACGGACTTTCCCGTAAAGTGGTCGAGTACGAATTGTACAAACTTCTAGCGGTTTCCTCGGGCAATACCAAAATACTGTTGGCGGAAAGGTGCACAATCAAAAAAATACAAAGGAACAGTCCCGTAAGTGCAATAATCGATTTTCTAAAGAACATTTAGAGCCTGTTTAGGATTTTACCTCAATCGTGGAGAATGAGTAACGGTACGGGGCTATTGAAGGTTTGTTTCAATGTAACACTTTCATTCAGCAGACGATCCATAAATCCTTTCTTTGCCCGAATAAGGCAAACCAACCCAGAAAAATCCTTCATCAGATATTCGTTCAAATCCTTATTGGTATCGCCTGTGCCAAAGGCATAGTCAACGGAAGTGTTCAAATCCTTCATCGCATCCAGCACCTTTTCAATTTGCGGGGTTTTCTTATCGGCAATATGCAATATTTTTATGTTGCTTTGATGCATGCCGGCGACTTTAATAAGTGGGCCTATGACCTCGGGATCCGAAAAAGGGTCATCGCTAACGGCAAATACAATTTTCTCCAAGGGCCTATACGTATGCCCGTCCGGCACCACAATTACAGGAGCAGAGGTTTTGGAAACGACCCCTCCAGCCACACTGCCCATAAATACCTCTTTAAGTCCGCTAGCCCCTTTGGTGCCCATTACAATAAAGTCATAATGCCCACTATCCCCCAATGAAGCAATGGCGGAAACGGCGTAGTCTTTAACGATCCTCGTTTTAAAAACCACTTCGGGGTGGTCTTTTTGAACGTTTTCCAAAAGTCCATCCATTCGTTTTTTGGCGTCCTTTTCCAAAACGTCATCAATGTTTTTCATAAGCAATGCTGTAGACCTTGCACCGTAAATGTGCAATATGGTCACTTCCAAAGAAGTACTCCCAAAAAGTTGAATGGCATAGGACAATGCATTGGAAGACGTATCGGAAAAATCAACGGGGACAAGAATCTTATTCATTTTTAATTCATTTAGGGTGAATGACCATTTGACCGGATATCATTTATGCAACTATTAAAGCTTGAGCATCATCTCCAAGAGGATATGACGGCGGCTTATTATTTCAATATATTCTGAAATTTAACAACAGATTCTTTAGCAAAACTTTAGAAGGAAAAGGCGACTAAAAAAACCGTAAAATGGTTACTTTACCCCCATCTTCTTGCTACTTAGGCGGTTGGAAAGCCCCTTTTTTCAATTTCGATGGAGCACCTATGATTATTTGATTATACTGCCCGATTCTTAAGTTTCTCTAAAGAATTCTTCAATAGTTTTATTGGGATTGGAAATGGTACGCGAAGAGGCCGTTTTAAACTGCGGCAACGGTAGTGGGGTACCTCATCCGTATATTGTTAACCCTAGTTAAAGGCACGTTATCATGAAACTTTTGGAAAAGATTTTAGTAGCACAGGATTTTAGCCAGTCCTCCGAAAATGTAGTATCCAGTGCCATAGAATTGGCCAAGATATTCCAATCCACAATTGTACCCATTCACATACTCCCGGATGATGTCTTGAACGAAAAGGTGAGGACACTACTGAACGAAACGGCACTGACCAAATTGAAGGAGACCACTGATCAAATTAAGCATGAGGGGGTAGCGGCCGAAAAACCATTGCTTATGGTTGGCTCACCCCATGAGGCCATCACTAGGGCGGCAGTAGATGTCAGTGCCAATCTCATTCTGTTGGGTTCGGGTGAAACCAAAAAAGGGGATACTTTTAGATTGGGTACTACGGCCGAGCGCATCATTCAAAAAAGTGGAAAACCCATTTTTGTGATAAAGGAAGGTGTTTTACTTAATGTACAACACATTTTGTGTCCCGTGGATTTTTCCGACCCTTCCAGACGGGCGCTTAAAAATGCAATCACGATGGCCCGTAGGTTCAAATCGGAATTGACCATACTGGCCGTGTGCGAACTACAGGGCTCCACCTGGTTCACTTCGGAGAAGGACAAAGAATTGGAGAACGAACTCAGGTATCGCATGCACAAAGAGGAATTTGATTCGTTTTTGAAGGAATTCAATCTAACCGGTCTCAATTGGACAAAGGAAATCCCCAAGGGAAATCCTTCCGAGGAAATACTCAGCACCATTTCGAAGAAAATGATCGATTTGCTTATTATAGGGACTTCCGGCAGAACTGGGTTGAACCGAATGCTTATGGGAAGTGTTACCGAAAAAGTAATACGGGAAGTTCCCTGCTCCTTCCTCACCTTAAAATCCGAAGATGCCATTTCCCTACAATTGGAAACCAACATTAGGAACATCGAGGAACTTCATGGCACCGCTATGAAATTAATGGAAGATGGTTTTTATGAGGAGGCCATTGGCCAACTCAAAGCCTGCCTGAACATCAATAGCATGTATGTACCTGCCTATTCCGGTTTGGCCAAGGTTTATGAAAAGCTGGACCAACCGGAAAGGGCCAAAGTATATAGGAACAACGCAAAGGATATCATGGACAAGATTTGGTATCAAAAAATAGAGGAAGAAGTCCGCAAACTACGCGGTAGCTAAAAATATCCGATACTATGCACAAAGCAAAAGGGGAAGTAGTGAGCGTCAACGAGTCGCTCGTTGGTGTCAGAACTACCGATGGGGCCATTATGAATGGAGAGGTGGCCTACATCATTGTTGAGGATGGCAAGAGATTAAAATCCGAGGTCATCGATGTGAAAGAAGGCAACAGGGCCTACCTGCAGGTCTTTGAAGATACCAATTGGATGAAGGTGGGTGATCCGGTGGAATTTACAGGTCTCCCATTGGCCGTAAAATTAGGTCCCGGTATATTGGGCTCCGTAACGGATGGGCTACAGAACCCTTTATACGAATTAGGGAAAATTGAATGGTTTTTGGAAAGGGGCCTGGAGGTCGATCCCCTGGACAACACCCAAAAATGGCACTTTACCCCAATGGTAGAGGAAGGTGCGACCGTTACCGGCAGCACCGTTTTGGGTTCCGTTCCCGAAAAATTATTTGAGCATAAAATCTTTGTTCCCTTTTCCATACAAGGCAACCACACCATTACCCATATCGTAAAAGAGGGCGACTATACTGTTGACGAACCCATAGCCACGATCCAGGATAGTACGGGTAAAAGCATGGAGCTTACGATGGCCTTTGAATGGCCGGTAAAAAGGCCCATGCCCTTCACAGAGCGGTCGGTACCCATAAAACCCATGCCCACGGGAATCCGAATTTTGGATGCCCTATTTCCTATTGCCTATGGTGGCACGGCCTGTAATCCAGGTCCATTTGGAGCTGGAAAAACAGTACTGCAGCACAGTTTGGCCCGTCACTCCCAGGCAGATGTGGTCATTATTGCCGCCTGTGGCGAACGTGCCGGGGAGGCTGTGGAAGTTTTTAAGGATTTTCCGGAACTCATCGATCCCAGGACCGGGAAATCATTAATGGACCGTACCTATATTGTAGGGAACACCTCTTCCATGCCCGTAGCGGCCCGGGAGGCATCCGTTTATATGGCCACCACTGTAGGGGAATACTATCGAAAGCAAGGATTGAACGTTTTAATTCTGGCCGATTCCACCTCACGCTGGGCGCAGGCACTTCGTGAGACTTCAGGTAGAAAGGAGGAGATTCCAGGCCCCGAAGCCTTCCCAATGTACATTTCTACCTTAATCTCGGCTTTTTATGACCGCGCAGGGGTTGAAATCCTGGGAGATGGCAATACGGGGTCGTTGAGCATTATCGGTACCGTTTCCCCGGCAGGCGGAAACTTTGACGAACCGGTTACCCAGGCCACCCTTTTGAGCACCGGGGCTTTTTGGGGATTGTCCAGGGCTTTGTCCGATGCAAGGAAATACCCCGCCATAGATCGTATAGACAGTAATTCCAAATATCCTTCGCAGTTGGAACAAGAAGAGGTAACGTATTTATTGGAATTGCTTCGTGATGGTAAAACCATAGCCTCCAATATTATTTTGATGGGGGAAAAGGGCATTACCGATGAGTCCTACATTCGTTATCAAAAAGCCGAATTACTCGATGCGGTATTCCTTCAACAGAACAGTTTTCATGAAGTGGACGGGGTGACCCATCCCGAAAGACTGCGCCTAATGTTCAACATGATCCAAGAAATCATCGATACACCGGTCGACATCAAAGGAAAGGAAGAAATACGCTCGCATTTCAATTTTATCCGACAGGCCTTTCTCGATTGGAACTATATGAAACCGGACGAGGAGGGATTTGACAAACAAAAAACAAAACTATTGAACTTGCTTAAACAGATGGGGCATGTTGCAGAAAACGTATGAGAACATAGATAGCATTGGCCGTGCCATTCTGAGCATTAAGGCCCAAGGGGTGCACAACAAGGAATTGGCAGAAGTAATCTATCCCAATGGTCAAAAGGCTTTTGCCCAGGTGATTGCCTTGGATGGTGATGAGGTGACCCTACAACTGTTTGGGGGCGGATTTGGCGTTTCAACGGATTGCAAGGTTCGCTTTCTGGGAAAGCCCATACAAGTCGGATTTTCCGATGACATGTTGGGAAGGGTCTATTCGGGAAATGGTCAGCCCATTGATAGAGGTCCTGAATTGCTTTCCGATATGGTACGGGTGGCCGGACCTTCCATCAATCCGGTAAAAAGACTCATTCCCAAAGATATGATTCGTACAGGGGTACCTATGATCGATGTGTTCAACACCCTGGTACGTTCCCAAAAGATACCCATTTTTGCTAAAGCGGGCGAACCCTATAACCGCCTGTTGGCCAATATAGCCACCCAAACCGATGCCGATGTTATTATCATTGGAGGGGTTGGACTCAAATATGATGAATTCCATTATTTCAGGCAACGTATTGAGGAGGCCGGTAGTAAGAACAAAACCATCATGTTCATCCATACCCACAGGGATTCCATTGTAGAGGGCCTCATGGTACCTGATTTGGCCCTGGCCGTGGCGGAACAATTTGCATTACAGGGTAAAAATGTATTTGTATTGTTGTCCGATATGACCCAATGGTCGGATTATCTGCGGCAAGTGGCCAATGCCCAGGACCAGATTCCGGCAAATCAGGGATATCCCGGTGACCTATACTCCCAGTTGGCGAGCCGATATGAAAAGGCTGCCGACATTGATGGTGCGGGTAGTTTGACCATTTTAGGGGTAACCACCATGGATGACGTTACCCATCCCGTTCCGGACAATACGGGATATATTACCGAAGGACAATTTTATATGAAGGATGGCTATCTGGAACTGTTCGGTTCTTTAAGCCGTTTAAAACAACAGGTGAATGATCGAACGCGTCCTGACCACAGAAGCATTATGAATGCCATGGCTCGATTGCTGTCAGAGGCCGAGGAACGCGTAAAGGCACAGAAGTTTGGCTCGGTCAAGGACGATTACTCCCTACGATTATTGGAATACCGAAAAACCTTTCAAACGGAATTGATGGACCCTTTCCGCTATTTGGAATTGGAAGATGCCCTGGATTTATGCTGGGACATCCTTGCCCAACACTTCAAAAAGGAAGAAGTAGGGCTGTCCTCTAAGCTGATTGAGGCGTATTGGCCTGAAAAAGGGAAGTTCAAAATTTTAAAAGAAATGATCCATGAGTGAAAACACGTTGGAAAAACTGATTGCCACCCTTAAATCAGAAGCCATAGAAGCAGCTGACAATGAAGCGGTAAACATTGTGGAGAGTGCACATGCACAAGCAAAAAAAATTATCAAGGAAGCGGAAGCCAAACGGGAGGAACTGCTGAGCGGTGCTGAAAAAGAAGCGCAAGCCACCCTGATCAAAGGTGAGGGTGCCTTAAAGCAGGCGGCACGGGATCTTACCGTTTCAGTGCGGAACGATTTGCTAAAACTGCTCAAAACCGTATTGGAAAAAGAGGTGGAGGCCAAATTTACCCCTAAACTAATGGAACAGGCCATCACCAATACCATAGAGAATGTGGGTAGCGGGGTCACCCTAACACTTTCCATAAATGCGGAAACAGAGTTGGCCAAAACAGTCCAGAAGCAATTACAGGCGATGGATAATTTAGATTCCATCATCACGGACCCCAGTCTGCTCAAGGGGTTTTCAATCACCAAGACCGATCAAGGGTGGAGCTACCAAATTTCGCCAAACGCGGTAGCGGAACTGCTGAATGCCCATCTTAGCCCAAAGTGGGTGAACCTCCTTAAAAACGATTTGGATACATGATTGCGGGAAACCTGGAATATGTGATGGGCAGCTTACCACATCTATCTTTTAAAGACACGGATGAGGAACGCTCCAAGGTGGTTTCCCTATTACAGAAATATGCAGGTCCTTCCGAAACCGGGAAGGGCATTATTGCCATTTTGGACGGGGAAGCCGGTAAGTTTTTAAGTTCCGGTAGTCATCGCATATTTCAACAGATCAATTTGGCAAGCATCCACTCCGAAACTTTTCAAAAAAGTAAGAACAGCGTCCTGGCCACATTTTCCACCTATGTATTAGCACTTAAAAAAGGCGTACAGCAATTGCGCATCTCCCGGAAAAATGGAGCAGACCCCTCCATAACAAAGAAACTCCCCCTGTCCCTGGTCCCCGGAACACCACTGGAAGAGGAAATTCAACTCTTAAAACTGCAATGGGACCAATTGGAAGAACTTTCCATGGGGCACTATACGGATTTTGCGGCCTTATGCATCTACAAGCTAAAACTATTACTGTTGTTGCGCTGGTGGAGCTTTGATGAAAAACAGGGATATGCCAATTTTTTGAACAGTACAAAAAAGACTGAAGATGGCGGATAAGATTTTGATGAACAAAAATACGCTGGCTGCCCTAAAAACAGAGCTTAAGGAATACAATACGGCCCTGCCCGTCTTTGAAATGAAGGAACAGCAGTTAAAAGAGGTGGTACAGACCATAGAAAATAACATCGCCAGATTGAATCAGGCAATCGCTACCACAAACGAAGGAACAAAAAAGTGGGTGGCGGTCATGGCCGAAGAAACAATTGATCTGGCAGAAATGGTAAAGGTGGAACGTATCATCACCAACAAAAGGGAAATCGCTGGGGTGTCCATCGACGTATTTGAGGACCTTGTTTTTGAAGATGCCGAAATTGACTTTTTCAATACCCCCCTTTGGGTAGATGTGGCCATACAAGTGATTCAGGAACAAAAAACCAATCGTACACTGGTCGAGATCGAGGAACGAAATCTGGAACTGCTCTGGGAAGAACTGGCCGAGGCCCGAAGGATGAAAAATGCCCTTAAGGAAGTATTTATTCCCGAGACCAAGGATAACATCCGAAAAATTGAGATTTATCTTGGTGACGTGGAACGACTGGCCATAGGCTGCGCGAAATTGGTAAAGAAGAAAAAGGAGGAGAAAAAAGTCGTGGTATGATCGTGAGGATGAAGGAAATATTGCTTTTTACCACCGCGCGTTCCGTGGACGAAACCATTTTACAATTGGGTGAATTGGGGGTTGTGGACATCAAGGAAATCAACCGCCCTGGAAATGGAACCGTGGAAAGACGTATGGAAGCAGTACACCGTACGGAAAGTGCCATTTCCCTTTTAAGGGACCATGTACCAAAGAAACATGAGGTTGCCAACCGCGTAAAATATACTACCAAGGATCCCAAGCAACTCGTGGACCGTGTCCTACAGACTGGGGAGATCAGGCAAAAATGTCAGGAAAAAATTGATGAACTCAGCCAACAGCTGAACTGGTACGGCATCTGGGGCCAAAATGCAGCTACAAAGGATATTCCCTACCTAAAAAAGAAGGGCATTTACCTCCGGTTATACCTTGTGGACAAATCGGCTGCCGACACTTTGGATCAAAAACACACTATAGTGAGGTTCCCAGAGCGTGATGGTAAGGTTCCCCTGGTATTGATTGCCCGAAATGCATCCGAGAAATTGAACCATAAGGAAGAATCCCTGCCCAGGGCATCCTTTGGGGACCTTAGTCAGCAAATGGAAAGAAAAAAGCGGCAATTGACCGAGGTGGAGAATTTCCTGGAGGACCAAACCGCAAATATAGCATGGCTTGAAGCATACCATCTGCTCTTACAAGATCGGTTGAGCACGCAACAGGCATTGGAAGGTATGGGGGACATTGAGGGAAGGTTAAAATACCTCAAAGGTTATATTCCCAGGACTGCTGAGGACAATTTTATTGCCGCCGCAGAAGCAAACCACTGGGGATACCATATTGCTGATCCGGAAAAACCTGAGGACGTGCCCGTCTACATCAAAAACCCCAAATGGATCAGTATTATCAATCCGGTCATGAAATTTATTGATATTGTGCCGGGGTACAAGGAAGTAGACGTTTCCATTTATTTTTTGGTTGCCTTTGCCCTGTTTTTTGCCATGTTGGTGGGTGATGCGGGTTATGGCCTGATCTTTTTGTTGGTCACTTTTTTCCTTCGAAAGAAATTGACCGCCCAAATGCGGATTCTGATCTTTGTGCTCAGTGGGACCACCATTATTTGGGGTGTGCTGAGCGGCACCTATTTTGGAGCTGAACAAATAGCCGCCCTCCCCTTTCTCAACAACTTGATCATCCCTGAAATTGCAAGTTTTGGTGTGGACAATATTTCCTTTATGATGCACCTATCCTTTATGATAGGGGCCATTCATCTTACGGTTGCCCATGGTATTCGAGTGTTCCAATTCATCAATTCCATACGTGCACTGAGTGAAGTAGGTTGGATAGCGTTGGTATGGGGCCTCTTTTTAATCACCGAACAATTGGTGCTTGGCAAGGCCATGCCCGATTGGGGATTATGGTTATTTGTTGGAGGAGCAGCGTTGGTAGCCCTTTTTTCTGTGGAAAGCAAAAACTTTTTCAAAAGTATGGGAGTTTCCATAGCCAATCTACCCCTGAGCTTGATCAGTGGATTTTCGGACATTGTTTCCTATGTAAGGCTCTTTGCCGTGGGGATGGCCACTGCTGCGGTTGCAGCCAGTTTTAACAATATGATTTTACCGGAAGGAATGACAGGTATGGGTATAGTGAACTTAATCATGGCGGCCATTGCCTTGCTGTTGGGGCATGGGTTGAACATTGCCCTGGCATTGATGGCCGTCATGGTTCATGGCATACGGTTGAACATGTTGGAGTTTGCGGGACATCTGGGAGTCCAATTCTCCGGTGAGGCCTATAAACCCTTTAAACTCATTTCTCCGGAAAACAGCTATAAGAATAAAACAACAATATCCATTCAAACAGGATAAAAAACAAAATCAAAAATTCTAGATTATGGTAGGTATGGCAATTTTGACAACAACGGTAACAGGACTTGGTGATATGGGAATGTCATTGAGCATTGCTTCAATTGGATCTGCAATAGGAACGGGAATAGCCGGTATGGCCGCAATAGGAGCCTGGAAAAAAATGATTACCAACGGACAGAAGGCGGCAACTGCCCTACTTATTTTTGTAGGGGCCCCTCTTTCACAGGTCATTTATGGTATGATCCTTAAAAATGCGATTGCAGATGCCGACCTGGCACCTGACTCCTATCTTTGGCAAATTATCATTGGACTTGTAGCCGGGGCAGCGATGGCAGGCTCGGCCATATTTCAAGGGAAGACCGGGGCTCGGGCATGTGACGCCATTGCCTCCGGTGCCAACGATACGGCCAAGTATATCATGATCATTGGTATCGTGGAAACGGTTGCCCTTTTTGTAATGATATTTACGATGACCGGACTGCCGACGGGATAACTCCTCGCAACAGCCACACTTTACAAATCCAAACTTTGATGTCCGGACGGTAAAATGTCATGTTTTATTTGGCGTACACCCTTTACATTTGGACCATAAAATGGATGTGTTGAAACCCTTCTACTATGAAAATATTGGTAATAGAAGACAATGTGGAACTGCTACGGGATATCAAAGGTTTTCTGGAGGAGGAAGGAAACATCTGTGAAATAGCGCCCAGCTACAAGACCGCCCATGATAAAATAGGGTTCTTTCCCTATGATATTTTAGTGGTTGACATTACCCTTCCGGATGGCAATGGTCTGGATATCATAAGTGAGGTAAAAAAAGAAAGTATTGATGCCGGTATTATTATAATTTCGGCGAAAAACGCGGTGGGGGATAGAATCCACGGATTGGAAATTGGTGCTGACGATTATTTGACCAAACCTTTTTATCTGGCGGAACTCAATGCACGGATCAAAGCCCTTTACCGAAGAAAAGTCTACAATGGCAGTACGGAAATCCTCTTTAATGAAATCAAGATTAAACCGGACAGCCACGAGGTTTTTATCCATGACCGTATTTTGAACCTTACCAAAAAGGAATTTGACATCATTCACTTTTTTGTGGTCAATAGACATCGCCTCTTGACCAAAGAGGCCATTGCAGAACACCTTTGGGGGGATGACATTGAAATGGCGGACTCCTATAAATTCATCTACACCCATCTGGCCAATCTTAGGAAAAAAATTGCCGAATTGGGCGGGAACGACTATATTCAATCCATCTACAGTGTTGGATACAAATTCACGGATCGCGAATGAACCTAGTCAGAAAGACCAATACGTACTATCTCCTATTTCTGGCCTTTATTTTTCCAGTGATGCTTTCCATGGATTATTACCTCATTCAATATTTGGTGAATGGTGAGGTAGAAGAACTCCTCTTACACGAGCGTGAACGCATCGATTTTCATCTTAAGGAAGAAGGCGTACTTCCCACCTCCAATTATTTGTTTCAAACCGTTCCCGTGAAAGAAGGTTCAGTATTCAACGAAGTATTCAGGGATACCGTATTGTATGAAGCCTATGCCGATAAAAATATCCCTTATCGCATCTACACGTTCAAATCGTCCATAAATTCCCAACCTGTAAAAATTTCCCTCAAACACATTCTGTTGGAAATCAATGAGCTCATATGGACGCTTTTTGTAACCACCAGTTTTATTATTGTATTGCTGGCCCTTGGGTTTTACTTCATCAATCGTAAAATATACAAATGGGCATGGAACCCCTTCTTCAAAAACCTCTCGAAACTCAAACAGTACGATGTGACCAAAAAGGGCCCTATCCATCTTAAAAGCTCCAATATCATAGAGTTCGAGGAGCTTAACCATGTGATTACGGACTTAATACATCAAGTGAAGAAAGACTTTCAAAACCTCAAGGAATTCAACGAAAACATTTCGCATGAAGTACAGACCCCCCTGGCCATTATCCGAAACAAGGTGGTCTTGCTTTTGGAAAGCAAAAACCTTAATGAGAAGGAACTTCAACGAATGCAAGCCATTTATCAAGAAACCAATAAGCTCTCAAAAATAGGAAAATCACTGACCCTAATTTCGAGGATCGAAAATCAGGAATTCAAACGATTGGATAGTGTGGACGTCCACACCATTATAGGGAACATTCTCAGTCATATGGAGGAAATCATCAACTTTAAACATCTTACCGTATCCACTGAGTTGGAGCCCGTGACCATAGAATGTGACCATATTTTGGCCGATATCCTGCTTACCAATCTTATCAAAAATGCCGTGCAGCACAACAAGGAAGACGGGGTGATAAAAATGGTCCTGAACGAGGAGAAATTTGAAATTATCAATACCGGCGAGATTTCCGAGATAGCCACCGAAAAACTGTTCAACCGGTTCCAAAAAGGCAGTTCTGTAAAAGAGTCCCTGGGACTGGGCTTGGCCATCAATCAAAAAATATGTGAAATCTATGGATTTCAATTGGATTATCAACGCAAGGATAAAATTCACACGTTTTCTTTGTTCTTTAAAAGGAACAAGGAGTGATAAACACAATAACAATTAGGCAAATCAATTAATACACACAAATACCATATGGAAAAGAAAACACTTGAGTTGGAAGGGCTCTTAAAGATAAGGACGGATTTTAACTATCTCGTTTCCACCTTTAAAGAGATGCTGTATTCGCTTGGAGAGGACGACATAGCCGCAATGATCCCCTCCGAAAGTAACCCATCATCTTTAAATCATTCCAAGGTCTCCAATGGAAAGCTTGCACAAGCCATTGGAATTTCCTTTGAGTTGCTCAATTTGGTGGAAGAAAATGCAGCCACCCAGTTCCGGCGAAAAACGGAAACCCAATTTGGATTGGAAAACATCCGTGGGTCATGGGGAGAGACCTTAAAACTTTGGAAAACATCGGGACTCAAAGAGCAAGAAATAGTGGACTTGTTATCCAAAGTAAATGTAATGCCCGTGTTAACGGCGCATCCTACGGAAGCCAAGCGGTTGACCGTATTGGATATTCACCGCGAACTTTATGTACTGTTGGTGAAAAATGAAAACCCGGTTTGGTCGGCTTCTGAACGGGAAGTCATTAAACAAGAAATTAAAAGTGTACTGGAACGCTGGTGGCGTACGGGTGAAATCTATCTACAAAAACCCAGATTGGAAGATGAACGCAGCAATGTAATGCACTATTTTGTCAACGTGTTTCCCGAAGCGTTGCACCTCACGGACCAGCGTTTGCTCGATGCTTGGAAATACACCGGATTTTCTTCGGAACTGCTCAAATGGCCGGAACAGTTTCCCAATCTGCAATTTGGAAGCTGGGTAGGTGGTGATCGGGATGGGCATCCCTATGTTACCCCAGCTTTCACTGCCAATACCCTAAAGCTCCATCGACAGGCTGCGTTGAAAATAATGCGAAAAGAACTGGTTCAATTGGCCCGAAAGCTCAGTTTTTCGGAATTCTTAAATGACATTCCAGCCAAGTTCCTTTCTGATTTAAAGGTACAGGCGAAAGCCCTCGGCAAAGCCGGACAGGAGGCCGTGGAACGCAATCCTTCGGAACCCCTTCGGCAGTTTGTGAATTTGATGATCGTTCGTTTGGACAATACCATGGCAGAACGCTTCGAGCTCGGTGAGGATAGCTATTATGGGCGTCCCAACGCCTTGGCTGCTGATTTAAAGGAATTAAGGGCCCTCTTAATACATTTAAAGGCCGATCGTATAGCCACGCAGCACCTCTTTCGCCTAGAGCGGTCATTGGCTTGTTTTGGCTTCCATTTGGCAAAGCTGGATATACGGCAGAACAGTGCCTATCATGAGAAGGCCATTGAACAAATACTAAAAGCCTCCGGATTTAAAGATGCGAACTATTCGAGTTGGGATGAGGAAAAAAGGTTGTCCTTTATCAATGAAGAACTACAGAGTAACCGTCCATTTTTGGTAACGGATACCCCCTGCGGACTGGAAGCAGATAATGTACTCGGGTATTTTAGGGAGGTAAAACACTACATAGATCGGTATGGAGCAGATGGTATTGGTTCCGTAATCGTTAGTATGACCCGTAGTTTGAGCGACCTGCTTGTTGTTTTTCTATTCTTGCGCGAAGTGGGCCTCAAAGAAGCCCGACTTCCGGTAGTGCCACTTCTGGAAACCATTGATGATTTGGTGGAAGGCCCAAGTATCCTAGAGGCTTTTTTGACCCACCCCATTGTGAAAGAGCAACGTGAAGGTAAAACGTCGTTTGTACAAGAAGTGATGTTGGGGTACAGTGACAGCAATAAGGACGGTGGAATATTGACCAGTCGATGGAACATATACAAGGCAGAAGAAAGACTTACACAGGTAGGTGACCGTCATGGTGTTAAGCTTCGTTTTTTCCACGGAAGGGGTGGAACCATTAGTAGAGGTGGAGGGAAAATCCATCGCTTTTTGGAAAGTATGCCCCCTGGCTCCATGAGTGGGCATATAAAGATGACCGTACAGGGCGAGACCATTGCAAATCAGTTTGCGAATCGTGTGAACGCCGGTTATAATTTGGAGATGTTTATTTCAGGAACGGCCCGGCAGGCAATGCTCTCTTCGGACAAACGAAAAGAGCAAAAATTATATGACATCATGGACCGTCTTGTAACTATGGCACGCAGTAAGTACAGGGAATTACTGGACCACCCTAAATTTATTGAATTCTATAGCAAGGCCACCCCTATAGATGTATTGGAACAAAGCAAGATTGGTTCCAGGCCGGCACGAAGAACCGGTCAGCGGTCCCTCAACGACCTTCGCTCCATTCCATGGGTGTTCAGTTGGAACCAGTCGCGATTCAACCTTACCGGATGGTTTGGAACCGGTGAAGCTTTTGGCAAGTTCAAAGAGCAGCATCCGGAGGATTTCGAATTCTTAAAAACTGCGGCCCGGGAATGGCCATTCCTGAAATACGGTTTAATTCAAATCGAGACCAACCTTTTGAATTCGGATACGGAAATCATGAAAATTTTTGCCGATCAGGTAACCGATGCCAATACAAGAAAGGAACTCATGGAACTTATCCTTACCGATTACGATACTTGCTTAAAACAGATTGAAAACCTCATGGGCTCGTCTGTTGAAGATCGAAGAATCTCGAGATTGGAAAACAACAGACTGAGGAAAGAGGCCCTGGGCATACTCCATGAAATACAAATGGAATCACTCAAAAAATGGCGCAAGCTAAAGGAAAGTGACTCACAGGAAGCCAATGAACTATTGCTCATGCTTTTGTTATTGGTCAATACCCTATCCGGCGGATTGAAAAATACGGGGTGATACATGATGTAGCGATTTGGGAATTGTTCCCCAATAGTTCTTCCCAAAAGCAGATGATCATTAGAAACAGCGTATCCAATAGAATTTGGGTACGCTATTTATTTCTATTGACAACTATGAGTGGGCAACTTTTCTTTCATAGCCCCATGCTTAAGTTGATGTCCATTTTTCTGGGGAAACAACAAGTTTTCAGTAATAGGTGGTCAAATCCGCACCTAAAAACAAAACCCTGATACAAAACTCGTATCAGGGAAATGAAAATCATAAAAAGCTTAAATGGGACAACCATGGTTTAAACTAGAAGTTCACGGACAACCGCCCTCTTAGGAAGAAGGGTGCTCCCGGTGTAAAGGTTATTTCTTCTACGGATTCCACTTCATCGAATAATCGGGTTTCTGTAGCAAACTGGGTTTCATTCCATTCCACGTCAAACAAATTCTCAACGATTATTCCCATGGACCAGTTTTTGGAAAAATTGTAATTAAGATTCAAATCCGTAACAAAATAGCCCTCTGCAATTATGGAATCATCCTCATTTGCAGGGCGGTCACCAATGTACCTGTAGCTTATGTTACCTGAAAACTTACCAAGGTTGCTCACCGTTAAGCCTCCGGTAGAGGTTAAATCCGGAGCCAATGGAATAAAATCCTGCCCATCCGGTTCATCAATACTTCTGGCTACGGTATAGTTGATATCAAAATTGGCAAACAACCAATCATTGATCTGATAGCGTGCCCCCAAATCCGCGCCATAGCGGCGGGTACGGCCACTGGGTTCCACAATGGCTTCGTCACCCACAAAAACAAATTCCTGTTCCAAGGCCAAATACCAAAGGCCTGCGTTCAACAAAAAACGTTTAAAGGGCTTGGCAATGATCCCAATATCGCTACCAAAGGCAGAGGGCAAGGTTTCCTCAACACCTCCCACAGGGTCGGTCACTACGCGGCTATCATTGGAGTGGAACCCAAAACCATTTTTCAAAAACAGTTGAAGGTTTGGAGAGGCGCTATAAATAAAATTGAGTTTAGGGCTAACAATTTGATCGTCCACCTTAGGATTTCTAAAAACAGAGGTTGGGTTACCTTGGGAATCAAAGTTCAAAAAGTCCGTGTACTCAAAATTAAAATAATCCACACGCAAACCGGGGTTAATGGTCCATCGGTTCAGCTTTATATCCGCATTGGCAAATGCGTATACGTTCAATTCGTCCACATCACCGAAAGCCAAACGACTAAGGATTTCCCTACGATTTCGGGTTCTGGACAATTGCACGTCATTATTGTCATCATAACGAAATCCCAATCCAGATTGTAGGCTTAACTGGGTACTATGGTCCTTGGTGTGAAAAGATCGACCGTACACCGTCTCCGCCCCAATTATTGTCCTATCCTCCACTTGCTGTATTTGGTCTCCATTTACAGGGTCGTTAAGGAAAAACGTAAAATTGGAAAAGAGTTCAAACGTATATTTGGACAGGAAGGCCTTGGTTTTCAAACTCTGGTGTTCATCCAGTTGCTTAAAATGGTTCAACCATATGTTTGAACGGCTGGTGTTTCCTCCTTCGGTATCGTCTATCGCACCAAATCTTGATATCCGCCCCTGATCCACTGCCCGCTGGGGAATCTGTCCAGATTGATTCCATTTGCTCTGAAAATGGGAAAGGCTTATGGTCAATTCCTCGTCCGTATAATTATTGAAATTGTAGCGGCCCAAGACGTTGACGCGATTAAAGTTCTGGGGGGATTCAAATACGCCATCGGACACAAGAAGTTCCGATGCCACATAGGCGTTGCTAAAATCACTTTCCGAAATCTTGACCATTCCAAGGGCCCTTACCGTATTAAATTGCCCGGCTTCCAAGGTAATCTGACTTTGGTCCAATTTCTTTTTGGTATGCAACTCCACATAGCCGGCGGTATTGAAATTACCAACATTCGCATAATACGGGCCTTTTCCAAAATCGATTTCCTCAATGGTCTCCGGAATTATAAAATGTAGGTCTGCATATCCTTGACCATGGGCATGGGACACCATATTGACCGGAAGACCGTCAACGCTTAGGGCAATATCCGTTCCGTGATCAATATCAAAACCCCGTAAAAAAATCTGCTCTGCCTTTCCACCACCACCATGTTGGCCTATGATCAGGCCAGGTACCCTTCTAATAATCTCCTGGGCCGATCTTACCGGATTCGTTTTAACATCAATGTTCACAAAATTGTTCAAGGCATTTATTTTGGATACCAGCACCACCTGATCCAAGGAGATGGCCTCTTCCTGCAATACCACATTGTAGACCGAGTTTAAATTTCCTTCCTTGATTTCCAGTTCTTGCCTCACATATCCCAAACTGTAAAAATAAAGCACATGGCCTACCTCAATATCCTCCAGCTCATAATATCCGGACATATTAGTGTAAGCGTAGGTGCCATTGGTTTTGTTATAGACTCCGGCACCTTCCACCGGTTTGCCTTTTTCATCTGTTATCTTTCCCGATATTTCATGGGCCATAAGTCCGATAGGGCCACAAAACAGGAGGATCAATACTATTTTCGTAATCAGTTTCATTTCAATTTTTTATAAGGTTAGCAATACATATCCCTAGTGTTACGGGCCATAGCCCCAACCGTATGGATAATTACAGTTTTTAATAACTATTGGTTTTGACAGAATATGAAAACCATCAATCGGGACAGAATTCCAGATTGGAGAACTTTTTCAAAGCCCGTCACACATTTATGGTTCTCATTTATCTCCTTTTATTCAGCTAAATTGGGGGGGAGGGTACTGCAAACGGACATATCCTTTCAAAAGGGGGCTAAAAGTATCAGGAAAGAACCAATGGGTTTTGGATACCAATATGCTTTTGGCGTATCCAGCTTTAGTCACCAAATGTTTATCCAAATTGTTTTGGGTAAGGGTTGATTTTGAACCAGGAATATGGTTGTCGGAAGCCCCATTAGAAATGGTGTTGATAAAGTCCAATACGGTATGATGGTGTCTACCTGAAAAAGACTTGTGGTGGTATTCCAAATGATGCTGGTCCATACCAGGGTTTCCGTACTTATGCGATAAAATGTTCTCTGACGCTTGGATACTGTGCGAAAGACCATGAAACACCCTACCGATTTCCCTGTGAATGGGATGTATTAGATAGATCGTGGCCATCATGAGGGTCACAAGTCTCAACGCTATCGGTTTTGTTCTCATCTCTTTTTTGGTTCTCATATGCTATAGCATTCCTATGAATTTTTTGAAAAAACCGACTAAGATTCTTCCAATAGTGTTAGTATGGTTTCCTCAATGTATTTGGCATAGGAAGCAATCGTAGGCAACTCAAATATTTTGTTGAGCGGGACATTTAACTGAAATTCTTCATTGATCCTTGCGGTAACGCGGATAGCTGCCAATGAATGCCCTCCCAAAGCAATGAAATTATCCTCCGTCCCTACTTTATTAAGCTGTAGCACTTCCTTCCATATTACTGCGATCAGTTCCTCTATCTCACCTTTGGGGGCTACATAGGGTGTTTCCAGATTCAATTGATCGGTATTCAATTGTTTTAGACTGTTCTTATCCACTTTTCCATTGGTGGTCAATGGGAACTGTTCAACATGTTTTATATATCGTGGCACCATATAATCAGGCAATCCCTTCTTAAGATATTCTGCCATTTCAATGGAAGGCATGGGGGACGCCCCGGTATAGTAAGCCACAAGATGCTCCTGGCCCAGTTCCGTTTCACCAGGCTCCTCATACCCAATTTCCTTCATCATGCGCAATACCTCATCTTCATGTATGTATTCATTGATCTCGTCCAGGGTCTCCTGTCTTGTCTTGTGTCCCATACGAACATCCCAACTGTAGGGATAAGAGTAATTGCTATAGCCTTTCTGCTTTTTATGGACATAGATACCCAATTGGTTGATAAGACAATTCGTGGAACGTCCCGTGTCAGTTGGCCTTCGCCAGCCGATATCATTTTCCAGTACCTTGATCATTTCTTCGAGACTAACATCCGTGTACCTGTAAAAATCAATAAAACGCACCTTTTGAAAGGTTTCATCATCTTTGAACATATCCGTATCCAATAACGCTTTGGCCGCATCTTCTTCTTGATGGTATAATTTTCTTGCTTCGAGAATGGTTTCGTCAATGCGGGCAACGTCCGTATCCTCCTTCCAGAACAGTTCCTCAGTTAAGCGGGTTTCGTAGAACTGTCCTCTTGAAAGTCCGGTAACCACAAACGGTATCTTCTTTTCCAGTGCAATCTTTGTACTTAGGGTATATATGGTTTTGAAGCATCCGTTGCAGACATTTTGATGTCGGTGAAGGCTATCAACAAAGATTTTGTTCATGTGCTCGGTAGTGCCATAAACATGGTCTATTCCCATCTTGGATACGATATTGTCAATGTTATCCTTGGCTTGATCGGAGATGTATCCATTGTCCAGGGTAAATGCCAATACCTTTAAGCCCATTCTCTTGAGTTGGGCTAGGATGTAGGTACTGTCCTTTCCCCCACTTAAGAGGGATAGGCAATCGTATTCCCGGTCTTTATCAAGATTGGGATCCAATAGTATTTTCTTAAGGTCTTCTTCCGTTTTGAAATAACGGAGTGCGCGGTCCCTGTATTCCTCAAAGGCATTACATACGTGGCACACTCCGTTTTCATCAAAATCCGCATTGGGATAGTTGGAGGGCAATCCACATTCAACACAATTCAAAATTTCTTCTTCAGGAATGGTCTTTTTCCTTTCCATCAAAACAACCGCAGCACTCTCCACAGCAGGATGCTTTTCCATATTTGCTTCTATATCGGTAAGCTCAATACGGAAACCCCGCAATTTGACCTGCTCATCGCTCCTACCTAAATACTCATACTCCCCATCCTGATTGATTCGGGCCAAATCCCCAGTGTAGTATAGTTTTTTGGTTCCGTCAAAGGGATGGTCCACAAATCTTTCGGAGGTCAGTTCGGATAAGTTGGCATATCCACTGGCCAATCCCATTCCACCGAGGTATAACTCCCCCACTACGCCATGGGGCACCATATTTTTGTGGGAATCCAAAATGTAGGCTTCCATACCATCGATGGTGCGACCTATAGGCACTGAGGTTTGGTCATGCTTTTCCACATCGAACAATCCAACGATACAACCGACCGTTGCTTCCGTAGGACCGTATTCATTATAAATCCTTAGATGGTCGCCAAAGTTGTTTTGGACAGTCTTCGCCAATTGCGTTTTAAAATCCTCCCCCCCAACAATCATCGTTTTGATTTTGGAGTTGGATACGTCCTTCTCCCGAATCAGATTCAAGTGGGAAGGCGTAAGTTTTATACTAGTGACCCTATTCTGCTCAAAAACGTCCATTAAGGATATATCCGGACCATGGGCACTCTCTTTATAGACCACTACTTCCCCTCCGGTGACAAGAGGTAAAAAAGTGGATGTAATGGTAAGATCAAAACCGATGGAAGTAAAGAGTGGGAAAATGTATTTTTCCGAGTTAGCGTAGGCCTTTTTGGCCCAATGGATATAGTTGGATAAGGCACTATGTGGGATCAATACGCCTTTTGGATTGCCCGTGGAACCGGAAGTATACAGGATATAGGCAATGCCCGTTGCATCTCCCACTACATTGGGAAGGTCATTGGTTTGGGCAGTACTGTCCCAATCAATTGTATCAAATACCACGAGGGTCGCAGCACTACCGGAAATATCGCTTTTTAAAGTGGTACTCGTTAGTAATACAGTAACGGCAGCATCCTTAAGAATATAGTTGATGCGTTGTTTTGGTTGATTGGACGGAATGGGAATAAAAGTGCCCCCAATTTTCAAGATGGCCAATACCCCGATCAAATACTTCGGACTGCGTTCCATATACAATCCTATCCTATCGTTCTTTTTAGCTCCGCACTCCAACAAATAATGGGCCAATCGATCTGATTTTTGATCCAATTGCCCATAGTTTATAGTGTCTTCCTTAAAACGTATTGCTGGAGCACCGGGATTGGCCCCTACCTGTTCTTTGAACAGATCAAGAACCGTAGCACTGCCGACATTACCCGAGTCCTTATGCATAATCTGTTCAAGCTCGGTAGCCGTTGCCATACCAGGTGCATGTATGGATTGCCCCATATCCTCCAAAAAGGCATCCAACAAATTCAAAAAGTGCTGTGGTACTTTCCCAATTAAATCTGGGCCAAAAGTTCCATGGTTCAGATCAAACAATAGTTCCATGTCCCCTTTGTTGTCAAAATCAACGACGTGACAACGTATTTGATGGGTAATATCAATATGCCCAGTAGGGATCCATTGCGATTTTATGGGAAGCCCATTGAAATCCGAAAAACTGGCATTTATGAAATTCAAAATGCAATTAAAGCTTCCACTGATGGCCGGTGTAACGCCCCCAGGTTGGGCATATCTTAGATATTCGTTGGTTTCTATGCGTATCCGTTGCAATATGGAATCAAAAGTATCTTCTTCCGAAAACGCTATAATTAATGGAAAAATCTCAATAAAGGCCCCCACGGTATCATGTGACCTTTTGTTTAACCGATTATGTGTTGGCGCTCCTACGGCTATTCTTTTTTGACCACTTATTCGATGTAAATAGGTGAAGAATACAGTGGCCAACAAGTTGAACATTGTGAGGTTAGCCGTCCAGGCCCTGACCTCGGGCTTCTGAGCAAGCCTTTTTAGTTTTTGGGTCCTTTCATGGCCCAACGGAATTGAGACCCGGGTAGCATCGGTAATCGAATCTTTGCGTTTTACGCCATAAAAGTCAGGAGTGCCCGTAACGGTCTTTATCTTTTCTTCCCAATACGTGCCTGAACGCTCGTCGTGCTTATCCAAACGTGTCCGTTGTTCGTAATCCACGTATTCAAAAAAAGAAGGGCTTTCCGCTGGCCTGTCCCATTCGTTTTTCTCCATTTTGCCATAAATACCTACCAAACGCTTATATACAATGGTGGCCGAGATGGCATCGGTAACCAAATGGTGCATATTCAAGAACCATAGATAACGGTCCTCGTCAATTTTGAACAGGGCAGCGTCAAAAATCCGTGTGCCAATATCCAAAGGTATTCTACCGCGGCGCTGTATAATTTCCTCGATAACCTTTTCATCACTTTCCGAAGTCAGATCAATAAGTTCAGGTATAAAGTCAACCTTTGGTCTACTATACTGGAATGGGGTATTGTCTTCTTCCAGAAAAACAATGCGCATGGCATCCGTACAATTAATGGTTTCTTGAAATGCCCTGGAAAAAATGGAATGATCCACCATTCCCGCAATTTCAAAAGTATGTACTGTGTTGTGCAGGGGTTTGTCCGGACTTAGCTTTTGTCCTGCCCATAGCAGTAACTGGCTTTGGGTAAGTTCTCTCTTTTGTTGTTGGGTGCTTTCCATATCTAAAGACCAAAAAGATCAGACATTCTTTTTGGATAGGTAGCTTACAATATGTTCTACATTCTTAAAGTTCTCAAAGCTCATATCTTCCGGAGGAATCCGAATATTGAATTTTTCCTCCACGTAAAGGACCAATCGCATCATTCCCATAGAATCCACAATACCATCTTCCAAGAGATTGTCCTTTTTGTCTATTTGATACTTCCCTTCCGCTACTATCTGCTTTTCAAGAAAATCAATAATGATATGATACATCTTTAAGATTTATTTAAGGACTAAATGTATCTGTATGTGGATATTGGAACAATTATTTCTGCCCAAGGGTGAACTTTTGTCTTTAAAGCGGAATATTTACGCTTTATATGGAGGATAAAAGTGTAATTGTTTCAAAAAATGGCATTTAGCAACCTCCCACTCCCACCCTATTATGGATACCTATTTGGAATAACTGGAAAATTGCATGCTATGAATTGTCCGAACAACCATTGCTTCCGCAATGGTTCCGCTACGGTTTTCCACTTTAGTACTTATGCCCTATTTAAAGGATTCTCTCTGGAAGGGTACGGATAAAATACATAAGCCTTCCTATTTTCCGTTCGCACAAAATGATAAAAGGTGTTGTTACAATGGCGCATACGGTACCTAGGGGGACAGAACGGTCTCAGAATGAGCTATTTTAGGGCTATTCGACCGCATGCTTGTACTGTGTTATGGTCGTTCGTCCCTATAAATTTCAATTATATCCAATAATAACTTCGATATGTTAACAAAAAGTCCTGAATGACTACCTTGGGGAGTTTAATTGTGTTGTCAAACCTATTATTGATTCAAAATTTGACTTACGGTTCCTTTTTAAAGCCAATAATTCCCTTTCAGGGAATTTTTATTCTTCATTGGGATACAGCACAACTAAATTAAGCCCCGCAATACGCATTGACCAATATATTTTGACTATGAAAAAATATGTACCGCAACTTCTCTTTGTCCTTTTTCTATTGATTCCAATAGCAGTGAGTTCGCACGAACCCAATCAAAGCTTCATCTATGTTCGCGTCTATGAACAGACCGGAATCGATGGGCGCTTTGAATTGAACGTGAATCAACTGAATTCGGTATTAAACCTAAATTTGGATAAACATCCCAGTCCCGAGGATATAAGGCCTTTTGAAAAGCAGATCCAAGAATATATTTTGAGAAATACGGCTTTTTCGTCCATCCATGGCGCCCATGCCATTCTTTTTACGGGAGAGATAACCATGTTGAAGATCGGTTATGGATCATATGTTCAATTGTACTTTCATCTGGAGAATTCTGAGGTCCTACCTGAAGAAATTGAAGTTACCCATGGTGTTTTCATTGAAGAAAACAGGGGCCACAGGAATTTTTTGACCATGGAGTACAACTGGAAGGCAGGGCTGATAAATAACGAAGCCGTTTTTGCACTTGATTTTACCGAAGGGAATACCACGAAAACCTGGGACTTATCGGATAGGTCCACCTGGAATGGATTTATGGCCATGATCAAACAAGGGGTATGGCACATATGGATCGGTTTGGACCATATTTTATTTTTAGTGGCACTGATCCTACCATCCGTAGTACGGAGAAAGCAACGCGAGAAACAGCATCCCGAATCACAATCCAAAGCTAAATTTGACATCTGGGGCTGGGTTCCCGTGGACAACTTCAAATCGGCTTTTTGGTATATCATTAAAATCGTTACTTTCTTTACCATTGCCCATACCATAACATTGAGTTTGGCCTCCTTGCAGATTATCGTATTGCCGTCACGTATTGTGGAAACTGTTATCGCATTTTCCATTGGACTTGCCGCTTTTCACAATATTCGACCTATTTTTAAGGGTAGGGACTGGGTTATTGCATTTATCTTTGGATTGTTCCATGGCTTCGGATTTGCCAGTGTCCTTGGGGATTTGGGCTTTAACGGAGAGCACCTTGTACTCTCTTTATTAGGTTTTAATATAGGTGTGGAAATAGGTCAAGTGGTAATTATTGCCGCAATCTTTCCCTTTCTATTTTTGATCAGAAAACGAAAACTGTATCCAAAGTTTTTGGTCTTTATGTCGGTTTTACTCATTCTAATGTCCTTAAATTGGATATTGGAACGGGGTTTTGAGATAGATTTTGGAGTAGACCATTTTATAAGAAAAGTAAGGTTTGAATTGGCAAGATGGTTTGGCATCCGATAATTTTGGATCGGACCGCCCCCAAACAACAAGTTTTCGTGCACTTAGGTGCAAAGGGAAAGAGCAATTAGAGGGATTTCATGGAAAACAAATCATTATTAGATCAGTGGAAGGCTAAGAAGCAAAAGCAGAACCTAGATGGGAATAAAATCGGTAAGGCGCCCGAAGGGGCGGTCATACCCCTCTCAAGAAGTCAACAAAGACTTTGGTTCCTACAGCAATTGCATCCAAATAGCCACGTGTATAACTATGCTGAAATCTACACTTTCACTGGGGCATTGGTAAAAAGCGCCCTTTTGGAAAGTATACGGTCCATCTTCAGTGAGAATGCTATTTTAAGGACTTACTACACCCTGGAAAATGGGGAACCACGGCAGCAAGTGAATAGCGATGCAGCCTTGAAAATTTCGCAGTACGATCTCACCAATCTGGAACCGGGTCAAAAAGAGGAAAAAAAGGAGGAAGTCTTCAAAAAGGACACCAACACCCATTTTGATTTAACACAAGCCCCTTTGGTTCGTGTTTCATTAATGAAATTATCGGACCAGGAACATATCCTTTTGGTGACCATGCACCACATTTTAACGGACAAATGGTCAATGGGGATTTTTAGGGCGCAATTGGCAAAAAAGTACCTCCAGGCCATAAATGGGGAAATCCAAAATGAGAACTTGGAAATTCAATATACGGACTATGCGTATTGGCAAAAGGAAAATGGATTTCAACAAAGTCAAGTTGACTATTGGATGGAGAAATTGTCAGGCCCAATTCCAGAGTTGCATCTTCCCGTAGACAGATACCCGACAGTCCATCATTCATTCAATGGTAATTCACATACCCAAAACTTTTCCAAAAACCACTCGCAGGACATCTTAAAACTGGCAAAGGAACTGGAGGTTACCCCCTATGTTTTCTTCCTCACTGCCTATTATATCCTATTGCATAAATATTCGGGACAGCAGGACATCCTGGTAGGTTCACCCATTTCAAACAGAAACGAACCTATTCTTGAAAACATGATAGGTTTTTTTGATGAAACCATTGTCTTACGATCCAAAATGGACAGCTCCCTAACATTTAAACAATTGGTCGCTACGGTAAAGGAAAATACAATGAAGGCCTTTTCCAACAAGGATGTACCTTTCGATTTATTGGTAAAAAGACTAAAACCGGAGAGGTCCCTGGGGAGAAATCCATTCTTTAGATCCATGTTTATCTATCACGCCGTTCCCGAAACCCCTTCCTTCGGTGACGACCTTAAACTGACCCATTCGTTTTTTGACAACAAGGTATCAAAGTTCGATTTGACCTTATATATTGCCAATGAAGATGATGTATTGTCCACTTCTTTTGAGTATTCCACCGACTTATTCGATACACAAACGATTGAACGGTTTCAAGGACACCTAAACGTTCTTTTGGAGAAAATTACCAAAGCACCGGACACGGCCATTTCTGAGTTGACTATCTTAACTCCCTGGGAAAAAGAGCTTTTTTTTCCCAAACCACTTTCGTCGATTGGTATATTCAATGCGTACAAAGGCATCCATGATGTTATATTGGAAAATGCCGAAACAAAAAGTCATGAAACGGCTGTGGCCTTCGGGGAGAAATCAATAACCTATGGGGAACTGGGGAAAAGTGCGGAAAAGGTGGCTAGAGATCTCCTTAAGATAACGGAAGGTGAAAAGGGCATCATTGGATTATGTGCAGACCGATCCATTGATATGATCGTAGGCCTCCTGGGCATTTTAAAAGCCGGATGTGCCTACCTTCCCATTGATCCCACCTATCCAAAACAACGGATTCATTTCATGTTAACGGATGCTGGTGCCAATGTCGTTTTGGCCCAGGAATCCCTTAAACCCATCCTATCGGAATTTAAGGGACCCTTGGTCCCGCTGGACGTGGAAAACCATAAGGGTGATGGAGGTTCGGACAAGGTGAAATTTCCCGTAACGGAACGCAATGATTTGGCCTATATCATATACACGTCGGGAAGTACGGGCAAACCAAAGGGCGTTCCCATTTCCCATGGGAAGATCATAGGCTCCACGGAAGGAAGGCTGGAATTTTATCCCCAAAATCCGAAAACATTTTTATTGATGTCCTCCATTGCGTTCGATAGCTCAAAAGCCGGGATTTTCTGGACACTTTGTAGCGGTGGCAAGCTTGTGGTTGCCGAAAAGCATTTGGAGCAGGATATGGAAAAAGTAGGGGCCACACTTATCACGCACCAGGTCACCCATACCTTAATGCTACCTTCTTTATACGGATTGTTACTTGACCATCTAAGTCCACGACAATTACAAAGCCTTAAGACGGTAATTGTGGCAGGAGAGTCTTGTTTGCCATCCGTATGCAAAAGCCATTTTGAAAAATTGCCCGGGGTTTCCCTTTATAATGAATATGGGCCAACGGAAACCACGGTATGGTGTATTGCCCATAAAATTGAACCAGAAGATGTAAACGGCAACATCCCAATAGGCAAGGCGGTGGCAAAATCCCGAATTTTGTTGTTGGATGACAACTTAAACCATGTGCCCTTTGGCGCTATTGGTGAAATTTATATTGGGGGCCCCGGATTGGCGTTGAGCTATCTAAACCGTCCCGAATTGTCCTCCAAAGCCTATATTGACCACCCCTTTGAAAAAGGTTCCAAACTTTACAAAACGGGGGATTTGGGAAGGTACACTGGTCAAGGGAATATCCTATTTTTGGGTAGGGCCGACCAACAGATCAAAATCAGGGGCCATCGTATTGAATTGGACGAAATAGAACGGGTCATTGATGAAAGTGGCCATGTGAAAAAGGTTGTACTGGCTATTGAAGAAAACAACGAAGGTGTTCCTTTTGATGATAAGGTCAGTGATTCCTCCAATTTATGGGCATATCTAACGAATCATTTGGCTGAGCGGGATATCAACGATCTATTGAAGTATATCGAAGCCTTGGATGAAAAGGAAAAACAGTATTTACTGAGTCAAATCCCATAAAATGGCCTTATAAACTTCAAAAATGAAAAAGCTTAAACGATCCAATGACTTTGAAATAAACCTTGTTCTAAAGAACGAAGGTTTTATTGCCCCTCCAAGGGAAGCACAACGAAATGCGGTGGTCAACAGGGCCCTAAAAGAGTTTGTGGCAGATTTGAATGCACTTCATGAACAGACCAAACGCTTTGTCCCTGGAAAAACACCGGACTACATTTCAGATGATCGGGAGCAGAAGGTATTGGATGACAATGAAATCATGGAAGACTGGCTCATTCCCGTAATGCAGGTCATGGCCAATGTGATCTGTGACAAAGGGGGGGATATCCTTGAAATTGGTTTTGGTAGGGGCATATCTGCGGATATGATACAGCAGCATGCCATCCAATCCCATACCATAATCGAATGCAACGATGCGGTAGTCGCCAAATACCACAAATGGACGGACAAGTACCCGGGGAGGGACATCAGATTGGTCCATGGGCTATGGCAGGACACCATTCAAAATTTGGATCTTTTTGATGGTATTTTCTTTCACACCTATCCCTTGAACGAAGATGAATATATGCGCTACGTAAATGCAAGCATTACATTTGCCGAGCATTTCTTTTCCCATGCGGCACAACATTTAAAGCCTGGAGGTGCATTTACCTATTTCTCAAACGAAATCCATTCTTTGAGCAGGGAACACCAACGGCTATTGCTCAATCATTTTTCCTCATTTTCGGTACAAATTGTACCTCTTGTGATGCCCGAAGATGTTATTGACACTTGGTGGGCCGATAGTATTGCCGTTGTTAAAGCCATTAAATAATGAATCCGTCCTTAGAAGAAAGAATACAAAAACTCACCGAAGACGATCGCAAACTTCTGCTCCATCGCCTGGAAGGCATATTCAACACACCTAAAGAACAACTGGACCCCAAAAGTTCAAAAAAAATAGTGGCCTATATGCAGGTAGCGGAGAATTTTGACATGGATACCTTTAAATACCATGTTAAGCGCACCCTTCCGGAATATATGGTTCCCTCGGTTTACCACCTGGTACCAAATGTCCCGCTTTTACCCAATGGTAAAGCCGATAAAAATGCCTTGAAAGAAATGGTCGCCGAAGCTGACGATTTGGAAACTGATTTTGTGGCACCTAAATCCGATGTTCAAAAACAATTGGTCTCCATTTGGGAGGAAATCCTCAATTTTTCCCCTATCAGTATCCACGACAATTTCTTTGAAATTGGTGGGGATTCCATATTGAGTATCCAGGTGATATCCAAAGCCAGAAACCTGGGCATCATGCTTTCGGCCAATCAATTGTTCGAGCATCAGACCATTGCTGAATTGGATGAGCTATTGTCCAGGGAAAAGAAAGCCAAGGTTGATAAAACGTTTGATTACATTACGGTCATTAGAAAAGGAGGAAACAAAAGGCCTTTGTTCTGTATCCACTCTGGGGGCGGACATGTTTTTTTCTACCACCTGCTCGCAAAATACATACGACCCGATCGTCCAATCTATGCCATTCAGCCAAGCGGATTATACAAGAAACAAAAAATCCATGCCAATATTGAAGAAATGACCCTGGACTATCTAAAGGCCATTAAGGATATTCAACCACAAGGTCCCTATAATGTTTTGGTACATTGTTTCAGTACTTCGGTGGGACATGAAATGGCCATACAACTATCAAAGACCAAGGAAAAAATCAACATAATTGTCGCGGATAACATGGCCTCTCCATGGAAAGCCACCTCCCCAGACGTATTAAAGGTTCGTATTTTCTCCTTCATCAGAAGATTGTTCCGGTCACCGCTCAAAACCATCAAACTTTTCTTGCAAGAAAGACGTTATCTTATAGAGCCCTTAAAGGTTAAATGGTTTGGCAAAGAATATGAGAAGGAACTTGAAAGACTGAAATCCAATCTAAGAAAGATAAGTCTTGATTATGAATGGAAGAATCGGCACGATGGCCATGTATCTTTATTATTGACCAATAAGCCAGACAAACAGTTCCAGGATTTGATTGTCAACTCATGGAAGAACCTTGCCCTTGGCGGGGTAAAGGTATATCCCACAAAAGGGGAACATACGACGCTATTTGAAGAGCCGGATGTCCAATTTGTGTCTGAACAAATAGATAATGCCATGCAATAACCCATAACCCAATTTTGATGCAAGAGCCCAATACCCATGAAGCACACATTTGGTCCATTAATATGGACCAGGTTACCATAAAAACATTGCAACACTTTTATAATACCCTTTCCCTTGACGAACAACAGCGGGTCTCAAAATTTAAATTCGTAAAAGATCGAACGACCTTTACCATAGCGCGGGCTTCGCTTAGAACACTATCCGGCAAATACCTCAATATGGAACCAAAGGAAATCATGTTTCATTATGGGAAATTTGGAAAGCCACAATTTCATCATTCCACTTCACTAAAGTTCAATGTTTCCCATTCTGGAAATAATGTGATCATAGGTTTTGTCCAAGATTATGATATGGGGGTGGATGTAGAAGAAATTAAAGACAACCCGGACCTATTGGACATCGCAAAACAATTCTTCTCAAAATCGGAAGTAGCAGCTTTGGAAGAAATTCCAACAGCCGATCGGTACAATGCATTTTATCGTTGTTGGACCCGCAAAGAAGCTTTTATAAAAGCCAAAGGAAATGGTCTTTCCTATCCCTTGGATTCCTTTTCCGTTTCACTTGACCATAATTCAGAAGCGAAACTTGAAAGTCTTGACTCCGATCCAAAAGAGAAAAATACGTGGAACATGTTCTCGTTCAAACCCCATGAGAACTACATCGCTGCCATGGCAGTTCAAGGAAACGTGAACGCATTCAAGGTAATGGAATGGTCGTAAATTGAACGGATGAAGTCTGGACGACCCAAGTACTATTGTTACCATCCTGCTGTTCACCCCAACGATTTAGGTTGACTACCTTAACGCGTCAACCAAATGCCAAAACGTTTCCTCCCAGTACATTCAAGGAAAGGAGATATTCGCCAATTGCCCCAATAAAACGGGGAAAGCCGCTTTATTGCGTTTTAAAGGTTGCCGTAGGTGACCAATCGCTCCAATTTAAGTATTGATCGCGATAACGGACTCTCCAAAAGTACTGGGTGCTTTTCTCCAATCTTTTGGTCGGTTCATCCGTCAGGTCATCATTTTGTTGTCTATTCTCCTTGTAGTACCAGTTTTCATATTGTTTCCAACTATCCAATACCAATGCTTCAAAAGAAGGATCCGTACTTACCTGCCAATGTGAAGCCGCATGAAAAGCACTTTCAAAATCACTTTTGAATGGCTTCGCCCTAAGCAAAGCCCCAGTTATTTCAACCACTTTGCCATTGGTAGGTGATAGACCGTTTGGGGTATTTGGCTTTTTTTCTTTCTTAAATATGGTGATGCTATCCGTCAGCAAATTGTTCCTGAACATGGCTTCGTTGCCCCTACTTACCCGTTTTAAGGTCATTTTTGCGTTTTGCGGATCGGTATTGTTCACCTCAACCATGACAAAACCGTAATCGTCATCACTAAAGGTAAATTCGTCATAATCACGACCTTCAAACTCACCCCAATTGTCGATGGCCCCACCAGCTGTGGCAACATTGACCCAAAGATGTTTATGGTCCCGTGATTGTCCCCTGGAATACGCATGGGTATGACCAAAGAAATGTAGGCTGGGCTTCCCGGTTTTTGTAGTGAATTCCTCCAACATTTTTACCACTTTGCCGGTAGATTCGCTTTCTCCCGGCAACCAAAACTCGGATTTATGGGGATGGTGCAATTGGGCAAAAACAAAATCAATTTTTTGGTTTTTAGCGGTTTTGTCCAATACTTCTTTAAGCCACTCCCTTTGTTCCCTTAAATCGTCATAACCTTCATTGGAATTTAATCCTATGATTCGAATATTGCCATAATCCTTATACCACCAATGTTCTGCATAGGCAGGATCACCATTTTCCGGTAAGCTGAAATATTTAAAATAATACAATGAATTACGTTCGTGATTACCCAAAACCGGATACACTGGAACTTTGGCGAAGAGACCTTCCGCCGGATTAAAAAAGTGTTCTTTCCACTGGTAATATTTGCTCCCATTTTCGACCAAATCCCCTGGTATCATGACCAACGCCAGGTTGTCCTGGATTTCCCCGCCGTAATGGGACTTCAAAAACGGCAGTATCCCATCATTGACGATCTCCCTGAACTTCCCCGGATAGTTCCGATCATACTGAATATCGCTCATCGCCAACAAATTGAAGGATTCATTGTCCTCGGCAAAAGGTGGGGTTCTGAATTGAAAAATAGCTGAGACGGCATTTGCCGTTCGCACCCTATAGTAATATTCCGTAAACCGCTTTAAACCTGTCAACCGTACTTCATGGATTCTAGAAGGACCGTAATTGACCGCATAGGATTTCCCCGATGTTTCCTTGCCAAACTTTGGGGTTGGTCCCCATTCCACAATACTTTCCCCTCCCTGATTGGTTTCCCAAAGAATTCTGATGTTGGTCGGTTCAGCATCCTGTAGATACGGGCGAATTAAAAATTCTGTCTTTTGTTGGGCCTGTATTGTTAGCGACATAAACGCTAAAAGGAAGATTGTTTTTTTCATTAGGCAATATTATGTGTTTTTAAAAAAGATCCATTTAAAATGGAAAGCGCCTAATGTAGCTCTTCCCGTGCAATGCTCAAGGTTGGGATAATGGTTTATCGGGTCCTGGCACTGCAGATTTTACAATTATTCCAACAAGCCCTATTCCCTACGTAGAAAAACGGTGTTCTTTTGAAGGTTTTGGACCCAGAGCCATCAAGTCATTTTTCCTGGAACAACGCCCTTATTATTTTATTAAAAATTTCGGTATTTCCGTACATACCACGAAAACTATTTGACTGGGGCCCATAAGCAAAAAGGGGCACCGGAATCCCCGTATGGTCAACCGTAAGAAAATCTACCTGCACGGCACCACTCCCCATATCACCACCCACAATGCCAAGGCCGGAAGTTTCATGATCTGCGGTTATTATGACCAATGTGTTTTTGGAGGCATCGGCAAAACGTAGGGCCTCGGCAATGGCAAGATCAAAATCCAGCATTTCCCCAATAATCTTCCCAATATTGTTTTCATGGCCCCCACTGTCTATTTGGGCACCTTCAATCATCAAAAAAAAGGGTTCTTTCCTTTTATCCAAAACCTCCAGGGCCTTTTTTACATTTTTAAATAGATCATCCCTTCTTCCTTCTTTCAAAGGTGGCGTTCTATATTCATCCAAATATATGGCTGTAGGCTGTTCAAAATCGTGAAGTTGATCCAGTACTTGGGTCTTAAACTTCTTTTGGATCGTGGTTTCTTGGGACTGCCCCCCGGCAATAAAAAAATCAAGTTCGCTATTGCCCAAATCCTTTAAAATTCCCTGCCTATCGTCCCGTTCGGTTCGATGTGCATAGAAAGCAGCAGGTGTGGCCCCATATATCTTATCGGTGGTTATAATGGCAGTATTGAAACCCTTCTCGCTGGTAAGCTCAACCAAATTTTGCAGTCTTTCACCATTGGGGTCAACACCAATTGCCCGATTGTCCGTTTTGGAACCTGTGGCCATTGCCGTTGCACCTGCCGCTGAATCCGTGATCAAATCGTCATAGGCCGCAGTTGTCACTAAGCCAATGTCTTTTATGCCCGTCACCGTAAGTTGGCCATGATTGGCAATCATTGATGCGGCTATTTGGGCGAGGCCATTCCCATCACCTATCATTAATATCACATTTTTGGGCTTGGCTTCTTTTAGGATACCATACTCCGGCAAATAGGTCGTTATTGGCGTTTTTTGTCGGTACGTATTACCCTTCATTTGATTTAGAAAGGGCACAGCCCGTTCCGGTCTATCCGTATTGATATAATCTACCCCTAGGTGGGCCAAGCGGGCCCAGGCTGTTTTTGTATCTGATGTTGCCCAAAATCTAAAAGGTTTATTAAAACTATGGACTTTTTTAACGATTCGTCTTACTGCTTCCCATTCGGATTCCACCAGACGTCCATAACCATTCCAAACCGAATATCTTCTAAAATCAAGACTGATGAGTGCTACTTTTTCCAAGGGTATTACATCAAGGTTACTCAAATCCTGATGATCGAACAGGATAAAACCTGGGTATTTTCCATAATCGCCCGGTTCGGGTCGATTACCGGAAACCACAAAACGAATGTTATCACTATCCAGTAGGGCGGGATATTTTTCAAGGACCCCGATCAATTTGTCCAAAGTGGTATACGCTTCGGACTTTATATCTACAAGCAACTGCAATTTCCTTAGATTATTGGATGTGGCCAAAGCCTCCAATTTATCCAAATAAAGCTTCTCCAAGGTTTTCGTTGAAACTATTTCATGTTCTTCGTGTGCCACATAAAGGGATGCCCCCTTTAAAAAAATATCCACTTCGATGGAAGCGGCCCCACTGACGTAGGCATTCCAAAATGGAAATTCCTGTTGGTAGTCGTTATGGGAATGTACCTTGTAAGCAGCTTTTCCCTGTTTTGCCGTATGCTGGGCATAGGTACAAAGTGATAGTACAAAAAACAGTATGGCGAATAGTTTCATTGTAACATTATTACTATTTGGTCCCTTTCTTTTTCCCATCAAAGTCTTTTTTGTCCATTGGTATTAGTTGACCTTGGGCCAAATCCAAATAAAAATTTATGGCGGGATCGCCATTCAACTGTAAAAATGAAAATCGCATAAATCATCATTGAAAGGAACAAATAAAAGGGTGGCAAACCTTATCGCGGTACCACCCTTTTAGACAAACTAACTTAAACTAACTGCTAACTGTTAAACGCATTAATATCCTGGGTTCTGCTCTAAAAAGCCATCAATACCTGACGCGGCATCCACAGCACTTTGTGGAATGGGGAACAATCTTTTGTTAACATCCGTATTGGTTTTCTCCGTCCAGGAATCTTCATACTTTCCAAAACGGATTTGATCCCCACGCCTAAAACCTTCCCAGTACAACTCAAAGCCACGTTCCCGGAAAAGGATGTCCAAATCCATGGAAGTCAACGCCTCTGGGGTCTGCTCGGGGCGGGCAGTCCTTGATGTCCGCACGGCATTGACATCGGCCAAGGCACCAGCTGCATCCCCATTTCTCAGCTTGGCTTCAGCACGCATGAGATATATCTCGGCCAAACGCATCAAGACCAAATCCACACTACTAAAATCATTTCCGTCAGGGGAGGTCCGACTAAATTGGTATTTGGAACAGCGGTAGCCTTTGTTGTGCAAAGAACCCTCATTGGTAAAATCAATATCAAGGGTATGGTTCACATAGGCCACATCGCGATCTGGACCACTTCCCCGGGTTAGTTGGACCGGATAAATCCGTACCTCACCCCCACCACAGGTCAAAAAGGCACCATCGTCACCTTTTCGAGGTCCCCATTGAATTCCCCGTAGAATACCCCTATCCATTTCAAAATCATTTGGATTGATGCAATAAAAGCTGTTTTCAGTCTCTGTGGCAATTAGTTTTTCACGATTTTCAAAGTCTTGCAATTGCGCATCGGGAATTAGGGTATTCCGTTGGTAGAATCGTGCATCGGCCTCAGCGGGATCGGTAGCCCCGTAGGCATCGAACCAGGTCTGTATAAAATCCGAGGTAAAGGCAGGTCCATCCGTACCATCGGCCCTTGGGGATTCCGGTCTTGGAAACATATCCCCTGCTATGGACCAATAGGCCCATCTGCTGTGTTCATCTTCCAATTGACCTCGCTGGTCCAACGCAAAGATGAGTTCCGGGTTACTGTTGTTATCGTCGTTGAACAGGTCAAAGTACTCGGGTGATAAGGCAAAGTTCCCAGAATTTATGATATTATCGGTGTACCTAATGACTTCGTCCATGTCCTCAGTGGAGAAATTTGGTGTTCCATAGGGGTCGCGGTATACGGCCGCATTGAGATGTAACCTGGCCAAAAGCCCCCAAACCGCCGCTTGGGTCATTCTACCGGGGGCCCTGGTGGCATTGATGACATCCACAACGGCCAGTAGCTCACTTTCAATATAGTCCACGGCGTCCTGGCCCCGTAACACTTCGGATAGTTCTGCAGAGGACTCTTTTCTAAGTACCACTCCCCAACTGTCCAACAACAATATATTCAGGTAAGCCCTCAAGGCCCTCATTTCGTGCAATGCCCCTTGGGCTTCATTATCCCCATTTTCAGCCAGTGGTGCCAAGACCTCAATAGCCGCCAAGGTCCTTGATATATTGGTGGTTACCTCATTCCAGCTATCACCTATTAAGTCATTGGTAGGTGTTGGGGTATGGGCATGGGTTGCGATAAACTTCCCACCATCAAACCAGTCCGTTCCACCGCGGAAGGGTAGGATGCCCTCATCTGCAGCCAGTAGTTGCAAGCCAAAATAACGTGTGTGCAGCCAAACCCTGGAAACATAACCATACGCAGGGGCAATGGACCCGCTAACAAGTTCCGCTTGACCTCCAAATTCGGATTCATCCAAACGTTCTTCCTCTAAATCCGTACAATTCCAATGTAACAAGGAGCAAAAAGCCACGATTGTGATTAAGATTCTATTTTTCATTTTTATACAATTTTTATTAAAACGATACATTTATGCCCAATAACAAGGTTCTGGGCGTGGGATAGGTAAAACGATCGATTCCAAACGTCTGGACCTCATCAATTTCATCTCCCGTATTAATCTCAGGATCAAAACCTGAATAATCAGTAATCACAAATAGATTTTGTCCGGTCAACGTCAAACGAAAATTGGTCACCCATTCACCCAGTCCAATTTTTTCTGGATCCAGAGTGTAGCCCAGGGTAGCATTGTTCAACCGTAAGAAGCTGCCATCTTCCAGATAACGGGTAGACACTTCGTTGGAATTGCTGAGATCCTCATTGGGAAATTGAATCGCAAAATCGGTGGTGTTCAAGCTTCTGCTTAGTTGACTATTGGAAAAGATGGACATGGCGGTATGGTTGTATATCTCATTACCGGCAACCCCATTAAAATTCATGCCCAGGTCAAAATTTCGATAATTAAAATTGAGGTAAAAGGCATAGATAACATCCGGTAGTGCGCTACCAGTGGCAATCCGGTCATTGTCCAAGGATTGACCGTCCCCGTTCACATCCCTAAATTCATTTAAACCATCTTCACCTATCCCTATGAATTCTTTCATAAAAAAGGTTCCTGCGGGTTCCCCGTTGATATACCCATTGATCGTGGCACCAGTTTGACCAGCTCCTCGAGCAGCTCCAGTAGTCAAGACGGCAAATGGGGAGTTTTCTATTTTATTATCGGTATAGGCGATATTGCCCCCAACATTAAAAATGAAGTCCTCACCGATGCTTCCCCTGTAATCCAAGGAAAACTCAAACCCATTATTAATAATTTCCAAATCCGGGACATTGGTCCAAATTCTCTCCGTAGGTTGTATGGGATCGGTCCTGTTGGCAAATAGGACAACGTCCGTGACCACTTTGTTGAAATAGTCCAGCGTTCCTGTAATTTTATTGCCAAAAAGGCCAAAGTCCAGACCAATATTGGTTTGGGTGGACACTTCCCATTGAAGATCCGGGAAAGCGGTTCGTACCGGTACGGTGCCGAAAGGATAATCGTCCAAGGTTACTTCGTCCCCATCAAGGGGATAGGTATCATCATCGTCCCGGGAGTCCACAAAGCTCGCCAAACTTACATTACTTGGGATCCCATCCTGATTGCCCGCCTGGCCCCAACTTGCCCGTAATTTTAGAGTGCTGAATAAGGTGTTATCGGTCATGAAATCTTCATTGCTGATGTTCCAACCCAGCGCCACGGAAGGGAAATACCCATATTTGTTGTTTTCCCCAAAGCGGGAAGAACCATCGGCCCGCATGGTGGCCGTAAACAAATATTTGTTGGCATACGAATAGTTCACCCTACCAAAAAAGGATTGCAGTTCATTTTCGAATGCCCGGGAATCCAGTCTAGTGGGCAAATCTTCCGTACTGATCTGGTCTTGGAACCGGGGTTCGATCCCGTTATCGGCAAAACCATCCAGTTCAAAGGTTTTTTGTTCCAATCTCGTTTCCTGATAGGAATGTGCAGCCAATAAAATGATATTGTGCTTGTCTTTATTAAGAGTATATGTCAATGTATTTTCAACAAGGGTATTGGTGTTTACCGTCGAAGTCGAATTCAAAAAACCATCTTCAAAATCTTCCAGTCGCGCAAATGGAAGTCGCTGTACATCGCGATTGGTTGAAGCATAATCCACACCCAGATTCAATTTGTACACCAATCCCTTAACGATTTCAATGGAAGGGGAAATATTGGCCAAAATACGATTGGTATTGGCCTCATCCGTAAAAATTCGATTGCGCTGGACAGGATTTATACGTTCTTCCAAGAAGGTAGGTTCTCCATCGGTAAAAACGGGTATGGTGGGATTCAGCCCCAGCATGTCACTTACTGTGGCGCGATCATCTGGCCGTTCATTTACGGTTCTTGAGGCCGTTAGGTTCAAATCCACATTAAAACGTCCCTTAAGTGCCTTCTGGCTCAAGTTTACACGGCCTGAGTATCGTGTTAACGAACTATTGTTCAATGTCCCTTCCTGATCGTCCACCCCTACGGATACAAAATAAGAGGACTTTTCGGCAACACCTCCACTCATGGAAAAATTGACGTTATTGGAAATCCCGGTCCTTGTCAGTTCGTCCTGCCAATCGGTATTGCCCCCAAAATCTTCCAATAAACCACCCACGGCAACCACCTGCTCCCGGAATTCATTGGCACTGAAGACATCCATCGGGTTGGCAATGGTGGAAAAGGCCGTGGATACCGACAAATTCATTTCCGTTTTACCGGCTTTCCCTTTTTTTGTGGTAATCACTACAACACCATTCGCCGCCCTTGCTCCATAAATCGCGGTTGCAGAGGCATCTTTTAGAATATCTATGGACTCTATATCCTGCGGATTAATAAAGTTCAGCGGGTTGGCATTGGCGGCCACTCCTATTCCGGAGTTATCAATGATAAAGCCGTCTACCACAAATAGCGGGGTGGTACCGGAACGTAGACTTCCCACACCCCGGATAATAATGTTCTGTGCCGCTCCGGGTTCACCACTTACATTGGTGACATTGACACCGGCCACTTTGCCCTGCAACAATTGTCCTGGATTGGCCACAACACCTTTATTGAAGTTTTCACTTTTTACCGAACCAATGGCTCCGGTTACATCCGATTTGCGTTGCACACCATATCCTACAACGACCACGTCGTCCAATTGGGTGGCATCCTGAATTAATTGCACGGATAGCGTGGATAGTCCTTCTACTGAAATTTCCTGGGTGGTATATCCTATATAGGAAATCTCAAGAATCGCATCATCGGCAACATCAATGGTAAAATTGCCATCAAAATCGGTTGTTGTTCCGTTCAGGGTTCCTTTTTCAAGGACCGAAGCCCCAGGTAATGGTACACCCTCTTGATCGGTAACTTTGCCCGTTATCGTCTTAAAAGAAGCTATTTCGACAACACTGATTATGGGGGATTTTGGTCTTACATCTATTGAAATGGTTTCATTGATTCTTCTAAAAATAAGATTGGCATCCTTTGCCATAAGCTCTAAAATGGAACGCAGTGAAACATTTTGATACGCAATATCATAGGTGTTTTCCAGTTTTTTCACTTTTCGGTCATATACAAAGGTGAAGTTGGTCTGCGATTCGATCTCATTCAATACTTCAATGACCGTAGCATCCTTTACCGATAGGTCTACTTTAAAATTTTCCAGTTTTTGCCCTCTGGCGTCGGCTGCAAGTGCGGGGTTCAAAAGCGCCAGGAGTATTAGAAAGCAAAATACGTTGAATGTCAACTTAATGAATTGTTTAATAGTTAGCGAATTCATAATTTCACATAATGTTTGATGGTTATAATTAGTTATAATTGTTGGACTGTAGGCAGTCTGTTGTCGCTCGCCAAAGTGTTACGGACTGCCTCTTTTTTTACACTAGTTTTTATCTCATAAGCCTTTTTTTTGGTTTGGGTTATGCCTTAATCGTTACAACTTCCTTTGATCAGTATCTTATGGTCACCCAGGTATTCATATGCCATGCCCTTTTTAACATGTTTGATACTTTCCAATACCGTGGCCAAGGTTTGATTGTCATAGGTCGCTGTGATATGGCATTGTTTTAGTTTTTCATTTTCAAAAACGAAGCTGACACCGTACCATCGTTCCAGGATCGCGGTGGTCTCGGCCAGGGTAGCATCGTTGATATGGATAATTCCATTTTTCCAATCGATGTAGGGATTTATTTCCACTTGAAAAGTGCTCAGGGTTTTATTTAAATGGTCAAAAACGGCCTGTTGGTTTGGACTAATAAAAACGGTACTATCTGTGGATGCAATCTTAACTTTCCCCGTGGCCAAGGTGACAGCCACTTCCTCTTTATCGGGATATGCATTGATGTTAAAGGAGGTTCCCAATACTGTGGTGGTGATATCCCCCGATCTTATCACAAAAGGCTTGTTCCTGTTTTTGACGACTTCGAAAAAAGCTTCGCCCATAAGTTCAACCTCCCTGGAATTCCCCTCAAAACGTTCTGGAAAGCACAAGGTACTTCCTGAATTCAAAACAACTTTGGTCCCATCGGCCAAGGTTACGTTCAATTTTTGGCCCCAATCCGTGTGCTCTACAATTTCGGCAATGGGTTCTTGCTGGACATTCTTATTTGACCAATTGTAGGCCACGATACCAAAGCTTATGATCAATGCCCATGAAGCGGCAATCCGTAACCACTTTAAAGATTTCGTTTTACCTTTTTTATGAATGCTATGGGATAGGTTTTGTTTTACTTTGGCTTTGTGAATCTCACTTTTGAAATTAACTTTTTCGTTTTTCGATAAAAGAATACCATCAAATTGCTCCAGGAGTTTCTCTTCCCCTTCCGTTATTGTTCCATTTAGGTATTTCTCCATTAATCCTTTAATGTCGTTTTCCGTCATTGTACGTGTCTTACACTACCAAGTACCAAAAGCACTTACCAACACACATGGAAAAATGAAGGCTTAATAGTATCTTAAAGATTGGCGGTTTTTGTTAACCTTAACCTAAAAAAGAGCGGCTATAGGAAAGAAAAAAGCCTTACTATGGTCAAGTCCTTTCGAAGCTTGCGAAGTGCCAAGGATATTTGGTTTTCAACGGAACGCTGTGAAATATTGAGTTTCTTGGCAATCTCTCCATTGCTGAAATTATTGATACGGCTTAATATAAACACCTCTTGGCACCTTTTTGGTAGGCTTTGGATGGTGCCATTTATTCGTCTGGACAACTCGATGCTATCTTCATGTTGCTCTACGTCCGGGGCAACGAAAATCGAGTGGGCCGCTTCAAGCTGGGTTTCATTAAATTTTCTGTCCCGAAAATAATTGTAGCAGCGATAGCGCACGGCTTTATAGAGATAGGCCTTAATATCATGGATATCCAATTCCTGTTTTCGTTGCCAATAATCCGCCCATACATCCTGGACCAAATCTTTGGCTATATGGTCATCCATAAGCATTGATGCAGCATAACCCATCATGGGCTCCCATAATAGGTCAATTAGGGCGTTAAATGATTTCCTGTCCGAGTTTTTAATACCCTCAGCCAAAAATCCCACGGCAACCTTAGCACTATCTTCCATCTCAATTACATACAAATAACATAAATAATTGAGTACACCGATATTATAATATTGTAAACTTTCTAGGGTGTTAAGCAAAAGGAATCTTCAACACATCATCTCTTTTGGCAATTTGTTATTCCTGATAAATATCATAAAATGAACACATTAGTTTCCATAATTTTAATGATATCCCTACGTCTTCTCTCAGGTACCTGTCGTTAATTAATAGCTTTTACCATGCACGTAAATCAGAGTAAAATCAAGTTCGAACAAGCCGACCAATATCTTGAAGCGGCCCAAAGCGAACTGTACCGGCCCGTTGAAGATGTTGTTCCTTATATGGTGTGCAGAAGTGCTCGCCATGCCATATCCCATTATTTACAGGGGTATTTGTTAATACACGGCATTGAATCCACCGAAGGGGCTTCCCTAAAAACCCTACTGGAAAAATGCCGTACGATCGAGAGTACGTTCGATAGTCTCGATTTGAGTCCTATAACATTTGACAGGGATGATGAATACAGTGCAGAATTCCACAAGATGAAAAACTGTATAGAATTGGCCACCGTTGTAAAACAATCGGTTCGTAAAACAGGCCCTGTCAATGAAAACAAATCCATGAAATAGTATACCGTTAATTCCCGCGTTATGAGCAAGTCAGTATTGCAGAAAATAGTCCAGCCCAAAAAATCGACAATAACCAAATCCTCCAAGCATAAATACCCCGGTAAACCTGTTGCCATGGATGGAAATTCGGCGGCGATCATGTGCGAACGTGAATCCACGGATGCCGCTGGAGCCTATCCCATCACCCCATCGACCCAGATGGGGGAATTTTGGGCCGATGCCGCTGCCAAGGGACATTTGAATATTTCGGACAAACCTTTGATATTCATTGAACCAGAAGGTGAGCATGCGGCGGCGGCAGTAACTGCTGGCTTGTCGATGACCGGTTTACGTGCATCCAACTTTTCATCCGGCCAGGGCATCGCTTATATGCACGAATCACTCTATGCAGCCGTCGGAAAACGCCTGACCTATGTTTTAAATATTGGCTCACGGGCTATGACCAAATCGACCTTAAACGTACATGCAGGGCATGATGATTACCATGCTGTGGACGACACTGGTTTTTTCCAAATGTTTGCGAAAAAAGCACAGCACGTTGCCGACCTCAATATTATTGCGCATCGCATTGCGGAATTGGCACTTACCCCCGGTATTATTGCCCAGGACGGTTTTTTGACAACGCATTTGATCGAATCATTTCTCCTACCAGAGCGCGAATTGATCAAAGAATATTTGGGAAGACCTGATGATATCATCGAAACGCCAACACCTGCCCAACGTATTATTTACGGTGAAACACGTCGTCGCATTCCGGAGTTGTGGGATGTCGATAACCCTGTAATGGCCGGTATTGTACAGAACCAGGATTCCTACATGCAGAGCGTGGCCGCGCAACGCCCATTTTTCTTCGACCATATCCAGGAATTGACAGACAGGGCATTTGAAGAATATTATCAGCTTACGGGCAGGCGTTATCAACGTGTGATGACCTACAGGGCGGACGACGCCGACTACCTGATTTTAGGTCAGGGAAGCTTAGTGCCCAGTGCAGAGGTTGTTGTGGATTACCTGAGGGAAACGCGGGGAATAAAAGTAGGGGTGGTGGACCTGGTGATGTTCCGTCCCTTCCCCGCAGATTTACTCGGAAAAATAGTAAAAGGCAAAAAAGCGGTTACCATATTGGAACGTCTGGATCAACCCCTGGCCGTCGATTCCCCGATCACTCGGGAAATCCGGTCCGTTTTGAACAAATGTGTCGAAAATGGCATCAACAAAAAACAGCATCCCTATCCTGAATTGACTTCGTATACCCTATCCGATATGCCTGCTATTTATTCAGGTTCATTTGGTCTGGGAAGTCGCGACTTGCAACCGGAAGGGATTATCGGAGCCGTGGAAAATATGTTACCGGATGGAAAACACAAAAAAAAGTTTTATCTGTCCATCGATTTTATCCGAGAGACCCCACACTCCCCAAAACAAAAGGCCTATCAGGAAACCATAGTGGAATCCTATCCGCACGTTAAGGATTTGTCCATTAGAGGTTCGGAAAACCCAAACCTCATGCCAAAGGATGCCATTACCGTCCGTTTCCACTCCGTTGGGGGTTGGGGAGCGATAACCACGGGTAAAAATATGGCGATGACCCTGTATGAGTTACTGGGGTATCACATTAAAGCGAATCCAAAATACGGTTCGGAAAAAAAAGGACAACCAACCACCTACTATCTCGCAGCAGCTCCCGAACCCATTCGAGTCAATTGCGAATACTTCTTTGTCGACGTTGTTTTATCTCCCGACCCCAATGTATTTAAACATACCAACGCACTGGCGGGACTAAAAAAAGGAGGCAGTTTCATCATTCAAAGCGATAAAAAAACACCGGATGAGGTATGGGCCGAGATTCCCGAACGCTATCAGAAAGTAATTATCGATAAGGAGATTTCCTTATTTTATATCGATGGGTTTAAAATTGCCAGAGAGGAAGCCACCGATCCCGAATTGCAGTTACGCATGCAGGGAATTGCCTTTCAGGGCGCCTTTTTCTCAGCCTCCCCCCTTCTGGAAAAATCCGGATTATCAGACGAAAAATTGTTAAAAGCGATAGAAGACCAATTACAGCAAAAATTTGGTTCCAAGGGGCAACGCGTTGTTGATGATAATATGCGTGTGGTAAAACGTGGCTTTGACGAAGTGCATGAAATTACCAATAAGGTATTGGGTGCTGGACACCAGGACAAGGTGGGCAGTAATGGTCAGGCCGTCCCTGCCATTCCAAGCATGATGAAAAGAATTCCACAGAGTGAGTCACAGCTAAGTGACATCCATCGTTTTTGGGAACAAACCGGTAATTTCTATTTAAGGGGCATGGGAAATGATAACCTTACCGACCCCTTTATAGGCCTGAGTGTAATGCCGGCCGTTTCATCGGTATTCCGCGATATGACGGGAATACGCTTTGAACACCCGGAATGGGTTCCAAACAACTGTACGGCCTGCGGTGACTGTTACACCGTTTGTCCGGATACAGCTATACCCGGACTTGTCAGTGAGGTATCCGACGTTTTCGATACCATTGTAAAACGCGTTAAAAGGAATCACGGAAAACTTGAGCATTTGCCCAGGGCCGTCCGTAAAATGGAAGGACATGTGAGGCAACTGTTTGCTGCTTCAAAAAATGGGGCAACGGTCAATGATTTTATTCAGAATGCCATTGACATGACCATTGATGCGTACGATGGTGGTAGCGAACTGGCCAAGGAATTTGATTGGTTCAAAGAAGAATTGGGTGAATTTAACTTCGCCTTGACCAGACCCTATTTTGATTTGCACGAGAAAAAGCAGGAAAACAGTGGAGGTTTATTCAGCATCACCATTAATCCAAATACCTGTAAAGGTTGTATGGAATGTGTTGCGGTATGTAACGATGAAGCGCTAATTACGGTACCACAGACCGAAGGTTCCATTGCCAAACTCAATAAAGAGTGGGATTTGTGGATGGACCTACCAAATACACCGGAAAAATTCAATCGTGTCGATGACCTTGAAGAGAAAATCGGCCCCTTGGAAACCATTTTATTGAATAAGGATGCGTATCTGAATTTTGCCAGTGGTGATGGGGCCTGTTTGGGTTGCTCCGAGAAATCCGTGGTGCATTTGTTCATTGCCACGGTTGAGTCGCTCATGCAGCCACGTATTGAAAAACATATGGCATATCTAGAGGAACTAACGGACAAACTGGAAAAACACATTCAGGTAAAGTTGATGAACCGTGTGGATTTGACCGATTCGGATACCATGTCCAGAATTGTTTCGGAAATGCAGCACTCCGATCTAACCATGGCGGAAATTACCCGAAGGTTGGAATCTGAACATGGAGGGGAACCCATTGATCAGGAATGGCTCCGCAATGTAACCCAACTCTTGGCCAAATTGAAGAAACTGAAATGGAAGTATACCAATGGTACCACAGGTAAAGGGCGCTCCAATATGGGAATGCTCAACTCCACGGGATGTACTTCCGTTTGGGGCAGTACCTGGCCTTTTAACCCGTATCCATTCCCATGGGCCAACCATCTGTTCCAGGATTCCCCCTCTATGGCCATGGGGGTTTTTGAAGGGCATATGTCCAAGATGGCCGAGGGCTTTAAAGCCATACGCATGGCCGAATTGGAGCTTGAGGGAAAATACGATGCAGCGGAACATGATGAATTCTTTACCTATTTCACCTGGCAACAGTTTACCGATGAAGAATGGTTGCTTTGCCCCCCTGTGGTAGCACTTGGTGGGGACGGTGCCATGTATGATATCGGTTTCCAAAACCTCTCGCGTTTGATGGCCTCGGGAAAACCCATTAAGGTGATAATCGTGGATACCCAGGTATACTCCAATACAGGAGGTCAGGCCTGTACTTCCGGATTTATTGGTCAGGTTTCGGATATGGCCGAATACGGAAAGGTATGGAAGGGAAAAAGTGAACCCAGAAAGGAAATCGGTCTTATTGCCATGGCACATAGAAATACCTATGTCCTGCAAGCAACACTGGCCAATACGAGCCAAATGATCGAAGGTTTTATCGATGGTTTAATGACCAAGCGGCCGGCTCTTTTTAATCTCTATACTACCTGTCAACCGGAACACGGTGTGGGAGACGATATGGGTGTGCATCAAGCAAAGCTTGCCGTAGAATCAAGGGCATACCCCATATTCAAATACAATCCAGATCATGGAATAAAAGCGAAGGAAGCCTTTGACCTGTCCGGCAATCCGGCCATGGACCGGCTATGGCCAACCTATGGCTTGAAATATCTTGAATATGGACAGGAACGTACCATGGAATTGCCCATGACCTTTGCGGACTTTGCCCTGACGGAAGCCCGATTTAGAAAACACTTTAGAAAAGTTCCCCGTAGTGCCTGGAATGAAAATATGGTACTCCTGGCAGATTTCTTGGAATTGGAGGAAAGCGAGCGGGAAGATAAGTTCCCTTATATCTGGGCCGTGGACAGAAATCAAAAACTCAATCGCGTATTGGTAGCGAAACCAATTGTGGAGTCTTGTGAAGAACGACGGGACTTCTGGTTGATGTTGCGCGACCTCGCCAGAGTGGAAGTGGAAAAACCCCAGGAAGAGGATCTGGAAGGTAGAATACGAAGCGAAGTGGTGGGCAATATTGCCCAAGGTCTGATGCAACTTGCCGGTGGCAATGGGGAACATATTGTGCAAATGGCCATGGGACAACCTGCCCCAACCGATGTGATGGTCGAGGAAGCAGCACCAAAAGGGGACTATTTGGCCCCATGGTTGGAAACGGAGGAATGTACCTCATGTGACGAGTGCATAAAGCTCAACCCGAATATTTTCGCTTACAACGAAAACAACAAGGCGTACATCAAAAATGCGAAGGCAGGACCTTATGAAGACCTGGTAAAAGCGGCCGAAAAATGTACCGCAGGTGTCATTCATCCAGGATTGCCCGCCGAACGATCGGCAAAGGACATTGAAAAATGGATAAGTCGAGCTGAAAAGTTCAATTAATGTACAGAGGGCATTATGGGATTTCTCAACTTTCATAAGGATACGTTCAAACACGGTATTCACCCCCCGGAAAGCAAGGATGAAACCAATGCCCTTCCCATCCGGCAATTTCCCTTTGCTCCCGTCATTATTCTGCCCATGGCACAACACATCGGCGCACCGTCCGAAATTATTGTTCGCGAAGGGCAGCAAGTACACAGAGGGGAACTGTTGGCCAAGGCGGGCGGTTATGTTTCCGTACCCATGCACGCTCCGGTTTCCGGGATTATTCGAAAAATTGGAAATGTCCCGACCATCTCCGGTAAAATGTCCCCCGGTATTTTCCTCGAGGCATTTCCCTCCTCAACCCAAGAAGTGCTCGAAGGAAAACCGATCGATCCAAATACGGCCACTCCAGAAGAAATTCTGCAGGGAATTCAAGATGCCGGAATCGTAGGGCTGGGTGGAGCGGCATTTCCTACCCATGTAAAGTTGAAAATTCCGGAAGGGAAAAAATGTGAAACCTTAATTCTAAATGGAATTGAATGCGAGCCCTATTTGACGACCGACCATCGTGTGATGTTGGAACAGGAAAAGGATATTTTTAAGGGGATTCACTATTTATTGAAAGCTACCGGAGCCCAAAACGCCATCATCGGTATAGAAGCAAACAAACAAGATGCCGCCGATCACTTGGCAAAGCACCTTCCAAAAGAATTACCGTTGTCCATAAAGGTGCTTCCCGTAAAATACCCACAGGGCGCAGAGAAAATGTTGATCACCTCCCTCCTTCAAAAAGAAGTTCCGTCAAAAAGCTTTCCCATTGAAGTAGGCGTGGTTGTCGTGAATGTGGCGACTGCGGCAGAGATTGGACGATTACTGCCCCATGGCCGCGGCATCCAGGAACGCGTAATCACCATTACCGGGCCCGGTGTCAAAAAGAAAGGAAATTACCTGATTCCAGTAGGTACACCCTTGCGTTTTGTATTGGAACACGTGGGTGTGGAAGAAGAAATTAGCGAGGTGTATATGGGTGGACCGATGATGGGCGTTGCGGTTTCCAATCTTGATATCTCCATTGTAAAGGGTACTTCGGGCATTTTGGTATTTACTAGGAAAGATGTGAATCAATCGTCTAAAATATATCCCTGTATCAAATGTGGCGCCTGTGTGGATGCCTGTCCGATTTTATTAAATCCATCCAAGCTAGGTATCCTGGCAAAATTTGAGGCGTATGATGAAATGGCTTCGGATTATCATTTGATGGATTGTTTTGAGTGCGGATCCTGTACCTATGTATGCCCATCGCATATTCCATTGGTGCAGTACTTCCGTTTGGCCAAAAGAGTGGTCCGAAAGCGGGAAGCCGAAAAAAAAGTGGAAAGCCATGCTTAAAAAAACCTTGGATATCAGCTCATCGCCCCACATCTATAAGGGGCGAAGTACGGATGACATCATGAAAAATGTGGTTTGGGCGTTGCTACCCGTAGTTTTTTTCGCCAGTTATTCCTTTGGGTTGAACGCACTATTGGTCATTTTTACGGCTACACTCGCCTGCGTATTGACGGAGCATTTGCTGTGTAAACTTTCAAAAAAGGAAACCACCGTCAATGACTATTCTGCTGTAATCACCGGTTTATTACTGGGTCTTACCTTACCCCCCAGCTTTCCATTATGGATGGCCTTTGTAGGTGGCGTAATTGGTATTGCCCTGGGCAAATACATATTCGGTGGGTTGGGGTATAATGTATTCAACCCAGCGCTTGTGGCCCGTGCCGTATTACAAGCCGCCTTCCCGGTTGCCATTACCACCTGGCATCCCGCTTTTTTGCCCGATCGTTTTACCAACATTTCCAGATCAATTTTTACCTGGCCTTTTATGCAACCCCAGTTTGATGCCATTTCCGGGGCAACGCCACTATCAGCTTTTAAGTTTGATGGAATTACAGCTTCTACGGCAGAGTTGGCTTTTGGCCAGATCAGTGGCTCAACGGGCGAAACCTGTGCGGTCATCATTGCCTTGGGAGGTCTATATTTAATTGCCCGAAATATGATGAGTTGGAGAATTCCGGTCGCTGTCCTATTGAGCGCATTTGTATTGAGTGGCGCCCTTTACCTCATGGATAGTGCGTTGTATCCTTCACCCTTCTTTATGTTGTTTTCCGGCGGACTGATGCTCGGAGCAGTTTTTATGGCCACGGATATGGTGTCTTCCCCCATTACACCTGTCGGTTTGTGGATCTACGGAGGCATTATAGGTATTTTGACCATTGTCATCCGCATTTGGAGTGGTTTACCGGAAGGTGTGATGTACTCTATTTTGTTGGCCAATGCGATTTCGCCCCATATCGACACCCTTGTTAAACATCGAGTATATGGAACAACCAAAAAAATAAAAGCCACATGAGCAACGCTGCCAACATAAAAATGCAAAAACCTTCAGGTAGCCTAAAAATGTTACGGGCGATGTTGGCCATTGGGATGATAAGTGCCCTGTTGATTGTAATGGCATTCGAATTGACGCTGCCACGCGTACAGCGATTAAAGGCCGAAGCTTTGGAAAAGGCCATTTTTAAAGTGCTGCCGGGAACTGTTCACACCGAAGCGTTCGGCATTGGTACAAACGGGACGTTGTTCAAAATAGAAAATGGGGAGAAACCTGAAATGACCTGTTATGCAGGATATGATAAAAACGAAAAACTTGTGGGATATGCGGTTGAAGCCTCGGGCCAAGGTTATGCGGACATCATTAGAATACTGTATGGCTACGACCCCAAAGCGCAAGTACTGATCGGATTTCAAGTTTTGGAAAGCAAGGAAACCCCAGGGCTCGGGGATAAAATTGAAAAAGAGCAGCGATTTCTTGACAATTTTAGGGCACTGGATGTAAGCCTGACCAACGAGGGAACCTTAAAGAACACGGTAATAACGGTAAAGCAAGGGGAGAAACAAAACCCCTGGGAAATAGATGGAATTACTGGAGCTACGATCACCTCCAGGGCCATTGGAACCATTATCGGTGCCAGTACAATGGAAGTAGTCCCCATTCTATTTCATAATCCCGGCCAAAAGGACCAAACTGTGCCCAATCAAAAACCAATGGAAAGCAATGAGTAAGGAGAATTCCATATCAGGTCAAAAGGCCACTACCACCGATGAATTCATCAAAGGATTGTGGCGGGACAATCCGGTATTTGTGCAGGTACTGGGTATGTGTCCGGTACTTGCCGTTTCAAATACAGCGGAAAATGCACTTGCCATGGGTTTGGCCACGGCTTTTGTGCTATTAATGTCAAATATCCTGGTATCCCTACTTCGGAATTTTGTTCCCAAACAAGTGCGTATTGCCTCCTACATTCTCATCATCGCCACCTTTGTAACCGTTACTGATTATGCCATCCAGGCCATTAGTGTGGAGTTGTACAAAAGCTTGGGTGCCTTCATCTCGCTCATTGTGGTAAACTGTTTGATCTTGAGTCGGGCGGAGGCATTTGCATCAAAAAATACGGTCTGGAAATCCATTCTCGATGCCCTGGGGATGGGGGTGGGATTTACGTTCGCCCTCTTTTGCCTGGGAGCCGTAAGGGAAATTCTTGGGAATGGATCAATTTTCAATTTCGTCATTTTTCCCGAAGGCTTTCAGAATTGGATTGTCATGATATTGCCGGCTGGTGGTTTTTTTACCCTTGCCGCCTGGCTACTTATAATTAATAAAATACAAACGCGAAAAGCAAAAACATGAATACGGAGTCGTTAGGAACCATATTTCTCAATGCCTGTCTGGTCAACAACTTTGTTTTGGCTTATTTCCTCGGAATTTGTCCTTTTTTGGGCGTGTCGGGAAAGATAGGGACCGCCTCTAGAATGGGCGGTGCCGTTATGTTTGTGATGTTGATCAGCTCAATGTGTGCCTATGGTATTCACGCTGGTTTGGTGGCTATCAATGCCCCCTACCTTCAATTGATCAGTTATATTGTTGTGATTGCCTCTACCGTGCAGTTGGTCGAGATGTTCATCAAGAAAATGAGCCCAACATTATTTCGGTCCTTGGGGATTTTTCTCCCATTGATCACTACGAATTGTGCCATATTGGGAGTGGCATTATTTCAGACGAATAAAGGATATGGATTTTTGGAAAGTGTGGTATATGCCCTCGGAGCAGGGGCAGGTTTTACCATAGCACTGTTATTGATTGCCGGCCTAAGGGAACAATTGGACTTTGCCGATGTACCCAAAATTTCAAAGGGAACGGCATTGACCCTGTTTATCGCAGGTATTTTATCGCTCTGTTTTATGGGCTTTGCAGGTTTGGGGGCCCAATAAGGAAAAAGAATATGATTCGATCACTTGTCATAGGAATTGGTTTAATGCTAGGTTTGGTACTGCTATGGACAGTAGTGCAAACCTTGTGGAAAAAAGCGTTTCGGGAGGAATACCTGGAGGAGGACGTATTGGCCGGCCGAAGGAGTTGCTCAAATTGTGGTTGTACCACCATTTGTAAGCAAAAGAAAGAACAAAGCAAGATTGGAAAAGTCTTGAATGCAGATACCAATTGAGTATTGATTACAAAAAAAGATAAAACGAATAAAATAGTAACCATGGCACATTTATCAGATTTTGATATTGAAAAGCGGTATAAGGCTGTCGTTAAAAATACATCGCGACTAACGCCACCGGACACCGAGGAAGTACGTGAGATCGTACTTGAAGTAAAAGATCCGGAATTTGAATGCGAGGTAGACCAAAGCTTCGGCGTATTGACCAAGGCGACCGGGGATTTTGGAAACGAACTTCACCATAGGCTCTATAGCGTGGCCGATCTACCAAAGCGCATCAAAGGAAATCCACAACTCACCATGTTGGTAAAGCGCTGCTCCTACGTGGATGATTTCAGCGGAGAAAAATACCCAGGGATCGCCTCCAATTACCTATGCGATCGAAAAAAAGGCGATGAAATCACACTTACCGGCCCCTTTGCCCTGCCTTTTAAAGTTCCAGAGGACAAGACTGCCAATTTAATCCTTATTGGCATGGGTACCGGTATAGCGCCTTTCCGGGCATTTATCAAACATATTTATAAAAATGTCAAGGACTGGGAGGGCAAAATCCGTTTGTTCTACGGTGCGCGAAGCGGTTTGGAATTGTTGTATTTAAATGACAAGGACGGTGACCTTACCAATTATTATGACGAAGCAACATTCGAAGCTTTTCATGCTTTGAGCCCGAGGCCGCATTGGGCCGATCCCATTGCGTTGGACAAGGCGCTCGAAGGACAGACCCCTGAACTAAAGGAGTTATTGGGAAGTTCCAACACCTATATCTATGTTGCCGGATATGAGACCATCCACAATAAACTCAATAAGGCGTTCTCAACTATTTTGGGGTCAGAGGAAAAATGGCGACTGCGCAAAGCCGAATTGATTGCGGGAAGAAAATGGGCCGAAATTATTTATTAGCCCGAAAAAAGAAATAAAAAAGGAGTGATTTATGCTTTCAAATAAATCCGAGAAATAACATGTCCATCCTGGTTGCCATAGCCGCTCTTGGAGGTTTAACCTTACTTCTTGCAGTACTATTGATTATTGCGAACAGGAAGCTCTATGTCTATGAAGATCCACGCATAGATACGGTGGAGGATATGCTGCCCCATGCCAATTGCGGGGCCTGTGGGTATCCCGGTTGCCGACCTTTTGCGGAGGCTTTGGTCCAGCAAAAGGCCTTGCCCGGAAAGTGTACCGTTAGTTCGGACGAAGGCCGGCAATCCATAGCTGAATTCCTGGGGGTTGATCTGGGTGCCGAAGAAAAAAAGGTCGCGCGTCTCGCTTGTGCCGGCGGTACGAATGTGGCCATCAATCGCGCCCAGTATGTGGGAATTCAAAGTTGCCAGGCCGCCGCACTGATATCCGGAGGGGGAAAAGGTTGTTTTTGGGGATGCCTTGGCCATGGCGATTGTGAAGTGGTGTGTGATTTTGATGCCATCACAATGAACAAACATGGCCTACCGGTTGTGGATGTGGAGAAATGTACGGCCTGTGGGGATTGTGTGGAAGCCTGTCCCAAAGATCTGTTTTCCCTACAGCCCATAAGTCACCGACTGTGGGTGGCCTGTAAAAATCTGGAACACGGCGATGCCATTCTCGAAGATTGCCAGGTGGCCTGCACCGCCTGCGGTAAATGTGCCATGGATGCCCCTGCGGAATTGATCACCATGAAAAACAATTTACCTGTGGTCAATTACGCCGAAAATCATAATACGCAAGTACCTATCCAACGATGCCCCACTGGTGCAATTGTTTGGTTGGATGATGAAGGAGTGGCCATTAGGGGAAAGGAAAGCAAAAAAATCGTTCGTAAAGGAAGTCGATCTATGGGGAGTTCGTAGTGGAAGCTCGTGTGAAATCATAACGATTACTTCAAAGCATTTTTAGCCAAACATGTGAAAAGCAAATAAAATGTAATTCCCGCTTTTACAAAATTCTTTGTTGTTGTATCCGTTTCTTTTAGGATTTGTACCTTTTAACAAAACGTCTAAGAATCTCATTGGCAACCGGAGCTTCTGAATCCCTTATGGCATTTATCAATTCCTCTGCTTGGCCAGGAGGAAAATAACCAAAATACTTATAGACCTTGATCCGTAAAATGAACTCGTTGGCATCGGCCTCCGGGTGAAATTGTGTAGCATAAATATTTTTTTTAATCCGAAACATTTGAACTGGGCATGATTTGGAAGTAAGCAACAGCTCCGCTCGCGGTGGCGTTTGATCACAGGCTTCTTTGTGCCCGACAAAGGCCGAAAAAGTCTGGGGGAGATTTCTAAGCAATGGGTCTTTCCTCCCAGCATTGGTCTTGGTAACTTCAACAAGTCCTAGAGCTTCGGCATATTTGTTCGAAATGGTTGCCCCACAGTATTTTCCCAAATGCCCATTTCCAGAACAGGCCCCCAAGAAAGGAAAGTCCACTGGAACTACCTCGTCGAACAGTTCTATGAAAAATCGTTCTATCCTCTTTTGCACAGGACTCTTTTTTTCTTCGGGAATGCTTACATCAAATGGGCTACCTCCCGCGATGATGGCCGAATAATCACGGATGTCAATTTCTGGAATTGGTTCTTTCTCCAGGCGAATACGATATACCTCATGAGGCGCTAATTCACCAAAACGCAGAAAAGCTTCGAACTCACTTTTTGTCGTCTCATCTTCGGGTCTCATCTGGAGTAATAAAACCTTTTTCACAGTATCTCATCTTTGTTATGGTTCAACCCACACACCCTATTTCATTTATGGATAAATCTTAATCGCTTTTACCTCCTACCTCACATTGCCATTGGGGGGTGCTTTCCGTGAATTCGCACTTAGCTTGCTCAAAGATTTTACCATTGGCACCTTGGTCTGAGTTGAATTTTAATCAATTTATGTTTGGCAATTGGATAGGGTTATCATCAATATATGCATCCACAGTTCATGGCCATATCCGTCTTATTTTTATTGTACAGGCAATGTTATGCCCACATGACCATTCATCACATCCGCTTGTTGACATAGGTCATTTTCCCTGTCCATCTTAGTCATTATGTTTGTTCCGATCAATTGGTTTGGGGTGAACCAAATTCTTAATTTAAAACAACAACTTATGTCCAGTAAAAATAAAACTTTGTGCAACCCATCAAATTTAGTGGTGTTCATTTTATTTTGTGGGAGCTTGTTGATAAGTAGCTGCAATGATCAAGCCCGTGGGTTTGCCTTACCTGCAGGAGACATTGAGGTAGGAAAGGCCACCTACAAAAGGTTGGCTTGCAATACCTGTCATCGTATTTCCGGGATTGAGTGGAAAGGAGGAAGCGATAGTCTTAACATACATCTCGGGGGTGAAGTATCTGCACGGAAATCCTATGGCTACCTGGTTACTTCCATTATTAATCCTTCCCATAGAATCGCAGAGGGTTACAAACAAGTTGCCACTACCCAAGAGGGTCTTTCAAAGATGAAGAATTACAATGAGGTTATGACGGTTCAGGAGCTTATTGACCTGGTTACTTTTCTTCAATCGGAATATAAAATAGACATCCCCTCAACCAATTATTATCCGTATTACTGAGTTGATGGGGTGTGCGTAAAAGGCCTGGAGAAATCCAAACCAAATCATATAATAAGACTTGGAAGTAACCTCTTGGAATAAAAAATCCGGGCAAGCAAAATAAAGTAATTGAAATCGGTGCCTTGAAAATCAATACAAATAGCTTTAGTGGTTCACATTCCACCCGTTTTTGCCTATATACCTTGAACCCTTCCATGCTTTTTCAAAAGCTATTTCCAATAAAGCTCTTTTGGGCAACTTCTTATTTTTTCTTACGGAAGTATCATAAAATTGGCTGAATCCGAGTTTACGAAAGCTCGTTATTATCCGGAAGATGAAAGACATCCTTTGGAATTCCAAGAGGGGGTGTTGCATCATGAAACCTATGGAAATTGACAGCAACAGGAACAGCTACTTGCTGTTCGGATTATTTGTTTATTCGCAATGGGATGACATCAAACTATTAATCTATTCAAAAAATACGCTTTTGGTTTACAAAATTGGTATTTCCTAAGGCCAAAAATTGAGGAATCTTAATTTGATAGACCCAAATCTGGATTAAACAATTGATTAACACTATATTTAGTTACGAGGTATTTGAAAAGCAATGCCTGTACCGCAGAACATAATCATTGAAAATGCAAAGAGTAAGTTTTAGGGACTATGACGTAAGAGGTTTTTATGATGAAATGTTCAGTGGTTCAGAAGCGGTAAGACCAAGTTATCGGTTATTCAAGGATTTTTTGGAAAAGACAAGCTGGAAAAAACTTAAATCCCTCCAACATTCCACCGATCGTGCGCAGCTCTCCCTAGGTATGACCTTTAATGTGTACAGTGACAACCAAGGTGTTGAGCGGATTCTGCATTTGGACATCATACCAAGGATAATCAGCGGTGAAAAATGGGATCATTTGACCAAGGGCCTGGAGCAAAGGATAGTTGCCTTGAATTTGTTTATTCATGACATCTACAATGCCCAAAAGGTCATAAAGGATAACATAATTCCGAAGGACTTGGTGCTCTCGTGTGCCAGCTATCTTAAACAATGTATTGGACTAAAGCCCCCTAAAAATGTATGGAGCCATATCTCTGGAACCGACCTTATCCGGGGGGGCGATGGAAATTTTTATGTTTTGGAGGACAACCTAAGGTGCCCTTCCGGCGTATCCTATATGCTCGAAAACAGGGAGATTCTCAAACGGACTTTTCCGGAAATGTTTGAACAGTTAAAGGTAAGGCCCGTCCTTGATTATTCCCATTGCTTAAGGGATATGTTGGAATCCCTCACCGATTTTGAAGGGGCATCGATAGTGGTCTTGACACCGGGAATTTATAACTCTGCTTATTTTGAACATGCGTACCTCGCACAGCAAATGGGAGCGGAATTGGTGGAAGGGCGGGATTTGGTGGTCCAGAACGGTTATGTATACATGATCACAACAAATGGGCTCCAAAAAGTGGATGTCATTTACCGAAGGGTAGATGATGCATTCATTGATCCCCTGGTTTTCAATAAAAACTCCCTACTGGGCACCCCCGGGCTTTTTGAAGCGTATTTGAAGGGAAATGTGGTGCTGGTAAATGCGCCTGGAGCCGGTGTGGCGGATGACAAAGCGGTTTATGCCTATATCCCAAGATTGATAAAATATTATTTGAATGAGGAGGCCATTATTCCCAATATTAAAACCCATATATGTTCGGAAGAAAAGGACTTCAAGTACGTTATCGAAAACCTGGAAAACTTGGTCGTCAAACAAACGGATGGTTCAGGTGGGTATGGTATGTTGATAGGTCCCCATGCCACCCGGGCCGAAATAGCGGAGTTCAAGGAGAAGGTCAAGAACAACCCCAGGAATTATATTGCACAGCCCATGATCAGTCTATCAAGGGTACCTACGCTCTGTGAAAACGAAATTCAGGGAAGACACGTAGATTTAAGACCTTACATTCTCTATGGAAAGGAGGTAAGGGTCATCCCCGGCGCCCTGACCCGCGTGGCACTTAAAAAAGGGTCTTTAGTTGTGAACTCCTCGCAGGGAGGAGGTAGCAAGGACACCTGGGTATTGGATAATTAATAAGATAAGACCTATATGCTGAGTAGAATCGCGGATAGCATGTATTGGATGAACAGATACGTTGAGCGTGCTGAAAACTATGCCCGTTTTATGGACGTAAACTTCAATCTTTCCCTGGAATCTGCTCCGGATGTCAAGCAGCAATGGAAACCTTTGGTCGATATTACTGGCGATTGGCCCCTCTACGAATCCTTGTACGAAACGGTTCAGAAAGAAAAGGTCATCTATTTCCTCGGTTTTGATCCCCAAAATCCAAATTCAATCTACAACTCAATCATTAAGGCCAGGGAGAATGCCCGTGCTATTCGACCTGAATTGACCAAAGAGGTATGGGAACAAATCAACCATGTCTATTTTTTGATGAAGGACGGATGTAAAAAGAAAAGTTGGAAAAACAAGGACCCCAGAATCTTCTTTAACAAGGTAAAAGAGGGATGTCAGTTGTTGTACGGTATTTTTACCACTACCATATCGCGAAACGATGGGTGGCATTTTGGAAAAATAGGGCAGTTGATTGAACGCGCCGACAAAACTTCGAGAGTACTCGATGTCAAATACCATATCTTGCTCTCAACGCCCAATGATATTGGTTCTCCCTTGGATCTTGCACAATGGGCGGCATTACTTAAATCCGTTTCTGCCTATGATATGTACCGAAAAAAGTATGGTAGACTCACCACATTGAACATTTGTGAATTTTTAATCCTGGATAAGGTTTTTCCGCGGTCCATTAACTTTTGCCTTATTCAAGCGGGAAAATCACTGAATACGATTACAGGCTTGAATGACGGGTATTCCAACGATGCGGAAAAACAATTGGGAAAGCTAAAAGCACAACTTCAATTTGTGGATATTCACGATATTTTCTCCGATGGACTTCATGAATATATTGATGATTTCCAAGAGAAGCTCAATACCATCTCCACGGCAATCTACAAATCGTTCTTTGCCAACAAATATGTTGAATCCAATATCAAAACTTAAACCCCATGACCTATTGTTTAGGTATTAAATTGAAATCGGGAATCGTAGGAATCGCCGATACCAGAATAACATCCGGAAACCAAACCACGCAGGCAAAAAAGGTATTCACGGTCAACCGGAAGAAGCATTCTTTCTTTATCATGACCTCCGGTCTCCGCTCCGTTCGCGATAAATCGATAACATATTTCAAGGAAATCATTGAGGAGAACGATGATTCGTTCAATAAACTCTATAAGGCGGTCAATGCGTTTTCCGACCAAGTCAAACGGTCGGCAAATGAGGATAAAAAATCCCTGCGGGAGGCAGGGTTGAGCTTTGATCTATTTTCCATTATTGGCGGACAATTGGAAGACGATGAGGAACACAAGATATATTTACTCTACCCCGAGGGCAATTGGATAGAGGTGTCCGAAGGTTCCCCTTTTGTAATCATAGGTAACAATGGCTATGGAAAACCTATTTTGGATCGGGCCATAGACTATGATTCGTCAATGCAATTTGCGCTCAAGGCCGGTTTTCTTTCCTTTGATGCCACCCGAATTAGCGCGAATGATGTGGATTTTCCCTTGGACATCATTTACTATGAAAAAGACTCGTTCAATATTGTTGAAAAACGGTATGGGGAGGAAGAGCTTCAAAACATTTCATCCCTTTGGAACGGGATACTGAGCGATTCCATACGAACCCTTCCCGATGATTGGATTAATGAACTGAGGCATACGGCATCGATGGAAACCATAAGAAATGCCCAAGCTGCGAACCAGCAATAGGATCTATGGAATTTCGGATAGCACACGAAACGGAATATCGGTATGAAGGAAAGGTGTTTTTTGAACCCCATTACTTTCGGTTTAGACCCCAGGATGTTCCCTATGCCACATTAAAAAGTTTCAAGCTGATACTGTCACCCGAACCGATGGGTACCGCTGAGCAAATCGATGTGGAGAACAACACGATTCATTTCAGCTGGTATCAGGGCAATCATGATAGGCTCACCATAAAGGCAATTTCGGTTTTGTCCATAAAGGAGTACAATCCTTTTAATTTTGTTTTATGGCCTTCGCTATATGGAAAAATCCCATTCCGCTATTCGCAGCCTTTGATGGGGTACTTAAAACCCTATTTGGAAGTTGGGCAAATCCATAAATCCCTTCAAGGGTACGTCAATCAAATCCTGGACACCGCAAATTGGGATACCATGTCCTTTTTGAGTGGGTTCACCACTCAGATCCAGTCGGATTTCACGGTGGAGGCCCGGGAAGTGGGGAAACCTAATTCACCGGACGATACGTTTGATTCCAAAAAGGGATCATGTAGGGATCTGGCCTGGATGCAAATACAGTTGCTCAGACACATTGGCATAGCCTCAAGATTTGTGAGCGGGTACTATTTTGTCCGGACGGAAAACCCAATTTACGAACTCCATGCATGGACGGAAGTTTTTCTCCCCGGGGCTGGATGGATCGGATATGATCCTTCCAACGGCATCAGGACTACCAACAGGTATATTCCGCTGTGTTCAAGTGCCCATCATGAAAATACCATGCCCGTTACTGGAAGTATAAGGGGAAAGGCTACCTCCAAACTATTTACCAAGCTGGATATTCATTTACTCGAGGAATAATTCATATGGTCATACACAATGGAGTGGTTATCGATACGAATAAAATGACCCAACTAACAACGGAAGTATAAAATGAATTGGAAAAAAACAATAGGAACAGTTGATTGGACAACGAAATTAAAGGTGAAGGTTTACTTACTTGCTTTTTAAAGTTTCCCTCCATTCCATGATCAATTCATTTTCCGTGGTGCCCAAACTTTTTAGCAATCCTTCCAATTGGTTGAATCCCAGTAGTTCGATCAACTTCTTTCTCCCGTATTTTATATCGATATACTTAACCATGGAACCGGATAGCCCATACTTGTTGTTACCTTTCCAGAAATCGGATAGTTTGGATGGCGGTTGATTGGTTGACAGGAAATCATTGAGTCTGGTCAATCTATCCTTATCCAGTTGCCCCGAAGCATAGACCGCAAGGCCCTCCACAAACCAATCAATGCCGTTGACATCGCTAAAGTCGGGACTTGGATTCCTTTGCCCATGATAAACGTGGACCAGTTCATGTGTTAGTAAACGTTGTGTTTTGGTAGTGTTGGCAAAAGAATGCTCACAAGCCAAACTGTCCCATTTTTTTGGGGATAGGATATCCAACCTTGAAGCAACTCCACTGGCAACCATCCAACATTGTGACTTAAAACCTGGAATGTTCCAATCCTTTTGCCAGGTACTGTCCAATGACGTTCTGGTAGAATGTATATAGACATTGAAGGTGGATGAAAAAGGGGTCTTAAAAAATAGTTCTACCTGTTCCTTCCCATTTTTAAAAAGTTGGATGTACTCCTTGATATTTTGCTCTTCAGATTTTCTGTGGTTTATGGAAAAACCTTCTTGTTGATTCGTCAACCAATTGTTTTGGATAAAGCCCAAACAGGATAGACCGCTAATTACTAAAAGAAGCGTTGAAAAGTGCTTTTTCATGGTGACAGGATTTTATGGCGTTGTTGACGCATAGGGGTCAATTGGGGTTTGGTTACTCGAATTTCATCGCCTATCGCTATTTTTCGAAAATACTTGTTCTTATTGATTCATTGATTTAGTGGCAGCTAATATAATGGCTAAACCTATCACCAATAGTACCTGAATACCAAGTAAGAGGTTATTTCCCTTGATAAGGTCGGCCCCTAAGAATCCATGCGCAAAGTTAAGTCCGCCATGGAGCAGAATGGCCAAGAACATGCTACCCTTGGTTCTATTGTAAAGCCAACTAAAAATCACGCCTACCCCAGTCATCAAAGGGATGTATGCAAAAATCGGCATCTGACCAACGGCCTTGGGAAGAAAGACAAAAAGGGGCAAATGCCAGAGGCTCCAAACCAATCCTATGATCAAACCCGTTTTTAGCGGGGAGAATTTTTTTTGTAATCCAGGTTGGGCAAAACCGCGCCAACCGAATTCTTCTGCAATTGGGCCACCTATTAGTGTATTTATCAAGAAAAAAACCGGGGACAACACAATTGCCAAAATAATTTGGTCATTGCCAAGGCCCATTCCTTCAAGAACTACGGACATATTGGGCAATTGCCCGTTAAAAATAGTATAGAGTCCTAGGGAAATACATCCCAAGGCAAGAAAAACGAACAAAGCAAAGAGATAATACTTTAAGGGAACTTTAGTGATTCTTATTTTTTTGAGGAGCTCCCCTACTCCTCTTTTACCAGTCTCCCTGTAACTCAATAGTATTGCTGCGATGGTCGGGCCCCACGCTCCCGGCAAAGCCCAAAAATCACTTATAGTACTGGAAAAGTACAATGGACTCCATAAAGTCCAGGATATTAGAAAGGTTAAAACAAAAAATGATATGGTTCTATCCACATTTTTGTTACAAAAAAATAAACTAAAACGTCTTCTTACACTTTTGTACTGTATCTGCCGATAAGGTGATAGTACAAAGTCACATAGCCTTGCTTTTCTTATATTGTTGCGGGGTCATTTCCGTGTGTTGTTTAAACTTTCTAAAAAAAGTGGCATTGGAGGCAAAGCCGCTTTGTGTGGCAATGTCTGTGATAGAGATGGCCGGGGTCTCTTGTGACAACAGTCTTTTGGCCTCTTCAATTCGGTAGCTATTGATTAGCCCGTTATAGCTCATATGGTATTGTGAATTGATCACTTGGCTTAAATAATGGACATTGGTATTGGCTAGATTGGCCAGTTTTTTAATAGTAAGTAGTTTGTTTAAATAGATTTTTTCATTTACCATCAGTTCCTCAAGTTTATTCTTGATCTTTTGCTCCGCTCCATCTTTTAGACCGGACTTTTGGTATTTATCGGCATTGACTAAAACCTTGGGGGGGAGAAAGTAGAGATAAGCGAGTCCAAAAATATGTGACGCAAAGACAATCAGTAAAATGATAAACCTTAAAGAAAAATCGGCCGGTAAAGTCGTATATTCAAGTACTAGGGAGCTTGATGAGATGATGATCAAACCAATCAAAAGAATTTTTATGAACCCTTCATTGACCTTGGAACGGATAATCGTTTTTGACCTCGTTAGATAAATCCAACTTATGATAAGATAACAGGTGATGTATGCTCTAAAACTATTGTTGATTATTCTTTCGAAAATTGGCTTGTCTATGGGATTGGTATGTAATCTATTCTGAAAAAACGCAATATATTCAGTCTTATAGGAATATGGTTTTAGATGATAATTGTACAACGAAAAAACAATAACCGCAATAACCGGGATAAAATGCAGGAGGTATATCCATTTGAAGGAAGATTTAGGATATATCCTAAAATGAATGTATCCCAACACGAGTGGACCAATGGCGGCAAACAGTGGCGAACCAATATAAAATAGGGCAATCGGTAGATTGCCGTTTTGGAAGAAAAGGAACACTTCATCATATAACGCCAATGACTCGATCAGAACAATTGCCGACAATAGGGATGACGCTTTTTTCTTTGGTTTGGACGTAAGCAGATAGATAGAAAGGAATATGCCCTGTCCTATCGTTAGTAAACAAAGAAAGAATACGATATCCATAATTTCTTCAAAACATTGACCGAGACATTTTTCACTTACAATGACGATAACACATCAATTGTGTTACATAAATTAATAAGGGGCTTGGTTATTTCCCAAGCACTATTGGAAAACAGGAACCACTTCAAAATTTCATGTCCTCGTTTATTCCCAATACTCAGTTCGTCTTTAAATATAGTTCCAGTTTGTCATTCATTCTCAGCTTTATATTGGAGAAATATAAAGCATACTCATAGTGATGGTACCACCCTGGTCCCATTAGAAACTTCCTGAACCTTTTATCCTTGGTTTTTGGATACGGACGACACCTCTAAGGGAATCGATATCCGCTCCTACCAAATTTCCGACAAAAGGGGTATTAGGGATTTTAAAACCCCTGGCATAAGCGCCTGTATTTTCCAATTTATTTCAGGTTATCTATCACAAAATCATCTATTTACAATAAAGACAGGCCTAATGGAAAAGCCTTGACAATCAAATGGGTGCTATATAAGCTTATTTATTAATACCATTAAAAAAGAGAAAGAATGGGACCTTTTGATGGAACAGTATTCAATTGGGCATATTTGTCCACTAAAACAGCGGTTTACCAAAACTACTCTACTTGTAAACTTCGTATTGGGTTCTGTCGCGCAGCGCGAACGGCTTGGAAGCTTACCGTTACTAATGCAATAAAGAGTACTAAAAAAATGGCGGCACCAAAGACCCACCAAGGAATTTCAATGCGATAGGTATAACTTTCCAACCACTGGCCCATAAAATAATTCGCGATAGGAGTCGATATCAAGCCTGAAAACAAAACCAACAAGGCAAAATCCTTAGAGAGCATTTTGAGTAAGCTCGAAATTGAAGCCCCCAATACTTTTCGTATTCCAATTTCCTTTGTTCTTTTTTCTGCGACAAAAGAAGCCAGTCCAAACAGGCCCAAACAACTTATTACAATGGCCAATACGGAGAAAATTTCTGATAATCTTCGTAAGCGTTCCTCCGCAACAAATTTTTTCCCGAACGCTTCATCCACAAATTCATATTCAAATGGAACATTTGGGGCAATCTTGCCAAATACCTGTTTAATCCTGGTAAGGGACTCTGTTACCTTTTTACTAGGTGACAGTTTTAATCCTATCCAGTTGGTATTACCATAATCTATCATGTAGATGGAAGGCTTTACAGGTTCAAAGGGTGATTCGGTCAATAGGTTTTCAACTACGCCTATCACCTTATGTGTTCCATCAAACCATCTTATGGTTTCGCCAATTGGGTTTTCCATTTGCATATATTCAACCGCGGCCCTGTTCAGGATATAAGCTGTGGAATCCGTACCAAAGTCCCTGGAAAAATCCCTTCCTTCTGCCATATCCCATCCCACTGTCCTGCCATAATCATGAGAGACGTAAAAGGTGACTATATTAGTAATCAAGTTGGGGTCCTTATCTTCCCATTCAAATCCACCGTTACTATTCCATACTTCGGTCAACGGGCTGGACGATTCTGCAATTTCTGTGACCGCCCCAGAATTTTTTAACGACTCCCTGAGTAGATTGTACTTGCCTTCGTAATCCCCAGTATTCTTGGGAATCATAATCAACTGGTCCCTATCGTATCCAACTGGTCGGTCCTTGGTGTGCTGAATTTGTCGATTGATTATAACAGTTCCGACCATAAGAATTATCGAAACCGTAAATTGGACGACCACCAAAGCCTTACGGAAAAATGCCTCGGATTTACCAGATTGCGTGGTCCCCTTCAGCGCTTTCAAAGGACGAAAGGAAGACAAATAAAGAGATGGATAACTTCCTGCCAGAAGACTTGTAATCAATACCAATCCCAGGCCAATCAACCAAAACAAAGAGTTTGAGTGGGGAAAGACCATCTGTTTTCCCGCTAAGTCATTGAATGACGGTAAAAACAAAACGACAAGCGCGCAAGCCACCATGAAAGCTATGGAAGTCACCAAGAAGGATTCGAACATAAACTGCGTGATCAACTGATATTTGTCGGACCCCACTGTCTTTCGGATTCCCACTTCCTTGGCCCTTCTCTGGGCCCGAGCAGTGGCAAGGTTCATAAAATTAATACACGCCAGCAATAGCACAAAAATTCCGATAATACCAAACATCCTAACATAGGCTATAGCTCCACCAATGGACAGGCCATTCTTAAAACTACTTTTTAAGTGCCAATCTTTCATGGGGTGAACAAAGATTTCGGGATTGCTCTGTTTAGTGCCATCCGGGACATGATTGTAGACGGCATTCTTTATTTTTTCATTAACCGCCTTCATAGTCGACCCATTCCTTATCTGTACATAAACCTGATAGGAATTGTTATCCCACAAATTTCGATCTCTTGCTGTTTTTACCCATTCGTTGGTAGCGACATAATGATCCCAAGGGGCAATAAAATTTAATTTTTTGAATCCGGATTCAAAGGAAAGGGCATCAAAAATATTCGAATTTTTGGGAAGATCCTCAAAAACCCCCCTCACCGTCGCATACTGGTCATTATTCACTTTTATTGCCGCTCCCATAGGGTTTTGATTTCCGAAAAGCTCTTTCGCAGTTGACTCGGAAAGAACAATGGAGTTAGGATCCCCAAGTGCACTTTTATCACCCTTCAGCATGTTCAGGGAGAACATCCTTAGGGCATCTTCTTCCATGAATACACCAAACATGGCGAGGTTTTTTTCTTCGAACGATAGGATGTTATCCCCCGGAAATGAACCCATGACCACATATTTAAAATCATCGCCATAAACGTTTCTTAGCTCACTGGCCAAGGGATAAGGTAAGGTATACCGAGTGCGGGTCTCACCATCAAAAGTTTTATTTATTAATATTTGTCCAATCGCATCGTAGTTGCCAAAAGACTTATTGAACGCAGTCTCATCATGAATCCACAGACCAATGAGTATTGCTATTGTCAAGCCAATGGCCAATCCCCCAATGTTGATTATGGAATACGTCCTATTCTTTAAAAGGTTGCGCCATGCTATTTTTAGGTAACTACGTATCACTATTATCGTTTGTTGTTAGAGGGTAAGGAAGACCTAGTATTTGTAACTGTCATCAAAGTACTTTTTCCACAGCTATATTCATGCCACTATTTACAACTAAATGATAGTAAGAACATTAACTTCCAATTGAACGGAAAATAAATTCATTCGTGTAAAAAAAATGGACAGAAATTGTAAAAACTATTTACAGAAAAAACCGAACAAATTGCACACTTGGGAATTACTTTTCGATGCTATGGGCGAAAGATATGAACGATGGCCTATGACAAAACCCGTTGGACGGATTATTTAAAATTGCCGCAGACGACTTTCATTTAAGGATTAATAGGGAACTTGAAGCATGATGAAAATAAAAAAAATTAAAACAAAAGTATATTTATTGAACATTGTTCATTACTTTTGTTCACATGGGCGTTGCCGAACGAAAATTAAGGGAAAAGGAGCAATTAAAAAACCTCATCCTTAGTGGGGCCAAAAAACTGTTCCTTGAAAAAGGGATAGAGAAGACCACCATAAGAAACATCGCCGACGAAATTGATTACAGCATCGGGACGGTCTATGTGTACTTCAAGGACAAGGATGAAATTTTCAATGGGTTGCACTCCCAAGGTTTTCAACAATTACGTTCACTTATGCTCCCGCTTTTAAAAGTCAATGACCCTATGGAAAGGCTCAAGGCCCTCGGTCATATTTATGTAGACTTTGCCCTGGATAATCCGGATATGTACGAGCTTATGTTCTCTATGAAAGCGCCTATGGCCTATTTGGAAAAAGCCCGAATGGATGAATGGAACGAGGGTCAAGCCACTTTTGAGATCTTGAGGAAAACCGTGGGCGACTGCCTCGAAAAGGGGCATTTTCAGGGACATCAACTGAACCCGTTGACCTATCTCATATGGGGGACGGTCCATGGCATATGTTCCTTTAATAGCAATGGACGGATTATGTGCGTCCAAGAGGAACCATCCGAGGAATTGGTACGAAGCAGCTATGAGGAATTTACGAGCCTGATGGAAAGGTTCTAATTTTTTTATCAATTATTGAACATTGTTCATATAAAGAACATTGTTTAAAATATACATGGATTATGAAAACAACCAATCAATTAACAGTATCATAAAAAATGGCAGAAACCCCTTCAAAATGACAAATCAGAATTTAAGATACATTGGCCTATTGGTTTATTTGCTCACCTTACCCATGGGGGTGAGGTCCCAGTCACCATTGGAAGACTACATTGAGCAGGGCCTGGAAAACAATCAACAGTACATTAGACAACAACTGGAGACCCGTATTGCCTTAGAGGAAAACAGGATTTCAAAAAGCTTTTTGACTCCGGATATTTCGTTTGATGCCAGTTACCTTTTGGCCGGCGGCGGGCGAACCATTGATTTTCCCCTGGGTGACCTCTTCAACCCTGCCTATGCTTCACTCAACGATCTAACAGGGACACAACAATTCCCAACGGACATTGCCAATATCAGTGAGCAGTTCCTACCCAACGATTTTCACGAAACCAAAATCAAGATAGTGCAGCCCATCCTGAACACCGATATTTATTATGGTGTCAAGGCCAGCAAGGCCAACATCTCTGTGGCACAGGCCAAGGAGGAGGCCTATAGGAACCAATTGATATTCCAGATCACCAAGGCCTACTATGACCATATGAAGGTACTTGAACAGAAAAAAGTGCTGGACAACACACGATTGGTACTCAAGGAATCGGTGCGGGTCAATAAAAAGTTCGTACAGTATGACGTTGCCACCAAAGAGGTCATTTACGATGCGCAGGCGCAGTTGGACCAATTGGATGCACAACTGGCCAACGTGACCAAAGGAATCAATACCTCACGCATCTTCTTTAATTTCCTTTTGAACCGCGACCTGGGAAGTCCCATTCTAAAGACCGACCCGTCCTCGATTGCCACTGCATTATTGGATAAAGGAACATTGGAGCAGGATGCAATGGCCAACCGCTCGGAATTGCAACAACTGGATGCTGGGATAGTGGCACAGGACCTTTTGCTAAAGAAGGCAAAAAGCTTTATGGTACCAGAAATCGGTGTAGGCGCGGAATTCGGCTTTCAAGGTTTTGGTTACACTTTTGAAGGGAACCAAGATTACTATCTGCTCAGTTTTAACCTGAACATCCCCATTCTTCAGGGTAACCGTAATTCGGCCAACATCTCCAAGGAAAGTTTAAGGAAGGAGCAACTGGAAGCGGACCGCATAGACGTGGAAAACCAGATCAAACTGGAGGTAGCTACCGCCTTTTACGAATACCAGGAGGCTATAGAGGTCTACAATGCAAGGACTTCCGAACTGGCCAATGCCAGGGAAAACTTTAAGGTCATAGAAGCAAAATACCGAGAGAACCAAGTATTGCTCATTCAATTCAACGAGGTCCGTAATGCCTTGACCACTGCAGAGCTCCAAGAGACCATTGCGCGGTACAACATTAAGATTGCCGAAGCGAACATTAAGAGAACAACCCAAAATGCATTGTAAATGAATTTAAAAAGATATATCATTATCGGACTTCTGGCAGTGGCCGTATCCAACTGCAAAAAGGACTATTCCACCTCCGCTGAACAAGGCGTGGACCACAGACGAAAATTGGTCAGGGTGACTACCATCCAACCCCTGGAAAATCCCCTTCCAGTACTGGCCACCGGGAAGGTCTCCTCCAAGAAGGAGATTCTTTTGTCCTTCAAGACCGGGGGAATCATCAAAAGACTTTTCGTAGAAGAAGCGGACCATGTGGAAAGGGGGCAATTGCTTGCTCAATTGAACCTTTCAGAGATCAACGCTCAGGTCATCAGCGCAAAAAATGCCTTTGAAAAATCCCAAAGGGACCTGGAACGGGCCACCAACCTCTACCGCGATACTGTCGGAACATTGGAGCAAAAACAAAATGCACAGACCGCCAAGGAAGTCGCCCGGGCCAATCTGGACATCGCCAATTTTAACCTGGAGTATTCCAAGATAAAGGCGCCAATCAGTGGGACAATCTTCACGAGATTGGTCGAGGTTGGGGAATTGGTACGGCCGGGACAACCGATTTATAAGGTGGGCAGTTCGGGCAGCAATGGTTCCAAAATACTGCGATTGGGTATTGCGGACAAGGAGATTGACCTGTTCAAGATCGGGGATTCCGCAAGGGTACGGTTTGATGCCTTCCCACAACAAAAGTACCTGGCCAAAGTTTCGGAAATTGGACAATCCTCAAACCCCCGCACCGGACTGTTCGAGGTGGAGATTACCCTTAATGGACCATATCCGGAACTCAAGAACGGACTGATCGGCGACATTGAGATATTTCCATCAAATCGACCGAAAAGCTTAAAAATCCCCATGAACGCCCTGGTCGAAGGGGTAGATAATGAGGCGGTCATCTATTATTCCACCGATGGGGAAACTGCGGAAAGAACCGTGGTCCAAATAGATGCCTTCAGCGGGGATTTTTTTACCGTATCCCAGGTCAATATCCCTGAAAATGCGATGATTATAACAGAAGGGGCGCCTTATTTACAGAACAATGACACCATAAAAATAGTACAATGAGACTTCCAGAACTAGCCATAAAAAACTACCTGTTCGTACTTACGGCCATAGTCCTGGTGGTCTTCCTGGGACTCCGAAGTTTCAACGGGATGCCCAGATCGGAAGATCCCTTCCTCAGCCTTCCGAACTACACGGTCATCGTAGTCTATCCCGGTGCCAGTCCTGAGGATATGGAAGAGTTTGTTGTCGATCCCATCGAGGAAGTGGTGGATGCCATTGATGACATCACAGAAATCAAGACCGAAATCGCCAATGGGTTGGCCGTGTTGGGCATTGAGGCCGAATTCGGCATCAATTATGATGACAAATATGATGATATCATCCTTGAAATCAACAAAATACGAAATGACCTGCCGGCAGGAATCATTCAATTGGATATCGAACAGTTCAAACCTGAAGATCGTGTGGTGGTGCACCAGTTTGCCCTGGTCTCGGAGACGGTTCCCTACAATGTACTGAACGATATTGCCGAGGATTTTGAGGACGAACTGGAAACTGTGGGCGGGATTAAGGAGGTGGACGTTGAGGCGAACCCCAGGGAGGAGATCCGCATCAACCTGGATTTTCAGAAAATGTCAAATCTAAACATCAGCCTGGGGACGGTCATCAACACCCTTCAATCGAATAACCTGAACATCCCTGGGGGAAATATAAAATCGGGCAATATCGGTTTCAATATTGAAACTTCGGGAACTTATGAATCCCTGCAAGAGATAAGGAATACGGTTATCTATCACGAGGACGGGCAATTGGTCTATCTCAAGGATATCGCAGCGGTCAATAATGACTATGAGGACCTTAGGTGGATTGCCAGGCATAACGGAAAAAAAGCGATTTATATCAATGTCACACAGAAACGTGGGGGGAACATCATTCAGCTCGCCGAAGAAATCGGTGGTGTGGCGGAAGCCTTTAAGGCCACCCTGCCCAATACCGTAGCTCTGGAAACCGCATTTGAGCAGGCTCCTGCCGTCGCCTTTAGGATCAACGACTTTATTTCCAACCTGGTACAAGGGATCCTATTGGTGGGGCTGATCATCCTAATTTTCCTAGGTTGGCGTTCCTCATTGGTCATTATGGTCGTCATTCCACTGTCCATTCTTATCGCCATTACGGTACTTGACCTTTCTGGCTATGCGCTACAACAGATTTCCATTGCCTCCCTGGTGATCGCCCTGGGGCTTTTGGTGGACAACGGTATTGTGGTCATCGAAAATATCGTTCGATTCAAAAGGGAGGGATACCCTCTTTTGCAAGCCGCAGCAAAGGGGACCAGTGAAGTAGGGTATGCCATTGTGAGTTCCACCATTACCACTTTGTTGTCCTTCGCCCCCTTGGCCCTGCTACAAAGCGGACCCGGGGAATTCTTAAGGACACTGCCCCTTACGGTCATTTATGTTTTGATGGCCTCGCTCCTTCTCGCCCTTACCTTCACCCCCATTATCGCAAGTCGGTTTTTAAAGAAGGGCAAAGAGATAAAAACACCCTTGGTGACCCAAAAAATCGAAAAATTCATCGATAGATACTATAAGCCAAGTCTGGACTTTGCATTGAGGAGGGGAAGGCTAGTGGTCGTATTGGGATTTGGGTTATTAATGGCTTCCGCTGCCTTGTTTCCCAGTATCGGGGTAAGCTTCTTCCCCACCGCGGACAAGCCCATGTTGCTCATTGACGTCAACCATCCCTATTCCAGCAATATTGACCACACGGACCGGACTTTGGAATACATCGAATCTGTACTGGACACCATGGATTTCGTGGACAACTACACCGTGAACGCAGGGCACGGGAACCCTCAGGTATATTACAATCGGATTCCTGAGGAATACAAGACCTACCATGGGGAGGTATTGGTCAATTTCAAGGAATGGGACCCCGAAAGGTTTTACGCCACCCTGGAACAGTTCCGTGAACGCTTCTCCGATTACCCGGACGCCCGGATATCATTTAGGGAGCTCAAGAACGGGGCCCCTTTTGAGGCGCCCATAGAAATCCTATTGATAGGGGAAGAAGTGGACACATTAAAACGGATAGCCAGGGATGTAGAACGAATGATGAAAAACACAAGTGGAGTCATTGATGTCGACAATCCCCTGGCCGTTGCCAAGACCGATATCTCCATCAAAATCAATAGGGACAAAGCAGCGCTGTTTGATGTGCCCTTGGCCACCATCGACCAGACCGTAAGGGCAAGCCTTAACGGTCTGATCATTGACAACGTTCAAATTGAAGGGGACGATGAGAAATATCCACTGGTAATACGAATGCCTTTTGATAAAAAGCAGGTCATTGATGATTACAATAAGGTCTATGTGACCAGTCGTACCGGTGCGAACATTCCGTTGAAGCAATTGTCCACCCCTGTCTTTGAGCAGAACTATGCCAAATTGAACCACTACAATACCGATTTGAACACGGCCATTACGGCAAATGTGATCGATCCCGATAAGACCAAGGAATATACCGAGGCCATCATCCCCAAACTGGACGGATACGACTGGCCCACAGGCTATCGCTATTACATTGGCGGTGAGTACGAGACCCAGACCGAGAGCTTTGGCGATCTGGGAATTCTTTTGGGGACGGCATTGATCTTGATTTTCGCGGTATTGGTATTGCAGTTCAGGAGTGTCACTCAGCCCTTGATCATTTTTTCCGCAATTCCACTGGCTTTGAGCGGATCGTTTGTTGCACTGTTCCTTTCGGGTTGGTCCTTTAGTTTCTTCGCCTTTGTCGGATTCATAAGCCTTCAGGGTATTGTGGTCAACAATTCCATTATTTTGGTGGATTATACCAACCAACTCATCGCCCAGGGCAAGGAAAAAATTGAGGCCATCAAACTGGCCGCCCAAAGACGGTTTACACCAATTGTACTGACCTCGCTCACAACCATCTTGGGCCTGATGCCCCTTACCTTTCAGGGTACCTCACTTTGGTCTCCCTTGGGTTGGACCCTCATTGGCGGCATGATCAGTTCAACGGCGCTGACCCTTTTGGTAGTGCCCGTGCTCTACAAATGGTTATCCGGAAAGTAATGGAATGAAGGAGATACCGATCATGTACGACTTTGAGGAGGACAACCTGGAAGCCTTGCCCATCGGTATTTTGCACGGTTTGGACGGAAGAATCCCACGAATAATAGGCCTTATATTCATTTCGTATATGAAAAAGGGTATGTCAATGGTAACAACGCTTCCTTTTTAACGATTGCGGAAAATATACCATTAAGATTTGTCTTAACCAGATCATTTTAAGCTTGCGTAAAGTATCTTCGCATCTTCATAGTCTTTCAGGTAGCGTTTATGGCAACTGCCGCATATTCTTAGACCATTGAAGGAAAAGCGGTAAGTAGCGATAAGGAGGCTACCAACATGTACGTTGGATTATAAAAAGTTGTATTGGACACTACTAAATTTTATGCGCTAAAATTAAGTCTGTTGAAATATTTCGTTATTGGTGTAACCTTAGTTTTGCTTTTGGTAAGTCCCTCATCTTACGGTCAAGAGCTACCCGAAAAAGTTGTCAACGAAAATGCCCAATTTTGGATTTCAACCAACAATGTATTCAGAATTGCCAACCGTTGGGCCCTATTGAATGATATTCATATTCGCAGAAACAATTTTTTGGCGGATCCCAATTTCTACTTCCTTCGGGTTGGCGGCCAGTACTATTTAAACTCCAGCCTTCGGTTAGCGGCAGGTTATGCACACCTTTGGTTGACTCCCACCGGTGATTGGGACCGTTTTCAAAACGAGAATAGAATTTACCAGCAGTTAAGTATATCCAAACGTTATGAAAAGATGAACGCTTTGTTTAGGATCAGATTGGAGCAACGCTTTTTCAACAATGTGCAGGATGGTCAATCCTTAAATGACGATTTTTTTGTTAACCGTATTCGATTTCTGGTCAGTGCCGGATTTCCTTTTAAACAGGGTGGGCCTACAGAATTCATATTAGCGAATGAAACACACCTGAATTTTGGCAAAGATGTAGTCTTTAACACCTTTAACCAGAACAGATTGACTATTGGCCTAAAGCACCAATTGAGTAAGAACTGGAAGGTGGATTGTGGATATATGATGGTCTATCAGCAACTCGCTGCAGGTAATGTTTACAATCTTAATCATACCTTACGCCTGTTCTTCTATGGTAGCTTTGATTTCAGAAAGAATAAAAATTTACCCTTTAACGAGGTAAGGCATGGTGATGAATAAAACAAGTTTACGTACAGGATACTTCCTTGTTATGGTAAATTAGGGCAAAATGAAAGTATCGAAATCACTATTTGTTGTTTTTCTACTAATAAGCTTTAGCTGCAAATCGCAAAGACCGTTATCCCGAATTGAAATAGTCCAACCAACCATAGCCCAAGAAGCAACATCGATTTGGAGGACAATTAATGATGTTGCTTTTTTTGAAAAGCAAGGATACACCATTCATCTACCAAAGCATCCTTTAATTGACTCATTACTATCGAAATCCAAAAATGGGACTTTTGGAAACAAAGACTTTCCCGCAATCCATGCACTGGTCGAAGCAGAAGTATTCAACCAAAAAAACTATAAAAAAGCGATACAAAAAGTTGACGATCAGCTAGACCTCATAAATGGACTTGTCAATGAAATGGATACCAAAAAAGAGCAATGGGATTGGAAATTTAACATGTTTGAGACCTACAGGGTGGTGTTTACTTTATACGGCACCGGAGGCAGTTATGATCCTGATACGGGAAGTATAACTTTACTGACCAATAGCGAGGGAGGGTTTATGAATTATGAACAGCCAGCCAATACCATAATTCACGAAATTGTACATATGGGAGTGGAGTATTCCATTGTTCAAAAATATAACCTTTCCCACGGTCTTAAGGAACGGTTGGTGGACAGATTGGTCCATCTCATGTTTAAAGAAGAACTTCCTGAATACCGAATTCAAAATATGGGAAACGTTGGAATAGATGAATATTTGAAAAAACCAGAGGATATCGGTTCTTTAAATGTTATCATTCCAACGTTTTTAAATAAATAAACCTAACCTGTCACAAGAAGGGGCTCTAATTGATTGGGGCGCCCTAAAACGCCTTACCCCTTATAATACCTTTGTGTGCGGCGTTTTTTTGCTTATGTTTTTATATAAACATACTCAATAGTCTGTACATTGGAATCATTATCCTCGTATTCGTATACCAAATTTATGGTACTATCGTCTATAATTTTGAAAGTCAGTCTGGAAGATTCTTCAATTCGTATGGTTTCGGCATCCTCGACCAGATAACTTAAGTCACTCTCTTTTTTAAACTGGCAATCCGCATTACTATCAAAAGTAATGGTGTTGAACCCTTCTGTAACCACAGCCGAAAAATCCGATTGTAGCGGATACGTTACACTAACATTGTACTTCAGCAGGTCATTCCTATTGAACGTTTCTTTATGTTGGGTGAAAATAACTTCATCCGAACCTACAAATTCCAGCGTGTTCTTTTTTTGACATTCATCCGTTACACCGGTTATCTCCCAAACTCCCTGTATTTGTGAAATAATTTCCGAACCATCGAAGGAAGAGCTTGGTGGGTCCGAATTGTCATTTTCGTCCCCTATGATATCCCCGTTACCTTCTCCATCATTCGCCAATTCTTCATTATCAGCTTTAATAAAAATGTCTACCTGCGTTTTATTGTCATCCGTAGTGGAGGTAATCTGTAGCGCATCATCCACTAGTTCAATTTTGGATGTAGAATTAAAAAAAGTTACGCTATTGATACCCTCAACCGTATATGTTCCGGATAAAATTGATGTGGCGGCTAAATTACCGTTACGCCTCTTATAAACAAGCTCATACGTATTATCCGCATTAAAAGTTGCAGTCGATTCCTTTAGATATGAAAAATCCTCCAATCCTACGGCTTCGCCATCAATTGTACTGCTTATAAGCCTCCATTCCCCAATCAATGCTTGTTTTGTGGCTGCATGTTCGGTTTCGGTATTGTTTTCAGGATCATCATCATTTTCGCAAGAGATAACACCAATGCATAAAATGCTCAATAGTAAAATTGTCCAATTTCTTTTTTGTGGGATTTTTTTCATTTTCTTGACTCGTTTATTAAAGTTTACCTCGCTTTGTCAAAAAGCAATAAAATATAGTGGTTGTTGAAGGTGCAACGGAAATAATTATCCGTTATTGTTTGTAATCGTATTCTGTTATAAATTTTACTTTATTCTTTCAATAATTGATGCCCCCTTTTTTTCTGAAAAACAAGATGGCTTTTAGTATAAAGAACATAAAACCCGATAACCCAAAAACAATACCACCCTAACTTTGGAAAAAAGGTGTTTGCCCAGGTAATTCCAAAGTCTTTCAATGCTGATCGGAAAAGGTCCGCAACTCCTCCTTCATTTGGTCCAGGAACATCTGCTCCTTGGTCATATCGGACATAAGGCAATGAATGGCAATTGCATTTTTTTTGGAATCATATATGGCCGAACTGCTGATCCAGATGACCTTTTTACGCCCGCATGACGCTGTGATTTCCAGTTCAAAGTCATTAACATGGCCCATTAACCCTACAAGCTCCAGCATGACCATAAATCTTTCCTTATTTGCACCGAACAAAAAATCATTCACATTTTTGGTTTCCCCCTCATGATCGATAAGGCCCAGTAGGTCCTTGCATTTGGGATTGTACCCCAGAATCCTTCCCCTAAGATCAAGAACCATATACGCTTTGGGCAAAATATGGTATATGCTGGTCGCGCCCTTATCCTTTAGGCTCAACATCAAATCATCCAAAACCGAACTATCTTCATGCATACTATATCTTATTACTGATTAACAATTTTATCAATACTTGTAAAGGGATTCAGGTTGGCTTCCCAATATTGGATCAACACCCTCAACATACCGATCAGCTCCTTATAATAGGTAGGTTTGATCATATACCCGGCGGCTCCACTTCCATAACATGCCTTGGCCGTTTCTGCACAATCAACAGTTGTCCACACCACAATGGGAATATAACTGTACCAATCATCGGAAAACTTCATTCTTTTGATGAAGTCCAAACCATCCATTTCACGCATATTGAAATCCACCACAACCACATCCGGCACAAAAACCTGGGAGCGAATTAGGTCAATCGCGGCCATGGGGTTATCCAGGGTTTTGATTTCATGGGCCGAACAAAACTGCTCAAGCGCCTTTTTCAATACCATCAATTGGACCCTGTTATCGTCAATAAATAAATAATTCATAATTTCTATGGGTTTCACAATACACTATGGTATTGTTTCATTAAATAAGGGCACTGCGTTTAAAATGTTCTGTTTGTACTTGTTCGATATCGCAGGCCGAAAACTATTCAAACCATCGATATAGACCCTATTGCCCACAATTTTGTTGATCTTATCAATATTGATGACAACAGACCTATTTATCCGGTAAAATTTGTCCGGTAAAACCTCCATGGTAGATTGCAATGTCTGCCTGATCAGGTGTTTTTTGCTATCCACATAAATGGAGATGTAATTTCGTTCACTTTCAAAACAGAGGACTTCGTCCAAATGGAATTTGATGAGCGAATAGCCCTCCTTCAAAAAAAAGGCATCCTTACGGCACGACAGACATTTTTTTTCTTTGTCCAAAACAGTATCTCGTGGGTCCATGGGAAAATCGCTGTTTCCAATACTTTCCATCACGTTATTAAGATCCACAAAGGGGCGGAAAAAAATCCTGTACAGGTCAACGGACATATTCCCCTTTTGAGTGCTTATCTTTCCTGAGATGTTACTGTAAAAGACTATCTTAAATTTATACTGATGAAATAGGTGGTAACACACGATGTCGTCCCTGAGCATCTCGAAAAAATGATAATCGATCAATATGAAATCATATTTCCTTCGCTGTTCGGAGAGCCACATCTCTTCCCAACATAAAAAAGCATCGTGTTCACAAATACCACAGTTTCTTAGCTCATCCAAAAACGGTAAATAGCCAAATTTTTCCTGGACCAATATTGCTACCCTACTTTTCATGAAAACCTACATTTTTCTTTACCCACAGTTATCATGGCCTCTCATTCTTTTTTTCTTTTTTAAGTTGTCTATGTTTATAGTACAACTTAGAAATCATCAACAGTACCGCATATACCAGTAAAGCGAGTACATCTTCCACAAAAACATCATCAATAAGTGACACTGCTGAACCTTTTTGTTTTTGTCCTGTTCAAAGGAGGCATACGGTATGTTTTAAAAACCGACCAACTCCAAAATTTGATATGAATCCTGTTTTTTCAGGCTACATGCAAACGGATTACCGTACCGAAGGGCTGTTGCCAATCTGTTGGTATCCGGTGGGCAGTTTGGTTTGGGTTTTGAATAACTTTCAAACCCTCCCTGGTCATGAAGTACTGTTGTTTTTGACGCCATTGCATTGAAAATAAATCCAATAATTTTCTTCCTGGAATGCTATAGGTAAAACTTCAATATCGCTTCGTGATTTCCCCTTCTATAATTACTTACAGAAGTTACAGCGGCGTCATAGGCGTACCCTATCCTGAGTCTATCCGACATCTTGAAAAATACAAGGGTACTCATGGATTCCTTTAATCTGTAGCTCAGGCCAAGGTCCAACAATCCGTACAAATCGAACGTTCCATTGATATCCATGGAGAAAGGCACATCGCTGATTACCCGTGTTAAAAAAGAGGGCGTAAAGATTATATCCTTGGTCAAGGGAAACTGATAGCCCGCTCCCATAAAAAATTGCATTTGATCGGTGGCCTGTGTTGCAATCCCCGATTCCTTTTCGTATCTACTTGTTCTTAGTAGGGCCGGTATGGAAATGTTCATAAAATAGCGTTCTCCCCTTAAATAGGCGCCCACCCCAACATTTGGGTTGAACACGCTTACATTTTCTGAAAAAAGTGGGTCGGTATCAAGTCCAATAGGTGCCAAATCTATGTTAACGGCAGAACCTCCCGCCTTAAGCCCCAAAAACAGATCCACTGTTTCCTTTAATTGGAGCTTATAGGAGAAATCGGCATAAACATCCGTTTCGTTGAGCACGAACACACTACTATTGACAATTGAAAGGCCCAGCCCCACTTTTTCGGCTATGGGGCTACTCAAGGTAAAACTCCAGGTCTCGGGTGCGTCATCAAGACCCGCCCACTGCGCTCTATAATTGGAGGTGAACTCCATTTTTTCGCCGGTCCCCGCATAGGCCGGGTTTATGACGTTCATGTTATAATTGTACAGTGTAAATGTTACATCTTGCTGGGCATAGGACTGCATACACCATATCGAGGTTGCTATAAAAAAATATAATTTCTTTTTCTTCATTCTATTTCTGTAATCGTTATATAAATTGGTTTTAATTGTTTCGGGTTAAAATTATTATCATCACCCATTCCAGAACATGGATGATTCTTTATTCCGCATGGATATTTTTCTCGAAGGATTGGTTATGGTGGGGTAGTATGGACCCATAAATACCGATTGTTAGCCATAAAGTTCAATCCTTATGGTCAATATCAATTAAAAAATGTGTTGGGCAAGCTCAAAAGTGGGATAGAACAGTAGAGAATTGGGACGAAGCCCAATGAGCGGTTTTCTCTACTGCCCTATCCGGTTATTATTCACGCAACGCTCTCAATAATTCACATAAATCATTTTAGTTTCGTGTTCCAGCCCAGGTTCGTTGAAGTCTATCACACATACATAGGGGCCAACGGGCACCGTTCCGCCTTCATGGGTGCCGTCCCAGGCATCGCCGAGCCCCCCATAATGGGCACTGAACAGCAGGCGTTGGCTCAGGTCGTATATCCTCACCACGTTGTTCCTATACCTTTCAAGGCCATTGATCACCAAGGTATCGGCAATGCCATCGCCGTTGGGGGAAAACCCCCTGTTGAAATCCACAAGGAGTTCGGACCCACAATCCCTGGTCGCCCTAACGGTCACGGCCTGCTTACAGGAAACGGTGTTTCCGGTAGCATCGCTCACAATCCAGGTCACCATGGTCGTTCCGACACCGAACGCATGGCTATCGGGGTCTATATCCACACCATCTACCTGGGCGACAACAGCGGCAACGGAACAGTTGTCATCGGCAATAGGGGCAACAAGGGCAAGAGTGGTGGTACAATCGTCCGTACCATTGTTGGAGGCACTGACCACCACATCGTCGGGACATGCCATGGTCGGGGCAATGGTGTCCACAGCAGCTACAACGACCTGTTGTGCCGCCGGATTGGGCACACCGTTAACGCCCATGGCCACATTGGCCGGAACGTCTATGGCAATGCCACAGGGGGATGCCGGTACAATGGTAGCGGTATAGGTCGATCCGCTGCCCGTAAGCTCGGTTACCGTGGCATTGGTGACCTGGATATCGTCAACTCCAAAATCCGTGACCCCACCATCAAAGGTGATGCTCACCGTAAAGGGCTCAAGGTCATCGATACCCTGTGGGGCATCGATGGTCGGTTGGGGAGGGGTATCGTCTCCCGATATGGATTGGAAGCCGCCCCACCCGTTGTCCTCATAGGCCTGCTCACTACCTTCGGGCACCACAAGATGAATTTCGTGACGGTCTGGATTGCTAAAGGCCGTGGCATCAATCACCGGTGGATCACTGGCCTCTATCCTGACCAAGGCAAGGTCCGGGTTGTTGTAAAAGGCCCAGCGCCCTATACGTTCCATACTGCTTGGTAGGGTAACCTCCGTCAATTGGTTGTCCCTAAAAGCCATTTCCCCGATAGCGGTCACTGTATAGGTTTCACCATTGCCATCGACCGTTTCGGGGATTTCCAAGACCGTGGCCGTACCGGTATAGTCCACTATCATGACATCGGTCGGAGAGGTGATCCCGTACGTAATGCCGTCAACGGTAAAGATCCCGTGGCTGATGGACCTGAACCCGTGCCACCCATTGTCCAGGTACTCCTGTAGCTTCCCGAGCGGCACCACAAGGTCTATTTGGCCGCGGTCCGCATTGGAGAAGGCATCCTTATGGAGCTGTGGGGGATCCTCGGCCTCCACCGTTACCAAGCGAAGGTCCGGGTTGTTCTCAAAAGCAACTCCGGCCACATATTCCACCATGGCCGGTATGGTCACCTCCGTCAATTGGTTATGACTAAAAGCACCCTCTCCGATACCGGTGACATTGCCCGGTATGGTCACCTCCGTCAATTGGTTCCGTGCAAAAGCGCGCGCCCCGATACGGGTCACACCGTTCGGAATCCCAACACTGGCCAAGTTGTTATCAAAAAAGGCAAAGTCATCAATCGATGTCAGAGCATCGGATATGGTGACCTTTGTCAATTGGTTGTTTGCAAAAGCCCAAGAACCAATATTGGTCACACCGTTGGGTATGACAACCTCTATCAAATGGTTATTTGCAAAAGCCGAAGAACCAATATTGGTCACGTCCTCGGGTATGGTCACGCTGGTCAATGGGAAAACGTCATATTTCGAAGTCCCAAAAGCACTCTCACCTGGGACATGGTAGCTCCTATTAAAAGCATGGTCGCCAATGGAGGTGACCGTATACATTCTTGGTCGGTTCGTACGGTTGTACTGGACTTCTTTGGGAATATTCACGTGACCATTGGCAAAGACCAAAACTTTTTCACCATCAATAATAAAATGAGAGTCGACATCATCAGGATCCATATCAGCAACTCCAAAGTTAAAGTCATGTAACTCAAATTTATCGGGGTGTAACGATGTGACTTCCCAATTGAGGCCCTTCCCGTTATGCTGCTCCCCTATGAGCGCAGAAAAGTAGTGGAAACCCGTCCAGCCCGCAGCTGTATAAGCCTTCAACCATTCCTTGGGCCCTTCCACCACCACGCTTATGCGATCGTGGCGTTCTGGATACTTAAAGGCATCCGGAGCAAGCGTCGGTGGATCCTCGCCTTCCATGGCAACATAACTAAGTGAGTTAAAGGTGGCATGAAGGGCCCGGGACCCAATGCTTCTTACACTAGCGGGTATGTTTATGGTTTGCACGTCCTTCTCATAAAAAGCATTATCGGCCAAAGCGGTCACGTCGTAGGTACTCCCATCAATATCCACCGTTGAGTGGATGACCGGATTCAAATGTAGGCTAACCGGGCCGAGCACCGTTGCTTCGTTCGGAGCGTCAACGATTCCATATTTGATTTTATACTCCTCATCGATGGTGACCCCGGCGGTGAGGAGGACATCACCTAAGTCCCTCCAGCCTGCATCTTCATAAGCTTGTATAGCGGTAAAGGGCACCACAAGGTCAATTTTTTGGGTAGTGTTATCAGAACCAGTATCAAAGGCCGTTTCATGAATTTCCGGTGGTGGATTGCCCTGGGACCTCACAAGGGGGTTTCCGCTCGAAAGCACCCAAAAGGCCTGAAACCCGATAAATTCCACACTGGCCGGTATGGTCACCTCCTTTAGAGGATTGCCGGAAAAGCCCCATTGCCTGATATGGGTGACACCGTTCGGTATAACAACCTCTTCCAATTTGTTGTTAGTAAAAGCCCCCAGTCCGATCCTGGTCACTGTGTTGGGTATGGTGACACGGGTCAGGTCCTTTCCGTGAAAAGGTCGGATGGTAACATGATCCACAAAAATATCGGTATCCTCACCAATGACGGTCACCGTATAGGTTTCGCCACCATAATCGACCGTTCCGGAGATGTCCAGCTCTGTTGCGGTACCGGTATAGTCCACAATTCGGACTTCGTTCGGGGCGATAGCGGTAATTCTGTATAGGATGTCATCAGCCTCAAATATACCATAGATGTCCATGCTTGCAAATCCGCCCCAATCCGAACTTATCCTAGCCTTATAAGCATCAAGGGCACCATCAGGGACTACTACATGTATGTTGTTACGGTTTGTTCCGAAAAAAGCACGATCATCGAGGTCTGGGGGGGTACTGCGCAGCATTGTCACCTGGGTCATTCTTAGAGGTTGATCATTACGCGTATCGGTCCTAAAAGCTTGATCCCCAATGGTTTCAACACTGGCAGGGATGGTCACACTGGTCAATATGTTCATGCCAAAGGTATTGTTCCCGATTTCAGTAATCCCTTCGGGAATCTCCAAGCTGGCTATGCGATTGTTCCAAAAAGCGCTATGCCCAATACTGGTCACGTTGGTGGGGATCACCACGTTGTTTATGCTGTTGTTCATAAAGGCCCTAATCCCTATATGGGTTATCCCCTCGGGAATAGTTACATCGGTCAACAGCTTTCCCATAAAAGCATTTTCCCCAATAGCGGTCACTGTGTAAGTGGTGTTCGTGCTATTATTATTATGCTCCACTGTCTCTGGAATTTCCACGTGACCTCCTGTACCGGCATAGCCCTTGATCTTAACTTGGGGGGGAGTTGAAGTTGAGGAAGTAACTTCATACGTGTAGTCTCCAATAACAAATTCTTGGCCATAACCGCTAAGGCCCGCCAATACCATAAGGATGGCGGATAACATAAATTGTAGTTGTCTTTTCATGATTTCAATGATTTTTAGCTTTATGAATATTATTTTAAAGCAAAGAATGACCGTACAAGCGAAATATCCAATAATTAGTGACGAACCCTTTTTAAAGAGGGACGTAACCAAGTGTTTTTGGGATTTTAAAAAAGAAACCAAACGCGGTTTTGTGGGCTGCTTTTACCATATATACACGTAAATAGACCTTCAGGTAAAAATGACACACTTCTTAAAACAGGAATCAAGAACGTTCGGTGCCCGGGCCAGTATGGACGAACAATGTCCAAAAGGTATACCTTCTCTATCCACATCCCTGAAGGGCCCATTTGGGACAAGTGGGACATGCCGGTTCAATGGTACATGGATATGTCCGACCAATACCAAGTCGGGCCAACGCAACCCCCATAATCACCATAGGTCTTTCATGGTTGTTGTTACATTTATTTTGAATGTCCGCAAAGTGCAATAAATCCCTATCGTCAACCTGGATACCGGAACAGGCTTGGCATGGGCCCGTTCCAGGTACCCATCACAACTGTGTCCATGGGTACAATGGAATCCCAAAACGGACCTGCCCACCTGCGGGGTATCGCGGGCAGGTCCGGAATGGCGCAGGGCCATATCAGTATCCTACACTACAAAGTGGACGATCACTGTTTGTCGTGGCGGTGCGGCCTATTTTACAAGTATCCGCTTGACCACCCTCTCCCCGGCCCTGGTCTCTATTTCCAGCACATATGTACCGCTAGATAAATGACTTATATCCATTTGCAGGGTGTTCGCCGAATGGACATGGACCCCCAGGGCGTTGTATAGGTTCACTTGCCGTAACGCTTCACCATCAGGTAGTCCAATGTGGATGTTATCTTGTGCCGGGTTCGGGTAGACGCTGACATTGTTGCGGGCATTAGCTTTAGCAACATCAACATGGGCAGGAGCCACCGCGCTTTCTACAGGGGATGCTTCAGCACTGGTACCCTGTGCCACCGCACTCTTTCCTCCGGTCATCGCTGACTCTGTAATGGACTTAAAGCCCGTCCATCCTGCATCTTCATAGGCTTGTGTCCTGCCTACGGGCACTATCAAGTCTATTTGGTCACGGTTTTGAAAGGCAGCTGCATGGAGCGATGGGGGATTGGTGGCCTTTACGGTCACAGTCTCCAGGTTTGGGTTACTTGCAAAAGCACTGTCTCCAATATCGGTTACACTGTTGGGTATGGTGACCTCGGTCAATAGTCCGCCATAAAAAGCACCCTCCCCAATACTTGTCACCGTGAAGGTGTTTGGGCCATGATCCACTGTAGGGGGGATGGTTATCTGGCTTCCCATCTCACTAAGTGAGCCTATAGTAGGAATTACCTTAACTTTATAAAGATTCACGGAGGAAGTAACTCTGTATGTTATATGATCGACAAGGAAGGTGTCCCCGACTTGTGGCGGATACGTTGAAATGGTTGTGAAGTAGTCACTCCAGCTCCTCCCTACAGTCCACTCTGCAGTCCCATATGTATATTTGGAGCCCAAAGGGACTATTAAGTTGATTTTGTTAGTATAAACATCGAAACCTTCGGCCTCGATTGTTGGCGGAACGGCGGCCTTTATCCATACGCTGACTAGGTCCCAGTTACCTGCAAAAGCACCACCTCCGATACTTTCTATACCGTTCCCTATAGTGACACTGGTCAATTGGTTAAATGAAAAAGCCCCGTACTCGATACTGGTGACACTGTCGGGTATGGTCACCTCGGTCAATTGGTTCTTACTAAAAGCCCACTCCCCAATACTGGCGACACTGTTCCCTATGGTCACCTCGGTCAATTGGTTCTCATCAAAAGCATAATCTCCAATACTGGTGACACTGTTCCCTATGGTCACTCTGGTCAATTGGTTGTTATAAAAAGCATAATCCCCAATATTGGTCACACTGTCGGGTATCTCAAGATGTCCTTGTAATTGGTTGCCACTAAAAGCATAATCCCCAATACTGGTGACACTGTTTCCTATGGTCACACTGGTCAATTGGTTACCGGGGAAAGCACCGTACCCAATTCTCCTCACACTGTCGGGTATCTCAAGATGTCCTTGTAATTGGTTGCCACTAAAAGCAGCATCCCCAATACTGGTGACACTGTTCCCTATGGTCACCTCGGTCAATTGGTTCTGATTAAAAGCACCCTCTCCAATACTGGGCACACCATCGGGTATGGTCACCTCGGTCAATCGGTTATACGAAAAAACCCAGTCCCCAATACTGGTCACAGTGTTCGGTATGGTCACCTCGGTTAAATTGTTCTGGCGAAAAGCCCACTCCCCAATACTGGTGACACCATCGGGTATGGTCACACCGGTTAATTGGTTCTCATAAAAAGCATAATCCCCAATACTGGTCACCGTAAAGGTGTTCGGGCCATGACCCACCGTTGGGGGGATGATCACCGCTCCTCCCGAAGTGTTATAGTCCACAACCGCTACCTCTTTATTGGGGACAATTTTGGTAATTTTGTATATGATATTATCGGCAATGAAGGTGTTCCCGCGCTCTACTGGTTCCGTGATGGATCTAAAGCCCGTCCAATCTGGATGATCTGAATAAGCTTGTCTCGTGGGCCAGGGAACGACCAGGTCTATTTGGTGACGAAGATCACTGTGCGTGCCTTGAAAGGCATCTGCATCGAGGCTTGGGGGATCGTGACGCTTCACCGTCACCAAGCCAAGGTTTGGGTTGTCATAAAAGGCCTGGTACCCTATACTTTCCACAAGGCCCGGTATGGTCACCTCTTTAAGGTTGTTTTCGGCAAAGGTCCATTTCTCAATTCTGGTGACACCATCGGGTATGGTGACACTGGTCAAATGGTTGTCGCCAAACGCCCGTTGCCCGAGACTGTCCACACTGGTGGGGAGTTCAACACTGGTCAATTGGTTATCGTAAAAAGCATCTTTCCCGATATCCATGACACCGTTGGGTATGACAACACTGGTCAGTTGGTTGTTTTCAAAAGCACTTTCCCCAATAACGGTCACCGTGTTGGGTATCGTCACACTGGTCAAATTGTTGACATAAAAAGCCCATTTCCCAATAGCGGTCACCGTGTAGGTGTTCAGGCCATGAGCCACCATTGGGGGGATGGTCACCATGGTACCTCCTGAGGTGTCATAGTCCATAACCGCTACTTTTTTATCAGGGACTGTTTCGGTAATTTTGTATGTGATATTATCCGAAATGAACGTGTCCCCAATCCCTATATCTTCCGTGATGGATTTAAATCCCGTCCAATCAGGATGATTTGAATAAGCATGTCTCGCGCCCTCGGGAACGACCAGGTCTATTTGGTGACGAAGATCACTGTGCGTGCCTTGGAAGGCATTTGCATAGAGGCTTGGGGGATCGTTACGCTTCACCGTCACCAAGTTAAGGTTTGGGTTGTCATAAAAGGCCTGGTCCCCTATACTTTCCACAAGGCCCGGTATGGTCACCTCTTTAAGGTCGTTTTCGGCAAAGGTCCATTTCTCAATTCTGGTGACACCATCGGGTATGGTGACACTGGTCAAATGGTTGTCGCCAAACGCCCGTTGCCCGAGACTGTCCACACTGGTGGGGAGTTCAACACTGGTCAATTGGTTATCGTAAAAAGCATCTTTCCCGATATCCATGACACCGTTGGGTATGACAACACGGATCAATTGGTTGCCTCCAAAAGCACTGTTCTCAATACGGGTCACACTGTTGGGTATGATAACTTCGGTCAATTGGTTATCCTGAAAAGCACTGTGCCCAATACGGGTCACACCATCCGGAATGTTTACCTCAATCAAATTCTTGCTCATAAAAGCTTGATTATCAATACTGGTCACCTTGAAATCGATGCCTTGGTGGTAGACCATTGGGGGGATGTCCACACTGAAACTTCCTGAGGTGTCATAGTCCATAACCGCTACTTCTTTATCGGGGACTATTTTGGTAATTTTGTATGTGATATTATCCGAAATGAAGGTGTCATCGACCACATCTTCCGTGATGGATTTAAATCCCGTCCAATCAGGATGGCCCGAATAAGCCGGTAACCTACCCTTGGGAACGATCAGGTGTATTTGACCACGGTTTTTAAACGCATCTTTATCGAGTGTTGGAGGACTGTCAGCCTTCACCGTCACCATGGCAAGGTTTAGGTTGTCCCAAAAAGCCCATTGATCAATCCTGGTCACATTGACCGGTAGGGTCACCTCGGTCAAATCGTTGTGCCAAAAAGCACTGTTCCCAATAGTTTTCAAGCTGTTGGGTAGGGTCACACTTGTTAACTGGTTATTCTGAAAAGCATGGGTCCCAATACTGGTTAAGTTGTTGGGTAGGTTCACCTCCGTCAATTGGTTGGACTGAAAAGCGTAATTCGAAATACGGGTCACACTGCTTGGTATGGTCACACTGGTCAATTGGTTCACGGCAAAAGCAGCCTCTCCAATATTGTTCACCTCGAAATCGATGCCTTGGTAGTTGACCGTTGAGGGGATGTCCACACTGGAACCTCCTGAGGTGTCATAGTCCATAACCGCTACCTCCTTATCGGGGACTATTTCGGTAATTTTGTATGTGATATGACCGGCAATGAAGGTGTCATTGACCTTCGCAGCTTCCGTGATGGACTTGAAGTCCGTCCAGTCACTACTCAAATAAATATCCTTCTTGCCCTTGGGAACGATCAGGTGTATTTGACCACGGTTTTTAAACGCATCTTTATCGAGTGTTGGAGGACTGTCAGCCTT
>WNKP01000017.1 GCA_009797885.1 Flavobacteriaceae bacterium GF1
TTTCGAAAGGGCAAAGCGAGTCCTCATTCCTCATTTACTGCCTACTCAAAACTGCCAACTCAAAAACCAACTCCTAACTCCTTTATATTGGAGTATTGGTCCGACCGTGGTTATATGATGTCGATATCATATCCCTTATTAGATGAATTTACAGCATTGAAATGCCCCTTTTGAAATTCTGAAGCCCTTAAATCAAGTAGAAAAGATGGTTCTGAAGGTAGGATAAGACCTCATATTGGGGTTATGAGATCACTTAGGAAAAGGCTAAACAATGAATGTAGTTTGGACCGGTCAAACTGAAGATTCAATACATAAGATTATAGATTGCCCTGAGCTTTTTAAAGTTTCTCAATATGATAATGAAAGCCGAGAAGCTATGATTACGAAATATACAATCCTATCGTGCGGACATGAACATTGCAACCGTTTTTTTGGACAGGGATTATATAGTCTATCTATCTGCGATTACTATTTTCTTTATGGATCTATCACCCGTCCTGGTCACGATCTCAAATAGGTACATGCCCTTGGATAGATGGTCCGTGTCTATTTCGAGTCCGTTTTCCGAGTACAGATAGGCTCCGGCCATAGTGTGGATATTTACTTCTTTCAATTCTTGTCCTGGACCCAGATCAATATGGACCTTATCCCTTGCCGGGTTGGGGTAGATGGTAATGCTGTTCTTTTCGGGCCCACCATCCGATATGGATTCAAATCCCGTCCAACCTGCTGCCAGATAAGCATCTATCTTGCCTATGGGCACTTTCAACTTTATTTGGTCACGATCTGCATTTTTAAAGGTACCCTGAAGAAGTGCTGGCGGAACGGTGCCTTTTGCCTCCATTATGGCAAGGTCCGGGTTATTGGCAAAAGCGTTGGCTCCAATGCTGGTAACATTCTGACCAATGGTCACAGTAGTCAGGGTGTTACCCTCAAAAGCACCATCCCCAATACCGGTAACAATATAGGTAGTTCCCTCATAGGAGACCGTTTCTGGTATTGTTATGGCACCAGAGGAAGGTGTCACCGATAATCTGCCCGATATATTGGTTCCACTAAGACCCATTGCGGTCACCGTGTAGGGATTCATGGACGTAATTCCATAGTCCATCCCCGATACGGTGAACACATTATGTATTTGAGCAGAGTAAGCCTCCACGGTCACTATGGCCATTGCCGTATGCTGATTTCCATTGTTATCGGTAACGGTCAAGCTTACTGTATTGGCACCAAGATCTGTGCGATCAAAACGTGAGGGATTGACCGTAACAGTCCCTATACCGCAATTGTCCCAGATTCCATTGTGGACGTCACTTGCTTGAATACTGGCATTGCCACTGGCATCCAATCCTACGGTATGATCTTTGACAACGACTATGGGAGCCATATTGTCAACTATGGTCACCACAGCAGTCGCCGTGGCCGTTTTGGTACCCTGTGTAGCAGTCAGGGTAACCGTTGTTGGTGTGCCCACATCGTCACAGGTAAAAACTGTTCTGTCCAAACTTAAGGAGATAGGACCATTGTTACAGCTACCGTGGGAACCCTTGTCCACTTGTTCAGGGGAGATGGTCACTTGCCCCGCCCTGGAACCGGCATCTGGTTCTACGGTAATGTCCTGGGCAATAGCTGTTAATGGACCATCCTGATGAACGGCTACCGTAGCCGTTCCCGTTAGCGGTGCACTGCAGTTTCCATTGGTCACCCCTATTAGGCTCAAGGTTGTGTCCGAGCTTGCCCCTTTTACTGTTATCGCTACTGTTCCATCCGCTGCTATGGTTGCCGTTCCATTGGTTACCGTTCCATCTGAATCCTCGCTGTAGGTTACTATATCACCAGGAGTTCCCCCCGTGATGGAAAATATGGCATCTTGACCTGAACAGACAGGAGTGTTTGAATCTACCTCTGGGGCCATTGGCAGGGCATTGACCGTTATCATTGCGCTTGCTGCCAAATTGAGAAACTTTGGCGCATATTCCGCTACATTTTTAGGGACATTAATGGTAATGGTGCCCTCACAGGATGCGGGTATCATTTCAATGGTATATATGGAACCATTGACCTTGGAAAAACTGCCATCGACCACAGTGGCATTGCCTACATGAATATCCTCCTTGGTAAAACCAGTTACGTTTTCATTAAAGGTAATGTTGACTGTAAATGATGTTAAATTATCTATCTGTACCGGTGCGTCTATTGAAACCTGAATCCCTTCCGTGATGGATCTGAAGCCCGTCCACCCATTGTCCAAATACGCTTGTCTCGTGCCTTCGGGAACCAACACATCTATTTGGTCACGGTTTCGAAAGGTATTTTCTTCAATGGATGGAGGAGTAGTGGCCTCTACAAAAACTGCATGAATATTTGAGCCACTACCATTAAAAGCCCAAATATCAATACGCTCCACATTGGCCGGTATAGTTATCGTGATGAATTTGTTTTGTGAAAAAGCACTGTTCCCTATACTGGTCACCCCATCGGGTATGGTCACACTGGTCAATTCGTTGTTCTTGAAAACACCTTCCTCGAGTCTGGTCACCCCATCGGGTATGGTCACACTGGTCAATTTATTTCCTTGAAAGGCATCTGGGTCCATTCTGGTCACACTGCTGGGTATGGTTACCTCGGTCAATTTGTTATTCATAAAAGCCTTCTCCCCGATAACTTCTAAATTGCCCTGGTCAATGAAGGTCAACCTGGTCAATCCCTTCTCGGGGGAATCGTTGACCCAAAAAGCCTTCTCCCCAATAGCGGTCACACTACCCGGTATGGTCACCTCTTTTAAATCGTTTAGGGCAAAAGCAAAATTCCCAATACGGGCCACATTGCTTTGATCAGCGAAGGTCAACCCGGTCAATCCACTTTGCCTAAAGGCATTATTACCAATAGCGGTCACATTGCCCGGTATGGTCACCTCTTTTATATCGTTTAGGGCAAAAGCAAAATTCCCAATACGGGTCACATTGCTTTGATCAGCAAAGGTCAAGCTGGTCAATCCACTATGCCAAAAGGCATCATTACCAATAGCGGTCACATCGTAATCGGTGCCCTGGTAGTTGACCGTTGGGGGGATGTTCACACTGGAACCTCCCGTAATGGCATAGTCTTTTGCCTCAACTTCATAAGGTGCTAAAGAAGTAATCTCGTATGTTATATGATCGGCACTGAACGTGTCTCCGATTCCTATATCTTCCGTATCTTCCGTGATGGATTTGAAGCCCGTCCAGCCTGCATCTTTATAGGCTTGTGTCCTGCCTTTGGGTACTATCAGATCTATATCGCCCCGGTTTGCAAAGGCGTCAGGGATATAATAATTATAGTTGTCAAAGTATTCGATAACAATGTTTGGTATGATGGTAGAACCTTTTGCGGTTACTTTTTTGATTGGATTATAGACAAAAGACATCTCCCTAATATTGATCATACTGCTTGGTATGGTCACTTCGCTCAATAGATTATGGGAAAAAGCCCTGATCCCAATATCGTTTACACCATCGGGTAGGGTCACCTCGGTCAATTGGTTGTGGCGAAAAGCCCAACCTCCAATGCTGGTGACACTGTTGGGTAGGGTCACCTCGGTCAATCGGTTGTTACGAAAAGTACTATGTCCAATACTGGTCACACCATCGGGAATGGTCACCTCGCTCAATTCGTTTTCGGCAAAAGCATGACTCCCGATACTGGTTACCGTGATGGGAATGTCCACACTGGTCAGCTTGTCCGTCCCAGCTTTGCCATAAGCATCAAAAGCACCGTCCCCAATAGCGGTAACGGTATAGCCTTGATTACCATACTGCATAGTTGCCGGGATGGCCAAATTGGGAAATCCAGGAGGCCTGTCATGGGCTCCGACCAGTCCCAAAAGTTTTACCGTATTGGGACCCTGGGAAGTAATTTCGTAGTTGATACCCTCAAAATTAAATTGGTCTCCCACATTTTGGGCATAAGTGCTAAGACCAAACCCTACCATAAAGATGGCAGATATTGTTAATTGTAGTAGTTTTTTCATGGATGGTCTTCTATAAATTTTTGAATATTAATAACAATCATATGGGGGAACTATCCAAAAATCAGTGCTGAACCCTATTAAAATTGGGATATAATAGGGTACTTTGGGGATTTTAAAAAAAGGAATCGAATGCGATAAAAGTGCCCACTTTTTTTAAAACAGGAATCAAAAACGGTCAGTGCCCAGACCAAGGGAAGACAAACGATGTCCAAAAAATATACCTTCCATGTCGAAACCCTTGAATGGCCCATCTGGGACAAGTGGGACATGCCGGTTCAATGGTACATTGGATATGTTCGACCAATACCGAATCGGGCCAACGCAGCCCCCATAATCACTATGAATCTTTCATGGTCGTTATATTTATTTTGAATGATGTCCGCAAAGTGCAATAAAATCCCTATCGTCGACCTGGATACTGGAACGGGTTCGGCACAGGCCCGTTCCAGGTTCCCATCACAACTGTGTCCATGGGTACAATGGAATCCCGAAACGGACCTGCCCACCTGCGGTATCACGGGCAGGTCAGGAATGGCGCAGAGCCATCAGTATCCTACACTACAAAGTGGACGATCACTGTTTGTCGTGGCGGTGCGGTCTATTTTACAAGTATCCGCTTGACCACCCTCTCCCCAGCCCTGGTCTCTATTTCCAATATATATGTACCGCTGGGCAAATGGCCTATATCCACTTGCAGGGTGTTCGCCGAATGGACATGGACCCCCAGGGCATTATATATCTTCACTTGCCGTAACGCTTCACCATCAGGTAGTCCAATGTGGATGTCATCTTGTGCCGGGTTCGGGTAGACGCTGACATTGTTGCGCGCATTAGCTTTGGCACCATGGGCAGGTGCCACCGCACTTTCTACAGGGGATGCTTCAGCAGCACTGGTACCCTGTACCACGGCACTCTTTCCGGCCATCGCGGCTTCCGTAATGGACTTAAAGCCCGTCCATCCTGCAGCCAAGTATGCATTTTTCCTGCCTACGGGCACTATCAAGTCTATTTGGGAGCGGTCTGCATTGTAAAAGGCATCTACATGGAGCGATGGGGGATCGATGGCCTTTACCTCCACTGAGGTAAGGTCCGGGTTATATGCAAAAGCCCACACCCCAATACTTTCCACATTGCCCGGTATGGTCACACTGGTCAAGTCGTTATTCAGAAAAGCATGTTCCCCGATACTGGTCACAGTGTTTGGTATGGTCACCTCGGTCAATTGGTTAGCACTAAAAACCCCATGCCCAATACGGGTCAGACTGTTGGATATGGTCACCTCGGTCAATTGGTTACTACCAAAAGCCGAATCCCCAATACTGGTCACACTGTTCGGTATGGTAACCGCTGTTAAATAGGCTCTGGAAAAAGCACCCTCCCCGATACTGGTGACACTGTTCGGTATGGTTACACTGGTCAATTGATTAGCATGAAAAGCCCAATTCCCAATACGGGTCACTGTGAAGCACCCTTTGACCATTTTGGGAATGTTTACAGTGTTGGATGTACCCGTATAGTCTATGGTCATTACCGTGTAGGGCTCCAATGATGTGATCTGGTATGTGATACCGCCATCGGTAAAGGTACCTCCTACTTTGGCCTCCGTAATGGATCTGAAGCCCGTCCACCCTGCGGCTAGATAAGCACCTGTCCTACCTTCAGGTACTATCAAGTCTATTTGGTCACGGTCTGCATTTTGAAAGGCACCTGCATGGAGCGCTGGGGGATCGGTGGCCTTTGTCGCCACTCCGGCAAGGTCCGGGTTATTTCCAAAAGCGCTGTCCCCAATACTGTTGACACTGTTGGGTATGGTTACACAGGTCAATTGGTTGTTCATAAAAGCAAAATCCCCAATACTGGTGACATTGTTCCCTATAATCACCTCGGTTAAATCGTTAGCCGAAAAAGTACTGTTCCCGATACTGGTCACACTATCGGGGATGGTCACACTGGTCAAGTCGTTTTCGCTAAAAACACTACTCTCAATACTAGTTATATTGCTCGGTAGGGTCACCTCGGTCAAATCGTTAAGGAAAAAAGCATATTCCCCTATACTGGTCACACTGTCGGGTAGGGTCACCTCGGTCAATTCGTTGTTCATAAAAGCATATTCCCCGATACTGGTGACACTGTTCCCTATGGTCACCTCGGTTAAATTGTTATATGTAAAAGCCCATTCCCCAATACTTCTCACACTGCCCGGTATGGTCGCACGGGTCAATTCGTTATGCGCAAAAGCCCTGCCTCCAATACTGATGACACCGTTCCCTATGGTCACCTCTGTTAAATTGTTGGAGAAAAAAGCATGTTCCCCGATACTGGTCACACTGCCCGGTATGGTCACCTCGGTCAATTCGTTGTTCCAAAAAGCATAATTCCCAATACTGATCACCGTATTGGGGATGGTCACACCGGTCAATCCTTTTTCTTCAAAGGCTTCGTTACCAATAGCCGTCACCGTGTAGCACCCTTTGACCATTTCGGGAATGTTTACATTGGTGGCCGTACCCGTATAGTCTATGGCCGTTACCGTGGAGGGATCCAATGATGTAATTCGGTATATGATGCCACCATCGGCAAAGGTCTCCCCTTCTTCGGGTTCTGTAATGGATCTGAAGCCCGTCCACCCCGCGGCCAGATATGCGTCTTTGGTGCACGAGGGGACTATCAGGTCTATTTGGTGACGGCCTGGATATTGAAAGGCACCTGCATGGAGCGATGGGGGAACGGTGGCCTTTGTGATCACTGTGGCAAGGTCTGGATTATCTGCAAAAGCGATGTCCCCAATACTTTTGACACTGCCCGGTATGGTCACCTCGGTCAATTCGTTGGTCGAAAAAGCACCACTCCCAATACGGGTCACATTGTTTCCTATGGTTACACTGGTCAATTGGTTACCGTAAAAAGCAGAACTCCCAATACTGGTTACACTGTTCGGTATGGTTACACTGGTCAAGTGGTTTTTTACAAAAGCATAATCACCAATAGTGGTCACCGTGTAGGTGTTTGGGCCATGGGCCACCGTTGGAGGGATGGTCACCACTGTTACCGGACTGATATAGTCCAATACCATTACTTCGGATGAAGAGATAATTCCGTATTTGATGCCATCCACGGTAAAGATTCCGGAGCTGATGGATTTGAAGCCCGTCCACCCATTATCCAAATACCCTTGTCTCTTGTCCATGGGAACGACCACAGCAGTTTGGTCACGGTCTCCAAAGGTATTTTCTTCAATGGATGGAGGCGTGGTCGCCTCTACAAAAATTGTATGAATACTTGAGCTACCGTTAAAAGCCCATTGATCAATACGCTCCACATTGGCCGATATGATTATCGTAATCAATTTGTTTTGTGAAAAAGCACTGTTCCCTATACTGGTCACCCCATCGGGTATGGTCACACTGGTCAATTCATTATTCTTGAAAACACCTTCCTCGAGTCTGGTCATATTGCCCAGTAGGGTCACCTCGGTCAATTTATTTCCTTGAAAGGCATCTCGGCCCATACTGGTCACAGTGTTTGGAATGGTCACCTGGGTCAATTGGTTCCCGAGAAAAGCCTGCACTCCAATACTGGTCAAACCATCGGGTATGATTACACTGCCCAATTGGTTCTTGCCAAATGCCCGTTGCCCAATACTGGTAACACTGCCGGGTATGGTCACCTCGGTCAATTTGTTGTTCCAAAAAGCTCTGTCTCCAATACTGGTCACGCCATCGGGTATGGTCACGCCGGTCAAGCTCTTGTCTTTAAAAGCCTCATTGCCAATAGCGGTCACCGTATAGGTGGTATTTGTGCTATTATCCATTACCGTTTCGGTGATGGTGACCTCCGTGGCCGTACCGGTATGGTCCATCACCATGATTTCGGTAGGAGACGTAATTCCATATTTGATGTCATCAACGGTAAAGATTCCGTAGCTGATACTCACAAAACCAAAGTACTCCTTCCAGCCAGCATCTTCATAAGCTTTTATAGCGGTAAAGGGCACCACAAGGTCCATTTTTCGGAAGTGCGGTCCGCTTGGAGTATCAAAGGCTGTTTCATGAATTTCTGGTGGTGGATTGCGCTCACACCTCACAATGGGAATGTTTTCGAGTCCATAAAAGGCCTGGTACCCAATATATTCCACATTGGCCGGTATGGTCAGCTCTTTTAGAACGTTTTGGGCAAAGGTCCATTGCTCAATTCTGGTGACACCATTCGGTATGGTCACTTCGGTCAACTTGTTACTTCCAAAAGCCCGTTGCCCGAGACTGGTCACACTTTCCGGAATGACAATACTGGTCAATTGGTTCTTATAAAATGCATCTTCCCCAATGCTGGTGACCTTGCTTGGCGTGCTCGGCGTATTGAAGAAAGTGACCTTGGTCAATTGTTTATTATGAAAAGCCCTATCACCAATGGCGGTCACATCGTAATCGGTGCCGTAGTGGCTGATTGTTGGGAGTATGGTCACCTCTGTGGACGTACCGGTATGGTCCATCACCATGACATCGGTCTGAGAGGTGATTTCGTATTTGATGCCATCAACGGTAAATTGGCCTCCTATATTTTGGCCATAAGCGGTAAGGATTGCCAATACCATAAAGATCGTAGACGTTATTAATTGTAATTTTTTTTTCATTTTGATGGCTTTTTAGATTAATAAATATTAATTCAAAGCAAAAAATACCATACGAGGGAAATATCCAATAATTGGTGCTGAACCCTATTAAAATTGGGATACCACAAGGTGTTTTAGGGATTTTAAAAAAAGGATCAAGAGAAGTCAAGGAAGGACCAATGCTGCCCAAAAAATATGTCTTTTTATGCCCCTATCACTTTTAATGACCTATCTGTCCCAGTTTTAACCCATATGGACACATTTTATAGTTTGGTCTTGTGCTAAAGCCCCACTTTTGCCCCCGATAAAAATTTATCCAACATAATCAAAGTTAGAATGATGGCGTGGTCTTAAATCCATGGCTATTTCCGGGGTATTGTTGGTCATTTACCAAATTTTATAAAATCAATATTTAAACCATTATTATGAAAAAAAGTTTTTTTATCGTTGTGGCCATTATGGGTATGGCTCAATTTACACAGGCGCAGGAACAGCATAAATTTAGAGCGGGCCTTGACTTGGGATATGCCGTCCCTGACGGTGGTGGTGGGATTCTCGGTGCCATTGAGTTTAAGTACAATATCATGGACAATATGAATATTGGAATTCTTTTTGAAAGTGCTGTATTGGCAAAAAATATTACGACTGATGCGGCTTCCCTGGAGCTGGAGACTGAGTTAGGTAGCAACGCATCATATGCGGCAACTTTTGATTATTATTTTAACAATGGTGGTTCTTCATTTGCTCCATTTATTGGGGGTGGTATGGGTTATAACGCCTTGGCCAATCTTGAATTGGATTTCTTGGGGGAAACTACTGAAGCAGAGGTTGATGGTAAATTTGGCGGACTTGTCCGTGCAGGTTTTGAGCTTGGAAAATTACGATTGGCCGCAACTTACCATCTTATTGGGAAATCCGAAATTGGAGAATCAGAAGTAAATAACTCCTACTTTGGTCTCTCCTTAGGTTTCTATCTCGGCGGAGGTAAATGGAAAAAATAGCCCTTTAAAACAACCTAACCTTAACAAAATCAATCGGGAGGATATGCATTATCCTCCCTTTTTTGTTTCCTGAAAGTGGTGGCAACAAATCAATGGCAAACAGGATTTTGACCCCATAAATCCATCACGGTGGCTTCATCCTCTTTACTTCTTTAACATCGATTCTGTTAAGGGAAGAACCATGCAATCCGCATTTATCGCTAAAAAAATCAACCCTGATCGTTTCCCATTGAAACCAATACTGATTCCATATTCCCATAAATTTCAGATTCATCCGTATCGAGTCTTACCAATACTCTACCCCAAAAACAATGCTTTGAGCGAACTAAACCCTTTTAATGCATTACTCGTCCCGGTTTTCACCGATATCGGCACATTTTATCGTCCGGTCTTGTACTAAAACTTCACCTTTGTTTCCAATTAGAAGGACTAACCAACAAAATTTGGGCAATGGAATAATCGTGTGGGTTAAATCGACCATTGACTTTATAGGGTAAAGCTTTTTAAGTTATTGCATGTTAAGTTAGTTCAGTGAGACGGCGGGGATTTGAAACAGTGTTCCCCGTCGTTTTTTTTGCAGCACAATACCCGATACCAATGACGTCTACTTACCATACACGAATCAAGGCATTGGAAAACCCGGGGACTGACCATATGATTTATGGAAGCATTGGTTTGAAGGTGATACTATGTGGTTCAACAATTCTTGAAGAATCGCTCCTTTTGTTGCCAAAAAAGGCTTAGTTATGCTTTAATACAACGTGGCCCTTGAGCACATTTTGGCCAATTTCTATGCGGTACCAATAGCTTGAAGCGGGCAGTGGACGGTTATTGAAAACACCGTCCCAGGAAAAGTTTTTGTCAGTGGATTGGAACAAGGGCTTTGAGGTACGATCAAAGATGCTGATTTTAAAAGCATCGACAAACTCCACTCCTTCCAGACTGAAACTATCATTGATACCATCCCCGTTCGGAGTGAAAAAGCGCGGGACGACAATATGGACAAACTGCAATTGTACTAAGCCGCAACCACCTTTCCCTCTTACAAAAGCGTTATAAACACCCCCCTGCTGGTTTTCAAAGAGGGATGTTTCCTGATAAGCAAGACCATCCAGGGAATATTCAAAATCACCTGAATTGAGGGTAAGAATCGTCAAATCCCGATGATCCGACACTACCTTATCCAGTATCGGATGGTCAATTTGTGAAAGTTGAATCGTTTTGGTGGTTGAACATCCATTTCCTTTGGTGACAGCAACAGTATAGGTACCAGGGGAAGTTACCACGATTTCCTTGGTCGTTTCCCCGGTGCTCCACAAATAGGAAGCATTGGTCACATCATCTCCTGATAACGTAACAGACTGTCCTTCGCAGAATGTCAAACTTTCGTGCGAGGACAAATCAAGATAAACAATGGAAACTGCGGTTCGTGTATTGGAACTACAATTTGTTGTTTTGCTCACTGCCTCCGCATAATACGTTCCTGAAATTGTTGTGGCGTATAGCTCGGAATCCCCTGCCAACAGGTTGCCCCCAGTAGGTGCATCATACCAATTGACCAGGACATCATTCGGAACCGAAACCTGAACGCCTCTGGGATTATCCACGCAGAGTTCTACATCTCCTTGGCTTACGGGCGCATCCGGAATAGCAACAATAGTTACATCAAAAACATTCGAAAAAACACTACATCTTAAATTTGCCAGATTAATGGCATCCTCGGCAACCTTTACCCTATAGAAAGTAGCGGTATTGAGTTGGGGTGTTGTGAAAATAGGAGTGGTTTCACCAACAAGATCGTTCCAAGTTGTTCCATCCGCACTTTCCTGCCATTGATAGGCATGGGTTTTGAACGTGGAAAAATCAGGATGGGCGGTCAAAGTCGGTGTAATCGGTGCTTGACTTTCACAAACCGTAATGGAAGTGCTGTTGGTGCTGTCCGTAAGTAAAACAGTATCACCGCAACTTTTGAATACGATGTCGTCAATGCCAACATCATTGCCACACCCCCCAACACCATTGTTTCGCATTTTTAAAATGACGGAGGTTTGACCCGGCAACGTCCGGAATACCAGGGCATATTGCTCCCAAGTGGGGGAAGCCTTGGCAAAAATATCGCCGGTATCACCAGTCGCCAATAACTGCGTGTCCGTATTGTCCCATACTTCAAACTTTAAATTCACCGGGATGCCTCCTTGTAGCCCACAGCCAGTGCTTGTGCCCGACACCAGGTTCATTATCCATGAGGAAAATTCATAAGAGGTGTTTTCACAAAGCCCGCTCACTGTACGTCGAAAAAATTCCCCAGGCGTAACGCTTGCATTTACGATAAGTAATTTTCCATTGGTGTCGCCTGTATGGTCCGTGGTATCGAACCACACTTGGTAATAATCGGTTCGACTCGAAATCGTATAAGTCCCATCGGGCGGCGCACCGTCCACATAAGGATAAGTTGTAGTGCCGGGAGGTAGTGGAGGCCCATTTTCGGTGCCCGTACCAAAGGTTTCCGTAAAAATGGCATCGCCATAATTACCGCTGCAAAAACCCAATTGCGCATTCGACCCTTGAAAAAAAAAGACCAAATAAAACCAGAAAAAAGAGTGGATTACGTTCGCGTTCTTTTGGGAAAATTTGCCTCGTATAGTACTATATTGGTATAAATTTAATATTGTTTCATTAAATTTTAGACGAAACCTACCCATTACGCGAAAAATATCCCATAAAAAGTGCTGAGATCCAGTAAAGCTGGGACGTAAAAAGAGCGTATTGGGATTTTGGACGAACACCATTGCCCCAACCTTTTTGCTAGCCTTTGCTAATGAGCTTTACAGGTGGCACCTAGCGTAAAACGGTCTTAATCCTTTTCCATTTCCTCCATCATCCGGTCAAAAGTGGTGATCCTGCTGTAAAGCTTTCCCCCCAAACTAATTATGGGGCTGGACAAAGCATCCATCTCTTGGGTAGATCTGGACAAAAATTGGCCCAACTGTTCCTTTACTTTGGGGTTCTCGTCCAGGGAAACGCTTCTAAAGATGAAATTTTGGGAATTGAGTTGATTTACAATGCTATCGCAGGCGTCACAGCCCCTGGATGTGTAGATGGTAATCTGTTTCCTTGGCCTGATCTTGGGTGGTGGGATATCCAATACCTCGAATTCCTTTTTCAACGCCCGTTTGGATAAACTGTCATTGGTCTTTAGTGTTTTGGTGTAGATCGGTCGTTTGTCCCGAAGTAAAACAATGGTCTTTAAATGGACCCTGGATGCTGCGGGAACCCTGATCCATCTAGGTTTTGCGGCACTCTGTCTAAAATTGGTACCCTTTACCTCAAATAGCACATCATAGTCCCTAAATGTCCTGTTCTCGGCAAAAAAAGCGATCCGGTTCTTGGATTTGGTCTCGGTCACCATGACCGTTCCCCTCTGGGTCCAAGCAAAGGTCGTCATAAAACAGAGCAAAAGGGTCAGCGCTGTACGCATGAAATGTTGATCAGTTCCCACGATTTCTTCTCGGTTGGATTTCTTTCCATAATTTTTTGAAGGTTTCCTCCTTTTTAAAGTATTTCCGCCATTTTGACTTCACAAATTCTTTATCGGGCGAAAAATTCTTTTTACTCAATATCCTGATATCGGCCATGAGCCCTTTGTTGACTTCTTCCAGTCTTTTGTTCTTTTCCAGGACTTTTTGGTATAATTTCCACATGTCATTGTGCTGATGGGTACAGGTTGGCTGTTCAGATAACTTGGCGATGACACGGTCAACGCCCGTCGCCTTAAAATTGGTCGTCCCTCCAGGTCAGGGGAAGTTTCCATAACGACGGGGGACCTTGGAAACCAAGTCCCCGTCGTCTAACCTCAAATATGGAAAAACCAACTTCGAAAATGAAAAAGGCCCTCGAAGGTTAACACGTTGCACAGCCAATCCTAATGAAAACCAATCCCATACTTAAGAAGTTGTATCAGGCAAATCTTAATTTTTAACCTCATACCATACCAAAAAAAGTGTTGGAACCCGTAAAATTGGGGACGAGGAAGACAGTTGGTGGGACAATGGAAATCTCCATACGAGGATGGGTAGGCCCGATATTTTCATCCGCACGAATCGCCTGGAACTTTTTGTGGGCCGGTTGCCGATGCCTTTGCCTAAAACCTGTCGTCCCTGACGAGTTCCCATCCTCCAGGGGAAGGTTTTCGTAACCATCGTTCAGTGCCATTATGGTACAGGGGTATTTCTTCAATGTTGCGTAAAAACCCCTTCCTTTAAGTGGGGGAGTCAAGGTTGGCGCTTCAGCGCAAAGTAACCTTTGAAAACTTTTCGGACACCATCCTTGGTATCATAGGTGAGACTGAACCAATAACTTGATGAAGGGGCTTCATTCCCTCGAACAGTGCCGTCCCATTCCCATCCCATTTCATCGTTGAATTGATGCTGAACTGCACCAAAACGATCAAAAATCGTTATCTCCGGATTTTCGATTTCAAATAGGTTCACAATCTTCCAGGTATCGTTAACGCCATCACCGTTAGGTGTAAAAAATCGAGGGTAATCTACAATATAAAACCCCTTGGAAACAACACTGCATTCATATTCATCTTGAACATAGGCAATGTAATCATCTCCCGGGGCCAAATTGGAAAAAACATTGTCCTCTTTAAATGTCAATCCATCCAAGCTGAACATATATTCATTTGGTCCTTCAACATTTATGGAAACGGAGTGACTGTTACTGAACATATCGCTCAAAATATCCACCTCAAAAAACGTGGGCGGTCCGGAAGTAGTTACAGTTGCGGACAAGGATAGGTAACAATTGTACAGCAGGTTTTCAACCACAACATGATAAATTCCCGGTTCGGTGGGAACAAGGGAAGGTTGATCTTCATTTGCCATCAGGTTTCCGGTACTTACCGAGTTGCGGTACCAATCAAAGGAATACTCCGCCGAGGAAAGCTTTGTGTCCATTTGGGGAAGGGGCTCAAGAGGGTTTCCCTCACCATCCAAACATAAAATATATTCTTCTTGTAAGGTGGATGAAATATCCAATGGAAAAGGATCGATATACTCGATTTCCACACGACCTTCAGATATACAATTGGCGGAAAACTCCACTTCCACCTCATAGATTCCCTCCTCGTTCACCGATACTGTGGGCAGATCATCAAAAAGGTCCAATTGTACACCATCTTTAAACCATCTGTAATGGGCTTCACCAGAAACGGTGGCGTCAATTTCAAAAATGTCTCCCTGGCATAGGGGATTGCCGTTTTGTACAGTTCTGTTTTCCCCTAGGGATACATCCACGGAAAAACTCCCTGCTTCCAAAAAAACGGCAGAATCATAACTAGAATCCCAGAAATCAGCTATGACGAGTTTTATGGTATACGTTTCTCCGGGATTTACCGTGGATTGTGCCACCAAACTTGTTGTGTTTCCTGTCATCGATATTGCGGAATCATCCCCGTTGATACCCGCAAAATATGCTTCATTACTGGCTTCACATGAAGTGGAAAAACCGAGTGAATCAGGTACACCGGGCCTGATGCTGGTTGCTGAAACGAGGTCTTGCGACCCCGGAACCAGCGCAAGATTGGACGAGACACCATTGGAATCCGTTAAGATAAAAGCAAATACATCAGAATATCTGCACTGCCAATCATTGGCATACTCCTCGGAGGCAAAAAGGAAATTAAAACTCATGTTGTTTGCCCTGGGAGTAAAATCAAATTCTATATAGGAAGCATTATAAAGACTATCTAAAGCTACTCCTGTTATAGTGGACAAATCGGAATCACCAATCCATCGTCGGTCACGGTCATCCCTATTAAATGTAAAATTCCAACCATTATTTGGCCCAACGGCATCAATGGCACTACCCGTGGAAATCACAATACCTTCCCTATAAGGAAAGTTATCGCCATTGAACTCAAAATAGCCAATACCGTTTGCGTTATTTACGCTATAGTCAGTACCGGTGGAAGATCTGTAGTTGGAAGTCTCAGCGCAATTCCTGTCCACCAACACCTCGGTGACCAAACGCTCCACAGCATAGTTTGGGTCCACAACAATTTGTCCAAAACAGGATGCGCAAATACAACTGAACATTAAATATTGTACTAATATTCCCTTCAAAATACATTGGGTTAGCTATCAGATTACATGCTCAAATTGGAGCAAAATTGATGTAATCGGATATCGTTTAAATAGATTTTTACATTTTTGATTCAGCTTTTCTTAGGGCTTCACGGAATTCCTTTAATTTAGGTTCAACATCCCTTCTTGCCGATGTAATCAAGGAATCAAAAACTACTAGAGCTTTATTTAGAACTCTTATTTCATCAGCTTTCGATTTTTCTTTTCGATAGATGACCGCTAATCTCCTATATGGAAAGCTGCCTTCGAAGCCTTCGGAAATATTGGCTTCATAAAGCGCTTTGGCTTCCAATATTTTTCCTTTCTTTTCCAGGCGCTTCCCCATTGAATTTCTATTAACCTGTGCTTTGAAATTGCTCATACTTTGTTTCAACAATGTAAATTGATATACTTAGCATTTTTTGTTTTACAAGTAGCGCCACGGCGCAAAACGGCCTTACTCCTTTTCCATTTCCTCCATCATCCGATCGAAAGTGGTGATCTTGCTGTAGAGCTTTCCCCCCAAACTGATTATGGGGCCGGACAGGGAATCCATCGCTTGGGCCGATTTGGACAAAATTTGGCCCAACTGTTCCTTCACTTCGGGGCTTTCATCCAGGGAAACACTTCTAAAGGTGAAATTTCCGGCATTGAGCTGGCCTATAATGCTATCACAGGCACCACAGCCCTTGAATGTGTAGATGGTGATCTGTTTCTTTTTCTTTGGCCTGACCTCGGGCGGTGGGATGTCCACTACCTCGGATTTCTTTTTCCCTGCCCGTTTTGGTAAACTGTCGTTGGCCCTAAAACCAAAGGGTTCCGGTATAGGTTGAATCCGGTCCTTGATCCTCATATATTCTTTCCAGCGGTACGATTCCAGAACATACGCCATTTCCGAAGTTTCCTGACTTGATACGCGCCTTAGGACCTCGTATTTGCCTTTTGGGGATAAACTATCGTCCCGTTCAACAGCACGTTTTTTGACCAGGAACCGGGCAACGGTGGATTGGAACTCCAAGGCTTGATCGGCCCCCATTACCAAATACGGTTGATACTTCGCAGTGATGTCCCTGGCCTCAAAACGGATGTTCCGGTCAATTTTCAATGCATAGAACGTCTGTGCCCGTAAGAAAGGGACCAATACTAGAAATAAGCCAAAAGCCAAGGCCGTGTGCATGAAATGTCGATTGGTCCCCATCTTCTTTACTAATGGAGCAGTGGGATATGTGCTGCTCTGATATATGCCCATCACTGTCTATGGTAAGTCGTTAGTATAACCAATCGCTTTTGATTGCCATTTTCGGTAAATTCCTCTACATGCGCAATGCCAAGCTGTGTCCCGCTCAAAGTAAATTCAACTGTTTGAGTACCCTCTCCGTCATAGGCAACAGAAAGTAGGTTTCCACTGACCGAATATGTTCCAACATCGGTTGATGTTTCAACAATAACATCTCCATTTTCAGTATAAGAGTACGATTTAAGGTCATCAAATGTCCCATCTGCATAGAAGGTAATCCTAATGAAGTTATTAGCATCAATGGTATCCGTTGCCATACCGTCCGAAACATTGTTCGTAAACTCCTCTGTTGTGCCAGAAGCCTGTAACCAGGTGCCCACTATGGATGGACCTTGGTCATCGCTATTGCATGAAGTGGGCAATGTTGTCGCAAATGCCTCTACTGTCAACGGAATCATTGCTCTCTTTTTTCTTGATTGGTTCATTTTTTAAAAATTATGGCTGTTGATTTAATGATATCGATATCTAAAATTGAGGGGGAATCTAAACCTGTGGGCAGTGATTCTTTATGTTGATTGGTTCCCACGGTCTTTTCCCGGTTGGATCTCTTTCCACAGTTTTTTGAAGGCCTCCTCCCTTTCAAAGTGTTTCCGCCATTTTGACCTCACAAATAGCTTGTCGGAGGAAAATTTATTTTGGACCAATATCCTGATATCGGCCATTAGGCTTTTCTTCTCTTCCTCCAGCCTTTCGTTTTCTTCGAGGATTTGTTTGTACAGCTTCCTTTTAATGTATTTATCCCTATCCATTTCAAGATGTATTCAGCCATCCAGATTTTCAATCTTTTTGTTGCATCTTCTCATAAACAGGATTGCGGCCACCATGATAAAATACCATCCCACAACTTCTATGTAGGGCAACCAATAATCCAGTTTTGAGGTCCATTCCTCCGTATTGGTGTCCGCTTTGCCCATCACCACAATCAGTACCCCGAATATTGCGTACAACAAAGGATTCTCCAGTAATCCCCAACTTTTCTTTTGTTTACTCATCGTATTGTGTTTATTGGCTTTCGGTTTTTGCACCAGGTACTTTTTGTAATTGGCAAAACTGTATTTTGGCCTTGCGCCATATTAAAACCTCCATCCAAAATTCAAGCCGCCCCTTGGTTGTACCTCCCAACCAACATTGTCATCGCCCGGCAATCCCAGGTTCCTCCCGATTCCCACACCTAAATCCACAAGAAAACCGCTCTGACTTATCCATTTCCAACCAATTCCCACACCTATGGAGGTATCAAAATAATAACCTTCACCTGTTGACAAGAAATCATTTATAATAGCGGAAAACCACTCTTTAAAAATGAAGAATTTCAAGAATCCTTCCGCATAAAACCCCCTGGCCCCGTAATCCTGTTTGGAAAAGAAATATTGTCTGTAGTAAGGTGTGAAAGAGAATTGTTCAAAATCTGTATAACCATCCCAATCAAGGGAGACAAACAGGTCCGCGCCGATTCCAGAGTATCGCCCCAGGATATACTCGTACCTGGGACTTAGGGCCGGAATGGCTATTGCCGACATAACGTCGATACTTACCTCGTTTCTTTTGGCCACGGAAAACTTCGCAATCCTCTTTTCCGAATCTGTAGGTTCATCTTCCTGACAAAAGGCACAAATTGAAATCAGAAAAGCACCAGAAATAATCAAAAGGTCTTTCATATCACTGTATTTGTTATCCATTACGCTGTTAAGGATTGTTTTCATAACAACGGGGACCTTGGAAACCACGTCCCCGTCGTCTTAACCTCACATATGGAAAAACCAACTTAAAAAATGGAAAAGGCCTCCGAGGGTCAACCCTATGACACAGTCACTCCCACTGAAAACCAATCCCATTTAAGAAGATTACCTGAAGTAAAGCTCAATTTTAACACGATTCCATGCCAAAAAAAGTGTTGGAGTCCTTAAAATTCGGGACGAGAAAGGGAATTGGTGGGACAATGGAAATCTCCGTACGAGGATGAGTCAAGGTTGACGCTTCAGCGCAAAGTAACCTTTAAATTCTTTTCGGACACCATCCTTGGTATCATAGGTGAGACTGAACCAATAACTTGATGAAGGGGCTTCATTCCCTCGAACAGTGCCGTCCCATTCCCATCCCATTTCATCGTTGAATTGATGCTGAACTGCACCAAAACGATCAAAAATCGTTATCTCCGGATTTTCGATTTCAAATAGGTTCACAATCTTCCAGGTATCGTTAACGCCATCACCGTTAGGTGTAAAAAATCGAGGGTAATCTACAATATAAAACCCCTTGGAAACAACACTGCATTCATATTCATCTTGAACATAGGCAATGTAATCATCTCCCGGGGCCAAATTGGAAAAAAAATTGTCCTCTTTAAATGTCAATCCATCCAAGCTGAACATATACTCATTTGGTCCTTCAACATTTATGGAAACGGAGTGACTGTTACTGAACATATCGCTCAAAATATCCACCTCAAAAAACGTGGGCGGTCCGGAAGTAGTTACAGTTGCGGACAAGGATAGGTAACAATTGTACAGCAGGTTTTCAACCACAACATGATAAATTCCCGGTTCGGTGGGAACAAGGGAAGGTTGATCTGCATTTGCCATCAGGTTTCCGGTGCTTACCGAGTCACGGTACCAATCAAAGGAATACTCCGCCGAGGAAAGCTTTGTGTCCATTTGGGGAAGGGGCTCAAAAGGGTTTCCCTCACCATCCAAACATAAAATATATTCTTCTTGTAAGGTGGATGAAATATCCAATGGAAAAGGATCGATATACTCGATTTCCACACGACCTTCAGATATACAATTGGCGGAAAACTCCACTTCCACCTCATAGACTCCCTCCTCGTTCACCGATACTATGGGCAGATCATCAAAAAGGTCCAATTGTACACCATCTTTAAACCATCTGTAATGGGCTTCACCAGAAACGGTGGCGTCAATTTCAAAAATGTCTCCCTGGCATAGGGGATTGCCGTTTTGCACAGTTCTGTTTTCCCCTAGGGATACATCCACGGAAAAACTCCCTGCTTCCAAAAAAACGGCAGAATCATACCAAGAATCCCGGAAATCAGCTATGACGAGTTTTATGGTATACGTTTCTCCGGGATTTACCATGGATTGTGCCACCAAACTTGTTGTGTTTCCTGTCATCGATATTGCGGAATCATCCCCGTTGATACCCGCAAAATACTCTTCATTACTGGCTTCACATGAAGTGGAAAAACCGAGTGAATCAGGTACACCGGGCCTGATGCTGGTTGCTGAAACGAGGTCTTGCGATCCCGGAACCAGCGCAAGATTGGACGAGACACCATTGGAATCCGTTAAGATAAAAGCAAATACATCAGAAAATGTGCACTGCCAATTCCCGGCATACTCCTCGGAGGCAAAAAGGAAATTAAAACTCATGTTGTTTCCCCTGGGAACAAAATCAAATTCTATATAGGAAGCATTATGAAGAAGATTTGAAGGTAGTCCTGCTATAGTGGCCAAATCGGAATCACCGCTCCACCATCGTCGGCCAGGGTCATCCCTATTAAATTCAAAATTCCAACCATTATTTGGCCCAACGGCATCAATGGCACTACCCGTGGAAATCACAATACCTTCCCTATAAGGAAAGTTATCGCCATTGAACTCAAAATAGCCAATACCGTTTGCGCCATTTACGACATAGTCGATACCGGTGGAAGATCTGTAGTTGGAAGTCTCAGCGCAATTCCTGTCCACCAACACCTCGGTGACCAAACGCTCCACAGCATAGTTTGGGTCCACAACAATTTGCCCAAAACAGGATGCGCAAATACAACTGAACATTAAATATTGTATTAATATTCCCTTCAAAACACGTTGGGTTAGCTATCAAATTACCGCCCAAATTGGAGCAAAATTGATGTAATCGGATATCGTTTAATTACACTTTAATAATTAATAATCGCAGGATTCAATACCTTCTGAAAACTTAAAAAATCCCGTATCTAAAACGAGGTCCAAAAGTTGGCGTAAAAACACCTTTTTTGCCCCGATGCTCCCTTGCCATCATATCCCGGACAATGCCCTTTACGTAAAACCTGTCCCTACAGGTCAGTGGAAGTTTTCATAACGGCGGGGACTTTGCGGATCAAGTCCCCGTCGTCGTTTGAACCCCACATAAAAAAACAACCTGGAAAATGAAAAGTCTTCAAAGGGCAACCATTGGCACAGTCACTGCCGTGAAAACCGGTTCCATTACTAAAGATTGCTTCTGGCAAATCTTGATTTTTAACATGATACCATACCACAAAAAGTGTTGGAGCCCGTAAAATTGAGGATGAAAAAGTGAATTGGAGGGATAATGAAAATCCATTTTTGAACTTTTTGCCGATAGTAAAGACATTTCATCAAAAATTACCCCACCCCCCTTGAGAAAGGTCCCATAGATGGTCAAGCCCTTTTTCAATATCGTTGAACTGGAAACAATTCGACCTGAGGAAGAGTTGTTCTATTTCAACAATGTCACGAAACCCTATGCAACACCTACTTACAGCTTCACTTCCTTTCTCTTTAAATCACTCCAATAAAAACAATAAGTTGATTTATATATCCGCATCTATTTTGCGCTCTACCCCTCCTGACATCAATTGCTGTAGCTGATAGCTTGATATGTCCTAAATAATTGTTTTTTTCCTGTCCATTATCCATTTCATTTTTACCCTAAACATTTTTCGATTAAAAACAAGAGGTCTGCTGAAACATCACGCAGCTTGTTATCCTCTTGCCCCTTCCCTTTTTCCCGCCGGTCAAAATCCTGGATCCACGATTTTTGAAAGGACCTCTTTGTTTTCTCTTATTATCATATTGGAGAAGCATATAAATCAATAATTCACATAGATCATTTTTGCCTCGTGGGCCAGCCCCGGTTCGTTGAAGTCTATGACACATACATAGGGGCCAACTGGCACCGTACCGCCTTCATAGGTGCCGTCCCAGGCATCGCCGGGCCCACCATAATGGGTACTGAACAACAAACGCTGGGTCAAATCGTATATCCTCACCACGTTGTTCCCATACCTTTCAAGGCCCTCGAGCACCAAAGTATCGGCAATGCCATCACCGTTGGGGGAAAACCCCCTGTTGAAATCCGCAAGAAGTTCTTCTTCGGGTCTACAACGCTCTGAGATGGTATTCAAAGTACCTACACTTACCTGTTGCGCTGCAAGATTGGACAAACTGTTCACACCCGTGGCCACATTGGCCGGCACATCGATGGTAATATTGCCATTACAGAGGGATGTGGGTACAATGGTAGCGGTATATGTCGACCCACTGCCCGTAAGGGCGCTTACCGTGGCATTGGAAACTTGAATATCGTCCGCCTCAAAACCGGTAATGTGACCATCGAACCCAATTTTGACCGTAAAGGGTTCAAGATCATCAACACTTTGTGGCGCACCAATGGTGGGCAGGGGAGCGGTACTGCCATCCGATATGGTTCTGAATCCCGTCCAGCCTGAATCTTTATAATCTTGTGCCCTGCCCGTGGGCACTATAAGGTCTATTTGGTCGCGGTTTGGATTTTGAAAGGCACCTGCATCGAGCGCTGGGGGGTCGTTAGCCGCTACGGTCACGGTCTCCAGAGTTGTGTTATAGTGAAAAGCATTGGGCCCAATACTGTTGACACTATGGGGTATGGTCACCTCGGTCAAGTTGTTCCTGCGAAAAGCTTCAGTCCCGATACTGGTCACATTGCTTGGGGTTATAAAGGTCACCCCGGTCAATTCGTTATGCTCAAAAGCTTCATTTCCAATAGCGGTCACCGTGTAGGTGTTCGGGCCATAATCCACCGTTGGGGGAAGGGTCACGGTACCTCCCGTAACGCTATAGCCTATAGCCGTTACCTCTTTATTGGTTTCTATAGAAGTAACCCGGTAGGTTATATTATCGGCAATAAACGTGTCATTGATTTCCAAAAGTTCCGTGATGGATTTAAAGCCCGTCCAGCCTGCATCTTTATAAGCTTGTTCCTTGTCCTTGGGATGGACCACATCTATTTGGTTACGGTCTGTAAAGGTATGGGTGGTAACAATGGTGGGCACGGTAGCAATACCTTGTGCCGTTACTTTTGTGATTGGATTGTCGGCAAAGGCTTCCCCACGAATTTCCCCTACCTTCCCAGGAATCTCTACACTGGTCAATTGGTTGTTCCTAAAAGCTTTTAATCCAATACTTTCCACACCATCAGGAATCTCCACACTGGTCAGGGCGCTATCCTCAAAAGCACTAGTTCCAATACCGATAACGTTAAAGTTGTTACCTCCATAGGTTACAGTTTGGGGTATGATCAGGTCTCCTCCCAAGCCCGTATACCCTATTGCCCTTACTGTATTTGGATTGCGACCCGTAACTTCATATTCGATAGTATCGACCTCAAAAGTTATTGCTATCCCAGTGACGATCAAGGTATAATTTTGATTTCCACCTGTCAATGCTCCTTTATGGGTTACTGTAATGGTATAGATACCCGATGCACCGGAGATATCAATTCTTTCAAATGGATCTACGGTGTTGTCCCCTTGATCATTGGTATCCACTTGAGTCAACCGATAAGGGAAGAAGGTATTGGAGGCCTGGGTCACTCTAATGTCCAGGTCATTGACCAGTGCCGGCGTGTTGATATTGGGCGTCCCACCGGTCGTCACTGTTCCGGGAGGATCCGTCCATGAAATGGAAGCTATCAAATCATTGATTCCATCCGCCTCAACTGGCAAGGAGTATGATTGACCTGGGGTCAAGGTGAGCTCAGCGATGATAGAAGTTACGCCATTGTCCGTAATTTCCTGCGCTGCGGCTTTTGCGTTGAGCAGTCCCCACCCGAAGATGGCATCAGGTCCTGCCATGCCGGCATCGTCCGCGGTATGCAAGGCCAGACCTTTCAGTGTGGCCGCTCGCATAAATGAACCATTCAGATTATTGTAGTGCTGCTGTAGCAGTAACAGGCTTCCTGTTACGTTTGGGGCTGCCATGGAAGTTCCCGTAGCAAAACGATAGCCCGTATCACTGGTGACATGCGTGGAGTATACACCCGTTCCATTCCCAGTAATATCGGGTTTAATCCTAAAATCATCCGTAGGCCCCTGACTGCTTCCGGGATTAATAGCGACATTTATCAATGCGCCATCGGGTGCAATGTTAGCGTCCTGTCCGTTGGCCACCACTAGATTGTTTTTGGCGATTTGCCACATGGCAAGCTTGTCAAAGGTCGGATTATCGTTCAAGGGAAAACCATTGCCGAGATAAGTTCCTTCATTTCCGGCGGCAAATACGGCCAGGTAATAAGGAGCATCGTAGAACAATTCATCCCAGGCCCTGGCGGTATTGTCATATGCTCCAAAGTGGTGACTCTGAAGGTATTCAACAGCGGGTCCATAGGAGTGGTTGGATAATAGCATGCCTGCTGCTGCTGCGTCTGTTGCTTCTCCCAGGTCATTGTTCCATTCATAGGTAAACGCTCGTGCCAAGGGAGCCATGCCTTTGGCAATTGGCTGTACACCAGCTGCCAGGATGGTCCCGGTCACGTGTTGTGCATGCCAGCTATCGCTGTTTAGTGTGGTTACACCATCATTAATAATCACTCGACTAGGGTTAGCCTGGTCATTGAATTCCTGGTGGGTGGGTTGGGTAGGACCACCATCCCATACATAAACGTTCATGCCTTGCCCGTTTAAATCAAGCTCCAGCGAGCCGCCTGTATTCAAGTGATTTGTACGTGTTGATCTGGCGGCATCTTCGTTATACAGTGTATAATAAATGGGGCTGCCATCATCCCTGACCCCCATGAGTTCATCGAAGGTGCCGTCGGCATTGTACTTAATTGGCTCCCATCCATATATTTTGGCCAGCGCTAGCGCTTTCTGTTTATTTGCACGGGCAGTAGCAGTAAATTCCTTAGCCATTGCCTGAAGCTTGCTATGATTGTAATCCCGGATAATCGCACTTCGCTGAATGGTTGTCTGAGCCTGCACTAAAGAATGGGAAAGAAGAACTACCAGTAGTGGTATTAACTTTTCGAAATTCAATATGTTATTTTGTTTCATCCCTTCTTTAAAAATTACACGTATCGTTTTTGAACGTTAATACCTTTATCCCCTAAAAGTGTCATGTTATTTTTATAATCATCACCCAGATGTTTTCACGATTCCCTACCCTCCAGAATGAATTCAGACATATTCCATTCTAAAGAGAGTGGGTTATTGACAAATTCGCTTCTTCTTTTAATTCCTTTAAAAATGGCGAATACTAGCAGTTGTAATTGCCTCTTTATTTGAACGGTTTTTTTATTTTGAATATTAATAAGAGGTAAATAATAACCATACAAGGGCAGTATCCAACAATTAGTGCCCAACCCCTTTAAAATTGGGATGTAAAAGGGTGTTTTTGGGGACAAAGGGAATCCAGCGATTCCCTTTGGTAGTCCGTTTGTCCCGGTTCTGGCCGATATGGGTATATTTTATCGTTCGGTCTTGGCCATTTCTTTGCACTAATATATTCCCCCACTACTGAAACAAGTTCAGCACAGGCTCCACCCTCTCCCCAAAGAGGGCGACCCACGATTCACATCGAAGCTTCAAATCCCAACATTCAGTCCTAAGTATTCAGTCCCCACTCCTCAGTCCTCAGTATTCAGCCATCAACGATAAACCATTAACCATTAACCATCAACCACCAACCATCAGCGATAAACATCAATAATTCACATAGATCATTTTAGCCTCGTGGCCCAGCTCCGGTTCGTTGTAGTCGATCACACATACATAGGAGCCCACGGGCACCAGCCCGCGTTCATCGGTGCAATGGGAAACCTGCCCACCTGCGGCATCGCGGGCAGGTCCGGAATGGTGCAGCGCCATATCATTATGATATAAAGCGGACAATCATTGTTTGTCCATTTATCCGTGGGCGGTGCGGTCTATTTTACAAGTATCCGCTTGACCACCCTCTCTCCAGCCCTGGTCTCTATTTCCAGCACATATGTACCGCTGGGCAAATGGCCTATATCCATTTGCAGGGTATTCGCCGAATGGATATGGACACCCAGGGTGTTGTAAATGTTCACTTGCCGCAAAGCTTCACCATCGGGTAATCCAATGTGGATGTCATCTTGTGCGGGGTTCGGATAGACGCTGACATCGTTGCGCGCATTACCTTTGGCAACACGATGGGCAGGTGCCGCCGCACTTTCCACAGGGGATGCTTTAGGAGGGGATGCTTTAGGATCGGCACCCGGTACCACGGCACTCTTTCCGGTCTTCGGTGTAATGGATTTAAAACCTACTCCACTCCACACCGGAGCAGCTAGATATGCATCTATACTGCCTGCAGGTACGGTCAAGTCTATTAGATTGAAGTGATATTCTTGTATAGGGCCAAAGGTAACAGGCGTAATCGATGGCGGAACGGTGGCCTCTGTCACCACCGTGGCAAAGAACTGGTGGGTGGGCCAAAAAAAGACAAAAGCCCCGATACTGGCCACATTTTCACCGATGGTCACCTCAGTCAAGGGGTTATAGGCAAAAGCCTCATCCCCAATACTGATTACACCATCGGGTATGATCACACTGGTCAATTGGTTATCATAAAAAGCACCATCCCCGATACTGGTCACACTGTTCGGTATAGTGACACTGGTCAATTGGTTGTCCCAAAAAGCACCATCCTCGATACTGGTCACACCATCAGGTATGGTCACACTGTCCAATTGGTTGTTTGCAAAAGCGTTATCGCCAATAGTGGTCACCTCGTAGTCGATGCCTTGGTATTTGACCGTTGGGGGGATGGTCACCGTTCCTCCCGTAATGCCATAGTCCACCACCTTAACTTGATAAGGGTTTAAGGAAGTAATCTCGTATGTTATATTATCGACACTGAAGGTGTCGCCGAGCCCTGCTGGTTCCGTGACGGATTTGAAGCCCGTCCACCCTTGATCCAAATAATCTTGTCTCTTCCCTACGGGAACAAACACATCTATTTGATGACGAAAATCGATATTGTTTATTAAATCTTGAAAGGCATCTTCGTGGAGCGTTGGAGGATTGGAGGGCTCTACAATCACCGTAACAAGGTTTGGATTGACTGCAAAGGCCCATCTTCCAATACTGGTCACATTGCCCGGTACGGTAACCTCGGTCAATTGATTGCCGGCAAAAACTAAATCCTTAATACTGGTCACACTGTTGGGTATGGTCACACTGGTCAAGCTATTCTCGGCAAAAGCTCCATCTTCAATATGGGCCACACTATTCGGTATGGTTACACTTGTCAATTGGTTACTGCTAAAAGCAGCCGGCCCAATAATAGCGACACCGTTGGGTATCGTCATACTCGTCAATTGGTTATTCTCAAAAGCCTGCTCCTGAATACTGGTTACACTGCTTGGTATGCTTATACTGGTCAATTGGTTATCACTAAAAGCCCTCTGTCCAATACTGGTTATGCCGCTAGGCACGGTTACACTTGTCAATTGATTTTTGCCAAAAGCACTGTCCCCAATACTACCGGTTACGTTGTTAGGTATGATTACACTACTCAATTGGTTATCGTAAAAAACGAAACTACTGATACTGGTTACACCATTAGGTATGGTCACACTTTCCAATTGGTTATTGCTAAAAGCAGCAACCCCGATACTGGTGACACCGTTGGGTATGGTTACACTCGTCAATTGATTACCCGAAAAAACATAATTCCCAATGCTGGTGATGCTATCAGGTATGGTCACACTTTCCAATTGGTTATCACTAAAAGCAGAATCCCCAATACTGGTGACACTGTTCGGTATGGTCACACTCGTCAACTGGTTAGACAAAAAAGCAGCATAACCAATACTGGTGACATAATTCGGTATGGTTACACTTGTCAATTGGTTACTGGTAAAAGCAAGCCCCCCAATACTAATTACACTGTTGGGTATCGTTACACTCGTCAATTGATTATCGCTAAAAGCCCAACCCTTAATACTGGTCACACTGTTGGGTATGGTAACCCCGGTCAATTGGTTGTTCCAAAAAGCACGTTCCCCGATACTGGTCACCGTGTAGGTGTTCGGGCCATGAACTACCATTGGGGGGATGGTCACTTCTGTGGTCGTACCGGTATAGTCCGCAACCTCGACGTTGGTAGCAGAAGTGATCTTGTATTCAAGGTTACCAACGGTAAATAGGTCTCCTGGATTTTGGCCATAACTACTAATGCCCACCAATACCATAAAGATAGTAGGCAATATTAATTGTAATTGTTTTTTCATTTTAATGGTTTTTAGGTTAATGCATTCAAAAAATGTCCATACAAGGGAAATATTCAAAAATCAGTGCTGAAACCAATTAAAGAAGGGACATAACCAAGTGTTTTAGGGATTTTTAAAAAAAGGAATCAAATACGGTTTTGTGGGCTACTTTATATATGTATACAGACCTTCAGACCCATTTTTGCTCCAATATATTCCCTCACTACTGAAACAAGTTCAGCACAGGCTCCACCCTCTCCCCAAAGAGGGCGACCCACGATTCACATCGAAGCTTCAAATCCCAACATTCAGTCCTAAGTCTTCAGTCCCTACTCCTGATTCCTCACTTCGGAGTAAATAAAGGAAAGCGATAAGTGCGAAGTCTTTTAGGCTTCGCACAGCTTTTTAAGGTATGTGGTTTTTTGTATTGGGATTTCTCACGTACGTTCGAAATGACCTTTACTTTGAAAGTATAATTTCGAAAGGGCAAAGCGAGTCCTCACTCCTTAACCCCTACTTACAGCCTACTAAAAAACCCACTCCTAAGTCTTCAGTCCTCACTTCGGAGTAAATAAAGGAAAGCGATAAGTGCGAAGTCTTTTAGGCTTCGCACAGCTTTTTAAGGTATGGTGGTTTTTTTGTTATTGGGATTTCTCACGTACGTTCGAAATGACCTTTATTTTAAAAGCATAATTTCGAAAGGGGGCAAAGCGAGTCCTCATTCCTCATACCCCAATCCTCACTTACTGCCTACTAAAAACTGCCTACTCAAAAACCCTAATTCCTAAGTCTTCAGTTTTCAGTCCTCATACCCCAATCCTCAACCCCCACCTACTGCTACTGCCTACTAAAAACTGCCAGCTCAAAAACCCACTCCTAAGTCTTCAGTTTTCAGTACTCATAACCCAAACCTTAACCCTCATTTACTGCCTACTCAAAGCTGCCAACTCAAAAACCACTCCTAACTCAGTCCTCAGTATTCAGCCATCAACGATTAACCATCAACCATCAACCACCAACCATCAGCGATAAACATCAATAATTCACATAGATCATTTTTGCCTCGTGGCCCAGCCCCGGTTCGTTATAGTCTATCACACATACGTAGGAACCCACGGGCACCAACCCGCGTTCATCGGTGCCGTCCCAACCATCGCTGGGTCCGCTATAATGCGCACTGAACAGCAACTGCTGGCTCAGGTCGTATATCCTCACCACGTTGTTCCTATATTTTTCAAGGCCCTCGATCACAAAGGTATCGCCAACGCCATCGCCGTTGGGGGAAAACCCCCTGTTGAAATCCGCAAGGCGTGACCCACAGTGCCCGGTCGCTTGCACGGTCACCAAGGCGGTCGCCGTGGCTATGTTGGTACCATGGGCAGCGGTAAGGGTGACCGTTACCGGGGCCCTCACATCGTCACAGGTAAAGGTATCCCTGTCCAAACTTAAGCTCGGGGACTTGTTACATCCACCATAGGTGGAACCGTTATCCACGTCCCCTGGAGAGATGGTCGCCTGACCATTGGTGTCCAACCACACGGTGATGTCCTTTGCATTGGCCACCAGGTTGCCCAAATTTTCCGCAACGGTCACCACAGCGGTGGCCGTATCCGAATTATCGCCTTGTGCAGCGGTAAGGGTCACTGTTACCGGGGTCCCCACATCACCACAGTCAAAGGTATCCCTGTCAAGGCTCAGTTCCGGGGTGTTGCCACAGCCATAATTGGAACCATTGTCCACCATATCGGGCGAGATGGTGGCCTGTCCGCTGGCATCCAACTGTACGGTGATGTCCTGCTGGACAATGGCCACCAGGTTGTCCAAATTTTCTTCCACGGTCACCGTGGCCGTTGCCGTGGCCGTTTGGTTTCCTTGTTCAACGGTAAGGGTCACGGTCACCTGGCCGACATCCTCACAGGTAAAAACGTTCTTGTCCAGGCTTAGGGAAATGGCGCCAGTGCCGTTACAGCCACTCCCGGAACCATTGTTCACTTGCCCGGGGCCGATGGAGGCCGTTCCATCAGCATCCAACGTAACGGTAATATCCTTGGAAACGGCCACAAGGCCATTGGTATAATCTTCCACGGTCACCACGGCGGTCGTTGAATCTGTCTGATTTCCAGAAGTAGCGGTAAGGGTCACCGTTACCGGGGTTCCCAAATCACCACAGTCAAAGGTATCCTTGTCCAAGCTCAACGTTACCGCATCTCCATCTTCGCAGTTATCGCCGGAACCATTGTCCACATCCCCTGGTGAGATGGTCACCAGCCCATTGGGGGCCAGCTGTACGGTAATGTCCTGGGCGACGGCCACGACCCCGGTGGTGCTGACAACGACTTCCTGTGCTGCCAGATTGGGCATGTTCGAGTCCCTATCGAATGCCGAGCTTGCGGGTACATTGATGGTGATATCGTCATCGTCCCCACAGATGGACATGGGGTTAACCTCAGCTGTATATTCGGATGCGTCGACGGCCTTAAAATTGCTGATCGTGGCATTGGCAACAACAATATCCCCTTCGTTGAAATCGGCGACCCCCCTGTCGAACTTGAAGGTAACTTCAAAGGGATCTGTGGTATTTATTGTTGCCGGTGCGCCCTCTATGGAAACACCACTTACACCTATATGGTACATCTGCGCCCGACCAATATCCAGATTAATCTCAGTTTCAAAAATAAAACCATAGTCAGAAGCTCCCATGGCCAGGACCGACCCGTCCGAGGACAGACTGAGACTGTTCCTGCGGCCCCCCAATTCATAGTTGTTATGGTTACCATTAAAAGTAGTTACTACCTCCCAGGTATTATCGGGGCGATATTTATAGATACGTACTCCACCTGCACTATGGAATATGCCAAATCCCTTCCTCTCCCCTACAGCTAAAATATTTGCATCATCGGACAATGCGATGGCATTTCCAAATGCTCCTTTTAATTCATTGCCTTTTAGCGTCCAATTATCATTGGCATCCCTTTGATACACACGTACAAATCCACCTGCATATCCGGTTGTAACCAAGGCATTACCATCTCCCGTCAACTCCACATTGCCCCCCTGCCAACGACGGTACAATGTTCCTTCATAACCCATAAAGTCGCCGCCCATCTGAACCCAGCTGCCGTTATCATTTCTATACACCCTTGTTATTAAACCTGCGGTTTCCCATACACCATGACTAATTTCATTTCCATGATTGGACGCTGTTATGGCCAGGGTATTGCCGTCATCTGATAAAGACACGCTCATTCCCAATTGGTCATCTTTCTCGCCGCCTACAATATCGCTGCCCAGTTGGACCCAATTATCGCCGGCACCCCTTTTGAACACACGTACCTGGCCCGCACGGGAATGGCCGTCAACGTCAAAAAACCGGGCCCCTATGGCCACGGTAGTACCATCCCCGGACAGGCCCACGTCCCATCCCGATTCACTCCACGCTTGTGTACCATCAATATCACTGCCCACTTGTACCCAATTGTCATTGGCATCCCTTTCATACACACGTACATGGCCTGCATTCGTACCTGATCCATCATTGCCCCTGGCCCCTATGGCCAGAACGGTACCATCATTCGACAGGCTTATGGTCCTTCCGGAGTCTTCTGCGTCATGAGTTTGATGATTGGTCTCTGGTGCTATTGTCTCACCTATCTGTTCCCATTGCCCGGTGACCGCACTTTTTCCATAAACACGCACGGAACCATTGATCGCAACAATACCATCATAGACATGATAATTTATACCCCAGCATCCTATGGCCACGGTATTGCCATCTTCAGACAAGCTTGTAGCTCTCCCTAGACCATGGTAGTAACCTTCCCCTTCGATGGTTTGTCCTATTTGTGCTTGGCCATAACCAGTATGGCCCACGAATGCCATAAAGATGGCGAGCAGTATTAATTGTAGTTTTCCTTTCATTCTATTTATCTTTTTGAATATTGATTCAAAAGAATAATAGACAAAGAGAGCATCCAACAATCAGTGTTAAAACCTGTTAAAAAAGGGACGTAACAGGGTGTTTTTGGGATTTTAAAGGAAGGAATCGAATGCCGTTTTGTGGTGCTGCCTTTACCATATGACCACGTACACAGACCTTCAAACCTATCTTTACTTTACCCATAAAAGTGCCCACATTTTTTAAAACAGGGGTCAAGAAAGACCAAGCAAGGACAAACGATGTCCAAAAAATACACCTTCCCTATCCATACCGTTGAATGGACCATCTCGAATACATCGAGGAATACCGGCCCAATGGTAAATTGAACATGTTCAATTTACCATTGGGCAACGGAACCCCTGCGATCACCATGGCATTCACCCTCTACATCACCTCGATAGCCCCAAACATAGGTTCCAAGGAAAGTATGCCCTTATAGAGACAATAAACCTGAAAAATCAATAATTCACATAAATCATTTTTGCCTCGTGACCCCTATCCGGTTCGTTATAGTCTATGACACATACATAGGAGCCCACGGGTACCGTCCCGCCTTCATGAGTGCCGTCCCAGGCATCGCCTGGTCCACCATAATGGGCGCTGAACAACAAGCGTTGACTCAGGTCGTATATCTTCACCACGTTGTTCCCATATTTTTCAAGGTCTTCGATCACCAGGGTATCGCCAATACCATCGCCGTTGGGGGAAAATCCCCTATTGAAATCGGCAAGGGCCGGGTTGGGCCCACAATTGCCGAACACGGTCACCATGGCGGTGGTTGAGGAGGCTGGGCCGCCCAGGGCAGCAGCGGTAAGGGTGACCATCACCGAAGTGCCCACATGGCTACAATCAAAAGTGTCCAGGTCCAGGCTCAATTCCGGGGTACTGCCACAGCCATAGGAGCCATTGTCGATATCCTCTGGCGAGATGGTGGCCCTTCCGTTGTCATCCAGCTGTACGGCAATGTCCCGGGCAATGGCCACAAAGCTATTCGGATCCGCTTCCACGGCCACCCTTGCGCTTGCCGGCAGATTGGTGAAACCGGGCATATCCACTGCATTGGCAGGGAGATCAATGGTAACGGCACCGTTACAGGATGTCGGGGTGATTTCCACGGTATATAGGGAACCGCTTCCCGTAAAATGGTCTGCTACGGCATTGCCCAGACCAATGTCGTCCATCGTAAAACCTGTCACATCCAAATCGAACCGAAAGGTGACCGTAAAGGCCGATAAATCAATCGGTTCCGTCGGCGCTTCTATGGAAACCCCGATTCCTTCCCTGATGGACCTGAACCCTGTCCACCCGGCATCCTCGTAGTTGGCCCTGATCCTTCCGGCAGGGGTGGCCGAGGGAACGATCAAATCTATCTGGCCACGGTCCGCGTTCGTAAAGGTGTTTTCTTCAATCGATGGGGGGACGAAGGCCATTGCTATCACTGTAGCCAGGTCCGGATTGTCAGTAAAGGCGTTGGCACCGATACCGGTAACGTTCTCGGGAATGGTCACACTGGTCAACAGGTTGCCCTGAAAGGCGCCGTCCCCGATATCGGTCACGTTCCGACCGATCGCCACGCTGGTCAATTCGTTGTAACGAAAAGCACCATTGCCGATATCGGTAACGTTTTCAGGAACGGTCACACCGGTCAATCGATTGTCAGCAAAGGCACTGGCCCCGATACGGGTAACGCTTTCGGGAATGGCAATATCCTCCAGGCTGTTATCCGCAAAGGCAAAGTCCCCGATACTTACCACACCGTCCGGTATGGTAAGGGCGCCGATCAGATTTCGTCCAATAAAGGCGTCTTCACCAATCTTGGTGACCTTGAACTCGTGCCCCACATGTTCCACAGGGTCGAATAGTTCCAAAACAGTACGATCATCGTCCCCATTGTTTATTACCGTAACGGTGTTGGTGGTGCCGAATGCGGTCACTTGGTACTTGACAACGGCAGTGGCGGCATCGCGCTCCACCGTAAAGGTATCGCCGATATTCACCTTTGCCTTGATGGACCTGAACCCAAAGCTGTTCCAGACCGGTACATAATTATCGAACGCACCATTGGGAACGATCACATCGATAGTGCCACGATCGGTAAAGGCGTCGGTGCCAAGCTCTGGAGGGTCACTGCTCCCCAATTCCACCGTGGCAAGGCCCGGGTTGCCCGCAAAGGCACCATCCCCGATATGGGCCACGCCTTCGGGAATTTCCACACTGGTCAATTGGTTGTTCTGGAAAGCACCGGCCCCGATACCGGAGACCGTAAATCCAATCATAGCATCACTTCCAGAGAGTCCCGCCACCTCCTCGGAGACTTCCACCTCCGTGGGTATGGTAAGGTCCCCCGTATTTTCATTATCGATTATGGTGACCGTGTTGGGGTTGAATTCCGTTATTTGATATGTGATGCCACCTACTTCAAAGGTCATGCCAACGTCCCCTACTTCCCTGATGGATTTAAAACCAACCCAATCACCATCAGTAGCGTGTATGTAGAGGAATCTGTTAATACCGCGATCGCCAATTGTGGGAACGACCACATCTATTTGATTCCGAATATCTATCTCTCCACCTATTAATCCCCCTGGGCCCGGAGCTGCAAAGGCTCCAATATTCAGATTTAGCCTTTGATCGCCCGTTTGTTCCACCACGACCCTGGTAAGGTCTTGGTTACCGCCAAAAGCACCATTGTTTATAAAGGTAATGTTGGCTGGAATGGTCACCTCGGTCAATTCGTTACGCTGAAAAATACCAATCCCAATCTCCGTAAGCCCCTGCCCAATGGTCACACTGGTCAAAGCGTTACGGGCAAAAGCACCACCTATGATCTCGGTAACGCTGTCGGGAATGTCAAGGTGCCCCTCCAATCCGCTGTTCTCAAAAGCCCGCTCCGCAATACTGGTAACCCCTTCGGGAATGGTCACACTGGAAAAGGCGTTGTTCTCAAAGGCACCTCGCTCTATAGTGGTAATGGTTTCGGGAAGCTCAACACCGGTCAATCCGTGATTAAAAAAAGCATTTTCCCCAATACCGGTAACGGTATAGTGCATCCCATGGAACACCCTTTCGGGTATAACCACATCGAGCGGGCCGCCGGCACTTCTTCCGATCACTTTCACTGTTCTATCCGAGTCCGAGGTTACCTCATATTGTATACCGTCACCCGCAAAGGTAAAGTTGCGGCCAACGGTCAGTTCTTCAAGAATGTTATACCGCCCCCAATCGTCGACTTCCCCTGCATAATTACCCCTGGCGCCCCTGGGAACGATTATAGTTACTTGGCCAAAGTGTTTGTCATTCTCCTGTTCAAAGACACGATGACCAACCTCGAGAAGGGTTGGGGGATTGGAGTTCTCTATCCCCACAGTCACCAAACCATTATTGTTCGCAAAAGCGGTTTGCCCAATACTGGTCACACTACTTGGTATGGTTATGCTGACCAAGAAGTTACGATTAAAAGCACTTCGGCCTATTACTTCAAGGTTTTCGTGAAAGAAAACCTCGTTCAATGCATTGCTACTAAAAACAGCTGTCTCAAGGGTTGTCACCTTGGGCGGTATGGTCACAGTTTTCAAACTTTGGCCTCCAAAAGCCGTTGACCCAATAGTTTCCAAACTCTCCGGTAGGGTCAGACTGGTCAATTTGGGGGATAGCGCGGCGTCGAAGAAGCTGAAGTTGGGGTCGGGGTGATTGTTTGCGTCCCTATTATTAAAAGCGCCATTCCCGATTTCGGTCACACCTTCGGGAATTTCAAGATGTCCAGTTAATCCGGCGAATATAAAAGCGCCCTCCCCGATATGGGTCAGATGCTCCGGTAGGGTTATACCGGCTAAGTCGTTGTCCCGAAAAGCGAAATCCCCGATGTGGGTCACACTGTTTGGTAGGGTCACACTGGTCAATTCTTTGCTTTGAAAAGCCCCTTCCCCAATATGGGTAACCGTAAGGCCATTTATGGTTTCAGGGATGTTTATACTGGTGGCCGTACCAATATACCCCGTAATTGTACCCGTTGCAGGGTCAAACTCGAAATCACCGGGATCGGTCACGTCGCTTTCCTCTTCCGTAATGGATTTAAAGCCCTGCCACCCATTGATGGCGAACGGGTTTTGATAGGCATTTGTAGTTCCTACAGGCACTATCAGGTCTATTTCGTCCCTGTCATCAAATGCATCCGGGGCAAGGGATGGAGGAACGATGGCCTTTACCACCACTGTGGCAAGGCTTGGGTTGCCCGTAAACGCATTGGCACCGATACTGCCACCACCGGTAACGCTTTCGGGAATGGTAACACTGGTCAATCCACTGTTCTCAAAAGCATTGGTCCAAATAACGGTGACACCGAAGTTGGTGCTCCCATTGGTCACGGTTTCGGGGATGATAAAGTCCCCTAAATTTGTATTTGTATTGCTCCTTATGGCAACCGTTTCGGTATCGGGGATCACTTCATATGTGATGTCTGATACTGTAAATGTCTGCCCATAGCCCGTAAGGCCCAGTACCACCACAAAAATGGTAGATAGTATAAATTGTAATTGTTTTTTCATTTTATATGCACTTTTGAATATTATTTAGAACAAATAATGACCGAACAGAGAAAGCATCCAATAATTAGTGCCGAACCTTATTAAAAAAGGGATAAAATAGGGGGCTTCTGGGGATAAGAGGAATCCAGTACTTGACCTATTCATTGGAAAACGGTTCAACAATACTGGAGGAAAACGACTTGAAAACCAATAAATTGGGAAGGGAGCTTGACATCCAAGCCCTTAATTTGGAATAAAGCAATTTTTGGAACAACAACGGAAAGGCCCCTTGTCATTTGTAAGGGCTTTTATTCCCCTACTCTAAAATAATGGGTTTCTGGGGTGTCTTTAGAAAAATTAGTGATATTGACCTCTATGTGTTCTGAATAATAAGGCGTATTGGAGTTAAAATTGACAGCATCAAAACTTAAGGAATATTCACCTTCTTCAACCAGGATAATCCCCATCCGGGATTCATAGGTATTTGTACCTGTATTTAACCTCGCAACATTGACAGTTTCATTTGGCGAGTAGAAAAGTTCTTCTTTAACGAAAACCCCTTCATACGAATTGGAAAAAATCGATAATTTTCGAAAATCAGGAGAATAAAAAAACGCTTTGGAGTTTGAGGTTTCGTATATATCAAGTTTATTATCGTAACCATCTTCATCCAGATACCTACTAAAGCTTAAAGTAAAGATTATGGTATCCCCTACTTGATAGTTTTTCTCATTTTCAAATGTAAAGGCATCAGCAATGGTTATCCAAGGATAATGATAATAATCATCATCATAGCCCGAAAAACACGCTATAACGGTCAAACCCATTAAACCTAGAATACATACAACTGATTTTTTCATCCGTATAAAATCTTAAGACACTCCGTAATTCGCAAAAACCTTATTCATTTCGATGGTTAAATTTCCCGATGAAAAGATTTATGCGTATTTCATATACTAAAATCTAAATCCTAAATTGATACCGGATTGGGCAACGGAAACACCAAAATCTTCATAATATTCAGCAATAATATCTCCGCCCAACCCTAACATTAATTCCAGGGAAATACGTTTTTTGAACAATAAAAACTTTTGACCCATTCCCATACCCAATGCAAGATTGGTGTAGTTTTCGGTTTCCCTACGGTATACTCCATAGCCTTCAGTGGTGGTTCTTCGCCGAACTTCATTTGACCTTCCCCCATAAAGGCTTGTAAAGATCTGAAGAAAGAAACTGTTTCGTTGATTGCCCCTCACATACCATCGCCCATAGGGGGTTATCCCATAATCCCTGGTGTATTTGCCATATCCGTCATTAAAATTCCTGCTATTGAGTCCGTATCTTCCGTACCATACACCTATACCAGCGGAAAAATTCTTCGAAAAAGCATTTTCATATATCAAATAAGCGGACTGATCTACCATTAAATGGCTAGCATTCATAGCGATATCATTTCCATAGGTAGGGTTTATAGTACTTTCCTGACCTGAAGAGCAAAAGATGCCAAGAAAAAAACCAATCAATGGAAGTCTTTTCATTTTTACGATTAATGGTTTTTTGGTGGTGGTGCCTTACTACGATAATAAAGTAGTCCTAACCAGTATGATTACACCGAACAGAATGGTACTTATCTGTGCAAGCACTATAGCATACAAGACGAAATGCACTACTTTTAGCTTCATCTGTTTTTGCAAAACTTTGAACATGTTTATTGGGATGTGATTTTTTTCACTGCTCCTGTGTATTGGCTTTTGTTCGGCCCTTAAATATTAGATGGTATATAGGCTGCCCATTAACTAAAATCAGCCCTGAACTTTTTCAAATCCATCCGTCAAGAACGATTTGACAAGAACATTTTGTTAAACAGGGCAGCCCTATACGCTAACTAAACAAAAAACTAACTACAAACCTTTAAAACTCTCTTTATATCTGGGTCCATTTATTGGAGCTCTTTTTAAATCGGTACATGCGCAGGAAGTTTATGGTCGGTACGTTCATGCCTCTTTTCGCAAAGGCTCCCATAAGGGTAAGGGTACCATCATTGCCCAAACTCATATTGTTGAACCCTGATAGATCGGCCCCCATTGTCCTGCCATCGATATCCGCTCCCAGTCGTATCCATGTGTTGGCCCTATTTTGATAGGTTCGGACATACGCGTACCTTTTTCCTTTATCACTGTTATATGCTGCTATGGCCACAGAATTACCGTTATTGGACAGGCTTATGTTCCATCCTGCGAAATTTCCCGTCGGTTCCCCAACAATATCCTTCCCTATTTGCACCCAACGTCCCGATACATTTTTATAGACACTTACATAGCCAGATGATGCCCCTCCCTGATGTGCCCCTATTGCCAAAGTTTTGCCGTTACCGGATAAACTGACGCTTGCCCCGAAATAGTCTTTTGCCGCTTTACCATTGATATCAGCACCTATCTGAATCCATTTTCCTGAATCGTTTTTGTATACACGTACATGCCCTGAATGTTTGCCATTGCCACTGTTGAGCACAGCTCCAATAGCCACCGTGGTGCCATCGCCGGACAGGTCCACACTATAGCCCGAACCATCTCCCTGCGCCTCGCCATCGATATCCCCACCTATTTGCTCCCAAACGCCGGCATTATTTTTATACACCCGTACATGCCCCGAATTTATGCCGTTTCGCCCATGGTTGCGCCTGGCTCCAACAGCCACTGTGGTACCATCACCCGACAGGCCCACACTATAGCCCGACCAATCCCTTGCTGCTTCCCCATGGATAACATCCCCTATTTGGTTCCAAATGCCGGAGCTGTTTTTGTATACGCCTACGCAACCTGATTTAATACCATCATTATCGCCCTGGTGGTTTCCTATGGCCAAGGTCATAACATCATCTGATAAACTCACGCTATAGGCTGACAAGTCAACGAACGGTTTGTTGGCGGTCTCAGCTATTTGGGCCTGGGCATAAATGACAGCACTCAATATGAAGGCCATGGACATATATCGCGTGGGCATTTTTGATTAGGTTTTTATTTCACGGACGAATATTGAACCTATTCCATGCGCAGCCATAAAAATGTGTCGAAATCGCTTGAATTGGGGACTAAACATTGATTATTGGGGACCAATCTAAATGGGGGTTTTTGAATAACTTATGAAAATTCGTCGGGTCATCATAGAACGGCCACCCGAACCGTAAAGGGACTAAAAATGCCTTCGCCCGTTGTGGAAAAAGAAAGTTCGGCATATCAAAATTGGAATGACGGCACAATATCTACTATTATGGAAGATAAATTGAACAATCGGTGCGTTGCCGCTATAACCATATAAAAAAAGGAAAGGGTAATCACGGCATGGGTACGGTTTCAGAATAAAAACCACGCAAGGCATCATATACCGATTCTTGTGTTGATGCCATCAGTTCCACGATGATGAATAATCGCCATCTTTGAACATCTCCCCAAGCCCTTTGAACTGCTTTAAGCGCAGCACTTCATCTGCATCCATTCCCAACGCATCCATTATTTTCGAAGGGGACCATCCGTTTGTGGACAAAATCTTTACCACCTCGCTTATTTCCCCGATTTGATGCCGCCCCCGGGCCCTATTGTGCCTAATAGTGGCCACTATACGATCATTATTGGGCAGGTCCAATACGACTACCGGGACTTTACGTCCCAATCTTTTCAGCAATTCCTTGTTTTTTTTGATAAGTCTCCAGCGATGATAACCGTCTATCAGGGTATAATGCTGTTCCTTCTCCGCACAGACCAGTAGGGGCATGGTAATTCCGTGATCGATCAGGGAACGAAGCAACAACCGCTTTTCCGGAGCGGCCATTTTATTGGGATTGTACGAATTGGGCAACAGGGTATTTATAGGTACCCATAGCACTTGGGAAACCGGTTCTTTGTATTGGCCAAATACGGCTATAATGCTATTTACCAGTTCCATTTTCTTTTCTTCGGGAATACCACGGGTTTCCTTTAAAATATCCAAGATGTCCTGTTTTATACTTTTTTTCATGATGCGGTCTTTTCCTTGACATATAAGGTTTCGTAGGTTTTCTTGGTTCTGGTAAAGCCCAGGCTGCGACACCACCAATCGTTTTTGATGATACATTTGCATATCCTTCTCCAGGAGGGGAGTTTCCCTGCATTTTCCAACTTTAAATTGCCTTGGTCCGGAATGAGGTCGGAAGGAAAGCCGTTGTTTTCCCACCACTTGAGAAAGGTCTCTATTTTACTGGTATAATGAGTCCTCGTAATTTCCGGCATGGAACGCAATAGGATATACGTATATTTTTTCCATGTGAGTCCCTCTGGCAAGACTACCTTGATCCTACCAAGAACGGCGGTCTTACTGTAAACGGCCCCAAAATTGACCCCATGGACCCGGGCCACTACCTTGCTCCAGGTTTCGGGTTCGATTTCGTGAAAATAAGCCAAGCTTTGGCGTTGGTCCTCCCCATAGGGTTGACAGATACGCATTTTATGAATGGAGATTCCGCATAGATAAAAATAATCGTACAGTTTATTGTACCGTATTTTTTGCTTGCCCACATACCGCCATATATCTTCAGTACGCCAATCATAAATGGGATAGGAAAACACCAAATCTTCCGAAGCTTTGCTCATCCAGTTTTCCCCGCCCCAACCGTTGGCGGTTACCGAAAAGAACCGGTTCAGGCTCTCATCGGATCGAATGCCCAACATGCAGGAGCATAGCTCACCATCGGAAAACCAATTGCCCCACTGGTATACAAAATCCTCGAACTCCATTCCATAGTGGAAAAAGGGGTAATACTCAATATCGGATATTACCTGTGGGTGTTTGGGCATGGGGCGAATCCATCTTTCGGATTCTTGAGGGTCCCAGCAGCGCCAATGGGGCTGGAACACACTGACCGAATTTCGGAGGTTCAGGGGAAGGCAAATCCAGTGCAGGTTTATTTTTTCCGTGCGGAGTGCAACCTCCTCAATGTGCCTTATCGTGGTATCGTATTGTCCCTCCAGATCAACGAACAATACATCGAGTGGCAGCCTGTTCTCCAATTCCGCCACCTGTAGGGCCAAATGCAACATGACCGTACTATCCTTACCTCCACTAAAAGCCAAATACACCTTTGGGAAAATATCAAATATGTCCTGCATACGGTTTAAGGCGGCGTTAAGCACATCTTCATCCAAATAATTTTTGGGCATTTTTAAAATTTATTGGTTTATTGAAAAAACGGTGATGCATTTTTTTGTGTCCAAAAACATAGCATGACCTTTGGATATTAAAGTCACTTTACTCAGCACTAGATATACCCATAAAAATTGAATAACTACTTCTTAAAGCTTCTTTTGATTTTTGCCATTTAAATCTTTAATTGTGATACAGCCTTTTTTATGGGACGCTACCCTGCCCTTAGGGACGATGATCGATGAACACTACTAATGCTAACCTAAGGCAGGGTACGGCCCAAAAGACTTACTACTATCGACTTTTTTCTTTACCATATGCTCCACCCATAGTCAAGGTCAGGGGTTCTTGCTGCGCTGACAAAGTGGTGCGGCCTCGACCGTATATTTGGAAAACCTGAAAAGATAATACCCGCGTATTACATATCTTCAAAAATCCTTATGCCCAGTTTTATCAAAAAGTAAGCTGTAACCGCCAAAAGAATCAGGTAAAAAACTATCGCTCTCTGTAAATTCCCCTTGGTATTTTTATTGTCTGCATTCATGAACTAGATATTCTAATTTAAAATCGTATTTGTACCGTAGCCCAATCCATTTTTTAAAGCTAATCCTGCATCGAAGAAAGGTAATTCGTACATAGGTTTTAAGTAAAAAGTGTTGAAACCGATAAAAAATGGGACGGAAAACGAAGGAGCAGGGATATTGCAGAAACGACTTCAATCAAATAAGTGCTTGTTGGGTCTTTTGGAATCATGGCATAAACCTATACACTTTGGAAAACTATCCATGCCATTGGCCCAAATATCCATTCCAAGGTCTTTTGATCTGCCCAAAATTTGCACTGTAACGAAAAATTAAAAAATATGAAGAACACACAAAAGGAAACCCTCGGGTTATTGGTGACCATGAAAGCGAAACCAGGCAAGGAGCAAGAAGTTAAAGACTTTTTATTGGGCGGTCGCACATTGGTGGACCAAGAGCCCCAAACAGTATCTTGGTTCGCATTTCAAATAGATGAAAGAACTTTCGGAATATACGACACCTTCGAAGTTGAGGAAGGCAGACAGGCACATTTAACGGGTCCAGTTGCAAAAGCACTGCTTGCAAATGCCGATGACCTATTGGAAAGATTTGATGCCAAAAAGGATATACGACCAATACATGTGGTCGCCTCAAACCATAAACAAGGTATTCATAACAAAGGCCTATTGGTCATTATGAAGGCCAAAGTAGGAAAATCCAAGGCTGTGGAGACCTTTCTTGATAGCGGGAGGCAATTGGTTGCGGATGAACCTGGAACATTGTCCTGGTACGCCCTTAAATTGGATGACAGCACCTATGCCATATTCGATACTTTTGCAGCAAACACGGGGAGGGATGCGCACTTAAAGGGCAAAATAGCCCAATCCCTTATGGAAAAGGCATCTGTTAATTTGGAAAACTTTAAGACATCGGACATACAAAAAATAGATATTTTAGCTGTTAAACAGCCCTGAACAATAGGAAAGGAGCGATTCATTCGCTCCTTTCCAAACATACTTATGTCCCAAATTATTGATAAACAAAATGGTGGATTAGCCTTTAGGCTTGAGCAGTTCAATACGCTGAGCCAGTTTGATCAGCTGCAACGAAAAAATTACTACTCCATTATCCTATTATGTGGTAACCGTGTTGAACTATCGGTGGATTTCTCGGAATACCATCTTGAAGAAAACCAAATGATATGTCTATCGCCCTATCAACCTTTTATGATGACCTCGCAAGAAGAGTGCTCAGGGTATGTATTGAATTTCCACCCAGATTTTTTTTGTACCTACAGGCATCAAAATGAAATTGAAACAGAAGGTATTCTTTTTGGGAACTTTCATGCCCTGCCTTTTTTTAAACTGGTTGAGGAAACCTTGTTTTTTGACCTTATTGGTCTGATGTCCAATGAAATGGATCGAAACTCCATTGCCCAACATGAGGTTTTGGTCGCTTTTTTGAAGATTTTTCTCATCGGTGCCGTTCGGCAAAAAAGGCAATTTGATAAGGATACGAAATTGAATTATACCAACAGGCAATCGGAGGTTTTACAAAATTTTACGGATGCCATAAACAATAATTACACTACAATGCACTCGCCGCATGAATATGCGGACATGCTTTGTATAAGTTCCAAAACTTTGGCCGGAATCGTAAAAAAATTCTTGAACCAGACCCCTACTTCCTTGATTACCAATAGAATTGTTATAGCGGCCAAGCGTGAACTTTATTTGACCTCAAAGCCCGTAAAACAGATAGCTGCTTCTTTGGGCTATGATGATGAATTCTATTTCAGCCGTTTTTTTAAAAGGAAAGTTGGCGTCTCACCCGATATATACAGAAAGACCGTTGGTTTTGCCAAACTGGAAACACTATAGTCCACTTACCTATGTATTGACATTTCCTTAAGGGGTGTCAACCCGCTATTTTTTTTTGAGCTACATAGTTTAACCTATGTTTAACAAAGTTTATGAAAATTGACTTTTGTTTACTACTAATTTTAAGCTGTAGAATGATTTCATGCCCCTGAATAGTTCTATACAACCCTAAGCAACTTAACCTATAAAAATGGAACAACTTGGAGATACCCTGGCCCGGTCCAAGGCCAAAGTGGATGCGCTATTTAAAAGCGTCCGATTTCCCGACAGCAATAGCCTTGAATCCACCAATGAAGCAATGTATTATATGTTGAATCTGGGAGATGGTGGAAAAAGGGTGAGACCTGCCATCGTTTATGCAATTTCCGAAGGATTCAATGGGAATGAAAAACAAGCCGACGAATTTGCCAAGGCAGTCGAATTCATTCACACCTATACCCTCATCATTGATGATATCCAAGATAATGGAACCATTCGAAGAAACGAGCCCACCTGTCATATCAAATACGGATGCGATACTGCAATCTTAGCGGCCTCAAGACTCTTTGAAGAGGGGTTGTACCCGTTTCACCGGTATTGCAGGAACATAGCCCTTTTTCGAAGATTAAACGATCGGCTGCACAAAGGCCAATGTGCAGATTTGAATTCTGAATCATGGGATAAAAAAATGTACTCTTTACGGAATTTACAATTTATCCATTCCGGTAAAACAAGCGCCCTCATCCAGATGGCCATTTTAGGTGGGTGCATTTCCAGTCAATTATCCGAACAACAAACCAATAGATTATTGGCATACGGGAATTATTTAGGTCTTGCCTTTCAGGCGAAAGACGATATCCTAAGCAAAACCTCAAGTGCCGAAATATTGGGCAAGCCTGTGGGAGAACACGCAGATGAAAACAAGTTGACCTACCCATCCCTTTTTGGCTCTGTTCAAAATGCCCAGATTGAAGCCAATAGGCTATCCGAAGCCGCCATATCCTGTTTAAAGGAATTTGAAAAAGAAAGTGTTATCGTTTTAGAGCAACTTGCAAAATTTGCCGTCCAGCGAAAACGATAATAAGACCCTAAAATGACCTGTCCCATGGAAAATCGTCCATGATTAAGTAAGATATGTCCATTCCGAGGTATTTCGGTTTAACACAGATTTGTATTGCAATGAAAAAATAAGAAAAGATGAAGACCAAAAGCATCATTTGTATGAATGATATGCGCTGACGGACCGATATGTGAATATTGGCCGCTTTTTATCCACCTAAAATCAAGTAAATTTTTTAGCCCCAAAAAAATGAACATGAGAGATTTTTCGAAGCCAGAAATGGCCATCAATTCCCGAGAACTACTAGCCGTATTGGATACCTATGAAACCATTATTTTCGACATAGGTGACGTAATTTTAAATTGGGACTCCGTACATCCAACATCAGAACCCAAAGGGATAGATGATGTTAGGAAAATGGTCAAACATCCCATTTGGCAAGATTTGGAGCAAGGTTTCATCAATAGGGAACTTGCACTTACCCTGTTAAGTAGTGAATTACATACGCCCTTTAAAAAGCTAGGAGAACTTCTTGACCTGAGTATTGCAAGTTTAAAGGTCAACCAACCAATGTTGGACGTTCTGGTAACGTTACATGAAAGAAATAAAAATATTCTTTGCCTATCAAATATAGATTTGGAATCCTTTGCTCACCTATATTCAAATTTCGATTTTTGGAAGTTCTTTGATCGTATTTATGTGTCTGCTTTGTTATATCAGAGAAAACCAGACCCGGCTATTTTTCAGTACCTGATTTTGAGTTCCTCCTTAAATCCCAAAACCACTGTTTTTATTGATGACAAGTCAGAAAATTTACATCAGGCCGAAGGTTTTGGGATCAGTACCCTAAAGTATTCAAAAAATGGCGTTACTTATCGACCAATGTTATACGGGGGGCATATAGAACTCAAAGGTTTTTGCCCTGACCTGACCAAGAAGAAAGAATTGGGCAAAGCCTATTTACATGGTCGTTTGCGCAATTTCCCTTTTTGCAAAAGTTTTGTAGGCGATGGTGTGGAGCTAACGGCAGGGACCGATTTTTCAAAAGAGATATTTTCTACCGCGGTAATTTTACATTCCTATTCATCACTGCCCAGTGATATCATGGAATCCATGGCGCAAGAAATCCTGAAACATGATGGACAGCACAAATTGCGCTGGTGTTTTTATAAGAATGAAGCAAGACCTGAGCATTTTCCGGACGATCTGGATACAACGTCAATGATATTATCCTTTCTCTTGAACAACAACAAGCTCATTGAAGAAGATATCGTTTCCGTTGCAGAACAAATGTTGGACAACCGGAATGAAGATGGTATCATTCAAGTATATTTTGAGGAAAATAGACCTAGAATAGACGCCATTGTGGCAATAAATGTCCTGTATTTTATGCATCAGGTGGGTTATGGGGGCAAAAAGGAATTGAAAGATAGCGAGGAGTTTGTCCACCGGTTTTTGACCAGCGGGAAATATCTGGATGGCACCAGGTATTATCCAGCACCGGATGTCTTTCTTTTTTTCCTCTCAAGATTGGTGGTCGATTTTCCCAATCGGTTCAATAAATTCCGCCAACCACTTAGTGAAGCCCTTATATCACGGGTAAATTGTACTTCTTTTCCATTGGAACGTGCGCTGAGGGTCATCGCAATGAAGAAGTTGGGAATTGTCAACAGGATAGATTTTATAAAGTTGCTGGACCATCAATTGGAAGATGGGGGCTGGCCAATGTATGGTCTTTTTATAGCGCCAAGATCCAATACCTATTTTGGAAGTAGGGAACTTAGTGCCGCCTTTGCCCTAGAGGCCATGGATTTAATGGGTTAGTGTACTTAATTTACCGGGAGGTGGCTTTAAGGGCCTTTCACCTAGACTGGGTAAGTATTTTAAGAGAAGAATTTGGGGTGTTAAATACTATTTCATGCCAAACTTCTGATAGAACTGGAATTTGGGCAAATAAAACCAGATTTTAAGGTCCTGATTTTGGCTACCCAAGAACCCGATAGGCCTTTAAAAAAAACATAACTGTTTTCATCGTGTACACTGCCCAATTTAGATTCTTTTGAACTCATTTATTTTCATGATGAAAACAAAGAATTGGCAGGGCATTGCTTAACTTTGATTCTACCAGTTTTGACGCTCCTTACATCATATTAGGGTACGTTTTAGTCCAGAATATGGAAGTAAGAACCGTGCTTAAAAACCAAGTTTGTTGTGAAAAGCGAAATTGATCATTCCCTTGTCCTGAAAAATGTAAGGAACTACATTAACATTACCGATGAAGAAGCTGATTTTTTTGTTTCCCTTCTTACCTATAGAAGGTTAAAGAAAAAACAGTTCTTATTGCAAGCCTATGATGTTTGCAAATATGAGACTTTTATAGTCAAGGGTTGTCTCAAAGAATACTTCACGGATTATGAAAATGACAAAGACCACATCATACGCTTTGTCACGGAAGGTACATGGACCTCGGACGTGGAAAGCTTTGCGAAGGAGACCCCTTCGTCATTGAACATAGAAGCAATGGAGGATTGCGAACTGTTACAGCTAGATTATTCCTCTTTGGAACTATTGTTCCAGACCTATCCCAAATTTGAAAGATGGTGTCGACTTATTTTTGAAAAGAACTATATCGAATTCCAAAGCAGGATCATCAAAAACCTTTCCTTGTCCGGCAAAGAAAAATACCTTGATTTTTTAAGTGAATATCCCGGCCTGTCCAATCGAATCCCACAGCATCAAATCGCGGCCTACCTCGGTATCACCCCGGAATTTCTCAGCAAAATAAGACAACAATTGGCCAGGGAATGACCCTCCCATTGAATTTCATCAATGGTTTTCATTGAACTAGTTCAATCGTTTTTCCTAAACTTCTTCATCGATTAAAATACTGTTGCACAGATAGTTTTGCATTGTAACTAAAAAATTAGAGACAATGTCAGAACAAAATCAAATTTTACAATCGACCCGACAAGAGGAACTCTTGTACCAGGTCTCCGAACTCAATCAAATGCTCGTCAATGGTCAACCCTTGGAAGCATTTGAGAAATTCTATCATGGGGATGTCATCATGCAGGAAAACCACAATCCCCCAACCTTGGGAAAGGATGCCAATCGCGAACGCGAAACAAAATTCTATGGCAATATCACCGAACTAAGAAGGAATACCCCATTAAAGGTCGCCACTGGCAAAGATACCACAATGGTAGAGTGGTTAATGGATTTTACCCACAGGGAATGGGGAGCTGTAGTACTTCATCAGGTTGCGGTCCAGGTATGGGAAGACGATAAGATCATTAAGGAAAACTTTTTTTACTCACTTAAACCATAGGAAAATGACAAAGCAACTCTTTACTACGGATAACAATTATGCCCCTCTTATCTTAAGGGTGGTCCTGGGAACCATTATCATCGTTCATGGATGGGACAAACTCGGAGAAGGCTTTCAACCCTTTATGCAATACTTTACCGAGGTGCTGGATATGCCCGCTTTTTTGGGTTGGTTGACCGTTTTTATTGAAACAGCGGCCTGTACATTGCTTGTCCTAGGTTTTGCGACAAGGCTCAATGCCATGCTGGTCTTTGGACTTTTCTTGGGAATGATATTCTTTGTCCACTGGCAGGACGGTTTCCTGATGAACTGGTTCGGTCAGATGGATGCAGGGGAAGAAGGCTTTGAATACCATTTATTGGTACTGGCCATGTCTGCTGCGCTCTTTGTTATGGGTAGTGGCGCTTTTTCGATTGACAGATACCTGATCAAGACCAAAACACTGGCGCTATGAGAAAGGTATTGGTGGTAAACGGTAGCCCAAGGGGAGACCGTTCACATTCACGAAGATTGGTACAACTGTTCATTGATCAATGGACCGCATTCAATCCAAAGGACATCGTCCACTATCGTGAAGTCGGCAAAGGCAATCTTCCCCATATTTCGGAAGATTGGATAGCAGCAGCCTTCACACCCCCAGAGGACAGAACAGCGGAGATGAAGGAAACACTGGGGTTAAGTGACCGGTTGGTGGACGAACTTCTTTGGGCCGACACAATCATAGCCGGGGTACCCATGTACAATTGGAGTGTTCCCAGCAGTTTTAAGGCCTATATGGATCAGGTGATGCGCATTGGCAGAACCTGGAAGTTCGAGAGCGGCAAACCGGATGGGGTCTATGTTGGGCTTCTTGAAAACAAGGAGATGTACCTTGTTTCGGCGAGAGGGGATTACGGTTACGAACCCAATGGCCATAATGCCCATATGAACTTCCAATCCAACTATGTAAAACTGGTCTTCGGTATTATGGGAGTTGAGGACATTCGGGAAGTTGTACTGGAAAATGAGGAGTATGGCGGCGAACAATTCTCCCATTCCATCAAAAAGGCCGAGGGCCGAATCCAACAGCTTTTATCCAAAAGATTCAAAACATTGAAAGAACCCCTAAGATGAAAGCGTATATGTTTCTGATACTGGCCATAGCGGGTGAACTGTTCGCTACGGCCTCTTTGAAGAAAGCCAATGGGTTTTCAGAATTGATTCCAAGTATTTGTGCTGTTTTGGGATATGCCGTTTCCGCATTTTTTTTATCCTCTGCACTAAGGGAAATTCCAATTGGAGTGGCCTATGCCATATGGGCAGGCCTGGGTATCGTTTTTACCGCTGCTCTCGGATGGTTCGTGCACCAACAAAAACTGGACATATCGGGAATTGTAGGTATAGCCCTGATACTGGGCGGTGTACTGGTGTTGAACCTAATGTCCAAATCCACGGTCCATTAAAGACTCCAAAAATGAAAAAAGTCATCTTCATCTTTATTTTGTTGATCAATTGTATACCCGTCAAGGGTCAAAACATTGCTGAGGTCTTTGCTAACAACCAAAATGTGTCACACGAGATTTGGTTGGGTGGCGCACTGACGGATAGCACCCAACTGGGCTTTTTTAACTATACCCGTTTTAGGTTGGATTATGAAAGTAGTGAAGCCAACGAGTTTTTGAGCTATTCAACAATCAACTATGAACTTATGAACGGTTTTGGGCTGTTCGGTGGCGCATATGTCTTGGACAACGAATTCTATCCCGTAGTAGGGATGAGCTACTTTGTACAAACGGAGAATTGGTTGGTCAATGCCTTTCCAAGTCTTGAGTTCAGGGATGACCCCAATGTGGAACTCTTCCTGTTCTTTCAGTTTCACCCAAAGATTTCGAAAGAATTGCGACTGTTTTCCCAACTCATCATAAACAGCAACTTCGATTTTGATCAACATAATTTCAGTGAACAAAACCTTAGGGTAGGTCTCGATTACAGATCGTTTCAGTTCGGAATAGGATTGGATTCCTCACAGGTCGAGGTGCAGAATGGCGCAGTGCCAAATACCACAACTACGGATTTCAATATCAACCTCGGAGTCTTTCTGAGAAAAGAATTCTAATGCGCCACAAAAACAATGGTATGAAAACTACAACCCAAAGTATTCCCTGTCCAGAAATAGGCCGTCAAACCGCTGGAAAAGTATTAAAGGGCATTTTAAGGACCTATCCTAAAAAATTGACCCTCACCGGAAGTTTAGTATTGATGGAAAATGCCCTGGACCTTTTCTATCCCGTGATTGCGGGAATTGCCCTGGACGCCGTACTGGAAGGGAACCTACCGACGGCATTTATGATGGTGGTTGCCATTTTTACCTTTTGGTTGATCGGCGCAATTCGACGCGCTGTGGACACAAGGGTATATGCCAGTATTTACAAGGATTTGGTGAGCAAAGTAATCGTTAACGAGCGTAAACAAGGATTACCCGCTTCTTCTACTATCGTACATTCAGGACTTGCACGACAGTTTGTCGACTTTTTTGAAATCCAGGTTCCCGCCCTCGTTACCGCCATTATCTCTGTAGGCGGAGCTGTAGTCATGCTTCTTTTTCTTGAACCTTTAATTGGTATGCTCACTGGATTGGCATTGTTGGTTTCAATGGCCGGCGGATTTCGGTTTATGGGCAGATCTGAGAAAATCGCCGAATGTCTCCACGAAAGGCAGGAATCGGAGCCACTGGTAGTTACTACTGGTTCCCCGCTCTTGATAAAAAGGCACTTTCATGTATTGGGGGGGAGAAGGGTACAATTGTCCGATCTGGAAGCTAAGGCCTATGTTGGAATAGGAATAATTGCCGCAATACTTTTTGGGGCGTTGTTCATTCATCTTGGCACAAAAGGGGATGCAACCGCAGGTCACTTATATATGCTTATGAACTATGTATGGACCTTTGTGTTCAGTTTGGATGAAATGCCCCAACAGATCCAACAAATAGGAAAGGTCAGGGAACTGGGCAGACGCATTGCCCATGGCGATTCAGATGATACTTGAAACAGCAAAAACCACAAGGTTTCGTTTATCCAAACCGATGGCGGCTGTGGTCCTGTTTTTTGGCATATCTGCACTCATATATAATTAAATATAATAGAAGTTATTCTTTTATCAAGTATTTCTTACAAAGCTCCAAATTATAGCGAGGAGAAAGCATATGAAATGTTGTAGAGCTAAAGCATACAAAGAATAGAACTTCAATATAGAGATCATATATTTTTTTATCCAATTCCGAAGAGATAGATATATTTTGTAGCAAATTTAAAAGTTTCGAGAAAGAAGCTCGTGCAATATCAATGGACATATTAATTCCGGCATACAATTGTTCTTCCTTAGACTTATCTGGATATTCTTGCTTACTGAGAAATATGACTGGATTAGAAACTTCATGTTTTGAATCGCTAAGAATAGAAAATATATCATTTATTAAACAACAATATTCTGCTGCAAACCGCACTGAAGATTTTGTCCTCTCCGACTTTAGAAACTCAGTTATCTGTGATTGGTTATTAATACTACGTTCTTGACCAAGAATATGCATATGGTTTACAATAACCCATTGAAATCCCGATGAAAGAACTCGAGTATTCATATATTCCTCAAGAATAGGTGAATCATTTGAATGTGTATAATTTTCTATTTCATTATGGAAGTATACGATTTGTCGTCGATATTCATCAAATACAATTTTAAGGGTTTCGGATGTAAGTACCTTATATCCTTCTATATAACAAAGATCAAATAGAATGCAAAATTCATAAAATAATTTCTGGATTTGTTTGTTTTCCGTAATATGGGAAACATCTGGAGGTGTTCTAATTTCATGTACATTTTTATCTTTAATTCCATCAAAATGATTTAAAACTTGATTCACAATTCCAAGAATTGATTTCCCATTAGCGTACAATTTACGCACATCATCAAATAACATATCAAGGAGCCATATCGATGCTGTTGCCAACACCAAATATGTGTGTGCTTTTGAAAACACGCTAATACGTTTCTGATTACTGGCATCTTGAGGTTTAATACCATGGGGATAAGTATAGAAACAGTATAATAAACCAAGATCGGTAGCTTTTTGGGAAAATTTACCTAAGTTATATTGTTTCAACAAATTATGAACATATTCAGTTCTTTGTTTTTGGTACTCGCAATTTGATTTTGGGGAAAGCTCTGACTTCTTACCAATATCAATCCATTTTGATAACCAATCGTCACATAAATACATGGCTTTAAGAACTTCTTTCCATTCGTCATCATCATAGGTTATTTGAGAACCAAACACTTCATGAAAACGCTCAAGTAATACTTGATATCCAAGATTCATATTTGCATCCATAGTAGTAGAGGTTAAGTATATTTCTGTAAATAATTACTTACATTTTATGTAATTTTAGTTTACAATTAAATTACATGTCTTAGATATTCCAAACCATGGACAATTTCCCATTTAACATGAATGATGGCGTTTTTTGGGTAATTTTTAAGAGGCCCTGAGGACTTACCCATTTTGAAGGCTTCCCCATTTTTTGGACAGTTTAAGAATCAATTATTTTTAAATCATGAAGAAGAGCAGATTTACCGAGACACAAATCGTCGCGATGTTGCAACAGTACGATTCAGGCATGAAAGTGACCGACATCCGTCGGGACAAGGGCATCACCACGGCCACTTTCTATAGGGTGGAGAAAATAATGGCGAAAGTACTTTTGCTTTCATTTTCAATAACTTTGGTTCAACGATAATTTGCAAGGACGAAAGTCAAATCATGCCTCAAAGCTCCATACAGTTAGTGCAATTCCAGTGAAACATTGCACACCTGATTGCACACCTTTTTATTGGTTTTAGATGGTTTTGTTTGGCATCAAAAAAATGGATAAAAACAAAAAACACTGATAATCATACGATTAACAGTGTTTTTGTTGTAACCTATTTCTAGGTTCGTCGGGATGACTGGATTCGAACCAGCGACCACACGCACCCCATGCGCATTGTTTGTTATTGTATTTATTGACCTTATATGATATTCAAAGCTAAAATCGCAATATCTTAGCAATATAAATTTCATTTTTAACCCCATTTTCATTAAAATGGAAAGATGAACGGAAGCGACGAAATAGTCTAAAATGACCAAACAACAAAAAAGGGACTTTTGGATATTGGTACTGTTAATGTTGGTCTGCGGTTTGTTTCTTTCCTCCGTCTGAATTTTAGGTAGGCTCCAATTCCTTGGATTCCAGAAGTTCATTGGGGGGTGGGGGCGGTGCTTCGATCATAAGTACTTTTCCGATTACCGATAGGGTAATAAGATCATTGTTCCGAGCACCAACGGATTTCAATGTTTGGGACTCGTCATCGATTATAAGGTTGTTCAGGTGGATGTTCCATATGATCATTGGGGATAGGGCGTTTTCTTCCTCCACTAGTTCCAAACTACCCTTTAGGTCAAAATGACCTATCAATTTTTGCTTGAGATCGAAAAGGCTCAAACTGTCATCGACCTTGAACTTACAATCTATTTCCCATTCCTTCGATTTGAACCTCAGTTCAATTCCCTCCTTGGCCGAATTATCTGTTTCCAGTGCATTGACCTTTTCATCAAGTCCCTCAATGGGGAGGAACTTGAATAATTTTTCTTCTTGGGCCAACGCCTTTTCCATTAGGCTCTCTTTCAGTTTTTCAATACCCTGCGTTTTGTTTTCATCCTCGGCCACTTTTTTTTCCCGCTCCCCATCAATCTTTATATACTCCAATAGGAACCCCAGTACTATCAGCAGGATGATGACCAGGGTAATATAGTTCAATAACCGAAATATGAACTTCTCACCGGCATCACGGCGCAATTTCTGTATCTGGTTCTTAATGAAGGATCGGAACAGAAGGAGAAATATCAATAGGCCAAATCCTATCAGGACCAAAGGGTTGGAGAGGTACTTGGCAATTTCGGCGAAGTAGTTCATGGTTGGTTTTTTAGTGTTATTAATATTTGCCCTGTAAATTAGGAATATTGCGCCTAACCACAAACTGGATGCCACGGGTCAATTCCCAATCCCAATATCAAAATCAAGGGTGTACTTTTCCAGCCTATCGCCTTGTTTGAAGACCGCCTTTCCTTTGACCTTGTCGTTTTCAAGTTCCACTTCGACAAAGAAACCGTCAATGGCATAAAGGGAAAATTTAACTACTGGGGTAACATAATGTTCTAGGAACACGCCCCTGTCCCAAAGGATGTCCCATTGTTCCTCTTCTGTCAGCGCAAGGTATTCGTAGATGCCCATTTTTACAAAAGCAGATTTCATAAATTTACAATATGGAAGTGAACATGCAACACCTTTTTAGCGTTGGTGACACGGTTTATGGGTTCTGTGATGGTTTTTTCGGTAGTTCCGACTATGAAACCAAAAAATGCGTGTACGTTACCCCCATTTATGCCGTTTTCGAGTATGTCGAAGGTGAATTCGAGGGAGGCGGCGTAATATTGGGATATGAACCAAAGATGGTAAACCTTGTGGACAAATGGAAATTCCCTACCAATTCCATTATCTAGGGTCCACCTCAAAAACGTTCATCACATTTTCCGAAAAATCGGGCAGTTCCGGGGATTTGACTTCAACAAAGAAACCGAAGACCCTGTACAATCTGGTCTCGCCCCTTTCCTCTAGGAGTTCTGCTTCCTCCCAAAAGGTGTCCCACTTTTGATACTCCGATAATGCAGTAAATTCAGTTAGTTCCATTTTATTGAGATTTCATCGTAATCCACCCTATCAATAATATCCTCCCTGTTGGAGTTTACCTTACGGCTATATAAATCCTTGCTAATGGGATGGGCGGTCAATTGCTGCTGCCTAAGGTCGTTATGTATCATATTCTGGACCCCTTGCCTGTCTAGCCCGTTCTTGAGCCATTGCCAAATTTCGTATTGGTCAAAGACTACGGGCCTCCTGCGGTCATCCTCCTTGTCCTTGTTATGGATATTGAAGAACATGGAGTCTTTTTCCCTGTCCGCTTTTCTGGTCCATATTGAAAATGTGGCCCCATTTCCATTGATCTCATAAAGCCCTGCCAGATACAGCGGCTCGCCGTCTCTATGCGTAAAATAGAACGGGACCCTAAAATCCTTGCCCTTGACCTTTACGTGCGTGTTGTGGGGCTCAAAAAATCCATCGACCGGGATGATGCACCTATGCTGCATTGGGGCAAAATTATATGAGTAGTACCCGAATATCTTTTCCGATTGACTGTTAAGACTGTAGGCTACGTTCCTATTCTTAAAATACTCCTTATGCCCCTCAATACCAATATTACTTGGCATAATTCCCCATTTGGCAGGAAGTAGGATGTTGGGGTCATGTTGCGGTACTATCCACATTACTGGATTATCAAATCCATTGGCGTGGTAGTAGGTCAGTTCCAAATGGTACTGGGGATCGAGCAAGGCGGCCGTTACCTCAAGTCTGTTCTCAAGCTCTTCCTTTTTTCTTATCTGTCTGGTGGAATAGCACATTAAGATTCAATTATAGTTTCATAAAGGGCTGGCATTTTCGTTTTCAGTTCGAAAAGCCAGTCCATTGGTCCAATCTCGCCTTTGTCCACTTTTTTTGCAAGCCCCAAAAGGCCCATATCATCGGCCCCCTCGATCTTGCTAGAGGAAATGGCTTCAATGGCGCGCTTATAACGTTGTAAGGTTTTTACTTCAAAGGTGTTCAGACCCAATTCTTTGCGTTCAAGGTACTAAAATTTTAACATGGGACAAGATATGCAAATATTGGAATATTACCATATATTTGGAATATTTCCCAGTTATTTACAAATAAGCCCATATGTCCAAGTTGGTTTTCCGTAACCGAAACACAAAGGCCATCAAAAAGATCTTGATGGAAATAGGCCATAAAGCCTATGCGGAGGCATTGGAGGAACAGGGATTGAATAGACAACCGCCCATCTCAATGCGCGGGTTTTACATCGAGTACAACGTCAAAACAAAGGAAGAGGATATTTGGTACACTTATCCAAGTGGGGTTTCCTTTAAGATCATTTCATTGCTTGGCTATTTTACGCCAAAAGAGGGATGGGAAAAGGTCTGGGATCAGGAGTAGGATACCCGTATCAATTTCAATTCAATGTAAATCTTCGTTTCCGAATATTTTGCCCAGTATTTCTTATTAATTTAATAGTCAACCTTAAAAACAAGATTATGAGGTCGATATTGGCATCTGTTCTACTAATCATCTATTACCATAATGGTATTGGTCAAGAAGATTTTATGACCAGCAAGATGATTTCACAATTCAATATTTTTAAAGTAAAATTGGATAGTATTCAAGTTGGAACTGCCTTTAGGGTAGATTCACTGGGAAATGTGATGACCAATTTTCATGTTATAGAAAAAGGGTTCCAATTCCGAGGGGATACAATAGAGTTCAACAATAATATATCACTTGAATCCACTGGAAATTTAGGGCCCTTCACAAGAAGTCATAAATATAAGATTCATCCAGGAATCATTTCGGACAAAAGAATGTATACACTGGCCAAAGTGTTGGATTTAATGGTTCTTGTCCCGGATTACCCAAACAAACGGAAAAATGGTTATCACAAATCAGAATACTTTTCATTTTCTGACGGTTTTATATCAAACATGGAAGGTTATGAGGCTTGGTGCGCCGGTTATCCTTTTGGGATGAAAAGTGTTGTGTATACCAAAGGGGTGGTGTCTGGGTCTGAAACCGATATATTGTACCTCGCAAATAATGATGGAGGACATGAAAAGGTAAGAATATATAATGTTATTGCTGACTTCACTGCCAATCAAGGGAATTCGGGAGGTCCGGTATTGCATTATAAAAAGGATAAAAAGAAACTTGAACTTCTGGGTGTCCTTAAGGCTTCAAAAGGCCCTTTTTACGATTATCTAAGAGTGTTTAACGAGAAGTACTCTAAAGAATACGAAAAACACATCAAGGAGGGCACATTGAGCACGGAGGAAGGGACAGAAGCTTTGGAAAAGGCCATAATCTTTTCAATTCTACAGTCCCACAATTATGGTTTAAACATATTCGTGTCGGTTCAAAACGTAGAATTCTTTTTGGATAGGCTTTATAAAGATTCACATTAAAACAAAACCTTTATGGTTTTATGCCTTTCCTCAATAAGTCCCGTTAAAATACATAACCTCCGCTGAACACATAATTGGTCTTCAAGTGAATAAAATCCCAACTCCATTAGTATTATCTGTCTTTTTTCCACCTGCCATTTGGATTCGACCCAACTTCTTTTGTTGGAATTTGTTTCCATGCCATTTACCTCGTCCAATTTTCGCCAGGCAGAAACCTTGGTTTCTATTGTGGCAAGTGGCCAAGACAACTCATCTAGGGGCCGTGGTTCCAGCTGACCAAAGACGAATCTTGGTGAAAATGCAATTAATATGATAATTAAGGTCTTCATTGTCAAGGCTATTCGCTATTAATTCTTTTTTGCTTACGAAACTCCCTTACACTTGTGGTATCAATGAACACTTGCAATAGACTATCGCAATAGCTTTGTTCTGTGGTCGGGGCAAAGACAAGGTTTCCCTTGTTCTTTTTAAGCTCCACTTTGTTGTTGGTGGTCACGGCGGTGGTGGGTTTGTTCACGGCATCTGAAACAGTTTTGCTGTTCAAGGTCTTTTCAGTGGTCAACCAAGTAATATTATGGCCCGATTTCGCCCCCAGTACAAAACCAATGCCCATAAACACAACCGCAATGGACAGAGCTTTCCAAGGTATTCTATTTATAATCCTCATCCTTTCCTCATTTCAAAATGTGGGACATCCACAAATCCATTTTTAATATCGTCCTGGTTAAAATCACCGCCCCATCTATTGTCCGGATGCAAAGTTTCCCAGTAATCCCCCAGGGGCTTTATCTTGTCAAAATCGTAGGTCAATTGCCCATCAATAAAAAAATTGAAATCCACGGCCAAACGGTCCTGATGGAGGCTCCTTAAGGTCCTGCTCAACCTTCGTGACTTTACAAGCTTTATGCCCAATAGTCCCCCTTTTTCGATTTTATAACCAAAGTAATTGAGCAACACTTGGGACCATGTACGGTGGACCTCCCCAAATGTCAATTTGATGTTGCACGAGTCGAAGGCATAATGGATAAGGCACGCTACGTTATAGGTGAATATGTGTTGTCGCTCTCTAAGCCTCATTTCTTCTTTAACTTATCCACCCACCTATTGATATCCTCCCTGAAATAGCGGTACACTATCCTACTGACAAAATATGCCGCTATCGCTACAAGGAACTTCAAACCTATTTCAGGCCATGGAATCGGCAATGTACTGGCAATCGTTATCAATGCAAACACAAGTTCTCCCCTCCAACTCATTGTTTCTTCGTTTTATCGCTATTGGTAAATTTTCCGAGGAAACCAGTGCCTATATTGAACAGTTTGTCAATCCTGGAAAGCCGTAAGCTCAATCCAATGGCTATGGTCCCGAACAGAAGGAAAAAGTAATAGGCCGTTGGCCATGATGCCTCCTGCCCTTTGGCCATCCCCTTGGTTTCGAACCAAAACGGGATGACCCATAGGGCGCAACCTAAAAGCCCAAAAAACGTAGCAAGCAAAACCTGTTGCCACTTCCCTAATTTGTCCATCCACTTTGTCATATCAATTCTCTTTAATTTTCACTTTGCCACCGTTTATCGTTGGCCTTTTTATTACCCTTCCCGTAGTAGCTTGTAAGTCAAAATCGCCCGCATAGAACGCCGCTGCCATTTCCAAGTTTGTATAACCCGCGTTATTGGTCACATTGTACGCATTTATGTACCAATTTCCCTGCCCTTGTGAGTTGGTAACTGTATATGCTGAAAATGTCCAATTTACATGGACCGTATCCCTATCAGCCGAACTGTTTGGGTCAAGATGGGCGTGCTGGTTCTCGAACCAATCCGGCATAAAATCCCCGTCAGTGTCGGCATAACTCACCGATGCCGGGGCCGTAGCTGCATCCCAAGATGCTGCATCCCTATAGCTGGATTCAGATGTACTAGTTAAAGATTTGTCGATATACTCTTGGTCCTTGTTGTCCCGGTAATATCCGGGGGAACCATCGGCATTGATACCGCGAATGTTTCCGGAATACTTGGTGATCTCGGCTTTTACCTCTGAAAAATTCAATACTCCGTTCAATGGTTCTGAAAATGAATGCTGTTTGGACGATACATAATACGAAGCATCAACGGGCGCATTGTCGAGTTCGGCCCCATTGTTGTTATAATAGACCACTATTCCCGTTTGGTTGTCGGTCGGGGCCTCATCCACGCCCCCAACGAAATTGAACCCTGCATAAACCCTTGCATTGGTCCGTGGATTTCCCAATTTATGCACAGGTATGCTTGATGTTTGTGTTATGTTCCCCAACTCTGAGTAATTATGGTAAACATCGATTAGCACACCTCCATTGGAGCGTATCAACCTACTGGACCAGTTGGTTTGATAGTTGTTAAAGTTTTGATGATCATGGATCGAACCTGATACGTTGGGAAACCTATGGCTAACGTTATAAGCAAAATTCCTTGCATAGGTGGACTCTCCCGTGTCTGCTGCAGCACTTCCAGAGTCGCCTATAATTCCACCGGTTGCGGATTCCGCGAATATGGAATTGGATATAGTCACTTTATCGGTGGAGTGCCTTGTTATGGCATCGGTCACTTGGTCCTCACTGTACCTTGCCGAAATATGGTCCAAATATATGGCGTGGTTATCTTCCCCCACGGGATGGCTCCAAGCGTCAGCTTCCTCTATTCGTAAAGGGGCAATCCCAGTACTTCCAAATTCAGTTGTCAAATACCTTATTATTAAATTGGTGCAATCTTGAAACCTTACGCTCTCGCCCGAAACCCTCAGACCGCCAATTGGCGCAAACTGGCCCCAGTAGGTAAAATTTTCAATACCCGAGCTACTTAAAATTGAAGATGGGGAGATTACTCCGTTAACCGTTGGGATCAATACGGTATTGTCAGATATGCTTCCCCTTAGTGATCCCGTGCCGGAATTGTTTGTATTCGTGACACCAACATAGTTGGGGGTGTTTTCATGGCCACCTGTTGCAACTTCGGCCGGACCAAAAGCACCGGGAAACGCCTTTTTTGTGGAAAGAACAATGGTCGTTTGGGCCTTTGCAAGACATAGGAAAAACAGCATTATGATAGGTAGAATATTTCTCATTGCTCTTTGATACTAAGTCCATCAACATAAACTTCTGAGCCCGAAATCTGGACATACCATCTCATTAACTGGGTCGTTCCGCTTGCCGTCAAAATGTGTTCATAGTATGTTGGTGTGGTTGTATAAAATTGGTTTGGTGAAGATGTAAACCCCGTCCACAACTGGCTTCTACCTCCGTTTGCTGTGTCGCTCCATGCCCAATAGCCGATTATATAGGTAACGCCATCAGTGAGGTTGACCGTTTCCTCCATCCTGTCGGGTGCTGAAGTTTCGGTTATGACCAAAACAAAAGAACCATCTTGAGGTGTCGGAGTTATTGCAGAAGCCAATCCCGCTCCACTTGCCGGGGATAATCCAAACGTGTCATCGGCCTCGTTCGCGCCTGTTGCCAATGCGTTGTTTACCGTGTAAAGCTCGGGGCTGCCCTGGCCTGCCTGTTGTCGTGAATTTTCGACGGCCCGTCGCCATGTGTTTCCCGTGTTTTGTGGAAAACAGGACCAAGGCAAAAAAACCAGCAAGTAGAAAATCCATTTCATCAGTTACCCTTTTCGTAAGACTTTTTATAGGTTCCCCTACCGTTATAATAGACATAAAGGGTGACATCCGTGTTGGCCAGGTTGTCCGTGGTCCAATCCAAAGTACCGTCCACTTCATTGGCGATCGCCGGTGTAAAGGTTGGCTCGGTCGCCTGGTTCAGGTAGATCTCCAATAGATAACCCGCCTTCATGTCCACCAAACTGAATGATGTAAAATCGTTGATGGTGTTGTCATAATATTGGTGGGAGACCGCATAACCATCGCTGTTTACGAAATCAATTGAGGTAGAACCCGCACTTTCCATTGCCGCGGGATCTTTAATGATATATTCCGTTCCGGCTACCGGGGTGCCCGCATCGTAATTGGACTGTGAGATTTTTACCATGTTGGTGATCGCTTCCGCTCCGGTGGGCTGGCCCGTAAGGTCGGATTGGATGCCACTTTCACCATCGGCCGTTGTGGTTATTCTTTCCCAAGCACCGCCCACTCCAAGAAAAGTATCACCTGAATTATTACTGTACAGTTTACCGTTTTCGGGAAAGGGCGCTGTGGTCTGTGGGTTGAGTTTCAATTGCTGCGCAACCACCGCCTGTGATGTTTCGATATTGTTCGAAGATGCTATTGCACCGACCGTAAGTTGGTTTGTTCCGATGTTCACCTGTCCGTTATAGGAAAGCTGCCCGTTTATCTCAAGTCGTAGCTCCTTGTTGGAAACCAGGTTTTGGAGGTACAGCCCCTTTGCATCGTCGGACCATGCCAAGGCACCGTCCGTAACTGTCGTAGCTTCGTTTTGAAAGATGAGTGCCTGCGTATTGTTGGTGTCCGTCTTCTTTTTTAAAGTAACCGGCTCTTGGTAAACGTGGTTCCCCGTCCAAGTGTAATTGGCCGTTTGGTCCACTGAACCTACCAAAGTTGAGGGATCGATCAAATCAAACCTATCCGAGGTGGTTGAAACCGCCAGTAAATGGCCCGCAGTCTCGGTGCCGTTCTGGATAAACAGGTTATCTATCAATATCCGGTTTGGTCTCACCAACCAATCGTTTTCCGACACCACTTCTATATCCCCCTTGATGCCCGTTGTGACACCCGAATTCGCATTAAACCATCCACGTGTCAGTAATACTTGGTCACTGGCTGAACTGGTTATAAGTGCATTTGTCAAAGACGGGGCGGTTATAAGGCCAGACTTGAGTATGGTAAGTGCATCGCTCCTATTGGCCGTACTTGCTCCATTGCCCACATTGAACACCCTATCCGCGGCATCAAAAAAAGAACTACTATTTTGGCTATAAAGCGTTGAGTAAGTACCTACTACAACCTCCCCGAATGATGGAGCGGTGTTGCCGAAGCCCCCACCAACAAAAGAACTTCTTCCACTTGCGGTGTTTTGCAAGCCCCCAGCCACAAAAGAATAGGTGTTACTGGCAGTGTTTTGAAAGCCACCGCCTACAAAAGAATCTAATCCATTTGCGGTGTTTTGAAAGCCCCCCGCCAGAAAAGAATTGGATCCACTTGCGGTTTGGTTTTCGCCCGATGCAAATGAATTCCAACCAGTGGCACCATATGTTTCAGAGGTCGATAAACTTACCGAGAAATCGACCGCATCTTGCCCTATATTACCGTAGTTTGCTGCGTTACGGCCTACAGGCCGCCATCCGGGTCCCGCGCCTTCGTCCAGGGCTTCCAAACCCGTGCTTGGTCCGACTGGAATATTAATAGTCTTGATTGCTCCCGTCCCGCTTGCGGTAACCCCTCCTCCCGTAAAATTTAAGGTTGTTGTACCAGTGGCCAATCCTATTCCTTCGTCTTGTACGGTCAATGAACCGCCGCCTCCTGACGCATATAAGTCAACCTCATTAAATACAACGTCCTGCACGCCAAGTGCGTTTGGAGTGGCGAAATTGGTTTGAAAGAACTTGTTTGCATTGGCACTCCCAAAAAGCACGTAGACCAAGGTCCTTGACACTTCTTGTGTTGTGTTCGCATCCTCCGCACGTGTCCAAGCCCCGGTCGAAGCAACGTAAATGCCATTTTCACTGGCATTTGTCTGGTCCTTGACCAAGACCCTGACCCCACTACTGGCATTTACCCCATCAATGGCCTGCGTTCCCGATAGCGTAATATTGGCTGTGGTAGCAACGCTGACGTTTTCTTTTAAGAAAAGTTCGGGAGAGGACGCCCCACCCCCGGAAATCCCATCCACTTCGTCCTTCAGTTCTTGTAGTGCCGCTTGTGTATTGGTTGAAGTGATTGTTAGGTATGGGGTAAAATCGATTTCCGAAGCCTGAAAACTTAACCAGTTTTTCAATGTTGAAATACCGTAAGGCTGAATACTTCCCGCTGCGCCTATCCTGCCCAAAAGTACATCAGGACCAATGTCCTGTAACTTATTGATACCTATACCCGCATCCAAAGCAACTTGGTCATTGCCCAAGGATCCATCCAAATCACTAAAATTCAGGCGGTCGCTGGTGAACTGCGTTCCGTTGGCCCTAAGTATGTTTCCCGCCGTCGGTGTTGCCAAGTTAACATCGGTTAGCTGGCTCAACTGGGTAGCGCCTGAGCCTCCACCAGAGGCCCCTACACCCGTATTGTTCCATTGTGCATTATCATATACCCAGTATGTTGCCGTGTCCAACCTATATACGGTCGTACCTTCGGTAAGTTTTGTGCCAGTGATTGCGTTCATTGCCGCAGCGTCCGCGACCGTAGGAGCAATGGAACGGACCTTGAAATCCGCTGTGTTCTGTGCATTTACAACTACCAAAAAAAGCCCGAAAAGGGCCAGTAATACTTTTTTCATAACCTTGTTATTTCGTCCCCTTTGGAGTTCCTTAAAACTTTTTCCTTACCCTCTTGCTCCCAATACAAAAAGGTCTTTCTTTTCAATTCCCGATGAAGCCACCATATGGCACCAAAGGTTGCTATTTGGGAAATCGATAAAATTATCAATGCTGTTACCATTAGAATCTGAATAGTTCGTTACCGTCCTTGTCCCTAAAAACCGTCTCCCCGTTGACCACTTCCGCAAGAACGCGTTCAGGGAAAAGTGTATTCATGAGCGCCACCTTATCGGTGTTCGAAAGTTGGTCAACCCTTACCGAATTATTGATGATATCGTCCAACCGGACACCGTTAGATGTGACTGTGTATGACATGTATCAAAATTAATTTAATTAGACTTAGTCTTATTCTAAATTACTGTTCGTTTGAACCGTATTCATTACATTTACAACATGTTACTTTACTACCTCATAACCTATATTGTCCTTGGTCGTTACGAGAAAAAATGGCCAACTGGCAACACCTATGTTGACCGTAGCACCAACTACTACGACAACCGCTCTATAACGATACATAACGGCCCCCCGAATCTTGGAACCACCTTCCATCGGAAAGGCGCAACAAACGAAGGTTAGATACTGTTGGTATCGGTTCCTTACCCGTTTGAGACGTTCCCACTATCCCCGTACTTGGGTTCAATACAATCTCATCGTCCCTAACTGCCAAGCTCTCCGTTTCATAGGCGTATTCGGCCGTAACGGAATAAAGGTTCGTATCCCCCAAAGCTTCCTCACTTGGAGGTTCGAGCACGACCATTTGAAGCCCCTGTATGGTAAATATTCCGTCATCTGCAATCCCCGAGGCCAGACCTAGCTTATGGAACTGCTTTGCGGTCATCAAAGGGACCTCAAGGCGCTGCCCCAAACGGAACCTCTGTTTCAGGCTCCTGGTCCTATCGTCAGATTCAGCCGTTTCCGAACTGCCAATGGAGAATGGCCTTAATCTTCCCCTTAGCCACATTTCACAGGTTATACCATCGGAAAAGACCATATCATCAAAATTGACATTGGATTCCCAAGTCAGTTTCAAATAATCCCTGGTGTCCAAAAGGACTTCAAATTGTTCCGAATCAAACCTTCTCTCTATCCGGGCTTCCCCATCAATTTCCCATCCCGCTTCGATTACAACTTTTGCGCCAAAACTGACAAGGTTCATGTTGAAATCCATCCGGTAAAGGTTGTAGGGATGACGGTTGTACCTTACTTGGACCATTCCGTTTGTACTGGAAATATTGGTATCAAGTTTAAAGTAAAGTACACCCCTGGAGGTATCGAAAAGATCCGTTTCACTTATCTCAAAGGTCCCAAGGCCGTCAAGTGCAACGAAAGCACCTTCCTTGGCCCATTCCGGCAGTCCACCGTTGTAAGGGGATGTTGGATTTTCGGGATTTATGGTATTCGTATTGGGCAAGTATTGGTTGCCACCTTCAAAATATATCCCCGTTCCCCCGTCAACTGTAAAAAGCGTACAGTCCACCCTTTCCGTAGTTCCTATGTTCTGTTGTGTCTGCACCAAGGGGAGTGACAATTTTGAACCGTCCGAGCGCAACAACGTGCATACATGGATATCATAACTGCTCTTGAACTGGGTCCTTATGTTCGCCTTTGGTGGGAAACAGAATATCGATTTATAGGGAATCCCAACTTCCTCTTCATAGCTCAGGGTGTTCTTGTGGTTCTTCCTTATGTCGAAATCATAATCCAGTTTTTCGGCAAATGAAAGTGAATTGAACTCGCTTATCCTAAAATATCTTATGGGATCATTGGTCCCGTTGGGATCGACAAACTCAAATAACTGTATCTGCTTGCTTATCTCGCAACCGTAAACGTCCCTAATCTTTAAGGTGTAAAGCCCCGGCAATTGGCCCCCAAAGGTGGTGTCCTGCTGCCATGCCGTCTGGTTGTTCAATGCGTCCTCAAGGGCATATTCCACGGGAGAAGTCCCTTTAACGGTGTTGAGCACTCTCACCGTAAGGTCCGAATAACCAATATTTGGTATTGTGTCGTGCTTGAAGTCACCGACCGTCAATTGTCTTGGTACTATGATCGAAACTGAATCGATAACCCTATTTCTGGAATCGTACAGGTTGCCACTATAGAGTTGGCCCCTGTCAAGATTGAAGTTGATGTCCGCGTTTCCGTCCCATCCCGTGAAAATGTTGTTCCCCAACAGTTCCAAACGATATGGGGCGGTCCCTCCGGTCGCTGCCTGGGCCGTATATCTGATGTTCGAACATCCCCCTACAGTGGTCCTGACAAATGAGAACGTACTTGGCACTTCCTGTACCGAGTTGTCAATATCAAAGTTTACATGATAAAAGGCATTCCCTGTATAGGAAGCGTTGCTAAACGTTCCAACCTTGGCGGTTATGGTCACAAGGTTACCGCTTATCGTTGCCGACAAATTCTTATTACCAAATACGTTCTTATGGTCCCTGTTGAACGCAAAGCTGTAGAAGGAAGCCTGTAAAGCATCGGATGTCGATTGCTGCGGATCGATCCCGAACTGCTCTCCCTGCCTGTCAAGATAGAGGAACCTTTCAAAACCATTTGTAGTGGAAAGTGTCTCTATCAGTGTTTCCGTGACCCCATTGTGGGTAATCTGAAAACGTATGTCGCCAAAATCCACCATTGCGGGGTCGTTGGGCTGGGTCACTATCCTTATCGCTATCGTACTCATCTAATTGCAGGTATTAGTTCAAAGTTCCCGTCCCTGTTAAGGTCCGCCTCCAATAATCTACTGTACACTACTTCACCCTTGTACAGGTGGGCGATAAGCCCGAACCTATTGTCGATTCCGTTCGTCTTCCCCCTTAATTGTTGGATAATGTTCTGTCTGACCGGAAGCGAGAATTTGATGCCCAAAAGATCCACCGTCGCCCTCTCAAGTGTGGTGTGGTACACCCTCCCGTTCTCCGGGCGCTCTTCTTCCCCGGCCCTTTTTGTAATAAGGGAATCATTGTAGTTCTGGCCGGAAATGTGCCTTAGATAATTGTTGATGTTCTCGTCAAGACAGCTCTTTATCTTCCATCCATGGCCCTCAAGTAGGTTCCTTGGTCTGAATATCCAATTGAAATTGGAATCCGCATCATAGACGTTTTTTGGTCTTTCTTCGTAAATGTCCTGCCACTTTACCGGCTGGTAGTCAAGCCCTACCTTTTTGGCATGTACAAGGAACCAATCGTTCTGCCTTGGGGTGTCCCTGTCCGGGAAATCCTCGAACTGGAACTGCCTTTCAAGCTCAAAGTCCTCCGATCCCGTCCTAATCTCGGTCGTGACCTCATACTTTTTGTCCGAATCCGTATTGAAGGTGTTCCAATTGCCCACCCCGCAGATGGAAAAAAGGTTGTTCACTTCCTCATAGTTCGTCCCGGATGTGGTACTTCCCAAAATCACCGTACCATAGATGTTTTCGCCTATCACATCCCGTTCCGGTGTGATAGGCGGTATATAGCCGTTGGCATCCTGTAACCTTGCCCCAATAAAGTTCTGTTGTGTTTCCTTTTCAAGGCCGACATGGAACTCCTTTTTACCGTTTGTTGTCCTGGCCTCATAGCGCAATGGCCTGAGTATCTTACAGCCCTCGTAGAGTTTTTTTAGGGAAAGGTTGGTCTGTACCCTCCTTTCGTCGTCCTCCCCCTCGTTGATTATCTGGGGCATATTCCTTATCCATGAACCGTGCACCAAAAGGACCTCGCCCACATTGGTATAGCCTGCCGCGTTTTCAAATACGGGCATTTCCACACTGATGTCAGTTGAATCCGTTGACACGTTGACCAATTGTTGGAACGCCGTCCGAAGTTTAATGGCCTTGGAAAGTGTGGGCTGTGATGGGTCATCGGTACTGAAAATAAAGGAGGTATCGTCCGTGACCTTGTACTTAAGGCGAAGCTCCCCAAAACTTGTGGTGTCGGATAGGGTCATGATCCCGATACTGTCCCCTTCCTTTACCTCCAGTTCATAATTATTGAACTCGTATTCAAGGACCTCCCCAAAATTAGCGGGGTTTCCGCTCGCCAACCTTAGCACGATTTCATCAAAATCCTGTGCCTCTCCATTGTTGTAACGTACCAGGTCCAAATGTATATTACCGGCCAATGATGGGTTTGTGACCTCGATTCCGACCTTACCATTGATTTTATAGTTAAAGTCCTGTGGGGCATTGGTCAGGATTGTAGCGGGCAAGCTAAGGGACGCATAAGTCCCTCCCTGTGAATTTGCCAGTACGTTATTGTTGTCTGATAAAAAGGTTTCTTGACTACGGTATTCGGTCGTCAAAGGGAGTGCGCGTGCGGTCGCCCCTTGGTCGTCCCTGGCATCGACCTCTATGGTGCCTCCAACGTACTTGGTCCGCTTCAATATCCTTCTACCCCCAAAGAAAACGTTGACATAGGCCATATTGGGAACTCCTTCCGCCGTAAGGTCATATTCATCGTCCCATCGGGCCTCTATCGATTCCAGATGACCGCCCTCGGTGACCTCAAAACTTACCGTTTCATTCTCATCATCGAATTTCAAGGTGTTCAGATTTACCGAAGGGTTTGAGATAAGGGTCCAATCCTCCGTTTCTTTGGTTTCGTCCTTGACCTCCGTCAACAAACGAACATCGGCACGGGTCTTGTAAAGGCTCCATATGGCCAATAGGTATAGGTAGCCCTCCGTGCCAAGTTCCATTCTGCCGTTCTTTTCCGTCCGATAGTAATTGCCCGTTGTATCCTTTTTGTAAATGTCGGCATACACCGAATCAAAGTCCTCTATATCCTCGACCTGGACGCGCCTTCCCCCGTTCCTTTGCGGGGAAAGGAGGAAGAACCGGGCGTTATTTGCCTGTCCGACCCTCATGCGGCAAAGAATTTGGAGGGTTTCTTGATGACCACGTTTGAATTGACGTTTATTGGTCTCCTGTTCATTTTCTTGAGCAGCCTATTGGTCTCACGGATAAGGTCTGCGGTCTCGGAATCCCTTTGGCCGCTTATATGTACGACCCGCATTCTTGCATCCGTATCGGCTTTGTATTTGTTCCCTACCACCCTTTTGAACACTTCGCTTCCCGGCTGCTTCATCTTCCTTTGGAAATCCGAAACGGTCGGGGTAATGATATCGTCCCTTTTGACGTACAAAGGTGTGGTCCTGTTCGGTGATAGTTCCACACTGCCATCCGATCCGATTTTGACCTCGCGGCCACGCTCCCCCCATGTTGCCGGACCCTCGTACTTGTCGGTGTAGTTTTTGCCCTTGAAGAAGGCAGGAAGGGACTGGGCCAGTATTGCGCCTAAAGCTATTGCGGTGTTTGTGGTAATTATACCTTGCATTGAGGCAAAGGCGGCTAAGTTTCCAGGAAAAGGAATTAAGGATGTTGAGGCTAAAGCATTTGCCCTCGCGGTCGCATCTGCAATCCAAACTTTTGCCACTTCAAAAGCTTGTTGTAGCAAAAATGCTCTTCTTTGCCTTTTTTCTTGCTCCTTTAGAAGTCGCTTTTCATTCTCGTCCCTTTTTAACTCAGCAATTCTAATCTGTTCCTCACTTGAGTTTTTATTGTTGACTATGGCATCGAACGCATCGTTTTGTTTACTGATTTCATCATCTATCCGATTGGCCTGTATTTCAAAAAATGCCTGTGCAAAATCCTGCGCCACACTCAAACTATCGTTAAGGAGGCGCTCCCTAGCGTTGTTTTCCTCAATCTCAGCTTCCGTTTTTGCCTTTGCCCATTTTAAGAAATTATCAAAGTCCCTCTCATAAAGCGAATCGTATTCAGACAAAAGCTCCTCTTGGTTCTGTTTAAGGAATTTTGACAGTTCCAAAGCTTGAATCTCGATTCCCTCAGTATTAAGAAAATTCTGGACATCCAAAGCATCTTGGGCAGCATCCGAATCAATAAAGGCAATGTCCTCTACGGACAATGTGGCCTGTTCCCTCAACCTTGTCAAGGTCTTTTCAAAATCCTCGATCTGAGCGGTCAGGTTTATCCATTCAGCACCACCAATGCTCACTGCACTCCGAAGGTTCTTTAAGTAGCCTATTGTCCCATTGATAGTGGCCTCACTGTCAAGTTCAAAGGTGTCTATGAACTCCCTTCTGGACCTATTGGCCCTTTCTTCGGTGTCCAATAGGGAAAGGATTGCCTCACGTTCCGCCTTGAGGGCGTTTATTTTATCGGCGATTGTCCGCAATCTTTTTTTGTCCGTAACATCCGTCGCCTCCAAAAGCCGTCTTTGTTTTTCAAGGTCCTGGTTAATGGTCTCCAAAGTTTTGATTGCATTTTCCTGTTCCGGCCCCGTTAAAAAGTCGAAACCCCCTTGACCTTCTTCCAAAGGTCCTTGTCCGGTAATATTGTTGAGTTTTCCATAAGCCTCGATTTGTGCATCAATTTCCTTCTTTAGCTTCCTACGGTTTTCAATCTCTTCAAGCAGTTGCCTGTTCTCTTCGGCGCGGCTACTGCTTAGGAACCCAAACCCCGCCTTAAGCCTATCGATCAGCGAAATGTTGCCATTAAGAAATTCGCCTTGGATCTTTACCAAAAGATTTGTCCTTTCCAGGAAAGTGTTTACGATACCAAAGCCTTTGAAGGTATTGATGTTATCGCCAACACTTTGTTTGATGTTCTCCAAGGATGCATTGAACCTTTGTCCTCCATTCGCAGCTTCGTCCAGGATATTGCCCGCCCTTTCGACTTCCTGTCCCGCCAAAATGGTGAAAGCTTCATTTATACTGACGCCAAGCTCTTTTGAAGTGTTCTTGATGTCGTTCATGGAAACACCCAAATTGTCCAACCTTCTAAGTGATTCCCTAGCAAGACCCTCAACCAGTGAATTCAGCATGAACTCAAAATTTTCTCCGGTTTGGGCACTTCTTACCGCGGCGAACTCCAATAATGTATTGATTTGTTCCAGGCTAAGGTTAAAATTGTCGAATTGTACAATTGCCCTTTTTAAATCAAGCTCTGAAATCAATCCACGGGTACTTTCCCGTGTTTTTTCAAACGCTTGGGTTGCATTGTTACCAAGCCTTTCGAAGGCAAAATCCACTCCCCGGGCTTCCCTGGCAATTCTTGAAAGGTCTGCCACAAGCCTTGCTCCCAGACGTATACCCTCTACCACACCAAAGACACCTATCAATTGACGAACGACACCTATGGCAGGCCTTAAAGCGCTTGGATAATTCCCTACATTTCTTTGAAAATCCCCTGCAATCGCATCTGCCGTTTTGATCTTTTGTCCCAACCTTTCTACCTCCCTTGCCTGTCTTTGTGCCGCAGGGGTGTACTGTCCAATGGTGACAATAAGGTCCTTTAGATCCTTTTTCGCTTCGTTATATTGTAGTGATAACCTTTTGTAGGCCCGTTCGTTTTTATTGACAATGGTTTCTTGGGTCCGGTTCTCACGGTTCAACCTGGTCAGTTCAACTCGCTGTTGTGCGTACTGTCTTCCAAGGTCGGAATTAGCTGCACGTATCTTTTCGGTCTGTGTGGATATGCGATTTTCCAGCTTCTGCCTTTCGGTAAGTGCGGAATTCGATTTTTTTATGGCCTCGGCGTTCTCTTTTTCGGCTTCGGCAAATGCAATGGAGGAAGATGCGCTCCGTCCGGTCTTTTCAACCTTATCGAAACGCAAAATAATGTCATCCAAGGACGTGACGAACTTGTTGAGACGTTCGAATACATCGTCATTGATAACATCCTTACCTAAAATCTGCCCTTCTGCCATTAGCTTGCTTTTTTGCTTCTTTTTTCAAGGGTCGCGCTCAATGCGTCATATTTTCCCAGTGTTAGTTTTTCATAGTCCGGTATGGTAGCTCCTGCAAGTTCAAGAGAGGCAATACATTGGTAAGCGTTCTCTACGCTCATGCCCTCCCTGTCATCAAATTCGTTTAGTTTTTGCTCCTCAAGCCCTTTCTTTTGTCCTGCGTATATCTCCTGTAGCTTTTTTGCCTTGTTCAGCTCTTTCAAAAGGTTTCCGTCCCGTTTCAATCGGTCATCATCCCATTTCAACCTTACTTTTTCAAAAAGGTCTTTGAGTCCTTCTTCACTCCAAGTGGCCCTCTCTTTCAAAAAAAGGAGTTTGTTGTACTTGCTCCTGTGGGCCAGTTCGTCCCTTTGGGCCTTGGCGTAGGCATCCGTGGACCAGTTCTCGTTCTTTAGGATCCACCGTTTTTTGATTTCCTCCCAATCCCCTTGGGAAACATTGTGTTGTTCAAGGATTTCCTCGTTTTCCATTGCCCTGAAGAAAAGCAGGAACGGAAAAGCCTCGTAATAATGCCTGTTATGTGCCAATTGCCGCATAGCCCAATCTTTGCCTGAACCTTTTGATGAAATCCGGGAAAAGTCTTTCCCTTATTGCCTCTTCCAAATCCCGTTCCTGTAGTCCCAGAATCTGGCCGTATTTTCTTTTGAGTTCCCCTGTTTTGGGGTCGGTGCTGTCAAATTCAGCAGAATCCGAAAAGATGTCGATTCTCATGCCATCGAACAGCCCGCCCGTCCATTGGAAGTTATAGGGTTCGCCCTCTACCTTTGGCCTTATGGGTCTAGGACCTTCCCCGAAAAGGGATTCCAGTTCCGTGGATTTTGAATAGGTCCCGGTAAGGTTCCCAAAAACGTCCTCACCGTCCTCCAAACGGATTTGGTTAAGGTCTATGAGATACGCCTCAAATGCTTTGACGCTCTCAAAGAATATCCCATAGACGACCTCTTTATTTACCAGTGGCGCCAGTCTTTGCCTTAGTTGCAGTACCGTTGCCATCCTGTAGTTTTTCCACTTTTTCCCTTTCCTCCCTACCATACTCCCGTTCGGTAAGGGTTTGGATGTCCTTGGCCGAAAGTCCTTTGTACCGCGCTTTGAGTTTCTTCTTGAACTCACTTGCCGGACAGTTCTTAAAGCTCCTGTCGAACCTGTATTTGCTTAAATCCGCCATTATGTCGTGCTTATCAATGTTGGACTCAAATAATACAGGACACCCGAAATGTTCCTGATACCGTCAAATGAAACATACGCCTTTGTAAGTGCGGTGGTGATATTTACCGTGTAGGTGTTCGATGATACGCCAACGGAGGCAATCGTCAAGCTGTTACCGTCCTCGTCATCTGCCTTAAAGTCCGCTTGGGCACCTCCCGTTAGGTTGGTATTACCAAGGGCATCCACCAAAGTAAACTCTGCCGTCAAGGTCGCTCCATTGGAAGAAACGTTTGCAACGGTCTGGGCCACGGCGAACACCTGGTCCATTTCCTCAACGTCCCAATCGATCAAAGCTTCGAAAGGGTTCCTAATGTCACCTTTGGGATCGTCGAAGGTCATCGTTATGGTGGCATAGGCTACGGGCGAATCGTCCGTTGGTTCGATACGGTCAACGTCGATACTGGACAATGGCCTTCCCTGGACGGTGCCGTCATCGTTCTTCCTTCCCTTGATGAAGTTCTTGTCCGTGACAAGGAAAACACGTCCAGTTTTCCCCTCCATTTTTTGGAGTTCAGCTTCCGTACAAGCGTTCAATGCGATATCGAACTGTAGGGAAACTATTTTGTCCGTCTGCTTCAAACGGATGTTCAAAGGGGCATCCTCAAAAAAGGTGGCATCGGTGCTCTGGTCACTGAACTTACCTTTTCCAAGGGGTATTACGTTACCAGCGGCAACACCCGTGTTGTGCTGGGTGATGTCCTTGGCAGCAGTGTTCCCTGCAAAGGAAAACGAACTTGAGGTCCAGATAAGGCCCCGGTAAGCTCCGGTCAATCCCTGCTTGTCAATGCCCCCTGTCGCTACAATGCTGGTATTGGCATTGTTCGCAACGGATTCTACATATTTTGACATAATCTTTTGTTTTTAATAATTGTTTGTTCTTTTAATGAAGGCACGCAATCGGAGTCTCCGTCATTTCAAGCAGACACTCAAACTTGATGGCGTCCCATATATCCGTTACCTCGTTCTGGCCGTTGAAACCGTACTTGAAAAAGTTCGTTTGTACGTTCCTATCGGCATCGAGTATCCTTGTGAAACCTGACCTGTTCAGCGCCTTTTTGACGTTTATAAGCAAAGGGTAGAGGGTAGGTTTAAAAGTTACCTCCAACCGCTCCCTGTTGCTCATTTCACCATTTGACAAGGTTGCAAGTACCAGTTTCAACCGTACCTCCAACCGTTTGTCACCGGTCACCTTAAAAGGCGTCTGCAACCAAGTCAAAGGATAGCGTTTGCCACCCTTTTTGCTCTTGTGGTTCAGGTACAGCAAAAGGTCCCTATGGCTCCCAAAATCAAAGTGGGGGATGTAATCGGACCCACCGATGGTCTGTGCCGGAAGGGTATCGAAAATCGGTATCAATCGTTCCTCGACTATCATATCCCCATGATATTGCGTTTTCCGAACCTATAGGGAATCCAATGCGGGTAGGTGGTTTCGTCCAAATCGTTCATATCTTCAATGAACTCGAACAGTGCCACTTCGTCCGTAACGTTTTCCACCGTCATCCGATAGAACAGTTGCCATATCGCCACTGCCTTTGGTGCAGGGTCGGCCTTGACGGAATTCTTTGCTTTTTCCGTCTGTATCCCCGTACCCATCCATCGGCTCAGGTCGTTCTTCAAAAAATGATAGCACACATAGGGAGCGATAGGGCTCTTTTGGTCGCCATTGTCATCAAAGACAAGGCCCCGCCAATTGACCAGCTTCCCATCCTTTGAATATTCTTTCCCGTCCATGAGGTCCTTCCACTTTTGGGGCGCATCGGGCCTGACCGTTTGCTCGGTCTGTCCGTCAACCACCTCCAAATGTGATTGGAATTCCTTGTTCAGTGAATATCCAAGTGCTTTTATCAGATAGTCCCGCTCGTATTCCCGGATGAACAGGTCCAGTTCGGAGACATTGCCCAACAGACTGCTGTTCGGGGCGGTGTCCTCGATATTGGGGATGTCCAACAATCCCTTGAAATATGAACGGGAGATTATCATTTGCTATCCTTTTTTGAACCAGTTGCCCCCCCCTGTTCTTTTTTAGGAGTAGGGGCTTTCGCTACTGGCGTTACCTTCTTGGGAATGGATTTTCCAGCACTTTCCTTCTTTAAGGAGAGTTCCAGACCGTCCCTTTTGAGCCGTAGGCGGATTTCCTTGGCCAACCGCCTCAGCTTTCGTTCGTCACCTTTTATGGTCAGTTCCATAACCTTACGGTGTTTCCAATTGGGTCTTCGCCGTACTGAACTTTCCGAAGGTGAACCAGTAGGGATTGTAGATAGGGAAGATTATCTCCTCCTGTATCACTATCACTATCTCGTTCTTTTTCACGCTCTCCACGTCCTCAGCGAACTGGATGTTCAAGGGGGTGAACTCCCTTAGCTCAACACCGTTCCTTGAGAAATCCCCGGAAAGGAACTTACCGAAGGGCATTGCGGTGGTAGTCGCCAACGGTTTACCGTTGACCCCGGTCACCCTTCCATTGCCATCTTTGGATATGTTCAGGTAATCCGCTTGACTGTTTTTCAACAGGCCGATCTTGGTCGCCATGCTGGGATGTACTACATGCCCCGTTACCGTATACTCCCCTGCTTCCAGGTTTGCATCGGCGACCGCAAGCACATCGTATTCCTGGGCATTGTCTATCTGCTGATAGAAGGGAGAGGTCGAAGAACCTGTCCAGTTGGCCGCAACGTTCGGATCTGCGGTAAATGCAGCATCGATAACAACCTGGGTTGCATTGATAACCTCAATTGAATCGTGGGCTTTATTATAAGCTGTTGCCGAAGCTCCCGCGGTTGCATTGGCAATTGTCAGACTATCACCGTTCTTAAGGCCGTGTGGCGCGGCAAAAGTGATTAGGGTCTGTGCGCCTTCGTTAAAAGTTGCGTGGCTGGCAAAGGAAGTGGCAACATAGTTGTTGGGTGCCAAATTGAAGGCCTGTGCCTCCTTTGTCAATCCCTTTACGTTGTTCCCTTGACCGTCACCGAACAAAAGCTGCACGTCCTCAACATAGAGCGTGGCATCCGGCAATTTGGATAGTACCTTGTCCATCACCCATTGAAGTCCGTTTACGCTAATCTCCCTCTTGGACAACCGCATGGAATTGGCGATTCTTTTAAGTCCCCAGGTGTTCTCCTTGGACTTGAATACGCTTTCGGGGGCCTCACCGTTCTCGGCCAACATCACGGCACCGAGTGTCAATGCATCAGTAAAGTCATAGACCTGGCCCGCTACGACCTGGGCCTGATTTGTCATACTGACGTTCAAAAGGTCCCGTACATGGGATACCCTGGTCGGGGTGTCGTCCCGGACAATGTCGGATACGTCACTTATCAGCACCGTCCCGGTGTGGCTCGAAGTGTCCACGGTCGCCTTTTCGATGTTCCCGGACTCATCGCCTTTTTTGGTCCCCAAGACCTTCAATTGCAGCTTATCGGCCTCTTGGTCAAGGAACATATTGGAGGTGGCCCCTTTATAGCCCCTTGCCGAGAATGACTCAAACTCCTTCGAAGTAAGTGCGTGCTTGATAAGTTCCTCCATATGGGCCTTGCGGCTCGCCTTCCTTCGCACATCTGGAATGCTGCTCTTTTCCTTCATCTTGGCAAGCTCCTTGCCCTGTGTTTTGGCAATTTCCTTTATATCGTTTGCCAGATCGGTGGCCGTCTTGACCTCTTTCTTCAATTTATCGATGGTCTCGACATACTTGTTGAGTTCCTCGATGGGCATGTCCTTGATCTGGGCATTGAAATCCTCTTTTACCTTTTCGATCTCCTTATTGGTCAGGAAATTTTTTGTCGATTCCTGGATCTTCTTTTCAAAATCGGCTATCAGGTCTGCCTTTTGGTGCTCCGCTTTGTCCGCGAAGTACTTGTTCTGATCCTCCGGGGACAGCTTGGCAATCTCCTCCACGGAAAGTTCCTTGAAAGTTCCATCGGCCACTACGCCCCAAATCGGGACACTTGCCAAAAGAAGCCCGGTTCCGATGTCAGGGGCCAAAATACATACCAGTATCGCTACCATTGATAGTGCAATACCCAGTATAAATTGTGTTTTTTTACTTAAATACGTTCTCATTTTTTTAATGGTTTAAAATGTTAATTATCAAATTATTGTGAAGTGCCTCGTCGGCGGCTTCCTTACGAGTGTTGGACGACGGCTCGTAGTTTCTTACATATAGTGTGGGGGTAACGCTGTTGCTTCCGAACACAACGGCGCTCCCTTCCCGTTTTTTTGCTTCATAGACCACCCAGAAATAACCATACTCATCAGCAGCCTCTGGATTTACCGCTTTTGCTTTCATTTCATTGAAAAAGTCCATCTGTTTCTGGCTGTCCTCATCATAATAGGCGATGTCGATGTCCACGTACAGCATCCCCACGGAGTGCTGGTCCACGTCGCCGTTCTTATAGGCATCGAACATAAACGGCATCTTGTCCCTTTTAAGGGTGAATTGGTTGATATTGGCAACGGTCTTGAAATCGATGTCAAGTCCAAGGTCCATGAAGTTCATCTTCTCATTGTAGCTCCTAGCCCTTTTGGAAATGACGCTCTCGAACATCCTTTCATGCTGTTTTAGATGGTGGGAATACGGATTGTCCTTGACCGTTTTGTTCCAAGTGGTCTCCATATGCAGATCGAGGTGGGAATCAATGATGTTTGTCGTGTTGATGACCGATTTGACCTCGATATAGTCCCCTGTTATATCCTCTATTACTGGAATGAACTCCTTGAACAGGGCCTCTTTCAACAATGGGTCAGCAAAGGTCTTGTACTCCGCAATCTTTGCTTTGTAGATATCGTCATAGTTCTTTTTGATAAAACGGGTCTGGTCCATTTTATCGGTGAACTTTTTTTCCGGGAACTGTTTTACGGTGTAGATCATTTTTCAATCGTTTTTCCATGGGCCACCTTATCCATCCTGTCACCTATTGTCCTTTTTAGGTGGCTGGATTTTGCATTTTCCAGTTTTGACCCCAATTTTTCCAATGTTTTCTTCCTCTTGTTCATGATTCCAGTATTTCATCAACAATGTTCGCACGCTCCGAATAGGTGTGCCTAATGGCCCCTATCGCACGTTGTTGCTCCTCGCTCAGGTCCCACACCCTCAAATCACCAATGAGTTCATCTGGTGGCATATCGATCTGTGCCAGGTATTGGTTATAGGTTATGGCTCCGGTCCTAAAAGCTGCCAAGGCCGTTTCCTGTTTTATCTTGGCAGTTTCGGCTTCTTCCTTTTTGTTTATCTGGAGTATCTTCAAATGGTCGAAACTCCCTACAAGCTCGATTCCCTGTTCCTCCGTCTTGAGGAAGTGGTTGAGTGCAATCTGGAAATCGTTCCATTCTGGAATTATCGTGGTATCGTAAAGGCGTTTTTCGCTAGCATCCAGGTTGTTGAAGGTCCCGCCCTTTATGTAGTACTTGACCAATAGTTCGGGGACGCCCTTCGCGTTCGCTACGGCAATGGCATCGGATTCTATTTCCTCGAAGAGCATGAGTTCCTTGACGTTCATTGCCGTTTTTTGCCACTTCAATGGTTGCGGGGAAATTATTTGGCTGTACTGGTCCTTTAACAGGCCGTATTTCTTGAATGCTTCTTGGATTTCCTTTACTTCCTCGTCGTTCAAGGGGAGGTTGCCCATTGCCTCGTCCTTCTTTTCGGATGTCCATGCCCCGATAGCGCCCCTTTTTGTGATGAGCACGTTACGGCTTTCATAGGCCTTGTCTATATTGGAAATGGGCCTTTGTAGTGCTATCAGGTCGCTGACCCCTTCGGTGAAGTGCCGGTCGTGCTTGATGTTTTCGTTATTGACATGGAAGACCTTATTGGTATCAAGGTGTTTTCTCTTTCCGTTGAACATTGAGAGGTCGTACCCCTCGACTATCTCCTGCCTCGTCTCCGCTTCCAGCCAATTCCCCGTCAATTTGGGGGCGACTGCATAAGATGGAAGGTTGTTCAGTACGGTAATGTCCCGGAAGTCAAAATTGTTCTCAAAACCAATCGGAACGGATCCATAGCAGTAACCGTTCCCAAAGACCTCGAAGTTTACCTTTAATTGCCTTAGCCATTCAAATGTTGACTGCAATGGGTTGGGCCGTTGGATAAGGCTTCGCAAATGCCCTCCGTCGGAATCGTATTTTTTTAAAGGGGTCAGTTCTTCGGTGTTCAGGTCCTTGACGAAGAACCGAACGTTCGAAAAAGCCTTGGCCTTGATATTGACCACTGCTTGGACCACTGGGTTTTCATAGTAGCACCTGAGCAGGTAGATAAGTTCTGACAGGTTCCGCCATACCGGAGTGCCCGATATGATGAACGTTGAAGGGGGAAGGGTCAGGGGGGTGTTCTCGGCTGAAGATGGCAGACCACCAAGGGACTTTGTCGCCTTTTTGCCTTTATTTATCCCAAAGAAAGTGCCAAGCCCCATTGATGGTTGCTGAATTTGGCTCTCTAAGGGGCTCTAGGTTAATAAATTACCCAAATATAGGCAATATGTGTTTAGAATTAAACTAAATTAAGATAGCGCATTGATTGATTCGAAAAATTGAGATATATCAATGGACAAGTATTGAAGCACAGATTTTTAGTAGCTTAAGGGTCGTAACCAATGACCATGAACAAAAAAGATTATCCCAAAAATGATCCATTAATCGGCCTATTCTATGGAAAAAAAACAGGGGAAAAGTGGTATAAAGAAAGTCTGGATGGGGAAAAGTTTTGGATAGAAAAAGAGGTCAAATCGTTTTGGTCAGCAATCCGCAAGGAAAAAATGGCCAAGGAAGATTTTGATTTCAGTGGGATGATCTTCCCCGATTTCCAAACTGTCAATGAAACCTTTTGGAGTTTAGGTTCGGCCAAGCGCTTTTCAAAAAAAGTTTCCTTTAGACGGTCTAAGTTCGAGGGTAGAGCAGGATTTAGCAAAATAAAGTTTGAGGCGAAGACCACATTTGAGGATGCCAAATTTTTGGAGGATTGTTGGTTTGTGGCAGTGTCATTTAACGGAGTTTCAGAATTTAGGAGCACACATTTTGCTAAAGAAGTTCTTTTTTTAGGATGCAGATTTAATGATAAAATGAGATTCTATCGAACTCAGTTCCACTTACCTGTAAAATTCAGGCTTGTATCTTTTGGGCCTGCTACCTCATTTGAGCAAACTAACTTCAGATCTGGACTTCATTTTACCCGTAATCGTTGTGGGTCCAATTCCTATATAGATTTCAATGATGTCATTCTTAGTGACGAACACAAAACCGTATTCGAAATTTCCCAATTGGATGGAGGGATAAATGACGGTTGGATTCAATTTGAAAATGTCATATTCAATAATCGTTCAAAGTTTATGAATACAGATTTTAAAAACACTTCTTTTGTGAATTGCGATTTGGTCCCTGTCAAATTCTATAATTGCGTGTTTAAAAAAACAAACTATAGGACCTTCCTTAGAATAGAGAAAGAAGAATATAATCCGTATGAAAACGAAATAATACGGATTAATATGAAACCTAAATTTATAAGAATTCCATATTATGAATTAGTTGGTGAGACCTATCGCCAAATCAAAAAAAACCAAAAGGATTCCCAGAACTGGGCCCAGGCCGGTGATGCCTATCGTTCAGAAATGGTGATGATGCAAAAGGTGTTCTGGTTGAAGTTCTTGACAAAGAAGAATCCAGTCTACCTGTTCAATTGGTTCCTCCTAGCATTCAACGGGCTCACTTCCGGTTTCCAACAGAGCATGGTCCGGCCCATTGTATGGTTGGCAATGATCTACGGAATTTTCGCCCTTGTCTATTTTCTTAACGGGATGGTGGCTTCTGATGCACTTTACCAAAGCCTATTCAACAGTTTTCCCATTTCCGGGAGGATAAATACGGACGAGAACCACCTAAAGGCGCTTATGTTGTTGCAGCGCATCCTATCAACGATATTGTTGGCCTTTTTCGGTCTTGCCGTTAGGGCAAGGTTGAAGCAGTGAGGATCAAAAGGACAGATTGATAACACTTCAATCAACTTTTGGAATAGGTTTTAAAATACTCCTCTACCCAAGCTGCAGCCTGTCGCAAGGTAGTCTTTGGCTCAACATAAGTGTAACCTTTCTTGATGCCGTACTTTTCCTTGAGCCTTATGTATGGTGGGCCTTTCCACATCAATTGAAAACTCAGCTGTTAATTTTTGAAGTGGCCCCTTCTATTCCTTCATAGACTTTATCATCTTCCGAATGTAGTTTATAGTCTTCTCCTGCAAATATTAGTTGGTAAGTCCGATTTGAGGTCTTTGTATATTCCAGGTTCTTTTCACCCAAGATCACCAGTGTTTCTGGAATTTTTAACTCTTCAAGTGTATTTGGGTACGTTGTATTGGAAGTATAAAAACCATTCAATTTTTCATTTACAGTTTTCATGGCCCTTCCTTCTTTCTTGCCTCTTTCAAATAGAAATGCTCTAGCGGCTTCAATCTGAGCTTGTTGCATTCCTTTGGAAGATTCAAGGTTATCCTTTAAAGTCCTGTACTCATAGTTTTCCTTGCTAAGCGCTGTCAGAAGTGCATAATGCTTTTCGGAATTATTACAAGGGTCGGTAGATAATGCCAAGAAACTACCTTTAATGGTATCCTCATAATTTGAACTTACTTGATCTAATTTCTCTCTTAACTCTTTTGTTGTTTTTTTGAATCCAGTATTATTGGTTCCAATGTTCATCTGGTCTAAGATGTCAACAGTGGCATTTAGGTTGAACTCAAAATCACTGGCAACATATTTATATGCTTTTTGGGCACATTTTGCATTCTTAGGGAAAGTTACGGGCCTGCCATCGGGACAGGAAAGTACCTTATTGGTGCAGCAACCATGTAATATCGACATACTTGCTAGAACTAGAAAAATGACATGTGGTTTACTCATAATGTTTGTTCAATGTTGGAAATAACTTGACTAAAGCATTTGCGTTTCTGCATCAGCAATTAAATGATATAGGGGATGTAAGTGGGGGATACAAAGGGAAAATACTAAATACCGTTAGTATTTCAAGGGAATGTATGAGATTTAAACCTTTTGTTAACTAAAATTTAAACTAGAAAACAATTTTGCTTACGCACAAACTGAACATCTATTTGTCCACTAAACTTTAGTCCCATAGAATTAAAGTTGTTAGGCCGCCTTGTTGTGCTTTTCGTCATACATCTTCCTCATTATCTTCAAAAGGTGATCAAAGTCCCTTATCATTCCCATGTCTATGGAAAACGCAAGTTTCTTCTGTACTTCGGCCAGTTCCTTTAATTCCTCTTGGCTTGCGGTTTGTCTAAGCCCTTTACCGTGGATGCCAAAAACAATCCAATTTAATGCTTTGGCCAGTACGGAATAGTCCACACCCTTTAGTTTTGTGGCGGAAGCAGTAAGACCTTTGTAATTGTCACCCGCATCGTGCCGGAACTCAATAAGCTGGTCATAAACGAACTTGATGACCTGGAGTTTGAACTTAGGGTTCAACCACATTGCAAAGTCTATGAAAAGATAGGGATGCATCCAAGTGCCGCCTTTTTTACCTCTATTTGTTAATACGATCTGGTTCGTATTTAAGTTTTCATCCTCTGCGAGTGCTTCCATAAATTCTTTAGTTGGTTTAGATTTCAAGAATCCGTTTACCTCCTTGCCTCTTTTGATGTTATTAGATTTGTTCCATTGTTTCAAAAGAGAGGTCGCATTGAACATTCCATCCTTTGTTCTTTGAAGGACTTCAAAGTCGCCCATTGGCCGCACCATTATTTGATTTGTCTTCACGTCTCAAGATTAAAGTTCCCCTGTATGTTGTAGTTCTGGCCCTTCAATAGGCTAATGACGCCGCTTGCTTTTGTCTGTGGTTCGGTCCTCATGGAAAGGGCAAGGGTCTTGCGGTAGACCTTCTCGGCCTTTTTTGCGTAGTCGTTTCCCTTGTCGTTGACGGCGTTGAAGAATATGTCAAAATACTCATTGTTCCGTTTGACGTCCATTGTATTGAAATCAAGGTTGAACAATGGCTCTATGACATTGAAGCCGGAACCGAATTCCTGTATGCCCGTGCCTGCGATTTCCTCGATCCTGGCCACCAGCGTTTCGTGCCTGATGGCATTCTCGATGATCAGTACCGCGGTCTCTTTGGTTATCTTTGTTTTCATGGTATTTGTGTAATAGTAATTAAATACTTATTTCAATGATTCAAATATAAGTATATGATTATATAATATGCAAATATTAAATGTTAAAATTATAATTATATACATATTTTTATTTATGTTTTATATGTATATGCCTATATTTGAATTATGGACATTAACGAAGTAAAGCGTAAGCTAAACCTTAGTAATTCAGAAATTGCGGAAATGTTTGACTACAAAGACGCAAACAGTTATTCCAACAGTGCTAGAAAAAAAAGTATTGATAAGGGAATCGTCGCCATTTATAAAAAGACCATTGAGAAAATTGAACGATGTCTTAAGTAGTAAGGTAATCCGATAACCAGAAAGAAAACCCTAATTATGATTGATTGGATGCTGAATAAAGATTTTCTTTTGCAAAACCGAGTTCAGCTTAAAAAGATATGTGCCGGAATATATTTTCTATTTAAAAATGATTCTGTTGTTTATATTGGTTCCTCAAGAGATTGCAATAAAAGAATAAGGGAACACACTCGTAGGGGGATGATAGATTTTGATTCTTATTACATTCAGCCTCTATTGTATCCATCCATAAAATATTATGGAACAGCAAGCCATAGAATGGAATTGATCTATATAAATCATTTTAGGCCCAAATACAACAAGTACGGGAATCCAGATTATCACGATGGGAAAGCCCCTTTGTGGTTTGAATTCATTTCTCAAGACTTGACAATAGCACAAATCGCCAACAGGTTAAATTTAGATTACGCTGTCACTAAAAATATTATTGAAGGAAAAAGGAAATGTCTGGATGAAAAGTATGGAAAAGTTTTTGATTATTTTATTGAAGATTTTTCGAAATTGAAAAAGTATAAAGAAAATTCTAGGCCCCTAAGTGATACTCTTAAAGCTAGTTAGCTTCGAAAAAATATAATGTATGAAAAAAGCATTGTTTTTATTGATGGTTTCGGCTGTTTTGATTTCCTGTTCAAATGACGATGAAGAGGATTGCCCATGTCAGTCAATATTTGCACCTGATTGGGATAGGTCTTTTTTATTGGATTGTGAAGCTTTAGATGCTTTTAGTAGTAGTATTGAAAATGGAGTCTTTATTGGTTCACCTTCATTGAACACCCTAGAAATTACGGAAAGTAAAAGCGATTGCGATTAATCTCCTATCCATAATCCTGCCCCCATGGGGGTTGTTACGTTTCGGCAATGGCCGCTCACAAAACTACACCGCATTAATACCATTCCTTCGAAGAGGTCTGAAAAAAGTTGTTTTCATTTCACTTTTTACTTCTTAATCAGTACGAAATTACTTAAATTTAGGATTCTCCCCCAGTCTTTTGATTTTTTACCGAAATAAGGATGAACCCTTTTAAAAAATTCGTTGACCGTTTGATACGGTGGAGCCCTTGGTCACCTTTGGTTGCGGGGGTCCTGTTCCTGGTGATCTCCTATCTGGAAGCATATATGGAGGCGGAGAACCTTAATATGGATTCTCTTCTGGCATATGATTTTGATGACGGACGTCATCCAGGATATTATTTGTACCGAACCCAAGTGCTTGAAGATGATTTTCTTCTTGTCAAGGAAGAATTTTTGGAAGCCAATTATCGGGCCGACACATCCTCCATCAAAACAAAGGTCAATGAACATGGCTACATTGTTCCGGTTGATACTTTCAAGATTAAAAATGTCGGTTTTTCCAAAAAATTTGATGTCTATATGAAAGTAAATTTTTTGTTCAATATAGAAGATTTAAGGGTTACACCTTCAATTGTCAATGAACGATTTAAAGAAAGTGTCAACTTGATCCTGAATGATTCTATTAGAAGGTCGAGACTCAGGGCCTACGGCAAGGCCATCAATAAACAGGAAGTAGACGATTTAGAGTTTGAGAGACAATTGGCCGAACACCTTATCCTTGTTAGAGCTTTCGGCGACGGTTACTTATATTCAGAAGACTTTTCGCCCGAATTTACGAAAGAAGATCCCGCATTCCATAGATTGGTCAACATCCGCACCTTGTCCTTGGCCAGAGACTTCGCTCATAGAGTTGTGCCGTCTACTTCATATATTTTGGATACCAAATTGAAGTACTACATTACGCCAGATTACAACAAGGTATTGCTGCTTCTGATTTTATCCGTTATTTTTTCCGTGCTATGGAGTCAATCCTCAAATATCGGATTTGGTACAAGAAAAAAAGGGGGGCTCAAGACTCAATACCAGGACTCGCTTCCAAAGATTTTCCTTCCCGGTCTTGAAAAATCCTATTCACGGTCAGTGGAACTGTACTCCAGGTCCACACTGATGCTCGTCAGTGGTATTTTGATGTCGGTTGTCGGGATAATTGTCTTTGCGTTCTTTCTGCCCGACCCTGAAAATTTTACTGTCGACCAATTCGAGAAATATCTCATGTACAGTATCAGGCCGACCATGATGCTCATTTTTATCGAGAGTGTCGCATTTTACCTTTTAAAACAATATCGTATCCTGATTGAGGACTATAAATACTTCAACAACATCTATCTGGACAGGCTCAACAATGCTGAAGCCTATATCTTACAGAATGAGGATAAGAACAAGAAACACTCTGATCTTATTGCGAAACTGTTGAAAAGCGAAACCAATAGGAAATTGGTTTCCGGGGAATCAACGGAACATATCGAGACCATGAAAAATTCAATGGAACATAACGACCCAATGAAGGTATTGGAGTCGATGTACGCGAAAATAGGGTCAATTCTTAACAAGGGAACTTGAAGTACAGCACACGAACTCCGTCCCGCACCTTGAGCACTTGGCCTTGATCTTGGCCTCACCATCGACCTCGCACACCTTTTTGGAGCATTTTGGGCACCTGACCTCTACGATTTCCCTCACCATACCGGTTTGCTTAAGATTATGTACCTAGCCGCTGCGAGCCCGTCTGGTTCATGTCCATCAGGCTCCGTAATGATCTTGCCATTGGCATCTATCTTCCAGTTCCAGCTCTGGAATCCCTCTATCAGGTTTTTGCTCCTTTTGGTTACGTTGATGCTGTAGCCCCGTAACTGGGTAATTCCACCAAACTTGCTGCCCTTTGGCTTCTTGACCCCCCGGGCGTTCCAACCGTGCTCTCGCATATCGATCAATTGTGTCCTGCCGGAACTGTCACCTACTATCATCCATGCCTTATAGTTCCTTATCAGTCCCTTTATCCTTTTTTGTTCTTCGGTATCGTCCTTCCCTTCCTTTTCAAGATAGAAACCGTCCTCTTGGTCAAATACCAGATCTGGGTGTGCTTTTTTCACCTCTTCAATGGCCACCTCATTGAGCCTGTCCACAACGCTTTTGCGCTCGGCCCCCTCCAGTTTTTCAGGGATAAGGTTGTTCTCACTGAAAAGTTCGTCAAAGTATATCTCCACACCGTCTACGTAGGCGTCGATTAAGATGGTCGGATCGGGGGAGCTTCCAAAATCCATTCCCCTTGGGACCCTTTTGACGCCCTCCGGGATTTCGTTAACGATGCTGAACTGGTAAATCCTTCTTTCAGAGTACGAGCCTACCCTTCCCATCCCGTACACCAACCACCAATTGGCCCAATGTGCGTCCTTAACATTACTTTGGTGCAACAATCCTTCCTCCTCGGTGAGATCTGGGTCAAGGAACGCCTTTGATTTCTTGATCCTCAGCTCCTCCAATATCTCCTCTGGACACGCCTCGTTGTCAAGGTAGGTAAGGGACAGGAATTCACTGTTCGGCTCCGTAAGGACCTCCGTATGCGCCCAGAACTCCTCATCGGCGTTGAAGTCTATGTAGACCTCCTTAGACCTGGTCATGAGGGCGTCGGCAATCGGATAGGGGATATGGTTTCCCTCATTGATGAACAGGATGTCCCTTTTTCCGGCCGCCTTTGCCTTTCCAACGGAATCGAACGACTTGAACTGCATCCGACTCTTGCTCCCAAAAGTGTATTCCATTGGATTGCCCACCCAATGGTCCTCGATCCACCTATTCGTATCACCCATTACGCTTTTGAAAATGTCCACACATCCGTCCCTAACGGCCGGTACGGTCTCGGCAACAACGGTGACCTTGATGCCCCTTTCCTTGATACACTTGTCGATAAGTATAGGGATTATTCCATGCGTCTTTCCAGCGGAAGTGGAACCCTGGACGACCTTCTTTCGGGCCTCCATCTTTTTGATCTTGTTGATTGCCGTGGTACGCTTGAACATCAATCGGGGAAGAGCGGTTGTTCGGTCTTTATGTTGTGGTCCACTTCACTCTTGTCCTTCCATCCAAAGTTCTTCAAAGCGAATATGTTCCCGGTACATTTATCTCCTTGGGCTATTGCAATTTCATGGAATTTTTCAATCCTGCTTATTGCACTTTTTATGGAGTGGGAAAACTCATCTTTTTTCTTGTAATCGTAAAGTGTTGACTTATCGGCAAATCCAAGGTGAAGGGTCAATCCGGTGACCGTTGGAGGTTCCGGCATCCTTACCCATTCCATTACTTTTTTCTTGACCTCCTTTGTCCCATCCTCCGTGTGGACCTGCTCAGTGACCTCTTTTTCTTCCTGCTCACCCTGTATCCATTCAAAATAATCCTGAATAAGGGTCTCAACGGCTTTGGGGTCGGTGTGGATTGGTGGCCTACCACCTTCATTGCCCTCTGCGAATTTATTTCCTTTGGGAGCAGCCATTAGAAGTTGATTTTAAATTAAATGTAGACTTCAATATCAATTTTCGGATTCAGCTTCCTTGCCTCATTTGTAAGTATCATCCTGAGTATCTTGGCCTCATTTTCAGTTGCGTTCTCTATGACCAGGCCATGGACGTTAAAAGAGGGGCGGTATATGGTTGCATTCTTTGCCATAATAAAAAATCCCGAACACTTTGCGAAGCCTCCGGGATTCCTGCCTATTACCTAAAATGCCCATTGCTCCAGATTGAACTGAGAGTAATAGGCAATTCAAATATAAGAATTAATGTAATATTATTGCATATTTAAGATGTTAATATTCGCCATTTTTTTGAAAAGTGCATTTAGGATTCATAAAAATGGACTTGATACCATTGAGAACGACCATTTGATAACTCTAGGTTATTTTTTAAATTTATGGTTCCTCCAAAGGTGTACATATGGAATACAGGATCAAGGAATTCATGGACAAACATGGCATTAGCCAAAAAGGGCTGGCCGAAGTGACGGGACTTAGCCCAAGCACCATACGAAGGGCATACCGAGGGACACGGATCCTTAGGATAACTACAATGCAGTCGATTTTGGAGGGACTGAGGGAGTTAACCTCTGATGCGGACCTCACCGACAGGGACCAATTGAATTTCCTGCTTAAATTATATGGGCCCAGAAAGGGAATGGTGCCGAAAAAACTTGAGTACTTAACGGATACGCCCACTTATAAGTCATTGTTCAGTCCGGTGATGTTCGAAAAAAGTTTTACGGACGATAAACCCTTTCGGCCCCGCCTTAAGCTTGAACTGGAAATACCTGAAGGTGTCTCGGACGAAAGGGTAAAGGAGGTCGTGGCGGAGGCCGTGAAGAAGCTGGACAGGCTCCACCGGGCAAAAAAGGGGAGCGGTCTAAAGGTCATTGACCTACAGGCCAAAAAAGAGGGTGTCAATGAAAGCGTGATGAAGTGATGAAGAGGAAGATTACCATAATCATGGAAGGGCGTTCGGCGACGGATGATCCCAAACTTTTGGAGGAGATCGGCAGGAGCTTCCCTGAGGATGATATCAAGATACAGATAAAGCCCAACCAAATGGTCGATGATGAAGTCGGGAGGATACAATGCGACGACGTGGCCCAGGAAGCGTTGGACGAAAGTGAAGAGGAACATTGGGACGTTGACCTTGGGGAAGGGGAAGGGGAAATGGCAGAAAAGGAATTAAGGGAATTCCGAAAAGAGCTTGGAAAGCATGGGGTCAAAATGACGGTGGGTACAATAATCCAAGAACTGATCAAATCAATCTTTGGATAAGTGGGATAATACTTAATTTATGGCCGATAGGAGCGAAATAGAAAAGCCCGGAACACAGATAATAGACAATGGGGAGGTTTTGGACTCCGATATCTCGTGGACCATTGCCCTCATCCCAAGGGGAACGCCACCGCCCTAAAGCGACATGGTGGACCTGTCGCCATCGCCATTGCATTTCCTGGTACTGTACTTTGTTATAATTGCCTTACTGACCGTCATCTGTTATCGTTTCTTTAAGTAGTTCTTTTGGTTGCACCTCTGCCTAATGCCTTTTAGTGAATTTTCCTTCATACCATATAAATACGCAGAATTCAATACCAAAGACGATAAGGACAGCTTCCATTATAAACGATATAATATCACGACTGCCATCCATCAGGCCTGGAATGGTGATATATAAAACGAACAAGTAAAATAGGATCCTGACAATCCTGAACGCCTTTCTGAACATTTGAACGGTTGTTCTTTTTGCTATTATAGTAACAATAACGCTCCCTACCCAGTTTGTATATATGCCTCTATTTCACTACCTACAATGGGTAGTACCTAAGCTAATCTTATTTTTCCTTTATTCCCTTCAACATTTCCCCCCTTGCCCATTTTGCGAACTCCCGGGCAATTGTCCTGTCCTTTGATTGAAAAAGGGAAAAATGCCGATTGATTTTATTTTGAATCAAATGATCCCCCAGCCTTTCCGCTATGGTGTGGGAGAGGTAGGATTGGGCTTCCGTGTTCAGAATTTCCACAAATCTTGAAAAGGTAATTTTTTCGTTGTCGTATTGGTTTAAGACTTTACGAAGACTACTTACGCTATGTGGTTTAAATTTTGGTATTACTTTTTCCTCCGCGCTCATAACATTTCCGGGTTTTGGTGGGCGTTGCCCTTGATTTCAGCGTTTGCCCACAGCTTTTTCAAGAAACCGCTGTTTGTTGACAGGGATTGTTGATATGGGCCGTATTTGTCTCCCTGGTTCGATATGGCGTGGAAACCGCATTGATTGGCTGCCCAGTAAACCTTGTAAACGCATCCTCCAAAATCAACAATATCCCCCTCATAGATTTCCTTTCCGTTCCTGTCATGGAGTCCGGTGAATTGGCCAACGCTTTCGGGCCTCACCATATATGCAAAGGGCGCTCCCGATTTGTTTGAAATGTAATGGCCCTTTCTGACTGTGGAATAATCCTTTTTTAAATGTGTGTAATTTCCATATACCCATTCGCCTTGCCTTGTAAGCCCCCTGTATTTTATTGTCCTCATATCCTAAAAGTTTTTGCTGATGATTTTACCAAGTTTTATGACGAAGTATTTGGTATCGTAAACGGCGCCCCATTCCTCTCTTCCATAGCCTACGTCCATATCCTTTAGCTCAACCACCATTTGCCTTCTGTTTTTGGAATAGCCATTTGAAAAAATAACCGTTTCATAATTATTGTTCCATGCTATGTTTTGATAATCTCCTGTCAACAATCTATCGATTTGGCTTTTGGATGAAAAGTCATCAACCCAAAGTGCATGGACGAACCTCTCGCACCAATAATCCTTGATTGCCCTTTATTCCTCATTCTTTTCACCAGAAGCAATCATATCAAACCATTTCGCTTTTAAATTCAAGTGAAGTGTTTTCATAGCTTATCCAGTTCCTTTAAGATTTTCTCGTAGTGTTCTTTGTTACAATCAACGGTGAAAGCGGAACGGCCTTGGGAATCAACCGGGAGAGGATGTACTTCCATAGGATTTGCCGCTATTATCGCTTTTAGTTCAATGCGGTAGCATTTTCTGGAAGTCGCCATAATTGAACTGACCGGAATCGTTCTCCCAAATTCGGTCATCAGAAATGTGAACCATTTCTTTGCCCCTTCCTCTGCTATTTTCTGATAGTCTTTCATTGGTCAAGTTTTAATTTTATTTTATCAGTTGTTTTGCTCTTGGTCCGAAACTCCCTTCAAATCAGTTCCGAACATTTTATTTAGCGGATCGATCACATGCTGCGGAACACCCCTTAATTTCAATTCCAGATTTGAAATTTTAGTCCTCATTTCCTGTTCACGTTTTGAAGCGTTTCTAATTACTTCCTCTAATCCCTTTTCCCTAAAAATGGCGTGTTCATAATTATCGATTAAATTCTTGACGCTTTTTTTAAATGTTCTTTCTTTAAAATGGTCTGAAGATTTTTTGTAATACCACTTGAATACAATGTGATGTATTTTTAATTTTAGTCTTTTCATGCTTCAAGGTCTTTTAAGAGGGTTTCTTCTTTGCTCATTGTGTAAGTGGTCCTGTAAATACAAAATCCAAAAATCCTACTGCTGTAAATCCCATACAATTGGTTCCATTCCTTCTTTCTAACTTCCGTTTTTGGGTTCTTGTCCTTTAGCACATTCCTTAATTTTGATGCTCGGTTTATGATTATATTGCCAATCCTCATAGTTTCTAATGGTGATTTTTTCCAATTGAAGGCATAAGCGTTTCTACTTCTTCAAGCCATTTTGATTTTTTTGGAAGGGGCTTGTAATCAATGGAGGTGCCGACATTAGGCATATTATTGTTATACCAATGGGCTTGGTTACATCGACTTTCGTACTTACTATTTTCAACTTTAAAAGCTTCAAGCAACAATTTTTTCAACCTCTCGTTCTCCGCTTTGAGTTGAAAATAAAATCCCCTTTGCTTTCTTAATTCTCCAAGAACTTGCCTAGCTCTTAAATACATTACTTTTTCAGAAGATGCCAAACCATTTTCATCAAAAGCGTGCATAAATTCTTCTACAAAATCTTTTGCCTTATCACTCATCTGTCAATCTTTAAAATTTGTTTATTGTCCTTTTCTACTGCCCTAATGATTTCGTCCATGTCGCTTTCAAGGGCTATGAAGCCACATACATCCTGTAGTGCTTCAAATAGGTTCTGGCCACGGCTAAGCTCTATTTCCTGCCCTGAATCTTTTGGAAGGTTTTCTTTAAGATATAGTTGTAAAATACCTTCATCGTCCCTCATTCTTTTGAAGGCCACACCCGCCTTTCTTCCTGCTAGAAAAGCATGGGTGATTCTTTCTCTAAGTTCAAGTGTCTCCATTGCTTTGGTTTTAAATGTTTTCTAGGGGCAAATGCTCAAAGTGTTCCTTACTGAATAAGATTGCCTTCACACCTTTATCCGTTGTGTGTCCAACTACATCCATGGTCATTATGGTCTTGTACATGAGTATCAAATCACCAATACCGTCCAAAAAAACATACCTATCCACTTGGGGATCCATCAATACCATCTTGTTTTCAGAACCACAATACAGCAGCATTATCCGATGCCTGCCGTTGAGCCTTTGTTTTGAGGCCACGGTAACGAATATCGGGATGAACCATTTGCTCCCGTCATGTGTCTCATGTGGCCAGAACTCCATTGCCCTTTTAAGTTGACCCAAGGTCAGCCCGTCATAAAGATGGTTTCCATTGTGGGCCAGTTTTTCCAGGACCAAGTGTTGTCCACCTATACCGAATTTTTTGATGTTCCAGTTTATTATTTTACATTCCTCATCTTCGTTGTGGCCCCCGTTTTCCTTGTAGTACTTTTTAAAGCCGGACATGGTGTTGAATAGGTTCATGTAGCAGTACAGGACACAGTTGGTCGGGTCGCCACCTTGTGGAAAGTGTATTTTTTTCAATTGGTTTTCAGTCTTTATCATTGCTTATGTTGTTTGGGTTAAAATTTTCCCGTTGCCAATTTTCGAAGTCCTTCATACCTGTTGAACTCATCGGGAAAGTTTTTCCTTTGCCAATCCCTTCTTCTGGCCTCATGTTCCTCGTACAACCTCAAGGTGAAATTGATTGTTGGATGGTAGGTACTCCCGCCAATGACTTCCTCAAAGTTCCCTCTATAGGAAAAATGGTTGTGGTTGGGCCAACCCCCTTTTCTCAATTTTCGGATTCCTATCCCAAAATGGTTGGCAATATGGAACGGCTCCGAATCCCTGTACCATACCTTTAGGGACTCAATGAGGGCATAGTTTCCCGATGGGCAATTGGCGCGGTATTCATCGACCTCAAAGTTTGACCACCACAATGGTTTGTCCTCCACCGGAAAGACTTTGAGCATTACACACTCAACTTTTACTTCTTTCCCTTGCCACTTCAATTTGGTTCTGGGAAAGGAATCCGGGTTGTCAATGTTGTTAATTAGTTTCTTCATCCCCTTGGTTTTAAATAAGGCACTGCATGGTCTTATTTTGAAGTTAAACCCGGCAAGTGTTTGACCCTTGATAAGTACAGTGCCTTTTGTTTTTATTCGGTTAAGTAATGGGGTTTTCGTTTAGTTTGTTTTTAAAGGTGAAAAACAGCATTTTACCTAAAATTTCATTTTTATCAACTTCAAAATTCACATAATCCTCTATGGACAAAGTGCTTTCATTGATTGGGTAATTTGCATCATCAACATCATCTGTTGTAAGGTCCAATAATCCTATCGGCATATCTTCCGGCAGGGTTTCCAAATAGTTTTTTAAGTCTTTTACTTTCATCTTTATAGTTTTAGTCCTTTGTTATTGTTCAGTACCGAATAGTTCTTCAATATCCCATCCCATGTAATCGCAGATATACTTCATTTCCAAACAAACATAATCGGGTTGGCACGAGAGGGTTATGGCGCCGTCATCAAAAACGCATTCATCCAGTAGTTTCATGAAATCTTCCAATTGGAAATAGTAGAGGAACAGATACACTTCGCCGTCATCCCAATTAAATTCCGGTTCAATTTCTTTTACATATGCTTTTACTTCTTCCATTATCCTTGTTTTAATTCATTTGGAAATAGCTCATAGGACTCCACCAGTTTCAATACCTCGTCATATCTACCTACCCAATGATCAAACATCTTCCTCATAAGTCCGAAGTCCTCCCCTTTTGCCCAGAGTGCTATCATTGGTATCTTATTGCCAGTAAACCTCCGTCCGTAACAGATTCCGCATTCCGCGGCCGCATCCTTGCCACCGTTCCCGTAGTAAACGAACAAATCGCAAAGACCGGCTCCTTCGATATCGAACGTAAAAGCATTTTGAGCACTTTCGGTTTTGACCCATTTTTCAAAATCAACCTCGCCTGACGCTGTCATCCCCTCATCAAAGTTGTTCTCAATCCAACTAACGACCTCGTGGCCGTTTTCCCGTAAAAGAGAGGTTAGCATTTCCACTCCGTGTTGGTTCTTCCAACTGCTTGCGATGTAAATTCTCATTATCCTTGTTTTAGTTCTGTTGTTTGATTTTTCTCCGATGCTTCCATTGTACTTACTGTTTTGCCAATTTGATTGCATCTAAAAAATCTGGAAAGTCCCTTTGCGTCTTTAGCAGGCAGTAAATAGCTTCCTTGGCCTCTTCAAACCTTTCCTCATCGACGTATTCAAACAGGAAATTGTTGACAAAGGCATTCGGGCTAAACAACTGTTCGTCCATTTCGTTTTTTAAATCATCCGGTGTTATTTCCTCCATCTTAAATTGTTTTGTTGGTTTTCATAAAAGTCATCCATATCGTTTTGCCATGTTTGCCGGATGGATGCCCAAAAAGTGGGGTTGCACCGATGACCTTAATAAGTTTTGATAGTTTTATATCCTTATCGTTCCATTTGAAAATCAATGTCCCATGCTGTTTCAAAACCCTCATGCATTCATCAAAACCCGCTTTGATTTCGATCTCCCAATTAGAAAATAGCTGTCCGTATTTTTGGCCAAGAATTGTATTTGGTCCCAACCACTTGGAATGCGGTGGATCGAACACGACCAGGTAAAACGATTCGTCCGCAAAAGGAAGGTTGGTAAAATTGGCTTGTATATCAGGATCGACAACCGTGATATTACCATAGGCTTCAAACCTTCCCTTTCTTTTGTCCGTGTAAACCACGTCGGGATGATTTTTGTCAAACCACATCATTTTACTACCGCATGTAGCATCCAGTATCATTTTTTCCTTATCCGCTTCCATAGTGTTTTGGGTCATTGGTTTGATTTTTATAGTTTAAGGTTCCCTTCCATTTCCTTATTGATCGTTAAGTGATTTTTTAAGCCTGTCCTCGTTCTCGAACTTTTCGAAATACACTTTCAATACTTCCAGTTTCATGAACCTTTCCACAATGGGGTCCTCTCCCCTCTTTATCCTTTCCCTGTCCTCTGGTTTCCATTTTTTATCTATCGAATAATAGACCGCAAGCTTGACCGCCTTTAGCTTCATTCTCTCGTAAAAATCCTGCCAAGTGCCGTCCTTCCATTTTGTGGATGCGGGCTTAAAAACGCCCCTCTGGTAAAGGATGTCAAAACACTCATCGTGCCTCAATTCCAAATTCTGCTGTATGGAATAATGGTTCCATGCACTTATGATTATCTCATCATCTATACTGTCCACTTTTCCTCTTTTTTTCGGTGTTGGGTCGGTAACTACTTTGATGTTCCTGACCTTATTCGGTATTCTATATCCAAGGCATTGCCTGAGAGTGGATTTCCAGTTCAAAATTGGGATCAAAATTTCCTTTTGCCCTTTTGTCTTAGATTTCTTCCATCCGTTCAGTTTCCAAGCCTCATACTTATCCTTTATCCATTCCGTATAGTTCTTTGCTTCATCGTCCTTTTCGACCATGCACTTTTCGAAATACCCATAGAATTCATTGTAGGTAGGTGTCATGCGGCTTCCAATTTTTGCTTGATTAGGGCAAGTACGTCCTTGGGATTTGCCAGTAATTTTGAAATCACAAAATCAACCTCACCCTTTTTGATAAGGTGGGTCCTTATCTGTTCATAGGTTTTCCGAAAACCTTTGTTGGTATCGATATCCGACTTGATCATTTTTACCGCACTTATCACGGTGGCGTGTTCCCTCTTACAGTACTTTCCAATCTCCGAATAGGAGCCGATGTTCTCGGTGTAACAGAAATACATGAAAACTTGTCTCGGAATCAGATAAATATGCTTCTGGGACTTCGACAGCATTTCTTTTTTCGTAATCCCGTAGTACGCAGATATGGTGTCGGCCATAAAATCATAAAAGACCTTTTTCATGTCTTTTTGTACATGGTTCTGTTATAACCGTTCACCCGACGAGTGCCACACGCCTTTATCAAATGCTTTCGTTCCAGGATGCTTTTCCTTTTTTGGACTATGTAGTAGTTAAGTCCACTCAAATCCGCAATATCGTGGGCCGTAAGTCCAATTTTTGGATAGAGGACGAAGACCGCATAAATTTGGTTGACCTCGCTTTCAATCCTATCTTGCGTTCTAACATCCTTGAACGCCTCAATACTTGTCTGTTTCATGATTTTCCTATATAGTACCTCAATTTTTCATCGAACCATTTCTGGTCGTAACCGACTCCCTTTATGTCCAGAAAGGATTTATGTTCCAATAACAGGGTAGATATCAACACCACTTTGTCCCCGTAGTCAATATGCTTCTGCCTTGTTAGGGCCATTAAATTTTCTATCCTGTCCTCACCGCCCTTGCCCCTGCCTATTATGTGGTGTACGTCGACGGCCCGGTTTCCCGTTAGTTCGCACTCAAAATATTGTGTAGGGTCCTCGGTGTCGTATCCGAGGGCTTCCAGGTATATCCTGGTGTGATCCTTTAATTTTCTTTTGGTGTATGGCATCAGTCCTTCAACATTATTTTCAGTTCCTGGCTCATTGAAATACTGACGTTCTCAATGGCGCTCAAAATTTTCCTTATCTGCTCCTTTTCGGGGAACTTATAATCGGCCCTTGTCTCTGCACTAGCTACGGATTCCTTCTTTCCGTTTGCGGTGGTTTCTCTGTTGTAAACCTCTGCGTTCCACTTTCTCCTGTAGGAATCGAATTCAACGGTAAGGAAATAGTTCAGTGCCGAGAGTTTCCTTTGCATGGCGGTCAGATTTTCTTTCTTGATGAATGCACCGCTTTCATAGAGCCCCACCAAGTCCCTGACCTCTGAAAGTACCGTGACCAAATCCCTGTTTTTCATTAGGCCACTTTTTCCTTTAACTTCTTGATGGATATGGAATCCGGTAAATAGGTAACCTTTACATTGATTGGGTCAACTATCTCCCCTGTGTCCTCGTCCACCATCGCATGGCCCCTCTGCTTCATCAGGAAAGCGGTTTTGTACTTCTTTTCGGTTTCTTTGAAAACCTTGAACTCTTCGGTGTTCTCAGCTTGCTTTTTTTTATCCTGGACCTCTTCAACATCCGTGAAATAATACCGAGTACCTCCCTGCTTAACGGTATATGAATAACCGTTGGCCTTAAAGGTTTTTTCACCGTGGTCCAGATAGCTCCTTCTAAGGTTTTCGATAGAAGCCGATTTGATGTCCTTCAACACTTCACCAAAAAAATCCTCCAATCCCGATTCCTTGATGAGCATCAATGCTTCATGTGGTTGGATATCCCCCGAGGTAGCATATTTCCTCAAGCCGCTCAGGGAATTCCTTACCATGGATAAATGGTTCTGCATTTTCCTTTTCCTTTAGTTCAATGAATATTTCCTTACTTCCCTTCATGGTCAAAAGGGTAGATCGTCATCGGCAACGGCCTCGTGCATGGCAAGTTCAGCGTCAATATCCGAAGGTGGCACGGGTGGCCTGTTCCGGTTCATTTCGTACTTGTCGACCTCACTGCGCTGCCTATGATTTTCCTCCTTTTCAACCTTGGCCCCGAAATAGGAAAGCTCATATTCTTCGATCTTTACATCCGCGGTGTCGGCCCTTAACTGTGATTCGGTGTCCAAACTTGTCCCCCAGGCAAAGACCGGATAGGTATAGGAAACCGCTCCCTGCTGTCCTTCCTTAAAGCCCTTCACAACCACCCAGTTATCAAAAAATCGGTCGGTCTGGTTCTTCTGGAACTCGAACCAAGTTGATAAAGATGCCCCGTTGAGCTGGAGATTTGCGACCTCACCGTCCGGCAACATCACATAAACGCTCTCGGTATATTTGCCCTTCCACATTTCGACCTTTTCCTTAATGGTGTTCCAATCACCCCGGCACAGTTCGTAACGGTCACCGTTCTTCGGGTAAACATTAACGATCATCTCGTGCTTAAGGTCCCTTACCTCATTGGAGATCAAAGAGGCTTCCTTGCTTTGGTTCCATCCCTTGATGGTCTTGTACCTTGCAATTGCCAGGAACTTCAAGGGAAGATCTATCAAAATGTTCTCCTTTTTCTGCTTGTCATAGTAAAGGAAGGTTTGGTGCTTGCTGCTCCATTGGATGAACTTTGTTGCCGGGTTCTGTGTGCCGGACTGCATTCTGTTTTTTCTCATTGTATTTGTTTTTATTGCGATTTTATATGCTGAAAACCGCTAACAGCTTTATTCCCTTCTTTTTATGAATGTGTATATCCTCACCAAAGCGATGTAGATGAAAACCAGTATCGTCAACGCTACCTCGGGGTTTTGGTCTATCCAGTTCATTTTTTGCTTCTTAGCACCCCGTTCTCAAACCAGTACCATGTATCAGGTTCTATCAGTACACCATTGATCTTGTGTAACCCGACCTTTGCCCTATGAATGTCATGGATGTGGTAGTTGTAATCGTTGTCCATCCTCCAATCCACAATGATCAACCAACCTTTATCTGCTTTGGATTTGGACTGTATTCCCAAAGTACAGGCAATGGATTCGTCCCCTGATGCGGATGCGTGGCCCTTGTACCCTGATGCGGATGCGTGGCCCTCGTCCCCTGATGCGGATGCGTGGCCATAGTTCCCTGATGCGGATGCGTGGCCCTCGTCCCCTGATGCGGATGCGTGGCCATAGTTCCCTGATGCGGATGCGTGGCCCTCGTCCCCTGATGCGGATGCGTGGCCCTTGTACCCTGATGCGGATGCGTGGCCCTCGTCCCCTGATGCGGATGCGTGGCCATAGTTCCCTGATGCGGATGCGTGGCCCT
>WNKP01000018.1 GCA_009797885.1 Flavobacteriaceae bacterium GF1
AGCTGTACCGCCACGGTGACCGTGGGGGACAGCACGCTCCCCACCCCAGGTTGCCAGGACATTAGCGTGGAACTGGGTGCCACGGGCAGTGCAGCGATCATCACATCGGACATCGACAACGGCTCCTCGGACAACAGTGGTACCGCCCCTTCCCTTTCCCTGGACAGGACGACTTTCGGCTGTTCCGATCTTGGGGACAACACGGTGACCCTTACCGTAACGGACGCCAGCAGCAACTCGGACAGCTGTACCGCCACGGTGACCGTGGGGGACAGCACGCTCCCCACCCCAGGTTGCCAGGACATTAGCGTGGAACTGGGCGCCTCGGGCAGCGCAACGATCGCCATGTCGGACATCGACAACGGTTCCTCCGACAACTGCGGGAGCATTACCCTGGCTTTGTCCAAGACCGGCTTTGGTGCCACCGATCTGGGGGACAACACGGTGACCCTTACCGTAACGGACGCCAGCAACAACTCGGACAGCTGTACCGCTACAGTGACCGTGGAGGACAAAACGGCCCCCACCCCAAGTTGCCAGGACATCACCGTGGAACTGGATGCCTCGGGCAGCACAACAATCGCCACCTCGGACATCGACAACGGCTCCTCCGACAACAGTGGCACCGCCGTTACCCTTTCCCTGGACACCACCAGCTTTGGCTGTTCCGATCTGGGGAACAATACGGTGACCCTTACGGTAACGGACGCCAGCAGCAACTCGGACAGCTGTACCGCTTTGGTAACGGTGGAGACCGTTCCAAAGGCCGTGTGTAAGGCAGCGACAATTCGATTGGACGTCAATGGAACGGCCAACCTGACGGCCGACCTTGTGGACAATGGTTCCTATGTTGCCTGCGGTAGCGTCACCCTGGCGTTGTCCAAGACCAGCTTTAGCACTACCGACCTTGGGGACAACACGGTAACGCTTACCGTAAGGGATGGCAGCAGCAACTCGGACAGCTGTACGGCAAAAGTGACCGTATTGAACAACTCAGACCCCATAGCTTCCTGCCAGGACATCACCGTGGAACTGGACGCCTCAGGCAGTGCTACGATTGCAGCAGCGGATATGGACAACGGTTCCTCCGACGACAGTGGTACATTAACCTTTTCTCTGGACAGGACCGGTTTTGGTTGTTCCGATGTGGGGGACAACACGGTGACCTTGACGGTAACGGACCCCAGCAACAACTCGCACACCTGTACCGCTTTGGTGACCGTGGAGGACGTAACTCGGCCAACAGTTGTGTGCCAAGAGCTGACACTTCAATTGGGCACTAATGGTACGGCTACCCTGACCACCGACCTTGTGAACAACAATTCCAGTGACGCCTGTGGGATTGCCTCCATGGGGCTGTCCCAGAGCAGCTTCAGGGTCGATGACCTCGGTGACAACACGGTGACCCTAACCGTGACCGATAGCAACAGCAACACAAATACCTGTACAGCTAGGGTAATGTTGGAAGATATCATGTCCCCCACGGCTGACTGCAAGAATATAACGGTACAACTGAGCGCTTCGGGCAGCGTAACGGTCGAGGCGGCGGACGTGGACAATGGCTCCTCCGACAACAGCGGTACGGTGTCGTTTTCCTTGGACCGGGATCCGACTGTTTTTACGGCCTCTGACCTTGGGGACAATACGGTGACCCTTACCGTGACCGACCCCAGCAACAACTCAAAGACCTGTACCGCTCTGGTGACCGTAGAGGACAACACGCTCCCCACCCCAAGTTGTCGGGACATCAGCGTGGAACTTGGTGACACGGGCAGCGCAACGATTGCCGCGGCGGACGTGGACAACGGTTCCTTCGACAACAGCGGCACGGTGGTGCTATCCCTGGACAAGACCGGTTTTGATTGTTCCGATGTAGGGCAGCACACGGTGACCCTTACCGTATCGGACGCCAGCAACAACTCGGATACCTGTACGGCCACGGTGAACGTGGGGGACAACACGCTTCCCACTCCAAATTGCCGGGACATTAATGTGGAACTGGGTGCTATGGGCAGCGCAACGATAGTGGCAGCGGACGTGGACAATGGTTCTAGTGCAGCTTGTGGGAGCGTTACTTTGGACCTTTCCCTGGATAGTTTTGATATCACCAACCTCGGTGATAACACGGTGACCCTTACGGTTAGGGATAACAACGGCAGCACAGACAGCTGCACCGCCATGGTAACCGTGGAAGACAAGATGTCCCCCATGCCAGGTTGCCAGGAAATTACCGTGGAACTTAGTGCTACGGGCAGCGCAACGATTGCAGCGGCGGACGTGGACAACGGTTCTTTCGACAACAGCGGCACGGTGTCGCTATCCCTGGACCGGACCGGCTTCGGTTGTTACGATGTAGGGAATAACACGGTAACGCTTACCGCAGTGGATGGCAGCGGTAACTCGGACAGCTGTACCGCTACGGTAACGGTTCAGGATGTAACCCCGCCGACGGCCGTGTGCCAACAAGAGGAGGTAACGCTCCAATTGGGTGCCAATGGCGCGGCCGTTTTGGATGCCTCCCTTATGGATAACAATTCGAGCGATGCCTGTGGAAACGTCACCCTTAGGGTGCTCCCCAGCAGTTTTACGACTGCCCACATCGGTACGAACATAGTGACCCTGACGGTGACCGACCCCAATGGGAACGAAAATACCTGTACGACCATAGTGGACGTGGAGGACAATACTGCCCCCATAGCCATTTGCCGGGACATTACCGTGGAACTGGACGAGACGGACAGGGCAACGATCACTGCGGCGGATGTAGACAATGGCTCCTTTGATGGCAATGGTGGCCCGGTAACCCTTTTTCTGGACAAGACAAGTTTCAACTGTTCCGACGTGGGGGCCAACACGGTAATCCTCACAGTGGGCGATGGCAACAACACGGCCAGTTGCACCGCAACGGTGACGGTCCGGGATGTGACCTTGCCAATGGCCGTATGCCAACAACAAGCGATAGCGCTCCAACTGGGTGCCAATGGTACGGTCGAGCTTGATGTTTCCCGTGTGGATAACGGTTCCGCTGATACCTGTGGGAACGTTACCCTGGGTGTAGTCCCGAGCAGCTTTACGGCCTCCCATCTGGGCACAAACACGGTGAGCCTGGCGGTGAACGACAGCAATGGCAACGTTGCGACCTGTCAGACCGAGGTGACTGTGGAGGACGATACGGCCCCGACAGCCATTTGCCGGGACATCACTGTGGAACTTGCGACCGGCAGTGCAACGATTGTTCCGACGGAAGTGGACAACGGTTCGGTAGACAATAGTGGTGAAACGGTGTTACTCTCTCTGAACAGGACCAATTTTGGCTGTTCCGATGTAGGGCAGCACACGGTGACCCTTACCGTGATTGACACCAGTGGGAACACTGATCGCTGTACCGCTACAGTAACGGTAACCTCTTCCTTGCTGGCCATTGTTACGAACAACGGACCAATCTGTCAGGGCTCTCCCCTGCAATTAAACGAGATAAGCGGACTGGGGACCTCATGGTCATGGACCAGTACCGGGGATGCCGTATTCAATGATCCAACTTTACAAAACCCGGAAGTGACCAATGTATCAGACGGGGAAGCGTTCACCGTTAGGGTTACCCTTGCCAATGGCTGTACCGGCATGGGAACCACCATGGCCTTTGTTCTGGAAGCCCCTATCCTGAAGGCGGAGGGTGAACAGGTATTCTGTCCTTTGGAAAACCCTACGGTATCAGATTTGGTGGCCTTCGGTAACGGTACCGTACACTGGTATCCAGACGCAAACAGTATTTTGGAACTGGAAGGTGATGTTCCCCTTGAGGGCGGTACCTTCTATTACGGACTGTTGGAGGACGAAAATGGATGTGTTTCCGATTGGGTCGAAGTCGCGGTCAGGACTACCATGCAGGGGTGTGACGAAATACCGGGCCTGAACAAACGTGGGTTCTCACCGAATGGTGATGGGATCAACGACACCTTTTCCATTTCTTGGCTGAAGGTCGATTATCCCAATTACACCATGTCGGTCTATGACCGTAACGGCTCCCTGGTGTACAGCGGGAACATAAGCACACCGGACTGGGATGGCAGTGCAGACCGTGGCATTGTCCTTGGGGACGGCCTACTGCCCAATGGGGTGTACTACTACACGATAGATTTCAGGGACGGAACCACACTGCCGGTCCAGGGAATCGTCTATCTGCACCGATAAAAAACAAACAGGAACGGAACGTCCAAAGCAATTACACATAAAAGCAAGGACGCACGAACCGCTTTCGGCACTGGCACCCTTATGCTTTTGCCACTACTTCCTAATTAAACGGAACCACTTTTATTTTTTCTCTTTTGCGTTCCATAATTCGGATTGAACCAGGCCATATGCAACGGGGTCTCAAATTGTGATTCCGTAACGAATATTTTGTCTTTTTGACGTCCTTCGTTTATGAAACCAAGACTTGTATAAAACCTTACATTGCGCTCGTTGTGTTCTCGTGTGTACAATTCGATTCTTTTAATGGAGGGCATGTCATACTTTACCTTGTCCAGGAAACTCCCGAAAAGTTTTCTTCCAATTCCTTTGCCTTGGCTGTCCGGGTCAACAAGGATTGTTAAGTCCGTTAGCATATGTTGAAAAGCATGGATTTTTGGAGTATATGCATGAATTTCCCCCACAATTTTCCCCCTTATCGTTGCAATGAGGATGAGTCCATTTTCAATGGACAAGGTCAATAACTCAGTGATATATTCCCGATTAATCTCATTTGTTTTGCGAATTATTCCATCTGAAGCTCCTGCCACTTTTTTATAAAGATGCAACAGTTCTGGTGCATGTCGGTATCCCGCCTTTGTTATTTCCAGTTCCATTTTTGGAATTAAAGATAGCGACTCTCGTGGGCATAGGTCAAAAGTGGAATGTCCGTATGACTCAAAATTCGTTCAGCGGACAGGTGGGCATGGGCCATATCAATTTTTGAGCTTTCACGACCAATTTTTAATCCTATAATATCCACGGGGTTGCGATTTACATAATGAACCACCCCCATGTCTACCGTTTCTTCATTGACTATTTCAATTTCACGGTCGACAATATCATGAACGGAGCAGAATTGGTAAAATCGTGAAAGTACTTCGTTAGTGGACAACCAGTTCGCTCTGGAGTTGACATAGAGGAACCTAAGACTGGCACCGGCTGCCTTAACGAGTTTTTTGATGTTGCCCATGGCTTTGGTAGGGGTATTTTGAAAGTCGGATACAAAAAGTACGGTCTTTACATGGGATAGGGACAAGGGCTTCTTTAGGCATAACACCGATCCTTCGGCATGCCTGAGAATGTCTTTGGTCGTGGACCCTACCTTTTCCGGAACCTCAAAATCCTTGTAACCCAAAACCGTAAAGCTTATTTCTTCTGTACGCATGGTTTTTAGGATTTCCCTGGTCGCACCTTTATGGCCAATTTCAAAATGGACCCGATCAACTCCCCCGAGTTCATCCGTCAATACGGTCTTTAATTCGTGGTTCGCCGCTTTCTCGACCTTATCCGGTATTGTATCCAAAGCATTCGTTTTGTAGTAAGGAAAGTCCGATAACCCAAGGGCATGGAGCACTTTTAGCTCCAGATTCAGTTGGGAGGACAGTTCATTGCCAAACCGCAACGCGTGTTTGGCTTCTTCGGAAAAATCAAAAGGGACTAATACTTTCATTGTTCTATTGTTTTATTGGGATTAGTTGTTTTGGGATCATACTGGCCAAACCTGGTGGGCCAGTTTTCAGTTTTTAGTTTGCCATAGTCTCCAAGAACTACGGGAATGATGTTTTCTTTTTGGAATTCTTTTTTGGACGGGGTCAACCCTGTGGGTTGCTGTTTTTCTTCCGGTATACCTGTTGTCATGGAAAGGCTCATTAGGCTGTCCATTACCATAAGGGTATTAATACCGCCAACTCCTCCTGCACTAAAGAGATTACCGTCATTATTTCTTTTTTTCTTTTCCATTGTATTTCGGTTTAGATTTTTCCTATCAGGTTCCTTAGGCTGATATGTGCAATCATCAAATCTGCCTGTAGTTCCACTACACTGATCTGTGCGTTCAAGAGGGAGGTCTGGGCGTCCCTAACGTCCAAATTGGTTGCCTTGCCATTCTTGAATCGTTCCTCCGTACGCTCATACGCTTCCTGAAAGGTGTCCAGATTGAGCCGTTCACGTTCCAATTGATCTTCAATGATGTTAATACGATTCACTTGGGTTACCGCATCGGTGACCAATCGGTCCTCCAATTGTTCCTTTTCCAGTAGGATGGCTTCCCTTTCAAGTTTGGCTGTCCGTACCTCGGATTTGTTCTGACCACCATTAAAGATGTCCATAGTGATACGCCCACCCACGGTATAGCCCAGGTTGGTGATTTCGGCCAACTGTTGCACGTCATTTTCCTGAAAGAAATATCCATAATTAGCGAATACCCCGATTCTGGGCAATGATCGCGATTTGGCCAGACCTATCTGATTTTCAGAAATCTGGACTCCTTCCCGGGCAAGCAATAAATTGGGATTATTGGCCAATACCTCCAATTTGATGTCCTCCAGCGAGGAGATTTCCATGGCCGTATAGATGGCGGTGACCCAATAGCGTCTTTCCGCTTCATACCCAATTAGGAAATTAAGGTCCCGTTTTAAAGTATTCTTTGCCAATAGTACATTATCCAATGTGGTCCTGTCCCGGTTCAGATCGGTCTCGGCATTCAGTATATCAAGACCCGTTGCCTTGCCAAAGGATTTTCTATCCTTAATTCGGGTAATGCGCTCCTTGGTAATTTCCAGGGTTTCCAAAAGGAGTTCCTCCCTTCGCTGTAGCTTGGCAATCTCCAAAAAGAGTGTGGACACGGAGAGAATGGTTCCATTGATCGTGGCCCGTTGCTGTAGATTGGCCACTTTATTCTCATTTTGCAGTAGCTTAAAGCGGTATTTTCCACTAAAGCCCGCAAATACCGTATAGTCCAACTGTGCCGTTCCCTGTAGGGTAGTGGAGGCCACCCCGTCTTCGTCAAAGCTTACCACGGGAGGGTTGGGTTGAAAGGTACGAATGGTCAGATCAGTGGCATTGTTGGTGTAATTGGCATCCCCGATCAGACTAATGGTCGGCAGTAATCCCGCATTGCCCAAGCGGTTGCGTTCATTGGAAATTTCAACCCTTTTCTGTTCGATCCGTAGTGCTTGGTTGTTTTCCAAGGCCAGGGCAATGGCCTGTTCCAGGCTTAGGTTTTCCTGGGGCCTATCCTGTGCCGAAAGGGTTGGCACTTTTGTAAAGCTGAATACCAAAAACAGCCCTATATAATGTTGAAGTTTCATCTCTTTTCTGAATTAGGATAATAGTCTACGTTCTTCTACCAATTCGATATCAATACTGGCGGCAGTAACTTCTTTTTTACGCCTTAGGGTCTTATGGTAAAACACCTTTATACCATTGATTACAGTGAGCATGGAGGGCAGGAAGATCAATGTCAGTATGGTTCCAAAAATTAGTCCATAGGCTATGGCAATGGCCGTTGGTTTCAAGAACTGGGCACTGACCGAATTGTTCAATAACAGTGGAGCTAAACCAAAAACTGTGGTAATGGTGGTCAGGACTATAGGTCTGAAGCGTGAAATGGCGGCTTCCTGAAGGGCCGCTGCTGCATTCTTTCCCGTCCTGATCAGGTCGTTATAGGTAGACAATAACACCAAACCGTTATTGATAAGAATTCCCCATAGGGCGATCATCCCCAAAATGGAGAAAATGCTTACGGGGACATCATGGACAAAGGAGCCCCAGGCCACCCCCACAAAGGCGAAGGGCAACATGGACAAAATGGCAATGGCCTTACCAAAGGAGCGGTAGTTAAAAAGCACAATGGCGATAATCAGGATAAACACAATGGTCGATGGTCCCTGACTGCTGCTTTGGGTTTCCCCGCTCAATCGGGCTTCCCCTTCCAAGGTATAGCGCAGATTGGGATACTTTCCTTTGATTTCCCTTAAAATAGTGGCCTCAGCTTCCGCAAGTACTGCGGGGACCGAAGTCATTAAACTGGCCACATCCGCCTCCACACGAATCTCGCGGATACCGCTTTGATGATTGATTTCCCTAACACCCACCTTTTCTCGAAAAGTGGCGATTTCCCCAATGGGATAAGATGCTCCCGAGGGTGTGATAAAACGCGCGTTTTCCAACTGATCCACACGTTTTCTATCCGTTTCATCGTAACGGAGCCATACTTTTACCTCTTCGTCCCCACGCTGTAAACTTTGTGCTTCAAGGCCAAAAAACCCCTTACGGATTTGGTTGAATACCTGTCCTTCGGACAGTCCTAAAAAGCGGGCCTTGGGCGTGAGTTCCATTTCCAGTTCCGGCATTCCTATCTTATCCGTATCGGTAACGTCCTTCAGATCGTCCCGTTGTTCCAAATAGCTGCGAAGCATCCTTTTGGCATGCCTTACCTCTTCAAAATTGGTCCCCAAAAGGGCAATGGAAACAGGTTTTCCAAACACTGCAATACTACCATAAGAGAGGTTGGTTGCCTCAGGAATTGGCCCAACCTCACGTCGTATGGCATCTGCTATTTCAAAGCTAAGGATACCCCTTCGGTCACCTTCCATCATATAGATGTTGACCAAACCTTCATCCGTGTTTGGTCCGAGGATGCGTTCCGTATAATTGATGATATCTTCGCCGTCCTCGCGTTTCTCCCTGTACACTTCGTTCACTTTCCAAATGGCTTCCTCAATCTGTTGCAATCGTGCATTGGTGATGCTTTCATCCGTACCTAGGGGCAGTTCCAGTTTGGCCGTTATCACGTCTTGGTCAATGGTAGGGAAAAAAGTTCCCTTGATGAGTCCAGAACCCATGGCACCAACGGTCAATACCATAAAAATGATGACCAGTGCAATACCTGCAATGGGCCTACGGACAAAAAACTGGATGACTTTCGTATAGACCTTATCCCTGAACCATAACAGGGAATTGTTGGTCGCCTCGGTAAGTTTCCAAGGCCTGTCCTTTTTGGTCAGCGCCCTGGAACGCGCAATGTGTATGGGTAAAATGAAAATAGTTTCCATAAGGGCAATAAAGAGTGTGGCGCATACCACAAAAGAGATATCCGAGAAATAGTCTCCCAATTGGCCATCCAGGAAGAAAAACAATGAAAAGGCCAGTGCAGTGGTCGCCAAGGATGCCATAATCGCGGGAATGACTTCAATCGTCCCTTTTACGGCGGCTTGCAGTGGACTAAGGCCCTCAGTATACTTCTGATAGATATTTTCCGCTACGACAACACCATCATCCACAATGACCCCAAGGACGACAATCATTCCAAATAAGGACACCTGGTTAATGGTAAGATCGTAGAAATTGGAAAGGATGAACATGCCCAAAAGGGCCACGGGAATCTTGAAGGCCACCCAAAAGGCCACCCGCGGGTTTAGGAAGAGTCCAAGTATAATGAGTACAAGCAATATCCCTTGCCATGCATTGTTCTGGAGTGTACCAATGGCATCGTTTAGGGAGATGCTCTTGTCTTCAATGATTTCCGCAGCAATACCTTCATGGGTTGCATTGAATTTGTTCAGATAGTCGTTCACGTATTCTGCATTCTCCAAGATATCTTCTTCCGCTCTTGAAAAAACCTTTAAAATCACGGCTTTTTTACCGTTGATATAGGTACGGTCCGGCTTATCGGCAAAGCGATCGTTCACATCCGCAACATCCTCGAGCCTAATGATTTTTCCATCAACCGATGTTTTTATCACAATGTCCCTTAACCCTTGTGCGGTGTACGAACGATTGTCCAAACGCAGTAAAATGTTTGCACTGCCCGTTTTCAGTTTCCCCCCCGATGCCTTAATGTTTTCACGCTGAATGGCGGCACTGACCTCATCAAAGGTAATGTTGTAGGTTCTAAGGTCACTTTCACGAAAGCTGACCTCTATTTCTTCCTCCGGATACCCTGAAAGGATGATTTGGGAGAGTTCCGGTGAGAACAAAAGTTCATCCTTGATGTTTTTGGCATAATCCTTTAGCTCCCGAACACTCTCACTACCGGTTACCGCAATGGTCATGGTGTAGTTTAAAATCTCTTCCTTGAAGATTGTAGGGCTTTCGACCTCTGCCGGAAAGGTGGTGATGCGGTCCACCGCATTGGTCACATCCTGTAATACCTCATTGGGGTCTGCATCGTCCAGAATTTCTACCTTGACGTTGGCAAAACTTTCTTTTGCGGTGGAGGTGACGCGGCGTACACCCTTTAGACCATCAATATTGTCCTCAATCTTATTGACCACATCGGTTTCAAGCTCCTCCGGGGAGGCCCCTCGGTATACGACATTTACGTTGATAAAACTCTCCGGTTCCGGTGGCAAAAAGTTGGAACGCATACCGGCTACGGTAATCAAACCCAGTACAATGATCAATCCAACAAAAATGTCGGTTATTTTGGGTTTTTGGATGAGATAGGTGATTAGCTTCTTCATCTTACTCCGATATTTTTAGTCCGGACACCGGATTTTGAAAAGTTGTCAAGATCAGTTGGGCATTATCCTTGAGCCCAGCAACAACGGCCTCGCTAATTTCCGAGTTCATGATTTCTATGGTTTCCTTTCGAATCACGCCATCGCGCAACAGGTGTACCGTATTGTCCCGGTTAATAGCAGTTGCCGGGATTTTTACGGCATTTTCAAAGGTGCTGGAGGTTACCTGGCCCTCCAGGTACATTCCGCTGCGCAGATTTCTGTCGGATACTTGAAGGAAGACCGGTATATTCTGCGTATTTGGGTCTACGATATTGTTGATCCGTACCACGGTGGCGATGAACGTTTTGTTCAGGCCCTTGTTGTGGAGCTCTATTTTCTGTCCCACTTTGAGTACTTGGGCAAGTCCCAATTTTACGGCCGCCTCCACTTCATAGTTGTTATCGCTGATATAAGTGCCCAGGGGTTGCCCAGGGGAAACCAACCCACCGTTATCGACAACCGCGGCGGAGAGGGAACCGGTGTAGGGCGCCGTCAGGGTGAACTTTTTCAATCGTTCTTCCTGCGCCTTGATGTTGAAATAGGTGTTGTACACCTGTCTGGAGGTCAAGAAATACTTTTCTGGATTTGATTTTGTCCCGGGCAATGTAGGTAAACTGATACCGGATTGGTAATTGTTCACATAGGCCAACCAATTTTGATAGTTCTCGGGATAATCCGCCTTAAGGTCGGGCATCATATCCGTAAGGATATTGAGGAATGCACTTTTTTGTGATTCCAGATTTAATGCAAATTCCTGACTATCAATCCTAAGCATGGCTTCCCCCTTTTTATAGGTGGTCCCTTCCTTGAACGGTTTGTTTGAAGGAAGAATACGACCTTGTACCTCGGCGACCAATTGTGTGGTATACTTCGGGATGACCCTGCCGGTAATGGGCATATAACTGGTGACCGTCCCATTCTTAATGGTCTGGAGCTTTAGATCTGATCTACGGATGACCTGAACCGCACTTTGTGAGGCCACGGTGGACAGTTGTTCCTGTTCTTTGGTTTCGGGATCTTGTTGTCCTTTCCCGCCACAGGCAATTAGGAAGGTGCCCATTAGTATGGACAGCATCGCATTCTTGATGGTTTTCATAGCTTTAAAATTGAATTTTAATAGGTGACTATCAGTCACCATAGTTTCCAAAAAAGGGATTTTCTTTGTGTTTAATGGGTATCGATTTTTTATTTTTTCCGTGGTCACATAGGCGTTTACACTGTTTTCCTTTCCTTTTAGGTTGTTATAGGTCACAGGTTGCAAATCAAATACTTGGGATATCCGCTCCCTATTTTTGATGGCATGTTCAGAGATGATGAAATCCGTTTGGTATCGATGGCATTGGGATAGCAAGCGCGCAGCAGTGTTCAACACATCACCGTGATAGACCAAATGTTTTACTTCACGGCCGATTTCACTTTGCACTACCTGTCCGCTGTGCACCGCACATTTGAACTTGGGTTGTAGTTGGTAGGCACTGGCGAAAGCAAGTTCATTTTCCTGTAAATAGGCCTTAAAATCAAAGAAGAGATGCAAAGCGGTAAGATCCGCGTTAGGGGTACTTTCCTTCCAAGTGATAACCGCCTCATCCCCAACATATTGATAGATTTCAAAAGGGGTGAAGGCCACCAATTCATTTAACAATCGGAAGCAGTCCCGTAATAGATTGGCATATTTTTCACTACCCAATCGCTCTGCAATGGTTGTGGCTTCGTTCAGATCGATGAACATAAATCCCCTTTGCACAAGTTTGGGTTTTATGATTTCGCCCATGGATTGCGATAACAGGCGCTGGATACTACCGGAACGGCGTTCAAGATTGGAAATAAAGAACATTAGGACACTCACGAGGGCGAAGTAGAATACTAGAGAAATAAAGTAGGTATTACCGAGACTATTATATATTGCCCGCGGGATGTCCAAAGTATCGTAAATGACATAATGGAGGGCAAACAGCCCCATGCAAGCCATGACAAAAATTGTTACCGAAAGCAATATCAGCCAGAAAAGTCGGAAGGCATTGGAATACCCCCAGGATAGCATCCGGTCGCCAAGTTCCTTGTAGGTAATGCTGGCAATTGAAATAATGAGTAATGCGCCATTGGCAATGCCCATAAACTCATAAAAGCTTAGTGTATGGGCGATATGCTGTTGTTCGATTTGTGGGTTTATCAGTAGGGCTAAAACAAAATACACATTGGTTGCTGCCAAGGCGATTATGGAAAGTATGGTATGACTTACAAGGTGTTTCATTTAGGCGACGGATAGGGCTTTTTCCAAATAATTGTTGAGTGGTTTGAGCTCGAGATAGGCCTCTTCCACAAAGTCGACAAAATTTTCACTGGTAACCATTTCTTCGGTAAGGGTAACCTGGGCGGTAAGGTTGTTGTATCGTAATAAATCGATATGCCTGTGATCCCTGGGATATCCTTTTGGGGAACTTTTGAGTCTTTTGGGATCTTCGGCAAGGCCCCCAAAAATTCTTTGGAACCCTTTTTGGCCTATGATTTCCAGCAATGCCTCCCCGTCATAATCAATGGCCTCCCTCACTTGCTTCAAAACGCTTTTTTCCGGAGCCCAAAGTCCTCCTCCCAAAAACGACCAACTAAGACCGGCAGCAATGTGGATATGTGCTATGGGATCGGTCTTAACAGTTGGTGAAAACGCGAAATAGTCCTTGTAAATGGGTTTGTTGGGATGAAAGACCCGGTTATTGTTAATTCGCATCACGGTATGCTTTGCCTCAAACTGCGCAAAGTAGGGATTGTGCTTTGAGAGCCGCTCCAGGATAAGACCCACCTCTTCCAACCAACGGTTCCTGGCGTTGTGGTAACGTTTCCTATTGGCGTCCATCCATTCCTTTGAATTGTTGCTTTTTAGGTCCCTGAGAAAATCAAATATGTATTTTTTGTCTATCATTTTAAAAGTGACTATCAGTCATGTTGATGTAAAAAAATTAGGTTTTCATTCCGTCGACAAGTACATTGACATAGGATTGGAACAGTTCGCGTTGTTCAATCTTCTCGCTGTCCTTTAGGAAGGCCTTTTTGGCATCCATGAATTGCATTACTCCCATACAGCTTCCCCAACAGAAGTAATTGGATATGAGTGGATTTACCGTTTTTTTGATGAAACCATTATCTATCTGTCGTTGAATGTGCTCGGTAAAGAAAATCTGCAACATATGGCTTATGCTGAGATAGGATTCCGCCGTGGTATTGAAATCAGGTCTTTCCATATACACGAGCAACTCAAAGTAACGGGGATAATCCTGTTCATAATGGTAGACCGACATCAGAATGTTTCTGGTCTGCTCAATGCCGTTGGGGGTATTCCTTTCACTGAGCTTAAAGTAGTTCAGAAGTTGGTTTAGGGCTTTGGTACTGACCTCGGCCAGAAGATCGTCCTTACTTTCAAAATATTTATACACGGTACCCTTGGCGATGCCTAAGTGTTCTATGACTTTATCCACTGTAAATTCGTTTACACCCACTTCCAGCAATATGGTGTCCGCGGCATTAACGATTTGTTTTTGTTTGGATGTAATAGTCAAGCTCATAATGACTGTTGGTCAGACAAAGATAGTTAAAACTTTTATTGTTTAAAGTTTTTAAAATAAAATTCAACAAAATGGCTTTTTGGAAATGATATTGGTCCATTCCGATTCTCCTGTTGAGGTCCTCTGGTTCACATCAATGGGTCTTATCCCAGTCCATTTTTGACGTCCCGATTCCATTCCAAATTTCATCAATTGGATAGCCTTTTTTCGTATTGATAAGAGGGCCCCACTGGAGAACCATATCATGGGGTTGATGAAAACCTGGGAGGGGTTTCACTTTTACTGGCGACGCTTTATAAAAGGAGTTAGGGATGTCGAGGATTTGCTTTTTAGGGCTGTTCTAAAGTCATGACCTACCGGGCTATGCCCAAGTATCATTTCCCCAATTGTTTTATAGCTTTCCGCATTAGTTTAAGGCCCCAGTCGTAATGACTGGAGGTACAGCTTACAAAGTATGCTCCCATGGCATTATTGCCCGTCCATCCATATCTGCGGCGTTCGAAGAGTTCATCGTTGGCATGGGCATCCACAAGTGCCATAATGTCCCTATGGGATTTTTCAAGAAGTGCTTTGGCCTCATTTAAGGGTGTTCCATTGTAGCGCTCCCATATTTCACGGTTCAATTGTGGGATTTCCCGCCAATTGTAAGCTTTGGAAGGGATATCGGGCTTTTCCCCGCGCATCCCCACCGTGTACCATTCCAGTACCATCAAATGCCAATGATGCAAGTGGGCCAGAATGTCCCGTATATTGCGGTTCATAGTGCCATCGGGAAACTCGCAGTGCTGTACTTCAAGAGGGAGACCATTGATGTAGTCCATAAGTTTGTTATAGTTTTTCTCCCCTAAGTCTTGAAGGTCCTTTTTGGTTTGGGGTCTAGCCATGGGATATTTGTATTTTTATGGTTGAACTTGTCGTTAGGTTGCCATGGTTGGCCTATTCAAAAATACCCCTTGGCCATATTATCTTAGACCCGTGAGTAAGGGAAAAATGGAATGGGAACCATATTTAGCAAGATTGGACAAGTGAGGGTCATCGGGCAAGGCTCATTTTTGTCCATACAACGTTATTGAAATGCATCCTGCAACCAAGAAATCCCACCAAAAATCCATGAACAGGGCCATTGATTATATCAATGACCACTTGAAGGAACCCATTGACTTGAATACCCTTGCCGAGGTATCCAATATTTCAAAATACCATTTCCATCGGATTTTTAAGACCCATATTGGGGAGTCGGTAGCGGCCTATGTGACCAGGATACGTTTGGAAAGGGCTGCCCAACACTTGCAAACATCCAAAATGCCCCTTATTGAGATAGCCGCAAGGGTGGGGTATAGGTCCCAGCACTCCTTATCTAAGGCCTTCAAGAAGCAGTTTGGAATGGCGCCCTCCAAATTCCGGAAGATGGAGATTTACGCCCCAACGCCCAATGACCGTGGGCAGGCTAAAGTAGGTGAAATGGATCCCGTAATACGAACTATTGGGAGCTTTTATCTTGTTTATACCCGCATCATAGCAAAGTATGGATCCTCCAAGGAATATGATCGGGCATGGTACAGGCTGTTGGAATATGCCCAGGAAAAGGGGGCGTTGAACGACCGTACGGAGTACCTGGGCCTTAGTTTTGACGACCCGGCCATTACCAAGAATGAGCAGTGTCGGTTCTATGCTTGCATTACCGTGGAGGAACCCTTAAAACCGGAAGGCGAGTTTGGTTCATTGTTCGTGGAAGGTGGAAAATATGCCATTTTTACCCATAAAGGCCCTTACTCAGGGCTTCATGGCCTCTATCAAAGTATTTGTTTCGATTGGGTTCCCAAAAATGCCATTACGTTTGGAAAGGGCATTTCGTTTGAAAAATATGTAAACAGTCCTGATGAGGTATCTCCAGGGGAATTGATTACTGAAGTCTTTATTCCAATCCAATAGAAGCCAATTTGCAAAAACCCGTTGCTATTCCTAAGGGTGGTACTAAAGCCCGTCCATAAAAGCGTCGATTTTATCATTTACCTCTTGAATCGCCATTTTTCTTGCTTCCACGCCATAAAAATCCGTAGGTTCAATGTTCATAAAGGTGATATCCGTTATTCCGAGAAAACCGAAAATCAAGCTTATATACGGTTCAACAAAGTCCATGGCCTTGGTGGCTTTGTCTTTGTAGGAGCCGCCCCTACTGTTGAGAACCACAACTTTAAGATTTTTTACCTGACCGTGAAATCCGGTGTCATCGGCCACAAAAGTTCGGCCCGAGCGAGAGATATAATCAATATAGGACTTAAAAACCGAAGGTATTCCAAAATTGTACATGGGAAGGCCCAGAACCATTAGGTCCGCTTCAAAAAGACGGTCGACCAATTGGTTGGACAGCGCTAACACTTCTTTGGTTTCTGCGGTATGTTGATCCATGGGAACATACATGGCCTGTGCATAGTCCTGGCTAATATGTGGTGGCGTATCCACTGTCAGATCCAATCGATCTATTTCGATGGAGTGCTTTTCCCTGAGCTTATCAATAAATACTTGTGATAGTTGTCTTGAAACCGAACCCTTATGTCTTAGGCTACAATCAATGTGAAGTACTTTCATTTTTTTGAATATTTTGGGCTGTTATGATGTTCTTTTTCGCTTTTCGAATTTTTTTAGGACATTCCCATAAGCGATGTCCAGTAGGTTTTCCAAGGTTTTCAATTGATTTTTGGAAGGATTGTTCATGGCCACCCATCCCATCCAGGCGTAGACTGGATGGGGCATCAAGGTTTGTACGGAGGTGAAATCAAAGTCAATGTCCACAACACCCCCTTTGGGCGCTCGCTTTGGGGTAGCGCCAAACAGTTTTTGGTATCTGCTTTTTCCAATGCCGATACTTATCCGGTAGGTTCCGTTTCTATCCAGGTGGGACGCCTTATCATTGGGGCCGTCACTTTCTTTGATTGTGGTGAAATAAATCCCCTTGGGCAATAGGCCACTCGGGTTGTAGAAGAAACTTCGTTCCCCATAGGTATTGGTCACAACAATATCGCTATAGTTGTTCAATATCCAATCTTCAAGTTCGGGGACGGTCATGGGCTTCGCATTACGGTTGGTGCGAAGTTATCTGTGTTGGGTGACAACCCTATGTCAGCCGTGTTGTCATTTTTTCCAACTTTTTGGATAAGGTGTTTTTTATCGGATTCTACACCTTACTATTTTGAATATCAATATTGCAACGTGTTGTTGGCAATCAGTTGTAAAAGCTCTTCTTCCACTCCTTTACAAATGACAACATTATTATGCGTACAGTTTTTTAATCGTATCGGGTTAAAATTGTGTATGCTAATGGAAGTTGGTTTCAATTCCTTTGACAACAACAGGGTCAGCATCTCTAGAGCGGCCTTTGCCGTGGAATACCCCGTCATTTGATAGTCGGCATAACAAAAGCCCTCGTCTTTCATCTTTTCAATTTCCCCCAGTGAACTGGATACGTTGACAATGATTGCATTTTCGCTCTTTGACAAAAGGTCATATAAACCTTGAATGGCGCGTATCACCGAAAAGAAGTTTTCTTCAAAGAGTTCTTTTACCTCTGCTATCTTTAGCTCATTGATCTTTTGACCAAATCCATTGGCTATTTCAGCATTGTTTATGAGCACATCGAGCTTTCCATGGGCGTTTTCGATATACTGGCCTAGCCTGTTCACACTTTGCTGATCGGTTAGGTCCACTTTCAGGAGTTTGATGCCATGGAGGTCCGTTTTTTCCAGTTCTTGATGACTTTTTCCCTTGGCCCCCAATAAGACCTCATATCCTTGATTTTGCAAAATGGTTGCAAAGGTTTTTCCCATTCCATTTCCCGCCTCTGTGACCAAAGCAATTTGACGCTTTTCCATAATCCTATTTTTTGAACACTACAAAGTTCCGAATAGAATTCAAGAAAAAATAACCACTTTCCACTACAAAATGGCAAAAATGTAAACTATAGGGACTGCCTGAACTTATTGGGCGTGGTTCCGCTGTACTTCTTAAAGAAACGTGTGAAGTGTGTCGGTTCCTGGAAGTTGAGTCTATAGGCGATTTCCGCAACATCCAAAGTTGTAAAGGAAAGCATGGTCTTGCTTTCCAGAAAAACGCGTTGTTGGATGATATCTTTGGCGGTTTTGCCGGTGATCTGTTTTATGGTGGTGGTGAGGTAATTGGGGGTCACATTCAGCTGTTGCGCATAATCACCGACATTTTTTGAATCGACATAGAGTTTGTCCACCAATTGCTGGAATTTTTGGGTAAGCACCTGTCCTCTGGATAAATGACTTTCGGTGGTCTTGTACCGCTCATAAATGGATTTGCAGTTATAGAGTACCGATGTCAACATACCCTGTAACATCCTTTCCTGGTATGGATGCGGGTTTTGAAATACGGAATGCATCCGCTGCATGTCCACCTCCAACGATTGCTGTTCTTCAGGTGTCATTAGGAATACACTGTTTTCGGATAGTTTTAAAAAAGGGAATTCCCCCGTTAGATCGGGAATGGATTTTGAAATAAATTCCTTTCGGAACTGAATGTGATATCCGGTGGATTCAGCATCCCGAAACCAGGAGAACACCTGACCGGGAACCACAAACCACAAGGGCAATTTTTCCAGTTTCACGGCGTTGGTATTCAGATTTATTTGACTATTGCCCGTATTGCTGAGGATTCCAATTTGGTAAAATCCCTGGCGGTAGGGAGGCATACATTTTCTTGTGGTTGGCTCCAGGGATTCCAGCGTAAAAATATCGAACCCGGGAATATGGCTACGATGATCGTATCCCGTTGCCTGGTGAAGATCATTACTGGTTTCGAATACCGGAATTTCCTTTTTGGCCATACTTAAAAATAGCAATTTCAAGTTAAGTTGAAGCTACTTTTTCCTTCTAAATAATATCACTTACCAGCGCAAAGCCTGTGACCATAATGATAACCGATACGGTTAAATAAAGCAATGTAATTAAAACGAACTTTTTCATGATTTCTAAAATTTATACCACAAAGTTCAGTCTAAAGGTCCCTTTTATGTTAACCTAAAACGTAGCGAAAATGACCAAAATCTAATCTACATTTGGCGAGTGGTGCATTGGTCTTCAACGCATCCGAATTAACCGGGCAGTAAAACCTTAACTTTTTTGCTCCTGAACTGTTTTGAAGCTATCAATAGGGCAATGAGAAGAAAAATAAAGCCACCTATCATAAAAACCAGGGTTGTTATTTTTTCAAATAAGATACCTCCAATCACCAGTCCAAACATGCTGGCAATGCTTCCCATGGAAGTACCGTACCCTTGAATGGCACCCTGTGTACTATTATTACCGGCTCGGGATAACAATGCCATGAAGCTGGGCCACATAAGACCATTGCCCAGGGAAAGAAAAGTTATGGCAATGTATAAAAGCACTAATTGCTGTTGGGACAATAAAAAGAAACTTGCGGCCAATAGCAAGGATCCCATAAGTACCAATGCATGACTTGAGAATATTTTGGAAAGTCGATTCAATACCGGTCCCTGAACAAAGAACATAATTAGACTTGAATAGGCCAGGAACAGCCCCAAATCCACGGCGGACCAATTAAGTGTACCACTGGCATAAATGGGCAGTCCGGCATAGAAAAGGCTAAAAGCAAAAAAGGTCAGGAAATAGACCAGGTACAAGATGGGCACCCCACTAATTTTCAAGACCTGTTTTAAGCCATTTCTGTTTTCCGGGAGCAAGGCATCGCTACCTTCGGTAAAGCAGTCTTTATGCTCCACTTGAAAAAACCGTCGCACGTTTTTTAGTGAAATGTTTCCTGTATCAACAATACAGGGAACACTTTCTTCCAATCTAAAACCAATAACGATTATTGCTATTAAGGATATGGCTGCAGCAATCAATAGCGGTAAGACTTCCCCGATTATGGTACTGGCCAGAAGACCTGCAAACGCAGGACCGATCACGAAGCCCAAACTGGTTGAAGCCCCCATTTTCCCAAAATTTTGGTTACGGTCCTCATCGGTTGAAATGTCGGACATATACGCATTGGCCACTGATATGTTCCCTCCGGTAAACCCATCAAGGATGCGCGCCAAAAATATGGTCAGGAGCGGGAGGGTCATGAGGTAAGAACCCGTAATTTCCGTGTTTTGTCCCCATAATTCCGTGTTGGGCAGAATAAAGGCCAGAAGGAACAATAGCCACGCTAAAAAAGTACCTGACTGTGATAGCATCAATACCTTTTTTCGTCCAATTTTGTCCGACAACCTTCCCAAAATAGGGGCGCCTATAAATTGAAAGAAGGGATAGGTGGCCCCAAGAATTCCATAAATAAAACCATTACCCCCAAAATCGGTGACGATAAAAATCAATATGGGCATCACCACACTGTAGCCCAATATACCGATGAAATTTACCAACAGGATCGGAAAAATTCTGGATTTAAAAAAAGCGAACAACTTGGATTTGTTTAGTCAGGACCTGAAGATACTCAATTAATGGGTTGAAGCCGAAGTAACCCGGAATTAAAAAGATTTTTCCGCTTCGCTATTCAACGGTTCGTCCCTCCTTTGAAAACATAGCTTCATTTCCCCTTAATACCGATCTGGGGTTAATTTAAAACTAACTGAGCTAAAAGCATCGGGAATGGGCATCCTTGCCGGAAAGGGTGTTTGAGCGTACGTTACCCTTCCGTTTCGTAGTAACGGGATGTGGATGTCAATGGATTCTTATGCTCCGTTTATAAATTGAATGGCTTGGTCAAGGGCTTCTGGGGTACGCAAGATCCTGAAATGTCCAGTTCCCGTTAGTTCAATAAAACGTGCATTTTTCCACTGCTCCTTTACTTTTTTTGAACGTTCAATAGGAATCACAGTATCATTTTTATCGTGGAGGATCAGTGCTTTTTCCACTTGAATCTGACTTACAAAATCAGAAACATTTAACTCGGCCACACTGGATTGTAGTTCCGTTTCCAATCTGGCGATAAGCCTGTTTTTTACGTTTTCCGTGATGCCTACCTGCTGGGCCACATCATTGATTCGTTCCAAAAACCGGTTGGGTACGGTAAACAGCACATAGGTATCAATACTGATATCGGGGTTCTTAAAAAGGGCATAGGTTGTGGCGACACCGCCAAAGGAATGGCTGACCAGTTTGATAACCTCGAACTTTTTGATCAATACCCCCACGAGTTCCGCAAACTCAAAAAGACTGGTCTTTCCTTTGCTGCTAAATCCATGGGATGGGGCATCAAAAGCATAAATGGTATAATCATATTGTTGTAGGGCCTGGATCAGATCAGTAAAATTTCCGGCCTGACCTTCCCAACCGTGGATCAACAAAATACGGTTGTCCCCTCCGGTCCAGGTGTATAATTGAATGTCAAAGTCCTGAAACCTAAATGTTTCCCGTTCAGCCTGATCCAGAACTACGAGCTCATGGGGTCGTAACTTACGGATTTGTGGGCTGGTCAGTTGATGGTAGGCAAAATTGACCACCCTTTTTGGGAAAAGGATGGAGGCTATACGGACAAACCATTTTTTTAGCACTCAGTTCTAAATCTTACGGTTAATTTAGTAAAAAACCCGGTCCAAAATGGAATCAAAATAGAAACCAGGGTCGGGACCAGGATTATCGTAAGTATAAAAGTACGGAATGGGATGGGGAATGTCCCTAATTCATTCCCAAAATCAGTGCAGGATTCCCATAATTATTGGGTAAATGGCCATTCAGATGATAACGCTGGATTTAAGCCCTTTCTTAAATCCCGGATTCCAATTGGTAGGATCGGAGATTTTCCATTAAATGATCCTTGGATGAGGTTCCCGGAATGGAAATTATATGGGGCGCATAGTCCAGAAGCCAGCGTAGTGATAGTTGACTTGTGGTCATATTGCTTTTCCCAGCAATGGTCAAGGTGCTATCCTCCCAATTATTTCTGGACACCGGAGTATGGGCTATGAATGCCATATCCAACTCCCCACTCTTTTTAACCACATCCCCAAAACGCCTGTCATTGTAATTGAATGCATTCTGTACTGCATCAATCTGTGCTGTGGATTGTGCCCGTTCCAATTGTGCAACAGTGACATTGGAGACCCCAATATGCTTTATTTTACCTTCTTGTTGAAATTGCGCCAAGGCACCAATGGATTCTTCAATGGGAATGTTGGGGTCCACTTTGTGCAGAAAATAAAGGTCTATGGTCTCTTTTTGCAATCGTTTTAAACTTCCTTCAAGCGCAGTACGCAAATAATAAGGATGGCCATTGGGAATTACGGCCCCAGGCTGGTATTTAATAAAACCGCCTTTGGTGGCTACCACCACTTCATTTTTGAACGGGGCTACCGCTTCTTGAACCAATAACTCCGATGTATATGGGCCATAGGCATCAGCCGTGTCAATGAAGTTTACCCCATTTTCAATGGCCTTTCGGATGACCGCAATGGCATTTTTCCTGTTTGGTGTATCACCCCAGATTCCTGCACCTGTGGTGGCCCGCATGGTACCAAAACCAATTCGGTTGATTTCGGAATCCCCTAATTTGAATGTATATTTTGTTGTCATTTTTATGCTATTTTGTAGCGACGCCCATGAATAGGCGCCGCTATGGATTTGATTTATTCTTATTTTAAATACTTTATCATGAATGGGACTACGGCATCCACTGCCTGTTGCATTTCGGGATATACATCATAGAAATTGAAGTGGTAACCGGTGCCCCAAACCAGTTCTTTTTCAGTCTGTAACAGGCTGTAAAATTTCTTGGCCTGATCAGGGATCAAGGCATCATCCGTTGAAAAGACGAGGGTTGGGATTTCGATTTTCCCTGCTTGGCTTATGGGGTCAAACTTTTCGACCCAATCGATCCAAGCACTCCATGAGACTTCGTTTTTCCAGTTTTTGATGGCCCCTCCACGGTTTTTATCAAAGTAATATTCCCCAGGGGTAAAATTGAAACCTTCCACTTCCGGGGTGTTGGTAAAGATTTGTGTTTTTTGGTTTTCACCGGTAGCTTCAAAAAGCCGTTGGTTCTCCAATGCACGCTGATGGTTTTTTTCCAATGTTTCCTTTCCCCAAAAAGGTGCCGCGAGGGCGGGTTCGTACATCCATGGCACTACGGCCGCAATAGCGGCAACGCGGTCGTCGTTGGCTGCAAGGTAAGCGGCATTGCCTCCCGAGGTACATACCCCGACCATGCCTATTTTGTCAATATAGGGAAGGTTCTCCAAATAGGTCACCGCTGCTTGTAAATCCTTAAGTTTCCCGTCCACACTCTCATTTTGTCTTGGCAGGCCATCGCTTTCTCCCCAGCTCGCATAATCAAAGTCAATGACCACAAAGCCCTCTTTGGCCAATAGTCGAGCGTAATTGTCGGGCATCATTTCCTTGACGGACGAAACGGACCCTTGGACTATAAGGGCTGGATATTGCCGGGTAGGAACAAATCCTGCTGGCCTGAACAAGTGTCCCGCCAGACGCAGATCATCCCTCTGAAAAGTAATGTCTTCCTTAGTTACGTTTTTTGTGCTGGTTGTTTCCAATTTTTCCATAATTGAAGTATTAACTGATGTTTGGGCGTTGACCATTGCCGAAGTGGCAAATAGTAAGGGCAATAGTTTTTTGCTGTTGGGTTTTGTTTTCATTGTATTGTTTTTAAAGGGTTTGTTACTGATTTCAATACAAAAGTAGATGGGCTTGGGCCCAAGGTTGGGACCCAAAACATCAATGGAATGACCAATTTCTTGGTTGTAGGATTACTTACGGAAATTACCGGGGGTCATTCCCCGGTGTTTCTTGAAAAAACGGGTAAAATGTGTGGGTTCCTGGAAGTTTAGTCGGTAGCAGATTTCCTTGATGCTAAGATCGGAATAGGTCAATAAATAATCAGCTTCCAACATAATACGCTCATCAATGATGCTTTTGGCGTTTTTTCCCAAGGTTTCACGAATAAGCTGGCTCAAATAATTGGGTGTAATATGCAACATATCCGCATATTCGTTGACCGTTGTGGCCTCTAAAAAGTTTTCATTGACCAGATGCCGATAGCTTGCCACAAGGCCATCGGCTTCTCTTTGTGCTCTATTCCCTTTGTTCAAATCTTCATAAATCTGATTGCAAATCCATAGGATGGCCTGTAGATTCGCCTTTACCAAGGCTCGGGCACTGGAGTCCCCACCATGAAAGTTTTCATGAATCTGTTGGTAGTAAAAACGGCATTGCTCCGCCCTTTTGGGGGATAGCTCAAAAAGGTTGGCCTCATAAATATTGAAGAATGGAAAGTCACTGAGTGCTTTTTCCTGAAATACCTTTCCGACGAATTCGGGTCTAAAGAACATGACAAAACCGGATAGATCGGGTTGTATGCCCTGCCATTGATGCACCTGCCCTGGGGCATTGAACACCAGATATTTTTCAGGGGTGCGAAAGGTTTTGTCGTTTATTCGGTATTCCAAAGGGGAACCGCCAAGGACCAGGGAAATTTCGAAAAAGGCATTGCGGAATGGGGTTATCGCCTCGGGGAGTGCTCCCCGTATGCTTTCGTGGGTTCCGATATAGAAAGCTTCCGCATTTTTGGAAAGTTCCAGACCGAGAAATCCATAAAGTTCCGAAATGGTCTGGTTTATTGGAATCGCCGAAGTTTTCATACCCTAAAGATACACTAGTATACATCAGGGATTGGCCATGCCTTGTTCAAAGTGAAAAGATTATTTCCCAAAACGGTATTCAAATCGAGCAGCAGAAATCGGATATCCTCAAGACAACTGTTTAGCGCTTAGACTTTCCCCCTCCCGAGGTAAATCGTATTGAATCCATTCGTCGTTTAAGTGAATATCTACGGAATCCAATCGTCCAGGACCCACATTTTTATAGGCGTGGGGGATGTTTGCGGGCCCAATGACCAAATCCCCTTCCTTAGCTATGAATTTCCTTTCACCTACGGTGAATTCTGCCGTTCCCTCCAGGATATGAAAGACCTCATCATAGGGATGCATGTGTAAGTTGGGACCTTCCCCAATTTCGTCAACACTGTAGCGAATGACCACAAAGTTAGCATCATAGGGATGACCTTCCAGCACTCCTTTAGGGGGGTCTTGTTGCTTCATCCAGTTATTTTTTGGGATATGAACGGGGGCTATTCTTGATTTTTTAGGCATGATTGTGATTTTTGATTTGTTTAAAATTGATGGTTTCGAACATTTTTGTGGGATTTAATCCTTATGGTGAAATCCTTTCTTGGATAATTTAACTTTCGAAAAAACCCTTGTCCAAAACGGAATTAGGAAGTACACCATTAATGGCACCAGAACAAGGGTCAAAACCAAGGTTCTCACCAAAATGGGCAAATGGTTCAAGTATGCTCCAAACACTGATAATATGACGGTTATCGCCGGATAAATGGCTATCCAAACAATAAATGTGGTTTTTAATTTTTTCATCACTTCACGATTTTGAATTCCTGTTGATTTGTGATATAAAGGTACCTTTGGAAACCGGGTTGTACGCAACCAAATTCAAGGGAAAAATGACCAAAATCCATGGCTTCAAAGCAATGATGAAATAACCAGGATAGCGCTATTTGATGGGAACGGATTCCAAAATAGGTATGCCATCAATTTTCACAAGGGAAAGGGACTACATTCAATACAAAAAAAACAGCGACCCCCGATGTTGGGAAATCGCCGTTTTGTCCAACACTAAAACGGTTGTTGTCTGGTTATTTGGATGCTGACAATTTTATGGTTTCAAACTGTTCCTCCAACTCTTCTTCGGAAATGATCTCCCAGCCTCCGCCCAGGGCTTTGTAAATGGCGATCAAGGATGTGGCCGAAGTAATTTCGCTGATGGCCAATTGGTTTTCGGCCAGCAATAGGGTATTGTCCGCATTGAGGTAATCGATAAAACTGTCCAAACCCGCATTAAATCGTTTTTGTGCAATTTCCGCTGCTTCCGCACTGGCGATGGCAGATTTTTGCAAGGTCTCCCGGCGTTCCAACTCATTGGTGTAATTGGTCATTGCCGTACTGATTTCCTCCAAAGCCTCCAAAACGGTTTTTTCGTAGCGTTGCAAAGCGGCCAGCGTTAAGGCATCATTTTGGTTTATTTGCTGTTTTACCCTACCTAAGTTAAAGGCAGCCCAGCTTATGTTGGGAATTATACTCCAGGTAAAGGATTCGTTGTTCCCAAAGTTGGAAAAATCCACTGCGGAAAAGCCAATGGAACCCCCAAACCTAATATTTGGATAGAGTTCGGTAACGGAAAGATTGTATTGTGCTATTTGTTGTTGCAATTGGGCTTCTGCCAATCTTACGTCAGGACGTCTTCGCAATAGATCGGTAACGTTTCCAAGGGTTGCCGAAACCGGTAAATTGGGAAGTGGCTTTTTGTCCACCAGGCTTTCATCCAGATTTCCGGGGACCTCGCCAATCAAAACGCTCAAGCTGTTCTTTAGCGCCGCTATTCTGGCCTTTAACGGAGGGATGGTCGCACGGGTATTTTCCAACTGGGCCAAGGCACGGGAAACATCCAAACTGTTGCTGGTACCAGCCTCCTTTAATCTAACCGTTAAATCATAGGTGGCTTGTTGTCCTTTCAGGTTGCGTTGGGCAATATCCAATCGGTATTGTGCCCCTCGGAATTCCATGTAATTTCTGGCTACCTCTGCAAAGATGCTCACATACACGCCTTGTATATCGGCAAGGGCGGCTTGCTGGTTGGCGTAAGCGCCTTTAATCCGATTGGAAACCCTACCAAAAACATCGGTTTCCCAAAAGGCATCAAAGCTCCCGCTGTAGGTAGTAAATGTAGGATTGGCCCCAGGAACAAAAATGTTTTCCCCCAAACGGGTTCGGGTCACATCGCCATTGGCCGTAACAGTGGGCAATCGGTCCAGTTTTGTTCCTTTTAGTGCTGCCCTTGAGGCATAGAGGTTGGCAATGCCTGCATTGATTTCCAGATTATGCCTTCTGGCCTTTTGGATCAAGGTATCCAAAACGGAATCGTCAAATTCCGACCACCATTCGGTTACCGTTTCACTTTGTGCCTCGTTAAGGGCAACATGATCAATTACATTTTTTACGTAATCCTGTTCAATTTCAATTGTTGAGTTGACTTCGAAGTCCCTTTTGGTAATTCCACAGGAAACCAGTATGAGGGAAAGTAGTATTAGTAGTGTTGGGTTTTTCATGTTTTCTATTTTTTTAATTATTGTCAAAGTTCGGTCCGGATGGGTGCTTCCGGTTAACCAAAAACACCCGTCCTATGACCAAAATCTAATATGCTATTGTGCCGATTGGATTTGATATTGTGTTGTGTCGATCGTACCCACCTTTTTGGTTTTGGTGGTCCATTTTCTACCCAGGTAATAAAACACTGGGGTAAGAAATATTCCGAATAGGGTAACACCAAGCATTCCGCTGAACACGGCGATACCCAATGCATTTCTCAGTTCAGCTCCGGCTCCGGTAGCGATGGCCAAGGGTACCACCCCTAAAATAAAAGCCATTGCCGTCATTAAAATTGGACGTAAACGTAGTTTGGAAGCTTCGATGACCGCCGTTCTTAAATCTTTTCCCTGATCTTCCAACTGTTTGGCGAACTCTACAATCAATATGGCGTTCTTACTGGCAAGGCCTACCAGGACCACTAGCCCGATTTGTACCATGATATTATTGTCCAATCCTGCAAGATCGATCCCTATCATGGCGGATAAGAGCACCATGGGCACGATAAAGATAACGGCCAGTGGAAGTACCAAACTTTCAAATTGTGCGGCCAACAGCAAGAACACGAAGACCACGGCAAGTAGGAAGGCGATTCCGGCCGTATTTCCGGTCTGTTTTTGTTGATAGGCCATTTCGGTCCACTCAAAGGAAATCCCTTGTGGCAATATTTCAGCTGCAAGTTCCTCCATTCGATCCAAAGCCTGTCCTGTGCTGAAACCAGGAGCGATATCCCCAACCAACGATGCCGATGGATACAGGTTAAATCTTGGAATCCTGTTGGGCCCGGCAATATCTTTTTGAGTGCTTATGGTACCCAGTGGCACCATATCCCCGTACTGGTTTCTTACCTTAATTCTGGAAATATCGTCTGGGGTCAATCTGTTGGGGGCATCTGCTTGTGCCGTTACCTGATAGGTCCTGCCCAAGTAATTGAATTCGTTTACAAATGCGGAACCCAGATACACTTCCAGGGATTGGAATACGTCGGCTACGTTAATGCCCAGTTGTTCGGCTTTTACGCGGTCAATGTCCAAATACAATTGTGGGGTCTGGTTGTTGAAGAAGGTAAACACGCTATTCAAGATAGGGTCCTGATTGGCAGCGGCGGCCAATTGATATGTAGCGTTCAACAGTGCTTCTGTACCCAGATTGGCTCTATCCTGAACCATCATTCGGAATCCCCCTGCATTACCAATACCACGGACGGATGGGGGAGGAATGACCACAACAAAAGCGTCATCCACTGCTGCCATTTTTGCCCGAAGTGTTCCCAATAAGTCCTCATAACCAATTCCTTTTTCCGTTCTTACGTCAAAATCCTCAAGGGTGACGAAAATTGCTGCGGCGTTGGACGCGTTGGTAAAGGAAGCCCCATCAAAACCGGTAAAGGATACGGCAGTTTCTACCCCATCAACTTCCAACAATATGTCAAGGGCATCATTGACCACTTTGTCGGTTCGGGTTAGGGAGGCCCCAGGTGGCAATTGAATGGCGGTGATAAAATATTGCTGGTCCATGGCGGGCACAAATCCCGTAGGTACCCTGTTGAACTGAAATCCCGTAAGGGCAATCAGTCCGCCATATACCATCATGACCATGGTGCTGGTCCTGACCAATTTTCTAACACTATTACCATACCGCACGGAAAGTCCGTCCATAAAACGGTTAAAACCGTCACCAACAAATTTGAAAGGGCGTAATAGCCATGGTGATTTTTTCTTGCTGTCGTGTGCTTCATGGCGCATCAACAATGCCGCCATGGCAGGGCTTAGGGTGAGTGACACGAAAACCGAAATGGCGGTGGCCACGGCAATCGTCAATCCAAATTGTTTGTAGAACTGTCCTGAGATGCCCTCGAGGAATGTTGTCGGGATAAAAACGGCTATCAATACCAATCCAATGGCCACTAAGGCACCACCAACTTCATCCATGGTTTTTCGTGCCGCCTCTTTGGGCGAGAGTCCCTTGGCCAGATACCGCTCCATATTCTCTACCACAACAATGGCGTCATCCACTACAATCCCAATGGCCAGGACCAACCCAAATAAGGTAAGGTTGTTCAAGGAGAATCCCAATCCCTGCATCACGGCAAAAGTTCCGATCAAGGAAACGGGTATGGCCAAAATAGGAATGATAGCGGCCCGCCAGGACTGCAGGAAAAGCAGGATCACCAATATGACAAGTATGACGGCTTCAAAAATGGTACGGTAGACCTCATCCACTGATTTTTGTACAAATTCGGTAGGATTATAGGCAATTTTGTATTCCAGATCTTCAGGGAAATTCTTTGAAAGCTCCGCCACTTTTTCCTGAATGGCAGCAGCGGTTTCAAGGGCATTTCCACCAGGTTGCTGATAAATGGGCATTGCAATGGCAGGGTCTTTTCCCAAATATCCCTTGGTAGCGTAATTCTGTGCGCCCAATTCCACTCTACCTACGTCCTTTAGTTGAACAATACGACCATTTTCACCAGCTTTGATGATGATGTTTTCAAACTGTTCCTGAGTCACCAATTTTCCCTGGGTCTGAACGTTGACTTCAAAGGCCGATTGGTTACCTGATGGCAAGGTGTTCAAAGTACCGCTGGCAATCTGTACGTTCTGTGCCCTAAGGGCGGAGACCACCTCACCTGCGGTCATGTCCAAATTGGCGATTCTATCAGGGTCCAACCAAATACGCATGGCATATTCTGCTGCGCCAAAGATTTGGATATCACCCACCCCTTTGATTCGGGCAATCTGATCGATCATCTGCAAGGTGGCATAGTTGCCAATATAGGTCTGGTCATAAGTCTTATTGGGGGAGTACATATTGACCACCAATAGAATATCCGGGGACACCTTGTTGGTGGTGATTCCCAACCTACGAACGGATTCCGGTAGTCGAGGTTCCGCTATGGCCACCCGGTTTTGAACCTGAACCTGGGCACGGTCCAAGTCGGTACCCAATTCAAACGCTACCTGTACGGTGACCACTCCATCCGCGGAAGACTGGGAGGTCATGTAGATCATTCCCTCCACGCCGTTGATTTCCTGCTCCAAAGGGGTGGCAACGGTTTCTGAGAGGGTCTGTGCATTTGCCCCAGGATAGGTGGCCACTACCTGAACGGTTGGAGGTGCTACATCCGGGAACTGTGAAACTGGCAAGGAGACGTATGCCAATCCGCCCACGATCACGATCAGGATGCTGAGCACCGCTGCGAAAATGGGTCTTTTGATAAAAATGTGACTGAATTTCATGATTTCTATTTTTTAGTGTTGGATTGCCTTTAGCTCCGCTAAGGACAAGTGTATCCCTGTCGCCCTCTTTTTCCATTCTCCTTGAATGGAGAGGGCGCTAACGGAATACAATAAAATGCTTGGTTTTCTAGTTATTCTGCGGATGCGACAGCAAGTGCTTCCTTTGTCGCTATTGGGGATTTTTCGATGGGACGGACCGCAACCCCCGGTCTAATTTTTTGGATGTTATTGGTAATGAGTTTGTCTTCAACGGTCAACCCATTTCTAATGATTCGCAATCCATTGGTGTGCAATGGGCCCAATTCTATATTTTTGGTGGTGACCGTATTGTCCTCAGCCAAAACATAAACGAAACGTACGGATTGGTTGGTCCCTATAATTTCATCGGGAATCATTATGGCTTCGTGTTCCGCACTGCCCAACAATCTTGCTTTTCCGAACATTCCAGGCTCAATAAGGCCATCTTCATTGTCCAATGTGGCACGTCCTTCAATGGTTCCGGTACTTCTATCAATTTCATTGTCCACAAAATCCATAACGGCTTCGTGGGAATAGTCGGCTTCATCCTGGAGTTTCAATAGTACTGGATTTGCAGTGGAACGTGAGGAACCCCTTTCCCCATTTTGGGCCAGGCGGGAATACTTTAAATAGTCCGATTCACTTCCCCTAAAATAAAAGTGGATGGGGCTGGTGGCCACAATAGTGGTAAGGAGTGTGGAATTTGATGAACCACCATCTATCAAGTTGCCCTCATTGACCATATCCCGGCTTACCCGACCGGAAATAGGCGCCTTTACCCTAGTAAATTCAAGGTTCAATTTGGCATTGTCCACAGCGGCCTGGGCCAATTGCAGTGTTGCTTTTGCCCCGGCCAATGCCTGTTGCCTATGGTCATATTCCTCTAAGGAAACTGCTCCTGATTGACGTAAGGACCGTACACGGTTAAAGTTGTCCTGGGCCGTCGTGAAATTAGCCAGAGCCTGACCATAACCGGCCCTTGCCTGATTCAACGCAATTTTAAAGGGGCGTTGGTCTATGGTAAAGAGAACATCGCCTTTTGTAACGTCCTGTCCATCCTTAAAACTTACGTTTTCAATATAACCGCTCACCCTTGCCCGGACTTCCACCCGGTTGCTGGCTTCGAAACGACCGGTGTACTCGTCCCATTCGGTAATCTTTTCAAATATGGGATGGGAAACCTCCACTTGTAGTCCTTGTGGCTCGTTTTGCGCCAATTCCCTTTTTTCTGTTTTGTCAAAGGCCGAAAAGACCACTAATGCCATTACGGCCAGCATCATGGTAAAAATCACAAAGACCCTTACACTTAAATTGCCGGTTTTTAAATTGATTGTTTTCATTGTACTGTATTTTATTTTTTGTGTTGTTTAATTTTTACAGTACAAATGTATTTGGCGAAGGCACCCGTAAGTTAACCAAAATCATAGTGGAAATGACCAAAATGTAAGATTGTGGGTTTCCCATATCCCAATTTGAGGTTTAGCTGGAAAAAAAAGCTGGACTACTTATCCGAATTTCCATAAATCGGTAGGAATAGCGTTGCCGTTTTTGGGATTGTGATATTATCGATATGACCAGAAGTACTATTGTCCTTTGCCACAAAATGCAGATGTGTCCTTTTATCGGGATGGGTCAGTTTTCCCTCACGTGCCTTATCCACCCAAAAGCCAATTATTTGAATCTCCTCATCTTGAAGTACAAATCGCTGCTTCGCCTTTTTATGTTCTTTCCTATTGTGGGGCGCATTGTCCATCTTGAAAATAATGTGGTAATCCATGGTGGGTACCTTAGTCTCTATCCTGAAAGGGTGCGCTTTTGAAACATCCAAATCGTTTTCCAAAAGCTTTTTCCGGATATAGTCCTCCAAAGCATCCAGTCCATTCAGTTCTTCGGCAATAGTACTCTTTTTCCAGTCTTTTTGATTTGCCTTCAATAGGAAAATGGCCTTGGTTTCCTTGGAATTGGAAACCCAAGGTTTCCCATCGACCACGGTTGAAACCGATACCTCATCATTATATACGGTAATTTCACCCTGTAACCCCTCAACGGGACCGAGGGCGTAGCAATGTTTTTCGACCGTGATGGTCTCTAGATTTACGATGCCCTCCAATTTGTTTTCATGGAGAAGGGTCTGCCTGTTACCGTAACTGACCACGTTTTCCTTCACGGAAATACTATTTTGCCCAGCGCATCCCAAGAATATTGAGATGGCGCCGAGCAGTACCTTAGGGTAGTTTAATCTTATTTTGTCCATTCTATGAACGCTTATGGGTTTTGTTGAAATCATCTTTTTGCGGTCCACATCCTTTTCTTATTGCGTATCGTTCGTGACGGTGGTCTCCCCATTTTTGGCGGCTTCAAAAATGGGGTCCGCCATGCTCGCATACATGGTCTGCATAAATTGTAGGACTTTGGGCTTGGTCTTGGCGACACTTCCACCGCTTATTGGGGGTGCGGGATCGTATTCCATATCCAGCATTACCGCTTGGGCATAATCCACCCCGGTAAGTTCGGTGAGAATGGCCAATGACATATCCATTCCCGCAGTGACACCGGCGGAGGTCCAGTACTTGCCATCCCGGGTATACCGTTCCCCGGTGAACGAGGCCCCATTTTCTGCCAAGATTTCTTCTGCCCTAAACCAGTTTCCCGTGGCCCTCCTTCCCTCTAGGAGTCCTGTCCTGCCAAGAATCCAGCCCCCTGTGCAAACACTGGTGGTATATTGCGTAGTTTTATCAATATCGCGGATCCATCGCAGCAGTTCTTCATTATAGGCATTTTCAATGGTTTCCTTAAAACCTCCCGGAACCACAAGGATGTCCAAACTGTCCACTTTTTCAATGGTCGTATCGGGAATAAATTCCAGCCCCATAACCGTGGTTACATTACCGGGTTGCATGGCAATAGTGACCACTTCAACACCCATAATGTTTTTAAAGACATAGCGTGGTCCCAATGCATCTAATTCATTTACACCATCGTACACCAAAATACCGATTTTTTGTATGTCGTGTTCTTTGATAACCACCGTTTCCATTAATTCCTCATGGGTCATGTTTTCCGTGGGCTCGATATTGTCTTCCACGGTTTTGACTTTCTTTTCCTGACAGGCACTTAGTGTAATAAATGCCGTAAGTAATAGTGTTGTTCTTTTCATTTGTTTAAAATTTAATGGTTAAGGTTGCCCCGTAGGTTCTGGGTTCGGACATCCGGACATTGGATGAAGAGCTCGTATCGGGTGCGCCAAAGGCAATGAAACGTTCGTCAGTGAGGTTTCTCACCCAAGCTGATAAGGTATATTTTCCATTGCTCATCGTTACCTGCGAGTTAACAAGGCTATAGGATTCAATTTCAAGATTGTTCTGGATATCGCTGAAGGAATCCCCAAGGTTTCTGAATTCCCCCCTTATGGTCAAGAAGTAATCCTTGACCAGGGGAAACCCATATTGGCCTGCCAGGAACAGGGTGTACTCCGGAGCGTTGGACAGGGTGTTTCCGGAAACGTCCGTCAAAACAGTCGTTACGGTTTCCGTTGTTGCATCAAAAACATCACGGGATAATACAAAATCCTTGTATTCCGTATCATTGATGCCCAGATTTGCCTCGAGTTGCAAGCCTTTTAATGGAATGGCAATGGTCTCCAGTTCAATGCCCGTGGAGCGGGCATCTCCAACATTGGTCCGTGCAAAGACGAAGTCGCCAAAGGAATTAATGAACTGTAGGTCCTTCCAATCGATGTGGAAGGCCGCCAAATTCAACGTGAGTCTGTTGTTGAACCAGTTGGATTTGTAACCGACCTCATAATTATTGGAAAACTCCGGGTCAAAGGTTTGTGAAACCCCTTCCGGTAAAAGGTTGCCATTGATGCCTCCGGCCCTGAATCCACGAGTGTAGCTGGCGTAGAGGTTTTGGTTTTCGTTGAGTTTGTATGCCAGGGCGAACTTGGGTAACAGGGCATCATAATTGCCACTTTCCTCCGTTCTGGGGTCAATAAAGGTAATGGCCCCATTCACCTCTTCAAAACGACTGAATATCAATTTACGGTTTTCATATTCATAGCGAAGACCTGCGGTGGCCGTGAACGCTTTTGCAAAAGTATAGTTGAACTCCCCAAAAACAGCGATTCCCTCGTTTTTGCCTATCTGGCTAAAGACATCCAGGGTACTTTCGTCCACAATGCGGGCCGTGTTGGTGGAAGGTTCATAGTTGGTCTGGTTAAAGTAATAGGAACCTGCAGTATACGAAAGGGGACTGTTATTGTTTTCCGAGGAAATGCGCACTTCTTGGGAAAAAACCTCTTGTGGTTTGTTTAGCACCCCTACCTGCCCTTCATTGTAACTGGCAAAGACCTGCCCCGCTAACTGGGGGAAGAAGTCGATATCGTCAAAACGGAGCCTGGTACGCTGATAGGCCGAAATGGAGGAAATCGTAAAGGTATTTGCCTTATAATTGACCGCCATTGAAGCATTGAACAGGTTACGTTGGTGTTCCCCCACGCGGCCCAAAAAAATACTGTCCGGGTTATCAAGACCCAGCTGTGGATCTTGTACGGATACAAAAAAGGCGCTGGCATCGCTTTGATCTAGCTGTGCTTTTAGGTTTAGGGTAGCATCCCACCTTGTGTTGGGAAGCCATTTTAAGAACAAGTTGCCGTACAGACTGGATTCATCGCCTACACGACGTCCGTCCTGTCCGATAATGGGGTCTGCGGTACCTTCGGTGGAATTGGTCAAAAAGCCGTCCCTGTATTGGTACTGGGTGGCCATCCCAAAGAACAAATGGTCTGCTATCAAAGGTGTTTTAAAGCCCAGCCCATGGCGTTGCAGTCCCAGATTGCCCATGCTACTTTCAAAGAACCCCGATTGTTGGTTGGTTGGCTTTTTAGTGATGATGTTCACCACACCGCCCAAGGCATTTCTACCGTAAAGGGTGCCCTGTGGCCCGCGAAGTACCTCCACACGTTCCACATCCATAAACTGAAGGCCGCCAGCGGAGATGTCCAGACTGTTCACACCGTCAATATAGGTGGCAATTGCCGGGTTTTCACTAAAGACCTGTATACCGCGGATGCTTTGTAGCTCTTGAAAGCCAACACCCAATTTGGTATAGCTATAGTTGGGGATAATGGCCGTGATATCTTTTAAATCCCAGGAACGGGTCTCCTGTAGGCGGATAGCGTTGAGACTTGTAACCGCAATGGGTACGTCCTGTAGGCGTTGCTCCTTTTTTTGGGCGGTGACTACTACCTCATCGATTTGGGTAGTTGCCGGTTGTAGTGTGATGTCCACGGTTTGGGCTTCATTAGCAATCCCAATCTTCAAGGTTTTCGTCGCATAACCTATTTCGCTTATTTGTAGGGTATGGGTACCCTTGGGGAGTTGCAAACTGTACTGTCCCTTTTCGTTGGATGCCGTTCCCCTTGTTGAATTCAATACGGAGATGTTGGCATCAGCTATGGGTCGGTTTTCAGGATCCGTAATCGTTCCTGATATGTTTTGTGCCAGAACCAACTGTGCACCAAGGCATGCCCAAAGGACAGCCCATATATTTTTGTTCATTTTTATCGTATTTACAATTTAGCCCAGAAGTATAGGCATGGGTACTATGTGGCGGAATGGTATATACGCCACAGAATTGTTGTTCCTAAAGTTGTTATTAGGCCTTTGGCGGATGAAAGATATCCCAGGTGGTCAAAAGGTAGTAGTCATGGCCATAATGGGAAAAAACAGGTTTTTTGGCATTGGGGTCCCGGTCGTTTTGTAGACGTTCACATGCATTAAAAAACACAAACTCATATTTACCGTGAATCCATTGGGGCAGTTCTTGTTCCTGTTGCGGCTGGTTTTCCTGCAGTTGTTGCATCAAATAGCATTTGCCATTGCAGTTTAGTTTTGGCTTTTCCCTATTGATGCAGAGCACTTCCTTAATATAGGTACTGTTTGCCAGGTACGTTAACCATACGGAAAGGTTCACCGCCGGTTGTAGGTGCAGACAGGACAATAGGACAATGGCGAACAGTCGGTGCAAGTTTTGCTTTTTACAAAGATAGCCATTGATGGTTTCCTGTAATAACCATAGAAGCCATATCTAAGCTTTGTTTAGGACCATTGTGTATTTTTAAGATTACAGTCATTAAGAAAGAGGACATCCTGGGGCAAGGATGATATGAACTGCCATCCAATTTTGGCCCTTAGGGAAGACATGGCAATAAAACTATATTGTTGTTTTCCGTTGGAGGACACCCTCTTCTTCACCAATTCCTGAATGCCCGTTTATTTCAGGGTTCCCTAAAACTTGTTACAACCGGGGCGTGATCCGACTCAGGAAACTTATCGTCCGTTCTAAAAGCTCCAGATTCATCGGGCAGGGCTTCGTTGTGGATTTCCGTTCCCTTGAAGTACTGGATCATATTCCTTGATGCCAACACATGATCTAACATTTCTCCTTTTCCCAAATGCAACAAAGAAAACCGTGAGGGCTCCGGGATGTTATTTTCACAGGGAATCATAACTCTTGGAGCGTGTTCGGGATTTCCTGTTTCTTCCACCGGACCAATGATGGCCCTTAAGGGAACCTCATCGGATTCTGCATTAAAATCGCCACAGATAACAACGTTGGCATTATTCCCAACTTCATCAAATATCTTATCAATGGCAATTCTTGCCTGAAGGGCTTGACCTACTCTCTTCATGGAGGAAATAAAGCTTCCTTCTGCCCAGGCGGAGACGGATTTCCAGGCAAAACCACTTTTTTGACCTTTTATCACCGTGGCTATTTTGGATTTCATGTGAAGGTTTATCAAATGTATATCCTGACCATTCCAGTCGATAACAGTATAAAGCAAAGGTCTTTCCCAACCTATGGGATCCGGACTTTCATCCGGCGGTATGCGTGTCACTTGTTGGTAAATAGGTTGGGGGCCAGTTGAGTCCCTAATCAGCTCCACGCTCTTAATCGGAAATTCTGAAAGGGTAACCAGGTTTCTTACATCATATAATTCATTGGAGAGGGTAAGGGTCGTCCGCCGTTCGTAGGTTTCATAGCGCGTTCCACTTATCAGTTGATCTAAGGCTTCCAAAGAGCGATTTCCGGCATCGCCTTGAGCGTGTACTTCCTGGAAGCAAATAATGTTTGCATCAATTCTTTGAAGTTGAGGTCTCATTATGGCTATTCTATCTGCCAATGAAGGATTTGAACTATTGTCAAAGTTTTCGAGGTTAAAGGTTGCTATTCTCATATCGTGGGTTTTTTAAATACAATGATGTTCATAAATGGAACTTAAAACATAGAAACTCCATTCAATTAATATTCAACATGTAAAAACTGGGGGAGATAATCCTTAAGAAAGGTTCACTACAAGATAAGAACAGCGCTTTAATTATGACTACAGAAAAACCATGGAAAATCTAAGGATTTTAGGCAGTTTTACATTTTAAAATAAAAGGGAAGGGTAAATTCTACTTTGATTAAAGGTGGACACCGAAGTTTACACCTCCAGCTACTTTTTTTAAAAAAGGCGCTCCGTGCATTGGTATGTGGATTTTAATACGTTTCTATCTTTTCCACAGCTTTCCCTCAATGACTTTTTCCAATACGTTGTCGCGATAGTTCTTGCTAATGGGTATGGTTGTTTCCCTTATTCTTAGTTTGTGGTTCTCGAGTGCCTCAACTCGCGCAATGGCAACGATGAATGATTTATGTACCCTGATAAAACCTTTCGAATCAAGGTTTTCCTCCAACCCTTTCAAGGTCAATAAAGCGGTATACTGTCCCTGGATGGTATGGATCACAACATAGTTTTGCAGTCCCTGGATATAGAGGATGTCATTAAAATATATCTTTTCATACTTCCCTTCGCTCTTTATAAAAAAATGACCTTCCTTTTTTTGCAATCCGTGGATAACGGCATTTTTTCCACGACTTAAATGTGTTTTCGCCTTTTGAACGGACTGTACGAACCTCTTAAAGGTAATGGGCTTTAGCAGGTAATCCAATACATTTAGGTCAAAGCCCTCTACCGCATAGTTGGGATATGCTGTGGTTATAATAACCGAGGGTAGGTTCTTGCTTACTTTGATGAAATCCAACCCGTTCATTTTTGGCATTTGAATATCCAAAAAAATAAGGTCCACGTCTTCCTTTTCCAAGATGGCCATTAACTCGATAGGATTTTCACAGGAGCCAATGAGCCGTAAGGAGTCAATTTCACGCACATAGTTTGTCATACCCTCCAAGGCCAAAGGCTCGTCATCCACGATTACAACATTTATCATATGACTTCTTTTTTGAATGTATTTTGCAATTTGTTTTGAACCAAATCCTTGTCATCGACCCTAAGTGTCAGTTGTAGTTTTACACTAAAAATCTCGGCCAAGTCTTCAATTTCCAGGGAATGGTTCCCAGGATAGATCAACTGTAACCTTCTTCTTACATTTTCAAGTCCTATTCCTCCGGGTTCAACGGTTTCCTTGGATAACTTACCCACTTTGGACCTACTGTTCGATAGCTCGAATATCAGAACATTTTCTCCCTTGAACCCCAGTTTTAGGGCTATCCAGTTTTTTCCCGTTTTATGGGTGGATACATGCTTGAAAGCATTTTCTATAAACGTCATTAGAACAAAGGGAGCTATCAGCAGGGATTCTTTTCCTGGATGATCGAAATGAGTCGTCAATACAAAGTTGCTGTTTTTACGAAGTTTTTCAAGTGCAATAAAATTTTCAAGATATTGCAGTTCCTTGGCAAGGGGAATCAAGTTCTCATTACTCTCATACAATAGATAGCGTAGTAAACCAGAGAACTTTGCCAGGGAATCTGAAGCCTGGTCAGGCTCTTTTTTGATCATAAAGAATATTGAATTGATCGTATTGAACAAAAAATGTGGATTGAACTGATGTTTCAAGAATCTAAGTTCGGTCTCCAGTTTTTCCTTTTCAAGTATCAATTGACGCTTCTGACTCTGCAGATGGGTCTTCGTAAGTTTTATGCTCAATCCCAAAACAATGGCACCCATGGCCGAGGGTAGCGCCCTAGTGGTGAAAAAGTTTACCAAGCTTTGGCCGTTATGGAAATAACTATAATAGTCAATGGGCTTCCCAATAATTTTGGAGCTTACAAAATAGCTCAGCACTAAAACGAGGCTAACCAGCAAAATCCAAGCAATTACAGAAACTACAAATTTGAAGACCTTGCCCTTATCCAACAACCTGGGGATTAAAACATAGAGCGAAAAGTATACGGCCAAGGTGTGTATGACCACAATAAATAGATACTGTAGGCCCTTGGGTGAAAGAAACAGCGTGTCGAATGCAGTGCCAAAGCTATTGTAAACGGCAACGGCCCAGAGAAAGAACAGCAATCCCCAAAACGGAAAATGATGGAGTTTGTATTTGAAAAACCATAAACGACTTATATCCCCCGTTTTAGAAAGCATGGGACCATTATATAACATTCCATCGAAAAACAACAATGCTTTTTACAAAATCATGGAATAAGATGATAAGTACACCGTTTCCATACATGAAAGCCCGTTTTGTTCCATTTTTATTCCGGATAGGTCCAAAGTCCTCAGGAGCCCTCCTTTCATAAAAGAATCGGCAAGGATGGTCAAAATGTTTTTTTCAACAGATGCCTTCATGTTTTTTTTGATGGAAAATCATCATATGAAGGTAATTGCAGGGTTTAAGGGAAATACACTATCAGCGAATAAACTGTTGGTTTTGGTCAGCGGTACCTTGTTCTATGTTTTGGCCGTTGGACAGTTCATTTTTGCCTATTATACCCTTGTGTTCTATGGCAGATCCTCCATTGAGGGCCACTTTGAAAAATGGAACAAGGTAATGCCGACCGGGTTGATAGATGGGGATATTGTTGGAAATCTTATGTTGGCCATACATCTTTTCCTGGCCGTTGTAATTACCGTTGGAGGACCCGTACAGTTGATGCCCTGGGTCCGAAACAATTTCCGCACCTTTCATAGGGGATTGGGGCGTATATACATTATTACCGCCTTTATGGCAAGCATATCAGGACTGTACATGATAGCGACCAGGGACACCTTGGGCGGCATTCCCTTGAAACTGGCAAATACCCTTGATGCCATATTGATCATGTCATTCGCGGTTTTGGCATTGAGAACGGCAAGGCAGCGAAAATTTGCATTACATCGCAAGTGGACCTTGCGACTGTTCGTTGTGGTAAGCGGGGTATGGTTTATTAGGGTTTGGTACGGTTTCTGCCGTCTGGTCTCTGAAGGGAAAATTCCGGGAAGCGCCCCCAACCTTGAGGGCATTACCAACATTTTAATTGGATTTGGAAGTTACTTGTTACCTTTGTTCTTACTGGAACTTTTTTTTATGGCCCAAAAGCGACGGGATAATGGATTCAGTCTTTTGGTCTTCGGCCTTTTACTGGTATTCATGGTTATCATGGCCATGGGTATTTTCAGTTTTTCCAAAGTGTGGTTTTATCGGTTAACAATTTGAAATCTGGGAAAATGATACTAAAGACCAATGCCAAAGTACAGGAAGTATTCAACAATTATCCAGAGCGCGTTCGGGGAAAGATGGAAAATCTTCGAATGTTGATATTGGATACCGCTAGGAATACCAAGGGAATTATGGAATTGGAGGAAACCTTAAGATGGGGTGAACCCAGCTATGTGGCTAAAAATGGGAGTACCCTCCGGATAGATTGGAAGTCGCGGAGCCCCGATCAATATGCAATGTACTTTCAATGTACCAGTAGGTTGATCGATACATTTCGCTTGGTTTTCGGTAATACGTTTCAATATGAAGGAAAAAGGGCCATTGTCTTTCGATTGGACCAGAAAATACCTGTGGAGGAGTTAAAAGGGTGTATAAGGGCAGCATTGAAATATCATGAAGTAAAGCACTTGATGACATTGGGCATTTGATAAGGAACACCCCACCATTAATCATAGAATTCTTCTTAACCTTCCCTACGCCAATTCAGCGCAGTTACAGATGGGGTTATATGATTTCCTTTCTCATAAAACCGATATTTCCTGGCCACTGGAGATGAATGGTTAGGCCTTTTCTGCGAGGGCAAAAAGGGTTGGATTTTCAAAATACATACCGATCCAAAGCAAAACTTGCACCAAAATTCCCGGGATAACCGGTTTGTGGGCAGCCCACTCCGTAGCGATAATACCTCCTGAATAAGCAACCAGCAAAAGGAACCCTAAGTTCCGGGTGCTTGGAATTAAGAAAACAATTATACATAGTATTTCAATTAGCCCTACTCCAAACGTCATATGCCCCATACCGGCTTCCCCCATATTTTGTACCATGAATTCCATCCCTATTAGTTTTGGAACGGCGGTAATGGTTAAAATGAGGATGGGCAATATCCATAGAAACCTCCATTTACTTCTTTTCTTGATCATTTCAGTTTTTTTTAGTTTATTAATGAATTAAATTTTGTCGATTGCCACTTTCACGAATAATATCAAGCTTTAAAAACCCTACTTGTGGAGCCTTTTTCGGAATACTATAAACATGACTGTTAAAATCGATGTAAATATAGTACATAAATGAACTAATTAGTATATTTGATGTAAAAAATAATCTTGAGCCTGTTCAAATTGAATGGTGCAACTGAATTGTCATGGAAGGGACCTAGCCTCTTGGGCTAAGGGTATCAGGTAGATTTACCTGAATTTTTTTAAATAAATAGTTCATTAATGAACAAAAATGAAGATAAAAGGAAATTCACATAAGAAAAGTGCGGTTACACGCAGAAACTTCTTTAAAATAGGGGCTATCGGAACTGCTTTGGGTTTAGCCGGTGCATCACGTGCTGCAGAGAATGCCATTGCCGATACCTTGGATAAGGCCACTAATGATGCGGTGCTTAAAGAGTTGGATGGAGATCCATTCGATTTTAAACCTGGTTATGCGTATAAGCGATTTGACGAAATCAATACGTTTCAGTCCACCGGTCCCATGCGAAGGGATGAAAAGGTAATCCCAAAAATGATAAAATTTATCTGGCCGGGTTTTGACAACGACCAGGTGGGGTATCGCCAAGTGGACTGGGCACTTTCCAAGGCGGGCCAGTCGCTCAAGTTCAAAATGAAATCATTGGGGGGGAAATGGGAACAAGAAAGGTTTGACTTTACTATTTTGGATATGAAGCCCTCGGATATGGAGGACGATAGCAAGGAAAAGCCGGATATCCTGAAAATTTTGGAGGGTAACTATGTTTATCCGGAAAAGGCGCCTTTTAAAACAAAGCAGGAGGCAACGGATGCTATTAAACGGGCCGCAAGGTTGTACGGAGCCGATTTGGTCGGAATCACCAGACGGGACGAGCGCTTTGACTATCAGGCATTCTTTGACCCCAATAACGGAAGAAGGGATTGGAAGGATATTCCCTTTGAACCCAAGACGGTCATTGTCATGGCATTTGAAATGGACTATGAGGCCATGACCGCTGCCCCGACCCATGTTGCGGACGGCGCTACCGGCGATGGGTATTCCCAAATGCACAAAACCTCGTATCAAATGATGGTCTTTTTAAAGTGTTTGGGCTATCAGGCCATTCCTTCCAATAATGATGTTGGGTTAAGCATTCCCTATGCCATTAAAGCAGGATTGGGCGAGTTGGGCAGGCACGGACTGTTGATTACCTATCAATACGGTCCACGCATACGGATTGCAAAAGTCTATACCGATTTTGACTTTGTGGAATACGACAAACCTGTGGAATTTGGTGTCCAGGAATTCTGCAAACGTTGTATGCGCTGCGCGGATGCCTGTCCGGCCAATGCCATTACCAATGCCTTGGAACCGACCTATGAACCGGAATTTGAAGAAGAAGGGAACTGGTTTGTGAACCCAGGGGTTAAAAAGTACTATAACAACCATAAAAAATGCTTTGATTTTTGGGTCGAAAATGGAAACGGTTGTAGCTCATGTATTTCCGTATGTCCTTACAACAAGCCTGATTTCTGGCATCATAAGCTGGTGGACAAGATTTCGGCCATGCTGCCGGGGCCCGTGCACAGTTTTATGCGGGAGATGGATAAAATCTTTGGGTATGGGAATACCTATGACGAAGAGGCCGTGAAAAAATTCTGGTCCAGTAGAAACCGCAAATATCTGGGACACAAATGAAAATCAAAAAATACATAGCGTCCCTACTCCTTGCAATTGTGATATTGGGTCTGCCCGTGGCCGTACTCATGAACCAGATGTCAGGAAAATTCTTTTCAAAGGAGTTCACTTCCCAAATGCTCTATGAAAAAGTATTCAATACCAATGACCTGGCCTATTTGATGAGGGCCATCGCCAATGAGCGTATTAAGGATGTCCAGGATTTGAAAACAGGGATGATCATTGCCATATTTTCCAAAGCGGATTCCCGTAAATGGGAAGACCTGTTGCAAACCTTACTTCCCCAGGAGCAGTTAAAACCAGTCGTGGACCATACCCTTGACGGATTTTATGATTGGCAGGCCAATGAAGCCGATTACCCGGATATTATGGTGCATACAGCGCCCTTTGTGGAACACCTATCGGCAAATACCGAGTTTTTGTTTCGTTGGGCACATTCCGTGACCAGACCACCCCAGCTTAAACCAGATGACTTGTCGAGATTACGGGCGCAGGGCTTTGGGGACAGTATCCCACCCTTGCTCTTAAGTGGGGTCCCGGATTCAATTTATGACGCCTTTGCCAAAAGGGGAGGGGAGCTCATGGCAGCGCAATTGGACAAAGCAAATGTTCCTAGGGTTATCGACCTAACCAAAATAATGAAGGAAAAAACCGAAGTACAACAATTCCGTGACATAAAGGGAAAACTGAACATGTTACAGGGGGTTTCAAAATGGGCTTGGGTGGTCCTTGCCCTATTATTGGTGGCAAGCTTTTGGATATACGGCTTCAGGAACAAAACACTTCCCGATTTCGTGTCCAAGAGCTTTTTTGGGCTGGCCGTAGGAATGTTTGCCGTGGCATGGTTGGCGGGACATTATCTACTGGAAAATCTGGAACTGCGAATCCATGCCAATGGGGAAAGTGCTCCCCGACCTTTACGGAACAAAGTTATTGACCTGATAACCTACTATTTGGATCATGCCACTGGTTTGATGCATACCATTGGTTGGATTTTGATTGTCATGACCATAGTGATTGTGGCTATCAAGACATTAAAAGGGCGCAAGGTGAAGGCATTACAAACCAAAACATAAAACAAGTGATGTACCAATACATAAACAGACAATGATGGACGCAAACGAAGAAAAGGATACGAAAAACGATAAGGGGAAAAAGGAAGGGGCCAATGCCTTCAACAGGAGGGATTTCATAAAAATGGGAGCTGCGGTGACCGCGGTCGGAGCGGCTACCGTGACCGCTGCCCAGACCAAGGCCGTGGAAAAACTGGTGGCGAAGCACAAAGATGCCAACATCAAGACCACGAGTGTTGATAAGGTCTTTGAGTTCAACGAGACCTATACCCCTTTCCATCAGAAGGATAACATTTTTATGTCCACGATTACCGGGAGATTGCCGGAGCTACAGAAAAAAATGATGGGTTTTCATGGTCCTGGGGACATCGATCCGGAAACGCCTGGAATGGGTAGGTTGGACTATGCCCTAAAAGAGGGGGCCTATGCTGGAGTGGAATACATGGCTCCCGGGACACCGGCATCCATACCCAACACTGGGGTCAATTCATGGAAGCAAAAGACAAAGGAAGACAAACACCATCCCTTTGATTATCAATACCTATTTGAGGACCAATACAAATTCCGGGATAAAACGGAAGCCACCAACGCCATAAAAAAAGCGGCTAAATTGTACGGGGCCAATTTAGTGGGCATCACACCCCGCGACCCAAGATTTGACTATGCCAAATTCATAGACCCCCTGCACAAAAAAGAGTTTGGTTGGGAAGAATTTCCCTTTGAGCCCAAAAGTGTCATTGTTATGGCTTTTGAAATGGATTATGAGGCCTATTCCACGGCTCCTACCTATGTTTCGGAAGGCGGTACGGGCGATGCCTATTCCAGGATTACCAAGACCACGCATCAGTTGGCCGTTTTTCTTAGAATATTGGGCTATAAGGCGGTCGCTACGTGTAACGACACAGGACTTAATGTGCCCTACGCTATTTCGGCCGGATTGGGTGAGGGATCCCGGATGGGACTTCTCATAACCCCAAAATATGGGCCAAGGGTCCGTATTGGGAAAATCTACACGGAATTTGACTTTTGCAATTACGATAAGCCCATTGAGTTCGGGGTTACCCAATTCTGTGAGAAGTGCAAGAAATGTGCGGATGCCTGTCCCGCCAATGCGATTTCAAGGGACGAAAAGCGGTCTTTCCATCCAACCCATGACAACAAGAACAAATTCTTTAATAATTCCGGGGCGAAGAAATGGTATTTGGATGCGGAAAAATGCTTCGGGTATTGGATGCAGATCAATGCGGGTTGTGGAGCCTGTATTTCTGCCTGCCCCTATAACAAACCTGATTTTTGGCACCACCGATTGGTGGATAGGCTCACTGCCGCCTCGCCCGGACCCGTGCACGATTTAATGCGTGAAATGGATGATATTTTTGGATATGGCAATACCCATGATGGTGAGGCCGTAGCGAAATTCTGGGCCAACAAAGATGATTAAGTACTAGTTTAAAACTAAAAAGCAAAGGATATGGATGTTTTTAAGGGAGCTGAGATCATGTTCTATTGGTTGGGTGTGCTATCCACGGTGGCCGTGTTCCTCATGGTCTACTTACATAGAACCTATGGTTTTGATTGGAAAACATGGATAATGATAGGTTTTGGTGCCTTTCTGTTGATTTTTTGTGTGGCATGGTCGGTAAGCTCGGTACTTGAAGGGGAGCCACAAGCTGCTGCCCTGGGATTGGTGTTCTTCGGTGCCCCGGCCGTCGTTCTTTTTTTGCTGGCCCGAAGGGGTATCGTGAAAAAACTGAAAAAAAGTGATTGACCATGTGTCCGGTAAACTGTAAAGGTTGTACTGTTTCGAGCCTGAATAAAAGGGCAATGGCCCAAAAAAAGGAAAACAGGCTCAAGGCCTTTCTCCTTTGGTTTGGGGTACTGAGTCTTTTAGTGGCCTACATCTACGGAAAGGTGTCCAATCAACCCGATTATGACCTGCTCCTGGGCAGGGACCATCCAGAATCCTCCATTACCAAAACGGGGGATAATGTATTTGATATGTATATATCCGATACGCTGCGACTAAAAATACAGACCGCCAAAAATCAAGGTTATGGCGGACCTTTGGAGGTGGGTGTGGTTATTGACAAGGATTCCACCATTAATGAGGTCATCGTCATTGAGGAAAAAGAAACCCGTTCATTTTTGAACAAATTGATCCAAAAGGATTTTTTCGAGCAATTCAAAGGAAAATCCTTGCTTTCTTCCTTTGAAATGGATTCGGATATTGACGCGGTCGCCGGGGCTACGGTATCGTCAATCGGCTTTGCTGGGGCAGTACGGGAAGCTTCCCATTCCTATGCGGAAAAGGCCTACGGAATAACAGGATTGACGAAGCCCCAGGAATTCAAATTTGGTATGGGGGAAGCATCCGTACTTGGACTTTTGGTTTGGTCCGTAGCCCTGTACTACAAGAAAAATAAGTGGCTGCAGTCTGCCATGCACCTATCGGCATTGGTTCTTATCGGATTCTATCTCAATTTATCATTGTCCATCACCAATTTCGGGAGTGTTTTACAAGGGTATTTCCCCAATATGTACGATTATTTGGTGTGGTATATTTTGGTGGTCGGGGTGTTGTTGGCGGCACTTATCTTTGGAAAGAATATCTATTGTTATCGTATTTGTCCCTTTTATGCCATACAATGGTTGGCAAACAGGATTTCCGGAATAAATCTTAAAATGCATTCCAAACAGGGAAAGATCGCCAAGTATGTCACAGGACTATTGCTTTGGCTCTCCCTATTGGTGGGATTCCTTGCGGCAACACCTTCCAGTGGATCCTACGAACCCTTTGCAACTGCATTTTCGTTCGATGGCGACGGAATTCAGTGGTTTATTTTTCCTGCAATCTTTTTCTCGGCCTTTTTTATTAAGGACGTATTCTGCAGGTACTACTGCCCCGTGGGCAGTTTCTTGAAGTTTTTAATCATAAGGGTACGAAAACCCATTCTAAAACAAGTGAAGTCATGGCAAAACGGAACCAAAGCACAACGGGCTATATCATAACGGCCAGTATCTACGTTTTGATCCTATTTCTTATCCTCACTTTTTTATACGGATCATTGCATAGGTGAAGCAGATGAAGGATAACAATGTATGGAACGGCACAGAAAGGGATTGGCCATTGTTTTTACTGATAAGGACATTGGTATACGACACCCTGTGTTTTGAACTATTCGAATGGCTTCGGTTTACAAATCCTTCGTTAGCAAGGAGACATATTGTAAATTAGTATGCTGGAAAAGGATGAAAACGACCCTGGAACATATCATCATTTTATTTTCGGGAGATTCCGGTGATGGGATGCAACTGACCGGTACACAGTTTTCGGATACTTCGGCCCGTATGGGCAATGATATTGCCACATTTCCGGATTATCCCTCTGAAATTAGGGCTCCCTCAGGTTCCGTATTTGGTGTTTCCGGGTTTCAGGTGCATATCGGGGCCAGGGAAATCTATACCCCCGGGGATCAACCGGATGTATTGGTCGCCATGAATCCGGCTGCACTAAAAGTCAAATTGCCCTTATTAAAAAAGGGGGCGACCATTATTATTAATGACGATGCTTTTGACCGTTCGGGATTTAAAAAGGCAGGTTATGAAGTATCGTCCTTGGAGGCCATTGGGGAGTTAAAAAACTTTAAGCTGATCCATGCACCCATTACTTCACAAACTGAAAGGGCTTTGGAGGCCATTGATTTGGACAACAAGTCCAAAAGACGCTGCAAAAACTTTTATGCTCTGGGGCTCTGTTATTTTATATTCTCAAGAGATCCAAACCTTACCAAAGCGTGGATACGGGAAAAATTCGAGGGCAAGGATGCTTTGGTCAATGCAAACATTGCAGCTCTTGAGGCCGGATACCATTTCGGGGAGACCATAGAAGCCTCTATTTCCATTTATCAAATTCCGGAGGCACCCCTGGAAAAGGGAACCTATCGCCAGATCAATGGCAATACTGGAATTGCCTGGGGGTTGATGCAAGCTGCCGAGGCTTCGGGTTTGGACTTGTTCATTGGATCGTATCCCATTACTCCGGCAACGGATATTTTACAGGAGCTTTCAAAACATGCCGGGTTTGGAGTTCGGACCTTTCAAGCGGAGGATGAGATTGCGGCCATTTGTGCGGCAATTGGTGCTTCGTTTTCGGGAGCATTGGCCGTTACCACAACCTCGGGACCGGGACTGGCATTGAAATCGGAAGCATTGAACCTGGCCGTAATGTTGGAACTGCCCCTGGTGGTGATCAATGTACAACGGGGAGGCCCTTCCACGGGATTGCCCACAAAAACGGAACAGGCGGACCTGTTACAGGTATTTTATGGAAGGAATGGGGAATCACCCGTAATCGTTCTCGCTGCTTCAAGACCCGGGGATACCTTTGCCATGGCCTTTGAAGCTGCTCGATTGAGCCTACAACATATGACCCCGGTGGTATTGCTGAGTGATGGATTCATTGCCAACGGTTCGGAACCTTGGCGTATTCCGGACCTCAGGGAAGAATACCATCATATTCCAATCCATTTGGCGCAAGCATCGGAGGAAGACTTTAAACCATACAATAGAAATCTACAATTGGTACGTCCGTGGGCCATTCCGGGAACGGAAGGGATGCAGCACCGTATTGGGGGGCTTGAAAAGGACTTTGAAACCGGAGATGTGAGCTACGACCCGGAAAATCAAGAAAAAATGGTGGAAGTCAGGGCTAAAAAAGTGTCCATGGTGGCATCCAATATACCCGAGCAACAGGTGGAAGGCAAAACGCATGGGCAACTGTTGGTCATTTCCTGGGGAGGTACCTATGGTGCGGTACGGACCGCAGTAAAACGGCTTCAGGTGCAAGGGCATGAAATCAGTTTGGTACACCTTACCTATCTTAATCCATTTCCAAAAAATCTGGGACCATTGATTGCCAATTTCAAGCAAGTCCTCATACCGGAATTGAACAAAGGCCAATTGTTACGCATAATAAACGCCCAATTTCATTGTGAGGCCAAAGGATATCACAAAGTTCAGGGCCTGCCTTTTACCATTTCGGAACTTATTACTGCTTTTGAAAAGGAATTAAAGCTTGTGGAATATGCAAAGCAATAGTGAAAAACTGAGCGCAAAGGATTTTGCCACGGATCAGGCCATTCGATGGTGTCCCGGCTGTGGGGACTATGCCATATTGAACAGCGTAAAAAAGGTGTTGTCCACTTTGGGGAAACGAAAGGAAGACGTGGTTTTTATTTCCGGCATAGGTTGTTCCTCGCGTTTTCCGTACTATGTGGATACGTATGGCATGCATTCCATTCATGGTAGGGCGGTGGCCATTGCAACGGGTACAAAAGTGCACAATCCTTTGCTAAGTGTTTGGGCGATAACCGGTGATGGGGATGGACTGGCCATTGGGGGAAATCATTTCATCCATGCCCTAAGACGAAACATCAACATCAATATATTGATATTCAATAATGAAATCTATGGATTGACCAAGGGGCAATATTCTCCAACGTCACAACTGGGGCAACGTACAAAAACGAGTCCTTTGGGGACCATTGAAAAGCCTTTTGACCCTGCAATGCTGGCCTTGGGGGCCGGAGCCACCTTTTTTGCCCGGACCACAGCCTCCGATCCCAAACATTTACAGGAGATCTTACTTAGGGCCGAGGCCCACTGTGGAACTTCCGTAGTGGAAATCTATCAAAACTGCGTCATCTTCAATGATGAAGCTTTTGAGCAGTTTTTGGGAAAGGAAAACAGGGATGACCATTCCGTAGTGCTGCAGCACGGTAAGCCGTTGGTTTTTGGTAAGGGGTTGGACAAAGCGGTCCAATGGGGGCACCATGAACTATTGGTAAGCACGGCTCTAGATACTGCTGTAATCCACGATGAACAAAACCTAAGCCTTTCTTTTTTATTGGCTCGATTGGAGACCGTAAAACCTCTTGGGGTGTATCGATGTGTACAGGAAGCTGAGTACGCTTCCAACATGGATGACGGTGTTAAAAAGGAATCCCGGAAACAGGTTTCCGAACTTCTTCATTCCGGATCGACCTGGGAAATCGAATAAATTGTTTTACAATATTAAATATAAGTTAAACATCCATTTGGTTAGTACATTAGTGAACTAAATTAATATCTTTGATGCAGAATAAAAATGAACATGGGCTGCAACGGCGAAGTAGTGAACACACAGGGATTGACCAAAACCACGGGGAAATTACCTTTCTTTGTGGAAAAGAAAAAAATGAAGTTACCCTTGGAAATTGAATTGGGAAGAACGGTTAGTCGATTCCACTGGACATTGCAGAATAAGAGCAATAGACTGTTGAAGCCCCTGGGCATTACCACGGAGCATATGCGCCTATTGACCTTGATATCCTATAATGAGGGGTGTGACCAACAGTTTTTGGTCGAAGAGACCTTAAAGGCCAAGAGCGGAATCACGGCGCTTTTGGATACCATGAGCAAGGCCGGACTTTTGGCGAGGGTACCCAGTCCAACGGATGGTAGGACCAATTTGATCTACCTCACGGATAGGGGCAAGGAACTCCAACGAAAATCCGTCAACGTGCTCATGGAAGCAGCGCAGCCCATCATAGGGAACGAAGACCGGGAAGTCTTAAAAAAAGCAATTGAACAGATACAACTATTCACTGAGCGAATGTTGAAGGAAATCTAATTTTTTTAACTAAATAGTTCATTAATGAACTAAATAATTGATATCATGCAAAACTATTTTAGTGCCATAGGAGAACGGATAACGCTGGGCATGCCTGCCCCGGACGGTTATATAGAACATAATGATAAGGTCGTCAATTTAAGGGGATATCTAAATACCGGGAAAATACATTTCCTGTTGTTTTCCGGGGACATCCCAAACCGGGAAACCGTGGATTTTCTGAACGATGTCCATGATTTTATAGGTCATTGCCATAATGAGGTCATAACGCCTTCGATCATCACAAAAAACACGACCGGTGATGTGTGGGGCAAAAGAAATCTCTTATGGGATTGTAATAGTCTCCTGCACCTTAAATACAATACTGAGGATGCCCCAAGTCTATATTCCATAAGGCCGGATGGCAATATTGATTTCTTCAGTAAGGCTTTTACCATAGCAGAGATGGACCGATATCTGGAAATGCTCTATCAATTCAATTATTATCAACCCCGATCCGTCCAAATCAATTTGTAATGGGAGATTGCATGTAGGATTTTGTTCCGGAATTGGACCATCATCCCATTAACCGCTCCTTCCTAAATAACTAGGATAACCCAATTTTTAAAATAAATGCATAAAAATGAAAAGGAAAGCTATCATCAAACCATTATTAACGATCGTATTGCCATTAGTTTTCTGGCAATGCGCCAATGATCCGGGCAAATCGGCAAAGTCGCCCGCCAAAGGAAAGGCATTTGCCCTCAAGGAGTATCAAACCCAAAGGGTAAGGACCACCTCTGTTGAAAGGAGCATCAGTCTAACGGGAAGAATTATTCCCTTACAACGAATAGATGTTGTTTCGGAAGTGCAGGGCACTGTAATTTCCTCAAAACAACGCTTCAAGGAAGGGATGCGATTCGGCAAGGGGGAAACGCTGCTGCGGTTGGAGGATACCAAGTTTCGTTATAACCTTACCGCACAAAAAAGCCAATTTCTAAGTGCCCTCATTTTGGCGATGTCCGATATTCAGTTGGATTATCCCCACGAGTTCGACACCTGGAATTCTTTCTTACAGCATGTTAAGGTAGAAGCACCTTTACCAGAACTGCCCAAAATCCATAACGAGCAATTGCGTTACTTTTTGGCCAGTAAAAACATCCTCAACCTCTACTATGGCATACAGAGTGGTGAAGAAACCCTCCGTGATTATCGCATAGTTGCCCCTTTTAACGGGGCCGTTACCAAAGCCATGGTAGATTCCGGGGATTTGGTACGCCCTGGGGTCAAAGTAGGTGAGTTTATCCAGACCGATATATACGAGGTAAAAGCAGCCGTGGCGGCGTCCGATCTGCCCTTTCTAAAAGTAGGCCAGAAGGTACCCCTATTGGCAAGGAACATCAACAAGGAAGTAACGGGAACCATTACACGTATTGGCCAATCCGTAGATGCTTCCACGCAGGCCGTTACCATTTTCTTACAGGTTGCCGACACCGATCTAAAGGATGGGATGTATCTCGAGGGAGGTATTGCTATTGGAGGTTTTGAGGATGCCTTCGAAATACCGAAAGGGATTCTTTCCAGGGACAATCATGTCCTGTTGATTCGGGATTCCACGGTAGTGGCCAAACCCGTGACCTTATTACAGATGAATTCCGATAGGGCCGTAGTGCACGGCTTGTCCAATGGCGATATGTTGATTATTGAGGAAGTAACGGATCCCATCCAGGGGGTAAGGGCCATTGCAAAAAATAAGCCATGAGAAATACGATAAGCTATTTTATTAAGCGCCCCACGCTTGTAAACTTGATGATGTTTCTGTTATTGGGACTGGGTTTTTTGAAATTGACCCAGACCCAAAACACGAACTTTCCCAAGCAAAAGGTCCGGTTTATTGATGTGTCGGTAGCCTTTCCAGGGGCGAGTCCGGCCGAAGTGGAGGAAGGCATCACCATTAAGATTGAGGATAATCTAGAGGGTATTGAAGGGATTGATCGAGTCATCTCGGTTTCCGAGGATAACAGGGCGACCATAGAGGTGGAATTGACCGAAAAGGCCGATGCGGACAAGATGTTGGTAGAGGTTAAAAATGCCATTGACAAAATCAACAATTTTCCCTCCGGTGTAGAGCCGGCCTCAGTGGTGAAACGGGATCCAATGGATATCACAATGAGTTTTGGGATTATGGCCGATGATACGCCACTTTCCACCATCAAGGATATTGCCAAGGACATTGAGGACGATTTTCTTGCACAACCCGGAATATCACAAGTCTTTATCGAGGGGGTTCCGGAAGAGGAAATTGAGATTCGTCTTAGGGAAAACGACCTTCAACGGTATAACCTTACCATCGCCGAGGTCGGTAATGCCGTAAAGGCTGCCAATTTGGAGTCCTTTGGTGGGACCATTGAGAACGAAAATGAAAACATCAATATCAAAGCGGACAGCAAGGGCTATTATGGCAAGGACCTATTGAACATCATTGTGGCCGCATTACCGGACGGTCAAACGGTTTACTTAAAGGATGTCGCCGATGTAAAAGACCGTTTCAAGGACAGTGCCACGGGTCGATTTTTCAAAGGAAACCCTATTATAACCATGAGCGTTTACACGCTGAATAATGAAGACATATTGGCCAATGCCGAGTTTATCAAGGATTACATAGCGGATTATAATGAAACCCACTCCGGCGTACAGCTTAAAGTCCTGGAAGATGGGACCATCAACCTAAAGAGCCGTATCGGGACCATGATAGAAAATGGGATTACCGGGATCATATTGGTACTGTTGGTGCTTGCCTTGTTTTTGGATCGGTATCTGGCATTCTGGTTGGCGGTAAAGATTCCAATTGTTTTGTTGGGGATGTTCTTGCTAACGGACATTCAGGATATGACCATTAATATGGTGTCCCTGTTTGGGTTCATTTTGGTTCTGGGAATCCTGGTGGATGATGCAGTAGTGGTTGGGGAGAACATTTACCGGCATGCCAAGGAATTGGGAAAAACACCGCTTAAGGCTGCAGTGGACGGTACCATGGAAATGTTTTCCCCTGTTATCATCTCATTGGCCACCACAGCAACCGCATTTGCAATGTTTATGTTCCTGCCGCAGCAGGTAGGCGAGTTTTTTGCTGAAGTAGGATTTGTGGTCATCGCCGTACTGATTATGGCCATTATAGAGACTTTCTTTATCCTCCCCGGACATGTGGCACACGCCAAAGGTATCCGCGAAAATGTAAGGCTCACCAAAATTGAAAAAATCTTTACCAATGCCATGAACTGGTTGCGGAACAAGGCCTTTATGCCCCATTTTCAAAGAACGGTGATGCGCAGCAAGTACACCAGGGCCATTACCATTGTTGTTTTTATCGCCCTCTTGGTTGGCTCTGTGGGTCTGGTAGGTTCGGGGGTCCTGGGATTTACTTTCTTCCCCAATATTGATGATGATGCTGTTTTTATTGAAATGGAATTGCCGCCGGGAACACCTGTAGAGGTAACACGGAACAAACTTGCGGCCATTGAAGAGGCGGTATGGCGGGTCAATGAAGCATATTCCAAAGAACGGTCCGATGGGAACGAGGTAGTCCAATATGTGGAACTGATTACAGGACCATTGGACAATCAAGGGGAACTTAAAATCACCTTTTTGAATGGGGAGATCAGGGGTATCAGCTCCTTTGAGCTTTCAAGGGCCTTTGCGGATGAGGCTCCACCGGTCCCGGAAGCTACCCGCCTCATATACGGCCTTGGGGCTACCTCGGCATTGTTCGGATTGCCCGTTTCCTTTGCCCTTAAAAGCTATGACCTGGACGAGGTCCGAGGAGCGAAAGAAGCGCTAAAAGCTGGTATGCGGGAAATGGGGGATTTAAGGGATGTTTCCGATAATGACCTGGAGGGAATTCGGGAATATCGCATTAAATTAAAATCCAATGCCGAGTTGTTGGGGCTCGATTTAAGCTATGTCATGAGCCAGGTACGTGCCGCATTCTTTGGGGTGGAGGCGCAAAGCTTGCAACGTGGTGATGAGGAGGTGGAAATTTGGGTGAGATATCCGGAATCCGGAAGGAAAAGCAAACAGCAATTGTTGGATATGCGCATCAATACCCCGGAGGGCAACGCCTATAAACTAAGTGAGATTGCCTATGTGGAGGAGGGCACGGGAAATCTTACCATAAATCACCTGGATGGCCAACGTGAGATACGGGTGGAGGCCAATGTGGCCAATATGAACGTTTCCGCCCCCAAAGCTATCGGATTTATCGAAACGGAACTATTACCGGATATATTGGAAGCCTATCCTTCGGTGACCTATTCCGTGGAAGGGCAAAGTAGGCAAGCTTTTCAATTGATTGATGCCATGAAGATCGTAGGGCCGATCATATTGATATTGATTTTCGCATTGATTGTATTCAATTGCAATTCGTTTTCACAGGCAACCATGATTTTCCTGCTGTTCCCCTTTGCCCTGACCGGGGTGATATTGGGCCATTTTGTCCATGCAACGGCCTTGAACATCTTTAGCCTTATCGGAACCATTGCGCTAATTGGTGTCTTTGTGAATAACACCCTGGTCTACATATCCACCTTGAACGATTTGTTACGGGAAGGTAAGGGGTTCATGGAATCCGTGAAAGAGGCGGCCTACAGCAGGTTTAGACCCATTATCCTAACCACGATTACTACGGTGGCAGGGCTTGGGCCGTTGATATTTTCAAATAGTCTTAGCGCACAGTTTTTGAAAGGGCCGGCCATTGCGATAGCCTACGGACTGCTCTTCGGAATATTCAATGTGCTTTTCCTGATGCCCATTTTCCTGATCAGTTTAAACCGATTGCGACTTTGGGCCCACACCATAATCGGTAAGAATAAAAATGTCACCCCCGAGGCTTTGGAGCCCGCGGTGAGGCTGGCCAACAGTAAACTTGAATAGTGATGAAATCTAAAATTGGAATTCTTGTAGTTCTTTTTACAGGCTTTTCGATGTCCTCACAGGAACTATTGACCTTGGACGGGGCCATATCGACTACGCTTGGTAAAAACTATGATATTAAAATAGCCCGGATGGATACCGTTGTTTCCAATAACAACGCCACCTGGGGCAATGCGGGACTATTGCCCAATGTATATGTGGATGGGGCATATAACTATAGTGAAAACAATACGGACATCGAGATTGCCCCTTTGGAACCGGGAGGTACGGCCAGTAACATTAATGTTGATGCTGCCGAGACCACTCGTGAAAATGCATCCATTAATCTAGAGTATACGCTTTTTGATGGTCTAGGCGGATATCATCGATTGGAATTGTTGCGATCTGTTAACGAGGCAACGGCCTTGCAGACGCAGCTTTTGGTGGAAAACACCGTTCTCAATACGGTATTCCTCTACCTTAATGTGGCGACCCAACAGGCCAATTTGACGATTTCTGAGGAACAGTTGGCCATTAGTGCAGAGCAATTGCGAAGGGCGAAATCACAGCAACGTTTTGGAGCGGCGAATCAGACTAAGGTTTTGCAGGCAGAGGTCAATGTGAAGAATGACAGTGTTTCGCTACGGCAAAACAAATTGCGCTACCAAATTGCCAAAACCGATCTCAATGTTTTTATGGGTCGGGATCCCAAATTGGACTTTACTGTTTTGGAAACCGTGGAATTCCACCCCATGGTCGCCAAGGAGGAATTGGAACGGAAGGTTGTCCAGAATAATGCCAGGATCCAGATTGCCCTTAGCGGACTGGATATTGCGGAAAGTGAACTTTCCGTAAATAGGGCCAATCGCTATCCCAAATTGTTCTTGAATGGAGGATATAGCTATTTCAACGAGGAGAATGAAGCGGGCCTCATACAAGCCACACAACTGGATGGCTGGAATGTTGGAGTGGGACTACGATTGAACGTATTTGATGGGGGCAGGGTAAACCGGAGTATACAAAATGCCAAAATAGCCTTGGAACAGCAGCAGATACAAAAGGATAAAGTAAAACTGGAGGTACTACGGGATTTTGAAAATAGCCATACCGAATACCTCCAATCCCTGGAAGACCTGAGAATTGAGCAGTCCAATCAGGTCACCTTTGAGCAGAATTTTGAACGCAGTCAGATCGATTTTGATAATGGTCAGATAAGCAATACGCAATTGCGTGATGCCCAGTTGGACCTTTCTGCGGCCAAACTTCGAATTATCAGGGCTACCTACAAGGTCAAGCAGTTTGAAGCCCAATTGTTACAGCTTACAGGGGCCATGCTATCCGTGAATTGAATTTTAATTGTATTGCAAATGACAAGCGAAGCGGCTTTTGCCAAATGTACACAACCCGTTTTCCCGGACCGGGCAGATTTGACCTATAAAAAACATAGGGTGTTGGTTGGTTGATAGCGGCCTTAAGTGGGTCAGGGATAGCTATCTACCCTGGCCCGCTTTAAAGAATACAAGAGGACACACTGTGTTGTGTTTGACCGTTTGAATTAGTTGGTGTTTTGTGGGTGTTCTTAATAGCAGCCCAAATCCATTTCCATAAGGAGTGTGGAAAAAAGGGCTGCTATTTCGTATCCAGTGCGTATCAGGAAATAAAAAACAAAAAAAAGGAAGTGACATTGTCCAAAAAAATACAGCCGCTATTGGAATACTTGATAATCCTACTATTCTTTATCGCGGGCTGCAACTTGTTTATCTATTTCAAGACGGCCGGATTGAACAGTGTATTCCTGGATTTGGGGAATAGACCCTTTAATCCTGTTGAAGCCCACATCAAGGCTACGCTCGGCGGTTTGTTCTATGGACTTGTGCTTATTGGTTTTGAAACATTGATTTACCCAAAACTGGGCCTCTATTTAAAACGGGGGCAGCGGCGCTTTTTTTGGTTGTTGTCCATACCATTGCTCATAGTAGGTTCCATTATCATTATCAATGCCGCTTACAGTCATTATGTGTTGGATAGCTACTGGGAGGAATCGGTGGTCATGGCGTTGGAATTTGTAAAATCAAGCTTGTTCATTTCTTTCCTGGTTTATGGCATCTTTATGAGCTTGGCCGTAAGCTTTGTAAGGCAGCTACGGATCAACTTCGGGGAAACCGTCTTTTTGAACTATCTCTACGGAAAATACTCGAACCCATTGGTAGAGCGCCGTACCTTCATGTTCCTTGATCTAAATAATTCCACCCATATCGCTGAATCCCTGGGCCATGTGAAATACAGCCGCTTTTTGAACAAATGCTTCAATGATATTTTAAATGCCCTCCAGACATTTCGTTTCGACATTTACCAGTTTGTAGGGGATGAGATTGTGTTCACATGGGAAATACGGAAGGACAATGATGGAAAGGCCATAAAGATGTACAGTGCCATTCAAAAAGCTTTGGAAGGTAACCAAGGGGAATATGCCAGGCTTTTTGGGTTTGCACCTGTATTTAAGGCTGCCGCCAGTTCTGGTAGTGTTACCGCTACCATTGTGGGAAAACGGAAAAAGTCCATCGCTTACCATGGGGACGTGCTGAACACTACGGCACGTTTGCTGGGACTGTGCAAACCTTTAAAAAGCCCCCTGCTGTTTACTGATTTTTATCTCAAAAACCTTCGGCAACCCTTGTTTTTTAAGCCCAAATTCTTAACAGAGTTAAAACTGCAGGGCAAAAACAATAGTAGTAAGATTTATGCACCTGAAAATATGATGATGGTATGAAACGGATATTACTGGTAAGCCAAAAGGAAAGCAACAGTTCCATATTTCAGTCCCATATGGGCATTAACCTACTGCGAAACTTAAAATGATTTACAGGTTTAATTGAAACGCATCACCATGATACAGAATAGGAACAACATATTGGAGGCATCGGCCCATTTTTTATTACAACAGCACAAGGGTCAGTACACCATGGATAAATTGGCTGCCGACCTGAACTGTAGCAAAAAGACCATTTATAAATATTTTGGTTCAAAGCAAGAGCTGATTCAGGGTATCCTTAAAAGCGAAATCGATAAAATGGAGCAGGAATTTGAACGACTGGATATCGCTATTTGTGACCCTTTGGAAAAGGTTTTGGAGGCACTTTACCTGATGAATGAAATGGTTCGTAAAATTTACCATTCCACTTTATATCAACAATCACAAGGTAAAAACCTGTTAATGGAAAATTACTTTGATTTTCGGGTCAATGTGTTTGAGTTATATCTCAAACGTTTTTTTAAGCCTTTCGAAAACGACTTTCAAGGGGGTTTCAAAACTACCGGGATGCTGTCACATTTGATCATAGATGCCATTGAGGGGCATTATTTCTATACACTTAAAGCGGGTAAACGGATTTCGGACAGGGATTTTGTGGACGGCCTGGCCTTTTTGATACATCGGACCCTTGTAAATGTAGCTGCCGCATGATCCTATATATCGTATATATATTCCGCTTTTTCCACTGGCAGAACTTTGGAAAGCTATCGGCCATGACGCTCTTCTTTATTTTTCTGGGAACCGTGGTATACCGGGTTTTTGAGGGTTGGAGCTGGTTGGATTCCTTTTATTTTTCGGTGATAACCTTAACCACGGTAGGTTACGGTGAACTATTTCCAACCACGGCCTTCACCAAAATTTTCACAGCGTTTTATATTCTTGCCGGTCTTGGCCTTATGCTACATTTCGTAACTGCATTTTTCGAGTATCGAAAGGGATTATTGGATGGGTTTTCCCTAAGGAAACCACGAATAAAACACTAGGACACCATCATAAAAACACAATGCCAAACCATAGAATAGTAACATCAATTTAAATAAATCCATTCCTATGAAAAAGTCGATCAGCATTATCATGATTCTTTTGAGCGCAACCATTTCCATTTATGCCCAAACCTCAAATGTTACAGTGAAAATCAAAGAAATTGGGAAACGGAGGGGTACTATTTACGTCATGCTCTTTAAAAATGAAGAGGGCTTTCCCAAAGAAAAGGACAAAGCTTACAAGATTGGAAAAGTTACCGAATATGGAGATGAGGTTTCCTATACGTTTCAAGGCGTGCCCCTAGGGAACTATGCCCTTACCTTTTTTCAGGATGAGGACGGCAATGGGGAGTTGGACACCAATTTTATGGGTATCCCCAAAGAGCCGGTTGGAGCATCAAACATGACCAAATTTGGGAAACCCAGTTACCGTAAGTGCGTATTTGTTCTTGGGGAAGAAGATGTGGGGATGGAGCTGGGATTTATACTGTAAAAAAAATTTAATTATCTGAATATCAATAAAAATGTTATGAAAATGAAAACTAGTTTAAAAATGATGAACAAAAAAAGCAGCCTTGTTTTAGTACTTTCCCTAACCCTTTATAGTCTTGCAATACAAGCACAGGAGGACGAGAAGAAGTCCTTTTTTGGTATTGGTCTGAACGGTGGGGCTACAGTAGGTGATTTTGAGGATACCTATTCCAGTAATGTGGGGGTAGATGTTATTTATCTCCATAAGCTTTCCAACCGTTTTTATGTGGGGGGCAGTACCGGGTTTGCCAACTATTTTGGGGATACCCTGACTTCCGATGGCTTTGGGGATGTGGAACTTGACGACCTGCAGTTTATACCGGTCGCGGCCAGTCTTCGGGTGTCCCCGGTCAGAAACCTTTTGGGTGGTGTTGACATAGGTTATGCCTTTGGCCTGAATAACGGGAACGATGGAGGGTTTTATGCTTCCCCAAGGATTACCTATCTCGTCAATAAAAAGTGGCCCATTTTTGCGGGATATCGATTAATAGGTTTTGAGGACGAAAACCTGGGTGCCCTTCAATTTGGCATTGGCTTCATTTTTTGAAAGGGTTAACCATGAGTACAGCGGTGACCTTGTTCAAAAAAGCAACGACACAGACCCTTCCAGTGGAGAGGCTACGCTATTTCCATGTGCAGATGAGATTTAAAAGTTACATTTCAAGGAATGGAACACGTCATTTTTTACAATGGAGGCCATTGCGGATTCTGTTTTTTTTGCCTTTCGTTTTGGTTGGACAGTTTCATCAAAAGAAGAGTGTTGAAGAAGCATCCCTATGGCACAAATTTCAATATGACATGGGGAATGTTTTCAAGGGTATGGGACATGTATATAGTCGGCCATTCCATTGGGATGGCAAGGACCTGACCACTTTTGGGAGTGTGGCAGGTGGAACCTTCCTGCTTTCCCTAGTGGATGAAAGGGCCCAGGATTTTTTTGAAGGACATGCCGATGATGTGCCCCAAGCCATACGGGATTATGGTTGGTACTATGGGAGTCCACAAAATAACTATATGCTAACGGGGGTGGTGTACCTAACAGGGCTGTTCACTAAAGATGAGAAGCTTAGAAGAACGGGCGTATTGCTCATTTCTTCCGCTTCGGCCGCGGGCCTGTTTCAGCAGGCCGGCAAATATGCCTTCGGAAGGGCTAGGCCGCGTAGTGGATTGGAATACGATCACTTTAGACCGTTTAGTTCCGATAAGGACTTCCATTCCTTTCCATCCGGGCATACCGTATTGGCCTTTACCAATGCGTATGCTATTGCCAAACAATTCCGAAGTCCCTGGATAAAAGCCGGAATTTACACGGTTGGATTGGTGCCTGCGGTATCAAGGATGTGGGAACGGGCGCACTGGCTTTCGGATATCGTTTTTAGTATTGCCGTCAGCATATTCACGGTCGAAGCGGTGGATAACTACCTGGACAAAAAGTATAGTGAAAAATACAATTCAAATCAGAAGAAACTGAATTGGGACCTAAGGGTTTCGCCGAATGGTATCGGAATGGCCCTGACATTCTGAGCAAACATAAAAAACTAGGGATGAGTGAAAGTACTAAAAAAAGAATACTGAATGCTGCATTGAACATTTTTGCCGAACATGGGTTTTCCGGAGCAAGAATGCAGCAAATCGCGGATGAAGCTGAGATCAACAAGGCCATGTTGCACTATTACTTCCATAGTAAACCATTGCTGTTTGAAGCGATTTTCAAAAGGAGCCTGGAAAAGATCAATAGGCTTTACTTGAACTGTTTTAGCAGGAATACCAGTTTTGAGAAAAAGATTGAAGACCTGGCCGAAGCCTATCTTGGATATTTGCAAAACAATCCCAAAGAAGCGCAATTGATCATCAACGGAATTGCCAAGAACCCCGGTCATTTTAGAAAACATATTGTTTCCGTTTTCGAGGAGGAACAATTCTTTGAACTGAGGTCATTGATCCATTCTGAATTTGCGGAGGGAAACATAAGGAACATCTCGCCTTACCACCTGCTGATATTAATGCTCCCCATGGCCATGTACCCGGTAATCACATCGAGTTTTTTGGGTGATATCCTGGATACGGATTCCCCTTGTTTTGCCAAACTCATACAGGCACAAAAAGCCCATATGATTGCGATTACCGATCTCATTGTTTCCAATGAATCGGTTGTGGAGCCCAGGTAGGGCGGTCATCATCGAAATACAAGAAACATTTGGTATCCTAGCAGCGATGGCTTATTGTTTGGTAAATCCCAAATTAAAATTAGTACGTTAAAAGCCTAAGGGGTAATTTAGGCCCATTATGGATAATAAGAAACTGAAAAAAATCGTAGCAATTGTTACGACTTGCTTCATCATTTTGATTGGAATTGCCTTTGCGATAAATCCACAATTATTTAAGATTATTTGGTACCAAAAGCCTCAGGTGGATACCTACCAAAGCTTTCCTTTACGAATGGTTGATATTGGAAATGACGTTTTCCATTTCAAAAGTGATACCACCAAAGGAAAGACATTGGATTCGCTTCGCGTAAAAAATTGGGAAGGAGCGGACGTACCATTTATGGAATACTGTGCCAAAGGAGATGTATTGGCCTTTTTGGTTATTCGAAATGATACCATTATATACGAAAAATATGACGGCAATTATAACAGGGCAAAGGTCTCCAATACCTTCTCGATAGGGAAATCAATAATTTCCATCCTTGTCGGAAAGGCAATAGATCAGGGGTATATCAAAAGTGTTGATCAAAAGATCATCGAGTTTTTACCTGAATTGAACGGAGTGGCCGGTTTTGAGGAGTTAACGATATATGATTTACTGAACATGAAATCCGGTCTTAAATTCAACAGGGTTGGGGATGGTTTGATTTCTGATATGTTCTCTGATGAAGCCAGGTTTTATTATTCCAATGATTTAAAGAGAGATCTTCTGAACGTAAAAATAGAAACAGAGCCCGGGAGCCGTTGGAAATACAGTAACCTCGATCCTTTGATACTTACCTGGCTTCTTGAAAAAGCTACAGGTCAAAAAGTTTCCGAGTATTTTGAGAAGGAAATTTGGATACCTATTGGCGCCGAATATGCTGCTAGTTGGGGAATTGACCGCAAAGGTGGTTTGGAAAACTCGCCGAGTAGTTTTCAATGCACGGCCATCGATCTTGCGAAAATTGGCCGATTGTTTTTGCAAAATGGAATGCGTGATTCCATTGCGATAGTATCCCCTGATTGGATACACCAAAGTACACATATTGACGAACGGAATAGAGGAAACACTTCAAAAGGTCTGCAGCGAGCAACACATCAATATTACTGGTGGCTACCACAGGAAGGTTTTGAAGGCGACTTTTCAGCAGAAGGATTAAGAGGGCAAAGACTCTATGTAAACCCTAAGGAGAATATTATAATCGTTCAATTCGCCCATCGGGGGTATGGGGGCTATCCGTATAGGAACATTTCAAGCCATTTCTCACTCAACTAAATGTATTGTTGGATATGAATTACTTTTCCCAATGAACAACTGACTTCATAAAGTCTTTATGCGACTTCTACAATCCCCCGGAGGGATTAGAACCTACTTTTCGAAGCCCAAATAAATAAGGGTTTTCTGACCTTTTTAAAAAAGGAGCTTACAGCCTAGTTGACTTTTCTCAAGTTCAATTTAAAATTGAGGAAAACCCCCAGTTTTTTTAAGGTTTTTGTGCAGTGGGATTATAATCAAATATGCTAATTTGCTCGAACAAGCCTCAAACCTTTTTCCTAAGATTTTTCCTCCCTATCGTTTAGGTATCCCCCAAAAAAGTCTCAAATCTATGTCTATCGACATTAGGTTAGTTAGGTTTTGCCATTCAATTCACTAAGCATAAAAATAATCATTAGATGAAGATTAAATCTGTATTGCCTTTTGTGTTTTATGTCTTGTTTTCAATTGTTCTCTTTGGACAACAGAATGATAATTCGGTACTGGACACGTTGAGATTGTATCATTCGGAGATAGATAGCCTATTTAAAGAGTATAAGAAAATTTCTGATAAGGGCAGTGGTTTACGCAAAGTAGAGGAACAGTATTTTATGGATAACCTTTTAGAATTACTTCAGAGAAAGTGCACCGTAGGTCGTCCCTACTATGAATACTTAAAAGCAACAGAAAGCTTGGATACAAGTGTTTTGTCCGAATATAATGTAGCGGTACTATGCAAAAAGGTTGAGGCTGAGAGTTCTCTAAACAGTATGAGGAAATATAGGGATACTATTCAAGGCTTAGACAAGGAGTTCAACGAAACAATGGATTCCCTTAAAAGTGTTGAACTCCCGAAAAAATTTGAGGAGCTCACAACCCGATTAAATAAACTCAAGAAAGAGATTTTTAGTAACTGTGAAAAAGCCGATCAACTAACTCAATATTTGACGGACGACGGTACCATTGACCAAGCCGTTATAGACGCTTATACTCCGGTCCCTATCTGTTCATCTTACAAAGGGACTCAAGGTAACAAAACACAGCCTAAGAAATTTATTATCGTTGGCGATGGTAATCCTATTCATGCCGATAGCCTTTTTACCAGTTCAACGGCAAAGGAGACTTTTTATAATGCGATTGATGCCCAAAGTGCAACCCAATTGGGAACGTTTCTTATTCCTAAAGAAGATTTTGAAATTAGTCTCTATGTAGAGGGGCATTTAAAGCGAAAACCTAATAGCATAAAGAAGGGGAGTGATCAGTTTGTGACCTTAGAAAAATATTTTGAATTAATATCAACTCATGAAACAAAAAATAGCAATGACGCTAAAAAAAAGAAATTGTTCAGAAAGGGCAAGCTATTTCACGGTAGGCAGATGCGATTTGCTTTGAAAGAAGACAACAACCTAAAATCCATTAGTAAGATTGATTTACCATCAAAATTACTTTTTCAATCCATTGCTTTCGAAATTAAGGAAGGAGGGCTTGTCGATATTCGATTAAAAACAGTGGATAAAAATTCTGGGATACAAATGTACTTTGAGAGTAGGGCACCGGTATCTCTTTTAAATTACACAATTCATGCAGACCGCAGTTTTCTTCATTTTTCAAATAAGTTTTCTGACCAAAATAACTCTGCTGCTTATCAAACAAAACTATTGGAACATTTGAGAATTAGGGTGTCAGATGTTCTTCATTACGATCCAAAAATTGGAAACAATTATGTGCCAGAAGATTTGGCATTCGAACTTCCAAAGGATTTGGAAAAAGAAAAAACGGAAAACGAACCTCGCTCATATCAATTGATAAATGATTCCAGTTTGAAAAACATGTTAGACCTTAGGGCATATACAGATTTCTTAGGCCTATTCGGTGATGAGGCAAATGGGCTTTTTCAGTTAGAGGGGAAAGCGGATTTTTTCCTTAACCCATTTAACTTTAACAGATCTTCTATCTATTTGTTTAAAAAAGTAACTCCATTCATTAGGTACTCTCGTTTGGAAGAGGATAACGAATTCATTTCCACAGAAATATTGGAATCGGGAGATGCTTTTGGGTTTGACAATGATCGGTTGGAATTATTGGAAAAATCTAATCTCGAATTTGGGATTGACTTCGATGTTTTTACTTTTAGACCTTTTAAGGAGTCACCTTTTTGGGCTTCTTTGCATTTACCTATTAATTATTATACATCGAAAGTACGACCTTTTGGAAACGAAAATGGGGAGAATGACTTCAATTTTAATACTCTCGGTTACGGTCTAGCCCTTAGAGTAGAATTAAAACGCCTTAACAATTTTGGGTTAAGCATTGGAACTTCTTTCAAGGAATACTCATTTTTGGGAGATTATTCTGGAATAGTCGATTCTTCCAATAATAGTTTCGAAGAACCTAATAGATTTCGCACACATTCTGTAGATGCGGAAATATTCTATTTTCCTAACAATAGTAAAACCCAATCTATTTTTCTAAGGATGAGGGGCTTCAGGGACATTAGCGATGGGGATGCATCTTTTTATCAACTACAATTTGGGTATCGGTTCACAGTGGGAGCGGGGAATGTCAAAGCAAAGAATTAGGTCATTTTAAAAAGACTAAAGAATTACTAAACAAAAAGAATTTCTCAATTTCAAACGATTTCAAAAGGATGATTTTTATTTGGTTTTCAAAAAAGGAAAACAGGCCTTTGATTGCACATATAGCTGAGTTCGAACATTCGTTCAATTTAGCCTCTCAATAATTAGTATAATTCTTGTAACAAAACGATGCTCTATGAAAATTATTAAAAGAACTATTCGTCGGCTATTCGAATCTGTAGAAAATGTTTTGAATTGGTTATTGGCCGTAATTTTGGAAGCTTTGAACCATGGTTTATCGCTTGTAGTTCTAATTGTTGTTTGTTTGTTATTCTTTGTTTTTCCCCAAACCAGTGACCTTCTACTAATTTTAAATCAAGTAAAGCTTCAACTTATGGAGGTCCCTCTTTTTTTTGTAAGTCTTACGGTACTCGCCTTTTTAATCAGCAACTTAAATGACTATTTACATGATACTTCTCTTCAAGAAATAAGGCTCAAGCGGGGTATCAAAAAGGTTATTATTCCCAAGGATAAGAAAGAGGATCAGTACAACAAATCGAAAATGGAGGATTACGATAGTAAGGAATCCCGTGAAGCTTTTTTGCAGAGACGACTTCCTAAGGTACTTGGAACACTTTTAATCTTGATTTCCGCACTTGCTGTGATTTTCTTATTTGAAAATATTAACTATTCCAAAAAGTTCTGGTACTGGATTGTTCTAGCCATAATTCTATTTTTTTTGATATGTGCATTACATCAGAAAGTCTCTTTGAGAATTTCAACTATGTTAAAGGAAAATGATAAAAAAGAACGAATACCATTGGTTTTAGGAGCACTTGCATTGCTTTACATTTTTATAATGGCAGTTTTTAACAACGGAGGCAATACTGGAATTATTGGTTTATTTGGAGCTCTGGTATCTTTAGCCATTCTTTTTTATATCGTTTCTACTTCCTACAACGAGCGTATCCTAAAGCTAAAGAACAAGTACGGTTTTCCCCTACTAGCTTTATTAACAGGTGTTACATTTGTCCTGTACCTATATTTTCTAGTTTACCCACAGCATGCAAAATGGGTTAACCCTTTAACAATCATAAATGTAAGCCTAATTGCATTGTATAGCTTTTTTTATCTTATCAAAGTAGTGGGAGCAATTAAAGGGGTTCCACTTTTAGGATTTGCGATTATTCTACTCTTTCTTGCCGGAACCTTTGTCGCCTCCCAGGATGGTTTTAATCACTACAAGGTGAGCATAAGTGAAACTAAGGTAAGTCCTGAAGACTATGAACGGAGTTCGATAAGTCAATACATCAGGTCATGGTTGGATTATCGTTCTTCTGCGATTACTAACTTTCGGGACAAGGGCGAAAAATTTCCTGTAATATTTGTGTCTTCAGAAGGTGGTGGTTCTCGTGCTGGAGCCTGGTCTTTTTTGGTGAACAGCTATTTGGTAGAGCGAAACCCAGATTACTTTGAGAAATATTTGTTTTCCATGACTGGAGCTTCTGGAGGGGCTGTTGGTAACGGTATGTTTTATTCGCATGCCAGAAGAGCTTTTCTTAATGGCGAGGAGATGAACCTACTTTTGAACGATAATTCTACACCCTTAAAGTATAAGGCAAGCAAAGTGATGAGTGGCAACTATCTGTCTTCATCTATTGCTGCCCTCCTTGGCAGAGATTTACTACAAAGCGTGTTTGGCATATTACCTATTGATGATCGTTCAAAATTACTAGAGAACGAGTGGGAAGAGGGAATGGCTAAAGTTTTTAATTACCCTGAAGGACAAAATCCCTTGAAAGCTCCTATAACGGACTTTAATTTTAAAGAAAATGATGGATACACTTTGCCCATTTTAATTATGAACACTTCGAATCTACAAAGTGGGGAATATGGGGTATTCTGTCCAGTAGGTATCACTTCGGATGAAAAAAACATGGGGGTTTTTATTGATATCTTAGGACGTTATGTCCCTAAAGAAGAGTCGGTAAAGGTTTCTACCACGATGTCTTTAGCAGCTCGTTTCCCTTTTGTCAGCCCATTGGGTAAAATTAAGGGTTTGGGGCAGTTTGGAGATGCAGGCTATTATGATAATCTAGGAGGGGGAGTTACTCAAAGACTGGTAAACGTTTTTAGAGAAATACTGGAGGAGAAACCTTATCAGCACTTGAAATCAACCTTGGATATCAGGCATTTGGTAATCGTAAATAAGCCGGAAGAGGCTCCAATCGCCTACAGGACACAATTGCTGGCTCCCCTTCTTACCTTAATCAATACAAGCTTTGGATTCCCTGAGGAAATGAAGAAAACCTTGGGTGATGATTATCAGATCGCATCAAGTAGGACGGAAATTGATTTTGATGTTAGTTCTATTAATACTTTAAGAGGAGGTACTAAAAAAAATATTACGCCTATACTACCGTTGGGTAGATATTTGTCTGAAATTGCAGTGCAATCCCTTGAAGAACGATTGGAACACGATACAATAACAGAAAAATTGAATAAGCTGGTTCCATATAAGACGGTCGAGTGATGTTTTTTCACTGAACAATTTTACTAAATGACGTTAACAAGGAAACGGTAAGGCATTAAAGGTATATTACAATTTGGCTAACAAAGGATAACTAATTATTATCATTACATGGACCTTAAGAATCAAATCCTAGGGGCTTTTATCGGGCTAATCATTGGTACTTTGTTGGGCAATGAAATAAGCAGAATCCTAAACAAGCCGAAGGTGAAAGTTAGGTTTAAGGATATTTCTCCATTGTTAACCGAAAATGGAGAATTTTGGTCCATTTTGATAGTTAATTTTGGAAGGACCGTAGCTACAAACTGCAGTTGTTTTATTACACTTTTTGATATAACCGAAGAAGATATTATAGATGAAAACTTAGCTGACAAAGAAGAAGGTCTGCCTAGTTATAGTCACGAGAATATTGATATTCACTTTCCCAGGGGACAATTTGTTTCTCGCAATAAGTTTAGAAATATTCAAAATGAAAGCTTATGCTGGTCAAAACATGGTAATCCCAATATCTTGGATATAAACCCAGGAGTTGTTGAAAGCTTGGACATTTGCAAATGTCATTTTAGTGAGGAACGAAAGACTTGGTATCTTATTTTCCCATCTGAAAAAGGGTGGAGAAAAGTTAGAATAAGACTAAACTTAAAGCCGATTTCAGGAAGAATATTCGTTTGCCCTTCTAATGAATTTCCAACACTGCTTGATTTTAAAATAGATGTGAATGAAAAGGGAGAACCCATATTCCATCCTATTCGCTATAACATTTTTAAGAGATTTGTTCGATTCCTCAATCGAAAGAAATTATTTGCGTGAAGCCTGTTGATATAGGTTGGAGTAATCGTGAGCACATCGTCTTAAATCGAAATTACTACGGAACCTTATCGTTGAGCTGTTTCTTGTCTTGTCAATATTGTGAATCGAATCCATGATTTTGTTTGCAAGATCTTCATGGGAATTGGCAGAGAAAAAAATAGCATGACTATAATCAGAAGCGATTTCCCGATAGGTCGGAATATCACTTAAAACTGTTGGAATACCTAGGGCTAGCGACTCACAAATAGATAGGCCAAAGGAGCAATACCGCTCAGGAGAAATTACAATGTCACATTCTGAATAAGCGGTTGTTATATTATGATATCTGGATACCTTTACACGGTCGCTTACATCCAATTCCCTAGCCAGTCTATTAAACTCGGGCAGATTTTTCTCATAACTCTTTTTCAACCCAGTGAATATCATCTTGAAGGGAATATTTTTTTTCTTTAAGATTTTGCATGCCCTAAGGGCAATATCGATACCCTTTTGTTTAAGTACAAATCTAGAGGACTGCAAGATTACGAATTCCTTCTTGCGAGCATCTTTTTTGTCCTGAAGCACAAAATCAGCTAATGGAATTCCTTGGGAAATATTTTTTATTGGGATATCCAACATTTTGGAAAATCTGGTCGCATAATATTTGCTTGGTGTAATTAAGTAGTTAATTCCATGTAAGTTGGTCTTCTTAGTTCTGACTTTCTCCGAAAAGAAGTCAAAAAAACCAGCTCCCCAATAATGGCTATATTCAAATTCGTTCTCATGGTTAGTCACTATATAGTTCGATTTTGCCTTCAAGAATGCAGCAGAAGTAAAAGAATTGAAATGAAAAATATCTGCTTTGACACCTTCTAACTGTGCCATTGAATAGGAGCTAAGACGTTTTAGGGCCTCCAAGGAATATTTACCTCGAATTATCTCCTTTTTTAAAAACTCAGATGAAAAGTAAGGGTAGCTCTTGTAAGCCTTATTAAAGTTCTTAGGGATTCTTCCAAATACTTTTATCCCTTCCACTTCAAATTCAGAAATACGACTTGTGCAAACGATAAAGGGATTGAAACCTAGTAAAATAAGCTCTTTTGCTAGTTTTATTAAAAAACGCTCTGTCCCGCCAATGTAGTTTTTAGAAACCTCGAAGTTTGTATGCAGACAGATAGTCATTGATAATAATTAGTTATCCGTTGTTCACGTAGCTAATTATAGGATATGAGGTTCCGTGGATGTTTTAGTTTAAGAATCTCTGAGGTTCTCTGATGACTTACATGGGTATATATCTGGGTTATGTTTATGGAGCTATGCCCCAAGAGCTCTTGAATATATCTAATGTTGATATTGGCCTCTAGTAGCTGAGTGGCAAAAGTATGCCTGAAAACATGTGGGGTGATGCCACGCTTGATACCTGATTCTTGAGATATTTTTTTGATTAGATGACGAACGGATTGTTCGGAAATGCGATGGTTTAAACGATTGATAAAAAAGAAAGAGTTTTGATTTATTTTTTCCTGAAATAAGCTATAGTAGTCTTTTAATGCAGTTATGGTCTCACCATTGGTGATGGGAATGATACGTTCTTTATTTCCCTTACCAAGGATTTTTATAGTGCTAAAGTCAGAATAAATGTTTGACCTTTTTAGAAAGCAAAGTTCTGAAACGCGAATTCCTGTAGCAAATAACAACTCTACAATAGCTATATTTCTAATGATTTGTTGGTATCTCATTGAACTCTTTAAGGCTGTAGATTTTTGAGATTGAAGTTGCTTAAGTATTGAGGTAACCTCGTTTAATGACAACACCGAGGGAAGAGACTTTTGGACTCTTATGTTAATCCGCATTTTGTCAAATGGATTTTCTGAAATGCAATCTTCGTACAGCAGATGACTATAGAATACCTTAAGGGTTGCTATTTTTCTTTTGACCGTCCTGGGAGCATATTTATTGATATGAACCAAATGCTTCCTAATATGTTCTTTTTGAATTAATCTAAAATCCCGGATATCAAATTCATCTTTGATATATTTTTTGAATTGTTTGAGGTCTGATGCGTAGGCCTCAATTGTTTTTTCACTTAGTTTTTTTTCTGTTTTACAATAAGATAGAAAGTGGTCTAAATACATAATTTGGTTTTTTTGGTTAAAACCAATCAATGTAGAATTATTTCAACATATTGAAAACTAAAAAGGATTGAATAAATAGACCTAAATTTGCATATAAACTCCTGAACCTAAATCTTAAATAATACGGTTTGGTTACAGGATTTTGATTTAAAAATGACATCTAAAAGGTAGAGCCGGAGACGGCCGAGCGTTAAGAAAAGGTCTTGCAGACCTTTTTAGCGATGGAGCGAGCTGGCGTGTTGACCTTCGAATCCCTGAGGTAGAACGAAAAAAAGCTACCTTTTGGGGTAGTTTTTTGAAGTGGAGCCGGAGGGATTGGCTGGCGCCCTTCCCATTTGTTCCCATACTGCAAATACAACTGCCAATTTTTACAAAATTGATGTCCAAAAACAACAAAACCCAAACAAATGAATTTGATGGGTTTTTTATGTTTTTGCCATATGGCAGTTGTGAGTGATTGTGGAGCCGGAGGGATTCGAACCCTCGTCCAAACAAGCAACAACAATGCTTTCTACATGCTTAGTTCTGATTCGTTTTTCGACGCACGACCGACCCAAAACCGCCTATCGTACGCTTAGCTTCTTTAGTTTAGGATTTCCATTGAAGCCCTGAAAATCCGGTGTTGACTTTTATGGTGCCCCAAAAAAGGTCGCCGTCAACAAGGGCTACCAAGGGACATTTAGCTTTCCCGCCTTGCGGGACTAGGCTTGGACTTACTGTAATTCAGTCAATTAAGCAGCTAAAGCGTAGTTAGACTCGCCATTTAAAAGTGTGGGATATTGAATTTACGAGCATCATTCCCATAGCTCGACATGCTTACATCGCCATTGGTCTCGCTGTCAAAACCAGTCGGCCCCATTATGAGATGGCAAATCTATGATTTGCTTGGTGGAATTACATCCCGAATTTATTTCGGAACCTCATACCCCACCATCCCATCGTTTTTATCAAAGAACAATTTTCAAAAGGATGGCAAAGTTAACCAATTATATTTCCCGCTCAGAAAAGTTTGCGCATACCCTACAATCCCATTATTTTAGTCCAAATAGTATACCAAACCTGTTATGCGATTCGGAATTATCCAAGAACGTAAGAACCCGCCCGATAGGCGTGTGGTTCTTTCCCCAAAAATGTGTCAAAATGTCCAACAGTCCCATCCGGAAGCCAAAATTATTGTTGAACCTTCTCCCATTCGTGTTTTTGAAGATGCGGAGTACAAGGCCCTAGGGATTGAAGTGGCCTCTAAAATGGAGGAGTGCGATGTGCTATTGGGGGTAAAGGAAGTTCCGATTGCTGCGTTGATACCCCATAAAAAGTACTTCTTTTTTTCCCATACCATCAAAAAACAACCCTATAACCGGGATTTGCTCCGAGCCATTCTGGACAGGAATATTGAACTCTATGACCATGAGGTGATTACCAATCCCAAGGGATTGCGTTTGGTTGCCTTTGGGCGCTATGCCGGTATTGTTGGAGCCTATAATGGTATTCGTGCCTATGGTATGAAATATCAAAGCTTTAATTTGCCCAGGGCCGAAACCTTGAAAGATCAACAGGCCTTAATTGCCGAGTTGAACAAAATCAAGCTGCCAAACATTAAGATTTTATTGACCGGAAAGGGTAGGGTAGGCAATGGCTCCAAGGAAATGCTTGATGCCATGGGTCTTAAAAAGGTCAATGTTGCCGAATACCTGCATGATGATTTTGAGGAACCGGTATATTGCCAAATAGATGTTTCGGAATACAATACCCGTAAAGATGGGGTACGTGGTACTAAAACGGATTTCTTTGCCAATCCGTCTGAATACAAGTCCAATTTCTTGCGCTTTGCCAAGGTGACCGATTTTTATATCGCCGGACATTTTTATGGGGATGGTGCCCCTTACCTGTACACACGGGAAGATGCCAAACATCCTGACTTTAAGATCAAGGTGGTGGCCGATGTTAGCTGTGATATCGATGGTCCCGTGGCTTCAACCATACGCCCTTCCACGATTGCAGACCCCATTTATGGGTATCATGCCATTTCGGAACAGGAAATGGACTTTAGGGATTCCAGGGCGATTGCGGTGATGGCCGTGGACAATCTCCCTGCCGAACTCCCCAGGGATGCAAGCGATGGATTTGGGGAAGCCTTTTCAAAATATGTGATTCCCGCTTTTTTTAATGGGGATAAGGATGGAATACTGGAGCGCGCGCGAATGACTAAAAATGGACAGTTGACAGAACGTTATGCGTACTTGCAAGAGTATGTGGCCATCGAGTAAACAGGTAGTTCGTCTTTTTTCCTTAACGCAATTTTAAGGATTTCGTAAAAATGTATATATTAGGAAGCTTTTGTGCTTAAACCACATGAAGTTTAACTGGAAGTCCCCTGAAAAAGAAATGAGCGAAAAGCTCAAAAAGGCCTGTATCGATTTTGAATACGAATTGAGGCCTAAAATCACTAAATTCTTATTGGAACGTTTGGACACTGAGTGTTGTGGTGACCTGACCTGCTTTTATTTTGATGTGGACCTCAACTCCGGATGGGTAGGGATTGGATCGGAAACTCCTCAGGAGTATATTGACAAAATCCAGGTTGATTTTGACAATGAAATCAATGGCAACCTTAACTTTTCTGCTTTGGCTTCCTAATTATCGATTAAAATTTCCATTTCCTACAGGATGTTGTTTCGGAGTGATGTATCTCCCATCACTTTTAAATTTAAGTAATTACATCTCCTTTTTTAAGTGTTTTTATGTTTGGGATTTTGGATTCCCCGCCATTGATTTCCATAGCGGGTGAGTTTTCCTTAGGCGTGCTGGGTTTGGAAAAAAAGTCTGATTTTTGGGATATGAACCCTGCAGAAGAATATATTCTATCCAGAGAAGAACCTTACCGTAGCATTTTGTTGCATCTTAAGGCCATCCTAGAAGGGGTTATCCCCAATGTGGATATGAAATACAAATGGAGGATTCCTTGTTTTTATGCGGACAACCATCCTATTTGTTATGTAAACGCTTCCTATAAGGGAGGATTTGTGGATATCGCCTTTTGGAATTCCGCCCATTTGACCAAACACCTTGAACTGATGCACTCTGAAAAAAGAAAAGTGGTCAAATCCTTTCGCTACTTCACTTTGGAGGAAATCAATGATGAAGTCCTTATTGAAGTGATACAAGAAGCGTATGATCTGAGGAAAAAAGGGTTTTACAAAAGGGGTTAGTTATTTTCATCGGACCATTTTTCGATACTAAAATTGGGCTCGTCCCCACCCTCAACAAAAGTGAGGTTGGGAATGCCGTCAACACCCTTTACCAATGCCTGTGAACCCCAACTCCCCCTGGTAAATTTAAAGGTTGCCGGACTATTGATTTCCAAGGTGACCTGTCTTTTATAATCGGAAACCCGGGTCATTTTTACTGCCGATGGATTCCAATTGCCGAGGTTTTCATGATTTCCCGTGATATAGACCACGTCGTCCGCATTGGGAACCGTTACCGTAAATGTGGCCGTAACTTTTTTGGATGGAAAGGGTACCAATAGGGCCTTCCTTTCGGTTTCGTCCATCTTCCCAACCTGTTCCAGGTAGGGTTTTAGGAAACCACTTTTTTCCAAAAATGCCTTGGCATCGGCGATATGTAGGATGTCGTAAATAGCCTGTTTCTTGTCGGTTGCTTGGTCAAAATAGGCCTTTGTGATTTTATAACCCATCCAATAGCCCAAATCGTTTGGGCGATGGTCTTTTCCCGAAGTTCCGTATAACCAGTCCGTATTGTCGTCTTTTTCCATGGAAACGACAAATTCCAACGCCAACTTCTCCAAATGCCGTTCCCCGAACCTGTAATTTAATGCATTGATATTCTGTCCTGAAATCAATTCCCCAATAAAATCCGCCCCACCCTCATTTAAGGAAGATGCCAAGAGGTTCCAATGGTTCTCATCAATTTGAAATTCCTGCTGAAAATGGATAAGTTCATGGGCCACCAAACCTGGCAATCCTTCTAAATCATGTTGCATCTCGTGCCCAAGGATAAGGCCATCTTCAGAAACGGTACCACCACTGTTAAATCTTCCCACCACAAAATAGATTGGGGGGAAGACAGCATCGGGATACCAGTATTTCATGGCGGCATAACTCGCCCTAATGCGCTTCTTCTTGGAATCCAGACCCCGTAAATTGTCCCTGCCGTTGATATATTCCTGCTTCCGCTCCCTCACCGTCTTCAGTAAAGAATCGGCATTGTAAATTCGATATGCCAAAAAGCCCTGTAACCCTTTGGACCCTTCGGCAATATAGGTTTTGAAAGGGTTCCCGCCGGACTCCAACCGATCTAGGGCGGCGTAAAAGCGATCAACATCAGCGGTAATAAATTTTGCATTCAAGGGGTCCCCACTAAAGCCCGGATTTTCCTGGGATGAAACGATAAGGACACTTAATAGTGAAAGAAAAAGGGCAACGCGTTTATTCATGGTCTATGATTTGATGGAATAGACTCCGGAGGGTATGTTTTGTTACACTTTTTTAAAGTGAATTAATTGTTTTTCGAATAGCGACCAAATCGGAAAGTAACTTTTCCAAAAGACGTAAATCCAGCATATTGGCACCGTCACTTTTCGCATTGGAGGGATCAAAATGGGTTTCCATAAACAGGCCATCAACCCCAGCGGCGATGCCAGCTCTTGCCATGGTGCCTATCAATGCGGGCCGTCCCCCCGTGACCCCTGAAGATTGATTGGGTTGTTGTAGGGAATGGGTAACGTCCAGGACTACGGGTGCGTATTGTTTCATGGTGGGTATCCCCCTAAAATCGACCACCATATCCTGATAGCCGAACATGGTACCACGATCGGTTATCCAGGCATGTTCGTTACCCGATTCATGGACTTTGGTGACGGCGTGCTTCATACTTTCGGGACTCATGAATTGGCCTTTTTTCAAATTGACCGTCTTGCCCGTTTTGGCCGCTGCAACGACCAAATCGGTTTGGCGCACCAAAAAAGCGGGTATTTGTAGTACATCCACATATTCGGCCGCCAGGGCCGCATCCTGTTCGGTATGGATATCGGTTATCGTGGGCACGTTGAAGGTATCGGATACCTTTCTGAGGATCTTTAAGGCTTTTTCATCCCCAATTCCCGTAAAGGAATCAAGGCGACTCCGGTTCGCTTTCTTAAAACTGCCTTTAAATACATAGGGAATCTGGAGATCAGCGGTTATTTGGACCACTTTTTCCGCAATTTTCAAGGCCATATCCTCTCCCTCAATAGCGCAGGGACCGGCCAATAGAAAGAAATTGTCACTTGATGTATACTTTATTTTAGGTATCTGGGATAAGGACATGATCGCTTTTTCGACAAAAGTACTATTTTGAAATAGGTTCGTTATACCTATACCCAGATTACCTACTATGCTACGTCTTTCACTTTTGGCCTTTTTGGGCCTTGTTCAACTTACTTATGCCCAGTTCGGAAAGAACTGCGAATTGCGGCAGTTAAAGATTAATCTCATTCACCCCGGAATTGAATATGAAATGGCCCTGGGCATAAACTCCACTTTGGATATTCGGGTGGCCTATCAGACCTCGTTAGATCCCTTTACTGAAAGGCCCATTGAGAACTATGACTTTTTTCCCGCCTTGACCCTTCAAAATCGATATTATTACAATTTTGGAAGTAGGGGGAGAAGGGGACATCAGATTTACGGGAATTCGGCCAATTATATAGCCCCGTCGGTCTCGGTATTCGAATCGGGAAGTAGGGTAGTGGAAGGTGCTATTGCAGAGGGGGTCTTTGCTACTACTGGCTTGGTCACGGGACTTCAAAGAAGTTACAATTCGGGATTGAGCTTTTCCGTGGATGTCGGTGCCGCCTATTATTGGGGACCCTTTGATCAAGGCATCCAACCGGTTTTCAACTTAAGTGTCGGTTGGATCGTTAATGAAAAACGATGGTGTGTGGGAAGATAGGGCCCCATGCTAAACTTTTGATAAATAACACACAGGGTAAGGACAAAGACAATAGCTTTAGGGATACTAAAAACCGGACCATGTATAAACCACGCTTATTGCTATGCTGCCTTGCCATTTTTTTCGGTTCCAACCTCAATGGTCAGTACTTACAGGAAAAAGGATTGGGAATCATTAATTTGGAACGGCACCAGTTTACCATAAACCTTTTTGCACCGGGCTTCCGTTATGAGCTGGGTCTGTTGAGAAACGTCAGTGCTTCCACTAGTTTTAGCCCGGCCTTTGTAAACTATAGAGAGGGATACACTTTTGGGTATTCATGGCATGTGAGATTGCGATATTACCATAACATTCGAAAGCGATTGGACATTAATAAGAATGTGGTCGGAAACTCAGCAAATTATTTTGCTGCGGCGCAATCCATTTTTTGGGAACCGATTCAAATAGTTGAAAATATGCCCAATACCAAAGATTGGTCGTTTTCTTTTTATGGAGCGGTTTATGGCGTACAAAGAACTTTTCGCAAGGGGTTAAATATCAATGCTGAGGTTGGTTATGGCTACATTAGGGGAGACGGACTGCTAGATGGTCATGGTCCTTTAGTTCATATCACCTTTGGATGGGTACTCACTAAGCGTAGGAAGAAACCAGAGTTTCAATTTGATGTTGATTAGTTACAAAATTATTTTTTTTAGCGCTTCCATATACCCCCGACTTACCCGGACCACATCCTGGTTAAGCATGGTGACATCATAGCTTTTTCCATATTTGTTCAATTCCTTCACTTTGTCCAGATTGATGATGGAAGAACGATGTACCCTCAGAAATTTCTGGGGATTTAGTTTCTGTTCCAAATCCGAAATTCCAAAATTGCTTAGGTATACCTGCTTGTCCACATGAAGCTTGGAGTAATCACCGTAAGCCTCTACCCATTGGATGTCATTGACGGCCGTAGTGATCAGTTTTTTGTTTTGCTGGACCAAGACCCGGGTAGGATAATCCGTTTTATTCATAAGAAGGCTTTCGGTAAGCCTGCCCAGTTTTTGGTTGTCCGGGTTAAGGCGTTCTATGGCCAATCGAAAACGTTCTTTGGTATATGGCTTTAAAAGGTAATCCACGGCATGGACCTCAAAGGCCTTTAGGGCATATTCATCATAAGCCGTGGAAAAGATAATGGCGGGCAGTTCCTCTAAATACGTCAATACCTCAAAACCGGTCTTGCCTGGCATTTGAATATCCAAAAACACCAGATCAGGTTTAAATCGGTTGATTTCTGAAATGGCATCCACCCCATTATTGACTTCAGCAATGAGGACCAAATCCGGATAGTCTTCCAGATACTCTTTAATCAACGTTCTACCGGCCTTCTCATCATCGGCAATGAGCACCTTTTTCATAGGGCAAAGCATATTTTAAGCCCTTGGGGTGTGTTGTCCAAAATTTCCAATTGACTTTGATACATTTTTTGAAGTCGTAACTGCGTGTTGCTTAACCCAACCCCTCTGCCAAATAGGCTTTTTTTATCCTTGACCCCTTTTCCGGTATCCGCGATTTCAAACTTCAATTTTTCATCTTCCTTAAAAATTGAAATTGAAATTTTGCCCCCTTTCAACGTATTGGATATGCCGTGCTTTACGGAATTCTCTACCAAAGGTTGTAATAACATGGGAGGTACCATTTCACCTAACAGTGCTTTGGGAACATTCATTTCAATCTCCAGGCGTTCTTCAAATCTAGCCTTTTCCAGTTCCAGGTATTTGTTCACAAATTCAATCTCATCCGAAAGCGGTACCAACTCCTTTTTTGAGGCTTTTAGTTGGTATCGGAACAAATCCGCCAAAGTGGCGATTAGCTGTCTGGTTTTTTCCTGTTTTGGAGGTACCGAAGCATTTATGGTATTGAATACGTTGTAGAGAAAGTGTGGGTTGAGCTGCGCTTTTATTGCAGCCAATTCGCTTTTTAATGCAGCTTGGCGTAACTCCCCTTCCATTCTTAATTTTTGTTGGGCCACATTATAATATTCGTAAGCATGAAAGATGCCGAATTGAACTAGATAAAGTAGGGCGGGAATATAAATGTCCCAAACAGAACCTGATCCCTCCAAATGTCCAAAATCCACTGCATCTGCAATTGAATAGTAGACTTGTTGTGTGCCAAAAATGAAAATGGGCAACGTCACAATGTGAATCAATAGGCGTTTGTAGAGACTTATGGAACGCAATTGTTTGAATATCAAATACCAAATTGGGATGGTGAACAGTAAAAAAATTATGTATTGCAGCCCACAGGAGTCGATATACGATACAAGGTCAAAAAATTCACCCCGCATGCCGGAGGTGATCCAAATGGCCACATAATAAAGGGTGGCAAAAACAAAATAGAAAATCAGTACTGCCAAGATTTCTTTTCGTTTTAAACCCCAAATCACTTTTCTATCCATGATTGTGTATTTCTTCGAAAATTAAGGAGTTCTTTCCAAATGGCATTTCCATGTTTCGACGAATGGACCTATATGCAGATGAATGGCCCCGGTCAATTCATCGTTCCATGGTTCAATTCAACAGAACCCTTTTTCCATGCTGTAACCATTTGAGGAGTTTTGGGGTATACTTAAAAACGAACAGTCATGAAAACCTTTATTTTTTCGGTATTGCTATTGATCGGTACAGGACTTTCCGCCCAAACCATTAAGGGCAAAGTAGTGGATGATAATGAGCAACCGGTCATATTTGCAGCGGTTACCTTAAATAACCCAAAAGATTCCAGTTTGGTCAAAGCTACCATTACCGCCGACTATGGAATCTTTGAATTTAACGGGATCGTATCCGGAAAATACATTTTAAAAATCACCAATATGGGCTATGCCGATTATACGAGGCGCATTGATCTTAAGGAGGAAAATTTGGATTTTGGTACCATATACCTCAATGCAGAGGCACAAAATTTGGAAGAAGTAACCGTAGTTTCTGAAAAGCCCATGGTCCAGGTATTGGCGGATAAAACCGTATTTAATGTTGAAAATACGATCAATGCCACCGGAACAAGTGCATTTGAGTTGTTGCGAAAGGCCCCAGGTGTCATCGTTGACAATGGCGGCGGATTTATTGTTGAAGGAAAAACCGGGGTTCAGATTTTTATTGATGGGAAGTTGTCCGTTTTGCAAGGTGAGGACTTGACCAACTACCTGGAAAGCTTACAGGCCACGGATGTGGAATCCGTTGAAATCATCACCCAACCCTCATCCAAATACGATGCTGCTGGAAATGCTGGGATCATCAACATCAAACTAAAGAAAGATAAGAGCTTGGGTACCAATGGCACCTTTACCTCTGGAATGACGGTCGGGGATTTTGGCCGTACCAACGCCAGCATAAATTTCAACAACAGGGAAAAAAAGGGCAATTTCTATGGTACCTACAGCAACCGATTTGGAAAAAGCACGGGGTTTATCGATTTATTGCGAAGCCAATTTGGGACACAGTTCGATTCCCGTTCCTCTAGCATTTATGATCGCAACACCAATAATATAAAACTGGGATATGATTACTATCTGAACTCAAAACACACTATTGGTGCCATTGTAAATGGAAATTTTAACAATGGTTTTACCAATAGCACCACACGCACCCCTATTCGGGATGCGGGTACCATCGAAAATGATAGTGTACTTGTAGCGTTCAACCAAAGACAGAATACCTCGTACAATATCAACGCCAACTTGAACTATAAATATGCGGATACCTTGGGCCATTCCATCAATGTGGATTTGGATTATGGGCGCTACAATAGTGAACGGGATGCCCTACAGCCCAATACCTATTTCAATGGGGACGAATCCCAGGTTTTGAGCGAGCGAATCACATTTCAGGATACCCCTATCGATATCAATATAGCCACGATAAAAGCGGATTATGAACAGGACTTTCTTAAGGGAAAACTGGGGGTTGGTTTCAAGTTGTCCTATATCAATACGGACAATACATTTGACTTTTTCAATCAGTTGAATGGGGAGAATATCTTGGATACTTCACAGAGCAATCAGTTTGAATATCAGGAAAATATCAATGCGGCTTACGTCAATTTTAACCGCAAATGGGGCAAATGGAACCTTCAGTTTGGTCTAAGGGTGGAAAATACGGACTCCGATGGGATTCTTACCAGTCAACAGCAAAATGAAGACGATAGGGTACAACGAAACTATACGGATTATTTTCCTTCCGGGGGATTGACCTATCAAATGAACCGCAAAAACCAGTTTGCATTGACCTATAGCCGAAGGATACAACGCCCCAACTATCAATCGTTGAACCCATTTGAATACCAATTGGATGAACTTTCCTTTAGTAAGGGAAATCCATTCCTACAACCGCAGTATACCAATAACATTAAATTGTCCCATACCTTCAATTACCGATTGACAACCTCAATCAGCTATAGCTATGTAACGGACTTCTTTGCACGGGTGACCATTGCCGATAGTGAAACGACCAACTTTCTGACTACCTTGAACGTGGCGGACCAGGAAGTCATCAATCTGGGTATTTCCTATCCCAAAAAGATTTATGAATGGTGGAACATTTATTTTAGTCTAAATGCCTACATCAGCGATTTTAAGGCCACCAGTGATGAGTTTTTGCCGGTGCGTCAAGAAACCCTGAGCTTTTATGCCCAAAACACCTTGACCTTATCAAAAACCCTGAAAATGGAGATTTCGGGATGGTACAGTTCCCCTTCCATTTGGGGAGGAACGTACCAAACCGAATCTTTGGGTTCTTTGAACCTTGCTTTTCAAAAGAAACTCTTTGATCGATTTACGGCCCGTCTTTCCTTCAATGATATTTTGTTCACGGTCCCTTGGAATGGAACTACGCAGTTCGGTGATCTTTTTATAGATGGCAGGGGAGGTAGTGACAGCAGACAAGTTGCTTTTAGCCTTACCTACGATTTTGGACGGAACGAGATTAAAAAAGCCAGAAAGCGAAAAACAGGATTACAAGATGAAAATGACCGAATAGGGAGTTAGTTTACAGGAATTCCTCGACGCTTTGTACAGGGGCTACCCGCTATTAAAAGGAAGTCTTCTGTCTATAATGCGATTCTCATGGAAACCGAAATCACTGATTGAGACGCAAAAAACAATGTAATGGGACTATTGCCAAGTATCTCCTGGATTTGAGGCAAGAAGAAAACGTAACCTCAATACAATGTAAACTATTGAACAGCATCGGTGTAAAATGTTTTCTTTGAAGTAGTCGAATGTAATTTTTCCCGGTTTGTTTTTTGATATAGATTGCGGTATCAAATGTTAAAAACAATAACCATTATGAGAAAATCATTGACTACCTTAATTCTACCCATTTTAATTTCCTCAACCACTTTTGCCCAACGCAGGGTGGAAGACAATCTTTTCTCGCTGAATGTATTGGCGCCAGGAGCAACCTACGAGTTTGCAGTGGGCAATGCATCAACAATCAACGCAAGTTTGGAATTTGGGGTTTTGTATAGGAATTCTGATTTTTTTGAAGATGGTTTTGGTATTTATCCCGGAGGTACGTTACAATATCGTTTCTACAACAATTTTAAAAGACGTGAATCAAAGGGCAAGAATACCTTCGGCAACATGGCCAATTTTTTTGCTCCCAGCGTATATCTTCAAAGTGGCAATCCACTTATCGGGGATTTGGAAACGGTTTCCGACCTAAATGGAGGGGCGGGAGTTATGTACGGACTGCAAAGAACGGGTAAGAAAGGCTTTCAATTTAATTTGATGTTCGGCCCTTTTGTGTTCTTCGATGATTTTGATACGGAAGCAGGCCTACTTTTAGATGTGAGATTGGGCTTTGTTCTTGGTGCCAAGAAAAAGTTCAATAACTGATACAAAAGAACAAATAAGCAGTACCTTTGCGCGCTCAAAAGCAAGGCCATGCAGAAAATCAAGAACATAGCTATCATTGCCCACGTAGATCATGGGAAGACCACCTTGGTGGATAAGATCATGTACCATTGTCAATTGTTCCGTGAAAATGAGAATAAAGGGGATTTGATTTTGGATAATAACGACTTGGAACGTGAACGCGGTATTACCATTGTTTCCAAGAATGTTTCCGTGGTTTATAAGGACACCAAAATCAATATCATCGATACCCCTGGGCACGCCGATTTTGGAGGGGAAGTGGAACGTGTACTGAACATGGCGGATGGTGTACTGCTATTGGTGGATGCTTTTGAAGGCCCCATGCCACAGACCCGTTTTGTGCTGCAAAAAGCCATTGATCTAGGGTTAAAACCCTGTGTGGTCATCAATAAGGTGGACAAGGAGAACTGTACCCCGGAAGAGGTACATGAAAAGGTTTTTGATTTGATGTTTGAACTGGGTGCGGAAGAGTGGCAATTGGACTTTCCTACCGTTTATGGCTCGGCAAAACAGGGTTGGATGAGTGAGGACTGGCAAAAACCAACCGAAGATATTTCCCCACTGTTGGATATGGTCCTGGAGCATGTTCCCGAATTTAAACCAGAGGAAGGCTCTACCCAAATGTTGATCACCTCCCTGGACTTTTCAAGTTTTACGGGCCGAATTGCCATCGGAAGATTACAACGCGGAAGCTTAAGGGAAGGGCAACAGGTAACCTTGGTCAAGCGTGAGGGCAATATGATAAAGTCCAAGATAAAGGAGGTCTTTGTATTTGATGGTTTGGGAAGGAAAAAAGTACAGGAAGTACAAACCGGGGATATCTGCGCTTTAGTAGGGATGGATGGTTTTGATATTGGGGATACCGTTGCCGATCTGGAAAATCCGGAAGGGTTAAAGACCATTGCCATAGATGAGCCCACAATGAGCATGCTCTTTACAATCAATGATAGCCCATTTTTTGGTAAGGACGGCAAGTTCGTTACTTCCAGACACATTAAGGAACGTCTGGAAAAGGAGCTGGAAAAGAATTTGGCCCTACGCGTGGAAGAAACGGATAGTGCGGATAAATTCATGGTTTTTGGTCGTGGGGTGTTGCACCTTTCCGTGCTCATTGAAACCATGCGTCGCGAAGGATATGAACTTCAAATAGGTCAGCCACAGGTCATCATAAAGGAGGTGGACGGTGTTAAATGCGAACCCGTGGAGCAATTGACCATTGATTTGCCCGAGGAGGTTTCCGGTAAAGCCGTGGAAATGGTTTCCATTAGGAAAGGTGAAATGGTTAGTATGGAGGCCAAAGGTTCCCGAATGGTATGTGAATTCATTATCCCCTCCAGGGGAATTATAGGTCTGCGGAATCAATTATTGACGGCAACGGCCGGTGAAGCCATCATGGCACATCGGTTTTTGGAATACCAACCTTTAAAAGGGGCAATTACAGGTCGTATCAATGGGTCATTGGTTTCCATGGAAAACGGAACGGCAATCCCATATTCCATAGACAAGCTCCAGGAGCGTGGGAAATTCTTTATTGACCCCGGAGAGGATATCTATGAGGGGCAGGTCATTGGGGAAAATTCACGCCAGGATGATATGACCATCAATGTCACCAAAACCAAAAAGCTTTCCAATGTAAGATCGGCAGGAGCGGACGATAAGGCCAAAATAGTCCCCGCCATCAAATTCTCTTTGGAAGAAGCCCTGGAATACATTCAAAAGGATGAATATGTTGAGGTAACGCCCAATCATCTCCGTTTGCGAAAAATTCATTTGAAGGAAGTGGATAGAAAACGGAATAAGGTGGACTGATTATCTTCCCATTCCTGTATCTCATCCTCAGCGTAGTCTAAGGGAAAGCAGGAATCCATTGGTACATGAACAATATGAAGTAAAAACATATCTAATCTCGGTACATATTGATAGCAAAGGGGTGGTGAACTTATGGATTCCGCAATAAATGCGGAATGACAGATTACGTATAACATAATTTTGTCATTCCTGCGCAGGCAGGAATCCATTAATCAAACCAGTCGATGGCTAAATCGTCTCAATTTGGGTTTTCTTTTCAATCTTTTTTAGGT
>WNKP01000019.1 GCA_009797885.1 Flavobacteriaceae bacterium GF1
TTCATTTCGCCCAATTGGAGGCCATTTTCTTCCACCTCGGTTGCTGAGGGAATGTTGATCAAATGGCCCTTTTCTCGGATATGTTGTTCCACTTCCGCTAAACTGGGCAGATCATACCCTTCTTTAAGGACATAGTCCGGCCATCCCACCAAGTCTACCTTGACTTCCTTGGTATGGATGTTTCCGTTTACGGCCAGTTTTGAATCTGGTGTGGTAGTGCCGATGCCGAGATTGCCGTTTGCAAGCATTGTCATTTTTTTTTCCGTGTAGCTTGTCCACACAAAAAGGGGCCTAGTTTGTATGGGGCCGTTACTTCTTCTGGCATCAAAGTTTATAAGGGCAATAGCGCCCGTATCATTCGCTTCCGAAGTAACTCCCGACATTTGCATGGAATATCTATTATCACTAACATGATAACCCCTTATGAGGGGTATAAACTGGTTCGGAGAGCCGGTGGCATTAACAATTTGCAGGTAATCATCGGGAGCATCTTTTACGCGAAACCTCAAAAAAGATTCCGTTGGTTGATGTTCATTGATTACGTCAATATGGTGTCCGGGAGAAATGGTTCCAATACCCAATCTTCCGGCAACCAGCAAGTCCGATGCTGCCGTTGGCCCCCAACCGACCAATACTTTGTGTCCGGTACTGTAATTTAGATACAGGCTGCCAATATTACTGTCGTTATGGTTCTTGCCATCAATATGGCGTACTCGTAAACGGTAATTGCCGTCTTCTCCAATATTGACATTACCCTTAACCGTTAGCTTGGAACTTGGCGTAGTGGTTCCAATACCCACATTGCCATTGGGGTCTTCATATAGTTGCCCATTTCCAAAAAAGACGGCAAGTAAAATAATCGGTGTCAGTAATTTTTTCATTTACCTTGTATTTAAGAGTTTCTCGATTTTTTTGAGACGTTTTTCCTGCTCCAAATGTTTTTCCTCCAATCCCATGATCTTTTTGTCTTTCTTGTCAAGTTCCTCTTCTTGTTGCAATACATAAAGTGTCAACTCCTCGATTTTCTCCAACAGTTTCATGTTCATCCCTCCAAGCTCAATTCCATTTTCTTCCATCTCCTGGGCAGAAGGGATATTGGGCAAATGCCCGTGTTCTTTTATATAGTCCTGGACTTCTTGCAGGGATTTGAGGTCATAGCCTTCTTTAAACACATAATCCGGAGCAGGTACATTGAGATCTACTTTGACCTCCTCGGCATGGATGTCGCCTTTTACGGTGAGTTTTGCATCCGGTGTGGTGGTGCCTATACCAAGATTTCCATTTTGTAGGATTCTCATTTTTTCAGTCGGTATGGCACTATCATAAGAGCCTTTAGTCTTAAAAACTAAATCTGCTCTTCCATAGCTTCCAACATTGTCTATACCAATCTCTGCATTTAATCTAGTTCCACTGCTCGTTGAACTATTAAATCCATCCCTTCCAGACCACTTAATACTTGATTGCCAACCTCCGCCATTACTGCCGTCTCCGAAAAGAATCAGGTTTCCTCGTCCATCCCCTTGAGAGCCACTGGAATAGGCATTGTAATTAACATATACGTCATTTTCTACACTTACATTGGTATGGGTTTGGGAAATCACATACAATGGTGCAAACAGAATACAAATAGGACAAAAAAGATTTCTTCTCATTTCTTATCTTTTTTCAGAAGGTTTATTTCTTTTTTTAGGTCAATAACATAAAGCGTCAACTCCTCGATTTTCTCCAACAGTTTCATGTTCATCCGTCCAAGCTCAATCCCGTCTTCCTCCATCTCTTGGGCAGAAGGGATATTGGGCAAATGCCCGTGTTCTTTTATATAGTCCTGGATTTCTTGTAGGGATTTGAGGTCATAGCCTTCTTTAAAGACATAGTCGGGAGCAGGTACATTGAGATCTACTTTGACTTCCTCGGCATGGATGTTCCCCTTTACGGTAAGTTTGGCATCTGGGCTGGTGGTTCCAATCCCCATTTTGCCATCTTTATGAAAAGTAACTATGGAACTATTATCGGAATGGCCTATGAAAAGTCGATCGGAATTGGTCTGTAAGTCGAAGCGCCAAAGTTTGCCCCCTCTTTCAAGACCTATGGCCGCACCCCCCAAAGGGTCTTTAATATGTAATTTATATAGTGGACTGCCCATACCCAACATGGTATTGCCATTTCTCACTATGAAATTTCCACCGGATTTGAATTGATAGTTTACTTCCCCATCTTGTTTTATCTTGAGTCCGTCACTTTCCAATTGAAAATGGTATACCTGGTCCGGATTGTAATGGGTATCCCTTAAGGTTAGGAGGCTGGGGCGCCATAGCGAGGTTTCAATTGTTAAATTGGCATCTTGGATTTTAGCATCCCCTGAAGGGGGGAAATCATTCTGTGCGTGCATACCCAGTAAACATCCCAGGGATAAGATTGTCATTCCTATTGTTTTCATTGCATTTGTTTTTTTAACTGCTGGATTTCCTTTTCCTGTTTTCTGGTCTGTTGCAATACCATTTCCAGTATTGTCTGCTGTTGTAGGGTATAGAGTGTTAGCTCCTCAATCTTCTCCAACAGTTTCATGTTCATCCCTCCAAGCTCAATCCCGTCTTCCTCCATTTCCTGGGCCGAAGGAATATTGGGCAAGTGCCCATGTTTTTGGATATAGCTTCGGACTTCTTCCAAAGACTTTAAATCATAACCCTCTTTAAACACATAATCGGGAGCAGGTACATTGAGATCTACTTTAACCTCTTCGGCATGGATATCGCCTTTTACGGCCAGTTTGGCATCTGGAGTGGTGGTGCCGACACCTACGTTTCCGGAGACAACCGCGGTGTTCCCCATTTTGGGAACATCTTGATATATGCCGGGATCATTTACACGGACAATAGTGCTGGGAATATCAACAATTAAGATGGCTTCCTTTGTGACAGAAAGCTCAATGGAGATATGACCATAGTAGCCCTGGGATCTTCCAAAAAGTTCATAGGTGGTATCGTTTATTTTTCTAAATGTGAGGTAATCCCCAATTTCAGTTCCTGAGATAGTATAGTTCCATTTGCCCGGATTGGCACTTCCCTCCCTCATAATTAATGTAGCATTTGCGGAGTATCCTTTTTCATTGGTCCTTACATAATTTATATGGGCATCGACAATAACCGAATTGTGACTTCCATTACCGGCCAAGTCAAAATGTGCCAACTTGCACCATCCTGATGTGGCCCCATAACTAAACTTCCCTTGATAAGAATCCTGGGCCAACAGCGCGCCATGTAAAACCATAAATACTAACAGAAATCTATTTTTCATTGTCCTTTTTTTCCAGTTCTTTAATTCTTTTCTCTTGTTGTAGAGTGTAAAGGGTCAACTCTTCAATCTTTTCCAACAACAGCTTGTTCATCTCCCCTAAATGGACACCATTTTCTTTAACCTTGGCTGCAGAGGGAATATTGATCAAATGGCCCTTTTCTCGGATATGTTGTTCCACTTCCTCTAAACCGGGCAGGTTATACCCTTCTTTAAGGACATAGTCCGGCCATCCCACCAAGTCCACCTTCACCTCTTGGGCATGGATATTTCCATTTACGGCCAATTTGTATGCCCCTGGATTTGCGGTGCCTATTCCTACATTTCCATTTGGTAAAAGTGACGGGAAATGATTGATCTGAGCAGCATCGAAATCGTAGTAAAAAGGTTGGGTGGAGAATGCCAAAATATCCGTTGGGGGTGTTGTTTGGCTGGTCAGTGGGGTAGTCCAATTGCCGTGACCCAACCCATCTATCATCCTATATTTTATGGTTCCCCATTTGGCCGTGGCGCGAATCCATACCTGGCTGTTCTTCACCAATACTTCCAGCATTCCAGGTTTACCACTCAAATAGTTCATGGAAACACCATCCAACCTATTGGAGGGAGTGGCTGAATGTCTGGATACAAAAATGGAGTTTCTGGAATGGTACATGTAGTTGTCATCTGCCAGAACCAAAACCTCGAATTCCGCGCTGATGTCCCCATTGAAGCCATTCATATCCATAAGGAGAAAATAATTATACGGATACGGGCTGGGATTGGAATATGTGGCCCCTAAAGAGACCCATGCTTGGCCGTTGGTTTGAATTGCACAAAAAAATGCAATTACAAATCCAATCAAAAGCACCTTTTTTTTCATTGTTTACTTTTTTTGAGTTCTTCTATCTCTTCTTGTTGCTGTTCATTTTGCTTTTTCAATTCAATGACATAAAGCGTCAACTCCTCGATCTTCTCCAACAGTTTCATGTTCAGCGCTCCAAGCTCAATTCCATTTTCTTCCAACTCCTTTGCAGAGGGCACATTGGGCAAGTGCCCATGTTTTTTTATGTAGTCCTGGACTTCTTGCAGGGACCTTAGATCATAGTCCTCCTTAAAAACATAATCCGGGGCAACCGCCCCATTAAGGTCCACCTTGACTTCCTGGGCATGGATATCCCCCTTTACGGCAAGTTTGGCGTCCGGGTTGGTGGTGCCTATTCCAACCCGGCCATTGCCATGAATCGACATTAACTCTTTATCTTGACTTGTTCCATTCCAATAATCAAAATAAAAACCTAACCTATCATTGGTGTCATCGCCAAAAGCAATGATTGATCTTGAGCTATCATTTTCGACACCTAAATACATGCGATCGTTTCCATCGGAAATCCTTACACGTCCATCTCTGATTTCAAGCTTATCTATTGGGGATAATGTTCCTATACCAACATTGCCATCATCGGGGAAAATGTTGGTGAACTGGGCATTTGAGGGTAAAAAGGACAGGAAAGAAATTAACAAGGTAAATTTTAATCCGTTCATTTATTTTAATTTAGGAGTTCTTCAATTTTGGAGAGGCGGTCCTCCAACACAATAATTTTTTTGTTTTCTTTTTCAAGCTTTGCCATTTTGGAATTTTGAGTTTTTAGCTCTTGAATTTCTTCTTCTTGCTTCAAAGTGTAAAGCGTCAACTCCTCAATCTTCTCCAATAGCCTTAGGTTCATTTGGCCCAAATCAATGCCGTTGGCCTCCATTTCCTGGGCCGAAGGGATATTGGGCAAATGCCCATGTTCTTTTATGTAGTCCTGGACTTCTTGCAGGGACCTTAGATTATAGTCCTCCTTAAAGACATAATCCGGGGCAACGGCCCCATTAAGGTCTACCTTAACTTCCTGGGCATGGATATTGCCCTTTACGGTTAGTTTGGCGTCCGGGTTGGTGGTGCCTATTCCAACCCGGCCACCTCCATGTGTCATATATACATCGGAAGTACTGTTATGACCAATCGACACATGATCATTGCTATATCTGTTTAAGTGCAGCCAATGTGCATCGCCTTCGGTTTCTATGCCATGATAACCATTGATTTTTATTGAGGATCCATTTCCTGCATCATATAATGAATTCCCAACCAAATGAAAGGTTTCCGAGGGTTGGGTGGTACCAATCCCTACATTGCCTCCATTTAAATAGGAAGATCCATTGGTATGGATTAGGAATTTTTGCTCAATCGCATCGTTTCTTCCCGTGATATAGCCATTCCCTTGACCATTCATGGCTACCCGGTAACTTCCGTTCCTACTTACCGCTATGTAATTGGTCGCGTTAAAGTAACCCGCTATTTGAAAGTTTCCCTGTGTATTTAAGCCTGCAATCGGCACCAAACCATCAATTCCCCAGGTCCATCCCCTACTGGTATCCGAATTCATGTTCATTTTAATACTGTAATCGGTAACAGGGCCGTATTGGTATTCGGAAGTATTGCCCATGTGTATCTTATAATTGTCACTGTTCCAAAAGCGCAAACCATATCCATTGCCCGCCGTTACGGGATAATATTGTTGTTGGGCATACAGGCCTGTCCAAAGGACAAGGGCCAAAACCATTGCGATTCTTTTCATTTTGATGTATTGATTTTTTGTTCCATTTTATTTAGGCGCTCTTCAATTGCCTGTATCTTTTTGTTCTTTTGTTCCAACGCAATGATATATAGCGTCAACTCCTCAATCTTCTCCAATAGTTTTAGGTTCATTTGGCCCAAATCGATGCCATTGGCCTCCATTTCCTGGGCCGAAGGGATATTGGGCAAGTGCCCATGTTTTTTTATGTAGTCCTGGACTTCTTGCAGGGACCTTAGATCATAGTCCTCCTTAAAAACATAATCCGGGGCAACCGCCCCATTAAGGTCCACTTTAACTTCCTGGGCATGGATATCCCCCTTTACGGCAAGTTTGGCGTCCGGGTTGGTAGTACCGATGCCGACACGACCGCCACCATCTGATCGTATCACCATCCAATCTTTAAAAGCATTGTCTGTGGGAGTGTATCCACGGAACACAAAACCCCCATCGGTTCCTCCGTTGGTCAAATTGCCATCCCTCATTTCGAAAACGATGCCATCCCTCCATTCTCCGAAGTAATTCACATCCCCAAAAACCCTGAACCCCTCACCGGCATCCATATAAAAATCACCCCTTAAATCCAGTTTGGCAGTGGGTGCCGGGGTTCCAATCCCAATATTACCGTTGGTCGTTATTTTAAAAAATGAGTTTGCAAAATCGTTTTTTCCAAAATCGAAACCTCCAGCATCGCTGACCCGAAGGCCATAGGTGTTGGCCTCAGTATTGTTACCACCATGTTTGAGATGGAGGTAATCACCAACATCTGATGACCAACCTGTTCGAATGAGCGGTCTGTTGTGTTCCCCGTCACTTAGTGTAAACACGAAATCCGTGGCTATGCTTTGTATCCTTCCCGAAGGTGATGGTGTTACCTGACCAAGGCCACCTGCTGAAACCAGCACTAGCAAACAAATGGATAGGTTTCTCATATCAGTTTTTTTGTTGTTTTTTAATCGCATCAATACGCTTTTCCAGTTCTTGGAGCTTTTCGGTGATGTTTTCCAACTGCTCGTTTTTTTGTTTTAGCTGTTCTTCTTGTGCAAGGGTGTATAAAGTCAACTCCTCAATCTTCTCCAACAGTTTTAGGTTCATTTGGCCCAAGTCAATACCATTGGCCTCCATTTCCTGGGCCGAAGGGATATTGGGCAAGTGCCCATGTTCTTTTATGTAGTCCTGAACTTCTTGCAGGGACCTTAGATCATAGTCCTCCTTAAAAACATAATCCGGGGCAACCGCCCCATTAAGGTCCACCTTAATTTCTTGGGCATGGATATTGCCCTTTACGGCCAGTTTGGCATCTGGGTTTGAAGTTCCTATGCCCAAATTCCCCGAACTGGTCAATCGCATATACTCGGTCAATAGGTGCTGCCCATCAGAATCGTGGTTATTGTGGTTTCTGTATAACCACCGGAAGCCATAGTTTGACCCTTCGAATACGCCTTTGCTGGTATAACGATTTGTTCCGTAGAAGTAATCCCTTGCATCTTCGTTGTCCCTATAGGCATTGAACCCAATATAGCCTGCCCATTTATAGGAATTACCGCCCCAATTGTGTTCGTTGGTCCAATCCAAGTGGAGTACACCCCATTTTCCCGTGGCTATTCTTCCCTCAACCTGTAATTTCGATGAAGGGGTTGTCGTCCCAATGCCTACATTGCCAGTTGTAGGAAAAGTGTTGGTCTGGCCAAAGGATACTAATGGGAGATTGAACCAGAGGAGTACGGAAAGGTATTTTAATAGGTTGGCCATGGCAAGCGGTTATGATGTACATTACGTTCGTTTGGAACACTATTGTAAAAACCATTACCACGTATTTTTTCCTACGCCCAAAACAACATCACTTACTCCGGGCCATCATAAAATTCCGGAAGTCATATGCCCTGTTCCACCCCTTTTCCCTGGCTTCATTGGAATGGAAAATTATGGGAAAAGACATATGCTTACTTTAAAAACTGATAAAAATTAATGATCTTGGTTGTTACTCAGCAGAAAAATTAGTGTATAAAAAAACTACTTTTTAACGTAATTTTTCTTACATCAAATGTGCGTATCAAATTAAAATTATAACATGATAATTATCATATGGATGGTTTTTTTTTCTGTATATTATTACAGAATAGTTATATTAAGACCTTTATAGTTTTTATGGCATATATCGCTATGGAATTTGTTAAACCCACACAATCTTGCAGAATCAATAACCATTTAATTGAGTAAAGTATGTCATCCTTTGTCCGTCATTTTTTTAAAAAGAAGGTCCTGGCCATCAACCTTCAAGAGACCCTTATTGTATTAGCTATCATAGGCATCCTATTATTATTGGCATTACCTAACCTTATGCCCTTGATATCCAAAGCCAAAAGCGTGGAGGCCCAGGTACAGCTCAAAGCTATTTACAACGCCCAGACCACTCACCGCTATATGAACAGCAAGTACACTGCGGATATCGCTGAACTGGATTTTGAACCTCCGAGGACCGTAAAGGAAAATGGAACGGCCAATTATGTGTACTCCTTGGTCAATGCGGACAACGCAAGCTTTACGGCCCGGGCCGAGGCGATTACCGATTTTGATGGGGACGGTGTATTCAATGTTTGGGAAATAGACGAAAATGGCAATCCCAAACAAATTGTAAAGGATTGATGGTTTTGCTAAAGATTCTGGCCATACTGGCCCTGAGCTTTATCGCTTTCCAGGATTTTAAGGAAAGAAGGGTCTTTTGGTTCCTGTTTCCCCTTTTGGCCCTACTATTGACCAGCATCCATTTTTTATACAGTCCCTTGACCACTATATATTTTTACCATATCCTGTTGAACCTCTTGGCAGTACTATTGGTATTGACCCTTGTCTTCTTGTATACCCGATTGGTCCAAAAAAAGCGATTTGTTGACCATAGTCTTGGATTGGGGGATATTCTCCTGTTCATTGGTTTGGCAATGGCCTTTCCAACGGTCACATTTTTGATTTTGTTCACTAGCTCGCTCTTTTGTTCCTTGATCGCTTTTTTTGCACTTAAAGGGCGTTCCGCACACGCTACCATTCCCTTGGCAGGCCTTATGGGCCTATTTTTTAGTATGGCCATTGGATATTCCCTCTTTTTTGAACATCCCTCCCTTTATATCTTCTAACTATGATTGCGGACTATACCATTGCTTTGGATTTGGCACAACATATCAGTGCAGAACAGGCCTTTCATTATCGGATCGTTCCCAAAATCCGCAATAATGGCACATTGGTGCTCATGACGGATGCGGAAAGGCTACAGGAACTGGAATCGGAGCTACAAATTGTACTGGACATCCCCTTGGAGTTGGAGCATATCGATTCCGATACCTTGCAACATCTTTTGACGGCCAATTATCGAAAATCTCGAAAATCAGCCAGTGATGAACTGCGTTTCACCACCGATTTTTTGGAAAACCTATTGGTGACCGCCAAGGAGCTTGGCAGTAGCGATATCCATTTTGAGCCCTATGAAAACCATTGTAGGGTCCGTTTTCGATTGGACGGAAAACTGGTGGAACAGTTCCATGTGGCCCTAGAGGAATATCCCACCATAGTGAACAAGATAAAGATAAGGGCAGGTCTGGACATTGCGGAAAAACGGTTGCCCCAAGACGGACGAATTACGGTAAAATCCACAGGGGCCGAATTTGATATTCGGGTTTCCTCCCTGCCTACCTTATTTGGGGAGAAAATCGTACTTCGGATTTTGAACAGGGATACTGAACAATTGAGCCTACAAGATTTGGGGCTCAATGATCTGCAATTGCGGCGTTATACCGAGGGTACTAAAAAACCCAATGGCATTGTCCTGATTTCGGGGCCCACCGGTTCCGGAAAAACCACCACGCTGTACGCGACCCTAAAACTATTGAACAATACCGAAACCAATATCCTGACCATTGAGGACCCTATTGAATATACCTTGGGAGGCATCAACCAAGTACAGTTAAAGGAAAACATCGGTTTGGATTTCGCCAGTGCACTGCGCACTTTTTTGAGGCAGGATCCGGATATTATCATGGTTGGGGAGATTCGGGATGTAAAAACGGCCAATATGGCCATTCGAGCGGCACTTACCGGACATTTGGTCCTGTCCACCATACATACCAACTCTGCATGGGCAACCGTATCCCGATTGATCGATATGGGCATTCCTCCCTTTTTGATAGCGAGTACCTTAAACCTGAGCGTGGCACAACGGTTGGTACGTAAACTCTGTCCTTTATGTAAGGAACAAAAACCGGTATCCCAGGAACTGTTCCCGGAAGGGTTCCAAATCCCAAAAAATTTGTCCCACCATTATGAGGCCGTTGGGTGCCATGAATGTTTCCACACCGGATATTCCGGTAGGAAGGCCCTGTATGAAGTGATTCCCATCACCCAAGAATTAAGCGGACATATTAAAAACAACGTCCTGGAAATCGACTCCTACATAAGGTACCATAGCATTACCACCTTACGGGAAAATGCCCTTGCCATGCTTTTGGAAGGGACGACGTCCATAGAAGAAATATATTCCCTCTTAACCAGTTGACCGTATGAAATACCCTATTTTGGCATTTTTGCTGTTTATCGGTCTCCATGGCTCAGCACAGGACGAGGGCCGTATTCTTGGGATCCAGAACAATCTGGAGGCCTTGGCCGTTGATAATAAGGGATTGACCGAGACCCTTAAATTGGACATCAATGTAAGCAGTGTTCCTTTGTCCAATTTTCTCCTGGCCGTTTCAGAGGTCCATCAAATCAATATTAACATTGACCCAAGCCTACAGGGCATCAACATTGTCAACAATTTTTCCAATGTGGCCGTAGCCGATCTTTTGGTTTTTTTGTGCAAGGAATATGGGTTGGATATTGATTTTACAGGGAATATCCTATCCATTAAAAAATATGAGCCCCCACCACCCATCATTCCGGAAAAGGAAATTCTGGTCTCATACGACCCCATAAACAATAGCTTGTCCACTGATTTGAGGAATGACCCTTTGGAAAAGACCTTTCGAAAGTTGATTGATGTTAGCGGCCAAAACCTATTGTTTGGAAATGGAATGGAAAACATACCGCTTACGCTGTACCTTAAGGACGTGCCTTTTGAAATTGCCATGGAGAAACTGGCAGGGACCAATGGTCTTAGTTTTTCCAAGTCGCGTGATGGTTTTTATTTGTTCGACCGGATAGACCCACCTGCTTCCAATACGGAAGGCACCTCTGCCACGAACCGCAGATCATACGGCCAGAACAGTAATTTCAACTATCAGGTCATAGATACCACGAAAAGGATTGTTTCCGTGGACTTTGACAATGTCCCGCTTGCGGACATCATTAAATCCATGGCCCATGACTTGAACCTGGATATTTACATGGCCACTCCATTACAGGAGGCCGGTAATGTGAGCATCAAGGCCAAACAAATGTATTTTGATGAATTGTTGACCAAGATTTTTGAGAGCAAGGCCTCGACTTCCTTTTCGAACAATCGAGCTTTGAACGATCCCACCAATGGTCCCACAAGGGGACAGCCCAGCAATTTTAATCCTGCACAGGCCCAAAACCGCGGAACGTCCTTTACCTTTAAAAAAGAAGATGACATTTATTATTTTGGGACCGCAGATCAATTGAGCGTACGTAGGTTCGAGGTGGTGCAGATGATGCACCGCTCGGTGGAACTGTTGGGAGACCCCATGCCTTCTTCCTCATTTAACCGATCTGCGGGAAGGACCGTCACCGGGGGAGTCAACTATTTGGGGAATGGTTTTCAAAACGGTGGTGTTCCAGGAGGGGTTGGAGTAGGAGCGGGACTTGGAAATCGTGGACAGAATTTCAATAATCAAAGGCCCATTACCCCACAGAACAATCAATTTGGGAATTACAGCACTGCTGCCGAAGCGATTGTAAATATTCTTCCTGCCGAGGTTACGGCCGATTTGGACATCCAAGTGGATTTTGAATTGAACAGTTTTTTGGTCAGCGGCCCCGCAACCCACATTAATAGGTTTAAAAAATTCATCAAGGAAATTGATAAACCGGTTCCCGTAGTACTTATTGAGGTCATGTTGATTGAGGTACGCAGGAATGCTACCGTGGAAACAGGAATCAGTTGGGGCATTGGCGATGGTCCCGTGGACACCCAAGGGGCTATTTTTCCAGAAGCGAACCTAACATTGGGTGCCCAAACAGTGAACAAGATCATTGGCGGTTTTGATGGGTTCGGTTCCTTTAATATCGGTAAGGTAGTGCCCGAGTTTTTTGCCACGATCAAGGCCATGGAAGCCAATGGAAACATTAAAATTCGTTCCACCCCCAAATTATCCACCTTAAATGGGCACCGCGCCAATCTTTCCATAGGGGAAACCACCTATTACGTGGTGACCAGTCAGAATTTCTTTGGCGCACAGATTCCAACGGCCTCCGAAATCCGTAATTTTCTGCCCATAGACGCGCAATTGGCGGTGAGTATCAAACCCCTGGTTTCCGGAAACGGACAAGTGACCCTGGAAATCAATGTGATCCAATCCGATTTCAGCGGGGAGCGCATTGATGAGGACGCCCCTCCAGGGTTGACTTCAAGGGAATTTAGTTCCATTATCCGCATGCAGAACCAAGATTTGGCCATTTTGGGCGGCCTGGAGGAAAAAATCAAAACCGATACGGGCAGTGGGGTGCCCTTTTTAGCTCGAATACCGATAATAAAGTGGCTTTTTAGCCAACGGAGTAGGGAAGACTCCAAACAGAAGTTGACCATTCTAATTAAACCAACCGTTATCTACTAGTGTTCGGCAACTTTCTTAAATACATACAAACGGGTTCCTCTTTTCAGGGATTGGAAGTGTTTTCAACATCAGATCGTTCCCACCACTATGCCTTGATCTTGATAAGGAAAAAGAAGAATGAACTCGTTATGGAACAGCAAATGGTCTATGAAGACTGGGATACCATGGTCCGTTCATTGAAATCCAACTTGCCCCTATGCATTGCCTTTTCCTTGGAGGAGATCATCACCAAAAAAACCGATGCCGAAAAAAGGGTGGAAGGGGAAGCCTTGGTCAACCATATGTTTCCCAACATTAACTTCGACACCATTTTTTTTGAGACCTACCCCTTGCTTGAGGATACCCATATCTCCATCTCCAAAAAGAAAAGTGTACTGGAGTACCTGGAGCAACTGGAAAAGGTGAACATAAAACCCGTTTCCCTGTTTTTAGGTTGTAGTGCCCTAGCTGCCATAATTCCTTATATTACCAATTCCACGATCGGTACCAATACCTTTTCCTTAGGGATCGATCGGAGCACTAAAAAAATTACATCCTTACACGCATCCGATTCCTCTCTGGATCTGGTGTATGAACTAAACGGTCTGGCCATAAAATCCCAATTCTTGATGGCTTTTGGAGCTATTTTGGGCTATCTATCCCCAGTTGCAAAAAACTCCAATCTTTCTGGATTACTGAATTTGCTACAGACGGATTTCACCAACAAAAGACTGTTTTCCCTTTTAGTGCGATTTTCCCTATTCCTTATCCTGGGAGTCCTTATGGCCAATTTTCTGGTATTCAACCATTATTTCAAAAAGGTTCAGAAATTGCAAGAACTGACCAGTATCACGGAAAACAACCGGGAAATCTACCAAGGGCTTTTGGGAAAGGTAACCGCAAAAGAAGAACGCTTAAAAACCATTGTGTCCCATTCCAGCTCCAAGGTTTCGTATTATCTGGATGAATTGGCCTCCCGGATTCCCGGCACCATAAGATTGGAGCAACTGATTTACCAACCTTTGGCCACTCCGGTGCGTGAGACCAAACCCATAGTATTGGAAAAGAATAAAATCAAGGTTATTGGAACTACACAGGACCATGTTTCCTTTTCCGGCTGGATTGAGGCTTTAGAGGAATTACCTTGGATCCATTCCATACAAACCGTTGATTTTGATTATGAGAAATCGAATCGGACCCGTTTTGGAATCGAAATTAGCTGCGATGAATAGAAAAAAACGTTTAATGGTAGCCCTGTTTGGCGTTATAATGGCCTTGTTCCTTTGTTATAAATTGGCCATCTCCAGGACAATGGAACTCTATGGGGAATTCAAAACACTCCAGGAAGAAGCCGTGTTGGCCGATGAAATCCCCCAAAGGTTGGCGCGATTGGCCCAGAAGGAACAACAACTGGATTCCGCATTTGATCAAATGAATTTGGGAAATACTTCTGTGGAAAACAACCTCTTAAAGACCATTTCTTCCGAATCCAACAATCAATCTGTCCGTATTTCCGATTTTGAGGCCAAACATTCCATTGTAGCGAACAATTTGGCCATAGATACCTACCGATTTACCCTCGAGGGACCTTTTACGGATATTCTCAAGGTTTTGTATGTATTGGAACAGAAAGGTGGATTTGGAAAAACAGTACATGTGGACTTTTTTAAGGAAAGGAATTTCCGCACTAAAAAGGAAAGTCTTAAAGGCACGGTTTTTTTGCAACAGTTTAATTGAACTATTGAAAAGTACTTCATTCAATCCCGTACGCTTTTTCTTTTTGAATTGATTGTACAAATACTCCTTCCGTAATTGTTTTGTCCCATCCCGAACATGGTGCTGTGATCCCGAGGTAACGACATCTGGGGTTAACTCCCTATAATGGGCTTCCAAACACAGACCGCATACAAGAAGCCCCGGGATTATAAATTCCAATGCAATAGGGGATAAAAACAGTAATTGCCGGTCATGTGGTTTTGCGACCGGCAATTACAAACTAACTAACTAAACTAATGGTTGTAAAATCTAAAATCCCCAGGTAACCCACTCCAATGGTTTTCCAAATTACAATGGGCTTCACCCAATCAATACTTGAATAACTTCCCGTTTGTAATGCCAGAAATCCCTAAATCGCCGTAATCCTTCCCGTAAGGGTTAGTTTTTCGATCAGTACGGAACCTTGCTTTGCCCTACTTTCGGATGGTTGTGCCCCACCTACTGAAATTTGGTACGCTCCAGGCCGTACCACTTTTTGCCCTTTGCCATTTACTACACTTAGTTGTTCTTTACTGATTTTAAAGGTTACTATTTTCCTTTCCCCAGATTCAAATGATACCCTTTCAAAAGCGGCCAAGGTCCTGTGTGGATTCAACATATCCGCATTGGGATTTTGAATGTACAATTGAACGACTTCTTCGCCTTTGAGGGCCCCTGTATTTTCAATAGCACCCTCCACAGTGAAGTCCTGACCTGCTTCTACAGTTTCCGGTACTTCAAAGTCACTGTATGTAAAGGTGGTATAACTTAAACCATAGCCAAATTCATATAAGGGGACGCCCTTAAAATACCGATAGGTCTTACCACCCGGTACTTTTGGCGAGGGGCATGGTCATCTAATATCATTGGCTAGCTTGTAGGCTATAGTGCAGGCTTTGAACTGAAATCGAAAACGGTCTCATTTAAATATCGCTTTCCTGGCAACAGTATACTTGAAGGAAAATGGGGTTTATTCGGGGCATCGGGAAAGTTTTGGGTTTCAAAACATATGGCCGGATAGCTATCATATGATGCCCCCTGGGCAAAATTCAAATCAGGAAATTGCGGAGGTGTATATACGACCATAGCGGGTTGATTCGTGAAGATTTTCATATATATTCCACTTTCCCTTGACCACATTGATGCAGCCAGTAGTGTCTTGGAGCGTACAAAGGTATCATCAAGTCCGGCAAACTCCGGCTTCCCAATTTTTGACATAGTTCTATAGTCATACCGGGTGCCTTTTACAGGTGCTATTTTTCCCGTGGGCAATAGGGAAGAATCGACAATCAGATACTTTTCGCTATGAATCCGTAAGAGTTGGTTCAATACGGAACCATGACCATCCAAATTAAAATAGGAATGATGGGTCAAATTCAGTACCGTAGGCCTGTCCGTGGTTGCGGAATAGGTAATTTTTACGGCATTCGTTTCCAACAATTGGTATTTCACCTCAACATTTACCTCCCCCGGATAATGCTCTTCCATATGTTTGCTGTGGTAGCTAAGTATGGCAAAGGGATTTGCCCTATGGTTGACCTTTTCAAAAACCCATGTCCTCTTGTCAAAACCTTTTTTGCCGCCATGCAAATGCACTCCATCCTTTTCATACAACTGATAAACATGGTCTTCCAGGGTAAAGGTCCCGTTTGAAATTCTCCCCGCATACCTTCCTATGGAAGCTCCCAAAAATAGATTGTACCTTTGGTAGCTTTCCTGGGCATATGCATCGGGGGATTGTAGTCCTGCGACCACGTTTACCTGCCGGTTTTCAAGGGTTGGAACTTTTAGGGATACAAGGGTTGCTCCATAATTGGAGATTTCCATCTCCATTCCTTTTTTGTTTTTCAGTTTAACGAATTCAACCCCCATTTTTAGTGATGTGAAATTTTATCAAAAAGGTCGGATAAAGAATACATACCACCAAAATTTAGGGCATTCTGCACCCCTTTTTTTTGAGATTGCATCATTCCATATTATTTGTAGTGCATTTACCGGGACCAACGTTCCAAAAATCTTTTCCTTGCGCTACGATCCGGAGATATGCTTAAATTACCGAAAAACCGGTAGTAAGTTGCATCATTCCTAAAAAATGACGTCTACAACTTAGAGCCTGTTTGGGAATTTGTCAATTGTTTTCTTATGCCCCTTTTTGCACGGCACATTGTTAAAATTTTAGTCCATAACTATGGCTATGCACAAAAATTTTGCCTCGTTCCGCACAAAAATGGCCTATAACAATTCCAATCACAAATTCCCAAACAGGCTCTTAGACTGGGTTTGTTTTATTGTAACGTCGGTTCGATATGGGAAATCATGTAAGCTATGATGTCAATAGCTATATGTACTGTTACTTCGAGCGCAGTCGAGAAGCCTTGTTGAGTACTTTGATGAGGTCTCGACTGCGCTCGACCTGACAAAAAAGCAAATTGTTGAAAATTAAAACTAAAACTAAATTGTTACTTCGAACTCACGTTAATTAACCGATGATATGCGTAATGAAATCAACAAATTATATGGTCCGTTATTGGGATATGTCAAGAAAAGGGTAGATAGCATTATGGATGCCGAAGACCTGACCCAGGAGATTTTCCTGAAACTTTCCAGGAGCGATTGGGAAACCGTGGAGAATTTAAAAAGTTGGATGTACCGAATAGCAAAGAATACCATTGTCGATTACTACCGCGCCAAGAAAAGGAAGCTTGAGGTCTTGGAAAATGATTTCTCGAATGAGTCTCTGGATGACGAAAATGTAATTGAAGAACTTAGCCAATGTATAGTGCCTTTTGTAGAGCGGCTCCCAGAGGAATACAGAATACTGTTGAAGTTGTCGGAATTGGAAAACGTCCCTCAGAAAAAAATTTCGGAGCAAATGAACATGAACTATGTCACGGTTCGTTCCAAGATACAACGTGGAAGAAAAAAGCTCAGGCAGATGTTCGCGGAATGCTGCCATATCTCATCGGCAGGTAGGGGGACCATTATTTGCCATCAAAAACCCAATGATTGTTGTGGGGATTAGCTAGTGGTCATCTTTAGCAAGATTCCATTTTTCACTTGCTTTTTTCTATGGAATGACCAAAAAACGTATTACTCAGCCCTAAACGTTTTCACTATAATCCGCTCCACGATTTTTTTGGCGGTGGTCAGCCTTTTCAGATTTGGATAAATGGATCCCGTTTGACCGGAATGGTGACCATGGCCCAGCAAGTCCATCAGATAGTAGGTTCTTTCAGGATTGCCTAAATCGATTACAGCTTCATAGATTACGGAAGGTTGCCCTAGTTGCCCCGTTCCGTTGTGATAAATTTCATCTTCGGGAAAATCGAATTCGGAGTAGAATTCATTGTCATCAAATGCCACGTTGATCTCCAAGCGCAAACGCACCCTGTTTGAGGCACCCCCAAATGATGTCCTTAGACGGAAACTACTTGATATTGTAGCGCCTGAAACGGCATCTGGCAATGGGTTTTCGGAACTGGGTGCATAGAGGCCATCCGCCTGTTGCACACCTCGCCCATGTGACCACACAGGGAGTGCATCAACCCTTCTAAACTCTTGTGATTTGCGTTGTTGGGTGTCAAAACTTTTAAAGTTCTCCTTTGTTCGTCCACCAAAGAAGGTTCCCTTGGCGGTAGCATGCGTCACATACAGGGAAGTGAGGTATTCGCCCTCCAGGGTCTCCAACCAAATGGCCATTTGGGGATGCCAATAATGTTCCCCAGCGACCAATTCAATTTCCAATTGGTTGGGACTTCCCACGTTCCTTTCTATGGCAATGAAGCTATTGTTTTCCACGTCCTTTTTCTGGTTTGCCCTTAGGCTTGTTCCAAAATCCATGAGACTTGAGACGGGTTCGGAATCGGTAATTGCCAAGGTCAATAGGAGTAGAAACATAAACCCTGGAAAAACAAAGTGGGAATTCAATCCCTTTTTTAAGAAATAGCTTCTTAGACTATTCCAATTGGTTTTCATATGGAAAAAAGCACCCACGAGAAAAAGAAAACCAAATAGGGTATGGGTAGCTGCTATTCCCCTTTTGTAATCATAGAAATAGGACAAAACCCCAGTAATGGAAAGCACTGCGAAACAAATGGCCAGGCTTGTACTGATCAATTTCCTTTTCATGATGGAAATGGGTTTCACTAGAACAAAAGAACCTTACAAAGCCTTCCCTAAAATTGAAAGTTTTGCCCTTAGGGCCGCGACCTGTTTTGCTTTGTTCGTGGGGAATTCGTTGTCCGGAAATTGTACGTTCAATTTTTGTATCAGTTCCTTTTCAATGATTTCAATCTCATTTTTAATGATCAGTAGGCTTTGGTCGTCCGTTTCTCCAACAATTCCATGAATGTCATACGATCTTGGGTTAAAATTGATGGTGTCATGCTTCTCCATTTTTGATTTTAAGGCGATCAGGCTAAGTCTTAGATCGGAAATGACCTTTGCTTCGCCAAACTTGGTTTTTGCTCCCCGGCATGCCGAGGGCGTACAGCCGGAGTTGACACTTGTATCCAAATCGCGCTTGCCTTTAACAGCCTGGCCCACTTCTTCCTTTGCCGTTGCTTCACAGGATTGGGCGAATGTATCTTGAATTCCCAGAAATAACGCGATAACCCCCATAATGATAAAATGATGCTTCATGATATGAATTTTAGATTTCGCTTTTGAGGACGCGGAGTTATACAAAATGATGCACTTTAGGAAAAAGAAAAGGAGGTGGTTCCCAATCCATTTTGACCTGTTGCAATAGCGTTCAACCGATAATGATCCAGGCAAAAGTTGACCAAAAGTTTAACCACCTGGTCAAAATAGTTACGTGCCTCAAATTTATTTTTCATTTTTGCATACCAGGAACTTAAGTACTATGGACAGCAGAAAAAATACGGAAATGGAAATCCTAAGGGCGGCTAAGAAGATTTTCATTCAACATGGATATGCCGGGGCGCGGATGCAGGCCATTGCCGATGAGGCAAAAATCAACAAGGCCATGTTGCATTATTATTACCGTAGCAAGGATGCACTTTTTGAAAAGATCATGGATGGGGCGGTGGACCTGATGTCGAAACAACTCCTGAATGCCCTTTCGGGAGATGCTTCGGTCATGGAAAAAGTGGAAAAAATGGTTTCAAACTACACCGACACCATTATCAAAAATCCGTACATCCCAATTTTTATTTTGAACGAGATAGCACGGAACCAAATGAATTTCCAAAACAAGCTGCAGCAAAAGCTGGAACAAAACAACGTATTTCAAAATTTCCTCCTCCAGGTATTGGAAGAACAGCAGAAAGGAATCCTACGACCCATTTCGGTGCCCCATTTTATGATCACCATCATGTCGTTGATCGTCTTTCCCCATATTGCCAAGCCGGTATTCCTTAAGATTTTTGAAATGACCGATACAGCGTACATGCATATGATGGAGGAACGCAAACAGCTTGTCATGGATTTCCTTGGAAAGAGCTTGGTGCTATAATTTTTTGTTAATTATTAACCAAATGGTTAAAATGTTTGGTTGATTCCGGGATAAGTTCGTACACTTGCATTAACCAAATGGTTAACCACAAACATCCATGAAGAAGTTAACCCTCCTATTCCCAATCCTCTTTTTTAGTGGTCTTCATGCCCAGATTACCCCTTCAACCATAGCATTGGAAGAATTGTACAAGGCGGCCCATTCCAATTATCCATTGGTAAAGGATGCCACCCTTATTGACAAAATTGAAGCGGTTGGTTTGGCGGTAATCTCCAAAAATGCATTGCCTAAAATCAGTATAGAGGGAAGGGGACAGGTCCAAAGCGAGAACATTGAACTCAATTTTGGAACCACGGCCATTCAGGCTCCCTTGGAAACCTGGAATACTGCCTTGAATATCGATTACAATCTCTATGATGGTGGAACGACCAAGGCCCAAAAAAAGATTGAAACCGCTTCCGCCAGTGTGAATAGAAATTCTTTGGAAGTCCAGTTGCGCACCTTAAAAGATCAGGTCAACACCCTGCTATTTGCCATATTACTCTCCAGAAAACAACAATTGATCTTTGAAAACTCAAAAGAGGATTTGGAATCCAATATTGCAACAATGCAGGTGGCCTATGACAATGGCACTGCACTGGAAAGTGAGGTCGCCAAACTTAAGGTGCGCCAACTTGAGCTTGTTTCGGACATCGTTTCCATCGATAGGGACATGGCAACTTATTTTTTATTACTGGAACAGTTAACTGGCAAGACGTTTCCTAGGGATGTGCAATTTGAAGTCCCCGGTTTGTTTACACCCGATACCCGTACTGTGGACAGGCCAGAAAACCAGTTGTTTGACAGTCAAAAATCTTTTTATGCCGCCCAGGAAGCGTCCATTGCCGCCAGTACCCTTCCCAAGATTTCCCTTTTTGCCCAAGGAGGTATTGGCAATCCCAATCCCTTGAATTTTTCCGATTTGAACACCACCACCTACGCTTTGGGCGGTGTTAAACTCAACTGGAGTTTTATCGATTTTGGCAAGGGAAAAAAGGAACGACAGCGCCTACAACTCCAACAAGAACAAATTGAAGTGGACCGTGAACTGTTTCTCTTTGATATTGAAAGTAAATCCAAGGAGTATCAGGAAAGGATAAAGGCCACCCAACAGCAAATCTCCAACAATAGCGGTATTGTGGACCTCCAAAGAAACATCCTCGCACAAACCAGGGTCCAACTGGATAATGGGGTCATCAATGCCACGGACTATGTTACCCAGTTGAATGCCACCCTTAACTCGGAACAAGAGTTGGAATTCAATAAAACACAGCTCCAACAACTGCAAATTGAGTATTTAACCCTTTTAGGTCAACTATAACATGAAATTTATGAAACCATACTTCCCTATCGCATTACTTCTGCTGGGTTTGCTGTCCTGTAATGACAATGGCAAGGCCGATGCTTACGGAAATTTTGAGGCGACCAGCGTAATGGTGAGTGCCAAAGGCAGTGGGGAACTCCTTAAGTTTGATATAAAGGAAGGCCAGCAAGTAGCGGCTTCGGCCGTCGTGGGACTCATAGATACCATTCAGCTTCATTTGGAGCGCTTAAAGCTCAAGGCCCAATTGAATGCATTGGACCTAAAGGTACAGGAAGCAGCACCCGAAGTAGCGGTCCTTTTGGAGGACAGAAGCAATCTAATCAGGGAAAGGGACCGAACCCTGCGATTGTTTGAACAGAAAGCGGCTACCCAACAACAACTTGACGATTACAATGGAAGGGTAGATTTGGTCGATCAACGTATTAGAACCACCCAACGCAACATCGGCATTGCCAACAGGGCCATCCTGTCCGAACGAAAACCGCTGGAAGCACAAATTGCATTGATCGATCAACAAATTAGGGACCATACCGTTAGTAATCCCATTTCGGGGACAATCCTCACAAAATTTGCCGAAGAACATGAACTGGTGGCCCATGGCACACCACTTTTTAAAGTAGCCAATCTCGATACCATAAAATTGAAAGCCTACACCAGTGCAACACTACTTCAGAACGTGATTCTGGGGGATGAGGTAAGGGTTCGTATCGACAAAGGTGAGGATGATTACAGGGAATTGATCGGTTCGGTCACCTGGATAGCGGATGAAGCAGAATTTACCCCCAAGACCATAGAGACCAAAGAGGAACGGGTGAACCTGGTGTATGGGCTGGAAGTAACAGTGGTCAATGACGGTACCCTAAAAATTGGAATGCCGGGAGAAGTACTCTTTAATCCAGCCCCTGAAGAATGAAAGCCATAAGTATCCAAAATATCAGTAAAAGTTACAAGGACACCAAGGCTTTGGATTGTGTAAGCCTGGAGGTTGGGCGTGGGCAGCTTTTTGGACTTATTGGCCCCGATGGGGCGGGTAAATCCACCCTTTTCCGTATCCTCACCACCCTTCTTTTGGCCGATGAAGGAGAAGCTTTTGTAGATGGGCTCCATATTGAAAAGGACTATCGGGAAATTCGAAAAAGGGTGGGCTATATGCCCGGACGATTTTCATTGTATCAAGATTTGAGCGTTGAAGAGAACCTGTCCTTCTTTGCCACCATATTTGGCACAACAATCGATGAAAACTATGACCTGATCAAAGACATCTACGTCCAGATAGAACCCTTTAAAAAAAGGCTTGCCGGAAAACTGTCCGGAGGGATGAAACAAAAACTGGCACTGTCCTGTGCATTGATCCATAAACCCTCGGTCCTTTTCCTGGATGAACCCACTACCGGGGTGGACGCCGTTAGCCGAAAAGAGTTTTGGGATATGCTCAAAAGTCTGAAAGAAAAGAACATTGCCATTTTGGTAAGCACGCCCTATATGGACGAAGCTACCTTATGTGACAAAATTGCGCTTATTCAAGAGGGCAAAATCCTTAAGATAGATGAGCCTGAAGCAATGATGGCGCAATTTGAGCGGCCTTTGTTTGCAGTAAAGACCAATAGTACCTATCAGTTGCTCAACCATTTACGGTTACAGTCCTTTACCCATAGCGTATTGCCTTTTGGGGAATGCCTGCATCTCGTTACCACAGAAACCTTATCTCCCGAAAGCATTCAGGAACAACTAAGATTACAGGGATTTATCGATGTGGTCGTCTCGAAAATTAGGGCGGGCATTGAAGATGTTTTTCTGGACCTATCCCATAAAGCAGGAAACCATGCGTAATACCCAGGTCATACAGGTGGAGGGGCTCACCAAAAAATTTGGGGATTTCGTGGCTGTTGACCATATTTCCTTTGAGGTGGAAAAAGGGGAAATCTTTGGGTTTTTGGGCGCCAATGGGGCAGGAAAGACCACGGCAATGCGAATGCTGACAGGGCTTAGCAAACCTTCTTCAGGGAAAGGAAAAGTAGCGGGGTTCGATGTTTTAAAAGAGTCGGAACGCATTAAAGAACGCATAGGGTATATGTCCCAAAAGTTCAGCTTGTACGAAGATTTGACGGTAAAGGAGAACATCCGCTTTTATGGGGGCATCTATGGCCTTTCCAAGAATCAAATCAGAACCAAGACGTCACAAATCCTGGAGGAGTTACAGCTCAGCGAAGTAGGGGCCAAACCGGTAAGGTCGTTGCCTTTAGGTTGGAAACAACGATTGGCGTTCGCAGTTTCCATGGTGCATGAGCCCGAAATTGTCTTTTTGGACGAACCCACGGGCGGTGTGGATCCCAATGTAAGAAGGCAGTTTTGGGAAGCCATTTACCAGGCATCGGAATTGGGCAGAACCATCTTTGTGACCACCCATTATATGGATGAGGCGGAATACTGTGATCGCATATCCATTATGGTTTCCGGCATGATTAAAGCGTTGGATTCACCGGACAACCTTAAAAAACAATTTTAGGCCAGTTCCATGGACGAAGTATTCCTAAAGCTGGCCCGTTAACCTTAATCGTACTATATCATGAAAAAAATTGCTTTTATTTTAGTTGTGGCCGCGCTCATGGGTTTTGAATCCGGGAACAAAAGCGTGGAATCCAAAGGAAATCTTACGGTTACCGTTACCGGAATCAAAGCATCAAAGGGACAGATTGTCTTTATGCTTTTTAATAGGGCCGATGGGTTTCCCAAAGAAGTGGACAAGGCGTTCAAAAAGGCCTATGTCAAAACATTTGATGACACGGCCACGGCTACCTTTCCCCAGCTGCCTTTTGGAGAATATGCCGTTTCCGTGTTCCATGACCAAAACATGGACGGGGAAATCAAGACCAATTTTATGGGTATGCCCAAAGAACCCGTGGGCGCTTCCAATCTTACCAAAATGGGAAAGCCCAGCTTTAAAAAATGTGTTTTTAAGATCAATGAAGGAGAGGTCGCACTTCAACTGAAATTCATTCTTTAAAAAGCGGATGATGTTTAAGGTGTTCATGGCATTTGTTCGGAAGGAGTTCTATCACATTTTACGTGATAAACGTACGCTGTTGATCCTTTTTGGGATGCCATTGGCCCAGGTCCTCATTTTTGGCTATGCCGTTACCAATGAGTTCAAAGATGCCAGGATTGATGTCTTGGACTATGCCAAGGATGAAACCAGTGAACAGTACATCAACCATTTACAAAGTTCGGGCAACTTTATTGTGCGAAAGGTACTGGCCTCCCAAAAGGACATGGAGGCCGGTATGAAGTCGGGCAAAACAAAACTTGTGGTATCCATCCCAGAAAATTTTTCCGAGGATTTTTATTCCGGAAGCCCCACACAGATTCAGGTCATTACCGATGGGTCGGATCCTAATAACGCCAATACGTTGGTGCAGTATCTTACGGAAATGACCAGGAGTTTTCAGCGGACTAAGCGAAACGAATCCCCCAACCCTTATTCCATTCATGTGGCCAGTCGTATGCTGTATAACCCCCAACTGGCAAGTGCCTATAATTTTGTGCCGGGAACCATTGCCTTGATTCTTTTGATCATATGTGCCATGCTTACTTCGTTGACCATCGCCAAGGAGAAGGAAATAGGGACCATGGAAATCTTGTTGGTCTCGCCACTTTCCCCTTTATTGATCATCCTGGGAAAGGTGGCCCCTTATGCCTTGTTGTCCTTTGGCAATGCGGTTATCGTTATTCTTATCGGCTTTTTTGTATTTGACGTTCCTGTTCTGGGAAGCACAGTATTGCTTTTGGGCATGTGTTTCCTGTATGTGTTTACGGCTTTGAGTCTGGGCATCTTTATTTCGACCACGGTCAAAACCCAACAGGAAGCCATGATGAAGTCCTTGATGGGATTGATGATGCCTTCCATGCTACTTTCAGGATTTATTTTTCCCTTGGCCAGCATGCCCACGGTGCTTGAATACATTGGGAAACTAATTCCGGCTACCTATTTCATTCGGATTTTGAAAGGGGTAATGCTTCGGGGTGTGGGCCTTAATTTCATCCTTTTTGAGGTAGGCGTACTCTTGATGATGACCTTGGGCTTTCTCTTGTTGTCCTGGCGGAATTTTAAAATTAGGCTCGAGTAAATAAACCTGGGAAGCATGAGACGATTACGATTTCTGATACAGAAGGAATTCATCCAAATTTTTAGGAACAAGGCGTTGTTACCAATGATGACCTTATTGCCCATCATTCAGCTTATTATTTTGTCCAATGCGGCATCCAACGAAGTCAAGGACGTTCGGATTGCGGTGGTTGACCATGACCAAAGTGAAATTTCAAGGGCGCTGTCCAATAAAATTATGGCCAATGATAGGTTTTCATTACTAGCGGCCCCTTTCAACAAAAAGGAGGCTTTGGACCTTATGCAGTTGGACGAGGTGGATATTGTACTTGAGGTACCCCCCGATTTTGAAAAACAACTCTATCGTGGGGAAGCACCACAATTGCAGACCCTGGTAAACGCCATCAATGGACAGCAGGCCACTGTGGGGTCCGGGTACCTGAACGGTATTATAGCTACGCTAAATAAGGAAATAAGACGCAATGAACCATTGTTTTTTTCAGGTCTTCCCAAGCACAATGAACCTGTAGTGGTTACTTCAAACAACTGGTACAATCCAGAACTGGACTATCCCCATTTTATGGCACCCGGAATTTTGGCGGAACTCACGGCACTGCTGACCATTGTCCTAACTGCAATGAACACGGTTCGTGAACGGGAGATCGGTACTATTGAACAGATCAATGTGACCCCCATCAAAAAATGGGAATTTATTTTAGGGAAATTGGTTCCCTTTCTATGTCTCGGACTCGTTCTTTTAACGGTGGGCCTAATTGCCAGCAAACTCATTTTTGATATTCCCATACGGGGGAATATTGGACTTATTTTTGCTTATGCCGTGGTCAATCTTATCTGTGTATTGGGTTTTGGACTGTTGATTTCCAATTTCGCCGAAACCCAACAACAAGCCATATTTGTTGCCTTTTTTTTCGTTTTGATCTTTGTGCTCATGTGTGGTCTTTTCACACCAATAGATAGTATGCCCAAATGGGCGCAATATGCTACCATTCCGAACCCATTGGCACATTTCATTTCCGTTTCCCGAAAAGTTTTGTTGAAAGGAAGTGGGTTGGCCGATATTAAAATGGAGTTTGTGTATACCTTTATTTTGGCATTACTCTTTAATGCAGCGGCCGTATGGAGCTACAAAAAGCAGGAATAGTCCTTGGGCTTGTATTGCCGTTCATTGCCGTACTTCCCACCAAGGCCCAAAATGAGGGGGTTGCTTTGGACAGTTCCAACTACAAAACATACATTCGAAGTTTACCGGCATTCACCATGTATGGGGATAATTACTTTGTGACCGGTACTTCGATCAATGAAAAGGTCTCTTCACAGACCAGTGATGCAAAGTTTGAAATAGGATTTAAACAACGTCTGACCAATGTGGATTTACCTTGGGCCGTTTTTCCCTTCATCACCTATCGCCAAAAATCGTTTTGGGATATTTATCTGGAATCCTTTCCTTTTCGGGAAACCAATTACAATCCTACACTTGGGGTAGCCAAGCTTTTTGTTGATGATAAAGGCATCAAATCCGGTCTTTGGTTTGCCTTTGAGCACGAGTCCAATGGCCGTGATGGGGAGAACTCCCGCAGTTGGAACTTTTTTTCACTCCAATATTTCAAGCCCCTTGGTCCGTATTGGCAATTTCGTACAAAGGCATGGATACCTGTCGGGGATTTAAGTGGTAATGAAGACATTACCTCCTTTCGGGGCTTTTTTAGTTTTGGGGTCACCTATAATCCAACAACAAACCTTTTTTTGGACATCGACATACAGCCTGCATATGACGATACACTCACCGGTTTCGTAAAAGCCGGTTTAAGTTTTAAGATTTCAAAAAACAGCAATCAATTTATATACCTGCAATATTTTGGGGGATACTCAGAAGACTTAATTGATTACAACCGATATGTGAGCAATTTGCGAATCGGGATTGCCTTTAAGGATTTACTAATGAACTTTAGGAACCAATACAAATGAGTATCGGGAAAAGAATTGGATTCCGGCGAGGTTCTGCCAACACTATGTCACACGAAAAAAAGGTAACGGTTTTTTTGGATTGCGAACCATGGGATAATCGAATATAGCGCATGATATGGATTATATTTGTGCTGGGTTGCAAGACCAAAAGCAATACCCCTACGTGCTGTTCCATACCACGATAAAGAGTTTTTCTATAATCGTATTTCGACCACTTATTTTTTCTATAACCCACTTGTGCATTCGTCTTTGTTCTTCTTTAGGCCTTCCATTAGTTTTGGGCCGTTCAGTCTTAGGAATGCCACATTCTTTTAAGCGTTTACATTTTCATTTTCAGGTTGTTCTACTATTGGTTCTACAATTGCGGAACAAATTTTCCAGATTGAACCGTAGAGTTAGTTAGTGGAGGGTTCGTGCACCGTTGGCCAATACAATGGTCGGGACCCTCCTATTACTAAATTCATTCGCTACAAATGACCTACACGTATCTTTTCAACAAACCGTTTTTGTCTTGGTCTTTGCACCGCTACCGACCCCACGTTTAGTTTGTAGTTCCAGTTTCAGGATCATTGGGATCCTGACTGGAACACGCTAAACCAAGAAGGATTGGAAAGTGGGGTAAAACCGAGGGTAAGCCACCTTTATGGCTCCACTTATTACTTTTTGAGGTCCATTTATTACCGTTCTTTTTTTTTGGAGTTCAGATTTGTCCATCTTATTATATTGTAAACCAGTATATTTTGTAGTGCCAAGAATGGCAAAAACAACTGAAAACTGCAACGGGACCCATACAGGGCACTGTTGGTAATACGTATAAAAATGAAAACAATCTATAGCTACTTATGGGTAAGTATGGTTTTTGCGTTACTGATTGTTGGATGTAAAAACGATGCCGCCCAAAAAGGAAAGGCAGTAACAACAACCGATTTTCAGGTATTGGTCGTTGAACAAGGGGGGAACCAAGTAAAACTATTCCATAGTGATGGCCGTTTACTTGACAGCATTCAAGTAGGTTTCAATCCCCATGAAATTGAACTTGACAGTACTACCCAAAGGGTATATGTCAGCAATTTTGGGGTGGAGGATTATGATACTACCATCGGAATTCCCGGTACCACCCTGTCCGTATTCAACTTAAAAGATCTATCCAGTGTCCAATACTGGCCTACCTATCGTACCCATGGAAAGGTGCTGGATACCTGCAAGGCCCCCCATGGCCTTAAATTGAGGCCCCCAACAAAAAAGGAGTTGTTCGTCAATCTGGAATATGGGGATTCCATGATGGTCTATGATGCCCAAAAGGGTGGGATAAAACGTAGCTTTCCCTTAGCCAAAGGGGTCCACAATTTTGAGTTTTCTTCCTCCGGAGATCGCATATGGTCGTTGGCCGGGGCAAATGGCGTTTATATATATGATGCGGTTACCGGCGAGGAATTGGATCACTTTCCTACGACAACACCGGTTCGGGGAATGACCTTTACTTCAGATCGACAACAGTTGATCTTGAGTTGCCTGAATGAAATTTATGTAATCCGTACCACGGATCTGAGCATCCAAAAACATTTCACGGATTTAGGGGTCAAACAAATCATTTATTCCTGTTTGAGTCCGGATGAACGGCTTTTATTGGCGCCATGCCCTTATGATGGCCTGGTTTTGGCGCTAGATTTGGAAACGGGTGAAATCCTGGAACGGATAGCCACCGGCAAAGCACCCATCTATGTCCGGATTGCCCCCAATGGTACCCAAGCCTTTGTATCGAATGCCCTGGACAACCATATGAGCATCATTGACCTATCGGATTTCAGTGTTCGCCCATTTGGGAAGGTGTATAAACCTAATGGGTTTTTGTTTTTAGAACTGTCCGACTGACCAACCGTGTTTTGTCAAATACAATGGCAATAGGATTTCACGACCATACATAATTCTACACAACGGCAGGGAATACAGCATAAACACCAATGGATACCATGAAAATAGCAATTATAGGAACGGGGGGAGTAGGGGGATACTTTGGGGCCAAGTTGGCCCAGGCCGGATATGACGTGACATTTGTGGCACGGGGAGCGCACTTAAAAGCGATGCAAAACAAGGGACTGTACATTAAAAGTATACAGGGCGATTTTCGTTTGGAAACCGTTCAGGCCACGGACAACATAACCCATTTGGACAAACCTGACCTTATACTGATTGGTGTTAAATCCTGGCAGATCAGGGAAATCCGGCAGGATATCAGCAAAATCCTGAAAAAGGACAGTATGATCATTCCCTTGCAAAATGGGGTGTTTATAGCGGAGGAGTTGTCTGAAAAAATTGATAGAGGGAACATTCTGGGGGGATTATGTCGGATAATTAGTGAAATCGAATCCCCGGGAGTGATCCGTCATTCGGGCGTTACGCCAATACTTGTATTTGGGGAACTCGATAACGCCAAAACGGACCGGGTTTTTAGGGTACAGGAAATCTTTGAAACGGCTGGGATGGCCTCGGAAATAGCTGAAGATATCGAAGCCGATCTCTGGAAAAAATTCATCACCATCTGTTTAAGCGGATTATTGGTCGTATCCAACTCCACTTACGGAGAATTAAGGGAGCTAAGGGGAACTCGAAAGCTTATGGTCGATTTGCTCACGGAGATATTCCTGTTGTCCCAAAAATTGGGGGTTAACATTGAAGCGGATTTTGTGGACAAAACGGTGGCTTTTGTGGATACCTATCCTTATGATGCCACATCCTCATTAACCCGGGATGTTTGGGACAAAAAACCGTCGGAGATTGAATACCAAAATGGGACTGTGGTCCGGTTGGGCAGGAAATACGGCATTTCAACACCGGTCAATGCCTTTGTATACCATTGTATTTTGCCCAGCGAACTAAGGGCAAGGGGAAAACGATATGAGGCTTTTATACCCAATGATGAAACCATATTTCCCATGAGTTGAAACCTGGCCCTGAACACTGGACCCTATCCAAAATTTTATATAGAAAAATCCCCAAGCCTGTAGTGATGTTTGGGGAGTTTAAAATGATGGAAAGAATGGCTTATTGACGCTTTGATAACGGGGAACATGACACTTTAATTCCAACAAAATGTTGTTCCCCGTTATAAAAGACTTTGGCGATAAAAATTATTGCTTTTTTGCCGGCTGTGAGCTATGAACGGTGATTACCCATGGCTTTTGGTGTCCAGGAAGCTTAGGCCCTTTCCCATAATCCGGTTTTTCGTAATAGACCAATTTTCCATTTTTTATGATCCAATTACTGCTGCTTTGGCATCTGCTCCAGCCCAGGTCATAGGCTTGCTTGTAGGCACTGCTTTGGGCAGAACTGTACATAACGCTGTTGTAGGTATTCACGTTACCATTGCTGCGACGATAATCCGTACAGCCATTCCGGAGTCCCATGTCATTGGTTGGTACCGTCTTTTGGGAGTATCCCCATGAAGCAACAAAGGCCAATACAAAAAGCATGACTAATTTTTTCATTGAATTGCTAAGTTTTGATTTGTGGTTGCCTACTCTATTTATGGCTTTTCGGCTTCCGCGCATTTTAACTGCAAAAGGGATTGTCCCTTGATGTAGTTTTGCACAATCACACACTTTTACGGGATAAATACTAATCCTTATGTTATGGTTGATTGAACATAATGTAACAAACGGGCCATATAACCAATAAATGAAAAAGTACGTAGTGCCATTCCGTTGCCCTGAAGTAGACCATCATGAAAGTTGAACCAGCTTTTGGCAAAATTTCCTTGCCTTATTTGGAACAACGGTAATGCCGTACCTTCCAAATTGCTCAAAATTGGATATGCCCATCCTGATCAAACAGCAAAGCGCAACCCTTTGGTTGCGCCCTTCTGCTAACTAAATAAACGTAAACTGCATTATGAAAACGAACTACGTATCCTTATATATCGTTCACGGGTTTCGAAGCCCCTTTTGTTTCAAATAGATCAATAATTCCTCCGGGCGGTCCGTCATAATGCCGTTGGCCCCACGTTCCACCAACCAGCCCCAGGAGGCATCCGGGCCTTCCAATAAGCTCATTTCATCCGTATGCCCGGCCACCAAATCATCCCACAGCGCAATGTTCAAGACAAAAATGCCTTCTTCCCTTAGTTTTGAAATCTGTTTGAAATTTTCCGAATCCTCGGAGTCAAAAGTTACCTCATAAGCCAAGGGGGAGAGGTCCGCATTGTAGTCCTGCACAAATTGTGCTGGATTTTTGGTGTTGTCGATTAAAATGGGCATGTAGATTATGGAATCCATAAGGTCACCATATTTTTTGCGCATCGCCTGCACGGTTTCCCTACCCTTAAAAATGGCTTGCTTTACCGTTCCCGTTTTTTTGAGGATCTCATAGGCTTCCCGTACGGTTTCCCCTTCTACCTTATCCAGATTTACCATGATCCTATCTTTTGTCAACTCCATTATTTCTTCCAAAGTAGGGACCGGGATTCTGGAACCCCGTACCCCACAGGCATTTTTAAGACGAAATGCCCTGATTTCGTCCAAGGTAAGTTCACGCACCTTTCCTTTTCCATCGGTCGTCCGATCCAGGGTTTTGTCATGCATGGCCACTAAATGTCCGTCTTTGGTCAATCGCACATCAATCTCGACGATATCCACCCCTAAATCAATACATCTTTGAATTGCTGGCAGGCTGTTTTCCGGGGCATGGCGCCAATCCCCCCTATGGGAGACGGCCAAAATGTAATCCCCTGATGGATTTTTTAGCTGCTCCAGTATCATGGCCGCCCTGTTTTCCTTTGGATTTATATCAGCTTGCCCATAAAGTACCGATCCCATGACCAAAGTGGCCAGTAAAAAGGTGCATTTTAGATACTTTTCCATTTTTAGGTGTTTTTGTTGTACTTACTTGTGCCTGTTTTTGTCCCTTAAATACTCCAAAAGCAGTTTTGGCCGATCGGTCTGTATCATATCGATATGGTTGTCGAGGAACCAATCGTACACCGTGGGATCCATGGCCGCTTTTTCATCATCATGCCCCCCATTATGCCTGGGCCACAGTGCGTTTACCCAAACGGAGGAACCCCTTGCACGGATATCATCGAAGTATTCGATCATTTTTAGGGTATCCTGGGGTACGGTAAATTCAAAGGCCACAGGTTGTAAACTATCGAGATAGGTATCAACGATGTCCTTCGCATGGGGCTCGTGAAGCCTTATTATGGGCATAAAAAAGACCTTGTCCAAATAGGGGCCAAATTCTTCTTTGACCCGATCGTAGGGAATGGCCCCTTTGATCACCACTTGTTCCTGTGTTCCCGTTTCTTCGATTACGTTAAAACATTTGTCAAAAATGGGATAGCTTTTATCCAGATTGACCAAAATGTTGCCCTTGCACAGTTGTAAAGCTTCTTTTAAGGTGGGGATTTGATGTGGGGTCTTATGTCCAATTCCATCACGTAGATACAGGGTCTGCAGGTAGGCCCATGTGAGATCGGCCACCTTTCCGGTTCCCGTGGTGGTCCTATCCACGGTTTCGTCGTGCATTAAAATCAATTGTCCATCCTTGGTCTCCCTAATATCAATTTCCACCATATCAACGCCCATTGTAATACAGTTTTCAATGGCCTGTAATGAGTTTTCCGGCGCATTGCGCCAATCTCCTCGGTGGGCGACCACGATTATCTCCTTGTTCCGCGAATCCTTAAGATTGGCTATCAGATCGGTAATGGAAGTGGATTCCCCGGCACTTTCCCCAACAAAAGGTGTCTCCTCCGTTTGGCCAGGGGTACCGACCTCTTGCCTACAGGCACCCAAAGTTCCCATAAACAGTATAAGGCCAACATAAATACATAATCTCATGATAGTCATGGCTATAAAGGGAGGCCAAAAAGCCCCCCTTATTTGATTGTTAATATCCTGGATTTTGCGTGATTACCCCTGGATCCGTATCGAGTTGGCTCTGTGGAATGGGCAATACCAGGTTGTTTTCCGTGATTCGTGTGGTGGCTCCCGTACTTTCAAAAAAGGCATTCATGACCTCAACGGCATTACCGTATCGTTTTAAATCAAACCAGCGATGCCCCTCACCAAACAATTCAAAACGACGCTCCAAACGAATGGCATCCCGAATATCGTCTTGGGAAGAAGCTGTTGTTCCAGCCAATCCGGCCCTGGTACGTATCCGGTTCAATTGTGTGATGGCTTCGGCGGTCTGGCCATTTTCGTTCAACATCTCTGCATATCTCAACACCACATCGGAATAACGAATGATAAGATGATCACTGCCCCCATCATTCACTCCGGTAGCGGAAACTTCATACTTTGTGGTAAAATAGAAGGGATTGGCATCTGGGTCTACGGCCACATAATCAATGAGCCGGGTATCTCCCGCTTCATGGGAATCAATAAATGCCTGTGTGGGCAAATTATGCCCTTTGGCATTTGCTGTTGTACCGGAAGGTCTAAACTGCGATGCTGCGGGGCTTCCCTCAAAGCTTCCATCTACATTAAAACCGCTTGCGAACTGAACTTCAAAAAGGATTTCGGCATTTCCTTCGTTGGCGACCCCAAATATCTCTGCAGTTGTGGGCATCAGGTCATATATCCCAGAGTTTACTACAGCTTCCAAATTGGTCAGGGCTCCCGAAAAATCGCCTTGGGTCATTTGGACATTGGCCAGTAAGGCACGGGCGGCACCTTGAGCGGGCCTTGCAGGGGACTTTTCCAGCGGGAGCTCTTGAATGGCATCCAAAAGGTCCGCTTCAATTTGGGCATAGACCTGATCGGAGGGGGTGCGGCCCTGCCCAAAGAAATCAAAAGGGCTTTCCGTTTCTTCAACCACCAAAGGAACGTCGCCATACAAACGCACTAAATTGAAATACAGCAGGGCACGCACAAATTTCATTTCCCCAATTCTATTGGTCTTTAGGGCGGGGTCTTCAAATTCAATATCCGTAATCCGGTTCAGGACCACATTTACGCGTTGAATGCCCCGATAGGATTCCCTCCAAATGTCACCGACCAAATCGTTGCCGGGATTGGTGGAAAAGTCATCCAATTGTCCAAAACGACCACCATCGTTGGCGGCAATTTCCTCAAAGGAGTCCTCACCGGAGATCTCACCGACCCCAATGAGGTCAAGACCATACAGTCCCCCATCCTGTAGCTGCCCGTAGGCACCAGCAATGGCACTTTCAATCTCTGCCTCATTGGAAAAGAAGCTATTGGCCGATTTTTCCGTTATGGGAAGAATATCCAATTCGTCTTCACAGGAGGTTAAACCCAGGGAGACCATGATCATTAAAAATAGGTAACTATAAAATTTCATTTTATCCATTTTTTGATTTAAAATTTCACGTTTAGTCCAAGGGCCATAAATCGGGTCAAAGGACTGGTTGAATTGATGAAACCCCTGGTCAGGGTTTGCGCTTCGTTACTTGTGGCGGTAATACCATCGGAATTATAGCCCCTAAAGTCCGTTATATTAAAAATGTTGTTTCCTGTGACATACAGTCTAAGGGAATTGATGCCCAAATACTCCGTAATCGAAGGTTGGAAACTATAACCAATTTGGATGCTGCGCAGCCTAAAGTAGTCGGCATCGTAAACGGAGAGGCTGGACGCCCTGGTAAGTCTACCTGCCGAGGAAAAACTGGAGAAATCGGGTCTTCTAAAGAATCCGTCCGGGTTTCTATCGCTAAAATAATTGTCGACATAATACTGGGTAGGGACAAAGAAACCTTCTCCGCTTTCCGCATCGTAGAGCATATTATCGGTTACCTTTCTGCCCTCAATACCCGTAAACTGGGCGTTAAGGTCAAAACCCTTATAATTTAGGCTGATTCCAAAACCATAGGTGAATTCCGGATTGTATTGCCCTAATGTGGTTCTGTCATCCGGAGTGATCTGACCGTCCCCATTTACATCCCTAACCACATAATCGCCTACCTCGGTCCCTGCCAAAGGGGTAACGGTCTCGGCATCCAATTGGGCCTGTGATCGGTACACACCGATGATATCGTACGCATAGAATTCGGCAATACTTTGACCTACCTTGGTCAGAAAACCCATGCCCCCTCTGGTCTCAATAAACTGGTCCTGGTCACCGTAGAGGGCTAACACTTCATTTTCATTGGTGGTAAGGTTGGCGTTAAATCCAATACGCAATTCCCCAAGCTGAAAGTTGTTTCCCCGGATTTCAAATTCAAACCCTCGGTTCTCCAACTCCCCAATGTTTTGCAAAGAGTTTTCAAAACCGGATTGTTGGGGTACGGGAACCTCCAATAAAAGGTCTTCTGTTTTGGAATTGTAATACTCCGCGGTCAAAAACAGCTTATTGTTCAGGAATCCGAAATCGACCCCTAAATTCAACGCCGTATTGGTTTCCCAGGACAAATCCGGATTGGGGGAGGTCCTTATAAACGATCCCGGAGTCAGTTGGTTGTCAATGACATAGTTGTCCGGCTCAACCAATGCAATAGAGGCGAAATCCCCAATTTGATTGTTCCCGGTCTGCCCCCAGCTTGCCCTTAATTTGGCAAAGCTGACCAGACCATCCTCTGGAAAGAAGGTTTCATTGCTCAATACCCAGCCCGCCGATAGGGAGGCAAAATTACCAAACTTGGTATTGGCCCCAAATCTTGAGGAACCGTCCCTTCTAAACGAACCGGACAGGGAGTACCTGCCATCAAAATCGTATTGCAATCGGCTGAAATACGAAGTTAAGGCCCATTTGCTTCGTTCCGGGACGGAGGATGGATTTGTGGCCCCGGCAATATTACGGAGGTTGTCATCCGCAAAGTTGTTACTCTCCAATCGCGTTCTAAAAAAGCTCTCTTGTTGGTAACTAAAACCCAATAAGGCATCGAACGTATGTTTACCAAAGGTTTTATTGTAGGTCAATAGGTTTTCCGTGATATAGTTTTCCCTCCTGTCATTGTTCTCAAAGGCCACGGCCAAATTATTGGCCACCGGGGTCCGATAATTTCCAATGTCCGAGGGGGCAAAGAATTCACTGAAGATGGTGTTGTAATCCCCGCCAAAAGAGGTCTTGAATCGTAACCCATCATAAAGGTCAATTTCCAGGTAGGTATTTCCAAAAACTCGAAGGCGGCGCTCGAAGAAGTCGGTCAATTCCGCTTTTGCCACAACATTTTCGGAGATGGGACCATCCCAATTGTCATTATTATCATCAATCTGATTGGCAATGGCAAAAGAACCGTCTGCGTTGAAGATAGGATAATAGGGATGCATCAATACGATGGCATAGGCGGGATCCGGTTGTCTGTTTCGACCCGCATCATGGGACGACCAACCTCGTTCCCCGGTTGGGTTTGAGTTGACCAAGGAGATATTGGACGTAATACCAAAACGCACACGGTCGCTTACTTGTGAGTTCAATTGAAAATTGGTGGTGTACCGCTTATAATCGGAACTGATGATGATATTTTCCTGATCCAAATACCCAAAGGATACCGAGTAATCCGTTTTTTCCGTTCCGCCGCTTAAATTCACAAAGTGATTTTGCTGGCGTGCCGTTCGGAATACCGCATCGGTCCAATTGGTATTGGTCAATCCCGGTTGTCCATCCAAATAGCCCTGTAAAAAGGGTTGGACCCTACTGCGCTTACCTCCGCCATTGGCATCCCTGGTGGCATTGTCATCATCGATACTTCTTCCAGGTCCGCCGGACACATAACCAAAATTACGTGCATCAAAATCGAAAAGTGCGGTATCATAGGCATCTGCCAGTTGAAAATTATCAATACGGTCCTGAAATCCGTAATAGGTGTCATAGGTCACCTTTAAATCCCCTTGCTTTCCCTTTTTTGTGGTTATCAGGATAACCCCGTTGGATGCCCTAGATCCATAAATTGCAGCAGAGGCCGCATCTTTAAGGATGTTAATGGATGCGATGTCCTGGTTATTGATGGAACTGAAGGAAGAACCTTCGGAAAGTGGGTTTCCATCAACAACGATCAAGGGATTGGTTCCAGCGGTCAATGTATTCAATCCACGAATCTGGATCACGGAATTCTCGCCTGGGTTTTTTCCATTCCCAATGATCTGGACCCCCGATACATTACCTGCCAGGGCCTGTTCAAAATTTGCGGAGGAAAAGGTGTTCAATTTTTCCGTTTCCACTTTTGAAACGGCACCGTTGAATTTTTCTTTGGTCCCCGTTCCATATCCATAGACAATAACTTCCTGAAGTTGATCTACATTTTCATTTAAGGTTACCCTGAGTTCACTTTGATCCGTAATGGAAACCTCGGTTGTCGTAAATCCCAGATAGGAGAACACCAAAATATCACCAGAGGAAACCTCAATGGTAAAATTACCGTCAAAATCGGTGACCACTCCGGTTAGACTGCCCTTTACAAGAACGTTCACCCCTGGAATGGGAGTCCCCACATCATCGACTACGGTTCCCCTAAGGCTTCGTTTTTGCAAAGATTTCCGAACGGAAATGTTATCACCGGAAATTTTATAGACAAGACCTGCCTTATTGCTGATATCATCAAGGATGGTCTTTACGGTTTCATCCTGATAGGATAATGAGAATTTTCGTTCATCGTTCAAGATGTCCTCGGAATACCGAAACAAGTATGAGGTCTTATTTTCAATCTGTTTGAATATCCCGTCTATCGTTTCACTTTCCGCTTCCAGGCTTATTTTAATATTTTCAATATGGGAAGCCTGGGCGCAAAGGGAGATGCTAAAAAGTAGCATTGTTATACAGAACTTATAAATGGCCAGTTGTTGCTTGCCATAATAGGTGGTTTTCATATGTTTGTAATTAGAGAGATTTAATCGCTTAAGTAAATTTCTTTGTTCTGGGTTGGGACCATTGCACTTGGTCCCGACCCTTCTTTTTTGGTTGGGCTATTCTATTTTTTCATAGGGATTGGGTTTTAGTGTTATCTCGTTGGTTTTTTCGTTTTTGCTGTAGGCAAAGTTGGTCATGAAGGCCAGATCGCTTAGGACGGTATCCAAGGGTTCATTTTTGTAACGCGCGCGTATCCTACTTTTCAATAAAAGGGTATCGGGACAATTGATCTTGACACCGTATTTGCGTTCCACATTTTTGAGTACCTGCCCCAACTCCATATTTTCAAATTGCAGTACGTTATTCCGCCAGGCAATGCCCATCCCCGAATCCATTTTTACTTTTTGAAAGGTACCCGATTCCGGGTCCAATACGGATCGTTCATTTTTAATCAGCTGGATTTTGGCACTGGACCTGGGATGTGATACTTCTACCTTTCCCGTTTGTACGGTTACGCTGGAGGGTTCATCAGCATAGCAGTACACATCAAAAGAGGTCCCCAGCACCTTAACGTTAAGTTTTCCGGTTTCAATGATAAAAGGTTTTGAGGGGTCCCTGACCACATCAAAAAAGGCATTGCCCACCAGTTGCAATCTTCTGGATTCAGGTGAAAAATCCTTTGGATATGAAATTGAGGAGCCGTGGTTTATCCATACCTTGGAACCATCGGGCAGTACCACCTGTTCTATCGTTTTTCCGGAGGCCACTTCAATCGTAATGATCGTGTCCCTGTTCCTTAAATAAAGAAAAAGCGACAGCCCAATTAAAATCAGCACACTTGCCGCAATTCGATACCCTTGAAATGCCCTTTTTCGCTTTTGGGGCAACCCAAGCTCTTCCAACAACCGTTTTTTGGCGTGTTGTATCTCATCGGGGCCGGTCTTAAAATCTTTGGAAGCACCCCAATCCGCATTAAAAATGCGGTCCAATTCGGCATCCTTGTTGTCAATGGCCTTGATCAGTTCTTGCTTATCCTTACTAGTGGCTTTGCCACTTTGGTATCGTCTCCAAATTTCCTTTATGGATGCCATAGGTAATTATATCTTGTATTGGGTATAGCCTTAAAAACCAGGGAGCACCCTAAAAAAGGGTATTAACATAATGTTAAGAAAATGTTTTATAAGGGCATCAGAACAATGGGAACAACAGGAGCCAGGCAAAATCCTTCAAATCCTTTCGTAGGGCCGTTAAGGCCTTATTCATGTAGTTTTCAACGGTTTTGGGAGAGATATCCAATTCCAGGGCCACTTCTTTGGTGGACATTCCCTGCTGGCGTTTTAACGTAAAAACGGCCTTGGGCTGTGGGGGTAGTTTATTTACGGAAGATTGTATCCTTTTTTCGTAGTACCGTAGATCGATAAAATCCCCTGGTGCCAGGGACGGATCCTGTATATCGGCATTATTGGCATCAATTTCGTCACTAAGTTGTTTTCTTAAGGCTTTTAGCGCGTAATTTTTGGCAATGGTAAGGACATAGGCATCAAAGGACCTGGTAAGGTCAATGGCCTCCCTTTTGTTCCATAAGGTGATAAACGTCTCTTGAATGACGTCATCGACGCCAGCCCCTAAATTTTTTGAACGCAAAAAAGCCTTGATTTTTGGTTGATAAAGCTCGAAGAGCTTACTAAAAGCCCGAACATTTGAGTTTTTCAATCCAATTACCAATAGCTTTGTATTCATTGTAAGAAGCGTAGTGCCAAGTAATTATTCGGAATGAAAATTAATAAAAAAGGGCATTGGCGCTTCGCCCATAAAAAAACATAACTTTTAATTAATCCATTTGCGGGTTATGCATAACCAAATGGCTCATTGGGCGCAAACCGAAGAAAAGGGGTTCCGGTCAAATTAAGTATTGCTGAATTCTACAAATACGGGTGTATCCGAGTTGTAAAAAAAAGCCCATCAGTGCAGAAGGACGGCTTGCCTATTCCAGCTTTAAGGTGGAATCGCGGACCACAAGGCTTGTTCGTATGGTTTTGGTCTCAAATGGGTCGTTGGAGTCTTTATGTTCTATTCGATCGATCAATATCTTGGCTACCGTTTCTCCAATATATCGGCCATGTTGACTCACCATGGTTATGGCGGGCGTAACGTATTTGGAAAGTTCGCCATTGGTAAATCCTATGATGGAGATGTCATTGGGCACATGGTATCCCCTGGATTTTACAATGCTCATCACCTTGACTGCCGTAATTTCATCAAGGGCCATAATACCATCGATTTTTTTATAGTTCAGTAAAAGGGACAATGTCAATTCCAGATCTTCCGAGGAATCCGTGGCCTCCACCAGTTTGTCATCAAAAGGGATATTGTTCTCGGCCAATGCTTTTTTGTATCCCTCGATCCGCAACCTGCTTATAACGGAATCCACAATAGGGGTGACGATCGCAATGGTACTGCAACCCGTTTGGATAAAAAATTTCGTCGCCTTATAGCCCGCTTCAAAATCATCCACGATGACCTTGTCGCAAGCAATTAAATTGGTGACCCGATCAAACATGACCAGGGGAATTTGATTTTCTGATAATTCCCTCAAATGTTCGGCGTGGTGGGGCAATTCATTCTCTTCGGCCGCAGAGGAAATGATCACACCGTCCACGGAACCATTGCTCAATAGCTCCAACGTTTTGGTTTCCTTTTCCAAAGATTGGTTGGTAATACAAGTGATGATGCTATATCCTTTCTCATCGGTTACTTTTTCAATGCCGTATATGACCTGGACAAAAAAATAATTGAGAATATTCGGGATGACCACCCCAATGGTTTTTGTATTTCTATTGATAAGGTTCAGCGCAACTTTATTGGGTCTGTAGTGATGTGCCTTGGCATATTCCCGAATTTCACCTTTGAGCTTTTCACTTATTTCATAACTGTCGTTGATCGCTTTTGAAACCGTGGATACGGAAACCTTAAAATGTTTTGCGATGTCTTTAAGTGTAAGCTTGGACATAATGGATATAAATGGGTTCTAAACCTCGAACGGGAATGTAATCCCCGAATTTAACCGAATCCGATCGACTATCCCGATGAGGCCGAGGGAATTTTGATGGCTCCATTTTGCGCTTTCCAGCTTTTTGTTCCGTATACATTCATGGACTTCCGCTACCTCATGGGTAAATCCCTTGCCCTTTGTAGGGAACTCATGGAATTGGCCGGTACCCTTGGTTACCAGCTTAAACCCCTGTGTTTCATGCCAAATGGGTGCGATATAGATTTCGCCTTTTTCACCACATATTTTTGCCTTCATATCCGTATTGTTGGCAAAGCCACTATATAAAACCGACTGTGCATTTTCATATTGAAACAGCATCGAGGTCTGAATTTCCGCCCCGTTGCCATGGAACTGGGATCTTGCCAATATCTCCCGTGGTTTTCCGAGCAGGAAATAGCTCAAAAAAACAGGATACACACCCATGTCCAAAAGGGAGCCTCCCGCCAGGTCTAAATTCAATAATCGGGATTGTGGGTCGTCGTCCAATTTATAGAAGGTGAATTCGGCATTAATGTACCGTAGCTTCCCTATTATTCCTTCGGAAACGAGTTCTTTGATCTTCATGATGGACGGGTTGAACCGACTCCAAAAGGCTTCCATAAAGAAGACCTTGTTCCTTTGGGAAGCGTCCACCATTTGCCTGGCCTCAGTGGTATTGATGGCAATTGGCTTTTCACATAACACGTGCTTTTTATGGTTCATAGCCGCAATGCTAAACTGACAATGGGTATGGTGTAGCGTGGCAACATACACCACATCCACATTGGCATCGTTGAATAGTTCTTGGTATGAGCCATAGGCTTGGGGATTGCCAAATTCCCGGGCAAAGCTTTTTGCCCTTTCCCTATTGGTGGATGCAACGGCCACCAATTCTGCGTCGTGAACAAGTCTTAAATCCTCGGCAAACAACTTTGCGATTTTGCCCAGGCCAACAATGCCCCATTTTATTTTTCTGTCCATGTTTTGAATCCACCTATTTATTCCCGTTCCTCGATGATTTCCGAGGTTGAAAAACGATACCTCATATTTCGGTATACACAGATATCGGTAATCGTTTCGGGGGTACCCATGGGTACTGCCCTAAAATTAGTGGAAATTCTATCTTTTTTCACGGGCATTACGCCATGAAAACAATGCCCATGCAAGAAAATAACGGTTCCCTTCTTGGGTTGAAGGACCAATTGTCCGTCCAGAGCTTCGTGAGGGTCGCCCACAGGAAGTACTCCTGCTTTATGTGTTTTGGGCATAATCACGATTTCGCCTCCGGTCTCGTTGGTGATATCCTGGGTATACACCAAACGATTGAGGTTGTATTTAAAGGGGTCTTCCGGCGGACAATCCTGGTGCCATGCCTGACCTTTGCTTCCCGCTTTTGAAAACATCATCATACAGTAAAGGTTGTTCCATCCATTTTTAAGGATGGCATCCGTAATTTGATTAAAAACGATATCCTTATCTATGCCATCAAAACCGCCTGTACCATCCCGATAAGGAAACCAGGGAATGACCTCTACCGAGGATTTCGAGATAAACTCCTCCGTATGTTCCCAACTGGGGTCCGTCCCGTAATGGAACGCTATTTTTTCATGGTAGGCATCCATTAAAGCATCGTCAAAAAACTTTTCAAAGATGACATACCCCTGGTCCCAAAAGGTGTCATGGATTTTTTTAAGGTCCATTTTTTCGGTTTTAGTGATTGTTGTAAAGGCGGTCGTATAAATCCTCCGAAGACAGGATAAATGGTGCTTTTGACGTCCGTTCGATCCACCGTTTGCTGATGGAATCGTTTATATGCAAGCGGGCATCTATCCCTTTAAAAGTGGGGTTTTCCACCCACATGGGATGGGAATCCCAATGGCAATTGATATAGTGTACGGCTTTGACCACATCGGCATTTTCCGCAATGGCATTGAAGAAGGGCAAGAACCATTTTTGCCAGGCTTCCTCCGCCTGTTCCGGATTGCCCAATTGGGTCTCTTTGGTCAATCCGTACAATTTGCCCCCATAATCCGAAATGGTAGGGGTGGCTTCCGCAATAAAAACGGGCTTTCCCTTTTTCCGGGCAAACTCAAACATCTCAATTTCCTTCCAACGGTTAAAAAAGGACACTCCGCACCAATCCACATAATCGTCACCGGGGTACCAACCTTCCAAATGTTCCTGGCCCGAAATGAATCCCGTGGATTGCCAAACATAGGCGGTATTGGTAACCCCTTTGGCACGCAATCGGTCCACTATCCTTTTATAGGCAACAATGGTGGTTTCCCGGTCATAATGATTCCAGGGATCCCCATCAAATTCATAGGCTATCCGCAAAAAAACGGGACGCTTTCCCAAGGATAATAAAAAATCCCCGAGCCTATCGATATAGGCATCATGTGTACCATCGGCCACTTTCTCCTCATTATTGACAAACTGGAGTCCTATGGCCATGGCCATATTTGAATAATCCGGATCCTCATGTTGTAAGGTGGCATTGTAATCGCTGTCCCCCCAATCATGGGTATCAAATAGTCCGTCCAGTCCCTCCTGAACACGTCCAAAGGAGTTTCCTCCGGGATTGATATTGGTGTACGTGGTCCATCCGGCGGGTTTGGTGAAATGATCAAGATAGCCGTCATTGTAGTTTTCAAGACCTCCAACAGCTTCCAATTCCTGCCCCACGAATAGCAGTACCCCTTCTTTGGGTTCAAATTTCGCCAGTTGCCTTTGTACGTTTTCTTCTTCCGTAGGGATGGTATCGCTTTTTTCCTGTTTCCTTTCCGTACAGGAAAGTAAAAGGGCAAGACCAAAAAAAATGAATCCTTGTTTTTTCATGATGGCTACTTTTTAGTTTTTTGATTCCACGTGTGTTCCATTATTTAAGTTTTGTCAGCAAAAGCATCTCGACTCCGCTCGATGTGACAGGAAAATCAATTACTGACACAATCAAGGATATGCATTTAGCTTTCTTTTAGTAGGATGAAACCCAGGATGACCCCATACGAACGAAATGGTTTTCCCTGGTCTGCCAGACCGATATTTTGGATTAAAACCTGGCTTCATACCTACTGATTATTGATTTCTTTATATGCAAACCATTTAAAATCCGCATGGTGGGCATTCATTTCCAAATCCTGGCAGCACATTCCAACAAAGCTCCCCGTGAATGCCGGTCGATAGCGACTTCTGCCATTCCTCACATGATCATCGGACAATATGCTGGCATCCAGTACCTGCCCCATGGGCCTAAAATCCATCCCATCCGTACTGTAATGGAATTGCAATTGATCGCGATTCATCTCTCCGCGCAGCACAATCGTCCCGTAAGCGGTAATGTCCTCCAACTCGTCCTGAAAGCTCATTTTATAATTATCGGAAGAGATGACGCTCAAAAACTTTTTGGAACCATCGGAATTGGAGGTTACACAGGCGTAATGGTAATGCCCGGCATTGTAATAAAATACCAGACCGGCCATATGATGGATGTTGGTTGGATGGAATTCAAGTTCCGTGGAAACCACTACATGAAAATCCTGGATTCTCCTGGCCAAAAGGCTTTGGTTGTGCAAGGAGGTCAGGGATTCCTTGCCATAGAGCCTCAGAAAGCCCTTTCTTGACGTAAGGTCGCACCAGTCCGGCGAAACAGGAATCCGCAAGGATTGAAAATCAATGGGAATGCTGCCATTGTTGAATTCCACCTTTTCCTTCGGATCATCGAATAGGTGTTCCGTGAGCTTGGGCATGGGAATCCTTTCCCTTGGAATACGTCCCCCACATTTTAGCCACGGCCACCCCGCTCTCCATACCACCTCCTCAATGGCAGTTTCCCGACCCAAGGTGCAGTTCCCGTGCGTTGTAAGGGGCCTGCCCACCAAAAAAACGGTATACCAATCCCCGTTTTGGGTCTCCACCAAATCACCATGACCGGCTTTTTGAAGTACGTTGTTTTTAGCTTCGGCCGCAGAGATAAAAGGATTTTCGGGATGGAACTCATAAGGCCCAAATATGGAGGTGCTCCTTCCAATACTCATGGCATGCCCATACTCCGTGCCGCCCTCTGCCAAGACAATATAATAATATGCACCCCTTTTGTACAGATGTGGCCCTTCGGTCAGCCCTAAATCGGTCCCCTTGGTAATATAGTGCACCTTACCTATCAATCTTTTTTGGATAGGGTCATATTCCTGCATTTCAATCCCACCAAAGAACTTACCGTTTCGATGGTCGACGAGCATGCTTACATACCATTTTTTTCCATCCGGATCATGAAAAAGGGAACCATCAAAACCTCTGGAAGATAAATAAATGGGCTCGCTCCATTCCCCTAAGATATCGGTTGTGGTGACCATGTAATTTGGGGTGTCCTTCCATACGCCATCAAAGGATTTTACGTTGGTATAGACCAGATAAAACACGCCTTTGTCATAGGTCAAACACGGTGCCCAAACCCCACAGGAATCGGGGATGCCCTTCATATTCAATTGTGAAATCCGGTTAAGGGGCCTTGCGACCAGTTTCCAATTTTTAAGGTCTTTGGAATGGTGGATCTGTACTCCAGGGAACCATTCAAAAGTCGATGTAGCGATGTAATAGTCATCGCCAACCCGGCAAATAGATGGATCTGGATTAAACCCTTTTAATATTGGATTTTGTATCGTACTCATTATCGTATCAATTCAGCTTCAAGTTCTTCCAAGGACTTTCCTTTGGTCTCCGGCAATATTTTCATCAGGATGAAAAAACCGATAAGTGCGGTTACTCCAAAAATCATAAAGGTCTTCGCGTTACCAAGATTGGCCAGTTCCCAAGGAAAAATTTGTGTGACCAACCAACTTGAAAAACCATTTAAAAATCCAATACACCCAATGAGGAGCCCGCGATAGCGATTGGGAAACAATTCTGACAGCATTACCCACATAACGGGGCCCAATGAAAAAGCAAAACAAGCAACAAAGCCCAAAATCCCAATCAATATCAGGATTGGATTCATGTTGGTGGCGACTTCAAGAAGGACGCTCTCATTTTTTGCATAGACCTCCGTCCCAAGGGCTTGCTGCATCTCATTTTTAAAATCAATATCCTTATCGTATACCTTGTCCATATAAACCTCCAGTTTTTGTTGAAGGGAACTATCCAACACAGCTATCTTTTCACTGCTTAACTGGTAAGTTGCTTTACTAAAACCGTATCCACACAACAACATGCTTACGGCAATACCGGCCAGTCCAATGAGGAACAAAGGGCGCCTACCCAATCTATCAATAAGAAAAAGTGCAACTATGGTAAAGGCCACGGTGGTAAAGCTTAACAACACCCCGGATAAAAAGGCTGCATTGGTGCCAATACCCGTTTGTTGGAAGATGGATGTAGCGTAGTAGTATACCGCATTGATTCCCGTAATCTGCTGGATGATCCCGATAACTATTCCTACCGTAAGGACATACCTTAATGACTTATGGAACAAGTCCTTTATACTGATTTTGTCCTGACTTTTTCTGGATGCCTCCAGACTTTCCAAAATGGATTTGGCCTCGTCCTTTCCCTGTTGATTGCCATGTAGGGAAATCAGAACCCCACGGGCTTCCTCGTCCTTTTTTGTTATAAAGAGCCAACGCGGGCTCCTGGGCACAAAAAGCAATAGCACGAAGTATGAAATTGCGGGAATACACTCGACACCCAACATCCACCGCCAAACATTTTCTTTGGTCAAAAAGGAACTCATTCCAGACGTATAGGCCTCGTTGAAATAATAGTTGCTCAAAAAAGCCGCAAAAAAGCCCAGGACAATGTTCAATTGCTGGATGGAAACCAATTTGCCCCTTGACTTGGCCGTGGAAACTTCGGCGATATACACCGGGGCAATAATGAGCGCGGCTCCAAATGCCACACCACCGATCATTCGTGCAATCCAAAGCATTTGATAGTCGATGGCATAGGCAGACATAAAAGCTGAAAACGCATATAAAAATGCAACGATCAATAACATTTTCTTCCGCCCAACCACGTCGCTTATCCTTCCGGAAATGAGCATGGCAAACATGGCCGCAAACAAAGGCGAACTGGGAACCCAACCCTGCTGCGTGGTGTTGAGGTTGAACTCAGGGGTCACAAAGTTCATTACCCCTGAAATAATGGCCGCATCAAACCCATAAAGGAATCCGCCCAAGGAAACCACCAATGCCAAAAACCAAGTTTTTTTAGAAGCGTTTTTCATGTGTTTAAAATTTTTAATCACTTATAAATAAGATATTTAAAAATTCATGTTTGTTTCATAGTTGGAATGTTATCGGATAACGTATGCCAATAATCCCGCTATCCATTGTGGACGGGCTTTGGCAGCTCCTTGCGTCCAAATGGTCACCCAAGACCCACCTATTTGCTGTTTCCCAATTGGATTCCATGAATTGTCCTAGCAATATTGATTTAAAATATTTTCAAACAACTCCTGCTTTCCACTGATTTGTTCCGGCGCTCCCGCCACTTTAGTATACTCATATAAATCGTTCAAGGACAGGGCATCGCGCACAAAATCCAATCCTTTGCCCGAGGTAAACGAGGCATAACGTTTCTCCAGCAATACTTCGTAGTTCGATTTTTTGATTAAGGCATCGGCAATTAATAGTCCCCTGGCGAAAGTGTCCGCCCCGCCAATATGTGCTAGAAAGATATCCTCCAAATCGGTGGAATTTCTACGGGTCTTTGCATCAAAATTGATTCCTCCCCCTTGTAGGCCACCCGCTTTTAAGAACACGAGCATGGCCTCGGCCGTTTCCATGAAATTGTTCGGAAACTGGTCCGTATCCCATCCATTCTGGTAATCACCGCGGTTCGCGTCTATGCTGCCCAGCATACCCGCATTCGCAGCAACCTGCAGTTCATGCTGAAAGGTGTGTTGCGCCAGGGTGGCATGATTTACCTCGATGTTCAATTTAAAATCATTTTCCAGGCCGTATTCACGAATCGAATTTATGGAGGTCGCCGCATCAAAATCATATTGGTGCTTTGTGGGTTCCATGGGTTTGGGTTCAATAAAGAAGGTCCCCTTAAAACCTTGGCTCCTGGCATAGTCCTTTGCCATGTTCAAAAAGCGGCCAATATTTTCCTGTTCCAATTTCATATTCGTGTTCAAAAGGGACATATAACCTTCACGGCCGCCCCAGAACACATAGTTTTCACCATTGAGGGCTATGGTGGCATCCAAGGCAATTTTGACCTGTGCCCCGGCGTGGGCCACTACATTAAAATCGGGATTTGACGCCGCCCCGTTCATATACCGCGGGTTGGAAAAGCAATTGGCGGTTCCCCAAAGCAGTTTTACCCCGGAAGCAGCTTGTTTTTGCTTAAGATAATCGACAATCTTGTGGATTCGTTTCTCGGATTCCGCCAAGGTCCCGGCTTCATCCACCAAATCAAAGTCATGAAAACAATAATAACCAAAACCCATTTTAGTGGCGAATTCAAAAGCGGCATCGGCCTTGTCCCTGGCCGCTTCCATCGGGTCTGATGAGGTGGCCCAGGGAAATTGCTTTGTCCCCGGACCAAAGGGATCGGCTCCCGTTCCACAGAGGGTATGCCAATAGGCCATGGCAAATTTAAAATGCTCCCTCATGGTCTTACCCGCCACTTTTTGTTCCGGATTGTAAAACTTAAAGGCCATTGGATTGTCCGAATCCCTGCCTTCATAGGTGATCTTACCGATTCCCTTAAAAAATTCCTTTTCTCCTAAAAGTACCATCTTTAAATACTAGTTATCTATGATTAATTCGAGTTCTTTTTTCCAGTTTTCATATGCGCTTTGATAGGGAGTTTTGTCCTTAAAGGGCATAAAGGTCATGACATGGTCGTTTTTCATGTACGATTCAAATTCCGAATGATTTCCATTGGCCAGGATACACGCCCTGGCCGCTCCCACGGCACCCGTGGTATTGTAGATTTCGATTTCTTTCCCGATTAAGGTAGCTATGGTGTTCGCAAAAATTTCGGAACGGAACAGATTGTCGTTTCCAGCACGAATGCACTTGGTGGCAATGCCATCCCTTTTCATGATCTCAATACCGTAGACGAACGAAAAGGCAATGCCCTCCAACGCTGCCCTGCACAGCTGTGCCTTGGAATGCCTGTTGAGGTCCACATTCACAAGGCGTGTTCCCACATCTTTGTTCCCCAACATTCGTTCGGCACCATTTCCGAGGGGAATCAGGCAAACCCCGTCCGATCCCACCTCCACTTCAGCGGCCAATTGGTTCATTTCTTCATAGGACGCTACCGAAAGATTGTTCATCAACCAACGGTATTGAATACCGGCACCATTGATGCAGAGGAGTTTTCCGATGTTGTGCACACCGTCTTTTTTATAGTTCACATGTGCAAAATTGTTCACCCTTTCGTACTCCTTAACCGCAAGATTGTCGGTCACTGCGTAAACTACCCCGGAGGTTCCCCCGGTAGCGGCCACTTCACCGGGATGGAAAACATTGAGTGAAAGTGCGTTGTTGGGTTGATCCCCGGCCCGGTATAGTATTGGGGTCCCTTCCCGTAGTCCGCTTTCCAGGGCACCTTCTTTGGAGACCGTGGACTGCTGTGAAAAGGTTTCCACGACTTCGGGGAGGAGCGCCCGGTCAATTTGGAAGTACTCCAACACTTGGGAGGAGACTTTTTTGGCCTTAAAATCCCATAGGATCGCTTCGGAAAGACCTGGGACGGTGGTGTTCATGGTTCCCGACAGGCAATAGGCAATATAATCCCCCGGTAACATGAATTTATGGATCTTGGCGAAGGTTTCAGGTTCGTTTTCCTGGACCCACTTGAGTTTGGACAGGGTAAAATTTGCTGGGGAATTCAAGAGATGATTTTTGCAATAGTCTTCCCCTATTCCCTGGAATGCCCTATTTCCAATGTCCACTGCCCTGCTATCGCACCAAATAATGGATTTACGCAAAGGTTCGCCCTGGGTATCCACGACCACCAATCCGTGCATTTGATAAGAGATTCCAATACCGACAATATCGTTTTTGGAAATGGTGTGGGCCTTTTTAATTTTTTTGATGCCCCGGCAGACACAGGCCCACCAATCCTGTGGTTTTTGTTCCGCCCAGCCCTTTTGGGGGGCATACATGGACATTTCCTCCTCGGGTTCAAGAACCACTCCAATGCATTTTCCCGTATCCTGCTCCACAAGGGCTACCTTGACCGACGAACTGCCTATGTCCAATCCTATAAAATACATTCCTATGGGTTATCTGTTTTGGATCGGCAGCTATTATCCCAGCCAATCCTATTACTCATTTTCAATCCTTTTTTTAGGCCTTTGTCAATTATATTGGTTGCTCCGACCCATTTAGTAATGTCCATTCCCTTTTCTTAATCCTTTTGAAAAACCCTGACATAGTCTATGATCAACGAATCGGGAAAATCAGCAGGGGAGGGGGATGCACTGGGCAAATTACCTCCCACGGACAGGGCAAAAACAAAATAGAACGCATCATTAAATGGATAGGGCTGCCCATTGCCCGCTGTTGTTTCGGGCGATAGGGAATGATAAGCAATATCATTGACCAACCAGGTGATACGATCTTCCTCCCATACAATGGAAAAAACATAGTATGCCTCATCAAAGGCAACCCCATTCAACGAGGAAAAGTCAACGGAATCAAAATAATGGTTTGCTGGAAAATCCGTCCCATAGTGTGCCGTTCCCAAAATGTTATTGGCGTCTTCCCCCAGGTACTCCATAATGTCAATTTCCCCACCACTGGGCCAGTAGGCATCGGGATTTGTAATCGTATACTCCTTGTTAAGCATAAAAAGCGCTACCCAAGTCCCAGGCGCCGAAGGCATACTCGCTCGAATATCCACCCGTCCAAACTGAAATTCAAAGGAATCATCCGTATGTATTCTGGATGAGGTATAGTTTTTTCCCGAGGCGAATTGATCGATCGCCGTAATGATAAGATTTCCCTGTTCCAAATGGATGTTATCGGAAGTATTGGTGAAATACTGCTCTTCATTGTTTCCCCAGTTGCATAAACCAGGACATCCATCGCCCAAATGAAAGTCCCACTTGGCCGTATCCAGTCCATTTCCATCAAATTCATCGGACCATATCAATGTATGACCGGAGTATTCCATAGGTGTCGAATATCCTGTGGTCGGAATCCCAACGGGTTCCAGGGGTTCACATGCCTGGGAACAGCTTCCCCCACAGTCCACACCGGTCTCATCGCCATTCTGGACGTTATCAAAACAGGAAGCCTCCAGAACTATCGGTTCCGTGGACCCATTGGATGAACACTGTACGAATACAAGCCAGATAAAAAAATAGGTCAACCTGTTCAAATTATAGGTTTTTTATGATTTATAGGAATTGCCATCTTCCCGTGGAATACGTTTTCAAAAATTAAGGAGAAGCATATCAAAAGGTGTCTTCTCCTTAATTCCAAAGAAAAATTAACTAACTTAAAACTACATTGTCCTATCCAGTTTTTCCTGTGGGCGATTACTGGATTATTTTGTTCTTTACAAAGGCCTGCCACAATCCCCTAGTCCATTATTGGTACAAAGTCCCGGATGTAAAACTCGCCTTGCTCCACATGGCCAAAACCACCAAGCCGTAAGGTGTAATTGTCATAGGTATCGTTATCGGGGAGCAGTGTGGTGCCGTCCGCAGCTGATAATGCCGTGGTACCATCAAATTCTACGGTTACCCAGCTATCAAAATCCGAAGGGTCTATCGTGACCGCAATAATGGTCCATCGCTGAAAGAAATTACCATCGACATTATCATGTAAGATCAATTCTACCAAAGGTTCCAGGTTTCCGGAAAAATCGTTGGTCGAAGGAATGTACACATCCAACCTGAATTTATGGTACACGGAAAAGTCGATGGTTTCCGGTTGCCGTTGGAACTTAAAGTCCTCAAAGCCGCCGAAGGGTCCATTTTCCGGCCTAAGGATACGGGTCACGGCATCGGTACTTCCCGCGGGATCGGAAACCCGATAGGTGGGAACCACGCCTTGTTGTTCGGTTGGACGCGGTAACAGATGAAGCCCGGAGTCGGCATCGCCGGTCTCAAAGGTATAGAAGAAAGGCAGTCCCGAACCGGACAGTGCATCCGCCCTGGGTGTTCCCTCGGCAATAAAGGAGGTGACGGCCTGCAGATCACGAACAAAAAATTCCCCGGCTTCCGTATGGCCGCTACCCCCAAAGCGCAAGGTGATATTATCGTAGGTGGCGTTATCACTTAAAGGAGTACCGTCATTGGCCGAAACGGAATTGGTCCCATCGAACCGCAGGGTAACCCAGGAATCGAAATCGGATTCCTCTACGGTCAGGGGTAAAATCGTCCACCGTTGAAAAAAGTTCCCATCGATATTATCGTGAAGGATAACTTCAACCAGGGGCTCCAGGTTTCCTGAAAAATCATTGCTGGAAGGAATGTATACCTCCATGGTAAACTTGTTGTAGGAAGAAAAATCGATAGGGCCCGGTTGTGGTTGGAACTTAAAGTCCTCAAAGCCACCAAAGGGGCCGTTTTCCGGTCTTAGGATCTGTCCTACCAATCCGTCCCCTCCGGCTGGATCCGCAGCTCCCAAATTGAAGGTAACGCCTTGAGCATCCTGGGGCAAGGGAAGCAGGTTCCTGCCCGACGAAGCGTCGTTTGCTTCAAACGTAAAAAAATACGGCGAGGTGGTGTTTTGCAATTCGTCGGCCCTGGGCGTGGGAATACAAGCCTCGCAAGGGCCACCACAATCAATCCCTTCTTCCCCTTGATTTTGTATACCATCGCTACATGAAGGACAGGCCACCCCTGAGCCCCCACCACAATCAATCCCTTCTTCGTCCAGGTTTTGAATGCCGTCGACATAGGATGGTAAAACGTTGTCCAAATCGTCAAAAAACTTTTCTTCCTCACAAGAAATGAAGGTAATGAGGGTCAAAATTGCCAATAGCCAGCCCTGCAGTGTCCGTATGGTGTTCGTATTTGTTTTCATCTGTTACTATTTATTGTTTCTTAACGGTCAGATGGAATTCGCGAGTTAACATTCCGTTGCGTATCAATGTCATCGCAATGGCTCGTTTCATGTATCCTTTCCTGTTTTTGGTCCTCATATCAATAGCCCGGATTTTGTTCCAGCAGCCCTTCTGGATAGATATCTATTTCCTGTTGCGGAATGGGCAACAGTAAATCACGGGGCGATGAAAAATCGGTTTTTCCTATGGCCTGGAGTGCAGGCCCGATAACACCGCCCCCATCCAAAATCTCCCAACGGACCAAATCCGTAAAACGGTTCCATCCTTCTGTGGTCAGTTCCCTGCGGCGTTCATCACGAACCCCTTGAAGGGTATAGCTGGGGGCTGCCGGATTACCCGATCCATAGGCCCGATCAATAACTTGCTGGAATGAGGCCTGACCATTACCACCTCCCCCCATTAGGGAGGCTTCTGCGTGCATCAACAATACCTCTGCGTACCGCAATATCTTTTCGTTGAGGGGAGATCCCTCGACATTCAATAGTTCCTGTACTTCTTCAAAAGTCAAAAAGTATTTTTTTGCTCCAGTGTTCACCCCTATGGCGTACCCAAAATTGTCCGGGACCGGGTCAAATCCCAATGTGGCCAATCCCGGTGAGTTCAACACTTGGCCAGGTAACAAAAAGGTGGCTTCCTTTCGTTGATCGCTATCGTCAAAAAAGTCGACCAAGTCTTGTCGAGGAATAAAATTGTTGAATGAAGGATAGGTTCCCGAAAGAAAGGGGAACGACCATCGCCACATGGCTGAACCTTCCTGTTGTTGATTGGTATTGACGAATCCTCCGGCAAAAAGACCGTCTTGATAGTTGATTTCGAACAGCGATTCCGGTCCAAATTCCGTCGTCTGTAAAAAATTGTTCCTAAAATCCTCTTCCAAGCGGTACACTCCTTGATTGATGACCTGTTCCGCGCTCGCCACGGCTTCGGGCCATTTCTGTTGATACAAATAGACCTTTGTCAAAAGTCCCAACGCAGCTCCCGAAGTAGCGGAGCCCTGCACCCGTTCCGCACCCTTTTCAGGGAGCAGGTCGGCTGCTGCTTGTAGATCCGCTTCGATAAAGGCATACACTTCCGCTGCTGTGGAACGCGCTTTAAAAATCTCCTGTTCGGAAGAGGTAATGGGCTCTTCGAACAAGGGAACACCTCCCCATAGCCGTACCAGTTCAAAATAGTACAGGCCTCTTAAAAATCGGGCTTCCCCGATTATCTGTTGCTGTAGCCCATCGGTAGTATAGTTGTCAAAATTCCCAGCGAGTTCTATGGTAAAGTTTGCCCTGCCAACCGCGCGATACCATTTACTCCAAAGGGCGGCCACGGACGGCAAGGAAGGAACTATGGTGCTAAACTGATCCCATTGTGCCCCAATGGCCCAAAAACTGGCAGATTGGGAATGAAGGTCGTCTGCCCTTACCCCTTGCGATAGTAAGGGAAAGGTATTCTGCCCAAGCACCGATTGCCACTGCAAAGGATCATAGGCGGCGTTTAGACTGGCCACCACATTCTCTTCGGTAGTAAAGGCGGTATCCGCATTGATCTCGGTTACGGGTTCCAAATCATCTATTTCCGCACAGGAAGCGAACATAACTACGACGCCTATAAGAATTAATCTGTTTATATACATCACGATTATTTTTTGAGTTAGGAGGATTAAAAATCAATGTTAAGACCAAGGATAAACTGCCTGGCTTGTGGGAAAAAGCCCTGATCGATACCAATGTTCAATGGCGACCCGGTATTGTTTTGGCCAATCTCTGGATCGATGCCATTATAACCTGTCAAGACAAAGAGGTTCTGACCGGAAACATAGAGCCGCAATCGCCGCAATCCAATCTGTTCGATAACATCGTCGGGCAGGCTATACCCCAGGGATACGTTTTTCATTTTTAGGAAACTGCCATCCTGAACGTGAAAGTCCGAAATCAACTGTTCCCCGTTCGGGGCGGTACTGACCACAATGTTTCTAGGGGCTCCCGGTTCCGTAACGTAAGCAGCAGGCCTGTTGGTGCCCAATGCATCATATCGAATAGTGGCATCAAAGATATCGTTGCCCAAAGTCCCCGACATAAAAGCAGAAAAATCAAAACCCTTATAGTTCATTCCCAGTGTGAAACCAACGGTGGCATCCGGATTAGGGTCCCCTATAATGGTCTTGTCACCTTCGTCCGGGGTCAATTGATTGTTTCCACTGTTGTCCAGATCGGCAAAAATCAAGTTCCCCTGCGCATCCACGCCTTCTACCACAAAGCCATAAAAACTGGCTATGGGATCCCCCACCTGTGTCCTTGTGGCAAAATCGTTGAACAGTGGGGTCAATTGGGCCCCTGGAATGAAAGAGGTTTCCCCAAGATCGGTAACTTCGTTTTTGTTGAAACCCAAATTGGCACCGATGTTCCATCCGAATCCGCTTTCGTAATTTTCGCGATAGGTGACCAGGACTTCAAATCCGCGGTTCTCCACCGAACCTGTGTTTTCAATCGCTGGATTCAATCCGGAGGTCAATGGCGTGGTCGCTCCCAATAAAATATCGGAGGTCTCCTTAATATAATAGTCCAGTGTAATGCCCAGCTTGTTCTCCAAGGCGTTGATGTCCAGACCAACATTGAACTGTGTCAATTCCTCCCATCCCAATACGGGGTTGGAAAGACTGGTAAGGGCGATGCCCGGCTGTCCCGCATATCCGGCCTGTGTATTGACCGTTGCCGCGTAAGCGAATGGAGAGGAGGATTGGTCATTACCGCTTATTCCCCAGGCTCCCCTTAACTTCAATAAGGTAATGGCCCTTGAATTCCGCAAAAAATCCTCTTCCGAGATTACCCATCCCGCTGATACTGCCGGAAACCAACCTACCCTGTTGTCCGGACCAAAACTGGAGGATTTGTCCCTTCGCAATACCGCACTGAACAGATATTTCTCTTTAAAATTGTAATCTATTTTTCCGAAAAAGGATTCAATATTTCTGGGAAATGTGGTACCGGGTACCACGGTGGCATCCGTAATATCCTCGGAAAGGGCAAAATTGACCTTGTCAAAATCATTGGTGAGAAAAGATCCGGTGTCGTTGATAATATCACCGCCAATAAAGGTAGTTTCCACGGCTTCATATCCCAGAAGCAGATTTAGGTTATGGTCGTCCTTCAGGAACTTACCAAAATCGTATTCCATGGAACCACCCCATTGCCTGTTTTCCTGACGACTTTTTATCTCGGTATAATTGACAAAGGGTGAGGTATCGAACTGTTGTTCGGATTGCACCAACAAAGGGGTAAAGCTTCGGTTAAGGATAAAGTTGTTAAAAGAACCATACCACCCCCTAAATTTTAGGTTTTCCGTTAGTTGGTATTTTAGGGAAAGGTTGAGATTGGTGGCATCCTGAATGGCTTCGTTGTTACTGATCGCAATGGAGAACAAGGGATTGGCAACGGCACCCAAACTGTTTATGGGAACCCCATTGGCAACTGGGGTACTCCCATTTATAAAGGGATTGAAAAAGTTACCCTCCTCATCAAATGCGGGATAAATGGGGGGTAGGCCATTGATAAAACTACTGATGCCAACACCGGCACCACCCGTATTCTGGGGAATGGTAAAACGATTGGAAAACTGATATTGCGCGGAAGCATCCAATGTTATTTTATCGGTCAGATCGATACTGATCGAACCCCTGATGTTCCTTCTTTTAAATTCGGACTTTCCTTCACCGCCCAAAATACCTTCTTGGTCAAAAAAGCCTCCGGACAGGGAATAGGAAAGGTTTTCGGTCCCACCGACTACCGAGCCATAGGCATTTTGTACCGGGGCATCATCAAAAACAACATCATACCAGTCCGTATCGGGTAATAGGGCTCTTTCCGCATCGGTAAATGCGCCCCTAAATCCTGGGGCCGTGTTTCCATTTACTGCGGCGACCCCTTGATTGTAGTATTGTAAGTATTGATCTCTGTTCATTAAATTGGGTTGATTGAACAAGCTCTGGATACCGTAAAAAGTACTGATGGATACCTGCGGTTTCATCGCCCTTTTTTGTCCGCGCAATGTTTCGACGAGAATTACGCCATTACCTCCCCTGGAACCGTAGATCGCTGTGGAAGCGGCATCCTTTAATACGGTTTGGGATACAATATCGTTGGGGTTCAGGAAACTCAGATCGGGCACTTGGATACCGTCCACGATAAAGAGCGGATTGGAATTGTTAGGTGTGCCGACCCCCCTTACCCTTACCGTTTGGGGCGATCCGGGAGATCCGGAGTTTTGCTGGACGACCACCCCGGGAATCGTTCCCTGTAGGGCGGCTTCCGCCTGGGATATGGGCAGTTGTTTAATGGTTTGGGATTTTACCGTTGCCACGGCCGTGGTGACCAATCGTTTGTTCTGTGTCTGGCCATAACCAACAATAACAACCTCATCCAGGCTTTGGGCATCCTCTGCCAAAACGATGTTCAGTTCATTGCTCCCGTTCAATGGAATTTCCTGTGGAGCATATCCAATATAGCTTACTACCAGGATGGCATTGGCATCCGACACCTCCAGAATAAAGTTACCGTCGAAATCCGTTTGGGTTCCATTTTGGGTTCCCTTCTCCAAAACCGTTGCCCCCGGCAGCGGCCCACTTACATCCCTGACATTTCCGGTAATGGTTTGGGCTTTTAGGCTCCATACCGTGGTTAAGAGCAGGATGGCAAGGCCAAAATGTTTTGTGCTCATACTACTTAAGGTTATTTGATTATTTACACGTTTGAGTTGTTCGCAAAAGGAGGTGTTGGTCACTCCTATTTAGCCCTCTAAAAGTATTTGATAGGGAGTCCCTTTTAAGACATTTTAACAGTTTGGGGCGCCTCCAAGCGGTGGTGTCCCGTTGAGGTTGAGCTCCACTAAATTCATTTTAAGATTTTGAATATCAGATAGTTAAATACTGCTGTTGTTATTTACGAAAATTGTACGAAAACGATTTCGTAAGTTTTCGTGAAATTGACTGGCTTTTTGATGAAATCGCAATAATTAGGTCAAAAAAATATGCTTTTTTGATTCCTCTGGAGAAGAAAAATGAATTTGATAATTTGAGGTGAGTTCGATAGAAGAAAATTACATTATTTTGAGTGTTTTTGCGGTAGCAAAAAGGTATCGAAAAACCTACCTTACCGGTCAGGCAGGCAAGTGATTTTCTTGCAAAATCCTAATTTCGATACAATTTTTCTTCATTTCATTACGAAAAACCACTCAATTTGACGGATTTTGGCTGATAAGAAATTATATCGTACTCGCGCTAATTATATGGTCTATGGATTCTTTTTCTGAACTGAGGTTTTAGGGTAGGCGGGGAGGCCCATAAGGGTACTCCAAAGTTGCGGTTTTGGAGGGCTCTTACCCCCAAGAAAGCGGTCGAATTACGCCCGAAATTTGACGTTCTTCCAAAAATACTGGATCAAATCATTGCATCGTTTCCCATTCCAATTGCAATTGCTTGAACCTTTCAAAAGCATCTCGGCCTAAAGGTTGTTGCTCCTCGGAACACATTTCCATGAGGTATTTCACATGGTCCAACAGCATGGGCTTATCATATCGCTTAGGGCCCTTTTTCAAAAGGGTCAGGCGCTTTCGTAGTCCTTCTTTTCTCTTTTTGTTTGTTGTCCCTTCCAATTGTTCTTCGAGCATTTTTATCTTGCGGTCAATTGACAAGTATAATTGGGTAACCTTCATGGAAAGCTTTTCCTGTTCCTGCAGGTCTTTTAGGGTTACACCGCTTTCCTTTAATTCCGGATGTAGTCCATAATGGATTGTTGTATGAACACTGTCCTGCCCGAAAAAAATCTTCAGATCGTAATCTCCAGGAGATACCCTGGGCCCTGGAAAATCTTTTTCCCCTTTTCTTTTGAAGTACCATCTAAAATCCCATTCTGTTCTTCGTATGCCCAATTCATCTTTGGGAAGCTTCGTCACTTTTAGGTCTTTGCTATGCACCGGTTGCCCATCTTTGGAAAATTGAAATTTCACCACGGTATCGGTTACTTTTTCCGGTAAGGTAAAATAGATGTTTTGCTTGGATTCGTGATTTGGTGTCGGTTGAAACACATGAAGTTTTGGCCTTTTCTCCGGACTATGGTGATGCAAAGGGCCAATATCCTCCAAAACCCAAAACGACCTGCCTAAAGTGGATAAAACCAGGTTATTACGAAAGACCTGTATATCGGTAACAGGAACCACGGGCAAATTACGTTGAAAAGACTGCCAATGTGCACCGTCATCAAAGGAAAGGTATAGGCCAAACTCTGTTCCTGCATATAGTAGCCCTTCCCTATCGGGGTCTTCACGGAGTACCCTGGCGACATGGCCCTTGGAAATACCCTGGTCAATGCGCTGCCAGGTGTTCCCATAATCTTCGGTTTTAAGAAAATACGTTTGCTCGTCCCCAAGGTAATCCCTGTTGATTGCGGCATAACACTTGGCAGGGTCGTGGGGGGATGCTTCCAGATGTTGAACACGGCCTCCACTTGGAATACCAGGGGTTACATTGGCCCAGGTTGCACCACCATCTTTGGTAACATGGATCAGCCCATCGTTGGAACCGGTCCAAATCAACCCTTTTTTTAAGGGGGATTCCTGTATGGCGTAAAGCACGGCATAATATTCCTCCCCGGAAATGTCTTCATCTATAGGGCTACCGCTCCGCATTCGATATTCGGGCTTGTTTTCGGTCAAATCCCCGGATATCCTTTCCCAGTTTTTGCCCCCATCGGTCGTTTTGTGCAGGTATTGGGAGCCGTAATAGACCACGTTGGGGTCATGTGGGGACACTTCCATGGGCGTCACCCGTTGAAAGCGATACGTGATATCCTCAGGATGGTTGCCATAAAGGCTTTCCCCACCAATATAATACAGGTGTTCCGTACCCAATTTATGGTTGTACACCGAAAACTGACCTTTGCAATTGCTGTAAACAATGTTGGGGTCACCAGGTTTGGGGATGGCAGGTCCCGTTTCACATCCTCCGACCCTATCCCAAAAAACCAGATTTTCCATGCCATGTCCGTCATTACTGTTCAGTACATTTTGTGCAGGTAAACGGCTTGGAACACGAATGGTAGTGTTATCCTGCTGCCCGGAATAGAGATAAAAGGGATATTGGTCATCGATATTACAGGAATAGAGTTCCGCTGTAGGTTGGTTGAACTGGGTAGACCAATTTTTGCCCCCATCAATTGAAATGGCCCCACCGCCATCGTTCCCAGCAATCATGAAAAGGGTATCCCTGGGATTGATCCATAAATCGTGATGATCGGAATGTGGGGGAATGATTTCCTTCCACTTTTTACCCCCATTGTAGGAGGTCCATAACTTTTTGGTTCCGGCCCAAATGTTATCCGCATTTTGCGGATTTGCGTCAATATTGGTAAAGTAAAACGGTCGGTACATTACGGATTTATGGACTTTAGCGGGCATTTCCACCTTTTCCCAGGATTCGCCATAATCGTCCGACTTATAAATCCCTTCCTGCCCTTCCGCTGCCTGGATCTGCGCCCAAACACGCGAAGGCATGGCCTGACTTACCGCTAAATCCACTTTTCCGGTCAAGGCGTTGGGGAGCCCCTTTTTCAACCGGTTCCAGTTTTTTCCACCATCCACGGATTTATAGATACCATCGGTTGCCCCACCACTGATAATGGTCCAGGGCTTACGCCGGGCACGCCACATGGTGGCATAGACAATTTCTGGTCGGTTTGGTGCCAGTTCAATATCCACTGCTCCCACGGAATCTGAATGAAAAAGCACGTTGTTCCAATGTTTGCCGCCATCCATGGTCTTAAAGACACCCCGTTCTTTGGACTTTCCAAACGGTTGCCCCACCACGGCCGCATAAGCTATTTTTGGATTGTTGGGATGTACCTCCAATCCCCCGATCTGCCCTGCATTCCGCAATCCGGAAAATTCCCATGTTTTCCCGGCATCAATCGATTTATATATTCCCCTGCCCACAATAACATTGCTGCGGATACCATCCGAACCTGTACCCACATAAAGGATATTTGGATTTTTCTGGAATATGGCAATGGCCCCGATGGAAGGACTTTCGAAATATCCGTCCGAAATGTTCTTCCAGTGATTGCCATGATCGATGGTTTTCCAAAGCCCGCCCCCTGTGCTACCCATGTAGTAGACATTTGTACTATCGACAACACCTTTTACTGCGGTTACCCTGCCCCCGCGTGATGGCCCCACATTTTTGAATTCAAAGGCCCTTTCCCGTTTTTCTTCGGGCTGTTGGGCAAAACAGGAGCATCCTGCCATTGCCAGGGTCAGTACTATGCATTTCTTCATTTTGGGTAGTATCATATTGTAAAAAACAGGTCGATGCTGTTAATACCAAGGTGCCAATCCACCGATCGAATCACATGGAACATCCTTTACTCGATATTTAACTATTCCGACACCTGCGTCGAAAGGATCGTATCGATTTCCTTGCTGCCCCTGGGCAGTTCACTCCAGCCATTCCAAAGCTTTACGGAGCAAAATATTTTTGTAATCCAGGTAGTTCTCCCTGGTTACGGGAATAAAATCATCCACCTGGGCCGGGTTTCCTTCAAGTACTTGTCCGTTTGGGCGAATGGTATGGCCAATGTTCCACATAAACCTGACCACCGGTAGGGTGCTGTTGGGAAAATACACCTCTTCTTCCCATTCCCAGGTGTTGCTATATCCGCCAGAGGGCATTCCCAGGGTATGGCCCAGCCCATTGTCATTGACCATGGCGGAAAACTGATCCATATGGGATCCTCCCCAGGGTCCTGAAAAGAGTACCAATTTCCCCCTGAAATGTTTTTTTGCCGGTTGCATGATCCAATCCGAGTAGTACGGGAGGTGGGCACATTTAAAAGGGACATTGTTACTGTAGGTTTGACCACGTTCCAGTCCTTTTAAAACCGGTCCATGCAACCACTCCATCATCCAGGACCCATCATCTTCGGTTTCGGGGGAACTACCGTCCATCAATTGTTTGTTTGCCAAATAGTTTTTGGTTCGACGCGCAATAAAATCATGGGTGATGTCACTAAGTCTGAGATTTCCCCCCGTGGTTTTGAAGGGTTGGGATGAAAATCGTGCCAATGCGTAAGCTCCCTGGCTTCCACCCCTGCTGTTGACCGCATCGATGATAAGATGGTGGTCCAACAAATTATGGGTTTCCGCATAGGCAACCAACTCGTCCACCGCCTCCCTTAAATCCTTCCTAAATCCATACCACCATAATAAAATCGTTTTTGAACTTTTGTCATTGGGTAAATACACCGAAAAGGATTCTTTTTCCCATGCCAGGCCATAACCTTCGTAATTGCGTAAAAACCGCCCATATTGCCAATCAACCTTCTTCAAATAGGGTAGTTTGAGGGCATAGGGCCTTCCCTTTTTTGGTTTGAGGACGATACTAAAACTATCCTTGAAAACTGTGCTGGGCCATTGGGCACTTCTTTTGGATAGGGCGTCCGCCGTCCTGATCTTAAAATTGCTTTCGTTGGAATAGGCGATAAAGGGCCGCACTTGCTCCACAAAATCGGTCAGGGCAAGGCCATTGACCTCAAGGAGTTCATCGCCAATTTTCGGTGTCCTTTTCCCCCCGTAATCCGCAATGGATTTCGCCAGGTCCGAAACAAAAAACGATAGCTTTTCAGCGGAAAAATCGGGATGGAATCGAATAGGTGCGCGGCCTTCTTTGACGGATGGGATGGTCAGGCCATTTTCTATTGGCCCAATGGACAGGTGTTTATCATGCCGCGCCGCACTCAATTTCACCAGGGCAAACCAAAGATCGTCATTGGTTTCTGCATCGATAAATTCCTGCCGCAACTTTTCCATGTTCCGGATGGGATCAAAGTTGAGCGCTTTGTTCTTGAAATGGGAGAACGCCTCCCGTTGTTTGGTCATGGCCAATAGGGTATCAAAAAGTGCTTCCCTGTTTTCCTTGGTGCCCGCTCCGGACTGTGCGGCCAATTGCAGTGCAAAAAACAAAGCCGTAAAAAAGTAAATTCCCTTGGTTTTCATACTTTATTGGTATTTTGATGGTGCGTAAGATGGTTTCCATTGCGTCTCGAATTTGGACACTATTGTTGTTGCCACCATATCCCCCATACAGTTGACGGTGGTATTTCCCATATCGATCAAGCGGTAAATGCCCCCTACAATGGCCACAATCTCAATGGGCAAATTGAACGCTTCGGCAAATAGCATGGCGACCACCAGTCCCCCTCCAGGAATGCCGGATGAACCCTCAACCACCAACAGTCCGATCAATACAACTTGAACCAGTTCTTGAAGGCTAAAATCCAATCCCGCGGCCTGCGCGGTGAAAATGAGGATTCCCGAAAGCATTATGGAAGTGCCATCCTTGTTGAACTGTGCTCCCATGGGCAAGGTGAAGGAGTATACCTTTTTGGGAAGCTTCATTTTTGTTTCGGCAATGTCAAGTGCCACAGCCAGACTGGCCAAACTGCTGCAGGTAGCGATTGTGGTGGCATAGAGCTCCTTGGTCTTTTTAAAAAACCAAGGGATGGAAACCTTTCCAACAGTGGTCAGCAGTAGCATATATACCACAATCATCAACACCTGTCCCACATAAATTGTGGCGATGAACTTGCCCAGGGCCCCTGCAATATTCGATCCAAATTCGCCGAAGGTAGCCGCCATCAAGGCACCGAGACACAGTGGGGACAATAGCAATATGTATTCCACCAATTTACGCATCAGACCGGCCAAAAGGTCATATCCCTTTTCCAAAGGTTCCCGCGCCTTCGGGGGGAGCTTTAGGGTGACTATTCCTAAAAGGACGGCAAAAACCACTATTTGAATGAGGTTTCCCTCAGCAAAGGATTTAAAAATATTGACCGGAATCATACTCAACAAAAGGTCGCCCACATTTGGAATTTGACCTATGTCCTTGGACACTTCCGCCTTTAGCGTCATTCCAACACCGGCTTTGGATATATTCATCAAACCTATACCGATTATGATGGCCATGATGGTGGAAAAAACATACCACAGCAGCACTTTGCCCCCAATTCTGCCAAAACTTGAAATACTGTTCAACGAGGCTATCCCCGATAAAAGATTAAAGAAAACCAGCGGGATGGCGGCCATCAGCAAGAGGTTCAAAAAACCGATTCCCAGTGGTTTTACCACTAGGGCCTCTTCCTTGAACACCAGCCCAGCAATGGCACCAAATAGCATCCAAAGGAGGACCCTGGTCGCGAAGGGAATTCGTAAATACTGTTTTAGTGCTCTTTTAAACATCGTATGATTTCAATCAATGGGACTGCACAAATCGCTGTAATCGTTTGAGGCCCTCTTCCAATTCGTCCCACGATTTGACGCAGGTAAACCTAACGTAATTCTCCCCAAATTCCCCAAAGGAAGACCCATGGACAATGGCAACCGATTCTTTTTCCAGCAGTTGTTCCGTAAATGCATAGGAGCTTGTTCCCAATTGGGAGATATCGACCCAAGCATAGAACCCTCCTTCGGGGCGATGGCATTTTAGGCCCTGGATACCATCAATGAAATCGGTACAATACAACACCTTTTTCTCCCATTCCAACCAGTAGTTTAAAACTTCATCCTGTGGTTCTCCGCAGGCAATCGCCGCACCGATCTGTACAAAGGAATTTACGCTGGTAATCAAATGCTGTTGCAACTTTTCCAACTCCTTAATGATGTCCTCACTGGAGTAAATGAAACCGACCCTCCAACCACCCATTGAAAAACTCTTTGTAAAGCTCATTAGGGTAATGGTACGATTTTTCATGCCGGGAAGTGTTGCCAGGTTGGTATGTTTATGGCCATTCCAGACCACCCTTTCATACACCTCATCGGTAATTACGATAAGGTTGTTTGCGATGGCAACGTCTGCAATGATCTGAAGATCTTCCTTGGAGTGGACCACCCCAGTTGGATTATGTGGAGAGCAAAGGATGATCACTTTTGTCCGTTGGGTCACCGCCTTCTCCAAATCGTCCTTGGTCCATCTAAACCCATTTTCGGCCTTTAAGGGCACTTTAACCGCCTTTCCCCCCAAATAGTGAACCGTTTGGGTGTAACTCACAAAACAGGGATCTTCCACAATGACCTCGTCACCTGGATTTATACAGGCCAGGAGACCTATGGTGAGCCCTTGTTTGCACCCCATGGTGGCGATGACCTCCCTTTCTGGATCGGCATCAATTTTATTGTCCCGTTTCAGTTTTTCGGCTATCGCGTTCCTGTAGATGGTCTTTCCCCTTGCCATGGTTTGATGGGTATCCCCAGCATTTATTGCCGCTATGGTCCCACTGGTAATATAAGCGGGTGTGGGCTCAAAAGCACGACCGGCGGAAAAATCGTATACATCTTTCCCTTGTTCGCGAATGACCTGGGCCTTATCTGCAATACCTACGGTTGCTGAAAAACTGGAATCTAAAACTCTCTTGGATAAATTCATAGTTGTACTTTATATACAGAACAAGCGGCGATATGGCGACATCGCCGCTTGTACCAACTAACTCAAATAAACTAACTTAATCAAAAAAATGCTATTTCACCCCTATTCTGATGGCATCCAAAAATACCAGTTCGGACCCGGAATTGTTGCCAATTTGGATAACCAGACTTCCCGTCTTTACGTTTTGTGCAAAGGCATTGAAGGTAAACCAACTGTTTTCAATGATATTTCCAGTGCCATCCGGTTGATCGCGCATATCGGCATTTTCATCCCCTCTAAAGGAGAGCAACAGTTCGTCACCGTCCGAAGTCCGCCAAAAGACATCAAACTCATCGGAATCTTCCCAACTGGCATCCACAAAAAAGGTGGAAAGGGTTACTAAAAGGATTTCTACGTCCGGGGCAATAGTGATTTCATCAAATACGATTTCGGCCAGGCCGTCGGCATCGGAAGCGACATAGGCTTGCATACCGTCCTGGAAGAATGGCAAATCCCACTCATCGGGTTCGTTCAGTACGTTGGTAACCCCCCAATAGAGCGAGGTGTCCTCTCCTCCTTCCTCTCCGGGAACGTAAGAGAAATCAAAGCCCATTTCACCACCGATGGAAACATAATCCACCGAATTCAGCCCATCTTTATTGATCTGTTCCACCCCGTCGTCCGCTTCGTAGTTGTTGGTGGCCCCGGCGGTGGGTTCTTCAAAACCCGTAAAAGCAATAACATTTAGATTTTTGGTCTGATCTTCAACAGCAGCGGTAAATACCCCACTTCCCTGGGCCAACCGCAATCCCCCGGACACTTCAACCACTTCAAAGGTAACCGTATAATCCTTTATCCCTTCCGTTACAATGGGGACCAATCTTAGGGTGGGATTGTTGCCCCCTTCCGGGATGGATACGGAAATCTGACCTGAGGAACCATCGGGTTCGGTAATAAAGTCCACGCCATAAACGGCATTCTCCAGGCTTAGGGCAATGGTGGCATTGGCACTTTGGTTAAGGGTGAAACCAACGGAGAAAGGGATGGGAATCGCCTCTCCACCATCCTCAAAAACCGTGGTGGTAAGTCCATCTGCAATTCCGGCCACAAAAGTCTGGCCTTCCCTTGAAGCAACTTCATTTACCTCATCATTGTCACATGAGATTAGCAGCGCAATAAGCGCTAGGAACGCTGGGAAGGAAGAAGGTATTTTTGATTTTAATTGTAGGGATGTACTCATTTTTTCTCTTTTTTTATTGAACCCATTTCAAAAGGTTTAAATGAATTCATTGTATTCATTTTTAGTATCCATCATTCTGGACCATGTTCGGATTTCCGTTGAATTCGGCCAGGGGAATTGGCCAGGCGTACAGAAAAGTGGGATAATCCAAGCTACAGATATCCGCTGAGCAGTCATTTCTGGTGAATCCCCGTTGCAATCGTTTCAAATCGAACAAACGGTTTCCTTCAAAAGCCAGTTCCTTTCTGCGCTCCGTTATGATGTCCTCAATAAGCTGGTTGCCGCTCGAAGCAATAGGGGAGGCATTGGCCCTTGCGGTAATCCTATTGACCAATTCCAGGGCCACGGCTTCCTGTCCGTTTCTGGCCTCTATTTCCGCTTTCATTAGGATCAATTCGGTCAATCGAATCACGGAATAGGGGGTGTCGTCCGGAGCAGCACCAAAATCTCCGGGATATTTGAACACGTGTTGGTCGGTGTTCTCGATTTTGTACCAATTCAATCGGAGGTCCTGAACCTCGTACAAATCGAATAAATCCCCGGAAATGGCATGGGCGGCATTGCCATTGTTTGAAGTATAAATGTCGATGATGGAGCGGTTTGTTGTGATAGCGGCCCCAGCCTCATTCACATACAATTGAAAGATACTTTCGGGAAGTACGATTGCTGTCCCTGCCCACTCATTGATGAATTCCAGATCCCCCAGGCCTGCGGAGGGATAAAGTCCGGTTGTATATTGGGAGACCAAACTATACCGTCCCGAGTTGATGACCTGATTGGCATCACTGAGGGCATTGGAATAATCCGTAATGTAAAAATACATTTTGGCCCTAAGGCTCAATGCCGAGAAATAATTGATAAAATAAAAATCGTCCCCGGATCTGTCTATGGCATTGCTGTTTTGGAGATCGGGCAGGGCCTCGTTGAATTCCTGAAAAATAAAGCTGAAAACTTCCCCAGCGGTGTTCCTTTCCGGCTGATTGGTCACACCCGTTGCCGTAACTATGGGTACCCCGGGATGGGACTGGCCTGAAGTGAAGTTATAATCCTGGGCAAAAACCTGCATCAAACAGAAATAGGTATAGGCCCTAATGATGCGTACCTCGGCAATGGCCTGAGCCTTTGCTTCGTCTGACATATCACCGACCGCATCGATGTTTTCAAGAAAGGTATTGGCATTGTTGATGAGCACATAGGCATCATCCCATAAAATACTGGTGGTGTTGGCATTCAGGTTCAATAGGTAGGCGTGGGGCAGGCGGTCACTGTTTGCCCCGGCATCCTCCCTGTCCGAGGGAATCTTGCCATTGTCCGAAGCCGCATCACCGATGACCGAAAAATCGGTTCCGTACATTCCTTTGAGCTTTATGGAAGTATAGATACCGTTCAGCGCGGCCAAGGCACCGTCCTGGGTCTGAAATACCGATGAGGAGGCCACCTGGGTTTCGGGTTCAATATCCAAATAATCTTCGCAGCTCCATGTGGATAGTACTACGAGCGTCAAAAATGTATATGTTTTACGTAAGGATTTCATAGTGCTATTTTTTTAAAAGGTTAAGTTGGCCGCAAAGGTTATGGTCCTGGGAATGGGATATGCCTCGGATGTGGGGTCGAACCCTGGGAAGTCGGTCGTTGTCCATAAATTTTGACCGCTCAGTCTAAAGGAAACACCGTCCAGGCCTATTTGCTGTACAATCTCAATGGGTACATTGTAGCCCAATGTGATGTTCTGAAGCCGTACATAGGAAGCGTCATACAAGAACCGTGTACTTTCAAAGCCCCCATTGGGATTGTTCAGGCGTACCCTGGGAATGTCGGTGATATCCCCAGGCTGTTGCCAACGGTTCAATGCTATGGCCCATTGGTTGGCGGGAAAGTTCTGTCCATCCCCGTTCAGGGTTTCCCCCAAGTCAAAATACTCCTGGTTTCCTTCATTGAAGAAAAACATAAAGGACAGACTCAAATCCTTGTACCTAAAGGTATTGGTGATACTTCCATAGGCATCGGGACTTCGTTGGCCGACCACGGCCCTGCTTTCCTCCCCATCGTAATCCGAGGTTATATTGCCATCGACATCCAAATACAAGGGATCGCCCGTGGCAGGATCCACACGGGCATAACGCTGGTAAAAGAAATTATCCGACCGTCCGCCTTCTTGCCAGATGCGGTCACTAAAGACTACTTCCTGTGGCAACTGTCGTATTTCCTGATCATAGAAAGCGATGTTGGCATCAGTTCGCCATGAAAAATTTTCACTTTGGAGAATGTAGGCGGCCAGGGAAACCTCAAAGCCCGTATTCAATAGTTCCGCATCGGAATTCACGGCTTGTTCCTCAAATCCTGTGGTTAGGGACAGCGGGAGTTCAAACAACAAATCCTCGGAAATCCTCCTGAAATAATCCACACTTCCGGTCAACCTATTGTTGAAGAGGTTAAAATCGACCCCAATATCGAGTTGCAGGTTTTTTTCCCATTGCAAACTTCTGTTGGGGGGAAAGGAAACGGTGATGCCCGGTAAAAAATCCGTGGGGTTCAGGGCGTAATCCCTGCCTAAACTAAACAGGTCCCTCCACAGAAAGTTACCAAAATTATTGTTCCCTGAAGAACCATAGCTAGCCCTGAGCTTAAGGTTGTTCACCAGATCGGAATCTGAAAGCAGGTCTTCGGAAAGGATATAGCTGAGTCCTACGGCACCGAAAGTACCCCACCGATTGTCCGGGCCAAAGTTGGAGGCGCCGTCCCTCCGTAGGGAACCTTCCAAAAACAGCTTGTCCTTATAATCGTAGTTGACCCTTCCAAAAAAACCGGCTACGGCATTGCCATCAAAGCCCGATTCAATATCAGAGGGGTCTATGGGACCTGTGGCGAGTCCAACATCGTTTAGGTTGGCGAATGTAAACCCCCTTCTTGACACCTCGAGCAGGTTACTTCGAAACCTTGTAGTCTCAAAACCGGCCTTGATGCCAAGGGAATGGTTTTCACCAATGTCCGTGGTGTAGGAGAGCGAGCCCACAAAGTTGAAGGTGTTTTCGGAAGTGCGTGCTTCCGAGGCGTTTCCACCTTCGGTCTCCGCGAGATAGGTTTTCCCAATGGTCTCCTTAAAAATGGAAGTGTTGTAATAGTAATTTCCCAAAACCTCGCCCCGCAATTTTGGGGTGAAATTGTACCCGAGGTTCAGGGTGGTGTTGATGCTCCAGCTTTCAACATTATTCGAATTAAGGGCGGCAGAAGCCACCGAATTGTGCTGTGCATTGCTGGGAATGTCAAAATTAAAACCGGAACCCACCAATTCCGGATTGGTATCGGGTTGCCCAAATATGGGTTCGATAGGGGCGGTGTTGAAGGCCCCTGAAAGTTGACCCGATCGGCCGGTTTGGGAAATAAGGTTGTCCTGATTTTGATAATTCAATTGCATGCTTCCCCCAATGTCAATTTTGTCATTGAAATTATGGTCAACACTCAAGGTTCCAGTGACCCGTTCAAAACCGGTACCAATGACGGTCCCTTTTTGTTCGGTATACCCCAGGCCTGAGTAGAATGACGTCTTTTCATTGCCTCCCCTGGCCGAGAAGTCGTACTTTCTAAAGGATCCCGTTTGAAAAGCTTCGTTCACCCAATCCGTATCAAAGGCCTGGTCAATAGGAAGGAAAAAACCTGTTGAGGGGTCGTCCGGGTTTCTTCCATCATTGATCAATGCCTCCCGGTAATACTCCACATATTCTGTGGTGTTCATCAACCTAAAATTGTTGGGGTTGGTATTTTCGGTAAAACCGACTTCTGTATTTAGGGAAAAAACGGTTTCTTGATTCCTTCCCTTTTTGGTGGTGATCAGGATGACCCCATTGGCGGCCCTGGATCCATAAATTGAGGCGGACGCAGCGTCCTTGAGAACGTTTACGGATTCAATGTCATTGGGGTTGATCTGGGAAAGTTCCCCGTTAAAAACAGCGCCATTCAATACGATCAACGGATCATCTCCGGCCAAAAGCGACCCTATTCCCCTGATCCTGAAATCGGCACCCCCTCCGGGTTGCCCATTGCTTTCAAATACCTGGAGGCCAGGGGCAAGGCCCTGTAACGCGTTGGTAAAATTGGATAAGGGCTGTGTTTGGATTTCTTCCGTGGTCACTACTTCCAGGGCTCCCGTAAGTGCCTTTTTGGTTGAAGTACCAAAGGCCACGACCACCACCTCATCCAGTTGACTAAGGTCCGGTATCAGGGTCACGTCCACCGTATTTGAGGTAACGGGCACCTCCTGGGTTTTAAAGCCCAAATAGCTTATAATGAGAATTGCGCCCTGATCGGCGGTAATGGTATAGCTCCCATCAAAATCGGAAACGGTCCCTATGATGGTTCCTTTTACTTGAATGGACACGCCAAGTAAGGGCTGTTGGTCGTCTGAAGTAATTTTTCCCGTGACCCTGTTTTGGGCCATTAGAAAACTACTGGAAAATAAGATTGCGATACATAATCTGAGCTTCATTCCATATAGTATTAGTTAGGGTCATAAAAGTCATCCAAAAAAGCAATCCCACCTCCATTTTTTGGAAAAAAGAAAATTATTTCAGAAATTTTCAGAAAATACTACAACATGACCTACTCCAATAGTGAAAGCGCCGAACTGATCAAAAAGACTGTTGATTACCTGAAATCGCAGAAGATTTCGCAGCAGGAAATCGAAAGCCGGTTAAACTATACCTCCCTGAGTAAGGCCAAAAATTATGAGCGGTACCCGCAACCGGTCATTGAGAAAAAAACAAGGAACGAACTCCTGGAAGCCTTACTATCCGAGTTTTCGCTGATCTACAATCCGGCCACCGATCGGATCGAACGAAAAGGGGATGTTTCCGTGCCCCCGGATTTAAATGATGTTCAGTATTATATGATGCACTACTATGCTTTTGCTCGGGGTGTTGTGGATAGGGCCTTGGTCAAGGTAATCAACAAGCGCAAGGTGATCATGGACTACCGGATCCAAGAACACTGGGAAGGCACCTATACGGTCATTGAAAACTATACCTTTATTGAGGTCACCAAAATGGGGTACACGACTCCCGTTAAAAAATTGATCTCCCTTTTTTCAGGAACCATGAAGTACGGCCACGATTACCTTCTGGGCACGTACAGCACCGTAAAACGTGATGGTTTTCCTGCGGCAGGGCGAATCATTCTTGAGCGCTGCGCGGATGCAAAGGCTGCAAAGACCAAATTGGAAACGGCCAGTGATTATCGCATCATGGCCTATTTAAAGGACAATGTGTACATTACCAAACTACGGACGCCGAACACCCTTGATGAAATCGTGTCCACACACCATTTTCATTACCTAAAACTGGTAGGGGACTATAAATTTATCTATCCTGCGGACAACGGGACCATGACTGCCATTGACCTGAGCATTGAAAAGGACTTTTCCGCCCAAATGGAGATCAACCAGGTCATCTACACCGGGTATGCCAGCTTTGTGAACATCAACACCTTGAATATCCGATTTACACGAAAGAACCAAGATAGCATTGCCATCAGCAAACAGATCCTTAATCTTCATATCAATGTCCGAAGGCCTTTTGAGGGCTATGTCTATAGCTGTTCTTCATCGAGTCCGATTATCCATGCGGAACCCAGCTCCTTTATTTCCTACCTGATCTTGAAAAAAAAGTACAAGCCGGAGGTTTTACAACGACTGAAACCGGAGCTGCTTATGGCCAAAAGGATTGCTTCTTTAGGTTGATTTTTGATGGGGAATTACATCGGCATGGTTGCCTGCCAAAAGGTGGTTTTTTAGGTGTGTTGTGGGGATTGGTTTTTGGTGAGGTTTGATGTTTTCATCGAATAAAGGATTACATTTAAAGGTAATGACCGAACGGTTCAAAACAAATAATTGAAAGTGTTTAAAGTTATCAATTCAACGAACCATGATTCACTTAGTTTTATGATATGAAGATCAAAAGCATAACTTTTAAAGCTCTGGATCCAAAATTAAAAATCATCAAGAATGTTTTCATGTACATTTCTGAAAAGCATTCGCAAATTATCATAACTCCTTTTTACAAAGAGCCGAATCAAGGATATAGATATTTACAACAAAAATGTGAGGTTTTACCACTTAACTCTTCTTATGAGTCAATTGGGGAGTCAATAAAAAGAAACATTCAAAAGTTTGATATAAAGGAATATGACACTGCTCGTTCAAGTAAAAAAGATGGATATATAGCATTTCATTCTAGCAAGGAAAAGTCAATGCGTGGTTTCGAAAAAAACTACACTTTAATTGATGTAAGTGGTTTAACGGATAGAAATAGTACTTTCAGAATTTAAACCAGACTTGGATATGCCAACAAACTTGAAATCACATCTACAATTTCGGCACATTGTGATAATGCGGAACTGGGAAAACTGGTAATGCGAATATTCAACTCTGAAATCATTGATAGAACATAGATGAAAGGAGTATTGTCCAGAATAATCTTAAAAGAGGAATTCCTGTTTGATGGAACAGTTGAGCAATTAGGGGAAAAATTAAGATTTCAGAATAACAAAAAGTTTAGAGTAGAGTGGATTGACCATCAATCTTTCAAATTCCTTTCCAACTTTTCACTGGGAACTTTAATGATCAACAATAATCCAGGTGTGGTTGAAGGGATAAAAGGATATGCCCGATTAAGTGAAACGGCATATGGGAAAATAAAGATTTCGTTGACTACAAAAGTTAGAATTGAGCTATATTTTTTTCTTGCAGCTATGGTTATAGCCATAATTGCAGTGCTTGGATCCAAAGATAATTTCCCAATATGGATGATATGGCTTACTCCATTGGGTTTACTATGGTTTTGGTTTGTATATCGCATGCAAGAACAAATTCTGTTCAACAAATTGAAAAACTATTTGACCAAGTAATGCAGAGAATCCAACAATACAAAAACCTCAAAGTACTTTTAATCGTTCTGACGATTATTGAAATCTCTTGGATTGGATTCACATTTTTCAATATTCAGGGAGCAATGAAATTGGAAAGGCTCTATTACCTAAATTGGGCAATTTGGGTCGTGCACTATCTGGTAGTAGCATTTTTTATTTGGTTCATCTGGAAAAGAGAGTCCCATGACAAACGAAAAAAAAGCAATAATACCTTTTTAATTCTTTTTTTTGGCATTATTGGCATGTGGCTATGGATACCCAATAAAAGAGAGCTGGAAAAGCTCAAAAAATAAATACCTCAACCTGAAATGTTTTTCAAAAGAACTAACTAAAGCGGATTGTTTAAGGTGCAATAAAGGTGATTTTGTCACTGTGGATTTTACAATATCTCTAAGACTGAAAACTCTAGAAGCGATAATATTTGTAAAGTTAGCCGAGAATTCTGAAAAAGTCGCCATTACCCATTACAAATTTGAGTTGAACGGTTTGTACTATTTGGATAAGGAACTCAATGCAGCTGGCGAAGTTGTGAATGACTCTCTTTCAAAATAATTCCAATACCAATTGATATGGGATTCTTCTTAAATAACTGTTTTCCTAGCCGAAACAACTACTTTACTCATTGGTGGTTGAATCAAAGACGATAATTTTAATACTTGCAGGAAAACTGGCCACCATGAGAAAATCACTACTCCTTCTATCCCTGATCCTTGGATTTCAATGTATTTCGGCACAAATCAAGTATGTCAAACTTTGGCAGGAAGTCGAACAGTTTGAATTGGAAGGAAAGTTTAAAAGTGCCTCGGAAGTAGTTGACAAGATTGTCAAAAAAAGCACTAGGTCCAATGATAGTGATCAAATTGTCAAAAGCTTTATATACAAGGCTAAGTTTGCCCTTTTATTGGAAGAGAATGCCCAGCGCAGCATTATCAAAGAAATACAGGAACAAATCAATGTTTCAAAATTTCCGACAAATGCACTTCTTCAATCGGTTTATGCTGGTTTTTTGGAACAGTACTTGGCCCACAATCAATATAAAATCCGTAACAGAACCGAGACTTTAAATAGTGCCGAAACTGATGATTTTGAAAAGTGGGACGCCAATACCTTGGTGGCTTATATTGGAGAACTCCACAGGCAATCCTTACAGGAATCCGATAAGCTCAAGGAAATATCCATTGCCAAGTTCAAGGCAATCCTCACGGAAAGCAATACTTCCAAAAAGTATAGGCCAACACTCTATGATTTTTTGATGCACCGGGCGCTGGCCTTCCATAAAATTGACCGCTGGTATGTAAATAGGCCCAGTAAACGTTTCTTTCTTATCAATCCCGTAGTCTTTGAACCTACTGATAAATTTGTTGAAGAACCTTTTGTAACGGTTGATAGTGTTTTTTCAAATCGAAAAGCTTTAAAACTATTCCAGCGCTTGGAATCTTTTCACAAAGACAGGGATACCACCGCATATGTTGATGTAGCTATTCAAAGACTTAAATTTTCAAGGGACAACTCCCCGCTAGGGAATAAAGAGCAACTGTATTTAAATGGATTAAAACTATTGCAAAAGAAATTTGGAGCTCACCGGGTTTCCGGGGTCGTTGCCTATGAAATAGCAGAAAATCTGTTCACTGCCAGCAATTCCTCGAATGCCAAAAGCAACCCCTTACTTGCTGAGCATAGAATCACAGCCCATAAGCTGTGTAAAGAGGTAATTGAAAAATATCCGAATTCAGATGGCGGACTCTTGTGCAAGGTTCTAAAAAACAAAATTGAAAAACAGGAATTGGATATTGAAATAGAAAAAAACATAGTTCCCAAAAGACCATTTCTAGGAAAGACGACCTTTAGAAATGTGGATTCCCTATTTATCTCCATTTACCATGTTCCAAACAATTATTTTGAGGATGGATACTCGTACAAACGCGATAGCCTTGCCTTGGATTTGATTACATCCAAGAAGGCTGTTGCCAATAGATTTTACAGACTACAAAAGCGAAAGGACTTTTATAGCCATAGCACGGAAATAGACTTCCCGGAACTATCTGTTGGAGCTCACTTGATTGTTGCATCTAGAGTCAAGGACCCGGCATCGCTCAATGAGATATATGCTTATGAAAAAGTCCAGGTAACAAATTTGGTGTTGCTATCTTCATTGACCGGGCAGCGTTTAAACCTTAAATTACTCGATAGGTCAATCGGACATCCGGTTTCTGGAGCTAAAATTACACTTAGCGATGACGAAGATTACCTTAAGATTGGGGAAACCGATGCCCACGGCTTTTTTTCCGTCAAAAGGCCAAGGAAGGATTCCTATGATTTAAAGGTTGCGGTCTCCAAAGACAATGATACCATCATAAACCACGACTATCGGTTATATGCAAAAAATACTTATCGATACAATAACGATGCCCATGAGGCCAAAATGTCCCTATTCCTAGATCGGAGCATCTACCGTCCAGGGCAAACGCTTTATTTTAAAGGGATAGTCACCGAAAGAAAAAAGGGCAAAACTAAAGTGGTTCCCAATGTCTGGGTTACACTGTTTATATATGATGCCAATAATGAGGAACTAAAAGAAATACGATTAAGGACCAATGAATTTGGATCCGTACATGGCCAATATGAAATTCCTCGAAATGTGCTTACCGGCGAGTTCTTGATTGAAATGGATGAAGATTATGGAACGGACGAGAAAGATGAAGATCCCTATTGGTACAAAATTGATGATTTTGAAATGGCAGAAGTATATTTCTCCGTTGAAGAATATAAGCGCCCTCGTTTTGAAGTAACATTTGATGAAGTAAAGGAAAGTCTTTTGGTTGGGGATTCTGTCCTGGTCAAAGGCAATGCCAATTCCCTATTGGGGACTACCATTAAGAACGCAACGGTCAAATACACCGTTAAACGGAATACAACCGCTCTTAGCAGAAGTTTATACTACCAAGGTAAATCACAGATAATCGCCCAAGGCGAAATTGAAACCAACGAAAAAGGTGGTTTTGCAATTCCATTTTTAGCGCTTCCTGATTCCACTATTGCCGCAACCCACAAACCTACCTACTCTTATTATATTAATGCGGATGTTACCGACATCAATGGCGAAACAAGATCGGCGGAAACTACGGTACGTGTAGGGTATCATAACTTGCAGGTCAAAGTTGAAGTCGCCTCTAAATTAGATAAGGATGAGCCAAACAGCCTTGGCATAACAGTTCAAAACTTAAATTCCCAACCCATACCGGCCCAGCTTGAAATAGCGGTGTTTAAATTAAAGGAACCCACCAATGTATTCCGCAAAAAACCTTGGAGTTTAGCGGAAATGCAAATCATTGAAAAAGAAAAGTTCAGACAGCTTTTTCCACATGAGCCCTATGATAGTTTGGACATAAAGAAACATTGGCCCAAAGGGGCAATGGTTTTAAGAAAACAATTGCAAACCAATGGGGAGGAGAAAATTGAATTGGGAGATATGAGGCAATGGCAAATAGGGACCTATACCATTGTACTGACCGCAGTTGATAATTTAAAGGATATCGTCAAAATGGAGCAAAGCTTCGATGTATTTGATAAAAACAGGTCCACTGTCCCCAGCGGTCGACCCTTCGATTATAAAATCGTCAATAGTGCTTATAAGCGTGACGGTTTTGTGCAGCTTCAATTTAGTACTGCCGCAAAAGAGTTAAAGTTTTTTTTGGAAGGATATTGCAATGAACAAGAGGTTTACAGCAAAGAAATTGATATCAAAAAAGGAGTTACGTCCATAAAGATTCCTGTCAAGGAAAACTATAAGGATAAAATGATATTCAATGCCTATTTTGTCAAGTTCAACAGTCTATATTCCAAGCAATTTGCGGTTGACTTTCCCCAAGTCACCAAAAGATTATCCATTGAAACCTTAAGTTTTAGAAACAAGCTTATACCGGATTCCAAAGAAACATGGAGTTTCAGAATAACCAATTCTAACAATAAAAGTGCAAATGCCGAGATTTTGGCAAGTATGTATGATGCTTCCCTTGATCAGTTTAAACAACATGAATGGAACAATCAACTTGGATCTGAAAACTATTATAATCCCTCTGCTCCCAGAATTAATGACGACTATTCTTTTTCAACGACAAGCTTTAGAAAGTTCAATTATGCCTACCGGGCAAATGTGCTCACTTTCCTAAAAAATTATCATCAACTTAATTGGTTTGGACTTGATTTTGGCAGCACTAAATATGACAACGACCGTTATCTTCAAAAACTCAAGCTCAAAACATACGAACCTCCCAAAACAGAAGGTAATATTAGTGGAATTGTAACGGATGGAGATGGAATTCCGCTCCCTGGTGTCAATATTGTGGTCCATGGTACAACTGTGGGCACACAAACCGATTTTGATGGATATTATTCCATAAATGCCCCGATAGGATCACAGCTGACCTTTAGTTATATAGGTTTTAAAAGTGATATCGTTCCTATTCCCCAGTCTTCATCTATCAATGTAGCACTTACCGAAGACGCTCAAGCCCTTGATGAGATTGTGGTAACGGCTTATGGAGTGGTCAGGAAAAAAGATTTGACCGGTGCGGTCTATACCAATGCAAACAGCATCCGAAATGATATAGAAAACAAACTGGCTGGAAAACTGGCCGGGGTCCATATTACCCGGGCGGCTGGAAATGCAGGTTCTGGAACGGAAGTCATTATACGGGGAATGACATCATTGAACACCAAAAATAGACCACTCTTTGTTATTGATGGAGTAATCATGGCTTTTGGAGAGGGCGAACTTAATGAAACAACCCTGATACCTTCGGACATCGATGATATAACAGTTTTAAAGGATGCGGCAGCAACGGCAATTTATGGATCTCGAGCAGCAAACGGTGTAGTCATCATAACTACCAAAAAAGGATTGGAGGAAGCGTTACAGGTTGAAACCAGGACAAACCTGAAAGAAACTGCTTTCTTTCTTCCCAGCCTAACAACAGATGCCAATGGAACCGTCAATATTAATTTTGATTCCCCCCAAGCCTTGACCAAATGGCGATTTATGATGCTTGCCCATTCCAAGAATTTGGAGTTGGGCAGGTTGGAAAAAACGGCAATAACACAGAAGGATTTAAGCATTGTTCCCAATTATCCCCGCTTTCTCAGGGAAAAAGACTCTTTAGTGTTTTCCGCCAAAATCAGTAACCTCACTTCCAATCCACAAACTGGCACAGCAGTTTTGCAGCTATTTGATGCCGTAACAATGGAACCATTGGATGTGAAGGTTTTTAAAGATGACCAAGGCCAAAACTTCTCCATCGCCCCAAACAATGATTTAAATGTGTCATGGAAATTTTACGTCCCAGAAAACATAAATGCGGTCCAGTTTAAGGTATTGGCAAAATCTGGTAATAAGAGTGATGGTGAAAGTATTATTATTCCCGTTTTGTCAAATAGGATCTTAGTCACTGAATCCAAGCCTATTTGGGTTTTGCCCGGTAGTACCAAGGAGGTTGTCTTTGAACAGTTGAAAACACAACGTTCCAGTTCGCTCAAACATCATCGATTTACATTGGAGTATACTTCCAATCCAGGGTGGTCGGCCATAAAATCGCTGCCGTATCTTATCGAATTCCCGTACGAATGTGCAGAACAGACCTTTTCAAGATTTTATGCCAATGCCATCGCGGAACATATTGCAAACAGCAATCCCAAAATAGCCCAAGTTTTTCGGCGTTGGGCTGACTCCGGACAAGAACAAAGTCCTTTGGAAAAAAACAAAGAATTGCAATCCATATTACTTGCCGAAACGCCTTGGGTCAGGGATTCTAAAAATGAAAATGACAATAAAGTAAGACTGGGGAAGCTTTTTGAGAAAAACTCGGTAATTGACCATAAAGTACAGGCCATAACCAAACTAAAGGAACTTCAGTTGGTTTCAGGAGCGTTTCCGTGGTTTGCCGGAGGTCGTGGAAATAATTTTATTACCAGGCATATTGTAGCGGGTTTTGGCCACTTGGACAAAATGAAGATTGAAAGTGAAAATGGTTATGGAACCAAAAACCTAATTGATAAGGCTTTGAAGTATTTAGATCAAGAATTCACAAAAAGTTATAAGCGAGCTCTCGAGAATGCGATTGACCCCCCTAAGATAACCTTGACCAATTCTGATATTCATTACCTGTATGCCCGGAGTTTCTTTTTGGAACGTCACCCCTTAACCGAAGAGCTAAAAGCAATTCAATCGGAGTATGTTAAATTATGTGGTGAAAATTGGCTTACCAAATCACTCTATAACAAAGCCATGATATCACTTATTCTGAATCGATATGGAAATAAAGAGTTATCAAAAAAGATAATTGACGGCCTGGAAGAACAGGCTGTACACAGTGAGGAAAATGGAACGCACTGGAAGGAGAATACCGCGGGGTGGTATTGGTTTCAAGCTCCAATTGAAACCCAGGCATTGCTTATTGAAGCTTTTACGGAAATAGGGGCTGATAAGAAAATCATAGATGGCCTGAAGCTATGGCTGTTAAAGAATAAACGGACCCATCAATGGAATACCACCAAAGCAACCACGGAAGCAATTTATGCACTACTCATAAAAGGTAGTGACTGGCTGTCGGTTTCCGACAATACAGTGATTTCAATAGGGGGTCAAAAGATTTCGGCCAAAAAATTGGAACCAACCCAAAAAGAAGCGGGAACAGGTTATATGAAAATTGCTTGGACCAAAGATGAAATATCTAAGGAAATGGCCTCGGTCAAGGTCCAAAACAAAAGCAAAGTTTCCGGGTTTGGAGGCGTGTATTGGCAATATTTTGAAGATTTGGACAAAACAATGGATTCTGAAGAGGGACCCCTTACAATCAGGAAAGAACTATTTCTAAAAGAAAAGTCGGTAGACGGGGAACGGCTTATACCAGTAAATACCGAATTGAATTTGAGCCTTGGCGATCTTCTTACGGTAAGATTGGAAGTACGTTCCAAAGACGATTTGGAATTCGTACACCTCAAAGATTTGAGAGCCTCCGGTCTGGAACCGATAGATGTGATTTCCACATATAAATGGCAGGACGGGTTGGGGTACTATCAGTCAACTAAAGATGTAGCAACACATTTTTTCTTTGATAACCTCCCTAAAGGCACATATATTCTTGAATATGAACTACGGGTCAATAACAGTGGTAATTTTTCCACAGGTATATCCACTTTGCAAAGTATGTACGCTCCTGAGTTTTCAGGGCATTCCAAAGGGGAAAGGCTTGTTGTGCAATGATCAAATAGCTGTAAGTAATTGGAAATCAAGACTTTGTTTTGCGCTGTAGGTCCTGAATCCTTGCCCCAAAACCTTGTGAAAAGCCGAGTTTTACATAGTGAAAAGACCTATAATCCCTCAGAGACCTTGATTTTGTTGGTGGTATGTACGGAACTCGAACTTTTCTTGAAAATAGGTTGTATCAAAGGCCTGCCAAAAAGGTGGTTTTTTAGGTGCGTTGCAGGGATTGGTTTTGGTGAGGGTTAAGGTTTGCAACATTAGGTTTGGTTCAACTTGAAATTGAATCTATCCTTTAATTGAACTTTAGCTTAGCTCAGTTCTCTTTGTGGTTTTTCCGAATGTCCGATTGGGTTCAATAAATACTGATAAATGTTTTTAGACTCCCTTTCTTTAATTCCGTCAATGGATTTTTGTCTTTTTTCCTCAGATTCAAATTTCATCAACATATATTCGGTCGACTCAACATCAAATATTTTTTGTTCTGTTGTTGCGTGGTCACCGCAACAAGCGGGGCAACTATAAGAAGTAGGATCAAAACTGTCATGGCCTATATTGATATTAATGCTATTCTGGTCATTTTAATGCTTCTGGAGACAGTCCTTACGATCAATCCCCAAGTGTGAAAAAAGGGTAGGTGTCCAGGGGTTTCCCATCCCTTCTGATCTCATAATGGATATGGTCCCCGTCCGATTTACCGGTATTCCCGACAAATCCGATGACATCACCCTTGGTCAAGGCCATTCCTTCCTTTACGATAAAGGCGTACAGGTATGATCCATGGGAAAGCTAAAATCTTAAAAAGATAAGTACATAAAATGAAAAGAAACTACACACTTAATTTATATCCCAATTGATTTAGTTTAGAAGTTTAGCGTATTAAACTAAAATGTCCCCTTAATATCTTACCATCTCTATAGATTACTGAGTACCAATAGTCAGTAGCTGGCACAGGGCGGCCATTTAATGTACCATCCCAACCTGCTGAAATATCCCTTATTTCTTTTAACAGGTTCTCGTATCGGTCAAAAATAAAAACCCTCAATACTTGATTTGATGGGTTTGGAACTATCCAATAATCATTTATATTGTCATTGTTTGGAGTAAAGAATCTTGGTGGTAATGGGATCAAAAGCTCTGTAGTAAAGTTTTCTTCTGTACAAGCCATAGCGTCTCCCTCTGAATTGTAAGGTGTTATGTCAACATAAATGGATGTGTTTTCCGGTAGGTCTTTCTGTAGATCGTAACCCAAAACATCCCCTACATCTAAAGCATATAGGATATCGCCAATCATTGAACTTGTACCGACCGTTAGTCTATAGCCTGTTGCATTCGGGACTTCGTTCCATTCAATGTTTGTTCCTATGGGAACATCAATAGCTCCCGATGACGGTAATGATAACATGGTACACGATGGTAATGGGGGTAAAAGTTCCGTGGTAAAATTTGCTTCCGTACAGGCCATAGCGTCCCCTCCCAAGTTATAAGGGATTATACCAACATAAATGGATGTGTCCTCCGGGAGGTCCTCCTGTAAATCGTAACTCAAAACATCCCCTACATCTAAAGTATTTAAGATATCCCCAGTCATGGAACTCGTACCGACCCGTAGTTTATAGCCTGTTGCATTTGAAACGGCATTCCATTCAATGTTTGTTCCTATGGGAACATCAATAGCTCCCGATGATGGTAATGATAGCGTAGTACATGATGGTAATGGGATCAAAAGCTCCGTGGTAAAATTTGCTTCCGTACAGGCCATAGCGTCTCCCTCTGAATTGTAAGGTGTTATATCAACATAAATGGATGTGCCTTCCGGTAGGTCCTCCTGTAGATCGTAACCCAAAACATCCCCTACATCCAAAGCATATAGGATATCGCCAACCATTGAACTTGTACCGACAGTCAGTCTATAGCCTGTTGCGTTCGGGACCTCGTTCCATTCAATGTTTGTTCCTATGGGAACATCAATAGCTCCCGATAATGGTAACGATAACATGGTACATGGTGGTGGTAATGGGGTTATGGTCAGTTGAAAATCTTGTTCTGAACTACTACAGTCTGGATTACCATCGTAGATATACAGGGTAATTGGATAAGAGGAAAAGTCACTAAAGCTAATCGTGTGTCCAGAGTTGTAAGATGTTCCTGTACCATTGCTACCTGTATAATATTTTTCATCACCTGTGAGGTTTTCCCCAATGATTGTTGGTAACGTATAACTATCGGAAACAGTTTGATCGGCCATATCTTCTAGCATTGGTGCCATCATTCTTCCTGCATCGGTAATACTCCAGTTATCACTAATGATCATATTTGATCTGGCCGATTCCCCTGAACAATATTGACTTAAGCCTCCACTAAATCGAACATTATTTTGTAAAACTTTTGAGTTCCAACCTATAAGCAGTGCGTCATAATTAGCAACTGAAAGTTTTGCTCCATCAAACATTTCACTCATATTTGTTACGTTTCCCACATCCCAGTTACCTATGTCCTGATTGAAGGAACTGGCAGCAAAGAACATGGATTGCATATTTTCAACATTGCCCACATCCCAGTTACCTATGTCCTGATTGAAGGAACTGGCACGCCAGAACATATGATGCATATGTTCAACATTGCTCACATCCCAGTTACCTATGTCCTGATTGAAGGAACTGACAGCAAAGAACATGGATTGCATATTTTCAACATTGCCCACATCCCAGTTACCTATGTCCTGATTGAAGGAACTGGCA
>WNKP01000001.1 GCA_009797885.1 Flavobacteriaceae bacterium GF1
GAACCCGCCATGCTTTACCAGCAAAGCGGGTGCAAATATAGATACCTTTTTCCGCCCCAACAAAATGTTTGCGGATATTTTCAGTGTTTTTTTTTATCCTAAAAATAAGTTGCTGATATTCAGCATTTATTCTAAAAAAACTAACAAATTTTTAAGAAAAGAAATTCCAGACCAAGCCAAATCTAATGACAAAATCACGGTAGGGATAGTTGGGCGCAGCGTAGTAGTTGAATTGATTGCCCCAAACTGTATTTAAATGCTCTGCTTTGAAATATATCCTGGTCTGTCTTACCCTGGCATTGATGAATACGTCGATTAAAGGATAGCCCCCCAGGGTCTCATTGTTCTGTATATAGAACTCCCCGAGTAACGGATTGTAGGCATTCATATTATACGAGGTGAAATACTTGAAGGTAACCCCTGTCTGAATGTACATCGCTTTCTTGAACACGTCACTTGAATAATACAATGTATTCCTGGTAACTATTTCCGGCACATTGAGGACTTGGGATTCCTGACCAACATTCTGGTACATCACTGTATTGTTCAAGGCCCATTTGCGCCACTTGAATTCTTTTTGGTACTTAACTTTTAAATAATTTATACTTTCAGTGGCTTGGAAAGGTCGGACAAAAGGCAGTTGTTGTCCATTATTGTTCAGCTGTCCTTCCTCTCCCTCTACAACCTCAGGAAGGTCTTCGTCATTGATGCCAAAATAGGCATACCTATCAATTGTTGTAAACTTGGCCGAAATATTTCCAAAAAAGTCGGAGTCCAGGCCAAAATGTATGGATTGGGTTTGTTGCTTATCAAAACTGTCCAAGTTGAACCAATTGTAATTCAAATAATCACTTTGATACAGCAAAAAGTTGAAATTTGGCATTCTGGAAGAACCATAGAGCGCTGCAAACAATTTGTTTTTGTCATTTAGCCTGTAACTGGCCTCGGCATCAAATAATGTGCCCGTTAAATCCCCAGATAGGTTAAACCGCAATTTCCCGCGCAGTTCCAAAGGGCCTATCCTATTCCAATAATCCCCGCCCACCGCAATTTCACTTCCTGTAAGCTGATTTGGAATGGTGACGTCCGGAAGGATCAACAGGCTCCTGAAGGAGTAGTCATAGTTATAGAGATTTAGACTTCCCGAAACCCGTCCGAGCGTTTTATTTGAAAAATTAGCAGATACTTGATTGTACATGGTCCGCAAAAATGCCTTGTCCCTCACGGGACTTTCAAGCGCATTTCCCCCAAAAACTTCACCGGGTGTGGATTGGTTAAAGGAGTAGGACTTTGTTTCATAATTGAACTGATGTCCAATTGACAGCAGCGTACTTCTGGTTTTTAAGGAATCCTTCTTGGGACGCACCAAATTAAACTGGTGGTCCAAAAAATACCTTTTGCTATTGATTGTACTGTTGGCGTTGCTAATAAGAACATCGACCCTTGCACGGTCCAAAAAGTCTTCGTCACCTGATTCAAACTGCAATTCCCTATTCAACAAGCCCCCATTCTCTTCCCCATCCAACACCTGGGAAGCATAGTGTCCCCTGACCATATACCGGTTATTTTGGGTCACATAGTTAAATGTGGTTCGGAACCTACCGGATTCCGCCTGGTCAAATTGATATTTTCCGAGTGAGCGAAAACCAATGAAGGCTATGGAAAAATTCAATCGTTCCGAAGTATTGAAGGTCAATAGGGCATCCAATAACTGTCCTTGTTCCAAGGTAGTCTTGAAAAACAGTTCGGTCATGGGAGTGGCCACATTGTAGTATTTGATGTCCTCAGTTTCAAAAAAGCCAAAATGTCTTGCCCTTGCCCCAATTTTTGGATAAAAATGTTCCTCTTCAAAATTTACCCCCAGACTATTATAGGGCTGTCCAATATTGCTAAAGGGCATTAATTCAAAATCATCCTTACGTAAAAAATTGTATCGGTATTCTTTTTGAATGGTCAGCGAGGTATCCAAGTGAACCGTATCCCTACCATGGCTTATAATTTTATAATTGGCAATGGTAATTTCTTGTTTTGCCTCTGGTTTTTTCGGTCTTTGGATTCTTTTGGTAGTATCAGTTGAAATGGTAGGCAAAAGATCATCCTGTGCCCAAGTCTTGAAACCACATATCAAAAAAAGAATCAATAAGAGTTTAAATCCCCTCATCTTTTACGATTGAAGGAACAAAAGTACTTTTTTCAACCCTAATGAAATACCAAATGTCCTCGGAAAAAGAAACAACCTTTTCCCAATTATTCCCGTTTTGGCACCATTATTCTTAAAAAGATGTAAAAAGAACCTGTGCGTTATGTGAAGCAACAGACCCATTTAGAAAGACAACCCCTCGGAACAGCGAGGGAAAACCAGCAACACCATGCGGAAATCCCCTTGCAGCACCGACAAAAAAGAATCCAAATACTAATTAACCGAAAAAACCTTTTTTGCGGATACAGGGGTTCCGTTGGCCGTAAAACCTTCCAAACTGATCTCAAAATCACCTGAAACATCCGAGGTGAAGAAATCAATGTATTTTTCCTGTGTTCCCATTTTGACATCCGGAAGCCATAACAATTGATATCTCAAATCCGGTATTTGTTCCTTTTCATCTTGGGTTTCTTCACTATAAAACTGCCGAAAATACCTCTTGTTTGGTAACACATTTAAGAATTCCATTCGATTATAAATCGACAAATCCACTTTACTAAGATAGTCGGAATCAAAGGTCTTAACATCAAAGATCCCATGAAAAAAGTGCGCCCCAAGTCTGTAGACCCCCCTTACAACATGTATACTTTCTATTCTCCTGGAATCGTATTTCAGGAAGTCTTTTTGGTTTTGGACAGGCAACCCATCCACTATGAGCAACGAATTGAAATCATCGTCCATTTCTGACTCGTATGGACTTCTTATTTTAAAACAAAAATCACTATTGTCCTTTTCCTCTATCCACACATTGTCAATAATCTCCACAACCGTTTCCCTTAAGGTGGGAAACCTTGTGAAGTCATCCAATTTAAAAGTGCTCCCCATTGTACCATAAAATGCGGGGGTTCCCAGCTTGGAGGCCAGGGTATCCGGTTTTGCCTTAAAAAACGCGTTTTCAATTTGATTGTGGATACTTCGTTTTAAAATAATGGAATCCAATGATTTGTCAAGTTTAAAACTTCCAAAGCTCAGCCTTTTATGGTCCAGGATAGTGGAATCTTCCTTTATTTCAATTTGAAAAGTTTTGTTTTTCTTACCTAGAACTTGTAAAAAGGCATAGCCCTTGTCCTTAGAGTCATTAAGGTTAAAATAAAACGCCCCTGTTTCGCTTGTTTTGGCAATCTGCAGTAAGTACTCTTTTCCTGGTATTGATAGTGCTACTGGAATCCCTTTTAGGGAGCGTGTGGCATCCATCGATTTTAGTTGACCACGAACAAGTGTTCCCCGTAGTTCTGGCAAAAATCCCCGGTCACCTGTTGGGGGCTTGGCGGGAATCCCTTTCGTTTTTTGAATGAATTCGTGGGCAGTTTCCGATTTTACCGTTGAAAAATCATCTATCTTCCTTACGGACAACGAATAGTTTCCCAAAGCCAATCTTTCATTTGATGCACTTAATGATAGGGCCACCTTTTCCCTCTTGCCATACACCTTTTTGGGAACGGAGAGCGTCACATTCCCATTTTTAAAGTTGATTGCCTTACCGCTTTTTGTAAATCCATCCTGGGCATCGTTCTTCTTGGTTGGAATGGAATCCATATCGTCGTCCCCAAGAAAAGGCTTCTGGTCATTGGAATACGGATTTATAATGGTGATATCCCCTTCATAAAATTGTTCTTGCTCCCAATTCCTCATCCAACGTGTAAATCCAATAAGCTTGTAATTACCGGATGGCACAGCGACGGGTATAAAGAAATCACCCTGGCCCAACCCGTTTTCCAAAGCTACTTTTTGCGAAAAAATGGTATTGCCATCTTCCCCGATCAACCGAACGTAAGCAATCTTACTGATGTCACTTAGATTGTTTGTATTCGAGTTTAAACAATACACCCGGTAGTAAAGATATTCACCAACAAAAAAAAGGGGTGCGTTATAATGTATAAAAATCCTTTCCTGACCAATTCCATTTATAATATACGGTGTTTCTTGCTGGGATTTCAAGGAAGTATTGAATCCGAATACATAGATCAGGGTAATAATTGCCTTTAGAATAGTTCTGCCCATTTTATTATTACACATATTAGTCTTGCCAAAAATCCGGCACGATATTACTTCCGAAAACCGTACAATCCAAACAACTCCTAGGGGCCACGATATAAACTCCAAAATCTTCGTTGGCATATTTATGGGTTCCATTCGCTATCAGGTTAAAAAGAAATGGGTCGGATACCGACAATTCCAATACGGAACAATCAATTCCAAACTCTGGGGGACGCTCATCCGGGAAAAAATCGTTTCGATCAACAAAAATCCGTGCAGATGTTACGGAAGAAACTTCAAAGACGCCCAATACCCTTCTGCTGGTACTACCTTCGGAAGTAAAGTTTCCACCAATGAAACCAGGTTGGGTCTGGGTAAATAAGGATTCAACATTGGAAAACTCCCTTAAAGTCTCATAAAAACTAAACGCTTCGGAAGATTGCACATATTGATTGACCAAAATACTATACCGGTTCCGTATCACGAAATCGTTTTTAGGAATAAACCTGACCTCATAATCAAGTATCCTTGGTTGTGAAAGATTCTCCCTACTGGTAATCAAAATTCCATTTGATTCCTGCGTTCTGTAACACACTTCCTCTTCCCTAGTCTTGTCGACCCTTTCAAGCCCAGATCCATCAGAAGCCACCACCAAATCAAAATTCGCGCTAAGAGGGGAGACGACTTGAAACGTCTCTTCATAATCATACCTAAAAAAATTGGACCCCTCTTCAAGGTCAGCACTATTGACCAATATAGCGATGCCCTCCACACCATCCTCTCGTTGGGCAATCTCTGCCGTAATACTTTCAATTCCAGCATTGGCAACCAATTCCTCAAATTCGGAAACAAACTGGTCACCATTGGCCGTTGTTATGAACAACCTATACCTTCGCCCTTGTTCTGCTCCAAAAACCGCCGCAGAAACGTAGCTCCCCGATTCCGTTTCCTGAAATATAAATTCGTTTTCCAAATCATCGACCACCCTTACGGTTGCCCCCCTTTCCTGTAGGATCTCCTCGCCTGTCAAGAAAGTGGTGGTCAGGAAAATTTCCTGGCGTTTTACTTCATCCGTAATATTTGCATCAATCACTAAAATATCTTCAAAATTTTCTATTTCGAACTCTATGGTCTCCGTACATCCCAAAAGAACCAAAGCGAGGACCGACGCAACGGGAAAAAGCAAATATTTTTCAATGGATAAGTGCATAGGGACCAAACTTCAGAATTTGAGGTTATACGTAATTGCAGGAATGGGTATGGCAAAAATCGAACTCTGCACCGCTCGGATTTGGCCATTCTCGGTAACAAAAAAAACTGAAAATGGATTGTTTCTTCCCAAAACGTTATAGACGGATATGGTCCAAAAACTATGGGCCAGTTTTTTTATTTTGTGATTGCCCTCAATATTCAATCCTAAATCCAGCCTATAAAAATCCGGTATCCTAAAGCTATTCCTATCACTGAACACCACAAAATCCGAATTATTGAAATTAAAATTCCCGACGGGGACGGTAACAGGCCTCCCCGTTTGGTACACAAAGTTTCCGGAAAGACTTAAACGTCTTGTCAATTTATAGTTCGTTACGATACTTAAGTCATGGGGTTTGTCAAAATTTGAAGGGAAAAAATCCCCATCATTAATGCGTTCCTCCCGGAAAGGACTATCAAACCTGATAAAAGAACGGGAATACGTATATCCCAACCACCCATTTAATCTTCCTTTGTTCTTTCGGATCAGGAATTCAACCCCATAGGACTCCCCATCCCCCTGCAGCACCTCCGTTTCGATATTCTGGTTCAGCAAAATCTGGGCACCCGTTTTAAAGTCAATAATTTCCTGTGACCTTTTATAGAATCCTTCAAGACTCAGCTCGTATTTGTTTTCCGCAATATTCTTGAAAAAACCCAATGTAACTTGATCGGCCCTTTGCGGTTCAATATTGATATCGGAAAGTTTCCAAATATCTATTGGGGATACCAATGTGTTGTTTGACAACCGATGAAGGTACTGGACAGTCCTCCCGTATCCGGCTTTTGTCGAAAAGGTAGGGGAAATCAGATATCTGGTCGAAATACGGAACTCGGGGTTTGTGTAAGTCTCAATGGTTTCATTCCTATCAAAATTGAGGGTATTGACAACCGTTTCATCACTCCTTGGGGCATCCGGCTCGTAAATACGATGCGTACCAGGGCCCAATGCCGTGTAAAAGGAATATCTAATGCCCGCATCCACGGAAAATCTGTCCGATACTTCCCAATCGGCGGATAGAAAAGCGCCCGACTCCAGCGCCCTTTCCCTGGGGATGGTCAATTCCTCCCCATCGGAGGCATCATTCAAAGGTTCTATGCTGCCCGGGTCTATAGCATATAATTTACTCGCCAATCCATAGGTGAAATTCAATCTAGGGCTGTGGCTATAATCCAGTTTAAGTTTGGCTTCCGTTTCATTTACGCGATATCCAAAAAGGAAATCGTCGTTGGAATCCCCATCAAATTCAATGTCAAATTGATACTGGCTATTGGTCAATAGTAAACTGCCCCTATTTTTTTCATTGAATTTGCGGTTCCATTTAATGGAAAGTAGTCTGTTGTCATAAATATAAAGGGAATCGGAACTGATACTAAAATCATCATAGCTATAATACGCCGTTGCCTTAATGGAATTACGCTCATTGATCTTATGGTCATAATTGGCCAGAAAATCATAAAATGTGGCTCGACTATTATTGAGGGATTCTTCATCCAACGACCTCAATATCCAATTGGCATAGGCTCCCCTGGCCCCCATCAATAGCGATGATTTCTCTTTTACAACAGGGACTTCCAACACCAAATTACCGGTTACGGGACCTACTGATGCCTCTCCGGAAAACTTTTCGTTATTTCCGTTTTTGGAACCTATGTCGAAAACAGAGGATAGCCTTCCCCCATACTCTGCCGGGACTACCCCTTTATAAATATTGAACTTGTCAATGGCAAAAGGGTTTAGGGCAGAGAATATGCCAAAAAAGTGTTGTGGATTGTATATCACCGCATCGTCAAAAAGTATGAGGTTTTGATCGGCTCCACCTCCCCGGACATTAAAACCCGCGGTACCTTCCCCAGTGGTGGAAATCCCCGGTAATGAAGTTGCTACCCGCAGAACATCCCTTTCCCCCAAAACCAGGGGAATGGTTTTTGTCTCCTCCGCGTTTATTCTTTCCGATCCACTAAGGGCCTGTTTTACATTGGAGTCCACCTCCGCCTCTACGACCACCTCCTCCAGCATTTCCAAACTTTCTTCCAAATTGAAATCCAATTTGCCATTACCATATATAATGACCCTTTTTTCTGAATTCTGAACTTCCAGGGACACCATTTCCAGAATATTGCTGCCGGGTTTCAATTTTAACTCATAGAATCCCCTTTCGTCCGTAATGGTTCTAACATTCGTGTTTTTTGCTATGATGTAAAGGTCCGGGATAGGTTCTCCCGTTCTCTTATTTTTAACGATTCCGGAAAGGACAAAGCTCCTTGCGGATCTGTTCCTGGTTTCCCTTCCTATCCTAAAGGTCTCAATGGTCCTTTCCCTTTGTGCGTTGTCCTCCCTATACAGAAACGGAAGTGTTTCCTCGGTTTCTCCGGTCAAAGCTTCATTAATACTGTCCCTTTTCGGTTTCCCAAAAAAATCACCGGGCAATTCATCATGAATGATACTGTTCCGCGTTAAGACAATGCCATAATCCTTTAGAAAATAATAGTTGATGTTCCTCCCTTCCAAAAAATCAGTCAACAAATCTGAAAATGTAGTATCCTCATAGCTTCCGGAGACGTATTCCCCATCGAACCAATCATTTAAAAAATAAAGGCGATGAGGCGTAACTTCTTCTATTTTTTGAAGTGCTTCCACCATTGGTACACTGTCAAAAGAAATGGATATTTTTTGTTCGCCTACTTGGGCAAAGGAATGGTGCACGCAGACGAGAAAGGTAAAACTGATATAATATTTTATCATTTTGAAGATATGGGAGCAGAGGACATTAGTTCGTTAAGATGTGCTAAAAGGGATACCATAAACTCATCGCGCTTGGATAAACGCATCTGGCGATAATTCCTGTAGTAATCGTTTATAGCAGCTTTTCGATCTGGAAATAATTGGGTTAAAGTTTGCTTATTTCTTAACTTATATAAATTGCCGTCCATATGTAAATGGAAAGAATGCCCACTATTGAATTCGTGGAACACCTTACCCTCTTTGGATACTTCCTTTCCTTTTTTAACGTACTTCTTATAAAGTCCAAAATACGCGTTCTCCAAGATAACCTCACAGAAACCTAAATCTTGGGTAAGATTAAAATACAAAGGGCTTAAGTGAACAAATTTCCGTTCCAGCAATCGGAAGTTCCGTACTTTACTCTTCACAAGGTTCAGGGGCAGGCTTCCCAATGTATTTCTTGGGGTAATGATGAGTTCATCGTTCTGTAGATCGTATTTTGCCGGTACTTCATAGTGTTCTTGACCGTCATATTCCAAAAAACATGGTGTAAAGTCAGAAGATCCAAAAAATTGATGTTTTTCGTTAAGTACAATAAAATCGTTTTGGTATGATGTTCCATTGTACAGTCCAGAAACATCCATACCAGCAATACTATCAAACCAATCATAAACTTTATTTAAGCCTTCATTGCTTTGGCCCGACAAAAGAAATGGTTGTATTGTCATTATTAAATAACAGAACCCTAAATTTCTACAATATATCATTTGTAAGTTTGGTATCGATAATCCTGAAATATACTAAACCATAGGTTTAAAATACGCTTTTTTTAGCCATAATTTTTTCTAATCACAACATCTATTTCAGATTAATTTGTAACGGGAGCAGGATTCTGATCGTTAACATTAGTATTCCCATTAGAATTAAGCTCGGCCTCAAGTATTTGCATTCCAAAGAATTCGATTCAGCTTCCAAAATCAATATGGTTGGAGCCTTCTCCTGTTCTGTTTAAAAGTAGTTTGAGGCGCTTTAAATCAAACCAAGAGACACCTTCTCCCCAAAGCTCTATTCTGCGCTGAAAATAAATCTCATCCACTAAATCTGAACCTGTACTTGCAGATCTCGAATAACCCGCATCCCCAGTAGTTACCAATTCAAAAAGATGTCCATCAGGAGTTAGTGGTCGGTGTCAAAATCAGGATAGACAAAACGACCCCGGAACTCGGACAACCTTCGTATTTTTATATCAGTAGAAAAAACCAGTTTTCGGGGTTTGTTGCTACAATAAGATACAAGTTTATTCCATGAGTATCAAATCGTTGAACTACTTCCGAATATACCTAGTTAAACTACAATCATAAAGTGTACGAGGGGTTATTTGTGATAGCGAATTTATAATCCTAAATTAATTATGGCTTCATCGTCCTTATCATAATGATACGCTCGCCAAAAGAATCCAGATGTTGTATAGCGCCATACTACCTCACCATCATTTGTCACTTCCCAAAAACCAAAATCACCTTCAGTAATTAATCTGTTACCATTGGGGAGCAAATCTACACCTGACACTTTACCTGAGTATAAATTTTCATCAGTAAAACTCCAGATGACCTCAGGTTCGTTGTCAGCGTTTTTCAAAATGGCCAATTGTTCTGGTAGTTTAAGCTCATATGCAGTAGATTGTTCAATCGAATTCCCGTTCACATATACCAAAATATTCCCTTTTTTGTTTCCATCCAAAAGATTGGGGTGATGGTTTCTATCGAACCTTACTTTCCCATTGGGGTTATCATAGGTTTTAGGATTACCAAACCGATACACTAAATCACCTCCTACACCAAAGTTGCCGCCAGAACTTGTACTTGCTTGCTCGGAAGTAGTACTATGGTCGATTACCCAGATTTCATTGTAAAAATTTGCGCTCAAATAAATTAAATCTGTTTCGGGATCGTAATCAATACCGTTAGCATGACTAATGTCTTCAGGTGTATTAGGATTTGCGGCATAATTAATATCGATCTTATTGAAATTATCATTAACATTACCATAATTGGCTTTGGTATCATCAAAATCTTGAACGAGGTGATCCCACATATGCCATTCCCATACAATTTCATTTGTTTGGGGATCAATCTCCTTTACACCGTCATAAATTACCTCTGATTCAAGTGAATAGCCCGCAGCAACAGCTTCTTGCATTGATTTTCTTTCCCAGGTCATAAATAAAATATTTCCATTGGGTAGCATTAAGGCATCATGATGGGATATGTAATCTTCTGAAGAGTATTCATAACTCCAGTCAATATTTCCATCCCTGTCCAAGATTGCTATTAATCCGCCATAGCCCCCAATTAAAATTGACGGAGTTTCTGATTCCAACATGGCCAATAATTTGCCGTTGGACATTAAATGCACGTCATTGCCAAGTTTTTTCCCCTTTAAGTTCCACTCATGAATAATAGAAACATCTTTATCCATAATATAGACCCTATCCGCACCAGGATTGTTAACTAGAATATAACCATCGTAAATTTTATCTGCATCAAATATTTCCAGTCCTTCGGGCAGAACAGCTTCTATTTCTTCATCTTCATCTTCATTTTCATCTTCTTCTATATTTTCAGAAGAACAGGCTGTTGGAATAATTATTAGGCAACAAAAGGTAAATATTAGACTTATTTTTTTTAAAAGATTCTTTTTCATCAACAATTTCTTTTCCAAAAAAGTGTTAAAACGCTACTAACAACAAACTACTGGTAATTGTTACGTATACTTTCCGGCAAACCTTTCTAAATGAAAATGGTAAGTACCGTACTAAATTCCCCATATGACTCATTTTTCTAGATAAAAGGAGAGCGAGTGCCTACAAAGTATTTTAACCGATTCATTATAAGCGTATTTGAGAATAGTTTCCTCAATACCTCTACGAACAAAAAAAAGGGGATGCCTTGGACCTTTTAAGACACCCCTTTTTTTTGAATTAAATTCTAAAATTAATTGGTGTCAAAATCAGTTGATACCTGTGATCCAAAATTACCTCCACCAGTAACTTTTGTTACACCCTCCACAGCAAGGGTAAAGGACCCATTGTTTGGATAACTTAAACCATCACCAAAGCTATCATTAACTTCAAGAGTATAGTCTCTTCCTGCACAAAGCATAAAACTTTCAGAGGCATTTGCCTGTCCATCTGCATAAGGTCCTCCAGATTCGACAACGCTGCCAAGTACATCTAAGACAGACCAAGTAATTTCGCTGCCAAAACCATCGAAAGCAAAATCCAATGTAGCCATAACCTCGCTGCATTCTTGCACATAAGAAATAGTAGAAGATTCGCCACTAAATAGCCCTTCTTCATCAGCAAAACTTAAACTCAATGTATTTACACCTACACCTAAATCTACATCAGACAAAGTTGCTGTAACTGTACCTTCTTGAGACCCTGCTGGCACTGTTATCGTGTTTGGGAAGCTGTAAGATCCCGCAGCAGCAGCACTGTCATCAATAACGATAGTAAAAGCCCTATCTGCGTTGGTTGTATTCGCTGTCAAAATAGTCACATCTACTGAGGCACTACCACCAATAGGAACTGTAGCGGAAAAATCCTGACTTGAAAAAGCCACATAATTAATGTTATTGTTGGGTGTGCCTTCTTCTTCGCAGCTATAAAAAGCTAATGATAAGAAGACACCTAAGAAAATAGAATATATACTTTTCATAATCTAATTTTTTTATTGATTCTGATCAGCTGGACCAAGATTGGGATTAGAATTCAGCTCACCCTGAGGAATTTGAAGTTTGAAAAAGTCTCCTCCTGCTTCAATGTCAATTAAACCAAATGATCTATGATTGGATCCAGGGCCAGAACGGTCAAGAGGTAAATTGAAGCGCTTAAGATCAAACCAGGAAACTCCTTCGCCCCATAGTTCTATTCTTCTTTGCAAAAACACTTCGTTTACCAGATCCATTCCGGTATTGGTTGATCTCACATATCCGGGATCTCTATTGCTGACCAACTCAAATAGCACATCAGCTGCGGTAGCATCTCCCAATCTTGCCTTTGCTTCAGCTTCAATCAAATACATTTCAGCAGATCTCATATAAGAGTAGTCTCCCTCAAAAAATGTGTCATCAATAAACTTAACATTGGCGTAACCTATATAGCCTTCGGACTCTGGGAAATTCGGATTGCCATCTACAGGATCTATCCATGCATCCCTTCTTAAGTCTGTGAGTGGAATTTGTTCGTATAATCTGGCATCGATCATTTTAAATCCAAATCCAAATCCAATACCCCCATATCCACCATTTGTACTGTCAAAATGTGAGAAAAATGATATAAAAGTAGTAGATGTCAAGTTGTCAATATCGGCTCCCCACATCCATTCAACATTATTTATATCGTCAAAACCATCGACGGCATATTGTTCTCCTGGCATCAATGAATAGGCAGATCTCGCCGCTGCAGCATTAGTTGCAGCCCCTAGCCAGTTGCCTGTTTCCAAATAAACATTGGCGAGAATGCCTTGGGCAACACTTTGGTCTATTTCTTGTTTAGTCTCCCTTGAATAACCATTAAGTAATGTGACGGCTGATTCCAAGCCAGGGATAATCACATCATAAACATCTTGAACCGTACCTCTTGGTTTGCCATCAAAGTCTATGCGATCAGGAATAGGTACCCCTGGAGAACCTTCGTTACCAATGTAGGTGTCAGAATAAAATCTAACCAAATTGAATAATGACCAAGACCTTATGGCCAATGCCTGACCCAAAAGGGCATCTTCATCAACACTACGATCTGCCTTGTCTTCTAGACCATTAATAATACTATTGGCATCCGCAATAGCCGTATAGTAAGTATTCCAAACTATATTGGTTCTATTACTGGTTTGTTGCCTGCCATTATAGTTGTAAATAAAAATATACCAGTTAAAATTATTGAGAACTATATCCTGACCAAGCATATCGCAAATTGCCATCATGCCCTTATGGCCATAATCCAAATCAACCCTAGTGGGATTCCCGACACCAGTAGACCTCAAATTGGCATAGATACCCCTTAGGATACCCTGATTAGCGGCAGGAGTAGCAGCTACTTGCTCCGCCGATATTGAATTTGCCGGCACCGTATCTAAAAAGTCTTCTTCACAACCGTAAAGACCAACTATCAGGGTTAGTGTTAATAAAAATTTAAACTTTTTCATGATTTTTTAAAAATTAAGTGTTAGACCAAGAGATGTTGTTCTTGCCAGACCAAATTCATTTATCGCATTACCTGTTATACTTAGCCTCGGATCGTAGCCCTGTCTTGCCTTGGACCATAAGAACACATTATTACCAGTCGCATAAATCTTCAGACCGCTAATACCCAATTTATCTATAATTTTTCTATTAAAATTGTATGTTAGGGTTACATTTTGCAAGTTTAAGTATGAAGCATCAACTAAGAAAAACGTCGAAGTTCCTGCTTGATTAATGTCGTTGATATCCAACCTGGGTATTAATGCAGTTCTGTTTTCAGGTGTCCAGGACTTGAATACATCATTGTGGAAGTTGTCTCCCGCAGATGTGGTACTTAAGAGGTTTTGGTATACCCCATCATAGCCATAGCCCCCTATTTGGTAAGCAAAATTGACCCCAAGAGAGAAATTCTTATACGAAATGTTGGTAAAAAAACCACCATAAACATCAGGAAGGGCACTTTTACCGACAAAATTTTCTGTGGCGTTGACCCTATCATTGGAGACTACCCTTTCGCCTGTTGGTTCGCCATTATCGTCCAAGACATCGGTAAACCATAAACCATCTCCATTACCGGGGTCTACACCAGCCCATTCACGCATGAAATAATCATACCTTGACCTCCCTTCTTCCAATCTAAAGAGTCCATCGTCTATAAACTCTTCTGGCAGTGAGGTAATTTCATTTTTAACATGGGTACCATTAATTCCAAAGGATAATTGAAAATCCTTGCTCCTAACCAAATCTGCACTAATTTCAACCTCAATACCTTTATTATCCATATCTCCCACATTAGCTGGTTTGGTACCTACCCCATCACTTTGTGCCAAGGGCTCAAAGAACAGTAGGTCTTCTACAGCTCTCACAAAATATTCAGCATTAATGGTTAATCTATTTTCGAATAGTCCTAATTCAATACCTGCGTTTATGTTTGTTGAGGTCTCCCACACCAAATCTTCATTCCCCAATTGGAAGAATGAGATACCTGGCACATTTCCCCCTGCGTTAATGATATCAAATTGATCGGTGTATGCAAAATAGTTTCTATTGTCCGTATCACCTACTATTGTTCTGTTATCTTCATAAAGTATGGCATCATTACCCTGTTGACCAAAACTTGCTTTTAACCTGAAGACATTGATCCAAGGTACATCTAAGAAATTCTCTTTATGCACCGACCAAGCAGCTCCTAAACCATAAAAATTACCCCATCTATTATCTGGAGCGAAAACTGAAGATCCATCCCTTCTAAAACTTGCATTGATGAAATATTTATCGTCAAAGTCATAGGTGAGGCGAGAAAAATAACCTTCAACCGTGTAATCTTTTTGGTAACCTGTTAAAAATTGAATGTTTACCCCATTATTTAACACATCCAACCCTTCAACAACGGTTTCAGTGACCTGACCTGCCATTAGCCTAAAGTTGAAATCATTACTTTCATGGCCCAACAATACGGATAAGGTATGTCTGCCGAAATCTTTATTCCAATTCAAAAGTTGCTGATTGGCAACTGTTAGCCCTCTGTTTGATCTGGTAGTAATTCTTCCATTAGCCTCCAAAGCATCACCGCCTACTGGGGTTGCATATCTTGAAATATTTGCTAAAGTTAAATCAGCGGATATGTTATATGTGAATTCAAAATCCTTTAAGAACTTAAAGGAAGCACTAAATCTACCGGAAAAGTTGTCTGAAACATTATCGTTTACATCCAATTGAGCAGTACCCACAGGATTTGAATTGGATTTGAAACTTGGCCTAACACCTGGCGCACCACCAGTTCCCAGACCAAAATCAAAAATTCTGTTTCCGTCTGCATCCAATATTAGGTTACCATTGGCATCACGACTGTATACAGGATATATAGGAGCTGTACCTCGTGCCCAACCAGCAATGTTACTAACGTTTCCAGACGTAAATCCACCTAAAGGATTATCAGCAACGGTATTGGAGTAGTTCATTCCAGCACTTATTTTTAACCATTCTTTTGGTCTGAACTCTGTATTTAACCTTGCTGTGACACGTTCGAAGCCTGAATTGACGATAATGCCTTCATCATCTAAATGACCTACGGAGAAGAAGGTGCTCATTTTTTCATTGTTGAACCTCATGCTCAGATAGTTTTCCTCTCTAAGACCAGTTATGTAAGATTCGTCAAGCCAACTATCTTGATACAACAAAGTTGCACCAGGACTTATTCTTCCTGTAAGAGGGTCAATTATTTCACCTTCGGGAACGTTAAAGCTGTTGTAACCAAGAGGGAAAGCAGGATTTGTCACAATATTTGCGGCTGCAGCTTGAGCGGCATCAGCAAGTGAAGCACCATTGTTTATCAAATCAAGCCTGGTTCTGTCAAAAACTGCCTCATAGTAACGTCCTGAATCTAAAATGATATCGTATTCAGGGACAGCCCTTGAATTGAAACCAATTTTAGTGTCAAAAGTTACTTCCAATCTATCACTGGTACCTTGTTTTGTTGTAATAATAATAACACCGTTTGCACCCCTACTCCCATAAAGGGCATTGGCCGATGCATCTTTTAAAAAGGTCATCGACGCAATATCTTGGGGGTTGATGGCATTTAGATTCCCATTAAATACAACCCCGTCCACAACATATAAAGGAGCACTTGAGGAGTTGATTGAACCTATACCCCTAAATCTAACGGTAGGGTCGGCACCCGGAGCACCAGATTGATTGATTATCTGGACACCTGCAACTTGACCTACAAGGCCTTGAACCACTGATGGCGTAGGAATATCGGCTAAAGTTTCACTTTTAATCGTAGTTACCGAACCCGTAATTTCCTCTTTCTTTTGGGTACCATAAGCTACCACAATTACTTCCTCCAAAGCCTGTGCATCCTCCTCCATTTGGACATTTATAGTGTTCCCACTGCCAACCGTCCTATTAACGGTAGCCTGTCCAATGTAGGTGAATCGAAGTACTTGACCTTGACTGGCAGTAATGGAGTAATTACCGTCAAAATCCGTTTGTGTTCCACTCGTGGTTCCCACCACAACAATGGAAACACCAGGCAAAGGGAGACCATCTTGGTCGGTCACATTACCCGAAATTGTTTTCTCTTGAGCAAAAGAGAAAGACATAGTCAACACCAAAAACGGTGTTAACATCCAAGTTAACATTGATTTCATTTAAAGATTATTTGAATTAGCGTCTCCAAAAATGATAATAAATTGTTAATATTCCAAAACTTAAAAGGGGCTCACCCCATTCAATGTTAATTTTAATCCAATAATTATTGATAATTCGTGCTAATGATCCTTTTTTAGTAAAATCGTTAATTTTTTAACATATTGGATTATCGTTATCCAATGAATTTATGACCACCCTTAAAGTTTTTGAATGCTAAAAAAATATAGGTTTCCCAATACATTGGCCGGAACGGATGAAGCTGGTCGGGGCTGTTTGGCGGGTCCGGTCACTGCTGCATCCATTATCTTGCCAAAGGATTTTGAACATACATCGCTGAACGATTCCAAACAGCTTTCGGAAAAAATCCGTGACCAATTAAGGCCCATTTTGGAAGAAGGAGCCATTTCTTATGGAATCGCCCACGTCCATGAAGAAGAAATCGATTCCATAAACATTTTAAATGCTTCCATATTGGCCATGCATCGTTCTTTACAGCAACTCACCGAGGAACCTGAGTTTATTTTGGTCGATGGAAATCGGTTCAAACCCTATAATAGTGTCGCACACAGTTGTATTGTAAAAGGCGACTCCAAATTCATCAGTATTGCCGCCGCATCAATATTGGCTAAAACACATAGGGATGCCTATATGGCCAAAATCCACGAAGAATTCCCTATGTACAATTGGATACGGAACAAAGGATACCCTACAAAGGAACATAGGCAAGCCATACGGGAACACGGCTTAACAAAATACCACCGTAAAAGCTTTAAACAGCTACCTGAACAATTGACTTTAGAGTTTGGGTAAAGGCTGTAACTTTGTGCTAAAGTCCTTTGCATGAAATTCAGCATCTTACTGGTTTTTCTACTTATCCTCTCGTGTACCATTGAAAAGAAGGAAACGGAATCCGACCTGAACTACTTTCCACCCAACGCAACGGTATTCATAAAAATTAACCATCCCGATAGTTTTAGGAGCGAACTAAAAAACAATGGTTTTATCAATAAGATGGAGGCCACGTCCCTTTTTGCTTCCATCAGAAAAAAAATGGATGCCCTGGATTTTACCAAAATTGGGCAAAACTCAATTTTAGCATTTTACCCGGTTGGGAAAGACAATCATGAGTTTATCCTACTTCAGGCATTGGACTCGGTTCCATTGAATTTGGAGCGTTACACCGAACGGAAAGTAGAGACCCTTAGCTATGAAAATCAACAAATCACCACATATCAACTCGATGATAGCACGTTCTATGCCGTGGTCATTGATGGCAAATCCATAGTGGGTTCCTCCCAATTGCTTTTGGAAAATGTCATCCGAACAAAAGGTGAAAACCAAATTCCGAAAGCCCTCGAAAGACTGTTCCAAACAGCGAACACGGTTAAATCGGCATCACTCTTTTTCAATATGCAGACCAACTCCCTGCTTTCTTCGGAACTTAAGACGTTGGGTGAAGCCAACATTGGTATTTTTGCAGATTGGGTTTCAACGGATTTCACCACACAACAGGGGGATTTACTGCTCAGTGGAGTGGCCGTCGCCAATGATTCCACCAAAAAATTCATCAATTTGTTCAAGGGTACTTCCCCCCTGATTGATCGAACGGCCTCCATAGCTCCACAGAATGCATTTGCCATAGCCAGTTTTTCCTTTAATGACCATGAGGCGTTCCTCAATAACCAAAAGGATTTTTTGGATGTTGTCTCCCTTAAAAAAGATATGACCTTAAACATTGAGGAAGTGGGCGTAATTTATCTTACTACTGGGAAGGCGGTGGTGGTGCATGCTATAGATGACGAGGGCTTAAACCCAATTCTTGAAAGTGCAAAGGTGAATGCCACTAGCTATCAGGGAAGTGAGATATGGCGATTAAATGACAATAAATTCGTGGAAGATTTGTTCAGCCCGCTCACAAAAAAGTTCAAATCAAACTTTTATACGGTATTTGAGAACGCCCATATTTTTGCCACGGACCTAAGTGCTTTGCAGAATATAATTGCAAACAAACGAAGTGGTTTCACCTTTGATAAAGGAAGTGTGTACAAAGAAGTGAAATCCCAAATTGGCAGTGAATCTTCGCTACTCTTCATTTCTGGGGAAAAAGGGTTGAACCATTTCCTGGGGCAACACTTCAATCCAAATTTGGCAAAGGAACTTAAAGCAGAAAACTTGGAAAAAATGGGGTTTGCCGCACAATTGATAACCGATGGGGATTTTTCACATTTCAATGTGTTGGTGACCAAAATCCAAAACGAGCCCACCAACAAATCCGTAGCTCCAATTTTCAATTTGGAACTGGACAGTGACCTGGTTACCGACCCTCATTTTGTAAAGAACCATAGAACCAATAAGCATGAGGTTGTTGTACAGGACCAGGACAACTATCTGTATCTTATTTCCACAGCAGGCAAGGTTTTGTGGAAAAAACAATTGGAGGGAAAAATCCAGGGAAGGATCCATCAGGTGGATATTTATAAAAATGGAAAGCTGCAACTTGCTTTTTGTACCAATAACCAATTTTTGATCCTTGACAGAAACGGAGAGGAAGTTGCCCCTTTCAACAAGAAATTTGAAGGAGGCAACCTTAATCCATTGGCGGTATTCGATTATGAAAGCAACAGAAATTACCGATTTGTGGTGACCCAGGGCAAAAAGGTATTTATGTACAACAGTACAGGGGACATTGTATCCGGATTCACCTATACCGAAGCTGAAAGTCCCATCATTTCCAACCCAAAGCATTTTAGGATGGGGAAAAAGGATTATTTGGCATTTCAATTGGAAAATGGCCAATTAAAAATCCTGCATCGTGCGGGAGGCAATCGTATTACCGTAAATAGGAACATTGCGTTTTCTGACAATGACGTCTTCCTGTATAAGAACAAGTTCTCCATAACGGATAAAAAAGGGGTATTGCATCAGGTGGACGTCAAAGGGAAATTAGCTGCGACCAAATTCAATTTAGGGGAAAATCACGGGATGTTCGCCACTAGCAAAACCTTGGTATTCATGGATGACAATATTTTGAACATTAAAGGAAAGAAAGTGGAGTTGGAACTTGGTGTATATACCAAACCCAAAATTTTCTATATCAATGATAAAATATATGTGGCCGTAACGGACCTACAAAACCAAAAAATCCATTTATACGATAGTCAGGCGAAGCCCATCCCAAATTTTCCGGTATATGGAAATTCAGTGGTTGACATTATTGATATGGACAACGACAAAAAATTGGAGTTGGTGGCCAAAGACCAGGAAAATTCCATTATCGTATATACCCTGAATTAACTTCCTTTCACACAAAATTTAATGTAAACGATACATTCACAGCCTGTTCGATTTTCATTTTTTTATACTTTGAGTTGCCTAAATCCTTAGGCCAATCATTAAAACACCTAAGAAAATGAAATCGACGTCTAAATCCGTATTGCTTGTTCTCACGATTATCGCTTTTTCAATACCTGCCCATGGACAGTTTTTGAAGAAACTTGGTAAAAAGGCACAAAAAGCAGCTGAACGAACCGTTGAACGACGGGTTGAGCAAGAATCCTCAAAGAAGACCGACCAGGCCCTGGATTCCATATTGGAACCGGGAACAAAGGGACCACAAACGCCACCAAACCCAGACAGCCCCAAGGCCCCAAATAGCGGTAATGACCAATCCACCAATAGCGAAACGGGCACCAAGAACGGGGAATCGGTTCCCGGCGGAACAAAATCAATACAGGTATACAGTAAATTTGATTACGTCCCCGGTGACAAACCCTTGTTTTTCGATGACTTTGCCAACGATTTTATCGGGGATTTCCCTTCCAAATGGAATACCAATGGGGGCGGTGAAATTGTAACCTTGGGAGACTCCCAGGAAAAATGGTATGCCATTACCAATAGGAGCATAACGTTGCCCAATCTGGCAAATGCGCTGCCAGAGGACTATACCATTGAGTTTGACCTTAAAGTTGTAAATCTTACGAAAAAGACCGGTTCAGGAGCCAGATTGGAGATTTACCTGGCGGAAACCCCCAACCTTACCCTAAACGAAAGCTATGCAAGCAGTACGCTAAATTTTTGTCAGTACATTGCCATTGGTGTTCAGGTCACCAACGGGTTCAAGGACAATCCCAGTCCAATTTCCAACAGATTGGCACGCGATTTAAGAAACGTCTACCAGGACATCATTCATATTTCAATTGCAGTAAACAAAAATCGATATCGCTTGTGGATAAACGAGAGTAAGATAGCAGACCTTCCGCAGTTTATTTATAGACCGGAACTTATCAATTATCTAAAACTCAAGGTTGACGGAACCGATCTGGAGACCAGGAACGAAAGGGTTTTGATTAGCAACCTTAAAATCGCCGAAGGAGGTGTTGACCTAAGGCGAAAACTTATTGCAGAGGGAAAGATATCCACCAATGGAATTCTATTTGATTCGGGTTCCACCAACATAAAACCCGAATCCATGGGAATCATAAGACAGATCTATCAAGTCTTACAACAAGATGGCAACATTAACCTAAAAATTGTTGGACATACCGATAGTGATGGCGCGGACGATGCCAACATGAAACTTTCCAAAGGTAGGGCCGATGCCGTAAAAAGTGCCTTGGTGAGTGTTTACGGGGTCGATAGCGGTCGTTTGATTACGGAAGGCAAGGGTGAATTGGAACCCGTTGCCGAAAACTCATCTCCCGAGGGCAAGGCCCAGAACAGGCGTGTTGAATTCATAAAACAATAAATCCTATGATGAAAAAAAAGTTTGTGACCATTCTTTCATTGTTCCTATGCATTATGGCAATTAAAGCACAGGACAATTGCAGCACCTATTATCCAATGGCTGAAGGCGCCTCCTACACCTATAATCTGTACAATAAGAAGAACAAGCTGGAAGGAACCACCGCCTATACCGTAACCAACGTGAACAACAATGGCGGCAACACTTCTGCTACCATGAAAATGAGGTTTGAAGATGCCAAGGGAAAAAATGCCTTTGAATCGGACTACACCATGACCTGTACGGGCGATGGCATAAAAATTGACTTTAAAAGCCTTTTTCCAAGTCAGATGCAACAACAATATGAAGCAATGAACCTTGAAATGGACATTACCGGGACGGATATTGAAATCCCGAACACCTTGTCCATTGGCCAGGAATTGGCCGATGCCAACATCAATGTCAACATGAGCATGAGCGGAATGAACATGAAGATTGAGGTGAATACCACGGACCGTACAGTGGTGGGTGAAGAATCAGTGACCACCCCAGCGGGAACCTTTGATTGTTTTGTTATCTCAGCGAACACCTCTTCCAAAATGATGATGGCAAATCATGAAATGAGCGATAAAATCTGGCTGTCCAAAGGAGTGGGAATCGTTAAACAAGAGACGTATTCCAAAAACGGGAAACTGGAAAGTAGAATGGAATTGGAAACCCTTTCCAAATAGAAAGGGCAAACCGTGGTCTAGACCGCGGTTTGCCCTTTAAATAACTTTGCTTCAAACAGCGTTTCAAAATGCCGAAGAAGTTTTTGCTTTACCTCTTCCATATCAACCGTTTCCTTTCCCAGTTCAATATTTAAGGAAGTAACGGCCTTATCCTTTATCCCGCAAGGTATCATTAAATCAAAATAGCCCAAATCCGCATTGATATTAAAGGCGAAGCCATGCATGGTGACCCAACGACTGGCGCGCACGCCCATGGCACATATTTTACGGGCAAATGGAGTGCCTACATCCAGCCAAACTCCCGTTTCACCATCGGAACGCTCTCCCTTAAGACCATATTCAGCCAAGGTCAAAATCACCATTTCTTCCAGAAACCTAAGGTATTTGTGGATATCGGTAAAGAAATTGTCCAAATCCAGAATGGGGTAGCCCACTATCTGTCCCGGCCCGTGATAGGTAATATCGCCCCCTCTGTTGATCTTATAAAATTTTGCCCCTTTCTCCGCCAATACCCGTTCATCCACAAGCAAGTTTTCCATATCACCACTCTTCCCAAGGGTAAACACATGTGGATGCTCCACAAATAGAAAATGGTTGGGTGTGGGCAGGTTCCGTTCTTCCCTTCGGTTCTTGATCTTGGTATCAACAATCCCCTTAAAGAGAAGTTCCTGGTAGTCCCAGGTTTCTTGGTAATCCTTTCGGCCTAAATCTTCTAGCAGGACTTTCTTGTTCATCCTACAAAAATACGAAGCCCCGATTAGTTCTCCAGTTCCACCTTTAGGTCCATGGATTTTGGATTTTTCATCATATCCAAAAAGTTTACTTCATACACCATGGTCTTTCCATCCATGGAAAAGGTTGCACCCTCCACATTTACGCGCTTTACACGTTTTGGAAAATGGTACTTGAAGGTGTAGGTCGACCCGGAAAGAAACATTTCGGCACCTTGCAAACTATCCAATTCCTGTTCAAACATAGTTTGATCCACAATGGTTATCCTTCGGGTAAAAGTATTTCCTTTAAGGGCATAGTTTACCTGGGTTGTTGGCGTTTTGGATTTCATTGGGGAGGCGCTGTCCGGGCCAATGGAGGGCCCAAGTGAACCCGCTTCTTGAAAAGCGTTGAAGGCATCATTGACCTCCGACACCTTTTTAAACTCACTGTACATGTCAAAATTCATGGTGCCCTTTCCATGGTCCACTACCATACGGATGCTAAAGGGTTCCAGTTTTTTCAGTTTTGCTTGCTCTTCAGGAGACAATTGCGCTATACTATCTTTCTTTTCTTCCAATAAATCCCTGAAAACCAATGTGGAATCGATGGCTTTTTCGGTGGAAAGCGTTGAATCCATGGAAGCTAACATGGCCATCATCTCATTTCCATCAAAATGAATATTTAATTTCCCGGAACCATCTTCATTAAAGTAAATCTCTTCAGTAAAATTACAGGAGGGCAACAGTGTGGAAAACACTAAAATTCCCAAAAGTCTTGAAAAATTCATGGTTGGTCGAATTCGTTTTGTAAAGGTTGACTAGTTTGCAAGATAGACCATTCCGTCCTAAACCGCCAGACCCTTGAAGAATAAATAAATCTGCTCTGCATACCAATGAATTCCATGGTCATTTCGTTATTTTTATATGAGTTTTGAGGTGTATGATAAAAAAGTGCGTTGTTTTTCCATTACGGATGCTACTGCTGTTATGGGCAGTTTCTTGTTCCGATAGCGATACCCCCTTATTCGAATCTCCCATTACTGAGCCGGAGGCCGGGGAACAGGAGGAAGCTCCAAGGGAGGTTCCCGTGGGGGACAACGACTATTTTTATTTGGCCCTGGGAGACAGTTACACCATTGGTACTGGAATTGATCCCAAGGACAGTTATCCTTCACAGTTGGCATTGACGTTGAACAATAGGGCCAATGTTTCGGTAAATCTTGAGGTTATTGCAACAAATGGTTGGCGTACGGACGACTTAATACGGGCCATTGAGGGGAAAAAAAGACAGGAATACAGTTTTGTCACCTTATTGATCGGCGTCAATAATCAATTTCAGGGGATACAGTTTTCGGTATTCCAGGACGAATTCAAAACACTGTTGGACAGGTCCATAGCACTTGCTGAAAATCGACCTGGACAGGTCATCGTCATTTCAATTCCGGATTATACCTATTCGCCAGGGGGCAAAATTTATGACTTTGGAGGTACCACTTCGGATCAAATTGATGACTACAATACTTTTGCGCGGAACACTGCAATTGAAAGGGGTTCACGCTTCATTAACATTACGGATATTAGCAGGGAAGGCCTTAAACAACCCGATTTGATCGCCCCCGATAGCTTGCACTTGTCCGGGAAGGCGTACAAACAGGTCATGGAACGGCTGTTGCCGGCTTTCGATAGTATTTTTCCAAACTAAATCCGGCCATTTTAATTGGGATTGTTCAGAATAACCAAAGCGGCAATGACCCCTGGAACCCAACCGCACAGCGTTAAAAGCAGCACTATAAGAAAGGATCCGCACCCCTTTCCAATGACGGCCAGTGGCGGGAAAATGATGGCCAATAATACCCTAATAAGACTCATGTTGATTTTGATTGATGTACCATATAGGTCTAAAAATAACGTAACTTGTTACAGAAAAAGACGATTTAAATGCGATTTTCTTTTCTCCTTTTTGCCCTTTTGACCTTTGGGACTTCCCAGGCCCAATTTCACTTTAAAGGACAGGTCTCCAAAGACTTTGCGAACAAAGAGGTCCATTTGTCCTTGGTGGAGGATTATCGCAGGTCTTCCCGAGTGTATTTGGACCAGGTTTTTCAGAAAACCGTTGCGGATTCCCTTGGATACTTCTCCTTTTCTGGAAATGCAATTCCTGAAACCAATCGGATTTATAGGATTCATGTGGATGCCTGTGAAAGCGGTTCGGGAGATAAAAACCATATCATGGGTTTCTGTCCCGCTATGGAAAGCATACTGTTCATTGCAAACAACAGGGATACCCTCTCCCTGCCTTTGGGAATGGACCAACAGGCTTTCTGCGAAATAGTCTCCACAAACAGTATGTCCGCTGCGCTGTTACAATTGGATTTGCTCAAAGAAGAACTGATCGTGGATATATTGGAACAAGAAACCGAGGTTGCCAAAAACATGACCTATAAAAAATGGATACGGCAATTTCAAATCACAAGTCTAAATACCGAGGAACCCCTGGCCGAATTGTATGGCTATAACTTTCTATCGAACAGGGAAAATGAAACCTATCCGTATTACCTCCAGGATTTACAAGAGAGTCCTTATTATGAGGGGTTAAAAGGACGATTGAAGGAAATCTACCCCAAAGCAAGCTTTACCCAACAGTTCCAAAAAGAGCTTAAGGCCGATAGGACCCTTATTGCTGATGAAGAAACCATTGGAGCCCGTTTTGAACTGATCCATATCCTGTATGTTGTCCTGGGAATTGCCGCCATACAAGCAACCCTCTATTCCTATGGTAGATGGAAACGCGCAAAGAACCAAAATCCCTTTGATGCGTTATCCCCACAGGAAAGAAAAGTGTTGAACGCCATATTGGAAGGAAAGTCCAATAAGGAGATTGCTACGGATTTCTTCATTAGCCTAAGTACGGTAAAATCACATATCAACAGTCTTTATAAAAAACTGGGAATGTCTTCCCGGGACGAGATTTTTGCCTATTACAAGGGAAAACATTGATTTCGACCTGGGTCTAGTCCCTATTTCCAACCCAATCCCCTTTCCCAAAAAGTGTTTCTTGGTGATTTTCGGGAAAAACTGAAAATCATGAAAAAACTTTTTTTCCTAATGAGCATTGCCGTTGTTTTTCAACTGAAGGCACAGACCACGTACCAAGAGATAGCAACACCCAATGGGGACCCCTTTCTCTTGGGTAAGATAAGTAAGGCCAATTTAAAAGTATCTCCCTACCAAGCCTGGTACAAAAACAACCATGAGGCCTATCCTGTAGATGAAAATCTAGTGGCCCTATTTAAAAAGGAACTGAACCAGCACGAGGTTTTATTGTTCCTTGGCACCTGGTGCGGTGACAGTAAACGGGAGGTCCCAAGAATGCTTAAAATACTGGAGACGGCCAATTTCCCTGAAAAGCAACTGAAAATCGTGGCCTTGGACCGAAGAAAGGACAACTATAAAAAAGGGCTCAATGGGGAGGAAATAGGGTGGAACATAAAACGTGTCCCCACGCTGATCCTTCTAAAAAACGGAGTGGAGACAAATCGCATTGTGGAGCGACCTGTGGATACCTTGGAAGAGGATCTGTTGGCTATCCTGACCAATTTGGACTACACACCCAACTACGCCAACTAAGCCATAGTCCCATACTATGAATTAAAGCGCAAAAGTGTAATTTTGCGCTTTAATTTTTGGCTATGCAATTATCCGAACAAGAGCTTGTAAGACGAGAAAAACTCACCAAATTAAGGGAATTGGGCATTGATCCCTATCCTGCCGCGCTCTATCCCGTTGATACCAACTCCAAAAACATAAAGGAAGGTTTTGAGGAAGGCAAAAAGGTGGTCATAGCCGGTCGGTTAATGTCCCGTCGCATTCAGGGAAAGGCCTCCTTTGCAGAGCTTCAAGACAGCGAAGGACGGATTCAGGTGTATTTTAACCGTGACGAAATATGCCCTGGACAAGACAAAACAAGCTACAACGAGGTTTACAAAAAACTGTTGGACATCGGTGACTTCATCGGAGTGGAAGGGACCCTTTTCACCACTCAGGTAGGGGAAAAAACGGTCATGGTCAAGAATTTCAAGATCTTAAGCAAATCCCTGCGTCCCTTGCCTTTACCCAAAGTGGATGCCGATGGTAAGGTTTATGATGAATTCAATGATCCCGAGTTGCGCTATCGACAACGTTATGTGGATTTGGTGGTAAATCCCAAAGTAAAGGAAACCTTTATCAAGCGCACCAAAATTACGAACAGTATTCGGGAATTTTATAATGAACGGGGGTATTTGGAAGTGGAAACCCCTATCCTTCAGCCCATTCCCGGAGGTGCTGCGGCCCGGCCCTTCTTAACACACCATAATGCACTCAACATTCCCTTGTATTTGCGCATTGCCAATGAGCTGTATCTAAAGCGTTTGATCGTAGGCGGATTTGATGGGGTATATGAATTCTCCAAAGACTTTCGGAACGAGGGGATGGACCGCACCCATAATCCGGAATTTACGGTTATGGAACTCTATGTGGCTTATAAGGACTACCATTGGATGATGGAGATTACGGAGCAGCTCTTGGAAAAAGTGGCCAAGGATGCTACAGGGGGTACAAAAATCACCGTTGGGGAAAATACCATCGAATTTAAGGCGCCCTATCCCAGGGTCCCTATTTTGGAGGCTATTAAGGAACATACGGGAATTGATGTTTCCGGCATGGGCGAAGCGGAACTCCGCGAAACGGCAAAAGGTTTGGATATTGAAGTCGATGGGACCATGGGCGTGGGGAAACTGATAGACGAGATTTTTGGTGAAAAATGCGAACACCATTACATCCAACCCACTTTTATTACGGACTATCCCAAAGAAATGAGCCCGTTGACGAAAGCCCATCGCAGTAAACCAGGACTCACGGAACGCTTTGAGTTGATGGTCAATGGGAAAGAGCTGGCCAATGCCTATTCTGAGTTGAACGACCCCATTGATCAACGCGAACGTTTTGAAGAACAACTACGTCTTTCCGAAAAAGGGGATGATGAGGCGATGTTCATTGATCAGGACTTTCTTAGGGCCTTGGAATATGGAATGCCCCCAACTTCTGGAATAGGAATTGGCATTGACCGTTTGGTGATGCTAATGACCAATAACTCCAGTATCCAGGAAGTACTGTTCTTCCCACAAATGCGACCCGAGAAAAAGCAGGTGGAATTGACCGAAGAGGAAAAAATCATCATGGACATCCTAAAACCAAAGGGCGAAATGGTTTTGGCAGAATTAAAAAACGCAGCCGGACTTAGCGGTAAAAAATGGGATAAAAGCACCAAAAACCTTTCAAAACTAGGGTTGTTTCAAGTCGAAAAAAATGAAAATGGACTTTTTGCAAAGACAAAACAATAAGTACTTTTCTTTCGACATTCACAGAAATCCATTAGCTTAGAATCCCAATGGAACTCGGCAAAAAAATGGGCCTCGTCCTAGGGCCCCTGGTTTTTCTTGTATTTCTTGCTCTCCCTTTTGAACTCGTATCCAAAAAAGGGGATTTGGTCATTGCCGTAGCAGTTTGGATGCTCTTTTGGTGGATTACCGAGGCGGTCTCCATTTCCGTTACCGCTTTATTGCCCTTGCTACTGTTCCCCTTGCTAAAAATTTTGCCTATTGCAGAGGTTGGGGCAAACTACGGTAGCCCCATTGTTTTTTTATTCTTTGGGGGCTTTGTTATGGCCTTGGCATTGGAAAAGGTAAATTTGCACAAGCGTATTGCCTTGAATATTATCCGGTTAACGGGAACCACCCCAAACAAAGTGGTACTCGGATTTATGATCGCCACTGCGGCATTAAGTATGTGGATCAGCAATACGGCCAGTACCGTGGTCATGTTGCCCATTGCCCTTTCGGTCATTGGCCTGTTGATCAATGATGAGGATGGCTTCACCAAAAAAGATCAAAATTTTGCGCTCAGTGTCATGTTGGGCATTGCCTTCTCTGCCAATGCGGGAGGGATAGCCACCGTTATCGGCACGCCCCCCAATTCGGTGATGATCGGCTTATTGGAAAATGAATATAACATCCAGATTTCCTTTTTAAAATGGATGACCCTGGGCGTTCCTTTCGCTGCCTTATTGATCGGTATTACCTATTTGGTCCTTGTCCGGTGGATGTTCCCCAACCGGGATTTGAAGTTCAATGCTTCCAAAGAAGTCATTCATGAGGAATTAAAAAAATTAGGGCCTACCTCTGGTAAGGAAAAAATGGTTTTGGTCATTTTTGGCATCACCGTTTTTCTGTGGATTTTCCGAACGCTTATCAATTCGGTTTTCCCAAAATTGGGATTGTCGGATACCATGATCAGCATATTTGCGGCCATTGCCCTTTTTGCGGTTCCCTACAATGCCAAAAAAGGGGAATTTATCATTCAATGGCAGGACACGTCCAAATTGGCTTGGGGGATATTGATTCTTTTTGGGGGAGGACTGGCATTGGCAAAGGGTATGTCCGTCAGCGGTATTGTGGATTTGGTGGCCAATGCGATTGCCCAAAGCGAAATAAGCATCCTGTTTACCGCTTCGCTGCTCATCTTATTGATGTTGTTCATGACGGAACTCATGAGCAATGTCGCCCTGGTTGCCGTTTTGGCTCCGGTTGTGGCCGGTATTGCCATTGGCCTTGGCCTTCCCATCCTTTATCTCTTGATTCCCGTGACCATGGCCAGTAGTTGTGCTTTTATGTTACCTATGGCCACACCGCCCAATGCCATTGTTTTTGCCAGTGGTTACGTAAAAGTGCCCCAAATGGCCCGGGTTGGCATTATCCTGAACCTCATATCCGTGGGCCTTTTAATTCTGGTCTTTCAATTTGTGGTCCCCCTACTTTTCTGAACAAAAAAAAGCCCAAAAACTGGGCTATATAATGTATTGCTGTCCAAACACTACTCCTGTAGTTCCTCAAACTCCAATTTGGACAAGCCTTCCGGCGACGTCTTAAAGTCGATGGGTATGGCAACTCCTTTCCTTACCACAAAATCGGTCATGACCAATTGTTGTTCGGAAAGCTTTCGCAGTGCATCGAAATTGGTAAATCCATTATGGGCCAAGTAAAGGCGTTTCAGTTTTTTCAATTGCTCCATACCAAGGGGAATTGCTCCTTCCAAATCGTTATGGGCCACAGCCAAAGTCCGCAATTGGGAGAGTTCATTGATTCCTTGGGGCAATTCGCCCATAAACTTATTATTGTTCAAATTGAGTTCTTCAAGACGCGTTAGCTTACCAATGGTATTGGGGATGCTTCCGGCCAAGGCATTATCCGAAAGATTGATGGTTCTCAGGTTTTTCAACTTTCTGAACAATCCCGGAACCTTTCCCCCAATGGTGTTGTTGGACAAATCCAAGACTTCCAAATGTCTTAGGTTACCAATGGTAATTGGAATCCTACCCTGTAAATTGTTGTTCGATAGATGTAGGCCCACTACCTTGCCATTTCTGACTGTAACCCCGTGCCAGGTGGAAATCGGTTTACTTTGATCCCATTCGTTGGTCCATAAGTGACCCTTGGTCTTCGCCTTTAATTCCAATAGGGCAATAACTTCACGTTGGCTGACCTCATTTTGAGCCGTGAGCATTGGGAGGGTCAAACACACCACTAGTAGTAAGGAGAAGCCGGATTTAAAAATCTTCATAACAAATGTTTGATTTGGCGTAAAGCTGGATTGTCCCAAAATTCAGAAAGGGCGTGTTCTTACACAATTAATTGTGGTATAACTGGACAAATTAGTTGATCAAACCGAACAAAACTGAGGTCTGCCTTTCAGCAAGTACCGACGATTTTGGAAAAATGGGCATAAAAAAAGCCCCGACCATATGGTCAGGGCTTTTTCACTAACTAACTCTAATACACTCTATGAAATCTACTCTTTGTATGGATTAAAATCCTCTGGAAGATAATTCTTGGTTTCAAAACCCAGGTCTATGGCATCTTCCTCAATAAAATTCAAACTCTTTATGGAAACGTCTTCCTGGTAAGGATCAAAACCTTCCGGTAAATAATCCGAGGTCTCGAAACCAAGTTCCGTTTGTTGGTCCAATTCAATATAATCCACGGAATCTATATTGAATTCCCCTTTTGTCATTTCAGCCGATTTTGCACTTAACATGGGCAAGAACAGCGCTGCCACAAATGTTAAAACAAGATATTTTTGATATTTCATAACCGTCATTTTTTAGTAATGGTTGACAAAGGTAATACGCTCAAAATTCAACTTTAGTATGCTTTTCAGTTTCGTTAACAGGTCCAAAAAATACTGTAGGAAAAGTATTGTCAATAAAAGGATTGCCCCATTATGGAGGTGGCATTGTTAACATTCCTTTTTTGCCAAGTTGGCAGCGTTTGGTCCCATTTTTTAACAACTACATTTCGTCGATTTTTTCGTTATTTTTTTGTTAATTCCCCGTATCGCCCCCTCTCATCATGGAAACAAACAAAAATCCCGGCGATTCGCCGGGATCCTTGACTAACTAACTCAAAAATTTGATAAAATGAAAACATCCTACCTAGTTTGACCCTCCATAGGGATCAAAGTCTTTTGGGAGATACATGGCCGTATCAAAACCCAGGTCAATTTCTTCTTCCTCAATGTAGTTGATGGCACTTAGGGCAACCGTATTTGGAAAGGAATCAAAGTCTACCGGCAGATATTCTTTGGTATCCAAACCCAGTTCCCATTCCACCTCTTCCATATCCATATAATGTACAGTGTCTATATCAAAGTACACTTCGTAAGGATTAAAGCCTTCCGGAAGATAATCTTCGGTATCAAAACCCAGTTCCACGATTTCCTCCTCCACATAGTTAACGGAGTTGATATCAAAAGTAGAAGTGTAGGGATCAAATCCTTTAGGAAGGTAATCTTCGGTTTCAAAACCAAGGTCAACTTCTGTTTTATCTTCGATATATATGACGGAATTCAAATCGAAAAAGCTTTCATAGGGATCAAATCCCTCAGGAAGGTAATCTTCGGTTTCAAAACCTAAATCCACCTCGGACTCCTCTTCAATGAAATCAATATCGTCCAAATTCAACTCATAAGTCTTGCTTTCCTCATAAGTCCGTACATAAGGGGAAGCTTCCTCAACTACATCGGCCTCAACAGTAAGGGCCGCAAAATTGTTCTCAAAGCTACGGTTGGTTTCTTGACTGGCCTGTAAGACAGGGACCGTACTTTTTTGTTCTTCTGCTATGGGGCTACTGCTCATTAATAGACACCCATAAATTAATAATAACTTGTTCATTTTTCGATTGATTTGATGATTGATGTTAATGCTTATAAGACTGCTCAAATTTCCATTTGTTACAGTCGATCACTTCATTTTAACAAAACTTCAATACGCTCTTAGCACAAGTATAGTGGGAGTTTTGAGCCGAACCATCAATAAAATGCAGGATTCCCAAAGGTTAATATCAATCGGCAAAAAAAAATTTGTTAATAGGATTTTAACACTTTTCTTAGGTAATTTTTTGGTTCTTTGAACGAATACACCATATTCAAATTAATCAAAATGACGCAAAAATTGTTGGTGAGGATAGTAATCCTTTTCCTTTTTATGGGCTCATTTCATACTTCCGAAGCCCAGCTTTTCAAAAAAAAGAAGAAAAAAACCGAAACAAAGGCCCCGGAGAAACCCAAAAAAGGAGCCATTAAACCCTATGAAAAAGTAATAACCAAGAATGCTAAAACCGATGAAGGCCTTTTTAAAGTGCACCAGGTAGAGGACAAGCACTTCTACGAAATTCCGGATTCCCTATTCCAAAGGGAAATGTTGATGGTGAGCCGAATCTCCAAAACCGCCACGGGAATCGGTTTTGGAGGGGGAAAGATCAATACTCAGGTATTGCGATGGGAGAAGAAACCAAAAAAGGTATTGTTGCGCGTGGTCTCTTATGGAAACTATGCGGCAGATTCCCTTCCCATTCATGAGGCCGTTGTGAATTCCAATTTTGAACCTGTGCTTTTTGCCTTCGACATTAAAGCATTCAACAAAAAAGATTCCTTGAACCCGGCCACGGTAATCGAAATAGATCCCTTGTTCACCAAAGATGTAAATCCTTTGGGTATGCCGGATAGGTTTAGGAAAAGATACAAGGTGAGTCGCATGGATGGGGACCGCAGTTATATCGAATCCATAAAAAGTTACCCCTTAAATATTGAGGCACGTCATGTAAAAACCTATGCCGCAAAGGAGCCCCCAAGCAATCAAAGCATGGGTTCAATTTCGGTTGAAATCAATAATTCCATGATCTTGTTACCCGAAGAGCCCATGAAACGTCGCTATTTTGATGAGCGCGTAGGGTGGTTTGCCAGGGGACAGGTAGATTATGGCCTCGATGTCCAAAAGAGCAAGACGGTACGTTATTTAGATCGTTGGCGACTGGAGGTAAAGGATGAAGATGTGGAGAAATTCAAAGCCGGGGAATTGGTGGAACCCAAAAAACAGATTGTCTATTATATTGACCGGGCCACTCCCGAAAAATGGAGGCCTTACATCAAACAGGGTATTGAAGATTGGCAAGTAGCTTTTGAAGTCGCAGGCTTTAAAAACGCCATCATTGCCAAAGACCCCCCAACACCGGAAGAAGATCCCGAATGGTCCCCTGAGGATGTTCGGTATTCCGTAGTCCGCTATTTGGCATCGCCAATTCCAAACGCGAACGGACCCCATGTGAGTGACCCGAGGAGCGGTGAAATTTTGGAGTCCGATATCAATTGGTACCACAATGTCATGTCGCTACTTCGCAATTGGTTCTTTGTCCAAACAGCAGCTATAAATCCCGAGGCCAGAAGCATGGAGTTCAGGGATGAAATCATGGGACGCTTGATCCGCTTTGTTTCGGCCCATGAAGTAGGCCATACCATAGGGTTGCCACATAATATGGGTAGCAGTGTAGCCTATCCTGTGGATTCCCTACGTTCGGCCACATTTACCAAAAAATATGGGACCGCACCTTCTATTATGGACTATGCCCGCTTTAACTATGTGGCGCAGCCCGGTGATGACGGGGTGGCCCTAATGCCCGATGTCGGCCCTTATGACAAGCACTCAATCAACTGGGGATACCGTCCTATCCTTGGGAAATCGGCAGAGGAGGAAAAACCCATTTTAAATGAGTGGATTTTGGAATATGCGGATGACCCCATGTATCGTTTTGGCCATCAACAAGTAGGGGATGTCCACGATCCAAGTTCCCAAACGGAGGATTTGGGAGACGATGCGGTGAAAGCCAGCACCTATGGTATTGCCAATCTTAAACGTATAGTTCCCAGTCTTATGGAATGGACCACGGAAGACGGTAAGGACTATGAAGATCTAAAAACGATGTACAGTCAGGTTGTAAACCAATTTAGACGGTACATGGGACACGTTTCCAACAATATTGGTGGTGTTTATGAATATTATAAGACTGCCGATCAGGAAGGTGCCGTCTATATCCATGTCCCAACGGACCATCAAAAAAAATGTATGGAATTTATCCAAACACAGCTTTTTGAAACTCCGGAATGGTTACTTGATCAAGAGATTTTCAACAAGGTACAGTATTCCGGTTCGGTGGAACGCATTCGGGCGCTTCAGGTCGGAACATTGAACAATATCATGCATTTGGGTAAAATGGCAAGAATCATCGAAAACGAAACCATGAATGGAAAAGGGGCCTATGGTCTTTTGGAAATGATGCGTGATATGCGTCGAGGGATATGGTCCGAAACACGAAACGGAAAGAAGATAGATACCTACAGACGTAATCTACAAAAGGCACATATTGATCGCCTTGAATATTTGATGACGGCGGAAAACCAGAAAAAACAGCCTGCACTTGGAGGTTACCGAAAATCCACGGTCGTAAATACCAGTCAATCGGATATCCGTTCGGTGGCACGTGCCGAATTGAACAATCTGAAACGTGACATTAGAAATGGTCTTTCAAGAATTTCGGATTCCATGAGCAGGTATCACCTTCAGGATGCCCTGGAACGTATTGATGTAATTTTGGACCCCAGTTAGTAAAAAGGGGCACCTAGCAATCCATTTTTTAAGGGGCAAACGCAAAGTTTGCCCCTTTTATCGTCAGTAACGATGTATTCACCTACAAAAATCATCCGTTGACAACATATTGAAAAAAGCATTCCAACGTTTTCGTAACTTTAAAATCCCTAAATCCTACTTATGAAAGCCTATAAAGTCAAAAGTCTAATCTATCTGGGTTGCTTTATCGTTGCCGCTGTGGTGTACTACCAAATTGAACAGGACCAAAAATTCCAGAATTCCATTTTAGCTTCCCAAACCGCACAATTGGAAGCCCAAGATCAACCTGAGGAGGAAAAGAAAGAGGAAGTCGACCTCAATTAATGTACTCTGTTAAAAGCTTCATAAATTACTTCACTGTCATTAAACCATTGTGATCGGTAACGGTCATAGGTGTAAATCAAAAACAGTTAATATCATGAAGTATGCAAAAGTGTTTGTGGTCATTGCCTTAATGTCCACAATAATTGTAAGTGCCCAGCAGCAAAGGCATTCTGGGAACAAGGGTAAATATCACAAGGAATTTACCGTAGAACAACTGGCCACCTTAAAAACCAAAAAAATGACCTTGGCCTTAGATCTATCTGAAAAGCAACAACGTGAGGTCATGAAACTCCATATGGCAGAAGTGGAATACCGCAAAACAAAAATGGAGGAGCGGCAAGCCAAAAAAGAATCCGGCGAGTTAAAGAAACCAACAGCAGAAGAACGTTATGCCATGGAGAATGCCAAATTGGACCGAATGATCGCACAGCAAAAACAGCTCAAGGAAATACTATCGAACGAGCAATATGACCAATGGAAAAAAATGCAGCTGTATAGGCATTCGCAACTAAAACAAAAATCAAGAAAGGAAAGTAGAAGAGGGTAATGGTTTTTTGTTGATTGGAAAGCCCCGCACTCCCAAACCGATGGGTAGTTCCGGGGCTTTTTCCTTTGTAAACGACCCTAAAACAGTAAACTCGTCTTGAGTTTAGTGTTAAGCTTTTTATAATTGAGGTCGTTCATCCATAAAAAGTAGTATTTCGTCGTCATTGACAACATTCCGCCATCTTCCCGGCGTACATACAAAAACGTTCATTTTAAATCTTAATTCAATGAAAACAAGACAGATGTTATCCATCCTTACCTTACTAGCCATCTGTTTGTTTGCCAATGCCCAAGAAAAATTACATTGTTCCTATGAGGACTGTGATTTTACAAAAGGCGAAGTCGTTTATCTTTTTGGGGACGATGTCCTGCTCCGGGAAGCACCCACTGTTGAATCCAAAATCCTAGGGAAACTGGAAATTGGAACCCACATGGTCATCATGGAAAAACACAACAACTCTTGGCCTTACAAGGGGATCGATTCCCCTTTCTACAAGGTGGACTACAAAGGAACCGAAGGGTACATCCTTGGTGGTCTTATTGCTTTGGAGAAAAAAATGGTTCATGGGGTGACCCATCTCTTTGGTAGGGCAAAGTCCGCACAGCAGGACTATTTACTGATCCGAACACTGAAAGGTGATGGAAAATTCACTGAAAAATCCGTTCGATTGGACAACCCCCAATTTTATCTTACCGCCCAGGGCAATAAAGGACTTTCGCAAATTGATGCCATGCTCTATGTAGATTACGTGGCGGAGGATTGTGGTGTGGAAGGCGGTCGTATTTATTTCTTCCAAAAGGGGGATTCCCTTTACCAGGTAGCACGCCTTTCCCAAATTTTTGATGCCGGTGTGTACGCTATCCAGGAGGAATTCATTTTTCCCGAAGATGCGGATGGGGTAGAAGGGAAAATTCGATATACCAAAGAATTGGCCGAATATTATGACGATGCCGCCAAATGGGTAAAGAAAAGCCTTGAAAGCAAAGAACTGGTTTGGACAGACCATAGCCTTGGTCTGGCGCAACGGTAAATGATTCACCCTTATAAACACAGAACTGGGGCAAGACCCCCAGTTTTGTGTTTCATAGCACTACCCAACCATCCAAAACCCAAGCAGGGTTTTCCGTGCTGCAACCCTTTAAGATTCTGGCTTTGCTCAGGATAGCTACATCAATGGGACCCGTCTTGTGTTTGGAAAGGTGGCCATAACTAAGGTTATGCTGGTAGTCGCTATTGTACGCCACATTTCCTTTTACCCATTTTCAATCGTATCTTCATTTGTCAAAGTCAACACCCATGAACCTCAATCAAATTACGGTACCCTCCTCAAATCTCTCCCAGACCATTCCTTTTTATCAAACTTTGGGACTCCGGTTAATTGTACATTCCGCTCCCCATTATGCCCGCTTTGTTTGCCCCGATGGAAATGCCACCTTTTCATTGCATCTGGTCGAGGAACTTCCTAAAGGCGAAGGAATTTATATCTATTTTGAATGTGATGACCTGGATAAGCATGTAGAAACGCTGGTTGAAAAAGGAGTGCATTTTGAAGAACTACCCAACGATAAACCGTGGCTATGGCGAGAGGCCCGACTAAAAGACCCGGATGGCAATCAATTGATTTTGTATCGTGCCGGGAAAAATCGGGTGAACCCACCATGGCGAATAAAAGGATAGGCCTTCAAGCCAATACCATCCCAAGTGCTTATGGCCATTTATTATGAAATGGATGAAAGGATACTGATGTCATTTCGAACCAAATCAGAGGCATGGGAAAGGCATAAATCAATTCCCATGGCTTCACTACTTTCGTAGCCCTATGCAACAACCCAAACATATTCTCCCTACCATTGTACTAGCCCAGTTTTGCTGTACCTCGTTATGGTTTGCCAGCAACGGGGTAATCGGTGAACTTGCCGCTAATTTTCAATTGGGCAACAGTGCCCTGGGGAACCTAACCTCTGCTGTGCAGTTTGGTTTTATATCCGGCACGCTCATTTTTGCCCTATTGACCATTACCGATCGTTTTTCCCCTTCCAAGGTATTTTTTGTTTCCGCACTATTGGGCGCCCTGTTTAATTTTTCAATGTTATGGCCACACAACAGCTTGACCAGTCTTCTCATCTTTAGGCATTTCACAGGATTTTTCCTGGCAGGTATTTATCCCGTGGGCATGAAAATTGCTGCGGATTATTTTGACAAGGGACTCGGAAAGTCCCTGGGGTTTTTGGTTGGGGCATTGGTAGTGGGTACGGCCTTTCCACATTTGCTCAAGGGATGGGGTGAGACAGTGGCCTGGGAATCGGTCATTAAAACCACTTCCGGACTGGCGGTGTTTGGCGGATTGTCACTTTTCCTTTTTGTGCCCAATGGGCCATTTCGTAAACCGAGTCAAAAGGTAGATTTAAAAGCATTCTTTACGGTGTTCCGGCAAACGGATTTTAGGGCGGCGGCCTTCGGATATTTTGGACATATGTGGGAACTGTACACCTTTTGGGCCTTTGTTCCCATACTCTTGGCAACTTATGCGGACCTACACCAAGCGAAGGTGTCCATAGCGATCTGGAGCTTTGTCATTATTGCCCTGGGAGGGCCGGCCTGTGTACTGGGAGGATACATTTCCCAGAAAATGGGGGTGCGGAATACTGCTGGCACCGCTTTGTTCCTATCGGGCTGTTGTTGTCTATTGGTTCCTGTGGCATTCCTCTTGCCGTACCCAAGCCTTTTCTTGCTCTTCCTCTGCTTTTGGGGTATGGTGGTCATCGCCGATTCTCCTTTGTTTTCTACCCTGGTAGCGCAAAATGCCGAACCTCAACTCAAAGGAACGGCATTGACCATTGTTAACTGTATCGGCTTTGCCATAACCATTGTTAGTATCCAATTCATAGCTTACCTACAGACCCTTACGACTTCCAATGGATTATATCTTTTGCTGGCCATTGGTCCGCTGTTCGGCCTGATCAACCTCTTTACCAAAAGGTAGTTTTTAAATTGAATGATAATTCATTCCTATTCCTACGTATCAGCCCGAGCTAATTGAAGGGAATGGTAACCTGGAAATGGCTATGACTCCTTACAGCTCCACTTCCCCCATCTTCTGGATACTTCTGGATGAGGCACCAACCTTAATTTTATAGACCCCTTTTTCCAAAGCCCAACCATTGCCATCCTCATCCCAATACCGTAACTCTTTGACCGGAATTTTTAGGAACAGACTATCTGTTGCACCTGGCTCAAGACTTTCGGTTTTGGCAAAGGCCTTCAATTCCTGATTTGGTCGGTCAATAGTGGAATTCAGTTTTTCGGTATACACTTGCACCACTTCTTTCCCAGGTAATTGGCCAACGTTCGTAACGGTCATGGCCACATTAATGGTATCGTTTTGTGTATTCAATTCCATCTCCCCATACTCAAAACGGGTATAACTCAACCCGTATCCAAAAGGATAGGAAACTTCTTTGTTTTTGGTATCAAAATGGCGATATCCTACATATACCCCTTCGTCATAATGGGTGTAATCCTCGTCCCGTACTTTTTCTGCCTCAGGTTTTTCTTTTGGAGGGGATATCAGACTTCCTATCATACCCGTAATTGTCATGTGTTTTGGGTTTTTGGGGAAATTGGCATGGGAAGCATGGTCTCCTAAGTTTACCGGAAATGTCATAGGCAATTTGGCACTTGGATTTACATGACCGATTAAAATATCGGCAACGGAGTTGCCCCCTTCCTGTCCTCCTTGCCAAGCCAAAAGGATGGCATCCGGCTTTTCTTTCCAGGAAGCCGTTTCAATAACACCACCTATATTTAAGACGACGATCAATTTTTTTCCTACGGCATGAAAAGCCTCACTTGTCGCCGTAATCATTTGCTGTTCCACATCGGTCAATAAAAAATCATCGACCTCCACACGATCGCCCCCTTCTCCGGCGTTCCTTCCCAAGGTCAAAATCCCGACATCCGTACTGGAAACAATAGCTTCCAATTGTTGGGCCGTGTACTGGATTTCCGGTGGTGAAAAAGGGTTCATCATTGCATCAAAGCCCTCCGGTGGTACAAAAGCTTCCGCATTGGCCGCTTTATGGTCCTCGTATATGCTTTTGGCCTCCTCATTGATTTTGAACCCTACATTGGAAAGCCCCTCTTCCAAGGACACGGTGTAGGCTTCGTTGACATCCCCCGAACCGGTGCCTCCGGCAATAAACCCATAAGAAGTGGCGCCCAATAGGGCAACATTCTCAATATCACGTAGGGGAAGCACATCTTCATTTTTCAACAGGACCATGCCTTCAGCAGCGGATTTCCTGGTAATCTTAGCATGTGCCTCCAAATCCGGATCATTCCCAAAATCGGAGTTCTCGAGCTTTTTTGTTTTAAAAATCAACGTAAGGATGCGACTAGCGGCCCGATCAATATCCGCTTCCAATAACTCCCCATTTTCCGCAGCTTCCGTTAAGGCCTTCCATTGTCTTTTGGTTCCCGGTTCCAACAGATCATTCCCGGCCTTGATCTGTTCCGGCGCATTCCTACCGCCAAACCAATCGGTCATGACCAGGCCTTCAAAACCCCAATCGTCCCGTAGAATGTCCGTCAATAAATATTTACTCTCAGAAGTGTAGGTTCCATTTACCTTGTTATAGGAGGACATAATGGTCCATGGCTGGGATTTTTCCACAATATGTTCAAATCCCTTTAGATAGATTTCGCGCATGGCGCGTTCAGAAACGATCGCATCATTTACAAAACGCTCCGTTTCCTGATTGTTGGCCACAAAATGTTTTACAGAAGTACCGACACCATTGGACTCAATACCATTGATAATGGCCGCCCCCATATATCCGGACAATAGAGGGTCTTCCGAAAAATATTCAAAATTCCGTCCGCAGAGTGGATGCCTATGGATATTGGCGCCGGGACCTAAAATCACGTCTATTCCGTATTCCAGGGCTTCGTTGCCCATGGCGGTACCCACATCATGCACCAATGCTTCATTCCAGGTAGATGCCAAAAGGGTGGCAATGGGAAAAGCCGTACAATAGTATGTTCGGTCCTCTCCCTCGCGGGTCGGTAAAATACGCAATCCCGCAGGACCATCCGAAAGGTAAACCGTAGGTATTCCCAATCGTGGTGTTGGAACAATGGTTCCCACTGCCCCGGGAATTCCCTCACCTGGCTCTGTTTGCCCCATGGCAGAGGCAATACCCGATCCCTTTAACAGATGTATTTTCTCCTCCAGGGTCATTTGCGAAAGGACATCGGACACCCTTGCTTCAATGGGTTGGCGGTCATCTTCATATACATCCAATTTGCCATTCCCATTTCGGTCCAAAAAAGTATAGCCGTCCACGGTTATTTCCGATACATCCTTGTTTTCAACATAATCCCCTTCAAAATCAAAAAAGGTGGATTTTAGATAGCGAAATCCCAAAAATCCGGCCAATACCAAAAGAAGGACCAGCCCTACCAAAATTTTTAATGCAAGAAACAGTTTTTTTTTCATGGTTATACAATTGTGACTATTTGTCACAAATATAGTTATTTATTTTGTGGCACAACGTCACAAAATAGTATTTTTGTGTTCATGGAAATAGAAAAAATACTGGAAGAGGGTGCAGCGCATTTCTTGCCCAATCTGTCGATAGATTTGGTAATCATTGGCTATAAACAAGGAAAACTCCAATGCCTGTTACTGAAATTCGAAAAAAAATGGGTATTGCCGGGGGGATACGTCAAAAAGGAAGAATCCGTGGATGAAGCGGTGGTCCGAATCCTCAAGGAACGAACAGGATTGGAAGAACCACATTTTAAGTTCCTAGCGGTCTTTGGTGATGCCAATAGAAGGTTTTCCGAAGAGTTCAAACAGTATTTCAAAAAATATAATCTGCCCTGGAAAGACGATTATTTCATCAATAACCGTTTTGTGACCTTGGCCCACTACTCCCTTGTTGACATTGACAACACCCATCCTACCGCTTCGGGTTTTGACGAGGCCGTAGCATGGTTCCCTTTTGAGGAACTGCCGGAATTATGGCTGGACCATAGAGACATTGTAAACACGGCCCGGAATCGCTTGAAAACGGACATCAAAAGAGAGCAATTGTCCTATAATCTGTTGCCCGACCCCTTTACCATGCCCGAGCTACACCGCTTGCACCAAACCATTTTGGACGAACATTTGGACCGGAGTCGATTTCAGAAAAAAATGCTGGCCACCGGACTTTTTGAACGCCTTCCCAAACTTAAAAAGGAAACACCGGGCAGCAATCCGTACCAGTATCGACTGAAACAGAACATTTGATGGTCCCCAACTTGATAAAATACTGAGGTTAGTTAGTACATTTGGGGTTATGGGATAAAAAAGTTTTACCCCTAATTGACGTCAAGAATTGCGCTAAAACCCAAAAGATGGTCCCATTATATTGCCCCAAGCTTAGAAGCCCGGTCATTCCCATAGTGTACTTTTTACTGTTAAGCCTAACCGTAAATGCCCAAAGCATTTACAGAACCGCTTGTCAGGGCAATATTGCCCGACTGGACAGTATGCTTTTAAAAACGGATATCAACACCCAGGACAATCGAGGCCGGTCGTTATTGCACTGGGCCGTAGCCTGTAACAAACAAGATGTTTTTGAACAGTTGATTGCCAAAGGAATTGCTTTCAATTTAGAGGACAACGAAGGTGCCACGCCGCTATATATGGCCGTTCGATTTCAACATATGGACTTTTTCGATGCCCTGGCAGGAAGGCTTACCAATGTTGACTGGCAAAAACGTTACGGCGCTGCCTTGCTGGAAAAAGCCATTTTGAACCGTGACCTCACTTTTGTACGGAAACTGGTAGAAAATGGTGTCCCCATTGACAGTAAGAACAAGAAGGGCAGCACCCCTTTGGAAATCGCATTACGTACCGAAACTTCTGAAATAGCGGATTGGTTGGTCGCAAATGGTGCCGATAGGACCTTGGTACGCAGTTTTAAACCAAAAGGAGACTATATGGGACAAGAAGCACCTGGAAAGGAAGCCAAGGTATTTGCCCCCAACTTTATCTCTACGGAAGAATATGAGTTCGGTTCCGTATTTAATGCTGAAGCAAACGAATTCTATTATGGCGTTGACCTTGGTGGCCGAAATGTAATTCGGTTTTCAAAAAGGGAACAAAATGAGTGGACCCCACCGAGAACCATTCTTTCCCATGGGCAATACGGTTATAACGACCCTTTTTTATCCCCCGATGGGAACCGACTGTATTTTATATCCAACCAGGCCCTGGACGGCCAAGGGGAACCGAAGGACATCGATATCTGGTATGTGGAACGTAAAGGAGAGGGTTGGTCGGAACCTATAAATGCGGGCCCAAATATCAATTCCGAAAGTGAGGAGTATTATATCTCCTTTACCAAAGAGGGTACCATGTATTTTGCCTCCGATAAGAACCAATCACATCACGATATTTACTATTCCAAATTTGTGGATGGGAAATTTCAAGAAGCTGTGAAATTGGGCAATGCCATTAATACCAACGCCTATGAGGCCGATGTATTTGTGGATCCCAATGAAGCCTATTTGATTTTTTGTGCCCAACGACCTGACGGACTGGGGAGGGGGGACCTCTACATCAGCTTTAAAAAGGCAGATGGTTCCTGGTCACCATCGGTCAATATGGGGGATACCGTGAATACCGAACATCATGAACTCTGCCCTTTTGTGACCAAAGACGGCAAGTACCTCTTTTTTACGAGTCAACAGGATATTTACTGGGTGGGCACCGAAATTATTGGTACTCTCAAAGCAAAAAGCACGGCTATGGATTAGTTTTGGTCATTTTCCTAAAACTTGTCGGTTTGAGTTCTCCAAGAAAAGGCATTGGGAATCGGATTTTGATGACACTGCCAAAAGTCTCCATTGTTTCATGCTAAAAGTCATAGAATGGAAAAATGGGTCGTACTACCTTAGGCCCTAATTTTATGGGAAGTCCTTATATATTATGGTTTTAAGTGATTGGTCGATGTTGTTGCAACCGCAGTTTTGCTCGTACCAAATGGCTTCTGCTCCCTTAAAAGGTCCATGTACGGTACAATCCATATTATGGGTTATTTGAAGACTAAACCTGAGCAAATAGATAAAATGACAAAAAAATTACTACTTCTCCTTTTCACAATAGTAATAAGCCTTAATTCCCATTCACAGATTTCCTTTGAAAAAGGATATTACATCGACAATGCCAATCAAAAAAAGAATTGTCTGATCAAAAATGTCGATTGGAAAAATAATCCAACTGAATTTGTATACAAACTATCGGAAAATGATGAACCACAAAAAGCGACCATAAAGGACGTTAAAGAATTTGGTATTGACCACACTTCAAAATACATCAGAAGTTCCGTACATATAGACCGGTCCAGTGACTATAATATCGATGTAATAGACACGTATAGAAACCCCATATTGGAAGAAGAAGTATTGTTTTTGAAGGTATTGGTAGAAGGTAAGGCAAATTTATACATGTATGAAGATGGAAATTTGAGAAGGTTCTTTTACAATAAGGATGATACCCCTATTGAGCAGTTAACTTATAAACTGTACAAAAAAAGTAATGATAGAATTGGCAAGAACCAAAGATTTAAACAGCAACTTTTAAATGGCTTACAGTGCCCGACCTTTACCATCAGGAAAGTTGAAAATTTGGAGTACAAAAAAAATGATCTGATCGGTTTCTTTATTGATTATAATACATGCAATGATTTGGATTACATAAATTATGAAGAAAAACAAAAAAAGGATTTATTCAATTTAACTCTTCGGCCTGGATTTTATAGCGCTACGCTATCCATACAAAATAGCATCCTGACGTCAAGAAATACCGATTTTGACAATGAATTTGGATTTAGGTTTGGAATTGAAGCCGAACTTATTTTGCCCTTTAATAGAAACAAATGGTCTTTTCTCATTGAACCTACCTATCAATCCTACCAATCCGAAAAGGAAGGTGCTGAAGTTGATTATAAATCAGTTGAGTTACCCGTAGGAGTACGGCACTACTTTTTCCTTAATGATAATTCCAAAATTTTTGTCAATGGCTCTTTTGTTTTTGACCTAAGCTTTGATTCTGCCATTGGATTTGACACGAGAAGTGATTTAGAAGTTAGAACAAGGAATAACCTGGCATTTGGGATAGGCTATAAATTCCATGAAAAATACAGCTTGGAGTTACGGTATCAAACGAACAGGGATGTTTTAAGCAACTATTTTTATTGGAGTTCTGAGTACCGGTCCATATCGATGATTTTTGGATACTCACTATTTTAAATACCCCTTTAGGCCATATCCGTGGGTCATTGCCCGTCCTTTCTTATTCTGAAAAATCGGACAAATTAGACCCCCAGGCCGGGAATGTTATTTTTAACCATACTTTCGATTTAGCCCTTCAAGATGACAAATTGCATGAAAAAGTCATTTCGAACCGACCCTGAGCGGAGTCGAAGGGAACGTGGGAAATCCCTAGCCACCTTTTTTAGATTTCTCAGTCGCAAAACTCCTTCGAAATGACCATCGGAATCAAACAGTCATTTCGAACCGACCCTGAGCGGAGTCGAAGGAGGCGTGGGAAATCTATATTTGGGTGAAGGGATTTCTCAATCGGCGCTTCGCACCTCATTTCGAAATGACAATCTCCACTTCCAAAGCTATCTAATACTGTCATACTGAATTGATCAAAACGGGGAATTCCACCTTTATCCTATCAAAAGTGTAACATTTCCAAACAACTTTGCTCCTTTCAACAGTTCCTGAACTGTTGACCAATGGGAAAATTACTCTGCCTTGGCTGGTTGCTGTCCTCGTTTTTCGTCTGTGGACAAGCTCAAAACCACCTCATTGACTTTGAATTTGAAGGGGTCACCCTCAATGGTGTGTTGACCTCACTTAAAAACGCAACGCCCAAAGGCCTAGTGTTGATTGTTCATGGCTCAGGTAGGACCAACGCCGTGGCACAAGATTGGTATGCCGATGTACGGGAAGCCATCTCCAAAGCAGGCTATGCGACCTTTATGTATGATAAACAAGGCTGTGGTCAAAGTGGCGGCACTTTTGATTACAACCAACCTGTCCAAAACAGTGCCCAAGAGGTCATTGCTGCCATAAGGGCCCTAAAAACAAAACAAATACCTGGCTCACAAACTATTGGGTTATGGGGCATTAGTCGTGCGGGTTGGATCAACCCATTGGTCATCAGTCAGTACCCCGACATTGCTTTTTGGATATCGGTTTCCGGGGTCTATACCCGTGAGAACTTTAACTATTTGTTGGAGCAAAATCTATTGCTCAATGGGCTGTCCAAAGATTCCGTTGCCCTTCTGGTGCACGAATGGGCCGAGGGCAATCGCATTGCCCACGCTGGTGGTTCCTTTGAAGCGGCCCAAGCTGCTACCCAAAATTTACGGCAAAATGCTTTCTTTAATCGGTTCATCAACGGTAATGAAATCACTAAGGAAGGGTATGAAACCTTTCAAAAAGGCTTTATGAAAGAAGAATTTGATAAAGCTACCGGTCAACAGATCCATGTTCCCAATTTCAAGAATGTGCTTTCCAATAGCAATTGCCCAGTATTGGCCCTCTTTGGCGAAAAGGACAAAAATGTGGATTGGCAAAAAACCAAAGCCCTGTACGAAGATACGATGGGCAAACACCATCAACTGACCATCAAAACCTTTCCCGATGCCAACCATAATCTATTCCAATGTCAAACCGGAGGATTTTTCGAATTTCAGGATAACGATTTGCCCTATATACGCCCAGAAGGCTTTTTGGAAACGCTGACGGATTGGTTGAGGACACTGGAATAAAGCACAACCCATTTTGAGCCTAGGTGGGAAATCCACGCTATAAGGAACCCGGTTTCCCTGGGCCTACCCTATTCCATTTCCTTCATTATTTTCGCAAACACGTTTAACACCCACAACATGTCCCTTACTCCAGATTTTAGTATCATCCCCGCCAAAGCATCCGAAGTAAAATCCATAGTCGATGGCATCAACACCTATAACCTAAGTAAAGTGCCGGCCTTGGCAGCTGTTTGGACCCCTTTGGAATTTGTGGCTAAAAATAGGAATGGTAACCTTCTTGGTGGCGTCTTGTCCGGAATAGGCTATTGGAATGGACTTGAAATCAAATTGCTATGGGTTGAAGAGGCCTACCGTAACCAAGGTTTGGGGACCACACTGCTAAAACATACCGAGAAAGTCGCCAGGCTAAAGGGAGCCGTAATTTCCATGTTGGATACTTTTGATTTTCAGGCCAAAGGTTTCTATTTGAAGCATGGTTATGAACCTGTTGGTGAAATTAAGGATTTTCCAAAAGGGCATAACCGAATTTATTTTTCAAAACGATTGGATTGATCACACAAAGGAGTCTGAGCAATTCTGAGGGGAATAAAAAATCTACTGGAACCCACTATTTCCAACTTTTTTTCAATAGAAATCCTTCATTTAACGTTATAGTTCCAAAAGGGATACGGTATTGGGAGTAAAAGGTAACTTTTGGATATCAATTTTGTTGGTTTTGATCTTGACGTTAGGTTGCACCGAAGAAAATGATCCAATTTCCAGTGAAGGGACGGAACGCAACTTTGGGATGGGCTTTACCACTTGGAGCTTTGGCCCCAATCTTCAAGATGTGGACGAAACCTACCGTTTTATTGCCAATAATGCCGATGTCTACGTAGAACATTTGGACAGCAATATTCCCTGGAACGCCTGGATAAACGATTTACCCTTGCCAACTGAATTTACCAATGAAATTATGGGCAGGGCCAATCGAAAAATAGGTGGAAAGGACTTGGTGCTTTCCGTGGGTTTGCTCAATTTAAATCGTGATGATTTGGCTGCGGATTTTGATGGTTCCATTCCTTCATATACCGGTTTGAACGACCCCCATATTCAAGAGGCCTACACCAAACACATCCATTATTTGGTTACCCAATTCTCCCCAGATTATCTGGTAGCTGCCATTGAAGTAAACGAACTCTGGTTGGGAAATCGGGCACTCTGGGAAGACTATACCCGATTAATGGCCGAAGTTTTTGCTGCCACCAAGATTTCCTTTCCCAATCTAAAAATAACCACCTCCATTTCATTGCACAATCTCTATGATTCAACTGTGGAGAACGCCGAAGAATACGTCAATGCGATACTAAGCCATGTCAACCAAATGGATTTTGTGGCCATCAGCTATTACCCTTTTTTAAAAAATCAAAGCACGATAGCTGAATTTCAAGAAACCTTGGATTTTTTGCACGGCAATACCAGCAAACCAATCGCCATTGTAGAGAGTGGACATATTGCCGAAAATTTGATCGTATCCAATTTAGGCGTTTCCATTAGTGGAAATGTTACTGAGCAGAACGTCTTCTTGGAAACCCTTTTAAACAACGCCAAAACCCAAAATTATGAGTTGGTCGTTTGGTGGGCGCATCGTGATTATGATTCACTTTGGGAGGTTTTTCCACCCGAGGTCAGGGATGTTGGACAACTATGGCGCGATACCGGTATACTGGATGAAAACGGGATACAACGTCCGGCTTTTGTAAGTTGGCGATCCTATTTTGAGAATTAATAAGAAGGCGCTCCCGCGAGGATTCTTCTTATCCAAAAATCCCCTTCACTACCGAAATCCTTAGATTTCTTACTTTTAAGATGTAATTCTTCCAAAATTGAAAGGGCTTCCGTATATATTTTTTTTCCTGGCACTAGGGGCTGTTGATGGTCTGTGGTCCCAAACCAATGTACAGGATAGCTTACTGCTTCGTTTTGAAAATACCAATGAACCGGACTCGGTCCGTTTCGATGCCGGCTTGGCCCTGGCACGCTTTAAAATGCGATATGGAGCCGACAGTTCCCGGGTTATTGGGAAAAGGCTGTTGGACTTTACCCTGACCACGGGAAACAAAACCTGGGAGGCGGACGCGATTAAGTGGATTGGTATTACCTACGCACAACAAGGACAATTTGCAGAGGCCCAGGAATACTTTTTAAAAAATTACGAATTGGTCCAGGAACTAAAGGACCAAAGGGGTATTGCCATCATTTTAGGGAACATTGGTACCGTAAACTATGAAATGGGGAATTATCCCCAGGCCCAGGACTATATTTTGAAATCCCTGAAACTCGCGGAAAAACTAAATGAAGAGCCCACTATTTCCCGAGCGTTGAACAATTTGGGCAATATTCACAACGACCTGGAAAATTATCAAACTTCATTGGAATACTACCAAAAAAGCTTGGCAATTAAAGAGAAAATGGGCCTTAAAAACAGCCTGCCCCTGGTCCATAACAATATTGGCTTGGCCCATTCGCAATTGAACGATCACAATCTGGCCATTGCCAGTTTCAATGAAAGTGTTCGCCTAGCGATTGAACTCAACGACCCTATTTCCGAAGCTAGGGGGTATTCCAATCTAGGAGCTCGATATGCCAAAATCAATGACTTTACCAAAGCACTGGAATTACATGATAAAAGTGTTGGACTAAAGTCAAAGATCAATGATTTGGATGGCCTGGCCTCCTCTTTGGTATCCCGCGGCCACACCTATTTACAAATGAACCTCTTGACCAATGCCAGGGATGATTGCCTTAGGGGACAGAAAATGTCATTGGTATCGGGGAACCGCAATCTCCTGAAGGCCGCATGTCTTTGTTTGAGTCAGGCATATAAAGGGCTTGGCGACTATAAAGCAGCATTGGAATACCGGGAACATTTTTCCCAACTAAGGGATACCCTTCTCAACGAAGAACGCAGGCAGGAAGTTACCCGTGCCGAAATGAATTATGCGTTTGAGAAAAAACAATTGGCGGATAGTATTGCATTTCATAAAAAACAAACGGCCCAGCAAGTGGCCTATGAGCGCCAACTGAACAAACAGAACACCAAATTCTATATTCTCCTTATTGTGAGTTTGGGTGTTATTGGATTCCTGACCTTTTTGTACTATAAATACCGGCAAAGCCTGAAATTGAAAAAGGTGGAAAACCAGTTATTGAACTCTGAAATTGAGTTCAAGAAAAAAGACCTGACCACTATGGCCGTCAATATTTCCAATAACCAGGAGTGGGCCGAATCCCTTGCTGAGCGGTTGCAATCGCTAAAGGCCGCTACAGGACGAAAACGCCAAAAGGAATTGGAGCTTTTGGAGGAGGAAATCAAAAACAAAATTTGGGTAAACAAAGACAGTGATGACTTTTATAAAAAAGTGGACGAACTGAGCAGCTCCTTTTATGCACGCCTGAATAAGCAGTTTGAAGGATTGACCAAAACAGACGTGCGTCTTTGCTCATTCATTAAACTGGATTTGAATACCAAACAGATTGCCACACTACAGAACATCAATCCCTCTTCAGTAAAAATGAGTCGAAATCGGCTTAGGAAGAAGCTCAACCTCGCTCCGGAAGACGATTTGTCCGCATTTTTACACGCTTTTTAAATACTTTTGTAAGTTGCTTAAAATCAGTATGTTAAAAAATAGAAAATACATTTCGTAACCCATTTGTAACCCTGTTTTTGCATCCATGTAACCCATTTGTAATCCTATACTATTCTTAGGACCAGCTTCTTCATGTCTAGGTTTGCCCCGAATTATAATCTAAAGATCATGAAGAAAATTTTAATGTTTACCTATTCCGTGGTTGCCTACCTCATTGCATTTGCATCCATCCTTTTCTGGATTGCTTCTGTCGGCAACCTGATTCCGGCAATCGGAATCGACCAAGAACCCCAAATGTCCTTTTTATGGGCTTTGGCGAACAACGTACTCTTGATTTCCCTATTTGGGGTGCAGCACAGCGTTATGGCGAGAAAATGGTTCAAGGAACTCTTTGCCCGCTATTTCCCAAAACCGATTGAGCGAAGCACCTTTGTTTTGGTTTCAGGACTACTGCTGTTTAACATGGTGTACAACTGGCAACCCATTGGTGGCCAACTATGGCAAGTGGAACCCCATAGCATTTTGTTTTATGTGCTCTATGCGCTGTTCTTTATTGGATGGGCAATATTGTTCATCAGTTCTTTTTTGATCAACCATTTTGATTTATTTGGGTTGCGACAAACGTTTTTGGAGTTAATGGGCAAGCCCTACACCCAATTAAAGTTCAGGGTAACCCTATTCTATAAACATGTACGTCATCCGCTCTATTTTGGTATGCTCTTGGGCATGTGGGCCACTCCTACCATGACCATTACCCATTTGGTTTTTGCCCTTGCCATTACAGCATACGTCGTCATTGGAACCTTGTTTGAAGAAAAAGATTTGGTGAACGAGTTTGGGGAAACCTATAAAGCCTATCAGGCTAAAAAACCTATGCTTATCCCTTTTACCAAATGGCGAAAAGGAGCTAAACAAAACCCAGTATTGACAAAGGAATTAAAATAACTACAAGAAATCATCATCAAAAAACAGTAAAAAACAACGTAATCATGAAAACACGAACAAACTACAAAATGCCCCTATTCTTTGGATGGTACACCATCAACTCCAACAACCAAAGAAATCACGAAAGCACCTTGAAATTGGGCAATTTTTCCAGTAAGGATTTGGACTACCCTTACAAAAGGTAAGGACAACGAACAACTAAAAAAGGGCATCGCTAGCGATGCCCTTTGCATTTCCCAAATCCCAGCCCTTCAAAGAGGATTTATGCCTCCACCTATTCCAAATTCCAGTTTTAGATAGGTATACATTACAGCTATTCCCGCCAAAAAAGCTCCGAGGAAAACGATAAAGAAGAAGGGATTTTCAATACCCCGATTCATTTTCCGAAAGGCCAGCAGATAACCCCGATCGTCCAATTGTCCAATACCAGTGGTTACGGCGTTTTCCCATGTAAAACATAGTCCGGCTGTACCCCCAATTAATAGTATTGCCGCGAAAAGGGTTAGACTGCTGGTTGTCATTTCCATGTTCCATAATTTCAATTGATTATATCAACTCTTTTGCTTTTTGTCTTACCTTGAAATTCCAGTACATTAGGGTGGTGCCAATGAATTCCACTCCTATGACCCAGAATCCCGCATCCATAAAGAAATCATAGTAACTGCCCCCATTGGGAATAATGAGTACGGGCACTGTGATCAGGGCGTCCAAAAGGGCGGCCATGGCAAAAAAGACCAGTCCCGTTGCCAACCCATGGGTTTGGGTCCCTTTCCTATAGTACAGCCAAGATCCAAACCAGACCAAGGGTACCACGGCAAAAAAGAGCGTTAAATTGGCCTGTTGTTCCACATTTTCCAGTATGGGCAGATAAAAGGAAAGCGAATAGGCCAGAACACCCAAAAACCAAACCAGGCCTCCAATTGTCAATGTTCTAATAGTTTTCATCACTTTTTGTTTTAGGATTACGGGACAAAACTAGAGCAGCTTAAATGGGGGTATTTGTCCAAAAAGGAGAATGATTTGTTCGAAAAGGATAACTTTGGACGCACTGCCAAAACCGTATCAGGGCCTTTTATAGTTTTAAAAGCTTACTTCAAAAGAAGGGCCCTCGCTACGAGAGGAAATATGGCTGTCAGCCCTTTTTTAAGGCAGGACTGCATGCCGGAATCGTTACGGTCACCGAAGTGGGTAAATACAAAAAAGAAATCGCCTATCACGGGGATGTAATCAATACAGCGGCCCGTATCCAGGGAAAATGCAATGCTTTTGAGCAGGAATTATTGATTTCAAAGGAATTGAAAACCCAATTGAATTCCAACAACTACAGCTATGCCCATATGGGTAGTATCCCCCTTAAGGGCAAACAGCAAACTGTTGCTATCTGTTCGGTATCCCCAAAAACCCAATTGGGATCAGCCTCTTAGCTCGCTTGGCCGAAAGCCGAATTTTTTGGTAAATGCATTGGAAAAGGAACTTAGGCTATCATAGCCCACATGCCAAGCCGCTTCCTGTACCGTAGCTTCTTTGTTTCGGATGAGTTCATGGGCCCTGGTCATACGCTCATTTTGCAGGTATTTAAAAACGGGAACCCCAAAAAGTTCCTTGAATTCCTTTTTCAGGGCAAAGGTATTCAACCCTATTTGCTTGGAAAGCTCCGTAAGCGAAGGGGGACTGTCCAGATTATTGGAGAGGATTTCCTGGGCAACCAATAGCTTTTCACGCTCGGAAGTATTGATGCTTTGGGTTTTCATTTGCGACAGTTGCCAAAAAAAGTGGGACAACAATGCCGTGATCTGGCTACGGAAGAACATCATCTTTGCTTTTCCCTGATAGTCATTGGAAAAAATATTGTCCACAATATGTTGCATTTCCGGGGTCATGAAAAAGCGGGGACCTTCCACATAGGAGGCAGCTGGATTGACCAGTTGTTCCAACAGTTCCGTAAACAGCTCCCCTTCCCCATTGGGCAGGTTTTTCAAGTTTCTGGGGGCCGTGGCAATCACCAAACATTGCAATGGTTTTTCCGGGGAGATGGTATGTACGGAATCCACGGTATCGTCCGCATAAAAGGAGAGGGCCAAACCTTTGGTGTTGTCATAGGTGTTCCGGGTATCTCCATGGTTCATGGAAAGATGCACATTCCCGGAACCATAGAGGGCCACGGCAATCAAGGGTTCTTCAAAACGACAGGACTCGACCAGCACTTCTTGGGTATGGGCTTCCTCCACCAGAATGATAAAATCGTTGATGTTAATGGTATCACGTATCACAACAGCTGGAAATTAGGGAAAATAGCAATGCGCCACAAATGGGAAAGCATGTCAAATGTCATAAAATGAGGTTCTAAGTTCTGTTATTTTAGTATGCATTTATAAGAAAAAACTTTAGATATTGTAGCTATTTATTTGCTAAAGTATATATTGGTTTCTAAACCAACAGTACTAACCGGTTTGATTCTTTATAGGGACCACATTTAGGTATTGCGTACCAGACCTTGAAACGTAAATGAATTTTAGAAAGATTATTATGAAAGCAAAAATTTTGATTGCACTGTTTTTAGTATTATCCGATTTTGTGTTGGGGCAATGGAATGATAGCGGAAACAACTACACCACAGGAAAGTTGGGAATTGGAACCACGTCTTTGAGTATTGGTTATACGGGCGTTAATGATTTGGTAATAGGAGATGCCTCATGGAGTGAGGGATTTGTTATAAATGCAAATTCAAATAATGATGGAATTATGGCTTTTGCAAGTGATGGAAATATGGTAGCACGATTTATTTACAACAACCCTACGGAGAAGTTGCACTATTACAAAACAGGGAAAGGCAATTTAATGACGATTGATGGAAATGGAAAAGTAGGAATTGGAACAGAAAACACGGGAAATCATCAACTTGCCGTTGAAGGATCGATCGGAGCACGGGAAATCAAAGTAGAGACAAATGGTTGGTCAGACTTTGTCTTTAAGAAAGATTATGATTTACCTACGCTGCAACAAGTTGAAAAGCATATCACAGAAAAGGGACACCTTAAGGATATTCCAAGTGCCAAAGAAGTAGCAGAAAATGGAATCTTCCTGGGGGAAATGGACTCCAAATTACTTCAAAAAATAGAGGAACTGACCCTTTATACCATTCAACAGGAAAAGAAAATAGATAAACAAGCGTGTGAAATTGCGGAGTTAAAGAGCCTGCTCAAACAGCTGCTACATCAAAAAATAAAAGCTGACAAAGACGAATAATCCTTTATAAACCAGAAGCTATCATGAAAAAATACACACTATCATTTTTGTTTTTCCTTTCGCTACATTTTTCATTCTCTCAAATTGTCCATATACCAAATGGAACGAGTGGAATAACAAATTCTTCCAATTCCAACATCGGAATTGGAACAAATTGGCCCGATAAAAAGTTTACTGTTTTTGGTGATGTTCGGTTGGGCTCGGACGGACTGGGCGGAGGATTCCAAAGAAACGGTGTTTTAATACAGAATAATGGCACAAGAACGGAACTGAGATGGCAACATTTTGGACAAAACACAAACCCCTATATTGCTGTCGACCCCGCATTTGATGCCGCCAAATTATTGTTTGGCACTAATGGATCTGACCAAATGGTACTTCAATCCAACGGAAATGTAGGAATTGGGATAACAAACCCCGAAGGCAATCTTCAAATTGGGCATAGCACAGAAAATGGAATGCTTTTTTTAGGAGGCGGAAAAGGATATTCGGGAATTGGTTCTACCCGATCCGACGGTGGTTTGGCCCTGGGTTGGAATATCTATTCCAGATATGATGATCCTTCGGATAATTCCAAAGTTAGGGTAGGAAAAGCTAGTTCCAGAGGCTATTCAGGAATCAAAATGAATCAAAAAGGGGTAATTGATTTCTTTGGTCGTGATGGGGCTGTAGTAGCTGACGAAATCGCCAACACAGATCAAAACATAAAAATGAGAATTGACAAACATGGTAATATTGGAATCGGGACCTTAAACCCAGACATGAAACTGACCGTAAAAGGAAAAATCCATGCTGAGGAAGTAAAAATAGATCTTAATGTCCCTGCCCCTGATTACGTATTTAAAGAGGATTATCAACTAAGGAGTATTGAAGAAGTGGAAAAATTTGTCCAGGAAAACAACCACCTGCCTGAAATACCTTCCGCCGCCGAATTCAAGCAAAATGGGGTGATGCTTGCAGAAATGGATATGAACTTGCTTAAAAAAATAGAAGAACTGACCCTTTATACTATTCAACAAGAAAAAGAGATTGAGAAATTGAAATTACAAAACAAAAAACTTCTTGAATTGCAATCAAGGCTGAAAAAGCTGGAGTCCGAAAGATGATGTTTGCAACAGAACTGTACCACTTGAAATGCAGGTGCAACCATAAAGAAGCGATTTAAGAAGTCTTGGTAGATATTGGAATATTATTAAAATAAAACACAGAAAATGAAAAAAGTAATAACCGCAATTGTATTATTAAGTATAACATTTGGGATAGATGCCCAAAACGTATTTCCTGCAAATGGTAACGTAGGAATTGGAACTTTAAACCCTTTTTCAGGAACAGCAAATCACGGATTACATATCAACAAAGGAGCACATTCATCGATTCTGTTTAGCAACCCAGCTTCGGGTTCTGGCGGTATTATTCAAACTTCCGATGGAAAACAGCGAATTTTCATCGGAGCAAATTTGTATGATGATCAAAGTGGATCTTGGAGTTCCTTCCAAACCGGAAAAGGAAGTGCCGGAATCAGCATACTTGCGGACGAAGGGGATTGGGGGACGGTAATAGATTTTTTGACCTCACAATCTGATGGCCATTACAACCGGAGAATGAGAATTTTGGGAAACGGCAATATTGGAATTGGCACTGTAAATCCTAATGGGTGGAAATTAGCCGTAAATGGAAACATAAGAGCTAAGGAAATCAAAGTAGAGACGGGTTGGTCAGATTTTGTTTTCCATGACGATTATATATTACCAACGCTACAGGAAGTTGAAAAACATATCGAAGAAAAGGGTCACTTAAAGGATATTCCAAGTGCCAAAGAGGTAGCGGAAAATGGAATCTTCCTGGGGGAAATGGACTCCAAATTACTTCAAAAAATAGAGGAACTGACCCTTTATACCATTCAGCAGGAAAAGAAAATAAAAAAACTTCAAGAAGAGAACCAAAAACTAAAATCCTTATCCAATAGGTTATCCAAAATAGAAAAATTACTGCTGGAAGCGAAAAAATAAAAGGTTCGGATACGGATTATCCGTTACACCCTGCCTTCGCTCAAACTCACAATTGATGGGCTTGGGAAGTGAAGTTCTTACGTCCATTACCCTGGGTAGTAGCGGTGGTCGTGCCCCATTGCAATGCATAAACGAAAATTGACTGTGACAAAATCCAGTTTCAATCGTCTTGGTTGAAAATCACATCAAAATGAAAAATCAAAAAATTGGGGGAATAGCGGCCCTAATTGAAGCACTGCTTTATATCATCGGTATTGCCTTTCTTTTTATGGTTCTGTCCCCCGCTATGGACGATACAAGTTCGGATATCGAAAAATTAGCGTTTATCCTTGAAAACAAAACCTTGTACCAAGTTTGGCACCTTTTGATCTATGTGGCTTTTGGATTGGTGCTCATCCCTTTGACCATTGCCATACACGAAAACTTCACTACCAATTCGGCAATTGGCAAAAAGGTCATGCCCATACTTGGGTTTATTTGGTCGGCATTGGTCATCTCAAGTGGAATGATAAGCAATATAGGCCTGGAAACGGTCAATGATCTATTCATTGAAGAGGAAACAACCGCGGTAACGGCTTGGGGGATTATCGGTGCCATTCAAAATGGTCTTGGTGGTGGCGTGGAAGTGGTAGGCGGACTCTGGGTATTTCTTATAAGCGCATATGGATTAAAGGAAAGTATTTTCCCCAAATTCCTTAATTATCTTGGACTACTGGTTGGTGGTACTGGAATACTGACCGCAGTTCCCGGATTGGGAGGTTTAGGGCTTCTATTTGGGCTGACCCAGATTTTTTGGTTTGGTTGGATTGGAGCAGCTATGATACAACGTAAAAATCCTTAGAACTGATCAAAACACTTTTCTTACCGCTTCCAAGGTCTTTGCCAAATCCGAATAACTGAGGGCATCATTTAAGAAATAACTTTCAAAAGCCGAGGGCGGAAGATATATCCCCTGCTCCAACATCCTGTGAAAGTACTTTTTGAAGGTATCGTTATTCCCCTTTGCGGAGGAAGCAAAATCCACTACCGGGTGCTCGCAAAAATGTACGGAGATCATACTTCCAAAGCGGTTGATTTGATGGGCAATGCCTTTTTCGGTCAAGACTTCGGCAATTCCTTTATGGAGGTATTCCGTTTTTTGCATCAGGTTATCGAATACCTCTGGGTTTTGGTCTATTTCAGTCAACATGGCCAAGCCTGCGCCCATGGCCAAAGGATTACCGCTTAAGGTTCCCGCTTGATAGACCGGTCCCTCTGGGGCCAAATGTGCCATAATTTCGCCTCTGGCGGCAAAAGCGCCTACTGGCAGACCTCCACCTATCACCTTGCCAAACATCACAATATCCGCATCAATGCCCAGGGCCTCTTGTGCCCCACCCTTTGCCAAACGAAAACCGGTCATTACCTCATCAAAGAGCAACAGTATTTCTTCTTGAGTGCAAATTTCACGTAGCCCTTTTATAAAATCCTTGGAAGGCACAATACACCCCATATTGCCGGCAACTGGCTCCAAAATAATACCTGCGATTTCCCCTTTATTGGCTTCCACCAGGGCTTTCACACTTTCCAAATTGTTATAATCGGCCAATAAGGTGTCCTTGGCCGTACCCTGTGTGACCCCGGGACTGTTGGGACTTCCAAAGGTTACCGCACCACTGCCCGCTTGGATCAAAAATGAATCCGAATGTCCATGGTAGCAACCGGCAAATTTGATGATTTTATCCTTTCCGGTGTATCCCCTTGCCAGGCGCACGGCACTCATACACGCTTCGGTCCCGGAATTTACAAAGCGAATTTTATCAATATTGGGGACCATATGTACAGCAAGCTTGGCCAAGTCCGTTTCAACATCTGTGGGAATACCAAAGGAAGTTCCTTTTTGTGCTTTTTCAATTACCGCATTGATAACAGGTTCATGGGCATGACCAAATAACAACGGGCCCCAAGATGAGATATAATCAATATATTGATTGTCATCTTCGTCATATAAATAGGCCCCTTTGGCCTGTTTGATAAAAATAGGCTCCCCACCTACGGCCTTAAATGCCCGCACGGGTGAATTGACCCCGCCTGGTATATATTTTTTCGCTTCTGCGAACAATTCACTGCTTCGCTGGTATCGCATCTCTCCTATTTTGACTTTACCTTCCTTAAGTTGAGCACTTGCCCAATGGCTATGTTGGTGTTCTTTAAATTGTTCAACTGCATGATTTCCTGTACGGAAACCGCGTACTTCTTTGATATGCCATAAAGGGTGTCCCCTTTTTTCACTACATGGGTAAAAACCTCATAATCCTTCGTTTTGCGAACAGTTTCCAAGCCTTCATCCATAACTGCTTCATCAAATTCGTCCAAGTTGTACCGATCGATTAGTGCAATCAATTTCTGGGGGTATTTCTTATCGGTGGCATACCCCGCTTTTTTTAAACCATAGGCCCACTTCTTATAGTCATCCCTGCGGTAATTGAACAAAAACCGATAACGCGAACGTGAGGCCAAAAAGATACTATGGTCCCGAAACGAAAACATGGGATGGTTGTACTTTCGGAAACACTCCCCTTTGGCATCATCATCATGGAAATCATAATCCCCTTGCCATCCACTGTGGCATTTTATCCCAAAATGATTATTGGTCTTCTGGGTAAGTTCCCCCCTACCCGAGCCGCTCTCCAAAATCCCTTGGGCCAGGGTAATACTGGCAGGTATCCCAAAAGCCCGCATTTCGTATTGCGCTATTTGGGCAAATTCCTCGATATAATCCTGGGTGGATGCAATTGGAAACTTTTTAAAAAAGCCAGGATCGGCTGGTAATGGATACAATTCCGATGTGTTGAATTTAGTGGATTCAATTCCTGTATTGGGGGTGTACACCACCTTTTTTCCCGGTTCTTGCTTCACCGTGCGGGCGGTACGCTTTTTTGCACCACACCCTACTAAAAACAAAATGGCAATACTGCCTAAAAAACGTGTAATCATAGATTGATCAACGGTAAATTCTTCTTTTTCAGTACCTCGTTCATACCATAGATTCCTTGTAACCCCCCTGTATGGACGGCCAAAATCTTGGCTCCCGCCTTAAACCCATTGTTCGCAATCATATCCAGCAGACCAAAAAACAGCTTTCCCGTATAAACTGGATCGGAAGCAATCCCTGTCTGTTCCTTAAACGTATTGATGCTTGCAATAAGCTCAGGGGTTACCTTGGCATATCCCCCAAAATGGTAATCGGTAATCAATTTCCAATTGGGTCTGGTCACAAATTTACGAATGGAATCGATTAAAAAATCACCTTTTAAGGCGGAGAAACCCAAAACCCGTTGATGTGCTGCGCTTGCATTGACAAGTCCAGCCATCGTACCCCCGGTGCCCACGCAGGTTGCAATGATATCAAATTCCGTATCGCTTAGTGTCAAAATTTCCTCACAGCCCTTTACGGCCAAAGTATTTGTACCCCCCTCTGGAAGCAGGTAAAAATCCCCATATTCCATTCGTAGTTTTTCAATAAAAGTCTTATCGTCCTTTGTTCGGTACACTTCCCTACTTACAAAATGAAATCGCATGCCATATTCGGAGGCGAGTTTCAATGTGGGATTGGTCCCCCATCCTTCTTTAAGCTCTTCCCCACGTATGACCCCAATGGTCCCAAAACCATACTCTTTTCCGGCACAGGCCACCGCAGCGATATGGTTGGAGAAGGCTCCGCCAAAGGTGAGCAATACATCAAAATTTTGTGCTTTGGCCCTTTGCAGATTGTACTTTAGCTTACGGTACTTATTTCCCGAAATAATGGGATGAAGAAGGTCTTCCCGTTTCACGGCAAGGGTTACCTGCTTTTTGAAAAGTAAGGGAAGGGTAATCTGCTGATTGGGGATGGGGTTCAATTACGGTCTAAAAATATAGTTTAGAAAGCTATAGGGTTTCCTCCTATCCGTATAGCCTAAATCCATTTCGTTGGCATAGGCCTCCCGTTCAAAGCTGATGTTTTGATAGGCCCTGTAACTATCCAAATATAGAAGGGTCCGTAGCAACCATTCCAACATATACCAAAAATAAAAGGGCAGTACCAAGAGCTCCGACTGTTGCTTTAGATGGATTTTCTCATGGTTAATAAGCACCACATCATCTTTATGGCTATCTTCTTTTACAATAATAAAGGGCCAAAGGGTAAGACCCACGTAGTTTTTCCTAAAGAAATGTCTAAAAACCAATATCATATTTCAGTTCCTTTTATGAACCTATTTTGATGGTGGGGTGAACAAATATACTTTTTTCTTTTTCCCAATGGAATAAACCGGGTTTAACGACCATTATTTTGGATGAAACCCTAAGAAGTCCTTAAAATCCTTTAAAATACGCCATTTGAAGTGTAACTTAGTGTAACTTTGAGAATAGCAAGAATAAGCTAAATGAAGAAGTACGTACCCGTTGAGGAAGGGGATTACTATCTTTCACCCGAGGGTTATAGGGTATTTACGGAACAATACCACTTAAAACGAGGGTATTGTTGTGAGAGCGGATGTAGACATTGCCCTTACGGTTACAACAAAAAGACAAATCGCCAGGAATAGCTTGGTTTTCGGCATAATATTTGTGGTGGTTTAAGAAAAGTTCGCTTTCGGTTTAACTCAAAAAATTATGCTATGAAAAAGATAAAACTACTTACCTTACCCTTAGTACTACTGCTATTTCTAACCTCCTGTTCAACGGTACAGGTCATTGCCGATTATGATAGACAGGTAAATTTTAATGAATACAGGACCTATGCCTTTTACAAAACGGGCATTGATAGGGCCCAGATATCCGATTTGGACAAAAAACGCATTCTGAAAGCCATTGAAACCGAAATGGCCAATAGGGGATTCACCAAATCCCGAAACCCAGATATTTTGGTAAGTATCTTTACCAAGGAACGCGAACAGGTAGATGTCTACAACAACAACTTTGGTTGGGGTTGGGGAGGAATTGGCTGGGGCGGCTGGGGCTGGGGCGGCTGGGGCTGGAATCCTTGGATATGGGGTCCTGGTTGGGGCTGGGGCGGAGGCTGGGGTCCAAATGTTTCCACCCGCACCGAAGGCTCACTCTATATTGACCTTATCGATGCCAACAATAAAGAACTGGTATGGCAAGGGCGTGGTATTGGCACGTTGAACAACACCAAAAACATAGACAAAAAAGAAGACCGTATACGAAAGTTCGTTTCGGAGATATTGGAAGAATATCCCCCGAATCGGGAAATCGCGGCAAACGGCCTTTAAGGTCTTTTGAAACCTTATAGTAAAGCGAAGAATCTACTGCCCCCGATGTTTTGTTTGAGTGTTTATTGTGGTCATGGGGTGATAGGTTCTTCGTTTTCGTCTGAATAATCGATTTTCCGTCCAATACATCAAGCCTATTGCATACAATCTTTTTATCTTTAGGGTAATACCTGGAATGCAATGGAATACTATTTGGCCCAAGCCAATATTGCTCGTTTTAAAGCTCAACTGGACCATCCCATAATGAAGGAATTTGTGGATTTTTTGGAACCTGTCAACAAATTTGCAGAAGAGAGTCCCGGTTTTGTTTGGCGTTTGAAAGATGACCAGGGAAGGCCGGCCTCCTATATCCAATCCCCCTTTAAGGATGAAAATATGGCCGTAAACATTAGCCTTTGGGAAGATGTGGATGCTTTTAAAGCTTTCGTTTATGGTTCAGTACACAGCTATTTTTTGCGGAATAAAAAAAAATGGTTCGATGTAAAGGGCCCGTCCCAATTTGTACTATGGTGGTTGCCCAAAGGGGAGTTGCCCACCTTGGATATGGCAAAGGAGAAACTGGAATTCCTGGAACAAAACGGAGCATCCCCACAAGCCTTTACCATGGCAGAGTTCTATGATTGCACGGGCCACAGAATAGCCGCTCCACTTTCACGCCTACGCATGAAGCACAACAGTTCAGAATGATAATAAACTATGGAAACAGCATATGAAAGCAATCCAGTATTGGATAAACTACCAGAGCATTTAAGGCAATACATCAAACCCCAAAACTATGATGAATACACTCCCGTAGATCAAGCAGTTTGGAGGTACGTGATGCGTAAGAACGTTGACTATTTGAGCAAGGTAGCCCATAAATCCTATGTAGAAGGATTACAAAAAACGGGCATATCCATAGACCATATTCCCAATATGTACGGTATGAACCGCATCCTAAAGGAAATAGGATGGGCAGCCGTTGCGGTGGATGGCTTTATTCCACCCTCTGCCTTCATGGAATTCCAGGCCTACAACGTCTTGGTCATTGCCTCGGACATTAGGCAGTTGGAAAACATAGAATACACCCCAGCTCCAGATATCATCCATGAAGGTGCTGGACATGCCCCCATCATAGCCAATCCGGAGTATGCGGAATATTTAAGGCGATTTGGGGAAATCGGGGCCAAAGCCATTTCCAGTGCCATGGATTACGAACTATATGATGCCGTTCGTCATCTTTCCATAATTAAGGAAGCGGAAGGGACACCCCGGGAAGAGATTGGGAAAGCAGAAAAAAAGATTGAGCATCTCCAGGAGAACATGGGGATACCAAGTGAAATGGCATTGATCAGAAACCTGCATTGGTGGACCGTGGAATATGGATTGATCGGTGAACTGGACAATCCCAAAATCTACGGGGCAGGACTGCTCTCCTCCATTGGCGAAAGTACCTGGTGCATGACGGACCAGGTAAAAAAAATACCCTATACCATAGAAGCAGCACACACTTCCTTTGACATTACAAAACCACAACCCCAACTTTTTGTAACCCCAAATTTCGCGCATTTAAGTCAGGTCTTGGAGGATTTTGCGAACACCATGGCCTTACGTACCGGGGGATTAAAAGGGGTCCAAAAATTGGTAACCTCCAAAGCCCTTGGCACTGTAGAGTTGAGTACAGGACTGCAAATATCCGGATGCTTCAACAACATCATTGAAAAGGACGGAAAACCCATATACCTCCGTACCGTAGGGCCCACGGCACTATCGTATCGGGAAAAGGAACTGGTGGGCCATGGCGTGGAGCAGCATCCGGAAGGTTTTGGTTCCCCAGTGGGCAAACTGAAAGGCATCAATTTGGCCATTGAGGACATGAGCCCCAGGGACTTAAAGGCATACAACATTTTTGAAGGGGAACGCATTGCACTGGAATTTGAAGGTGGGGTAAAGGTAGAGGGCGAAATTGTTACAGGAACCCGAAACCTTAAAGGGGAGATCATCCTCATCACTTTTAAGGAATGTAAGGTTACCCATGATGACACCATTCTATTCCTCCCCGAATGGGGGTTGTACCATATGGCCGTTGGGGAAAAAATAGTATCGGCCTTTAATGGCCCTGCGGATTTAAAAAGCTTTGACCTCATTTCCCATGAACTTACGGAAACCACCATTAAAAAGAACAGGGATTCCGATTTGATCAGATTGGAAACCTACTACAGACAGGTGCGGGATTATAGGGAAGGGAAAAACACCTACACTTCCAGGGGAAAACTTTTTGAAGAGTTTAAATTGCATTTTCCCAATGATTGGTTGCTGCCCGTGGAGCTTTATGAATTGGCTTTACAGGGCAATAGAAAGGCCTTGGTCAATGACATTGAGGAGCATCTGGAAAAAGTTAAGCAGAATAGGCCCAAAGTAGGCCGTTTAATAGATGATGGGTTGGAACTTGCCCATAAAGCCTTAATGAAACAATCCTAACTGTTCAAAGTTTACCACCGGTTTTTCGTTGTAGGTCAATGTCCATCCCATGGAATTGGTCAACACCAAAAGCTTGGAAAGTTCGGAAAGTAATCGGTTCTGCGCGTTTGAACGTAAGGTTGAGGCCTCAACTTTTTTTAGTAGGGAGGCATTGACATTTTGTTTGATCAAATTGTAATCCTCAGCGCCAAATGGATTGAAGTAATCCGCAGAAACATCGTAGTACTCAAAATCCGGGTTAATGGTAATTTCAGGTTCCGGAATGCCCTTTAGTTCCACTACCTTGTGTTCCCCGTCAATTTCAAAGTCAATGTCCTTTAAATCATAACTAATGATCACTTTAGCATTTACCACCACCAAAGCCTTTTTGTCCGCAGTGACCAAGGGACCAAAAAGCTCTTTGGAATCGGCATAATTGTACACCTCGGCAAAGTGTCCTTCGGTAACGATCAACTTGGATACGTTTTTGATCTGTTCCTGAATCAGCATCGAATTTTCCTGAAGGATGGTCTCCGTGGATCGGTGCTCAACGAACGATCTATAAATCAGTACCGTTGTTAAAGCTATAAGTGCTCCTGCCAAAACCTTTTTCATCCAAAAACTAAAATTTAACGCTTAACAACTCATCACTTACAGTTTTCCAGGTTCAAAAGTACCTTGTTGTACCGCTTCTCCAATTGCTGCTCCAATTGGCTTACAAACTCCAAGGCCTTCAACAATTTTTCTATGGAATCCCGCTGTAATGCTTCAACCACTTTCTGAAATTCGTTGGCAACCAAATTCTGGAGATTATAGGTGCTTTCCAATTCATACAGGCAATCAAAACTAAAGTCACTAAATATGCCTGTGGCTTTTGAAGTATCCCAGGCTATTTTACTAAGTGTCGCAATCTCCAGATTGATGTAGGTGTCACCTTTGTACTCATAAAGGCCATCCCCCTTTTGAATCGAATCCAATACCTTATAAAAACTGGAATACTTGCTTTGAAAAACCTTCATTTCCCCAGCAGTCATTACCACTGTTCCACTATCATCGGAAGAAAGCTCCTTATACGCAGCAATAAATTCAGGTATTCTTTTGTTATCTGCCCTACTTTTTAAGAGTTCCCCAAGATTGTTCCTCAGTTCACCTTCAATTTTAGTAAGGGCAACCGCTTTGTTTTTACTGATTTCATTGGAAGTATTCCAATTATTGAACCATATCGCCAGATTGATCCCGATGAAAATTAAGAGGATTTCACCCAATATATACTTCAAGTTCAAATTCCGTATCCTGATCCTCTTCATGTCCATCACATAACATACTCCTTTGCTTTCTCCAAAGCTTCGGGAATCCCTGCTGGATTTTTACCCCCCGCAGTCGCAAAGAAGGGCTGTCCGCCACCCCCTCCTTGGATGTACTTGCCCAATTCCCGAACAATACCTCCCGCATTCAACCCCTTTTCAAAGGCCAAATCCTTGGAGATATAACAGGAAAGTAGTGCCTTTCCATCTTTTTCCGCAGCCAAGAGTACAAAGAGATTGGTTTTTACATTGCCCATTTCAAACAACAGATCTTTCATTCCACCGGCATCCAAATCTACTTTCCTCGCCAGGAATTTGACCCCATCAATCTCAGACAGCCCATTGAGCAATTCTGATTTCAATCCCCTGGCCTTTTCCTTAAGCAACTGTTCCACCTGTTTTTTTAACTGGTTGTTTTCCTCCTGAAGCGAAGCCACGGCCTTTACCGGATCTTTTGTGTTATTGAGCAGATCCCTGATTTCGAACAATTGTCGGTTATTGCTGAAATAAAAGTCTTTGACGGCATCCAAGGTAATGGCTTCAATTCTTCGAATACCGGCAGCCACGGCACCTTCCGATACGATTTTGAAGTGCCAAATGTCCCCGGTATTCTTTACATGGGTACCACCGCACAGTTCAATGGATTTTCCAAACCGGACCGTTCGAACGGCATCCCCATACTTTTCCCCAAACAAGGCCATGGCCCCTTGTTCCAAAGCTTCGGACATGGGGATGTTGCGCTGTTCTTCCAGGGGCAGATGTCCATCAATTCTAGCATTGACAAAATTCTCCACCTCCCGTAGTTCATCCACGGTCAACTTCGCAAAATGGGAAAAGTCGAATCGAAGGTATTTGGAATGTACGGCAGAACCTTTCTGCTCCACATGTTTCCCCAAAACTTCCCGCAATGCCTGGTGCAATAAATGCGTTGCCGTATGGTTGCTTGCCGTGCGCTGTCGTTGTTTTTGGTCTACCGATGCTTTGAAAACGGCATGTAAATCCTTGGGAAGCGTTTCCGAAAAATGAACAATCTCGTTATTCTCTTTTTTGGTGTCCACGATATAGGTAACATCTCCGTTGGGAGCTTCCAAATACCCTTTATCCCCAACCTGTCCGCCACCTTCGGCATAAAATGGGGTACTATCAAAAACCAGTTGATAACGGTCGCCCTCTTTTTTGGAACTGATCTTGCGGTATTTGACCAACTTCACATCAAGTTCCAAAACATCATACCCTACAAACTCCTGTTCCGAATCCTTATGTAAAACCGTCCAATCGTCCTTACTGGTTTCGGAAGCCGCACGTGAACGGTCCTTTTGCGCTTGTAAGGCCTTATTGAACCCTTCCATGTCCAACCCGTACCCTTTCTCTTCAAGTATTAAGGACGTAAGATCTATCGGGAAACCAAAGGTGTCATAAAGTTCAAAGGCCTTAAGTCCATCCACTGTTTTTCCGTTGGTGGATTTGATCACCGAATCCAACAAGACCAATCCCTGCTCCAGCGTACTTAGAAATGAGCTTTCCTCTTCCTTGATCACATTCTCAATCAACTGCCTTTGCTCTTTCAGTTCAGGAAATGTTCCGCCCATTTGTTCCCCCAGCACCTTGACCAAACGATGGATAAACGGATTTTTTGTGTCCAAAAAGGTAAATCCATAACGAATTGCCCTTCTCAAAATCCTTCGAATCACATATCCCGCACCGGTGTTGCTGGGCAACTGCCCATCGGCAATGGCAAAAGAAACGGCCCTGACATGATCCGCCACTACACGAATGGCAATATCGGTCCCCGGATCTTTTCCGTATTCTTTCAGGGTAATGGTTTCGATTTCCCGGATAAGTGGTGTAAACACATCCGTATCATAGTTGGACTGTGTTCCCTGCAATACCATGCATAGGCGTTCAAAGCCCATCCCCGTATCAATATGCTTTTCAGGAAGGTCTTCCAACTGTCCATTGGCCTTTCTGTTGAACTGGATAAACACCAAATTCCAAATTTCTACCACCTGGGGATGGTCCTTATTGACCAACCGATCTCCTGAAATCTTTGCTTTTTCCTCCTTGGAACGGATATCCACATGGATCTCCGAACACGGGCCACAGGGGCCTTGGTCCCCCATCTCCCAAAAGTTATCCTTTTTATCCCCCATAAGAATGCGGTCTTCGGGAATAATGCTTTTCCAAAAATCGAACGCCTCTTGGTCCATATCCAGGTTATCCGCATCATCACTTCCTTCAAAAACCGTGACGTAGAGGTTTTCCTTATCAATTTTGTAGACTTCGGTCAACAATTCCCAAGCCCAGGCAATGGCTTCCTTTTTAAAATAATCCCCAAAACTCCAATTGCCCAACATCTCGAACATGGTGTGGTGGTACGTATCCTTGCCCACTTCATCCAAATCGTTGTGCTTTCCACTGACCCTGAGGCACTTTTGCGTATCGGCCACCCTGTTTGTATTGGGTTTGGAAATCCCCAGGAAGTATTCCTTGAACTGGTTCATCCCAGCATTGGTGAACATCAAGGTTGGATCATTTTTCATCACCATAGGGGCGGAGGGAACAATACGATGTTGCTTGGATCTGAAAAAGTTTAAAAACTGTTCTCTAATCTGTTGGGATGTCATATGGGGAGCTAACCTTTAATTAATTTTAACAGACCATACAAAACAATTTTTATATTTGTCTGTTACCTAATTGAACGACCAAAAATAGGATAATTTACCTTCATGTCTAAAGTTAAGTACTATTACGACCCAGATACACTTTCGTACCGGAAGATTGAACCCAAAAAGTCGAAAAAGTACCGAAATATCGCCCTTTTTGTTTTGGGAGCCTCACTCTTTGGTTTTCTTGGGCTTATCTTTCTTTTGAATACCAACCTGGTGAACACGCCAAAGGAGCTTTCTTTACAGCGCGAAGTGCAGAATTATGAGCTTCAGTTTGAAATTTTGGATAGGAAGATGCAGCAGATCGAAGAAGTTCTCGCCAATATCGAAGATCGTGATAACAATATTTATCGATTGTACTTTGAGGCCAACCCTATTCCTGAGGAACAAAGACGTGCAGGATTTGGAGGGGTCAATCGTTATAAGTCCTTGGAAGGTTTCAACAATTCGGAAATTATTATTGCCGCTACCAAACGGTTGGATGTGATTCAAAAACAAATGGTCATTCAATCGAAATCATTGGACGAAATTGCCAAGCTTGCCGAGGAGAAGGAAAAGCTCCTGGCTGCAATTCCTGCCATACAACCTGTACGAAACGCCGATCTGACCCGAATGGCTTCCGGATTTGGATGGCGTACCGATCCATTTACCAAGGCCCGTAAAATGCACAAGGGTATGGATTTTACGGCCCCAAGGGGAACCCCCATATTTGCCTCGGGAGATGGAAAAGTGGTCCGGGCAGACAATCGATCTTCAGGTTACGGGAAGCACATCCGTATTGATCATGGTTATGGCTATCTAAGTCTTTATGCCCATTTGAGCAAGTACAACGTTTCCAGGGGGCAAAAGGTCAAACGAGGCGATCTCATTGGATTTGTGGGAAATACGGGACGCTCCGAAGCACCACACTTACACTATGAGGTTTGGAAAGACGGTGAGAAAATTAATCCCATCAACTTTTACTACGGAAGTTTGACCGCCGAGGAATTTGAGAATATGCTCAAATTTGCGAACCAAGAGAATCAATCCCTTGACTAATGCATGTAGAACTCCCTGAGAAACGCTATTACGGAATTGGAGAAGTCGCCAAGGCCTTTGGTGTAAACACATCCCTTATTCGTTTTTGGGAAAAGGAGTTTGATGTGCTACAGCCCAAGAAAAATGCGAAGGGCAACCGGAAGTTCACCCCCCAGGATATTAAAAACCTTCAGCTCATCCACCACCTGGTCAAGGAACGTGGCTTTACACTGGAGGGCGCCAAAATTCACTTAAAGGAGGAAAAACACAAGACCCTCTCCAATTTTGAGGTCATTGAAAAGCTACAACGGGTAAAGGCAGAACTTATAAAAATCAAGGAACAACTATAAACTGTAACAAATAGGTACCGTTACAGACTTATCCAATACGTACAGTAAACACTAAAAACACAAGAACAATGAAAAAGTGGTTAATTCCATTAATCGTTATTGGCATTCTACTATTTTTCCTGGGAAGCTGGTATGTAGGAACCAATAATACCTTAGTGGACATGAAAGGGCAGGCTACCAAACAATGGGCCAATGTGGAAAGCTCCTATCAGAGAAGGAGTGATCTTATTGGAAACCTTGTTAAAACCGTTCAGGGGGCTGCTGATTTTGAGCGGGGTACGCTAAAGGATGTTATTGAAGCACGGGCAAAAGCGACCTCCACCACCATAGACATCAACAATCTTACTCCAGATAAATTGGCACAGTTCCAAGAGGCGCAATCAGGACTTTCGTCGGCACTATCGCGACTATTGGTTACGGTGGAACGGTATCCTGACTTAAAAGCAAATCAAAACTTCTTGGAACTACAATCCCAATTGGAAGGCACCGAAAACAGGATCAATGTGGAGCGAAACCGTTTTAATAATCTAGCGGGAGAGTACAACATTAAGATTGAAAAGATTCCGACCAATATTATAGCCAACATCGCCGGTTTTGATGCCTTGGCATTGTTTAAATCGGACTCTGGTGCAGAAAATGCCCCGGAAGTGGACTTTAATTTTGACTGATGATGTCCAAAGTAGAAGCTTTTCTCACTGCGGAAGAAGAGCAGGAAATTGTAAACGCTATTCTGGAGGCCGAAAAAAATACCTCAGGGGAAATCCGTGTGCATATTGAAGCCACGGCCGGGATTGACCATTTTAGTCGGGCACAACAGGTATTCCACTTTTTAAAGATGGACAATACCAAGGATGGGAACGGCGTACTCCTTTACGTAGCGGTCAACGACAAAAGGTTTGTGATTTATGGGGACCGGGGTATTGATCGGGCCGTACCCAAGGGATTTTGGGAAAGTACCAAAGATATCATTGCCTCCCATTTTAAAAACGGTAATTTCAAACAAGGAATTGTTGAGGGTGTTTTGAAAGCAGGAAAAGAATTGGAAGAACACTTCCCCTGGCAACGTGGGGATACGAACGAATTAAGTGATGCGGTTTCAAAAGGCTAGGCCCAGCTCCCCAATAGTCCTAGGGATTTCCCCGCTCCCTCCCAACTTGGTGAAGGAGGTAGGAAACACCACTTCTGCTATAGGTTATCCCATTATGGTGCGTTTAAGGCGATGTCTATTTCCCGTTTTCCTATTTCTTATCTCCCAAATAGGATGGGGACAATTTCAAATTCCGCCCAAACCGGACAAGGAAACCAGTGTGTACGATTATGTAACACTTTTAAATGCTGCTGAAAAAGGACAGTTGGAGGAAAAACTTATCCGATATTCCGATAGCACCTCCACACAGATCGTAGTGGCCATTATTAGCTCCACAGAAGGGGAAAACATCAACTTCCTGGGTGCACAATGGGGCCAAAAGTGGGGAATAGGGCAAGCAGATGAAGACAATGGCATCCTTGTTTTGTTGGCAAAGGACGACCGGAGAATTGCCATTAATACGGGTTATGGCGTAGAAGAATTCCTAACGGATTTCATGAGCAAACGTATTATTGAACAAGTTATCATCCCAGAATTTAAACAAGGGGATTTTTATGGAGGCTTGGATGCTGGTACAGACGCCATTTTTCAGGTATTGACAGGTCAGTTCAAGGAAGACCGCACTTTTGGCAATGGACAGGGATTTCCCTTGAAATCCCTTTTGCCCTTCATCGTTTTCCTGGTCATATTCTTGATTTTCGCCAGCCGTAAGAACAAAGGTGGGCGAAACAACCGAGGCGGACGAGGCGGCAGGGGATTGGATATTTGGGATATGATCATTTTGAGCAATATGGGTAGAGGCGGCTATAAAGGGGGATCTTCAGGAGGTGGTTTTGGCTCCGGAGGCTTTGGTGGAGGCTTCGGAGGTGGTGGCTTTGGAGGCGGTGGCGCCTCTGGGGGTTGGTAACTTCAAATAAAAAGTACGATGCTTGCCAATGGCATTGCCAAAACCAAAACATTCCAACCAAAATTGGAAAACAATGCTATTGTGCTGCTGATAGGGCAGGTTTGCGATAGAAAATCTTATTGACAATTTTCCACTCCCCATCAATTTTAAGGAGGTTCATAAAATCAATGAAGGAAAAGGTGGGATACTCTATTTCCAACCGTGCGTTGGCCGCATGCCCGGAAATTGTAATGTCCGCTATTTTTGTTGTCCGATTTTGTTTGGGTTTGGATGCATCCATTCCCGAAAAAAATTCAAGCGCATTTACCTCCTTATACCCATCTTTGGTAATGTACTTCATGGTGGCGGTTTCATGAAAAGCCTTCTTTAAGGTTTCGTAATCGTTATTGGTGCCCCCTTCCAGGTAGTAATTAACGGTCTTGGCCACTAGTTGATAATCGGATTCCTGGGCAACCGTGAATGCCATGGAAAAAATTGTGATAAGGCATAAAAGGACTGTTCGTTTCATGATGGATAGGTTTTAGTTCCTTTAAAATTAAAAAAGTGTACTGGAGGGAACTATTAAAGGAATGATAAAATTCAGTTACTGATTTCTCTTATTCCTCCGTCAATGCTATCCTTTTGGAAAGGGATGTCAACGTACCATCCACACCCATACCTTCAATATGCAGAAGCACGCCGTTTTGACCAAGCAATGGAATTGTAAATGAAGTCGGGACTTCAGAATCCACATTAATATTTGCTTTCCAATCCAAAGTGCCATAGTTCCTAAAAACAGCGCTGGCATAGTCTGGATAATTAGCAGCAAAATACTCTTGGGGTTGGGCATATCCCTTTTCTATGGCAAACTTGATGAACTTGTCCCGCTTTTCAGGAGGCACATAATTTTGGTTTAGAGCAATTGATACAAAAGCATCTGGAGGTGTCTTGCTATAGGTAACATACTTTACATGCTTTAATGCCATCCCCATTATTTCATTGGCATTAACAAACGAACCCCCAACATAAAGAGGTACTGGTCTTAATCGGCCGTACTTCGTTATGGCCAGGTTAAAGGAACCTCCATCGAAACTAATACCAAATCCTAATCCGGCTAAAAAGTTTACCAACGATTTGTGTCTCTCAATTTCTTCATCACCTATGAACCTACCTAGGGTAGTTGGAGAAAAATCAATTATCTTATTTTCTTTCTTTTTATCTGAAACGGTCACCTCACTCAACGCAATGGTGCGCTCGTCAAGGCTCAGTGTTTGATCAAAAGTAACTTCTTCAACACCCTTAGTTTCATTTTCCAGGGTTTCCTTTGCCAGCCAGGTATTTACACCCTCTCCGGCCTCTTCTAAACTTTCACCGATTTTAACCATTGCCTCTGGTCTCCGTAGGTTGCCCCCCGCACCAAGAAGACTGAGGCCTATGGAATCCCCCACAAAAAGGGGCATGCTGTGTCCAAAAGATGCATCGCTTCTTAAATCCACATTATCCATGGTTTTTGAAAGACCGGTGTATAGCACAAGCTGCCGTTCATTACCCAAGCGGGCATCAGTAATCCTTCCGGAGAAGGGAATACCCTTTTCCAGTTCAAAATCTACTTTGACCTCTTCTAGTTTCCGTGAATTCCAATCGTATTTCCCCCAACCTTCTATCAACAGCCGCTTGTCCAATTCAAATCGCCTTTGCCTATCCTGCACTTCAAAATAATATCGGTCTTGAAAGCTTTCATTGACATAGGGATAAACCAAAAATGAAGAGATGATGGAATGATCTGGGGTGTAAGCCCTACTTGAACCGGGCAGTGCCGATAAACTCAGGTTAGCGCTTTGTTCCACTCCATTGGGCAGCATTAAATCCACCTGAATGGAATCCCCGAATGCTGTCAGGCAATGTTCAATTTCCACCTTACCCCCAAAAACAGCTTCTCGATGGTTAAAGAACATCCTCCGGGCAATAGGTTCCAGACTATTATCAAAGAGTACGGCCGTTAGGACGCCATGTGGCATTTGATTGCGGTCAAACCAAATTTTGGGTTCGTCCCCATTTACCTCAAAGTCCTCTAGACCAATAAAATCATCCTGATAAACCGCTAAGGTATATGCTTTCCCATCTTCTATATTAAAAAGGCTTTTTGAACCCACCATGGTCATTAAAACCTTATCCACGTCTTTGTTATCCACACTGATTCCAAATTCGTTGTCCACAGCTTCTGGTAGCTTTTCCCTGATAAGGTTTCCATCAAAACCTTCCATTTGTATATAGTAGGTGCTGCCGGGTTCAACCTTAAAGCCCGTTTTACCCATGCCAAAACGATTGGTGGCTACCTTTTTACGGACTATTTGGCCATTTCCATCCACCAGTTCCAGGTTTTTGACCGATATCCCTTGCCCCAGACTATTGCTAATCAATAGGCCCACTTGGTTGTACGCCCCTGTTATCAGTTGCCCTCCTTCGGGGTATATGGAAATCTTTATAGCTCCCGTTTGCAAATCCTCTGCCTCTGCGTCGTTCCGCAACACACGAATGTTCTGCCGATAGGGGTGTAGCTCCTTAAAATTGCGCATATAATTGGTCCATGCCAGTACCGTATGCGCTGTACCAATTAAAGAGGAGTCAATGGCAAAATCGCCCTGGGCCAGGCCATTTTCCACATAAAAGAGCTTCCTTTTCAGTTCTTTTCCCGTGCCGTCAAAAATCCCGACATGCAAATTTGATGTGAAAAATGAAGGTAGTTTGCTCCTTTGATTCCGTACATAGGCCTTAAACCATAACCGTTCCCCCTGCAAAAAAGTGGTCTTGTTCAAATGGAGGTGGATATTCTCCATTAACCCAACGGAATCCTTTTGACCATCCGCCTGTTGTCCATTGGTAAAAAATAGTGAACCCAAAATGAAAATAAAGAGTAATTCTTTTCCCATTGATCAATGAAGTTCGATACAATGAAAAATATCAAAAAATGCCCCGCTTTACCAGCACTTTTAGATAGAATTAGCACTTTTTTGGGAATTTAAAGGACGAATAGTCCAGCTACCGAGCGGACGCGCCTTTTATGCTTGACACCAATTTCCGCTTCTTTGGCATCCGTGGATTTATGGCAATACAAAGGTTTATTTCTTTCGAAGAAACACAGTTATGGGCACCCCCGTAAAATCAAAGTGTTTGCGTATCTGGTTTTCCAAAAAACGTTTGTACGGTTCCCGGACATATTGCGGTAGATTGCAGAAAAATGCAAATTGGGGATAAGGGGTGGGCAACTGGGTACAAAACTTGATCTTTACATACTTCCCCTTATAGGCGGGAGGTGGACTTTTCTCAATAATGGGAAGCATGACATCATTGAATTCGCGTGTTTTTATTTTCCTGCTTCGATTTTGATAAACCTCCACCGCGGTTTCAATGGCCTTAAAAATCCGTTGTTTGTTCAGTACCGAAATGAAAACAATGGGGACATCATCAAACGGTTCCAATTGTTTCCTGATCTTTTGGGAGTATTCCTTTACCGAATTGGTCTCCTTCTCCACCAAATCCCATTTATTGACCAAAATGACCACGCCCTTATGATTACGTTGGGCCAGCCAAAAGATGTTCTGTACCTGGCCATCAAACCCCCGGGTGGCATCAAATAGCAAAATACAGACATCACAGTATTCTATGGAACGTACGGAACGCATTACGGAATAAAACTCCAAATCTTCCTTCACTTTGGCTTTTCTACGTATACCCGCGGTATCCACTAAATTGAACTCGAACCCAAACCGGTTGTATTTGGTATCAATACTGTCCCGTGTTGTTCCGGCAATATCGGTGACAATGTACCGGTCTTCACCGATCAGCGCATTGATAAACGAAGATTTCCCGGCATTGGGCCTTCCCACGACGGCAAAACGGGGCAGTTCGGCCTCTTCTTCGGCCTTTTCCGGAAGTACTTTGACCAAGGCGTCCAACAGTTCCCCCGTTCCACTGCCATTGATACTGGAAAGGGCATAATATTCACCAAGTCCCAGGGCGTAGAACTCCACGGCATCGGCTGCTCGTTGTGCATTGTCCACTTTGTTCACGGCCAGAAAAGTGGGTTTGTCCACCCTACGCAATAAATTGGCCACGTCCTCGTCCATTCCAGTTACTCCGGATTCCACGTCTACCATAAAAATTATGGCATCGGCTTCATCAATGGCCAATTCCACCTGTTTGTCTATTTCCTGCTCAAAAATATCATCGCTCCCCACAACATACCCTCCGGTATCAATAACGGAAAACTCTTTCCCGTTCCAATCGCTCTTCCCATAATGTCGGTCCCGGGTAACCCCACTGACGGCATCCACAATGGCTTCCCTTTTCTGAATCAAGCGATTGAAAAACGTGGACTTTCCCACATTTGGCCTTCCTACTATGGCGACAATGCCTCCCATGCCCTTAAATTTTGGCAAAAGTAGTATTATTTATAAAGAAAAATGGATACCTTTTCCTGCCTTAACCCATAAATAATGAGCGAACTGGTCAACGAAATTGTTCTTAGGCCACGGTTCGATATTCGATTGTATACCGATCCGGACACCCTCAAGGCTGCTTTTGATATTCAGCCCAAAGACCCTTTTTTGCTCAAACGGATAGACGAACACGTTTATATTCGATTCAAAAAAGAGAAAACCACTTTTTGGTCACCACAGTTGCATCTGGAAATCAGTTCCTTTAGCCCACAAAAAAGTACGATCCATGGGGTCTTTGGGCCAAATCCCACCTTGTGGACCTTCTTTATGTTCCTTCATTTTGGTGTAGCCACCGCTTTTATCATCATGGGCATCTTTGCCTATTCCAAACATTCACTGGGTCACAATGTCACGCTATGGCTGATCGGAATGGGTTTTTTGGTGGTCATTTGGTTTTCACTGTACGCCTTTGGAAGGTTGGGCAAGGCCAAGGGGAAACCACAAATGCAACAATTGCGAAAATATGCCGATGAACTGTTTATCGGTATCCAGAAACAACATGGAACTTAAAAGGGAAGCTTCAATAGGCCGGCAATAGCAGGACCCTACTGCAGTGACTTCCGAACCTTTTGGAACAATCCACAATTGGCCGAACAGGGCCACGGTGACGTATTTTATTGAATGTACCGAAGTTTAGGAATTATAGCCAAACCGCTTTAATTGATTGCTGTTGGAACGCCAGTTCTTGTTGACTTTTACGTACAGCTCAATATGGACCTGTTTTCCAAAGAATTTTTCCAAATCTTCCCTGGCCCCAACACCCACTTTCTTAAGGGCGCCACCTTTATGCCCAATAATGATCCCTTTTTGGGAGTCCCGTTCCACCATGATAATGGAGCGGATTCTAATGATCTGTTCGTCCTCCAGGAATTCCTCGGTCTCCACTTCCACGGAATAGGGAATCTCCTTTTTGTAATGCAATAATATTTTTTCCCTTATGGCCTCATTGACAAAAAAGCGTTCGGGTTTATCAGTGAACTGGTCTTTGGGAAAATAGGGAGGTCCCTCGGGAAGCAATTCCAAAATGCGCTTAAAGACTTCTTCTACATTGAAGTTTTCCAAAGCGGAAATAGGATGGATTTCAGCATTGGGTAACTGTTCCTTCCAAAAAGCTACCTGCGCTTCCAAGATCTGTTGTTCCGAAATGTCGATTTTGTTCAGGAGCAACAACACTGGAATGGACGTATTCCTGATCTTTTGGAAAAAATCGGTGTCCTTTAGCCCCTTTTCCCCAATTTCGACCATATATAAAAGCACATCGGCATCTTCCAAAGCGGATTTTACAAAATTCATCATGGATTGCTGTAGCTCATAGGCCGGTTTAATAATCCCTGGGGTATCCGAAAAAACCACTTGAAAATCCTCTCCATTAACGATTCCAAAAATGCGATGCCGCGTTGTTTGTGCTTTGGAAGTGATAATGGAGAGCTTTTCCCCTACCAAGGCATTCATTAAAGTGGATTTCCCAACATTGGGGTTTCCAATGATGTTTACAAAACCGGATTTATGCATTCTTCTCTTTTTTCAGTTTTTCAAAATAGTCCTTGCCCGCTTTGTTCACTTTTGGTGCCAATAGCAGTACCGCAATCATATTGGGAATCACCATAAGTGCATACGAAAGGTCAATGAGGTTTTTTACCAATTCCAGGGAGGCAACTGCGGCGAACACGATCATAACAACAAAGTAGACGTTGTACAGCCTGCCTATTTTGGCATTGGTCAAGTACGAAAGACTTTTTACCCCATAATAGGAATAGGTAAACAGAGTGGACAGGGCAAAGGCCGAGACAATGATCATCAGGAGAATACCGCCCCAACTCCCAAGAGCGGTGTTGAAGGCATTTAAGGTCATGACAATACCGCTACCATCCTCCAGATACGCCCCGCTCAATATTAAAACTACGGCCGTAAACGTACAGACCAAAATAGTATCAATAAAGGGCCCCAGCATGGCTACCAAACCCTCTCGAATGGGCTCATCATTTTTGGACTGGCCGTGGTACATGGGTGCAGAACCCAAGCCAGCTTCATTGGAAAACATGGCCCTGCGGACGCCAATGATGACCAAACCCCAAAATCCACCGGTGACCACGGTCTTAAAGTTCCAGGCTTCCGAAACGATCAGTTTTAGTGAAGGCCATACCGCAGAGGAATTGGCAACCATGACCATGATAACGGTAATCAAATACACCATGACCATAAAAGGAACAATGGCCGTGGCCACCTTGGCAATATTCTTTAGTCCCCCAAAAATCACAAATGAAGATATAATGGCCAGGACAACCCCAATGGTCAATTTCCAATTGAACAGGGGATCTGTTTCCGTTCCGCCCATAGCCAGTAAACTGGTCTCGGGCTGTACGACCCCCATAAAGGTTTCCGTGAATTGGTTGGCCGTAAAAACCCCCAAAAACCCAAAAAGCCCCGCAATGCTAAAAAATATGGCCAGGGGTTTCGCCTTATGGCCCAACCCTTTTGTAATATAGAACATGGGACCTCCCTGGAGCTTACCATTGGAATCCTCCCCACGGTACATAATGGCAAGGCTACAGGAATAGAACTTGATACACATTCCAATCAGGGCAGTCATCCAAATCCAAAATACAACTCCAGGACCGCCATCGTGAATGGCAATGGCCACTCCGGAAATATTTCCCAATCCCACTGTGGCTGCAACCGCAGCGGAAAGCGCCTGTAATGAGCTTACATCCCCTTTCGCTGTCTTATCATCATATTTTCCAGCTGTTATGGCAATAGCGTGTCCAAAAAATCGGTAGGGCAGGCCTTTGGAATATACCACCAAAAACAGTCCCCCACCGATCAAAAGGACAAACATGGGCCATTCCGTTCCGGAAATGGCTCGAACTAAAAAGTCATTGATTACTTCCATGCCTTCGAAAGTATCGATTTTAAAGGAAACCTTGGAACAGATTTTGATTAAAACCAAAAAGGGTCGTATATTTGCCCTCCCATATCGCGGGGTAGAGCAGTACCCTTCGACGAAGCTCAGGGCAGGGTACCTACTCCAACTGAGGAAAAGGAACAAAATACAGGTCTAGTTTTAGGCTTATAAACATACATCGCGGGGTAGAGCAGTAGGTAGCTCGTCGGGCTCATAACCCGAAGGTCGCTGGTTCGAGTCCAGTCCCCGCTACTAAATCAAAAGCTTCATCAAAAGGATGGGGCTTTTTTTATTGTACGAGGTTAAAGGAAGCCCACTGGACGAGAAGTTTACCCTGAGCGAAGTCGAAGGGAGTCCAGTCCCCGCTACTAAGGAAAGCCATCAACGAAAGTTGGTGGCTTTTTCTTTACGATAAAGGCAAGCTAGCTTGAACTTTTGAGCAAGGAAAAGGCTAAACCTCGCTCTAGCGAGGTTATGGCTTTATTTGTAAAGCCCCCCAAAAGGCCCATGGCGAAGCCATGAATCCAGTCCCCGCTATTAGCAAAATCAAGAATTTACAGAAATATGGGGCCTTCTTTCATTTCTTATCTGAAACTTTCAACACGATTTTAAGTGAATGGAAGAATAAATTCTTAAGCTTAAAACGTTGCAAACCTGAATTTACCCACCTCCACTCAATGAGACTATTAAACCCGTTAATGATACTCCTATGATAAGTATGAATATTGCATCTATGGCATTAACTGCAAAATTAAAAATCATAACTATCGGATTAGAAGTTATTTCTTCGGCATAATCCGCTAATTTTAGCATGATTATAAAAAAGATGACGTAAAGAGCAAGCTTACCTATAAAAAACAAAGCTGCAAGCCAATTAGGTATTTCAGATTCCGGGTTAGGTACTTTTTTTTCAAATCTACGGGTGAATTCGTAATATACCCTTTCTTCGGGCAAAGCCCTGTCCTTCGTGTCCTTATTATGTTCCTTGGACTTAGGGACTAAGACGGGATAATTCCGTTTCTTTGAACTCACGATACATTTATTTTAAGTTTCCACTTAAAGATAATAATTCAAAAAGGTAGCACTCGAATTTTATTGAAGTTCGTCCCGAGATTTTAAGCGGGGGGACTAGGGGCTAAAAACATCAGTACATCTACTTTTGCTTTGAAAAAAATCATCCCAATCATCATATTCAAACTCAATTAGTTATTGATTAAGACATTTACCCTTTCCATGTCAAATAATTTTAAATCAGGATGTTCCAGCGTTTCAATTTGTTCTTCTCCTTGTGAATGGGCAACTGTGTGCACATTATGATGCAAATCCACAGGATAAAAGAAACTCGATATCGCTTAGACCGAGTAATGAGCTTCCCTTTTTGTTGTTTCGCTTAGATTGCGCAGTTCTTCGGTATAAAAAATACGCCCATAATGTTTTGCACGGATTCGTAGACCGGTAGGGCCATAGCCTTTGGACCCTGTTTGTATAAAACACGGAAACTCATCAAATGGGTTTCTTAGTAAAAAAGGCGTTAATCTGTTTTGGTGGAATTGAGACTATCAGGAAAAGACAGTCTCAATATCCTAATTAGCGGACTCCAGGATTACCAACAATTAATAAAACCGGGTTCCGGAATGACACAGGCAAATCGAAGAACCTGACCTACACCACAGCAATAGCCTGGAGGACAGCTCTGACCTGGCCCGCCGCAGCCTATTTCGGTATTTAACCCACCAACTAATTGATTTTGTTCACTCTTGGATAGGAGCTCAACACCCTTAAGTTTTAAAATGCTTTCTAACATAACTTTATTTTTAAGATTATTATCCTGAACATTTAAAGACACTCAGCGTTTGTGTCTATTCTTGCAAGAATATCTTAATTGCCATTACTTTACTACTACGCCGGTACCAGATGGTGCTCCCGCCGTATCTTGAAATCGGCTACCATATCTTCAATCAATAGATGTAAATCGTTATAGTCATAGTACTTCCTTGGAAATTTGTAATCCTCAATACATGTTTCCGGGGTATGGTGTATTCCATTTTCTTTACAGAGCGACCTATGTGCGTCCAGTATTTCATTTCCCAAAAAGGTGTTGTTGTTTGAGGGACCAAATTTTTCTTGCCACACTCCAATATCCCTATTGGAGAACCAGGATTCGAGCGACTCCCAGGCTTTCAGCTTATCTTCCTTGTAAAGCTCCAGAATACGCTTGGATATTTGGTAGGAAGGATTTTCTATTTCTTGAGGAGTATTAAATATGAGTTCAACGCTTACCTCAATAGTGGGCATATTCAAAATCTTATGATATGCTTTGAAGGCTTCCGTGCAAAAGCCGCAGAGCGGGTTGGTGTACGCGGTGATCTGAAGTCGTGACGGGGACGTGCTACCAAAGGTTATGCTATGGTGTTCTTCTACTTTAGTCAGTTTTTTGACCTTCCCCTGTTCCAAAGCATTTTTGAAGAAAGTGTAATTCCGCTTTAAGCCCAAATATTCTTTTTTTGTTTTAAACAGTTTCTGGGTGCTCAAATAATGCTTTTTATAACTCAACCAAAATAAGGTTATCAATAGGCCTAAACTCAACGCTTTGAGTGTATATGCAATTGGAAACTGCCAATTGGTATGCGCAAGGACAAGTATGGTGAACTGGCCAACCAAAATAGTGGACAAGATCAGGCATAAAACGCACCACGCTTTCAATTGTGTTGCTTGAACATAGATGCTATAGGCTACCATAGGTAAAGAAAGAATAGCAATGGTAAAAGGTAGACTTCCATGAATGCCAAGGGTTACCGTTGTAAGTAGTACGCTTGAGAAATAAATGATGGATGCATCACCCAGTGAAATGTTTTTAATGAGAACACTACTCTTAGAGGAAATGACAGCAGAGCATCCTACAGGCTTGGAAGAAAGCATATTGCAAATTTTCTTTGATATGGAATCTTCGGTTCCCACGTCCGTTTTGATAATAAATACACTTGTTGTCAGTCCAAGACAACTTAGAAAGGTATAAACTATGGTAAGTATGTCCATATCCGCGATTGCCATACCTCCCAATATCAATACTGCCAATACCCCTAGCAGGAGTTGTGGTCTTCCAAACAGTTTAAATCCTATAGTTTTATGCTCTTCTTTTTCAACGGCAATTAAAGTACCTGTCCATATTTCAAGAAAGGCTTCGGGAAGGATTTTTAATTTTTCACCCCGTTGATTTTGTAGGACAATCTTCCCCTTCTTTTTGGAAATCAAAACCAATTCCTCATTCCGATCGGTCTCCTTAATAAGGGTTAAAAAAGAGTTAGGCAAATCTGACAGGGCATCCTTAGGGACCTTGGCGGCGATATTGCCAATTTCAAAATAGTCCAGGGTGTCCGTTACCGACTTGAGGCTGGGGTATTCCGGATGTGATATGAGTTGTAGTTTTATCTCTTCTTCCGATACACTTGAGGTGCGATTTCTATAAAGCAGTTCCAAAAGCAGTTTCTCCATCTCGCCTAAAACTTATGAGTAGGAAATTACGTTAGCTTTATGGTTTATCACGCTTGGAATTGATAAGCGAACCGAACAAATTTTTAAGCGTGGGCAGTTGCTACTTAAGTGTTTCGATGAGTGAGGACAAATGGGCCCTATTGCGAACAGAAACAGTGATTTTTTCCTTATTCCTAAGTATGATCATCTCTTTTTTATAAATACTCTTTATGTGCGAAATATTGAGAAGAACGGAACGATTGGCTTTAAAAAACCCTTTTCCTTTCAGTAGTTTCTGATAATAAATCAATCCCTTGTTAGCGAGAACCTTGCGTTGTTTGGTTAAAAAAAACGTAGTATAGTTGACCTCCGCTTTTAGGAAAATGATTTCTTCAAGTAAAAACAAGTGATGGATATTGCCGCTTTGTACCAGTATTGAAGCGTTTGTCTTATCGAGATACGATAGCAGTTCCTTTGTTTTTTGCAAAGGCTTGATTTCTTTCAAAAAAAATCGGTTAAGTACTCTTTCCAATGTACTTGTATGAAAAGGTTTTTCTATATAGGCAAAAGCGAAATGTTCAAAGGCTTGTTTATAGTAGTTGTCAAAAGCTGTTATGAAAATAACCTCAAAGGTCGGATTTGGAAATTGCTCCAAAACCTCAAATCCGAGCCCATCATCCAACTCTATGTCCAAAAACAATAGATCAGGCTTTAAGGTTTTGATAAGATGGATTCCTTCCTTTACAGTTGAAGCCCTACCTTTGACCTCAATTTCAAAACTGTTATTGTCAAGGAGTTCCTTTAAATTGATGAAAGACCCACTTTCGTTTTCTTTTTCTATTACAACGCTTAGTGCCATACACAAATAAAATTCTTAAAACAGCAAACCCTCCTTAAAGATAAGTTTATACTTACAATAAATGTTGCTTTATCTTTCGTTGAAGTATGTTTTTGCATAGGCAAAATGGAGCTGGAATATGGTCCTGCAAAATAGGACTAAGGGGTTGTTGATTCAGCCATTTGTACCGACTTATCTTCCTATCACTGAATTTATGGTTATTCAAATTTTAACCGTGACCCTTTTTAGGAACACTTACATATGGGTTTTTTTGTTGTACCAGGTTGAAGGAAGCACAATTTAGCCTGATACAATGAAGGACAGCTTGGGGGATTCACAGCCATTAAAGTGTTCGTGTATGGAAGCGTTTCTTTTAGGATACGATGGAAGATAAACAAAAACCCATTGTCCCTTGCATCGTTGTTGAACCAATACATGTCCAATACATTATTTGTACACTATACTTTTTTATTCTTCAATGGGTGGTTTGTTCATTTATGATTGTGCCTTTTAAATAAAACTTTATTGGGCTTTTCCAGGTAATTTTCGGTACTTCACGATACCTTGCACTTACAGTTAAAGTACTTTTCTTTTTGGACATGAATATGAACGATAACTTTACGATAGCCCTGGGACAAATGGAGGTGGTTCCAGGCAGGCCCCAATTGAATTTAGCTACAATGCTGGATATGATTGGGGAAGCCAAACAAAAATCCGTCGATTTGATCTGCTTTCCGGAAATGTGTGTTGGCGGCTATTTATTGGGCGATAAATTCTTAGAGGATTCCTATTGCGAAGAGCTAATGAGCTACAACAATGATCTTTTAAAGGCAAGTGACAACATAGCCATAGCATATGGCAACATCTATGTAGTCCAAACCGGCAATGGACATCATCCCAATAAAGATGGTAGGAGTAGAAAGTATAATGCCGTGTATGTCATGCAAAACGGGAAGTACGTGGAGCGAATTGTGGAAAATGGTATTTTACCAATAGGGATTCAACCTAAAACACTTTTACCCAATTATCGGTTTTTCGACGACGAACGCTATTTCTTTTCCTTACCGGACGTTGCCATGGACTTTGGCAAAGAACTCCGTGATCTGTTATCACCGTTTCTGATTTCGGTGGGGAATAAAAAAATTCCCGTTGGCATGGAATTATGTGAAGACCTCTGGTGCTATGACTACAGAGCTAATGGAGAACCTATAAACATTACAAAAATACTTATTGAATCCGGGGCCGAAAAAATAGTCAATTTATCGGCATCGCCCTGGACTTTTATGAAAAACAATGCGAGGGACAGACGTGTGAAGTATTTAAAAAAACAGTCGGATTCCTTCGTGCCGTACTATTATGTGAATTGTGTTGGGGTGCAGAACAATGGTAAGAACATTATAACGTTCGACGGCGGTTCCACAGTTTATAATGAAAAGGGGGACCCTTGTATGCTATCCGAGAAAGGTTGGGAGGAGGACGTAATGATCATTGATAAAAACTCTTCATTTACATCCAAAAAAAGGGATGTTGGCAATACCATAAGGGAAAAATACCTGGCCATTTCCAATGGATTACGTAATTCGAGTAATTTCCTGGGTAATGATCCGCGTTTTATTATTGGTTTGAGCGGCGGAATGGACAGTTCCCTGGTAGCGACCCTTTTGGTTCTTGTATTTGGTAAGGAAAAAGTCATTGGCATTAATATGCCATCGAAGTACAGTAGTGCTAAAACCAAAGAATCCGCAAGGGCGCTTGCCCAGAATTTGGATATTGAATATCTGGTCCTTCCCATTGAAGGGATGATAAAAGCCAACTCAGCTATTTTGGAACAGGACGGGCGGGAACTCAGTGAATTTAACCTGGAAAATGTGCAGGCGAAAATTCGGGGCACTTCCATCCTTTCAAATCTATCCGCCAAATACAACTGCTTCTTTACCAACAATGGGAATAAAGTTGAAATTGCTCTGGGATATTCCACCCTCTATGGAGATTGGGGGGGCGCAATTGCCCCGATTGGCGATCTCACCAAAACGGAAGTTGCAGAGATGTGCCATTATATAAATGATGTCGTATTTGGAAAAGAAACCATTCCGGAACTCTTACTGCCCGATCCGTTATGGCAATTTGGTGAGGACCAGATTCAACCAACCGCCGAATTGAAAAGCAACCAGGTCGATCCAATGAAGTTCGGATACCATTGTAAGTTATTGGAACAGGTAACCAACTATCAAAAGAAGGGCATAGAGGATATAATGACTTGGTATCTTGAGGGTAACCTACATGAAAAACTTGGTATCAGTCATGAGCTTATGATACGTTGGGATGTTGATGACCCCAACGTATTCTTGAAGGATTTGGAATGGTTTTACGACACCATCCAAAAAAACGTCTTCAAAAGAATCCAGTGCCCCCCGATTATTCTTACGAGCAAATCCAGCTACGGGTATGACATCAGGGAATCGATCCTGCCCATCTTAAAAACGAAACACTTTAAAGCGCTCAAGGAAAAAATCTTGGCGATGGACAAATACAGAACGTACAAGGACAACTAAAATGGCGGGTAAAAGTCCCAATGTTTCCCCTTAATGTCCTCTTATGGGACTAAATAAGATTAGAACGAGGATTTCGGGCAATACCTGGCAACCGTTTTTGTCGCTTATTTGTTGCCCAGAACCAGGGTTCATCATTCCAAGGATATCCGCAGGCATTCAATTCACCTTAATTGCGTTCATTATGGAGCATGGTATTTTTTTCATACTGGTTATGTATGAGAACAATCAATAAACCAAAAAGAACTGCGACAACAATCAATATAGTGCTAATTAGTCCACTTACACCAAATGATAAGCGGATTAAAATCGTAGAAACTATAAATCCAGAGTTCCTGATAATCTTATGAAACTCATCGGTATAGAAGAAAGACAATAAAAGCAGAACAACGTCTACCAGAATTAAGACCGTAAAAAATTCATCGAAAAACAAATTGTTGATACTGTCAAAAGACGGTAATTGACCTGAGGACAAAGAGACAGTTGATAGCCAATTGATTAAAGTTAGTACTGCCAAAATAAAGAACAATGGGACCAAAATAGTAGCTATGATTTTTTTTCTTTTAATGAATCGTTCAACCCTTACCTCGATTTTATCTTGTTTGTTGCGTTTTCTTTTCCCTTGTTTCTGAAATTGAAAAATAAGGTAGAAAAGGATCAGCGAAGCTAAAATGTCATATGTGAATTGCAGATCGCCCCTAATTTCAAACCATTTGGCTGTCAGTTCAATTGCGGACAAATCTTTGAATAGTTTACGAATGACAATTAGCGTTATTATTTCATACTGCTTTGTTATATAGGTTGTAAATGACTTGGGCAAATAGTAAATCAGTAAGTAAACTTCATATACAAGTATGAAAGAAAAAGGAGTATAAATAGCGGATATTGGATTCCTAATAAGTTCAGAATCGGAAAACAATTGAACGACATCAAATTCTGAAAGATATATTAAGGTCAGATGTATAAAAAAACTGATCAGGGCAATGTAAAGAATGGTTCTTTCCATCTGCCTTTTTGTGTTTTCTGATAGGAAAATCTTATAAAACTTCTCCAATAATTTCATCTTTTGGTTACTAGAAGCCTATTTTTCATCTTTTTTTAAAATTTATAATACGTTGGACAGTATTAAGATGATGGATAAAACAAGGAAGGAAAATGCGGGGAACGATCTTCTTAAAGGGTCTTTTACTTTGATGTGCATCGCTATGGCGCCGGTCATTAGCATAGCCATTAGTCCGGCTGCTGGTAGTGTGATTTGAGCTACCCAAATGGAAACAATTAGCAGTGTAGCCGCCAACAGCTTAAGACCTCCCACGGTATACATGGTGGTTTCGGACAATCCATACACCTCAAATTCCCCTTTCATGTTGGCCGCTTGGCCACCACGCCATGAAGTCGGTTTATTAAATCGCAAAAACCAAACGTTCACAATGCTAAAAAAAATAAAAACTTTTATAATAATAGTTACATATTCCATCTTTGTGTTTTTAAAATTAAAGCTCCCGCAGTTTCGAACTTAAATGATTGACAAATCCCCGACCCTTACAGTAGGCATCCTGTTCAGTGCAATCTCATTTCTCTTTTTCGGCTATTCCTGCTTAACCTCTCCATTCATGTTAACAGAGTTTAAGCGTTACGGGCTCGATAACTATCGTCGTCTTACCGGGGGCTTACAGATTTTGGGAGCTCTAGCGCTTCTCGCGGGGCTCTTTTATTCCCCTCTTGCCATCACAGGTAGCGCCGGTCTCTCCGTCTTAATGTTCATGGGGCTAACCGTTCGTATATACCTTAGGGATAGCTTTATTCAATCTGCACCGGCATTGTTTTATGCATTACTGAATATGATGCTTTTCCTAGCGATGTTCAATGTTTTCGACTAATTTTTTCCTCTACATAAGACCATATTGTTGTCTTTAATTTTCGCATAGACGACAAAAACATATTACTCCCTGAGGTAGGCCGAATACATCCACACCAATTTTTCCTGTTCTCGGATGTAGTCACTCATTTGGGCGTTGGTCCCTTCATCATTGATTTCAGCTGACAATACAAGAATATGCCGTTGCTTACCAAGCAGTGTCTTAAAAGCCATCAATATTTCTTCAATTGCCCTTCGGCCGTTGGTTACTTGATCGCTTTCAGGTATTCTGGAATTGTCGAGATAGTCCGTAAACTTATGCTGGGGAACATATCCGAGGGTCAGGATTCTCTCGGCAACTTCATCAATTTTTACGAAAAGATCATTGTACAATTCCTCAAATTTTAAATGTAATTCGAAGAATTTATCACCACTGATATTCCAATGATAACCTCTTGTGTTCTGATAAAAGGTGGAATAGTTGGCCAGCAAATCGTTAAGAAGATTGGCCAACTCTTTGCTCCTTTCAGGATGTAAGCCAATGGCGTTTAAATTATCCACTCCCATTATGCTGTTGTTTTTAGTATTAATTCGTGATGTTCGTTATTCTAATTTTACTCCTATTTATAGGAGGATAATCCGTTTCTGAAGGATGGGTTCAGAAGGGAAATAAACCAAACGTGAACGTTCTTCCTATAGATGGATTAAAGTCAAGACTACTTTGGTATTGCAGACGAATTCCAAGCCCGAAAATTTACGAGCCCTGGATGCCAGTCAGAAAAATAGTCAGGTTCAAAAGGGCCCTATATGTAAACTATTTAAATCGGACTATGGCATCACCACAGTATCGATGGCATGTATAACACCATTTGAGGCTTCTACATCGGTCAACACAATGGTCGATATACCTCCTTTGGCATCTGTTAAGATTACATTTTCACCGTCAAGGGATGCCGTAAGGGTATTTCCTTGAACTGTGGTAATAACAAAAGAACCATTGTTATCCTGAATGGCTTTGACCACATCGGCGGCCTTTACACTGCCGGATACCACATGATAGGTCAGAATGGATGTCAGTGTCTGCTTGCCCTCAGGCTTTAACAACCCATCCAAGGTGCCTTCCGGTAATTTTTCAAAAGCCGCATTAACAGGGGCAAATACTGTAAATGGCCCTTCTCCACTCAATGTCCCAACAAGTTCTGCGGCTTTAACAGCGGCCACCAAGGTTGAAAAATCCGCATTGCCTGCGGCCACACCAACTATATTCGGTGCTTGTACTTCCATTACTTCTTCCTTTTGGGTTTCGTTTTCGGTAGTTTCAACGTCTTGGGTGGTGTTTTTCTTTTTGGTGTCCCCACATCCGTAAAAGGTGATTAGGCCGCTTAGTAAAGCTAAGGCCAATAGTCGTTTTTTCATGCTGTATTTTTTTTAGTTTCTGTAAGGTTACATAGATTTTTACATTTTTTGTTTAATGTTATGTTAAAAAAGTTAAACAAAAATGATTTATGGAGATGGACCTTAAAGACTTGACCTTTATTTGCCGGGGTCCTAATAGTGATGCCGCGCAGGGTTCAGATAAGACTAACATCGGGAGGAGAACTCTTCGTTGGATTGTTTAGGGCTCAAGGCACACTTCCACTGATTACAGCTGAGAGAAAGGTCACTTTGGCGTGTGAGAAAAGGAAAAGAAGATCCCTCGCCCAAGGCAAGGGGATAGATTTCTCGGTAAAGCCTCTTTAAAAGGCCCATGACGAAGCCATGAATCCAATCCCCGCTACCTATAGGGACAAGCGACCTCAAAACCGGGAACCCCATACCATTCAATTATTTTGGACAGCTTGGGCCAATAAAAAACCTCCATGTAAAGGAGGTTTTCCACGTAGTACCCGAGATTAATGGTTCACCAACCAATTCCTTAAGGGTTTCCATGCCACTTCCGCAGCATCGTTGGCCATGAATAGGTCGGCATGGCCATAATCGAGTATCCGAGGGCCGTTGGGCAATTTGGTCACAATCTCAACACTTACATCGGAACTCCCGGTTAGCCTGGCAGAAAATACCCCATCACCGCCATATCCGCCTTGGGCACCCAGATACAATACAGGCACCTTTATTTCACCCAGTTCGGCAATTGTATTTTCACGGTTTTCAGGACAAACCGGTTTAAAGCCTTCCGCAGTGATGTATGTGGGCATGTAGGGCGCCAAAGATAGCAACAGCTTATACCATCGCTCCTCCTCGGTGTAGGTTAGTCCAGTGGGTATTTGTCCGTTGAACTGGCCCCCAAGAAAATGCCAATCCGGTCCATTGGGCTGTGGCCCCGATGCGGCGGCCAAAGCAAATTGATAATTGCTCAAACCAGGGGCAAATGGTGAATCGCCTTCCGGATTATCAAGAGCCGCTTGACCTACGGTAATAAAACCGACGCCATTGGCATTTTGATATTCCCCATTCGCGTGCGCCGTTTCGGACATTTGCGATAAGGAGCAAGTACCCGCAGCAAACGGGCTATCATTTTGCTCGTACACCATAACAAAGTCCGTTGGGATTATGCCTTTAATATCCCTTAAAATACGATGCTGTTGCGTTTCCTGTATCGCGGCATTATACGTTAGTCCCGCACCGTAACTAAAACCCAATAGGTTCATCCGTCCGAAACCTTGTCTGGTCAATCCTCGAACCAATCTGGCAATGGCCATGGATTTTAACACATGCCCTGCATCTTTTGTGATCCCCCAATTTTGGAAGGAAGAAAAATCCGTAGTTTCCAGAGGAACCAAGGTCCAACCCAAATCAATACCCCAAACATCGATGTTATTTGAAGCCAGGTAAAATGGAGAGGAATTTTGGGCATCAGGATTTTCTACTCCGGGGCGCAGAAAAATATCATCAAAATCTTGCGATGAACCATGGATCATAAATACGTTCCCTTCGGTTCTAATGGGTCTGTACTTTTGGGATTCCCGTACCACTCTATGGACGCGGACCACATCATACGGCCCATTGCCCATACGTACCATTATCTGATAATGAGCGATGTTCGTAGAAAGTGAAGACCGTGTAATTTCCAAAATACGACAACTTCTGTTGCTTTTGTTGGTTTTTTCGCCCCTACTTGTATCTGATGGGAAATTGGCTATAGTTTTGGTGCTGATTGCAATTTGTTCTCCGTCAAACCCAGCCATGGAAAAGGAGGACCCGTTAGCATTTTTTAGGTTTTGCGTTTTCCGGACATTGCTGTCTTCAAAAAATATCAAATCACCTTCAGCAGCCTGTTGCAATGCTTCATTTAGATCCTCTTGGTTTTGTGTTAAGATGATGGATTCAAACGAAAGGTCTTCGATAAAGTTTACCCATTCACCATCTTGGGCTTCAGGATCGATGGTAATGTAATCCTGTTCGTCGTCATCATTGCACCCGATTGCCGTAATCATGGCCATTCCTGCTAAAGTTAAGGACGTAAACATCCTGGAAAACATTTTTAGAGTTTTCATAATTAATTGATTTTAAGGTCTATACGACCTGATTAAACATTAGAGAAATGATTGGCCAATCACTAAGCGAAAGCTTGTACCAAAGGTCAGGAAAAGCCCATTAAATCACTTTTGATTATGTAGTGATTACTTCAAATTTTGGTTTCAACTATGTTGAATTTTTTAAATTATGTTGCAGAAGGCTCTAATGGAGGAAGATCAAGCTCTTTTAAAAACTGTTTGAACCTAGCTTCTTTTTTGAAATCTTCAGGACCATTCCAAACCCTGAGCCAGGGGGCGAAAACATCTAAGGGCTTTTTGGACAACCATTTGAACGCCTTATCAAAATCACCGAGATGGGCATATATAACCGTTAATCCAAAAGCTTCCCTGGAGCTAACCCCGCCCTTCCGTAATTTAGAAGCAATTTCAAGGGCTTTATCTTTATTGCCCGTTTTCGCATAAGCGATTCCCAATTGATACAATGCCGCAGGATTAATTTCAATAGCTTTTTCTATCGCGCTAATTCCTTCTTGGGCCATTCCTTTTGCAATATAGATATCGCCCAGTGTTCCCCAAGCAGGTGCATATTCTTTATCAATTTCAAGGGCTTCCCTAACTTCTTTCATGGCCTTTTCATGATTACCCATCCAAAGATGCAACAGGCCCATGTCCGAAGTTATCAATGGCGCCAATGGGTCTAATTGTTTGGCCAATTGATGTTCTTTAATCGCTTCTTCCCATTTCCCCAAAAGAATGAGATACCAGGAGTAGTGGTAATGGTTATAAGGAAGGTTTGGATTCAATTTTTCCGCAATGGCAAATGAACGTTCCGCAGCTTTCCAATCGCGCTCGTAATAGAGTTGGATCATGGCCAGGGCAGAATGGGCTTTGGCAGAATTCGGGTCCAGGTCCAATGCTTTCAAAGCGGCTGCTTTTCCCCTTCTCCAAGGGGCGTTCATAGGGTCGGGACCATGGCCCAAAAGCGCGTATCCCTCCGCTAAACCAGCATAGGCGAGTGGGTCAGCCGGGTCTATCTCCACTGCCCGGTGCAAATAATCCAATCCTTTTTGGAAATCCTCCGCATTGGATTTAGTGAGGTAATACATTCCCCTTAGGTACGCTTTATAGGTTTCTGGATTTGTATTTTGCTGTAGCTGAAATCGTTCCTTCTTCTCCTCGTCAAGAGTAACTTCTATCGAGTTGGCAATATCCTGTATTGCGGTATTTTGAACCGATAGAATATCGTTGACGTTGTTATGGTAATCCTTGGCCCAGATGTGCTTTTCTTCGGGGAAAACATCAATCAGTTGTAGTTGCATTCGGATACTGTCCCCCTTATAAAAGAGTGAACCTTCAACTAAATGATCTGCGCCAAGTTGCTTTGCGATAGCCCGAATGGGCAATTCTTTATCCTTGAACTGAAGCGTCGAGATTCTGGAAATAACCCGTAATCCCTTTATGGTGCCCAACTCTCCAATCAATGCATCATGTATGCCAGCGGTTAAATATTCTTGGCTGGTATCTTCAGATAAATGATCTAAGGGAAGAACTGCTATGGATACCTCCCTTTCGTTTTCTACTGATTTGTATCCTTTGATTGTAAAAAAACCTGCTAAAAGAAGGGCTATTAAAACAACTGCAATGATCCAGGGGTTTTTAAATAGTACCGTTCCTTTCTTTGAGTGAATTGGTCCTTCAATTGCCGTGGGAAAAGAAGTTTTGGTCGTAGCTTCCAATGTGGTCCGATGTTTTGCTTTTCCCGGGGGATAGCCGTAGCGCTCATGGAAACAGGTCGTAAAATAAGAGGTACTGCTAAAACCGACCTTGTAGGCAATTTCGGAAATGGTTGCCACATCTTTCCGCAACATTTTCAAGGCCTCCCTAAGTCTTAATCCCCTAATAAATTGACTGACGGACTGCCCTTTTATCCGCTTGAGTTTCCTGTAGAGTTGTGAACGGCTTGCCCCATAGGTACGGGCCAGCTCTTCAACGCTGAAATTTTCATTTTCAAGGTTGGCAAGTACAATTTCCTCGAGCCTTTCGATAAAATTCTCATCTTGACCCTTGTAATCCAAAGAAGTCATTCTGAATAATCTTGATGAATAGGGGAATACTTAAAGATACTAAATTTCAATGCCAAAAGACAGATAGGACCCTTGGAAACGAATTTTGAAACGCTCCAAAAAGGGAATTTTTAAGGAATCATCATAAAGTTGGCCGTGTCTTTTGAATTGTTCGTTTCCTGGGAATATGTCATCAATTGCCCAATCAGATTTCTTAGGAAGCCTTTTCGACTCCAGAACTGGAAAACAAAGCTATAGGACAGTTCATTATTTTGGAACAGGACTTCTTTCCCCTATTGCTGCGTACCATGTTTAAGTTTACTTTAAAGATGTTTTTACAAGGACATATACCAAATACAAAGCCACTAAAAGTGCTCCTTCATGCTTTTGCAAGCCCTTTTTTCTTTTGAGAAAAAGAAGAAATACCATGCTTACAAGCAACAGGAAAGGTAGATCAAACCACAAGAAACCAGTGTCTACATGTATTTTGGAAATCAAGGAGCCCACGCCAAGGGGCATCAACAGATCAAAAATATTGCTCCCTACAACATTGCCAATGGACAATCCCGGTTTTCCCTTTAAAATGGCATTAATGGATATGGCCAGTTCCGGTAGGCTCGTTCCAAAACCAATGATTATGGCTCCAATGACGGACTGTTGAATTCCCCATCCATCGGCAATGGAAAGGGCTTTTTCAATCGTAAAATCAGAACTCAGGACCACAATCGTCACACCGGCTATTAAAGCACTACTATGGAGCAAAACCAAAATTGGTCGATTTTCATACTTTTTTGAAACTCCCCTTTTCCCCTTTCTTTCCCGTTCCAACAAAGTGGAGATGTACATAAAAAAAGCAATGATGAGCATGGCACCATCATTCCAAGTGATGCTATGGTCAAAAGCCACCAAATAGAGTAAAATTGTGGAACCAATGAGCTCGGTAGCAAAATTCTTTATTTGTACTTTTCCTACCGTTAAAAAATGAAAAAGGGAAATAATTCCCATAATCAAGGTGATTTGGCAAATTGAACTGCCCAGGGCATTACCCACAATAACGTCCGAAACATCCATCCCCCTTGCACCACGTAGCGCACCATCAATGGCCAATACAAATTCAGGCAGGTCCGACCCAAAAGCCAAAATAGTGAGTCCAATGAATAATTCGGAAACATTGAACCCCCTGGCAATTTTTATGGCTGACCTTACCGTAAGCTCTGTACCTATCCACAGACCTACAATGCCAAGAAAAAGGAATAAAATATTGACCACCCCACACTGTGTTTAACGCTATACCGTCAAGAATTCCATAACTGTCAAAAATGCTTATTGCCGGTTGCCAAATGTAAATTGGTTGAACTTGGATGGAAATGATCCGTATCATAGCACTGTTTTATCCTTTTGTTCCTTTATGCCACCTACAAAATTGTGCCCCACTGACCTACATCATTTCCAAAATTTTATAGGGTTTCTACCTTCGGATAGGTAAAAAACATGTATAATCTAAAATCACGTATCATGTCACTAGTAAGATTTAAAAGAAGAAGGCCTTTTGGAAATCTCATCCAATCGGATTTCTTTGATTTGGACAATTTTTTTGATCATCGTTTTTGGGACGATGATTTCATTAGAGGGCGTTTTTGGACCGGTAAGACCGTAGAACCAGCATTGAACATTAAGGAAACGGACGACAATTTTGAAATTGAGTTGGCCGCTCCAGGTTTTTCAAAAAAAGATTTCGAGGTCACCATTGACAATGGATATCTTAACATTTCCGGTGAAAAATCAATATCCGAGGAGGAAAAGGATGAAAACTATACTCGAAGGGAGTTCAGCTACAACGCTTTCCAACGCTCTTTGCAGTTGCCCGAAAGCGTAAGGGAAGAAGAAATCACTGCACATTACGAAGACGGTATTCTCAGTTTTGAACTGGCCAAAAAAGAAGAGGCCAAAAAGCAAAAGCCCAAGGTCATTGAAATAGATTAGAGACCCAAAAGAAGCTATCAAGAAAATACCTCCTTGCCCCAAAAACCTGTGTGTTCTTCAATAAATAGGTTTGGCAATGGGGTATTTAACTGTTTTCGTGCGCTTTTTTCATTGCCTTTGACCAAATATCCCGAATCAATGATTGACAAACCCTTCTCTGTTAGCTTTCAAAGACTTGCCGAACTGCTCAACAGTGATCTAACAAGAGGTTTGGATGAAAACGAAACGCAAAGACGCCTTAAACTGTATGGAGCGAACGAAATCCCCAAAGACCGGCCCAAAAAAAAATGGGGAATACTACTGGACCAATTATTCAATCCTATTTTCTACATCTTAATAAGTGCGGCCATATTGGCCTTCATTCTGGGCGAATGGTTGGACGGTACCGCAATACTCATTGTAATCCTTATTTCTACCATGATTGGTTTTTTTATGGAGTTACAGGCCCTACGATCATTGGAATCATTACGAAAAATAGGCCAGCCAACGGCAAGTGTGCTTCGCAATGGCGAACTATGCCAGGTTAAAACCTCAAAATTGGTGCCTGGAGATTTATTGGTATTACAGGGAGGGGATGTAGTTGCAGCGGATGCACGTTTGTTATTTTCAGAAGATTTATTGGTCCGGGAAGCCGCCCTTACCGGGGAGAGCGCAGCAATCTCGAAAAAGACCGGGGCCATTCCTGTCAACACCGCTTTCATCGATCAAAACAATATGGTCTTTAGGGGTACAGTAATCACATCAGGATTCGGAAAGGCCATTATAGTTGCCACGGGGAAGCATACACAACTGGGACAGATACAACAACTCGCGGCCACTACAAAAAAGGAACGAACCCCCTTGGAGAAGAAGCTGAATCAGTTCAGCACTTGGCTCATTTGGCTAACCTTAACCTTTATAGCATTAATTATATTCTTTGGTTATTGGCAGGGCAAAGATCTTTTTTTGATGATTGAGACAGGGGTGGCATTGGCCGTTGCAGCGATACCGGAAGGCCTACCGGTGGTTGCGACCATTGCATTGGCCAAAGGCATGCTTCGGTTATCAAAAAAACAGGTAGTCATCAAAAAATTGGAGGCCGTCCAAACCCTGGGGGCCACCAATATCATCTGTACCGATAAAACCGGAACCCTTACGGAAGATAAGATGAAGGTCCATACCCTTGTCCTGGAGGATATTGTTATGGAAAGTGTATCCTCCCAAAAACAGGATTGGCAGGCTTTGATCAAAAAATGGCAAGCTTTGGAGCGTTTGTTGTTCTGCAGTGTGCTATGCAACAACGCGGGTACATTTATTGGGAATTTGGGAAACGATTCCATTGAAGAAGCTTTGGTGGGTTTTGCCACCGGAATAGGTTTTGATCCATCCCAAATCCGAAGGGAAAATTCAAAAATATGGGAACTGCCGTTTGATGCGGAAAGGAAGTTAATGGTTACCGCCCATCAAAACAAAAAGGATTGTGATGTTTATGTGAAAGGTGCATTTGAACAGGTTATCACCCATTGTAACACTATCATAAAAGACAACCGCATTTGTACTTTGGACAACAAGGAAACCTGGAATGGGAAAGTGGATGAAATAGCTTCCCAAGGGCTACGGGTTCTGGCATTTGCACATAAAAAGACCCAAAAAAGGCCTCAAAAGGAAAGTGCATTGCAAAACCTTACTTTCCTTGGATTTGTGGGGTTTGTGGATCCCGCACGTGAAGATGTAAAGCAAACCATTGGACTGTATAAAAAAGCAGGCATCAAAGTTGTTATGGTAACTGGGGACCATCCCAATACGGCTAAAAAAATTGCCCAAGAAATAGGTTTGGTAAAAGAAAATACGTCCACTGGCAACGTATTGAACGGCAAAGCCCTTGACAAGGCCCAAAATCTTCATGAAACCCACTCAAAGGAGCTGCTCGCCACCCCAATTTTTGCCAGGGTGACCCCAAAACAAAAGTTGGATTTGATTTCCCTGTACCAAAGCAACAACAATATTGTTGGAATGATCGGTGATGGAATCAATGATGTTCCTGCACTAAAAAAGGCCGATATTGGAATTGCTATGGGTATCCGAGGTACGGAAGCGGCCCGGGAAGCGGCCGACGTTATACTCAAGAACGATAAGTTTACCGCCATAGAATTGGGCATACGCCAAGGGAGGGTTATCTTTTACAATATCCGCCAATTTGTGATGTATTTACTATCCTGTAACCTTTCGGAAATCCTTTCCGTGGGAGCGGCTGCCCTGGCAAACCTTCCCGCCCCATTATTGCCTTTGCAAATTTTATTTCTTAACTTAATTACCGACATTTTTCCGGCGCTCGCTTTGGGTCTTGGAAAGGGAGAAAAGGATATCATGTATCAATCGCCCAAAAATCCCAAGGAACCGATTATGAATCGTCTGGATTGGGTCGTGACCATTACTTATGGACTTTCCATCAGTGTTATGGTGCTTGGTATTGTTGGCTATGCCCACTTTGTCTTGGACCAAAGCCCCGAAATAATCAATAATATGGCCTTTTATACCTTGGTGTTGGCACAATTGCTTAATGTTTTTAACATGCCAAAGCGACGTTCTTCTTTTTTTAGAAATGAAGTGACCAAGAATCCTTGGGTTTGGGGCGCAATTGTACTTTCGTTGTTGATCATTTTTGTGGCCTATTTGATAAAACCTGTGGCCTTGGCCCTGTCAATGCAAGCACTCTCCCCGGAACTGCTATGGGTAGTGGTTGTATTCTCCTTTGGCTCCCTGTTTTTGTCTCAGACTATAAAATATTTGGTTACCCTGTTCACAACTAAAGCGCAATCTTCATGATAAGAACAACGTAAGAAGGGAAAATGATATTCATCAGTTTAGCGTAGGGAAATCCAACATATATTTGATGGAATTCCAGCGTATTGGATACCTGATAGTTCATATAGATTACAACCAACCAGACTCCAAAGTTGAAGATTTGTAAGGTCTTATACGTATTGAAAAAGTTTGTTATACGATCCAATACTCAATTTTAAGGCCTTTTTTTGGGTCATTATAAATTGCGATGGTAATTGAAACTACCTTCCCATTTACCGAAGAACCAAGTTAAGAATACCACAGAAGCCTAAAACGTATCAATGAGGGAGCAAGAGTCAACCAACAATATCGGCAACGGGAACAATCCCCTGTTTGAAAGTGACCGAAAGCTACGAACGCTTGTTGGCAACATATCTGGAGTGGTTTATAGATGTCATAATGACAAGAAATGGAGCACTGAATTCATTAGCAAGGGATGCTACGATTTAACCGGATATACCCAAGAGGAATTTTATGATCCCAAAGGCATCAACTGGGGGGAAATCATTCATGAGGATGATAAGGAAAAAGTTTGGGAAGAAGTTCAGGATGCCCTGGCCAAAGAACGCCAATTTCATTTGAACTATAGAATCCGTAGTGCCGAAGGTAAAATTAGATGGGTAAGTGAGCTTGGTATTGGTGTACGCCCCAATAAGGACGGACCAATACTTTTAGAAGGTTTTATAGAGGACATTACCAAACAAAAGGAAGCAGAAAACCTTTTAAAGACCAGAAACAGGGCACTGAATGCGGCAGGAAGGGGTATCATAATTGCCGATGCCCAAGTCCAACGCTTTCCGATTACCTATGTAAATGAAGCCTTTGAAGGGATTACCGGGTATAAACAACAAGAGGTTTTGGGGAAGAATTGTGATTTCCTGCAAGGAACCGATAAGGACCAAGAGGAAATCAATACGATACGGGCCGCGTTACAAATTGGGGAGCCCTGCAAGGTTAAACTCCGTAATTACAAGAAAGATGGTTCGCTGTTCTGGAACGAATTGACCATTACACCCGTAAGAAATGGAAAGGACGAACTGACGCATTATATCGCCATCATAAATGACATTACCCACCAAAAAAAAGAGGAAGCCCTTAAGAACCGTCAAAGACTTGTGATGGAAAGTATCATCAGAAATGAACCCATTGATGCAATTGCTTCACAAATTGTTGGAATCCTTGAAGATGACATAAACGGTTCCATTGCTGCCATATGGAAGTTTCAGGAGGACAGGGATGACCTGGTCATACTTTCCGGCCCAAATTTTCCCGAGAACCTTAAAGGTGCCCTTAACGGCATACCATTGCATCCAAACGCTTGTTCATGTGGTAAAGCAGGGCATTTAAAGGAATCCGTAATTGTAAAAAACATGCTTTCCGAGGACTCTTGGCAACAGTACAGGGATTATTTAGTGGAGCATAACCTCAAGGCTTGCTGGTCCTATCCCATGCTGACACCTACTTCGGAGATTCTAGGGGTTTTGTGCCTTTATCTGGAAAATGAAGGAATTCCTGGAAAAAAGGAAAATGAGTTGATAAAAGATGCTTCCCAATTGGCGAGTTTGGCCATTGAGCAGGATAATATCCGTCAGGCACTATTGCAAAGTAAAATCCAACTGGAGCAAAAAGTAAAAAAGCGTACGTCCGAGTTACGCTCATCCATAAAGAAACTTGAAACATTAAACAGCAATTTAGATGATCAGATAACAGTAACAAATCGCGCTTTGAGAAGAGCGGAAACCAGTGAGGAAATCTCTTCCGGAATCGCCAAAAATTTTCCAAAAGGGGTCATCATTCTAGTGAATGACCAAATGGAAATAGTTTATATGGAAGGTACCGCCCTAAGGAACATTAGACAGCAAAAAATACACCATGGCAAAATTAAGATAGTTGACCTAAAGAATTTTTCCGCAAGAAGAAAGGCCATTTTTAAGGAGTATATAGATAAAACCTTAGACGGGGAGCATTTAAGTTTTGAAATTAAATACCGGGGGATAAATTACATGGTCAATACTACGCCACTCCATGGAAAAGGCAATGGTAAGGGTATAACGCACGCCTTATTGGTATTGAACGACATTTCTGAACAGAAAAGAGCAGAGGAGGATATAAGAATCGCCTTGAAAAAGCAACAGGAGCTCAATGACCTTAAATCGCGTTTTATTGCAACGGCATCACATGAATTTCGGACTCCTTTAAGTGTTATTCTTTCTTCGGCAACCCTCATAGAGCGGCAAAACCAGTTGGGTCAGGAAGATAGGCGCCTTAGGCATACCGGATTGATTCGAAGCAATGTGCAAAATTTGGTCACCATACTTAACGATTTTCTATCCTTGGGCAAATTAGAGGAAGGCGAAATAAAACCCATTCTGGAACGGTTCGATTTGGTGGATTTTACCACCTCATTAAAACAGCAACTGGAAACCAATCTTAAAAAGGGGCAATCCGTTCAAATCATTGCGTCCAACCCGAGTATAATTGTATCCCTGGACCCTAAATTAACACGGTACATCATTAGCAATTTATTGAGCAATGCCATTAAGTATTCCCACGAAGACCAGATCATAGCCGTAAAAATCCAGGATGATACTAAAAAAGTATCCCTATCTGTGATCGATCAGGGCATCGGTATTCCTTTTGAAGAACAGAAAAATATGTTCCAACGGTTCTTTAGGGCAAAAAACAGTCTAAACATAAAAGGTACGGGGCTAGGTTTGACCATTGTAAAACAATATACCGAGTTAATGGGCGGTACCATTTGTTTTAGCAGTGAAAAAGACAGGGGAAGCATATTTACCGTGCAATTTCGCAAACCATCAAGTCAATGGCAACCATAAACGGGGGCTGTCCTTCTAAAAAAGAATGTCCGATCAAAATGAAACAAAATGAGAAAGATAGTATTGATTGAGGACAACAAAGATGTGCTGGACAACACGGCAGAAATCCTTGAACTCGCAAACTATAAGGTTTTTACAGCCGAAAATGGGGTTCAAGGCATTGCAAAGGCCCAACAGGTTAAGCCAGATGTCATTATTTGTGACATTATGATGCCTGAAATGAACGGATATGACGTACTCACGACCTTGAACCAAGATGGGGAAACGGCCGGAATACCCTTTATTTTCTTAACGGCCAAAAGCGAAATCAGGGATATGCGGATGGGCATGGCACGGGGTGCGGATGACTACCTTGTTAAGCCTTTTGATGAGGATGAGCTTTTGCAGGCCATTGACGTCCGTTTAAGAAAAAATGATTTTTTACAAAAGAAGTTCTCCAATAATTCCACGGGGCTGAACACATTTTTTAAGGAAGCTTCGGAATACCTTGGCATGGAGCTGCTTTCCAAAAATAGGAAATTGCAGGAATATGGAGATCAGGAGGAGATTTACAGGGAAGGGGATGCGGCACACCACTTGTTTTTTATCCAAAAAGGAAATGCGAAGACCTTCAGAATTACTACGGATGGTAAGGAATTAATAACCGGCATGCATGGAAAAGGCGATTTTATGGGGCAACTTTCCCTATTGAACAATTGTGGCGCGTATACAGAAACAGCCAGCGTCTTGGGAGATACAGAAGTGCTGAGCATACCAAAGGAAGATTTCATCAAATTGGTCTATGGGAACAAATTGGTGTCCAACAAGTTTTTAACCATCATTTCCAACAATTTGTCACATGTTCAGGAACAATTGGTGGATATGGCCTTTGCCCCGGTAAAAAAAAGGGCTGCGAGGGCATTACTGGATCTCAATGAAAAAGGGCTCATGGAAGATGGGGAACATCTGGGTTTGGAAATTCCAAGGGAAGATTTTGCTGCAATGATAGGTACGGCAACGGAGACTGCCATACGGACCTTATCAAATTTTAAAAGACAGGGCCTTATTGGCCTGGGAGAAAGGAAGAAATTGGTGTTGCTTGATTTAAAACGGTTAAGACGTATCGCCGAATATGAGTGACAAGGCTATATTTTCACAATACGACCACAAATCGCCCATTTCTAACGGCCACTTCCCATAACGGCTCCCTATTTGGGATGTAATGGATAGAATTGCACCCTAATGTTATTTTTTACATGGTCCACCCCAGGAGCTTTATATGCTGCCTTTTCGGCATCTTCCTTTTCTTTAATGGAATGCACTTTCCCCCTTAAGGTAACGGTACAACCTTCCACTTCCACAGTAATTCCCCTAGCCTCAATATCTGCAGAACGTTCAAAGGCCTTTATGATTTTATTTTGAACATCCAATGGTTTTACCCTTTGTTTTATGGTCATCCGGTTCACATTGACCCCCTTTACACCCAAAAGTTTTTCTACCGCCTTTTTTGCGGCATTTCGTTGATAACCCCATGTTACCTCACCAGAAATATATACCCTGCCGTTGCTAACTTTGACCTCCAGATCCCTTTCGGGGACAGCGGAGTTCCACTCCAGGGCGTTCGCCACTGCTTTGGCAATTTCCTTATCCGTTTTTTTGTATTCATTGCCATATTTTATTTCAATATCGTCGGCTATGGCCCTAACCCCGGCAATACCTTTTATTGCTTTTTCCGCAGCAGCCTTTTTTACATAACTGTCCACAACCCCGGTTAGGGTGACCACGGCGTCTTCAACAATGACCCCAATTTGTGTTTCGTCAATATCTGGTTGCCAGAGCAACTCTTCCAAAACATCTTTTTTAATTTCGGCATCACTTTTAGGGATTTCTACAGTTGTTCCCATCCTAATTCCTTTTATTGTTCCACAAATCAAAACTATCCAAGTCACCCTAGGGGCTAAATGATGTGCATCAGTTGACTTCTAAATTGTAGGGAAACCCCCTTTCCCCGAGACCTATACCGATTGTGAAGCTTGGTTTCTTTTTCCCATGATCTGTTCCAAATCCTCCCGTTCAGCCACTTCTTTTTCCAATAACAATTGTGCCAGTTGCTCAAGTTCCCCTTTATGTTCAATTAGTAGTCCTTTGGTCTTTTTATACATTTCCAAAATAAGATCTTGCACCTCATTGTCAATAAGTCTGGCCATGCCTTCACCATAAGGTCTCCCCAAGAGACGTTCATTTCCTCCGGTGGAATCATAATAACTGATTGGGCCAACTTCCTCGTCCAAACCGTAATGGGCAATCATTCCATAGGCTTGCTTGGTTACTTTTTCCAAATCGTCCAAAGCACCGGTGGATATTTCATTAAAAATCAATTCTTCAGCCGCCCTTCCACCCAATAGTGCACACATTTGATCCATAAACTGGCTCTTGGTGACCAATTTGTGTTCCTCGGGCAGATACCATGCAGCCCCCAACGATTTTCCCCTTGGTATGATGGAAACCTTCATTAAGGAATCCACATGATGCAAATGCCAACTCACTACGGCATGGCCTGCTTCATGAAAGGCAATAATTCTCTTTTCCTTGGGTGATATTATTTGGCTTTTTCGCTCCAAACCTCCCACAATACGGTCCCGGGCCTCCACAAAATCCTCTTTTTCCACCAAATTCTTCTTTTTACGCGCGGCGATCAAAGCGGCTTCATTACAAATGTTGGCGATATCGGCCCCGGAAAAACCGGGGGTAAGGGATGCCAAAAGATCAACCTCTATGTCCTTTGCCCTTTTAATAGGGCGCAAATGCACATTAAAGATTTCCTTTCGTTCTTCCTTATTGGGCAATTCCAGATAAATATGCCGGTCAAACCTACCCGGACGGAGCAATGCTGCATCCAGGACATCGGGTCTGTTGGTAGCTGCCAGTACAATGACCCCTGTATTTTCCCCAAACCCGTCCAGCTCTGCCAGTAATTGATTTAACGTGCTCTCCCGCTCATCATTGGATTGAAATACATGTGCCTTATGCCTTGAACGCCCCACAGCATCAATTTCATCAATAAAGATGATACTAGGGGCCTTATCCTTGGCCCTTTTGAATAAATCCCGTACTCGGGATGCGCCCACCCCAACAAACATTTCTACGAACTCCGATCCCGATAAGGAGAAAAAGGGTACTTGGGCCTCACCGGCCACTGCCTTTGCCATTAACGTCTTTCCCGTTCCGGGAGGACCAACAAACAGTACCCCTTTGGGAATCTTTGCTCCAAGTTTGGTATAGTGGTCCGGGTTTTTTAAGAAATCAACTACCTCCATAACCTCAATTTTGGCTTCCTTCAATCCCGCAACGTCTTCAAAAGTGACCTTGCTTTTAGCATCATGGCCCGTTAGTTTGGCCGTTGACTTTCCAAAATTGAAAAGGGGATTTCCACCCATTTGTCCCCTACCCACCCTTCGGAACATGAAAACCCAAAAAAGAACGATGATAAAAAAAGGCAAAAGCCAAACCAGAATATTGGACCAACTGGTACTCGTTACATAGCGTACCTCAATTTTATCTTCCGATACGAAATTCCGTTGTGCCTCGTCCAATTTGTTCTCAAAATTTTCAACAGAACCCAGTTGCATACTGTAGTGTGGGCCAGCTTCAGAGCCACCAATTCGTGGAGGAATGTTCTTGTGCCTTTTTGCTTTAAGCCTATCCCCTTTTATGTATATTTTCGCAGTCTCTTTGTTGACCACTATGATCTTGGCAACATCCCCCTGTTGCAGCATCTTTTCATCAAACTCCAGCCAACTTATCTCTTTGGCACCTTGGGTAGCGTTAAAAAGATAACTCATGAGCAAGAAAAAAAGGAAGAAGAAATAGAACCAATATAGATTTATTCCCTTCTTGGGGTTCTGTCCCTTTAAATTGTCCTGTGGATCCGACATACTATACAATTGGGAGATGCCTCGTGGTCCCCATTCTTTATAAATCTATCCAAAATGGAACTGTCCAGGAATGATTTAGGTCATTTACTTTGGGTTTGCCATGATCGTAAATTGACCGTCCAAATTACTGATGATGAAAAGGCCTGTTTTCTACCCCATATTGTTTTTTTCGACATTACTGCTTATGGGCTGCGGCCCTGTTATCATTTCCCACAGATTGGCAGACCCACCGCCACCCTGGTTTTACCCAAATAGGATAGAAACGGTGAGGTATGTCTTTTTTCCGGAATTCAACATTTATTATGACCTATCTACCAGAAGCTATGTTTATTTGGACGGTGGCACTTGGATACGGCGAAACGTATTGCCTCCCAGATATCGGTCTTACAACCTTGGACGGTCTAGATATGAACGCGTAAGGAACTATCATTCCGACAATATTAAACCTTACCATGATGAACGCAATGCAAATCGGGGCCGGGATAGGAAGGACGGTCGAAGAAACAGAAGAAGTAATTGAACAAGAAACCAGTATAAAATGAAAAGACCGATTTCAAGCTATATTTTGATTTTTCTTTTGCTTTTTCAACTACTTGGTGCAATTCCATCCGGATTTAGCCTAGTTGTCGATCCGAGCGGCAAAACGTTGGGCCTTCCGTTGGATCTTTTGGAACAATCCCCTTTTACCGATTATCGTATTCCCGGCCTGTTTTTGTTCATTGCGCTCGGACTTTTCCCCGGGTTTATTTTTTGGGGATTAATTGCAAGACCAGGTATAAAATGGACACCTAAGCTAAACCTCGAAAAAGAATACCATTGGTCCCTTTCGTTTTCCTACTACTTGGGCATCCTGCTTGTTCTATGGATCAATATGCAACTCTTATTTGGGATAGCATTCCACATACTCCACTTTATGTACTCCGTTCTTGGGGTATTGATCATTATTTTTTCCCAGTGGCCAAGCACAAAAAGGTATTATTCAGTAGGCTGGACCCCCAATGGTTGATTCCGTATTTATTTCGGTCAAATCCGTGGCGTAATTGTTCAATTACAGTTGATCCTTATGGAAAACAGAAATGTACAATTCATGCAATAGGACACCCAATCCCCAGATAAAAATGACCCATTTTGACCAAATCCTCTCTGGTGTAAAAACCAGATTGATAATGACCAACAAAGAACTGATAATTAGGTAGAGCAATAGGTGTGCAAAGAATAACGGTCGTCTTTTAAAATACCGGTTGTTTTTGGTTGATGTAAAATTTTCCATGGTTTCATCCATTCTATGATAAATGTAGATGGAATACCCCTTGCCCGTAAATGACCTACATCAGTCCTAACTGGTTTTTTTTGGGTCGCGGGGCAATACTTCCTCCGGAAAAGGGAAAAGAATGGTAGAATTCTTTTCGGCTGCAATATTGGATAAGGTTTGATAAAGCCTCAGCTTGATCGCTGATGGCGATTTATCTATTTGTATCCCAGCCTCTAAAAGTTTGCCCGCGGCCTGTTCTTCCGCTTCCGCAAGGATAATGCGGGCCCTTCTGGACCGTTCTGCTTCGGCCTGGTTGGCCATCATCCGTTTCATATTTTCCGGTAACTGGATGTCCTTTATCTTCACATCAATGATTTCAATGCCCCAGTGGTGGGTTTCTGTCTCTACAATACTCTTGATGTTCTTACCCATTTCCTCCCTTTTGGATAAAATAGTGTCCAATTCCACTTTACCGCAAACATCCCTTAAGGCCGCTTGTGAAAGCTGTGTAATGGCGAAATTGTATTCTTCCACCTCCAACACCGCTTTTTCGGGGTCTTGAATTTTGAAAAATACCACCCCATCAATACTACAGGGCACATTGTCCTCAGTCATCACTTCTTGGGATACAACATTAATGGTTATTACCCGAATATCCACTATTTGAATGGTCTCAACGATCGGAATAATCCATCGAAAACCGGGTTGTAGGGTTTTTATGTATTTTCCAAAACGGAATTTTAAGGCCCTTTTGTACTCAAAAACTATTCGTATCCCAGCCAATAGGATGATGCTCAGAAATATCAGAAATAATGCTAACGGGTTCATAGGCTTTTTTTTAGGTTCAATACTTAAACAAATGTTCTTATAATTTACAAAATTTTGATGTGCAATCAAAGTGCTAAACTTCTATATATCAATAAAAAAGAGTACCCCTCAACAGTGTTCACCAGTGTTGAAATTGCATGTTTGCAATACCTGATCGGACTTGCTGCCATCCCTGTAAACAGTGATACCCTTTAATCCCTCTTTCCAAGCTGCTGTATAGATTTGGGAAATTTCATTTTCATTTGTTGTTTCAGAAAGGTTTATGGTCTTGGAAACTGCATTATCCGTATATTTCTGAAAAGCCTTCTGATGTTGCAGATGGAATTTCCACGGAATCTCCGAGCTGGTTTCAAAGATTTTTTTTGTAGCCCTTGGTATGCAGCCCAAATGTTGGATACTTCCCGTTTTGAGTATTTCGTTTTGTAATTTTTCCGTCCATAATCCAAGCAATTCCATTTTCCCAACAAAAATCGGATTGACTTCCATTTGTGTTTTTCCTTCTAAGATTCCAACACGTTTGTACGCCAAGGCATAGAGCGGTTCAATGGAATAGGAGGTATTGGCAATAACGGAAATGCTACCTGTGGGGGCTATGCTATTGCAGGTTGCATTTCGCATTGGTCTATCCGGGCTAAAAATGCTGTTTTCCCAATTAGGGAATGTCCCCCGTTCTTTAGCAAGGCGATAAGAAGCTTCATAACTTTTGGATTGTATGAACTCCATTACTTGTTCACCAAGTCCAACCGCTTCATCGCTGGCGTAGGGTATATTAAGTTGCATCAGCATTTCTGCCCATCCCATGACCCCCAAACCTACTTTCCGGTTTTTTGTGGTTACCACTTTAATTTGTGGGACCAAATAGTGATTGACGGTAATGACATTGTCCAAAAAGCGAAGGGCCACTGTTATCGTTTCTTCCATTTTTTTCCAATCGATCACTAATTTTTTGTTTTTGATTTTTAGCATCTTGGTCAAGTTCAAAGACCCCAAATTGCAGCTTTCATAATCAAGGAGCGGCACTTCCCCACAGGGATTCGTGCTTTTTATATCGCCTTGCTTTGGGGTTGGATTTTGATCATTGATGGTATCCAGAAAGATAAGTCCTGGATCTCCCGTTTTCCAGGCTTGCTCTACAATCATGTCCCAAAGCAGTCCTGCCTTTAAGGTTTTAGCCACTTTGCCTGTCCTCGGATTTACCAATTCCCAGTTTTTATTGGTTTCCACAGCTTTCATGAAATCGTCCGTGATTCCTACGGAAATATTAAAATTCCGGAGTGTATTCCCTTCTGACTTTGAAGTAATGAACGCTTCGATATCGGGATGGTCAATATTTAGGATTCCCATATTTGCTCCCCTTCTTTTTCCCCCTTGTTTAATTTGTTCTGTTGCGGTATCGTAGATTTTTATGAAGGCCACGGATCCTGGGGAAATTCCCCCATACGAGGTAACATTATCTCCAAATGGCCGTAGCGAAGAGAAATTATACCCCGTACCGCCACCGCTTTGATGGATCAAAGCTGCATTTTTAAGCGTGTCGAAAATGTCCTCGAGACAATCATTGACCGGGAGTACAAAGCAAGCACTTAGCTGCCCATTGGTAAGACCGGCATTCATTAAAGTTGGGGAGTTGGGCAAAAAGTAAAGCTTGGTCATTACCTCATGGAAGCTACGCTCCCATTTGTCTTTTTCCAATTCTTCGGCTTTGGATACATGTCTCGCCACTCTTTTAAAAAGCGCATCCGGAGATTCAACGACCTTGCCCTCCATATCTTTTATCAGATATCGGGTGCTAAGAACTTGATGGGCATTTTTGGTCAGTATCATTTTCAATCAAGTGGTAATTCGGTAGTAGCGGTAAGAATGCGCTTTAGCTTTTTGGTCGTTGTGAAATCGATCAGATTCAAGGCTCTTACATTGCATAGCTTTTCCACCATTCTTATCCCCGCCAAGGTATTGGCTGCAATACCCGTAACAATATCCGGTACAATGTCAAAGGCTTTCATAAGACCATATACCGCATAAGGGTCCGAAGCACTCAACACCGTACACTTTATATGCCCCCGAAGGGCGTTGATCGCACTATCGCCATTATAGGGTTCCAGGGGGGAAGCCCCGATTTCGATGATGGCCACATCTGCATTTTCAATAGCAATACGACTAAGCATCTGTTCCAATTTGCGTTGGTATGTCTCCCTTGGACATATTGAAGAAGGAAGACCCACATCCACAAAGTCCAGAACAGTATCGGCACCAGCATCCTTAAACGCCAAGATGTCCTTAAAACGACCTGCACCTGTGAGTTTTGCGCCCACAACGCGATACCCGGCTTGTTTGAATATGTTTGTGACAATACGTCCAGAAGTGGTTTTTCCCGCAGACATTGATGTTCCAACAAAAAGAATGACCGGTATACCAAAGGGAACTTTTGGGACTGGTTTCACAAAACTATCCATCGTCAATTTCCCTTCTTCCCTGAAAACGTGCCCTATGTAGACCACTCGCATCATCTTGGGAACAAATATGGATTTTGAAGTTAGTTTACCCATAAGGCCAGCGCCTGTAAGAACACTCATTTTAAGGTCTTCGGCCACATTTCTCCAACTGCCGGTCGCCTCCAGGGTAGCGAAACGTTCTCCCAATGCACCTAGGATGGATTCCCCGGCAATTACCCCTCGCATCCGCCCATTGGGAAGTTCTATTCGTAAGCTTTCCGCGCCCGCATTTATTATTTTGCAGACCACATAATCACCCGTTCCCCATTTTTCTTTGGGTATTTCCTTCACGGCAAACCCTTTTTCGGCTAAATCCGATATCCTTGTCAGTGAGGCATAGATATATTTATGATCCATACTCAGCTTTTTTGCCCTTAACCGATTCCGCGAGTATCAACAAGGTCAACAAAGCTGTTCTGGTGGGTAGTTCATTTAAAAAAACAAATTCGTGTTCGGCATGCGCCCCATCTCCCGTTGTACCAAGACCATCCAAGGTTGCCGTATATAAACTCGTAGTATTTCCGTCCGATGCTCCCCCAGCTGTCGCTTGTTCCAGGTTTAGCCCCAAGAGCGCTCCTTTGGATTTGGCCAACTTCCACAGCATTTGATTCTCTTTGGTTCGTTCCATAGGCGGTCTTCCCATCCCTCCTTCAACAATTAATTCTACATCTGCAAGGGTTGGCTTTAGGGAATAAATGCTTTTCGTGATGCTTTGGCCGCTCCTTTGATCCAGTACCCGTACATCCACTACAGCGGAGCTTTCAGCTGCCACTACGTTGGGCGAAACACCGCCCTGAATCATTCCCACATTGACCGTGATGCCTTTTTTTAAGTTGTTCATGGCATATAGTTTTTGTACTTGGTGGGATAATTCGACAATGGCATTGGCGCCTTTTTGAATGTCCAATCCGGCATGGGCCGCCCTCCCTTTCACTTTTATGGTGAATCGACCTAGACCCTTTCTGGCGGTTTTCAATTTGCCTGTTAGCCCTAAGGGTGGCTCCATTATATAGGCGCGATCGCTGATTTTTGCCAATCTTTCAATAGCGGACCTTGACTCCACACTTCCAATTTCCTCGTCGGAATTAATTAGGACTATTGGGGTGAGGGACATGGCCAGTCCCTTATCCCTTATTGCCTTTAGGGCAAAGATCAACTGGGTGAGTCCTGCCTTCATGTCATATACCCCGGGACCTTTCATTTTCTTCTTTCCCTTCCGTATTGGCATTTTAGAGAGCGTATTTATCTCCCAAACGGTATCACAATGACCTATAAGCAGTTGCAGGGGCTTACCTTTCTCCCTGGCCCTTGGTCTGGCATATAGGTATCCCCCTGTCCTCTTACCGGGAATACGCAATGTATAAAAGTCCAATTCTTTTAATTCTTCTTGAAGAAAATCAAGAATCGCGATTTGGGATTCCGGGCTTTTGGATGGGGATTCAAAGGATACCAAATTCTTCAAAAACCAATGCATCTCTTCACGATTGGTATCTAGATGTTCCAAAACATCATCTGCCATATGTTTGGTCATAGCCATCATCTTTCAAAATCTTTAGGAAAGGGAAAATTGTAGGTTTCACAAATCTTCGCAAAGCGTCCATTGGCAATGTAGGCCAACAGCGGATTTTCTTTTAATTGTACTTGTTCATCTTGCTCTGATAATCGAATGTATTGCTTATGCACACGGGCCTTTTTGATCTTACCTGTGATGATACTGTTTTCTCCAAATCCATCGATAACCTTGAAGAGCTCACACTCAAAGTACAGATAAGCGTTCTTCACCAGGGGAGCATCCATGGTTGTCGCTTTAACGATAGGCAATACCTGAATGATTCCTTGTGATTTTGATAGCCCACCATCCCGTGGAGAAGCACTCAATGAGGCCATAATTATTCCCTCCGGTCTGGGAAAGCTTACGGTGAACTCTTTTGTTTTTTGGATGTTACCATAGGTACCGTGCCTTGGGGTACATACAAAACCAAAATAATTGTCCCACCCCATTGGGGTTGCCATATGTTTTGGCGCCAAATCGTACCCATCGTTCTCTTTTGTTCCAACAATGATCAATGGGGCAACGGTGTAGATAAAATCCCATACGGGGAAATTCATATCCAGTGAAACCAGATTTTCTCGATTAAGGTCCTCCATAGTATTTGATTTGGACATTGTGGCATTTATCCCTAAAGGTAATGAGACGGTTGGCTGTAGACCATGATCCAAATCAGTATGGCAGGGACCGGTAAAGCAATAAGGGCCAAAGCAAAAACAGGAGGCTTGTGGGCCTCCTGTTTTCTATGAAGCTTTCCAGTTCTCACCATGCATCCAATCAATCCTTACCCCACTTCATTACTGAAGTAGCTCAAGAGCCAATTTTTGCACCATGATTACATGGAACCCTTCACTACGATTTGCCCTACCTTACGATAGCGCAAACCATTTTATGAAGAAACTGGGACAACTTAATGCCCCAGTTCCCAAGAAAGCTTTAAATCAACACCTAAACCAACAATTCTTAACTCTTTCCCATTGCTAGGTCCGATCCAAAAATTACAATGATATCTCTTTAATGCCTTCTTTATGGAGTGAATCTTTAGTGAACCAACAGATTCATCTTCATACCGTTTTCAAAGACCGTTTTAATCAAAGATTGCGCTAAAGTATTGGTAAGGACGCATCTCCCAAATGACCTGGGTCATTTAGCCCTAATTTTTTAAAAATGTAGTGTTTTTTGATTTCAGGAATTGCGAGCCAAACTTCATAAATCACAAACTTGGGCTGTTCTACAAAGGCCTTGATAAAAAATAATCTTCGCCTTATTTATGTCTTCCATTCCCTTTGATAATGGCATCCGAAAGGGAATCGGAAAATTCTCCATTGTGTATCAATTCACGTACTTTTTTGCCAATCTGGGAAAGATTGGTATACTCCTTCCCATCCAATTTTCCCAGTAGCTCCCTTAAGGGCTTCTTCAAGCCATTTTCATCCAAAAAATTCCCTTAGGAATCAGTTGATTGTACATTTCGCCAAGGGAAGCATTTTTGCCCCCTACGTTATTGATATCGTAAATCCTTAAATTCCTTTATATAAACTTTCATAGGCCTGGACATCCCTGTTTTGACTATTGGTCCAAACGTACCGGCTTTCCGTCCCTCAAGGAGGCATATGGATCATTAAGGCATGTCACGGTCCTTTGCCGTCCATGCCAAAAATTGTGGCTGACCCAAGTCATTTGGTAAGTGCGGGAATCCTAATACATTTAATCCAATTGGAGATAATCCCTATCCTTGGAAATTGAATTTCAACTAAAAAAGGTATGACCAAAAAATACAAGCTTAAGGTGGTCAATGGTGATAAGGTGGTGCGTTTAAAGAACGATGAAAAAGGAAACTTTCTATAAAACAAATAAAAAATAAGGTTATGCCAGTATTAAAAGTTATTGAGATTTTAGGGAACTCCACCGAGAGTTTTGAAGATGCCGTACGGAATATTATTACAGAGGCATCAAAAACGGTAAAGGACATAAAATCTGTATATGTTCAGGATATGCAGGTTACCGTGGACAACAACCAAATTGCAGAGTACCGTGTAAACGCCAAGGTATGTTTCGGAATTTTGGACGACACCGAAGTATGAACTGATCAAAAGGTGTTCCCATAGAATGTCATCATAGGGAACACCTCCTAACCAGTCACCATTGTACCAGCAAAACAACAATTTAAGATACTGGAACTTGCATCACTTGTGCGTGTTTATATGTTGTATTTAACCTATTGATAAAATGATCCAGACACAGCTATTTGATAAATATGTTGATGAATATGAAGCTTGGTACGAAAGCTACCACGAAGTTTACCTTTCGGAAATTGAGGCTTTGCGTGAACAGTTTCGAAAATTGCCGCAAGATATCCGAGGTATAGAGGTAGGATTGGGAACGGGAAGATTTTCGGAACCCTTGGGCATCAAGGAGGGCATAGAACCCTCCGAGGCCATGGCCCAAAAGGCCACTAAAAGAGGAATTGAGGTAATGAAGGCCAAGGCAGAAAGATTGCCCTATGCCGATCTATCCTTTGATTTTGTGCTTTTTGTAACCATTTGCCATTTGGAGAACTTGACCTATGCAATTAAGCAGGCGCATCGGGTTTTAAAAGAGGACGGGGCCATCATTGTAGGGTTCTTGGATAAGAATCGGGAAATCGCAAAGCACTATCAAGAAAAACGTTCCCGAAGTACTTTTTATAGAAATGCCCGTTTTTATAACGTGCACCATATTGAAAACCTGCTCTTGGAAAATGGTTTCAAGGACCTGGAGTTCAATCAAACCTTATTTGGCGACCTAGATGAAATAAAAGAAATACAATTACCAAAACCTGGCTATGGCAAAGGCTCATTTGTAGTGGTCCGGGCCACAAAGAAATGATATACGAATTTGTTCCACATATTGCCGATTTAGCCCTTAAGGTAGAGGGTACCACACTTAAGGAATTGTTTGTGAACAGCTTAAAAGGCATGAACAACATTCTTAAAGATGGATTTTGTGACAGTGTCCAACGGTTTGATAGCCAAATGACCATTGAGATTGCTTCAGAGAGCAGAACGGAACTACTCATTAACTTTCTTTCCGAAGTTTTGGCCCTTACCAATGTACAGAAGTCCATTTATTGCAGGGTCTATTTTTCCTATTTCTCGGACAAAAGAGTGGTCGCACAATTATTTGGGACTTGGTTTTGTTGTTTTGATGAAGACATAAAGGGCATTACCTACCATGAGGCCCACGTGAGGAAGAACAAAAAGGGAAATTTGGAAACCTATATCATTTTTGATCTTTGATTATGGGAAAAGTAACCAAAGAGCACATAAATAAACTTACCGATTACTTATGGGAAATCCCCAAAACCTTTAGGGAAGATATGCGGGTACCTGCACGGATACTTGTCTCCGAAAAAAATCTTGACCATATCATTGAAGACCGTTCTTTGAACCAATTAGTCAACGTCACCACCTTGCCCGGTATTAGGAAAGCAGCTTTGGTCATGCCGGACGTACATGAAGGCTATGGCTTTCCCATTGGCGGTGTGGCCGCAACGGCTTACCCCCATGGTGCCATCTCTCCCGGTGGCATTGGGTATGATATCAATTGTGGGGTGCGGCTATTAACCTCCAAACTTAACAAAGAAGATGTTGAGGACCATTTGGAACCCTTATCAAAGGAACTGTATACCCAAGTACCATCAGGTATGGGAAAGGGGGGGCAAATCAGACTATTTGCAGCGCAAATGGACAAGGTCTTGAGCACTGGGGCCGAGTGGTGCGTTCAACAGGGGTATGCTGCCGAAGAAGAATTGAAATACATTGAAAGCCACGGCAAATTAAAATGGGCCGACCCCAAATGTGTCTCCCAAATGGCCAAAAATAGAGGTTTTGACCAATTGGGCACCATTGGTTCCGGGAACCATTTTGTAGAAGTTTCCTTTGTGGATGAAATCTACGATCGGGAGGCTGCCAATGCGTTTGGACTCCACAAGAATCAAATTGTTGTCATGGTCCATACCGGTTCTCGCGGCCTGGGCCATCAAGTAGCTACGGACCATATTAGAATTATGGTGACCGCCATGCGAAATTACGACATTACCCTTCCCGATAGGGAACTGGCATGTGTTCCTTTTAGTTCCGAGGAAGGCAAAAACTATTTTAAAGCTATGTGCGCAGCTGCCAATTATGCGTGGTGCAATCGCCAAATGATATCCTGGGAAATAAGAAATGCATGGGAAACCGTTTTTGGGGAAAAAGGTGGCCAATTAAAACTGATGTACGACATTGCACATAACATTGCAAAAATTGAAGCGCATACCGTAAAAGCTGGTCAAGAAAAAGTAATCGTACACCGAAAAGGAGCAACACGATCGTTTGGTCCCGGATTTAAAGAACTGCCAAAGGAATATTTAAATATTGGCCAGCCAGTAATCATACCAGGAAGTATGGGCACCTGTTCCTACGTGATGGCAGGGGCAGCAAAAAGTCATGATCTTACTTTTGGGTCTTGTTGCCATGGAGCCGGCAGGCAATTATCCCGAAGGGCTGCTAAAAAAAGTGTAAACGCCCCACTCCTTAAGCAGCAGCTAAGGGAGCGGGGTATTTTTATTGAAGCCGGCTCGTTTAGGGGCATTGCCGAGGAAGCCCCAATTGCCTACAAAGATGTAAATAGGGTTGTGGACACCGTACATAGTTCAGGAATTGCAAAAAAGGTGGCCCAACTGAAGCCATTGGCCGTCATTAAAGGCTAATCTTTATTGGCCGGTTGTTTGTTTTTCCAGCGTTCCAATCTTGGAAGACCAGAGACGAATAAGCTCGCCAAAAAACCGGGAAACCCTTCTTCCTTCATTTTACATTTGCAAAACACTTTCATTTGGTCAACCGTAAAATTAGGTTGGGTAAAAGCTCCTTTTTGATAGCAATAGCTACAATACATTGAACTTTTTGTCCCATCAGCATTGGTACCCCCTTTTTCCGGATCCCTTTTTAACGGCATACCACAACTCTGGCAATTTTTATATGTTTTCATACAAAGAGGTGTTACTACTTCACTGAATTAACCCAGTTATACCGCTATGCAGATATCCACAATGTGTTTTCCTTCCGGGTGTGTCCTCGGATCATTCCTGTACGATTCATACATCATTCCATTCAATGGTTTTATCTTCTCTTTTTCGATAAAATCCATCATTTTGTTCCATGCATCCCCATATTCCGTGGGGAGGATTTCAAAGGAACCCACCAAGTAGTTGCCCTTTGGTATTTCCAATAGCTTTATGTCCCCCGTTACTTTTGTTCCTTCGGGTACTGTAAATCCTACACTTATGGTCTGTTCTTCTTCGGGAACCGAATCAGAATCACTATGGTAGATGCTGATGGCTTCCGTGGTGGAACTTTCCAGTAGTCCTTTTGGACCAGCCCAATCCTTTACCTTGGTAAAGAGTCTTTCAAAAAGTGCACTGTCCCCTTTATAGGGGCCTACATTTTGCACACATGCCAAGAAACGTTGGGGTAATGTCCCCATCCTAATCATTGAGGTTGTGGTAATCATTTTCTAACTATTTAAATGTTCATACTATATTCCATTGACATAACTTTCCTCCACTAACTGCATGGCCACTTCATCCGAAACTTGGCCAAACTGGTCATAAAACTGACCTACCGCCCTAAAATATTTTGGGGTAATCAAGCAGATTACCTCGCTCACATGTGGTGAGGCCTCCAATTTTTCGATGGCAGCTTTAGGAGCCACAGGTATGGCAACGATTATTTTTTTTGGCCCTTGCTTTTTCACCAATTCAACCGTCACCAAAATGGTGTTGCCCGTAGCCATTCCATCATCGATGACCAAAACAGTTTTATTTTTTAGATTTTCCGGGGACCTGTCTTTATAATATTTATCGTGCTGCTTTTTAAGTTTTTCCCGTATTCGAGCGGTCTCATTATCAATATAGCTCTTGGTCACCCCAATAGTTTTATTTATTACACTGCCTTCAAGGCCTACCGCACCAATAGCATATTCCCGATTGTAAGGATGTCCGATTTTCTTCGTGAGTATCACGTTCAATGGGGCATCCAGTGCTTTTGCTACTATACCGCCCAAGGGCAATCCACCCCTTGGTATGGCCAAAACCACGGCATCATCGTCCTTAAATCCGTCCAAAGCATATGCCAGTTGCCTTCCTGCATCCACTCTGTTCTTAAACATTTTATACCCTTTTATAGCATTCATAGCCATTTTTCGAACCAATCTACCGTGTGCATGGCAACCTCTTTGAGTTTTCCTGGCTCACTGAACAAATGGGATGCTTCCGGAACCACTTGAAGTTTGCGTTCACATTGCAATTTTTCGTAAGCCTTTCTATTGAGTTCCAATACTTCTTTATCCCAGCCTCCAACCAGCAACAATGTTGGGGCACTTACCTTATGGAGTGCTGCCATGGCCAAATCTGGCCTACCACCCCTTGATACCACGGCATGAACTTCATCATTGTAAAAGGAAGCGGCCCGCAACGCGGAAGCACTTCCCGTGCTTGCCCCAAAAAGCCCAATTGAAAGCGTTTTTGTTTTTTCAAGGGATTGAAGCCAATGAATGACATCCATGAGGCGTGTGGTCAACAGATCAATATTGAACCTGTTTTCATAAATACGGTCTTCCTCTTCGGTAAGAAGATCAAAGAGCAAAGTTGCCAATCCCCCATTACATAAACTCCTGGCCACAAAACCATTCCTGGAACTTAACCTGCTACTGCCACTGCCATGGGAAAAAACAACAATTCCCGTAGCATTTTCAGGAATGCATAGTATGCCGGGCAAAAAAAGGCCGTCCAATCTTATGGACACTTCTGTACCGATAGCATTCAAGGACTTCATGATTTCACTATTTCAAGGTTGCCTTTTTTTGGAATCACCGCCAATGCGATGACACCATAGCTTACCGCCAACAGGACAAGGGAGATCAACCAACCAATGAATGGGATTACGGTCAGTAACCTTAGAACAATTGCGATGCCCAATGCCACAAATACCAAAGTCCAAAAACCCCATGGTTTTTCCCGTCTTTTATTAAGAAAATGTGTGAGCAACAAAGCTGCCACCAAATGACCGAACAGAATACTAAAAATGTAAAAGGCCAATAAGAACATACTTATGGGGATACCGATTACAATCATAAAAGCAACTGCGATCAAGAAGGGAAGGCCCACCAAATAAATCAATCCATAACCAAGGCTTTTCCAAAAGTCCCCTTCCAGGAATTCAACAGCCTTGACAAAGACCTCTTTAAAGGCCCAATTGAGCAATAGCAAAATTAAAAATGTGGAAAGCACATAGAAAACCCAGAATCCCAGCGTGGCCATTCCCCATTTTTTCCACGAAAATTCCTTGCGGTCATATGCAAGTTCTTCGTTTATCGTGGCCCTTGCATTTATGAGTGAGTTCTTAAAATCTACCACGCCCTCTTCGGACCAATATTCCACATCCCCATAAAACTTGGCGTTGTCCCCAATTTCAATTTCTTCGGCTGCAATTGTTGATGTCCCCCTGATCTCACCGTCTATTAGGATATCCCCACCATTCAAAGTAGCATCCTTTGCTATCTTTCCATTAATGTTCAACTCCCCTCCATGGGCCTTTACCATTCCCTTTACTTCACCGTTGAGGTCTATAGTACCTGAAAAGTTAATAAGGTTGCCATGTATTATGGCATCCTCGGTGATTTCTACCTCACCGCCGAACACAATAACGTCGTCCTCCACAATATTGTCCAACGTTAGTTCCCCACCAGCGGCACGGACATCATCTTTTACATACCCCCTAACGTGTACCTCCCCTCCAGCTACCACCAAATCCTGTTGTATGGTGTCCTTGATAACAATCTTGCCCCCAGCAGCCACCATATCCCCCCCAATGGATGCATTGACGGAAACAGTCTCTCCAGCCAGATAAACATCATCTTGGGCTGCTGTTGATATGGTTACCGATTTCTCTGCTTCAAATTGGCCTAAGGCCATAATCGGAAACAACATTCCGAGAAAAAGTATGCTTGTTTTCATTTGTTGATCTATTTTTTTGGATTTGCCGTCTAAGTAACCGCCAAATGCAAAATCTTGAAATGATCTGCGTCAGCGACCCAAAAAATATATCTTGAGTTGATTTGGGTCATTTCCATCACGCATCCACTATCCTATATTAGCCCTTGAAACCATCCATTTTCAAGGATTCAGTTCAATAAACAATTTGTATTTGAACAATTGGAACCAGAGCCTTACAAAGTTTTGAGGAACGGATTGATACGACAACGATTTTAAAAAGGATAGTGAACATGAAGACGATGAAAGAGCTTTTGAGCGAGATAATGCTATTGACCAATGAAATTGAGACCAATCATCCCGAACTATATCGTTTTTTGGATGAGAACCCGATGACCATTCCCTCCGAAAACTGTGAAAGTATAGACAAACCTACTTTGGAAGAATACTTGGACAGTTTAAAACAACTGCTTCAGCATTACCTGGAATCACATCAAAACAATCAAATCCTGGGTACTTTAGGGAATTTACAAACAAACGTATTCAACCAAAATTGGGCACATGAAAAAGGTATTGGGGAAGGCCCGGAACAAGAGCGGTGTTTTTGAATACCCCTCATGCCCCTCAAATGCAAAAAGCAGGGGTTACCAACACCTCAGGGGCGGCAAATCAGAACATGCTGGCCGTTGCTCCTAACCGGGGCACATCCAAACATACGCAGGGGATTAGCGCCCGACTGCATCCATGAAAAACGCCCCAAGGGAAATTCACTTTTGATTCTTGGCCCTTTCCTTTTCCTGTTTTTTGAAGTACCGTCTGGTCAGGAAACTGTGTTTCAGTGCCTCCATATTTTCATTGAATCGTTCCGTGCCTTCCTCAACGTTCTGCATGGTCTGTTCCAAAAGGTTTACAAATGTCGTATCTGCAGCCAAGTAGTTTATTGTTCCTTTTCCCTTTGCGATATTGGTTGAAAGCGTATCCAAATCCTTGGAAATAGAGACAATCTTTTGGCTCATAACCTCTAAATTAACGATAATCCCCTTTATCTGTTGACCGGCAATGGAATCGTTGATAAGCACATCGGCAACACTGTTTTCAAAGCGGATAGTTGTGATGACTTCATTCAGTTTTTCAAGTGTTAAATTCGCTTTGGCGCTCATTTCCCTGAGGTTCGCCGAGGTTTGCAAAAGGTTTTCGGACATTACCGTATCATTGAGCAGTCTACCAAAAGTCCCTTTTCCGTTCTTTAATGCCTCCGTTACCTGTAACAGGTCTGCCGTCAATAGTGCGGCATTCTCATTGGTAACGTTAAGGGTGCTCAACATATCTTCAGCACCAATTTTACTGTACGATGTTATTTGGTCACCGGAAGTTATGGGAAGCCCTGATTCCCGACCAGGTACAATATTAACGATCATGCTGCCCACCAGACCATCCGAACCGATGCTGGCGATGGCATTTTTTTTAATATGGGGCAACATTTGCTCCTGAATGACCATGGTCACGACAATTGTGGTGTCATTAACCATTTTTATGGCATTTACCGTACCTACGTCAATACCAGAATACCTAACATTATTTCCTTTTTGCAGGCCATTTACATTCTTGAATACTGCATTAATGGTAAACGTACCCCCAAATAGATTCTGCCTGTTGCCAATGAGATAGGCCGCCACCACCAATACAATGGTGCCAAGGATAACGAATACCCCCAATCTAAGCTTTTCTACAGTTGTCCTTTCCATGCTGTTATTTTTTGAAGAACGCCTGGACCTTTTCATCATCTGACCTCATTAGCCCATGAAAAGTGCCCTCGGCGTAGTTAATACCATCCACTAGAAGAATCATCCGCTCAGAAATCACACGCGCACAGTCCACATCATGTGTAATGATCAATGAAGAAGTTCCATACTTTTTCTGTATGCTTCGCATGAGGCCAATAATCTCCTTGGCGGTAATGGGATCGAGACCGCTGGTTGGCTCATCATAAAAAATAATCTTTGGCCGTAGGATAATGGCCCTTGCCAGGGCCACCCTTCTTTTCATCCCTCCGGATAATTCCACCGGCATAAGTTCCATGGTATGTTCCAACCCCACACTTTTAAGTGCCTCCAGGACAAAGGGCTCAGTATCCGTAATGTTCCCTAATTTTTCCTTATGTCTGCGCATGGGAAATTCCAAATTTTCCCGCACCGTCATAGAATCGTACAGAGCACTTCCCTGAAACAGGAAACCGATGTCCGCCCTTAGGACATCCAGGGCTTCTTGATCTAGTTTTTCAATTTCTTTTCCCATAACGGAAATGTAACCGCTGTCCGGCTTTATTAAACCAACAAGACATTTGATCATAACGGATTTCCCGGATCCGGATTTCCCCATAACCACCAGGTTTTCCCCTTCATACAATTTCATATCGAAACCATTGAGGACACGGTTATCCCCAAAACTTTTGTGTAAGCCTTGTATATCAATAATCACTTTTCGTGTCTGATGCAACTCCATATCCCCCAAAATTTCCTTTTCCTTCAAAATCATAGTTCATAAAAAATATCAGATATGAATACGGCAATAAAATCAATTACGAACAACAACATGGAGGTAAAGACAACGGCCGTATTGGCAGCCATGCCCACGCCAGCTGTTCCCTTTTTACTGTAATAGCCCTTGTAACAACCTACAAGGCCAATGGCAAAGCCAAAAAAGAACGATTTTATGGTTGCCGGTATTAAATCACCATAGGAAAGAGCCTCGAAAACTTTGCTAAAATACAGTTGAAAGGAGACATTGCCCTTAAAACTCTCCACCAAGGCCGAACCGTACAAGGCCACTGCATCGCCCAAAACAACCAGAAGGGGAAGCATTAGGGTAGTGGCCATAATTCTGGTGACCACCAAAAACTTAAAGGGATTGGTTCCGGAAACCTCCATGGCATCAATCTGTTCCGTAACCCTCATGGAACCCAATTCCGCCCCAAAACCGGAAGCGATACGGCCTGCACATACCAGGGCCGTTATCACGGGCCCCAATTCCCTTACTATGGAAATACCCACCATATTGGGCATCCAGGAAACTGCTCCAAATTCAATCAAGGTAGGCCTTGATTGCAAGGTGAGCACCAGGCCAATAATGAATCCCGTGACCAGTACCAAGACCAGTGAACGATTTCCAACATTGTAGCACTGCCTAAGGAACTCCCTGAACTCAAATGGAGGTCTAATACCTACCTTAAAAAAACGTGCGGTAAAATAGGAAAGTTCCCCAATTTCAATAAAAAACCTGCGCATGCGCAGAGCTGTCCCCGATATGTATGCCATACCCCGACTTTTTTAGCTATCGGCCCCAAATTAAGGGAGACCATGCTCTTTTGGAATGATCCATATCATGATAATGATCAGCATCATTTCGGTTAGCTGCCCCAAAAGCTATTTTTAAGGGATATGCAAACACGATTGGAATGAAAAAAGTAATTGCCTTATCATCCCTCTTCTTGTCAATACTTCTTCCACTGCTACGGACAACCATCCAAGCACAGGAAATCCCTGATTATGGCCATAAGGTCCATTCCCAATCCTTTGGGCAACTTCCCGTACCAAAAACCTACAAGGTTCCGGAAAACGTTTCCATAGCACACTATTTTACGTTTTTGGATTCCTTGGTCCAGAACTTCAATGCCATTTCAAACTATCCGATCAACGAACATCTATTGGTAAGGTACAACCCTTGGATAATGGATACCCTGGCTAGTACGGATTACCATAAAATGAAGGAAAAGGACTCTTTTGTATACGACCAAAAGAAGCTTCATGTGCTAAAAAAGGGGCAAATTCTGCAACTTCCCGACTCTAGTAATGTCAAACGACTGGAAAAAGCATATAAAAGTACCAGGATAGCCATCAACATCCCCGAATTCAAGCTTCGAATCTACCAAGATACCGTATTGCTGTATACGTTTCCCATACGGGTTGGCCAAAATAGGTCCAAATACCTGGCCATGGGAGACCGGGTCACCAATCTAAGGACCGTTCATGGAACAGGTCATATTGTGGCCCATGTCAAAAATCCTGATTATTACAATCCCGCTACCGGGAAAAAATACCATGTCACCAAAAGGGATGATGAAAAGGTAACCCGACTACCACAAATACCCTGGTTGGAAACTGAAATAAACGGTATAAGAAATGGCCAGATGATCCATCCAACAACAAACCCAAATACCTTGGGCAAGGCGTATTCCAATGGGTGTATCGGCACAAGGGAGGGTGATGCATGGATCATTTATTATCATGCTCCCATTGGGACCAAAGTTCACATTCGATATGATTTAATAATTTGGGACGAAAAAGGGAATGAAATTACCCTAAAGGATATCTATGGGTATTACCAATAATGGTTTTTGGTTCTTTTTGGAAAGTATGCCTCCGCCCAAAGCGGCCCAAGAAGTCCATTGTTTTATGAACATCCAAATACCGTATCCCAGAACACCTTTGATCTTTGAATAACAGGCCAACTGCGCTATCATATGCCGTGCCCTTACCGATCAACCTTTTAATGTTATTACTTCTATTGCAACACTTTTGCCTACATTACGTATAACTTAGGTTTTGTGTGTTATTGATCATCTTTTTCCGTGCTATTCGTAACTATGGCTATATCACCGCCATTCACTAAAATGGCCTGATGGTTGGTTATGGGACGCAAGTCCAAATCCAAACCATATGCAGTCACTATTTTTTCAACCGTTTTCTTAAAAGGATAATTGGTGTAATGGGGTACTGGATAAAAATCGACCATATGGAGCGCATCTGGGCTTTTTAAACTTGGTGCTTTGGTTTTGTCGTCCATTAGTGCAACGTATTCGACATTGGGTGACATTATCATTGAACCAGCCGATTCCCCAATGTATGGTTTTCCGTTTCGGATTTGTTCAATTAGTATTTTATCCGCTCCTGTTCTCTTCAGTTCTTGAAGCAAAAAGAAGGTGTTTCCACCTGAAATATAGATGTAGTTGTTGCTTTTTAATTTATCGGCTATTTCCTGTTCGCTTGCTTGGGTCAATTCAAGTTCGTCAACCACCAATCCAAGTTCTTCAAAAGCCATTCGTGCTTCCCTGACATAGAACCTTTCATTTTCAGCAAGACTTCCCGTTGGGATAAAAGTTACGGTTTTACCTTTTAGGTTTTTGCCGGCAAAAGTTTTAAACAAAACAGCTACATCCTTAAAAGAAGAGGATAAAAACAGTTTGATCAATGGGGTGTTATCTATTCCTTTCATAATCATTTTTTGGGGCGGGGCACAAGGGTCCTGAATTCGAACAGTATCGTATTTCTACTCGAAAATTTTTCGGTTGCGCACTGACTTTTGTTTTATGTACATATTTGAATTTTGATGCTTTGGCCCACATTACGTAGCGCCAATGTCACGCACAAGCATAGCGTAGTTTTTCCATTGTTTGCTTCTCATTTTTTGCCAGTTCAATGAAGGTTTCGGAGGCCTTGTTCAGGTATTTTTCATCTTTTGTTTCTCCAATTTTCAAGAACAAGGTTGAAATTTTATTCCATTGCATGGCGTGTTCCCTAAATTCCAAATATCCGCTGTTCAGTTCTTTCATTCCAGTTAATTCGTAGGCTTCTTTTAAAAAATCCCGATACAGATTTCTAAACAATGCGCCGCCTGTTCCTGCGCGTTCCATTAACATTGCCGTAGTCTGAAATTCACCTTGTACATCATCACTTTCCTTGAACCATTTTTTAATTTCAGACGCCGTCTTTTCCATGCCTTTATGGCCCAGGTTTTTTATGGGTGGATTGAGAAAGTCCGTTGCGTTATTGTAAATGGCTTTTTTAATCACCGGCTCTAGGTCTGGCAATTTCGTGGTTTGTTCTATCGTAAAACTTAAATTTCTGGAAGACATTGGTCCTTTTTCATTCCTTGCCAATTCAAGATTTCTTAACATTGTACGTGCCAGTCCCCCTTGTTGGTCCGTATCGTTCAAGTAAGCGTGCGTATCATCATATCCATAAATCGTTACATAATGACCGGCAAAATGAATTTTGTTGGTAAAATAATCCAAATGGTAGCAATCCAATTTCAGCCCGACCGCCTTCCCGTTAGCAAGTGGTACTTTGATATTTTGCCAAGCCTTCCTTAAAGAGGACGTTTCTTTTGATTCCAATTTTAAATGTAGATTCCGACAAATATTTTCAGTTAGCTTGTCTGTTTTGATACGTCCACCGATAAACGGAAAATCCATTAGTTTCATATTCCAGAATATATAGCCCAATCCTTCCCCTATTCCAAAAAGCATTGGTTCGGACAGTTCAATTCCTATTTGTTTTAAAAGACTTCCCGTTGCCGTGGTTTCGCAATGTTGTCCTTTAAAGGGTTTAAAATTGGCTATTTTCATAGGCGTCCCTTTTGTAGATACCCATTGTTGGCGGTTGCGTTTTATTGTTTTGTCAATGTGTATTTATCTCCATTGTTTTTGGTCAAAATGAGCGTGCTTCCATTTAAACTATAATTCCATTCCTCATTTAAAATCAAAGTCCAATCAAAATCGGCAGTCCAAAAACATTCATCAGTAAACGTAATTGAATCGTTGGAAATGGAATAATTTCCACTGCAAATTGCGGGGAATACCTCTGTGTCACTTTCACCGGAGTACATACCATCGTTCAAATTTAGTGTAACATTGGAAGTATTTCCGTTGCGTTCAAAAATTCCGGTATACGCTCCATCAATATCAGGTTCAATAGTATCGTCATCGTTTTTGCAAGCCAATACGATAAATACCATGCAGATTGGAATTAAGAATTTTTCCTTCGTACTACTTTTTTATAAAATCCATTTTTAGTCAAATTTGCCTCTTAAAGGCACCAAAATCATTGCGCCATTGATTTCGCTTCAATGGCTCATCGTCCTTATTGGTGGTTCGTTGTTTTATTTCCATCTAATGGCAAAAGCCATAATGAGTTTTGCAATAAAAAGAACAAGCATTAGATGGACTATCGGTTATATTTCACTAACCAAAAACGATGACGTAAGCCCAACAGCCATAAAGAATGCGCCACATACCCTTTGCTTGGGATGTTCTTTAATGTGATTCACTACAATCATTGCCATTAGGGTATAAGTTGAAATGATTGCTACGGCCATTACATTTTCTGGAAAAAGCCAAACCAAAACCAGCGGCTGGATGACATGCAATACAATGAAAATGGATCGTGCCTTCGGCTTGTCACTGTAATACTTAGTGGTGCCCTCCGTGAAGTTGGAAACCACACCTCCCGATAAATCAAATACAAGAATTCCAAGGATTACAAACTTGTATGTTCCATCAAAGGAATGGGCGGCCAAATGCAAAGCGGCCATAGTAGTCAATATGGCAATCGTATAGGTGAGCAGCAAATCAAGAAGCGTAGATTGTTGGCCATGCAACTCATGTAAAACCATTGGGATTGAAACTTTTCTTGCCAGGATTTCCATAGGTTTTTAGTTTTAATTAAAGCCTTTTCACAAAGCCAGACTCGGTCGTATCAAGAGCAGTAAAATACCCCCTACGATTTCTGTTATCGTGATCAGTCTAAGCTGTCTTTTGGGGAATCCGTTCCGGAACAAGGCAACGATCCTTCCTACCGGTTGGGAAAGGACAAAAATGGCCACTAGGTCTCCAAGCAGTACCTGCTCAATATGTAACCCAGCAAAAACACATAATACCGCTTGAGCCAAAAAAACACCAATATATATGGCATGGAATTCACTTTTGGCATTATGATTGTTCAACTGATACCCTAGTATCCTGGCCAATGAATGGGGCCTGAACAATGTCCAACAAGCATAAAATGTAAAAATCACTCCGGTGAGGATAAGTACGGATTGCCTTAAGACATCATGATGAACCATTCCTTTTTGTTTGACTTTATACTTGAGTCAAATTTAAAGTGACTTGGGATGGATTCCTTTTACATATGTTAAAACACATCATTATTTGGCACTAGGGCCAAACGAAGTCACCGTTATAATGGCAGGACTTTTTTCAAAAACTTCATCCGAAGCGCAAGTACAGCTTTACCCATGCCAAAGCAGTGTAAAAAAGGAGTGGTAAAATTCAATTTTTGGCCAGGGGCCACTATCGGCCCGTTACGGTGGTCTTCACATGGAGCTCCACGGTGTTGAATATATCTTCAATTGGGTTTAGATCATCGACCAAGTCGATGATCATGGCCCTATGTACATCGTATTTTGGTGCAAACACTATCTTCACCTCATAGTCTGCCAACTCCGCTTCTGCGGCATTTACGGTAACCAACACGTTCCCTTCTTCGCCCGGCCTTACAAATCCCGCTTGTAGCGGACTCGAAGTTGCCAAAAACGCATTTAAAATGTTCTCTTTGGTATCGCCCTCAATGGAATTGCTATAGGTACTGGCATTAATGCCATGCTGAACCGGGTGATTGCCCCTATTTGTCCATTTAAATGGGAATACCCTGATTTCACCTTGGGTAACGGTAGCTGTGGAAACCGAACTTTCCAGCATTTCAATGGGATCCTCTACATCCACGATAACCCGATAGCGGTTTTGTGATACGGCTGTAGTAACGGACAGTTCCAGTTCATTGCGATCTTCGAAAGAAACAAAGTCGTAATTGCTTGTAAAATCGATGCTGGGATCGGTTTCCGGGTACGGAATGAAATCACTATCCCCTTGCCTGTACTGCAACCCATCCCCTTCAAAATCTATGGTAGGGACAAGATTGGTCAGATTCGTCCCTACGGGAACCAAAACAAATATGGCATTGCTATTTCTTGCTGGGTACGCCACTATTCGCAAAGCATCAATATCGGACGCTAAGTCGGTATTTTTGCTTTTTTCAAACCGAAAACCTGTAATCTCGGCTTTTTCCGTTGCAGCATCGTCCCTAGTAATGGATACTAGATAACTAATGCTCAAATTCCTATCCTCAAGGGATGTAATGGTATAGGCAATTGCATTGCCCTCCCCAAACGATTGTACCGATCCGATTGCAGGAAAAATTTCAAACTTGGAGGTGTCAAAATTGACCGAGGCGAGACTTAACTCCAAGGGGGCAAAAGTTGCTGGGACCGTAATCATGATCTCCCCCGGTGTTAGTTGTACGCCATCCACAATTTCTGGTTGGTTCAATTGAATATCCACATAGGGGACTTCCGATAACTGAAAATCCGTCAAGATTGCAGCTGTCATATCCACTGTCAATCGATTGTCTTCTTCCAACCCTTGATCATTGTCGGAACTGCATCCGACAAGCACACTGACCAGCAAGAAAATGCCTGTTCTAAATGTGTTCATCCTATCCCTTTATTGGTGTATACATAGCGTACAGCCGTCTATATTTTTTCTTTGTCAAAACGAAAACCGCCATCGATTGATGTATTGTTATATCAAAGCTGGCGCCTATATATCTAAGTTAATCCATGCAAAGGGGACTTCTTTTTACATATGTTAAAAAGCGTCTTTTTTTTGCTTCCCCGCTCGGATTCGACTTAGACTTACCTGGCTGATTCCCAAGTAGGAGGCAATCCCTCCCAGAGAAGCACGTTGCAGGATTTGCGGGTACATTTCTATTAACCGGTGATAGCGTTCAGAGGCATCCTTTATTCTGAGATTCTCATAATGATTGGTCAATTTCACAAATTCATACTGCTGCAATCGAGTGCCCCAAAATGCCCATTTGTGGTTTTTTTCAAAAAGGCGGTTTAAATCATCCAGTGAAATACTTAACAATGTGGTATCCCCTTCCAGCACTTCTATATTGGCACCGCTTGGCTCCTTGGTAAAAAAACTTGTCACATCCGTGAAGAAGGAATTCTCAAATTCATACCATAAGACCTTGCTATCCTCAGTATCTAGAAACGAACGGACAAGACCTCGGCAATTGAAATATAACAGCCGGCAGATTTGTCCCGTTTTCAAGAGTAACTCGTGTTTGGCATGGATGCTCAAATGAAATGAATCTTCTGCCGCCAGGACGTCATTTTCACTTAAAATGGCATACCGCGGTATTTGGCTAAGGAAATGTTGCTTTGTTTTCATCGTTGGGCAAAAGTGATTTTTACTTTTCCATTGTAATCGTACCCTCCACCTTCTTAAATCCAAACTTTTTATAAAAACCCTCCAAATCAGGTTTGGTGTTTAGAAATATCCCTTCTACTCCAGCTAGTTGTTTCAATAGATTTTCAACGATAACTTTTCCAAGTCCCAACTTTTGATACGAATCGTCCACAACGATGTCATCAATTAAAGCACGATAAACTCCGTCCGATATTGCCCTCCCAAAACCAATCAATTCCGAGTTTTCCCGAATGGTGACAAAGACGGTCAGATGTTCAAGCATTCTCTTGATCTCCAGATTTTTTCTTTTGGCTGCCCAAGTGGTTTGGGCAAAGAGTTTTTGTAACTCCTTTTCTGACGGTACTTCCGTTATGCTAATGGTAAACTTCACAGTTGGGCTCAGTTGTTTTGTTGATGTTTTGGCGAAACCGTGTTGCCAGCGTTTGGGGGCTTTGAACATTTTTGCCTTTATTGGCAACAGGTTTCTTTTTATTAAGATCGTTGTTTTGAGTCATCGCGTATTCAAATTTCGGTATTCAGTTTAAATTCTCTGAACATATGTTTTGTCTTAACAAAAAGATGGGCTTTTTTTTGCACTAGCTTAAAAGAAGCCAGTCCCTGCTACAAAGTCAAAGTCTTCATCAAAAAGATGGCCTTTTGTAGTTTTAGGGGAATCTTTAAAACAATTGATTAAAAGAAAAGAAGATAATTGGGTCAGAAACCCTAGTTCGCTAGTGCTTTATCCAACCTTTTAAGAAGTAGGTATTCATACTGCTTTTTGTGGCCAACCTGGATGGAATCACAGGTTACACGGTACAGCTTAAGATTGTTTTCTTGAAATTCCACCCTTATGGTGTCCACACTTGAAATGGACTTACCCCTAAACCTGGACTCAGTGACAAACCTATACGTATTATACTCCAATTGCTGCCATTTCCCCTTCCAGGGTGCCCCAATGACCTCCCAAGTGTCATCCGTCCGAAATTCTTCGATAAAACCGGCGGTACCTACATCGGTTGATATGACCTTGTCCGTACCGCATTCATGGATATAGTACCCCACACGCTGCCACTGGCCCACCAAGGGATCTTCTTGTGCCATTCCGTGTAAAGAAAAAAATATGGACAACCATAGGAATGTTCTCATTTCCAATGTTCTTTTATGGTAGGTTGCTGTTAAGAAGTAATAATAGGGGATACTGCGCTATCAGCACAACACCAATGCACAACCGATAGGAAAACAGGAATATCCGGTCAAATTAATATTGAACCAAAAACCATCATGCCCAATTTGTGTAGGGTTGCCGTTTCAAGTTCAGCCCCCACTACTAAGTTAAAAGCTTCATCAAAAGGATAGGGCTTTTTTTATTGTACCAGGTTAAAGGAAGCCCACTGAACGAGAAGTTTACCCTGGGAGAAGTCGAAGGGAGTCCCATCCCCACCCCAAAAAAGTCCAAGAACTCCGAATAAGTGGTAAAGCCATCATGGCAGGTGGTTTGTTTTTACGGATCAGCCTTATCTGACCGAGATGACCGCTTTTGAGGATATCGAAGTACCATCGGAAGTGAACCCTTCAACGGTAATCTCAAACTTTCCACTAATATCGGAGGTATAAAAAGAAAATTCCTTTTCCTTTTGAAAGGTACCCTCAGGGGACCATAACAGTTGATACCGAAAATCCGGGATCCTTTTCATGTTGGGACCTCCCGTTCCGTAGGATTGCTTAAAATAGTTCTTTTTTGATTGCGGCCGCAGCAATTGTACATGCTTCAGCCAGGTCGCATCAGCAATTGGGGTATAGGGATCATTGGTGGTTTCAATACTGATGGCCCCTTCATAGACCTCCCTTCCAAATACATACCTATCCCTGCCCAATTGGATTTTTTCGATCTGACGGGCATTAAAATCCAAAAGGTCTCCATGTTGTTGTATCTGGACGCCATCCACCAAAACCAAAGGTTTGCGGTCCGACTCTGCATAGGGTGGGTTCACCCGAACCTTAAAAACCTGATTTCCAAATGCATCCCGTGCTATCCAGAGATGGTCTATAATCTCAACAACGGTTTCCTTAAGGGTGGCAAATCGGGTATAATCATCCAGATTATAGCTAATACTGTTTTGTAGAAAAAAGGGGCGCTCTAAACGGGCGGACCGAATCGTATCCGGCTTGGTACTGAAAAAAGCGTTTTCAATTTGATTATGGAAACTACGTTCCAATAGCTGCTTTTCCATTTTGTTGGACAATCCAAAATTGTAAAACTGCATATCTCCAAATGTTAGCTCCTGGGGTTCCAAAATTGCTATTTGATGGTTTTCCCTTTCCGCCCCAATGACCTGAAGGATGGCTTTGTCAAGTTCATATTCCTCTTGAACGGAAAAATAAAATACCCCATCTTCATCGGTCAGGGCCGTTTTGAACAGCGCTCCGTGCTTGGGCATGGAAAACGAAACCACGGCCCCAGCCACGGGCATATTGGTTTTTGTATCCATTACCTTGCCAAAGATCAGCTCGCCCCTAATTTCCGGTAAATGGGGAAAATGGCCCTGCTTTTGCGGAAAGCTTTCCATTTTAGTTGCTTTCCCTCCTGAAACGGAATTCGCCGAAATCCTGTTCGCGTGGGGAAGGGTATCCACTTTCCTTACAGCGATTGAAATGTGGCATTCCATTTCCAGGTCAGTTGCCGCACGCAAGATGAAGCTTACTTTCTCCCTTGGTTCATAGACGTCTTTTTTCAGGTCGATTTTTACCGCCAATGGTTTGTTGCCAGTCAACCCATTTCCCTTGTCCTGTAAACGCCCACGGATACCTTGAACCGCGGAAAGCGTGTCCATTTCCGCTTTTAAAAAGACCTTTTGGTCGCCGTTATAGGGGTTGATAATGGTAATGTCCTGTTTAAAAAAGTGTCCCTCGCCAAAATTTCGCATCCATTGGGTATAGGCAACAAGTTTATAATTTCCCGATGGAACCGATGTTGGGACAAAAAAATCGGCATGGGAACGTCCTTTGGTCAATCTAAGTTTTTGCTTGAAGACGGAATTGTTGTCCTGTCCAATCAATTCCACATAGGCAATCTTACTGATTTCCGAGGGGCTGAGATCACGGTTGTCCAAACAATACAAACTATACAACAAATACTCTCCGGCAAAGACCAAGGAAGAATTTACATGGACATAAATTCGTTCGGAAGGAAAATTGGCCTGTCCATCCTGCGCAGCTTGGGATACTCCCGTAAAATGAACAAAAAGAAAGAGGCCCTGACAAAATCGTTTGATTTTGAACAAGCCCCAATATTTCCCTGATCTTATCTTCATTCTTCCCAAAATTCAGGTACCACATTACTGCCCAAGGCCGTACAATCCCCACAGGCTCTGGTGACCAATATATACGGACTGTTTTCATCCCCTGTCGCCTCCACATACTTTTGCCCCAAAGCATTTATCGCCTGGACAAGGGGTGACGGGCCATCCGGGCCATCGGGAAGCAAATTGGGGGTAAATTCCTCGCTACAGTCACTTTCATAGGGCGGTAAAGGCTCGCCCGGAAAAAAATCCTCATAATCAAAAAAAAGTCTTCTTGTCGTTACGGAAGATACCTGAAAGAAACCCAAAACCTTTTCAGATTCATTTTCCAGGGAGAAGATATTCCCTTCCAAAAAACCCGGTTGTACTTGTGAAAACAAGCTTTCCGTCTGTGATGAAAATTCATCCAAAGTTTCATAAAAGGCAAATGCATCCCTTGACTGTACAAACTGTTTAACAAGAATACTGTACCGATGGGAAATGATAAAGTTATCCTTTCGTATAAATCGCACTGGAAAACGGGTCAGCCCGTCTTGGCTCGAATCTTCAGTATCCGACAGGATAATGGTATTTGAGGGTACCGTGTTGTAACAAACACGCTGTTCTTCCGTTTTGGGTTCAAGAATCACAATGGGGGGCCTGGGGCGATCTCGCACCACAACGGCATCCACGGCAACCCATCTGGGCGCAATGATTTTGTAGGTCTCTTCATACTCGAACCTAAAAAACCGGGCATCGGTTCCAAGGGGCCTATTGTCCAGGAATATCCCAATGCCTTCCTGCCCATTGGAATTCTCCCCTACCGAAGCATACAAATCAAGAATTTCGGATTCCGGGGTCAAGGAAGAAGCCCGGGAACCATAGGTTCGTCCATCCGAGGTTTCCACGGTCAATTCATAGGCCCTTCCCGGCAATGCCCTAAAAGGTTCCGTGGACAGATATGTACCGGGTTCCACCTCTTCAAAAGCATAGTTGCCCTGTTGATCATCGGTTATTCGCACGACGGCGGAAGATTCCGGGGTAGGGCCGTCCTCTTCCAACCGAAAGGTCCGCGACACGAGCACTTGCTGCCTTTTCTCTTCATTGGTTATCGTGGCTTCAACGATCAGGGCACTTTCAAATATCTCAGTTTCGGGTTCAAATTCTTCAACGCAGGAGTTTGCTATGATTGCAGACATAAAAACCCAACAGCCTTTTTTTATACTTCCTATGGTGGTGCCTACATCCATGGTTCAAAATTTGAAATTATAGGTTATGGATGGAATGGGTATGGCAAAAATTGAACTTTGCAATGCTTTCACCTCCCCGTTATCAGTAAGAAAAAAAACGGAATAGGGGTTATTCCTTCCCAATACATTATAGACGGATATGGTCCAAAAGCTATGGGCAAACTTCTTTATTTTGTGGTTCCCTTCAATATTCAACCCAATATCGAGCCTATAGTAATCTGGAATCCTAAACTCATTTCGATTGCTGAAGAAAACAAATTCCGAGTTATTGAAATTGAATGAACCCACCGGAAAAGTAATCGGTCTTCCCGTTTGGTACACAAAATTTGTCGATAAGCTGAACCTTCTGGTAAGCTTATAGTTGGCCACTAGACTCAGGTCGTGGGGCCTATCAAAATTAGATGGGAAAAAGTCCCCGTCATTTATTCTTTCTTCCCTAAATGGGCTGTCGAACCTGAGAAAAGACCTTGAATAGGTGTACCCCAACCATCCATTGAGTTTTCCGCGGTTTTTTCTCATTAATACCTCAATACCGTAGGCCTCTCCTTCCCCTTGCAGTATTTCGGTTTCTATTTCTTCGTTCAAAAGCAATTCCGCACCTGTCTTAAAGTCCAGGACATTAGTTGTGGTCTTGTAATAGCCTTCAAGGCTGAGTTCGTACATATCTTCCTGTAAATTCTTGTACACCCCAATGGAATATTGATATCCCTGTGCCGGTTCAATATTGAGATCGGAAAGTTTCCAGGTATCTATAGGGGAAACCGTAGTGGTATTGGAAAGGGTATGGATGTATTGAAAAGTGTTGTTGAAACTTGCTTTAATGGATAGGTCAGGTGCCAATAAATACCGGGCCGCCAGTCTAAATTCAGGTCCGCCGTAGGTAGTGATGAAATCGTTTCTGTCAAACTCCCGCTCTTCAATCAATGTTCCTTCACTCCTGGGTTGGCCTTCTTCATAGATTCTTTGGGTAGATGGTCCCAAGGCTGAAAAAATGGAAAATCGCACTCCGGCATCTATAAGGAGTTTATCATTCACCTTAAAATTATCGGAAATGTATATGGCCGATTCCAAACCCTTTTCCCTGGGAATTTCAAGGGGCGTAACGGTTGATTCATTGTTCAGGGGGTTTCGTCTTCCCGGATCCACCAAATACAGTTTTGAAGAGAGGCCGTAGTTCAGTGTATGTTTATCATTGGGAATATGGACAAAATTCAATTTTGCTTCCGTTTCGTTGATGGTATATCCCAAATCAAAGTCTTCGTTGGAGTTCCCATCAAATTCAATTTCGAAATCATATTGACTGTTCGAAAAAATGAGTTGCCCCTTGGTTTTTTCATTGATGCGGCGATCCCAGCGCAAGGAGACCATTCTGTTTCCAAACCCAAATAGGGAATCCGAAGTGATACTGAAATTGTCCCTACTGTAATAGGCCGTCCCACTTAGGGTATTGTTCCCATCGAGTTTATGGGTGTATTTGGCAATGAAATCATAAAAGGATGCTTCACTGTTACGTAGGGATTCATCATCCAAAGATCGTAGTATCCAATCGGAATAGGTTCCCCTGGCCCCCAGGAGAAAAGAGGCCTTATCCTTGATTACCGGTGTTTCCACCACCACATTGCTGGTTACCGGTCCTATGGAGGCTTCTGCGGAAAGTGCCGAAGTATTTCCATCTTCCGTGGTAATATCAAATACCGATGACAATCGACCCCCAAAACGCGCCGGGATATTCCCTTTATAAATAACAGCATCTTTGACCGCAAAAGGGTTCAATGCCTGAAAAATCCCAAAAAAATGGGTGGGATTGTAAATGACGGCCCCATCGAGCAGAATTAAATTTTGGTCCGTGTTTCCCCCACGAACATTGAATCCTGCTGCCCCTTCCCCTGCCGTGGTGATTCCCGGCAAGGTCGTTGCAACCTTAAGCACATCCCGTTCGCCCAATACAAGCGGAATATTTTTGGTCTCTTCGGAAAGTATTTGGTTTGCACCAGTGGTTGCATCTTCCACATTGGTGCGGGCCAAACCCTCAACAACCACTTCTTCCAATTGCTCCACGTTCTCCTCGAGCACAAAGTCATAACGGCCGTCATTGAACATGACAATGATGTTTTCCGTATCCTTAAAACCCAAGGATTTTGTTAGGACACTATTTTTGCCATACGGCAGCCTAATTTCATAATAGCCCTTTTCGTTGGTAACAACACCACCACGCCCTCCTTTTATGAATATTGCCAGATCGGTTATGGGTTCTCCCGTTGTACCCGCCCTGGCATAACCTTGGAGCTTCAATAACTCGTCCCTGCGGTTTTGATTTGCTTTTCCAATCCTTATCGTTTTTACTTTTGAAGCCCTGTTTACCTTTTCTAGATTTAGAAAAATTGGATTCACCTCATTTCGCGATGGAATCTCCACATTAGAACCTGAACTATCCGGGGTCCTTCCAAAAAAGCCGTCCGGAAGTTCATTATAAATGATTTGATTGCGAATCAAATATATCTTTCTGTTGGGCCCAAAATGATACTGGATATCGGTTTTACCAAAAATATGATCCAATACCTCCAAAATATTAACCCCTATAAAATCCCCTGATATCGTATCCGAACCCAACCAATCCTCTGCATAAAAAAACTGGTAGTCCGTTTGTTCCTCTATCATGGGGATAACCTTGGCAATAGGTTCATCAGTAAAGGAAATGGATAATTTTACCCCGTCTTCCTGACCTACGACCGTAAGTGGACTTAAGAGCAATATGATAAGACAAAATCTACTCATAAGCCATTAACGGAGTTTTCTTGCTCTAGCACCAAGCCTATTTCTCCCAATAAAATAAGTATCGAATCATCGGTTAATATGCGGGCCGTATTCTTTCCCAGGAGCCTTCTTCGTACCAATCTGGAAACAGGAAACACGTCCAGGACATCTTTCCGACTTTTCACCGAATGGTAGGCATTGCCGTATTTTATAACATATTGGCTCCTATCCTTAAACTCATAGTACGGTCTGTTCCTGTCCATTTTTCGTACATCCGTCTTACGATGTTTTTTGAACAGGGTGTAGTGAGGGGTGTCTTTTAACAGTTCGAAGAATCCGCCTTCCATGTTCGATTGTCCTTCAAGAACCGCTATTTTGATAAATTTCCGATTTTGGACGCTAAAACTGTCTATTTTTTGATGCTCCAACAGTATTGGGGATACATTGCTGACGTTTCTGGGTGAAACGATGACGTGTTCTTCGTAGAGGTCATATTTCAATAAAACTTGATGGAAAGGCCGACCTTGATACCAAATTGTGCCGGACAAATAATTGGGGGAATCAAAAAAGCGATGTTCATCATTGATGACCAGGTATTCCTCCACAAATTCCCTTGATTTGTAAAGTCCCGAATTTATCATCCCAATCTTTGTATCGAACCACAAATAAAGGGAATCCACACTATTTTGTTGCCCAATGGTAGGTAGGGACAACCCAAAAAAGCCAAGCGTCAAAAAAAGAGTTGATGCTTTTTGAATGGGAAAATGAAAAACTAAGAAGATTAGTTTCCTTAGGACCAAAATAGGACTTGTTTTGAATTAGCTCTTCTTAAAGATAAATGATCGTCAATTCAAAACAAAAGTCCTATGCATTCATTTCCGATTAGAAACTATTTCGATGGTTTAATGCTATATTTCCAATAATTCAAGCTTGGAATTGCATATACATCAATGGTCGAATAAAAGGAAATACTTTTTGTAACAAGTTTTGTGGATTACTTGTGTTGGAAGGTTGCCCGCTTGGTCAGTTCCTTACTTTTTGGATGATCGCCAAGGTGTTCCTTACCAAATTTTCAAGCTTTTGAAAATCCTTGCTGGCCAAAATCTCCTTGCTGATCAGCTTTGATCCCATACCCACGCAGGTCACGCCGGCTTCAAACCAGGCCCTCAAATTGTCTTCCTCCGTGCTTACGCCACCCGTGGGCATAATGCTGGTCCATGGTTGTGGCCCTTTTATCGCCTTGACAAAACCCGGGCCATAGGTTGAACCGGGAAAAAGTTTAACGATTTCACAGCCCATCTCCTCAGCCTTGTTGATTTCGGTCAACGATCCACAACCGGGCGACCAAAGCACTTTTCTTCGGTTACATACCATAGCAATGTCTTCACGCAATGATGGGGTTACCACAAAATTTGCTCCCATTTGCAGGAACAGCGAGGCCGCTCCGGCATCCGTAATGGAGCCTACACCCATTACCATTCCCGGTAATTCGGCAATGGCATAGTGGTTCAATTCCGAAAAGACTTCAAAGGCAAAGTCGCCCCGAGCCGTGAATTCCATTAATCGTGCGCCACCATCGTAACAGGCTTTGAGCACTTTTTTTCCCAATTCCACATCGGGATGGTAGAAAAGGGGCACCATTCCGGTACCCCTCATGATATTTGCTACTTCAATTCTTGAATATTGTGCCATAGTAAAATTATCTAGCTACCCTTCCGGAGGCGTCGCCACCCATTAATTTTTCAACTTCCGGGACCGTGACCAGGTTGGCATCCCCTTTGATGGTGTGTTTTAAGCAGGAAGCGGCCACAGCAAAATTCAAAGCGTTCTGATCATCTTCAGGATAGTTGAGCAATCCATAGATCAACCCGCCCATAAACGAATCACCACCGCCCACGCGATCCACAATATGGGTGATTTGATATTCTGGGGACTTGTACATGGTCTTCCCATCATAAAGCACTCCGGCCCACGTGTTATGGGATGCCGATAGGGAGCCCCTTAATGTGGTGATTACCTTTTTAGCCCTGGGAAACCGCTTCATCATTTGTTGGCAAACCGAAAGAAAAGCTTCCGCTTTAACGTGTTCGCCCTGGGTGGTAATGTCCAGACCTTCCGGTTGTATCCCAAAGTGTTTTTCGGCATCTTCCTCATTGCCCAAAACGATATCGCAGTAGGAGGTCAATTCGGACATGATCGCTTCCCTGTCCCCTCCATACTTCCAAAGTTTGGCACGATAGTTTAAATCGGTGGAAATGGTTACCCCCATTTCGCTGGCCGTTTGTACCGCTTCCAGACAGGCATCCGCGGCACCTTGTGAAATTGCCGGTGTAATCCCGGTCCAATGGAACCATTCGACCTCATCAAAAACCGATTTCCAGTCAATCATGCCCTTTTCAATTTCGGACATCGCGGAATGGGCACGGTCATAAACCACTTTACTCCCCCTGGATACCGCTCCGGTTTCCAAAAAATAAATGCCCAACCGATTCCCTCCAAAAATCATTTTATCGGTACCCACGCCCCTTTTACGCATTTCCATAAGGGCGCAATGGCCAATGTCATTGTCCGGTAGCCTTGTCACAAAATCCACCGGTACTCCATAATTGGCCAAAGAAACGGCAACATTGGATTCACCACCACCATAGACGACATCGAAGGTATTGGTCTGTGAAAATCTTAAAAATCCCGGAGGTGCCAAACGAAGCATAATTTCCCCGAAAGTGACTACTTTTTTCATGTGTATTTTTACTTTTTAATTGTTGATGTCCTTGTCCCACTAAGGGCTAAGCCATCATTTATATCCTATTGGTTCTCCGAATTAAGGAAGCTTTCTGAGCAGCGAAACAAGCCGTTAAAAAACGACTATTTCGCTCGCTGGGAGTTCCCTTTAGATGCCCAAACCTTGTCCACCCCCTACTTGAATCGTTTCTGCGGTCAAGAAAGCGGCATCATCACTGACCAAAAAGGAAATAACGGAGGCCACTTCTTCCGGCTGTCCCAATCGTCCCAACAAAATATTGTTCTTCCAGGAAGCAAAAACTTCCGGTTTGGTGGATTTGATCTGGGTATGGAAAGGGGTATCAATGGTCCCCGGTGACACTGCGTTCACCCGAATACCATATTCTGCAAGGTCTTTTGCCAATGCCCTCGTAATGGCATGCACTGCAGCTTTGGAGGTTCCGTAAATACCGGCACCGGGCCCTCCGGCATTCCATCCGGCGATTGAGGTATAATTGATGATTGAGGCATTTTCCCCTTTTTTAAGGAAAGGGATCGCTGCCCTGGAGGCAAAGAATGTTGAATCAAGGTTCAGTGCCATGACCCCCCGGTAAAATTCAGTGGTCATTTCCTCAAATCGGGATCTTCCTCCCAAACCTCCTGCATTATTGATAAGGGCGTCCACCTTGCCGTATTTTTCCCCAATGGTATTGATGTTGGAAGTCACGGCGTCCTCATCGGTAACGTCAAAACCGTAATACTCGGCGGTGATGCCTTCTGCGGTCAGTTCCTTTACCCGTTGGGCCCCAGCTTCATCTTCTATACCATTCAAAATTACAGTGTATCCGTCCTTACCAAGCCTTTTCGCTACTTGAAAGCCAATACCTCCCGTAGCACCTGTAATCACGGCAACTTTTCCGTTTAAATCACTCATTGCTATTTGCTGTTTTAATTTTTATTCTGATTTATTAGTTTTCTACTGATTGGATCTTTTTGGCGAAGAAATAGATAGCCGCTACCCCGAGCGGAACAAATATTGCAATCGCTATAAAAATTGGTGTATACGAAAATTTATCCACCACCAAGGGTACCAGGAAATTCATTACAATTACAGAGAACACCCCTATCATTCCGCCTAATCCGGCCAATGATCCCACGGATTTCCCACTAAAGAAGTCACTGGGAAGCGTTTGTACATTGCTAATGGCAAATTGGAATCCGAAGAGGACTAGAGATACGATGGCCACAAATTTTTCGGCAGTATCCCCAATAAGGACGGTTGCTATAAGCCCCAACAACATAAGGATACCCCCAATAAAAATGGTGGTTTTCCTTCCCTTGTCTATTGAATTTGTTTTGGCAATGATCTTTCCGGAGACAAATCCCCCGGCGATACTGCCTACTGCGGCCCCAACATAAGGTACCCATAGGAACATCCCCACTTCCTTGACATTAAACCCATAGACATCAAACAAATAAATGGGCATCCAACCTACAAACAGCCACCAAATAGGCTCCAAAAAGAAACGACCCACAACCACTGCCCACGACTCCTTGTAGGAAAGGATTTCCTTTAGACTTTTCCCCTTGGTACCCTCCGTGGCTTTTTTATCGGCCTCACTTTGTCCTTCAACAATAAATTTTTGTTCTTCCTGGGTAATCCAGGGGTGTTTTTTAGGTCCCGCCTTATTGATCAGCAACCATGGGATGATCCAAACAAGTCCAAAAGAACCAACGACCATGAAGGTAATCCTCCAACCGTAGGCAACAAATAGGGATGCAATAAGCAGTGGTGCAATTACAGAACCAATGGAAGCCCCTGCGTTGAACAATCCCTGTGCAATGGCCCGTTCTTTAATGGGAAACCATTCCGCATTACTTTTCACGGCCCCCGGCCAGTTCCCTGCCTCCGATAACCCCAGGGTACTCCTAAAAATCGCAATGGAAAGCAACCCCCTTACTGTGGAGTGCAAGAAAGAGGACAATCCCCAAACCCCAATACTGATCACATAACCTATTCTTGTGCCAACTTTATCAAACAGCTTTCCTGAAAACAATTGGCCCAATGCGTAAGCGACCATAAAGATGTTCAGAATTAACGCATAATCCTCTTTGGTTAAGTTGAGGGAGTGGGCTATAGTCCCTTCTTTATCAAGTCCGCCCCACATAATCCCCAGTGCGCTTCTGTCTATGTAATTTATGACCGTGGCAATAAATATCAACCCAATGATTATCCATCTTAAACCTTTAACCTTCATATCTTTTTCAATTACTTTATTACAAATACGGCACCTAACCCCTGTTATGGGATGTATGGCCAAATACCGAATTAAAAACTATGCTGAAACTTACTAAGACTAGGAAAACCAATGGGTCAGCAGAAGCGCTACTCTTTGGAATCCAATGTACTTGTTAAGTTTACTTCCTCCTACTTATTTCAATTGTAATGGACAAAAGCGTGCAATTTTGTCCATTCCCGTTTATTCTTTTGTGTTGTAACAATATTGATATAGCACTTTAAAATGTGCTTTCATTTTTTCTTTTGCCTTTTGTGGCTCCTGATCCTTAATGGCCTCGTAAATATCCTCATGCTCCTGTATTCCGTTAAAGGACAAATTGGCGTCACAGACATGGTATTTTTCGAAATTGGTGATAATCTCCGGTGTTATAATCAGCATGAACGTATTCATGGTACTGTTCTTACTGGCCTGGGCAATGGCCAAATGAAACAATAGATCCTCCTCCACGGCCTTTTCCCCATTTAACACCTTAGCTGTATAGGCATCCAAAGCGGCCCGCATTTTTTCCAAATCCTGTTCGGTCCTTCTTAGGGATGCTAAACGCACCGTTTTTAGTTCGAGCAGTATTCTGGTCTCCACAAGCGATTTAAAATCCGGATCCTCCAGGCGTAGGATTTCATCCAACATGCCACTCATGGCCACCCTACCAATATTTGCAATAAAGGTTCCACTTTGCGGTCGGGATTTAAGTATTCCGAAGAATTCCAATTTCTGAATGGCTTCCCTTATACTGCTGCGACTCACTTCAAATCGTTCGGACAACATACGTTCCGAGGGCAATTTGTCCCCAGGCTCAAGGTTTTTGTATTCGATGTAGTCCCTGAGCTTGGAAATAATTCCCTGTTGGATATTTCTATTGCTGTCGTTTTTGGTTAAAATTTCTATTTTCATATTTTTTGTGCAACCAGATTGGTTAACCAGATTGGTTTGTTAAATTTATGAAAAATACTTGATCAAATCACGTGTTTCTCCAGCTTTTCTTGGGAAAAAAGGGTTATTGACAAAATTTTGTCGAATAACCCTGTACTTAACTAAACTAACTCAACTAATTATGATTAATACCCAGGATTCTGGGTAATTACTCCATCGCTTGCCAGCACTTCCGATATTGGAACGGGAAACAAGTGATAATCACTGTTTATGGTCTGTCCCATTTCAGCATCAACAGTACCCGTTCTGACCAAATCAAACCATCGATGTCCTTCAAAGGCCAACTCCAATCTTCTTTCGTCCTGAATGGCCTGTCTCACCAACGCCTGCGTATTAAGGACCGTGTGATCCAGGGCAGTTAATCCAGCCCTGGCCCGTAAGGGATCCAAAAGGTCCAGCACCTCCTCTGCGGAGGCACCATTCTCATTCAATGTTTCCGCGTACAACAGAATAACATCCGCCAATCTCATTTCTATCCAGTCATGATCGGGACCTCCTGTTTGAGGGAATTTTGGAGAGGCCATAATATTTTCGTCAATAGTTACGGCCCTTCTTAAATCCAAAGTATCCCCTGCTTGAATGATGTCACCAGCGACGGCGTCAAAAGCAGCTATCAAATCGGGGTCCAAGGGCAACAACGATTTTGTATCTAGGCCTCCGGACCATGACCAAAACTCGGAGAACGTGTATTCATCCACCACAGAACTTGATATTTGGGTCGAAAATATGATTTCCGGATTCAAATCATTATCGACACCAAAAATATCTCCAAAGTTTTCCTGTAAACTGATTCCTGCTGCCGCAGCTCCATCGACAACGGCGGCCAAATGTGGTTCCGCACTGCTAAAATCCCCTCGATGTACATATACTTTGCCCAGCAATCCCTGAGCCGCATATCTTGAAGCCCTTCCATTTATGATTTCAGTACTTAAAGCAGCAATGGCATCCTGTAAATCGGGGATAATTATGGTATTGTACACATCATCAGCTGGTTGTCTTGCCACATCAAAAGTGGGAATGCTCTCTATATTTGGCACATCCAGAATTACACTGACGTCCCCAAAAACCATGACCAGTTTAAAGTAGGACAAGGCCCTTAAAAATTTTGCTTCACCAATATGGGTAGCGTTTGAAGAATTTTCAATAACGTTATTGGCACTGATTATGGATCGATATAAAGCGGTGTAGAAAGGCCCAAAAAACTGGTCTTCCATTACCACTAAATCGGGACCAAATCTGTCAAATTCAGGAAATGGTTCTTCTTCCATTAGCGCATTGTCCGCTCTAAAATCCCCCATCACCGCTATTGGCGTAACGGACCCGTGCTGATAGAAGTATGCCGCATTCAAAACTCCCGTAAAATCTTCCAATGAATCAGAACTGGCGATATTGGGTGGGAATTGGTCCAAATCATTATCGCATGCCGTTATCAATAACAATGACCCCAATAAAAATGTATATACTGTTTTCATTTCTTTCATTTAAAAATTAACATTTAAACCAAGCGTGAAGCTTCTAACAATGGGACTTGCACCTACTTGCACCCCAAATGTAGTAGGCCCTAAATAGCCACTGTTCCCAGTCTCAACACCCTCTGGATTAAAAGAGGTATAATCATCTCCCCACAAATACAACAAATTCGTTGCTGCGGCGTATACCCTTGCAGAACTTAACCCTATTTTATTGGTGAAGTCCTGATTGAATGTATATCCCAAAGTAAGGTTTCGCAGGGCGACATAAGATGCATCTTGTAAAGTGGCATCCGTTTGATTCCTATTCGCTGTATAGTGCTCTCCATTATGATCGGCGATACCATCATCATCCACATCAAAACTATCCACCAATCGACCACCCCATTGTGAACCATAGTAGAGCGGGTCTATATTGTAGACTTCCCCTCCTTGGGCCCCTTGGAATTGGAACGACATATCAAAAGCCTTATAGCTCATTGAACCATTCAAACCCCAGTAAAAGTCAGGTGTGTTTTGTCCTATTTTGACCAAATCCCCACCTTCTTCAACCGTTCTTGTTCTATCGATTACACCATCACCGTTTTGATCTACTACATAAGATTCCCCGGTCTGGTTGTTCGGGTGCCTTGTCCCATCTTCCAAGAATCGCATCTCAACATCCCCAATGGTTTCCAATCCCCACATTTCGCCAATTTCCCCGCCGACATAGTTTCGAAACACGGGACCTCTACCACTCTGGCCATAGATGACGTCCGGCAATTCATCAATATCTCCCAAATCTGTAATTTCCGTATCAACCGTAGATAGGTTGGCACCGATATCCCAGGTGAAGTCCGGTTTTTGTACAATGGTTGCGGATAGCTCCAGTTCCAGACCGGAACTTCTGACATCTCCTGAATTCAACCGTATTGAAGGGGTTCCAAAAACCTCCTCCACACTCTGATTGATCAAGATGTCCTCAATGTCGGAGGTGTAGTAATCCGCACTCAGTCGAATACGGTTTTTAAAGAACCCTAAGTCCAGACCATAGTTGGTCTCCGTATTGGTTTGCCACGTTAAATCGGTGTTAGCCACATCTGACGGAATTAGGAAGCCAATTCCCAGGGCAGTGGGCTGGGGATTCAAAAGACTCAATGAATTATACGCCCCTAAATCCGAAGTCGTTCCCAAAGAGCCGGTACTGAACCTTAGTTTTAATAAACTCAACGCATCCGATTTGTAAAACGATTCGTTATGCACGTTCCATCCTACGGAAAGGGCCGGGAATGTTTCGAACCTATTATTGGCTCCGAAACGGGAATCCCCATCCCTTCGCAACGATGCCGAAAACAAATAGCGATTGTCATACGAATAGTTGACCCTTCCAAAAACACTCCTTCTTGTAATGGTCTCGTCCCGCTCCGTTACAATGATATCCGCCGGATCCAATAAGTTGTAGTTTATAATATCACTGAATGGCACATTGGTACCCCGTAGGGCGGTCCCATTGATAAAGAAATTTTGAAATTCAAGTCCAGCTACCGCAGCGATGTCGTGCTTACCTATTGTCTTTGCAAAATTCAGGGTAGTTTCACTTAATATTGAAGTCCTTTTAACATCGGTTTGATCCAATGCAGTTTGATTGGTACGTCCTCTGGAATCGAACTCAAGCCCCCTCCAGAAATAGTCTTGGGTATCCCTAAGGTCTCCTCCCAAAACGGTTTTTATGTTCAGTCCATCTATAATTTGGTATTGCAAATACGAAGTAAGATTGCCGAAATACGTTTTTTGATATCGATCCGTATTGTCAAGTTTTGTTGCGGGACCTGCATCTCCCGATCCTCCGATACCATTATTTGCCCTACCATAGTGCCAGTCTTGTGCAGTCATCCCTGGCTGTAATGTGTAGATACTGTTATTAAAAGGTGCGTCACCTCCCCTATACCCGCTATCAAATGAGGGCAATCCCAAGGCCTGTGCCTGAGCATCCAGTTGTTGAACAAATGCGATGGATTCCTCTGTATGATAGATGGGATGAACCGGATATGCCCTCAAAAGGTCCCTCATGTCATGGCCCACAATATCCCTATCCGATACAAATCCATTGAAACTTATACCTGTCTTGAACTTGTCGCCCAGTTTCGCATCAATATTCAAACGTGCATTGAATCTTTCAAACCCTTGGGTAATCACCACACCTTCCGTTTTTTGATAACCCACGGAAGCAAAATAATTTACATCTTCAGTTCCTCCACTCATGCTGAAGTCGTGGTTCATGGTATAGCCATTTCGGAAAAACCAATCTTCTATGCCCACTACACCAGGTGATTCCTCATAAGCGGTTAATCGATACTCCAAAAATGCAGGGTCTATTTGAGAAACATCCCAATTACCAGCGGCAATCTCTGCTCTGGAGATGGCAGCCCATTCGCGTCCATTTTTAAGAATATTGTCCCTATACTTGCTTGAGGTGCTTACGAAAGTATTATAGCTAAAACTGGCTTTACCTTGTCTTCCCTTTTTAGTCGTGACCAAAATAACCCCGTTTGCTCCCCGTGAACCATAAATAGCGGCCGAGGCAGCATCCTTTAATACTTCCAGGCTTTCAATATCATTGGGGTTAACCGTTGCCAAACTTCCTGAAATTGGATACCCATCCACAACAATCAGTGGATCTTGATTACCATTAACGGATGATGCCGCCCTTATTTGAATCTTGGGATCGGCACCTGGTGCCCCATCTTGATTTTGAATCAAAACCCCGGATAACTTACCTCCCAATGCCTCATCTACGCGATTGGCCTGGATTGCTGCAATTTCACCGCCTTCTACTTTAGCGACAGCACCCGTTAAAGAAGATTTTTTTAGGGTACCATAACCAATTACCACGACCTCGTCCAATTTTTGCGAATCTTCCTGCAACACAATGTCCAAGGTTTGTTGATCTGTGATTTCCACGGTTTGTGTAGTATAGCCTATATATGAAAAGCGCAGGGCTTCTCCCGAGGCTACTTCAACCGTATAATTTCCATCAAAATCGGTCTGAACACCGCGAGTGGTGTTCACCACAATAACATTCACCCCTGGGACAGGGGTATCGTTTACATCCGTTACCGTTCCCGAAACGGTAAAGGTTTGTTGTGCAAATAGCTGGATGGTACCAAGTACCCACCCAACTAAAAAAAGTTTAGTTCTTAAGCTCATTTGTTAAATAGTTAATTTACATCTTGAGTTAATTCCAATTCCCCTAAGGGAACCGACGAATCATCCTAATTGCAACAAATAGCCTTTATAGTATCTGGAAGAATTTAGTTATTTTAGAGTTCTTCAAATGCGCATACCATATGTGTATTTGTTGATTTTACTTCCCTCCGAAAGAAGTAATGCATCAAAAGGATAGGCGTGCACCTGTCCTTTTTTTTATGGTCAACTAAAACGTCATTCGCTATGGGTTTTATTGATTTCGGTTTGCTCAACCAAACTGGTTAACCAATTTGGTTTACCAAATATATGTTATACTAGCGTTAAAAAAAAATGATTTTGTCATTTAAATGTTAAAATTTTGGGCGTTCCCTTCCTTTGTTTAAGAAAGTTTTAAGAGCTCTAAACAGAACGGTATGATCCTATATCGTCATGGCCTAAAATCCTTGGAGTTGGACTAAAAACATCCATTGGGCTTGTCCTTTAACTACAGGGTCACTACCGTTAACATAAGATTCAAAAGAAGTAAAACATCATCAATGGTATGGAGATAACTCTGCTAAGCGGGCTAAGTAATTCATCACGCCTTCCCTTACGGAAAACGCTTCTTCATTGGTCCTTGATATTCTTGTTCGTTTCAATGGGAAACCTCAAGTTCATAAAATTTGACGGTTGCATAGGCTCCATCATCACTGGTTTGCAAATAATTTCCCGCTTTAAAGTAGTTTTCAAAAATGCCCCACTTCTTAATATTGTCATCCTCATAAACCACTGCTTCGGAATCATTCAATATTACCTCCATTCTACCCTCAGCAATCAGCACTTCCAATGAGAATGGATTAAAACCTACTTCTTCATTGAAATTAAAGCCATCATCATCTGTCCATGCATCCGTATGCAATATTTCCGTATCCGAAACATTGGGATTTTTGAGAACCTTGGTCTTTACCCTAACCTTTCCATCCTGCCAGTATATTTTGAGCATGGGTGGGGCATTATTGTCCTTTTGCCCGATCAAATCCCGTTGGGCGTTGGTCAAACGTCCATGGATCTGCATAATAATGGTCCTATGGTAGTCCTTATCCAAATCTTGTGAAATGGCCTCCATTTCCAATCTTCCTTTAAGCCTACCTCCTTGGGAAAAGGTCCAATTGACCGAGTTGCTACCCGGTTCCATCTGTTCCCTAAGTTCCGTTCTGGACCTGGAGGAGTTTGGGGTGGTGGCTCCAGGATAGGTATGGAACACCAATGCTCCCGCTATGGAATCATTGTACATGAACGGTTTCAAGGTTTCGTTTGTGGCGTACGCCAATATTTCTGGTGGTTCCACCTCAATGGGTCTACCATCCCTTCCTATGGGAAGGGTCACCTTCCAATGGTTTAAATCGATTTCCGGCAGTACGTATGTGGGGTCCGTGGTCTCCTCCACAATCCCGGTAGGTGTCCCTTCTTCAGCACCTATTTCTTCCTGGATTTCCTGATGTACCTCCTCTTTGGAATCACAACTTTGACAAGAGGCCAAAGTAACCAGCAAGCCCATAAACCAAAAAACAGATCTCATAGTATACGGTTAGTGTTCAACGTCCAGTTCATAAATTTTTACTTTGGCAAAAGCACCTTCATCCCTGGTCTGGAGATAATTGCCAGCCTTGAAGTAATTCTCAAAAATGCCCCACTTTCTTATACTGATATCGTCATAAACAAAAAACTCATTTTTATTTAAAGAGACCACCATTTTGCCGTCCGTAACGTTTACCCCTATCAGAAACTTTCTAAAACCAACTTCCTCCTCAAACGTTCTACCCTTATCATCTCCCCACGCTTCTTTATGCAATATGCCGACCTGGTCGACATCCGCATATTTTAGCACTTTGGTCTTCACTCGTATCTTACCGTCCTGCCAATAAATCTTAAGGATGGGTGGTGCATTATTGTCTTTTTGTCCAATCAACTCCCGCTGTTCGTTAGTGAGCCTTCCATGGATTTGGGCTATGATCACTTTATGATATTTTCCATCTTTCGCTTTGGAAACCTCCCCCATGGCCATCTTGGCTTTTAAACGGCCCCCTTGGGCAAATGTCCAGTTTGTGTTGTTGTCACCGGAAACCATTTGTTCCCTAAGTTCAGATCTCGAATATTTTGTATTTGCGGTGGTTGAATTTGACGGATACGCATGAAAGACCAGAGCTCCCGCCACGGAATCATTATACATATAGGGGGTAAGAGATTCATTGGTGGCATAGTCCAATATAGCAGGTGGTTGAACGGTCAAGGCCTTACCTTTTCCATTACCTTCCGGAATGGTAACGCTCCAATGCCTTAAATCAACTTTTGGCAGGCGATACTTCTTTTTTTTCTTCTTACGCTTTTCAACCTTTACATCCGAGTCTGCAACGCTATTTGTCTTTTCCTGACAAATAGCGTTAACAGATAGAAGTGTGATTAGTATAAAACTTACCGTTTCTTTTCGGAGATGTCTCATTTGCCTTATCATTTATCTTCCCGATTTCATTCCGGAATTAAAATCCAGGGGTATTAATAACGACATCTGTCAAGAATACTTCGTTATCCCCAGAAACCGTAGTGGTTGGAACAAAATAGAAGATGACAAATTTCTGGTCCGTTGATGTCAAAATATCATCTGCATTCTCATCTACCCTGCTTTGGGGAAAGCTAAATGTGGCATCTGCCGTAAAGCTAAAGGTAACTTGTTGCCAACCATCCACAGCATCGGAAATTACGGGTTGGGTAACGAGTGCCAACGAAGCCAGTTCCGTATCGGCAGCCGGTTGATCGGATAAAATATAGAATGTTCCTTCCAAATCGCCTACAGGCGTACTTTCCGTTCTTATAAAGGCAGAAATCGAATATTCCACTCCCGTTTCAACCTCAAAGGGTTGATAGGCCCTTTCACCAGAACTGTCAAACTTGAGCGATCTATCGGAAGTACCTCCTGCCGATGTTGCATCCGTGCCCGATGAGCTCGCTTTGTCCGTTGTTCCTGTACCGCCATTATTGGCAGGGGTTTGAACCCAAGCTTCCAAAGCTTCATTCCTCCAGAAGTCAAAAGGAGTGTTCGTCCCATCGTTAAAAGTATTGTCCGGATTCACGGTCCAGGCATCAACCAAATCATTGTTGTTGTTTTGGGAAGTAGGATAGGTCTGGAAATCCGCATTTTGGATAACCGCGGCAAACGTAGCTTCAATTCCTCCAACAGCTACGGCCTGTGTAATACTTTTTGAAACACCGGCTTCATTGGTCGTGGTCAACGTAACATCATAGGTACCATCAGCAGCATAGGTATGGGTTGGATTAACTTCTGTGGACGTATTACCATCCCCAAAATCCCAACTGTGTGATACGGCCAAAAGCGAACTGTCCGTAAACTCAGCGGTTAAGGATGAGGTAGTGAACGTAAAATTAGGCACTGTGGACAATACCAGACCCTGGATAATTTTGCTTGTGGCTACCTCAACACCCAAAAAGTTGGTTGCTGTAAGCGTTACTTCAAAAATATCAGCAGTGGCATAGATATATATCGGACTAAAATTGGGGTCTTCCTCGGTATCCTCTTCAGAACTCCACTCCACAGTTTGTCCATCCCCAAAATCCCACACCAATTCAAGGGCCCCGGTAGTCAGGTTTTCAAAAGTCACCTCGGAATCCACCGTACTAAAATCAAAGTTGACAAACATGGGGGATACTTCGGTTGAATCAACCGCGGTTAGACCGTCCGAACTGGTCGTTGTCAATTTCACCTTGTACAAACCGCCGATGGCATAAGTATAGTTTGGGTTTGCTTCCGATGATGTCCCACCATCTCCAAAATCCCATAAATAGGAAACTGCATCCGTGGAATAACTCCTAAATACTATAGATAGGTTATCATCCGAATTGGTACTTGTAGTGAACAGGGTATTGGGCTGTATGTTGTTGATATTACCTGTTGGCGGTACAAATTCCTCGAATGTTGAATCGTAACAGGACAAAAAGCTTACCAATACAAATGATAAAGCCAAAACACTACTAATGGAATATTTAATTTTCTTGCACATGATCCTCATTGTTTAACTGTTATGGCGAATGAATCCAGTCTACTTTCAACACCGGTATTTGTTACGTAAATGATTACACTCTCATTTTCGCCTGATTGGAATGTAATGGCATTTTGCTTAAAAACATCACTCACTCGACCAACATTGCTATCCGTTCGTGATGCAACGATATTTTCATCCAGTAGCGATTCTGTGTAACTCGCAGTATCAGGATTTAATATGGATACCGTAATATCACCAAAGCCACTGTCATCGAACTCACTAAAATAGGTCAGCACATATTCCGCACCTGGGGTTACCTCTATTTCTTGATAGGCCACCCTGGCCCCATCAGCAGGAAATTTGGCCGCTTGAAAACCGTCAGGCAGCCTCCCTTCCACAGATGTTGAATTGATCTGTATCACCGTAGTGCCACCACCAAGGGGACTCCAATCCGTATTGTTTGGGGCCCTCCAGGAATCCCGACCATCTCCGGTGCCATCAAACAAACTATTGTCCTCAAAACTAGGTTCCCCTATTTCCGGAACCGGTATGGTTGGAACCGCTTGATTAATGGTAACCGTCCGCAGCGTGGTTTCCGATTTCCCAAGGTTATCGGTCACCATTAGACTCACATTGTAATCCCCTGGACCTGGAAATGAAAAAATAAGCTCCCTGTCCTCCAAGGTTGCTGCGGGCAAAGCCGCAATTTGGCTCTCAAAATCCGCTACGTTTTGTCGAGTCTCCTCTGAAACGGCAGCTTCGGCACTGGCCAATTGCCCCTCCAAGTCGGCAATTTCCGCTTCCAGTACGGCAACTCTATCCATATCCGATTCACAGGGAATCCTGAATTCGAGCTTTGCTATTTCCTCTTCCAGGGCAACCACTGCAGCCAGCTCAGCCTCGATCAATTGCCTAAGAATAGGTAAATCCTTATGTATCAGGGTGATTCCTTCTCCAGGTTCAACGGACCATAGATATTGTGTTCCATTTACGGCTAGATTGGAGCCGGCTTGAAAATTAACCTCATAATTTGCGGATAACTCAATATCGTTGCAATCGAATTCCGAAGTGGAAATATCGGTAAAACTATAGAAAGGGGTAGGGCCCGTAAAATCTTCCAGGTCCCCAACATCCGCTAAATCATCACTAACGCAGGAGGCTAAGGAAACCAATATTCCCAGAACACCCCATCTCAGGTTTAAAAAAACATTTTTCATAGTAATTGAATTTTAATATCCGGGATTTTGTTCGTAAAAATTGGGCAGATTGTCTATTTCACGCTGTGGAAAGGGGAGGTATTTCCTTTCACTGGTATAAAATAGATTGTTTTCATCCGAAAATCGCTGCAAGATATTATCTGCTTCACCAAAACGTATCAGATCATATAACCGCTGATTTTCATAAACGAACTCCACCCTGCGTTCCTCCAACAAAGCGTCTTTGGTCAAGTTGGCCACCTCTTCCAGACCTGCCCTTGCCCTAACCTGGTTGAATGCGCTAACAGCCCTGGGATCGGTAGTGCTTTCACCACCGGCCAAAATGGCCTCGGCATAGAGCAACAGAACATCTGCATATCTCAAAACGATCCAGTCGTTATCCCCAATTTCACCATCGGTTGGAAATTTATCATTAAACGTATCGTTCGTAATAACCTCCGGATTATAGGACAACACTTGAATACTTGCGGGGAATCTCACCGGTTGAAGTTCCGGTGTCATCACTTCCAAAAAGTCCAATGTTGCAATATTGACACCATTGGAAGGTCCTTGTAAGGTCATCGCAAAACTATGGGATTCCGAATCTGTTTGGACCTGATCGTCCAAACCACTGTCACTGGTCACATAGTTATCGCTACTAAAAAGGTCGTAGGCAATTGAAAATATAACCTCATCATTGATTTCCAATCCTGGATTATTGGACCAACTCCCATCGAGAACAATCTCAGAGTCTACTAAAAACCCCCCTGAAAATTCATTTCCAAATACATTCCCGTACAATATCGCCAAATTGGCATGGTATTCGGCATCCGTTAAAATATCGATGGAGGGATCCAAAGAATCTGCGTTGAAAACAAAATTCTCGGCATCTTCCCTTTCAACAAACAACAGATCATAATTGAAAAAGTCATTGTTTTCTACCACAGAGGCCAATAGTAACTCGGCTTCAACATAATCGGGATTTGGCTGACTGAGATACGCTTTTGCTGCCAAACAAATGGCCGCACCCTCCGTAGGTCGATACCTATTTTGTTCAACACCATTGAGAAAAGCAATTGAGGTTTTAAAATCATCGATAATTCTCTCATAAACTTCAGCTTCGGGCAATTGGGGATACTCCAGCGCTTCTTCTTCATTTACGTCCAATACCTTATCTACATAAGGAACATTTTGATAGGCCCTGACCAGATTAAAATGGCACAAAGCTCTCATAAAATAGGCTTCCCCAACGGTGAACTGTTGGGTCTCGGGAGCTAAAAACCGGTTATCGATAACTGTATTCGCATGTTTTATGGTGGCCATATTATTGGAATAGTAGGTGGCCACATCCCCATTATTGACATCAACGTTATATGACGCTATTAAAGGAAAATTTCCATTTTCCGTATTGGCCCTAACGTTATCCGAACGAAGTTCAGTCAATAAAAACTCATTTGCCGGAATCTTTTGGTAAGCATCCAAAACTCCGTTGGCCAACAATAGAAAGCCATCGTCGGTTTGAAGCAACTCTTCCAATGAGAGTGCAGTGGGGTTGCTCAGGTCAAGTTCCTCTTCACAGCTCGCCAACAAAGTGATTAAGGAAAAACAAATTAGTATTCTTATATATATTCTTTTCATAACTGATTAAAATTGAAAGTTAATCCCAAATGATACCGATCTCACTATTGGCCCATCACCTCTTTGATAGCCAAAGGTCAATGGGGTATTTGCATTATTTGAGGTTTGTCCTACCGCTTCAGGATTGAAGCCTTCATAACCTTCGGCAAAGAAGTACAATAGGTTTTCTCCCGTTAGATAAAAGCGTAATCTATCGAACCCGTATTTTTCGCCCAGTTCACTGGGGACGGTATATCCCAACGTACAGTTCCTCAAAGCAATGAACGATGCGTCTTGAATGTGATCGTCCGTAAACCTGCGGTGTACCGTTAAATCAGCATCAGGAAAACTGGCCACTTCATTTACGGCCGATTCACTGGCATAGTACAACTGATCCAAATCGGCAACCCTTACCTCAGCCCCATGGGATCCTTGCCATTGGAACGAAAAGTCAATATTCTTATAAGTGAATTCAGAATTAAAACCCCATTCAAAATCAGGATATGGATTCCCCAACTCGGTTCTATCCTCATCATCTATGATCCCATCATTGTTCAAATCCTTCACATATACATCAGCAAAATCATTGTTGAACCGGTTAAATGGATTATCTACCCATTCCAATGGAATCTCCCTATCATAGACAAAGCCATAAAAAGAAGTTATCGGTTGCCCCACGCGGGCAATGAATTCCGTTGGCCGGGTATCTTGATCGATCCTTGAGATGATCTGCTCATTGTTCCCCAGACTTTCTACCGTATTTCTGTTCAAGGAAAATTGACCTGCAACATTCCATCTGAATTTTGGGGTGCTCAACAGCCGGGAACTTGCCACAATTTCAACACCTTCGTTCTTGACTTTTCCAATGTTCTGTAACCATGCATCCGCACCATAGGTCGCGGATACCGGAGCAAAAAGAATTAAGTCTTCACTTGTTCTGGTATAGTAGTCCGCCGTTATACTTAAAACACCCCTGCCAAACGTAATATCAATACCTGGATTAAATTCTATCAACTTTTCCCAACCTAAATTTGAATTGGGCAAGGTTGTTCCTTTTACCCCCACACCATTATTATAGCCAACGGTACTGAATGTCTCTTCAAAACGATATAACGAATCAAAGACATTATTGGATATTTCGTTCAAGCCCGAAACACCATAACTGGCCCTTAATTTTAGGAACGTAATGAAATCACTGGAGGCCAGGAAGTCTTCACTTGACACATTCCAACCAAAAGAAGCCGCTGGGAAGAAACCAAATCTGGTATCGGGTCCGAATCTCGTACTGCCATCCGCACGGGCAGAGAGCTGAAACAGGTATTTACCATCGTAATCATAGTCCAGTCGACCAAAATAGGAGACCAGTTTGTCCTGTCCATTAAGGGTAGCGGTGGTTCCATTGTCGGCAAGTGCAATGTTAACATTAAAGTCATTGGTGAAACCTACGGCCTCAGAATCCTGTCTGAAAAAATCCCTGACGGTATATTCAAAACCGACCACTGGATTGAAGTTGTGTTTCCCAACACTTTTTCTGTATCGCAATAGCGATTCAAACGCATATTGATAGACCTCGTCTTTTCTCACGAATCGAAACGATTCCTGATCTCTATTTTCCTGGCCCAACACATTGTCCTGTCGATTGGTTCGGGTGTGCCTGAAAATACCTGAAATCGCTTGTCTAAAATTGAGTCCATCCGCCAACTCAAAATCAATATAGGCCGCTCCATTAAAGTTAAACTGGTTTTTTGTGCTTGACCTTTCAAAAAAATGGGCCAAAGGATGTACGTTTCTTGTGGTGGACAAAGTCAATCCCCCAGAGGTCAAATCACTGACCAATGGCAATCCTGTGCTTGGATCTCTAGCAATTGCCCTTGGATTATTGGGGTCAACGGTAAACACATGGTCAAATGCCCTGGAAAAACCATAACTGCCTACCCCAAGATTTTCAAATTGTGCTCCTGCATCCGTAGAAACACCAATATCCCTGGAAAAGTTGGTCACATAGTTTAGATGATTTTCATTCAGAAATAGGGGCAAATGCCCGTATTGTCTTAAGGGATCGGTAAATCGGGCCGGCAATCGTTCTTGATCATTAAAGTTTGCCCGTAAATTGGTGCCAAACTTGATTTTACCGTTTTTTGTTTTACTATCTACCTTTATTCTGGCATTGTATCGTTTAAAGTCATCAATCAGATTAATGCCCTCATCATGCAGATAGGTCAAGGAAGCGTTGTATTTTGTCAATTCCGTTCCCCCTCTGGCTGAAAAAGAATGACTGGTTATAGTACCACCGGGGAAAATTTCATCTTGCCAATTTTGCTCACCATCGCCCAATGAAGCGATAAACTCCATGGCTTCGAGCTCGGCGTAAGCAACGTTGTAATCGTTTGTAATTCTATCGAAGTTTGGACTATTGGGGGAAATGGCATCGACCTCACCTTGCAGACCGTCCAGTCTTGCTCGCTCATCTGCAATTGTCGTATTGAAATTGTCGTTTCTTCTGGAGTATTTGATTCCTGTGAACGTATTGTAAGAAAATGATGTTTTGCCTGCAATCCCTTCTTTGAGTGTGACCAATATGACACCATTTGCACCCCGAGAACCATATATTGCAACGGAAGAAGCATCTTTTAAAACACTTAATGAAGCAATATTGTTGTTATCTATGGTACCCAAAATATCCGGGTCATTCCCCAAAACAATACCATCCACCACAATAAGGGGAGAGGAAAATCCTGTAATGGATCCCGGACCCCTTAAGGTAATTTGAGGGTCACCCCCTGCTTCCGAAGCCGTTGTTTGAATTCGAAGTCCTGCAACTTTACCTTGCAAGGCATTTTCAACACGGGCCACAGCAAAATTTTCAAGTTCCTCACCCCCAATCTTTGTTAGGGCGCTCGTAACATTTTTTTGCTTTTGCTCACCGTAACCAATGACCACAACTTCATCCAATTTATTTAGATCTTCTTCAAGAATAATATTGATCGTTGTTTGGCCGGTCATGACAACGGTCTGCGCTGCAAAACCGATGTAGGAGAACTGCACCACCTCTCCTTCGGATACGGTAAGGGAAAAATTTCCATCAAAATCGGTTTGTGTACCTCGGGTAGTGTTCAAAATGACAATGTTGACCCCAGGAATGGGTGCGCTGTTTACATCAGTCACCGTTCCCGAAACGGTAAAAGTTTGTTGCGCAAATAGTTGGATGGTACTAAGTACCAATCCAACTAAAAAAAATTTAGTTCTTAAGCTCATTTGTTAAATAGTTAATTTACATCTCGAGTTAATCCCAATTCCGCCTAAGGGAATTGACGAATCATTCCGTTTGCAACAAATAGCCTTTATAATATCTGGAAGAATTTGATTATTTTTGGGTTCTTCAAATGTGCATACTATATGTGTATTTGTTGATTTTACTTCCCTCCGAAAGAAGTAATTTGATAAAAGGATAGGCGTGCACCTATCCTTTTTTTGTTTTTGTTAGAAAAGCATTCTTAAAATCGTTTAGTTCGTTATTGGTTTGCAAAACCAAACTGGTTAACCAATTTGGTTTACCAAATATATGTTATGCTAGCGTTAAAAAAAAATGATTTTGTCATTTAAATGTTAAAATTTTAGGTATTTCCGCCCTTTGTTTAACGAAGTTTTAAGGGCTCTAAACAGAACGCTATGGTCCCATGTTACGATTGCATGAAATCTTCCCGGATCGGACTAAAAACATCAATTAAAACCCCGGGCTTTTTACAAATTGCACCATGAAGGACATGAGGCGGAATGTAAAATGCATCCCCACCCTTCATCATTTTGGTCTCGTCACCAATGGTAAGTTCAAATTCCCCACTTTCCACATAGGTAACTTGGGAATGGTAATGCTCATGCATTGGGCCAACACCGCCCTCATCAAAATGTACTTTGACCAGCATTATCTTATCGTCATAACCCATTATTTTTCTTTTGACACCTTCTCCGACAACTTCCCACTCAATGTCATCCCCCATTAAAAATTCTTTGCTTGATCCAAATGTTTTCATATCCTATTGTTCTTAGTTAATTACAAAATATACCTCTTGATTACTTTATTCCATTTACTTGGGCGGCGTACCGGGCCCTACTGTCCCCGCTCTAAACCACACTTCCGTATAACAACCATTTTCATATTGTTTGGCGATATCACCGTTATAGGTATCTGCCCCGGTACACCAGACCATATTGATTTCAGGATCTTTTCCGTTGGTTTGATTGTAGGCTCCCTGCTTGAAATAATTTAATTCCCCCGCATAGGCATAGGCCCGTTCCGTACCGTCTTGTCCTATGGGCACAAACAATCGCTTCACCTGTGTTGGCAGGTCCGTTTTTTTCGTGTATTCGGATGCGATAAGGTTTTTGGTAAATGTCTTGGTTTCGTGATTCTCACTTTTAAAGGTGAGGTACATGATCCCCTGATAAACATTTACTTCGTAGCTGAATTCCTCCCCTAATTCTATTCCATCCACTGGCTCTGCAGGATACTCATTTTTGCCCGTTCCAGTGACGGACATATCATGTCCCCATACGGCAGTTGAGTAATCCCACCTTCCTGAATTATCGTCGCCTTCGGTATTGATTTCATAATTCCAAAAGACCGATCCCTTCGTATGGCCAGGGAACTTCTTATAAAATATTTTTAGCGGTTCATTTTCATGACCTTCACCGCTATGGATCTGCCCAACCACGGTAGAATAAGAAGCTGCAACCCTGGCATCACCGGAGATGGAGACTTGCATGACTTTACAGGTTCCCGTTAGTTTACCCCCTTGTTCAGGCGTCCATTCCCTTTTTTCCTGCAGCTCTGTTCTGGTGTTGCTGGAGTTTTTTGAGGTGACTCCAGAATTTGGTGTTTTGTATACCACCCAACGTCTGGTCCCATCAATTACGGTATAAAAAAAGTCTTTATGTTCGAACTTGGTAAGGTCATCCACATTGGTTCCGTCCCCCATTAATATTTTAAACTTATCCATAAAGGGAATGACCTCATGGGGGTAAACCGTTTTTTCACTTAAACCGTCATTTGCCTCAAAATACCCTGCATTCGAAATGGCATCATCACTGACCGAAATACTTGCTGTTTTAAACCAAACTTCGGCATAATTGCCATCCGCATATTGTTTTTGAATATCACCGCCGTGGGTTTCCGCACCGGAACACCACACTTTATTTACCTTAGGGTCCTTTCCATTGGTTTGATTATAAGACCCCAATTTAAAAAAGAGCCCTTCATTAGCATACGCATTTTCACGCTCCAGGCCATCTTGACCTATGGGCACAAACAATCTCTTGACTTGTTCTGGTATGCTTGACTGTTCCACATATTCAGAAGAAACAAGGTTTTTGGTAAATGTTTTGGTTTCATGCCCTTCACTGGTAAATGTGAGATACATGATTCCGTCTTTGATTTCCACTTCATAACTGAACTCTTCTCCCAAGGCAATTCCATCTTTTGGTTCAGGTGGATACGTGTTTTCACCCGTTCCGACAACGGAAAAGTCATAGCCCCAAATGGGATAGGAATAATCCCATCTACGTGAGTTATCATCGCCTGCAGTATTGATTTCATAATTCCAAAAGACCGATCCTTTTTCATGGCCCGGAAACTTCTTATAAAATACTTTCAAGGGTTCATTTTCATGTCCATCAGCACTATGAATTTGACCCACAACCACGGCGTAGGTCGCTGCAACCCGGGCATCGCCCGTGCTTGCCACATTCATGACTTTAAGTGTGGCATTCATTTTAGCTTCACTCATTGGCGACCACTTTTTCAATTGTGCCAATTCAGTTCTTGTGTTGTTTGAAGTACCATGGGTATTCCCCGCATTAGGTGTCTTAAACACTACCCAATTGGCCTTCCCGTCTTTAGCGGTATAAAAGAAATCCTTGTTCTCATAGTCCGTGGCCTGACCCACATTGGAACCGTCCCCCAAAATCAAATTCCAATGCTGGAAAAATGGTATGATATCATTGGCATTGTTTGCTACAGCCGTTGTTTCGGTGCGCTCTACGCCCTTCTTATTTTTGGTTTCAGTACAGCCGTTCAACAAAAAAATTGCACTTATTATTACTGTACAATGGACGAAAGTTGATTTGTCCTTCCATTTTGGAATTGGTAAATGAAAGCCATATGGTAGTGAAGAGAAAAAATTGTTCATTTCAAATTGGTTTACCAGATTGGTTTACCAAATATATGTATATTTGTATACTTGGCAAAAATTTAACACCAAAATTACCTGCATTCCATATTACAAGTTCAAAATACATGGCAAACACCTTATCCACTCCAGAAAAGTTTAAGCAGATCAGCACTGCCACAATCGCCACCTGCCTTTTTAAAAAAGGGTTACGCAATCAATGTATTCAAAATGTGCGTCCATTGACATCAAAAAAAATGGTTGGGGAGGCCTTTACGCTACGGTATATTCCCGCCAGGGAAGACCTTAATCCCATTGCGGTGTTCAAAGACCCTGAACATCCACAGCGGGTTGCCATTGAGCAATGCCCCAAAAATAGGGTACTGGTCATCGATAGTAGAAAAGACGCCCGAGCGGCTTCGGCAGGTTCCATTCTTATTACCCGACTGATGAAAAGGGGAGCAGCTGGTGTGGTAACCGATGGGGGGTTTCGGGATTCCGAGGAAATCGCAGCACTTGATTTCCCTTCCTATCACCAAAGGCCATCTGCTCCAACAAATCTGACACTGCACCAGGCCATTGCAATCAATGAACCCATAGGCTGCGGTGATGTGGCCGTTTTTCCCAGGGACTACATTGTTGGTGATGCGGATGGTGTAGTGGTAATCCCGGCATCCATTGCAGATGAGGTAGCGGAGGAATGTCTGCACATGACCTTGTTTGAAGAATTTGTAATGGAAAAAATCAATCAAGGACAATCAATCCTTGGTCTCTATCCCCCCACCGATCCACAAACTTTAAAGGCATTCGAGGCATGGGAAAAGAACAATACAACTAAAGTCCCCTAAATTTTATGAAAGACACAGTATGGCTAAAAAAGTAATCACATTTGGTGAGGTAATGATGCGTTTGTCCCCACCCGGCTATTCCAAATTTTCGCAGGCTACCTCTTTTGAACTGGTTTATGGAGGTGGAGAGGCAAACGTCGCCATTTCATTGGCCTATTTGGGTATTAAAGCGGCCCACGTAACACGTTTTCCGGATAATGCCCTGGGTAGGGCAGCCACCCAATTTTTACGTCAGCATTGGTTAAGCACCGAACACGTTTTTTACGGTGGGAATATGTTGGGCAAGTATTTTTTGGAAAAAGGTGCCGTACACAGGCCCAGTGAAGTGATTTATGAAAGGGAGGGTTCTTCCTTTTCCTTAATAGAACCGTCAATGGTCAATTGGGCACACGTACTCAAAGACGCCGATTGGTTCCATTGGACGGGCATTACCCCAGCCATTTCGGAAGGGGCCAAAATGTGTTGCTTGGATGCCATTAAAACAGCAAACCGTATGGGAATACCTGTTTCGGGGGATATTAATTCCCGCAGTAACATGTGGAAATATGGGGAAACCATGCAAGAGGTCATGCCAGAGCTGGTACAAAACTGTGATATTGTGATTACCAGTCGCCGTGGTATCCATGACATGTTTGGGCTTGGTGAATCGGGGGGGAAATTTCGGAATTCCGCTAGGCTCCTTATGGAAACCTTTCCCAGAATTAAGAAAGTGGTTGGGAAAACCAGGAAATCCATAAGTGCTTCCCATCAACAAATACAGGGAAAAATGTGGAACGGTGAAGCGTATGTCAAGACTGAAATGCTTAACATTACCCATGTCATTGATCGCGTTGGTACCGGGGATGCTTTTGCCTCAGGCCTGATCTACGGATTATTGCATTATGATGATGACATCCAAGCGTTGAATTTTGCTTCGGCCGCTTGTGCCCTAAAGCATACCGTTCCCGGTGATGTAAATATGGTGTCTTTGGAAAATGTGGTAAGTTTAATGCATGGGGACACCTCCGGGGCAATAAAAAGATAAGCTTTAAAGCCAACTTGAAATACAAATAGTATCCAATCTTAACTATTAAAAATGAACTTAATCGGAAAATGGGCAGCAATAGTGGGTGCATTTTTAGCACTTGGCATTCTACTGTTTTGGTATCTGGGAATGTATGATTATTTGGCACCGACCGTAATCACTTTTTTTTCCGCTTTGGCATTGGCCGTTAACGGAACTAAAAAGTTCAAGGGGTTCTCCTTCACCTTACTGATCTTCGCCGCCGTTGCAGCGGCCATGTTCTATCCCCAATTCTTTTTGGAAGTAGGTTCCTTTAAATTAAGTCGGTTGATTGTCCCCCTGCTCATTATCATCATGTTCGGCATGGGCACTTCCATGGGCGTTACTGATTTTGTGGGGGTAATCAAAATGCCCAAGGGCGTAATCGTAGGCCTCATTGCCCAATTTACCCTTATGCCGTTTATCGGGTTTGGATTGGCAAGACTCTCAGGGCTCCCTCCGGAAATTGCCGCAGGTATTATTCTTGTGGGTTGCTCTCCCGGTGGCCTGGCTTCCAACGTTATGGCCTATATTTCAGGGGCCAATTTGGCCCTTTCCCTGACCCTGACCGCGGTATCCACCTTATTGTCCCCCCTCCTAACCCCTTTTTTCATGAAACTTCTGGCAAACGAACTTGTTCCAATCGACTTTCTGGAAATGTTCTGGAGCATTATCAAAATTGTGATCCTTCCCATATTGGCCGGTCTTATATTCAATCACTTCGCCCACGGCAAGTTCAAATGGTTGGATAGGGCGATGCCAAAAATCTCAATGGCAGCCATTGCGATTATTATTACCATTATTACCGCTTCTGGAAGGGATTCCCTTTTGTCCATTGGCATTATATTGATCATGGTCGTATTGGTCCATAATTTTTCCGGTTACCTCTTGGGTTATTATGGAAGCAAATTGGTTGGACTTGATGAGAGATCTTCCAGGACGGTGGCTTTTGAAGTCGGTATGCAAAACTCGGGGCTGGCTTCAGGTATTGCCCTGGAAATGGGGCGACTCGCCACCATGGGTTTGGCTCCGGCCGTTTTTGGTCCACTAATGAACATTTCCGGTTCATCGCTGGCCACTATTTGGCAGGGAAAGAATAAAAATGTTCCGGCCGAGGATACCCGGCAAGTTGAGTCCCTATGAAACCGCCCTTTTTTTTCAATGATTCATTGCCGTATCCGGTCGCATTGGCTACATTCCAGCTTCCTTTTTTATGGTATCAAAAAGCAGTGCCAATTCGTTATAACGATCGGTAGCATCCTTTCCCAAAACCTGATCTGCTTGGCTTATCATATTATACAAATAGGAAATTTGGGCTGCTAACATGGGTTGTGGATAGGCACCCTCATTGTTTTTCAATTTCGTTAAGACGGCATCAATCTGATCCAAACGCTTTTTTTGACCTTCTTTTTTCTTTAAGGATTTATGTTCCTTTTCCAACGCTTCCTGTAGCTTTCGAGCTTTGGACAACAAATCCATTACTTGAATTTGCATGGCCAATTGTTTTTCAATCGTTGCCTGGGATATCCCTTCTTCCTCAACACGTGGATCCATAACAATATCGAAAGATTGCTGCAACTTTTGTCCATCCACACTTAGGGTTACCGTATATTTCCCTGGAGGTACCATTGGTCCATTCTTGTACCGTTTTTCCCCCTCTTTGTGCCAGGCCCCTTTCTGGCGCAAATCCCAGGCAAAACGGTTAAGCCCCTTTTTATTTTCCAATTTTTTGGTAACGTAACGGAAGGTTTGGCTTAGATTCATGTCTTCCACTTCCTCCACTTTAGGTTTTAAGGAGGTACTATCACTGAAAATAGTGACCACCGATTCGTTTTTTGAGTTTAGGATTTCCAACTTCAGCCCTTCTTTTGACTTTTTGGGCAAATAGTAATCCACATATACGCTGGTTCTGGGGTATTTGGGAAATGCCCCGTTATCCCTGATCTTGGGATAGCGATACCGAATGGTCCTATCCGGTTGAAACAAATGGGGTTCATCTTCCAAATTCACAAAAGCATCCTGTCGTAAGGAAGTAATATTGTCCAAAATCCAAAAACCCCGTCCCATGGTACTGATAATTAAATCGCCACGAAATATTTTAAGATCGGTTATTGGGGTAACCGGAAGATTCTGCTGAAAGGATTTCCATGAAAGGCCATCATCAAAGGAAACGAACATTCCAAATTCCGTTCCGGCATACAAAAGGCCTTTTTTTATGGGATCTTCCCGCAATACCCTTGCATTATGATCTGCCGGTATTCCATTCGATTCCGTACTCAACAACGTCCAACTACGGCCATAATCCTCGGTCTTATAAAAATAAGGTGTTCCATCCCCCAACAAATGCCTGTCCACCGCAATATAGGCCGTGGCCATATCATGCTGGGACGGCTCCACGGATTCCACCCTACCGCCTTTGGGCAGTTTTTTAGGGGTTACGTTTTCCCAGGTCTTGCCGCCATCTTTTGTGACCGAGACCACGCCATCATTGGATCCCGTCCATATCAGTCCCTCCTTTAACTTGGATTCGCGAATGGAATACAAGGTGCTGTAATATTCCTCACCCGTGATATCACGGGTAATCGGGCTTCCAGAAATAACCTGTTTGTCCGCTTCAAAAGCAGTCAAGTCCGGGGAAATGGTTTCCCATTCCACACCATCGGAGTCTGTTCTATGCAGGTATTGCGAGCCATGATAGACCACATCCGGATTATGGGGGGAGACATGAACAGGAGCTACACGTTGAAAACGGTATTTGAGGTCCTTAGGGTTATGCCCGTAAATATTTGAGGCACCTACATAATAACTTTTTTCGACACCCGTAAGCTTGTTGAACACTCCGAATCTACCCTTGCAATTGGCATAAACGGTGTTGTGATCACCGGGTTTTGGAACCGCTGGTCCCGTCTCACAACCCCCGGTATTGATAATCCAACCCCTACCCGGATCCTGAATGGCATAGGGAGGAAAACTTGGTACCGCAATGGTGGAATAATTGTCTTGCTGACCCGCATATAGCCAATAGGGATACTGATCATCAACTTCGACCTGGTATAACTCCGCGGTAGGTTGATTGAATTGTGTTGACCAGGTCTTACCCCCATTGAAACTAACATTTGCCCCGCCATCATTCGCCTGAATCAACAATTCGGGGTCATTGGGGTTAATCCAAATATCATGGTTGTCACCATGGGGAACACGCATCCGCTTCCACGTTTTTCCCCCGTCGACAGATTTTATAAGTGGATTCGCATTGGAGTAGATGATATTTGGATTGGTGGGATGCAACTCAATGTTGGTATAATAAAAAGGACGATTCACCAATCTTATGTCATCCGATACCTGCACGAACGATTCCCCCTGATCCACGGATTTATATAACCCCCTTTCCTTTTCCGGGGCCTCTATAACCGCATATACAATACTCGAGTTAACCGGGGATACCGCCAAATCAATTTTTCCAATGGTTCCTTTGGGGAGGCCCTTTTCAAGTTTTATCCAATCCTTGCCACCATTAACGGATTTATAGATACCTCCCTCTTCCTTGGTACCACCAGAGATAATGGTCCATGGTTTTCTTTCGGCTTTCCAAGCGGCGGCATATACGATATTGGGATTACCAGGGAGCAATTCCAAATCTGAAAATCCTACTTTTTCCGATATGAACAGTACTTTTTCCCAATTTTTTCCTCCGTCCACCGTCTTGTATATCCCCCTTTCCTGATTGGCCTTAAATGCATTGCCTATCGCGGCCACCCAAACGATATTGTGGTTTGTTGGGTCAATTTCAACCGCCCCGATCTGACCTACTTTTTCAAGGCCAATGGCGTTCCAGGTTTTACCACCGTCAATGGATTTGTACATTCCTTTTCCACTGATGACATTACTGCGAAGGCCATCCGAGCCCGTCCCCACATAAACAATATTGGGGTCATTGGTCGCCACTTGAATGGCACCGATGGAGGGTGTGCTGAAAAAGCCATCCGACACATTGGTCCAGGAAGTCCCATAGTCTTCGGATTTCCAAACACCACCACCAGAGGCACCAAGATAAAAGGTGCCCGGCACCATGGCAGTACCTGTGATCGTAGTTACACGCCCGCCCCTTTCTGGGCCCACCGTACGATATTGCAAAGCTTCAAAATCCTGGGAAATCAAAGTTGTACTTAACAGCAAAAACAAGCAAAAAAAGGGTTTGGAATACAGTCGAAGTTCCATGTGGTCTATGAATTGGTTACTTCGTAAAGTTAACGACTAATGAAATAATGAACCCATTTACAAGGAAGAATACTTCGATCAATAGGCTTGATTGTTCAATACATCATTGAATCATCCCCAAATTAATGACCTCTTGTTGGGTCAAATAGCGCCAATGGCCCCTGGGGAGGTCTTTTTTGGTGAGTCCAGCAAAAACAACACGGTCCAGTTTGGAAACTTCATAGCCCAAATGCTCAAAAATGCGACGGACAATACGGTTCTTACCCGAATGGATTTCAATTCCGACCTCCTTTTTACTGGCACCGGAGACATAGTCCACCTCATCGACTTCAATCTTGCCATCTTCAAGCTCCAATCCTTCCCTGATTTTTCTAAGGTCGGCAATAGTCACGTTTTTTTCCAAAAAGACATGGTAGATCTTGCGGACACCATGTCTGGGATGAGTCAGTTTTTTGGCGAGATCACCATCGTTGGTAAACAATAAAAGTCCGGTGGTATTGCGGTCCAAACGGCCTACGGGATACAAACGATTATTGGAAGCACTGCTGACCAGTTCCATTACCGTTCGCCTACCTCGTTCATCCCGGGTAGTGGTAATAAAGTTCTTGGGTTTATTGAGTAGCACATATTCCTTTTTCTCCGGATTGAGCTTTCTCCCGTCAAAACGGACATCATCCGTCTTTTTGACCTTATAACCCATTTCGGTGACCACCTTCCCATTTACGGTCACATTTCCTGCGGCAATTAGGGTATCCGCTTCCCTTCGCGAACAAATGCCCGCATTGGCGATATACTTGTTCAAACGGATCAAATCCGGATTTGAAGGTCTGTCCTGTCTCGAATTTCGTTTTTCCGAAGGTCTTTTGGAAAAGCTTTTTCGTGGATTGCCACCGCTTTTGCGGTCATTTGAGTTACGATTGCGTTCGTTGCCTGATTTCGCCATCAGTCCAAAAATTTTGGCAAATGTAGGTAATCCAAATGGATAAGTTGCCTTTTTAAACGGTTATCAGTGCCTTTGACCCCACTTCAGGATTAAAGGTTCTTATGCGTCGGGAATCCACCTAAAATGTTGGTTATGTTCTATATTTATGGGACTAATCAAATTCAATATGCTCAAAAGAATTTCCTTACTCCTAATGGTTTTCGTCCAGACCCTTTTCCATGCCCAGAAAAAAACGTTGGACCATAACGATTACAAGCTTTGGAACACCATAAAAGATGAAGCCATAGCACCGGATGGTTCCCATACCCTTTACAGTTTGGAAAGGGGGGAAAAGGATCATTTTTTTAAGGTTCAAGATGCCAAGGGCAACTTTATCCTGGAATATGACCGTGGACAAAAAGGTCAATTTATGTACGATTCCAAGTATGCCGTTTTTACCATCAAAGCCTGGAAGGACAGTGTCATGGCCATGAAAAAAAGAAAGGTCAAAAAAGACAAATTGCCCAAGGACTCCTTGGGGATTTTCAACCTAAAGACCAAAAGTCTGGTTAAAATTGGACCTCTAAAATCCTATAAAATCCCTGATAAATGGTCAGGAACCGTGGCCTATCAATTAGAGGATATTAAAAAAGGGAAAAAGGAAGAAGGGAAGGATTCCCTCACCGAACCCAAAAAAAAGAAGGATAAGCCCAAAAAAGTGGGCAAAAAAAATGGATATCATTTGGTGGTCCTAAACCTGGAAACCCAGCAAAAGGACACCGTGAAATTTGTGACGGACTACCTATTTGCAAAAAAGGGGAAATGGTTGGCGTACGCTTCCACAGGAGCAACAAAAGATAGCGATGCCGGTGTTTTTGTGCGTAATCTGGAAAGTGGGGAAACCTTAGCATTGCATCAGTCCCCCAAGGCCAAGTACTTTAAGCTGGGATTCAGCGAATCCGGAAAGAACCTTGGATTTATTGTTGATGCGGATACCACAAAAGTTCAAGTGAGACCAAACGAGTTATACCTATGGCAAGAAGGGGACCAAGCGGCCCAAAAGTTAATGGACAATACCAAAACACCCAGTAGCTATGTAGTTTCCAAATATGGAAAGGTGCACTTTTCCGAGGACGAATCCAAACTGTATTTTGGATTGGCAAGACCGCCCATAGAAAAAGACACTTCTTTACTGGATGAGGAAATAGTGAATGTAGAAGTATGGACCTATGATGAGCCCAAGTTATATACCGTTCAGGAATTACAACTAAAAAATGACTCCATACGATCCTTTGTCACGGCTTTTGATTTAAACACCAAAAAAATGGTTCGCATTGCGGACAAAACCCATATGGACACCGAACTTGGGGATAAGGGCAATGCCAATATGGCCCTGGTGCGCACCAGCATGCCCTATGATTTGGCAAGTCAGTGGACGGCCAGACGTTATTATGACTACAAAGTGGTAAATACCGTCACCGGGGAAACTCAACAGGAATTCAAAAAAGTACCCCGAATGGAGTTGAGCCCCAAAGCCAATTATGGCTATGGGTATAGCCGTGTGGACAGCACTTGGTTCACCTACAACCTGAGTTCTGGAAAACATACGCTTTTGACCAAGGACCAGGTTTTCTACAGTGAGGAAAACGATTATCCCAATTACCCCTTTCCCTATGGCATGGCCGGTTGGACAAAAGAGGACAAGCACCTTTTGGTCTATGACCGTTATGACATTTGGAAAATTCACCCAGAAACAGGTGCAAAAGTAAAATTGACCAACGGTAGAACTTCCAAAACGGTCTATCGCTATTTGGATCTGGATGAGGAAGAGGAGGCGATTGATTTTACCCAACCTTTATTGTTAAGCACCTTTAATGAGTTGACCAAGGATGGAGGTTATGCCACTTACAATCCAAAAGCAAATCGGGTCACTCCTTTGATTTCAGGCCCTTACAGTTATTCCGAACCCCAAAAGGCCCTGTTGGCCAATAGGTTGATTTTTACAAGGCAGTCCTTTGGGGAATTCCCGGATTTACGGATTTCCGACCTGAATTTTAAAAAGCCCATCAAGCTCAGCAATGCCAATCCACAACAAAAGGACTATAATTGGGGCACTATTGAACTTATGGATTGGATTTCCCTGGACGGTAAAAAATTACAGGGGTTGTTGGTAAAACCGGAAGATTTTGACCCTGCCAAGAAGTATCCCCTCCTTGTCAATTTTTACGAGAAGAGTTCGGATAGGATCCACAGGCACAGACATCCCAGGGCCGAACGCTCCAGCCTCAACTATAGCTTTTATACGAGCAGGGGATATGTAATATTCAATCCAGATGTGGAATACCGGGTAGGTTATCCTGGGGAAAGCGCCTATAATTGTGTTATCCCTGGAGTGACCTCATTGGTTGAAAAAGGATTTGTTGACAAGGACAATATTGGTGTTCAGGGCCATAGCTGGGGTGGGTACCAAATTGCCTATTTGGTGACCAAAACCGATATTTTTAAGGCCGCTGAATCCGGTGCCCCAGTACCCAATATGATTAGTGCATATGGAGGGATCCGCTGGTGGACGGGACTGAGCAGACAATTTCAATATGAGCATACCCAAAGCAGGATAGGTGGTACCCCATGGGAATATCCATCGCGTTACATTGAAAACTCCCCCATATTCAATGTGGACAAAATCAATACCCCTTTACTCATTATGCACAATGATGCCGATGGTCATGTGCCGTGGTACCAAGGAATCGAATTTTTTGTGAGTTTACGACGTTTGGGGAAACCGTCCTGGTTCCTGAATTACAATGGGGAACCACATTGGCCCTTGAAACTACAGAACCGTACGGATTTTAGTATTCGCATGGCACAGTTCTTTGACCATTACTTAAAAGGGGAGGGCAAGCCTTCCTGGATGGAACGGGGAGTGCCTCCATTGGAAAAGGGGATACAACAGGGATACGAGCTTTTGGGGGATACGGACAAGGACTAATCCTTAAAATGGACCGTTGATTGCCGCTCTCGATTTACAATGAGCTGGGTCACATCCGGTCTGGAATAATGTCCGACCGGATCAAAATTCTGATGCTCTTCCAATACCCTTTTAAAATCGATGGTTTGGTAAAAAATTCCCTCTTTGTCCACTATGGGCTCCACTACCCATTCCCCATTGGGACCAGCAATACAGGAACCCCCATTGGCTAAAACATTGGGGGCTTTTTCCAAAATTTTATCCAAATGTGGGGTGTCCGCGGGAAAATCGGCTTTTTTCATCAGTGAGGAGACCGAGACCACGTAACTACGGGACTCCCTGGCAATAAACCGGGTAATATCCTTTGTGTTGTGGTCGCTTCCAGGCCACACGGCTATATGGAGGTTCTCTCCCAAACCGTAAAGTGCCGCCCTTGGAAGGGGCATCCAGTTTTCCCAGCAATTGAGCCCTCCGACCGTGAATTGTTTTAGGGGATGCACCTGCAGACCATGACCATCGCCTGGGGCCCATGTTAAGCGTTCATCATAGGTTGGTTGTAGCTTTCGGTGTACAGACTTTATTTCCCCCTGAGGGTCAATGTACACCAAGGAAGCATAGATACTATGTCCGCCACGGTCTTTGGCCCGCTCCATAATACCCAAATAGATTGCCATGGAGTGTTCTTTGCCCAACAGGCAAATGGAATCCAAATCCCCAGCTTCAATTTGTATGGAATTCGCCACATAGTGGGCATGCAGTTCTTTGTTCACCTCCAAATTCCAAGCCGCCCCTTCTGTGTAGGCCAACCAAAAAGGATAGCCTGGCAACAATGCTTCACCAAAAACGATAAGCTCACTTCCATTCTTGGAAGCTTCCGTAATGGTTGCTTCTATTTTTCCTATGGTTGCCCCTTTGTTCAGCCAAACCGGTGTAATTTGGGCCAATGCCACATGTAACTTATTATCCATTATAAAATCCGATTTAAGACGACATCCACATCAATCAACAAGATACTGAAAACCCCTCCTACAATAATAAATTTAAGTATGTTGTGAAGCCATACATAGTGCATCTTTACATCTGATTTTCCCAACAGGACCAGAAACACTAAAAGTAGAATTCCGGCTGCAACAAAATAAAAGGACATATGGCCCACATCAAAAACGTAAATCAACAAGTAAGTCGGAACCAATGTCAAAACTATCAAGAAGGCAATAAGGATCTTGGCAACTTTTGGGCCGTATAAAATGGGTATGGTTTGATAGCCCTGTGCCATGTCCCCGGCCATACTCTCCAAATCCTTAATAAGCTCTCGAGCTAAAATTAGAAGGAACAAATAAAGGGCATGAATAAAAATAACGGTTTCGAAATTTCTGTAATACACAAACACCACAAAGAAAGGGGCAATGGAAAGTGTAGCGGACACTAAATTGCCCAGGAATGGAATACGCTTGAGTTTATGGGAATAAAACCATATCCCAAAAATATAGGCCGCAAAAAAGAAAACTGCCCTGAATGAAATATAACTGGCGGCAATAACGGCAACAAAATTCAGGATGAAATATGTGGTAAGTTTAAATCGCTGGCTTACCAAACGGTCCAGCATACTTTTTGTAGGTTTATTGATCAAATCCTTTTCAGCATCATAAAAATTATTGATGATGTAACCTGAAGCTATAACAAGGGCAGAGGCCGTTACGATCAAAAAAAGATTAAGATCAAAGACCACTTTCCTAAGTTGTAGATCAGGAGCCAATATGTAAATGGAAGCCAGATACTGGGCAAGGGTGATTACCAGAATATTATATCCCCTAACCACGGAGAACAAGCTCAAAAGCTTAAAGAGCAAGAGCCTATTTTTTCTACTAAGCATTTTAAAATTTAGAAGTTGTACACCACTTCCAATTTGTGTCCTTCAAGTTCCTTTCTGGCCCTGTCAATATCTTCGGTGAAACCCAATATATAGCCACCACCACCAGAGCCACACAATTTTAAATAATACGTATTGGATTCGATCCCCTTTTTCCAGAGATGGTGAAATTGTTGTGGAATCATTGGCTTAAAGTGGTCCAAAACCACATGTGAAAGTTGTTTCACGTGGCCAAAAAGCCCTTTGATATCCCCCTTTAAAAAGTGGTCCACACAAGCGTCCGTGTGCTTTATAAATTTATCCTTAATCACGTTTCTGAACCCTTCCTGTTTCATCTTCTCCATAAAAATCTGGACCATAGGGGCAGTTTCGCCCGTAATGCCACTATCCAATAGAAAAACCGCTCCCTTACCTTCCTTGTTCTGGGACGGCAGACTTGTAGATTCAATATTGTCCTTTGAGTTGATCAGAATGGGTAAACTCAAATAACTGTTCAACGGATCCAATCCTGAGGACTTTCCATGAAAGAAGGACTCCATCTCCCCAAAAATCCTTTTGAGTTTCAAGAGCTTTTCCCTTGTCAGGTTCTCAAGAACGGTAATTTTATCTTTAGCATACTTATCATAAACGGCAGCTACCAACGCCCCGCTACTTCCAATACCATACCCCTGGGGAATGGAACTATCAAAATACATTCCCTCGGAAATATCCTTGTCAAGGGCTTCCAAATCAAAAGAAACCACACCTTTGGATTGAATTTTGGCAAGGTGGACCGCAAAAGCCCGTAATGCCTCATTCGACTTAAGTGCTTCGGGTGATGGTTTCCCATCAGACTTTAGTGCCCCTTTGAAGAAATTGTATGGGATGGAGAGCCCTTTGGAGTCCTTTATGATGCCATACTCCCCAAAAAGCAGGATTTTCGAATAAAATAATGGTCCTTTCATTTTATTTTGTTCAACCATTGTATTGATAAAAGTAAACAAACCTAATCTCCCAGTCAACAATTTTATGAAAAATTAAGCTTAAAGCCCTTAAATAACGTTGACCTACTTAAATACGTATCACAAAGATGTTGAAATTCTTTGAGCCCCTTTTCCAATACGATCGCAAATATAGTGTCCGTTTTCGCAGTAGGCAACCAATTCATTCTGAATAAATTGAATGCATTTCGTCTTCTCAGATTCCGGATATAGTACATGTACATTGGCCCCTGCATCCAATGTAAAGCAAATAGCCGTTCCCGTTTCCTTTCGGAATTGCCAAATTCTATTGATGATTTCCAGGGTATTGGGCAACATCAGTATAAAATAAGGTTGACTCGTCATCATCATGGCATGTAATGTCAATGCCTCGCTTTCGACAATAGCGATAAACGATTCCAGGTCCCCCTCTTTAAAAATGGGCCGTAGTTTTTTAAGGTTTTCATGGGCCTGCTGAAATCTGTTATCGGCAAATGGGTGTCCTTTCATAAGTCCATGGCCCACGGAACTGCTTACCGTTTTTTGGCCTTTGTGTACCAATAAAATGGTGTCATGAAAATTATTGAAGTTGGGGTGGACCTCATAGGGGTATGGAATTCCGTACAAATCCGAACTGCCTGATAGGCCGGGTGTACTTCCCCATTGAATTAAGCTGCCCCCTATGCTCCTGCAGGCACTTCCAGAACCCAAACGGGCCAGGAAAGAAGCTTTTTGTTTAAAATCCTCCAAGGTCATTTCCGGATTTGCCAGGCGTTCCAACTCTAGTAAACAGAGCGCCAAAGCAGCCATTCCACTGGCCGATGATGCAATTCCACTACTATGGGGAAAAGAATTGGAGCTTTCAATTTCCAAATGATAGTGCCTTAAAAAAGGAAGATATGTTTCAATTCGCCCTAAAAAAGTAGCAATCTTAGGTTTAAAGCTATCCTTGGCCTTGCCTTCAAAGCGAAAGTCAAATGAAAAGGCTTCCTTGGCCTCGTCCATCCTTCTAAATTTCAAGAAGGTTCTTGTAGCGGAAGCATCCAAGGTAAAACTAATGGAGGGGTTTGCTGGTATTTGATGTGGTTTTTTTCCCCAATACTTCACCAAAGCGATATTGCTCGGAGCTTTCCACCCTACTGTTCCCTCCAAAGGATAAACGAGATTTTGGGTCGGTACAAAATCCTTTTCCATCATGAAATAAGCTTTGGACAAAGATAAGGCTTGCCCAAAGTTTGGAATCTGGTTTAAATTGTTATTTTAGTAGGAATCCAACTACTGTGAGAAAAACCGTTCTAAAAATAGCCATTTGCATAGGAGCATGCCTGTTAATAGGCTTTCTTTCGAGCTTTGCGACCCAAAGCTCCGTGAACGACTGGTATTTGACACTGAACAAGCCCAGTTTTAATCCCCCAAATTGGTTGTTTGCCCCTGTTTGGACCGTCCTGTATATCCTTATGGGAATAGCGGCAGGAATAGTTTGGTCCAAGGGCTTTTATCATCTCTGGGTAAAAACGGCCATGTACCATTTTGGGTTTCAGTTATTGTTGAACGCCCTATGGAGTATCATCTTTTTTGGCCTTAAGAACCCTTTGGCAGCCCTATTTGTAATCCTAACCCTTTTGGTTTTGATTGTCCTTACCATTAAGTGGTTTTTGGTGGTGAGCAAAAAAGCGGCCTATCTCATGGTGCCTTATTTGGTCTGGGTCACTTTTGCAACCGTTTTGAATTTTAAGATATGGGAGCTCAACTAAACTTAGGTGCTATGCCAACCTAAGTTTTGACCATTAAATCCATTGATTCAAGCCTCTGCCAATGCTATCATTTTTAGCATGGTATTTAAGTTCCGGGTTGTTGCCGTAAGGCGAAGTTTATTCTCAATTAGATTATTGTTTAATTTCGCCTTGCCCGCCCCCTGTTTGCAATGCAAATAAACACATTGCGCTGCAATGTGAAAGTCTTCATTTTTAAAATGTAGTTTATTGAATTCTTCCACCAATCCCTCTGTAGGAGATTCGTACAACAGGGTAAAGTACAGGTTCTTTTTCACTGCTTCTTCCTTAAAAGGATTGTCCCTAAGGATTTCTTGAAGTGATGTTATGGTTTTGAGCAAAACAGGAACATCAAAGCCAAAATCATTTTTGATCCTATTTTTGATATCGGCCTCAATCCCTTTGTGATCGGTACTGGGGGTTTCCAAAACTATATTACCACTTTGGATATAGGTACGCACTTTCTTAAAGCCCAATTTCTCAAGCCCCTGCCTCAAGTCCACCATTTTTATTTTCTTTTGCCCACTTACGTTTATCCCCCTAAGAAATATCAGATACGTATTCACCCCTATTGAATTTAAAGCTTGAAACTACTCAATTTATTTTAGTAAATTCCCTAACATTTTTAACTATGGCCGAATATGTATTGGCTTTAGATCAGGGTACCACCAGTTCTAGGGCAGTTGTTTTTGATAAGCAAGGGACCATTGTGTCCGTATCACAGAAGGAGTTTACGCAAATATTTCCAAAACCGGGTTGGGTAGAACACGATCCCATAGAAATCTGGTCAACCCAGGCTGGTATGGCCGCCGAAGCTGTAACCAAAAAAGGGTTAAAAGGGGAGCAAATTGCTGCAATTGGCATTACCAATCAGCGGGAAACTGCCGTTGTATGGGACCGTAAAACCAGTGAACCTATCTACAATGCCATTGTCTGGCAAGACAAGCGGACCTCGGATTACTGTGATGAACTCAAAAAGGCTGGTAAATCGGATATGATCCGTGAAAAAACCGGCTTGGTCATCGACTCTTATTTTTCTGCAACAAAAGTAAAATGGATACTGGATAATGTGGAAGGGGCAAGGGAAAAGGCCCAGGCCGGGGAATTGGCTTTTGGGACCATAGACTCTTGGCTTATCTGGAAAATGACGCAGGGGGAGCTACATATAACGGATGTCACCAATGCCTCGCGTTCCCTGATATTCAATATCAACACCATGGATTGGGATGCGGACCTTTTAGACCTTTTTGGGATTCCAAAGAGTATGTTGCCCCAAGTAAAACAATCCAGTGAAGTGTATGGCCATACCAGCCCAAATTTCTTTGCCCATAAAATTCCCATTGCCGGTATTGCCGGGGACCAGCAGGCCGCTCTTTTCGGTCAAATGTGTACCCAAAAGGGCATGGTCAAAAATACATATGGCACAGGTTGTTTTATGCTGATGAACATTGGGAACGAACCCACAAAATCCAACAATAACCTTCTTACTACCGTAGCGTGGAAAATAAACGGAAAAACCACTTATGCCCTGGAGGGAAGTATTTTTATAGCCGGGGCCGTGGTACAATGGTTGAGGGATAGCTTAAAAATCATAAAAAACTCGGCAGATGTGGAGCCTTTGGTCGGCACGGTCGAAAACTCCGATGGGGTCTATTTTGTTCCGGCCTTTGCAGGTTTGGGCGCTCCCCATTGGAATCAAAAGGCCCAAGGGACGTTGTTTGGGCTTACCCGCGGCAGTACGGATGCCCATATCGCCAGGGCCGCTTTGGATTCCATTGCTTACCAGACCATGGATATTTTAAAGGCCATGGAGAAAGACTCCGGTATTTCAATAAAAGAGCTACGTGTTGATGGTGGGGCCACGGTGAACAATTTATTGATGCAGTTCCAGGCAGATGTTTTGAACACCAAAACCATTCGCCCAAAAATAGTGGAGACCACGGTTATGGGCGCGGCCTATTTGGCCGGATTGGCCGTTGGTTTTTGGGAAAACCAAGAAGAGATCCAAGATATCTGGCAAACCGATGTTGAGTTCCAACCCACTAATGAAAGGGAGGCGATTTCGCATGGAATTGTTGGTTGGTATCGCGCCATAAAGGCACTGGAATACTGGACCGAGCACTAGTCAGCAACAACTATCAACCCTTAATAAAAAATTATCATGACCCCATTTATCGCTGAAATTGTAGGTACTTTTTTGCTCATGTTTTTGGGCTGTGGCGTAAATGCCAATGTCTCCCTGAACAAAACCTATGGCAACGGTTCCGGATGGATCGTGATTACAACGGGATGGGCCCTCGCGGTCTACGTTGGGGTAGTGGTTGCAGGTCCCATAAGTGGCGCACATATAAATCCTGCCGTTACCATTGGATTGGCGGTTGCAGGGGAATTTTCCGTCTATGATGTCCCTAAATATATCCTGGCCCAATTTATTGGAGCCATATTAGGGGCCTTTTTGGTATGGGTGACCCATTTTGAACATTTCAAGCTCACCGAGGACGGTGGTACCAAAAGGGGGGTATTCTGTACCGCACCTGCCATTAAGAACACATCCATTAATTTCTTATGTGAATTGACCGGTACTTTTGTTTTACTCTTTACCATTCTCTATTTCACCGATGCTACCTTAGCATCTGACAACACCATTGTTGGACTGGGCTCTTTGGGAGCTTTACCAGTGGCCCTCTTGGTTTGGGTGATTGGACTTGCACTTGGTGGAACCACGGGCTACGCCATAAATCCGGCCAGGGATTTGGGCCCAAGGATCGTACATGCATTGGTTCCTATGCAAAACAAGGGAAGTAACGGATGGGGCTATGCTTGGATACCCGTTGTTGGACCTATTGTAGGTGGGGTTTTGGCAGCTTGGACCGTAGGCCTTTTGCAATAACTATCCATTTGCTATGGCCTGTGCGGCAATGTAAGCCCCTGTCCATGCATTCTGGAAATTAAAGCCTCCAGTAACTGCGTCCACGTTGATCACTTCACCGGCCAAGTATAAATTGGGCAATAATTTGCTTTCAAAGGTCTTGAAATTGATTTCCTTTAAATCCACGCCCCCTGCTGTAACAAATTCCTCTTTATAGATGCTTTTCCCATTCACGGGGATGGCACATTCCGTTAATTGACCGGCCAACGCCCGTAATTGGTCCTTGGTCATATCCGCCCATTTTAAATTTGCATCCACCCCGGAAGCTTTTACCAATCGAATCCACAATCTATTGGGGAGTTCCAGGATTTTGGACTTCATCACGGTTTTTTTTGCTTCGGCCATTTTTACTTCATTTAGAAAGCCTGTCATAGTACCCAGATCATACTCGGGAGTCCAATTGATCCGTATCCTGAACACATAGTGAAAATCATTCAATTCTTTGGCGGCCCATGCAGAAAGTTTTAATATGGCCGGACCACTAAGGCCCCAATGTGTGATCAAAACGGGACCCTCTTCGGTAAACAGGGGTTCGCGCTCTACCCTGCTTTTTAATTGTACCAGGATTTTGGAGTCGTAGTGGGTTTTCGGCATAATGTCCACCCTCGCATGTACACTAAGTCCCTGCAATCCCTTTACCCTAACATCCGTTGTATTAAAAGTAAAGAGGGAAGGGACCGGGGGAACAATGCAATGCCCCATTCCCTTTAGGAGTTTCCAAATCTTTGGGTTGCTTCCCGTTGCGACCAAGAGTTTTTTGGAATGATAGTGTTTGTTCATTGTCGTTACTTGCCAACCATTGGCAATGTCCTTTGACCTTTCTATGTGCTTAACGGCACTATTTTTCAGCACTGTTATGCCCCACTTCCTTGTTTCGGCCAAAAAACAGTCAATGATGGATTGGGAAGAATCCGTATGTGGAAAAATACGACCATCCGCCTCTATTTTAAGTGGCACTTCACGCTCTTCAAAAAATTGTATGGTATCCCCTGGGGCATAGGTATGGAAAGGCCCCAGAAGCTCTTTTTGTCCCCTTGGATAGTTCTGGGAAAGTTCAAATGGCTCAAATGCGGCATGGGTAACATTACATCGACCTCCACCGGATATCCTTACCTTACCGAGTACCGTTTTACCACGTTCAAAAATGGCAATCTTAAGCTTTGGGTCGGCAATGGCAGCTTGTATTGCACCATAGAATCCCGCTGCGCCTCCTCCAATTACAATAAGATCGAACATTATTTGATTCTATCCGGATAGTTGGTAAAAATGCCATCTACCCCATACTGGGTAACTTGTTCAATATCCGCTGTTTCATTGACCGTATACGTGTAAACCTTGAATCCCTCGTCTTGGATTTTACGCACATTTTCTGCCGTTAGGGTCTTGAACCATGGGTTTATCGCCATGGCATTCAATTCCTTGGCCACTTCAATGGCTTCCAAAGGGTCGTCTTCCGTCAAAACAGCTATGGCAACATCTGGGCCAAACTCCCTGATCTTTCGTAGCTCGTCCCATTTGAAGCTGGAAATCACAAAGTTCTCCCTGGACCAATCCCTCTCCTGAATGTAATAGTCCATAATAAAGTTCACCCGCTCCGCAGTATCGTCCCCTTTGAGTTCAATATTGAGGGAAACTTGGTTGTTTACAAGTTTTAGAACATCCTGGAGCATTGGAATCCTATGGTTGCCATCCAGAATGACATTTCTCAAATCCGCAATATAATATTCCTCAATATTTCCCGGGGCATTGCTCAAACGTTCCAATCGCTCATCATGAAAAACCACAATTTCACCACTTTTTATCTTAAATACATCGATTTCAATCATGTCCACACCCAAATCCATTGCTTTTTGTACGGATGCCAATGTGTTCTCCGTTTCATAGCCCATGGCACCCCTATGTCCAATGACCAAGGGGTTTTTACGTGTCTCGCAACTCATAATTACTATTGATAAAAGGGAAAATAGAAATACTTTCATCATTCTGAACTTTCGGTTAGGCAGACAAAAATACAAACTAGAACCAAGTGTATTGAGTGCCTCGTTCTTTAATGATTATAAAAGCCTCATTCTATTTTAAAAACAAAGGACTCCAAAGGAGCAAGGCGTATTGGAACCCTGCCGACCCCATCCTCAACTTTCAGTACCGGATTTGTATTTTCATACAATTGTTCTTTCAGCTGATATTCCTTGGATTCAAGCTGCCATTTGGAAACAATGTCCGGAGGAAGTTTAAAATTGAAATCGTATGTTTTGGTGGTATCAAAATTTGATATCACAATCAGTTTTTCATCCTTGTCCCACCTCGTGAAAGAAAAAATCCTGTGGTCGTAGGTTTCCGTATGTTCTTTGTTGTAATAATGGATTTCTTGATATTCCCCCGTCAAGGCCGTGCTTGAAGTTATGAAGTTCAACAAACGCTTGTAGAAATCCCGAAGTGATTTTTCCCCATCCGATAGCTGTCCTCCATCAAACTTTTTGTTGTTCATCCATCGTTGGTGTGCCGGCACACCGATGTAATCAAAAATTGAGGTCCGGGAAGGTTTTCCAAAACCGGCATCTTCCGAACCATCCTCACCAACTTCCTGGCCAAAATAAATCATAGTAGGTGAGCTACTGAGCGTTGCCGAAACCACCATGGCCGGTTTTGCTATTTCCGCTTTTCCCACAAACTCCGGACTTGCAATACGTTGTTCATCGTGATTTTCCAAAAAATGCAACATGTTATGCTCAATATCCTGCAACCCTGATTGCACCGTATGAATGTGATCGGTCCAGCCATAGCCCTTCATGATATGTTTCAGGCTATCGTAAAGTTCCACTTTGTCATAGAGATAATCCATTTTCCCCCTGTGGATATAATCCCTGTACAGAGAGGGGTTGTAAACCTCCGCCAATAGGAAAGCATCGGGATTTTTCATTTTGATGGAAGAATTCATAAAGCTCCAAAACTCCACGGGTACCATTTCTGCCATATCAAAGCGGAAACCATCTACCCCAAGCTCCAACCAGTAAACTGCAATATCGCGAAACTTGTACCAAGAATCGGGCAATTCCTTGTCTTTCCAAAATTCAAAATGTGCTTTATAATCCTTTTCGGAATAGGGTTGGGGCAGTTCTTCAAAATCTTTGGAACCATCTGGCCTTATTCCATAATTTACCTTTACCGTTTCATACCAATCGTTAAAATCAGGTTGTGGTAAACGGGAACCGTTCCCCGTCCACTTTGCAGGGAATTCTTCAAATTTAATGTCGGACAGGGGATGTTCCTCCCCACCCAAGGGCAGGTATCCTCCTTGCCATTCTGGAACTTTAAACGCGGTCCCTGGAATATAATAGAAGTTGTTATCCCTTGCATATTCCACGGAAGTATCGTCGTTGGCGCCAAAGTCCGTTACCCCTGAAGGATTTTTCAATCCCACGTAATTTCTTGCTACATGATTGGGCACAATATCAATGAGCACCTTCATCCCATGTTTGTGCGTACGTTGCACCAATGCTTTGAATTCTTCCAACCGATTTGCCGGATCCACGGCCAAATCCGGATTTACATTGTAGTAATCCTTTACCGCGTACGGAGATCCTGCCCTTCCTTTGACCACATCGGGATCATCATTTGCAATACCCTGGGCCGTGTAATCCTTGATTACGGCATGATGCGGAACCCCGGTATACCAAACGTAGGTGACCCCCAAATCCTTAAGTGCAGAAAGCGCCGTATCATCAAAATCGAAAAATTTCCCTACCCCATTTTCCTCCAGGGTCCCCCAAGGCTTGTTTGTAGTGTTGGTATTGCCAAAAAGTCGGGTGAATACCTGATAGACCACCTCCTTACGTTCTTTTTTGGGTAAATCTGTCTGCATTTTGGTTTTTTCTTTTTTGCCCTGTTTACAGGCTACTAACGTAGCAAGTGCCAAAAATACTACCGTTCGGCTTATCATGGTCATCTTTTTTGGTGTACCAGTACTGTAGCTCCCTTTCCATTCATCTGCATAACGGCCCCAAGGGTCTGCGAAGTCCCGGTCACAACATTTGTAAATGTTTTGCCCGCAATATCCATTTCGGCAAAGCGATTGAGATCTAAGGCGATGGGTCCATTGTTCTTGTTCAAAATGAGCATGGTAATTTGATCCGCATCATACCTAAAGAGCGCATACACCCCATCGTAGGGCGCAAAATGTTTGGTATTCCCCGAATGTATGGCGGAGCTCGTTTTCCGGAAGTTCAGTAACTTCTTCATAAAATCCTGCATTCCCTTTTGGTCTTCGGTCAATCCTTCTCCCGAAAAGGCGTTTACGGTATCCCCGGTCCATCCGCCTGGAAAATCGGTCCTAATGAGGCCATGATCTCCAGGTTTGGCCGAATTCTGCATTAAGATTTCAGTACCATAATACACCTGTGGAATCCTTGGTGCCGTTAATACAAAGGCCATTGCCATTTGGGTCAGGGCAACTTCCTCATTCATTTGGGTATGGACACGATCCATATCGTGATTGTCCCCAAAAAGCATAATGGAACTTGGATTGGCATAGTGAAAATCATTGGCCAATGCGGTATAGAGCTTTACCAAGCCTTTACCCCATTCCTTTTCAGACTCTTTAAAGGCGGCTGCAAAAGTGGTCTGTATGGGAAAATCCATGGTTGTGGGCAGATAGGAACGATAACCATCCCTGTTTTTTGCCCCATCTTGCCAATAGCCCACCAAAAGTGGGTTGTCACTCCATTCCTCTCCTACAATGTTGAAGTTGGGATACTCGCGCATGATATCCTTGGCCCATTGTGCCATGAAGTTTTTATCGGGATAGGGGTAGGTGTCCTGTCTAATGCCACCCAGCTTCAACGTTTCAATCCACCAAATACTGTTCTGGATAATATATTTGGCCATAAACGGATTCCTTTGGTTGAGGTCGGGCATGGCCGATACAAACCATCCGCCGCTCATTAAGTTCCTGTCGTAGTCCGCGGCATAGGCATCCTGATTGACGGTCCTTTTGTGATTGGACGTTTTTAAAGGCAACCCTTGCTCATAATCTTCCTGGAAATTCAACCAATCCCCAAAGGGCAGGTCATCCATCCACCAGTGTTTACTGCCACAATGGTTGGCCACTTGGTCCATGATTAGTTTTATGCCCATATCCGCCGCCTTGTTGGAGAGTTCGATATATTCCTCCATAGTCCCAAATCTGGGATCTACCTGATAAAAATCGGTAATGGCATAGCCGTGATAGGATGATCGGGGCATGTCATTTGTGAGCAATGGGCAAGACCAAATTGCCGTAAAGCCCATATCTCCGATATAATCCAAATGGTCTATGATACCCCGGATATCCCCACCATGACGCCCATAATCCTCGTTCCTATCAACTTCGGTTTCACGCATACCCCTCACCACATCATTTTTGGGGTCACCGTTGGCAAAACGGTCGGGAGTAATGAGATAAATAGCATCGGAACTATCAAATCCCCCAAAATCTTGAGGCTTCTGCACTCGTTGTCCCAACTCATAGGAAAACGAATAAGCCTTTCCTTTTTTGGGTTTGAACTCAATATCAAAGGTCCCGGCCTCCGCATCCCTGGCGATGACCAAATCCAGGAAAAGGTAATTTGGACTATCGCCCTTTGAAGCCCTGATTAATCGAATTCCCTCTTTTTGGATAAAGGGCACATGGGTACCTATTTCCTTTCCCTTTACCAAAAGTTGAAGGGTATCCTGTTCAAATCCCACCCACCAATTGGGTGGCTCTACACGTTCTATCTGGCTTTGTACCAAACAGGACAAGGACAAAAACACAAGACAGGCCAACTGTCTGCTCCGGTAGAACAAATTAAAGCTATGATACATGGTTCATGATTTTAGGGGTAAGCACCACACGTTCACCATTGACCCGTATTGACATTTCTTCATGACCTTGCAATTCAAAATCGGCGCCTTTATTTGTTACGGTTACCTTAATGATCCTATTCCTAAAATTCACTTTAAATGAATAGGCCTTCCATTGTTTTGGGATTTGGGGCGTAAAACTCAATTTATCATTGATTACCCGCATACCTCCAAAACCTTCCACTATACTCATCCATGTACCTGCCATGGAAGTAATATGGAGTCCCTCTTCCACTTCTTTATTATAATCGTCCAAATCCAGGCGCGAGGTCCTTAGGTAAAACGTATAGGCCTGCTCCATCCTGCCCAACTTTGCGGCCTGAATGCTATGCACACAAGGTGATAGCGAGGATTCATGGACCGTGAAAGGCTCATAAAAATCAAAATGGCGTTCCAACTCTTTCAAAGCAAAATGGTCTTCAAAAAAATAGAACCCTTGTAATACATCTGCCTGTTTTATATAGGGGGAACGAAGAATACGGTCCCAACTCCATTTTTGGTTGATGGGACGTTCGGAGGGGTCCAAATTTTCCACTGGAACCAACTCCTTGTCCAAAAACCCATCTTGTTGGAGGAAAACTTCATGCTTTTTGGATCTTGGGAAAAACATTTTTTTCGCTACCTCATTCCAACTTTCCACTTCAGTATCAGTGACCTTGGTATGGGCAATGATACGGTCATAATCCGTAGGGTATCCTTCCTTTACTTTTTCCAATTGCTCAATGGTAAATTCAATACACCATTTTGCGAGGTAATTGGTATACCAGTTGTTGTTAACATTGTTCTCGTATTCATTGGGGCCCGTAACGCCAAGAATAACGTATTTTTCCCTATTGGAAGACCAATTGGCCCTTTGGTGCCAAAAACGAGCGATTCCTATAAGTACTTCCAGTCCCATTTCAGGAATGTAACTGTAGTCCGTGGTATACCTGTAATAGTTATAAATGGCGAAGGCAATAGCTCCGTTACGATGGATTTCCTCAAAGGTTATCTCCCATTCGTTATGGCATTCCTCCCCATTCATGGTCACCATGGGGTATAGGGCCGCACCATTACTAAATCCAAGTGATTTAGCATTTTCAATTGCTTTATCAAGGTGGTTATATCGGTACTTCAACAAGTTCCAGGCAACAGTTTGGTTCTTTGTACACATATAAAAGGGTAAACAATAGGCCTCGGTATCCCAGTAGGTGCTGCCCCCGTATTTTTCTCCGGTAAACCCTTTGGGACCAATGTTCAATTTGGAATCCTTTCCCAGATAGGTCTGATTGAGCTGAAAGATATTAAAGCGAATTCCTTGTTGGGCTTTTATGTCACCTTCTATAGTGATGTCGCTCATTTCCCAAATTTGCCCCCAAGCTTCCTTTTGTTGTTGTAAAAGCCCTTCAAAGCCAAGTTGCAAGGCTTTGTCCAGAACTTGATTGGCAACTTGCAACAGCTCATCCTTCGGATGGTTGCGATCTCCAGTATAGCCCCCAAACTTGGTCAAAACTATTTTTTCTTCTTTATTCACCTTTTGGATAAAGTGCAACCCTATGGATTTAGTGGTCTTTGTGCCCATTTCCCCTTGAATTGGGTTCCCTTGGTACTCTACCAGGGCCTGCATAAACGTAGTCACAGAAAAATGGGTTTTTAGGGTATGGCTCTCAATAAATGCGCGGTCACCCTCTGCCGTAACATTGGTAGTGTTCCAGAACTGATCGTCCCAATTGCTGTCTTCATTGTGGATCCCACTGTCCAAATAGGGATTGAACTGTATTTCCACATCCCCGTTCAAGGGAACGATCTCATATCTTATGGCCCCTACCTCATCCAAATCCAAGCTTAAAAACCGAGTGGCCTTCACTTCCAATTGAACCCCATTCGGCATAGTAACTGTAAAACTTCGCCTATACCAACCTTCCCGCATATTGAGTTCCCTACGAAAATGTTCCACTCTCTTGGAAGTAAACAGATCCAATGGTTCCCCGTCCACGAACACGTTGATCCCAATCCAGTTGGGGGCATTGAGTACTTTGGCAAAGTATTCGGGATAACCGTTTTTCCACCATCCCACCCGTGTCTTATCAGGATAATAGACACCAGCTATATAGCTGCCCTGAAATGTAGGGCCCGAGTATTGCTCCTCAAAGTTGGCACGTTGCCCCATGGCACCATTACCCAAACTAAAGAGACTCTCTGAGGATTTCACCCGATCGGCATCAAATCCTTCCTCAATAATGGACCAAACATCTGGCCTTATATAATCTTGGTTCATAACAATTGGCTATTTTGTTAAACAAGCGTTTCAATTTCAGCAAAATCTTTTAGATTTTGGCTTTTGTCTTCTTAAAATTTTAAGATGGGTGTTTACATGTTATTTTTAGTGTGGCCCAACAAAAAGTGATTTACGTTTTAAACAACTTTCTATTTTGAAAAAACCATAAAACTGATGGAGGGACGATGAACCATAAGTTCAAATGTCCAGGGCATTCCAAAAAATCATGCATACCACTCAATACCAGAGAAGAAAAATAGGGAGGTAGTACAGCGCGCAAAGATATTATTTTATTTTGAAATCAAAATCAAAAAGTGGATTCCCTTTCGATAAGATTGGTCCTAACGACCTTGGTAAAAAAGGTATCCTCATCCACTTTTTCCTCCAATCTATCGATCAACATTGTCGCCACGGTCTCACCCAATTGCATGCCATATTGATTAACAGTGGTCAATTTGGGTCTAGAGTATTTGGACAGCACCCCATTTGAAAAACTAATTATCGAAAGGTCATCGGGCACCTTTAAACCCAACTTTCTACAGATGTTCAACGCTGCAACGGCGTACATTTCATTCACCCCAAAAATGGCATCAAAATGTACATTACTGTCCATAAGGTTTTTAATATGTTGTTCAATCACATCTTCCTGTCGCTCTTCGGCAATATTGTCGGGCATTTTAAGGATCAGTTGATCCTTTATTTCTATGCCATTAAAATCCAATGCTTCCAAATAGCCCTTGGTCCGCTCCCTACCTATGCCCAGGTAGTCCAAAGTAGTGAGGAGGAGTATGTGCCGTCTTCCAATATCCACCAACTTCTGTGTAGCTATCCTGGCCGATTCCCTATCATTGACGATTACCTTATCACAGTCCACCTCTTCGACCACCCTATCAAAAAGTACAATCGGCATTCCCTGGTTGATAATCTCCTTTAAATGGTGGTAATCCTTTTTGAGCAGGGTCTCCTTGGCGATGGACACCATAAAACCGTCCACACTGCCATTGACCATCATTTCCATATTAATGACCTCTTTGGCAAAAGATTCGTTGGACACGCCTATGACCACGGTATAGCCCCTTTCATTGGCCGTTTGCTCCACTCCCGTCATGACCTTGGCAAAGAAGTGGTGGGTAATTTCCGGTATGATGAGACCTATGGTCTTGGTCCGCTGATTCTTTAAACTAAGCGCAATACTGTTGGGACGGTAGTTGTAAAACTTCGCAAAGGCCTGCACGGTATCGCGGGTCTCCTGACTAACATCCTTGTTGTTCTTCAATGCCTTCGATACCGTGGAAATGGAAACATCCAATTCCCTAGCAATCTTCTTTAAAGTCATTTTTGGTTTCATTCGAAGGATTCTTTGAGAAATACGAAATTAACAAAAAACGGACTGAAAAACAGGCTGTTTTTATCAACTACATAATTAAGGAGTGTTACTATTGAAAAATCAAAAAGTTATGCACCTGAAAACGTTGTAAATGGCAAAACTGACATTTGTCAGTAAATTTTAACCTTCTCTTAAGATAGTTTTGGATTTTAAGAAGAAAAATGGGTGGGTAATATCACGCAAGTTAACCAATTTAAATAAACTAACTCATATTGATTTTATGAAAAAACTCAAAAAGTTTTTCGCATTGTCACTCCTGTTGGTTCCGCTATGGGGATTCTCCCAGATAACCGTTACGGGAAATGTGACCGAGGCCGCTACAGCCTTTCCCATTCCAGGGGCAAATGTATTGATCAAGGGTACGTTAACAGGTACTACTACGGATTTTGACGGTAATTATACGATTGAGGCCAACCAAGGGGACATCCTGGTGTTCTCTTACATTGGTTTTACCGCTCAGGAAATTGCCGTAACGGGCAGTACACTAAACGTAGCCCTACAAGAATCGACCGAACAATTGGATGAGGTAGTGGTTATCGGTTATGGTACCACTACGGTAAAAGATGCCACAGGCTCGGTGGATTTGGTGACCACGGAAGATTTTAACCAGGGTGTTATTGTCTCAGCCGACCAGTTGCTTGTGGGTAGGGCCCCGGGGATACGGATAACCAACAATGGTGGTGCCCCGGATTCAGCGCCAAACATCAGGATCAGGAGTGGAGCCTCATTAAGTGCCAATAGCTCCCCATTGATCGTAATTGATGGAATCCCCATCGATTCCCGAAATGCTGCGGGGGTCTCCAACCCACTTAACCTTATTAACCCCAATGACATTGAAAGCTTTAGTGTCCTAAAAGATGCCTCTGCATCTGCCATTTATGGATCCAGGGCTTCCAATGGGGTTATCATCATTACCACAAAAAAGGGAACCAGTGGAGAAGCCAAATTCAATTTTTCATCCAATATGTCCTTTGCTACGGTAACCGATCGAATTGATTTGCTGGATGGGGATGAATATGTGGATTTTATAGACGTCTACAGGAATGAACTTTCCCGATTGGATCCCAATGCTGCAACCCGATTGGGTGTGCCAGTGGGCTCGGTAGCCACGAGTGAACCAAGCCGGATCATAACCGTTTTGGACGAAGAGGGAAACGAAGTCCAGCGGGAAGTGTTCAATTCGGACTGGCAAGACGCCATTTACAGAACGGCAATTACAGCAAATACGGATTTTAGCGTACGTGCCAACCTGTTCAATAAAATTCCCTTTCGGGCATCCCTGGGGTATAGCGATGTTCAAGGTGTAGTACGCACCAACGATTTGGAGCGGGTAACCGGTTCCATTAAGTTGACCCCGGTGCTATTTGACGATCACCTAAAAATCGATATCAATGCCAAAGGCATCTACACCGAAAAAAATGCCGTCGATGAGGAAGGAGCCCTAGGAAATATTGTGCGCTACGACCCAACAAAACCGGTTTTTGATGCTAACTCCGCTTTTGGTGGCTTTTACAATCTGGTATCCGACGGTTCTGCCGGGGTAGTGGGCACCTTGCTTGGAGGAAGCAACCCCCTTGCGCTCCTTAACCAAAGATCAAGACCGGAAATCAATCGAAGGTTATTGGCCAATATTGAATTTGACTATAAGATGCATTTTCTTCCAGAACTGAGGGCCGTGTTGAATTTGGGAACAGAGGCCTCAAGGGCGCGTATAGAAGAGCGTTTTACGGACAATGCCATTTCCACCTACAGACAGGATAATGAAAATGGCGGTTTTGTGTTCAATCCCGGGGTAAATTATGAAGAAAACCAACATATTACCAACATTACTTCAGATGCCTACCTCGTCTATACCAAAAGTTTGGACAATAGCTTTTTACGAAATTTTGACGTTCAAGGTGGCTATGCCTATCAAAACTTTAAAAACGATGGGAACAAAGTACAGTACCGCTACAATGTGGACACTGGCCTTAGGGAAGTGGAGCCCAATCCCGGGAATCCCAACAGGCGTTTTTTCAATGAATGGAATCTACAGTCCTTCTTTGGACGGGCCAACTTCAACTTTTTTGACAAATACCTCCTCACCCTATCCTATAGGCGGGATGGTTCCTCACTATTTTTAGAGGACAAACGCTGGGGCGACTTCCCCGCAGCCGCTTTGGCATGGAAACTGAACGAGGAAAGCTTTTTGCAAAATGTTTCATTCGTCAAAGTGCTAAAGCTACGTTTAGGTTGGGGACAAACCGGACAATCCGACATTGTGGATATTGACGGAGTTGGGTTTTATCCAGCCTTACCACTCTTTGATATCGGGGGCGGTGCCAGCCAATATTTGGATGGGGTGAACATCTATTCCGCCAGGCCGTTCAATCCGGATCTAACCTGGGAAACCACAACCACTTACAATGCCGGTTTGGACTTCACCCTTTTTGATCGCGGATTACTTACCGGGTCTTTTGATATCTTCATGAGGGAGACCGAAGATTTATTGGTACAGGCTCCTGTAGCACCCGGGCAAGGATTTACCAACCTATTTCCACAGAACATTGGTTCTACGGAAGGGGAAGGTTTTGAACTTTCCTTGGAAGTAGCCCCTTTCCAAACCGAGGACTTTTACCTAAGCCTAAACGGAAACGTGGCCTATAGTAGGACCGAGGTAACCGATTTGGATGGCCTGGATAGCATTGAGGCTTCAGAATCCGGTATCCCTGTGGGGACCGGTGTTTTCCTGGCCAGGCATGCCGTAGGCGAACAGGTGTATTCCGCATGGGTTTTTCGTCAGGTCTATGATGATGATGGCAGACCCATATTGGGTTCTTTTGTAGACATCAATGGAGATGGCGAGATTACCAATGACGACCGATACTTTAGGGCACTTCGCCCCAATTGGACCTTTGGTTTTGGACTGAATGTCAATTATAAAAATTTGGATTTGGCAGCAACCTTTAGGGGTCAATTTGATGGACAAATTTACAATTCCAGACGTTTGACTTCAGGCTTTATTGAAGCAGCCATTCCTACCGATGCACAAAGTTTGACCAATGTGTTGGATTTCTTTTCTGGCGCTGCGGATGACAGGTTCATCAATAGACAAGGTAATGTGCCATTTTCCGATTATTTTTTGGAAAGTGCCGCATTTCTCCGTTGTGAAAATATCACATTAGGTTATACCTTTAGGGAAATCCTTCCGGATGCTAACCTAAAAATCTTTACGGCGGTCAACAACGCATTTCTGATTACGGATTATGAAGGTCAGGATCCAGAAAACTTTAATGCCATTGACAATAATTTTTACCCAAGGCCTAGGACCTTTTCCCTTGGTTTGAATTTTGATTTTTAAAAAAGTTACCTATGAAAGATAAAATAAAGTTTAACACAATTTTACTCGTTTTGCTTGGCATCGGATTGGTTTCCTGTACTGGTGACCTGGACACCGAGCCTATTGTAGAGCAATCATTAGATCAGATATTGGACTCAGATCCCAATGCCGTGGATGGTATTCTATCCAGAATTTATGCCTCTTACGCACTTTCTGGAATCGATGGTTCCGGCAGCCGTGACATCCTGGGGGATGATGCCGGGGAGTCTCCTTTTTTAAGGGGGATTGTAAACCTACAGGATTTTTCAGCAGACGCCATGAAAAACCGCTGGGGGGATGATGGCCTGGACCAATTGACCACCACTACTGCATGGGACGAAAACAACAAGTTTTTCCGTTACCTGTTCAATAGAATCTATTTTACGATCCCACAGTGCAACAACCTCTTGATCATTCTGGGCAGTAATGATTTTGAGGATGAAGAAGTGGTTGAGGCCGAAGTACGTTTCTTACGCGCATTGGCCTATTATTACCTCATAGATGTTTTTGGAAAAGGGGTATTGTCCACAGAGGAGAATTTTGGTGGCACCGACCTTTTGCCCGAGGTTTCCCGTACCGAGTTGTTCGATTATGTGGAAAGCGAGCTTTTGGCCATAGAACCCCTATTGGCAGAGACTCCAGTGGCTTACGGAAGGGCCGATAGGGCAGTCGGGCAAATGCTTTTGGCCAAATTATACCTTAATGCGGAAGTCTATACCGGAACCCAGCGTTATGCTGATGCCCTTACGTATATCAATAGGGTCATTGATGAAAGTGGCCACACCTTGGATCCAGATTTTATAAGGCTCTTTTCCGCAGACAACAACACCTCTCCGGAAATTATATTCCCCATACTGGCAGATGCCGTGATAAGCCAGAGTTTTGGCAATACCACCTACCTGGTCAACGGAAGTTTAAGTACGGAAACCATGGACCCGAATGATTTTGGAGCAACAGCTGGTTGGACCGGCCATCGTTCCTCTCCAAACTGGTACGGCCTTTTTGGTTCGAGTGCCAATGCTTTGGCCAACTCCAATGACGTTAGGGCATCCCTGTTCTGGACTGAGGGCCATAACTTTGAAATGAACGATTATAGGACCTGGACGGATGGTTACCCTGCCACCAAGTTTAGAAACACCAATGCTGATGGATCGGGAAGCTCTACCGAATTTTCCAATACGGATTTCCCGCTTTTCCGTTTGGCAGATGCCTATCTTATGTACGCAGAGTGCGTATTGAGAGGTGCCGGCGGGGATGTAAACACGGCTTTGGGATATGTAAACGACATACGTTCAAGGGCCGGAGCAGAAACCATATTGGCCTCCGAGCTTACCTTGGATTTTATTCTTGATGAAAGGGCCCGGGAACTGAATTTTGAAGGCCACCGACGCTCCGACCTCATTCGTTACGATCGGTTTACCGGTGGCACCTATATCTGGCCTTGGAAAGGCGGTGTGGCAAATGGAACTTCCATACCTGAGCATTACAACCTCTATCCCTTGCCCATTTCAGCCATACAGGCCAATCCGAACTTATCCCAAAATCCTGGTTTTTAAAAATTAAGTAAAGATGAAACAATTAAAAATCGCAATAGTAACGTTTGCAGTCCTTATTGGACTGGGTGCTTGTGAAGACAATGCAGAATTGGTGACGGTTACCCCAGAAGATGGTTCAACATTATTGGAGGTAGATATTAGCACCATAGAACTGGACAGGGTAAATGTCACAAATCCTGTAATTACGTTGGTTTGGGATAATGCAAGTTATTCCGTACAGACCCCTATAAGCTATAGATTGGAGTTTGCCAGTGATGACACCTTTACGGATCCCGCTAGAAGCGCCGTAATTACATCCAATTCAATCACCTTATCGGTTGATGAAGTAAACTCCTTTGCGAGTTCCGCGGGCCTACCTCCCTTTGAATGGAACAATCTGTTTATAAGGGTAGCCTCATTTCTGGGAAGTGTTCCCGGATCGGCAGCTACTTTTTCCAACGCCGTTAGCATTAATATTTTAACCTATTACAATTACCCCTTTGTTGATCATTTTTTGGTTGGGCCGGCCAGTGCCTCTGGTTGGAACAACAATAACAACAATGCCGTAATGTTTAGGGATGCCAATAATCCTGGTCGGTTTGAATACACGGGGTTGTTTAATAGTGGTCCGTTAAAATTCTTGGAATTACGGGGATCTTGGGTACCACAGTACGGTGAAGGAGAGGAGGGAAATCTCACTTACCGGGCAGGAGAAAATGATGACGATCCTCCTGCCATCAATAACTTGGAAAGTATGGACGCAGGATATTATACCTTCTCAGTAGATGTTGATAGGCTCACTTTTACACTTTTGCCCTATGAGGAGACTCTCCCAACACCCCTAAACAGTTTAACCGTGAGCGGTTCCGCCCTTGCTGGCGAGGCCACCCTGACACAATACGAGGTAGAAGGAGAAACATTTGATGAATATATCTGGTACATTCCCAGTGTTCGTTTAATCCCTGGCGAGTTTACGTTTACGGCAAACGGCACTGATGTATGGGGCGGAACCACCTTGTTCTCTGGAGTGGCCACACCTAGCGGAGGTCGTATCCCGGTTGATATTGAAGATGACTATGAGATTTGGTTCAACTCCATAACTGGTGACTATCATCTTATTCCGATAAATCTTTCCCAATCCTAAAAGACAACAATGATGAAAAAAATAGTAAAGCTACTAAGTCCATTAACCCTATTGTTGCTCCTATTTGTAGGATGCGAGGATGATGATCCCGATTTACAGGTCGTCCCGCTGCAGGAGGATAGTTTTGAACTCATTGTCCCAACCATAACCAACATTAACCTTAATTTTGCGTTGCCGGACAATCCTGCGTTTACGCTTTCGTGGAATGACGTTGCCTCCAGTGGGGCAACATACACCGTGGAGGCATCCGTAGAAGAAACATTTGCCTCACCCATCTCTTTGGGAACTACCCAAAACAGGACTTTCACCATGACCGTGGCAGAATTCAACCCCGTGGTCATTGGGGCCGGAGCAGAAGCCTTTTCCCCTTTTGTCCTTCATATGCGGGTTTCCAATGGATCTGAAACCACGGCGACCGTAAGTTATAGTGTATCGGCTTATACCGAGACCCCTCCCGAAATCTCAGGTCCCGATACGGGTACCGAGTTTGTGCTGTCCAGTTTCGATCCTGCCGCCATTGCGTTGACCATGCAGTTCAATGATCCCGATTTTGGGGAAGGCGACGTTGTAAGTGTAGACTACACTTTGGAATTTACGCTCCCAGACACCAATTTTGAGACGGTTTTTACAAGTGCTACCACCAATGAACGAAGCCTGGCGCTTACCCATGGTGAAATCAATACCATTGCATTGAGCTTGGGATTGACACCGGAACAAGCAGCTAATGTGGAGGTTCGTTTACGGGCAGTAATAGAAAGTGAGTCCGGAATGTTGGAACGTTTTTCCGAAACGATAATGATTTCCCTTACCCCCTATGATGCAACATATCCTTTTAGGGATCTTTTCATAGTAGGTAATGCAATAGATTTAAATGGTAATGGGGAAGTTGACAACGGTGACTGGAATAATGACCTAAACAATCCACCATTGGTTAGAGACCCCGCAAACGCGAACAGATACCTTTACAAAGGTCCCTTCAGTGGTGGATCGGGTGAAGGATTCAAATTATTGGAAATTAAGGGAGCATGGCAACCCCAATGGGGTCTTTCAAACGAAATCCTGGCTTCCAGCGAAGATTTAGGTTTTGAACCAGGAACATTATCAGTTCCTGCCAACGACTATTACGAGATTGAACTCGATATTGTCAACGCCACATTTACAGCTACTCCCTATGATGTTAGTGGTGCCACTACTTACGCTACAATAGGAATTATTGGTAGTGCCACCCCCGGTGGTTGGGATGCCGATACCGACATGACGCAAGCGGCATTTAATCCGCACCTTTGGTTCATCAATGATATTGCATTGATAGATGGTGAAGTAAAGTTCAGGGCCGATAATGACTGGGCCGTGAACTGGGGTGGTGGAGTGGAATTCTCCAGCCTTGGTGACACAGGAAATGACAATATCCCGGTATCTGCCGAAACCTATGATGTTTGGTTCAACGATTTGGATGGAAGTTACATCCTCATTCCAAATTTAAACGACTAGATATTTCTTTTTGTGAATTTAAAAGGGCTGCAAAACAGCCCTTTTTTTTCCTATAAACCCAACATGATGAAGCTAATTCTACGCTATTTTTTCTTTGGGCTCGGAATGATGTTCGCCTCCGCACAAACCGTATCCCTATCACCCAATCCTTTTGACAAAGACCAGGAAATCACGATCACCGTTTCCAATTTCAACCCACAAACGGAATGGGGCGTTTCGGAACTATATCTCTGGGCCTGGTACTTTGAAACAAATGGAACAAACGCAATAAATCCCACCGATACGGGAACAGACTTCAACAATTCCCCAGAAAGTGCCCGATTTACAAATAACGGGGATGGCACGTATTCCTACTCATTTGTTCCCTCCGTTTTTTATGACGCTACGGATATTGATCGAATCGGGTTTTTGATAAAATCCCAGGACGGAAGTCGTCAAACGCAGGACTTTTTATTCGATGTGGGAGCCTTTCAATTGGTTTTGAATTCCCCCCCGGCAAGCACCACCGTATTAGATGCTGGACAGACGTTTTCAATTGAAGCCGTTATAGGCCAAACTGCAGATTTTACCCTTACTGCCAACGGAGTCCCAGTAGATACCCAATCCGGGATTACTACTTACGGCAACACCTATGTGGTCAGTGAAAACACAACTTTTGTATTAGAAGCCACCAATGGCACGGATACCGAAAGTGTGACTTTTGATGCCCTAATACGGCCTGCGATAACCGAGGAAGCATTACCCTTGGGACTCCTTGATGGCATTAACCTCGACCCTACTGATCCAACCAAGGCTACTTTGGTACTCTATGCTCCGGGTAAGGACTTTGTCTATGTTATTGGGGATTTTAACAATTGGGCAACCAATAACACCTATCTGATGAAAAAAGACAGTGCTCAAGACCGGTTTTGGCTTGAACTAACAGGACTAAGCCCACAAACCAATCACCTGTTCCAATACCTGGTGGATTTGGACATCACTATTGCCGATCCATATTCCACCACCATTTTGGATGAGTTCAACGACGGTTTTATTGATGATGTTACCTATCCCAACCTTCCGGAATACCCTTCGGGAAGTACTACACAGGCCGTAACCTTATTACGAACGGGCGACCCGGATTTTGTGTGGTCCGATGCCACTCTGAATTTCGAAAAACCCAAAGTAACCGATTTGGTGGTCTACGAGCTCTTGATCCGTGATTTTGACGAGTTCCATAGTTTTGATGCCGTTCGCTCTAGACTGGACTACCTACAGGATTTGGGTATCAATGCCATTGAATTGATGCCCGTTAGTGAATTTGATGGCAATGACAGTTGGGGCTACAATCCATCATTCCATATGGCTTTGGACAAGTACTACGGAACACCGACGGCCTTTAAACAGTTTATAGAAGAATGCCATAATCGGGGCATGGCCGTTATCCTGGATGTGGTCTATAACCATGGTACAGGCCAGCATCCTTATTTCCGTTTATGGAATACCAGTGGTGGTGGTACTGGTGGGGTGGCCAGTTCGGAAAATCCTTTTTTTAATGCAGAAGCCAGGCATTCTTTCAACGTCTTCAACGATTTTAACCATCAATCCCAGGCTACCCAGGACTATGTGAACCGTACGATACGATATTGGATAGAGGAGTATAGGATAGATGGGTTCCGTTGGGACCTCACAAAGGGTTTTACCCAAAACTGTTCGGCCAACGATGACGGCTGTACCAATGCCACGCAGCCCGATCGAATTGAGGTTTTAAAGGGATACGCGGATACCCAGTGGGCCGTGGATGAGGATTTTTATGTGATTTTTGAACACCTGGGTGGAATACAGGAAGAAGAACAATGGGCCAATTACCGTCTGGACGAAGGTAAAGGCATTCTTTTTTGGAACAAGCAAACGGACCCCTATAATGAGGCTACCATGGGATATCATGAAAATGGAAAATCCAATTTTTCAGCGGCTTCCTATCAGGTCAAAGGATTTGATATCCCCGCGGCCATTTCCTATATGGAAAGTCATGATGAGGAACGTTTAATGTTCAAAAACCTGGAATTTGGGAACTCGGAAGGGGCCTATTCGGTAACCGACCTGGACACTGCGTTGGAACGAATACAGACCGCTGGAGCCTTTTTCTTTACGATTCCAGGGCCCAAAATGATATGGCAATTTGGGGAACTTGGCTATGAGGTCTCCATTGATGAAAATGGAAGAACCGGCAGAAAACCGATTCGTTGGGAGTATTTGGAGAACACCAATCGAACGGCAATTTATGATACCTGGGCGGACCTCATTAAACTGAAATTGGGTGAGGCTATTTTTGAGACTACCGACTTCAGCATGGATTTGGGTGCTCCAACTGGATTGAAAACCATTCATTTAACGGACAACTCCGCCTCTGGGGACGCTATCAAGCACATTGCTATTATCGGGAATTTCGGAATGGTCGAACAGGCCATCAATCCAAATTTTCAAGAGACGGGAACATGGTACGATCTTTTGGAGAAGAACAGTCCTTTAGCGGTAAGCAACGCAACTGAACCCATAAGTCTTGCTCCGGGTGAATTTAGGGTTCTGGCAGACAACCCAAGCGAGGTAATGATGGACCCAAACGATTTGGACGGTGATGGCGTTCCAAATGCCAATGATCTGTGTCCAGATACACCCCTGGGGGCAACTGTCAATGTCTCGGGATGTGCCATCTTTACACTACCGGCCAATAACTTTACCTTAAGCACAACCAGCGAGAGCTGTCGTAACAGTAACAACGGTCAGATCACCTTGGTAGCCATAGAGCCCCTGGACTATACGGCCACCCTATCCGGGAATGCTACTGCGAGTCAATCCTTTAACGATACTACCCTTTTTGACAATCTTTCGGCCGGCAGTTATACCGTTTGTATCACTGTGGCCGGGGAAACCGATTATGAGCAATGCTTTGATGTGGTCATCACTGAGCCAGAAGATTTATCCGTAAGTTCAAAAATTGATTCCGAGGGTAAAAAAGCCACCCTATCACTTAAGGGAGGGTCGGTCTATGAGATTATTTTAAACGGACAAAGCTATCGTACTTCCGATAAAAGTATTACGTTGAACCTTTCAAAATCGGTGAATACGCTACAGGTCAGGACCGATAGCAATTGTCAAGGTGTTTTTGAGGAAACCATTGTTTTGGAAGGCGCATCCATAGCTTATCCCAACCCGCTAAATTCTGGGGAATTGACAATTGAAATGGGCAAGATGGCCAATGATTCCGTATCCTATGAGATTTTCGGAATCGATGGGCGGTTGATTACAAATAAAACCCAAAAGACCACTAACGGCAGGCTAACCATCGATATGGGGCAATTGCCCAAAGGACTTTACATAATCAATGCCAAGACTTCTAAAAAAACCCATCATTTTAAAATTACAAAACAATGAAAGGCGCTAAATACCTATTCCTGATATTGATTTTCCCAGTATTATTGGCCTGTGGCGGAAGTGATGATGGACCCAGCGATCCAGAGCCTACTCCTGCCCCCTCCGCAACCACACTGGTTTTTCCTGAAAACAATTCAGAATGCACTGAGGGTACCCTGCTGTCCGATTCCGAAAGTGAGGTCATCTTTCGATGGAACATTGCTCAAAACACGGATTCATACACCGTAAACCTAAATGACTTAAGTACAGATGCCGGACGACAGATCAATGCCAATACAAACGAATTGGCCATACGATTAAATCGGGGCACCCCATATTCGTGGTCTGTGGTTTCCAAAGCCAATGGAACTTCTGAAACTGCCGAAAGTGCTACCTGGAAATTTTACAACGCGGGGCCCGGCATTGAAAATTACTCCCCTTTCCCAGCGGACGATCCATCCCCCAAATCCGGGGCAACGGTCAACTCCGGCAGCCTTACCTTAGGGTGGGCCGGTAGTGACTTGGACAACGATATCGTTTCTTATGAAGTATATCTTGATGTAGCCAATCCACCTGAAACGCTGGTCGGTACGGTGACCCAAACTTCATTTGAAACTACGGTAACGGCTGATACCGTTTACTATTGGAGCGTGATTACCATTGATAGCGAAAACAACCGTTCAAACTCTCAAATATTTCAGTTTAGGACAAATTAAGGATCTTGAGGGTCCGGCCCATCATTTGAGTATGGAAAATGGATTATTCCCAATGTTTTCCAACCAAACGAAATGACCCCTATTTTGCGATCTGCTTATACTTGATTTAACGTGGATTCCCGTTCAATGAGTGTAGGCTGCAGGATTTCTGTCCTATAGGTTTCTTCTTCGTTTTCACTCTCAACCTTTTCAATCAGCATTTTCGCCGCTGTCTCGCCCATCAGTTCCCCATGTTGGGCAACAGAAGTAATGCTCGGATTGGCATGTTTTGCCAACAATCCATCGGTAAAACCGATTATGGAGATGTCCTTGGGAACGTTCAGCCCTTTTCGTTGGACTACACGCATACCATAGATACCAAAAATCTCATTAACACTTAAGATGGCATCCGGTTCAATTTGATTAAGAAAATCTTCAATTTTTGCTTCATCAATATCCATAAAGGGCAACTTTAGAACCAAATCCGGGTTAACTTCCAAACCAAAATCCTTTAGTGCTTTCTTATAGCCCTTATTCCTGTTCATACTTACACTAAAAAAGTCTTCCGTAGTGAGCAATGCTATTTTGCGACGTCCTTCATCCAATAGCTTTTTGGTCGCTACATAAGCGCCTTGAATATCGTCTATCAAGACTTTATCACAATTGATTTCACTGGTAACGCGGTCAAAAAGCACCATGGGAATACCTTGCTCCGTAACTTCCTTTAAATGGTTAAAGTCCTTTTTTTTCTCGGTTCCCGCGGAAAGTGACATTATAAACCCATCTATACTCCCATTGGCCAACATTTCCATATTGATGACTTCCTTATCAAAGGACTCATCGGAGAGGCAGACAATGACATTGTACCCTTTGGCATTGGCATAATTCTCAATACCCCTAATGACCGTGGTAAAAAAGTGATGAACAATATCCGGAATGATGACCCCAATGTTTTTGGTTCTCTTGTTTTTTAAACTAATGGCAATATTATTGGGTTTGTAATTGTAAAGCTTGGCAAAGGCCTGGATTTTTTCCTTGGTATCCCTACTGATCTCCTCACTATTTTTCAATGCCTTTGATACCGTGGAGATGGAAACATCCAATTCCTTTGCAATATGTTTTAAAGTGATTTTTTGCTTCAACATATACCTAAATTCTTAAATTTTTGAAAATAGTTATATTCCATTAGTGTTAAAAATTTAGCGTAAATCCTTTCCGATAAGGTTCACGGATCTCCCTATTATACCATATCCATTTGGGAGGTAAAAGCATTTAATTTGTCCGGATTTTTGTTAAAGTTCATATTTTTCGCTAGTTTGAATTGCGAATTACATAGTTTAGAGTGTGTTGAATTGAAATACCCCAACAATTGCAAAGTTATCAACACGAAACCGTTTTCGTCTTTTTTGCGACCTTTGGTTAAAGTCAATTTAACACATTTTTTACATATGTTTAACTCTTGAATTTAAATTAACTAAACTTAAAACAAATTATTTATGAAGATTACGCTACTTAAAAGCCTGCTGCTTTTGGGCGCCTTTGTGTGCTTTGGTGCAGTCCAGGCCCAGACGGTAACGGGTACGGTTTCAGACGCGAGTGGCCCCCTGCCTGGGGCCAGTGTTGTCGTGAAAGGTACCACAAATGGTACCCAAACCGATTTTGATGGTAACTATACCCTGGATGGTGTGGACAGCAACGCCACTTTGGTATTCAGTTACATTGGCTATGCCACACAAGAAGTGGCAGTTAACGGCCAAACAACAATCTCCGTAACCTTACAGGAAGATGCGCAAGCGTTGGATGAGGTAGTCATCATTGGTTATGGTCAAACTACTGTTAAGGATGCGACCGGTGCCGTGGCATCAGTAACTGCCGAAGATTTTAACGGAGGTGTGATTTCATCACCCGAACAGTTGATCCAAGGTAAAACCGCAGGGGTCCAGATTACACAAAGTAGTGGTGAACCCGGTGCAGGAATTGCCCTTAGAATCAGGGGTACGGGTTCGGTACGGGCCAATAACAGTCCGTTATTTGTGATTGACGGTGTACCGGTGACCAACGAAGAGGTATCTGCAAGTGGTTCCGATGTTGGAGCGGGTACAAGTGGGTCCAGAAACCCATTGAATTTCTTAAACCCTAATGATATTGAGAGCATGAGTATCCTAAAGGATGCCTCTGCAACTGCGATATATGGTTCCAGGGGAGCCAATGGGGTGGTCATTATCACCACAAAATCAGGTAAGGGAGCTGGTGCGAATGGTCAGTGGAGTTATACCAGCAACCTTAATATTGCCGAGGTCCGAGAGACCTATGACCTTTTGAATACCGAAGAGTTCATTGATAGAGGTGGAGCAAACTTAGGAGGCGCCACGGACTGGCAAGATTTTATCTATAGAACAACAGCTTCTACAGACAACAATCTTTCCTACGCCTTGAATTATGGTAAGGGTAATGTACGGGCCACTTTTGGATATGCCAAACAATTCGGTATCATAGAAGACACCGATTTGGAACGGATTACGGGTCGGATCAATGCGAATCACCGTTTCTTGGATGACAAGCTACGAGTGGGGTTACAGGCCACGATTTCCAGAATTAACGATCAGGCGCCATTTGTCAGTAGGACTTCAGGAAGTACCGGAGACCTATTGGCCGCTGCTTTATACTCCAACCCAACTTTGGCTGCAAATCCAGATTTGAGCGCTGCACCCGATAGAAATCCGGCGAACCTTTTGGCCTACTACCAAGATCTTACCAACACCGATAGGTTTTTGGGGAATCTTTCTTTGGAGTACAGTTTTACGGATGAGTTATCCGCAAAGCTCAATTTGGGGTACGATGTTTCGGATTCGGAGCGTAGTCAAGTCGTGGGACCGGAAATAATAGCGCTCAATAATGGTTCGGAAAACAACGGCCGTGGTGCTTTGAACAATCTGGAAACGGAAAACCGATTGGTGGAATTGACGGTGAATTATACCAAGGAATTTGAGAATTCCAGTTTGGATGCTTTAGTAGGATATTCCTTTCAGGACTTCAACAGACAGGGCCAAAACATTCTAGGTCAAGGCTTTGGATCTTCCGATTTGAATCAAATTGCTGCATTAAATAAAAGCGCTTTCGAGGCTACAAGAAATTTGGCAAGCGGATATCAGGCCTACGGTATAGGAACTTTTGAAGATGAACCAGAGCTTGGCGATCAATTCAGAATATTGAATTTATTCCCAGCTCCAAACATTACCACACAAGATTTACCCAGTATTCCCGTAGACGCGTTAACAGTGGATACATTTGACTTTACCGATGAATTGCAGTCCTTTTTTGGCAGGGTCAATTACACGCTCTATGACAAATATCTGTTTACTGCTACCATCAGGGCAGACGGATCCTCAAGATTCGGGGGCAACAATCAGTATGGGTATTTCCCCTCAGCGGCATTTGCCTGGAAACTTAATGAAGAGGACTTTGTTAATGAAGATACTTTCTCAACCCTCAAATTACGCTTGAGTTGGGGTATTACGGGTAATCAGGACGGTATTGGTTTTGGAAATTTTGCCAATAGGACAAGATGGGGAAGATTTAATGCCCCAACCCTTGATATTTCGGCCAATTCACAAATTACAGCTCCTGCCACCCGTTCGGTTGCCTTTGAAAATCCTGATTTGAAATGGGAAGAGACCACGCAATATGCCTTGGGTATCGATTTTGGGTTCGCAAATGATCGTCTAAGCGGTTCCATTGACCTTTATAGAAGGGAAACCCGTGATATCCTATTAAACCTTCCTGCCGTACAGCCTGCAAACGAACCCTTTTCATTTCAAAATGTTGATGGCACCATTATCAACCAGGGGATCGAATTTGGATTGGACTATGACATCGTTAATGGGGAAGATTTCTACTGGAATGCCAATTTCAATATTGCGTATAACGATAATGAGCTGACCGATTATGATGGTCCTAATATAGAAGCAGGACAAGTATATGGCCAAGGTTTATCCAATGCTTTTGTGCAGGTCCTGACCAACGGAAGGTCGCTCTTCACCTATAATTTACGGAACGTGGATGCCGACCTGAATGTGGATACCGATCCCAGCATACAGGACGAATCGGGCTTGCCTACCGTAAACGCCGGTTTCTCTACCAGTGCGTCTTACAAGAACTGGGACGCTTCCCTTTTCTTCTCGGGACAGTTTGGTTTCTATGTCTACAACAATACCGCCAATGCCCTTTTTGCCACTACTCAAATCGGTAGTAGGAACAATCTGCAAAGTGTTGTGGATGGTGGGGTCGTTCCTTCCAGCCAAAATCCAAGTACTTTCTTTTTGGAAAAGGGTGACTTTGTGAGGTTACAAACCGCTTCAATCGGTTATAATGTACCTTTAAGTGGTGAAGGAGCCCTTAAGAGCATGAGATTAAGCCTTACAGGTCAAAACTTACTGTTGATCACGGATTACAGCGGCCCTGATCCAGAGGTAAGCACCTCTGATATTCCTGCGGTTACGGGAGGCATTCCTTCCGCATCCATAGATTATTTAGCGTATCCCAGACCAAGAACAGTTAGTTTGGGTGTAAATGTTACCTTTTAAAAAAATTGTATTATGAAGAAAATAACAAATTATTTAGGCATGGCACTCTTGGTCTCTGGGGTGTTTTCATGTACGGATTTAGAGATCGAGGCTTCAGATTCGTTAATAACGGACGGATTTGCTGGAGTAGCGGATATACAAAGTGAAGTAGTAAACCTTACCAATAGTGTTGCTGGTGGGGCACTCGCCAATCAAGAGAGTTTATTCGCCTTGAACGAAGTAACCACGGACGAATATATAGTACCCACACGGGGAACGGACTGGGGGGACAATGGTAGGTGGCTATCCATTCACAGACATACTTGGGCTCCAGAGCTTTTTGACATTATTCAGCCATGGCAGCAACTCAATGCGGTTAGCTTTAATGCCAGTAGGGTTATTAGTCCTAAAAGTGTCAACACTTCAGCTGGCGATATTACCGAGCTCAAAGCTCAGGCCAGGTTTTATAGGGCATGGGCCATGCATTGGATTTTGGATATGTGGCGGCAAATTCCTTACAGGGATTTGGGCTTGCCCAATAGTGCCATACCTGAGGTTTTAACAGGCCAAGTGGCCCTTGATAGTATTGTAAGTGATTTAAATATTGCTATTGCCGACCTACCCACGGTAACATCGGGCGATGCCATTAGTGCAAAGTCCACACCAACCAAAGCGGCAGCCCGTCTTTTAATGGCCAGGGTCCATTTGAACAAGCATGTATATCTTGGAACCGCGCCAGCCGCTGCGGATATGCAAGTGGTCATCGATAACGTTGATGCGATTGCGGGGGATGGTTATACGTTGGCAGCATCCGGTGATTTCTTTGATATTTTTAGACCAGGTAATGATGTGGAAACCATTTGGTGGTCACCAGCAGATGCCGGACCACGAACCTGGCTTACCCTACATTACAATCAAAACTTCCCTGGGTTCAATGATGGTGGTGGCTGGAATGGATTTACAACACTTGCCGAGTTTTATGATTTATTCGAAGGCGCGGCCGAAACCAACTATCCTGGTGATGGACAAGAAGAGCGAAGAGGTGTGGTACATGACCCAACCAGTGCAAACGAGGATAACTTAGGTATTGGCTTAGGCTTCTTGATCAATCAACAATATGAGCAAGATGGAACACCTTTGGATGCCAGAGAGAATGTTGGTGGCGTGCCACTGGTGTTTACAAGGGAAACGGAGCAGGCCGAGTATGTAGCACCCCAGGATAATGCACTATTGGAAACCTCAGGAATACGGATGCTAAAATACCACCCCAATGAAGAAGGTGGTGATCGCAGAAGACATATTGTGAGGTACCGATATGCCGATGCATTTTTAATGAAAGCGGAAGCCATGTGGAGAATGGGTGGCGACCCAACGGTGATGATCAATGATCTAAGGACCACTCGAGGTGCCTCAGTATTGGGTGCTGTTGGAGAAGCCGACTTATTGGCCGAAAGAGGTAGGGAATTGTACCAAGAAATGGTGAGAAGACAAGACCTCATTCGGTTTGGTCAATTTTCGAGAGCATGGAACCTTAAAGAAGCCAGTGACGAAACCCGTTTTATATTTCCAATTCCAATTGCGGATGTTTTGGCCAATCCAAATTTGGTCCAAAATCCCGGATATTAAATGGAAACTTTTTCTTAACAAGAATAAAAACCCGCTCAATGAGCGGGTTTTTTCTTTTTGCCATTATTCATGTCCCCCTATTTGTAATCTGAAGGGCGAAGCTTGTCTTATCAATTGACCAACAGATCTTAACAATACCTACCCCGCTTTCGGTACTTTGAACTATTTCACCGTATCTACCTGCCTCAAAATATCCCTTATTGGAATTTTTTTGGTAAGCTACATTAGTTTTTCATTATCAATTCCACTAGGGAAGTTTACTTATATTGCCGGTCGATACTTAGTATTCAAAAATGATGGTTTAAGAAATACATAGCCTATACAGCCTTTTCCCTGATTGGAAGAGTTGTAATGATCAAGGACAAATGTCAAATTGGAAAAGCAAAAAAATTGCTAACATCTAAAGTCTTACTAAATCAACAAAAGTGTGCTATACAATATCTTTGAGGTTTTATATTTAGCATTACAATTATCCAAATTTACCAATACAGGTGAAATTTGAGGAAAGTATAAGACTTCCCTTTTTTGAATTCCAATACTATAATTACAATCAATTTTAAGTATAAAAATGAAGTTTTCCTTTGTAACATTGCTCATTATTGTTTTCACAATTTATTCATGCCAGGATAAAGAAAGTCCCAACGTTAACACAGCACAACAGAATACCCTGTTTACATTACTGCCAGCTGAGGAAACCGGAGTGGATTTTGTCAATGAAGTTGAAAACCAAAAGGATTTCAACATTTTCAAGTACCGAAATTTCTACAACGGTGGCGGGGTAGCCATTGGGGACATCAATAATGATGGTCTTCCAGACATCTACTTAACGGGAAACATGGTATCCAATAAACTGTATTTGAACAAAGGCAATTTTAAATTTGAGGATATCTCCAAAAAAGCCGGGGTTGAGGGCAACAAACCATGGTCAACAGGGGTGACGATGGTGGATATAAACGCCGATGGCCTATTGGATATCTATGTCAGCAATGCCGGAAACTTAAAAGGTAACAATCATGACAATGACCTTTATATAAACAACGGAGACCTCACTTTTACGGAAAAAGCCCATGACTTTAATCTAGCCAAAACAGGATTTTCTACCCATGCCACTTTTTTTGACTATGATAAGGATGGGGACCTGGATGCCTATATCTTAAATAACAGCAACATTCCCGTTAGTAGCCTGGGTTATGCGGAACAACGTGAAGTTCGCGCCCAGGACTGGGAAGGCGTACCCCACATATTCAAGGGTGTGGGCGATATGCTGCTTCGCAATGACAATGGCAAATTTGTGGATGTCAGTGAAGATGCAGGCATTTATGGAAGTCTTATCGGTTTTGGACTGGGTGTGATGGTTACTGACATCAACAACGACCTTTGGCCGGACATCTACGTTTCCAATGACTTTTACGAACGCGACTATCTTTACATCAACCAGAAAGATGGCACTTTTACCGAAGAGATCAAAGAATACACCCAGCACCTGAGCCTATCGGCCATGGGTATTGATATCGCCGATATCAATAATGACGGCCACAATGATATTTTTATTACCGACATGCTGCCGGAACCCGAGCAACGCGTAAAATCGGTAATGGAATTTGAGGGATATAATATCTATGACCTAAAACGGAGCAAAGACTTTTACCAACAGTACATTCAAAACACATTACAACTCAACAATGGCAATGGTACATTTTCCGAAGTTGCCTATTATAGCGGTATTGATGCAACGGACTGGAGTTGGGCAGGTCTTATCTTTGATATGGACAATGATGGGCTAAAAGATATTTTTATTACCAATGGCATCAACCATGACTTAACGGATCTGGATTTTGTTGATTTTTTTGCCAATGAGATCATTCAAAAAATGGCATTGACCGGTAAAAAGGAGTCCATTGATTCCATCATCAACAAAATGCCCATTAAACCACAGCCCAATTATGCTTTCCGAAATAATGGTGATATTACCTTTGACAATGCCAACAAAAGCTGGGGATTTGACCTCCCTACACGGTCCAATGGGGCTGCATACGGAGATTTGGACAATGATGGCGATTTGGACCTGGTCATCAATAATGTAAATACCAATTCCTTTATTTATAGGAACAATAGCAATGAGCAACTTACACACAATTACCTGCAGCTCAAACTTAATGGGGATGAAAAAAACCCCTTTGCCATTGGTTCGTTGGTTAAGTTCTATTTTGAAAACAATACTGTGCATCAGGAGTTGATCCCTTCCCGCGGTTTTCAATCTTCAGTGGATTACGTAATGACACTGGGCCTGGGCAATGCAAAAAAATTGGATTCCATTCGTGTTATCTGGCCCAATAGTACAACCACCCTATTGAAGGAGGTGAGCGTAAACCAACGAATGGAATTGAACCAAAAGGATGCCCATAACGTCTATTCACCTAAAAAAGGTTCTCCCAAAAAACTCCTGATCCAGGAATTGGACAATGGTACATGGACCTCCCATAGGGAAAACAATTATAATGATTTTGACTATGAAGGGCTTATCTATAAAAAGTTGTCCCAAGAAGGTCCTGCCATGGCTATTGCCGATGTAAATGGGGATGGGAATGAAGACGTTTTCATTGGTGGCGCAAAAGGAAGTCCGGGAACATTGTATTTACACAGGGGCAACGGAAAGTTCCAATCAAAACCTTCCCAGGTCTTTGAAAAAGATCGCTCTTTTGAGGACACCGCTGCTGCGTTTTTGGATGCCGATGGTGATGGGGATTTGGACCTAATGGTAGGGAGCGGAGGCAATGAAGTAGGCCAGGAAAATTCCTATAGGGCCCGTCTTTATCTAAATGATGGAAAGGGAAATTATAAGGCTTCTGGGCAAAATCTTCCCACCACGTATAAAAACATTGCCACTATAAACCCCCATGACTATGATGGGGATGGGGACACCGATGTCTTTATAGGTTCCAGAAGTGTCGTTGGCGTTTATGGGGTAAATCCCAATCACCTTCTTCTGGAAAATAGGGAAGGAACTTTTGTTGATGCTACGGAACGAAGGGGGTATGACCTTAAGGATGAAGGAATGGTCACCGATGCTATTTGGGCAGATATGGATGGGGACGGAAAAAGTGATTTGATTACGGTCTCTGAATGGGATGTCCCCAAAATCCACAAAAACTCAGGGAGAAGGATACAACGTATTGAAACCTCCCTTGATAGTCTCCACGGTTGGTGGAACACGGTAGAGGCGGCTGATTTGGACGGTGATGGGGACTTGGACCTTATTTTGGGCAATCAGGGCGAAAACCTGCATTATAGACCGGTAGATGGTCAGCCCATGAAGCTTTGGATCAATGATTTTGACGCTAATGGTACTATAGAACAATTGGTCACCATTAGTGAAAACGGGGGTGACTATCCAATCCATCAAAAGAAAGAAATCACGGCCCAGGTGGTATCCTTAAAAAAGGAGAACCTAAAAGCTTCGGACTATGCACAGCGAACTATTCAAGAGCTCTTTCCGCCAGAAATCATCGATCAATCCATTGTAAAACAAAGTATGATTTCCGCTTCCGTACTTGCGATTAACCAAGGGAACGGACAGTTCCAAATTAAAAAATTACCTCCAAGGGTACAGTTTTCCTGTGTTTGCGACATCAATTGTACTGATATCAATAACGATGGCAATCTTGACTTAATAATGGCGGGAAACAATTTTGAGTACAAACCGCAATTCTCCCGGTTGGACGCAAACTACGGTAATGTCCTCTTAGGAGATGGGAATTTAAATTTTGAATGGCAAAACTATGGTACTACTGGTTTTTTTGTTCGGGATGAGGTAAAGCATCTAAAAATGGCAAGGGACAAGGACAATAATCGATTTTTAATAGCCGCCATCAATGATGGAAAACCAAAAATCTACGCCTTGCCATGAGAAATAGTTTGGTTTATGCGGTAATTTTGGTTCTAGTGGGATGCAAAAAAAGTGGGGATTTGTTCCATAATCCTTCCCCTCGGGAAACCGGAATTGATTTTGCCAATAGCCTTACTGAAAATGATGGGCTCAATATTTTGGATTACCTATATTTCTATAACGGTGGTGGGGTCGCAATTGGGGATATCAATAATGATGGACTTCCCGATATTTACCTGTCCGGGAACCAAGTAAAGAACAAGCTTTATCTGAATAAAGGGGACCTTAGTTTTGAGGACATCACCGAACAAGCAGGTGTTGGGGGACAGAGTTCCTGGAACACCGGAAGTGTCATGGCCGATGTTAATGGGGACGGGCTCCTGGACATTTATGTTTGTGCCGTAGTGGGCACCAACGGTTTTATAGGATACAATGAACTTTTTATAAACAACGGAGATCTTACTTTTTCCGAACAAGCCGGATCATACGGACTGGATTTTGAATCTTACAGTTCCTCCGCCGCTTTTCTGGACTATGATCTGGATGGGGATTTGGACATTTACCTCTTAAATCATGCCGTACACACCTCGGAATCTTATGGCAAGGTAGATTTACGGTACCGGCGTAACTATGAGACTGGCGACAGATTGCTCAAAAATGACAATGGTAAATTCGTTGACGTTAGTAAAGAAGCTGGAATTTATGGAGGAGTAAACGGTTATGGCCTGGGAATTGCCGTATCCGATTTTAATATGGATGGATATCCCGATATTTATGTGGGAAACGATTTTCATGAGGATGATTACTACTACTTGAACAATGGTGACGGAACCTTTACGGAAAGCCTACGTCGTTATTTTGGTCATACCACTCGTTTTTCCATGGGTAATGATGTGGCGGACATCAACCATGATGGCCTACCCGATTTGATTTCCTTGGATATGCTCCCAGAGGATGAAGTGGTTTTAAAATCCTCTGAAGGGGACGATAACCTTCAAGTGCAGAAATTACGTATTGATGATTTTGGATACCATTATCAGTTCACTCGAAATATGCTTTATGTAAACCAACCGGACGGCAACTATATGGAAACTGCCCTAATGAGCGGCGTGGCTGCAACAGATTGGAGTTGGAGCGCCCTTTTTGGGGATTATGACCAGGATGGACATCAAGACTTATTTGTGGCCAATGGCATTCCCAAACGACCCAATAATTTGGATTTTATCAAGTTTGTTTCCAATGAACAGATCCAACAAAAAATCAACAATACCAATCTGATGGACCAAGAGGCTTTGGAGCTCATGCCATCAGGAACTACAAGGAATTTTATTTTCAAAGGGGACGGCAAACTGTCGTTTGATGACAAATCGGCGCATTGGATCTCCAATGATACCTTGGTTTCCGGAGCAACCGCTTATGGCGATCTGGACAATGACGGAGATTTGGATTTGGTGGTCAACAACCTTAATAGTCCTGCACTCATCTACGAAAATAAAACAAACGACAAAGCGAATTATTTGAAAGTACGTTTGGACTATAAATCCAAGAACCGATACGGAATCGGCTCAAAAATATACGCCTATTACAACGGCACACTACAATTCAAGGAGTTGTTTCTTTCCAGGGGTTTTCAAGCCTCATCAGAGCCTTTGGTCCATTTCGGATTGGGGGAAATCACTATTTTGGATTCCCTTAAAATAATTTGGCCGGACAAAAGCTATCAAACCATACCAAAAGTTAAGGCCAACCAAACCTTAATGGTATCACCACAGGACACTAAACCCTTTGGCACCAGCGGACCAATCGCCAAATCAAACCCCATATTCATTAAGGATACATCCTGTTTGGGGATCAATTTTATGCACAAGGAGGACAATTATCTGGATTTCAACCGCGAGAAATTGATTCCTTATCGAATTTCAGATAGAGGGCCTGCTTTTGCAAAGGGTGATCTGAATTCCGATGGAAAGACAGACTTGTTTTTTGGTGGTTCAAAATTCTTTCCCAGCACTTTTTACAAACAGTTGGATAGCTCCTTTGTGAAAATGGAACTTCCATGGATACAAAAGGACTCGATCACGGAAAATATAACTGCCGCTATTGCCGATTTCAATGCTGATGGTGCAAACGATATCATTATTGGAAATGGAGGTGGGGACTTCTACAATGAGGCACAACCGTTACAAGATCGATACTACCTGTCCAAAGAAAATGGTTTTCAAGCCAAGGATTTCCCCAAAATATTTCAAAATACATCCGTTATTGCACCTTTCGACTATGATCAAGATGGGGATTTGGATGTTTTTGTTGGCGGACATACCATTACGGCAAAATTTGGGGAGGGGGTAAACTCCTATGTGCTCACCAATACCAACGGAACGTTTGAAATCAATAAAGGGTTTCAATTCTCTGGAATGGTCACTGATGCGATTTGGGATGACTTTGACCAGGATGGGAATACCGACTTGATCATTGTTGGGGAATGGATGTCCCCAAGGTTTTTTCAAAATAAGAATGGAACTTTTGTTGAAACCAATGTCCTTAGCAATTCAGGGCTTTGGCAAAGTATCCATCCCTTCGATATTGACGGCGATGGGGATATGGACTATCTTTTGGGCAACTGGGGGCTTAACAGTAAATTCAAGGCTTCCAAAAAATATCCGCTTCGACTGTATTTTTCGGACTTTGATGGTAACGGACAAACCGAAACCATCACTGCTTTTGAAAAAGATGGAAAGTATTATACCCTGGAAGGTCTGGATGGGCTGGCTTCACAAATGGTCAGTCTCCGCAAAAAATTTAATTCCTATCAATCTTTTGCTGGAAAATCCATTGAGGAGTTGTTTGATCCCAAACAGCTTAAATCTGCCAAAATTCATGAAGTGACCACTCTGGCTTCCGGATACTTAAAGAACAATGAGGGGGCTTTTGAGTTTGTTTCCTTTCCAAATACCATGCAAGTTGCCCCACTTTTGGATTTTGTTTCTGCAGATTTTGATGGTGACGGTCAAGAAGAGGTTCTTGCCGGAGGAAACTATTTTGGGGTCAAACCCTACCACGGAAGGTTTGATTCTTTCCCTGGGGCACTGATACAAAATGAAAATGAAATAGTTTTGGGAAATCTTCTGGGATTGGATTTCACCCAAAAATCCATAAGGCATATGGAAACCATAACGGTAAATGGGCAGGACTATTTATTGGCGGTATTCAATAACGGCGAGGCAGAGGTCTACAAAATAAATTCAAAATAAAAATGGAACAAATGAAAAGGATAGCAAGTTTACTTTTTTCGGTTTTTATGCTTTTCTCTTGTACTAAGGAGCAAAAACCAATACCAATAACCCAAGAAGATTTTCACGCATCCGTGGATAAGGTGACCGAAGTAATGGTCCATGATATTTTTTCCCCTCCCGTAGCCAGTCGCATCTATGTTTATCCAAATATTGGTGCCTACGAAATTCTGGCCAATAACCATCCTGGGTACAGTCCTCTGGCCGGTCAATTGGAAGGACTGCAGCCCATTCCAAAACCTGATTCGAAAAATGTCAACTTTGAATTGGCCGCACTTATTGCCCATATGGATCTGAGTCGTATGCTCATTTTCTCCGAGGATATGATTATTTCCCATAGGGACAGTCTATATGGCGTTTGGGAAGAAAGGAACAGGGAAGAATTTGTAGCCTCCAAAACTTACGGACTTCAAGTTTCGGATCACATCGCCAAATGGATGGACAATGACAATTACAAACAGACCCGGACCATGCCCAAGTTTTCCGTAGATACGGAGGACGCTTCACGTTGGCAGCCGACCCCACCGTCCTACATGGATGGCATTGAGCCACATTGGAACAAAATACGTCCCTTTGTCATTGATTCTGCAAACCAATTTAAACCTACCCCTCCCCCTCCTTTTTCCATGGAGGAAGACTCGGATTTTTATAAAGAGGTAAAGGAAGTTTATGACATCAGTAATGAGATTACCGCAAAGGGCGATACATCGGAAGAAGTGGCCATTGCCCAATTTTGGGATTGCAATCCCTATGTTTCCGTAACACGGGGGCATTTAATGTTTGCCACCAAGAAGATTACCCCCGGCGCCCATTGGATAGGTATTGCCAAAATTGCGGCCAGAAAAACCGAGGCAGATGTGGCAAAGACCGTTTATACCTATACCAAAACTTCCATAGCCATAGCCGATGCCTTTATCAGTTGTTGGGATGAAAAGTACAGGAGCAGCCTAATTCGTCCAGAAACATTGATCAATACGCATATAGATGAAAATTGGGAGCCCGTTCTGCAGACCCCTCCCTTTCCCGAGTATACCAGCGGTCACAGTGTAGTTTCCGGGGCTGCAGCAGTCGCCCTCACCAGCATTTATGGGGATAGTTTTGCTTTTGATGATGATACCGAAGTACAATATGGTCTTCCTGTTCGCTCCTTCGCTTCCTTTAGGAAAGCAGCAGATGAGGCGGCCATCAGTAGGATGTATGGTGGTATCCATTACCGTGCCGCAGTGGAAATAGGCGTAAAGCAGGGAAGGGATTTGGGTACTTTTGTAGTTGAAAAACTTAACATGGATACCTCTGACCAAACCGTGACAAAATAAATCCTCATGAGAAAAGTGACTTCCATACTCTTGTTTTTGTTGGTAGCGGCATTATGTTGGTACTTGTTTTTAAAACCTTCGGATTATACCATTCGCTTTGAAGCCAAAACGTTTCCCGGTGCCATCAATCAATATCTAAAAGTCTGGGACCAAACACTGGATACCCTTCATAAAATAAAACAAGGAGAAGACCTCTATCATCTAACACAAAAAGTAAGGTTTGGGGATTCCATCCATCAATATCAATGGCGAATTGAACCTATAACGGATTCCACTTCCAAGGTTTTTGTGAACATTAAGGATAAGGACCATAGCCTAATGAACAAAATCCAAGTACCTTTTAAAGAAACCGATTTTGTGAAACGAAGCAAGAAAACCGTTTTGGACTTTATGGAAAATCTGGATGAACACACCAAGGAATTCAAGATAACGATTGTTGGGGAGGAAGATGTTCCCAGTAAATACGTTGCCTACGTTCCCTTAAAGGTGGAGCAGTCCAAAAAAGCCAATGGCATGATGAAGAATTTTTCCTATCTCACCGGAGAACTGTACATCAATGGTGTGGAACTGGATGGCCCACCAATGATTGAAGTGACAAAATGGGATATGAAGAATGACAGTTTGCACTATAACTTTGGACAACCCATTATCCGTTCAGAACGCCTGCCCATTGGCACTGATATTAAGTACAAACGGATCTTTAAAAAGCGGGCATTAAAAGCAGAATACAATGGCAACTATATCACTTCGGACCGCGCCTGGTATGCACTGATGGACTATGCAAGGAAAAACAATATCGAAGTGGATGAAAAACCTGTTGAAGTATTCTTCAATAAACCCATGGGCGGCAATAGCATACATTGGAAAGCCGAGGTTTATATGCCCATAAAGGAGGGCAATGAATAGATTCAGTCTTTTTTTTCTAATGGTCATGGCCATGCAGGGATGTGCCCAATCCCCTTGGTATGGGGATTTGGAATTTCTGGGACGTTTTCCTTCCAACTTAAGCGAAGTCTCCGGTATTGATAGGGACAACAGTGGTAATCTCTGGGTGATCGAGGACAACGGCAATAAGGACAAGTTATACCAAATTGATAAAGATGCACGCCTTGTTAAGGGATTGCGTATTGATAATGCAAAGAACGAAGATTGGGAGGACTTGAGCATTGCAAACGATGGAACGGTCTATATTGGCGACTTTGGAAACAACGCCAATACAAGGAAAGATTTGGTCATCTATAAAATTGCAAAAGCAGAGTTACGTAAGAAAGCCCCAAAGGCCGAGAAAATCAAGTTTTCCTATCCACAACAAAAGAAGTTTCCACCCAAGAAGAAAAACTTATTGTTTGATTCCGAAGGCTTTTTCCATTGGAACGGATATCTGTATGTTTTTACCAAAAACAAATCAAGGCCGTATTCTGGAAAAACATTGGCCTATAGAATTCCGGATAAAAAAGGGGAATATGAAGCTGAGTTCATAGGGGAATTTATTCTTTGCAAAGATCAGGACCATTGTTCCATTACCGCTGCGGATATTTCCGAGGATGGCAAAACCATTGCTTTTATAGGATATGGTTTTATTTATATGCTGACGGAATTTGACCTAAGTGATTTTTCCAAATTCAAAATGAAAACCATTGATCTCAACTATGAAACACAAATAGAGTCCGTATGTTTTTGGGACGATACTACGCTCCTGATTGCTGATGAGCAGTCCAAAACCAGGGGAAGAAACCTATATCGATATCAAATCGAAAAGGATTAAAATCCAAAACCAAGGCCAAAAGCAAAACGCAGACCATCCGAACTATTGAACAGGCCGGCATTAAAGGATAGAATGTCCGCTCCATTGACAAAAAAACCACCCCCGTAGGAATTGTGCCAAGTATCGGAGTTTTCATTGGGAATCCACACCCTTCCGTAGTCAAATCCTCCATAAATCCCAGGGGTGACCGGTAAAAGCCCGGTTCTACGCTCGCGAAAGCTCCACCGTACATCCGTATTCTGAAAGTATGCCGTTTTTCCGGTAAACCTCTGGAATCGGAATCCCCGTAACCCGTTGTTGGCCCCAATACTTGCCGCTTGGTAAAACTCAAAATCATCACCAATATTAAAATGGCCCTTAAATTTTGTGGCCAGGACCAATTGTCCACTGGGAACCAGTCTGTAGTCAAATGACAATGAAGGTATAATATACCCAAAGGTCCTATCGGAATCGTTCAAATTAGCGGTATACCCTCCTTCCAATGAAAACGCCATCCCCATGGTCGGAAAGGCCTCATTGTCAAAATTGGAATAACTGTAGGACGCATTTACCCCAAAAAACTCTTGCTGTGTATCCCTCCCCAAATTGGTAAAAAATCCTTCAATGAACCGACCTTCGGTTTCTTCCACATCAAAGTTTTCATAGGAAACGCCCAATTTGACTTTGGATCCCAGAAATCCCCTCCACACCAAAGAAGGTGAAAAATGAAGTTGCCGTATTTTCACTCGATTGAAGTCAAAATCCACATCATCATCAAAGTTTGGGGTGTCATTTCCAAAACCAAAGAAGTTAATGGCAAAATTGGGGCTTGTAAATTTTGCCTCCAGTTCCAGGTTCACCTTTTCAAAAACGTTGGCAAACTCACCACTATACCCAAAATCAAACCCATTTGTGGCAAAATAATACGCTGCATTTAGGGTGTGTTGTTGGGTAAAGGGATTTTGACGAAACCCATTGAACGTATAGGTGTTGGTGACACCCACTCGCAATCCATCGTCAGGATTAAAGCCAATGGATGGCAGGAACTGATTGTTACTGGACTTGATTTTTATAAACTGATACGTATTGGTGTCATAATCATTTATCTTGTGGATCCTGCCGGCAAATGCTTCTTCATAGCTGTTCTTTTTTGCTTTAAAATCATAGACATGGACATTTTTGGCCTTTTCATTGATTTTGTAAACATCATTATTCTGCCCCCCTATCAATCGTACCTTTATTTGACCCGCGCTCCCATTCACTTCAAAAATATCGTCATCATCCAATCCATAAATCCAAATCTCCTTGTTTTGATCGGGATCAAATACTTTATCAAAGAAAAGATCGGTTTTTTTCCCACCCTTGATTCGATAGGCTTTCACATCCACCCTTCCATTATCCAATGGATTGATGACAAAGTGGTCATCCTTATCCGTTCCTGTAATGACACTGTATTTATTGAGTACTCGGTAATATTCCTCAGCGGTCTTGACCAGATTTTCCTTCCTTTTTAATAGTATGGTCTTCATGCCCTCCACGGTTTCATCCCGGACCTCTTCCGGAAACTGCTGAAAAGCCTTGTCCACCGTTTTGGCATCCATATGTTGTTGGATGTATTTCGCCTGTTCCATCCAGTCTTCCAAGGTTGTTTCGGACAACAGGGCCATATCCAAGGCAAAGGTCATTGGAGATGAATTGAACCCCTTTACACTGCGTATCTCCTCTTGAAACCCTTCAAATAATCTCAGGGACGGGACGGCCCTACTCGCAAATGCCATTAAGGCACCATCGCCCATTATGGAAAATGCCTGATCACGATCTCTGGGAATGGGTTTAAAGATTTTGGTGCCATCTTCCTTTTTAAAACGTGCCCAACGCCATTGGTCCACATGCCGATCCCAATCCCCAATGAGCATATCAAAGAGCCGCGCCCTTACATAAGCATTGGCGTCCACTTGGTATTCTTCATCCTTACGCAATTTCTCTATGAAATCGTCCGTACTTTCAATTTTTTCGGTCTTTCCAAAACTATCCAGATCATGCCCATCCGAAACGTGCTCTTCAATCATATACAATTCATCACCAAAATCCACATTAAAACCTTTCAAGGCCTCTTGTTTTGGAATATAAAAGAGTTTTGGGTTGGTATGGAAAACGCCCACCGCATCGGACAAGGTACCAATCGTAAAAGGGGCATAGGGATGGGAACCCGTGTAAAAATCCAAGAGTATGGACTCTGTAAACGTATCTTCAAATTCCCCAACAACATATTTTTCCTGAAAAGCCAGTGCCTGTAAATAGAGTTCCGCACTCTTTCGCAATGCCCGCATCACAAATTGTCTTCCATCCTTATGCTGCAACCTCAAGGACTTGGATTGATGCCCCCCTCCTTTTCGTATGGGAACCAATCCGCCGTACAAGGTGTCCAAATCCACAGTTGGGGCTTTCACTTTTGTGGCATAGTATTTTCGATACCGTTCCCCCCAGACCATCTTGTAAAATCCAGTTTTATCCACTTCTTCATCTGTATAGATCGAGGCTTCCACATAAGCGGGAAAACTACTTTGCCCTTTGAATTCGGCAGGTCGTAGATTTGGGGGAAGTACCTGGGTTTCAAAAAGTGTAGATTTGACCTCGTCTTCAACGCCTTTAAACGTAACTGTTGATGCCCCATCGGCATACACTTTTAAAACGGCATATCCCATTTGACCTGTGGAAAATTGGCTGCCGTTCAATAAGCGTGTTGCCCCTTTTTTGGCGCCCGAACCACTTACAATCTGAGGTGTGTTCTCCTCAACGATATATTGAAGGGTATGTTCATGACCAGAAACAAAAATTACCTTTTCCGAGTATTGGGCAAGTGTAACAATACGTTTCTTCAACTCATTGTATTTCTTATTGGACAAATCGGTATTGGAAGCACCCGTAGTCCTGCGCAGCACGTTCGCCAAAGTACCTATAATTGGTAAAGGGAAGCTTCCTTCGGTTGGAAAAATATGTTGTTTGAATGAGAATTGACCCCCATGGGATCCATAGGTGAACATGGGATGGTGCATCGCTAAAATGGTGGTTTTTCCCCTATTCTTTTTGATAAGGTCCTCCAATTCTTCCAAGAACTTTTCCCTGTCCTTAATTTCACAACCATCATTGATGTTAGGGTGTTTGTCCCAATCCACTAAATACCATTGGGTATCTATGGTGATTAAAACGATGTCGTCGCTTATTTCCACTTTATCCAAGGGACATCCATTTTCAGGTAGGAACACATCTTTTCCTTTAAGCCTGTCCTCTATATATTTTTCCTGTCTTTTTAACCCTTTCAGCCCTTTGGCATACCAATCGTGATTGCCGGGAATAAAAATGGTTTGCCCGCTAAAATCGTTGACGGACCTCAATTGGGCATCCAAATGATTTTTTGCGATTTCATGGGCTTCACCACTTTGCTTATCTGGGAGCCCAGCAGGGTAAATATTGTCCCCCAGGAAAATGGCCGTACTGTTTTTTGGTGCCGAGGAAACTTCGGACTGAAAAGCTTTTAAAGCAGGGTTCAGACTTCCCATGGGCGACTTTCCGGCATCACCTATTAAATAGAAGGTGTGGATAGGATTGTCTTGATCCAAGGTTAAATTTTCTACCTTGATGTCCGCATATTTTGGTTTATAGGTGGCGCAACTGGAGACAATAAGGAGGAATGCGAGGGTTAGGTAAAGATGTTTCATATCACGTGCTTCGTTCCAAAAATTCGTATTTTGGATTATTCAATATACAACTATGTCGGAAATCGTTCAAAAAGCTGAAGATTTTGTCACAAGACTTTTGGAAACGGAATTGGATTCCAGGTTTTTATACCACAATCTTAAACACACGCAACGGGTGGTAAAAAGTACAAAGGAGCTATTGGAGCATTATGGACTGGGTCCCACCGAAACCGAGCAATTGGTATTGGCCGCATGGTTTCATGACACCGGATATACCAAAGGAGTGGATAATCACGAGGAAAAAAGCAGTGAATTGGCCGCGGACTTTTTAAGTGGGGAAGGGTATGATAAAAAGGCATTGGAACACGTACAGTCTTTAATTCTGGCTACAGAACGGTACCATAGCCCTACCAATTTACACGAAGAAATCATTCGGGATGCCGATGCTTCACATTTTGCACAAAGGAGTTATTGGGAGACCACGGACTATCTCAAGGAGGAACTGGAACTTTTGGAAATTGCCACCCATACTCCCAAACAGTGGCGGGATATTAACATAAAAATGTTTCGCAGCGAGCATCAATTCCATACCGAGTATGCCCAAGAGCACTGGGAGCCGGGAAAGGAAAAGAACCTAAAACAACTGGTCAAGGAAAAGAAAACCGAAAAAGAGATTGCCAAAAAAGAGTCCCTAAAAGCGAAGTATAAGAGTGAAAGCCCCGATCGAGGTATACAGACCTTATTTAGGGTTACCTTAAAAAACCATCTCACCTTAAGTGATATTGCAGATACCAAGGCCAATATCCTTCTTTCGGTAAATGCGATTATTATCTCGGTTGCCCTTTCCAATCTCATTCCCAAACTGGACAACCCGTCCAATACCTATTTGATCTATCCGACCACTATTTTTATTGTGTTCAGTGTTATTTCAATGATACTGGCGGTTTTGGCCACCAGGCCCAATGTTACCAGCGGCAAATTTACCAAGGCCGATGTTGAACAAAAGCGGGTGAACCTACTCTTTTTTGGAAACTTTCATAAAATGGAACTTAACGAATATGAATGGGCCATTCAGGAACTGGTAAAGGATAAGGACTATATCTATAGCTCCTTGACCAAAGATCTTTACTTTCTGGGATTGGTATTGAACAGAAAATACAAAATCCTTAGGTGGACCTATAGTATTTTTATCTTTGGAATTGTTGTTTCCGTACTTGCCTTTGGAATTGCCTTTCGTTTCTTTGGTCCGGAACGTATGGTGTTCTAAGACTTTAGTGCTTTAACTCTTCCATTAGGTCATCATAGGTATAGGTCTTCTCGGAAGTAGCATCGGTCTTGTAAAGAATTTCAGCCCTAATGGCCTTTAATCCGGTAACCCCTTGCAATCCTTCCAACTCTACAATTTCAATGGAATTGGTAAAGTATCCCTTGGCTTTAAGGAAATGGACATAACGCAGATACTCACGCTCGTCTTTTTTCTGTGAATACACTATGGCCAGTTTTCCTTTTTGTGTAAGGCGCTGATTGGTTCCTTTGATGATGGATTTATCAATTCGCTTTTTAATGATTTCATAACGGGCGTTATAAGTACCATCCACATCAAATCGCTTTTCGTCCATACGGAAACGAATGGCCAAAGGCGTGCTGTACACCAATAGCAAGGAGGTAACATCCAACGGTACCGGCAAATTGGGTTTTAAAGAGTAGTGCTTGTTCTCCATTTCAACCATGGTCTGTAATTGCCATAGCCTTAAATTGTTTAAATAGAGCTCGTCAAAGGTCCTATCGTTGGCAATGGAGGTGCCTATATACATATTATGTTCAACACCGTCCGTTTTATACCGTTCAAAATAATGGGGAAACATCCTTTGGGCATCTTGTTGTTTTTTATCCAATAAGGCCGCCAGCTTCATGTTTGTTTCCATTACGCTCTCGTCGTAGTTACGCCTATGGTCATAGTACGATTCGGTAGTGGCGTCTATTTGTCCCTCATAGTTTTCAATCAATACTTTGATCTCCTTATCTTCCCTTTTAAGATGATGGAACGCAGGATTGACCTCTTCCTGGACAAAATCAAATACGGCCTGTTCACTATGGGTGTAAAGGGTATCTTTTACCTCTTCCAAATGATTATTGACCCTAAATGTCAATTCTTCATAAATGGGTAGCTTCAACTTTTTATAGGCCATTTCCAAAATGGTCTGAATCTCGGAAAGTTGAATCATTAAATCGCGCTGTATGGCCAAATTCCGTTCCTTGGAAGAGTCTTTGATGTCTATTTGTCCATACAGTGGATAGACTTCTTTAAAAACAATTTCGTTGAAGAACGGTTCTTCGCCAATCAGCTCATAATTCATAAAACGTTTGGCTTCCTCCTGGAACTTCCAATATACCGAGGAGTGGACCGTGGTACATTCATGTTGGATAATGGCATCGATAAGGTTCTGCTCCTCCTCAATAGATCGAATAACGGCAGAAACGATGAACGGCATTACATCGGCCAATTTATTGGCATTGATACTGTTCAGTTCGTTTACCTTATCGGAAACCAACTCCAAAACGCCCAGAAGATTGCCCTCATCCGCTATGGGTGCCAGAATGGCACTCTTTATGCCCTGGTCATACAGGTTTTTATAAGGTTGTTCCCCACCGGAATTTTTGTAGTACTTATCTACATTGGGAATGGCAAAGAAAGCGTTTTCATCCAAAAGTTTGCTGTATGAGCTACCGCAAAGCATTGCGTCGCAGGATTCCATTTCCTTTCCCTTTAGGATAAAGCTTTCAATTCCTTTTCCATATATTTTTAAAAACCGGTTGGTGGTAAGATCATATCCCGCAAAACCTACGTTGATGTTCTTTAAATTGAAAAGTGACCGAAACGTATCCTGAAAATTATCCATGAAGTTGTCGGTAGTACGCTTATTGTTCCCTATCAGTGTGGATTTAATTTCAGATATGGAGTGTTCTGCAGTCACATCGAACATGTTTGAAATCACGAATCCTTTGGAAATAAAACTATTGGGAGGGATCTTTTCTTTCCACAAATCTAGATCGTCAAAGTTATCCAATAGTTCATCCAAATCTTCCTGCCCGAGATCTTTGGCCTTTTCGGTTGGTTCTATTTCCATGAAATCGGCATTGTACAGAATGCGATAATGGCGCATTAAGCCCTTGGCATCCGGGATATCATAAAACAGAGGACGTTTGAAGTCCAGTTGGAAGCCATAGTAAAAACTGAGGACGACCGTACACTGCATGATATAGTGCAGGTTGTCGGGAAGGTTTCGTATTTCAAGTTCAAAATCATCCCCTGCTTCCTTTAGTATTTTTTTGAATCGCTCGGAGGAGTTAAAAACCATATTGACAAAAGGGATGGATGCGGCTTTTATCTCGTTATGGGTCAAAACTGGGGAAAAAGTATCTGCCAGAATGGTTTTAATGACATCGTTATGTTTCTCAATGAGGGACAAATCATCAAAACCCTCCCGCAATTCAGGATATGGTGCCACTGCATCCAATACATATTTTGCCCTCTCAGCCAAGAATTCATCCTTGCTCTTGAGCTGCTCATCATAATGTTCCAACAACTTATTGAAACTAACAAGTTGGATCAACGGTACCTCTCCTGTATACTGTCCGTTCATATTGACTTAGTCGGAATTTAGTCTCCAAAGTTACAAAAAGTGTTTCTTCCACATTGTTAACGAGTTGTTTATGGTTTATTGGACATTTTTTGGATATTTAATGAAAAATAAACCATGTCTTCCCGCAACAGATTGGACAGATGCTATGCCAGGGCAAAAACCATCCCATTCAATAACGATTCCAAATTTATTTTCTTTAGTGATTGCCATAGGGGGGACAATAGTTTTGCCGATGATTTTGCCAATAATCGGAACATTTATTTCCATGCCTTGAACCATTATTATCGGGAAGGTTTTGAATATTGTGAACTTGGGGATGGGGACGAGCTTTGGGAAAACCTAAACTTTGAGGCCATTTTTGAGGCCCATAAAAACGTATTTCAACTTTTAAAGCAATTCCACTTGGAAAACCGATTGCACATGGTTTGGGGGAACCATGATATGGTATACCAAGACCCCAACTATGTGGAAAAACACCTGTTCAGTTATTTTGAACCTATTGATGGCAGGGATATTGAGCTTTTTGAAAATATTACCTACCATGAGGGAATTGTTCTAAAGCATGAGCAAACCGGTCAAGAACTTTTCTGCTGCCATGGCCATCAAGCCGATTGGTGGAATTATAACTTTTGGCGGATCGGACGTTTTTTGGTCCGTATCCTATGGAAGCCATTACAGGTGTTGGGCATTGCGGATCCCACCAGCCCTGCCAAAAATTACAAGGAATTGATACGTATTGAGAAACGGATCAAAAAGTGGATTTTACAGAACAACCTTCGTATCACCATTGCCGGTCATACCCATAGACCCCGGTTTCCCGAACCCGGGCAGATACCTTTCTTTAATGATGGAAGTTGCGTACATCCAAGGAGCATAACGGGAATAGAACTGGAAAATGGGGAAATATCATTGATCAAATGGCATATTGATACCAAACCGGACGGTACGCTCCAAATTGTTCGAGTGTTGTTGGAGGGTCCGGAAAAACTAGTGGATTATATGGGTTAAATTCTTTTTGCCAAGGTTTTCATGGCATGTACAAAATGGTCCAATTCCTCTGTAGTGGTATAGATATTGGGTGTTATTCGACACCCTTTCACATTGGCATAATCAATGGCCACAGTCCAGATATTGAATTCATCCAATAGGATTTTCGCCAATTCATGTGGTTTTATATGGCGTATTCCCACATTGGCAATCCCACAGCTCCGTGCTTCTTCAACAGGGGTGTTGACCACTATGTTTTCCACCTCACGAAGTTGGTCGCTCCAATAGCGCTGTATAAAACGCAAGCGATTTTCTTTGCGCTCCAGTCCTATGATCTCCAAATAATCCATAGCATCATTAATGGTCAAATCCGTGTGTACCGGATGGGTCCCCGTATGGTTTAACCTTCTAATTTTCGTCTCATCTTTTTCATGTTCTGCAAAAAGTGGCCAAATTTTGGGAATGTGTTTCTCCGAAACATATAATAGCCCCGCCCCCAGTGGTGTACTTAACCATTTGTGCAGGCTGGAACCATAGTAATCACAGTTCAATGCCGGAATATCCACTTTAATGTGGCCCACGCAATGGGCACCATCCACCATGACCTCCACACCGTGCGAATGCGCCATGTCGCAAATTTTACGGATAGGTAAAATCTGCCCGGTGATATTGACCATATGGCATACCATCAAAAGTTTTGTTTTGGGAGTGATCTTGGACTCATATAAGGTCACAATTTCTTCGTCCGATACAGGATGGTTGGGCAGGGAAACTTCTTTACAGATTATCCCATAACGTTTTTCCTGTTGATGGAAATGTATTCGCATGGCCCCATAGTCCTGTTTGGCAAAGACGGCTTCATCACGCTTTTTCCATGGAAACCCTCCGATGACCATATCCAGGGATTCTGTGGTATTTCGGGTTACAATGAGCTCTTTTTCCGAGCAGTTCACCAATTTGGCCAAACGTGCGGCAACCTTATTTTTATTGTCCCATTGCACCGTTCGCATATAGTGGGAAGCCTCATAATTGACCATACGGATATGTTCCATGTATTTGTTGAGAATGGGCGTAGGGACAAAATTGTAATACCCATTCTCCAAATTGATATAATCCGGTTTTAAGGCATAATCCATGCGGATGCGTTCCCAGAATGCCTCATCGTCTTTTGAAGGATAGGGCAGGTTTGCAGGTTGCGAATTCCCATCCATAGGTATGGTCAGGAAAGGTGTGGCAAGTGTGGCTTGACCCAACCGTTTTAAAAATTGTCTTTTTTCCATCGCGGGGTATTGTTCTACATTGGCATCCAGACCCTATGCACAAAAGTGTACTATGATGTTTAAGCGCATCAACAATTTACAACTAAAAAGGAAAAAACCGATGGGTTGGTGCATTTCCCTTTATCACATTGGTTCGTAGATGGCTTTTACGAAATGGGATAATTTGCCCATTCACGTAATGGATTTGCCGTATTTTTTTAGGCAAAGGCAGCTATTTTGGTATTCCACACGTTTGACATTTCTTGAATTATACATCACTTTATCATTCTTAAAATTCCCCACTATGCTCTCATTTTGGATTAAAAAAGGCCCTTATATCGAAATATCATCACATTTAACAGCACTTTATCAAGTCCTTGGTAAGGTATTTGTTAACTTTAATTAGCTTATGCGACAAAAATTGTGATGAAAAGACTTACTTTCCTACTGCTCATAGCAATGCTTCCGTTTTCCATGACGGGGCAAGGTGATTTGCCTACAACCAAGCCTTTGGAAATTGGTCGGCAGAACAATTTGGATGCCCTACCGAGCAATAGGGGAACAGTACTCAAGTTTCCATCGGTTTTGGATAATGACCTCATTTCCAAGGAAAATCCTATTAAAATGCTGCCGGACAGGCAGTTACTTCAGGCAGGCCATGATTTGAAAATTGACCCCAAAGTTGGGGAACGCGAAAAAAAGGGTTCCAACAAATTCTATGGCGACCAATATTTGGGGGACTTTAAGACCAATGCAAAGTTTGTTGGAATCGTAGCACGGGACCATGAATATGTGGATGGAGATCGGGTAAAGATCTATGTCAATGGTGAAGTGGTCGAATACAACCTACTCCTTTCCGGCGCTTTTAAAGGCATTAATATTGACTTGATCGAAGGATTTAACCGACTGGATTTTGAAGCCTTGAACCAAGGCTCATCCGGTCCCAATACGGCACAGGTTGTGGTTACTGACGAAGCTGGAAAAGTATTGCACAATAATCGCTGGAACCTATCCACAGGGTCAAAAGCCAGCTTAATAGTGGTCAAAGAACCCAATCTTGAAGAAGGAGAAGAAGAACAGGAGTAGATTTAAAATCATGTGCACGTAGGGTTCCAAAGGTTTTACAATTCCCAACTCCCGATATCCAACCTCATACCTTGTAATTCCAATTTCCAACCTTGTACTTCGTACTACCTCATACTTCCAACTTCCAACCTCGTACTTCGTACATCCCAACTTCCTAACACCTAACACCTAACACCTAACACCTAACACCTAACACCTAACACCTAACAAAACTATTCCCTTTTACCCGGTGTATAGGTCTCCTTGGCCCGCTTGAGTACATCTTCCTTATAATAGGCCACATCTTTCCATTGCACATCCGCATACATTTGAATCTGGTCATCGAAATGGGGCGAATTCGGATCACCACTTTGACCACCTGCCAAAATGGTTTTCGCTTTTACGGTATCCCCAAATTCTACCACAGCCACAAAGCTATTTCCACGGGTGCCGTACAATTTCTTTGCTCCTTCCGCAGTGTATCGGGCACCATAAGCGGCCAATGCACCCCATCGCCCACTCGCAAAACCAATGGGGATACTGGGTTTGGCATCGTCAAAGGCTTGACGGATATCACCATTTAGGCGCTGGTAGCGGTTGACCTCTCCCCAAGGAATTCTCCAAGTGCCAAAATCTTCATTCAATTGTGCCAACACCCTTTCAAAGACCTTTAACTGCTCTCCTTTTTCACTTCCCCAAAAAATAACCCGTTCCATTGGGCTCATGCCCTCGGGATACGCCCCTGTTCGATAATAGTTCGTACCATAAAAGTGGGCCAAGGTCATGGCAATCGATTCCTTGGATGTTTTATAATCCCAATTATGAAGAATTTCAATAGCTTCTTTCATTTTAGGGTTTTTGTCATCATTGGAATGGTAGGCATTGACCAGTCCTGGAATCAATGCTTTAAAGGCGGGCAAATAAGGATCGTGGGCCAGATGGATTAAACTATCCAAGGTATAGCCACTTCTACCCTTCAACAATTGAATGGCATGTACTCCCCTGAAGTTCTCTTGGTCCCGCGACATGTATTTGGGATAATCGCCGCGTTTGGGACTGTACTCCAATGCAGCCGTGTAAGGTGTGGAATTGCAATTCTGAATCCATCCATTGGGTGGATTCTTTATCAATATGTTTTCATCTACGGTATGCAATCCCTGCCAATCCGTTTTGGGATCATGTCCCTCTACCGGTACCGTATAATCAAAATTGGTATCGCGTTTCGGAATAAAGTTGCCATGAAAGTACGCTATATTACCTCCAGCATCTGCATACACGGTGTTGTTGGAGGAATTGGTGCGGATATCCATCATCTTTCGAAACCCTTCATAACCTTCTTGTTTGGTTCTTATATAGGATTGTTCCAATGCTTTGACCGGTTCCCACATCATGGCAGAGGCCGTCCACTGACCATCTACGGCATGAGTTATTGGGCCATGGTGAGTACGGTACATGGGAAAGGTTTTTTCCTTAAGCCCATTATTCCCATCCTTATATTTTAGGGTTACCATGGTAGAGTCCACAGGACGCAATTCCTCTCCGTATTGATAAAAGAGTTTCCCATCGTTTTTTACCATGGTTTCCTTAAACTCATCCATAACATCCGTATAGGTAGAAGTATGCATCCATCCTGTTTTTTCGTTAAATCCCTGGTAAACAAAAAACTGCCCCCAAGTCACTGCACCGTAAGCATTTAAACCTTCCTCACTGACCATATGGACCTCTCCCCGAAAATAAAAGGAGGTATGTGGATTGATCAATAACATGGTGTTGCCGGACTGTGTTAAATCCCCTGCAATGGCAATACCGTTGGACCCTTGCGGTTCTACCATACCTTTTTCCTTTTTTAGTTCCAACAACTCCATTTCCGGAAGTTCCATACCAGATTCATAAAATTGTTCGATCTTTCTTGTAGAAATCCGTTCAATATCCCCACCAATACTTCCCTCACTAAAATACATGGGCATCCAGGGCTCAAAACGGGTCAATAATTTGGGTTTTACCTCGGGATGGGTGTGCAGGTAATAGTTTATACCATCCGCAAAGGCATTACATAATTTTTTGAGCCATTCGGGACTTTTATCATAATTGGCCTTGGCTTCCTGTTCGGTCATAAAAAGTTTGGCGCGCAGATCACTGTAGAGGGCATCCTCACCTTCAACCTCTGCCAACCGCCCTGTGGCCCAAATGTAATTTTGCTCCACCCTGTTAAAATCATCCTCGCATTGGGCATACAATAATCCAAAAACTGCATCAGCATCGGTTTTTCCATAAATGTGGGGCACCCCAAAATCATCCCGAATAATGGTAATGTTTTCTGCCTGGGCTTTCCATCGGTCCACTTCGGTTTGGGGTTCATTTCCCTTACAAGCCATTAAAAGCATTGTGCAAATAAGGAATACCGTTCTCATAGTTAAGATTTATACGTTTCACTGCTTTAAAGATAACACTCCCATCCCGTCTTAAAAACCCCAAGCCACACCTCCTGTCCATTTGGTCTATTTTTAAACTAACTTGCAGCTCTTTTAGAATGGCATGGCAGAGAAAAAAGTAAGCGTCTTAAAGGCGTTTAAAACCATTATTTGGCCCAGGAGGAATTTAGTGTTCCTAGGTCTTTTATTGATTGTAATAAACAAGGGTGTAAGTTTTATTCCTCCGGTATCCCTTCGGTATTTTTTGGATGATGTTGTTCCAAATAAAGACTACGGGTTTCTGAAAATCTTGGTGGCCGTAGTGATTCTTTCCTTCTTAATCCAGGCCATTATGTCCTTTTTATTGACCAAAGTCCTGAGCATACAGGCTCAGTACATGATTTCTGAGCTTAGGGCACAGGTACAAAAACAGGTGCTTTCTTTGCCCATCCGCTTTTTTGACAACACCAAATCCGGTGCTTTGGTCTCCCGAATCATGAGCGATGTGGAAGGCATACGAAATTTAATCGGTACTGGATTGGTACAATTGGTAGGAGGTGCCATAACAGCGGTGGTTTCCTTGATATTACTACTTCGGATCAGTCCGGAAATGACCTTGTTGACCTTTATCCCCCTAGTGATTTTTTCAATCATTGCCCTAAAGGCCTTTAAAGTTATTCGACCTGTTTTTCGGGAAAGGGGAAAAATCAATGCGGAAGTAAAAGGCAGGCTGACAGAGACCTTGGGAGGTATACGGGTCATCAAAGGGTTTAATGCGGAAGAACAAGAAGCAAGGGTCTTTGAAAGTGGGGTGGAACGACTGTATCAAAATGTAAGGAAGAGCCTAACGGCTACGGCCGTAATGACCAGTTCCTCAACTTTTCTCCTCGGACTTGCCACAACAGGTATTATGATGGGCTATGGTGGCTATGAGATGATACAGGGCGAACTCACCACTGGTGAATATTTTGAATTTACCTTCTTATTGGCCCTTATGGTGGCCCCAATCGTACAAATGAGCAATATTGGCAGTCAACTGACCGAGGCCCTGGCCGGTCTTGACCGTACTGAGGAATTGATGAACAAAACTGCGGAAGCCAAAGAAAAAGACCGAACCATAACTTTGGATGGCATCCATGGCGATATGGTATTTAAAAACGTTTCCTTTGCCTACGAAGAAGACAAGGAAGTACTGCACAATATCAGTTTTAACGTTAGGGCGGGCCAGGTAATCGCCCTGGTGGGAAGTTCCGGTTCTGGAAAAAGTACCATTGCGGGATTGGCGGCCAGTTTTTTGAATCCGGATTCGGGTACGATCACCATAGATGGAAAGGACTTATCCCAAGTAGACCTAACCAGTTTCCGGAGGTTTTTGGGCGTGGTCCTACAGGATGATTTTCTATTTGAAGGACCCATTCGAGAGAATATTCTGTTTCCAAGGCCCAACGCCACAAAAGAAGAATTGGACGCTGCGGTAAAAGCAGCCTATGTTGATGAGTTTACCGATCGGTTTGACGATGGCCTGGATACGTTGATCGGTGAGCGGGGGGTGAAGCTTTCCGGGGGGCAGAGACAGCGAATTGCCATAGCCCGTGCCGTTTTGGCAAATCCGAGAATTTTGATTTTGGACGAAGCTACATCGAGCTTGGACACGGAAAGTGAAGCGTTGATCCAAAAAAGTCTGGCGGAACTGACCAAAGGGCGGACTACTTTTGTTATTGCGCACCGATTGAGTACCATCCGTAAAGCGGACCAAATTCTAGTAATCGAAGATGGACGTATTGCCGAAAAGGGAACCCACGATGAACTCATTGCGTCCAAGGGAAGGTATTACAATCTATTTACCTATCAAGCTAGGATTTAAAGTTCCTCAGGTGCCAACTCCACCTCCAGTCCCTCAAGTTCTGGTGATATGGGGATTTGACATCCCAACCTTGAACTCTCCTCAACATTGAATGCTTCGGCCAGCATGGCCTCCTCATCATCCGATTTTTCTGGAAGTTCATGTCCCGATCTAATATAGCATTGACAGGATGCACACATGGCCATACCGCCACAAATCCCAATAGTACCTTCCGGAGCCAGTTCATACGACCGAACCACTTCCATTAGGTTCATATTCATATCGGTCGGGGCTTCAACCTCGTGAAGTATACCTTCCCTGTCGGTTATTTTTATTTTGATGTCCATTTCTATTATAAAGGAATTAGGAAAAAGGGGTTAGGAATTGGTTTCTTTCATGGATTGTATGAGTCCAAAAATCATTCTTGCAATTTCATTTGACTTATCCAGAAATTCTCCCATTAATTCAGGAGTTAAATAACCTAGTCTTTCTGATAGGTACAACATAGACCTTACTTCACTGTTGGAACTAACCGCGATATATAAAAATCTTGTGGAATCAACATTGGTTTTCCTATCAAATCCTTCCGCAATATTATTGGAAATAGATAAAGATGCTCTGGTTATTTGATCTTTAAAAGCATAATCTTTTATCATGGAAAAATTCGAGTAAATAAGAACGGCTAAATCTTGGGCTTTTTGCCAAACAATCAAGTCTTCAAACCTTTTTACAGCCATTTCTTCTTTCTAATTCCTAACTCCTGCCAACTGGAACCTATTCAATTGCTTTCACCACAGCCTTTGGTGCTTCTTTCTTACTACCATCAAATCCTTCCACGCCACCAACTGTGGTATATTTCATCACATACTTTTTATCCGGAAAAATGCGTTGATAGGCACTTTGGCACATCAAAGTTGCCTCATGAAAACCGCAAAGGATCAACTTTAGCTTCCCCGGATAGGTGTTTACGTCGCCAATGGCGTAAATGCCGGGAATATTGGTTTGATAATCGAGGGCGTTATCAACTTTTATGGCATTCTTTTCAATTTCCAGGCCCCAATCGGCTATAGGGCCCAGTTTTGGGGAAAGTCCAAAAAGTGGAACAAAATTATCCACCTCAATTCTCATATCTTCCCTTGGGTTATTGTTCTTTCGCACATAAACAGCTTCCAATACCCCATTGCCTTCCAACGAAACAACTTCGGCCGGGGTAATTAAGTTAATTATCCCCTTGTTTTTTAATTCCTGCACCTTTTCAACCGAATCGAGTGCCCCCCGGAATTCGTTCCGCCTGTGTACCAGGGTAATTTCCTTTGCCACATCGGCCAGGAAAATTGACCAATCCAAAGCAGAGTCGCCACCTCCCGCGATAAGAACCTTTTTATCCCGATAAACCTCCGGATCCCGAATGATATAGGTTACCCCGTTATCTTCATATTTTGATAAGTACTGTAATTGTGGCTTCCTAGGCTCAAAGCTTCCCAGCCCACCGGCAATGGCAACGATAGGGGCATGGTGTTTGGTTCCTTTGTTCGTGGTAACCACAAAGCTGCCGTCTTCCCGTTTTTCAATGGTATCTGCCCGTTCTCCCAAAGTAAATCCCGGTTGAAATGGTTTTATCTGTTCCATTAGATTATCGACCAAATCCCCTGCCAATATCTCGGGAAAACCAGGAATATCATAAATCGGTTTTTTGGGATAAATCTCTGCACATTGCCCACCGGGCTGGGGTAAGGCATCAATCAAATGGCATTTTAACTTTAGGAGTCCTGCTTCAAAAACGGCAAAAAGCCCCACAGGGCCTGCACCAATAATCAAAATATCGGTTTTAATCATACGTTAAATAAATTAGGGCAAATCCAAGGTTTTGAACATCTTGGTCCAATGGGAAATACTCGACTTAGCTCAGATTAATTACTTCCTCAATTTGAGGGGCATACTTTTTTATGGTCATTTCCACCCCGCTTTTCAAGGTCATTTGATTAACCGAGCATCCAATACAGTTTCCTTCCAGCTTCACTTTTACCGAAGTACCGTTATCAATGGAAACCAATGAGATATCACCACCGTCACTTTGTAGGAAGGGACGAATCTCATCCAAGGCTTTCTCTACGTTAGTATGTATTTCTTCCGCTGTCATATTCGTTTCTTTTTAATGGCGGAACATCCCGCCATTGTTGTAATTTTTATCGCTTCCGTAGGGGGCAGTTCCTTGTTTCTGTTGACCAGTTCCTGCACCACACTTTTCGTGAGTTCCTCAAAAGCTTCTTCTGTTGGTGTTGCCGTTTGCAGGGCTGCGGGCCTTCCCACGTCCCCGGCTTCCCTAATACTCTGTACCAATGGGATTTCCCCCAAGAAAGGTACGTTCAAATCCTGGGCCAAATTCTTGGCTCCATCCTTACCAAAGATATGATATTTGTTTTCAGGAAGTTCCTCAGGGGTAAAATAGGCCATATTTTCCACAATCCCCAATACGGGAACACTTATGGATTCTTGTTGGAACATGGCTACCCCTTTTCGGGCATCTGCCAGGGCAATTTCCTGCGGCGTACTGACAACAACGGCCCCAGTTACGGGCAGAGATTGCATAATACTCAGGTGAATATCCCCAGTCCCGGGAGGCAAATCCAACAATAAGAAGTCCAATTGCCCCCAATGGGCATCAAAAATCATCTGGTTTAAGGCTTTACTGGCCATAGGACCCCTCCAAATCACGGCTTGATTGGGCTGGGTGAAAAATCCAATGGACAACATTTTTACCCCATAATTTTCTACGGGCCTCATTTTATTTTTACCGTCAACGTTCACCGAAAGTGGGCGTTCTTGGGCAACATCGAACATAATGGGCATGGAGGGACCATAAATATCCGTGTCCAATAAGCCCACTTTAAAGCCCATTTTGGCAAGGGTAACCGCCAGGTTTGCCGTTACGGTTGATTTTCCCACACCTCCTTTACCGGACGCCACTGCAATGATATTGTTGATTCCGGGAATGGGCTTCCCTTTTATTTGATTCACCTTGGGCTTAGCAGGTGCATCCACTTTTAAGTTGATCTTGATCTTTGCTTTCGCATAGACCTTTTCGTGGATGATCTTTAAGATTTCCACTTCGGTTTTCTTTCTCGCCTGTAGACTCGGATTTTTAATGGTGATATCCACTTCCACCTCATCCCCAAAAACCTGTACATTGGTCACCGCACCACTCTCTACCATATTCCGCCCTTCACCAGGCACGGTAATATGTTCCAAAGCTGCAAAAACTTCCTTTTTTGTAAACTTCATATTGTATTTGAACTGTTGTCAACAAATCACTTTTGACCTGTTTTTTTAAACATATTTCAAGCGGTAAAGATACGGCGAAGCTGTTAGATAGGGAAGCTTGAAGATTGAAAATCAACGCAGAGCAAAAGCTAAATGTTTGCTAAAATAGGAATGGCCAGCTGTTTTGAAACAACTCGTGATTGACAGAATATCCTAATTTTTCAAAAATTAGGATATTTTAGTGTATTTTTGAAACATAATGATTTGTCCTAGTTTTCAAAAAATTAGGAAATAATTGCAAACAATGATTATAAAAGCCCCGGTATTTGATTTTGAAACAGATTTTGTTTTCCCAGAGAGCATAGAGTTAGCTGAATTTGACGACCCGACTTTTAAAAAAGTCGAGGTCGAATATCTTTATTGGGATAAAATCAAGTATTTGAAGTTTAGGGATATAGATTCAGAAGCTGCTTGGCAAATAATAAAAAGTAAAAGAGCAATGGCCAAGAAAGCTCTTGAGCTTAGAGGTCATAGCACAAACATCAATTTTTATCATACCAGTAATAACTCATTAAATCAACCACTGCATTATTTAGACTTCAACTTTGGTGCAGGAATTCAAAAAGAACAGCTGCTTTCGGATTTAGATAAGCAACAATATCTTAAGAATGCTTTAATGGAAGAATCTATTTTTTCTTCCATGATAGAAGGTGCAACTACTACCAGAATTAAGGCAAAAGAAATGTTACGCAAAAAAAAGAAGCCTAGAAACAAATCAGAACAGATGATTCTGAACAACTATGAGGCTATTCAATATATCAGTAAGCATCAAAACGAAACCATTTCTTTGGAAAGACTTTTTGAAATCCACGCTATTGTCACAAAAAACACCCTAGAAAAAGAACATGTAGGCATTTTAAGAACCTCCAATGACGTCCATGTAAAAAATGAAATCACAGGAGAGATTGTACATACGCCCCCAAAACCTGAAGAACTAAACAGCTTAATGTCCTCATTTTGCATTTTCTTTAATCAAAACCCAAAAGAAAACTTTATTCATCCTATTGTTAAAGCTTCTATTCTTCATTTTTTAATTGGTTACATCCATCCATTTTATGATGGAAATGGAAGAACGGCAAGAGCCATATTTTATTGGCATTTACTTCAAAACGGCTACTGGCTCACGGAATATCTTTCTATATCTCGCGTTATCATGGAGACCAAAACGCAATATGAAAAAGCTTACCTCTACACCGAAAACGATGATATGGATGTCACCTATTTTATCCATTATCAAGTAAGGGTCCTAACAAAGGCCTTCGAGGACCTAAAAAAATATATGGCCAAAAAGAAGAAACAACAGCAAGATTTAACCAAGTTCTTAAAAATACCCGGCATAAATGACCGTCAGGCCCAAATTTTGCAATGGGCGGAAAAGGATTCGACCCGAAATTTCACAGTGAAAGAAATAGAAAACATTTTTTCCATCACCAATCAAACTGCTAGAACAGATTTAGATGAATTAGCAAGAAAAGGATATCTTAAAAAGATTGCTATCAACAAAAAATCTTCAAACTACTGGAAAGGCGAAGATTTTGACACGTTGCTGGCATAAAAAAAATTATACCTTACTCAAGGCGACATTTTTACACCAACTCTTTTGCCGGATCCCAAAAGTGTTTTTGAAAATCCACAATTTGGTTGTCCACCACTTTTATGCCTTCATTTTCCAATAGTTGCTGCATTAAATTGGTCCCATCAAAATGATGCTTTCCCGTTAAAACACCTACCCTATTCACTACGCGATGTGCCGGGACATCCCTTCCCACGGAATTGTTCATGGCCCAACCTACCATTCTGGCACTGCGTGCTGCGCCCAAATACTTGGCAATGGCCCCATAGGATGTCACCCTTCCGTAAGGAATTTGCTGGGCCACATCATAAACCTTGTCAAAGAAATTGGGGGTTTCAGCGTTACTCATAAGAAATTCGTATTAGGGTAATGATCAATAACAAGATCATTAAACCACTTAGGATATAGTTGGAATTTTTTGAAAACGTATTGGTGTTGTTTTCCAATTTATTGAAATACAGGACATAGGAATACATCACTAAAAAAGTACCCAATCCAGCACCCAAAATAAACAGGACTTCATCCAGAATCTCATAGTTCATAATGCCCTGGGTATGGAAAAATGTATTCAGTCCACTGTAAAAAGGAATTTGAAGCAAATTCAATGCCGCCAAAAACATTCCCTTGGTAAAACTGTTCCGCATATCACCTTTTTCCAAGGTCACGGGCTTTTTTGCACTTTTTGAAGCCTTGATAAAGAAAAAAACTGCCAATACGGCAAAAATCAGTACAGCAGCCTTCATCAGCCACGCTATGATTTCCGGGTTCCTGGACAGAAACTTGGCAATCCGAACGGCCAGATAGGCCTGAAACATCACCATTACAGCAATTCCCAAGCTAAACATGATTCCATTTTTCCTTCCTTTCTCAACACTAATTTTTGCGGCATTGACATTCAAAAGCCCGGGAGGGGCAGAGGCCATCACTGCGGCAATTAGTGTCGCCATGAAAAGAATCAACAATTGGGTCATTATTTAGTTGGTCAGTCTAAATTGAATATAGGTTATGGGTTTCCCTTCATCAAGATACTGATTTTCATAAAAAGTCTGGATTTCCAAAACTTCTTCCGGGCACCCTTCATTTCGATACACATCATGATTGGCATGGATAACCGTGCAGCCCAAACCCTGTAACAGGCCCAAGGTATAGCCATGCATGAACTCGCTGTCCGTTTTTAAATGGACCGTTCCCGTTGGCTTTAAAATGGTTCGGTACTTATTTAGGAAAATCTTGTTGGTCAACCGGTGTTTTGTCCGTTTGTACTTGATTTGGGGATCCGGGAAAGTTATCCAGATTTCGGATACTTCGTTTTCTTCAAATACGAAATCTATAAGTTCAATCTGGGTTCTTAAAAAAGCGACATTGGTCATATTATCTTCAAGGGCGGTCTTGGCTCCCCGCCAGAATCGGGCACCTTTGATATCGATGCCGATAAAGTTTTTGTTGGGGTTCCGTTTGGCCAATCCCACGGTATATTCCCCTTTTCCACAACCCAGTTCCAGCACAATAGGGTTGTTGTTACCAAAATGTCCTGCCCACTTTCCCTTTAAATGAAATCCTTCCATAACCTCATGCCTTTTGGGTTGGATCACATTGGGAAATGTCTCATTCTCCGCAAAACGCTTTAACTTATTCTTACTGCCCAAAACAAAAACTTAAAGTTTTGGCAAAACTAAGGAAATCTACATCCAGGGAAGACATCGTTTCTTTGTAAATTATGCCTGACCAAAAACGAATACTGGTAGCCCCATTGAATTGGGGATTGGGACATGCCACCCGCTGTATTCCCATAATCGAAGCATTGAAGAAAAACGGATTTGAACCCATTATCGCTTCAGATGGTGTTGCACTTTCCTTATTGCAAAAAGAATTTCCTTCACTGAAATCCTTGGAGCTGCCCTCCTACAAAATTGAGTATGCCCAAAAAGGGAAAAATTTCAAATTAAAAATGATTTGGGATTCCCCAAAGGTGCTCAAGGCCATGGCCAAAGAGAAAAAGGAAATCAAACGGATTGTAAAGAAATATAGCATTGATGGTATTATTTCCGATAATCGATTGGGTGTATACTCCAAAAAGGTACCCTGCGTTTTTATTACCCATCAGTTAAATGTCCTTTCCGGAAACACCACATGGCTCAGTTCAAAAATGCATCAGGGCATCGTCAAAAAATTCAATGCCTGTTGGGTTCCCGACACGGCAGGAAAGCCCAACCTTACCGGTAGATTGGGACATCTGAAAAAATCCAAGCTCGATATCAAATATTTGGGGCCATTGAGCAGATTCCAAAAAAAGGAACTCCCCAAAAAGTACGACTTAATGGTGCTCCTTTCCGGACCTGAGCCGCAAAGGGGCCTACTGGCCAAAAAACTCCTTAAGGAGTTAAAGGCATTTTCCGGAAATGTCCTCTTTGTAAAAGGCAAAATTGAGGAACGGCAAAGCTCGGAAACCATGGCCATAAAAAACGGCCAGATCACCATTTGTAATTTCATGCAGTCCGAACAATTGGAAGAGGCCCTAAATTCCAGTGAACTTGTCCTATCCCGCTCCGGCTATACCACCATTATGGATTTGGCCAAATTGGAAAAGAAAGCTTTCTTTATTCCCACTCCCGGGCAATACGAGCAAGAATATCTGGCCAAGCGATTGGACAAAAAAGGCATTTTCCCTTATGCAAAGCAAGAAGAGTTCCAGGTTGGGGATTTAAAAAGGATAAGGGACTATTCCGGATTGAACACTATGGAAAAGCGTGTGGATTATACTTCGCTTTTTGAAGCTTTTTCCAAAGTGAAGGAAAATTCAGAGCCTACATCAACTTCGCTCTCCACATAGATTTTTTCACCGTGGGCCTCAATAATATGCTTTACGATTGCCAATCCCAGTCCGGAGCCACCTTCTTTTCGGCTGCCACTTTGATCCACTCTATAAAAACGTTCAAACAACCTGGGAATATGCTGTTTGGGAATTCCTTCCCCATTATCGGTTACCCGCACGATAACCCTGTTTTTAATCAAATTTTCAACACTTACTTCCGTAGTGCCGTTCGTATGTCCATATTTAATGGAATTTACCAGAAGATTGGACAATACCTGTTGTATTTTTTCAGAATCCCCAATGACCATTATTGGATCATCATATTCCATATCGAACGTTAAAACGATTTCCTTTTTTGCAGCTCGCATCTCCAACAGTTCAAATACGTTACGTATAAGTTCAATGATGTCAAATTCTTCTTTTTTCAGATTCATATCACCGGACTCCAGTTTGGTGATCATATCCAAATCCTTGACAATGTATATGAGGCGTTCAACACCTTTACTTGCCCTTTTTAGATATTTTTCGCTGACCCTTTTGTCTTTGATCGCGCCATCCAGGAGTGTCAAAATATAACCTTGTACGGTAAAAAGCGGGGTCTTGAGTTCATGGGATACGTTGCCCAGAAAGTCCCTTCGGTATTCCTCCCGGATCTTTAGCGTATCTATCTCGACCTTTTTATCCTTGGCAAATTTTTCTATTTCCTCCGTAAGGGTTTTCATATCCGTAGTAATGGGCTTGGAGGAGAACGATGACGACTCCAAGAGCGAAACATCATCATAAATCTTTTTGACACGCTTATAGATAAAGCGTTCCACTCTGGATTGAATAATAAAAAAGGAACACAAAAAGGAAATGACCAAAAAGGTTACCGGAACGTGCCAGACCAAAGTATTGGAGAGATATAGTAGCAGAACGACTACTACCGTAAGTGAAATGGAAATAAAAAGGGAAGAACGTATCGCAAAACGATAGGATTTTTTAATAGCAACCGCCATTACAGCACAAACTTATAGCCAACGCCTTTGACGGTTTTAAAGTGATGGTCCCCAATTTTCTCCCGTAATTTTCTAATATGGACATCAATGGTACGTCCCCCTACAACCACTTCATTGCCCCAAACTTTGTCCAAGATCACCTCTCGCTTAAATACTTTGCTGGGCTTTGAGGTCAATAGTGCCAAAAGCTCAAATTCCTTTCTGGGCAGTACAATCTCCTTACCATCATTGACAACCTTATACTCTTCCCTATTAATGACAATATTGCCCACTTTTACAATATCCTCAACTTCATTTTTGTCCTCCTTCAACCTTCGCAATAAGGCCTTTACCTTACTCACCAAAACTTTTGGCTTAATGGGTTTGGTAATGTAATCATCGGCACCGGCATCAAAACCGGCCACTTGGGAATAATCCTCTCCCCTTGCCGTTAAAAAGGAAATAATGGTGTTTTCAAGACCGGGCGTACTTCGCATGATCTCACATGCCTCTATCCCGTCCATTTCTGGCATCATCACATCCAAGATAATCAAATGGGGCTGTTTCTTTTTTGCTTTGGCCACGGCTTCAACCCCGTTTTTTGCGGTAAAGACCTCATATCCCTCCGAGGCAAGATTGTAGTTTACAATCTCAAGGATATCGGGTTCATCATCGACCAAAAGTATCTTTATATCCTTTGTTTTCATCGTTGGCAAAAATAGTTATTCGCCCAAATGTAAAGATAATACAATAACCCCTTAAAGGCTTAACATTGATTTAAAGTCATAACATTATGGTAATGCTTCTGAAATAAACTATTAACGTACGCGTAACATCGCTTTTACAGCAGCAGACGTTCTTTGCGCCAAACACTTGACGGACAATGAGATTTTATTTGATGATTTTTGCCATGCTTTTTTTAAGTGTGGCCAATGCTCAAGAAACTACTGGAAGCATCGTCGGAAAACTTACTGATAAAGAGGCAAACAATGACCCACTTCCATTCGCCAACGTACTGATAAAAGGCACAACCACAGGGACCACTTCTGATTTTGACGGATTGTATGAGATTTCTGGTTTGGAACCAGGCACCTATACTGTGGCCTACAGCTTTTTGGGCTATGAAACCGTTGAAATTCCCAATGTAGTCGTGGAGGCGGGAAAAGTGACCAATGTTGATGTTCCCATGAGTGCAGGTGGGGAGTTTCAACTGGACGAAGTGGTCGTAACCACCGTTGCGCGGAAAGATTCTGAAGTGGCACTTCTTTTAGACCAGAAAAAGGCAGTTGAAATTAAAACTTCCATTGGTGCTCAGGAGTTAGCAAGAAAAGGCGTCGGTGATGCCGAAGGAGCTGTAACGAAAGTGGCCGGGGTCACCAAACAGGAGGGAGAAAAAAATGTGTTTGTCCGAGGATTGGGCGACCGCTATAATGCTACCACATTCAACTCCATGCCCTTACCATCGGAAGACCCTGAATATAAAAATATTTCCCTGGACTTTTTCAGCTCGGATATCATTAACAGTGTTGGTATTGATAAAACATTCAATGCCTCTTTTTATGGTGATGTTGGAGGCGCCGTAATTGATATCGCTTCAAAGGAATTGGTAGGCAAAAGTGTTTTGCAAGTAAGTGTTGGTACCGGGGTAAATACTGCAGCAACAGGAAGTGGTTTTCTAAGATTGGACGAGGGTAATTTTTTGGGTACCATCTCAAACACTGACATCCCTATCAATAACTTAAATAGTTACGCTTTTGACAATAGCTTTGCCCCACGCTCTCAAAGTACACAACTCAATAATAGCTTCGGGATACAAGCGGGAAAAAGGTTTGAAATAGGGGAAAACAGTTCACTGAGCGCCTATTTCATTGCCTCTGTGGACAGTGATTTCTATTTTCAAGAAGGTAATGAAAAAGTGATAACGGCACAAGGTGGAAATCGAAGAAATCTCGATTTCGAAAAATACATTTTTGAAACTTCCCAAATAGCCATGGGCAAGCTAAAATACAGTTTTGGGAATGGAAACTTTATCTCTTACAATGGACTCTTTGTAAATAGTAATACGCAGAGTACAGGAGACTATACTGGATTTGCTGAAAATATTTCTGAAGAAGCTGTTGCTGCTTTTATTCGTAGACAACAACAAAATCAAAATGTCCTTTTTGTCAATCAATTGGCCTCAAAGCTAAATCTATCACAAAAGTTGGAGCTGGAAACGGGCCTATCTTATAATACTACACGTAGTTTTGAGCCGGATCGTAGGACAAACACCTATGTTTTTGATGGGGAAGTATACAGGCCTTCCCTAGGGTCACCCGGTAGGACACATCGCTTTTTTTCCGATTTGGAAGAAGATGAAATTGCAGCATCTTTGGCTTTACGCCACAGTTTTGGCTCTGAAGAAACCCTGAATGGATTTATTTCAGTGGGCGGGAATTATCGAAATACCGAACGACAGTTCAACTTCAACCAAATCAACCATAATTTTACTAGTTTGGTGCCACCCCCCACCCCAGAACAACTGATAGTGGATATCAATGATCCCGATAGCTTCTTCAATCAATCGAGTATTGATAATGGTATCTTCCAACTTGAGACCAACCGGGGAATCAATTCAACGGATTTAGATCCATTGACTCCTTTCTTCTATACAGGTGATCGTGAGATTTATGCGGGATTTGCTTCTGCCAGTATCGCATTCAACACAAAACTCTCAATAACCTTAGGTGCACGATTGGAAAAAATCAATCAATTTGTGGAGTGGGATACCAACCTATCCAGCAGTTTTAGAAATCCCAATGTAGACCCAGCAGAACGCGATGACACTTTTTTGTTGCCTAGCTTTAGTTTACGTTACGCTTTCAATGAAAACAGTATTTTACGTTTGGCGGGCAGCCAGTCCTATACTTATCCACAATTCAAAGAGGTAGCCCCTTTTCTGTATGAAGATGTCAACTTTTCCAGTTTTGGTTTTCCAGATTTACAAAATTCCGAGAACTACAATCTAGATATCAAGTACGAGTACTATTTCTCCCCAGGAGAGATTATTTCTTTTACTGGTTTTTACAAACTCATAGAAAACCCTATTAATAGGGTTAACGTGAATTCCGCCGCTGCAAGTCAGCTATCGTATAGAAATAGTGGGGAAACTGCAAATATTGCTGGCGTAGAAATGGAACTAAGAAAGGATATTTACCGCAGTTCCGCTGATTCAGATGTCGAGAATATCCTATCATCAGGACTCAATGTTTCTTATCTCTATTCAGTACAGGATCTTTCTGACCCGGCAACAAATTTTACAAATGAAGAGGACGAACTACAAGGTGCTTCCCCCATTCTATTGAATGCCGATCTTACTTACACTTATACTAAAAATAAAACCAATTTGGTTTCCTCTTTTGTACTCAATTATTTCAGTGACCGTATCTTTTCTTTGGGTACTATAGGCCAAGCCAATATTGTTGAGAAAGGAATCCCTACACTGGATTTCATAACAAGGACCAACCTTGGCAGACATTATGGCATTAACCTGGGCATAAGAAACGTTCTAAACCCCGAATATCAACTCTCGCAAGAAATTGATACCGGTGAGGATATCTCAATTCGAAACTACCGCAAGGGGATTATTTTTTCCTTAGGGTTCAATTATACATTTTAAAAACGCACTTTAAAACTTTAATATTTATAACAATCACTAATTTTTAATTCTTGTAAATGATGAGAAATCTTAAGTATTTATTGGTCGGAATAGCCTTAACGGGTTTTGTTTTGAGTTGTTCCGACGACGACGACGGGGGTGATGATAATCCTCCTGCTGCTGAAACTTGTTCAGATAACATCCAGAATCAAAACGAAACCGGTGTAGATTGTGGTGGGGTCTGTGCAGCATGTCCTGATACCACTCCGCAGAAGGATGGAAGTATTGATTCCCAAGACGATCCAGATGTAGATCCAGATGCCTTGGAAGGCGAAGTAAATGCCGATATCACTTTGGATGCTGCTACCCAATGGGTGCTTTCCGGAGAATTGGTAGTTACAGAAGGTAATACCTTGACTATAGAAGCCGGGACAACTATCCAAGCTGTTGCGGGGGGTACTGACGTTTTTATTGCTATTGAACAAGGAGCCACCATCAATGCCGCGGGTACTATGGCTGCTCCAATTGTTATCACTTCTACAGCTGACAATCCGCGTCCAGGTGATTGGGGCGGCTTGATTTTGGCCGGTAGAGCTCCTATCAACTCTGGAGAAACTGCCGAAGCCGAAGTAGTAGGCCTCACATATGGTGGTAATGTTTCCGACGATAACTCCGGTACATTAACTTATGTACAAGTAGAATATACTGGGGCCAGGATCAATGGCGAGCAAGAATTTAACGGTATCACCTTCTATGGCGTTGGTAGTGGAACCACTGTAAATCATATCGCCGTATTTGATGGTGCCGATGATGGTATTGAATGGTTTGGTGGAACTGTCAATGTAGACAACGCATTGGTAGTAAATGCCACAGACGATATGTTTGATTGGGCTGAAGGTTGGACCGGCACCGGAACCAATTTCTATGGTGTAAGAGCCGATGGATTCTTAAACGTAACCGATGACCCAAGGGGAATTGAAGCTGATAGCAATTCGTCCGATAATACTGCGGAGCCAATTTCCAATCCTACAATTAATGGATTAACCCTTGTAAATGCCGCCAATGTAGTAATGGCGGATATGATTAAAATCCGAAGGGGAAGTGGTGCCACAATCACCAATGCCCTTGTTGCTTATGTAGGCGAGGATGCGGACGCCAGCGATTTCATTGATCTAACAGATGGTGGAGGGCCAGCGGCCAGTTCCACATCAATAGCAGTAAGTGTTGCCGGTGGTGTAGATGAGACCGATATTAAAAATGAGGTCGGTGCAACAATTACCATTGAAGCAAGCAATACAGGTGCCGATGCTACTGCTTTTGCTTGGACTGCATTTACCTTTCCCACAATCAACTAAGATTTAAGATTATATCTTTAAAAGCCCCGCAAATGCGGGGCTTTTCACTTTATCGAAATTTACATTAGCTTAATGTAAAACAATAAATAAAGTAGTCTTTTTCTGATAATTTTAAGAAAACTTTTAAATCCCAATATCATGAAAAAAACTACTTTTTTATTTCTATTTTTTACTACAACATTATTAATTGCCCAATCTAATCCTTATAGAAATCATACGTTCTTTAGGACAATAAAAAATGTTGGCGATATTACTGAAACTATTGCATTAGCGAACTGCAATACAACTTTTTCTTTCACGGATTTCCGAGCAAGGGATCGGGTGAGTATAGCCATAGCCGAAAGATTGGAGTCGAAGCAGTTTTACTTATTGGATTTTGGCGAAGGTTTAAACTATTATTATTTATGGTTATCAGGTGACGATGAACATAGCGATTGGGATCATCGGGTAGATGGTGAAACAATGACCATACAGCGTGTTTGCCCAGTTCCAAGTGATCAAGATGGGGACGGTGTTCCGGACGATATGGACGATTGCCCTAATGAAGCAGGCCTCATTGCTTTAAATGGCTGTCCTAGGGGGCCATTACAAACCATTGACATTATTGATTTTAAAGTAAATGAACCGACAAACCAGTCTTTTACTTCGGGCAATCGATTTGACTTTGAGTTCAAGATTAGAGGCGACTATTCCTACGCCGCCAATGGATATCATCAAATTGACTTGTTTTTATACAAGGGAAATACAACAAGTTCTTCAAACGAAATTGGTAGAATATTCTGGAACAGGGAAAATGACGTTGATATCATATACACTAACTATTTCACAAAAACTTCATGGCTAACATCGCTTATAAATTACTCAACCAATCCTGGTCAAGTATTTACCCTTAAAGTGAACTACGCAAATTCAACAAAAACTTTTACCTATATATACCCTGATCCAGATAGTGATGGAGATGGTATCCCTGACAGTCAAGACGGTTGCCCTGATGAAATAGGGCCAGAATCAAACAATGGATGTCCCCTACCTAGCGGACCTGCGGAGTTTATAATAGATCAGGTTGTCATAAAAGGAAAGAACGAATTCAACGACAAACGTACACTTTTTGATTCGAAAGATCGACTTAGCTACCCCAGCGTGAAATTTTTTCGAAACGAGAATATAGAAATAGAGGTAAAAATCAAAAATACAGGCGGATCGCCAGGTGGAACCGAAGGTATCTTTGGTTATAATAATAATCCGAACAATTTTCTTGGTGGATTGGATGATTGTATCCTTAGAGAGCTATCAGACAGTAATTTAGCTCCTGACGAGGTCAAGTCATTTAAATTCGACCAACATATCAGTGAAGTTTTCCCTGGTGTAGGATGCCCCAATGTTGCATTCTCTGGCCATTTTTGGTTTTTTGCGGACGATACATGGACATTCGGTGAAGTAGTGAGCTTTATTGTCAACGATAGGACAAAAAAGATTCCTGTATTGGCATCAGGCCCTAAACTTCAAATAAATCTTAACAATTTTGTTGGCACTCAAAGCTATGTAGTAGATATTTACGACCTTACCGGTCGTAAGATAGCCTCGAAAAATGTTTCCAACACCATGGAAGAGACAGAAACTGCTTTAAGCCTACCCTCCGGTCTCTATATCATTAAAAGCGTAAAAGGGGATAGAAAGATTTTTGTTAACTAAATGGAGTCATTTCAGTGAAAAAGCCCAGCAAATGCTGGGCTTTTTTATGCAGTTTGTCGAAAACTGTAGGGATTTTCCCCATCATCCTTTAGGACGGCCCATCAAAATAACTATATTTGTGGCACAGCCTTTGTTACCAATACTTTATGAAGCAGATTTACCTTGTATTTTTCTTCTTCACTTGCTTCTTTGTATGTGCTCAGCAGAACAATGGCAGTGTCGATATCGATGGCTTTAAGTTATATCCAAACCCTACGATCAATGGAAAAGTGTACATTGATACATACTTGGATGCCCCAAAAGAAATCCACATCTTTGATGTATTGGGAACCTTGGTATTGCAAACAACAATTCTGGGGAAAGAGCTCAACATTTCCGCACTTGAAAAAGGGGTGTATATTCTTCGTGTGATAGAAAAGGATAAGACGGCCACTAGAAAATTGGTCATCAAGTAATTAGCCTTCTTTACCTACATCTTGGTTACCGTTCATCGAACACACCTACAAACTTTTGGGTTTCACAACATATTTTACCTTTTCATTCCTGATTATCATACTTTTATAGTGCTAACATCCCAAATCGGCAATGCATGAAGAAACTCTACCTCATCCTATTTATGGCACCACTATTCACATTTGGACAAGAACTTGTGAGCATAAACGATACAAAAACAGTTGAAGTAACGGGATTTAAAATGTATCCAAACCCCGCTTATGGCGAGGAAATCTATATTACAACGGCGAATAATGGAACAAAGGAAATTCAAGTATTCGATGTCTTTGGAGAAGTGGTACTAACGGACAAAATAACGACCAATACTTTAAACATCTCCAGATTGGTCCCTGGTGTATACGTGCTCCAGGTAACTGAGCAAAAAAGAACAATGACCCGAAAATTGGTGGTAAAATAACTATCCAAGCTAACATTTCCATAGCCCCGATGAGTTTACTTATCGGGGCTTTTTGTTTTAGTTTTGCAATGTGATGTTTCCAGACCAAGACCGTATATTTTCCATAAGGAACGATGACCAATTTACCGAGAACGCACTGCACGTATTTCAATACCAATACCATAAAAATAAGGTGTACAATGAATTTTGCCACCATCTTAAAGTTCAGCCGGAGAGGATACGATCCATTGAACAAATTCCATTTCTGCCCATACAATTCTTTAAATCCAAAAACGTTCTAACGGGCAATGGGGAACCCCAAACCATTTTTACCAGTAGCGGGACTTCAGGAACGGTTACCAGTAAACACCTGGTCATTGATTTAAAAATCTATAAAAGAAGTTTTATACGGACTTTTGAACTTTTTTACGGTCCCATATCCAACTATTGTATCCTGGCCCTTCTCCCCAGCTATCTTGAACGCCAAGGTTCCTCACTAATTTGTATGGTGGATACCCTGATTAAAAAATCCGGACATTTGGAAAGTGGATTTTACCTCAATAACCTGGAAGACCTATCCAGAAAACTGCTATCACTCACGGAGAAAGGGGAAAAGACCTTACTGATAGGGGTAAGTTTCGCCTTATTGGATTTGGCCAAGAAGGTCAGGCCCCCCTTAAGGGATACCATTGTTATGGAAACCGGAGGCATGAAAGGCAGACGAAAGGAAATGATACGAAATGAACTGCATGCTATTTTAAAGCGGGCATTTGGGGTAAATAAAATTCACTCCGAGTATGGGATGACCGAGCTTTTATCACAGGGTTATTCAACAGGGAACGGAATTTTCAATTGCCCACCATGGATGAAAGTCCTGACCAGGGACACCGAAGATCCCTTAAGTGCCCAAACACACGGAAAAACAGGTGGTATCAATGTCATTGATCTGGCCAATATAAATTCCTGTGCATTTATTGCCACCCAGGACTTGGGAAAAACATATAATGATGGTTCTTTTGAGATCCTGGGACGATTTGACCATTCAGAGGTCAGGGGCTGTAATTTAATGGTACTTTAATTCTTGTATTTTGGGATACGGATTTCAAGGAAATAGCGTTTGCACTACAAACCAACCTCTATGAGAAACTTTTTACTTCTCCTTTTTTTGTCTTCCAACTTTTATTCCCCTGCACAAAAAGTAAACAAGGGCCCTATCCCCAACTGGGTAAACATTTTAAGCATAGATGGGAACCAACAGCATAAGGATGGTGCTTTTAATTACTTACTTATTGATTTTCAAGATAATATACAAACAGAGGAGTACTATGTGCATTATGCCACCCAGGTCTATAACAGCGAAGGAATCCAAGATTTTTCGGACATCAATGTTTCTTTTGACCCCACGTACCAAACACTTACCATGCATAATATCACCATTCATAGGGATGGCAGAAAATTGGATAAACTGGCTGGCGCGGAGATAAATACCTATCAGCGTGAAACCAGTCTTGAAAGGTCACTTTACGATGGTTCCGTGACCGCCGTAGTAAATCTGACCGATGTAAGAAAAAATGATATCATAGAATATTCCTTGACCATTAAAGGTTTCAACCCGATAAAGCGAGGCCATTATGCAGCTAGGTTCTATCAACAGTATACTTCCCCTGTGGAAAGGATTTATTCCAGGGTACTCTGCCCTTATAAAAAAAAGATGGCCCACAAGGTATTGAATGGAGCGGTGGAACCAAAAATCAAAGAAAATCGGGACCATATCGAATATTTGTGGGATCTGGATGGGACCGACTCCTTTACTTATGACGGGAACGTACCATACTGGATGGATTTTCAGAAGCATGTATCCATGAGCACCTTCGGCAACTGGTCGGCCGTAAACGAACTATTCATCCCACACTATCGATTCCCACTACAAAAATTGGTGTTGCCACATGATGTCTTAGGGGAGAAAGATACCAAGGAAGACCAAATACTGCATCTTATTCGATTTGTTCAAGATGAGATCAGGTATCTTGGTTTTGAGTCGGGGATAGGAGCCTATAAACCCAATCCTCCCCAAAAAGTATTGAACCAACGCTATGGGGACTGTAAGGACAAATCCTTGCTATTGGCTACGTTACTTCAACAGCATGGAATTAATGCCCATCCCACTTTGGTCAATAGCAGTAACTTGGAAGAGATCGAGAAGTACGTTCCCAGTCACAACCTATTTGATCATTGCATTGTTCATTTTAATTTTGAGGGAACATCATATGTCATTGATCCCACCATTTCCAATCAAGGAGGGGATTTACGGCATATGTATACTCCGGATTATAAGGTTGGCCTTCTTTTAAAAGAAGGCTCCAATAAATTGATGGCACTTCCAAAGACTGGAAAAAGGCCTGAAGTAACCATTACCGAGACCATTACCACGGACAGTATTGGTGGAAAGGCCATCTTCTTGATAGAATCTGTTTACAAGGGTTCAAAAGCAGATGAAATGAGGGATTACTTTTTTTCCAACCCCAAGGATAAGATCACCAATGATTTCTTAAACTTCTATAGCGGTCTATATCCTACAATACAATCAACGGACAAGGTTTATTTCACGGATGACTCAAGATATTCCTCCAATGAGATCAAGATAGAGGAATATTATAACATTGAGGATTTCTGGAACAGTGATTTTAATCCTGATTTTTTTGTTGCCGAATCACAACCTATGGTATTGCAATCCATGATTGAATATGTCAACTCACCCTCAAGGAAAATGCCCTATTACTTAGGCGAACCTGTTTCGTTTGCGCAGGAAACGAATATAACATTGCCAGAACACTGGAACACCAATGATATTGGTCTCGATATTGACAATGAAGCATTCAACTATCAAAGAAGTTCCAAGACCATAGGAAGAACAGTGCAAGTAAAACATGAGTACGAACGAAAGAAGAATCTTTTGCAGGCTTCCGATGTGGCGGGTTTTATTAAAGAACAAGAAAAAATCAACAAAGAACTCAATTACCAATTGACCTACCCTAAAACCGGTACCCAAAATTCCGGAGGACTGTCTTGGATTTCCTATGTCATCAGTTTTTTGTTCCTGACCCTGGGAATACTCCTTGGAAGAATGCTATACCGTAGATTTAATCCACAATCCAAGGGAGATGGTTATGAGGAACCTATCGGAGGGTGGATGATCTTACCTGCAATTGGATTGGTTCTGACACCGGTAATCCTGATATACCAAGTGGTAACCAATGGTTATTTTAATTCGGAGTTATGGACGGCGTACCACGGCTATGAAAATGCGGGCCTATTGACTTTTGCGGCAGGATTGGAGCTTGGCTACAACGTTTTGTTGTTGGTATTTACCATTCTCCTTATTATCCTTTTCTCCAAAAAACGGACCAGCGTTCCCGTCCTAATGGTTGTCTTCTATGTGATAAATCTCGTTGTACCCATTTTGGACACCCTCTTTATCAATGCCATTCTTCCGGAAGAATTACTTGACCCCGCCGAAGACCGAAGGTTGTATGCAGACATTGCCAAAAAAGCCGTAAGTGCCGGTATTTGGATTCCGTACTTTTTAATATCCACAAGGGTGAAAAACACCTTTGTTAGGTTATACTCGGGAGGGAAACCACACAAAGCTTAATTCATTCCGTCTTTAAACTCCAAAACAAAGTAGTTTTTCCTGCCCCTTTGCAGCAGTACAAATTGATTGTTGATCAAATCCTTACTGGTAATCAAATAATCCTCTTTGACCTTTTCCTTATTTACTGAAATGGAATTCTGCTTTAACTCCCTCCGTGCTTCACCATTTGAGGCCAAAAAATGTGTTTTTGCCGCCAAGGCAGCTATCATATCCATCCCTTTTTCAAGCTCATGGACGGAAAGCTGTTTTTGTGGAACTCCATCGAATACGTCCAGAAATGTTTTTGCATCAAGCTGTTTTAAGTCTTCCGAGGTCGATTTTCCAAATAGTATGGAACTTGCTTTAATAGCATTATCCAGGTCTTCCCTGGAATGGACCATAACAGTGATTTCCTCCGCCAACTTTTTTTGTAACGCCCTAAGATGTGGTGCCTCTTTATGTGAACGGACCAGTTCTTCAATATCCTGCTTGCTTAGAAAGGTGAAAATTTTAATGTAACGTTCCGCATCATCATCGGAGGTGTTCAACCAATACTGATAAAACTTATAGGGTGATGTCCGCTTTGGATCCAACCAGACATTGCCGCTCTCCGTTTTCCCAAATTTGGTGCCATCCGCTTTGGTAATCAAGGGGCAGGTCAGCGCAAAACCTTTCCCCCCTCCAATCCTTCTTATCAGCTCGGTACCCGTTGTGATATTGCCCCACTGATCACTTCCGCCCATCTGCAAAGTGCAGTTGTGGTTTTGGTAGAGGTAAAGGAAATCATATCCTTGTACCAGTTGATAGGTGAATTCCGTAAAGGACATCCCTTCCTTGGCTTCGGCAGAGAGTCTTTTTTTAACAGAATCCTTTGCCATCATATAATTAACGGTAATGTGCTTTCCAATATCCCGAATGAACCCCAAAAAGGAAAAGTCCTTCATCCAGTCATAGTTATTGACCAGAACCGCAGCATTGGGAGCATCACCATCAAAGTCCAAAAACTTGGCCAACTGGTTTTTAATGGCGTCTTGATTATGACGAAGTGTGGCTTCATCCAGAAGATTTCGCTCCACTGATTTTCCAGAGGGATCACCGATCATTCCTGTTGCTCCACCCACCAAGGCAAATGGTTTATGACCGGCCAATTGAAAATGGCGCAACATCATAACGCTCACCAAATGTCCAATATGTAAAGAATCCGCAGTGGGATCTATGCCTACATAAGCTGCCTGCATCCCGGACAGTAAGTGCTTTTCCGTACCAGGCATTGCATCATGTAACATTCCCCTCCATTGTAACTCGGCCACAAAATTCTTTGCCATACACTAAAATTTATAAAATCCCTGCAAATATAGAATCTTGTTGTGGTACCGCTAAAAATTATGCCCTCAAATAGGTACATTTGAACATGATTTTGGTCACTGGAGGAACAGGATTGGTAGGATCGCACCTACTTTTGGGGCTTTGCAAAAAAGGGGAGGACATAAAGGCTACCTACCGCAACCGGGATAAGATCAAGACCGTTGAAAAAATCTTTTCGTATTATAGTGATGATCCAAGTGCATTACTATCCAAAATCCAATGGGTCAAAGCAGACGTCAGCGATTTGTCTTCCCTGGAAATTGCCTTTAAAGGGGTGAAAAAAGTGTATCACGCTGCCGCCCTGGTTTCCTTTGATCCCAAGGATGACAAAAAGCTTCTTAAAACCAATATTGAGGGAACGGCAAATATTGTGAACCTATGCATCGCAAATTTGGTCGAAAAACTCTGTTTTGTAAGTTCCATAGCGGCTTTGGGAAGTAGTGTCAATGGGGAAATGGTCACCGAGGAAAATGAATGGACCAACACCAACACTACAATTTACGGAATCTCCAAACATTACGCGGAGATGGAAGTTTGGAAAGCTTCCCAGGAAGGCCTTCAGGTCGTTATTGTAAACCCTGGGGTCATTATTGCACCAGGCTTTTGGAAAAGTAGTAGTGGTAGTTTTTTTCGCTATTCCGCTAAAGAGCCCAAGTACTACCTGCCCAGTGGAACCGGATTTGTAGCCGTAAACGACGTTACTTCGGCCATGATCCAACTTATGGATGGCATCATTGCCAATCAACGTTATATTCTTGTCAGCGAAAATTGGACATATAAAAACTTTTTTGATCTGCTGGCAAAGGGGTTGGACAAACGTCCTCCCCAAAGAGTGCTAAAGCCTTGGATGCTTCAGGTTTTTTGGAGGCTGGATTGGATACGAAGCAATGTGTTTGGCAAGCGAAGAAGACTCTCCAAGCCGGTAGCTGCCCTTTTTGGGACAACGGAAATCTACGATAATTCCAAACTGAAAAAGGACCTAAATTTCGAATACGAAGACCTGGGAGAAAGCATAAGGACCTGCTGTGCTATTTTTTTGCGGGAGTTTGGGGACTAGCTGGGTTCGATGCTTTCCTGATGCTATCCCGAACACGTTTATTTTTACTACGGGCGCTATCATTTTTTTGCTCCCTTATCCTGTCCATTTCCTTAATTTTTTCCTCTATTCTTTGTTGGATGGATTCGTACATTTTCTGGTAGATTTCTGGAACCGATGCGTAATATTGGTCACTATGCACAAATTGCAGGCTATCCACTCCATATTTTTCATAGATATAGGGCATGGTTTCTATTTCATGCCTTTTAAGTATCCTATCATCTGTAGACCGCAAACCGTTGATCAATGCCAAATCATAAAGAATTTCCGTCATTTTTGCTTCGGAAATCAAATCTGACGGGGGTTCGATCAACTTTTCCTTACAGGAAAAAAGAATTGGAAAAACAAGAAAAATCAATAAACGCTGCATGGCTCAGTTATCTATCAAAAGTTAAGCGCATAGCTTTACTTTCATCGGACAGGACTCCATTCCCATAGGCCAAATGACCGTTTACAAAAGTCCTTTTTATCCGCGTACCAAAGGTAGTTCCTTCAAAGGGTGACCAACCACATTTATAGAGAATATTGGGTTTTTTAACTTCCCAGTTGAAATCCATGTCCACTTCGACCAAATCGGCAAAATATCCCTCCCTAATATATCCCCTTTTTTCAATATCGAATAGAATAGCTGGGTTGTGGCACATTTTCTGGACCAGTTGCTCCAACGAGAGCCTACCTTCCTTATGCTTCTGTAACATGGCGACCAAGGCATGTTGTACCAATGGTCCTCCTGAAGGTGCCTTGGTATATACATTGTCTTTTTCCTCCAAGGTATGTGGCGCATGGTCTGTGGCAATCACATCAATGCGATCATCCAAAAGGGCTTCCCAAAGAGCGGCCCTGTCCGTGGCACTTTTTACGGCTGGGTTCCATTTGATCAACGTTCCTTTGTCCCTATAATCTTCATCGGAAAACCAAAGGTGGTGAATACATACTTCCGCAGTGATCTTCTTTTCCCCTAAAGGAATTTTATTGGTGAACAAATCCATTTCCTTGGCAGTGGAAAGATGAAATACGTGCAATCTGGCACCGGTCTTTTTTGCCAATGCTATTGCCTTGGATGAAGAGAGGTAACAGGCTTCCGCACTCCTTATCACAGGATGAAGCTCCACAGGGATATCATCCCCATATTTTTCCTTATAATGGGCCATGTTCGCACGGATGGTCCCTTCATCTTCGCAGTGTGTGGAAATGACCAACTCCGTATTCCTAAAGATATTCTCCAAAACGGCTTCATTATCCACCAACATATTGCCGGTTGAAGATCCCAAAAAAAGCTTTATCCCGGAACAACTGTTTTTATCCAATCTCTTGATCTCCTCCAAATTGTCATTTGTGCCCCCAAACTTAAAGGAGTAATTGGCAAAAGAGGATTTTGATGCTATGGCAAATTTTGATTCGTGCTCTTCAATCGTTGTGGTCTGTGGAATGGTATTGGGCTGTTCCATGAAAGTGGTGATCCCACCTGCAACCGCCGCCCTGCTCTCCGTATAAATGGTTCCTTTATGGGTCAAACCAGGTTCCCTAAAATGAACTTGGTCATCTATAACTCCAGGAAGCAATAGATTGCCGTCAAAATCCACAACATTGGCATTGGCATCCGAGATATTGGCATCCATACGAACAATCCGCTCATTTTCAATTAAAACATCCGTTTCAAATTGCGTTCCCTCGTTAACGGCCCTTGCATTCTTTATTAAAACCTTTCCCATATTAAAACAATCCCTTTTGAAAAATACTTCTGATTTTCATGACTATTACCCCAAACACCGCTTCCCATACAATTTTGGAACTCATTTTGGACTGTCCATTGATTCGATCTGTGAAGATAATGGACACTTCTTCAATTTTAAACTTTTTGAGATGGGCCCTGAATTTCATTTCTATTTGAAAGGCATAGCCTATAAAACGCACCGAATCCAAATCGATCGATTCCAATACCTTACGCCGGTAACAAACAAATCCCGCAGTGGGATCGTTTATACGCATACCGGTAATCAGTTTTACATAAAAGGAAGCCCCATAGGATAGCAATATCCTACCCAAGGGCCAGTTAACAACGTTGATTCCCTTTTTATAGCGTGAACCTATGGCCATGTCGGCCCCATTTAAACATGCTCTATGCAGACGTAGCAAATCGCTTGGTTTATGGGAGAAATCCGCATCCATCTCAAAAATATATTCATAATCCCGGGCAAGTGCCCATTTAAATCCATGAATATAAGCGGTGCCCAATCCTGATTTTTCGGTCCGAACCTCTAAAAAAAGCTTGTCCGAAAACTGCTCCTGTAGTTGTCGTACATTCGCCGCCGTACCATCCGGGGAATTGTCATCCACAATCAGCACATGAAAATCCTTCTTAAGGTCAAAAACCGTTTTGATGATTGCCTCTACATTCTCAATCTCATTAAAAGTGGGTATAATGACCAATCCGTCTGCCACAAAACACTGTTTAAGACGTAAAAATAGTGTTTTACTCCCTTTTGTTATACACTAAAAATGGATAGGGCATAATTCATAACTTTGAATCCCATAAATACACTTTTTAATGGGGAATCAATTTTCCAAAACCTTCTTTATTTTTTTAGGGATATTATTGTTGCTAAATCTGCTACAAGCCCATTTTACCCCACTTCTCTACGACGAGACCTATTACTGGTACTATTCCCAGAATTTGGATTGGGGATATTTTGACCACCCCCCTATGGTAGCATTACTTGCCAAAATAAGTGGGTTTCTCCTCCCTGGAGAGTTGGGCGTTCGTTTCATGGGCTGCCTTCTTGGTATTGGAACAATTGTACTACTTTGGTCAATGGTTGGACAAAGGGAAAAAGAGCGCTATACCGCCCTATTTTTCTTACTCGTGTTTTCCATGGCTTTGTTCAATGCCTATGGCTTTTTTACCCTTCCCGACACCCCTTTGCTTTTTTTCACGGCCCTTTTTCTTTGGCTTTACAACAAATTTCTAAGCAAGAATACGGTTGGTACAGCTTTTGTTTTGGGTCTTTGCATGGCGGGCCTTCTGTACAGTAAGTACCATGCGGTTTTGGTCATCATCTTTGTAGTATTCTCCAATCCCAGATTGGTTTTCAACAAATATGCATGGTTTTCGGTCTGTGTTGCCTTGCTGGCTTATGTTCCCCATTTTATCTGGTTGTTTGAAAACGATTTTATCTCGGTAAAGTACCACCTTTTTGAACGGCCCAACCAACCCTACAGTTTTGATGAATTCACCCTGGGTTACCTTTTAAATCTGGTGGTAAATTTTGGTCTCTTGTTCCCATGGTTCTATTGGGCACTTTTTAAAGCGAAACCAAAGGACAAATTCCAAAGAAGCTTATTGTTTCTAACTTATGGTGTTATCCTTTTTTTCTTCCTGTCCACTTTGCATCGCAGGGCGCAGGCCCAATGGGTCATTGTTATTTGTATTCCTATGCTCCTACTTACATTTAACCATCTTGCCAATGAAAAAAGCAACAGAAAATGGGTGTGGAGGATAGGAATTATGGGCACCGTTCTAATCTTCTATGCAAGGGCCTGGCTTTTGTACCAACCCCTTATCCCTTTTATGGATTATGAAACCCATGGCACAAAGGAATGGGTTCGGACATTGAATGAAATTGTTGGTGATACACCGGTGGTATTTGAGAATAGTTATCGCCGCGCACCTATGTATGCTTTTTATTCCGGTCATACGTCCTTTTCCCTTAATAATATCTATTATCGTCAAAATCAATACAGTATAGATAGTTCGGAATTTAAGGTGCAGCATAAACGAGTGGCCTATGTTACCCCATTCGCCAACTCTGGAGAGTTCTCCTACGTTCCGCCAAGGTCCAACAGATATTATGGATGGTATATCGATGATTTTGAATCTTTCCGAAAACTGAGGTGCTTTGTAGATTCAAAACCAGCAAACTTGAACAGTACGGGGCAAACACTTAAAATCCACAATCCTTATCCCAAAAACATTCCTATAAAAAAACTAAAACTGAGCATAGCTTATTTAGACGATTATAAAGATATCATTGAAATTCTGCCAATATCCATAAAACCGATAGCACAGGAAGCAACGTTCCTAAAGGCCAATGATACCACAGTTTTTAGTATTGATTATCCCAAACCCCAAAAACAACAACCTGAATTCCTTAAATTCAGCATATCTGAAAATGGTTTGCCCGGGGGTATCAATAGCCCAAGTATAAAAGTGAAATCATGAGTCCTATCTATCGCAGTATCACATATCTTGACTGGATGACACTAATACTGTTGTTCTGCCTTGTTTTACTGGTGTTGGGCAAATACTTGTTCAAAACATCGTTTTTCAATTTCATTATACTACCTTTTAATAATAAATACATCACCTTAAATAAGAAAAAGGGCAAGCTGTTTTATGGTTTTCATCTAATTATGTCCATATTCCAAATTGCCAACCTATCCCTTTTCCTTTTCATCTCTAGAAACATTTTTTTTGACCAACCCCTAACGACCTCTCCGGAATTTTATGTTGTTGTGATTATGGGTATACTGGTTTTCCTTCTTGTTAAAACGATATTACAGGTAGGGAATGGGTATTTTTTTGAAAATAATGAATTGATGACCGATATTATTTTTGAAAAGTTGACCTACTTCAATTACGGGGGGCTGATCGCCTTTTTGGGAAATGTCCTCGTGATTTATGTGTTCCCAGGGGATAAGTCCATAATTTATTTGATCTTTCTGCTTCTCATAGGTATAAACGGTATTGGTATCATTAAAATCCTAAGAACCCATCAAAAGTTGATTATAGGCAACACATTCTATTTTATTTTGTACCTTTGCACTCTCGAAATTTCGCCTATAGCTGTACTCGTCAGCTATTTAAACAGTTGAAACTTATGAAAGTAAAAACGATTTTGGTATCCCAACCAGAACCGAAAATGGAAAACTCTCCATATTCCAAACTGATTGAAAAATCGAAGGTAAAAGTTGATTTTAGACCCTTTATCCATGTTGAAGGTGAAACAGCCAAAAGCGTTCGCCAACAAAAAATTGATTTAAACGATTTTACGGCCATTATACTTACCAGTAGGAATGCAGTCGATCATTTTTTCAGGATAGCTGATGAAATGCGCTTTAAAGTGCCGGATAGTATGAAATATTTTTGCCAATCTGAAGCTGTGGCCTATTATCTACAGAAATATGTGGTCTACCGAAAGCGCAAAATATACGTAGGACAACGTTTGTTCGGGGACCTTATTCCAATGTTCAAGAAGTACAAGGATGAAAAGTTCCTATTACCGTCATCCGACACCTTAAAACAACAAGTTCCCAGTGTACTGGATGAATTGAACCTAAATTGGAAACGCGGTATTTTTTACAAGACGGTGGTCAGTGACTTATCCGACTTGAGGGATGTCTACTATGACGTCCTGGTTTTCTTTAGTCCCTCCGGTATTGAGTCCCTTCTAAAAAACTTTCCGGATTTTGAACAAAAAGATACCCGAATAGCCGTCTTTGGAAACAGCACGGTCAAAGCTGCTACCGATGCAGGCCTAAGAATTGATATCAAGGCTCCCACACCAGAGAACCCGTCCATGACCATGGCATTACAGAAATACATTTCTGATGTGAATAAATAAATTAGGAAAAACCAAAAAAGCCCCTTAAATAGGGGCTTTTTTTATGGTCAGAATGCATAACGCTGTGGCCCACCCCTCCGGATTTCCTCATTGGCATAGGCTTCAAACTTTTTAAAATTTTCCCTGAACGCGTTACTCAGTTTAAATGCTGTTTTATAGTAGGCATCATCATCGTTCCAGGTTGCACGCGGACTAAGCACACTGGTAGGGACTCCTGGACATTCCCGGGGCTGCGCAACTCCAAAAACCGAGTGGATATGGTAATTGTCATAATTGTACAATCCCAATTTCCCTTCCAATGCAGCGCTTATCATGGCACGGGTATATTTTAGTTCCATTCGCGTTCCAACTCCATAGGGACCACCGGTCCAACCCGTATTGATCAACCAGACATCCACTCCGGACTCTTTCATCTTGTTGCTCAACATTTCGGCATAGACCGTGGGGTGCAAGGGCATGAACGGTGCACCAAAACAGGCGGAGAAGGAAGGTTGCGGTTCAATTACCCCAGCCTCCGTTCCAGCTACCTTTGCCGTATATCCGGAAATAAAGTGGTATGCTGCTTGGGCAGGTGTCAATTTTGATATTGGCGGCAATACCCCAAAGGCATCGGCAGTCAAAAAGAAAATGTTCTTCACATTCTCACCCACGGATGGTTGCTGAATATTAGTAATATGGTAGATAGGATAACTTACCCTGGTATTTTGTGTAATGGAACTGTCGGTGAAATCTACATTTCCATCATCATCCATGACCACATTCTCCAAAATGGCCCCTCTTTTAATGGCTCCGTAAATCTCCGGTTCCTTTTCCTGGGATAGGTTAATGACCTTGGCATAACAGCCCCCCTCAAAGTTAAACACAGTGTTTTTAGGGGTCCAACCATGCTCATCATCCCCAATCAGCCTCCTATTTGGGTCTGTGGAAAGGGTAGTCTTCCCCGTACCGGACAAGCCAAAGAAAAGAGCTGTATCACCATCTTCTCCCAGATTGGCAGAACAGTGCATGGGTAGTACGTTGTTGAATGTGGGCAGAATGAAGTTCAGTGTGGAGAAAATCCCTTTTTTGATTTCACCGGTATATCCCGTTCCCCCAACCAAAGCAATCTTTTTCGTAAAATTCAAAATGGCAAAATTATGTTGCCTCGTTCCATCCATTTCGGCATTGGCAAGGAAACCGGGAGCATTCAATACCGTCCATTCCGGTTCAAAGTCCACAAGCTCTTTCGGAGTTGGCCTTAGGAACATATTATACACAAACAAATTGGACCAGGGATATTCGTTAATGACCCTAACACCCATTTTATACAAGGGATCGGCACAAACAAAGGCATCACGCACATAAAGCTCCTTATCATTCAAATAAGAGACCATCTTAGTATGCAATTGATCAAAAGCGTCTGGTTCAAAGGGAATATTGATATCTCCCCACCAAATCTTTTCTGCAGTAATTGCATCCTTTACAATAAACCGATCCATGGGTGACCTTCCCGTAAACTCTCCCGTACTTACCGCCAATGCGCCTAAAGAGGATTCCTTTCCAAGACCTTTTTGCAGCGTAGCATCATGCAATTCATCAGATGAGAGCTGGTAACGGATATTGTTATGGGTGATTCCGTAGTCGTTTAGCGAAATCGTTTTCGTCCCGGGCATGGAATTTGCCATATGTTAAATTTTAAAGTTGGCGCAAAACTACTTATTAAAATCCAATACCCTTGGATTATTATTTTTTCGCCCTACTTTTTCATCAGTACGCTAAAAAGTAAATAACCCCACCCCAAAATGAGTAACGTACCTCCTATGGGGGTAACGATTCCTATTTTCCTAAAATCAAAAGAAGTCAACGTGTTGGTAGCCAACAAGTATATGGAAAAAGAAAAAAGAACAACCCCAATAAGAATAAGGTAGAAGACCACTCTTTTCGTTCCTTCGGAAGCCAGGGTAATGGTACTCAGGAGAATTAGGAACAGGGCGTGGTACATTTGGTACTTTACTCCTGTCTCAAACGTGCTGATTTCCTCTGGACCTAACGCTTTTTTTAATCCATGGGCCCCAAAGGCCCCTAGTATTACCGCCAATATTCCAAGCACCAATCCCGTCACCAAAATTGTTTTGTTCATAACTTAAAGGGTCAATTTTTTTAAAAATATAACAATTTGATACTTTCGTATCCGTTAGTCACAAAGGTAATTTAAACTTATGGCCCGAAAAATTCTTGTCTTGGGAGCCGGGAAGTCCACCTCATATCTATTGGACTTTTTTTTGGACAATTCGGTTTCCCAGAATCTTCATCTCACCATAGGGGATTTGTACCCAAACAATATTGCCAAGGATATTGTAAACCATCCCCATTGCAATATAATGACCTTGAACATTATGGAAAATGAATCCAGGAGCAAGGCCATACAAAGTGCGGATATTGTGGTTTCCATGTTACCTGTGCGGTTACACACCAAAGTTGCCCAGGACTGCCTTCAATTCAAAAAGCATTTGGTGACCGCATCATATATCAGTGATGCCATTAGAAAATTGGACCCGGAGGTCAGGGAATCCAATCTGGTTTTCATGAATGAAATTGGTTTGGATCCGGGCATTGATCATATGAGTGCTATGGAAGTCATTGATCGTATCCGCAATAAGGGCGGCAAAATGATTCTTTTTGAATCCTTTACAGGTGGACTGGTAGCCCCAGAAAACGATACCAATCTTTGGAACTATAAATTTACCTGGAACCCGAGGAATGTGGTCGTGGCCGGCCAGGGCGGGACAGCCAAATTCATCCAGGAAGGAACATACAAATACATACCATACCATAAACTATTCCGCAGGACCGAATTTTTGGATATTGAAGGATACGGAAAATTTGAAGGGTACGCCAATCGGGATTCCCTTTGGTACCGTGAAGCCTATGGGTTACAAGATGTGTTGACGCTTTACCGTGGAACCATGCGCAGGGTAGGTTTTTCCAGGGCTTGGAACATATTTGTACAATTGGGAATGACGGATGACAGTTACCAAATTGAAAATTCCCAAGGAATGTCCTATCGGCAATTCGTAAATCTTTTTCTGCCCTATTCCCCCACAGATTCCATAGAACTGAAACTGCGTCATTACCTAAAAATTGACCAAGATGACATTATGTGGGAGAAATTGGAGGAATTGGACCTTTTTAGCGCAACAAAGACAATTACACGTGCAAATGCAACGCCCGCCCAGGCACTCCAGCAAATCCTGGAAGAAAGTTGGACCCTTAATGACAACGAAAAAGACATGATTGTCATGTACCACAAGTTTGGGTACGAATTGGAAGGAAAGAAAAAACAATTGGATGCCAATATGGTAGTCCTGGGAGAAAATAGGACCCATACGGCCATGGCGAAAACCGTTGGCCTTCCTGTGGCCATGGCCACCCTCAATATTCTAAATGGAAAGATTACCTCTCCCGGGGTACAGATTCCCATAACAAAGGAAGTCTATGGTCCAATTTTAACGGAATTGGAAAACCATGGCATTAAATTCAATGAATTTCAAGCACTTTATTTAGGGTATAATCCCGACTCGGTAGCCAGTTAAATTCCCATTGGCTTTTCTATCTTTGGGTTTCAATTAGTTTGCATTTCTATGAAATCCACTAACAACCTGTTACGCCTGGACGGGATAGACAAAAAAATCCTAAGGCATTTAATGGAAGATGCCCGAAAACCGATTTTGGAGATTGCCCGGGATATTGGTATTTCGGGAGCGGCCATCCACCAAAGACTGCGTAAATTGGAAGCTGCCGGGGTCATTTCCGGTTCAAAATTCATTATCAATCCTAAAGTCCTGGGGTATACCACAATGGCCTATATCGGTATTTTTTTGGACAGGGCTATGAGCAATCCCAAGGCAGTGGCAGCCCTTAAAAAAATACCCGAGGTTTTGGAGTGTCATTATACTACGGGCAACTGGTCCATCCTAATTAAGGTGCTCTGCAAGGACAATGAACATTTAATGCAGGTGTTGAACAAAAACATACAGCAGATTGAAGGTGTTTCCCGAACAGAAACCTTCATCTCATTAAATCAACAAATCAATAGGCAGATTTCCATTTAGTTCCTAATGCAACGATTATTCTTTGGCATTTTTATCTGCTTTTTGAAAACCTCGCTCTTTTCACAGCGAAGTTATGAGCCCAACGCCTTCCCACATCAGTTGGAGTTTCGTCACGACAATGATTTCTTTCTATCAACCGACCGTTATTATTCGTCAGGACTGTTCTTGACCTACAGGACTATTCTGAAAAAAGGCGTTTTTGGGGAAGGGGAACAGCTTCGCTTCCGACTTGGACAGGAAGTATATACCCCCACCCAGACCCAATCGATTGAATCCACTTCATTTGATAGGCCCTATGCCGGATTTACAGGTTTGTTAAGCAGTTGGTCTTCGGCCCACAAAAATTCCTTAATTGATATTGAAGCACTTCTCGGACTCGCAGGAAACAACTCTGGAGCCGGAGGATTTCAACGATGGTATCATAGGGCCGTGGCCATTTTTGAGACACCCCAATGGATTGATGAACTGAACAATAGTTTCCATGTCAACCTTTATGCTACCTATACCAAGGAATGGGAATTGGCTCCCAACCCGTTTGGTGTCCTAATTGCCCTGCAACCTAAACTGGCAATGGGTTCCAGGGATATTTTTGGGGAGACCGAAGCTATTTTCCATTTTGGTAGAAGAACCCCCATTGGAGAGAGCATTGCATACGATCGTTTGGGGAACAATGCACGCGAAATCTTTTTTGTACTAAGGCTTGCCTATCGTGAGGTGTTTTATAATGGATTGATCGAGGGGAATTTCTTTGGGGACGATTCCCCCGTTCTTAGGGAATCCGAAAATTCACTCTTGCGGTTTGGGCTTGATTTTAACTATCGCTTTAACCGAAATGATTATAAAATTGGTATGCGCTACAATTCTTCCGAAACTATCGGTTCGGAGTCACATATTTACGTTCAGCTTTCCTATGCGCTCAGTTGGTAATGAACCCATAGACTTTCTCAAGTGGCCAAAAAAAGGCCCTTCCAAAAGAAAGGACCTTGATCGCATGTTCTTTTACTTTAGTCCCGGCCCCCAAAAACTTGTAAGCCCCAGTATACTAAAGTTGCCAACGCACCTATGGCAGCTACCAAATAGGTCCTGGCCGCCCAATTCAATGCATCTTCGGAACCTTTATACTCCGCTTGGGTGACCATATTCTTTTGTTTGAGCCATACCAAAGCACGTTTACTGGCATCGTATTCAACAGGCAGGGTGATAAAACTGAAGAGCGTGGCAAATGCCATCATCACCAATCCGGCAACCGCAATCCAGTATCCAAGGCCAACGCCCGCTGCAGCTCCCAACATGAGTCCACCAAAAACCACCCAAGTGCTCATTCCGGAGGTAACGCTTACCACAGGAACCAACTTGGAGCGCATGGTCAACCACTCGTATGCCTGGGCATGTTGCACGGCATGCCCTACTTCGTGGGCAGCTACGGCCGCCGCCGCAGCATTCCGCTGGTTGTAGACCCCTTCACTAAGGTTTACGGTTTTATTTTTTGGATTGTAATGATCGGTCAACATCCCAGGGGTGGAGATAACCTTCACATCCCGTATCCCATGGTCATCCAACATTTTCTGGGCGATTTCCGCACCACTCATTCCGTTCTGTAAATGCACTTTGGAGTAATGCTTGAACTTACTTTTTAGTCGTGCACTCACCAACCAACTGACCAATGCAATAGCACCGATCAATATATAATATCCCATCATGACTTTTTCGTTTTAATTTTTATTAAATATACCAACTCAAACACAAAAACCCCGCCAAATTGGACGGGGCCTTAAAAACTGACATTTTGTTAGTTTATACCAAAACCGGAGCATCCCAGTCAAAGGCATCCATGATTTCCTTATATACCACTTCCCCCTCAACGATGTTGAGTCCTTTTTCCAAGGATTTGTCCATCCTGCAGGCACTTTGCCAACCGTTATTGGCCAATTTTAAAACATAGGGCAAGGTAACATTGGTCAAGGCAATAGTAGAGGTATAGGGCACCGCACCCGGCATATTGGCTACACAATAGTGGACCACGTCGTCAATAATGTAAACGGGATCTTCATGGGTTGTTGGCTTAGTTGTTTCAATGCATCCTCCTTGATCCACAGCGACATCTACAATGACCGTACCAGCATGCATGTCCTTAAGCATATCCCTGGTAATCAAATTCGGGGCTTTTGCCCCTTTCAACAATACCGCACCAACAATTAGATCATGGGTCTTGATGTGTTTCCGAATTCTGAGCTCTGTGGAAAAATCGGTGACCACATGGTTTGGCATCACATCATTCACATATCGTAATCTTTTCATATTGATATCCATAATAGTGACATGGGCCCCAAGACCTGCTGCCATTTTTGCGGCTTGGATGCCTACGGTTCCCGCACCCAGCACCAAGACCTTCCCAGGTTGCACCCCAGGTACGCCACCCAGTAATACCCCTTTTCCCTTTACTGGCTTTTCCAAATATTTGGCCCCCTGCTGAATGGCCATCCGACCCGCTACTTCAGACATTGGGGTTAACAGGGGAAGTGTCCCATCTTCATCCTCAACCGTTTCATAGGCAATACAGATCGCCTTGCTGTTGATCATGGCTTTGGTCAGTGGCCCGCTGGAAGCAAAATGAAAATAGGTAAAAACAATCTGTCCTTCCTTGATCAATCCATATTCCATCGCTATGGGTTCCTTGACTTTTACGATCATATCTGCCTTGGCGTACACCTCCTCTATGTTCGGCAAAATCTGTGCGCCTGCATTGCTGTAGTCCTCATCAAAAAAACCACTTCCTTCCCCGGCAGTGGACTGCACGTACACCGTGTGATTGTTCTTTACCAGTTCAAAAACTCCGGAAGGGGTCATCCCCACCCGACTTTCATTATTCTTAATTTCTTTAGGTACACCAATAACCATGGTTCTTGTTTTAAAGTTGTTGTATTTATAGAATTATAGCGCCAAAAGTGTTATAAATCTAAAAAAATGAAAAATAAAATCGATGAAATGTAGGGGTAATTCAGTTAAAATAGCATTTTTTGTTCTTATACCCCCAAAGAAATAGGGGGTCATTCAAAAAAAACATTGTTTTTTTTACTTCTTGACCACTAAAAATGCCCTTGTTTATGTTTCTATTTTAAAATCAACATCATATTGATCGGTACCCCGTGAACAAAACGGCCAAAATAACGGCAGGGCATTTGCCACGGAAATCACAAATCATTCAAAGAAGTGGACCCTGAAGTAATCCCAAATACATGATATGCTGAATATCCTGACCGGATTTATGTTTCCATACCTTTTGCCTTGGGAATAAAAACAGCATCCGTGCACATAGCCGCAATAGGGCAGATAGACCCAAGGGCTGGCTTAGAAAAGACGTAAGGCCGCTTTGCTCCTGGATTCCAGAAACCAGACGATTTTAACTCCTTGTCTTAATTGGGGAAAACATCAGCCTACAATAGAGCGGAAAGGCATCACCCAACAACATTTACGATTTTACCGGGCACCACAATGACTTTCTTGGGCGTTCGGCCATCCAGATATTTGGCGGTCTGTTCATGGGCCATAACAGCAGCTTCAATATCGGCTTTCGCCATATCCAAGGGAAGTTCCAGTTTAAAGCGCATCTTACCATTGAAGGAAATGGGATAGGCCTTGGTGCTTTCCACCAGGTATTTCCCTTCCAGTTGCGGAAAGGATACATTGGCAATGGAACCCGTGTGGCCCATTATTTCCCAAAGTTCCTCAGCGATATGGGGGGCGTAGGGCGATACCAAAATCGCCAAGGGCCCCAAAATGGCCTTGCTTGTGCATTTTTGCGCCGTCAATTCATTGACACAGATCATAAACGTGGAGACGGAAGTGTTGAAACTAAAGTGCTCAATGTCCTCTTCTACCTTTTTGATGGTTTTGTGCAAGGTCTTCAGGTTATCGGGAGTTGGCTCACTATCATCAACTGCGAGGTATAACTTCCATAGTTTCTTTAAAAAACTATGAACTCCTGTAATGCCCGCGGTGTTCCAGGGCTTGGATTGTTCCAATGGTCCCAGGAACATCTCATACAACCGAAGGCTGTCCGCTCCATAGTCCTCACAAATCTGATCGGGATTGACCACATTGTATTTGGATTTGGACATTTTTTCGATTTCGCGACCTACAATGTATTTACCATTCTCCAAAATGAATTCTGCCTTTGACAAATCTGGCCTCCACTTTTTAAAGGCTTCAACATCCAATTCATCCGATGAATCAATTAAAGAAACATCCGCATGGATTGGATTGACATGTTTCCCGTTGATCAATGCTTTGGAATACACCTTGTTTTGTGCTACATCTTTGTAGACAAAAGCACTTGTTCCCGTAATCATCCCCTGATTGATCAATTTTTTGGCAAACTCATCCTTTGGGGCAACGCCCCTATCAAACAAAAACTTTTGCCAAAAACGGGAATACAACAAATGTCCTGTAGCGTGCTCGCTGCCTCCAATATAGAGATCCACATCTTGCCAGTAATCTATGGCTTCCTGAGAATAAATGGCCGCTGCATTATGTGGATCCATATACCGATTGAAATATTGGGAACTTCCCGCCCAACCGGGCATGGTATTGAGTTCTAAGGGAAATACCGTTTTGTGGTCAATCAATTCGTTGGCAACCACTTTATTCGCCTCGGCATTCCATGCCCAATGCGTAGCATTACCCAAAGGGGGTTCCCCGGTCTCCGTGGGGAGGTACTTTTCCACTTCGGGCAATTCCAAGGGCAAATGCCCTTCGGCGATTATCTGGGGCATTCCATCAGCATCATAATAGACCGGGAACGGTTCTCCCCAATAGCGCTGGCGGCTAAACACCGCATCCCGTAAACGGTAATTGATCTTGCCCTGTCCTTGACCAATTTTTTCCAACTCATCAATAACTTTCCTTGTTGCTTCTTTGTGGCGTAACCCATTTAGGAAATCGGAATTGGCAATAAGGGTGTTTACCTTATCGGCAAAGGCCTCTTCCGAAATATCAACCCCATCAAAAATGTTGGGGATATCAATATCAAAATGCTTTGCAAAGTCATAGTCCCGTTGATCTCCGCAGGGAACCGCCATTACCGCCCCCGTGCCATAATTGGCCAATACATAATCCCCGATCCAAATGGGAATGGGCGCTTTGGTAAATGGGTGTTCCGCGTACGCCCCCGTAAAAGCACCGGAAATGGTTTTCACATCCGCCATTCGCTCCCGCTCCGAGCGTTTTGAGGTTGCTTCCACATAAGCATCAATCTCTGATTTTTGTGCAGGTGTGGTGATTTTTGCCACCAATTCATGCTCTGGGGCCAAGGTCATGAAGGAAGCACCGAAAATAGTATCAGGGCGGGTAGTGAATACCTCTATTTGATGGGACCCCTCGTCGTTTCGCCCTGTCGGAATAACCTTAAAAGTAGCCGAAGCTCCTTCGGAACGACCAATCCAATTGGTTTGGGAATCCTTTAAAGGTTGTGGCCAATCAATGGTATCCAAGCCATCCAACAACCGTTGTGCATAGGCCGTAATCCGCATCATCCATTGGGTCATCTTTTTTCGAATCACGGGATGTCCCCCACGTTCCGAAACGCCATTCACAATTTCATCATTGGCCAGGACCGTACCCAATGCCGGGCACCAATTCACCTCAGCATCCGCTAAATAGGTCAGACGGTACTTTAGCAACACTTGCTGTTTCTGTTTTTCCGAAAACGAGTTCCATTCGCTGGCCAAAAAAACCGGCGTATCATCATCGCAGGAGGCGTTCACGCTCCTATTCCCTTCCTTTTCAAAAATCGCGATCAAGCTTTCAATGGGCTCTGCTTTATCCGTTTGATTGTTGTACCATGAGTTGAACAGCTGGATAAAGACCCATTGTGTCCACTTATAATACCTAGGGTTGGAGGTACGCACTTCCCGACTCCAATCAAAGGAAAAACCCAATTGGTCCAGTTGCTCCCGATATCTTTTGATATTGGTTTCCGTTGTTATGGCAGGATGCTGTCCTGTTTGTATGGCATACTGCTCCGCAGGAAGGCCAAAGGAATCGTAACCCATGGGATGCAATACATTGTATCCCTTATGCCTTTTGTAGCGGGCATAGATATCACAGGCTATATAACCCAGGGGATGTCCTACGTGCAGACCTGCCCCGGAAGGATAGGGAAACATGGAAAGTGCATAAAACTTGGGCTTGTCCGAATCATTTTCCACCTTAAAGGTTTGATTCTTGGTCCAATATTGTTGCCATTTAGCCTCTATTTGCCTGAAATTGTAGTTCATTTTATATATTTCTTCCTTCGCTTGGCAAAAATAGGCTTAATCCGCCAGAGCAAAAAGGATAAAGTGCTAAGTAAAACAGGTCATAAACCAGATAAAATTGCAAGTAGCAAAAGCTTTCTTATCCCTTTTGGCATGCTGTTTCCTTCATCAGCATATGCAAAGTCAGTTGGCATTTTGTGAAGGCAATTCCGGAGACCCCATCTTTATGGAAACTTTTGGGACCGGTTTGGAAGATGGCCCTCCTTTGCCTCCAGGGACAACCACCTACAACTACGTAAATGGAGGTCCCGAACAGCCCGTGGATGGAAATTATACCATTTCCAGCAGGACCAATTATTTTGATTGGTTTAATACTACGGACCACACCCCTGGGGATAGCAATGGTAAGTCCCTAATTGTAAATGCCAGTTTTACCCCCGGTGAATTTTTTAGAATTCCTATTGATGGACTATGTGAAAATACCTCTTATGAATTTTCAGCCTGGCTTCTTAATCTATTGCCCTCCTCAACGCAATGTCCAAATGGCGGTATTCCAATAAATGTTCGATTTCAAATTTGGGATGATACGGACACCGTACTCTTAGCCTCGGGAGATACCGGCGATATCCGAGGGACTTCCCGTCCTATTTGGGAACAATACGGCCTGGTCTTCCAAACCCTACCAGGGCAGACTTCGGTAATCCTAAAAATGATCAATAATGGTGTCGGAGGTTGTGGAAATGACCTTGCCATTGATGATATTGTTTTCAGGACTTGTGGGGATAACATCACCGTAGTGGACAATACCAATAACGTGTCCTTGGCATTTTGCGAAGAAGACGTCCCAATTACAACCACACTTCAAGCCACACCTGATTTTTCGGTTTACAGCTCCCATGTCTATCAATGGCAGGAAAGTACAGATGGCACCATCTGGTTGGATTTGCCCGGTGAAACCAACAGCATATACACCACCGCATTATTGAACGAAACGCGGTTCTATAGGGTAAAAGTTGCCGAGGATGCCATCAATTTGAGCAATGACAAGTGCAATGCCGTATCCGATGTTTTTGATATCATCATTGAAAATCGTCCCCAACCCCCAATAAGTTCAGGCGATGTGGGTCTATGTGGCAATAATTTGGGTGGCGTAAGGGTCGCTGTTCCGGATGGGGTGCGGGTAGATTGGTATGATGCCGCCATTGATGGAAACCTGTTACTCCAGGATAATGCCTTTTTTGCAACGGACATATCGGGAACATTTTATGCCGAGGCCGTTACGGAAATCGCTGGATGCATTTCAACCAGTAGAACGCCGGTCACGATTACCTATTTTGATTTACCCGTCGTAGTGGATGAAAGCTTGGATCTATGTGAAGGAACTTCAATTACCATTAATGCAGATATAAGGGGGCTGGATTATGTATGGTCTTCAGGAGAGGAATCTTTTGAAATTGTGGTCAACACCCCTGGTACGTATTCCGTTCTGGTTACCGACACGAACAATTGTTCAGTTACCAAAACCATTGAAGTCAATCAAATTGATAACCCCATTGTTCAAAAGGTAATTTCAAATCACCGAAATATAACCGTTGTAACTGAAAATATAGGGATTTTCGAATATTCCTTGGACGGCATCAACTATCAAGAAAATCCCACTTTTGAAAATTTGCTTGGAGGAACGTATAGCGCTTTTGTGAGGGGCGAGAACGATTGTGACCCAGTGGAATTTCCTTTTGTCCATCTGGTTGTTCCGCGTTTTTTTACCCCTAACGGGGACAATAGGAACGATGTATTTCAACCGGAAGGAATAGATCTTTCATTGGAATTCAGCATTGAGATTTACGACAGGTTCTCTAAAATGGTATTCCAATCCAACGACCTAAATTTTCAATGGGATGGGTCTTATAACGGCAGGGCACTTCCCGCATCGGATTACTGGTATCGTATTCAAGTGGGGTCCCGTATCCTTAACGGACATGTTGCATTGGTCCGTTAGGGGATTGGTCCAGGACCGTGGAATTTGAACTGGCTCATTAAATACCGATTTACTTTTCTATTTTTACATATCTAATTTTTTCCATGAGCCAGTACATAGAACGCTATCAGAAAAGGCGATTGATTTCCTCCTACTTTTCAGTAGTGCTAAGTATTGCTTTGGTACTCTTCCTGTTGGGGGTTTTGGGACTTTTGGTGTTGAATACTAAAAAGTTGGCCGATCACTTTAGGGAACAGATCACCATTTCCGTCTTTTTAAAGGATACGGCCAAACCTGTTGAAATTGACCAGCTCCAAAAAAGTTTGGCCATGGCAGAGTACACCAAGGCAGCCGTTTATGTTTCCAAAGAAGATGCTGCGGACCAATACAGTGAGGACATTGGAGAAAACTTCCAGGAATTTTTAGGTTACAATCCCTTAAAGAATTCTTTTGATGTAAACTTAAAGGCCAATTTTGTGACCCCGGAGCAAGTGGCGGAAATTGCGGAGTCCCTTTCCAATAAATCCTTTGTGGATGAAGTAAGTTATGACCAACCATTGATTTCCCTCTTAAGTGACAATGTAAAAAAAATAAGTCTTTGGATTTTATTGGCATGTGCCGTATTCACCGTTATTGCGGTACTGCTCATTAATAGTTCCATAAGACTTTCCATTTATTCCAAACGGTTCATCATCAAGACCATGCAAATGGTTGGGGCCACAAAAACCTTTATCCGAAGACCTTTTATCCTCAACAACGTAAAACTGGGCTTTTATGGGGGATTGATTGCCCTTTTGGCCTTGGCCCTTGTCCTTTACTATGTGAACAAAACCTTTCCAGAGCTAGGGGTTTTTGAGGATATTCCCTTGCTTTCGGCACTATTTTTTGGGGTCCTGCTTTTGGGAATACTCATATCCTACATTAGCACTTTTTTTGCGACACAGCGATTCTTGAACCTCCGTACCAATGAGCTGTATTATTAAAGACCAAACCCAAGGAAATAAATTGTTGACCAAACAATTAGAATGGTTAACTTGCGTTATCAATGCGTAATAGAATGGGCAAGAAAAATAGTACTATCCAAAAAAAGAAGCCGCAGTTCATCTTCCAAAAGAAAAATTACACCTTTTTGTTTATTGGAATTGCGTTTATTGCTTTGGGCTTTATTTTGATGAGTGGCGGTGGAAGTGACGACCCCAGTGTCTTTAATCCAGAGATCTATAATTTTCGAAGGATTCGACTGGCCCCCCTAATGGTGTTGATTGGATTGGGAATACAGATTTACGCCATTCTTTTGGACCCTAGCAAAAAGAAATAACCATTGGATACCATTGATGCGATTATCCTGGGCATTATTCAAGGATTGACTGAATTTTTGCCCGTTTCCTCTAGTGGACATTTGGAATTGGGAAAAGCCATTTTAGGTGACAATTCCATCCCTGAAGAAAGTTTGCTGTTCACCGTAGTACTTCATTTCGCCACTGCATTGAGTACCATTGTCGTTTTTCGAAAAGACGTATGGGATATCATTAAGGGACTTTTTCGGTTCAAATGGAACGAAGAGACCCAGTTCAGTTTAAAGATTCTTCTATCGATGGTTCCGGCAGCCTTGGTAGGTTTTTTATTGGAGGATTTTATGGAGGTCTTTTTTGACGGAGCAATTATCATTGTGGGCATTATGCTCATTATTACCGCCGTACTGCTTTATTTGGCGGATATGGCCAAGACAACGGAAAAAGGGGTTTCCTATCGCAGTGCCTTTATCATTGGCATGGCACAAATGGTGGCTATGTTACCGGGCATATCAAGAAGTGGCGCAACAATTTCCACCTCGGTACTTTTGGGAATAGATAAGACCAAATCGGCACGTTTTTCTTTCTTGATGGTGGTACCCTTGATTCTTGGAAAAGTAGCCAAGGATATTTTAAGCGGCGATATTAATTTTGAAAGTACTCAAATAAGTGCCATGGGAGCAGGCTTTGCAGCTGCATTCATTGCTGGGATGGCTGCCTGTACCTGGATGATAAAATTGGTTCGCCAGAGCAAATTGACGTATTTTGCCATTTACTGCCTCATCATTGGTCTAATTGCCATTGGTTGGAGTATTTGGGGATAATCAATTATGCAACATATTTCTTCAGCGTATTTTACGGAGGGTCAGATTCTTTTGATCGACAAACCCTTGGAATGGAGTTCCTTTCAAGCAGTGAACGCTTTAAAATGGGCCATTAGGAAGAAGTTCAATCTCAATAAAAAATTCAAAATTGGACATGCGGGGACACTCGATCCACTGGCTACGGGATTACTGTTGATCTGTACGGGAAAAGCCACCAAAAAAATTCCGGAACTCCAAGGACAATTAAAAGAATATACGGGAACCTTTACGCTGGGTGCCAGTACGCCTTCCTATGACCTGGAAACCGAAATGGACCAAAGCTATCCGATCGAACATCTGACCAAAGAAAGAATTTATGCTGCCCCAAAAGGGTTTCTGGGGAGGATCCAACAAATGCCCCCTGTGTTTTCAGCAATTAAAAAAGATGGAAAGCGGTTGTACGAATTTGCCAGAAAAGGGGAAACTGTTGAAATAAAACCCAGAAACATTGAGATTTTTGAATTTGAAATCACCAAAATTGAGTTGCCCGAAGTAGATTTTAGGGTGGTCTGTAGTAAAGGAACCTACATCCGTTCCCTGGCCCACGATTTTGGAAAGGCCTTGGATTCCGGGGCCCATCTATCTGTTTTAAGAAGAACCAAAATAGGCGATTTTAACGTAGATAAAGCCCAGAGTCCGCAAAAGTTTAAGGAATGGCTCCATAGTAAAACGGTAGTGGACATTTCAAAAGAATAAAATATTTTTGGTAAATCTGGGTTATTAGAAGACCATGAACCTGAATCGCAAGCAATTATCCCTTATCATCACCATTTTTACGATGGCAAATGTTGTATTGCTTGCTTATAATGTTCATTTGGTCAATAGGGAAGAAGACGAATATGTCATTGAAATGGCCATTTTGGACGAGGAAGTGGAACAGCTGTTGGAAGAAAAGGAGCGATTGGAAGAGCTGGCACAAAACGACCCCATAAAAAGCCACAGGGCCTTTAATGAAACGGCCAAACCAAGCATAGGGGAACCGGAGCCCCTTAAAACCTTGGAGGAATTAATGGAGGAAAGGGAAATGGACAGTGAACCCAATGAATTCAATGAAGGTGATGCCGGTTTTGCTTCCAATCTAAAGGAATTGGCGAAAAAACGCCAAGAGCGCAAAGAGCAACTTGGAGAGCGGGATGCGGAAAAAAAGGAGTTTACCAATTACCTAAAAGATAGGCGTACCTCCATCTCCTACTCTTTAGTGGATCGAAATGCCTATTACCTACCTCCGCCAATATATACCTGTGAGAAGGGCGGAAAAGTGGTCATCAATATTACCGTGGATCGCAACGGGGACGTTCTTGAGGTTTCCTTTAATGACAAAAGCTCCAACACCAGTGATTATTGTTTAATACAAAACGCCAAGGCCTACGCCCTAAAAGCAAACTTCAGTCAGAGCCCCAAGAACAGTCAAATCGGAACAATTACCTATCTATTCCAAGGAAAGTAGTTCCACTAAATCCTTAAGGATATCCTGACCCTTGTCCTTATTGTAAAAAACCTGTAACTGTTGTTTGAACTCAGGGGTAAGTTGTCCGTGTTCCGCTTTATGGTCCAACACCATTTTAGTGGCCTTTGAAGAACGTGGGCCCCATTCGCCAAGCACTTTTTGGGTCAACGAATCCAAAACGATCACTTTGGGAATGGAACGTGTTCCATTGGTAAGGAACAGATCCATCAACTCGGGATGCTCATCCCGTAGGACAATTTTCAAATCCAGGTTTGGTGTTAGTTCGGCCAACTTATTCATTACGGGTAAACTGGGGGAGGCATCCCCACACCAGCTTTCGGTTAGGACCAACCAAGTCATTTTTTGTTTTAATGCTTTGACATGGTCCATTACCTCACTTGGTATTCTGAGGGTTTTGTCCCAACGATCCATACGTTTGGTATTGAGTTGGGTATAGTTTGCCAATGCTTCGGTCTTTTCAGGACCGGTATTGGATTTCCTTATTGCCAATTCCTGGACCAATTCACGATATTCTCCGTAGGTCATACCAAATTCCAACGCTCTTTGAATGATCACATTAATTGATTTTATGGGGTTTTCCGCAAGTGTATTCATACCAAAAAAATTTTTGCTAAGATAAAGTCGGTTAAGCTGTTAAAACCTGACAGAAATCATTGGTCGTCTTAATCTCGAACAAAAAAGCCCCGGAATAAACCAAGGCTTTAGCTATTACATTTCGAGTTCTTCATCCAGCTCTATATATTGAATATCCCGTACGTCATAAATCATTCCCTTGTAAGGGTCAAAATCCAATGGAAGGTATTGATGGACATCAAATCCCAAATCAATGACTTCCTCTTCTTCAATGTATTCAATACTGGATAAAAGTTGTGCCTCTGCTAGTTCATCCATGGTTGGACCATCATTTCTGAGTTCTATATTGGCCATGGCCAAGTTGGACAACAAGAATGACGATACCACTGGTGCAATTACGTTTATCTTTCCCATCGTTTTCGTTTTTTAATTTTTAATGTTCAATGATGATTTCATGGTTTTTTAAAGCCTTGAAACGGTCCACAAAAAGGCGTTTTCGATTGTTTGGGCTTAGGTTGTCCCCTTTGCTCTCCACAATGGCAAAACCACTACCGTCCTTTAAGTGTATCATTCCGATAACCTCAACCATATGGCCTTCCAAATCCAACATGGATGATAGGTCACTGAGCTTCTGGTTCAAAAAATCCAGTGATGTATAAATGTATTGGTAGTACCTATTGGAGGGCCGCCCAATGCGCAGGGTAGTACCTATTTGTAGTTCCTCTGGTTGGTGAAGGCCTTGTTCTTGTGGGAAAAGCACTATCGTTTCCTTTTTCCTATTCAGACTTTTTCTTCCCATACATCTTCTTTCTACAAAGATACGATAGGAAAGATTTATTTAAAAGTATTACACATTGTGTTAGAAGTTAAACTTTGTTAATATGATAGTAATACTTTTATTCAAAAGAACGCTTCTTTATCATTCCCCCGCGGGTATCGTTTATTCTGCTCATGACCACAAAAGCCTTGGGGTCGATTTTTTCGAGCTCAACGGTAAGTTTTCGAATTTCCAGACGTGTTATCACCGTATAAATAACATCGTATTCATTTCGTTCGCCATGCTTTCCATACCCTCCTGAAGCCTTATAAATGGTAAGTCCCCTCCCCATTTTTTCCGAGACCATCAATCGTATTTCCTCACTTTCCGGTGATATAATGGTCACCCCTGTATATTCCTCGATTCCGTCTACCACAAAATCCAATGTTTTGGATGCCGCCAAATAGGTCAACATGGAATATAGGGCAGCTTCTATGGAAAGCAAATAGGATGCCGCCAGAAAGATGAACACATTGATGATGATGATCACATCCCCAATTTTCACCCCAAGTTTCTTACTTAAATAAATGGCCAAAACCTCGGTACCGTCCAACACACTGCCACCCCTTATGGACATCCCTATTCCCGCACCAAGGAAAAAACCTCCGAATACGGCAACCAAGAGCTTGTCTTGTGTAATTTCGGGAAAGTCTATTAGTGCCAATACCATTGCCAGGCCTAAAATGGCCAATAACGCCTTAACCGCAAACTGTTTTCCTATGGTCTTATAGGCCATGAACAGAAAGGGAATGTTCACAAAAATGATGAGGATTGCCAAGGGAACCTGGGTAATTTCAGAAATCAATAACGAAATCCCCGTAGCCCCCCCATCGATAAACCGATTGGGGAGTAAAAAGCTCTCCAGGCCGAATGCCGCAGCGAATATCCCAAAGAAAATAAATAACGTATCCTTAACTACGGAATTCAACCGAAGACCCGGCCTGGCGTTCTGCAACCTCTTACGTTCTTTCAAAATACCTTCCGAGCCCAACATTTTCCCTAAAGATTTTCCGGGTTGATCGCTAAGCTTTTAAACAGCTTGGCCTTTGTAGTAAAGAATTTGTTCTGCACGTCGTTCTGTTTTAACTCAGCATCTATAAGTCTACTTTCCCGGGTATTGATCAGGAACAGCGAACTCTCGCCAAAACTGAATTTTCGTTCTTCTGCGGACAATAAGGTGTTGTAATCCCTAACGATGTTATCGATCAATCGGTTTTGTTCCAAAAAGGAATCCAGTTCCCGGTAAATGGCCAATACCTTGTTCTGAATTTCGACCTGTGCGTTGTCCCTTTCAAACTGGGCATCCCGCAGCTTGAATTTGGCCAATTTCAAGTCCCCCCTTTCCTTCCTTAGGAACAGCGGAAACTCAAAATTGATACCTCCCTTGTAATCCTCCGCGGCAAAGGAGTTTATCTGCTCTGGTGCTTCGGTCAAAAAATTGTATTCCACATCTATTCTGGGCAGCAATTTATTGGCTTTAAGCCTTTTATCCACCGTTAGGCCTTCTATTTTGAAATCCATGGAACGCAACTTAGGGTGGTTGGCTATGGTGAAGCTGTCCAAAGGTTTTCCAAAAATCTCCAGGGTAACATCTATCGTTTGTTCCGGGTTCCTATCGGGGATTACATTGGGTTGCAGCTCTACCGGCACATCGTTGATCCAAAGAAAGTTTGAAAGCTCCAATGACCTCTGCATGATCTTCACTTTGGCCTGTTCCAAACTCAATTGTCTATTCTCCACCGCAATTTTGGCTTCGACCGTATCAATGATTGCGACATCCCCGGCCAACGCACTTCGTTTCACCCCTTCAAAACGAACTGAGGCATTGGTAAGAAAGTTCCTGAATATTTCAGCTTCATTATAAGCCTTGAGCCACTCAAAATAGGCCAAGGAAGCATCATACAGAATTTGGTTCACCAACAGGTCCTGATCGGCCTTGGTCTGTTCCCTGAAAAATTTGGCCTTTTGCAAAGTGGCCATACGTTCATTGATCCAGAACCCCCTTGCCAGGGACATGGAGACCCCAGCACTGTAAAGGCCATCTATTGGAAAGGTCTCGTCCTCATTAATGAACGTGCCCTCAGCCTGTTCAAAACCCCCTTTGAATTCAATGCCATAGTAGGTGGGAATTTTGAAGGTGCCATTTAATCTGTCCCAATATTCCGTTCCCTTGAACTCCTTACGCTCATAATCCACTTCGATCTTGGGGTCAAAACCTCCCCTTGCCTTCATTAAATTGGCTTGACCAATGGATATGGTCAGTTGCGCTTGCCTGGCAATGGGATGGTATTTTTTTACATAGCCCAAATACTCATTGAACCCAAGTTCAAGCGTATCTTGCTGGGCATTTGAGACTACTGGTATCAGAAATGCCAAATATATAAGATAGCGTTTCATCATTACTTCTTTTCGGCCTCGGCCATCTTATTTTCGGGTTGATAATAATTTGGGGGGAACCCATTCAATTGTCTCCAAAGCTCGAACCAAATGGGGACATCATCCAAAAGTGCAATGGTATCGGCACCTGAACCGGCCCGCAAATCTTCCGGCCAAGGATGGTCTTCCGGATCCTGCGCCAACAAAATTCGGTACTTGCCATTGTCACTGATAAAGGTTTCAATGGCTACTACCACACCTCCGTAGGTCCCGTAGGAAACATTGGGCCATCCACTGAAAATAATGACAGGCCACCCATCAAATTGGATACGTACCTTCTCCCCAATATGCATCAACGGTAGGTCCAACGGATCTACAAAGGTCTCCACCGCCAGTTCAATATTGGCGGGCATAATGGCGACCAATCTGTCCCCTTCCTTGAACGTTTCGCCTATACCTCCCTGGATGGCCCTATTGATAAATCCATTTTGTGGGGCACGGATATAGTACATATCATTCCGTATGGAATAATTGGTGAATTCGTTTTGCAGTTTCGTCACCTGCGCCTCGGAATCAAATTGGCTCGATTGTGCGGTGAACATATCACTTCTGGCCTTGGAGATCTTATCCGTATATTCGGCTCCAATTCTGGTGATTTCCACTTGTGCATTGATCACATCGTTTTTACTGGCCAAGAGCTTGTTCTCCTGGGAGATCAATTTGGCCTGTGTTTCCTGTAATTTCAATCTTTTCTCTTCCAGATCGGTCACCGCCTTCAGTCCTTCCGATTCCAACTGTACCACCCGATCGTATTGCCGTTGGGCAATGGTAATGTTGGTATTGGCCGCCTCAAGATCAATGCTGTCGCTCTGTACCTTAAGCCTGGATTGCAGTAGCTTGTTCCTTGCCTGTTCCAGTTTCAACTCCCGTTCTTTGTTCAAAGCGCCTATTTGAATTTGCAAGGCCTTTACCTTTTCTTGATAGGAGGTCACTGACATTTCCTTGGCCCTTATCTGTTGTCCTGTCCGTTCTACCAAATTGGGGTCAAAATATTCGTTCTTGATTTCAGAGATATGGAGGATGGTATCGCCCTCCTGGACAAAATCCCCTTCACGGACATACCATTTCTCAATACGTCCCGGAATGGTAGATTGAATGGTCTGCGGACGTTGGTCCGGTGTCAAGGTCGTCACAAATCCATTGCCCTGAACATTCTGCGTCCACGGCAGGAAAAGGAAAATAATGGCAATGATGGAAAATGCATTCAAAAACCGATTGAAATGTTTGTTATGCTTCCTTTGGGATACACGTTTCATGGCTTTGAAGCTTGAAATATCCACTCTTCTGCCAATACTGTTCTTTGAAATATTAAGCATTGTTCTCTTAACTTTTAATTATTTTACCGTCCTTAAGCGTTATTTTCTGTCCGCATCTTCCCATCCAACCCGTATCATTGCTTACAACGACCAGTATCCAAGGCCGTTCCGGTGCTGTCAGGTATTCCATAATACGGTCTGCCTCCCCGGGGTCAAATTGGTCCAATGGATCTCTTAAAACCAAAAGCTTTGGTTTTTTGACCAAACTTCTGGCCAACACAATTTTTTTGGCAATGGTATACGATATTTGTTTTCCTTCTGGATAAATATCGGTATCCAGACCATTTTGTGATTCTTTGACAAATTTTCTAAGGCCCGTGACCTCAATGATGTCCAAAACATCTTCTTTGGGAATTGAAGGATCGCCATAGGTAATGTTCTCCAATAAGGTCCCTTCAAATGGGGTTTCCTCTTTAAGGGATTGCCCTACATTCATTCTATAGTATCCCAGAAACTCGGGCTTTATGCGCTCATCATTCACATAAATATTCCCCGAATCCGGTTCTATAAGCGCTGCAATAATCTGCAAAAGCGTGGTCTTACCACTACCGCTTTCCCCCTGTATCAATAATCGGGTCTTTGGGGGCAATTCCAGTGAAATCCCGTCTATAATAAGCTTTCCCGTTTCTGGGATGGAGTATTTAATTTTATCCAGTTGTACCGTGAAATCCCCTCTATCGAACAACGGAGGAATGCTTTGTTCCGGTTCAATCTGCTTATCCACTACTTGCCCTAATTTTTCCAATGAGGTCAATACATCATAGAACGATTCCAACCCCACGATCAACTTTTCCACACTACTGATCACCAAAAGAATGATAATCTCCGCAGCAACAAACTGCCCAATGTTCATTTCTTGATTCAGTACCAACAAACCTCCAATGATCAACAGGCCGCCCGTTACCAAAATCTTAAACCCTATCATCTGGATAAATTGTAGCACCAAAATCTTAAAGTGGTTCTCCCGTGCCTCCAGATAACCGCTTACCAATCCGTCATTCTTTTCCAGGGCATGGTTTGTTTTACCAGACAGCTTAAAACTTACAATACACCTTGCGACTTCCTGAATCCAATGGGCTACCCTATATTTATGCTTGGATTCCTTTAAACTGGTCTCCAGTCCACGGGTAATGGTGTATTTGAACACCACATAGATCAATGCGATCAACAACACCCCATAGACAATAAAAAAGGGATGGTACAGTGACAACAATAGGAGTCCAAAAACAATCTGTAACAAAGCCGTGGGAAAGTCTATCAATAATTTGGACACCCCTTTTTGAACGTTTAGGGTATCAAAAAACCTATTGGCCAATTCCGGGGGGTAGAAATTTCGCAACTGACTCATTCTAATTTTCGGAAAGCGATAGGCAAATTCAAAGGAGGATCTGGTAAAAATTTTCTGTTGGATGTTTTCAATGATCCGTAACTGCATCAATTGCAAAGCACCGGCAAATCCCACTCCTATGGTTACAAGTATGACCAGGATGATCCAAGAGGTGCTCACCTGTGCCCCTTGAATAAGGTTGATTATGGCCTGAATGCCCAGGGGCAATGACAAGGTGACCAGTCCGGCAAAAATGGCATAATAGAATACCTGGAGTACGTCCTTTTTATCCAACTGAAGTAAATTCACAAGTCGCTGCCAAGCGGTAAGTATGTTCTTTTTCGACATTTTTTTATGCGTTTAGTGCTTTAAAAACCAAATCGTGAATAAAATCCTTTGGCAGGTTTGTCTCATCACAATCGGTCAATGTGGGAAAATGGTCCTTTAAAAAATGTTGGTGGAGGGTACTGTCCAAAATGGTACTTGCCAAACTGGAGGGAAAGGCATATTTGGGGTTCACCGTTTTGATCATGACCTCCAAACGATTTACCATCCTTTTATAAATAACAAAATAACCTTGCTTGTTTTCCTGATCGACCTCCTTGGTCAGGAAGGACTTGGAAGATTCATTAATTACGATTTTGTTCAACAAGACCTCATTGATATGTGAAAAGGAGAGGTCTTCCACAGTGGTCTTACTTACAATGGAAATCGCCTTTCTTAATTTTTCAACAGGATCCGCAATACTATTGGTTGCAAAAACCAATTGATATTCCAACCATCCCCAATACCATGAAGTGAGGTACACCAATAATTTATGTTTATTCTCAAAATAACGGTAAATTGAACTTTCATTCGAACCAATACGTTGGCCCAGCTTTTTAAATGTGAACGCTTCAAATCCTATTTCATCTATGAGCAAAATACTATGTTCAACTATTCTCCTCCCTAAATCGGAGGATTCGGGATCTTTTAAAAATATCTTCTGGTTAATGGCTATTTTAATTGACTGCAATAAACGCTCCATACTTCAAGTTTTATAGGCCAAAAATAATAGTATTACTGTTATTACATAATAGTTTAACTTTTTTTAACGAATGCTTTGCTGTCCAAACCATGGGATATTGTTATATTTACTAAAATCAGTTGCCTATGAAACAAAGTTTTACGCTACTTCTTTTATTAACGTTTCCCATGATACTGAGTTCACAGCAAACTGAATTCCAGAAAAGTTTTGAGCATTTTGAGGAAAGTAGGGGCGACAGTGCCACCGAACACATTCTGACCTTGCCTTATGAGGAGACCGTAATGCTTACCAATTCGCTGAATTCCACTTCAGGGCTTGGTCCAACCTTCAACTACTATGGCACAGTGGTGGTGGTAGATCAAATGAACACCTTGCCCAACGGGGAAATGCAATTGGTTTTAAGACGAGAGGATGGTCGGGATTTCTATGGTTTCAGACCTACTATCAAAGCTGTTCTATCAAGGAATCAGCAAACAAACCCCGAAATAGGTAGCAATAGCCCAAATTAGCGGTATGGAAAAAAAAGCGTTTTTAATGACTTCAATGTTCCCGATTGCAATTTTTGGTCTGTCCGCTGAGGAAACATATCACGATTTGGTAAAGGTTGGTGACCATCCCATTATGGGTTCATCTTCTGGCACCAATCATAAATATGTGAATACCCACAAAAAGAACTTTAGCATTAAAAATGAAGGAACAGCAAATATAGGAGGCCATAAGGATAATGGGACCACGTTCTTTAACGCTTACGGCACCTTAAAAACTGACTTAAATAGAGCCATTTCCAATGAAAATCTTAGAATTCCTACCCTTTCAGAAAAAGGGGAATTGGCTAAATAAATTTGTTCTCTGCCAAGCATCTGCCCATCATCATGTTCAAAAGTTTGCGTGATGGGCAGATTTTCTTGTGTACAGCTAATCTCTTAACTACATGATTTCTAAATTCAAAAAGTGGCTTGGTCCCAAAGAGGACGAAAATTATGGGAATCATGAGCTTCTAGATGAAATCCAATTGATTGAAGGCTCCTTTAATCCTATGGAAGCCGCAGATGTGCTTTTGTCGTTGATTGCCTACAAGATAAAATTCCACAATGTGCAATTGCTCAATTCGGAGCATGATGAGTCTTCCCGAATTCAGTCCGAAAAGCGAATTGCCGAACTAAAAGAGGCCAAAAATAGGGTCACGCGACTTATTATGGAGGCAAGGAACAGGGGGGAATCATTGAAAATATGCAGCAAAATCAGGGTTTCAACCCAAAAAGACTGAATCATCCTTGGCCACATAATCCTTAAACCATTTGAAGCGATTTTCCATAATATCGCTCTTTTGCAATTCCAAATAGTCCAAAAAAGCACTTGATACTGGAGAGAATTTCTTGGAAGGCATCCATATGAGGTTCCAATTGGTAATAATAGGGAGTCCTTTAATAGGGAATAGTTTTAAATCCCCGTTGTGCAGTTCATTTTTTATTCCAATAAGTGGCATAATTGAAAAACCCAGTCCGGCCATGACGGCCTGCTTCACCGCCTCGTTTGAGGTCAATTCAATTTTCTTGGCAACGCTGATCTTCTTTTTGGATAAAAAGTTCTCCATGGCCATTCTGGTTGCCGAGCCATTTTCCCTAAAAATGAGGGGTGCTGTCCTCAATTCCTTTAAGCCGGACAGTCTTTTTTGTGAGCTTCCCACCAGGTGCAACCTGTTTTCCATCAATTCTATGTTATGTACCGTAAAATGCTTGGGCAGTACCGAAACGAGCGCAAAATCGACCTCATTCCCCTCAAGATTTCTAATAACGGCCGATTTATTGGTAACATCCATAACCAAATCCACACCAGGGTTATCCTCCATGAATCCGGACAAAAAATAGGGCATCACATATTTACCTGTGGAGACTACGGCTATTTTAAGACGTCCTGCCAAATTCCCTTCAAACTCCATCGTTTTATAATTAATGGAATTGACCTCCTCTAAAATCCGTTCTGCTGCAATGGCAATTTCCTTTCCGAAATCCGTTAGAAAAAGGCGCCTGCCTACCACCTCCGTGAGTGCAATGGAAAACTGATCTTGAAAATTCCTCAACTGAATGGATACGGCCGGTTGCGTCAAGTGAAGTTCCTCAGAAGCTTTGGTAATGCTCTGGTGTTCCGCTACTTTTTGAAATATTCGAAGTTGATGGAGGGTATAGTTCATAAATCAACTTTATGTTACTAATAATAAATATAAATAAAAATTTATTTTCAAATTATTACACCTTTGCACGATTTTATAATTAACCAATACTACGGCATATGGATTTACATTTGCTCATTGATAATCTTACCAATCCGGCCTTACTCTTTTTCTTTCTGGGAATAATAGCCGTACAGCTTAGAAGCGATTTGGAAATTCCCCCTACGTCTTCAAAATTCATATCCCTATACCTGCTTTTTGCCATTGGTTTCAAGGGAGGATTGGAGTTATCACATAGTGAACTGAACCTTGAGATTTTATGGTCCCTCCTATTTGGTGTAGTCCTCTCCATTGTGGTCCCTATCTACTCCTATTTTATTTTGCGCAGAAAATTCTCGGTTGAAAACTCCGGGGCCATTGCTGCGGCATATGGTTCCGTAAGTGCCGTAACCTTTGTTACGGCCATCACTTTTCTTGAAATAGAACGAATAGATTTTGGTGGGCATATGGTGGCCGTAATGGCGTTAATGGAAGCACCTTCAATCATTGTTGGTGTACTTTTAATGTCCTTCTTCAAAAAAGAGAAGCCCAAAAATGGTGACTTCAAAAAAGTGATCCACCACGCATTGACCAATGGCAGTGTTTTACTCATATTGGGTAGTCTGGCCATTGGGTTTTTGGCCAATGACCAACAAGCTGAAGGTATAAAACCATTTACCACCGATATTTTCAAAGGTTTCCTGGCCGTATTCCTACTCGATATGGGGATTACCAGTGGCCGAAAGCTCAATGATTTTCTCAAAAAAGGTTGGTTTGCCCTAATTTTTGCTCTGGTCATTCCCATTATTAATGGAATATTGGTGGCGTGGGCCAGTGCATACATCACCGCAAGTGAAGGCAATCGATTCCTTTTTGCAATTTTGGCCGCCAGCGCATCCTATATTGCGGTTCCAGCCGCTATGCGACTTGCAGCCCCCAAAGCCAATCCCAGTCTTTACCTGCCCATGGCATTGGCGATAACCTTTCCTTTCAATATCACTTTAGGCATGCCACTTTATCTGTATATTGTGCAAAACTTTTAGTGAAATCTATGGAAAAACATCGTTGCGGATGGTGCTTGGGCGATCCGTTGTACGAAGCTTATCATGACGAAGAATGGGGTGTTCCCGTGACTGATGACGACACCTTGTTTGAGTTCCTGGTCCTGGAAACATTTCAGGCCGGTTTAAGTTGGATTACCGTTCTTAAAAAACGTGAGAACTTTAGAAGGGCATTTGACAATTTTGACTATCACAGAATAGCGCAATACGATCAAAAGAAAATTGATACCCTATTGGACGATTCCGGAATTATAAGGAACAAGCTTAAAATATACGCTACCGTAACCAATGCACAGGCCTTTATGAAAGTTCAAGGGGAATTTGGAAGTTTTTCAAAATACATTTGGGATTTTGTAGATGGAAAACCGATTAAAAATGCCTTTGAAAACTATAAGGATGCCCCGGCCAAGACCGCGCTTTCCGATACGTTGAGCAAGGATTTAAAGAAGAGGGGATTCAAGTTTGTGGGCAGTACCGTTGTTTATGCCCATATGCAAGCCACGGGAATGGTCAATGATCATGAGGTGAACTGCTTTCGCTATTCCCAAGTCTAATAAAGGGGTTTCCCTAAAGTCTTGATATTTGCCTATTTTCGCTTTAATCAACCACTCTAAACTACACCAATGGGATTTCTAACTATTGCATCCTTCATAGGGTTCACGCTATTTGTTGCCGTGGTATCTTGGTACGCTACCCGAAAAACAGATGAAAAATCGGCCGAAGGATATTATTTGGGAGGAAGGACCCTAGGTGCCGTTACCATTGCAGGTTCATTGCTTTTGACCAACCTATCCGCCGAGCAAATCGTTGGATTGAACGGACAGGCTTTTGCAGAAGGCCTCATGGTTATGGCCTGGGAGACCCTTGCGGCCATTGCCATGGTTTTTACGGCAATATTTCTATTGCCAAAGTATATGAAGAAGGGAATTACCACAATCCCGCAATTTATTGAAAGCCGGTTCGATAAACATACCAAAGCCATACTTTCCATCCTTTTCCTTTTCGCCTATGGGGTTGTTTTGTTGCCTACCATTTTGTACTCTGGATCCCTGGCCTTTAGTACCATGTTCAATTTGCCCGATGTCCTTAACATGGATTCCTGGACCGTTATCTGGATATGTGTTTGGGCCATAGGCACCATTGGGATGATTTATGCCGTGTTTGGAGGATTAAAGGCAGTTGCCGTTTCCGATCTGATCAATGCCATAGGCCTACTGGCGGGGGGTATCCTTATTCCCATTTTTGGACTTTTATTAATTGGGGATGGCAGTTTGGGGGATGGATTAAAAACCCTATGGAACTCCAACCCGGAAAAGTTTGTAATGAAGGGGAAAGTGGATTCCTCAATCCCTTTTGGTACCATTTTTACCGGAATGATGTTGGCACAGGTGTACTACTGGGGCACCAATCAATCCATCTTGCAACGGGTTTTTGGGGCCATAAGCTTAAAAGAAGGTCAAAAAGGGATGCTTTTGGCTGCATTTGTAAAAGTTATAATCCCCCTTGTGGTGGTTGTCCCTGGAATTATTTCCTGGCATGTGTTCGACGGACAGTTGGAAAATCCGGATCAAGCCTATCCCGCTTTGGTAGCCAAGGTCCTTCCGGCGGCCTTAACCGGATTCTTTGCGGCGGTCCTTTTTGGGGCCGTACTCAGCTCGTTCAACAGTCTTTTAAACAGTAGCGTCACCTTATTTGGGGTGGATCTGTACCGATTTTTCTTTAAGCCCAATGCATCCGATATAGAAACCGTAAAGGCCGGAAAGCGTTTTGGGCTTGGACTTGGATTTATATCCATGATCATTGCCCCGTTTATTGCCAATGCCCCAGACGGCCTTTTTACGTACATTCAACAATCTTTGGGAAGTCTAAGCGTTCCCATTCTTGCCGTGGTAATGACCGGCATATTGACAAAAAAAGTCCCCGCATTGGGAGCCAAGGTAGTGATGATCGGAGGAGTTCTCCTATACTTGATCAGCCTGCTCTTCCTGGAGCCCTATTTTAGGGAAAGTGCCGTTATTACGGCACAGGCCCAGGGCATTACGGATGTGGCCCAGCTAAGTATCATAAAAGCAGAAGCCTACCCTCATTATCTCCATGTAATGGGAATCCTATTTGTCTTTAACATCATGGTCATGCTACTTTTTGGTTGGTTACGGCCCAAAAAGGTATTTACCTTGGAAAAGGACACCGAGGCCATAGAGATTACCCCTTGGAAGTATGCCTTTGCCATTGGGGCTTTCATCACCCTATTGGTAGTAAGCACCTATTTCATTTTCACTTAACAAAGAGGATTATTTTATGAAGAGAACCTGGTGGAAGGAGAGTGTGGTGTATCAAATATATCCGCGCTCGTTCAAGGACACTTCTGGCAATGGGGTGGGGGATATTCCTGGAATTGTGGACAAACTGGATTATATCAAATCACTTGGGGTTGATGTAATATGGCTTTGTCCGGTATATGAATCCCCCAATGATGACAATGGGTACGACATCAGTGACTATCGCAAGATTTCCGAAGATTTTGGGGGACAATCCGCTTTTGACAGCTTATTGGAACAAACGCACCAAAGGGGATTGAAGTTGGTCATGGACTTGGTGGCCAATCACACCTCCGATGAGCATTTTTGGTTTAGGGAATCCAAAAAATCCAGGGACAATCCTTATCGTGACTATTACATTTGGCATGAAGGTAAAAATGGAGGACCGCCCAACAATTGGATGTCCTTTTTTAGTGGAAGTGCCTGGGAGTACGACACTGCCACTGAACAATATTATCTGCACTATTTTACCAAAAAACAACCCGATTTGAATTGGGAAAATCCCGAAGTCAGGCGGGAAATCTTTGATGTTATCGAATTTTGGTTCAAAAAGGGAGTGGATGGTTTCCGAATGGATGTCATTTCCCTGATTTCAAAGCCAGAAACCTTCCAGGATACGTCCTACGTTAAATTCCAGGACACCATTGTCAATCAATATGCCAATGGACCAAAAATACATGACTACCTGCATGAGATGAACAGCGAAGTACTTTCCAAGTATGATATCATGACCGTTGGGGAAGGTCCGGGCATAAACCTGAAAAATGCCCCCCTCTATGTTGATGAAAAAAGAGGAGAATTACATATGGTCTTCCATTTTGACCATATGTACATTGATTGCGGTGAAGGGGGAAAGTACGATCCGCAACCCTTTGGGCTCCCCAAATTCAAAAAAGTGTTTTCCGATTGGGACAACGCTTTAAAAAATAAAGGGTGGGGAAGCATTTTTTTGGGCAACCACGATTTTTCCAGAATGCTGTCCCGCTTTGGAAATGATGGCAAATACCATGAAGTTTCCGCTAAACTCCTGGCTACACTTTTATTGACCCTAAGAGGAACGGTGTATCTTTATCAGGGGGATGAGATTGGAATGACCAATGTGGCCTATCCAGGCATTGCATATTATAATGATGTAGAGACCCTGAATGCATGGAAGGAGAAGGAAGAAAAAGGAAATGATATGCAGGGGTTCTTAAAGGTGGTACATGCCCAAAGCCGTGATAATGCACGCTCGCCCATGCAATGGGATTCCAGCAAAAATGCGGGATTCAGTACTGGGGACCCGTGGTTGGCCGTAAATCCCAACCATGGTTCCATAAACGTAGCGGAGCAAGAAAAAAAGGAAAACTCCATCCTTAACTACTATCGGGAGATGATTACATTCCGAAAGGAAAACCCGGTATTGGTTTATGGGGATTATGAATGTATGCAGGAAGAACATCCACAATTATTTGTCTATAGACGGTGGGATTCGGAATCCGAATTCCTTATACTCCATAATATGGGTGATGGACCAGAAGAGTTTATCACCGATTTGAGGGAGGAACAGTTTGAATTGCGCAAGACCAACCTTTTGGAGAATTTGAAAAGACCGTTCCATCTTGGACCCTGGCAGACCAAGATTTTAAAAAAATCCAGTAGTTAGAAAATCACAGTGTAAGGAAGCATGTTACTAAAATCCCCAACCTTTGTTATCCTCCTCTTCTTCTGCGTTGCGTCTTTTGGGCAGAAAAAGCAGGAACAGGAATTTAGAATAGACAAAAAGGAGCTCCCGGACGGGGTTATGGCTTTATTGTCCAACTACTTGGACAACGCAAAACGACTGCGTTATTACAAGGAACGTGACGGTGAAAAATCATCGTATGAAGTAAAGTTCAAAAAAGACAAGCTTCACTACAGTATCGAATTTGACGAAAAAGGAGTATTGGAAGATGTGGAACTCCTTATAAAACAAACGGATATTCCCAATGAACCCTTTGGCAAAATGACCCAATATTTAAAGTCGAATCATAATAAATATCGCATTAAGAAGATACAACGGCAATACGTAAATACCGGTGATGCAGCACAAACTTTAAAAGAGGCCTTTCAAAATCGAATCCTCCCAAAACTCAGGTATGAATTGATCATTGCCACAAAAGATGAAAATGGGTACGGGGAATTTGAATTGACCTTTGATGCCAATGGCGAACATCTTTTGACCCGAAAAGCGGTAAAAACCAAATACGACCATGTGCTGTTCCAGTAGACCGTTGTGGTTATCCTTGCCCTTCCTTTTCATTGTTTTTTTAGGACGCTCCCAAGAAAACCTAACTGCCTATTGGCAACCTTCGCTGGCCATTAACTATGGGGTTACGGAGACGTATTCCCACAATTTTTCCCTTCAGAACCGTAACTATATTTTTGAGGAGGAGGAGTTACAACTTAATGTACGGCATTTGGACCTGGTCCATTTTTCCAATTTGCAACTTCAGGATAACCAAAGTATTGCCTTTGGAGTCCTATACAGGTTTCGAGAAGGGTTTGACGACGGAACCAACGAACTCAGACTTACACAGCAGTACAATATTACCTCCAAACCGTTTGTAGTCCGGTATGGGCAGCGGTGGCGAACAGAGCAACGAATAACAAGTGCCCGGACCACGCATCGGTTTCGCTACCGTTTCAGCCTTGACTTTCCCTTACAAGGTGAAAAACTGGATGTTGGAGAGGCTTATTTTGTTGGAAATGCAGAAAGTCTTTTAAGCATAGCCAACGGAAGCCTTCCTCAATACGATGCCCGTTTGACCTTGAATTTAGGGTGGAGGTTAAGTGATACCTCCAAATTTCAATTCGGCGTGGAATACCGAACCGAGGATTTTAGTCAAGACCTACAACACGTGCTTTTCTTCTTAAGCGCCCTTAACGTTTCGCTCTAGAATACCTATAAATGCTTCCCGGGGTATTTCTTCTCCCCCCAAGCTTTGGAGATGTTTGGTATGCACTTGGCAATCAATTAGGGCATACCCCTTTTGGGACAGTTCATGGGCTAATTTTATAAAGGCATATTTTGAGGCATTGGAAACCTTACTGAACATGCTTTCCCCGCAGAAAACACCGCCCAGATCAACGCCATAAAGGCCTCCGACCAATTCGTCATCACGCCAAACCTCATACGATTTTGCAAATCCTTTTTGATGGAGTTGCAGGTAGGCCTCCCGCATGTTTTTGGTGATCCAAGTGCCCTGCTGCCCTTTTCGTTTTTGTTTGGCGCAATGGTCCAGTACCGTATCAAAAGCTTCGTTTTTTGTCAATCGGAACGTTCCCCCCTGCATTACCTTCCGCATACTCTTGGAAATCCTTACTTTTTCCGGAAACAGGACCATCCTGGGATCGGGACTCCACCACAAGATAAGGTCATCATCATTAAACCATGGGAAAATTCCATTTTTATAAGCCAGTAAAATCCGTTCTGGGGATAAATCCCCTCCAACGGCCAATAGCCCATCTGCATTGGCATTCTCCACGGGAGGGAATTCCAATCGATCATCCAAAAAATAAAGTGGCAAGCCCTTACCTTCCATTTCCACGGTGCAATTTTTATTCAAAATTATTGCAAATTCCCTTAAAAAAACAATAATCCCGCGATGTAGATGGTACCGCCCAAAAACATAAACAACAAGGTGTAGGGCAAAATTTCCTTGGCCTTCAGCTTTGTAATGCCCAATAACGGCAATGCCCAAAAGGGTTGAAGCATATTTGTTACCTGGTCCCCATAAGCCAAGGCCATAACTGCTTTGGGCAGGGGAACCCCCAAAGCCAACGCGGATTCCAACACCAGGGGACCCTGAATGGCCCACTGACCTCCACCACTAGGGACGAATACATTCACCAAACCCGCACTGAAAAAGGTAAATAAGGGCAAGGTAACACTGTTGCTAATGGACACGAAAAAATCCGAGATTTGCCCAATCATTCCGCTCCCCCCCATTACCCCCATAATGCCAAAATAGAGCGGAAATTGTATGAGGATGCCGGAGACATCACCTATGGCCTCTTCCACGGCCTTTAAAAAACTTGAAAAGTTCCCATGGAGTATAATGGCAAGCCCCAACATGAAAAAATTCAATAGATTGGGTGTTAAATTCATTTTTTTTAGAAAGGGGAGATATTGGATAAGGAAGGCTGCCAAGATCAATGCGCCAAATGTTAAGGACAGTAGTTTGGAATGTTCCAATTTTTCGGCTCCTGAAAGTCCTTGTTTATGGACCTTTTGAAATTGATACGGACGTAAATCCGTTGTAGTAGGCTTTGTTTTCCGTCCCAGATAATACACCAATACTGAAATTGACAGCACTACCACAATAAAGGTGAGCATATTTCCAAAACTGAAAATCGTCTCCGAAGTGGAAATGGACTGGGGCAACCCATGCACCAATGCGTCGTTTTGGAAGCTTTTCATCAGCGCTTCCAAATGTCCTTTTTCGGAGACCTTTAAAGGTGCGGAACCACTGATGCCCCCATGCCAAACCATTAATCCCAAATACCCACAGGCACCAATGAGTGGGTAGTTAATGGGAATATCCCGCTCTTGGGCATATTCCCCGACCTTTCTTGCCAAAAGGGCCCCAAAAATCAATCCCAAACCCCAATTAAAAAAAGAAACCAACATCGTGGGCAATGCAACCAAAATGGCTGCATTAGCAGGGTTTTTAACAAAACCGGTCAGCCGCATGATCAATTGCTCCATGGGCCTGCTCAGTACCAATACATGCCCAAGGACCAAAATCAACATCATTTGATAGGCAAAGACCAATAGTCCGTTGTTCCAAACCCCTTGTTCCCAAAGCCTCAGTACGTGAAGTAAATGGTTGCCTTGCTCAGGTACGTTACCGAAAACCAGGGCCAGGGCCAAGGTCAACACGGTAAGCAGTACTGCAATTGTAAATGGAGAAGGTAAAAAGCGCCTAAAAGTATGTTCTATGAGCTTGGTAAAGCCCATAGATTAAAAAGGAAGGTCGTCGTGATCGTCGTCCGAGAATTCCTCTGCAGGTTCAAAAGCTTCCATTGGGGGAACGGGCGGCATTTCCGGATTGTTCTGCGCGGCGTTTTCCATATTTTCAATACGCCAACCCTGAATGGAATTGAAATACTTGGTCTCCCCTTGGGGATTTACCCATTCCCTTCCCCTAAGATTAATACTGATCTTCACCAATTGCCCCACTTGATAACTGTTCAACAAATCTGTTTTATCCTGAACAAATTCCACCAAAATATGTTGGGGATATTGCTCCTCAGTGGTAACGACAAGTTCGCGTTTTCTAAAACCATTGGTGCCATAGGTTTTGGTGTCATCTATCAATTTTATCCTTCCCTGAATTTCCATGCGTATTAATTTTATGTTCACCAAAAATAGGGAAAATGGAGCGCGGCGCAACTATGGCATCCCATCCTTTTTCAACAAAAGAATCCTTTTTCCAGTATCTTTATATCCAACAGGACTTCGTATGAAATTCAACCCCAAAAAGCGGACATCCAATATCTTTTTACTTGTTTCTGCCTTTGTTGTGGTAAGTCTTATTTTATGGAACACCAACAGCTTTTTTGAAAAATTCAAGGAAGAGGAGCGCCTTAAAATGGAGAATTGGGCAGCTGCGGAACTTGAGGTGCTCCAATCACCAATTGACCAGGAATTAGGCAATTTACCCTTGATCATTATGGGAAACAATACCTCTACCCCAATGATCCTGGTCAATGAGGAGGGCTCCATAAAAACACACAACATCCCCCTTGAAGTCGCTGAGGATTCTTTAAAAATCCAGTCCCTGATCCAAAAATTCGCCGGGGAAAACACGCCAATAGAGATCATTCAAGGCGGGGATTTGCTCCAGACCCTGTACTATGGAAATTCCGAGGTGTTGAATAAGCTCAAGTACTATCCAATTGCCCTGTTGTTGATCATTTGTTTATTTGGAACCGTTATTTTCTTTTTCTTCAAGACGAATAAAGCTTCGGAGCAGAACAAACTATGGGCCGGTATGGCCAAGGAAACCGCACATCAAATTGGCACTCCCCTAACCTCCTTATTGGGTTGGAACGAATTGCTGAAAAGTGAACATATCAATCCGGAGATCACGAAAGAAATTGAAAAGGACATTTCCCGATTGCATACCATTACGGAACGGTTTTCCAAAATAGGTTCCACTCCAAATCTGGAAATCCATGATATTGTCCTGGAAACCACCAAAGCCTTTGACTACCTGAAAAAGCGAAGTTCCAAACTCATTCATTTTTCCTTCAATTCCCAGATAGATGAACTTCCGGTGCTACTGAACCCCCCGCTTTACAATTGGAGTATTGAAAATTTGGTCAAGAACGGGATAGATGCAATGAAGGGAAAGGGCAATATCGCCGTTCAAATTGAAAAGGCTGGAAACCAGGTACACATACTTATTTCCGATACCGGTCATGGCATCCCAAAAAGTGATTTTCAAAATATTTTTAACCCAGGCGTTACCTCAAAGAAAAGGGGATGGGGACTTGGTCTGTCTTTAGTTAAAAGAATTATAGAGGAGTACCACAAAGGAAAAATTAAAGTACTTTCGTCCAGTAAGGAGGGGACCATTATGCAGATTTCCCTTCGAATTGCCTAGTGTATGTCAAAAGTAAAACAGGTTGTCATAAAAGAAGCGGACATTACCAACAATTGTCCAGAATGTTACAATCAGGAACTAAAGCTTACCTTTTTTCAAAAACATACCTTCAATTCCTTTTTTCATCGTACTACTGCAGAAGTAAGCCATGAAATTAAGTGTAAAAAATGCGGATCGATCATTTATCCTGTAAATTGGACCGTGGACATTGAAAGGGTGTTCGAATACTTTAACAAACTGGTTACTCCTGATAAGGCATCCGTTAGGTTCACAAGCCTGTTCTATTTGCTATTGTTTCTTTTTACCCTGGCCGTAGCCATTGGGGTATATTTTTATTTGGAAAACAGCCCTTAAAGTTTTTCCCGGATTTGGGAGGCAATAGCCTCAAATTCATCGGAAGACATTTGCACTTTACTTTGGAAAGTGGCATTTGCCATGGTGTGCAGTGGAATTAAGTGCACGTGCACATGGGGAACCTCCAATCCAATTACGGTTATTCCCACCCGCTCGCAAGGAATGGAAGCTTCAATGGCCTTACCCACCTTTCGGGAAAAGGCCATTAATCCCAAATAGGTTTCTTCGTCCAAGTCCAAAATTTTGTCCACTTCCTTTTTGGGGACACATAAGGTGTGGCCTTTGGAATTTGGGTTAATATCCAAAAAAGCGAAAAAATCCTCGGTTTCCGCAATCTTATAACAAGGGATTTCCCCCTTGATGATTTTAGTAAAAATACTGGCCATGGTTATTGATCAAATGATTTAATTCTATGCATTTACTATCAAAAAAGTTCGTCTACCAAAGAAATTTTCGAAACTTTTACATTTTTTATTTTGATGATTTCTTCCTTTCGGACTTCGAGAATTAAGTTACAATTCAATTTGTTAACGTAGGTTATTGGTAGTACTTTTTTTATTTCTGAATCAAAGAATTCCATTTTGTAAATCTTCGAAGACGAATTTACAACCAAGTCCACATCAATATAAGCCGAATCTTGAATTGTGATTATATCATAATTTTTTATTTCAAAATTTTTATCAAATAAAAATAATTCAAACCAAGATATTTTTTCATCATCAAAGTACTTGTGTGGTTTAGAAAAATCTATTGAACCTATCAACTTTTTGATAAATGATTCCCACACCATCAAAAGATAAGAGGAAATCTTATCATGATTGAAATCTTGATTTTCTATCCATTCTTCAAACTCTTTTTTTCCCTTGATTCGTAGTATCTCTTCTTCATTCAATATTAATTCTCTTAAAGTTTCGTAAATCTTAATATTTGTACAATCACCAAAGAGATCAGGATGCAAATTGGAGTTTTCTTCATCCCAAAATTCAGTTTTATTGGCCGATATAAAAAAGCAGTTGCTCAATCCATTAAGTCTAATATAATCAGTGTAGCTTAGCCAAATAATAGCATCTCGAAATTCTTGCTTTTTTTTACCTTTTATATCAGTAAAAAAAGGGTCTTTCCTTTTAACAGCCCTTGAAATAACTTCCGGTAATATCTGATTGTTCAATGGGACTTCAATGAAAATCCCCTTGGAAAAGGATACTCTATAAAAATCCTGAAAAGATTCCAAGTAAGCCTCAGGTGAAGGAATTTCTATTTCAATACTATCATCACTTTCCACTAATGAATTTAGCCCTCTGATTGCATTTGAAATTCTATCATGTAGTGATTTAATCCTTTTTTTAAAGTTGTTCTCTGTTTCTTCCAAAACAACCGATGATATAAAAATTCTTATATCACTTGTTTTTGATTGTAAATCAAGTAGAACTCTACTGAAATTCTGCTTCCAAAAAGGATCTGAGAATAGCGCCGTCGAGTCAATGAAAATATTAACTATTGACTCATTCATACTTTCTACTTTACTTCAAAATATCTCGAAAATAACTCCATTCGAAGCATAATTAATCACGGGTTATCTCCAAAATCTCAAATTTCAGGGTTCCGTTGGGCACTTGAACTTCGGCAATATCACCTACGGATTTACCCAGAAGCCCTTTGCCGATTGGGGAGGTAACCGATATTTTTCCAGCCTTTAGATTGGCCTCGCTCTCGGCCACCAAGGTATACTTCATTTCCATTTTATTGGCCTGGTTACGGATTTTAACCGTAGATAACACCAAGGCTTTGGAGGTGTCCAATTGGGATTCATCTATGATACGTGCATTGGCTACCGTCTCTTCCAATTTGGCGATTTTCATTTCCAAAAGCCCCTGGGCCTCCTTGGCGGCATCATATTCGGCATTTTCCGACAAATCCCCCTTATCACGTGCTTCGGCAATGGCCTGCGAAGCTTTGGGGCGCTCCACATCCCTTAGCTGGTCCAATTCCTCCTTCAATTTTTTCAATCCTTCAGCGGTATAGTAAGAAACTTTCGACATAACATTCATATTTAACACAAACGACCATAAGGGAAAAGACGGATTCTCCCCACGGTTCTTCCTTATTTTAATTGAAAAAATCCTCTGCTTTGACCGTGCCTGCACAGCTTTTAGCGAGGATTTAACGCAAATATACACAAAATTTAGTGATTTTTACCTAAAATTAAACGCCGTGAAAAAGCTTTTCTGCCTGATTTTCATACCCTTACTGTTTTCATGTGAAAGTGATAGTCCCAATAGAAACCCTTTTCTACCGGATGCCAATTTTAGGTTTGAACTCAACCTTAACCTTCCCTTATATACGGACCTTAACAATATTGGGAACCCTATTTATGTTGGTAACGACGGCGTTGGATTAAGAGGTGCGTTTGTAATGAGAACGGGAACTGGAAATCAATTCGTAGCGTGGGAAGCCAGTTGCCCCAACCAAGCGCCCAGTGATTGTACCACGATGACCTTGGAAGGCCAAAATGTGCGTTGCCCCTGTGATGATTTTGAGTACAACTTATTCTTCGGGCAATTGCTCAACCCTCCTGACGATGGCAGCAGATTTTATAATCTAAAACCTTACCGGGCGGTTTTGTCAGGCAATTCCGTTATTATTTCCAATTAGATTACGCCAAGTATTTTGTCCATCACCCAACTGGTATGCAAGGCTGAACTGCCCAAAGAAGGATGTTTTGCCTCCCCTAACAATTGCTTGCGCATATTTTCCACATGATACTGGTGCAAATGTTTGGGATGTTCAATAAAAACGGATTCCCTATTTGAGCCATAAATCAATTCCAATGGGGATTCATCCAACACGGAAAACCGAATCTCTCCTTTGGAACCCAAGATTTCCACATGATCTTTGGGTTCGTGGCTTCCAAAATTCCAACTCCCGGAACCGGTTGCCCCGTTCTTATGTTTCCAACTCCCCGTTATGGCATCTAAAGCAGTGTACAATCCCTGTTGATTACCGGCGATCCCTTTTGCTCCCGTAATATCCCCAAGTAAATAGGTAAATAGGTTCAATCCATGACTGGCCAAATCATCAAAATAACCGGCCGGGGCAATTTTGGCATCGGTACGCCAATTGTATTCACCGCTCAAATCCAAAGGACTGGCCGTCCTTGTTTTTACCCAATGGATGTGCCGTACTTCCCCTATCAATCCTAAATCCAACCATTCCCTTATTTTGTTGAACCTTGGAAGGGACCTCCGATAATAGGCAACGAACAAAGGGACATTCCTTTCCTGAAAAGCATTGTAGATTTCCAGGCTATCTGCATAACAGGGGGACATCGGTTTTTCAATACAGCACGGTTTCCCTACCCTTGCCACTTGCAGGCCATAAAACTTATGGGTGTCTGGAGGGGTTGCTATATAGACTGCGTCAATCCCAGGGTTTTCAATGATTTCCCCAGCGTCCGTAGTCCAATGGGGCACCTTATGCCGCATGGCATAATCCTTGGCCTTCCCACCATCCCGTCGCATTACCATGGCCAATTCAAAATCCTGGGTCATTTGATAAGGTGGTCCACTTTTTACCTCCGTCACATTGCCACAACCTATAATTCCCCAACGGATAGGTTTATGACGAAAAAAAGGGGCATGTTCCATAACTAGCGTTTTCCCAAAATTAGAAAGAATTACCCTTCACAAGGCAGGCGCACAAATGGGCTGGCACATGGCAGGTGCCTCCACCCTTCCAACACCTTGGATCGGACCTAAAAGTGGAGTCCCGTATACACCAGTTCCCCGTAATGCAAAGGTGCCTTTTCCAAGTCTTTTGTTTTGAGCCAGTTTAAAAATTGATCCACCCGATGCCGGTCCATTTTACCCCAATCCGCATGGTTTCCATAAGCCGCTATGGTCATCTTTTGACTTTTGAGCAAATCAATGTCCTTATCCTGTTCCGCGACCAAAGGAGCCAAAATCCTTACGGCTTCCCCTGGATTTTGTTTGGCATAGGAAAAACCTTTTTTAACAGCCTGTAAAAAAGCGGAATACGACGGGTTATCCTTCTCCACACGTTTTTGGGATGCCAGGATAATGGGAGAATAGCCATAGGGAATATCATAATCCGAAAGTCTAAACTCCCGAAGTTCCAATCCGTTGCCACGGGCCTGGACCCCTTCCCAATTAAGGAAAACCCAGGTGGCATCATATTGTCGCGATTGCAAAGTTTCCCAAATACCCAATTTATCGGGATAGACCAACTCCATTTGTCCGGCACCTCCATCATTTTTGATCATCTGACATACAATTTCATCTTCATATCTTGCTTTATAAGAAGCGTAGGACCTCCCATCCAAATCCCTTGGTCTTTGTACGTCGCTGTCTTCCAAAACCACAATTGCACTTAAATCCTCCTGAAATAGGGTAGCCAAGGCCACAGCGTCAAAAGGATGTCTTTTGCAACGGTAACTTATTACACTCTCTAAGGGGCAAAGCGCCATATCCGCTATGCCCATCTCAACTTTTTTGGCCGGAGTGACCGCGTAGTTATCCTCCTGGGGATCCAATAATTCCACTTCCAATCCAGCCTCTTTAAAATACCCCAGGGCATCGGCCACAAAAAATCCTAAGTGATTGATATTGGGCGTCCAGTCCAACGCCAGTTTCATTGTTTTCATTTTAAAAGTTTAAGGTTGCTCCAACAAGAAAATTGATTCCGGCCTGGGGATAAAATCCAGCTCCTTCTACTGTGGTCACCGTTCCGGGATTGGTAAAATCATCATCAAAAGTGAAGAAAAAACCATTGGACACAACGTCTTGATCAAAAATATTGTTCACCAGACCTGAGAATACGATACTCTTAATAAATGAGTTGGCCTGCCAGGTATATTGAATGTTTAAATCCGTTTGGGAATAGGCCTCCAAAATGGAGCCTTCAGCATCTATATTGCCCATATATTGCTCACTAACGTATTTGGACAATAGGGAAAATTGCCAATTGGCATGGGGCATGTATCCCAAAATATTGCCAGCCACCACATTTGGGGAATAGGCAATATTGGTATTGCCCAAATTCTGGATTTCACCATCCCGTTGAAAGATAAAGTCAATGTTTTTATTGCTGCTCAGCGCAACATTGGGCTGCAAAAACCATTTAGTGCCCAGGGAAAACCTGGCGTCTACTTCCAATCCCAATCGGTAACTGTCCCCTACATTGGCCCGTAATGGAGCTCCAACATCATTTAGTTCGCCGGTAAGGACCAATTGGTCCTTATAGCGCATATAATACACATTGGTATTCAACTGAACGGACGGATTGATATAACGCCAACCCAATTCAAAATCATTAAGCCTTTCTGGCCTTGGATTTCCGTTTTCATAATCGTTACGATTGGGTTCCCTGTTTGCACGGGCATAAGAGAAGTAAAAATTGTTGTTTTTATTAAGGTCAAATGTGAGCCCTGCTTTTGGATTGAAAAAATTAAAGGTGTCGTCTACCAAACCGGTATCCTCCCCATTGGCCTCATAACCCACAGTTCGGTATTGAAGATCTCCAAAGAGGCTCCATTGGTCATCCAACTTATAAATGGCCTTTGAGTAGAGGTTTAGATCGGTCTTTGTGGACGTATCGTCATAATACCGATCTCGATATTCACTGTTATTGGCAAAACGCGCCCAAATGACCTCGCCAAAATGATCGCCTTTGTAGATATTGTATCCTCCGCCCAAGATCAACTGCAGGTTTTCATCTTGATAATTTGCCGAAAAGACGGTTCCATAAAAGTCATTGTCCAGCCATCTTCTACGAATCAAATCCGTGGTATCGACCTCTTCCCCATTTACCACCAAGGGTTCAAAACCATAGGTTTCAAAATCGTCATCTTCCCGAAACTGCTCAAAAAAGCCCCTTCCTTTAGTGTAATGTACCGCTATATTGGTGTTCCAATTGTCATTCAGTTGTTCGTTCCAGTGCAGTTGAAAATGGTCCTGTTTGTAATTGTCCTCTTCATTTTCATAAAAACGGGTTTGTCCATTTTCATCCGTGTACTGCCCTGCGCTATTAAAGGTTCGGTTCTCTTCCAATGTTTGGGCATCAACCCCAAACCAAGATTGGTAGGTAATCTCGTGTCCGCCAAACAATAGTGCCTTTACCAAGGTATTATCATCTTTGTAGACCCCTTGTAAAAAATAAGAATCCAACTCTGAAGAAGCCCTATCTATATAGCCATCCGATATAATGCGGGACAATCGCCCGGACAGTTCCACATGGTCATACATGAGCCCGGTACTAAACTTGATATTGTTTCTCAGGGTATTAAAACTTCCAAAAGAGGAAGAAATTTGCCCGTAGGCCTCTTCAGAAAACGCATCGGTCAATAAGTTAAGACTGGCACCAAAAGCACCCGCTCCGTTGGTTGATGTTCCCACACCACGTTGCAATTGGAGACTCTGTGTAGAAGAAGCAAAATCCGGCATGTTCACCCAAAACGTTCCTTGTGATTCGGCATCATTATATGGGATTCCATTTATGGTCACGTTGACCCTGGTGGCATCACTACCCCGTACACGTATTCCGGTATAGCCAATGCCAGCTCCAGCATCTGAGGTAGTGACCACAGCAGGTAAAAAATTCATCAGGATGGGAATGTCCTGCCCCAAGTTTCGGGGGGCAATTTCTTCCTTTTCCAAATTTGAAAAAGTAACCGGAGATTCTTTGGTTACCCTAACCGCGGATACCAAAACCTCATCCAAAACCACTTTGGTCCCTTGGGTAGTATCCTGTTCTTGATTTTGTGCATGAAGCGGTACCGCAAGGCTGCACAGGGCCAGTGTTGTGAAAATAGATGTTTTCATCCGTAAAAAATTTTACGAATAAAAGGGGCTATTATTCTGGTTACACTTATTTTTTTGAGCGACCCAATTCGAAGGTAACTTCGCCAACGGCGCAGTTGGTCCTTCGTCGAAAATGTACCTCCTTCGATGAAGCTCAGGACGGATGGAACATTTTCCCAACGCTCGGTCCCTTAGCAGCATTACCTGCCCAGGTTCAATGGGTATAATCTCAGCCTTACGGAACTTGGAATTTTGATTGTCGAAATTTAGAATCTTACGGTTCCCATTCGGTATTTCAAAATCCTTACTTTGGTAAAGCACCCCTTTGAGATGCGCCAAAAGTAATCCTTACCGATCATTTTTCATAATAAAACCGAATTGTTTCGCTTCCTTTAACAACCTTTACCCTTATGCAGTCACGTATATCTATGGAAAGCCCCTTTACATGTACCCCAAGTCCAAGCAAAGGTTTATCTTAAAAGTTATTGCCAGTTATTCTGTTTTAGGTGTATTGGTATTACTTGCCGCTTTTTTTATTTATTCGGAATTCAAGGAATACGGCTCCTCACAAATTAGGGAAGAAGACAATATAAAGTTGTTAAAAACCAGTGCATTGCTCACAGAACTGTATGAGGCCGAAAATTTGTCCAAATTGGTATTGCAAACCAAAAAACGGGCAAACCTTAGGGCCTATGCCAAAAAGGTGGATTCCATATTCAATTCCATTGAGAGCCTTCAACTATTGACCAAGGACAAGGGACAATTTCAAAAGCTGGACAGTATTCAAAAACTCTTGCAGCAAAAAGTCTATAATAATGCCGAACTACGAAAACTAAAGGTAGAGAATACCAAAAGTGCCCCAATTGATTCCTTGCTCAAAAGGTTCGATAAAATAGAGGTTGATATGGGAAGGATCACTCCGGAGACCTTTGTTCCCAATTTTAAGGAATTGCCCCCAAAGACCAAGAATTCCATACGGGAATATGTGGCTCTACTCAATAACAATATTCCGGATGAACCAGATGGAAATGCAGCTAAAATAGGTATCGATTCCATGTTGCGCATATCCCGGTCCATTTTGGAACATGCCAAAACGGAAAAGTCACGAATGGAACGCTCGGTATTGGTAAAGGAACTTGAAATCTACAAAGCGGATATGGCGCTTTCACAAAAGCTAAGAAGTATGATCACGGCTTTTGAAAAAGAAATCATTACCCATACCTATTTGGACAATCTTCATAAGCAAGAAGCTATAAGACGAAGTTACCATTTGACCGGGGCTGCCATTTTTCTTGGACTTATTGTGGTCTCAATTTCTACATTTCTAATTACCAGGGACTTTTGGAAGGTTCAGCAATACCGTCAACAATTGGAACAGGAAAAAAAATATTCCGAGTCCCTTCTCAAAAGCAGGGAGCAATTGATCTCCACGGTAAGCCACGATCTAAGGACACCATTGAGCAGCATAAGTGGATATACCGAATTAATGGAGCATGGCCATCTGGAGACCAAGCAAAGGGAGTATGTAAAGCATATAAAATCCGCTGCCACGTACGTGGACAGGTTAGTGAACGACCTTCTGGACTTTTCAAAGTTGGAGGCAGGCAAAATACGGCCAGAAAAAATACCTTTTGTGCTGTCCCACTTAATCACTGAAATTGCTTTGGATTTTGAAGGGTTACGTAAAAAGAAATCCATCGCGCTTGGGTTGGAGATTGAAGATAAATTGGAAATCCCAATCCTTGGGGATCCATTTAGACTACGCCAAATACTTGCCAATCTATTGGGAAATGCACTCAAATTTACCGATAAAGGTGATGTGGAAGTCCAAGCCCGAATCCGAGAAACAACAACTAATCCACATATTGAAATTAAGGTTCTTGATACCGGTATTGGCATTGCTTTGGAAAAACAGGAATCCATTTTTAAAGAGTTCACCCAAGGGAGCAGTTCCATAGAAAAAAAATATGGGGGCTATGGTTTAGGGCTTACCATTGCCAAAAAGTTAACCAAACTATTGAACGGCACCCTGCATCTGGAAAGTGAAAAAAACAAGGGCAGTTGTTTTACGCTCACCTTGCCACTACAATTTTCAGACACACCAGTTTCTAGAGGGCAATCCAAAGGAAATCATTTGAAAAAACGGCCTTCACTGCTCATTTTTGATGACGACCATACCTTTTTGGAACTGCTGACCGAAACCGGTAAAACCTATGGAATGCGTACTGAAGTTTTTTCAAGTTTTGAGCGTCTAAAGAAAACGGGGAATTTTCAATATGATATTGTCCTAACGGACATCCAAATGCCAAAGACCAATGGTTTTGAAGTAGTTAAAAAACTAAAAGGTGAGGACCACAAACATTATAAGGGCCAGCCCATTATTGCGATGACGGGCCAACGAAACATAGACCAATGCGTCTATGCGAACGCCGGTTTTAGCCATGTACTGGCAAAACCTTTTTCACAACAGGAACTGTTGGATGCCATCGCAAAAGTTTTGGATTCCCATAATTGTGATGTCGGGGCAGTGCCAACCAACACCAACCTGTTCAATTTGAAGGGTATTTCTGCTTTTGTGCACAGCACCGAGGGAATGAACGAAATTTTGAAAAGCTTTTTGGAGAACACGGCCCAAAATATGAAACTGCTCTCCAGAGCCGTGAAACAATCGGACTACGATGGGATAAAATCCATTTCCCATAAGATGTTGCCCATGTTCCGTCAGTTGGAGGTCAAGAATGCCATTGTAATCCTTGAAAGGTTTGAGGAGCTTTCCGTTGATACACCGCATGCAAAAACCATAAAAAGCTTTGAGAAACTTCAGATCTTTGTTTCGGACTTGAAAAAAGGGATTTCACATGTATGTGATCACACTTCCAATTGATACTTATGGATTTTATTGTAAAGGGTCTTTCTTGTCATCCGCAACAACTTGGCCGCCTTGCTTTTGTTAAAATTGGTCTGCTTTAGGGCACTGAGGATTTTTTCCCTCTCGTAACTGGATTTTGAGAATTTGGATTCGTAGTCCAAGCCCGTACGTTCCTGTAATGTATTTGCTATTGCGCTTAATTCAATGGTATCCCCTTTGGTAAAAAGAACGGCGCGCTTTATGACGTTCTTTAGCTCCCTGAGGTTACCCGGCCACGCATATGCATGGAACATCTGGATTACATCTTCTGAAAAACCCGCCACTTTTTTATCCAGTTCTTCGTTTGCCCTGTCCAAAAAATAATTGGCAAAGAGCACCAAATCTTCAGCGCGATCTTTTAGGGAAGGGATTTCTATGGAAAACTCATTCAAACGATGGTATAGATCTTCCCTGAAACTCCCTTCGGCAACCCTATCCAATAAACTCTCATTTGTTGCGGTTATGATTCGCACATCAATCAAAATCTCTTGTGAACTGCCCACGCGCTTTATCCTTCGTTCCTGTAGTGCCCTAAGCAATAACACTTGGTTTTCGTAGGAAAGGTTTCCTATTTCATCCAAGAAAAGTGTACCGCCGTTTGCGGTTTCAAAATGTCCTGCTTTATCGGCAACGGCACCCGTAAAGCTTCCCTTGACATGCCCAAAAAACTCACTGGTTGCAATTTCTTTTGGAATGGCGCCACAATCCACGGCTACAAAGTTTTCGCGCTTTCGCTTACTGCCATGGTGAATGGCCTTTGCCGTAACTTCCTTTCCCGTACCGCTCTCCCCCGTAATCAGAACCGACATATCCGTGGGAGCTACCAAATCCATGTACTGTTTCCATTTTTTGGAAGCTTCACTGCTACCAAAAATAGCGCCGTACCCCCCTTTCCCTGGAGGTTGCACCGTAGCCGTTTCCTTTTTTGGGGACAGTGTTTTTCCGAGGGATTCCTTTCCTAGTGCATTAGTAATGGCCAATAGCATACTTTCTGGGGTAAAGGGCTTGGAAATGTAATCAAATGCCCCTTTTTTCATTGCCTCCACTGCTGTTTTTACCTCTGCATAACCGGTCATTAATATGACCTGTGTCCCCGGGAATTGCTTTTTTATTTTGGAAAGTAGGGAAATACCATTGCCCTCAGGCAATCTAACATCGGACAGGATAACATCAAAAAAAGTAAGTCGCAACTCTTTTTCCGCCTCACTTATTGTGCTTGTTGATGAAATGTCAAAGCCATGCTTGGTCAAAAACGCATGTAGCATTTGACAGAAAGCGGTATCGTCCTCAATAATTAAGATTTTGGGCATGTCTTAATACCATAATTACGGCACTGGAAAAGAATTGGACGTTGGAAGTGCTGTAAAATTATCATAAAAGTAGGGAGCCCACGAATGTGGGCCCCCTTTCCAAACCAAACAAGCACATATGCTATGAATCACATACGCTATACCTTTATCCAGTTCCCTTCCGCATCTGCATATAGCGTACCTGAGCTACCATCTTCCATAGCAACTTCCATTTTGTAGATATCGGAAGCGTCTTTGTATGCTTTGGTAATTTTGGCGGTAGGATAGTCCCTTGCCACAGATGCCGTAACAGCCTCTGGGAGGTCGGAAACACTTATTTCCTCAAAATCCTGGGTAATGTTCATGGAACTCACCCCATCCCCAATTTGTTCGGCAATCTCTTCCTGTGCCATAGCCGTAAGACCAGCTATGGATAAAATGGTTGCAAAAATCAATTTTTTCATCATGTATGTTTTAAAATTTAACTTGCCTAACCTTATGAAAATCCAGTGCCAATACTTTTTGAAAAGCAAAATAAGATGTAACTTTTTAAAAATGAGGTATTTACGATTTTACAATAAAAATCGGGGTTGTGTAATTGTGTTTACCAAGCCCAACAGACTGTATATTTTTTACACAAAAAAAGACCATCTAAAAGATGGTCTTCCAGGTTTTTTTAAAGACTACAGCTATTTTTTAGGTAACCATCGACCGTAGGAATCAATGTAGACCGTTCTTCTTGTACCACTTTGTAATACCATAATGAGCTTGTACTTACCATATCGGTTCTTAAAAGCTTGACTTAGTTTAGAGGTAGGGTAATCCTTAAGCAATGCTTCCACTACGGCTGGAGGCAGTTCCGAAGCGTCAATTTTTTGGTATTCGTCCGTTTTTTCCACGAATACTTCCGTTGGGTGTACCATATTTGCATTGGAAATGGACAGGTTGGCCATTGATATTATAGCAAGGAGAATAAGCTTCTTCATTTTTCTTATGTTTTGGGATATACCCCTTATTTACGACCAAAAAAAACAATTGGATGCCCTTTTTAGTTTTTTTTATGCTCCAGGAAAGAAAAAGGCTGCCAATGGCAGCCTTTCCGATTCCCATAACTTGGGTCTCTGGGATAACGCCTGGTTAGTGTAGCATAGCATCACCCGTTCGGATACTTTTTATTTCTTTTTCATGAAAAGGACCGTATCGTATCCACTTTACGGTCCTTTCAACCAAATCAACCAACCAAAAATCCTTAAGCCTTACTGGCTACAGCGGAGTGCAAATATCATTTTCTGTTTTCAGCTCTACCTCTTCGGCAGCAACAACTATTCTTTTGTCTTCAGTATCGTTCAAAAGTGGCGCAGAAAAAATCAAGGTCCCTACCCATGCAATTCCCAATAGTCCCGATTTTATGATGTCTGCCATTTCTTTTGCTTTTCTATTGGTAAGACACCTCTTTTTTGGAAAAGTCACATAAAACAAAAAAACCACCTAAAAAGGTGGCTTTAATGGATATACTATATTGGTTTTTAAGCCTGATGGGAAGGCTTCAAAAGATCGTTTACCGTTTTTACGGGATTAAAGGTAACCAAGGGGACCTCAACAAAAATAGTGTTCCAAAAGGCCATGGCGCCATTCCAAAGTCCTGGAAGTTCCATTGCCTTTAAATTTTTGCCATCTTTTGTTTTATCAGTTATAAAACCTTGTTTATGGTCCACAAACTGTATAAGATCGTATTTTTCCCCTTTATGGTTCTTAACGCCGCAAACCAAGTCCACGGGGTTAAAATGTGTTGAATTTTTAAGGATGGATACCTGGGCCGAATCTGACATATCCACCTGTGCTGATTCTATTATTTGAAGCGAAATATTTCCCTGGCCATCCTTTATGAAAAAAGGCCCTCCACCAGGTTCACCCTCATTTTTTACCATACCACAGATACGGATAGGGCGGTTGATATATTTTTTTAGGACAGCTTGTTTTTCATCATTGCCCATATTAAGGAAGCCATCAGGAAGTACCACGTTCAATTGGTCGGCAGCGAATGTTGCTATCTCATTGATTTTTTCGGTATCTGGGTCGTTATCCAATTCCTGGGCATAGGCAAATGTCGCGCTTTGAAGTTTTAACAATAGCCCCCCAAGCATTTTTTTACTGTTGCCCACCGCTTCCAAATTTTTGTCAATGACCACATTATCTATGTTCTTGATAAAAATAACATCGGCATCCTGTTCGTTGAGGTTTTCGATCAAAGCGCCGTGACCCCCAGGCCGGAACAATAGGCTTCCATCGGCATTGCGAAAAGGGGTATTGTCCCTATTGACGGCCACCGTATCCGTTGATGGTTTTTGAAAGGAATAGGATACCCTGAATTCCGTATCGGTCTTTTGCGAAATTCTTGGTACGGAAATACTTTCTTCCGTTCTGAACATTTCCTCATGTTGCGGCGAAATGGTAAAGTGCAAATTGGCCTTGCCATTGGTTTTGGCATACCATGCCGCTTCCTTTAAATGTTCTTTAAAAGGTGTGGCAGCGCCTCGTTTGCACACATGAAAGGGAAGCAAACCTTTGGGATAAAAACCAAAATTGAGGCCGTCTTCCGCCAACATGGTTTTGACAAAAAGGTGTGCTTTTTCATCTTCATTGGCGTATTGTCCTTCAATTTTTTGTAACAGTTCATCCTGAAACGGAAATTTATCCATGCCTTCAACAAATTGCTGTACGGCCTTATCCCCGGTCCGGTCAAAATAGGTTTCCAATGTCTCCTTTGATGGGTCAAAGGCATCCACAAAATTGAACATGGCCTTGAACATTCGAGAGGCGGCACCTGAAGCTGGAACGAACTTTAAGATCGTCTTGCCCTCAATAGCGTCTTCATAGTACGAAACCAATTCCCCCTCATTTTCAACCTTTACAATGCCTCCCTTAATTATGGCGGCTTTTTCAAGGGTTACGAACGGAATGCCCTCTTTAAAGGTTTCGATCTGTTGGAGCACCCTTTCCTTGGTAATCCCCTTTTCATTAAGTTGTGCTTCGTCTTTTTGTGTAAAGTCAATCATTATTCGTCAGTTTGTCAGTTTCGGTAATGGCCGTATCCAATCGTTTTTCTTGATTACCTTCTAAAATAATAAAAGTACGGTGATATTTCTCCAAAGCTGTTTTGAAAAGGTTAAGCATCTTTACCCGCTCATTTGGTCTATCCCTAAGGTCATCTGGTACCCATGGTACATCGATACCGGTCAAAAAATAAAGGTCATAGGTATTTTGGAGGGCATATTTCTCCAGGAGTGGATCACAAAAGCCATCAAAATAGGCTTCGGAATATACCTTGGTTACCAATAGGTCCGTATCGCATATAAGAATCTTATTGGCTTGTTTAACCAATTGGTTTTCTAGGGCCATTTGTCCCCTGGCTATTGGCAAAAGATCTTCCAGTTCGCAAATCTTTCCCTCATTGTCCCATTTTTTTTGAAGGTATTCACGGGCATACTCCGGGACCCAACGGGTATTGTAATGTTTGGCCAATTGTTTTGCCAAAGTAGTTTTTCCGGTCGATTCGGGTCCAAACAGGACTATCTTAATAAGGTCTGAGGGCTGTTGCTTAAGCTTCTCTTCCATGCAGCATATGCTTGTATTGCCAAAACAGTAAAAATAAGATATTGAAAGGACAACATTCCCCAACCCCTATAGGCATACAGTGGAACGGTAATAACATCTGCAATAATCCAAAGGGTCCAGTTTTCCAACTTCTTCAGCGCCATATACCACATTGCCGTAAAGAACAGTCCCGATGTAAAAATATCAATGTAATTGGAAGTCAAAATTTCATAACCGAAGAAACGATAAACCAAATAATTAAAGCCCATGGTTGCCAAGAACAATCCCAATCCAATCCATTTTTCCCTGGCAGTGGTTCTTGAAATCTTGACAATTGTCCTATTCCCTTTTTTTCTTGACCAGTTCCACCAACCATAAATGCTCATAGCGGACCAATAAAAGTTCATCATCATGTCTCCCAAGAGCCCATCCCTCAGGAATAAATACACCGTGATCACCGTTGCCAATAGCCCTGTTGGATACACCCAAATGTTTTCATGCTTCGCAAACCAAACGCTGAGTATCCCCGATACAAAGACAATGGCCTCCAGAATAACAATGTAGGTTTCCTTCCCGCGATAGGCATCAAGAAAAAAATCAAAAATGGGGCTCATAATCGCTTCGATCGGACTTAACGATTTTCATATACAACAGCACCTTATCCGTATTTTCAAAAGCCACCTTAATCTCTTGGGTAACTAAGGCCATTACAGCATCATAAGGGCCATAGACCTGTGTGCTCAGAGGATTTTCCAAAACCTTTAATCCGGAGTTCCGAAGTTTTGTAATGAAATTGATGATTGGGGGTTCAAAATCATCCTGTAATGGGGTCAGGGTAAGCTCTACAGAGATTTTCATTGGATATATCTATCTTTTAGGGGACAAATCTAGCATTAAACAGGTAAACTTAGAGCCTGTTTGGGAATTTGTAATTGGAATTGTTATAGGCCATTTTTAGCGCGGAACGAGGCACGACATAGCGAAAGCTATGGGCGAGCCGGTGCGATGGAAAAGCATAGTCATAGTTATGGACTAAAATTTTAACAGGACCGAAAGAAAAGGCCAACGGTTTGGCCTTTGAAAGAGGGGCCAGGTGGTGCGCTGGCCCCAAAAAGGGACATCAGAAAACAATTGACAAATTCCCAAACAGGCTCTTAATTGCCATCCATGGCATAGGCATAGGAAAACCCTTCAAATTCATCAAAAGTGATCTGATAGCTGGATTTCCTTCCCTGATAGTGAATTTCTGCCGTAGTCCCCAAGTCCCCTAGTTTAAAATCGTTTACCATGATATGGTTTAGGAAACTGAGCCCTGGTTGTGCATAAATTTTATAAAGTGCTTCCTTGGCACACCAAACCTGGGTAAGTTTAAGGATCAACGCCTCTGCATTGGCTACGGTTCTATATTCATGCAAAGGTGTAAACTTATGGGCTATCCTCAGAATTTTTTCCCGCTGCTTTTCAATATCTATCCCAACTTTATTGGAGGTACTTACAATGATTCCCGTAAAGTTATGGGAATGCGATATGGAGATATGGGTGCCATCCATCAAAAAGGGCTTCCCAAATTCATTATAAAATAAGTGCTTCCCCTCATATCCCGCCAAACCCAACAAATGCCGTATGCTTAAAAATGCCCTTCGGTGCATTTCCGACTTCATATCCTTTAAACGATCCTGGCAACGTTGACTGAGTTCTATACCATTGGCCAGTTCATTTTCCTTTTCGGTTACCTTCCAAATAAAGGATTTTATATGCTCTGAAACTGTTATGGTTTTGTGAAGTGGCACAGCTAATAGTAAGGTGAATTTGTATCTTTGCAGCCGAAAATTGCTATAAATAATTCAAATACACAATTATGAGCACCAAAACTGTAGCATATGTTCCTTTTAAAGTGAAAGACATTTCATTGGCAGATTGGGGAAGAAAGGAAATAGAACTGGCCGAGGCAGAAATGCCGGGATTGATGGCCTTACGTGAAGAGTACAAGGACGAGCAACCTTTAAAAGGTGCCCGTATAGCAGGATGTCTCCATATGACCATCCAGACCGCAGTACTTATAGAAACCCTTGTGGAACTTGGTGCTGATGTTACCTGGAGTTCCTGTAATATTTTCTCTACCCAGGATCATGCCGCCGCCGCTATTGCCGCTGCCGGGATACCTGTTTATGCCTGGAAAGGTATGAATGAAGAGGAATTTGACTGGTGTATAGAACAGACTTTGTTCTTTGGGGAAGAAAGACAGCCATTAAATATGATTTTGGACGATGGTGGGGATTTGACCAATATGGTATTGGACAAATATCCTGAATTGACCAGCGCGATCAAAGGACTGTCCGAAGAAACCACCACTGGCGTGCACCGTTTGTACGATCGTGTGAAAAATGGAACACTGCCCATGCCCGCAATCAATGTAAACGACTCGGTGACCAAATCCAAGTTTGACAACAAGTATGGTTGTAAGGAAAGTGCTGTAGATGCCATTCGTAGGGCTACGGATACCATGTTGGCCGGAAAGCGGGTGGTTGTTGCAGGGTATGGTGATGTTGGAAAAGGAACCGCTGCTTCTTTTAGGGGTGCAGGGGCAATCGTTACCGTAACCGAAATTGATCCCATCTGTGCCTTGCAGGCCTGTATGGATGGTTATGAAGTGAAAAAGCTGGAAAGTGTTGTGCAGAATGCGGATGTGGTCATTACGGCAACGGGAAACAAGGACATTATCCGGGAAGAACATTTCCGCGCGTTAAAGGACAAGGCCATTGTTTGTAACATTGGACATTTTGACAATGAAATCGATATGGCCTGGTTAAATGGGGAATATGGACATACCAAAGATGAAATCAAGCCTCAAGTAGATAAGTATACCATTGATGGTAAGGATGTTGTTATTTTGGCCGAAGGCCGATTGGTAAACCTTGGCTGCGCCACGGGCCACCCAAGTTTTGTAATGAGCAATTCCTTTACCAATCAAACCTTGGCGCAGATTGAATTGTGGAACAACAGTGAAGACTACAACAATGAGGTGTATATGCTCCCCAAACATTTGGATGAAAAAGTGGCAAAATTGCACCTGGCCAGATTGGGCGCCGAACTCACAGAATTGAAAAAAGATCAAGCCGAATATATTGGGGTAACCGTGGAAGGACCCTATAAACCGGAGTATTATAGATATTGATCTTTCGTATAACCTTAACAAGAACCCCCGATTGCTCGGGGGTTTTTTTATTGCTTATTCTATTGTTGCGAGCATCCCTTCCATATAGTAGCAACTTTTGTTTTCTTCCAATAGTGCCAAATTCGTTTCTCTAGAATCCAGTGGATTTATTCGGACCTCTTTCCCATTTGGTAAGTAAACAATGTAAAAGCCCTCTTCCATAGAGGAAAGTTTAATGATCTCACCGTTGGGTCGAATGGCATTCCACGACTTTTCATCCGGCTTATAGAATAGTTCCAATTTGCTTCCCTTCTTGGGGCCCTCCAAAACCGTTAGTTGGATCCGGTTTTTTGTCCCTACCATTTCAATGGTATTTCCTTCATGTTCCACAAGTTGTGTTTCCACATCACCCTCTTTCATGGCAATGGGGTTAGACCCTGACCAAAACTCAATGACGTTGAAAATAAGGGTATCCCCTATAAAAAACAATCCATATACGGGTACGATGTTCAGTCCCCAAAATATAAGGTTATCCAAGAACTTACTATCGGTCAGACCATCGTTCCAATCCCTAAGGTTATTAAAGGCTTGATACGATCCAAGGCAACTTGAACATAACAGGGTCAATGAAAGCATTACAGCGATTACAGGTTTTTTCATGATAAAAGATGTTTACGTTAATACCTTATGAAACTACAAAAATCAATCTTTGGACCCTTATTTGATTGCCTTGTTTTTATGGGGCTCTTGAAAAAAATAGATGCTCTCGGGTTCTTTTTATGGAGGAACACCTAAAAGGGATTTTCCTAAGGGTACGCAGAGTTACGCTACTTGTTATCTTGAATTTGTTGGTATGGTTGGGCCAATTTTACTATTGACTTTAAGTAGTCTTTATTGCACCCCAGGTTTTAGGCCAATACCATTGGTTCATTATGCCGCTTAACAAAATATGTCCCGATTTTAACCCCTACTACTTTTCTCAGCGCTTCAACCAGGCATTCCTAAGCGCTTTCTGACCTTGGGAAGCCTCTGGATTTTCCATTAGGGTATTTGCTTTGGTATACGAAGGTGTGGTAGTTGTCTTTATCACCACTTCCTCAGCTTCACGCATTAGGACCACTTCTATTTCCTTACCCGGTTGCCAGGCAAAGACCTCCCCAAAGATTTGATTGGCGTTGGCCAAGCTCACTTCTACCCCGTTAATGGACTTAAACACATCATTGGGTTGGGCACCATTGTCATTCCAGAAACTATTGTTGGCAACCAAATCATTGAACTTTATGGCACCTTTTTCCGGGTCGGCACCAACAATGAGGTTTCCCGCATTTTGGATATAGTTTGTTTCTACTTCAGCTTCAGCAAAATACAATCCCACTTTTTCAAAAAAAGCATCATAATCAATAGGGGTGGTCCCCACCACATGGGTATTCAAAAACTCCCCCACTACTGGGTAGGTCATTCCTGTAATCTCTTGGATCAAATCGTCATCAACAAAGGGCCTATTTTTGCCATAGGTATTGGACAGTTCCTTCATTAGGGTCAGCAGGCTTCGATTACCCTCACTGTTTTCGCGCATTAAAATATCCAGACACATTCCTATAAGGGCACCCTTCATATAAACATTGGTATAGTTTTCCTTATAAGGACTTTCCAAAACATTCTCACTCATTTGCGTAAAGCTCATGGTATCGTCATAATTGGAGCGTGACGCATTTATTTTTTGTGTGGTCCTGGAGTAATACTCTTCTCTATCGATCACGCCTTCATACACCTGGAAATGCTGTGCAAAATACTCGGTAACCCCCTCGTAGAGCCATAGATGCTTACTAAAGGTGGGGGCATTGTAGTCAAAATAGTGTACATCCTCAGAATGTACGGACAACGGGGTTACAATATGGAAAAACTCGTGTGCCACAATATCTATCATGGATTCTGCCATGGCCTCTGGTTCCATTTGCTCCGGTAGGACCACCACAGTGGAGGAATGATGTTCCAAAGCCCCAAAACCCTTTGGGGAATCTTCTTTCGCCGTATCGGATAAATAAAGCAGGATATCATAACGGGGTGTGCTGTTTAAATCGCCCAGGTACTTTTTTTGGGCCAACATCATTCTATTTACCGTCTCTTTGATCTCGGCAGCGGTATGCACCTTATTGGGAGAAAAAACACTCAATACGATCTTTATATCCCCAACCATAAACTCTTCCACTTCCGTTTCGCCATACATCATAGGATTGTCCGTTACCTCAAAATAGCGATTGGCCAGAAAAACGGAATTCTTGGTGCTTCCATCCTCACTGATTGAAGATGCAATTTCCTGGAGGGGGGAGGTATAGTTAAAATGTGATGGAGCACTGATGTCTATTTGGTAGGCGTTGTCCTTCAAAGAATCAAAATAACCTATAAACCCGTGAAGGTTCAACATTATTTGCTTGGGTTCAATGTTGGTTCCCGCAGGCGAAAAGGGGACTTCCTCGCCTATTCCACCCTCTACTTCCTGGTCAAACGTATCATTGACCCAGTATGTTATTCGGTCTAGTTGTTTGGCATTGGGGAACATCCAAGTATTGGTATCCACAGTGTTTACGGCCAATTCTTCCCCTTGGTAATCAAAGCCTTTTATGCCTTCGATATACTTACCGAAATCCGATACCGAATAGGTTCCCTGGACCACCCTGGGAAGTCTGTATAGTACGGTATCGGTGACAAATCTTCCCGGGTCAATGGAAACCGCAATCTTATCGTCACTACTGTTTACCAAGTCCAATGCTGCCGTAATTGGATTATCCGTGGCCAAATCATTGACCGTATTTTTTGTGCCGCACGCGGATAGTATGCCCAGGGCAAAGACCAATAGACCAAACTTTTTAATCATCAGTTGCTGTTTTAAATTGATACCTTGGGTGAAGATATGGAGAAAACCTATCCTTTGCCCAAAAGGAGAAGTGAAAATTGCCGGCCTACATATCCAACCACCGTTTAAAGTTGGTCGTACGTTCCCGGGATACAATAACCTGGTTTTCCTCCTTGGGAAGGATTTTCAATAGTAAACGACTGTTGAAGTAGCTATGTATTTCCACCACGGATTTTACGGAGACCATAAACTTTCGGTTGATTCGGAAAAAATGAATGGGATTCAAGATGTTTTCCAATTGGTCTATGGTATATTCAATGGGATAGCTCTGGCCCGAATGCGTATACAGGCAGATCATACCTTCATAAGACTTGAAATAGGCAATGTCCTCCACGTTGAACGACTTGAACATATTGCCCACTTTAACCATAAACCGATGCTTGTACTCCTTGTGGAACAATTGTTTTAAATGTTCCAGATTTTCAGCGGTGCCCCGTCCATTTCGCGTAATGTTCTTTTTGAATTTCTCAAGCGCTTTTTTAAGGTCATCCTTTACAATGGGTTTCAACAGATAATCTATTCCGTTGTACTTAAAGCCCCTAATGGCGAATTCGTTGTATGCCGTTGTGAAAATTACCGGTGGGTGCTCTTCAAGTCCGTCCAAGATATCGAAGCCATAACCATCGTTTAATTGAATGTCCAAGAAAATCAAGTCCGGTTGGGCATTGTTGGAGAACCATCTGGTTCCACTTTCCACGGAATTCAGTATGGCCTCCAAATGGATTTCCGGTGCCAGTTCGGCCACTAACTGCCCCAGGCGTTTGGCAGCAAATTCCTCGTCCTCTACAATGACCGCTTTCATCAGGAAATCGCTTTTAGGTTCATTTTGGTAATGTTTTCATCCAACAATGGAATTATGACCTCAAAGTAATCGGTTTCCTCTCGGACCAAAACCTGTTTGTTCGTATAAAAAGCATAGCGCCTTTTGATATTTTTGATTCCCAACTGTGTGGTCCCATTTTTCAGTTCCCGCTTTTGCAGGTTGTTTTTTATGGCCAAAGCGTCATTTTGAATGGAGGAAATGACCACCTTCAACGGTTTTTCCTTGCTGTACCTATTGTGTTTCAGTGCATTTTCGACCAACATCTGCAACGAAAGTGTGGGTATTACATATTTTTCGGGATTTACCTTGATCTCCAATTGTATCTGAACCGCCTTTTTATGGCGAACGTTCATCATAAAGATAAAGGAGTCCAAAAAACCCAGTTCCTTTTGAAGGGTAACCAAATCACGTTCACGATTGTCCAGGATATAGCGATAGCTACTGGCCAAACGCGTTACAAAATCTGAAGCCAGATCACGGTCCTCATACATCAATGAGGTAAGGGTGTTTAAACTGTTGAACAAAAAGTGCGGACTTATCTGATTTTTCAACATGGCATATTGGGATACCATCATTTCCCGTTTTAAATCTTCCATCTGACGTGTAAGTTCATCTTTCTGTTTCATGGTAAAATAGAAGAGGTTCACAAAAATCACGGCAAAGCCCAATAACCAAGCCCTAAGAACATTTCCACGAAATTCCAGAACGGGATCCTCACAGACAATACCAATGGTTTCCCTAAGGGGAAAAAGGGCCACATAATAGATTATGGCGGTCATAGGAACCAGTACCGCCATGGTCTTACCAAAAATGATAAGACTGTTTTTAAAGCTAAGCCCGCCCCGTTCCAGCTGTTTATATATCAGCCTATCGTTATATTCCCAGGCGACCATGAAAAATAAAAAAGCGGTGAGGTAGTAAAATATGGGCGTAGGTTCAAAAAATGCCCCTTCTTCCCCTTGGCCGTGTTCCACTGAAAGTTTTATCAACAAAAAAACCACATTGACCACCATCCAGCGGAACAAAAACTTGCGCACCCCCTTTTTTGAAAATATCCTTTTCATTTCAACTTTAAAGATACACAAGTAACCCTTCGGGCCATCCCAACTTTTGCTTTACCGTTACACTTTACACTGAACCGTCAAATTATGGATTGAATTGTAAAAAGTGTCCTTAAACCGCTTTTTATCAGTTCAGTCCAAATCCTTCCCGTTCAAAAGGAAAAAACCCACTTGGGTCAAATTGGTGTGGCCGACCCCTATGCAATTCACATTTTTGGTTTCAACAAAAAAACATGCCATGAAAAAAACAATTGCTATCCTAATTATTTTAACTGTCCATTTTGGTTTTTCGCAAACCGGTACCATAAAAGGGGTTGTTGTGGACAAACAATCCGAAAACCCATTGGAGGGAGCTACTGTGGAGCTTTTGAACACAGAAGTTGCCACTGGCGTAATTACGGACTTTGATGGTCGTTTTACCCTTACCGGTGTCCCGTTGGGAAGACAGGCCATTAGGGTAAGTTTTATAGGGTATGAAAGTGCCACTATCCCCAATGTTGTAGTTACGACAGGAAAGGACGTAAGCGTGAACATCACACTTTTGGAATCCTTTAACCAACTGGACGAAATTGTACTTACCACTGAAACCAATAAAGACCAGCCTTTAAATAAGGCCGCCGCAGTTTCGGCCAGGCAATTTGGTATAGAGGAGGTAACCCGATTTTCCGGAGGACGCAGTGATGTTGGGCGCTTGGCCGCCAACTTTGCCGGGGTTTCCACTCCGGATGATAGCCGGAATGATATTGTGGTCCGTGGGAATTCCCCCATAGGGTTGCTTTGGCGCGTTGAGGGTATCCCAACACCAAATCCAAACCACTTTGCTGCCTTTGGCACTACAGGAGGGCCTGTTTCTGCCATCAATCCCAATATGCTCAAAAACTCGGATTTTATCACTTCTGCCTTTCCCGCAGAATATGGAAATGCATTGGGTGGGGTATTTGATCTTGGATTTCGAACGGGCAATGTGGATGATTATGAATTCTCGGCCCAGGCCGGGGCATTTACCGGGCTCGAAGCTACCGCAGAAGGTCCTATGGGCAAGAACAAGGGATCCTTCCTTTTGGCGGCACGCTACTCCCTGATTGGGCTTGTGGGGGGAGGTGCCGGAGGGGCTTCCACCGCCGTACCCAACTATGCAGACGTTTCATTTAACCTAAATTTTGGGAAGGGGAAACTCGGAACCTTTTCGGTATTTGGGATTTTGGCCACTTCCGATATTGACTTTTTAGGGGATGAGATTGATGAGAACGATCTTTTTGCTGCCGAGGACGAAAATCTTTTCGTTGAATCCCGCTTTGGAGTCTTGGGGCTAAAACACCGTTTGGCCATTGGGAAAAATTCCTATTTAAGAACCATTATTGGGGGGTCTCTGTCACAAAGTGAAGTCAATGCGGACCGTTTTATCAATAAGGACACTCCAGAGGAACGGTTGCTCCCATTTTTTGATACCGATGACCGTGAAAGCAGACTTACGTTTTCCACGCTTTTTAATAGTAAGATCAGCAATAAGATCACTTTTCGTACTGGGGTCCTGCTTGAAAACTTTGGTTTGGAATCCTTGCTTAGGGATAGGGAGGAACAACCGGACAATGATGGCGATGGTGATCCCGATCTAACTACGTTCCGCGATGTGGATGAATCCTTTGTAGTGCTACAACCCTATGTACAGGGACGGTTTAGGATCACCGAAAAACTTGCACTCAATGCTGGATTGCATAGCCTTTACAGCGCCCTGAACGAACAGTTTGTTTTTGAACCCAGAGCAGGCCTAAAATACGCTATTACCAAATCCCAAAGCCTTAGCCTGGGATATGGCCTGCACCACCAGCCCGCACCATTGCCATTATTATTTATTAATGAAAATGTGAATGGGGAAGCCGTTCAAACCAATCGCAACCTGGATTTTGTTCGCAGTGCCCATTATGTCCTGGGTTACGATGTAAAATTGGCCCCTAGTTGGAGGGGCAAGGTGGAAGTGTATTATCAGGATATTGATAATGCCGCGGTAGAGTCCTTTCCATCCAGTTATTCTTCCCTGACCGAAGGGGCCGACTTTGTTTTTGACAACGATCGCACCGGTTTGGTAAACGAAGGTACGGGGTTCAACCGCGGTATCGAATTCACTTTGGAAAAATTCTTTAGCAAGGGATATTATGGCCTTTTAACAGGGTCGTTTTTTGAAAGCAGGTACGAGGGTAGTGATGGTATTGAGCGCAACACCCCTTTTAATAATGGGTATGTTGTCAATTTTTTGACCGGCAGGGAATTTAAAATTGGCGCTGCGGGACGTAACGTATTCTTTGTGGATACCCGTTTGGCCACCTCCGGGGGACAATATTTTACACCCATTGATCTTGAAGCATCACAACAAGCTGGCTTTGAAGTACAACAGGAGGACCTTGCCTTTAGCGAACGTTTTGACAATTATTTCCGTTGGGACGTAAAATTTGGCATTCGGTTGAACAGTAAGACGAAAAAAAGGTCCCATCAGTTCTATGTGGATCTGCAAAATGTTACCAACAATGAGAACGTGTTTGTAAGAAGGTATAACCGATTGACGAATCAAGTGGATCAGGTAAATCAAATAGGGTTCTTCCCGGATTTTGGATACAAGTTTCAATTTTAAACCATAGGCCATGGGATTTTCAAATCACTTCAAAAAAACCTTCAAAACAAAGTATGGCTCCTGGGCACTGGTCACCGGAGCCTCCTCCGGAATCGGCGAAGCATTGTGCACAAATCTCGCCACTATTGGCATGAACATTGTCCTTTCGGGGAGAAATAAGAAAAAGCTACGTTCTTTTAGCAATTCACTTGAAGAGGAATATGGGATTCTTACCGAAGTCGTGATTGCCGATATCTCCTCTACTCCAGAGGTCTATGGAATGGTAGAAGAACTACGGAACATCCCCATTGGATTGTTTGTTGCCTCCGCCGGCTTTGGCACATCGGGTCCCTTCAGGGAGGCGAACCTTGACGAGGAGATCCGTATGTTAAAAGTGAATTCCCTGGCACTGATGATGCTCACGTATTATTTTGCCCGGAAGTTTGCGGAGCAGAAAAAGGGGGGGATTGTTTTGATGAGTTCCATTGTTGGTTTTCAAGGGGCTCCCAATGCTGCCCATTACGCGGCTACAAAAGCCTATGTACAGTCTTTGGGAGAAGGCCTTTACCACGAGCTTAAACCTTATGGGGTGGATGTGATAGCTGCTGCTCCCGGTCCAGTGGACACCGGTTTTGGAAAAGTGGCGGATATGCGTATGGAAAACGCCCTAAAGCCCAGTGATGTAGCTGTACCCATTTTAAAGGCCCTTGGCAAGAAGCATACCGTATTTCCCGGATTGCTGACCAAACTATTGATATCAGGTCTTAGGACCGTACCCAGATGGGGTAAGATACGTATCATGAAAATGGTGATGGGGAAGATGACCGAACATCAGCAAGCATCACTCTAATGTTAAGCGCCATTCAAATGAAAACAACACTACTGTTATGCTCCTTTTTGGTTGCAACAGTTCTGCTCATGGATAATCCAAAAAAAGAATGCTGTTCCCATTTTTTAAAAGGAGAACTGACCGAAATAGAGGGTTATATTGCCTTTAGGGACAGCCTGAACCCTGCGGTTTCCAAAGTGGAAGTGGCTTGGCACCTCGATCATTCCTTGCGCACCATCAATGAAATCCACAAAGCTGTAAAAAAATCAAATCCGGAGAATTACAAAGGAAGGATCAATCTTGGTCGTACCCTACTTTTACTGATCAACAAAATCCCAAGAGGGAGGGCGGAATCCCCTAAAATTGTGACCCCTCCGGAAGTTATCCATACAGACAGTCTGTATGGGCAACTCGCGTTGGCAAGAAAAAATCTTACAGCCTACGACTCGCTTCCCAAAAAGGCTTTTTTTGAACACCCCTATTTGGGAATCATGGATCGTAATACTTCCAAAAAGTTTCTGGAAATCCATACCGAACACCATCTAAAAATAATAAGGGATATTTTAAAAAAATAAGTTGCTATGAAAAAAAGTGGTTTCATACTTGCCATTGCATTTTGCCTGATTTCCTGTGTATCAACGAAAGAAAAGGTGGCCAGTGGGCAGCCGTATACCGATCAAATCAATTGGCCAAATGCCTACAACCCGAAAAAGGCCGGTTTTTTTGTTCATAATGAAATAGACATTAGGGCGTCCCCGGAGACCGTTTGGAACATTTTGATCCAGGCCGAAACCTGGCCCAATTGGTACGAAGGGGCACGAAACGTGGTTATTACCAGTCCGAATAATACAACCATCCTTTTGGAGGATGCTGTCTTTACGTGGAAGACCATGGGACTGAACTTTGAATCTTTTATCCGGGAATATGAGCCCTATTCCAGATTAAGTTGGGAATCCAAAAAAAACAGTATTAAGGGGTACCATGCATGGTTGATCGTTCCAACGGACAACGGTTGCAAACTAATAACCCAGGAATCACAAACCGGTTTCCTGACCTTTATGCAAAAGGTATTTCAACCCAGAAAACTGGAAGGCCTGCACCAAATTTGGTTGGAAGAAATCATGCAAAAAGCCGAGCAAAAAGATTTATGATAAATTTTGGTTACATATTTCAATTTTGGACGTCCCATTAGTATCAATCAAAAACACCAATAATCATGAAAAAAAGTGAGAACAAGTATCGGGAGAAAGAGAAGAAGTTACAGACAACCCCCTTTACTTTTAAGAAAAGAAAAGCTGTTCGTCCTACCTTTGTATGGTGGGGGTGGAAAACCACATAAAAATGAAGAAAATCTCTTGGGTCGTTTCAATTTTGATCATCATTGTTACCTTGGTTTCCATTAGCAATAACCGGGAAAGCGATAGTGACTTTCTGGATAGTCAACTTAAGGAAATTGAAGGTTATTTTGACCAAAGGGCCATCAAAAATGAAACGGTATCCCAAGCAGCTATAGCGTGGCATTTGGACCATATGCTCAAAACCATAAACAGGGTTTCGGAAAATCTGCTTCGCTCCGACCCTAACGCGTATGTCTCCAAGTTCAATATGCAGCGAATTGTTGTGCACACTTCGGGAATAATCCCCAGGGGCGCGGCCCAATCACCCCCCAGTGTAAGACCCCCGGATGTTGTGCTTTTGGATAGTTTAACCATGCAACTCAAAAAAGCCCGGCAAAATCTAAAAGATATTTCAGGTTTGGATGAAAACGCTTTTTTTGCCCACCCTGTTTTTGATCATCTGGACCGGGACCAATCCCGAAGGTTTTTGGAAATTCACACCAACCATCACCTAAAAATCGTCCAGGATATTTTGAGGGAATAATTTGGGAAAGGTTGATTATCTTTAGACAAATCCTGAATATACCGAAATGAAAAAAATAGCGGCCCTATTGCTCGTTGCAGGTTTGATTGGCATCGCATCCTGCAAACCCAAAAAAGAAAACACCACTGATACCAAGGAAACCCAGGAAGAACTTCCCGTAAAAGTGAAAGGGGAAGAAGTTACCTATGCCACCGATTCCACGAATCTTAAAGGATATATTGCCTATGATGAAAATGTTGCGGGAAAACGTCCGGGAGTATTAATTGTCCATGAATGGTGGGGACATAATGATTATGTACGCCAACGTGCCGATATGTTGGCCGAATTGGGGTATACGGCCATTGCCGTGGATATGTATGGTGATGGTAAACTGGCCGATCATCCCGATGATGCAGGAAAGTTCGCTTCAAGTGTAATGACCAATCTGCCAGAGGCTACAGCACGTTTTAATGCCGCTTTGGACTTGTTAAAGTCCCATGAATCCGTAGATGGGGATAAAATTGGGGCCATTGGCTATTGTTTTGGGGGTAGCGTGGTCTTGACCATGGCCAATTCCGGGGTGGATTTGGATGCCGTGGCCGCATTCCACAGTGGGGTTCAACTTCCGGTAATGCCCAACAATCAACTAAAGGCCAAGGTATTGGTGTGCAATGGTGCCGATGATCCCTTTATCAGTCCTGAATCCATAACCGGTTTTAAAACCGCCATGGACTCCATTGGTGCCGATTATAACTATATCTCCTATCCCGGGGTAAAGCATAGTTTTACAAGTAAGGAAGCGGATGCCAATGGTGAGAAATTTGGATTGCCCTTGGCTTATGATGCGGACGCTGACAAGAAATCCTGGGACAGTTTGCAAGCCCTTTTTGCTGAAGCGTTCTGACCCAGTAAATGTAATCAGAGATGCATCGTTAATTAGGCTTAAACCCTAGTTTGCTCAAGTCATAGAAATAGAATTCCTTGGTATCGTTCATGGCCACAAAAAGGCCATTGGAAAAAGTATCGTTTAATGGGATGGTCACCACTTCACAGCCATCCGTTCCATAAGTGCTTAGATTTACGGCTTTTAGGAATTCGTTTTCCCTTCTTGAGAAGATGTTGAACTCCCCCAGTTGTTGGTTGGAAACAATGAGGTATCCCCCACCGTTGGGATAACAGGCAATGGCAATCCCTTCAATATCCTCTAAAAAATGGTCCCCTCCAAAACAGGAAATTTCCGTATTGCCCATACTTGGTTCGGCGTAGTATTTACGAATGCACACGCCCTCGTCGGAATAATAGACATAGCCTTCCGCGTCATCCACAGCAATGGCCTCAATTTCCTTTTGGCCACTATATTTACCAAATTTTCGAACAAGTTCAGCACTGACACCCAAACTATCCGGTTTTAATACGTACTGATATAAATAGCCCTCCAATGGACCGGTTTTACGTCCAACAATAGCATAGATCGAACTATCCCTTGGGGATTTGTACAGTGCTATTCCCATAGGAAGGTTTTGTTCAAAACCTTTGGCATCTTCAAAAACTGGAAAACCACCATTGTCCAATGGTTTCATATCCGGTACGGAAAAGAGGCGAATTTGTTGTTTCTCCCTTTCGGTAAAGGCCAAAACATCGACCAATGTGGAGTCATTCAATCGAAATCCGTATTCAACGTCCACATTATTGGGCCTTTGCAGGTTTTTTATGCTTTTGTCTCCAATAATTTTTCCGTCCAGATCAAAGGCATAAACACCCCCGTTGGTTTCTTTATCCGTCCCGAAGATGATGCTTTGGGAGGGATTTTCCGTATTGACCCAAATGGCGGGATCATCGGTATCATTGGGGGTTTTCTCGGTAATGATATCCGGGGCAATAGGAGGCAACTGACTTTGATTGCAGGAAAGGAGGAACAGCGCAACAAAAACTAAAAAATAGGTTTTCATGGACGAATTTTTTGGAAAAGACCCTGCCCATGGGTAGGAATGGACAGGGAATGTAACCGATTATTTTTTGAAGACATCATATTTTAAACCAAAAGTAAGGCGCAACCCATAGAATTCCGATTGCTGGGTCCGGTTGCTTACGCCTTGGAAAAAGCGCAAGGGCTGGTTTGTGATATTATTGAGGTCCGCATAAATTCTAAGTTTGTTGTTAATGGCATAACTGGAGTTAAAATCCAGAAAAAACTGTTCATCATAAAAACGATCTTCAAAGGCATTCCCTCCAAGCTCGTCGATATAGGCATCGGAATAGTTTGCCGACAACCGGGCACTAAATCGTTTGCCGGTATAGCCCAAGGAGGCATTGAACATATTGGGGGCCGTATTGGGAAGGTCCAAATCGTCTGCACGTTCATCCCCATCTTCGTTTCGAATGCCATCGGCACTGGAAGTGAGGTGGGTATAATTCAAATAGATGTTGAAGTTTTTGGCAAATCCAGGTAAAAAGTCAAGCTGGCGCTGAAAAGCGAATTCAATACCAAAAATGGAAGCATTGTCCCCATTCAAAGGTTGGAAGACATCAAAACCTGCTGTTCCCGGTCCAAAGGAATCATCAGGGGCCTCAGAGATAAACGTATAAATGAAATCACTGATACGTTTATAGAAAAGTCCTCCGGAAATCACCCCGATACTTTGAAAATAATGCTCTCCCATCAAATCAAAGTTCATGGAGGTCGTGGGATCGAGTTCAGCATTTCCAAGGATAATCTCATTATCGGCATTTACAATCTCTGCCCTCGGAATCAGATCCTCATAGTTGGGCCGTGCCAAGGTATTGCTCCATGCAAATCGTAAAATAGTATTGTTGGTGATATCGTATTTAAGATGTACCCCTGGTAAGATATTGGTGTACGAGGTTTCATCGCTTACTTCTTCTACCACCACATCATCCTCGCCAAAATTCAGACTGAAACCATCCGACTCCAACTGGGTGTTTTCTATTCGGAGTCCTGCGAGAAGACTAAATTTATCCGACAATTTCTGATTTACCATCACGTATCCTGCCAGTACATCCTCACTAATGTCAAAGTTTCCCGGTAAAAACTCTTCCAAAACGGGTGAGCCATTGTTCTCGTTCAAATCAAGGTCCCCCAACCAACTTGGGGACGGATAAAATCCTGCGGCATATTCACTGCCAACCAAAAAATCAGGATCGGTCATATCCACTGTGGGAATGCCCCCCAAAACAGGAAAGGTATCCTCCAAATCGTATTCGAAGAAATCGTTGTCCCTAGCCTTATTTTTGAACCTTCCCCGAACACCAAATTTTAGTGTTCCATCCTTATCCCCAAAGAGATTTGCCGGTACTTCAACATTTAGGAAAAGGTTGATGTCGTCCTCATCGGTGAATTGGGTCTCATTGGTAATTTCGTCAAACTCAAAAGAAGCTAAATCATTGGTATTTTCAGGGTTCTCCGCAGTCATATTGGGAAACTCCGGATCACTGTTATCAATGTTGGCGATGTATTCCGTTGTATATTGGGCGTAGCGTTCGTCCAAACGTTCTTCGGATGCCCTGGCATAGGATGCTAGCCAGTCGATCTTTACCTTGCCCCATAAATGATTTCCCCCAAGCGTATAGTTTTGCATCCGTTGATCTTCAAGCCTTGTATTCTGATTGCGGTCATTATCAATACCCCCTTTTGTTTCCCTGGCAACTTCAACTGGAAATCGGGTGGGCGTCCCATTTGTTATTGTAAAGCCCCCTTCTTGAATGTCCTCTGCATCCAAAAGTTCCTGGGCCGTTACAAAACGGTTCTCCCGATCATCCCTCCAGTTATACATGGTTTTTAGGTAGATGGAGTTATTGGGATCGAATTGGTAATCCAAATTGACGGAAAAACTTCGTCTCACCCGTTGTACTAAGTAGGTACGCTGTTCAAAGACATCCGTGTATGGGTTTACATCCAGTTCCTCTTCCTCCCCGTCGGCATTGGTGAACGCAAATTCATTGTTCCACTCCGCTTCTATATTGTCGGAACCAAAATCGTTGTCCTGGATTACCGCACCCAACATCCATCCAAATTTTCCATCTTTCGTCCTATCTCCCAAGAGGAACGAACCGTTAATGTTTCTCCTATCGGTTATAAAGTTGATTCCCGAACCTAAGGTCGCAGAAAGTCGATATCCCTGGGGAGCGGTACGGGTGACGAGGTTTATGGAACCCCCGAGTGCATCCCCATCCATATCTGGGGTCACTGCTTTGTTTACTTCAATGGTCTGGATCATATCCGAAGGAATCAAATCCATTTGGATATTCCTATTGTCCCCTTCTGCAGAGGGAATACGACTCCCGTTCAAGGTCACGGAATTGAGCTGTGGGGAAAGCCCCCTGACAATAACATTACGTGCCTCTCCCTGATCTACTTGCATTGTAATCCCGGGGATACGCTTTACGGCATCCCCAATATTGGCATCCGGAAATTTTCCAATTTGGTCCGTGGATACCACATTGGTAATGTTCAAATTTGTCCTTTGAGTGTTTAAGGCTTTGGCCTGACCACTTAAACCATGGGCTGCGACCTCAACCTCATCCAACTGGTAATTGGTTGGGGTAAGTTCCACAACCATGCTCGCTGTTTCCCCACCGCTAACGGTAACGTCTTGGGCAATATCACCATATCCTATGTAGGTAATCTGGATAGTATGACTCCCTTCTGGAATCCCAACAAGGGTAAATCGTCCATCAAAATCAGAAATTGTTCCCCTGTTTAAACTCGAAATAAAAATATTGGCACCAGAAACATAGATACCATTTTCATCGGAAATTGTACCGGTAATATTTCCTGTTTGAGCATAACTTTCCACCATCCCAAAAAGGGCAAAAAGCGTTACAAACAACACTTTTGATACGTTAATTAGTTTCATGATTTTATTGTATAGGTTTACACTCAAATGTATCACTATCAATCGATTACCATTTAATGTAAATGGCAACAAAAGGGAAACAAACCCGCTTTGGGAGGGAAACAATAAGGCAACAATCACAATTAATTTACATTGCAGTAACCATTGCTAAAACCAGAGTGGTTTACAAGTCTACCATAAAGTTGACCAACTCTTCTTTTTGATCTATGGGAAGTTTTTTTCGAAGTCTGTGCCTTGCTACCCTAACACTGTCCGGAGTGACCCTTAGAATGGACGCAATTTCCTTTGAAGATAGGTTGAGGCGTAACAACATTCCCAAACGCATTTCTGCCGGGGACAGGTTGCAACCGGACAGGGAAGATAGTTTTTTGATGAAATTAGGATGAATCTCCTTGAAAAAGTTCATGAACTCGTCCCATTCATCTTCCTGTTGCAAATTGAAGTCTATTTCCTTTACAAGCGAACTTATCTTGAAATTTATATCCACATTTCGCCGAACAATGCTATTCTTAAGGGTTTTGGACAAATCGAGCAAAATCTTGTTTTTCTGAGCCAAATGGAGACTGTATCTGGACAATGCCGCCGTCTTTAATTGCACTTGCTGTTGCAGGTTTTTCTCCTCAAAAGCTTTCTTTTCCAATTCTGCTTTAAGCACGCGTTGTTTGTACTCCTGGAGTTTGAGCTTTGCCTTTCGCTTTCTCCCCAGATAGGTATATAGAATGGTAAGTATGGCCGCAAGGGCAAATAGTGCTACCCATAGTAGGTTTTGATTGGCCCTGCTCACTTTATTCTGTTCCCTCAAAAGCTGTATCTCACCCTCTTTTTTATGGGTCTCATAAATGGTTTGGAGCACATTGAGCTGATTTGTGTTCTGATTTTCCAGTCCTATCCTATTGTATTCTTCGGCCTCTGAAAGATAGTGGTGGGCCTGTTTAAAATCCCCCATCAACACATAGGTTTTGGAAAGGTCCTTATGGGCACTTTCCAATTGATGGTAATCGGTTATTCCCATTGCTACATCCTTGGCTTTTTGCGTATACGCCAAAGCTTTTTCATACTTCCCGCTTTTTCGATAAATGTCCCCTAAATTGTTCAGTACATTCGCTTCACGCGCCGTTCCCTTTCCTTGTAAATAGTGATGGGATTTGAGAAAATAACCATAAGCCAGATCATAGTCCCCCAAATCTTCATGAATACTACCGATGTTCTCGTAGACCATGGAAATCCCGCTGTGGTCCTGCAGACTTTGAAAAAGGGCAAGACTTTCTTTTTGATGTTCCAAAGCCCCTACATAGTTTCCTTCTTTCTCATAACATGTTCCCAAAAGGCTTTTTGAAACAGCCTTCCCTTTGGTATAATCCAGAATATTGGAAATGTTTGCCCCTTCGGTAAAATATTGCAGTGCCAACCCAAACTTATGGGCGGATAAATGCACTTTGCCAATGCAATTGTTCACTATGACCTGGAGCGTATCTTTGGGAGGGGTCCCCAAGAGCTTCAATGATTGGTTAAACTGTTCGATCGCTTCGGAATACACCCCTGTATTTCGATAAAACTCCCCAAGTTCCCAATGACTTTTTGCCAGTTTAAGGGAGGAAGTTCCCTTTTTCGCTTCTTCAAGCTCGGATTTGCGTTCAAAAAAAATGGAGTCAGATTGTTTATTGTGCGATAGTAACCCATTGTACGACTGTCCAAACAGGGCTTCGGCAACGACCAGAAAGCAAATGTAAATCCCCTTCTTCATCCTTTGATCCTTTAAGGATGGAAGAATACTAATCCTAATGGTATGGCATATTACTATAGCTTTATTAAAACATTAAAAAACAAAAACCCCTGATATTGCTATCAGGGGTCTGTTTTCTGTGAAGAGGTCGTCCCTTTAAGCCTCCGGAACTATGGAAACGTAGGATTTTCCTCCTGTTTTCTTTTCAAACTTAACGGTTCCGTCCACCCTTGCGTGCAAGGTATGGTCCTTACCGGCATATACGTTCTCACCTGGGTTGTGCTTTGTACCACGTTGACGAACAATAATATTGCCTGCTACCGCTTTTTGGCCACCAAAAATCTTAACGCCCAAGCGTTTCGATTCTGATTCCCTACCGTTTTTAGAACTACCTACACCTTTCTTGTGAGCCATGATGTTTCGTTTTAAAGTTTTATTTGCTCAAAGCTTCAATAAGCTCTGCTTTTTTCATTGATGAGATTCCTGTAATTCCAGCAGCTTTTGCCATTTCCTTCAGCTCTGCCACCGTTTTACTGCTCAAATCGGCCGTAGCCTTTGGAGCCGCTTCCTTTTTTGGAGCCGCCTTTGGAGCTTCAACCTTTTCTTCCTTTGGGGTAACCGCCTTGGCAGCAGGTTTTACCGCTTTTTCCTTTGCTGGGGCTGCTTTTTTTGCACCTTTTGCTACAATACCTTCAACCAAAATTTCGGTTAAATACTGTCTGTGGCCATTTTTCTTTCGGTAACCTTTCCTTCTCTTCTTCTTAAAGACAATGACCTTGTCCCCTTTTAGGTGCTTTACCACTTTTGCCTCAACAGCTGCACCTTCTATGACCGGGGCGCCAATGGTAACGTTTCCATTATCTTCCAAAAGAAGGACTTTGTCAAAGACTACCTTTTTGCCTTCTTCCGTTTGCAAACGGTGGACGTACACTTTCTGGTCTTTTGCAACTTTAAATTGCTGCCCTGCCATCTCTACAATTGCGTACATATCTATTCTATTGATTTATAATTAGGGCCATTCTGGGAATAGCGGGTGCAAATATACTGCTAATTCCCTAATTCACAAGTAGTGCAAGCGGTTTAAGTATTATTTTTTGGGATTATTGGAGGCTTTGAACAATTGCATGAAAGTCAGGGTAAGTACAATGGTGGTAGCAATCCCCATAATGAATACCGTAAAAAACACAATTCCCTTGAAATTGGAATAGTCCTTGGCCCAAGCCTCGGAAAGCTCATCCAGAAATGAGGGGCTTAGCTCGGTGGAGTATAATGCAAAGAATATGGTGAAGAATAGGGTCGCAACGACACCAGTGGTTATCCCTGCCTTGAACCCACTCCCATATGTGAATTTAGAGCCTTCCCTGATCTTGGTATATTTTATGGTCTCATAAATGGCAAAGCCCGTGATAACCCCATTGAACAAACTAAAGAAGACGTTAATGTGTTTGCCAAGGAGGGACAAGATCAAAAAATAGGCCACCAAACACGCACTGGTTACCAATCCAAAACGAAAGGGAAGGGATAAGGTTTTCATTTTCAATACTTTTCTTATTCACATAAGATAAAAAAATGAATTGTATAAATTATTGTTAATCACTTCTTATTTTCCATACAGCTGTTTATTTTAGAATTTTTGTAACAAATACAAGTGTTACTCGACACTTATTGAACTAAAAATTTATTCTAAACACTAAAACAATGAGAAGATTTTACATTGCTCTTAGCCTGCTCCTTATGGGTGCTGGAATGCTCAGCGCACAGGAAGTAGCTTTTGAGGAGTATGATTTGGATAATGGGCTCCACGTAATCCTGCACCAGGAAAATGGTGCCCCGGTAGTGACCACATCGGTAATGTACCATGTTGGCGGAAAGGACAGAACTGAAGGCAGAACGGGTTTTGCCCATTTTTTTGAACACCTTCTTTTTGAGGGAACCAAAAATATTGAAAGGGGAAAATGGTTTGAAATCGTGTCTTCAAATGGTGGAAAAAACAATGCCAACACCTCCCAAGATCGCACGTATTATTATGAAGTGTTTCCCTCCAACAATCTTCAGTTGGGCCTCTGGATGGAATCCGAACGAATGTTACATCCCGTCATAGACCAAGTAGGCATAGATACCCAAAAAGAAGTGGTTAAGGAAGAAAAAAGGCTCAGATATGATAATACGCCCTATGGTTCTTTTTTAACGGTCCTTGGAAAAAACCTTTTCGATAAACATCCCTACAAAGATCCTAACATAGGCTATATGAAGGATGTGGATGCGGGGACCCTGGAGGATGTTGAGGCCTACAACAAAAAATACTATGTTCCTAACAATGCTGTCCTTGTCGTAGCTGGGGACTTTGACATTCCCTCGACAAAAAAAATGATCCAGGACTATTTTGGCCCCATCCCAAGAGGTGCGGATATCGTTAGAAACTATCCCAAGGAAGACCCCATTACCGAGCAGCGGATAGCCAACGCTTATGATGCCAACATTCAAATACCGGCCATTGGTCTCGCCTATAGAACTCCAGGATTTAGGGAAAGGGATGCTTACGTATTGGATATGATTTCCACCTATTTGAGCGATGGCAAAAGTTCCAAGCTTTATAAAAAAATGGTCGATGAGCAAAAACAGGCTTTACAAGTAGGGGCATTTAACATTGGGCAGGAAGATTATGGCATGTACCTGGTTTTTGCATTGCCCGTTGGGGAAACCAGTCTTGATGTTTTGAAAGGGGAAATGGAGGAGGAAGTCACCAAGGTACGGGACGAACTTATTTCCGAAAGGGATTACCAAAAACTACAGAACAAATTTGAGAATGACTTTGTGAATTCCAACTCAAGTATGGAAGGGATTGCAAATTCCCTGGCACGATATTATATGTTATATGGTGACACCAATCTGATCAATAAGGAGATCGATATCTATCGTTCCATTACCAGGGAAGAGATCAAGGAAGTGGCAAACAAATACTTGAAGCCAAACCAGAGTGTCATTATCAATTACCTCCCCGGAGAAAAAACTGAATTTTAAGATGTATCAAATGAAAAACTATATAGCTATTTTCGTTTTTGCTTTCCTGGCCTTTACCCTCAATGCCCAAATTGATAGAAGCAAGCAACCACAGCCCGGTCCGGCACCGAAGATCAACCTATCGGAGCCAAATACTTTTGAACTGAGCAATGGACTAAAGGTCATGGTGGTTGAAAACAATAAATTGCCCAGGGTCAGGATTCAATTGGATATTGACAACCCACCCGTTCTGGAAGGTGAAAAAGCCGGGGTTTCCTCACTCATGGCCAGTATGTTGGGGAATGGCTCCACCACCGTTCCCAAAGACGAGTTCAACGAAGAAGTGGATTTCTTGGGGGCAACCATAGCCTTTGGTGCAAAAAGTGCTTTTGCAAGTTCCCTGTCCAAATACTTTCCCAGAATATTGGAATTGATGGCTGACGCGGCCATTAACCCCAACTTTACGGAGGAAGAGTTTGAAAAAGAAAAGGCGAAGCTTATCACCGGATTGAAAACACAGGAAAAAGACGTTTCCGCCATTGCCAGGAGGGTACAGTTGGCCCTTGGATATGGAAAGAACAACCCAGATGGGGAATTCATCACGGAGGAAACGGTCAATAACGTTGCACTTGCGGATGTGCAGCAGTATTACCGTAAAAACTTTGTCCCTGCAAACGCTTATTTAATTGTGGTGGGCGATGTAACTTTTGATACGGTAAAGGAACTTGTTACCAATGCGTTTACGCCATGGACCAGGGCGGTACCGCCCACTTTAACGTATGGCAAGCCCGTGGATGCCCAATACACACAGATTAATTTTGTAGATGCTGCAAACGCAGTGCAGTCCGAAGTATCCGTTCAAAACTTGATTGAGCTACAAATGAAGGACGAGGATTACCTCCCTGCTTTAATAGCCAACCAGATTCTTGGTGGCGGTGGAGAAGGAAGATTGTTTTTGAACCTTAGGGAAGACAAGGGGTATACGTATGGCTCTTATTCCAACATCAGAAATGATAAATATGGCCCTACCCGCTTTAATGCTTTTGCCCAGGTAAGAAATCAAGTTACGGACAGTTCCGTGGTTCAAATACTAAGTGAGATCGATCGAATTCGTAAAGAACCGGTTTCCCAAAAAGAATTGGCAAACACCAAGGCCAAATATGCCGGTAGGTTCGTTATGGCTTTGGAAAACCCGGAAACTGTGGCCCAGTACGCGTTAAATATTGAAAAGGAAGATTTACCCAAGGACTTTTATAAAACGTACCTGGAGCGAATAGATGCCATAACTACGGATCAGGTACAGAAGGCTGCGCAAAAGTATTTCTCTACTAACAATGCACGTATTGTAGTTGTTGGAAAGGGAAGTGAGGTATTGGAAAACCTGGAAAAAGTGCAATTCAACAACAAAAAGGTCCCCGTTCTGTTTTACGACAAATACGCCACTAAGACCAGTAAACCAGATTACAATGCGGTAATTCCCGAGGGGATTGATGCTACGGCTGTTTTGGAGAAGTATATTCAGGTTATTGGCGGCAGGGAAAAGTTAGAGGCCATTACGTCATTTTCCATGATCGCGGAGGCCACCTTACAGGGCCAAACTTTGGAATTGGTCATGAAGAAAAGCGATAACAATAAATTTTTGCAGGATGTCAAAATGATGGGGAATTCCATGCAGAAGCAGGTAATAGATGGCAATAAGGGCTATAGCATGGCTATGGGCCAGCGAAAGGAACTCACTCCGGAAGAGATTGAAAAAATGAAGGCCGAAGCCACTACATTTCCTGAAATCAACTATTTAATTGCCGGTGATGTAAGCCTGGAGGGCGTAGAGCCCGTAGGCGCTAAAAAAGCATACAAAATCAAGATCTCCGACAATAAAACCGCTTACTATGATGTAGAGACGGGATTAAAGGTAAAGGAGGTATCCGTGCAGGAGGCACAAGGCCAAGTAGTTGAAGCTTCAGTTGAATTCGCGGATTATAAGGAAGTCTCGGGAATACAGTTCCCTTTTAGACTCATGCAATCTGCCGGTCCAATGAACTTTGAATTCATGGTAAAGGAGATCAAAATCAATGAAGGTGTCAGTGCCGCGGATTTTGAATGATTCCCTTGCTCAAAAATTAATAAAAGGCGTTCCTAAAATAGGAGCGCCTTTTATATTTTTGTGAAACAACAACAGAATCCATGAAATCAAAACTATTTCGCTTATCCTTCGTAGCTTTTCTCGTATTTTCATTCTCTTGCAAACAAGAAAAGAAAGAAGCCGTCCAGTCTACCCAAATGCAGAATGTCATGGCCATTCACGATGAAGTAATGCCCAAAATGGGCAAATTGGGCAAATTGGTCGGGGAATTAAAAAGCAAGGTCGATACCACTGAAACGGGCAAACAATATGAAGTTGCCATGAAAGATCTACAAGATGCCCATGATTCCATGATGGATTGGATGAGGGGATTTGGCGATCGATTTGATTCTGATGAAATCCTCAAGGGAAAGGAACTTACCCCACAAAAGCAAAAGTGGTTGGATGAAGAGGAAGAAAAAGTAAAGGCGATGCGTGAACAGATAAACTCCAGTATTGAACGCGCAGAGGCCCTATTGGGGAAATAAACGTTTTTTGGCCTTTCGGGACCCCATGTCCCCACGGTTAACCCCACATTTTTCATAATCCCAAGTGAATAACTTTGTTCCGCTGTGTGCCGTAAGCACAAGTTAAAGTAGGGTTAAAGTCCAATACGTGGCCATATCTTACGACCAATTAGTAAAATTGGTCATGAAATTTGTTTTTGGCACCCTGCTTTTTTCGCTACTGCTCACCTCTTCGTTTCTGCTATGGACATTTGAAAACCAATCCAAAAAAGAACCTATTTCAAAACAAGTATCCCCAAAGCAGACCGAAGAAGGAAGTTTGCTTTTTTTTCAGCTGCTTTCCGCGCCGGATAAAACTACCCAAGATGCTATCATTAAAAAGATAGGCGCCCATTGGAGGGAAAGCTATGAAATTTTGTTATTGGAATCGTTCTATTTTTCGGATAGTCCACGGGTGAGGACCTTGTTAATTGAACTTTTTCAAAAGAAAACCAAGCAACCGGTAGATACTGATCTGGATTCCTGGCTTCAGTATGTATGGAACAAGGAACCGAGTTATACTCCAGATTACTTTGAATTTAAAGCCACTCTCTATCGCGGTATAGACCGCAAATTCGAAAACTACTTTAAGGATAGGGCCAAAGAAAGCCTTATCCGTTTGGACGAGGTACGATGGGGAGGCGTACTTCAAGATGGAATTCCGCCCTTGCGACGGCCCAAAATGATATCCGCCGAAAAAGCCAACTATTTAAGGGATGGCAACATCGTTTTTGGCATTGAGGTGAATGGGGAGGCCAGAGCGTATCCAAAGCGTATCATGGCTTGGCATGAAATGTTTGTGGACTCCATTGGCGGTATTCCCCTGGCAGGTGTCTATTGCACCTTATGTGGAACGGTCATCCTTTACAAAACAGTGCATAAAGGGAAAAACCATGAACTGGGGACAAGCGGTTTCCTATACCGCTCCAATAAATTGATGTATGATAAGGCCACGCAATCCCTGTGGAGTACATTGGAAGGAAAGCCCGTTATAGGTCCCTTGGTGGATAAAGGTATTGCATTGGAATATATGAGCGTGGTTACCACTACATGGGGACAATGGAAAAAATTGCATCCAAATACTTCCGTACTCTCCCTGGATACGGGTCATAGCAGAAACTATGGGGAAGGGGTTGCCTATAAAGAGTACTTTGCCACCGACGATTTAATGTTCACCGTTCCCAAAATTGATACGTCACTAAAAAATAAGGACGAAATCCTATCCATTAGGCTTCCCCACAAAACGGACAAAAAACTGGCCATAGCCAGTAAATACCTTAGAAAAAACAAGATATATCACTCCAATCTGGACGGGATTCCCTTTACCGTTTTTACGGATAGGACTGGAGCACATAGGGTTTATTTTACCGAGGAATTTCAATTTAAGGACTATGACAAAGGGGTTGTGGTCCATGATCAAAATGGAGTACAATGGACGTTGACGGAAGCTAAAATGATACGTTCAACAGGAGAGGAATTGCCTCGCTTTCCCACACACAATGCCTTTTGGTTTGGTTATAAGGCCGCATTTCCCGATGCGGAGTTGATCAAATGAGAAAAACTCACCAGTGCAGACTTTCCATTATCCTGCGAATGTCCTTCTGGAGATAAACCGCAGCTGGATAAATGGAATCATAATTTGGTTTGGCATAGAAATATAGGGAGCCCGTAACAAAGTGGTTAATGCTATCCGTGACATAGAACTGGGACTGTGAAGCGGCATTTCCCGTAACCTCATAAAACATACCGTACACCTTTTCCCTGGTATTGATAAAAGGTTGTTCAATGATATTGTCCGCTTTTACCACATGTTCGTAAGAAAGCCTTTGGGCATCGGTGAGCAAGGTATTTAAATTACTATTCACAGGTTTATAGGTAAGATAGATGGAACCCTTCATCATGGGATAATCCAACACCATGGAACAATCGTTTTTGGAGGTAATAAAGGACAGTTCATTCTTGGCAAAACCAAATTCACAACCTTCTTTACTATACTCCTTGTACTCCCCATTTGGAAACTCCAATCGTAACATGGCCTTAGGTTTGGGAATCGTATGTTCCCCACAACCCCATAGCATTAAAAACAGCAAAAATAACATTGGATTACATCTCATTGGGCAGATTTATTTTTATTTGTTTCAATCGCTTTTTATCCAGCCCCTCTACAGTGAACAGGTAGTTATCAAAGGATATTTTTTCCCCTCTTTTTGGAAAACTACCGGAGATTTCCAAAACAAATCCAGCTATAGTCTCCGATTCCCCTTTTTGCTGTTCAAATAGATCCTGTTCATCATCCTGCATTTTGATGACTTTGTAAAAATCCTTCAGATTGGTCTTTCCTTCAAATACATAAGTGTGTTCATCCAGTTTGGAATAGGTAAGGTCCTCATCATCGAACTCGTCACTAATGTCCCCAACTATTTCTTCGATAATGTCCTCTAAGGTTACGATTCCCGACGTCCCCCCATACTCATCCACTACAATGGCCATATGCTTTTTCTGCTCTTGAAACTCCAGAAGTAGATCATCTAGCTTCTTGTTTTCAGGAACAAAGTAGGGCTCTCTTAGCAAGGACATCCAATCAAAGGATTTTCGTTCCAGATGGGGCAAGAGGTCCTTAACATACAAAACCCCCACCACATTGTCCATATGTTCCGAGAACACTGGAATCCTGGAATATCCGTTCTTTTTGATTTCATCCAACACCTCGGAAAACTTCATTTCCTCGTTTAGGGCGAAAATATCCAGTCTAGGGCGCATGACCTGTTTCGTATCCGTATTTCCAAAAGTGACAATCCCTTCAAGGATTTTTTGCTCTTCTTTTGTAGTATCCCCCTCAGAGGTTAGTTCCAAGGCCTGGGATAATTGATCTACGCTTAAATTGGATTTTTGCCTTCCCAAACGTTCATGCAAAAATAGGGTGGCCGAATGCATGGGGGAACTAAATGGCGTAAATAGATAATCCAGTACCCGCAAGGGATACGCCATAAAATGGGCAAATTGGATCCGATTGCGGTTGGCGTAAATTTTAGGAAGTATCTCCCCGAACATCAAAATCAAAAAGGTGGCCATAACGACCTCAAGTAAAAAACGTACGGAAATGAACCCGAATAGCAATTGCTTTGTATTACCAAAAAGGACATCCCCAATATCACTAAAAAGCAATACAATCCCTATGTTAATGGTATTGTTTGCTATAAGAATGGTGGCCAATAACTTCTTGGGTTTGGAAAGGAGTTGTACCACCAAGCTCCCCCTTTTGGTGTTTTCCTCCGAAATGGAATTAATATCGGTTTGCGAAAGGCCGAACAAGGCCACTTCCGCACCGGAGATAAGTGCCGAACAAAGTAGGAGTAAAAAAAGAACACCCCACTTTATGGCCAATATCCCATCAAAAACAGCTAATATAATCGCACTATGGGGCTCAGGATCCAATTAAAAGGGTTTGAATCGTTAAAATGGCAAATCATCATCTTCCTCCATTGCGGAAGGAGTTGGCGTAACGCTCCCTTGGGGAGTTGACCCTTGGACCTGATCGGTTGTGCCGGGTGTCGAAGCTTGTACTTCATTTTTGTTGGTCAAAAAAGTAAAGTCCTGTACATGGACCTCGGTAGTATATCTGGTATTACCATCCTCTCCCTGCCATTGTCTATTTTTTAAGCGGCCCTCAACGTATACTTTGTCCCCTTTACTAAGGTATTTTTCACAAATTTCGGCCGCTTTATTACGCACTACGATATTATGCCAGTCCGTATTGGTGATTTTCTCGCCTGTTTGTCTGTTGGTATAGGTTTCGTTCGTAGCCAATGGGAATCGCCCAACACAACCACCTCCTTCAAAATAATGTACTTTTACCTCATCTCCGAGATGGCCTATCAACATCACTTTGTTCACTGTTCCGCTCATAACTATTTATTTGTCAAAAATAGTGATTTTTAAACCTTTTGATAAAGTCGGCTATCAAAACAGGTACGGGGAATTCCTCAACTTTTGACCATGGAATGCCCCCTTCCATTTTAAAATGGCCCTCAACAATCCAAAACGTCGTTTTTAAATGTTGATGGGACAATTTGTGGACAATGGGCTCCGAATTAAAGCGGACAACCGAGGCTTTGCCCCCTTCCGGCAAATTCTCCAAAGCCAGGGTCTTCAATTCATTTTCAGAAGTACTGCCATTGGTCTCCAGCAGGGGAAATTGATAGAGTCCCTGCCAAATTCCCTTTCCCTTGCGTTGTTCCAGCATCGTATTCCCATTCGCATCCAAAAAAACCAAATAATTAAAATTTCGTTCTTTGATCGTTGTCTTTTTCAGCTTAACGGGAAGTTCGAAAACCCGATTCTTGGCCAATGCCACACAACCTTCCTTAATAGGGCAATGCAGGCAATACGGTTTTTTTGGACCACATTGAATGGCACCAAACTCCATAATGCCCTGATTATAATCCCTAATATTATCCAAGGACATGACCTTTTTGGCCAATTCCTTAAAATACTTCACCCCTTCGGTGGAATTAATGGGTAAATCCACACCAAAATATCTGGAAAGCACGCGATAAACATTACCATCAACAACGGGTTGCGGTTCGTTAAAGCAGATAGAGGCAATGGCACTGGCCGTATAATCGCCCACGCCCTTCAATTTAAGAAGACCTTCATAGGTTGTGGGAAACTTACCACCGTGTTCCCGTACTATGGTTTTGGCCGTGGCGTGCATGTTTCTGGCCCTGGAATAGTACCCCAGTCCCTGCCATAATTTCAATACCTGTTCCTCAGTGGCCTTGGCCATATCAAAAACGGTTGGAAAATGGGCTACAAACTTTTCATAATAGGGTAGGCCCTGTGCTACACGAGTCTGCTGCAGCATTACTTCGGACAACCAGATTTTATAAGGGTCCACGGTCTGTCTCCAGGGAAGTTCCCTTTTATTTTGTTGGTACCAATGCAGAATCTTTTTTGAAAAATCCATAAGGGTCAAATACTATTTCTAAGGGTAGGGAGTTTATATACTTAAATTTTAGGGCATTATACAAAACATTTATATATTTGCAAGCCTAAAAAAAACCAATTTATATATACAAAATGACGAAAGCAGATATTGTATCTAAAATCTCTGAAAAGCTGGGGATTGAAAAAGGAGACGTACAAGCGACGGTTGAATCATTTATGGAGGAAGTGAAGAACTCCTTGGAGAATGGAGATAACGTTTATTTAAGAGGTTTTGGAAGTTTCATTATCAAAACGCGAGCGGAAAAAACTGGAAGAAACATATCCAAAAATACTACCATTAAGATTCCGGCACACAACATTCCCGCATTTAAACCGGCCAAGGTTTTTGTGGAAGGGGTTAAAAGCAATGTGCAGGTAAAGTAATCGAGTAACATTAAAGCATCACTATATGCCTAGCGGTAAGAAAAGAAAAAGACATAAGGTGGCCACCCACAAGCGTAAAAAACGCAGAAGAGCCAACCGACACAAGAAAAAGTAGTCGCCACCGACTACTTTTTTGTTTAACGTTCTTTGACATAACTGGACAACTATTTCCATTAAAATCGATTAATAATTGGAAATACATCATTGTATAATCTAGGTTGCACTTAAGAAAGGGCAACCACAAAATTGACATAAAGGTGAATAGAGAATTAATAGTACGCTCTAGTTCGGATGCTGTCGATTTTGCCTTGTTAAAAGATGGAAAATTAATAGAGCTTCATAAGGAAGAGGATAACAATAGTTTCTCGGTAGGTGACATTTTTTTGGCTAAAATAAGAAAGCCTGTCACCGGGTTAAATGCGGCCTTTGTAAATGTTGGTTATGAAAAGGATGCTTTTCTGCATTATCATGACCTTGGACCGCAACTTTCTACCCTTCTTAAATTTGTTAAACTGGCCCGGACCGGAAAGCTAAAGGATTTCTCCCTCAAAAATTTTCCATTTGAAAAAGATATTGATAAGAATGGCGGTATCAACGAAGTTGTTAAGGCCAATCAATCCATTTTAGTGCAAATTGTAAAAGAACCCATTTCCACCAAGGGTCCGCGAATAAGTTCGGAACTTTCCATAGCAGGACGTTACTTGGTCATGGTTCCTTTCTCCGATCGCGTCTCCGTTTCCCAAAAAATAGAGAGCCGACAGGAAAAGGACAGGTTAAAAAGACTGGTTACCAGCATTAAACCTAAAGGGTTCGGAGTTATTATTCGCACTGTTGCAGAAGGCAAAAAAGTGGCAGAACTGGATAGGGATCTGCAAAATCTGCACCATAAATGGATTGCCATGTGCAAGACCCTAAGAAGAGCGGGACATCCTTCAAAAGTCTTGGTAGAGATGAATAGGGCCTCATCCATTTTACGAGACGTTTTTAATGATTCTTTTACCGGTATTCATGTAGATGACGAATCCCTTTACGAAAATATAAAGGACTATTTGCATGAAATTGCACCGGAAAAGGAATCCATCGTAAAGCAGTATAAAGGGACTTCCCCAATTTTTGAGAAGTTCGGCATTGAGCGTCAAATAAAAACTTCTTTTGGAAAAACGGCATCCATGAGCAGGGGTGCTTATTTGGTCATTGAACATACCGAAGCCCTACACGTAATTGACGTGAACAGTGGAAACCGTTCCAACAAGGCAAAAAATCAGGAAGATACAGCATTGGAGGTAAACCTATTGGCAGCTACCGAGATAGCCCGCCAATTGCGATTACGCGATATGGGAGGTATCATTGTTGTTGACTTTATTGATATGACAAGAGGTGAACATCGAAGAAAACTCTTCGACCACCTTAGGGAAGAAATGAAGGATGATCGTGCCAAGCACAAAATTCTTCCTCCCAGTAAATTTGGATTGGTCCAAATTACAAGACAACGGGTACGTCCTGAAATGAATATCAAAACCAGTGAGGAAAACCCCAATGGCAACGGGAAAGAAGTGGAAGCCCCCATAGTTTTGATAGACAAAATCAATGTAGAGCTGGAAAAAATCCTAAAAGGAAAGCATACCAACAATGGCATTGTATTGAATTTACATCCATTTATTGCAGCCTACCTTACCAAAGGATTCCCATCCATACGAACAAAATGGTTTTTAGAGCATAAAAAATGGGTGAAAATACAGCCCAGGGACGCCTATACCTATTTGGAATATCGATTCAAAGATAAAGATGGTAAGGTTTTAAAATAAGAAAAAAGCGACTTCGGAAACGGGGTCGCTTTTTTGTTTTTTACATTTGGGACATGCACCATTCCAAAGGTTATACTGTGGCAGAAGCCACCAAAAAAATAGAAAGCTACTGTGCTTACCAAGACCGTTGCCATAAGGAAGTGGTCGAAAAATTAAAGGGTTTTGGAATGATTCCAGAAGCCATTGACCACATTGTGGCCCACCTCATCAAAGAAAATTACCTTAATGAGGAGCGTTTTGCCAAAAACTTTGCCCGGGGCAAGTTCAGAGTTAAAAAATGGGGCAGAAACCGTATTGTAAATGAATTAAAAATGAAGGCTATTTCCCGTTTTAACATTCAATCTGCCTTAAGGGAAATCCCGGAAAATGACTACTTGGAAACGTTGGACGACCTTGCCCATAAACGCCTATCCGAGATTAACGAGACCAACCCTCAAAAAAGGAAAAAGAAGCTTGCGGATTATTTATTGTACAGGGGTTGGGAAACCGCTCTGGTCTACGAAAAAATCAAGGAATTAATTTAGGCGGTACGCATTAAATTATTTGTTCTTTTTACGGCTTCTTCATTTTTCCAGTCAATCCATTCCTGCCCTTTTCGCCTTCGCATAAAATTATCGTAATAACGCATAAAGAAGATATTGTACACAGCCCTTAAAAAGTTCTTGGGCTTTCTGGCAACGGCCCTCAAACTCATGGAAAATCCTGGCGTAATATATTTCATATGATGCCAATAGCCTTCGGGAATATACAAAACATTGCCGTGTTGCAAATGTGCTATATGGCCTTTGGCATTCTTTAATGCGGGCCATTGTTCAAAGTCTGGAGCGTCAAAATCGATGTCCTCCCGTGTAATTAGGGAATGGGGTATTTTATAGAGATGCTTACTTTCTGACTGAGAAAACAAAATACATTGCTTTTTGCCCGCAAAATGAAAGTGAAAAATATTGGCCAGATCAATATCATAATGCATAAATGTATGTGAGTTTCTACCACCAAAGAATAACATGGGCAGCCCTTTCATTAGTCTGATCCCAAAATTCGGGTATGTAAAATCCTTTTGGAGTATAGGGACTTCCTTAAGCACATTCCAAAGGAAAATGCGATATTTTGTGGGTTCACTTTTTAGTAGATCAATATATTCCGCCATTTTCATTTTGGCGTGCGGCTCATTGAATCCTTCATCATGCTTTACGGGGCGATCGTCATAAAGGGGTACTTCCTTATCTCCGGCAACCTTTTTCATATATTCAAGATCCCACTTTTCAAAAGCGGGCCAATCTTCAATACAATTTTCAATCACTACCGGTTTTTGCGGCCTAAAGTAATCTCTTAAAAATACTTCTTTGGTCAGGGTCTTTACCCTGGGAATTTCTGTTAGGTTAAGTTCCAAAACTAAAAAGTTGAAACAACTAATTTAGTAAAAAGCTCCCTTATGTTGGAAAGCCCTTACTTTTCAACAGCTATTTTCCCTTTTGCTTTGGCGGCCTCATTGCGTTCTATAGTATGCCCGGGACGTGACCATTTGGGTTTCTCCCCCAGAGATTCATAGTTGGACGCATGGGCTTCCACCGTCTTGGGCTGTGGATGTTTCTCAAAGGCTTTTTGTGGATTCAATCCCAGTTTTCTGAACAGTTCCATATCCTCATTAACATCAGGATTTGGGGTTGTCAATAATTTATCCCCCGCAAAAATGGAGTTTGCCCCTGCAAAAAAGCACATGGCTTGTCCTTCCCGGCTCATTTCCGTCCTACCAGCGGATAAACGAACCTGGGTCTTGGGCATTACGATTCTGGTCGTAGCTACCATTCTGATCATTTCCCAAATCTCCACCGGTTTCTCATCTTCCATGGGGGTTCCTTCCACGGCTACCAATGCATTGATGGGAACGGACTCGGGCTGCGGATTTAAACTTGAGAGGGATACCAGCATTCCTGCGCGATCTTCCAGTTTCTCACCCATTCCTATAATCCCTCCACTACAAACGGTAACATTGGTCTTACGGACATTTTCTATGGTCTGTAGCCTATCCTCATAGCCGCGGGTGGAAATGACTTCCTTGTAGTATTCTTCCGAAGTGTCCAAATTATGGTTATAGGCATATAATCCTGCTTCTGCCAAACGTTTGGCCTGGTTTTCGGTAACCATCCCCAAAGTACAGCAGACTTCCATATCCAACTTGTTGATGGCACGGACCATTTCCAGCACCTGATCAAATTCAGGTCCGTCCTTTACATTACGCCATGCAGCACCCATACATACCCTTGAGCTCCCGGACGATTTTGCCCGAAGCGCCTGTGCCTTTACATGTTGAACGGACATTAAATCATTTCCCTCAATATCCGTATGGTATCTGGCCGCCTGTGGACAGTAACCACAGTCTTCCGAACAACCTCCGGTCTTAATGGAGAGGAGTGTGGACACCTGTACGGTGTTTGGGTCGTGATGTTCCCGGTGCACCGTTGCCGCTTCATACAGCAACTCCATGAACGGTTTATTATAAATCTTAAGGATTTCTTCTTTGGTCCAGTTGTATCTTGTCTCTGTCATAATAGCAAAAGTAAGATTATCAAAAATAGGGTATCCTGACGAATCTCATGTTTTAAGAATGGGAAAGGTTTAATTATTCCTCTTTTTGATCACGAGGCTTTGTTTTGGGTACATCTGTTTGTGTTTCCTCCGCAGTGGAAGGGATATCTTTCCCCTTTAAGTACTCTGGCAGCTGCATCCCTGCCATATTGAACATTTCCTGCAATGGAGGAACGGATTTATACATCCCTGAAATGAAATTGGCAGTAGAATTCTTTCCATCCTCGGTTTTTGCTCCGGAATCCCAAACGGTAACTTTATCAATTTTGATATTCTTGATCGCCTCCGCCTGTTTTTCGACCAATTCGGGAAGTTTGTCGGCAATCAACAACAATGCGGCATCCTTTGGATCGTCCCCGGCGGCTTTTACTATTTTATCCAAACCTTCGGCTTGTTTGGTCAGTACCTCAAAAATACCTTTTGCCTCAGCCTCTGCTTTGAAAAGAATTGCATCCGCCTCACCCTTCGCCTTTCTACGGATCATTTCAGCCTCTGCCTCAGCTTCAATTTCTACTTTTTGCTTATCAATTTCCGCAGGAACCACCACATCGGCCATTTGTGAGCTTCGCTCGCGTTCCGCCCTGGCGTTCTCAGCTTCACGTTCTGCTGAATACGATTCTTCCAGGGCCTTTGCGGCCTGTACTTTTTCCGAAGCAGTAGCTGTTCGTTCTGCCTCTGCTTCGCGCTGACGTCGTAATGATTCCGAGTTGGCAATATCAATCTTGGCCAAGTTTTCACCTTCAACAGCTTTTGCATTTGCCGCTGCTACCTGGGAACGTTCGTCTTGTAATGCATTGGCTTCGCCAATGGCACCGTCCCTATTTTTCTCTGCCACCGATTTCCGCGCTGCATTAATGGCATGCGCCGCAGCCTCTTTACCCAATGCCTCAATATACCCTGACTCATCTACAATATCCGTTATGTTAACATTGATAAGCTTTAACCCAACTTTTTTTAATTCGGACTCAACACTGGACGAAATATTGGATAAAAACTTGTCCCTGTCGGAATTGATTTCTTCTATGTCCATGGAAGCCACTACCAAACGTAATTGACCAAAAATGATTTCTTTGGCCAATTCCTGTACTTCTGGAAGGCCCAGACCCAATAAACGTTCTGCAGCATTTTGCATAACCCCGGGTTCTGTGGAGATACCTATCGTAAATCTTGAAGGTACGTTCACTCGGATATTCTGACGGCTCAAGGCATTGGTCAAATCAACTTCAATGGAAATTGGGGTAAGATCCAAAAATTCATAATTCTGGATCACAGGCCAAACAAAAGCTGCACCACCATGAATACATTTAGCGGAGTTTCCGGAACCCACTTTTCCATACACAACAAGTATTCTATCCGAAGGACAACGTTTATACCTTCTGATGAAGGAGATAATAATGATAAAAAAGAATAATATGGCGAAGCCTATGGCCAACAAAGTGGCTCCTCCACCCAATTGCAATGGAAGTATAATCATGGTTATTACTTATTCAAAAGGTTAACAATTAATATTCCGGTATCGGTCACCTCATGTACTTTAACAACATTTCCTTGAACCAAATCCTTGTCCTCATCCGTCAAGGCCTGCAATTCGCGTAAAGTCCCTTGTACATTTACGCTAACTTTGCCAATTCTACTTCGGTTGGCACCTACGGTTAGGTATACCTCTCCAATTTGGTCTTTTGCATTTTTTAAGTTTAACGTGCCGCTGCTTTGAAGTTTTGCCAAATAATAGAACAAGGACGCCATGGCAAACATCATCAACAGACCACTGGTTACGGAAATAACTATGGTCAAACCTGTGGATAACCCGTTATCGATGCAGGCCAATCCTGACCAGCCAAAAATAGTCAAAAAGCCCATGAGGTTCTTAAAGGAGAGAAATTGGAACCCGATCCCAGTATCCCCAGCAATGTCCGCATCCACATCCCCCAAGTCTTCAACATCACCTCCCATGAGGGTCATTACGATTAGAACCAATAAAATAACAGATCCAAGAATAGCTACTATCCAATATATTTTTTCAAAAAATGTCAACGCAGCAAACCAGTTTTCCATGGCAATACGGTTTTAAGGTTTTTTGTAGTAGAGGCTCTTAAGATAAGACTTTGTTTAACATCATTCAACATCATCTGGAAAGTAAAACGGATACCGCATTGCCCCCAAATCCCACGGCATTGACCAAAATCCTTTCAAATCGTTTTGGTACGCTGGAGTAGTTCAAAAAAGGAACGGGTATTGCCATTTGATGATACAACATTAAACAGGCCATTTCGATACTTAACATTCCCGATGCTCCAAAAGTGTGCCCAATTTTCCACTTATTGGTGGTCATAAAAGGGACTTGTTTTCCAAATATCCGATGCACGGCTTCTATCTCGGACAGATCCCCCTTTATTGTTCCCGGGCAATGCATCACAATCGCATCGATTTCTTGCGGGGAAACATCACCCATGGCCATTTTCATGGAATCTTGAAAGCATTTGGCATCCGAGGAAAGGGAGACATTATGCTCCAATAACTCGGTGGCATAACCTATTCCAATGATCTTGGCCAAAGCATTCCTTGGCACTCCCCTTTCCAAACAAGCCATGGCGGCACCTTCTCCCAGTACCATGGTATTTCTTTTCTTTTTAACGTCCATGGCACTGCACGGATAGGTCCGCTTTGACTTGGAGTAAATTTTTAGTGCCTGCATCTGGGCCACGGTAAAAGAAGTCAACGGTGCTTCACTTCCACCGACCAAAAACTTATCCGCCATTCCGCTTTGCAACCATGCCACCCCATTCAACAGGGCGTGCAAAGCTGTTGAGCAGGTAATGGAATGTGAAATCACGGGCCCTGCCGTCTGCAAATCATGGGCTACCCAAGAAGAGATATTGCCCAAGGTGGTTGTAGGGGAGGTTAGTGTTGAGACCTTTCCGGTATTTTTAAACTCATCATGGAAAGATTCAAACAAAGCCGTTGCGCCCCGGGATGAACCTATATTTATTCCAAAACTTGGCCTTTCCGCAACATCGGAACACCAAGTCGTTTGTTTCAACACCTTTCTTGAGGTGTAAATGGAAAACAGTACGGATTCATCCAAGTCTTTGTATTTGGAATCTGATTTACGAAGCTTGCGAATGGCCTCTTTTTCGGAATGCGGCAATTCGCCAACCCATACTTTCTTGCCGTTGAGCACCCTTTCCTGTAAAAGGTGATTGGAACTTTGATAGGTTTCCCATATGGATTTGGGAGTTGACCCCAGTGCCGAAAGTGATGAGATGGCAACGATGGAAATAGGTTCTTTGAGCATACTAAACGATTTCCAATACTTCTTCTATGGCCTTATAAACCAAGGCCAAATCCTGTTCCGTTATAATGTAGGGTGGGAGTACATAGATCGTATTTCCCAAAGGTCTTAGTACCACCCCTTTATCCAAAAACAATTGATATAGCTTATCCCTTAGGCTTCCATATCTATCTGTCGTCACCTCCAGATCCAAAGCAAGGATGACCCCTATGGTACGAACTTCCCTCACTTTTTGGTGTTGTTCGATTTTTAGTTTGAACCCCTGATGGGATTGTTCTATAAAACCAATGTTTTGCGCAATGCTTTCAGAAGCAAGCAAATCCATTGCCGCTATGGCCGCTGAACAGCCAATGGGGTGGGCACTATAGGTATGGGCATGAAAAAACCCTTTGGCCACATTATCACTTAAAAAAGCGGCAAAGACTTCTTCCGTTGTACTGGTAATACTCAAAGGAAACATCCCAGCTGTAAGGGCTTTGCTCAAACAAATGATATCCGGTTTTTGTACCAGATGATCACTGGCAAAATTCTTTCCCGTTTTTCCAAAGCCGGTCATGATCTCGTCCGCAATACAAAGGACTTCATGCTTATGCAAACATTCCAACAGGGCATCCAACCCTTGTGCTGGGTGAAATTTCATCCCTGCCGCCCCTTGAACCAATGGCTCAAATACAAAAGCGGCCACCGCGTGTTCTTTACAAATACCATCAACCTCGCGAAGGAGAGCTTCAATATTGTCCGCTTTGGGTGTTGGAATTCGCACTACCTTCAACAAAAAATCCTCAAAAGGACCATTGTAGGAAGAAAGTCCGGATGCACTCATAGCTCCAAACGTATCTCCGTGAAAACCATTTTCGAAAGCAATTAGGGTATCCCTTTTTTCGCCTTTATTGAAAAAGAACTGAAGTGCCATTTTAATGGCCGCCTCAACAGCTGTGGATCCGTTATCGTTGAAAAAAATACGCCTTTGATTATTCGGGAGTATGGCCAATAGTTTTTCAGAAAGTTCAACGGCCGGCCCATGGGTAAAACCACTGAACATGACAAAATCCAATTTTTGCATCTGCTGGTGCATTGCAGCAATGATGTGTTCATTTCCATGACCATACATTGCTGAGTACCAGGATGCTATCCCATCTATATATGATTTCCCCTGGTCATCCCAAATACGGGCCCCTTTGGCTTTAACGATGGCAAGCGGAGGTGCTGCCGTCTTATGCTGTGTCAATGGATGCCAAAGGTATTTTTGATCCTTCGCAATTAAACTCAAGTCCCTTTTTTTTGAAAGAACAAAAATAAAGGTAAACCATCACATTACCTTATTTCAATACCATTTTGGGAACAAAGGACTCAATTGCCCACTTTTTGCAAAGTATTTGTCCATCACCAAAAGACATAGTACTTTTTCCAATTTGGGATCCCTAAATTTGCGAACATAGGCGTTGGCATTTTTAATAATGTTTTGGGCTTCGTCCGCATTCCTCAAGTAATAGTCCAGCTGCTCTTCAAGGTCACTGTAATCCTCCTTAAGGGGAATGTAATGGACATTGGGCCGTAACCTCCCCTCCATGAACCACGTTTCATATTTGGGCGGTGGCATTACCGCAATGGAGTTGGAACTCATGACCCACTTGAGGTTGCTCGCCACATCATTACCTTCTTGGCACCAGACAAATTTGTATTTCAAATGTTCGTTTATGGTGATTTTGTCCTTCAACCATTCATCATGATTCGTCCCTGAATTTATCTGACCCAAATCGCACATGGGATGCCCAAAGTACATTCGTAAAAACTCGCGTCTGTGCTCCTGCTTCACGCTTGCCCTTCCTATCAATACATCCTTTTTTCTTGAATAGGGGATACGATCGTTGGTAAATGTATAATGACGCACCTTATTGAATTTGAATAGGACCGAATTTTCATTGTCCTCCAGGATAGGACGACTTTTGACCAGGGCAGGTGCCAAAGGTATTTGGGTAACATCCCCAAATTGATACTGAAACTTTAGCATGTCCGGAAAATATCTGGTGAACTCAATTAGATCAAAGTAATAGGCTTTGTTTTTTTTGGGCAACTTTAAATCCCCAATGGCCTCGGCATCTTCAGGAACTTTAAAGGGGACATCCACCTTGTTGTAATACGAAAGTCTGGTTTCCAGTTGTTCCCTGTCCAAAGTGTCCATTGAGCGCATTAGCCTTTCGCGGGACCTTTTATCCCCCAGGCGTCTAAACCCTTCCATAAGGGAACCCTTGGCATAATAAAAAAGCTTAATGTTTTTATGTGTCCAAGGGTTTCTAATCATTTTTGTTGGGGATGGGTTTAATCAGAATGATTGTAGGGGCCCTTTGAATTTTTGGGCATATCCATAAATTGTCTCCTTGTCAAATTCAGGTTCTTCATCGATCCTTCCAAGGAACACCGCTTTGGTCTTTTTTAAGATAATGCTTTCGGTTGTTGGGTGCTCATCCCCACTAAAAATGATTCCTACCTTGAATCCCTTTTGCTCAAGGGCATCGATGGTCAACAAAGAATGGTTGATGCTTCCCAGGTAGTGGCGGGAAACCACCACAACCTTATATTCCGGTTTGATCAAATCCAATATCGTTTCCTCATCGTTCAAGGGGACCAATAGCCCCCCCGCCCCTTCAATGACCAGATGGTTATCCGTTTTGGGCTCCAAAATCGTATTTAAATCAATTGTGACCCCATCGATCTCGGCAGCCGCATGTGGACTCATTGGGGTGTTTAATGCATAATTATTGGGATGGATGACCGATTTTGAATTGGAAATCATTTCCTTGACCTTATGGCTGTCACCATAATGCAAATCCCCAGCTTGAACAGGTTTCCAATAATCCGCTTCCAGAGCTTCCGTTATGATTGCAGAAGCTACGGTCTTTCCAACATCCGTGGATATTCCAGTGATAAATAGTTTCATTTTATACTTTTTGATAAGAAATTACAATTGTCGCAACGGTATTTTTTGGGTTCAAAAAAAGGAAAAAGCTTGTACAAAATGTTGTTTCGAAGATAAATGACCTCCAACTGTTTTCTGCCACATATTTTGCAGGCCACCAAATTTCCTTCCTCATCGGTCACATAGGATTTTAATTGTTTGTAGATAGCTATGGCCTTTTCTTTCTCGGATTCATAAACCTGAAGTTTCACCCCTCCTATCGCATCACTGATCAACGGGTCTGTATTAACGGTATTTTCATCACGAAGAAAAACCTGAATACCCTCTGACTCCAGCTTTCCTTTTAAAATCTGAATATCGGCAGGATAGGTAGAGGAAGTGATTGTGTAAAATTCATTCTTCATTCAACATGTGTTTTTTTACCATTGTCAATACGCTTTCCATTTCATTCCAGGTATTAAAAGCGTGCAGACAAAACCGCAACCGTTCTTCACCTTGGGGAACCGTGGGGTTCAGTATGGGACGTACATCAAATCCGGCTTCCTTCAAAACGGATGAAAGCCTTTTCGTTTGCTCATTCCCTCCAATCCTACAAACTTGAACCGCAGAACCACTTTGCGAAAAATACATATTTAATCCCTTTTGGGCTACCAAGGATTTAAAATGGCCTATGTTATCGGTAAGTGCCTGCCGGCGTTGTCTTCCCTGTTCGGAATCAAAAAATCGGTATGCTGCCCATATCATTGCCAAGGTATGTGGGGGAAGGGCGGTAGTATATATAAAACTTCTGCAGAAATTGATAAGAAAATCCCTTAAACCGGGGTTTCCCAATACAGCTGCCCCATGGGTACCCAGTGCTTTCCCAAAAGTGATAATTCGTGCAAATACTTTGTCCTCAAGTCCAAGTGTATTGATCAAGCCTTTGCCATGGACCCCCATGGCATGGGCCTCGTCCACCACTAAAAGTGCTCCATTATCCAAAACAAGCGCTGCAAATTCCATAAGGTTGGGAGAGTCCCCATCCATGGAGAAAACAGATTCCGTGACCACATAGATCGTAGGGTCTTCACCATGTACCTTTCTACTGCGCTTTAGATGCAATGCCAAATCCCCCAGGGAATTATGTTTGAACTTATAGGATTTGGAAGGGCCCAATTTGATACCATCCCGAATACTGGCATGACAGTACTCATCAAATAAAACAATATCCCCCCGTTGCGGAACAGAGGAAAAGAAACCTAGATTGGCATCATACCCCGAATTGAATATCAAAGCCGCAGGTGAATGGTGAAATGAAGAAATGAAATCCTCCAGCTCCCCATAAAACCCATGGTTGCCCGATAATAACCGTGAACCTGTAGCACCGTTTTGAAAAGGTTGTAACCTGGCAACCTGTTCATTGGCCATTTCAGCAATTCTTTTTTCCCTGGAAAATCCGAGATAGTCATTGGATGAAAAGTCGACCAAATCCGATATTGGGGAAAGTGTTCGAAAGGCATTTCCCTTGCGGCGCTTCTCTAATTTCCCTTCCAGGTTCAAAGGTAATTTTGCCATTTTCCAAAAGTACTATCTTTAAAACAATGATTGTATATAAACAGACCGATACAGAAGGGGAAATAAGACAAATTCTTGCCTTGCAAGCGTCCAACCTTCCCCGGAACCTTACGGCCATGGAAATACGGACAGAAGGGTTTTTGACCGTGAAACACACATTTGATCTGTTGGTCAAAATGAACACCGTATTCCCACATACCGTTGCATTGCACAATGAAAAAGTTATAGGCTATGCGCTTTCCATGCATCCTCAATTTAGACTCGAAATCGATATTCTTAGATCGATGTTCCTTAAAATTCGGAATTTGGTACCGGATACAATGAGCTATTTGGTTATGGGACAAATTTGTATTGCAAAAACACATCGAAGGCAAGGGGTGTTCAGAGGGCTTTATGAGCACATGAAAACCTTTATCAGTGAAGAATTTGATGCTATTATCACAGAAGTGGATACCAAAAACAATCGTTCCCTAAACGCCCATAAGGCCATAGGGTTTAAGGAACTTCATCGATATACAGCGGATGGAAGGGAGTGGTGCCTGATCATCCGTAAATGAAAAAGCCACTAAAAAAGTGGCTTTCAATACTATTGTAAAAAAATAATCCTACCTAATCCGCAAGGACGATTACCTTGTTATCCTTCATCTCCACTGTTCCACTGGAAATGGACAACACGGTTTCACCATTGGTCCCTTTGGAAAACTTGGCTTGAAATTCTTCCTCTATTTCAATATTCCCCTGAACTTTGACCTTCCCTTCCTGCAAAAGCGAAACGATAGGTGCGTGGTTGGTCAACATTTGAAATTCACCGTTTACACCAGGAACGGTTACCGAGCTTACCTCTCCTGCGAACAACGTAGCTTCCGGGGATACAATTTCTAAATACATCTTTCTAAGTTAGGTGTTGGAGGTTGGAAGTTGGAAGCCCTTTGAAAACCAAACCTTGGACCCTTCATTGCCAACCCTTCACTGAATTAAACTTCTGCCAACATTTTCTCTCCTGCCTCAATGGCATCTTCTATGGTCCCTTTAAGGTTAAAGGCAGATTCCGGAAGATGGTCCAGTTCGCCATCCATGATCATGTTGAATCCTTTTATGGTATCCTTAATGTCTACCAATACCCCGGGGATACCCGTAAACTGTTCCGCTACATGGAACGGCTGGGACAAGAAACGCTGTACCCTTCGTGCGCGGGCAACGGCCAGTTTATCTTCTTCGGACAATTCCTCCATACCCAAAATGGCAATAATATCCTGTAGTTCTTTATAACGTTGCAACAACTCCTTTACGCGTTGTGCGCATGCATAGTGCTCCTTACCCAAAATTTCGGGAGTCAAAATCCTGGAAGTGGAATCCAAGGGATCCACGGCGGGATAGATACCCAATTCAGCAATTTTTCTTGAAAGTACCGTTGTTGCGTCCAAATGCGCAAAGGTGGTCGCGGGTGCCGGGTCGGTTAAGTCATCCGCGGGTACGTATACTGCCTGGACCGAAGTAATGGAGCCTCTCTTTGTTGAGGTAATTCGCTCTTGCATGGCACCCATTTCCGTTGCCAATGTGGGCTGATAACCCACCGCAGAAGGCATACGCCCCAAAAGTGCCGATACTTCGGAACCTGCTTGGGTGAATCGGAAAATGTTATCCACAAAGAACAATACATCCTTTCCTTGTCCATCACCAGCCCCATCACGGAAATATTCGGCAATGGTCAATCCGGAAAGTGCCACACGGGCACGTGCCCCAGGTGGTTCGTTCATCTGTCCAAAAACGAAAGTCGCCTTGGATTCCTTCATGGCCTTTTTGTCCACTTTGCTCAAGTCCCAACCGCCTTCTTCCATAGAGTGCAAAAAGTCGTCACCGTATTTAATGATACCGGACTCCAACATCTCACGAAGCAAATCGTTTCCTTCACGTGTTCGTTCCCCCACACCGGCAAATACGGAAAGACCACCATGTCCTTTGGCAATATTATTGATCAATTCCTGTATCAATACTGTTTTTCCTACACCAGCACCACCAAACAACCCAATCTTACCTCCTTTGGCATAGGGCTCAATCAAATCGATTACCTTAATACCGGTAAACAATACTTCGGTAGAGGTGGAAAGATCTTCAAACTTTGGTGCCTCCCTGTGAATGGGGAGACCATTATCCCCGGTTTTGGGTAAATTGTCCATTCCATCAATGGCGTCACCAATAACATTAAAGAGCCTTCCGTAAACATCTTCACCAATGGGCATCTGGATGGCACTACCTGTTGCGGTAGCGTCCACACCCCTACTTAGTCCATCGGTAGAGTCCATGGAAATGGTCCTAACGGTATTCTCCCCGATATGGGATTGTACTTCGAGGACCAAGGTGGTTCCATCCGCTTTTTTTATTTCAAGTGAGTCGTAGATTTTTGGAATTTCCGTACCAGATTCGAACTCAACGTCGATAACCGGGCCAATGATTTGGGCAACTTTTCCTGTAACTTTGGACATTACTTCAATATTTCAATTTGTTTGATTCCCTGTGTAGGAGCGTACACTATCTTTTTTTCGGCCGCAAAGATAGGATTTTCCATCTTTTAAAAGAAACTTCACCCCTTGTTTTTTGGCATAAAAAAAGAGCCGGATTTGGCTCTTCTTTTAGTATTCCTTTGTTTTACTTCCTTATGGATTGATAGCCCAGGAAATGTAATAAATTGCCCCTATATTACCTGTACCAAAGGCAGTAACGTACTCCTCGTTCAATAAGTTGGAGGCCCCGGCCTTGAATACTGATTTCATACTTGGCACCGCATAGTTGACCTGTGCATCCACTACGTTAAAGGAAGGAATATCGCCGTCTTGAAACGTCGCTTCCCAGAAATAGCTATCGCTCCATCGGTAGTTTATCCCAAATCCAAAGTTTTTGAATAACTCGGTATGTCCAAACGAAGCCTTAAAACGGTGTTCCGGAGTATTGAAGTTGGTTCGGATACCCCGCTCCCGCAACTCATCGGCATCTTCAAGAAGGGTGTAGGTATAGTTGACCCCAACATCGAATCCACCTATTTTGGTGTCCACACCAATATTGGCACCATAAGCATTGATATCCTCGGGAGAATTGGTATAGACCTGATACCTTTCGAAATCCCCATTTCCAATAGCTTGCAATGCCAACGCCTGCTCAGCTTCCGTGCCAAAAACGTCTCCATAAAGTGGAACTTCCACAAAAGCGCCGGATACAAAATTGGAATAGCTATTGTAATATCCGTTTAAATCAATAGCGAATTTTCCCAGCTGGGCTCGATATCCTACTTCAAAAGCAGTAATTTCTTCCGGTTGAACAACGGGGGTCTCAACAGCCTCCGGACTTCCCAAGGCCACCGATCTTGCAGTAAAGGCGTTCTCATATGCCGCTCTACCCACAATCTGAACCGTGGCCGGCTGGCCCGCTAATTGCCCTTGCTCGCTTACACTAAATGTACGTACGTCCCTGTCAAGATTTGCAGGGGCGGAACCTACCAAAATAGCTGCTCCAGCGTTCAATCCTATAAATAAATCCTGTGTTGTGGGGTTTCTAAAACCTTGTTGTACGGAAAGACGGATATTGTGGTTTCGGCGTTCCCCCAAAGTAATCCCAAGTGCGGCCCGGGGAGAAAAGAATCCATCAAAAAATTCATTCTTGTCATACCTTCCCGAGGCGGTAATCTTTAAACGGTCATCCAGCACCTTTTTCTGGAACTGGGTATAAGCACCAAATTCATTATAGGTGATGGGGCCATCAAAATCGGTAAAAATGGTCCCTTGGGAATTCAATTCATATTCCCTGAAAGAGCCTCCTACCTGAATGTCTGCCCAGTCGTCAATTAAATGGGCCAGGTTATAATTTCCATTGACATGCCGAAACTTGGTATTGTCAATGAATCGGGAACCGGTGCTCAAATCCCCATCGGCAGTAACCGCGTTAAAGGCGCTTTGAAATTCCGGAGTGCCTGGGATCAATCTCCCCGTATCGGCGACAGCCCTGGCTTGGTCATGGGCCTGTTGTTCCGTTAGGCCATTATTTCTGGAGACCAAAAAGGTACCGGCATAATCTCCAAACCACTGCTCATCGGATTTCCATCGTCTATTGATATTTATTCCTGTAAATCGGGTGTCGTAAGCGTTCCCAGAATTCTCTGCCACAATGTAACCGCGGATAAAGAAATTATCATTTCTCAATTCCAATTTATGTTGCTGCATTTTAAACCCTTGCACGGCATAACGGTTAATCCCCTGATAAATGGTATTACCTCGACCTATACGACCGTTGTAAATCAACTCCAGGTCATCCCCAAACGGGCGATAGTGCAGGGACCAATCCGCCTTCACGCTTTGGGCATTATAATTGGTCAAATCCCTTTCATTGTATCCCGTTCGGGAAACAGTGCCTATGGTTCCGCTTGGAAATCCTAACTGACGGTCCAGGTTTAAACTGACCTCATCACCATAAACGTTCAGACCATCGTAAGCGGGATTTGACCGATCAAAGCCGGGGTTGTTGACATCAACTTCACTGGTAGCATGCCAATCCTCCCCTTGCAAAAAGGAGAAATTCGCCTTAATGGCAAACTTATCGCTAAACGCATGTGCTGCCCGTATACCCACATCATAATAGGGATTATCCCCTGCGGACTCTTGGGATGTTATTCCGGTCTTAAAGTATGAACTTATCCCTTGAAAGTCGAAAGGACTTTTGCTTTGCATGAACAGAATACCATTAAATGCATTTGCACCGTACAGGGCCGAAGATGCTCCTGGCAGGATTTCTATGCTCTGTACATCCAGTTCATTCATTCCCACCAAATTTCCCAAGACAAAGTTCAAGCCCGGTGCGGTATTGTCCATACCATCCAGCAGCTGCAAAAAGCGAACATTGGCAAAGGTGGCGAAACCCCTGGTGTTAATTGACTGAAAAGTTAAACTGTTCGTATTGATGTCTACCCCTTTCAAGTTCTGTAGGGACCCATAAAAGGATTCCGCCGTGGCGTTTTGAATATCCTTAAGACCAAAACGCTCCACCGATACAGGAGATTCAAAAATACGTTCCGGAGTTCGGGAGGCAGATATCACAATCTCGTCCAAAATGGTAGAGGATTCCTGTAACGTTATCGTAAAGACCTGATTGTTGGAAGTGACTTCAACCACCGTCTCGGAATACCCAATGCTAGTTACCCTCAAGCGAAAGGGAGGTACCTCGGAAGTGTTTAAGGTAAAGTTACCATCAAAATCGGCGACAGCGCCCTCTGCCTTTCCTATTACAAGTATGTTGGCGCCTGGGACCGGGTCATTGTTGGGATCCACAACTTTTCCCGAAATAGTGGTCTGGGCATAAGAAGTTAGTCCTATCAGCAATGAAAATGCGAAAATGATTTTTTTCATCGGTGAAGAATTTGTGTTAAGTTAGTTTTAAGTTCGTGTAAAAATCAGGTCGGGAAGATACATTTTTTTGACATGAATTCCACAGAAATCGAAAAAAATTATGCATGCATAGTAATTTTTCCTTAGAATTTGCCCATTAAAACTGAGAATTTAACAAAAAAGTTGGCCTTTTTTCCGTTTTAACATGAAGAATAGCATTGTAATCTGGTTACTCCACAGTAACTGATTTTGCCAAATTACGAGGTTGATCCACGTTACAACCACGCATTAGCGCTATATGATAGGACAACAATTGTAATGGAATGGTTGTCAGTAATGGGGATAGGGTCTCGGAGGTTTCCGGCACCTCTATAATGTGGTCCGCCAATTGGGTCACCGTTTCATCCCCTTCAAATACAACCGCAATTATTTTACCGTGTCTGGACTTAATTTCTTGGATATTGCTCACCACTTTTTCATAATGCCCTTTTCTGGTTGCAATAACTATAACCGGCATCTGATCGTCAATTAAAGCTATGGGACCATGTTTCATTTCTGCAGCTGGATAGCCTTCTGCATGGATATAACTAATCTCCTTTAACTTTAGTGCACCTTCCAATGCCACGGGGAAATTATACCCCCTACCTAGATAAAGACAGTTTGTGGAATCTTTATAAACATCGGCTATTTGCTCAATCAAAACGTTGGATTGCAATGTTTTTTCAACTTTGGCCGGAATGCCCTCCAGTTGGGTCAACAACTCATGAAATTTAGAGTCAGTGAACTCCCCTTTCTCTTTGGCCAATTTTAGGGCAATAAGTGTTAGGACCGTAATTTGTGTGGTAAAAGCTTTTGTAGAGGCTACCCCAATTTCAGGTCCTGCATGCGTGTAGGCCCCGGCATGGGTTTCCCTGGCTATGGACGAACCCACAACATTGCAAACACCGAAGACAAAAGCACCTCGTTCCTTGGCCATTTTAATGGCCGCCAAGGTATCCGCGGTTTCCCCTGATTGTGAAATGGCAATCAAAACATCATTCTCGGTAATTACCGGATTTCTATATCTAAATTCCGAAGCGTATTCCACTTCCACTGGGATTCTCGCCAAATCCTCAAAAATGTACTCTGCAACGAGACCTGCGTGCCACGATGTACCACAGGCAACAATAATGATCCTATTGGCATTTAGGAACTTTTCCAGGTTTTGGTCAATCCCTGCCATCCTGATAATTCCTTGATTGGCCAATAATCTCCCCCTGTACGTATCCAAAATCGCCCTAGGTTGTTCGTAAATCTCCTTAAGCATAAAATGGTCGTACCCCCCTTTCTCAATCTCCTCAATGTTCAATTGTAATTCTTGGATATTGGGATAGGCAATGGCATCATCCTTTATTTTCCGAAGCTTTATTTCCTTTCCCAATCGAACTATGGCCATTTCTTCATCTTCCAAATAGACCGCATTGTTGGTAAATTCAATAAAAGGGGAGGCGTCTGATGCGATGAAGTATTCATTTTCCCCGATTCCAATGGCCAAGGGGCTCCCTAATTTAGCAACCACTATCTCATCTGGCTTGCTTTTGTCAAATACGGCAATGGCATAAGCTCCAATTACTTGGTTCAAAGCTATTTGAACTGCCTTTCCCAATTTCACCCCTTCCTTTTCCTTTACTTCTTCTATAAGGTTGATCAGGACCTCCGTGTCCGTATCGGATTCGAAGGTATATCCCCTTTCAACCAGTGCTTTTTTAATGGATTCATAGTTTTCTATAATTCCATTATGGATAATGACCAAATTTCCTGAGTTCGAATAATGTGGATGGGAGTTTACACCATTGGGAACACCATGGGTCGCCCAACGGGTATGGCCCAAACCCAATTTCCCTTTAGTAGAAATGGTTGCCTTGGACTTGTCCTTAAGATCTTCAACTTTTCCCTTTGTCTTTGAAAGCTGGGTGTCTTCCCCATCAAACAGCACGATACCAGCACTGTCATAACCTCTGTACTCCAGCCTTTGAAGTCCTTTGATTATTATTGGATAGGCGTCCCTATGACCAATGTAACCAACAATTCCACACATAGTTCAAAATTTTAAAAACGTTGCAAAGTAACACCAATTTAATTTCAAAAGTAATAGATATCGTATATTGGGCTTGTATTCCGCGTTATATAACGGAAAAAATCTATGTCCTGTATCGGGGGAACCTAAAATTTAGTCAATTTCAGTATAAAAAATCTGAAGTTTTAGTTTTTTATCCTCTTCTTCGGTAAGGACATTGTTCCCAAACAATACGGTCCCAAGCGGATTGATCGTATTCATCAAGGGCAGATCCACACGTTCCCCCATCGTTGCTTCCGCTTCCTGTACCGCTCCGATACCGACATTGGAAGTAAGTGTTAACCTTAAGGGAACATTCGTTGAATCCCTAACGATGATATCATTGAGATATTCCGTGATCCGTACGGTGTACTTTATGCCCCTTTCTTCGGAGTCACGTTCCAATATACCATCGTAGTCCAAAAATTGGTCCAAAGGAGATTGCAGATTCGCTGGCTCCGCCAAAACATTGAATAAAGGGGTATTATTTTCCGCATTAAAAAGGTACAAACGAGGTGGTTCAATGGTTCCCCCATTTAAATCCAATCTGCTGCGATCTACATTAAAGACCAAATTGGCCTCGTTAATAATCCAATCATTTGCTCTGATGTCCGCTATGATGTCATTGGCAATCTCGGCATCTTCGTTGAAAAGGCGTAATTCCGAAAAAGTACCGGAACCCCCTTTTAGAAAAAGTCGGCTTGCATTTTCCGTGGGATTATCCAATTGCCCGATGATATCCGAGGGCAAGGGCGCATCAATAAAAGTGTTTACCGCGTTTCCACTGACCGCATTATTTACATTTTGAAGAAAATTCAGCGTAAACTCACGCTCAACCTTTTCAATGATACCTGCAGGGTTATCATCGTCCACCACAAAATCATCAAACTCATAGATAATGGTGATATTGGCCTGTAGCAGGTCGAACAATATCATGAGATCTTCATTATTTGGGATAATGGAGATATGCAGACCCCTGATGAAATCGGCAAGGTTGGATTGACTAAAAAGTTCAAAATCACCTTCTTTATCCAAAATGTTCTCCTGGAAAAACTGGGGATCCAATGCCACCCGTACTCCCGGGGGCAGACTTAACTCCGTATTGATGGTCAGGGATTCGTTTTCATCGGTATCCGGGTCATCTTCGTTGAACGTAACAATTTGCTCATTGTCAATGGTTACCGTTCCTTCAAACAAAGGATTTCCTTCCGTGAAACTTGGGATATTGGTGTTGGAAAGATATTCCTGGGCTTCTTCAAAGTTGGTATTGGGGTCCAGGTTCCTTAGGAAAAAAGTGGAGCGTTCCACCTTTAGGGTGAATTCCTCACCTATAAGTTGTTGATTGGGATTATTTATCAGGCGTCTGGAAAATATACTATCCAATGCAAAGGCATTGGCAAAGGTATTTGTTAGGGTGGCCTCATCATCAGCGTCATTGATCCCATCACCATCCGTATCCGGGTCAAAAGGATTGGTCCCTAGAATGGATTCTTCCAAATCGGTCAACCCATCATTGTCCTGATCACTATTGGGATCGTCCCTATCTTCCGGGCGCTCCAACTCGTCAGGTACTCCATCGCCATCAGTATCACTGCTTGAACCTGGGACTATTTGATATGGCAGGTAAAGCAATACCTCTTTCACCGTTTCATTTTCAGGTATGGTATCATTTTCCCTGGACGCCTCCGGCAAATCCTCGAGGTCCTGGCTATAATTTCCAAAAACCGGGTTCCCCTGTAAATTTTGAAAAGCAATCTGTGAGGTTACTATGGCCTCCCTTCTTCCGAATACCGGGTCATCATATACCCCAACCTGATACAATGGCAATCTATTGGTCTGAACGGCCACCGAACTTCTGTTATAGGCAAAAACATCGTATTCCGCCCTTCCAGAAATGAAGGGCTCCCCAGGAATTACCCCTTCCCCTATAGTAGTATTAAGATCATCTTCACAGGAAACCAAAAAGACGCATAAAAAAAAGGTTCCGGCCAAAGCCGAAATCCACCCTTTGTTCAAACCCATTAGGCTTATTTTAAAACTTGTGTATTATAGAAATTGGCATAGGCTTCATCCGTTTCTTGGAATGAAACAAAGGGAAGAACCGGTTTATCCAGTTGATTTACATAATCCACCAACTCACTTGAAACCTCTTCCGAGGCTAAAATAATGGCATCGGAATAATCCACTGCAACCTTTAACAAATTATTATAGTCAGGTGTTTGCAGTACAGCTATTTTGTCCTTGTCTATACCGTCAAAAGCAATTTTATCCAACATGCTACTGTTCAGTTCCCCATCAAATCCCTTTCCATAAACCGAGGTCACTATTTTACTATCCATGAAGATGGGCTCATCGGCATAATACTCCCTAAGGTACAAGGGTAATAAGGACGCCATCCAGCCATGGACATGAATAATGTCCGGGGACCAATTTAACTTCTTCACTGTTTCCACAACACCCTTGGCAAAGAAGATTCCCCTTTCGTCGTTATCCGGAAAAAGATTTCCTTCCTTGTCCTCAAAAGTAGCTTTCCTCTTAAAATACTCATCGTTGTCTATGAAATAAACCTGGATTCGCTCCCTTGGTATAGAGGCCACTTTAATGATTAAGGGCATATCCATATCGTTAATGACCAAGTTCATCCCAGAAAGACGGATAACCTCGTGCAATTGGTGCCTTCTTTCATTGATATTACCATATCTTGGCATAAAAATCCTAATCTGGCCTCCATTGCTATTGACCATTCTAGGTGCTTCATAAGACATTAAGGAAACTTGGTTCTCGGGTAGGTAGGGCACTAATTCAGAAGATACGAACAATATCTTTTTACCAGTCATACATGCAATTTTTGTTCATCTGACAAAACGTAGCTGCAAAAGTACAAAAATTATGCCTAATACCAGTATTTATAGTATTTTTGCACGCTTTTGTTTTAAATCATGCATGTACTCCAAAGTAAAAAGGAACTTCAAGTGATGCTTGGGGAATGGAAATCAAAAAAGAAGTCCATTGGCCTTGTCCCAACAATGGGAGCTTTACACAGTGGACACCTTTCCCTGGTAAGGAAATCGTTGGAGGATAATGATTTTACCGTGGTAAGTATTTTTATAAACCCTACACAGTTTAATAATAAGGAGGACCTTAAGAAATATCCTTCGGATTTATCAAAGGACAGTGTCCTTTTGGAGTCCGTCTCCGATCAAATCCTCATTTTTGCCCCATCCAAACTGGAGATTTACAATGGGAACATCAACTCAAAATCGTTCAACTTCAATGGTCTTGAAAAAGTGATGGAGGGCGAATTTAGGGAAGGTCATTTTAATGGTGTTGCCACCATTGTGGAACTGCTCTTTGAGGCCGTTAAACCTGACAGGGCCTATTTCGGGGAAAAGGATTTTCAACAATTGCAGATCATCCAAAAATTGGTGGAGCAGTCCAACCTTGACTTGGAGATCATACCCTGCCCAATTGAAAGGGAGCCCAATGGTCTGGCGAGAAGTTCACGTAATGAAAGGCTCTCCAAACCGACTAGGAAAGCGGCTGGTTTTATATACCAAATACTGAAAGCTGCCAAAGCTAAATTTGGCACGGAAAATGCTAAGGATATAAGGGATTGGGTTTCCATTCAATTTAATGAAAACCAATTGTTTGAATTGGAATATTTTGAAATAACCGATATAGATACCTTGATCCCGGTCAACCAAGTTCAGGTAAACAAGGAATATAGGGCCTTTATTGCCGTTTATGCAGAAGGGATTCGATTGATAGACAATATTGCCCTGAATTAAATAATTTTGCTCCAAATGCAGATAGAAGTAGTAAAATCCAAAATTCATCGTGTAAAGGTCACCGGAGCCGACCTCAACTATATTGGCAGCATTACCATAGATGAAGATTTGATGGATGCCGCCAACATCATTCGTGGTGAAAAGGTCCAAATTGTTAACAACAATAATGGGGAACGCTTGGAAACCTATGCCATCCCAGGCCCAAGGGGTTCCGGGGAACTAACACTGAACGGTGCCGCGGCCCGCAAAGTGGCTGCGGGAGATGTGCTTATTTTGATTACCTATGCCTGGATGGACATTGAAGAGGCCAAAAAATTCAATCCGGCATTGGTTTTCCCAAATGAGGAAACCAACTTATTGAACTAATTTGACCCCTTCCTTAAAAAAAACACTCAAACTTCTGGTCCCTATTACCTTGGGACTTTTTTTGATTTGGTATTTATATAGCTCCACCACTCCCGAACAACGAGGCCAAATCATTACATACATTGGTCAAGCAGACATTTTTTGGGTGGGCCTATCCCTCTTTATCGGAATATTGAGCCATGTATCCCGGGCCATAAGGTGGAATTATCTTTTGGAACCCCTTGGATACAAACCCAAGGTGAGCAATAATACCCTTATTGTGCTGATCGCTTATTTGGCCAATCTTGGCGTACCGCGTTCCGGGGAGATTTTAAGGGCAACCGCATTAAGCACTTATGAAGGCGTCCCTTTTGAAAAAGGCATGGGTACCATAGTGACGGAGCGAATCATTGACCTGATCATGCTTTTTTTGGTTATTGGGATAGCCCTAATACTACAAACGGATTTAATATTGGGGTTCATAAAGGAATCCGGGTTGGGAATTGCCGGTGGTGCCATTATCTTGGCATTGGGGATTGCAGGTTTGTTCCTGGGTATTCAAATTTTAAAAAAATCAACATCAACCTTTGCCTCCAAACTCAAGAATTTCCTGAACGATGTCCTTCAGGGCGTGCTCAGCATATTTAGAATGAAGCGAAAGTGGGCCTTTATCTTTCACACCTTTTTTATTTGGTTTGCCTACATCCTCATGTTCTGGGTCATAAAGTTCACCGTAATGGAAACGGTCGGTCTATCTTTTGGGGCCACCCTGGTCGCCTTTGTGGCCGGAGCATTTGCCATGACCACTACCAATGGTGGTTTCCTCGCTTTTCCCATAGCTGTTGGTAAATCCCTGGAACTCTTTGGAGTGGGTACGGTAGCCGGGAATGCATTTGGCTGGATCATGTGGATCGCCCAAACCTTTATGGTCCTGGTTTTTGGCGCAATATCTTTTGTACTCTTACCGTTATTGAATCAAAATCGATAATCTCTGATTATCAAACCAATGCCCCATGAACAAACCTTTATTGATCCTTTTTGGGCTGTTTTGCTTTGGCCTTAACGCACAGATAACCAAAGAAATCTTTGAATCCTTCAAACTACAGGAACGCAGGGACGTATCGTACTACTTCCCCGAAAATTATTCCGAAGACAAAAAATATCCCTTGATTGTGGTACTGGACGCCGATTACCTCTTTGACCTGGTCGTCTCCAATGCCAAATTTTTCAGCAAGTACCACCGTATGCCCGAGTCCATTATAGTGGGTGTACACCAAGAAGAAAATGAACTACGATGGGAAGATTGCGATTTTGAGCAAACCACTGGCCTGCCCACGGAAAAGGGGAAGCTTTTTTACGAGTTTCTGGGAACCGAATTGATTCCCTACTTGGAAACCAGCTATGCCATTGCACCCTTTAAGATGTTCATCGGTTATGATATCACTGCCAACTTTGGAAATTACTTTTTATTCAAGGACAAATCGTTGTTCAATTCCTATCTCATAATTTCACCGGTGTTGGCCACTGAGATGGAAAGTAGGATTCCCTCCCGACTATCCGATCTTAACCAAGAAATCTTTTACAACCTGGTTTTGGAAAATAGCAAGACCGAAGATCGCAATCGAATTCTCCAAATGAACAATGCCATTGCCTCAATTAACAAGGAGACCTTGCATTACTTCTTTGATGAATATAAAGAACCCGACCATACTTCAATTGCCGCCTATGGTATTAGCAAAGCCTTTGATAATATTTTCAAAATGTTCCGCCCCATTAGTCCTAAAGAATATAAAGAGCAAATACTAACCTCGAATGAGCCCGTGATCCAATACCTGGAAAACAAATATGGCATAATCGAAAATTTACTGGGCTTTAAAAAGGAAGTTGAACTGAACGACATTATGGCCATATATGCAGGCAGCTTAAAAAAGGACGATTTCGATTCCCTAAAGGCACTTTCCGATATTTGCAAAAAACAATTCCCGGAAACCATGCTTGGGTTTTATTTGGAAGGTGAGTATTTGGAACTTGCCGGGGAACCCAAAAAAGCAATGAAAGCCTTTGAAAAATCTTTTCTAATGGATGAGATCGACTTTTTGACCAAAGAAATGGCCCTGGAAAAAATTGATGCCATAAAGGCAGATTTTGGCTACTGATGGTTTTGCTATCTTAGCCCAATGGCTAAGACCAAAACTGCTTTTTTCTGCCAAAATTGTGGGGCCCAATATCCAAAATGGATTGGGCAATGCACCTCGTGTAAACAATGGAACACCATTGTTGAGGAAGTGGTCCAAAAAGAGGAAAAATCGGCTTGGAAACCCACTTTGCCAAAACAGAACAAAACGGCCAGACCCCTTCCCATCAACGAGATAACGAACGACGGTGAAGTTCGATTCAATTTACTGGACCAAGAATTCAATAGGGTCCTGGGTGGTGGACTGGTTCCGGGGTCCTTGACACTGCTAGGTGGGGAACCAGGAATCGGGAAAAGCACGCTCCTACTCCAAATTGCCTTAAAAGTACCCATTAGAACACTTTATGTGTCCGGGGAGGAAAGCCAAAAGCAAATTAAGATGCGGGCGGACAGGATTACACCCACGGCCAAGAATTGTTACATCCTTACCGAAACCAAGACCCAAAACATTTTTCAGCAGATAGTGGCCTTGGAACCCGATTTGGTCGTTATTGATTCCATTCAAACCCTACATTCGGATTACATAGAATCGGCTCCGGGGAGCATTTCGCAAATACGGGAATGTACGGCGGAGCTCATCAAATTTGCCAAAGAAAGCAATACCCCGGTAATCTTGGTAGGACATATCACCAAAGACGGTACCATTGCAGGTCCAAAGATCTTGGAGCACATGGTCGATACGGTTCTCCAATTTGAAGGAGATCGAAATTATGTGTATCGGATCTTGCGGTCCTTGAAAAATCGATTTGGTTCTACGGCAGAGTTGGGGATTTACGAAATGCAAGGCAGTGGCTTACGAGAGGTGGTCAATCCCTCCGAAATATTGATTTCCAATAATGAAGGGGAATTGAGTGGAACTGCCATTGCAGCAACGGTAGAGGGTATGCGCCCTTTGTTGATAGAAGTTCAGGCATTGGTAAGTACCGCGGTGTATGGAACACCCCAGCGCTCGGCCACGGGGTTCAACGCCAAACGATTGAATATGCTACTGGCCGTTTTGGAAAAACGCGCTGGTTTTAAATTGGCCGCTAAAGACGTTTTCCTTAACATTACTGGAGGAATCACAGTGGACGACCCAGCCATTGATTTGGCCGTAATGGCCGCAATACTGTCCAGCAATGCCGATATCCCCATAGAAAAAGGGACCTGTTTTGCCGCTGAGATTGGATTGGCCGGGGAAGTGCGGCCCATACAACGTGTGGATCAACGGATTCTGGAGGCGGAAAAATTGGGGTTTTCTACGATTTACGTCTCCAAACGAAGCAAAATTGGTTTAAAAAACCCGAACATCCAGGTATTCCTTGTTTCTAAAATTGAGGACGTTGTAAGCCGTCTTTTTGGGTAGCACTTACTTTTCCAAACACAGCCAATAAATAGTAAAGTAATCACGATTTAGGGGCAATGGTCAAAAGCCCCCTTTTAAAAAACACCTATCCTTGGTGCTTAGCGTACCATGCATACAGAATTGATGTTCCCCTTGCCATCGTATTCCCTAACCGAATTTTCAGGATCTACCATCCATTCCCCATCCACAATGAATTTATAATGGTGCTTACCGCCTACCAAGGCCAAAGTGTCCACCCAACCATTGCTTGTTCTCAACATATAGTGACCCTCGGTGGCCCAATCATTGAAAGAACCGGAAAGTGTAACCCGTTGGGCATCTGGAAAACCCCTGAGGAAAAATGGCACTTTCCTGGTAATTTGTATTACCGAGTTGTAGCCCCCAAATTCGTTGAGCACTTTATAGGGGTTGTCCAAGTCCTCGGTCCATTCCCCATCAATTATGAATTTGTACTCATATTCACCAGGAGGCAATTGTAGGCTCATTTCCCAATATCCTTCCTTTTTTTGCATTTGAAATACATGCTCGTCCCATTTATTGAAACTTCCGGCCAAGATGACCTTTCCTGCATTTGAATGTCCCCTTAACCTAAATGTAGCATTCCCGTCTTCGTCTGGCCGGGCAGTGTACATCATTAAATTGTAAACGGGTAACGGATACCCATCCTTAAACGCCCTGGTAACATTTGCATCCGTTTTTCTCGGTTCCGCCCAAAAGAAATTATTAATCACATACTTAAACTCCCATGAAAATTGATAATCAAAATCCGATAGCTTTTTACGAAGCTCATAACGATCCTTATCTACCTTTATCATCTTCCATTGATAAAAGGACCAATTATTGAACTCTCCTGCCACGGCCACACTGTTGATGTCCAGGTCATCAAAACCCACCACCTCACCAAATCCATCTTCACGGGCCAACGCATAGTCTTTTCTATCAAAAGTAAAGACTACCTCATCCCCTTCGATTCTGTAACCTTTTTGTTGGGCCAAAACCAAATAACCGCTCAAAAGCAGGAAACTATATATCAGGATCCGTTTCATTTGGATACTATTGGAAAGTTGATAAAATATAACTTTCTCTTCTTATAATTAATGATGACACGCTTTTGTTTTAGGAATTCATACCCCAATAAACCATCAAGTTCGGTGCCAAAAGCCTCATTTAGCCTACTCATTCGGGAGAGCATGGTGGTCATAGGACCCAGGTATACCGTTTCACTTAACTTCATACGGTGAAGACTACCGATAAGGACCTCCTTCTTGTGCCTGCTGGCACCCATGACCATGACCCTTTTCTTAGGGTAAAAATACTTCAAAATCTGGGAATGTGTATCTGGGGTCAATTGGTTTAGTTCGGCGGCCGAATCCAAGCCCAAACTTAGGAAGTGATTGCTGATTTCGCCCCGTAGCACAATGGTATGTCTTCTTAGACTGAAATCAAGGCTATCCGCTATTTTTTCCAGATATACGTCCGAATCCAGGGTATTTCCCGAAGAACCAAGCCTACTCAAGGTAAGCTGTTTCAGGTAAAAATCGATGAAGATCTCATAGTCCTCCAAGACATTATGCCCAATGATACCCAAAATCTTGACCTTTTTCTGTTTTTCAATATGTGAAAGATCGATGATGTCCGCCTTTTTTTTGGAAATACTAAAGGTGTTTGAAAGCAAAAGCGCATCCACTATGTTCTGAAAAACATCGCCCATGGCACTCATAACACCGGAGGAAGATGCAACCTTTCTTCTCACGGGGAGGTTCTTGGGATAATGGACCCTATTGAGAATCAAGGCTTCTGCCCCGGTATCAATAATGAATCCTCCTTTTTTGCCGAGGACCTGACCCTCTATTACAATCAAATGATCCACAAGATCAAAAGGGATACGTACCGTATTTTCGGTAATTTGCTCAGCTTTGGGAAAAGCAATACGCTCTCCATTCGCCGCTTGGGAAATTGCGCTCCATACCAGGAAACCGGATATAACGATGAGTTGTCGCATTGTTTTAAAATAAGACTTGAAAAAAAGCGCAGTGTTACACTTTTTCAGCAACTCTTTATCAAAAAATGAGGACTTGTTTCGTAATCCGGTTCCGGTGATTTTGGAAAAAGAAGATATCCGTTAAGGTGCGGGATTTGGAATACTATTGTGAATGGCCTCAATACCTTCCAAAACCTCATCCGATAGCTCCGTGTGGATGGAATTGATGTTTTCCTTCAATTGTTCCATGGTCGTGGCGCCAATAATGTTACTGGTCAAAAAAGGTCTTGTATTTACAAATGCCAATGCCATTTGGGCCAAGGACAACCCATGTGTTTTGGCCAAATTGGCATATTCCTGTGTAGCCCGAGTGGAATTTTCGCTACTGTAACGGTTGTAATGGGGAAACAAGGTCAATCTACCTTTTCGCGGCTTGATTTCATCCAGATATTTTCCGCTCAATACCCCAAAAGCCAAAGGGGAGTAGGCCAACAGTCCTATTTTTTCCCGCATGGATACTTCGGAAAGGCCTACTTCAAACAAACGGTTCAACAAGCTATATGGATTTTGGATGGTGAGCATCCTTGGCAAATCTTGATGCACCTTGCTCTCCTCTAAATAACGCATGGCCCCCCAGGGCGTCTCATTGGAAAGGCCAACATGCCTAATCTTTCCTTCTTTGACCAAATCCCGTAGCGTTTCCAAAACCTGATGGATACGATCCTCCCAGAAATCATGGCTTTCTGAATCATATCCCCGTTGTCCAAAAAAATTGGTGGCCCGTTCTGGCCAGTGCAGTTGATACAGATCAATGTAATCGGTCTGAAGTCGTTCCAAGCTTCCCTCAACGGCAGTGATAATGGAGTCCCTACGAAAGCCTGTAGTACGGATGTATTTTGAAAATGGTGCAGGACCCGCAATTTTTGAGGCCAAGATTACCTTATCCCGATTTCCCGTTTTTTTGAACCAACGACCTATAATTTCCTCTGTAACGGCATAGAGTTCCTTTTTGGGAGGAATGGGGTACAGTTCCGCAGTATCAAAGAAATTGATCCCTTGCTCCAGAGCATAGTCCATTTGTTCATGGCCTTCCGCCTCGGAATTCTGGCGGCCCCAGGTCATGGTGCCCAAACACATTTTACTGATACGGATATTCGTATTGGGTAGTCGGGTATATTTCATGGGTACGGCTTTAAAAGCTTCAAAAATAGGCAAACTGAAAGCCCTGGCTTTTTAAGGGAACGTTATTTTTCGATTTCAAGTAAAATTGGGCAATGATCACTATGTTCCGCCTCTGAAAGTATGACCGATCGTTTTAAACGGTTTTTTAATGATTCATTTACCATTCCATAGTCCAATCGCCAGCCTTTGTTGTTTGCCCTGGAATTAGCGCGATAACTCCACCACGTATAATTATGGGGTTCCTTATTGAAATACCGAAAACTGTCAATAAAACCGCTTTTGATAAAATTGCCGATCCATTCCCGTTCCACCGGTAAAAAACCCGATACATTTTTATTTCTAACGGGATCATGGATATCAATGGCTTCATGACAGATATTGTAGTCTCCGCAAACGATCAGGTTGGGACGTTCCTTACGCAGTTCATCTGCATATTTTTGGAAATCCGCCATATAGGTCAACTTGTGTTCCAAGCGGGCCATATTGGTCCCGGAAGGTAGGTACATGCTCATTACGGAAACATCCCCAAAATCTACCCTTAGGTTTCTTCCTTCAATATCCATATAGTCAATTCCAGTACCAAATTCCACACGATCAGGTTTGGTTTTGCACAGCACGGCAACCCCGCTGTATCCCTTTTTTTGGGCACTGTACCAGTAATGGTGACCGTACCCAATGGCCTCCAAAGCCTCAACTTCCACCTGTTCCTGCATTGCTTTGGTCTCTTGGATACAAACCACATCCGCATCCACGGTCTGCAGCCATCCCGCAAAACCTTTCCTCATGGCCGCCCTAATTCCGTTTACGTTGTAAGAAACAATTTTCATACCTTATGATTCCTCTAGAAGCACTAAAATAACCAACCTGAATGGTATGCCATGGAAAAAAGCAAAAAACTTAAAAACTATAATTTGGGAAGGGCCTTTGCCCTTAGTGGAATAGCAATGACCACCGTTGCTTTGGCCACCTATTTTTTGGGTGGGGCACCTTTTTACTACGCCATATTATTCCTATTGGGAATGGTTTTGGGTTTTATTGGGGCATTCTTCATTTTGTTATCCCTCCGAAAGGATAATTCCTGAGCAAATTTGACCAGCAACCCAATTTCCTATGGCTTTAATAGCTCAATCCGTGTCCAAATGGGTACAGCGGATTCTCGGAATCATAGGGGACATCTTCCAGTTGTTTTTGAACCGCCTCCCATGAAGAAGGCAACTCGAAAGGCATTTTTCCTTCCGGATTTGCTTCTCCAAACACCAATTTGGCAAGAACTTTATCGCTAATGCCAAAATCTGCCATAACTGCTTTTGCTTCTTCGTCAATGGGCGTGAGTATGGCCGGGCGTTCCAAATTTGCCACTACGACGGAAGGTTTTTGTTGGATCAATCCTTGAATTTCCTCCAACTCTTCATCGTTATAATACAACCTCCCTTGATGGAAAAAGCTTTCCAGAAAGGAATCGTTCCTTGGATCAAAGGGCGTTCTGATCCTCGCAATAATGACATCGGCTTCGGAGGGACTGGAAACTACCTCGCCAAAAGAAGTATACACATCCACATCTTCTACACCCGAAACATAAATCCTGGTCCCCTTTTTCAATGGCAGGATTCCTTCGTTCTTGAGCAATACCGCTGCTTTTTGCTGGGCCCTCAGCCCTTTTTCCTTGAATGCTTCCTTCCCTGCAACTTGAGCGGCTTTCGCTTCATCGACATAGGGATCGTCAAAAAGGCCCAAACGGAACTTATCCCTTAAAATGCGTTTCACGGAAACATCCAAGCGCCTTTCGGGAATCTGTCCCTCATTGACCAATTCCACAATGACCCCAGGAATGGCCTCACCTCCAAATTGGTCACATCCTGCATCCAAAACCTTTTTAACACGCTCCTTGATGGAAAGGTCTTCCACGCCCCATGCACGTCCTTCCCCAATTTTGGAATCCGTTATGATGTTCCAATCCGTACAGACCACTCCCTTGAAGTTAAGGGAATCGCGAAGCAATCCGCCAATGATTTCCTTATTGAATGCAAAGGCCACCTCTTCATTGGTCTGCCCTACGGGAATGCCATAATAGGGCATAATTTGTGCTGTTTTTGCCGGAAATGCCCCTTCTGTAAATGGACGTACGTGATAGGCAAAATGATTCCCGGGGTACACCTGTTCCTTTCCATAGGGGAAATGGGCGTCCTCCCCATCTTTTTGGGGCCCTCCCCCAGAAAAATGCTTGGTCATACAGGCAACGCTCGTTTCTTGCAAAGAATCGCCCTGAAAGCCCAAAACGTATGCCTTGGTCATTGCGGCGGACAAATCGGCATCTTCACCAAAAGTACCATTGGTCCTGGCCCAACGCGGTTCCGTAGCCAAATCGGCCATAGGATGTAGGGCCAAATGTATTCCAACGGCCCGGTACTCCTGTCTTGCAATATCTCCAAATTCCCTTACCAGGAGTGTATCCCTTGTCGCGGCCAGCCCCAAGGATGAAGGCCATTGGGAGAACGCTGGTGTGAACAATGATGCCCCTGGATTATTGATGGTACCGTGCCTTGGATCGGTAGCTACGGTAATGGGAATTCCCAATCGCGTACGCTCCGCCATTTTTTGAATGGTATTGGCATATTTGGCCATGGATTCCGCATCCAAGGAAGCCAGAATATTAAAGCTGTTCATTTTCTTCCTGGCAATCATTTCAGAATTGGAGGGCAGGGCAAAGGACATCATGAGCACCAAGGGGTCGGTACTTAACACCGGGGTTTCCATAGGTTCCCCCTTAGGTGTGGTTCCTATCATGGTCACAAACATGGTACCTGCCTTTTCTTCAAGGGTCATTTGATCGACCAAATCGTTGACGCGCGCTTCAATGGGTGCAGTGGGATTTTCATAAACGTCCAATTTTCCGTTCTTGTTCAAATCCCTAAAACGGATTCCTTTTTCATTCAAAACTGCAGCTTCCCCACCCAAGAGTTTCATGTTCTTATTGGAAGCACTCTTCTTGGTAAAATAGAAGATTCCAGCGCCAACTACAATAATCGAAAGCACGGCAATGAGGATATATTTCAGAACTTTTAGAAGCTTCTTCATTTTTTATTGTGTTAATTTGACACAAAAATACAAAACCAATGTGGTATTGTGTAAAAAAGACACATTAAATTTTTGCTGTGGACCCGGAAATCGATCTTTTACATCATATCAAGTCATTTGAAGCGCAACTCGAGGACTACCTCCCGGGAAATTCCATAGATTGCGTCATCCTGGGCTATGAAAGCCAACAACTAAAGGTGCTATTGCTTAAATGGAAAAATGACGGTGTTTGGACCTTACCGGGCGGTTTTATCAAAAAAACAGAACATTTGGATGATGCGGCACAACGCGTACTCCAGGAACGTACCGGTCTCAGTTCCGTTTTTGTAAAGCAATTTTACACCTTTGGGAGCAGCGTCCGAAACAAAAATCCACAAATTTCGAAACCGCTGTACCATTTAAAAAAGATGGAAGAGCTAAGCCCCAATTTTTTAAAATGGATTACCAATAGATTCATCACCACCGGTTATTTTGCCCTTGTTGACATTAAAAGGATACACCCCCGGCCGGATGCATTTAGCGAGGTTTGTGAATGGAAATCCCTCAATGCATTGCCTCCTCTGATCTTAGATCACAAAGAAATTATCACCAAAGCCCTGGACCACCTAAAAACCCAGTTGAATTATTTGCCCATTGGTATTTCCTTATTGCCCAAGAAATTCACCATGCAGGATTTGCGAAAACTCTACGAGGCGATTCTCGGCAAACCTTTGGAACGCAGCAATTTTCAGCGAAAACTCTTAAAGTTGGGTATTTTGATCCGCCATGAGAAACAAATGACGGGTGCCGCCAACAAAGCCCCATACCTTTATTCCTTTAGTGAAGAAAAGTACTATGAACTGATCAAAAATGGCATTGGTTTTTATAGTTGACCCCTAAATTTTGGTCTTCCTGGCCTAAAAACTGATGGGATTTCCCGGCAAATCGGTTATTCCCATTCCGATCTTGCTCCCCAACTTTTGGAGAGCAACGGCATACCCTTGGGCTATGGCTTTTAATCCTTACTTTTGGCCCTGCTATGAAAGCCCCCTTCTTCTTCATAATTCTTTTGACCTGTTTTCTGACTTTTTCTCAAAGTCAACAATTGGATTCCATCAATACATTGGATGAAGTGACCCTGATTGAGGAATTCATTACCAAAAAGGCTGTGGGCATTACGGAATCGTCCAGTTTGGGGGTGGCGGATTTAGAGCAGTTCAGTCCCATTGATTTTGCAGGGGGATTAAACCAAATTTCTGGATTGTATGTGCTTTCCGGTGCCCTGAACACCAACCGCATTACCATTCGTGGTGTTGGCGCAAGAACCCCTTTTGGCACGGATAAGCTTCGTCTTTACTTCAACGGGATTCCAGTAACCAATGGCACAGGGGTTTCCACCATTGAAGCCTATGATTTTGAAAACATGGGTCGTATTGAAGTGGTCAAAGGCCCAAAAGGGACCGCTTTGGGGGCCAATCTGGGGGGTGCCATTGTTTTAAATACCAAACCTCCCCAAGTAGGAAGGACCTTTTTAGGAAATAGCTTCACTTTTGGTTCCTTTACTACCCTAAAGAACAATTTGGCCTTTCGCCATTCCGAAAAAAACTTCAACATCAATTTTAGTTACAATCATCTGCAAACTGATGGGTTTCGACAAAACAACAGCTTTGAACGTGATGGTTTTTTGCTCACCTCATCCGCACGATTGAATGATAAGGGGAAAATGGATTTTTTAATCAACCATATCGATTATACAGCCGGTATTCCCAGTTCCATCAATGAAACCGATTTTAGGGAAAACCCGAGGCGTGCGGCAGCCAACTGGCTTGCCGCCAGGGGGTTTGAAGATAATAGGTATACCTTGGCGGGCATCTCTTATGGCCATCGGTTCAATCAAAAGCTAAGGACCACCAATAGTATTTTTTACACCTATTTGGACCATTTTGAGCCCAGGCCCTTCAACATCCTGGATGAGTTTACCCATGGTTTTGGATTCCGATCGGTAACGGAGGGAAAATTGTTCAAAGGCGATTTCACCATTGGTGGCGAACTGTACAGGGATGAGTACAACTGGCAGACTTTTGTAAATGAGTTTCGGGATAATGATGGCAATGGAAGTCTGCAGGGGGAACGGCTTAGTGAAAACAAGGAATTCCGTTCCCAATTGAACCTTTTTGGAGGATATACCTTTCCTATTGCCAACAATCTGCAGGCACAAGTGGGCCTTAATTTCAACAAAACGGATTATGATTTCAGGGATTTGTTCAACTCCGGTGAAGAAAACACTTCTGCCCAACGGGATTTTGACCCGATTCTATTACCAAGTTTTGGTTTGGTCTACGAGGTGGACTATGGTCGGTTCTTTGCCAATGCAAGTAGGGGGTTTTCCAATCCTGGCCTGGAAGAAACCTTAACTCCGGATGGCGTTATCAATCCAACCATAGAACAGGAAAAGGGATGGAGCTATGAACTTGGAAGTGTTCTTACGCTATGGAACAAAAAACTGAATTTGGGAATTTCCCTGTACCAGATGGATATTACGGATCTGTTGGTTGCGGAGCGGATTGATGAAGACTTATTTATAGGACGAAATGCCGGTGAGACCAAACATCAAGGCATTGAATTGGATGCTTCCTACAGCGGTAACCTTGCCCAAAATTGGTACGTAATCCCACGAATCAGCTACAGCTATAGCAACCATACGTTTGTGGATTTTTTGGATGGGGACAATGACTTTTCGGGGAATAACCTGGCCGGTGTACCGAGACATCGGATCAATTCCGGTATCACCGTCAGAAATGCCAGTGGCATTGTATTTAACCTTACCCACCAATTTGTGGATGAAATCCCTTTAACCGATGCCAATACCCTTTTTAGCGAATCCTTTAATGTCTTCAATGCCCAACTCCGTTATCGTACCCAGGTCTTGGATAAATTCCATATTGGATTGAATGCTGGCGTAAACAACCTTTTCAACACCAACTTTGCCCAGTCCGTTTTGGTGAACGCCGTCGGTTTTGGTGGCAACCAACCACGATTTTTCTTCCCAGGAAACGGAATCAACTACTTTGCCGGGGTCCAATTGCAATATCGTTTCAGGAATTCGATTGATTAAGCCAGCTGAACACCTTAATTTTAACCTACTACACCAAAACTCAAAAGCAGTAGGATATACCTAAGAATGGAATTTAAGATCATTACAGCGATTCTTCAAGAGGAGTTCGGGCTAAAGGAGGTCACGGTAAAACCGTTATACGGTTACGACAACAAAAACTATTTGGTGCGCTCTTCCCAAGGGAAGTGTATTTTCAAAACCTATTCCAACTATAAAGGCCTTTTGGAAGTTCTTGAAGCCGAAAATCAATTGCTACTTCACCTCCAATCCAAAGGATTTCAAGAAGTTCCCAAACCTATTCCCTTTGTGGATGGTACCTTCCTAAAAGTTTTAACGATTGGGGAACAGTCCAATCCCTGCCGGTTATTGACCTTTGTTGAAGGTACTTTTATGGGGGATGCCCCCCTTAATTCCGATATCATTTGTGCTTTGGGACATTATGCGGGCCAATTGGACAGGGCTTTATTGGATTTTGACCATGTGGCACTCCGGGCCCGGACATGGGAATGGGATTTGCAATCCGTTCAGCTCAATAAGAAGTATTTGACTGCCATTGCTTCCCCCAAAAAGCGCAATTTGGTTTCCTACTTTTTTCAGCAATATGAATATCAGGTATTGCCCCTACTGCCCCAACTTCGGAAGGCGACCATCCATAATGACTTAAACGAATGGAATATCCTTGTTCAGGGAAACAACGTCCTTGGCGTTATTGATTTTGGGGATTGTACCCATTCACAACTCATCAATGAGGTAGCCATTATGGCAACCTATGTTTTCTATACCAGCAAAGAACCGCTACAGTGGGCCGAACCCTTATTGGGGTCCTATCATAGCGTACTGCCTTTGGAGGAAAAGGAGATTTCCGTGCTCTACTACCTTATTGCCATGCGTTTATGTACCAGCGTTTGCAATTCTGCCCACGCTGCCGCAAATGATCCCAACAACACCTATGCTTCGGTCAGTGAGGAAAAAGCCTGGATCCTGTTGTACAAATGGCTTGAAATTGGTGCAGTAAAGGCCGAAAACTCCTTCCGGAAGGCAGTTGGACTGCCCAAAAAAGATACACCCTCCACTGCACATGCCCTGGACGGTCGAAAAAAACACCTGAGCGCTATTCTTTCCATTAGCTACAAAAAGCCCATTCTTATGCAGCGAGCTGCATTCCAATACATGTTTGACCATGAGGGAAATTCGTTCTTGGATGCTTACAACAATATTCCCCATGTGGGGCATCAACATCCTATGGTCGTAGAAGCTGGACAACGTCAAATGGGCAAATTGAATACCAACACCAGGTACCTGTATGACCTATTGCCAGCCTATGCGGAACGTTTACTGGCCAAGTTCCCCAAATCCCTGAACAAGGTATTTTTGGTGAACTCGGGCAGCGCAGCCAGTGATTTGGCCATTCGGTTGGCAAAAGCCCATACAGGGTTTCAAGACCTTTTGGTGATGGAACATGGGTATCATGGGAATACCCAAATAGGTATCAATATCAGTGATTATAAATTCAATCATCCCAAGGGTCAGGGGCAATCGTCCCATATCCATAAAACCATTTTACCGGATACCTATCGCGGACAATACCATAAAAACGATGGAACCGCGGGAAAGGCCTATGCACATGAGGCGATCCGTAACCTTAAAAGCCTTTCGCAACCCTTGGCCGTGTTTATCTCGGAACCCGTTGTGGGTTGTGGTGGTCAGGTCCCTTTGGCAAAGGGTTATTTAAAGCCCCTCTACAGCACCATTCGAGAACAAGGAGGTGTTTGTATCAGCGATGAGGTGCAAACCGGATTTGGCAGGTTGGGGGACGTTTTTTGGGGTTTTGAACAGCAGGATGTGGTCCCGGATATTGTGGTATTGGGGAAACCCATGGGCAACGGACACCCCATAGGGGCCGTAGTGACCACAGCGGAAATTGCTGCCTCTTTTGAAAAAGGGGTTGAATTTTTTAGCTCCTTTGGCGGTAATCCGGTTTCCTGTGCCATCGGCATGGCCGTTTTAGAAGTTATGGAACAGGAAAAACTACAGGAAAATGCCTTGGAAGTGGGCAACCATTATATGAAGCTGTTAAAAGAGTTGGGAAAGGAACACGCCTGTATTGGTGATGTACGGGGATCGGGGCTTTTTATCGGTATGGATATGGTCCGGGAAGGTTCCAAGGAAGCCCATACCGCCTTGGCACAACATCTAAAAAATGCCCTCCGGGAGCAGTATATCCTGGTGAGTACCGACGGTCCCTATGACAACGTCATTAAAAGCAAACCCCCCTTGTGCTTTACCAAAGCCAATGCGGAAAAAGTAGTGGACCATATTCGGGGGATTTTAAAAGGATATAAAGCTTAGCAGAATCCCGATCATTTCATATTTTTAAGGTTCGACAACCCAATAAATAACATTTTTAATGAAAAAAATCACCTTGCTATGCTTGATAGCCAGCATAGTGCTTTCCTGTAAAAACGATTCCAATAAGCCCAAAAGTGAAGCTCCAGAACCCAAAGGAGTGGAAAATGTTGCCTATAAATGGGGAGAGATGGCTTTGGAAGCCACGGCTTTGGACACGGAACGATTTAACCCCAGACCTACAATCACCTCTCGTTATTTAGGACTCATATTTACGGCTGTTTTTGATGCTTGGTCCCGTTTTGACGATAAAGCAACCCCTGTTTATCTGAATGGTGTGGAACGCAGGCCATTGGACGAAATGACCTTAAAAAACAAGGAAATTGCCATTAGTTATGCTGCACTGCGAACCATGAACGAGTATTACTATACGGACAGCGCATTATTTGAAAAATTCATGAAAGAGGAACTGGGGTTAAACCCCATGGATACGTCAATGGACCCTACTACTCCGGTCGGAATAGGAAATCTTGCCGCCAAAGCGGTCATTGAAGCGCGCAAAGGGGATGGCGCCAACCAATATGGGGAAGAGGAAGGTTCCAATGGGGAGGCCTATTTCAATTATGTGGGTTATGAGCCTGTAAATTCCGCAGATAAAAACGTGGACATCAACCGTTGGCAGCCCAAGTATTTTTCAGATGGACAAGGCGGCAAGTTCGCCCCTGGATGCCTTACCCCCTTTTGGGACAAAGTGAAGCCCATTGCCTTAAAATCCGGGGACCAATTTAGACCCGGACCACCCCCTTTGGTCGGTTCGGAACAATTGAAAAACGAAGTCGCGGAAGTAGTGGAATTACAGGCCAAGTTGACCGATGAGGAAAAAGCTTTGGTGGAGTTTATGCGAGATGGTCCAAAATCCGTTCAACAAGCAGGGCATTGGTTAAAATTTGCCCAGGACGTTTCCCGAAGGGACAATCATGTCCTGGACCAGGATGTAAAGATGTATTTCTACAACCAGGTCGTCGCAATGGATGCCTTTATTGCTTCCTGGGATTCAAAAATGTTTTATGATTACGCCAGGCCCTATGCCCTTGTGCATGAATATTATGGGGGCAAGACCATCACCGGTTGGGGCGGGCCCGGAAAGGGAATGATCGAAATGGACGGTAACCAATGGCGGCCGTATTCCCCGGATGTCTTTCTATGTCCTCCTTTTCCCAGTTATACATCGGGCCATAGTACCATTAGTGGAGGCTGCGGGGAGGCGCTAAAACTATGGACGGGCAGTGATGAATTTGGTGAAGAAGTAGAATTGGTTGCCGGTGCCCTCACACATCCAAACCATCCGGGGGATACCGTAACCTTAAAATTCCCAACTTTTACTAAAACCGCCGAAATGGCAGGAATATCCAGGGTTATGGGAGGTTACCATGTCCAGGCCGATAATGTTGCTGGATTGCAACTGGGGCGTGATGTTGCCCATGAGGTCTGGAAATTTTATCAGAAACATATTGGCGATGAGTAAAAACACCCCTATCAACTATGTGGAGTTTAAGGCCAAAAACCTTGAAGAAATCAAAAGCTTTTATGGGGAAGCCTTTGGTTGGAAATTCACGGATTATGGCCCAACCTATACCGCTTTTTCAGAAAGTGGCGTGGAAGGTGGTTTTGAATTGAGCAAAGAACCTATTGTAAACGGGGCACTTGTGGTGTTGCACCATGACAATCTGGAAGCCATTAAAGAAAAAGTGATGGGTTTGGGCGCTGAAATCGCTGTGGACATCTTCTCGTTTCCTGGGGGTAGACGTTTTCATTTTCTGGACCCCTCTGGAAATGAGTTGGCCATTTGGACCGAAATCCAATGAGAATTCGTCTATTCGCGTGTCCCGAATGAAACTTCGGGATGTATCGAGAATACGAATTTTAGGCAAAAACCGCGTTCTCGATACGTTTTCTTGACTTCGACCACACTCAGTTCGACAAAAAAACCCGAACTGACGGTTTTTGTAATTTTCAAGACTCCATACATTACATTCGAAAAATAAAAAAGCGTCCGCCTAAGGCGGACGCTTTTACATTCTCTAATCCATAGCAAAGATTAGTTCTAATCAAAGCGGTCAGCGTTCATCACTTTATTCCAAGCTTTGACAAAATCGTTCACGAATTTTTCCTTACTATCATCCTGTGCGTACACTTCGGCATACGCCCGAAGAATGGAATTTGATCCAAATACAAGGTCCACACGGGTTGCTGAGTACTTAAAGTCATCCGTCGCACGATCGCGTATTTCATAAATGCCACCATCGACGGGTTTCCAAACATTACCCATATCGGTCAAGTTCACGAAAAAATCATTGGTCAATGCACCCAAGGTATCGGTAAATGCCCCGTGAGGTGTTCCCCCATAATTAGTGCCCATTACACGCATACCACCGATCAACACGGTCATTTCTACAGCGGTTAGGCCCAGCAACTGGCTTCGGTCCAACAACATTTCTTCGGGGGTTGAAGCATATTCCTCTTTTTGATAGTTTCTAAAGCCATCTGCAAATGGAAGCAATACCTCAAAAGAAGCTGCGTCCGTCTGTTCGGCTGTTGCATCGCCACGACCGGGTGCAAAGGGCACTTCCACAGGATATCCTGCCGCTTTCGCAGCTTTCTCTACCCCAATATTACCGGCCAAAACGATGACATCGGCCACGCTGATACCAAATTCAGTAGCAATAGGTTCCAAAACGCCGAGTACTTTGTGCAACCGGTCAGGTTCATTTGCCTCACAGGTGTTCTGTGGTGCCAATCTGATACGGGCACCATTGGCACCTCCGCGCATATCGGAGCCCCTAAAGGTTCGGGCACTGTCCCAAGCTGTGGATACCATTTCTGACACCGTAAGGTCCGAAGCCTCTATTTTGGCTTTTACCGCCGCCACGTCATAATCCTTTTTACCTGCAGGTACTGGATCTTGCCAAATCAAATCTTCCTTCGGAACATCAGGACCAAAATAGCGAGCCTTAGGGCCCATGTCCCTGTGGGTCAATTTAAACCACGCACGGGCAAAAGCATCCGAAAAGGCATTAAAATCATCTTTGAATTTTAATGAGATTTCTTTGTAGATAGGGTCCACTTTCATGGCCATATCCGCATCGGTCATCATGGGGTTCAATCTTGTGGTCATGTCTTCCACATCTACGGGCATATCTTGTTCAGCAATGCTTACAGGTTCCCATTGATGCGCGCCAGCAGGGCTTTTTCTCAACTCCCATTCATGGTTAAAGAGCATTTCAAAATAGCCATTGTCCCATTTTGTGGGATGGGTCGTCCAAGCACCCTCAAGACCACTTGTTACCGCCGTTCGCCCTTTGCCATCGGTTGGGCTGGTCCATCCAAAACCCTGCTCCTCAATAGGCGCCCCTTCGGGCTCAGGGCCTAGTGCTCCCGCATCACCATTACCATGGGCTTTACCAACCGTATGGCCCCCAGCGGTAAGTGCTACGGTTTCTTCATCGTTCATGGCCATTCGTGCAAAGGTTTCACGAATGTGGAAAGCCGTTTTGGCCGGGTCAGGGTTGCCATTCACCCCTTCTGGATTCACGTAAATCAAGCCCATGTGTACCGCCGCCAAAGGATTCTGCAAGGTCGATGCATCCTCTAAATTGTCATAACGGTTTTCACTGGGTGCCAACCATTCCTTTTCCGAACCCCAATAGGTATCCTTTTCAGGATGCCAAATATCTTCTCGGCCAAATCCAAAACCAAAAGTCTTTAGGCCCATACTCTCATAGGCTATGTTACCTGCCAAAATCAAAAGGTCGGCCCAGCTTACGGTATTGCCATATTTCTTTTTAATGGGCCATAATAAACGTCTTGCCTTGTCCAAACTGGCATTATCGGGCCAGGAATTCAAAGGGGCAAAACGCTGGTTGCCGGTACCACCGCCACCACGACCGTCAGACGTTCGGTACGACCCCGCTGCATGCCAAGCCATTCTAATGAACAATCCGCCATAGTGCCCCCAGTCAGCAGGCCACCAATCCTGGCTATCGGTCATTAGCTCATGAAGATCTTTTTTGAGGCCTTCAACATCCAATTTTTTAAGTTCTTCTTGATAATCAAAATCCCCACCCAACGGATTGGTCTTGGTATCGTGTTGGTGTAGAATGTCCAGGTTCAAGGTATTTGGCCACCAACCGGTAACGTTGGTTTCCGCGATGGTTGTATTGGCGCCGTTTAAAAAAGGGCATTGACTTGGGTCGCCGCTGCCGTTGTGTGAATGATCCATATCAATAGTATTTTTAGGTTTTTATCCGGTTCTAAAAGTAGTGCTAGCGGTGCTAAAATTACTAAAGAACTTATCTATTTGTGTTATGCAATCATTACTATTGGCTATGATTCATGCAAAGAACCATTGGTTTTGACTATTTTACCCCTTTGATCCATATTCATACATTTTAATGCATTTGAAATCCAATGAAAAAATACATCCCAATACTTGTCCTTTTATCCATTATCAAACTCTTGATCCAATGGTTTGGAAATCGCAACTATGGCTTTCATCGTGATGAATTGCTCCACTTATCGGTCAGTGAGCATTTGGATTGGGGATTTATGGAATTTCCACCATTGATTGGGGCAATCGGAAAACTGTCCTACCTCTTATTCGATTATTCCCTCTTGGGGGTTCGACTTTTTCCAACACTTGCCGGGGTGGGCATTCTCATCATATGTTGTCTTTTAGCAAAAGAATTTGGTGGTAAATCCACAGCCATCTTCCTTGCCGGGATATGTATTCTGGCCTTTCTTCCTTTTTATCGAAACCACACCTTATTTCAACCTGTTGCTTTTGACCAATTGTTTTGGACGCTGGGGTTTTACTTTGTTGTAAAATACATGAACTCCCAAGATAAAAAGTACCTTCTTCTTTTAGGAATGGCCCTTGGTTTGGGGTTACTGACAAAATACACCATTTTGGTCTGGGCCTTTGGACTATGTATCGGCTTCATTTTTTATCAAAAAGGAAACCTTTTCAAAAACAAATGGCTTTACATTTCAGCACTGATTTCATTCCTGATCTTCCTGCCCAATGTGATTTGGCAAGCACAAAACAATTTTCCCCTTTTAAAGCACTTGCAAGCCTTAAGTGACAATCAACTCGAAGAAATTAGCCCGATGGCATTTGGTTTGGAACAGTTAAACTTTCCGTTTACCTTAATGGTAAGCCTTTTTGGTGTGGTCGCTTTTTTTATGGATAAAAACCTAAAGAAATACCGAACTATTGGCGTAGCCACCCTAATCATCTTCTGTACCCTATGGCTACTCAAGTCCAAAGCGTATTATGTATTTGCCATTTATCCGGTTCTCTTTGCCGGGGGAGCGGTCAAAATAGAATCGTTGCTGGCAAAGAAACCTTTGCTTACCTATGTCGTGGCCGTTGTTGTGCTGTTGCCCTCAGTATATTTTATTCCGGAAGCAACACCCATTTTGCCCATAGAGGACTATGTAACCTATGCCGGACTTGAAGAAAAAAATGGAAGGATTGAGTTGAAAGGGGATTACGCCGATATGTTCGGCTGGGAAGAACAGGTGAAATTGGTGGATAGTGTTTATCAATCCTTACCCAGTAAAGAAAAAAGCAACTGCGTACTATGGGCGGAAAATTATGGTGAGGCAGGGGCCCTTAAAATCTTGGGCAAAAAATACAATCTCCCCAATCCCATAAGTAGGCATGGGAGTTTTTGGAGTTGGGGACCCGGCAATACAAAAGCAGCCGTTTGGATCAGTATTGGCAATGAAAAGTCCTCCGTGGAACATGTTTTTGAAGAAATTGAACTGGTCAAAGTGATAACGCACAAATATGCTATTGGTGAGGAAAACGGAATCCCGTTGTACATCTGCAGAAAACCCAAGGTTGCCATTGAAAAATGGTGGAAAGATTATGAAGCGCATATATTTGATTAAAATGAAAAACGACCAATAAATAGTGCACAGGATACCACATCCTAAGGTTGGCTATTATACATACAGAAATCATTATGCATCACTAAAGCATCTATTATGGCATTAAAAGTAAGGGAATGGTTAATTATAATATTGGCATTTATTGTCGTCCTGTATATGTACTCCCTTTTCTCCTATTTCGGAGTTGAAAACTATATTAAGGATAGTGCGATAAAGGATTACTTTGATTCCAACATTTGGCACCTGGAGGTGATTCTTTCAGGAGTGCTGTTGGGCATTCTTTTTATATTGATCGATCAATTGACGGAAAAGAAAATCTTTAGAAGAAAGAGCTTTGGGTTCAATATTATTTTAAAAAGCACTTTATATCTCGTTGCCTTGGCCATGGTCAGTGTGCTCATATACCAGCTATTTTCTTTTTTTGAATTGGTGACGGAAGAGCAGTTGACCCTCCTACTAAGTCTGGTGTCCCCCGGATTCCTCTTGTCCTGCCTAGTCTACTATGCCTCCTTTGTCCTTTTGATGAATTTTATTCTTTACATCAACAAGAAACTTGGGCCGGGTTCGTTAATCGACCTTTTAACGGGGAAATACTACCACCCAAAAAACGAAGAATTGATCTTTCTTTTTATAGATCTTATAGGCTCTACCACTTTGGCCGAAAAGTTGGGGCATAAAAAATACAGTACCTTCCTCAAGGAATGTGTTCATGAGCTAACCCCAATTATACAGAAATACAATGCACGGGTCTATCAATATGTTGGGGATGAGGTAGTGCTCTTTTGGGGAAAGAAGGAAGGACTTCATCAACAAAATTGCCTTAATGCATTTTTCGAATTCATTGCCAATCTAAAACAGCATGAAAACTATTTTAAGTCCAAATATGGAGAAATCCCCAGATTTAAAGCTGGAATGGATTCGGGAGTGGTGACCGCAACCGAAATTGGGGATATTAAACGCGAAATTGCTTTCCATGGCGATGTCCTAAATACTGCTGCACGTCTGGAGAAAAAGTGCAATGAGTTCAGGGAGAAATTGATCGTAACCCAAAATGTGGCCAATCAAATGCAACCCAATGATACCTATACCTTCAAATTCTTAAGTGACCTGCCTTTACAAGGTAAAACAGAACGTATTAAATTTTATTCCGTAGTATCATAACTTCAGGGCAAGGTAACCAAAAGGGCGGCATTTGCACTTTCCTCACCACTTCCTTAGTTCCAGTTACCCCTTAAAACTGTAACAATACCGCCCAATTGTAATCCTTAGGAAAAACAATACCAATGCGATTAGGTTTTACCATATTAGTGACCTTCCTTTTTATCTCATGCCAACAGGAACAACCAAAACCAGAGGGGATCAATGGCACTTGGGAATCCCTTGGTTCGGGCTGGGTGCTCCAAATTAAGGATAGTACCGAATATGCGCTTTATGATGTTACTGCCATTTCATGCCTCCCCAATCGCAAAGCCGACCTTTCTGAAATCATGGACGGCCTTCTTTTAAAAAACGACACCCTCTCTTTACGGAAAGGGGTGATCACCTATCGGTTTACAAGAACCCATGCCATCCCCAAATTATGCACGGAAACCTTATCCCACAGCAGGCAAAATGATCCATTGTACAACTTTGAGGTTTTTGCGGAAACGGTTAAAGCACATTATGCCTTTATGGAGTTGAACCGTATTGATTGGGCTTCACTTTATCTGGACCAAAAAGGGAAATTAGAGGCCAATCCTACCGAGATAACCCTCTATAATGTGCTGGATGATACCTTGGACAAACTCAATGACAACCATGCGTACCTGGAAGCAACGGATGAATTATATGCGACTTTGGAAGAGGAAGAGGAAGAGGAAGAGGACGAAGAGGGTGAGGAAGAAGCCAAAGGAGATGATCTGGCCGAATATGGTGATTTGCAGATTGCCGGAATGGTCAAAGATCATTTTCTGCAAGAGGAACTGACAAAGGATTCCAAGCTGATCCAATGGGGAAAGCTCACGGATGACATCGGTTATATTCAGGTAATGACCATGTGGCTCCATGCAGATTTGAATGTTCCACAGGACCTGATCGAAAAGAATGGCTATCTGGATGCCTACGTAAAGACCTTTTCACAAATGTATGAGGGGGATTACATCAAAAAAGAGGCCGAAGCCGTTCGGACCATTATGGCCAATGCGATGAAGGATCTGTCCACGATGGAAAGTATTGTAATCGATGTACGATTTAACGGTGGTGGGCAAGATGCCGTCAGTTTTGAAATTTTGAATCGGTTCACCAAAGGGAAACTGCATATTGCCAATCAAAAACTGCATTTTGGAAAGGATTTTTCACCTGTGCTGCCTTTATACCTAAAAGGCACATTAAAAGCCTTTACCAAGCCCGTTTTTGTATTGACTTCTCCCCAAACCGGGAGCGCTGCCGAAGCCTTTTCCATTGCCACCATGGCCATGCCCCATATCAAACGAATTGGATCGGCCACCCAAGGGGCCCTATCAACGGCCCTGGAGAAAACATTGCCCAACGGATGGGCTTTTTCCATTTCCAACGAGGTCTATATGGATACCCAAGGAAATGTTTATGAAAACAAAGGGGTTCCCGTGGATTATGAACTTGATTATCCCAGGGAACGGCAGCCTTTTTTTAGGGCTGTGGCCGATGATTTGGAAAAGGACAAACAAGACATTTTAAATGCTGTAAAAGTATTGTCCAACCAGGAGTGAACCATTTCTTTTGGTGGAACCCATCACGTATTGCAACGAAAACCCAGGGCAGTTTCTTCTTTTTTCCCATCTGCTGTAACGGAAGGGCATCCCAATCGTCAGAAGGCTATCAACCAAAAAAACTGTACGATGAAATCCATTATAGGCCTAATCCTTGTTTTAGCCATTGTATTCCATTCCCAAGCCCAAACCAGGAAAACTGTCCAACCCCCAAGCACTGAAACCGTTACTACTTGGTTGATGGAACAAAACGTGCCGGCCATGGCCATTGGCACCATTGAAGGCGGCAAATTGAACCCTTTTATCACTGCCGGAAAAAATGCGATGGAAAATCCCATTTCACCAAACACGGTTTTTGACGTGGCATCCCTGACCAAAACCATAACCACTTTGTTGACCCTAAAGCTCGTTGAGACCAATTCCTGGGATTTGGACATGCCTTTAAGTACCTACTGGGTCGACCCTGATGTGGTGGACAATCCTTTTCACAAAAAACTGACAACAAGGCATGTTTTGGCCCATAGAAGTGGGTTTAAAAATTGGAGGTGGATGAATGATAACAAAAAACTTGATTTCGACTTTGAACCGGGAACCAAATTTCAATATTCCGGGGAAGGTTTCGAGTACCTTAGAAGGGCTTTGGAAAAGAAATTCGATAGGTCATTTGAGGCCCTGGCGGATTCCTTGGTCTTTACCGCCAATACAATGACAAGTAGCTATTTGGTCTGGAACAAAAACCTAGAGCCTGCCAATTTCGCCGGAACCCATAACAAAGAAGGGACTCCGTATACCTATGAAAAGTCGACCGAAGCCAATGCAGCAGACAATTTATTGACGACCATCACTGATTTTAGCACCCTTGGTGTGAACATTATCAATAAAAACTATTTGGATGACATCACCTATAACGAAATGATCGGTCAACAGTCCCTAGTCAAAGAGGGTATAGCCTTTAGCCTTGGATGGATAGTTTTCAATGACCTACCTAACAATGAATATGCGCTTTTTAACGCTGGAAGTGATACCGGTGTAAATGCACTGATTGTTCTTCTCCCCGTATCCAAACGAGGATTGATAGTGATGACCAATGGAGATAACGGAAGGGCACTTGCCATGAAATCCATAGCTTACATTTTGGGCAACACGGGAAAGGAAATCTTAAGTAGATTTTAAGCCTCAATCCAAAGCATCGTCGATTGTTACGTACTAGACCATTCTGGAAAGGACAATCAACCCCAGCCCAGCGATGAAAAGCAAAAACATAAGGGCGATAAGGATGTTTGTTCCTTTAGGGGCTTCCTTAAATTCCTTCCAAACAAAAACGCCCCAAGCTGCAGCTACCATGGTGGCGCCTTGTCCCAAGCCATAGGAAATGGCAAAACCGGCTTTTTCCGAGGCTATCATACTCAATGACATTCCAATGCCCCAAATGATACCACCCAGAATCCCAATGACATGTAGTTTTGGCGTTCCCAATTTAACGTAGTCCGTATAGCTTACGCTACTACCTTCAATAGGTTTGTACATAAACCAGCTGTTCCATAGAAAGTTGGAGGCAAAAATCCCAAGGGCAAATACGAATACCGCACTATAGGGTGTGAAAAGTCCTGCTTCGGGGTTTACAAAATCCGTGGACACCGAGGCCGCTACAAACCGAAAGAAAAAGCCCATCAATATCCCTCCGGCAATGGAGAGCAACAACCCTTTTACAATAGAAGCATTCTTCTGGTTTGGTAAACGGCGATAAATAATGGCATCAAAAACAATTGCGGTCACGACCAAAGCCACCCCCAAAAACAATAATAAAGGATCTCCAATGGGATTGGCCATATAATTGACCAACACGCCCAATACCAAAGCAATACCAATACCCACCGGAAATGCCACCGCCATGCCGGCAATTGAAATGGCCGCAACGATCAATAAGTTGGCAATATTAAAAACCACTCCTCCAATAAATGCGGATACATAGGAATCCCGACTTCCCTGCCCCAAATCCTCCAAAAAACCTCTTCCAAATTCACCATGGCTCCCCAAGGTCAGTCCAAATAGTAAGGTCAAAAGGACAATCCCGATGACGTAGTCCCAGTAAAAAAGGGGAAATGCCCAGGATTTGGAGGCCATTTTTTGGGTATTGGCCCAAGAACCCCAACAGAGCATGGTAACCACACAAAGTACAACGGCCAAGGCATAACTTGCTGGTATAAACATAATTATTTGGTTTTAGTCGGTTTTTCAATGGCTTCCCTGGTGGGTGCGGAAGTTTGGGCCCCCAAGATTCCCACGGCATAAGCTGCGGCCCGATTTGCAAATTCAATAGCGGATTTTAACCCCTTCCCTTCAGAAAGGGCGACCACCAATGCCCCATTAAAAGTATCCCCTGCAGCCGTGGTGTCCACTACTTTTACTTTTTGGGCGGGCACAAGTTCATCCAATTCGTCCGAAAGGACATAGGCCCCTTGGCTCCCCATGGTAATGATGACAATATCCACCCCTTTTTGGTGTAAAACCAATGCTGCTGCCCTGGCCGAAGCTTTGTTGGTGACTTTTACGCCACTGAGCAATTCCGCCTCAGTCTCATTAGGTGTTATCATATATAGGGATGCCAATAATGCATCGGACAACGGTTGTGCAGGTGCAGGATTCAAAACCAGTTTCAATTGATGTTCCCTGGCGAGCTGTCCTAAATATTCCACAGTCTCCAATGGGGTTTCCAACTGGGTCAAAACAAAAGCACTTTCCCGTAATTCGGCAAGGGCAGGTTGGATATGGGTTTTGCGCAACGTACCATTGGCGCCCAATGCAACGGAAATCGAATTTTCCCCATTTTCATCAACCATGATCAAGGCAACACCAGATGCCACTTTTTCGTCTTTGGTAATAAATCGGGTATCTATTCCATATCGTTCAAACCCCTCCACGGCTTGTTTTCCAAAGAGGTCATTTCCTACCCGGGCAACAAAAATTACCTTTCCCCCGAGGCGTGCTGCGGCTACGGCCTGATTTGCACCCTTTCCTCCGGGATTCATGGAAAATTCCCCTCCAAGGACCGTTTCCCCAGGAATTGGCAAATGACTGGATTTCAATACCATATCAGTATTACTGCTACCCAATACCACAATTTTTTGCTGCTCCATTTTACTATTTCGAAATAAATATCTAGTTTTGCACAATCGATTGTGCAATTTAAGTATTTACATTGAAACCACCAAGTTTTCTTTAAACGGCCCAGTCAAAAAACTGCAACCCATGACCATTAAGGAGCTCGCCCAAGAATTGGATATGTCCACCACAACGGTGTCCCGTGTACTAACCGGGCAGGAGAAAAAATATCGCATCAGCGAGAAAACTGCCCAACGTGTTCGGGAAATGGCATCCCAACTGGACTTTGCCCCAAACCTAATTGCACGCAACCTTCGTCTGCAAAGGACAAACACCATTGGATTGATCATTCCCGACATCAGCAACCCATTTTTTGCCAATTTGGCGCGAACGGTAGAGGAAGAATTGCGCAAACGGAATAAAATGGTATTGTTATGCGATACCAAAGACGATTTAACCACGGAGAAAGAATCCGTGGAATTGTTGTTGGCCCGAAAAGTTGATGGGCTCTTGGTGGCCCCCATTGGGGAAAAATGGGAACATCTGCGAAAGAACGTCAATGTTCCACTAGTGCTCATCGACCGTTATTTTGAGAACCACAACTTTCCCTATGTGACCACCGACAACTATTACGGAGCCTATGAAGCCACTTCCCATCTTATTTTAAAAGGCCACCAAAACATCGCCTGCATTCAAGGGCTCGTTCATACCTCACCCAATCAAAGTAGGATCCGCGGCTTTCAAAAGGCATTGGAGGATTATGGTATCGATAGTACGGCAGCATCCATTTTAGGCGACGATTATAGCGTGGAAAATGGATATGTATCCACCAAGACATTGCTTCAAGAAGAAGAAATACCCACCGCCATTTTTGCCCTTAACAATCAAATAGCACTGGGCGCCATGAAAGCCATTACTGAAGCAGGGCTTCAAATTCCAGAGGATATTTCACTGCTCTCCTTTGACGAGCAATATTATTTTGAATTATTATCCCCTCCCCTTTCCTCAGTAAAACAACCCATGCAGGCCATTGGCAAAACCGCCGTTGAAACCCTGTTTGAACTTTTGGATGATAAAAAAGCAACATTCCATAAACTAAAGCCTGTCCTTATTGAAAGGGCTTCGGTGAAAAACATTTCCAAGCTATGAAACCATTCATTCCAATCCTCATTTCATTGCTTGTCGTCAACTTCACTTTTGCCCAGGAATTTACCTATGTTCCATTGGACAGCACCAAACAAAAATGGGGGGATTGGGACGAGCCCGAGTGGTTGCGCTATTTTGGCCTTGATGCCGGTGATGTATCCAATGATGGGTTATTGGATGTTGTTTCGGGCAGGTATGTCTATCACCAACCCCAGGATGGCAGTAGCCAACCCTGGACGCGTATTGTTCTTGATGATAACGTCGATGGCATCTTTATCATGGATGTTGATGGTGACGCCTATGCGGATATTATAGCCCAGGCACTGCCCAACCTCTACTGGTATGAAGCAATTGACCCTAAGGGAACACGATACCTTCGACGCAAAATTGCCGAAGTGCCCGCAACCTCACATGTAAACAGTCAAGGATTCGAAAAAGCCCAGATCATTCCCGGGGGGAAGGAAGAACTGCTGATTGCCGGAGATGGCAATGTCTACCTGATTCCTATTCCAGAAAGTCCCCTTATCGAAAAATGGCCTACCCATTTGATCGGAAGCAATACTTCTGACGAGGGCATTGGAGTAGGCGATATTGACGGGGACGGGGACATGGATATTGCTTGTGGCAGACGTCCCGAGGGAGAAGGGGAACCCAAAATTTTGGTTTGGTTTGAAAACGAGGGCAAACACCATATTCCCTGGAAGGACCATTTTGTTGCAGAAACAGCGCATCCAATCGATCGGATAAAAGTTGGGGATTTGAACGCCGATGGTGTGGTTGAAATCATAGTTGCCGAAGAACGTTATCCGGGTTTGGAACCCGATAGTAAGGTGCTATGGTTTTCAAGAAGTACTTCCGACGATGTCTGGCACCCAAATACCCTGACCACCCAGTATTCCAGCAACAATTTGCAACTAATGGATATGGACGGTGATGGCGATTTGGATATCCTTACTGCAGAGCATAAGGGCAAGCAACTGGAACTCCAACTTTGGTCCAATGACGGAGCGGGAACTTTTTCAAAAACCGTATTGGATACCGGTAAGGAAAACCATTTGGGCGCCAAACCTTTTGATATGGACAATGATGGGGATCTGGATATCCTGGGATCGGCATGGGACAATTACAGATGGATGCACCTTTGGATAAACCCTACCAAAAAGCCGGAAAAACGCCCTTCAGAACAAAAGTTACCTCCTTCCCCAAAAAAGGATAGTATCATCACTACATACCAGGGCAAGGACCACTATGTTATCCAAACCAAAGGGGTTACCTACTATTATGACATTGCTGGGGGAGGATTTTCACGAATGATCGATCCCTATGGCAACGACTGGATTGCCTTTAAGCAACTTACTTCGGATTATCCACAGGGTGCTGCCGGGACATTTCGGGGACTGCCCAATCTGGTCTATAAAGGCCAGGACAATGGTGCTGGTCATCCAGGCTTTGATCAATGTCATTCGTGGTTTGAAGATGGAATGCTCTACTCAGAATCCAAAAGCAAGCTGTGGAAGTGGCGTTGGACGTTCCATGATACTTATGCGGAATTGGAGGTTTTGAAGACGGACCCTGACCGTAAGTATTGGTTTTTGTATGAAGGCACCCCTGGCGGCAAATTCAATCCAACAGGCTATTATTTCGGTTCCAACAGTGCTGGTCCATCAACAGAAATCCCGGATTTTTATAAGGACAAAGCACAATTTCAACCTTTACGGTGGACCTACGTGGGGCTCAAAAACCTGGATATCACTTTTTTTATGCTTCACAACGCCCCTGATCTGGAAAAAGGGCTTCTTTCCTACCTGGGCAATAGTAAAGAGGGTATGGATAGCAAGGATGGTATGACGGTTTTCGGTTTCGGGCGCGATGAAGAAACCAATCCATTGCTCTCTGGAAGGAATAAATTCATTATCGGCCTATATCCAAAAGAAATCAAGGACAAAAACCAGCATGAAGCCTTCTCCAAGTATTTGAACACAACCTTTATTGATAACTAAATGATGAGAACGACACTACAACTACTTATTCCTGCACTTGTTTTAAGCGGAATAGGATGTAAGGAACCAAAGAAGACGCCCATTGATCTTGAAGCCAAGGAATCCAAAATCTTGGCCTTTAGGCAAACCACCATTGCAGACTCGTTAACTTTTCTCTGGGCCCATGACCCCGTTGACCTCACAGGGGACGGTATCGCCGATCTACTTTTTATAGATAATAATGGATACGGGGGAAAACTGGGATATTATCAGGGCCAAAAGGAGGAAGGACTTTGGACAAAAATCCTAATCGATATTCCGGAAGAACTCGCCATGGGGGATATTGAAGCCGCAGACATGGACAATGATGGGGATATTGATATTGTAGCGGCCCACCACAGTGGGGAATGGGAGGCAGCCAATGAGCCGTCGACACTATTTTGGTACGAAAACCCAAATTGGAAAGCCCATCCCATTGGGGAAGCCCCCAATTTTATCAAAGATGTGAGCATTGCGGATTTTAATGCTGATGGTAAAATGGACGTTGTCGTTTTATGTTTTGAAGTCAGCACCTTGCGCGTCTTTCAACAAAACGGTGCCGATGATTGGGAGTTGGTCCAAGAATATAAAAATTATGGAAACCTCCATGAAGGAATGGACATTGGGGATGTCAATGGCGATGGCTTCATGGATATTGTGGCCGGGGCACATCTGTTCCATAGTCCGGGAAAGGATTTAAAATCTCCCTGGAAAGCAGAAAACATTGATGGGAAATGGAATGACCAAACCGGGGATTGGTCCAGAAACGGAACAAAAATTTTCCTGAGGGATTTGGATGGGGATACGAAAAGTGAAGTCTTTGTCAGTCATTCCGAGCGTGCCGGTTTTCCACTTTCCTACTATAAAAACAGTAATGGGCTGTGGAAGGAAATCATAATTGCCGATAGTATCCCGGCCTGCCATACCCTTCAGGTCTTTGACTTTGATCTGGACGGTGATTTTGATGTATTGGCAGGGGTAAACAAATCCAGGGCGCAAGGACTGGGGTACGACACTTTTCCCATTACCATTTTCCTATCCAATGAAAACCATTCCCAATGGGAAACCCTGGTGATTTCCGAGGAAGGCATCTATAACGGCCAAGTGGTGGATTACGATAACGATGGTGATATGGACATCTTTAGGTACCAAACCCATGATGCCGTTACCTACCAACTGTTTGAAAACACCCTAAACAATTGACCATGGAAAAACAGCGCACCTCTTCCCTATGGTTTTTAACTGGACTGTTTTTGGCATTTGCGTTTTATTCGTCCGCTCAAACCAAGATCATTTTTGATACGGATTTTGGGGGGGATGCAGACGATTTAGGGGCTTTGGCCATGCTTAACCATTTTCAGAACAAAGATGAAATCGATTTGTTGGCCGTCATGTGTTGGAGCACGGAAAAATATGCGGTCAGTGCCGTAGATGCCGTAAACACCTTTTATGGCAATCCAAACATTCCCATTGGGCGAAGGGCGGAAGATCCCCAGATTACCCATTGGAACCACACCAAAGTGCTGGCCGATAACCTGGCGCACGACACTTCTTATCAAAACGCCACAGAAACTACAGCACTGTATCGAAAGCTCCTTGCGGAATCCAGGGACCAAAGCATCACCCTGGTTACCGTAGGTCCGCTATTGAATATCAAAAGACTTATTGATTCCAAGGCAGATAGCCATTCATCCCTTAGCGGTCTGGACTTGATGTACACCAAAATCAAAGAGATGGTCATCATGGGTGGGCAATTCCCCACCGGGGAACGCAGGGAGTGGAATTTTGATGGAAACATGCTCGGTGTTACCAAAGATATCCTGGGCAAACTTGGGGATATTCCGATTACCTTTTTGGGTTATGAATTGGGTGTGGACTTAAAAACCGGGGAAGTGTTCAATGATCTCCCCAAAGACAGTCCATTGTATCTCGGTTTTTATCATTTTAGCAAGTATGCCCCCTGGTTGAACCATCAATTCCAGGGAAAAATCTACGACAACTCCACCTATGACCAAACCGCAGTGCTTTATGCGGTTAGGGATGGGGTTGGTGCGTACTGGACCCGAAGTGAAGGGGGAATATGTATCCCAGACGATGAAGGGCGTAATACCTGGCAACCTTCCCCTACTTCAAAACACTCCTACCTGGTACTGAACTGGCCCAGGGAAAAAATGGAAATCGAAATCGAAAAATTTATGTTGGGCAAATTCTAAATCATGAAAACAATCCATCTACTCATCATTTTGCTGGTATTCTCGACAAACGCACAGAAAAAAGTAATTCTTGATACGGACCCCTCCTTTGATCCTGACGATGTGGGTTGCATGGCCATGTTACAGACCATGGCCACTAAGGGCGAATGTGATATTTTGGCCATCATCAATTCTACCAATCAAAAAGAATCTGCGCTTTGTATCAGTGCCATCAACCAATTTTACAATCGGCCTGGAATTCCTGTCGGAGATTATAAAGGCTACGCTGAAAAGATCAATGCCACAGCAAAAACCTATGACTATCACATTTCCAAAGACTACCCGAGACCCCACGAAAAATGGGAGGACATAATTGATGGTGTACAACTGTATCGGGAGATATTGGAAAGTGCCCAGGACACAAGCATTACCGTTATCATAGTGGGGACCATGCACAATTTTTACGGGCTTCTCAAATCCGGAGCTGATGAAATTAGTGCCAAAACCGGAAAACAATTGGTTGCTGAGAAGGTGGCCCTGGTGTCGACCATGGGAGGAAACTTTCTCGACAACAAAGGATATGACCGCACCAATTGGGGTGGTTCGGAACACCTATGTTCCTATACGGACTGGTCGTGCTTAAATGCGGAGCGCAATTTGATGTGCCGTTATGTCATCGAGAATTGCCCTGCTCCCTTTATGGCATCCGGTTGGGAAAATGGCAACGGGGACTATTTTAATGCGAACAATGGCAATGTTATGACCGGACAAGGTTTAAAGGAACTCCCTGAAAATCATATTGCACGGGTAAGTTATGAGAAGCATTTCGAATATCGAGGAGGAGCTGAAAGCATCACAAGGCATAGCAATGACCAAATTGCATTGCACTACGCCATTCGTGGGGAAGGGGAAAATTACAAAGCGTTTGCCCATGGTCAAATTACCTTGACCGAAAAAGGGGAATGTTCCTGGGACGATACCGTTGATAGAAAGCAAGGGCATATCCAAAAAAAGCGGGAAGACGAACTGATTGCACAGGAAATTGAAGCCTTAATGATGGGTGATGTACCTCAACTGGATAAGACCCCTCCAACCCCTCCAAAAAATATCGTATTGATGAAAAGTAAGGGACAAAAAACATTGGTTTGGGAAGCATCCGAAGATCCGGACAAAGGGAGCTGGGTAGTTGCCTATAACATTTATAGGGATGGCGAATTTGTTCATCAGGCTTACGGAACCAAATATATTTTGAAAGATAGCGGTGGCAACTATGAAATTAGGGCGGTAAATGCCAGTGGAACCCTGAGTTCCTCTGCATCCTATCAAGTGAACTAAGCCCGTATCCCATCAACAAGAACCGATATTAATAAGACGATTTTAAACTCGGAAATTAGCATTCGGGCATAAGGATATGGCGGTGGTTTTTTCATATGAGGACGGAAAATTTCATAGGTTCTATCCCATGCTCCCTTTACGTATGGGCTGTAAAAGTCTCCCGCCTATTAAAACGCCACTTTTTAAAGCACCTTTTTTATCCCCCAGAAATCACTTCGGAATTTTGTAGGCGTAGATCCTTTGATCCTTTTAAAGGTTCGGTTAAAATTGGCAATACTATGGAAACCGCAGGCATAGGCCACGGTAGAAATGCTGTCGTCACGTTCGATTAGCTGTCGGCAGGCATTGCCAATCCTAACATCATTAAGGTATTCCACAAAAGTTTTCCCCGTGTGTTTCTTGATAAACCTATTAAAGGAAACCGGGGTCATATTTGAAAAATCCGATAATTCCTTTAGTGTCAGTTTCCGGCTGTAGTTTTTTTCAATAAAAATATAGACTTTATCAAGTTTTTCATTATCCCGGCCATTTTCGAATTTTGCCATTGCCGTTGACAACAATACTTGATTTCTGGAAATGGCCAGGTCATATAATATGGACAACAATTCCGTAAAATAATCGAACCCGTCCAGTTTGGTAACATTGAGAAGTCGGGATTCAACATTTTGTATGGCCCGGCCGGAAAACACGATTCCCCTTCTCGATTTCTCCAACATCTTTTTAATGGGCCTCATAATACCGCGCATCAGCAAATTTTCAGGAAGCAACGTATTCTGGAACTGTACCGTAATCTCATGTATTTGTTTTGCTGAACAATTGTGTTGTTCCCAACAATGTTCCAAATTTGAACCGATCAGGACCAAATCCTTATTCCCAATTTCAGAAATGCTGTTTCCAACAACCCTTCTAAGACCCGCCCCATTTGAAATGTAGTTCAATTCAAATTCCGGATGGTAATGCAGGGGAAAATCAAATTTTTCCTTGGTCCTATCAAAAACCAAAAAACTGTCATGGGACCCCATTTGAATTATTTCCCGATGTGCCTCATTAGAAATTTTAGTCATATACTACTATTTGTATGCCATCTTGATAATATATGCGCATTAATGTATAATAATATAGATTATTTTTGAATCTTAGTTTTACTTCAAAAAAAATTCAATTTTTATGCATATCCATCAATATCATGCAAATATACTTTACATATTTTAAAACAATGCTAATTTCTTTTTTCTAAAAATGGAAGCAAAACTCTTAAATGCAAATAAAAATGTATATTTTCTACTAATTGTTTGTTTTTTTATGTCTTGTAAAAGTTCTTTTGAAGTTTCTTCCAGGGAATTATCCCTTTCCGACAAGCAGGCTGACAACTCCACAAAACTTCTGATGGCCCGAATTCAGGAAATCCCAAAAATGGGTTATGCCTTTGGACACCAAGATGCAACGGCCTATGGCATGGGCTGGAAAAATGACGGGTCCATCTACAAAAGTGATGTGGCAGAAGTTTCCGGTGATTTTCCCGGTATTTATGGATTTGAAATTGGACATATTGAACTGGGTCATCAACAGAATCTCGATTCCGTCAATTTCGATCTAATGACCAAACTCATTCAAAAAGCCCATAAAACAGGCGGGATTGTTACCATTAGCTGGCATCCCAATAATCCCGTGACCAAAAAATCGGCCTGGGATCCCTCCCCGGCAGTTTCGGAAATTCTGGAAGGTGGCATCCTACACCCAAAATACCAAGCTTGGATTGCCCGGGTGGCCGACTTTATGAACGGTCTCAAGACCAAAAAAGGAAAGCCCATCCCCATTGTGTTTCGGCCTTTTCACGAAATGAACGGCTCCTGGTTTTGGTGGGGGCATGGCAATTGTACCCCAGAAGAATTTCAATTACTTTGGCAACAGACCTATGCGCTATTGACCAACACCTACAAGGTTCACAACCTTCTGTACTGCTATTCCAGTGATGCAGTAAAAAATAGGGAAGAATACCTAAGGTTCTATCCCGGCGATGCCTACGTGGATATTTTGGGAATGGACCTCTATCACAAGGAATCAACCGCAGCCTATGAGGAATTGTTGCAGGAAAACCTATCCCTTTTGGCAACAATCGGTAAGGAAAAGGGCAAACCCTATGCCATGACGGAAGGCGGGTTGAACAGGGTCACTGTTGAAAACTGGTGGACAGACGTTCTCGATAAGAACATTGCGGACAAAGGGATTGCCTGGGCCCTGTTTTGGCGAAACGCCTGGCCCAACCACTATTTTGGGCCCTTTAAGGGGCAAAAAAGCAGTGAAAATTTCAAAAAGTTCAAAGCGTTGGACCATGTGCTCTTTTTATCCGAAGTCAAAAAAATACGTTGACCAATACGACAACAACCCTACTTAAAACCTGACCAATGGAAAAACTTCGATTACAAGAAAAAATGGGTTATGGATTGGGCGATTTTGCCTCTTCCATGTATTGGAAAATGTTCAGCGTATACCTGCTTTTCTTCTATACGGACGTTTTTGGCATCTCCGCTGCAGTCGTGGGGACCATGTTCCTGATCACCAGGGTTTTTGATGGCCTCAATGATCCCCTTATGGGTATTTTGGCGGATAGGACCACCACCAAATGGGGAAAATTCAGGCCCTACTTATTATGGATGGCCATTCCTTTTGGCATTTTTGGGATATTGCTGTTTACCACCCCGAATCTGGATGTTTCTGGGAAAATCATCTACGCCTATGTTATTTATTGTTCCATGATGATCGTGTATACCGCCGTCAATGTTCCCTATGCCTCATTATTGGGCGTGATGACCTCCGATCTAAAGGATAGGACATCATTGGCCTCCTTTCGATTCATCTTTGCTTTTGCCGGAAGTATTTTGGTGTTGGCCACCGCGGAACCTTTGGTGGAGTTCTTTGGGAAAGGGGGCGACCTGGGCAATCCGCAAAAAGGATGGCAATCCACCATGGCCATTTACAGCGTGTTGGCCGTCATCCTTTTTTATGGAACGTTTCGGTTGACCAAAGAACGTATCCAACCTCCAAAAGAACAAAAAACATCGCTTAAAAACGATTTAGGGGACCTTGCGAAAAACAGGCCATGGTTCATTCTTTTGGGTGCGGGAATCTGTACCCTGATCTTCAATTCCATTAGGGACGGCTCCACCATCTATTATTTCAAGTATTACTTTGAGACACAGGATGCCCTTCAATTGCCCTTGCTCAATGTTCCGCTGACCTTTAGCACCCTTTATTTGGTGTTGGGGCAAGCGGCCAACATTGTGGGGGTGGTCATGGCAAAACCGGTTTCCGATAAAATTGGCAAAAAGCGCACCTTTATTATGGCCATGGCAACGGCAACCCTGCTCAGTATCATCTTTTACTTTTTTAAGGCAGAACATGTGGTTTTGATTTTTGTATTCCAATTTCTCATCAGCATTTGTGCCGGTATCATCTTTCCCTTGCTGTGGTCCATGTATGCCGATATTGCGGATTACTCCGAATGGAAAACAGGACGACGTGCCACAGGATTGGTTTTCTCCTCTTCCTCCATGTCACAGAAAATGGGCTGGACCTTGGGGGGCGCTTTGACCGGGTGGATTTTGGCCTTCTATGGCTTTGAAGCCAATATGGAACAGACCGAAGCCGCCAAAACTGGTATTCGTATGATGATGAGCATCCTACCTGCCATTGGAGCATTCTTATCGGCGGCCATTCTTATCTTTTACCAATTGGACGATACCTTTATGCAAAAAATAAACCAAGAACTCACCAAAAGGCGAGGGGAAAAAATATAACCACCTAATCGTATGGATAAGTCAAAACACCAAACCATTATAGATCATTTGTATACCAATTATAAGGCCCTCATTCAGCGAAAAAATGTGGCCATTCCCCATCCTTCAAACATTTTCACCAAATACCAATATCCCATATTGACCGCTGCCCATACGCCCTTACATTGGCGTTACGATCTAAATCCAGAAACCAATCCCCTGGTCCTGGAACGTATAGGGGTCAATGCGGCCTTCAACGCCGGAGCGATCAAATGGAACGGCAACTACGTTTTGGTGGTTCGCATGGAAGGAAAAGATCGGAAGTCCTTTTTTGCCTTTGCCGAAAGTAAAAATGGTATCGATAATTTCAACTTCTGGGATGCCCCTTTGGTGTTGCCACAAACCGATGAACCTGATGTCAACGTCTACGACATGCGGTTGACCAAGCACGAGGATGGTTATGTGTACGGCATTTTCTGTACCGAACGCAAAGACCCGTCCGTACCGGCTTCCGATACCTCATCCGCTTTGGCCAATGCCGGGATCATTCGCTCCAGGGACCTGGTGAATTGGGAACGATTACCCGACCTGATCTCAGGTTCAAACCAACAGCGTAATGTAACCCTTCATGAAGAATTTGTGAACGGCCGTTATGCCGTCTATACCCGGCCCCAGGATGGATTTATTGATACAGGCGCGGGTGGTGGTATTGGTCTGGGGTACATCAAAAATATGGAGCATCCCAAGGTGGAAGATGAGGTCATTATCAATCCCAAGGTCTATCACACCATCTATGAACTGAAGAACGGTCAGGGACCTTCCCCGATCAAAACCAGGGAAGGTTGGTTGCATTTGGCCCATGGTGTTCGCAATACCGCGGCGGGATTGCGCTATGTACTCTATCTTTTTATGACCGCCCTGGACGATATTGAAAAAGTAATCCATCAACCAGGAGGCTATTTTATGGCTCCCGACGATGCCGAAATTATTGGCGATGTCGGCAATGTCCTGTTTTGCAATGGCTGGATTGCCGATGAAAATGGTGACGTATACATTTACTATGCCTCATCGGATACCCGAATGCACGTGGCCACGACGAACATCGATACCTTGGTCGATTATTGTAAAAACACGCCCGAGGACAAATTGACTTCGGGAGGTTCCGTTGCGACCATTAGGACACTGATTGAAAACAACAAAGGGAAATACTAGGGGCCATGGCCAATCAACCACCCATCGATTTTAAGGAAAGCCTGCAAAATGAACTCACCAACATTCTTGGGTATTGGCAGCAACATACCGTGGACCACACCAACGGCGGTTTTTATGGACGAATTGACCACCAAAATACCGTAGATACCACCTATCCCAAGGCGATTATCCTAAACACCCGAATCCTATGGACATTCGCACGTGCGAACAATTTCTACCAGGATGATCGGTATGCCAGGGAGTGCGACCGCGCCTTTGACTATTTATGGACCCACTTTAGGGATGTCACCCATGGCGGGGTTTTTTGGGAGGTTGATTTTTTGGGGAAACCCACCAATAAACGTAAGCAGCTCTACGCCCAGGCCTTTTGCATTTATGCGCTATCCGAATATTACAAATACGCGAAGAAAGGGGAGGCCCTTCAATGGGCGATGGAGCTATATCAACATATTGAGGAAAAGGCCTATGACGAAGCATTTGGCGGCTATTATGAGGCTTTTGGCCAACAATGGGAACCCATTGAAGATGTACGCCTGAGTGAAAAGGACGAAAATTCCCCCAAAACCACCAACACCCACTTGCATATTCTGGAAGCCTATACCACCCTTTATGAAGTCACCCAAAATGCAGCAATCAAAAAATCCTTGGAACGATTACTACAACTATTTCAAGATAATTTGTTTGGTGAGGATGGGCATTTACAATTGTTTTTCTCCAGGGACTGGGCGGTACAATCCACCGAAATTTCCTTTGGGCATGATATTGAGGCCGTTTGGTTGCTTATCCATGGGGCTCGGACAATCGGAACCAAGGAATACCGCACAAGCTTTGAGCAATTGGGCATAGCCGTCACCAACACCTTTTTGGAAAAGGCTTTGGACAGTGATTTTGGGGTGTTGAATGCACAAGATCGTTTGACCCAAAAGATGGACGCGGACCGTCATTGGTGGCCACAGATTGAAGCGATGGTGGGACTCATCTACATTTGGAAGATTACAGGAGAGGCCACTTATCTTGACCATGTCCTAAAGATTTGGGGCTTTACCCAAAACCATATCATTGACCACAAACAAGGTGAATGGTTTTTTAGGGTGGATGCCCATGGCCATCCCTATACCGAAGAAAATAAGGTCGGCCCGTGGAAATGCCCTTATCATAATGGTCGGGGACTGATGGAAATCCTGGAAATCCTTTAACTTTAAAAGCATGTGCTTTCGGTTATCTTAATTTTGCATCTTTACGCTATTTTTCAATGTAATGGGAAGTACTGACAGATGATAAAACTCTTTCGAAGCATACGATTCAACGTATTGGAGAACAATAGGATTGGAACCTATTTAAAATACGCTGTAGGCGAAATTGTGCTGGTGGTCATTGGAATTCTATTGGCCCTTCAAATCAACAACTGGAGCGAAGCGCGAAAACGGAAAGTCGAGGAAAAAGAGTTATTGAACGCCCTAATCGAGGACTTTTCCCAAAATAAACTTAGAATAGAGCATACGATTGACAAAGAAACCGATGTGGTTAAAATGAGTACCTCGCTGATTAAAGCAATGCAATCCAATAGAACGGACATCCCTCTGGATTCCATTCGGTTTTGGGTGGCTTCTGGGGCCAAATCATGGTGGAAAACGGAATTTGTAACAGGCACCTATGATGCCATGATAAGCTCTGGCAAAATAGAAATTTTGGAAAGCGATGACCTAAAAAGGGTACTTTCCCAGTTTTCCGCGGATATTGATTCAGGATTCGAGGATCACTATGAATCCATGAATTATTTAATAGCCATGAACAAAATATCGGCGGATATCACCCCAGCCCTAATCCATGATTCCCAAAGTAAAGAATTGGGGGTAGTGGTTACCAATGATGATTTTGATGTATCGGTAAAAAAGCTTTTGGAAAACGATACCTATCTTGGGTTACTCATATCAAAAACATGGCTCGAAACCCTTAGAATTGATTATCAGCAAAAATTGAAGGCATATATCAATGAAATCATTTCAATATGTCGCTCAGAATCCGCTAAATAAAGAGGACCCTATGCTCTTGACAAGGACCATTTGAAAAATAAAAAACCACCATTAGGGGCTGATGGCAATCCTGAAGCTGCTGTTGTAACCGATAAGAAAGTTTAAAACAGAACAGTTTTTGGTATCAAGACAGATAATGGAAATATGATCAATGATTACATACAATGATAATGTACAAGCAAAAAAGTATAAAAAAAACATCACTTTATATTATAGTCGTTTTATCCTTATTTGTTTCGTGTACAGAAACGAGTAGGAAAAATATAAATCCTAAAAGCAAAGATGAAGAGATAAAAAGTTTACTGGATTTTTTCATTAATAACGCTTATCAGTCAGAATTGGGTACATATTACTCTGAAGTTAATAATACAGGTGAAGTAGTATCAGGTAAAGTTTTTAATGTTGCCTTAAGTAGACTGATTTATGGATTATCATACTCAAGCATTATAGATTCCTCCAATCTAAAGAAAGCTCAAGAGGCTGCAAACTTTCAAATGGATAAACTAATTGCCAAAGATTCGCTAGGCCCCTATTTTGTTTCTTTTTTTGACTTGAGGACAAATATGCCAGATAGTTCTTTAAACCTGGATATATGGCAGCAAGCTTATGGACTTTGTGGTTTATCAGAATTATACAGAAATAGCCCTAATGAAGATTTGTTATCTCGGATTCATCAGTTCCATGATAGCTTTCTGAAAAGATTCTACGATGATAAAAACGGTGGGGTTTTTGGCAATTATGAAAAAAACGAAAAAGTTGAAGGTAGTAAAACCTTGCAATCCCTTATATATCCTATTACTGCCTATATGGAAAATCTATGGTCTGCAGATACTGCCAACAGATATAAATATGAACCCTATTTAAAAGAGAATATTCGTATTGCCTTCGAAAAAGGGTGGAACAAAGATTTAGGTTGGGTAAACACTAAATTTGACGACAACTGGAATCCTTGCCAGGATTTATCACCTGATTCTACCTGCTTTAATGTCACCCCAGGACATAATTTCCAATTTGCATCTGTACTCCTGAGAGCAAGACATTGGGACTTTTTGACAAAAGAAGAACAAATGCAATATCGAAAACTTGGAATGGATATTTTAATCACAACTTTAAATAAATCCATCTTCCCTGTAAATGATTTGTCCCAAGGCTTTTATAGTGAAGTAAATCGGGTAACCAATGAGGTTATGGACAAAAGAAAAACCTGGTGGCAACATTGTGAGGCATTAATAGCGCTTTCCTTAACCGATGACAAGTTTGAAGTAAAATCGGAAAACTTGAAGAAATTCTATTTTAATACTTTTCCTGACCGAAACAATGGAGGTGAATTCTTTTTTGTAGATGAGAATAATATCCCACAAATTGATGAATTAAAAGGCAGTATTGGTAAGTCCGCATACCATACAATTGAGATGATTAGATTTTTAGAAAAGTAAAGTCTGATTACGTGAAGCCTTTGAAATACTTGACTCAGTTCCTTAACATTATTGGGATAGTGATTGCACTTGGTTTAATCTTTATTAAATCGGATTGGATTATTGCCATTACATATTTTATGTTTCGCCTAATCTCACATGTTTATTTCAAAGTGAAAAGTGAAGAAGAACTTAGTCCCTTGAGCAGTAAGTTTCTGAAAATGGAAAAAATGCTTAAGAAGTAAAACTACACACAACAAGAGCCATTGATTTACCCACCCAACGAGTCGGTAAATAGCCCCTTTTCGTTAACTTCAAGCGGATAAACGACTGGATTTGCTATCCTGCGACACCTAATTCTATTGGTTTGAAGGAAATAAAAGTCAAAAAAGGGGAAATTCTACAACGTAGTGGTGAGTTGCACACCAAGGTTTACCATGTTAAATCCGGTTTACTCCGAAGCTATTCCATTGACAAAAATGGCCGGGAAAACATTTTCATGTTTGCGCCGGAAAATTGGGTTATTGCGGACACCAATGATCCCAAAATTCCATCGGTTTTGTTTATTGACGCCCTCGAAGATTCCATTGTTACCGTTTTACCCAAAGACTTGAAAAGGGAAAAAGAAAATATTGCAGCGTTGACCAAAAGACTCCATGTGCTTCAAAATAGGATCCTAATGCTCATCAGTTCAAATGCAATTGAACGGTATGAACATTTTGTACATACCTACCCCAGTATTGTCCAACGAGTGCCCCAACGGATGATCGCCTCATATCTTGGTGTCACCCCGGAAACATTAAGCGCGGCAAAAAACAAACGGCATAAGGAGAGAAATACCTGATTTCTTATGAAATCATAATGCATGGTATTTATGGGCCCATAAACTTTGTGCCCAATAGTCAATGCATAACGAAATCACGTTTGGATCATGAAAACAACCAGCATTCTTTTAAAAATATCGGCCGTCCTATGGTTTATCTGGGGGGCCGTACACATTTTTGCAGGGGTTATGACGGACAAGTTTATCCTAAGTGGGGATATTGCCGGAGCAATTGGCGGTATCGCCGATAAGGTCGATCCCAGTGTACTACAACTAAATTACCCGGATGCCGCCGGAGCGGTAATTGGTCAACACGGGTTTAATCTTCTTTGGATTGGACTCACCACCCTCATCTGTTGCTTTTATGTTTGGAAAGGAAGTAAAAATGCCATCTTTTTGGCAGCCTTGGTCGGTGGATTGGCGGATTTGGGCTATTTTCTTTTTATGGATTTGGGAGGATACGTGCATTTTGTGCCGGGAACGGTGATGACCCTGGTTTCAGGTTCGGCCATCATTTTAAGCTTTATTGCCCATTTCAAAACAGCAGGTTTGAAAGAGGAATAAAAACGGTGTATTTTAACTGCGATTATTAGCCTTGACACACCCAGGGAGCATACACCAATGCGGGGTAGCTGTCAAAGGCAGGACTAAAATGCACGATACGTGGACGGCAAAATCAACTATACCTTTGTAACCAAAATGTGGCAACACGCTCCACCAGGAGGTTGGTATTTTGTCTCCCTCCCTAAAACAATATCCAAAGAAATCCGGGAGCATTTAAAATGGCAGGAAGAAGGTTGGGGAAGAATGAAGGCGATTGCACAAATCGCGGGACTCCAATGGGACACCGCCATTTGGTTCGATACCAAAATGGGGACCTACTTACTCCCCATTAAGGCCGAAATTAGGGCAAAATCGAATCTTGAAATCCACAGGGAATTTGAAATGGCCATTTGGGTCTGAAAAAAATACTCCAAATGCGCTTAGGGGAAAGCTTAGGTCAAATCCGCTGCAACCACTCCTTCATTTCCACTTCCTTGGCAATAATCCCTTTGATCGCCGAGATAGCGACCCGTTGCTGTTCCATGGTATCGCGATGGCGAATGGTCACGGTATCATCTTCCAACGTTTGGTGGTCCACGGTAATGCAGAAGGGTGTTCCCGCTGCATCCTGACGGCGGTAACGACGCCCAACGGCATCCTTTTCGTCATAGGCTATAGTAAAGTCCCATTTTAGGTCGTCGACCAATTTTTGGGCCACCTCCGGAAGGCCATCACGCTTTAATAAGGGTAAAATGGCAGCCTTGGTCGGGGCCAATACCGCCGGCAATTTCAATACGGTCCGAGTGGTATTGTTTTCCAATTCCTCTTCCTGTAACGAATTGGAGAACACGGCCAAGAACATACGATCCAAACCTATGGACGTTTCCAACACATAGGGCACATAGTTCTTGTTTTCCTCCGGGTCAAAATACTGGAGTTTTTTGCCGGAGTATTTTTCATGGTTGGCCAAATCAAAGTCCGTACGGGAGTGGATGCCTTCCAATTCCTTGAAACCAAAAGGGAACTTAAATTCAATATCGGCCGCCGCATCCGCGTAATGCGCTAATTTCTCATGGTCATGGAAGCGGTAGTTATCAGCGCCCATGCCCAAAGAAAGGTGCCACTTCATTCGCTTTTCCTTCCAGGTTTCGTACCATTCCTTTTGGGTGCCGGGTTTGATGAAGTATTGCATCTCCATCTGTTCAAACTCGCGCATGCGGAAAATAAATTGGCGAGCCACAATTTCATTTCGAAAAGCTTTTCCCGTTTGGGCAATTCCAAAGGGAATCTTCATACGACCGGTTTTCTGCACGTTCAAAAAGTTCACAAAAATCCCCTGGGCCGTTTCTGGACGTAGGTATAAATCCATGGCACTATCGGCGGTGGAGCCCAATTTGGTGCCGAACATCAAATTGAACTGCTTCACATCCGTCCAGTTTTTGGAACCCGAAAGCGGACAGACAATCCCCAATTCTTCAATTAAGGCTTTTACATCGGCCAAATCCTCATTTTCCAAGGATTTCCCAAGTCGTTTTAAAATGTTCCCTGCTTTTTCCTGATAGCCCAAAACACGTGGGTTGGTCGCAAGGAACTGCTCCTTATCAAAGGCATCCCCAAAACGTTTGGCCGCTTTGGTGACTTCCTTATCGATTTTGGCCTCAATTTTGGCGACATGGTCCTCCACCAAAACATCGGCCCGGTATCTTTTTTTGGAATCCTTGTTGTCTATCAAGGGGTCGTTAAAGGCATCTACGTGACCTGAAGCCTTCCAGGTGGTGGGATGCATAAAAATAGCGGCATCGATCCCAACGATGTTGTCATTGAGCTGCACCATGGCCTGCCACCAATATTCCCGGATGTTCTTTTTGAGCTCTGCCCCATTTTGACCGTAATCATAAACAGCACTCAGACCATCATAAATTTCACTGGATTGGAATATATAGCCATACTCCTTTGCATGGGAGATGACCTTTTTAAAAATGTCTTCGTGATTTGCCATAGGGGCAAAAGTAAAACAATAGGGTAAATCTAAAAACGAAAAAAATCAGGAGCTTAAAATTGTGGTTTCCACACACCACCACTACACTGTTACTTTGTTCTTTGAAAGGCGGCCCCAGTGTCTAGGGAACCTCTTATTTCAACTGAAATTCGGAAGAGGAAAGGAGTCGTTGGTCCTCAAAAATGTTGAGGGTATAGATTCCTGGTTCAAGCGACCCTTCGGGCACGGTAATGGCATCACAAAAACTGACCTCTTTTCCCAAATAGACCACCTCAACCCTTTTGCTGTAGGTATTCCCCCCAACCGAAACCACATTGGCATTATCTTCAATCACGGCCATATCCGGATTCAGGAACTGAAGGTAAATGACCTTTATTTCGTTGATCTCATTTGGATTGCCCTGTATGGTGGCACATCCCCGTAGTTTTTCAATGACATCCGCTTTGTTCGTCTTTAAAGGCCTCCCGGCGCGAAGTCGAAAACCACTTCCTTCGGAGTTCTCCATTTTGAGATAGCTCTTTATCTTGAGTTCCTTGGCCAATTCCTGGTTCTTTTGCCTGGCCAGGGCCTCTGCCTGGGCCAATGTACTGGTCTTACCACGCAGTTCCTCAATCTGCCTAAGGGTACGTTCATATTTCTGGGTCAACAGGGAGTTATTGTAGCGAAGAAAATTATTCTTCAATTTTAAACTGTCAAATCTGGCTTCCAAGACCCGCAATGCCTTTCGGTCCTCTTTTAGCTTTATAACGTTAAAGTTCAATTGCCCAACGGAATCCAATAATTGCTGTATCCGAAATTTTGAGGTCTGTAGTTCAATATCATTGACCTCATTCAATCCAGAGAGTCGGTCCACCTCTGCCTTCATCAAGGTCAAATCCTTCACCAAAAGCTTTTTTTCATCCTCCAGATATCCCAACTCGTTTTGGGACTGTGCATAGCTATAATAAAACGCAATAAGGATTGCAATAATTACCGCCACCAATGCCGCAAGTATAATCTTATAATTGAAAGTGGTATCTTGGGATTCCATCAGATAAGTGGCTGATTTTGCAGGTATAAGATTTGTTCATGAACTGGCCGTCAAAGATAATAAACGATATTAACTCCATCCTATTGCCACCAGTGTGTTTTGGATGTAATGTACAATTATCCAGAGGAGAGTACCTCCTGTGCACCGTTTGTCGACATGATTTACCGATGACCGGTCACAATTTTACCGAAGAAAATGCCGTAGACCGCATATTTTATGGCCGTGTGCCCATTGAGAAGGCGGCTTCCTTCCTTTTCTTTTCGAAGCACGGAATCGTTAAAAATCTACTGCATTATTTGAAGTACAAAAATCAATATGAAGTGGGTGATCTTATCGGAAATTGGTTTGGATTCCAAATTGCCGGGGAAAAAGACCTGCAGATCGATGCCGTGATTCCGGTACCCCTCCATCCCAAAAAGCTGAAAAAACGCGGTTATAACCAAGTAGAACTGTTTGGAAAAAAAATGGCCTCCCATTTGAATGCCCAGTATAGGGATACGGTTTTGATCAAGACCCAAAATACCAAAACGCAGACCAAAAAGTCCCGTCTGGCCCGTTGGAAAAACAATCAGGACCTTTTTGTGCTGAAGAACGCAAAGGGGCTTGAACACAAAAAGCTTTTATTGGTGGATGATGTCATTACCACCGGGGCAACCATAGAGGCCTGTGCCACCACCTTACTTCAAATTTCCAATGTACAACTGTACGTGGCCACCATGGCCGTTGTTCCTTAACAGAACTTAACGTTGAGATTGTTTCAAAAATCGTTTCTTTGCCCCACAATTGGATTCTATGCAATTGGCAAAGCGGATTTTGAGTATTGTTTTCCTGGGTCTCTCACTTACGGCATTTTGGCAGTGCGCAAGACGGGGAAACCCAACCGGAGGGCCCAAAGATATAGACCCCCCCGTGCTACTGAGGGCGGAGCCCGAAAATCTTTCCATCAACTTTGATTCGCAAAAGATCAGATTGTATTTTGATGAATACATTAAATTACAAGATGTTCAAAATCAGCTAATTGTATCCCCTCCCTTAAAAAACATCCCGGAAATCAAACCCTTGGGGGGAGCCAGTAAATTTATTGAGATCACCCTTAAGGATACCCTAAGGGAAAACACTACCTATACCATTAATTTTGGTCAGAGCATCGTGGATAATAATGAAGGCAATCCCAACAGCTTTCTCACCTATGTTTTCTCTACTGGGGAGGTCATTGATTCCCTTTCCCTTTCCGGGGTGGTAAAGGATGCTTTTGATAGAAATCCAGATGAGTTCGTAAGTGTGATGCTGTATGAAATTGACAGTATTTACAACGACTCCACCATTTACAAATATCCTCCCAATTATCTGGCCAATACCGGGGACAGTCTTCCTTTCTTTCAGCTGAGGAACCTAAAGGCCGGAACGTACAAAATTTTTGGGGTCAAAGATGAAGGCAGAAACAATGTTTTTGATCAAAGGGGAGATAAGATTGCCTTTCTCAATGATACCATTACCCTGCCCACGGACACATTGCTCCTATTGAATCTTTTTAAGGAAGTACCGGATTATGCTGCGTCCGTACCTAGTTATGTAGCCAAAAACAGAATTATTTTTGGGTATAGTGGAAATAGTGACAGCATGCGGATAAGACCACTTACTCCATTACCGGACTCCGTAAGAACCATTATTAAAAAGGAAAAGGACAAAGACACCTTAAATTATTGGTTGACGCCTACGGATATTGATTCCATTGTTTTTACAGTTTCCAATGAACTGTATAAAGTTCTCGACACCTTTACTGTAAAAACCCGAAAATTGCCCCTGGATAGTCTAAAGCTGAGCCCAAGCCATGGAGGTAAGATCAATTTTGAGGAGCAGTTTCATATTAATGCAAATACACCCTTGGCTTTGGTGGATAGTACCAAGATTGCCATTATGGACAGGGATTCCCTTTCAATTCCCTTTAAAACGCGTTTGGACACCCTGGAAAATCGAGTGGATGTGGACTTTGAGCTTTTGGAGGAACAACAGTATGCCCTTACTTTTTTACCTGGAGCCATAGCGGACTTCTTTGGCATGGAAAACGATACGCTGCAAGTGAGGCTTGCCACTGAAAAACGAACGGATTTCGGAAATATGGTACTTACCGTTAGCGGCAATATCCGTTATCCCATTGTGGTACAATTGACGGATGATCGCGGGGAAATTAAACGCGAACAGATTGGAACTGAACCAAAACCATTTCAGTTCAACACCCTTGAGCCGGGAAAGTATGGGATTCGGGTCATTTTTGATGATAACGGCAACGGTAAATGGGACACTGGAAACTATCTAAAACGAATACAACCGGAACGGATAAGTTACTACCCTGATATTATTGATGTCCGCGCCAATTGGGAGATGGAGCAGACCTTTCTCATAACAAACTGAATTCATCCCGGTCTTCCAAAAACCGTAGTTTATTGCGGTAGGTATCAATGTGCTCCTTGGTTAAGGTGGCATATAGGATTTCTTCTTTTTCCGAATAGGCCAAGGGGTTCCCCAGGACATCGTAAACCGCCGAATGTCCGGAATATTCATGTCCCGAGCTATCCTTTCCAATACGATTTACCCCAATACAATAAGCCATATTTTCAATGGCCCTGGCCTTTAATAAGGTATCCCAGGCGCTTATCCGGGGTTTGGGCCAATTCGCCACGTAAATAAGCGCATCATATCCCTCTACATTTCTGGCCCAAACCGGAAACCGGAGGTCGTAACAGATCATTGGGCAAATCGTGAAGCCCCTATATTCCAAAATTACTTTGGAGGTCCCTGGGTGATACACTTTATCCTCCCCGGCTAAAGTAAACGTATGCTTTTTGTCATAGGTTGACATTCCCTCCGGGGCTACAAACCATAATCTGTTGTAAAACTTACCTTCTTCCGAGTCCACGATACTTCCCACGATTGCAGCATCCTTTTTCCTGGCCCATTCCTGCATCCACGCAATGGTCTTGGATTTTTCTTCAAAAAGGACATTTTGGGGATTCATGGTAAAACCCGTGGTGAACATCTCTGGTAAAATGATGACATCCACAGCATCCGAAATGGAATCAATTCTTTCCGAGAAGAGCGCTCGATTCGCTTCAGGGTTTTCCCAAATGAGATGGGATTGGATGAGTGCTACCGTAAGTTCCTTTGCCATATCAATCAGAATACACCTCTTTTACATTCTCTTTGACCATTTGAAATAAATGCCTCAATTGGTTTTCCAGGATACGTTCTTCCGAGAGCGGAGGAAGGTTGTCCAAAGAAAACCATCCTACCCCCTGCATATCAAATCCTGCTTTTAATTCCCCTCCGTTTATCCGGCACAGGAACATGAGTTTGTAGATGTAATACGGTTCTGGAGGATGTTTGTGGCGTTGTTTATCGTAAACGGCCAACAATCTGACAATTTCGGTATCCAATCCTGTTTCTTCCTTAATCTCCTTTACCGCCACTTCTGTTGGTGTATTGCCTACATCTGCCCACCCGCCGGGGATGGTCCACTTGCTATCCACACTTTCCTGGGCCATAAGTATCTCGTCCCTTTCATTAAGGACAAATCCCCGTACATCTACTTTTGGGGTCGGATAATCCAATTGCGGAAGAAAAAAGCTGTCGAGTTTTGTGAAGGGCTCGCGGGAAAGATGGGCCATCAATTTTAACCCTATTTCCCGTAATTCCTCATAGCGTTCCTTGTCATACGCATCCCCTGCGTAGACCAAGCCTGTTTCTGCTATGGCCTTTATTCTTTTAACCACATCCAATTGCTCCTTTGCATCCATTACTTATAGCGTTCCAAAAGTTCAATCATTTCCTGGGCTTCCTGCATCCTTGCATTATCCAATGCAGAATTGCCCCGGGCATCCGTCGCCTTTGTATCTGCGCCATGTTCCAAAAGGATTTTGGCAATTCCAATCTTATTGAAGGTGGCGGCATAAATTAAGCAGGTGGCCCCCATACTGTTTACATGGTTCACATTGGCCCCCGCTTTTACCAGCAAGGAAGCAATTTCTTCATATCCCTTAAAACAGACCCCCATTAAAGCGGTATTTCCGGATCCATCTTGGGCATCCACTTTGGCACCACTTTCCAGAAGGTATTTTGCGATTTCCAAATGTCCATAATAAGTGGTCAGTAATAATGGGGTTGAGCCTCTTTCATCCGTACTGTTGATCCAATCCGGGTTATGCTTTAAAACGGTTTGGACCCCTTCTAAATTTCCGTTGCGGATGTCCTTAAAAAAGTCTGTTTTTGATGTCATATCCAATTTTCAATTTCTAGACCCTGGGGAAAAATCTTCAGGAGCATTTTGTGGTTGGTTCAGTGTTCCTGCTCTTCCCGAGTCATTAAAAATAGTCCATTCCAAAAAAGTATAGGTTGGATTTCCCGTTGAAATTTCAGGATTCCTAACCGCTCTACCATCCTCAAACTCATGATTGGTGCCGGAACCGTCCTCACCTACCACCCCAAAGACATCGATCACGGTTCCAAAAGGATCCACCAGTTCCAGGTTATCATCCCCATTGGAATCTGCCGGACTATTGGTGCCAACCCCTAAATCCGGTGGAAAGCCATAGACCGTTTCAAAGGCCGTGGCGTTGGGGGAAATGACCAAAGTACTTTCCGCATCAATCACCCATCCTGTAAGGTCGATCGTGGAACTGATATCGGTATTGGCATTGGTATATCTACGAATGGACCAACCGTTCAAATCCAAAGGCATGTCGGCCGAATTGTACAGTTCTAAAAATCGGGCATCGGCATTGTTGTTGGGGTCTGCCAATTCTGAAAAGAAAAGTGCATTGGAGGTAAACTCAGTAATTAATGCTGCACATCGTTCATTACCGAAGTCAATATCGGCCTTATCCCTAATGGCCAAAAAATAATCGTCATTCTCCCTCAAAAGTACCCCTGTTATGGAGCCTTTACCTTGGGGGAGGGGTTCCGCCTGAAAATCCGAAAATCCACTGTTCAACAAGGTCAATCCATGATCGGAGCAGTCAATAAGATGACGTTCCGTCCCTTCTCCCTTTACAGCGAAGATACTGTCCAATTCCTCCTCGACCACCTCCATATCCCGAAATCGTACCAGGGTATTGGTCATTGTAGCATTTAACTCGGAAATGGCAACCTCCCATGGAACGATATCCGCAAAAGCATCACAGGAAACGAAAATATGTTCGGGGACCATTAAGGAAGGTAACCGGCCCACCGAAGTTGTTCCAAACGCAGCAAAGGTCCCTCCCAACTTAAAAACATCCTTACTTTGGCCCAGGTACAATCCTTTTAATTTGATGAGAATCCTACTACCTTCCGGAAACAGCAAGCAATTGTCCCGAACATCAATTTCAATTTGAAAACCTTCCGAAGGATTAATCGGACTATCCTGAAAGTGCAACACACTAAAAAAGTTCTTGGCCCTGTCCGAAGAAACCACATATCCTTCAATCACCCAATCCTCTTGGATTTGTACTATTTCCCCTTGGTAGAGGGATTTCACTTCGGAAAAAGTAACATTTGCCGCAATATCCGAGGTGCAGTTACTTTCAGCAGGTTCAAATTCATTGGTATTGACACAGGAGGAGAGCAAAACACAGGTGCCTATGGAAAGAGAGCGTATTTTTATCATAAAATGGTAGGTTGGTATGCTTAATTATAAAGGAACTCATTTGAACTTTTTGGAATGAGGCGAAAATTAGGGATTTTGTGGCCAGTTGAAGGCTTTTTTGAGTTGCATAGCTGGGCTACGGAAGGAAAAAAAGACGAAAAATGGATACAAAAGGACAATTTTTTAGCCATTTGAAAAAGTTTAAATGAGTTCAATGTATGCTTTTAAAAAAATTCAATATCCTTTCTTCGGCATAGCTAATATTCCTTCTACCCCAAAAACCAACATGACCTCCAAATTCGGGAACCTCCAGGAAAAGGCTGGGATTGTCCTTGGCTTCTTTGTACGGATAACAGGCCTCCCCCAAAAAGGAGTCGTCCTTGGCATTTATAATCAAACTAGGTGTGGTAATTTTAGGTAGGAATTGCTTGGAACTGCATTGGGCATAATAATCCAAGGCATTTGCAAACCCATGGGCAGGGGCAGTATAGGCATCATCAAAATCCTTAAGGGTACTGATTTTGTTAATGGCGCCCTCTGAAATCTTTGTTGGAAACAGTTGTTGCTTTGTGCGAAGTTTGGCCAATAAATGCTTCTTGAAACGCGCAGAATACAAAACGTTCTTTGATCGCAATAGTTGGTCACAGGCATCTTTTAAGTCACAAGGGACCGAAACCGCTACCGCTGCCATTATTTCTTTAGGTATGGGATTCCCTTCCCCGAGGTATTTTAAGGCGAGGTTGCCGCCAAGACTGAACCCCAGAAGGTATATTTTGGTGTAATCCTTGGTATTCAAAATATGGCCTATTACCGCCATTAAATCTTTGGTTGCCCCAGAATGGTAGGAACGGTACAAACGGTTGGGCTGACCACTGCACCCCCTAAAGTTAACGGCACAGGTATCAAAATTGTTTTGGGTGAGTTTTTTGGCACTACCCGTAATGTAATGTCGTTGCGCGTCACCTTCCAGACCATGGAGCAGGATAGCCACCTTTTCCGTGGGCTGGATGGACTCACTCCAGTCCAAATCCAGGAAATCACCATCCTGAAGTTCCAAGCGTTCCCTTTTTTGGATAACACCATGGACTTTCCTTATGGCCCCAGCATAAATTGTGGAAAAGTGTCCGTTTCTAAAAAGAAACGGAGGTCGATAATTGGAGGGAACCAGTGGCATTTCCCTAAGATATAAAAAGCTTGATTTATCAGGACATTACTTTGGGAAAATCTCCAAAAGCTTGTGCTGTTCCTCTACGGCCTCTTTAAATTCCAACTTCAATTTATCGGTTAATTCGGCAATGGAAAGGGTCTCCTCAATTAGTGCGGATCCCTGTCCTGCAGACCAAATGGTCTTCCAGGCTTTGTGCTCCGTGTCCAGTTCCTTTCCAAAATCGACTTTTTGATCTTTTTTCAGATCTTCAGCGGACAACCCGGCCGCTTCCAGACTCTTGGACAAAAAGTTGGCATGTACTCCAGAAATTGCGGCAGTGTAGGTTACATCACTTGCTCCGGCATCAATGATCATCTGCTGGTAGGCCTCAGGGGCCTTACTTTCCTTTACATTGATGAACCGGGTTCCCATATAGGCCAAATCCGCACCCATTTGCATGGCTGAGGCAATGTCCCGCCCAGTACTGATACAGCCGGAAAGGATGATGGTCTTATCAAAGAATTGTTTGGTTTCGGCCACCAGGGTCATTGGATTTATGGTTCCGGCATGACCCCCAGCTCCTGCGGCCACCAAAATCAGGCCATCCACTCCAGCCCCGGCAGCTTTCTGTGCGTGGCGTTTTTTAATCACGTCATGAAACACCAATCCGCCATAACTATGGATGGCATCCACCACCATTTGAACGGCACCCAAAGAAGTGATGACCAGGGGAACCTGATGTTTCACGCACAATCTTACATCCGTTTCCACCCTGGGATTCGTGGGGTGCACAATAATATTGACCCCAAAAGGTGCTGCCTTTTTGCCGGTTTCCCGCTCCCAATTGGCCAACTCCGTTTTTATTTCAACCAACCATTCCTCAAAACCCTCACTGGTTCTTTGGTTCAAAGCGGGAAAGGTGCCCACTATTCCATTCTTGCAACATTCGATGACCAGCTTTGGACCGGATATCAAAAACATGGGGGCGGCAATTGCAGGAAGGGAAAGTGTATTTATAAAGTCGGCTTTTTGATTCATGGTCTTGTATTTAAATGATCTGGACAACTATTTTTGATGACTTACACCAAAACTAGCGTATTTTTGTCAATTGTTATGCATGCATAATATTTTTAGCCTATGTTTTTTAAGGAAATTGAGATTCGATGGAGTGATATGGACGCGAACAGGCATTTGGCCAATTCCGCTTATTTGGATTTTGGCAGCCATACCCGGGTCGACTTCTTGGCCAGTGTGGGTTTTGACCAAAAATATATGGCATCCCATCAAATTGGTCCCGTTGTTTTCTACGAACACATCTATTATTTCAAGGAGGTCTTTCCTGGTAAGCCCATAAAGGTTTCCCTGGGCCTAAAGGGATTAAGTGGGGATGGAAAGTTTTTTGAATTTCATCACGACTTCTATGATGCCAACGGAAAAAACTTTGCCCATACGGAACTCATGGGGGGTTGGATGGATTTAAAGACTCGAAAACTAACGGACCTACCAAAGGAAATCCTTGCACGATTTAATGCAATCCCAAAAGACACCGATTTTAGGGTCTTGACCAAGGCTGATACCCGAAAGTTTGCCAAAAGGCCTGTGGACCTATAAGTTGTTTGTCGAATCCCCTATCTTTAAGGAAACCATTTTTCAATGGCCCGTTCCGGAACAGCAGATTTGACCTTGCATGGTGGCCATGTACCACCCTGGCTCTTCAATAGAATGAAGGGGCTCGCCCTTCCCATGGTAGAAGCCATTATCCATGAACATGGGAAAGAAGGCTTTATAGAGCGTTTGGCCCATCCTTTCTGGTTCCAAAGTTTTGGTACGGTCATTGGTATGGACTGGAACTCTTCCGGTGTTACCACTACGGTTTTAAATGTTTTGAAACAGGTTATTGCCCCGGTTTCACAGCAACTGGGTATCTATGTCTGTGGGGGCAAGGGAAAACATTCCTTAAAAACCCCACAGGAACTTATCCAAGTAGGGATGAAGACCGGCCTGGATGGCAACGAACTGGCGCGGAACAGTAAGCTCAGTGCCAAAGTGGACAACACCGCCCTACAGGATGGATATCAATTGTACATCCACAATTTTTTGGTAACGGATACGGGAGCGTGGACCGTAGTACAACAGGGGATGAATCCAAAAAATGGTAAGGCCAGGCGCTATCATTGGCATTCTGGTTCCATGACCAATTTTGTGCGGGAACCCCATACCGCCGTTTGTGGTGAACACCACGGAAATATCCTGAATCTTGTCCATAAAGAAGCCGAGGTGACCCAAAATGCCATCCTGGAAATATCAAAGGAACATCCGGACAAAATCATCAAAGAACTTCCCCATTTGATCGTCCCTGGGTATCACAATATCAAGGCCAAGGATGTTGACCTGAAACGATTGGGAAGTGTCCTCTGGTTGGCCCAGGAAAATGAAACCCAACAATTTGAGGAACTTTTATTGCTAAAGGGCCTTGGACCAAGAACATTACAATCCCTTACCCTGGTGAGCGAAGTCATCCATGGTACACCTTCATGTTTTGCAGATCCGGCCCGATTTGCCTTTGCCCATGGTGGTAAGGATGCTACCCCTTTTCCCGTACCGACCAAAGTGTATGATGAGGTCATCATGACCATGAAAACCGCGGTGGACAAGGCCAAAATTGGTAGAACGGATAAATTAAAGGCAATTCAGAAACTCACCGAAATGGCACAAAGGGCAGAAAAGCATTTTGTCCCCAATCAAAATTTTGATGCCTTGGTCAAAAAAGAAAATGAAGCATCCCACACCTATAGGGGACGGAGTGTTTTTGGTTATGCCAAACCTCCCAAGGGTAAGCAATTGAATTTATTTGAGGATTTTAACGATTAAGGCCTTGCCCTAACCTTCCTACTTGCCAAATACACCCCCAGTAAAACCAGGGAAGCAGCCAAAATTTTTACTAAGGTCAGCGTATCCTTTCCTGTTAGCAACGCAAAAAGAATTCCGAAAAGTGGTTGCACATAGATGAAAGCCCCGATGGTACTTGCCCTTAACTCGGTCATGGCAAAAATGTTGAACAAATAGGTGCAGAAAGTTGTCCCTACAACGACAAAGGCAATCACGCCATAGGCCCAAAGCGGCATGGTAGCCCATTCAATCTCCAGAAAATCGCTGAAAGTGACGGGGAAATTAATGATAACCGCAATGGTGAACAGCCAACGCATTAAGGTAAAGGGATGGTATTTTTCCACCAGTTTTTTGGCTACGATCAAATAGCCCGCATAGGCCAGCGAATTAAGAATAAATAGGCTGTTTCCCAAAGGGATATTAGGGGCATCCTTCCGTATTTCCGCACCAAAAAGGACAAGCATAAGGGCCCCTATAAATCCAAGGGCAATACCAAACCCCTTGTTTTTTGTAATCCGTTCTTCCAAAAACACGGCACTGAGGACGACCACGATAATGGGACTAATGGTAATGAGCACTGCACTGTTTATGGGCGTGGACAGTTCCAAACCTTTAAAAAAGGAGAGCATATTGATGACCATGCCCAATAATGCGGCGACAACCATTCGCAACCAATCCTTATGCGCTATCCTTTCCTTGGGACCCAAAAAGGAAATCCCCCAAAAAAGGATGGCAGCGCCTACCACGCGCAGAAAAATAAAGGCAAATGGGGTAACATAAGTGGGCATTACCCCTTTTGCGATGGTATGGTTAATACCGTAAATTATAGTGGCCCCAATGGCGGCCAAAAAGGCAAGGTTGCGTTTGCTCATCCGTGCAAGGCGGCCTTGGCACCTTCAACCTGTTTTTTGGCATTGCCAATAAAGATTTGGTCATCCACCACGACCACAGGACGCTTTAAAAAGGTGTAGTGTTCCAAAATGAGGTTTTTATAATCGTCCTCCCCCAATTCCTGATTGTTCAAACCACGTTGACGAAACAACATCGCGCGTCTGCTGAACAGGGATTCATAGGAGTCCGTCAATGCCCTCATTTCCTCCAGCTCTTCCGGGCTTACTCCTTTTGACTTGATTTCCCTCACCTCAACCCCATCCAAAGGTTGAAGTTCCGCCAAAATCTTTTGGCAGGTTTTACAGCTCTCCAAGTGGAATATCTTTTTCATACGTTTGATTTTCTATTAAAATTTGATTTCCTATTCGTAAATGCGGATGATGTTACCATTGTCCTTTCCCAGTACACTCCTCACGTAACCGTTGACCACCTTGGTCATTGAAACTGGATTGTGCCCTGGAAAATAATCCTTGTATTTTTCATAGGCATCCTCGACCATACCGGCCGAAACCGCATTCAAGCGCAACCCATTGACCAATTCCAAAGATGCCGCTTTTACAAAGCTATGAATTGCCCCGTTTACCATAGCTGCACTTGCCGTTTTTTCAACAGGGTCATCTGCTAGAATTCCCGTGGTCAAGGTTATGGAACCATTGGGGTTTAGATACGATTGACCGATTCTGGTAAGATTTACCTGCCCCATGAGTTTACTTTTGAATCCGATATAATAATCCTCTTCACTGAGTGTTCGGAAGGTAGCCCATTTTGCTTCTCCCGCAATACAGATCATGGCATCCACGGTACCGGTCTGGGCAAACATGTTTTCAATTGAGGCACTGGATTCCACATCCACGGAAACATCACCCTTTGTCCTTCCGGCAACAATAACCGTATGGTCCGTTCTAAAATGGGCGGCAACTTTTCTTCCTATGGTCCCATTTCCCCCTACTATCAGTATTTTCATTTCGTTCTTCTCTAAGTATAACTTAACATGAGTCGACATCATTTTTTATCAACCAAAATCCGTCAAATTGAGTGGTTTTTCGTAATGGAATGAAGAAAAATTGTATCGAAATTAGGATTTTGCAAGAAAATTACTTGTTTTCGATACATTTTTGCTATCGCAAAAACACTCAAAATGACGTAATTTTCTTGTATCGAGTTCACGTTAACTTCGATTTTTCAACGCATGGCAAAATCCACGGCTGCCTTGGAGTGAAGCATTGTGGTATCAAAAGTGGGAATGGCGACCTCCGCTCCCGGAATCAGAATGGGCAATTCCGTACATCCCAGGATAACACCTTCGGCACCTTCTTTTTTTAGGTTCCCAATGATTTCCAAACACCGTTCCTTGGCCTCATTTGTAAATACGCCCTTGACCAGCTGGCCATAAATCAAGTCCTGTAAATAGACCCTTTCTTCCGGGGAAGGAACAAGCACCTCTAAATTGAAATCCTCGGTCAGGATTTTGGTATAAAAATCCTTCTCCATGGTGAATTGGGTTCCCAAAAGTCCCACTTTTTTAAGTTTCCTTTCGCTAATGGCAGCACCTGTAGCGGTGGCAATGTGCAAAAATGGCACTGAAATGGCCCGATTGATGTATTCCGCCACAAGATGTATGGTGTTGGTCCCCAAAATAACCACATCCGATCCTGCGGTTTCAAGTCGTTTGGCCTCTTTAGCCATTAATTGGCCTATGGCATCCCAATCGCCTTCAAAAGAGAGTCTCTCAATCCCTGAAAAGTCAACGGAACTCATTAAAATCCTTGCCGAGTGCGAACCGCCAAGTCTTTCTGCCACAATTTGGTTCAGGTATTCATAATAGAATTTGGAGGATTGCCAACTCATTCCTCCAATCAATCCAATGGTTTTCATCATCGTTTATTTGGTTTTTGATAGTTCTCCCGCTCCTTCAATTCTAATTCGTTGCAACCACTTTGTCAATCGGGATGTCCTATTTCCCTCCCTATCGGTTTTTACAGCTGCCCTACACGCAATGCTACAATCCATAGTATTTGTTTTAATATTTATAATTCGCAAAATCTAGATATGTTCGGGTCAAAAAAAAATTAAAGTTCCTTTTTTAAGGTTTCCAAATAGTCTCGTATCACTTCTTCATTTCTTCGATAATAGGTCCACTTCCCATGCCTTGTGGGAATTACCAAATTGGCGTTTTGCATCGCGTTTAAATAGGTTGAAATCGTAGACTGGGACAATCCCGTTTTATCTTGGATAAACCCTACGCATACGCCATCATCAAAATGGTCAATGTCTTGGTGGGGAGGGAAATTTCCTTCCGGATCCTTGAGCCATTTAAGGATTTGAACCCGGGTCTTATTGGACAATATTTTACTTATTTCAACTATATTCACTTTGCGAAGATAAACAATATATTTATATATCTAGAAAATTAGATATGAATGTCTCAAGCCATGGAGCAACTCTTTACGATTACTCGACAGAATAGAAAAATCCTATATCGGTATTTGATGGATACTCCAGCGGAGTTACTCCATAAAATCCCCAAAGGATTCAACAACAACATCTGGTGGAACATTGCCCATGTAGTGGTCACCCAACAAAAACTGGTCTATGGGCTCAGTGGACTACCCTTGATTGTCTCACCGGTATTGGTTTCCAAATATCAAAAGGGAACCTTTCCCTCTGGTGTACCCAGCGAAATGGAACTTGCTGAAATACGGACGGCGCTTTTTAGACTGCCCGAAAAGACCGTTGAAGATTACCAAAGTGGGACCTTTCTAAATTTTAATTCCTACATGACCACTCCAAAGGTGGAACTCAACTCCGTTGAGGACGCCATTGCCTTCAATGTTTTTCATGAGGGATTGCACCTTGGGAATATCTTAGCATTGAGCCGAGCGGTAAAAGTGTAATTTTGCAGCCAACTTTCGAACAAAGGTTCCATGAACGATAAAGATTTAAAATTCAATAGCAAAACCATTCACGGTGGCCAGCAACCCGATGCTGCCTATGGTGCCGTAATGCCACCCATCTATCAAACCTCCACTTATGCGCAGTCCACACCGGGAGCACATAAGGGTTTTGAATATTCCAGAAGTGCCAATCCCACGCGTACCGCCCTGGAAAATTCATTGGCCAGTATTGAGAACGGGGCATATGGTCTGGCATTCGCAAGTGGGCTATCGGCAATTGATGCCATAATTAAATTGTTGGAGCCAGGGGATGAGGTGATATCCACAAATGATCTCTATGGTGGAAGTTACCGTCTGTTCTTGAAGGTGTATGAAAAGCTGGGCATCTCCTTCCATTTTATTGGGATGCAAAGTGTGGATACGATTGCTGAGAAGATTACCGACAAAACCAAATTGATATGGGTGGAAACCCCTACCAATCCCATGATGAACATCATCGATATCAAATCCATTGCGGATCTCGCCAAGGAAAAGGGGTTGCTGCTGGCCGTGGACAATACCTTTGCCACACCTTACTTGCAGCGACCACTGGATCTGGGAGCTGATATTGTGATGCATTCCGCTACCAAATACCTGGGCGGGCATAGCGATGTAGTGGTTGGTGCCTTGGTGGTCAAGGATAAGGAATTGGCAGAAAAGCTCTATTTCATACAAAATGCCAGCGGTGCCGTTTGTGGGCCAATGGACAGTTTTTTAACCCTTCGTGGTATCAAAACCCTGCATGTACGAATGCAGCGGCACTGTGAAAATGGGAAAGCCATTGCCGAGTATCTCAGGAAACATCCCAAAATCGAAAAAGTATACTGGCCAGGATTTGAGGATCATCCCAATTACGCTATTGCCAAGGCACAAATGGATGACTTTGGCGGGATGATTTCATTTATTCCAAAAGGAGGTTCGTTCGAAGATGCTGTAAAGATTGTTGAAAACCTACGGGTGTTTACCCTTGCAGAATCCTTGGGAGGGGTGGAGAGTTTGGCCGGCCACCCGGCGAGTATGACCCACGCCAGTATTCCAAAGGAAGAACGCGAAAAAAGTGGCGTAGTGGATTCCCTTATTCGATTGAGCGTTGGCATAGAGGCCATTGAGGACCTCATTACCGACCTGGAACAGGCCATAGGTTAAGAAAATTGAAAAATTTTCAATTTTTGGGCTTCATATTATATAGTTGACATATTTTTGCCCCCATATTCCTAATTCAATAAAAATGACCCTAATAAGAAGGTCATAATTAACAATTTACCAATCCTTATATGGAAGCAAAGATTAAAGCATTTATGGATGAGGTGAAGGCCCGAAATGGTCATGAGCCAGAATTTATTCAAGCGGTCCAAGAAGTGGCCGAAACCGTTATACCTTATATTGTAACGAAGGACATTTACCACGGCAAAAACATTTTGCTTAGAATGGTGGAGCCCGAACGATTGATTTCATTTCGGGTGGCCTGGGTAGATGACAAGGGCGAAATCCATGTAAACCGTGGATACCGAATCCAGATGAACTCGGCCATTGGGCCTTACAAAGGTGGGCTCCGTTTCCATCCAACGGTAAATGCCAGTGTATTGAAGTTTTTGGCATTTGAACAGGTATTCAAAAACAGCCTCACCACCTTGCCCATGGGGGGTGGTAAAGGAGGTTCGGATTTTGATCCCAAAGGAAAATCCGATGATGAGGTCATGCGCTTTTGCCACGCTTTTATGAGCGAACTCAGCAAACACATTGGGCCCTATACGGACGTTCCTGCCGGGGATATTGGCGTGGGCGCCCGGGAAATCGGTTTCCTGTTTGGCAAGTACAAAAAAATCAAGAACGAGTTCACTGGTGTTTTGACCGGCAAGGGATTGTCCTGGGGGGGCTCACTCATTCGACCAGAGGCCACAGGCTATGGTACGGTCTATTTTGCGGATAGCATGCTCCGGACCAAGAACGATTCCTTTGAAGGAAAAAATGTGATTATCTCCGGTTCCGGTAACGTTGCACAATATGCTGCAGAAAAAGTAATGCATTTGGGCGGCAAAGTGCTGACACTTTCCGACTCTGGAGGTTATATTTATGATAAAGACGGTATTGACGAAGGGAAACTGGCCTGGATTATGGATCTGAAGAACAATCGTCGCGGACGTATCTCCGAATACGTTGACCAATACCCCAATGCCGAGTACCACAAGGGGAAAACACCATGGGAAGTGCCGTGTGATGTTGCCCTTCCCTGTGCCACACAAAACGAACTTGGTGGTGATGATGCTAAAACATTGATCAAAAATGGATGCATTGCTGTTGCCGAGGGGGCCAATATGCCTTCGACACCAGAGGCCATCCATGCCTTCCATGAGGCCAAAATATTGTTCGCGCCTGGGAAAGCCTCCAATGCGGGGGGTGTCGCCACTTCCGGTTTGGAAATGTCCCAGAATTCCCTGCGGATCAGTTGGACAAGGGCTGAGGTGGATGACCGCTTAAAAGGCATTATGAACGATATCCATAACTCTTGCATTGAGTATGGGACAGAAGAAGGCGGGTATTGTAACTATGTCAAAGGTGCCAATATTGCTGGTTTCGTAAAAGTGGCCGATGCCATGCTTGCACAGGGGGTAATTTAATCCCTAAGTTAACCCTATCACAAGGCCCGATAGCCGATTAAAGGTATCGGGTCTTTATATTTGGGATATGCAAGTAACCACCAAGGCCATTGTCCTTTCTTCACTAAAATATGGCGATACCAGTCTTATAGTGAAAGTCTTTACCGCCTCCGATGGCCTTAAGTCCTATCTTTTAAAAGGCGTGCTTACCTCCAAAAAAGGAAAATTAAGACCCGCATTGTTCCAACCCTTGACACAACTGGAACTGGTGGCGAACCACCGCAACAAGGGAAGCTTGGAAAGTATTCGTGAGGCCAAATTGGCCCATTCCTACAAAACCCTCCATTCCGAAATTGTAAAAAATGGCATTGTACTTTTCCTTAGTGAGTTTTTGACAATATGTATTCAGGAAGAGGAAAAGGATGAAGGCCTTTTTAACTATTTGGAATATGCTTTCATTTGGTTGGACGAAAACAAAAAAGTAGCCAATTACCCTATTCTCTTTATGGTACACCTGACCAATTATTTGGGGTTTTATCCAGATATGGAGAATACACATTTCCCGTATTTTGACCTTCAAGAAGGTTGTTTTACCAATACCCCCTCCTTGAACCCAATGATGGATGGGATGGCGTTGGATGGTTTTCGCCAATTTTTAGGCATAAATTTTGATGGTATTATTGCTATAAAGCTGACCAAAAAAACACGCCAAGAATTATTGAAAAAAGTGCTCTTATATTTTGAGTTACATTTGCAGGGATTCAGAAGTCCGAGGTCCTTGGCGGTATTAAATGCTGTGTTCGATTGATATGCGAAGTGGAATTATTCCTCTTTTCCTCTTAATGGTTTTCCAAGTTACCGCACAACAGGTAACCTTGTTGGATGCGGACTCTGGTTCACCTATTGTAAATGCCGCCCTGTACAATGCGGACAAATCACGTACGGCGATTTCGGATTTTGATGGTCGTGCAGATATCTCCCAATTTGACCGACACGAGAAAATTACCATTAAACACATAAGCTATCAACCCTTTACGGCAACCAAGGCGCAAATCATAAAAAGGGGCGAGCGCATTTACATGGAATTGAGTCCGGAGCAGTTACAAGAGGTGGTAATGTCGGTATCCAGATGGGAACAGCAACTTAAGGACATTCCACAAAAAATTGCCAATATCAATGCGCAGAGCATCGCATTTACCAATCCGCAGACTTCCGCCGATCTATTGCAGAACAGTGGTCAGGTCTTTGTCCAAAAAAGTCAATTGGGAGGCGGCAGTCCCATGATACGTGGATTCGCGACCAATAGGGTATTGCTTTCCGTAGATGGGGTCCGTATGAACAATGCCATTTTTAGGGGAGGCAATGTACAGAATGTCATTTCCATAGATCCTTTTACCGTAAAAAATACCGAAGTGATTTTTGGGCCCGGTTCCGTTATCTATGGAAGTGATGCCATAGGCGGGGTAATGAACTTTTTCACCAAGGACCCTCGCTTTTCCTATACGGATAGTCTGGCTTTTTCCGGAAGCGCCTTCTATAGATTTGCTTCCGCCAATACGGAAAATACCGCTCACGTGGATTTTAATCTGGGCCACCGGACCTGGGCATCGTACACCAGTGTGTCCTACAACAATTTTGGCGACCTAAGAATGGGTTCCCATGGTCCTGAATCCTATTTGCGAAACAATAGGGTCGTCCAAAGGAATGGAACTGACGTATTGATCGAAAACGGGGATCCCCTGGTACAGACCCCATCCGGCTATGACCAAATCAATCTCCTTCAAAAATTTGAATTTAAACCAAATACGGACTGGGACTATAAATTCGGGTTGTATTATTCGGAAACTTCGGACTATTCCAGGTTCGATAGGCTCATTCGCCCCAGCAGGGATGGTGAAGGTCTCCGTTCAGCGGAGTGGTTCTATGGCCCCCAGAAATGGTTTATGGGAAATGCACAGATTGTTCAAAAAGGTAAAAACCGGTTCTATTCCGGTGCAAAGTTGACCGCAGCCTACCAGTTTTTTGAAGAAAGCAGGAACGAAAGGAATTTCCAGAACCCTACGCGGTTTACCACAAGGGAAAAGGTGGATGCCCTATCGGTAAACCTGGATTTTGAAAACAAAACAATTGGCGGGTTACGGCTGTATTACGGTTTGGAATATTTATTTAATAAGGTCAATTCCAAAGGAAATCAAACAAATATTGAAACCGAGGAAATCCAACCTGCACCATCCAGGTACCCGGATGGTTCCACATGGCAGACCTTTGCTGGATATATGAATGGCGAATACGGTATAAAACCCAATTTTACCATACTCTCCGGATTGCGTTATAGTCAGGTTTGGGTAGACGCCCAATTTGATGACACTTTTTTCCCTTTCCCGTTTACAGAGGCCGATTTAATAACGGGTGCTTTGACCGGAAGCTTGGGTTTTAGCTGGTTTCCCACACAGAACTTACAACTTACCTTGAATGGTTCCACGGGGTTTAGGGCACCCAATATTGATGATATTGGAAAGATTTTTGACTCCGAGCCTGGTTCGGTGGTCGTGCCCAATCCAGACCTGGTGCCCGAATACGCCTATAATATTGATTTAGGGATTCGAAAAAACTTTGAAGACAAAATTGTGGTCAGGGCAGCAGCCTATTATACCTATTTGGTCGATGCCCTGGTACGACGGGATTATACCCTCAACGGAGCACGGGAAATCATGTTCAATGGGGAAATGAGCAATGTACAGGCCATACAAAATGCAGCCAACGCCTATATCTATGGTTTTGAATTTGGGGTTGAAGCCTTTATGGGAAAGCGTTGGTCATTTTTGGGCAACCTCACCCTTACCGAAGGTGTTGAAGAAGACGATAGTGGTGAGGAATCCGCAGCACGCCACGCAGCACCAACCTTTGCCGATGCCCATATTATATGGAAAAACGAAAAATTCAAAGCAGATTTCTTCCTGAACTACAATGGCGAAATCCCTTTTGATGACCTGGCCATTTCCGAAAGGAACAAAGATTTTATTTACGAAAGTGATGCCAATGGAAATCCCTTCTCCCCATCGTGGTACACCTTAAATTTTAGGTCCAGCTATAAAATTTCCAATCAATGGAATGCCAATTTTTCATTGGAAAACATTACGGACCAACGGTACAGACCCTATTCTTCCGGCATAGTGGCCCCAGGGTTTAATACTATTTTGGGATTGGGCTATAAATTCTAAAGCACCCCCTCCCTGTCATTTTCAATTTTTACCTGTTTCTTCCATCGTATTTCCAATCTTGTAATACAACGGCATCCCCCAAAACCAGCACCGCAACAATTGTTTTCCTTATTGCGGGAAAGTATTGGTGATATGCTTCAAAAAAAGGACGGGGCAAACCAGGTGCCGGTATACCTTATGAACTTAGGGGTAAGCCTTTTACCTGCATAAAAAGGTGGGGTTTGCCACTAAATGATTAATTTTGCAGACTTTAATTTCTGACACGAGAAATCCTATGAAGTTTGCGGAATACAAAGGGTTGGACCTCCCCGGGATAGGAAATGGCATACGCTCCTTTTGGAAGGAGAATAACATCTTTGAAAAAAGTGTTACCTCCAGGGAGGGCAAAGAAGGATATGTGTTTTATGAAGGGCCTCCTTCCGCAAACGGAATGCCGGGCATTCACCACGTAATGGCACGTACCATTAAAGATATCTTTCCCAGGTACAAAACCATGAAAGGTTTTCAGGTAAAACGCAAGGCGGGTTGGGATACCCATGGCCTGCCCATTGAACTTGGTGTGGAAAAAGAGCTCGGTATTACCAAAGAGGATATTGGCAAAAAAATATCCGTTGAAGAATACAACGAGGCTTGTAGAAAAGCGGTAATGCGGTATACGGATGTATGGAATGAAATGACCGAAATGGTAGGGTATTGGGTAGATATGGATGACCCCTACATTACCTATAAATCCAAATATATGGAGTCTGTTTGGTGGCTCCTGAAACAGATTTATGACAAAGGGTTGATTTACAAAGGCTATACCATACAGCCCTATTCGCCAAAAGCGGGTACGGGTTTAAGTTCACACGAGCTGAACCAACCGGGCACCTACCAGGATGTTACGGATACTACCGTTACCGCACAGTTTAAGGCCAAGAAAGCTACGCTACCGGAAGCCTTAAAAGATATTGATGGCGATGTGTACTTTTTGGCCTGGACAACCACCCCGTGGACACTTCCCTCCAATACGGCACTGACGGTTGGACCGAAGATTGATTATGTGCTGGTCAAAACCTTTAACCAATACACATTTGAACCAATCCATGTGGTTTTGGCAAAAGCCCTGGTAAACAAACAATTTTCCGGAAAGTATTATGAGACCGTTGAGGAAGGGGATTTCTTAAATTTCAAATCTGGGGACAAGAAGATTCCATTCCAAATCATATCCGAAACCAAAGGGGCCGATTTATTGGACATACACTACGAACAATTGATCGATTATGCCCAACCGTATGAAAATCCGGAAAATGCATTCCGTGTGATTCCAGGGGATTTTGTGACCACGGAAGATGGTACCGGTATTGTCCATACCGCCCCAACCTTTGGTGCGGACGATGCCCTTGCTGCCAGACAAGCAAACCCACCCGTACCCCCAATGTTGGTTTTGGATGCAAATAACAATCCTGTGCCATTGGTTGACCTCCAGGGTAGATTTCGGCCGGAACTCAGGGAGTTTGGGGGCAAATACGTCAAAAATGAATATTATGACGATGGTGAAGCTCCTGAAAAGTCCGTCGATGTTGAAATTGCCATTAAACTAAAAATAGAGAACAAGGCCTTCAAAGTAGAAAAGTACCTACACAGCTATCCCAACTGTTGGCGTACGGACAAACCTATATTATACTATCCATTGGATTCCTGGTTCATTAAAGTGACCGACATCCGAGAACGGATGTTCGAACTTAACCAAAGTATCAACTGGAAGCCTAAGTCCACCGGTGAAGGCCGGTTTGGAAATTGGTTGTCCAATGCCAACGACTGGAACCTTTCCCGTTCCCGCTATTGGGGTATTCCCTTGCCGATATGGAGAACCGAGGATGGTAAGGAAGAAAAAATCGTGGGCTCCGTTGAGGAACTTAAAAATGAAATGGCCAAATCCGTGGAACTGGGTTTCATGGAAGAAGACATTTTTGCCGACTTTGTGGTGGGTGATATGAGTGAGGCCAATTACGATACCATAGATCTGCACAAGAATATTGTGGACCAAATTGTTTTGGTCTCCCCTTCCGGGAAGCCCATGAAAAGGGAGTCCGATCTTATTGATGTCTGGTTCGATAGTGGTTCCATGCCCTATGCACAATGGCATTACCCCTTTGAAAACAATCACCTTATCGATAATGGCGACGCCTTTCCTGCCAATTTCATAGCAGAAGGGGTGGACCAGACAAGAGGGTGGTTCTATACCTTACATGCCATTGCCACCATGGTGTTCGATTCCGTAGCCTATAAAAACGTAGTCTCCAATGGGCTGGTCTTGGACAAGGAGGGCAAAAAAATGTCCAAACGCCTGGGCAATGCAGTAAATCCTTTTGAGGCACTCCCGGAACATGGTGCAGATGCCATACGTTGGTATATGATTTCCAACGCCAATCCCTGGGATAACCTCAAATTTGACATGGATGGTGTTATGGAGGTAAAACGAAAGTTCTTCGGCACCCTTTACAACACCTATTCCTTCTTTTCCCTTTATGCGAATATTGATGGTTTTACCTATTCCGAAAAGGAAATCCCGCTACGTGACAGGCCAGAATTGGATCAATGGATTTTATCGGAACTCAATACGCTCATCCAACTTGTGGACGGTGCCTATGCGGACTATGAACCTACAAAGGCCGCACGTGCCATTTCTGACTTTGTCCAGGAAAACCTATCCAATTGGTATGTGCGTTTGAGCAGAAGACGTTTTTGGAAGGGCGATTACCAGCATGATAAAGTTTCGGCCTATCAGACCTTATATACCTGTTTGGCAACAACTTCCAAATTAATAGCGCCCATTGCCCCTTTCTTTGGGGAGCGTTTATATCTGGATTTGGATAAGGTAGCACAAAAAGATGGTTTTGAAAGTGTGCATTTGTCCACCTTCCCTTCCCATGACCCCAGTATGGTGAACCAAAAGTTGGAGCGAAAGATGCAGACGGCACAAAAGATATCCTCTTTGGTGTTGTCCATAAGGCAAAAAGAGAAAATAAAGGTGAGGCAACCTTTAAAAAAGGTGATGGTTCCCATATTGAACCAATCCCAAAGGGAAGAAATCGAAGCGGTTGTAGATCTAATTCGTTCCGAAGTAAACGTGAAGGAAGTGGAACTTATGGAAGACGCTTCGGAAATCCTGGTAAAGAAAATTAAACCGAATTTCAAGGTTTTGGGGCCAAAATTCGGTAAGGAAATGAAGCAAATTGCCGCCGCTGTCAATCAATTGGAACAGTCAGCTATCCAGAAAATTGAACAAGAAGGCAAAATAATGCTCCAACTGGAAAATAAAAGTATTAATTTACAGTTGTCCGATGTAGAGATTACCTCCCAGGATATTGAGGGGTGGCTGGTGGCCAGCTCTGGACCTTTGACCGTGGCTCTCGATGTAACCATTGATGATGAGCTAAAAAGAGAAGGTATTGCCAGGGAATTGGTGAACCGCATCCAAAATTTAAGAAAGGAATCCGGTTTGGAGGTAACGGACAAAATTGATCTGAAAATCTTAAAGGACGGACAGGTGGAAAAGGCTATTGAAAGCAACGCGGATTATCTGAAAAGTGAAACGCTTACCGAAGTCCTAAACCTTGAAGAGCAATTGGATGAAGGCATTGAAGTTGCCTTTGATGAAGTACAAACAAAATTATTCATTCAAAAACATTGAAACATGGCGCAGGATACAAAAGTGAGATATTCTGATAAGGATTTAGCAGAATTCAAAGAGCTCATAGAAGCCAAAATAGAAAAAGCACAAAAACACCTGGAACTGCTCAAAAGTTCCTATATGAACGATGGCAATAATGGTACGGATGATACTGCCCCTACCTTTAAAGCCTTTGAGGAAGGTTCAGAAACTATGAGCAAGGAAGCCAATACCCAGTTGGCCATACGTCAGGAAAAGTTTATTCGCGACTTAAAAAATGCCCTGCTTAGAATAGAAAACAAGACCTATGGTATATGCAGGGTAACCGGTAAACTCATCAACAAAGAGCGTTTAAAACTGGTTCCACATGCTACCTTGAGCATAGAGGCGAAAAATATGCAAAAATAATGGTGCCTTTCTAGGTCTGGTATGCAATGGCGAGACCCATTTTAGTCCTGTCCTTAATTTTGACCGCCAATTTTGGAGTTGCACAAAAATTGGTGGAAAAGACCATATTGAGCCCTAAGACCACATCGGTCCTAATACATGGGGAAAACTGCTTTAAAATAGATTTGGCCACCCATACGGGCAACCAACTAGAGGTAGAAGCTACAATGGAAGGGGAGTATGCAAAGGATTTGGCCATTAAATTGGAGCAGAATGGTGACAATATCCAAATTAGCACTGATTTTCTGCCGAGCTTCAACAGACCCAATGATAAGCTAAGTGCGCATAAGGTCATCTCCATTGCTTTAAAAATCAGTATTCCCGAATATGTAAAAACGGATGTTTTTGGAACCCACACCAATGTCTTCGCCATGGGTAACTATCGCAGCTTGAATATTACTTTGGCCGATGGGAACTGTAGATTGGGAAGTATCACCGAAAACGTAAACGTAAAAACCCAAAAAGGGGAGATTTTAGTGGGTAGCGCCAAAGGTTCCGTAACCGCGGAAAGTAAATACGGAAAAGTCTTTATGGGAAATGTCCCCCATGGTTATGAAGTCTTTACACTCTATTCCGTGGAAGGGGATATTCGGATAAATAGCCCCAGTGGATGAAATCACTATTTTTGCCCCTATTAATTTTTGTAGATGAACCTTAAAAAGTCCTTATTGATCATTGTGGTCGTTTTGCTAATAGACCAAATCAGTAAAGTTTATATTAAAACCAACTTTGTTTTGGGTGAGTCCATTGAGGTGTTTTCATGGTTTAAAATCTTATTCATTGAAAATGAGGGTGCGGCCTGGGGCACAAAACTCAGTGATATTTTACCGGTCTCCGAGTCGACCGGCAAGCTATTTTTGACCATCTTCAGACTTTTTGCCATTGCAGGAATTGGGTATTGGTTATACGATATCATAAAGAAGCAATCCCCCAATGTGCTTATCCTGGCGGTTTCCTTAATCTTTGCCGGGGCCATGGGCAATATCATTGATTCGGTTTTCTACGGGACCATTTTCAATCACAGCAACCATCAAGTAGCGACCCTTTTTTCGGATGAACCCTACGGAAAGCTCTTCTACGGAAAAGTGGTGGATATGCTATATTTTCCTTTAATAGATACCACCTGGCCAGAGTGGGTCCCAAAAATAGGGGGCTCAAATTTTCGCTTTTTTGAACCCATTTTCAATATTGCGGATTCGGCCATAAGTGTTGGGGTCGGTATCCTGATCGTCTTTAACAAAAAGGCCTTTGGTAAAGAAAAAAGGGAAGTTCCTCAGAATTCATAAATCCTATTGGGGGTAACACAGTACGTAAGCCTAACATCATTAGCGTTGCTATCCGTTATTTCTTCCACGGGCTCGTAAAAAGATACCCCAACTTTAATAAGGTCCTTGCGGCAATCCTTTAGAAACCTGTCATAATAGCCCCCACCGTAACCTACACGGTGTCCGTTCTTATCAAAGGCAAGCAAGGGTACAAAAACAACATCCAATTTATCTGGGGAAATCTCAATTCCCTCCTTTGGTTCAGGTATTCCCAAACCATTGCGCTCTATGATCGTATTATCCAGCAATAAATAATTCCTAAGAATTCCGTTGGGATATGTTTTGGGAACCACAATGGTCTTATCCTTCCCTTGGAGTATGGAAAGCAAAGGTTGGGTATCCAACTCCTTGTTCTTTGCAATGGACAAAAAAATATGGTAAAAAGTGTGGTGCCAAATGGGTAGGTGGAGCATCCGGTTGGCCATCTCCAGACTGGAACTGTAAATTGTACTTGGATCAAGTAGGTTTCTCTTGTTTCGGTAATCTAACCTAAGCGCTTTTTTGTACATCTACATTACGTAGATTTGATATGAATTTGGGAACCTTTTAAAAAATGGTTTTACTCCTTAGCGGAAACAGTAACATATATCTTGAAGAAGATCATCAAAATCAGATACATGCCCAGAACTATCAAATAATTTTCCATGTCTTAACCTTAACTTTGTCTAAAAGTAACGAATTTTTCTTTCAAAATCCTGTGAAATGTTCTTTTTCACCGTTGAAATGCACTTTTTTATTAAAATTTTAACTCCCAAACTAAACTACTACAGGTAGACTTTACTTTTAGGTAATATTCAAGGGCCGTTTAAACAAAGTTTGCACCCTTTTAAGTCCATCAACTTTTTCACTTCCCCGTTGAAAAAAACATAGTAACTTCATATCCCAAATAAACCCAAGTTTTTTGCTTCCATGCCCAAAGTACCCATAGACGTACAATTAAGCTCATTGCCCAATAACCCTGGTGTCTATCAATTTTATGACACTGATGGGAAAGTCCTTTATGTGGGTAAGGCAAAGAACCTTAAAAAAAGGGTTTCTTCCTATTTCACCAAGAACCATGAATATGGAAAAACACGGGTGATGGTAAAAAAAATCGCCGTTATAAAACATATTGTGGTTGCAACGGAGTCGGATGCCCTTTTGTTGGAGAACAGCCTTATAAAAAAACACCAGCCCAGATACAATGTCTTACTTCGTGACGACAAAACCTATCCTTGGATATGTATTAAAAATGAACGGTTCCCAAGAATCTTTCCCACCAGGAAAATAATAAAGGACGGTTCAGAATACTATGGCCCCTATACCAGTATGCGTACGGTGAGGACCCTTCTGGATTTGATTAAAAGCGTCTATCCACTACGGACCTGCAATTACGACCTCTCCCACGAAAAAATACAATCCGGTAAATACAAACGCTGTTTGGAATACCATTTGGGGAACTGCAAGGCCCCATGTGAAGGTTTACAGACCGCCGAGGATTACCATAGGCAAATGGACGATATCAGGGAAATCATTAAAGGGAATTTTAAAAGTTCACTGACCTATTTTAAACACCGAATGAAAGGCCATGCCATAGCCATGGAATTTGAAAAGGCGCAACGTATCAAAGAAAAGATTGAGGTCCTGGAGAATTATCAAGTAAAATCCACAATTGTGAATCCAAAAATCAATGATGTGGATGTTTTCAGCATTTTTTCGGACGAAACCCACGCCTATGTGAACTTCCTCCAAATTTCCCATGGTTCCATCATACGCTCCCACTCCATGGAAATCAAGAAAAAACTTGATGAGGAAAATGCGGAATTACTCCGGTTGGCCATCATTGAACTCCGTCAACGTTTTTCCTCAAATTCCAAAATGATCTTCGTTCCCCATTTGGTGGAACTCGATGAAAGCATTAAGGTCACCGTACCCAAATTAGGGGACAAAAAAAAGTTGGTGGATCTTTCGTTACATAATGCAAAAATGTTTAGACAGGAGCGTTTTAAGCAAATGAAAATTGTAGATCCCGATAGACACACCAAACGTTTAATGGCGCAAATGAAGGCCGATCTGCGATTATCCGAAGAACCCGTTCACATTGAATGTTTTGACAATTCCAATATGCAGGGGAGCAACCCCGTTGCTGCCTGTGTCGTATTTAGAAATGGCAAACCGGCCAAAAAAGAGTACCGGCACTTCAACATTAAAACAGTGGATGGTCCCAATGACTTTGCTTCCATGGAAGAGGTGGTCTTTAGGCGTTACAAGCGGTTGTTGAACGAAGCGGAAACCCTTCCGCAACTTATCGTCATTGACGGTGGTAAAGGCCAATTGTCCTCGGCCCTGAAAAGCTTGGAAATTCTTGGTCTTAGAGGAAAAATTGCCATTATTGGTATTGCCAAGAGGCTCGAAGAGATCTATTTCCCGGAAGACCCCATTCCATTATATCTGGACAAGAAATCCGAAAGCTTAAGAATAATACAGCAATTGCGCAACGAAGCACACCGTTTTGGCATCTCTTTTCATAGGAACAAGAGGAGTAATGCCGCTATTAATTCGGAATTGGAAAGTATAGAGGGAATAGGGCAAAAAACCGTGGAACAGCTACTCAAAAATTTTAAGTCCGTGGCACGGATCAAAGAGGCATCGATAGAAACCTTGGCAAAATCCATTGGGAGGTCCAAAGCAAAAAAAGTGTATGAATCCTTTCATTGATTTCCGATGGCAAAAAGAATACTGACACTACTGATCGCGCTATGGTCAACGGGCATTTACGCACAGGAACAACCAAAGGTCGGTCTTGTGCTGAGTGGAGGTGGCGCCAAGGGATTGGCACATATAGGGGCACTTAAGGTAATCGACAGTCTTGGTATCCAAATTGATTATGTGGGAGGGACCAGTATGGGTGCCATTGTTGGGGGACTGTATGCCGCAGGATATTCCGGAAAGGAACTCGATTCCATATTCAGATCAACGGACCTAACGGAACTCATCCAGGACAATGTGCCCAGAAGTGCCAAAACCTTTTATGAAAAGGACGATTCCGAACGTTATGCGTTGAGCCTTCCCTTTGATAACTTCAAAGTTTCCTTTCCCCAGGGAATTTCTGGGGGACAGAATATTTACAACGAATTTGTTCGCTTACTCTATCACGTTAAGGATGTCAGTGATTTTAATCAACTCCCCATCCCTTTCTTATGTATCGCCACCAATATAGAAACCGGAAAACCTGTTTTGTTGGACAATGGTTACCTGCCAGAAGCCATTATGGCCAGTGGCACCCTTCCATCATTATTTGAACCTTCCGAGGTAAACGGTCAAATATTGATAGATGGGGGTGTGGTGAACAATTACCCATTGGATGAGGTCAAGGCCAAAGGTGCGGACATCATTATTGGGGTCGATGTGCAAGATGCCCTGGCCAAAAGGGAGGATTTGTCCTCGGCCACTGAAATTCTTGTTCAGATCAACAATTATAGGACCGTAAACGATATGCGGAAAAAGGTTGAACGAACAGATGTCTATATAAAACCTGATATTCAAGACTTTTCGGTCATCGATTTTCCCCGGAGGGATGAAATCATTGAAAGTGGTGAAATGGGTGCGTTGCAAATGATAACTCCATTGAAGGAAATTGAAAGCAAACAACCAACGGCCAAATTCAGTTCCCCTATCGCAAAAAACGTTATGGACAGTCTGGTGATCAATCGGCTCATCCTTAGTGGGAATGACAACTATACCCGAGGGTATATCAAAGGAAAGCTCAGATTGGCGCTGGGGGATAAAATCCCTTTTGAAAAATTAAGGCAGGGAATGGGGAACCTTTCAGCCACAGGCAATTTTAAGGCCATTCGATATAAATTAATATCCAATGGACTGGGAACCGATTTAGTGCTCGACCTACGGGAAAACCCCAACACCATGTATATTAAAATGGGGGCCCATTATGATGATCTCTACAAAAGTGCCGCGCTGATTAACATTACCAAGAAAAATGTCTTTTTTCGGGATGATGTAGCCTCTTTTGACTTCATTCTAGGGGATCATTTACGGTACAATTTCCAATATTATCTGGATAAGGGCTTTTATTGGAGCTTTGGGGTCAATTCCACGTTCACCGATTTTGACGAGGAAATAGATTTTGACCTCATTCGAAATAATTTTGATGTCCTTGACAACCCCAATATAGGTTCCATAAGTTTGGATGTAACTGATCTTACCAACCAAGTATATCTGCAAACCGTGTTTCGCGAAGAGTTTGCCTTTAGGGTTGGATTGGAGCATAAATTGTTACGGTACAGTACCCGTACATTGAGCAATTTAACAATGGACGGTAGCGAAGCATTCCTGCCGTCCAACGAGGGCAGGGTGTTTTTTGAAGACAGCAACTATTACAACGCTTATGGCAGGTTAACTTTGGATACCTATGACGACAAGTACTTCCCTACCAAAGGACTGTTTTTTGATGGAGACTTCCATTGGTATCTTTTCTCGTCCGATTTTAACGATAATTTCCGGCCTTTTTCCATATCCAAAGCGAGACTGGGTGTTGCTTTTCAACCACTTAGAAATGTATCCCTTAACATTGAATCAGAAGGAGGTTTTAAGTTGGGTACTTCCCCGGTAACCTCGTTTGACTTTGTCCTTGGCGGTTTCGGAAACGATCTTATCAATAATTTCATCCCCTTCTTTGGATATGAATTCCTGAGCTTACCCGGTAATAGCTTTGTAAAGGCCTATGCCAGATTGGATTATCAAATATCTTCCAAGAGCCACTTACTGTTTTCCGCCAATGCCGCCAACGTAGCGGACGATCTATTCCGAACGGGAGAATGGTTTACCGAACCAAATTACTCCGGTTTTGGGGTAGGTTATGGGTTGGAATCCTTCCTGGGGCCCATTCAAATCTATTATTCCTTCTCGCCCCAAATAGATGAATCCACCGTTTTTTTTAGTGTAGGGTACTGGTTTTAGTAAGATTTTACAACTTTTTATGATAGAATATTAAAGCATTGCAAAAGAACTGTGCGTTATAGTTAAAGTTGGTTAAAATAAAAGGAGCCCCTTATTACATAGGTTATCTTTGTTTTCACAAGGGGTGGTTCCCTTGTAACTTTAAGTATTGGTTTTTCATAATTTAAAGTTTGGTTGGTTATTTAGAAAAAGCCCTGATGCTCAACATTGGGGCTTTTTTTATACAATAGTTTGGAATAACTTTTGTTTAAGTAATTGTAAAAGTGGTGGGATATATTCTGATAGTACTAATTTTATGTCCCATTTCGTCTTTATGAAAAAGATAGCTACATTTCTGTTTTTATTGACCTTTATGGGTCTAACAGCGCAAAAGAAGCCTGCTTTTAAAGCAGGGGAATGGCTCAAGTACAGAATCCATTACGGTATTCTCAATGCCAGCTATGCCACTTTGCAGTTAAAAACGGACAGTCTTGATTCCCTTTCCGTCTATCACGTCATCGGAAGAGGAAGAACAACTGGTTTTGCAAGCATTTTCTTTAAGGTGGACAATACATTTGAGAGTTATTTCGATAAGACAAGTGGAAAGCCCTATAAGTTTATAAGGGATACCTATGAGGGGGGCTATACAAAAGATATCGAGATTCGATTTGACCATGATGAGGATGTTGCCCTGTTAAAGGACAAAAAAAACAAGAAAGAATTCAATATACCCGTCAATGACCAGGTTCAGGACCTGTTGTCCGCATCCTATCACCTGCGCAATACCTATAGTTTTGAGGATTTCGTAGAAGGCGAAACACTCACTATGGACATGCTTTTTGATGATGACGGAATTTACCAGTTTAAACTAAAATACTTGGGCAAGGAGATATTGCGAACCAAATTTGGTAAGGTAGAATGTCTTAAATTTAGACCTTATGTACAATCCGGAAGGGTGTTCAAGGAGGAGGAAAGCCTAACACTATGGGTCTCCAATGACCTTAACAAAATTCCGGTGCGCATAAAGGCTGATTTAGCCGTTGGATCCATCAAAGCGGATTTGGATGGGTACAACGGATTGAGAAACCAATTCAAAATAATCATGGATTGAATCTAGGGTCCGTTCAGGAATTTGTCAATTATTTTCTTATGTCCCTTCCTGCCAGGCCAGTAGGCCGGTTTTCACGGCACATCGTTAGCATTTTAGTCAATAACCATGGCTATGCTTTTCCATCGCACCGGCTCGCCCATAGCTTTCGCTATGTCGTGCCCCGTTCCGCACTAAAAGTGGCCTATAACACATTCAATCACAAATTCCTAAAGAGGCACTGACCAATGAAAAAAGATGACAGTATCCAATCCCAAATCAACAAACTTGAGGAAAAATTTAAAAACTCGGGGCAGGACTTAAGTTCTTACCTGGACGGTCTTCTTTACCAACGCTATCTTACCTACTGGGATTACATTCATTTAGACACCCTACTGAGCCTTCAAGTGCCCAGGACCTATTTCCCGGATGAGGAGATTTTTATCATGTACCATCAGATTACAGAGCTCTATTTTAAGCTCATTCTACATGAACAAAAACAACTGGTGGATGACAAATCCCAGGACACCGTTTTTTTTATTGAGCGCATAAACCGCATCAACAGCTATTACAAGGCGCTCATCTCATCATTTAGCATTATGATCAACGGTATGGAGCGGGAGCAGTTTTTGCGCTATAGAATGGCCTTGCTTCCCGCTAGCGGATTTCAATCCGTGCAATACAGAATGATTGAAATCTATGCCACACCCCTGGAGAATCTGGTCCACCATTCTGAACGCGATGAACTGTCCAAGAACAGCTCCATTGAAGATTTGTACGAAAAGATATATTGGAAAAAGGGGGCTACCGATATCCATACCGGCGAAAAAACATTGACGTTGAAGCAATTTGAATATAGGTATACCCCAAGGCTCATACGAACAGCAAAGCAAGTTCAAGGACAGACCCTATACCATAAGTGCCTTGCCCTAGTGCGTCCTTCGCACCAAAACGAAGCGCTCATTAAGGCACTCAAGGAAATGGACATCAATGCCAATGTAAACTGGCCGTTAATGCACATGGGCTCTGCCTACCGCTATTTGGCAAAGGATAAGACCGCTGTAGATGCCACTGGAGGCACCAATTGGAAGGACTTTTTGCCCCCAAGTTTCCAGAGAATAATATTTTTCCCAACTTTGTATTCCAAAGATGAATTGGACAATTGGGGCAAACAATGGGTGGAACACATTTTCAATCCCCAAAATAATTAGTACGGAACATGCAAAAATATTGGGGCGTCATTTTAGCAGTGCTGGTCATGGCATCATGTGGGGAGAACAAGAAAATTGCTGAAAATGTCTTGGTTGAAGAGCCTGTGGACAAACCGATCATCACCCACTATGGATTTAATCTGGATAACTTCAATGTTGTTCGCGATACGGTAAAATGGGGAGATAGTTTTGGTGAACTTATGCTTAAAAACCATGTGGATTACCCAAAGGTGGTCACTATTTCAGAGAACTACAAAGACACCTTTGATGTCCGTAAAATACAGGTTGGGAAACCCTATCTCATCCTTAAATCCAAGGACAGTTTGGAACAAGCCCAGGTTTTTATCTATCAAAATGATAAAATAAACTACACCGTAGTGGATTTACGTGACTCCGCCATGGCCTATAAAGGCAGAAAAAATGTGAAATACCTTGAGCGGGAAGTAGCGGGAACCATTAAAAGCAGTCTGTCCTTGGAGCTGGACAGTTTAGGGGTGGATTATATCGTTACCATTAACCTATCTGAAATCTATGCTTGGACGGTCGATTTTTTTAAGTTGGAAAAAGGGGATAAGTTCAAGATCATATACGACGAAAAGTACATCAACGATTCCATCTACGCTGGAAGTGGCCCCATAAAAGCAGCCTATTTTGAACACAAGGGCAAGCCCATTTATGCATTTCCCTATGTTTCGGACTCCATAAAAAACATCCTGGAGTATTACGATCAGGATGCCAATAATCTCAGAAGTACGTTTTTAAGGGCGCCCATAAAATTTGGATATCGCCTGTCCTCAAGATACAATCTAAGACGTAGGATCGCGTATTACGGTTACAAGGTCCGCCCGCACAAAGGAACGGACTATGCCGCTCCCATAGGGACACCCATTGTTGCCACTGCAGATGGTACGGTTACCGAATCCCGAAGAAGGGGGGGCAACGGAAAATATGTCAAAATCCGTCATAACAGTATGTACAGTACCCAGTATTTGCATATGAAGGCCCAAAAAGTAAGGGAAGGGGAGTTCGTTAGACAGGGTGATGTAATCGGTTGGGTTGGAATGACGGGAAATACTGGGGGACCCCATGTGTGTTATCGTTTTTGGAAGAATGGAAGACAAGTGGACCCCCTACGCGAAAAATTACCTTCCGCAGAACCCATTGCAGATTCGTTGCGATCTGCCTATTTTGACCATATTGAATCTTTGAAGTTTCAATTGGATTGTTTACAATTTGAATCACCAAATAAAGAAGAGAACCTATTAACCCTTGACCCAAAAGATGGCCTTACCCAAAATTGACCCTACTACCACTAAAGCATGGAGCAACCTTGCAACCCATTATGAAGAGATCAAAAGCCAACATTTAAAATCCTTTTTCGAGTCCGATCCACAAAGGGCAGAACGCTTTTCCATTGCCTGGGAGGATTTTTATGTGGATTATTCCAAAAACATTGTTTCCGAAGAAACACTCCAATTACTGTTAAAGCTGGCCGAGGAAGTTAAGTTAAAGGATGCCATCCATTCCTACTTTTCCGGGGATACCATCAACGAGACCGAGGGCAGGGCTGTTTTGCATACGGCATTGCGTTCCAAAAAAGGGGATACGGTAAAAGTAGGGGGCTCCAATGTTATCGAGGAGGTCTATCAAGTAAAGGAGCATATCAGATCTTTTACTGAAGCCGTTGTTTCCGGACAAAAGAAAGGGTATACGGAAAAAAAGTTCACGGATGTCGTCAATATCGGTATCGGGGGATCGGATTTGGGTCCCGTAATGGTCACTGAAGCTTTACAGTTTTATAAAAACCATTTAAACATCCATTTTGTCAGTAATGTTGATGGGGACCATGTGTACGAAGTGCTCAAAAAACTAAATCCGGAAACCACCCTGTTCATAGTGGTGTCAAAATCCTTTACTACACAGGAAACGCTCAGCAATGCCATCACCATAAAAAAGTGGTTCTTGCAACATGCCACAGAAAGTGATGTGGCCAAACATTTTGCAGCCGTATCCACCAATACCGCTAAAATTGACGAGTTTGGGATTGCAGCCGAAAATGTGTTCCCCATGTGGGACTGGGTTGGAGGTCGATTTTCACTTTGGAGCGCCGTGGGCCTGTCCATTTCCTTGGCCATAGGTTATGAAAACTTTGAGCAACTATTGGAAGGAGCCAATAGCATGGATATTCATTTTAAGGAAACGGACCATGGAAAAAACATTCCCGTAATCCTGGCGCTTTTGAGTGTTTGGTACAACAATTTTCACGGTGCCGAGACAGAGGCCATTATTCCTTATACGCAATACCTACATCGATTTTCTGCCTATTTACAGCAGGGAATCATGGAAAGTAACGGAAAGAGTATGAGTAGGGCCGGACAAAGGGTAGGCTATGAAACCGGAACTATTATTTGGGGGGAACCCGGAACCAATTCGCAACATGCCTTTTTCCAGCTGATCCACCAGGGAACCAAACTGATCCCTACGGACTTTATAGGTTTTAAGGAGTCCCTTCATGGCGATAGGGACCATCACAATAAACTAATGGCCAATTTTTTTGCCCAAACCGAAGCCCTAATGAATGGTAAGGGGGAAGATGAGGTGAAAATGGAACTTGAAACGGCAGGTCTTGCTCCGGAGCAGATGGGAAAATTGCTGCCCTTTAAAGTTTTCGAGGGAAACAAACCCACTAACACCATTCTTATCCAGAAATTGACCCCTAAAAGCCTTGGTGCATTGATTGCCCTTTACGAGCATAAAATTTTTGTACAAGGCGTAATTTGGAACATCTTCAGTTACGATCAATGGGGGGTGGAATTGGGAAAACAACTTGCCAAAAACATATTGGCCGACCTTGAAAATTCACAAATTGGCAATCACGATGGTTCCACATTAAATCTTATTCAATTTTTTAAAGAATAATTAACAAAATCCTTAAATTATGACTTTTGTCAATCTGTTGGCAATCAATAATTTAAAATGGTTTTAATCTATTTTTTCTCCTTTTTCTTAATAATTTATTAACGTTAAAGCTATTGCTTTGGCTGACTTTTGCAGTGCTAATTAAACACTGTTAAAATGAAAAAAATCTACTTGGCTTTTGCAGCTATGCTCATGACTGCATTGGCATTTTCACAAGGGGTTACCACCTCAGCACTGGGGGGTAAAGTAACCGACGCATCAGGAGAGCCTCTTCCAGGGGCAAGTGTAGTGGCTGTTCACATGCCTACGGGTACAACTTATGGAGCAGCAGCCGATTTTGACGGATTCTACCGTATTTCAGGGATGCGTACTGGTGGTCCTTACACGATTACCATCTCCTATGTGGGATTCAATGATGATGTTAAAGATGGGGTGTTCTTAAACCTAGGTTCCACTGAAAGGATCAGCGCCCAGTTGCAAGAATCCGCTACCGCTTTGGACGAAGTAGTGGTCACTGCGGTATCCAGCGGCATATTTGGGGCGAACAAAACCGGTACGGAGACCAACATTTCTCAACGACAGGTTGCTACTACCCCAGCTGCCTCACGTTCCCTCGCGGATTTCGTGCGTTTAACGCCGCAAGCCCAACTTACGGAAGGTGATGATGGGTTTTCCATCTCCTTGGCAGGACAGAACAATCGATACAATGCCATTTATATTGATGGCGCAGTGAACAATGATGTATTCGGTTTGGCCGGATCGGGAACCAACGGTGGACAAACCGGGGTTAACCCTTTGTCCGTAGATGCTATTGAAACCTTCCAAATCAATATTGCGCCTTTTGATGTAAAGCAATCCGGTTTCTCAGGGGGTTCCATCAACGCAGTGACCCGTTCAGGTTCCAATACCTTTGAGGGGTCTGCCTATTATTTCACCAGAAATGAATCCTTGGCCGGCAAGACACCTTCCGCTTTAATCAATGAAGGGGATGAAAGGGAAAGGTTGGCAGAGTTTTCTGCAAACACCTATGGGGTTCGTTTGGGTGGCCCATTGATCAAGGACAAACTGTTCTTCTTCGTTAATTATGAGAGAGGGGAAACCGAAATTCCACAACCATTTATTTCCTCAAATTATTCAGGGAGAATTGGTCAAATTCCCGATCCAAGCAATCCTGGTCAAACCATTTTTGACCAAGCGACTTTTGATAATAACATCAATCAACTCACAAATTATTTAGGCACTCAATTCGGCTACGATCCCGGGACTTTTGATAATAATACCAGAACTCTGGAGAGCAACACTTTAGTGGCCAAATTGGATTGGAACATCAATGAAAACCACAACCTTTCATTACGTCACAGTTATGTAGGCGCCGAAAATTTAGAGGCCAGAAACTCCGAGAACAGGGAAATTGGTTTTATTAATGGGTCCGAGTTTTTTGAATCCAACGTCAATTCCACGGCATTGGAATTGAACTCTCGATTCGGTAATAAATTCAGCAATAACCTTATTGTTGGTTATACTGCGGTAAGGGATGACCGTGACCCTTCCGGAGATCCATTCCCTACCGTGGAAATCCAGGACGATGACGGAACCATTAATTTTGGTTCAGAACCCTTTTCAACAGCTAACTTGTTGAATACCGACTATGTGACGATTACCAACAATTTCAATATCTACGCAGGTAGGCACACCATTACGTTAGGGGCCAACGCGGAGTTCGCACAGGTGAAAAACCTTTTCTTTGCCTTTAACTTTGGTAGTTATACCTACGAAGATGTTTTCGATGACGATGGCAACCTCCTTTCCTCAGGTCTAAATGAGTTTTTGACAAACCAGGTTCCAGAAGAATACCAGCATGGTTATTCTTTGGTGGGAAGCAGGGCAGTTGGTGACGAATCCGATGGTTCCGCAGACTTTGAAACTGAACAATATGGGTTTTATGTGCAAGACGAGGTAGATGTAACCGATAACTTCAGGGTTAGCATTGGTGCACGTATCGACATTCCCGTTTGGAAAGATGGTCCCGTAAATGAGGACTTCAATACACGTACCGTTGGATTGTTGGAAGCCGCTGGCAAGGATTTACAAGGAGCACGCGTTGGGCAACAGATCAGCAATGCGGTATTCTCCCCACGACTAGGGTTTAACTGGGACGTTAACGGGAATCGTACCACTCAGATTCGTGGTGGTCTAGGGGTATTTACCTCTCGTTTGCCTTTGGTATGGCCAGGTGGCACCTATAACAACAATGGGGTTACTGGAGGTTTTGCGGCCGATTTCAACCTTAACGTTACAGGATTCGAACCTGATGTGAACAATCAACCCAAAAATGTTGAACCCGGAACTGGTGGTCTTGGCGGTAATATTGATTTGATTGCTGAGGACTTTCAACTACCACAGGTAATAAAGTATAACATTGCCATAGACCAAAAATTGCCATGGTGGGGCTTGATTGCCAGTGCTGATTTCCTGTATACCGATGTTATTACGGATATTTTTTATGAAAACTTAAATGTGGGTGGTCCAATTGGTACTTATGAAGGTGCGGATAATCGTCCTTTCTACGATAGAAGGGCGGAGATTGACGATACGTATGGCCGTATTATCCTGGCCTCCAATACCGGAGGTGGTAATGCAACCAGTGCAACCTTTACCTTGAGCAAGCCTTTCGAAAATGGTTTTGCCGGATCTATATCGTATTCGTTCAATGAGTCCAACAAGATCTTTGATGGTACTTCATCACAGAATAGCTCACAATGGAGAAATATTCAAACGGTAAATGGGAAAAACTCGGATTTGCCCGTGACCCGTTCGGACTTCGCTGGAGGTAGCCGAATTTTGGCCAATGTTTCCTACCAATACAATTGGAACGAGAATTTTTCGAGTACCCTTGCTTTGTTGTACACTGGATTCCAAAATGAACCGTACAGTTTTACGTACAGACCTACTCGAAACAATGAACTTCTAAATGATGATTCACGGGACAATGCGTTGATCTATATTCCAAGAAATGCTTCTGAAATTCAATTCTCCGGAGATGCCGCAGAGCAAGCTGCACAATGGGAACAATTGGATAATTTCATCAATAGCGTTGACCACTTGAGGGAAAATAGAGGGGGTTATGCGGAACGCAACGGTTCAAGAGGCCCTTGGAGCCATATTGTTGACTTGAAATTTTTGCAGGACTTTAAAGTGAAGTTTGGAAACACCAAACACACCTTTCAACTTACGGCAGATATTTTCAACTTTACCAATTTCCTGAACAAGGATTGGGGAAGGTTAAAGTTTGTTCGAAGCAGTGTAAACCCATTAACAACAGTTTCTACCGGAGACACCCCAGTTTTCAGTATCAACCAAGGGGTTATGGATGAAAATGGAAATCCCGATTTTGTCGAATTTGATGATGAAGGCATTCAATCCTCCAGATGGCAAATGCAATTTGGATTGCGCTATATTTTTAATTAAACAAAACAGATGTCCCATTTAATGGACTACTTGAAAAACCCCGCTGTACAGCGGGGTTTTTTTATTGGTAAAATCATTACATTTAAGTCGTAAATAACATACCATGGAAATCCTAAAAAACCTCCACTCCTATTTAGCCTATATTGTTCTATTGGTTTTGATCGTTGCCGTTGCCAATGCGCTTATCGGTTGGTTTGCCAAAAAGGATTTCCGTTTTGAAAAAGATTTAAGGATAAGTCTTTTTGCCCTGATTTTAAGTCATATACAACTGCTGGTCGGGATAATTCTTTTCTTCGTTTCCACCAGTGGGTTAAAGGCCATCCAGATTTTGGGCATGGGGGGTTTAAATGCACCTGCCCGATTATTGGCCGTGGAACATCCGTTCATCAATATTATTGCCCTGGTTTTGATTACCGTGGGGTGGTCGCGTCATAAGAAAACTGACAATTCCACAGCCAAATTTAAACGGATCGGCATTTTTTATGGATTGGGATTGGTACTTATTCTTAGTCGAATCCCTTGGGGACAGTGGTTAAATTAATCGTTCTCCATTTCTTTTACTAAAAATAGATAGATTGGGAAATGGTCCGCATAACCCCCCTGGTAGGTTGTGCCCACGTAGGTCCGAAACGGGTAGCCCTGGTACTTTCCACGTGGGTTCTTTAACTCTTTGGGCGCATGGATTCCCGCTTTCCAAAAGGAATAGTCCCGCGTATCCGAAGTAAGGAAATTGGGTGTCAGTATAAACTGGTCGAATAAATTCCATTTGTCCCTATAGGCCAAGGTCCCCTGCCCTTTTTTAAACAACCTTTCCATGGGATTGAAAAGGCTTAGGCTGTCCAATTGTTCTTCTTTTCCCTTTGTCCGTAACACCTTTTTTAGGCTTGCATTTGTGGGATCGTCATTTAAATCCCCCATGGAAATGATCTTGGCATTGGGATTTATTTGGCTGAGGGAGTCCATGATACGCTTGTTCAGATGGGCCGCCTTTATCCTATTGGGTCTACTCCGTAGTTCCCCTCCACTACGGGAGGGCCAGTGGTTCACAATAAAATGTATTTCCTCATTGTCCAAAAGTCCCGAAACCACCAATTGATCTCGCGTATAATCCCGATGGCCTTCCTCGTTCATCAATACCAACCGTATACTTTTAAAGTCAGTGGGTAAAAAAGAAGCCTTTTTGTACACCAGGGCCACATCTATTCCACGTTCGTCCGGAGAATCAAAATGGATACTACCATAATCCTTATCCCTGAGATTGGCATGACCGATCAAATCCTGGACCACGCCTTTATTCTCCACTTCACAAAGTCCAATGATATCCGGAGATGTTCCCGTCACCTTACGCCCTAGCTCCGACAATACCTTGGAGATATTCCGGATTTTCCTGTCATATCGTTCTTTTGTCCACGCGTAACGGCCCTTAGGAGTACGCCCATCATCAAAAATCAGGGTATCGTTGGTAATATCAAAAAGGTTCTCCACATTATAAAAGGCCACGGTCCTGACCCTATAGGTAGCGCTTTCCTGACCAAAACATGGACAACCAATCAAAGCTAATATTAATAGAAAACGAATCATCCGTTCTAAAATAAATCAAGTTCTCTGTTTTTTAAGATTTAATGTATGGAATTGCTATTTTTTTTGTTAAATTGACTCCATACTTAACCTAAATGTATCGAGGTTTCCTCCTCATTACCGTTCTTTTACCAGGCTGGTGGTGCTTCTCCCAAAACACAAGTACCATAACGGGCATACTGATCAATGGACAAACCAACAAACCTATTTCACGGGCGTCCGTTTACCTGGACAAAGCCATGGAGGAAGCTTCACTTGATAGTTCGGGTACTTTTAGTTTGATTACCGATCAAACTGGGGAATTTGTGTTGGTTATTGAAGTCCCGGACCTTATTTCAAAACGATTTGTCCTTCAGCTTGAAGGCTCTCCCATAAATTTGGGCACCATTGTTTTGGAACCCGATATTACCCTTGAACAAGTGGATAACCTCATCACATTGACCGAGAATGATCTTTCCGATGACGAGGGAACCCTCTCCGCTTCCAACGGATTATTGCAAGCCACAAGGGATATTTTTTTGACAAGGGCAGCTTTTGATTTTGGGCAGGCATTCTTTCGCGTAAGGGGTTATGATTCCAAGGAAGGCCAGGTCCTGATCAACGGGATGGTCATGAACAAATTTTTTGACGGAAGGCCCCAATGGAACAACTGGGGTGGCCTTAACGACGTGGTACGCAATCAAGAATTTACCAATGGTTTGGAGGCTTCTGCCCTTACTTTTGGAGGGATTTTGGGCAATACCAACATCAATACCCGTCCTTCCGGACTTCGCCCTGGGACCCGATTGTCCACCTCGTATTCCAATAGGACCTATAGCGGAAGGGTGATGGCCACCTTCAATTCCGGAAGTAATCCAAATGGTCTTGGGTATGCTTTCTCCGGATCTAGAAGGTGGGCAAAAGAAGGACATATTGACGGTACACTTTACGATGCGTATTCCTTTTTTGGAGCTATGGAATACCAATGTAACCCAAAACACACCTTTGTGCTGACCACTATTTTGGCCAAAAACCGACGTGGGCGCTCCTCTGCCATTACGGAAGAAGTATTTGAATTGGCAGGCAACCGATATAATCCCTACTGGGGGATTCAAAATGGGAAAATCAGAAACTCTCGGGAACGGGATATCTTCGAGCCCCTTGCCATGATCAACCATTTTTATGAATCCAAAAAACTGAGCATTACAACGGGCATTGCCTATCAAACGGGAACCCATACCAGAAGTAGGCTCGGTTATTTTAATGCACCAAATCCAAACCCAACCTACTATCGCTACTTGCCCAGTTTTTATGTAAATAATCCTATTGGTTCCGATTTCACCAATGCCGCTATGGCCAGGGAGGGATTTTTAAAAAATCCCCAAATCAATTGGCCCCAGCTGTATACGGCCAATACTTACCCTGGACGGCTGGGAAAAGCGGCCTATGTCCTTTACAATGATACCGTAGCAGATTCCAAACTACTGTTTACCACTATTGGCAACCTTGATATCAACGATAACTTCAGTGTCGATTTTGGAGCTTCTTATCGTGATTTGGACTCGGAAAACTATGCGGAAATTTCCGATCTGTTGGGCGCTGAATTTCATGAGGATAAAGATTCTTTTTCAGATACATTGAATGATATCCACGGTGATGTAAACAAACAGGAAGGTGCTATTTTTAGCTATAATTATGCCCTGGAGGTCAACGAATGGAGTGGATTTGCACAACTCAACTTTAGCAAGGACCAGTGGAGTGGGTTTGCTTCGGGAATGCTCTCCAAAACCGAATACCAAAGAAATGGGCTCTTCCAAAACCAGCGTCATTTGGAAAATTCCTTTGGAAAAAGTGAACCCGTAAAATTCTCCAACTATGGTGTAAAATCAGGGATTTCCCATCAATTAACAGGAAGGCATTGGCTCCAAGCCCATCTTGGATTGTGCAAAAGACCTCCTACGATACAAAACACGTTCATCAACCCAAGGGAAAACAATGAAGTGGTATTGGACATCCAATCCGAAACCGTATCCACCGTGGATATCAATTACCTTCTCCGTCTTCCCGATTTAACGGGAAGGTTGACCTGTTTTTATACCCACTTTCAGCATGCAACGGACATCAATTTCTTTTTTGTGGATGCAGGTGTAGGCTCCGACTTTGTCCAGGAAGTCATTACGGATTTGGACAAACTGCATAAGGGGGTGGAGCTGGGACTGGAATACCAGGCTTCCCCACAAGTAAAGCTTTCCTTGGCGGCCAATTTGGGGGAATACACTTTTGCGAGCAACCCCAACGTCACCATCAATTTTGATACGGCGGGTGCGGAGGAAGATGTGATCGATCCCGGAGGAAGTACCAATCTGGGAAGAGCAGACATCAAGGGTTTAAAATTGGCCCAGGGACCACAGACGGCCGTGGCATTGGGAGTTGAATATCGGGACCCTGACTATTGGTGGATTGGGGCCACTACAAATTATCTCGCCAATAATTACGCCAATATTTCCACTATTATCCGTACCCCAAGCTTTGTTTTGAACCCGGAAACCGGAATGCCGTTTCCGGAGGCCACACCGGAAAATATAGCCCCTCTTTTGGAACAAAAACCCTTGGACAATTTTTACCTGTTGAATCTGGTTGGTGGGAAATCATGGTTGGTGGATGGGAAATACATCAGTTTTTTTGTGAGTGTCAACAATGCCTTCGATGAACTTTTCCGTACCGGGGGCTTTGAGCAGAGCAGAAATGGGAACTTTGGGCAATTGCAACAGGACAACCTTAGAAATGACCCCTCCTTTGCACCAAGGTACTGGTACGGTTTTGGACGCACCTATTTTGTGAACCTGGCGCTTGGTTTTTAAATCCAAACCATCATGAACCGAGCACAATTAGCATAAAAATAACAGTTCTTTACTTTAGATTTATTGGTCTTCCGAAGTACGAGTTGGAACTCATGCTGATATAGTGGCAATAAACATTAATTGCGTTTCTTTACCTATCTTAGGGGTCCAATTCTAAAAAATTCATGAAAAGACTCATCGTGTTAGCAGCCCTTGGCGCTTTTATCGCAAGTTGTGGCGGAAAAAAAGAAGAAAAAAAAGACGGTTTTGAGGTAAGTCGCACCAAAAAAGAGGACAAAAAGGAAGTAGCCAATGAAGGTGTTCCCATAGATTTGAACAATAAAGGGATAGGTCCCATTACGGAATTGAGCTTTCCCGATGAAATAAATACGGAAATGGCCGCTCGTGGGGAGGCCCAGTTCAATGCCATTTGCGTCGCATGCCATATGGTGGACCAGCGCATGATCGGTCCGGCCCTAAAGGGAGTGTACGAAAGGCGAAGTCCGGAATGGGTCATGAACATGATGTTGAACCCGGACGGGATGCTTAAGGAAGACCCCATAGCCAAGGCTTTGTTAAAGGAATACAACAATGCCATTATGCTTAATCAGAACTTGAGCGAGGAAGAAGCACGAAATCTCGCAGAGTACTTGAGAACACTGTAGACAAGTAACCATAATTCTTTGAAATGCTGTTATCCCAAAGCGATGTGGTAATGGCATTTTTTGTTTCGTATGGATTTGGAAGCCAATAAAAAGAACGCCATCGCCTTTTACAGAACGGCCTTTTTAGGGGAACCCCAAAAAGCGGTCGCCCGTTACGTGGGTCAGGAGTACATTCAACACAATCCCGATGTCGCTGACGGCACCCAGGGGTTTATCGACTATTTTGAACGTATGCAAAGGGAATATCCAAATAAATCCATTGAATTTATCCGCTGTATCGCGGAAGGGGACCTGGTGGCCCTACATACCCATCAAATATGGCCGGAAGGCGATGCATATGTCACCATGGATTTCCTTCGATTTGATGAAAACGGAAAAATTTGTGAACACTGGGATGCCATTCAACAAATCCCAAAAAAATCTGCTAATCCCAATACCATGTATTGATATGAAAACAATGAGCTGTAACCCATTGGGCGGGGCCTACGATACGGAAATCCGGGCCAAAGGACCAACCCTTAAAACCATGAAAAAAGAAATTTTGGCTATTGTCCTCTGCACCTTTTTAGGTCCCCTTAGCGCCCAGTCCCTAATTGGGTCATGGGAAGCCATAGGCACTTTTGATGGAAAGGAACTACGCAATGTGGTCATATTTACGGAAGGCCATCAAGTGGCCACTTTCTATGAGGCTGAAACGGGTGCCTTTGTAGGTACCAACGGGGGTAGCTGGAGTTTGGACGGAAACCAAATAACGGAAACCATTGAGTTTGATACCAAAACTCCGGAGCGGGTAGGCAATACGGTTACTTTTGAAATTGAATGGGACAATGACGAATTGCGCATAAAGGATGTTGACCTGGTCTGGAAACGTTTGGACAAGGGTACTCCCGGTGATTTGGCGGGGGCCTGGTTAATTTCAGGTAGAATGCGAAACGGGGAACTGCAAAAGCGTGACACCAACCGCCCCCGGAAGACCATGAAAATCCTTTCGGGAACCCGTTTTCAATGGATTGCCTACAATACCGAAACCAAAGAATTTATGGGTACCGGAGGTGGAACCTACACCACTGTTGATGGCAAATACACGGAAAACATTGAATTCTTTTCCAGGGACAATACCCGTGTTGGCGCCAGTTTACAGTTCGATTTTGAAATCAAGGATGGGGATTGGCACCACTCTGGATTGAGTAGCAAGGGGCAACCCATTTATGAAATTTGGACCCAACGAACGCCTTAAAACCATCATGAAAACAAGCCTCCTTTTACTGCTTCTTCCTTTTGTGTTTTGGGCCCAAGAGTCAACCGTCAAAGAGGAATCCCTATTTGTTGCCCTCTATACCGTGGGGGAGAATTGGGACACCGAAAAATCCCCAAATGAACAAGCCTTTTTTAAGGAGCATTCCGCTTTCCTGAAAAAACTCCGTGACACCAAGGTTATTGTACAAGGGGCCCGCTATGGGGATACCGGTATGGTCGTGTTTAAGGCTTCCGGGGAAGAAACTGCCGAATCCCTTATACGTTCCGACCTGGCCATACAAAACCGACTTTTTAACGTTAAAATTTATGCCTTTTCCCCTTTCTACAAAGGATGCATAGAATAGATCAGAAAAACATGAAAACATTCCGCAGCATTTTGTTGCTATTTTTGCCCCTTAGTTTACACGCCCAAGAAATGGAACTCCCCTATCATCAAATACCCGATTATCCGGCGGAGTATTCCTCAGGAAACATCGTTGGACGGATGATAGACGGTTTGGGATACCGTTATTATTGGGCCACCGAAGGGATTTCCGAAAGTGATTTGGCCTATAAGCCCTCCGAAAAGGGCAGGACCTTTTTGGAAACCCTGCACCATATTTATGGAATGTCCGAGACCCTCTTGGAGTCTTCCAAAGGGGAGCCCAGCATCCGCCCAAAAGATTTCACCAAACTTAGTTTTGAACAGTTGCGCAAAGGCACACTAAAAAACCTGGAAGCCGCAAGCCATCTCATGAAGGGCAAAAACGAAGATGATCTGGCCACCTTAAAGATTACCTTTCAAAGAAACGACCAGCAAACCAGTTTTCCGTATTGGAACATGCTCAACGGAATGCTTTCAGACTGTATTTACCATACGGGACAGCTGGTCATGATGCGCAGATCAAATGGCAATCCGCAGCACCCCAAGGTCAATGTTTTTTTGGGAAAGAACAGAAAATAGGTCCCATAAGGCCCAAAAACTGTAACTCTTTTTTGTTTTCTGTGTCTATTAAGAAGTTGGGACTTCTTACCCGGATTTATGGAAATTTCTAAAAAGGGACATTACTACGGCGAAGAAAAAAAAGTCTTCGAGCATGGCGGTTTTTTGCTTTCCGAATATGATTATTTGGATAAAGGAACGCCTTGGCATTATCATGAAAATCCATATTTCATGTTTGTGCTAAGCGGGAATATGTTGGATGTCAACAAAAAGAAAAGAACAAATTGTCCACAGGGAAGTTTACTATTCCACAATTGGCAAGACCCTCATTTGAATACCCGCGAGTCCCCCCATGCCAGGGGATTTCATATCGAGCTTGATAGGAATTGGTATGTCAATAACCAGTTGGACATTTCGTTATGGGAGGGAAGTTCCCTGGTCCAAAACCCAAGACTGTATCAAACACTGGCCAAACTCTATTACGAGTTTAAGGTCCAGGATCCCTATTCCAACCTTGCCATGGAACTGTTATTGCTACAGCTATGTGAGGGAATGGACCATGAATATGCCGCTAAGAGCAGTATAGAACCCGGTTGGATGGACAACTTAAGGGAAATCCTGAATCAAAGTGACGTCCCGCGCACACTGACCACACTTTCGGACGAACTCGGTATACATCCGGTTCACCTCTCCCGAAGTATTCCCAAATATCTTTCCCTGAACCTTGGTGACTTTTTACGCCAGCAAAAACTAAAAAAGGCCCTTCCCTATCTGTTGGATAAAACGTATACGTTGACCGAAGTGGCCTATATTTCCGGTTTTGCGGATCAGAGCCATTTTACCAAAACTTTTAAAAAGTACTTCCAGATGACCCCCAAAAAGTATCGATCAAGCGTATGATCACCATAATTCCGGCTATGACAAGGACCGGCAATTGGAAGAGGAATCAGCTATTTTAGATAATCATTTGACCGTCCTAGATAACTGCGAATTTACAGTACTTGCTAAATGTCAACCAAACATCTTTTTTAATACCACTTTAAGAAAGCGACCATAATTTTTCCTTTGTAACCTTTTTCCCATTGGGTTTGTCTAAGAGCAAAGGATACACCCCCATGAAAAATATGATTTGTAAAGCTTTCCTGGTGTTATTGGCTATAGTCACCACGTCCAGCGCACAGGAAAAAACCAATCATGCGCAAAAGGGCCACACTTGCCAAAATTCTGAAAAGGTAAATCGTCTTTTTGAAGAATGGAACACCGAAGGTTCCCCAGGAGCATCTGTTGTGGTTGTCCACAATGGGAACATCATCCACTCCAAAGGGTACGGCAGCGCCAATCTGGAGTACGCTGTTCCCAATACTCCTGAAACGGTTTTCCATGTGGCGTCCATCTCCAAACAGTTTACTGCGTTTGCGATTGCCTTATTGGAAAGTCAGGACAGGTTATCCTTAGAAGACGATATACGAAACTACCTGCCGAAGCTACCAGATTTCGGCCATAAGATTACCATTGACAATCTAATCCATCACACCAGCGGACTAAAAGACCACGGGAATTTATTGTCGTTGGCAGGGTGGCGGCACGATGATGTTAAAACACAGCAACAAATATTGGGCCTTGTACAAAAACAGGAAACCCTGGATTTTGTGCCAGGGGAAGAATTCGTCTATAGCAATACCAATTACGATTTGTTAGCGCAGATTGTGGAAAAGGTGGGGGGTCAGGGCTTTTCAGAATGGACAAGGGAAAATATATTCAAGCCACTGGGCATGGATACCACCTTTTTCAACGACAGCCATGAAAGGGTAATTCAGGATAGAGGTTATTCCTATAAAAAAGATGGGAAAGGCTATAAAAAGGAGGTGCTGAACTATGCCTATTTCGGCTCCACCAGTCTCTTTACCACAGTTGGGGATCTTGCTCGTTGGGCCAACAATTTTAAGACCATGGAACTCGGGAACGAACAGATTATGGCCAAAATGCACCAACAAGGGGTACTGAACAATGGTGAAACCACCCCGTATGCGTTCGGACAGCTGATCGAAAGCCATAAAGGGCTGCGAATGGTTTCCCACGGTGGTGCGGATGCCGGCTATCGCACTTACATGGCAAGGATTCCCGATCATGACTTTAGTGTGGCCGTCCTATGCAATCTTGGTTCAATGAACCCCATAAAGCTGGCCAAGCATATCATTGATATTTATCTGGAAGCATATTTGGAAAAGGAAAACAGTAAGGAAGAAAACAAAAGTACAGACATGGAACAACAGGTTGTGGCAAAGATAGAAACATCCACTTTAAAGAGGTATGAGGGAAGATACGAATTGATGGAAAATATTATCATAACCATTTGGTTGGAAGAAAATGGTTTGAAGGGAAACATTACCGGAAAAAGGGACGTCCATGAGTTTGTTCCCATTTCACAATCGGAATTCCACATCCCGACCCTCGCAGCTACCATAACATTCTCAAGTAATAAAAACGATGGCAATGATGAATTGGTTTTCAAAAAAGGAGCAAGGTCGATTACGGCAAGAAGGGTCGGGAGTTTTAATCCCAATACCGTTGACCTTGAGGAATATGTGGGAACCTATTTTAATGGGGAACTGTCCGTTTTTTATACCTTGATGATTCGTGATGGAAAAATCATTGCACAGCAAAAAAGGCTTGACGATATTATATTGGTACTTTCCCACCAGGATTTTTTTGTAGGTGATCAATGGTTTTTCAAAAACGTAGAGATGGTAAGAAATGATGATGATACCGTTTGGGGCTTCAAGGTTTCAGGAAAACGTGCCCGGAACATTCCCTTCAAAAAAATGGATTAAAACAGCAAAACAATGGAAGAAACCATTACAGGTCTGGGTGTGCTCATCATGATAACACTCATCGTATTCATTCTTGCCCGGTACAACTTTCTCATCAAAAAGATGAGGATGGAACGGGGCGATAACAGCGCATTTGCCAGAAACAGTTACAGTTTCATGGACATCGGATGCATTGTGCTGAGCTTTGGTATCGGATTGGGCATCTCTTCCATATTCACAACTTTGGAAATCAGGGAGGATACCATGTATCTTTTGATATATGCCACCATTTTCACGTGTGGGGGCATCGGTTTGATGGTGGCCCATTATATCCGAAAAAAGGTTGGAAAGGGGTAAAGTGCAAACTGATGAGGACATCGTCAGGCAAATTGTCAATGGAGAAACAGAAATGTTCCGGGTATTGGTAGAACGACACAAGGATGTATCACTGACCTTGGCCTATACCATTCTCAAGGATACCGCATTGGCGGAGGATGTGCTTCAAGAGGCATTTTTAAAGGCATTCAAAAACCTGAAAAGGTTCAATTTTGAAGCTTCCTTTTCCACGTGGTTCCACCGGATTGTGCTAAATACCAGCTATAATACCCTCAAAAAAACAAAGAATAGAAGAACAGAGCCTTTGGAAAATCGGGCTATCAAGGAGACAGGGAACAGTACGGGGTTCGATATTTTGAGGAGTGAGGAACGAACCAACGCCATTAACCATATATTGGATACGATGAAACCAAACGAGTCCCTAGTATTGAGACTACACTACCTCGCCGAGCGGAAAGTGGGTGAGATTGCAAAAATCACTGCCCTGAGCCCTTCCAACGTAAAAGTAATCCTGCACCGGGCCAGGATTAACTTTCGAAGTGCATTAGATGACCTACTGGGACCTGAAAAAACAAATTTATTATGAAAGAAAAGCGTATTGAAAAATTGATAAGGGAAAGTTCACTGAAAACGTCCAAAGGTTTTTCAGATGACGTTATGGAAAAAATAAAGCTTGAAACAAGTCGAAAACAGATTCCTTTGTCCCAAATGATTGCGTTGATTGTTGGCATGCTCATTTTTGGATATGTGCTTTTCGTGTTTGGCAGTAAACAAATCAATTTTTCGTTGTTCGGTTTTGATTGTAGGACACCATTCCTATCCGCACAAATTACAATGGCCTTGTTCTTCCTTATTGGCATCTATGGCCTATTCGGGCAAAGGCATCCTATGCATATAGACTAAATCAACTTTTTGGGAGTGAAAAAAAATTATATTCTACAAGGGTTCAATAAACCGATGTAGTTGCTGTAGCGCAAGTGGCCTATATTTCCGGTTTTGCGGATCAGAGCCATTTTACCAAAACCTTTAAAAAGTACTTCCAGATGACCCCCAAAAAGTATCGATCAAGCGTATGATCACCATACCTCCGGCTATGACACGGACCGGCAATTGGAACAGGAATCCACTATTTTAGATAATCATTTGACCGTCCTATAAAATGGCGGCTAGGGTACCGTAAAGGTTACCGCATCTGCGGACACTGCATTTAGGTTTGGAAAAATCCTCCTGCCCTCATTGGTATCCTCATAGTCATTGCTGAAAAAGGAGTCACCATATACCTTAACGTAGACATTGGTCCCTGACTGAAATCCAAGTGATGCGAGCGTTGTGGCCGATATAGTGAATTGATTGGGATCGATCCTCGCCTCCAGGACCTCGCTAAAAGCCGTGAACACTGTGTTGCTCACGGATGCGTCGGTATGATAAAACGCTCGAATGTACACCGGATTGCTATTATTGGAGGCAGGAGAAGTGGAAACTTCAATAGTCACATTATCCGCGGATACGTTTATGGAAAGGTCGGTTATTTCCGTAGTGGAAACCTGTCCCAATGACGGGGATTCTGAAATATTGGTGTCCACAGGATTGTTATGTGCCAAATCAAATATCTTGAACGTTCCGTAACCGGTTTTGGTATAAGTGAGGTTGTAGGTTCCAAACTCGATGTCGTTAATGATATAGTTCCCATCAGCATCCGTAATTGCAGACTTGGTAGGACTTGTGTTTTCAACGGTCACGGTCATACCGGCATTGTCCAACAGGGAGGTTCCGCTATCATATAGGACTACTGACCCCAAAATGTTGGAAGAGGTTATTGGGTCGGGCGTTGTCCCGTCATCCCCATTACTGCATGATATTGAAATCTGAAACAGAGTTAGTAAAAAAATTGGAAAGATTTTTTTCATGGCGTGCTTATTTTCAATACGTAATATCTGGGGAGAACTAAAACGTTTACATTCTTAAATGTAAGAAAAATACTAATACCATAATCTTGGACCAGAACTTCGTTTTCCTTACAAAACGTGGTCCACCATAAGGAGTGGCAGCGATTATACCCTTTGTTTTAAAGTAAATCTGGTCTTAAGAGATCTCAAGCTTATAGCCCACTCCATGTACATTCACAAGATTGACCGAATCGTCATGCTTGAATTTTTTCCTGATCTTGGATATAAAGGTATCAAGGCTTCTGCCCACAAAAACACCGTTGTCCTCCCACACTTCCTTTAGGAGTAATTCCCGTTTTATAATCTGGTTCGGTTTTTCGCTAAATATGGCAATCAATTGACATTCTTTTGAAGTAAGCTCAATGGTGATATTACCCTTGACCAGTTTATTCTGTTCTTTATGGAATTCATAGCTCCCAATCTTCCGAAACCTCGGGATTTCAACTTTGGAGGCATTTGATTTCCCCTTCTTCCAATAGAGCATTCCAAATCCAAGGAAACCTATGGCAACCAAAGACATTAAGGAGTAATTTTTATCCAACGGTAAAGCTGATGGTTGCTGTGTAAAAAGTAATTTTATTTTATACGTATCATGAGGTAAATTTCGACCAATGCACGGGATGATATTCTTTTCAACGTCCTTTTTGATTTCGTAGCTATAAGCCACCTCCCCACTATCACCTTGGATAACTTCAACAATATAACTATTGGGCAAATTTGAAGCTTCCAAACTTTGGGCCACAATTCTTACCAGACTATCCGGCGCAACGGACAGCTTTTTTTGAAAGGACACTTCAAAGCTATTCCCGTCCAATTCAACTACCGGCAATACCAGTGAAATGGAATCATTGTTGGACAAGAGCAACCTATTGCCAGAATCCCGAAGCGCAATCTTTACCCGCTCCGAAAAATTGTCGCTTTCTTCGATTCCTATATAACTCAACAAAGCAAAGGAAATTAAAATCGCAAAGGATAGTAGGATTAAACTCTTTCGCTGCTTCATCATGTGGCTATTGTTCAAAAGTCAAGTAAGCAAAAAGTTACAACTTTTTACACTTGTTTTGCATTTTTTTGACATGGCCTGATGCGTCCAGCGATAGTTTTACAAAAATTATCCTTTATGAAGAAAAGTGTCGTATTGCTTGCCCTACTTTGTGCCACCTCCATGGTGAGCGGCCAGAACGAAATTAGCATAGATACCAGCAAAAGCCTGGTCAAATGGACAGGTTCCAACTTGTTTAAGTTTAACAAACACTTTGGTACCGTCAAATTTAGAAATGGGGTATTCCTCAAAAGAAGGGGTTCCATATTCGGCGGGAAATTTGAGATGGACATGACCTCTATCATAAATACCGATGGCAAGTACAATGAAATGCTGGTATGGCATCTAAAAAATGAGGATTTCTTCGACGTTGAAAAATACCCTACTTCCAAATTGGAAATCCTTAGCGTACGATACAATGACCACACAAACGTAGAGATCGAAGCCAATCTTACCATTAAGAACACTACCCAACCCATTGCATTTGGGGCTACCTTGGAAAATTTAAACGATAAACTGGTCCTAAAATCAAAATTCATTATTGACAGGACCCGATGGGCCATTACCTATGAATCCAAAAGTTTACTGAACAGCCTTAAGGACGACATCATTTCCGACGCCATTGCGTTCGAGGTCATTGTTTATACCAAATAAGTTCTATGAAAATCAGCTATCAATTTGTAAACAAAAGGCGGATTGTAATTGCGCTTACGCTTTTAATGGCTTTCCATTTGTCCTGTCAACCTCAGCAGGACAAAAAAACGGTTTGGACAGTGGCTTGGAGTCCCAACGGAAAATATATTGCAGCCGGTGGTGATCAGGATGAGCTACAACTATTTGATGCAAGTACGTTGGAATTGATTAAAACCTATCCCGTCCAAAATGTGCAGTTAAGTAGGTTAAAATGGCACCCCTTTAAAAACATTTTGGCCATTGTAACACAGAGCACGACCATAAAAGCAAGGATTCTTGACCTTGACAAAGAAACATGGACGGATCTACAGGGCTTGAAATCAAGTTTTCGGGCCTTGGACTGGAATCATTCGGGGGACCTTCTGGCCGTTTCCGAGCTTGAAGATGCGGTATCGGTTTATACCGTTGATGGTGTTCTGGTAAGTAGGTTTTTGGCAGACCCAAAAGGGGTTGCCGATCTGGATTGGCATCCATCCAAAGACATCATGGTAACCGTAGGCGCGCAGATAGGAATCTATACCCAAAAGGGCGATACCATTAAAACCTTTGAACCCAGAACTGAAGAAACTTTTTTGTTATGCGTGGAATGGCATGAATCCGGGGATTTTTTTGTGGTTGGCGATTATGGCGACTTAAAAAATGCAACGAACAAATTACTTCAGTTTTGGAACATGGAGGGTGTAAAGCGCAATGAAATCACAGGAAGCATTGGGGAGTATAGAAATATAAGGTGGAGTCCTGATGGAGAAAAATTGGCCAGCGCAAGTGACGCTCTTAGAATCTGGTCCAAAGAAGGTAAACTACTGGCGGAGTCAAAATCAACGAAGGATTATTTATGGGGTGTGGATTGGAGTCCGGACGGCAAATTTGTGGTAACCTCAAGCAGTGAGGGAAAAATCGTCATCTGGGATGAAAACGCACATATAAGCCAAAAGCTGGACAAGAAATAATGCCAAAATCAAAATCCACCAACACCAATTGGTTCCCTTGATTTTTGTTCGTTTTAGTGCTGTCTTCACTTCCAAACCTATCCTAAAACTCAAATATCCCTATAGCTTTTCCAATCGCTCCTTTATTTCTTTTAACCGCAACCAATTTTGGTAAAACGCCGGTAAGGCCATTACACATTCCATATACTGAAAAACATAGATGATCAGGGAAAACAAGGCCCCATATGCGATTTCTCCCGCGCTTACCGAGAAAACTATGGAGAGCACCAAAAATGCCATCAGGACCATCCATGACATTGAAAAATTAAACACCTCCAAATCCGATAGTTTAATATTCCATTTCATCATATTTTTTAAATGGGAGGCCAATAGCGTGCCGTTGTTTGTCGATATAACATCTACCTGTTTTTCAAACTCATTGTTATAAGCGCTATTGAAATAGGTAGTCCTTTTTCTGGTCAAAAAATAAATAAGAAAAACCAAAAATGTGGCGCCAAGGCCTACAAGAAATACGTTGGGATTCAGGCTCGCAATAATGATGACCACTCCAACCATTCCCACAATGGTGGATATCAAAACGGGAAAGGAATTCTCCAAAAACTCGACAATCTCATTGATCATTCCCAATCGTGCTGTTTTGACGGAAGATCGGTTTTCCTCAATTCCCAAAAGCATGGCACTGCCCAGCCTGCGATATATCCTGGCATAAATTCTTGAATCGAAAAATCTGCGTCCCCCACCAATCAGAATGATTAGGGTGCCCAATGCACCAAGCTGAATGGCATGCCCATAGTTCCCCCCTAGCGCATTGTCTATCGCAAAACCAATAAACAAAGGAATCAGCAGCTCGATAGCGGATTCGACCAAGATCAGGAAGAATATGAAGATAAGCTTCCACTTAAACTCCAGGAGCACGGACCGTATCGTCACGCTTTCAGAATCGAGTCGTTTTCTGATCCCTTTCCAAATCCTTTCCTTGTCAACCATATGCCGTCCGTTTAGCATGGGACGTCATTTTAACCGTTTCCAGGTTTCGCTATCGGAATAGCCCCATGCCGAATAACTTATGACCAGGGTATTGCTATCCCTTAACGTAAGGTGGGCCCTTACTTCATAGTTTTTCCCTTCATGGGCAAAAATGAACTTTCCTGTGCCTTTGCCCCCTTCAAATGTGATGTCCTTTATCGCCAATGATTCATGTGCCGCACCACGACCTTTATCGTCTTTAATGTAAGTGGTATAACAAATGGGTCTCCCATTTTCATTTCTAAATTCATACGTTACATACGATTTCTCGTTGTTCTCTTCATACTCCGCTTCCCATTTCCCGGACAATGGATTGTTTTGGGCAGTCAAATTTGTGATTGACAGGAATACCGCCGCCAAGGCAGTAACTATTTTTAACGCTTGCATACAACTATCTTTTAGTGAATTGTGGTCAAAAGTAGCCCCGGCGATATACAGGAATGGCGCTCCCTATAATACTGAACATAAAAATGTCCTGAACCATGGGCAAGGCAATTTGGGCGTCCATGGGATTTGTATTGGAGCTACTTTTTGGAGGCCTTTTTGAATTCTGTAGGGGTTAGGGAGGTCACTTTTTTAAAGGCCGTATAAAATGCCGCTTTACTATTGAACCCCACATCCAGCGATATGGCAAAAATAGTGTCCGGTTTTGGCATGAGCAGTCGTTTTTTGGCTTCCTCAATTCGAAAACCATTAATGAAATCGGGAAAGCTCATGCCTGAATTTTGATTGATGGCCTGTGAAACATGGTGAATGGAGCTTCCCAACTTTTCAGATAGCGTATTCAATTTTAAGTCGAAATCCAGATACAATTGTTCTTCCCTGACCAAGCTGCTTATTTGATCAAAGAGTTCGGACGAATCCTTCAAGGAGGACTTTGCATATTTCTTTTGGGTTTCTTCCGGTAAATCCTCAAAATCCCCCGAAAAGGCAAATATGGGAAAATGCATGATGGAATAGGCAAAAATGAAAAAGAAAATAGCAATCAACAACGATTCAAACTTCATGGAGATTTGATAGGTATCCAAGGTATAACCGTTTACGGAAAGGTTGATGAACATTCCGAGTTGTAAAATGACAAGTGCGATCAATATCAATTTGGCCCATCTGTACTTGAGCATTTCCTCCTTGGTAAGGACCAATGCCGTGGGGGCCTTCCTAAACCTGTAAAATGCCAGGAAGAAGAAGAAAATATTGAGTAAGGTGACCAACAGGTATTCCACGAACAACCACTCATCATACCCTGAGGTTTGTAGTGATGCAAAGAACGTATCTATATTTTCATGCTCAAAAAGTGGGTAAAAGAAAAACCACCGCAACAGGGTAAGGCCGATAACAATAAACAGCCATTTTCTAAAAGCTACCGGTATTTTTATCAATAAGGCAATAAAGTAATAGAAGACAAACCCTACCAAATGATGGAACAAATAGGATATTCCAAAATACCAATTGCTCCCGCTTTCGCTCAACGTGGTGTAGTAATCAAATGATACGAAAGCAAAATAAAACACAAGCATCGCCAAAATATAGCGAAGCCTTTTATCCCGCCCCAGGCCGGACTTTCGAAACAAAACAAATACCAACAGTAACACCCCTACGGCGAGGCTCAATAAGGGTGTTATGTTTAGGATATCCATAGGGCAAATGTAGCATTTAAGCCCATAAAAACTGAAGTGCTGCCTTTGGTCGTTATGGCATGTATGTTACTTTATACATTGATTTACAGGTTAAAAAAGTCTGAAAAAGAATTAAAAAACAGAGGACGTTTGAATCGTCTTCCTGAATTATGTACATCCATTGTTAAGTTAAACAAAGTACAGAATTACCAGGGCATTTATCGTAAGAATAAGTGCCAACAGGAGCACCCAGACCCAAAGTCTGATATCAAGATTCTTGGCGATCCTCACTTCTGCCCACCACCAAACACTGATGTACCCAATCCAAATCCATGTATTCTCTATTTTATGTAACAGCATGATAATCATTCCCATCAAAAAAACGATCATAACAACGGAAAACTTTACAATGTCAATTTTTGATGGTTTCATGTAACGGTCCTTTACGCCCACTGCTTCTAATGACATAAAACAGGGAGGGAATCAAATATAGGGTCAACACGGTGGAGGTGATCATCCCGCCAATGGTGACGATGGCCATGGGTATTCTGTATTCCGCCCCTGCATCCCCCAGACCAATGGCGTTGGGCAGCATCCCAACTATGATGGCAACCGTGGTCATGATAACCGCCTTCATTTTGGTCTTGCCCGAAAGAAGGGTCGCATTATATATATCCATTTTCTTTTTGTGCATCAATTGTTCGGTATAGTCATGGATCAAAATATCGTCATTGACCACCAAACCCAGTAGGGTAATGATGGCCATCAAGGACATGATATTCATAGTGGTGCCAGCTAAATACATGATTACAAAAACCCCTATCAAGGCCATGGGAACCGTGGTAAAAATGACCAGGGGCTGCCATAGGCTTTCCATTAGCGAGGCCAACAACATGTACATCAATACCAGTGCCAATACAAAGGTGATTGTCATATCGGCGACCGTATTGTCCAATTCCTCCACATTACCGCTCCATTGGAAATCCACACCGGAGGGCAGGTTTATCTCATTAAACTTGGAATCGATGGCTGCCCTAACATCTCCCAATATATAACCGGGAGCCAAGGTAGCACTGAACTCGGCAGTTTTTGACTTTTCCTTATGGAGGATTTGGGCAGGTGCGGTTTCATAGAACACCTCGGCCAACTGCCCAACGGTAAACATTCCTGTGGCCGTATGGACGGGGAGCTGCTTGATAGCTTCAACTGAGTTCGCCTGTGAAACGGGTACCTTAATGTTGATGTTGTACTCCACATCGTTTTCACTCATTACTGTGGCCTTGATCCCTGTAATGGCACTGCGAATGACCAATGCCAGTTCATTGACCGAGATGCCCAGTTCGGCCAACAAACGCTTCTCGGGCCTGAACTGGACCAAGGGTGGGCCATTTCGCAAACTCGATTCATACGAAATCAGGCCTTCCACATCCTTTAAAAAATCCATAACCCGATCGTTTGCCTTGGACAATTGGACGGCGTCATTGGATTTTAAGGAAAACCCCAGATCGCCACTTTCCTCAGAATTCACGGTGGCCACTACAGGTTTTATCTCTGGAATCCCCTTAAGGTCATTCAATATTTTCTCGCCAATTTGGCCATTGGACAGCTCGCGTTCCACACTTTTGTTGAGCTTTAATGAGATGTTGGTATAATTGGATCCCGTGGTAAAGGAGTTTTTACTGCCCAGCATACTCAATACCGCCTTTACTTCGGGATAGGCAGCAATCTTTTGTTCGACCAGTTTGGTCAATTCCCTGTTCCTTTCGAGGGAAGTGCCCGGTTGCATCTCAAGTTCCACAAACAAATCCCCGTTGTCCGATTCTGGTTCGAATTCAAATCCGATTTCCCCCAGTAATCCCATGCTCATGATAAAGAAGAAGAACATTACGGCAAACAGGATGATAGGGTTGCGTTTTTTGGACATCAACCTTCGTAATGATTTTTCGTACACCTCTTGAAGTCTTTCAAATGATTTGATGATCCAATTGGAAAACCTGGAGGGTTTTGGGTCGTTCTTCAATAAAATTGATGCGAGCATCGGGGTCAGGGTAATGGAGACCAGAAGCGAAAAAATGGTCGCAAATGAAATGGTCAAAGCGTATTCCCTGAAGAATGCACCAACTATGGAATTCATGGAAGCAATGGGCAAAAATACCACCAGGTTGGTTCCCGTGGATGCCAAGACCGCCGTAAATACTTCTTGGGTACCGGTAACGCAGGCCTCCTTTATGGGCAAGCCCTCCTTTTTAAGGCGAAGAATGTTCTCCAAGACCACAATGGAGTTGGAAACCAAGGCCCCAATGGCCACCGCAAAGCTCATCAATGACAGCATATTGAGCGATCCATCAAAGAGCCTCATGGCCAAAAAATTGATGATCAGGGATACGGGAATGGAGATACTTACGATTACCGTGGCCTTGATGTTATTTACAAACAGAAACAAGATTAGCCCTGTAACGAGGATACCCAGAATAACATTTATCATGGCATCGTTCACCGAGCTTTCAATATATTCCGAAGAATCAAATGGCAAGCTCAACGTAACCCCTTCGGGCAGGTTTTTTTGAATTTCGGGAACCAGTTCCTTTACTTGCTTGGCTATGGCCACCGCATTTGCCGTACTGCTCTTCTGTACGCCAATGCCCACAATATTGTTCAGTTCTTTTTTTTCAATGCCATCATAAAAAAAGGCATCATTTTTTGCGAGTTGGAAGGTGTCCTTTACCGCAGCAAAATCGGTCAGTTTCCTTTCCCCATAAGGAGTGGTGATGTAGGTGTTTTTGACGGATCCAATGGAGTTGTATTTGCTCCCGGTCTTTATGATGGATTCCCGGTCTTCCCGTACAATGTCACCTCCGGACATATCCACATTGTTTTCCTTTAATTGTGTGGCAACTTCTGTTATGTCCATGCCCAAACCATAAAGATTGTTTTTATCGACCTCGACATGAATTTCACGCAGTTTTCCCCCATTGAACTCAATTTTGGTCACCCCATCAATACGCGAGATTTTATCCTTGATTTCCCGTCTCGATAGTTGGTAAAGTTTGTTGGCATCCACATTTCCGGTAATGATCAGGTCAACCACAGAACCACTGTTCATACTAAAAGGGGCCAATAGGGGTTTAGATCGTTTGCGAACGAATGGCAATTTGGCCTCTTTGGGCAAAAAGGAAACCACCAAATCTATCTTGTTGCGCAGTTCGGCCATGGCCTTGTCCTGGTCTTTGTCCAATTCAAATTGAACGATGATCATGGACATATTGGGCATCGAGTAGGACTGCATGAGTTTTAACCCGTTGATGGTGGCCACTTCTTTTTCCAGTAGATTGGTAATCTCGGTTTCCACTTCCCCGGGGGTGGCCCCAGGATAGTCCGTTACGATGACCATGGCAGGCAAATTGACTTCGGGCATCAGGTTTACCGGCAGTTTTACATAAGACATAAAACCGAAGAGCAATAGTGCCAAAAAGACCATTGAAGTGGTAATCGGTCTGGATACTGCGAAATTGGTGACTTTCATAGCTATTCTTTTTACTGAACGGTTATCACCGGACTATTTCCTTCCACTTTTTCTGAACCAGCAGTAATCAAATGCTGTCCAACTTCCAATCCCTCAATAATCTGTACCGAAGTTTCATTTCGCTGCCCTATTTTCACATCGGTCTCAATGGCCTTGCCATCTTCAATGACGAATACATAATGCCTGTTTCCAAGCTGTTTTAATGACTCTACAGGAATCCAAATACTGGAAAGTGATGCTCCGGTTTCCAACGCAATCGCAACGTGGGTACCTGCAAACAATACCCCTTCGTTCTTAAATGAGGCGGTAACCAGAAATGCCTTTCGTTTCGGATCCATCTGGATGGACGTCCTTGTGATTTTCCCTTCGATCTTTTTATGGGAGAGGTTCAAATAGGTTCTTGCCCCTATCGCCATATGGGCAATATCTTGTGGTGTTACATAAAAATTTACTTCTACGGCAACTGTTTCCGCCATGCTGAATAGGGCCTGTCCCATGCCCACTTCCTCGCCAATTTTGATCGGCACCTGCGTAATGATTCCTGAAAAAGGTGCCCTAATGGTGTTCATATCCTGCAATTGCTGGGTGGTTTTGACCAGAACATCCAATTGGGTTTTATAGGTATCAACGGATACCTTTGAAACGGCACCGGCCTTAAACAGTTCTTGCTGCCGCGTATAATCCTGGGCCAACTTGTCCTGTTCAATCCTCGCCCGATCCACCTGCAATTGGTGGTTTAATGGAGGGTATGCCGCGATGACCTCGCCGCGTCGTACTTTTTGACCGGGTCTGGCATTTAACCTGGTTACTATTCCCGACTGCTGTGCGACAAAACTTGCCGATTTGGAAAATTGCAGTTCCCCATGATAGACCTTGGTTTCATTGTAAGGCTCCTTTTTTAAGGTGATTGCCTTTACCTTGATCTGTTCTTCCTTGGTGGTTTCCTGCGGGGTTTCCGGCCAATAACAAGCCGACAAGGGTATGCCTGAAATGGCAAACATCAATAAGCGCTTTATTGTCTTCATTTTTTGAAACGTATTTTTTTGGGTGCATTTAGTGTATTCGTCCCGTGATCTTTACCATTTGAAGGTGTGCTATATGTAAATCCAGATAAGAGTTTAACAGTCCTAATCTGGATTGCATGAGTTGCAATCGACTTTCCTTGAATTTGACGGTAGTGACAACACCCAGACTTAACTGCCTTTTGAAAATTTCCATTTCACTTTCATTCAGCAAGATGGTCTCCCTGTAGGTTTCAATATTGGCTATGGCGTTGTTATAGTTGTTTTCGGCCGTTCGAAGTTCATTGAGCAAATGCTGTTTGGTCTTCTCAAGGTTGAGTTCGGCCGTTTCCCTTTCAATGAAAGCCTTGGCAATTTTTGCCCTGTTGCTCCCCCCGGAGAAAATGGGCATATTGACCCCCAGTTGCACCAAAAACAATTTGTTTTCGTTGGCGCTGAAATTAAAATCATTGGCCTGGGCATCATAATTATATGCCGCGGTCAAATTCAATTTGGGGTACCAAAATTTCTTGTTGAGATTGATCTGCCTTTCGGCAATCTCAACCTCCTTTTTTAAGGTATTGAGTTTCGGCTGCCCTTCTAAATCCGCCTCATTGGTATAGATGACACTGTTGAGGCTTATGGTTTCGAGATTATCCGTTAGAACGATACGTTCGGTAATGGGTATGTTGGCCAATACTTTAAGGTCGTTCATCAATTTTCCAAATTGATTTTTGGCATTTTTAAGCGGTGGGAGCGTTTTTTTATAGAAGACCTCAGCTTGTTGTGCCTGCAGGTCACTTACCACACCCTTGCCGTGCAGCTTTTTGATCTGGGCCAATTGCGCTTTTGCCAAACTCGAGTTTTCCACAAGTACGGCCACGCTTGCCCTGGTAAATACGGCTTGCCAATACAAAGCGGAAGCCTGGGCAATAAGTTCATTGTGAAGGTGTTCGTCATGTAACCCACTGATTTCCTCAGCAAGCTTTGCAATTTTGGCAGCGGAAAAAATGGCAGGGTCAAATAGGGTCTGGTTCAATGCAGCATTGGCACTGACACTGTTGTTAAAATTGGTCCTTAACCGGGAAATGCTTCCATCAAAATCGTTGATAAAAAGGAAATTTCTATTGAAGTCCCGTTGATAAAACCCATTGACACTCACCTCTGGTAACAGTGCGGATTTGGCCATCTTGGTTTCCTCCTTTGCTATCAGGACCTGCTTTGCACTTTGCTTTAAATCGATATTGTCTTTTTTTACCAATTCGATATAGGATTGTAAATCCATTTCTTGGGAATGCAATGGGAAGAACATCCATACGATGACACAAAAGACCCAAAAGGGCAAAGGGTGAGATTGATACGTCATTTGCTTCGTTATTTCGTGATGAATAGGGTTGACCCCATCTCTCGAAGCAAATGTAGAATGGTGATATGCCGTATAAGACTTGCCCTATAAATCCGGACAAAATTGTTGATGGTAAAAATGTCTTGAATTGACGGGAATTGTTTTAAATAATGAACAATCCTGTTTTAATTGGATTCCGTTTACCCCTGCAAGACTTTTTGTTGATCACATCGTTGTCCTATATTTTATCGACCACGACTTTGTAGGTGGGATCTTCCAATACGTTCACCTCAATAATATCATCGGCATTTTGCAGCAACCGTCTACAATCCTTACTCAAATGCCTTAGATGTACATTTTTGCCCGCCTTACGGTAACGCCCCGTAATTTTGTTCAAGGCCTCAATACCGGACATATCGGCAACCCGGCTTTCCTGAAAGTCGATAATGACTTCCTGGGGATCGTTTTGCACATCAAACTTCTCTGCAAACAAAGTGGTGGAACCAAAGAAGAGTGGTCCATATATCTCGTAATGCTTCACCCCGCTTTCATCAAGATACTTTCTCGCCCTAATACGCTTTGCATTTTCCCAGGAATAGGCCAAGGCAGAAATGATGACCCCCAGTAACACGGCGACCGCCAAATTATGGGTAATAGCGGTTATTAAGGTCACCAAAACCATCACAATGACATCGGAATTGGGCATTTTCCGAAAGGTCTTAAAACTGGCCCACTCAAAAGTGCCTATGGCCACCATAAACATCAATCCCACTAAAGCGGCCATGGGCAAACGCTCAATTAAGCGGCTCCCAAACATGATAAAAACCAGTAACATTACTGCGGCGGTAATTCCTGATAGCCTTGCCCTTGCCCCGGAGGAAGTATTGATCAAACTTTGCCCGATCATGGCACAACCCCCCATTCCCGAAAGAAATCCAGAAAGGATGTTCGCCGTCCCCTGGGCCACACATTCCTTGTTACCACTACCCCTTGTTTCGGTAATTTCATCAATAATGTTCAAGGTCAACAGACTTTCAATAAGTCCTACCCCTGCTACTATCCCAGCGTAGGGGACTATAATCCTAAACGTTTCCCAGGTAAAGGGTAACTGCGGAATGGACAATGGTGGAAAGCCGCCTTTTATGCTTTCCCCTTCGCGCATGGTATCTGCAACGGTCAAGGTGTCAATCCCAAAACCCAGGACAACGGCAGAGACCACCACAATGGCCAATAATGAGGAAGGGATGGCCTTGGTCAGTTTTGGGAATCCCCAAATGATCAACATGGTCAATAGCGTTAAGCCCAACATCACATATAAACTGGAACCGCTCATCAGTTCTCCCGTGGTTTTGTTATAAAAATTGGGAAATTGGGCCATGAAGATGATAATGGCCAGACCGTTTACAAAACCGAACATGACAGGATGGGGGACCAATCGTATAAATTTCCCCAATCGCAATAACCCGGCCCCTATTTGCAATACCCCCGCCAGGATAACGGTCGCAAAGACGTAATGTAGGATAGTGGTTGGGTCAATTCCTGGAAAGGTTTCCTTTAGTTCCAGGATCAAACCCACAAAAATCACGGCCACTGCCCCGGTGGCTCCCGATATCATACCGGGTCGGCCCCCTAAGATGGAGGTAACCAATGCCAAAACAAAAGCAGCATAAAGCCCGGTCAAAGGTGAAAAACCGGGAATTAGGGCAAACGCAATAGCTTCCGGGACTAAGGCCAGGGCCACCGTTAGTCCTGAAAGCATTTCTGTTTTGTAGTCTACCTTTTGTTTAAAATCGAATAAATTCAGGTATTTGCGCATTGTTTCCTTATTGAAGCCGGCAAAAATACCATTATTCGTTTAATAGGCTAGGAACTGTTTTATTTTTAAATATTTGATGATCTACCAAGCGCTCAACCCCAGTAACCTTTCTCCAAGGGGAGTTAATTTGGCAGTATCGTATTTGGTCTGTTCCCAGTTCCGTGGATCTCCCGGAAAAGCGTATCCTTCCGGGGCCACCCTGTTCTTCCAGGAGTGGATGCGCCAGTCCCGCATGGCTTGATTGTCTTCCTCTGCGGGCATCATGGAAATGTATTGCGCAATGCGCACTTTGTTCCCTGATTTATTGGGACGTATCCCATGGGGTTGGGTACTGTTGAAAATGAGCAAATCTCCCGCTTCCATTTTTACTTTAACAATTTTGTCCTCCAAGCCTGTTGTATCGGGCTGAAAATGGTCGCGATCTTCCGGTTGCGTTAGTTTCCAGGTATCATAGTTGCGGTACAACCAGGGAATACATTGAAAACCACCCATATTTTCATCGGTCTGGTCCGCCAAGGCCAAAACCCCCTGTACATTTTGAGGTCTGGTCTCTGGATCATAATCCCAATGAATAAAGCCTTTTTTGTTTTCCCCGGGCCGTTGTGGAAAGTTAAGATTGGCCCGATCAATGGTCACCCATAATTTTTCCGTACCCCAAATATCCACAAAAGCATCGTACACCCTCTGGGTCTGCCTATTGTTCCAAAGGTGCTGGTTATTGTACACCTCAACCATTCCCGTACCCGTCAATTCCTTCATCTTCATTTCTGCCCTAGGCGCAGCGTACCAGGTCTCTGGATCGTTCGGATCCTTTTCGTCAAATTCCCAAAGAAAGTCCGCAGTGGTTTGGGCCTGCTCCCTGGGTATTGCATTCTTGATAACGATATATCCGTTTTCCACCCAAAACTTCCAATCTTTCTCGGTAAGGACCCTTAACGGTTTTCCATTGCTACGATCGTTCAATTTTTGTTTGCTACTTGTGGCTGTTGAAGGATTTCCGGGAATCCCTTCATGGCCCTTATTTGCCATTTCTAAGTTTACATCTTGCTTCATACCCTTTGTATTTAATTATTTCTTGTCCAAAACTACTTTTCCATGGGAGTGGTTTCAAGAAGTATTTTGACCAAAGTTTTCATTTTATTGACTTTTTTAATCTTATAAATAACTTTTTTTGCTATTTTAATTAAAAATGAAGGTTCAATTAGAAAATATTAGACCGGACGAAGCCTGCTCCTTCAGGTTATTGCACAACCCCAAAATGAACGATCTCTTTTTTTGGCATTTCCATCCGGAATATGAATTGGTCTATATTGAGGGTGCCAGCGGTACCCGACATGTTGGGGAGCATATTTCCAATTTTGTGGATAGTGATCTGGTGCTCATTGGATCGTATGTTCCCCATCTAAATTTTGACTATGGCATTAAAACGGAATATCAAAAAGAGGTACTTCATTTCGATGCCGATTTTTGTGGCAATGTGCTTTCCAAAATCATTGAGCTTCCCAAGGTTCCAAAGCTTTTGGAACTGTCCCAAAGGGGAATGGCATTCCATGGGAAGACCAAGACCGAAATTGGGCTACGAATGAAGCAAATGTATCACCTTGATAGTTTTGCACAGCTCCTTGAGGTATTTAAAATCCTGGCAGCACTTTCGGAAAGCGATGAGTTTGAACTCTTGCATGGGCATCCCGTCCTTTCCAATAAAGTCAAAAGCAAACAATTGCGTTTACAAAAGGTATATGAGTTTATTAGTGTGAATTATCAACGAAAAATAAGTGTTGCCGAGGCATCCGACCTATTGAATCTGGGAAACGAAGCTTTTTGTCGGTATTTTAAAAAAGTCTCCGGTACCACGTTTACCCGCTTTTTAAACCAATACCGCGTAACCCAGGCCAAGCGGCTCTTATTATCCGGGAAGAACATTAACGAAGCCTTTCATGAGTCGGGCTTTGAAAGCCTGTCCTACTTTAACCGGGTTTTTAAAAAGGTTACCGGGGAAAATCCTTCGGCTTTCAAAAAAAGGGTGAGGAACCGAACAACAGAGGTCCCCTAGGCTTTAAAAACTATTGAATGGGATTGGGGAAAAGTCCTTTGACCGATAAAAATGAATTTTGCCCCTTCCTTTTGGAGCGTGTTCAGAAAGAAAAATCGCCCCGGGAAAATTCCTCAGGGCGATTTCTAACTAAATAACCAACCAAAAAACTTATTTGTATAGTCGTGGACCAATACGATTCCTTACATTTTTCGTTTACGTTCCACATTCATCTTCTCCCTAGTGGATTTTGTTCGCATTTTCCCCAACTTTCCATTGGACTTTAAATACTGTACAAATCCCCTTCCGGTAAACTCGTACACTGTTTCACTGGCTACATGGTAGAGCTCCACAGTACTATCATCAATAACGTAAAGCTCAAAGTAATCATTGCCCAAGTAGTCATAATCGAGTGTTAAAGTTTTGAGCGTTTCATCGTTTGTATCATAAACGCGATACTGCCCTTCGTAATCCCATTGCAAATTTGGGATAGGGGTCCCCTGCGTGTCCACGGAAGACTGAAAATACCCCCCATTGTCAGGAAAAAATCTTAGGAAATTCTCTTCATCAAATTCATTTACGGCACCCACTTCACTCGTAAAGGTTTTTTCCCATGCTTCAAACTCCTGCAATAAGTAATCGATATTCTCATAAAAAAGACGATCATAATCAAAGCTTCTACGCTGATACCCATCCAGGAAATACGAGGTATTGGTCCTTCGGTTATAAAGTTCCAATGTACCGTTGTTTACCGCATAAACATCAAAAGTCCAGGACCCGTCCAAATCGTGGGCAATGTCCACTATACCACTTAGAGTGCCATAACTCCCCACATCTACCCCCAAACCATTACCGGTTTTTCCAATCCCTGCAATATTGTTGTTGGCAAAAACAACACCATTGACAAAAGAAAGGGTAAAGGCGCGTTGCAAAAAGGGGATCTCCCCATTCCCTTGGGTGGCATTGATGTCCACATACCACAGATCATAGGATTGCAAGGCCTGGTCCGTATTGAAAGGCGACCCCACGATAATATCGTCCTCTAAAATAACTTCGGTATAGCAAGAACTTGCCAACAGTCCAATCCCGAATATTCCGAATAGTAGTTTTTTTGCTTTCATGGGTCCTGTTTTATTGGTTCATGCTTTATAGAAACCAAGCATCGTGCCAAAAAATGTAATCTTTTGATAATCAATAATTAACATCTACAATATCTTTTCATCTATTTTTGGGGACATAATTCTATTGTACTCTTAAATTGAAAATAGCGGTATTGGGTGGCGGAAGTTGGGCCACGGCTTTGGTAAAAATATTGACCGAAAACTTGGAAGAAGTGCATTGGTACATGCGCAGTATATATGCCGTGGAGCATATAAAGCGGGAAGGACAAAACCCCAATTACCTAAGTTCGGTCCAATTGAACACGGATTACTTAAAACTGACCAACACCATGGACGAAGCCGTTACCGCGGCGGAGCTACTTGTATTTGTAATCCCTTCCGCATTTTTGGAACAGGAACTGGAAAAATTGACCGTTTCCCTGGAAGGCAAAACCCTTTTCTCTGCCATAAAGGGCATTGTCCCAGAAACCGGGCGTATTGTAGGTGAACATTTTCATCACAAGTATCAAATTCCCTACGATAACATTGGTGTCATTACAGGGCCTTGCCATGCTGAGGAAGTGGCCTTGGAACGCCTTTCCTATTTGACCATTGCCTGCTCCGACAGGGAAAAGGCCGATATTATGGCCCAACATCTACAAAGCCGTTATATCCGCACCAAGATTTCTGACGATATTATCGGAACGGAATATGCGGCCATGCTCAAAAACATCTATGCCATTGCTGCTGGAATTGCCCATGGACTGGGCTATGGCGACAATTTTCAAAGTGTTTTGATGAGCAATGCCATTCGTGAAATGAAGCGTTTTATTGGCAAAGTCCATAAAATGAAGCGAAACATCAACAACTCCGCCTATTTGGGCGATCTCTTGGTCACCGGTTATTCCACTTTTAGTCGTAATCGGATGTTTGGGAACATGATTGGGAAGGGCTACACCGTAAAAAGTGCCATGATGGAAATGAATATGGTCGCAGAAGGTTATTATGCCACCAAAAGTGCCCGCCTTTTGATGCAGAAATTGGCCCATAAATCCAAAATACCCATCATCAATGCCGTTCACGAAATCCTTTACGCCGGAAAAGACCCGAAAAGGACGTTTAAGAAGTTGACTGAGCGGTTGGATTGAAGCTATTCCCGTTCCAATGAAAAGTTGGAATGCAGTTCCAACTCTTCCTCCATTTGTTCGGTAAAGGCCAAAATCTGGGCATCGTCATAGACATAGGCTTTCCTAAGGTCCTCCAAAACGGGTTTTAAATACCCACGAACACTGTCAATGTCAAAATACAGTCGTCCTGTCCGGCGGATAAAGAAATCCATGGGGCTGGCCACCATTTCATGTTCTATACCAAACTTGAGTTCCGCGCGTATCATCCGCAATGTGGCGTCCTTGTTTTTAAAACTTGCGTAATCGCTTAAAATCCGTTCTGTCTGCTTTCCATAATTGGTCACCAGGTACCATGCGTCGTATTTCGACAAACCATCTTCCTTGATTTGACCATAGACCTCATCGATGTATTTTTTTACCTGCTTATACTTTTTAAAATCATTGCCGCATAGTGGGATGGTATCGGTATGGCATTCCTTGATCTCTATGTTATGGTCCTCCTCCAACTTTTTGGCAATGCGGTTGACCACCCGTTCCGCCATCTTACGATAACCCGTAAGTTTCCCTCCTGCAATACTGATAAGACCAGTATCCGAAGTGAAGATCTCATCTTTTCGGGAAAGTTCGGAAGCGGATTTACCTTCTTCATGAATGAGTGGCCTTAGGCCCGCCCAGGAGGAAATGATATCCTCCATTTCCAAATTGATATCGGGAAACATATTGTTAACGGCGGAAATCAAATAAATGGCATCGGCCAAATCCGTGCGGATATCGTCCTTATCCAAATTGTAATTGGTGTCCGTAGTCCCAACATAGGTAATCTTGCCCCTGGGGATGGCGAACATCATGCGCCCATCGGGAATATCGAAATAGACGGATTGTTTTACGGGCAATTTCTCATGTGGAAATACCAAATGGACCCCCTTGGTCAAGTGCAATCGTTTTCCCTTTTTGGACTGGTTTATGGTACGGAGTTCATCTACCCAGGGCCCGGCGGCACTGATAACGTATTTGGATTTTATCGTAATCCCATCCCCCTCCTTGGAGAGGACATCTTTTACAACAACACCGGCCACTTGATCTTCTTCATATATAAAGTCGGTCACCTTTGCATAATTCAGGGCAACCGCCCCATAGTTTAGGCTCGCCTTAATATTTTCTATCGTAAGCCTGGCATCATCGGTCCTGTACTCCGCATAATAGCCCGCTCCATTGAGTATTTTCTTGGGAAGCAGGGGTTCCAGCTTTAGGGCCTGCTTTTTGTCCAACATCTGCCTTTTATCATCCCCGGTTACCTGGGCCAAAATATCATATACCTTAAGTCCTATACTGGTCAGCCACTTTCCGTAGGAGCCTCCCTCAATAAGGGGCAACAACATTTTTTCGGGTAGCACCAAATGAGGGGCAAGTTTATGCACAATGGCCCGTTCCGAACCTACTTCCTTGACCAACCAAAAATCAAATTGTTTTAAGTACCGCAGCCCGCCATGAATCAGTTTTGTGGACTTGCTACTTGTTCCAGAGGCAAAGTCGTCTTTTTCTAGAAGTGCGACTTTTAAACCTCTGGACGCGGCATCCAGGGCAATGCCACCACCGGTGATGCCACCGCCAATGATCACCAGGTCAAAAGATTCGTTCTCCAGTTTTTTTAAGGTATCCTTTCTATTGAGGTTGGAAAAGTAAACGGGGTCCTTCATTTTGTCGCAGTTGTTTGAAATTCAAAATTAAGGGGTAGGCTCAGCAAATCAAAAAATACGGTCCGCTAAGTGCTTTTAAATTCGTATTCACGTTCTACCCTGCAAATTCGCACCTTATACCAGCTATACCAATCGGATTTGCCCTTCTTCTGGGCATACAGGTGTTCCAGGTTGGCCTTCCAATCGGCAATGGCCTCCAGGCTTTCCCAATAACTTACTGCAATTCCCAAATTGGAACGGGCGCTCTCAAAGCCAAGATACCCTTTTTGCTGTTTGGCCAAACGTTCCATTTGTTCGGCCATTTCGGCATATCCAAAATCACCGTCGGTTCTGGTGTTGGTGAAAATTACGGCATAATACGGTTGTTGCAACTCCATTAAAAGATATACTCCCTTTCTAAAAAATAATTGACCAAAGCTTCCTTCATAAGGACCGTTTGTTCCCCCGACTTTAAGGAAGGAAGGGTTTCCTTCACTTTATAGTGGGGCCAGCCCTCCTCATCATAAAAATCGAACTCATAATACCCATAAGGTTCCAACAAACGACAAATGGCAATGTGCATGAGATTGACCTTTTCATCTTTCTTGAATTTTCGATATACCTGGCCCAATTCCTGTATCCCGACCAAATAGATAATTCCATCCAGTTCCAATGGGTCCCCATCCGAAAACTTAGCGGATAGTTTATTCACCAAAAGCTCCCAACGTTGTTTTAAGTGTATGTCCCTTGCCATAGGTGCAAAGTTACTTTAGTGCGGTGTGCCACAAAAAGGTTTCTGTGAAAAATCCTGGCAAAACCATTACATGGTTACTTTGTAGTCCCATTCGCCGATTTCCAGGGCTACTATGCATCTGTATAGGCTTTTTCTTTTGATGTCCCATGGCAGCTTATCATTGGACTTAAAGCCAATGAATTATATTTGCGCAAACCACACTCATGAGCTTTTTGGACATTGTTTTGGGACTTTTATTGGTCTGGGGCCTATACAAGGGTCTTACAAACGGCCTTTTTGTGGAACTTGCTTCCCTTATTGCCTTAATTGCCGGAATTTATGGGGCCATTCATTTTTCTTACATCGCAGGGGATTACCTCTCCCAGAACATGGCCTGGAATGATCGTTATATTAAAATCACATCGTTTATTGTCACTTTTATCGCCATTGTCCTATTGGTCCACCTGGCAGGAAAACTCTTGACCAAGATTGCGGATTTTGCCATGTTGGGACTGCTCAATAAAATTGCTGGAGGTATTTTTGGAACCTTAAAAGTTGCCGTTATCGTTGGGGCACTTTTGGTTTTCCTTGAAAAGGCTACCGCTTCTTTTTCCTTTATTAACGAAGAAACCCAAAAAGATTCCATTTTTTACCGGCCCGTTAGGGATATTGGTGCTTTTGTCTTCAGCAAGGTCTTAAAAGACGATACTACCGCAGAGCAGGAATAATACCCCTCTGGAATTCCTTTTGACGATCGTTTTTCAACGTTCATCCCAATTCGTATAAAATGAAGTTCGACCAATGGCAGTACTGCTTCGGCGAGTGGGGAAAATAGTATGAAATACCCATTTTCATCGATGAAATATTCAATGCAATTCACCGATTAGCCCTTATTCTGAACCTTTCTGCACCTTAACGAAAAAATAAGTTCAGACAAAGAGATTTTCTGGGTACCGCCACGCACATGCCTACTTTAGTAACGAATATGAAAGAATTGATAATTAGTTGAGAACATGAATTTACGTTACGCATTTATTCTTCTTTTTTTCATTGCCTTGGCTTCTTGCAGTACCACTTCGGTTTCAGGGGAAGAAGAATTGTTTGAAAATCAAGCCAAAACCTTAGAAGAAATTACCATAGAACTATCTGCCCAGGAACAGGAACTCTTTAATTTGGTGAACCAACACAGAACGTCAATGGGCATGGGCACCCTTGAATTTAGCGAAGAAGCTTATAAGTATGCATTGGAACATAATGAGCACATGATCGGGGAAGGGGAATTGAGCCATGATAACTTTAGTTCCCGGGCCGCCGAAATAGCAAAGGAAACCGCTGCGGAGCATGTTGCCGAAAATGTGGCCAGAAATTATCCATTGGCAGATATGGCCTTAGAAGGATGGTTGGATAGTGCTCCCCACAAAGAAACTATTGAAGGAAATTTTACACATACCGCTTTGAGTATTGAAATGGATACCGGGGGCAATCCCTATTATACACAGATCTTCTTACGAAAATAAATTTAGATTTAGGTTTTATATTACGTGTTTTAATGGTTTGAAAAGGTCCGCTAGCCATGGCGGGCCTTTTCATTTCTTGGACAAGGTTTTGTAACTTTCCAAAAAATAAGTCATGGCAATACGACCTCCATTTAACTTGAACCAATGGCTTGAGGATAACAAGGATACCCTAAAACCACCGGTGGGCAATAAAAATCTTTATAAGGATGCCGGAGATTATATTGTTATGGTGGTTGCAGGACCAAATGCCCGAAAGGATTATCATTACAATGAAACCGAAGAACTTTTTTATCAGTTGGAAGGTACTATTGAAGTTCATATTCAGGAAGACGGAAAAAAGAAAACCATGGAACTTGGCCCCGGCGATATGTACCTACACCCTGCCAAAGTTCCCCATTCCCCGGTAAGGCATGAAGGGTCCATTGGTTTGGTCATAGAACGAAAAAGGGACCATATGCAGGTAGACGATGGACTCCTATGGTTCTGTGACAACTGCAATCACAAACTCTACGAGGCCTATTTTACCTTACATGATATTGAAAAGGATTTTTTGAAACATTTCAAACATTTTTATGGTTCCAAGGAACTTAGGACCTGTGACAATTGTGGCACGGTAATGCCCACAGATAAACGCTTTATAGAAGAAGGATAATGGTACTTGTTGCAAAGATTATCGTTATTGTAGTAGCCTTGCTACATTTTTATTTCCTTTGGTTGGAAATGTTCGCTTGGACCACCAGGGGCCCAAAAGTGTTCAAGAAATTTCCGAAGGAACTCTTTGAGCCTACAAAATCCATGGCCGCCAACCAAGGGCTGTACAATGGTTTCCTAGTTGCTGGTCTTGTTTGGTCACTCCTTATTGAAGACTCCAATTGGTCCATGAACATAGCGCTCTTTTTTTTGGGCTGTGTTGTCGTGGCCGGGATTTATGGCGCACTAAGCGTATCCAAAAAAATATTCTATATCCAAGGATTACCGGCCCTTTTGGGTATAATCGCATTTTTGCTTTCCGTTTAAGGATGAACACTTTTAATCTTTGTAGTTTTGTTGGAATTTCAACAAAATCGCACTAAAAAGTTACAAATGGCAGAAACAGCTACGGCCTTTGGTATTCACGAGGCATTGGAAATCCTAGGGGTAAAGGAAATCAATCAGGGAACATCCACTGGAATGGAGGCTTTTGGTTCAGGAGAAACCATCACTTCATTGTCTCCCGTTGATGGTTCCATCATCGGAAAGGTAACCACCACTACGGAAGCGGACTATGGGAAAGTAATGGAAGCTGCTGGTGCTGCTTTTAAAAGTTGGCGATTACTTCCTGCCCCCCAGAGAGGTGAAATAGTCCGACAATTTGGGGATAAGTTACGGGAAGTAAAGGAACCCTTGGGAAAGCTGGTTTCCTATGAAATGGGCAAATCCTATCAAGAAGGATTGGGAGAGGTACAGGAGATGATAGACATTTGTGACTTTGCTGTTGGCCTGTCCAGACAATTGCATGGTTTGACCATGCATTCCGAACGTCCAGGGCACCGAATGTACGAACAATACCACCCTCTGGGAATAGTGGGCATTATTTCGGCCTTTAATTTCCCCGTTGCCGTGTGGTCCTGGAATACGGCCCTTGCATGGATTTGTGGGGATGTCTGTGTATGGAAGCCTTCTGAAAAGACCCCCTTGTGCGGTATTGCCTGTCAAAATATTATTGCAGAAGTACTTAAGACCAATAACCTGCCGGAAGGGATTTCCTGTTTGATCAACGGAGATTACCGCGTTGGGGAGTTGATGACCCAAGACAAAAGAATTCCCTTGATTTCCGCAACCGGCTCCATTCGCATGGGGAAAATAGTGGCCCAGGCCGTGGCGGCAAGATTGGGAAAGTCACTTTTGGAACTCGGAGGGAACAATGCCATTATAGTTACCCCGGACGCGGACATCAAAATGACAATTATAGGTGCTGTTTTTGGGGCCGTAGGAACCGCCGGACAACGTTGTACTTCCACAAGACGGTTAATAGTCCATGAATCCATTTATGAACAAGTTAAAAACGCTTTGGTCGATGCTTACCAACAACTGAGGATAGGCAATCCATTGGACGAGAACAACCACGTTGGCCCCTTAATAGACACAGCTGCCGTTTCCCTATATGAAAAGGCTTTGGAAAAAGCAAGGTCCGAAGGGGGCAGGCTATTGATGGAAGGTGGCGTTTTAACTGGGGATGGCTACGAGAGTGGGTGTTATGTAAAACCGGCAATCGTGGAAGCCAACAACGCTTTTGAAATTGTTCAGGAGGAAACCTTTGCGCCCATATTGTACCTATTAAAGTATACCGGGGAAGTTGAAAATGCAATTGCCCAACAAAACGATGTGGTCCAAGGACTTTCTTCCGCCATTATGACCAACAATTTAAGGGAGGCAGAACGTTTTCTATCGGTTGCCGGCAGTGATTGTGGAATCGCCAATGTTAACATAGGAACCTCGGGAGCTGAAATTGGAGGGGCCTTTGGTGGGGAGAAGGAAACTGGAGGTGGTCGTGAAAGTGGTTCGGATGCTTGGAAGATTTACATGAGAAGACAGACCAATACCATAAATTATACAACGGCACTTCCTTTGGCGCAAGGGATAAAGTTTGACCTATAAAAAAACCGCTGCCTAAAGAAGTGCAACGGTTTTAAACCAACTTAACTAACTCAAACTTAAATATCGTAAACCCTATTTCAATGCCGGAACCTTGTCGGGAGAAATAGGGTACTTACCTAGTTCTATGCTTCAAATTTCCTATTATTTTATTTTCCCCCAATACGCAACCTTATCGCTTGCACATAATACTGTATAGTTGGTAAAATTTGTTCCGTTTTTAGCTTTAGGTACATACGATATGATTGCGCTAACTGGTTGATACAATGCTGTTTTTTAAGTTTTTCCTTAGAAAAAATTAACATTCTCCGCTGCTTTTTTAATAAATTGTAGGTCTAAACACTTATTCCATTGACGATGACGTGAAAGCCATCCCATACCATTGGGGTTGCAATTCCCTTTTTGATAGGGGTATTCCTTATTTCGGGCTTTAGAGTAATTACCGTTAATACGTGTATAAAATAAGAGTGTTCAGGAAGCATCGGTTTCCAACAAATCACTGCTAACAAAAAATATGGAAAAATGAACTTTGATACAATCTGGTACTGGTTGATTGCCATTGTAATTGGTGTCCTATGTGCCCTTATAGGATATGCATTGGGCAAAAGAAAAAGAGATGTAATTGACAGTTCCACAGCAATAAAGGCTTTGGAGGACCAAAACGAAAGATTAAAGGCCGATTTGGAGGCCTGTAACAAAAAGATATCAGAGACACCAACGACAAAAAGTGAAGGGCGGTCCCATACCGCTGCTACCCACGAATTTGCCTTTAACGCTACTGCCGCCAAAGCAGTTTTTGGTAAACGTATTAAACAAGATGATCTAAAAATTGTGGAAGGCATTGGTCCAAAAATTGAAGGGCTGTTCCACAATTTTGGTATAAAGACATGGAAAGCATTGTCCGAAGTTCCCGTAAACAAATGTCAGGAAGTATTGAATTCCGGGGGCAAACGCTATCGGATCCATGATCCATCCTCATGGCCAATGCAGGCTAGAATGGCCCATGAGGGTAAATGGAAAGAATTGATGAGATGGCAGGACGAGCATAAGTCCGGAAAGTTTTAAAGCCTTTCATCCAAAGGAAATCCGCAAGGACCAGTTTCAGTTTCTACCCTGCTCCCCTGCATAAAACGTATGGACGGGGTTGCTTTGCCAGTATTCCTTGGTATCCACATCCATGATGGTCAAGGGTCCCTTAAATGCCGCACCCGTATCCACATTCCAGACATTGGCCGCATTTTTGGGAACAGCATGCCCTGTTTTGGACAAGGGGGTATGGCCAATGAATATTTCCAAATAGTGGGTAAACCGCATAGGATAGTTCGCATCGCGGGGAGATAATTTAGGGTTTAGTGCTTTGGCCAATTCCCAGAGCGTTCGGTCCCAGTAGTAAAGCTGCTCAAAATACTCATGGTCAATCCCTTTTAAATTGGTGAAGCCTGCATGTAAATACAGCCGGTTGTTTTCATCCAAAAAATAGTTTTCCAGATTTTCAAAAAACTGCAGATGGATATTCCACTTTTCCCGTCCAGCTTTCAAATAGGATTCGCGTGTTGCTTGACCTCCATGGGCCAACCACTGGGGATTCTCTTCACCGGTAATCATCCATTCCTTGCAAAGTTCGTCATGGTTTCCCCTTATGAAAGTACAGTTATGACTTTTATTCAATGCTATTAAAAATTCAACCGTTTCAAAGGCCTCACTCCATGAATCCACATAGTCCCCCAAAAAAATAAGATGGTCTTCCGGGGATACCTTGGTTTTGTGTAAAAGTTGTTTCAAAGCCCTAAGTCCGGAATGCAAGTCTCCAATAACAAATCTCCTCATGTCAAATTTTTGGCAATTATAGGAACTTATATGGCTTTCTACCCTAATTTAAAGTAAAGTTTTATCCAACTCCCATCCCTTTAAATTTCTATGTACCTTTCCCTATTATTTTTACGGAAGCAATGACTAAGGTTTTTTGTATTGGGGAAGTCCTGATCGACTTTGTGGGTGAAAACCAAGGAAGTGATTTGTCAAAAGCAAATGACTTTACTAAAAAAGCGGGAGGGGCCCCCGCCAATGTGGCCTGTGCCATTTCCAAACTAGGTGGAAAAAGTTGTTTCATTGGTTGTGTGGGCAAGGACCCTTTTGGTTCTTTTCTTTTAAATGTCCTTAAAGAGGGGAATGTGGATATTTCCATGGCCCAACGTTCCAAAACATTTACCACCCTGGCTTTTGTCTCCTTGGCCGAAGATGGTGAACGCGATTTTGTTTTTAGCCGTGGGGCCGATAAGGAACTCAAGTACGATTCGAGTATCAAAAAAGTATTCCATAAAAATTTGGTTCATTTTGGGGCCGCTACGGCCTTACTTGGTGGTTCTTTGGAAGAAGCCTATAACCACTATCTTTTTGATGCCCTCACCCAAAAATCATTCATAAGTTTTGACCCCAATTTTAGAGGGGATCTTTGGAAGGATAATGAAGCCAATTTTATCAAAAAATGCCTTCCCTATGTGGAAAAATCACATTTGTGTAAGTTCAGCCTGGAGGAAGCCCAGTTATTGTCCGGGAAAGAAGACCTGAAGGAAGCAAGTGGGCACCTTCATGAGGTAGGGGCAAAAATCATAGTCATTACCCTGGGCAAGGACGGTACGTATTTAAGTATGGACGGATTTTCCACCTTGGTACCTAGTATTAAAGTTTCTCCCGTGGACACCACTGGAGCAGGGGATGCCTTTATTGGATGTCTTCTCTATCAAATTGCGGAATTGAATGATTTTAACACCATATTCCAGGACAATACCCTGTTGGTACAAATGATAGAAAAAGCCAATAAGGCGGGAGCTTTGACGACTACAAAATATGGGGCCATTGTGGCCTTGCCAACTTGGGAAGAAATAGCCTAAGGAAATCCTTTAGTTGTATTTGACCTTTCTTAGAATGCGCAAGGACAGTTTTAGGGTCTCATAGAGCCCTCTATCCTGTTCCTTTAAAATTGTACGCGCCAATTCCATCTGGTCCTTTGCCTCCTCAAACCCATTTAAATAGCAAATAAGGTAGGTGTCCGGTAAAAAGTGCAAATCCTTTTTCTCCGCTGGGGTAAGATTTATCCTGTTCTTTAGCTTTTGTAGTAAGGCACTATTACTGTTATAGATATGGTGAAGGGTCTTTTTGTCGTACTGCGGAGGTTCAAAGACGAGCTCACTGTTCATTTGATAATTCCCATTTTCCATAAAAGTGATGGTAACCTTTTCCAAAGGGTAATATTTCTGTTGCTTTCCCAGGCCCAATTGCACATACTCCAAGGTCGTAAAACTCGATTCATCATAATATACGGAAACCTCGTCCAAAGCCGAGTAGAACAATTTCACTTGCTCATTGATAAGTTCAATATCTACCCGTGAGTAGTATGTTTCCCCTTTCACCTTTTTGGCATGGCCGGCCCAACAAACTACAAACTGTTCCTTAAAGACTTTGTAATGACTGGTCAGATCGGCATGGCGATAATTGATAAAATCAATAACGCCATCCAAGGTAAGTTCTATGTTGTTCCGGGCATGGTGTTCAATGGTAGCTACTTTTTTGGAGTTGATATCCTTGAGTTCAATACCAAAAGCTTTGGGAAGGCTTATACTCCCTTCCCTAAAAAAAACGGCACCTCCATAGTATTTCCAAATATTCTTGCGAAGTGCACAAACCTTGCCGTTGGACTTTATGGTCACCAAACCAACCACCTTTCCTTCCAAAAGATGGGGAAATGGAATATTCTCATAGGAAATCAATGGAGGGTTGTCCAAATAAGCATTTACGAGGTTTTGGATTTTGCTATCATCAAAAAAATCCACCCCAACAATCTTATTGTCCTCATCCTCTACCCCAACCACAATAAAGGAATTGTTCTTTGGATTGCTGTTGGCCAATGCACAGACATGCTTCAAGAACTTGGCCTTGCCCTCTTTTTCCCCAATGGAGATAAAACGTTTTTTATCGTAAAAGCTGTTCTCATCATTATGTGCCAAAAGGTTTTTAATGAGGAGACGTTTATTGATCATAACTCCTTCTTCAGAATAGTGGAACTGGCCTGCGCAGTAGGCAGGACCAGTAAATCGGCGATATTGATATGATAAGGACGAGTCACCACAAAATGGATGATTTCCGCAATATCTTCCGCCTTAAGCGCATCATAACCCTGATAGACGGTACTGGCACGTTCGGTATCTCCCTTGAAGCGTACATCGCTGAACTCGGTTTCCACCAGCCCTGGATTGATGGCCCCCACACGGACGCCATAGGCATTGAGGTCCTTTCGCATTCCCTGGTTTAAGGCGTCTACGGCATGTTTGCTCGCACAGTACACATTGCCCTTGGGATAGACCTCCTTTCCTGCCAAAGAACCAATATTGATGATATGTCCGGCCTGTCTTTTTACCATATCCGGAATCACCGCCTTGGAAACATACAAAAGTCCTTTTACATTAATATCCAGCATCGCATCCCAATCGTCCAAGCTGCCATTTTGGATTGGATCCAATCCATGGGCATTTCCTGCATTATTGATAAGGACATCTATTTGGGAAAACGCTTCCGGAAGTGATGCAATGGCCTTGAATACCTCTTCCCGGTTCCTTACATCAAAGTTCAAGGTATGGATTTCCGTATGTTTTGAAAGCTCCCCTTTTATGGCGTCCAGACGTTCTTGTCTTCTCCCGCACAAAATCAATGTAAACCCTTGTTCCGAGAACAACGTTGCGGTGGCTTTTCCTATGCCACTGGTTGCACCGGTAATTAGCGCAGTTTTCTTCATAATTGCAATTTTTAGGGAACCCTTCTGCCCTTTGAAGCCTCCAGCATAGTGAACCAGTCCTGTAATTCCAGCTCAATTTTAAGGGCCTCAATGGAACCGGATAACCTTTCCTTATTGGTAGTACCAACAACGGGAAAAACCTTGGCCGGGTGTTTTAGAACAAAAGCAAGCAGCAATTGGCTGGCTTCCGCATTATACTTTTCCGATAATTGCTTCAAAACGGGTTCAACCCTTTGTTTCAATTCATCTTCTTCCCGAAAATAGCTTCCCAAGGGACTCCAAGCCATAACCATCCTACCATGGCCCATGCAGTCATCAAAAGTACCATCTTCCATGGGATTGACATGGGTCAAGGAATATTCCACCTGATTTCCCTCCACATTGACATATTTTTCCAAAAGGGCAATTTGCGATGGCGTGAAATTGGAAACCCCAAACTGTCTTATCTTACCTTCCCTCTTTAGCTGCTCAACCGCTTTGGCGATTTCTTCGGGAACCATTAAAGGGCTGGGCCTATGCAATAAAAAGAAATCCAAATAATCCGTCCGTAATTTTTTAAGGGACCGTTCCGCGGACCAAACAATATACGCCGCATCATATTGATAATGCTTCACCGAATTGGTACGGCCCCGGGTCATCTGAATGCCACATTTGGTAATCAATTGAATGTGTTCCCGATCAATTCCCGAATCCAAAAATGCATCACCAAAAGCCTCTTCATTTCCATATTCGCCATAAATATCGGCATGGTCAAATGTGGAAATTCCATGGGTCAAACAAAAGTTCATCAACTCTGCCATGCCTTTTCTGGAAAGCTGTTTCCCCCAGCTTCCCCAAGTCATTGTTCCGGCAATTATTCTCGAGTAAAAATCAGTTTTGGACATGCGCGTGAAAATAAACATAAATCCCTTAAAAGGGTCATAAAACTTGGGGCTCGCAAGTTTTTTTAACCAATAATTAACAGAGCAATTTTAAATAAATTTTCATTTTGCACTTTGATATAAACCAGACCTGAACATCAAGTCTTTATGGAGGAAAATACTACTATTGATATTGCAGCTGTAAATGAAAAAATCGCTCAAGAAAGTGCATTCATAGGGTTGTTAAAACAAGAAATGGACAAGGCCATTGTAGGTCAGAAGCAAATGGTGGAGCGTCTATTGATCGGTCTCTTGGGACAGGGGCATATTTTATTGGAGGGAGTTCCCGGATTGGCAAAAACCTTGGCCATCAACACCCTGGCCAGAGCGGTAAAGGGAAGTTTTAGCCGTATCCAGTTTACTCCGGACCTACTTCCAGCGGACGTTATCGGAACGCTTATTTATAACATTAAAGAGAACGATTTCTCCATAAAAAAAGGTCCCATATTCGCCAATTTTGTTTTGGCGGATGAGATCAATAGGGCCCCGGCCAAAGTGCAATCGGCACTTCTGGAGGCGATGCAGGAGAAACAGGTAACCATTGGGGACGAAACCTTTATTCTGGATAAGCCCTTTTTGGTTATGGCCACGCAAAACCCGGTCGAACAGGAGGGTACCTATCCACTTCCCGAAGCACAGGTTGACCGATTTATGCTGAAAACGATCATAGATTATCCAAAACTGACCGAGGAGCAATTGATCATAAGGCTAAATCTTAAGGGTGGAATGGAACCCGTTAAGCCCGTGGTAAGCCTGAACCAAATTTTAAGTGCCCAGAAAGCGGCAAGGGAAGTTTACATGGATGAAAAAATTGAAAAGTACATTCTCGATTTGATCTTTGCCACCCGCTATCCCGAAAAGTACAATCTTGAAAACCTTAAACCACTGATCAGTTTTGGTGCCTCTCCAAGGGGAAGTATTAATCTGGCAACAGCCTCAAAATGTTACGCCTTTATAAAACAGCGTGGCTATGTTATTCCAGAGGACGTGCGTGCCGTAGTGCATGATGTGTTGCGCCACAGAATTGGTATAACCTATGAAGCTGAGGCCGAAAACATTACCTCGGAAGAAATAATCAACAAAATCGTAAACCAGGTAGAAGTACCATAACTCAGTTTACAGTTGTCAGTAAACGATGGGTTATTGGTCACAAACAAAACTCATTGCACCTTTACACTGATTACTAAATACGAATCGCTGTTGACTGAAATAAATGGACACAAAAGAGCTTTTAAAAAAAGTACGGAAAATAGAGATTAAAACGAGGAGGTTGTCCGACCATCTCTTCGGCGGGGAATACCATTCCACCTTCAAAGGAAGGGGCATGACCTTCAGCGAAGTGCGCCAATACCAATTTGGTGACGATGTACGATCCATAGATTGGAACGTAACCGCACGCTATAATGAACCCTATGTGAAGGTCTTTGAGGAGGAACGGGAACTTACCATGATGCTCTTGGTAGATGTGAGTGGATCGGAACTTTTTGGTACGGTGGACCAATTCAAAAAAGAGGTGGTCACCGAGATTTCAGCAACTCTGGCATTCTCCGCAATGCAGAATAATGATAAGGTGGGACTCATCCTATTCTCGGATGAAGTGGAACTATTTATCCCTCCAAAAAAGGGAAAGAGCCATATCCTACGAATTATTAGGGAACTATTGGAGTTTGAGCCCGAAAGCAACAAAACCAATATCGCAGAGGCATTGAAGTTCCTTACCAATGTTATGAAAAAGAAGGCCATTGTCTTTGTCCTTTCAGATTTCATTGCGGAAGGTTACGCGGATACCCTAAGAATTGTTGGGAACAAACACGATGTTACCGGTATACGGGTATATGACGAAAAGGAGGAATACATCCCCAATCTTGGGGTAATTCAGGTACAGGATGCAGAGGACGGTAGTATTCGATTGGTCAACACAAGCTCCAAACAGGTACGTCACAATTATTGGCGATACCACATGGAGCGGGTGGATTATTACAACAATGCTTTTACGAAATCGGGCAGTGGCATTATCAATTGCAGGGTGGACGAAAGCTATGTTAAAAAATTATTGGGCTATTTTAAAAGAAGGGGATAGATGAAGTTCAAGGCAAAAAATATGAAGTCCATATTCCAGAGGAACCAACATTCCAGGTCCTTCCTTTGCCTTTGCCTTGTTTTAATGGTTTTTAGCATACCTACGGTTAAAGCCCAGGGGACATCCTCAGTAAATGTTGAAATTGATACGTTCCAGATAAAGATCGGCGAGCAGATCCAATACAAGATTACCGTGGAAACCGACTCTTTGAACCTGGTCTATTTTCCCGAAGATCAGACCTTTTCACCATTGGAAATGGTGGAAGCCCTTAAAATAGATACCACCAAAAAAAAGGACAGGATCACCCTGCAAAGGATATATGCGCTGACACAGTTTGATAGTGGTTCCTATACCATACCTCCACAACGTATAGCCATCAACGAGGAACCTTTTTTGACCGATTCCTTTAAGATCAGGGTAGCCGATGTTGCCGTTGATACCACCAAGCAAAAACTTTACGACATTAAACCATTGATCCAAGTTGAACGCAATTACGCCAAGATTTGGCAATGGATCCTTGCCATTCTTTTTGCATTAGTGATCATTGGTGGATTGGTTTACTGGTTTTTCTTTAGGCCAAAACCCTTGACGGAAGAGGAAAAAGTGGCCTTATTGCCGCCATATGACCGGGCATTGCTGCAGTTGCAAGAACTGGAAAAGTCCAGATACCTTATTCAGGATGAATTCAAAAAGTACTATTCGGAATTGACCAATATTGTACGTTCCTATCTGGAAGAAGAGGTGCATATCTCCGCAATGGAAAGTACCACGGACCAATTGATAGCGCGTTTGGAGCTATTAAAGGATGCGGGGGAACTCCAATTGGAAGACGAGACCATTTCCCAGTTCAAAAAGGTACTCCAGACCGCGGATTTGGTGAAATTTGCAAAATCCAAGCCAGCGGTTTCCATAGCCGAAGAGAATAGAAGGTCCGTAGAATTTATTGTGGTAAAAACCAAGGAGGCATTACCGGAACCGGAAGAGGAAGACAGGCTTCAGGACGAAAGCTACCTGGAGGAACTGGAAAGAAAAAGGTTAAAAAAACGAATTTGGACCGCGGCCGCAGTGTTTGCGGGACTGATTGTGTTGGGCATTGGGACATCCATAGGAATTTATGGATTCAAAGATGTAAAGGACACGGTTCTAAGACATCCCACAAAACGGTTATTGGAGGGGGAATGGATCATGAGTTCCTATGGTTATCCCCCCGTTGAAGTTGAAACTCCGGAAGTACTTTTACGAAAGGAACTTGGGGAATTCAACCCTGCGGACAGTATACAAAGTGCCCAAGTCTTTGGCATGACCAATGAAGCCGGCCTTTTCTCCATTTCAGTATCTTCCCTTTCCTATAGTAATGGTAAGCCTTTGGATTTTGAAAAGGCAGTGGAAGCGGTCTTACTAAAATTGGAGGAACGTGGGGCAAAAAACCTTATTGCCAAAAATGAAGAGGCCTTTACCAAAACCGGGGTCCAGGGATTAAAGACATTTGGTTCGTACCAAATGAAAATGCCCGACTCCAATAAGAACATACGGACCAAGTATACTGTTTTCCTCTATGGAGGGGTCGGGTTCCAACAGCAAATTATGTTGACCTGGTTGGATGGTGATGAATATGCCGAACAGATCGTGCAGCGGATTACCGCTTCCATAGATGTAAAAACCCAAGCCTAATGTTGGACAACGTACAATTTGCAAATCCGGAATTCTTTTGGCTACTATTGCTCATACCAATTGCTATTCTGTGGTATGTCCTCACACGTAAGGAACAAATGGCCTTTGTAAAATTATCCAGTTCCAAAGCCTTTTCCTCCTCCAGTTGGCTCACCAAATTAAAACCATTGCTCTTCGTTTTAAGGCTCTTGGCCTTGGCATCGGTAATCACAGCTTTGGCCAGACCACAGATTGAGGACATTTCAACACGTACCAAAACTACCAAAGGAATTGACATTGTCATGGCCATTGATGTTTCTTCCAGTATGTTGGCGCAGGATTTAAAGCCCAATAGACTCTCTGCCCTTAAGGAAGTCGCTGCAGATTTCATCAAAAAAAGGCCCAATGACCGTATAGGCCTGGTAGCCTATGCCGGCGAAAGCTATACCAAAACCCCCATTACAAGCGATAAATCCATTGTTTTAAGGGCCTTAAGAGATATTATCTATGGACAGCTCGAAGATGGTACCGCTATTGGAATGGGACTGGCAACATCCGTGAACCGTTTAAAAGAAAGTAAGGCCATAAGCAAGGTCATTATCCTATTGACCGATGGGGTCAACAATTCCGGTTTTATTGAGCCTCAAACGGCTGCCGACCTGGCGGTGGAATATGATATTAAAACCTATACCATTGGGCTTGGCACCAACGGTAATGCCCTTACGCCAATTGCTTATAAAAGGGATGGTTCATTCCAATACGGCATGCGGGAAGTGGAAATTGATGAGGACCTGCTACAGGAAATTGCAGATGTTACCGGAGGCGAGTACTTTAGGGCCACGGATAACGAAAAACTTGAGGAGATCTATAACGAAATCAACAAGTTGGAGAAGACGGAAATTGAGGAATTCAAATATTATCGATATGAAGAAAAGTTTCGGTCCTGGGTATTTTTGGCCGGAATGCTTTTATTGGTCGAATGGGGTTTAAGGAACACCGTATTTAAAAGTTTTATATAAGCCATGGTGCAGTTCGATGAAAAATTGTATTTCTATCTGTTGGGACTCATTCCGGTCCTGTTCCTGTTATTTCTTATGGTACAGGTTTGGAAAAGAACCAAGCAAAGGGAATTTGCCAATGCACGTATGCTCAAAAAATTAGCGCCCGAAAAATCCAAATTCAAGGCAAGTTTGAAGCTTATGCTATTCCTTTTGGGTATTGCCTTTTTGGTTCTGGCATTGGTAAACCCCAAAATTGGAACCAAACTTGAAACCGTTAAACGTGAGGGGGTAGACATCGTTTTTGCCGTGGATGTATCCAAAAGCATGCTTGCGGAGGATATCGCGCCAAACCGTTTGGAGAAAGCCAAGCGGTTGGTTTCCCAAATCATCAACCAACTGGCCAGCGACCGTATTGGAATTATAGCTTATGCCGGGCAGGCGTTCCCCCAATTGCCCATCACCACGGATTACAGTGCTGCAAAAATGTTCCTGCAGAGCATGAATACCGATATGCTTTCCTCACAAGGAACCGCAATTAATTCCGCCATAGATTTGGCCTCAACATATTACAATGATGAAGAACAGACCAACAGGGTGTTGTTCATTGTTTCCGATGGGGAGGACCATTCAGAGGGGAATACCTTGGAAGCCTTGGAAAAGGCGGTCAGCCAGGGCATAAAAGTATATACCATTGGTGTTGGAAAAATAAAAGGGGCACCCATTCCCATAAAGCGCAATGGTGTTGTGGAAAGTCTCAAGAAAAATCAAGAGGGGGAAGTGGTGATCAGCAGATTGAACGAATCCGTGCTTACCCAGATCGCAGCTACCGGAAATGGTTCCTATGTAAACGGAGCCAATACCGAGGATGCCGTAACTTTTATAAAGGAAGAATTGGACAAAATGGACAAAAAGGAGTTTGAAGCAAAGCAATTTGCCGAGTACAAAGATCAATTTCAATGGTTCCTGGGTATTGCCATCTTCTTTCTGTTTTTGGATATTTTCCTCCTTGATCGTAAGACAAAATGGTTGAAAAAACTAAACCTTTTTAATGAACATGACAATAGTTAGATTTTTAGTTGCTATAGGATTGCTGTTATGTTCGGCAAGCCCTATTTTGGCCCAAAATGATGAGGAAGCTCGCAAAGCTTCGGACAAGGCGTTCAAAGAATCGACCAATATAACATATAACGCCAATGAGGAACTGGTTCAGAACGATTTTATCCATGCGGAGGGCGAATACAGAAAGGCCATTTCCAAAAGTGGTGAAAACACCGCTGCCCCATACAATCTGGGCAGGGCGTACTACAATAGGGAAAAATTACCGGAAGCTTTTGCACGTTTTAAGGAAGCTGGTGAAAAGGCCGATGAAAAGCCTACCAAACACAAGGCCTTTCATAATATGGGAAATGTATTCATGAACAATAAGGAATATGATAAAGCCGTGGAGGCCTACAAAGAGGCTTTGAGAAGCGACCCTAAGGACGATGAAACACGATACAATCTAGCTTTGGCCAAAGAGTTGTTAAAAAAACAACAGGACCAACAAAACAACGATCAAAACAAGGACGACCAAAATAAGGACCAGAACAAGGATAACAAGGAACAGAACCAAGACCAAAATAACGAGGGGGACCAAAACAAAGACCAGGAAGGAGACCAAAAAGACGATCAGAACAAGGATAAAGGTGATGAAGGGGATAAGGGTGACCAAAAGCCCGAAGAGAACAAAAAAGGGGATGGCGAAGAAAAAGAGGAGCAGAAAAAACAGCCCAACCAGGGAGAAGAACCCGAGAAGCAACCCAGGCCAAGGCCCAATCAACTTTCCAAACAGCAAATTCAAAACCTTTTAGAGGCCATGCAGAACGAAGAGAAAAAAGTGCAAGAGAAGATTGATGCCAAAAAAGTGAAGGGTAAGAAAATCAAAAACGAGAAAGACTGGTAGTGTACGCCTGGGAATTGACATATCGTTATTTAATTGTCCTTTTCTTGCTTTGGGGAGGAACCTTATCCGCACAAGATGCCGATGAAGTGACTTTTGAAATAAAGCTGAGCAAGGAAAAATTGGGTATCAATGAACGATTACGGGTGGAATTTGCAATGAATAAGGATGGTGATAATTTCAATCCCCCCACTTTTGATGGGTTCCAGGTGATCATGGGACCATCACAGTCCATTTCCTCATCCTGGATCAATGGAAAACGAACCTTTTCCAAATCCTATTCCTACATCCTAAAACCTACGGCACAAGGTAGTTTTACCATAGGGCAGGCCGCTATAGAAATTGATGGGGAAACCTATAAGACCATACCAAGAAAAGTACAGATTACACAGGCCGTGGCCAATCCCAATGCGCCAAAGACGGCAGAAGACGTCGCCGATGAAAACCTGCATTTGATAGCGGAGGTCTCCAAGGGAAGCCCCTATTTAAATGAAGCGGTGACCGTGGTGTATAAACTATACATTAGTTCCAACATATCCGTTACCAATTTTAGGCCGTTGGACAGTCCCAAATACAATAATTTCTGGAGCCAGGATATCCCCGTTACCAAGTATAATACGGTAAATGAAACCTATAAGGGCAAACCTTACCGAAGTGTAATACTAAAGCGGGTGGTCCTCTATCCCCAAAAGTCGGGAAAGTTGGAAATTGAACCATTGGCCTTGGAAATATATGTGGATGTTCCTACCAGTAGAAGGGATTTCTTCGGTAGTCGAATCTACACGCAAACCAGTAAAACGGTCTCGGCAGGCAAGCGAACACTTAATGTACTCCCATTGCCGGAACAAGGAAAACCCGTGGGGTTCAGTGGTGCTGTGGGACAATTCGATTTTACCGTTACGACCAGCAAAACCAGTCTTAATGCTTCAGAATCCCTGCAGGCCAAGGTTGAAGTAAGTGGCAAGGGAAACCTTAAACTCTTCCAGTTACCGGAGCCTGAACTGCCCAGTGCACTGGAGGTTTATGAACCTGAATTTGATGAAAAGGTCCGTACCACCATTACAGGGATGCAAGGGAAGGTGACCAATAACTATACCATAGTTCCCTCCTTTAGGGGAAGGTATCCCATCCCCAGTATTTCCTTCAGTTACTTTGATCCCAGAGCAAGGGCTTACAGGACATTGAATTCCGACGAAATAACGATCAATGTAATGGAAGGCCCAACGGATGATGTGCAAGGTACCCCTGGTTTGGTCGGTAGGCCACAAATTGCCGTGGCGACCGGAAGTCAGTTCCATTTTATCAAAACACAACCAAACTTGATTTCCGTAAGCACGGAACGCTTTTTTGGTTCCCAAAAATTCCTTTGGCTGTTGTTCGGACCATTGGCCCTTATTCCCTTGGTTCTTTTCATTAGAAAGAAAAAACAGGAAAGTGATGCGGACGTTGAAGGTAATCGCCTAAAAATGGCCAACCGATTGGCCAAAAAATACCTTTCCACAGCCAAAAAGCAATTGGGTAATCCGGATGGTTTTTATGTTGCCCTGGAGAAAGCTTTACATAATTATCTCAAAGCAAAACTTAAGATCGAAACTTCGGAATTCAGTAAAGAAAAAATAGTTGATCTACTCAATGACAGAAAAGTGGATGAAGCCACTACATCACAATTTATAGCGCTATTGCAAAGTTGTGAAATGGCACGTTACAGTCCCATTACCAATGTACAGATGAATGAAGACTATGTAAAGGCAAGTGAAGTCATCTCCAAAATGGACAAACAGCTATGAAAAAGACATATGTAGGTATCATAGCGCTTTTTTTCCTGGTATCGGGAACCTATGCCCAAAACGAGGTCCTGTTCCAAAAGGCCACGGATGCATACAATGAAGGGGAATACCAAAAGGCCATTGGTTTTTACGAGGATATTTTGGAAAATGGCAAGCATTCGGCCGAACTCTATTTCAATTTGGGCAACTGCCATTACAAACTGGATGAAATTGGTCCCAGTATCTATTATTACGAAAAAGCCCTATTGCTCAAGCCCAATGATTCTGAAATAAAGAACAATCTCGGCTTTGCCCAAAACATGCGATTGGATGCCGTTGAGGAAATGCCCAAAACAGCAATGTCCCGGCTGCATGACACCATTGTTTTGTCACTTTCCGCAGACCAATGGGCCTATTTGGCCATAGCCATGATATTCCTATTTGTTTTAGGGTTCATTATTTATTATATCCTATATTCCGCTACCAAAAAACGGATTGCCTTTATTGTGGCCAATACGGCCCTTTTCATTTCTTTTTTTTCCGTGGCAATGGGCTATCTGGCCCATAAGAGCTATATGGCAAAAAATCCCGGGATAATTTTTGAGCGTGAAATTGTGGTGACCTCAGAACCCAATGAACGTAGTGAAAAAGTCTTCGCCTTACATGAGGGCACCAAGGTCAATGTACTGGAATCCCTGGAAGATTGGCATAAAATAAGGATTGCCGATGGCCAAACGGGTTGGTTGCCTTCAAATAGTCTTCGGTTATTGAAGGATTTTTAAAAAATCCGTACCTTTCCTATCAATAGCAATACTTTTAATTCTGTGTTTTTGTGCGCAGCTAAATACTATTACTATGCTCTACTACAAAGATATCCTCGAAAAAAACAAAAAATGGGCAGCAAAAAAATTGGCGGAGAACCCAACCTATTTTGATGAAATGGCCAAGGGTCAGCATCCTCCACTTTTATGGATTGGTTGTGCAGATAGTAGGGTTCCATCAAGTGATGTAATTGGCGCCGAGCCCGGCGAAGTGTTTACACATAGGAATATTGCCAATATGGTCATCCATACCGACATTAATATGCTCAGCGTGCTGGAATATGCCGTAACCGCCCTCAAAGTAAGGCATATTATAGTTTGTGGGCATTATGGTTGTGGTGGTGTAAAGGCAGCCATGGGACATAGTACCGTTGGTTTTGTGGGGAAATGGATACGTCATATCAAGGATATCTATGCAAAGTACAAACCAGAATTGGAGGCCATAGCAGATGAGAACAAACGTTGGGACCATTTGGTGGAATTAAACGTGAAGGAGCAGGTATATGATTTGGCCAAAACCTCCATTGTCCAACACGCCTGGCAGGAAGGACAGTTTTTACACATCCATGGGTGGGTATACGATATTAAAAATGGTATTGCCAATGATATGGATATCAGTATGAACAATACTTCTGCCTTGGACGAAATTTACCATATTCACGTATAACCTATATCCACCGTTAGGTATACCAAGAAATCCACGATTTTATGAAGAACTTTTTTGCCCATTTTCGGGGTGATTTATTTGGGGGTATCACAGCCGGTATTGTTGCACTTCCCCTGGCATTGGCATTTGGGGTCAGTTCCGGACTTGGACCAAGTGCAGGTTTGTACGGAGCTATTTTTATCAGTTTTTTTGCGGCCCTCTTTGGCGGCACCAATACGCAGATATCTGGCCCAACAGCTCCTATGACCGCCGTAAGTATGGTCGTGATTGCCGGTATTTTGGCCGTTCATGACGGAGATGTCAACAAAGCCCTTCCCATTATCCTGACCGTATTCCTTTTGGCCGGACTCATGCAGATTGGCTTGGGGGCCATTGGCCTGGGAATGTACATTAAATACATTCCCTATCCAGTTGTATCGGGATTTATGACCGCCATTGGAGTGATTATCCTGGTGACACAAATCTTACCTGCCGTGGGTTATTATCCCAAGGAAGACGAGACGTATGTAACCCAATTTATGCCGGAAGCAGAAGAGGAGATCCTGGAAAATATTTTAAAGGAAGAGGCCGGTGAAGGGATTTTGGTCCTGGAAGACTTTGAGGAAACCATTAAACGTGCCTCAAAAATCACCGAGGCGGAGATGCTCAAAGAAGCGCAAACATTAGGCGCAAAAGAAGCTTCAGGGGTTTTGGGAACTTTTAAGGTATTGCCCAATGCCCTTAGAAACATCAATTGGTTGGAGTTGGCCTTGGCCTTGGCCACTATAGCTATCATATATGGTTTTAAAAGAATTACCAAGGTTGTCCCAAGCACTTTGGTTGCTTTAATTGTGGTTTCTGGCGTCGCCTATGGCTTTGGATTGGACTATCGCCCCATTGAAAAAATACCTGAAGGATTACCGATACCGCAGATGGGAATTCTTTCAGAATTTAAATTGAGTGCCATTTCCCCCTATATCTTTACGGCCCTTACTTTGGCATTGCTGGGTGCCATTGATTCCCTGCTTACCTCGGTGGTTGCGGACAACATGACCAATACCAAGCACAAACCCAACAAAGAATTGGTGGGTCAGGGGATTGGGAATAGTATTGCTGCCATTTTCGGGGGAATTCCCGGAGCAGGAGCCACCATTAGAACCGTGGTCAATATTAATTCCGGGGGCAAGACGCGCCTTTCCGGCATGATTGCCGGTCTGCTGTTACTGCTCATTTTATTGGCCCTGGGACCGGTCGCCTCCCAAATACCAGCTGCCGTTTTAGCGGGCATTTTGGTTACGGTAGGGATTGGCGTCATGGATTACAAAGGCCTAAAAGCCATTCCGTATTTACCCAAGGACATCAAATTGGGACCTATAAAGCTGAGTTCAGAGGTCATTATTATGCTCACTGTTTTGGTGCTTTCCTCCGTTTGGAACCTGGTCTATGCGGTAGGGATTGGTTTGGTAATCGCTTCCCTAATGTTTATGAAAAAAATTGGCGACCTCACAGGGAAACGATCGGAGGTAAAGCCTTTGGATGAAAAAGCCTGGCCCGATGAGAAAAATTTCCCGGTGCGATTCAAAGAGGAAGTTTTTATTAAGCACTTAAAAGGCCCTTTGTTTTTTGGGTCCACAAGCGATTTTCAACAATTGGCCGAACAGATTCCCACCACCGCTTCCACCGTTATTATTCGGATGGGGCGTATGCAGTACATGGATCAGTCCGGACTCTATGCCATGGAGGATGTTTTACAGGATTTAAAACGAAATGGGATTTCCGTTTTGTTCGTCAATGTATTGGACCAGCCCAAATACATGATGGAGCGGATAGATATTATTCCCGATTTGATTCCAAGGGAACACCTTTTTGACGATTTCAAGAGCTGTTTACAATGGGTTGTGGCCAATGTTGAGGATAAATACTGATCTCCAAGATCATATTTTCCCTACGTTATGACTTTTGAAACGTATGGACCTATTTAACATGGGCTCGCTTTAGGAAAATCAAGTCATTTTGAGTGTTTTTGCGATAGCAAAAATGTATCGAAAAACCTGCCTGATCGGCAAGTAATTCTCTTGCAAAATCCTAATTTCGATACAATTTTTCTTCATTTCATTACGAAAAACCACTCAATTTGACGGATTTTGTTTGATAAAAAATAAGTCCAACTCACGTTATTTAATAAAACGGATACTTTTTTGTCTAAGCTTTAACATCAATTTAAATGCAAATTGTATTTCATGGATTGGATTCCATTTCAGGGACAATTCCTTAAATTTGCCTACTTACAAAGCTTCGGGCCATGATTGATACCATAAAGGACCACATCACTAAAGTTGAACAATTTACGGCAACTTCAAAGGATGAAATTGAGAATTTCCGTATTACCTATTTAGGAAAGAAAGGCCTTTTGAACCAGTTCTTTGCGGAGTTCAAAAATGTGGCCAATGACCAGAAAAAAGAATATGGCCAGGTTATCAATCAGCTAAAAACAAGGGCAACCGATAAGGTAAACGCCCTAAAGGAGAGTTTGGAATCCAACACGGTTTCCGAAGGAAAATTTGGTGACCTTACCCGTCCCGGTAATCCTATTTCCCTTGGAGCAAGGCACCCTATCAGCATTGTAAAAAATCAAATCATCGATATTTTTTCGCGCATTGGGTTCAATGTTTCCGAAGGCCCCGAAATTGAGGATGATTGGCATAACTTCACTGCCCTGAACCTCCCGGAACATCACCCGGCCAGGGATATGCAGGATACTTTTTTTATCCAGACCGATCCGGACATCCTTCTTCGTACCCATACCTCATCGGTACAGGTAAGGTATATGCAAGAACATAAACCTCCCATCCGGACCATTTCCCCAGGAAGGGTATACAGAAATGAGGCCATTTCGGCCCGCTCCCACTGTTTTTTCCATCAAGTGGAAGGATTGTACGTGGATAAGGATGTTTCTTTTGCCGATTTAAAACAAACCCTGCAATATTTTACTTCGGAAATGTTTGGGAAATCCAAAATCCGGTTGCGTCCATCTTATTTCCCGTTCACGGAACCCAGTGCCGAAGTGGATGTGTATTGGGGACTGGAAACCGAGACCGACCATAAGATGACCAAGGGTACAGGTTGGTTGGAAATCATGGGCTGTGGAATGGTCGACCCCAATGTCTTAAAGAACTGCGGAATTGATCCAGACATTTATTCCGGCTTTGCCTTTGGAATGGGAATTGACCGCATTGCCCTTTTGCAATACCAAATCTCCGACATCCGTACCTTAAGTGAAAATGATGTGCGGTTCCTAGATCAATTTAGAAGTAGTTGGTAAACTTTCAATCAATAGCTTTACTATTGACTAAGGGCGTAAAACTTTAAGACAATTATAACATTATTGCTGTTCTTCCCTGTTGGTGTTGACTTTCCGGCTGTTTAAATTTGAGACAACTGAAACTAAACACTACCCACAATGGAAAGAATTAAAAAAGTCATCATTCTTGATGAGAATGATGCCTCGGTGGAAATTAAGCCCTTGGTCGAGGACGTACTGACTGCCGAACAGCAAAAAGCCTTATCCCCGGATGCCGTTATAGCCAGTCTTAAAGCAGGCAATGAACGTTATGTTACCAATGACCTAACTGCCCGTGACCACACGGAACAAATCCGAAAAAGTACCAACGGCCAATATCCCAAGGCAGTAATACTGTCCTGTTTGGACAGCCGGGTACCTGTTGAGGACGTGTTTGATAAAGGTATTGGAGACCTTTTTGTAGCGCGCGTTGCCGGCAATTTTGTGAACGAGGATATTTTGGGCAGTATGGAATTTGGCTGTAAAGTAGCGGGTTCCAAGGTAATAATGGTCTTGGGACATGAACATTGCGGTGCGGTAAAAGCGGCCATAGATAATGTTAAACTGGGCAATATTACCGCTATGCTCACCAAAATAAGACCCGTTGTGGAATCCAGCGATTATAGTGGTGACAAAACCTCTTCCAATCCAGAATATGTGCATTTGGTATGTGTGAACAATGTACTTAATACCATGGAGCAAATTCGAAAAAACAGCCCTATTCTTAAGGAAATGGAAGATTCCGGAGCGATAAAGATCATTGGAGGGGTTTATGATATGGATACCGGGAAAGTTGATTTCCTATAGGCTTCTTTTTCCTTTTTAGTAACCAACTTTAGTAACCAACCTTATATAACATGCGCTCTTTTTACGACTCCAAATATTTGAAGGGGGATATTACCGGAGGCCTTGTGGCCGGTGTTGTTGCCCTACCCTTGGCCCTTGCCTTTGGTGTGCAGTCCGGGTTAGGGGCCATTGCCGGATTGTACGGAGCCATCGCCGTAGGAATTTTGGCCGCACTTTTTGGTGGGACCAATACCCAAGCCAGTGGCCCCACAGGACCTATGACCGTAGTTTCCGCAGCATTGGTGGCCAACGCCATTGATGTAGCCGGAAGTCTTCAAGATGCCATGGGCATCATCTTGTTGAGTTTTCTTGTAGGCGGGGCATTACAAATCATCTTTGGCCTGATCAATATTGCAGGATACATCAAGTACTTTCCCTATCCCGTAATCTCAGGGTTCATGAGTGGGGTTGGTTTAATCATCGTAATCCTGCAATTATTCCCTTTTGTAGGTTTGGATTCACCAAAATCCACCCTAAAAGTCATTATGGATTTGCCCAGACTGTTTGGGGAACTCAACTGGCAGGCCCTCGTGTTGGGGGCAATGACCGTAATCATCTACTATGTATTCCCAAGAATCACCAAAGCCGTTCCCAGTGCTTTGGTTGCTTTGATCACCGTTTCCATTTTTGCATTTTTCATTCAATGGAACGTGCCTATTATTGGGGAAATACCTTCGGGGTTTCCTTCACTACAGTTGGAAGGATTGTTTTCCGTGGACAGTAGTGCTTATTTTCTGGTCCTGGAATACGGTATGGTATTGGCAGTTCTTGGTTCCATTGATTCCCTACTCACCTCAGTTATCGCGGATAATATGACCAAGACCAACCACAATAGCAATCGGGAATTGATAGGCCAAGGAATTGGTAACATGGCCGCTGCCCTAATAGGGGGCATTCCCGGAGCCGGGGCTACCAAAGGGACCGTGGTCAACATTAACAATGGTGGCAGGACCAAACTGTCCGGAGCTCTGCACGGCGCATTTTTGTTGGCCGTACTTTTGGGGTTGAGTTCCTTGGCAGCATATATTCCCTTGGCCGTATTGGCCGGTATTTTGATCCCCATAGGATTCAAGATCGTAGACAAAAAAGGATTGAAACATCTAAGGACCGTACCCAGGGCAGATGCTATTGTACTTCTTATTGTTCTCTTCTGGACCACTTTTGGAAGCCTTATTCAGGCTGTTGGAATTGGAGTGACCTTGGCGGCGCTTTTGTTTATGAAACGTTCCAGTGATATCGGCGAGGAGGGTATGCAAGTGGGAACATTGGCCGGTTTTGATGGTGAAAAACCCTGGGATGACGAAGGCGACTTTTTTAAACGCCATAAGGACCATGTCTATATCAAACACCTGTATGGTCCGTTGTTCTTTGGATTTACATCCCATTTTAAGGAGGAGGTCAAAAAGATCACTGAGGACATCAAAGTATTGATCATTAGGATGGACCGTGTCCCCTATATGGACCAATCTGGATTGTATGCCCTGGAAGATGCCATTCTTGAACTCTCACAAAAGGACATTAAAGTGGTCTTAACCGGGCTTCAAGAACAGCCACAGGATTTATTGACGTCCATTGATATTATTCCGGATTTGGTGCCCGAACAACAGCTATTTGGTCATATTAAGGATAGTTTTCCTTGGGTAACGGAAACATTACGGTCTTAATGGAGGCCCCGTCTTTCAAGTGTAACTTTTATGAGAAAAGATATTGAGATTCCCGTTTCCAGGGACGTATATGTGGTCATGGTCCTGGAATGGGACAAAGAGTTTCTCGCCAGGGATTGGAATGCCTACCTTGTCAACAACCGGGTCACCCCCATAGAAATGGCCCTAGTGGTCTCCAAGGGATATGACGGTGATAAAAAAACCACGACCATGCGCTATGCTTTTGGGGTAGTGGCCGCCAAAGGGTACGAAAAGATTGAAATGGTCACGGAAGACGTACTCACACTCAACAACGAGTTTTTTGTGACCTACTACGCGGACAACAAGCTCTACGAAAAACGCTTCTTTTTTGAAAAGAACAGTGTTAACCAACAGCAACTGGTGCCAATCCCTGTACTCAATAAAGATGGGATTTTAGGTCGATAAGTCTTAAAATCAACTGTTGAACTTTTTGAAATTGACAATTCTGCCACATCAAAAATAGGATTTCACAATTTTAACCTATTGATTTTTATGGTTTTACCATAGGAAATATAGGGACAAGCCCATAACTTGAGGGGATGCTAATTCTAAATATGTACTCCTCGTGACCTCGATTAAAATCAACCGTAGAAACTGGCTAAAAACCTCTGCCTTGACCGCAGGTGGACTAATGGCCTCCCCGTATCTTGGATTTTCGAAAAACCCTTCCCTTGCTTTGGAGCTAGATGCTGAAGGCAATGCCATCTACAGTCCGTTCTTTAAGGAATATCTTCCGGAAAGTTCAAGGGAATTCCCAATCCTCGAAGCTAGGTTAAATGCCAATGAAAACCCGTATGGTCCATCCCCAATGGCTCTGGAAGCATTGAAAAAATCTGCTTCGGGTGGAAACAGATACGCATGGAAGGAGTTATTTCAGCTCATGGATAAGATTGCAGATTTTGAAGGCGTAACCCCAAAAAATATCATGATGGGGCCTGGATCCTCCGATCTTTTGGAAAAAACGGCCATGGTGCTTTTTATGAACGGTGGGAATGTCGTATCGGCAGATCCGGCATACATGTCATTGATCCGTGTTGCGGAAGCTGCAGGGGGTACATGGAAGCCTGTTCCACTCAACGAAGATTGGTCCCATGATTTGGAGGCCATGGAAAAGGCCATAGATTCCGAAACCAAATTGGTCTATATCTGTAACCCCAACAACCCTACCGGGACCATTACAGATGCCAAAAAGTTATTGGACTTTTGTTCAAGGGTCTCCGAAAAAGTACCCGTTTTTGTTGATGAGGCCTATTTGTGGTTTTTGGAAGACGGTGCCAAACAGAGCATGGTTTCCCTGATCAATGAAGGTAAGGACATCATCGTTGCACGTACGTTCTCAAAAATCCATGGCATGGCAGGACTTCGTGTGGGCTACGCCGTGGCGCAAGAGGCCACTCTGGACAAATTGCAAAAAATTACCCGTGCCGGGATGGGGATCAGCTATCCATCGGTCTATGCAGCGATGGCGGCTATGGATGACAATGAATTCCTTGACAAGTCCAGAACATTGAATGCTGAAGCCCGGGATTATGTTTTCAAAAGCTTACAGGAAATGGATTTTGAACCTGTTGCCTCACATACCAGTTTTATGATATTCCCCATAGAAATGGAAGGCAAGGGATTTCTCCAAAAAATGACCGAACAAAAAGTAGGCGTCAGGGCCTTCCAGTTCATGGATAAAAACTGGTGTCGCGTGAGCATGGGCACAATGGAAGAGATGAAATTATTTACTGCTGCATTACGTAAGGTATTCGTTTAGACAAATGGAAATCGGCCTTCAAAAAACAGTAGTTTTCATTTTTTTCATTTGTATTGGGTTTTTACTCAAGGTCAAGTTTACCTCCCATGATGAGTTAATTGGCCTAAAAAAGATCATTTTAAACCTAGCGCTGCCCGCTACCATTTTTATTGCCCTTTTAGGCATACAAGTACAATTAAATTTGTTGTTGTTACCCCTCCTTGCCCTCGCCCTTAACCTGCTTTTGTTTTTGGTGATTCCTTTTTTGTTGCCCCTTTTGGGAATCGCGAAAAACACCCCAGAGTTTAGAACGGCAAGATTATTGGTCCCTTCATTGGCCCCTGGATTGTCCTGTTTCCCCTTTGTCGTTGAGTTCTTGGGGAGCTCTTATCTGGCCAAGGCAGCGATGGCCGATTTGGGCAATAAGGTATTTGTACTTATTGTTTTGTACCTCATCGCCATGCAATGGCACTATACCCGACATCAAGTAAGCAGTAGTGGCCAAAAAAGCAAAATCATCGCCTTGCTTAAAACCCTCGTCACGGAACCGGTCAACCTTTTTATAGGTCTGGCCCTAGTATTATTGCTTTTAGGGATAAACATGGAGGCACTTCCTTTCTTTATCAATGAAGCCCTTACCAAATTGAGTCTAATGATGACCCCTTTGGTCCTTTTGTTCATTGGTTTGGCCGTAAAGATCAAAAGAAAACAGTTCTATCAGATTTTTTCACTGCTTTGTATCAGGGCAGGTGTGGTGTTCTTGGTTATTGGTGTGTTTGTGGTCACTACCGGTCTTCAACTATCCGAAGAAATTCTATTGCTTTTGGCCTTTGGGCTAAGTGCCTGCAGTTTTTGGCCTTATGCACATATTTCATTGGTAGATAGTTTGGAAATGGAAAAGAAATCCAAAACCTTTGACAATGGCTATGCCATAAATATTCTTGCCCTTTCTTTTCCCCTTTCCACACTTTTGATATTGGGAGTTTTGAACAGTGGCACCTTGTTTTCCTCTTCAATCAATATCTTTTTTGCCGGTCTTGTGCTAGTGGGGATAGGTACCTTGCAATCCCTATTCAGGTTTTTCTCAAAAAAATCCATGGCCATTCGGTTTTCAAAGACAGGATTGGATTCTGCGTCCACCGAACGTATTTAGTCCGACTTTATCGTTCATTTCTTTTTCCAAGCAATTTCTTTACCTTTCAAAAAGTGAATGGATCAAAACCATAACAGCTGTTCAAAAAATACCGGTCTATGCTAAAATTCTTCCGAAGAATCCGACAGTCCCTCCTTTCCGAGAACAAATTCTCCAAGTATTTGATTTACGCCATTGGGGAAATTGTATTGGTGGTCATTGGTATTTTAATCGCATTACAAATCAACAATTGGAACGAACAAAAAAAGTTGGAGCAAAGGGAGGCGACCATTTTAAGGGAGCTCCATGAAGATTTTAAATCCAATAAGGAACAATTGGACAGCATTATCCAGTTCAATAAAAAAACCATAAGGGCCTGTCAAAAGGTACTGCTCCTGAGTAAATCCATGGATCTGAAAAGGCTAAAAAGTGACAAGACGAATTTTCAACGTCTGGATAGTTTAATGTATTACCACAATTTAGCTTTTGCAAACAAATCCTTCAATCCAAAAACGGGTACGGTCAATTCATTGATCAACTCTTCCACTTTTGAAATCATAAAGAATGACAGTCTTAGGAGATATCTTTTGTCCTGGAACGATGTATTGAAGGATTATCTTGAGGAAGAGCGTTTTAATTGGGACTTTTTGTTCAATGAGGTACAACCATGGATGCGCGCCACCTATGATTTCTCCAATCCTAAAAGCGAACAAAACCTTAGGGCATTATTTAGCCCAAGACAGCAGAATTATAATATTGTTCGTACAGGGTCTTTGGCAAACAACATACAAAGTGTTGAAGATGAAGGGATATTGGAATTAATAACCAACATCGTCAGGCTAACGGAAGAAAAATCGAGTGAAGATTAGTTTTGCTATCGCAGGTCTTATCCCATCAGTGATGGGCCAATCATCATTTGGCTTATCCCTGCTTTGCAGCGGTCATTTGTCCCCAGCCCCAATAATCAAATACCCCGCATTGGCAATCAAGGCAATTGCCAACCAATAGGTGGATAGGACAACAAGACCGGAAAGTTCAAAGGGATTTTTGAATTTGCTCACGGCAATCATACTATCGGAAAACAAAAAGAACAGTACCCCCAATGCTATGAGACCATGTGCCTTGGTTTTTTCTTTGAGGTACAGGGCAATCCCCTGCCATGCCATACACAAAATAACCAGGACATACAGTGCCACGGGCCAAACCAACCCGCCAAGATCGGGATACAACCAACTATACAAAGCAATGCCTATGACCAATAGGGTCAAAGCTACCGTAGGATTCTTTTGCCATCCGATTAATCCAACAAATCCTTTTACAAATAACAAATGGGCCACTAAAAATGCGGCTAGGCCATAAACAAAATAGTTGGGGTTCAACAAGAGTATATCACCCAGCAGGCAAAAACAAAGGGCCACCATTAAAATTCGCTTAAAAACCCTGTGTTTTCCCCTCGCCAAAACGGGTAGCAGAATCACCAAAATTGTAGTCAAGGATTTCCCCAACCCATAGTACGGACTATTAAAGAAATCCAAGGCAATGGAAATACAGGCACTCAAAATAATGAGGGTATTCCATAGGATGCGAATCTTACTGTCCTTCACCGAAAATCACATGTTATCGCAATGGAAATCCTTTGGCGGCCCACCAAGGGTGTACCTCTATTTCCAGTCTTCCCGCCTGTACGGCCGGATCCAGATTCGCCAAACTATCTGCCATTTGTAAGCTAGGTACATTATAAATGGTAATACCGCGGATATCACCATCGTCACCAAAAGGTCCGGAAATATCGGCATAGCCTGCCTCATACATGCGGCCTAAATGGGCCAAATGCAAAGTCTGTAAGCTATCCGCTTCTTCCTTGCTTTGTGAGCGTTTTGGTCCACTTTTTAAAAAAGCGACAAAATACTGTTGCATCAAAACGGTATCCTTGGTCTTCTCGTCCACATAATCGAAGACCTGGAACCCTTTATCAATCAATTCTTGTTTTACATCCGCAGTACTTTTTTTAGCTTCTGTCCCTTGTTCCGGGACATGTGGTTTTTCCACTTCTTTACATCCCATAAAGACAATTGCCATCAAAAAAATCACTATTCGTAGTCTTTCCATTGGTTAAAAGGTGTTATGCTCAATTGAGCGTTGTAGTATTTGATGTTTCCTGTTACTTCTTTCCCCAACCAATCGGGCTTTTTAAAGGGTTGGTCTTCGTGTTGGAGTTCTATTTCTGCAATGACCAATCCTTTGTTCTCCCCTAAAAATTCATCAACTTCAAACATCGCTCCATCCACGGGTACCTTAAACCGTACTTTTTCCAAAATAACGGGTTCACATAGGTCAATCAAATTCGTTGCCTCGGCTAATGAAATCTCGGTTTCCCATTCAAATCGTGTGGTTCCCGAATCATTGCCCATACCTTTTACGGTCAAAAAACCTTTTTCTTCAGTAATCCTTACCCTCACCGTACGCTCTGGATGGGTATTTAAAAAACCCTGTACAATCCTATTTTTTGAAATGGCAACGGTTTTATAATTGTTGGATTTGACCAAAAATTTCCGTTCAATTTCAAGATGTTCCATGTGCCGCCAATTCTTTTAAGGTTTCTGAAGGTACACGTTTTTTGTCATAAGGGTTATTGGCCAACCAGATCATGGCCTTTGCAATGGTCTCCGGCAAAATGATCTTATATTGTCGAAAAGGACCGATCATTAAAAAATCCAACGTATTCATCAGTTTTTTAAAAAAATACTCCCCGGGCCTTTTTTCATCCCGTGTACCCCCAATTAAAGCCGGTTGGACGCTATGTGTTTTCTCCAGGCCAACCGCTAGCACAGCTTCTTCCATTTCGCCCTTGATCCTGTTGTAAAAAATAGGACTCCCCGAATCTGCCCCCATTGCGGAAACCACAATGAAGGTTCCAATTCCATTTTGCTTGCATAGTTTGGCCGCAGTGCTGGGGATACCAAAGTCAATCTTGCGATAGGTGTCCTTGTTCGGTGTTTTGGCCTTTGTGGTGCCAATACAGCAAAACACTTCATCACCGTGGAACCCACTGGCAAAAGTATCCAGTTGCAATAGGTTTCCTATGATGGTGTTCAATTTTGGATGTGTTGTTTCCAATGCCCTTCTTGAAAAAACGGTTACCTTTTTATAGCGGTCATCCTCCAAAAGCAAATCCAACACTATTCCTCCCACAAGTCCCGTAGCACCTAAAACAATAGCCTCTTTTTGCTTTCTTTCCATCCAACTAAATATAACCTAATTTTGGGTATGGACTTGGATTTTCCACTTCGAAAGATCATACATGTGGATATGGATGCCTTTTATGCTTCCGTGGAACAAAGGGATAATCCAGAACTTAAGGGAAAACCCGTTGCCGTAGGGGGAGGCTCAAAACGTGGTGTGGTTTCGGCTGCCAGTTACGAAGCACGAAAATTTGGGGTCCGCAGTGCCATGAGTGGGTACCTGGCCAAAAAGAACTGTCCTGACCTTATTTTTGTCCGACCAAGATTTGACCGCTACAAAGAAGTATCCCAACAAGTACGGAGCATCTTTCTCGAATATACCGATCTGGTGGAACCCCTTTCCTTGGATGAAGCCTATTTGGATGTTACCGTAAACAAAAAGGGCAACCCGTCCGCAACCCTTATTGCACAGGAAATTCGGCAAAGAATTTTTGACAGGACCGGTTTGACAGCCTCCGCAGGCATATCCATCAATAAGTTCATTGCCAAAGTAGCAAGCGATTATAACAAACCCAATGGACAAAAAACCATTAATCCGGAAGAGGTCATCCAATTTTTGGAAAACTTGGACATTCGAAAGTTTTATGGCATTGGCAAGGTTACTGCCGAGAAGATGTATAAGCTTGGGATTTTTACAGGTAAGGAACTGAAAGAAAAAACCCAGGGGTTTTTGGAAGATCATTTTGGCAAGAGTGGTAGTTATTACTATGATGTAGTAAGGGGGGTGCATAGAAGTGAGGTAAAGCCAGAACGCATTCCAAAATCCGTAGGGGCGGAACGGACATTCCACGAAAATCTGAGCAGTGAGATTTTCATGTTGGAAAAACTGGAACATATTGCCAACGAGTTGGAACGACGACTCAAAAAATCGAAGATTGCCGGAAAGACCATTACCCTAAAAATCAAATACAGTGATTTCACCTTACAAACAAGGAGTAAAACATTGCCCTATTTCATTTCAGAAAAAGGCTTGATATTGGAAGCGGCCAAAGAACTGTTGTATCAGGCGCCAATGCAAAATTCAGTTCGCTTGTTGGGAATATCCCTGGCCAACCTCAACACTGAAAAAAGGAATTCCTTAAAGGATAAGGAAGAGGAAACGGTTTCCGTTCAATTGAGATTTGACTTTTGAACCCCTGCCTCCTTTCAAAGAAGGGGAAAATAACTTAACTTAAGTGCTCATAAACACATTTCCCCATGCACCACAAAACAACTAAGAATACCAGTAGAAGATCTTTTATCAAAAACGCCTCAATGGCCTCAGCGGCAATGACTACGGCACCATTTATCCTTTCCGCTTCCAAAGGGGAAAGATTGGTGCTATCCCGGACGTACAAAGATGGGCTGTTCTCCGCCAATGACCATATCAATATCGGTCTCATCGGTTCTGGAATCCAAGGGATATATGATACCAGGGCAGCGCTTTCGGTTGATGGCGTAAAAGTGGTCGCCGCCTGCGATCTTTATACCGGGAGGTTAGATCGTGCCAAGGAGCTCTGGGGCAAGGACCTTTTTGTTACCCGTGACTATCGAAAGCTTTTGGACCGTAAAGATATTGACGCCGTAATTGTAGCTACCCCGGACCATTGGCACAAAAAAATTGCCGTGGATGCCCTTAGGGCTGGGAAGCATGTCTATTGCGAAAAGCCCATGGTCCAAAAATGGGAGGATGGTCAGGAAATCATTTCGGCCCAAAAGAGCAGTGGGAAACTTTGTCAGATTGGAAGTCAGGGAATGTCTTCCCTTACCAATGAAAAAGCCAAACAATTGTACAAGGAAGGTGCCATTGGGGATTTGGTACTATTGGATTTTTATAACGATCGCTATTCGGCTGAAGGAGCTTGGCAATATCCCATTCCTCCGGATCAGGGTCCTGATACCGTGGACTTTGATACCTTTCTTGGAAATGCACCCAAAGTGGCCTATGATCCAACCAGGTTCTTTAGGTGGCGAAATTACAAGGATTATGGTACTGGAGTGGCCGGGGATTTATTTGTACATGCTTTTTCATCCCTACACTATATGATCGATTCTTTTGGGCCAACCAATGCGTTGGCTACAGGCGGGCTGCGCTATTGGAAGGATGGGCGGGATGTTCCGGACGTGAGCATAACCCTTTACGATTTTCCCAAAACGGAAACCCATTCCGCTTTTAATGCCGTTTTCCGTGTCAATTTTATCGCAGGTTCCGGAGGGGGCTCCGGATTTAAGTTGGTCGGTACCGAAGGTGAGATGGAAATTGGTTGGAATACGGTCAGTGTTAGGCGATCCAAACTAAGTATGGAACCAGGCGACTACTCTTTGGTGGCCTTTACTGAGGAAACACAAGGTGCCATACGAAGCAATCATTCCACGGTAAGCCCGAAAAGTCGAAATTCGGTCCTACAAACTGGAACAACTACTTGGGAGTCTCCCAGGGATTACAAGGGGGCACACCATGACCATTTCCATAATTTCTTTACCGCTATTCGCGAGAAGGGGAAAGCAATCCAAGACCCCACTTTTGGACTTAGGGCTGCTGGAGCTGCTTTATTGGCTAATGAAAGCTATTATAAAAAAAGTCCCGTAAAGTGGAATCCAATAGAAATGAAAATGATGGGATAAAACCTGCGGTTATGATCAAAACGTATGTAGTATTGCTTCTTTGTTTCATTTCCTATACCATAGGTGCCCAGCAAAATCCTTTGAACATTCTGGTTTTTGGGGCACACCCAGACGATTGTGATATTTCTTCCGGAGGAACGGCAATTCTTTTTTCCAATATGGGCCATAATGTAAAGTTTGTCTCCTTAACCAATGGCGATGCGGGACATCATGAACTGGGTGGCGGCGCTTTGGCTAAAATCCGAAGGGCAGAAGCCCAGGAAGCCGGCAGAAGGTTTGGAGTGGAGTACACGGTTCTGGACAACCATGATGGTGAACTGATGCCCATTTTGGAAAACCGTTTAGACGTCATACGGGAAATCAGAAAATGGAATGCGGATGTGGTAATAGCCCCAAGGCCCAACGACTATCATCCCGATCACAGGTACACCGGTATCCTGGTCCAGGACGCTGCCTATATGGTCATTGTCCCCAATGTGGCCCCGGATACCCCGCCCTTGGCAAAGAATCCCGTTTTTCTATACTGTCAGGATAGGTTTAAAAAGCCCAACCCATTTGAGCCGGATATTGCCGTGATCATTGACGAGGTATTTGAGCAAAAGATGTATGCGACCGCGGCCCATGAATCCCAATTCTTTGAGTGGTTGCCCTGGACAAACGGAACTTTGGAAAAAGTTCCAAAAGACAAGGACAAACGACTTGAATTTTTGAGCGACTGGTTGGGATCGAAACCAAATGAAGCCGCGTTGGATTGTCTTGAAAAGTGGTATGGGCAAAAAGCTGTTGAAAAAGCGCAATACGTGGAAGCTTTTGAAATATGCGAGTACGGAAAACAACCGTCGGATGCCGAAATCCGAAAGCTATTCCCAATGCTTAAAATGTAGGCTGTGGTAGAGGAATACGTAGCGAATTTCGCAGATAGGTTGAGCCAGAAGCAAAAATCTCAGATGGCCTTGACCGAAACGGTTACCCCCCAAATGATCAATGATGAAAAGAAAATACCGATGGCATTGGCGATAAAGGCCTTTTTACGTTCAATTTGAAATAAATAGGCCGCAATACTCCCTGCATAAACCCCTGTTCCTGGCACCGGAAGCATGACAAAAAGGGCCAAACCAAAAAAACCAAACCGATGGATTTTGTTTCCTGTGCCGGATTTGGCCCGCTTCGCTACCCAAATCGCTGCCTTTTTATAAGGTCGCCATTGGATAAGTCCCTTGTTCACGTTTTCCAAAAAGAACATCATTAAGGGGAATACCAATACATTGGCCAAAAAGCACGTCACAAAAACCAGATAACTGTTCACACCCTGCGCAATTCCATAGGGAATTCCCACCTTGGATTCCCCAAAAGGTGACAGGCTCCAAAGAATGGAAGTGATAAGATCTATAATCACAGCTATTTTTTTGCTAAACTACGCTTGAACCACAAATATTTTAGCGAAAAGAACGCTAAAAAATGATTAAAATTTTTGCCCCGATCCCTTCATTGCAAGAAAAACCTCATACGACCGAAAGAAAAAATCAATTTTAGCGTTTTTACCCATAGACAGACCGGTCTTTATTATCTTTGGATATGCAAAAAACCAATATCAAGGACCATATCATCTCCATAGCCAATGAATTGTTCTACAGTAACGGATACAATGCTACGGGAATCAACGAAATTGTTGCCAAATCCAATATTGCAAAGGCTACGCTTTACCATCATTTTAAATCAAAAGAAGCTATTTGTATCGCTTATTTGGAAATGCGCCACCAATCCTTTATGGAACCTTTGACCTCTTTTGTACGCACTAAACCCCTTGGGAAACCGCAACTATTGGCCATTTTTGATTTTTTGAGGAATTTGTACCGACAGGGGAATTTCCATGGTTGTTGGGCACAAAAGATTTTGGGGGAATTGAGTTCTAAAGACAAAAAGATCCGTGCTGTGATCCAGCGTCAAAAAAAGGAATTGCTCCTATTTCTCGGAGAAATCGTTGGTGACAATATCGCCCATATTTCAATTGCAGAGACCGAAAAGATTTCGGGAGGACTCTATCTGCTTTATGAAAGCGCCATTACCGAGAGTCATTTACATCAAAATGATTGGCCCATACATTTGGCAAAAAGTATTGCTCCATCGTTATTTGCGGAATCCCGTTTAAAACAATAAAAAAACCCGATTCCAGGAATCGGGTTTTGTTGAACGTTTGATTAATACACCAAACTACTGTACAATCAATGTATTGTCCGTTGCCGTTGGATTCAAGGGACAGAAATATACATATTCCCCTTTGGCCAATACGGTAGGTTTTGATTTTTGTGTTTCATTGGTTCCTACCGGTGCAGTGACATAAGCTGTCTGTATGTGATTTTCAGGCTTACTGATGTCTTTTCCTTTTTCAACCAAAACAAAGCCTACATTGTGGTCAATACCATTGTTTGCAATTGCAAACACGTAGGTTCCCTCTTCCACAGTTAAACTTTTTTGTACAAATTCCCCAGGGGTCTGTTCCAAGGAAATGGTCTTGACCTCTTTGGCCATCATCTTGTCCTGAGCGTTTGCCGTTACTGCAAAGCCAACCATTACCACTACTAATGCTATTACTCTTTTCATTTCTAAAACTTTAAATTTTACTTTGATTCTATTTTATTTATGCTTCAACTAAGTCCAAAGGTTGTGCAACGGGAAAATCAACAGGTACATCCGTAGTTTTGTGCAGATAATTGGAAATGGTCTTGTCCCCCACCAACACAATGGTGTCCACAAGGTTTTCCTTTGTCCAACCAGCTTCAAAGAAATTGGTTACCACATTGCTATCAGTGGCTCCCCTATTTTCAGTGATGTTTCGGGCCAATCTTGCCAAGGCGTCCAATTTGGAATCAAATGATGCTTTTCCTGCCCTCAATTCCAGGATTTGGTCATCGGAAAAACCATTCATTTTGCCAATGGCCGTATGTGCGGATAAACAATAGATACAGTTATTTACCTGGCTCACGGCCAAATTCACCACTTCTTTTTCCTTTGCGTTTAAAGAGGTCTTTCCGTTGGCCAGTGTTAAATAGTTGCCCAATGCATTTTCAGAATGTGCATAGGTAGCGTAAAGATTGGGAACAAAGCCAACAGCTTTTTCCAGGTTGTCAAAAATAGCTTGGTTATTGCTACTTACTTCTTCTCTTTTAGGTACATTAAATGTGCTCATAATTTTACTTTGTTATCCTCCCGGTAAAGGGGGAATCGTTACTAAATATTTGAATTAAACTTGTGTTACAAAAGGTTTTTCGGCATCACAATAAAAATCGTGGTGATGTTTTTGCTCGCAATGCGTAGCAGCTACTGGTCGTACTACCGGTGCTTTTTTAGCGCTCCTAAAAATTTCTATTAGATTGAATATTGATTTCTGTGCTGCATTCATTGTTATGGTTTTTTAAATACAGTACAAAGATGCGGCGATGAAGGGAGTGGGGGTTAGTAGGGATTTCCCGATGGCTTGTCAAAATTTCCCTTAGGAACTTACAAGGGGACCATCCCTATATTCGGAAGGGGTCATTTTGGTCACTTTTTTAAAGAACTTGCTAAAATGTGCCGGATCGTTAAACCCCAATTCATAGGCAATCTCCTGGTTTTGCTTATCGGTAAAATGAATCAATCGTTTGGCTTCCAGGGCCAATCGGTCCAAAATGATCTGTTGTGGGGATTTTTGATTGTAAATGGAAAAAAGGTTCGAAAGGGTTTTGGGGGACTTGAAAAGCATATCGGCATAATCACTCACCTTTCGTTTAGTGCGGTAATGAATATCTACTAAAAAGTTGAACTTTCGGATTACTTCAATTTGATCGTTGTTCAATTCCTTTACGATCAATTGCTCTTTGGCCAAACGGGTGCTCATAATGATCAAACGCTTTAATAGCATTTGAAGCATGTCTCCCTGGATCTTATCCGGAGTGGAAAATTCTTCCACAAAGATATCGTAGTGTAAATCGAATCGTTTTTGGTGCTCCTTATGTAAAGTGATAATGGGCAAATCCTGGGTTCCAAAAAATAGGATGCCGTTGCACGAGACTTCACTATCATGGTCCGCAATACAGTAAAACTCCCTATTGAACAAAAAAGCAGTTATGGGCAGGCTGGCATCCTTATATGAAATTTGTTGCAGGTAGGTAACGGTGACCAACTGATTGGGCAGTAATTCAAGTTTAAGCCCATCCACGGTTAACCAAACAGGTTCATTGTTCCTGTTCCATAAAAACTTTATGGTCCTTTCGGTTAGGGTAAAGTATCTCCCTTCATTTTTGATATCGTCCGTCAAACCAAACAAAGCCCCTAGTTTTGGGTCGTGAAATTCTAGTTTCATAGTTGTTGTCCAAGATTATAAAAGGCCTAAAACCCTATGGATTAGTCTATTTTTTTGTTTAGTCTTACATCCCCAATACCTGTAAATACGAATGTTAGCCTTGGACAGAACTGTTAATTCATGTTATAAGTTTTTTCCAAGTTGCTGATTTTCCTAGTATTGCAGTGTGAAAGAGATGAAAGAATACGATTTTGCCGCCAACAATTTCTACGCCAAACAGGGATTGAAAAGTCTTCCTTTAGGGTCATGGGATTTATTTTCAAGCGGATTCAACACCCTTTGCAGCGGTTTAAGCGAGGTTAAGAATTTAAAATCCTTTGCCTTGACCCACAAATGGGAAGATACCGCATCCTTTGAGAAGGAAATTCTGGAAGATAACCATATTGTGGTTGTTACGGATACCAATCTTACCATAGTACACGCTTCAAAAAGTATTTATGGAATGAATGGTTACCTCCCCCAGGAAATCATAGGCAAGAAGCCCAAACTGTTTCAGGGTGAAAAAACGTGCCAGGAGACCTCCCTTAGAATACGTAAGGCCATAGAAAAGAAAGAACCTTTTGAAGAGGTTATCCTGAATTATCGAAAAGACGGTTCAACCTATAAATGTTGGATCAAAGGGGCCCCTGTAAAAGATGTCCATGGCAAAGTAGTCAACTTTATCGCTTTTGAGCGCGAGGTAGCCTAGAACGTACAGGTCTCTATTTCCGTTACCCTTAAGGTATTCACCATCCCTTTATCCTTAATCGGCATTGCTGCCAAACTGATCAGCATGTCACCTACATCCAGGAATCCTTTTTTGCATGCAATTACGTTAACATCCTCAATGGTTTCATCGGTGGAAACATAACGGTCATAATAAAAGGCCTTTACTCCCCATAAAAGATTGAGTTGTGTCAAAATCCTCTTGTTTGAGGTAAATACCAGAATATGTGCACTTGGACGCCAGGCAGATATCTGAAATGCCGTATACCCACTATTGGTCAATGTGGAAATGGCCTTTGCCTGTATTTCATTGGCCATAAGGGCCGCATGGTAACAGACTGATTTGGTAATATATCGTTTGGTCCTGATATGTGGCGGATTCTGTGGGACGGTAATCAAATTTGAACCCTCCACACTTTTTAAGATACTTGTCATTTTTTGGATGACCTGTACGGGATAATTGCCCACGGAGGTCTCACCGGAAAGCATTACGGCATCTGCACCGTCCATAACGGAATTGGCCACATCATTGACCTCTGCCCGGGTTGGTGTTAAACTTGTGATCATGCTCTCCATCATTTGGGTGGCAATAATTACCGGTATCCTTGCCTTTTTTGCCCTTAGCACCAATTGTTTCTGGATCAAGGGGACTTCCTGTGCGGGAACCTCTACCCCTAAGTCGCCACGGGCAACCATCAAACCATCACAATAGGCAACTATCTTATCAATGTTATCAACGGCTTCGGGTTTTTCAATTTTTGCGACTATCGGAATTTTATTATCGGAATGTACTTTGATCAAATTTTGGAGATCGATCAAATCCTGACTAAATCGCACAAAGGACAACGCAATCCAATCCACTTCCTGTTTTATGGCAAAGATGGCATCCTCAATGTCCTTCTCGGTCAATGCGGGCAAGGAAATATTGGTATTGGGAAGGTTGACCCCTTTTTTGGATTTAAGTGGGCCGCCCTGTATTACTTTGGCCTTTACTTCATTTTCCCCATTGGTATGCATGACCTCAAAAATCAGCTTTCCATCATCCAATAGGATCCGCTCCCCGGGTTTTACATCCTGGGGAAAACTGGCATAGTTCATATATACGCGTTCCGCGCTTCCTTCAAAAGGTTCTCCGGTAACAAAAAGTATTTCATCATCCGGGGCAACCACCACTTCGCCCCCCATGACGCCCACGCGTAATTTTGGTCCCTGTAAATCCGCCAAAATTGCCACATTATACTCCAGCTCTTCATTCAACTCCCTAATCAGTTCTATGCGCTCCTTAACATCGTCGTAGTTGGCGTGCGAAAAGTTAATTCGAAATACATCGACCCCTTCCTTCATCATTTCCCTTAATACCTCTTTCTTACTGGTAGCAGGGCCCAACGTGGCCACAATTTTGGTTTTCTTCTTTGAAGGCATTATTAAAATATTAGATTTCTTTTAGATTTTAGTGTTTCCACATCCACTTGATAAGCCATGCTTATGCTGGGGACGGTCCGTATAATTTCCAGGGCCTTTGTTATTTCATTGGAATTCCCTGGGCTCAATTTCAGCAAATAGTTGATTTCCTTCCTTTCTTCTATCAAATAATGCAATGTTGTGGTCATACTATCCTGAAACAATCCCTGGTCATCACCAACTTCTTCTACCGTAACTACATTTTTTATTAAATACCACTCCTGGTCCTTAATACTGTCCTTCCACTCGTAGAAGGGATATGAAGAGGTTGCAATTTCCAGATCCTCTTCTGCCCTTACCAACTTAAAACCGGTTGCTTTATTGATATGATAGGCCAACGCATAACATTCCATTGCACAATGGAGTGCAATAAGATCGAAGGAATCCATAAACAATCCCTCGGAAATTTTGTGTATAGTGACCATCAAAATCTAGCGAATTGTAAATATAGTGCTAATACATCAACCCGCCTAGTTAAAGCCCATCCTGTAGGGATAAGCAGGTTACGAAAACGTTTGAGTTTACTTTTTCTTAAAAATTAGAGTTCCTTAATTTTATTCTGAAGCGCATAATATGCCCTCTTGGAGGCTTTTTCTTCGGCCTTCTTTTTGGAAGTTGCCCTGGCTTTTGCCAATATTTTGCCATCAATGTAAAGCTTTACCGCAAAATGCCTTAGTTCATCATTTCCAGTATCTTCATAAACCTCGTAATGAAAGTCCTTCTTTTGTTTTTGGCACCACTCAATGACCAAGCTTTTGTAGCTGATGACCTTTCCTTCTAGTTGTTCAATATCCACATAGGGTTCGATAACCCGATTATTAATGAATTTTTCACATGCCGTATAGCCCTTGTCCAAATAAATGGCACCCACCAAGGCTTCGAACACATTACCATGGATATTGTCCCCAAAATGGGATTTGGGGATCCTACTTTCCACAAATTCCAAAAGGTTCAAATCCTTACCCAATTCGTTCAAGTGTTTTCTACTTACGATCTTGGAACGCATTTTGGTCAAATAACCCTCGTCCCCTTCTGGGACTTTATTGTACAAATGCTTTGAGATAATGGTCCCAAGCATGGCATCCCCCAAAAATTCCAATCGTTCATAATTCATGGGATTTCCATCATCATCCCGTTTGTTCATGGATCGATGCAGGAAAGCCTTTTTGTAGATTTCCAGGTCTTTGGGTCTAAATCCCAAAATGTTTTTTATGCCCAAAAAAAAATCCCCATCCGCTTTAGGATGGGAATTAAATATTTTGGGGGCAAACTTCATCGGGAGATTTGACTAGCTAATTTTTTTGAAAAGTACACAGGCGTTGTGACCACCAAAACCAAAGGTATTGCTCATGGCGATATTGACTTCCCTTTCCTGCGCCTTGTTCAGGGTTAAATTGAGATCGGGATCAATACTTTCATCCACAGTGCTGTGATTTATTGTTGGTGGGACCGTATTGTACTTCAGTGCTAAAATGGAAGCAATAGCTTCAATGGCACCGGCCGCTCCCAACAAATGACCTGTCATGGATTTGGTTGAATTTATATTCATTTTAGGGGTATGGGAACCAAATACATTGGAAATGGCCTTTAGTTCCGCCACGTCTCCCAGTGGTGTAGAGGTCCCGTGGGTATTGATGATATCCACATCCTCTGGTTTAAGACCGGCATTGCGCAAGCAATTTTCCATGACACGGACCACCCCTATGCCATCGGGATGTGGAGCGGTCATGTGGTACGCATCACTGCTCAATCCGCCTCCCAGGACTTCCCCATAGATCTTGGCTCCCCTGGCCATGGCGTGGTCATAGTCTTCAAGGATCAGTGCCCCTGCACCTTCCCCTAGAACAAAGCCGTCCCTGGTGGCATCAAATGGCCTGGAAGCTGTTTCGGGGCTGTCATTTCTTGTAGAAAGGGCATGCATGGCATTGAACCCGCCCATTCCGGCAATGGTCACTGCGGCCTCACTACCTCCGGTAACCACAACATCGCAATGTCCGAGCCTAATATAGTTCAAGGCATCTATCAAGGCATTTGCAGAGGAGGCACAGGCAGATACCGTTGTATAATTAGGTCCCATAAAGCCATGTTTAATGGAAATGTTGCCCGGGGCGATGTCCGCAATCATTTTAGGGATAAAGAACGGGTTGAACCTGGGTGTTCCGTCTCCTTTGGCATAGCCAATGACCTCATCCTGAAAGGTTTGCAAACCTCCAATACCTGCTCCCCAAACTACCCCAACACGGAACTTGTCCACTTTGTCCAAGTCCAGTCCGGAATCAGCTATGGCCTCATCCGAAGAGACGAGGGCATATTGGGCAAAACGATCAAGTTTACGGGCTTCCTTCCTGTCAAAATAGTCTTGTGGATTGTATCCCTTAAGCTCACAAGCAAATTTGGTCTTAAACTTCTCCGTATCAAAATAGGTAATCGGAGCAGCACCACTTTTACCGTTCTTGAGTCCTTCCCAGTATGCCTCAAGAGTGTTGCCTATGGGCGTGAGTGCACCTAGACCGGTTATCACGACTCGTTTTAATTGCATAGAACCACTATTTAGCCTGAAATTAAAAAAATTATCCATGTGATGAAGCACCACATGGATAATTCCTACTCTTTAGTAAAATATCATAGATTACTTTGCTTCTTCTATATAGCTTATAGCCTGACCTACTGTTGCAATGTTTTCAGCTTGGTCGTCTGGAATCTGAATATCGAATTCCTTTTCAAACTCCATTATCAACTCAACAGTATCCAAGGAATCGGCACCTAAATCGTTGGTAAAACTTGCTTCAGGTACTACCTCATTCTCATCAACACCCAATTTATCAACGATAATGGCCTTTACTCTTGATGCAATGTCTGACATAGTTTATTGGTTTTTAAATTTAAACGTGCGCAAAAATAAAAAACTTTGGATCAAATACACCATTTGTCGATAAAATGTGCTGTAAATTACGGTCTTAACGGCCATCCGATTACTTTTGCGACCTACCAATTCGTATGAAATGAAGGAAATTGTCCTGTTTGCCTCGGGTTCGGGTTCCAATGTGGAAAACATTGTGCAGTACTTTAAGAACAATGCTGGTATTAAGGTTGCTTGCATACTTACCAACAATACGGAAGCGCATGTTATTGAACGGTCTAAACGACTGGAAATTCCCCTATTGTACTTTAACCGCGCTGCTTTTTCCAGGTCCAATACCGTTCTTAACGTATTGAAATCCCTAAAACCGGACTTGATTGTGTTGGCCGGGTTCCTCTGGAAAATCCCAAAAGACCTGGTCACTGCATTTCCGGATAAAATCATCAACATACACCCTGCCCTATTGCCCAAATACGGAGGAAAGGGAATGTATGGGTCCAATGTGCACAAGGCAGTTAAGGAAAATAGGGAGAAAGAAACCGGAATCACCATCCACTATGTGAACGAGCACTATGACGAGGGCGCCATTATCTTTCAGGAAAGGACAGTGTTGAGCGAAGAAGACAGCTTTGAGGCCATTGCCCAAAAAGTCCATACTTTGGAATATGAACATTTTCCAAAAGTGATAGAAAAACTGTTATTGAAAAATGGCTAAAAAACCGAAATTTTATGTGGTTTGGAAAGGCAAAAGGCCCGGAATTTATGAATCCTGGGATGATTGTCAAGCCCAAATAAAGGGGATAAAGGGAGCACAGTACAAGGCCTTTGGCAGTTTTAAGGAAGCAAAAAGGGCGTACAATGGAAATTATTTGGATTACAAAGGCAAAAAAAATGGAAGGGACGAACTCAGTCCTGAAGAAAAATTAAAATATGGAGAGCCAAATTTCCATTCCATCTCCGTAGATGCCGCATCCAGCGGCAATCCAGGAAAAATGGAATACCAGGGCGTTGATACCAAAACAAAAAAAGTGCTCTTCAGGCAAGGCCCTTTTGAGGAAGGCACCAACAATATTGGGGAGTTTCTGGCCATTGTCCATGGATTGGCCTTTTTAAAACAAAAAAAGAGTGACCGGGTAATCTATTCCGATTCCAGGACCGCGATGAGTTGGGTGCGGAAAAAGAAATGCAATACCAAACTTGAAAAAACTGCCCGGAACAAACCTATTTTCGAACTTATAGAACGCGCGGAAAACTGGCTTAAAAGCAATCGCTACAATACCCCGATCGTGAAGTGGGAAACCAAGGCCTGGGGGGAAATCCCTGCGGACTTTGGAAGAAAATGACATCACATTCGCTTTGCCCCGGAATATTGCATGGTCCCTCCTTTTCCAAATCCATAACTAAATCCAAAGGCCACGAACCTTGCCCTGAAACTTCGGTTGAACAGTTCAAAACTGTCCTGTGAAATTTGGTTTTCACGAATGCGGGAAGCAAATGCGTCGCGAACGCTTAGGTTAAGCACGCCTTTTCCTTTCATCATCTTTTTTCTAATTCCAAAATCCAAAAAGGCGATGGCATTGATTTCTCCCTGAACGGTTTGATAAGCGGACCGATAATTTCCCGTGGCTTCAAAGTCGATTCCCAGAGGCAATTTTACTTTTGCCAATAGTTTTGACGACCACTGTTCAGCACTAAAATCAAAAAGTGTATCCTCAAGGGAACCGCTTCGGGCGAAGGTATTGTAGTTGACGTCCATATTAAGGGTAAGCCAGTTCACCGGGCTGTATTTCGTATTCAATTCCACTCCCCATGCATTATTGGTACCAATGTTTTCTGGCCGGGTAACATTCACGTTGTTTTCAAAAATGGAAATCCGCTCAATGATGTCCGTTGTATACCTATGATATACTCCCAGGTTCAACGAAGTCTTTCCAATGAGGAAAATGCCGGTTACCTCATAGGAGTCCGTAAACTCGGGAAGCAGATTGGGGTTTCCCTGTCTAATATTAAAGTTGTTCCGGATATTAAAAAACGGGTTTAGGTCCCATAACCTTGGCCTGTAGATTCTTTTGGAATACCCTGCCTGCAGGGACACCTTTTCCGAAAATTTGTAGGAAGTATGCATACTGGGGAAGAGATTGGTGTAGTTTTGATCGTTTGTTTCCGCAGTGTTCACCAAAAAAGTTCCAACATCCGTATTTTCCAAACGCATACCTGCTTTTATACCCCATTTTTTTCCTTCATAAGCTGCCGTTCCATAAACGCCCAACACATTTTGGGCAAACTCAAAGATGTTGGTAAGTCCTGTATCGGTAACAAACTCTCCGTTCTCAAAATTCTGTACCTCAAAATCATTACTGACGTCATTAAGAATATACTGTGCCCCCGTCTCAATGGAAAATTTATCGGAGAACGGTTTGGTGTAATCCAATTTAAAGGTGAAAACGGATTCTTGAAAATTGGTACGTGTGTTTTGATCGGCATCCCTGTTCTCACCAGCAAGGGTAACATCTTCAAATTCCGAGCTTTGATCCTTTCCAAAAAAGTTCCCCAATGCACTAAAAAGAATATCATGGTCCTCATGGTCCTCAAAATCCTTTTTGTATTGCAGTTCATATTGAAATTTGGGGTTTCTGGCATCGGTCACTTCGGTACGTTCCCATTCCGAGGTGAAGTTCCCAGAATTGTCCAACGCCGCAAAATTGGTGGCAGAGGGCTGATCCTCGATTTCAAGGGCAAAATTTCCGGATAGGGTGAGTACACTACTTGGACTGAAATAATAATCCGTGCCCAGGATAAAATTGTAAAAGGTCTCGTTACGGAACTCTTCCCCATTGGATAAAATGGTGGTCCCCGTGGTCAAATCCGTATTGCGTATCGTAATTTCATTGGGCAATTCGCGATAGCCGGTCCCCAACTGACTGAACAGATTGAATTTCTCCGTCCTACGGTTAAGGCTTATCCCCACACTGTGGTTGTCCGGCACACCAGTATTTACTGAAACAGACCCATTAAACCCTCGCTTTTCCTCTTTTTTGATGACAATGTTAATGATGCCCGAAGTACCCTCGGCGTCATATTTTGCAGAGGGATTGGTGATGACCTCCACCCGGTCTATCATGTTTGCCGTAATCGTGCCCAGAGCATTGTTCTCATCACTGGTGAGTATGGAGGGTTTGCCATTGATGAGCACTTGCACCCCCTGACTGCCCCTAAGGCTGATCTGTCCTTCGATACTTACATTCACCGAAGGGACATTGTTCAATACCTCAAGTGCACTGGCCCCTGTACTGCTAAGGTCCTTTCCCACGTTGAACACCCTTTTATCCAACTTAAACACGGTTTGGGACACTTCCCCTTCGACCACCACTTCTTTCAATTGCTGGGCATCCTCGGACATTTCCACGGTACCTAAATCCACAATCCCATTTTGCGGTGCAGGAGGTTCCAATACCAATTTTTCAAAACCGATAAAACTTATTTCAATATAATGGTCACCCGTATTTGTTTCCAAAGAGAAGGTGCCATCTTCCAAGGTGGTAACACCCGTAATGGCCTGCTGTGTGGACAAATCACCGATCATTACGGTTGCATAGGCGACCGGTTGGCCAGAGCCTTTTTCAACGATTTTTCCCGTGTAGATCACGTTCCCCTTTTGTGCAGTGGCCTTGGTACTAAAAAGGCAAAACACTACCAGCGCCATGATAAACAATACACACGTTGTTCTTGGTGCAATGGGCTCCATAAGGTTTTTGAATTTTTACCAAAACTCTTAAAGCCCCCTGAAAAGTTGAACTATTTTCCGTGAACGACGCACGTTTTGCCCCAAACAACAGCAATGGCAAGATCGTGTGGCTTTTGTGGTTCAAGACCTTAAAACTGTCGTTCACGGCATATCTTTTCTTTTGCTACCTTGGTAGAGGTACTTTTATGGCGGAAACCATTCAATTATGTCCATTTCAAAAAAGGAACTTGTTTTTCAATTGGTGCTCTTGGTCATAGTTTTCCTGTTTTACTCATTTGACAGTGAAGAGCCGGGGTTCCAGTGGTACAATGTGGCGTTTTTTTTGACCTATGCCCTAGCCGCGGCCGTAATAGGGTTTTGGTTAATGCCCCGTTTTTTATATCCTAAAAAATACTGGCACTTTTTTGGTTATGTGGCCGTGGTCATCACCATCATCATCTTACTGGAAGAATTGGTGTTGGAACAAATTTTCTTTGCGGGCACCAAACGGGCACAAGGGTTTCCCGGAGTATTTTATTCACTTTTGGATGTACTCCCGATCATTACTATTCTCTGCGGTTTTAAGTTTGGGTGGGATGCCTTACAAAAACAACAACAGATAGAAGCCTTAAAAAGTAGCGTTCAGGAAAGCGAGCTTCAATTTCTAAGATCGCAGATCAATCCCCACTTTTTGTTCAACAATCTCAACAACCTATATTCTTACGCATTGGAAGGTTCCCACAAAACCCCCGAAATCATCTTGGAGCTGAGTGGATTATTGCGCTACATGCTCTATGAATGCAAAGAAAGGTTCGTTCCGCTTGAAAAGGAGATCGACCAGCTACATAACTTTATTAAGTTGAACAAGTTACAGATTGAAAACAGGGGCCATGTGGTGTTCGATATACAGGACATTGGAAATGGGTACAGGATTGCCCCTTTGATCTTGATTGTGTTCATTGAAAATGCATTTAAGCACAGTCAAGCTGGGCAGACCGAGAATATTGAGATTGCCGTGGGCATAAAAATGAAAGGGAATGTACTGCTTTTTAACTGCACCAATAACTATGCCCCCGCTCAGGAACTTGAGGCGGTTACTACCGGAATTGGACTCAAAAATGTTCAAAAACGGTTACACTTGCTCTATCCGGAAAAGCACCATCTCCAGATTAAAGAAGACCGCAACAGGTACCAAGTTCGTTTGTCCATCGCCTTGGAAAAAAACCACGGTTCATGAACTGTATTATTGTAGAAGATCAACCACCAGCGCAGCGCATCCTAAAAAAATATATTGGGGAAATGGGCTCATTATCATTAAAGGCAACTTTTTCGGATGCCATACGGGCTATGGAATATTTAAAAACCGAACCTGTGGACATTGTCTTTCTGGACATTCACCTGCCCAAACTTTCGGGTATGGATTTCCTGAAAACCGTTCCCAATCCACCCAGTATCATCTTGACCACTGCCTTTTCTGAATATGCTTTGGAGAGTTATGAATTTAACGTTGTGGATTATCTTCTAAAGCCTTTTTCCTTTCAACGTTTTGTCAAGGCGGTTTCAAAAGTATCGCAACGCAATGTAGTTTTACCTCCTGAACATAAAGAAATTGACGACCCCCCATCCAAAACGGAGATTTACATTAAGTCGGGCTATGCGCATATAAAAATTGCCATAGATGATATTTATCACATCAGTTCGGATTCGGATTATACCGAAATCATAACGGCCAACAAGAAATATATCTCAAGCGAGCCGCTCCGCTCATGGACGGAGACCCTCCCAAAGAACAGGTTTTATCGTATTCATAGATCACATATCGTCAATCTAAAAAAAATCGAGAAGATAGTAGGCAACCAAGTATGCTTACCGGGGGGACAAAAATTACCCATAGGCCGTGCCTATAAAGATGGTTTTTTGGGACGTGTCCTTAAATAGTGTCCCTATGGCCCGCTAAATCGGACATTAAGGGGACAATGACCAATAGGGCAGAGATGCCCCTTTGCCTTTTGCTTTCTTACAGATGGAATTATAACCCCTTGTGAGTCTTTAAATAAAAGTATATTTGCAGCAAAATTCGAATTGGATGGGCAAATTGTTGATCGTGGGCACCCTTGCCTTTGATGCCATTGAATCCCCTTTTGGAAAAACGGATAAAATTTTGGGTGGTGCAGGTACCTTTATAGGATTGGCCGCAGCCCAATTTAATGTGGAATCTGCCATTGTCTCCATCGTTGGAGATGACTTTAACCAAGAATACCTGGATTTGCTCAGTCAACGAAATATAGACCTTTCCGGGGTGGAAATTGTTAAGGGGGGCAAAACCTTTTTTTGGAGTGGAAAATACCACAACGATTTGAATACAAGGGATACGCTGATCACGGAATTGAACACATTGGCGGACTTTGACCCAAAGGTCCCGGACAGTTTTAAAGATGCCGATGTGGTCATGCTGGGCAATCTGCACCCCAACATTCAATTAAGTGTAATCAATCAAGTAAGTTCACGACCAAAACTTATCATTTTGGACACCATGAACTACTGGATGGACCATACTTGGAACGATCTCTTGAAAGTGATACAGCAAGTTGACGTTATCACTTTAAACGACGAAGAAGCAAGACAGTTGACCCAAGAATATTCCTTGGTAAGGGCCGCCGAAAAAATTGAGGAAATGGGCCCAAAATTTGTGGTCATCAAAAAAGGGGAGCACGGTGCCCTGCTTTTCCACAAGAAAAAAATATTTTTTGCCCCGGCACTACCTTTGGAAGAAGTTTTTGATCCCACCGGAGCAGGGGATACTTTTGCCGGTGGATTTGCAGGATATTTGGCCTCGACCAAGAATGTTTCGTTTGAAAACCTAAAAAATGCGGTAATCCACGGTTCCAATTTGGCCTCATTCTGTGTAGAAAGATTTGGTACCGAACGCATGGTGGACCTTACGTTTCCCGAAGTGCAAAGAAGGCTGGAACAATTTAAGGAATTGACCCAGTTCAATATAGAAATAGAATAAATGCATGCCCTGTACATCAGGGCGTTTTACTTTTTAGAGGATGAGTGATCCAATAAAACACGAATGCGGCATCTCATTGATCCGCCTGTTGAAACCGCTGGAATACTACAAGGAAAAGTACGGCACTGCGTTTTACGGAGTGAACAAAATGTACTTAATGATGGAAAAGCAGCACAATCGGGGTCAGGATGGTGCAGGCTTTGCCAGTATTAAGTTGGATATGGCCCCTGGGGAGCGATACATAAGCCGTGTGCGATCTATAGCACAACAGCCCATACAGGATATTTTTAAGCAGATCAATGACCGAATAAATGCTACCATCTCGCAAAATCCACAGTATTGGGACAATGTCGCCTTACAGAAAAAAGAAATCCCCTATGTTGGTGAACTGCTCCTAGGACACGTTCGCTATGGTACTTTTGGCAAGAACAGTATAGAGAGTGTCCATCCCTTTCTTCGTCAAAACAATTGGATGCACCGCAACCTGATTGTAGCGGGCAATTTTAACATGACCAATGTTGATGAGCTCTTCGGAAATTTGGTGGATTTGGGACAACATCCCAAGGAAATGGCAGATACCATTACGGTTATGGAAAAGATCGGGCATTTTTTGGATGATGCCGTGGCCAAACTATACAAGGAAATCAAAAAGGAAGGGTTCAATAAAAAAGAAGCTTCGCCCCATATCGCAGAACGGCTGAACATTGCCAAAATTCTGAAAAAATCCTCCAAAAACTGGGATGGCGGTTACACCATGGGCGGGATGATGGGTCATGGTGATGCCTTTATGCTAAGGGATCCTTCGGGAATCCGTCCTTGTTATCATTATCAAGATGATGAAGTTGTTGTGGTAGCATCGGAACGGCCGGCCATACAGACCGTTTTCAATGTAAAATATGAAGATGTCAAAGAATTGGAGCCCGGTCATGCCCTGATCATTAAAAAAAATGGAACCGTCAATATCCAAGAAGTGCTGCCGCCCAAAGAACGAAAAGCCTGTTCCTTTGAACGTATCTATTTTTCCAGGGGAAGTGATAAGGAGATCTACAGGGAACGCAAACTTTTGGGCAAACTGGTATTTCCCGAAATCTTAAAAGCCATTGATGGTGATTTGGCCAATACCGTCTTTTCCTATATTCCCAATACGGCAGAGACATCCTTTATGGGAATGATCAAAGAGGCACAGAACTATTTGAATAGAAAAAAGGAGGACCAAATCTTAAAACTGGGTGCCAATATCACCAAGGAAGAACTGCACAAAATTCTGGATGTTAGGCCAAGAATAGAGAAAGTGGCCATCAAAGATGCCAAACTACGCACTTTTATAACTCAGGATAGCAGTCGGGACGATTTGGTCACCCATGTCTATGATATCTCTTATGGTTCCGTAAAACCAACGGATAATTTGGTCATCATCGATGACAGTATCGTCCGGGGAACCACTTTGAACAAAAGTATTTTGAGGATGTTGGATCGTCTCAACCCCAAGAAAATTGTTGTCGTTTCCTCCGCTCCCCAGATTCGATATCCGGATTGTTACGGCATTGACATGGCAAAATTAGAGGACTTTGTTGCCTTTAGGGCTGCTTTGGCCCTGCACAAGGATAGGGGCACCAGCGAGGCCATCCATCAAATCTACCAAAAGTGCAAGGCACAGGTGCAGCATAAGGACGCTCAAGTACACAATTATGTACAAGAGCTTTACGAACCATTTACGGCACAGGAGATATCCGATAAGATTTCGGAGATATTAAGTCCAAAGGAAATCAATGCCGAGGTTAAAATTATATACCAAACCATAGAAAGCCTGCATAAGGCCTGTCCCAAAAATCTTGGTGATTGGTACTTTACCGGGAACTATCCAACCCCAGGCGGAAATAGGGTGGTCAACCGTGCCTTCATCAACTTTTTTGAGGGAAAGAATCAACGCGCCTACTAAACAGTTTATCGTTCATAAAGTGTATTTTGTCGATGAAAATGACCCTTCACCGTCTTTTTGGCAATGAGTTCTTACGTCCCTATAAATTAGCTATTGCCATAGCATAAGTAGGTTAAGTTCATGGTAAGATTTGGGGCAAAAAAGGTGGAGATATCTCCACCTTTTTTATTTTATGTCATCCCAACTTCAAGCTTTGTGATCCTTTTCCTAACCTTTTATAGTCCATTGTTTTCCTTATGGTATTTCAACCAAATAAAATGGCTTTCGTCTAAAAGCTTTCCCTCGGAAAAACCCTTGGCCTACATTTGGGGAACCATAGCATAAGTAGGTTAAGTTCATGGTAAGATTTGGGGAAGAAGGCGGAGTAACATCCGCCTTCTTTATGTTTGACTCCCAAGGGATTATGTTAAAATTGTCGTTTTAGCAAATCACAAATCCATCAAAAATTTCTTCGAATTTCTTTGTTATTTCCCACAATACCAGTAATTTAGTTTTGCCATAGCATAAGTAGGTTAAGTTTATGGTAAGATTTGGGACGAAAAGGGCAGGAGCTTTCCTGCCCTTTTCTATTGTCCAAATATCGTTGTCCCAAATAAAAAAAGCACGACAAAACCGCCGTGCTCTTTTCTTCCAATTTTATGGAGGACCTACTTGTTTTGCTCGTAGTTCTCTGCCACCTTGTCCCAATTGATCACATTAAAAAATGCCGTAACATAATCCGGTCTTCTATTCTGATAGTTCAGATAATAGGCATGTTCCCAAACATCCAGTCCCAAAATGGGATGTCCATCACAGGAAACCCCCGGCATCAACGGATTATCTTGGTTTGGTGTGGAGCAAATTTCCAACTTTCCCCCTTTGTGTACACACAACCATGCCCATCCGGATCCAAAACGGGTACCCGCAGCCGCACTGAATTGCTCTTTGAAGGCATCAAAGGAACCAAATGATTCATTTATGGCATCCGCCAAATCACCTGATGGGGCGCCTCCACCATCTGGAGACATTACTTCCCAAAAAAGATTGTGGTTATAATATCCCCCACCATTATTTCGTACGGCACCATTGGTCATGTCCATACCCGTAAGAATATCCGTTATGGATTTGTTCTCCAAATCCGTTCCTTCAATTGCACCGTTCAACTTGGTGGTATATCCATTGTGGTGCTTGGTATGGTGAATTTCCATGGTCCTAGCATCAATATGTGGTTCCAATGCATCATAGGCATAGGGTAAATTAGGTAGTTCAAAAGCCATAATGTTGATTTTTTAGAGTTTGTAATCTGTTTATCAAAAATAAGCTTTTCATAAACAAAGTACGTTCTTTACAATGTTAACAAGATGGTAAGATTATGTACCTTGTGAAAAAAACCACTTGCCATCTGGGTTCCACATATATAATGCCTCAGCAGGTTCCGGTAAAACCTACCAACTTACCCGGTCTTATTTAAAACTTGTCCTCTCCAATATTGCGGCGCAACGGTTTAGGGAAATCTTGGCGCTTACATTCACCAATAAAGCCGTGGAAGAGATGAAGACCAGAATACTGGACAGTCTTTACCGCTTTGGAAATCCAGAAATTAATAAAGACGATAATCCCATGTTTTTGGAGCTGGCCATAGAACTTGGACTATCTTCCACCGAAATGGAAAAGAGGTCATCCAATGCCCTAAAGCTTTTGCTGCACAATTATGATTTTTTTGAAGTTTCTACCATAGATAAGTTTACTCATAGGGTAATTAAGGCTTTTGCAAAGGATTTGAAGGTTTCGCAACATTTTGAGGTGGAACTGGATACCGAACTCTTGTTGGATGGGGCCATTGCCCAACTTCTCCAACGTGTTGGAGATGAACCGCAACTGCAAAAAATACTTATCGCTTTTTCATTGGAAAAGGTCGAATCCGATAAGAGTTGGACCATTATAAAAGACCTCAAGAATATTGGAGGACTCCTCTTTAAAGAGAACCACTATGTCCACCTAAAAGCTTTGGTTGGCAAGGAAATTGGAGATTTTGAGGAACCGAAAACATTCTTCAGCACAAAGATTGCTTCACTGTCAAGCCACATCACCGAATATGCCGCCAAGGCCTTAAAAATGATTCAGGACAATGGTCTGGAGTTCTCCGATTTCAAGGGCGGTTATTTTCCAAAATTCATGCGTGCACTTCAATCAGGCAATCACAAAGTGGATTTTAAGGCCGCCTGGAAACAACATTTTGATGAAACCCCACTATATACCAAAAGTTGTCCTGAGCATACCAAAATTAAATTGGATGAATTGCATCCCCATTTTTCATCTTTGTTCAAAAGCATCAAGGAAAATGTCCATGCCCTCGCATTCTTTAAAAATGTCTACACCAACATTCTTCCCCTTACGGTACTCAATGAAATTGCAAAAGAAGTCTCCGCACTTCAAAAGGAGCGGGAAATCCTTCATATTTCAGAGTTCAACAAACTCATTTCCAACGAAATCACCAACCAACCCGTCCCTTATATCTATGAACGCCTGGGAGAAAAGTACAGGCACTACTTTATAGATGAGTTCCAGGATACGTCCAAAATGCAATGGGAAAATCTGGTTCCCCTAATTGGCAATGCCCTGGAAACGGAAAATCTGAACGGTGAGAAGGGTTCTTTGTTATTGGTGGGTGATGCAAAACAATCCATTTACAGATGGCGTGGTGGGAATCCCAAACAGTTTTTGGGCCTGAGTGACAAATCCCAAAATCCGTTCACCATAGCCCCAGAAGTCCACAATCTGGATACCAACTGGCGTAGTTATGATTCCGTAGTTGAATTCAACAACGCTTTTTTTGGCCACATTGCACCGTACTTTAAAGAAATAGGGTACCAAAAACTATATTCCGAACAATGTCAACAGCAAACAAACCACAAAAAAGGAGGGTACATAGAGATCGGGTTTGCCCCAAGTACCGTTGAGGACAGCACCATTTTTTATTGCGAGAACGTCTTGAAAACGATCCAACGCATTTTAAACAAAGGCTTTCACTTAAATGATATTTGTATTCTGGTCCGAAAAAACCACCATGGTATACTCTTGGCGAATTATTTGACTGAACACGGTATTCCCATAATTTCGTCCGAGGCCCTTTTACTGGCCAATAATCCCGAAGTACAATTCTTGGTGTCCCTATTACGATTTTTGGACAATCCTTTGGAAAAAGCACTTCAATTTGATGTGCTCGAATACCTTTTTAAAACGAATAAAGAGCGACACCATTTCATAATTGAACATTTGGGCAGTTTGCCGGCCTATTTAAAAAAACAGTATGCCTATGACATATCCATTGAAAGCGGTAGGCCCGTATTGGATATTTTGGAAAGGGCAATCGCTTCTTTTCATTTATCGGAAAAATGTGGTGCACATGTGGTCCATTTTTTGGATACCGTTTTGGAGATAGCGGAAAAAACAGGGGTGGGTATTTATGAATTCCTGGAATATTGGAACCTGAAAAAAGAGGTTTTGGCCATCTCCGCTCCACAGGACAGGAATGCAGTTCGGCTTATGACCATCCACAAATCCAAAGGATTGGAATTTCAATTCGTCATTTTTCCCTTTGCGGATTCCAGGATCAAGGACAGGCTAAATTCAAAAAAAATATGGGTTCCCCTTTCCGCATCGGATTCCACAGGTATTCAAGAGGTATTGGTAAACGTGTCTCCGGAACTTGAGCACTACTCCGACGTTTCAAGGGAACTTTATACCTCCGAAAACCACCTCTCCGAGTTGGATGACATCAATGTGCTGTATGTTGCCTTGACAAGGGCCATTGAGGGCCTTTTTATCCTGACCAAGGAATCCAGGACCGAAACCTATGGCAAAATGTTCAAAAACTATTTGCTCCAAAAAGGCATTTGGGATTCCAACACCACGCGGTACCAGTTTGGAAAGTTTATGGAAACCATGGATAACCCACCGATAAAGACAACCACAAAGCAAATCCCATATACCTATAATACCGCTGACAATCTGCCAAAAATTGCCACGGCCTCCCAATCACTTTGGGAACCGGAAAAAAACAAATCGCTGGAATGGGGCAATATACTACATAGCATACTGGCAGAGATCAATACCTTACAGGATGTTGATGGTGCCGTCCTTCGCGCGTTGACAATAGGCGATGTTTCCCAATATGATGCGGAACCAATAAGGGACACCATTCTCAAAATTCTTACCCATCCCCAACTTTCCGAATTTTTCCAAGAAAAAAGCATGGGCAGGAATGAAGTTGAAATACTGGATGGACATGGTCGCCTATACCGACCAGATCGCTTGGTTTTCCATGGAAAGCAGGTGGCGATCATCGATTACAAAACAGGTGCGTTCAATTCAAAACACCATCAGCAATTGGAATCCTATGCTACCGTTTTGGAAGAACTGGATCTTGTTGTTACTCAAAAAATTTTGGTTTACATTGGCGAACAAATAGAACCTGTTTTCATTTAGATTATGTACGGAAAGATCAAAGAGCACTTAGACAAGGAATTGGAGGCAATTCAACAAGCCGGGCTTTTTAAAAAGGAGCGTGTCATTACTTCAGCCCAAAATGCGGTAATCAAGATTTCCACGGGAGAGGAGGTAATCAACTTTTGTGCGAACAATTATTTAGGGCTTTCATCCCATCCCGATGTAATACAAGCGGCCAAAGATACCTTGGATACCCATGGCTTTGGAATGTCCTCGGTTCGATTCATTTGCGGGACCCAGGACATCCATAAGGAGTTGGAACAAAAAATAGCTGCGTTTTATGGAACGGAGGATACCATTCTTTATGCAGCAGCCTTTGACGCCAATGGTGGGGTGTTTGAACCCCTTCTTACCAATGAAGATGCCATTATTTCAGATTCGCTTAACCATGCATCCATTATTGATGGGGTTCGGCTATGCAAGGCCAAACGGTATAGATATGCCAACAACGATATGTCCGATTTGGAACAAAAGCTTATCGAGGCAAATCAGGAAGGGGCCCGATTCAAAATCATAGTTACGGACGGCGTATTCTCCATGGATGGGCTATTGGCACCTTTGGACCATATCTGTACGCTTGCAGAAAAGTATGATGCCATGGTTATGGTAGACGAATGCCATGCGGCAGGTTTTATTGGTTCAACCGGGAGGGGGACCCCGGAAGAAAAAAATGTGATGGGAAAAATAGACATCATTACCGGCACCTTGGGCAAGGCCTTGGGTGGGGCCATGGGTGGCTATACCACCGGCAAAAAGGAAATTATTGAAATGTTGCGGCAACGCTCTCGTCCGTATTTATTTTCCAATTCCCTGGCCCCTGCAATCGTGGGTGCCTCCATAAAGGTGTTCGATCTTCTGGACAAAGACACTTCGCTACGGGATAAACTACAATGGAACACGGACTATTTTAAGAAAGGGATAAAAGAGGCCGGTTTTGACATTATTGATGGAGACTCCGCCATAGTGCCCGTAATGTTGTACAATGCAAAACTGTCCCAGCAAATGGCGGACATGCTATTGAAGGAAGGTATCTATGTAATTGGATTTTTCTATCCCGTTGTTCCCAAGGAAAAAGCCCGGATAAGGGTTCAACTTTCCGCTGCCCATACCAAGGAACATCTCGATAGGGCAATCCATGCATTTGCCAAGGTGGGAAAGGCCCTAAATATCGTTTAACGGTACATTTTTATCCATGTAATGCCCCAAAAAAAAATAAACGATTGATTTTGTTAATAATTCTTAACAACTTACATTTGCAGCTGATAAACACTTAAACTTAAATTTTTGAACATGAAACATCTTAGCAAATTTTTTGTTGTTGCCTTACTTGTTTTAGGCTTTAACAACCTACAAGCGCAAGACGAAAATAATCCTTGGCAGGTGAGCTTTGGTGTAAACGCCATTGACGTTTATCCAACTGATGACAATTCAACAAGTGTCAACTTGCCTGCATATGAGACGGGTACACTTTTTAGCGAATATTTCAACGCAAACGATCACTGGAATATCTTGCCTTCCATTTCATACATCGCCGTTTCCAGATATATTGGTGATGGATTTTCAATCGGTGCCCGTGGGTCCTTGAATAGAATAGAAAATTTGGGTGATGTAAGGGTTGATGACGTCTCTCACTTCGCTGTTGATGGTATAATTAAGTATAATATTTTTCAAAACACCAAATTGGATCCATTCGTTGAAGTAGGTGGTGGTTATACCTGGGTTGATGAGATTGGTGCCGGAACGGTAAATGGTGGTATTGGTGTGAATTATTGGTTCACCGACAATATTGGTGTTGTTCTACAAACGCAGTACAAGCACGCCTTTGAAGATTATGGAGTTAAGCATTTCCAACATTTGGGAGGTCTTAACATTAGGTTCGGTGGTACGGATACCGATGGTGATGGTATTTACGACAGGGATGATGCTTGTCCTGAGGTAGCTGGACTGGAAGCCTTCAATGGTTGTCCTGATTCTGATGGTGACGGTATTGAAGATGGTAAGGATAGCTGTCCTGACCAAGCTGGTTCCAAAGAAATGAACGGTTGTCCTGATTCTGACGGCGATGGTATAGCCGATAAGGATGATGCTTGTCCAAACGAAGCTGGTATTGCTGCTTTAGCAGGATGTCCAGATGCAGATGGCGACGGTGTTGCAGATGGACAGGACCAATGTCCAAACGAAGCTGGTCCTGCTGAGAACAACGGATGCCCTTGGCCAGATTCTGATGGCGACAGTGTTCTTGACAAAGACGATCAGTGCCCACAGGTTGCTGGTACCGTAGCCAATAACGGTTGCCCAGAAGTAACTGAAGAAGTTCAAAAGCAATTGAACGACTATGCTAGAACTATCTTGTTCGACACTGGTAAATCAAGTATCAAGGCTGAATCTACTTCAGTTATGGTAGATATCATCCAAATCTTGAACGAATATCCAAATGCCAAGTTCACTGTTGAAGGACATACCGATAGTGTTGGTAGTGCGAAATTGAACCAAAGCCTTTCAGAGAAGAGAGCCAATTCCGTTAGGGACTTCCTAATCGATAAAGGTATCGGGTCCGACAGATTGACAGCTATTGGTTATGGTGAAGAAAAGCCAATTGCCACTAACAATACAAGAGCGGGTAGAACGCAAAACAGAAGGGTTGAAATCAACCTTGTCAAATAAAGTTTAAGTAACATATTTATAGTAATGAGCCCCGACAATGTCGGGGCTTTTTCATGTTATGGAGCGTTTTCTCAAGGAAGCTATAGAAGGTATTTATGCGAAAAACAAAAGTTTTGATCATATGGCTTTTGTACTACCCAGTAAAAGGGCTGGCCTTTTTCTGAAAAAGTACATCTCGGAATTCGTTCGTAAACCCATTTTTAGCCCGAAGATATATAGCATTGAGGAACTCATAATTGAAATATCCGGTATAGCAAATACCACTAATCTTAATTTACTACTTGAGCTTTATGAAACCTCCAAGCTATGTTTAAAGTCCGAGGAACTAACGTTTCAGTCCTTTCTTTCATGGGGGAACACCTTACTTTCAGATTTTAACGAAATTGACAGAAATCTTGTTGAACACAAATCCTTATTTGCTTATCTAACCGAAAGTCAGCGTATTAAAAATTGGGGGAGCGATAAAAGGCCAACTCCACTAATTTCCAATAGCCTTAAATTCTGGAGCCAATTGGAAGCGGTATATGAAAACTTTCAATCACGGTTATTACAAAAAGGAGTGGGATACCAGGGACTGCTCTATAGAAAGGCTTCAGAAAAGGTACAAAGCTTTTTATCCAAAAATCCCGCGACAACATATCATTTTATCGGGTTCAATGCCTTAAATGCGGCTGAAGAGCACATTTTTCAATCCTTTTTTACCACCGGCAGCGCTACCGTTTCTTGGGACCTTGACTCGTATTTTGTAGAAGACGATGTTCATGAAGCCGGTTTTTTTATTCGGAACTACCTTAAAAAATGGAATCAGTTCAATGGTCTATTGGCATTGGAGCATAACGATCAATTCCTTAAGGAGAAGAAAATCCATATTACGGGTGTTCCCAAATCCATATCCCAAGCCAAATATGTTGGCCACATCCTAAGGGGTATCCTGAGCCAAAACAATGAAAACAATATTGCCCTGGTCCTAGCGGACGAAACACTCTTAAAGCCCATGCTACATGCCCTTCCTGAGAATACCTCCAAAGTGAATATTACAATGGGCCTGCCCTTGAGGAAAACTACCCTTTTTGATTTTTTTGACTCCCTTTTTAACCTACACCTGAACAAGTCAAAAAATGGTTGGTACCATAAGGATACTATAAAATTACTGTCCAATCCATATGCCATTGCATTTTTGAATACAACAAAAAACAATTTGGCGGTGGACCTAAAGAACCATATTAAGGAAAAGAATATCCTATTTGTGAACCAGGCGCTTTTGGATACTTCGCCCTATTCCAAATCGGGCCGGTTAAAAAGGCTTTTTAGTACCTCCCCGCAGAGTGCGCTTTTTGCCAAGACATGTTTGACGGTTGTCCAGGACCTTAAACAGTTATATCAAGAATCCAACGATCAACAGGAAATTCATCAACTATACGGTTTCCATCGGCTTTTTACCCAAGTAAATGATTTGGTCCAAATAAAACCGTATTTAAATTCATTAAAGGCCTTAAAGCATATCTTCAATGAGCTTGTGTTGACGGAAAAAATCGATTTCAAAGGGGAACCTTTGGGGGGGCTGCAGATTATGGGGGTTTTGGAAAGCAGAAACCTGGATTTTGAAACCGTAATCATTACCTCGGTCAACGAAGGCATACTTCCCGCTGGAAAGAGTCAAAATTCCTTTATCCCCTATGATATCAAAAAAGGTTTTGGCTTACCGACCTACAAAGAGAAAGATGCCATTTACGCCTACCATTTCTATAGATTGTTGCAACGGGCCAAAAACATCCATGTGCTTTACAATACGGAGCCAGATGTTCTTCTGGGCAATGAAAAAAGTCGATTTATTTCCCAGTTGCAAACGGATACCCTCTTAGCACCATATATAACCCATAGTGTTGCTGCCCCAGAAACCACAATTCCTTTGGTCCCGCCCAAGGAAATTGTAAAGACCCCTGAACTTATTGCACTATTAATGGAATTGGGGAGCCATGGGTTTTCTCCATCAGCGTTGACCAACTACATTAAAAACCCGTACGATTTTTACAAAAACAATGTTCTGCGGCTCAATGAAGTTGAAGAAGTTGAGGAAAACATTGCCTATAACACCTTTGGAACCATTGTTCATGATACGTTGGAAGAACTCTATTTGCCCCTGGTTGGGGAGAGAATTACCCCAAAAAGCTTAGGATCCCTAAAAAATGGTGTTAGACCCATTACCAAAACCAATTTTGAGAAGTTTTATAGGTCCAAGGATATTGAGAGTGGTCAAAACCTCATTGCCTTTCATGTCATTCAGAAATATGTTTCTTCAGTTATTGATTTGGACATTGAGCGTTCCCAATCCCATGAGGTAATCCTGATGGCCCTTGAAAAAAGCATCAAAGCCCAAATCCTATTGCCAGGACATCCCCAACCACTCTTCTTAAAGGGTAAATTGGATAGACTGGAAAGTGTTGATGGTGTTGTACACGTTTTGGATTATAAAACGGGCAATGTGGCCCTCTCGGAAGTGGAGGTCCTTGACGTAATGGAAACCATTACCAACGAAAAACGCTCAAAAGCATTTCAATTGCTGTGTTACGCTTTAATGCTGCACAAGGAAGACCAGATCAATAGCCTAAATGCAGGAATAGTCCCCATTAAAAAATTGAGTATGGGGATTCTACCCTTTGCCTTAAAGAAAGGGGCTAGAGGCCCAAGGGACTTGACCATAGACAAGACGCTATTGGCCAACTTTGAAGAACACCTCTTCACTTTACTTGCCGAAATAATGAATCCCGAAAAACCTTTTGTGGATGCGGATTCAACTCCCTTTTAAATCTGGTCTGGAAGGTCTCACCTCAATTTTACTGGGCAATGTACGTGGGTGCATGGTCAGTAAATCCACAACCAATTTCCCAATATCCTCAGGTTGAATCTTCCATGCATCCTTTTCTGAGGGTTCATTGCCATTAAAATAGGTTGCCACGGAACCGGGCATGATGGTAGTTACCTTAATGCCATATTTTCTTAAATCCAACATCGCGGCCTGTGTAAACCCAACCACCCCAAACTTAGTGGCATTATATCCTGCCCCTTGGGCAAAAAAGTTTGTCCCCGCCAAACTTGCCAAGGTCATATAATATCCTTTGGACCGCTTTAATAACTCCACAGTGGCTTTGAGTGTGTTAAAAGCGCCGGTAAGATTGGTGTTTATCATTTGATGCCATTGGTCAAAAGTCATGGTATCGATAGGTGAAAAATGTCCAACACCGGCATTGGCCAAGACCACGTCCAACTTTCCCCATCGAGCTGTTATGGCCCTTACCACTTCCTCTTCATCTGCATATTGGGTAACATCGGACACCACTGCCATTACATTATCGCTATACCCTAAAACTTCCAAGGCCTCATTAAGTGATTTTTGGTTCCGTCCACTTATGGCGACCTTCATCCCGTTTTCCAATAAACTCTTGGCAACACCCAAGCCAATGCCTTTGCTTCCGCCAGTGATATAAACTACTTTACCTTCCAATTCCATACATCCTATATTAAAACAAAAAGCACCGATGCTACGGTGCCTTTGTGGAGAATACCGGATTCGAACCGGTGGCCTCTTGCCTGCCAGGCAAGCGCTCTAGCCAACTGAGCTAATCCCCCAAATTGATTGGCAAAGGAAACACTTTTTCAAAAAGTTTCAAAATCAATCTTTTTTAACACTGAGCACCAGAACCGGTATTGGCACATAAAATTCCGCTTTGGGAATAGTACTCTTCTCCCATAACTTTTTAAAAAAGCCCCGTTTTCTTCTAAAGACACATAATAAGTCGGGTTGTTTTTCCTTAAAATGTTCCAGTACGCCCAAATAGGTGGTCTGGTTTTCAGAAATGGTCAAATTTTTGCTCAAATCCAATAGGGCCGTATTGATCTTTAAGTCCTCCTCGGAATATCCCGGTGTTTTGACCAATAACAGGTTTACTTTGGACTGGTATTTCTCCATAACCGCAATTAAAGGATGTAACACCCTATTGCGTTTTAGGATTCCGGACTTAAAAGCCACCAAAATATTCTTTAGTGGCACATATTTGGTCCCTTTAGGTACAATGAGCGCAGGAATATTGGTCTGCTTAATAATGCGGCCGGAAGTGTGCCCAAGGTACAGTTCGTCATTAATATCATTGCTTCTTGGAGCTAAAATGATCAAATCGATCCCCAGGTTTTTATCAATTTCCTCCACCCCATCAACGATGTCCCCATTGTACGAAGCAATTTTAATATCAACCCCTTTCGTCTCAACACCGGAAATCATTTCCTTAATTTTCTCCCTATTGGAAGAAGCCACTTTCTCCTTAACATTGGACAAATTCCCCGCACTTGAAATAACGGTGAAAACATCCATTACAAAAACATTGCATCCAAACTCGGATGCAAAGTCAATGGCGTAGGACAATGTTTCATGACAAACAGGGGACGTTCCCAATGGGACCAGAATATTGTTCATGGTTTGGTTATTATGTTAATACCATAAATTTACAATTTAATCGAAACGAATGCTATGATACGACCCGCAAAGATATCTGAAATTGATGATATTCTTGAAATCACAAGGGCTTGCGCCAAATATATGATGGCAAAGGGAATTTACCAATGGAACGAACAGTACCCTTCCAAACCGCATTTGGAACTGGATGTTGAAAGAAACGAGCTGTTTGTAAAAACCATAAATGGTTCCATTGCTGGGGCCATTGTCATTTCGGAACATATGGATGAAGAATATCTTCCAGTTCAGTGGCTTACCAAAAACGAAAAGAATATTTACATCCACAGGCTTTGCGTACATCCAAAATATCAAGGGGAAGGGTATGCACAAAAAATGATGTCCTATGCCGAGGACCATGCCAAAAAAAATGGGTTTATTTCTGTTCGATTGGACACCTTCTCCCAAAACAAGCGCAATCAAAAATTTTATGAGACCAGGGGATATCAAAGATTGGGGGATGTCCATTTCCCCAAACAAAGTGAATATGCCTTTCATTGTTATGAACTTGTGCTATAAGCCCTCATGATCACCAAAACAGCCGTAAGCTTTAAAAACATAAACCGATTGGCCATTCCTGCCACTATTTCGGGAATAGCCGAACCGCTACTATCCATAACGGACACGGCCATTGTTGGAAATATCCCCGTGGACGGTCTGGAATCATTGGCCGCTGCCGGAATTGTAGGTTCCTTTTTGTCCATGCTCATCTGGGTCCTGGGACAGACCAGAAGTGCAATCTCTGCCATTATTTCCCAATATCTGGGCGCCAATAAGCTGAACGAGGTGAGTAATTTGCCCGCCCAGGCAATTTTTTTAAATCTTACCCTCAGTATTATCGTCCTGCTTTCCACCGTTTTTGTGATTGAGGATATTTTTAGGCTATTTGAAGCTTCCGGTAAAATATTGGACTATTGTGTTTCCTATTACGGTATCCGGGTGTGGGGATTTCCATTAACGCTTTTCACCTTTGCCCTTTTCGGCATCTTTAGGGGGTTACAGAACACCTTTTATCCCATGCTGGTTGCCACTATAGGGGCGGGACTTAATATCGTATTGGATTTTGTGCTGGTCTATGGTATTGAAGGATACGTTCCGGCGCTTTATTTGGAGGGAGCCGCCTGGGCGAGCCTCATTTCGCAAGCCGTAATGGCGATATTGGCATTTCTTCTGCTAATGGCCAAAACAAACATCAACCTAAAACTGCAATTTCCCATAAATAAAGAGCTAAAAAGTCTAATTTACATGAGTCTCAATCTTTTTGTACGGACCCTTGCCCTGAATACGGCACTACTACTGGCCGTTAGGGAAGCCACCGCTTTGGGTACAAAATACATTGGGGCACATACCATAGCCGTGAATATTTGGTTGTTTGCCGCTTTTTTTATTGATGGTTATTCCGCCGCCGGAAACAGTATGGGAGGACGTTTGTTGGGCGCAAAAGACTACAATGGCCTTTGGCGTCTGGCCAAAAAGATAAATACCTATGGAATTATGGTAAGCTTGGTTTTGATGCTATTGGGTTTTTTGTGCTATGAACCCATTGGGCGCCTGTTCTCCAAGGAAATTCTGGTCCTAAATACGTTCTACAGCGTTTTCCATATCGTCCTTTTTGGATTGCCCATGAACTCTATAGCTTTTCTTTTTGATGGCATGTTCAAGGGTATGGGTAAAATGAAATACCTCCGTAATGTATTATTGGTGGCCACTTTTCTTGGTTTTGTGCCAACCTTGTATTTGGGACTGTATTTAGGTTGGGGCATCCATGCCATATGGATGGCCTTTATCATTTGGATGCTGTTCAGAAGTATGCCGTTGGTTTGGAAATTCAGGACTACCTTTAAACCATTATTGCAAAAGGGTTAATTTAGAAGTCGTTAAAAAGTCTATTTACGTTAGGGGATTGAGTGAATTTATCAGAAGAACATATACGCAGTTTTTTTAATCGAATTGATAAATTAAATTCAACGCTTAACCCTTTATTTGGAAAAATGAACGTTCATCAAATGGTCTGTCACTGTACTGATTTTTTTAGAATGGCCAAAGGAACCAAAACCGCCAGGGAATATGGTAGGGTCAACACAAAAGAACTGATTGAACTTGCCAAGTTGGGCAAGACAACACCCACACCGAAAGGATTTGGACAGGTAGAAGGGGGAGGTACGCCTCCAACCGACTTGGAAAAAGACATAAGAACCTTAAAGGAACACATCTTGGAGTTTTCAAAATTCAAAAATGATTTTGACTTTGCAGAACATCCCTACTTTGGTAAGTTAGATCAAGAACGCTGGACCAAATTGGCTGTTTACCATTTAAATCATCATCTAAACCAGTTTGGTGTTTGAACCAATAGCATATTAAAATACGATGCAAACATCACGAAACAACGGAAGCCTATATACCAAAATAGAAAATGGAATCGCCCATGTGGAATTTGGGCATCCTGCAAGCAACTCCTTTGTCTCCGAGTTGTTAAAGCGGCTAACCACAGAATTCGAAAAGCTTTCGGAGGACCGTGATGTGTCGGTCATTCTTTTAAAATCAGAAGGGAAGCGGGCTTTCTGTGCTGGAGCTTCTTTTGATGAGTTGGTGGCCATTTCCAATCTGGAAGAGGGCAAAACCTTCTTTAGTGGATTTGCCCATGTCATCAATGCCATGCGAAAGTGTCCCAAACCCATTTTGGGGCGTGTACAAGGAAAGACCGTTGGAGGTGGTGTAGGTTTGGCATCGGCCTGTGACTATGTACATGCTACGGTAGATGCGGCCATAAAGCTCTCCGAAATCTCCGTGGGCATTGGGCCATTTGTCATTGCCCCGGCAGTGGAACGCAAAATGGGCAAAGCCGCCTTGGCCGAACTATCCTTTTATCCTACCGAATGGAAAAATGCATATTGGGCCAAGGAAAAAGGATTGTATGCCAAAGTATACGACTCCATTGCTGAAATGGACAAAGAAATAGACATTCACCTTCAGAAACTTTCCACCTACAATCCCAAGGCGTTGTCCAAAATGAAGAGCATCCTGTGGGAAGGAACGGAAACTTGGGACAAATTGCTCAGTGAAAGGGCGGCTTTAAGTGGGGAACTGGCATTGTCCCCACATACCAAAAAGTCTTTGGAAGCGTTCAAAAAGTAATTATGGACATACTTTCAGCACTTAATAGCGACCTTCTATTGCCCCTTCTGGCCCTTCTTGTCATTGCGGTTTACTTAATTACCCGTATTAGAAATCACAAAAGGTTTAAACGCTGACCCTTGTAAGGACCCGGTAAAAATCATTTCTTTTGGAAACTTTACCGAGGTAGTGTTATTTTGCTTAGGATTGGAGCACTCCTCTTGGTCATCGGGAGCTCCTATCCCTGATATCAATGCTACTAAAATGAAATTGTCATTAGCCCATTTTTCCATACTTTTTCTTATCCTTTTTATGGGATGCAATACCATGGAAAAAGAACCAACGGAATCGGAAGAACAAAAAGCCCAAGAAGTTTCCTACTATGCTGGGGAACCTTTAAAAGTAGCCATTGTTGGATTGACCCATACCCATGTCCACTGGATTTTAGGACGGGAAAAATGGGGTGATATTGAGATTGTGGGCATTGTGGAGCCCAATAGGGACTTGGCATTGCAGTACAGCAAGCAGCATGGCTATTCCATGGATTTGGTCCATGATTCCATGGAATCCTTGTACAACAGTGTAAAACCGGAGGCGGTTACTGCGTTTAACGATATCTATGGACATTTGGAAGTTGTGGAATTCTTTGCCCCAAAAGGAATACCCATTATGGTGGAAAAGCCCTTGGCCGTCAATTGGGAACACGCCCAAAAAATGGCTGACTTAGCTACAAAACACCAGATCCAGCTGCTCACCAATTACGAAACGTCTTGGTATGGTTCCCATGAAAAAGCGTTTGAATGGGTCAACAAAGCAAAAAAAGTGGGTCCCGTTCAACGCATGGTTTTTCACCATGGTCATCCCGGGCCCATTGAAATTGGTTGCAACCCGGAATTTTTGGAATGGCTTACAGATCCCGTCTTGAACGGAGGGGGCGCCCTAACGGATTTTGGCTGCTATGGCGCTAACCTGGCCACTTGGTTTCTAAACGGTCAAACCCCAAAAAAGGTCACGGCAATAACCCGCAACTATAAACCCCAGAAGTATCCCAAGGTTGACGATGATGCCACCATAGTTTTGGACTATGCCGACAAACAGGTCATTATACAGGCTTCATGGAACTGGTCCCACAACCGGAAGGATATGGAGATTTATGGAACGTCGGGTTATGTATTTTGTAAAAACGGAACGGATATGGAGGTTTTGGAAGACGAAAAAGCAGGGCCGTTCACCTATAAAGCCCAAGGGCTGCCAATAGGTATTCACGACCCTTTTGCGTACTTCAACCAAGTGGTAAACCATAACTTGACCGTTGAACCCTATGGGGTCTCTTCCTTGGAAAACAATCTTTTGGTCACCCAGATATTGGAAGCGGCCAAACACTCCGCAAAAACCGGGAAAACAGTAGTTTGGGAAGACTTCTTCAAATCGTGAGTATTCTTACCTTTGGGCCTCAAGAACCCTAACCCTATAACAACCATTTATTGTCCCTTTTGGCCACATTTGCCATTGCCCGTATTGGGAACAATAAACTATTTAAACGTTACCACTATATATGGAAAATATCCGCATTACCAAGGAATTTACCTTTGAGACCGGTCATGCCCTTTACGGCTATGACGGTAAATGCAAAAACATTCACGGCCACAGTTATAAACTGGCCGTAACGGTTATTGGCAGCCCAATTTCCGATAACAACCATGTAAAACTGGGCATGGTCATTGATTTTGGAGACCTTAAAAAGATTGTTGAAGAAGAAATAATCGATCCTTTTGACCATGCAACCGTCTTCAATAAAAATACCCCACACCTTAAATTGGCCAAAGAACTGGAAGGCCATGGACATAAAGTGATTTTGGCCAACTATCAGCCAACCAGTGAAAACATGGTGTTGGACTTTGCGGAAAAAATAAAGGCTCGTCTTCCAAAAAACATAGGGCTACATTCGCTCAAACTGCGGGAAACGGAAACTGCGTATGCAGAGTGGTTTGCATCCGACAATTGATAAACCGTTTTCGCTTTACGTATCTTTGACCACAACATGAAAGATTTCTCGCTCCAAAAGGGGAAAAAAGTATATTTCGCCAGTGACAACCATCTTGGGGCTCCCACATTTAAGGACAGTCTGCCGCGTGAAAAAAAGTTTGTGGCCTGGTTGGATTCCATTAAAGCTGATGCGGGTGCCGTTTTTTTAATGGGCGATCTGTTCGATTTTTGGTTTGAGTACAAAACCGTAGTGCCCAAGGGATTTACCAGAACCTTGGGAAAACTGGCCGAACTTACCGATGCTGGGATTCCCATCACGTATTTTGTGGGCAATCACGATTTATGGATGAATGGGTATTTTGAAGAGGAACTCAATATTCCCGTACACCATAAACCACAACAATACCGAATTAATGGGAAAACTTTTTTCATTGGTCATGGAGACGGACTTGGCCCTGGGGATAAAGGGTTCAAACGAATGAAAAAGGTCTTTACCAATCCTTTTTGTCAATGGCTGTTCCGATGGTTACATCCTGATTTGGGGGTACGTTTGGCACAACACCTTTCCATAAACAATAAAATCATCTCCGGTGATGGAGATGCCGAATTTTTGGGGGAGGATAAGGAATGGCTGGTGCAATACTGCAAACGAAAACTGGAACAACGGCATTACGATCATTTTATTTTTGGGCATCGCCATCTGCCCATGGACATTGACTTGAATGGAAAATCGACCTATACCAACCTTGGGGATTGGATCAGCTATTTCACCTATGCTGTTTTTGATGGCGAAAAGCTATCATTGCACGAATTCAATAAAAAACCCTGACCCTACATGAGGGCCAGGGCATAGTTCAAAATATGGATGCAGCGCTTATTTTAAAGCAGCTTGTGCCGCTGCCACTCTAGCAATGGGCACCCTAAAAGGTGAACAGCTCACATAGTCCATTCCTGTACTATGGCAGAATTCCACGGAAGATGGTTCACCACCATGCTCACCACAGATACCTACCTTTAAATCAGGTTTAATGCTTCTACCCCTTTTAGTACCTATATCGACCAATTGGCCTACACCGTCTTGGTCCAAAACTTCAAATGGGTCATTTTTCAAAATTCCCTCCTCAAGATAGACCGTAAGGAATTTTCCAGCATCATCCCTTGAATACCCAAAGGTCATTTGGGTCAAATCATTGGTTCCAAAGGAGAAGAAATCGGCTTTTTCGGCAATGGTATCAGCCATAAGTGCGGCCCTAGGAACTTCAATCATGGTTCCAATGGTGAAATCTACAGTGTCTCCATATTCGGAAAAGATAACCTCAGCGGTATCTCGAATAACCTTGTCTTGACATTCAAATTCTTCAAAACTGCCCACTAAAGGAATCATAATTTCTGGTTTTGATTCTATCCCTTTTGCCTTAAGGTTCAAGGCCGCTTCCATAATGGCTCGGGTCTGCATCTCGGTAATTTCCGGATAGGTAATACCCAAACGGCAACCTCTATGGCCCAACATAGGGTTAAACTCATGCAATTCAGCCACTTTATTCTTTACAGCAGAAAGTGAAATGTGCAAATCCTCGGCCAATTCCTTTTGTGTGGCCAGTTGATGGGGCACAAACTCATGCAATGGTGGATCCAATAACCGAACCGTCACTGGACAACCTTCCATGGCTTCAAAAATACCTTCAAAGTCCTTGCGCTGCATAGGCAATAGTTCTTCCAAGGCCGCCTTTCTTCCTTTGGTCGTATCGGCCAAAATCATTTCACGCATGGCCTTGATACGATCCACTTCAAAGAACATATGCTCAGTTCGGGCAAGTCCAATACCCTGAGCCCCAAAATTGCGAGCTATTTTGGCATCTTTGGGATTATCAGCATTGGTACGTACTTTAAGATTACCAAATTTATTGGACAACTCCATTAACTCACCAAACTCTCCACTCAACTCAGGTTCCATTGTGGCTACCTTGCCTTCAATGATATTACCCGTGGAACCATTGAGTGAAATCCAATCGCCTTCATTGTAGACTTGATCGCCTACGGTCATGCTTCGTTTCTTGTAGTTGATCTTTAAGGCTCCTGCACCGGAAACACAGCATTTACCCATGCCTCGTGCCACTACTGCAGCGTGGGAAGTCATACCCCCTCTTGCTGTAAGTATCCCTTTGGCCAAATTCATGCCTTCCAAATCTTCAGGGGAAGTTTCGGTACGAACCAAAATGGTATTCTTGAATTTATCGGCTTCATCAGCAAAGAACACAATCTGTCCTGTAGCAGCACCCGGTGAAGCTGGTAGACCTTGGGCCACTACGGGTGCCCTTTTTAGGGCGTTGGTATCAAATATGGGGTGCAATAATTCATCCAGCTTATTAGCTTCAATCATCAATAGGGCTTCTTTTTCGGAAACCTGTCCTTCTTTCAACAGATCCATTGCAATTTTAACCATGGCCGCTCCTGTACGCTTTCCATTACGGGTCTGTAGAATCCAGAGTTTTCCGTTCTGAATGGTGAACTCCATATCCTGCATATCGTGATAATGCTTTTCAAGGCGTTCTTGATATTCGTACAGCTCTGTATAAATCTTTGGCATCAACTCTTCCAGTGATGGAAAATCCTTCATTCTTTCCACTTCATCAATTTGCGCCAATTCTGCCCATCTTTGTGAACCCATTTTGGTGATTTGCTGCGGGGTTCTCACACCGGCCACAACATCCTCACCCTGCGCATTGATCAAATATTCCCCATTAAATTCATTCACCCCCGTGGCGGCATCCCTGGTGAAACAAACACCCGTACCGGAATTATCGCCCATATTGCCAAAGACCATGGCCTGGACATTAACGGCAGTTCCCCAATCAGCCGGATACCCATTAATCTTTCGGTAATACATGGCTCGATCACCATTCCAACTGTCAAATACGGCCATCACCGATCCCCAAAGCTGCTCCCATGGATCTGTTGGAAAATCACGTCCTGTACTCTTCTTTATGGCATCCTTAAAATCATAGACCAAATCCTGTAGGTCCTGTACGGTAAATTGGGTGTCCAATTTAATACGCCTCTTCCCTTTTAGGTTATCAATAATCTCCTCAAAAGGATTTTCGTCCTCCTTGGTCTCAGCTTTCATCCCCAAGACCACGCCACCGTACATCTGTACAAAACGTCTGTAGGAATCCCAAGCAAAACGTTCGTTATTGGTACGTTTGACCAAGCCTAAAACAGATTCATCATTAAGTCCCAGATTCAATACTGTATCCATCATCCCCGGCATGGACACCCTAGCTCCAGATCGTACGGAAAGTAATAAAGGGTTTTCATTGTCTCCAAAAGAAGTTTCCATCTCCTTTTCAATGGAGGCCACCGCTTTTTCCACCTCTTCCTTAAGCAATGCGATCACTTCTTCACGACCTACCTCATTATATTTCGTGCACACTTCTGTGGTGATGGTAAAGCCAGGTGGTACCGGAATGCCCAAATTGCTCATTTCGGCCAGATTTGCTCCTTTCCCCCCTAATAAATTCCTCATACTTCGGTCACCGTCGGTCTCTTGGGTGCCAAAATGGTATACTTGTTTTTTGGTCTTCGAAATTGTTTCCATGGATACAGTTTTTGTATTCAAATTTTTTTACGGTTCGAAATTAGAAACCAGTCCTAAGGATTTTTATGACAAAAGTCAGGAAAGGGAAAAGCCACTCATTTTCACCCCCAAAAATTCCTTTTTTTTGGAAATCGGCTTTAAACTCTATGGAATTGATTATGAACAAGAAGAAGCAATCCGATAACCAAAAAATCACTTCAAGGCCGCTTTATGCCTTGGGAAATCATACTTTTTTGTGCTCTCGAATGTCCTCGGACAGATCCAATCGTCTAAAAGACGGGGAAACCAGTGCGGTAAGGCCTACGGTAAACAAGGTCATACAACCCCCAAAAACTACTGCGGTTACCGTGCCCATCAATTTTGCGGTAAGTCCACTTTCAAAAGCGCCCAACTCGTTGGAAGATCCCACAAAAATGGAATTGACCGATGCTACCCGACCCCGCATATTGTCCGGGGTTTTTAATTGCAAGATCGTCTGTCTAATGATCATGGAAACCCCATCTACCGCACCGCTGACAAAAAGGGCAATTACAGAAAGCCAGAAAAGCTTTGACAATCCAAAAACAAGGATACAGACCCCAAATCCAAATACGGCCCAAAGCAATTTTTTTCCTGCATTTCTATGTAAAGGAAAACGCGTGGAAAGCACCATGGTAATGGACGCTCCAACGGCCGGTGCCGCCCTTAAAATACCAAACCCTTCGGAACCTACTTTTAAAATATCCTGTGCATAAATGGGCAAAAGGGCTACCGCGCCTCCAAAAAGAACCGCAATCATATCCAAAGTCAGTGCCCCAAAGACCGCTTTGGTATGGAAAACAAATTTGAGGCCATCTTTTAAGCTTTGAAATATGGGTTCTCCCAATTTTGGGTTTAGAATGGGCTTTTTGGATATCTGAAAAAGAAAAAGCAAGGCCAGGACCGAAGAACCAAAAATGACGCAGAGGGACCAGTGTACCCCGATCCAACTGATGGAAAACCCGGCAAAAGCAGGGCCTAAAACCGAGGCCACCTGCCAGGTGGAACTGCTCCATGTGGCCGCGTTGGGATAAATGGGTTTGGGAACAATAAGGGCAATCAATGAAAAAATGGTGGGGCCTATAAACGCCCGCACCAAACCGCCCAAAAAGACCAATGCATAAATAAGGTATAAAATGGATCGGGAGGAATAGCTAGCTTCCACGGATGGTAAGGTCACCAAAAAAAGTCCCAAACTAATGACCGAAAATCCTAAAATACATTTGACCAAAAGGTTCCGCTTTTCGTTCTGGTCCACAAAATGCCCTGCAAACAGTGCAATGCCCACCGCTGGGATAATTTCCATTAACCCTATGATCCCCAATGAAAGTGGATCTTTGGTCAATGAATATACCTGCCATTCAATAACGATAAACTGCATGCTCCAGGCAAAGACCATTGCAAAGCGGACCAATAAAAAAACATTGAATTCTTTATACCGCAATGCGGCGTAGGGGTCCAAGGGTTCTGTCATATACTATTCCGTAATTTCGATACGATTTCCTTCGGGGTCCAACACCACACTTTCATAATATCCATCCCCGGTTGTCCGTGGTTCCCCCACTATGGTATGGCCATCCTTTCTAAGTTTTTCGGTCAGATCGTCCACTCTTGTTTTGGTACCCACACTTATGGCGAAATGGGTCAGCCCCAGCGCCTCTTTCCCAGCGTCCAAAATCCGGGCAATATCGGGACGATGCATCAATTCCAGTCGGGCGCCACCTTCAAAACTTAAAAAATAAGAAGTAAGCTTTTTTTGGGGGTTAGTATACTTTTCTCCTGGGCTGGCTTGGAAGTAGGTAGTATAAAACGCTTTGGAGGCTTCAAGATCGGATACCCAGATGGCCAAATGTTCTATCTTCATCGAAGGTCTTTTAGTTTTAGCTGAATAGTTACGGCACCATTCCACTCATTTTCTTCGATGGAAAACACCACATCCACGTGTTGATGGTTTTTTACGGTGCCCAACTTTTCCCCTAAATTGAACCCAATGGCCCCTATTGGGGACGACCCCTTTTGGGTCAATGCCAACTTTAAATGCTTTTCTCCTTCCCCGACCCCTTTTCCATAGCCGGTATCCGCAACACCTTCGGCCATAAAAACAGGACGCCTATTTCCAGGCCCAAAAGGGGCAAATTGCTTGATGATCCGCATGAGCTTTGGGGTAATCCGCGCAAGTTGAATCTTGGAATCAATGGTAATTTCCGGAGTCAACAATTTTGGATCAATGGTCTCCGAAACCACTTTTTCAAATTGATTTTTAAATCGTCCGTACTCTTCTTTTAACAAAGTCAACCCTGCGGCATATTTATGGCCCCCAAACTGTTCTATGTGTTCCGAACATTCCTGAAGTGCTTCGTAAATATCAAAACCTTTTATGGAGCGCGCCGAGGCCGCCAACCTATCCCCACTTTTGGTAAAAACCAGGGTTGGACGATAATAGGTCTCCGTTAATCGCGAGGCAACGATACCAATGACCCCTTTATGCCAACTTTCATTAAAAACCACGGAAGTATAGCGTTCTTCTTCCCGATTCTGCACGATCTGATGTAAAGCCTCCTCCGTTATTTCCTGATCAAGTCCCTTTCGGTCCAGATTAAATTTTTCAATCTCAACCGCAAACTTTTGGGCCTGTTCCAAATCCGTTGCCGTTAGTAGGTTAACCGCGTGCTGTCCGTGTTCCATTCGCCCAGCAGCATTGATGCGGGGAGCAATGATAAAAACCACATCCGTAATGGTCAATTCGCTTTTTTTGAGCTGGTTGATGATGGCCCGAAAACCCGTTCTTGGCCGGGAATTCATTACTTGCAATCCATAATGGGCCAATACCCGGTTCTCCCCGGTCATGGGAACAATATCGGCTCCAATTGCCGTGGCCACCAAATCCAAATAGGGCAACAAGTCCTGTGCGGTCTCGCCCTTTTTGGAAGCCAAAGCTTGGATCAACTTAAACCCAACACCGCAGCCGCACAATTCTTCGTAGGGATATTCACAATCCTCCCGTTTTGGATCCAACACGGCAGCGGCATCCGGCAGTTCCGGGCCTGGTCGGTGATGGTCACAAATGATGAAATCAATTCCCTTTTTCTTGGCATAGGCTACTTTATCAATTGCTTTAATTCCACAATCCAGGGCTATAATCAAGCTAAATCCATTATCCTCTGCAAAATCAATTCCTTGATACGAAATCCCATACCCTTCTGAATACCTATCCGGAATATAGGTGGCCACATTTGGATAGGTTTCTTGCAAATAAGTGGAAACCAATGCTACGGAGGTAGTACCATCCACATCATAATCGCCAAAAACCAATATGTTTTCTTCCAAGTCTATGGCCTTTTCTATCCGTGCAACCGCCTTTTCCATATCCCGCATCAAAAAGGGATTATGCAAATCGGTCAGTTGCGGCCTAAAAAATTTCTTGGCTTCACTGTAATTGGTTATTCCACGCTGCAGCAACAAATGGGCAATTAGGGGATTGACCTTCAACTCCTTTGAAAGGCGTTTGATGCTTTCCTGCTCACGGATGGGTCTAATTGTCCAGCGCATAGATTTCAATTTCAAACTTAGGATAACGTCAGTTCGAGTGTTTCGAACCTAGTTCGAAATGTATCGAGAACAAGTTATCAAAATTTCTTTTTTGCAAGATTTGGCAATTCATGCGGTGTATTTCCAATCAAAGCTTTCTTCTTTGCCCTGGATCACTTTTTCATTTGCTTTTCCCTTTCGATGGCTAAATTTATGTCCGTAAACTTAGCATGAAAAACAAGTTCCACCGGTCTTCTTCTAAAGGTATAGCTATAAGAACATTCAAGCACGTAAACAAAGGATTGCTTCATAATTTACTTCTCGATACGATCCCGAATACTCGGGATTACTCGAAGTGACGATTACTTCTTATGAAAGGTGGTTTCCACCTTCAATTCGGCAAACCGTCTGAACATTTCCATAACCCCACAATACTTTTCAATGGACAGGTCAACGGCACGTTGCAATTTTTTCTCATCCAGGTTGTTCCCATGAAAGTGATATTCCAGTTTGACCGTATCATAGTACCTTGGGTGTTCGTCCGTAAGGCTGGCAATGGTTTCAATATGAAAATCATCTACTTCAAGCTTCATTTTTTTGATGAGCGAAGCCACATCCAGACCGGAACAACCCGCCAAACCCGATAACATCAACGCTTTAGGACGAAATCCACTGCTTTCACCGCCATCTTCGGGGCTTGCATCAATACGTAAATTGTGCCCAGAAGGGTTATTGCTCTCGAAGGCCATATTTCCAAGCCACTTGGTTGTGATATGATTTGTTTCCGCCATAATTTGTAGAATTTGTGATTGATAAAAATACGACTTAATTTAGGAGCGAACCGTTCCCCATCTTACCGCAACCACTACTTCGTTTTGGCAAAAATCCAACACAACTAAACTATACGCTATGGCATTAGTAAACCCCCTAGATCCAAATCATGATCCCGAAACACAGCAACTGGCTGAATTTTTTAATGAGACCCTGGGCTTTTGTCCCAACTCGGTTCTGACCATGCAGCACCGCCCGGCCATTTCCAAGGCATTTATTAATTTGAACAAGGCCGTAATGGCAAATGAAGGCCGTGTAAGCTCGGCCTTAAAACGAATGATTGCCTGGGTGAGCAGCAATGCTACAGGTTGCCGGTATTGCCAGGCCCATGCCATTAGGGCCGCGGAACGCTATGGGGCGGTGCAGGAACAACTGGATAATATTTGGGAGTACCGCACCCATCCTGCCTTTTCCGATGCCGAACGTGCCGCCCTGGATTTTTCCCTTGCAGCCTCCCAGGTGCCCAATACCGTAACCGCCGATATTAAAAAACGCCTCCACGAACATTGGACCGATGGGGAAATTGTGGAAATGTTGGGGGTCATCTCCCTCTTTGGCTATTTGAACCGATGGAACGATTCCATGGGAACCTCCATTGAGGATGGCGCCGTGGAAAGTGCCAATCAATATTTAGGAAAATACGGTTGGGAAAAAGGGAAGCACGATGGGTCGAGATATTAGATTTTAGATGTTAGAGATGAGATGTTAGACTTCTCAGACATTAGACCACAATGTTTTTAGGCCTTATTGGTCATTTAAGCCCTTGTAAGAAGCCATTGCTTTGTTCCGAATGTAGCATGAAAGATGTATTTGTCTTTTTGTAAAGTTTTATTTACTTTTAGACAAAAATAATAGCAAAATGAACTTTCAGGTATTACCAAACTGGTGTAAAAAACTAGGTCTTGGCCTTTTTGTGATCGCAAGTTTATTAACCGGCGGCGATGCCTTTAAAGATGGGGTCGAGGGTGTTCCTATGGGGACTAACCATTTTTTTAAAAATCTGTATGGAAGTCGATTGGACCATTTTCTAAGTTTACTACCAATTTTTGGTCTCTTGATTTATATGTTATCCAAAGAAAAAATAGAAGATGATTATATCAAATTTTTACGATTGAATTCATATCAATTAACTGTTATAATCCTACTTGTAGTTGCTTTTATAATCTATATTTTTTCTCCAGAAATTAAATTCAGTCTTGATATTACTTTGTCACTTTTTATAGTGTTATTTCTTGTGATTTTCTATTTTAAGAAAAATCAAGCCTTATGAAAAATCTGGTGAAAGTAGAACGTGCACGTCTCAACCTTACCCAAGAGCAATTGGCAAAAAGGCTAGGGGTTTCAAGGCAAACCATTAATGCAATTGAGAAGAGTAAATTCAATCCATCAGTCGTCCTTGCCATTAAAATGGCAAAGCTTTTTAATCTAACTGTTGAAGAAGTGTTCTTTTTGGAGGGTGAATAGATTCCTGCTTTCGCAGGAATGACCGTATTAAATTCTCCATACTAAAGTCTAACCTCTTACATCTAAAAGCGAAGCGGTCTTATCTCTACCCAAATTTCTTGACCTACATCAACTTTTCCCTATTTGAAATGCCGGACCTTTGGTACGATCAAAAAACGAACGGTCATGGCGAAACTTTTGTTAACACCGGAAAACCAAATCCAACGGTTAAATACCATCCTCAATCGGGTCGAAGCATTGCAAGCATTGTCCATCTCGCAATTGTCCACTCCTCCAAATCCAAAGTCATGGAATGTATTGGAGGTGTTGGAACACCTTACCATTGCTTATTCCTCCTACCAAACAAAGATTGAAAATGCCCTTTTGGAAGTAGCCGATTCCCCTAACGGGGCCTGGCAGTACCAACCTAGGGCCTGGCAACGTCTGGTTATAAAAGGGCAAAAACCCAAAGGAAATAAACGGCCTTTTAAACTAAAGACCTTAAAAAAATTTGAGCCCTTACTTTCGCCCACACTTACCAAGGACGAGGCACAAGCCGTTTTCAAACGTTTCCAAACCGCTCATGGGATGTTCAAACAACAGGTTTTGGCGAGTAGGAATAAACGAATGAAGCATAAACGTTTTTCCTCCGCCATTGGACCCATCGTCACGTTTTATTTGCCCGAAGCTTTTGAGTTTTTGATATGCCATGCAGAACGCCATATGATACAGATTGAAGGGATACTGGCAGCGTAAACTTTGATGTGTATCTTTAAGCCCAAATGGAACAACCCGCCAAAAGCATCCTGTTATCATTCTTTAAAGCGGCCCAACTTCAATCAGAACAGCAAGCCTATTTTCTAAATCTTTGGAAGGAATATACCTTTAAGCAAAATGAGCTTATCACGGAAGCTGGTCGCATTGAAAAACACTTTTACGTGGTCCTGGAGGGCGTACAGGCCATTTATTTACTCAACCAAAAAGGCGATAAAGTGGTTCTTGGGTTTTCATATATGGGCAGTCCATCAGGGATATTTGACTCCTTCCTGCACCAAAAGCCGGCAGATACCTTTTTGGAAGCCCTAAAACCTTCTAGGCTCTTGGGGATATCAAGAAGTGATTACCTCAGCCTGTTTGAGGCCCATCCTGATTTTCATAAATGGGGGCACCTTTTTTTCCAGGATATCCTTTTCGGAAGACTGTTTAGGGAAGTAGAGTTATTGACCCTCTCCGCGGAAGAGCGGTATACCGCTTTTATGCAGCGTTGTCCAGAAGCATTGAAAGTGATACCCCAAAAGTATCTGGCCTCTTATCTTAATATGAAACCAGAGACATTTAGCCGACTTAGGCGTATGATGAACTAATGGTCTTTTAGGATTTACTGCGCAATCCGAATGATGCTTTCCATCGGGAACCTTAAATAAAAAAACCCGCAGTTTTGCGGGTTTCACCTAAACTTCAACAACATTTAAGCATTGTTGTAGTAAAAACGTTCATGGACAATATGATCGTTTTCCCATTGCTGTACGGCAACTTGTTCCATGGTTACCCTGTTGCCATCCTTAAAGGTTACGTCCATAGTGGATTCCACAAAAGAAGTTGCTTCATCTTCATTGGAACCCACCTTATTGATCTCCAAAGAATGAAATTCCTGGATGTTATTTAAAAACTGTTCCTCATAGGCCCGGCATTCCGCCTTCCCTTCCCTGGTTCCCCTAGGCTCGGTCATGACCACGTGTTCTGCATAATACTTGTCAAATGCATCCAGAAGCTTTCCTTGTTGCAATTGATGGTAAATGTCCTGTGCTTTTTCTTTATAACTCATTGCTATCTATTTTTCGATTACTCAAAAATAATTATTTTTCTATACAATAGTTGTATATACAAATGTTTAACAATAATTTAATTATTTCCCAATATACCCTATGCATCAAAAATCTTCGCAACACGTTCCTTCAATACGGGCAAGACTTCATTCGCAAACCAGGGATTTTGGCTCAACCAAAATCGATTTCTTGGGGATGGGTGGGGCAAAACAAAATAGTCTGGCAGATAATCCTGGTAATCGTGTACGGTCTGCGTGAGGTTCTTTTTCCTGCGCTCCCCTAGGTAGTACTGCTGGGCATATTGCCCAATTAAAATGGTCAGTTTTAAGCCCTTTAATTCCCCGAGCAGCTTTGTATGCCATAAGGGTGCACATTCCGGTCTTGGTGGTAAATCCCCTGATTTTCCCTTGCCGGGGTAGCAAAAACCCATGGGAACCAAAGCAAATATCCTCTCGTCATAAAACTGCGCATCCGTGACCCCCAACCATTTTCTCAATTGCTTTCCACTGGGGTCATCCCAGGGAACTCCCGTCTTGTGGACCTTGGTTCCCGGCGCCTGACCAATTAGGGCTATTTTGGAACTTGGGTGGGCGGTGACAATAGGTCTTGGTCCCAATGGCAAATGTTCACTGCACACACTGCACCCTCCAATTTCCTTTAATAGTTCTTGCATTGGTATCTATTTGTTTAAATGTATGAAAACCCTATTAGGGTCGCAATGGCCATAAGTTTTATTGCGTTTCCTGTATGGACTATTCTGTGTATAGAGAACAAATGTTGTCCATACGCTATATATTCCCCTTCCTTGGCTGGGCTCCAATTATCAATTCTCCCGTTCTATCCTTTGTGCCACTACCATGTAAAACTACTTTCATTTGAACTGTTTTTAAGATAAACCATCAAAGCACGTTGATATAATAACCAACGTGCTCGATGAATAAATCAAAATCCAAAAAATCAAACTGCCAATTCCGGTTTGTGAAGACTGACCACAATCAGTACCGCAACACCATTGATCCAATAGTAAAAAGCGTCCATTCCATTAAATGACAACACCAATGGGGTCGCGATAAATACGATAGCCACTAAAAAGTCCACCAACAGATGGAATTTATAAGGTATCACACGGAACACACCCAAATGGTGATCCGTTAATAGGGTCAATACAAAGGCGGCCACCCCCGTTGTTACCGACAAGTATAGTGCCAAAGGGTTTGAACTCCCCAATCCCAATAGAAAGGGTAAAACCATTAAAGCTACAGCTACAGGATAGTCCAAAAAAGCATGTATTCGTTTTGTTACAAATTTCATGATATGTGTTTATGAGATTGCCAATTAGTCTTATTTGCTCAACTTTTTCCAGTTGGTGTCGGCCGTACGCTTCAATTTGGCTTTATCGTTTTCGGCCATCCATAATTGTTTTGCATCTACTTCCAAGTCGTTCAAAAACAAATAATATTTGCCATTGTCGACCACAAACTTATTAGGGTCTATCCTAAACTTTGCCCCAGCATAAATCCCGAAAGCGCAAAACCCACCATACTGCGGCATATACTTCCTTGGGTTCTTTTCAAAAATGGCTTTTTGTTCCGCAGAAGTAAAATAATAGGAAATGCCTTCATGAGTGGATTTGTGTTGTTTAGAACCTCTTTGTGCCAATCCCAATTCCAAATAAGATACTGGGCTATACCCCTGAAGGGCTATTTTACTATCATCAATATTGTTTGCTTTCTTGTTCTGTGCATACCCCACCATTGAAGTTCCAACAGCAAGTATAAACACCATTATTGTCGCTAAATCTTTCATTTTTCTTTATTTTAAAAATTGTTGTTTTTGTTTGTGCAGACCTCTATTTGTCATTGGAACAGCTCAAATGCTTCTTTGCGTTCAAAGGACAAATTGGTCTTTGCCATCGGGCTCTAGTAAAAAGTGAGCCGAAATAAAATCTATCCCGCGTATATGTTCCGTTTGGTTTAAACGTATTGGAGGTACTCATTTTAAGCTATTGCGCATTAAAATATTCTTCACGCGTTACCTTTCCTTGATCGTTCCACGATCTGCGGATAATTTCATGCCAATACACTTTGCTGTTGTCTTTCATATCAAAGTCAAAGGTGAACTCTGATGCAGATTCATTTCCGTCAACTAGGGTTACATGATGTTCTATTCCGTTCACTTGAGCAATGGCACCTGCAAAACCTTCCATCTTTTCAACCATCTGTTGTTTGTTTGTGGTAGCCATTCCGTTATAGTCTGATGTTGTTGCTTCTTCGGCAAAAAACTGCTTTACCGCCTCAACAATGGCGCCTTGAGCCACAACACCATCCATTTGCATGGCCAGTGATTTGATATCCATTTCAATATTCTTTAAATGATTAAACAAAAATTTGATTTGTAATTACATGGCAAATTTCTGTCCGTTGTGCGGCAAACGACCTACAAAAAGAACGCTAAGGATTGTACTTTTTGTTTTTAAAGTGCTGAGGAGTGGTACCCGTGTATTTCTTAAAAAAGTGGGAGAAGTGATTGGGTTCCTCGAACCCAAGGGTATAGGCGACCTCCTTTATGGGCATATCCTGTAAAAGCAGTCTCTGTGAGCTCAAGACCACCTCATTTCGAATCAATTGGCCCAAGGAAGCATTCATCTTGGAACGGGTCTTTTTGGAAAGGGCCTTAATGGAAAGGTTCATCTTATCTGCGTAAAACGCTAAAGAACGCTGTTGCTTGTGATGGTTTTTGAGCAGTTCCATAAGGTTTTGAACAAAAGTATCCCTGTTCGAATAGTCAAAGCCATTGCGGAATTGATTGGGCGTTTGCCCAGTGGAGTTCTTAAAAAGCCGATTGAAATAAGCCGGGTCTTTATATCCGATATCATATGTAATTTCCTGGACATTTTTATCCGTAAAGGCCAACTGTTTTTTGCTCTCGGTCAATCGCTTTTTTGACAGCAGGGCCTTTACCGAAACACCAACCTTATCCTTCACCAAGGCTTGGGCACTATACCCATTTTCTGACATTAACGCCACCAAATCCTTATTTGAAAGACGATTACCGTATTCCGCATCAATAATTTCCTTGACGTCAAAGATGATTTGATACTCTTCCTTACTGGCCTGAAACGGGTTTTGCCAAAACCATTGTTTTGAAGAAATATCGATGATTTCACTATTGTTTTCAGAAAAAACGGTGCTGGACAGGTATTTCTGGCATTCATCGCACTCATTAAAATTGATGTAGCCCAACGAAATTAAATGCTTAAAAAGCACCCGGACCTCTTTGTTTTGAAAGATTGTTTTGTTTGGAAATTCAATTTTGCGAACCACAAAATCATCCGAAAGAAATTTAATGTACTGCCCTTTTTCCAAATAAATGGCCTTGTCCTGCCAATCGAGATAATTATTGAAATCTACTTGGATGCTTCCTGACCCAGAAAGAATGTGGAGCAAGGTATACTGGTTGATAAAATAAACCTTGCCCAGTTCGGGAAAGAATTTCTGAACCATTTTAGTTTAAGGTTGTAGGAGTTTCGTCGAAAAAACCCAATAATGCTTACGGTTATTTTTTGCCGCCAACTACTATCACAAATTCACCTTTCGGCGGTTTGCCTTCAAAATGGGAAATAACCTCCTCAAGGGTTCCCCGTACCGTTTCCTCATACATTTTGGTCAATTCTCGCGATATGGAGACCGATCTATCCCCTCCAAAATAGTCCGAAAATTGAGTCAAGGTCTTCAACAATTTATGGGGTGATTCATAAAACACCATGGTTCGCGTTTCTTCCGCCAACTGTTGCAATCGTGTTTGCCGTCCTTTTTTAAGGGGCAAAAAACCTTCAAAAACAAAACGGTCGTTGGGCAGTCCGCTATTGACAAGCGCAGGAACAAAAGCTGTTGCCCCTGGCAAACACTCCACCTCGATGGCATTCTCCAAACAGGCCCGGGTCAACAAAAACCCGGGATCCGAAATGGCCGGGGTCCCCGCATCGGAAATCAAGGCAATGGTCGTTCCGGACTTCATTTTTTGAACGAGGCCATTAACGGTTTTGTGTTCATTGTGCATGTGGTGACTTTGTAATGGGGTATCAATTTCAAAGTGCTTCAAAAGCTTTCCACTGGTACGGGTATCTTCGGCCAAAATTAAATCCACCTCATTTAGGACCTTTATACCCCTAAGTGTCATATCCTCCAAATTGCCTATGGGCGTGGGCACCAAGTACAACTTCCCCATAATATAGTGCTAGGGCCTGACCTGTTTTCCGGTAAAATAAGAGAGCATCACCGCAACAAAGGCTATTATGGCTCCAATATGTTGCCCATCACTGACCATATAATGGGCAAAAAAGGCAAGTATGGTATTAAAGAAAAATCCTGCATAGGCCCACTCTTTTAAAGATGCTGAAAAATTACCCCAAATGGTAGTCAATCCCAATAATTTGGCAATTGCCAATGGATAGATCAAATAGGTGGGATACCCCATATTCTCGAAAAATTCAACAATCATTTCATGATTGAAGAAATAGTTGTAGGCAGAGAATAACATGATGAGCGTCAAAATAACCGTTGACGCCCAATAAAGGATTTTCTTGAGCATAATATTGGATGTTGTTTCTCCCTAAAGGTAAGAATTAATGGGAGTCAGGAGAATTTACGTTCTATTATCCCCATAAAACGGTTCTCATAGTCCTCTTTGCCCTGCCAGTTGTTGTATTCCGGTTTGACCATATTGGAAATAAAGGCCATTGAGCGCTCTTCGGAGTCAATGGTATTCAATTGGGAAATGACCCGATTATAATCGTCCAAACTTCCATTGAACAAATGCTTCACGAAAGCCAAACGGTCATTCAAGCCAATATTCAAATTTTGGGTCAGCTTATCGTTCAATGATTTTGCCTTTGAAGCAGTATGCTCCACAGTTGGTTCCGGGGACAACAGTTCCTTATCATTTTTGATGGTTTCAGGTTTGGCAATGAAATCCCCAAAAATATATTCCAAGGCCTCATTGGGCATTTCCGAAACCATATGTTTGATGGTATCCATTCCAGGCGTGATAATATCCTCTTCGTGTGGATTGTTTTCCGGCACGGATTTATTACCGCTTATCACCGCATTGGCCATTTTCTCAAATCGGGCCGCAACAACATTCTTGGAAACATCTACTTGAACATCGTTCAACTTCTCATCAATGAACTTTAGGACCGCCAGTTTTTCATAAAGATCCTTGGCCGTTTCGTACAATTCCGTCAACTCCTTGTCTTCCCTGGATGTAATGATATCCGTGGACAGCTTTACCAATTCCTCCCTTAGTCTACGTTTCATGTCTCTTCAACTTTTACTTTAAATGTACTACCAAAATCCGTGCCTTTTTAAAAACAAAAGGTTAAATTTCGAGGTATTGATGAGGGGGTATTTTTACTAATTTTATCACTTCTGCAATAGTAGAACGGACAAACCCCTTAATTTCGTTTAAAAATACAACATGTTCTTAGAAAACACGGTAAACCCAAAAGAACAATTTGGTTGGATAGAGGTCATTACCGGATCCATGTTTTCTGGAAAGACCGAGGAACTCATCCGGCGACTGAAACGTGCACAGTTTGCAAAGCAAAAGGTGGAGATTTTTAAGCCCCTTGTGGATACACGTTATAATGAGGAAATGGTGGTATCCCATGATGCCAATGAAATTCGTTCCACCCCTGTTCCCGCGGCCGCAAATATCCGTTTACTTGCAGATGACTGTGATGTGGTGGGTATTGATGAGGCCCAATTCTTTGACGATGAAATTGTCACGGTCTGCAACGATTTGGCAAATATGGGCATCCGTGTGGTAGTTGCCGGACTGGACATGGATTTCAAAGGCAATCCTTTTGGACCCATGCCCGCACTGATGGCCACGGCCGAATATGTTACCAAAGTCCATGCGGTTTGCACAAGAACGGGAAACCTGGCCAATTACAGTTTTCGAAAATCCGACAATGACAAACTGGTGATGCTCGGCGAAACCGCAGAATATGAACCGCTGAGCAGGGCCGCCTTCTATGAGGCCATGTTAATGGAAAAAATCAGTAAAATGGATGTGAATGCAGAAGAGGTAGCTCCCAAAAAAAAGGCGGCCAATGGATAGAATTGGGGAAACCACACTAGAAATTGACCTCTCGGCTCTTGAACACAACTATAAATTCCTCAAATCAAGAATAGCTCCCGAAACCAAATTTATGGCCGTGGTAAAGGCGGTGGCCTACGGTAGTGAAGTAGTGGCCGTCGCCAAAAAATTAGAGGAATTAAAGGTGGATTATCTTGCGGTGGCCTATGTAAAAGAAGGGGTCCTGTTGCGGGATGCGGGAATTACCACCCCAATTTTGGTCCTCCATCCCCAACCTGTTCATTTCAAAGAATTGATAGACAGATGTCTGGAGCCCAGCCTATATTCCCCAAAAGTATTGCTTCAATTTTTGGACGTGGCCCAACGACAACAACAGCATGACTATCCAGTCCACATCAAATTCAATACAGGGCTCAATCGTCTGGGCTTTTGGGAAAACGATGTAGATTTCGTCATCCGTACACTTAAGGGACGAAACGAATTACGGATCAAGGGCGTCCTTTCACATCTGGCGGCCTCCGAAGATGAAAATGAGCGGGAATTCAGTCTCGACCAAATAAGTGCCTTCACAAAAATTTGCCTTGAGCTAAAGGAAAAACTGGGCTATTTGCCCATAAGACACGTCCTGAACACCTCTGGAATCCTAAATTATCCCGAAGCACAGTTTGAAATGGTCCGAAGTGGTATTGGTCTTTATGGCTATGGCAACCATCCCGACTTTGACAAAAAAATGAAACCAGTAGCCACACTAAAAACGGTAATTTCCCAACGCCATAAAATAGAGCCTGGGGAAAGTGTGGGTTACAATAGGGCCTACACTTCCAATGATTATCGAATTACCGCTACATTACCCATTGGACATGCAGATGGTATAGGAAGGCAATACGGCAATGGAAAGGCCTTGGTATATGTAAAGGGAACCCCCGCCCCAATTATAGGTAATGTCTGTATGGATATGATAATGATCGATGTCAGCGGAATTGACTGCAAAGAAGGTGACGAGGTAATTATCTTTGGAGCAGGACATTCGGCAGAGGATTTTGCCCATTCCGCCCAAAGCATTTCCTATGAAATCCTAACCGCAATAGCCCCCCGGGTAACCCGGGTCATTAAATGATAACCCTCCGTAGCAGACCATAACGTATTTTTTGTATTTTGCCTTTGTAACCACTTAAAAACTATAAAAATGCTCAAGGAATTTAAAGAGTTTGCAATGAAAGGAAACCTGGTGGATATCGCCGTAGGTTTCGTAATGGGTGCTGCTTTTAAAGAAGTAGTCACCTCTTTTACCGGAGGAATTGTCTCTCCAATAATAGGACTGATTTTTGAGTCGGACTTCAAAAGCTTACGTATGAAACTTAAAGAGGGTACTTTGAACGATACAGGGGAAATGGTAGGAGAAGTTTACCTGGAATATGGTACGTTTTTAACCAACGTGATTGATTTTCTAATTGTTGCTTTTGTGATGTTCTTAGTGGTGAAAGGAGTTAACAAATTGAAAAAGAAAGAAGAGGAAGCACCGGCAGCACCCGCAGGTCCAACTGCAGAAGAATTGCTGGCTGAAATTAGGGACGCCCTTAAAAAATAATAGCCGTTGGCGGCAGGCCGCTACACCTTTTAGTAACCTAAAGCCGCTTGTTGGGATTCCAGCAGGCGGTTTTTCTTTTGTCATATCCGTAGCACTGGCAACTAAGCATCTTGGACTTGGGCAAACCATTGGGAATGGGCAGGAATACTTCATTGGGTTCATGCGGAATCCTTTCCTACACTAAAATTTTGTTTGAAATGGGAACGACCCCCAATTGTTACAAAACAAACATTTTGTTGTTTTTTGAAATCAAAGGTTAAAAACCTTGTTTGCTCCGAGAAGTAAAGTACATTTGTCTGCTCAAATTTTATAGAGATGAAAGTAGCGGTTGTTGGGGCCACGGGAATGGTTGGTGAAGTGATGCTAAAAGTATTGGCGGAACGCAATTTCCCTATTTCGGAATTGTTGCTCGTCGCTTCTGAACGTTCCGTAGGTAAAAAACTAAGTTATAAGGGTGATGAATATACCGTCATTGGCCTGGAAACTGCAGTTTCTGCAAAACCGGACATCGCCATTTTCTCCGCTGGTGGAAGTACCTCTTTGGAATGGGCTCCAAAATTTGCCGAAGTGGGTACCACCGTAATCGATAACTCATCGGCATGGCGCATGGATCCCACAAAAAAATTGGTGGTCCCAGAAATCAATGCCGCTGAATTGACTTCAGCCGATAAAATTATTGCCAACCCCAATTGCTCCACCATCCAAATGGTAATGGCCTTGAACCCATTACACAAAAAATACCAGATGAAACGCGTTGTGGTTTCTACCTACCAATCGGTTTCAGGAACCGGTGTAAAGGCCGTTCAACAACTGGAAAACGAAATGGCAGGCGTTCAGGGTGAAATGGCCTATCCCTATCCCATTAACCGAAATGCCCTGCCCCATTGTGATGTGTTTTTGGAAAATGGGTACACCAAGGAAGAGATGAAGCTCGCCCGTGAACCCCAAAAAATACTGGATGACCGCACTTTTTCGGTGAGTGCTACCGCAGTACGTATTCCCACTGCCGGTGGACATTCAGAATCTGTAAATGTAGAGTTCCACAATGATTTTGAACTTTCTGAAGTTCGAAAACTTCTCAATGAAACCCCTGGAGTGGTTGTACAGGACAACCCGGATACCAACACCTACCCCATGCCCATCTATGCGCATGATAAGGATGAGGTGTTTGTGGGTCGAATCCGCCGTGATGAAACGCAACCGAATACATTGAACATGTGGATTGTCTCCGATAACCTGCGCAAAGGTGCCGCTACCAATGCCGTTCAGATTGCGGAATATGTAGTGGAGAACGATCTGGTTTGATTTTTTCTCCTTTCGAACCGACCCCTGGGCAAAGTCCAATCGGAGCATGGGAAATTCCAATAATCAACGGAAGATTTCCCAATCGTTCCACTCATTTCGAAGTGACGGTCGATTTAAATCGTTTTCGTTAAAAAACGTTAAGCTTCCTTGGGAATTAACTTCAACACCCTTATTTCATGGTATTTTTAAGGATTGACTAATCCTATAAAAATGAAACAACTCACTTTCTCGCTTGGGCTCCTTATTTTTGCCTCCTGCGCTACCGAAACTAAAAGAGAACCTATCGCCGTGAACTATCCTGCAACCGCAAAAGTCGATACGGTCGACACCTATTTTGAAACCGAAGTACCCGATCCTTTTCGTTGGCTCGAAGACGATATGAGTGAAGAGACGGAAGCTTGGGTAAAAGAACAGAACACGGTCACCTTTGGCTATTTGGATAAAATCCCATTCCGTGAAGATCTAAAAAACCGTCTTGAAAAATTATGGAACTATGAAAAATTGGGCTCTCCCTTTAAAGAGGGGGATTACACCTATTTCTATAAAAACGATGGGTTACAAAACCAATATGTGGTCTATCGCAAAAAAGGCGATGGTGAGGAAGAAGTGTTCCTAGATCCAAACTCCTTCTCCGAAGATGGAACTACATCCTTAATGGGACTGAGCTTTACCAAGGATGGTTCCAAAGCAGCCTATTTGATTTCCGAAGGAGGTAGCGATTGGCGTAAGGGCATCGTTATCAATACGGAAAACAGGGAAATTGTTGAAGACACCCTGGTTGACATCAAATTCAGTGGCATTTCTTGGAAGGGCAACGATGGATTTTTCTATTCAAGTTATGATAAGCCCAAAGGCAGTGAGCTTTCGGCCAAAACGGACCAACACAAATTGTACTACCACAAATTGGGTACCCCACAGTCCGAGGACAAGATTGTTTTTGGAGGTGTTCCAGAAGAGAAACACCGTTACGTACAAGGTTATGTTTCAGAAGATGAAACCTATTTGTTCATTTCCGCCTCTACCTCCACATCAGGGAATAAATTATTCCTAAAGGACCTGACCCAAAAGAACAGTCCTTTGGTCACCGTTCTGGACCATACGGATTCTGACACCTATGTAATGGAAAATGAAGGTTCAAAACTTTGGTTGGTGACCAATTTAAATGCCCCTAACAAAAAGATTGTCGTAACCGATGCTTCCAAACCCACTCCGAACGATTGGAAGGATTTCATCCCCGAAACCGAACATGTGCTGACCGCTGGCACGGGTGGTGGTTATTTCTTTACGGAATATATGGTGGATGCCATTTCCAAGGTATTGCAGTATGATTACGAGGGAAATTTAGTTCGTGAAGTTGAACTTCCCGGCGTTGGAAGTGCCGGAGGTTTTGGCGGCAAAAAGGAGGACAACGAATTTTATTTTTCCTTTACCAATTACAACACCCCAGGCTCTTCATACAAATACAATGTGGACAATGGGGAGTACGAGCAGTATTGGAAACCTGAAATTGATTTTAACCCTTCAGATTACGAATCTACCCAAGTGTTCTATTCCTCCAAGGACGGGACCAAGGTCCCTATGATCATTACCCATAAAAAGGGCGTTGAACTTAATGGCAAAAACCCCACCATCCTGTATGGTTATGGTGGATTCAATATTAGCCTTACCCCTTCTTTCAGTATTGTGAATGCCGTTTGGATGGAACAAGGTGGTGTATATGCGGTTCCCAATTTACGCGGTGGTGGGGAGTACGGTAAAAAATGGCATATTGCGGGCACCAAAATGCAAAAGCAAAATGTATTTGATGATTTTATAGCTGCTGCGGAATACCTTATTGAGAACAAGTACACTTCAAAAGAGTACCTGGCAATAAGAGGGGGATCCAACGGAGGACTTTTGGTGGGTGCCACCATGACACAACGTCCCGATTTAATGCAAGTGGCACTCCCTGCTGTTGGGGTTCTGGATATGTTGCGTTATCATACCTTTACTGCCGGAGCGGGATGGGCATATGATTACGGCACCTCGGAAGAGAGCCCGGAGATGTTCGAGTACTTAAAGGGATATTCCCCAGTGCACAATGTAGAAGAAGGGGTAGCGTACCCTGCCACCCTGGTCACCACAGGAGATCATGACGATCGGGTGGTCCCTGCCCATAGTTTTAAGTTTGCCGCCCAACTTCAGGAAAAACAGGCCGGTGATAATCCTACACTTATTCGAATTGAGACCAACGCAGGCCATGGAGCTGGTACCCCGGTCAGTAAGACCATTGAACAATACTCGGACATTTTTGGATTTACGTTTTTTAACATGGGCTTTGACGAACTGCCCAATCAAGCTGTTTTAAAGGAATTCAAAGATTAGGATTTAAAATATAGGGAACGAAAAATCCGTTTTTCAGAAAACGGATTTTTCTTTTTAGTCTCATTCTAAAAAGTTCAAATGAGTTCATTATGTTAACGGTTACCAAGGTTTCCTTTTCCTATAAAAACAAACTGGTTTTATCCAACCTCTCCTTTGCTTTGGAAAAAGGCGGGCATTTGGCCATTATGGGTGAAAGTGGTTCCGGTAAAAGTACCTTGTTAAAGGCAATTTATGGATTGCTCCATCTGGATACGGGAACTATTTCCTGGGACAATAAACAAGTTCTGGGTCCAAACTATAATTTGGTGCCCGGGGAATCTTTTATGAAGTATGTCTCCCAGGAATTTGATCTAATGCCCTTTATCAGTGTTGCCGAGAACATTGGTCAGTACCTCTCCGTGTTTGACGGGGAAACCCATCAATCCAGAATACAGGAGCTTTTGGAACTTATTGGCATGGAGCATTTTGCCGATGTACCTATTAAAAACCTAAGTGGAGGCCAAAAACAAAGGGTTGCCCTGGCAAGGGCATTGGCCCAAGAACCTGAAGTATTGCTACTCGACGAGCCCTTTAGCAATATTGATCAATTCAAAAAAAATGAGCTTCGCTACCGGGTATTCCCCTATTTAAGGGAAAAAGGCATCTCCGTTTTGACCGCAACCCATGATAGCAATGATGTGCTTTCTTTTGCGGATACCATTTTGGTATTAAAAGATGGAAATATGGAGGATTTTCAAGAAACGGAGCGGTTGTTCAAGAATCCGAAAAGCAGGTATGTTGCCTCACTTTTTGGAACGGTCAATGAGCTTCCCGTAAAAGAACTGAAAGCATATGCGGAACGGGATATTTCCATATTGATCTATCCCCATGAATTCGAGATCTCAAGCAAATCCGGCCTTGAGGTATATGTGGTCAACAATCATTTTAAAGGGGGTCACTATCTGATTGAAGGTGTCTCTGAAAGTGGCAAAACCTTATTTTTTACGAACACAAAGGCCCTGGAAGTACATGTAAAAGTATTTCTAAATGTATCCCTACAATTGGTGAACAGCCGTTTAAGAAATCTAACTGGACATGAATCCTGAGACTATTGCAAAGGAGTTATCATTTAAGGCTATTCGTAGCAGTGGTGCGGGCGGGCAGCATGTAAACAAGGTATCATCCAAAGTGGAGCTCAGCTTTGATTTGACCAAATCAAAAGGGTTAAGTGCCGTTGAAAAGGAACGTTTGTTGCTGAAGTTAAAAAATCGACTGACCAAAGAAAGTCTCTTGATCTTGCAGTGTGGCGAAGCCCGAAGCCAATACCAAAATAAAAACCTGGTGACCAAACGCTTTTTTGAGCTGCTGAAAAAAGCCCTGGAAGTCCCAAAAAAAAGAAGGCCCACAAAACCCTCTAAGTCCTCCGTGGAAAAACGGTTGAAATCGAAAAGAAAGGATTCGGAGAAAAAGATAAACCGTAGAAGGCCCAGTTTAGAATAGATCGCACTGTAGGTTCAATGACCCCATGGTCGTATCCTGCGACCTTTTTGCTCGAAACATCCCGCAATTCCATCAAATCCGTGCTTATTAGTTACCATTTTGTAGAACAAATAATTAATCCGTATATTTGTTCTACAAAATAGCAATATTGTTTTTCCCAGCAAACGGGACAAGACAACAAATGGGAATAAAACATGAAAGACACACGCTTAGGGGAATTCGAGGAAATCATCCTATTGTTGGTGGGCATACTGGAAGAACGGGCCTATGCCTTTCAGATTGCAGAGGAATTTGAATCACAGACCGGAAAATCCGTTTCCATTGGAGCGACCCATTCCACATTGGACCGTCTGTGCAAGAAAGGTTTTCTGACCTCTAAATTGGGAAAACCAACAGCCGTTCGTGGGGGCCGTAGAAAAAGGATCTATACCATTTCAGCTTCTGGTGAAAGGGCATTGATCGCCTCCAGGGATTTGAGAACCTCCCTGTGGAACCAATTTCCGGCATTTTCCAAGTTTTCCCCGAATTTATATGCGTTATGATTCCAAATCGCTACCCCATACCATAGCCAAAAAGATAGTTTAAATGTCCAAGAAGAATGCCATACCTCCCTATTTTGCCAACCGCTTGCTGAGTTGGTTTATCAGAGATGAACTAAGGGAGGAAGTGGAAGGTGATTTATGGGAACGGTTTCAAGAAGTGGTGAGGACGAAATCCCTTTTCCGGGCAAAAATGGACTATTGGTACCAAGTGTTGAACTATATCAGGCCTTTTGCCCTGGGAAAATCCATACTTACCATTGATTTTGGTATGCACAAAAGCCATGTCAAAGTAGGTTGGCGCAACCTGTTTCGCCAGAAATGGAATTCCTTCATCAATATTGGGGGACTCTCCCTGGGCATGGGGATATGTCTTGTTATCTGTCAGTATGTTCTCTTTGAGGTGGATCATGATCGCTTCCATCCTGATTACGACCGCATTTACCGTATTATTATTAAGGAGGCACAAGACGGCGTTCCTTCCGGTTCGGGTCCGTATGCCACTTATAAGTTGGGGGAAAAGGCGGAGGAGGTGATTCCCGAAGTGGAGCAGTACGTACGGTTTTATCCCTCCGAATATAGCGCAGTGATCACCAATCCTGAAACGGAGCAACGTTTTAACGAGGATGGCCATACCATGGCCTTTGCCGACAGCACCTTTCTACGGATGTTCAACTTTCCGCTAAAACGGGGCGACCCAACCACAGCTTTGAACGGGATTCACAACATTGTGATTACGGAAAAAATGGCGAAAAAGTACTTTGGCCACGAGGACCCCATGGGAAAGACCTTGGTGGTCAAAGGGGGTTCTTCTTATGGCAGTTGCACCATTACCGGGGTATTGGAGGACCTTCCACTAAACAACCACTTACAGTTTGCATTTTTACGACCTCTAGAAAATCTATGGAAACTGGGCAATGGGGGATCGGTGAATCGATATGGTGGATGGGCCAGGGAATGGTTTGGCACCTACCTTAAGATTAAGGAATCGGCAGATATCACCTCAGTACAGGAAAAACTGGACCAGCTTATCAAGGAAAACAAATTAAAAGGGGTGGACCCGGAAAACGTAGTGGAGACAACGAAACTACAACCCATTGCGGACATACATCTACGGTCCGGGGCTTATAGCTATCCGGACTATGCCGTGGACAAAGGGAATCTATCGGATATCCAAATCTTTGTGATCATTGCCTTTTTCATCCTTTTTATAGGTTGGGTAAACTATATCAATCTTTCCACTGCCCAGTCCATGGGCCGCGCCAAGGAAGTGGGTATTCGGAAATCCATAGGGGCATTAAAGCGTCAACTGGTAGTACAGTTTATCACGGAGTCCGTGTTGGTAAATCTAATTTCCGGGCTACTGGCCATTGGTATTGCACTGGTATTACTTCCCGTCTTGGGCCATAGTATAGGAAAGGAACTCTACTTCACTGTTTTGGGAACTACGGCCTTCTGGTATTGGTTTTTTGTTTTTATTCTTGGAGGGGCGCTTTTGTCCGGACTTTACCCAGCGTTTGTACTTTCGTCCTATCGCCCTATTTCCATGTTGGGCAGTACCAAAATGGTGCGTGCAGGCAGTATGCAATTACGTAAAGGGCTGATTGTATTTCAGTTTTTGATTTCCATTGCCCTGGTATCGGGCACCTATTTGGTGTATAAACAGATTACCTATATGAAAGCCAGGGAACTTGGAATGGACATTGAAAAAATGCTTGTCGTAATAGGTCCCAAGTTCCTTCTGAATGGACCTAAAGTGACCGATGGCACGGATATGGTTCAGATCAGGGCGGCAAATGCGTATTCCAGGGCCAGATTTCTGGCTTTCCAGGAGGAAGTGGCCAACCATCACTCCATTGGTACTGTTACCGGATCCCGATTGGTGCCCGGGCAGGTACAGGACATCTCCAACGTGTATCTAAAAATATGGGGCGCACCGGAGGGTGAAGCGCAGCAGTTTTGGTTGATCAATACCGGGATGCACTTTATCAAAACCTATGGATTGAAACTCCTGGCTGGGAACACCTTTAATTCGGATATGTCCGACGATAACTTTGTACTGCTTAACGAAGAAGCGGTAAAGACCTTTGGATTCGATTCTCCCCAGGATGCGGTACAGCAGAAAATCACATTTGGCGAAAAGCCCATAACAGTTGTGGGCGTGGTCAAAAATTTTAACTGGGAATCCCTAAAGAGTCCATTTATGCCCATGGTGCTCCGATTTGATGGTGGCGCCAACAATTATATTTCCTTTCGTTTAGGGGTTGCCGATCTTGAGGAATCCCTTGATCATATTAAATCGGTCTACCGTACCATCTATCCTGAAAATGCGTTTGACTACTTTTTTCTGGATACCAATTTTAATAGGCAATATCTAGCGGATGTTCAATTTGGCACCTTGTTCCTCGCCTTTTCCATTCTCGCTATTTTTCTGGCCTGTATAGGCTTGTTCGCTTTGGTTTCCTATTCTGCGGTCTTGCGGACAAAAGAAATTGGAATTCGGAAAGTCCATGGCGCAAGTACCACAAAAATCACTGTACTGCTATCCAAGGAATACCTATACCTTTTACTAATGGCCATTACAGTGGCCATTCCTTTGATAGGCTATTGGGGGAACCTTTGGCTTGAAAATTTTGCATTCAGGACCAGCTTGGGGATAGACCATTTCCTCATCCCCGTGTTGGTGATACTGATTATTGCACTGTTCACCGTAGGCCATAAAACCTTACGGTCGGCCCAATCGAATCCTGTGGACTCCCTGAAGACCGATTAGTCCTGGTGGCCCGTTGAAATAATGGTGTTCCACAAAGCGCCCATTTATTGAAGCTGTTGTTCCCTACAACCACGGCCTGGAAGCCCTATTTTCTTGGAATACCCAAAACAACGGTCACGAAAATGCCATTCCCATATCGGGATGACACAATGGATAAATTGAAAATCAGGGTTTAAAAGTTACCCGCACGCTCAAAAAGACTCCATTTTAAGGTTAGCCCATTTCGGGAACCTCATAAAAATACTGTGCCCTTTTGATCTTACCGTTTTCTACTTGGTACATGCACAATTCATCAAAGGCCCATCTTCCGGTTTCCTTGAACGTTGCATCCATGGACATGGGCACAACAAAATGATTGGCCGCCACAACGGGTTCTCCCACCGAACCACCATGGATTTCCTCAATTCCCTCGGCCCATTGCAAATAGCCGTTCCAAATGTTTTCCTTGCCCTTGGTCACTTTTTCTCCTGGCATGCCATCCATTTCAATGCTTTCGGCATCATCGGCATAAAGGTCGTAGGCCTCTCTGTATTTTTGTTCGCGGCAAAGCGAGACCAATTGGTCCGCAACTTCTTGTGTAGTCATGGCTTTCTGTTTTTTGATTATGAACTTGTTTTAAGTTAGTAAAATTTGCTTTAAAAACATCTTTTGCACCCATAATTTGTCTTTTTCTTGTTCCATAGCTATGGCTATGCAACGCAAAAAAGCCTTCATCTGAGCACAAAATCTTGTTTTTTCCCTAAATCCCTCCAACTCAAGACAAGTACTATCCTTAAAATTAACCAATTAAGCCTGTCATCCCATTAAGGAAAAGTTAAATGGGGTCCTTATTGAATGGCGGTTATAGTCGAACTTTGTCCATTGAACGTAATGGTATCCTCAAGGGTTTTTCCCAACAGGAGTTTTCCTATTGGTGCATTTGCCGAAACACAAAAGATACTACCCCCGTCCATCTCAAATCTACCAGCGGAAATCGCAATATAATACCGCGCTCTATTGGTAATTACCAAGCTTCCCAGACCCACCTTGTTAGTTCGGGTTTTCAATGGAACCTTCTGAAGGGTTTGCTGCATCCGCTCCGCTTCCAGGAGTTGATATCCCAGTTTCTCCCGTTCCAATTGTAAGAGGGCACGTCCCGTTTCGTGCTTGTCACCTGCCGTACTTTTTACTTCGGACAGCAAGGCTTCCGTTATTTTTTCAATTTCCGCATGAAACCGATCTATCCTTAATTGCACATACCGTACACAAAAATGATGGGCAGCCTGTTTTGATTTAGATGGGTTCGACATTAAAAAAGCAATGTAAATACCGTTTCTTGATCTAGGATTGAATGTAGTTTTAAACTGCCTCCATGTTGTTGCATAATTTGTTTGGACAAACTCAATCCAATTCCGGTTCCCTTGTCTTTTGTAGTAAAAAATGGAACAAATATTTCATCTATCAATTCCTCGGGAATCCCCGGTCCATTATCCCAAACCTCAATATACTTCTTACCATTGCCGTCCAGTGCCGCCCTTACCCGGATACTTCCTTTTTCCCTCCCCTCCAAGCTATGGATGGCATTCTTCACCAAGTTGATCAGGACCTGGGTCAATTGTTTTTCATCAATGAACAGTTCCAAATCCTTTGGTTCCGCCGTCCATTTGATCTCAATATTCTGGACGGGTTCCTTGGAGGTCAACAACTGTGTTTTATCAAATAGTTTCTTGGCGGGCACCAAAGCTTTGTCGGGTTTTGGAACACTTAAAAAACTACGATAGGACTGTACAAATTCCATCAAATCGCCACCCTGTTCGCGAATCACCTGTAGGCCTTTTATGGAACTCGCCATTTTGTCATTGCCAATGCCCTCGGAGGATTCCCGCTCCAATGACCTAAAATGTTTTAGAATGGAATCGGAAATGGAGGTTATGGGGGTAATGGTGTTCATTATCTCATGGGTGAGGACCCGAATCAAGCGCACCCAGGAGTCCGTCTCCTTTTCGTCCAGTTCGTGATGAATGTCCTGGGCCACCACTAACAATAAGGATTGCTGGTCCAGGGTCATTGGGGTCGATTTCAAGGCCAATTGTTTTTGTTCCCGCTCATTGGTCAGTTGAAACAATTTTCGTTCAAAAGGTTCAAAGGGTGTGAAAATTTCATAAAGCCCTTCATCTATCTGCTTCAGTTGCTTAATATGGTTCAAAGGGCTGTAATTGAGCAATCTTTCCAGCGTAGGGTTGGAAAAAAGGATATGTCCCTTTTCATTGAACGTCATAATACCAATATTGGCCTGTTTTAGGATTTCCTGATAATAGTTCTCCCTGATCTGAAGTTGCAAGTGTACTTCCTGGATCAGTCCATTGACCCGATTAAGGCTCTGGTTGAGTTCCTTAAAGGATTCTATGGTGACCCTTTCGGGAAAACGAAGCGTAAAATCCTCGTTTCTTATCGCATCAAAGAAATAGGCAATCTTTCGGTTGGTACTGTTGATAAAGGAAATCAAGGAATATACCTGGACGGTCAACAGCAAAACCGAAAACCCTAATGCAATATACCATTTGGCGGTGATGGAAAATGCAATGGCAATTGTGGTAAGGGTAAGGAAAATGACCCTGACGATGAGTTGTAAGTAAAAGTTTCTACTGGCCATTTGCTTTTAAGCGTTTCATTTTGTTGTACAATGTTTGCCGGGACACCCCAAGTTGATCTGCCGCCGCACTGTAGTTGCCCTCATGTTCTTCGAGCGCCCGCGTAATCATCCGATATTCCATTTCGTCCAAGGTTTTGGGGCCATCTTCAAAGGACTGGGATGGTTTGGGATGAAGAAGAAAATCAGATGGTTTCAACACATTACCTTCAGAAAGGATTACCGTTCGTTCCATGGTGTGTTGCAATTCCCTTATGTTTCCCGGCCAAGGGTAGCCCTCCAATTTTTCCTGTGCCATATTATTGATCCGGAGCCCTTGTTTATCATATTTATTGGCATAGCGCTTTAAAAAGAAATCGGCCAAAATCAAAATATCCCCTTTTCTTTCCCGTAGCGGGGGTACCTGAATGTGAATGGTATTGATACGATAGAGCAAATCTTCCCGAAACAGTCCATCGGCAACCATCTGTTCCAGATTACAATTGGTGGCACAGATCAATCGAATATCCACTGTAATGGATTTGTTCGATCCCACCCGCACAATGGATTTGTTCTGTATTGCAGATAGTAATTTCGCTTGGGTCTGAAGGGACAGGTTGCCAATCTCGTCCAAGAACAAGGATCCTTGGTGCGCAGCTTCAAATTTACCTGCACGGTCTTCCTTAGCATCCGTAAACGCCCCTTTTTGATGCCCAAAAAGTTCACTTTCAAATAGGTTTTCGGCTATGGAGCCCATATCCACCCCAATGAAAACCTCATCCTTTCTGGACGACAGACGGTGCAGTTCCCGCGCAATCAATTCCTTTCCCGTTCCATTTTCACCCGTTATAAGGACATTGACGTCGGTTTTGGCCACTTTGCGGACCAGATTTAAAACCGCGGTAAGGGCTTTTGAATTTCCAATGATGTAATTTTTATCCTCATTGATCACCTGTTTAAGGTTAGTTTCCTTCTTTTTAAGCTGATTGATCTGTTTTTTGGATTGACGCAGCTCATAGGCCGATTTTACCGTGGTCAACAAACGTTCATTGTTCCAGGGTTTCAACACAAAATCCGAAGCCCCTTCCTTCAATGCTTTTACGGCCAAATCCACCGCGCCATAGGCGGTCATCATGATCACCGAAGTATTTGGGGATTTTTTTTTGATTTCCTTCAACCAAAACAAGCCTTCGTTTCCCGTATTTACCCCTGCCGAAAAATTCATGTCCAGCAGAATGATATCGATATCCTGTAAATTGGGGAAAGACGATATTTGATTGGGATTAAAGAGCGTTTGAACGCTCTTGTAATCGAACTGCAATAAAATCTCCAAAGCGCTCAATACGCTTTTGTTGTCATCGATGACCAAAACCTTGGCGTCAATCATGGGAATATTCCTTTACCCTAAAACTACAAATTGGAACCAACAAGATTTCCTATGTGTAAAAAATTTTGACATATTTTGTATAAATATTTTACACTCCAACAGTGTTTGCCAAATATGTTTTGATTTATAACATTGATTTTCAATATGTTAAAATCATGGCACAACAATCGCTTATAGTTTGGCATAGTATTTAAAAAATGAATTTAAAACACTTCTTTTTCTTACTACTTCTTCTGGGCCATACCCAATTGTCCGCACAAAAAGTGTGGACGCTGGACGAATGTGTTGCCTACGCCATAGAGAACAATCTCCAGGTAAAGAATTTAAAATTTGCCGAAGACCTTGGCAAGGAAACCTACAGGCAGTCCATTCGAGACTTATTACCAAACGTATCGGCTTTCACCAACCAAAATTATAATACAGGACTAAGTGAAAACCAAGTTTCGGGTGTTTTGGAGAACAGGGAATTTTATGCCGCGGATTATCAAATCAATGCAAACTTTGATTTGTTTCAAGGCTTTCAAAAAATGAATACCATCCGGGCTTCAAAGTTCATCTACAAAGCCACTCAAGAAGATGTCCTGCAAGAGAAGTTTCTACTGGCTTTTAGGGTGATGAGCGCTTTTTACGACATCAAGTTCAATCAAGGCTTGGTCAACAATTCGATGGAACAGCTTGAAATCTCGCAAACAAACTACGATTTGGTCGCAAAACAAGTTAATCTGGGCTTAATGGCCAAAGCCGATTTGTATGAAGCCGAATCGACATTACTTAGTGATAAGCTTTTGGTCACACAGAATAAAAATTTGTTGGAACTTTCAAAACTCACATTGCGCCAGGCAATGAACCTACAGGACGAAGGTGATTTTGAAATTCAGCTCTTTGATAAGTCAATCACAGAAGAATTGACCAAAAGTGCATCCCTTGATACCATATATGATGTGGCAAAAGAGACCGTCCCTATTGTAAAAGCACAGAAATTCAGGGTTAAAGCTGCTAAAAAGCAACTTCAAGCTACCAGGGGCAGCCTATATCCATCCATTTCCGTTACAGCGGGCATGCGAACCCAATACGTTGAAGGGGTGACGGATAGCGATAATAATGCCCTCTCCTTTTCAGAGCAGATTGACAGAAACTTTGCCCGCTCTGTCGGCGCACAACTGAATATCCCGCTCAGCTTGGGCTGGTCCAATCGCTCACGAGTAAAGCAGCAGAAAATTGCACATAAGCAAGAACTGAACAATTTGGAAATACAAGAGCAGGAACTCTTTCAACTTTTACAGCAATTGGTACAAACCAATGATGCGCTGATTGCGGAATATGAGCAAAGCAATAAAAGGCTCGAGGCCCAGGAACTGGCATTCGACATTGCACAAAAGAGGTATGAAAAAGGATTGATAAACATTATAGACCTCAATCAAACAAAAAATTTGTTCGCCACAGCGCAAAATGAAAATTTACAGGTTCAACTTAGATTAAAAGTGAACAAGAGTACATTAGACTTTTACTATAACCTTCCGGTATTCAATATCAATTAAACTAGACAATGGATATACAACTAGAAAAGAAAAAAGGATTGCGCCCAAAACACTACGGGTATATTGCAGTGGGTGCGCTGCTGCTCTTTGTAGGATGGAAGCTGGCTTTTGGCAATTCCAAATCTACCTTTAGGACAGAAAAGGAACGTCTTTCCATTTCATCGGTCTCCGAGGGCAAGTTCGATGATTATATCACCATTAACGGAAATGTGGCGCCAATTGCCACTATTTATATGGATGCCTATGAAGGTGGTCGGGTGTCGGAAAAGCTGATCGAAGAAGGGGCTATGGTCAAAAAAGGCGATATCATCCTTCAGTTGGAGAACATGAACCTCTACGAGCAAATATTGGCCAGTGAGAGCAACCTGGCCCTTAAACAGAACGATTTGCGTTCCACAAGGCTCACCTTTGATGCCAGACAGGTAGAAGGGCGCAGGTCGTTGGCCACAGCAAGTACCGACCTCCAACGATTGAAACGAAATTACGAACAGAACGTAGTCCTATTTGAAGATGAGCTCGTGTCCAAAGAGGTGTATCTGACCTCAAAGGAGAACTATGAACTGGCACAGAAGCAGTATGAAATTGTGAAGCTACAGACCGAACAGGACGATGAACTACGGAAAACCTCCCTGGCGGGCCTGGATACCGATCTACAAAGGATGAAAAAGACCTTGGGTATGGTCTACCAACGGTTGGACCACCTTAATGTAAGGGCCCCTGCCGATGGGCAATTGGGTTTCCTGGACGCCGAAATTGGACAGAACATCACCCAAGGGCAACGCATTGGGCAAGTCAATGTCCTGACCGATTTTAAAATTGAGGCCGATATTGATGAACATTATATCGATAGGGTAAAACGGGACCTTTCTGCCAGTCTTGATCGCAATGGAAAGGAATTTCCCTTACGCTTACGAAAGGTGTATCCAGAAGTACGTAACGGACGGTTTAAAGTGGATTTGGTTTTTACCGATGAAAAACCTGAGACCATTAGGGCCGGCCAAAGCTATAACATCAAACTGCAATTAGGGGCTTCCAGTGATGCGCTCTTATTACCAAAGGGAGGGTTTTTTACCAGTACCGGGGGACAGTGGGTGTTTGTTGTGAACCCCAATGGTGGCGAAGCCTTAAGGCGTGACATCCGAATAGGAAAGCAAAACTCCAGATATTATGAAGTGCTCGAGGGCCTACAACCTGGGGAAGAAGTCATCACCAGTAACTATGACAGCTTTGGAGAAGCAGAACGAATCGTATTAAAATAAATAATAATAAAACATCAAAAAATGAACAGATTAATCATGATTTATGGATGTGTGCTCTTATCAAGCTCCGCCATAGCAGTAGAACAGCAACACATTGGGGAGGTACCCTACATTACGGAAGCCATACAGGCCCAGGACCGGTTTGAAAACCTTATTACCGCAGTTGACCACAAGGCCATGCCTTCAACATTGGTTTCAAACCCTGCCCATAAAAAGAAGAAAGAGGCCTATGATATGGACCTCAGTAAAATTGAATACATAGAGGATGAGACCATTGAATTGGGTTTTGACCCTTATGACTATCTACCGGAACATTTTGATCCCCACTCCTTTTTCCTTGACCTGAACACACTTGAATTCATGGAAGGGGAAGAAGAAGGATTTTGTTTGGATTTTGATACCGCCAAATACCTTCCTGAAGGCTTCAATGCTTTTGCGGAGCCGAACGGCATGGCATCCATTAATTACATCGAAGGGGAGGATGTTGATCTTGGTTTTGAAACCGAGGACTATCTTCCGGAAGGGTTTTCCCCTTTTGAGCCTTATTTTGATTTGAACGCCATTGAGTATATCGAAATGGACGATTCCGTATTCGATTTTTTGGCATTCCCGGAAAACGGAAATTACAATGACTTCCACAATAGATCCAAATAACTAATTAACTAAAGATTATAACAGTAAAAAATGATACAAATACAGAACCTAAAAAAGAGTTTTAGAACGGAAGAGGTAGAAACCCTGGCATTAAATGGGGTCAACCTCAGTATTGAAGAAGGTGAGTTTGTCGCGGTCATGGGGCCTTCTGGCTGTGGCAAATCCACCTTATTGAACATTATTGGCATGTTGGACAACCCTACCGAAGGAAGCTACAATTTTGCGGGCCATGAAGTGGCTGGATTACGGGAAAGCCAGCGGACCCAACTGCGAAAGGGAAATCTGGGATTTGTCTTCCAAAGCTTTAACCTTATTGACGAACTCACTGTATTCGAAAATGTGGAACTTCCGCTTATCTATTTAAAAATGGGGAAAGGGGAGCGAAGGGAAAAGGTGAAGGCCGTTTTGGAGCGGATGAAAATTGCACATCGGGAAAAGCATTTTCCACAACAACTTTCCGGAGGGCAACAACAACGGGTGGCCATCTCCAGGGCCGTTGTGACCAATCCAAAACTGATCTTGGCGGATGAGCCTACGGGTAACCTGGATTCCAAAAACGGTATTGAGGTCATGAATTTGTTGACCGAACTGAACCAAGAGGGTACCACAATAGTGATGGTAACCCACTCCGATCGCGATTCCCATTATGCCCACAGGGTGGTCAATCTATTCGATGGTCAAATCGTAACCGAAAGTCAAAACAGAACCATTGGCGCCATGGTATAGAGAGGCATATTCATCAATCAAAAAACGAACACTCATGAAATCACTTGTCAAATGTCTGAACACCAGTTTGGTCATCTCCTTGTTTGTGCTATTTCCAATCCATTGTTTTGGGCAGCCCAAGAATGTACCCGTGGACAGTTTTGACAAGGTCATTGTAAGCCCCCACATCTCCGTAACGTTTGTTCAGGGAGCATCCGAAGCCGTAATGGTCCATACAAATACGGAACCCATGGACAAACTACATATTGAAGTGGTGGGTTCCACCCTTCGTCTCTATCTGGACGGTGCAAAAATGACCACAAAGCACGAAAGGGTCAAAAATGAACAATGGAAGGGCAAAAAAGCAATCTACAAAGGCACCGTGGTGACGGCCACCGTTACCTACAAAAAACTTAAAGAACTATCCCTAAGGGGAGAAGAGCAATTCCTCTGCGAAAGCCCTATTGACCAATCTGAATTTAGGCTAAAGCTGTATGGCGAATCCGAAGTCCATTTCAACGATGTCAATTTAGAACGCTTTACCACAACCATTTATGGGGAAAGCTATTTGGAGCTTAGGGGGGGAGTGATTGGAAAGCAGAAAATTACGGCCTACGGGGAAACAAAAGTGAATACCCTTGAGGTTGATACCCACCATACCAAAATCACGGCTTATGGAGAGGGAAGTTATCGAATAGCAGTAAGGGACAGGCTTAAAGTTACTGCATTTGGAGAAGCTACCATTGCTTACCAGGGTTCTCCCGAGGTAAACAAAGGAATAGTTATAGGAGAGGCCACCATCCAAAAAATCAATTAGGACATGTTCAAAAACTATATAAAAATCGCTTGGCGGAACCTAACAAAAAACAAGCAACAAACCCTAATCAATCTTTTCGGTCTTACTATCGGAACTGTAAGCTGCCTTATCATTCTCCTTTATGTATTTGCACAATTGGGCTACGATGAACACCACAAGAATGTAGGGGATACTTTTCGTGTTGAGACCAATATAGAACTCGAAAATAGGAACATTAATACTGCGTCCGCATCACCACCCATCGCCTTTGCCCTCAAAGAGGATTTTCCAGAGGTCCAGGAAGCCACCAGGATTGTATTGACCGATGCTTTCTACAGTACCCTTATCCGTGCCACGGAAAGTACCGAAGCTTACTATGAGCCCAGGTCCTATATGGCAGACTCCACTTTTTTTAAAATTTTTACGTATCGGTTTTTGGAGGGTCACCCAGAGACTTCCCTGAATGAACCCAATGCTTTGGTGCTCTCTTCCGTTTTGGCCAAAAAACTGTTCGGTTCCCAATCGGCTTTGGGCAGGACAGTGGTATGGGGCAGTGGCGAAGATGCTCAAACCTTAACCGTTAAAGGGGTTTTCGATGACACTTATGGAAAATCGCATCTTAATCCCAACTATATTGTTAGCATGAGTACCCCGGGAATGGGAACCTTCGTTCAAGGCTTTGATGACTTTGCAACAAACAATTTTGTGTACAGCTATGTGAAGTTAAGCTCAAATGCAGAAATGGGATCACTTCAGAAAAAGTTACCCGATTTCATACAGGAAAAAGGGGCTAAAAACTTGGCAGATGCAGGCATGACGAAAAAAACACTCTTGCTTAAGAACATTGCGGACATCCATTTGTATTCGGCGGGAAGGTCAAACCAAATCCATGAGGTATCGAGTATCAAATACCTCTATTTCTTGCTGCTATTGGCCTTTTTTATTCAGCTGGTTGCCTGTGTCAACTTTATCAACTTGAGCACCGCAAGGGCAAGCAAACGTGCTAAGGAAATTGGGGTCCGTAAAGTGGTCGGTGCTGGTAAAAATATCTTGGTACGGCAATTTTTGGGGGAGTCCATACTACTGTCCTTTTTGGCCATGCTCATCAGTATTCCCTTGGCCATTGTTTTGCTTCCTTCTGTAAATGATGTCGCCTCCGCTGCACTAAACTACGTTGACGTATTCCAGTGGAGAATAGTGGGCTTGCTCTTTGGTATTGGCATAGTTACGGGTTTCATGTCCGGTATCTATCCTGCCATTGTACTCTCTTCGATAAAACCTGTAAAAGTGCTGAAGAGTGCGGCCATATTACAATCAGGTAATGGTATGTTTAGGAAGGTCCTGGTTGTTTTTCAATTCGTAGTCGCCATAGGGCTGGTTGCTACAGTCATTATTGTTATGCAACAGTTCCGATACACGCAGCAAAAAGACCTCGGGTTTAGTAAAGATAACGTATTGGCCCTTCGGATTGGCCCAAACGAAGCAACCAGTAAATTCAAATCCATTAAATCTGCTTTCCTAGCCATTCCAGGAGTGCTTGAAGTTTCCAGTGGGAACTACGCCCCATCTGAGGTGGTACTGAGTGATAATGGCTTTTACCTTCCAGGAGGTAGTCGTAAAAAAGTAACCCTTGTAAAACGCAACGGCATAAGCGAGGCCTATTTTAAGACTATGGGTATTCCCATTTTGGAAGGACGGGACTTTACGGCTGCCGATACCAGTAATCAGATTATTGTGAACCAAGCTACTTTAAAGGCGTTAAAAATTCCGCAAGAAAGGGCGGTCGATTCCAAATTGATGCAAAGCTTTGGGGAGGAGACTTTTGAGATGCGAATTATAGGTGTTGTTGCGGATTATCATTTTGCCTCTTTAAAAGAATCCATCGCTCCCCTGTTCCTCTACCAGGAAGAGGAGCCAAATTGGGTGTTCTTAAAAACGCAAACCAATGATTATGGACAGTTACTCACCCAATTGGAACAACAGTGGAAGGCAACTGTGGACAATGTGCCCTTTGACTACAGGTTTGTTGATAAGGAGATGGAAAAGCTGTATGAAGGAGAGAAACGTTTAGGCCAGATCTTTGCCATTTTTACCGTTTTGGCCATTTTAATCAGTTGCTTGGGACTCTATGGCCTTATTTCCTTTGTAGCCGAACAGAAGAAGAAGGAAATTGGTATTCGCAAAGTATTGGGAGCCAGCGTCAATTCCGTAGTACAGCTATTGACCAAGGACTTTTTAAAACTGGTGATGACTGCTTTTGTGGTCGCAGTCCCAATCGTTTACCTGTCTATGCAGCGATGGCTGGAAAATTATACCTATAGCATTGACATTCAGTGGTGGGTGTTCATTTTGGCCGGAAGCTTTGCCTTTATTATAACCGTATTTACAGTAGGCTTGCAGTCATTAAAAACAGCAATGATAAATCCTGTAAAAAGTCTGCGAACAGAATAAACCAAAAAGCAAGCAACCATGTTCAAAAACTATATAAAAATCGCTTGGAGAAATTTAAAAAAACAACCTTTTTTTACTTTTCTAAATACTTTCGGACTTGCCATCGGCATTGCTGGAAGTTTGCTCATCTGTCTGTATATCCATGATGAGTTAAGTTTTGATAGGATGTTCGCGGATGCGGAACGTATACACCGGGTCAATGCCGATATTAAGTTTGGCGGAGAGGCGCGGAAATTTGCCGTTTCCCCGGCACCATTGGCAGAAACCATGGATGCTGATTTCTCTGAAGTGGAATTGGTCACCCGATTCAGGACTCGGGGAAGTGCCCTGATCAGGAAGGCGGACACCGAAATCAATGTAAAAGAGCCTCAGTCCACCTATGTGGATTCCACTTTTTTTAAGATGTTCGGAATCAAACTTCTTGTAGGTGATCCCACTACGGCCCTAAAATCCCCCAACACCCTGGTATTGACCAAAACTGCGGCAGAAAAACACTTTGGGATCGAAGAAGCCCTTGGTCAAAACCTACTTGTGAACGATACGGAGACGTATACCGTGGCCGGGGTAATAGATGATTTGCCCTCCAATTCGTTTTTAAGGGACTATACCATTTTTATGGCCATGGCCAGCTACGAGGATTCGCGCATTGTGAATTGGGCCGGTAACAACTATCACACCTTTTTTAAGCTTATCCCTACCGCCAATGCCGCCAACTTGCAGGAGCCGTTGCGTAATTTTTTGGGCAAGTACGTAATTCCCGGTGTCCAACAATTTATGCCCGGTATTACCGAAGAACAGTTTAAGGCCGCTGGCAATCATCTGATCTACAGCACCATTCCCCTGGTGGATATCCACCTACATGCGGATAGAGTGGCCGAAATGAGTGCCAACAACGATATCCAAAGCATTTATATTCTTTCCTTCATAGCAGCCTTCCTTATTGTATTGGCCTGCGTAAACTTCATGAATTTGTCCACGGCACACTCCCTCAAACGGGCAAAGGAAGTGGGCATTCGAAAAACGCTGGGTTCCAAAAAAAGGGAACTTATTAGACAGTTTTTAATGGAATCGGGCTTGGTTTCCTTCGGTTCACTATTGATTGCATTGGTCTTGGCAACACTGGCACTTCCTTTTTTCAATGAATTGGCGGACAAAAGCATTTCCATTCCTTTTGACAGCCCGGAGTTTTGGTCAATTTTAATTGTGGCCGGAGTTGTTCTGGGCCTATTGTCCGGTAGTTACCCCGCCTTTTTTATGTCAAAATTCATTCCTGTCAAAGTATTAAAAGGAGCCAGCAGTAATAGTATTGGAGGTGGAAAAATCAGAAATGCCCTGGTAATTTTTCAATTTTCAATTTCCATCTTTTTGATCATCAGCACATTGGTGGTCTATCAACAACTCAACTTTATCCAGAACAAGGATTTGGGTTTTTCAAAAGATCAGGTCCTTATTGTGAATGATGTGTATGTGATCGGTGATCAGTCCACCTCGTTCAAAGAAGAAGTCGGGAAACTCGGTTTTGTGAAGAACGTCACCTTAAGCAGCTATTTTCCGACCCCCTCAAGTAGATCTGATAATGTGTTTATGCCCATGGATGGCGTGACCGATCAGGAGAATGCCGTAAGTATGCAAACTTGGGGCGTGGATCATGATTACATCACTACATTGGGACTTGAGGTCATTGCCGGCAGGGATTTTGACCGCCGTTTTAAGAACGATTCAACCAGTATCATTGTAAATGAATCGGCGGTTGCCGTAATTGGGGTTTCCCCGGAGGAAGCGCTGGGCATGCAGTATACCCCGGATGTAGGTGAGGACAACCCACAATTTTTTAAAATTATTGGGGTCGTAAAGGATTTCCATTTTTCACCGTTCAGAAATGAGATCGAATCGTTGAGCATGCATCTGGGCAATTTTTCCGATGCCATGGCGGTCAAATTGGAACAAGGCAGTTTTTCCACCGCCATAAGCAGTATTGAGCGTATTTGGAACGATTTGGCCCCAGGGCAACCTTTTGATTATTATTTTATGGAGGATTCCTTCAACAACACCTATAAATCAGAGCAACGCCTGGGGAGGATCTTTATCATTTTCACCGTTTTATCCATCATCATCGCTTGCCTCGGGCTCTTTGGCCTGGCTACGTTCAATGCCGAAAAGCGTACCAAGGAAATTGGGGTTAGAAAGGTGATGGGCGCCGGGGTGGGCCAAATTGCTTACAGGCTTACCATGGATTTCCTAAAACTCGTTGGAGTGGCCATTTTGGTCTCCATTCCCTTAGGTTGGTATGTCATGGGCAAATGGCTGGAAGATTTTTCGTACCGTATAGAAATTGGCTGGTGGGTTTTCATCCTGGCAGCTCTATTGGCCTTGATCATATCCATTGTAACCGTTAGCTATCAAAGTATCAAAGCGGCAATCGTAAACCCGGTAAAAAGTTTGAGAACAGAATAAATACAAGCAGCGCCAAATGTAGTCGAAACATCAAAAAACGAACCGTCATGTTTAAAAACCATCTTAAAATCGCCTGGAGAACTTTAGTGAAAAATAGGGTGTACTTTATTATAAACACCATTGGCCTTTCCACAGCGATTGCAGTTTCCTGTCTGATGCTACTTTGGGTCGTTGATGAGTACAATGTGGACAAATTCCATGAAAACGATGATGGGCTCTTTCTGGTGAAACGTACCATTCCCCTTGAAGGGGGCATTCTCGATGTTTACGCCAGTACAAGTTATCCCCTTTTAAAAACCGCTCAGGAAACGTTTCCCGAAATTGAGGAATACATTACCATAGGGCCCACTTTTGAGGACAACCTTAGAATTGAAAATACGGACTTTAGGGCCTCCGGTGCCTTTACCAATGCCGCATTTTTTAAATCCTTTTCCTTTCCAGTACTTCTTGGGAGTATAGAAGCATTGGACGAAAAACCGGAGGCAATTGCCATCTCGGAAAGCTTGGCAAAACGCTTTTGGGGAAAGGAGTGGAAACAAAAGGCATTGGGAAGTCCCGTCCATATTTATGATAACGGTGATTTTGCCGTAGAAGCGGTATATGGGGATTTTCCGGCCCAATCTTCAATACAGAACGATTTTTATTATGGGTTTGAACGTTACTTGGGCGAAAACGAATGGATGAACGAATGGGGAAACAATGGAATGCAGGGCGCATTCTTATTGCGCAGCGACGCAAATGTTGCGGAATTGACCCAAAAGATTGAAACACTCTTTCAAGAGAACATTTCCGGGGATTTTAAAGAGGGTATCCTACTTCAAAAGTTCTCTGACAACTATTTGTACAATCAATTTGATGAAAAGGCACAAGTATCCGGAGGACGCATAGCTTATGTACGCATATTTGCCTTGGCCGCAATCTTCTTACTGCTGATCTCCTGTATCAATTTCATCAACCTTTCAACCGCTTACGCTACAAAAAGAGCTAGTGAGATCGGTGTACGAAAAGTGGTTGGTGCCAGAAAGCACTCTTTGATCGGTCAATTTTTTATGGAAACGGCCCTTATAACCTCCATTTCGTTCGTCATAGGACTGATCATCACGGCCTTGTTCCTGCCCCTTATGAATACCCTTACGGGAAAACAAATTGTTTTTGACCTGACCAATCCAGAACTTTGGTTCATTGTCATGGGGGTCTTGGTATTTACCACCTTTCTTTCCGGAGCATACCCCTCATTCATCATATCTTCCTTCAAGCCTGTGGACGCCCTTAAGGGTGGCCTTGGCAAGGAGCAAAAAAATACCGTTTCCCTAAGAAAAAGCCTGGTAATACTACAATTTTCACTATCAATATTGCTCATCGTCTCAGCTTTGGTAATTCAAAAGCAAGTGGATTATATCAATGAAAAGGACTTGGGAATTGCCAAGGAACACATTATCTCAATACATCAGGATGAAATCATTACGGGAAAATATGGGGCACTTAAAAATGAATTGTTGAAATCCCCCGGGGTTACGGACGTTACTTTGGTGGGACCATCCCCCTTGGAAACCCCAGCCTCCAGTAGTGGGGTAAACTGGCCCGGAAAAACCCAGGAGCAGGAAAATATTGAGTTCTCCCTTTTGTGGACCGCCCATAATTTTCCAACGGCCTTTGATATTCCCTTACAATACGGCTCGTACTACAAAGAGGGATCGCAGGACACCCTAAACCTGGTCATCAATGAGACCGCTGCCCAAATTATGCAACTTGGTCAAGAGCCCATTGGAAAGACCATTGAACTTTGGGGAAAACAACGACAGGTGATCGGTGTGCTAAAGGATTTCCATAACCGTTCCTTATACGAGCCCATACAACCTACCGTCTTTATTTTGGAGCCCAATAATGCCGGTGAATTGTTCGTAAGGCTAGATGGTGCAAAGACAACCGAAGGCTTGGCATCGGTCCACAATGTTTTTGAAAAGGTTTTACCGGACAATCCCTTATACTACGAATTTTTGGATGAAGCGTACGAATCGAATTATCGAGCAGAGCTATTGACGGGGACCTTAGCGCGTTATTTTGCCTTGATTTCCACCTTGCTTTCCTGTTTGGGATTGTTTGGGCTTGCCATCTTTATGGCCAAACAGCGCACCAAGGAAATAGGTATCCGGAAAGTGCTGGGCGCCAGTATAAATCACATTACGCTTCTTATTTCCAAGGATTTTTTAAGACTGGTCCTTGTGGCCCTGATAGTGGCCTCCCCATTCGCGTATTATTTTATGGCCCAATGGTTACAAGGTTTTGAATACAGAACCACCATTCCCCTTTGGACCTTTGTCCTTGCTGGGGTATTGATACTCACCGTTACCTTACTAACCATTGGTTTCCAGGCCATTAAATCCGCCATGGCCAACCCTGTAAACAGTTTAAAAACCGAATAAACCAGTCAAAAAGACCATGTTCAAAAACCATATTAAAATAGCATTTCGGTTTTTTAAAAAAAACAAGCTTTTTTCGGCTATCAATGTTCTTGGTCTAACCATAGGGGTCTCCGCTTTCATTTTACTTACCCAGTATGTTTCTTATGAAAAGAGTTATGACAGTTATATTTCAAATGTAGATAACTTGTATCGTGTTACTATAGCCAGCAATTTGGGGAATAGCGGCTTTCAAACTTCTGCCACGAATCATCCCGCAGTTGGTGGTACGATGCTTCAAGACTTTCCGGAAGTAGAGCGTTTTACAAGAGTGGCGAACAAGCCGATTGCCTTTTCAGGTCGCATCATATTCTCCTATACCAATACACATGGTGAAAAAATTCAATCCGACTCCAAAAATGACCCCATTTATTTTGCCGATCATGCCATCATAAACATGTTCGACATTGACCTAAACCAAGGTGACCCATCCTCTGCACTCCTTGAACCGAACACTATGATTCTTTCCAAGACTATTGCTGAACGGTTTTTTGGCCGGGATAATCCAATAGGAAAGATCATTAAGATAAATGACGGTTTTGAGCTTAAGGTCACCGGGGTTTTTAATGACCCTCCCCAAAATACCCATTTACCGCTAGGCATGATTTTGTCCTATGCTACATTTGGAACAACCGGGGATTTTGAAAACAGTTGGGTCTGGCCCGAATTCTATACTTATGTTAGCCTGCGCGAAGGAACGGATCCAAGTGCTGTTGAGGCAAAATTTCCGGCTTTTGCCCAAAAGTATCTTGGTGACATTATGAATGAGCACGGTTTTGAGGCAAAATTCGGCCTGCAACCTGTTCGGGACATTCATCTGAAATCACATTTAAATAAGGAAATCTCTGCTAACAACAGTGAAGGAACACTTCATTTTTTAATGATCGTAGCTGCTTTCATCATTGCCATTGCACTGATCAATTTCATCAACCTTTCTACGGCCAAATCCATGGAGCGTGCCAAAGAAGTGGGCCTCAAAAAAGTGGTCGGAGCCAATAGAAAAACCCTTATCTGGCAATTCCTTTTCGAATCATTGATCATTAACTTCTTTGCAATTGTACTATCCATTGCCATTGTCTGTCTTTGTATTCCCGCCTTTAACAATTTAATTGGTTTCGAAATATTGACCTTACGCATGTGGAGCCGTTGGGAACTCTGGTCGATCTTGATTTCCATATTTATTGGAGGTGGTATTCTGGCCGGCCTATACCCCGCCTTCGTACTTTCAAGTTTTATACCGGTGAACATCCTCCGAGGCAGCTTTCAAAAAATAGGAAAGGGTCTTTTTTTGCGAAAGGCATTGGTGATAACCCAATTTGCCGTATCCATTGCCCTGGTGGTGGGCACCTACATCGTATATAGCCAGTTTTCCTTTATGCAAAATCAAGATCTTGGTTTTGATACCAATCATAATCTTGTCATTTCTACCCCGACTTTTGCTGATTCCACGACCACAAAAAAGATAGAAACCTTCAAGCATGAATTGATACAGGATCCCAATATAAAATCAGTCACGTTATCGAATGAAGTCCCCGGCAATGCTGTGGAGTGGGGAAATATGGTACGTCAACCACATATCAGAAAAGAACATGCCGTATCAAGCGATATCATATGTATAGATCATGACTTTTTCAACACCTATGCCATTCCATTATTGGCAGGAAGAAACTTTAGAAAGCAGGATGCCACTGCATATTTTGGGCAAGAAGGTAATATTGTGGACGGTCATAATGTGATCATCAATAAGTCAGCAGCCAATCTATTAGGATTTGAAAGGCCAGAAATGGCAATTGACCATGATATTATTTTCAAGTTTGGGCCAGTTGACCGAAGGGCAAGGGTTTTGGGTGTGGTACAGGACTACCACCAACAGTCTTTACAACAGGGATATAGCCCCATGGTATTCCTCTATTTTGATAACTATTTTTTCCAGGACCATATCACTGTTAATATCGCAGGCAATGTATTTGGGACCGTCAACACAATAGAAGCCAAATACAAGGAGTATTTTCCAAACGATCTTATCGACCATTTCTTTGTAGACGAATATTTCAACCGGCAATATCAGGCCGATCTTAAATTTGGCACAATTTGTTTGCTGTTTTCCGTACTGGCAATTTTTATAGCATCCCTGGGTCTGTTCGGCTTGGGATCTCATATGGTATTACAAAAAACTAAGGAAATAGGGGTTCGCAAAGTTTTGGGAGCCAACATTTTACAAGCATTGTGGCTTATTCCCAAGAGGCTACTCAGTTTAGTACTCATTTCAGGGATTATTGCACTGCCGGTCATTTATTTCATGGTTAAAAAATGGCTCGAGAACTATGCCTTTAAAATAGAAATGAATCTATGGATGTTTCTTTTACCCATTGTCCTTGTACTGATCATAGCCCTACTGTCCATTGTAATACAATCGTTCAGAGCTGCTCATATAAATCCCACAATCTCATTAAAAGACGAATAGATAAAAACGAGAATCATGTTAAAAAACTATTTGAAAATTGCCTGGAGATCGCTTCACAATAAAAAAGGACATTCTTTTTTGAATATTGGAGGTTTGGCCATTGGCATGGCAGCAGCTTTGCTTATCGGTCTTTGGATTCATGGAGAACTTTCCTTCAACACAAAATTTAAAAACTATGATTCCATTGTTCAAGTAATGCAAAGCCAAACCTTTGCCGGCGAAATACAAACGGCCGTCTTTCAACCCATGCAATTGGCTCCAGCACTCCGAGCCAGCTATGGGGATTATTTTGAGCATATTGTAACCTCTTCATTTACAGGAAATCAACTACTGTCCATTGCCGATCATAAAATATCTCGACCAGGGAACTATATGGAACCCGGAATTACGGAAATGTTGTCTTTAACCATGGTTAAAGGTACCAGGGATGCCCTAAAAGATCCTACTTCCATGCTGTTATCCGAATCTACTGCAATAGCCCTATTCGGAGAGGGCAATCCCATGGGGCAGACCGTAAAAATTGGCACCACCATGGAAGCACAAGTAGCAGGAATTTACAAGGATTTGCCAGAAAACGGTGATTTCTCAGATCTTGGATTTATCGCACCCTGGGAACTTCTCAAAAGGGCAGCGAACTTTGAGGAACGGGTTGGATGGGGCAACAATTGGTTTCAAGTTTACGCCCAAATGAAGGAAGGCACGAACTGGATGACGGTTTCCGAACTGATCAAAGACGTAAAGGCGGATAACATAAGGGATACTGCCAATAATGATAATACCAAGCCCGTGATACATCTGCATCCTATGCCCAAATGGCACCTGTATTCAAAATTTGAGAATGGCGTCAATACGGGGGGAGCCATTGAGCGTGTCTGGCTATTTGGTGTCATCGGCCTTTTTATTCTTTTGCTGGCCTGTATCAACTTCATGAATTTGAGTACCGCCAAATCGGTAAAACGGTCCAAGGAAGTAGGTATACGAAAAACCATAGGATCCATAAAAAATCAGTTGGTCGCCCAATTTCTGTGCGAATCCTTTTTGGTCGTTGCCCTGGCCTTTATCGTTGCTTTTGTCTCGGTATTATTTGTAAAGTCCTACTTCAACGACCTTACGGGCAAGACCGTGGAAATTCCCTGGGACAACCCCATCTTCTGGATGGTATGTTTACTGTTTATGCTGTTTACCGCCTTAATTTCCGGTAGTTATCCGGCCTTTTATCTTTCTTCCTTTAATCCGGTCAAAGTTTTGAAAGGCACATTCAACAGTGGTCAGGGTGCCGCACGACTAAGAAAGGTATTGGTCGTTTTCCAGTTTGCCATCTCCGTGATACTGATTATTGGGACCATTACCATTTTCAGGCAAATAGAACATGTTAAAGATCGGCCGGTGGGTTATGACAGAGATCAATTGCTGTATGTTCCCATTAACACTTCAGAAATCATTACCCATTTTGATACCCTACGTGATGAGCTATTGAGTTCCAGCGATATTAAGGAAGTGGCTGCTTCTGATGTGTTGATCACGGGAACGTTCACCACAAATAGCGGTTTTGACTGGAAAGGGAAAGACCCCAATATGAGCGAAGAGTTCAATACATTGAGAGCCACCCATGACTATGGGGAAATGGTGGATTGGGAGCTCAAGGAAGGCCGAAACTTTTCCCGTGACTTCAAAAGTGACTCCCTTGCGTTCATTGTAAATGAAACGGCAGTGGAATACATGGGACTAAAGAATCCTGTTGGGGAAATGGTAAAATGGGGCGATAATGGCAATTATAAGATTGTGGGCGTGATAAAGGATATGGTGACACAGTCACCCTATGATCAAGTACGTCCCATGCTGTTTATTCTGCACTATGGCAATTTCTTAAACTTCATTAACATCAAAATCCGCAAAGGCGGGAATACCAGGGAAGCATTGGCCCATATAGAAACGGCATTTAACAAGTATGACTCACAAAGTCTTTTTTCCTACACTTTTTTGGATGAAGAATACGCCAGAAATTTTGTCAATGAGGAACGCACGGGAAGGTTGGCCAGTTTTTTTGCCTTTTTGGCCATTTTCATCAGCTGTCTTGGCATTTTTGGACTCGCTTCCTTTGTGGCGGAACAGCGAACCAAAGAAATCGGAGTTCGAAAGGTATTGGGTGCATCCGTGTACAGTCTATGGCAATTATTATCCAAAGACTTTGTGGTATTGGTACTGATTTCATGTGGTGTGGCCATTCCTATCGGGTATTATTATATGACGGAATGGATAGAAAAATATGCGTATCGAACCGAAATAAGTTGGTGGATTTTTGCTGTGGCCATATTGATAGCATTGGCCATTACCCTATTGACGGTAAGTTTTCAAGCCCTTAAAGCGGCAGTGGTAAACCCTGTAAAAAGTTTACGGACAGAATAAATCATCAACTTGCCCTGAGATGGTCGAAGGGTGAAAAAAATAGCATCATGATCAGAAACTATGCAAAAATAGCTTGGAGAAACCTTTGGAAAAACAAGGCGTACAGTGCCCTAAATATTTTTGGGCTGGCCATAGGAATTACCTGCGCCTGTCTCATATTGCTTTGGGTGGAGGATGAAGTAAACTATAACGGTGTTTTCCCCAATCAAGATTTGATTTACATAGTGCCTACCAATCAAACTTTTGAAGGTGAAGTTTACACCTTTTATTCCACCCCTGGGCCTTTGGCGGAGGATTTAAAAGAAGAAATACCTGAAATTGTCCGGTCTTCAACGACGTGGGGTGGAGAGGTTTTGCTTGCAAATGGAGAAAATGGAATCAACAGATATGGCAGATATGTTCAACCTGATTTTTTGGATATTTTCAGTTTGAACCTTTTGGAAGGAGAAATGGGAAACGCCCTATCCAGACCAGATGGGATTGTTTTGACCCAAGAAACAGCCTTTGCACTTTTTGGTTCCGACAAAAACATAGTGGACCGTGAAATAAAAATCAATAACGAATTCAGTTTTACGGTTACGGGGGTTATAAAGAATTTGCCTTCCAATGTTACATTTGGTTTTAATTGGCTGCTGCCCTTTGAACGTTTTCAATTGGGGGAAGATGATATGTGGTGGACAAGGGACTATGGCAATTACTTTGCCGACACCTTTGTTAAACTTGCCCCCAATTCAGATTTTGGAGAAGTAGATGGTAAGGTCAGAGCAATGATTGCCTCAAAAATGGGCAATATGGATGATACCCCTAAAGAAGCTTTTCTTCACTCCATTAAAGATTGGCATTTACGGTCTGATTTTGAAGGAGGAAAGAAAGTCGGGGGTAAAATTAAATTGGTCAGGTCTTTGGCATTCATTGCATTGATTATTCTATTGATCGCCTGTATCAATTTCATGAACCTTTCAACTGCAAGAAGCGGAAAACGGGCAAATGAAGTTGGGGTACGAAAGGTATTGGGTTCTGGCAAAAAAAGATTGATTGGGCAATTTATGGCAGAGGCCATCATTTTAGCAGGTATTTCTGCCCTATTCAGTATCATTTTATTATTGGTTTTGTTGCCCTCTTTCAACACCTTGGTAGAAAAACAGATTGCGTTACAACTATTTGATCCCATTCATGTGCTTTCCCTTTTAGGCATCACCTTGGTATGCGGTCTTTTGGCAGGCTGGTATCCGGCTCTCTACCTATCCTCTTTTAGGCCGGCGCAAGTACTTAAGGGCGTGGGTAAAAATCAGGGTAGTGCAGCTAATATCCGAAAAGGTCTTGTGGTTCTACAATTTGCAGTTTCCATAATCTTCATTATATGTAGTACCATTATTTATCAGCAAATACAACATGTAAGATCCCGGGATGTTGGCTATGCCAAAGGGAACTTACTAAATGTGGCAGTAAGTGGCGATATGATCGATAAGTTTGATCCTATAAGGGAAGAGATGATTGCCTCGGGTATGGTAAATGACGTTGCATTGACCAATACAAACATGCTGTCCAGTGGAAATAATGGTTCGGGATTAACTTGGCAAGGGGGTAGCAATACAGAGGACGTGCTCGTTCGATTCAGATACGTAAGTCCAAACTTTTTAAGCGCTGTTGGTCTAAAACTGCTTGAAGGGCATCAATTCAGTAATGATAGAATGGTTGATAGCACCAATGTTATCATAACGCAGTCTTTTGCAAACCTCATGGGGGACAACAGTGCTCTTGGTAAAACCATTACGCGCAATAACACCACCTATAATGTAATAGGTGTAGTAAAAGACTATCTATATGGGGATATGTACGGCAATGGAAAAACTGGGCCGGTCATGTTCTTTAATAATTCTGAATATGCCAACTCATTATATATCAATATAAGGCCCAAATCGTCCAGTGCCGATGCACTGGCATCCATTCAGGATGTTCTGAAAAAATATAACCCCGCTTTCCCGTTCGAATATCGTTTTGAAAATGAATTGTTCAATTCCAGATTTAAAAACGAGGAGTTGGTAGGTGAGCTTGCCAAAATATTCTCCATCCTGTCCATTATTATTTCTTGTTTGGGATTGTTTGGTCTCGCGGCATATACCGCAGAGCAGCGCAAAAAAGAAATTGGGGTGCGAAAAGTATTGGGGTCGAGCGTTTCGGGAATAGTTCGATTACTCTCAAGAGATTTCATGAGCTTGGTCGTCATTGCCCTTTTTGTTGCAGGTCCCTTAGCTTGGTGGTTTATGCAAAAATGGCTGGAGAGTTTTGCCTATCGCATTACTATTGATTTGTGGGTTTTTGCAATCGCTGGTTCAATTGCAATTATAATAGCATTGTTTACTGTGAGCTTTCAGGCAATGAAAGCGGCCTTGGCCAATCCTGTAAAAAGTTTACGTACGGAATAAATCAATAACCTACCCTGAGGATGGTCGAGGGGTCAAAAAAGCATCATGATCAGAAACTATATAAAAATCGCCTGGAGAAACCTAATCAAAAGAAAGGTTTTCACCACCATTAATGTTTTAGGTCTTGCCATTGGTTTTGGAAGTGCCATATTGATCTACCTTTTTTTGGGCTACCATTTATCCTTTGATAATTTTCATCCCGACCAAGATCGTATCTACAGGATGGCTACCGAAGAGCATATGGACAATATTGGCTATTCCGCCAGTGTTCCCCCGGCTTTTGCAAAAGTATTTCGAGAAAACTATGCGTATGCCGAAAAAGTGGCCAAAATAGTGGATAGGGAAGGTTTGGTTCTTGATGTTGAACAAAACGGGGCGGTCAACAAATACAAAAGAGATGTGATGTTTGCCGAGGAGGATTTTTTCAAAATCTTCAATTTTCCGCTGCTAAATGGTAGCAATGCCATTTCCCTATCCGCGCCAAATACCGCAGTGATCACTGAAAGTGAAGCACTTGAGTTTTACGGAAGTACTGAAGTCGTGGGAAGGACCTTTGTCTTGGAAAATAACGAGACCATAGAAATCACCGGGGTTTTAAAAGACATCCCCAACACCTCTTTCCTGAATGCAGATATCTTCATTGCTTTTGAGAACCTTAGGGAATATTCCGCGTTTGCCCACAGCGAAAGTTGGGGGGGCATCACTACCAACCTACAGTGTTTTGTGCGCTTAAAGCCCAATCAGGACATCGCCGGTATTGAGACTGCCCTGGAGGAGCTTCCCAAAGAGCATAGGGCAACTAGCAAGAACAAGCATATCTATAAGCTGCAACCATTGTCGGAAATTCACCTTAATTATGAGTATGGGGGCCTGGATCCGGTATTCTTGATCGTTTTTGGTATTATAGGGCTGTTTTTGATCGCTATTGCCTGTATCAATTTTATAAATATCTCAACGGCACAAGCCTTTTACCGATCCAAGGAAATAGGTATCCGCAAAGTGTTGGGCAGTTTTAAGAAACAATTGTTTTGGCAGTTTTTGAGCGAGACCTTCCTTATTAGTCTGTTCGCTGCAGTATTGGGTATCATCATGGCCATTCTCTTTTTGCCAGCGTTCAACGCGCTCTTTGAAATACAATTGACCCTGGACAACCTTGTTAGCCTTCGGTTTTTTGGCTTTTTGCTTGCGTTGCTCTTATTGGTTTCCTTCTTGTCCGGAAGCTATCCAGGCCTATTGTTATCCAAAATAGTGCCCATTTTGGCCCTTAAGGGGAAGCTTAACCATAACGATACGGGAGGTGCCACGACACGAAAAGTTTTGGTGGTGACACAGTTTGTCATCTCCATCTCCCTGATTGTGGCCACCTTGGTAATTTCAAGACAAATAGAATATGCTACCAAGACGGATCTAGGTTTTGATAAAGAGTCCATAGTGATGCTCGAAGTCCCCGAAACCATGGACTCCGAACAGTTTTACGACCTAAAGGAACGGTTGAAACAAGTAGTGGGCGTTCAGAAGGTTTCGGGCTGTTTGACCAGTCCTGGAGGATCGAACAACTTTTGGGATACCACGGTTAAATATAACAATCGCCCGGAACGGGAAGATTTCAGTATTTCTATAAAGGCGGGTGATGAAGACTACTTGAACGCATTCAACATCCCGCTGGCCGCTGGACGTAACTTCTTTAAAAACGACTCCATTACCGAAATGCTTGTCAATGAAAAGTTTCTGGAAAAAGTAGGGGTGGCTTCAGCGGAGGAACTATTGGGCAAAACCCTGGCTGTGAACGGAGAACGTATTGAAGCCGCTATTGTAGGAGTGGTAAAGGATTTTCACGATAGCAGCTTTACCGATGAAATAAAACCCGTATTCATTGCGCCAAATGTAATCTGGTACAATGAGTTGGGTGTTAAAATCAACCATCTAAATACCAAGGCCACATTGGAGCAACTGGAAAGGGAATGGTCGCAAACCTTTTCCAACTACATTTTCGACTATCGCTTTTTGGATGAGCGGGTAGCCGCACAGTACGAGACCGAACAACGCTATCTGTCCCTGTCCAAGGTATTCTCCGGTCTGGCCATTTTTATAGGGTGTATGGGGCTATATGGACTCATATTGTTCTTTGTGGGGCAACGGAAAAAAGAAGTGGGTATCAGAAAAGTCCTAGGCAGCGATATCACGGACATTCTTACCCTGTTTTCAATGGATTTCCTCAAATTGATCCTCATTGCCGGTATCATAGCCATACCTATTGCCTGGTACTTTATGGAGCAATGGTTACAAGGATATACCTATAGAACCGAAATACACTGGTGGTACTTTGCCATTTCAATAGTGACGGTATTGGCACTTACACTGTTTACCATAAGCTATCAAACCATAAAAGTTGCCATAAAAAACCCAGTGGAAAGTTTGCGCACAGAATAATCAAAAAACGAAAAATCATGTTTAAAAACTATTTAAAAATTGCCTGGAGGAACCTTTTAAAGAATAAAGGGTATTCGGCCATTAATATTGGGGGGCTTGCTTTGGGTATGGCCGTTACCTTGATCATTGGCCTATGGATGAACGACGAGCTCACCTATAACCGCTATTTTAAGAACAAGGACAAAATTGCCCAAATCTTCCAATCCCAGACCTTTAATGGTAGGACAAGTACCGGCCCGGCCATTCCCCAGCCCTTGGAACCTGCACTAAGGGAAGGTTTTGGGGATAACTTCAAGCAAATTATGATGTGTTCCTGGACACAGACCAAATATGTAAAATTCGGAGAAAAAAGCCTTTCGCGGACTGGAAATTACATGCAGCCCAACGGTCCGGAATTGCTGAACCTGGAAATTGTTAAAGGGGACGAAAAGGGATTGCAGGAAATCAATTCCATTATGATCTCGGAGTCTTTGGCCCAGGCATTTTTTGGAGATGGGGAACCCATTGGCAAGGTATTAAAGATCAGCAATCAGTATGATCTAATGGTAACGGCCGTTTACAAGGATATTCCCTACAACAACTCTTTTAATGATACGGACTATATCATTCCCTGGGAACACTATGTGGCCAATGCGGAATGGATACAGAACTCCCAGGACAACTGGCAGAACAACTCCTTTCAAATGTTTGTGCAAATAGCTGACAACACCACATTTGAACGGGTGACCAATACCATTATTGATGTAAAAAAGAATGCGGATGAGGACGTTGTCCAATACAACCCAAGAATATTTCTTCTCCCCATGGAAGATTGGTACCTGCGGGGTAACTTTGAAGATGGGGTTCAAACAGGTGGCCGTATCCGTTATGTTTGGCTATTTGGAATTATAGGGACTTTTGTTTTAATCCTGGCCTGTATCAACTTTATGAACCTCAGCACTGCGCGTTCCGAGAAAAGGGCCAAGGAGGTGGGTATCCGTAAATCCATTGGTTCCCAAAAAGGGCAGTTGATCTATCAGTTCCTTAGTGAATCCTTCTTGGTTGTCCTTTTTGCGTATGTCATTGCCATAGCTATTGTATTGCTGTCCCTAAATGGATTCAATGAACTTGCGCGAAAGGAAATCACCTTTCCATGGAGCAGCTCAAATTTTTGGTTGGTTTCCTTGGTTTTCATTCTTTTTACCGCCCTTTTGGCCGGAAGCTACCCTGCGCTCTATTTGTCCTCCTTTAGACCTGTGGACGTATTAAAGGGAACTTTCAAAGCGGGGAGATACGCCGGGTTGCCCAGGAAAATACTTGTTGTTTTACAGTTTACGGTTTCCGTGGCCTTCATCATAGGAACCTTTATCGTAATGCAACAGATCAACCACGCCAAAAATCGGCCCATAGGTTATGATAAGGAAGGCCTGATTCAAGTGCCGACTTTTGCACAGGATTTTGAGGACAAAACGGATTTGATGCGAAATGAGTTCATAAAATCGGGTGCTGTGGTCGAAATGGCCACATCAAGTAGTCCCACGACACGAATATGGTCCAACAGAAGTGGTTTTACCTGGGAAGGCAAGCCGGATGGTTTTCAAGAAGATCTAGCCTGGACCGAGGTTTCCGTTGATTACGCTAAAACCCTGAACCTCAAAATTCTGGAAGGAAGGGATTTTTCAAGGGACTTTGCCTCTGATTCCCTGGGGGTTTTGATTAACGAAACCGCTAAAAAATATTTAGGTCTGCAAAATCCAATAGGGGTGTTGCTCAAAGATGATGATGGTGAGGACCCCGACCCTCCCCTAAAAATCATTGGTGTGGTTGAGGATATGATTGCCCAATCCCCGTATGAGCCGGTCAAACAAGGAATCTATGTCTACGATAGGTTCAACAATTTCAGCTATTACAATTTAAGGCTCAACCCCAAACAAAGTGCTGGGCAAAACATTGCGGTGATTGAACGGGTGTTCAAACAACATTTCCCGGATATTCCTTTTGAATACGAATTTGTGGATGAGGAATATGGTCAGAAATTCGCAGCTGAAGAGCGCGTTGGAAGCCTTTCTGGAATATTTACGGCTTTGGCCATTTTGATCAGCTGTTTGGGATTATTTGGACTGACCTCTTTTGTAGCGGAACAGCGAACCAAGGAAATTGGGGTACGAAAAGTACTGGGCGCTACCGTATTCAATGTTTGGAACATGCTTTCCAAGGACTTTCTAAAATTGGTGATCATCTCCTGTTTTATTGCAGTACCCATTGCGTATTATGTGATGAACGGTTGGCTACAGGAATATCCCTATCGGGTGATTCTTAAGTGGTGGATATTTGCCCTGGCCATGTTGGGCGCCATGGGAATCACGGTTCTTACGGTCAGTTTTCAGGCCATTAGGGCCGCTAAACAAAACCCTGTAAAAAGTTTGCGTACGGAGTAACCAAAAAAGAGGGGTCATGTTTAAAAACCATTTGAAAATTGCTTTTCGAAATTTGCTCAAAAACAAAGGGTTTACCATTATAAATATAGGAGGGCTGGCTTTGGGAATGGCCTTGGCCGTCCTAATTGGCCTTTGGATCAATGACGAATTTTCACAGAACGATTATTTTATCCATAAGGATAGAATTGCCCAGGTGTATCGATCCATAACCCAGAATGGCAACACCAGCACCAATGCGTTTACACCCCTTCCCCTGGAGCAGGCGCTGCGCAGGGATTATGGTGATAATTTTGAGCATGTGGTCATATCATCATGGACCATGCAACAATTCCTGGAATATGAAGGAAACAAAATTGCCCGCAACGGTAACTTCATGGAATCCGGGGCTCCCGAACTCCTAAATCTTGACATCATCAAGGGAGAAAGGGATGGTTTGGAGGAAATCAATTCCATAATGCTCAATGCCTCGACAGCAGATGCGCTTTTTGGTAAGGAAAACCCCATTGGAAAAGTAATCAACGTGGACAATACCCATGACATGATGGTTACTGCCGTTTATGAGGACCTTCCCTTTACTACTTCATTTAGAGAGCTCAATTTTCTAATGCCCTGGGAACATTATGCCAGCACCAATGAATGGGTCCGGTCCAGTCTTGACATCTGGGGCAGGAACTCCTTTCAGCTTTTTGTACAAATCGCGGACAACACCACCATGCAGGCCGTTACAAACTCCATTACCAATATCGTTAAGGAGGCCGATGAAGAACTTGCAGAATTCAACCCAAGGCTTTTTTTGTTGCCGATGAACGATTGGCACCTGCGGAGCAACTTTGAGCAAGGTCAACAAGTAGGTGGCCGTATTACATACGTATGGCTTTTTGGGATCATTGGAGCGTTTGTGCTCCTTTTGGCCTGTATCAATTTTATGAACCTGAGCACGGCCCGTTCAGAAAAACGGGCATTGGAAGTGGGCATTCGCAAGTCCATAGGCTCTCAACGGCCCCAATTGATCTCCCATTTTTTGATCGAATCCTTTTTGGTGACCTTGTTTGCCTTTGTATTGGCCATAATCATCATCAATCTTTCCCTTAACGGTTTTAACCAAATTGCCCAAAAACAAATGGCATTTCCGTGGGGCGAATTTCGGTTCTGGACCGCTTCTTTTCTGTTTATCCTGTTCACGACCCTTTTGGCAGGTAGTTATCCTGCCCTGTACTTATCGTCCTTTAAGCCCGTGAGTGTTTTAAAAGGGACCTTTAAGGCCGGTAAATGCGCCAGCTTGCCCAGAAGGGCTTTGGTGGTATTGCAGTTCACGGTTTCCGTGGTGTTCATTATTGGCACCGTGATTGTCTTTCAACAGATCAACCATGCACAAAACCGTCCTATTGGATATGATAAGGAAGGCCTCATCCAAATACCTGCTTTTAGTGCTGACTTTGTTGAAAAAACCGATTTAATGCGTGAGGAGTTCATTAACTCAGGTGCGGTCTCCTCCATGGCCACTGCTTCTTCTCCCGTAACTGACATCTGGTCTGTGCAAAGTGGGTTTGACTGGGAAGGAAAACCCTCGGACTTCCAGGAAAGCTTGGCCTGGACCGCAATATCCCCTGAATATGCCAAAACCCTGAAACTGAATATTGTTCAAGGCAGGGACTTTTTAAGGGATAGGGCATCTGACTCTTTAGGGGTGCTTATCAACGAATCCGCAGCAAACTATATGGGATTGAAAGACCCCGTTGGGAAATTACTAAAGGACAGTGCTATAGAAAACCCCGGGCCACCGCTCAAGATCATTGGCGTCATAGAAGATGTGGTTTCCCGATCACCATATGAACCCGTTCTACAAGGGATATATGTGTACAATCGGTTTGGAATTGTCAATTACTATTATCTACGGCTCAATCCAAACCAAAGTGTTGAGGAAAGCCTGACTACCATTGAAGGTGTGTTCAACAAACATTTTCCGGCCATTCCCTTTCAGTATGATTTTGTCGATCAGGAATATTCCAAAAAGTTCAAGGCCGAACAGCGCATCGGAACCCTTTCCGGAATCTTTACGGCATTGGCCATTTTGATCAGCTGTTTGGGGTTATTGGGCCTGACCTCTTTTGTTGCCGAGCAACGTACCAAGGAAATTGGTGTTCGCAAAGTATTGGGGGCCTCTGTTCTCAACGTATGGAACATGCTTTCCAAGGACTTTCTAAAATTAGTGATCCTCTCCTGTTTTATCGCCGTGCCCATTGCCTATTACCTCATGAGCGGGTGGTTACAGGAGTATTCCTATCGGGTTGTCCTAAAGTGGTGGATTTTCGCACTGGCCATGTTGGGAGCCATGGGAATAACAGTATTCACGGTTAGTTTTCAAGCCATTAAGGCCGCCAAACAAAATCCAGTGAAAAGTTTACGGACAGAATAAACCTTTAAAAAACAGTAATGCTCAAGAATTATTTCAAAACCATTTTGCGCCGGGCCAGAAGGGACAGGATGAACACCCTGATCAACCTCTTTGGGCTTTCCATGGCCATTGCCTGTTGTTTGGTCATTTTTTTATTTGTTGATAATGAATTGTCATACGACACCTTCCATAAGGATGTAGATAAGATTTATAGGATTACCACCCACGAAACTACCGAAGATGGCATTACGAGAAATTATGCGAATTCCTTCTTGTCCTATGCCCCACTACTGGAAACCAAGTTGTCCTCCATAGTGAAAACCGTCCGCATGTTACCACAGAATGTCAGCATAAGTGATGACGAGGGCATAACCATTTTCCAAGAGGCCAATTTCTTTTATGTAGACCCTTCTTTTTTGGATGTCTTTTCCTTTCCCCTGGTCCAGGGAGATAGGGCATCCGCTTTAGCCGCTCCAGACAATATATTGATCACTGAAAGTATGGCAAAAAAATATTTTGGTGAAAAAGAGGCCCTGGGCCAATTGCTAAGAGTGGAAAAAAGTTTCGTGTTCAAAGTAGCAGGGGTGTTTAAGGATCCCATTGATCAATCCAGCGTAAAATTTGATTTTATCGTTCCCATGGCTGCTGCAGAGGATCTCTGGGGGCCCTGGATAGCCAATCCGAGCAGCACATGGTTTTATCCCCCGGTGTATAGTTTTGTGCAACTCAACTCCAAGGTCGATTTAAATGAGACGGTACGGTATATCCAAAATGTTGAAAAAGAGTTCCTCCCAGAAAACATAGTGGATACAAGAACACATGCTATTCAAGATTTTACTTCAATCCATTTCTCCAGCCTGGAAAATGAGTTGCAACCCACCATTAACCGAAATGTTCTTTATCTATTTATAGGTGTAGGGGTCGTGATACTATTTGTGGCCGCCTTTAATTTTGTAAACCTGTTTCTCACAAAAATCGTACTGCATTTAAAATCCGTGGGCATCCAAAAAGTTTTAGGCGCCAATAACAGTGGCATATGGAAACAATTGCTGCTGGAAAGCCTTTCTTTTCTTTTTATCTCGTTGATCTTGGCATTGTTATACGGAGCACTCATCCTTCCTTGGTTCAATACACTGATGAAGACGCAGCTCCTCTTGTCTTCGGTCTTTACCAGTGGGGTCATTTTTTATTTGGTGGGATTATTGTTGCTCATTGGTATTTTTATCTCGTTTATCCCATTAATCATCATTTCCAGATTTCGGCTGATCGCCTTTTTGAAAAGTAGGGGATCATCCATGTTCAAAGGAAAAAAATCCGCTTCCGTCCAATCCTCCTTACTGGTATTACAGTTTGTCGTTGCGGTCACTTTGATCATTGCCACGGTTATTATGCAATCCCAAATGCATTATATAAAGAATAAAAATTTGGGTATTCAGCAAGATCAGATCCTTGTGGTTCCCGTTCGGGACGGCACCATTCAAAATAGATTTGACGCCTTTAAGGAAAAATTATTGCAATCCCCTGAAATCCGATCGGTTTCTGCGATTTCCAATTTGCCTTGGGAAAAGGGCTTTTATGATTTTGAAACGTCAATCAACAACAATGGATTGGTGACCAAAGCCCATGCAAATACCCTTCTGGTTGATGAAAACATCGTAAACACGCTGGACATGACCATGGTAAAGGGACGTGGTTTTTCCATTGAACGCGGAACCGATTCCACAATGGCCTTTGTCATGAATGAAGCGGCCGCGGCAAAATTTGGGATTGATGATTTGCAGAACGTGAAATTGTCCATGGTTGGGGTAGGATCATCGGGTTCCAAAGAAGGACGTTTGATCGGTATCGTCAAAGATTTTCATATGCAATCCCTGCATGACAAAATCCAGCCCTTACTTCTTACCGTTTCCCCAAGAAGTTATTTTATAGACAATGTTCTGATTCAAGTGTCCCAATCGGACGTTCCTTCGGCCATCGCTTCGGTTGAGGCGAATTTTAAGGAATTTGCCCCGGATAGGCCTTTTGAGTACTTCTTCCTGAACGATGCCTTTGACCGACTGTACCAAAGGGAGTATCTCTTAAGTACGTTGTTCCAATATTTCTCCATCATTGCAATTATCATTGCCTGTTTGGGGTTGCTGGGGATAACGGCCTTTACCGCTACCCAGCGGCTTCATGAAATTGGCATACGCAAGGTGTTGGGCTCTTCCGTTACAGGAATTGTAAACCTGCTCACCTCCGGTTTTCTAAAACTCGTTCTTGTGGCCGTGGTAATCGCCATTCCCATTGGATGGTGGGCCATGGACAAATGGTTGGAGGGTTTTGCCTACAAGACCAATATTGGCTGGTGGGTATTTGTCTTTGCCGGAATTAGCACCATGGCCATTGCTTTACTGACCGTTGGTTGGCAAAGTTTTAGGGCCGCTACTACCAACCCCATAGAGGTTTTACAAAGAGAGTAAACACAAAAACGAACGATCATGTTTAAAAACCATTTGAAAATCGCCTGGAGGAATATTGTAAAAAACAAGGTCTTTTCCCTGTTGAACATTACAGGTCTGGCCACTGGCCTTTTATGCAGCCTCCTCATATATCTATGGATAGGCAATGAACTCACCATAGATAACTACCACGAAAACATAGATCGATTGTATTCCGTTTACCAAAAGCAGATTTTCGAAGGTAGGATAGATGCAGGGTATTTTACTCCGGCTGTACTTTACAGGGAGTTAAAAAATAAAATTCCCGAAATTGAGAAAGCCTCCCCAATGAGTTGGAAAGGTGCCAAAACGTTTGCTTACAATGATTACATCTTTAAACAAGAAGGGTTTTTCGTTGGTGAGGATTATTTTGATATGTTTTCGTACCACTTCTTGGAAGGTACTGTTGCGTCCGTACTGAATTCCCCCGATAATATCGCTATATCGGAAGAAATGGCACGGCTTTTTTTTGGAAGTCCCGAAAATGCCATTGGCAAATCGATTTCTTATGACAATAGCCGCTTGTTGAACGTATCCGCTGTGCTTAGGGATGCCAGCCCCGACACTTCCAAAAAAAGTGATTTTTTCCTGCATTGGGATATTTTCCTGCAGGAAAATGGATGGGCACCCGATATTACAAATAGTGGCTCAGCGACTTTTATAATGCTCAAGGAAAATTCGAACGTTGCGGCCGTAAATGCCAAAATCAAGGATTTTCTAACCCCCTACAGGGCGGAAGAAGATGACAATTTTACAGTGGAACTGGGGCTACAGCCTTTTGGAGAGAGCTATCTGAACAACAATTTTAAGAACGGTGTTATTTCAGGTGGTCGTATTGATAATGTCCGCATCTTTGGTTTTATAGCCTTCTTCATTTTGCTGATTGCCTGCATCAACTTTATGAACCTGGCTTCCGCCGGTTCCTTGAAACGATTCAAGGAAGTGGGAATTCGGAAACACCTGGGGGCCAAAAAAGGAAGTTTGATATTCCAATTTTTAGGGGAAGCCCTTTTACTTTCCTTCGTTAGTACAGTTTTATCACTCGTTTTGATAGTGTTGGCAATGCCCACATTCAATGCGCTTTTGGGAAAGGATTTAAGTCTTGCCAGCCTCCCTCCTTTATCCTGGTTGGGTATTTTGGGGATTTCCCTTCTGACAGGTATTGTTTCCGGTAGTTATCCTGCATTTGTACTGTCTTCCTTTAAAGCGATCTATCTATTCAAAAACAACAAAAACGCCAATGCTGGTTCCCAGTGGATTCGGAAGGGCCTGGTCGTTTTTCAATTTGCCCTGACCATCATCCTGATTTCGGGAATGCTGATCACATCGCGTCAAATCGATTATATACAGAATGAAAGACTCGGTTTTGACCGTCATAATGTTTTTGTCTTTGCATTTCAAGGTGATTCCACACGTACTTTTACCGGCCTAAAGGAAAGGGCTTTACAACTTCCCGGAGTGGAGCATATGTCGATTTCCAACGTAGGGCCCATGCAGTTTTCAAATGGATTTGATGATGTACAATGGGCGGGTAAACCCGACAATGACCCAACCATATTCATGAGTATGGATGTTGGGTCCGATTTTGCCAAAGCTTGGGGCACGGAAATGCTTATGGGCACCGATTTTTCCGATAAAAGTATTGCGGACAACTCAGGCTATATCATCAATGAGACCGCTTTGGGAATAATGGGGCTTGAAGACCCCATAGGCCAACCCTTGACCATGTGGGGCAGGGAAGGAACTATTGTCGGGGTAATGAAGGATTTTCCAATAAATACGGTAAAAACTGCGATTCCCCCTTTGGTTATTCGCAATGGGGAATATTTGAATAAGGGGGCCGTTTTAGCGCGAATCAGTCCTACCAACACGATTGAAACGGTAGAAGCTTTGGAAAAGTTGTATATCGAAACACTTCCGGAAGTTCCCTTCGATTATGTCTTTACCGATGCGTGGTACAATGCCATGTATAAAAGTGAAACCATCTTCCATAAACTCTCCCAGTACTTTTCACTGATGGCGATATTCATTTCATGTTTAGGGCTATTCGGCCTGGTCATTTTTTCGGCCCAACAAAGGGAAAAGGAAATCGGAATACGAAAAGTACTCGGTGCTTCAGCCAGTAAGATTACCCGTCTTTTGGTAAAGGATTTTCTGAGATCGGTGGTCTTGGGCATTGTCATTGGTTGTCCTATTGCCTGGTATTTTATGGATAAATGGCTTACCAGCTACGAATATCGAATCGACATGCCCTGGCGGGTCTTCGGATTCGCGGGAATGTTGGTAATTGTAATAGCACTGTTGACCGTCGGTTTTAAATCGATAAAAGCGGCCATGACCAATCCAGTGGAAAGTTTACGAACAGAATAAATCATCAATCTGCCCATAGCATGGTCTAAGGGTCAAAAACGAACAATCATGTTTAAAAATTATTTAAAAATCGCCTGGAGGAACCTAAAAGGTCAGCCCTTTTTTACCTTTTTGAACACATTTGGGTTGGCTATTGGCCTAGCTGGCGGATTGCTTGTTGCCCTTTATATTTATGATGAACTGGGTTTTGACAAAATGTTTGCAGACGCAGACCAAATCCACCGTATAAATGTTGATGTGAAATTTGGCGGTACCGAAAGTGTCATGGCAGAGGTATCAGCACCAATGGCTGCTGCCATGTCGGCAGATTTTCCCCAAGTAGTCCTTACAACGCGGTTCAACAGTGCTGGGAACGCTTTGATACGAAAAACGGAGATGACAAAAAACGTCAAAGAGAGCTATTCCACTTTGGTGGATCCCTCATTTTTTGAAATGCTTGGTCTTGATCTCCTGGTTGGTGATGTGGAGACCGCTTTGAAAGAACCAAATACCTTAATACTCACAAGGAAAGCCGCCGAAAAACATTTTGGCATTAACGAAGCCCTAGGGCAGACTTTATTGGTGAACAATACCGATACCTATACGGTTACCGGGGTAATTGATGATATGCCCAAAAATTCGTTCCTAAGGGATTACTCCGTTTTTATATCAATGTCGAGTTATGAAGATGCCATGAGTGATGAATGGACAAGTCATAATTACTACACTTTGGTGAAACTTGTGCCCGGAACAAATTTGAATGAATTTCAAGAGGCTTTGCAATCGATGTTTGGCACCTATGTCATTCCCTACGCACAACAGTTCTTTCCGGGTATTACCGAAGAACAGTTTAAAGCATCAGGAAACCACTTAAATTTTAGTAGTACCCCCCTTTTGGATGTGCACCTATATTCCGATATCGATGGCGAGATGAGTGCCAATAGTAGTATCCGAAACGTTTATATCCTCTCCTTTATTGGTCTTTTCCTGTTGGTACTGGCCAGTGTAAACTTTATGAACCTTTCTACGGCGTACTCCTTGAAAAGGGCCAAAGAAGTAGGTATACGTAAGACATTGGGCTCAACAAAATCGAGCTTATTGCAACAGTTTCTTATCGAGTCCGGCTTAATAACCTTTATCTCATTGGTTTTAGCTATTTTGATTGCACTCTTGGCCCTGCCATTCTTTAACAATTTGGCTGGAAAGGATATTTCAATGCCCTTTGGGAATCCACTTTTTTGGTTACTGTTGTTCATCTCCACCATAGTCTTGGGATTACTTTCTGGTTGGTATCCCTCATTTTTTATGGCACGATTTATTCCTGTTGAAGTACTAAAAGGTTCGGGGGGGAAAAGCATTCGGGGCGGAAAAGTTAGAAATGCTTTGGTTGTTTTTCAGTTTTCTATTTCCGTATTTCTGATCATAAGTACCTTGGTCATCTATCGGCAACTGAATTTCATCCAAAGTAAGGATTTGGGCTTTTCCAAAAACCAGGTGTTGATTGTTGAAGATGCCTACGCTGCCGGTGACAATATCCAATCCTTTAAGGAAAGGGTAGGTCAACTTGCACAGGTTCAAAGTGTATCGCTTACAGGGTATTTGCCTACACCCTCTTACCGGAACAACACCAGTTTTATGAAAGAGAGATCCTTGGATCAGGAAAATGCCATCAATATGCAGGTTTGGAGTGTAGACCACGATTATATTCCAACCTTGAATATGGAGTTGGTGGCTGGACGTGACTTTAATAAAGATTTTGCGGCTGATTCTACGGCAATAATCCTCAATGAGTCTGCCGTAGCCATTCTTGAAAAACAGCCAGAAGATGTTCTCGGCATGCGACTTTCAAACGATTTGGGAGAAGCCGAAAATCCTGAATTTTTAAAAGTAATAGGGGTTATCAAAAACTTCCATTATGAGACCCTTAGGAAGAATATTGGTGCATTATCCCTTAGGATTGGTGATTCAAGGGGTTCAATGGCCATAAAATTAAGTGCCGGTGATTTTTCAGCAGCCATAGCTGATGTGGAAAAAATATGGAATGGGCTTGCCCCCGGACAACCTTTTACGTATCGGTTTATGGATGATGCCTTCAATACAACTTATGAATCGGAACAGAATCTTGGGCAAATATTTATGGTGTTTACCTTTCTTTCCATCCTAATAGCATGTCTTGGGCTATTTGGGCTAGCTGCATTTAATGCTGAAAAGCGTACCAAGGAAATCGGGGTTAGAAAAGTACTTGGAGCAAGTGTTGGGCAAATTTCATATCGCCTGACCATGGATTTCCTGCAATTGGTTGGCATTGGTATTTTAATATCGTTGCCCTTGGGTTGGTTGGCCATGGACAGATGGTTGGAGGATTTCTCGTATCGAATTGAAATCAGTTGGTGGATCATGTTGCTAGCTGGTTTTCTAGCTATTACAATTGCCATACTTACCGTGAGCTATCAGAGTATTAAAGCGGCCATAACAAACCCGGTAAAAAGCCTGCGAACAGAATAAATCATCAATCTGCCCATAGCCTAGTCTAAGGGCCAAAAACAAACAATCATGTTTAAAAATCATTTGAAAATCGCTTGGAGAAGCTTAAAAAAGCAGCCCTTTTTTACCTTTCTCAACACGTTTGGTCTGGCTATTGGTATGGCTGGGGCCTTGCTTATTGCCCTTTACATCCATGATGAACTGAGCTACGACAAAATGTTTGCGGATGCGGACCGCATTTATCGTATTAATGCGGATGTGAAATTCGGTGGTCTGCCGGAGCAGCTTGGTGAATCGCCCGAACCCATGGCAGAAACCTTGATGCGGGACTATCCCCAAGTAGAGCTGGCAACACGTATTAGGGACCAAGGGAGTGTGCTGATCAGAAAAGCAAATGTAACCAGCAATGTAAAGGAACTGAACAGTGCCTTTGTGGATTCTACCTTCTTTAAAATGTTTGGGCTTGCATTTTTGGACGGTGATGTAACTACAGCACTGACAGAACCCAATACATTGGTGCTCACCCGAACGGCGGCCGAAAAGCATTTTGGGGTAAACAATGCCGTTGGCCAGGAGATGGTACTCAATAACTTGGGGACCTTTAGGGTAACCGGTGTTATGGAGGACATGCCCAAGAATTCCCTCCTAAGGGACCATACCGTCTTCATCTCCATGCCCAGTTTTCAATTTGCACAGATCGGTCATTGGGGCAGTCTTAACTATTACACTTTTGTGAAAATGGTGCCCACAGCAGATATGGCCAACTTTCAAGAAGGCTTGGACTCTTTGCTCGGACGTTATTTGATTCCGTGGATACAGGATTATTATCCCGGTATGACCGAAGCTTCATTCCGGGCTTCCGGAAATTTTATCAATTACAGCGCCATGTCCCTTACGGATATCCATTTGCAGTCCAATATGAAAACCGAACTCAGCGCCAATGGAAGCATGCAAAACATTTATATTCTTTCGTTTGTCGCCATTTTCCTTGTAGTTCTGGCCGTTGTCAACTTCATGAACCTTTCCACGGCCTATTCCTTGAAACGGGCTAAAGAGGTTGGCGTACGCAAGACCTTAGGTTCCGATAAATCTGATTTGGTCCGCCAGTTCCTTACAGAATCGGGATTCATCTGCTTTCTTTCCCTACTCCTTGCCGTGGGTGTCGCTTTTTTGGTGTTGCCCCTATTCAATGACTTGGCGGACAAGGCCATTTCCATTCCTTTTCAAAACCCTATGTTCTGGGCCATTTTAATAGGTGCCACCTTAGTGGTGGGTGTCCTATCGGGAACCTATCCTGCATTTTTTATGTCCAGATTTATTCCGGTCAAGGTATTGAAGGGGAGCGGACTTTCCGATGTCGGTGGAAGTAAAGTACGCAACTCCCTTGTTGTCTTTCAGTTTGCCATATCCATCCTTTTAATTGTGGCCACCGTTGTGGTCTACCAACAATTGAACTTCATCCAAAGTAAGGAACTGGGCTATGAAAAGGCACAAATCTTGGTGCTGGAGGATATAAACAATGTAAATGGGCAAGAACAGTCCTTAAAGCGTGAGGTCCTGCGTTTGGGGCAGGTACAAAGTGCTACCCTCAGTAGTTTTTTGCCCACCCCTTCCGCAAGAACGGGTCAAACCTTCTTTAAAGAGGGTGCCAACAACCAGGAGGATGCCATAAACATGGAAAACTGGAGGGTAGACCATGATTACCTTTCTACCTTGGGCCTGGAACTGATTACAGGCAGGGATTTTGATGTTCGTATTCCTACCGATTCCAGTGCCGTAATCATTAACGAGGCCACACTCAAAACACTGAACGTGAGTGCCGAAAATGCTATTGGACTTCGCATCTCATCGGATTTGGGGGCCAGTGAGGACGCTATTACCTACCAGACCATTATTGGGGTGGTTAGGAATTTCCACTATGATTCCATGCGGAAGAATATTGAGGCCCTCTGTTTGGGTATTGGACGGTTCCCTGGATCCTTGGCCATAAAAATGGGAACCCAGGATGTTACCGCAACGGTATCTGCCATTGAGGGCATCTGGAACACCATAGCTCCTGGACAACCCTTCAACTACTATTTTTTGGACGACTCCTTTAACGACAGTTACGATGCAGAGCAGCGATTGGGACAAATATTTTCGGTTTTCACCGTCCTTTCCATACTTATTGCCTGTCTGGGACTGTTTGGATTGGCCACTTTTAATGCCCAAAGAAGGACCAAAGAAATTGGAATACGCAAAGTTTTAGGGGCCAGTATAAGCCAAATATCATATCGCTTGACCACGGATTTCTTGAAAATGGTGGGCTGGGCAATTATCATTTCCCTGCCCATTGGATGGTACGCCATGAATCAATGGCTTCAAGATTTTTCCTATCGCATCGAAGTTCAATGGTGGATGTTGCTCCTGGCCGCATTTTTGGCGATAGCCATTGCCGTTCTTACGGTGGGCTATCAAAGCATCAGGGCTGCCGTGGCAAATCCCGTGAAGAGTTTACGGGCGGAGTAATCCAACAAAAACGGGGTTTCATTTTAAAGTAGCATTGGGATCGGGAATTCCTGGCAATTATGGGGCCATTGAAGGGAAGTATAGATTTCAAACCCTTCCCTTCAATGGCCCAGTGTAAATATATTATACAGAATCTGTAAAATAATTTTACACTGGTAATGCCACGATTAGTCATATATAGCTGTATATCAGATTCTTGTGTTTTGGCATGAAAATCGAACTACACTAATACCCCGAAGGTGTAACCCAATTTCAAAACACAATCCATGTATACGCTTTTTTTAAAGATTGCCACGAGATACCTTTTCAAAAACAAGCTATACTCCCTCATCAATATTCTTGGGCTTTCCATTGGTGTAGCCTCCTTTGTATTGATTATGCTCTATGTGGACCATGAAAAGAGCTATGATACCTTTGAAGGCTCCGAAAATGTATATCGGGCCTATATGGACTATCAGGAGGGAGGTAAATGGGTTGCTGGTGACGCCAACACCTATATCGTTACGGGACCCACCCTAAAAGATGAGTTTCCCGAAATCAAGGATTTTCTGCGGTTCCGCTATGTAAATGGGGTTTTATTGCTCCGTGGAAATCAGGTTTTTGAACACACCAAAGGGTCCTTGGCCGATCCCTCCTATTTCAAAATCTTCCATTCCCAGTTAAAACAAGGCGATGTAACTACTGCCCTGGATGAACCTTACTCCATAATACTCACGGAAGCTTTGGCCCAAAAAGTTTTTGGTTCCGAAGACCCAATGGGCAAATCCCTAAAGCTTATGGATAGTTACGGTCCCATTTTTACCGTGACCGGAATCCTTAAGGAAGACCATCGAAACACCCATATAAAGAATGATTTTTTAATCTCCTTTAGCACCTTTCGTGCCTGGGAGGTCTTTGAGGGGGATTGGGAACGGACATGGACTCAAAATGTATATTACACCTATTTCAGCATCGATCCCAATACCAATACGGCATTGCTGCAACAAAAAATAAAGGATTTCAAGATTGAGGCATTGCCCTACGAGCGGCATAACATTGAACCTTTGGAAGATATCCACCTGTACTCCAATAAACCCTATGAGGCAGAGGCAAATGGGAGTATCCAAAGAGTGCGGTTTTTATTTGTGATTGGGGTAATCATCATGGTGCTCTCCTGGTTGAACTATATCAATCTTTCGACGGCCAAATCACTAGAACGGGCCAAAGAGACCGGAGTCCGAAAAGTCGCCGGTGCCCAAAAGCCCCAAATTGTATTTCAATCCTTGTTGGAGTCTTTTTTATTGAACGGTATCGCCATACTGGTGGCCATTGGTATTGTTTTTATAGCGTTGCCCTCCTTCAATACTTTTATCGGTAAGGATTTGTCTTTGGGAATTTCCAATATTGACCAAATGCTCCCCATTTTTGGTCTTGTATGCTTAGGTTCCCTGGTTTCCGGACTATACCCTGCCTTTGTATTGAGCAGGTATACCCCCGCCAACACCTTAAAGGGAAAGGTCAACACCTCCCCTGTTGGCCTTCAGGTGCGAAAAGGACTTATTGTTGGACAGTTCTTCGCCACCATTATCCTACTGGTGGGGACCCTCATGGTCAATAAACAGATCTTGTTTTTAAAAGACCGGCCCATCGGTGCCGATTTGGAACAAGTGGTTGCCCTACATTGGCAAGTACTTAATTTGGGATCGGATTCCGATTCCACTCTTGTGCAGGGGATAAGGGCCTTCAAGGATGAATTGCGTAACATTCCCTTTGTGGAAAAAACGGCAACGGCAAACACCTTTCCAGGAGGCAGGTACGAAGACCTGGGTTCCAGTGCCGGAATCACCTTCCCTAACGGAACAAGGGATGAAAAAAGGATTACCTATAATTACTCCGTTAGCCCTACCTTTTTTGAATTAATGGATTTCACCTTTGTAGCGGGAGGGCCCTTTAAGGAAACCTCACGCGGTTACAGCAATGAAATTGTCATGAATGAAAGATTTGTGCAATACATGGGCATATCCGAGATGGATGAGGCCATTGGAAAAACCGTACGATTTTGGGAACAGGATTGGACCATCGCCGGGATACTTAAGGACTATCACCATTTTGGATTGAAAACGGGTATTGAACCCATAATTTTACGATACGCTCCCAGTTCCAACAACATCCTTGTAAAACTAGATCAGAAAGCGATGGCTTCCGGTGGTATGGAACAGGCCATGGTCCAAATTGAGGGTACATGGAAGAAAATATTCCCGGAAAGCACTTTTAATTATACGTTTCTTGACCAAAACTTTGAAGCACAGTACAAGGATGACAAAACCTTTGGCACCGCATTCCAGATTTTTACGGTCTTGTCCATTTTAATTGCATCCATGGGCCTTTTTGGACTTACGTCCTATACCGTTGTACGACGAAAAAAGGAAATCGGGGTACGAAAAGTAAATGGTGCGACAATACTCCAGATTCTTGCGTTACTGAATACGGATTTTGTAAAATGGGTCGGTTTTGCATTTGCCATGGCCATACCTGTTTCATGGTATGCCATGAATCAATGGTTGAATGGTTTTGCCTACAAAACAAGTATGAGTTGGTGGGTTTTTGCCCTATCCGGATTTCTGGCATTGGTCATCGCCCTTGCGACCGTGAGCTGGCAAAGTTTTAAAGCGGCCACACAAAACCCAGTAGAAAGCCTCAGGACGGAGTAACCATTAAAAAGTCAAAACCATGCTGAAACACAATCTAAAACTCTTCTTTAGGAATAGTAACCGCAATAAAAGCACCTTTTGTATCAATGTTATCGGACTTGGTGTGGGGATAGCGTCCTTTTTGGTCTTGGTTCTCTACGTGTACAACGATTTGACCTACAATCACTTTAATACAAACCTTTCCAATATCTATAGGATCCAAGAAGTTTATGAAGAGGGAACAAGCACCGCCACAAAAGGGCTTCTGTTACCACAAATGCAGCAGGAAATTCCAGAAATTGTCAATGGAACCCGAATTTTTGATTGGGATGGTCACCGTTTAAGTTATGGCGACAATGCATTTTTAGAGAATGTTTTTTATGTGGATAAGGGATTCTTTTCCGTTTTTAGTTTTCCTTTTAAAGAGGGCGGGGCCAATGGTGTTCTTGAGGAAAAATACAGCGCGGTCATCAGTGCTCCCTTCGCTTCCAAATATTTTGGCACTACCCCAGCTTTGGGCAAGCAATTGCAATTAGGTTTTGACGATGTTTTTTTTACCATTACCGGGGTTGTTGATATTCCTGGGAACTCCTCCGTAACATTTGACATCGTAACTTCTTATGAAACCGGGGGGACCCTCTCGCCTTGGATCAAAGACGTCCATGATTGGTACAATACCTTTTCAGAGACCTATGTGGTGCTTCAAGATGGTGTGCGTCCGTCCCAAATTGGGAATAAGCTGGACAATATTGTTAAGGAGAACTTCCTTCCCGCAGGGGAAAACAAGACCAAAATAAATCTGATTCCTTTTTCTGAATACCATGCTGCCGAGGAATCCAACCAAACATTGATTATAATTTTGGCCATCATCGCCATGGGCATTCTCAGTATAGCCCTTGTAAATTTTATCAATTTAACCATAGTAAATGCGCTGTCAAGAACTCGTGAAATTGGTGTCAAAAAGGTACATGGCGCCTTAAAAAAGCACATTGTAAAACAAATTATGGTCGAGTCCCTTGCTACAGGATTTATAGCATTACTTCTTGGTCTGGTGGTTTTTAGCGCAATTTTACTTCCTACCTTCAATTCCTTGTTTGGTATGGAGTTGGCACTTCAATCCCTAAACCCTTATTTTTTGGGGGCGCTCCTTCTTGGCCTTTGGATTTTTACGGGACTATTTTCCGGTATGGTGCCTTCCGTGCTGTGGTCAAGAAGCAAATTGATCGAGAACCTCCAGGGGAAAATCACAGCGACGAACAAATCCGGTTTTGCCAAACACTCCTCGGTCATTGTACAATTTGTAATCGCAATTGTTTTGATTTCCGGAACCATTACCGTGAGAAGGCAAATCGATTTTATGATCGGCAAAAACCCGAAGTTTGATAACGAAAATGTCATTGTTGCCCAAACCGATTTTTGGAAACATAAGGATAGTGAGGTCGCCTCTAGAAAACTTGACGTGATTTCCAAGGAACTTTTGAATAGTCCTTTCATCTCCTCCGTGAATTTTACAGGGAGTGTCCCCGGGGATTATGATGAAAACTACAATACTTTTTATCCCATTGGCGAAAGCATTTTGCCCAACATAGCGCTTAGGAAATCTTACGTTGGCAAGGATTATTTTAAAACACTGGGAATTGATTTATTGAGTGGGCACGGGTTCGATAAAGAACCGACCAGCCTAAAAAACACGGTGGTCCTGAACAAAACTGCCATGGACCAACTGGGTTTTTCCACCGCCGAAGGCCAAATCCTGGTTGAAGGGAGGAAAGGCGGAACACAATATCGTGTGATTGGGGCCATCGATGATTTTAGCTATCAGGGGGTACAGCGCCCAACCGAGCCATTGGCCCATTTTTTTGCGGACATGGAAAATCTAATGGATTGGGATTATCTCACCATTCGATCGGAAAAAGGAGCCACTTCCCAGGCTATCGCCCTTTTGCGGGAAAAATGGAGCGTTTTATTTCCGGATGCCCCTTTGACCTACTTTTTTACCGATGAAAAACTGAACATTTATTATGAGGAATATGAACGTGTAAATACCCTGATCACATGGTTTTCCCTATTGGCCATTATGCTTTCCTGTATGGGATTGTTTGCTTTGGCCTCCAACACCATGGCGCGCAGAACGAAAGAAATTGGAATACGAAAAGTGAACGGTGCCACTATTGCCCAAATTCTTGCCCTTCTCAACAAGGATTTTGTGAAATGGATCGGGTTGGCCTTTCTCATTGCCGTCCCCATTTCATGGTTCGCCATGAGTCAATGGCTTGAAGGTTTTGCCCATAAAACAACACTTAGTTGGTGGGTTTTTGCTTCGGCAGGAGCAGCAGCGCTTGTGATTGCCTTGGCCACGGTGAGCTGGCAAAGTTTTAAAGCCGCCGTTGTAAACCCCGTTGAGGTATTGCGGGACGAATAACAAAAACACCAAAAAAATGCTAAAAAACTATATAAAGGTTGCCTTTCGAAATCTTTTGAAACACAAATTGTTTTCGGTCATTAACGTTTTAGGGCTATCGGTAAGCATGGCTACCTGTTTGTTGATCATCCTTCTGATATACAGCCAAAAAAAGGTGGATGGTTTCCATGAAAAGCAGGACAGGATCGTCCGGATTTTAAGTGTTGAGGAAAACCGTTCTTTCGCCTCAACACCATTGCCCTTAGGTAAAATGCTTTCTGAAAACTATCCTCATGTAATAGAAGATGTGGTGCAGATAAGGTCAAGCTTTGTGGGCGGGGATGTAGTCTATGGTGACCATAGGATTCCTTTGGCCGGGCGTTACGCGGACGACCGTTTTTTTGCTGTTTTCGATTTTAACCTTGTTTCAGGGGACGCCGAAACAGTATTGCAGGAACCGTTCTCCATTGTCCTTACCAAAAAATCGGCCGTTAAACTGTTTGGGGAAACCAATCCAATTGGCAAGTCGGTTAAACTCAATGATGTGGGTTTGAATACCATGGGCATTGATTTGATTCCCACGGAAAACAAGGAAACCCTACTGGGCGATTTTGTTGTCACTGGTATCACGGACAATACGCTACCCTCACATATCCAATTTGATTTTTTGGTCTCCATGTCCACCATCTCCTCTTTGGTAAAACAAGGAAAAAGCAATGCTATTTTTGATGATTGGGAAAATTATTCTGATGCCTACCTCTATCTGTTGTTAAAAGAAGGTGTTTCCGATAGGGTTCTGGAACCCATTCTAAAGGATGTAGCCTCAGAAAAGTATAGTACTCTTGAAGCTATCAATATTAGGTTTGCTTCTGAAAAACTCTCCCAGATCAATGTAAGCACCTTTCATCAAAACCCCATGAGTTTACGACTCCCCATTGAAATCATCTACGTGCTTTCCTTTTTAGGGTTAATCGTACTATTTTCTGCCTGTTTTAACTATGTAAATCTTTCGTTTGCCCGTTCGCTGACACGATCCAAGGAAATTGGGGTCAGAAAAACCATGGGCGCTTCCCGGCGTCAGGTATTCCTACAGTTTATATTGGAATCCATACTTGTTGGATTACTCTCATTGCTGATCGCTATTGGGCTACTTCAAATATTGACCAAGGTATTTTTGGATTTATGGATAAACCAATTCTTGATTTTGGATTTTAGGTTTGACATTGCCCTATTTTTGGTATTCGTTTTGTTCAGTGTTCTAGTCGGCGGTATGGCAGGAGTGTTTCCAGCTTCTTTTTTATCTTCTTTTTCACCTATAAAAACCCTTCACAATGCTACAGGCATGACCCTTGGAAAAGGCAAACGCATACATCTTAGAAAGGGATTGGTCGTAATGCAATTCTGCGCCTCCCTCTTTTTTATCATTACCACGCTTTTGATCTTTTCACAGCTAAACTATCTCACCGAGAAAGAATATGGTTTTGACCAAAGCAATGTCATCAACCTTAAACTTCAAGGTATGGATTATGAAACCCTGACCAATGAACTGATTCAAAATCCATCCATTCAAGGGATTTCTGCCTGTTCTTTTGTTCCCGGAACTGGCGGGTATAGCGGAAGTGTGCTTATTGAAAACAATAGTTCTGAAGGAGAAAGCGAGCTGACATCACACTTTATTGCCGTAGATCAAAACTTCATTCCCAATCTAAAAATACAGCTTAAAGCCGGGACAAATTTTTCTGCTGAAATGCCAAAGCACAAGGAGAAATTTGTAATTGTAAATGAGGCCGCGGCACAGTTGTTGGGTTATTTGGTACCGGAAACGGTGGTAGGGGAAACCATTCGTATAGGGGAAGAACGAACCGCTTTGACCGTAATTGGACTAACGTCCAATTTCATATTCGACCTGCTGACCGAGGCAGACCCCAAAGACCCCTTGCTTTTAAGATACTTGCCGGATAAATTTGCCTACGTGAACGTACGCCATACGCCGGCTTCGAATACAGCCTCCATTATTTCGTTTATGGAACGGCAATGGAAAAGTTTGGATAAGGTGCATTCGTTCAAATACAAGGTTTACGAAGATGAGCTCAAAGCCACCAATGCCATCTTTTCAGATATTATTTACATCTTAGGGTTTATTTCCTTTTTAACGATTACCATATCAACCCTTGGTCTTTTGGGGATAGCGGCCTTTACGGCGGAATCAAAAAGGAAGGAAATAGGCATCCGAAAAGTACATGGAGCAAAAACAAAAAACATTACATTTCTGTTATCCAAAGGTTTTTTGCCCTTGTTCTTCATTGCTGTTTTGGTCACAGGGCCTCTAAGTTATTTCGTAAATACGCTTTGGTTGGAAGCCTTTGCCTATAAGGTCAGTTTCAGTCCATGGATCATTGTTTTGGGGATGGGCATCATGTTCGCAACCGGTTTTGGAACCATTTTGTCGCAAACAATAACTGCTGCCCATGATAACCCTTTAAAAAGACTAAGAGAAGAATAAACAAAACTCAAAAAACAATAGTATGCTTTTACAACTCAAAAACATCTTTAAATGGGTCAACTCCGGTGGCCAACGTATCTTTTTATTAAAGGACATTAACCTTCAAGTGGAAGAAGGGGAATTCATTTCCGTTATGGGGCCTTCCGGTTCCGGAAAATCCACCTTGCTCAACGTCATTGGTATGCTGGATACCTTTGATGAAGGCGAGTACCATTTTTTGGATGAATCCGTGCATACCTTGAAGGAAAAACATCGCTCCAACCTGTACAAGGAATACATTGGTTTTGTATTTCAGTCCTACCATCTATTGGATGATCTAAAAGTGTATGAAAACCTGGAAATGCCTTTGCTCTATAAAAAATTCAAGGGCTCCGAAAGAAGGGCCATGGTAGCCGATATGCTGGATCGATTTAACATTGTGGGCAAAAAAGACCTCTTTCCTGCCCAATTAAGTGGGGGACAACAGCAATTGGTGGGTGTGGCCAGGGCCTTGATCGCGAACCCAAAATTGATTTTGGCCGATGAGCCTACCGGAAACCTCAACTCGCAACAGAGTGAAGAAATCATGCAACTGTTCAAAAGGTTGAATGAAGAGGATGGGGTGACCATTATTCAGGTAACCCATTCGGAGAAAAATGCCGCTTACGGGTCTCGAGTCATTAATCTATTGGACGGCAGAATGGTTTGATGTCTACACCAGTTCCGCCAGTTCCTTCCCCACGGAAGTACCTATGGCAATCCCCATTCCACCAAGTCGGACACCACAATAGGTTCGGTTTGACAATTGCTCGATAATGGGTTTCTTTTGTTCTCCCACCCCCATAATGCCACTCCAACGATGGTCTATTTCAAATGGGGTGTTGGGGAGGATTACTTTGGACAGGAGCGTTTCCAATTTGTTTTGGATCAATTCCGTTTGTCCAAACTCCTTGGTTTCCTCGGTCTTGAAATCCAAGTTTCGCCCGCCACCAAATAAAATTCGGTGGTCCATGTTCCGAAAATAGTAATAGCCCTCATCAAAATGAAAAGTGCCTTCAACTGCTAAATTTTCAATGGGTTTGGTGATCAATACCTGTGCCCTTGCGGGACGCACATCCCTGTTCAAGAGTTGCGCTGCAAAGCCATTGGTGGTAATCAGTAATCGATTGGCGGTGAACTCAAATTTGTCCGTCTTTACGGAAACACCGCTTTGTAGCTCCTCAAACCCTTGTACCCGAACCGAATTTAAAATATGGACTCCACTGCTTAACACTAGTTTTAACAGCGTTTGCATGAGTTTTCCCGTGTGCAGCTGACCTTCCTCGGAATGGGTAATGTAGTCATCCTGTATTCCCTGAAAACCAAAGTTATTTGAGTGGTATCCAAACACTTTTTTTCCAAAAACCGGTTCCAATAAGGTATTGATGCTGTCCAAAGAAGTCCTACAGCTGTTATAAAGGGCTTCATCTTTTTTTAGGAATAGCTCGTGGCCACCAAGCTTTAAAAAATCGATATTGGCATCCCCTAAAGTCCTTCTCAGGAGTTGAATTCCCTTAAAACGCTGGGCCACCAATTTTGAGACCTCTTCCTCCGTATGCTTCCTTAGGTCCGATACGATTTCCGAAACACTTCCAAAACAGGCAAAACCTGCATTTTTTGTGCTTGCTCCCTGGGGCAATACCCCTTTTTCCAAAACAAGAATTTTAGCCTTGGGAAAGCGTTCCTTAAGAAATAAGGCCGTACTTAATCCAACAATACCGCTTCCCACCACCGCATAATCGATATTGGACAACCAGGTTTTGTATTCCCAATAGCTAAGTTCCATAAAAGAAAAACCCCGATAAATCGGGGTTGGAATTAATCTTGATATTTTTCATCTATTTCAAAATCCTCCATAAACTTGGTCGTATAATTTCCAGCCAGGTAATCCGGACTTTCCATTAACTGCCTATGGAACGGAATAGTGGTCTTGATGCCCTCAATGACGAATTCATCCAATGCCCTTCGCATTTTATTGATGGCCTCTTCCCTAGTTTGGGCCGTGGTAATCAGTTTGGCGATCATGGAGTCATAGTTTGGTGGAATAATATAACCGCTGTATACATGGGTATCCAAACGCACCCCATGCCCCCCAGGGGTATGCAAGGTGGTTATCCTACCGGGAGAGGGCCTAAAATCGTTATACGGGTCCTCTGCGTTGATCCGGCATTCGATGGAATGTAATTTTGGGGTGTAGTTTTTTCCTGAAATCGGTACACCCGCGGCCACCAAAATCTGTTCCCTGATCAGATCATAATCCACAACCTGTTCCGTAATGGGGTGTTCTACCTGGATACGGGTGTTCATTTCCATAAAATAGAAGTTCCGGTGTTTATCCACCAAAAATTCCACTGTTCCAGCCCCCTCATATTTAATGTATTCTGCAGCCTTTACCGCAGCTTTTCCCATCTCATCCCTTAGCTTGTCGGTCATAAAGGGAGAAGGGGTTTCTTCGGTGAGCTTTTGGTGCCTGCGTTGTACGGAACAATCCCGCTCCGAAAGATGACATGCCTTACCAAACTGATCTCCAACAATTTGGATTTCAATATGTCTTGGCTCCTCTATCAGCTTTTCCATGTACATCCCTCCGTTGCCAAAAGCTGCTGTAGCCTCTTTTACGGCACTATCAAAACCCGACTCCAGTTCTTCTTCGTTCCAAATGGCACGCATGCCTTTTCCCCCACCTCCGGCAGTAGCTTTGATCATAACCGGATAGCCCATTTTTTCGGCCACTTTTTTTGCATGGCCCACATCCTTGAGCAACCCATCGGAACCTGGTATGGTAGGTACTCCCGCTTTTTTCATGGTTTCCTTTGCCGTGGCCTTGTCCCCCATTTTTTCTATTTGCTCGGAAGAAGCCCCAATAAATTTAATGTCGGATTCCGCACATATTTTCGAAAATTTGGCGTTTTCCGAAAGAAAGCCATATCCTGGATGAATGGCATCTGCATTGGTGATCTCCGCAGCTGCAATGATATTGGGAATTTTTAGGTACGATTCCGAACTTGGAGCTGGGCCTATACAGACGGCTTCATCCGCAAAACGGACATGTAAGCTCTCTTCATCTGCCTTGGAATAGACAGCTACGGTCTTGATGCCCATTTCCTTACAGGTACGGATGACTCGAAGTGCAATCTCCCCCCTGTTTGCTATCAATATTTTTTTGAACATAATTCCTTGAAATTTCAACTGTCAATTTCCAAATACCATTTTGGACCTTGGTAATTGGATTTTGGAATTGAGTTTATGATGGGTCGACCAAGAAAAGTGGCTGGTCAAATTCAACAGGTGAGGAATCATCCACCAACACCTTAACAATCTTTCCGGAAACTTCGGATTCAATATCATTGAACAATTTCATTGCTTCAATGACACATAATACATCCCCTTTTTGGATTTGACTTCCAACCTCCACAAAAGGTGGTTTGTCCGGAGAGGGTTTTCTGTAGAACGTTCCTATGATCGGCGATTTTATGGTGATGTATTCGGAATTGTCCTCTTCCGCTGCTTCCTTTGCAGGGGCCGCAGGGGCCGGTGCTTCCTGGGCAGGTGCAGGGGCTGCCGCAACAGGAGCCTGTGCTACAGGAATCTGCTGAACAATCGTGGTCTCTGGAGTCGGAGCAACACTACCGGTTCGGATAGTGATTTTGATATCCTCCATCTCTAATTTCACTTCGCTGGCACCGGATTTGGCTACGAACTTTATTAGACTTTGAATTTCCTTGATATCCATTGAATTTGATTTAGTTAGTTGCTATTATGAATTGTAGGCCCATTTTAAATAAATGGAACCCCAGGTAAATCCGCCACCAAAAGCAGCGAATACGATATTATCCCCTTTTTTCAATTGCTTTTCATAATCATGGAGCAATAAGGGCAAAGTGGCCGAAGTGGTATTGCCATACCTATGGATATTCATCATTACCTTGGACTCCTCCAGACCCATGCGCCGGGCCGTGGCGTCAATGATCCTTTTATTGGCCTGATGCGGAACCAACCATTGCACATCTTCATGAGTGAGCTTGTTCCGTTCCATAATTTTGGCCGAGACATCCGCCATATTGGAAACCGCAAATTTGAAAACCGACTTCCCGTCTTGAAAAACAAAATGCTGTTTGTTCTTTACCGTTTCTTCCGAAGCTGGTAACATGGAGCCTCCAGCATCTATTTTCAAAAACTGTCGTCCTACACCATCACTTCTTAAAAGTTCATCTTGAAGGCCCAATCCTTCTTCATCCGCTTCAAAAAGAACCGCCCCGGCACCATCCCCAAAAATGATACACGTGGTCCTATCCGTATAATCTATGATGGAGGACATCTTATCTGCGCCTATCAATAACACCTTCTTGTAACGACCGGACTCGACATAGCTGGCCGCGGTTGACATCCCGTATAAAAAACTGGAACAGGCGGCCTGCAGGTCATAGGAAAAAGCATTGGTGGCACCTATTTCCGATGCAACATAGGCCCCAGTAGCGGCGACAGGCATATCCGGTGTTGCAGTGGCCATGATAATCATGTCTATATCCTTGGGATCCAAACCCCTTTTTGCCATAAGGTCCTCCGCTGCCTTTATGGCCATAAACGAAGTTCCTTTTCCATCTTCCTTTAGGATTCTTCTCTCCTTGATTCCAGTGCGAGTGGTTATCCATTCGTCAGTGGTATCCACCATGGTTTCCAAAATCTGGTTCGTCAACACATATTCCGGAAGGTATGCCCCTACAGCTGTGATAGCTGCTTTAGTTTTAGCCATTAAGTTTGAATTTTGTCAAAAAGCCAAAAATCGACTCAAAATCGATGAAAAGTAGTGATTTTCTCTGATATTTTAACCAACAACCGTTGTTTTTCAATCCGCCTTACAAAGAACTCGTCTTGAGTTCGTAAAATTTGTTTCAAAATATCTTTTGCACCCATATTTTGTCTTTTTCTTGTTCCGTAGCTATGGCTATGCAACGCGGAAAAGCCTTCATCTGGGCACAAAATCTTGTTTTTTCCCTAAACCCTACAAACTCTGGATGGGTTCAAATAAAAAACTCCCGATTTTCAAACGAAATGGGAGCTGGTATTGTCATAGGGAAAAATCCTCTAAGCTGCAGTTTCTTCTTCGGTCCTATCAATAAGAACCTGGCCCCTGTAGTATAGTTTCCCTTCATGCCAATGGGCCCTGTGGTACAGGTGTAGTTCCCCAGTTGAAGAATCCTTGGCAATGGTAGGCATACTGGCCTTGTAATGGGTCCTTCTTTTGTCCCTTCTTGTTTTTGATATTTTTCTTTTAGGATGTGCCATGTTTTCCTATTTATTGTCCGTTAATAATTTCTTTAATCCATCCCATCTTGGGTCGGTCCTCTCATCTTTTTTGGTATTTTCCCTAGGTTGTAACTCTTCGAGTTTTTTTAGCGCATCGGACTTCAATGTGCCATCCAGTACCCCGGGATGTATTCGCTTTTGGGGAACGGCCAAAACCAACATTTCGTATAGATATTGCGCAATGTTGACCTGGTATTCGCCATGGGGAAGGATAAGGATTTCATCATCTTCATCATTATAGTCCTCCCCGAATTTGATTACCAAATGCAGGTTAGCGGAAATAGCTTGGTCGTAAGGTTCATTGGTCAAATCACAATTGACGTTGACCGTTCCTTTCGCCTCAATGTCCAACTCCATCATGCTTTCCATCTTGTTCAAAACAACCTCGGAAGTGATGTTGGAACCGTTAAATTCCGCGTAACCAAAAGATTCAAAGAACGAATTGTCAATTTTGTACCCAAAATTGTGTTTGCCCGCTTTTAACCCCTTGAAAGGAATAAAATACTCCCTTTTCTTCATCATTTGAACACTAAATGTTTGTGTACCTTTCCGCTAAGGCGGGTGCAAAGATACATTTTTTATTTATAGAACACTTCAAAAAAACCACCAAAAAACAATTGCTGATTTCTAGCGTTTCGCCACTTGTTTTTTTAGTGGGTTCTTGGTAAGCTGCTGATATTCTTTCCGGTTCCTATAAATTTTTATCGCCGTGAAAACAGCCTCTTTAAATGAGGTTTCATCCGCTTGGCCCTTCCCAGCAATTTCATAGGCAGTCCCATGGTCGGGGGACGTTCGCACCTTTGCTAATCCCGCAGTATAGTTTACCCCTTGTCCAAAGCTTAAGGTTTTAAATGGAATTAATCCTTGATCGTGATAGGCGGCCAAAACGGCATCAAAAGCCTGGTGGGACTGGGAACCAAAAAAGCTATCCGCGGAATATGGGCCATAGACCAAGAGGCCTTCGTTAAACAAATCCGCTATTGCGGGTTTCATAATGTCCTCGTCTTCCTTGCCTATGGTGCCGTTGTCACCACTATGTGGATTGATTCCCAGTAGGGCGATCTTGGGCTTTCGGATTCCGAAGTCCATCGTTAAGGATTTTGAAATGGTAAAGACCTTGTCCCTTATCAACTTGGTCGTAATGGCCGAAGCCACCTCTTTTACAGCAATATGGTCCGTTAAAAGGCCTACCTTAACACTGTCCGTAACCATAAACATCAGGCTCTCCCCATCCAGTTCCTGCGCGAGATAGTCCGTATGTCCAGGAAACTTGAAATTCTCTGACTGAATATTGTTTTTATTGATGGGAGCCGTTACCAACACATCTATACTCCCTTTTTTTAATGCATCCACTGCCGCCCGAAGTGATCTTATGGCGTATTTTCCTCCATTTGTCGTTGCTTGGCCAAACTCCAACGGAACGGGTTCTTTCCAAACGTTGACCACGTTCACTTTTCCGTCGTGAGCCTTTTCGGCTTCCCTGACCCCATGGAACCTTAGCTCCAACCCCAAAGTCTTTAACTGTTCCGAAACTACCTTATTGGAGGCAAAAAGGACAGGCGTACAAAAATCCAGCATTCGGGCATCGGAAAACGATTTCAGTGCCACCTCACAACCAATACCATTGATGTCCCCAATGGAAATTCCCAGGCGTATTTTCTTGTTTTCATTCTTAGAATCCATAATCGAATCCCTAATTTTACAAAACAAAGCTAGGTAAATTATTATTGGGATGTTCACAGGAATCATTGAGACTTTAGGAGAGGTAACGGCATTGAAAAGGGAAAATGAAAACCTACATATTGGGATACGATCGGCGATCTCCCATGAACTTAAAATTGATCAAAGCGTGGCACATAACGGGGTCTGCCTCACCGTGGTGGACATACGGGAAGAGGTGTATACCGTAACCGCCATCCAGGAGACCTTGGACAAATCCAGTTTAGGGGATTTGGAAGTGGGGGATTTTGTAAACCTGGAACGTGCCATGGTCCTGGGCGCCCGTTTGGATGGGCACCTGGTCCAAGGTCATGTAGACCAAACGGCAACCTGTGTGGGCATTGAAGAAAAAGAGGGAAGTTGGTTCTTTACATTTGAGTACGATCCCTCCCAAAACAATATTACCATAGAAAAGGGGTCAATTACCGTTGATGGTGTTAGCTTGACCGTGGTGGATTCCCGAAAGAATCGATTTAGTGTTGCCATTATTCCCTATACCTATGACCATACCCGGTTCAATTCATATAAGATGGGTTCAAAGGTCAACCTGGAGTTTGATGTGATTGGCAAATATGTGGCCCGACTGCTCCATAATATCAATTAAGGGGGCTATTTACATTAATTGGAAAGCGTGCAGTCCTCACGTACACTTCCGGTCCAACTATCGGGGCACCAACGGAACACGATAAAAAGAAGGCGCTCCAGCCCAGTGGTTACGTGCTTATCACACTTTAATGAATATTTTCTTTAGATACAGGAAATACGCCAACAGGCAATAAAAGGAAACCACCGTTAGCCCATAAAGCAGGGAGGACATTTGCATGGAAAGAAAATCATGGACATAGATTTTTTGGAACAACCATCCGTGCAATGAGGTTTCACTGTCCACTTTTATGGAGTAAAACAGTTTTGTGACGAAGCTGGACAGGAAATACACTACAATGGCATTTGCCCCTGCGTATCTAAAGATACTTCCGAACTGGATCTTTCGTACATCGGTCAAGTAATAGATCAACGCCAAAATAATATTTGCCCATCCGCCGGTAACCAATACAAAACTACTGGTCCATAAGGCCTTGTTTATTGGAAAAGCAAAATCCCAAAGATGTCCCAAAATCAAAAAACAACCGCCTAGGCCAAACAGGATGGTCGCCTTTTTTTCATGTTTGGACCGCAATACCAACCCGGTAAAAATTCCCAGAAGTGAGCTCGCTATTGCAGGAATTGTACTCAATAATCCTTCAGGATCGTAATCCGGTTTATAGGTATGGGAACCCAATAGGCTCACATCCAAATAATTGGCTAAATTGTTGGGAGCCCTTTCAAATGTAGAGGCTTGCCCTTCAACGGGAACAAAGGTCATGAGCAACCAATACCCCACCAGGATACCGGCCGTAATCCAAATCAATTTTTTCCATTTAAGATTAAGAAATAGGATGGCGGCAAAAAAGAAGACCACTCCAATCCGTTGCAAAACCCCAGGAAATCGAATCTCGGCGAATTCCTTTATGAATGGAAAGCTAATGGTAAACGCTCCCAGAAACAGTCCCAATCCTATGAGTTTCAAACTTCGGACGGTAATCTTTTTATACGTTGCCTTTGAAGGGCTTTTGTTTTGATAGGCAAACACAATGGAGGTCCCCACAATGAACAGAAAGAAGGGAAATACCAAATCCGTTGGGGTGTACCCGTGCCATTCTGCATGTAGTAAAGGGGCGTACACCTTGGACCATGTCCCGGGCGTATTGACCAAGATCATTAGGACAATGGTAATCCCTCTAAAAATATCCACGGAGCGTATTCTATCCTTCATTACAGTAGGTTGTCCTTCATTTTGTTCCAAACCCTGATCAATAGGAAACCTGAAAGGGCCGCTACCATGGTTAGGATAAAAGCACTTGTTGTTTTCCCATATATCCAATGTCCTGTGGCGAACATAATGGTGTAAATGAGGATTACGCCCAAAAGCATGGCCTTAATCCCCGAAGGCACACTCCATTTTTCATTATCGTGCACCACTGTAACGTTTTCGGCCTTGGCTTCGTCCACTACTTTTTCCCATCCTGGACCACCAGGCTGAATTCGTTTATAAAAGTCGCGCAATACTTCGTTGGATTCGGGCTGGGTAACAAAGGTGGCCGTCAACCAGATCACCGAGGTCACCAGCATAATAAATGGCAGTTCGCCCCAATCCGGCAGCAGTCCGGTCTCGGGTGCAAAAAGGAAGGCTCTAAGGGAGGTAGTCTCCAGCAAAATGGCCAAAATTCCGGAAGAGAACATGGCCGTTATCTCGCTCCAGGCATTAATCCGCCACCAGAACCAACGCAAGATGAAAATCAATCCCGTTCCCGCCCCAAATGACAGCAACAAATTGAAAATGCCCATTGCATTTTGCATGGCCAGTGCCAAAAAAGCGCTTAAGACCATGAGCACCACCGTGGACAACCGGCCAACGGCAACCATCTGCTTTTCACTGGCATCTGGATTTATCTGTTGCTTGTAAAAATCATAGACAATGTAGGAGGAGCCCCAGTTCAATTGTGTGGAAATGGTACTCATATAGGCAGCGACCAAAGAAGCGAGTACAATGCCCAACAGTCCACTGGGTAGTTTGGTCAACATTGCCGAATAGGCAAGATCGTGCCCCAACTTATCTGCCGCCACATTGGGGAAGGCTTCATGTATGCTCGCTACATCCGGGTACACCACCAAAGAGGCCAAAGCCACCAAAATCCAGGGCCAGGGACGCAGTGCATAGTGCATAATATTAAAAAAGAAGGTCGCCCCTATGGCGTGATTTTCATTTTTTGCCGCCAACATCCGTTGGGCAATATACCCTCCCCCTCCGGGTTCTCCCCCCGGATACCAGGAGCTCCACCATTGTACCGCCAAGGGAATGATAAGAATGGTTATCAGTGCTTTTTTATCACTAAAATCGGGAAGAATGCTTAGTTTGTCCTTCACATTATCATTGTCCATAATGGCCTGTATACCGCCGACCTCCGGAAGGTTCACCAAATAATAGGCCGCACCTATAGCTCCTGCCATTGCCACAAAGAACAAAAGAAAGTCGCTATAGACCACCCCTTTAAAACCGCCCAATGCACTAAAGATTACCGTTATTAGCCCAGCGGCAACCACAGTAACCCAAGGTTCAAGCCCCAACATGACACCGCCTATTTTAATCGCCGCCAGGGTCACCGCGGACATGGTGATGACATTGAACAAAATCCCGAGATAAACGGCCCTAAATTTTCTTAAGAAACTTGCGGGTTTTCCGCCATAACGCAGTTCATAAAATTCCAAATCCGTTTTTACATTGGACTTTCTCCACAGCTTTGCATATACAAATACGGTAAGCATCCCCGTAAGCAGGAAACACCACCAACCCCAGTTTCCCGAGACCCCGTTGGACCTCACCAAATCGGTCACCAGATTGGGGGTGTCCGTAGAAAATGTTGTGGCCACCATGGAAAGGCCCAACAACCACCAAGGCATGGTCCTGCCGGACAAAAAGTATTCGGACGAGCTTTTCCCCGATTTTTTTGAAACATAAACTCCTATAAAAAGTACAATTGCGAAAAATCCAAAAATGATGAGGTAGTCAAGGGTTTGAATATCCATAAGTTGGTTTTGGTTGAATCTTAAAGATATTACTTTTTTGGAATCGGCTTTTCTTTTGAAACATTAGTAGCAATAAATGACAAGATTCTACAGATTCAACGCGTTTAAGGGTATTATTGTACTGGAAGTAAAATCAATTTTATGGTACTTTTGACCCAGTACCCATTATATGCTTCTTCCCCTTTTTACAGACGTTTCCGTTTCTGCCTGGATTTTGGCCTTGCTTGCCGCGTTCATGATAGGGATATCCAAAGCAGGGCTTAAGGGGCTCTCCCTGTTCAATGTCACCCTACTTGCCCTTGCTTTTGGGGCCAAGGCATCCACTGGAATCATCATGCCCTTTCTAGTCCTTGGGGATATTGCCGCTGTACTTTATTACAACAGACATGCGCAATGGAAACCCATTTTGAAGATTTTGCCCTGGATGGCCCTGGGGATTTTGGCCGGTGTAGTCCTGGGAAAGGACATGCCCGAACGCCTTTTTAAGGTTGCCATGGTGACCATCATTTTTGTAAGCCTTGGGCTATTGGTCTTTTGGGACATTCGAAAGTCCAAAACCGTTCCCCGGCATTGGACCTTTGCCTCCGGAAGTGGAATCCTGGCGGGGCTCACCACAATGATCGGAAATATGGCCGGGCCATTTACCAACCTTTATTTTTTGATGCTACGTCTTCCCAAAAACGAATTTGTGGGCACGGCAGCCTGGTTGTTTTTTATAACCAATCTATTTAAAGTTCCTTTTCATGTTTTTGTTTGGAAAACGATTTCTGCAGAAACCTTGGTTCTAAACCTAAAACTGTTTCCTGCCTTGTTGCTGGGATTTGTTGTTGGCGCCAAGGTATTGAAATTCATCAACGATTCCCTTTACCGAAAATTTATACTTGTGGTAACGGCAATAGGTGCCATTGCCATTCTTTTGAAGTAAAATGGGGATTAAAGGCCCTTTTTAACTTTATCGATATCAGAATTGGTCAGTGGTTTGGTAATGTACCCATCAATAAAATCATATGTTTTGGAAAGGTTCAAATCTTCTGGGGCTATGGAGGAGGTTAAAATATGTATTTGGACCTGATTCCTAATGATTTCCGGTCCTTGTTTTAGTTCTTCCAAGAGTTCCCAGCCGTTCATAACCGGCATATTGATATCCAAAAGCATGACATCCGGTAGGTCATTGGGGCTATGCTCCAATGCGATTAGGGCGTTATAGGCCTCGAGGCCATTTGACATTTGTACCACTTCATCGGCCAGCTTATGGGTTTTGATCAGCACCTCGGCAGCAATTTTAAATATCACGTCATCATCGACCAAAAATAATTTCTTCGCCCCCATATGATCCTCTTATTCGTTGTTATTAAAGTACAAGTAAAATGTACTGCCCTTATTGACGGTACTTCTTACTTCGATTTTTCCATTCATGGCCTCCATTTGGTTCTTTGAAATGAACAATCCAACCCCTTTGGCATCCTCATTGTTATGAAAGGTCTTGTACATCCCGAAAAGGTTTTTGGCGTTCTTTTCCAAATCAATTCCCAAGCCGTTGTCCTCAAAACCTATTACGGTCCGATTGCCCAGAATTTCTGCCTTTATAGTAATCTTAAGTGCCCTTTGGGGAGATTTGTATTTGATGCTATTGGTCAGAAGGTTCATGAAAATGCTTGTTAGATAGGGCTCTACACCTATTACCCTTATCGCTTTGGGCATGTCAATACAAACCTCCGCCTTGGATTCCACAATGGTGGCGTTGATACGTTCCAAAACGTTTTCCAGTATCGGCAACACCTTCACCCCATGTAAGTCACTATACCTTGTTTCTTGAATTCTTATGATTTCATTTAGCTGGTTCAAGGTCTCTTCCAACCTTTCTGAGGAAGTGTGGATCATGTCCAGAAATTTATCCTGTTCCTTTTTCACGATATTGGACAATAGCATTCCGGACAACATGGATATATTACTGGAGTTGGAACGAAGGTTGTGCGATACGATCTGTGCAAAGTTCAACAGTTTTTGGTTTTGCTTTTCCGTCAAATCCAAAAGCTTGCGCAAACGTTCGTCCTTTCTTTTGAGTTTGGTAACATCGGCATTGATTCCGACCATACGGAGTGGCTTTCCGTTCCCATCCCTAAAAACCTGCGCCCTTCCCTGGATATGTGCAATTGACCCATCCTGTTTTCGTATCCGAAACACGGTATCAAAGTCTTTCTCGCCCTCAAGGGCCAGCGCTACTTCATGGGTGGCGCGCTCCTTGTCTTCAGGGTGAAGCGCGGATTCCCAAGCTTTGTAGGCCTCTTTAAATTCATCTCGATCTATATCGAAAATGGTGAACATATTATCGTCCCAGATAAGATGGTTGTTGACCACGTCCCAATCCCAAATACCAATTTGGGCGCTCTGCACCGCAGCCCGCATACGATTGTTCAATTCCTCGTTCTTGAGCTTTTCGCGCTTGATCTCATCAATATCCTGAAACACCCCATAAAACCCTATGGTCTTCCCATTGCTGCGCTCCGCTTCCCCAATGGACCGAACCCACTTCTCATTGCCTTTTGCGGTTACAATGATCAGTTCCACATCAAAGGGTTTTCCAGATTCTATGCACGCCGATACCGCTTCCACAATCCTTTCCCTATGCTCACCTTCTTTGTAAAAATTGATGCCCTTTTCCAAATCAGGTTCAAAATCCGAAGGAACTTCATGAATGGTCTTGGTTATCTTGGACCAGAAAATTGAATTCTTGATCAAGTCGACCTTCCAACTTCCAATCTTTGCTATTTTTTTAGCCTCCAGCGCCAATTCATAGTGCTCCTTATCTTCGGTAACATCATCAAAAAAGACCTGAAATCCGGTGGACCCATTGCTAAAGGGAAACAAGGAAGCCTTAATCCATCGCTGTTTCCCCTTTTTTGAAACTATGGGGATAATTTCCACATGTTCCAAATTGTTGTTTACGCATGTTTTAAGGCCTAATGGCAATTCACCAAATAGGTCGTCCAGTTTCTTGGGAACATGTGAATTTGGGAGTTCAAAAAAGTTCAATACCCCTGTAGAGAATTGCAATATCCCATGGTCCTTATCCATAAAAACCAAAGGAATAGGAGACTCCCGCAAATCAAAATTTTCTTTTAGGTCAACCTTCAAATACGTATGCTTTCTTCCATTAACGTAAGAAATTTCTTAAAATTATGGATATGCAATTATCCTGAGAAGATTTATGACGTCAAACCCCGTATTCATTGTGATTTTGATGTTAATTTTTTCTTAAATCAAAAAAATCGTTAACTTGTCTTTAACATTTTTAAGAAATGAAAACTTCCAAGGACACTTTTGGGCTCAGAATTCTTATTGGGGCTTTACTGTTAGGATCTTTCCTAATTGGATTGGCAACCTACCGAGCTTATTCTGAGGACCTCAAACAGGAATTCTCTAAAAAGGTTGTTGAGCTTCTCCCGGATTTGGACAATAGCCTGGCCAAATTATAAGAGCCTGGATGTATCACGAGGTGTTAACCGTATTGGTTCACCATCATTCCAATTCACAACCAGCTGATCTATCTCAGTAACCACTATCCTTAAATCCCATACCTTTATTTCCGACCCTTCCCATTTCATAAAATGTTGCTATTTCTGTTCATCATTGCTTATGTGGTCATTGCTTTTGCACTGGTCATAAGCTTGCTTATCAATGGGATTAGGCCGAGTAAAACCTTGGCCTGGCTTTTGGCCATTTTTACCATCCCCCTTGGGGGAATGCTACTGTATCTTATGTTTGGAAGGAACAGGCGAAAAAACAAGCTTTTTGTACTTAGCCGGGACTTTTTGGAGCATCTTCCAGAAATAACAGCTGCCCCCATTCCATCCGATCTAGAAGGTCACAAGGTCCAAAAACTGATTGAAAGGACCACTAAAATTCCCATTACCGCATTGAACTCTTTGGTATTGCTCAAGGATGGTAAGGAAACCTTTGAGTCCATTTTTAAAGCGTTGGAACGCGCCCAAAACCACATTCATATCCAATACTATATTTTTGAAGATGGCCTATTGGCCCAGAAATTCCTGGAGCTATTTGAAAAAAAGAGAAGGCAAAACGTCTCCATTAAGCTAATTTATGATGGTATAGGCAGCTATTCCTTGAGTAAAGGGTACATTCAAAAGCTCAAAAATATTGGGGTGGAAGTAGAACAGTTTCTTCCATTTAGGTTGGGAAGGTTTCTGGCGGCATTGAACTATAGGAACCACAGAAAAATTATTGTGGTGGATAACCAAGTGGGGTTCACGGGCGGCATAAATATCTCGGACAAATATCTTAAGGGGGATCCGGATTTGGGAAGGTGGCACGATATCCACCTGCAATTGAAAGGGGAAGCCGTAGCTTTTCTTAACAAGGTCTTTTTGTCGGATTGGTATCTTGCAAGTGGAAAATCCGAAGGGGGGTCCAACCTGCCCATGACCGCTTCAAAAACGATAGCCCCCAACCAAAAAACCCATTTGCAGATAGTTCCCAGTGGGCCAGATGATGATTTTGCCATAATGGAACAGGTCTATTTTACCATTATAAACCAGGCAAAGGAATACCTGTATATTGCCAACCCCTACATCATTCCAAGTCAGGCCATTTTACAAAGCCTTAAAACGGCTTCCCTTAGTGGGGTGGATGTAAAACTATTGCTGTCCGCAACTACGGATAGTAAAGTAGTGGACTGGTGTGTTAGGGCATATTTTGAGGCGTATTTAAAAGCAGGCATAAAAATATACCTATATCCGTATGGGTTCTTGCATAGCAAAATGGTGATAAGTGACACCAAAATTGCCAGTATTGGTACGGCTAACCTGGATGACCGAAGTCTACAACAAAACTATGAGGTCAATGTCATTATCTATGATCCAAAAATAAGTGCCGATCTTAAGAATGATTTTCTAAATAACTGTTCAAAATCCCAGGAAGTGGACCATGATGGGTTCCTACAACGTAGTAGGCGGGCAAAAATACGGGAAGGATCGGCAAAACTTTTGAGTCCGCTCCTATAGTAGTATTTGGGTCTTATATCCCAATTCGTTCTTACAAGGCCTATTTTCTTCCCAACAGTTCAGATTATGCACCGTGGTATCCGCAATATTCCGTAAAGCTTCCTCGGTCACAAATGCCTGGTGGGGTGTTAGCAGTACATTGGGCAGTGCTATTAACTCTTTAAGCTCCGTATCTTTTATGCCAGAGGTGTTGTCCCGAAAAAAGATTCCTTTTTCGGTTTCATAAACATCCGTGGCATACCCCGCAATGGAACCACTCTCCAAGGCGTTCAATAGGTCCTTTGTCCTCACAACGGCCCCTCTGGCCGTATTGACCAAAACAATCCCCTTCTTCATAAGTTTGAAAAGTGATTCGTTGAACATATAATGGGTGTCCTGGGTAAGGGGTACATGGATGCTGATGATATCCGCCTTTCTACATAGCGTCCGCAAATCCATGTATTTTACATTGAACTGGTTTTCCAAATAATGGTTGACCACCAAATCATTTGCAATGACCTCACAACCGAAGGCGTGGAACAGCTTTACCAAAAGTGACCCTATCCTTCCTGTTCCCACAATGCCAACCGTTTTTCCGTTCAAGTTGGAACCCACTAGATCATCGAGCAAAAAATTGTATGCTTTTACTTGTTCATTGGCCAATAGCAATCTTCTGTTTAAGGCCAACACTAAACAAATGGTATGTTCCGCAATGGCATGGGGGGAATAATCCGGTGCATTCGCCACTTTGATCCCCAATCGTTTTGCGGCAGTTGTGCTTACATTGTTGTACCCGGTAGAGCGTAAGGTGAGGTACTTGACCCCAAGTTCCTTCAACATCTCCATGACCACCGAAGAAGCATCATCACCGGAAAAAATGGAAATGGCTTCATGACCGGCAGCCAAAGTGACCGTTGTACTGTCCAACGCCTCCGATACAAACGTTATCCTATGCCTATCTTGATTGGCGTTTTTAAGTTTTTCGACTTCAAAATCCTTTGCACTATATACCAACACTTTCATCCTGCAGCGGTTTTCGGAAAATGATATCCTGTTCCCTCAAGGCAAATACCACCAATTTTATATAATCCTCTATACTCTTTTCCACATTGCGAGGGTCATTGATGTTAATATCGCCCCTCCAAATAAGTTCCCTTTCCTTGCCCAAACAGATGCAGTATAGGGAGGTTTCCGCATGATAGACCGTATGGTTTTTATAATACCCTTCCTGGTAATAAATGGGTTGGTGGCTTAGATAGTCATCCCGGAACGAAATCATGTAGGCATCCAGGTCCTGCACTTTTCTCTTAAACGTTTTTCTATTCTCAGAACCGATTATCTTGGTGAAGAGAATGGCATCAAACCCCTTGTCCAATAATTGTTGTTCCACCTCTGAAAGTTCTTCTTCGGATTTTTCGGAGGAGGTGAATTCAATATCAAAGAGGTCAACACTTCTAAAAGCTTCTATACCTTGCTTTGTGAATTCGCTCTGGAGTTGGGTCTCGAACTTTAGCCTTGCCTCCTCATTTTGGGTCATTCCTACAACAAGCACCTTGTTGGCATCAAATATCACAATGTCCGGATTTTTCCAGTTGGTAACGAGGCTCGTTGAAGAACATCCGGCCAATAGAATTGCCAAAAAAACAATCATTTTGCGCATAGGTTGTTTTTTAAGGGTTAAAAGGTCTTGTTAATTTAATAATCTTTTTTGCTTTCTTTTCTTTAATAGGGATGATATTAACTTAAAAATCTTGGTTTTTACGGATCGATACGTTTCGAAATACGTTTCAACTTCATTGGTCAGTTCCATATGTGTTGTCAAATAGGCCTCTTCCATTTTCAATTGATCCACATCGTCTACCATAATTTGCAATTGGTTTTCATGAAGTTGGACCTTTTTAAAGAGATTGTTCCAATCTTTCTCCATTTTCTCCAATGACGTTATTAGGGGCCTTGCCTTTTTAAACGCCTCCGAATCCACTAAGTCAAGCACATGACTTCCTATAAGATCGTTCAGGAATAGCTGTTCATCCCTGGTGAATTCCAGATGGGAGCGCCAATTCCTGGAATCGTTGTGCAGCTCTTCCGCACTTAACCACTCCATATATTTCTTAAGTTTCGCTTTCATTTTCTATTTGCTCAAGCGACAAACGGAAAACCATTCGTCGCATTTATCCCCTGTCTAAGACACTTCAATAACTCTTTTGGGTTTCACTTTGGCCTCTTCCATTTTTGGAAGGCCCAATCTTAAAATGCCGTTTTTATAGGCGGCCTTTACTTCTTTGGATTGATCTACCGAACCGGGCAACTGCATACTCCTTTTGAAGGAATTATAGCGAAACTCCCTTCGGGTGTAATCCTCTTCCTTTTTGGTTTCCCCAGTTTTTTTAAGGGCAGAGATTTCCAAAACACCATCATTCATAGTGATTGCAAAATCCTCTTTTTCAAATCCCGGGGCTGCCAGTTCTATCTCAAAATTGGCTTTGTGTTCTTTTATGTTCATTGAGGGCATGGCCTTTTTAAGGTTGAAAAAATCATCATTGATGAACGCGTCTTGATGAACAAAATCAAAAAGGCTTTCGTTCCATGGAAATCGGCCTCCCTTAAATTTAATAAGTGACATAAAACTATAGTTTTGAATCAATGGATATGGAATTCCAATTTATATGTGAAACTGCACCGGTGAAATGATTTGCATCACTTTGCCGGTTTTCTCCTTTTCAGTACGGAGCCCGCATAACCATATATCTCGGATTTGAGTAGCAGGTACTCCTCAAAATATTCGTTTATTTTCTGCTTTAGCTTCTTATGTGCCCTGCAATAGGCCAAATCACTGGTTTTAGGGGAACATTCCAAAATACCGGCAATTTTCCCCTGATGTTCCAATATTCGTTTTTTTATCCTTTGTTTTTGTTTTTTTGACCGTTCAAAGTTTTGCTTAAAAAGTTCCAACCGTTCAAAAAGATTAGGGGTAGTCGGTTCAAAGACATAGGAATTCAGCAGCCTGTTGATAAAGTGCATCTCGTCCTCTATAAAATGGATATGGGAACTCCATTGCTGTAGTTCCAGATACAGTTCCTGCGTTCCCCTTTCTTGACCTTTTTCCTCCAAAATTTTCCTTTTACGTGGGAAATGAAGGTAGCGAACCGGGCAATTTTGTAAAATGATTTAAATCAATAGCATTGGTCCTGCACAAAACACAACCTTATGATGTACTGTCCACAACCTTTCCGAAGGTTATGGTTTATTATACCATTGGCCAGGGGTTCCCCTTTAGATCGCCTGTATAAAGCTTGTATTGAAAAGGGCCAACAACCCCTAAAAGGGGAAGCTGTTATGTTTTGGTCCCAAAACAATTCCTGACCAATGCCTTCACCTGGTTTTCGGTCATACTATCCACCTTTTCCATGGTCTTGACTTTTTTTGCCATGTTTGGATGTTTTTCCTTGAGCGCCTTAAAGAACTTTTCGGGAGCTTCCGCAGGTCCAAAAATGGCCAATTCCCCAACCGCACCCAAGGACTGTACTATATTTTCAAAATACCTGTTCAACTGGTGTTTTTCCCGTTCCAAATATTTGCTGTCCTGAACCACGTCTTGCGGGCCCCATCGTGTTTTGGACCGCGACCCACCCTTAGGATTAAAAAATTCCAATTCCGAAGAAACGGTTTCAAAGTATTCCTCATTTTTTTCCAAGGTTAGAATAAGGGCTTTTTCCTTATCCAACCAAATTCCTATTTTTCTCATGGGTGTTTCTTATGGGTTATCGTTCAATTCAAGAATCGGCACTTTGGGTTCATACCCTATTTCCTTTACCAAGGGGTTGGAAAGTATGCTTCCGAAGAAGAGGTGTTTTCGGTTTAAAAAAGCCAACATATCACAATTTCTACTTTCCATGAATGCATTGATTCCCTTTACCAATTTAACGGCAGGCAAAAAATGCATCTCATAATCCGTGCCATCCAAAATGTCCTGTAAAAGCAATCTGTTGGTCTGCTCTTCCTTATTGAGCTTTCCATCTTTGTCCCGATCAATATGGAGTACATTGATTCTGGAATCATGCAGTTTTGCAATCTCTATGAGGTACTGCATCTCCTTTTTTTTGAAATTGGTCCTATAATCCGTTGGAAACAGGATTTCCCTTGGCGGCTGGAAAACCGGACTTTCCGGAATGGCAATAACGGGGCATGCCTTTATGGACTCCATAACCTTAACCGTATGGGTCCCAAAAATCCTGGCTTTGGACGCCGTTAATCCTTTGGTCCCCATGATAATGGTATCGATATCCTTTTTTGCCACCATTTGCCTAACGGCTTCAATAAGGCTATTAAATTCGCACCTGGTTTCAAAATGGTGTTTGGGATTGTCCGGCTCTAGATGGAGCATCCCCAATAAACGATCCATTCCCTCTTGGGACTTCCTTTTGAAGGTTTCATAAAGTTGTTCCCCCGGTTCGGGGACCATCATACTGTCCAGTGCATATCCGGATACCTGATAGGTGTTGAGCAAATAAAAATCACAACTAACATCCTTATAAAGCCGCTGTGCATAGCGAATCGCGTTCAATGCATTTTTGGAATAGTCCGTAGGAAGTAAAATTCTCTTGTTCATATACTATTGCTTTGGCCATAAAACTAGTCCGAGGCCCCTTAGTTTGCCATGATCTGAATCAATTCCCCATTTTTTAAAGTCATTGTGCTAAATCTTAACCGGGTTTGTTCGTATAGGGCAATACCAAAAACGGAACAAGGCTGTGCAGGCCAATATTTTTAATGATGGGCATAATGAACAAACGTTCCAAAAAGGTGTGTTTGTTCTGTACCATAGCGAGGATATCCACTTTATGTTCCTTGTGAAAATGGTCAATGGCGGCCAGTAGCTCTTGATCCGGTAAATCGTGATAAACAAAACTGGTATATTGCAAAAGCTCCTTCAACTTTTTAAGGTTATGGAATTGGGCTTCGTCCAGGCCCTCTGGAGCAGTTAAGTGGAGTATGTGGATTTTTGCGTTCCATAATTGGGAAAGGCCAAATAAAACATTGAGTTGCGCTTGTTGAAAATCGATTTCCAGATCCGTTGGAAATAAAATCACATTTGGGGATGTAAATTGGATGTTGGAGGGAATCACCAAGACGGGCGTTGTTGCTTTTTTTATGATATGAAGGGCATTGGAGCCAAAAAACAGCTCCTTGGCCCCAGTGGCCCCTTGGGTTCCCATAATGATCAAGTCTATGTTTTCATTTTTTACCATACGCACGGTTTCATCTGCCAATGTATTAAAGGCCGAATGCGGTATAAAAGTGTGCTTGGTATTTTTGAATTCCTTCCCCAATCTGTCCACAAATCCCCTCAGGTTCGTTTCGGCAAAATACTGATGGTCGTCCGGTAGACCCAATTGACCTGGACTTCCCATAACATAATCCACTCGATATATGGGCGGGGTATAGGTGTGCATTACATGAAATACACAGGTTTCCCCTTGCAAAAGATGAAGGCCGTAGCAGGCAGCCTCAAAGGCATTTTCAGAAAAATCCGTAGGCAAAAGAATGTTCATCATAACCTAAAAACTTAAAATCATGATTGTAAAATAGCTTTGATCGGAACAATGTGCCATGATTTTGGTCAATTGTCGGAACTGTGCACTTTTACAACTTCAGTACCAAAAAGGGAATACTTGATCAGGAATTATTGGGATGCCTTGCGATCAAAAAGGAGTTCCCCTCTGCACGCTACGGATAATGACCCAGATCATTTCTTAAACATGTTTGCGAACTTACCTTGCAGCCAAAGAATCCATCATGGGAAAAACCAATTTCATTACCTCGGCAACCAATAGCAAAAGCACTGACTCCCCTTTATATGTGCTACTACAAAAGCGGAAAATGATTACTTCGCTAAGGGAAAAGCTAAACGTCATTTTTGCATCCACATCTTCATTGGAACACTTGGATGAAGTAAGGGAAATCTGTTCCTCCTTAATTGATACCGAACATCGTCTTGACCTCATGATCGGGAGGTGTGGTGAGCATATTAAAAAGGAGGACAAACCCCACCTAAAAAAAGATATCGAGTTTTTATCGCTGGAAGTTGAATTGGTCAAGAATGCTTTGGAATTATACACCAGCTATTGTGACAACAACAAAATGAAATCGCAACGGCCCTTTCATTGAACCCATTTTCCCAATGCAACCATTGGTCGCACCCTACATTTCTTTACTTCAAATTACCCTTCAAGGTCGGGCAATACCATAATGGGTCTACTACTTTTGAACATCATTTTCCGTACCACAGTTTCTTGGGTGATTTTTTCCAGAAACGTATGGGAATAGTTGGTCAGGACTATCAAATCTGCATTTTGCGCTTCGGAAAAATCTCGGATGGCCCTGGCCACAGTGGATTTTATGGTCACCTTATAAAAGGAGTGGGCATACCCTTTCAACCGCTTTTTTAAAATGGCTTTGTTGGCTTCCTGCTGCGCGTTCATCTTAAACTCCTGGGCAACATGAAATATCTTCACTTCGGTATCTTCCGTACCGATCAGTTCCAATAAGGGTTTAAATACAGGTTTAGGAAAGAAATGGGTATATTCTGTAGGCAGTACCACAGATTTCAATGCCTTAAAATCAAATTTTTTGGGAACGGCGATCAAGACACAGTTTTTAATTCTTTTTAATGTATTCACCGTATTACTACCCAAAAAGATGCTTTTGGCCCCTGTTGCCCCTTTAGTACCCATTACTATGGTTTCAATATCGTACTTTGATATGCTGTTTTTGATGCCCGAGACCAAATCCCCGGAATAGGATATGGTTTCAAATTGATGATTTGGATCGGTTTGGTTTTCCTTTACATATTGCATGATTTCTCCCAGCCCGGTCTGTGAGGTGGTTTTAAGGGCTTTGTACACCATTCCGGATCGCACCGTGCTCTTAAAGCCCCCTATATTTCGACCTTCCAGGGCATAACAGTTTAAAACATAAAATCTACAGGCAAAGTTGGCATAGAGTTTTATAGCCGTGAAAATGGCATTCCATGCATTTTCTGAGAAGTCCGTTGGCAATAGAATATGTTTCATGTTACTACTTTTTTTATGAAGTATCCGGTAAAACCAAAAATGGAACAGCGCAATGGTATCCTACTTGATCAATATTCTGCCTAAACAATAGGCGCCGAAGAAAGCTGTGCCTTTTGTTCATCATAACCACCAAATCAATCTTGTGCTTTTCTACGTAGGAGTGCACAATATTGGGCATATATCCATCGGTTACATCTTCAAAAAGACTGGGCATATGGTTTACCAGCTTTTTAAGTTGTTCCTTATTTTCCATTTGGGCAATGGCCAGTTTCTCCTCCTCTGCATGGACAATATGCAGAAGGGCACTGCCCTTTTCCATGATTTCAAATAAAGGGGCCATGTTTTCTGGATTGTACTGGCTTAAATAATCTGTTGGGAAGAGTACGGCTTCCAAATGCTTGTATGCAAAGCCTTCCGGGATGACCAATATGGGAACCCTGGTCTTCCGTATCACATGTATGGCATTGGAACCCAGGAAAATTTCCTTAGCTCCGGTAGCCCCTTTCGTGCCCATAATTATGAGATCGATACCTTCCTCCCCACAAACCCTAAGTACCTCATCCGTGAGCGTATTGAACTCTGAAATGGTTTTAAACCGATGTTTGGGGTTCGAGTACTCTTTTTTTATCTTCTCCACGGAACGCGCCAATCCCGCCAATGAAACATCAATTCCAATATCGGGAACGGCACTTACTGCAGGACCCCCAATCAAATAATCCACCCTATAGATAACGGGTGTATAGGTATTCAACAGATAAAATAGGCACTCTTCGTCCTTTAGAAATTTCATGGCATACCCTATGGCGTTCCATGCATTTTTAGAAAAATCCGTAGGTAAGAGAATCTTTTTCATTGTTTTGGTATTATCTCGGTAAATTTTGCATTACTAGGAACGGAATCTTGACCTTCATGCCCAATTCATCTACAGATGATCGGTATAGCATATCCTCAAAAAAGGAATGGCGGGAATTGACCATGGTAAGCATGTCCATTTCCTTTTTAGCAATACATTCCAAAATTGCATTTACCTTATGCTGTGTTTTGGCGGTTTCAAAAAAAAGGTAGGCCTTGTCAAGCGTCCCTTTTAAAAACAGTTTATTGTCCACCTGCCGATTGCTCAGTACATCAAAATCGGATAGGTACAAAAAATGGATTTCAGATTTGAACTGTCCGGCCAACTCTCCCAAAAGTTTTAACTCCCTTCGTTTATAGGGGACCATATAATCCGTGGGAAAAAGGATTCTTTTTGGCGGCCTGAATTCTACCTTCCCGGGAATCGCCAAAACGGGGCAAACTACATATTTAAAGACCTGAATCGTATAACTGCCAAAAATGGTCTTATTATCGCTGGTCCCGCCCTTGGTACCCATGACCACAATGTCCACATTGAGGCGGTTTACAGCATCATTGACCGCATCCACCAGACTATCGGATGATGCTATGGTTTCAAAGCTATGTTTTGGGTTTGGTGGTAACCCTTCTGTCCGTTCGACCACTACTTTTAGGCTTTCCACGGTTCTCTTATACAACTCTTGACTTTTCCGTTTTCTATCTTTGGGGGTTGACTTTTCGGAGTTGACATATAGGTTATCGTCATAGGCATGCAGTAGGTAGAAAACCGTTCTTGTACACTTAAAGATTTCCTGGGCATAGGTAAGTGCCTGCAGTGCATTTTCCGAAAAATCCGTTGGTATAAGTACCGTTCGCATATGTTTGATCCTTATTTTCCAAAAGTAACCGGAAGGATTTCCTTGGGAAATGATATGGGTCAATACCTCAATCGTGGATTACATAGAACGGGACCTTGGAGTGGAAACTTATTTTCTCCACAATGGAATCAAAAAGTAGTTGTTGTATGAAATTAAGGTTCTTCGCCACCATGATGATCATTTCCACATCCCGCTTTTCCACAAAACCCTCTATCGCCAATTTTACCTTTTTATTGGTGAAGGTGTGGAAACTGTAGTTGTTTGGATGGGTCTCTTCCATAAAATCCAACAGGTATGCCTTGTTCCCCTTTTGCTCATGGCTCAACACGGCCCCTTTTCTGCCCACGTTCACTATTCTGAGACCTGCCTTGTTCAATTCAAGCATTTCGGTGATTGCGCTCAGGATATCATGGGAATAAAAAATATTGTAATCTGTGGGAAAAGCGATTTCCCTTGGCTTGGAAAGCGCTACATCATTGGGGACTACCAAGGTGTTGTGTTGTACCTTGGTTATGACATCACCCGTGTTACTTCCCACCACTTTTTCTTTTGGGCCGGAAACCCCTTTCGTGCCCATCACAATTAAATCTATTTCGCGTTCCTCCAATTGTCTTTTAATGGATTCAATAAAGAACCCGTGCTCGTATATCGCATAAAAACAATGGTCTTTATTGGTATTTCCCCGTTTTGTTTTGGTTAAAAGATCGGACAGGATCTCCTTTGCAGGTTTTGCGGTTTTCGTCCTGTTTCCCTTGTTGATTGGGGCAAAAGAGCCGTTTTGAACGTTTAATTGGCCATCTATATGTGTTAGAAAAAAATTGCATTGAAATGGCCTGTACAGATGCTGCGCATATCTAAAGGCATTTTCAGCATTCTCTGAAAAATCCGTAGGGACTAGAATATTTTTCATCACAAAAAATAACCATGCTAAATTATAGCACCGCCATGCGAATTGTAATGATAAATATCAATTTCAGCCAATATGTTGAAGTGTTTCCGGGTCCAGAATAATAATGTTCCTATTTTCAACGGCAATCAGTCCCTCTTGCTTAAAATCCGAAAGTGTCCTTATAAGACTTTCGGTGGCCACCCCTGCAGCCCCAGCCAAGTCGCTTCTTGCAATTTTTAGGGGTTTCCCCATTTTGTTGCCCATGGCACGGGCAAACTGTAAGAGCGTGTATGCCGTGCGCTTTCGTACAGAGCTATAGGCCATTTGTAAAAGTTGTTTTTTTATTTCGGCAATACTCTCCACCATTACCTCCAAAACCTCCAGGGAAACATGTTGGTTTTCCTCCAAAATGGTCTTGAGCTGGGGCTTTGAAATCCCTGCGAGTTCAACATCTTCTAGGGCCACGGCAAATTCTTGATAGGGAACATAGTCCATTAATGAAGTGAAGCCCAGGAACTCATCGGTGGCATAAACCGACGTTATCAATTCCTTGCCCTGTTCGTCCAGTTTGTAGCATTTTACGGAACCTTTAAGTATGAGGTAGATTTTATTGGAGTGGTCCCCTTCTTTATAAATGGATTCTTCCTTTTTAAAGGAAAGTATTTCCCCATGGTCGTCAAAAAAATTCTTCAACTGGTGTAATGTCCTTATTTCATTGTTCTTGACATTGTTTGTGCGCCAATCCGAAAACGCATTGTTAAGTGCCTCTGCCTTGTTCAGTCTACTATGGATGGTATTCAGTAATTCCTCCTCCTCAAAGGGCTTTGTAAGATAGTCATCCGCACCCAGGTCCATTCCTTTTCGTACATCATGCCTTTCGGTTTTGGCCGAGACGAACACAAAAGGTATTTTACAGGTTTTTGGGGAAGCCGAAAGGTGCTCCAAAACGGCATAGCCGTCCATTTCCGGCATCATTATATCACATAATATTAAATCTGGCATTTCCTTTTTGGCCATTGCTATGGCCGCACGGCCATTGGCCACCGCACAAACGGAAAAACCGGAGAGGTCCAAAAGTTCTTCCATGTTTTCCCTCAGGGAAATATCATCTTCAACCAACAGGATCTTTTTCATCGCGCTTTGATTTAATGGGAATCTTTAGGGTAAATGTAGAGCCACGACCAAGCTCGCTCTCAAATAAAATCTCTCCGCCCAGATTCACAATATGTTGCCGGGCAATGTTTAAACCAATTCCGGTCCCCTGGGTCGTCAAAACATTGCTGGCCCTGTAATATCTGTCAAAAATAAAGGGGTGGTCTTCCTTTGGTATCCCTACCCCCTGATCACGGATATGTATGAGAAGGCAATCCTTGGTTTCTTCCACCGCCAGTTCCACATTGGTCTCTTCAGAAGAATATTTTATGGCATTGAGCAAAAGATTGGACAAGGACAAGGCCATGATCTTTTCATCAAAATTGACCATTATGCCATCTATTCCTTTGGGATATAGGATACGTTGGCCTTCCTTAAGTAAGGAGTTGGAGGTATAAATGACCTCATTGACGAGTTTGCTCAAAGGGAATGTGGTGGTATTGTACCTTACCTTTCCTGTTTCCAGTCGTTCTATGGAAAGAAAATCCGAAAGGATATTGTCCAAATATTTCACCTTGGATTTTATGGTCTTGATGTGTTTGTCCCTTTTCTCCTGTTGATTGGAATCCGTATACTTGGACAAAAGCGTTATTGAGGTCAGGATACTGGTCAGGGGAGTTTTGAACTCATGGGACACCAAAGAGAGGAATTTTGTCTTTAGTTCGTTCAACTCTTTTTCTTTTTTAAGTGCGTTCCTGAGTTGGAGGGTGCGTTCCTCAACGGTATGCTCCAGCTTTTCAGTATAGTTCTTCCTATCCGTGATATCCAGTACTATGGCCACACAGACCTCTTTTTTCTCAATGTATGACAATTGTAAATGTACCTCAACAGGATAGGTAGTACCGTCCTTTCTTCTGTGGATCGTTTCAAAATCGATCTTGTCCTTTTTGTTTTTTGTTAAAGGCCAAATAAGTCTTTTTAGGCTTTCCTTGGTCAATTCCGGTTTAATATCCAAAACGGACATTTGATGGAATTCTTCTATGGTATAACCAAGATTCAGTTGGGCTCCATGGTTGATATTTATAAATTTCAGGGTTTTGGTGTCAAATACATAGATTTCATTAAGCGACTCATTAAAAATACGGAACCAATGGCCTATGGCCTGTTCCGCCTTTTTCCGTTCGGTGATATCCACCACCAGGGCCATTACATATTTTTTTTGCAATAGCTTAAAAGGGTTGAGTCCAATTTCCAGGGGGAATTCGCTCCCATCTTGCCTTACCCCTTGCAAGTCCAGCCCAAGGCCCATATTTCTTCGTTTTCCCTTTTGCAAAAAACCATCAAAATATTTTCCATGCATGGACTGGGCACTGTTTGGCAACAAAACCTTAAGAAATTGGCCGTTCAATGTCTCCCCCGAGTAACCGAACATGTGATTGGCCACGGAATTACTGGCCACAATCTGCTGTTTGTCATTTACGATAAGAATCCCTTCGGACACCGCTTCCGACAATATTCTAAAAATATCATTTTCCTCAAATAGTTTCATGGGTTGGGAATTGGGTGAACACTGATTTACATCATAGAGGGAAAGTGAATCTTTTGTTATTTTAAACTTAGTTTAAAAGGTAAGAAAATGTTGGATGCCAAGAGTAAAAAAAGCAAGGAATTCTATCAAAATCTGGGAAAGTTATTCTATGCCATAGCCATGGCCGATCGTAGCGTGCACGCCAAAGAAATGGAATGCTTAACGGAATTGGTAAGGGAGCATTGGCTACCGCTGGATGATAGTGTGGATGAGTTTGGAACAGATGCCGCTTTCCAGATAGAGACGGTTTTTGATTGGCTATTGGAATATGAAAAGGACAGTGAAACCTGCTACGAAGACTTTGAAGCTTTTTATACGTCCAATAAAGCCCTTTTCAGCGAAGAGATCAAAAACCTGACCATGTCCACTGCAAGGGCAATAGCCGGTGCTTTTTTTGGGAGCAATAAAGCGGAGTTGGTATTGTTGGGAAGGCTACAATTGCTTTTTAGGGTTTAATTGGGCCCTAATGGTAAGCACAGGGAGTTTTACCGTATTTGCCACGTTTTCACCTATACTTCCCAGAAAGAAATGTGCCAGGCCCTTTCTGCCCCTGGTGGACAATGCCACAATGTCTGCGTTTATGTTCATGGCATGGTTGAATATTCCATCCTCCACGGTGCTGTCATCATGTATTTCAACATCCACGATTTTCTTCAACAGTTCACTGAAAGAAACTATATCCTCCCGGATTTTGGAATTACTTCTATAGTTGACCCCAATGGTATTCACATGAACTATGCGCAGCTCCGCATGAAACGTTTTGGCCAAGGCCTCTACTTTTCCATAGGCATAAGCACTTTCTGGACTTAGGTCCGTTGCAAACAAAATCCTTTTGATGGGGAAACCGGAATGTTTGGACTTTATGACCAAAACCGGGATATGGGAAGTACGCACTACCTTCTCCGTATTTGAACCCACAAAAAATGCATGAAATGTACTGGCCCCATGGGAACCCATTACCACCAAATCGGCTTGCTTCTCTTGAGCAACCATTGACACCTCACTAAAATCCTTAAGGTTTTGGATAATGGTTTCTATTCGGAGATCTGACAAATACGATCTGTCCAAAAAAGACCTCAATTTCTTTTTGGCCAGTTGCAGGTAATACTTTACTTCCCCTTCTTCCTCCAGTTCCGATTTGGCAAACACGGATTCAGATATTCCGATCATATGAAAGAGGATGATTTTTGCATCGTGTTGTTTTGCCAAAAATGAAGCTACCTCCAAAGCATTTTGGGAATGTTCTGAAAAGTCTATGGGTACAAGTATTGTTTTCATGATGCTGACCAAAAAAGCTTTGTCCTCTTTTTGGAATCACTAAAATAGATTGCCCATAACTACTGCCCCATGATACAGGTCATTTTGTAAGCGGCCCTTGATGGCAATATTTGTATGATCTGAAATTTGAAAGTCAATGGCACTAAACTTTAATCAATATGCATCAGAAGGAAATAGGTTCTTAAAAGGATATGCCAAAGCAATGAACCTTGGTAATAATACCGATAAAGCAGGACGGATACTCATTGCCGTCCTCCACGCCTTACGCGATATTATTCCAATTCAAGAATCACTACAGCTTATCGCCCAGCTACCTATGTTTATAAAGGGTGCATACGTTCATGGTTGGAGCGGTAAAAAGAAAAAGCTACGAATAAAACGCATGCCGGATTTTATCGATTTAGTGAGAAAGCACGACGGTGCCGCTGCCGTGAACGACTTTGAATATAGCGAAGAGGTGGCCGAACAGTACATAAGGACCACCTTTATTTATTTGCGACAATACGTTTCCCTGGGAGAGCTCCAGGATATACGGGATTCGTTGCCAAAAGAATTAAAGAACATGGTGTATTCAAATCTCATGTTTTAACTAACCCTTAAAAATTAAGGTCATGAAAAGAATGTTTGTATTGATGGCAGTAGTACTATGTGCCGGGGTAACCGCACAACTCCCTGAAAGCTTGGATGAAGTAACCCCCTTTCACGAAGGATTGGCTGCTATACGGCAAGGGGAGGAATGGGCATTTATTGATGATTTAGGGAACATTATCATCGATTTTAGAAACGATCTGCATTGGACCGGAAAAGAAGTGGATTCGGACAACGGTATCATGGCGATAGCGTACCCACATTTTTCCAATGGTCGTTGCATAGTGAAAAAGGTAGTGGATGATATCCCTATGTTTGGCTTCATCAATACCAAAGGGGAATTGGTGGTACAACATGAATTCTTGAATGTGCGGCCATTTAAAGATGGGTATACCACAGGCATCTTTTTTGAAAAAATCCTTAGGGGCCAGAACGAATTTAAGCTGAACATCTATGAGTACAAATTCCATGAAGTGCTTATGGATACCGATGGGAACATCATTAAGTTTTTGAATAGGAGGTACAATATCCAAATGAAGAAAAGTCGATACAAGCTCCCCAAAATACATTCAAAACTAATGGCTCCAAAACTCGTTGCCGTCAAGAAAGAAGGAAATTGGGAATTGCAACGATTACAGCTTTAGAAAGCACCCCACCATTTAAAAGTAGCACCTTCCTTTTAGAAAGGAAACCCACTTCCCTTTTCCTAAAATGCGGTGAGGCGAACCTTTATTCCTTTTAGGTGCATGAACCAAAGCCTGCTACAAAAAGGAACAGGAGGCTGGGGCCTCCTGTTCCCATCATGAAAAAGATAGCATCTTTCAAACCAATCGTACGCTATCATGTTCTGTAGTCCAATACCATTCAAGCCTAGTTTCGGCCTGCTGGACCATCTTTATCATGAGCCTTGACCTAACTAATATCGTTCAAGGTGTTTTCTTGGATTCTTGACAATGCCAACAATACAACCGTCCTGCATTGCCAATAATTCCGGTTTTTATTTTACCCTTGGGAAGGGTAAAATTGTTCGGGCCAATGTAAGCATGGAACATCAAAAAGAAAATGATCTGGGTCAGTTTCCATCAAAGAAGCCTGTTGGTCCACCACCCTATCACAATAGGTGATGATTTGGGCTGATATTAATCAGCAAATTTTCAATTTAATTATTGGAGGTTTGTAACCAATGTAACAGTACGGCCAACAAGAAATCAATTACTTGGCTTAAAAACACGTCCTTATGAAAGTAGAGCAACTATATACCGGTTGTCTGGCCCAAGGGGCCTATTATATAGAAAGCAATGGTGAAGCGGCGATCATAGACCCTTTGCGGGAAGTGGACCCCTACATAAAAATGGCCGAAGAGCGCAATGCCCAGATCAAATATGTATTTGAGACCCATTTTCATGCAGATTTTGTCTCGGGACATGTCGATCTCGCTCAAAAAACAGGAGCAAAAATTGTCTATGGACCAACTGAAATGAAAACTGGATACGATTTCATTTCAGCAGCGGACGGTCAAGAGTTTAGGTTGGGAAATGTGGTAATCCGTCTGATCCATACCCCAGGGCATACCATGGAGAGCAGCTGCTATCTCTTGATTGATGAAAATGGCAGGGAAATCTCATTGTTTTCAGGAGATACCTTGTTCATTGGCGATGTAGGTCGTCCGGATTTGGCACAAAAGGTCATTGCAGAGCTGACCCAGGAAAAGTTGGCAGGGTTGTTATTTGAATCCCTTAGGAACAAAATCATGCCCTTGCCGAACGATGTCATCGTTTATCCCGGACACGGCGCCGGCAGTGCCTGTGGCAAAATGATGAGCAATGAAACAACAGATACTTTGGGACATCAAAAAGAGACCAACTATGCCCTTGATCCCAAATTGACCAAGGAGCAATTTATCGACAGTATTTTAACAGGATTAACGCCGCCTCCCGGCTATTTCCCACAGAACGTGCTGTTGAACATAAAAGGATATCAGGCCATTGACCATGTCATTGAAAAGGGAACTACCCCACTAGGTATTGAAGCATTTGAAAGTGCTTGGGAAGAAACATCTGCCCTGCTATTGGATACCAGGGATGCCCAAAAGTTTGCGAGGGGCCATATCCCAAATTCATTCAATATTGGACTGGATGGAAGTTTCGCCAACTGGGTGGGCACTACCATTGTTGATGTAAAAACCCCCATACTGATCATTGCGGAAGAGGGCAGGGAAGAAGAAGCAGCCATCCGATTGGCCAGAATAGGATTTGACAATGCACTTGGTTACCTAAAAGGGGGCATGTGGGCTTGGGAACAAGCAGGAAAACCACTGCACTCTGTAAAATCCATTAGTCCGGAAAGGTTGGCCTCCATCATGGAGGAAAAGCATGTAAACCTATTGGACGTTAGACGAAAAAGCGAATACAATACAGAACATGTCCTGCATGCCATTAATCTACCCCTTGATTATTTCAAGAACAACCTATCGGAAATAGACAAGAACAAAATCTATTATGTCCATTGTAGAAGTGGGTATCGTTCCATGGTATTCATCTCCATTCTACGTTCCATGGGCTATGAAAACCTGGTTGATGTCAAAGGTGGTTTCAATGCAATAAAAACGAGTGGAAAATTTGATATTTCCAATTATATGGCCCCTACCACAATGTTATAATGACGTTACCACATCAAAACGTTGGTAGAGGGCAGGGAAGTCTGGACAAAAGAAGGGGGCGCCCTTAAAAGTCCCCCCTTTCGGAATGTCCTTTTTATGCTGTTTCTTTTTCCTTTTGTTTTTTAGTGGCAATACGCTCGATCAAATCCGGCACTTTCTCAAAGGCTGCCGCAAGCCCATGTGCCTTACCTGCTTCCAAAAACGAAATCTCCTCGCCTTTGGTCACCAAAAATCCAATAGGCTCGATTCCCACACCGGCACCAGCGCCAAGGCCTTCTCCTTTGCGGACTTTTCCATCTACCCCTTCGCCACCGCCGGAGCCAAAGCCCATACCTACTTTTATCACGGGCACACATTTAAATTCGCCCAATTGAAACTGTTCCCCAACAACAGTCTCCGTTTTTGCCTCTGTCTTGATAAAATCCGTAATCTGTTTTAATAGTTCCTCAAAATGTAATTCCATAATAGTATATTTTATAAATGAATAAATGATTTTAATATTCTCCATGGTCTACTGCGCAAGTCACATACCAGGTAATTGTTCCCCTGATAATTCACTTTGCAATTGGCGAAGTAATGGTTCACCAAACCAAAAACCGGATAAAGCTTGGCATTGGTCACATAATCTCCAGTATCCAAGTTCAATTCAAATTTCCTGATGCTAAATGCCTTCAGTATTTGAATAAACCAACGGCCTCCGGGTTTTTTCCTTCTGGATTTCTTTCGGGGGGAACCCTTTTTCCTTTGGTCCTTTTTCCACCTTAAGGGATAAAGGAAGAAACGATGCCCGAGGATTTGCATCTTAACCCGTAGTATTTCCGCTTCATCACCTTGCAAAGATGCCTTTGCCACATAACCCATTTGGGCAAAATATTGGTTGGAGTCCGTATTGATGTACAGCTGTAGCGGGAGTAGCAGAAACAATACCATCAGAAGCAGTACAACTCCAAAAATAGTGAGGCCCCAAACCATTCTTTTTGGGACAAAAGAAAAGAGGGTTCTGCATCTGGGCAATGACCTGAATCATTTTGAAGGTGTGACCCCTGGAATACTTTTGTCCGAAATCCTAAACTGAAACCCTATGATACGTTTGTTCGCTTTTTTGGTCATGACCGTCTTGCTTGCAATACCCCTAACAGCACAGAAAACCATCGGCAAGGAAGCTGCCGGCCAGAAGAAAGAAAGAAAATTCAATCCCGAAACCATTGAAAGCGTAACTGGTGAAATTCAAAAAATCCTTCAGATTTCAACCCGAAAAAACATGGCTTTTGGAACCCATATCATCATCAAGACCCATCAAGAAAAACTGCCTGTCCATATTGGGCCTTCATGGTACCTCAAAGAATTGGAAATTGATTTTGAAAAGGGTGACCTTGTTGAAATCAAGGGATCAAGGATTGAATTTGAGGGACAACCCACCATTATTGCCATGGTCCTCAAAAAAGAGGGCAAAGAATTCGTCCTTAGGGATCAAAATGGCCTTCCCCATTGGAGGGGAATGGGAAAGAAGAAAATGGGGGGTGGAAATGGTCATTATAAATCAAGAACCTAAATGCTGTTAAAAATGCTTTTACACAAGCTAAGGGGGACCTGTGCCATACTTACCAATGCCTTTATGGTTTTGTTGATTTGGAGCACCCTATTTTCCTGCATGCACAACGGGGAAAAAATATATCCGCAAAAGCTTAGCTTGACCGAATCCGTCTATGCCTCCGCCATTGTACAACCAGACAGCCTCTACCAGGCCTATTCTGCCGTTACGGGTATCCTAGACAAAAACCTATGTGAAGAGGGGGATTTGGTGACCAAAGGACAGGGAATTGTACAGATCATCAATACGTCCCCTAAACTGAGCCTGGACAATGCCAAGCTTTCATGGGAACTGGCCCGGGAGAACTTTTCGGGCAGTGCTGCCATCCTAAAAGCCATTCAAGAAGAGATTTTGGCGGCGGAACTAAGGCTCAAAAATGATTCCATCAACTTTTTTAGACAAAAAAACCTTTGGAGACAGAATATCGGTTCAAAAGTGGAATATGATAACCGCGAATTGGACTATCAGCTCTCACAAAACAACCTAAGGCTTTTAAAAAGTGAATATACGCGCACCAAAAAGGAATTACGGACCCAGGTCCGACAAGCGGAGAACAATTACAAGACCTCCCAAACACTTTCGAAGGATTTTACGGTCACCAGCAAAATTGATGGAAAAGTATATGCCCTGTACAAAAATCCAGGTGAAATTATAACAACAATGGAGCCCGTTGCCGCCGTTGGCCATAGTGACCTGTTTATTGTTGAATTATTGGTGGACGAAGTTGATATTGTGAAACTAAATCTGGGGCAACCCATCTTAATTACCTTGGATGCCTATGCCGATAATGTGTTCGAGGCAACATTGCACAAGATTTATCCCAGAAAGGACGAGCGTTCACAAACCTTTAAAGTGGAAGCCCTTTTTGTTTCCCCTCCCCACAGGCTCTATCCCGGACTCTCCGGCGAGGGGAACATTATCATAGCAGAAAAAGAAGATGCCCTCACCTTGCCAAAGGAATATGTGATAGGGAAATCCAAAGTACTAACCGAGGACGGTGAGGTGGAGATAACCATAGGGCTACAGAATATGGATCGTATTGAGGTGTTAAGCGGTATTGATGAAAATACGGGTATACTAAAACCAAGGCAATGACGAATTGGATCGTAATATTGGGCATTGCCAAAACCCATTTGGTCACCAAAATGAAGTCAACGATTACGGCATCATTAGGGGTCACTTTTGGCATTGGCGCCTATATTACCCTGGTAAGCTTTATGACCGGCCTCAATAAAATGTTGGATGATCTTATCGTTAACCAAACCCCCCATATACACCTGTACAATGAGATCGCCCCTTCTGAAAAGCAGCCGGTTGCCCTTTACGCGGATTTTAAGGATGCCTTTAATATTGTACACTCCATAAAACCCAAACACAGTCAAAAGAAAATACATAATGCCCTTCCCATTTTAAACCATCTTAAAAGAAATCCTGAGGTTAGGGGCGCAACACCACAGGTGCGGGCACAGGTGTTCTATTTGTCCGGTTCCATAGAACTGGGCGGAAACTTGATAGGGGTCGATATTATGGAGGAGAACCGGCTTTCCAACATCCAGGATTACATATTTGAAGGCAGTCCCCAAGCATTACAGAATAGTGACAATGGCATTTTATTGGGCGCCGGGCTAGCCAAAAAAATGTCCCTTTCCGTGGGTGACCGGTTACAGGTTTCTACGGTAAAGGGAACCGTATTTCCGTTAAAGATCGTTGGATTCTATCAAAGTGGAATAGCCGATATTGATGACACACAAAGCTATGTCAACCTAAAGACGGTGCAGAATATTTTGGGGGAAGCGGCAAACTATATCACCGATATCAACATAAAACTGCACCAACTCAAAAATGCCCCCCTAATGGCCCAAAAGTTATCACGGCAGTTCAACATTAAAGCTATTGACATCAATGAGGCCAACGCACAATTTGAAACAGGCACTACCATACGTAACCTCATAACCTATGCCGTTTCCATTACCTTACTCATTGTAGCCGGGTTTGGAATCTATAATATTCTGAATATGCTCATTTATGAAAAAATGAACGATATCGCCATATTGAAAGCCACAGGCTTTTCAGGCATTGATGTCCAACTCATTTTTATGAGTCAGGCCATAATCATAGGTTTTGTAGGAGGCATTTTGGGACTGTTAATAGGCTATTCCTTATCCGTAATGATTGATAATGTTGCTTTTGAGACCGAAGCCCTGCCCACTATTACGACCTATCCGGTAAATTTTAACCCTTGGTTCTATGTCATTGGGATCACCTTTGCCCTGTTGTCCACTTTTATAGCCGGTTACCTGCCTTCAAACAAGGCAAAACGCATTGACCCGGTACGTATTATTAGAGGAAGTTAAGCCCGCATCATGAAAAAGGTTTTAGAAGCAAAACATATCAACAAGTACTTTAGAAAACCTGTACTGTTCCATGTGCTAAAGCATATCACATTTGAAGTGCAACAAGGTGAATTCGCCTCAATTATGGGGAAATCCGGCTCGGGGAAATCCACCTTGCTCTATATTTTGTCCACCATGGACACCGACTACGAGGGGAGTTTGTACCTCAATCAAGAATTGATCACGGGAAAGTCCGGTCCAGAACTTTCACAACTACGCAATGGGCACATTGGTTTTGTGTTTCAATTTCATTACTTACTTTCGGAATTCAGTGTGTTGGAGAACGTAATGCTTCCCGCAAAAAAACTGGCAAGAAAGAGCCGTTCAGAAATTGAGCATGATGCCATTCAGAAGCTAAAGATGCTCAATATTGAACATTTGGCCAGGAAACGTGCCCATAGGATCTCTGGTGGGGAAAAACAACGTGTGGCCATTGCTCGCGCACTGATCAACGATCCGGACATTTTAATGGGCGATGAGCCTACAGGAAACCTGGATAGTTTTAATGCCGAGAACGTATTTCAAATCTTTAAACAATTGAAGGAAGAACAGGGGCTTTCACTCTTGGTGGTCACCCACGATATTGACTTTGCCAAACGAACCGACCGTATCATCCAAATGGAAGATGGCTGCATTGTAAATACCAACGCAAAACCTATTTTAGGGTCCATAAATGAAGGGAAGCCACAGCTTTAACAACAAACAAACCCGTTGTGCATTTTGTTTATAAATAACTATGTCCGCTTCAATGCACAACGGGTATAAATGGCCTAATGGATGACCTATATCCTAGAAAATTGATTTCATACGCTTTAAACCCATTGCATGCGCAAGCTATCAGTGGGTTCCTCGGTAAGTTTTGCCTGAATGCCCTTTTTGTTGAAAACCAACAGTGGTATCGAAATCTCTCCTTCCATGGTCTTGACCATATCCCTGTAAAAAAACCTATCCAAAAAAGAGGGGTGTTCCCGCTCCATCATAACCAGCATCTCCGGCATATCCTTGGATACATGATCAAGTATTCCGGATTCCACATCTTCGGCCCGTTCCGCCGAAAACACAATTTCCGGATAGGCTATCCGCTGGGCAAGGGTCTGTTTAAACCATCTCGCTTTCCTTTCAAAATTGAGTTCTTTTGCCCTTGGGACATGGATAATCTTGATCAGGGCACCATAGGGTTCCGCGAAAGCCACCAAACTTTCTATGGCATAAAAATCCGTTTCTTCAAAATCAGTCGCATAAAGTAGGGTGGAAAGTCCGTGGTAATCAAAATCTTCCGGAAGGATCAACAATGGGCATTCCAAAACCCCCATGAGATCATTTCCAATATTACCGGTAAACACACCCCTAAGGGTGTTTGGGCTTTTAATACCCACCAAGACCAAATCGGCATTTATCTTCCGTACAACTTCTGCGATTCCCCTGGTCACCGAACTATTTCTAACCACATGAAAAAAAGGCTTTTGGGAGCCAAGTTCATATTTTAACTGCTCCCTGCAATAGTTAAATAAACTGATGTGCCGATCTTTGAAATAGTTCCTTTCCAAGATACTCCTGGACCTCACCGCAGCTGTAGTGAAGGGCATTAGATCATAAACATGCACCACATGTAACTCTGCCTTTAAAATCGTGCTAATTCTATAAGCATATCTCAGAGCAGTGGCCTTTTTGGGGTCGCAATCGGTAGCGTACAGAATTGTTTTCATGGTATTCTTGTTTTATGTAGATAAAGTTACCTTCAACAAATGCAATGGTAAATGACGCGCGTCATCAGGCTTGTGATTTAACAAATTTTGGGTGTTTATTGGCGTACGGTCATTATATAAAAAAGCATGGGTTCTTTGTTAAAACAGTTTTGTAGGCTAGGGAATGGCCTTATCGGAAGTATCCCATTCCTTTTTGAAAAACCTTAACCCGATAAAAACCAGCATCGCAACAACGCATAACCAACCCAATACATCGCCAAGAACCGGATACAACACCTTGATACCGCTAACGGGAACATTGGAATACAGTATTCCTTCCCCGGTCTCATCCCAAACCATGTGGGCCAATTCATTTCCGTGATAATCCGCAGCATAGGAATATCCATTATAGGTTGGTCGGACAAATGAAAATCCATTTTCTATTGTACTGGTAAGATACCATGGAGCCGGACTTTTGGGCCAGTCATAGGAGGGGGAAAGCATAATGTCAACATCACTTTTTGCTGCCTGTCTTAAGTAAGAAGGGAAACCCATATCCCTGCAAATCGTAATTCCTATTTTGCCATAAGGGGTTTCTGTGGATTGAATGGTTTCCGGGCCTTTGTTAAAAACTCCGGATTCACCAAATGGTCCCATCCCTAGTAGGTACCTTTTTGTATAATCCAAAAGTATTTTGCCGTTTCCATTAATAAGAAGATGCTTGTTGGCCCCTTTTCCTTCCTTAGGGAAATAGGCATAAGTGATGCTTAAAAAAATGTTGTTTTCCTTAGCAATTTCCTTGTACTTTTCCCGTAACCTGTCCTCTTCTTCTTCCTCTATAACCATGGCGTATTCTTGAAAAGAGACAATTTTTGCTTCATTTTCCGCTGCTTCTTTGGTCAATTCCGAGATCTGCGTCATTGTTTTTTCAAAAGGCGAAGTTGTTCTTGAATTAAAAATGGAGGACATTGGGACGACTTCCCCATCTTCAGGAATTAGCACAACCGCCGCAATTTTTACCGTATCTGGTTTGGGGCTGAAGTAAGAAGTGGTTTTCACCGCACCAAACAAAAAAACCAACAGCAAAACACCGGCATATATTGTGGCCAACTTCCGGGTTTTTTCCCATTTGAACCGATTTTCCCATAGATAGTTGACAATGGAGAACAACCAGGAATGAATGAAAACCAGTATCCAAACCCCAAATAAGGAGCGGACCTGTATAAACTCAAATGTCCCATAACCAAAAGAGCTTATGGTTCCTGCTCCATCATCAAACGGGCCTTCTAAAGTGGACAAAAAGAAAATGGCCGTTGTTAGGATTGGGAAAATCAATGTAGACCATACGCCAAAATTCTTGAATTTTGGATATATCAATCGATCTAGCATAAAGGGCAAAAACCAAATGATTGCCAATAGCGTGCTTCTAATAAGGCCAAAAGAAATGGTCATCCAAGCTTCATCCAACTCAAACAGTCCCCAAAGCGCAATGTTCATACTTAGAACAAATCCGAGCAGTGTCAGCCAAATCCCCTTTTTAGCAGGTTGGGTCCTTATAAACCTAAGAATGAAAATTGGCGCTATCAGTATTGCCATTCCAATTGAGGGGAAGAGCTTGCTCAGCCTGGTAAACATAAAAATGCCGAAACCCAGAAAGAAGTAAAGTATTGGTACGTGTTTATTGGAAATCATATGTAAAAGGGTTCAGAAGAACAACATTTGAATACTTGTTTTTTGATGGTACCAAGATTCTTATGGTTCAAAAGCGAAGTTAGTGGGGGTCATGAGCCTGCACAATGATCCCGATCATGAGTAAAAACACCAAGGACGCATAAATTCCTGAAGTGAAGTCACTACTTTACCATAGCTGGCAAAATATAGCGCTCCAAAATCTTGAACGGCTTTGGTTTTGAAGTGTAATTCCCCCCTGTAAATACAACAACGGTTTCCAATTTGGGAATGACAATAATTTTTTGACCACCCCATCCACTGGCATGGAATGTGGATATGGGCATGCCCGAAACCTCAAATTCATCCAACCACCAGGAATAGGAATAGCCCGTTTCGTCCATGTCTTCCCCAGGAACCTGAATATTCATGTTATGACCAAAGGGAATCTTACTTTTCCCAACCCATTCCTTGGAAAGGATGCGGTTGCCCTTCCATGTGCCCCCATTTAGATAGACAATCCCAATCTTAAGCATGTCCCGTGGTTTTAGGCGCAATGCTCCGGCCGATTCATAGACCCCATTCCCAAATTGCAAGGACCAATCAAAATCTGCTATCCCCAAAGGTCCAAACAAATATTTTTGGGAAAACTCGGCAATGGTCATTTGGGAAGCGTTCCTGATGATTTCCCCCAAAAGAATCTGGCTGCCCCCATAATAGGAGAAGGAACTGCCAGGCTCATGGACCAACTCCCCTTCCAAAATATAACTGACCGGGTCTTTTTTAGCATACCAAATCGCAATCATTGGATTACTACGGCTACTGTATGGAGCATTCCACTCGGCCCAATTCAGTCCAGAGGTCATGGTCAACAAATGTTCAATTGTAATGCCTTCCTTCTCTAGGGTCCTTAGGTGTTGGTGCTCTGGCAAAAAGTCAAAAATGGACTGATCCACACTTTTAATGAATCCCTTCTCCACGGCCAAACCCACAAGGGCGGAAGTAACGCTCTTGGTCACGGACATTACACTATGCAACTCATTGCGGTTCCAATGCACAACCGTGTCATGATGGGACGGTGCGTCCCAATGATAGCGGTGTCCTGGGAAGTACTCCTCCAAAACCAGTCGTCCATTTTTATGGATGAGTACCGAATGTATTTCATTAAAATTCCCTTTTTGGATTTTTCGCAATGCCTTAAAAATCCGAGTTGAATCAACACCAACATCTTGCAGTGTTCCAATGGCAATCCCATCTTCCAATTGTTGTGGTACCTGATACGGATATTGTCCGGAGGTATCATTTCGACAACACAACAAAAACAGGAGACACCATGGGACAAGGATGCGTTTTACCATTATATCCGCTTTTTATTAATGCTAAGAAGTGGAATATCCCCTTTGGAGGACATCCGCTTTACTTTGTCAATGTCGGTAAATACTTCCAGAAATCCCCTATGCCCGCGTTCCAACATGACCAAAAGATGGTTTTTGCTTTTTTTTAGGTAATTGCGTAGTCCTTTGAAGACATTGTCGTTTTTAATAAAATGAAACTTGATTTTCCTGTAATCCACTTTCTGTTGCAGCATTTCTTTGAACCATTCCATTTGGTCCCTGGCATCATTCCCTTCATCCGTGACAATATGGACCACATTTATTTTTGCTTTTAATGGTTTTGCCAAGGTAGTTGTGACCCAATCCAATGCGTGGATATCGCTTTCCTCAAAATCTGTGGCATAAGAAATACTATTGACCTCAAAATTGTCCAAAATGGGGGGAACGGCAATTAGGGGACAGGTACTCTTGGTTATCATGCTCTTTGTGCTACTGCCCATAATGGCATCCTTGAGGGCACTTTTTCCCTTCATTCCCATGATCAGGAGCCGGGCATCAAAACTATGGATGGCATCAATCAATTCTTCCTCAAAAATGGCATTTTCCCTGACTACAACGCTCAATTGCCCTTTTTTGGGAAGTACGCCCAAATGTGTCTTACAGAAGTCGGACAATTTTTGCAGCTCGTCTTCAAAAGCCTTTTTCTGCAACTTGGCAAAAGTCATGCTCATAGGGGTTACCAATCCTATATTGATATCGAAAACATGGAGTACGACCAATTTTAACCCGAGCTTTCTACCCAGGGCATAACCAAATTTGAGCGTGGGAATGGCATTTTTGGAATAATCTATTGCGCAGAGTACAGTTTTCATTTTTGGGACTAAGCTAGGTGTACTGGCAAATCGAGGAAATGACCTATATCAGTTAACCACGCTATGGTTGACCCAGGTCATTTTGAAGCATAAGAAAAACAATTAAATTCCGAGTCTGTTTTTACGTACTGCCAATGCTTCGTATTAGTTTAAAAGTAATAAATCTGGAAGATTCCCCTCGGGCGGGGAAAATTGTCAAACGTCTCAATAGGGTTGGTTATGTGGAAAAGACCACGATTGATCTGGACAACAAAACCCTAAGTTTTGAATATGCCTCGTATCGCGATATGGACGGTGCCATAATGGAGTTGAGAAAAATGGGGGTGAAGTACATCCGAACGATGGATTCCAAAAGAATGGTGGACGAAAAGACCAACACCTCAGTATAAATTCGTCTTTCCACTACCGATAAAAATCCAAATTGCGCAACTTCCTTTGGAGCAGTTCCACTTCTTGTTCCAATGTATAAATCTGTTGTAGTAGTTGATGAATTGCATGCAGCCCTTCCGGGTTGATATCCAATTCCTTGTGTAACCGCACCATTTTTTCCAGTATTGGCAATGCTTCAAGGGCTACAACAGCTTCTTTGTTTTGTTTCTCAATCGTTAAAATATCATACTCATTCAGCACTTGAACAAAAGATTCATCCACCCTATTGATCTTGCAAAATGTTTTGATTGAAATATACATCTCGGAATTCATGAACCGTTATACATTAGTTTTCCTGAGTGCCTCAAATAGCCTTTTCTGTTCCTGGGTAAGGGTCTGGGGCAGGTCCACCTGATAGGTCAAAAACAGATCTCCGCGTTCCGTTTCCCTTTTGTATTTTGGGAATCCCTTACCCTTAAGTTTTACCTTGGCCCCATTTTTTGTGCCTGGTTTAATGTGAAGCCTTACTCTTCCAGATAAGGTATCCACCTTGACCTCGCCGCCCAGTACCGCTATAGTGAGCGGTATCCGTACCGATTTATAAAGGTTTGCCCCGTCTCTTTTGTAATCGGTATTATTTACAATGGCAAATGTGATGTAAAGATCACCGGATGGGCCGCCGTTGGTTCCTGGACCCCCATACCCCTTGATTTTAATGGTCTGCCCATCCTCAATTCCCACTGGGATGGCAATTCGTATTTTCTTGCCGTTGATCGTTAAGGTTTGCTTTTGTGCGGTTTGGACATCCGTGAGTTGCAGCTGGAGTTCCGCATTATAGTCCGCGCCCCTGAATTGTACCGTTCTTTGGCGACCGCTAAATCCACGACCACCAAACATGGCCTCAAAGAAATCCGAAAAATCCCTGCTTTGGTCCGTATAGGTATACGCCCCTTGTCCGCGCCCCCTTTCCCGCTTTGCTTTTTCAAATTCATCCGCATATTGCCAGTCCTTTCCATATTCATCGTACTTCTTTCTTTTCTTTGGATCCGACAATACTTCGTGGGCCTCGTTTATTTGTTTAAACTTCTTTTCTGCTTCGGCATTCTTGGGGTTCAAATCCGGGTGGTATTTCCGGGCCAGTTTTCGATAGCTTTTTTTAATGGCTTCAGCACTGGCGTTTTTAGGAACCCCCAACACCTTATAATAGTCTATGAAATCCATTCAATCAATTCTATAGTCTATAATCTCGCCGTTGAAATATTCAAAATCACCTTCATCCAAATTCCAAATGGCCGTCATTTTCGTTGGCACATAAAGACCCTCCAGGGTTTCGTAATTTTCCAGTTTGCCCGTAAACCGCTCCAATAGATCCCCTTTGTATCGTATGGACTCAAAACGCTCTATAAGTCCCTGGTCATTAAAAAAGAATGTTCCTTCCGTTTGGGTACTCCCGAGGCTAATTTTGGCCCTCACCGATTTCCCATCCAATTCCTCCCAACGAATTGCCGGACTCAAAAAACCCACTGGGTAGAGCGGAAGCTCGGCAAGACACCTGTTCAGGGCACTTTCATTGATTTCTTTGGATAGTTGTACTCCCATGGCCCTTAGTCCCAAAAAACTGACCCTGACCTCTCCCTGACCGTTAATACATTTGTCCTTCACAAAAATGGGGAAACTTCTAGCCGCCCATACAAAGCCCGGGGGTCCGGAGGTCATGACCTGTTTTGCAGTAAAATCCAGCCAGTTGCCCCCTTCTTTTTGCCGTATTCTCCCCCTTTGCTTCATGCTAAGATGACAATCCCTGCACTTTCCCACGACCTTTGCCTTGACCAAATACGCCCTGACAATTTTTGGCAGTACCTTTAGTTCTTCCCTGGTCACCGGTTGCTCCGTATTCCCTGATAGATTAAAAAGTGTGTCCCTATCCTTTTCGGTCATATGGTAAAAACGGTAGTGCCCAGCAAAAAGGGATAGTATTAAAAGGAAGATTACCGCAACGATCAGAAGCTCCATAGTGACGTTGTTGAAAAGTCAAAATTAAAATACAGGTCAAAATCGGGTTATGATACAAGTCAGTTGGTTCAAAATCCTTTCCCTTCTCCCTGTCCTACCTTCTCTATTACTACACGGATTCACTTTCAAATCAACTTGCCCATTAATTGCAAGAGGTTGATTTCGGCAATCTTTAAATCAAATTTCGATTTGGAAGCATTGTTTGAAGCATTGAAGAAATTGATTTGGGCCTGTCGAAATTCCACAGCGGTAATCTGTCGGAGATTATATTGTTTCTGACTCCGCATAAAGTTAAGCCTATTGGTCTCCAAGTTTTTATGTTCGGCTTCCATTTTGTAGCGTGCCAGGGTGTATGTTTCAAAAGCGTTGAGCACATCGGTCTGTATCTGGTATCGTAGCCGGGCGAGCTCGATCTCCCTATTCTTTTTAGTGATTTTTGCCTTTTTTACCCGTGCAACATTACTATCATTAAAAATGTTCCATGAAAGGTTTAATCCCAGGTTTACCCCATACGCTTCATTGCTCAATGCAAAGGACGTGGGCGGATTCTGGTTTTCGTTCCATCTGTAGGAACCACTACCACTGATCTTGGGCAGAAACTGCGCTTTGTTTATTTTAATATCTATTTCACTGAGAAGAATATTCTGTTGGGCCAGAACCATTTGAACATTATGTTCGTTGGCCTGTTCCAATACCTCGGCCTCCTGTAACTCCGAAGCAAAAACAACGGTGGTATCCGCAATGTAATCCGTATGGACTTCCCTGCCCAAAATTAAATTTAAATTGCGTTTTAGGTTTTTTAAATCTTTTATGGCTTCCCTGTAATTAATGCTATCGGTATTTAAATCCACTTGGGCATTTAGCTCGTCCAGATAGGTGCCCTGGCCGTACTTTAGATTGTTTTTGGCACGGATAAAACGATCCTGTGAATTTTCCATGTTCACCTTGAGATTCTCCACCACTTGTTGCTGAAAGGCCACGTTAAAAAAGCCATCATAAATGGAGGTAATGGTGTTTTCCACTTGTTGGCGTTCCTGTAGCTGCTTTAGATCAAAGTTCGCCCGGTTGCTATCTTGGGTAAATTTCCTGACCAAACCATCAAAAATGAGATATTCAGCAGTTATGGAAGCGTTGTAGGATTCGGTAACGGCACCATCTATGGCCGCAGAATTTCCATCTGAAAAGGTGACATTTTGATTCTCATTGGAATAACTTATCCCTCCACTTGCACTTAAACTGGGCAGATAACCACTGTTTAACAAACTCGCATCCACTTCCGCAATTTTGGTATTGTTCCTTGCCACCTGAAGATCATGGTTGTTCTTGACCGCTATGGCAATGGCCTCTTCCATGGTCAATACCTTTTGGGCCATGGCAGTGGCCATCAACAGGAAACAACCGATCAACAAACTAAACTTCAACATTTTCAACTTTTAGTTCTTTAATGGCACGTTCCACTTCTTCCCTAGTTGGTTTTTTTCCTGTGGTCAATTGTTTAAGGGATACTTTTAATCCGTTGACCGTGGAAAGGAAAATGGGCAAGAGAAATAGTGTAAGAACGGTAGCAACTGCTATCCCATAGGCTATGGATATGGCCATTGGAATTAAAAACTGGGCCTGTAAGCTGCGTTCCAACATCAATGGTGCGAGACCGGCAATGGTAGTTATGGAGGTAAGGAATATCGCCCTAAACCGTGCCCTGCCCGTTTCATAAAGCGCCTCATTAAAGGGTAATCCCGTTTTTAGGAACGAATTAAATTTATTGGTAAATACCAGGCCATCATTGACCACTATTCCTATAAGCCCAATAATGCCCAGATAGGAAAGGATACTCATGGAAAATCCATGCAAATAGTGCCCCCAGGCCACACCAATAAGGGAAAAGGGCACAAGGGCCAAAAGGACAAAGGGCTGGCTAAAACTTCTAAAAGCAAAGACAATGACCACATAAATCAGGAAGAGTATCCCCGGGAAAATGGCTGCCACGGAATCGGTGATTTTTGTTGCTTCCCTATTTTGTCCTTCCGTGGATAGGGTCACTTCGGGATATTTGGAGGCAATCCCTTTGGCCACCCTGGTGCTGAGGTCTTGCATTATTTCGGTGGTGCTCACCTTAGGATTTGCGATATCCGCTTCAATGGTAACTTCCCTGAGACCGTCCAAATGATTGATGGCCGTTTCTCCCCGTTCTATGGTATAGGTAGCCACTTGTGATAAGGGTACCCTTCCCTTGGCGGTCTTTATTTCAATAGTACTGATATCGTTGATCGTTGAACGGTTTTCCTTTTGGTAGCGTACCCAAATTTTAACTTCGTCCTGACCGCGTTGTACCCGTTGTACTTCGTTTCCATAAAAAGCGTTCCGGACCTGCCCCATAAGGCTGGAATAGCTTAAGCCAAGTAATTGTGCATTCTCCTTTAGTTTCAGGTTGATTTCCTTTATTCCCTTTGGACTGGAATCCGTAATATCCTTTACGTTCGGATTCTTTTTGAGTTCCCTAAAGACCATTTCCTTGGCACCATTGATCTTTTCGATATCCGTACCCTGCAGCGAAACCGAAATGGGAGCGCCACCAACATTGGCACCGGAATTAAAGGTCATTTTTTCAACCATTGCCTGGTTGCCCACCGCTTCGCGTATCCTATCGGTTATTTGTACCGAGGAAATGGAACGGGTTTCACTTGGGGAAAGGTTAACCGTGATACTACTGGAAGAACTGGTCGGGCCCAGGCGCTTAATGGTTCCCGTGATATGGGAATCCCCTACTTCATTGGGGCCCAAGTCCCTATTGACTTTCCAAACTTTATCCTCCACAAAAGAGGCTAGGGAATCCGTAATCTGCTCACTGGTGCCCTTTGGGGTATCAATGGAGGCCACTATTTGGTCACTGGCATTGGTAGGAAAGAATGTTAGCTTAATCAGGCCACTTGATATTGCACCAAGGGTAACGAGAAATAGAAAAAGTAAAATGGAAAAGGAAAGAAACTTGTTCTGGAGGGTTTTTTTATAAAGGGGACTATATATCCTGTCCCTTAAATAGTCCATAAACCGTTCGCCATAGGTATTGAACCTGCTCAATTTATTGATGTCCTTCAAATCCCTGGAATGGGCCAGGTGTGAAGGCAATATGAGCAAGGCCTCTATTAGGGAAACGAGGAGGGTAAGGGTGATGACCAAGGCAATATCCTCAAAAAAGTCACCAATTTGACCATCCAGAAAAAAGAAAATGGAAAAGGCCAGAATTGTAGTGGCAATGGCCGATAGAATAGGCTTTAACACCTCTATGGTTCCCATAACGGCTGCTTTAATTGGGGAATCCCCTTGTTCCGCTCGGCTATAAATGTTTTCGGCGATCACAATACCGTCATCCACCAGAATTCCAATGACCAGTATCATCCCAAACATGGACAGCATGTTAAGGGTAACCCCATAGTTTGGCAATAGGATAAACATCCCGAAGAAGGAAATAGGTAATCCAAAGGCCACCCAAAAAGCAACCGTAGGCCTTAAAAAGAAGGACAGAATAATAAGGACCAAAAGCATCCCTACCAAAGCATTTTCCAGCAATAGCGAAATCCTGTCCTGCACCAAATCCGCCGTGTTGAAGGTTTCCTTTAATCGAATATTGTCATGTTGTGAATTAAAATCGGCTATATATTCCTTTACGGCGGCAACACTGCCGATAAGGTCTTCCGAGTTTGTGTTTTTTAAATCAATTTGAATGGCCTGTTCCCCATTATAAAAAATGGCATTCGGGTTTTCATCAAAGGAATCCTTAAGGGAGGCAATATCCTTGAGATAAACTTTGCTTCCCGTAATGGTGGACTTGACCACAATATCCTGTAATTCGCTCGCGATATACCCTTTATTGTCCGCACGTATTAAAAACTCTTCGTCAATGGTTTTAATGGCACCTCCGGACAGAATGATATTTGCTTCTGCTACGGATTGGGCCACTTCTTCAAAAGTTAGGTCATATCCCCTCATTTTATCCTCGGCAATGGCCACTTCTATTTCCTCTTCGGGAAAACCATTTAGGGTAACCTGGGAAATGCCTTCCATTCGCAATAGATCATCTTCAATTTCCTGGGCATACTTCTTTAAAATACGAAGTGGAATATCATCCCCGGTAACAATAAATGAGATTGCTGGCCGGGTGGGCAATACGGACTCTATGACCGGCGGCTCAATAGTCTTGGGGAAAGAGGGGATTCTATCAACCGCATTTTTTACTTCATCCAAGATGACATTAATGTCAAAATCCGACAGTGTTTCTATGATGATTGAGGCGCTGTTTTCCTGGGAAACCGAACTGACCCGGTCAATCCCGGATATTCCTTTGAGGTTTCGTTCTATTTTTTCCACTATACCTTCCTCCACTTCCTCGGGAGCGGCCCCTGGATAAGCAACCGTTATCTGGATGGTTCTGGCGTCCGCCAATGGGAAGAATGAGGAATTCATCCTTTGATATCCCAAAAATCCAAATATCAAAAAGCCCACGATAAAAATGTTTACCGCGACGGGGTATTTGATAAAATAGCCTATGAACCTTTTCATCAAACCGTTTTAATAATTCACCTTCATTCCAGGATATGCGTTGGCCAACACCTCATCCAATACAATCATATGGTTGCTTAATCCCTTGACCACCACACTATCCCGATAATAATTTACAGGCCTCACTTTTTGAAGCGCCAATGCACTATCCTTAATAATATACACGTAGTCGTTTTCCAATATGAGGTTCCCTTTTATCCGTATCACATCATCAATCTCCGTCCCTTTAATTGTGGCCGATAGATACTGGCCGTCCTTCAAATCCTTGTGCGACACTTCAACAATGGCACCAACGGTCTGGGTCCCCTGATCCACTTTATCATTTATGCGACTGAGCTCCCCCATAAACTCTTGATCATCATCCAGGGTTGACAACTTTACTTTTTTACCCACTTTGATGTATCTATTGGCCGTTGCCGGTATGGCCAATTGAAGCTCAAATACTGATGGGTCAATGAATTCCCCCAATTTTTGACCACTGCGTACCAAGGTTCCGGGATTGACATTGGATTCGGTTACCGTTCCCGTAAATGGTGCTTTAATGGTGTATTTTAAAGCCCGTTCCTGTTGATTTTTTACATTGTAATACGTCTGGAAAACCCCCTTGCCCATTAAAAAGAATTTTTCGAGATCGGATGAAGTTTCCGGTAAAACTTCCAATGGGCCATCCATTTCAAAAGTCTTGAGGTAGTGCTCCCATTTTTTGGATGCTTCGGGAAATTCCATTTCCATATCGGGCAACATGGCCGCTATCTGACTTACCAGACTACTTTTGTTGGATAGCAGTTGCGCCCGGTATTCCCGGTCATCCAGTTGTAGTAATGTTTCATTTCCATAAAACGTATTTCCTTCCTTGAATGGGGTTTTACCGGCCAATAAAACCCCTTGGACCTCACTATAAACTTCAACTTTGTGTTTGGCATTTACCGTTCCCGTCACTTCTATACTGTACGAAATGGATTTGGGTTCTGCCAAAGCGGTTGCTACCAATGGCGGGGCGCTTTTTTTCGGCGGTTCCATTGCTGTTTCCTTTTTGCCCATTAGGACAAACACAAAAACCCCAAAAGCCATAATCCCAATGCCCATAACTATTTTTACCAGTTTCTTCATTCCATTAACTCCCCCTTTGCCTTTTCATTTGTTTCCGCATCTCCGGTTCTATCTCATTTTCAAAAATCTCCATTTGCGCTTTGGACAGTACTTCTTCCAGTTCCTCATTTTTTGCTTTTTTGATCTTCTTCATATCCCCCATTTTACTGAACATGGAACCTTCCTTGTTCAGCAATGCTGCCTGTTTCTTGGAGTACTTAAGGTTTATGGCTTTAACCTGTTCCTTTTGGGAATCGCTCAGATCGAGCTGTTCAATCATTATGGTGTTTTGATAATCGGCCATTTTATTGGGGTCCATTTCCTGCCCCATGGCCAGTTGCACAAACAAAATGGCCGTGGCCATACTTAGTTTAGTTTTCATTACGCGCTTTTTTTACATCGATATTTTTTGGTCTTTGAACTACAAATCGCAACCCTGCGTTGACGTACGAACCACTATCAGGGTCCAAATCAAGAATTTCATTATTGTCATTATCAAGCACCTTTAACACGGCATTGGGGACAAAACCCCCTTCTACAAAAACTGCCAGGTGCCTGGTGAACCTGTATTGATACAAAAGACGTGTATTGATTCCGTTGAATTGAAGTTTGGTGTTGGTGAGAAGCCTATCCCCGTCAACAGGCAAGGTTTTGGAATTATTCCCGAATAGCCCCTGCGGAGAGGCCAAAAGGGAAAATCTATGCCTGTTGTTGGGCCTGTAGGTAATACCCGTTGTTGGGATACCAAGGGAGTAACTCCAATACTGGTTCAATTTCTGGCTTAAGGACACTGCTGGCAACAGCCTGGGCTCACCAAATTGGGTGCCATAAAGTGCTCCTATAAAAAGTGTTGTATTCCTGTTATCGTTCCCCCACTTTTTTATGGCCCCTACAATGGCATTAAAGACAAAATCCTCCGATGTAATGCCACTTTCCAAATTGGACATCAGTGCTGTACCTCCAGAGACCATTAGGTTTAGGGAGTTCTTTAATGGTTTAATGAACGAAACATTTGCCCTGACCAAATCTATGTTCTCAAAGGAGGAAAGGTCGATGAGGTTGGTGGACTCATTAAAACTAAAATCGAAATTTTGGTAGCTCAACGAGAACCCTACCATACTTTTCCTTAGTGGAATCCCAAAATTGAGATTAAGGCCATAATTGGTTACCTCCGTTCCCCCTAAATTTGGAATGGAGGAAAAATTGATCGCTGCCAGGCTTACCTCTTCCGAATCACCGCCCATCAACCCCCCTTGAGCATGGGAATACAGGCCGGATACCAAGACGATATGGAGTATTGCTTTTCTCAACTTTACATTTCTGAAATTAGAGGGAGTCATTAGTACATAAAAAAGTTTTAGACCTGTGGGTTAAAATTCCATACCTGTCCTGCTTTATATCGCATGAATCGGGAAACTCGATTTGGTAGACAAAATCCGTCCATTTGTACATACTTCCTTAGTCAATCTTTCTTTTCACAAACCATATATCCCTAAGACTGAAGTTTATGTTCACGGTATGGATATTTTCTTCAATTAAAATCCCCGTGGTAGCGCCCCTATTTGAAAAACCGTACGAAATATTGAGATGGGAAAGGGAACGAAGTCCCAATGGAATTCCTATTCCCGCGGTTATATTATAGGCCTCCACAGGATTTTGGTTGATCTCCAAATAGCCCGTGTTATAATTGAACCCAGCCCTGTACTTTATTTTTTTGGCATAGCGGTAGCTGTTGGGGTCCGCCACATATTGTAGACCTATAGAATAATTGTGTTCATCGACAAAAACGCCAACATTGTCCCTTTGCCCAGTCTCGTTCCATAATCTAATGCTGTAATCCAAAGAGATGTCCAATCCTGAAAAGGGTTTGTACAAAATACCACTGTTAATGGAGGTTGGCAGTTCGAAGGGGTCAATTTTTTCGTCGTTTTCCTCCTCCACCGTCGAGGGAATAAAGTCCAATGTTTTTTGCACGGTACGGTCCCTTCTTGCCGAAAGTGAGGTTCCCAAATCCAAGGACCCCCCCAAGGTCAATTTTGGGAAGATATCGTATTGCAGGCCGAAGCCAAGCTGTAGCCCTCGGTAAACATTGCGTTCAAGAATATTTAATGTGCTCTCATTGGCAATTTCCTGACTGGCATCAATACGTTCACGTTCTTCTATTGCGCCAAATAGGTAGGAGGCATAAAACCCGGCCCTAAAGCTATCGGTCAGTGACGTTCCATAAGAAAGCCGTAAGTCGTTAAGGGCACCTGTCCCAAATATATTACTGCTGAACGTATCAAAAGAACCTTCAATATTACTGTCTATCCCAATCACCGAATACCCAACATCACTATAGGGATTAATGGACAGTCCAAAAGCACTTTTTGGCCCAATAGTGGAAGCAATGGCAATATTGGAAAAATTGCCGGCTATCCTGTTTTCCGTTGCATTACCGCTATCTATTTCGCTTACTTCCGCCAAAAACCCAAAATCGAACAAAAAATTCCGTTCCCCCAATTTCCCATAGGATGCGGGATTGAGGTTATTGATAAATGAGTCCCCGGAAATGGCGTATCCCCCATTGCCCAAAGAATTGTTTATCCCAACGTTTGAGCTACTGGAAATCCCCAGACCAAACAGGGAATACGGTGACCCGGTCAGATTATTGGTTTGGGCCCCTACATTGAATCCCAGAAAACCCAATACTATAATATGGCAGGCCCTACTCATCATAAATGGCATAGGTAAGGACAATTCTCGCCCTAAAATCTTCCGCTGTCTCTCCCTGTAAAACCAGACGGTTCACGGTTTCGTTAAAATTCTCATTAAAAAGGACCAGCGCGTTTTCGGTTTCCGGGCTTTCATTTAATTTTTGATCTAAAAAGATTCCTATGGGAACTTCATAAATTACGGTCCCAAATTCTTCCCCTTCACCTACAAGCACCCCTTGAACCAGTCCCGTGCCCGTTCTAATTTCCTCAATGATCACATTATTGACATCAATGACCGCAGTACTCAAAGAATCCCGTAAAGGGGTATCATCGGTTACGGCTTCCCCAAGTGGTTTAATTTGTAGTTGCGCACTCAGTAGGGTGCCGGTTCCCGGTATATCAAATAGGGTTTTTATGTTTGGGAAGGTCACCTTTGTCGCAAATCCCGTCGCAGATTGAATAAAGGTCAAATCCCCTGATGCCGTGGAGGGCAATTCCGTTTCCTGATCGTCCAGCATATCCAATCCATTTTGCCCGGAAAAGGATTGTACATTATGAAAGGCCGTTGGAGTACTCGAGAATGGATTGATAACCAAATCCAGGACTTCCTCAGTATCGTCAAACTCTTCAGGGATCGAATAGAAAAAACGCAGGTAGGTGTCCTCTTGATTTCTGGAGAAGCCAATGACACTTCCATTATCATCCGCTCCCGGAACAAGGACAAATCCCGGTAGATTGTCCCTTAATTCCGAATTGTTATTGATTTCATTGTCCAGGATTTTGTCAAATAAATCCTGCCCGAATTCATTTGGCAATGAAACATGAAGTGAATCCTCGTCCAATGGTTCCGGTAGAAATGCCTTTACAGTTAAAGGGATACTGTCAAAGGACAAGGAACTCGTATTGTAAAAGACACCCTCTTCAGGAACCACTTCTTCCAATAGCTTATGCACATTAAGCTGTATTACCTTGGTGGTATCCTGATAGAAATAGTCATCATAGCCCAGGATTAGGGCAACACTGTCCAATTCCGCATCGGAAGAAATATCATAGGCATTGCTATCTGATGCTGCGTCAGACGAAACGAGCTCAAAAAAAGCCCTGGACTCCACCGTTCCGAAATAGTCGTCCAAGAATTTACCGAACAACAATCGATTGCTGCTCGAAGTATTGATGCTGTCAAACTTAAACGTGCTCATGGTCAATTCAAAGGTGTCCAGTACAATCAATCGAACATTGGAGTCAACGAAATCCTGTCCGACTTCCAATGTTGGTATTTCGCCTGAGTCAAAGGAACAGGCGACCACGCAAAAAAATAGTATGACACAAAGAGAGAGCTTTCCCATTTTTGGGGCAAAGAAACCATTTGAAGAAAAATGCAAAGAAGTATTTATACCGATAGGGAAGTTCTCTCGACCAGAACATCTTTTTCATCTACAAAGATGGATGGGCTCCCATCCGTAGTGAAAAAGTCAAAATTGGTCATAACAAATTGATCCCCTGTATAATATTTTTAGTTGGGCTGGGCCTGAACTCTAGATTTGGGAAAAAATAATGCGTTGAAACAGACGTGGATAAAAAGTATTACCCTTCTAGTTTTCATTCAAGTGAACGGTCAGCTAAAGGAATATGGCAACGAAATAGGATTTCAATATGGTGTGGCTCCAAGTTTGGGGAAACACCAATTGGAAACCTATCACTACACCTTTCGGAACAGGTCAAAAGTCTGGAATGTGGCCTCCCTTTTTGAGATTGAATATTTGAACACCAGGTTTGCATATTTTGAGGTTCCCGGGGAATTAAATTTGGAAGAATATGAGCGTTTGCACCTGGTGAACTTGAAATTGGAAGGTGTAAAGGCGATTTCCCGCCAATGGGACGTGCTCTTTCAATTTAATCCCCAGTTGTCCTCCAATTTTTCGAGTGGCCTGAGTTTCGATGACAGTATTCTGGGATTTAAGATTGGGATGGTCAAAAATTGGAAGGAATCCAGCTTCTCCATAGGAATAGCCAGGAACACTTTATTTGGAGAACCCACGATTACCCCGTTTTTGAGCTATGCGAAGAAAATCAATGAGCAATTCCATTTTCAGTTGGGGTTTCCCCAAACACTCATGGGATTTGCCTTTGATCAGCGGCACAAATTAACGGTAAGTGCCCTTTTACAGGGGAGCTCCTATAATATTACCGGAAGTGATTCCTTCCTGGAATTGGGCGCCATTTCCAGGACCAGGCTGAATTTTACCGCTTACAACCTTTCCCTTACGCACGCGTATAGAATTCAACCCCATATTACAACGGTCACGCAGTTGGGGCTGCTCGCAGGGAATACGCTTGAGGTAGAAAATACCGGTGGTGATTCCTTATACCAGTTCAATACGAATCAATCCCTGTATTTCTCCATGGGGCTTCAATATAAACTAAACAGGAACTAAAATGATTGACAAATTGTACGATAGAAAGACAAGTATCCTAACAAAGGCATTTGCTATAGGAATCCTATTCATTGGCATGGTATCGTGCTCCAATGACGATGATGATGATGAAAATATTGGAAACTGGGTGGACCGATCCATCTTTGATGGTACCCCACGTAGTGGTGCTTTCGCCTTTACCCTCGGGAACTTCGGATACATGGGAACAGGTTTTGATGGTGATGACCGTTTATCGGATGTTTGGGTCTTTGATATGGAAGGGAATTTCTGGGCGCAACTGGCCGACTTTCCGGGTACCCCAAGAAGTTCTGCAATAGCATTTGCATTGAACGGCAATGGATACGTTGGCCTCGGCTATGATGGGGACGATGAACTGGGGGATTTTTACAGCTACAATATTGCCAATAACACCTGGGCAAGTATAGGTGATTTTGCCGGGACCCCAAGGCGCGGTGCAATTGCCTTTAATTCCACAACAAATGGGTACGTAGGTACTGGTTTTGATGGGGACAATGACAAAAAGGACTTTTGGCGTTTTAACCCTGCGGACAACAGTTGGGAAGAACTTGTGGGTTTTGGCGGCAACAAACGTAGGGAAGCCACCACATTTTCCATTGGGAATAGGGTCTATATGGGGACCGGTGTTTCAAACGGACAGTTTCAGACCGATTTTTGGGTATTTGATCTCGATACCGAACAGTGGAGTGCGCTGTTGGATTTGGACGATGATGAAGACAACTTTATCATTAGGAACAATGCCGTTGGATTTAGCATTGGAGATAGGGGATACTTCGCCACCGGAGATAATGGTTTTGGGGCTTCGACAAGTGTCTGGGAGTACAACCCGGCAACAGACCTATGGGAGGAAAAAACGGAATATGAAGGTATCACAAGGCAAGGAGCAATAGCTTTTTACAATGGGACAAGGGCCTTTCTTGCCCTTGGCCGAAGTGGAAACCTTTACTTGGATGACAATCGTGAATTTTTTCCCAACGAAGAAGAAGATGAAGACGACTAATAGCAATACATTTTTAGTATTTTTTTCATAATCCATTAGTAATAAACCGTATTCCTGAAAATGGAATACGGTTTAAAAATGATAACTTGATGAACCATAGGGCATTGTTTTGGATAATAGCGGTAATCATCCTAATTTTTGGGATGACATCCGTTGAATTTTTACGGACAAAACCAAACAATGGGTATGAACTACAAGTTGAAGAAATTGGCACAGGATGGATGTACCGTATTTATGAAAAGGGGAAATTAGTGATACAACAGCAGACCATTCCCGGAGTTTCCGAAAGAAAACCCTTTGCGACAAGAAAGGACGCGGAAAAAGTGGGTTCCTTGGTAATCCGTAGATTGGAAAAGAATCGTTCTCCCCGAATTTCCAAGGCCGATTTGGAACAAAATGAAATAGCTTATTAAACGTTGGATTGTACACGAACAAAGGGAAATTGAAAAGGACCATTAAAATAAAGGAGGTTTGGATTCATGTCATCGTTTGGATATGTTTTTTTTCATTGCCCATTGGCATGAGTTTTTCACAGCTTGGAAAAATCGATCCCAACTTTTTGCCTAGGGCCATAATCAATCCGCTGGTATTGGTGTATGTCAACTACCTTATTTTGGTGCCCAAGCTTTTGCTTAAGAAAAGACTGCTTCTTTATATTGTCATCTCCATCCTTTTTATTTTGACATTTAATTTCATTATTACCGAGTATTTTTTTCCGGCACCGTTCAAAAGATTTTTGGAACTAACGGATACCATACCCTTTGACGAAAGAAGGCGAATGGCCCCTATACAACAGTTACCCTATGCCGTGTCCTTTATCTTTTCCCTGGCATTTTACCTATTGGGGGGTATTTTGGCGTTGGTGAAGGATTTTTATAGAAAGGATCAGGTCAATCAGGAAATCAAGGTACAAAGCAAGGAAACCGAATTACAGTTCTTAAGGGCGCAGTTAAACCCCCACTTTCTATTTAATTCCTTGAACAGTATCTATTCCCTGGTACGGAATAAATCCCAGGAAGCCCCGGAAGCGGTCATTACACTTTCTGAGCTTATGCGGTATATGCTTTATGAGGCCAGGGAAGAGATGGTTCCCATATCAAAGGAAATCAACTACATTAAAAATTTTATGGAACTTCAACGGTTTCGATTGCAAGACAGTAGTGGTCTTCACCTTAAAATTGTTGGAGAGTACCAGGACAAAAGGATTCCCCCATTATTGCTCATTCCATTTGTGGAGAATGCATTTAAATATGGAACGGATTTCAACGGTAAGACGGATGTGAGCATTAAAATGGAGATTATTGAGGATGATTTCTTTTTTGAGGTCAAAAATAAGATCGGAAACCACCGTAAGGATAAAATAAATTCCGGTATCGGATTGAGCAACATAGAAAACAGGTTGCGTTTGATCTATCCGGAAAACCATATGTTGCGAATAAACAAAAATGACGGAATCTACTCTGTTCAATTGGAACTAAATCTTGCCTCATGAACTGTATTATCATAGATGATGAGCCTTTAGCAATTGGTATTCTTAAGTCGTATTGCGAGGATGTTGGTGGATTGAGCTTAATTGAAACGTTTACCAACCCTTTGGATAGTATTGCCTTGATTCAAACCAAAGAAATTGATCTGGTGTTCCTGGATATTGAAATGCCACAAATCTCAGGGATTGAATTTGTGAAATCCATGGATAAAAAGCCCCTTTTCCTATTTACGACCGCCTATCCCGAATTTGCTTTGGATGGTTTTGAGCTTAATGCCGTTGATTATCTGGTCAAACCCATTCCCTTTCCACGCTTTGTTACCGCAATCAATAGGGCAAAGGAACTTATGGCATTACGCAGGGCAAGGGGAAAAATCGAAAATGTTTCCTCCGCCAGTGGTGTGGGTTTGGACACCAATCAATTCATTTTTGTAAAATCCGATTATGGCAATGTCAAAATCAAACTAGAGAACATTACCCACATACAAGGGCTTAAGGACTACTTGAAAATTCATATCGACAATGAAAAAAAGCCAATTCTTACCTTGATGAATTTCAAGGATATTGATGCAAAATTGGCCAACAATAATTTTATTCGGGTACATCGATCCTTTATTGTAAACATCAATAAAATTCGTGCCGTGCAAAAAAGCAAAATCATAATCCATGATATCAGGATTCCAATAGGCGATAGCTATAAAGTGGATTTTTTTAATCGAATTGGACTGTGATCATAAATCATGAGGTTCCAATAGAATCATTGATTTCCACCATAAAACTCCAGGGAATTCAACAATGGGGAAATCACTTGTTGTAATATCAAGGTATGATTTTCCTTTTTGGATGTGATTTCGAAGTGTATGGGTATGTTGCTCATTTCATTATAAAAGAGGGTATGCACCTCCTCTCCATGGCTACCCGACCTAACCGAACTTTGGTGTTTCCAGACATACTGCCCTTCCCTTATGCTAAACCAGGGGCTTTCATTGGATGTCCGCTTGGAAACCTTAGCAATGGCATCTTCCACTTTTTTCCTGGAACCCTTTACAAATCCCCGTAACCGCGTACTGGAATCGTTGGGATCATTGGCCGTAAAGCCATCGGGCAGTTTTTGCAATGACCAGTCCTTGGGGAGCAAAAAGCCCAAATGGGACCCGGGTTCCACTTTTTTATACTGCTCTAGGCGCAGTTTATTCTCACGGATATATTCCACTCCCCCGCAAAAGAGCCCCTTCACCTTGCCATCCGGAGTCAACTTAAATTGGAACCTTTGCGGTATCCCCATATTACGCCCGATGGCCAGGGAAGGCGTGGCAAAATCCAATTCAAAATGATTGATCGTATTCTTACCTCTGGTCATCATGGCCTCAAGGCCCTTATCTCCCCGCTTTATCTCCATTGAAAGTCCAAAATACACCCAAAAATCACCCCCTTTTATTTGAACAAATTCACCAACGTACTTTTCCATACGTTCTTCGACTAGATCAAAATCGTTTAATGACGGATCGGATATGGTAGGGCGTCCAAATTCGGTGATCGGTTCCCCGGCCGCTATATGTAGAATGTTATTGACCAAATTAAATATGGTGGGGTACTGATATTGATCGATAAAGGTTAAATCTAGATTGGCCAATAAAGTGGCTGCCCTGTTATTGGTCAAATCAATCATGGTCATGGAGGACATCTTTCCCGTACTTCCCCCATGATGAACAATTTTTCTGCCTTCAATTTCAGATATCATCCACCCCAAACCGTACTGTATAGGCTTGCCATCGCCTCCCTCATCTTCCATGAGTCCGGGAAAGGAACTATTTGGGGACCACATTTCAGCAATGCTTTCCTCGGATAGCAACCGGGCATTTCCAAATTTGCCTTTATTGAGCAAGGCCATCAAATAGTTTCCAAGATCCTGGGCTGTGGATCGCGTAAACGATCCCGCGGGAATATACTCCCCAGATTCGAACTGTTTTTCCCGTAGTGCAGGGGTTGCTTGGTAAATTCCTTGATAGTGGCCTTCCAAAGCGCCCAATGCCCCAAATTTTTCCGGGTCGGTAGAAGTGCTTTTCATGGCCAAGGGACCAAACAGCTGCTTATCCAGATATTCCTTATAGGGCAGACCCGAAACCTGACTTATCACATATCCCGCAATACTGAAGCCCAGGTTACTGTATTCATAAACCGTTCCCGGTTCCCTGGTTATAAAGGTACTCCTTAAGTTTCGGGTCAGCGCTGCCAAGGCATTATCGGAAAGGTCGTAAGAGGGTTCCGGACTGGCCTGCAACCCACTGGTATTATTGATGAGCATCCTAACCGTGACCTTATCGCTCATGTCTTTGTTTGCTGTCCTGAACCAAGGCAGGTAATGGACCACCGGGGTATCCAATTCCAAATCCCCCTGCTCCACCAATTGCATTATGGCCATGGCGGTCATTGATTTGGTTAGGGAACCGATTGCGTTCACCGTTTGCCCGGTAAAGGGCTTGGCCCGGTCCAGACGTTCTTTTCCAAAGCCTTTTTTGTAGACCAATCCTTGGTCATTTACAACTACTACCGAAAATCCCGGAATGATGTGGTTTTCATAGACCTCCTTTAAATAATGGTCCAATTTCCGAAGGTCCTGTGCAGCAACAGGGTTGGTTGGGCACAAAAAAAATAGTCCAATCAAAAAAAACGTTAGTATTCGTGTTTTACGTATCATAGCCCAAGGAGTTTAAACATCTGAGATTATTCTAAAATTTATTTTTCGTATGGCCGAGCCTGCAAACCAGGCGGCTGTTCCCCCCAGTACAAAAAGCGCAACCATTGCCATTACCATACCCGTGGGGTAAGGGATAAAAGGGAAACGGACCAAGCCAATATCGGCAGTAAGCATATTCATTATTTTAGGACTCCACCACAGGGATAAAGGAATTCCTATGGACACCCCCAAGGCTAGATTCAGGACGGTTTTCCAGAGCAGGACCATCCTTAGGTTTTTGGAGGTGAACCCCAGGGATTTAAGTTTTACAAAGGAGATTTTATGCTGTTGGATGTAGCTATTCTGATGATTGTAGATAATCAAAACCAGAACCAAGACAAAGAATAGGGATATGGTAAGGACCGCCATCCGAACATTCATTACCATGGACACCATTGCCTTTCTTTCTTCAATGCTCAGTTCCGTTTGGATGGTTTCGCCGAATTGCTCTTCCAGTTGAGACCGAAATGCATCCCGGTCTACATTTTGATGCAGTTCCAGACCATAAAACCGGGGTTCAAAAAGGGGGTTCAACCCCAACATTGCCTTCTCTTGCAAACGAAAGCCCTGTCCCAAACTCCCAACGTCCTGATATATTCCGCTTATGGTGAACACCTTTTTTTGTCCCTCGATAAAAACGGCAACACTATCCCCTGGACGCTTATTGAATTCCTCCGCAGTACCAATACAGAGCGATAGCTCATTTGGGGCAACCGGGTGGTTCCCTTCAATATTCCCCAAGCCTGTTTTGGAAAGGGCATCAGAATACACTTTTCCCTGTATTTCCTTGATGGCCCTGTTTTCATTGGACAAAATGAACAGATTGGAATAGTTAAATGGCGAAATCGATCGTATCTCGTCCTTGTATGTCCCCAACATTTCCATTAATTCACCGTGTTTGAGGGGGAGAATGATGCTGCTTTTTCGATTGATCACCACATCGGCATTATCAAAGCCCCAAGAAGTCCGGTCGTTGTGAATTTTGTCAAAGGAATTCGAGATGTTTACACAGAAGATGACAACAAAAACAATTCCGGCCATATGTAGTCCCATAAAAACCAGATTCTTCTTTTTACTACTTAAAAGGCGTCCGCCCAATACCAAGGAGAGTGGAAGCCATAAGGAAGAAAAGGTCCTGGATGTCCTCCCCCCCGGATTTCCCTTTTTTTGGAACGTATTGCGAATGGCCTCAACGGGTTTTACGAGACCTGCTTTTCTAGCCGAAAAAAAGGAGACCAGGAGAACCAACAGAAAAACAATGCCAAAGGACAGCGCAATGGGCCCACTTAAATTGTAGGTAAAATTGGGGATGCCCAGAGGTTCCACCATCCAATTGACCACCATACGAACAACGAACCATGAAACCATCAAACCCAGCGGAAGCGCTATTAAGGCAAGAATACCCAGTTGCATTAGGTAGAGCAGTACCATATTTCCAGGGGTAAATCCTACTCCTTTAAGCACCCCAATTTGTCTGTAGTCCGAAAATACATGACTTGATACGGTATGCTTAATGATCAGCAGGGATATCAAGAGTCCCATGAGGGAAAAAATCAGAAGAACAGCGCCCAAGAGTGTATAAAAACTTGTAAACGCCCTTTTGAAAAGAGGGTATTGCAGGCTTTTTCCCGAATAATCAAAAGATGCATTGAAGTGCTTCCAAAACGTATCCAAATCAACACCATCCTTAAGTCGAACCCCAATCATAGTATTGTTCAATTCGGAAAGTGGGGCCAAAAAGGGAAGCTCCCCTGGAGCCACCCAAGCACGGGTAGGATTAAAAATTGCGCTTAAATAGTGGGGATCGACCACAAATGCGGAAATCTTCAGTTCCCGTAATTCCCCATTTAGGTTGAGCCCTAGGGTATCCCCCAGTTTTAGGCCATAATTTCCCTCAAAATGGGTGGGAAGCCATATTTCCCCGTGATTCGGGTGGCCACTGTTATCTCCCTTCAGCATTCGAATCTCGTCCTGAACCAAATGGCCACTATGGTGCTCCGTTAACTGGACACTCAGGTCCAATTCGCCCCCCTTGTGGATCAAAGGCGCATTGACCATGATAAAAGGGCTTGGTTCTGAAACTCCCCAAACCTCCTCCTGATTTGAAAACCATTGTACCAGTTTATCTTTATCGTCGCTCCGAACGTCAAACAACAGGAGGATTTCGGAGGCTTTTTGGTTGTTGAACGTAATGTCAAAAGGCTGTTCAATAATTCGGAGCAGACTTAATGCTATGCTCAGCAGCAGAATGGTCAAGATCAAACTAAGACCCACCAAAACAAACGCCCTTTTGCGCTTGACCAGGTATTTTGAATTAAGAAGTAAAAGGCTCTTCATGTTCTTTTGTTTTTTTGGATTACCAGCCTAAGGACCGAAGCCATTGCAGTAGTGCTTCATGGCGCTCCTCCAAATCGTTTTGGGTCCCAAAGGTGAATGCCTCCATTACCTGTCCATCCTTAATAAATAGAACCCTGTCCCCATAGCAGGCGGATTTGGGGTCGTGGGTGACCATAAGTATGGTTTGGCCCTCATTATGAACCGCTTTAAAACAGGAAAGCACCTTTTCCGAGGCCGAGGAATTTAAACTGCCCGTAGGTTCATCGGCCATAAGGATTTTAGGGTTATTGATCAGGGCCCTGGCAATGGCACACCGCTGCCGTTCCCCTCCGGAAACCTGGGACGGTAGTCTGTCCGCCAGGGTTTCTATTTCGAGTTCCTTCATAAGCATGGCCGCCCTTGTCTGTACAACCCTCCTATCCTGCTTGGATAGATAGCCCACAATGAGAATGTTTTCCTTTAGACTAAGCTCAGAAATCAGGTTATGGTCCTGAAAAACAAAACCAACATGATTTCTCCTAAAAAGGGTCATGGTGTTTTCATCAAGTTTGTGAATTGGGGTGTTGTTCAAAAAAATCTGCCCGGAAGAGGGTCGGTCCAACCCGCTCAGCACATACAGGAGCGTTGATTTCCCCGAGCCCGAACTGCCCATAATAATCGTAAACTCCCCTTCCTTGATTTCCATATTGACATTATGGATTCCATTATTGCTTTTCGAACCTTTACTGAACGATTTCCCCAGTGCCTCCGTTTTTATGATTGGAACAACCTCCATGATAGTTGAATTTTAAAGTTCATTTGCAAAGCACGTATAGCCATCGGTGCCATGCGCTGCAACATGAAGGTTGGTACCATTTCCCTGGGACATGAGACCAAACCCTGTAAATTGATACCCGATCCTTTTTATTATTCTATACTTTTAATAAAAAAAGATGCAGTACCTCTTTGTAGCCAGTGGGAGCCTGACCCTTTTTATCATTGCCCTTATTCTTGGCAGAAAGAATAGGTCTTTGCCAAATACCATCCTCGTGGTTTGGTTGGTGGTGTTCGTGCTCAATCTGGTGTCCCTTTTTGTGCTTTATGAGGCTACTGGTCCATTCTCCACCGCACAGCATTTAATACTGGAGTTCAGTGAGGTCTCCATTTTCGCCCATGGCCCATTACTGTGGTTGTATACCAAATCCCTGACCGAAGAAGGTTTTGGCCTAAATCGAAAACATGCTTACCATTTCCTTCCCTTTGGTATTGGATACTTGGTTTTTGTAATCCAAATCTTTGGCAAAATGGAGATGGTCCCTTTACTGAGAAATTCCATAACCATTTTAAAAATGGGCAGTCTTTTGATATACCTAATGCTCGTACTGATCAAATTGAAAAGGCATCAGGTGCGTGTATCCCATATTTTTTCCAATATTGAGGAAAAGAATTTAAGTTGGATAGGTTTTTTAAGTTGGGGAATCCTTATCATATGGGCCATTGCCAGTGGCAGTCTTCTCTTAGATCGATTGACCACCATTCATATCCCTCAATATGGCGGGTTAATAGCACATATTTCCACATGTATCTTCATTTTCCTAATGGGCTATTTTGGTCTCAATCAGCCCTCTGTGTTCACTGGCCACCAAAATGTGGTGTGGCACCCGGAATTCCATAACGTCCCCAAAAAGGAAATGAGTGGGGAACAATCCATTAAGTATAAACATTCGGGCTTGGATGTAAAGGGGGCCAAAAAAATCCAAAAAGAACTTTTGGAACTCATGAGAACGGCCAAGCCCTATCTGGAAAAGGAGCTTACCTTGTACAATCTGGCCGAACGGTTACAGGTACAACCCAACCATTTGTCCCAGGTAATCAATAGTCTGGAAGGAAAGAACTTTTTTGATTTTATCAATATGTATCGGGTAGAATCGGCAAAAGAAAAAATCCTCCAAAGCCATTATCAAAACCTCACCTTATTGGGAATGGCCTTTGAAAGTGGGTTTAATTCCAAGGCCTCATTCAATAGGGCATTTAAAAAGCTTACGGGACAAACCCCTACGGAATATCGAAAAATAAATGAGTAATTGTTCCGCGGGGCAATCTTACTTCCCAGTTCCATCCATCATACGGATTGTATGTGTTGTGAATCCCTATAAATGGTCCTACTCATTTTCCCTTGGCAGGCGGTGTCTTTTAAAAAAATTCCAGATTTCGATGCTGGCATCCATATTTTGGTTGGTATGGCCAAGATTTGCCAAGATAAGCTCAGCCCATTTGGGACATCCCGGCCAAGTGTGTCCCCCATTGATTATTTTGTAGAGAAGTACCTCCGCATCGTTGGTGTTGCTTGTATATCGTTCCCTGATGACGGTAGATATTGATCTTGAATTGGCGTGGGCCAAAGTATCGACTTCTGGAACATCCAAAGTCCGATTATGTTTCTTCCAGATTTCAATTTCATCGGATACACTTATAAATTCATTCACCGAAAGTGGGCCTCCCCCATATTTTACAAATTTATCCTCAGTCCCATGCATCAACAATACGGATATCGGTTTTGAGTTGTTGCAAACGGGAGGGAATTCGGTGGTCCTTGTACAGGATACGGGTGCAATGGCTGCAATTTTATCCTGTAAATCACATGCCAAGGCAATACACATAGCTGCTCCATTGCTAAAACCAGTTACGTAAACCCTATTGGGGTCAATATGATATTCCGCTATCAATGTATCGATCATACTTGCAATGAACTGAATATCATTATGATTTCCTTCTTTATAATACGCGTTCCAATAACTCTTATTTGAGGGAGCATAGGTCATGCCCTGTGGCAGGACCATAATAAAACCTTCCGTATCCGCTATACTTCTAAAATCTGCATAAAGCATTTGTTGCCAGGAATTGCCGCTATGGCCGTGCAGGTTTATTAAAAGCGGAACAGGTTCCTTCCTATTATAGTAGGATTTTGGTATGTAGAGTTTATAGGTTCTTACTTCCCCATCAAAATCGATACGCCCATTCTTTGTGTTTTTCTGGATGCCCCTATAGACATAGATAATGCCGACCAGCAGTAGAAACAAAATACTTAAAACAATATGCATCAGTTTAAATTTCATTGATTGGCCTTGGTCACTTTTCCTTATTTAGTTCGGTGAGTGTAGGCCAATTCTATTTCCTTCCGTATCCAAAAACAACGCAAAGAAACCGCTTTCATCTGCATGGGGGGTTTTTGGAACACTAATTTTTCCCCCGTTTTTTTCGACCTTGTTGAGAATAACCTGAAGATCAGGTCCACCATTAAGGTAGATGGTCACTCCATCGGACGAAGGGCGGTATCCGTCCCCTTTAATGATAACCCCCGTGACCATTTGACCTTCGTACGGGAATATCCCCATTTCCATTTCTTGGATTGCCATCAGCACAATTTTGATATCCAAAATGGTTTCATAAAAATGGACTGCTCGGGAAATGTTGGTTGCCGGAATTTCAAAAATGGAAATACGACTCTCCATTCCATTGGTTGTTTGCTTTTCGTTGGATACCCCTTTTTGTATTTCCCGGGGAGCCCCATTTTGGCCGTAGCAAACCGTAAAATGAAGTGTGAGTGTTGCTATGGCACAAAGAAGTATTCGTTTCATTTCTATTTTAAGTTTGAATTTGCACTGTTTTGTTACTGTTTTAAAAGGCCATAGAGCATTGCCAGGTATTCTTCGGTGGTTTGTGCCCCACCATTGCCCAGATCATCGTATTCCATAAGAACTTTATCCGCTACCATTTCTTCAAGGGACTTTCCGCTTTTGATGCCATTTTCAACAATTTGGACCGATTTTTTGAGCATATCCAAATACTCCCCCAACTCTTGCATGGTACTCACCCGTCCATGTCCCGGAACAACTTTACAATCCTTGGGAAAACGGGTTAAAATGTCTTCAAGGGACAGGATGAGCTGTTTTATATTTCCTCCACTACTTGTATACACTGCAGGAAACATCCCTTGAAAAAAAATATCCCCCAGATGTAAAACCTTTGATTCCTTGAAAAAAATGATAATATCGTTATCCGTATGACAATTGGGATAATGAATCATTTCCACGGTTTCCCCATTGAAGTGAATTTCAAGATGTTCCGAAAAAGTGATTGTAGGGAGCAGGTCCAAAATTTGCGGTTTGGTACTGCTGTATGCCGCTAACCGTTTAAAGAGGTTTTTATGTCCAATAACCAGTGTACCTCCCTCTTTTAAGTTTTTATTTCCTTGAATATGGTCTCCATGAAAATGGGAATTTATGGCGATTTCAATTTTTTTGTCGGTAATCTCTGCGACCGCTTTTTTTAGCTTCGGCATCATCCAATCATACATATTGTCTACAAGAAGGACTCCGTCCCCACCTATGGAAACGGTAACGTTCCCGCCGCCAAAACCAAGTATCCCCTCCATAAAATAGATGGAATCCGCAATCTTTGATGTTTTGACCTCGACCGCCCGCCATTCTTGGGCTGAACCAAAAGTTATGGTGGAAAGGAATACGGTCAACGTAATACGGGTTCCCCTGTCCAAAAAGAGCGGCCATTTTCGATTGCCTGATTTCATGGTGTACTGGTTATATGTGGCTTTCCCTGTTGGGTTGCATGGCGTTACTATCACTGCATTCCACTTTTGCCAGTCGAAAAGTACATTTGAAACGGTCTGTGGATCATGGTTGTTTACTACTATTCTTTTTTTATGAAATACAACTATAGGGCATCTGTGTTTTTTCTAGTATTTTGAATAGCATAAAACAGCACAAATGTCTTGCTACATAAAGAAACTGTGTATTGCCTTTTTGGTACTGATTACCAACGGCATTTTTAGCACCCAAGGGGTTTATGCCGTTGATACCGTTTTTTTAAACTCCAATACGGCTCTAAAACCCATACAGCAACCCGAACTGGATGAGTTAATGGCCAATAGTACCGCAGGTTCCGTGCTATTAAAGCTGGAAAGGTATTTTAAGGCGCGAAAAGCCTATTCCAAATATCATTCGAGCGATAAAAAAATTAGACTGCTCAGCTTGAATACTTTGACCAACTACTTAATTGAAACCAAAGCGCTCGACAGTGCTTTAAACGTAAATGAAAGGGCCCTAAAAATACGGCTGGACACCAACAGGGAACTCATGGTAGAGGCCTATCACAATGCCGCCACCATCCAATATGAACTGTCGTATTACAATGATGGAATGGAGTGGAGTTTAAAGGCCCTGGATTTGGCACAACGCATTGGGGACAAAAAAGGACAAATCGAGGCGTTTAACGATGCCGGCATCACCCATTGGCGATTTGGAAATATTACCAAGGCGAAGGAGTATCTAGAGGAAGCCCTGGACATGAGCCGATTGGACCCCGTTGATTATCAGTCAACCATCCTTTCGAATTTGGGATTGGTCTATCTCGAAGAAAAAAACTATGAAAAAGCCATCGAACTCTTCGAAAGTTCGGTAGCAATTGATGTAAGGAAAAATGAAGGCCATCAAATAGGCATCACCTACAACAACCTGGGACTGGCCCATAAACAACTTAACAGATTTAAAGGGGCCAATAGGTATCTGGAGAAGGCTTACCGAATAAGTAAAGCCAATAAGGACTATAAAAATGTTGTGCTGTCCCTTGGCAATAACTCTAGGGTATTGGCAAAACTGGGAATGTACGATGAGGCTAGGGAAAAACTTGATGAGGCCTTGGATATACTGAAAATGACACGCTCCAGTGATGGCTATGCCCATATTCATTATGCGTACTTCCTATTGGAGAATGAGATTGGGAATTATGAATCCGCTTTATCCAATTTACAGTTACACCATACTTGGAAAGACAGTGTCTTGCTCAAAAACAACAAGGCAAAAATCACGGAATTGAATCTCAAGCATGAAGCCAGACAAAAGGAAAACCAGATTCTAAGGTTATCCGAGCAGAACCTTATCCAAGAAAGGGACCTTCTAAAAAAAGACCGTATGATCAAGACTTTTGTACTGGGCGGGTTAGTATTGATTTTGCTCCTTATTTCCATTGCCTTTATTTTTCTAAAACGAGCGGAACTCAGGAAGCAGAAAATGATTTTCGATACTATTGCCAAAACGGAAATTGAGGAACAGCATCGAATTGCCCGAGACCTGCATGATAGTATTGGAACCATGCTTGCCTCCCTTAAAAATCATCTTTCCTTGATAATGGTGAAAAACCAAAAAAGTGCGACCGCTCTTGACCAAGCCAAAAAAATGCTCACCAAATCCATAGAGGAAACCCGAAGGATTTCCCATAACATGATGCCCGAAGAGCTTATTAAATTTGGGTTGGTTTCCGCTATAGAAGGCATTTTGGATGATATAAGGGTGTCTTGCAATATGAAGGTCACCTTTGAGCATGACATGAACAATACCATTATTGACAAGTCCAAGGAACTACACATTTATAGGATAGTACAGGAACTTGTCCAAAACAGTCTAAAGCATTCCAAATCCGATTTTTTAACGGTAATTTTAAAATGCGATGACCGCCACATTTCCTTAAAGGTGGAAGACAAGGGCAAAGGATTTGAATATGTAAAGGAAATGGCCAATGGGTATGGCCTAAAAAATATACAATCGCGTGTTGCCTTTTTAAAAGGAAAACTGAGTATAGAGACCCAAATCAATAAAGGATCAATTGTAAACCTTAATATCCCGTTATCATGATCAAGGTAATAATAGCAGATGACCACCGAATATTCCGGGAAGGAATAGTAGCGCTCCTGGCCGATGAAAAAAACATAGAAGTTATTGCGGAATCCAACAATGGGCAAGAATTGATGAACCTATTGAAAGGGCTAAAACCCAATGTGGTTTTAATGGACATTGAGATGCCCATTATGAATGGTATTGACTGTACCCGGGAAATCGTCGCTAAATATCCCTCCATAAAAATTATCGCCCTTTCCATGCATATTCAATCCGCCTTTATCAAACAAATGCTAAAAGCCGGGGTCCACGGATACCTGCAAAAAGACATTGGCAAGAAAGAATTGGTAAAAGCGATCGAGACCGTTATGAAAACAGGCAGTTATTTTGGTGACAAAATAGGCAACCTGGTCCTTTTGAGCCTCAGGGAAAGTGAAAAAAGCCACGAACTCACCCCCCGGGAAAAGGAAATCATTCAATTGATCGTAAACCAGAACACCACTGATGAAATTGCCAATATTCTGCACATTAGTAAGTACACGGTAGAATCGCATCGACAGAACATTTTATTGAAGTTGGATTTGCGCAATACCGCCGGATTGGTCAAGTATGCCATTGAAAATGCCATTGTGGTGGAAAAATGAGCTTTGCGAATGGCTCAACGTGATAGCCCTCACATTTAGGCCTTAGGGTGCCATTAAGGGAAAACTGGATAACACCCTTATCCAATAAAAAACCACCAAAAGAATTTGGTGGTTTTTTGTATTCCTATTGTCGTTCCCTCGCAAAGGAATGGAAAGGGACTTATCGACATCAATGAAATGGCAATACCAAATCGGATTCTTTATTACCCACTAAAATCTGGGTCACATCAACAACAGTTGTCGCTACCCCGGCAGCAGCATCGTAGGTAATGGCATCCAGGTCGGTCACTACCGAAGCAATAAAGGGAGGAATTACCGGAACCGTTCCCGGATCGCCCATGGAAATATTGTCATTCTGCAGGATCTCATTTTCATCAATGACCAGTTTGATTCCCATATCCACAAAACGAATTCCTTCAGCAATGAATACCTCCTGTCTTGTTCTGTACAGTAGTTCCACGGCGTTGTCACCGGCCACCATCATGTCCACATCAAATTCGGTTAAAGATGTGCCGGAAACCGCAGGAATATCCACATTTCCGGCCTGTCTATCCAAAACCAGTCCCAATCCCCTAAAATTCACTGCCACGTTGGCATTATTAGGCCTTGAACCAGGGGCATTCTCAGTCCTTCCCTCTATACTGTCATCAATGCTCCTTACCTCTCGGGTCGCAATTACGTCCAGTAAATCCCTAAGGTTATCCTGGGCCGTGGCAATGTTTCCGTCCGAAATATTGGCCTCTGCAAGAATCAGATGGGCTTCCTCCGCTTTTAAATAATGTACCGGAGGGTCTTCCAGTGGTGTAAGGAAAGAATATTTTGGGTCCAAAAAATCCAAGGTAGGCAATGGCTGGAGATCGTCAAAAGTACCCCGGGCAAATAGGGCCGCTTCCATGGTATTGGTTGGTCCATTGGCTTGATCAAAGGTCGCAAATCGATCAAAACTTCCATCCAGGGCCAGTGCCTGTTGGGCAGCGGCCACGGCATCCGCTTTGTTTCCCAGGTAGTAATTTGCCCTGGCCTTTGCCAAATGGTACTCCGGTAAGGGGTTTATGCCAATAGCCAGGTCAAAAGCCGCAATCGCATCCCGGTAGTTTTGGGCCGAACTCACTGGGATACCTACAGGTTCTTGGGGCAAGGCGGAAAAATACATTGCCGAATACAGTAATGAAATTCCATAAAAGAAATGGTACTCCGCCTCCGTTGTTGCCACATATTCAGGATCTGCCGGGCCTACTTCGGTCAATCCAAACACTGCCATCTCCCGAAGTCTCTGAATCGTGAATCCAGCATTTCTTATGTTGGGATCGGTAATTTGAATGTCCAATTCATCCATAAACTGACTAAAGAATGTTTGGGTGTTCACATAATTGTCAGAGCCCAATTCCGCCAATACCAAAGTATTGTTGATTGCCAGCGAAAGCTGTCTTTCCAAACCCGTAAGCCAAATAACCGAGGAATTTGGCTGTCCGATTACCGACTCTTCGGACAAATTGGGATTTTCCACTTCGGTAAAATCTACTACATTACTGAAATCATCAGTACAACTAATAGCCAGAAAAAGGATGCTAAAAACTATAATTATCTTATTCATTTTTTCTTTTTTATCGGTTAAAATTGAAATCGTAAAGAACTCAGGAAGATTCTGGGCAAGGATTCCGTTCCATAGGCAAAACCACCACTGGCAAATCCATTTTGCAGCGCAATCCCAGAACCAGTGTTCTCGGGATCAAAGTTTCCTGCTGTCCAGTTAAAGGGGTTGGTTACCGTGAGGCCAAACCGTATGTTGGAAAAAGGCTTTACCACATTTCCAAAATCATAGGAAGCACCAATGGTTCTTATCTTGAGAAAATCATTGTCAAAAACAAAAAAGTTCACATAGTTGAACGGAGAGGTGTTACCGTTCAGTTCTTCAGGAATGCCCTCACTATCAAATTCCCGTAAGTTTCTCAATAGAAAACTTAGGTCAGTAATCTTGCCCCCAAACTGGTAATCCCCCGTGGCAAAAAGATTAAAACTACCCCATGTGTAATTCAATCCAATTGAACCAAAATAAGGAGCAAACGTATCGCCTAAATTGGAATTGGGTTCAAATTCATAGGAACCATCGTCCTGAAGCACGGCAGCAGTGCCCCTTAGATACCCCAAACTCTGACCCTCTTCCACCACGGAGCCGATAACCTGGAATCCTCCTACCACGAATGGAGCTCCTCCCCCTGAACTTACCACTACATTTTCATTGGTGTTATAAGAAAGGTTAATTCCCAGACGGTGCTTTTTGGTTTGGATCAAAGTCGCGTCCAGCGCGAATTCCCATCCTTTGTTGGATACTTCCCCAATGTTTTGAATTTGGTTCAATTGACCGTCCGATGGTGGGGATATAGGTGTAAAAAGTGCGTCCTCGGTAGTAGCGTCGTATCGTGTACCGCTCAAATTGAGTCGATTTCCAAAAAAACCCAGTTCCAAACCGAATTCGGTGGTCTTCACCCGTTCCGAAACCAAATCGGGATTTCCGGGATTGGCGAATGTGAAAGAAGGTGCCCCTAAAAAAGAATTCAGCGAAAAGGTCCTGTCCTGTGAAAATGGCTGTGCAAAATTGGTGGCTTCCCCATAATTTGCCCTGAGCTTTATCGTCGAGACGATATCATTAATCCCATTTCTTTTATAAAAATCGTGGTCGGAAAGGTTGTAGACCATGCCAATTTTTGGAAGGAACAAAGGATTGGTGTTCTCTCCCGCAGAGGTATTTCTGTCCAGTCTGCCCCCCAGTTCCAAAAAAGCTACATTGAAGAAACCAACGTTCTCCAAAAAATAGAGGCCATAATTGGCATTTTCCAATACAAAATCCAAGACGGTTTGGGTGGCAAAATTGTTGACGGATCGCGTTCCATCCACACCGCCTGTACCATTGATCTGATTTTGCCTATCCGTACTTCTAAAGAACTGCCCTCCTAAAATTGTAACAAAAGAAAAGTCATTTAAATTAGCTTTATGGGTAAAATTGAGATCTGCGGTAACCGTAAAGGCATTTCGCAACAACCGCCCCAGGATGGCCTGGTCGGTAGTCCCTTCCGGAATGGTACCTGTGGCCACTTGAAAACTATTGCTTTGGATTTGTTCCGAAACGGAAGTTCGATAGTCTATCCCTATTGTTGCATTGGCCTGAAGGGCATTTGAAAAGGTATACGTAAATTTATTCGACCCTGTAATCCTATTTATGGTTTGCGTATTGTCCACCAAAGGGTTTATCCTATCCGATCTTTCCAATTCGGCCTGCCATTCTTCATCGGTAAGCTCATCCAAATTGCCACGCCCCGCACTCTCAAAACCAGAAAATCTTGAAAGCGTGGTAAAATTGGCATTGAAGTCCAGGTTGGATTCAAAACCGGTATAGGAGAACGAACCTTGATAATCCATCTTTTTAGATAATTTGGCTTTGTATCCAAAAGTGAACGAGCGTTTTACCTGCTCGTTCAAATTGTTGAAGGAATCATCCTTGTACAGGCTTCCCCCAAAATTGTAGGAAAACCCTTTTCCTCCACCGCTAAAACCAACTTTGAACTCTTGGGACAATCCAGTACTGAACAGCGCCTCGGCAGTCCTTTTGTATCTTAAATAGTCCTCTGTTCCTTTGATTACACCCAAACTACTCTCAAAAAAGGCAGTTGCCCTGCCCTCGCGACCTTTTTTGGTAATGACCTGAATTACCCCGTTGGCGGCATCGGCACCATACAAGGTGGTCGCGGCGCCCCCTTTGATGTATTCAATTCGCTCTATGGATTCCACGGGAATATCCGCAAGGGCTGAAACATTGGCGCCTCCAGTACCCAAGCCCAACTGCGGGCTTGAATTCAAATTGTCCACCCTAACCCCATCCACAATAATTACGGGAGTAGAGGAGGTAGCTGCAGAAATTGGGCCCCTGGTCCGTATTATGGAAGCGGTGCCAGGTTGCCCGGAACTTAACCTTATCTGGGCACTTGGTGTGCTGGCCTGCAGCATCGCATCTATCTGATTGGAGGGGAGTTTGTCAATATCTTCCTCCGTTAGCACGTCCACCGTAGTGGATAGCTTTCGCTTTTGGATACCGGAGCCCTGGCCGGTTACAATGACTTCTTCCAATGCTTCTGCATCCTCAACCATTTGGATATCGATCACATTGGATTCCCCTATGGGTTGTGTTACCGTTTTTTGTCCCAGATAGGAAAAAATCAGGGTTTGGCCATCGTTCCCTTGGATGGTATAGTTTCCGTCAAAATCGGTCTGTGTGCCATTGCTTGTTCCTTGAACAATCACATTGACCCCTGGCAAGGGCAGCCCGTTTTGATCGGTAACCGTACCTCTGATTGTTTTGTTCTGTGCCAGTGTAATTGTAGTTCCCAAAATAAAGAATACCAACACCAGCCAATAATTACTTCGATCCATGAATTTTAGAATTTAGGTTAGAGATTATTTGAGCTAGTGCAACCGAGAAAGGAGGGCAAAAGGTAAATTTTAGCTAATTCAAATCACCTTACAAATGAGAACAAAACCAACAGACCAATTTCGCGTCTTAAATAGTGTAAGACCCCAGTGACCCTGCCTTTACAATTGCGGGGTAAAACAAATGAATAGCGGTTCGGAAAGGGTTATTTTAAATTGGGGTTGACCAAAAACCTGACGCAGGTTTACCGTTAACCCATCACGCAGATATACTAAGCTCAACATACCTTTTTGGGGTGTGTCCCGTGGATTTTTTAAAGGCTTTGTAAAATGAAACTTTGTTGTTGAACCCCGTTTGATAAACAATTTCAATAACTTTTAATTGGCAATCCTCTTGGTTTTTCAAAAGTGTTTTTGCTTCCTCAATTCTGAACCTATTTATGAAATCATAAAAGCCCATTTCAAATTGCTCATTGATGATTTGGGATACATAGTGCCGTGGGATACTTAAGCGATTTGCAAGATTGTCCAACGTAAGATCATTGTTCAAATAGAGTTTCTCTTCTTCGATTAATCTTAATAGTTTGTTCTTCAGCTCTTCTGATAGTTCCTGAGACAATCCACTACGACAATATTTTTCAGGAGGTCCTGCTTTTTTGAGCTCATTTTTATCCCATAATATTTTGGGATGGAAATAGGCCACATAGCCCAAAATCAGAACAAAAGCACCAATGGTACCAAGGGTAAGAATATCAGAATAAACGACCATAATGGTATTTAGGTTCAAGGAAATAAATAGGGTAAGGAAAAGATACACGGCAAATAAGATCGTCACCCAATTCCTAAGAAGATTACCAAATCTGCTATGGTTCCTTTTTAAAAAAACCCCTATCCCAAAACCATAAAGTATCAGATGAACAATTAACGTGTAGGGGTCAAAAACAAACTGGTACAGTTGGCCTAAATAAAATAGCCCCAAATACTCTCCCAGAATACCCCCTGTTGTGATAAGTGCGGGAAAAAAATGAAGTAAACTCACCGTTTTGTACCTTCCTTGACCCAGTAAATTGAAAATATACAGGTAATTCAAAGGGCCAATGGTAAACAATATAATCCTAATGAATCCGTCATCCAATATGGAGGGCCTATGAGCAGGTTGATACAAAAATATAATGGCATAGGTCAAAACAATAACGCAGTACGAAACCACCACAAGACCAAGACGGAAATTCGATGTATTGCTTTGCACCCCTTTACCGATGATCAAGAGACTCAACAGTACCCCTTGACTCGCCAACACCAAAGAACAACTTGTCCACAAATTCAACACATCAAAAGCTCCGGGGGATTCCATTATCACAGATAAAACCATTTGCACCTAATTTTATTCCTTCCAATTTTTATCTCTAAAGTAGGGCTTCTTTAACGTGGACCAATCCTAGGTATTTACCAAACTTTCCCTAGTTGTTATCTACTAAAAAATGCATTGGTCCATTCATTTTACGAATGCCACCAATGCATTTTTAACCAAGGATGAAAACCTGGATTACCAGGTTTTTATAGTATATAGGACACCCAATCTGATGACCCGGTTTTTGACCTCTCCAAAACCTTGTTGTTCCTCAACGTTAAGAAACCCGTGGTCGTAACCCAACTGAACACTAAGATTGTTATTAAAAATATAGCCCACCCCCAAAGTTGCGGCCAAATCAAATCCTTTATAATTGTCTTTTACATCTTGATCGGTGGTGTCCCCATTTACCTCACTTTTTTCATTGGCTCCCAACAATATTGAAGGTTGCAAACCACCCTGAACGGTGAACTTTGGCCTTATGGGATACCGCAATTGCAAAGGAATGTCAATGTAGGTCAAACGCGTTTTGATGGACCCCAAATTATCAATGGTGGTCTTGCTCCCTTTGGTGCTGAACCGCAGACCTGTCTGGGCGGATAACTTTGAATTCAAGGGCGTATCCAGACTGGCCCCGATAAAAAACCCAGGAATGGCTTCTTCGGAACCTCCCCCAAAGAAGCTGGATGCGGAACCAACACCGGCCATAGAGGACCCGGTGGTGGATTGATTTTGGCCTTCGACACAATCCTCGCATCGGCCCTGCAACTGCGGTACATCATATGGTGAATATTCCCTGTCCACCGCTCGGGTTCCAAGGTTCGGTCCAGCTTCTACACTAAGGGAACCGAATATTGAAGCACAGCTTACATGCAATGCCAAAAAGCCAACTACGGTTATATGACACGCTATTTTTTTTAGTATTCTCATTTTGTTCGTTTTTTATTGTTTTACTGTTTTGAAAAATTTCCTCATTGGTGGTATCCCCCCTTTCCCAAAAAAGGATGGCAACGAAAAGGGCTTAGGGCCATTCAAGGTTTCTCTTGAGACTTGCCAACCGTTGTCTTGTATGCTGCCTCAAAACACGATTTACCATAAGACCCACTAGATTGAATGGGAACCGAAGTTGATAGGAATACAAAAAGCTTACTTCGGTTGCCTTTTGGGACGTAGCCTTGAATACCCAACACCCATGAAATGATCTGAACATATATGGCCCTTGAATCATTTCAATAGCGGTCCTTTCCGGTCTATTGAAGGTTATGTACCGGGTTACCATGCTATGTCCATTATGGGCCACGCAATGTGCTTTTGCCCCTACATGGGCCGTACCAACCCCATCCAGCAGATCTGCTTGGCTTAACAACGTATCCCAATCGAGCCTAAACCTGTAGTTTTGCGTATAATCAAAAACATCCCGCTGCTCCCTTTCAATGGCTATTTGCTCCCTACAACTGATACGCCCCATAGCTAAATATTATCTGCCAAACCGATTTGAATCCTATTACCGTTGAAGCTATGGACACCTGCCATTCCCTGGGGCAAAGACATAGGTGACGTTACCTATTCTCCATTTCCCTGCAAGCATTTTTTGAACATCTATGGGATAATAATTCTTGGTGCCGGTATAATCCGTTATTTCCAAATAGTAGCCCCCTTGATAGTCCAATACTTGCCAATCCCCTTCATTTTCCGCTACACCAGCGCCATAGGCCCTGTTGTTTCTGTTGGTCGTATGCTGCGTGCCCTTCACGGTGTAAGAGCCATCATAGGAATACTGATATCTACCGTTGGGGCAGAAATCGATATACGTAATGGCACTTGCCGAATTATCGCTCAAATAGGAGGACTCCGAGTAGGTCACCAATTGACTCCCATTGATATAATTTGTCAATTTCTCCACATCACTTTGCGCAGCTACCTTACCAGCGACAAAAGTGAACGTGAGGAGAAATAGTGTTCGGTGCTTTTTTTTGACTATTTTTTTCATCTGATTCATGTGCTTTGCTTTCCTAAGGAAGTACTCCTTTGAATGCGCAGACTCCCATCACTTAAGATGTTATGGAGTCTGCATCAAACCAAAAACTGATCTACATCAACAAAAAAACAATACCTAACCAATTACACCTGGGGTGTTAATCTCAAATAGGGCTTTACTGTTTTAAATCCCTTGGGGAACCTTTTTGTAGCTTCTTCATTGCTTACTGAAGGCAAAATGACACAATCATCACCTTTCTTCCAATTGGCAGGGGTCGCCAACATCTCGTACTCGGTAAGCTGAAGCGAATCTATTACCCTCAATAGCTCGTCAAAATTTCTTCCCGTAGCGGCGGGATACGTCAGTATCATCTTCACTTTTTTGTCGGGGGCAATAATGAAAACGGAACGCACCGTCATGGTGGAATCCGCATTGGGATGAATCATTCCGTACAAACCGGCAATCGCTCTATCCGCATCGGCAATCAATGGGAAATCAACACTTGCATTTTGGGTTTCCTCGATGTCCTTAATCCACTCGAAATGGGACTCCAGGGAATCTACACTAATGGCGGCTAGTTTTATCTTGCGCTCGTCAAATTCATTTTGAAAGTTGGCCATTGTGCCCAATTCCGTAGTACATACCGGGGTGAAGTCAGCTGGATGTGATACCAACATCCCCCAGTTTTCACCCAGCCACTCATGGTAATCCATCCTTCCTTTTGTTGTATTCGCTGTAAAGTTTGGGGCAATGTCCCCCAATCGAATCGCATTCATGTGTTCCGTATTTTGATTAATAAATTCCTTGTTATTCCTTGTGCTGTCCATTTGTGCATAGTTCTGAACAGCACTTTTAGCATTGCGTACAACACCAATACCCATCCCCTCTTTCCTTGACCAAAGACAGCAAATCATTGCTTTCTGCTTGGTTTTTGTCCAGTAAACCGTACTTGTTTAAATGGAACCTATGGGGTGAATGGCGGTTCGGTACGAATTGCCATCGCAAAGGGAATGGTTTGGGATCAAAAAGCTATAGTCGTTTACAACCATTTTCCTTTAGTCAAATACCTGTAAAACGAATGGTTTGAAAAGCATGATGTTGTCTGTTATCATGGCATGAATCCCTTTATCATCCCTGGAAATTTCCCAATAAAAACAGTGTCTTCCAGTATAAAGGAGATGAATCCCGTTCGCTTGGTAGTACGTCCGCTTTTCCTATTTGCGCGCTACTTTTAACAATCGTCTTACCATATCGACATATAGAATTTTGTGTCCTTTAAAATTGTGGGTGAGGGTATTGGCAAAAATGATAGCTCCATTCCCCGTTTCCGGATCAAAGGACGTAACCGTTGCCACCCCTGGGTCTACCCCGGTATGTGAGGGCAATCGGGGCATTATTGCATAATAGAGCCAATTGTCGAACTCATTATAGTTCCATGCAATGGCCTGCCATTTGTTGGCCTCAGGAAACTGTACCTTCAAAAATTCATCCATGACTTCTTCACTTAGAACGGTTTTGTTATTGACCTTGCCCTTATTGACCATCAGTTCCACAATTTTAGCATAATCGGAGACGTTCGTCCGAAGTTGACCATCGGGATAATCGGGAAATCCATAATTTTTCAGAACCTTAAACGTGGTGTCGCCACTTTTGCCTTCCACAAATTCATGGGGCAGTGAAATATTGGTATGGGGAATATGCTTAAGGAACCAATAGGAATTGGTCATTCCCAAAGGCGCAAATATTTCCTCCTGCATATATGCCGAAAACTTCTTTCCGGTTATTTGTTCGATCAGATAACCAAGGAGCGCATAACCTACATTGGAATAATCCTTTGCCGTTCCGGGGCGACTTTTGAGAAAGTTCTTGTCGGAATCATAATAGGTGCCCTTTGGTGAAAAATAATCCTTGATAAAGCTTTCAAGCGTAATAGGGGAATCCCCACCCTGATCAAAAGTATACAAGGACACCAATAAGGGGGTATTGTCCCTAAGGGAGGCCGTATGCGCCAATAACATCCGAAAAGTAATGGCCTCATACGGATGATTCGGATTTACGATTTTAAATGGTACATACGTATTAATGGCATCATCAAGGTCAATAAGCCCACGATCGTACAATTTCATCAACCCCAGCGCCGTGACCGGTTTGGAGCAAGACGCTATCATAAATAATGTGCTATCGTTTACTTCGGTATTTTCTTGAAAATTCCGTTTTCCATAACTGCCGATCCATTTGAGTTCCCCCTTGCTGATCAACGCCGCTTGAAGTCCTGCAATGTTGGCCTTGGCCATTTTTTTTTCAAAAAATCCGTCCAAGGTATGGGTCCCCTTTTGACCATACACCTGGATTGCAAAAAGCAAAGGAAGCGGTACTATGAAAGATAAAATGACTTTGAACATCACACCATTTTCCGACCAATGTAGTTTGATAATTTTCGTTATAGTGCCGTAAAAAGGGTATTGAAACTGAAAAGGACAAAACAAATACCAAAACGGACAATCACCCCATATGGTGACGTAATGGTTTTCTTTGATGACGATATTACGTCCATTGAACGTACATTTATTGAACGTGGACGAAGGTGTTTTTTCAATTGGATGTTCCCCTTTGAGAACTCGAAACTTTATTAAATAGGTATCGGGAAATACGCCTTTTCTGGTTTCGTCCTTGGTTTCCGGGGATCAAAACTTAAACTCTGCGGTAAAAACGGCATGGAACAAAGTATTGTCCAAGCCGCTTTCCACCAAAAAAACCCCAGGAAAAATAACATTCGCCTCCAACTCCAAAGCAATAAAACCATTTACTTCAAAACTGGCTATGGAACCGAGTTGATGCCCTATAAATCGTTCTTCATTTACGGAAGGATATTGCAAATTCAACGGCGGACCATACACCCCATCCTGTCTTGACAACCGCCAAAAGGCAACATAATCAAACTGAAAGGTGAAACGTCCCATGGACGTGTCAACATACGGATGGATGTCAAATAGGTTGGAAGGCCCTATTCGGGCCACACGGCCAAAGTAAGCCCCCCGTGGGTAGAGCCCATCAAAGGTGTTTAGGGTCGTATCCGTAGCGCTGGTGTCGCCACTTATGGCCTCCGTTTTCAGTCCAATGGAACTATTCGTCCCCAAAAAGGGATGCTCAATATTGACCGAGACCGTCCATGCCCTGATGTCCTGCTCACCAAAACGCCCCGTCTGGAATACAAATTCATTATTGTACCTCAATTTGTTCCAATTCCCAAAATGTCGCAATCCCAAACTCAGTCGATTGTCATCAGCAGTACCCGAATCCCAGGTTTTGGCTTCCTCCTCTTTGTAAATCATGTAGATATCCGTGCTTGTTTTGCGGTTCCAATGTTGTGTCCAGTAAACCGCACCCACTGACTCCTGAAAATTGAGCGCCTCATTGTCAAAAACCCCTCGCCCCACCCGAACCGGGACGGCGTAAAAAGCGGTGAGCTCGCTATTTTGGTCCTGGTACTGCAATTGTGCCATATCAAATGACAACCGAACGTTGGGCCCCTCCCGGATATCAATCAAACGGCCGCTTCCCAGACGCATATTTTGACGGCCTACCAACATACGCCAATTGGTATTGAAATGATATTGTGCAAACAGTTGGTTAACACTTAACTCGTCCCGGTCAACGGGAGCCAGGTTTTGTTTGCTGGTAATTAAACTGGAATTCAATTCTGCAAACAATTCGAACGTATTGGCAAGTTTCAGATGGGAGTGGAACTGGAACCGGTTCAAAAACCAAATGTCATCCTGGTCCACTTCGGTTGCAAATTCCTCGTTGATAAACGCTTCCGACTGAAACCGGTAACTGCCCCCAAAACTTAGTTTGCTTTCCTTGCCAATTTCGATTTGTTTTAAATTTTCATAAAGGCCATTTTTCCCATCTGAAGGAATGTCAATGACATCATTCTGCCGCAATAAACTAAAATCAAGTACTTTTTTACTTCCTTCTTGTGCCTGCATCCATAAAACAGCGCCAAGGAAAACAGCGGCTATTTGAGGTAACGCCTTCATTTTAGAATCTCCGAATCAGTACAACTCCTGCCACCAAGAGGAGTACCCCAAACAATCGTTGCCAATTGATTTGCTTTACGGGAAGGCCCAAAAGCCCGTAGTGGTCCACCACCAGGGATACCGCCATTTGTCCGGCAACCACCAAAACAAAAGTCAGGGCCACGCCTAAACGTGGTGCCAAAATAATGACGGCGGCAACGTAAAATGCGCCCAAAATCCCAGCGATCCAAACCACAGGAGAAACCGTTTTGGTCTGTGCAATGGTTGAAAAGTCAAATTTTAAGACAAAGAGGTAAAGCAGTAATCCAACGGTGCCGATCAAAAAGGAGGCGAAAGCGGCAAAGATGGGCTGGTGGACCGATTTACCCAACTGTACGTTAAGCCCTGCTTGAAGTGGTAAAACAGCCCCAGCGACAATGGCTAAAATGACGAAAAAGAGCTGTGTTTTCATTGGTTGATTTTCTTTTCAATTATGGCATCCAGGGAGTATTTGCCCGAACCCAAAATGATGAGCGCAATAAACACTATGGAATAAATTAAAGGGGTATCCTGAACTTTTGCCGGGTCAGCGGCATGAACAATGAACAGTCCACTAAGGGTAATTGAGATTACGGCAAAGGAGGCCCATCGTGTAAATAGACCCAACATGACCAAAAGGGCACAAAATACATTGGCGAAAATGGCATAGTAGGCAGAAAAAGTCGGTCCAAGACCTGTAGGGTCGGGAATATGTGCCATGGTCCCCTCCAAATCCATCAACTTTGGCCATCCGTGGGTTCTTATGAGTGCAAAAGCTCCAAAAAACCGCAAAAACAATAGCCCCAATCCCGAACGTGCATTGGAATGGGTCGTGGCAATTGATTTTTTTATAACTGATGTAAAAGCGTTCATTTTCAAAGTGTTTTTAATAGTTTTTCAATGTCGGTTATGAGACGTTGTGTATCGGCATCATCCAGTCCATTATAGTAGCCACGTATTTGTTGATTGTGATCGACCAAGACAAAAGTGCCATCATGAACCAGGTTTCGTTCTCCAGCAAATTCATCATTATAAGCCATGACCTTATACCCTTTTGAAATGGCAAAAATCCCTTCCGGATTTCCGGTCAATAACTTCCATTGGTTTTCTTTGATGTTATAATTTTTGGCGTAACGCGATAGTACTTCCGGAGTGTCATTGGTACCATCAATGGAAAAGGACAAAATCTCTACCTGCCCATTGCCCTGAAAATGGTCTTGAACCGCTACCAAATGGCTGGTCATCTTGGGACAAATGGTTGGACAACCCGTAAAAAAGAAGTCCACTACCTGAATCTTTTTTTGGGCCGATTTCCTATAAAAGGCCCCCGTCTGAGTCACCAACGAGCTCAAATTTGGAAGTTCCACCGAAGCTTGTCCCAAAACGGGGAGTGCTTCGGTGGCATCACCAATCGTATTTTGGCAAGACCAAAAAAGGACCAGGAAAAATCCCATCCTAAGTCCTGCACTAGGCGTTTTCATAATTCAGTTTTAGGGAGATGTTCTCCAACTTCAATATTTCGTCAGGAATATTTCGATTGGGCAGTGGCACAGGCTGAAAGACTACTTGTATGTCCTTTTCGGCCTCAATAGCATCGGCAATGTCCTTCTCAATTTCTATCTGCAAATGCACCCCGTTTTGGAGCAAAACACTATCCAGATCCAAAATGGGCAGGATGGTAAAGGTACCGGTGTACTTGCTCTGGCGTTCCCCATTTCCATCGTACTCAAAAAATACACGTGCGCAGTAGGGTTGATAGGGCAATTGCGCCCTTTCAAAATGTAAAATCACATGGGTACGCTCCTTGTTCACCATTTCCGTATAAATGGCATCGGTCTGTGACGTATTTAAGTTCAACGGGGCTACACAGTCCACTTTTGAGGCTTCACGAACAGGTTTATCCGCTTCCTCATAGGGGTTACAGAAGGTTGGGTTCAAATCCAGATTTTGGAAGGTATAGCCCAAATCCTCGGTATTCAACAACTCCTTGATCTTAAAAGCTACCGGCGTGCCATTTCCATCGGTAGCGAACAAACGTTTTTCCAACCATTCCGCATCTTGCGGCAATGTATTGTTTGGGCTGTAGGTTCGCCATGCTTCCCAAATACGGTCGCAATTGCCATGGTGGGCATAGAAAATAGGGTCAAAACCGGATTCGGTAAAAGTGGCCATCTGACCGCCGATCCAGTTATGGATATTGTTATGGAAGGATTGCTCCGCCAAACCATCCAACTGGGCTTCCCCGCGTTTTTTAATTGCTGGATAACCTCCAAAGGTTTTGTAGTGTTCCGCCCGAAATCCAGCACCAACGTTGATAAAATCCTTGGGAACCTCATCGGTAGCCTTGACCATTCGTGTCACATTGTACAACGGATTGCTCTCATCGCCCCAGTAGTGTTCCGGAATATAATTGAATTTGGTCCAGTCCCAATAGTGTAGTGCCAGGGTTGGTTCCTGAACCGCTTTTTGGAGTTTCTGCTCCATGGACCAGAGATACAAACGGTGCCAAGGCCATACGTACCAGTTGTAGTGTACCTGGTTGGCATAAATACTGGTGGCGCAAAAAGTGGCGTGCAACATCCCCTGGGCCTGCCATCCGGAAGGATCCAAGGGTGAAACTTCTGAGCGCTTTTTTAAGATATTGAGGGCATCTTTAAAAACTTTGATCTCAGCATCATCAACGGGAATGTCGGCGATGTTCTTCCGAACGACCAAATTACCGCTCGATTTTGCTCCTGTTTTTTCTTGTGGACCGGTTCCATTTTTACACCCACTGACCGATGTGGCTGCTAGGGGAAGGGCGGAAAGTCCTAAAGTGGACCATCCCATTTTTTTTAGAAAATCCCGGCGCTGCGGGTGATTCATTTTCATTGGTGATTCGATTTAAAGAAAACGGACGGTCTTGGACCGCCCGTTTTGATTTGGTTTATTCCTGAATGAACTGTAGGTCGATGACCAATTTTACCTGTTCGGCAACCACAACGCTTCCCGCTTCGGTAACCGCACTCCAGGCAAGGCCAAAATCCTTTCGGTTCAACGTGCCGGTAATTTCAAATCCTGCTTTGGTTTGGCCGTAAGGGTCAACCGCTATGCCATTAAATTCCACATTCAATGCAATGCTTTTGGTGATATCACGAATGGTCAGATCGCCAATCATTTTTTCACCGTCAAAGGCCGTTGAGGTAAAGGTCATTTCGGGATACGCCTCCGCATTGAAAAAGTCATTTGACCTTAAGTGGTTATCCCTATCGGCATTTTTGGTGTTGATGCTCCCTACGGTTGCCACGAAATCAAATTCCGCATCCTTAAAATCATCCGATGCCGTGGTCACGGTGGCATTAAAATCCTCAAAGTGGCCCGTAACCGTCGAAATCATCATGTGTTTTACCTTAAACCCAATCTCCGAGTGGGCGGTATCTAAATTCCATTTTGTTTTTACTACTGTTTCCATAGTATGTGATTTTTATAAATTGTTGTTTTAAAGAATTTGTTTAACTCAAATACAGTTTTCTAAAGTCCCCTGTACGATATAGTGGAGACCAATCTGGCGCAACATCGGGTAGGGGTGCCGGTGCATACCTTTCAAAAGCATCATATGCGTGCACTACAGTACCCCCAACAGCGGTTAACTTGGCATGGGTTCGGGGTATCAAGGCATCCGGCACTTCCATGACATCCTGGTTGAGGATGGTAAAATCGGCCAATTGCCCTTCTTTAATGGCACCTTTACGCCCTGCATCCCCAGTAAACCATGCAGATCCTGTTGTCCATAATTTGATGGCTTCCTCCCTGGTCAGAATATTATCTTCCCCATACATCTGTCTTCCTCCCCTGGATTGCCCTGTGGCCAACCAATGGATTGAGTACCATGGATTGTATGAACTAACACGTGTGGCATCGGTTCCCCCACCAACGGGAATGCCCATTTTCAACATCTTTTTGATCGGTGGGGTTTGCGCTAATTTGGCTGCTCCATATCTTTTGACGAAGTCTTCGGCCTGATAAGCAATTCTGTTTTGAATGGCCACGCCCATGTTGAGTTTGGCAATACGTTCCAGCGTTTTTTCAGAAAAGGTTTCACCATGATCTATAAAGGTGCCCTTTGGAAGCTTACCATCACCGGCTGCGGCAACCTCTTCGTAAATATCCAATAGGATCTCTGCCGATTCGTTGTATGTGATATGTTGTCTCCAAGGCCAATTGTTCTCGGCCAATAGTTTATAAATAGGCATCGCCACCTCTTTAACATTGGATTCCAGATTAGGACGTTCTTGGGCAAAAATTTCATAATCATAGGCTGCCCATGCAATATTTTCACCACCACCAATGAATCGGTACATATCATCACCATCACCCGGTTTGATCATCCCTATCCACTTTTTATAGTCCTCATATTCACGTCCTCCAACTTGTGGAAAAGTGTGGATACCAACCCTTACGGTAGACAACCCTTGTTTATGAACATCACCTATAACGTCATACGCATCAGGATACTGCATACCACCACCGCCGGCATCGGAAATGGAGGTTAGGCCCAATACATTCATTTCATTCATAAAATGACGGGTCCCCAGTATTTGTTGTTCCTTAGATTTTGCAGGTAGTTTGGTCAATGTTTTATACATGATCAAGCCAGAAGGAGCCGCTGTAATGATACCCGTGGCCCTACCATACCTGTCCTTTTCTATCCTTCCTTTGTAGTAGAGGTCAATGGGTTCATTATCATAGTTGAGGACTTCAACGGCCTTTTTGTTCAGCATGCCGTGGGCATAGAGGTAAAAAATGTAAACCGGATGGTTAGGGGCCACCTTATTTATTTCCTCTAAGGTCGGCATGCGTTTTTCTTTGAATTGCTCCCATGAAAAACCGCCAACCACTCTTATCCACTGTCCTTTTGGTGTATGTTTGACCTCTTCGGCGAGCATGGCCAAGGCTTCCTCTACGGAAGTCACCCAATCCCATCGCAACTCCAGACCATAATGCAATCCTTCACGAACACCATGGGTGTGCGAATCATTTAAACCTGGTATTACCCTATGGCTCTTTGCATCAATAACTTTGGTCTTTCGCCCTATGAGTTCAGAGACGGCGTTATTGGAACCAACCCTGTAGTAGACCCCGTCTTTAATGGCAAATGCTTCTGCAGAAGGGGTGTTGGGATCTATAGTGGTTACTTTGGCATTTCTTACCACCAAATCCGCAGACCCTTTGATCTGGGAAAATCCATTTCCAAGCAAAGAGGGCATAACGAGGGTAGAAGCTCCGGCAGCGAGCGATCCTTTAAGAAAGTTCCTGCGATCGATATAGTTTTTATTCAATTTTTCCATGGTGTTTTTTGATAATTGTTACGGTGAATGCAAGTGTTCGTTAGAGTGATTTTTGTATAGCTATTTCACGGCGAATTAAATTCACCCGCTATCGACCTAATTTTGCAACAGCGGGTTTCATTTTTAATGATTGCCTTCGCCTTCTTTGGCCCATTTTTGCATGGTCTTGATGTAGTCAATACCCAAACCATAGGCCCCACCATATCTTTTGGCAAGCTCGTTCACCTGTACATATTGATCGGAGCGCGCCCAATCCCTGTAGATTTCCAACATATATTGCATTGAGGTCATGGGAATGACTCCGGCCTGGATCATTCTTGCCATGGCCATGTCATGTGCTTCCTGTGATACGGCTCCAGAGGCATCGGAGATAACATATACTTCGTAACCATCTTCAAGAGCCGACAAGGCAGCAAGATTGATACATACTTCCGTCCAAAGACCGGCCATTACGAGCTTTTTCTTTCCAGTAGCTTCAACGGCCTTCACAAAATTCTTGTCTTCCCAAGAGTTCATGGTTGTTCTATCGATGTAGGTGGACTCGTCGGGGTAGTACTCCCTGATTTCCGGGAAAATCGGGCCCGAAAACTGTTTTTCGGCCACTGTGGTAATAATCGTGGGCACTTCAAAAAGTTTTGATGCGCCGGCAAGTAATCCGGCATTGTTGCGCAATTCCTCAATAGGCTGCGACTCCACGGCAAAAGCCATTTGACCTTCATGATCGATTAGTAGCAAGGCGTGGTTTCCCGGATGTAATACTTGCTCCGCTGCATTTGCCGGATCATTTACTGGATTTGGGGCATATTGCGTCCATTGTCCAAAGGTTTGGGCACTTACAAATAGTGCTAACATGAATACATTAAAGGTTCTCATTTCAAGTTTAATTAGTGTCATTTTTGACTGTTATACATATTTTAAATTTTCTTTTTCGGTCCTTAAGCTGTCTTGTGCGAAGGAGTTGGTGTAAACCTTCTCCTTAAGCGATTGTACAGTCCTAAGTTTTGTCTTGTTTCAGTACAGTTGAATTCCCTGCAGGCTTCCATCAATCGAATGGTTCCCATTTTTAATCCTTTCTGGTTATAGGGTCACTGTTCAACTCTTTTTTAAAGGTCCATGGGGACCTCCATCAGCAACAACTCGGTGTTGGCATCGGCTGAGATTTCCAGATTTTCGATATCCCAGAGTCCAAAGCCGTCCCTTTTTTCCAGTTGTTGGCCATTGATGGTCACTTTCCCTTCAAGGACAAAGGCATATACCCCATTGTTTTTGGCATCGTTCACTTGATAATTCAATGAGTTGCCTTCTTCCAGGGAAGTCATATGGAACCATGCGTTTTGGTGTATCCATACCCCGGCATCATCCGCATTGGGGGAAAGAATCTGTTGTAACGTATTTTTTCTGTCCTCCAGATTAAGGGTAATCTGGTCATATCGTGGTTCAACTCCCTGTTTATTGGGGACTACCCAGATTTGGAGGAATTTTACCTCTTTGTTCTTATTGGCGTTGTACTCGCTGTGGAGGATCCCGGTTCCGGCACTCATCACTTGTACATCGCCCTGTTTAATGATCGCGGAAGTTCCCATACTGTCCTTGTGTTCCAAATCGCCTTCTAGGGGAATGGAAATGATTTCCATATTGTTGTGTGGATGGGTACCAAAACCCATTCCTGCGGAGACCACGTCATCATTCAATACCCGAAGTACGCCGAAATTCATTCTCTCGGGATTGTAGTAGTTGGCAAAACTGAACGAGTGATGGGACTTTAACCAACCATGGTTGGCCTTACCTCTGGTATCTGCCTTATGTAATACGGTAGTTGCTGTTTTTGTTTCCATTGTTTTAATGTGATTAAATCCTATTTGTTTGACATTTGTTCCATGATCCGAAGAAGGGCCCGAGGCCTTGAGATAATTGCCCACTCCCAGTGCGGCTAAAATCCCTCCCCAAGACAACTGTTGTAAAAAATCCTTTCGTTTCACGTTTTAGTTTTTTTTTGATTCCATACTATAGGCCAATGTTGTGCCAAAAATGTATCTAACTGAATTACAGTGTTTTAAAAGAATCTGCAGAATTAAATTTTTACCCCTAATTGTAGACTTTTCTGTTATATGAGAAATATTATGTTTATTTTAACAGCAAAAACTTTAAACAAATGAGTGGGGATATTCCTTTTCAGGTGTTCAGGGAGCAATTTTTTAAGAACCTTCCTTATAAAATTATGTGGATGGATGAGTCCGGCAAGATCATTTATGCCAACAGTAAATTTTTAAAGCGTTTGGGCTATACCCGAAAAGAGGTTGAAAAGCTTAGCATATTTGATATAAATCCCACCTCCACGCAGGAAAGTTGGCAAATCCACTGGCAAAAAGTACGTGAGGAGGGGGTGTATAGCTTTAAGGCCGTCCATCAAACCAAAAAGGGTGAATTCTACGATGTGGAGGTCTCTTCCCATTTTTTCTCAAATAATGGAAAAGAAATCATAGCCGCCATTGTCAATGACATTTCCGAATCAAGCTTTTACAAAAATCTATTGAACCATGCCGAACGGATGGCCAATGTTGGAGGATGGAAATTGAACCTACAGGACGGTTCCATAGTCGTTACCAAACAGGCTTTGGAGATTTTTGAAACCGATAACAAAGAAGACCTCCTACCCGGAAAAGTGATCCATTTGTTCCAGGAATCGGAGGAACTCAAAACCCTATTGAGCAAAGCCATACGTAACGGCGCCTCTTATGATGTGGTCCTGACCATTAATGGTGTTGCCGGGCATTCAAAATACATCCGTTGCGTAACCGAACCCATTGTACAAAAAGATAAGATCGTCAAAATCATTGGCACCTATCAAGATGTCACCCCTCAAAAAGAACATGAATTGGGATTAAAACTGTACAAAGAAATCATTGACAACGCCCCGGATTTAATCTACATCTGGGATATCCATGGCAAATTATTGCAGTACAACGAGGCCGTTCCCAAAAATCTTGGGTATGCAAAAAGTGAACTTAATGATTTTTATATCTATGATCTGGATGAAAAAATCACTCCGGAATGGTGGAGGGAACATTTTATGGAACTGATCGAGAAGAAAGTGTTGAATTTGGATTGGTTGATTACGAGAAAGGACTTCACAAAATTTCCTGCCAGCATAATCGCAAACCATTTAACGTATCAAGGACAAAACCTGAACTGCGCCATTATTAGGGATGTCACCCAAAAGAACAAAAGGGACAAGGCGCTTTTTGAGGCCCTGGAAGAAATTAAATCCCTTAAAACACAACTCGAAATTGAAAACGAATACCTGAAGGAGGAAATAAAGCAAGAGGTAAATTTTGACAATATTATCTGCCAAAGCGATGAATATCGGGAAGTGCTTGAAAAAGTAAATCAGGTTGCCCCTACGGATACTACCGTTCTTATTACCGGTGAATCCGGGACCGGAAAGGAGTTATTGGCCCGTGCCGTTCATGACAACAGTCAACGAAAGGAAAAGCCATTGATAAAAGTAAATGCCGCCACATTGCCTTCCGAGCTCATTGAAAGTGAATTGTTTGGACATAAAAAAGGGGCATTCACCGGGGCAACCGAAAACAAGGTAGGTAAGTTTAGCCTGGCCGATGGGGGAACGATATTTCTGGATGAAATTGGCGAGTTGCCGTTGGATTTACAACCGAAATTGTTACGGGTTATCCAAGAAGGTGAATTTGACCTTTTGGGTGGAACAAAAACGGAAAAGGTCAATGTGAGGATTGTTGCCGCTACCAATCGGAATTTGGAGAAAATGGTCAAGGACGGGAAGTTTCGGGAAGACCTTTTTTATCGCCTGAATGTCTTTCCCATTCATAACATTCCGCTTCGTGAACGCAAGGACGACATTCCCTTATTGGCGCAATACTTTTTGAAAAAGTATTCCGCACGGGCCGGTAAATCCTTTAAGCGATTGAGCAAAAAGACCATCGCCGCTTTGATGAACTACACTTTTCCCGGAAATATCAGGGAGTTGGAGAACCTTATCGAACGTGCCGTCATTATTGAAAACGGCACCATTTTGAACCCCGGCACCTGGATTCCGAACGGTAGGACAGCGGAATTCAAGGAAGACTTCAAATCGTTTGAGGCCATGCAGCGGGATTATATCATTAAAGTATTGGAGAAAACCAATTGGCGGGTCAGTGGCCCAAAAGGTGCTGCGGCCATTTTGGATATGAAGGACAAGACCCTTTTTGCCAAAATGAAACGATTGGGGATTGAGAAGGAAGTCCGTTTAAAAAAATCCTGATCATAGCATTCAATATCCGAAAACACATCGAATTTCCTTTTGTCCTAATTTTCATCAACATCCTTTTGTTGTACCAACCCTTTGGTAAGTTCATTTAAGGTCGCTACTTTTTCCTCAAAGCCACCCTTAATGGTTTTCCGATACGCGTTGAGGTTTTTAACCAGGTCATCCACTTTTTCCGGGAGTACATCTTCAAAAAATTGGCGTAACCTTTTTGCAGTGGTCGGTGACTTTCCATTGGTGGATATGGCTATTTTAACGTTGCCTTTGGTCACAATACCGCCCATATAAAAATCGCATAAGGGCGGATTGTCCGCAACATTGACCAAAATGGCCCGCTTTCTACAATCATTATAGACCTTTTCGTTGATTTTGGGAACGTCCGTAGTGGCAATGACAATGTGTTTATTTTTCAGCAAACGTCTCCGGTAGTTGCCCTTGCTCATTGTTACGTTATGCCTTTCCGCCAGGGCAATTGTTCCTTCCCGATACATCGGTGAAATCATTTCCACCCTTGCGTTTGGACTGGATTTTAATAAAAAAGTCAACTTTTCCTCTGCGACATAACCGCCCCCCACAATAAGTACGTTAAGGTCGCTTACCTTTAAAAAGACTGGATAGAGTTCATTCCGTTCCATCGACCATTTCCTTTTCTTGGTTCAATCTGTAGTTGATGGTAACCCGGGTTCCTTCGTTGGGTATAGAGTTAAAAAACAATCGCCCGTTGATGTACCCAATGCGTTCTTTCATAAAGAATACGCCCATACCCCCTTCGCTATTGTTCTTTGGAGCCCCTTTTAACGTAGTTGGATCAAATCCTTTGCCATCATCATCAATCACAACGCTCAATAAATCATCCGTTAAATTCAAGGTGACCAGAATATAATTGGAATCCGCATATTTAATCGCATTATTGACTGCCTCTTGGGTAACGCGATAAATGTTTGTCTCTGCCAGCGAGTCAAACCGAATGGCATCCTTCACCTTGTTCTCAAATAGGATGTTTTTACCGGTAAGTTTGCTGAGTTCCCGGGTCATTTTTTGCAAGGCAGGGAAAATCCCATGGTCATCCAATTCCGGTGGAATAAGGTTGAAGGTGGCGGTTCTAACCCCTTTGATCAGTTCCGAGGCCAACTTCTTTAAATAGGTAATTTTTTCCTCTGTTTTTCCCTGTTGCTTGGGATCGATGGACTCAATATTGAATTTTAATGCGGTAAGCATTTGCCCAATACCATCATGGATATCTTTGGCAATGCGCTTGCGTTCCTCTTCTTGTCCCGCTACTATTTGGCTTGCTTGAAGCTGTTTCTGCTGCATAAGATCCTCATAGTTTTGCTTGGTCAATTGTTCAATTTTATCCTGATGTTTTTTACGTTCCGTGATGTCTGAGCACAAAATAAGAATGCTCTGCTTCTCACGTGATTGATAAATAGGGATTATGGACATATCCAACCAAATACGGTCATTGATCTTTGTGGTTATATCGATTTCCTCTGTGCGGATGTTTTTGCTTCTGGAGCTCAAAATTTCACGTAGGTACTGTTGTTGCCCCTCGTCTTGTGTCAAAATTTCTGAAAGATGGGCATTCCCTATTGATTTTCGTTCTCCCAATAGGTTTAAAAACTTTTTGCTTATGAATACTACGGTGCCGTCCATGCGTATGCTTGCAAAAAGCGCTGCGTTATCGATGGCAAAATTGAGTTCCTGAAGTTCCCGAAGGGAGTCTTCCTTCTCCTTGAAGATTTTTTTAATCTTTTTATTATCCTCTTCGGACTGGATCCGTCCTTGCAATAAATTGGCTATCGTTTCCCGTATCTGAATGGACAGCGGCCTAAAAATGAAAAGCACTTCCAGCAATAATATCAAAAGCGAAACCCCCAACAAAATATACTCCTTCAACTTCAGTTGCTGTAATTGCTGTTTGCTGATGGCATCATACTCGTTCACGATGGCATCCATTTTTTGAAGAAACTGTTTCTCGTTGGATAAAATTCTTTGAAGTTGGGGTTCAATATTTGTGGGCTGGGAATCATTTGTTGGGCCAAAAGCTTCCAAAATTTCATTGGCCGAGGCAACCATGGCCGTATGGTGGGGCGATACATCCTGAAAAAGTGCCAATATCGACGCATTTTCCTCCTTGGGCAACCCAATACTATCATTGCCGTTTTGTAGCCCTTCATGTGATACTTTCCACACATAAAGTGTGGTTTTTAATTCCTGTAACACCTTTTCCTTTTCGGGCGCTGTCGCCGAAATTGTACTCAACTGAAGTGCCTCTTTGACCAATTTTTGGCTATAGGCGCGTTGTCGCCCCGCCACATTAATCACCCGTGAATCATCCAATTGGGAATCCAAATGTTGTTGGATCAATACTTGGGCGATAATTACCGTTAGGGCAATTGCCGCCAATGCCGTCAAATACCACTTACGAACACGCAGAAACGTTTCCGTATCCAAGCTGCGATGTAATCCGTTTGTGTTCTTTTCTTCGGTCTGCTGCATGGCAATGAGTTACGCCAGGGCCTTGGCTATCAAATCGGCACCCCTGTCGGAGAAATCCAGTTGTAAGGCAGATTGTTGCCCTTTCCCGGACATCTTTTTCCAGGTCTTTTGTAGTATGGAAATGATTTTATCATCATCGTGTTTTACCAAAAAAGGCTCGTAATAGTATTTTAGGAAAACCAAACATATCACGTCTTCCAGGGTTTGGGTTTCTTCATCCCTCTTTAATTTCTTTTTGAGCAATAGGAAGGTGACCCGATCGATCAGCTGCTTTTCATAACCTATCTTGGCCAAAATGCTACTGGCTTTTTGGGCATGGAATTTTTTCAGTTCCTGTCGCCACTGCAAATAGCCTACCCGATTCATCTCGTACGACTCCCGGGGAATTTCCCAGCGGCAAATATGTTGACAACGGGCGGTGAGCTGCAAAGCTTCCGACGCTCCTGGTTCAAATTCGTTGAGCACTGCGGTCATCCGTTGGGCATAAAGCAATTCCTTGGGATAGGTTTTCCCTTCAAATACTTCGGTGTTTGGGTCTTTGGCATTGGCCGCATCAAAAAATTCAAATGCCTTGCTCAGTTTTTGGGAAGCCTCCATGACAAGGGTTTTTCTTTATTCCGAAAAACCAAGATACACAAATCCGTCCTCAATTTTTATGGGATAGGTCGCAATCGCTGGCAAGTCCCCATTCAGATTTTCCCCACTCTCCAATGAGAATGTTTTTTTGTGCAATGGGCAGGCCACTTTGGCAATACCATCGGCATCACCGATCATTCCTCGGGAAAGTACCATTTCCATTTTATGGGGGCATAGATTTTGACAGGCGTACCAAACATTTTTTCGCACAAAATTAAAGATGGCTATTTGTTTGTCCTTGTATTTCACACACGCTCCGCCGTTCTCCGGAATGCTTTTAACGGTACATGCCTTGAACCATGTGGTCACTGCGCTTGTATCCGTACTTTGGTAGGTTGCTAACACTGCTTCCATTTTTATCGTTTTAAGTGGCCCAGGCTTCGGGCATTTTTTGTTCGCGCATGGGCACAAAAACCATATTGTCATCACGATCTTCGGTATTCACAAAATGCTGAAAACGTTTCCTGATCTCGTCATTTTCCACGGCTTGCTTCCACTCACATTCGTAGCGGTCGACCAAGGCCTGCATTTGCAATTCCAGTTCATCCCCAAGACGTAGACTGTCTTCGACCACAATCCGCTTTAATTGCTCAATACCGCCCTCAAGCTTTTCCAACCAGGCTGCGGTTCGCATTAAGGGTGCCGCGGTACGGATATAGTACATTAGAAAACGATCTAGGTATTTGATTACCGTTTTATTGTCTATTTGTTCTGCCAGCAACAACGCGTGCTTGGGTTTTGCGCCACCATTTCCACATACATAAAGGTTCCACCCCCCTTCCACGGCGATAACGCCAAAATCCTTACCACGGGCTTCGGCACATTCACGGATGCAACCGGAGACCCCGCCTTTTAATTTATGGGGTGAACGAAGCCCCTTATAACGTTCTTCCAATTCGATGGCAAAGCTGACACTTTCATCCATTCCGTAGCGGCACCAGGTAGATCCCACACAACTTTTTACGGTTCGTAAGGCCTTGCCATAAGCGTGGCCGCTTTCGAAGCCCGCCGCAATCAATTCTTGCCAAATCGCGGGGAGGTCATTCAGTTCGGCCCCAAATAAATCAATACGTTGCCCCCCCGTAATTTTGGTGTAGAGGTCGTATTTTTTAGCGACCTGTCCCAGGACAATTAACTTTTCGGGCGTAATCTCCCCACCAGGAATCCTGGGTACTACGGAATAGGATCCGTTTCGTTGAATATTGGCCAAAAAGCGGTCGTTTGAATCTTGGATTACCGCTTCCTTGTTGGCGGTATCGTTATAAATTGTTGCAAAGATAGAGGCCAGGGCAGGTTTACAAACCTCGCATCCATCCCCTTTTCCAACGGTATCCAAGGCTTCGTCATAAGAAGTAATACCCTTGACCCTCACTATATCGTACAACTCCGCTCGGGTATATTGAAAGTGTTCACAGATGACCTCCTTAACCACTTTTCCCATCGATTTTAAGGTCTCATTGACCAAATCCACCACCATTGGCTTACAGCCACCACAGCCGGTAGTTGCTTTGGTACAGGAAACAATGTCCTTTAATGTGCTGCTTTCCTCATTTAGAAGGGAATTGCAAATGTCGCCTTTAGAGACACTTTCGCATGAGCAAATTTGGGCAGTATCGGGCAAATCCATGGCACTGCCAAAGGCAGCACCCCCTTCACCACGTGCACCTACGACCAATTCTTCGGCATTTTCAGGCAGTGCCATCCCATTCAGGTACATTTGGTGCAGCATATTGTAGTCTCCGGCATCCCCAACCAAAATTCCTCCCAATAAGGTTTTCCCGTCATGACTTACGTTGATACGCTTGTACAATCGTTTTGTTTTATTCTCAAAAATGATGGAATGGCCCTTATCCGCTGGCATAAATGGGCTTCCAAAGCTGGCCACATCAACCCCGATCAATTTTAGTTTGGTGGACATATCAATGTCGTTGGCCATAACCTCATCGGTGTTGCCCATTATTTGATTGGCCGCAACCTTGGCCATATCATAACCAGGGGCCACCAGACCATAGATCATTTGGTTGTAGAGTGCCACTTCGCCAATGGCATAAATGGAGGGGTCCGAGGTCTGCATTTTGTGGTTCACAACAATGCCCCCACGTGTTCCCGTTGCCAAACCACAGGTTTTGGCAAGTTCGTCCCTGGGGCGAATTCCCGCCGAAATGATGAGCATGTCCACATCCAGTTTGTCATCCTCGCCAAACTCCATACCGGTAATGGCCCCATTGCCCAAAATTTGGTTGGTGGTTTTACTAAGGTGGATATGGATGCCCAGGGACTCCAAGGTCAATTGTAGTACTTTACTACTTCGGGCATCCAATTGACGGGGCATAAGCTTGGGGGCAAATTCCACAACATGCGGCTCCAGACCCATGTCCATGACCGCTTTTCCAGCTTCAAGTCCCAGTAGGCCCCCTCCAAGGATAGCGGCTTTTCCATTGGATTTTTTGTCCTTTATTTTTTCGGCATAGGCCATCATACCTTCCAGGTCCTCAATGGTTCGATAAACAAAAACACCATCTTTTTCAACGCCCTGTATGGGCGGCACAAAGGGTGCAGAACCTGTAGCGAGGACTAATTGGTCATAGGTATGGGTTTCGCCAGATTTGGTTTGGACGGTCTTATTTTCCTTATCAATATCGCTGACATACTGGTTGGTAATCAACGCAATCCCATTGTCGCTGTACCACGAGGCCGGGGCAAGTTCCAACGACCCAGCATCCCGATTTTCAAAATAGGCACTTAAATGAACCCTATCGTATGCGGGCCGCGGTTCTTCACCAAATACAGTGATGTCCAGTGCCCCCGGCTTGGCAAGGCCTACCAATTTCTCACAGAACTTGTACCCCACCATTCCATTTCCAATGACTACTATTCGTTGCATTGCTTCGATTTTAAAAAGCAATATTACGTATTAATACTTATTTTTTATATGATTATATCAAAATAATTACGTATCCTTGTTGCGGTTTTGGCAAATCCCCCTCTATTTGATCATGAAGTCTAAAACGGATATACAGAAAAAAGTAACTTTGGTAGGAGCCGGCCCTGGTCGTGAAGACCTTATAACCATTGCAGGCTTGCGTGAAATTCAACAAGCCGATGTTATTTTATATGATGCATTGGTCAATCCAAAACTTTTGAATCATTCAAAACCGGGCGCACAACTCATATACGTAGGAAAACGTAGTGGAAAACACAGCATAACACAAGCTGAAATCCATACGCTTTTATTGGAATGTGCGCTCAACCAAAATCGGGTAGTACGGTTAAAAGGAGGCGATCCTTTCGTTTTTGGAAGGGCTTCGGAAGAAATTGAATATTTGGAATCCTTCGGGATTTCGGTCGAGGTCATTCCTGGGGTCTCAAGTGCCATTTCGGTTCCGGGCGGTCAAGGCATCCCTTTGACCAAACGAGGGGTCAGTACCAGCTTCTGGGTCATGACGGCCACTACCAAGGACGGTAACTTTTCCAAAGATCTGCAACTTGCTGCAAAATCCTCTGCAACCTTGGTGATTTTAATGGGCGTGCGAAAAATTCACCGAATCGCTGAATTGGTAAGGAGTTACCGGTCGGGGCTCACCCCAATTGCCCTAATTCAAAACGGAACACTTCCCAAGGAAAACTGTATCACGGCCACATTGAATTCCACGGAAAAAGTATTTAAGACCATCGATGTAAGTCAACCCGGTATCCTGGTTATTGGAGATGTAGTGGCCGACCACGCCTCCTTCTATGATGAGGAAATCCAGCGGGTGTTGTATTCCTATTTATGATAGGTTTTCTTGACCTGGTTAAAAGTCCTATCCTATTTTAAAAGTGCGTTTGTCAGCCTTCAACCCAAATTCCAATCCTTGAATAATTATCGATTTCACAATTCAAAGGGCAAAGAATTTTAGACTGCCCAAAATCACAGCAGTTATTTTTTACTTTCCCAAAAACTACGTGTAATACGTAATTTATATTTTAATATAAGTATAAATACGTATGTATTATGTGTATGTTTGCTCCGTACTCAAGTATTCACCTTTAAAAATATAGGACAATGAAAACAACACTGACAAAAACCTTAGGCCTATGTGTTGCCTTACTACTTGTTGCCTGTGGAGGCAAACAGGCCAAAAAGAGTGAAGCAACCGCTCAGGCCGATATTCCAACGACTTCATTGGAAATTGAGAAGCCACAATTGACCTTCGGCTTTATCAAACTGACCGATATGGCCCCCCTGGCCATCGCCAAGGAAAAAGGGTTTTTTGAAGAGGAAGGCCTTTTTGTTTCCGTAGAAGCACAGTCGAACTGGAAAAATGTGTTGGATCGGGTTATTGACGGTCAATTGGACGGTTCCCACATGCTGTCGGGTCAGCCTATTGCTGCGGGAGCGGGATTTGGTCGTCAGGCTGAACTGGTGACCCCATTTTCAATGGATTTGAACGGTAACGGGATTACCGTTTCCAATGATGTATGGTCCAAAATGAAGCCCAACGTTCCCAAAAGTGCGGATGGCAAACCCATCCACCCTATCAAAGCAGACGCCCTTAAACCGGTAATCACCTCATACAAAAACAATGGAAAGCCCTTCAAAATGGGTATGGTATTTCCTGTTTCCACCCACAACTATGAGATCCGTTATTGGTTGGCAGCTGCCGGAATCCATCCGGGCATGTACACCGCCGATAATGTACAAGGACAAATCGATGCCGAAGTACTGCTATCTGTCACCCCGCCACCACAAATGCCCGCCACATTGGAAGCGGGAACCATTTATGGCTACTGTGTAGGTGAACCCTGGAACCAACAAGCCGTATTCAAAGGAATTGGAGTACCCGTTACCACGAATTACGATATCTGGAAAAACAATCCTGAAAAGGTGTTTGTAATGACCAAAAAATTTGTGGATGAAAATCCGAATACGGCCATTGCGGTGACCAAAGCTTTGATTAGGGCCGGCAAATGGTTGGACGAGCCGGGCAATCGTGCCGAAGCGGTAAAAATCCTTTCTATGCCCCAATATGTGGGTGCCGACGAAGTGGTCCTCGCAAATTCCATGACAGGGACTTTTGAATTTGAGAAAGGTGACAAGCGTTCCATGCCCGATTTCAATGTATTTTACAAGTACAATGCCACCTATCCTTTTTATTCTGACGGCATTTGGTTTTTAACACAAATGCGCAGGTGGGGGCAAATTCCGGAAGCCAAACCCGCTTCTTGGTATGAAGAGACCATCAAGGATATCTACCGCCCGGACATCTGGAAAAAAGCGGCCCATATGCTGGTTACGGAAGGTCATATCCCTGCCAGTGATATTCCCGAAACCGATGGCTATAAACCCGCCACTTCAGAATTCATTGATGGCAATACCTATGATGCCAAGGACCCCATTGGCTACATCAACAGTTTTGAAATAGGAAACAAAGACGATTCCTCTTTATAAGAACCTTTTAAAGTTATACTCATGAAGCAAAGTGTGGCCGTAAACAAATCCGAAGAATTAAAAGTGGCAGGAATGCTCAAAACACTCCTGTTCAAAATCAACTTTACCTTGCCAAGGTTGGATGGTAAAGGCCTGGCGCGCAACCTATTGATTCCCGTAGTATCCATAATCCTGTTCATTGTTTTATGGCATTTTGGGGCCAAGGCATTGTTCACTATTGAGGCCGATTACAAAATACAAAAAGCACTGACGGAACAAGGTCAGGTCGCAGCCGATCTAACGCAAGCCTGTATCGACTCAGGAGACATTAGTTGTCAACCCAACACCTTGCCCTCACCTGCTCAAGTTTGGGCTTCGTTCAATACCCTGATTGCCGACCATAAGGTCATCAGTGCCGATAAATTGGCCTTTAGGGAAAAAACGGCGGCCATCAACGAGAAACGGATTGCCCAGGGTAAAGAGCCCATAACCTATACGGGGCGGCCCTCATTTGTAGACCAAATTTTCACCAGCCTCAAAACCGTATTTGCCGGTTTTGTACTGGCATTCCTGATCGCAGTGCCGATTGGGGTTATCATTGGATTGAGCAAAACGCTCCGAAATTCCTTCAATTGGTTGATCCAAATCTTCAAGCCGGTTTCCCCGGTGGTTTGGTTGCTTTTGGTATTCATGATCGTTAAGACCATGACCAAGGACTCCAACCAGGACAGTGCTTTTATCATTTCGTTCATTAGTGTTGGTCTATGTGCCATGTGGGCGACTTTGGTCAATACTGCAATGGGGGTTTCCTCAGTGGACAAAGATTACATCAACGTGGCCAAAGTCTTGAAATTGGGCCCACTTCAAAAAGTATTCAAGGTGATTTTACCCTCCTCATTGCCCTTGATCTTTACCGGACTTCGAATCACATTATCCGTAGCGTGGATGGTCTTGATTGCCATTGAGCTTTTGGCCCAGAGTCCGGGATTGGGGTCTTTTGTTTGGGAGGAATTCCAAAATGGGGCCAATGATTCGAACTCGAAGATCATTGTTGCCATGTTCGTCATTGGCATCATCGGTTTCTTGTTGGACAGGATTATGCTCATTATCCAAAATACGGTGTCGTTCAATAAAAATGCAACTGCTTAAACCCTGCAACCATGGCGTATTTGGAACTAAAAAATGTAGCTAAGACCTACGGTGAAGGCACCACCAAAACCGAGGTGCTTACCGATATCAATTTAAGTATCGAAGAAGGCGAATTCGTGGCCATTGTAGGCTTCACGGGAAGCGGGAAGACCACCTTGGTCAACTTGATCAATGGTCTTTTAAAGCCCACCCGCGGTGAAGTGCTTTTTAAAGGTGTGCCCGTAATGGACACCAGCCATGAACGAGGGGTCATTTTTCAGAATTATTCCCTGTTGCCATGGTTGAACGTAGGTCAAAATGTGGCTATGGCAGTAAGGGAGGCCTTCCCAAAAAGTAACAAAAAAGAGGTGAAGGCCAGGGTTGATGAATATGTGAAAATGGTGAACCTTTATCCGGCCATCAACAAACGCCCCAAGGAACTGTCCGGTGGGATGCGCCAGCGTGTGGCCGTGGCCAGGGCATTGGCAATGAATCCCGAAATGATCATCATGGATGAACCTTTGGGTGCGCTGGATGCGCTTACCCGGGGCAACCTGCAAGATGAGATTTTAAAGATTTGGAGCAAGGACAAACGAACGGCACTTTTGATTACCAACGATGTGGATGAGGGCATTTATATGGCAGACCGTATTATTCCCCTCCGCCCAGGGCCAAACGCCACCTTAGGGCCCGAATTCAAAATCGATATTGAACGCCCAAGGGATAAAACCGAACTCAACGACAATCCAGAATATAAAAAGACACGTAACGCCATCATCGCATACCTCATGGGCATTGGTGAAGAGCGCAAATCAGCATCAAAAAAGGTTTATACACTTCCCGATTTGAGTCCAAAAAGTTATGTGGCCTAATTCATAACCCAGCGAAATGCAAGTAGAAGAAACAGTAGAAAAAAAGTATCACCAGAACGGCATATTCTATCCTTCGGAAAAAGTAATGCTGGATTTAAGGGATTTGAAAAAAATCTATCCGACCCCAAAAGGTGATTATGTGGTTTTGGAGCATTTGAACCTTCAAATCCTCAAAGAGGAATTCGTGACCATCATTGGTCATTCGGGTTGCGGTAAAACCACCATGCTTTCCATGATTGCAGGCCTGAATGTGATTTCAGGAGGAAATATTTCCGTGTTGGGCAACCCCATTAAGGGGCCAGGACCTGACCGAGGGGTTATTTTTCAAGCGCCCAGCCTAATGCCATGGATGACGGCCCTGCAAAATGTGATGCTTGGGGTAAACCGGGTATTTCCACATGCAACCAAAGGGCAACGAAAGGATATTGCCAAATACTATTTGCAAAAGGTAGGATTGGAATTGGCCTTCAATAAAAAAGCCGCCGAACTCTCACAGGGCGAACAACAACGGGTGGGCATCGCCAGGGCATTTGCCATAAAACCCAAAGTGCTTTTATTGGATGAACCTTTCGGCATGTTGGATTCCTTGACCCGAGGGGAGCTGCAGGATATCCTCATTGAAATCTGGAACAAAGAAAAAATTACCGCGGTTATGATCACCCACGACGTTGACGAAGCCATTTTTCTGGCCGATCGCGTGGTGATGATGACCAGTGGTCCAAGGGCCAAAATTGGTGACGTCCTTGAAATTGCCTTTGAGCGCCCACGCTCCAGAAAAGCGGTTTTGGACCATGACGATTATTACAAATACAGAAAACATCTCATTGATTTTCTAGAACATTAATCAATCAAAATATTTAATAACCACTAACTCATTTACCTATGAAAAAGCAGTTTTTAATCCTAGGTCTGGTATTTCTATTGGCCCAATCCCTAAAAGCACAGTTTACCCTAGATGCCCAGTTTAGGCCTAGGTCGGAGTATAGAAATGGCTTTCAATTTTTGCAGCAAGAAGGCGTCGATGCCGGTTTTGTGACCAATACCAGGGCAAGATTGGGTGCGAAATACAAAACGCCATCCTACGAGATTTACATCAATATCCAGGATGTTCAGATTTGGGGCGAAAATCCCCAGATCTTGCCCATTGACGCCAACAATTCCTTTGCACTTTTTGAAGCCTGGGGAGAACTGCAATTGGGCAAGGGATGGTCCACAAAACTGGGGCGACAAGTGCTATCGTATGATGACCAGCGTTATTTTGGTGGGTTGGATTGGGCACAGCAGGGCAGATATCACGATTTGGCCATGATCAAATACCGCCAAGAAGGGTTTATGCTGGATTTTGGTGCGGCCTTCAATCAAGATCTGGACAACCAAGGTGGTCCCTTGTTTGGATTTAAAAATGCGGGTACTGAATTCAACTCAGGCAATCCTTTTCAGTACAAGACCATGCAGCACCTCTATGCAAAGAAAGCGTTTGGAGAATTCAGTGCGAGCTTACTATTGGTCAATTTAGGTTTTCAACAAATTGACGCTACCACCGGTGATGTCAGCGATATCCGAAGTACGTTCACGGCTGGTACCCACCTGGCCTACAAAAAGGGGAAATTTGGGTTGGAAGGAAATGCCTTTCTACAAACCGGTGAGTTCTTGACCGGCATTGATATCGATGGGGCCTATTTGTTGGGATTGGAAGCATTCTACAAAATTAGTCCCAAAACCACCTTAGGCATTGGTGTTGAAACGATTAGTGGCGACGATACCTCAACCACCGATGCCACTGAAGCTTTTTTACCCCATTTTGGCACCAATCACAAATTCAACGGTTTTATGGACCATTTCTATGTGGGCAATTGGGTAAACCGTGTGGGGCTATTGGATATTCACGCCAGTGCTGTATTTAATTTGGGGCCAAAAACCACCTTGTTCGCCAAGTTTTTGAATTTCAGTGGGATGGAGGATACGCCCAACGGTGAAAGCAACTTGGGCAACGAACTCGATTTGGTGCTCACCCAAAAATTCAATGGTTTTGCCTTAAAGCTGGGCTATTCTCAATTGTTTGCCGCAGATGGTTTGGAAGAATTGGAAACCCAACGGTTGGGAGCTGCGGCGCCGGTTGATTTTAAAGGATCACAAAACTGGGCCTGGGCCATGCTCATCATTAAACCCACCTTATTTACCACGGCCAAAAAAGACCAGTAAACGCCTTCAACAAAACTTTGCTTCGCAAGGGCCATTTTCAACCATAGGTTGGGATGGCCCTTGGTTTTTTCTTGTCACCTCAAGAATTCTGTTATTTTTGCCTTATGTCCAATCAAAGTACTTCTGACATTGTTCGTATTGTTTTGGCCGATGATCATGCATTGGTACGTGACGGGATTCGGGCTTTGTTGGAAGAAGAGGAAAATCTTAAGGTTGTTGGAGAGGTTTCCAACGGTTTGGAAGCCTTAAAAATGGTAGCGGAATTGACCCCGGATGTTTTGATTATCGACATTCGCATGCCGGAATTGGGTGGTATTGATGCCGTGGAACAACTGAACCAAAAAGGAAAATCAACTACCAAAAGTATTATCCTTTCCATGCACGATTCCGAAGAATATATCCTTAAATCGGTCAAAGCCGGCGCCAACGGCTATTTATTGAAGGACACCGATAAAAAGGAATTCATCAAGGCCATCCATACCGTAAATGCTGGGGGCAAATTTTTTAGTGGGGACATTTCGAATGTGTTGGTCAATAATCTTTTTGGAGCCAGTGCAGCAAATCCAGCTCCAAAACACCAATCCAAACAAAACCCGTTTGATCTGACCAATAAGGAACTGCGGGTGTTGGAACTGATCTTATCGGGACTTACCAATAAGGAGATTTCAGAAAAACTGCAAAACAGCAAACGCACCATTGAAACACATCGTTTTAACCTTATGAAAAAGATGAAGGTCAAAAACTTGTTGGATTTGGCCAAAAAGGCCCAGAAGCATAATTTGGTAAATTCCTAATCTTTTCCATTACCGCCAAAAAATTATCAAACTCTCATTTTAAAGCCTTCTTTTTATCATTTCCTTACTACGTATTACTACGTAAATCTCTAATTTTCGAACGTGTAAAAGCTTGTCATAATTTGCTCGCTTCATGTCTAGAAAAGAACGGTTTAATACGATTTGTTCCTATTGCGGAGTAGGCTGTGGCATTACCGTACAAAAAGATGCTAAAGGGGTTTTGAGTGTTGAAGGAAACACGGAATACCCCGTAAATCAGGGCATGCTATGCACCAAGGGCAAGACTTTGAATTACGTGGCCCAGGATACTTCGGATAGAATTTTATACCCTGAAATGCGATGGAGTCGCGGCCATAAAAAACAACGGGTAAGTTGGGATATGGCCTTTAAACGTGCTGCAGCGGTTTTCAAAAGCATCATTGACCAATACGGCCCGGATAGCGTGGGGTTCTACGTCTCCGGTCAATGCCTTACCGAAGAATATTACCTTGCCAATAAATTGACCAAAGGGTTTTTGGGCACCAACAATATCGACACCAATTCCCGTCTTTGCATGAGTTCAGCGGTGGTGGGTTATAAGAAAACCGTTGGTAATGATGCCGTCCCCATTGCCTATGCGGATATTGAATTGGCAGATTGTTTTTTAATCGCCGGTGCCAATCCGGCTTGGTGCCACCCCATTCTTTTTAGGCGCATTGAAAAGCACAAAGAGGAAAATCCAAACGTAAAGTTGATCGTTGTTGACCCACGTAAGACGCAGACCTGTGAACTGGCCGACCTACATCTTCAGATACTTCCCGGTACCGATGTCATTTTGTTCAATGCCATGGCCCGTTGGCTTATCGATAAGAAGAAAATTGACCGTGCTTTTATAAAACGACATACTTCAAATTTTGAGGCCTGCCGGTCAAAGGCCTATGAGCTTACCATTGGACAAGCCGCCGAAAAATGTGGAATCACTACGGATGAGATCAAAAAGGCGGGCAAAATGATAGCAGACGCCAACGGATTCATCAGTATGTGGACCATGGGATTGAATCAAAGCGTCATTGGGGTGGACAAGAACGTTTCGCTCTTGAACCTGTCATTGCTTACCGGACAAATTGGAAAGCCCGGATCGGGCCCTTTCTCATTGACTGGACAACCAAATGCCATGGGCGGACGCGAAGTTGGGGGTATGGCAAGTTTATTGGCTGCCCACAGGGATTTAGGCAATCCAAGGCACCGAAGGGAAGTTCAGGATTTTTGGGGAGGAAAGGAAATCAATGGGGAACCCGGTCTCACGGCCACCGAAATGTTCCATGCTTTGGAATCCGGTAAAATGAAAGCCGTGTGGATCGTTTGTACCAATCCTGTAGTAAGTCTGCCAAACTCCAAAAGAGTTGAAAAAGCCCTTGAAAAGGCCAACTTCGTGGTCGTTCAGGACATTTCACATCATGCCGAGACCACTCAATATGCAGATTTGTTATTGCCGGCGGCAGGATGGTTGGAGAAAGAAGGAACCATGACCAATTCCGAGCGTCGCATCAGTTATTTGCCCAAGGTCATTGATGCACCCGGGGAGGCACTGCCGGATGCAGAAATATTATGGCGGTTTGCCCAAGAAATGGGATTTCCCGGTTTTGACTATAATTCCGTGGGGGAGGTATACGACGAGTATTGCTTAATGACCAAGGGAACCAATATCGATATCTCGGGCCTTTCGCACGAACGGCTGAAAAAAGAAGGGAGTTTTCAATGGCCGGTTCCACATGCAGCACATCCGGGCACCCCGCGTCTTTTTAACGACAACAACTATTTTACTTCTGATGGAAAAGCGCATTTCAATGCGCCCAAACGCTTAATCAATACATCGGAAGGTACCGACCCTGAATACCCTTTGATCTTGAATACCGGTCGTGTCCGCGACCAATGGCATACCCGGACCAAAACGGGTAAGGTAAAACGCCTGTTGACTCATATTCCGGCTCCTTACCTGCAAATGAACCGGGTAGATGCTTATGTGCGCGGTTTAAAAAATGATGATATTGCTGTGGTGAACAGCCGGCGAGGCGCTGTTCGCGTCAAGGTCAAAATCGATTTTGATATTCGGGAGCGGGTGGTCTTTTTGCCCATGCACTGGGGCAAAATTTTGAACAGTGATTTCGGCAGGGCCAATAACCTGACCGGGGATTTGATCGATCCCATTTCCAAAGAGCCCGACTTTAAATACTCGGCGGTACAGGTAGAGAAATATCAAAAACCCAAAGAAAAAATCATCGTTGTTGGTGCAGGGGCAGCCTCCTATCGTTTTATACAATCGTTTCGGGAAAAGAACGAGGATGATGAAATACAAGTGTTCTCCAAGGAAAAATATCCATTTTACAACCGTGTTCTGCTTCCCGAATACGTGAATGAGGATTTACCTTGGGAAGCCCTCCAAAAATTGAAGAAGGGAGAACTGAAAAGCCTTAACGTTACCCTTCATGGCGAAAATGGCATCCAAAAAATCCTTCCCAGGGAAAAAATGGTCATTGATGACAGGGGATCAAAACATTCGTATGACAAATTAATAATGGCCACCGGTAGTCGTGCCTTTGTTCCCAATGATGTGCGACTTGATTTGCCCGGTCGTTTTACCATGCGCGAACGTAACGATGCGGATGCCCTAAAAAACTACCTGAAAGGGACCGGACTTCCCAACGAGGAGCAACATGTGGTTATTGTAGGCGGCGGCCTACTGGGCCTTGAACTCGCTGCCGCACTCAAAAAGAAGAACGTAAACATCAGTATCATTCAACGTGCCCCACGGCTTATGGAAAGGCAGTTGGACCCCATCTCCAGCAGATTGCTGGCAGAAGACGTTGTGGATCGGGGGATCCAATTGTACTTTGACAATGAGGTAAGCACCGTATTTGGGGAAAAGGAAGGTAACAACATTTTAAATGTGGTCCTCAAGACAGGAAAAACCTTGAACTGCAACGCCATTGTTTATGCCATTGGTACAAGGCCCAATATCCATATCATCAAAGAAGCAGGTCTGGCAACAAGAAGGGGCGTTGTGGTGGACCCATACCTTAAAACAAGCGACCCCAATATTTTTGCCCTGGGCGAAATCGCCGAATTTGAGAATGCCCTTTTCGGCATTACCTCAGCTGCGGAACAACAGGCCGATATTGCCGCCAATTTTCTTTTGGGTGATTTGAGCAATAGCTATTCGGGTTCCGTTCCCATGAACATTCTTAAGTTCGAGGATTTGGATCTATGTAGTATTGGTATGGTGAATACGCCCAAGGATGATTCCAGCTACGAAGAGATTCTCTTAATGGATGTGAGCAAGCGCTTTTACAAAAAATGCATTGTAAAGGATGACACCCTTAAAGGGGCTATTTTGATGGGGGACAAAAGTGAATTTGCTGAATTCAAAAGATTGATAGAAGAGGAAATTGAACTGTCCGATAAGCGGGAAGAATTATTGCGTGGCGGTTCAAACAGTGAGCCCTTAAAAGGGAAGTTGGTCTGCTCCTGCTCCCAAGTGGGTGTAGGGAACCTGAAAGAGGTCATTGCCAGTGGTTGCAGGGATTTTAAGGAACTCTGTGCCCAAACCGGTGCCGGGCTGGGCTGTGGAAGTTGTAAGCCGGAGGTAAAAGCCATCCTAAATGAACAACAAAAAACAACGGCGGCATGAGCGTAAAGAATGACGATTTACATCGAATTTTGATCAAGGGTGGAGTTACTTCCCCCGGGGAGCTCAAGGATGGCATCACTATGTTGGAGATGGCCGGACTTTCAGAAGTGTTTTTTGGTTCCCGGCAAGATTTATTGTTCCCCTTGTCCAAAGATGAAAAAGCAGCTCTCAACAAAAATTCAAGGTACAGTTCCCATATCGTATCTGACCGTAGTTTTCAAAACATTGTATGCTCATACGTTTCGGCCGATATTTTTGATATGACCTTTTGGCTCAAGGGATCGACCTACCTCTATCTGCTGGAACAGTTCGATTTTAGCCCCAAACTCAAAATCAATATCACCGATCCCAAACAACGACTGGTGCCCATTTTCAATGGAAATTTGAATTTTATCGCCTCTGAACAAGAAGATTATTGGTACCTCAACATCTTTCTTCCACACTGGAAAAAAAGGGCCTACTATCCCGTTCTGATCTACAGTTGGGACATTGTTCAGGTATCAAATGTGATTGAGGCCATTTATCCCACAATCGATAATGTGGATCAGCTGTTTTCGATACTTAGCCAAAACCTGCAAACGAATAATCGTACGGTATCAAAACCCCTTGAAGTGCCGTTTTTGACCTTCCCTTATTATGAAGGAATGAATCGTATGGGACTTGATAAGTTTTGGTTGGGTCTCTATTGGCGCAACAATCGATATGATCTTGGGTTTTTGAAGGATTTTTGTGGTTTTTGTTTGGACAACAGTATTGGGAAAATATGCATCACCCCCTGGAAATCCTTCGTTGTTAAAGGCATTCGAAAGGAAAGTCGGCCGGACTTAGAGCGTTTTCTTGGCCAAAAAGGAATCAATGTACGGCACTCACAGCTCGAAATGAACTGGCACCTGCCCGTAGATGATGATGAGGCCTTGGAACTCAAAAGGGATTTGGTAAAGCATTTCAACGAAAATGACATTAGTACCTATGGGTTGACTTTTGGCATTAGCAATGATGTGGGAAAACGTTCGCATTTTTCCTCAATTATCATTGAGAAAAACCCCATTCCCGAGGTTGTTAAGGATTTCGAGGCCAAACCCACATTCAACGTATTGCACTTTAAGAATTTTGACCCAAATTCCGATGCATATGTGCTCTATGCCCAGGAAGTGGACAAATCACAGTTGAGTCAAGTCTTAATGGAGTTGAGCAAAAAGTACTTTGCGCAATTGTACGCTGGAAAAGAACGGGCGGAGAAGACGCATAAGAAGGTTGAACAAGAATTGCAGGAAGTGATGCAATGCCAAAATTGTTTGACCATTTATGATGCCAAAGTTGGGGATGCCCGTTCGGGAATATCCCCGGCCACAACCTTTGCAAAGTTACCCGATGATTATAGCTGCCCTGTTTGTGGGAGCGAAAAATCACACTATTCCATGGTTAAATTGGCCATGGGAACCTAATGTTTTGAGCTATAAAAGATGGACCTAGCCTCCACCGATCAAAGCCCAGGATTTGAGTTGCCCTTCTGAAATCCAACGACGCTATAGCCGACATCCCGAATCAATACGATGTCATTCCCCGGAAAACTCTAATTATTGTGCTTTAAAGACAAAGTTTATGGGTACGCTGTACCCCACTTTGACGTTCTTTCCCCGTTGTTTTCCAGGGGTCATTTCCGGCAAACTGGCAATTATCCGCACCGCCTCTTCCTCTAGGATACGATCTGGCCCTCTTTGCCGAATATTCGCCACTTTTCCATCGGCACCCACTTCAAAGGTTACAAATACCCTTCCTTTAATGCCCAATTCCAAAGCAACTGCGGGATAGACCAAATTGTCGTGAATATGTTCCTGTACTTTTTGGTTAAAACATTCCCTTTTTTCCTCTTCGGTCTCCATGCCTTCACAACCCGGAAATATGGGCGCTTTTTCGATGACGGCGAACGGCACTGATATTTCTTCCTCAACTTCCTCTACAGCCACGTCATCCACACGAACCACCACATCTTCAATATAGGTTTCCTGACTACTTTCCGTGGTTTCGATAATGGTTTCTTCAATGTCGGCCACATCATCAACAATTTCGATGACATCAGGGGCGTTGGGCGGTGGTGGGGGCGCTTCTACCTTAACCTGTTCGGTTTGGGGAACATCTTCACTGAAATCTTCCACAACCTGTACGATTTCAGCAAATTGTTGTGGCTTTTCATAGGTTTTCATTTCGAGAAGCCTCCATGTTGTGAACAACGCTAAATTGAGACCTATCAAAAAGTATAACCCAATGTTTCTGTCAATGTCTGCTTTTGGATACTTTTTAGGTTTCATGGCATTTACTTTTACGGTTTACATAAAGGTATTTCAGCCTATTGACCTACAAAATGATCCGAATCAGTTCAACAAACATTATACTGAAAAATAGGTTTGGTCACAAAAAAGCCCCTGCGCGAGCTGGGGGCTTTTTTAGTGTTGTCTATGGTCTCTCCTGTGCTAGTTCGCTACATTAATGGACAAAAAATCGCCGTTTGATCAATCTCAGGAAAATCAAAGGGAAAGGAAAAGTACTATTCCGGAAATTTCTTAAAAATTTCCTTTAACATTCGATCCATTAACGTTTGATCGGATATGTGGGACTTGATATTTTCAGCGATACCCACCCAAACCAATTCCTTTGATGAGCTATCGTACATTTCAACGACCAAACTTCCCTTTTTATAGGGCTTATTATTTGTTGTGCTTTCATCACTTGAAAGATACCTCTGGCCCCCTGATGCACCTGTTGCGGAGTAGTTTGGACTGCTCCCGGCAGAACCTCCCGAAGAGGCCTGTTCGTATTTGCTCTTCGTATTTTCATTACTGTTTATTTCCCTATTTGTCCTCAATAAAAGCAATAGGTCCGGGTTTTCGTTATTGATGGAATACCCTTTTTTGATCATTTCGTTGTTCAAGGAGGAAACTAAAGCGGGTTCCACGGAATTGTCGGCATCACTATTGAACGCATTGATGTCAAAAGTTGTATTTGGCAAATAAGCGAAGGTCTGGAATTCATTAAAGTTGCCTTCTATGGCTTTTTTTGTTTTGATGTTTGTTGCACAACTTCCCAGAAGTACTGATCCTAGAATAAGCAGAATTTTTGTGGTATTTTTCATAGCGGTAGCTTTAACCCTTAAGATAGTATTTTCTTACGTACAAAACCAATTAGAAGCGTTAATCTTCTACCCAAAAAGGGATATTGGCATGTGCCGAATGGTCATGACCATCTTCCACGTAGATAAACAATCGATACGCCCCTTTTTCTTCCGGAGCACGAAAAGTGACAAAATCCGCCAAAGGTGCTGCAAACAACCCGTCTATTTTTTCAGGAACGTATTCCGCATCCCCACCGGTTTTTGAAGATTGGCTCTCCCGCATAATTTCCCAGCGATAGGTCAATTCATCCTTATCTGGATCTTTTGCAACTACCCGGGCCTTATAGGATCTATTAGCCGTCAATCCAATGCTATTTTGAGCCCTCTTTCCATCCAAAGTAAAGTCTTCCAATTGCGGGCTTCGGTTTTTGGGCCATTCGCCATTCCAGGCATAATGCATCATATCCACTGACTCCGTTTCCATCCCATTGGGCAGGAACATGCCAAACCAGGTAGGAGTGCGTTCCTGTTTCTGGCCCCATAAGAAGACAAAGGAGCCTATCACCTGTTTTGGTAGCCCCAAAATGGATTTTTGGTAGCGCTGTAAATATAGATTTGCCTTTTTAGAGCTATTATTTTCCAAGGGAGCCCCCCAATCTGTTTTTTCCACCTCCCAATAACCGGTGGCACCCCATTCGGTGACCAATAGGGGTCCCTTATAACCCGAGTCCCGAATGAGCTGGGGAAGTACATCCATGGGACCATAGAGTTGAATACTCAAAAAATCAACCTCCGGTGCTTTTTTGGTCACTAGGGTTACGAGTTCCTTATCGATACCGGCCAAAGGAGTCGTTGTTAAATGGTTTGGGTCGATTTCATGAATCATTTTGGCGATTTCATTCACCGCATCCCAAACTTTGGGGTTTTGGGATTGTAAATTCATTTCGTTGCCAATGCCCCATAGCATGAGTGCCGGATGGTCCTTAAGGGCCAGGACCCGTTTCCGGATACGCTCCAATTGCATCTTGACCGCTTTTTTGTCGTTGTAATCAAAGCCATGGCGTTCCAGGTCTACCCAAATCCCCATCATCACCTTTAACCCCAGTTCATGGGCCTTGTCCAAGACCTCTTTTCCGTTTTCCGTGCTCCATGTCCTAAGGGCATTTGCGCCATGCCTGGCCAGGGCGTCTATATCCCCATTGTCAACACCAGCACCTTTTACGTAAAAAGGCTCCCCATTCAAAAAGAGACGGTAGCCATCATCGGTCATCCGAATTTCGGATTTGGTTGTCTGGGCCTTCATGTCCTGCATAATAAACAAAGGGTTGGAGAACAAAAAAATCAATACCATCAAAAAGGGCTTATAAAGCGATGCAAAGTGGTCCATTTTCATGTTTGGCCTTATTTGGCTTTCTCGAATCAATTCAGCTTCATCTCCCAAGCCGCTATTCCCCAAAATCCGAAAAGTCTGCTACCCCGGCTTTTCCCAGAGCACGGTTGACCTTCGCTCCCTCCTTGGCAATGATCTGCTCCAACGCCCCAAGGTGCCGGTCCAATTCCGCCGAGAGCTCCCTAAATACCTTGTAAGCCCCATCAGTAGGTCGGGCATCCCCGTTCTCGACACTGCGTCGTAGGGAAGCCAGGCGGTTATTAAGCTTTATGGGGAAGTTCAAAGGGTCCTGGTTGGATTGGTTTTTCACCTGGTAAAGTTCCTGCTCAATCGCAGCAAGCTTGTCCAAAAAGGGTTGGGCCGTGCCCTGGTAAGTGGCTGTACCCAGCGCATCCTTATTTGCCTCCAAATGCGCCCGTATCTTGCGAATATGGATTACTGCTTCGTTGGTGGCACTGGTTTTTTGAACGATTTGCTGGGAAAGGTCGAATTGCTCCTGCAAGTCGGCTTCGGTGATACCCTTTAAATTGGGATCTATTAAAACGTCAAACGAATGTGTCTGGCTTTCTCCCCCTGCTTTCATCCGCACCTGGTAGGTGCCCAATGGGGCCTTGGGACCCCGCTTTGGCCTCGCACTCCAGATAATCATCCCTTCAAAATCCGTAGCTCCCTTATAACGTAGATCCCAGGAAAATGTATTCAGGCCCTGTGCAGTTGTCGGCTTGGTAGACCCGCCTTTTTTCCACCAGGGAAGATCTGGATCTTCCTCATATTCTGGCTTGCTCCCCGTAAATGTATCGATGAGTTTGCCTTCCGCATCCAAGATTTCAAAGGTGATGGTGTCCAGTTCTTCCTTCAGGTAATACTGCACATTTGCATCGTAGACCCCACGAATTGCATCGGCCGGTTCAAATAAAACAGCCTCCTTTTCTTTCATTTCCGGCTTGTATTGCCGTAGCGGACGAATGTCATCCAGGATCCAAAAGCCGCGCCCGTGGGAGCCGACTACCACATCGTTGTCCTTCACCACCAAATCCCGAATGGGCGTGTCTGGCAAGTTGCCTTGAAGGGATTGCCAGAGGGCTCCATCGTTAAGGGAGAAATACACCCCGTGTTCCGTTCCCAAATACAGTAGGCCTTCGCGCTTCGGGTCTTCCCGAACGGCCCGGGCAAAATGTCCGTCTTCAATACCGCTTATGATTTTCGTCCAGGTCTTCCCATAGTCATGTGTTTTAAAGACGTAAGGCTGGCGGTCGTCCACCTGATAGCGGTTGGCCGCCAGGAACAATGTCCCTGGACGGTGCCGGGATTCGTCAATAATGCTGATACGGGAAAACTTCGGCAGGCCTTTGGGGGTAATGTCCTCCCAGGTGCCACCGCCATCACGGGTTATGTGCATTTTCCCATCATCGGAACCGGCCCAGATCGTACCGATATCGTGCCAGGAAGGCGCCAGGGCAAAGACCGTAGCGTAAATCTCCGGCCCATTCATATCCATAGTTATCACCCCGCCAGTCTTGCCAAGGGTGCTAGGGTCCGCATAAGTGAGGTCCGGGCTGATCTTCTCCCAGGACTGCCCGTCATTTATGGTCTTCCAAACATGCTGGGAACAGGTATACATCACACTCGCATCCTGTTTTGCAAACATGATCGGAAAGGTCCATTGCCAACGTTCCGGAAGGGCATCGGCAGGTTCCCCGGAGAAGAATCGCGGATATACCTGAATGTCGCGAATCTGTCCGTTGCTGCGGTCGTAACGTGTTAACAATGCCCCCTGACTACCGGCATAGAAGATATCCGGGTGTTCCGGGTGCTGGGTAATCCAGCCGCTTTCACCACCACCCACGGGATACCACCAGCCGTGGTTCGGTCCACGAGCCTGCATATGGCTCCAACCATCGCTGGGCATGGCCAAGGTCGAGTTGTCCTGCTGCGCCCCGGCCACATGGTAGGGCACATCACTGGTCGCCATCACATGGTAGAACTGGGAAGTGGGGAAATCCTGTAAGGTCCACGACTTACCGCCATTGATACTTACATTCCCCCCTCCGTCATTGGAGTTGATCATCCGCTCTGGATTATTCGGGTCGATCCACAAGTCGTGGTTATCCCCGTGGGGCACCTTAATGGTGACATCAAAAGTTTTGCCTCCGTCCGTGGATTTATAAAAACCTGTGTTTAAACAGTAGACCGTTTCCTTATCCACTGGGTCGGCGTAGATGCGGGAGTAGTAAAAGGCGCGCTGTCGCAGCTTACGCTCGTCATTGGTACGTTCCCAGGATTTCCCGGCATCGTCCGAGCGGAAAACCCCACCTTCATTGGCTTCCACAATGGCCCACACGCGGTTGGAATCCGCTGGGGATACGGTGACCCCAATCTTTCCGATGGGCCCTTCCGGCATGCCGGAATTGCCCGTCAAATCCGTCCAGGTATCGCCTCCGTCCGTGGATTTCCACAACTTGCTATCACCGCCACCGCCCCACATTTTCCAGGCCTTACGGTAGACTTCCCATGTCGTGGCATAGATTACCTCCGGGTTATTGCGGTCTAGGATCAGATCTACCGCTCCAGCCTTAGGGCTCACATACAATACTTTCTCCCAGGTTGTGCCTCCATCCGCACTGCGGAAGACCCCGCGCTCCTCATTCTCTCCATAAGGATGTCCCAGGGCCGCCACATAGACCAGGTCAGGATTCGTAGGGTGGATGCGGATACGCGCCACCGCCTGGGTTTCCTTTAGGCCAAGATGCGTCCAAGTTTCCCCGGCATCCGTGCTTTTGTACACCCCATCTCCCTGGGTAATGCTTCCACGTAACTGTACCTCTCCCATACCGATATAAACGATATCCGGGTTGGATTCGGACACCGCCACCGCACCTACGGAAGAACTGGTCACCTGTCCGTCCGTAACGGGCTTCCATTCATTCCCACCATCCGTCGTTTTCCAGAGCCCTCCACCGGTAGCCCCAAAATAGTATTCATTTGGCCTAGTCGGACTTCCGGCACATCCCAAGGATCGCCCACCCCTGTTCGGTCCAATGTTTCGCCATTCCAATCCCTCGTAGAAACCGGCGTCGATGGGCAGTTCTTTTGACACCTGGGCCATGGTTGTTTGACCACTTAAAAGTGTAACAATGCACGTGAAGATCAAAGATGGGATAATGTTGGTTTTCATGGGTTGGTGGATTTAGTTTGAACGGGTCAGGAGACCCCAATACCTTCATTTTAAATGAAGTAGTAAGATAAGGAAATATTGGTAGCCTAGGAAAATAGATTCCTCTTAGTGAATTGAGTAATTGTCTGAAGCATTGGATTCCGAAAAACCCCAAATAGCTTTCTATCAATGTCCTATGGCAAACAAAGCTACCTTCCTTTATTGTCAATCATAGTTGATTCGATCCCGAATGGTACCATCCTGTCTATGGATAATCACATCCGCCTTGTACTTTCTAGCCAGACGCTTGGCTTTTCTAATGGCCGTATCCTGACGTCGGTGTTTAGAGGTAATACGTTTATTTCCTGCTCTCTTTACAGCCCAACCGTTATCATAGGGTACTACGTGCTGGTTCCAGGTTCTTCCCCGACTACCCTGACGGGCACTTTTAAAAAAGACCTCAACAATTTCAATTAAAATAGTTATCCAGGATTTGGATTTGCTGCCTTTGGGCATAGTACTTTACTTGAGTTTCCCGAAGATACTGTTTTCAAAAAGGAATAGCGCTGGTTCGGAAATACCATCGAGCCCGTTTCTTTTGTAGAAATGCAAAAACCCACACCTTGTTGCTTGGGTTTTCTGCTTGATATGTTCCCGCCTGACTTGACCCGGTAATCAATAAAATTAAGGTACTCGAAAGTATTCAAGAATCTGTTTTGAAAACTGAATAAAAAGCAAATCTGATATGTGCTAATCTGATTTATGACTAACTTACTTTCTTAATTACCAATATATGCTGCCATTAGACAAAGATTTGCAACTGCAGAAAGAAAGTATCGATGATTTTGGTAAAATCACAACCAGAGTTCTACAATACCTTCCAAATGTACTGAGTGGCATCAATGAGAAGAATGATTATAATATACATTCATCATTAATAGCCGGAACAACAAAGTACGTAAGGCCAATTAACAAGACCCTTTTTATATATAATCCTTCAGTGTTTAATGAAAAATTAAAAGAATTTAAGTCCCTAATGGTAAAACTAAAATCGAAGAGCGAGGAATGGGAGGGACATGAAACTTTTCTAATCGATAGTGTAATATATACCATTCAACAATCTATTGGATGTGGGTTTGATTTACTTGTTAATCCAAATAGTGCAAGAAAACATGTTGGGAACAGGTTTGAGGAACTCATAAGGGCCATATTTACCGAAATGGGAATCTCAAATAAGAAAACAATTTTACAAATTCCGTACAACACAGAAGAAGGTGAAAAAACCTATAAATGCGAAAACGACTTAATTCTTTCACCTCATGAACAGGTTAAATCAAATTCCATCCATCTTGATGAAAATGAAATTGTTGTGTCTGTAAAAACAACATCAAAAGACCGAATGGGCAAGATGTTTATTGATAAAATACTGTTAGAACGTTTTGTTAGGCATAAACAAAAGGTAATTGGTATTTTCTTGAATGATGTCCAACGAAAAGATTCGAATAACATAAGTTTTACACTTGTTTCTGGTCTTTTTATGGTTTATTCCAACTTCCTTACTGAGTTGGAAGGAGTCTATTACTTAGATCCACCACCTAATGCTTTGAAAGAGCCTTTCAACAAGTATATGAAGACTTTTTCTGAACTGGTTACTAAAGACATTTGGAAACTGTTATCCCCTTAGTTTAGATCTTCTTTTTTGGGAATCCTTTTCATCTTTTCTAGATAAAATTCTTTGCAAATGCGATACGTCGGAGATCCTTTCTCTGATAATATTACAATAGCTTTTATCAAGCTCGGTTCCTATCCATTGGCGTTTATAAGTTTCGGCAACAGCATAAGTCGTCCCTGAGCCTCCAAAAGGATCAAGGATTAGACTATCATCATTAGAAGACGATAGAATTATTTTTCTCAATAATTCAACCGGTTTTTGAGTTTTGTGCTTGGTTTTCTCCCATGCTCCATTTGAGATAGTTGGAATCTCTATAACATCTTTAGGTTTTGCTCCAAGAGGGTTTGGAATCCACTCGTAAGATTTTTTCTTGCCGTTTGCAAAATGCGAAGATTCAGCTTGTTTTCTTGCTGGGTATTTTAGAGTATGGTTATTATAAGGAATCCTAACCTCATCAATATTAAAAATAAAGTTTTTGCTTTTTCTAAAATGTAAAATACTTTCATGACTTCTACCCCAGTCATTGCCAAGATTTCCTTTGTTCCGGTAAAACCAAATTAGCCATTTACATCCTTGAAACAAACTACTAGCAGACCATTTCAAATCAGCTAGAATTTCAGAAAAACCGCATATATAGAGAGATCCTGTATTCTTTAAGACTCTATGTGATTCCTTAATCCACTCCATGCTCCAATCAACATATTCCTTTTGCGAAGCAAAAGTGTCCCATTCCGCTTTCTTAATGTTATAGGGAGGGTCTGCAAAAATTAAATCGACCGATTCACTTTTTATAGTTTTTAGGAATTCAATTGCATCATGTTGATAAAGCTTTCCATAATTACTTTCGAAAATAGGGGTTAACTCCAGAGCTTTAGATCGAACCTTTGAATATTGAAATTCCAGTTGCATTTCTTCAACAAAAGAGAGAACTTCAGTCTCCCGATAGACTCTATAATTATTAATTGGATGACGCACGCTTACGAACTTACCTGTTTTGTCCCACCTTCTTAATGTCTCTGAGCTAACACCAATTAGCTTCGCGGCTTCTCCAACTTTTATATAGTTTTCCATATTCACAACATTGCTCAACCTTACACAAGGTTGTGTAACAAATATAAAAAATGATTCTTATTTTCCAATCATATTAGATATTAGGTGAGCGAAATCTTGTTTCACGCTGCAAGCGTCCCAAAACTTACCTAGCTAGTACTGCGGAGCGAGTTAGTATTTTTAACAAATCCTCCTCATTCTGTTCTTATGGGGAACATGTTCATTAGAGTCTGTATCAATAGTCCATTAAGAGCTACCAAACCTAGGCTTACCTCGACTTCGCTCGGTATGAACTTCTCCCCCAGGTCCATTCCATGAAAAAAGCCTTCACTGTCGCAAAAGCTTTCTAACCACTTCGTGGTCCCACCTGGGCTTACCTCGGCTTCGCTCGGCATAAACTTCTCGCCCGGTCTTTGTTGCACAAAAAAAGCTACAACTATCGTTGCAGCTTTTCCACCACTTCGTGGTCCCACCTGAACAAAATGGGACTATTTCTTAATATCCTTAACTCAACCTAAATAGCTATTAAACCCTTTATATATAGGCAATTTACAAAAACAAAATAGAAATTAAATATAAATAAGGTTAAATAAACATATTAAATGTACGTACATTTATCCGTACAAATTTCCTCATTTGGCAACAATATCATTTAAAATACGATCCGGTAGGAAGGAGCAAAAACCTATTTATCTCATATTTAGCTATGGTAGGGGTAATGAGTTGCGTTATTCTACCGGCTGGAAAGTTCAAAATGAAAAAAACTGGGACAAAGCAAAGCAGCGAGTCAAAAATGTTGTTTCCGAGCCAAGGTCTATGCCCATAAATGAAGAAATAAATAAACTTGAAGTGTTTTTTTTGGACAAATATTTTGAGCTTAAGAAATCCAATATTGAAATCACCAATAATTCTCTGCGGAATGAACTGGACATATATTTAAAGAAAAAAAAGTCCAAAAAAAACCTCTCCTCATATAGGAGCTTGCTTGAGTGCTATGAGTTTTACTATGACCATTTTGCCAAGAACCCCCTGCCTACGACCAAATCATCGCTATCTGAAGGCACAGTAAAATCTTATAAAACGTCAATGAAATTAATTCGACAATTTAATGATGAAGAATACGCAATAAATTACGATAGAATCACACTAAGTTTTTACTATGACTATTTAGAGTTTCTGAGAGGAAAGAACTACTCTAACAACTATATTTCCAAGCAAATCAAGAACCTTAAGACCATAATGAACTTTGCATGGGAACACAAATACCACAACAACCTGGAATTTAAACTAAAGGCTTTCACTAAGATTCCGGAACAAGTAAATCATATATATCTTAACCAAGAGGAAATTTCCAAAATAAATGCACTCTCATTAGATGGAAACATTGGGTTAGCTCGTGATTTGTTTATTCTCGCCGCCAATACCGGTTTGAGGGTTTCAGATTTCAATCGCCTTACTGAGTCAAACATCAAGGATTACCGGGGCAAAAAGTATATAGAGATAGAAACCCGAAAGACTAAATCAATGGTAACCATCCCTATTAATAGTATGGTCAAGGATATTCTAGAAAAATATGGCGGACATCCCCCGGGATATATGGTTGAACAAAAAATAAACTTATATCTCAAAACCATCGGTTCCAGAGCAGGTTTAAAAGAAAAAGTCAAAATCAAAAAGACAATTGGAGGAAAAACCGATATTAAAGAGTATAGCAAATATGATTTAATCACATGCCATACAGCTCGGAGGTCATTTTGCACAAACGCTTATAAATCAGGAATGCCTACTTTAGATATAATGGCCATTAGTGGCCATAAAACTGAGCGTTCTTTCTACAATTACATTAAAATAGGTGATTTAGAGAGATTGGAAAAAATATCTGAACATCCATTTTTTAACTGACCAAACTATTTATGATTCTCTTTAATCGTTTGGAAGCCTTAATTACTGACATGGAAGAAGAGATATCTTCTTTGGCAAAAATCAAGCAGGAGTTCTCACTCCGGTCATTGAACATAGATATTAACCTAGACGTTTCAAAAAAAGAACAGACGAAATTACTTCAGCTGGAGCATAAAATGAAAGTCGAAAAAAATGGTGTTTTGCTCTGGAATCAGGATTACAAAAAAGAAACTATCCAGGCTACCTACTTTTTGGTTCTTGCGGATGTTATTTCAAAGGTCCAACTTCTTGCCGCAAAACTGAAAACTTGCTTGGAAACTTACTCTGAAAAGCAATTAAAAAAGAAGATAAAATCCGAACTTAAAAAGCTAACGCACATCATTGAATCTCATGACGGACAAATGTTTTACAATGAGGGTTACAGAAAACAGAAAAACAACCTTCTTAAAACAAGATTTGAGGTCATTTGGAATATCAATGAACAATTTTCGCTGTTTCCATTACTGAAGAGAGACAAAAAAGCAACAATCCTCACAAGTGCTGAGTACCCATTCATTTCTTTTGACATTGATCAATGGATTAATCTTGAGCTGGCTTATAGGCTCATTCCAGTATTAAAAAGTGAGACCGCTACTGACGAAAATAAAATTAACCTTGTTCAAATAGAAAAGTGTCCTTTTTCCGTTGAAACACATATTTTCAATAGTAATGGTGAGGATATTCTATTCACAATTTTAAAAAGGTCTGGAAACATTTCTTACCAGAAAGGTTGTGGAATTGAAAAAACAAGTGGTTTTAGAGGTGGTTGTAATTATTTGTTTGATATTCTTAAACGTCCCTCTATCGGCGTTTTAAAAGACATATATAAGAAGGAATTTGTGCAATATTTGAATATAGAAAAAGGATACAATGCCAAAATCAAAGACCTATCTAAAATAGCCAATGAAAACACAACGTTAAATGCCTCTAACAGGATTGATAAGGAACTACTACTGCTGTATCCAAAAATCATCTTAGACTAACTATTCCGAATTATTTCTGAATTATTCCCGAATCAATCCGAACTAAAAAAAGGGTTGAATGAACTCATTTTTGCTAAAAAAACAACAAAAATGGAACGAATAACAACAGAAGTTCACAGAATTAGCCCTGAAGCATTAACTGAAAAAATAATAGATGGTGTAAGCCAACAATTAGCAGAATTTGAGAAAAAAATAAACTCAAAAAAACAATCAAAATATATTGATAGAAAAGAAACCTCTAGAAGATTAGGGGTAGGTTACGCCACATTAAATTCTTGGGATAAAAAAGGAATATTAAAGAAGCGAAAAATTGGAAATCGGGTGTTATATCTCGTTTCTGAAATCGAAGAAATATTAGAGTCCTCTAAATAAGAAAGGGAATAGCGCCAACTATTCCCCTATTAAATTTTTCCTGTAATAAATCAAAAATAATGATACGAATATACCCACATCACGGGATATATAAAAATTCCCTCATAAGGTTAAACCGACCGGCTTCAGCTAAAGAGCTGATTAAATCCATTTCTGACCGCATCAGGATTCAAATGCTTATTCAACAAGGTGTAAATTCCAAAAATTGACAGCAATGGATTTTAACGACGCCGCTAAACGTCTCATTTGGAGGTTTCAGAATTTTGATACAATCAGAGTGAATGAATCGGACATTCTGGCCATCAACAAAATGGTTGATTTTATCAATCTAAGACAAAAACAAGACTTTGCCAATCACAAGTATTTGATCAATTTGTATGCTTTTCTCCTGGGCTATTTTATAAAAAAATACAACACCACAATCTCTAATCCTTTGCCCCATTCAGAACTTCACAAATTAATGAAAAGGCCACTGGATCATATCATCAAAGAAATTGCCGAAGACATGAATTTTCGCTTGAAATATCAACTATTGGAAAACGCTGGAGTTCGCCTAGGTACGCATCCCAGTTTGTTGACTGAAGAAGAAAAAGAGAATAACGTTAAAAACATCGGAAAACTACTTGAGCTAGGCAATAATTATAATTTCTTTTTTCAAGATGCATGGAGTCCAAAGGAAATAAAAGAAGGTGTATTCCATCAAATTCAAAACCTGCTTTATGGAGTTCAAAAAAGTGACAAAAACACAGGAAAATAATAAACCCGAAGAGCAGGGAAACACTATTTTCCACCAAGTTGAGGATTATCTAGAAAATAACTACGATATACGCTACAATAAAATCTCCTTGGACATTGAAATATCTCTAAAAGAGCATAATAATTGGAAAATTGCCAATGAGAATAGCCTTTACATAGAACTTAGAAAGAAAAACATTGCAGTATCAATGAACAATCTTTTGGCCGTTCTTAAAAGTGACTTTATTCCCAATTATAATCCTCTAAAGAACTATTTCAACTCACTGCCCAAATGGAATAATTCTGTCGACTACATAAAAAAGTATGCCAGTTATATCAATTTATCACCAGGTGAGAATGTTGAACAGTTCCATTATCACTTTAAAAAGTGGTGTGTCAGAGCGGTTAAGTGTGTTCTTATAGACGGTTACTTCAACAAACAGGCCTTTATTCTTACTGATGATGGCAAGGGGCAGAATATTGGCAAATCTACTTGGTGTAGGAACCTATGTCCAAAAAGCTTATCGAACTATATTGCCGAAGACATGGGGGGTTCAGACAAAGATTCCCGGTTATTACTTTGCAAAAATTTCCTAATAAACCTTGATGAACTTGCGGCCTTGGCCAAAAAGGAAATAAACCAACTAAAATCCCAGCTTTCAAAAGACCAAATTAATGAACGTTTGCCCTACGATAGGAAAAATTCTGTAATTCAAAGGGTTGCTTCTTTTATCGGATCCACCAATAAATCAACTTTTTTACAAGATGAAACCGGTAGCGTCCGATGGTTATGTTTTGTAGTAGAGTCCATAGATTTTGCATATAACAAAGAATTCAATATAGATAATCTTTGGTCTCAGGCATATGCCTTAAGTATTGATAGTGCATATGATGAAACTATTTCCAGAAAGGACATTCTTGAAAATGAAATAAGAAATAAAAAATTTCAAGATTTGACCCCTGAACACGAACTGCTTTTAAGACATTTCAGGAAGCCTATGTTAAAATCATCCGAGGAATGGCTTAGCAGCACCGACATTGTAGATTATCTTATGACCAATGGATATACTAGACTTTCGCTTCGTCCTGTTAATATGGGAAAAGCTTTGGCACAAGAAAGCTTCATTAAGAAGAAAACTAAAGGGTCCACGGTTTATAGCGTAGAAAAGAAATTAAATGAGTATTCTGAAGAAAAATAAACAACTTATCAAAATTACCCTCCCTTCTCTCCTTTTCTCTTTAAAGCATTATGGTTATTAAAGTTGTTCAGGGAGGGTCTATTTAAAAGAACCCTCCCTCAAGTTACCTACCCTCCCTGAAATACAACCATCAGGAGAGGGCACCTTCCCTTTTCCGACTTTACCTCCCCTATCAAAACCTTTACAAATAAAGGGATCTGGCAAAAGAGGGAGAGAAGGGAGGGTGAAAAATGGAAAAACTTTCAAAGTACCAAATTTTCAATAGAAAAAGTAGTTGAAGGAATGTGGGAAGTTGTTGTGGGACAAACAACAAGATATGCGGAATGCGGTTTGTTCTAATCACCAAGACAAATGTATGATTAAAGTTATACAAAAACCCCGGAAAAACTAAGGTTTTCCTTCAGTTCAATTTTTACAAAAAATCATAATTTTCACTATCTCCCCAAAACGACTTACCGTCTCTTTAAAACACTGGAAACTACTGTGTGTTGAAGAGCTGGTACTAGTCTGCCATTAAAAAGAAAATATGATTAAACGAAGAATTTGTAATCTAAGGATTATGTTATAATTGAAGATATGTTTAAAAATCCTATTACTAGCGAAGCTGAAGAGTTGGGACCCAAAAAACCGAGACTTAAGAAATTAATTATTAAAAATTTTAGAAGTATTGGCGAAGAAGGTGTAGAAATAGACCTTGATGAAATAGTTGTGCTTGTAGGTCCTAACAATGTTGGAAAAAGTTCAATTTTAAGAGCCTATGAACTGGTAATGCTAGGTGATAATAAAGCCGCAATGTTAACCATTGAGGACTTTCCAAATAGACAGACTATCAATCATCCTATTATAGAACTTTATACTGTGGTTTATGACAATAGCCCTGGTGAAAAGTGGATTATTGATGATAACGGAGAAAAGTTAGTAAAGGAACGATGGACTTGGAATTCTCCCAACGTTAGACCAATCAGATTTGGTTGGCTAGCACGGGAAAATAGATGGGCTACTAGCGAAGACAAACAAAAAGTTCCATGGGGAGCAGCTAATATTGCAAAATCAAAACGGCCTGAGCCACATAGAGTAAGTGCCTTCGATTCTCCAGAAGAACAGGGTAAAGAAATTGTAAAACTCCTTAAGTCCTATCTGACGGATAAGGTCAAGGAATTTACTGCCGATGGGGAAGAGGAAACCGATGAACAATTGGAATACAAACAGCTTATTAAATCAGTCAAAAAACTTCAAAATAAAATAGTTGAGAAGTCCCAGAATGAAATAGAAGAAATTGAGAAGGATCTAACCGAATTGATTTCTAAAGTTTTTCCAGGATACAGTATTAAGTTTGACGCTAAACCTGAAAATGAAATTGACAAAGCAATTACGTGGTTCAAAGAGCAACCAGACCTTTTGATGGGGCCAAAATCTGGTTACCAGAGCACTATAGATAGGCAAGGAAGCGGGGCCAGGCGCACACTACTTTGGACTGCTTTAAGACTTATTAGCGAACATAAAGCAAAAGAGGGGAAACCGCATTTATTACTTATAGATGAGCCAGAAATTTGTTTACACCCCAATGCAACAAGGGCAGCTAGAGAGGTTTTGTACGATTTGCCAAAAGCAGGTAATTGGCAAGTAATGCTAACAACTCATTCCCCTATTTTCATCGACATATCAAAGGATAACACAACCATAATTAGAGTTCAAAAGTCTGATGGAGGGAGAGTCAGGGCGACAACCATCTATAGGCCAGATAAAGCAAATTTAACAGAAGATGATAGGCTTAATTTGAAACTCATGAACATATATGACCCATATTTTGCTGAATTCTTTTTTGGAGGACGGACTATAATAGTTGAAGGAGATACTGAGTATTCAGCTTTCAATTATGTAAAAAGTGTAAATGACTCATTGAATGACATCCACATAATTAGAGCAAGAGGTAAAGCTTCAATTGTTACTGTAATCAAAATATTGAATCAATTTGGCGTAAATTATTCAGTATTGCATGATACAGATAAACCAAAAGCTGTAAGAAAAGATGGTAGCGAAATTACCAATCCAGCTTGGACAAACAATAAAAAGATTTTGTCTGCTGTCAATGAAAAGGACAGTAGTGTTACTATTAGACTTGTTGCTTCTAAAGGTAGTTTTGAAGACGCCTATCTTGACAGTCAGTTGAGTGGTGATAAGCCATACAATGCTCTCAATGAAATGGTTAAACAAGAAAGTTCTTTCAAAGAAATATCTACATTATTAGATGCTCTTATAAACTTTGAAAAGGATTTGCCAGGTGGGGCCATAGAATGGTCAAGTATTTCTGATTTAGAAAAATTGTTTTAATGACATGAATGATTCTGCTCAAATAAAATGCCCAAACTGTGGAACCTCCATTGATGTTCAAGATATTTTAGCTCATCAGTTAGAAGATGAAATCAAACAAAAGTATCAAGCCAAGTTAGCCGATGAGAAAAAGAAATATGAAGCTGAACAAGAGAAGCTTGACAAGGCTATGCGGGAATTTGAAGAAAAGAAGAAACAGCAAAATGAGTTGTTCCAAGAACGCTTGGAAAAACAATTAAAGGAAGACAGAAAACTTATCACAGAAAAAGTCAAGGCTAAACTTACTGAAGAACAATCTGAACAGTTTCTAGCTCTACAAAAAGAACTGAATGAAAAATCTGAGCAGGTGAAAGAGTTGAACCGTTCGAAGGCTGAAATTGAAAAACTAAAGCGTGAAAAATCCGAATTAAAAGAGGCTGCCGAAGCTGAAGCACAAAAGAAGTTAAATGAAGTACTGCTTTCTGAAAAGGAAAAAATTCGAAAATCAGAAGAAGAAAAAAATGAGTTAAAATTTCGGGAACTGCAAAAACAACTCGAGGACCAAAAGAAGTTAACCGAAGAAATGAAGCGTAAGCAAGAACAAGGCTCCATGCAGCTTCAAGGCGAGGTACAAGAATTAGCGATTGAAGAATGGCTGGCTACTCAATTTCCGTTGGACAGTATAGATGAAATAAAAAAAGGTGCTAGAGGAGCAGACTGTATCCAAGTGGTAAATACCCGAAGCCGTCAAAATTGTGGTAAAATCTATTATGAAAGTAAACGTACCAAAGATTTTCATGGCAGTTGGATAGAAAAATTTAAGACAGACATGCGCGAACGAGATGCTGACATCGGTGTACTGGTCACCGAAGTAATGCCTTCCGGTTTTGACCGAATGGGGATGATGGAAGGTGTTTGGGTATGCACCTACGAAGAGTTCAAAGGTCTTTCAGCTGTACTGAGAGAATCGATTATCCAATTAAGCCTCGCCATGACCACACAAGAAAACAAGGGAGATAAAATGGGAATGCTCTATGATTTCTTGACCAGCACAACGTTTCGCATGCAAATAGAGGCCATAGTCGAGGGGTTCTCCCAGATGAAATCAGATTTGGAAAGTGAAAAACGTTCTATGCAACGCATTTGGAAACAAAGAGAGCGTCAAATTGAAAAAGTCATAACAAATACCATTGATATGTATGGCTCTATCAAGGGAATAGCAGGAAATGCCATTCAATCGGTTAAGGCTCTAGAGCTTCCTCCCGGAGAAGATGAAGCTTAAGAATATATTCGTGTTCAAAAGCTTAAAAAGGGATTCAGAACGGAAAATTTATAATATTCAACTAGGGTATAATGGGCGATTGTTTTCCAGATGTTTGTGACTGCACTTGTAATCAACCTTACAATGAGTTTGAAAGTATAATTTCCAAAGAAATATCTTTTCCATTTAGTTTCGATGAATTGTGTCATAGTAACATTGGGTGGTTTACCGACGAAAAAATATGTAATGATCATCATTTAAATGATTGGATTGATGCTTCGTGCTATGGTATTTACCTTTTATGGCACAAAGACGATTATTGTGCTACGCATAATATGTTTCACATGAAAGGCCTATATGTGGGAAAAGGGAACATAAAAAATCGTATTATCTCTCATTTTAAAAAAAAGGATTTTAGTAATGAGATGATTGTATATTTTACTTTTATTGAAATGATTAATCGACGGGCAAAATTCTTAGAGCAATTGCTATTGGACCATTTCAATTTTCCGTTCAATAAAAATGAGAACAATGGTAAGAAAAAGCTTTGCTCATATTTTTCTCAAATCGAAGTTGACTAAAGTTTAAATAAAAGATTAACACTAGCATGGAAAATTTTGATGTTGATAATAGTCTAAACCCGAAACTGGTTAGAGGAGCAATTATTTATCATGAAGGTTCTCTATATCAAGTTAAGGATATGGATAAAGAAAAGATTTACATTTCAAATCAAGAAGTAGATAGTAAAGCAATAGCCGATAATGAGTGGAATCCGGTAGATTTGACCGAGGATTGGCTTAATCATTTTAACTTTGAAGTTGGTTCTAAAATTCATAATGTTAATACCAAGCAAGATTGGATTATAAAAACTACTGGCAACTACTATTATATTACAGTTTTTGTTAGTCCTCCTTATGGTGATAATCCGGTAATTGGATTAAAATATGTCCATGATTTACAAGCATGGTTTTTTACGTTAACAAAGCGAGATTTGGGTTATTTTGGTTTTAATCAACCAAAATAGTTCAAGAAAAGGATGTAAGAAATGAATATCCAAAAACTTATCCCTTGATTTTAGAAAGAATGACCAATCGTTTACAAAAAAATCTCTGTTATAGAAAAGTGCAAATGAAGAATAGTGGTAATATTTATAGCCGCTATAAAATTACCACATTCTTTACCCCCCACAACAGCAGTTAAAACCCAAAAATGGATGCCTTTATAGTGGTTAGACAACTGTAAAAACAACCATAGCGACTATAAATTATACCACATTACAATTGTTTTTCATAGTTTTATCAATGAAAAGCACTTTCGATATACTTAACGATGTGGAGTTGGATTTTTTAGAATCATCCCTCGGGTGTCGAAGGTGTTTTTTCTAAGTCTTAGTCAATTACTACATCAAGACAATTCTCTGATAAATCTTTCAGAGATTGTAATCTTCTTCAAAATTATACCTCTTTTGCATAGTATTACAAAACTCTTTTTCATTTTTGATTTTTGCCAGGAGCTTAGCTTTTTTCTTTTTCTTGGCTTTTTTTGATAATTCAGGATCCAGTTCAATAATCTGGACTCTTGCCTTATTCAATTCCATCTTCAATTGACTAATGTTTAGCCATGTTTCAACTCTAAATTCATCAAACAATTCAAACCTCGGGATTCTTACCTCCATTCGTAATTAATTTAAATTAAACTTTTTGATTCTTAAAAAAGGACTCTAATCGAAGAGTTTTCTGCAAAGTATTCGTTCAAAATAACGTACAAAAACAAAAAAATCCTTACAACTCACTGATATTCAGATTGTTGTAAGGATTAAAGGTGGTCCCACCTGGGCTCGAACCAGGGACCAACTGATTATGAGTCAGCTACTCTAACCAACTGAGCTATAGGACCTAGTTGTGTTTATTCTTTAACCACTGCTTGCCGTACCCCGATTTAAGGTACTTCTCTCGTTTTCTCGCAGTGGGTCGATCAGGATATTCCTCGACATAAATCAATTGCCAGGGGCGATATCCTTTTGTACTTCTTGTTTTTCCTCTGTTATGTTCTTTAAGCCTCTTCTCAACATTTTGGGTCAACCCAACATAGAGCCTATTGTCAATCTCGCTTTTAAGAACGTAAACAAAAACCATTTTCTTAAATGAACGTCAGCTACTCCCTGCCTGCCGTTACCCTGCCGGCCTGCGGCCAGTAGGCGGGCGCCAGGTAGGCCGGTAACCAACTGAGCTATAGGACCGTTGTTAATGGATAATTGATAATTTCCAAAAATCAACTATCCGTATTTCAATATTTCCTTCTCCTCATCCCCTATTACCAAACGTTATGCGCTATAGTGGCGTAGAGGGACGCAAAATTACTATTTATTTTCCGCTACCACAATACCATAGATCCTATTCTTGGCTGTTACCCGGGCAGAACCCCAATGTCAAATTAATGTTATATTCTGCATTAACGTAGTATGGGTTGGTAAGCTACCTTACTTTCAATTATATTAGACTTTTTTCTAGAAGGCCATTTGAACTATTGGGTAATACGATGACCCTTAAAATTTGAGTCCTGCTTTTGGACAGTGTGTAAACAGACCAGATGATTTCGAAAAATATTAAACTCCCCCCCAGGCATATTTATCCTTTGGATGATTGGAGGTTTGTCCAAAAAAAATATTCACCCCAATATCTGGCCCAGGATGAAACCGTTTTTGCCATTGCAAACGGCTATCTTGGTTTTCGGGGCAATCATGAGGAAGGAACGCCTGTGGTGCAACGGGGAACCTTTATCAACGGATTTCATGAACAATGGCCCATCCGTTATGGGGAATCTGCCTATGGGTTTGCCAAAACGGGCCAAACCATGCTGAATGTTACCGATAGCAAAGTAATTAGGCTCTATGTGGATGACGAGCCATTTTACCTTCCTACTGCCGATCTTAAATCCTATGAACGGGTACTCGATATGAAAGCCGGTACCCTGAATCGGGATATTCTTTGGGAAACCGCTTCTGGCAAACGCGTTTCCATCCGCTCTACCCGAATCGTTTCTATGGAACACCGGCATGTTGCCGCCATTTCCTATGAGGTGACGGTGCTGAATGCCCCGGCCAAACTCATCATCTCCTCTAAATTACGTTGCCCCACGGAGAAACTTAATCCTCAGGAGGATAAGGAGGACCCGAGAAAATCCCCCAAATTCGACCATAGTGTTTTTGTACCACAGGTGAGTCAGGTTAAAGACCAGAGGGTGCTTTTAGGGCATCAGATCCGTACCAGTGGTATGACGCTGGCCTGTGGCGTAGATCATGAGATTCAAACGGAGAATACCTATTCCTACAAAAGCGAGTGTTATGAGGATTCCGCCAAAATCGTTTATTCGCTAAAAGCAGAGGAGGGAGTGCCCTTTCGGATGATAAAATACATGGTGTACCACAGTTCTCGAAATGCGCCCGTTGTTGAACTTTGCGAACGTACCGAACGAACACTGGACTCCGTGACAGAAGACGGTTTTGAAGAATTGACCGAGGGCCAGCAGCGCTTTATGGATAATTTTTGGACCAATAGCGATATTGAAGTTTCCATGTATAGGGACCGGAGAACGCAGCAATGCCTCCGCTTTAATCTATTCCATATCCTTCAGGCCTCCGCTCGTGTGGAAGGTACAGGGATCGGGGCCAGGGGTCTTACCGGAGAAGCCTATGAAGGTCATTATTTCTGGGACACCGAGATTTACCTGATGCCCTTTTTGATCTATACCTCGCCAAAAGTGGCCAAAAACCTTCTGCGTTTCCGATACAGCCTTCTGGATAAAGCACGCAAACGTGCCAGGGAACTTAATCAGAAAGGGGCGCTCTTTCCATGGAGAACCATTACCGGAGATGAAGCTTCTGCTTTTTTTGCCGCTGGAACCGCACAATATCATATCAATGCGGATATCATGTACGCCTTGAGAAAATACGTTGAGGTAACCGGCGATGAGGATTTTCTGTTTGAATACGGAGCTGAAATGCTGATCGAAACGGCACGCTTCTGGGCCGATTTGGGCTTCTATTCAACTAACGGAAAGGACCAGTTTCATATCCATGGTGTCACGGGGCCCGATGAATATACCGCCATTGTGAACAACAATGCCTTTACCAATATAATGGCCCGTGAAAATCTGCGGTACGCCGTGGAGAGTCTGGAGTTACTTCGGAAAAAGGCACCGGACAGCTTTGAGGGCCTGGCAAAGGATACCGATCTTGGCCTGGAAGAGATCGAAGAATGGAGAAATGCCGCAGCCAAAATGTATATCCCATACGATGAAGAAAAAGGAATTCACCCACAGGATGATGAATTCCTGAAAAAGGAAGTCTGGGATTTTGAAAATACCCCTTTGGAAAACTATCCTTTGCTGCTCCACTACCATCCCCTGGTCATCTACCGCTTTCAGGTCATCAAACAGGCCGATGTAGTCATGGCCATGTTTCTTTTGGGCCATGAATTTTCGAAGGAACAAAAGAAAAAGAATTTCGACTACTACGATCCCCTAACTACAGGAGACTCCTCATTGTCTTCCTGCGTATACAGTATCCTGGCATTTGAACTGGGGTATCTGGATAGGGCCATGGAGCTGATCAAGTATGCCGCCTGGATGGATCTGGCCGATGTAGGGGGAAATGTGAAGGATGGGGCCCATATCGCTTCCATGGGCGGCACATGGATGGCTATCGTATATGGTTTGGCCGGCTTGCGCGATTATGGGGGTAAGATCAGCTTTAATCCCAAAAGCCCTCCCCGGACCCGAGCGGTGCGCTTCCCTTTAACGGTTCGTGGTAAACTCCTGGAGGTGATGATCCAAAGGGACAAGGTGACCTATACGTTAAAAAAAGGCAAGGCCCTTACCATTCATCACGGGGCGGAAGAAATAAAACTTAGCGAAAAGCAGCCCTCCTGCATTAAGGAGTTGGGCGATACGAATTGAACGTGGAAAATTGATGCTGTCGTTGCCAAGCGAATCTGCCGTCCGCTTCCCTGGCCCTCATCCAATTTCCGCGATTTTCCGTCTTCCCGCTTTTGACGTGGTAATTACGGATCAATACCCTTTCCTGGGACTGTGCACTGCCACTGCATACTGCCCTCTTACCCCAAATCCTGACAAAGCTCCGTCAAAACCCCGTTGGTCCCTTTTGGGTGTAAAAATGCAACGCGCTTATTGTCTGCTCCGTTTTTGGGAAATCCCGGTAACACCACAAACCCTTCCCCTTCCAATCGCTTTATTTCGGCCTCCAAATCATCAACGGCAAAGGCAATGTGGTGGATTCCCTCTCCCTTTTTCTCTAAATACTTTGCAATGGCACTGTCCGCATTAGTGGCCTCCAAAAGTTCGATTTTATTGGGTCCCGACTTAAAAAAGGAGGTTTTCACGCCTTCTGAAGCCACTTCTTCCATTTTATAACTTGGTACACCCAATAGCTTTTCAAAAAGTGTATTGGAAACCGCTAAATCCTTTACTGCAATGCCGATGTGTTCAATTTTGTCCATGGTGAAATACTGTTAATCCGGGCACAATTTACTCGTACTAAAAATAAGAAATGCTGAGATTGGTCATGAAATGAGCACTAACAATTTATTTTTCTAGAATAAATCTCCAAAGGCGAATTCCATCTGACCGAAAAGAAAATAAGAAAGGAACAGATGAAATGAATAATTTTGCAGCATGGAAACGCAACGACAGAAGAAAATTGGGGGCATTATTCAGCAGGATATTGCGGAGGTCCTTCAACGGGCCGCCACGGAAGGGGGCTTAAAAGGGGTATTGATCTCAGTGACCAAGGTTTCCATAACCACGGACCTCTCCATTGCCAAGATTTACGTTTCCATTTTTCCGCCCAAAGAGGCCAATGCACTATTGGATGGCATTCGTTCCAATAAGGCCCTGATCAAACATGAATTGGCCCAACGGACCAAAAACCAATTGCGAAGGGTTCCGGAGCTTAACTTTTATTTGGATGATTCCCTGGATTATATTGAAAAAATTGAGGAATCCTTAAAAGGGGAAGAAAATCCCATTGAAAAAAGGGACTTGTTGGACAAGCGAAAGAAATCCTGATTTTGAACTTCCCCACCTACATCGCCAAGCGGTACCTACGCTCAAAGAGCAGTCAGAATGCGGTCAATATTATCAACTTTTTTACTTTTCTGGTCATTATCATTGGATCGGCGGCCTTATTTCTGGTCCTTTCCGCTTTTGCGGGACTCAAGACCTTTAGCCTCCAGTTTACGAATACCTTTGACCCGGATGTAAAGGCCGTCCCCGTAACGGGGAAATTCTTTTCCTTAACTGCCGAAGAAAAGGATGCCCTGGAAACCATGGAAGGAATAGCTTCCTATTCCAACGAAATTGTGGAACGGGTATACCTTAGTTATGACGATAAAAACTGTATCGCCTACATCAAAGGTGTTGATGAACACTACAGGCAGGTTACGGCGGTGGACAGCATCCTGTATTTTGGCAATTGGGGGGTGGATGAAAATCAGGCTGTCATTGGTATTGGCATATTCAATCTCCTGGGTGGTCCCATGGGCAATATGGCGCCCCTGAACGCCATCACATTAAAACCTGGGAATCGCTCCATTACAGCCGATGTGCTGGGTTCAAAATCCTTTTATAACCAAATGCCGTTGGTGGTAAGTGGGGTGTACGCCGTGGAAGATGGTTTGGACAAGACCTACGTATTTGCCACTTTGCCCATGGTTCAGGCTTTTTTGGAAAAGGATTCCACCCAAATTTCCGGTATTAATTTTAAGGTGGGGGAAGGGGTTTCCATTTCCAAGGCAAAGGAGAACCTCAAAACCGTTCTTGGGGACAAAGCGCTGGTATTGTCCCGTCAGGAATTGAACACCACCCTTTATAAAATGCTGAAAACGGAAAATACGGCCACCTATCTCATTTTTACTTTGGTCCTGATCATTGCCTTGTTTAACGTAGTAGGTGCCATCATCATGATGATCTTGGATAAACGGGGAAACTCCAAAACACTTTTTGCCTTGGGAACGACCATAAAGCAGCTTCGGCAGATCTATTTTTACCAAGGGGTCTTTGTAACCTGTTTTGGGGGTTTGGTAGGGATTGCTTTGGGCTCGTTGATTGTGGTTTCCCAATTGGTGTTCAAATGGTGGCGCATTACCCCGTCCCTTGCCTATCCCGTGGAATATCAGTTCGTAAACATTCTTATTGTTTTAGGAACCATAGTCGTGCTGGGGCTTATCTCTTCCAAAATAGCGAGCAGTAGAATCTCCAAAAAGTTATTGGCCTAGTTGTTATGCAAATTGAAAGTCTCCGAACTTCTCCAACACCTCATCAAAAGCGGCAAAAACATCCGCTGAATCATCACTTGTAACCATTTTCATTCGGTATTCCTTAAAGTGCGGAATCCCTTTGAAATAATTGGTGTAATGACGGCGGGTTTCAAAAACACCCAGTTTTTCCCCTTTCCAATCAATGGCCATTTGCAAATGGCGGCGGGCGGCTTCCACACGCGCTTCCATCGTGGGTGAAGGCAGGTGCTCCCCGGTTTCAAAAAAGTGCTTTACCTGATTGAAGAACCAGGGGTTGCCAATGCTGGCGCGTCCAATCATGGCCCCATCCAAACCAAAGTCATCCCGCATCCTGACCGCAGCTTCCGGAGTATCCACATCCCCATTGCCAAAGACGGGGATATGCATTCGTGGATTGTTCTTTACCGCTGCAATGGGTTTCCAATCGGCATTGCCTTTATACATCTGTACCCGTGTCCTTCCATGTATTGAAATCGCTTTAATCCCCACATCCTGCAGTTGTTCCGCAACATCCACAATCTTGATGGAATCACTGTCCCATCCCAGCCTGGTTTTTACGGTTACCGGAAGTTTGGTCCGCTTTACCATGGCTTCGGTCAATTTTACCATCAACGGAATATCACGCAAAATACCGGCTCCGGCATTTTTGCAAACCACCTTTTTTACCGGACAGCCGAAATTGATATCAATAATATCCGGATTTGATTGCTCAACAATATCTATGGCCTGCAACATCGAATCCAGTTCCGCACCAAAGATTTGAATCCCTACAGGGCGTTCCTTCTCGTAAATATCCAGTTTTATGACGCTTTTGGCCGCATCGCGAATGAGCCCTTCGGAAGAAATGAATTCCGTGTAGACTACATCCGCTCCATTCTCCTTACAAAGCGCTCTAAAAGGAGGGTCGCTCACATCTTCCATGGGTGCCAAGAGCAAGGGAAAATCAGGTAGTTCTATGTCTCCTATTTTGGGCAAAGCTTTGTTCTTTTTGGGTTGCAAAAATACGTCAAAAAAAGTATACCGCTCTAAATGAAGTTATTAGCGTATTAGAATTGAATTTCCACTTCGCGTTTTTCACCATTTCTGTCGATAACCACTTTGGTGGCGTCCCCTTTTTCAAAGGAAGAAAGCGCCCGCATATAACTCATCATGTCCGTTACTGTACTATCCCCCAATTGAATGACCACATCCCCTTTTTGAAGTCCGGCCTTTTGAGCGGGTTTGTCTTCGCTTATTCCATCGATCCGCATCCCCTTTCCATCGAACAAATAGTCGGGAATTACGCCCAGCCCTACTTTAAATCGAGGGACTTCCTCACTTTCATTTTTGGTTTTTTTGAACGCCAGCTTGGAACCCTGGTCCAAATCCATACAAACGGATGTGAGGTACGCCACAAGCTGTGCCATTCCATCATAGTTCAATTTATCCGCATCATCGGTTGGCCTGTGGTAGTCCTCGTGCTGCCCCGTAAAAAAATGGAGCGCCGGAATATCCTGCAAATAAAACGAAGTATGATCGGAAGGGCCCACACCGGATTCATTTAAGATCAGTGTAAACCCATTGTTATTGGCATTAAGGGTCTGTTTCCAAATTGGGGAAGTGCCCACTCCGCTAATGGATAGCGTTTTGTCCTCGCGAAGCCTTCCCACCATATCCAGATTGATCATGTAGCTGACCTGATTCAAATCGATCGTAGGGTTTTTGCAGAAATAGTTAGATCCCAAAAGCCCCAATTCCTCCCCGGAATAGAATTGGACCATAATGTTGGTTGCCGTAAGACTGTCCTTTAAGTGATGGGCTAGTTTTAGAATAGCTGCCACACCACTGGCATTGTCGTCCGCACCATTGTGGATTTCGGGTTCTCCCCGGTACAGGGATCCTTCGCCTCCCATTCCCAGATGGTCATAATGTGCGCCGAGGACAATGGTTTTTTCGACCTTATTATCCCAAAATCCCATAACATTGGTCCCCGTTATGGTGCCGTCCCCAGCAGAAACATATTGGATTTCCTGATGTGGGTCACGTTTGTTTCTAAAGGTAAAGGTTTGAAAATAGGTCCCTGCCCCTCCTTTGGAATCATAACCCATGGATTCCAGTCGTTTTGCCAAATAGGTGGCCGCTTCTATTTCATCCGTAGAACCAGTGGCCCTTCCCTTTAAAGCGTCCGAAGCCAGAAAAGCCACATCTTCCCTTAAGCTTATGGGTTCTTCAACCCCTGTTTTGCAGGACACGAGGAGTAAGAGCAAAACACAAAAGCCTACTACATTTTTCATGGTACTCTATTTAGTACAAAATTACGCATCTATGTACAGAACTCCCTTGTTCCTTGTACTCTTCACTGTACTATTTTCCATAAATGGGAAGTACCTAGCCTTTTCCAGTAACCGCAATAATGGGGAACACGGGACACCAATTTGTTTATTGCTGAGTGGAAGGATTAGATGACCTTCCAAGCCTTTCGCGTTCATCCTTTTCAATTTCACGTTTATTTTGCTCCAGTCTGAAGTTGCCGAAGTTGTAGGTAAATCCTACACGCACAAACTGGGTTTCCGGAACAAACAGGAAAGCGTTGTCCTGATTCAGATATCTTGAGGTATAGGTAGGGTTGGCAAGGCCCAGCAAATCCTCAGCGGCAACGGAAATCGCAGCCCTATTGTCCCAAAGGCTTTTTCGTAGGCCAAGGGTGAGGTTCGTACTTGGCGATTGGACATAGGATCCAAAAAGATATCTGGAAAAGTGGCTGAAAGTTACTTCCCCGGTCCAGGTCCCGTCCTGGGAAAGGGTCAAATAATTCGCTAGATAAATGTAAAACCCATCTATGGAATTCGTGAATTCCACATTACCGCTTTCAATGGCCAAAAAGGTTTCCTCCTCATAAAAAACTGACGTATACGCATACAGAAACCAAGGGTCCAGAATGCTTTTGCTAAGGGTAAAATCCAGCCCATAGGAGATGCTTCCGATGACATTTTGTTTAAACTCCCGAAGTGTTTGCGCTTCATTGTCCTGAAATACCAGGGGACTGATATAATTCCCGTTGTCCCGATAGTAAAAATCAAAGAAGTATTCGCTATTGAAGGTGTAGTTTAAGTTGAAATTATTGTAAAAATTAGGCTGCAGGCGCTGATTTCCTTCCCTAAAGTCGTTCTCATTATAGAAATACCGAAATGGATTCAGGTCATTGTATCGGGGGCGTTCCACCTTCCTGCCGTAATCAAAGGAAAAGCTGTGCTTTTCATTGGGGGAATAGAGTACATAAACGGAAGGGAAAGGTTCAAAGAAATCCTGGGTGTTGGTTTCATTCAAGGTTTCCGATACTCCGGAGGCATCCGTCAGTTCCCCTCGAACCCCCAATTTAACGGACCATTTCTCCCAGTTCTGTACATAGCTTACATACGCGGCATATACCTTTTCGTCGTATAAAAAAATATCCGATAGCGCGGGGTTAACGGTTTCACTCGTTTCGTCAAAATTGGAAAAATCGATACTGCTTTCAGAATCCACTACGGAAATCTTGGTTCCCGCTTCCAAGGAAGCCGTACCAATCGGGGTTTGATAATCCACCTGTCCCGTAAAAATCTGGATATTCTGATCTGCTGTTGTCCGAAAACCAAAATCCCGCAAAAAAGCCCCTGCACTATCAAAGTAATTGGAATTGATCTGCTGTTGGTAATTGTCCTCGTAAAGGGTGTAGTGTCCATTCACCGTTAGCCTGGCCCCTGGTTTTTTCAGTTTCCTCACATAGGAAAGGTCGAATGCGATATTGTTCTCGTCCTCAAAACCAATATTGTTGGTGGTAAAGGTGGAATCCAGTTGGTTTTGTGCATTCCTGATTTCCGAAAAAAGGTCACGTCTCCATTCCTGGTTTGGGGCAAGCAACACATTGGAGGTCAGCGTTAGGCTATTTTTAGCATCAATCTCATAGTCCAAATTCAGATTAACACTATGACTTTGTATTTCCTTGACCTCATTTTCCTCGTTCCGCCATCTGGAAAAAACGGCATTGGACTGATCTATAAAGTTGAGATCCTTATCCAAATCCGTATTGTTTTTCTTGTCGCTATAATTGTAATTCGCAAAAAGATTAAGCTTATCGGTCTTGAAATAATGGCTGGTTCCTAAATTATATTTTGGAAAAACAGCCTGGGTAAAACTGCCATCAATACTTCCCTTATATCCTGGGGCCACGTTCTTGTTTGTGATAACATTGATCACTGCGCCATCCTCGGCATCAAAGTTGGCCGGGGGGTTGGCATACATTTCCACCGCCTGCACTATAGTACCCGTGAGGCCCTCAAAAAAGTCCTTGACCTCATCCGGGGATAACTGTACCCTCCGACCGTTGAGATAGACGTTTGCCGTTTTTCCCCTGATGTTCAGTTGATCCCGGTTCACAATAAGCCCTGGGGTGTTCCTTAGGATATCCCAGGTATTCCCCTGGGAAACCACGGTATTTTCCACCTGGAATACCACTCGATCCGCCAAACGTTTTACAGTGGGTCTTCTGGCAGTGACCACTACCTCATCCAAACGTTCGGATTCCAGGGGTATGACCAGCGCCCCCAGTTTTACATTGGACGAAATGTCCAGGGCCAAGGGCTTGGATCCCCTTCCCACATAACTTGCCTGTAGCAGATATAGATTCGGTGCCACTTCCTTTAAACTAAAAAAACCGTTCTCATCCGCGGAAGTCCCTTTTACAAAAGTGGAGTCTGCTGAATTGAGCAATAGAATATTGGCAAAGGGAATGACTTCGTTGGTACTATTGATCACCTTTCCAGAAATCTCAAAAGTTTGCGCTATGGAAATTCCGACAACGGAAAAAACCGTTATCAGGGTAAGCCACAAGGTTCTCATCTAGCGTTTGGGTTGAGTGCCAAAGCTAAGAAATAATCCAAAAGTGGGTGTTGAATCGTTGGCCCGCATGATAAAAGGCCGTTAAATAAACTATCTTTGCGGCCAAAATTGCTCCCTAAATGAAGCATATTAGAAACTTCTGTATCATTGCCCATATCGATCATGGTAAGAGTACCCTGGCCGATCGGTTGTTGGATTTTACCGGATCGGTTACCGAGCGTGAAAGGCAGGACCAACTATTGGACAATATGGATTTGGAAAGGGAACGGGGCATCACCATAAAAAGTCATGCCATCCAAATGGAATATGTGTACCAGGGGGAGAACTATGTCCTTAATCTTATCGATACTCCGGGCCATGTGGATTTTTCATATGAAGTATCCCGTTCCATTGCCGCCTGTGAAGGGGCCTTATTGGTGGTTGATGCCGCCCAAAGTATTCAGGCTCAGACCATTTCCAATTTGTATTTGGCATTGGAAAACGATCTGGAAATCATTCCCGTCCTGAATAAAGTGGATTTGCCCAGCGCCAATCCCGACGAGGTGACCGATGATATTGTGGATCTATTGGGGTGTTCCCCCGATGAGGTCATTCCTGCAAGCGCCAAAACCGGTATTGGTATCGAAGAAATACTGGCGGCCATTATTGAGCGCGTCCCCGCTCCGGAAGGTGACCCAAATGCACCATTGCAGGCTTTGGTGTTTGATTCCGTCTACAATCCGTTCCGAGGGGTCGAAACCTATTTTAGGATTCTGAACGGCGAATTGAGAAAAGGGCAAAAAATCAAGTTCATGGCCACGGGAAAGGACTATTCCGCAGATGAAATTGGGACCTTAAAACTCACCCAAGAGCCAAAACCCAGGATATCGACCGGGGATGTGGGCTATTTGATTACGGGGATCAAAGATGCACGGGAGGTGAAGGTTGGGGATACCATTACCTTGACCGAAAATCCTTCCCAAGCGGCCATTGCCGGATTCGAAGATGTGAAGCCCATGGTTTTTGCGGGCATTTATCCCGTGGATACCGAAGATTTTGAGGAGCTACGTTCCTCCATGGAAAAACTACAGCTGAACGATGCTTCCCTGGTCTTTACCGCAGAAAGTAGTGCGGCATTGGGCTTTGGCTTCCGTTGTGGTTTTTTGGGGATGCTGCATATGGAAATCATCCAGGAACGCCTGGAACGCGAGTTCGATATGACGGTCATTACCACGGTTCCGAACGTTAGCTACCATGCGTATACCAAGAAAAACCCGGAGGAAATCGTGATTGTGAACAATCCTTCGGACTTGCCCGATCCCTCCACTTTAGATCGTGTGGAGGAACCTTATATTAAAGCCACCATCATTACCAAGTCGGATTTTGTGGGCAACGTCATGTCCCTTTGTATTGATAAAAGGGGGCAGATCACCAATCAGACCTATTTGACCACGGAACGGGTGGAACTCACCTTTGATATGCCCCTGGCGGAAATTGTATTTGACTTTTACGACCGATTGAAAACCGTTTCCAAAGGCTATGCCTCTTTTGATTATACCCCCATAGGGTTACGCACCTCCAAACTGGTCCGCGTGGATATCCTTCTCAATGCACAGCCCGTAGATGCCCTTTCGGCCTTGGTACACTTTGACAATGCCCACACCATAGGCAAAAAAATGTGCGAAAAGTTGAAGGAACTCATTCCAAGACAACAATTTGATATTCCCATACAAGCGGCCATTGGATCCAAAATCATCTCCCGGGAAACCATTAAGGCCTTACGAAAGGATGTCACTGCTAAATGTTATGGGGGTGATATTTCGCGAAAGCGAAAGTTGTTGGAAAAACAAAAGAAAGGAAAGAAACGGATGCGGCAGGTAGGAAATGTAGAAATTCCACAGCAGGCGTTTATGGCCGTGCTTAAGCTAAACGATTGATTGCGGGGAACGCGATACACTACGCTAATCGCGCACCAGCGGGGATTACTTTTTATACCCTATTTTATTCCTTGGTTTGGGATTTTCCTTCTTCTCCACCAGTTCATCCAGATAGCTAAAGACGAGTTCGATGTTCTTGGTCTGGTCGGCCAGCTTCTTCTTTATCCCTTCGATTTCAAGGCGCAGGTTCAGGTTATCGGTGAGCATTTCCCTAAGCTTGGTAAATATCCGCATGACCTGGATGTTGACGGCAATGGCTCTTTTACTGTTCAACACACTTGATAGCATTAGTACGCCATGTTCCGTGAAGGCCATCGGCGCATACCGTATCCCTCCCCTACTTGAGGTGCCAATTTGGCTCCTCCAATTTTGGAACTCCTCTTTATCAAGCTCAAACATAAAATCCTCGGGGAATCGGTCGATGTTCCTTCGGACCTGTCTTTTGAGCTGTTTGGTCTCCACTTGGTAAAGTTCCGCCAAATCCCTGTCCAGCATTACTTTTAAATCTCTGATGAAGTAGATTTTGCTGATTACAACTTCTTCTGGTATGGTCAGTTTTTCGCTCATAATCTTAATTGGTTTTTAAAGACAACATCTTGACATCACAATTTGTGATATCAAGTTTTGTACATTTATGTCATGGATTTCTGGGGTTTTATAGGTGTCATTTCTTCGCTTCTAGGGATATTTTCTTTCTTTAAAAACGATACTTCCCTTTTTGAAAAAATCCTAATCGGAGTATGCGAGCTCCAAATAAAAAAAATCTGATTTTACAGATTTCTGTAATAAGTTCGCATCTGATGCGAAGTAGCTTCGTCCTATTGTTATCAAAACTTTTAAAACGATCATACCACAGTAGTGCAACCCCGTCCGCCTTTGGCCGGTACCGCGGAGCGGGTTTATAGTTATGCTCCAAAATAGGTAAAACTTGTCTAGGAGCCGGGGCAAATTGCATAAGCGGATGGATTGGACGATAAACGGTCCGGGGCTACTTTGATCAACAGACCGGATAAAGTGGCAATGGGCATCATTGATCCAACACCTCCAACGACACTGCCCGTCACAGCGTTCTTTTTGTTAACCAGTCCATTAAGGGTTTTTTATACGTTCTCCCTATTGGAATACAATCTCCCTTGATCCAAAGGGAATCCGAATCATATCTATCAATACGGTTCAGGGAAACGAAATAAGACCTATGGACCCTCATAAAACCATCCCTGGAAAATCTGTTCCCGTAGTAGCTCAAATTCCCCCTTACACGTATTTTATAATCCTTAAGTTGTATGGTGCAATAGTTTTTGTCGCCGTGCAAATAGCAAATGTCATTTTCATATATTTTTACGTACATACTTCCTTCCTTTAAGAAGAAATACCTGCTTTCCGAAATTTGGTCTGTAGGCGCAGAAACCCTTCGTATAGGGGGCGATTCAAAGCATTTACCAACCGCATTGAGAAATCGGTCATAGGGAATGGGTTTCAATAAATAATCAACCACGGAATGCTCAAGAGCTTCCAAGGCATATTCTTTATAGGCCGTTGTAATAATGATCTTGGGGGGGTATTTCAAGATTTTAATGAATTGCAGTCCGTTGACCCTCGGCATTTGTATGTCCAAAAAAATAAGGTCAACCGATTGTGTTTGTACATAGTAAAGCGCTTCAAAGGCATTTTCAAAGGACCTTACCAGGGTAAGTCCATCGGTGCTTTTGATATGTCTTGTTAACACATCAATTGCAAGGGGTTCATCATCAACAATTACGCATTTCATGGTTTTACAATAGGTATTTTCAACATAATATGGTAACAATCCTCTGCTATTTTTTTTGTCAAATGAAATTGCTCCTGAAAATTATATTTTAATCGTTGCTCAACATTTTGAATACCAATTCCATGCATACCGTTTTCTTCCTGATGACAGGGAACCATGGAATTCTTCAAGTCCATCTCCAGCATAGTATTGGACAAATTGATTTTACATTTTATCCAACATTTTTTGTAGTCCTTCGAAATACCGTGTTTAAAGGAATTTTCGATAAAGGGCAAGAGAAGCAATGGCGGAATTTTTTTATGGGTTGTTGCCCCAGTAATGGACCAACTTAATTTCAACTTTGTACCATATCTCACCTGTTCAAGGGCAATATAGTTTTTAATACATTCCAAATCATCCTCAACATTGACAAGTGGACTTCTTGCCTCATAAATTATATAACGCAACAAATCCGACAGCTTGATCACCATCTCCGCAGCGCTATTGGGATTGTTCAATATTTGGGCGTACAGTCCATTTAATGTATTGAAAAGAAAATGGGGATGTAGTTGGGATTTCAGCAGTTGCAGTTCATTCTGGATATTCGATTTTTCCTGACTTAACCGATTACGTTCCTGTTGTTCCCGATCCTTCAGTAATTTGATGACAACGGCAAGGGAGGATACAATGATCAAATCGAGGAATGGGGAGACCAACTTTGCCAGATCATCAGGAACCAGTACATTCTCAATTTCCGGGAAGTATAATGGATATACCGTATTGAGAACGCACATTCGCAAGAGAAAAACGCATATGAGGAGTATAAGGCCAAATTGTATGGCCGCTTGAACGTACTTTTTCTTCAGTAAGAAGTTGGGCAGGATAAAATATAGGGTAACATAAACGCTAATAAGTTTCGCAGGTAGCGAAGCCAATTCATAAACGATATGAAGCCCCAGATTTGGTTCCTGCACGTAGTAGATGGCCACAGTGAAACTAACATATAAAAGCCAGAAGAGAAGATGACCTGAAATTTTGTTCACGACTTGAAATATAGCATCCAATCTACACTTAAAACGACAAAATTGGCAATGAAAGGTGTGAAATACCCCAAAACAGGTACAAACTACTTCAAATGAGGGACAAATTAAACAGATGCCTTTTTTCAAGGCGTTCATGATCCATCAGCCTATGTTGAAACCGCTGCCCCAAAAACCACTCCTAGAAATGATACATTGGAAGAGGAAAAGGGTACTAAAATTCAATATGGGATGAAAAATAAAAGAAGGGAATTTATCAGGAATTTGGGGATCTCAGGAATCGCGGCACTTTCGTCTCCCACGGTTTTTTCGAGATTCAAATCCATGTCCAGCCTTAGGGTACTGGTTTTGGGGGGAACTAATTTTTTGGGTCCGGCCATAGTGAAATCGCTTCTAAGGGGAGGACACCAAGTAACCTTATTTAACCGAGGTATTACGAATCGCCATTTATTTCCGAATTTGAAAAAAATAAAGGGCGACCGTGAAAAAGGCATTTCGGGATATTCCAATTTAGGTAACCCAAATGAAGATTGGGATGTGGTCATCGATGTTTGGCCACAAAATCCGCAACTTGTTAAGGATGCGGTCCATATTCTTAAAAAGCGGACCACCCACTATGTTTTTATATCCAGCATTGCCGTATATGCCAATTATGTGAAAATTGGGATGGATGAATCCTCCCCAAGAAGAAAAGGGACCAATTACGAGCCTGGCCATTATAATCTTAACAAAGTACTGTGCGAAAAGGTAGTGGAGGAAGAATTCCCCGATAACTTTACCATACTAAGGCCCGGCGCCATTGTTGGGGATAGGGATTCCGGGCCCTTTGGAACCTATGTCCTAAATCGCCTAATGAACCGCACTGAAATTTTAGCCCCGAATGCCAACGATCCGGTTCAATTCATTGACGCCAAAGATATTGGACGTTTTGTCAATACCTGTGTAGCGCACAGTAAAAAGGGGTACTACAATCTGGTTGGCCCTGCAACCAAAATGGGCTATAAAGAGATGATCGTTGGCGCTAAGGAAACGCTAAAAAGTCCGGTAAAGATCCTATGGATGGATGCGGAGTTTTTGATAACTGAGATGAAACTTGAACCCTTTATGCAAGTCCCCTTTTGGATACCTGTAGCATCCGATCCCGAACCTGGATTCCATCAGATCAGTAATGAAAATGCCATAAAGGCCGGCCTAACTTTTACGGACTATCGGGAAACGGTTAAAACCAGTTACGAGTCCTTTAAGGAAAAAAGATTTATTCTTGAAGAAGGAAGCGAATTGGTTTTTGGAATCAGCGCGAAAAGGGAGAATGAAATCATAGCAAAATGGAAAGGAAGGTCATAACCCATTTCCAGATAAAATCACAGACGGCACTACAAGAGGGGAAATAAACGAAGCGTACATTTTGGAACGCGATGCGCTTCGGTATTCGCGCATCAGCGGGGGTAATGCCTGAGCAGTGTAATTACTGCGGAGCGGGTATAACGCTATTTTTTTGCTTCTTTTTGCAAAATCTTCTTTATAACTTTTTCACATTGACTGCTATTTAGACCAGGCTTCATTTTTGGATGATATAATAATCTTATAATATCCGAATCCATTTTTGAATATTCTTTGATGTTATTGTTCTCCTCAGATTTAGGCCTATAAAAAACAGTATTGGTACGACTTTCAGGGTCATTTGGTAATCCTATACTTTGCGTTATTTCTTCCAATATTGTAGATTCTTGCACATCTATTGGGTCCTTGGGATTTATATAAACAAATGCTTTTCTGATATCGTAATCACTCCAGTTAAATTCAACATAAACGAAGCCAGATACATCTATGTCAATGGCATCGGTAAAAGAGTTATAAAAATCAGGAGCTAATTTCTCAACTTTTCGTTTTTCGCATAAAAAAAGAATGGCATTGCTCCTCGAAACATCTTCGGTCAATTCAATTCTAAAACCATCCGTTACAAGTTCATTGATTTTGTTTATCGTCTTCTGTATTGCTTCTGTTTGTTTTTGATATTCCCCATCTTTGGAAACAAATAAGATCATAGGTTTCCCCCATTTGAGTATTCTACCGATGTTTTCATCAAATTCTGATTTTAAAGCCACTTCTTTAAAACATTCTATCATATCCGACTCATATAGTGTGGGTATATAACCAATGGGGAACATTTTGTTAGTGAATAGTCCTATTAGAAAAGCAATTAAGCATATAATAAATATTGCCACTCCCATTTTTTGTCATGTATTTAAATTCGGTCGCTGCGAAAAAGCTTTGCTGCTTCGCCCTATTCTTATGAAAACTTTAAAAAGATTACGCTGTAGCAGTACACCCCTGTCCGCCTTTGGCAGGTACTGTGGAGATAATTCCTTTTTAAACTAAATTTTATTTGGAACGCGATGCGCTTCGTTAATCGTGCACCAGGGGGGTAATGCCTCAGCAGTGTAATTACTGCGGAGCGGGTATTGGCACTTCGCCTTTTGTTGGTTTTACTTACTCATTACCGCCACCAGTCACAGACCTGTCTGCCAAAAGGTAGACTGGCGGTAGCGGGGGTTCTTAGTAGACGTTAATTCTATGGGTAATCTTTCTATCTTTATTAACTATTCTAACACTATCATTACCTTTCTTATACAAGAATTGATTTACTAAAAAGCCCTGCAATAACATACTACCCTTTTCTTGAGCCTTTAGATTGTAGATAGGTATAATACTTTCGTCTATTGGGGCAAAAGTATCGTGAGGTACCTCCATTAACTCTTTGAAAGTATCTATTTCATCCTTGGAAATTGTCAGATATAAGAATGTATATTTCTTAAAGACATCCTCATTCGGAATTGGATTTGCGGTTCTTTTAAACTCAATATGCCCTTCCAACAAATCTCCTATGTTCAAAGAATCTGGTAGACTTAGAGATATGGTTTCCCGATTAACATTATTGATCTGTTTTTTCTTTTCTTGATTTTTTTTGTCCATACAAGAATTGAACAACAATAGCATAAAGAAAATAGTACTTAACGTATTGGGGTAAAATTTCATATCTAATTATTTCTGTTCAAAAAATTTCTTCTAGCCTCTCTTACTTTTTCTAACTGGATCGAATCATTGCTTCTTACAATACTGTCAGCAGTCGAAACGGTGACCGTTGTATCTCTGAATGTTGTTCTGCCAGCATCCATTAATTGTCCGTCCACGTAGCCAAAATCAGGATTTTTCGTATGTAGTTGGACTGATACCGGTTCGTTACCGGAAGAAGGTTCGTTGTTGTTGGATGAGCCCAACGAACCGGAAGATACCTCCTTGACAGCTTCGGTGGCTGCCGCACCTTTGTCTATTCCAGCCACAACTGTTGCGATGGGATCAGTATCCAAAACCTTTCCTTTATTCAATGGAGCACTTGCTGTTGGTCCCAGTGGGACGGCACTCATAATCGCATCTCCATTAATCAATTCTGTTTTCATATCTCCTTTTCTTGTTTCTTCTCCGCCACCCGTCTTACTGTAAAAATCATATCCACCGCCACCTTCGCCAGAAAGTTTGTTCAATACATTTTCAGCACCTTTGAGTGTCATCATAGCATTACCTGCTGCCAATGTCGCAACTTGTTTGAAAGTTTTCTCTACAAATTTCGAAGTTTTGTTGATTTTTTCACGAAAAGATCTGGCGATTCCTTCTCCAATATCTGACGGGAAACAACATCCCGTCGGTGCCATTCCATCATAATCTTGGAAGTAAATCGGATTGTCAAAAGCAAAATTATAAAGCGAGTGCCTTCGCATCTGTTCCGCCAAGGGGTCAAGGTTCATCCAACGCCCTAAAGCTGGGTCATAATTTCGAGCCGTTATATCGTACCAGTTAAGACCAAGTTCTTCTTGATATTCCTTCCCTCCAAACTTCCAACGTTGGGCCACACTATTCCCCAATGAACTTACATTACTATTGTATCCTTTGTGTTGCAGCCCAAAGGGATAGTAGTTGTTCTCTTCCAGTATTTCCACGTCCCCTTTGGTCACATACACATTATCCAGATAAAAATAGGTGTCCGTACCGTTGTCACTGGCCAGTCCCTTCTCTACCTTTAACCTTAGTTTTGTTCCCGCGGTCACCGTATAGCTGCCCGTTACCAAACCACTGGCATCCGTACTGGCCAAAGCGCCCTTTAGTCTGACATAGTTGCTGTCGTGCTCGTACATCACCAAAACCAGCTTTTCCGTGGTACCTTTGTCCAGCTCCAACCTATACTCAATAACATCACCAATGGAAACGTTAACATACTTTTGCGCTGCGTTCCACCTGTCATCCACGGTCACCTTCAATCTGCCGTTTTCAAGGACTACGGATGCCGATTGGCCATGCCATCCATCGAGACCTGTTTCAAAATTATCGTTCGTTAGCGCATTGTCCTTATAGGCCAACCTAACGTTCCCCAAATGGTCCCTATATTGGTAAACATAATCATAACCGCCACTGGTATTGGGCATCACGTAGCCCTCCGGGTGGGTAAAGAACTGTAGGGCATTATTCTCATAGATGTAGTTGCCCGCATAATCGGTCGTGGTCGAAACACCGTTGTTGTAGGTCATTTTCTTTAGTTTCGTTCCAAGGGCATCGTAAATATAGGTAATCTTTTTAGTACTGCTATTGTCAAACTTTACCTCCGTGGGCAGGTTCAGATGGTTATGGCCGATCCCGTCCACACTGGTGGTCCCTATGCCCTTGTTCAGGTCGCGCACCATGTTCCCGTTGGCATCGTACCAATAGTCCTGGCCATTGGTGGTGCCGTCCCTAAAGCCATAGGTGTCGTTCCCATTGTCCAGTACCTTGGTGAGCTTGTTGCCACTGTCATAGGTATAGACCAGGTGGTCCATGGTACCAAAGCTGGTGGCCCCACCGTTGGTATGGCCCTTGCGGGTAAGGGCCAGGATGTTCCCCATCTTGTCATAGGATATCCCGCTTACCGAATAGTTACTGCTGTTGGCCGTGGCGCTGGTAAGCCGGTTCAGCGCATCATAGCCATAACGGTACCATTTTAAGGAGTTGTCGGTATTGGCCGTACGCCATTCCGTTTCCGCAATATTGCCATTGTACAGTTTGGTCCCACTATGGGCCACCGTATTATAGTTGATCTTAAACCCGAACAGGTCGGTACCCAAATTGGCGGGGTCGTTGATCTTGGTGAGCCACCCTCGGACATTGTACCTATAGTCTACGTTCTGTAGCGCGGTTGGTGAGGCTGTCGAACCACCGCCCACTTTTTTCCGTGCCAACTGGCCCAGGTCATCGTAGGCGTTCTCCACAATGGTCTCGGTATGTGAGCCTATGGTCTGCTGCTGTTTCAACAAGCGACCCCTATGGTCATAGCTAAAATCGTCGGTGGTGACCAGCGCCGCATTGGTCCCCTTGGTATGGGAGGTCTTGGTCCGTACCACCTTGCCCCCAAAGTCCAGCTGGGTCTCCACCACATCGGTGGTCCCCAGGTACGTATTCTTGCTGGCCGTATAGATGGGCCTGCCCTTGGCATCGTAACCGGTAAGGGTCGTAATCCAGTCGGCCTGCCCTGCAGTTGCGGAGGGGTCCAGCACCCTCACCTTGTTTACCGTAGCAAGGCCCTTTACGTTGCTGGCCATGGCCTGTCCCAGAACCGTGGTGGGTACACTAAGGCCATCGGTATCCACATAGCTGTCGTAATAGTTCACGGTGTGGATCTTGGAGATATTGGTCTTGGGATAGGCATCATTTCCGTAATGCACCGAAACGGTATTGGACTCAAACTTGGTGGCCGTGGCCGATGGCGATTCGTACGGCGTGGCCACCTGATCTGCCGCGGTCTGGTGGGTGCTCCGGGACCCCGTGGAGCTCACCAGTCCGGTATAGGCCACCCTGCCGTGGGCATCGTACTTGGTGAACAGCCATTGGCCCTGGGCCTTGAGGTTCGGATCCCGGGTCAGGATGGGCCGGTCCAGTTTGTTATAAACGATATGCTCCCAGCCCTTGCCCGGCACTTTCTTTTCCACCAGGCGGTTGCGGTGGTCGTACACATATTGGTAGCACAGTTCGTTGAGCTCCGTGGCACTCACCCCATCACCGGCCACCACTTTGGGCGGGAGGGTATAGGTAAGGTTTCCAAAATCGTCGTACACATAGTAGGTATCATGGGCCGTTTCTGTGCTCCCAACCAGGGCGTAGGTGCGCTTGAGGACCACCCGGCCCTGTTTGTCGGTAAACTCCTCCGTGCTGTGCAGTTTTGAGGTCGAAGCTTGGTTTTCATCATAGGTGATGGTCTTGTACAGCGTCCCGGCGGTATAGTGACCATCGGCGACCAGGCTGGGGGTATAGGTGTTGTTGGCCACGGTGGTGGTGACCTTGTACTTCCGTACCTCGTTGGTCGCGTTTGCAGCATAACCAAATTCCACTTCATGTCCCCCGCCCATACGCCAATCGTACCCGGGGGCGGCCTGCTTCAGTACCCGGTCCAAGGGGGAGGCCTCAAAGGCCCTTTCCGAAAAGGGATTGGGGGTTACACTGTTGATCTCCCCACTATACTTTCCGATATAATAGCTGTCGGTATCCGTTTCCGCCGTACCCCGGAAGCTGCCCAAACTGCCCGAGGCCGCGCTGTAGGGGAGCCACTCCCTGGCCTGTCGCCCATAGGTGTCATAGCCCATATGGGTCACCAGATCCTTCAGCTCCCCACTGTACATGGTCCCGGCGATGATGTCCCCAAGGGCATCCTCGGTACCGTCCAGTTTTTGGAGCACGGGCTGGTGGAAGTACTGCCGTACCCCCACATCGGTGGCATAGTAGAGGTAGCTCCTGAACCTGGCGGTGGTGGTCGTGGACCTCCAGGCATATTCGGTACCGTCGATCACCTTGTTGCCCCTTAGGTCGTAGACCCCGCTCACCCCGCTGTCGCCACCGGAATGCCCTGCCGGATGTACGATGCCCACCAAAAGGTACCATGTGTCCAATTCAGGCAGGTCCCCGTACCAGAAATAGGGATTGCCATTGGCCGAGCCATTAAGGTTGTTCACGTTCTGGGTGCCATGGTAGGTAAGGCCGTCCTGGGAATGGGTGCGTTTTACCCAGACCGTATAGCGGTAGGCCGCATTTTTGTCCACGGCAAAATAATCGGTGTTCCAGCCCCCGTCCGCATGGTTGTCGGCCTCATTGCCGCATTCCCATAGCAAGGATATCGCCCCATGGGGATTGGAGCCGTTAATCCTTTGGTTTTCCACGATACTGCCGTTCTGGTTGAAGAAGGGGGTGCCGCCGCTTCCTGGGGTCCAGTCCATCGACCATCCGGGCACATTGGAGGTATAATCAAAGTTTTGGGGCTCCCTCCCGGAGGCCTTGATGGCCACCTGCTGCTTACCACGGCCCAGTCCGTCAAAATACGTAATCCCTTCGATCACGTCCCGGTTCAGGCCTATGGGGTCGCTTTCCTTCAAAGGGTTTTGGTAGGTCCGGACATGGACATAGTTCTCATCGCTCTTGATTACCGGGGTATAGGTCCCGGAACCCGGAGCGGGACCCGTTGTCCCAAAATGGCTGCCGGCCACGGAAACGTTCCTGTCGTCCCCGTTCTCCACATAGCCCGTGGGCCGGGAACAGGCCTGGGTGCTGTTGGTCGGGTCGCCAAAGCCGTCCCCGTCGGTATCGGCATACCAGACCGCCCCGGTGTTGATGGTGTAGTTGATCGTCAGTGCCGTGCCCCAGCAGGAGTCGCTATTGCTCTTTGCCCTGAGGTAATATACTGTCCCGCCGGTCCTGGTCACCGCGCTTGTGGAATTCGATGTACTGGTGCCCCCAGGGGAGCCCTGCCAGTACCAGGTCTCGCCGGAGGGTGCCGTGCCCATGGTAAGCACCGTACTCCCACAATTGTTGACCTTGGAGGCCAGGGTTGGGGTCGATACCGCCGGTCTCACCGTTACCTTTATCGACCCGGTGTACTTGGTCCGCTCGCAGGAGATTACCCGCCTGCGGTACCATCGTGTCGCCGTTTGCCCACTGGGCGGGTTGTAGGTGCTTGCCGTGGCACCGCTGATGTTGCTCCAGGAACTGTTGTTCGATGAGAGTTGCCATTGATGGGCATAGCTGCCATTGCCCCCTGATGGGGATGTACTGTTGCCCAATGTGCTTGGATCACCACCATAACAGACCGTTTGCGTACCATTGATACTGCCCGGGGACAGATCGGACCGCACGGTGACCTTGATACTCGGGGTATATGTTGTCTGTCCGCAGGCCATCACCCCTCTGCGGTACCATCGCGTCGCCGTTTGTCCACTGGGCGGATTATAGGTGCTTGCCGTGGCACCACTGATATTGCTCCAGGAACTGTTGTTCGATGAGATCTGCCATTGGTGGGCATACCTGCTGTACCAGTTCGAGGGCGAGGCTGCGTTGCCCAGGGTGAAGGGATCGCCCCCGTAACAGACCGTTTGTGTGCCATTGATACTCCCAGCGGACAGGGCCGGAAGGACGGTCACCTTAACGCTCGCACTGTACTTGGTCTGTCCACAGGAGATTACCCGCCTACGGTACCACCGCGTAGCCGTTTGCCCACTGGGGGGGTTATAGCTGCTTCCCGTGGCTCCACTGATATTGCCCCAGGAACTGTTGTTGGACGATAGCTGCCACTGGTAGGTGTACCCCCCCAGTCCGTTCGCAGGTGATGCGCGGTTGACTAGGTTACTTGGATTACCACCATAACAGACCGTTTGTGTGCCGGTGACACGTCCTGCCGACAGGGCCGGCAAAACGGTCACCTTAACGCTCGGGGTGTACTTGGTCTGCCCACAGGAGATTACCCGCCTGCGGAACCACCGCGTGGACACTTGACCACTTGGGGGGTTGTAGGTGCTTCCCGTGGCACTACTGATATTGCTCCAGGTGCTGTTGTTCGACGATATTTGCCATTGGTAGGTGTACCTCCCAATCCCGTTCGAGGGCAGGGCACCGTTGCCCAATGTGGACGGATCGCCCCCGTAACATACGGTCTGGGTACCGGTGATACTGCCCGCCGTCAAGGGAGGCCTCACCAGGACCCTTACCGGGGCCGTATATTTTGTCTGGATGCCGGAGACCACCCGCCTACGGTACCAACGCGTGGCAGTGCGACCGCCAGGGGGGGTATAAGTGGTGCCCGTGGCCCCACTGATGTTGAGCCAGCCACTGCTGCCGTTGCTGGAATACTGCCATTGGTAGCTATAGGTTCCCGTACCGTTGGAGGCCAGGGACGTACTGCCCAGGGTATTGGCATTGCCATTGTAACATATGGTCTGTGTTCCGTAAATATTCCCGGCATTCAGGCCAGGGGCCACCGTGATCCGCAGCCCTGCGAATTCATAGGTGCCCCCACTGCTGAAACCGGCCCTTAAAAAGACCGTGCCCGAACTGCCAAAACTCAATCGGATACTTTGGTTCCCGGAACTGCTTATCGTACTACCGGAAGGGGTGATCCACGATGTGGTGTTTATCGTTCCCGTATGGTTCAGGTAATACGTATAGGTGACCCCCTCAATCACCCTTGTCTGCCCACTGATGGTCTGGCCCTCCAACTGTTGGGGAATGTTTATGGAAATAAGGAACAGGGCCAATGGCCCCAGTTTTGCCCAGGCCCATTTTGTAAAATGGCCCATGGCCCGTGGTCGTAATTTAAACGGTTCTTTCATAGGTTCACTAGGTTTTTGGGACGTGGGGAAGGGATAAGGGGTCCTGTAAAACCGGTATGCCGGCCAAACGGCGGGGCCGTCAGTTTTTGTAATGGTACTGGTACTGTTCGATCATATGCCCTGCGGCATCCTCGATATGTTCCAGTCTATTGAAATTGTCATAGCCATATCCGGTGGTGTACCCCCTTGGATCGGTCCAGCTAAGGATACCCACCAGAGGTAGGTAATCGAAGGTGGTTATCCTAGCACCTGAAAGGTTGCTTCTGAGCAGACCCTCCTGGGTTGGTGTCAGTCCCTGTAGCCCGGCATGGAAGTCGCTCCCAAAAAGGTTTTCTATCTGTGTTCGGGTGGCATTCTCTATTTTGGCCACGGGATAGGTCCGGTTATGGCCCCAGATGTAGGAAATGGGCATGCCCCCGGCCCTAGAGACTTCCAGGGGATTGCCGACACCATCGTAATCCGAATAGACCAACCTGTTCTCCAGACTGCCATTGTTTTTGGAAGTCTGTACATTTTCGGGCCAAATCAGGTTACTCGTCCAGTTTTTGAAGTTCGTTCGGGTGGTCATTTTGGATAGCTGTGTTCCGGTTTTACTTTCGGTAATCACTTCCACCTGGACCGGTGCGTTGGGCCTTGCGGATGTCAGCAGTCCCAATGCCGTGAAAGCCGTGGTGGACAGACCGGAAAGGGAGCTTCGGTTGGAGGGATAATATGTTTTGGTCCTAATAATCGTTTCATTGCTGCTTTCCCGTTCGGATTCGCTCACCTGGTAATGGTTGGTGTAATCGTAACTGTATGTGGTCTTGTTGGTGACCACCGAACTCCCATCGTAGGTCCTTTCTTCCGTGGAATGCAGATCCAAGGTCCCCCCGGTCAGGTAAAAGGTCTTAAACTCATTGTATTCATCAGCGTCGTTGAGCGTGCCGTCCTGATCCGCAAAGATGATGAAGGACGCCACGTACCGGCTTCGGGTTGCTTCATAAACTTCACCATAATTTGCGCTAACGGACAATGGGGGGGTCATCAGATATGCTGGGGAACCCACAACATTGCCGTAGCGATACTCGTTCTTGATTTCCTTCAGCAGGGTGTACCCCTTGGTATCCTTTCTAAAAAACTTGGTGTCCAAAGGTTTCCCCCTTAGCCACTCATTATCGGTGGCCAGGTGGTACGGGAATTTGTAAAATTCCCCAGAGTCCCCGAAAATAGTGAAACGGTGTTCGGTCTTTCCTTGTCTTCCAGTTTCCCCTACCTCGTATTCAGTAACATATTCATAGCCTTCGTGGTTTCCCTGTTCATAGGTCAGGGGGCTGCCGGGACGTGCGCCATACTTCCTCCTAAGGATGATCGGGCCCGGCCCTTGGTCCTCCTGAAAATAATAGCTTGGCAATGAAAATACCCTTCCACTGCCAACGCCCGTGACGGGGTCCTTATATTCGTACTCCTTTTTTATGGTACCGCCATTGCCATCCTCCAATAGGATACTCTTGATCCTATTTCCCGAGGTAAAAAGCAGTTCGGTACCGCTGGTCCGATTGCTTATGTTCTCTTTCCAGGATACGAGAATATCGAATGGGTTGGTTAAAATATCGTTGTGGTTGTGGGGTATCTTGGGATTCGGGTCGACCCTAAGTACATAAGTGCCCGATGAAAGGGTCATGTCCACTCGCTCATTGCTCAGGGTCACATCGGTCTGGGGGCCTATCAACCGTGCCTTATAGGGGCAGGTGACCGTTGCCTGATGGGTCCCGCAATCGCTTTCCAGCCCTAGCCTGGCGGTAACCTGTGCCGCACCAACGATATTCCCGATGGTAAAAGGTTCCGATTCATAGAACGTTTTGTTAAAGCGCGAGGGATGCTTGGCCAGCCCTGCACCTTTTGTTACCGTGGGATTGGTGTCTGGAAACAAAAGGTCCTTAAAATATTGGGGGGGTACGGCCCGGTTATGTTCATAGGTATAGTTTATGGCCCCCCCTGTGGGCAGTTGTATCTTTGTGAGCATCCCTGCCTGGGATTTTAAGGTATCAACTTCGCGATTAATGGTTGTTGTTCCGTAATCAAAAAACGTCAAGAACTGCCCATTGTTCTTTCCGTTGTAATATCCCCAGGTGTCCTGGGCATTGGAAAAGCGATGGGGCAGTGCTGTACTGTTGTAGAAAAACCGATAGGGGGGCAAGGCGGCTGTGCCCTGTTTGGCGTAAGTCTCCAACGAACTCAGGAAAAGGCGCTTGTGCGCCCGTAGGTCACAGTTGTCCAAGGCGGGCAGGACATTGGTCGAATTGGCCGAAACATAGGTATGGTTCAGTTTAAGGCGCTTGACCAGTACATTGTTGAAATCGGTCAGCTGTATCTCTTCCAGCGCGTAGGCATCGTCAAGATCCTCCCTTTCCGTGGTGTCGCTTACAAATTTGATCTTGCCCCGATCAAATAAGATTTCAGAGATTTGGTGTTGGACCGGTCTCACTTTCGAGAAATGGGCGCTCACGGCCTTTGTGCCAAAATCCACTTTATCGTAACTTCTCCTACAATATAAAGGTTGCTCACTGCCATATTTGAACGTTATGGATCTACCGCTCGGCCCGGTAATGTCCATAAGGTACCAGGCCGTATACGCATTAAAGGAACCACTGCCAGGAGCAGGGGAAAGCGAACCGCCCGAAAAAGTTAGGTTTTGCAAGACGTTCTCTTTGTCCCTTGCCGTTCGTAAAGCATCTTTGGACAGCCCAAAATGGAGCTTGAACCCATCCGGGGTCACCACTTCCCAGCCGGATATTTCACCCACTGTGCCATTGGCCCAGACCGGACTTATCCTTAAATCGGTAAAATGCTGGAGGATGGGTAGCTTGGTTCGCTGGTCAAAGATGAATTTTCCGGAATACCCCAAAAAGTTGAACATGAAACTATCCGGATAAAGATCTTGTTCACCCAACAGGACACTGTTATATATTCTGGACCGTGTTGTGGCGTCCTCAGTAAAAAAAGTCTGGTAAAAATTGTCCCTGAGGTAGCCTTTGATCCCATTGGGGACATACTCATCCGCGGAACCCCGGATCTGTCTGGTAATGGCCCCGCCAAAATCCATAGTCCACCCCAAGCCAATCCTTGATGCAATCTCCTCCACCTGGATGCCCTTGGCATGGTACCTTAGGACAATAGGTATGGTCTTGCCATCCAGTTCCAGGGTGTGGATGGGAACGGTAATGCTCGGAGTCCCGTTATAATGGGACACAGGTACGTCCACATATTTGGCCAGTGCGGTGGCTTCCGGTGAGGGCGGAATGATTTCGGGCAGATCCTGCGCCCAACCAATGGTCACGGTAAGGAGGGTAAGTAGGCTACATGTTCTTTTCATTGAAATACGTATTTATGGTCATGGTTTTTTTGAAAAGGGGAGGTTTTGGGGAGGGTACCGATGCCCTTGCTATGGGATAAGATGTATTGGCACCGGCCTTCCCCAATGGTTTTGTCCATGGTTTTCCATTAGGGCTTTGGGCCTAGCATTTTTCCGTTTCTCGCTACTACGGGCATATTGCCATTGGACAGGTCCACATTGACAAAATCATCAATGGCAATCCCGAAAAACAGGCATATTTTTTGGATTTTTTGGATAGGTGGGATGGCTTTATAGCGTACCCAATTACTGATCGTAGGGACACTTTCGCCAATGGCGATCCCCAACTCCTTCATAAGGATGCCCCTGGTAAAAAGTAACCACCTCAAATTGGTTCTGATGTAGTTTTCGGGAGGAGTTATTTTCTTGTATCTTGTCATTCAAATCTTAGATTAACGCTTACAAGATTACGTAATAATTGTGTAAATACCTATTTATTGAGTAGAAAATACCTATTTAATTGGATATTGATAATAACCTGAAATATAATATTGAGTACATACTTAAGAATCGTAAGCTAACTCAATCTGATTTAGGAAAATTGATAGGTTCCAACCAAAGACAGATTAGTAATTGGTTAACGGGCAAGACCAGGGTTCCTATTGAAATGCTGGTGGCGATAGCGGCCAACTTCGATTTAAGTACGGACAAATTGCTGTTTGACCGTTTGGACAACCCTTATTCCCAAGATGCGGCATTTGAAAAAGCGAACCAGGGGATGTCGGTTTCGGATTATAATGAGGAGGGACCGGTTTATACTAAAACCGAAGAATCAGAAGCATGGATACTGATTAAAAAATTAGTCCGAGAAAACACTGAATTAAAAAAGAAACTGCCCGAACTACTAAGTAATCATTTACACAACGATTTGGTTGAAATAAGTGAAGGACAAAATGTTATTGGGCTCTCATTAAGTAATATTCAATTGGTCCTAGAAGATATAAGGACTGCCGTTAGTAAACAAAACAAAGAGTCCAAATAAGAATAATTTTAGTTTTGTTTACCTCCTAAGAATTGTTAATATCATCCAAAGCATTAAAGACCTTTAGTAAAGATTTATGCATTTCATTGGCAATCTTTTTTTTGAAGCCTTCCATAATTCTTTTTTGGTCATCGATTGAGTATTCTTTTTTTTTCTCAAAAAAAAGTTGCACCTGCATTAATATGTCAATACCCGGCTTCATTTACTCCTATTGTATAAACCATATATGTAAATGCCCGATAGAAAAATCAAAAGAACGAAGTTGAAAGTTACTTTTACATTAAAATCATTTGTTTGTGTTTTTCGAGCATCAAATAGATATATTAACAATTGATATGTTAACATTGTAATTGGTGCTAGCATTATCCAGCGATATTTTCTGTTTTTATGCCCCAGAAAAGCAAAAATCCACCCCGATAACGCAAGAATAAAAAGGCTTACTATCCATATCCCAACACGAAGGGATGAAAAGCCACTAAAACCTTCCATCCCTTTAAAAAAATCAAAATCATGTATGTAGGGCAAAAACGAAACTAAAGCAATTACCCCAATGATAAATGCTGTTTCATATATCAGTCTCTTTGATTTCTTCGTGTTCAATTGATTCTTCATAAATCTTTTCTTCATTCTCAGATGTACATGAATACATTGCTGATGACAAAGCCAAAACTGCGCATGTTAAAATCACTCTTTTCATTTTTCAAGATATTTGAGGTTATTAATAGCCTTAAAACTATCTTGAAATCAGATGGCTAATGATATGTTGTCCAATGAATTATAAAAAAGTTTTCAGACATGAAAACCATAATGTAACAAGTGGCAGACCCGCAATATAAGCGATGTTGGTCGAAAATGCATTATAGGAAAACCGTCTTTTTTTTGGGGTTTTCCTACAAGCAACGTTTGTTTCTTACAAAAAGAAGGGGTTCTTTGGGCCAATGGGAACATAAAAAATGGAGCTCCACTTTACCATCCATTTGATGCATTCCCCTTTGGGGCTGTTTTTATCCCTGTCCCCAATATCCGGATGCAGGGAAAAAGACAAACAATAGCTGTTTGGAATTGTACTGTCGCTTCGAGCGGAGTCGAGAAGCTTTAAAAATCGTTCGTTTTAATGGGGTCTCGACTTGGCCTGTCTTGAGCGAAGGAAAGATGGGGTTGTCCAAAAAGTAACTCAAATGTCCATTTGAACACCCACTTGAACGCTACGGGCGGGCACTCAACCCGACAAACACTATTTTTCATAGGGTTTCCCCACAGCCTACAGATCAAAATCGAAGACCTTGCCCAGGTATACCAGTTTGCTCCCTTCTTTTATTTCCGCCATTTCCGTGCTGAATGAAGGGACAATTTCCAAATTGCCATTGGGCATTTTCAAAAAAACGGGGATGATGTCCTCATCGGTCCTCGTCATATCGATCAATGTCCTGTAATGCTCCAAATCCTTTATTCCCACTTCATTTATGGAAGGATATTTCCGGGCGGTTTCCGAGAGCCGCGCAAAATCGGCCGTATAGGAAAACACGCCATCTTTTGCATTGTTTTCGGAATCGTTCATTTCATCCGTATCCACCAGCCTAAAGGAGCCATTTTCCCCAAATTGATTTCTGAATTTGTCAATGGCAAAACGGTTAATTTCCGAGTTTCCCGTCAAGGCCATTAAATACCCCACATCGTTCAACTCAATATTATCGGTAAGGGTGTCGGAATACACGTTTGCCGAAAAAGCCTCCAAACCTAGCCGTTTGGACTTTTCCACATTGGCTTCGTTGTTGTCTATCAACACCACATGGCGGTCATTGTTCTTTAAATAGTTGGCTATCAAGCGGGATACCTTGGAAGCCCCTATAATCAAAATACCTTCCGATTTGGTGAGGAATACCCCAATAAGTTTTGAAAACAGCCTTGCCGTAGTGGCATTAAAAAGCACCGTGCCCAAGACGATCATAAAAACCAGGGGCGTAATGTATTCTGCACCGGGCTCTCCCTTGGCCAATAGCTTGGAACCAAAAAGGGAGGCGATTCCAGCAGCTACAATACCCCTTGGCCCCACCCAACCAATAAACAGTTTTTCATTGAGCTTTAAGCCCGAACCCTGGGTACTCAATAAGACCCCTAAAGGACGGATCAAAAAGACGACGATCAAAAATAGCCAGGCCGTATCCCATGTTTTCAAAAGTTCCAAATCGCTCACATTGATGTTGGCGGCCAGAAGAATAAAAAGAATGGAAATCAACAGGACACTCAATGATTCCTTAAAATAAAGTAGTTCGTTTAGGTTGGGAAGGTTCATATTTCCGAGGACCATTCCCATGACCACCACGGCTAGCAGGCCGGATTCGTGCGCAAAAACGTCCGATTCCACAAAAACCAACAACACCACGGAAAGGGAGACCACATTCATTAAATAATGGGGAATCAAATCCTTTTTGATGGCAAAGGCCAATGCATGGGCAAACGTAAAACCAAAAGTGGTTCCAAAGAGCAGGATCTTTCCAAATTCAATCAGGGCGGTCTGCGTAAAGGCACTGCCCTCCCCAACACTAATAAATTCAAATACCAATACGGCAACCAGGGCGCCAATGGGATCGATCAGAATCCCTTCCCATTTCAAAACGGTGGAGACGTCCTTTTTTAAGGGGATGTTTCTAAGGATGGGCGTAATTACGGTGGGCCCCGTAACAATGATCAGTGACGAAAACAAAAAGGAAAGTTGCCAGGAAAGGTCAAAAATGTAATGGGCGGCCACCCCTGCACCAAAGAAGGTCACAATGGACCCAACGGTAATAAGTTTGGTAATCACAGGGCCAACATTGGCAATTTCGGCACGTTTTAACGTAAGCCCGCCTTCAAAAAGTATGATACTAATGGCCAGGGAAACAAAATAATACAGTCCCTCCCCTGGAAAAAGTCCTTTTTCCCCATTCCAAATGGGTTCAATCAGTTTACTGCCATCATCCGTGTATAAGGTTGCAATCGGGCCGACCATCAAACCAATGAGAATCAGCGGTAAGATTGCAGGCAGTTTCAATCGCCATGCCACCCACTGCGCAATGATTCCCAAAATAATGATTCCTGCCAGTTCTAACATCCGAGCTTTTTTCGGAAAAATAGGACTTTTATTTCAGAATATTGGGCCTTTTTGCGCCTTTGGTCACACCTATTGCACCCCAACACTTCATTTTGGCCGACTTTTGTTAAAAATGGGCTAATAATTCCATGTTTTTAAGGTAGTTATAGTGCTGTTTCTTATTTTGGGCGACCTTAATTTTTTTGATGACCCTTTATCCCGTAGAAACTGGAAATTTTAAGTTGGATGGTGGCGCCATGTTTGGCGTGGTTCCCAAAACAATATGGACCAAAACAAACCCTGCTGATAGTAATAACTTGATTGACATGGCTGCCAGAAGCCTGTTGATCGAGGATGGCGATAAGTTGATTCTGGTGGACACAGGCCTCGGAAACAAACAGTCCGAAAAGTTTTTTGGCTACTATTACCTTTGGGGGGACCATAATTTGGATGATTCCCTTAAAAAAATCGGGTTCCACCGTGACGATATCACGGATGTCTTTATGACCCATCTGCATTTTGACCATTGTGGGGGCAGCATCCAATGGAACAAAGACAGAACTGGATACGAACCTGCCTTTAAAAACGCCCGATTTTGGACCAATGCCGAGCACTGGGCTTGGGCCACCAAGCCAAATGCCCGGGAAAAGGCCTCATTTTTTAAGGAAAACCTATATCCCATGCAGGAAAGTGGGCAACTTCGCTTTATTGAGCGGGGCACCTCCAATTATGTGGCGGAATCAGAACTGGGCTTTGGCATTCTTTTTGCAGATGGACATACGGAAAAACAAATGTTGCCCCATATAAAGTATCAGGGAAAAACCATTGTCTTTACCGCGGATCTGCTTCCTACGGTCGGACATATTCCCCTACCCTATGTGATGGGCTACGATACCAGACCTTTGCTCACCCTGACCGAAAAATCCGTTTTTCTTGAGAAAGCGGTTGAAGAACAGTACATTTTGTTTTTTGAACATGATGCACACAATGAACTCTGTACGTTAAAAGCAACGGAAAAGGGAGCTCGGCTAGACCAACTCTTTTCCTTTGAGGAACTTTTTACCTAATAAACCCTAAAAAAAATCAGTTTGATGAATTCATATTTTAAATGGTGTATTGCCCTTTTCTCCGGAAGTGTTCTGGTGGGTTGTGGTGCCACCAATCTCGTTTCCACTCCAATTGCCAATATTGATACCATTCCCTTAAAGATTTCGGAACTTACCGAAGAGGAACGGAAGAATTGGGGCCATTCCGATCTATTGATGGATACCATTCCAGGCATGAGTCTGGATAAAGCCTATAAAGAGATCATCGGCAATAAAAAGGGCAAAACGGTAATTGTGGCCGTTGTGGATTCTGGAATAGACTTGGAACATGAAGATTTGGACGGTGTGCTTTGGACCAATTCCGGCGAACGTCCCGGAAATGGAAAAGACGATGACAATAACGGCTATATAGACGATGTTCATGGCTATAACTTTCTTGGCGAAGCCTATCACGAGCAATTGGAGTTCGCCAGAATGCTGCGCTTGGGCATTGGTGATGCCCCAACCAGGGCAAAGGCCCAATTGGAGCTGGATGGGGAATATCCAAAAGCCGTACAGAACAAACAACAGTACGAGCAGATTTTACAGGTGGTGAACAATGCGGACGAAGCCGTAAAAAAAGAATTGGGCAAGGATTCCTATACCAAGGAAGACCTAATGGCCATTGAACCCAAGACCGAAGAAATGCAGCAAAATCTTGCCATACTCAAACAGATGTACCAATATGCGGAAACCATAGAGGAGGTAAAAAAAGAACTGGGTGAGGGCATTACCTATTTTACGGAGAGGGTGAACTATAACCTGAACAAGGATTTTGACGGTCGAAAAATTGTAGGTGACAATCCCTATGACTTTACAAGTAGGGGCTATGGCAATGGCAATCCCAAAAACAGGGTGGAAGATGAAAGCCATGGAACACACGTGGCTGGAATCATTGCTGCGGAAAGAAACAACGGGATTGGCACCAAAGGTGTCGCCAATAACGTAAAAATAATGGCCATTAGGGCCGTACCCAATGGTGATGAATATGATAAGGACATTGCACTGGCCATAAGGTATGCTTGCGACAATGGTGCAAAAGTCATCAACTGCAGTTTTGGGAAGTCATTTTCACCCAATGCGGAATGGGTGCATCAAGCCATCCAATACGCCGCTTCCAAAGATGTGCTTATCGTTCATGCGGCCGGGAATGATGGGAACGATTTGGATGATAACAACAATCCAAATTATCCGAACGACCATAATTTTTCCGGTTCGGAAATCGCGGACAATGTCATAACCGTAGGTGCATTATCCTCTTCCTATGGCTCCGAAATGGTAGCCACGTTTTCGAATTACGGAGCTGCAAACGTGGATGTCTTCGCCCCTGGTGACGATATCTATTCCACGATGCCAAATAACAGCTATGATTTTCAGGGAGGTACCTCCATGGCCGCTCCTGCCGTTGCCGGCATTGCGGCGCTCATACGCTCGCACTATCCTTCCTTAAAGGCCTCCCAGGTCAAGAACGTGATCATGCAATCCGGATTGACCTCCAAGGCTTCCGTAATCCTGGGTGGGGAAACCGAAAACGCAAAGCCTTTTTCCAAAATCTCCAAATCCGGAAAAATGGTCAACGCCTACAATGCCTTAATTTTGGCGGCAAATCTCTCCAAAGGAAAAACAACCCTGGACTACAATGCCGAATAAAATGATAAAGATTGTAAAGAAATTGGTCTATCTACTGTTCTGTGGTGCCGGAGCCCTATTGGCCCAAAACAATACAACCTATTGGCAACAGCACGTGGATTATGGCATGGAAGTAACCATGGATGTGGAAACCTATCAATACAAGGGAACACAAAAACTGGTCTACACCAACAATTCCCCCGATACTTTGCAACGGATGTATTACCATTTGTACTTCAATGCCTTTCAACCGGGAAGTGAAATGGATCTCCGTCTACAAAACATCAAAGATGGGGACAAGCGAATGATGCAGGATGGTAAAAGTAGGATTGCTTCCTTGTCCGAAACGGAACAGGGGTATCTACATGCCCTTACATTGACCCAAGATGGGCAAAAGGTCGATTTTAATGAAGAAGAGACCATTTTAGTCGTGGATTTGGCAAAACCTATTCCGCCAGGGGGCAAAACCACTATGGACATGAGTTTTCAGGGGCAGGTCCCTTTACAGGTGCGTCGCTCTGGAAGAAACAGTAAGGAAGGGGTGGCCTTGTCCATGAGCCAATGGTACCCTAAAGTAGTGGAATATGATTTTGAAGGCTGGCATCCCAACCCGTATATTGCTCGGGAATTCCACGGGGTTTGGGGCGATTTTGATGTAAAAATTACCATTGACAAGGAATATACCATAGGGGGAACCGGCTATTTACAAAACCCACAAGAAATTGGCCACGGTTACGAGACAGCCGGAACCAAGGTAAAAGCCAAAGGGAAAACCCTAACATGGCATTTTAAGGCACCTATGGTCCACGACTTTATGTGGGGAGCCGATCCCGAATATGTACACGATACCCTTGAAATGCAAAATGGACCCACACTCCATTTCTTCTATAAGGACAATCCTGAACTCAAGGAAAACTGGAAAAACCTCCAGCCCAAAACTGCTGCGGCCATGGAGTTTTTCAACAAAAATATTGGCCCATATCCCTACAAACAGTATTCCGTTGTACAGGGAGGCGACGGCGGTATGGAGTATGCCATGAGCACCTTGATTACCGGTGAGCGTTCATTTGGTAGTCTTGTGGGCGTCATGGTCCATGAAATGGCCCACTCCTGGTTCCAACATGTTTTGGCGACCAATGAGTCCAAACATTCCTGGATGGATGAAGGTTTTACCTCTTTCATCAGCAGCTTGTGTATGAATGAAATTATGGACCAGGGCAAGGACAATCCTTTCCAGGGTTCCTATAAAGGGTACTATGCCCTGGTAAAATCCGGAAAGGAACAACCACAGACCACACATGCCGATCGATACGATTTGAATTTTGCCTACGGCATTGCCGCCTATAGCAAAGGATCTGTCTTTTTATCCCAATTGGGCTATGTTATTGGCCAGGACAAACTCATGGAAACAATCAGGAAATACTACAATGACTTCAAGTTTAAACACCCTGTGCCAAATGATATCAAAAGAACGGCGGAAAAGGTGTCCGGCATGGAATTGGATTGGTATTTGACCGATTGGACCCAAACTACAAATACCATCGACTATGGTATTAGGGATGTGATTTCCGAAGGTGGGAAGACCAAGGTGGTTTTTGAACGTATTGGCCTTATGCCCATGCCCTTGGATGTTTTGGTGGTGGATGCCGAAGGTAATCGGGAGACCTATTACATTCCCTTACGTATGATGCGGGCTGAAAAAGACAATCCTTATCCAAATTTGAAACGAACCGTTGTTGAGGATTGGCCTTGGGCGTACCCAACCTATGAGCTTGTGCTGGACATGCCCATAACGAATTTGGCAGGACTCAATATAGACCCTTCCCAACTTATGGCGGACATCAATAGGGAGAATAACATTTGGCAGGCCCAGGAATAGCACTAAAACTGAATCTCCGTATCATTTAGGCAATAAGGGCCAAGCATCGCAATCCTTGGGGGTAGCAAAATTCCAAACCCTAAATGTAAACATCGTAACTTACACTAAACAATTCCCCCTTTAAGGGGACTTCAAGGGTGTCTAAAAACAATAGCATTCCATATGACCCTAAACTAAAGGAATATGCCAGGGCGCTGAGAGAAAACAGCACCATGGCCGAGATTTTGCTTTGGAACAACATTAAAAATCGTGTTCTTGGCGTTCAATTCCACAGACAGGTTCCACTTCTTAATTTTATCGTGGATTTTTATTGTTATGAATTAATGTTGGCTATTGAAATCGATGGTCGTTCCCATGATTTTAAATACGGGTACAATGAAAAAAAACAGGGCCTTCTGGAACAAAAAGGCGTCCGTTTTCTACACTTTTCCGATAAGGAGGTCAAAACGGACCTATCCAGCGTAATGCTAACCATAACAGAAGAGGTAAAAAGGCATATGGGCAATACCCCCCTTACATTTCCCAAAAAAGAACGCTTAAAAAGCAAAAAGCTTTTGGAGCAGCTCTTTCTAAAGGGCAGCGCCATTTCTGCCTTTCCCCTAAAGCTTCTGTACTTAAAAACTCCCCTACCTGATGATGTGCCCTTCCAGGTTACCGTAGTGGCGCCAAAAAGGAATTTTAAATCAGCTGTGAAACGGAACCGCATAAAAAGGCTGCTCAAAGAGGCCTATCGCCTGAACAAACCCTCTTTTTTTAACAATACAAAGGGACAATATGCGTTGGTGATTTTATACCTTGGAAAAGAAATGCCCTCTTTTTCCCAAATAGAATCAGGAACCAAAACCTTGCTTGCCAAGCTCCTAAAAAAGATTTCAAATGAATAGACTGTTCAAAAGACGTTTGCTTATTCCTGTTTTTGCCGTTGTTTTCCTTGTTGTTGGAAGTGGTTTTAAAAGCGATTTTTTTGAGATTGCCAAACAAATAGAAATTTTTACAACCCTGTTCAAGGAGCTCAACATGAATTATGTGGATGAAACAAATCCTGCGGAGTTGATGGATTCCGCCATCAAAAACATGTTGGATGAATTGGATCCCTACACCAAGTTTTTGAACGAACAGGATGTTGAGGATTATAAAATAAGCAATGCTGGAGAATACTCGGGCATTGGTGCCTTGGTACGATCTTATGATGATAAATTGTTGATTGTGGAGCCCTACCAAGGTTATCCTGCCGATAAGGCCGGACTCAAAGCCGGGGACGAAATCATCCAAATCGGGGATATTAAGGTGTCCGATTTTAATGATAATGCCAGTGAACTCCTAAAAGGAACCAACGGGACAGCGGTTGAAGTTACCTACCAAAGGCTGGGGGAAACCAAAAAAACCACCATTAAGCGGGAAGGTGTGGAAGTGGATGCAGTGCCCTATTACAGTATGGCGGATGACAAAACAGGCTATATTGTGCTATCACGATTCAATAGAAAAGCATCGGGACAGACCAAAGCTGCCATACTGGATCTAAAAGGGCAGGGTGCAGAACGCTTGATCCTTGATTTGCGCGGAAATCCCGGTGGCCTTCTTTCCGAAGCCATTAATGTCACCAATTTGTTTGTGCCCAAAGGGGAATTGATAGTGACCACAAAATCCAAAGTAAAAAAGTTCAATCAGGAGTATAGGACCAAAAATCAACCTATAGATGCTGAAATTCCCCTGGTAGTCCTTATCAATGGAAGCAGTGCTTCGGCCAGTGAGATTGTATCCGGAGGGCTTCAAGATTTGGACCGTGCCGTGGTCATGGGGGCCAGAAGTTTTGGAAAAGGCTTGGTTCAACGTCCATTGAAGCTAACATATGGAACCCAATTAAAAGTAACCATATCCCGTTATTACACCCCATCCGGCAGATGTATCCAGTCCTTGGATTATTGGAACAGGGATGAAGAAGGAAATGCGGTGAGAAATACCAAATTCAATCAATTTAAGACCAGAAATGGAAGGACGGTGGAAGACGGTGGTGGTGTTATGCCGGACGTAGAAATTGCTTCCCTTAAAACCAATGACCTGATCAAAGCCCTTGACAGGAACAGGGTCATTTTTGATTTTGCCACCGATTTTTTCTACAAAAACGATTTTGATGCGGTTTCCAATTTTAGTTTTTCCGATACGGACTATATCGCTTTTAAGGGCTTTGCGCAAAAAGCTGATTTTACCTTTAAAACGGATACCGAAAAATTATTGGAAGAACAACTCAATGCCGATGAAACCCTTTTGGGCTCCGAAGTCCAGAACAGTTACAAAGATTTGCTATTGACCATCAATAAAGGAAAAATATCCGCCTTGGACACCTATAAGAAAGAGATTTCCAAAAAGCTTACCGATGAACTTGTCAAACGTTATTTCTACAGAAGGGGACTCTACGATTACAGCCTCAAACATGATGAGGGCATTTTAACGGCGGTGTCTTTGCTAAATGATCGCCCCAAGTACACTAACATCCTGAAATGATTCTTGGATTTCTCCCTACATTTGGGCATGCAAAAATTAACCGTTTGTGAACTTTTTGCCGGTGTTGGGGGTTTCCGATTGGGATTGGAGGATACCGAGAAATTCAAGGTTGTTTGGAGCAATCAATGGGAACCTTCCACCAAAACACAACATGCGTCAACGGTCTATGAAGCCCGTTTTGGGGCACAGAACCACTCCAACCAAAATATTGAGGAGGTCCCTACCCAAGAAATTCCGAATCACGATGTCCTAGTAGGTGGATTTCCTTGTCAGGACTATTCCGTTGCGGCAACCTTAAACCGTTCCAAAGGTCTTTTGGGTAAAAAAGGAGTGCTTTGGTGGTCCATATACCGCATTTTGGAAGAAAAGACAAAAAGGCCCCAATATTTGATCCTGGAAAACGTGGACCGCTTGCTAAAATCACCTGCTACACAACGCGGCCGCGATTTTGCCGTGATGTTAAAGGGTCTTTCGGACTTGGGTTATGCCGTTGAGTGGCGTGTGATCAATGCTGCGGAATATGGTTTTCCCCAACGTCGGAGGAGGGTGTTTCTAGTGGGTTATCACAAATCATCCCAAATTTTTAAAAAAATCAGTGAAAACGATAAGACGGATTGGATAACTCGAAATGGGACTTTAGCCAAGGCCTTTCCCGTCCAGCAAACCCTGCAGCAATCCACATTTTTTGATTTTGTGGGAGATTTGGTTTCCACGTCCAACAATTTCAATAAAGGAAAACCCCACTCCCCTTTTGAAAATTCCGGTCTTTGCATTGAAAACACTGTAACTACCCATAAAACCACCCCAGATTTTGATGGCCAGCAACTTCCGCTTTCCTCAGTATTGCTCAATGGAGAGGCCACGACAGATTTTTATATTGATGCTGATGAACTTCCCAGATGGCAGTATTTAAAGGGCAGGAAAAACGAAATTAGGACCACAAAAACAGGTTTTCAATACCAATACTCCGAGGGCTCGATGGTTTTTCCGGATGCTCTGGACAAACCTTCTAGAACCATTATTACAGGCGAAGGGGGAAAATCACCTTCACGTTTTAAACATGTGGTACAAACGGCCATGGGATATCGTCGCTTGACCCCAATAGAATTGGAACGGCTCAACGGCTTTCCGGACAACCATACCAAACTTCAGGGGATATCCGACACCAAACGCGCTTTTTTTATGGGAAATGCACTGGTGGTCGGTGTGGTAAAAAAAATAGGGGAATCCTTAATCTCCCATTTGGAAGATTAAGGCGGCAAAAAAGGCTTCCTTAACCGTAAATCATTTTCCTATGGGGAATTCCATCTTCCAAGTACGCCTCCCCCACTATCTTAAATCCCAATTCGGTATAAAACCGGCTCAGGTACGTCTGCGCCGATAGTTCAATTTTTCCCTCTTTTAAACTATTGAAAATATATTCCATGGCCGCTTCCATCATGACTTTGGCATAGCCCTTTTTTCGATGGGATTTAGCAACAACCACCCTTCCAATGGACGGATTCATAAAATAATCCCCTGCTTTGAATATGCGCGAATACGCCACTATTTTCCCTTCCAATATCCCCAGAACATGCAATGCTTTACCATCTTTACCATCAATGTCCAGATAAATACATTCCTGCTCCACTACAAAAACTTCGCTCCTCAGTTTCAATAGGTCGTACAACTCCATTACCGAAAGATTATCGAACGTTTTTATTTGAATCTCCATACTAAGAACTCATTTAAACTTTTTCAAATGGCTAAAAAATTGTCCTTTTGCATCCATTTTTTGTCTTTTTTTCCTTCCGTAGCCCAGCTACCTGCCCACCATGCGGAAGGCAGGCGGGTGCAACTTAAAAAAGCCTTCAACTGGCCCCAAAATCACCAATTTTCGCCTCATTCCAAAAAGTTTAAATGAGTTCTAATCCTGGACTATTATTTTTTTGGTATCACATTTACCAAATTCAGGTTGAATGTTCACATGATTGATGCCATGCCTGTGGTATACCAATTCTTCGATACCTTCCAAAATAACATCAAACTCAGATAATTTAATGTCCTCTTTAAAGTCCACATGGGCCTCCAGGTGTATCTCTTCTTCATTTAATTGCCAAACATGGACATGATGAACGTTTTTAATCCCCTTTATTTCACAAATACTGGAAACAATTTCCTGTACCGCAATTGATTTTGGTGTAAAGAGCATCAATACCTTGGTTGACTCCTTTAATAAATCATAACCCACATAAATCAAATAAAGGGCGATAACCAAGGTCAACAGCGGGTCAATCCAAAAAATAGCGTAAAATTTCATGAGCAGTCCGCCCACCAAAACGGCAATGGACGCCATCATATCCGTCAGTAGATGAAGGTAGGCTGATTTCATATTCATATTTACGGCAGCATCCTTCTTCAATAACAACACGCTGAAACCGTTGACCAATATGGCCAGGATAGAAAGCCAGATCACCCAATTTGAAGCAACTTCCTGAGGCGCCAAAAACCGTTCTATTGCCTCAACAATAAGAAATAACGACACCACCATTAAGGTCGCCGAATTCACAAAAGCGGCAATAATTTCCGCGCGCTTATATCCAAATGTCCTGTTGGTGGAAGCCTTTTTTTTTGATAATCTGTTCGCGAGAAAACTAATGATAAGGGAAAGTACATCGCTAAAATTGTGAAGTGCATCGGATAGTAGTGAAAGACTACCTGAAATTAGACCTCCTATGATTTGGGCAATGGTAACAACAATATTTAGGACAATGGAGATTCCAAGATTTTTGCCATCTACCTTATGTCTGTGCGAATGGTGGTGCTGATGTCCCATAATCAATTACCTTTATTTTAAAGGTAGGTAAGGCTTTATAGAACTCTTTTAGTGTATGGTATCAAGCACATGGGATTTTTTCTATTCTTCGCTCATGACGGCCACCCTCAAATTCGGTGGTCAAAAAAGTCTCTACCATATCCAGTGCCTGGGGAAGTGCAATGAATCTTGCCGGGAGACTCAAAATATTGGCGTCGTTATGTGATCTGGCCAAGGCCGTGATTTCCTTGTTCCAACAAAGGGCTCCCCTTATACCTTGATGTTTATTAATGGTCATGGTTGCCCCGTTTCCGCTACCACATACCACAATGCCTAAATCCACGGTACCCTGTTCCACTTCCACGGCTACGGGATGTACAAAATCTGGATAGTCAACACTGTCCGTTCCATCCGTTCCGTAATTGATGACCTCAATTCCCTTGGATTTCAAGAGACCAACAATGGCAAGTTTATATTCTGTACCAGCATGGTCGTTTCCTATAGCTATTTTCATGGTTAATCCGCTTAATTTGGTTCCCCACAAAAGTACAATTCTTTTAGAAGCACACGGTTAATATGTATTTGTAGTTTTTTTGTACTTCTTAAAAATCAAGCTATTATGGGAACGGTTAAATGTTAATAATACGTAAACAAAAGTGGATGAAAAAATTTGTGTTTTACCACTTTATTTAACATTACGAACGTTCCCTTAATATCAAATTAATATTCAATTAAAATTTAATCAACAATTATCAATAGAAGTACTGCACATATCAACAAAGAATCCATAAATAATTATTCTAGGAATTCTGTTGATTTCAGTTATGAAGAGTTGTTAAGAAGTTATATAACCTATTGATTTTAATATGCTTCTTGGAATGATAATACGTGAATAAAGTGAAGGAATTGTTCAACGCAATTTTTTAAGAAAAAAAGTGTTCCCCTTATTCACAAACTATAATCATCCCCATAATTTCTTTAAATTTTAAAAAAGAAAAAGTAGCTGCATTGTATTTGTTGATAAACTTAACTTTTGAACTGAGGTCCTTGGTAAGACTTCCATAGCTCAAAATTTGTAATTTGGCACAAACTTTCATTTGAATGTCCAAAAAGAAAAAAAGGGCAAGGAGTCAGCGGAAAAATGAAATCACGAAAGGGATTTTTACCGTTCTGGAAGCTGAACCCAACAAATCTTTCAATTATAAACAAATTGCTTCAAAACTTGGTATCACGGACACCAAGGAACGGAACGATTTAATTCAGCGTTTAGGGCAACTAAAGGCGAAGAATAGGATTGTGGAGCTTGAGCGCGGAAAATTTCAAAAAAAACAAACGAAAAAAATACGTTTACAGGGAAAGGTAGATTTGGCCAGCAATGGTAATGCCTATATTATGGTAGATGGGGTCGAGGAAGATATTTTCGTCCCCAACAATCGATTGAACAAGGCTTTTCATGGTGATATTGTAGAGGTATCCCTTAGGGAAAAGAAGAACGGGCGTAGACCGGAGGGGGAAATTTCAAGAGTGGTGGAACGCAAAAAAAATGCCTATGTAGGTATAGTGGAAAAACACAAAACCTTTGTGTTCGTAAGACCAACCGACCCTAAGATGTATACAGATATTTTTGTGCCAATTGAGCGGTCAAAAAAAGCGGAGGACGGCACCAAAGTCCTCGTGGAGTTGGGGGATTGGCCGGATGATACCGATTCGCCCTATGGTACTATCAAGGAAATTTTGGGTATGCCTGGGGAGCACCATACGGAAATTCATTCCATACTTGCGGAATATGGACTTCCCTATGAGTTTCCTTATGACGTGGAGCAGTATGCGAACACCTTGGATACTTCCATAAAAGATGCGGAAATACGGAAGCGAAAGGATATGCGGGAGGTACTTACCTTCACCATCGATCCCAAGGATGCCAAGGATTTTGATGATGCCCTTTCCTTCAAGCAACTGGAAAATGGAAACTATGAAATAGGCGTGCATATTGCCGATGTTTCCCACTACGTAGTCCCTGGTTCCATTTTGGATGGGGAAGCTTTCAATAGGGCAACATCGGTGTACTTGGTGGACAGGGTTGTTCCCATGTTACCGGAAGTATTGTCCAATAATGCCTGTTCGCTAAGACCCAATGAAGAGAAATATACCTTCTCCGCGGTTTTTGAGATGGATAACCGTGCTGTGGTGCGAAATCAGTGGTTTGGAAGGACCGTTATTTATTCAAATGAGCGTTTTGCTTATGAGGAAGCGCAGCAAATCATTGAAAAAAAGTCCAATACCATTCCAAAGGATATATCCATACGGGAGGATGCGTATCAAGTTTCAAATGAAATTAAAGAAGCAATCCTAAAATTGGATGGCCTTGCGAAAATTATGCGGGAAAAGCGAATGGATTCCGGGGCAATTTCCTTTGATAAAATTGAGGTCAAATTCAATCTTGATAAAGACAACAATCCGGAAAGTGTTTTTTTCAAGGAATCCAAGGACGCCAATAAGTTAATAGAGGAATTCATGTTACTGGCCAATAGAAAAGTAGCTGAATTCATAGGGAAGCGAAAGCCAAAGAAAACATTCGTTTATCGGGTGCACGATGAGCCGGATTTGGATAAACTCATGGCCCTCAATGGCGTAATCTCCAAATTTGGACATAGTGTGGATATAAGGGACAGGAAAACAATCAATACATCTTTGAACCGATTGTTGGAAAATGTCAAAGGAAAGAAAGAGCAAAACTTAGTGGATACCCTGGCCATTCGAAGTATGAGCAAAGCTATGTATACCACGGACAATATTGGACACTACGGATTGGCCTTTGATTATTATACGCACTTCACATCCCCGATACGAAGATATCCCGATGTAATGGTACATCGCCTTTTGCAGCAGTATTTGGATGGTGGAAAGTCTGCAGGGGAAGAAGTTTTGGAAGAACAATGTAAACATTCTTCCAATATGGAATTGTTGGCGGCAAATGCCGAACGTGATTCCATAAAGTACATGCAGATAAAATTTATGCAGGACCATTCGGATAAGGAATTTGTAGGGGTGATCTCCGGTGTTACGGAGTGGGGCATCTATGTGGAAATCATAGAAAACAAGTGCGAGGGAATGGTCAGGATTCGGGATATTAAAGACGATTATTATGTTTTTGATGAACGCCAATATGCGGTGGTTGGTGAGCGATTTAAAGAAATGTATCAATTGGGGGATGAAGTCATTGTTATGGTTAAAAACACGGATTTGGTGAAAAGGCATTTGGATTTTACCTTGATTGGTAGGAACGAGTGATACTATTTTAGTGGTAAAAGAGTTTATGTAATTGAGAATCAATCAAACGTGAAATCATGAGAAAATTGCTTTTTCCATTGTTATTCTTCTGTTTTACTGCACCCTTTTATGCCCAAGGAGACAAAATCACCAGGGAACTCAAACCGTTCAATGAAGTCAAGGGTTTTGATGGAATTTCCATAGAATTGATAAAATCCAACGAAAACAAGGTGGAAATCACCGGGGCAAATACACAAAAAGTGGCCATTGTCAACAATAGGGGGGTCTTGAAGATCCGAATGAAGATTGATAAAATTTTTAGCGGGTACAGAACTTTTGTAAAACTGTACCATTCTGGAGATTTAAACGTAGTGGATGTAAACGAGGATGCCCGGATTTATTCCAAGGATACCCTAATTCAAGAGGTTTTGGATGTACGTGCACAGGAAAGTGGTGAGTTGCAGTTAAACTGCCAAACGGAACAGCTATTGGTAAAAGCGATTACGGGAGGGGATATTCAAATTAGAGGTTTTACGGATAACCAGGATATCATTATCAATACGGGAGGAAGCTATAACGGAAAGGAGTTTAAAAGCAAATTCACGACCGTTGCGGTCAATGCAGGGGGAAATGCATCAATTTATGCCACCAAATATGTTAAGGCGGATGTCAAAGCTGGTGGAACGGTAAAGGTTTTTGGCGATCCAGAGAAAATGGACGAAAAAACGGTCTTTGGAGGAAAAGTGGAACGCGTTGAATAATATGTATGATTGAAGATATACAGGCTGCAATTCCCTTGGGATTTCTTTTGAGTTTTATGGTCGGTCCTGTTTTCTTTGTTCTTCTGGAAACGAGTGCGATAAAGGGTTTTCGTGCGGGACTTTTTTTTAATGTTGGGGTAATTGTTGCCGATGTCCTTTTCTTGTTCATCGCCTATTTCAGTAGCTTTCAATTGTTGGAAAACCTCAGTAACCTTCCTGGACTTTATGTTTTTGGGGGAACCATTCTTTTTATATACGGTGTTATCATATTTATAAAAAAAGAAACCAAAAAGGACAAGGTAAGACCTTCAAAAGGAACCTATCTAGGACTGGTGGTTAAGGGGTTTTTGCTGAATTTTATCAATATCGGGGTCTTGATTTTTTGGTTGGGGGTGCTGATTGTGGTGGGACCGAATTTGGATAATAGCCCCAACCGTATCCTGGTGTTCTTCGGAACCATGTTGACCACCTATTTTATTACCGATCTCTTTAAAATTCTCCTGGCAAAACAACTTAAGAGAAAATTGACAAGCAAAAGGATTGCCTACATTAAAAAGGTTTTGGGGCTTGTTCTTGTGGTTTGTGGTATTGTATTGATTATTAAAGGTTTTTTGCCAAAGGATAAGTTCAATATAAAGGACGGCATAGAACGCATCAATGAACAAAAAGACCCAGCTTTAAAGCTGGGTCTTTGAGGCATCGAGCGGATTCGAACCGCTGTACAAGCTTTTGCAGAGCTGTGCCTAGCCACTCGGCCACGATGCCTAATGAGGTGCAAATGTAGCACTCTAAATCATCCTTTCCAAAATACGTGTTATTCGTTTTTGGCGGATAAAGTTACAGAAACACTTTCTACGTCCCCTCCTATTGGTGGATTGATCTTTGAAACGGAAATTTCCGCCGATTTTATCTTGGGAATTTCCATGAAAATGCGATTAAGGATACGTTTGGACACATGCTCCAACAATTTGGATTTGATGTCCATTTCTTCCTTGATAATGGTATTTAAATGAACGTAATCCACGGTATCCGAGAGCTTATCGGTTTTGGAAGGGACGGATAAATCAGCATGGACCTCTAAATCTACCCTATAGTCACTACCAATTATACTTTCTTCCTTAAGACAGCCATGCCATGCATGAACGCGGATATTATTGAGTTTTATTTTGCCCATTGCTTGTAAAAAGTAGGCAAAATTACGGTAAAACTATGAAGCAACTAATATGTACAGCGGCAATTACTGATTCCCTGGAACAAATCCATTCCAACGGTAAGGACATGTGTTCCCGAACTGTAGCCCAGGATTTCATTGGCAATCACCTGGTACGAATAACCAAAATAGAAATTGCTCTTTTTCAATCCCGCAATGGGTGCGATATAGAGCGGTGTTCCTATTTGGTCGTTCAAGAAACGGTAGGTAAGGCCTAAATAGTAATAGTCCTCAAAATCATGAAACCGGAATTTTGCATTCAAATCCGTAACGGAACGACCATCGTTTTCAAACCATTGAAAGAAAACGGAAGGTTCTATCTCTATTTTACTGTTGTTGCTTTTGGAAAAACTATACCCCGTGTAGACATAGTAATTACGGAGCGTATTGGGCTCAAAAATGGGGTTGAAGTCGGCCAAATCCTTGTTCAATAGATTTGAAGCGTTCAAACTAAAGTAGAATTTGTCCAAACGGTAGAGCACTCCTACATCAAAATTGTGATTGGCGGTTGCACGATCGTCCGTTGGTGGTGGTGGACCATTTGGATCCAGTTGTACAAAGTTTTCCGTGTCTATCCGAAACTGGTTAAAGTTATAGGAAATACCAAAGGACAGGAACTCATCATCGTACCTATCCAAAATAAGGTGGTGGGCAAAGGAAACCCGTGAACCGCGCTGTTTGGTCTCTCCATTACTATCGTTGTACAACAACATCCCTATTCCGGACCTATTTCCAATTCGGGCATCTGCGGCCAGGGTCTGGGTGTCCGGGGCATCTTCAATACCCACCCATTGCGTAAGTCCGTTGAGCCTAACTTTAATATGGTCTCCCACACCTGCGTAAGTTGGTGACATTATAAAAGGGTTGTCCGCAATATATTGCGACAGCTGAGGTATGGTCAATTCTTGGGATTTGCCCGACAAAAATACGAGCATCAGCAGGGTTAAGAGTAGGGACTTCTTCATGGCGCTGTAGGTTAATACGATTTGGTTATCTGTACAACGTGAAATGTCCTACAAATTCTCGGTCGTCATTTTCTCCTTTTAATTTGATGACATACCAATAATCACCTGTGGGCAATTCACTATTGTTGTAAATTCCATTCCATCCTTGGTCCCCGTAGCCCATTCTATAGAGCTCTCTACCATAACGATCAAATATGATAATTAGTACATTGGGAAACACTTCTAAATTCTCTGGAACCCATAAATCATTTGAACCATTTCCATCTGGGGTGAAATAGTTCGGGATTTCAATATCAATGAACTCCATAAAGATTTCGGCCATGGCCTCACAGCCATTTTGATCGACTACCCGTACGGTATAGGTGTCCGTTCTATTAATATAGATAGTGTTGTCGGTCCCATTGGCAACGTCATCAAAATAGAAGGTATAATCCTCCAACCCACCACTGGCAACAGCCGTGATTTCGTTAATGTTACGCTGTTCCAAGGCAAGGACGAGTGGTTCAAATGCAGTGATTTCAAAATCGATGGTATTCATACAGCCATTGGCATGGGCGATGGTCAACGAATGCGATCCGGGCAACATATTCGTAAAATCTGCAGTTAATTGCATATCCAGCGGGTCGGTGGAGTCCATCGCATAAAGGACATCGGCACTGACGGAAACATCCTCAAGCACAAGCTCCAATGTATTTTCCGGGATATTGCCTGTACAGGTATAGATGGGCTGGACAGTGGCATTTAGGTTCACCCCGGGATTGATTTCCGCAACTACCGTAGCTTCACATCCTTGGGCATCCCTAACGAACACCACATGGGTGCCGGAAGCCAAGCCATTGAACAGGATTTGGTCCTGTACAAATCCTGCATCGTTATTGGAGTTTAAATTTGTACTGTAAGGAGCGGTACCTCCCGTAATCTGCACCTCAAAAGAACCATCCGCACTACCGGCACAAATTTCAGGCAAGATATTAATAGCCTGACCCATAAGTGGTTCGGGAGCTTCAATGGTAAACTGAAATGGAATAAAACAGCCATTTCGATCTTGGGCAATTACATCATAGACCCCAGGGGCCAAATCCGTAAAAATGTGCTGTGAATCAAACTGGTTCAGATTTGGTGTAATGGCATAAAGAATTTCTCCAGTTCCTCCCGAAACCTCAACTGTAATTGTTCCATCGTCTATACCGGCACAACTGGTATCCGTGAACGTTTCCTGATCTATTTGTAAGGGAGCGGGATCCATAATACGAATCTCTTCGGAAACTTCTTCACAGTCGTCACTGATCACACGCACAACATAGGTCCCTGCAGGAAGGCCGCTAAAGGTATCCGAAGATTGGGGGCCACCAAGTAAATTGGTAAGGGCAAGATCGTCATAGAGCTCAAAACTATAATTGCCCAACCCGCCAGTGGCGTGGGCCATAATCGTGGCCGAAGCCTCACCCGTACAATTGATGAAGGCTGCAGTGTCATCAATGGTAATGGCCAGTGGAGGGACCATATCCACACTTACTTGGTTGGAAATCATGGCCTCACAGCTATTGGCATCCCGAATCATAAACTGATAATCCCCAGGTGGAATATTGTTGAAGGTATGCGAATTGCCCCCATTGAAGTTGATCCATGTGGTTGTCGTGTCATCAAAGTACTGGTACGTTCCGCTTGTATCGCCCCCAGTAGCGGTGAGCAATAGACTGGCATTGGTGGTACACCTCATTTGGACGGTTTGAATAAGGTTGGCCCCTACTTCCTGGGGCTCATCGATTTGAACTTGGAGGGTGGTTACATCACAGTTCCATCCATCGGAAACGGTAATGCTATAGATTCCGGCACCCAAGTTGTTAAATACATTACTGGGCTGAAGTCCTGTACTGAAAATAGGGGTCAAATCACCAAAATTGGCAAATACATTCAATTGATACTGGTAGGTACCACTTCCTCCTATAGGAAGATCTGCCCATACGGAAGCATTGTCATCCCCATAACAGGTCAATAGGCTTGTGGAAGCATTGATGTCCGTAGTAATCGGGTTGGGGATGGAAAGTATCAATGATGTGGGACTAAATGGACAACCGCCATCATCGGTAACCAAAACATCATATGTCCCTGCGGAAAGTCCTGTAAACACATAACCGGTTACATCATTTGCAGTATAAACCTGTGAGGTTGTCGTATTCGTCAGGACAATATCGTACGGCGGATATCCCCCCTCGGGGATAACTTCAATTTCCCCTTGGTCATCGGTACAGGTAACACTGGCAATTTCCCTGGGAGTAACGTCCAGTGCCATGTCCGGTGAAGCTATGGTAATGGTATTGGAGTCCGCACTACAAAAGGTACTTCCCAAATCGGTTTCCGTTACCCGAACATAATAATTTCCACCGGTAAGACCGGGTATGGGGAAAGGGTTGACCGAGGTATTTCCGGTGCCGGTCAAAATACTGTTTGCAGCCTGGTCAAACACTTCATAGTCATATCCACCCGTATATCCTGTAACCATTATTTCAAGTGCACCATTGGTATCCCCAAAGCAAATGGAAGGTGCCGTTGGTGTGGCCATTACGGCAATGGTATTATATGGGGCAATGGTATACGGGGCGGTATCCACATAACAGTTTGTTGTGGTGTTGGTTACCCGAAATACATAATTTCCGGGCTGTACGAGGTCATAATCGGCTGTAGTGGCCGTACTTCCCGTTTGAACCCCGGAAGTATTGCCCAAGGGCAGTAAGGCAAAGGTATAAATGTCACCAGGCGCAGCACTTTCGTTGACAGTTATTTGGATTTGCTCCACGTTGGGTGCGGCGCAGGTTATGGGATTTATTTGGGTAACCTGTGCGGTAAACGTATTTAACGGTTCAATTACTTGTGTGGGCAAAGTGAAAAGACATCCATTGGCATCCCGGACAACAATATCATAATTACCGGATGTGTTCACGGAGTGAACAAATACATTTCCTCCCGTAGGCAGAAAGCTGCCCCCGTTTACACTGTAGAAATAATCAGGTGTTCCCGATCCTGCTGGAATGGTCACCTCAATTTGTGCGGATTGCTGTGCATTGTTTATATCACAGGCAAAAGGGGTCACGTTTGTTATGGTTGCGGACAAAGCGGTGGGTTCACCAACAGAAACTTGGTCCGTGGCCACACAGTTCCGGTTAGATGTAACGGTGATATCATAGGTGCCTGCAGGAAGACCCGTAAATACGCCATTGTTTTGGGTAAAAGTGTTAGTGCCATCGGTGATTTCAAAAGTGTATGGCGGGTTATCATTGATACCACTACCCGTTGGTGCCAGATTCACGGTTATTGAGCCATCGGAAGCACCAAAACAACTAACATCGGTAACTCCTGTAGCCAAAAGGGTCACTGCTGTGGGTTCTTCCAAGCTAATGGGAACAGCAACAAAACAATTGGGGGTGCCCAATGTAGCATCGGTCACCCTTACAATATAGTTTCCAAAGGCAACCCCCGTAAATTGGGAACCTATGGGAACAAGTCCAGTATCGGTTAGGTCCGTCCTAAGCAACTGAACGGTGTTCGTTCCAGATCCCCCAGCAACCACAAAATCTATTATACCATCTGCCGTGTTACAGCTGGGTTGTGTATTGACCATGGCGGAAAGGGTCAACTGGGGTGAAATGGTTATGTTTTCCGTTTCCCCACACCCATTGGCATCCCTAATCGTTACGGTATGGCCTCCTGAGGCCAGATTGGCATAAGTATGGGCAAAGCTTGTAATGCTCTGGAATACAGCACCATCAAGACTCATGGTGTAGGGTCCCACGCCCGTATTTACGGCATCCAATACTACGGAAATGGCGAAGTTCCCTTCAGGGGCGCATTCGTCCACAATGGCCAAAGTGATATCCGGGGTGGTATCGGCAGCTATGGTTACGGCCAAAGGCGTATTGATGATACATCCGTTGGCGTCCCTAACATAGATGTCCCATGCGGTCGCGGTCAATGGATTCAGTTCCAAGGTACTATCAAATGCGAATGTTGCGGGAACACCGGTTCCACTCTGCGAGGCGCCATAGGTATAGGGTCCCGTTCCACCCGATCCCTGTACCGTCACAATGGAGTTGGCCTCGTTACAGTTGGCATTAACGTTGTCCAGTAGGGTAAGGACCAAAGGCTGTGGGGCATCAATGGTTACGGCATTGGTCTCCGTGGTGCACAGGGGGTCTGCGGTTTCCGTGATACGTACGGCATAGGTCCCAGCACCAAGCGTAGTGGACACGGTAAACGTATAAGGATCGGTTGTGGCGTTATTGGAATCGTTGGTCCCAACTATGGGATTGCCGAGGTTATCCAATACCACATAGTCAAATGTTCCAGTATATCCCGTAACGGTGACTTCTATGGTCCCATCCGTAGCATCGCTACAGGTAGCATCGGAAGTTACGGTTGCTACAGCATTTATAAGATCATAAGGGTCGACCACATGCTGAACGATAACGGAACAGTTCGTCGTTGTATCGGTCACCTCGTATACATAGGTGCCGGGAGCGGTAATGACGATGTTTGTTGGATCGGCAACGGGACTTCCGCTTGGTAATTGTGCATAGGAATAGTTGCCCGAACCGTTGGCGGCAGCAATCTGAATGATTTCCTGGCCGTTGTTACAGTCTATATCCTGAAGTTCGGTAATGGTGGCCGTTACATCCGCCCTTGCAGGAATAGGGACGTTTACCGTATCGGTACAACCATTGTCATCGCGTACCACGACCACCACAGCTGGACTTCCATAAGCTACCGTGAAAGTATTCCCGCTACCAAAGGCACCCCCATTGAAACTATACTGGTACGGCGCAGTACCGGAGGGGTGTCCCAATGCATCATTGTTGATGCCCACCGTTACGGTACTCACCGCGTCATTACAGGTAAATACCGAGGCACTTGCAGTAATATCAAGTTGCGAGGGTTCATCAATGGTTATGGGTAGTGTGGTACTGCACCCTTTGGTGGAGATAACCGTGACATTGTAAGTGCCTTGAGTGAGTCCAGGGAATACATTCGAGGCCTGTGTTGTTGTCCCGGCATCCAAACTATACAGGTAGGGGACATCTATATTTCCTGGATTTAGGGTGGCGGTAAGGGTGCCATCGTTACCACCAAAACAGCTGACGTCAGTCTTGGCAAGGGTGAAGGTGGGGTTCACGGGTGCCGGCAGGGTAATGATTACGGGCACAATACATCCGGTATTGTTATCCGCCACTTGAAAGGTATAGGCAATGCTATGGGTAAGTCCACTGAACACGCCGGTAGCATTGGAAGCACCTGCAGGAGTGGTCTGGGTAAAAGTGTATGCTGCCGACCCTCCATTGGCAGTTATGGTGACCTCCCCGGAGTTGGCAGGGTCACAGTTATCATCGGCGGTTATATTGGCAATAACTTCCAAAGGGGGAAATATGGTGATGTTTTCCAGTTCGCCACACCCATTGGCATCCACTATTTGTATGGTATGATTGCCTGAGCTCAAATTGGATATGGTAACAACATCACCAATATTCGTCCAGGATGTGGCCTGAGGGGCACCACCATCAACACTGATCCTATAGGGAGCGGTACCTGCCACGGTCAACGTTACATTAATGGCAAAGTTTCCTTCGGTTACACATTCGTTGGCAATGATCGAAGATATTTCTGGCGATGCATCAACACTTATGGTTACGTCCAAAGGTGGTGAAACGCATCCAGCGGCATCCCGTGCGTAGATATCCCAGTTTAAATTAACGGAGGGATCCAAGGTAAATGTTTGTCCTTCGGGAAAAACAACGGGGGCTGGATTTCCATCTTCCACGTAAGCGTAGCTATAGCCCGCTGTTCCCCCGGAAGCCCTAACCGTAACTTCGGCATCGGTATTACAGTTGGCAGCAAGCTGACTCAGTAAAGAAACCGCAACGGGGGAAGGCTCCGTGATCCTAAAAGTTGTTGTGGCCGTACAGGACGGAGCAGTGGCTTCCCGTACCACCAGAACGTAGTCCCCAGGTGGAATTTGGGTTACTGTTGCGGTCTGCGGGCCTCCGGCGGGGCCGGGACCAACACTACCCGTATACGTACCGGGACCGGTTACCACGGTATTGGTAAGTGCATTTAAAACTTCCCAATTGATAGTTGTGACCGAAGCATCATAATTGTCCACGGTAAAAGTCATGGTACCATCATCATCCCCAACACACGTAATATCACTTGTACTATCGACCACAACGGATATGGCAGAAACAGGAGGAATGGTTACTTCCAGAAAGCTTACACATCCGTTGGTGATATCTTCAGCCCTAATAATATAGGTCTGTCCTGGATTTAAACTGGTAAAGGTGGCCACCTCGGTATCGGGAGCAGTAGTTATTTCGCTAGTGGGCCCAGGCCCTCCATTGTAAATTTCAAAGTTATAATTGCCAGACCCTCCGGAAGCGGTAATATCCACGCTACCACCGGTAATACAGTCTGGAGGGGTCGGATTTGCGGTCAAGGTCAAAAATGGATTGGAGCTGACCCTAACAGAACCCAAATCGCTCTCACAGCCATTGGCATCAATAATACGTATGTAATAATCACCAAAATCAAGATTATTAAAAGTATGGGTAGTGCTTGCCGAAACAACAGTGCCGATAACAGTATTGGAACTGTCGTAAAGTGTATAGGTAAAGTTGGGTACACCCCCTTGCGTAATGGTAACATCAATACTGCCCGGCACCGTAGCCCCTGTACCAAGATTACAGGTTACATCGGTGGCCACCATATTGGATAACAATTGTAAGGGCTCGCCCACTACGGCGTTATCCGTGAATTCACAGCCCCTACTATCACGTACAGTAAATGGATAGGTGCCTGCACCGAGCGCGGAATAGGTCCTAGTGGCCGTAAATGCACTTCCATCAAAACTCACGGTATACGGGGCCACGCCAAAGTTTTCATCGATATCGATAACTACGGAACCATCGGCATATCCAAAGCATGCGGCATTGGTCACTATTGTTGTGGCCTGGGGATTCACGGTAGGGCTAACGATTATTTCATTGGTCTCAACAGTACAACCGTTGTTGTCCGTGATTTGGAACTGGTAGGTTCCCGCTGCTGCTGCTCCCGAATAGGTAAAAGCGTTTCCGGCTATTGCGGTGGTCGCGCCGTAACCACCACCATTTACCTGTACCTGATAGGTTGCATAAGGCGTATACCCACCGCTTATGGTGACATCAATCACAGCATTTGCCGTACAGAACAGGTCCTGCGTAAGGACGGCATTGGCAGTAAGTTGAGGTTCAATGGTTTGTGTAATGCTATTGGACACACAACCGTAGGCGTCCGTCACTTGTATATTGTAGGTGCCCGGTGTTAGATTGCTTATGGTGAAAGGGTTCCCACCAGCTGCTATCAGTCCACCACCATTTATGGTGTAGGAATAAGGGGCCACGCCATCGGTGACGCTCACTTCCAGGGAAGCCTGATTCGTACTATCATAACACAGGTCCGAAGGATTAAATGCGATTACGGGCGTCTCCGCGGGGTCTATGGTAATCGGCCGTGTATGCACACATCCACGGGCGTCCCTCACATAGATGGTATAGGTCCCGGGCGCTACATCGGCAAAGGAGTTTCCGCTTTGGTACGCATATATGACCGTTGGCCCTGTGGTGTCTTCCAATTGGTATTCATAACCGCCCCATCCGCCTGTAGCGCTAACGGTTATGGTCGCATCGGAGATACAGGTGTCGTCCGTATTGGAAAAAGCAAAATCAAGGGCCAATGCAGGCTCTGCAATGGTCTGGTTGAGCGTAACGGTACAATTGGTGATATCGTCGGTAATGGTTATCACATAGGTATCGGCCCCAAGCCCGGATACGGATATTGGGGTAATCGTGTTTATAGTATTGGCAGACTGAACGGTGCCACCAAGTCCATCCAACACATCATAGCTATAGGTGGTGTCGAAGTCCGATACCGTAAAATTGAATGCGCCATCCGAACCTCCCACACAGCTGACATTGCTGATGAGCTGCGAAACGGCATCCACTTGTGGGATGGGGTTTACCGTATAGTTTTCGGTGATAGCACAGTTCTTGCTGTCCGTTACCCGGAAGGTATAGGTTCCCGGGGCAAGTCCGGTGAAGATGGCGTTGTTGCCATTGTTGGTGGCACTTCCCGCTGGGGCGATGATTTCGTATACAAAAGGCGTGTTACCACCAGTCACGGATACGGTGACGTCGCCCACGATTGTTGGACAGGTCAGTGCCGTTTGGGCAAAGGCCAGATCTGTTGGCGGATTCAATGGTGCTATGGTCTGTGCACTGGTAGCGGTACAATTGTTGGCGTCCCGTACCGTAATGGTATAGGTTCCGTCAGTAAGCCCGGAAAAGGAGGTTGAAGGGCCAAAGTTGACCCCATCAATACTGTACATATAGGGAGCGGTACCACCACTTGTGGAGGTTACTTCTATGGTGGCGTCCGCATCGCAGGTATAATCTACGGTAATACTTGTGCCCAGGCCAAGCACGGCAGGTTCATTTACAGTAACGGTATTTGTGGTCATACAGTTCTTGCTGTCCGTGACGGTATAGGTATAAGTGCCTGCCGCAAGACCGCTATAGACCTGCTGTGTTGAGGGCGCACTGCCATCGAAGACAATTGAATAGGGAGCAAGACCACCTGAAATGTTCAGGTCCACGGAACCGTTGGAATCCCCATTACAAAGGACGTCCGTGACCAATGGGGCAACCGTGGGGAGTGGATTGTCCGTTACAACAACCTGATTTGTCGTGAAGGTACAAGACTCACTATCGGTAATGATAAACGTATAGGTTCCTGGCGTAGTGGTAAAATAACTAAAGGGAATACTCGGAACGGGAGTACTTGCCTGATGCGGCGTGCCATTTAAGAAAACTTCATACGTAAAACCTGGATTTCCTCCTGAAATGGAGAGGGAAATTTCCGCATCAGGGGAAACACTGCAATCCAAATCCTTGACCAAACCCGCACTTGCATTTAATGTGGGAAAAACGGTTACACCTGCCGTTGCCGTACAATTTCTACTATCAATGACCTCGACGGTATAACTCCCAGGCCCTAAGCCTGTGAAAACAGGGCTGGATTGGTATGCCCCACTGCCTAAACGGTATTGGAACGGAGCAACACCTCCCGAGCTAACACTGGCGGTAAGCTCCAAACCAATACTGCTATCATAACAGAGGCTATTTGCCGTAAGATCGAGTACTGGGGAGACCGTTGGTGTTAAACTGAACGTTTGGGTGACTTCACAGCCACCGGCATCACGAACGGTTACCGTATAATTCCCTGAAGTATCGGTAAGGCCGGTAAAGGTATTTGTTCCCTGTGGGCCCGTAACGGCACTTGAGGGATCTTCAATTTCATAGGCATATCCTCCCCATCCGCCAGTAGCGGTAATCGTAACCGAACCGGGAACCGTCCCGGAAGACGAACAGGTTAAATCAACGACGTCCAAACTTGATATGACCAAGGCAGACGGAGGAGCAGCTACGGTTATAGTGCTTGTATCCGTGCAATTGGTATCATTATCGGTCACCACAATGGTATAATCCCCTGCGATTAAAGTGGTCAAGGGGACTGTACTCAAGGTTTCCCCCGTCCCATTAAAGGTCATTGGACCGGTAACCGCATAATCAAAGGAATTGATAAAGTCGGTTACCGTAAAGGTTATGTCCCCATTATTGCCTCCCAGGCAATCCACATTGGAATTGAGCTGCCCAACAACGGAAATCTGGTCAACTGGCGAAATGGTAAAGTCTTCCTGTAGGGTACAGCCCTTGGCATCGGTCACCAAAAAAGTATAGGTACCTGGATCCAATCCTGAAAATACGTTCACATTACCGTTATTGGAGACCGCTGCGGCCGGGGCAATGATTTCATATATAAAATTGGGATTTCCATCAACCACGGTAACGGTTACGTCCGATGTTAGTGCCGGACAGGTAAGGGCTGTGGTCGCAAAAGTCAAATCCGTTGGCGGATTCAATGAATCTAGGGTAATGGAATTGGTTACAAAAACACAGTTATTGGCATCCCTGATACTTATGGTATAGGTGCCATCCGTAAGATTTTCGAACCTGTGGGCATTTGGCGTGGTGTCCGGGATAAAATTGACCCCGTCAATACTATATGCATACGGAGCGGTGCCTCCCAACACGTTCTGGGCTTCGATGATTCCATTCTGCAAACAGGTATAATCCTGAACCAAGGCAAGAGTTCCGGATGGAAGATCAGCTGGACCGCCTATCGCAAATGTTTCCACAAAATCGCAGGAAACAACACCTTGGGTTTGGATAATGCGAAGGGAATAATTCCCCTGTCCAAGTCCAGTAAAGTTGCCGGAAGCGTTTGTTGAAGTTGAGGCATCGGGATAGGTGAGCTCATAAGACAATGAATACCCATTGCTATTGGTCACGTTGATGGATACGGAACCATCGGCGGCACCAAAACAGTTTTCATCGATTACGGTCAAGGGGTCATATTCCACAGCAGGGGCAACACCTATGGTTACCACATTGGAAATATGGAAGCATCCATTTCCGTCCACTACCACAAATTCATAATCCCCCTCTTCACCATTGGTAAAATTAAAAGCACTGGTCACCTGATAATCAGGTCCGGGGATGTTGAGCACCTTGGCAGCGTCATCGGCACCACTGTAACGGTCCACACCATTGTAGCTCCAAATGGCATAATTGTAATCGGGATTTGGAAACCCCCCAGATCCGGTAACGGTGATTATACCATCCGTACAATCTATATTTTTGGTCAGGACGGCGGTAAGGTCCAAATCGGTCCGATCCAAAATAGTGACCTGTTCCGAGTAACTACATCCATCATCCGTGGTGACCAAAACATCATATGTCCCATCATTGAGGTTTTCAAAAGTATAGTTGTTGTCGTTGGAGGGACCAAAGGTGTCAATTGCGGTCCCACCCTGTGAAATCTCATAATAATATTGCGGATTTACATCCAAAACGGAAATGGCAATTTCCCCCAGACCATTGCAATTGGTATCCGTTGTGGCGATATCCACTGCAAAGTCCCTTCTAAGAATTCCAATATTGTCCAGTATAAACACACAACCATCAACTACGCCTTGCTGCCGCATTTCCACTCGATAGGCCCCATTGTTGGTTATGGTAAAGCTTGGGCCATTATTGTCACTATAGGGGGTTATAATGGTGTTATTGGAAGCATTGACCAATTGATATTCATAATCGAGGGGCATATTTGTTACCGTAATGTTCCCTGGGGTGGTACAGACAATATCGGTACTGTTGAACTGTGGATCCAAAGGATTTTTGAACACATTGAAATAAAACCGGGTGAAACAACCATTTTGATAGTTGATGACCAAACGATATTGACCTGCATCCGAAGCCAGGAAATCACTGCCACTACCCACACTGTTCCATGTACATCCATTGTTGGTGTTGGCACAGTTCGGTGTAGCCGCCGCGCAACTGGTCTCATCCAATTGTTCCCAGACAATACTGTCCGCATCCGGAATGTTGATTTGAATCAGCTCCGAATCGTTCAATCCACAAAGGAAGATTTCGGGTAATTCCTCACCATCATTGGGGCAAACGAGAACGTTACCCTCAACGGTATTACTGGTGTCATTGATCAGGGCGGTTATTGGATTGGATTGTGTAGCCCCGAAGAATTCCACAATTATAATTTCCTGGAAGCCTTTACAGGGGTCGGCCACCTGTTTGTCCACAATATAGGTTCCGGTACTGGAAACCAGGAGGGTACTTGGGTCATTGTCGGAATCACCATCGGTGATAATGGTATCCCCTGCATCAATCAGGCGGTCCCCATTTTCATCGATATACCAGATATAGGCATCAAAATTGTCTCCTGCATCCAGCAATACATTTTCCCCGCAAAGTTGAACCGTACGGGCGTAATCACAGTTTTCCAGGTCATCCAAAAGAAAGTTAGTGGCCCCAGGGGTAACAAAACCACAATCATCAAAATCGGACACACTGGGATCATCGGAAATTTGGTTGTCGTTGATGAGGCCCTGATAGGTTGAGAAGGCTACATTTTCAATTTGATCGGTACAGGCATCAACAAAGTCAAAGCAGTTTTCTGCTACTTGGACGTTGATTCGAATTTCGGTTATCGGATCTCCTTCTTCCACCAGGCGTTCGGGAATGTCAAAAACGAGTTCCCTGGTTGTGGAATCATAGGTATAGGTGATATCCGTGTTTGCCCCAAGGTCCACGCCTAAAAAGGAAGTATTTACAGGGAGTACGTCCCTAATGGTATAATTGACGGCATCGTCGTTCCCCGTATTGACAAAAGAGAGCACATAATCCAAATATTGCCCCAGGTTTACACCAGCCCCCGTAATATCGTTACCGCCAATATCCTCCACTTTTTTTTCGAGAATGATATTGGGCTCAATAATTTCCACCCCAAAGGTTACAAGAAAGGCACCAAAGGCATCTCCTTGGGTAAACAACCTTAAGGTAGCATCGGTTTCTTCGTTGGCAATAATACTATTTGCAGGGTTGTTGATTTCAAAGATATCGGAGTCAAAACCCAGGGTATTGGTACTGGCGATATTTCGAGTAGTTACATCGGCGCCATCTATGGTAATATTGGAATTGAAAAAGTTATTTGAGGGGTTTGAGGTATTGGAAAGACTGGTAAACCCAGGATTTAAAGGGGTTTCAATCCGGAAAGCATCGCCGGTGATGCTTCTATCCCCTTCTACCACACTGGCACCCAGCCGTGCACGTACAGGCCCAACAGGGATGGTATTAAAGCCGGCAACTGTGATATCTGCACTGGAGCTTCCCCTAACACCGGCATAGCCGTCAAATACGGAGATGTATTTTCCAGTAAGTGTTGGATTTTCATAAATGATGACCAGGGTCCAACCACCGGCCCCACCAACACTTCTTCCCCGTGTGGCCCTTACGTTTCCAACAAAATATTCGCCGTTGGGGTCCGCCAGGGATTGTAACAAGCCGGTAACATTTCGGTAACAGGTATATGGGGAGTCTTTAAAATTGACATCATCATGGATTATTTCGTCTTCCTCCCCCACTGGGTCGGGATTATTGTCCGCCGTTATATCAATATAGCTTCCCCCGGGCATCCGAAATTTGATGGTCGTAAAATCCAGGCGTTGGGTATCATTTTGTGGAAGCCCTGAAATCTGTGTGTTGTTTAAAACCTCCTGTTGGTAGTTTGCGGACCAGTACAAGCCTGCGTAGTAGATTCTGGAACAGAAGGGAAGGCTGAGCGTGGAACTGCTCGAGCTAAAAGTAGTTGGGTCTCCATCGATATCAATATAATCCCGGTGAAAACCATTGTTATTGGATCCACCGTTATAGGGGTCGTTGGCCGAGTTACTCGAATCGACCCTATTCAAAATACCATTTGATAGAAATGTGTAGTCCCCCTTTATGTTAACATAGGAATTGTCCAATCTCGGGGTAAAGGGCACCTCTACTTGTGCCCAACCCGTGACGAACAAGAGGAGGGTAGTAAAGAGCGCTAATGCGCCCTTGACGTCTATGGTTTTCATTTAGCCGGTTTGGTTTGGTTTTATACGCATTATCCATATAGGATCATTGTAAGCATTATTTAGTTTGGAGTAGTAGTTGGTCAATGCCGCGGTCCAGTCTTCATGTTTCTTTAAATAGACGTAGCGGTATTTGTTTTCTGGATTAATAAAATAACTGGCGTTCAGCCCCTTGCTATTGAGTTCTTTTACAAAACGAGTGGCATTGTTGGGATTGGCAAACACGTTGGCGATGATATAAAAGCCAGAGCCAACACCATTCATCCTAACTGTTTTTAATGAGGGTTTTCCAGGACGCCCCATGCCATTATTGACGACATTCTTTTGAAGCACATTGTTGTCATACCTACTGGTATTTTCTGCCAGTCCGGAGTTATCGATTGTGCCCTGTACCCGCATTACCCAAGTATCCTCATGGTATTGTCCGTTCATATTGGACTTATGGGCCGCTATGGCTTCCGATTTGTTGTCAAAGTTTTTGAGGTAGACGTAGTTAAGGCCGTTTCTTGGATTTGTAAAATAATCGGCTTCAATACCTTTGGCCTCAAGTTCCTCCATGAAAATGTTCATGTACTTTGTGCCTTTGTACACGTTGGCTATCAAATAATGCCCAGACTCCACATTTGGAATGCTGAAGTTTTTAAACCTAGATTTCCTAACCGTGGTCTTTGGGGCACTGGTCTTATCCTTTTTAGTGTTTGCCAACGCCACTTTGTCAACCTTTACCTCGGAAGGTTTGTTCAGGTTTTTAACGTTGCTCATGCGCTTGGCGGTGGAAGTGCTTGTGAACTGTTTGTCCAGGCCGGTTGTGTTTTGGGCAACAGCTTCCGTTTCATTCGCATTGGCCGTTCCGCTGGCACTATTATTGTTTTGGTCTTCAAGATTAATGATTCGCTTGGAAGCGGTGGTGTTGGTCAGACCGTGGTTGGAAAGCGGGGCTTGGGAACGGGCCTGTACAAGTTCATCACTTTCGGCATTCTGAAAGTACAGCTGTTTTGCCTTCTCTTCCAACTCGGGACGATTTCCTTTGGTTTCCCTACGCACCATTTTCATGACCGTATTGAACCTTCTTTCCAAATCCGACCTGCGGTTCCTTTCAATGGAGTCCTGTCGCAGCAACAGCTCATCCAAAATGGCATCGTTTTCAGCAAGCTTTTGTTCCAATTCCGCAATTTTTAAGTCCTTTTCGGTAAGGCTCAATTCCTCCATGGGGACTTCTTCATCCCCATTGCTGGCTAAGTCTTCGTTGCCCTTTTCTAGCAGCACCCTGTCCTCGGTAAGGTTGGGTACAAAAGAATAGGCCAATGATATTTCGTGGTTTACACCAAAATTTTCAAAATTGTTGGACAGCCCCTTTTCAACCGTATACCCCAGGGAAAGGCGTTTGTTCAGGTTAAAACCAATCCCTGCCGCTGCACCGTAAATATCGTCATAACCCGCTTGCAACCACCCTAGTTTGGGGAGGTCCAGAATAAGGCTTCCACTTAGGGAAATATCCTCACCCTCTACATTTCGCACACGGGCCAAGGGCATTAACCTACCGCTTTCCAAAATCCCGGAGGCCTTTTTAAACTGATGGGTATATTGCAAATGTCCGGTAAACGTTTTTTGATCGAACGTAGTAATGGATTCACTGGTTTTTAGGTTGTAGTCAAACAGATTGTCCGCCAGCACCCCAAAATCGAAATTGCCATAACTGATATTAAAACCGGGCTGAAACGTAATGAGTGCGCTATCGTCCAAACTGTCCAATAAGGGATCGTCATCCACCGGATTGGCCCTTCCTTCATTGAACCCACTGTTGTAATAGGAAAAATTGGCCCCAAAGGTAAAGTTGCTTTTATCGCTCAATTTAACCCCGTAGGCATAGTTGGCCAACAGCCCAAAGTTATCGATCAAGCCTTCGCGCTGCGTGTAAAGGCTAAGCCCTACTCCACTTCTATCCCCTATCCTACCACTATAGCTTAAAAAATAGGTTTGAAAATTATCATCAAAAGAAACCGATTGGTTTCTATGAAATAAATTGATGTACGATTTGTCCTCGCGAACCGTGGAAAAAGTGGGGTTCAATAGGAACCTATTAAATTTCAACAAGTTCTGTGAGGGCACGTCGTAAGCTATAAAGGGGGCTTCCTCCTGCGCCTTGGTCGTTCCAAAGACAAGAAAAAATAGGATAATGAGTATGGGGCTATACTTTCGCATGTTTGGTTTATCTGATCACCGTAATGGTGCCTTGCTTCAAGGTTTGGTTGGCTCTTCTAATTTTATAATAGAACAATTGGTTTTTTTGACGGAAGCCCAAGGATGAAGGTGGCCAATTGTTTGTATATCCCGTTTGATTCAAGAGCTCATCACCCAATTCATTGTAAATAATTACGGTAACATCGGGTTGTCTTGAATAGGTGTTGGGAATGACCCATAAATCATTGATTCCATCTCCGTTGGCCGTGATCACATTGGGAATCTGAAAATCATCCCTGAAGGTCACGGTAAAATTCCTGGTGATTTGACAGTTGTCGATGGTTGCAATCAACAAGTAATTCCCTTCCTGTTCAAGGGTAACGGAATCGGTGGACGACAAAAGGGTATTGGATTCCCCATACCACTCGTAGGAAGTACCTCCGCTTGCGGTAACGGTTTGCGATTCGCCTTCGGGGAAAATAATGTTTTCCTCAGCATCTGCAGTGATTACGGATTCATCGAAATTTACAAGGGTAATTTCATTGGACAGGATTGGACATCCATCCGTTACTACGGACAGTTGGTAAACCCCAGCTTCATTTGCCGTAAGCGCTGTGGAAGAGGCATCAATGTTCTGACCATTACGGCTCCAGTTAAAGGTTGTCCCGGTCAAATCATAAGTCGTGGACAGGGTAACGGTAACTCCGTTGCACAATTGGGTTCCATTGCTGGAAATCGCAATGGTAGCTCCGGAATTGAGCACGACTTCCAAGTTGTTGGACGTTTCCGAAAAGGCCCCTAAATTGGCCTCCAGGGAGTATATTCCATTTTCTGCCGAAGAGGTCAATGAGAGCGAAGCACCGGTACTTCCGCCAATGACGGTACCATCCTTGAACCATTGATACGTAAAATCATCGATCAGCTGGGCCGTGACATCAAAGGTATTGCCATTTTCCGTGGCATTAATTTGACTGACCTCCAAGACCACACTGCTGTTTGCACAATTGGTATAGCTGCCGTTATAGTCAACCGTAATATCAAACGCATTGGGAAACACTGCGGTAGTGGTTTCCGAAGTTTTGGTGGAAACCCCACAGGACCCACCGGTTTCCGTTACTGTGGCATAGTAGTCGCCAGGCTCCGAAATCGATAATGTGGTGCTGGTTTCCCCTGCTACGGGAGCGCCATCCTTGAACCATTGAATATCCGGATTGCTTGCATTGGTGCTTATGGTCAGGGTTTCGTTCTGCCCTGGGAGCAGTACGAGCCTTGCTGCATTGTCCCGGTTTACCGTAAAGCTTCCCGGATTGGATATGGCGATCGGGGCCGATTGTTCCAAACAAATGCCCGTACCGGAAATCTCTACGCTATAATCGCCTTCAAATCCAACAATTCCACCATCCACAACGTAGGTGTGCGCATCAACCGTGGGTGCGGATATGGCCGTGCCGTCTTTGTACCAGGTGTAGGTATGGCCCATGCCAGAAACATTGGCTTCCAAAGTAACGGTATCATCCGGACACAGGGTGGTCACTGCTGGAGGGTTTATGGAAAGGCCCAACGGGCTACTGATGATGATGTCAATGGCATTGGATAGTGTATTGGCCGATCCGGAGCAATTGGGACCATAATCAATTTCCACATAATACATTCCAGACTGGTTAATGGTAAGGGAAGTTGAACTTTCCGATAATCTGGTCCCACTTCTGTACCAAATGTATTTGTAGTTCCCAGCGGACGGGATATTATGGGGCCTTAAGGTTAGGGATTCCCCATTGCATAGGCTTATTTGCCCTCCTGGAGGAAGCGTTCCGTTGCCATCCCGGCTGATTAGGATGGGAAGGTTAAAGCCGATGTAGTACATCGAAAAGGCGTCCGATACCTCACTGACCAGTTCTGGGGCCGTACTCCTTACCCTGAAACGATAATTATCGCCCTGGGTATCTTGCGGCAAAATGAATTGAAAGTCAAAATCGAAGTTCGTGTTCTTGTCGGAGACCCTGGATAGTTCAACAGGGCTTCCGAAATTCCCATTGGCATCGGACAGTTCCAAAATAAACTCATTGGTACTGCCCACCACTGGGGGATTCCAGGTAAAGTTCACAAAGTATTCGTTAAAATCGTCCGAGGCACAGGCAGCGGTCCAGGCTGAGTTACCGGGTAGGTTCGGGTTGTCTGCGGGAACAGGCTTGTTCAACACCTGTCCACTGGCAATTTGCATGGCAAAAGCGCAGCACATTGTTCGTAGGATACTGTTTAGCATTTTAGGTCTCATGGTATGTTAGCTTAAGTTGATGGCACTTTGGGGATGCCATCACGCATTTTTATAGTTAGTAGGTGCCTTTGGGGGCCATTTTCATACAGTATTCATAAAACAAATATTTTAAATAATCCATAGAGGATAAACTTAATGTTGTGCTTGGCCCTTATTCTGTTGTGAAACAGTGAATTTGTAGGATGAAGGATTTAAAAATATCGTCAAAATGCGCATTTTCACTACATTTGCACCTCAATTTTAGGTATGGCCAACGAGGAAAAATCCCTGAATTTTATTGAACACATTATCGAGGACGATCTTAAAAGTGGATACTCCGATGAGCAGCTTAGATTTCGGTTTCCACCAGAGCCGAATGGCTATTTGCACATAGGCCATGCGAGTTCCATTTGCCTAAATTTTGGTCTGGGAGAGCGCTACAAAGCCCCCGTAAACCTTAGGTTTGACGATACCAATCCAGAAAAGGAGGAAAAGGAATTTGTGGATGCCATAAAACGGGATATTGAATGGTTGGGTTTTACATGGGACCAGGAGTGTTATGCATCGGACTATTTTCAGCAGTTGTATGACTGGGCAATAGGCTTGATCAAGGCCGGAAAGGCCTATGTTGACAGTCAATCCTCCGAAGAAATGGCCAACCAAAAAGGAACGCCAACGGAGCCGGGAACCGATAGCCCTTTTAGAGACCGAAGCGTCGAAGAGAACGTATCGCTTTTCGAACGGATGAAAAATGGGGAATTTGAAGAAGGGGTGCATGTGCTAAGGGCTAAAATTGATATGGCTTCCCCCAATATGCTGATGAGGGACCCCATCCTCTACAGGGTCCTGAACAAGGCGCACCACCGCACAAATACCGATTGGTGTATTTATCCAATGTATGACTGGGCGCACGGTCAGGGCGATTATATCGAACAAGTTTCACATTCGCTGTGCACTCTGGAATTTTTACCCCATAGGGAGCTGTACGATTGGTGTTTGGACCAATTGGTATCTTCCAAAAAATTGAGGCCTAAGCAGCGGGAATTTGCCCGTAGGAACCTGAGCCATACCGTTGTAAGCAAAAGAAAACTGTTGCAATTGGTCAACGATGGCGTGGTCGCAGGATGGGATGACCCAAGAATGCCCACCATTTCCGGTCTTCGTAGAAGAGGGTATACACCGGAATCCATTCGCAACTTCGCGGATACCATTGGTATTGCCAAACGGGAGAATTTGGTGGACGTTTCCCTTTTGGAATTCCACGCCAGGGAGCACTTAAATAAAATTGCCCCAAGGGTGATGGCCGTGTTAAACCCCCTTAAAGTTGTTATTACCAACTATCCCGAAGGAGAGGAAGAATGGTTGGATGCGGAGAACAATCCCGAAGATGAAACCGCGGGCTCTAGAAAAGTACCCTTTTCCAGAACGCTTTATATAGAACGGGAAGATTTTAGGGAACAGGCCAACCGAAAGTTTTTCCGATTGAAGTTGGGCGGCGAGGTGCGGTTGAAGAACGGCTATATCATAAAAGCGGAAAGCTGCACCAAAGATACCGATGGGAATATTATAGAGGTGCAATGTACCTATGACCCAAAGAGTAAAAGTGGAAGTGGCACCGAAGAGAGCCTGCGAAAAGTAAAGGGCACCTTGCATTGGGTCTCTGTGGCACATGCCATTGAGGCTGAGGTCCGCATTTATGACCGATTGTTTACCGATGAGAATCCGGATGGTCACAAGGATCGGGATTTTATGGAATTTGTGAATAGGGATTCACTCAGAATAGTCACTGGGTTTTTGGAACCAAGCTTAAGGGAAGCCAAAGTTGGCGAACGGTTTCAATTTCAACGATTGGGCTATTTTAATGTGGACAACGACTCCAAACCAGGAAATCTGGTCTTCAACAGAACAGTGACACTGCGGGATACCTGGGCCAAGATTCAACAAAAAAATTGATGTACCAAGTGCTGTAGCACTGGGGAATTTTCGAAATTTGACCGATTTTTCGTAGGGAAGTGCATTTTATTTCGTCTGATAGCTTCTAAAGCTATGATTAAGATGAAAAAAATAGTTCAGTTCGTACTATTTTTTAGTGTTGTACTGCTTACCGCACAAGAAAGGAACATATCCAACATTGAATTTGAAGGACTTAAGCGCACCAAGGCGCGTTTTTTGGAGCGTTTGATAAAAAGCAAGGTTGACGAAGCTTATGATGAGGATAAAGTTGCCGAGGATGTGGAGCGATTAAAACGATTGCCCGGTATTGCTTATGCTGAGGCCAAAACACAAGAGGGTTCTCAGGGTATCGTCATAACTTATACCATAGAAGAAAACTTTACTTTGATTCCTGGGGCGCGCATAGCCACGGCACCAGATGAAAGCTTTGCCTACCGCCTCTCCTTATTTGAGTTTAATTTTTTGGGAAACAACCAATTGGTTGGGGGCTTTTTTGAAAGAAATGTCTTTAATTCTTTCGGTTTCTTTTGGGAACATCCCTTTTTGTTCAGCGACAAACTGGGTATAGGCTTCAACTATCAGGACATCACCCGCCAAGAACCCATTTTCTTTAGAGAGGGGGATAAGGATTACCGCTTTAATTCCCAAATGTTTGAAGGCGCCCTGCTGTTCTCCTTTGATTTTAACAATGAGGCAGAGCTCGGTGTGGTCTGGGTGAGGGAAAATTACCTCTTTGATGGGGAAGAACCCTTATTGGATAGCCCTTTGGAACTCAATGCGGATAAGATTTTTTATAGGGCGATCTATCGTTATGTAAATATTGATATTGACTATCAATATGTGGATGGCGTGCAAAGTGAATTTACGGGACAGTTTATTCAACAAACGGATGGGGATGCGGCCGGAAGGATGTTTTTGCAAGACTTTTTGTCCTTGCGGAATGATTTCATTTACTACAAGAAATTGGGGAGCCGTGGTAACTGGGCCAGTAGATTACGCGTGGCGGCCACGATTGGTAATGAAGATTCGCCATTTGCCCCTTTTACACTGGACAATCAATTGAATATACGGGGAGTGGGCAATGTGGTCGATCGCGGAACGGCTGCTATTGTCCTAAACACCGAATACAGGCATACTTTTTATGAGAAAGGCTGGTTTATGGTTCAGGGGAATGCCTTTATTGATGCTGGTTCATGGCGTAATCCCGGGAACCCTTTCTCCCAATTGTTCGATGGATCGTCCACCAGATTGTCACCGGGAATAGGGTTCCGATTGATCCATAAGCGAATTTTCAACGCAGTTTTCCGACTTGATTATGGTTTTGGGATAGGCGATAATGCGTCCAGCGGAATCGTTTTTGGAATTGGCCAGTATTTTTAGGATAAACTGGCGCGAGTTCGATGTAGCAATTTGGTTTGAGTTTCGGTTTTCAACAGTTTATGTTTGGTTTCGGGTTGAGGATCTACCTGAATGCTATAAGCGGGCAGGCAGTTGGGACCTTATCAAAGTATTCGATTTTAAGGCTTCTCGACTGCGCTCGAAGTGACGGCACACATAAGCTATTTATAGCGATATCTAAATCATTGATTTCTTATGTCGGATTAAAACAGTACGTTTCACGAGAGAACCCATAATGGAACCTGAATATATCAAGTCGTATTTGAAATGAAGATAAACTCCTTTGCTAACCAGGTTAAAGGTTCAAACCCTTTAATTTCTTTGGTTTGCATAAACCATTTTTCAACCGGTTCTGTCATTCCGCACTTGGTGCGGAATCCATAATTTCTCCTCGGCAAATGGTTGGCCCTTAGCTACCAAAAACGATAAAGAAGATACCCAACCTTTAATGTACTCTTCGGTATATTTTGGGGTTAAGCTACGTTTTGGCACTGTTGAGGTCCCAGAATACCGAACTGGTATTTAAAACGGCTGAAACATTGCCCTCCATAATTCATGGAGGGCGATGCCCAAAGTATCAACTATTAGGTTTTCAAAATGGGATTGGGTCTACTTGCCCCCGCTTTTGGGACTGGATTTTTTCATCTGTTCACCGATCATATTGCTAGCGGTAAAAGAAGCCACCATGTTGTTAAGCATATCGCTGCCGGCCTGCGGAGAGTTGGGCAGTAGGATCAAATTGGTATTGGTTTCCTCCCCAATGGATTGTAGGGTATCATAATGTTGGGTAACCACGATCAGCGCTGAAGCCTCTTGTGAATTGATGCCCACTTTGTTCAATACTTCCACGGATTCTTCCAGACCCCTGGCAATCTCACGTCGTTGGTCAGCAATACCCTGTCCCTGTAATCGTTTACTTTCGGCCTCGGCCTTTGCTTTTTCCACGATTAGGATTCGAGCCGCATCACCTTCAAATTGGGCAGCGATCTTTTCCCTTTCCGAAGCATTGATTCGATTCATGGCCTCTTTTACCTGGGCATCGGGATCAATATCGGTCACCAGGGTTTTGATAATATCATACCCATATTCGGACATGTACTCCTGGAGTTCACGTTTTACGGCAATGGCAATATCATCTTTTTTGACAAAGACATCATCCAGTTTCATTTTGGGTACTTCGGCACGGACCACATCAAAAACAAATGAAGTGATCTGGTCATGGGGGTATTCCAATTTATAAAAGGCATCATACACTTTGTCGCGTATCACAACATACTGCACGGACACCTTTAGTTTTACAAAAACATCGTCGAGGGTTTTGGTCTCAATGATAACGTCCAACTGTTGGATTTTTAAACTTAACCTGCCGGCAATGCGGTCAACAAGGGGAATCTTCATTTGTAACCCAGAGTTGCGAATGCTTTGGAAACGGCCAAAACGCTCAACAACGACCGCAGTCTGCTGCTTGACGATAAAAAAGGAGGCAAATAAAATAATAAGCCCAAAAAAAACGATTGGTATTAGTAAGAAAGTGCTCATTGCATAGTGTTTTTGATGAATATGGAAAATACGAAAGTCTTGGATAGTATAGGTCTAGAATATGAAAGTTTTGTTACAATTCCTGATCGTTGTAACAAAATGGAGACGGTACAGTCTTATGGGATAAACCTGTCACTAATGGCCATACCATCCAACCCGTTGAGCAATCCCAAAGTGAATATCAAAACAAAACTGGCTTGCTTTTGGGCTTCCCTCATGTTTTTATATATCTACGCGGATTATTTTGGTCTGATGACTCCTGGAAATCTCGAGGATATGATGAATTTAGAAACGCCAATGGGCCCTACCACACCAGGGATCTTGATCGGCTTTTCCGTTTTGCTCATCATTCCGGCGTTGATGATAATGGCCTCGGTCGTTCTTAGGGCCCAATGGAATAGATGGTTGAACATTGTCGTAGCGCTATTGTATGCGGTGATTTCCATTTTAATCATTATCAGTGATATGGGAAATGAATGGAAGAAATTCTTTGTACTGTATCAATTTGTGGAATTATTTGTTTTTGGGATGATTATCTGGCACGCCATAAAATGGCCCAGAACACCTTAGTTAGCTATCTTTTGGTAGGTGGTGATGTCGGTTTTCGTAAACGCAAAAAGGTACACGACGGAAACAAATTGACTAAGACAGGGTATTAATTGCCCTACGTATCCTAAGTGAACACTCCTCTTTCCCCAATACCGCCATAATGTCAAATAAATGGGGTCCCATCATATCCCCAACAATGACCAAACGCAAAGGAGGCATTACTTTCCCAAAGGAATACCCCTGGTCCCCAATCCAATTTTTAATGGTGGCTTCAAGGGTGTCCGATGAAAAGTCTTCCATGGACCCTAATACTTCCGCAAGGTGTCCCATGATGGTCGGGGTATCTTCCTTCCACTGTTTTTTGACTGCTTTTTCCGAATAAGTAGTAGGGGTTTCAAAGAAGTAGCTTCCCAATTCCCATAAGTCCTGGACAAAATTCGCTCGTTCTTTGATGAGTGAAATCACTTTTTCCACATGGCCGTCGTTCCGAACATTGCTCGGAATCTTATGATCATCCAAAATCGAATCAAATAAATCCGCTAACTCCCCATCATGCTTTTTCTGCAACCATTGATGGTTATACCATTTGGTTTTTTCTGGGTCGAATCGAGCACCGGATTTATTGACCCGCTCCAGCGAGAATTCCTGGACAAGTTCTTCCAGGGAGAACAATTCTTGTTCTGTTCCCGGGTTCCAACCCAAAAACGCCAGAAAATTTAGAACCGCCTCAGGAAAATACCCAGCCTCCCTATATCCCTGGGATTCCTTCCAGGACAATGGAAAGACCGGAAAGCCGCCTTTTTCACCGTCGCGTTTGCTCAGTTTACCTTTTCCGGTAGGTTTCATAATTAACGGTAAATGTGCAAAAATGGGTTTCTCCCAGCCAAGGGCATCGTATAACAAATTGTGCAAAGCCAAGGAAGGAAGCCACTCCTCACCCCTAATGACATGGCTTATTTCCATGAGATGATCGTCTACAATATTGGCCAAATGATATGTGGGCATGCCATCGCTTTTAAAAAGTATTTTATCATCCAGCACGTTGGTATCAATTTCGATGGCCCCTCGAATCACATCTTGTAAGACCATTTTTTGGTCCTGTGGGGATTTAAATCGAATAACATAGGGTTGACCGGAATTGAGTTTGGCGTGGGTTTCTTCTTCCGATAGGGAAAGGGAATTGTCCAGTTTTAAACGATTGTGCCAGTTGTAGATAAAGGTTTTACCCTTGGCCTCATGATCTTTTCGGTGAAAATCCAATTTTTCTGCAGTATCGAAAGCATAGTACGCATGCCCTTTGGTTATCAGTTCCAAGGCGTATTGTTTGTACAAGTGTTGGCGCTCACTTTGTCGGTAAGGTCCAAATGCCCCAGGCTTGGTAGGATCCTCGTCAAAAGGAATCCCGCACCATTTCATGGCTTCAATGATGTATTCCTCTGCACCTTCCACGCGGCGGCTTTGATCGGTATCCTCTATGCGAAGGACGAAATCACCACCGTTTTTTTTGGCAAACAAATAATTAAAAAGCGCAGTACGGACACCTCCAATATGTAAAGGTCCGGTAGGACTTGGCGCAAAGCGAACGCGAGTTTTTTTACCCATAACATGAAATTCAATTGCAAATATAGGGCATGGTATGCATGGCGGCAGACAGATGAATTTGTGAAATTGAACTGATTTAACATAATATTTTGGGGTGGACTTTTGTTCAATAACTAATTTGGAAGAAAGAATTGAGTATTGAATAGTTTTCAACACGTTATAGCGAAACTGGAAGCCTTTAGTAAAAGGTACTACAGCAAGGTGCTTGTAAAAGGGATTTTGTTGTTCTTGACCTTTGGGTTGCTACTTTTTTTACTAGTTACCGCCACGGAATACCTGTTTTGGCTGTCCACAACAACACGATTGGTCCTTTTCTTTGGCTTCTTGGCCATACTTGTGGGGTTGGGATACCAATATGTATTGGTTCCGATACTGTATTTGGTAAAACTCAAAAAGGGTATTACGGAAAGGGAGGCTTCACGGTTGATAGGGAGGCATTTTCCAAAAGTGGGGGACAAATTGCTCAATTTATTGGAGCTTTCTGAAAATTCGGCGAAAACAGACCTGCTTCTGGCTGCAATTGAGCAACGTTCCGTAGAGTTAAAACCGTTGCCTTTTGGCGATGCCGTAAACTTTAGGGAAGGTTTTAGGTATGGGCGTTATTTGGTGATTCCCATATTGATTTTGGGTTTGGTGTGGGTTTCTGGAAGCATTGCGGATTTTTTCAACTCCTACAACAGGGTAGTCAATTATGATGTGGCCTATGAACCTCCGGCCCCGTTCCAATTCATTTTAAGAAATGGGGATTTAACGGTTTTGGAGGATACTCCGTTGAAAATCGAGGTGGGCACACATGGCGAAGTAGTTCCAGAGGCGGTATTCATGGAAGTTGGGGGAGAACGAATGTTAATGCAGGCTACAGGCAAGGGGACGCACGAGTTTACCTTGGAACCACCACTTACAAACTTTACATTTCGTTTTAGTGCGAATGAAGTGGATTCGCGGGACTACACGGTAATGGTGACGAAAGTTCCGGCGATTGCGGATTTTAGGGTAAAGGTAAACTACCCGAACTATTTGGGGTTGGCCGAAAAGGAAATTCGGGGTACTGGTAATATGACCATTCCGGAAGGAAGTCGAATTAGTTGGTATTTGGAAGGTTTGAATACAACGACCATTGAATTTATTACCAAGGATACCACCGAATCCTTTGACCGAACGGAAAATGAGTTTCTTTTCTCAAAACGGGTTTTTAATACCATGGATTACGAGTTGTCCACTTCCAACCAGGAGGTGAGTCATTATGAACGTTTGGGATATCGATTGAATGTTTTGAAGGATGCAGCGCCAAGGATCAAAGTAGAACAGCTATTGGACTCATTGCGACCCAATGAGATTTATTTTTCCGGTGGAGCCTCCGATGATAATATGGTGGACAGAATTCATCTGGTCTACTATGAAGCGGGAAAACCGAATGAAGAAAATAGGATAGAATTGTTAAGGCCAAACACCAATGTTGCGCAATTCTATTATACGTTTCCATCTGGCATTGCCATTGAGGAAGGGAAGGTGTACGAGTTATATTTTGAAGCCGTGGACAACGACGGGCTCAGAGGGGGAAAACGAGTGAAAAGTCAGGTGTTTAAAACCGCTTTATTGAATGATAAAGAACTGAAAGACAGAGATTTAGAGAATCAAGAATCCTTAATTAAAGGATTGGATAAGAGTTTGGAACAGCTGGAAGAGCAGAGCGGTGTTTTAATGGAAATGAACTTGCAACAAAAACAGAAGGACAATCTGGAATATAAGGAAAGGGAACGAATACGACAGTTCTTGAACAAGCAGCAACAGCAGGAGGAACTGATGGAGAAATTCAGCAGGGAGCTTAGGGAAAACTTGGGGAAAGAGGAGAAGGACAGTGAAATGAACCAATTGTTACAGGAACGGTTGGAACGGCAGGAACTGGAAGCCAAAAAGAACCAGAAGCTGTTGGAGGAGTTGGATCGGGTAGCGGATAAAATTGAAAAGGAGGAACTAAAGAAGAGATTGGAGGACTTGGCCAAATCCCAAAGTTCGGGCAAAAGGAACTTGGAGCAGTTGCTGGAGCTTACCAAGCGGTATTATGTAACGGAAAAGGCAGCGCAACTTGGCGAGAAACTCAATGAACTTTCGGAGAAGCAACAAACGTTGTCAGAACGTAAATTGGAGGAGGGTCTTTCCAAAAAGGAACAGCAAAAACTGAATGAAGCGTTTGAGGAAATCTCAAAGGAATTGGATGAATTAAAGGGGGATAACCGGGCATTAAAGAAGCCGATGGATCTGGACTTTAATAAAAACCAGCAGGAGTCGATCAAAAAAGATCAACGGGAGGCGTTGGAGGAAATCAACAAGCAGCAAGGAGAGGAGAACTCCGGGCTGAGTGAAGAAGAGAAGGAACAAATACAGAACAAGGCTTCGCAAAGGCAAAAGTCTGCGGCGGAAAAGATGAAGGAACTTTCTGAAAAACTTCAGGAAAGTATGTCCGGGGCGGCTGGGGGCTCCAGTGTGGTGGAGGATGCCGAAATGCTACGGCAGATTCTGGACAACTTGGTAACGTTTTCCTTTAAACAGGAAAATTTATTGGACAAGGTCAATGGGAGTGATGTGGAGATTGGGGAATTTTCCACAACGGTCAGAAAACAAAAGGAGTTACGGCAGCTTTTTGAACATGTGGACGACAGTTTATTTGCACTTTCATTGCGAAGGGCGGAACTATCTGAATTTGTGAACGAACAGATTACGGAAGTGTACTATAATGTTGACAAGACCCTGGAAAGTGTTGCCGAGAACCAAATTTACCAGGCAGCATCCTATCAGCAGTATGTGTTGAATGCTTCCAATTCGCTGGCGGATTTTTTGGCGGATATCCTGGACAATATGCAACAAAGTATGATGAGCGGACAAGGTCAGGGACAAGGTGAAGGTTTTCAATTGCCAGATATCATTAAGAGCCAAGGGGAACTTCAGGAAAAGATGAATGGTTCCCAGGGTTCTGAAAAGGGCGAACAGAATGGAGAAGGAAATGAAGGTGAGCAAAGTGGGGAAGGACAAAAAGAAGGAAGTTCCAAGGAAGGTGGAAATGAGGGCAAACAGGGAGAAGGTGAGTCCGAAGGGGAGGAACAAATAGGAAAGCAAGGAAGGGAAAATGAAGGCAAAGGAAAGGGGAATGGTTATGGAGAATCCGATGGTTCAGGAAACAACGGGTTGTCAGAGGAACAGCTAAAGGAAATCTATGAAATTTACCAAGAGCAGCAAACCATTCGGCGAACGCTGGAGGAACAATTGCAAAATATTATTGATGGGGACAAAAGGGACCTGGCAAAGAAACTGACGATTCAAATGGAACAGTTTGAGGATGCCTTGTTGGAAAATGGGATTACGGAGCGGACATTGAATCGAATGAACCAGATCCAACATCAGTTGTTGAAATTGGAGAATGCGGCCTTAAAACAGGGAGAGAAAAAGGAACGTGAAAGTAATACCAACAAAAAGGATTACAGCACACCCATTTTGACGAAGCCAGAGTTGTTATCACCAAGAAACAATGAAATTGAGATTTTAAACCGACAAGCATTACCTTTGCGGCCTGATTTTCAGAATAAAGTGAAGGAATACTTTGGCAATGGCAATCCTTTATAATTACGAGACGGATTTTAGACGGCTGTCAGAACTCGATTATTCCGATTGGGTAAGTAGGATAGTGTCCTCCGAGGGATATAACGTGGGAGAGTTGTCCTTTATTTTTTGCGAGGACAATTATTTACATAAGATGAACAGAACCTATTTAAATCACGACACCCTAACGGATATTATCACTTTTGATTATTCGACGGGGAAGACGATTTCCGGGGATGTGTTCATATCCATTGAACGGGTATGTGATAACGCCAAACGTTTTGGCGTTGAAGAGGAAGAAGAATTGCAACGGGTAATGGCGCATGGTGTATTACACCTGTTGGGCTACAATGATAAAACCGAGGAAGAGTCGGTGGTCATGCGCGCAAAGGAAAATGAAAAAATGAAATTGTTCCACGTGGAACATTAAGGTATGTTTGAAAAGGAATATGATGTAATCGTTGTTGGAGGTGGCCACGCTGGAGCAGAGGCTGTAGCTGCTGCGGCCAACATGGGTTCTAGGACATTGTTGGTAACGATGAACCTGCAAACCATTGGACAGATGTCTTGCAACCCGGCTATGGGAGGTATTGCAAAAGGACAGATTGTACGGGAAATAGATGCTTTGGGCGGCTATAGCGGAATTGTTACGGACAAATCGGCCATTCAATTTAAAATGCTCAACAAATCCAAAGGCCCGGCAATGTGGAGTCCTCGGGCCCAGAACGACAGGATGCGCTTTGCGGAAGAATGGCGGTTGGCCCTTGAACAAACACCCAATGTCGATTTTTATCAGGAGATGGTTTCGGGCTTGTTGGTGGATAATGATAGGGTCGTTGGGGTGAGGACTTCTTTAGGTATCGATGTGAGGGGAAAGGCGGTTGTGCTTACCAATGGGACATTTCTGAACGGATTGATTCATATTGGGGAGAAACAATTTGGGGGCGGAAGAGCAGGTGAGAGAGCGGCAACTGGTATCACGGAGCAATTGGTGGATATCGGGTTCGATAGTGGACGAATGAAAACCGGTACACCGCCAAGGGTCGATGGAAGATCTTTGGACTATGACGTTATGATTCCACAACCTGGGGACCAAAACCCGGAAAAGTTCTCCTACTTGAATACACCTTTATTGGACAAACAGCGTGATTGCCATATGACGCACACCAGCACCTTGGTGCATGATTTGCTTAGGGAAGGATTTGACCGCTCACCAATGTTCAATGGACGGATTAAAAGCATTGGACCAAGATATTGCCCGTCTATAGAGGATAAAATACACCGTTTTTCAGACAAGGATTCACATCAGATTTTTGTGGAACCTGAGGGATGGAATACGGTTGAGGTTTATGTAAATGGATTTTCAACCTCCCTGCCGGAAGATGTGCAGTATAGGGCACTGCGTTCCGTAAAAGGTTTTGAGAGTGTAAAGTTTTTTAGACCGGGCTACGCAATCGAATATGATTACTTTCCGCCGACACAGTTAAAACACACCTTGGAAACGAAGTTGATCAAAAATCTGTATTTCGCAGGGCAGATTAATGGTACTACCGGCTATGAGGAAGCGGCGTCGCAAGGCTTGATGGCTGGAATAAATGCCCATTTGCAAATCAATGAAAAGGAACCCTTTATTTTAAAAAGGGATGAGGCCTATATTGGAGTATTAATAGATGATCTGATTACCAAAGGAACTGAGGAACCGTATCGAATGTTCACCTCTCGGGCCGAATATCGTACATTATTGCGACAAGATAATGCGGACATTCGGTTAACCCCCAAAGGGTATGCATTGGGTTTGGCAAAGGAGGAGCGGTTATATAGAATGGAGGAAAAAAAGGAAAAGTCAGATGCTTTTGTTTCTTTTTTCAGGAAAACAAGTTTTTCTCCTGACGAAATCAACCCGATTTTGGAAGAAATAGGAACGGCCAAAGTGAAACAATCCGACAAAATGTTCAAAGTGTTTTCCAGGCCAAAAGTAACCATGGACCATATGATGCAGTTGGATTCGGTCATGGAATATGTTAGCAGCAATAGTCTGGATACTGAAGTAATGGAACAGGCAGAAATTCAGGTGAAGTATTCGGGATACATTGAAAAGGAAAAAAACAATGCGGACAAATTGCAGCGCCTGGAAAATATTAAAATCCCGCAGGGCTTCGATTATTCAAGATTAAAGTCGCTTTCTTCCGAGGCGAGGGAAAAATTACAGGAAATACAACCCGTTACAATTTCACAAGCTTCTAGAATTAGCGGCGTGTCCCCATCGGACATTAGTGTGCTTTTGGTGTTTTTGGGAAGATAGGGCAGATCGTTCCACGTGGAACAATTTGGATTTTGGCCTGGTTTTTGATTTGCTTTTGTAACCAAAAAACCTAGACCAAAATGAGAAACCTTTCCATTATCCTTTTGGGATTTTTTCTAGTGTCATCCTGCATACCGCTGCGTGTTGCCCCAAGGATTTCCGACTATAAAACCGTTAAAGGAAAACGCTTTAAAAAAGGACTTCCCAAGAAAACGGTTTTCGTTTTTGAAGACCCAAAACAAGCCGGGCATTTTTATGACTATATCAACACAAAATTCAACCTTCAAGACTATTATGTAGATGTGGAAGTGCCATTTCAAATTGATGACAACGATTATTTCTTTTCATTTTATGAAGTGGAAAAAAAGGATAAGGCAATCAATCTGATTCCTCTTCTTTTTGATGTGACCATGAATGCCGCATTCGCCAATGAGGAGTTTGAAACCTATACGGCCACCGACGAAAACACCATTTACAGAAGCGGCAATTACTATATTGTGATGGAAGTGTTCTCCAAAATGGAAAAAGACTGTTTGCACGATGACTATGTGAATCGAGCAAGGGTTTTGACCTATCTTCGCAGCCTAAAGGAAGAATACCTTTCCACCCATAATTACAATGAAGTCGTATTTAAAAACGAATGACTTTTTTCTTTCGAATGAAGCTTTTGAATTGCTTTATGATGAGACCCTGGACATGTTGGTCACCTCTCCGCGGCCTATCGACATAGAAAAGTATTACGATACGGACAATTACATTTCACACTCCGATGGGGAAAACACGCTTCTGGAAAAGGTGTACCAATCAATTAAAAAGCGGAACCTCCAGAAAAAAGTTGCTTTGATAGAAAAGTTCGCTAGAGATGGTAAGACACTTTTGGATGTTGGTGCTGGAACAGGGGATTTTTTACGCCGCGCAAAAAACAACGGATGGAAGGTTTTTGGAGTGGAACCCAACGCAAATGCACGAAAACTTGCATCACAAAAAAAAATTGATCTGGAAGGGGATTTGGACACTATTCAGGAAATGAAGTTTTCGGTCATCACCTTATGGCATGTGTTGGAACATTTGCCCAATCTTGAAGAAAACATTGGACGGTTGTCCCATATATTGGAAGAGGGGGGAGCCCTTATTGTCGCGGTCCCCAATTTCAAATCCTACGACGCCAAATACTATGGCCGGTTTTGGGCAGCCTATGACGTGCCGCGTCATTTATGGCATTTTTCCAGAACGGCGATATCGCGATTGTTCCTAAAGCAAGGAATGGAACTGAAAAAGGTAAAACCCATGTGGTTTGATTCCTTTTATGTTTCCCTTTTGAGTGAAGAATATAAAACTGGCAAAAAGAATTGGATAAAAGCTGGAGTACTTGGTTTGGTTTCCAATATCAGGGGAATGATCACCAAAGAATACAGTTCCCATATCTATATCTTGCAAAAAAGCAAATAGAAGCCGGTAGAAAGCACCTTTGGACCACTTCCTACATGTCATCAAGGGGATTGGGAGAAACGCGCTCAACGGCTCTTTAAATCAAGCCACTCTCATAGCTCACCCCTATGTGTCCGGCATATATTTATAAATAATACTTATGACTCCTGAAATAAACAATTTCCTTTACTGTAAGGTGATAGCCAAGGCTTTTGTTATTTTTGCGTGCTTATAAAACACAAACATGAAAAAGTTCCTTTACACTGTACTGGTTTTGGCCCTCGTTTCCTGCCAACAAGATAAAATCGGTTATGTCGACAACGTGAAACTGATGGACGGCTATCAAGAAAAAATAGAAGTGGAGAATAAGTTCAAGGCCAAAGCAGAGCTCATGAACAAAAAACGGGACAGTATTTCCCAGGCGTTCCAACTGGAGTATCAAGCCTTACAGACCAAGGCACAGAGTTGGTCACAGAAAAAAGCGCAAGAAGAACTGGGACTGTTGCAGCAAAAAAGTCAGTTTCTTGGACAACAGATTCAACAAGAAGAACAACAGTTACAAATCGAAGGCCAGACAGAAATGGATAGTGTGGTCAGCAAGGTAAAAAAAGAAATCAAAGCGTATGGAGAGACCAATGGTTACACTTATATCCTGACCGGAGGTGAAGGGGGAAGTGTACTTTACGGGGTTGAAGCGAAGAACCTAACAACGGAGGTCCTCAAAATACTAAATGATAAGTACAAGCAATAAAAAACGCACAGAATACTACTAAAACCCTGATTATCAGGGTTTTTTATTGCAATAAAAACAACAAAAGGACTGTTGGCACCAAATAGATGACTATGGTTTTAGCTCCCTCATAATCCTTGGCCACACGCTGACCCAATAAAAGCATTAAAAGGGTAATCCCAGAGACCAAGGCACCATACAAGGCAAAAACGGCGTTGTCATGCAGCAGCAAATGCACCAATCCCAAAACGGACAGCAGCCCCGAGGCAATTTCCATCACCGTGATGGTTCCCAACAAAAAGGGAACTCCATTTTTAAAGGGGGATTTCGCAAAATGGCCCTTCAACCAGGAAAGGTTGCCTTTCCAATCGGTTACTTTATCGATACCGCTCTGTAAAAACACAATGATCAAAAAAACGAGTAAGATGGCCTGGGCATAATTTCCCTCAAGATGTAGGTGCATAGTAGTTAAAGTTTAAGAAGCCTTTACATGTAAAAGGCGGGTTAATTTAATGGATAAATCCGTAAAAATAAGCCTGGAATTTCCATTGCGTTCCACATGGAGCATTGCCGATTCCAACTCTCCAAAAATCGCTTGGATATTGTTTTCATGAATGAATGGAGCAAATTTTTTCAGCTCAAAATTGTCCATATGCATTTTGGAATAGACCAGTTCAGGGGCATTATAATTCAATAATAGTGCCTGTCTAATAATGGAAATACAATATTTTAAGAACTTCTTCTGAACTTCACGACCTACTTTGGCAAGCTCTTCGCTCCATAGGATCAAATCGCGAATGGCCGCTTTGTTGCCTTTGGCCTTGAATGCACTCCGAACCCACTGCACAAACCATTTTTCAAAGATCAAGTCCTCAGAATCCTGGTTCATCAGGTCCAGGGCCTTATTAAAGTTTCCATTGGCTTCGTGAGCCAATTGCTTTGCCTGGTCCCGATCCAAGCCTTTTTCCACCAAACCCTCCGCAATAATAGCTTCCGGCAATGGGGGAAAATGAAGGACCTGACAGCGGGATTTAATGGTGCTGATCAATTGTTCCTCTTCTTCGACCAGCAACAGGATTACCGTCTGTTTCGGGGGCTCTTCAATTAGTTTTAGAAGTTTGTTGGAGGCGGCAACATTCATTTTTTCGGCCATCCAAACAATTAGGATTTTGTAACCGCCCTCATAAGATTTTAAAGAGAGTTTCTTGACAATGTCCTGCGCTTCGTCCACCCCAATCTGCCCCTGCTTTTTTTCAATCCCCACAAATCGGTACCAATCAAAGAGGTTTCCATAAGGCTGTTCCGATAAAAACTGCCGCCATTCCTGCAGGTAATTGTCACTGACGGCGTGACTTTTTATCTTGTCGGAATTGGAAACCGGAAACGCAAAATGAATGTCCGGATGTGTAAAGGTGGTACATTTATGCAAACAACTATTATAGGCGTCGGAGTCCTTTGGATGGGACTTACTTATAACATATTGGGCATAGGCCAATGCTATGGGCAGGGATCCGCAGCCTTCCGGACCCACAAAAAGTTGGGCGTGCGGAATTCGCCCCCTATCGGCAGAGGTGATCAGATGACTTTTTAGGTGTTTTTGGCCTAAGGCATTTTTAAAAAGCATAGACCCAAATATAGCGTATTTAAGGGCGTTAACTTGAATTTAAAACCCAGTCCGAATTGAGGCCTAAATTTGTTTCGGCAGGACTCGGAATTACTTACTTTTGAAACTCAAACCAAGAAAACCTATGAAAACAATAGACGACTATATTTTTGAAGATAAAAAGGCCTTGATCCGCGTAGATTTTAATGTGCCTTTGGATGGGGAATTCAATGTAACCGATACCAGTAGGATCGAAGCGGCAAAACCTACCATTTTAAAAGTTTTGGAAGACGGGGGCAGCGCTGTTTTAATGAGCCATTTGGGGAGACCAAAAGGGCAACGGAATGAGGATATGTCCCTGAAACATATTTCTGAAAAAGTTTCTGAGATTATAGGGGTACAGGTAAAGTTTGTAGATGATTGTGTGGGTGAAAAAGTAGAACAGGCCTATGGAAATTTACAAAGTGGGGAAATTCTATTGTTGGACAACCTTCGGTTTTACAGTGAGGAAACCAGTGGCGATAAGGATTTTGCCGAAAAACTTTCAAAATTTGGGGATGTCTATGTGAACGATGCTTTCGGTACTGCCCACCGTGCACATGCCTCAACCACCATTGTTGCACAATTCTTCCCGGAAAACAAATGCTTTGGCTATTTGTTGGCCAAGGAAATAAAAGCTATAGAAAAGGTAATGCAGACCGGGGAAAAACCGGTAACCGCAATTCTTGGGGGAGCGAAGGTTTCTTCAAAAATCACCATAATTGAGAACATCCTGGATAAGGTGGACCACCTTATTGTTGGCGGGGGTATGACATATACGTTCGTGAAAGCGCAAGGCGGACAGGTTGGGGATTCCATTTGCGAGGACGATAAATTGGACCTGGCCTTGGATATCCTGAAAAAAGCGGCAGAAAAGAATGTGATGGTGCACTTACCCGTGGATGTGGTGGCTGCGGATGCATTTGATAATGGGGCCAATACACAGACCGTTTCGGTAAACGAAATTCCGGAAGGATGGCAAGGGTTGGATGCAGGACCAAAAACCTTGGAGAAATTCAAAGAGGTCATTTTGCAGTCGAAGACCATTTTATGGAACGGCCCGGTCGGCGTTTTTGAAATGGAGAGCTTTGCCAAAGGAACGATTGCCGTGGGAAATTATGTTGACGAGGCTACACAAAAAGGTGCCTTTTCATTGGTCGGTGGAGGTGACTCAGTCGCAGCGGTCAAACAATTTGGCTTCCAGGACAAGGTCAGCTATGTATCTACCGGTGGTGGTGCCATGCTGGAAAGCTTGGAAGGAAAAACACTGCCAGGTATTGCTGCAATATTGGGCTAATCAATACGTTATCGATTAACGGAATTTATCCGATTTTTTTAGTTTTTGACCCTATTGTTTTTGAATTTGGGAAAAAAACTGCATTTTAGTTGGTCCCAAACCAAACTGTGTACAACGATGAACGTAAGATTTTTTGCCCTATTTCTGATATGTGCATTTCTTGGCCCACATGCACTAAGTGCCCAAGAAGAAAAAAAGGATAGTCTGAACATAGCGGTTGATTCCTTGAGCAGGGATCAGCCCATTCTACTGCAAACCCAGGATAACACTATTCAAGATGCTTCCCTACAGGTTCCAGTGGCAAAAACGGAAACCGAACAAGCTTCGCTCGAGGATATGGAGCAAGCGTACACTTATGACAGCCTTTGGTTAAGGGAACTGGCAAAACACGAGGACTATTTTAAGGAAATGTACGCCCAGGTTACCCGAATGGATGTGGACACCACGGAATACCTGGAGCTCCCTACGGATACCTTAAAGGCTCGCTTACAACGGCTGGATGAAAAAACACCGTTCAACATTGCTTACAACCCTTCCTTGGAGCGGGTGATAAAAACCTTTTTGACCAAAAAAAGGGGATTAATGCAACGCATGTTAACGGCAAGCCAATTTTATTTCCCGTTGTTTGAACAAGAGTTGGACAATCAAAATATTCCTTTGGAAGTTAAATATTTGGCTATTGTGGAGTCTGCACTCAATCCCAGGGCAAAGTCCAGGGTGGGTGCTACAGGCCTTTGGCAATTTATGTTTTCCACGGGAAAGATATACGGATTGGATGTTAGTAGTTATGTGGATGAACGTAGTGATCCCATTGCATCAACCAAAGCAGCGGGCAAATACCTGGCCAAATTATACGATATATTCAACGATTGGGATTTGGCCTTAGCGGCCTACAACTCCGGCCCTGGAAATGTCAATAAGGCCATCCGTCGTTCTGGAGGATATAAAAACTATTGGAACATCCGTAGAAACCTTCCACGTGAAACAGCAGGTTACGTACCGGCTTTTTTGGCGGCCATGTATCTTTTTGAATATGCCGAGGAGCACGGTTTAACGGGTGAAAAGATTGAGAGGCCCTATTTTGAGACGGATACCGTTCATATAAAGGAGCTCATTACTTTTGATCAGATTTCGAGCCTCGTTGGGATTTCCAAAGAAGAACTTGAAGTACTGAACCCACAATACAAACTGAATATTATCCCTAAAGTGAAGGGAAAGACCTATACGTTACGCCTTCCGGTGAAACATATGGGTAAATTCGTATCCAATGAGCAGGCCATCTACGCCTATGCGAAGACTGAGCTGGACAAACAGGAAAAACCCCTTCCGCGCCTTGTTAATAGTAGTGACCGTATTCGATATAAGGTAAAAAGTGGGGATTATTTGGGGAAAATTGCCCAACGGTACGGTGTTGGTATAAGTCAGATCAAACGATGGAACGGATTACGGAGCAATAACCTCCGTATTGGACAGCGTTTGACCATTTATCCAAGAAAACCCGTGACCACAGCACAATCTAAAGCGGTGGCCACTAATCAACCCAAACCCAAACCAATTGCTCTTCCCAATGACCCTTCCAAGGTGCACGAAGTGCAATCGGGGGACTCCCTCTGGACCATTTCCAGAAAATATCCAGGAATTAGTATTGAAAATTTACGAGAATGGAACGGTATTCGCGGTAACAATTTGAAACCGGGAACAAAGTTGAGACTGTGCAATTGTTCTTCGTAAATTAGGAGCATGAAAAATCTGGGAACACTATGGGTCGCAGCGGTATTGCTGGTGGCCATTTCTTGTAACGAATCCAATAAAAAAGAACGTTTTCTACCGCCTTCCACAGGGAGCGTTAACTCTGTGATGGTGGTTATGGACAATGAACTGTGGAGGGGCGCCATTGGGGACAAGGTACGTGAGCTTTTTGCCAGGCCCGCCCTGAGCTTAATGCCGGAGCAACCCATCCTATCCTTGACACAAATCCCTCCCAATGTATTTTTGGGGGCAACTGCCCATTCCCGATCCGTACTGTTCGTGCAGCAGGATTCCGTTACGGTTTCCCATGTTAAGACGGACGTATATGCCCAACCCCAAAAAGTGGCTGTGGTAAAAGGAACAAATTATGCAGAACTGGTCGGCGGTCTGGAAAGTGTAGCTGAAAATGCCATAACCGAATTTAAAAGGGTTGAAATATCCGAAGCCCAGGAACGATTTAAACGTTCGTTGAACAAGGAAAAGGCGCTACAAGAGACTTTTGGGGTGTCCATGACCATTCCTTCTGCGTATAGGGTGGGGAAACAGGAGGCCAACTTTGTTTGGTTGGACAGGCAAATTCCCAAAGGGAATATGAACATTGTGGTGTACAGTATGCCGGAAGATAGTTTTTCCAATGATTCCACCTTTGTGCGGGACATTGTTTCCATGCGTGATTCCATAGGTAAAAAATATATTCCGGGACCGGATGATGGCACTTTTATGATAACGGAAAAAGCCTTTGCCCCCTATTTGTTCCCTGCCGAGGTTGGCGGCCTAAAAGGAGCTGAGGCACGAGGGATATGGGAAATTAACGGTTATCCAATGGCAGGCCCATTTTTGACCTATATCCTGAATGATCAAAACAATAACCGCAAGCTGATCGTGGAGGGCTTTACCTTTGCTCCTTCCACCCAAAAAAGGGACTATATGTTTGAGCTTGAGGCCATTCTAAAAACACTGAGAGTGCAATAAAAAAGGCGGGAAATTTCCCGCCTTTTTAGTGTTATTTAATCGTGTGGTTTAATCGTACACAAAAATGAACTCCGAACGCCTATTCAACTGATGTGCTTGCCTTGAACAAGAGGCGCCATCAAGACAATCGTTCAACAATCGGTCTTCCCCATATCCCTCGGCACTGACAATTTGATCGGTGGATACCCCTTTGGACAACAAATAATCCTTGGATGCCTGGGCACGTTTTCCGGATAGGTACTTATTGTACACGGCACTACCCCTGGAATCTGTATGCGATTCAATTTTCAGCTTTACATTTTGGTTGTCCACTAAGTAATCTGCCAATCTATCCAATTCCTTTTTGGCATCTTCACGAATGTTGGAACTATCAAAATTGAAGTATACGGCCTTGGTCTTGAACGCGGGCAGGCCTTCCGCATTTTGGGCGACTATCGCATCTGCCGGCATTAGTTTATGTGTAAACGTAATTTCAATATTGTCCTTGGTCGTTACGGACTCCAGGGTTTCCTGATAATCGTCTTTGGTGATGGCAAGGGTATAATCGTAGTTTGAAATCAAATTTTCAAGTTTGAAAGCCCCATCTTCAGCAGTTTCCAATTCAGCTATCTTAAGATTGTTGGAATCGAATAAAGTGACATTTGCGTTTGGCACAGGCGCAGCAGTGACGGCATCAATGACCATTCCATTTACGCGGTTCCTGTTTTCGATATCATTTTCGGGCTGTTCCTTTTTGAAGTAATAAATGTCATCATCACCCTTACCCCCTTTTCTGTTAGAGGCCAAATACCCGGTTTCCTTGTCCTTTAGGAGCATAAATGAGAAATCGTCCCGAATACTGTTAAAGGGTTTGCCCAGATTTATGGGCTTTTCGGCAGCACCATTCCTTAGATCGCTTTGGTAGATGTCCAATCCGCCCAGCCCGGATTTTCTATTGGAGGAAAAATAGAGCTTATCTTCGGTAACGAACGGAAACATTTCCTTTCTGCTGGAATTGATTTCCGGCCCTAGGTTCCTGGGTTCGGAAAAGTCACCATTTTCATCAATATCCACAACATAAAGGTCAGTGTAGCCGTACCCTCCGGGCATATCCGATACAAAATACAATTGCTTTCCGTCCTTGCTAAGGGCTGGATGGCCCGTTGAGTAGTTTTCATTGTTAAAAGAAACCTCTTTTGCCGGACCCCATTTTTCGTTGTCATATTTGGACCTAAAGATCTTTAAATGGTTAACGTTCTTTTTGCCCCTTTTTTTCCTGCTGTTATTGTTTCGGGTAAAGTATATGGTATTTCCATCCGGCGAAAACGAAGCAGAGGCTTCATGATGTTTTGTGTTTATGGTCTTTGCCAATTTTTTCACATCACTGAACTCGTAACCGTCCCCGTTTGTTTTGGCCTCATAGAGGTCCAGAAAGGGTTGATTGTTCCATTTATACCGCTTGGTTTTTAAAAATCCAGTGTCGGCCGAAGAAGAAAAAACGATTCGCCCATCAGGCTTGGAGATGGGACTGAATTCCGAATACTTGGTGTTTATCTTTAGGTTCTTAAGCACAATTTGTTCCCGGTACTTGAGATAACTTGGCGTCGTATTTTCAAAATCCTTTCCGGCTATAATGGTTAAGACCCTATCTGCATTTTGCTTCCTTCCGATCCCTTTAAGGACGTGGGAATATTTGAATAGGTCATCTTTGGATAGTACATCCCCATAATTTTCAAAAAGGACTTTATACCACTTGGAGGCATTTTCCATATCCCCTATAAAATAATAGGAGTCCGCAGCTTTTTGCAGCGTTTGCATGGCCGGAACGCCATCCATATAGGAAAAAGCCTGTTCATAGTGTTCAGCGGCTTCCGAATACCACATGTTATCAAATGCCTTATCTGCTATTTTTAATAGCTTTTTGGCCGTTCTATTTTGAATTGGGGATGCCGTATTGGTTTTTTCAACAAAATCTGCCGTACCCGCTGCATCAATAGTGGGATTGGACAATACCTCTTCTTCCATGGTTGTTTGGAGATCGGTAACGGTAACCTCTTGAGCTTTTAGGGAGATTAAGCCAAGAGAAAAAAGGAATACCAAGAAAAGCCTCATTACATTAAAGATTAGGACTGGGCATGAATCCTTGCGACAACAAAATTGAATGGAAACCTGCCAAAACGTTAACGCCAAATTAAGGCCTTGGATATAAGTAAATTAATTTTTGTTGTGAAATGAAAAATAAGTGCTGTAAAAGCGAAATTCCAGAAGATTTTAAATCAAGGGCAACGCAGGAAACTCCCCCTTTAGGAGCTTGCCCCATTCTTATCCTCCAACTTTTCATCTTCCTTTGAGGCATCCTTGAATTCCTTGATACCACTACCGAGGCCTCGCATAAGCTCAGGGATTTTCTTTCCTCCGAAAAGCAAAAGAACCACCACTACTATAAGGACAATTTGCCAAGGACCAAGCATACCTAGAAAAAAAGATAGGGAAATCATAATTGTTAAATTCTCATGTTAAGGGTGTAAAAATACAAAAAACCCATGTGCTTTGCTGTTAAAGAACGAAATTGGGCCATAAACATTGTAAAGGAAAGCATAAAACCACTTGTAAATTCCAAAAACTTTCACAACTTGGGTGTTTTGGCCCAACAAGTCAAATCTAAAATTATCTTTGCGTCCATGGCGAACAAGAAAAGGAAGAGAAAGGAAATTAAAAGGAAACTGCTGCATAAGTATCGATTGGTGATACTTAACGAGAGTACGTTCGAAGAGAAGATTTCCTTTAAACTGAACAGACTCAACGTTTTTGTTACCGGTACGCTATTCATTATTGTCTTAATTGGTCTGACCACTTTATTGATAGCCTTTACCCCACTCCGTGAATATATTCCCGGATATTCCTCAACGAGGCTCAAAAGACAGGCCACCGAACTTACCTATAGGACAGATTCCCTGGTTACCGTCCTAAATTATACCAACAGGTATTTAGATAATGTGCGGTTGGTACTCCGCGGGGAGGTGGAGAATAATGAAACCAATCGTGATTCCCTCTTTGAACGCTATAAACTGGACCCTTCAAAAGTTAATCTGGATCCCATTGAACAAGATTTAAGATTACGGGAAGAAGTGGCTTTGGAAGATAAATACAATTTGTTCGAACGAAATCTGGAGGATTTTGGCAATGCCCTTTTTCCGCCGGTTTCGGGGACCATATCCCAAGGTTTTGACGCGGAAAAAAAGCATTTCGCCATTGATGTTGTGGCAGCTCAGGGCTCTCCTGTAAAAGCAGTTGCGGATGGGACCGTGATTTTTTCGGAATGGACGGCAGAAACAGGCTATGTTATTATCCTTGAGCACAGGGACAACATTATTTCCGTTTACAAACACAATGGTTCCTTAAGCAAGTCCCAAGGGGATCTAGTACGCTCCGGAGAAGTTATTGCGTCCGTTGGCAATACTGGGGAACTCACCACAGGGCCCCACCTTCATTTTGAATTATGGCTGGACGGAAAACCAAAAGACCCTGCAGATTTTATTGACTTCAATTAGCATTATGTCCCTAAAGTCGTTTGCCGCCAAAATTTTTGCCCGCAGGATCGTAAGGAGAAATCTGAAATGGATAGCCAATCCCGTTACCACCCAGAAGAAGGTTTTTGAAGAATTGATTGCGCGTGCCAAGGGGACAAAGTTTGGGAGCGACCATGATTTTTCCAATATCAAAACCTATCGGGACTTTGTCAAGAACGTTCCCATAAGGGATTACGAGCAACTAAAACCTTATGTAGAGCTGATCAAAGAAGGAAAAACGGATATCCTATGGCCGGGGAAACCCTTGTACTTTGCCAAGACCTCAGGCACTACATCGGGAGCAAAGTACATTCCCATTACCAAGGAATCCATTAAACATCAGGTAAATGCGTCCAGGGACGCCATCCTCACTTATATTCATGAGACCCGAAATTCCAAGTTTGTGGATGGAAGGATGATCTTCTTGCAGGGCAGCCCGGAACTTGATGAGATCGGAGGCATAAAAATGGGGAGGCTATCTGGCATATCTGCCCATTATGTCCCCAACTACCTTCAAAAAAACCGTTTGCCCAGTTGGGAGACCAATTGTATTGAAGACTGGGAAACCAAGGTGAATGCCATTATTGAGGAGACCGAAAATGAGGATATGACCGTTATTGCGGGAATACCTTCCTGGGTACAGATGTATTTTGAAAAGCTTAAGGAAAAACACGGTAAGGACGTTGGAGCGCTCTTTAAGAATTTTGAGCTCTTCATCTATGGAGGAGTGAATTATGAACCGTACAGGGCCAAGTTTGAGGGTTTGATCGGTAGGCCCGTGGACAGCATTGAGCTCTTTCCGGCAAGCGAAGGGTTCTTTGCCTATCAGGATACCCAAAGGGAAAAAGGGATGCTTTTACTTTTGAATTCGGGCATCTTTTACGAGTTTGTAAAAGCGGACGATTTTTTTGGATCGGACCCTGAACGCCTAACTATTGGGGAGGTGGAATTGGGCATCAATTACGTTATGATCATTAGCACCGATGCCGGGCTTTGGAGCTACAACCTGGGGGATACCGTTCAGTTTATTTCTTTGGAACCCTTCAAAGTAATAGTATCTGGGCGAATTAAGCACTTTATTTCTGCTTTTGGGGAACACGTTATTGCCAAGGAAGTGGAACAAGCAATGCAGGAGGGCATTAAAAACACGGACGCGGAAGTGAACGAGTTTACCGTAGCGCCACAAATTACGCCAACGGATGGTGGACTTCCCTATCATGAATGGTTGATAGAATTTGGAAAGCTTCCTTCGGATATGGAAAAGTTCATTGCAATTCTGGATCAATCCCTCCAGGACCAAAACAGCTATTATTTTGATTTGATTGACGGAAAAATCCTTCAGACCCTAAAAGTATCCTGTATTGAAAAGGACGGATTCAAGAACTATATGAAGTCCATTGGAAAATTGGGGGGCCAGAACAAGATCCAACGTTTGTCCAACGATCGAAAATTGGCAGATTCCCTTCAATCCTATACCATTTAACCGTAAATAAAGAGTGTTTCCCCGGTGGCAGGTTTGTACAAAAAAGGATACATAAAGACCTTGCTTTATGCAACACTTCCCATAAATAGGAACTCGTCTTGAGTTTGGAGGGTTTAGGGAAAAAATAAGATTTTGTGCCCAGATGAAGGCTTTTTTGCGTTGCATAGCCATAGCTACGGAACAAGAAAAAGACAAAATATGGGTGCAGGCAGCTGTTTTTGCAGCAAATTTTATGAACTCAAGACGAGTTCTAGTTTAGCTTTTTCCCAAACAAGTAGCGGATAGGGTTTAGTTATGTCCAATTCGTGTATTTTTGTGCGGAAATAATTACATGGACGCCAAAACAAAGGAAACAACCAGGGCTCAGGAGTCCACAAACGCCATTGAACGTTTGTACGTGACCATGAGACATTTGTTCAACCGGGGATTTTACAAACCCTCTGGAGTTTCTGGGAATGCCCTTAAAAATGCACTTCTTGTCCTTAGGCCGGAAATATATGGCTCAGTGGCCGAGGAAAAAGGAGAGCTCAATGGATTGATTTATGTTTTGGAACGTTTACCGGAGGGGATAGAGCAATGCCGCTTTATCAATTTAACGTCCGATGAAGGCTTCTCAAAATCACATTTAAAGCCGATTATTCCCCCAAAAAGAAGAAGGAACTGTTATCGGATCGATGAGGAACAGATGAATATTGAGATTACCAGGGGGCGATCGGACATCTATGATATTCTTACCCATCTTACCTTTCTCTTTATAGAATCGAACAAAATTTGTGAACGGGTCTTTTTTGAGGAAGATCAATCCACCGTACGGGATTGGGATAAATTGGTTGCCTTTGTGCAAAGCAGGAAAAAAACCGAGCACGCCCGGGAAGTTGCCTTGATCCATGCCGCCAATATCCTGGGAAGGACTTTTGAAGAAGTGGTCGAAGTGCACAACAAGCTAAGTACGGAAAAGCAAAAAGACCGTTTTCTTGAAATTATCTATTGGCTGGGAAAGCTGTCCATTGAAGAACAGACTACGGGAAATAAAAGGACCATTACGTTCAGCCCCTTGCTCAGGGAAAGTTTGGGGCACCATATCCATGGGGAACGCTGGGCCATCACCGTTAAGGAAAAAATGCTCGAGTTGGATTTGATCAACCGTCCCATACATATTATCAGTGCAAATATGCACAGCGTTATGAATACGCTTTTTGCCCGAAATGCACTAAAGGACGAGCTACCAAAAACAGCGCCCCTGGACATTTACAAAACCCTTAGTATTAACAAAAAGGAGGCGCTTCAAGAAAAGGTTTTGAAGGTGGCAGCGGAAAATGGAATGGTCTATATTGATGATACCTCAGGGGCAAACATTGATGTACAGCTTTTCGATACGGCAAAATTTAATGAAGCCGCTTGCTGTTACGCATTTCCAAAAACAAAGGACAAGGCCAGCAAACCTGTTATATTTGTCATGGATTATGCATTTGGTGAACAAGCTTTTGAGACCATTGACGAGTTGTTGAAGCCTTACGAGGTTGATGGAAAAAAACATTTCTTGGACGTCCATTCCATTTCCATAATGGGCAAAGCAGGAATTTTGGACGGCAAAAAAGGGGATCTGATGATTCCTTCAGCACATATTTTTGAAGGTACCGCGGACAATTACCCCTTCAAAAACGAACTTTGTTCGGCCGATTTTGAAGGGTATGGTCTAGAGGTTTTTGAGGGTACTATGGTCACCGTTTTGGGAACCTCATTGCAGAACAAGGATATTCTCCGGTTTTTTTACGAATCCACTTGGAATGTCATAGGCTTGGAGATGGAAGGGGTACATTACCAAAAGGCCATCCAATCTGCCTCTAAAATTCGTAAAAGTATACGGAAGGATATCAAGGTCAGGTACGCCTATTATGCCTCGGACAATCCTTTGGAAACCGGAAGTACCTTGGCATCCGGCGGGTTGGGGACCGCAGGGGTAAAACCGACCTACTTGATTACAGATAAAATTTTGGAACAATTATTCAATTCATAGACAATGGCTGAGCAAACAAATAAGAACACTTCGGAAGAAATGGATCTGGGGCAACTGTTCCAATTAATTGGGAGGGGCTTTCAAAAGCTGTTCAATTTCATAGGATCAATTCTCAGCGGAATTTTTCATGCTATAATTACTTTCCTTCTTTTTCTGCAAAAGAATTTTGTTGTCTTGGCGATTACCGTTATCGTTGGGGCTGTAGGAGGGTTCTTGGCCGATTCATATAAGACTCCGATGTATATTTCCAAAATGGTAGTGGAGCCTAACTTTAACAGTGTGCAACAATTATATAACAACATTGATTTTTACAATGATTTGGCCATGGCTAGGGACTCATTGACACTATCAAGGGCATTGGAAATTTCCGTTAGTGAGGCCACGACTATAAAGAAAGTTTTTGTGGACTCCTATTCCGATGAAAATCAAAAAATCAAACTGTTTGATGAATTTATCAAGGAGTTGGACACTACGACCGTAAAGGCACTGGACTACCAGAGTTATTTGGAGAACTTCAACTCCATGGACGCTCGTTTTCACCAAATATCAATAGTGAGTACTGACAATTCTATAGCTAAAAAAACACAAAACGCTATTGTTAGTTCAATTTCGGCCAATGATTACTTTAAGTTACAAAAGGAAATTAATGATGAGAATTTGGATTTACAGGAGAAGATCTATAATCAACAACTTTCTGAAATAGATTCCTTACAGCAATTGTACAAAAGGGTACTGGAAAAAGAAGCGGATAAACCTATGCAAGGAACCAGTATTAATTTAGCGGAGAATGGCGAAGCCCAGAATAAGGAGCTGGCGCTGGTCCAAGAACGTGACATTTTAAAAGACCGATTGGTAGTGTTGAATCTTGAAAGGGCAAATAAATCCGCAATTTTGAATGTAATCAGTGATTTTCCGGCTAGGGGGGTAAAGGTTAAGGGGTTTTGGAGGAGTTATAAATTTGTTTTGCCAATACTTTTTCTAGGGATGGTCTTATTTGTTCTTTTACTAGTTCAACTGAACACTTTTTTAAAAAAACATTCCGTATAGAGAAAGTGCCAAAATGACTAAAAACTTAATTGTATTCGGGACACGACCAGAAGCCATAAAGATGGCACCATTGATTAAGGAATTCAAGAAGTTTCCTGGAAGTTTCGAGACCAAGGTTTGTATCACAGCGCAGCACAGGGAGATGTTGGACCAAGTACTGTCTTTTTTTGAAATAGTTCCGGATTATGATTTGGACTTGATGAGGCCCAATCAAAATCTTTATTCTTTGACAGCCGACATTATCCTGGGCCTTAAGCCAATTTTAGAGGACTATAATCCAGACTTTGTTTTTGTACATGGCGATACTACCACGAGCATGGCTTCGAGTTTGGCAGCATTCTACGCACAATCCAAAGTTTGCCATATTGAAGCAGGCCTTAGGACATTTAACCTGAAATCGCCTTTTCCAGAGGAAATGAATAGGTGTGTGACCGGCGTATTTTCCCAATTCCATTTTGCACCAACAAATATTTCGAAAGAAAATCTTCTAAAAGAAAACAAAGACAAGAAGGCTATTTTGGTTACTGGAAATACGGTTATAGATGCTTTAAATTTTAGTGTAAAAAAAGTTACGGCAAATGGGTTTAATGATACTGAAATAGCTGAATTAACAAAATTGATTGATGTTGAAAAAAGAATCATTTTGGTTACAGGACATCGTCGCGAAAATCATGGCCAAGGATTTATTAACATTTGTAATGCGCTAAAGCAATTGGCAATAGATCATGGCGATGTGCAAATTATTTATCCAGTGCACTTAAACCCAAATGTTCAAAGACCGGTTTATGAGCTTTTAAATCAAATAGAAAACATAGAACTAATTGCTCCGTTGTCTTATCCAGCATTTGTTTGGCTAATGAATCAGTCTTATTTGATACTAACTGATAGCGGAGGGGTACAGGAAGAGGCTCCAAGTTTGGGGAAGCCCGTTTTGGTAATGCGCGATACTACCGAACGACCTGAGGCGGTAGAGGCTGGAACGGTTATTCTCGTTGGAACCGACAAGGATAAAATAATCTATGAAATCAAAAGACTACTAAAGGACAAAACTTTTTATAAAAACATGAGCAAACTGCACAATCCATATGGAGATGGGAAATCATCAGAGCGAATAGTTCGTTATATTCAGGGGTTAAACGTTTAATGGTCTTACCAATGAGAAGTAAACATAAAGAGATGCTATTGTTCGTTTTGATAACAATATGCAATCTATGGATATTAGTGGGTCAAAAAACTTATTTTGTTTCCTTAGAGGGCAATGATGATAATACAGGTCTGTCCCAACGTGCTTCTTGGCGAACTATTTCTTATGCTGCCTCTTCGAAAAGTCCAATTAAACCAGGAGATACTGTATATATCAAAGCTGGAAACTACGGAAATGAAAACGTTGTTTTTGAGAAAGGCGGTAGAGCAAAAAAACAGATAACGTTTGAAGGGTATTTATCCATTCCAGGGGATAATCCACAACTTGATTGGGAATACGGTGATAATCTTAACCCAATGAAGATGCCCCTTTTGGATGGAGGAGATAGGAGCCAAGGTATTGGAATCGCTTTGTATGACAAAAAGTACATTAATATCAAGAATGTACAGATCACCAATTATGAAATTGGCCTTCATGCCTTAAAGTCCCGCAATATTAGATTAAATAATATCGTGGCCATGTTTTTTGGAGATGTACACGAAGAGTATCATGGGAAAGGGATTGCCTTCGGGTCCAATAACAAAAAAAACATGGGGAGCCATAACAAAATCGAAAATTGTATAGTTTACAATGCTTGTGCAGAAGGATTGTCAATTTATGGTGATTATCATCACGTCAACAATTGCCGGATATATAGTGATGATAATTCTACTGGGCTTAATAGCTCAATGGACTATTATATACATATAGGGGGCAATAACAACATTGTAGAGAATAGTTACGTAGAACGTATTGGCGATTTGAAACATGGTGGTCATGGTATTGATATAAAACGAAATTGCCAGAACAACATAATCAGAAACTGCATCGCTAAAAACATGAGGTTAAATGGGTATGAATTACGACATAGGGGCGTTAAATATAATCTTATTGAGAATTGTAAAGCCATCAATTGTGGATACACGATCAGAGACGGCGCAAGCTACAATACCATTAGAAATTGTACGGCTGAGGGCGCAGCCTCTTCGGTTTTGTTTTTTGATACCACAGAGGACGAGGGCGCACAATATGCAGGGAGATATAATACGTTTGAAAATTGTGTTTTCAGAAACTCCAAAGAAAATGTCATAAAGTTTTTTCATCATAACCCGGCAACATTGTCCATAGTGGATAATAACGTATTTGTAAACTGTGTTTTTGATGGGGGAGAATATTTAATTAATGCAGACCGGGAAAATATAGATAACAAGATGATAAACAGTATAGTTACCAACGTAGAAAATTATTCTCGCAGCATTTTTTTCTCCATTCGCCCATTGGCCGTTAATTTTGATTTTGAGTATACCAACTTCTGGAATAATGGTTTTGATGCACCAAAGGGTAAAAGCGTAACCACATTCGACCCTCATTTTGTCGACATTCAAAATGGCGATTATCATCTAAAAGAAACCTCCCCTTGTATTGGTATTGGAATACCGACAAAAGCCCCTGATTTTGATTTTGACGGAGACGTTAGAAACAAAGAGCGCATTGACCTTGGACCATATATATTTAAGAACACAAATGAATCCCGAGAAAACTAAAACCCCTAGTCGACCTGAAGTTGTAATGTTAGGTTTGGGCTATATAGGTTTGCCAACTGCTACCCTAATTGCTCAAAACCAAACGTATGTTCATGGGGTGGACATTAATCCTGAAGTTGTGGAAACAATCAATGCAGGGAAAGTTCACATAGTAGAACCAGAATTAGATCAAGCCGTTTCCACTGCCGTCGCGAATGGGTATTTGAAGGCGGCAACGAAACCTGTTGAGGCAAATACTTATATTGTTGTTGTCCCAACCCCTTTTAAAGATAAGAATGAACCGGATATATCCTTTGTTCAGGCCGCTACAGAAGCCATTATCCCGTTATTAAAGGAGGGAGACCTGTATATCATTGAATCTACTTCACCGATTGGAACCACTGAGAAAATGATGGATTTAATATATGGGGTTCGACCAGAGCTCAAAAGAAAATTGCATATTGCCTATTGTCCCGAACGGGTATTGCCTGGTAACGTCATGTTTGAGCTAGTACACAATGACAGGGTGATTGGGGGAATTGACGAAGAATCCACCAACAAAGCGGTCGAGTTTTATAAACGTTTTATTAAAGGGGAATTACACAAAACCAACGCACGTACCGCTGAAATGTGTAAACTTGTAGAAAATTCTTCCAGAGATGTACAAATTGCTTTTGCAAATGAGCTATCCTTAATTTGTGACAAGGCAGACATCAATGTTTGGGAATTGATAGACCTGGCCAATAGGCATCCTAGGGTCAATATACTTCAGCCGGGCTGTGGCGTTGGAGGTCATTGTATTGCCGTGGATCCTTATTTCATAGTATCAGACTACCCCTTGGAATCTCAGCTAATAGGCAAGGCAAGGGAAATAAACAATTATAAATCGTTTTGGTGCGCGGAAAAAATAAAAACTGAAAAGCTTGAATATCAATTAAAATATGGGAAAAAGCCTAAAGTTGCCCTCATGGGCTTGGCGTTCAAGCCTAACATAGACGATTTAAGGGAATCTCCAGCAAAATATATTGTTCAAAAGGTCTTGCAGAATGCGAATGATGAAGAATATTATATTGTTGAACCAAACATTTCGTCGCATAAAGTATTCAAGTTAACGGCGTACAAGGAAGCAGTGGATAAGGCAGACATTGTTGCTTTTTTGGTAGCTCACAAAGAGTTTACAAGGTTGGAACTTTCAAACGAAAAGGTAATACTTGATTTCTGTGGCATCTCCAATTAACTAATTCATATAAGAATGATATCAAAGGTTTCAGCGGACAGTCTAATGGATACAGTGGTCAAGAGGGGCTATTGCTCAGGATGTGGTGTTTGTACAGCTTCTAAAGGAAGTGTTCTTAAAATGAAACTTACCGCCAAGGGTAATTATGAGCCCCATAAGAGTTCTCTTGCCAGCTCGGACTCTGGAGTGGTTTGTCCTTTTGCCGATCATGGAGTCAATGAGGATAGTATATCTGAAACCTTGTTTTCCAATATAGATAGAATTAAAAAAAAGAAAGAAGTTGGTCATTATAGAAATATCTATGCAGGATTTGTAGGGGAAGGGGAATATAGGAAAAATGGAAGTTCAGGAGGTGGGGTTTCTTGGTTATGTGCACAATTGCTGAATGAAAAGAAGGTAGATTATGTAATTCATGTAAAGCAATCCAACAGTACGGAGAAAAGAGTTTTTTATGAATACAATATAAGTTCAAATATATCAGAATTAAAAGAAGGCGCTAAATCCAGATACTACCCGATCACCTTAGAAAAAACGCTGGAAAAAATAAAGAATTCAAATGGTAAATATGCCATAGTTGGTGTTCCTTGTTTTATCAAGGGGATACAACTCTTACGATTTTCGGAAGAGGTTTTTATGAAAAGAATAGTCCATACAATTTCGATTTTTTGTGGGCATCTTAAGACCACACATTATATGGATGTGCTCATTAATCAATTTGATGTGCCCCAAAAGGAGGTGGCTAAGTTTGATTTCAGACATAAAATACCAAATAGGTTAGCCTCAGATTATGGCACTTCAATCTTAACAAACCAGAAAAAGAAAAAAGTAAAAGTCAACAAGACCCTTTTTGGCACCAACTGGGGTTTGAATTTGTTTAAGTTAAAGGCATGTGACTATTGTGACGATGTAATTGGGGAAACAGCGGACATTTCTTTTGGAGATGCTTGGCTACCACAATATTTGGAAGATTCTATGGGGACCAATGTTATTGTGGTAAGGAACAAATATCTAGATGAAATTATTAAAAAGGGCATTGAAGAACAAAAGCTTTCAATGGAACCCCTTTCAACAGAGGACCTAATTAAAAGTCAAGCAGGAGGATTTAGACATAGAAGGGAAGGTTTAAAGCACAGACTCTTTCTTAAGGATAGCAATAATGAATGGAGGCCTCAAAAAAGATATAAGGCTGAGAAGCTTAAAAACGAAAAAAGAGCGCGCATCTATGAGAATAGAATCAGAATGCAAGAGGTTTCATTTAATTCAAGGAACCATAATAATTTGAGTGCGCTAATGAGAGAGCTACAGCCATTTATTAAGGTTAATTCTAGATTAAACAAGGTAAGTTTAGCAAAAAGAATTTGGAATAAAATCAAAAGAACGATAAATCAAGGATAAAGAAAGACTGTACATTTTATAGATTTTGGATTCTAAATATGAGTTCTTCCAAACTGATTTTAAAAAACACTTCCTTTTTATACCTGAAAATGGTTATCACAATGATTTTGTCACTGTTGATAACCAGAATTCTATTGATTGAACTAGGTGTTGTAGATTACGGAATCTACAACCTCATCATGGGAGTTGTCGGACTTTTGGCCTTTTTAAATTCGGCTATGGCCATCTCTTCTCAGCGATTTTTGTCTTTTTTTATTGGGGCCAGGCAAGAACATAAATTAAAAAGTGTCTTTTTTTCAAGCGTTTGTTTACACCTAGGTCTTGCAATTATTGTTTTGTTGGGCCTGGAAATTGCGGGCCTTTTTTTATTTGATGGGTTTTTGACCATACCTCAGGATAGGATTTCTGCTGCTAAATATACTTTCCAATGTTTAGTGGCGACCTCATTTGTAACCATCATTTTTGTTCCTTTTGATGCCTCGATTATCTCAAATGAAAAGTTGGTGTTCGAGTCTATTGTCAGTACTGTTGAAGTAGCTTTAAAATTGGCATCAGCATTTTGGATTTCCGTCTTGTTGGAAAGTAAGCTGGAGCTTTATTCTTTAAGCATCTTGCTTATTACCTTGGCCATTAGATTGATCAAATCGTTTTATTGCTACAAAAATTTTGGTGAATGCCGGTCTTTATCACTGAAGTTGTTTAATCTTGGCATTTTTAAAGAAATGTCATTGTTTGCTGGTTGGAACTCTTTTGGAGCCTTATGTGGAGTTGCCAAAAACCAAGGATTGGCCGTGATTATGAACCTGTTTTTTGGAACGGTTGTAAATGCGGCTTTTGGAGTAGCAACACAGGTTGGGGCCCAAGTATTCAGTTTTTCCTCCAATATGCTTAAAGCCGTAAACCCTCAAATAATGAAAAATGAGGGTAAAGGAGAACGTAAATCGATGATTACCCTGTCTTTAAGAGCAACTAAGTTCAGCTTTTTTCTCTTGTCCTTTTTGTTAATTCCATTTGCGTTTAATATTAAATTTCTTTTCAAAATCTGGCTTGAGGAAATCCCAGAGTACACCATAATCTTTACTTTACTTTATTTGGCCGGTACGCTAACCAATCAATTGACGATAGGCCTTCAAACGGCCATTCAATCTACTGGAAACATTAAATTATATCAATCCATCGTAGGGACAATCCTTATACTTAATTTACCGATTGCCTATTTCATCTTTAACCTTGGTCACTCGGCTTATTATGGTCTAGTTTCCTTTATCTTAATAGAGTTATTGGCATGTATATTTAGGCTAATTATATCCAAAAGGATATTAGGAATATCAATAAAACTCTACTATCAAAGTATAATTGTCAAGATTGTACCCCCGTTTATTCTTACATTATTGATATGTTCAATACTTGCGTATTTTTTACCAGATAATTTTATAAGGCTCATGATCATTGGGTTTACTTCCGTAATAATTTATGGCTTTATGTTTTACCGATCCGGAATGGATGCATTTGAAAGACAGCAGTTTAAAAAAGTGATAGGCAAGTTATCCATAGTTTAGTTATGAAGAAAAGTTTCAAAGTTGGGGTTTTAACGTTTCACTATTCCAATAACAATTTTGGGGCGCTATTGCAGACCTTCGCAATATTAAATAGTATAAAGGGATTGGGATTGGAGGCAAGAATTATTGATTTTAAGCCAAGGATATCCAATGGCCTGAAGCAACAGTTGTTCGATTTAATAAGATTTTTACTGGGATACAATTTCACAAAATTCCGAAATCAATATATAGCTCTACAACCTGTTGATGGCAATTTGATGGAGTTGAACAATTCCTTGGACACTTTTGTTGTGGGAAGCGATCAGGTTTGGCGTTACCGGGAACAACATGAAAACTTAAAACATTATTTCTTTGATTTTGTGAATGACCCAAATAAAAAATTATCATACGCGGCAAGTTTTGGTCTTGACCAATGGCATGGCAAAGATGACATTACCGGAGAGATAGGTAAATTAGTTAAACGCTTTGACCACGTTTCGGTTCGAGAGGCCTCTGGGGTTAAGATTTGTAATGATACCTTCAATGTTTATGCGGAGTTGGTGTTGGATTCAACGCTTCTTTTGGACAAGAGCCACTATGAAAGTATTATTAGTCGCAAAATCAAAGTAAACAAAGACAAAAATACCTTACTGTCCTACATGTTACTGGATGATTCAAAAGAGAACAAAACCTTTTTTGCGAGATTTGCAAAAAAGAACAATTTGAAGTTTAAAAGAATAAAAGGATTCAAGATTTCCAATAAGTACGATTTTTGGATTTTCAACAGTGTGGCTAAGTGGTTATATTATATTAGCAATAGCGAGTTGATTGTAACGGATTCCTTTCACTGTACGGTTTTTGCCATCATCTTTAAAAAGAAGTTTATTGTCCTGTCCAATCCTAATCGCGGTATCACCAGAATCGAAAATCTTTTGGGGCTAATTGATAGAAAGGACAGGTTGTTCCATAGCTTAAATGATATTGATGAAAAAATTTTGGAGAATGATTTTGATTATGAAAAAATTGACCAAATAATACAAAATGAAAGGATAAAGTCTTTAGGGTTTCTGAGGAAAAGTCTTCTGGGCCAATAATTTGGATATTTTTTTTGACCAATCCTTGTATAAATAGGTGAAAAGGAGAATTTGTATCATAAGAGCAAGCGATATTACTTTTATATCGAGAATTCATAGGACCGCCCAGGCACTTCAGGAAAGTGGGAAATATGAAGTAAGTGTGTTAAGTATTATGCCCAGAAGGTATGATCCCACAAAGTATTCTTATAAAACAATCTACATACCCATAAAATCTAGGGTCCTCAAAAGCTCTTTTTTTTCAATTGTACGAATTGTAGAGGGCCTGGTTAAGCTTTTTTTTAGGGCAAATAAACAAAAGGCACATATCTACATTCCCGTAGGAATCGAAGATTTGATTATAGTCTACATTATTTCAAGGTTAAAAAAAACCAAATTTGTCTATTCTGCCAATGAACTGGAGGGTGATAGGAAAAGGGTAGGAAACAAAAGGGTAAACGATTTTTTAAATCAACAGGTCATAAAAATTGAAAAATGGATACTAAAAAAATCCGATGGTGTGATAGCGGCAGACTTGGAAAGGGCAAAGGTGATGGAAAAATGGTATGGCCTTGACAAAGTGGAAGTCGTTAGGAATGTGCCAATTTATGAGGATTTGAAAAATGAAAACCTGATTAGAAAGAAGTTGAACATTTCCCAAGAAAGTAAAATATTGTTATATCAAGGCATGCTGTCTCCTGGGAGAGGATTGGAAGTTTCCATAGAAGCATGCGCACAGTCAAGTTGCCAAAGTAGGGTCCACTTAGTACTCTTAGGGTTCATCACAGAAGATTATAAGAATAAATTACAAAGAATAGCAAATAACCACGGTTTTAAAAACTTGAACATCTTACCCCCGGTGCCTTGGAAAGAGCTGCTTTTATGGACCAAAAGTGCGGATATTAGTTTAGTTTTAATAGAAAATGTTTCCATTAGCTATTATTTGGCCGCGCCAAACAAACTTTATGAGACTATTATGGCAGGAGTACCCTATATAGCTAGCAATTTTCCGGAAATTCAACATGTTCACAAAGTTGCAAAATCGGGACTTTTGGTAAATCCAGAGAACGTTAACGAGATATCCAAGGCAATTGACAGTTTAATTGAAGATAAGGCGCTATATGAAAGCTGCAATTCATTTTCAGAATATGCCAAAACTGTTTTTAATTGGAGCCTGGAACAAAAGAAACTATTGCAAATAATTGATACTGTCAGTCTTCAATGATTTTTAAGAACTACCATATATGATATTGGCCTACAGTATATATCTTTTTTTGTTGGTACTATTATACACCGTTTCTTCTCACAATCATAAGATTGTTATTGCCCGAAATAGTCTAATACCTTTTGTAAGGCCGACAACCATATGGAGATGGCCCTTGTTATTGGGGCTTTTTATTTTGATTCTTATTGTTGGTTTTAGATACGACGTTGGGGTGGATTTTTTAGGATATAAATTCGACTTTGATGGTATTTCAAAAGGAGAAGGACAATGGGGAAGATATGAAATTGGCTATAGATTCATTGGGAACGCATTTAGTTTTTTGGGGTTAGGGTCATGGAGCCTTTTTATATTTACGGCCTTTATAACATGGTATTATTTTATTCGAAGCTTTGAGGTTTTCCCCTTTCTTCTAAAATGGGGGTTTCTTTTTGCATTGACCACGGGATTTCTTTTTGCATCCATGAATGGGATGAGGCAAACCATGGCATTGGTCATATTTATGTATGCAATAAAGTTCATAGAAGAGAAATCCTTGCTAAAATATACGTTGTATATAGCATTTGCATTTGCATTCCACACCAGCATTTTATTGGTATACCCATTTTATTTTTTCATAAACAAGATTTCGTTTTCAGACAAAAAATGGATTTTCCTGTACGTGGTCACCTTTATTATAGGTGATAAAATCGATATTAGGAAATTGGTGGTCTATGGTGCGTCTAAAATTCCTAAATACGAACATTATGTAATTCGATTTTTAGAAGACTTCAACAAACCGTTGAGTATGGGATTGGGGGGGATTTATTTTTTTCTAGTTGGTCTCTTGGTCATTATCCTTTCTAAAAACTTTTTGCAGAAGAACCCTAGGCTCAGAATTTATTACAATCTATATTTTATTGGAGCCGTTCTTTATAATTTCTTTTGGAAGTATGAAATTTTAGGTCGGATTTATTACCTGTTCATTTGGTTTGAAATCTTTTGTCTTGCGGCCATTGCTTATTATTTGGGTAAATCAAAGAATTCCCTATTTCTATATTTGTTATTGATTTCCCAAATCTTATTTTTTATTTACAAAATTTACAAAGGGGAAAACCAATGTGCACCGTTTCAATTTATATTCAATAAGTAAAGGGTAATAATTAGGGAAAACAGCGTAAGACCGCGCATATGAAAAGACTCGTTTATTTTTGGTCTAAATTATTTAAGAAAGTACTGGGCAGTGCAATTTTGAATTTGGAAATACATTCCGCCCCTAAAGTGTAGGCTGGTTCCGGTTTTGTAAATTCCAAGATGGAGAAACATTAACTTTGTAGATTTAATTGTGATACTAATAATACAGAAATTGGATTGTTTTGTTCTATAGCGAATGGTTTTATGATTGGTGGAGGAATGCACCTAATGGGTTTTGTTTCCACATTCCCAGTATACTATGAAAGTAGAAATAGTGTAAACAAGAAGCATGCTACATATAAACGGGCCGCAGTTAAAGAACCAAGATTGGACATAATGTTTGGTTGTATTAATTTGCTTGTTCAACCGGGTCCGGATGCGCAGCAGAAATGGGTAGTGTGTTGGTTGTCAAGGATAAATCGCCATATACAACGGTTGTGGACGTTGCTACTAAAGTTATGAAAAAAGGACTCTCCGAACAATTAAATTCCAAATGGTGGATTTTTTAAAGATAAACAACTGGTTAAACAGGTGCACTTTATTAATGATCCCGGACATTTTGTTAAAAGAATAAATGAATGAAGATTCTACATTGTTGTTTAGCTAATTTTTACATTGACAATTATGGTTATCAAGAAAACATTTTGCCTAAACTCCATAAATTACAGGGACATGAAGTTGAAATTGTAGCTTCTACTGAAACGTATATTAACAATAAGTCATTGGGCTATGTCCAACCCAAAAAATATGTCAACGAAAATGATACTCTAGTTTCAAGGATACCATACATAAATTGGTTGCCCCATATCTTGGTAAAGAAACTAAGAATCTATAAAGGACTAAATAAGGTATTACACGATTTTAAACCTGATATAATCTTTCTGCACGACTGTCAATTTCTTAGTATACATCAAATCGTGAATTATGCAAAAAAGAACAACGGCACAAAAATTTACGTAGACGGTCATACGGACTTTATAAACAGTGCCAAAAATTGGCTTTCCAAAAACATACTACACAAAATAATATATAAATATTGCGCAAAAAAAATCGAACCGTATACCCTAAAATTTTATGGGACCTTACCATCAAGAGTCAAATTTTTTGTTGAGGTTTATGGTATTGATGATAGAAAGGTAGAACTTCTGGAGTTGGGTGCGGATGATAGTTCTTTTGACTTTTCAGAAGAGGATGACATCCGGAAAAAGGTAAGGAGGAGTCTAGGATTCAAGAAAAAAGATTTTGTTTTGGTCTCTGGGGGAAAACTTGATAGAAGAAAAAATATTCATGTATTGATGAAATCCATGAATATTTTGGGCACGGACAGAATCAAGCTTGTTATTTTTGGATCTCCAAATACAGAAATGGAAAAGGAGATGAAGGAGTTGACCGAAAATAAAAACATAATACCTTTAGGATGGCTTTCCTCAAACAAAATTTATGATGTATTGTTTGCTTCTGATTTGGGCTTTTTTCCAGGAACTCATTCTGTTCTTTGGGAACAATGCGTGGGGGTAGGATTACCTTGTGTTTTTAAAAAATGGGACGATATTGATCATGTCGATGTTGGGGGAAATTGTGCCTTTCTGGAGGATATTACTGCAGAAAGCATAGCAAATAAGATATTAGAGATATATGAGAACGAAGAGTTACGTACAGAAATGAAAAAAAGTGCTAGTGAAAAAGGAGTTAAAAGATTTTCTTATTCCGAGATTGCAAAAAGAGCAATTCAGCAATAATCCATTGAGGACAGTAAATCAGAATGTACTTTGAAGCATACAATATATCAAAATTGTGTTATGAGCACTGTTGATGGGACGGTTAAAAAGTTTGATTCTGATATGTTTGTGCAAAAACCAAATCTGCCTCATTTGAACAAGAACAGTATTAGACCCGCAATACCACATCCTATTTTTAAAAATATCGATTTTGAACAAGGGCTCTATTTTTTGTACACCTAATTACTTTTCTTGTAATTCGGAAAATGATATACCAACCAAAATCGAATTTCGGCCCAATTGCTGTCTAACAACAGATATATAGTTTAAAAACAATACTTTACAGTAAGTTTTATGAAAGATAAAAAGACTGAATTAATAAGCTGCCCATGTTGTAAAAAATCGGAAAGTTATCCTTGGGCGGTGGAAAATGGATTCACAGCTGTTAAATGTCTAAACTGTGGTTTTGTTTATGTAAACCCCCGTCCTGTAGAATTTTTAATAAATGATGCCGTAAAAACAGGGGTACATAGCGATGTAGACCACAATAGAACCGCAATTGCCCGTCGCGTAAAATCAAACATCCCTTTATACGAAAAAACAATTGGAGAAATGTATTCTGATGTTTGGAGTGAACATAAAAAGATTTCTTGGTTGGATATTGGTGCTGGATATGGTGAATTTATTGAGGCAATTTCAAGATTAGCTACTTCAGATAGTAAAATATTGGGGATAGAACCGATGAAACCTAAAGTTGAGAATGCATTGAAACGAGGACTTAACATCAAAGAATGCTATCTTAAAGATATAAATGAACAATTTGATTATATATCATTGGTCAACGTATTTTCACATATTCCAGAATTCGATGTTTTTTTGATAGAATTAAAAAAGATTTTAGCTCCAGGGGGAGAATTTTTTATGGAAACAGGTAATATTGGCGATTTGTCAAGTTATAAAGAAGTCCCTTCCGAACTTGATTTACCTGATCATCTTGTATTTGCAGGAGAAGAAAATATATTTACTTTTTTAAACAATGCTGGGTTCGAAATAGTTGCAATAAAAAGAAGGAGAAAAGACGGTTTTATAAATTTCGCTAAAAGTATAATTAAAAAAATGATGGGAAGGCAGATAACGTTGGCATTACCCTATACTTCTAAATATAGAAGTCTTTTAATTAGGGCGAAATTAAAAAAATCAACTATTAATGGTTCAATAAATGAATAAAGTATGAATCTTGGATATAGGGTTTGCACAAATTGCGTTATGGACACCACTGATTCAAAAATTGTTTTTGATGAAAACGGTGTTTGTGACCATTGCAATACATACTATAAAGATATTTTACCCTATTGGCATACCGATGAACGAGGCGAGAAAAATTTAAAAGAGATCATTGCCAAAATAAAGAAAGAGGGCAAGGGCAAAGACTTTGACTGTTTAATGGGTATGAGCGGGGGAATAGACAGTTCATACCTTTTATATGCCATGAAAGAAAAATATGGTCTCCGCCCCTTGGTTTTTCATGTTGATGCGGGTTGGAATTCACAAATTGCAGTTAACAATATTGAGCGTTTGGTTGACGGATTGGGGCTGGACCTTTATACCGAAGTTATTAATTGGGAAGAGATAAAAGACCTGCAATTAGCTTATTTTAAGTCGGGCGTGCCACATATAGACACTCCTCAAGACCATGCCTTTTTTGCAACCATGTACAAATTTGCTTCCAAGCACAAGATTAAATACATACTTACCGGAGGCAACTATTCAACGGAATGTGTCCGCAACCCATTGGAGTGGATGTATTACCAGTCCGATTCAATCCAACTTAGGGATATTTATAAAAAACATGGTACCGGTAAACTTAAAGATTATCCTGTGACCAACATCTTATGGCATAAGGTGTATTTACCTTATTTTAAGGGGATCAAGCTAATTCGTCCATTGGACCATATTCCTTATAAAAAAGATGAAGCTATGCAGTTTTTGGTAGATAATTATGGCTATCAAAAATATCCCCAAAAGCATTTTGAATCACGATTTACCAGATTCTATGAAGCGTATTGGCTTCCAAAAAAATTTGGATACGATACTAGAAAAGTTCAATACTCAAGTTTAATTCTTACGAATCAAATGACAAGGGAAGAAGCATTGGAAGAACTCAAAAAACCCGCTTATGACCCAAAAACCATTAAACAAGACTTTGAGTTTGTTGCAAATAAGTTAGGCATAACAGTAGAAGAGCTACAAAGCTATATGGACGCCCCCAATAAAACATATAAGGACTACAGATCACAAGAAAGTATTTATAGTGTTGGGGCAAAAGTGATGCGGATTTTTGGACTTGAAAAAGGAGGAAAGCGATGATAAAAATCGTTAACTATGGCTCTGGTAATATTCAGGCGATCTTAAATATTTACAAGCAGTTGGACATAGAGTGTATTGTTGCCGATAATCCTACGCAACTTGCAGGTGCCACAAAGTTAATCTTACCAGGCGTTGGAGCTTTTGACGAAACAATGCAGGAACTTTTGGACTCTGGGTTTCAGGCAGAATTGAATCGATTGGTTTTGGAAAACAAAATCCCGGTCTTAGGAGTCTGTGTGGGAATGCAGATATTGGGAAACCGAAGTGATGAGGGAAAACTACCAGGCCTTGGTTTTATCGATGGTGAAATAAAAAAATTTGACAGTAAAATTTTCATACAAAAACCTCATTTGCCACATTTGGGGTGGAATAGTATTCAACCGTCAAAAGAACACTCCATTTTTGATAATATTGATTTTGAACAAGGGTTTTATTTTTTACATACCTATTATTTTTCCTGTAATTCAAAAGAAGATATTCTGGCCAGTACTGAATATGGAATCGAATTCTCTTCGGCCGTAAACCATGGTAATATTTTTGGTATGCAATTCCATCCTGAAAAAAGCCATAACAACGGGGTACAAGTATTCAAAAACTTCGCAAACCTATAATTTATGCTGCGCTCAAGAATTATTCCCTGTCTGTTGGTCAGAAACAAAGGCTTGGTAAAAACGGTTCAGTTTAAGGATGGCAAGTATGTTGGGGATCCAATAAATGCGGTGAAAATCTTTAATGAAAAAGAAGTGGATGAGCTTATGGTCATTGATATTGATGCCACTAAGGAAGGAAGGGAACCGGATTTTGGCATGATCGAAAATTTGGCCAATGAGTCGCGAATGCCACTCTGTTATGGCGGAGGGGTTAAAACTGTGGAGCACGCCAAAAAGATTGTTCATTTGGGAGCTGAAAAGGTAGCACTGAGTTCTGCTGCAATTGAAAACCCTAATCTAATATCCGATATAGCAAAAGCAGTTGGGGTGCAAAGTGTAATAGTGGTCCTGGATGTGAAAAAGAAAGGGTTGTTCGGAAAGTATCAAGTTTATATCCACAACGGAACAAAACCCACCAGTAAGAGTCCTGTTGAGCTTGCCAAAAAATTTGAAGCGTTGGGCGCAGGTGAAATTGTAATCAATTCCATTGATAATGATGGTGTAATGAAGGGTTATGATACCAGTTTGATCGATTTGGTGAGATCTGCAATTGATTTGCCCTTAACAGTATTGGGGGGTGCTGGAAGTTTGGAAGACATCAAAAGTATCATTGAGAAATACAAGGTGATTGGCGTGGCGGCAGGAAGCCTATTTGTATTTAAGGGAAAGTTCAAGGCCGTATTGATAAATTATCCCAACAGGGATGAAAAGAGAAAATTACTGAGTTGAATGAAACAAATTATCCAAGATATAAAGAACGGAGAAACCATATTGCAAGAGGTCCCTGTACCTATTGTGAAATCGGGCCATGTATTGATCAAAACCACAAAATCACTGGTCTCTCTAGGAACAGAACGCATGTTGGTCGAGTTTGGCAAGGCAAATTTTATCCAAAAGGCCAAACAGCAGCCTGACAAAGTAAAAATGGTTTTGGACAAAGTAAAGTCTGACGGCCTAAAACCTACGATGGATTCTGTGAGAAACAAGCTAAGCCAACCATTGCCGCTAGGATATTGTAATGTGGGTGAAGTTGTTGGTGTAGGGCGAGGTGTTACGGAATTCAGAATAGGTGACCGAGTGGCTTCCAACGGTAACCATGCCGAGTATGTGAACATCCCCAAAAACCTGGTCGTTAAGATTCCTGATAATGTAACGGATGAAGAAGCTTCATTTACCGTAATTGGTGCCATTGGATTACAAGGAATAAGATTATTGAATCCAACTTTTGGAGAAACCATGGTAGTGGTTGGTCTCGGACTGATCGGATTGGTTACCGCAGAGTTACTTTTGGCAAATGGGTGCAATGTCATAGGTTTTGATTTTGACCAGGACAAGATTCGTATCGCCAAGAAGAAGGGTATTGTGGCCATTAATCCGGCAGAAGGTACCGATCAAATAAAATTTGTTGAATCGTATACCAATGGAATCGGTGCAGATGGGGTTATCATCACTGCTTCAAATAAAAGCAATGAAATTATTTCACAATCGGCTCAAATGTGCAGAAAACGGGGAAGGGTCATTTTGGTTGGGGTTATAGGTTTAAATATCAGTAGAGCGGATTTTTACGAAAAGGAAATTTCGTTTCAGGTATCATGTTCCTACGGGCCGGGGCGCTATGATGAAGAATACGAACAAAAAGGCAATGATTATCCAATTGGTTATGTACGCTGGACAGAAAAAAGAAATTTTGAAGCAATATTGAACGCAATTTCAAAGGACTCGTTGGATGTTGGGCCCTTGATCACAGAGCGTGTACCTTTAAAGAGCTTTCAAAATATTTATAAAGATATAGGCAGCTCCAAGTCCATTGCCTCAATTTTGGAATATGATAAGGCTGACCGGCCAAAAAGTACCGTAACTATCAATAACACTTCTTTTGAAGGCAAAAAAGGTGTTATTGGCATTATTGGAGCAGGTAATTTTACGAGTTCAACCATATTGCCCAGCCTTAAAAAACTAAATGTAGACATAAAGTATATTGGTAGTTCAGGAGGTTTGTCTTCTACCATTATGGCAAAGCGATACGCAATCGCAAAGTCAACCACAGATTACAAAGAAATTTTAAACGACAATGAGGTTGATTTGGTGTTTATAACCACAAAGCATAATATGCATGCACCCATGGTGTTGGAGACCTTAAGGTCCGGAAAAAGTGTGTTTGTGGAAAAACCCTTGGCACTTAACAATGTGGAAATTCAGGAAATTATCGGGGCATACAAAGGCCAAAATGTTAACCTGAGTGTTGGGTTTAATAGACGATTTGCTCCAATCGCCAAAAAGATGAAGAAACTTTTGGGCAACGACAATAGCCCCATGAACATTGTAGCAACCATGAATGCGGGATATATACCCTCGGATGTTTGGGTGCATGATATGGAAATTGGAGGGGGCAGAATAATTGGAGAAGCCTGCCATTATATCGATCTGTGCACATACTTGGCAGGAAGTAACGTGAAGGCCGTATGTATGAATGCTATGGGATTGAACCCAAAAGAAAATACGGATAACGCCAGTATTCTCTTAAAATATGAAAATGGCACCAATGCAACAATTAACTACTTTTCAAATGGCAGTAAGGCGTACTCTAAAGAGCGTGTTGAGGTATATTCCCAAGAAAGAACCATGATTATGGACAATTGGAGAAAATTAAAGACCTATGGCTTTAAGAATGGGAAGAACATTTCCACCAAACAAGACAAAGGACATTTTAATCAGTTTAATGCGCTTATAGAACAACAGCGAAAAGGGGGAAATCCAATAATTTCCTTCGATGAAATCGTTAATACAAGCAAAGCTTCCATAGCGGCGATTGATTCTTTAAAAAAGCAGAAATGGATTACAATTGAATAATGGATGGTTAAAGAGAAATATCTTGATAAAGCGAATTTTCTGATCACCGGCATTTTTGTATTTCTAATGCCTTTGGACATCAAGATATTATCTCCCCTGATAGGATTAATGATTGTAATTGCGATAATTCGGTCAAACAAATCCGTGGTTTTGAAAAACCTTGAGGTATATAAAAGCTGTTTTTTATTCTTCGTCCTTTTATTTGTTTGGCAGCTAATTTCGGTCGCATGGTCTTCTGACATGTCTGAAGGATTAAAAGCTATTGAACACAGATTGTTCTATCTGATGGCACCACTTTTGTTTTTATTGGTCAATAAATGGCCATCAGATAAGCTGATAAAAATTTTTATAATCAGTAATTTTTTGATTTGTATTTATTGTTTTTTCAACTTGGGATATTTCTTTTTTAATGAAAAAATGTATTTCATTGACAGAACAATTAATGAAGGAATAACACTGGGGACCTTTCATTACATTGCATACCATAGTGGGGCAAATTTTATAATATTCGACGTACACAGACTATATTTTTCCTTTTCACTATTATCGAGCTTATTGTTTCTTTATTTTAATAAGCGCATCATAAAAAAAAGCCTTTTTAGGTATCTGGTTGCCTTCACATTCATTTTTGTAATATTCTTGTTGTTGTCCAAGGTCGCAATCATTCTCTTGGTTGCTCTTTTAACTTATATGACCTATCAAGAATTTAAACAGAGCAAGACAAAAAAGCGAACAATTATTCTATCTGTATTTATTCTCATTTTGTCTTTGGGGTTTTATCTTGCCAAAATAAGGTTTCGTCAATCCATAGAGCAATTGGGGGTAATCGAGCAAAACAGGGAAGGGAGCCTGATAGAACGTTTTCAATATGCAAAATGCTCCTTGGAACTAATCGGAGAAGCACCCCTATTTGGTTATGGCATTGGGGATATCAACAATGTGGTAAAAGAAAAACTGATAAAATATAACTACACGTTTTTGTTGGAGAGAGGGGTTTATGACCCACACAATGAATTTTTTAAAACGTATATAGGATCTGGAATTATTGCTGTCCTTCTTTTTTTGGGAATCTTCATCTCACTTTTCCGGAGGGCATATCATGATAAAAATTTTATGCTCCTTATCTATACCGGGTTTGTTTTTACCATTTGTTTGATTGAACCATTCTTGAGTAGGCAAGCTGGAATATTACCTGTGCTATTTTTTATTGGTTTGCTCTCATACAAAGAAAAAAACACCTTATCTCCGTGAGTTTTTTCAAGTTGTTCAATACCGTCAAATACCTGCATTATAAACAAGTTTATTATCGACTTTATTATTTGATTCGAAATAAGTTGGGTAAAAAAGTTTACAATCAACTATTGACGAAAGAAGTCCATCCTTTACAATGGAGGGATTCGCTTTTTTTTGATGATTGTTTCATTGACCATAAAACCTTTTGCTTTCTTAATATTTCACATCAGTTTGAAGAAAAAATAGATTGGAATTTTTCCAACTATGGTAAGCTATGGACCTACAATCTCAATTATTTTGATTTTTTGAGCCAAGAAAACGTGCAGCAGGGAAAAGCATTAGGGTTGATCTGGGATTATATTACCAGTGAAAAAGGACTAAAAGATGGCTTGGAACCCTACCCGATCTCTCTGCGTGGCATCAACTGGATTAAATTCCTATCAAAGAATGATATTTCCGAAAAAGAGATAAATCAAAGCCTTTACAATCAATACCAAACCCTTCTTCATAACCTGGAATACCATTTGCTTGGCAACCATTTGCTGGAAAATGGGTATTCCCTTTTTTTTGGCGCCTATTATTTCAAGGATGACAAAATTTACGAAAAAGCGAAATCAATTCTTATTTCAGAATTAAAAGAACAGATTTTGGGAGACGGCGCACATTTTGAACTCTCACCAATGTATCATCAAATTTTATTGCACCATTTGTTGGATTGCATAAATCTAGCTCAACTGAACATGTGGCAAACAGATGATTTGCTTCTCTTTCTCAGAGGAAAAGCATCCAAAATGCTTTCTTGGCTTCAGGCGGTTACTTTTTACAATGGTAATATCCCTATGGTCAATGACAGCGCTTATGGAATAGCACCGTCTTCAGATAAACTTTTTGGTTATGCAAAAACCCTTGGTTTAAAATGGTCAAAAGGTGAGCTATCAGATTCTGGGTATCGAAAGTTCAATAAATTCAACTATGAACTTTTTATTGATGTTGGAAATATTGGCCCGGATTATCAACCAGGGCATGCCCATTCGGACACCTTCAGTTTTGAATTACAAATCAATGAAAGGCCTTTTATCGTAGATACGGGAACCTCGACATATGAAAAGAATCATTTGCGTCAAAGTGAACGAGAAACATCGGCACATAATACGGTAAAAATTGGAGCTCATGAGCAAACCCAGGTTTGGGGAGGATTCAGAGTAGCAAAGAGAGCCAAGATTGTCAACCTACGGGAAAGTGCAAATATGGTTTCAGCTTCACATGACGGTTATTTGTCTATAGGACTGATTCACGAGAGAAGCTTTAGCACAACCGAAAGAATTATCATAAATGATAGGGTTTTGTCAAATAAAAGCAAGAAGATAGAATCTCAAGCATTTTTTCATATTCATCCGTCAATAAAGGATATTGTCTTAAATAATAGACATGTGTCTTTTGGAAAAATGAATGTTTCCTTAGGTTTTGAAGGAGAAATCAACGACATTAAGATAGAAGACTACAAATACTGCGCTGGCTTCAACAAAACTGAAATATCCAAAAAAATCTGTGTGTCATTCTCAAAGGAATTAACAACTACCATCTTGTTATGAAAATACTTTTTTTGACCGACAACTTCCCGCCCGAGGTAAATGCGCCGGCTACCCGAACTTATGAGCACTGTAAAGAATGGGTGAAAAATGGAGAAGAAGTCACGGTAATTACATGTGCCCCAAATTTTCCTGAAGGAAAAGTATATAAGGGCTACAAGAATAAACTATATCAAGAGGAAGTAATCGATGGCATTCAGGTAATTCGAGTTTGGACTTACATAACTGCAAATAAAGGTTTTGTTAAAAGAATAATTGACTATGCAAGCTTCATGTTCATGTCCTTTTTTGCTGGCTTATTTATTAAAACAGATTTGATTATAGCTACTTCCCCACAGTTTTTCACCGCAATATCCGGCAGATGGTTGGCATTTTGGAAGAGAAAAAAATGGGTTATGGAGATTCGGGATCTTTGGCCGGAATCTATAAAAGCAGTAGGAGCGATGGAGGACAATCCGGCGATAAAATACTTTGAGTTTCTTGAAAGGAGAATGTATAAATCAGCGTGGAAAATTGTAACCGTTACAGATTCTTTTAAAGCCATATTAAAAGAAAGACATGGGATAAAGGATTCTAAAATAGCAATTGTAAAAAATGGAGTTAACACAAATCTCTTTTCTCCGAGAAGCAAAGATTCAACTTTGCTCAAAGAACTAAACTTGAACAATAAATACGTTATTGGATACATTGGCACACATGGGATGGCACATGCATTGGATTTCGTACTTGAATGTGCTGCAAAAATAAAAGAAGATAGAATGCACTTTCTCTTCTTGGGGACCGGTGCTGAAAAGGAAAAATTGCTTGAACAAAAAAAAGAAATGAACTTGGTAAATGTAACCATGTTAGACCCCGTTCCTAAGAATGAGGTTGGACGATATATTTCCATATTGGATGCAGCTTTGGTAAACTTGAGAAAGTCTGATACCTTTAAAACAGTTATCCCATCTAAAATTTTCGAATTGGCAGCAATGCATAAACCTATTCTACTAGGTGTAGAAGGAGAGTCTAGGGATCTGGTCGAAAAATATGATATTGGAATCCCTTTTGAGCCGGAAAATATGACGGATTTCACTGAGAAAGCGCATTGGATTATGGCACAAGAAAACAAGAAATACGCCTTTGATGACATGATTGCGGATTTTGATAGGGCCAATCTCGCCGAGGATATGCTATTATTTATAAAGGACTCAGTCTAGTTTTCTACCTTTGGAAAATGAACTTTCTGGAAACTGCCATACTGATTTTTATCGGGGCTTTTCTATTGGTGTATCTTACAATTCCAAAAATCATTGGAGTGGTAGAATATAAAAGGTTGATGGATAATCCCAATAATAGGAGCTCACATAGGGATAGAACTCCAACTTTAGGAGGAGTATCTTTCTATTTTACAATAATTTTTGCGTTCTTTTTTATAAAGAATTGGCATGTTTCGGGAGAAGACATTTATATAATACCGGGATTGACCATTTTATTCATAATTGGCTTAAAAGATGATCTGGTGGTACTCTCTCCAGGTTCAAAGTTGATTGCACAAGTCTGTGCTATAACTTTTGTTTTGGCAAATGATGGTTTTGTGATAGAATCACTAAATGGGTTTTTGAACATCTACGAAATCCCATACTTTCTGTATTTGGCAATAGCTGGCTTCTTAATGTTGACTATTATTAATTCCTATAACTTAATTGATGGCATAGATGGTTTGGCATCCATTGTGGGAATTGTTATTATGATAATTTATACAACAATTTTTTACCTCTCGGAAGAATACTTTTTTGCCCTAATTGCTATTACCATGAACGCATGCCTAATGGCTTTTTTTGGGTTTAATGTCTCATCGGACAAAAAGATTTTTATGGGCGACACGGGGTCTTTGATTGTTGGTTTTATTATCAGTATTCTTACCCTAAAGTTCCTGGCTTTGAAACCAGAGTCCTATGAAGGATTGCCCTTCTTATTGGAAAATGCACCATTAATTGCAATCAGTATTTTAATAGTACCCCTATTTGATACAGCAAGGGTTTTTACCATACGGCTTGCCAATAAAAAAGGACCATTTTCACCTGACAGGAATCACATACACCATGTACTCATTGATTTTTGGGGATTGTCCCATAAACAAGCCAGTTTCATAATAGGCTGTTTTAATATCATCTTTGTTGTCCTTTTTATTATACTCGGAAGCAAGGCCAAAAACCTGGGCATGGTCATTATGCTGGTGACAGTGGTTATTTTCCTGGCATATGTGTTCTTTAAATACAACTATAATTTCACCACGCTCAAACAAAAGATCCTCCTAAAGCGAAAGATAGAATCACTAAAGGGAAAAACAAAGACCGCTCAAAAAAAGAAAAAGAATTCCACTTGAAAAAAACACTGATCACCGGCGCCGCTGGCTTCCTAGGCTCTCATTTGTGTGACCGTTTCATTGCTGAAGGCCACCATGTCATTGCAATGGACAACCTCATCACGGGGGATCTGAAAAATATTGAACATTTAATGCCCTTGGAAAACTTTGAGTTTTACCATCATGATGTTACCAAGTTTGTGCATGTTCCGGGCGAGCTGGACTACATCCTTCATTTTGCTTCACCGGCCAGCCCGATAGATTATTTAAAAATACCGATTCAGACCTTAAAAGTGGGCGCCCTGGGAACCCACAATCTATTGGGACTTGCAAAGGAAAAAAAGGCGCGGTTCATGATTGCCTCCACTTCTGAGATTTATGGGGATCCGCTGGTGCATCCACAACCAGAAGAATACTATGGAAACGTAAACACCATTGGACCTAGGGGCGTCTATGACGAAGCAAAACGCTTCCAAGAGTCCATTACCATGGCCTATCATCGCTTTCATGGGTTGGACACGCGGATCGTGCGTATTTTTAATACCTATGGTCCACGAATGCGTTTGAACGATGGCCGTGTTATTCCCGCTTTTATGGGCCAAGCATTGCGAGGTGAGGATTTGACCGTTTTTGGGGATGGTTCCCAAACAAGGTCGTTCTGTTATGTGGATGACGAAATAGAGGGCATATACCGATTGTTGATGAGTGATTATACCCTCCCCATGAATATTGGAAACCCCAATGAAATTACAATCAAACAGTTTGCGGAGGAAATCATAAAACTTACGGGGACAGATCAAAAAATAATTTACAGGCCCCTCCCTAAAGATGATCCCATGCAGCGCCAACCGGATATTTCAAAAGCGAAGGAGATATTGGGCTGGGAGCCTAAGGTTGGTCGTAGTGAAGGCATGCGGAAAACCTTTGAATATTTTAAGACCCTTTCAAAAGAAGAGCTGGAAAAAATAGAACATCGGGATTTCTCAAAAGTCAACAGAAAATAGACAGATTTATCTTCTTATTTTTTCATTGTAAGTACATTTGAAAAAATTTCTAAATGAACATACTTGTCCTAGGCTCTGGAGGCCGTGAGCATACCTTGGCATGGAAACTTTCCCAAAGTAAAAATAGCACCAATCTTTTTGTTGCACCCGGTAATGCGGGTACCGCAACCATTGCCACAAATAGCGATGTTGGGGTTTCCGATTTTGAGGGCATCAAGCAGCTGGTCCTGAAAGAAGATATAACCCTTGTTGTTGTCGGGCCCGAAGTTCCTTTGGTGGAAGGAATCCATGATTTTTTCCTAAAAGAGGAGTCACTTAAGAACGTCACGGTGATAGGACCGCAAAAATTGGCGGCCACACTGGAGGGCAGCAAAGAGTTTGCAAAAGAATTCATGTTTCGCCACAACATTCCCACGGCAGCATATCAAAGTTTTTCAGTAGATGGACTGGAGGAAGGGTACAGGTTCCTTGAATCTTTGGACCCTCCCTACGTGTTAAAGGCAGATGGATTGGCCGCAGGGAAAGGGGTATTGATTTTGAATGACTTAAAGGAGGCCAAAAACGAACTAAGGACCATGTTGGTCGATTCAAAATTTGGTGATGCCAGTCGCACAGTGGTCATTGAAGAATTTTTGGATGGAACGGAGCTGAGCTGTTTTGTACTTACCGATGGGGAGCATTATAAGATACTGCCCATGGCAAAGGACTACAAGCGCATAGGAGAAGGCGATACAGGGCTCAATACTGGCGGAATGGGCGCAATTTCCCCCGTTCCCTTTGTAGACGATGTATTTTATAAAAAGATAGAAGAACGTATCGTAAAACCAACCATAGAAGGATTAAAAAAAGATAAGATCCCTTATGTTGGATTCCTATTTATTGGTTTGATCAAAGTTGGCGGGGAACCAAAAGTTATCGAATATAACGTTCGTATGGGGGATCCAGAGACTGAAGTGGTCATCCCAAGGATAAAAAATGATTTGGTTGAGGTATTCAAGGCCGTGGTGGACAAAACCCTGGACAAAGTTGAATTGGAAATCGATGACCGTGCGGCTACCACGGTTATTGCGGTTTCCGGAGGGTATCCGGAAGCCTACGAAAAGGGCAAGGAAATCTTGGGCCTGGAGTCGATCGACACTTCCATTGTTTTTCATGCAGGGACAAAGAAGATGGAGGATAAGGTAGTTTCAAACGGAGGTAGGGTATTGGCCATAACATCATTCGGTAAGGACCATGAAGAAGGATTGGCATTATCCTATTCCAATTTGAAAAAACTGTGTTTTGATGGGATGTACTACCGCAAGGATATCGGGTTTGACCTGTAAGAATCCCCAAGACCTGGAAACGCTTATATTTCGGTCGCTAAGCCTAGTCGAAGCTAAAGATAGGAGTGTGAGGTAATGCTCTTGTCCTCTTCCCCACTGGCATCGAATATCTTAAGCTGTCCCATCCAATAGACCATGGCCACAAGGCCCATAATCATGAAAATCCAATTGATGGCATTGGAGGTCCACCAGCTTTCCATAAAGCGGAAAAAGTCAAAAGGCCAAAAAAGTACGTTTACGAATAAGTCTTCAATACCATAAAAAAACCTGCTCATCTTAGCTATATTTACTTCGCAAAAGTAATAAAAGCCAATAAATAAGTCCGAAAGGAAGACATGATTTCTACTTTTTTCGACAAGACAAAACCTATAAACTTTCTGGTGTTGCTGGGATTGGCCATGTTACTTTTCTGGGCGGCAACTTTTAAGCTCCATGGTTTCCAGTTGAACTATGCAGAAGTTTTTGAACGGATTCTGGCATCGGTGTCCCTGGTGCTCTCCATTTTTCTTTTGGGCAATATTGTGCAGAAAAAGAAATTGACATTGGACAATTCCTTTGCCATGTTGTTTTTTTCCTTGTTGCTCTTTGTTTTTTTTGATGTGCTGGAGAATACCAGGATCATATTCTGTAATTTTTTTTTAATAATGTCCTGGGACAGGGCGTTGGCGCTGAAAAGCGAAAAAAACCAAAAGGAAAAAGTGTTTGAGTCGGCATTGTGGACCTTGGTGGCCAGCTTGTTTGTGGACTGGGCAGTTCTTTTTCTTGTTCCCCTGTATATTGCCATTGGTTTTTTTTGTGGCAGACAATTGCGATTATGGTTGATGCCCTTAGCGGCCTTTTGCTGTGTCCTTTTGTTGGTTTGGGCAAGTATGCAGGTTTTGGTCGACACTGGTTTTTTTCGTTCACATTACCGGTTTTCCACCTCCTTGCACTTTTTTCTTCAACCCAATTACGGAATAATAATTTACCTCATATTGATCTTAATTCCCGTTTTTGTGGTATTTGGAAAAATGGGATATCGAAGGTTGGGGAGAACCTTGTCATTGCGATTGACCTTTGCCTACTTGGTTTTGACAATTTTGCTATTGATACTTACCAGTGGCAACGAAAGTGGAATGGAGCTCCTTTCCTTTTTTGCGGCTTCGGTGTTCTTGGCCAATTATATAGAGACCATAAAAAAACAAAGGTTCAAGGAAACATTGATCATAGCGTGTATTGCCCTTCCCATACTCAGCTTTGTGATAAGGCTGTTTCAATAATGTATCTTTGCAAAAAACAATACGATGTTCACAGCTACCGCCATTTCCATTTTTGAAGAAAGCATAAAAAAGTACCATATTTTGGATGATGTAAACCAACTTTTTACAAATCCCTACCCTTCCGATAGTATAGAACACCTGTTGTACAGAAAGAATTGGATAGATACGGTGCAATGGCATTATGAGGATTTGATCCGGGATTCAAAAATAGAACCTGTTGCAGCCTTGGAACTAAAACGAAAAATTGATGCGAGCAATCAGGACAGAACGGATTTGGTGGAGTACATAGACAGCTATTTTTTGAATAAATACCGGTCGGTCCAAATTCAGGAAGGGGCTGGTATCAATACGGAAAGTCCGGCCTGGGCCATTGATAGACTTTCCATCCTGGCCTTGAAAATCTACCATATGAAAGAAGAGGTGGACAGGGAGGATGCCACCAGTGAACATAAAAACCAATGTCAAAAGAAACTGGATGTACTCCAAGAACAACGCAATGACCTTTCCACTGCCATTGATCAATTGATCCATGATATTGAAAACGGCAGAAAATACATGAAGGTGTACAAACAGATGAAAATGTACAATGATGATGAACTAAACCCTGTCCTTCGTGGCCAAAAGGGCTAAGGTTCCACATATTTTGATCATTCGTCTTTCCGCAATGGGAGATGTTGCGATGACCGTTCCAGTAGTTCTCGCCTTACAAAGAAACCATCTTGAAGTTAAGGTCACTATTCTGACCAAACCACGGCTTTTGCCAATTTTTAATTCCGTGGAAGGGGTCAATGTGTTTTCGGCAAATGTGAAAACGGAACACAAAGGGGTTTTTGGACTTTGGAAATTGTTCAAGGAGTTGAAAAAGCTTTCCGTGACCCATGTGGCCGATTTACATCATGTGCTAAGAAGTAACCTGTTGCGGTTTTTCTTTATGATTAACGGCATCCCCACACAAAAAATTGATAAGGGCCGTAGTGCAAAAAAGAAGTTGACAAGGACGAAAAACAAAATATTCACACCCTTAAAATCGACTATGGAACGATATCGGGAAGTCTTTGAAAAATTAGGCTTTCCAATTGCGGGAGAAGGAAACCATTACCTGCCAAAACAGGAATTGTCCGGAAACGCAGCAAATTTTTACAGGTCCCAAAACAAGGAACACATTGGAATAGCACCGTTTGCAGCCTTTCCCAGCAAAATATACCGATTGGACTTAATTGAGGAGGTGATAACACTACTACAATCTAAAATGGATTGTAGTATTTTGTTGTTTGGAGGAGGAAAAACAGAGGAGGAACAATTGGCAATGCTCCAGGGCAAATTTGATGACCACGTGCAATCGGTCGCTGGCAAGCTTACCTTTAAAGAGGAATTGGCCCTCATATCCCATCTGGACGTTATGTTGGCCATGGACAGTGGAAATGGCCATCTAGCGGCAAATTATGGTGTTCCCGTGGTCACGGTTTGGGGAGTTACCCATCCTTTTGCTGGATTTGCTCCCTACGGACAGCCTTTGGAAAACGGCATGGTTCCCAATCGAAAGGATTATCCAGGGATTCCAACTTCGGTTTATGGAAACAAATATCCGGAGCATTACAAGGATGCCATTAATTCAATTCCGCCAACGGCCGTTTTAAACAAGCTTGTTGAAGTTTTGGAAAGGGCTAAAGCTTAATTGTATTTATTGGAAATGCTGTAAAAATAGTAACGGAGCTGTTGTATATATTGATTTGCCAATAACTGGGAATTTCCCTCTACCATTAATGTCCGGGCTCCCATATAGGAAGAGATGATATAATTGGCAACACCATTGCAATCCACATCCTTATTTACGTAACCGTCCAATTGTCCTTTTCGCAATAGGGAGACCAGATTGATTTCCCAGATTTTTAGGATATCCTTGAGGTATTTGTTGATGCGATGGTTTTTATTGTTGAATTCGGTAATAAAGTTGAACAGCATACTACCATTGTCGGCTACGCTATTAATGGCCTTTTCAAGTTCCAGATCAATGACGTCCAAAATCAACGGAAATGGACTTTGCTTGTAGGCCACGGGTTCAATAAGCAAGTTAAGGGTATTCTGAAGGATAAGGTTCTGGGCTATCCCGATAAAAAAGTCTTCTTTGGACATAAAGCTATCAATAAAAACTTCTTTGGAGAGGGAGAGGCAGTCACATAGTTCCTCCAAGGAAGTATTGCAGTATCCATTTTTGTAAAAGAGTTCAAGTCCTTTAGCGCGATACAAATGCAATGCTTTACTGTTCTGTAGGGTAGTTTCCATAGGATTTGGGTTTGGCCCGGATGTAAAACCTCCGAACACCACAAAGCTCCAATTATATCATTGTAGGATAAATCTTATGGGACAAACCGCGATAAAAAATCGATATGAGGTCAGGATTCCGCTTGTTTTCGAAATAATTGGCGCACCGCCAAAAATGATTTCTCGTTTAAGAGCAACCTTTTTCGGATAAAACGAAACGTCTAAGGGCCTATTTGGGACAAGAACGATTTATTCCAATACCCAGAAAGGATGTAAAGGGAAAACGCACTTCAACAGCCTTGCGTTAAAGCTATGGTACCGCCAACAAACCTCAATATAGTTTCTTAACAACACCCCCCACCATCGTAGTGGTAGGTAGATTTGCTGATAAAAATGTCCTCCCTTTCCAATGAGGCCAGCGCCCCTGCAGTTTTGTCGCAAATGGCCAAAGGTTGGTTTTTAAGCAATACATGGCCTTTGTTATCGTCAAAATAATCCTGATCGCCAAAGTAAATGGCGGCCTTTCCAGTGAATACACATGGACCATCTTCCGGCATGGGATCTTTGATTGCCGCAACTTCAATGGACTCAATATAAATCAATTCATTGGTAGGATAGTTTTTGGGGTCGAGGATACGATAGGGTTTTCTGGCCCTGATCTCTATAGTGCCAAAACCAACATCGGTCAATGCCTTAACGTATTGTTGGATGGGGAGGCTTCCACTTAGGCACAATGCGCGTAATCTGTCGTCATTACGGAGGGTCTCATTCATTTCCTGTTCGCAAGTGGGATCGCTCATCACCAATTTGCCATGCGGTTTTAACACACGGTACATTTCTTCAATGGCGCGCTTTAAATCCTCCTCCTTAAAAATATTGAACAGGCAATTCTGGGCCGCAACATCAATAGTGTTGTCCTCAACCGGAAGATGAAGCGCATCTCCCCTACGCAGTTCCACAAAGTCCGACCTAAACCAATCGTTTTCTTTTTCGGCCACCTTGAAGTTTTGCCTACTGGCCTCCAACATTTCGTCCACCACATCAACACCGATGACCCCACCTTTTTGGCGGTTGAAGTAAGCAAACTGCAACAGTTCCATTCCCCCACCTACGCCAACGTAAAGCATTTTTGGATTATTGGAAAGATCACGGGCATGCACTGTGCTACCGCATCCATAGTTCATTTCCTGCATGATTTTTGGAATCTTCAATCCCGGCAGCTCCCATATGGGATTGGTTGTGCAACATAATCCTACATCCGGGGTTAGGGCAGCTTCCCTATATAAATCGTTGGTCGTTTCTAAGTAACTCATACGTTTTTTTGTTTACTGTTATTTTGATTAGGCCACGGTGCCCTGACAACTACTTCCCGCTCCGGCGGTGCATCCATAGCAGTGTTGGGAGATGGTGATATTCCTATCGTTTAAGATATCTTCGTTGTACGCACTAATATGTTTTACCTTGCTCGCCACTTTTAGGTCCAACATCTGGTTAAAGTCACAATCGTACAACCATCCGTCCCAACTCACGGAAATGGTATTGGTGCACATTACATTGGATACCGCATCGGGATTATAGGCTTCCACCAGGGCATACATATAATCCTCATAGTTTTCCGAGGCGATGAGGTAATCCAAAAAGCGGGAAATGGGCAAGTTGGTAATGGCAAACAGGTTGTGGAACTGAATGCCAAAATCTTCATCCAAAGCCTTTTTAAAATCGTTTTCCAGGGCCATTTGGTCACCAGGCAAAAAAGCGCCGGAAGGATTGTAGACCAAATCCAACCGCAACGGACTGTCCGGCATGCCGTAGCCCACGGCATTAAGTTCCTGTAAAGCCCTGATGGACTTGTCAAAGACCCCATCACCACGTTGTTTATCCGTTTTTCCCCGGGTATAGTGGGGCATGGAAGAAACTACATGTACATTGTGTTTTTTAAAAAATTTGGGAAGGTCGTGGTATTTTTTGTTTGCCCTGATAATGGTAAGGTTGGAACGAACAATAAAATCCTGTATCCCGGCTTTGGCGGCTTCCTCTACAAACCATCTAAAATTTGGGTTCATTTCCGGGGCACCACCCGTTAAGTCCAAAGTATGGGCACCGGTATTCTTGATGACCTCCAAACATTGCTCCATGGTTTCGCGGGTCATGATTTCCTTTCGGTCCGGTCCCGCATCCACGTGGCAGTGCTCACAAACCTGGTTGCACATATAGCCCACGTTGATCTGGAGGATCTCCAGTTTTTTGGGGCGTAGGGGAAAATGACCGGTTTTGGCAATCTTGTCCTTGAAATAAGGGAGTTCCCCATCGGCGAAAATGCCCCCATTTAGGATTTCCAGTTGCTTGTTGACCGATGCCAACTCGTTTTCCCTCGCCTTCAGCGATTTTTTTGAAGCTTTTTTAACTTCGTGCAAAATACTCTGGGACATAAGCTATTACATTGATAATTTGTTGTACTTGTTCATCATCTGCACACCATGCACAAGGGTGGCGCCACTTTCTATGGCAGCTCCGGCATGCACGGCTTCCATCATTTCCTCTTTGGTGATACCCCTTTGGAGCCCATCCTTTGTGTAGGCATCTATACAATAGGGGCATTTTACCACATGGGCCACGGCCAGGGCAATCAAGGACTTTTCCCTAGCACTTAGTGCGCCTTCTTCAAAAACCTTACCGTAATAATCAAAAAATTTTGTGCCCAGTTCCTCGCTCCATTCCGTGATTTTGCCAAACTTTCTCAAGTCGGCCGGGTCATAATATGAGTTTGCCATAAGTTGTATGTTGTGCCCATATACGGGCAGATTATCAGTGAATTAAAAAGTGAAAAAATCAGTGTGAAGGAAAGGAAAGGGGAGAACCTTTGTTGAAGGGGAGTGCAAAAAATACGAGGTTAGTATACCTGAAGGAATAAAGCCAATGGTGCTGGACCGTTTGAAGTACCTCCATCAATACGTTGCGAAGTCGATTGGAAAATGATCTTACGGTTTTGAGAAGGAAGGCGATATCGGCTACGGTGTCAATATCGGAAAACACCCGGAGCAATTTTGGCTGTTGTCCTCGTTGCCCAAAATAAACCAGGGTCTTGGATAGGAGTTCTTCCGTTTGCCAGGGAAGTTGTTCAAAATCCTGTCTTCCGAATGCATCCCTTTGTATTCCCAAAAGATTAAAACCGCCATCCTTGGAAGGGGCAATGACGTTTTGCCCAGAAGACAATTGCAGGGCGGCAGATTGGATATGCTTTCTTGTTATCTGGGGGCAGTCGTTGCCAAGGGCAATAACATTTTGAAAACCTTTGTCGAAAAGATTTTGGATGGCATTGGAAAACCGTTCCCCAAAAGAACTTCCTTTTTGTAGTTTTTCATCAAAATGGAAATAAGGAAGTCCAGCTTTTTTTACCTCGGACAATGTTTGTCCGGTAAGCACGTGAAAGAGCAATCCGCCCTTTTGAATGTGCTTGTATTTTGACTCTTCGGAAGCACTTAGGGCAAATAGTAAAACGGCGGTATTTGTTTGGTTTTCGAACACAAATAGCGTTTACGTAAACTTACAACAAAATTAGTATACAGGTTTAGTCGAAAAATTGATATTTCATTACAGCTAAAATTGGGAAAGGCCATAATTTTGAATAGCAATACCGTATTGAAATGAATAATCTTGAAGGAAAAAGCATTGGGTTGGTCCTATCCGGGGGTGGCATACGGGGCATGGCCCATATAGGATTATTAAAGGCCATGGAAGCACATGGGTTGGAGGCCAATGTGGTTTCCGGAAGCAGTGTGGGGGCTTTGGTCGGCGCGTTATATGCCAATGCGAACAGCATAGAGGAGATGTTGCAGTTTTTTAAGGACACCCCCCTGTTCCAGTATAGTTTCTTTACGTTCAATAAACCAGGGTTTATTGATACCGATCGGTATTTTGATATTTTCAAAAAGTATTTCCCTGAAAACTCCTTTGCTTCCTTAAAACGGAAGCTGTTTGTTTTGGCGACCGATCTTATGAACGGCAAGGAGGTGGCCTTTTATTCGGGCACATTGATACGCCCGTTATTGGCATCGGCGGCGTTGACTCCCGTCTTTAGCCCTGTTGAAATTGAGGGAATCTTATATGCCGATGGTGGGGTGATGAACAATTTTCCCAAGGAATATGTAGATGGGAAGTGCGATATCATCATTGGATGCAATGTTTCCATTGCGGGGGAACTACAAAAAAAAGATTTAAAGAACGCATGGCAACTGGGAACACGCGTCACCAGTTTGGCCATCTATGCCTCTTGCAAGGACAAGCTGGCGGCATGTGATATTGCCATTGAGCCAAAAGAGTTGGAGACCATAGGGGTTTTTGATAAAAAAAATATTGAGAAGGCCTACAACCTGGGATATGATTACGGGATGGGGGCCATTGAAAAATTTCTTTCCAGGGAATCACCAACGGCAGCACCCAACACCAAATAACAAAAAATAGGGCCATTCCCTTGGGTAACGCTTTTTTTGAAAAAAACGGATGTTTCCACTCCGTCCCGCAACCCGGATATGGCCATATGGATGATTTTAGAATATAGGAAGGTCAGACATCATCATAATCCACTTTTAAAACGGGTGTTTTGGCATGGGCCTGACAGGTGAGGATCAACCCCTCGGCAACTTCACTATCCGTGAGGATTTGATTTTTGACCATCTCAGCCTCTCCTTCCAGTATCCTCGCTATACAGGAACTGCATACCCCACCTTGGCAAGAGTAGGGCGCATCAATATCATTTTTTAGAACGGCATCCAATACCAATTCCTTTTGATCCATGGTAAACTCCTGCTCTTCGTCATCCAATACCACGGTAACCTTGGTCTTTCCATCCAAACCTTCAACTTGGTTCACTTCGGAATCGGATGAGGTAAAGAGTTCATGCAAGATTTTTTCCTCGGCAACACCATTGTTTTTCAGGGAATCGGAGACTGTGGTAATCATCTGCTCAGGGCCACAGAGGTAAAAAGTATCAAAGTCCAATTCCTTGAACTTGTTTTTTAGGATTAGATTGACAGTGGCGTTTTCGATTCGGCCAAAAAGGCAATCGGCTTCACTACTCCTGCTATAGACCCACTGGATAAAAAATCGATTGGCATACTTCCCTTGAAGATCGAGCAATTGATTTCTGTACATGGTCTCCCCCGGGTTTTGATTTCCAAAGACCAGGACAAACCTATTCTTTTCGTTGGCTTCCAATACACTTTGCGCAATACTCATAATGGGTGTAATGCCGCTTCCAGCCGCAAAGGCGGCAATGGTCTTTATTTCACCATTGGGCTCAAAAACAAAACGTCCTTCCGGGGGCATGACCTCAAGGACATCGCCTGGGGAAATGGATTCATTGGCGTATTTTGAAAATGTACCGTTCGGCATTTTTTTGATGCCCACGGTTAGCTGCCCCGAAGAAGGGGCAGAGGAAATGGAATAGGCCCTACGGACCTCCTTATCGTCCATTTCCTTTTTAAGGGTGATATACTGTCCCGGCAGAAAGGTAAAGGTTTTCCGCAGTTCGGTCGGGACATCAAAAGAAAGTGCTACGGCATTGGGCGTTAAGGCGTCAACCGATGCAACTTTTAAGGCGTGAAAATCGCTCATAGCAAAAATTTTTGCAAAGCTAAATAAACGCAACGCATTCGAGGAAATTTTAAAATAGAAATGAATTATGTAACAATTCGATTAATTTAGACACTAACATCGCGAACTAAACACCAACCTATGTTCAAACGGTTTATTCAATTGCAATGGAAAGCATTTTTCCGTTCGGCTTCGTTCGGAAAAAGTGTGGGGATTAAAATATTTATGGCCTTTATGGGCCTTTATCTTTTGGCTTCCCTCGGAATACTGGGAGGTACCTTATATTTTATCCTAAGAAAATTAGTGCCAGATCAAGGGCCGATGTGGGTTTTGAGCCAATTTCTGGTCTACTGGGTTTTGGCGGAACTGTTTTTTAGGTATTTCATGCAAAAACTGCCCGTAATGGAAATTAAACCATTGCTGATCAACAATATTCCAAAATCCAAGATTGTCAATTATATCTTGGGCAAATCGGTTTTTTCCGGCTTCAATCTGCTCACTTTGGTGACTTTTGTCCCCTTTGCCATTGTCCTGTTGGCCAAGGGATATCCCGCGTTGAATGTATTGTTATGGCTTTTGGCCATGACGGTAATCGCCCTTTGTGCCAACTTTCTCAATTTTTTGATTAATAAGAGTGATGTGGCCCTAGGAATTATTATTGGGGCATTGGTGGCCTTTTGGGGATTGGAATATTTTGGGATCATTTCCATAAAGGCCATTTTTGGACCTATTTTTCATGCCCTCTATGTCTACCCCATCGCGGTTCTCGCCCCATTGGGGATTCTGGTTGTCCTGTATTTCCTCAATTTTAAATACCTACAACGTGTATTGTATTTGGACGGTGCTTTAAAAGGAAAGACAAAGGAGGCAAAATCGACCAATTTGGCCTGGACCAGACGCTTTGGTGAGATGGCCCCATTTTTACAATTGGATTTACGATTGATATGGAGAAACAAACGGACCAAAACCCAGGTTTGGATATCCCTGTTGTTCGTTTTTTATGGCCTTATTTTCTATACCCAGGAAGTTTATGCCAATATGGTAGGGATGCACGTGTTTTTGGGCATTTTTATGACCGGTATCTTTTTGGCGAATTTTGGCCAGTTTATACCGGCTTGGGACAGCGCTTATTATGGAATGATGATGTCCCAGAACATTCCGTTGCGAAAGTACTTGGAGTCCAAGGCGCTCCTTATCACCGTTAGTGTGGTGGTCATGTTCTTTTTGACCATTCCCTATGTGTATTTTGGATGGAAGGTATTTTTGGTGAACACGGCCTGTGCCGTTTATAATCTAGGGATAAACATCCCGGTGATCCTATACTTTGGGTCCTTTAACAAAAAAAGGATTGAATTGGACCAAAGCCCGTTTGGAAATATGCAGGGGACCAGTGCCGTGCAGTTTTTGATCATGCTTCCCGTGCTTGGGCTGCCCATCGCGTTATTCACCCTATTGCATTTTTTGATATCCTTTGAAATTGCCATTTCGGTCCTTGTAGGCCTGGGAATTTTGGGCTACGCCTTTAAGGGGAGATTGTTGGATTTGGTAACCGAACAGTATGCCCATAAAAAACATGCAATGCTTCAAGGATTTCAACAAAAAAATGGATAATCAACTCAATATAGAAAATACCCAATCATGATAGCAGTTCATAATCTGAAAAAAAATTACGGTCCAAACACGGTTTTGAACATTGAGACCCTGGAAATCCCGAAAGGACAAAGTTTTGGCCTTGTGGGCAACAATGGTGCCGGCAAGACCACATTGTTCAGCTTGTTATTGGATTTAATTCCCCCAACCACTGGGCATATAGAAAACAACGAAGTTCAGGTAAACAAAAGTGAGGCATGGAAACCCTTCACAACGGCCTTTATCGATGAGACTTTTTTGATAGGATACCTGACTCCGGAGGAGTATTTTTATTTTATCGGCGAACTTCGGGGAAGGAACAAAGCCGATGTGGATGCCCTGTTGTCACAGTTTGAGGATTTTTTCCATGGGGAAATCCTGGGCCAGAAAAAATACCTGCGGGACCTGTCAAAAGGGAATCAAAAAAAGGCGGGTATTGTGGCCAGTTTCATCGGTAGTCCGGAAGTGGTCATCCTGGATGAACCTTTTGCCAATTTGGATCCCACTACCCAGATACGCCTCAAGTCCATTATCAAGGAACTGGCCGCAACGGAAGGGGTGACCGTTTTGGTATCGAGCCATGATTTGATGCATGTTACCGAGGTTTGTGAGCGCATTGTGGTGTTGAACAAAGGCGAAATTGTAAAGGATATCGAAACTTCTGCAGAGACCCTTAAAGAACTGGAGACCTTCTTCGGGGGATAAAAGCCATTGCTCAGGCCCCTTGGAATTTAAACTGTCTGGAAAACAGGTTTCCCCTGTAGGTCCAGACCTTTTTGAAGATAGTTCTTTCAAACTCCAAAAAGGTTTGGACCCACAAAACCCGTTTTATGGGATTTTATGGGGTCCTTGGACTTATCCCTGTGGATTGGGGGTATAGAAAAATTCTTCCTGCACGATCTTACCATCCTTCACCTGGTACAGACAGATTTCTTCCATCGATTGTCTCCCACCCTCCTTAAAAGTGGCATCCATTTTCATGTAGCATGAAAAGAAATTGTCGGCCACTATGGGGTCGGATACTTCATTGCCATGAAATTCCTCGACCATATCGTTAAAAAACGCCGCTTTTTTTAGAACTTCTTCAAAACCTTCCACCCGCTCCATAGGTGCTCCTTTGGGCTCAATACTAACAATTTTGGGACCGTAAAGCGTTCTCATGGCGTTTTCAAATTGGCCCGTCCTACAATAACCGACCAATTTGTCGGCAACTTCCTGTGTTGTCATCTGTCTTCGTTTTTATTGAACTCTTTTAGACTTTTTCAAATGGCCGCAAGAGTTCATTGATTTATAAATAATACTCCTGGTTTTCGAGGGCTTTGCCCAGATAGGTGTTTAGCGGCGATAAAATTTCAAAATGCTCCACTATTTCATCTACCAGACGTTCCGACCCATAAAAATTGGACACGGGAAATTCGGCAAAGGCATAAAACTGTTTATGGAACAAGTAGTCACATTGCTCCGCAATTGCCTTGAATTCCTTATCCAATCGCTTTGCCCTTTCCCCTTTTAAGAGGCCAAATGCCCTCCTGAACGTTGGGGTTTCCACGAGCCCTATAAGTTGCTTTGGATGCTTGGCAATGTATTGACGTACCTTTTTGAGTTGTGCTGGACTTACCATAAAAAGGCCACCCCCCACATGTATATGTTCGGCATCGATACCCAAATAATATCCAGGTTTTTCCGATTTTTTTCCTCCTGGGGAAAAACCGGCCTTCATGATGGTATGGTAAGGGGATTTGTCCTTGGAAAACCGAATGTCCCTGTGGATTCTGAAAAGGGCTTTTTTAGGGTCATCAACCATTTGGCCATCCCATAGTTGCAATTGTGGAAGTAGGGTCTCCAACAATTCCAAAAAAGGACCTTTTACATCGCTTTCATAGCGCTTCTTATTGGCGTGGAACCATTCCTTGGTATTGTTTTGGGCAAGTTCCTTAAAAAAGGTGCTGTAGGAGGCTGTGATCATACCTTCGTTTTTTGGTTTTGGATTGTGTCAAAAGCCAATTGGGTCATTTCTTCCCAATGGTATTTGTTGGTAAAGGGAAGCTCGTACCAGCCGGTCAATGGCCCTTTGTTCCTAAAGGGATTGAATTCCTGTAGTGGTTTTTTGATCCGGTCTATGGGATAATCCTTCCCCAGTCTAAATACCATTCGCCCCTTTCTGGAATAAAAGACAAATACCTTTCCCTCAAAGCAAAGGGCCGGGGAACGCATCATCCTGCCTTCCACCACCTGCGGATGTAACGCACAAAACGTTTGGCAAATCCCTAGAAAAATCTCAAATTCCATATCCCAAAGCTAGGGATGCCCTCAATGGGGGCAAATGGTGAAATCCGACACTTTTGAGGGTTGATTGTGCCAAAAAGGATGTTTACCTTTAGTTCAGATACGCACAAACATGAAACATGTAAGTATTTTGGTGCCCAAGGGGAATTCCATCTTGAGTAGCATAGTGGGACCTTATAAGATATTGATGGGTGCCAACCAATTCATGATACAGACGGGTTTACGGAGTGACAACTATTTTGACCTTCACTTGGTAGGTATTGAAAAAGTGGCCTCACTCTATGAAGGCGCCTTTGGGGTCCATTGCGATAGCCTTTTGGCGGAGGTCGAAAAAACGGACCTGATTTTGATTCCAGCCCTACGACCGGATAATCTTATGGAGGATTTGGCCCAAAATGAGCCATTTATTCCCTGGATTTTAAAGCACCGGGCCAAGACCAATGCCGAGGTGGCCAGCATGTGTATGGGGGCATTTATTTTGGCACAGACCGGTTTGGTGGACAATAAACAATGTTCAACGCATTGGGCTGCCATGGACTTGTTTGCCCAATTGTTTCCGCAAGTGAATTTGGTGTCCAATAAAGTGGTTACCGAAGAAGATGGCATCTATACCAGTGGGGGCGCCTATTCTTTTTTAAACCTTATGTTACATCTGGTGGAAAAATACTGTGGCCGTGGGGCAGCCGTATATATCTCTAAGTTTTTTGAAATAGAATTTGATCGGGACAATCAAAATCAATTTGCCATATTCCAGGGTCAGAAAGATCATGAGGATGAAGCCATACGACAGGCGCAGCTGTACATTGAAGGAAATGTCACCGAAAGGATTTCTGTGGAAGCCCTGGCCTTAAAGTTTGCCATTAGCCGACGGAATTTTGTGCGACGATTTAAAAAAGCCACACAGAATACGCCCTTGGAATATATCCAACGTGTTAAAATGGAAGCGGCCAAGCGAAGTTTGGAGTCCACCCAAAAGAATGTGAACGAAGTGATGTATCAAGTGGGTTATGCCGATCAGAAGGCATTCAGGACCGTGTTTAAAAAATATGTGGGTTTGTCACCCGTAGCGTATAAGACAAAATATAACCGTGGCGTGACCCATTTTGAACGCCCCTCTGCCTGGTAAACGTTTGACATGTGCAAAAGGTTAACGAGAGCGTCTTTTTAATGAGGCAAATCTGCATAACATCTCACTTATTTAAATGGAGAACAAAAGGGGTGGGCACAATCCCACCCCTTTTTATGGATACTAAAAATTCCTGCTTTTTTAGTTAAAAACCACCAGTTCCACATACAGAAAAGAAATCTTCCTCTATGGTGACCGAACAGGAATTTGAGCCTGAAGAAGCGTTAACGGTTACCTCAACTTTATCTACTCGGCCACTTGATGGACTACATGGAACTGAAATTATTATTTGAGGATATCCATTGGAATTAAGAGTGCCCGAATGTGTTGATATGATACCGGAATTTCTGGTAACAACAAAAGTACTACTGGTTATTGACCAACCGGGGCTCAACGTTGGAACAGTATAAAAGGCCACATTATTACTGCCTAGGGCATTGACTTCGTAGACACTGGTGATTGAAACACCGCACGGTTGTATTTGGGGACACTTGAGGATAGTTTTGTTTAGATCGCAAAGCCCCGCCGTAACATTTACTTTTCCACCGGAAAAATTACTTGCCAATGAGAATGTGGCTTGATTCGTACCTTGACCACCTGTTAGACTCATATTGCCTTGCGCTACGGACCAAGTTATGTTTTGATTGTTTGTATCCGAATCATAAGTAAATGTCACAGTGGAATTTGGGTTTCCACAATCAGGGCCATCAATGGTACACGGGGGTAAGGAGATTAAAGAGGTACTTTGTAAGGATGAATCCAATTCTAGACTTTCGAAAGTATTGTCATTGGACACTTCATCTTTTTCGCATGAGACGAAAGCGAGGATCAGTAAAGAAATTGAAAATAGGCATAGATTTGTTTTCATGATTAGATTTAAAATTAGAGAATTTTCTTACAAATAAAAATAAGCAAATACCTCAAATTTTAAAAGTTAAAAAAACCATCTAAGCACCTAAAGTGTTGTAAGTTATCGGATTTGTAAAAAGAAAGCGTATTTATCTGGACGTAATTTGAATTTCCTATACTAAACAATGCTTTTTTAAGTTATCCTTCATAGGAAAGATTGTCACATTTGAAGCTTCATTTTAAATCCATACTTCCAGCGATAGGGCTACTCTTGCTTTGTTTGGCGTGTTCCACCAAGAAGGATGCGTTCATCAATCGCAATTGGCATGCCGTGACCACAAAATACAATGTGCTGTACAACGGAAATTTGGCTTTTGAACAGGGCAGGGAAGAACTCAACGCATCCTATCGTGACGATTTTTGGGAAGTGTTGCCCGTAGAGCGGTTGGAAGTAACGGAGGAAATCAAACTGGATTCGGAAGACAACAATCCCAACTTTGTCATTGCCGAGGAGAAGGCAACCAAAGCCATTCAAAAGCACAGTATGGACATTAAGGATGAGGAGCGCAACCCCCAAACGGATGAGGCCTTTTTACTGCTGGGCAAAGCACGCTATTTTGACCAGCGTTATATCCCAGCACTTGAAGCCTTCAATTACATCCTAAGGAAATATGTGGAGAGTGACAAATTGAACGAAGCGACCATTTGGAGGGAAAAAACGAATATGCGCCTGGACAATCCTGAAGTTGCCCTTAAGAACCTAAAACGACTTTTGAAGTTTGAGCGGCTAAAAGACCAGGAATATGCAGATACCTATGCTGTAATGGCACAGAGCTACCTGCACCTGAATGCCACGGATTCGGCCATTCAAAAATTGAAGGTGGCCCAGGCCTATACCAAAAAGAATGAGGAGCGCGGTCGCTACCTGTTCATTATTGGACAATTGTACGATCAATTGGGACTTAAGGACAGTGCCAATTATGCCTATGACAAGGTAATCGCCTTAAATAGAAAATCGCCCAGGGTATATATGATCAACGCCCATTTAAATAAAATCCAGAACACGGCGATTACCGCGGAAAACCAAGAACCCTTATTGGAGTATTTAACGGATTTGGAAGAAAACCGGGAAAACCGCCCTTTTCTGGATAAAATATATCATCAGATTGCGAATTACCATTTAAAAACAGGCTCGGATAGTGTGGCATTGGCCTATTACAATAAATCGCTCAGGACCACACAGCAGGACACTAAACTCAATGCCAGGAACTATGAAACCCTGGGAGAACATAATTTCAACCAAAAAGAATACAAAAAGGCAGGTGCGTATTATGATAGCACCTTGACCAACTTGGCGGAAAACACGAAAAAATACCGTCGCATCAAAAAGAAGTTCGATAATCTGGAAGATGTCATCAAATATGAAGATATCGTGCAATATGCAGATAGTGTCGTTACGCTATATCGTATGCCCGAGGAAGAACGGACGGCCTATTTTGAGGAGTATATCCAAGGACTAAAGGATGAGGCCGCCGCCCTGGAGGCCGAAAAGGAAAAAAAAGCCAGAGCAGGTTATGCTGCATTTGCCGAAACCCAAGGTGGAAAGGAGAACAAGGGCAAGTTCTATTTTTATAACGTCACCAGTCTGGGCTATGGGAAGAATGAGTTCAGGACCCGTTGGGGAGAACGCCCATTGGAGGATGATTGGCGTTGGAGCAATAAAACCCGTGTAATACCCTCGGAAGCTACGGGCAACCCAGTAGCCGACGGGGACAATGGACCTGTTACGGAAGAAGAAAAGTATTCCGTTGCATTTTACATGGAGCAATTACCCAAGGACGCTGCCGTTATTGACAGTTTGATTGGGGAACGGAATTTTGCCAATTACCAACTAGGGTTGATCTATAAGGAAAAATTCAGGGAAAACCTTTTGGCCGCAGCGAAACTGGAAAAGGTTTTAAAGGGAAATCCCGAAGAGCGATTGATATTGCCATCCAAGTACAATCTTTATAAGATTTATGAGGAGACCGGTAGCCCTTTGGCCGTGGAAGTGAAGCAGGACATTTTGAAGAACCACCCAGATAGCAGGTATGCCACGGTTTTACTGAATCCTGAAGCAATTTTGACCGATGACGCGCAAGGTCCGGAAGCGCGGTATGCCCAATTGTTCAAAAAGTATCGGGAACAACGGTTTTTAGAGGTCATTACCCAATCCCAGGAATATATCAATGTGTTCACGGGCGATCCCATTGTCCCAAAGTTCGAACTATTGAAGGCCAATGCCATTGGACGCCTACAAGGTTTTGAACCCTATAAGGAAGCATTGAACTATGTGGCACTGACCTATCCCAACAATCCCGAAGGGAAAAAAGCGGAGCGAATCGTTGCCGAGCAATTGCCCAAATTGGAATCCAAAGAATTCTCTCCCGAAGAAGGAAGTACGGGAACCGGGAATTGGAAAGTGGTGTTCCCATTTAAGATTAGGGATGATGCAAAAGCAGTGAAGCTTCAAAAGCGATTGGAGGATGCCATTGAAGAGTTACGCTATCGAAATAGGGTATCAAAGGATATCTATAATTTGGAAGACCAGTTTGTCGTGGTCCATGGGTTCCGATCCAAGGATTTTGCCCTGGGTTTTTCCGAACTCATAAAAAAGAATAAGGACTACTTAATCAAGGATGAGAATTTTGTAATTTTGTCCAAGAATTACCAAACCATCCTGATCCATAAGAATTTAGATGCTTACAAAGCACAATTGTTAACCCCAAAACCGTGAACAGATGTTCTCAGACAACAAAAAGCCCCGACCTATGGAAAACTTTGGCGGACAGCCCAACAGAATCGAGAAAAACACCGTAATCAAAGGAGATATTACCTCCGAGGCAGATTTTAGAATTGATGGTAAACTTGAAGGAAATGTAAAAACTTCCGGAAAGGTAGTTATTGGTAAGGATGGCCTTATCAAGGGAAAAGTGGAATGCGTGAATGCAGATATTGAAGGTAGCTTTAATGGCGAACTCTTTGTGTCCGAATTATTGTCCCTAAAGACCACGGCCAAAATTGAGGGAACCGTAAACGTTTCCAAATTGGCGGTGGAACCGGGAGCTACTTTTAATGCCTCCTGTAGCATGGGAAAAGGAACAAGTACGGCAACCCATAAATTGCAGCCTCCCAAAGTGAATGAACCAGCAAAAGTCTCCTAAGAAAAACAATGGCTTTAAAAATGCAGCGGCCCTATCCGGCATTGCATTTGAAATGGGCATTATTATTTACCTTGCTGTAAAAGGAGGCAATTGGTTGGATGCCCATTACGAAACCGAAAAAAAATATTTTACCGTAATAGCCACACTTTTGGGTGTGGCTATTTCCATTTGGGTAGTTTTGCAGCAATTGAAAAGATTGAACAATTGAAAGTAAGGACAAAACTACCAAGACAATTCACCTTAATTTTATTCGGGGCATTACTTCTTGCTTTTATGCTTCATTATTTTATGTTGAAGAAGCTTGATCTTGCCCCTCTAAACGATATGCTGGTGGCCTCCTATGGTATAAACTTTGTATTGGCCGTTGGAATTTTCATAGGACTGTACTATGCCAGGAAAAAGCTAAAAAATGCATTGGGTTTTTTGTTCATGGGGGGAAGCCTAATAAAGTTTGTGGTATTCTTCCTTGTTTTCTATCCAGTTTACCGGGCCGATGGGGAGATCCAACGTACGGAATTCGCAGCTTTTTTTGTTCCCTATTTGACCGCCTTGGTTTTGGAAACCTATTTCGCATCAAAAATGTTGAATCAAGTATCTGATTCCTGAATTTTTCACCCGACGCAAATCACTAAAAATAAAGCAACAAAGCTTTTTTCCTTTTAAGGGAAAGACTTACATTTGCACCGATTTTTAAAGACCGTTAGTTCCAGCGAAATGCGAAAAACGTTTTTGAAGAGTTTTCTTCTTTTTTCTGTATTGATTCTAAGTCAAATTTCCTTCGGAAAAGAAAAGGAGGACAAACATGGCGAGGAAGGTCATGGTAAAGACCTTAAGACCGAAATCAAGGAATACATCCATCATCATTTACAGGATTCCCACGACTTCTCCCTTTTTTCCTATACCAAGGAAAATGGCGAACACAAGTATGTGGGCTTTCCCTTGCCCGTCATACTCTGGGATGATGGGTTAAAAGTCTTTTCTTCCTCTAAGTTCCACCATGGGGAGACCTTGGCTGAAGTGGATGGAAATCACTATAAGCTCTATCACAGCAAAATCTACAGGACGGATGCCAATGGGACCATTGATTATGACGAAAGCCATCACCCTACCAACATAAAACCCCTTGATTTTTCCATTACCAAGAATGTGGTGATGATTATCGTAACAGGCTTGTTGATGCTTTGGCTTTTTTCCAGTTTGGCGCGATCGTACACAAAAAACAACGGTATCCCAACTGGGGCGGGAAGGTTCTTTGAACCCATCGTCCTTTATATTAGGGACGATATCGCACGGCCCAATATTGGCGAAAAACGCTACAAAAAATACATGCCCTTCCTGTTGACCATATTCTTCTTTATATGGTTTTTGAACATGTTTGGGATGACACCGCTTGGGATTAATGTCACTGGAAACATTGCCATTACCACTGCCCTGGCCATCTTAACGTTTTTGATTACGAATTTTACGGGAACCAAGGATTATTGGATGCACCAATTTAACCCTTTGGGGGATTCCCTGCCCTGGTATGGAAAAATACCATTGTATATCATTTTGGTTCCGATAGAGTTATTGGGATTGATCATTAAACCCTTTTCACTGTTGATTCGATTGTACGCCAACATGCAGGCCGGACACATTGTTATTGGAAGTTTGATTGGGTTGATGTTCATTTTTAAGAGCTGGCTTGGAAGTCCACTGTCATTTGGCCTAGCTTTCGCCATAATGTTGATCGAGGTACTTGTGGCATTGTTACAAGCCTATATATTCACCATGTTGAGCGCGCTTTACTTCGGTTTTGCCTCCGAAGAACACGAGCACGATCATGGACATGAAGCCGAGGTGGCGCATTAAAAAATAGTTTGGTCATTCACGGAGTTGAACTGACCAATGGATAAGTGTTGAATTTTTAATTTTTAAACTAGATAGACATGGAAATTCCAGTAATGGTAGGTGCAGGTTTGGTAGTTATCGGTGTTGGTTTGGGTATTGGTAGGATTGGTGGTTCCGCTATGGAAGCCATCGCTCGTCAGCCTGAAGCATACGGTAAGATCCAAACAGCGATGTTGATTGCAGCTGCATTGATTGAAGGTATTGGTTTTGCTGCCCTTTTTGCGGTATAATCAGTCATCTAAAAGCAAAAGGCTGCAACGGTTGGTTGCAGCCCTTGCTTGTTTAAAACATTAAGAAATAAAGAAAAAGAGATGGAAAAATTATTGGAGGAGTTTTCGTTAGGGCTGTTTTTTTGGCAAACACTGCTGTTCCTTTTGTTGCTATGGCTACTTTGGAAATTTGCGTGGAAACCCATTCTAAATGCGGTCAATGATCGCGAAGAAGGGATCAAAAATGCCCTTCAAGCAGCGGAGGATGCCAAAAAGGAAATGCAGAACGTTACTGCGGATAGCGAAAACCTTTTGCAGGAAGCCCGGGCAGAACGTGAAAAGATGTTGAAGGAGGCCCGTGAAATCAAGGAGAAAATGATTGCAGATGCCAAGGAACAGGCCCAGGTAGAAGGGGATAAGATGCTAAAACAAGCACAGGCAGCCATAGAAAGTGAGAAGAAAGCCGCCGTTGCGGATATTAAGGAACAAGTGGCCACCCTTTCTGTGGATATTGCGGAAAAAGTAATCAAAGGGGAACTGTCCGACAAGAAGAAACAACTAAAGGTTGTTGAGGACATGTTGGGCGACGTTAAGTTGAATTAGTTAATAGAAAGAGGTTAGAAGTTAATGGTCGCAGGTAAAGGATCGATTGCATTTTCCGATTACCGGAACCATTAACCCACAAACCGTTAACCATAGCACGTAAAATGAGTAATAGCAGGGCGGCCATACGATATGCAAAAGCAACCTTGGATTATGCCGTGGAGCAAAAAGTTGCGGACAAGGTGGAGGCGGATATGCGCAAGATTGCCGAAACCATCTCGGACCATTCGGAGCTGCAGCAACTTTTGACAAGCCCAATCGTAAAAAATGAGGTGAAGAACGACTCCCTTTCGGCGATTTTTAAAGGAAGCAATGAAATTACCTTGGGACTTGTAAACACCCTGGCAGACAATAAACGTATCGACTTGTTGCAGGAAGTGGCGTACAAGTACATCATTCAGTACGAAAAGATGAAGGGTGAAGATACGGCCGTGGTTACCACAGCAGTCGCCCTTACGCCGGCACTTGAAAAGAAGGTGCTTTCCAAAGTAAAGGAGCTTACGGGCAATAAAGTTTCCCTGGAGAATAAAATTGATGAAAGTATTGTAGGTGGATTCATTTTAAGGGTCGGGGATTTACAGTACGATGCCAGTGTGGCGAACAAATTGAATACAATAAAACGAGAATTTACAAATAGTCTATAAACAACGGACATACCGATGTCTTACATCTTATGTCTTACGTCTTATATCTTAAATTATGGCGGGAGTAAAAGCAGCTGAGGTTTCAGCAATATTGAAAAAGCAATTATCAGGTTTCGAAGCAACCGCTTCCCTGGATGAGGTAGGTACCGTACTCCAAGTTGGGGATGGTATCGCCAGGGTATATGGTCTTTCCAATGCAGAATACGGCGAGTTGGTGGAGTTTGATGGTGGAATGCAAGGTATTGTATTGAACCTGGAAGAAGATAATGTGGGTGTGGTATTGTTGGGGCCATCCAAGGAGATTTTGGAAGGGGCTACCGTTAAAAGGACACAACGTATTGCCTCCATCAACGTTGGAGAAGGTATTGTCGGCCGCGTTGTGGATACTTTGGGTACACCCATCGATGGTAAAGGTCCAATTGCTGGTGAAACCTATGAAATGCCATTGGAGCGAAAAGCACCCGGTGTAATCTACAGACAACCGGTAAATGAGCCTTTACAAACCGGTGTAAAGGCCATTGATGCGATGATTCCAATTGGTCGTGGACAACGGGAGTTGGTAATCGGTGACCGCCAAACGGGAAAAACAACGGTTTGTATCGATACCATTCTTAACCAAAAGGAATTTTACGATGCGGGAGAGCCCGTATATTGTATCTATGTGGCTATTGGACAGAAAGCCTCTACGATTGCGGGTATCGCAAAAACTCTGGAGGATAAGGGTGCTTTGGCCTATACCGCCATTGTAGCTGCAAATGCCTCCGATCCCGCACCAATGCAGGTATATGCTCCTTTTGCCGGTGCTGCAATTGGAGAGTATTTCCGCGATACCGGACGACCTGCCCTGATCATCTATGACGATTTGTCAAAACAAGCGGTTGCCTATCGTGAGGTATCCCTCCTGTTAAGAAGGCCACCGGGACGTGAAGCCTATCCAGGTGACGTGTTCTATTTGCACTCAAGATTATTGGAACGCGCTGCAAAAGTCATCAATGACGATACCGTGGCCCAAAATATGAACGATCTTCCCGATACGTTGAAAGACAAAGTAAAGGGCGGGGGTTCCTTAACGGCACTCCCCATTATTGAAACACAGGCAGGAGACGTTTCCGCTTATATCCCAACAAACGTAATTTCCATTACGGATGGTCAGATATTCCTGGAGCAGGATTTGTTCAACCAAGGGGTCCGTCCTGCAATCAACGTAGGTATTTCGGTATCACGTGTGGGAGGTTCGGCACAGATCAAGTCCATGAAGAAAGTGGCCGGTACCTTAAAACTGGACCAGGCACAGTTCCGGGAGTTGGAAGCTTTTGCCAAGTTCGGTTCTGACTTGGATGCGGCAACAATGAACGTAATTGAAAAGGGACGTAGAAACGTTGAAATCCTGAAACAGGCCCAAAACGATCCGTTTACGGTTGAAGATCAGGTCGCAATTATTTTTGCAGGTTCCAAAAACTTGTTGAGGGATGTTCCTGTAGCTAAGGTAAAAGAATTTGAAAGGGACTATTTGGAGTTCTTGAATGCCAAGCATAGAGGAGTTTTGGATACGCTAAAATCCGGTAAGCTAACGGATGAGGTGATTGAGACCTTGACTTCGGTTTGTAAAGATTTATCAAGTAAGTACAAGGCATAAATTCTTGTCATTCCTGTGTCACCCTAAGCTTGTCCAAGGGAAAGCAGGAGTCCTTAATAAATAGATTCCGCATCAAGTGCGGAATGACAAAAAAGAAGAATGGCAAACTTAAAAGAAATACGTAATAGGATTGGAACGGTAAAGTCGACCATGCAGATAACGAGTGCCATGAAAATGGTTTCCGCTGCTAAGTTGAAAAAGGCCCAAGATGCCATAACGGCAATGCGTCCTTACGCCAATAAGTTGACCGAGCTATTGCAAAACCTTAGTGGTAGCCTGGATGGGGATGTTGGGGCCAAGTACACGGATAATCGTGAGGTGAAGAAAGTACTTGTCGTTTCCATTACCTCCAACCGTGGACTTTGTGGGGCCTTCAATTCAAATATCATCAAGGAATCCGTTTCCCTATATCATGGGAAATACGGCGGCAAACAGGTAGATTATATTACCATTGGTAAAAAAGGAAATGATATTCTTGGAAAGAAATTCAATATCATTTCCAATGAGAGCAGCATCTTTGACAAGCTGACATTTGAGAATGTCACCGTAATAGCGGAAGATTTAATGCAACGTTTTACAACGGGGGAGTATGACCGGATAGAACTGGTCTACAACCGATTTAAAAACGCAGCGACCCAAATCGTAACTACGGAACAGTTTTTACCTATTGTTCCCGTTGAAGGGGATGTGAATGCCAGCGCCGATTATATCTTTGAACCGGACAAGGCGGGAATTGTGGAGCAGTTGATCCCAAAATCATTGAAAACCCAATTGTATAAAGCCATTCGGGATTCCTTTGCAAGTGAGCATGGGGCCCGTATGACAGCAATGCATAAGGCAACCGATAATGCCGGGGAGCTTAAGGACCAATTAACATTGACCTATAACAAAGCAAGACAGGCCGCAATTACCGGTGAAATATTGGAGATTGTTGGTGGGGCCGAAGCTTTGAACGACTAAAACAGAAACGGAAATAACCATTCCAAAACATAACTAAGCCCCACCTCATTGTGGGGCTTTCATTTTGCATGAAATCAAAAAAGAGCGCCTTACTTTTTATTTTCATCACCATTTTAGTGGATGTCATAGGTATTGGCATCATCCTACCCATTATTCCGGAGTTTATCATGCAATTAACGGGAGAGGGCAATCATATGGCGGTTATCTATGGCATGTGGTTAACAACGGCCTTTGCAGGAATGCAATTCCTGTTTTCCCCGGTTTTGGGTGAGATTTCCGATCGGTATGGCCGTAAACCGATCCTACTGCTTTCCCTTTTGGGGCTGAGTATTGATTACTTGATCCATGCCTGGGCGCCGACCATCCTCTGGCTGTTCATTGGTCGTTTTCTCGCCGGAATCACGGGAGCAAGTTTTACGGTAGCATCAGCTTATATTGCAGATATCAGTACCATGGAGGAAAAAGCCAAAAACTTTGGACTTATTGGGGCGGCTTTTGGCCTGGGCTTTATTATTGGCCCTGGTATTGGAGGATATTTTGGTGATATCGATATTCGATTGCCGTTTTACATTGCAGCCGGACTCACATTTACAAATTTTCTCTTCGGATGGTTCGTGGTTCCCGAGTCTTTGAGCAAGGAAAACCGGAGACCGATCAATGTTTTGAAGATGGTCCCCGGGGTGTCCCTGGTTGCCCTAAAGAACTATAAAGGGGTTTTGTTGTTGATCGCTGCATTTTTCCTGGCCAACCTCGCAGGGCAGGCGTTACCATCGGTGTGGTCGTACTTTTGTATCGAAAGTTTTGATTGGAATCCCAAACAGATAGGCCTCTCCCTGGTGGTGGTAGGACTTTTGGTCGCCTTTGTCCAAGGATTTCTGATCGGTAAGGCAATTGGATGGTTTGGAAAACGTAATGTGGTCACCTTTGGATTTCTATTGTGGACCCTTGGGATGTTTTTATTTTCCCAGGCCAGTGAACCTTGGATGCTCTATGCATTTTTAATCCCCTATGCCCTTGGAGGGGTAGCTGGGCCAACGGTACAGGGCATTATTTCCAATCAAGTATCGGTAAAGGAACAAGGAATCCTCCAGGGATCGATTACGGGCTTGGTCAGCATTACTGCTATCCTGGGCCAATTAGTATTTTCACCGGTGTTTTACTATTTCATACGCCCCGAAACCAACTTGTACTTCCCTGGGGCTTCCTTTGCACTGGCATCTGCATTATTGTTCATTGCTTTTGTTTTGGCCACTGTGGCAATGAAAAGAATAGCAATAACCTAGTTCCTGCAAAAATTGTGACTACTATTTCCAAAGTTTGATGTAACATTTTTGGCATTTTGAATCTAAAGGGAAAAACGATTCAAAATTCTTAACAATGAAAAACTCAAAAAACCTTGTTCTTTTACTGTTGTTATTGGTTATCTCCGTAAAAGCACCTGCCCAAAGAGAAGCATTTGAAGTTCGTGTCAAGGGTGCTGGAGAACCACTGCTTTTTTTCCCGGGCTTTGCCTGTACGGATGAAGTATGGGACGAAATAGTAACCGAGCTTTCAAAAAAATACGAATGCCATGTGTTCACCTTTGCCGGTTTCGGGAATGTTCCGCCCGTAGCATTCCCATGGTATCCCAAAGTAGAGGAGGCCATTTTGGATTATATAAAATCCAATAACCTGGAAAATGCCGTTCCCATAGGTCACAGCCTGGGAGGAACCTTGGCCCTTTCGTTGGCGACAAGGGAAAATGTTTTTGAAAAGCTTATCATTGTTGATGCCTTAACGGCTACTGGCGCCTTAATGATCCCAAATTACAAAAGTGAACATATGGTATATGATAGCCCATATAACAACCAGATTCTTACTATGGGTGAAGGGGATTTTAGGGCAATGGCCACACAGATGGCATCTGGAATGACACTACATCAGGAAAAGAAGGACCAAATCGTTGATTGGATGCTCATGGCGGATAGAAAAACATATGTCTATGGGTATACGGATTACCTTAAGGTGGATTTGCGCAAAGCGGTCAGTGCCATCCAAATACCGGTTACCATTTTTGCCGCCACACATCCCTTTGGAAAGGAAATGGTCAAAAAAACCTATGAAGAACAGTACAAAAAACTGGCCGATTATGACCTTAGGTTTGCGGAGGGCTCGGCCCACTTTATTATGTACGATAAACCAAAGTGGTTAGTGGAACAACTTATTGCCGTCTTGACCAACAATGAATAAACGTGACCAAGAATTTGAGCAGCTCTACCATGCCAATTATGACCAGGTGATGCGACTATGCCTTGGGTATGTTTCAGGCGATAGGGATAGGGCCAAGGATTTGGCCCAGGAGGTATTTGTAAAGGTTTGGAACAGCTTGAGTGAATTTCGCAATGACAGTCATATCTCGACCTGGATTTATCGGATTGCCGTGAATACCTGTTTAATGGGCCTTAGAAAGAAGAGACCTTACGCCCTAAAAATGGAAATGGAATCTAATCCCACCATCGAGGATGAAGGGTCTGCCGAACGTAAGGAAATACAATTCAAGGAAATGTATAGGTGCATCAATACCCTTTCGGCCACCAATAAAGCGATTATTCTAATGGAATTGGAAGGGCTCGCCCAAAAAGAAATAGCCGCTGTTATGGGAATGAACCATACGGCGATACGAACAAGGATACATCGCATAAAAACCCAACTTTCAAAATGTGTACATCATGGATGATTTTGACAACATAAAACAAAACTGGAAGGAACAACCCATCCCAAAGCCTTCCCGGGCAAGTTTCAAGAGCGTGAAGGATAGAATTGGCCGAGTGGCCAGAAAACAGAAGATTGCCAATGTGGTCCTATTGAGTACGGTAGTCGTTTTAGTGGCTTTCTTTTTTTACATCAAAGCCATGGAACACCAAGACGTGGCTTTGGCTTTGGTGGCCATGATCGTTGTTTTATTGATCAGGGTACTTGTTGAATTTTTTAGTTTGAGAACGTTGAAAAACCTATCGATGACCTTGGACATTGAAAGCTTTAAAGCCAGGCTAATTGGCTATTACAGGGGAAGGGTTGGGGTACATACCGTATTAACACCCCTATTGATCCTTGTGTATTGCTTTGCCTTTTGGACCTTACTCCCGGACTTCAAAGAAAGCCTATCAAAAGGCTTTTACAATTACATCATAGTCTCTTCCCTGGTTTTACTGGTGGTACTTGGGGGGTTCATCTTTGTCCAAGTTCGTAAGGAAATGGGAACGTTAAAAGAATTGCGAAACCCATAACCCCAACTATTCGTTTTCCTTTGAAGAGGAATCCATACTGTTTTTCAGATGAATGTCGATATACTTTTGGTTGAGTTCATCGGAATCCCCATAGCGCTCGCGTAATTCCTCCAGTTTCAATTTCAGGTTTGCGACCACATCGGCATATTGTGGATTTTCGTAGAGGTTGTGCAATTCGTTGGGGTCATTTAGTCTGTCGTAGAGTTCCCACTCATCAACATCATAATAAAAATGGGCCAATTTGTAAGCCTTGGTCACAATACCATAGTGCCGCTTTACCTGATGTACTGCGGGATACTCATAATAGTGATAGTACACCGCATCCCGGTTCCATTCGGTTTCATTGGATGTTAGTAAGGGCATTAAACTTTCGCCCTGCATGTCATTGGGCGCTTCAATTTGGGCGGCCTCGAGCAGGGTCTGGGCAAAATCCAGGTTCTGGACCATCTCCTCATTGGTAATGCCCGGTTTTATGGTATTGGGCCAACGGATCAATAAGGGTGTTCCAAAGGATTCATTATAAATAAACCGCTTATCGAACCAGCCATGTTCCCCCAAATAAAATCCTTGGTCCGAAGTATATACCACCAAGGTATTTTCAGATAGGTGGTTTTCATCCAAATAATCCAGGACGCGACCTACATTATCATCAACCGAGGAAATACAGGCAAGATAGTCTTGCATATAGCGTTGGTATTTCCAGCGCATTTTTTGGGTATCGTCCATTTTTGGCCAGTTTTCCTCAAAATCCGTGTTGATGATATCGAGAATGGGCTCGTAAAGTGCTTTTTGTTCCGGAGTCGCCCGTTCGGTATAGGGGCCATGAAAACTATTTTCAAATTCTGGAATATGGGGTTCTGGCCGCATGCGTTGGACAAGTTCAGGTCTAATTTTGCTATCGTGACTGTACATCATATGGCGAAGCAAGTTCATTTCTGCCGTTTTGGCTGCCGTTCCCCGGGATGTATAATCATCAAACAAAGTCTCGGGTTCCGGAAACTCCTTGTTTAAGAATTCCCGAAACTTATCCGGTCGGGGCCACCACGGACGATGTGGTGCCTTGTGCAGGTACATCATTAGGAAAGGTTTTGTGGTGTCCCTTTTGGTATCCAGCCAATCCAAGGTTAAATCCGTAATAACATCGGTAACGTAACCCTCTATTCTAACGGTGTCCCCATTTTTGGTTATGAAGTCCGGGTTAATATAGTTTCCCTGTCCCGGAAGGATCATAAAGTCATCCACGCCTTTAGGGTTATTGCCAAAATGCAATTTCCCAAACATGGCCGTTTGGTAGCCAGCGTCCTGAAAGAGTTTTGGAAAAGTGACCTGGGTGGTATCAAAGGGACGGGAATTATCCGTTTTTCCATTGATATGCGTGTGCTTGCCCGTTAGGATGGTTGCCCTTGAAGGTGCGCAAATGGAATTGGTAACAGAGGCGTTATGGAAAGTGATGCCCCCTTTGGCAATACGATCAATATTTGGGGTTTGGATCAAGTGATTTTGATAGGCACTAATGGCCTGATAGGCATGGTCATCCGACATAATGAACACGATATTGGGTCTTTCCGCGATGGGTTTTTGGGTTTCCTGTTGTTGTCCGCAGGAAACCACCAGAAATACAAAAACAAGAACCCGCAAGGCTTTTAAATGGAAGGTCATGGATTACAATCTTTGCACAGTAATATAGCAATAATTGCGCTTATGGCACCAGGGTGTTTTTAGGTTTGGCACTAATTTTGGTTTCATATCTTTACAACACTATAATGTAAACGCTATGAAGATGATACCTTATATACTATTGGTCTTGGGATTTTCCATCTCTGGATGCTCATCCCAAAAAAAACTGTCGGATGAGGCTCCTTTTGAAATGGGTCCGGCCACCTGTCAACCATGGACGGGAAGTGTGGCGGAAGCGGGGTCCGGTCTGTTACTCGAAATCCCCATATTGAGTGAGGATTTAAATGGAGCACAACTCAAACAGGCCTTTTTTAGAGGGAAAATAGCGGATATAAACCTGGAAAGTTTGGAAACGGGCTGGGTAGCGAAGGCCAATTTCAGGGAACAAAAGATCGAAAAACCGGATATTATAATGCATGCGGATCCAAAAAAGGAAATAGGTAACCGACCGCCACAGCCTAGAAAGAAATTTCCTTTTGTTTTGGAAGCAGATCAATGTGTATTGAGCTATATGGAAGGTGAAACACTGAAATATGTAAAGATTGAGGGTGTAGCGGAGAAGAATCCTTGATTTACAAGTAGTGGATAATATTACTAATTTTATGCATATATACCCCCGAAGCATCCCTTCGGGGTTTGTTTTAAGATAGTTGTATTTGGGCCCACTTAAAAAGTTATTCAAACAAACCTTTATCTACGGATTGGCAACCGTATTGCCCAGAATGCTTTCCTTTTTGCTATTGCCGTTGTATACGGGTATTTTGGCCACTGCCGGTTATGGTGAGGTTTCGGTAATCTTTGCCTGGTTCGCCATCTTCAACGTGGTGTTGGCCTATGGGATGGAAACCGCTTTTTTTAGGTTCTATAACGGAGAAACTTCCAAGGAAACCGTGGTTTCCACCTCCATTCTATCCATTGCGGCAACAACACTTCTTTTTGTACTGATTGGTTTTTTAGCGTTGGACGCCATTTCACAAGCTATTGCCATTGACCCCAAGTATATCCGCTTTGCCATACTCATATTGGCCTTGGATGCCCTGGTCATTATACCCTTTGCATGGCTCAGGGCCAATGAGAAGCCAATGCAATATGCCATAATCAAGATATTGAATGTTGCGATCAACCTTGGGTTGAACATTTTCTTTTTATTGGGGCTTCCCAGCATTTTTTCAAAAGACCCAGAGGCACTTTTGAGCAAACTATATGTTGAAGATTATGAGATTGCCTACATTTTTATAGCGATGATGGTGGCCAGTGGAGTCACTTTACTCCTTATGTTGCCCCGTTATTTTAGAACCACCTATATTTTTGACCAAGGTCTGTGGAAGCGAATGCTGAAATATGCGGCCCCTGTACTTCTTGCAGGTATTGCATTTACCATTAATGAAGTGTTTGACCGGATTTTATTGGAACAGCTGCTTCCCGAAGACACGGCCAAAAGTGAAGTGGGAAAATATTCGGCCTGCTATCGGCTGGCTTTGTTCATGACGCTATTTGGAACGGCATTTCGAATGGGGATCGAACCTTTTTTCTTCAGCCACTCAAAAAGCGAGGCGCCTCAAAAGGCCTATGCACAGATTACCAATTATTTTGTGATCTTAGGGAGTATTATATTGTTGTCCGTTGTCGTTTTTGCAGATATCCTAAAGGTATTGTTTGTTCGGGACGAAGCCTATTGGGAAGCCATGTCCATTGTTCCGATTATTGTTCTTGCCAGTTTTTGTTTGGGTATTTATCACAACCTTTCCGTATGGTATAAAATTACGGATAGGACCAGGTTTGGGGCTTATATATCCTCAATTGGTGCCTTGCTTACGCTGATCATCAACTTTGCGTTTATTCCTAAAATGGGATATATGGCATCGGCCTTGGCAACACTTGTCGCCTATGCCACTATGATGGGTTTATCCTATCATTTTGGCAAAAAGTATTATCCCATTCCGTATAACATGCGTAAAATCATGTTCTATGGAGGGTTTTCCATTCTCTTTTCCGTATTGTCCTTTTACGTTTTTAACCGAAATATAATAGTGGGAAGCCTACTCCTTTTGCTATTTTTGGGGCTGATTTACAAATTGGAAGGAGATAAATTGAGAACCATATTTTTAAGACGTGAAGGTTAACATTATTAACAAGTCAAAACACCCATTGCCCCATTATGAGACCAGTGCTTCAGCGGGAATGGACTTAAGGGCCAATATTTCGGAACCCCTAACGTTGAAACCTTTGGAGAGGGCCATTATAAAGACCGGTCTTTTTATCGAGCTTCCCATTGGATATGAGGCCCAGGTCCGCCCTCGTAGCGGATTGGCGGCTAAAAAGGGCATAACAGTACTAAATGCTCCGGGCACCATAGATGCAGATTATCGAGGTGAAATAGGGGTGATATTGGCCAATCTTTCGAATGATGATTTTAGGGTCGAAGATGGGGAGCGGGTCGCGCAATTGGTGATTGCCAAACATGAAAGGGCAGAATGGATCGAAGTCGGGGAACTGTCTGAAACTGCTAGGGGAGCCGGTGGTTTTGGAAGTACGGGAAGGAAATAAGAATTCCTGCGAATGCAGGAATCCCCTTATATATCAATATGAAACTTTGGTATGTCTATATCATGACAAGTAAACCAAATGGGGTAATCTACATTGGAGTAACCGATATTATTGATGAGCGGGTCAAAGAACATAAACTCAAAAAGTACCCAAGATCATTTACGTCGCGGTATAACTGCGATAGACTTGTCTATTTTGAGGAATATGAACAAGGGCATAAGGCAATGGTAAGGGAGCGCCAGTTTAAGAAATGGAAACGTTCTTGGAAAATTGAATTGATTGAAGAAATGAACTCCAATTGGTCAGATTTGAGCATGAATTGGAAACTGAACTATAATAGATTAAGAAAATAAAGTTTAACTAAGAGATACCTGCTTTCGCAGGCAATATTATGAAGATAATCGTCCCTATGGCCGGGCGGGGCTCAAGATTGCGTCCACATACCCTAACCGTACCAAAACCGCTTATTCCCGTGGCAGGAAAGCCCATCGTACATCGTTTGGTGAGCGACATAGCCAAGGTATTGGGAGAACCTATTGAAGAAATTGCCTTTATTTTGGGAGACCCTGCCTTTTTTGGTGAGGATGTTGTACAAAGCTTGGAAAAGCTGGCCCAAGGACTGGGAGCGAAAGCCAGCATATACAGGCAATTGGACCCTAAAGGAACGGGACATGCCATTATGTGCGCCGAACCTTCGTTGTCCGGCCCGGCGGTAATTGCCTACGCGGATACCTTAATTCGTGCCGATTTTAACCTGGACAAGGAAGCGGATAGTGTCATTTGGACCAAAAAGGTGGATAATCCGGAAGCTTTCGGCGTGGTGAACCTAAACGAGCAAAACCAGATTGTGGAGTTGGTGGAAAAACCGACCGAATTTGTGAGTGATCAGGCGGTAATAGGCATTTACTACTTTAAGGACGTTGGCGTGTTACGGGACGAATTACAGTTCGTCTTGGAAAACAATATCATCAATGGTGGAGAATATCAAATCAACGATGGGATAAAACGTATGATGACCAAGGGTAAGATATTTGTGACCGGAAGCGTGGACGAATGGATGGATTGTGGCAACAAAAACGTAACGGTCGAAACCAATCAGCGCATGTTGGACTTTTTGGAAAAGGATGGGGAACAACTGCTGGCGGATTCCGTACAAAAAACAAATGCCAATATTGTCCCGCCCTGTTTTATTGGGGAGAACGTCGTCATAAAAGATAGCACGGTCGGGCCCTATGTTTCCATCGGGGCAAATACGGTTGTGGAAAATGCAACCGTTAAAAATAGCCTAATCCAAAGCAACAGTGTGATTAAAAATGCTAATTTGGATAATGCCATGATTGGGAGCTATGTGTACTATGATGGTAATTTTGAGACCGTTAGCATAGGGGATTATTCGGTCCTGGAATAGATTTTAAGGACTAATTATCCTTGGGCACGGATTTTGAAGGTGTTCCAAGGAAGGCAAGGGAATTATGTGGAGAGAAAAGGTTTTCCGGGTTTTAATGGTATTGCAGCTACTCGCAATACAAGCTACCCTTGCCCAAAATTCCCCAAAAGTTGTTCCCGAAGAAGAAAGTGCGGAGGTGTTTTTGGAAGAATATACCGATGAGTTTCAAGAAAAATTCTTTGAGGCCTTAAAGCAAAAGAGTATCCAAAACTATGACCGCGCCATTAATCTGCTCTTGGAATGTAAGCAATTGGATGCCAACAGTACCGCAGTGGAACACGAGCTGGCAAAGACTTATTTTTTGTCCAAAAAATACATCCCTGCCCAACAATACGCGGTGGAAGCATTAATTTCGGAGCCGGGGAATTTTTGGTTTTTGTTCAATCTGTACAAGATTGCCGAGAAACAGGGTGTCCCATTTCAAAACCTGGAAAATACCATTCCATATACAAATAGGGCGCTCAAGACCAATCTGGTCAAAATCTATTTTCAGAATAGGAAATACAAGGATGCCAAACAGGTGCTAAGTGGTTTGGAAATGAACCAGGAACTTTCCCTATTGGCCCAAAAAATAGAGGATTCACTCAACAAGGCCCAAAAAAGTACGGAACGGATCGTTACAAAGAACACACCGTCCCCGGAAAGGACCCTGGACAGCGAACTGGAGCGTTTTCGAAATGAGCTGAAATCCATGGCCTCCGGTACCGATCATTCGGATTTGGAAGCCAAGGCGAGGGAAGCCTTGGAAACCTATCCCTTGCAACCCGAGTTTTATTACTTCCAGGGCCTGGCATTGAACAGGATGGAGCGCCACCTACAAGCAGTGGGCGTGTTGGAGGAAGGCTTGGAATATCTTTTTGACAATGACCTGCTGGCCAATGATTTTTACAAGGAGTTGGCCGTGGCCCATAAAGCAATTGGAAATACTTCCAAGGCAAATCTATACCTTAGTAAGGTAAAACCCGGGTTTTAATGAAATGGTATCGTTCCCACATACGTGTCCCTGTTCTACTAATTGCGCTTTTGGGGATTGTTTTAACTTCTTGCAAAACCAAAAAGGCGGTTTTGGAGGGAGCGGTCGACACCTCCATCTCAACAAAAAAAATCATTCAGAACCACTACTCCAATTCCTTGGATTTTGAGACGTTGAGCGGTAAGGTTAAAATTGATTACGAAGAGGGGAGCACCAACCAGGGCATCACCGTTAGCCTACGGATCAAAAAAGATGAAGCCATTTGGGTCAGTGCACCTTTGGGCATGTTCAAAGCTTACATCACACCGGAAAGGGTTTCCTTTTATAACAAACTGGAAGGGGAATATTTTGATGGGGATTTTGCCTATCTAAGTGATTTACTGGGATACGAAATGGATTATGGAAAAGTGCAGAATGTACTCATCGGTAATACCGTATTGGATTTGAGGAACGAAAAGTACGTGTCCTTAACGGAAGGGGATAGCTATATTTTAAGGCCGAAGGTCCAGAAAGAACTTTTTAAAATTCTCTTTTCCCTGGAGCCGCAACATTTTAGGACCAAACTTCAACAGATTTCCCAGCCTGAAAAAGATAGGTTTTTAAAGTTGGATTACGCCTACCAAAATATAGACACCAGGGTGGCGCCAAGTAGGGTTACGATCGAAGCGGTCAATGAAGATGGGTTGCGAACCATTGATTTGGATTTTAGAAATATCGAGTTTGACCGTAGGTTGAATTTTCCCTATAGGATACCAAAGGGCTTTAAAGAATTGGCGGCGAAATAGCGTGTTGGCAAAGCGAACATATCAGTATTTTTCCTTGTGCATTTTATTGTTCTGGGGAGTTGCCCTTACGGCCCAGAGCAGTGAGCAAAAGGCACTTGAGGAGAAAAGGGCAAGGATTCAAAGGGAAATCCAGGAAATGAACCGCTTGCTTTCTGAGGAAAAAGCGGAAAGAGGAAACGTTCTTGAGCAGATGGAAGCCCTGGACCAGCGGATCAACATAAGACAGGAACTGATCAGGGTAACGAATAGACAATCCAATTTGCTCAACCGTCAAATCAATGCCAACGTCCGGAAAATTTCCAAACTTCGGCAAGATTTGGAGCTTTTAAAAGAAGACTATGCAAAACTGATCGTAAGTTCATACCAACAGCGGTCCGGCCAAAACCGATTGATGTTTTTGCTCTCCTCGGACAATTTTTTCCAAGCCTTTAAACGATTGAAATACATAAAACAGTACACGGCTTTTAGAAAACAGCAAGGCGAGGAAATCCAAACCAAAACAGCGGAGTTAACGGTATTGAACAAGGATTTGGTGGAACAGCGAAAAGTCAAGAATCAGCTATTGGCGGAAAACAGGAAGGTCAAAAGCCAACTGTCCAGGGAGATCAACTCCCAAAAGGAGCTCTTAAAGACCATTAGGGCCAATGAGAGCCGGTACACCCAGGCCATTCAAGCAAAGCGCAAAGAAGCCAGAAGAATAGACCAGGAGATAGAAAAACTGATTAGGACGGCCATTGCCAGTTCCAACAAAAAAACGGGGAGGTCGGGTTCCCGGACCTTTTCCCTGACACCTGAAGCAAAACTATTGGCCTCCAATTTTTCCGCAAATAAGGGAAAATTGATCTGGCCCGTTGAGAAAGGGATAAAGAGTCAGGGTTTTGGGGTGTATGCGGATAAAATCTATCCAGGGATCAAACACCAGAACAACGGGGTTACGATTACGACCAACAAAGGCGAAAAGGCCAGGGCAGTATTTGATGGGGAGGTCATTGATGTAAAAACCACCCGAACCGGACAAAAGGCAATTTTCATTCGGCATGGAAATTATATTTCAACCTATTACAATTTGGCCAATTCCTACGTTCAGAGTGGGGATAAGGTAGTGGCCAAAGAAGAAATAGGGGAGGTGTATACCAATAAGACCAGTGGCCTCACCAAATTGAAGTTCTATCTCTATCAAAATACCAAAAAACTAAATCCTGAAGAATGGATTTACCAATTATAAAACAATGAAGGAAATTACCGATTTACAGGGAACGTTTACGTTGAACAATGGGGTTAAAATGCCCTATTTTGGCTTAGGGGTTTATCTATCCAAGGATGGCCAGGAGGTTATTGATGCCATAAAATGGGCCGTGGAATGTGGATATCGCCATATTGATACCGCATCAGTTTACAAAAATGAAGACGGTGTTGGGGAAGGGGTCAAACAATGTGGTGTTCCCCGGGAAGACCTTTTTGTGGTAAGCAAGGTATGGAATTCGGACCAGGGCTATGAGACTACTTTAAAAGCTTTTGAGGCCAGTCTGGAACGATTGGATATGGAATATTTGGACCTCTACCTTGTCCACTGGCCGGTTGCCGGAAAATATAAGGATACCTGGAAAGCACTGGAAAAATTGTATGCGGAAGGTCGGATTCGTGCTATTGGGGTAAGCAATTTTATGCGACACCATCTGGAGGACCTACTTACAGAGGCCTCGGTTGTTCCAATGGTCAATCAAATGGAGTTCCACCCTTTTTTGGTACAACAGGATTTGATTGATTTCTGCAATAAAAATACCATTCAGTACGAAGCGTGGTCGCCCATGATGCAAGGGAAAATTTTTGGTATGGAGGAATTTCAACAACTGGCCGTAAAATACAATAAGTCCATTGCCCAGATCGTGTTGCGGTGGGATTTGCAAAAGGGGGTGGTTACCATTCCAAAATCCTCGAAAAAAGAACGGATTGTCGCCAATGCCAATATCTTTGATTTTGAACTGTCCGAAAGTGATGTAGCGCTATTGGACGCCATGCACCGTGGTCAACGTTTTGGTCCGGATCCGGACAATTTTGACTTTTAGGAGTCCCCCATAAACAATGCCCTTAATTCTGTGGCATCGGAAGGTTTTAGTTTGCCTGCCAATACGAGACTCAACTGTTTCCTTCGTAGGGCGCCGGCATAGCGTTCCTTTTCCAATTCCGTTTCCGGTTCCAGGTGGGGGACCTCGGTAGGGGAACCTGTTTCGTCCACCGCCACAAAAGTATAAATGGCTTCATTGGCCTTTATCCGCTCTCCACTGATTCGGTCTTCCATCCAAACGTCGATATAAACCTCCATGGAGGTTCTAAATGCCCTGGAAATAGTTGCTTCTACGGTGACCACACTACCTAAGGGGACGGAACGGTTAAAGGCAACATGGTTCACGGATGCGGTTACGGTAATCCTTCGGCTGTGCCTCCTTGCAGAAATACTTGCTGCTCGATCCATTCGGGCCAGGAGTTCACCGCCAAAAAGGTTATTTAAAGGGTTGGTTTCGCTGGGGAGCACCATATCGGTCATAACGGTGCGGGAATCACTGGGTTTCTTGGATTGCATCAAAAAGTAATTTGTGCAAAGTTAACCAAGATATGCTTGGGAGTTTGGTCGGAAAGGAATCTTATTTTTCGGAAAGCATCCACGCATCAGCAGATACTGTCGCTTTGATTTTTCTGAGAAATCGTAATGCTTCCTGGCTATCCGAAAAGCTGTCAAAGGTTACTTGATGCAAACCATACCGATTGGTACCTAAGTATGCTGCATCATACCCCTGTGCTTTGAGCTGATTGATTTTTTTGTCCGCATTTTCCCGAAACCGAAACGCCCCCGCAATCACATGGTGCATTGGGCCTTTGGCCGTTTTGGTGATGTTGAGGTTCAACGCAGGTAATTCCAACGGACTTCCATCAAAAAAAGTGGCTTCTTGGATATGTCTGGAAACCTGTTCCTGGACATTTTGCCTAACCAAATCCTGTCGGTATTGGTTTTGTTGGTAGAACTGATACGCACTGCTCCCTGTAGCCAACAAAAGCAAAAAAATGGCGGCATATTGCAACCAGCCTTTGGATCTAGCCCCTTCACGACGCTCTGGGGTAATGGTAAAGGGCACCTTTTCTTCCAGCTGTTGTACTTCCTCCTTCAGTTTTTCACGGATAATGGGCGTAGCGTTAAGGGAAGAAAAACCAAAAGAGGTCGCTAAATAGTTATAACCTTCTTCAGGAAGAAACTGTATTCGCTGTTCCTTGCCCACCCAAAGTTTTCCAATACCTTCCAAAAACAAGTGTTTGCCACTGTCCAGCTTGTCTTTCCATTGTTTGGAAACTTCCTCTACTTCTTTCAGAAGTGCTTCATAGGGAAGGTTTTTCACATTGGCGATATGCGAAACCAATAAACCATCATTTTTTGTCAACTGCTGGTTAAAGGACAGGTTTTTGGTGGGCGGATACAAGGTTTGCTGTGAAACATCGATACGTGCCGCTGTTGTATTGGCCAGGAAAGCCCCAAAATTTGGAACTACGACACAGTTGTATCTGTACAGCAACTCTGCTATATAATGTTCTACGCGCATAGGGGCAAATATTGAAAAAAATATAGCGTTCCGAAATGTAACGGATAACTTTTTATTAACATTTGAATTTGGGTATATTGTGAAAAACTTCGGCGAATGGCCAAGCTCCCAAATACTGAACTTACTGCCCTTTTGAGGTTACAAAAGGTTCCCCTTATAGGGGATATCAGTGCCAAAAGGCTGTTGGATAGATGTGGTACTGCAGAACAGGTCTTTAAGGAAAAAAGGGAGGCCCTCCAAAGAATAGATGGGATTGGTTCCGCAATGCTCTCCGGATTATGTGACAACCGGTATTTGGAGGCGGCGGAAAAGGAATTCCAGTTCATCCAAAAGCATGGGATTGCGTATTCTTTTTTTAAGGATGATGACTATCCCAAACACCTTAAACATTGCATTGATGCCCCAATCCTCATTTTTAAAAGGGGGACCATGGATCTTGCCCATAAAAAAATCATAAGCGTTGTGGGTACCCGAAGAATTACGAGCTACGGGGCCGCCTTTATAGAAAGGTTCATGGAGGACATTGCCCCTTTGGATCCCATTATTGTCAGTGGTTTTGCTTATGGTGTGGATATTGCCGCCCAACGGGCGGCGATGGATCATAACTTACAGACCATTGGATGCTTGGCACATGGCCTGAACCAGATGTATCCAAAAGCGCATCAGAAATATGTTTCCCGGGTCGAAGGGAACGGTGGTTTTATAACAGAGTTCTGGAGTTCCAGTAATCCAGATAGGGAAAACTTCCTAAAACGCAATCGGATCATTGCGGGAATGAGTGATGCCACTATAGTTGTGGAGTCTGCGGAAAAGGGCGGTAGTTTGGTCACTGCAGATATTGCACATAGCTATAACAGGGACGTTTTTGCCGTACCGGGACGGACATCGGACAGGTTTAGCGTGGGGTGCAACAACTTGATAAAACAACAAAAAGCCCATATATTGACCACAGCGGCCGACCTAATCTATATTCTAGGATGGGAATTGGCTGAAAAAGAACAACATACGGTTCAAAAACAGTTGTTCGTGGAGCTGAATGAAACAGAAAGGTCTATCTACCAATACCTACAGTTGAACGGAAAACAATTACTGGATACCGTGGCCCTGGAGTGCAATTTGCCCATTTTTAAGACCTCCTCTTCTTTATTGAATATGGAGATGAAAGGAGTGATACGTCCGTTGCCCGGTAAATTGTTCGAGGCGATCTAGGAAAGGAGAACCCTTTATCGAAGGGAAAAGAGACAGACAGGGTATTCCAGTATAATTACATTTTAACGCAATAAAAGGGATTAAAACAGGCAAAAACGGCCTTATCAGAGCGAATGGCCCCGAAATGGACGTTTTAAAGCCAATCCATACCAGACCGGAATCAACGGTTTATCGATGGGTATGATCTTTTAATATCCTACCTTTTCCCGAACTCGGGCCAAAACACCATTAGCTACCGTTCTTGCCTTTTCAGCACCTTTGGCCAGGGCTTCATCCACTTCATGCAAATGGTCCATATAATAGGCAAACCGTTCCCTAGGTTCTTCAAAGGCCGTAAGGATTAGCTCGTAAAGGGCCTGTTTCGCATGACCATAACCATAGTTTCCGGCCAAATAATTGGCACTCATCCCTTCAATCTGTTCCTGGGAGGCCAATAGCTTGTAAAGCGCAAAAACATTGTCATTTGTGGGGTCCTTTGGGTCTTCCATAGGGGTACTGTCCGTCACAATACCCATTATCTGTTTGCGAAGTTTTTTATCCGGTTGAAAAATATTGATAATGTTATCCTTGCTTTTACTCATCTTTTCCCCATCGGTTCCCGGCACATACATGGTGTCTTCGTGCACTTTGGCTTCGGGCAACACAAAGGTTTCTCCCAGCTGGTTGTGAAAACGCGAGGCCACGTCCCTGGTCATCTCCAAATGCTGCAATTGATCCTTGCCTACAGGTACGATCTCCGCATCATACAAAAGAATATCCGCGGCCATGAGCATGGGGTAGCTGAACAATCCCGAATTTACATCCTGTAGACGGTCTGCCTTGTCTTTAAAGGAATGGGCCAATGTTAAGCGTTGATACGGAAAGAAACAACTTAAATACCAGGCCAATTCCGTAACCTGGGGCACATCACTTTGGCGGTAAAAAACGGTTTTTTCAATATCCAGACCAAAGGACAACCAGGCGGCAGCCGTCGCATAGGTGTTTTGCCGCAATGTTTCCCCATTTTTGATCTGCGTAAGGGAATGCATGTCCGCAATGAATAAAAAAGAATCGTTTTCAGGTTTTTGGGCCATTTTTATGGCAGGGACAATAGCTCCCAATATATTACCCAAGTGGGGGACTCCCGTACTTTGAATCCCAGTTAAAATGCGTGCCATGGCAAAAATTTAGCGGTAAAAGTAACACCATCGGAGATAAAAAAAGCGGCCCGGGCCGCTTTTTTTATGGTTTCATACGAGATTATTTCTTGAACAGCCCAGCTACAAAAAGGACCACAAGCGCCCCAATGACCCCGGTAATCAAATCGCCTACAATACCAGAGCCTATATGGACTCCCAAGGTGTTAAAAAGCCAGTTGCCCACTGCCCCACCAACAATGCCAAGGATAATGTTGATGAGCACGCCAAAACCGCCCCCCTTCATAATTTTACCAGCAAGCCAACCGGCAAAACCACCGATAAGTAGTGCATAAAGTAATCCTCCCATGATTTTATTTTTTGATTAGGTATTGAAGTGATTTAAACTTTTTGCGTTTAGGCGAAAAGTTTGAATCACTTTATTTAAAGATAGTCAAAAATTCTACTTTTGATTTGTGTTGCGACGTCTTAAGAACATAAGCCATTCATTGTACCGAATTTGGTTTTATATGTTGGTTACAATCCCAATTTTGCTGTTCTCTCCATTATTGTTGCTCACCACACTTTCAGAAAGGACCTATAATCAATTTTATTGGTTGGCAAGGAACATTTGGGCCAAGACCATTTTATTTGGTATGGGATGCCCCCCTAAAATTCAGTGGGATCAAAAACTGATGCGGGATAAGGGCTATATGTTAGTGGCCAACCATAGCAGTATGTTGGATATTATGCTGATGCTCTATGTGAGCAAAAATCCTTTTGTTTTTGTGGGAAAGCAGGAATTGGCCAAGATTCCAGTTTTTGGCTTTTTTTATAAGCGGGTCTGTATTTTGGTAGATCGTAGTGATCCCAAGAGTAGAAGTGCCGTATATAGACGGGTAAAAAGAAGGTTGGAAAAGGGATTGAGCATTTGTATTTTTCCCGAAGGGGGCATACCGGAAGAACGTATTGTTTTGGACAAGTTCAAAGATGGTGCGTTCAGAATGGCAATCATTTATAATATACCAATCGTTCCAATGACCTTTTTGGATTGTAAAAAACGGTTTCCATGGAAGTTTTTTAGTGGATCACCGGGGAAATTACGTGTCAAAGTCCATTCCTTTGTTGAAACCGGTATTTTAGGCACGGAGGACTCAGGAACCATTAAAAAAGAGATAAGGAAGGTGTTGCTGGGAACCTTGCTGGACGATAATCAAAAAAAAGCCCTATGACACAAGAAAACCATAGGGCTTAAAGCATGCCGTAAAAACGGCGTACTAACCAACTTCTTTAAAACCTAAAATTCAAACCACTGTATACCCCAATGGCAAATGGCCTAAAATCACCAGCGGTGTCGGAGAATGTGTTCAGTTGATATTTAAAAATAGGCTCTACGTTAAATTGTACTTTTTTTGATATTTCATAATTGAATCCAATGCCAATATTGGTGCTAAAATTTACACTGTTGGCATTATTGGCTTCGCCCACTTCCGCAACCAATTGGTCGGATTCCACGCTTATGGAATTGTCCACCAGGAACAAAGAACTTATCCCCCCTATAAGATTGACGCCAAACCTCCTGTCCACCAAGGCGTAATTGAGTTCCATGGGCACTTCTATATAGCCCAATTGTTGCACCATTTGCCCTTCAAGCTCGCTTGCTCCTCCTCCTGTGAATTCAGCATCGTTGTCTATTGTGGCACTACGACTGCTTTTACTCTCCAAGACCAAATTCCTTGATGTTTGGGTATAGGATATATTGTCAATCAGCTCATTGGAAGAAGTGGTCAACGAAGAGGAGAAGAGAACATCGTTGGTGTCGTACCCAAAATCAACTCTGTGGACTCCGGACCGTACACTTAATTTTTCACTTATATTGTAGGTGACCGTTAGTCCATAGCTAAGGTTGAGATTTCCCGATTTGCTGTTAGGGGCAAAATCGGAATGTACGGGAGAACCTTCTCCTGTGGAACTAAAGAAAACGGGGGCCACCGAAGGTCCCATGGACCATCTGTCCTTTTTCTGGGACACGGCAACAGCTTCTTGTTCCGACTCTTCCTGGGCTTCTATGGCCTCATAAATCGAGATTTTGGGTTTTTCCTCCTCGTTCTCATTTTGCGCTACCTCGGTTTCACCTTCCAAAAGATCCAATGTATTTTCATTTTGCCCATTTTTTTCGATTTCATTCGGATCCTTCGGTGTCCTATGATTTTCAGCCACTTCTCCATTTTTGACGGCAATGGGGTCTTTATCCTTATTTAAATCCGCAGGCTTGTCACGATTTTCCTGCTCTCCTTTTTCCTGGGTATTGACCGCAATGGCCTCAGAAGGCATTGATCGGTCCCTTTGGGGGTGGACCACGTTTTTGGATGCCGGTGAAATAATATTGTGTTCTTTGGCTTTGATTCCGTCTCCGGTTGAACGTTCGCTATCAACCAAAGGTGTTTCCTTGGATTGTTGGATCGGTTTTAGATTGTCCAGATTTTTATCTTCAGTGTTCTGGGGACTATCCTGAATATGTTCCTCCGTATCCACAATGGTTGGTGCGGCAGTATTCTCCACACTGGAGAAGGGATCGATAATGTATAACAAGATGGCTATTGCAGCAGCAGCACCCCCCAATTGCCACCAAATGGGAACTACCCTTTTTTTCTTCTTTTTTGCTAAAGACGCCTCAAGTTTCTCCCAAATCCGTTCATCCGGTATTTCAGAGAAGTCCTTGAACTTTTCTTTAAAAAGGTTATCTAAATTATTCCTTTTCATCTGCGCTAGGTTAAGCAATATTTATATTTTCTTTTTCAATTTTTTCTTTCAAGATCATTCTTGCCCTGGCCAGGTTGGATTTAGATGTCCCGGTGGATGTACCCAATAGTTCACTGATTTCTTTATGGGAATACCCGTCCAGGACATAAAGGTTAAAAGTCATTCGATACTTATTGGGCAACTCCTGTATGTAGCTCAATAGTGTGGACAGACTTATGTTCATACTTTCATTCTCCAGTTCCACCTCTTCCGTAATATTATCCGTCACCACATCCAAATACTTCTCCTTTCTATACTTTTGAAGTACGGTGTTTATGGTTATGCGTTTCATCCATCCTTCAAAAGAACCTTTGTGGTTGTATTGCCCGATTTTATCAAAAATGACCATAAAACTGTCATGCAAGTTATCTTCGGCCTCCGTTCGGTTTCTCGAATATTTCAGGCACATTCCAAAAAGAACACCGGAATACTTTCGGTATAATTCTTCTTGTGCCATCCTATTCTGCTCTTTACAGCGTTTTATGAGTTCGTCCAGACTCAAGATATTGGTTAGTTTGCTTTTTTAGTTAATTTTCCTCTATTACGGGAACTTCATATTCCAGGTACGTTGCTTCTCCATCAGAATCCTCTCCGGCATAAAACCTAAGAGTATAGGATGCTGTCCGAATGGCGTTTACGGTCAAATTTCCCGTTAGGCTTTCGTCCGATGGGGAACAATCCTCATCCAAAAGTACGGATCCAACGGCCACAATGGTCCACACCCCATCCATTTCGGGAGACACATTAAAACCTTGAAAAAAGGTACAATTGTCCGGCCTGGAAAAGGTAACTTCAATGGTGTGGGATTGATTGAACACAAAATGCTCTGGAATATCCACATTGGTAACTTCCAATGATACAAAATGGAAATTTTCTCCAGAATCCAATTCGCAGCCAACCATAAACAGACCACATAAAGCCACCAATACTACCGCAAAAACCCTCTTCATAAAACTATAATAGCTTTATTAAGATGCTACTATAACGCTTAGGTTGCGTGTTTATGTGCTGTCTTAAAATCAGCACAGAAGGCAGCTTATTCCTTTAAGACGGCAATAGCCTCCTTAATTTTCCCTTCCAGTTCTTCGGACAACTCCGGATTGTCCTCCAAAAGACCTTTAACAGCATCCCTTCCCTGCCCAAGTTTGGTGTCCCCATAACTGAACCAGGAACCACTTTTTTTAATAATTTCGTAAGAAACACCAAGATCCAGGATTTCACCAACTTTTGAAATCCCTTCACCGTACATGATATCGAATTCAGCAGTTTTAAATGGGGGAGCCACTTTGTTCTTGACTACCTTGACCCGGGTTTTATTGCCCTGTACTTCCCCATCCGTACTTTTGATTTGCGTAGATCTCCGGATATCCAGTCTCACCGAGGCATAGAACTTAAGGGCATTTCCACCGGTAGTGGTCTCGGGATTACCAAACATGACCCCAATTTTTTCCCGCAGTTGGTTGATGAAGACCACGGTACAATGGGTCTTGCTGATGGTGGAGGTCAGTTTTCGCAATGCCTGTGACATTAAGCGGGCATGCAGGCCTACTTTGGAGTCCCCCATTTCCCCTTCAATCTCACTTTTTGGTGTCAATGCGGCTACGGAATCAATGATAACGATATCTATGGCGCCGGAACGGATGAGGTTATCCGCAATTTCCAAGGCCTGTTCCCCATGGTCGGGTTGGGAGATGATAAGGTTATCAATATCCACCCCTAGTTTTTGGGCATAAAAACGATCAAAAGCATGTTCCGCATCAATAAAGGCCGCAATACCTCCTGCTTTTTGGGCTTCGGCTATGGCATGTAGCGTTAAGGTGGTCTTACCAGAGGATTCCGGACCGTATATTTCAATGACACGCCCTCTGGGATATCCCCCAACCCCCAGGGCGATGTCCAATCCCAGGGAGCCCGAGGGGATGACCTCGACATCTTCAATCACATGGTCCCCCATCTTCATCACGGCACCTTTGCCATAAGTTTTGTCCAGTTTGTCCAGGGTAAGTTTTAACGCTTTGAGTTTGGCTTCTTTTTCGTTGCTCATGTTCTCTAAAATTAGATGACTAAAATACCACTTATTGTCTATTTAATTGGACACACGCAACCTTTTTGGATTTGGATCCTCTATACTATAGACTAATTCAAATAATTCTCGAATGGCGGACCATTTAGCGAACTGCCATTTGGAAAGCAAACATGAAAGGGAAAATGATATTGGTCGTAGGCGTCCCAAACAGGGATGCCTTTTTTATTTGATTACCTTTGCCAACGTTTTTGGTACAATCTTTTAACTTAATTATTGGTATAGCATGCAACTGTACAATACGTTAAGTGCAAAAGAAAGGGAGCGACTTATAGAGGAAGCGGGAAAGGAACGCCTTACCATCTCTTTCTACAAATATGCACACATAGGCAATCCAGGAATTTTTCGGAATCATCTTTTTGTCCATTGGGACCAATTGGAGGTTCTTGGTCGCATTTACGTGGCCAAAGAGGGGATAAACGCGCAACTATCCGTTCCTGCAGATAATTTTATGGATTTTAAAACCCATTTGGATAGCATTACTTTTTTGAAGGATGTCCGTTTGAACATCGCAATTGAACAGGACAATAAGTCCTTTTTAAAATTGAAGGTAAAGGTCCGCAAGAAGATTGTTGCCGATGGCCTGGATGATGATACTTTTGATGTGACCAACAAAGGCATTCATGTGGATGCAGCACAGTTTAACGAGCTAATTGCGGATCCGGAAAGCATTGTGGTGGATATGCGCAACCATTATGAAAGTGAAATTGGGCATTTTGAAAAAGCCATTACCCCGGACGTGGATACCTTCCGTGACTCTTTGGATAGTATAGAAGAACAATTGGCCGAACACAAAGAGGACAAAAAGTTGGTAATGTACTGTACAGGTGGAATCCGTTGTGAAAAGGCCAGTGCCTACTATAAACACAAAGGCTTTAAAAACGTATACCAGTTGGAGGGCGGGATCATAGAATACACCCGTCAAGTACGTACCAAGGGTTTGGAGAATAAATTCAAGGGGAAGAACTTTGTTTTTGACCATAGACGCGGGGAACGCATCTCGGAAGAGGTCATTGCCCAATGCCACCAGTGCGGGAAACCGTGTGATACCCATGTAAACTGTGCCAACGAGGCCTGCCACCTTCTTTTTATACAATGTGACGAATGCGCAAAAAAAATGAACAATTGCTGCTCCAAACAATGTATGGAAATAGTGGCGCTTCCCTTTGAACAACAAAAAAAACTCCGCAAAGGGAAACATGCCAGCAACAAAATTTTCAAAAAAGGAAGGTCTGGGGTTCTGAAGTTTAAGAATTGAAATCCGGGCAGTCCTTAAATTTGGCTATCTTTACTTTTTAGTATTTACGAACCTAAATCAATGAACGGCCAAGTCGTTCACTGATTCAAGATATTTTATATGGGATGTAGCAGTTGCTCTAACGGAAAAGACGGGCAACCGCGGGGCTGCAAGAACAATGGAACTTGCGGCACGGATGGTTGTAACAAGCTTACCGTTTTTGATTGGCTTTCCAATATGTCGCTGCCTAATGGTCAAACCCCTTTTGACTGTGTAGAGGTAAGATTTAAGAACAGCAGAAAAGAGTTTTTTAGGAATACGGACAAGCTTTCGCTTGCCATTGGTGATGTGGTGGCCACCCAGGCAAAATCTGGCCATGATGTTGGCATTGTCACCCTTACCGGGGAGTTGGTCAAGGTACAGATGAAACGTAAAAAAGTGGATTATGGGGACAAAGGACTTCCCAGAATCTATCGAAAAGCGACACAACGCGATATTGACATCTGGCAGAAATGCAGGAATAAGGAGGAAGAGATAAAAAAGCGATCCCGTGAAATTGCCATTTCCCTGAAGCTGGAAATGAAGTTAAGTGACGTTGAATTTCAAGGGGACGGTTCCAAGGCCACATTTTATTACACCGCAGAGGACAGGGTAGATTTTAGACAGTTGATCAAGGACATGGCCAAAGCCTTTAGTATCCGAATTGAGATGCGACAAATTGGATACCGCCAGGAAGCACAAAGACTGGGCGGAATAGGCTCTTGTGGAAGGGAGTTGTGTTGTTCCACCTGGCTAACGGATTTTAGATCGGTAAGTACGGCTTCCGCCAGATATCAGCAATTGGCCCTAAACCCCCAAAAATTGGCGGGGCAATGCGGCAAATTAAAATGCTGCCTCAACTATGAGCTGGACATGTATTTGGAAGCCCTAAAGGACTTTCCTTCGTCCGACAGTAAACTACAGACTGAAAAAGGAATGGCCTACTGCCAAAAAGTGGACATTTTTAAGGAAACCCTTTGGTTCTCCTACAGAAATGATGCATCCAATTGGCACGCCCTTAAAAAGGAACAGGTCCAGGAAATCTTGGAAATCAACAAAAAGGACAAAAAAATTGAAAGTCTGGAATACTACACTTCGGATACCGCCCTGGACGATCAGGTAACCTTTGAAAATGTTGTGGGACAGGATAGTTTAACCCGATTTGATCGCCCCAAACGAAAAAGGAACAAAAAACGCAAAAACAAAAATCCTCGAAAAAAGAACCAAAACAATTCGGTGAGAAATGCATAGGTATTGGTGGATAATGGTTGTTGTTGTTGTGGCTTGTATCTCCTGTAATGAAGGTTTGGTATATTCCGAATATGTACCCTTGAACAACGGGATATGGAAAAAAGGGGATACCGTGAAATTCCAATTCAAGGACTTGGATACGGTTGGCAGGCACCATATCTTTTTGAATGTCCGAAACGACCAGCGGTACGAGTTCAGCAATCTGTTCCTAATATTGGAATTAGAGGCTCCCGACGGAAATACCAAAGTGGATACCCTGGAATATGAAATGGCCCTGCCCACTGGGGAATGGCTGGGAAAAGGTATGGGAAGCGTTAAGGAAAGCAAACTTTGGTACAAGGAAAACATCGATTTTAAGGATTCTGGCGTATATAAGGTGAACGTATCGCACGCGATGAGAAAGAACGGGGAAGTGGACGGACTGGATGGTTTGGAGGGAATTACGGATATCGGAATTCAAATTGAAAAAGCAAAAAACTAATGGCGACTAAGGCTGCTCCTAAAAAAGGATTTAAAAAGTTTATCAAATGGTTCTGGATTCTCTACGGAACGGGCATTTTGGCCGGAGTGCTACTCTTTTTGTTGGCTTCTTGGGGTGTTTTTGGGGAAATGCCCACTTTTGAACGATTGGAAAATCCACAGACCAACCTTGCCACGGAAATTCTTTCTTCAGATGGGGAAACCTTGGGGAAATTCTATTTGGATGACAACCGGACCCCAGTTTCCTTTGATGAACTTCCGAATCATTTGGTCAATGCGCTGATCGCCACTGAAGATGCAAGATATTTTGATCATGCGGGTATTGATGCACGTGGAACCCTAAGGGCATTTATTTTTTTGGGGACCAAAGGGGGGGCAAGTACCATCTCACAGCAGCTATCCAAATTATTGTTTACCAAAAAGCCTTCGGGCGGCATAGGGCGACTTTTGCAAAAAGTAAAGGAGTGGGTGATCGCCACACGTTTGGAAGAACAGTACACCAAAGAGGAAATCATACAAATGTATTTGAACCAGTATGATTTTTTGTACAATGCAGATGGCATTCGATCCGCTGCACGCATCTATTTTGGAAAGGAACCCATTGACCTTAGGACAGAAGAATCTGCCGTTTTAGTGGGAATGTTGAAAAATTCCTCCCTATTTAATCCCATACGTCGGGAAGAACTGACCAAGAATCGCCGAAATACGGTTCTGGGACAAATGGAAAAATACGGGTATATCACCGAACAGGAAAAGGACTCCCTTCAAAACCTTCCCATGGACATCAACTTTAATCCAGAGTCGCACCGTGAAGGACTGGCAACCTATTTTAGGATGTACTTGCAACGTTGGTTGAATGATTGGGTAAAGGAGAACAAAAAACCGGACGGTTCCGAATACAACATTTATCTAGATGGCTTAAAAGTGTACACCACTATAGATTCCAGGATGCAAAAAAACGCGGAAGATGCCGTTGAAGCCCATATGAAGCGATTGCAAGCCGAATTTTTTGTCCAAAACACCCCGGAACGTAATCCAACTACCCCTTTCCTGGATCTGGAGGACTTTGAGATAGCGAATATTATGGAGCGCGCCATGAAGAATTCTGCACGTTGGAGGGCGTTGAAGCGACAAGGCCTTTCAGAGAACGAAATACGTGCCTCCTTTAAGGAAAAGGCAGAAATGACCGTTTTTGATTGGAACAGCGATTCCTATGAGAAGGATACGGTGATGACCCCATTGGATTCCATTCGGTACTACAAAACCTTTTTGCGCACGGCCATGATGTCCATGGAACCCCAAACGGGTCATGTAAAAGCTTGGGTAGGCGGTGTGGACTACAAACACTTTCAATATGATAATGTAATTCAGGGGGCCAGGCAGGCCGGCTCTACCTTTAAACCTTTTGTGTATGCAGCGGCCATAGACCAGTTACGCTATTCCCCCTGTGATTCCCTTCCGGACACCCAATATTGTATTGAACCCCTGAAGCACGGTAATATGGAGCAGTGGTGCCCAAAAAATTCAGATGGCAAATATTCCTTGAAAAATCGAACCTTGAAGAATGCCCTGGCAAACTCCGTCAATACCATTACTGCTCGATTGATCGATCAAGTAGGACCCGGTTCCGTGGTGGAGATTGCCAAGAACATGGGATTCACCAAAGAGATTCTGGAAGTACCATCCATTGCTTTGGGCACGGTGGATTTTAATGTGTATGAAATGGTAGGAGCCTATGGTACGTTTGCCAATCAGGGGGTATATGTGAAGCCGGTAATGATTACCCGTATAGAAGATAAAAATGGCACGGTCCTTTACGAGTACGTTCCCAGGACCAAAGATGTGCTGAGCAAGGATGTGGCCTATACCATGGTGAATCTTATGGAGGGGGTTACCGAGGGAGGTTCGGGAACACGGCTGCGCCATACATTTGCCAAAGAACAAACCGTTTACAAGGAAATTGTTACAGGATATCCCTATGAATTCCAAAACCCCATTGCCGGAAAAACGGGAACTACCCAAAACCAAAGTGACGGGTGGTTCATGGGAATGGTGCCCAACCTGGTTACCGGGGTTTGGGTAGGCGGGGATAATCGCTCGGTCCATTTTAAGGGCCTGGCCTATGGTCAGGGAGCCTCAATGGCACTACCTATTTGGGCCTTATATATGAAGGCCAATTACGAAAATGAGGAATTGGGCATATCCATGGAAGCTTTTGAAGAGCCGGAGGAGCTGTCCATAAATGTGGACTGCACAAAAATTTTAGAGGAAAAAAAGCAGGAAACGGACACCGAGGACGACTTGGAGGATTTGGACTTTTAGAAAAATTGTTGTTGCAACAACATAGCTATATTTCGTAACTTACCCCCCACGAACGCAATATACTTTTTATGATTAAAAAAACCGTTTCAGGGGTTCAGGAAGCCTTAAATGGAGTACAGGACGGGATGACTTTTATGCTGGGGGGATTTGGACTTTGCGGGATTCCCGAAAATGCAATTTCGGAATTGGTTCGGTTGGGAATTACGGATATCACTTGTATTTCGAACAATGCGGGGGTGGATGATTTTGGACTGGGATTGTTGTTACAACAGCATCAAATTAAAAAAATGATCTCTTCCTATGTAGGGGAAAATGATGAGTTTGAACGGCAAATGCTTTCCGGGGAGTTGGAAGTGGAATTGACACCGCAGGGAACCTTGGCGGAAAAATGCAGGGCTGCCCAGGCAGGGTTCCCGGCCTTTTATACCCCGGCGGGTTATGGAACAGAAGTGGCCAATGGAAAGGAAACCCGTGAGTTCAATGGTAAAATGTATGTGTTGGAAGAGGCTTTCAAAGCGGATTTTGCCTTTGTAAAAGCCTGGAAAGGCGATGAAGCCGGAAATTTAATTTTTAAAGGAACGGCCAGAAATTTTAATCCCTGTATGTGCGGGGCCGCGAAGATAACAGTGGCCGAAGTTGAGGAGTTGCTCCCTGCCGGAAGTTTGGACCCCAATGAAATTCACATTCCAGGAATTTTTGTGCAGCGAATTTTCCAGGGACAGCACTATGAAAAGCGAATTGAACAGCGAACCGTTCGACAGAAGAATTGATTGATTGGAAAATGGTTGAATTTGAAAATGAGAAACGATAAGAAAAATCTAATTGTAGATTTAACTTTTGAATTTTCCATAAAAATCATTGCGTTTTCTGAGGAAATCAGGGCTTTGAATCGATTTGAAATGGCTTCCCAGATATTTAGAAGTGGAACTTCTATCGGAGCAAATATTCGTGAGGCTCAAAATGCTGAAAGCAAAGCGGATTTCATACATAAATTCAAGATTTCTGCCAAAGAAGCTGATGAATTGTACTATTGGTTAAAGCTTTGTAAAGCATCCGTATTTTATCCAAATCCGGAAGAAGGACTATTTGAGGAATTAAAGTCAATCACCCTTATTATTTCAAAAATAATAGGAACTAGTAAGCGAAGTCAATTTTCAAATTGAGTCATTATTGAATTAATACACTGATAAATGCTAGACAAAAACGGAATAGCAAAACGGATTGCCAAGGAAGTCAAAGACGGCTATTATGTAAATCTTGGTATTGGAATCCCCACTTTGGTGGCCAATTTTGTCCGCAATGATATTGAGGTGGAATTTCAGAGCGAAAATGGGGTATTGGGCATGGGACCGTTTCCCTTTGAGGGGGAGGAAGATGCGGATATTATCAATGCGGGCAAGCAGACGATAACCACTTTGCCCGGAGCTTCATTTTTTGATTCAGCCACCAGTTTTGGGATGATTCGGGGCCAGCATGTGGATTTGACCATCTTGGGCGCCATGGAAGTCGCGGAAAATGGGGATATTGCCAATTGGAAAATCCCGGGAAAAATGGTGAAAGGAATGGGCGGTGCAATGGATTTGGTCGCTTCTGCAGAAAACATTATTGTGGCCATGATGCACACCAATAAAGCAGGTCAATCCAAGCTATTAAAAAAATGCACACTTCCATTGACAGGGGTTGGCTGTGTGAAAAAAATCGTGTCCAATATGGCCGTTCTCGAAGTTAGGGATAACGCGTTCCATCTTTTGGAAAGGGCACCAGGGGTTTCCGTGGAAGAAATAAAGAAGGCAACCGAAGGAAAGTTGATTGTGGAAGGAACCATCCCGGAAATGGTACTTTAACGTACCATTTATCCATAAAACCGAATCCTTGGATGCGCACACCACACGATACCTTGAGTTCACAACAAAATATTTCATAGGTAAAGCGCGTTACTTATATTTGAAGTAAATAATTATTTCCTATTAACCTGCTTTAACCCCAAACCCGATGATTACAGAATTCAATCATGAACCTGTTGCCATAGAGCAAGAAATACAGGTTTACCGTAATGATTTTTACAGCGGTTTTTTAAGGTTGGTCAAAAAGCTTTTTATGCTATAGGCCAAACGGACACGACCAAAAAAATAGGAGAGTCAATTTTTATTGGCTCTTTTTTATTTTTGGTACCATGGAAATAACTTTTAGGGCGTGCGGCTTACATGATTTGGAACTACTTCAAAAAATTTCCACATCCACCTTTATGGATGCCTTTGAAAAACAGAACGACCCCATTGATTTTCAATCCTATTTGACAAAGGCTTTTTCAAAAGAACAGCTTCAGCGAGAGCTGGAAAACGAAAATGCCCGTTTTTATTTTGTGGAAACCACCAAGGAATTGGTGGGTTATCTGAAGGTGAATACCGGACAGGCCCAAAGCGAACTCAGGGAAAGTGGGGCAATGGAACTGGAAAGGATTTATGTGATTGCCGCTTTTCAAGGAAAGGGATTGGGAAAAAGGATGTTGTCCTTTGCAGAGGAACTGGCCGTAAAAGAAGGGAAAACCTATCTTTGGTTGGGTGTCTGGGAAAAAAACCAAGGGGCCATTCGGTTTTATACCAGAAATGGCTATCAACATTTTGGGACCCATCCCTATTATATTGGTAAGGACAAACAAACGGATTGGTTATTAAAAAAAGAATTGAAATGAGAAAAGGAACACTACTTATCCTTCTACTTTTAGGAACATTTGGTTTTGCGCAGAAAGCTTTTTTCCCAGATCGAAATGAAGACTGGAAAACCCTGGAGGTGGTTTCAAATGCTTTTGATATCAAAAAATTGGATGAGGCCGTCCAGTTTGCAATGGACAATGAATATTCCGGTTCCCGGGATTTAAGGAGGGCAATCCTAAAAGGGTTCGAGCGCGAGCCTTTTCATGAAATTCTGGGACCCACTAAAAAAAGGGGAGGTCCGGCTGGAATGATACTTAAAAATGGATATCTGGTCAAAAGCTGGGGCGATACGGGAAGAGTGGATATGACCTTTAGTGTGACCAAAAGTTTTCTGTCCACGGTGGCCGGTTTGGCCTATGACCGGAAGCTGATCGGTAAGGTCTCGGACAAAGTAGGGGACTATGTCTGGGACGGCACATTTAATGGGGAACATAATTCAAAAATCACCTGGGAACATGTATTGCAACAGAATTCGGATTGGTCTGGGGAATTGTTCGGTATTAAGGATTGGGCGGACAGACCCCCCAAGGAGGGAAGTTTGGACGATTGGAGATTAAGGGTACTGCGGGAACCAGGGACCGTGATGGAATATAACGATGTTAGGGTCAATGTGCTTGCCTATTCGTTGACCCATGTATGGCGTAAGCCTTTACCCATGGTGTTAAAGGAGCATTTAATGGATCGAATCGGCGCGTCTACAACCTGGCGCTGGTTCGGTTACAAAAAGGCATGGACAACCATAGATGGCGTACAAATGAAATCCGTTACGGGCGGCGGCCATTCCGGCGGCGGTATTTTTATATCCACTGAAGATATGGCCCGCTTTGGACACTTGTTTCTGAACAGGGGCAACTGGAACGGAACGCAAATCATCAGTGAGGACTGGATCAAGATGGCGGTGGCCCCCTCTAAGCCAAACAACAATTATGGGTATATGTGGTGGCTCAACCTTGAGGGCACAAGGCAATGGGAGGGCGTTCCGGAAACCGTCTTTTATGCCGCTGGATTTGGAGGTAATTTTATTGTTGTGGATTGGAAAAATGATCTGGTGGTCGTGACCCGTTGGTTGGAACCCAACAAAATTGGGGAATTTATGCGGATGGTCTCCGCATCCGTACGCTGACCCCACTACAGTTTCAACATACTGTCCAAGTACATAATATCCCCTTCTGCCTGAAGTTTTTGGGCAAAGGCATTTTCAAAGGCAACATGCACCAAAAGTGCTATTGCCTTTGAATTGGATTTGGTAAGGCTATTGGTCCTATAGATGACATCACGAATTGTGGAGAAACTCACGTTGGTCCGTAACGCAATATTGGCGATATCATCTTTTGAGGTTGTCCTTCTTAGGATTACGGACAATCGTCCATTTATTGGTTTCCCATAATCTTCTTTATTGAACAGGGCTTCATTTCGTATGGTCAACATGATTTTTTCTGATGAGGTCATATAGCATTTTGTTTTAGTTCGGTGAACACGATCTTTTTTATCTTTGCTTGTAATCCAATTACAGGTAAGTGTTGTCTTACTGCATGTGAACATAAATATATGCAAAAAAATTACATAAATCGCAAATTGTGGAATTCATTAAGCAGTTAAGAAGGAAAAAAGGGATGAACCAAAGTGATTTGGCCGCTGTCATAGGGGTAAGTCTTAGGACCATTCAACTCTATGAAAAGAAGGATGCCAACATTCCCATAAAAAACCTTGGCAAGATTGCTGATTTCTTTGAAATAAGTATTGGAGAACTGTATTTACACGAAGTCAATGAAACCGATGGCCAGTATTCCAAAAAACGGACGTTTTTAAGTCATGGAAATATTGGTTACCGTTTGGATAAGGGCAAAGTAGTGCTTAAAGTCCCCCTGGTTATGGCCACTTCCCATAAAGCATTGGTGGACAATTTTCAGGACGAATCCTTTATCAAAGGGTTATTTCGAATTGATTTTTTGGTCCAGGTGGTCGAAGAAGCCTTTTATATGGCCTTTGAGGTTTTGGGGGATGCCATGAATGACGGTACCTCCCACGCCATCCCAAATGGCGCATTGGTGCTGGGAAAAAAGACGGCCACAAACGCCTTCCTGTCACATACCGAATATATCAATAGGCCATTTATCCTTGTTTGTACGGACAGGATTATCTGTAAATCAATTACGGGTATTTCTGATGACAAGAAGGCCCTGGTTTGCCATAATTTAAATCCATCGCCCGAATTCACGGATTTTGAAGTTCCGATCGATAAGGTCTTAGGACTCTACGAAGTAGTTAAAAAACAGGTTTAACGGAACTGCCGCCCCCAAAAAAATTCCACTAAATCCGGTTCAGGATTTCAGCGGCCCGGTCCAAGGTTTCCTGGGTTTTTGCAAAACAAAATCGCAACTGTCCGTTATCCCTATTGTTCAGATGAAATACCGAGAGGGGAATACTGGCAATTTTATATTCTTTTATGAGTCGTTTGGAAAAAGTAATATCGCTCTCATCGGTAATGGCAGCATAGTCCACGACTTGAAAATAAGTGCCATGGGAAGGCTTGAACCGAAACCTTGAAGGCCGAATGGCCTCCAAAAAGTAATCCCGTTTTTCCTGATAGAACTGGTTGAGCCCCAAATAATGGTTTTCATCCTCCAAATAGGTCGCAACAGCTTTTTGCATAGGGTGATTTACAGAGAAAACCGTGTACTGGTGAACCCTTCGAAATTCCCTCATCAGTTCCTTTGGGCCAACCACATATCCCAATTTCCAACCCGTTACGTGAAAGGTCTTTCCAAAGGAGGCGCATATGAAACTCCTGGAAGCCAAATCCGGGAATTTTGAAGCACTTTCATGCAATAGACCATCAAAAACAATGTGTTCATACACCTCATCACTCAGTAAAACAATATTGGTGCCACGGAGGATTTCCTGCAATTGCAGCATATCGTCCACGGACAACAACGTGCCACTGGGATTATGGGGTGAATTGATGATCACCATTTTTGTTTTTGCACTTATTTTGTTTTTGAAGGCTTCCCAGTCCACTTGAAAATTTTCGTTGGACAATGGTATGGGCACCACTTTTCCCTCATAGAGTTCAATGGAAGGCTCATAACAATCATAGGCCGGTTTAAATACGATAACCTCGTCATTTGGACGAACAAAAGCGGAAATGACGTTAAAGATGGCCTGTGTGGCTCCTGTGGTAATGGTAACCTCAGTTTCGGGGTGATAGGTCGTCCCATAAAGCGCTTCAATTTTTTCCGCTATTTTTTCCCTTAGGGAATACGTGCCCTGCATTGGGGCGTATTGGTTGTGCCCATCCCTTAAGGCATTTTCAACCAATTCCAATAGTTTGGGATCCGTGCCAAAATTGGGAGCGCCCTGGGAAAGGTTTACGGCCTTGTGCTGTAATGCCAATTGTCCCATTTCGGCAAAAATGGTTGTCCCTACATTGGGCAATTTGGAAGTGAAGTCAATCATAGGTTTTTTAAGTGGTTTAGTACCCTATCCAGGCATTCATCGAGGTTCTTGTCCACTTCTTTTTGCCAGAAACGGAAAACGGTATATCCCAAATCTTGCAATGCCTCGTTTACTTCGGCATCACGCTGTATGTTCCGCTCAATTTTTGGTATCCAGAACTCCCGATTACTCTTTATTTTTTCCTTGCGCTGCTCCCAATCATATCCATGCCAGAATTCGCCATCAACAAAAATGGCCGTTCGATACTTTTTCAAAACAATATCGGGTTTGCCGATCAGTTTTTTGTAATCAATTCGATAGCGATATCCAGCGGCCCAAAGTGCCTTTCTGAGGGCGAGCTCCGGTTTGGTGTTTTTACCCCGAATTTTGGACATGATCTTGGAACGTTCGGGAGTGGTGTAAAAACCGGCTTCCTCGTTAAATCGAGGTACTTTAATGCGTTCTTTGGAATACGCTTTCGGCATTTTTCAAGATACTAAAAAACCCAAACTCCGTGAACGGAATTTGGGTTTTGTCAATTTGGTTGGTAGTAGTATTTATCCTTTAATGGTGGCCGACAAATATTCGCGATTCATTCGGGCAATATTTTCCAGGGAAATTCCCTTGGGGCATTCCACCTCACAAGCACCGGTATTGGTACAATTGCCAAAGCCTTCCAAATCCATCTGGCGCACCATGTTCATCACGCGGTCTGCAGCTTCTACCTGACCCTGTGGCAAAAGCGCAAATTGCGAAACTTTTGCCGAGGTAAATAGCATGGCGCTGGCATTTTTGCAAGCGGCCACGCAAGCACCACAACCAATGCAGGTAGCGGCATTAAAAGAAGCATCGGCTGCATCCTTTTCTATGGGAATGGCATTTGCGTCCACAGGAAGACCGGAAGTATTCACGGAAATGTACCCTCCCGCTTGTTGAATACGGTCAAAAGCCGTTCTGTCCACAATCAAATCCTTGATAACGGGAAATGCTTTGGCACGCCAGGGTTCAATAACAATGGTATCCCCATCATTAAAACTTCTCATGTGCAATTGGCAAACCGTAATTCTTGAATCCGGCCCATGGGGGCGTCCATTGATCATCAAGGAACAGGTCCCGCAGATCCCTTCCCTACAATCATGGTCAAATTCCACAGGCTCTTCGCCTTTGGCGACCAACTCCTCGTTCAAGACGTCCAACATCTCCAGGAAAGACATATCGCTTTCCACACCATCCATGGTATAATCGACCATTCCCCCTTTGGAATTGGCATCTTTCTGTCTCCAAATCTTAAGATAAATTTTCATAGCTATTTAGTTTCTTGTTGTCCGTTGCTCGTTGTTGGGTTAACCATCAACCAACAACTGTGAACTATTTATAACTTCTTGTTTTAACTTCAATGTTTTCGTAGACCAAATCTTCTTTATGCAGCTCGGACTTACTTGGGTCCCCTTTGTATTCCCAGGAAGCGACATATTTAAAGTTTTTGTCGTCTCGCAATGCTTCCCCTTCAGGGGTTTGGTATTCTTCCCTAAAGTGGCCACCACAAGATTCGTTGCGATGCAGCGCATCCATGGCGAACAGTTCACCCAACTCCAGGAAATCTGCCACACGTCCCGCTTTTTCCAGTTCCTGGTTTTTGGCTTCCGCCTTTCCGGTAACCTTTACATTTTCCCAAAAGTCCTTCCGCAATTCGGAGATTTCCTTGATAGCCTCTTTCAAATCCTTCGCATTACGTGCCATACCACATTTGTTCCACATGATTTTACCCAGTTTCTTGTGATAATAATCTACGGAATGGATGCCATTGGCAGACATTAGTTTGTGTATTCGGTCACGGACGTTTTGTTCGGCTTCGTCAAATTCCGGACTATCGGGGGATATGGGTCCGGTCCTAATATCATCACTCAGATAATCCCCTATGGTGTAGGGCAATACAAAGTAACCATCTGCCAAACCTTGCATTAGGGCCGAAGCTCCCAATCGGTTGGCCCCATGATCACTAAAGTTGGCCTCTCCGGCAGCATAACAGCCGGGGATGGTTGTCATTAAATTGTAATCCACCCAAAGTCCGCCCATGGTATAGTGTACCGCGGGATAGATCATCATTGGGGTTTTGTAGGGATTTTGGTCCACAATCTTTTCATACATCTGGAAGAGGTTGCCATATTTGGCCTCTACCACTTCCTCACCTAATTTTCTAACCGTGGCATCATCAGGATTCTTCATTCCGGAAGTCAATGCCTTTTCGCGACCGTACCGCATAATGGCGGCATCAAAGTCCAGATAAACGGCCTCTCCGGTTTTATTCACCCCATATCCGGCGTCACAGCGTTCCTTGGCTGCCCTGGAAGCCACGTCCCTGGGGACCAGGTTTCCGAAGGCGGGATATCGGCGTTCCAAATAATAATCCCGATCCTCTTCTTTGATTTCAGTAGGTTTCAATTGGCCTGCACGGATAGCTTCCGCATCTTCCTTTTTGGCAGGGACCCAAATACGCCCATCATTACGTAAAGATTCCGACATCAGGGTCAATTTCGATTGATGGTCACCGGAAACGGGAATACAGGTCGGGTGGATTTGCGTAAAACATGGGTTTGCAAAATGGGCTCCTTTTTTATGGGCTTTCCAGGCGGCCATTACATTGGCTCCCATGGCATAGGTGGAAAGGAAGAATAAATTTCCATAACCTCCGGTGGCCAGTACCACCGCATGTCCAGCATGTCTTTCGATTTCCCCGGTCACGAGGTTCCGGGCAATGATGCCCCTGGCCTTACCATCAACAAGGACCACATCCAACATCTCATGACGGGTATAGGATTTTATCTTACCACGGTGTATTTGACGGTTCATGGCGGCGTAGGCCCCCAACAGCAATTGTTGTCCGGTCTGTCCCTTGGCATAAAACGTTCTGGATACCAGTACCCCTCCAAAAGAACGGTTGTCCAAAAGACCACCGTATTCCCGGGCAAAAGGCACTCCTTGTGCCACGCATTGATCGATGATATTGGTGGAAACCTCAGCGAGTCGGTACACATTGGCTTCCCTTGAGCGGTAGTCACCGCCTTTAACGGTATCATAGAACAAACGGTACACACTATCTCCATCACCTTGATAATTCTTGGCTGCGTTCACGCCACCTTGAGCGGCAATGGAATGAGCGCGTCTTGGGGAATCTTGGTAACAAAATGTTTTTACATTGTACCCGAGCTCTGCCAAGGTAGCGGCGGCCGAACCTCCAGCAAGTCCGGTCCCCACAACAATAATATCTATATTACGCTTGTTCGCAGGATTGACAAGGTCGATTTCGTTTTTATGTTTTGTCCATTTATCGGCCAAAGGGCCTGATGGAACTTTGGATTCCAATACTGCCATAATTCTAATGTGTTATTGGGTTAAGATGGTGGTAAATAGCGATAAAGGCAAAAGCTAAAGGAACCACCACGGCAAAAGCCTGAGCAAATTTTTTGATGCCGGGGGTGTATTTGTTGTTCACCCCCATGGACTGGAAGGAAGATGCAAATCCGTGCCATAAGTGCAAACTCAAAAGCACAAAGGATATCACATAGAGTACGGTCCTCCAAATCGGCGCAAATTTTTCCACGGTCTCCGCATAATAACGGGTGGGATCCTCTGGATTGACCTCCACATATTTGTAAGCCATTTCATGGATCCAGAAATCGTAAAAGTGCAGTCCTAAAAAAGCGAGAACAACAAGACCGCTATAAATCATATTTCGGGATACCCAAGGTGCATTTGCACTTCCCTGGAACTTCACGTAACTGATGCCCCTTGCCCTTTTGTTTTGGATTTCCAGCACAAAACCCATCACAAAGTGTACAATCACTCCGGCGATAAGGATGGGCTGCATAAGAAACTGCACCAAAGGATTGTAACCCATAAAATGGGAAGCTTCATTAAAAAAATCGGGAGAGATCACCGAGGCCAGGTTGATGGTTACGTGGAGCACTAAAAAAATGACCAAAAAAAGACCCGAAAGTGCCATCACATATTTTCGGGCCAGCGAAGATTTTATAAGTCCGCTCATTAGTTTAAGGTTTTCTACAAATTTACGGCAAGGTCAAGTTTTTAACAAGTTTCTAACAATCACCCCGCCTTATTTAGAAGCGTTATAAGCAAGATTTGAAAGCGTTTGATGTTGCGATGGATTTTTACAAAATATTGGGGGAAAGCTTAGACATTTTTTGTGTTTTTGGCACATTTTAATTCTTGAAGTCTTTCATTAACTCTATTTTTTGACCGATATTGAAGCCTAACTTAATGGGTAACCGGCGAATGAATATTGCTATCCTCTCTGTGAGCCTTAATGTGCATTCTACAAGAAGAATAGTCCAGGAGGCTCAGCAACTGGGTCATTATGTGGAACTGATAGACCATACCAAGTGTTCCGTAAAACTTGGAGAGGGAAACCCCAAGATTTTTATTGGAGAAGAGGATATTACCCATGAATTTGATGCCGTTATTCCCAGAATAGGAGCCAAGGTCACCAAACACGGTTCCGCCATTGTAAAGCAATTTGAAATGAACGGAGTTTTTAGTACGGCCCGTTCGTTGGGCATTACAAGGGCCAGAAACAAAGTACGCACCCTCCAGATTATGGCAAGGAAGGGAATTCCCATACCAGAGACCCTGTTCTCCATAAATCCCAACAATATTGAAGACCAGATTCGATTATTGGGCGGTCCTCCCGTGGTGATCAAACTTCAGGAGGGTACCCAAGGCCTTGGTGTAATTTTGGCAGAAAGCAAAAAATCGGCCAAGTCCATAATAGACACCTTTTACAAAATGGATACCAGCATACTGTTGCAACAATACATTGAAGAGGCCAATGGTGAAGACATTCGGATCATTGTGGTGGGCAATAAGGTGGTTGCCGCAATGAAACGGAAGAGTGACTTGGACGAATTTCGTTCCAATGTCCATAGAGGGGGGGACACGGAGGTCGCCGAGATCACCAAAAAAGAACAACATATTGCATTGGATGCCGCCAGATACTTGGGGTTGGGTGTTGCCGGGGTAGACCTAATGCGTTCTAAAAAGGGCCCTGTTTTGATTGAGGTCAATGCCTCCCCGGGACTTAAGGGAATTGAGGGGGCCAGCGGGGTCAATGTCGCAAAACATATTGTTCAATTTGTGGAAAGGAATGCATTTCGAAGAAGAAAATAGGACCATAACCATCAATGGGGACTCCGTTGCTCCCGGGCAAAACAAACTGCTCAGGATAGAAATTGCCCGATTGCCCACCGGAACCTTGATCGATATCCCTGTTCACGTGTTCAACGCAAAAAAGAAGGGGCCAACGGTATTGCTACAGGCAGGACTCCACGGAGATGAAATCAATGGGGTGGAGACCCTACGCCGAATGCTGGAAAATGGGGATTTAAGCATTAGTAAGGGAGCGGTAATTGTAGTCCCCATCCTAAATGTTTTTGGGTTTATCCATTTTTCACGGGATGTTCCGGACGGCAAAGATGTAAACCGAAGCTTTCCCGGTACCAAAACGGGATCACTGGCCAGTAGGATTGCCTATCATTATACCCAGGAGATCTTACCTCAAATCGATTTTGGATTGGACCTACATACGGGTGGGGGCCAGCGTCATAACTTTCCCCAAATGCGGTATACCGAAGGGGATGAAATGAGTTTAAAGTTGGCCATGCTGTTCAATGCCCCGTTTGCTTTCGCTTCCAACCTTATTTCAGGTTCGTTCAGAAAGGCTGCCCATAAACTGGGGAAACCCATTGCCGTTTACGAAGCTGGGGAAAGCATGCGTTTTGATGAAAGCGCCATTGAAATTGGCATTAAAGGGGTTAAAAACGTACTGTTCGGATTGGGGATGTTGTTGGATAAACCCGAACAAATCCCATCCATTTCATTGGAATACCGAAAATGGTTGCGAGCGCCCAGGGCAGGGATGTTCATACCGGAAATCAAGAATGGCAAACGAATGAAAAAGGGGCAATTATTGGGTATGGTAACGGACACCTATGCCAAAAAACACAAAAAAATAAAAGCCCCGTTTGATGGCCATATCATCTGCATCAATCACCAGGCCGTGGTAAATCAGGGTGACGCCCTATTTCATGTAGGAAGATAATCGTTGCGTTTTGCAGCCGTTTTTTTATGGTGCATTTCACTCTTTTTAAGGCTCCACTCAATGGCCTTTTCCAAATCGGTAAATTTTTTGATGGAGTTTTTGAAGAACATACGTTCCATAACAAGACTGGCAAAACTACCTTTGGTATTTCCCACCACCGAATAAAATACGAGTTGGTTCCGATTTTTATAAAACTTTGACCAGTCCGTGGGGACTACATGGTAGGCGTTTACCCTATTGGAGATGTAGGCAATGGGCATGTCTTCGCCAAATACCTCCCTGGCAGCGTTGATTGCCTTTTGCGCCATATCCCATCCAAAGGTTATGCCCTCATTGATTTCGGAAATGACAAGGCCATCAAAAAAGTAGAATGTACCAAATTGATATTCCCTGATCTCCTTGATATTTTTAAAAAAGGCAATATCCTTTACCCTTTTCATGACAAAAAGTATTAGTTGAGTTGGAGCTTTAAAAGTAGCAAAAATTCTAAAATTTTACAGTAAGAATAGGTAAGGCCATGGTAAGGAAAAATCTTATTTTACCTGTTCACAATACAATTTTAGGGAGTAAGAAATACTCCCTTTTTGCCGTTGGTGTAAGGTTTTTCCCAAAAAGAATCAGTTTATGGCCTCTTAACCCCTATTGTCATCCACACGTTGTTTGGTCGATTTCCCCAGATAAATGGAAAAGCCAAGCCTTAGACTAAAAGAACTCACTATGGAACGTAAGTTGTTGTCATTGTTATCCGCTGGCTTAACCTGGGAATTTAAATAAACCAATAGTGCATCAAAACTGACATGATTTCCCAAGGAAACCGCCAGTCCTGCACCGCCACCGAATGAAAACAGATTTGAACTAAATTCCAAATCCCCGCCATCGACCGGATTCCCTCCTTCAATGGTGTCGTTAGTCCTTCCAAAAGACAACCCGCCCTCAATGATCGGTCTTATTTTTTCACCCTTAAAATAATAGCGGATAAAAGGACCACCACTATATTGATTGCTTTTGGTTTCACTGCCACCAAAGCCTTGAAGTCCTGGATTTTCAAAACGTAAGAACGAATAGGTCAGTTCCAAACCTACGACCAAATCGTTCGTCACGAAATAACCCAGTCTTGGGGATAGGTTAAAGTTGAAACCATTGGTGCCATCCGATTCAAAATCATCGGACTTGGTCTTTGTACTGGCAAAAGATAGACCGGTATCGCCTCCATTGTTGCCCAAGGCAGAGGAAATGGCGATTAGGGTTCTGCCTTTTTCTATTTGTGCAAACAAATGATTCGAGGCAAAGAATAAGGTAGCCGCAATAAGAAATACAGTTTTTTTCATGGTATTCAGTTTAGGATTGATCCACTAAAAATACTACTGAACCCCCATACAAAAACCATAATGGCATTAAATTTGAATTAAGTTCCGATGCTACCGTCTAGCTTTCCATCTTTTTTAGCTGAATACCAAGGGCTTTGGTGGATAACTGCACTTCAATAAGGGACAAAACCAGGGACATCATCAATAAAATCAAACTAATTCCAAAAATGATGTTGGCGAAGACATTCATTTCCACATAAATTAAAAACATGGAAATTGCAGCCAATAAAAAGCTTCCTATAGCGGTGGCCTGCATGTTCTTAATGATATTGAGACGTTTTCGAAGCGATTCTATTTGACGCTTTAAAGGACTGTCCTGCGTTTCCTCAAATTGTTTATGTAACTGCCGGATCAATGCCGCGATGGCCAAATAACGCGCGTTATAGGCAAGCATGGTCAAGGAGACCGCGGGAAATAATAAGGCCGGAATAGTAAGGGTAAGTTGCATTATTCAATTTTAAATTCCACTTTTTCGGTGGCGCCGTTGGCAGAAAGTTCAATGATGTATTCACCTTTGGGCAAATAGGTCTTTCCATTTTTTGCCGCTATCAACTTGGTCTTATTCTTTTTCAAAAAAGCCTTTTTACCTTCTTTGCTAAAAGCAACATCATAGGATAATAGGTTCAGGCCCTTATCCGCAGTCAACTCGGTTGAGCCCACTTCAATCCCATCCGTGGTTTTGATGGAAGCGGAAGTATTTCCGGCCTTGGACGTATAAAAGGCAATATCCAGACCTGGGGTGTTGGGTTCGATCCAAGTACTCCAACTATTGCCCCATCCTTTGGAATGTTTTATGTCCCCAACTTCAAAGACCGCCAAGGGTTTTGATAGGGCTTCCGCGGTCATTTGCTGCAAGGAACTGATGTCTGCCTTGTAAATACTGCGTCCGTGCGTACCCACCAACAAATGTTTGGCTTCCGGTTGTATAACCAGATTATGAACGGCAACATTGGGCATTCCATTTTGGAACAGCTCCCAAGATTCACCCCTATTGAAGGAAACATAAAGCCCGTTGTCGGTGCCGACAAACAAGAGGTCCTGATTGCTTGGATCTTCAACCAGGGCATTTACGGGGGAAATTGGAATTCCCTTTGAAATGGCCTTCCAGGTTTTTCCATAGTCCTCACTAAGGTACACGTAGGTCGTGAAATCATCCCAGCGATACCCGTTTAATGTGGCGTAAACCCGTTCCTTTTTGTGGGTACTGGCCACCACCTCACTGACCCATAGGTCTTTGGGAAAGGCATCGGAAATGTTCTCCCAACTTCCTCCGCCATTTTTGGAAATATGTAGCAATCCATCGTCACTCCCAACATACAACAATCCAAACTGAAACGGGGATTCCGAAATGGTGGTTAGGGTACCATAGGCCACATTACCTTTTTTGCCCCCTTGCGTTAAATCCTGGGAAATGGTTTCCCAGTCATCACCTTGATTCATGGATCGGTGCAATTTATTTCCCCCTAAATAGAGAATGTCCTGATTGTGACTGGACAAGAGGATTGGGGTTTGCCAGTTGAAGCGATAAGGGGCTTCCCCCAATTCATGTTTGGGCTGTATCCGGGTATTCTTTTTGGTAGCCAGATCCAAACGGAAGTAATTCCCAAATTGAAAACCCGTGTAGACGGTATTGGCATTTCTGTTATCAATCTGGACCTGCATTCCATCGCCCCCCAATATTCGTTGCCAGGGGTTCTTTCCAGTTCCATGCCATGCGTTATTGTCCGTGCTGTTATGGGCTCCCATCCAAACCCCATTGTCCTGCAACCCGCCATATACATTATAGGGTTCTTCATTATCTACATTGATGGCATAAAACTGACCTACATTGGGGGAGTTGTTTTTCATCCAAACCGCACCGTCATTATAGGTAATGTTCACCCCACCATCATTCCCATTGATGAGGTGCCCCGGTTTTTGGGGATTGATCCAAAGGGAGTGGTGGTCCACATGGACATTTTCCTTGCCAATGGAAGTAAAGGTGTTTCCCCCATCCTCGGAAAGCAGTAAAGGAACCCCAGCCAGATAGATTTTGTCCTTGTCCGAAGGGTCCACCCTAATCTGCGCGAAGTAGTAACCATAGCTATAAAACAAATCATCTATATAATCCTCGTTCATTTTTTTCCATGTTTTTCCCGCATCATCACTTCTATAGACCTCGGCACCAATTACGGGCGTATCGAACAATTGGGAATTGGCATTTTCCAAATACGTGGCCAAATCAATGGGCTTAACAGCACCATCACGTACCATGTTCTTTACATTCTCGGCACGATATTTCTCCTGAAAATTGTTCGTCTTTAAAAAAGCATTCAGTTTTTTGTTTTCAAGGGCCAGGAAGGTTTCAACGGTCATGATTTTAAAATCTTCCTTGGTCAGATCATCCTTATCGGTTTCCTTTTCCTTTTTTGGAAGCCTACGGTCCTGATTATCCAGTACGGCATAAACCGTGGTATCATCAAAAACGGCCAAACCTATTCTACCGACACCTTCCCCAGTAGGGAAACCGCTGTTGATGGTGCTGATCAAGGTCCAGCTTTCGCCACCATCAGTGCTTTTATAAATGCCAGAACCCTTGCCATTGCCCAAAAAGTTCCATGCCTTTCTGTCCTTTTGCCAAGCTGCAGCATATTGGATGTTGAAGTTATTGGGGGCATGGGCAACATCAATAATGCCTGTTTCTTCGTTTATGAACAGTGTTTTTTTCCAGGTTTGTCCACCATCAGTGGTTTTATAGATGCCACGTTCCCCATTTGTGGAATAGAGCCTTCCGGAAGCCCCAACGACCACTTCATTTGGATTGTTGGGATTGACCAGTATTCTGCCAATATGTTGGGAATCGTGCAGGCCTGTATTTTCCCAATTTTTCCCGTTATCGGTGGACTTTAAAATTCCAATTCCTGCATAACTTGAGCGGGAAGCATTGTTTTCCCCTGTTCCTACCCATATCGTATTGCTTTTCCAATCCACGGCAATGTCTCCAATGTTTTGGGTATCACTGTTATCCAGTAATGGGGTAAAAGAGATGCCATTATCCTTGGTGAGCCAAAGACCTCCGGAGGCATAGGCCACGTAAAATTCTGTGGGATCGATGGGATTAACATCCAAATCCACCACACGGCCACTCATTACGGCAGGACCAATATTTTGTAAAGGGAGGTTTTTGACCAAGGAGTTCTTGGCCATCTGCGACTTCTGTTGCAACGCCTCAATTATGGATTCTTTTGATGTTGGAGTGGATTGCGCAAAACAGATGCCGACGGAGAGGAGAAAAGCAAAGAAAAGTTTCATTAAAGGACCATTTAAGTTTGGATTTGGAAGGTATGAAGAAGGAAGCAACAGGACAAATTGTGTGAATTATCACAGAAACTGAGAAAAACGAAATAAATTTGTTAAAATCTTGCAAAAATAATTACTAAACAGTTTATTTGTTACGCTTTTAGAGCCCAACTTTAAAAGTCGTTCTCATTCATAGGACGTTAGCGATGCAATAACCAACAAACTATTGCGAAAAAGTGAGACTTAAAAGGAGCCTTTGGGCTCCTTTTTTTGTCCTGCCCTTGAAGGGTACTTTACAGTGGCTAAACAGGGATTTTTTTAAGGAAAACAGGAATTTCGAAATCCATGTAATCCGTATTCCATTTTTACGTCAAAGGAAAAAGGAAAACCCCCAACAACAGTGCACATGAAATTGACATCACTGGTTTATAGCCTTCTCATCTTTGTTTCATACACGAACAACACGTCCAGGAACGCGCATGATGATTCCGGTAGGGTAGAAAGTACCCTAATGGAAAACATACCATCTTCCCACAAAAACACTACTGTGGAAACAAGGAAGGAAGGTTTGCAAAGCAAAGCCCCATCCCACAAAGCTTGGGATGAATTGCTTCAAAAATATGTGGATAATTCGGGCAATGTGGATTATAAAAGCTTTAGGAACGGCGCTACAAAACTTAATGCCTATTTGGAAGCACTTGCCCAAAATAGCCCGACCACGGCTTGGTCCAAAAACGAAAAGTTGGCCTATTACATCAATTTATATAATGCGGCTACAGTGAAGTTGATTCTGGACAATTACCCCACCAACAGTATCAAGGATATTAAAAAGCCCTGGGGGAAGGATATTGTTAAGGTGGGGGACGATTTGGTTTCTTTGGGTTATATAGAGCACAAAGTACTTCGTAAAATGGACGAGCCCAGAATTCACTTTGCCATTAATTGTGCTTCATACTCCTGTCCCAAATTGATCAATGAAGCGTTTACGGCTTCGGCAATGGAACGTCAATTGGAGGCCGCCACCAGGGGATTTATAAATGACCCGACCCGCAATCAATTTAATGCCAATGAGGCCAAACTGTCCGAAATATTTAAATGGTATAAGGGCGATTTTACCGATAATGGAACACTTTTGGAATACATCAACGGATATTTGAGCACACCTCTTGCGGTTGCTACCAAAATCAACTACTTACCATACAATTGGAGTTTAAACGAGAAGAACTAAGGTTCCCGCTTGGCCGTTTGTTATTCTAACCTCAACGGCGTGGTTTTTTGAAAGATGGTACTGGATGTGATTTGTTTTCATTCCTTCGGACCCCTAAACGGCGAACCCCAAAATCTTGGAATGTCCGATACATCATTTTTAGGAATAAGATTAGGTTGAATTTTCGTTGTGTTCTGGGTAGGATGAAAAAACAGTTCTTACATTTACGGAATGGGATAGTAAACCCATTTGACTGAAATACCAATCCAATGAAATACAAACAAATCAGCAACCAACTTTTTATAAAGAACCGTAAAAAGTTTACAGATCAAATGAGGCCCCAAAGTATTGCGGTCTTTAATTCAAACGATATTTATCCTGTAAGTGCGGACAGTACCTTACCCTTTAAACAACATCGGGACATATTTTACCTTAGCGGAGCAGATCAGGAAGAGACCATTTTGCTCTTGTTTCCAGATGCCATGGATAAAAAGCACCGTGAAATCCTTTTTGTACGGGAAACCAATGCACATATCGCTGTTTGGGAGGGGGCCAAGTTGACCAAGGAACAAGCTACCGCGGTTTCGGGAATTGAAACGGTGTATTGGCTAACCGATTTTGACAAGGTCTTTTTTGATTTGATGACGGAAGCGGATACCGTTTATTTTAATACCAATGAGCATTATCGCCAGGCCGTGGAAACCCAAACACGGGAGGACCGTTTTATTGAAAAGTGCAAGAAAGATTTTCCCGCGCACCAATGGGCCAAGAGCAATCCGATCCTGCAACAAATTCGAGGGGTAAAGGAGCCGGAGGAAATTGCAGTGATGCAGGAAGCCTGCAATATCACCGAAAAGGGGTTCCGAAGGATTTTAGGGTTTACCAAACCCGGGGTTTGGGAATATGAAATGGAAGCGGAGTACTTGCATGAGTTTGTCCGAAATCGCTCCAGGGGTTTTGCCTATACACCAATCATTGCAGGGGGGAACAATGCCAATGTGTTGCACTATATCGAGAACAACCAACAAGTGAAGGATGGCGATTTAATTTTGATGGACGTAGGTGCGGAATATGCCAATTATTCCAGTGACATGACCCGTACCATCCCGGCCAATGGACGATTTACCGATAGACAGAAAGAAGTGTACAGCGCAGTGCTTCGGGTAAAAAATGAAGCCACCCAGTTACTGGTGCCCGGAACCATTTGGGCAGAATATCACAAAGAGGTGGGCAAAATCATGACCTCGGAATTATTGGGTCTGGGCCTATTGGATAAAGCCGATGTTCAAAATGAAAAGAAGGATTGGCCGGCCTACAAAAAGTATTTTATGCATGGGACCAGTCATCATATTGGATTGGACACCCATGATTATGGCGCATTGAAAACCCCGATGAAACCCAACATGGTATTTACCGTGGAACCGGGCATCTATATTCCGGATGAAGGCTTTGGCATTCGCCTGGAAGATGATGTGGTCGTCCAGGAAAGCGGGGAGCCGTTCAACTTGATGAAAAACATCCCGATTGAAGTCGAGGAAATCGAGGAATTGATGAATAGGTAATGGTTGTTCGTTGGTGGTTACAGGCGTCATTTCGAACCGACCTGTGGGAGTGTGAGAAATCTAAATTTTTACCGATGAATGCAATAATGTTTTTTATACAACAACCCAATATCGAAAAAAAAATGGAGGAAGCCCCGGACAGTGCCTATGAAATTGGCGTGGTCATTGGGTCGTATTTGCCCTTTGTTGTTTTGGTTATTATTGCCTATTTGATTTATAACTACAATAAAAAGAGGAGGGGGGAATCGTAATCGTATCCAAATCGGCATGCGACTGGAATACCATCTAAAACATTTTGGAATGGATCATTCCGTCCCACTGTTTTTTTGAAACGGTTCCAGTGCTTCCGCATTGTTCACCAGGACCAGGACATCAAAATTGAAAATGAATGTTTTGAGGCTTTCGGAAAAAAGGCTTCCATAAGACTTTTCACGGAGGGGTTCCAAATGAACAATGGTATATTTTTTGTCAAAGCCAACCACCAGCTCCTGCAATTCCTTGGGCAATTGTTCGGTGTTGTCAAACCCGCGTATGGGATTTTCAACAAAAGGATTGCCTTCCAGGACCGTTCCGTTCATTCCGGCCACCATAAAATGTAGGGACCGCATACCGTTGAAAATGGCAAGTTCCGATAGGTAATTGGAGACGTCATAAATGTTGGTCATGCTCAGTCCCCTGGTGGCATGGGTGGCCCCAAGTTTAAGAACAACTTTGGGTGTTGGATCGGTGTTAAGGGCTTCCTTGTAATACGCATTGAAGTTGGATTTCATTAATTGCCCCCGAACTTCGTTGTTCAAATAATAGCGTTTGGAAGCAAAATGGCCATAGATTTCCCTGGTTTTTTTTAATTGGTACAAAATCTCGGCTTCCTTCGCGTTGGGACGGGTGGCCAGCAAACTATCATGGAGTGCATCCGTATAGGAATAAATGAACATATCACCAAAAGACTTGCTTTTGAACGATTCCTCAAAAGCTGTTTTTGCCTTGTCCTTCAATGTAGCCGTCATTTTTTTTAACAAAGGGTTGGTCGTGTTTTTTGAAAGATGATCCAAATTCAACCGGAATTGGGCCATAAATGTTTGGTCAATCCCCCAAATGGTTCCGCCTTTGGAAACCACATTGGTAAATAGGTCATAATCCGATGCATTATTGTAAAAAGGTATGGCCAAAGGGAATTTTTGATAAAGGGCATTGGCCAATTTCAGAGGTTCTTTTGAAGAGGCCATTTGTTGGATCTTCGTGGCGGCCAAGGCATCCGTTTCAATACAGAGCGTATGGAAACCGTTGGTATGGACAAGATCAAAAATGGCATTGGTAAAAATGCCCACTTCTTTAATCCCATGTTGTTCGCCTATGAAAACAAATTGTGCGTTTTGACTGACCTCCTTGATGAATCCAACAAATTTTTCATCCTCTAAACTGTCCACTTGAAAAATGTTGTCCATAAGGGAAGTGTCCGATTGTGCAATCATCAGATTTGTAAAGAGCAATAGGGATAAGAGGCGCAGTAGCATTTGCAATCGTTTGCCCCTAAAGGTAGAAGTACAAACAGGGATTGCCGTTGCCAGATTTCATGAAACCCAAAATTATGGGGATGAAACCCCAAAGGGCATGTACAAACCCTAATTTCAGTAGGATAAAGCCTCACAAAACGTGGCTTTCCCAGAAAAATGCGAACTTTAAATACGAACGAATGGCTACATTTAATCCCAACATGGGCTAACGAATCCCTTATGGAGGAACAGCAACTAAAATGGTATGTAAGGCTTTCAATTGCTTTGGCGGTATCGTCAATTCTATTTTTGATGGTATGGATCTTTTCCCAGTTCAAGGAGCCCCCGGGTTTTAATATTTTGATGAATAGCTTGCTGGTATTCATGGCCTTTATTTGTTTGGAAAGCATCCGGTTCACGCAGCTGGGATTAGCAAAGTGGAATGGTGGTAGGGTCCCATTGGCAAAGGACGCCTTGACTTTTGTGGTCCCTGTTTTTGTGGGAACCTTGGTATATTCCGTATTATTCTACGTTTTTAAATGGTTGGATCACTTTGTATTGGGTAGCGAACCCCCTTTGTTACCGCATATGATCTCGGCCCTTTTGATCGGGTTGATCCTATCCCTGATTTTTGGCCTTATCCTCTGGCTGGTCACCTGGAAAGATTCCTATTATCGGGCACTCATTAGGAATGAAGCTTACAAAACGGGAATTGTAAAAGCAAACCTTCAGACCCTTCGTAACCAACTGGACCCTCATTTTTTATTCAATAATTTCAATACCATTTACTATTTGGTGGATGAAAATCCCGATATGGCCAAAAAGGTCCTGAAAAATGTATCCAATATCTATCGCCACATTTTAAAACATTCCAAAGCGGACCTTATTCCCGTAATGGAAGAATACAAGGTTACCATGCAATATCTAGAAGTGCTAAAAGAACGTTTTGGCAACGCATTTCAACTGGAGGAGAAGGTGGAGAAGGACCATCTGAAAGGGAAGCATGTCCCACCTTTGGTGTTGCATGAGTTGGTGGAGAACGTCATCAAGCACAATCAAATTGATGCTGAAAATGGGATTGTTTTAAAACTTCTGTCTAGTAACGGGTACCTGACCCTCTCCAACAATCTAAATCCCAAAAAGGTAGAACACAGCATAAAAAGCGGATTGCAAAATATCCTGGCCAGGTACGATCTTTTAACGGAATCCAAAGTAGTGGTGGAAAAGAAGGAGGATTGTTTTTGCGTAAGGGTTCCCCTAATTGAACTCATTTAAACTTTTTGGAATGAAGCGAAAATTAGGGGTTTTGTGCACAGATGAAGGCTTTTTTGAGTTGCATAGCTGGGCTACGGAGGGAAAAAAAGACGAAAAATGGGTGCAAAAGGACAATTTTTAGCCATTTGAAAAAGTTTAAACGAGTTCATTGCTATAGACCATGAAAACTAACGTCATCATTGTTGAGGATGAGCCTAAGGCACAGAAACATCTGGAGAACCTTCTGGAGTTGTCCGGCTTTGGGATTGTAGTGGATGCATGTTTGCCCAGTGTGGAAGCGGCCGTTGGGTGGTTAAAGGAAAATACCCATCCTAACCTGATATTTATGGATATTCATTTATCCGATGGTATTTCCTTTGACATCATGGAAAAAACGGGTCTTGAGGCGCCCATCATTTTTACGACCGCCTATGATGAGTACGCCATACGTGCCTTTAAGACCACAGGAATTGATTATTTGCTCAAACCTTTGACCGTCAAGGAGGTCAACCAGGCGTTGGCCAAGTTTTTCAGGACAAGGGAGAAGTACCTCAACGATTGGATGGCAAAAAGCGTTGAATTGAAACAACATTTTCAAAACGATATTTCAAAAAACAGGAAAGATCGTTTCTTGTTGAAGTCAGGGAAAGAATTGTTACCGTTTCATATTGATGACATTGCCTATTTCTTCAGAAGTGAAATTGTTTTTGCCAAAACCCATGATGGTTCCCAGTTTTCGATCAATACCTCTTTGAACCATTTGCAAACCCTTGCGGACCCAAATCAATTCGTTCGATTAAATCGGCAACTTTTAACAAACATTGGCTCCGTTTCAAAAATAAAACCGGGCAAAGCAGGCCAATTGGTGGTGGAACTAAAGCCCCAATACCATAAAGCTGTTATCGTGAGCCAGGAACGTGCGGGTTGGCTAAAAAAGCTTTTGGGTCATATTTGACCCTTCTCCAGCAGACGAACCAAAAAGAAAGCACATAACGAAGGAAGCACCCAACCCATATGAAAGCCGCTCAAGGGAATCCACTGGGTCAACTGGGACAGCGACCCTCCCAAGCCCACGCTTCCCAAAAAATCGGGTACACTAAAAACCAATGTTGCTGCAACCACCCATTGAAAGACCTTTTTGGAAGCCCATTTTTTGGGAAGTAGATTTAAGAAAATGAGCACTATGGTCACTGGATACATGAACATCAGTGCAGGAAGTGCAACCGCGATAATATACCCCACATTGAACTGTCCCATCACCACACCCAAAAGACATCCAATAACCGCCGTAAAAACATAGGCGCTTTGGGAATCATTGAACCGGCCCTTTACAAAATCGGCCGTTCCGGTAACAATACCAACCGCAGTGGTAAAGCAGGCCAGGCTTACCAGGACGCTTAAAAATAGGGTGGCCGCATTTCCTAGGGTGGTTAAGCTAATGCCGGTTAAAAGTTCCGTCCGGGAAATATGCTTTTCAAATTCATCGGCCATCAATGCTCCGGTAAGAATTAGACCTGTGTAGACCAAAAAAAGCCCTAAACCGGCGTATATACCGGCCCTGCCGATCAATTGTTTTTTTTGGTCAAAATCCAATCCCTTGTGTTTTAGGTTTACCGAAATAATGATTACCCCGCCCACGACTACGGCACCAATGGCATCAAAAGTTTGGTAACCCTCCAAAATACCATGGGTAAAAGGGTTTGGAAACTCTGATTCCCCAAAGGAAAAGTCAAATCCCATAATGGTGGTAACAATGATTGCCAAAAGAATGAGCAATATGCCCGGGGTCAAAAACTTTCCGATAAGGTTTAGAATTTTGGAGCGGTTCAAAACAAAAAGGAGCACCAGTGCAAAATAGACAAAGCTGGTCAACCATGGGGAAGTCTCAAAAATGGGAACAATGGCCATTTCATGGGTAACGGATGCCGTTCTGGGTGAGGGCAAGCTTATGGAAATGGCATAAATTAAATAACAATAGATTAAACTAAATGTTGGGGAGACCCCTTTGGCAATATCAAACAATGTGCCTTGCAACCGGGCATGCGCAAGAATACCTAAAATGGGAATAACAACGGCAGAAAGGGTAAAACCAAGGGTTACCCAAATCCACGTATGGTCCGCCTTAAACCCAAGTTGGGGGGGCAAGATAAGGTTGCCGGCACCAAAAAACAGGGAAAACAGGGCAAATGCAATGACAAAAAGTTGTTTTTTATTCTCCATAGGTTGTAGGACATCAAGGTTCCAAGCGTGGTATTGGTATGCCAAATCTAAACACTGCGCACGAGTCTTTGAATAATGGGCTTACTTTTTTGGGGAAAGGGGTCAATTGTAATTCATGCTGTCATGTGGAAAATACGGTCCGTGGTGGCCTTTTTACCCCTTCTTTTCTAAAATTTAACAATAACACAAGACAAAATGTAGTGTGAGCTATCACAATTAGTCCAAATTTTGATGCTTAAGTAGTATTTTTTAACGGTGAAAAATCTTACGGTAATCCTATTCGCTTTTCTTTGCTTAGGCCCTGGGGTGTATGCACAAAAAGATACCACTTTTGTGGAAAGCAAACCCGTGTTCCTCGGCGTTAGTGCTGATTATGGATTTTTGCTAAAACACTCGGAATCACTTCGCCAAATAGATGATTCCTACCCGGTCGGTATCCGATTGGATGTCAGTAAACTACTACTCACCAGAAAGTCATGGGAGTTTTGTAATTGTTATCCGAGAATTGGGGTCAGTCTCGCGTATTGGAATTGGGACAATGCCGAGGTTTTAGGAAGTGGCATCGTTCCCTTGGCCTATCTGGAACCGTATTTCCTCACTCAAAAACGAACCAATTTATTTGTTCGGATGGGTTTGGGTGGGGCCTATTTGACCAATCCTTTTGATGAGGTGACCAATCCAAGAAATCAGTCGTATAGTACCGCCCTTGCCTTTTCCATTGTATTGGGGGCGGGACTTAATTACCGAATTACCGATAAACTGAATTTTCGGTTGGCGGCCAAGTATAGCCACATCTCCAACGGGGGTGTCAGCTCACCCAACAAAGGGCTGAATCTTCCCACTTTGAGTGTTGGGGTCAACACCAGTCTTGTGCCGATTACCTATCCGAACCTTCCAAGGATTTCCAAGCGAAAGCCCCCAGAGGATAAGACACGGTTGTCCCTTGTTCATTTTTCGGGTTTAAGCAATGCCACTGTTGGGGAGCGCGATAGATTTTATGTTTTTGGGTTTTCGGGAAACTATAGCCGATGGGTGGGCGGCAGAAGTGCCCTTACCATTGGAACCGAATGGGCAGTGGACTTTTCAAGAAGGGAGCAAATTAAGTTGGAGGATGCCGATGCCGCATTTCCTCAAGCAGCACTATTGGTGGGCCATGAATTTTGGTTGGGAAGAATAACGTTTAGTCAGCAATTGGGAATCTATTATTTCAATCAGTTCCGCACAACGGACGATGTGTATCAGCGCTATGGATTGACCTATAGTTTTAACAAGCGCCTATTCGCCGGTTTTAACCTAAAGGCACATCGACATGTTGCCGATTTTTTTGACCTAAGAATAGGGTATGTTTTTAAATAATAACCGGTTTTTAAAATCCAATCATTAACTGGATTTAGTGGTGTACCATTTGTATTGTGAGGTATGTATGTAGGGTATTGAACACCAAATTTTTTTTGGAAGGAATCAAAGCAAAGTCCTTAACAAGAAGTTTTTTAGTTCCCTGAAATGTTCGATCGAAGAACATTCCAATAAGGGAACAACGGTCCGGAGTATTGACCAAACCGTTGTTTTGAAGTATCCATTTTAGGAATAGCCTTCCTATTCTTTTTTGTAATCATGGGCATCTTCACCGTCGTTGGCGTTTCCAATTCCCACAAAATCTCCGACTCCATTGATATATCCAGCATATTCCCTTATATGCCTTGCCTTTCCATTTTCAATAACAAAGAGCATCAATAACTGATTGCCATAGGACTTTCCTTCTATGGTTCCGTGCGTCCAGCACTCGAAGCCCACTTCGTTCCCATTGGCAATGATGTTCTTCAATTCCCAGGTTGTCCTGGTTACTCCAGCATGGTGCTTAAACAATTTTTCCATGGAACCCCTGCCCCTATGAAGGCCTTGAAATCCGTCCACCGGAGCGAACCAGGTCAAATCTTCATGTAAGAGTTCCAAGAAGGGGTCCCATTCACCCGTTTGGGCACCTTGGTTGAGTCGATTGTAGAGCTCTAGACCAGTGGACAAAGCTTCTTCATTTACCGTTTTGGGCTTCAATTTGTTGTAATCCATTTGTGTTTTCATATGATGTTGATTTTAAATGATGTTCCCTTAATTAGAATGTTTCGTATTACAACTGTTGTCAAAAACAACAGTTTATTTAAAATTTTTAGCGCTCTAGATTGCGTTTGATCATTTGCAGTTTTTTGATAAGATCGTCTATCTCGTCTTTGGTAAAATCTTTGTAAGCAATCTCAAAGGCCTCCTCGAGTGCATTGATGATAATGGGTCTGCTCTCTTTTGTAAAATTGGAAAGGCAGATAAGTTTTGTCCGTCTGCTATCAGGATCGTTCCTTCGTTGGACAAGACCGGAATCTTCCAGCTCATCGAGTACACGGGAAGTTTTTGGCCTATCGTAGCCGAACCATTCCGCAATGGTCTGCTGCGGTACGGCATCCTGTATAAAAAGTCTGTTGATTATTGGGAACAACTCCACTTTTATCGGGACATTTCTAATATCGAACTGACGTTGCAGCTCCTTTTTCAACAAACCAAAAATAGAACCCGTCAACATTCCTATTGAGGTACTTTTGTCATAATGGATTCTATTGTTGTTGCCCATAACTGTTGTAAACCTACAACAATTAATCCGATTGCTCAATTTTATACTGCGAGGGCTAAAAAAATTGGATATACGATAAGCAAACCATTTTTGCATTGAACCAAATGCCATACGTCGAATTCACGTTAATTTAATCACTGTCAAATCAAGGGAACCAGGCATGGATACTACAAAATCGGCCTGGGCACCTTAGTGCCCAGGCCGATTTTTATGCTTTGAATAGGTAAGTCATCAGTGATCGTGATCCCCGTGTTGTTCCCCTTCTATGGAAAATCCATTCTTCATCATACTGTGCACGGGGGAATCCAATTCAATGGTGTGTACGTGCTTTAGCTCATCTATTTCCAAGACCTTGATTTGCGTGCGATTGGGTGCCAACACATAAAGAAAATCATCGGAGGCTACCAAAACGGGGCTGGGGTCTTCCCCATCCTTAAGGATATCCGTTTCCGAACCACCTTTGGCGGATAGCTCGGGGATATCGGCCATTTCAACGATACGATCCGTAATGAGATCTCCGTCGTGTCCATCGAACACCTGTATCCTGCCACCCTCGGTATGTACCAGATAGTATTCCCCGTCAAAGCTGAACATATCGCCAACAACATCGCCTCCGGAATAGATGGGGGTTATGGATTTGTTCTCCGGGTCCACCATAAAAACACCCAAGTTTCCGGATCTTCCAAAAAAGACATCGGCATGTTCATGTCCCTTAAGGTTTCCCAACCAGTTCCCAGATTCCGAATTGAGGCCCTCGGCATTGGGAATCAGGTCAATATTGTCTTGATCGTCCACGATGATAACGCCATCGGTAGAACCAAAGGCCCCGTAGCTACCATTGTTGGCACTGCCGTGGATTCTGCCTACTTCCACACCTCCATTGTCATCGATGACAGTGCCATCACTGGTCACAAATTTAACCATTTGGGGTAGGCGCTCTTCACTGGAAACCGTTTCACTTTGGAAGGTTACGGCAAATTTGCCACTATCCAATCGAATCCCTACGCCATGATGGTTTTTGGTGCCTTCCAACTGAAATGTCTCGGGTTGGTAGGAAGGGATTTCCAATCGGGTTTCATCGATGTAGGAGATGGATCCATCCCCATCGTTAAAGATCAACATATGGAATCCTGAGTATGTGTAATGCGTGGGCAAAACGGACGTGAGTTCGGCATTGACCCATCGGGCCGGGTTTTCGTGCCCGTGGTCGTCATGGTTTACGATGCCGGAATCAAAAAAGCGGACTTTCCCGCCAGTCCGATCCACCTCGATAAGATACTGCCCGGAGCCACTGGTATAATAGCGGGCACCTTCTACCAATTCGCCCTCAACGCTGTACTTGATTTCCCCGGAATCGGCCTGCATAACATCTATGCCGCCGTCCCTCATAAGGGAAAGCCGTACCCAGTCACTTTCCATGTCTATAAATTCAACGGCAACCGGGTCATCGGGGTCGTTTGGGTTTGGGTCTTCCCCAATGGGATCATCATCGATTATAGGTGTAGAATCGTCATCGCTACAAGCTATAAAACTGGCCATAGCCAAAAAAAAGAGGGATAGTTTAAAAATTGATTGTTTCATGTTGTTCATTTTTACTTAATTATTAAATTGGGTTACTGAAATATTTCCATTGGTGTCCTCGGCCCAAACAACGAGTTTGTTCCCCTGTAGTACTTCGAAAAAGTCCTGATCGTTCGCTAAAAGCTGTGCCATATCCAGCTCTTGGGCATTGGGTAGCGCATCACCCTGATTAGGGCGGAACTGGTGTGGCCAATTGGATTGCCCCCAAAGCCGTTCCTCAAGGATCTCCCCCTCCTGATCGGGGTTCTCTGTGTTCGGTTCCTGGACATAGATCCACAGGAAGGTGATATCAGAGGAGGCCGCATGATCCATGTTCCTGTAAATACGTCCGGAAATGCTGCCTTCCGCAATATTCAGGGTAGTTATTTCTGCCTGAGGTGCGTAGGGTTTGTTGATGTATACCGTAGTATGGTAAATGGTATCGTCCCCATACGTGGTCTGGTTGCCCTCTACGTCCGTGGCCTGGATGGAAAAATGATAAGGTCCGGCCAGAAATAGCTCATCCTCCTCAATCTCTGGATTTCGCTCGTCCAAATAAATGTTCGAACTATAGGTAAACCTCGTGGGATCGTCCATGCTTTCTGCACGGATCACATGGTTATGGTTGAACAGTTTAAATTTTGGATTGCGGGCCGAAATCGACTTTCCGTGGGTGTGGCCATCAAAACCACTGTGCGCTTCCATGAGGACCTCCTGGATGCCCGTGGCATCCTGTACTACAAATGCCACGGGAATTTGTCCATTATCCGGAGAAGTATTGTAAAAATATTCCGGTTGGATGTTCCCTCCCGCGTCGGCAGAAATGGTGGGAGCCTCCAAATCTACTGTCTCCTCATCATCCTCTCCGAGACAAGAGGATAACAGGGTTAAAAAACTTAAAGGAATACATAGGTGTTTTCTCATTTGTTATGGGTATTAAATTCAACATTGTTTTTAATCTTCATTTTTTCATTTATAATTAGGTTCATTCTTCTTTTTAGAGGGATATAGGTATCTGGACGGATAGTACGATGTTCCGTCCCTGTTCGGGCAAATTGAGCAATCGGTACCGACTTATATGATTAAAATAGGCGGTGTCCAAAAGGTTGTTGGCGCTTAGCCTGAATTTCGAATTTTGACCAAACAGCTTTGCCGAAAAGCCCAAACCGGCATTAAGGATAAAGCTGTCCGGTGTGGTCCTTTCATTCCTGTCCGTTTGGTTCTGTTCAAAATTGTAGCGGCCCAGAACAAATAGGTAACCGTTGTTCACAGTCTTTGAATTGGGCAAAATCCCGTATTCCAGACCCAGTTGCAAGGAAGGCGGAGGGGTAAGTGGCAATGGCAAGCGACTGTCCAGATTTAGGTTTTGGACAAAATCGATGCCCAGATCTACCTTCAATCCAAAAGGGAGGTAGTAGCTGCCCGTAATCTCAAAACCATTGAACAGGGCATCCTCCTGACGGTATTGCCATAGGGTGCCCCCGGAGGCCAAGGGCGAAAAGGTACCGGTTGGAGATAAATAAATATAATCGGTGTAGTACCCAAAAAATGCGGAGACTTCAAGAGACAGGCCTTTTGATCGGTGCAAGTAGGTAACATCGGCTTGATAACCCCTTTCCATACCCAGGTCAGGATTGCCCACTTCGTGCCTAAAGTTGCCATGGTGTACCCCATTACTGGACAGTTCTATGGCCGTAGGAAACCGAAAGCTATTGCCCAGATGTAGTTTCCAGAGATTTTTTGTGTTCATTTTATAGGTGGCTCCAAGAGCGCCGCTAAGGTTGTTGAACCGCCGATCAAATGCCGGAGTACGTTCATCGAATTCGCCCGTGGGCAATAAGGTGCCCCGGTCATAAATAGGCTGTAGGTGCTGTTCAATGTCGTGCGTTCCCATGTCGAATCGAATCCCGGCGTTCACGGTCCACTTTGAGGAGATGTCCCATAACCGATAATGAAAGAGACCCATTTGGAAACTTTGGAAAACGGGCAGTAAAAACTCGAACCCGTCATTTTGGTTGTCCATATATTGCAACTGCATCCCAAAGAGGATTTCATGGTCGGGCTTCGGGTTGATCTCATACCGTAAATTGGCCGTGTAGGTATCCAGATAAAGCCCCAAGGCCAAATTGGAATCGGCCAGTTCGGGTGCTATCCCATGCGCTCCGGGGAAGGACAGTTCTTCCCGGATATTGCGTTGGTAACCCAAATCCATTTCCAAGCGATCCCTGCCCAAGGAGAGGGTCGTGTTACTCGTAAGCATATGATGGTGGTTTTCTTGTCGTGGGACATCAATATTCCTGAACTCACCATTGTGCTGCAGGTTATAGACCCGGGGCAAACCGATAGCTCCCGTAAAAATGCCCGCTCTTTGATTGAAGCTGGTGAACCGCAAACTCGATTTCAAGTTTTTGGTTCGATAGCCTACCGAACCGCTAAAATGCAATTCCGAACCAGCCGTATTTTTAAGTCTGTTGTCAAATATGGGCAAGTTGAAGCCTGCATAGGTAAATTTATTGGAGGGCACCGTATAGTCGCCATAATCCTGATGGGTGGCCCTAACACTGTAAAACCATTTTTCCTGACGGCCTTTCCACTCCAGTGAATTGGATATTGCCCTGTTATTGGACTGGTACATGGTGCGGTATTCCACGGTATTCCCATTTTCTGCCAGGGGTTCGTTCTCCTTAATGTTGATGACACCCCCCAGGCCATCAGAACCAAAGAGCAAGGAAGCGGGACCTTTGATGATATCCACCTGTTCCACATCAAATGGGTCCATTTCCAGTCCATGGTCCGCCCCCCATTGCTGTCCCTCTTGCTTTATGCCCCTGTTGTTGACCAAGATTCTGTTGAATCCCATTCCCCGGATCATGGGTTTGGCAATCCCTACCCCAACATTCATGGTATTGAGTCCCGGAAGTGTGGCCAGGGCCGCAGAAAAGGTTCCTGAACTGTTTCGGGAGATAAAATCCCGATCAACCGAGATAATGGACTGCGAATTATTGATCACCTTCTCCAGGATACGGTGCTGCACTAAGGTCACTTCTCGAAGATCGGTCACAGCATCGGTCATTTTTATCCTGAGGGGCGACAAATCTTTAAGGCCCGATAAGGCAAGATGCACCGTATGATAGGCAATATGGGTTGCCTCCAGATAGGATATACTGTCCCTTTTCGAAACCGGGATGGCGAAACGACCCTGGGAATCGCTTATCGCAAACCTTTCCGTGGGATGGAGTTGAACCGTAGCCGCTTCAATGGGTTGACCTTCACTGTTGAGCACAAATCCGGAGATTTGTTGGGAATGACCCGAAAGGCAACTGAAAAGGGCCACCAGTAAAAGCGGTGGGGATAACCAATGGTATAACATGTGTTGTCGATTTTTACGGAACCATTATTTATACGATTTCCGAGAATCTTTAAATGGCCTCACATTGCCAAAATGAAATCGTCCGGCAGCACTTCGTTTATCCATAGGCTTTGGGACAGACCAATTTTGGTCATGGGCGTTGAAAACTCAAAAAAGAACATACTCGCATGGAAAGGCCGGATGCCTTGGCGAGAAGGGATAACATGGGTTTTTGAACACTACCAACCTTATGGATAAAACCAAAGCTTATCTATAGGAAATGTATAGTTTGAACTTCAGGATATGCTACGGCAGTATTCGGTGAAAGGCAAATTATCCCTTTATGTAAAAGGGTGGGGCCTTATTGTTATAATAATCGGAAAGGCGAGTTTTCTGATATGGTGCTTTATAGTGCACAAGCCTTTTTTCCCATTTTGGGGATAGAAGCAGTGTGGGAACTAAATCGGTATTGGCTGTTGCTTGAAGGGGCATGCCCTGTTTGGCACATAGGATGAAGGCGCATTGCCCACAATGCTCCATGTCCTCATGGTCATGGGAGCAAAAATGGGCGATGCTGTGCAGATTCACTACTCTTAGCAATAGAAAACTTGCCAAGAAAAAGAGTGCTATGATGTTTTTCCAGTGCGTCTTCAAGACGATTACCTGAATATAGTTGGTTAAGTCGAAAGTATCATGGTACAAGAAGCCCTATAAAGTGTCAACAAGCACAACGGTCTGGACCAGTTGTCAACAAACAAGGCCTCTTGCCCTCCATAGGGCAAAATGAAATATAAAACTGGAGGAAGTTTTATGAAGAAAACAAGGGAGGGGCCCTTAATCGGGCATTGGTCAGTGTAAAGCAATCAATAGCTGTGTAAAAAAAATGCTTTTCGGCAGTTTCCGGATAGCCATGTGACAAAAGTTCTGGAAAAGCCGGAATATCATAAGTGAATGAGGCGAGTTGAAAATGGCATATCGGACAATCGTGCCCTGCTTCGTGAAAATCATCCACATCAAGCGTAAACGTATGATGTTCATGCGCTTCACAATGATGGGAAAAACGGATTGCCAAAGGAAACTGTAAAATTGACACCAGTACAAAGACCGAAATACCCTTTCCCACATGTTTCCACAATCCCATATACGCTCTTTTCGATATGGGGACAAAGATATGAAACCAGGGAGAGAAAATCATTGGAAATCAACAAAAGGAAATGCATAAATGGTTGAATGCCCACGCTGTTTTTTGGTGAACGCAAGGCAGGATAGCCAGCCCATAAAGTGGCTATTTTGCAAAGCTGAAAAACGTCTCGGGAAACCATCGGATTTTAGTTCCTTTTAATGGTTTTGCTCGCTAAGATTTCGCCGTATAACCATTATCCCTGATTTAGGCTTTCTGAAACATTTTCCTACAATTGGCATCGCAATGAAATTGATTGCGATTATGGAAATCAACCCAATTTTTTGCATTGAACCAAATGCCATACGTCGAATTCACGTTAATTTAATCACTTTTGAATCAAGGATGCGGATCAGACCTCGGACACAGGATGCAGAACAAAAGTAAGAGGAATACTACATTTGTTTACGTTTTGAGGTTCAATGCTTTAAAATGATTTGTTAAAACGCTTTGATTTTGTATATTGAAAACTGCATCGATTTATCGATTTTATCAAACGCTTTGTCGATTTTGTGCAGTTCATCGAAAAAACAAAAAATATTGGCATGGCTTCAAAATAAAGGAGAATTAGCAATCGTTGCCTTTTAAAAGAACCAAACCCGCGTTGTGAACGCAATAGAACAATAACTAATCATTGCATTATTCGGTCCCCAAATCGAAACATGCAACTAACTTTTTGAAGCCTATGAAAAATACCATTACCCCCGATGGCAACAAAATTGCTGGTATCTTTTGCAACTTCTTCGGCCATCATTATGTGGTATCCAAAAAAGTGACCGAGCATATTAAAGAGTACAAGTGTATCCACTGCCAGAAACAGGTGACGACGGATGAGCGTGGCAAACTGTCTCCACTTACTCCCAAACTAAAGGAAATCAATAAAACGTTGGAAGATATGTACCATCGCCGTAATAGAAGGCGTGCAATAGGCCGTCCGGAACGTAAGCGAGTTGCCTGATCCGGCATTGAAAGGATTTCAAAGGTATTCCTGGAGATTAAGTGTGCCCCATATTTTATCCGTCACCTGCCCCAAGACCGTAAAATTTGGATAGCCCTTAATTTTCCGGGATTTTTTGTTGTTAGAAGACACTCCCATAAATTCCTTGAAAACATGGAACAGGGCTTCATCCCAAAAGGCCATATCGGGACGGTTTCCATTGAAAATAGTGAAGATTTCGGGCTTATTCATTCCCGGGAAAGGAATTCCAACCTTGAGCCGTCAACGGAATTTTAGAGCCATTTCTTGAGATAAGGTGGGCTCCCTCATTCCTGTGGGTCATATGCCCAATAACCGTAAGATTCGGATTTCCCTTAATTTTTGGGAATTCTTTTTGATCAATGGTAAACAATAGCTCGTAATCTTCCCCACCACTTAGGGCAATCATTGTACTGTCCATCTTAAATTCTTCCGAGGTAGATATAACGGTTGGATCCAATGGTATCTTATCCTCATATAGATTACAACCTACGCCACTTTGCTCACATAGGTGCAATATTTCAGAGGAAAGTCCATCACTGATATCGATCATACTTGTGGGATGAACATCCAGTTTTTCCAATAATTCCACAACATCCTTTCTGGCCTCCGGTTTTAATTGGCGCTCCACAATATAACTATAGGGCTCCAGATCAGGTTGGTTATTGGGGTCGACCTTAAAAACTTCTTTTTCCCGTTCCAATACCTGTAGGCCCAAATAGGCTCCACCCAAATCCCCCGTTACCACCAATAGGTCGTTTTCCTTGGTGCCAGATCGCATTACCAACTCCTCCCCGCTTGCTGCACCCAGGGCAGTTACACAGATAAGCATGCCTTTGGTTGATGAGGTGGTATCCCCGCCAACTAAATCTACCCCATATATTTTGCAGGCCAGGGCAACTCCGGCATAAAACTCCTCCAAAGCCTCCAAGGGGAATCGATTGGAAACAGCTATGGACACCGTAATCTGTGTGGCCATGACATTCATGGCATAGATGTCCGAAAGGTTGACGATAACGGACTTATACCCCAAGTGTTTTAGGGGCATGTAGCTTAAATCAAAGTGTACGCCCTCAACCAATAAGTCCGTGGAAACTATTGTTTTTTTTGGGGAAAAGTCGAGCACGGCAGCATCATCCCCAATCCCTTTAATGGATGAAGGGTTGACCAATTCAAAATCCCTTGTCAGATGTTTAATAAGACCGAACTCCCCAAGCTGTTGCAACGGGGTGTTGGATTGGTTTTTGTCTTCTAGCATTTGGCAAAAATAACCGCAATTCCTGAAAGTCGTATCTTTACTTAACAGCAATTTAAAAGGGATGAATCGAAGTTTTATAGGCTTGTTGCTCCTTATGGTTTTTGGGGTGTGGGCCTGTGGATCGGACCAGGACGATGATGGGGTGGTGCCGGTTGATAACCTAGATCCGGAAGGGAACGGAAACGGCGATGGTTCCGTTGTTGGTACGGGAGCAGTTCCCTGTGAAAATGGAATGGCCGGGGAATTCCCCTGCAATGGCTATGATTTATTGGGCAGAATTGAACATTCCGTTTTTTCGGCCGGGGAAGGAAATGATATTTGGGGCTGGACGGATAGTACCAACGGAAAGGAATATGCTTTAATTGGTCTGGACAACGGAACGGCCTTCGTGGACATCAGTGATACGGATAACTTGATTTATCTCGGAAAATTGCCAACCGCTACCACTTCCAGTATTTGGCGGGATGTAAAGATATATCAGGACCACGCCTTTATTGTATCCGAAGCGAATGGGCATGGGATGCAAGTTTTTGATTTGACCCGATTAAGGGATGTGGCCGACCCACCTGAAAACTTTAGTGCCGACACCCGATATACGGACATTGGCAATGCCCATAATGTGGTCGTCAATGAAGCCATCGGATTTGTGTATCCCGTAGGGACTGCCCGCAATGATGCCTTTAGTGGGGGAGTGCATTTTGTGGATGTCCAAAACCCTAGTTCCCCTACCGGCGTCGGGGGATATGGAGGCAATGGCTACACCCATGATGCCCAGGTGGTTACCTATGTAGGACCAGATACGGATCATACGGGACGTGAGATTTTTATCGGCGCAAATGAAAACCAAATTGCCATTGTGGATATCACGGACAAATCCAATCCTACCCTCATCTCAAATTTGGACTATCCGCAATTGGGGTATACCCACCAAGGGTGGTTTACGGAAGATCAACGCTATTTTTTGTTGGGGGATGAATTGGATGAAATCAACTTTGGTTTCGATTCCAGGACCTTGGTCTTTGACCTGACCGATTTGGACGCCCCACAATTGCACATGACCTATACAGGGCCCACGGCAGCCGTAGACCACAATGGTTACGTAAAAGGGAACGAATTCTTCCTGGCCAACTACGCAGCTGGAATGCGGGTATTGGATATCTCGACCATCGCAAGCGGGAGCATATCCGAAACTGGTTTCTTTGACACCTTTCCCTCAAACAACAATGCGAGTTTTAACGGGGTCTGGAGCGTTTACCCGTATTTTGAAAGTGGTAAGGTGATCATTAACGATTCAAATACTGGTTTCTTCGTGGTGAAGAAATCGGAGTAATCAACTGCTGTTATGAAAAGAGTATCCTATTTTTTAATGGTAATCCTTGGTGTTTCCTGCTCGGAGGACTCCAGTAAAATTGAAGGGAACTACCCAATCCCCAGTACCCTTCAGAATGTGGTTTGGACCAAAAACTTTGGAGGTTCGGGAGACGATTCTGCGCGTTCCATTATACAGACCAACGATGGTGGATTTGCCATTTTGGGAATGAGCAATAGTACTGATGGGGATCTTTCGTTCAAAAACCTTGCGGTAAATGATTATTGGTTGGTAAAATTGGATATGGATGGAAATTTGGAATGGCAGAAAACCTATGGAGGTAGTAAAGATGACCAAGGACAGCAGATTATTCAGACCTCGGACGGGGGGTATGCCATAACGGGTTATGCCATGAGCGATGACGGGGACGGAAGTAATAATGAGGGCTTTCATGACAATTGGATCTTACGATTGGACGCTGCCGGAAACATTCTGTGGGAAAAGAGTTTTGGCTTTTCCGGGCATGACCATTCCTATGATTTGGTGGAAACCGTTGACGGGGGATTTTTCTTCTCCGGTTTTTTGGATGTGACCTCTTCCAATGGCGAAGGCAGCACGGACAAAGGCCGGTTAACGGCCCATGGCGTAGGGGAGTTTTGGGGCACTAAAATAGATGGCGATGGCAATCTGCAATGGCGCAAATTTTTTGGGGGAACCAATAATGACCGCTCTTTTGGTGTGGTCAATGCCCATGATGGAGGTTACATTTTGGTTGGATCCTCCGAGAGTGATGACTTTGATATTGGCGATCCAAAGGGTAGCTATGACTTTTGGGCGGTGAAAATCAATAAAAACGGGACTTTTGTGTGGGAAAGCTCCTTTGGGGGTACCGGCATTGACCAAGCCCAGGATATCGTTGCCACAACGGATGGCGGTTATGTCATTGCAGGCAACACTTTTAGTGAAGATACCCAGGTCACCAAAAACAATGGGCAATCCGATGTTTGGCTCATAAAAATAGATGATAATGGTCAATTGCTCTGGGAAAAATCCTTTGGAGGTGCTGGTTTCGATGCTGCCCACAGTGTACGAGCGACTATGGATGGAGGATTTTTGGTGTGTGGGAATTCCAAGAGTTTTGATGGAGATCTGGCCGAAAATTTCGGGGAAAACGACATTTGGGTCTTTAAAACGGATGCTTCCGGCAAGTTGGAATGGGAAAAATCCCTTGGGGGATCAAACCTGGATTTTGGATATGACGCACTGGAAACCGCCGCAGGGAATGTGGTGCTCATAGGAGAAACCACAAGTCAGGATTTTCCTGAAATTCAGACCAAAGGAGGGATGGATATGGTGGTCATCAACTTGCAATAATTCTCTTAGTACGATAATTCGCCGGAAACCTATAAAATTAAAGGTTTTTGAGCCAAAACCAGATTGGATTTTTCTGCCAAGATTTTGTTTAACCTTTCCATAAAAAAAGTTTATCAGATTATACGTTATAATAATGTTAGAAATCCCGGAATTGATCGACTTATCGTCTATATTTGTGGACTATTTAGAATTATGCTAGATAAGGATTGGTTCTACATTCAAGGTCAAAGATGATTTTTAGGGTATTGAACCGCTGGAATTTTGTTTTATCTTGAAAAAGGAGAATGAAGAAGGAAATGAAGTAAAGAATGAACAAGCCAATAATAAGAACCGATGTTTTTCTAACATCTAATCCAAGTAAAACATGATTAAAGTCTCAGAAAACGCGAAACGAAAAGTGGTGACCTTGATGACCGAGGATGGCTTCGATGCCGCCAAGGATTACGTTCGAGTGGGGGTAAAGAGTGGAGGTTGCAGTGGATTGTCCTATGAGTTGGATTTTGACGATCAGATTCAGGAAGGGGATAAAGTGTTTGAGGACAACTCAGTGCGGATCATTGTAGATAAAAAAAGTTTTTTATACCTGGTTGGAACTACCTTGGAGTATTCCGGCGGGTTGAATGGTAAAGGGTTTGTGTTCAACAATCCCAATGCCCAACGTACCTGCGGTTGCGGGGAAAGTTTTTCACTTTAAAAACGGGAACATGGCCTATACAGAAGAAGAATTAAAAAAGGAACTCGAAACCAAAGAATATGAGTACGGGTTTTATACAGAAATAGAATCCGATACTTTTCCGAAAGGATTGAATGCTGATATAGTACGGGCAATCTCCAAAAAGAAGAATGAGCCTGAATGGATGACCGAATGGCGTCTTGAGGCGTTTCGTATTTGGGAGTCTATGGAAGAACCGGAATGGGCCAATGTACATTATGAAAAACCAGATTTTCAGGCCATCAGTTATTATTCTGCTCCAAAAAAGGCCGATCCCAACAAAACCATGGATGATGTGGATCCCGAATTGTTGGAAATGTACCGAAAACTAGGTATTTCTTTAGATGAACAAAAGCGCCTTCAAAACGTTGCGGTTGATATTGTGGTAGATTCGGTTTCAGTGGCCACTACCTTTCAAAAGACGTTGGAGGAAAAAGGAATTCTTTTTATGCCCATTTCAGAAGCAATTCAAAAGCATCCTGAATTGATTAAAAAGTATATGGGTACCGTAGTCCCTAAAACGGATAATTTTTATGCTGCATTGAACTCTGCGGTTTTCACCGATGGGTCTTTTTGTTACATTCCAAAGGGAGTAAAATGCCCTATGGAGCTTTCAACTTATTTTAGAATCAATGAGGGCGGAACAGGCCAGTTTGAACGCACTTTGGTCATTGCTGATGAGAGCAGTTATGTGAGTTATTTAGAGGGTTGCACAGCTCCTTCACGCGACGAAAACCAATTACACGCAGCAGTGGTTGAGCTGATAGCATTGGATGATGCGGAGATTAAATATTCCACCGTACAAAACTGGTTTCCCGGCGATAGTGATGGAAAAGGAGGGGTATACAACTTTGTGACGAAAAGAGGTCTATGTGAAAAGAATTCAAAAATATCATGGACCCAAGTGGAAACGGGCTCGGCCGTAACTTGGAAATACCCTTCTTGTATCTTAAAAGGGGATAACTCTGTTGGGGAGTTTTATTCCATCGCAGTGACCAACAATTTCCAACAAGCGGACACAGGTACCAAAATGGTTCACCTAGGAAAGAATACCAAGAGTACGATAATATCCAAGGGGATTTCCGCAGGAAAGTCCCAAAACAGTTACCGAGGTTTGGTACAGGTGAACAGCAGGGCGGAAAATGCCAGAAACTTTTCACAATGCGATTCCCTATTGATGGGGAACGAATGTGGCGCACATACCTTCCCCTACATAGAGGCCAAAAACAAATCGGCCCAAATTGAACATGAGGCAACGACAAGTAAAATCGGGGAAGACCAAATTTTCTACTGCAACCAACGGGGCATCGATACCGAGAAGGCCATCGCCCTTATTGTAAACGGTTTTAGTAAGGAGGTATTGAACAAATTGCCCATGGAGTTTGCCGTGGAAGCACAGAAATTACTGGAAATCAGTTTGGAGGGTTCCGTAGGATAAATCCAAAGACCATGCAACGTATGCCCAAGGCATCAAAATATTTAAAATAACCGTAGTTAATAGTTATGTTAGAAATCAAAGATTTACACGCCGGTGTTGAGGATAAAAAGATTCTGAAAGGAATAAACCTTACCGTGAACCCTGGGGAGGTACACGCCATTATGGGACCTAACGGTTCCGGTAAGAGCACATTGGCCTCGGTAATTGCCGGGAAAGAGGATTTTGAAGTAAAAAAGGGAAGCATTTCCTTGGAAGGGGAGGATTTGGAGGAACTGGCGCCAGAAGAAAGGGCACATAAAGGTATTTTTATGTCGTTTCAGTATCCTGTGGAAATTCCGGGAGTAACGGTGACCAACTTCATGAAAACGGCCATCAACGAAAGTAGAAAAGCCAAAGGTTTGGAGGATATGCCGGCCAATGAAATGCTCAAGTTGATCCGGGAAAAGTCCGAAATGTTGGAAATCGATAGAAAATTCCTTTCACGTTCCTTGAACGAAGGTTTTTCCGGAGGGGAGAAAAAACGCAATGAAATCTTTCAATTGGCCATGATGGAACCCAAATTGGCCATTTTGGACGAAACGGATTCCGGATTGGATATCGACGCCTTGCGCATTGTGGCCAATGGTGTGAACAAATTGCGGAGCAAGGACAATGCCATTGTGGTCATTACCCATTACCAAAGATTGTTGGAATACATTATTCCCGATTATGTGCACGTGCTTTTTGACGGGCGAATTGCAAAGTCCGGTGGTAAGGAACTGGCTTTGGAACTGGAGGAAAAAGGTTACGATTGGATCAAGCAAGAAGTAGTCGTTTAATGTTATCATTCCCGAGCTTGCACCAAGTCAGGTCAAAGTGAAACAGGGAATCCATCGAAATAAGGAAAACAAATCAAAAATTCCTGCTTTGACAGGAAGGACAACAATAGCATATGGATTTAAAAGATAAACTGGTATCGTCCTTTTTGGCATTCGAAAGTAAAGTTGATGTCAACCATCCCGTTCATGATATCCGTTCAGCGGCCATTAAAAATTTTGAGCTCAAAGGCTTTCCAAACAAAAAGCAAGAAGCTTGGAAATATACTTCGCTGAACAATTTGCAGAAGATTGATTTCAGTGTGTTCCCCAAGAAAGAGAATGTACTGGAATATAAGGATGTCAAAAAGTACTTTCTCCACGAAATAGATACCTATAAAATTGTATTTATTGACGGTATCTACAGTAGCTACTTGTCCGAGACCACGCATGATGGCGTCGATGTCTGTTTAATGAGTTCTGCCTTGACAAAGCCCATGTACAGACAGGTCATCGATGTCTATTTCAACAAGGTGGCCTCCAAAGACGAATCCTTGACGACCCTGAATACGGCTTTTAGCAAAGAAGGAGCCTATATTTATATTCCCAAAAACAAAGCACCCAGAAAGCCCATTCAAATTCTACATTTGGCTACGGGTAATGAGGCTGCTTTGCTATTACAGCCCCGTAATTTGATTATTGCAGAGGAAAACGCGGAACTTCAGGTAATAGAACGGCACCAAAGTTTAACGGAAAATGCAGTTTTCACGAACTCCGTTACCGAAATTTTTGCGGCCAAAAGCGCGAGGATAGATTATTACAAGGTTCAAAATGATAAGGAATCGGCCACTTTGGTGGACAACACCTATATTGACCAGAAAGATACCAGTAACGTTAGCGTGCATACGTTCTCTTTTGGCGGAAAACTTACCCGGAACAATTTGAATTTTTATCAAGATGGGGAACGTATCGATTCTACCCTAAAAGGGGTGACCATCCTTGGGGAAAAACAACATGTGGACCATCATACCCTGGTACATCATGCACAACCTAATTGCGAGAGCCATCAGGACTACAAAGGTATTTTTGGGGAAAAATCCACGGGGGTCTTCAATGGAAAGATTATTGTGGATAAGATTGCCCAAAAGACCAACGCCTTTCAACAGAACAATAACATATTGATCAGTGATCAGGCAACGGTAAATACCAAACCGCAGTTGGAAATTTTTGCGGATGACGTTAAGTGCTCCCACGGGTGCACCATAGGTCAATTGGATGAAGACGCCTTGTTTTACCTACAGTCACGGGGTATTCCTAAAAAGGAGGCAACCGCCCTTTTGATGTATGCCTTTGCGAACAATGTTCTGGAAAGTGTACGCATACCGGAGTTAAAAACACGAATCAATTCCCTTATCGCCCAAAAGCTTGGGGTCAGGGTCGGTTTTGAAATGTAATTAATGTCATTCCCTGCGAAAGCAGTAACCCGCTTATGACAGAAACCACATTGGATATCCAAAAAATCCGGAAGGACTTCCCCATTTTAAATCGAGAGGTCAACGGAAGACCCTTGGTCTATTTTGATAATGCGGCTACTTCGCAGACGCCTCAACAGGTTATTGATGTTATTGTACACTATTATCAAAACTATAATGCCAATATCCACCGGGGGGTACATTTCCTGTCCCAGGAAGCCACGGACGCCTATGAACAGGCACGGATCAAAATCCAAAAACACTTTAATATCGGCAAGTCCCATGAAGTGATTTTCACTTCGGGAACAACCCACGCCATCAATCTTGTGGCCAATGGTTTTTCAGGGTTTTTAAAATCAGGGGACGAGATTTTGGTGTCCGCCATGGAACACCATTCCAACATTGTGCCCTGGCAAATGCTCTGTGAGCGTACCGGCGCACAGTTGAAGGTGATTCCTATGAACCAGGATGGGGAATTGGTCATGGACTCGTATCACAATTTGCTTTCCAATAGGACAAAGTTGGTATTCTGCAATCATGTGTCCAATGCCTTGGGGACAATCAATCCCATAAAAAAAATCATAGATGCCGCACATGCTGTGGGTGCCGCGGTATTGGTGGACGGCGCACAGGCAGCACCACATATTAAAGCGGATGTTCGGGCATTGGATGTGGATTTTTATACCGTTTCCGCACATAAAGTATGCGGGCCAACGGGAGTGGGCGTGCTTTATGGAAAGGAAGAATGGCTCAACAAACTTCCGCCATACCAGGGCGGTGGTGAAATGATTGCCGAAGTTACTTTTGAAAAAACCACCTATGCCGATCTGCCCCATAAGTTTGAGGCAGGAACACCCAACATAGCAGGGGGTATTGCCTTTGGTGCGGCCTTGGATTATATGAACAGCATAGGTTTTGAGGCCATTGCAGCGTATGAGGAGGAGCTTTTGCACTATGCTACCTCGGAGTTAAAGAAGATAGAGGGCCTAAAAATATATGGGGAGGCCTCTCAAAAAGCGGCCGTGGTCTCCTTTAATATTAAAGGGATACATCCCTATGATATCGGGACCATTTTGGACAAACTGGGCATCGCCGTCCGTACGGGCCATCACTGCGCACAACCCATTATGGATTTTTACCAAATTCCGGGAACGGTTAGGGCAAGCTTCAGTTTTTATAATACCAAAGCCGAAATAGACGCGCTTGTAGCGGGGGTACAAAAAGCTCGGAACATGCTTATATAAAGAATTCCCAAAGGAATTGAACAACCGTCTTTCGCTTTGTACTTTTGCATAAAAATTTGAACATGGGTATCCAAGAAATTCAGGAAGGGATTGTGGACGAATTTAGTTTGTTCGAGGACTGGATGGAAAAGTATGAATACATGATAGGATTGGGGAAATCCCTTCCCTTGATAAAAGAGGAATACAAAACCGATGACAACATCATAAAAGGCTGTCAGAGCAAGGTTTGGGTGCATGCAGAATTGAATGACGACCGATTGGTTTTTACGGCAGATAGTGATGCCATTATCACCAAGGGCATTATTGCCATATTGATTCGGGCTTTTAGCAATCAAAAGCCTCAGGACATCATAGATGCGGATACGGCATTTATTGATGAAATAGGGCTTAAGGAACACTTATCCCCCACAAGGGCAAACGGTTTGGTAAGTATGATAAAGCAATTGAAGCTTTACGCCATTGCCTATCAAACACAATTAAACTAAGGAAATGAGCGAAGAAGTAACTATAGATACTACGGAACTGGGGGAAAAAATCGTTAAGGTTTTAAAGACCATATACGATCCAGAAATCCCTGTGGATATTTATGAATTGGGGCTTATATATGACGTTTTGGTCAATGAGGAGTATGAGGTGAAAATTCTAATGACCTTGACTTCACCCAATTGTCCCGTTGCAGAAACCTTACCGGTAGAGGTGGAGGAAAAGGTAAAATCCATAGATATTTTAAAGGATGTTGCGGTAGAAATCACCTTTGACCCGCCCTGGACCCAGGATTTGATGAGTGAAGAGGCCAAACTGGAACTAGGGTTGTTATAGCAGGTTGTCATTCCGTAGGTGATACGGAATCCATCTAAAGACTGAAGTAGATTCCTGCTTTTGAAGGAATGAAAGATCAACGAAAGAAGAAATTCCAAAAACGATATTTGGCCCAATCAAACGCGTGAACAACAAAAACTGAATTCCGATGTCTGAAATAGTAAATAGGGTAGCCCAAAGCAAATTGATCACCTTTGATTTGGAAGAATTGTATCCAACAGGTCAGCGCTTGGTCCTGGACATTAAGGACTGGCTTTTTGAAGGGCTTATTTTAAGGGAAAAGGAGTTCCGAACCAAGGCGTTGGAACATGATTGGACGCAGTACCAAGATCACTATGTGGCTTTGACCTGCTCATCGGATGCCATAATTCCGGGCTGGGCCTATATGTTTCTGGCGTCCCGCTTGGGACCGTTTGCCAAAAAGGTGGTGGTTGGTGATTTGGAAACCTTGGAAACGGCTATTTATCAAGATATCCTGAGGGATTTGGATGTGTCCACCTTTAAGGATAAACCGGTTATTATAAAAGGGTGTTCCCACAAGCCCGTCCCGCAGAATGCCTACATCTTTGCCGTGGAAAAGATTCAGGAGGTCGCCAAAAGCGTAATGTACGGGGAAGCCTGTTCCTCGGTGCCTATTTTTAAGCGGCGGTAAATTTTTGACCTTACCCGTACAGGATTACAGGGAATACAGGATTTAGTTTTAAAACTGCCGGGAGAATCCCAAACAGCGCGCAACTTTTTTGGGAATTCCCATCTAAAAAGCAGAACACCAATACACCTTAATTCAATACATTGAAAACAAAAACAGTTGCTGGACTTTTGCTTTTTTTGGGGTGGTTTATAGGGTGCTCCGAAGATGATAATAACCCTGAATTAGGCTGTTTTCAAGAAGAAGGTCGCCAAATCGTTGGGACCGTCGATAATAGTAGCGGAACAATTGAACACTGCATTTCGGCTTACACTATTGCGCCAAATATGGGTGTATCAATGAGTGCTACTGGATTGTTTGCCCCGTGTAATCTTACCGAAGAATTTCAAGAAGAGGGCATAAACGTCGTGTTCAGCGGATTTATTTACGAGTCGTTCGAAACAGAGGATATCTGCGCAGACTTTTTTGAAATTACGGAAATACGACGAATGGACCAATAAGTCAATTTTAAGAGAAGGTAAATTATTTTTTGCCCTATGTGACTATTCTTACATTTGCGTTTCTAATTCCATAAACACTAAACACTATGAAAAAAGCAGTCTTAGCATTACTTGCTTTTGGGGGAATGCTATGTGCCCATGCCCAGACCGAGGATGAGCTGAAAACACAATTGGCCGAAAAAAAGGATTCCATTGCTGCTATCCAAGGGAGGGTAGATGCCATTCAAGCCCAAATTGATGCTCTACCGGGCTGGAAAATTGGGGCATTTGGTACCATTGGCGGAACCATTTCCCAATTCAACAATTGGTTTGCACAGGGCACGCCAAACAACAATGCCGGAAACATTGGCATTACGGGCAATGCTTTTGCCAATCTACAGCAGGAGAAGTTCTTTTGGAGAAATGCCCTGACCACAAATTTGACATGGGTAAAGATTGACGATAAAGATGACCCCAATGACGATGACAGTTTTCAACCCACTACGGACGTTTTCAACCTTTCTTCGCTATACGGTAGAAAACTGAGCGAAAAATGGGCCGTTTCGGGATTGATGGAATATCGCACCACGTTGTTGAACAACTTCAATGATCCGGGCTATCTGGATTTGGGTGTAGGGGTCACCTGGACACCCATTACGAATTTGGTTGTGGTGATGCACCCATTGAACTACAACTTTGTTTTTGCCGAGGACGATACCATTTTCAACTCATCGGCAGGGGCAAAAATCCTAGCGGATTACACAAGGCAAATAGGGGCGATCAGCTTTAAAAGTAATGTATCCATATTTGCGAGTTATGAAGACAGTGACCTTAGCAACTGGACCTGGACAAATGGATTTGCTTATACGTTATGGAAGGCCATTGGGGTTGGTTTCGACTTTGGATTGCGCAGCAATAAACAGGAGGCCTTGAACTACGAGGTAAATACCCTGGGCAATACCACCGCCACTTTTGATACCATTGATAACGAACTTCAAACATTTTGGACCTTGGGACTCAGTTACGCTTTTTAAAAGAGGGCCCTTTGAAGCCTATAAAAAAGCCCTTGGAATTCCAAGGGCTTTTTCGTGAGGTAAGCTCAGTTCGTTTGGTTGATTATTGTAGTTGTTTTTAGCGGTTTTTGGGGGTAACCCTAAAATCACGTGCAATGTAACGCGTACATTTTTAAGTTGAATTTTTTTGATGTAAAACAGCGGAATGTTGTTGTTTGCAAAAAATTGGATTTTTCTGTCAGAAAAATTAAGGTTTAAGCGTATTCATCCAGATTTTCCGGATACAAAAAGTTGTTGTAGGGAAATCGGATAACGTGAATACGGCGCACTTCCTGGTAAACCCGTTTTCTAAAATCGTCCAGATTCTCTTTGTTCAATGCCGAAATGAACAGGGCCCTGTCACCAATTTTATTGAACCATGTCTTTTGCCATTCCTCCAAGGTAAAATGGGATTTGGTTCGTTCTGTTTCCAAATCGCCCTCTTCAATAACCTCCGGTTCATACTGATCGATTTTGTTGAAGACCATAATGGTCTTTTTATCCGAGCTTTCAATTTCATCCAAAATCTTGTGGACCGATGCAATATGCTCTTCAAAATTAGGGTGGGAAATATCTACGACATGCAACAGTAAATCAGCTTCCCGTACCTCATCCAAAGTACTTTTAAAGCTTTCCACCAATTGTGTTGGGAGCTTTCGTATAAAACCTACGGTATCGCTCAATAGAAAGGGAAGGTTTCCGATAACCACTTTTCGTACCGTGGTATCCAGGGTGGCAAAGAGTTTGTTTTCCGCAAAAACATCGCTTTTGCTTATGACGTTCATCAAAGTGGACTTTCCTACGTTGGTATATCCCACCAGGGCTACACGGACGAGGGCACCACGATTGCCGCGCTGGGTCTCCATCTGACGATCGATCTTGGTCAACTTTTTTTTGAGCAAAGCGATCCTATCCCGCACAATACGTCTATCCGTTTCAATTTCGGTTTCCCCGGGGCCCCGCATTCCAATTCCCCCTCGTTGCCTTTCCAAGTGTGTCCAAAGCCCGGTAAGCCTGGGGAGGAGATACTCATATTGCGCCAATTCCACCTGGGTCCTTGCATAACTGGTCTGGGCACGTTGCGCAAAAATATCCAGAATTAGACTGGTTCGATCCAGGATTTTGCAGCGCAGTAGTTTTTCAATATTATTCTGTTGGGCAGGGGTGAGTTCATCATCAAAAATGACGGAACCTATGTCATTTTCCTTTACATAGGTCTGTACTTCCTCCATTTTTCCGGTCCCGATATACGTTTTTGGGTTGGGTACTTCCATACGTTGCACAAACCTTTTGCTTACCTCCCCACCGGCAGTGTAGGTAAGGAATTCCAGTTCGTCCAAATATTCGGTGACCTTTTCCAAATTTTGATTCTTATTGATTACCCCAATAAGTATCCCTTTTTCCAGTGTAATGGCTTTCTTTTCGAGCATAGGTACAAAGCTACATATTGTTTGGCTTTCATTTTTGTATTTTGGTGATTCCAATACGTACATGGCATGTCCCGAAATAGGTATAACGGCAAAAACAAGGAATGCATCATTGCATTCTACAACTTGGAAAACCTTTTTGACACCCATGACGACCCCCATACTTTGGATGATGACTTTACACCAAAGGGCTTCAAGAAATGGCGGGATGGGCGGTACCGTTCCAAAATCAAAAAATTGGGAAGGGCCATATCCAAAATTGGAGAGGAAGAAGGGCTGCACCCGCCTGTATTGGTCGGTATTGCGGAAGTGGAGAACGACAAAGTGGTCGAAAAACTATTGGGGACCAAGCACCTTAGAGATATCCCTTACGATTATGTACATTTTGACTCCCCGGATGAGCGGGGCATCGATACAGGGCTCATTTTTAACAAGGACCATTTTACGGTAGTACAGGCAGAGACCTTGCCCTTACTTATTGAAAATGGCGAGGGTGATAGGGATTACACCCGGGACATCCTTTATGTTAAAGGGCTACTGAACGGAGAGGGAATCCATGTCTTTGTAAATCACTGGCCCTCAAGAAGGGATGGCGCGGACGAGACTAAATACAAACGTATTGAGGCTGCAAATACCGTTTTAAGAAAGTTAACATCCATAAATGATAGCGCAGAAAATCTGAACGTTATGATCATGGGGGATTTTAATGATGATCCAAATTCCGAGAGTATCGAGACGCTGCTGACCTCAGGATATTTCATCAATCCCATGCAAAAACTCCTGTCCCCGGAAACCGGGAGTGCCAATTATAAGGGCAAATGGAGTTTGTTCGATCAAATTATCCTTTCGCATAGTTTTCTAAACCATGAACCAGGAACACATATTTTTCAACAAGCGGCCATCTTTGCACCCCGTTTTCTGAAAGAGTGGAAGGGAAAATATAAAGGAAACCCATTCCGAACTTTTGTGGGTAAAAAATATATCGGGGGGTATAGCGATCATTTCCCGGTCTATGTTATAATGCGTTTCAACGAGTAGCAAATAAGAAAATTCTTACTCACCACAAGAAAACGGCTTTTCACCACAACTGGTGGGCCCACACTATACCAATCACCGAAATAAATGTGCATTTTATCGGAAGGTTTTGGTTTTTAAATAGATTTGTAGTCTAAATCTTACTCAATCGAAATATGAATAATGGCAGACCTTTTCGGTACAGCGGTCAATATCCGGTTTTTTTAGTACTGTTCTTTTCTCTTCAGTTTGCCATTGCACAAACAAAACAACAGACGGCGGATATTTCTGCGAAGTATGACCAGAACAGCCTGGAGACACTTATTGACCATTTTGAAAACGAATGGCAACGTAAAAGTAAAAACCTTACGAACAAGACCATCCAAGGGCAATGGGCGGTGAATTCCAAACAACAGGATGGGACTACGGTTGCCTTAAACGATATTGGCGATGATGGAACGCCATTGTACTATACCACGCATATGGAACCTACGAGCAAGGTGTCCAGGGCGGAGGCGTTGTATTCCGAAGGTATTTTGGATTTGGATCTTTCCGGTAATGGAATGAGAGTGGGCGTTTGGGATTCTGGAACGGCACGATTGACACATCAGGAATTTGGTACAAGGGTCACGAATAGGGATGGAGGGGATGTAGATGACCACGGTACTTTGGTTACGGGAACGGTAATATCGGCCGGAATCAAAAAAAATGCAAAGGGAGTGGCTTATGAGGCTGAAGCTTTAGGTCATGATTGGTCCAGGGATAGGATTGAAGTTACCGAGGCGGCCGCCAACGGCCTCTTGCTTTCCAACCATTCCTACGGGATAAAAACGGATAGGGTACCGGATTGGTATTTTGGGGCTTACATCAAGGTTTCCCAGGATTGGGATAACATCATGTACAATGCACCGTACTATCTCATGGTCGCCGCTGCGGGCAATGCACGGAATTCCTTTGATAATGAATCCCCAAATTTTGGAAGGACCCCGGATGGTTTCGACCTGTTACTTGGTTTTACCACCGCTAAAAATGGCTTGGTCATTGCTGGGGCAGATGCCCATATCGATGGTAAAGGACAACTGAAAAAAGCCAATGTTTCGGGCTATAGCAGTTTTGGCCCTACGGATGATGGACGGATAAAACCGGATTTGGCAGGGGACGGAACCTTGGTCCATTCCACTACTGCCGATAGCAATACCAGCTATAGTTCGTTCATGGGTACGTCCATGGCAGCCCCAGGGGTCACGGGATCTCTTTTGCTTCTTCAGGAGTATCACAAAGAGCTTTACGGAAGCTATATGCGGGCCGCTACCTTAAAAGGGCTTGCCCTCCACACTGCCGATGATGTACAGGAGCCTGGTCCGGACTACAAAATGGGCTGGGGTGTCATCAACACAAAAAAGGCGGCGGAAACATTAAGGAATAAGGACTTTAGCAGTCTCATCTCAGAAGAAACATTGGTTCAGGACAACACATATTCAATTACCGTCAAAGCCGATGGCACCCAACCACTGTCCGCTTCCATTTCATGGACCGACCCGGCAAGTGAAACGGTGAACCGGGGCGATTTAAATTCGCAGATGGCGGCCTTAACCCATGATCTGGATATTAGGATTACCCAAGATGGAAACACCTACTTGCCATGGAAATTGAATCCAACCAAAGCAGCAAGCAAAGCGGAAAAAGGAGACAATAGGGTGGATCCTTTTGAAAAGATAGATATTGCCAACCCAAATGGTGAGTACACCATAACCATTACCCATAAAGGAGACCTTAAAATGGGAAACCAGGACTTTTCCTTAGTGGTTACCGGGGCGGAATTGACCTCCTGCACATTGGAAGCTCCCGAAGAATTTGTTATAACGTCCAATGAACAGGACGAACCTTTGTTACAATGGGCACCCTCCTCTGAAACCCTCTATGAATTGCATTATAGAAAAGAAACGGAAACGGATTGGGAAATCAGCACCAGTTGGGAAAATAGCTTCCCATTGCAGGGACTTGAATACGGAGAAAGCTACGTGGCCAGGGTACGTTCTGTTTGCTCACAGAATTTGGTTTCGGAATTTTCGCGGGAAATCGAATTTACCTATGAAGGTGATGCCACTGTTATTGAGGAAAATACCCCCCTATCGGTAACGGGGGACCTATCGATCCAGGTCTATCCAAACCCTGCGGACAATGAATTGCAAATTCGTACAACACTTTCCGGGGACGCCTATTTTTCAGTGGTTTCAACCGCGGGCATAACGCTAAAAACGGGTAAGTTCCAAGGGGCCATAAATGTGGCCGACTTGGCCAGTGGCCTTTACATTGTAACGGTGCAGGATTATAACGGTCTAAAAAGCACCAAATTCTTTAAAAAATAGTGATTCCCAAACGGGCCTTTACACTTTTTTGATTTCGTCCTCAGTCAACAGATCATCCCCTCGGAGTCTTAGAAAAACCTGTGCCGTGGTAACTACGTCCAATTCGCAGTAGGTTATGATCCTGTCCAAATCATTTTCTTCATAGTATACATCACGTACCATACTGCCCTCCATATCTTCTTTTGGGGAGGGAATGCCAAGAACATGTGCCATAAGCCTTAAGGAGGAAAAATGTTTGTAATCACCAAATTTCCAGAGCTCCATAGTATCCAAATGGGGTACTTCCCAAGGTTTTTTGCCAAATAAGTCCAATTTGTAGGGCAGTCCTATGCCGTGGATCAGCATCCTTCGGGCAATGTAGGGAAAGTCAAACTCCTTTCCATTATGGGCACAGAGCAAGTGCTTCGCCTGATTAAAATGGGAGTTCAACAGTTGTTTGAAGTCTTGGAGCAATTGGGCCTCCTCTCCGTGAAAGGTGGTTACCCTAAATGTCCTTATATCGCCTTTAAAGGCAAAGTAACCCACGGAAATACAGATGATTTTACCAAACTCTGCCCAAATTCCGGCACGGTCATAGAATTCTTCGGGAGAGAATTCGTCTTTTCTTTGATATTTTGATTTTTGTTCCCAGAGCTGTTGTTTTTCCTCTGGAAGTGTGGTAAATGAAGGACGTTCCGGAACGGTTTCAATGTCCAGAAACAATAAATTGTCCAAATTCAAACGCTTTAACATAAAGGGTAATGTACTAATTTGGAATGGTATACCACAACTTTCGCAATTTAATGGTATCTTTTTCCTTCAAATGCTATGAAATTAAAAAAAATAATCCCGCCCTTTTTGGTGCTCCTTGTTGTTGGATGCAATTCCGATGATGGTAATGCCCCAATACCTGATGAGACGATCGTATCGACTGCCAATTTTATTGCGATTGGACAAGATTTGGAAAATGTCTATCAATATACCTTTGATGGAGCTACAAAAGTTGGTGAGCGGGTGAACCTTACCCAAGACTTAAGTATCGCCCGAAACTATATTACACTTAGGGAGATGGACGATCTGTTGTCATTTTATTTTTTTAGGGGCGGTGCCTTTTCTCTGATCATCAAAGATTTAAAAACAGGGGATTCCGTTACCTATTCCGATTTTTTTGCCAACAGCCCGGAACGTTCCGTGGCTTGGGGAACCAACAATGCTTCCAACGTGTTCCTGGGCTTTTTTGGACCTTTTGAAACACGCAATCTGGGAATACAGGATGTGGATTTGCAAAATTCCATGGGACAGGATATTGCGATAGACGCTGATATAGACTTCGTTTATCAACCTGTACTGTTCAATGACAAAGTCTATTTTGCCTATCAGGACAACAGGGGGGACTACAAGTTCACATTTTATGACACCGATTTTAAGGTAAGGGGGCCCATATTGAATTTCAATACGGTTCCCATTAGTTTTTTGATATCGGAATCCGGCAACATTGCCATCATAAAGAACGGTGTCGAAGCTGCTTTGGAACTGTATGACCCCAATACCCTTGGCCTGGTGGAGGCTGTTCCACTGATGGTCAACACCGCTTTTGCTGCAGGTCCGGTTGAGGATGCCGTATTTGATGGAGACGTCCTTTATTATGATTTTCCCTACACACAACCTTCCAAGCTTTCTTCTGGCCCCGCTTTGTTTGATACGACCACCCAAGAAAATGAACTCGTTGATCTATTTGGAATCGTAAACAATGTGGAGCTGGAATTAGGAGAAGGTATTAGGGTCACCACCCAACGCTATGATACCACCCAGGACATTTTTTTGTTGGGTTATGGCATGTTGGATGGCAGTATGGCGGGAGGCGTTCTTCAGATTTCCAAAGAAGGGGAATTAGTGGCCAACATTTCAACGGATTTTGTCCCGACCTACTTTGTAAGAAACTAAAAAAGGGTCTGTTGTTTACTGGGACTTTCATGTTCCAAGAGCCATTTTTTTCGGTGCAGTCCCCCCGCATAACCAACCAAATCCCCGTTGCTGCCTATAACACGATGGCAGGGAACCACGATCCAGAGTGGATTTTTCCCATTGGCGGCTGCGACCGCCCTTATGGCTTTAACGTCCCCCAATCTCTTGGAAAGTTCCAAATAGGAAACCGTTTTCCCAAAAGGAATGGTAAGAAGTGCTTCCCAGACCCGTTTTTGAAAATCGGTCCCCTGGGGGTTAAGGGTAAGGTCAAATGTCTTACGGACGCCTTCAAAATACTCTTTCAGTTGATGGACAGCGTCCTCCAACACTGCAGGAATGATATCCAAAGGTCTCTCCATATCGGAAACGGTAATGGAGGCCAATCCATTTTCATCACCGGTTATTTCGGCAAAGCCAAGAGGTGTATGTACGATGACGGATTCCATTAGTCTTCATCCGGAATTTCTTCTGGGATAATTCCCAAACGTTTGGCACGTGCTTCCCAGTTTTTGCGGGCAAGTACCTGTAAATCCTCCACATTGTCACTCTCGTCCATAATTTCAAGCCCAAGCAAGGTTTCTATCACGTCTTCCATGGTAACCAAACCACTCACGGAACCGTATTCATCCACCACCAGGGAGATATGCTCGTTTTTTTCCACGAATTTCTCCAATAACTGGGGTATGGGTTTGTTTCTGCTGGTCACCAAAATTTCCCTCCGTATGGTGGAAAGGGGGTTTTGGCCCTCTTTATTGATAATGGCTTCCAACATTTCGTCTTTTAGGATAAATCCGGTGATGTTATCCGCTCGTTCGGTAAAAACAGGGATTCGGGAAAACCGTAAAGGCCTGTTGGCCTCAAAAAACTCTTGAATGGTCGTTTCTTCCGAAGCACTTTTCATTACCGTCCTTGGGGTCATAATATCTTTGGCCTCAATTTCATCAAAGGTCAGTAGATTTCGGATGACCTTGGATTCGGACTCCTCAAAAACACCTTCTTCCTCGGCAATATCCGTCATGGCCGTAAAATCCTCACGGCTCAATACACTGCCATGGGTTCCTTTTTTTCCAATAAGTTTGGTGAACAGTTGCAATAACCATAGCAAGCCGGTCCACTTCATAATAAACACCATGGCCTTTAGGGCTTTTGCCGTAAAATTGGCGAGTTGCTTCCAATAGGTGGCCCCAATGGTTTTGGGGATGATTTCGGAAGCTACCAAAATTAAGATGGTCATGACCGTGGAAACCACGCCAACCATGACTTCCTCCGTAAATTCAATGCCAAAAATGGAATGGGTGGTACTCCCATAGAGTTCGGTATAGGCAACTTTTGCCTGTACCCCAACCAAAATGGCACCTACCGTATGGGCAATGGTATTGAGCGTTAGGATGGCAATCAGCGGTTTGTCCACATCCTTTTTAAGGTGCTCCAGTTCCACTGCATAGGCCTTGCCTTCTTGTTTTTTTACATTGATAAAAGTGGGGGTAATGCTCAAGAGCACTGCTTCCAAAATGGAGCATAAAAAAGAAAAGAAAATAGAAATAACGGCATAGAAAATAAGGAGTCCCATAGTGCTTGCTTATGACTAAGATATTAATAATTTGGAAAGCGCAGGGTTTTCAATTCCCCTCAATTTTTGCTTCATAAAAGACTTGGTGCAAGGCTGTTCTAATGTTGAGTTCATATAAGTTTCTATGGGAACGGTAAGGATAAACACGGTTGGAGAGGAATATAAAAACCAATTGGTATTTTGGGTCTACCCAAACAAAGGTCCCTGTGAAACCGGAGTGTCCAAAACTTTCGGGACTCGCCAAGGGGGCCGGGTATGCATCTTTCAGGGCCAACGTATCATTTCCCAAAAGGGGCTTGTCAAAACCAAGACCGCGACGGTTGTCGTTCCCCGGGTATTGCACTTTAATGAATTCCCGTACTGTATGGGAGGAAATAAAGGTTCTATCGTTCACTTTGCCATAGTTTTGATAGAGCAACAACAGTTTGGCCAAATCCCGGGCATTGCCAAAAAGGCCGGCATTGCCAGAAACCCCACCAAGCAAAGCCGCGTTTTCATCATGGACCCACCCCTGCGTTAGGGTGTGACGAAAGATGGTATCCATTTCGGTGGGAATGATGGGGGCATCATCGTTTTTTTTAGGGTTAAAACCAAGTGTCTTGGCACCCAAGGGATCATAGAAGTTTTCCTGAAGATAGGACGGGTACCCTTGCCCGGATAACTGTTCAATTAATTTGGGAAAAATCAAAAAGGCCAATCCCGAATACCGGTACTTCTTGTCTTGGGATACCTTGGAACGATTTATGGTTCGCCATACCTTCCGTTCAAATCGATTTTTGACATACAGCTTTTCATAAGCTTGCTTTTCGAACCTTTTGGATGGGGCTTTGCGTGTAAACCGTCTTTTTAGTTTTCCTTTTTTTGTCCTGATTTTGTTCAAAAAGACAATGTAGGGTTGCAGCCCTGCTTGGTGGGCCAGAATTTCACGGAGGGTAAGGTCTTTTTTATCCTTTTGCTTGCGCCAAGGTTTCCAGTAGGTGGAGAAAGGGAGGTCCAAATCCAGCTTTCCCTCGTCCACGAGTTGCATCAAGGCCGGTAAGGGGGCCGTGATTTTGGTCACAGAAGCCAGGTCATAACGATCCGATAAGCTGACCGGTTGCAAGCTATCATAGGTATGAAAACCATAGGCCTTATGAAAAACAATCCTTCCCTTTTTTGTGACCAATAGCTGCGCTCCTGGAAAAGCCTGCTCTTTTATACCATGCGTTATGATGGAATCTGCCCTGGTGTGCATAACCAAGGAATCCAACCCCATTTCCGAAGGATGGGCCTTGATTAAATGACCTACATTTTGGGAAAAGCAGCTCCAGCTAAGGAGCGAGGCAACAAGGAATGCTACATTTTTCAAAATCGGATAGGCTAGGTTAAAGCAGCCGAACAGCATCTTTGGCAAAATAGGAAGCGATGATATTGGCCCCGGCCCTTTTTATGGCAATCAATTGTTCCAGCATAACCGCATCATGGTCCAACCATCCTTTTTCGGCGGCCGCCTTGAGCATTGCATACTCGCCGGACACCTGATAAACGGCAACGGGAACCTCCACCTCATTGCGTATTTCCCGCACAATATCAAGATAGGCCAATCCAGGTTTGACCATAACAATGTCTGCCCCTTCATCAACATCCATTTGGGTCTCCTTAATGGCCTCAAACCGATTGGCAGGGTCCATCTGATAGGTCTTCTTGTCCTTGGGCACATTTTGCACGGCCACGGGAGCGGAATCCAGGGCATCCCGGAAGGGACCATAGAAAGCACTGGCATATTTTGCAGCGTAGCTCATGATTCCGGTATCCGTCAATCCTTCGTTTTCCAAGGCCTCCCGGATGGTGAGTATCCTACCGTCCATCATATCACTTGGCGCAACAAAATCCGCACCGGCCTGCGCATGGGAAATGCTCATTTCCCCCAGCACTTCACTGGTTTCATCGTTCAGGATTTTCCCCTCCGCCACAATACCGTCATGACCAAAGGAAGAATAGGGGTCCAGTGCCACATCGGTCATGACCAGCATTTCCGGGCATGCATTTTTAACCGTCTGTATTGCCCTTTGCATCAATCCATTTGGATTCAATGCTTCAGTTCCCTCATTATCTTTGAGATTGTCGGGGACTTTTACAAATAGCAGCACCGCACAGAGTCCCATTTGCCATAATTCCCTTACTTCCTTTTCCAGATTGTCCAAACTTAAGCGGTAGTAGTTGGGCATGGAAGCAATTTCTTCCTTAATGCCCTTCCCTTCCACGACAAAGAGCGGTACCAAAAAATCGTCTGGGGTAATTACGGTTTCACGAACCAATCTTCGTATCGATTCGGAGGTTCGCAATCTTCGGTTTCGAATAAGTGGGTACATGATCGGGTGCTACGTTAAAGGTTATCGGTTAAAAGTAATTTTTTGATGGCTTGAATTGAGGCCAACACTATTTTTTTGATTATATCAATTTGTTCATTGGCCTGTCCTTCTTCGATACGTTTGAGTCCTTTGGTCTTAAACTACTGCCTAAAACTTAGACCTCAATTTCACCAATTAAATAGGGAACTGCCTTCCCTGAAATCTTCACACGGTCTCCCAAATACTCTATCCATAGTTTTCCCCCGCGCTTTGATAACTGTTGGGCGGTCATTTTTGTCTTTCCCAAAACCTTTGCCCAATACGGAGCCATGGTGGTATGCGCCGATCCGGTCACCGGATCTTCGGGAATGCCACATTTTGGAGCGAAAAATCGCGATACAAAATCCACCTTATCCCCAGGGGCGGAAACAATGACCCCACGACAATCACATTGGTCCAATAGATGAAAATTGGGCATAAGGGCCTCAATTTCCGCTTGCGAATTGTAAATCAGAAGGTAGTCGGTTTTTCCTTTAATGGTTTTTACCGGGCTCCAACCCAGCGCCTTTTCTATGGCATCGTTACCGCGGATCATAACATTGTCATCGGAAGGAAAATCCAGGGTAATAAATCCATTGTTGCCCTTATCCACAAAAAGGTCCCCGCTTTTTTGTGAATAAAACCGAATGGTATCCTCACTGTATCCGTAGTAGTTAAAAATGGCATAGGCAGCGGCCAGGGTGGCGTGGCCACAAAGGGCCACCTCCGTTTCCGGGGTAAACCATCGAATTTCAAAACGGGCATTGTTCTGGACCACAAAGGCAGTTTCCGCCAGGTTGTTTTCTTGGGCAATTTGCTGCATCAAAGCACTATCCAGCCATTTATCCAGAATGCAGACGGCAGCAGGATTGCCCCCAAAAATACGGTCCGTAAAAGCATCAATTTGGTATAGGTTCAATCGCATGGTATAAAGCTACAGCTTTAGGTTGTAAATTGTTGGGTTATTTCCTTCCAGGACACCAATTTTACCTTGTTTTCAAGCAGTTTTGATCGTGTTTCCCCATCAACAAAACTGTCATAGTCCATTTGCCGCCATTCCGAACCAAAATTTGGATGGTCCACGGTTAGCGCTTTCATTTCGTCATCATCAAATGCGGGATGTATCAATAATACGTTAAGGCCAGGGGTGAGCTGATCCACGATTTCCAGATAACGTGATTTTAAATGCCCTTTTTTAAAGTCATCAAAGGTGGCCAAATACGCATGGTCAATGAAAAAATCCGTATCGTTTAAATAGTGGTTGGGCTCAAGGCCCGTCATTTGCATCAATTTTTTGTTGAGGAGTACCGGTAATTGATATTCCTTCCCTAATTTTTTATAGATAGCGAAGAACTCGGAGGAAGCGCCAATACTGTACATATGGGAATCCAAATGGCTTGGGCGCAGACCAAAATCAAGGGCACGTTCTATTTGGGCTTTGAGCTCCGTATATACTTCCGATGCCTTACCGTATTCCTTTAGTTCCTGTCTTGTTTTATGGAAGTGCCCCTGACCGTCAACCAGGCTTTGGACCGTGGTCAATGGAGATACTGGGCCGAACCTACAATTGTGCCATTCGCAGGTGAGCGTTAAATGTATTCCATAATCGTAGTTTGGGTTGGCTTTGGCGAAGGCCGCAATTTCATCGAAACCTGGACAAGGGACCATAATACTGTAGGAGTTGACCATCCCTTCTTTTAGGCAAGCCATAGTGGCCCGGTTTTGGGAATGTGATAGCCCCGCATCATCCGCATGGATCATCAGTAATTTTTGGCTCATGTCCATTCCTTTGGGTTTTTTAAAACCTCAAGCAATTTGGCTTCCGCACTACCGGTTTCGGGTTGATGGTCATAACGCCATTGTACATGGGGCGGAAGGCTCATTAAAATACTTTCGATACGACCATTGGTGCGAAGACCGAATAGGGTTCCTTTGTCATGTACTAAATTGAACTCTACATAGCGTCCCCTCCTAATTTCCTGCCAATCACGATGTTGTTGACTGTATCCCAAGTTCTTACGCTTTAAAACGATAGGTATATAAGCATCTAGGAAGCTGTTTCCCACTTCCGTCACAAAACTGTACCAGGCGTTCATGTCCTTACTTTGATCCGCTTTCAGGTAATCAAAGAACAGTCCGCCCACACCTCTGGCCTCGTTACGATGGGTGTTCCAGAAATAGTCGTCACAGCGCTTTTTGTATTGGGCGTAGAAATCCCTTCCGTGCGTATCGCAAGCCTTCTTGCAGACCGCATGAAAATGCTCGGCATCCTCTTCAAAAAGGTAGTAGGGCGTTAAATCCTGACCACCCCCATACCACTGATCTACAATCGCACCTACCTTGTCGTACATTTCAAAATAGCGCCAGTTGGCATGAACGGTTGGGACAAAGGGATTTTTTGGGTGAAGGACCAAACTTAAGCCACAGGCAAAGAAATCGGCATCCTTTACCCCAAAATAGGTCTGCATACTTTGTGGCAGTGCTCCATGCACGGCCGAAATGTTGACTCCCCCTTTTTCAAAAATGTTGCCATTTTCAATGACCCGGGTCCTACCACCACCGCCCTCGGGGCGTTTCCATAAATCTTCTTGAAATTTTGCCTTGCCATCCACCGCCTCCAGCTTACTGGTAATGGTATCCTGCAGCCCTTGTATGTAGTTGTAAAAGTTGTCTTTAATGGTCATCTGTTATGTATACCAATTGGTTTTTAAATTGATTCAAATCGGTCTGCTCGTTCATTTTAACGGCTCCTTGGGTCAGTACCAACAAGTGATCCACGAATTCCTGTGCCGACCATCCAAAGTTGGCCTCAAATAGGTTTCGTCCGACTTCGTTGTTATGAAAGTCCATCTGCCTGGGCAGTACCTGCCCCAAAAAGGCCTCTTCATGCCAATCCGTAATTTTTTTTGCCCATCGAACGGACTTAGCGGTGCCTTTACTACTTACAAAGCACTTTTTTGCAATCAATATATTCCAAAGTGCATGTCTAAAAGCATTGGCCTGTCCATTTTGATAATGTTTTTTTCCAAAATGGGCCGTGGCCAATTGCATGCACTCTTTGGTCGCTTTGTAAGTGGGCCAAAGGAAAAGGGGATGGGTGATGCATAGTCCCAACAATCGCCAGAAGCTGCGCCATTTTACCCGGGATATGGTTTTGAACAAGTTCATTGGGATTTTAAAAAATCGCTCTTGTTCAATTCATACAGTAACATATCGACCAAATCACCATTGGGCATTCGATGTTCATTGGCCAAAATCCCCACATATTGGAAATTGTGTTTCTCGGCTATTTTTATACTCGGACCATTGCTTTTATGGACGATAATCTGAAGCTTTAGAAGCCCGGCTGTGGCAAATGACCATTGGATCAGTTCTTGTACAATTCTGGACATCAAACCCTTGCCCGAATATTGATACCCCATGCAGTAGGCCAACTCCCCTTGGTCTTTTTCCTTATGAAGCGATTTAATATAAACCAATCCAATAATAGTGCGATTGGTATTTTCCTTTGCTACAAAAAGGTACTCCTGCTTTTGGTCAAATTGTTTCGCCTTTTTGGCAACAAATAAATCGGCCAGCGTAGGGGTTAGGTTTTCTTTTAGCGTTTCTGGGAAATAGGTCTTTAAATAGGCTTCGTTGGAAACTACAAAATCACACAACCGCCAAGCATCCTTTGGTTGGATGGGGGCTATGCTGTAGTTTTCAAAGACAATTTCCATTGGCCGCTACCCTTTGTATTCCTTTACTGCTTCTATGAACGCGGCTGCATTTTCCAATGGGACATTGGGTAGAATACCATGTCCTAGGTTTACAATGTATCGATCTTTACCAAAATCACGGATCATTTGATGGACCCTTTTTTTGATTTCCGAAGGGGGCGAAAGCAATCGCGCAGGATCAAAATTACCTTGGAGTGTGATGTTCCCCCCAGAAAGATACCGGGCATTTTTTGGAGAACAGGTCCAATCCACGCCAAGTGCAGCCGCTCCCGAATTGGCCATATCCCTCAAGGCGAACCAACAGCCCTTTCCAAAAACAATAACGGGCGCCAAGTCCTTTAAGGCATCAACAATTTGTTGGATATACTGGAAAGAAAACTCATTGTAGTCATCCGGTGACAACATTCCGCCCCACGAATCGAATACCTGAATGGCATTGCATCCCGCTTTTACCTTTTCCTTTAAATAGGCAATTGTGGTATCGGTGATTCGCTGTAATAGGGCATGGGCCGTTTTTGGGTCCGTAAAGCACAATCCTTTGGCCAAATCAAAGCTTTTGCTTCCCTGACCCTGCACACAGTAACAAAGTATGGTCCAAGGGGAGCCGGCAAAACCGATCAACGGAATGGCATCGTCCAGTTTTTCCTTGGTCATGGTTATGGCTTCCATGACGTAGCCCAGGGTATCCTGAATATCCGGAACGATGACCTTTTCCAAATCTTTTGCGGTCCGGATAGGATTGGGAAGGTAGGGGCCAAAATTGGGTTTCATTTCAACCGCAATGTTCATGGCTTGGGGAATGACCAGAATATCACTGAACAAAATGGCAGCGTCCATCCCATACCGCCGAATGGGCTGCACTGTGATTTCTGACGCCAGTTCGGGGGTTTGGCAACGGGTGAAAAAATCATATTTCTCCCGTATGGCCATAAATTCCGGCAGGTAACGCCCGGCCTGGCGCATCATCCAAACTGGAGGACGATTTACGGTTTCTCCCTTTAATGCCCGAAGGAACAAGTCATTTTTAATCATATGTATCTGTTAAATACCGTTGAGTATAGTTTAATATGGTTCTTTTGATGGTTTGAAGCTATGGTCGTCCTTAATGTACTTCACAACCTGGACAATCACATTTTCTACGGTTGGTTTGTTGGAGATAATGATGTTTTGGGTATGCTTTTGGGCTTCTCTTGCCGTAGTGGGACCAATGCAAAAAGCCGTGCTGGTTCCCATGGTGTTTTTTGCCATATAACTTTCTACCGCGCTGGGACTGAAAAATAGGATACCATCAAATTCCTGATCAAAGGATTTTGGATGTAAGGAAGTACGGTACACGATAATTTCTGTATACCGAATGTTGTTTTCTTTCAATAGAAGGGGTAATTCCTGCCGCCTTAGATTTCCCGAACAAAACAAAAAATAACCCGCTTTATGGTGGCTCCCAATGATTTGCCCCAATTCTTCCGCATTTTTGGCCACTTCCAACACCTGTAGGCCATATTCCTTTAGTAGGGATGCGGATTTTGAACCCACACAAAACAACTTTTTAGTGGTAAAACGGTGAGGAGGATATACAGAAAAAAAGTGTTGAATGCCAAAACTACTGGTAAAGATGAGGGAATCAAAAGGTTCCTGGGGAAGTTCAAATTCGATAGGCTGCTTTTTAATGGCGTCCCATTCCACCATACCAACGCCAGCATTGATCAATAGCCCTTTTTGGGCCAGAGTCAATAGTTTAGAGACCAATACTGATTTCATTCTTTATTGCTTTCATTAAAACATCGCCGCCGTTCTCCAGTATTTCATAGGCACAACTCTTTCCAAAGTCCCGGACTTTATCCAATGGGCGTTCCTTTTCAATGGCTACCCGGGTACTACCGTCCAGGGCATGCAGACAACCCTTAAAATGGACCTTTTGATCTTTGACCTCGGCCAAAGCACCGATTGGTGCGGTACATCCCCCTTCCAAGGTGCGCAAAAATTCCCGCTCAATCTGGGTGGTAATGGCACTTTCACTGTGGTTCAACTGTGATGAACTCTCAACGGCCGTAAGATTTTTTTCCAAGGCCAGAATTACCATGGCCCCCTGTGCCGGGGCGGGTACCATCCAGTCCAATTCAATGGCATCTTTGGGCAATAGTTTAATACGTTCCAGTCCGGCTTTGGCAAAAATGGCCCCGTTCCAATCATTTTCAATCAATTTGATCAAACGGGTATTTACATTGCCGCGGAGGTCAACCACCTTGTGGTTGGGATATTGACACAGCCATTGTGCCTTTCGTCTTAAACTCCCCGTGGCAATGGTTCCACTTCCATCCAGAAAATCGACTCCTTTATGAACCAAAATATCCGTGGTCGAAGCCCGTTCCAAAACGGCGGTCTGTACAATGCCCTTCGGCAACTGCGTGGGAACATCCTTCATGGAATGTACTGCAATATCTATTTCCTCCTTAATGAGGGCGACATCCAATGTTTTGGTAAATATCCCGGTGATGCCCAGTTCATAAAGCGGTTTGTCCAGAACCAGATCACCGGTGGATTTCACGGGGCAAAGTATGGTATCCACCCCCAGTCTTTCAAGTTGTTCCTGTACTTTTTGTGCTTGCCATAGCGCAAGTTCGCTATCCCTGGTCCCTATCCGAAGCGGCGCCTTCATTCCTGATTAATTTCAAGTTGAAAGACCTGTTGAATCAACTGCAGGCTTTCCTCAGTGTCCACTTCCGATTTTTTCAAATGATTGGCAAATTGCTTGGTGATTTTTTGGATGATACGATCGGAAACCAAATCGGCCTGTTCAGAATCAAAATCCTGTACTTTTTTGGCGTGGAAATCCAGTTCCTCCTCTTTTAGGGTTTTCAGCTTTTCCTTTAATGCTTTGATTACCGGGGCAAATTTTCGGGTTTCCAACCATTGGACAAATTCTTTCTTCACTTCATGATTGATGCGTTCCGCATGGGGGACAAACTTTTTTCGGCGCTCCAGGGTTTCGTCCGTTACCTGGGAGAGTTGGTCCAAATGGACCAAGGTCACATTGTCCAGTTCCATAACGTCATCGGCCACATTTTTTGGAATGGAAAGGTCCAAGATCCATAGAGGCTTCTTGTTGTGTACAATGGCTTTGGAGACGGTTGGCAGTTGACCGCCCGTGGCTACAACAAGGACATCACATTTGCGGATCTCGGTCTGGAGCTCCCCAAAGTCCTTTACGCTGAGCTGGAATTTGTGGCCAAAAGCTTCTGCTTTTTCCTTGGTTCTATTGATCAGGGTAATATGGTTGTTCCCGGTATGTTTGATCAGGTTTTCGCAGGTGTTGCGTCCAATTTTTCCCGTCCCAAAAAGCAAAATGTTCTTGTCCTTGACGTTTGGGATCACGTCCAAAATGTATTTGACGGAAGCAAAGGCCACGGAAGTGGCGCCAGAGGACAGTTCAGTCTCGTTCTTGATACGCTTACTGGCCTGTAGCACCGAATTGCAAAGACGTTCCAGAAACGGATTGGTCATTTCGTTCTTTTTGGACCGATAAAAACTCTGTTTGATCTGACTGATGATTTCAAAATCACCTAATATTTGACTGTCCAGACCGGTCCCTACCTTAAAAAGATGGGATATGGCGTCATGGTTCTTATGGACGTAGGCAACATCCTGGAATTCCTCTACCGTTCCTTCGGTATGGTGGCACAGCAACTTGATCAATTGATAGGGATGTTGGGCAAAACCAAAAAGTTCGGTCCTATTGCAGGTGGATATGACCAAGATACCGTCTATGCCCTGGGATTTGGCATCGAGGATAAGGGCATCTATTTTTGGGATATCCAAACTGAATTTTCCCCTTAGTGCTGCATCTGCCTTTTTATAGCTAAGGCCTACTGCGTAAAAAGAAGGATGCCTGGATAGATGGTAATTCTTCATTTTGCTCAAACCTGAGCGCAAAATTAAAGGGAAGATATCATTAAAAATAACGCTAGAGGTTCTATTAATATCAAATAGATATATGAAATGGACCTTTTTTGGGTATTTTAGCGAAACCTTTGATTTTATTGGCAGTTTTGAAGGATTTTAATTAATTTAGAGCTGTTCTAAATAAGGTGGTCGAAAAAACAAAATCAAAAACGATGCAGAAAAATATCGCAAGCGGTTCTTATGAGCGGATTTTTGTACGGGATGACATCTATGTGCTTAAAATCCAGAATGATACGAATGGATTGCAAGAAATAAAGCATGAAATAGACCGTACCTATATTCAGTTTCATTTTTCCTTAAAGGGGAACGCTAAATTTCTATTCAATGAAATGGCCTATCATTTGGAGGTGTCCGAAGAAAATTCCCTTTTGCTGTACAATACCCAAAAAGATCTGCCCCTGCATTTGGTGTTGGATCCGGATACCTGGATTGTTTCGGTAGTCATGTCCATTCAAAAATTTCATTCCTTGTTTTCGGAAGATGCCGGACACATCCCTTTTTTAAGCGATTCCTTTGGGGAGAAGAAATACTACGCCCAGGAAGTATTGACCCCCGGAATGGCAGTGGTATTGAGCCAACTGATTTCGTACAACCTTCACCCTTCCATTAAAACCCTGTATTTAAAAGGTAAGATTTACGAGCTTATTTCATTGTACTTCAACAAGAGTCAGGATGCCGATGTGGAGCAATGCCCTTTTTTGGCCGATGAGGCCAATGTCCGCAAAATAAAACAGGCCAAGGAGATCATTATGGAACGAATGTCCGAACCACCTACCCTGCATGAACTTTCCGAAGAAGTTGGGTTAAGCCTTAAGCGGCTGAAGGAGGGTTTTAAACAAATCTATGGGGATACGGTTTATGGTTACCTCCTGGACCATAAAATGGATTTGGCCCGAAAAATGTTGGAAAGCGGGAAGTTTAATGTGAATGAAGTGGGCCTAAAAGTAGGGTATAGTACTGCCAGTCATTTTATTGCCGCTTTCAAGAAGAAATATGGCACCACACCCAAAAAATATGTAACTTCTGTCATATAAAATCAACCTAACATGAAACAGATTGCCATGCTTTTTCTAGGGAGTTTTCTATCCCTTTCTTTTTTTGTCCAAGGTCAAATGTCCGCCGACCCCACCTTTGCGAATGCACCTATACCCGAACTGGTGCTAGCATTTACAAAGACGGAAGGGTATCGTCACCAAAGTATTGAAAAAGGGGTGAAAACACTACGGGCAATAGGCCGGGAAAATGGATTTATTGTTTTACAGAGTGAAACGTCCAAGGATTTTAATCCCGATCATTTAAAGAACTACAAACTGGTTGTTTTTCTAAATACCACTATGGATATTTTGAATGCGGAAGAACAAAGGGCCTTTGAGGGTTTCATCAGGAACGGCGGTAGCTTTTTGGGGATCCATGCGGCTACCGACACGGAATATGAGTGGCCTTGGTACGGGAAATTGGTAGGGGCCTACTTTGATGGTCACCCCAACGACCCCAATGTACGAAAGGCGACCATTGATGTAGTGGACAAGGAACATCCCGCTACGACACACCTTCCGGACACCTGGACAAGATATGACGAATGGTATAATTTCAAAAACCTGAATCCGGATGTTACCGTAGTGATGCGTTTGGACGAATCCTCATATGAAGGAGGGACCAATGGCGACAACCATCCCATTGCCTGGTATCACGAGTTTGATGGTGGCCGTGCCTTTTATACCGGCGGCGGGCATACAGAGGAATCATTTGATGAACCCATGTTCCGGCAACATTTATTGGGGGCCATTGAATGGTGTTTGAGGCGAAAATAAATTCCCTTCGACTTTGGATTTTTGTGGGCAGGGCCGAATTCCCATGATGTATTATGCCAATACTTAAAGTGTAGGTCGGGCCACGATAATACCCGTGTTGCTTTTTACCTTTTTTAGATAGTCCACGAGCGGTTCCTTGGTAATGGTAACCGCTCCGGAGATGGAGGCATGCAGTAAGTGGATCCGATTATCGGGCATACGGATGGCAAATCCGGTATGCGTAACGTCCAAACCCTTAATGGAGGTGGCCAAGGCAATAATATCCCCATTTTCAAGTGTATCCTCTACATCTGCTATGTTTTCTTGAGGCAAAATGCATAACGATTCCTTGGCGAGGTCTTTTTCCACCTGTACCATTTTTTCATAGTTGACATCGTCCGCCAAAAAAGGATAGAGTTCGCGATGTGTTCCCATAAAATTGATGGGTTTTTTCACTTCAACGCCCCCCAAATCGGCGGTAACATCCTGTACTAAACCCTTCTCGTTATTGTTTCGAATCCACTCCGTAAAATAATGTAAACGTGAGGGATACCCATCGAGAAAACCATCACGGTACCGAATGGTCTTTAAATTATCGGTAAAAGTGCTAAAATCGCTGCGCCCTTTCTTTACAAGCAATGAAAAAGCAAGGACATTTTCCACAAAAGTGGTACAATCCAATCCGCGTAAATTAATGACCAAGGATTCCGTTTCCCCAATTTCAAGCGTTTTTTCCACATAGGGAGTGCCTAGAAATGTTTTTCCAATGGCTACAATTTGATCATTTCCGGTTTCCAGGTCCAATTGGTCGATTCCCTTCATTTTGGAGTGAAAAAGAAGGCTGTCTTCGGGTGTGCAGGTCATCTGCCCTTTGGTAGGCACCAAAACCAAAAGAAATAGTGCCAGAAATACTGTTTTTCCCATAATATCAAAGTTATCTATTTTAACATAAAAAGTTGTTGTTGTGGCCAAGATGTTAAAGCTGTTCAAGTCGTATTTTTGCACTTCAAAAGATAGTTATGCAAAAAGGAGTATTGTTGGTCAACCTCGGTTCCCCCGATAGCCCAACCCCTAAAGATGTCAAGCCCTATTTGGATGAATTTTTGATGGATGAGCGGGTCATTGATGTGAATCCCGTATTGCGCAATATCATCGTTCGGGGCATCATTTTGCAGACCCGGCCCAAGCGTTCTGCAAAGGCCTATTCCAAAATTTGGTGGGAGGAAGGTTCTCCCTTGATCGTCCTGTCCAAAAGATTTCAGGAAAAGGTCCAACAACATACCGAGCTTCCAGTGGCCCTGGGAATGCGTTATGGCAGTGGGTCCATTAAGGAAGGACTACAGGAACTGCACGATAAGGGGGTGGATGAGGTGCTTTTGGTGCCCCTATATCCGCATTATGCCATGTCCTCTTATGAAACGGTGGTGGTGAAAGCGCTGGAAGAACAGCAAAAGCACTTTCCCAACATGGACATCACCACACTTCCGGCCTTTTACAAGAATGCGGATTATATCAAAGTACTTTGCAACAGTATAGCAGAAAGTCTTGAGGATTTTGAGTACGACCATATTTTGTTTTCGTATCATGGTGTCCCCGAGCGCCACATCCGAAAGTCCGATCCCACAAAATTCCACTGTAGGATCGATGGAAAGTGTTGTAAAGTGAATTCGGTGGCACACCATACCTGTTATCGTCACCAGTGTTATGATACCACGGATTTGGTCGTTGAACAATTGGGTATAGATGCCGAAAAAACAAGTACATCTTTTCAGTCGCGTTTGGCTGGAGACCCATGGTTAAAGCCTTACACCGATTATGAATTTGAGCGCTTGGCCAAAGAGGGAAAAACTCGTTTGGCGGTAATAACCCCAGCTTTTGTTTCCGATTGTTTGGAAACCCTGGAAGAGATTGCCATGGAAGGTGAGGAAGAATTCAAGGAAGCGGGTGGAAAGGAATACATGCATATCCCATGCTTGAACGATCGGGACGATTGGGTGGCTTTGATGGCGGAATGGATCAAGGATTGGGAGACCAAGGCGGTACTTCCAGTGTAATGGATTGCGGGGGACGGAGGGACGAAGCGATCCGTTTACCGTGAGCTAAAAAGTTTACTTCGTCACGCTGGCAATTTATGGCAAAAGTATCATCGGAACAGTTGGGCACGGAGCCCATAGGAAGCTTGCTCATTAAACAGGCCGTTCCGGCATCGATCGGTATTCTGGTGATGTCCCTGAATGTGCTCATCGATTCCATATTTGTGGGTAACTGGATCGGTTCCATAGCCATTGCGGCCATCAATGTGGTATTGCCCGTATCCTTCTTTATAGGTGCATTGGGAATGGCCATCGGTATTGGGGGTTCCAGTATCATTTCAAGGGCATTGGGGGCAAATAACAGGGAAAAGGCACTGCATACCTTTGGAAATCAAATTGCCCTAACCCTTTTGGTTACCATTTCCATGGTCGTTTTGGGACTCTACTATGTAGATAGCCTAATTCCAGCCTTCGGCGGGAAAGGGGCCATTTTTGAACCTGCAAAGATTTACTACATCATTGTGCTTTATGGAGTTCCCCTTTTGGCGCTCTGTATGATGGGGAATACCGTTATCCGCGCAGAAGGGAAACCAAAGTTTGCCATGATTGCCATGATCATTCCTTCCGTGGGCAACTTGTTTTTGGATTACCTTTTTATTTACGTTTTCGATTGGGGCATGCACGGTGCCGCTTGGGCGACCACAGCGGGTTATGTGCTCTGTCTTTCCTATATCATTTACTTCTTCCTATCCAAGAATTCCGAGCTTAAACTACAGTTCAAACATTTTAAACTGAAGGGTATAATCCTTAGGGAGATTGGCTCTTTGGGAGGTGTTACCCTGGCTCGGCAAGCCGTCACCAGCGTTATTTACCTGCTCATGAACAATATTCTGTTTGGTTTGGGTGGTGAAGCATTGGTAGCGGTATATGCCATTATTGGCAGGATGTTGATGTTTGCGCTATTCCCGGTATTTGGGGTTACCCAGGGATTTTTGCCCATAGCAGGCTTCAACTATGGGGCATTTAAATACGATCGGGTGAAGGAGTCCATTTACACAGCCATAAAATATGCCGCGCTTATGGCTACCCTGGTTTTTATCGTCCTTATGGTTTTTCCGGCGGAGATTGCCGATTTGTTTTTAAGCAATCGTACCGATTTGCCCGAAAAGGAGTTATTGACCAATGCCTTTGTCCTGGAACACGCACCCCTGGCCATGCGATTGGTCTTTGCTGCAACACCGATTATTGCCTTACAATTGATCGGGGCGGCGTATTTTCAGGCAGTGGGCAAGGCCGTTCCGGCGTTATTGCTTACGCTGACCCGACAAGGGTTCTTTTTTATACCGCTCATTTTAATTTTACCCACTTTTCTATGGGAATTGGGGGTTTGGCTTTCCTTCCCCATCGCTGATGTTTTGGCTACCATAGTCACGGCGATTTATCTACGAAAGGAAATCAAGACCAACCTGGTGACCGAACCAAGTCGTTGATCATTCTATTCCATAGGGAGTTGTGTGGCCGCCTTGCTAATAATCTTCCATTTTCCCGACAGTTTTTTCAAAAGGAAAATATCCACAAAATGTAGGTTTCTGGATGGAATTTTGATTTCGGCCTTGGCGGAAGCGATGGTATTGGCAAAATCTATGGTGAGGATCTTCCCTTCACGTCCATTGAATTCCCCTTTGGTTCGGTTTTCAAAAAGCGCGGCATATTCCTTTGGACTGAGCACCCAAATTTCCTGGTCCTTCTTGGAAAGGAAGAGGTCGGCATTTTCATAAAATGCGGCCTGAATCATTTCCGGGTCACTATAGGATGAACCCTTGATATAACTTAAAAGGGTTTCCTGAATTTCCTCCATTTCGGACTGCGCGGAACAAATCATTGAAAATGGAATCAGTAAAAGGGTGTACAGCTTTTTCATGTCAATGGACTTATTTTGTAATTGCTTTTGGTTTGATGCGAATAATTTGGCCGTCCTCACTATCGGTAAGGATATAGAGTTTGCGTCCAGGGCTTTGGGCGACTTTTCTGGAACGTACCCGACTGTCCAAAAAGAGTTCTTCCGCACTTTTTAAGGTATCGCCCTCAATATGAAAACGCCATAAACTTCCCTGGGAAAGGCCGGGAACGAAGAGGTTGTTTTTCCATGCGGGAAACTCCTCGCCCGTATAAAAATGAAGTCCGGTAGGGGCGACGGTATGGTGCCAGAACCAAGTGGGATTGGTAAAGATCACACCTTCCAATTTAGGGGGTTTGTAGTCCTGGCTCCGCAATCTTCCGGTGGTCACATTGGGCCAGCCGTAATTGGCCCCTGGCTGCAGTATATTGAGTTCATCTCCCTGAATGGTACCGTGTTCGGTAAACCAAAGTCGGCCCGTTTCTGGTTGTACCGTTATGCCCTGTGTGTTACGTATCCCCAGGGCATAGATACTGGGGACGGCATTGGGACCCAATTTGGGATTGTCCTGTGGAATACTGCCATCCAGATTGAACCGATGTATCTTCCCCCTTGGGTCGGTTACATCCTGGGCAATGGGCAAGGGGGGCTCGTCATGTTCCCAAAAAAGGCGTTCCCCCACGGTTAGGTACAATTTTTGGTCCGGTCCAATGGTCATTCCACCCCCATAATGGTAATTGATGTAGGTAAAGGGTTCGGCCACGAGGATAGGCTGGATATCCGTCAGGGAATCATTTTCCAATTGCGCCATGACAAACTTTGTGGTTTTACCTACCCCTCTTTTCTTTGCCGCATACGAAAAGTAGATTCTTCGATTGGTGGAAAAGTCAGGATGCAGTAAAACCTCATAGATTCCAGAGTTGTCCCCAATATGGATCGCACCGATACTATCGGTTAGATCGGTGGGAAAACCTTTGATGATTTTTTTGGTTTTGGAGCGGAGATCAATTTTTAGCAGGTTCCCATTTTTTTCGGTCACCAGGGCTTCGTCCTCAGAAAGAAAGGCCATGCTCCAAGGCCTGTTGAGCCCTTCAAACACCACTTCCTTAATAGGTACCACAGCAGTATGGTGTTGTATGGGTCGCTTTTTTTGATGACAACCCAATAGGGTCAGAAAGCCTAAAAACAAAAGGTATCGCATCGATTGATTTTTACGCAAAGGAGTACAAAAAACCACAATCAACCTTTAAGAATCATGATTCTTAAAACGATTGTTTTAATTGTTGGCCGCTTTTTTTCTAAACTGGGAAGGGGTAAGCCGGGTCTCCGCCTTAAAGGCGAGATTAAAGGAAGTAACATTGTTAAAACCGGAGTCGTAGGCAATGGAAGCAATCTTTTCATTTTTGAAAACCGGGGAAGCCAACAGGGTTTTTGCCTTTTCAATGCGATAGGAATTGACAAACTCCGAAAAATTCCTTCCGGTAGTTTCATTGATCAAGCGCGATAAGGTTTTGGGAGTGGTCCCAATGGCCAGTGCCACTTGGGACAAAGTGATTTGTTGGTTAAGATAAATGGATTCATCCTGAAAAAGTCCTTCCAGGGATTCCATTAAGGCCGTTGAGACATTTTTGTTCAGCGGCTGCCCTTGATACTTTTCTAGTTGAAAACTGTGTTTTTTGAGGAGCAAAAACGAAAAAATATACACCAGGAACGTATAGCAGATGGCCCCACCAATATAAAAGGGAATGAATCCCGACACGTTGCCGATATAGAATATCCAGATAATGGCCACCCCGATGACCAAATTCCGATACCAGGACAAAACCGTTTTCTGGGAATGGTTTTTTGACCGGAAACCGAGGAGAATGGCGAGAATAAGGTATACCAAAAGGTGGACAAAAACGGCATAATAGATGCCCAGGGAGAGCGTATCAAATCGGTTGGGGATGGCAAAACAAAAAAGGCTAAAAAGAATGTACGGTATAAAATGGGGGAAGCTGTTTTTAACTGCTATTTTAGCTTGGAGTAGAACGGTCCTTCCATAGAGCCAAAGACTGGGTCCGACCAACAAAATACCGGCCAACCCCAAATTGCGCTGCCACGCTTCCAAATGGATATATTCATTAAGGATGGATTTCCCAATGCGTATGGTCAACCCCAAAATCAATAGCGCCAGAAATGCATGAGCCTTTTTATTTCCCTTTTTGAGGCTAAAAAGATAGCTGCATAAAAAAAGGGCCTGGGCAATTCCAAGGCAACTCAATACCAGAATAATGGACGAACTATTCATGATTTAAAGATAAAAATAGTACCGTAGCTACACATCAGTTATTTTTGGATAAACAAACCAATTATGTATCACAAAGTATCCTACCTTCTATTTGCAGTTTTTTTGCTCATGGGCTGTGCCAGGGAAATGCCTTTCCAAAACGAAACACTGTTCGTTGGAACTTATACCGACGGTTCAAGCGAAGGAATTTATACCTTACGGTTCAATCCCGATACGGGGCAGTTGGATTCCTTGCAACTAAAGGCCAAGTTGCCCAATCCTTCCTTTTTGGCCATTTCTGGAGGCAAGGACCGGCTTTATGCGGTGCAGGAGACCGCTGATTTTGATAGTTTGGGCGGAGGGATTACCGCGTTTTCGATAAAGAATGGCCTTTTGGAAGAAGTGAACAGCAAAGGTTCCGGAGGGGCACATCCCTGCCATGTAGCGGTTTCCAAAGATGGGCAGTTGGCCGTTTCCAATTATACGGGAGGGAATCTGGCCATTTTTGATTTAAATGATAACGGAGGCTTGGGAGATCGTCAATTGATTGCCCATAAGACTTCGGACACTACAAACACCGCTCATGTGCACAAGGCCCATTTTAATGAGGACGGACTATTTGTAGCCGATTTGGGATTGGATGCGGTAAAACGATACGGTAAACAACCCCATGGATGGATACCCGCACGGCAAGCTTCGCTTGAATTTCCAGATGGGGCCGGGCCAAGACATTTCACCTTTAGTACCGACAGGTCTTTTTTGTATGTGATCAATGAGCTCAACGCCACGATCACCACTTTTAAAAAGGTGGATAATAACGCCTATACGGCAATCCATACCGTGAATACCCTGGAAGAAGGCTATGAAGGTCCCATGGCCTGTGCGGATATCCATTTGTCGCCGGATGGAAGGTTTTTATACGGCTCCAATCGTGGGGAAAACACCTTGGTCATTTTTTCGGTAGATCCAAATTCTGGCAAATTGGCCTTGGTAGGTCGGGAATCCGTTCAGGGGGATTGGCCCCGCAATTTTACGCTGTCTCCGGATGGTAATTATGTTTTGGTGGCCAATCAAAGAAGCAACAATATCACTGTTTTTAAGCGAAACAGCGAACAAGGCACTTTGGAATATACCAGTCAGTTTGAATTAGGTGCGCCCGTTTGCTTGGTGTTTGAATGATTCAACATCCAAAAGGATACTTCGTCACTTTGTTCCTTAGTATGACAAACACCGCTTTTTTGTCATGCTGAGCAAGGCGAAGCATCTCAACCTAACTGAATTTTTGAAATAATTGGGTTTATCCTACTCCGAATTCTTTGGATGGACCCAAAATAATGTTATGTAACATTACTTCACTTTCGCCGAAGTATCCGCAATAACCTTCCAATCGCCATCCATTTTTTTGACGACCAACATAAAAATACCGTTCGTATTGCCCACACTCCGTGTAAGATGGTATTCGCCCATGACATAATAAATCCCCTCTGCAATAGGTGAAATGGCATTAAAGACAAAATCGAGGGTTCCAAAATGATCCTCGCTGGGATAACTCTTTTTGTAGCGCTGCAAGGTCGCTCGCCATCCTTTGATCACCCCACCACTACCATAAAACGTCAATTCATCGGACTTCCAATACCCTTCCATAAAGGCCTCAATATTGTAATTGTTCCAGGCCTCCTTTTGGGCATTCAACATCTTAATAATAGCGGCTTTATCTTGTTCCAATGACCGTTCTTGACCAAAAACCATCAAGGAAAAAAAGAACAATAGGTATATTGTGTTTTTCATTATCAAAAGGATAGGTGTGCCTTAAAAATAAGGAAAAGGGAAACACATGGGACTACCTGCCCAAAAAAGCAATAAGCGCAATTACCAACAGCACCCCCAGCACAGCGAAGAATATCTTCCAGGCACTATAAGGGCGCGTACCGGAAATACGGCCATTTTCGCCATTCACAAAGAAATTGTATTCCTTCCCGTTAAAGCGATAGGCACTGATGTAAACCGGTAATAAGATGTGTTTGAAGGTTTCTTCGGATAGTTTCACCTTCATGCTGGTAATGCGTTGGGTGTCCCCACCAATATCCTGTCTACACCATCGTCTGGCAATGTCCTCAGCTTCGTTTTTGGCCGCCAGATGGCCTTGTTTTAAGGGAATGGTATATTTTTCAGTGACAAATCCCCGTAAAAAACTGCTGTTGAAAGGTTGTAATAGTTTTAAGTTCCAATGGGCTATTTTTGAAGGCACCCGCCCTTTGCGTTGCTTGGAAGCTTCCACCAGGGTATCGTCCACAAAACCCGAAACCCGACCCGATGCCGGATACCAGCGTGTTTTTCGTACCCGTTGACGGACCATTTTTCCCTGGGAATTCCGTACCCGTCTGGTTTCATAATAATACTCCCCACGTTGCCCGGAATAGGAAGCCTGCAATTGCGCATCAAAGGTCCAATAGGGTAAATAGAGGCCCTTGGTGAATTGGGGGTCCAATGCCGCTTTTTTTAGTTTGTTGGGCGCAAACCAGAGACGTTTCACCCATTGTTGGAAGATTTGGTACGACTTTTTCCGGTCGATCTGAAAGGGAAGTACCGCACCGGGCAATATCCATTCCTCCTTAAACTGATCTTCCAACACCAAGGGCATGCTACAGTAGACACAGTGGAGTGATTTGTAGTTTTCCTCGATATGTTGCGTTGCACCACAGTTTTTACAGTGTAGCATGGATACTTCCTCACTGTGCTTTTGGCTTCCCATTTCCTGGAGATAGGGATAAAGTTCCAATTCCTTAAAACCATTTTCATCAATGGAAATGGTTTCCTGATGCCCACAGTATTCACAGCTGACGTTCTTGGTGCCGGGCTGGTACTTTAGCTCCGCCCCACAGTTGATACAGGGCTTTTTGAGTTCGGTTTGTTGGGTCTTTTGTTCCACGAATATTTACTGATCTTAAACTTTTTGGGCAGTATAGAAAACAAATCTGTTTAGAATTTCCGAAGCCTTGGAGGAAATTTAAGATTTGGTTTTTGGTTTAAAGCGAAGCTTTAAAATACCTCTCCAAAAAGTGTCCTTTCTTTGGTTCGTTTCTTTGGACAGGCAAAGAAATGAACACTAAATACTTTTATATTTTTCTTTTTTGCATCGACCAAAAAAGAAACAAAAAAGTCTAGGCTGATTTTTTAGCGCTTGAAATCCAGGAAGTTTTCAAAGCCACATCGCCCAGACCGTTTCCGACAAGTCGGAATACTTTTTGGACGATTTCCCATCTCCCCCTTTTGAAAACTTAGGATTTGCTACGCATTAAAAAATAGGCCAAGGGCATTTAAATTATGTTCCTGGCAAAGGCGGCGGCGTATTGCCCCCCAAAAATGATTTTAGTTCCTCAACATCCTGTAGGGCGGCCCAATTGGCCATTCCCTGCTTCCAGACCAAACTTTCCCGATTAATGGTACGGTTGGCAAACAAGGCCTTTAACTGGTCAAAGCTTACGGGACCTTGTTGGGCTCCGTTCACCGCATAGAAATACTGCACCTGCACAGGCATTGGCGGGGGAACGGGCGTACCCCCGGCCTGGGGAAAAGCTTGCTGACCACCCATTTGGCCTCCACCCATCATGGAACCCATTTGTTGGGCCAATACAAAGCCCATACCCATGCCCATACCGGCCCCTGCTGTACCACCTTCGTTTTTGGCGGCGGCCTCCATGGCTTTTGCCGCTTTGAACTGCGCCAGTTTTTGCATGTCCAGTTTGTCCAAACGACTGTACTCGAAAATTTCCTTTTTCAAATCTTCGGGCATGGAAACGTTTTCGATATAGAATTTCTCCAGGGAAATCCCAACCGATTCAAATTCCGGGGCCATTACCTCACGACAGGTATCCGAAAGCTCCGTAGTATTGGCCGCATATAGTTCAATGGGAAGGTTGGCTTCTCCAACCGTATCGGTAAAACGGGTGGCGATCAAACTTTTTAAGTGTTCATTGATTTCAAAATTGGTAAAGTTGCTATCCGTTCCAACAATATCAATAATGAACTTGCCCGCATCCGAAATTTTAAAAGCGTAGGTGCCAAAAGCTCGAATTTCCACCAAACCAAATCGTTCATCACTTAGGGTTACGGGATTTTTGGTTCCCCATTTTTCATCGGTGAACAAATGGGTATTTACAAAATAGACCTCTGCTTTAAAAGGGGAATTGAAACCGTATTTCCAACCCTTTAGAGTGGTCAGGATGGGAAGGTTCTGTGTGGTAAGGTCATACGTGCCGGGGGTGAATACATCGGCCAGTTGCCCTTCGTTGACAAAAACGGCGGTCTGCCCTTCCCGAACAATGAGTTTGGCCCCATTTTTTATTTCGTTCTGATAGCGTTCAAAGCGGTGCGCAATGGTATCATCAGTATAGTCAAGCCATTCAACAATATCAATAAACTCATTGCTGAGCTTTTCCTTGATTTTTCCAAAAATATCCATATGAGTAGTGTTTATATTGATTTTTAAAGCTACTAAAAAAGCGTAGAGCCTGCTTTAGGTTAGTGTGAAATTCTTGGGTTTTGTTACATTGTTCCTATTCACTAATTTTCTCATCATGAAAAGTAATATATCATTCGTTTTGGGCATTGCAATAGCATTGTTGATTTCTTGCAATGGCCCTGAAAAAGGAAAATTGGAAACGGAACCCATAGCCAAAGAGGAAATCACAATAGGAAAAATAGAGCTGACCTTGGAACAGGCAAATGTATTGGCGACTTTGCCTTTGGAATGTGTTGAAAAAGAATATCCCAACAAGTTGGGCCATGTTTTGGGAAGTGGAGATGATCTGGGCGAACCCAAAGAATTGCACCCTGCTTTTTACGGTTGTTTTGACTGGCATTCCGCGGTTCATGGACATTGGTCCATGGTGAAGTTACTGAAAATGTATCCGCAATTGGATGAATCCAATCGCATTAAAGGAATTTTAAGGGCTAACCTTTCCAAAGAAAACATTGCGCAGGAAGTCGCTTATTTTGATGGTAAGCACAACAAAAATTATGAACGCACCTATGGCTGGGGTTGGCTGCTGAAACTGGCCGAGGAGATTCATACTTGGGACGATTCGTTGGCAAAGGAGTTGGAGGAAAACCTAAAACCCCTATCAGAATTGATAACTAAAAAATTGATTGATTATCTACCAAAATTGCAATATCCTGTTCGGGTGGGTACCCATACCAATACGGCCTTTGGATTATCCTTTGCCTGGGATTATGCCCAAACTTTGAATAATGACGCTTTGTTGAATGCCATTAAGACCAGGGCCACCTATTTCTATAAAAATGATACCGGATGCCCCTTGACTTGGGAACCCAGTGGAGCCGATTTTCTTTCACCCTGTTTTGAGGAAATTGATTTAATGCGAAGAATTATGTCAAAGGAGGAATTTCTGGTTTGGATGGAGCAATTCCTTCCTCAACTTAAGGAAGCCGATTTTAAAATTGATGTTGCCCTGGTTGGCGACCGGGAAGATGGGCAATTGGTACACTTGGATGGCTTGAATTTTAGTCGTGCTTGGGTGCTTTTTGGCCTCGCCAAACAATATCCCGCGGAATACGGACATGTATTGCCCTTGGCCCATGAGCATGTGGGATATTCCTTTCCCAATTTAATGGGTGATAGCTATGAGGGGGGACATTGGCTGGGGTCTTTTGCCATTTATGCCTTAGGGGAGCAGTAGCGTTAGCGTTTCCCTGCGGTCCTGAGCATTTTCAATACCTTTTCTTTGGGAAGGGCCGATATCCTTCGCCCTTTATGGCCTCTCATGGAATTCGCTGCGAAAAGGGAATTGAGAATAGCTTCCTCCGTAGCTTCAATAACGGCCAAAAACAAAGGGGTCATGGCTTCATTCCGTAAACTGGGCACGGTCTGGATAGGTTCTTCATTCCGGTAGGGGATGCGACATTCCTTGGCCGTGGAAACGGCAATCACATAATCCCCACTGCCGTTACTGGCAATTCCACCGGTTTTGGCAAGCCCCAGCATGGCCCGTTTGGCGAGCCGTTCCAAATTACGGGCATCCAATGGGGCATCGGTCAGGACCACCATCATACAGGAACCGTCCGGGCTGTAGGTAAAGCTATCGGAATATCGATTCAATTGCTTGCCCACATCAACCCCTGCAATCTCCAGGACACCTCCAAAATTGCTCTGGACCAAAATCCCAACAGTGTAGCCGCCCGATTTTTGTGGGAGTACACGCGAGGAGGTCCCTATACCCCCTTTGTATCCAAAACATATGGTTCCCGTTCCTGCACCCACATTACCTTCTGCCACAGGACCATTTTTGGCTGCCCCTATGGCTTTGAGCACGTGTTCCTCCGTTATATGGCGCCCACGTATATCATTTAGATAGCCATCGTTGGTTTCACCAACCACTGCATTTACCGAACGGACACTTTCATTGCCCTTTTGCCCTAAGGTATGGCTGATAAGTGCATTGATGGCGGTTGGCACACTTAAGGTATTGGTCAAGACGATAGGGGTTTCCAAATTTCCCAGTTCCCTGACCTGGGTATAGCCGGCCAGTTTCCCAAATCCATTGCCAATATGGATGGCAGCGGGAACCTTTTCCTGAAACAGATTTCCATCATGTGGCAATATGGCCGTGACCCCGGTTCTAATGGAGTCCCCTTCCACCAAGGTAAAATGCCCCACCTGGACGCCGGGAACATCGGTTATGGCGTTACCTTCCCCGGTTCGTAAGACGCCGATGTCCACACCATGGTCGCGTAGGCTTTCCTGTGAAAACAGAGGAAGTGAAATCATTAAAAACAAAAAAATACAGGGAAATTGTTTCATACCGCTATAAAAATTGAATCACCAAAAAACCAAAATACGTACCCAGGGCATTACCCAGGGTGCCCACCAGTATTGCGGGGAGCATCAATTCCTTTCGCCCAAAGGTTTCTGCGAGGGCCAGGGCTGTGGGTCCCCCGCCAATATTGGCCTGACTAGCAATGGCGATCATACTCCAATCCCGATACAACAGTCCGCCCAATAGAATGGTCGTAATTCCATGGATAAGGACCACGGTAACGGTGAATAGGAAGAGCATAAGACCCAAAGCCTTGAGTTCCAAAACGGCATTGATTTCACAATACGCACCGATTACGGCCAAAAAAAGATATACGGAATACAGTCCCAAGGTATGGGCGCCATTGAGTTTTGAGACAAAAGGGGTTTGGGCCAAAATAACCCCCAGGGTGGTTAGGGTAAGGATACTGGGCAGTTCGGGAAGGATTTTGGATAGTGCTTCTGAGATAAAAAACGCAGCCAATCCCAAAAAAAGAAGCCACATCAGGGAATTTAGATCCAAGCCATTGTCCTTTTCCCCAGACCCCTCGGTGTTCTTTGGGGCGGTTCCTTTTTTATCTTTCCAGAACTTCTTTAGTATTCGGGGCATGGCCAGGGTAACTACGATCCAGACGGTAGTGACCACATTGTCCACAGCTATGGTGCCCGCATAAAGGGCCCCCTGTTTTTGAAAATCATATTCCAGGGCGATGGCATTGAAATTGACACTGCCTCCAGTGTACGTGCCCGTTAACATTCCGGCGACTATGGGTCCATTTTCACCCAATACCCCTTCTGGCGAAATAAGGTGCCAAGCCACTAGAATCCCGACTACCGTGGCCAATGAACCCAAAACGAATAAACCTATCATAGGAAGCCCTGCTTTTTTGATGGCCTTGAGATTCACGCCCAACATCAAGTAAAAAATGGAGAGGGGTGCCACGTAGGTAAAGATGCCCTCATAGAGAAAAATAGTGTTGGACGCACTGGGGATAAGTCCCATATTGGCAATAATGGCCGTAAAAACAATGGCCAACAACGCTGCTCCGAGAGGCCTTCCAAAGGATGTCCTTTCCACATAAACGGCCAACATCACCATTAAGGCGAGCATAGAAAGCACGTAAATGGGATTCTCCAAAAATGCCATTGGCTTAAAGATACTGGATTTTTAAGGTGGCAGAAACCCTTTTGTGCAAATCCGCTTGGCGCAACAGGAATTGCCCCAATCCCAAAGGTCTTCCCTGTCTTCCTTGGAGCGCTTACCAATGTCCGGTCCCAGGTTCTCCCTTAAAGGGCCCCACCACATCTTTGGTAATCCAGCCAGCATAAAATCCTCCTGGTTGTGGGGTAACCGGTTCGTCATCCAAAAAACAGTCCAAGTGTTGTGGATAGAAGGCCAGATAATCGGTCAGGGGATCAAAGGGGGGAAACGGCTTGGCGTAGGACCATGCGACGGCTCGATTTGGGAGCTCCCTTAAGGCCCAATACGTGGAGGTCCCTTTCCATTCGCAGACGGATTTTTTCCCTTCCATTCGCGTTAACAATTCAAGGTTGACCTCTTCGGGAGGCACGTAATAGGTGGGTGGACTGGCGGTTTCCAGAACGGCCAAAGCGTTGTGGGAAAGTGCCAGAAGGGTTCCTTGATGGTGAACCTCCAATTTTTTGGGAACGGATTTTAGGGCAGGGGGACGGGGAAAGTCCCATACGGAAACCTGCCCTTCTTTGGGAACCTGGGCAAAATCAGGTCGTTGTTGCCCGTTAAATGTCCATTTGTCCCTGGCTTTTAAAAGCCAATCGGGAATCCTTTTTTTGTTCATTTTACCTTACCTTGTTTTAAGTTGTACGGATACCGATAAAGGTAAGCTGTAATCACCGTAACTTTGTGAAAAACGAATACGCTTTGGAAAAAAACGTCCTTGGAACCGAATTGCAATCTTGTTGCTTTGCACCCAAAACAGGATACTATCGCGACGGTTTTTGTAAAACAGGCACCGATGATGTCGGCACTCATGTGGTCTGTGCCATCATGACCGAAGAATTTTTGAAATTCACCAAAAGTCGGGGCAATGACCTAAGCACGCCCATTCCATACTACCAATTTCCTGGATTGCAACCCGGGGATAAATGGTGCCTCTGTGTTTCCCGTTGGAAGGAAGCCTATATGGAAGATTTGGCCCCTCCCGTGATTTTGGAAGCCACCCATGAGAAGGCACTTCAGGATGTGAGTTTTGGGATGTTGCTGGAACACAAACATGTGGTGCTGTAATGAATGATGCGGTAAGCGACAAATTCACCAATGAAACCACGATTTCCATTCCTTAGAAAGATAGGCTGGAGCGATTGGGCCTTTGGGCTTTTTGTCGTATTGCTTATCATTCCCCAAACACGAAAACCGATTCAGGTGGGGATCAACCGTTTAAAAGTCGCGATTTGGTCCCCTGGGGTGCATACCGCCAAGGAGGCGGACTCGGTTGCTGCCTTTACCTACTCCCTTCGGGATATGGAAGGTAGGGAAGCGATGCGGCGCATTGGGGACGGACGTATTACCTTTTTGAGCTTTTGGGCGACCTGGTGCGCTCCCTGCATTGCCGAATTGCCCAGTATTGAAGCTTTGTACCAAGACTATGGGGATGCGGTGGATTTTGTCCTGGTCACTTATGAAAATCCGGAAGTGGTGCAACGGTTTCTATCAAAAAAAGAAATTCAACTTCCTGTTTTCCATCCACTTACTGAAGTTCCGGAGGTTTTGCAAACCAGTAGCCTCCCGACGAATTATATCATTGATACCAAAGGGAATATCCTGATCAAGGAAAAAGGGGCTGCCAATTGGAACAGTAAAGAGGTTCGGGGGTTGTTGGACGGTTTGATGAAGTAACTATAGATTCTTTGGGGTAACAGTTTAGGGCGAAGTGCAAAATGGCACTTAAATTTTCTGTGTCATTTCGAAATGAGGAGTGTAACGACGATTGAGAAATCCCGTCAATGGGTTTAGATTTCTCCCGCTGGTCGAAATGACGGTAGGGTGAGAGGTGATGCGCTAAGCTTGTCGAAACGTTCTCGAATGGATTCAAGTTTTTTTCCTGTCATTCCGCACTTGACGCGGAATCCATCCTATTTCCTTTGCGAGGGCATTCCTGCTTTTCCTCAACCAAAGTGAAAACGCCTTGATTTCCATCGAAGCTGAGAAATCGGCCGGAATCTATTAGTATAGGTTGAAATCTTTTTGGGTAGCATAGAAACCAGTACCTTCAAAATTTAGGAATCCCTGGACGAAATTTAGGGTTCTGGTTTCGGTTTTAAAGCTAAGCTTTAAAAATGCCTCTCCAAAAAGTGTCTTTTCTTTTGTTTCTGTTTGCTGCCGGACAAGCAAAGAAAATGAAAGGAAAAAACTATCTAATCAAGGTGGCTGAGGTTCTCGAAGCCACCGCTTGTAAAGGTCATTTCGAGAGCCTCAATGACCTAGTCGCTTTCAACACCAGCTACTGCCTTAATCTCCACACCCCATTCCGGAAGGCCGAAGACCTGTACGCCCACCAAGATGCTGGCGGGCATATCGGTATCTACCAAGATTTCCTTACTTACTCTTCGAAAGATGTCCAAATTGGCCGATTGAAAAATCTAAATGGATTTCTCCCGCTGGTAGAAATGACAGTATGGTGTGAGGGGATACGTTGCACTTGTCGAAACGTTCTCGAAGTCGATTCAAGTTTTTTTCCTGTCATTCCGCACTTGATGCGGAATCCACCGTATTTCCTGCGTGAGTAGATTTTTGCTTTTCCTCAACCAAAGTGAAAACCCCTTAATTTCCATCGAAGCTGAGAAATCGGCCGAATGCTTACGGATAGTTGAATTAGAAGGGCTCCTCCCCTTGGTCAAGGGAAGGTGGATAGTGCAGCGCACTAGACGGAGGGGATTGTGAAACCCACCCACGTTTTGGCTTCAAAATTCTTGGAATGAGAGGTTACTGAGTTGGGTACTGAGGCACTCGAAGCACATGAAGTAACCAAGTTCAAAGGTGGCTTTGAGAACCTCCGTAACCAACAGATTCTTTCATTGAACAAGGACACTGTTCCAAAAAGGGGAACCTAATTAGGGTCAACACGGTAGGTTATTCGCCTATTCGTAATAATGGAAGCCGTTACATCAATAGTAACCGTACCCACATCACAAAGCACACTGGTGTCCACAAATTCCATACTACACAGGGAAGGCAGCGAAGAACCGCTTCCATCCATAAACCGTCCAATGGTGACATCCGTTGCCGAGGTACTATCTAAGGGCGAGTTGGGCGGAGCGACCGCAAAGGTATTGGTCGTTCCATTGGCCGTATAGGTGATGTTACCCGTAGTTTCGTTATACGCTACGGAATAAAGATTGTTTCCACTTAAGAAATTGCCCAGGCTTTGGGTAAAACTCTGTTGCAGTCCCGTTGTCCCATTGATTACGGTAATCTGAACCCCAAGGGTATTTCCCCCAATATGGTAGATTCTAAAATTTCCAGCAGTGACGATATCGGCGGTACTTTCCTGGTCTTGATATTCAAAGGAGATTTCAAAACTACTAAAATTGAAAATTCCGCTTGAGTTGGGCACCACAATATCGAAACCTGTGGATCCCCCCGATCCACTGGGAAAATGGATTCCGCATCCGGTTTGCGCGGCATTCGCATTTACGGAAGTGGCATTGGGGCCAATGGTGGCATCGGTTATGGTGGATGTATTAAAATCGAAGCGGGAGACTACCGTAGAAGGTGTGCCATCATCACAGACCCGATAGGAAAAACTGTCGGTACCAACAAATCCGTTGTTGGGGGTATACGTAAAACTACCATCTGTATTCAGGATCACAGCACCATTGCTTGGATTGGTCTCTGGAGTGGTTTGAACGCTTAGGGTAAGGTTTCCATTCGCATCGCTATCATTGGACAAAAGTCCGCTTGGACCATCCCGGGTGAGGCTAAAATCAAAACCTACGGAATAGCTATCATCCACGGCCACTGGGGCTACATTCTGTGCCAGTGTCACGGGTGTGGTAAAAAGAATGAATAGCAGGAGTCCTATGGCGGTTTTACGCGTTAGCATAACCATAAAACTAGGGTTTAGGGTCGCAGAAACGAATTATTTGTTGTAAGTGGGGGTTTAACAGGGGTAAACGCTTCATAATAGGGTGGAAAGCAGGTGGTAAAGGTCACTTCGAGGCATTTCGAGTGCCTCAATGCACTCCTCAGTGACCTCTCAGTGTTCTCCACGATGACTTGATTTCCGAATTTCGGTGGTTGAGGCACTCGAAACCACCTAAACGAAAGGTCACCTCGAGGCATTTCGAGTGCCTCAATGCACTCCTCAGTGACCTCTCAGTGTTCTCCACGATGACCTGATTTCCTAGTTTTGGTGGTTGAGGAGAACACTGAGGCACTCGAAGTGCTCGAAACCACCATCATAAGTCTTTCTTTATATCCCTATATGCCATCGATAGTTTAGGGAGTTGGTTATATTCACCATGAATCAAAGCCTCTTTCTTTTTTCTACTCCAACCTTGAATTTGTTTTTCGCGGTTAAAGGCCAGGTCAATTCTTGTAAATTCTTCCAAATAGACCAATTTCACAGGAAGTCTTTTTTTGGTGTGGTTGGCGCCCTCGCCATTTTGATGTTGCTGGAGACGTAATTGGATATCGATGGTGCTTCCTGTGTAATAACTGCCATCGGAACACTCAAGAATATAGACGAAACCTTTTTTCATTTTTCATAGATGGTTGAGGCTCTCGAAACCCCTTTGTCACCGTCACTTCGAGGCATTTCGAGTGCCTCAATGCACTCCTCAGTGACCTCTCAGTGTTCTCCACGATGACCTGATTTCCTAGTTT
>WNKP01000020.1 GCA_009797885.1 Flavobacteriaceae bacterium GF1
CGAAGGGTCTTTTAATGGTTTCATGGCCCCGGCCCAAAGTTTGCTTGCAAACTTTGATGGTCGAAGTTACCCTGAGCTTAGCCGAAGGGTCCTTTGATGGTTTTCAAGGGCCCCGGCCCAAAGTTTGCTTGCAAACTTTGATGGTCGAAGTTACCCTGAGCGCAGGCGAAGGGTCTTTTGAAGGGTTTCAAGGGCCCCGGCCCATAGTTTGCGTTTAAAATTGCAGTTTGAATCAAATAGAAAACAAGCCGACCAAACCTTTGTCAAGATTAGTCAACATAGTTCCTTGGTTCTTTTGTCTGATGGTTTTTGGTCAGAATACCGATACATCGTACAAGAAGAGGGTTCTGGAAACCAGTGAACTGGAGACCCTTTTCAGTTATTACAGTCAGGATGGTCCCAATGCTGCGGTTACCGGTGGGGAAGGGACCGAGGAATTGACGGATGCAACTACGACCATCGTTTTGAGAATGCCATTGAATGCGGATGATGTTTTAACCATTGATACAGGAATATCTGCGTATACCTCAGCTTCCTCCAGCAATGTAAACCCTTTTGATGGCCGTGGGGATGCCGACCCTTTTGATGCATCTTCTGGAGCTTCCAGATCGGACCTGTTGGCTTATTTTAGTCCCAATTACTCCCATAGCTCGGATGATCGAAATCGAATATGGACTGCGAAAGCTTATGTTTCGGCAGAATACGACTATTTCTCTATTGGCTTTGGGGGAAGTTATACCTGGTTGTTCAATGAAAGGAATACTGAGGTTTCCGTAAGTGGGCAGGTATATCTGGATGCTTGGAATCCGCAATATCCCATAGAATTACGCGGAGGTTTTACCGGTGCGGTTCCTGGATATGACCCTGATTTTGTTCCTTTTGTGGATGAAAACAGGAATTCGTACGCTTTCACCTTTAGCTTTTCGCAAATACTGAGCAAGCGTTTGCAAGCCCTGTTATCCGTGGATGTTGTTCGACAAGATGGACTTCTAAGTACCCCCTTTCAACGGGTATATTTTGGGGATGTCCAAGATTTTTTCCTGGAAGGATTTCAGCTTGCGGACGATGTGGAGCGCTTGCCGGATACCCGCTTTAAGTTGCCTATAGGAGCCCGACTGAATTACTACCTCAATGATTTGGCAATTATTAGGGCCTATTATCGCTTTTATTATGATGATTGGGGAATTATTTCCCATACGGCCAATATAGAGATTCCTTTAAAGCTTGGCGACCGATTTACACTTTATCCCAATTACCGATTCTATTCCCAAACCGCAGCGGACCATTTCTTTGAGCGGGAACAGGCGATTTCAACATTGGATTTTTACACTTCGGATTTTGACCTTTCCAAGTATACGGCCCACCAATACGGAATGGGTGTCCGATACAAGGACATTTTTACCAAGGCGAAATTTTTGATTTTTGGATTAAGGACAGTGGATTTACGTTTCGCCTATTATGACAGAAGTACCCAATTGGATGCCACCATTGTTACCTTGGGGACTACTTTTGTGATCGATTAGTGCTTTTGCCATAAACACAGGGTACATGCAAAAATCGTAAATTCGCATTCTTAGGAAGAAAGGAACATGCTCGACAAATTGAATATCATAAAACAACGATTTGATGAAGTATCGGACTTGATCATTCAACCCGATATCATCTCAGATCAAAAACGATACGCCAAACTGAACAAGGAATACAAAGATTTGAAGGTATTGGTGGATAAAAGGGAGGCGTATATCACCTTATCGGATAACCTGAAGGAAGCGGAGGAGATTATTGCGGATGGTGGCGATGCTGAAATGGTGGAAATGGCCAAAATGCAGTTGGATGAATCCAAGGAAGCCCTCCCAAAACTGGAGGATGAAATTAAGTTTTTGCTGATTCCCAAGGATGCTGAGGATGAAAAGGACGTGGTGATGGAAATACGGGCAGGCACAGGAGGGGATGAGGCCAGTATCTTTGCGGGCGACTTATTCCGGATGTATACCAAATATTGCGAAAGCAAGGGCTGGCGCACCAATATTATTGATTTGAACGAAGGAACTGCGGGGGGATACAAGGAAATTCACTTTGAAGTCATGGGGGAAGAGGTATATGGAACCCTAAAATTTGAAGCAGGTGTCCATCGGGTGCAACGTGTACCACAAACAGAAACGCAGGGGCGTGTACATACAAGCGCAGCCACGGTAATGGTGATACCGGAAGCTGAGGAGTTTGATGTGCAGGTCGACCCAAAGGATGTCCGAATTGATTACTTCTGCTCCTCGGGACCAGGGGGCCAATCCGTAAATACAACATATTCCGCAGTGCGTTTGACACATATCCCAACAGGAATTGTGGCCCAATGCCAGGACGAAAAGTCCCAACACAAAAACAAGGATAAGGCTTTTAGGGTATTGCGTTCGCGATTATACGATTTGGAACTGGCCAAAAAACAGGCAGAAGATGCCGCAAAGCGAAATTCACAGGTGAGTAGTGGGGACCGTTCTGCAAAAATTAGAACCTACAACTATCCACAGGGGAGGGTAACCGACCATAGAATTGGGCTAACCCTATATGATTTACAAAACATCATCAACGGGGATATCCAAAAAATCATTGACGAGTTGATGTTGGTGGAAAATACCGAAAAACTTAAGGAAGCTTCCGAAATCTTTTAATGGAACTACAGGAGCTAATTGAACAGATCAAGAAAAAACAGTCTTTCCTCTGTGTGGGGCTGGATACCGATTTGGAGAAAATCCCGCAGCATCTATTAAAGGAAGAAGATGCCATTTTTGCCTTTAACAAGGCCATCATCGATGCGACACAGGAGTTTTGTGTGGCGTATAAACCCAATATCGCCTTCTATGAGGCCTATGGCCTTAAAGGTTGGAAAGCCTTGGAAAAGACCATTCAGTACTTAAATGCTAATTTTCCGGAACAATTCACCATAGCGGACGCCAAAAGGGGGGATATCGGTAATACCTCTGCGCGATACGCCAAGGCTTTTTTTGAAGAACTGGAATTTGATTCCATCACCATAGCGCCCTATATGGGCAAGGATTCCGTGGAACCGTTTTTGGAATTTGAAGGCAAGCATGCCATTTTGTTGGCATTGACTTCCAATAAGGGAGCATTTGACCTTCAGACGAAAAAAGTCGGGGATTTGGAACTCTATAAAGAAGTAATCCTGACCTCGCAGTCCTACCGGAATTCAGAAAGGCTAATGTACGTTGTTGGTGCTACCAAATCGGAATACCTGGGCGAAATTCGTCAATTGATTCCTGAAAGCTTTCTTTTGGTCCCCGGGGTCGGGGCCCAGGGAGGGAGTTTGCAGGAAACCTGCAAATATGGAATGACAAAAAATGTTGGATTACTTATTAATTCCTCCAGGGGTATTTTATATGCTTCCAACCGGGAAGACTTCGCTCAAGCGGCCAGGGCCAAGGCGAAGGAACTTCAGCAGGAAATGAAAAAGGAGTTAGAGCGCCTTTAAACCAAGGATTCCAATGCTTTTTTAAGGCTTTTGACCTTTGCCTCAAAAAAATCACTGAGTCTGGCATCAATCCCTGATGGATTTGTTGCCTTTTCTAAAAACCGATGGTATCTGTGCTCTAAAATGGCAATTGCACTATTACCACTCGTAATTGGCTTTACTGCACCAATTCTGCAATATTGATTGTTCATAGTAGTAGATTTGTTATTCCAAATTTACATTTAAATACGTTGCAAGTGGGTTGTATAGATGTGGTATACGGCTAAAAATCAGGCAGTTTGTCTAATTTTAACCAGATTTTAGGAGTTCATTCCCCAAAGAATGAAGTTTGGTGGTAAAAATTTAACGTACATTTAAACAAAAAATATTGCTTCATTATTCCAAATACAACCACCCGCAGTCAAAAGAATGGGTCACCTTTGTACATGGTGCCGGTGGTAGCTCAACAATTTGGTACAAGCAGTTAAGGGATTTCAAGAAACACTTCAACATCCTGTTACTGGATTTGCGCGGACACGGCAATTCCAAACCCAACATCAAAGATGCTTTCAACGATAAATACACATTTGATTCCATTACCGATGATATCATTGAGGTGATCGATCATGAAAAAATTGGGAAATCCCACTTTGTGGGTATTTCGTTGGGGACCATTTTAATCAGGAACCTGGCGGAAAAATATCCGGAACGTGTTTCTAGCATGATTATGGGGGGAGCCATCATGAAACTGAATTTTAGATCTCAGGTACTGATGCGCCTGGGCATAATTTTTAAGTCCATTGTCCCTTACTTATGGCTCTACAAATTCTTTGCCTTCATCATTATGCCCAAAAAGAACCACAAGGAATCAAGACTATTGTTTGTTAGGGAGGCAAAAAAGTTATATCAAAAGGAATTTATTAGATGGTTCAAACTTACATCCGAAATCAACCCCCTACTTCGTTTCTTTAGAATGGTGGACATTAAAATACCTACCTTATATGTAATGGGACAGGAAGACTATCTTTTTCTTCCAACCATAAGAAAAATTGCCAATGCCCATAAAACTTCGGACCTGTTTGTCGTGCCGGATTGTGGTCATGTCGTGAATGTGGAGCAACCTATGGTTTTTAATAGGGAGGTAATCCAATATCTCAATACTTTGAAGAAAAAAAACGGTTCCAATAAAATGCGGTGACTAATTCAAACAACTTCTTAAAATGAAAAATATGAAGTTTTGGAACCGTTTTCTGTCTGAAAGATAGTCACAATGGAAGGCTAAAGGGATAATGCCAATCAATAATGACCAATTTCCGATAAACTAGGACTCTTTTTTTTTTGGAGCTTACCCAAATATTCCGTTGGGGTAAGTGCCGTTTCCTTCTTAAAAGCTTTATTGAAGGTCACTTTGTTGTTGTACCCTACTTCATAGGCAACGTCAATGATGTTGAGTACCTTCCCACTCTCCAGAAGTTCTTTGGCTTCTTTAATGCGATATACATTGATATACTCATGAAAGCTTTTTTTGAAATGTTCATTAATAATTTGGGATGCATTATGCCTTGTGGTATTTAGTTTTTTGGCAATCAAATCCAAGTTAATGTCGTTTCTTCGGTACAGTTTTTCTTTTTCAAATAGTTGGGTCAGGTTCTCTTTTAGTTCCAAGGAAAGGCTATCCGTAAGGCCGGATTTTAGATACTTCTTCGGGAAAAGTCCATTGGTAAGGGTATAAGTGGCACTTAATACGTTTGGCTGCACGTTGGTGGCGGCATAGCCTACGTAAAGCACCATGGTTGCCATCATTATAATAGGGATATGGTATAAAATGGGGTAAGGATTGCCAGCCGAAATAGAGATGCCATAAACGATATAGGTGATGACATAGGCCACATGGATATAATAAATATTGTTTTGCCATAATCTATTTTTTGAGGCCAACCTGCCATTCTCTTTATTCCTTTTAAGTAACCGATTGATAAAATAAGCATAGACGGCCAGTGATATGGCCTTAAGTGAGACGATCAAAACCAATTTTCCGGAATCTTCCGGACTTACACCATTTTGCAAGCGCGTGAGCATTAAATTGATTTTCTCTTCGCCTGTAAAGGCGTAGACCTCGGGAATGAGATAGGCCACAAGAATTAGGGTGGGCAATACATGCCACAAATCCTTCCAGATAAGGCGATGTTTGTTGGAGACCCTTTGAAAGTATAGGAATAACAGCGGGCCATACAAAAATGACGACCATGTGGACATCAAATACGAATGGGGCAGTTCAAAAAGGTAGTTGGAACGATTAATACTGATATTCAGGATAAAAAGCGAATGTATGGAAACAAAAAATGCGATCAATATGCGGGCATTTTTGTCGATTTTTTTATTCACGAGCAACATGCCCATCACATAAAACCCAATCAACGCCACAAAAAAGTATAATAATGACCAAATATTGATCTTTGGAGTTACCCTTTCGGAGACCCTTCTGAATTCATCCGTTGCCCGTATGGGGTCAAAGCCTTCATGCAAAAGGAAAGAAGGTTTGAACTCCAACTGAAGGAATTCATGAATGTAGGACACGGACTGCGTTGGATGTTCGATGGCCGCTTCACTTAAGGCCAGTTTTTTTAATATCTTGGCTTTTTCCTCCTTTATGGTGTCCAGATTTTTTTTGTAAAGGGGTATGGCCTGTTGGTAACGACGGATGTTATAGAAATAATCTGCCCATTCAAGTGAATCTTGAAAGGCAAGGGGAAATTCATCAAATTTTGTGCCATTCCCAGGCTCTTTACTCCATAGGAAGATAGTATGGAGCAATAGGCAAATGAAGACAAAACTGTCAAAAGTCCGCCGCATTTTGATGATTGATGAATTAGTACTGTTAACAAGTTATAAAATCAACATTTTCAAAACGTTAACAAAAAGCTAAAATTCGTAAGTTCCGATAATAATTTACCTTGTGCCGGCACCAAATTTGTGTCTTTTCAAGTCTTTTTTAAACCAATGGAAGATTTTTCATACAAAAAAGCCAGTGGGTTACACTGGCTTTTAAACTAACTAACTCAAAAAAATGCTAACTCAAATAACTCGGAACAAAATTCAATTTTCTGACCTTGGCAAAGGTTAACTAAACTTTAGCAATATGTTATAATTGCTTTGTTTTCTTGAGGTTATAACGACCTTAAAATGGAATTATTGTAAGTTGTCCGTTTTAAAAAACCGTTAAATACCCGAGTTGGGTGGTAAATCCATTTGACCTCGTTGCACTAGGTGAAGATGACGGTTTTGTTATTGTATACCATAGTCTTTCGAAATGTATGGAGTTTTACCGCTCTGGCCAGGACAATTTTTTCCAAATCCCTGCCTTTTGCTATAAAATCCTTTATATTATGACTGTGTGATACCGTGGTAACATCCTGTTCAATAATAGGTCCGGCATCCAATTCTTCCGTAACGTAATGACTGGTAGCACCAATAATCTTAACCCCTCGTTTAAATGCGGCGTGGTATGGCTTCGCACCTGCAAATGCCGGGAGAAAGGAGTGATGGATATTTATGATCTTGTTTGGATAATAACTGATCAGTTTTGAAGAAACTATTTGCATGTATCTGGCAAGCACAATAAAATCAACCTTATTTTCCTTAAGAAGTTTCAGCTGTTTTTCTTCCGCTTCGGATTTGGTTCCTTTGGTTACCGGAACATGATAAAAGGGAATTTTAAACTGTTCTGCAATATAACCAAGGTCTTTATGGTTGCTAAGGATAAAAGGAATATCGACTTCCAATTCCCCAGACTGGTGCCTGCTCAACAAATCATAGAGGCAATGATTGTACTTGGAAACAAAAATGGCCATTTTAGGTAAGGTGCCTTCCGAATGGTAGCTCCATTCCATCACATATTTTTGAGCGATTTTTTTATCAAATTCTTCCTCAAATACAGCCTGGGTAAGTCCATTTTCAAATTCAACCTCCAATCGCATAAAGAATACCTCTGCCTCTTTATCCACATGTTGGTCCAAATAAATAACATTGCCCCCTTTTTCGAATAAAAAATTGGTCACTGAGAAAATGATACCCTTTTGATCGGGACAATGGATGAGAACGGTAAGTTTCATGGCATTAAAATTGGGCTAAAATTATTTGATTCAAAAAAACAAAGCTAAATACACCTTACTTTTTGTATTATTCGAATTATAATTCAATTTTCATTGCATTTATCTTAACTTGCGGAGCATAAAATTAAGGTTCAACAATGGAACAGATAGCATCGTATCGCCCAAAACATAAAATTAGAATTGTAACTGCAGCTTCTTTGTTCGATGGTCACGATGCCGCCATCAATATAATGCGTAGAATAATTCAGACTACTGGTGTTGAAGTGATCCATTTGGGACATGATAGAAGCGTTGCCGAAGTTGTGGATTGCGCTATTCAGGAAGATGCCAATGCCATTGCCATGACCTCCTATCAGGGAGGGCATAATGAATACTTCAAATACATGTATGATCTGCTACAGGAGAAGGGTGCCGGCCAAATAAAGGTATTTGGAGGAGGTGGGGGGGTCATTCTTCCACACGAGATCAAAGATTTAATGGATTACGGTATAGAACGAATCTACGCCCCGGACGATGGAAGGAAAATGGGTCTCCAAGGAATGATCAATGATTTGGTACAAAGGTGCGATGTTGAAGTTCCAAAGCTGGATGTCAAAGCTGCCAATGGACTCTCAGGGCAACTCAAAAAAAAGGATGTCAATACCATTGCCCGCTTAATTTCCTTGGCCGAAAATCGTCCAGGGGAGTTCCAGGAACACTTTTCGAAGATTACCCCTAATAATAAGGTGCCCGTGCTGGGAATTACCGGAACGGGAGGTGCAGGGAAATCCAGTTTGGTGGATGAGTTGATAAGAAGGTTTTTATTGGATTTTCCGGAAAAACATATCGGGGTCATTTCGGTAGATCCCTCCAAGCGCAAAACGGGAGGGGCACTTTTGGGGGATAGGATTCGAATGAACGCCATAAACAGTGATAGGGTCTATATGCGTTCCCTGGCAACTCGGCAGTCCAATTTGGCCCTTTCCAAATATGTAGGGGAAGCCATAGCCGTTCTTAAGGCGGCAGCTTTTGATCTAATTATCTTGGAAACCTCGGGAATTGGACAGTCCGATACGGAGATTTTGGACTTTAGTAACGTTTCCTTATATGTAATGACCCCGGAATTTGGGGCAGCGACCCAATTGGAGAAAATTGATATGCTGGACTTTGCAGATTTGGTGGCCATCAACAAATTTGACAAACGGGGAGCGCTGGATGCCATTAGGGATGTGAGAAAGCAATACGTTCGTAACCATAATCTTTGGGACGCCAAAGACGGAGATCTACCCATTTATGGAACTATGGCTTCCCAGTTCAACGACCCTGGGATGAACAGTTTGTATACGGCCACAATGAAAACCTTGGCAGAAAAAACAGAGGCTGGATTACCGACCGGTTCAAATTTGTCCTCGGGAACTTTGGAAAAACAATTTATCATTCCTCCTGCCAGAACACGTTATTTGTCCGAAATAGCTGAAAACAATAGAAGTTATGACCTGTTGGTCAAACAACAATCCAATATTGCCCAAAAGCTATATGGAATTTTCACTTCCATTTTAACATTGGCCAATTTGTCCATAAAAGGCGATAACCCACAATATTTTAGTAAATCTACCTTAGACTCCGATTTAATTCTTTCCAAAGCACATGAGCGCAGTAAGGATATTATCAAAATCCTTCTTGCAGAGTTTGACCGGATAAAGATGGATTTACACCCCAGGAATTGGGAGTTGATCGTTAACTGGGAAAATCAATTAAAACGATACAAGGCATCCGAGTATACCTATGAGGTTAGGGGAAGGGAGATTAAATTAGAGACCCATTCCACATCATTGTCCCATAATCAAATCCCAAAAGTGGCCCTCCCAAAGTATACGGCCTGGGGCGATCTTTTAGTATGGATGCTGCAAGAAAACGTCCCCGGGGAATTTCCCTACGCGGCAGGTATTTATCCTTTTAAAAGAACTGGGGAGGACCCTACACGGATGTTTGCCGGGGAAGGTGGTCCGGAACGTACCAATAGACGATTTCATTACGTGAGTTTGAGTATGCCGGCGAAGCGATTGTCCACCGCATTCGATTCAGTTACTTTATATGGACATGATCCGGATCATCGACCTGATATTTACGGAAAGATTGGAAATTCCGGGGTCTCCATCTGCTGCTTGGATGATGCTAAAAAGCTCTATTCGGGATTTGATTTAAGTGACCCAATGACTTCGGTCAGTATGACAATTAATGGCCCAGCACCAATGCTACTGGGTTTCTTTATGAATGCGGCCATTGATCAAAACTGCGAAAAGTACATTAAGGACCATAAGTTGGAAGCCAAGATCGAAAAGAAAATCGAAACGATCTATCAAAAAAAGGGAATGGATAGGCCCCGGTATATTGGCGAACTTCCGGAAGGGAACAATGGCCTGGGCCTAATGCTTTTGGGTGTCACAGGGGACCAGGTACTTCCCATTACGGTATATAAGGAAATCAAGGCTAAAACCTTAAATCAGGTACGGGGTACGGTACAAGCCGATATCCTAAAGGAGGACCAGGCCCAAAACACCTGTATTTTTTCTACGGAATTTGCATTGCGGTTAATGGGGGATGTCCAGGAATATTTCATTAAAAACGCGGTACGCAATTTTTACTCCGTATCCATTTCCGGCTATCATATTGCCGAAGCCGGGGCAAATCCCATTTCCCAATTGGCATTTACCTTGTCCAATGGATTCACTTATGTGGAGTATTACTTAAGTAGGGGAATGGATATTGACAAATTTGGACCAAACCTTTCCTTCTTTTTCTCCAATGGGATTGACCCCGAATATGCAGTAATTGGTAGGGTGGCGAGACGAATTTGGGCCAAGGCCATGCGTGATAAATATGGAGCTGGACCAAGGGCACAAATGTTGAAGTACCACATCCAGACTTCTGGAAGGAGTCTGCATGCCCAAGAAATTGACTTTAATGATATACGGACCACGCTCCAGGCACTCTACGCCGTTTATGATAACTGTAATTCCCTGCATACCAATGCCTATGACGAAGCCATCACAACTCCTACCGAAGAATCGGTACGAAGGGCAATGGCCATTCAACTGATCATCAATAAGGAATTGGGACTTGCAAAAAATGAGAACCCGCTGCAGGGTTCCTTTATCATTGAGGAACTGACCGACCTGGTAGAGGAGGCCGTATTGTTAGAATTTGATAGGATCACGGAACGTGGAGGAGTATTGGGTGCCATGGAAACCATGTACCAACGTTCCAAGATACAGGAAGAGAGCCTTCATTACGAAACCTTAAAACATACCGGCGAATATCCCATTATTGGGGTGAACACTTTCTTGAGTTCCAAGGGTTCACCAACAATATTGCCTGCAGAGGTAATTCGTGCCACCACGGAGGAAAAAGATGCCCAAATCCAAACCCTGGAAAATGTGCACAACGGCAATAGGGCCGAAGCAGAACTAGGGCTAAAAGCGTTACAGCAGGTAGCGGTTGACAATGGCAATACTTTTGAGCAGTTGATGGAGGTTACGAAATATTGCTCTTTAGGTCAGATAACCCATGCACTTTTTCAAGTGGGAGGGCAATACCGAAGAAATATGTAGAAAAGAACGCCTTTTGCGTGGAGGACAAATTGAAAAGGTGCAAAACGGACCTTATTGGATAATTGGAATTGCGGGATGGCAAAAGATGGGTGTTCGCAAACTGTCCGGGTATAGGTGGTTCTTGGAAACAAGGACCCAGGATGTATTTTTGAAACAGAAAGCTTTGAAACTAAGACTCGTTACTCACCAGGGATTTCCGCCATTTTTTGAAGGACTTCTGAAATGTCTTTATCTCCTTTCGCAGTAAATGCAAATACTCTTTCTCCTTAATACCATCTTGCTCAAGACCATTGCAGTAGGAAATGATATTCCGCATAATGATGGTGATAAAGGTTACATTTTTAAGACGGTTATGCACAGAATTGGAGGTGTAGGCTTTTTCTATGGTTCCTGGGATCAATGATGCATCCGTAGCGATGGATTCTGCAATAATTGTCCTCAACCCCAAGGTCCTCCGGGAGAAAACTTTACCCTCCGAAGAAAAATAATGGGCAAGCGCACCACTTAAATCCCTTAACACCAGGGAGTTCTTGTAAACAGGCAATGAATTTATACCATTTTTTTCCATGAAAAGCCAATATATGGATATATAAAAATACTAATGAAAAAAGGGTTATTATCTTTAATAATTAAAGGATTTGTATTAATTTACAAAATATTTTAAAGCAAAAATACTTTTTGATTTGAATTTTAAATTAGATCGTCTGAGCACGGAAATCCTACTTTGTTTACAACAAAATTCACGGGTGAGTTTTACGGAAGTAGGTAAAAGGGTAGGTCTTACTTCTCCGGCTGTAGCAGAGCGCGTAAAGAAAATGGAAGACCTTGGGATTATTGAAAGTTATACTACCCATATATCCCACGCTAAACTGGGTTATCAACTAAGGGCCATTATTACCCTTAGGGCTTTTGTCGGAAAATTGAAGCCTTTTTTAGCTAAAGTTGATACCTTTAAGGAAGTAATCAATTGCTATCGAATTACAGGAAATGAGAATATCATCATGGAGGTCGTTATTCAGGACCAATCACATTTGGAAAAATTTATCGATAAATTAATTGGTTACGGGGAAACCCGAACCCATATAATTTTGTCCAATGTGGTCTCCAATGCCCCGGTAATCAAATTTAAGAATGAACAAAGGACATCTTAATTTTTGGCTAGGTTTTTGTTACTCAACCAGTATGAGTAAGACATTTACATTGCTGACCACTCTTTCCCTGATCTTTTTATCTTTTTCAACTTACGCCCAAGGCCTGAGAATAAAAAAGGGGACGATCATTGATTCATTGGAGGTGGTTGGTGATTCCATCCCGGAAACCTTTTCGCTTTATCTGCCCAATAAGTTTGAGTTAAATAAAAAATGGCCCTTGCTTCTGGTATTTGATATGGAAGGTAGGGGAAAGGACGGAGTTTCAAAATTTGTTGGTGCGGCGGACAGTTTGGGCTATGTAGTTGCTGCTCCCAATTCCATACGGGATAGTGTACCAATTTCCGAGAACATGCAAAGGACCAAAAGAGTGGTAGACTATCTTTTGGAGCTACTGCCCGTTAACAAAAGTAGGATCTATACCGCCGGATTTGAAAGCGCGGGAAGGTTTGCCAATTTGGTCCCCGTTTTTTTTAGGGAGATCGTAGGTACGGTATCCATAAACGCCGCAATTGCCAACACGGAGTTACTCAACGCTAAAAACCCTTTTCATTTTATTGGTGTAGTTGATAAAACGAATTTTAATTATCCAACGATCCTTAGGGATGAAAAAGTCCTGAACGGTTTAAAGTTCCCCAATCATATTTTAGTAGGGGATTCCCTCTCAAGTAACACCACAAGGAAAAGATTGGCACAGGCATTATCCTATTTTGAACTATTGGCCATGGCCAGGGGGAATAAGGTGAAGGACTCAGGGTATATTGAAGCGTTCTACCAACGGGACCTGGACCATATAAAGGAATTGTTGGATAAAAACGAATTTTTTCTGGCCAATAGGGCCATGGCGGAAACGCAAAATATCTTTAGGAATTTGCGAAACATGGATTCCCTTAGGGAAATGAAAAAGAACCTGAAACGTACCAAAGGTTTTCGAATCCAAAAAAGGGAGTTGGAAACCACACTGTTCAAGGAGACCTTATTACGCGAGGACTTTGCCTATTATCTTGAAGAAGATATGTTGACCTATAACTTCAATAACCTGGGTTGGTGGAACTTTCAAATGGAACGAATCAATAAGTTTATCAACGGCAGTAATGCCGCGGAACGTAAAATGGGGCATCGGCTTGTAGGCTATGTCAATGCGTTGGTAGAAGATAATATTGATTTGGTTAAAAGTCAGAAGGTCATAGACGAGGAAGCCCTTGTGCTTCTATTTATGCTAAAGACCATTACCGCACCCAATAATTTTGACCACTATCTTAAGGTGGCTTCGATCGCATCCAAAAATGAAGATTTTGGAACCGCACTTTTTTATTTGGAAGAAGCTTTGAAAAAGGGGTTCAACTCCAAGGAGCAACTGTACAGTATACCCAATACGGCCTTATTGCGTATTACACCGGAATTTAATGCTTTGGTGAAAAAATACCTTGATAATGCCCGGTATAAAACCACTATTGACGAATGAAAGAAGGTACATTGGTCAAATCCCAATCAATAACCAGTCCCTTGGCCAGGGATTGGGCTATTTCTTTTCCATAGAGGACTTCGGTCAAATATAGGGCGGCTTCAAAGCTTTTGGCCCCGCCGGCAGAGGTGATGTACTTATCATCATGCACAAAAAGAACACTATCCTTTACCTCAAGGTGTGGAAACATTTTTCGATAGGTGGCAATATCACTGGGAAATGTTGTGGAGGCAACACTGTCCAAAAGCCCCGCTTTAGCCAAAACAAAGGCCCCATCACAGTGGGATGTCATAAAAATTGCTTCGCTGTCCACTTTTTTCACAAAATTAAGCATTACGGTATCCCTTAGGTCCTTGTCCAGGTGGTGTTCCGCACTGGGAATGACCAAAACATCAATCCTAGGTAGTTCATCCTTGGTATAATCGTAGTCTGGGAGAATACGAATACCTTCAAAAGAAGTAATGGGCGCTAAGGTTTTGGCCACCGTGAATGTGTTCATGGCTTTAATGTTCTTTCGATATTGGGTATGTTGAAAGATGTCAAAAGGGGCCGTAAATTCCGTATTGTAGACGCCATCCATGATCAGGAAACCAACATTATATCGATTGGGGGCAAGGGTAGGAAACACCCTTTCGGCTTTTGTAACTGGTGGTTCTACTTGATTCTGGCAACCTGTAAGGAAGAAGGCCAGCATACTAAAGGTCAGCAATGCTTTCATATCCATATTTTGGGTAAAAGGTACAATTCCCTTGGAAAAAAATCGGACTGGTGTATTTTTATGGAATGAAACATCTTGGATACATCCTGGTTTTAATTGTGTGTTCCTGTGGACAGGGGAAAAAATATCACGATGAACCAGCAAAAGAGGTCAATGCAGTACCGGCAAAACTCCAGACAATTTTGGAGCATCAGGAGAAAACGAATGAGGAGTTTAAGGATCCCGAAACCTCGCCATTGCCCGATAGATTTCGGAAGGATTTTGAAGGTTTGGATTTTTTCCCAGCGGACACTACCTACGTGGTAACTGCACGATTTGAGCGAACACCAAACGCCAAACCGTTTAGGATGCCAACTACTACGGATAGAACGTCCTGGGAAGTGCTTTATGGAATCGCCTTCTTTTCCCTAAATGGTACTGAACACCAATTGGAGGTCTATAAAAGCTTGGAATTGCCGAGTGCCGCAGGAAATGAAGAATATCTCTTTCTTCCGTTTATGGATTTGACCAATGGGGAGGAGACCTACGGCGGCGGCCGTTATTTAAACTTAAAAATCCCTGAGGGGAATAGCTTGGTCATTGATTTTAATCGGGCCTATAATCCATACTGCGTGTACAATAAAAAATACTCCTGCCCCTTGGTGCCAAGGCAAAATTTTATGAATACCAAGGTGATGGCAGGAGTAAAACAGTTTTCTTTGGATTAGTTGGCCTCGCGACTATTTTCCAAAGGGTTTAAAGTCCTCACTACAAGGACATAAAAAATGCTAACTTATAAAAGTCGTTGGGGGCAAAGCGATCATCTTCATCCGCAAGGTTCCCTCCAAAGGAAAACCTTAGGCCGGCGTTCCCTTTTTGAAACTGTATGTATGGTCCCAACCAAACGTAGCCATCAGCTCTGTCCAGATCACCACCGCCATTGGTGGAGCCTCCAGAAAGAAAGAGTTCCTCAAAATGTCCTCCAACGGAGAAAAAGTCAGATACTTTATAGCCCAGATTGGCCCAATAGTGTACATAGTTGTTGGTGGATTGCCCTGTTTCCGTCTCATCGCTCAAGGCTCCATAATATCCAAAGTAAAATTGTCCCTCCAACTGTTCCGTACCGAGATTTACGGTCAGGTTGGGCACAATACCGTCCCCAATGACACCGGGTTGGGCGGCACCACTGGAAAGAAGGCTACCCATGGTAAAACCCAGTTGGGGGTTAATGTCAAAGGCACCAACGGTCTTGTTGTACCCAATGCCAAATTCTGTCCACTGGCCCCATGCCGATCCGGTACCCGCACCCCATTGAATGCCATAAAAGGTTAGGGCATCGGAATCGCTTAAAGCATATGAAATGGCCATCATAGGATTAAAGCCAAAAAAGGCATCAAGATTTAGGCTAAGCCCAACATCCACTTTGTCGTCAATACTTGGGGTGTCTTGGGCCCAACTTTTCCCCGAAAGGGCCAGAATTCCGCATAGTGCAATTAGAATTGTTCGTTTTTTCAACATGATTTCTAGGTTTTAAAAAAGAATTAATAATTGGTTATTTTTTTGATCAAAATCTTAGTAATCGGGATTTAACCGAGTTCTTTACCATCGCACTACTGGCCATGGATGGGCCAGTGGTTGGATTGTAATAAAGTGCTATTGGATAACCCCTTTGATGGTCCGTCGTTACATCAAATGGTTCTGCGCGAAGGCTTTTTTTAGTATTTTGTAGCATACGTAACCGTTTTCATAGTAACATGTTTTGAGGCCCATGAAGATGGGCGGATTATATTTTTATCTGATTTTTTGAAAAAGGCTGCGGACGGAGCGTTCTGCCAAACGCTCCGTTACCTTTTTATTAATGTTGGTTCATCCTAAAGTCGGCATAAGCGTCCATTCCATGTTCATGGAGGTCCAAACCTTCCAGTTCTTCTTGTTCCGAAACACGGAGTCCCGCAATCTTTTTGATGGTAAACAGAATGATGAAACCGGTAATTGAGCAGAAAGTTGCAGTGGCTCCAACTCCCGCCAATTGCACCAAGAACTGATCTAGACCGGCCATAGCGCCAAAGATTCCAACGGCCAAAGTGCCCCATATACCACATATTAAGTGCACGGCTACCGCCCCAACCGGGTCATCCAATTTCAATCTATCGATCAATGCTACACCAAATACGATGATCACACCGGCAATCAATCCTATGATAACGGCCTCATTTGGAGACATTTGGTCGGCGCCAGCAGTGATTCCTACCAAACCACCAAGTATACCGTTCAGGAACATGGTCAAATCGAAATTTTTATATCGGACAAACGAGGTAACAAATGCCGATACCCCACCAGCAGCAGCGGCCAGACAAGTGGTGACCAATACCAAAGAGGTCACTGCCGGGTCTGCAGAAAGAACGGAACCCCCATTAAATCCAAACCAGCCCAACCAAAGAATCAATACGCCGGCGGCTGCGAGTGGTAGATTGTGGCCAGGTATCGCCTTTGGCTTACCATCTTCGCCATACTTTCCAATACGTGCTCCAAGCAGGTAGATGGCAATCAACGCGCCCCATCCACCAACGGAATGCACCAAGGTAGAACCAGCAAAATCATAGAATCCCAAGCCATGTAGCCAGCCACCGCCCCATTTCCAGGCTCCTACGATAGGGTATACCAAGCCCACATAAAAAATGGTAAAAATCATGAAACCGCCAAGTTTTATCCGTTCGGCCACTGCTCCGGAAACAATGGTCGCTGCCGTAGCGGCAAACATCCCTTGGAAAAGGAAGTCTGTCCACCAAGTGTAACCACCATCCGCATATTCGGGAGTCATTCCATTTTCAGGGGCCCCAATACCAAAACCTGGAAATTTTAGGAAACCCATATCCCCATCTTCAAATCCTGGGTACATAAGGTTAAATCCACCTATATAATACAATAACAATCCTACAGTGATGATAAAAACATTCTTAAAGAGTATGTTCACCGTGTTTTTTTGACGGGTCAGCCCAATTTCCAAAAAGGAAAATCCGAGGTGCATAAAGAATACCAAGGCGGTACACACCATCATCCATACGTTATTTGCTGTAAATAATCCTGTTTCCATAATTTAAAATTCTAGTTGGTCAGTATTTAGTTGATTCCGGCATAACCACTTTCCCCTGTTCGTATTCTGTATGCTTCCAATACTTCGGACACAAATATTTTTCCGTCACCAACATTGCCCGTTGCAGCGGTTTTTATAAGTGTGTCCACCGTTTTTTCAACAAATTCATCAGATACCACAATGACTAAATACCTTCTTTGTATATCCGTGGTACTATAGGTGATACCCCGGTATACATGGCCCTGCTTTTCATTGCCAACTCCTGTTACATCCCAATAACTGAAAAAGTTGACCTCAATTTCATGAAGCGCTTTTTTCACCTCATCAAATTTTGATTTTCGAATAATTGCCTCGACTTTTTTCATAATTGATTTATGGTTAAAGTTTCAAATATATGTGAATAGAATCCTAACCCTATACTTTTTTGGGATTGGGAATTGATTTTTACGAAGTATTTTGAAAAGAACCCTATAGAATTAGGGGTATGTAAATTTTTTGTAAAGTTTTTTGCGAATTTCGATAACTTAAACGAAAAAATGGGTTCTTTTAGTTGAGGATAATGTGACAAAATAGGTTTAAGAGGTACTTTTTATGCAATAAAAAGCATAAAAAAATGAAAAGAATGAAAACAGCGTATCCTAAAATAATTTAGAAAGCCAAATGCCTAGGGATACTGCCAATATACCCGTAATGATGCTTAAAATGGCATAAATGGAAAAGTGAAATATTTCCCCGGATTTCAAGAGGGAGTGCTTTTCAAATGCAAAGGCCGAGAAAGTAGTAAAGCCACCACAAAAGCCAGCTACCAATAATAACATCTGGTTTTCGGTAAGTAGTTTTCCTTTGGTGAACATCCCCATTACCAATCCAATTAGCAAGCAACCAATGATATTCACCAAGAAGGTGCCTAGAAAGAAATTTTTAAGGAAAGGATTAAGGGCTCTTGACATTAGAAATCTAAGGGCGCTGCCAACACCACCACCCAAAAAGACTAAAAAAACTTGCTTCATGCCCTAAAACTAAGGACTAAACGGCTTTCTTGTACTTGGTTTCAGAAATTTCTGTAGGAGGGAATTTTATAATATTGTCGTCTGAATGTTTCTGAAACTTCTTTTTAAAGCCGTCCATGGTGCCGTTTGCACTAAAAACCAGTAAAGCCCCATTGACAGCCATTAAAACGAATAAAATGCTGAAAAATGTTATCATTTTTTGGTTAGATTAACACTACAAAAGTACGTCTTTTCCTATTTCATACGAGAGAAAAGCAAGGATTGTTGTAAAAATCTTAATTTTTGTGGTGTATTCAATATAACTGTTAATTTTTGAGAAGGTGTTTAATTATAAAGAGAAAAACCACAAAACCGATAAAGGTCAATACTACCAATTTTACCCCTTTGTAATTCTTTTGGTGTAACTTTTTATCCTTTCGGTACATAAAAAACAATATGGTCGTAAATCCAAGGATAAATAAAATCGCAAAAATGGTTTGACCTGTGGAGAACATACTTTTTCTTATTTTTCGCAAAACTAACCCAATTAATGAATTTTATGAAACAGAAATTGGATGCGGTCAAAGCATTTCATCAGGCATTTGGACTAGGGGTTCTCAATGCGCCCAAGGCAGACTTGGGATTGGACAAAATAAAACTGCGATTTAATTTAATGGATGAAGAGAACGAAGAGTATCTGGAAGCTGCTCAAAAAGGAGACTTGGTGGAAGTGGCGGATGCATTGGGGGATATGCTCTACATTCTGTGCGGGACAATCCTGGAGCATGGTCTTCAGTACAAAATCGAAGCTGTTTTTAACGAAATCCAACGAAGTAACATGAGCAAATTAGGAGTAGATGGCAGACCCATTTACAGGGAAGATGGCAAAGTGATGAAGGGCCCCAATTATTTTGAACCCAATATTTCCGAAATATTGGAAAACTAAAAAGGGGATAATACCCCTTTTTGCAGCGCTATTTTAGCATACACGATACCGCCAACCGAACTTGTCCTCTGTTCTATTGTATTGAATATCGGTAATCTTGGTCTTTAAAGTAGAGGCATAGCTGTGCGCCAGTTCAGGCAATACATATTCCTCTCCCTTATACCCAAATGCCGAAATTGGGGATATGACGGCTGCGGTGCCCGCCCCAAACATTTCTTTCAAAGTTCCGTTTTCGACCGCTTCAACTACCTCGGAAACCTTAATTTTTCGTACTTCCGTTTCAATGCCCATATCTTCGGCAAGCTCCAAAATACTTTTTCTGGTAATTCCGTCCAAAATGCGGTCGCTGGTAGGCGCCGTAAGCAAGGTGTCATTTATTCGTATAAAAATGTTCATGGCCCCTGCTTCCTCTATATACTCATGGTTATGGTCATCTGTCCAAACAACCTGTTGGTAACCTTGGTCCGCTGCCAATTTTGTTGGGTAAAATTGTGCTGCGTAATTTCCACCTGCCTTTGCATACCCAACACCACCGTTTGCGGCCCTGGCGTAGGTCTCTTCAATAAGTACCTTTACCTTTCCCGAGAAATAAGCGCCTGAAGGCGCAAGGGCAATCAGAAACTTATATTCATCGGCAGGGGAGGCATGCAGTCCGGTTCCCGAAGCAAACATAAAAGGCCTTACATATAAGGAACTTCCCGGGCTTTGGGGTATCCAATCCTTTTCCAATTCCAATAAGGTGGTCAGGCCCTCCATAAAGTATTCCTGCGGCAGTTCGGGTATGGCCATTCTTTCCGCAGATTTGTTGAGCCGGGCATGGTTATCCTTTGGTCGAAACAACCAAACTTGTCCTTCCTGGTCCTTGTAGGCCTTCATTCCTTCAAAAATGGATTGTCCGTAATGAAAGATTTTTGAGGCGGGGTCCAATGCAATGGGCTGGTAAGGAATGATTTTTGGAACGCTCCAGGTTCCATTTTTATAATCAGACACCAACATATGGTCCGTGTAGACACTTCCAAAGGAAAGGTTGTTGAAATCGACCTCATGGATTTTGGTTGTGGTCGACTTTTCTATAGCGATATGTTTAGATTGTACCTCCATCTCCGTATTTTTGCAATGTTAAAATTAGCGAATTTCACCGCATTTTGCGGGGAATGGGCTTATAAATTCAAACAAATGTTAAAGACCGATATTTTTTTACGCAAATCCATTTTTTTTAACATTTTTCTTGTGATTTTGTTGTCTTCCGGGGCTACTAGGGCCATTGCACAGGATTACAATACCTACGGTTCTTCTTTTGATGTTGGGGAGGACGTGAAGAAATCCTCAAAAGTATTTGAAAATATGGAGGTTTCCGATCCGTTACAATCCCAGTTGACCGGGGTCATTACCGAAGTATGTCAGGCCAAAGGCTGTTGGATGAAGGTGGATTTGGTAGATGGAAAGGAGGTCTTTGTCCGGTTTAAGGATTATGGATTTTTTGTCCCAAAGGATGTTGCAGGAAAGGATGTTATTTTGAACGGAATGGCCTTTGTTGAGGAAATGACCGTGGAAGACCAAAAGCATTATGCCGAGGATGAAGGCGCAACCCAAGAAGAATTGGCAAAGATTACAGAACCTAAACAGACCCTTAGGTTTGAAGCGGACGGTGTGCGGATAGCCAACTGATTTTGAAACGCAAGATTATTGTCACCGGTGATGGTTCCAAAACCATCCATATAGAAGATTGGAACGAACAGTACCATTCCAAGCACGGCGCCATCCAAGAAGCCTACCATGTCTTTTTAAAGAATGGACTATTTGCATTGGAACGATCCAGGATTTCAATTTTGGAGATAGGCTTTGGAACAGCCCTAAATGCTTTGATTACCTATTACGAGGCACAAAAGAACGGATTTACCATTGAATATGTGGGCGTGGAAGCCTTCCCTATTTCCTTTGGGGAAATTACCCAATTGAATTACGTTTCCCAGTTGGGGGAAAATCAGTTAAGGCCAATCTATGAAAGGATGCATGGTTCCCCATGGGGGGAAACCGTTGTGCTCAGTCCTTTTTTTAGTTTGATAAAACAACAAAAGGATTTTTTTGAAGTGGAAGATGACGCTTCGTTCAATCTTATTTATTTTGATGCCTTTGGGCCAAGGGTACAGCCCAAACTTTGGACCGCGGAACTATTCAGGAAAATGCATCGGGCGTTGCAAGCCAACGGTATTTTGGTTACTTATTCGGCTAAAGGTAGTGTACGAAGAAATCTGGAAGAAGTAGGTTTTTCTGTGGAGCGTTTACCAGGACCGCCGGGAAAAAGGGAAATGCTAAGGGCGGTCAAGGTGTGACGAGCTTTCCATCTTTTTGGAATCATCCAGTACCTTTTGTCCGGGTCGGCCCAAAAGTTCAACAAGACTGTTAAATTGCTTTTAATACTTGGAAATCAGACAATTCAAAGCTTTACATTTGTAAAAAAATTAGCATGAGGGTATTGATTACTGGCGCCACCGGATTAGTGGGGAAAGCCATAGTAGCGGAGCTAAAGGAAAGGGATATCCCAATTAACTATCTCACCACACGGGAAGAGAAAATCCTCAAGGAAGGGAATTATCAGGGATATTTATGGGACCCTTCCAAAGGTGAGGTCGATAAAAATGCGTTCAAGGGAGTAACTGCAATCATCAACCTGGCCGGGGCAACAATTTCAAAAAAATGGACCGCCTCCTACAAAAAAGAAGTGCTCGAAAGTAGACTGAACAGTCTAAAAACCTTAAAAAAAGGATTGCTGGATTCCGGCAATGATACAGTGGAAGCTTTTGTTTCTGCGTCTGCCATTGGCATATACCCATATTCTCTAACCACATTTTATGAAGAAAATGAAACCGAGGTCGATACTAGTTTTTTGGGAGAAGTAGTAGCGGCCTGGGAAAAGGAAATCGATACTTTTCAATCCTTCAATTTTAAAGTATCCAAAATTAGGATTGGATTGGTGCTTTCAAACCAAGGGGGTGCCCTGCCAAAAATGGTTGCCCCTGTGAACAATTATGTTGGTGCGGCCTTTGGTTCAGGTGAACAATGGCAATCGTGGATTCATATTCAGGATTTGGCAAGGATGTTCCTGTTTGTTTTGGAAAATGGGTTAAAAGGTACTTTTAATGGAGTGGCACCTAATCCGGTCACCAATGCAAAACTGACCAAGGAACTGGCCAAGGTGCTGAAAAAGCCCTTGATCATGCCAAATGTTCCCAAAATAATGATGGAAATGGTTTTGGGGGAAATGGCCTATTTGCTCTTTGCAAGTCAGCGGGTGAGTAGTAAGCGGATAGAGAAAAAAGGATTCATTTTCAATTATAAAAATATATGTAGCGCTTTGGAAAGCTTTTATGGGGGAGAAGAATGCCAGGAAGAGGCCACAAAACCATCATACGAGGGAAATTATGGTTAGATTTTTGTCCAATGATATGAAAACCGCCTATTAGGCGGTTTTTTTATGTAATCCTGTGACATTTTGACATTTATTTGGGGAATGGCAGTACTTTTGCCAGCTCATATTCGAGTTTAAAGTACATAAGCACATGAGTAAAAAAAGTAAGGTTCAGGAAGTGGATGAAACCGTTGAAGAACAACAATCCGTGGATGCGACTGAGCTTGATCAGGAAGAAGTTTCCCATGAAGAGGTAAAAGACGAAGCGCTTTCGGAAGAAGAACAACTTCGCGAGGAACTTGCTAAGGAAAAAGACAAATTTTTACGTCTTTTCGCAGAATTTGAAAACTTTAAAAAGCGAACCTCCAAAGAACGGATGGAGCTTTTTAAAACTGCGGGACAAGAAGTAATGGTATCCTTACTTCCCATTATGGATGATTTTGACCGGGCACTTAAGGAGATTGCGAAGACTAAGGAAAAAGAATTGCTCAAAGGTGTGGAACTGATCAATACCAAGTTTAGGGAAACATTGAAATCCAAAGGTTTGGAAGAAGTTGAAGTAGGGGAGGGCGACACTTTTGATGCCGAAATACACGATGCCGTAACCCAAATTCCGGCACCAAACAAAAAATTGCAGGGTAAGGTGATCGATGTGATTGAAAAAGGTTTTAAGCTTGGCGATCGTATCATACGTCACCCAAAAGTTGTGGTTGGGAACTAACGCATTATGAAAGAGGATTATTACGATATACTAGGTCTTTCCAAAGGAGCTTCGGCGGCTGAAATAAAGAAGGCCTATCGAAAAAAGGCCTTGGAATACCATCCTGATAAGAACCCTGGTGATGCCAAGGCAGAAGAAATGTTCAAAAAAGCTGCGGAAGCTTATGAGGTATTGAGCGATCCTGACAAAAGGGCCAAATACGATCAGTTTGGCCATGCTGCTTTTGAAGGTGGTGGTTTTGGTGGTGGCGGTATGAACATGGAAGATATTTTCAGTCAATTTGGAGATATTTTTGGCAGTGCCTTTGGTGGAGGGTTCGGTGGTTTTGGTGGCTTTGGCGGCGGACAGCGCCGTGTAAAGGGCAGTAACCTTAGAATCCGCGTAAAACTGACCTTGGAAGAAGTGGCCAATGGTGTGGAGAAAAAGGTAAAAGTGAAGCGCAAACTACAGGCAGAAGGGGTTACTTACAAAACCTGTGGAACCTGTGGAGGAAGTGGTCAGGTGACCAAAATCACAAATACCATTTTGGGCCGAATGCAAACAGCGACTACCTGCAGTACTTGCGGTGGGACGGGACAAGTAATTGACCATAGGCCCAGTGGGGCGGATGCCCAGGGACTAAAGGTTGTTGAAGAGACCGTTTCCATAAAAATTCCCCCAGGTGTGGAAGATGGAATGCAGCTCAAAGTTTCCGGAAAGGGCAATGGTGCTCCAGGGAATGGAGTGGCAGGGGATTTATTGGTGGCCATAGAGACCGAGGACCATCCCACATTAAAGCGGGAAGGGGACAACCTCCACTATGATTTGTACATCAGTATTTCCGAAGCCGTATTGGGCAGTTCCAAAGAAATAGATACCGTTGGGGGAAAAGTCCGAATTAAATTGGAATCCGGAATACAATCCGGTAAGATTCTTAGACTACGGGGGAAGGGTATCCAAAGCTTGAACGGATATGGCAGTGGAGATCTGTTGGTACACGTTAATGTATGGACACCCAAGGAGTTGACCCGTGAACAACGCGAGTTTTTTGAACGTATGCAAAGTGATGACAATTTTGTGCCAAAACCCGAGAAATCCGATAAATCCTTTTTTGAAAAGGTCAAGGATATGTTCTCATAGGAATACTATTAAACAAAAAATCATTTTGTTCAGCGAAAAAACGTATATTTGACCTTGATACTGTAGACCAGTATCTAATTTTCTTTTTCATAGCAATTTTTTTCCCATCCTTAAACCTTTAAGGGTGGGTTTTGCTTTTAAGGGCAAAACGCTAATTCCAAATTGAAGAACCCCCGAACAGAACTACAATTCAAAGGTTAAACTATATTTTAAGTGTTCGTAAATGATGGCGGACGTATAGTTTTTGCCAATTTGGATAATCCATTACAAAAAATCCACATAATTGTATCTTTGGCAAAAATTTTTGCATGACCCCTATTTTGGTTGCGGAAAACGTTTCAAAGTCCTTTGGAGAGCATACCGCACTAAGTAATGTTTCCCTAGATATCCCAAAAAATTGCATTTATGGTCTTTTGGGCCCTAATGGAGCGGGGAAGACTACGCTTATCCGTATCATCAACCAAATTACGTATCCGGATACCGGGCAGGTGTTCTTTGATGGGGAACCATTGGCCCCAAAACATATTGCCACCATTGGATATTTGCCTGAAGAACGTGGACTATATAAAAGCATGAAGGTAGGGGAGCAGGCACTATATCTGGCACAACTTAAAGGCCTTTCCAAAGTAGAAGCAAAAAAACGGCTCAAATACTGGTTTGAACGTCTGGAGATAGGCGATTGGTGGAACAAAAAGATCCAAGAGCTTTCCAAAGGGATGGCACAAAAAATACAGTTCATCGTTACGGTGCTCCATCAACCCAAACTTCTCATTTTTGATGAACCGTTCAGTGGTTTTGATCCCATCAATGCCAATAGGATAAAGGATGAGATTTTGGAATTGAAAAAACAGGGTACCTCCATCATCTTCTCTACCCACCGTATGGAATCTGTGGAAGAACTTTGTGAGTACATCACCCTGATCCATAAATCGCACAAAATTTTGGAAGGAAAACTGTCCGATATCAAAAAAGCACACAAAAACAATGTTTTTAAAGTAGGATTGCAGGTCAATGGACAGGGGGAGGGGATTTTAAAAGAGCTACAGGAGCGGTTTCGAATATTGAATCATGTATTTGATCCAAAGGAAAAGCAATTGGACTTTACCCTAAAGCTTCCCTCGGGAGATACTACCGAAGCTTTGGCCCATCTCGCCACTAGGGCGAACATCAATCACTTTGAAGAAACCATTCCTACTGCTAATGATATATTTATCCAAACCGTAAAAGCAAAGGGTGAATGAGCAAACTGGGATTGATTGTCAAAAGGGAATATCTTGCCAAGGTTAGGAACAAATCCTTTGTGGTAATGACCTTTTTAAGCCCTATTTTAATGGTGGGCATGGTGGTTCTTATCGCGTATTTGACCAAAATAAACGACAGTGAAACCCATATTGTTTCGGTATTGAACGACAGCCGATACTTTCATGGCGATTTTCTGCCGGGGGAATCGGTTTCGTTTATTGAATTTACGGACATAGCCCTTGAAGAGGCCAAAGATTCCACTCTGGCCCTGCAGTATGACGGTTTACTTCATATCCCTAAATCCAATAATCTGGAAGATGCTTCCCAGGCGGCTTTCCTGTATACCAAGGACAATCCAACCAGCCAAGTATTGAATCGATTGGAAGCTATTTTTGAAAATCGTTTGCGCAAGAACCGATTGGAAAACCTGGGGGTCTCCTCCAAGGAATTTGCCAGTATTGAAAAGGAATATGAGCTTAGGACCGCTACCTTTAAAGGTGAACGGAACTTAAAGGGAATCAACGAAATAAAGGCGTTTATCGGCGGTGGTTTTGGCTACCTTATTATGATGTTCATTATTATTTACGGTGGATTTGTAATGCGCAGTGTTATTGAGGAGAAAACCACCCGGATTATTGAAGTGATCATTTCTTCCGTTAAACCGTTTCAACTGATGCTGGGGAAAATCTTAGGGACCTCCTTGGCGGGTGTCACACAATTTGCCATCTGGATTTTTTCTGCTTCACTGCTGTTGTTTGTGGCTTTGTTGTTGTTTGACATCGATATGGCCGCATTGGGCGGTCAAGCAGCGATTTCTCCCAGTGGCATGGAAGGCTTACCATCCATACCGGAAGGGGACGACTATATTCAAAAATATGTGAACGAACTTTTCAAGATTCCTTGGCTCTTATTGTTGTTTTCCTTTGTTATTTACTTTGTACTGGGATATCTCATCTATAGTTCCATTTATGCGGCAATAGGCGCCGCCGTGGATAACGAGACGGATACACAGCAATTTATTTTCCCCATTATCCTGCCTTTGATGTTGGCCATTTATGTGGGATTCTTTTCCGTTTTCAGCAATCCACATGGTCCCATAGCCGTTGGTTTTTCGTTATTTCCCCTTACTTCTCCCATTGTAATGCTAATGCGACTCCCGGGCGGAATTGGGGAAGGTGGTGTTCCATTGTGGCAATTACTACTTAGTATACTACTTTTGATCATTACGTTTTTGGCCATTGTTTGGCTAGCGGCAAAAATTTACCGGGTGGGTATTTTGATGTACGGCAAAAAACCTTCTTATAAGGAACTTTATAAATGGCTTAAGTACTAAGGATGCAGGAGCAGGATAATACCATGAAGGAAATTTTGGAAAAGGACATTTGGGGTTCTGTTCAGGATTTCTTGAATTGGGGCTTGCATTTGGGCCAAGGGGAGAAGTCCATCCATATTACCGTGGGTTTAGTGCTATTACTGAGCTTTGCATTTATTGCTACCAGTTTTGTGCTTAAGATGTTACGTAAGCTCTTTACAAGGAAAATGGGGCAAGAGGATAAGCTCAAGTTCATTAGCATCTTTAAGTTCATAAAATATGTGGTCTACCTTGTGGTGATCTTGGTGACGATGAGTGCGGCGGGCATCAATGTCACGGTCATTCTTACGGCATCGGCAGCGCTTTTCGTTGGTCTGGGATTGGCATTACAAGAACTATTCCAGGATATCATTGCCGGAATCCTGATCATGGTGGACAAATCGCTTCAGGTTGGGGACATTGTGGATGTAGATGGAAAAATTGGCAAAGTGTTCGAAATAAAATTGCGAACGACCCGCGCAATTACAAGGGATGATAAAATCGTCATCATCCCAAACCACAAATTCATTAGCAATACCATTTATAATTTTACGCAAAACCACAAGACCACACGGGAAAATGTAAAGGTTGGTGTGGCTTATGGCAGCAATGTGGAGTTGGTTACCCGTTTATTGGAGGAGGCCGTTTTGGAGAGGGCCGGGGTATTGAAAAACCCAAAACCCTTTGTGCTTTTTGAGGATTTTGGGGATTCTGCGCTCTTATTCTCCATTAATTTTTTTATCAATGATAGTTTTAGCGACCCTAGAATAAAAAGCGATATTCGTTATGCCATAGATAGGAAATTTAGGGCCAATAACGTTACCATACCTTTTCCACAAAGGGATGTACATCTTTTTCAACATAACCCGAAACCTACATCCTTAAACCCGTGACATAGGATGACCAAAAAACAGTGTTCGCTATTTTCCATCCTGTTTTTATGTGCCAAATGTGCCATAGTAAATGCCCAAAGTACGGATTTGTTCCGATTGGAATATCTGAGAATACCGGAAAACAATACGGGAATAAACACCTCTAGATATCGCGCCTTGGTCAATGTTCCCTTTAAGATCAACCAAAAAGATTATTTGATCCTGGGAGCCGAATACAATGAGTTTGATATAGAATTTAGAAAGGAAACACCCTTTAACAAGGATGAAATAGAGCAGCTTCACATTGCGGACTTCAATCTGGGCTATATCACCAAATGGAACGAGAATTGGAGACTGGTGGGTATCGTAACGCCGCGATTGGCCTCAAATTTAAAAGGGGGAATCAGTTCCGATGACTTTTTCTTCAACGCCACCGCATCCCTTTGGAAAGAAGCAAAGGACGTGGAAAAACCTTACCGTATTGTCCTGGGGCTTGCTTTTAACAGTACTACAGGAATTCCCATACCACTGCCATTGGTAAGCTATTATCGTAGGTTTCATCCCAAATGGTCCTATACCCTTGGTATACCAAGGGCCAATTTTAGGTATCATATTTCGGATGGGCATACCCTTCAATTAGCATTGTTGTTGGACGGTTATTTTATAAATGTCCAGGACGATATTGAGCTTCCCGATAATAATGTGGGATCCCGGATTTCATTGTCGGCTTTGGTCGCAACACTCGGGTATCAATACAATATCAATAAGAATATGGCCTTTTATGCCAATTTTGGACGTTCATTGATTTTGGACAGTACATTGCGTGATGATAATCGTAATGACGTATTTTTATTGAATAATGAAGCGAATCTGTTCCTCAGGGGAGGATTTAGAATATCCATTTTTTAAAAACAGTTTATGTCTAAAATATTGGTCATTGAAGATGAAGCAGCCATTAGGCGGGTTTTGGTAAAAATATTATCGGAAGAAAATGATGCCTATCAAGTGTCTGAAGCAGAAGACGGTGCAAAGGGGTTGGAAATATTAAAAAAAGATGATTTTGACCTTGTCATGTGCGACATTAAAATGCCCAAAATGGACGGTGTAGAAGTATTGGAGGCAGCTAAGAAGGAAAAACCGGAAATTCCTTTCATCATGATTTCCGGTCATGGTGATCTGGACACGGCAGTGAATACCATGCGCCTGGGAGCTTTTGACTATATCTCCAAACCACCGGATTTGAACCGCCTGTTGACTACCGTGCGAAATGCTTTGGACAAAAAGGAATTGGTAGCTGAAAATAAAATCCTGAAAAAAAAGGTCAGCAAAAACTATGAAATGGTTGGTAATAGCCCGGCCATTGGGGGCATTAAAGGGATAATAGACAAAGTTGCCCCAACCGATGCCCGTGTACTGATTACGGGTTCCAATGGCACGGGCAAGGAATTGGTTGCCCATTGGGTTCACCAAAAAAGCCACCGTTCCAATGCGCCGTTTATTGAAGTGAATTGTGCCGCCATTCCGTCAGAATTGATAGAGAGTGAATTGTTCGGTCATGTAAAAGGGGCTTTCACCTCTGCAGTAAAAGATCGTGCCGGCAAGTTTGAAGCCGCCAATAAGGGCACTATTTTTCTTGATGAGATTGGGGATATGAGCCTTTCTGCCCAAGCAAAGGTATTGCGGGCGTTACAAGAGAACAAAATTTCCCGTGTAGGCTCCGATAAGGACATCAAAGTGGATGTCCGCGTCCTTGCCGCCACCAATAAAGATTTAAAAAAGGAGATCAAGGAAGGTAAGTTCCGGGAAGATCTATACCATAGATTGGCAGTAATCCTTATTCAGGTTCCCTCCCTGAATGAACGAAGGGAGGATATTCCTTTGCTTATTGAGTTCTTTTCCAAAAAGATTGGAGATGAACAAGGGTCCGTACCAAAGGTCTTTTCAGCTAAAGCCGTGGAGCTGTTAAAGGGCTATGATTGGACGGGTAATGTGCGTGAATTGCGCAATGTTGTAGAACGATTGATTATCCTTGGGGGTGAGGAAGTAAGTGAGGATGATGTAAAGCTGTTCGCCAGTAAGTAATTTAGTTTTTTTGGCAACCCTCCAACTTCAATAGGGCGTCCAAGGCTATGGTCCTAACTTCCAAATGGTATTTGTGCTGTGCCTGGGTCAGGGTCTTTCGTTCCAAATGCGCGTTGGATTTGCTAACAATTCTGTTTATAAAGCTAAAGGCGTCCTCACAATCCACATAGTTCACCACGGCATCCAAGGAGTTTTCAAACTCTGCCAAGCTCTTCTCCATCGTCCGTTGGAGCTGTTTCGCCGGGGTCAATAGAATCCCTCCCTGTTCGTTAAGCACTTCCTTGGTGTTCATGACCAAAATATCGTCTCCATAATTACTGGTGTATTCCTCTTCGAACCTTTTTAAGGCATCAATGGCGACCAAGGTGTTTTGCAGGGCAAGTTTTAAATAGCTCTTTGAGTCCTCCAAAGACTTTGAACGTGTTGCGTTCTTCAGGTGCATTTCGGCATCCTTGACTGTTTTCAATGCGGGCTCACACCCACAATCACTAAAATTGGCCCTCGCTTTCTCCATACCGTTCAATGCTTTAAAGGCATGGTATCTGGCCATTTCCAATGAATTTGTCTTAAGTGCCGTCTGTGTGTGTTTTTTAATGGAAAGCGCATCAACGTTAGCCAACTGACAGGCGTTGATGGTCGTAAAGGAAAGTGCCAATAGCAGTCCTAAAAGCCCAAGAATTATGCCCAAAATGGGCAATATCTTCTGATAGGATTTCATATGGTACGATTTGGTTCCATAAAATTAGCTGATACCACGGCTTGGGATGAAATTCCATCGGCGAAAAACAACTTTTTACTACAAAAGGGGAAAATTGATCAATATTTCGATAAACGGCAATAGGTATATCAGTTGCCACCTGCTCTTAAAAATGTGTATATTTCAAGTTATGGAAGAAATCAATAGCGATAAATACAAAGTCAAGGGTCCCACCGTATTGTCCAATATACCTACCTTGGAGGATTTTGGTAAGACCAGCAAGGAACTTAAAAAGGAATTGGAAAGTGTCAGCGAAGAACTGGCCGATTTTCAAGATACACTTTATTCCCACGGGAAGTATGGGGTATTGGTCTGTCTACAAGGCATGGATACTGCCGGTAAGGACAGTTTGATCCGTGAAGTTTTTAAGGAGTTGAATGCGAGGGGAGTGGTGGTGCACAGCTTCAAAGTACCAAGTAAACTAGAATTACGTCACGACTATCTATGGCGCCATTATATTGCACTACCAGAGCGCGGGAAGTTCAGTGTTTTTAATAGAACACATTATGAAAATGTCCTGGTTACCAAGGTCCATCCCCATTATATTTTAGGGGAAAACATACCAGGGATTGACAGTATGGACGATATCAATGATGCATTCTGGGAAAAACGTTACCGACAAATCAATGATTTTGAGCGCCACATTGCCGAAAATGGCACGATTATCTTCAAATTCTTCCTTCATCTTTCAAAAGAGGAACAACGCCAACGTTTATTGCGAAGACTTCGGTTGCGAAGAAAGAACTGGAAGTTTTCCCCTGGTGACCTGAAGGAGCGAAAACTATGGGACAGCTATCAAAAATGCTATGAGGAAGCCATTAATAAAACCTCCAGGGAACATGCCCCTTGGTATATTGTTCCAGCAGATGATAAAAGGGCAGCCCGTGTTATTGTCGCTTCCATTTTGTTGGAATCGTTAAAAAAATATAAAGATGTAAAAGAACCGGAATTAGATGGTGAAATAAAAGCTAACTTAGAATCCTTCAAGCAACAACTGGAAAAAGAAAACGAATGAACCCAAGAATGCTCCTTGTCCTTTTTTTTAGCTGTACGTTGTTCCTACAGGCACAGTCAGAAGATGAGAAACAATTAAAGGCCATTTATGATATGGCACTTACCGATGGAAAGGCCTATGACTGGTTAAATTATCTTTCCAACCAAATAGGGGGGCGTTTATCCGGCTCGGTACAGGCACAGGAGGCTATTGAGTATACAAAACGTCAAATGGATTCCCTGGGGCTGGACAGGGTATGGTTGCAACCCGTTATGGTACCCAAGTGGGTAAGGGGTACCCCGGAATTCGCCTATATTGAAACACGACCCGGTATAACCACCAATGTTCCCATCTGTGCTTTGGGAGGTTCCGTGGCAACGCCAGATGGAGGTTTAAAGGCCAGTATTGTTGAAGTACAGGGCATTGAAGATTTGGAAAAGTTGGGAAGGGAAAAGATCGAGGGAAAAATAGTCTTCTACAATCGTCCTATGGATCCTACCCAAATCAGTACTTTTAGTGCGTATTCCAGCTGTGTGGACCAACGCTATTCCGGAGCTGCGGAAGCCGGGAAATACGGTGCACGGGGCGTAATCGTACGTTCCATGAACCTTAGACTGGATGATTATCCGCATACAGGGGCAATGAGCTACGGGGATACACCGGTGGAAAGCCGTATTCCTGCCGCCGCCATTAGCACCAATGGAGCGGAACTCCTGAGCACAACACTAAAATTGAATCCGGAAATTAAATTTTTCTTCAAGCAAAGCTGTAAACAATATCCAGATGTACAATCGTATAACGTAATCGGTGAGATTCGAGGTTCTGAATATCCCAATGAAATCATGATTGTTGGGGGCCATTTGGACTCTTGGGACTTAGGGGATGGTTCCCATGACGATGGAGCCGGGGTTGTCCAGAGTATGGATGTATTGCGGTTGATCAAGGCCAATGGTTATCGGCCCAAACGCACCATTAGGGCCGTACTTTTTATGAATGAGGAAAATGGATTGCGTGGTGGGAAAAAATATGCCGAAGTGGCGAGGCAAAAAAATGAAACCCATGTATTTGCACTTGAAAGTGATGCTGGGGGATTTACCCCAAGGGGTTTTTCTTTTGAATGTACGGATGAAAACTTTGAACAGATTGAAGGATGGAAATCCCTTTTTGAACCCTATTTAATACATATGTTCGTTCGCGGAGGGAGTGGGGCAGATGTAGGACCCTTACGGGATGAAAATATTGTACTGTCCGGTTTACGACCCGATAGCCAGCGCTACTTTGACCACCACCATGCAGAAAACGATACTTTTGAACATGTAAATAAACGGGAGTTGGAATTGGGAGCGGCCACAATGACCAGTTTGGTGTATTTAATGGACAAGTATGGAACGGTAAAACCAAAAAAGGTAAAAGGATAGCTCCTTTCGTCCGCAAGCCTTACTTTTGCAGCCTTAAATCAAGAAATTATGCAAGACGGTATCTACGCTAAATTCAATACCACCAAAGGTGAAATCCTCGTAAAGCTTACTCATGATAAAACCCCAGGGACCGTGGGGAATTTTGTGGCCCTGGCCGAGGGAACCTTGGAAAACAGTGCCAAACCCCAAGGGGAACCTTACTATGACGGATTAAAATTCCATCGTGTCATTCCAGACTTTATGATTCAGGGAGGATGTCCACAAGGTACGGGAACAGGGAGTCCAGGTTATCAGTTCGAAGATGAATTTCACGATGATTTAAAACATGATGGTCCTGGGGTGCTTTCCATGGCAAACGCCGGCCCTGGTACCAATGGAAGCCAGTTTTTCATTACCCATGTAGCCACTCCCTGGTTAAACAACAAGCATACCGTTTTCGGACATGTGGCCCACGGACAGGAAGTGGTGGATGCCATTGCGCAAGGAGACGGGATTGAATCCCTACAAATAGTAAGGGTTGGTGAAGAAGCAGAAAAATGGAATGCTATTGAAGCCTTTAGGACTTTTGATGGAGAACGTGAAAAGCGTGAAGCGGAGAAAAAAGCAAAAGCCGAGGCAGCAATGGAAAAACTAGCTGCTGGTTTCGACAGAACCGATTCCGGGCTTCGCTATAAAATCATTCAGAAGGGGGATGGAGCAAAAGCAGAGAAAGGTAAGACGGTCGCCGTACACTACGAAGGAAGTTTGGATAATGGACAGGTCTTTGATTCATCCTACAGCAGAAAGGAACCGATAGCGTTCCCGTTGGGAACAGGACAGGTAATCCCGGGTTGGGATGAAGGTATTGCCCTTTTGCAAGTGGGGGACAAAGCCCGTTTTGTCATTCCTTCAAATCTTGCTTACGGGAGTCGCGGGGCTGGTGGTGTCATTCCTCCAAACGCCACATTGATATTCGATGTTGAACTAATGTCGGTCAAATAGGGATTTTGGTACAAAAATCCTTGCTTTATAAAGAAAGCTCCTGATATCGGGAGCTTTTTTATTTTGCCCTATTTACACTAATCAAAAGTAAAAGCATATTTAGTGCTAGCAATAATAACAGAACAGTAAAAAATGTGTTCATTTTTGTTGCGGTTTGATGGTTGTTAAATCTTTCCTATGCAACAACTTAACGAAGAAAAACCCTACTTAGTATTTAAAAGTATTCGCAATCAATATGGTATACATTCATGGCCTGGTTCTTAATACCATAAGGCATTGCAAAAAAGGGGTGCCATTAAGTAAGCATAGAAAAGAAAGTCACCACGGTTGTTTTTTATTTATTTATTGTTGTTGTTCTTTAGATGTTGGTAACGGTATTGGTTGCGCTCAAAGGCCTTAAAAAAATTGGACCATGCCAAAACAGTGAGGTAGTGTTATGCTTATGACAAAATCAAATGGCGATATTACTTAAGGCTGTAAAGTCAATTCCTTCATCCGAAGGGTTCAACTGATATTGGAATAGACCTGTTTCACCAATGGCAATTAGCAGGTCCCCCCTAATAATCACATCGAACGCTTGTTTATTAATGGCTTTTACCAATTTTGAATCAGCAGGATTGCTTATGTCAAAGACTTTTATTTCATCGTCACATACAAATAAGTAGTTCCCATAAAGCCCCAAACCTCTTGGAAAAATAAGGTTCCTTGAGCTTATAAGAATAGGTTCCGTAACCTTGGTGACATCATAAATTTCCAAAACGTTAATGTCATTGCCACAGAAGGTATCGCTATGCAAGGTTACAAAAGCATGGGTATCATTGGCGACCACGGGGTCGCAGGCCGTAAAATGTTGAACGCTGGACAGTTTTTGGGGAAACTCAGGATTGCCAAGCCCGTAAATGAACATTCCGGTTCTAGAACCTATGTACAGATAGTCCTTATAGCCAAACAAAGTTTCGATATCAAAACCAATGTTCACTTTATTGACCAAGACCGGTTCTTTGGACTGAGCGAGACTAAAGACATTTAGATCAAATCGGTCCACCACATATAAGTAATCGCCCTTAAGGGTAAAGGTGGCCAGGGAACCGCCCTGGCCATCTGGAGAGGGTGTTTCGGGCGAACCGGCAGCATCACCGTCGGAACTACAGGACAAGATCAACAAAGGAAAAAGGACCAAAAAACTTAGGTTTTTCATGAATTCATTTTTTTAGTTTCCAATCAACGACAACACTATTTATAGGCACGTCATACGCATAAAATCCATCTGGGGAAAGCAGTTCGGGGAAGGTGTTTTCAATGCGTTTTGTCAGGGTTAAACTATTTGTGCCAAAATCAAAATCCGCGGCAATTAAATCCGTAGCTTGATTTATATAAAGTATGCTTTCCCGTATGGCCAAATCCGTAGATCCGGGTACTTCAATAAACGTAATCTTGATTGGGTTTTGAGGGTCGGAGTTGTCAAATACATGGAACCCCTTGCGGACCTCATTCACAAAAAGGTAGTTATCCTTAAGATATATTTTTCCGGAATTGAGGATTTCCATGGGCTCCCCAAGTTGAACGGATTTTTCAAAATCACTGCGATCCAGAAAAACGGGTTCATAAAGTGAGGAGGATAGTTGGTCATCCGCAAAGTCGTCGTCTTCACAGTTTCCATAAAAACAACAACTCCCCAAGGTAGAAACGATCAAAAAAAGCGGCAGGAAATAAACTCTTCCCATAACATATGTTTTTTGTAGGATTCATAAAATGAAAAAGGTTGTTGGGATGATCGTTAAGTTTGGGTTATGAAAACCTTTTTCATAAAAAAACCGCTCTTATTGAGCGGTTTAAGGTCCTTTTGAATTCCTTTAAACGGTTGGATCGGGTGTCATCCTAAGGTAGGGTTTTATCTCTTCAACCCCCTTGGTAAACAATTCTTTCGCCTCTTCCGTAGGGATAGCCGGACTGACCACTACATCTTCCCCATTCTTCCAATTGGCCGGTGTGGCCACTTTATGGTAAGCGGTCAATTGCAAGGAATCAACGACCCTAAGAAGCTCATAAAAATTTCTTCCGGTTGAAGCAGGGTATGTTAAAATGAGTTTTACGGATTTGTCCGGGGCGACAATAAATACAGAACGTACCGTGAGGGTATCGTCAGCATTGGGGTGGATCATATCGTATAGATCGGATACTTTTCTGTCCTCGTCAGCTACAATGGGAAAGTTAACAATGGTCTCCTGGGTTTCATTGATGTCCTTGATCCATTCGTTGTGGGAGTCGGCCCCATCAACGCTCAACGCCATCATTTTCACATTTCTTTTATCGAATTCGGACTTAAATTTTGCTGCAGTGCCAAGTTCTGTGGTACATACTGGAGTAAAATCCGCAGGATGGGAAAATAAAATCCCCCAGCTATCCCCCAAATAATCATAAAAATTTAAGGTCCCTTGGGAAGTTTCTGCGGTAAAATTGGGGGCGGTGTCGCCCAATCGTAATGTTGCCATGGTATAACTAATTTTGATACCCTAAAATTAGGACTAACTTTTAGTCTATCATTTTTACGGTAGTTAAATCTATATCAAAGTTTGTTACTTTTAGGGTATGGAAGAAAACAGAATGGAACGGCTCCGGTATCCCATTGGAAAATACGAAGTTCCTGCCGTGATTACCAAGGAGCATCTGGAGGAATGGATCGGCATTCTTGAGACCTTGCCGGGCAAATTGGAGGATTTGGTCCGTTCGTTGACCGAAGAACAACTGGAAACCCCTTACCGGCCCGATGGATGGACCATACGACAGGTAGTGCATCATGTTGCGGACAGTCACCATAACAGTTATATCCGTTTTAAGTGGGCCCTTACAGAGGACAACCCTTTGATCAAGGCCTACTTTGAAAAAGAATGGGCCAATCTTTTTGATACAAGAACGGCCCCCATTCAACTATCATTGGACCATTTAAGGGCGGTTCATGCCAAATTGGTTTATTTATTAAAAGGGCTTTCCAAAGAACAACTACAACGAAAGTTCACTCATCCCGAGGGCAATATCGTATCTACTTTGGAAGAGAATATTGGACGATATGCGTGGCACGGAAGCCACCATTTTGCCCATATTAAAACTGTAATTGACCAAAAGCAGTGGTAGTTCAAATGGATTTTGCCAGCACCCACATTTCTTTTTGATCGGATTTTACGCCCGGTAGTGCTATTTTGGTTTCCCCAATGATTCCAAATCCATTTTTTTGATAAAACGCCAATGCGTTTCCTTTTTTCATGGCCTCCAACCAAATGACTTTCTTCTGGAGTTTTCTGGCGTGATCCGTACAAAATAGGAGCACCTCATTTCCAATGCCCTTCCCCGTAAAATCCTTTTTCAAATACAAGCGATGCAGGTACAGGGCCTCCTTTCCCGTAAAGTTTGCGCAGGCCTTATGCCTCGTTATTTTTAGGACTCCGGCAGGGATATGGTCGACTACAATTACGTAGTTGTCACAATTGGGATTGGCCAATTCGCTGGTGACGACCTCCGCAGTAAAACTTGTGGAAATATATGGGATTGTATTGTTGTTTTCCCAAAGATGTAAATAATGTGCATTGTAGGATTGTATCCCAACGGTAATATAGGTATCGATGTTCTTCCTGGAAAGTGGTATAAATTGGACGTTAACTTTCAAACCTATGCCTTTTCCCCTCCTTTTGGGCCATAAAACAATACCCAGGTTGCAAAATCATCCGTAAAGTTCTCAAATCTATGGATGACTCCCGCTGGGACAAAAAGGACATCGCCCGGCCCAAAATTTGTTCGTTCGTCCCCATTCAAAAATTCACCACTTCCGGATATGACCATATATACCTCATCCTGTTCATGGGGTTGTTGCAAATCTACTTTATGGGGCTTGTAGATTTCTATGGAAAGGGTGCCATGCCCAAACAAGGTCTTAAACGGACCCTCATGGGCCGCAAGTGCTTGTATAGCTTCTTCAGGATTTAGTTTCATCAAAAAGGTCTTTTAATTCAGGAAGCAAGGTCTACATACGCATTATTGCCCATTACCAATCCATTTAATATTACAACCTATACTCGGTTTTTGGTCTTGGTCAATGGGTTTTCCCTCCAAAAGGGCATCCATGGCATTTCGTAGATCGTGTCCATTTAAGGGCAAACCGTTTTGAGGGCGGGAATCGTCCAATTGACCTCTGTAAACCAGTTTCAACGAAGCGTTGAACAAATAGAAATCGGGAGTGCAGGCAGCGTCATAAGCCTTGGCCACATCCTGGTTTTCATCGTATAGATAGGGGAAAGAATACCCCTCTTGCTGTGCAACTTCCGTCATTAAATGGGGCGCATCTTGCGGATAGTTCACTACATCATTGCTGGAAATGGCGACAAACCCAATCCCTTTTTCTTGATATTCCCTACCCAATTTTGAGATTTCTGGGTTCACATGTACCACAAAAGGGCAGTGATTACAGATAAACATAATGACAGTGCCTTTTTCACCATGTAGCCCTGATAAACTACGTGTTTGACCGCTAACGGTATCAAACAACGAAAAATCGGGGGCAGGGGTGCCCAATGGTAACATATTGCTCGGAGTTCGTGCCATGGAGAAGTTTTTAATGCTTTTGCTAAGGTAAGCATCGATTCAAGATCATGAGAATCCATTAGTTGGGAAACATTTATATTAGAGGGAAATTGGATGGTTTTTGGAGCAACTCATAGATAACGTTCATATCAATTTTGATACAAAGTCCCTATGGGCACTCAATGTGGCCCTGGCCCTGGTCATGTTTGGAATTGCCCTGGAAATAAGAATGGACGATTTTAAACAACTGCTCAAATCACCAAAATTGGTCTTGACCGGGGTGCTAAGTCAATTTATACTACTGCCATTGGTCACTTTTTTACTGGTATGGCTTACCGATCCCATACCCAGCATTGCTTTGGGGATGTTTATGGTAGCGGCCTGCCCTGGGGGAAATGTCTCCAACTTTTTTACACATATGTCCAGGGGAAATGCGGCCCTTTCTGTTACCCTCACTGCAATTGCAACACTTTTGGCCATAGTGATGACCCCTCTTAACCTGAGTTTTTGGGGTGGTCTATATGGGCCCACGGCATCTATTTTAAAAGAGGTTTCCATATCCCCATTTGCCATGGTGCGCCTTGTTGCTTTATTGCTCGGTATGCCCTTGCTATTGGGAATGTTGGTAAATTATCATAGGCCCAAATTGGCCAGAAAGATGGCAAAAGGCTTTAAAGTTGGTTCCTTGCTCTTTTTTGTGGTATTGGTATTCATAGCACTTTACAACAATAGGGAAGTTTTTATGGCGTATGTGCTGTATGTGTTCTGGTTGGTTTTGTTGCATAATTTATTGGCCTTACTGACGGGTTTCTCCCTAGGTAAGTTAATGGGTTTTGATAAAGGCAGTATACGTTGTTTGACCATTGAAACCGGAATACAGAACTCTGGCCTTGGCCTGTTATTGATCTTTACTTTTTTCGAGGGCCTTGGTGGTATGGCCCTTTTAACGGCTTTTTGGGGCATATGGCATTTAATATCCGGTTTGGTACTTAGTGGGTTTTGGGGATATGGCTCTGTTGAAAAAGAAGAATTGGTGTGAAGGCGATTGCTTATTATTTCTTTAAATATTGGGTGACCATCGCACTGTTCTTTTACTACCGGAACATTAAATTGAAGGGTCTTGGACATATCCCAAAAAACAAGGCAATCCTTTTTTTGTCCAACCATCAGAACGCATTAATGGATATTTTGTTGATTGCTACTAAATGCGGCAGGAAACCGTGGTTTCTTACAAGGGCGGATGTGTTTAAAAAGACAGCGTTTGGACCACTCTTTCGATTTCTTCAAATGATGCCGATTTATCGTATGCGGGACGGAAGGGCCAGTCTTTCTGGAAATAGGGCCATTTTTAACGAATGTGGTACGTTATTGGAGCAGGGGGAAGCTATCCTAATATTCCCGGAAGCCAACCATAGCCTAAAACGTAGGATACGACCCTTGAGCAAAGGGTTTACCCGTATTATTGCAGCAGCGTTGAAAAAAGATCCCGAATTGGATTTGTTGCTCATACCTGTAGGGCAGAACTACCAAACCCCCAGACAGGCTGGGGATAGTGCTGCCCTTTATTTTGGTGAGCCCATTGCCGTGCAGGAGTATGGTAAGGCGGAAGGCCGGGGCATGGCCTTAAAGAATGAAGTGTTTCAAAAACTAACAAAACTCACTACACATATTTCCGATGAGGAAAACTATGAACGTATGGTGACCCAGTTGAATGACCTGGGAATGGATTATACCGATCCTGTTGCCAGTAACCAGTGGCTCGCTGATAAACATGCTACCATAACAGCGCCGAGGAAGTCTTTTGGCAGTCCACTTTTCCGCCTTATTTTTAGGTTGATCAATTTTCCCATGATACTCCTTTGGCGTGTCTTTTTAAAACCCAAAGTTCCGGAACCCGAATTTGATGCTACGTTTCGTTTTGGTTTTGTCCTACTGGCCTATCCTTTAATGTACTTCTTATCGATAATGGCGTTGACGTATACCTTCAATCTGAAAACGGCATGCCTTTGTTGCCTAAGTCATGTCGTTTTAAACCTTTTTTTGGTGAAAATTGGGATTACATCATCGGACCAAAGAAAATAGCATTCATCATCAGTTTATTGGTGCCATACCAAAAGGCCCTAAAATTGGTATTGTCCGTAAACAGAATAACACGTCCCTTACCCATACGTTTGGCTTTAAAGGGCACACTATTTTTGATCAGCTTTTTGTTTTCTTCGGAGATATAGCCACTCTGCAGCGGGTTATTGGTGTATTTAATAGGATTGTTGTAGCTATCTTTTTCAGGTTTAAGGTAGATATTGGTATTTCTGAACAAAGAAATCTTGTTGTTTTTATACCCATAGCCAACCGGATGTGACCGATCCAATTTTGCTTCAAAAATAGCGCCACCGGTTACCTGGGCACCCAGGAAATCACGTCTTTGGTCAAATCTGATATTTTTGGCCTTTAAGGTATCTTTTTTCATTTCCAACTTCAGAAACTCGTACTTTTTAAACCAATCCGCTACATTCCTAAAACCGATTACGGTCCCTCCTTTCTGTACCCATTCCTTGACTTTTTCGGCTCCCTTTTTGTCCAGAATGTTTCCACCCCTACCGCTGGGCATGATCAAATCGGTGTATTGGCTTAAGTCCACCTGATTGAAATAACGGGTGTCAATTTTGGTAATCTTCATGTTGTACCGCGTATCGAACAAATGCCAAATTTCCCCAGCATCGTAAGAGCGAACACCATCACCTACCAATAGGGCGACTTTCTGTTTTTGGATGGGATCAAAATCATTACTGCCCAAATCAATTCCAACGGTCAATCCCGTGGATACGGCATCGATGGAAATCTGGCTTTCCAAAGCAACTTTTTCAAGAAAGCTGTGCATCCCATCGGCATCTAACTTCTGGTTCTGTACCGGAACCATTATGGTTCCATAATCATATTTTTTACCGTTCAGGCTAAAGGGGGTTTTGGCCACCTTCGCCCGTAAACCCTTTTCAAGAATGGCATTCAATGCTTTTGGGGTATAGTACTCATGCCACTCAAAAAGATAGGCATAATTGCTTTTTCCACTTATGGACCCTTGAATAGGCTCCAGGTTTTCCACTTTATCACCCGCACTTAACAAAGCGGACAGCTCCGTATGATCCAAATTGAAGGCCAAGGGAAAGGTCCATGCGGAAATATCGTAGAAAAGACTGTCTTTAAAGGTTGTTCTTTTCTCGAACATGGCCCTGATCAACCGTGGGTTTTTCTGATTTAGGGGAACCACATACGCTGCCCCTTTTTTGAATGCCTTGCCGCCAATAGTCACATCACCCTTCAATTCATGGAATTGTATGTTGTGCCTATTAAGTACTTCCGCCAGATGCCAGGTCTTATTGATATCCTTGGCATCTCCAAACAAGTACCCCTTTGTCCTACTTCTACTGGCCTCCCTTTTAATGTCCTGATAGTATTTTCTCTGATAATCAAGGATTTTGGTACGCATATCCTTGGCGGCCTCAATAGTGGAAAGGGCCGTGGTAAACTGATTTCTTATCGTGAAGGGAAAAGTAAGTATGCCGTTTTCACTTTCTTGGATATGGCCCCTTGAGCTTCCTTGTTCAAACAATATCCCTATGCTTCCGTTTACATCCGGGAAGGTAGAGCCTTTACCGTAATAATAGTCATCGTAGTTTTCCTCGGAATAGTAAAGAGACCCAATCTTATCCAAGGCCCGGGCATGGTAAGTGCCGATTTCCGCAGTCAATTCCTGATTGATTTTTGGAGTTAAAGGGTGCACCCTTGAGGGTTCGCCCGGCTGGAAGAAGAAAGTGGAGTTGGTACCCATTTCATGATGGTCCGTCAAAATATTGGGCAACCATTTATGGAACGTTTCAATACGCGCCCTACTTTCCGGTAATTGCACGGGCAACCAATCCCTGTTCATATCAAACCAATAATGATTGGTACGTCCACCGGGCCACACTTCATGGTATTCACGTTCGTTACGATCTGGATTCAAATTTTGACTTCTATGTACATTGGCCCAATAGGCAAAACGCTGCAACCCATCTGGATTAAAACAGGGATCCAGTAGGATCACCATATTGTCCAACAGTTCTTCAATTTCCGGTCCCTGTGCTGCGGCCAAGTAATACGCATAGGCAAGGGAGGCATTGGAACCACTGGACTCATTACCATGAATTGAAAAGCCTTGATATACTACAATGGGCATCCCATTTGTATTTAAGGATGTAGCTCCACTCTCGGTAAGTGAAATATGCTCTTGCCGTAGCTGTTCCAGATTTTGATGGTTTTTTGGGGAGGTGACCGTTACCAGTAAGATGGGGCGGCCTTCAAAAGTTTTACCCCTGCTTTCAATAGTGATTCTATCACTTAGGTCTGCCAATGTTTTCATGTAGAACATGAGCTTATCGTGGGTCACGTGCCATTGCCCCACTTCATGACCAATAATATCCGCAGGTTTCGGAATGGTTGGGTCATAGGTAACACCATCGGGCAGATAATAGTCCAAGCTTATCGTGTTTTGCGCACATATGGGCATTCCCAATACAGCTATGAACAGGAAGAGTATCAATCTCATCTTGAATTATTTAAGTTAGTCTATACTAAAAACAAATAACGACCTACGTTAGTAGGTCGTTAGGGTAATTATTTTGAGTTTATTCTTAGATATCGTCAAAGTCCACATCGGTAAAACTACCGGCAGCTCCTTTCGTATCCGGGGAATCCTCATCTTCCTCTTTCTTAAAATCCTTTTGGTGCCGCTCGGATATGACCTCGAGACCTTTTTCATCAATGATGTAATCCATCATTTCTTCCATGATCTCACGGAATGATTCAAAGTCTTCCTTGTACAAATAGATTTTGTGCTTCTTGTAATGAAAGGAGCCATCGTCGTTGGTAAATTTCTTACTTTCCGTGATGGTCAGATAATAGTCACCTGCTTTGGTGCTCCTTACATCGAAAAAATACGTTCTCCTCCCAGCCCTAAGGACTTTGGAGTAAATTTCTTCCTGATCCATTAAATCTTTATCGCCCATATGGTGTAGTGTTCTGTTAGTGTAATGTTACATTATTCTGCCAAAAATGTAAAAAAAATCATAAAGGGGCAACTTTTTGATTATTCTTTCTCTGTCAATTGGTCTTGATACAGCTGTTGATAGTACCCCTCTCGATTGTTCAATTCCGTATGGGTACCCTCTTGTATGATCTTCCCATCTTCCAATACTATAATTCTATCGGCGTTTTTGGCCGATGATACCCTATGGCTTACAATCAAGGTAGTTTTTTCTGCGGAAGCGTTCTTCAGGTTTTTCAAAATCTCTTCTTCGGTTTCGGTATCCACTGCAGATAGGCAATCATCAAAAAGATAAATTTTGGGATCTTTTATAAGTGCCCTTGCAATGGAAACCCGTTGCTTCTGTCCACCACTTAGAGTGATGCCACGTTCTCCCAGGACTGTATCGTACTGTTTGGCAAACCCAACGATATTTTCATGGACCACCGCATCTTTGGCAACAGCAATGATTTCCGATGTACTGGCTTCTTCCTTACCAAAACGGATATTGTTTTCAATGGTATCCGAAAAAAGGAAGGCGTCCTGTGGAACTGCTCCAATGGAACTTCTAAGGCTGTTTAGGTTTAAAGTTTCTATGGGGTTATCGTCCAAAAGGATTTTACCCTCATTTACATCGTAAAGCCTGGCCACTAAATCCAAAATCGTGGATTTCCCAGATCCCGTTTTGCCCAAAATTGCCAAGGTTTCCCCAGTGTTCACGGTAAAGGATACATCATCAAGGGCTTGGATACCGGTATCCTCGTACGTAAAGGAAACATTTTTGAACACTATTTTTCCTTGAATTGGAGTTGGGGAAGAAACCTCATTTTTGATATGGGGCTTTATTTTCAGGAACTCATTGATCCTTTTCTGTGATGCCTCTGCCCTTTGGACAATGGAGGTCAACCATCCTACCACGGCCACCGGCCAGGTGAGCATATTGACATAAAGGATGAATTCCGCTATGACCCCAAGGCTTATTTCACCATTGATGTATTGCTTTCCACCTATGTAGATGACCAGGATATTACTGATGCCTATTAAAAGGATCATCAAAGGAAAAAACCAGGCATTTACCTTGGCCAAATCCATACTTGTTTCCTTACCTTCCAAGGCCAGTTTCCTAACCTCCCTATTTATTTGGGGTTCCAGGCCATAGGCCTTTATCACCGATATCCCGGAAAAGGATTCTTGTGCAAAGGTGGACAGTGTGGAAAGGTATTCCTGTACTTTGGTGCTTCTTTTGTGGATGATCCTGCTTATTTGATAGATCAAGACCGAAAGGATGGGCAAAGGTATCAAGGTGTAGAACGCAATAGTGGGCGCCTTTATGAACATCAATGAAATAACAAAGACAAAGGTGGTGATGGTATTGATACCGTACATGATAACCGGACCGCCATACATGCGCACCTGAGTGACATCCTCACTGATGCGGTTCATTAAATCACCGATTCGATTGCGTTTGTAAAAATCCAAGTTCAATATTTGATAGTGATCAAAAACCTCGTTCTTTAAATCGTATTCAATATATCTGGAAACATTAATGATGGTTTGTCGCATTAAAAAGGTGAACAAACCGGAAAGAACGGCAGCCCCAATAATGATAAGGATATATTCAAAGAGTAAATTCTTTGCTTCCGCCTTATCCAGAACATTGGTTGCCAAGGCATTGATCGTATTTATTGATTTACTTACGTAGGACGGCATAATTAGTGAAAACACCCGGGCCACAATGGTAATAATTATGCCTAGAAGGAGTTTGAACCAGTATTTCCTAAAATACTTATTAAGATGTTTTAATTCTTTCATTGTCCAAAAAGACGGGGATTTTCCTTATCCAAGTTGCCAAAGATATATGATTGGAACCAATCCCAATGTTATAAAACTGATAAGATGTTAAGCTGGGATAGGAGTGCTAAAAATATAGCCTTACTTTTGCCCATCATTATCAATCCATATTGTATATAGTTCTTTTAAATGCTAACACGAAGGCATATTAGGGTAAAAGTAATGCAATGTATCTATGCCCTTACACAGTCCGAAGACGATTCATTGGAAAAACAACAGAAGTTCCTCAATGTGAGTATTGCCAATGTCTACACGTTGTATTTATTACTTCTGGGATTATTGATGGAATTGCATCAACTGGCAAAAAAGCATGCGGACCATGCGTCAAAAAAATACCTTTCCGAGGATGGGGATGCTTATCCCGACACCAAAAGATTTGTAAAGAACAAGCTGCTATTGCAGCTAACCGAAAATAAGGCCCTGGGTCAGGAGATTTCCAAAAGGAAATTGAACAATTGGTACCTCAATGAAGAATATGTGAAAATTCTCCATAAAGAAATGGTACAAAGTGAAATCTATGGGACCTACATGACGGCATCCAAAACCAATTATGAGGTAGATAAGAATTTTGTGATCGATCTGTTCAAGGAAATCATTGCCCCAAACGAAAAGATTTACGAATACTTTGAGGACGATAAGTTGACATGGGTAGATGATATCCCTATTGTAAACACCTTTTTGGTCAAACGCTTAAAAAAGGCAAAGCCGGATAGTGCAGAACGGTTTTTCCTCCCCCGCCTGTTAAAGGACCAACAGGATATGGTCTTTGCGAAAGACTTATTGGTAAAGACGTTGTTGAACAACAGTGAATGGGAGAAGGAAATTCAGGCAAAAACCCCTAATTGGGATAAGGACCGTATTGCCGAAATTGACCATATTCTCTTAAAGATGGCCATTTGCGAGTTCATTCATTTTTCCTCTATTCCCGAAAAGGTGACCATCAATGAATATTTGGAAATTGCAAAGGAGTATTCCACACCCAAAAGCAGCATCTTTATCAATGGCATATTGGACAAATTGGTAAAGGAATACAAACGGTCGGGACGAATGCAAAAAATGGGAAGGGGACTGTTGTAAGGAGGAAATCCTTATTTTTGCCTAAATAAACAAAGATAATTATGAAAAGAATAGCTTTTGCATTTGTTGCTATGGGGTTATTGTTCTTAGGAACATCCTGTAAGGATAAAGCAAGTAGTAAAGTAGTTGCTGAAAACGTTGAAACTGCGTCTGAACGGGATGAGGTTTCCAAAAAACTCCCCGTGATGTCCTTTGATAAGGCCGAGCACGACTTTGGTACCATTATACAGGGAACTCCTCAAGAAACGGTGTTTACGTTCACCAATACAGGCGATGCCCCCTTGATTATTACAGATGCAAGAAGCAGTTGTGGTTGTACGGTTCCCCAATACCCAAAGAATACACCCATAGCGCCTGGCGAAACCGGCGAACTTCTTGTTAAATTCAATGGTTCCGGTAAAAGCCAAGTCACCAAAACGGTGACGGTAACTGCAAATACTGAAAAAGGATCCGAACTGCTAAGAATTAAAGCATTCGTTACACCTAAGGATCAGGCACCTGCCGGACCGGTAAAATAATTTTAATGGAGCAATTAGGACAGTTTTTTCCACTACTGTTGATTTTTGTAGTGGCATATTTCTTTATGATTCGACCACAAATGAAACGTCAAAAAGATGAAAAGAAGTTTCTGGCGGATATTAAGAAAGGGGATAAGGTGATAACTAAAAGTGGTCTTCATGGAAAAATTGTTGATCTTAACGACAAGGATAATTCCTGCGTTATTGAAACAATGGCCGGCAAGTTAAAATTTGACCGTTCGGCAATTTCTATGGAGGGTAGTAAAAAACTAAGCCCGACCCCTACCAAGAAATAAAAGATATTTACAATACAACTAAAGGCCCTTTGACTTTCAAAGGGCCTTTTTTGTTTGTAACTTAAGTCCAAATCAAAAAAATGGCTACAAGAAGGCACTTTATAAAATCCGGGTCACTTTATATGGGGGTTTTGGGAATGGGGACATTGTTCCCAATGGAACTATTGGGGTCCATGCGCAAAAAGATAAGCCCAAACGATAAGATTCAGGTAGGTCTAATAGGTTGTAAGGGGATGGGATTCTCCAACCTGTCCTCTATGTTGAAGCATAGTGAAATAGAAGTGGTGGCCCTTTGTGATGTGGATAAAAGCGTTTTGGAAGATAGAACGTCCGATTTGGAAAAGGCCAATATCAAAAAGCCCAAATGGTATACGGATTATCGAAAACTGTTGGAGGACAAGGATGTGGAGGTGATTATTATTGGAACGCCCGATCATTGGCACTGTTTGCAACTTATTGACGCCATTGATGCCAAAAAGGATGTCTACTGTGAAAAGCCAATTGCGAACTCCATTCATGAGTGCAAGGCCATGCTCAAGAAAGTGAATTCCAGTGACCGTATGGTTCAAATTGGGCAATGGCAACGGAGCCAACCCCATTTTGTGGATGCCATAAACTTCGTGCATTCCGGTAAGCTGGGGGAAATTCGTTTGGTCAAGGTATGGGCCTATCAAGGTTGGATGCAGCCCGTTCCTATGTTGGATGATACTGCCGTCCCCAAAGGTGTGGACTATGATATGTGGCTGGGGCCAGCACCCAAGAGGCCTTTCAACCCCAATCGATTCCACTTTAATTTTAGGTGGTTCTGGGACTATGCGGGAGGGCTAATGACGGACTGGGGTGTACATCTTATGGACTATGCCCTTTTTGGAATGAACGCGGGCACCCCGAAATCAGTTATGGCCATCGGAGGAAAATTCGCCTACCCCAATGATGCCTCCGAAACCCCGGACACCTTGCAAACGGTTTACGAATATGATGGTTATTCCATTTTGTGGGAACACGCAACCGGTATTGACGGGGGCAATTATGGTCGTGACCACGGAATCGCCTTTATTGGAAATAATGGCACCTTAGTTTTAAATAGGGGGGGATGGGAGGTTATTCCCGAAAATGATAGACCGGACTGGAGTAAGGATCTTGGGCCTAAAATGGAAGCAATCCCACTACGTCAAAATGAAGGCAATGGACTGGATTTACATACCACAAACTTTATTGAAGCCATAAAATCCAGGGATTCCAAACTATTGAATGCGCCAATCGAAGTAGGTTACAATACGGCCTTGGTTTGCCATATGGGGAATATTGCCTACAAAACCGGGAATAGGATATATTGGGATGCCAGCAAAAAGGCGTTTGCCGACTCCAAATCCAATGCATTGATGGCACCAGTTTACCACAATGGTTGGAAACTACCTGATGTTTAAGATCAGGACTTTCGGTAAGCATCGTTTAGACCCACCCCTTTTTCAATCATGGGAAGAATTTTTTCCAGGCGGTTCCGTTTGGTTTTTTCCTGTTTGGCCTCATTGATATATTCGGCAAACTCCTTTTGCTTATATGGGGAAAAAGCGTTGAACGAAGTATGTAATTTTGATTTTTTTTCCAGGGCTTCTTTCAATTCGGCAGGCATGGCATATGCCGTGCTCTTTTTTTCAGGTGTAATCCCTTTTCCCAGTTTTTGGTTTTCTATGGCTTCATTGATGTAGGCTAAAACGCCCTTATCATCTATTTCTTCAATCGAAGTAAAATTCCAGTGGCGCATCGCCTTTGTTTTTCCCTCTTGCGCATTTCGTAATACACCTTTGGGATCCTTTAGAAACACCCCTTGATAGAACCAAATACCGAAGAATGCCTTGAACCTACAGATGCCAAACACATTTTTGTTGTTGATAGTGTAGACGGGCATTCCCCACTTACAAGTTTCAATGGCCTCAGTTGTTTTGGCTAAATTTCTAAGGTGGACTATGGCATCTTGATAGTGATGCTCGGCCGCATAATACGCATCCGCGGTTTTATTTTTTTCCATGGTTCACAAATTTCTCCCCGGTAAGTTCGCAAATTTTTACAATTACTTCTACGGCCTTTTCCATGCTTTCCAAAGGGATATACTCATATTTGCCATGAAAATTATGCCCCCCCGCAAAAATATTGGGGCAGGGCAATCCCATAAAACTTAACTGTGAGCCATCCGTTCCGCCGCGTATGGGCTTTATTAAGGGCTCAATGCCCAATTGCATCATGGCTTCTTCAGCGATTTCCACAATATGGAACACGGGTTCTATCTTTTCGCGCATGTTTCGGTATTGGTCAGTGATTTCAAGTGTTATAAACTCCTCCTGGTATTGCTTATTGAGTTTGGTCGCAATATTGGACAGTAGTTCCTTCCTTGCCTCAAATTGTTCCTCATCATGGTCCCTTATAATCAATTCCAGTTGTGCACTTTCAATGGATCCCTTAATGTCATAAACATGAAAAAAGCCTTCTCGATCTTCTGTGGTTTCAGGAGTTTCGCGTTTGGGCAACAAGCTTATAAAGGTGTTGGCGAGTACAATTGCATTCACCATTTTTCCTTTGGCATAGCCAGGGTGGACACTTTTTCCCGTGAAGGTGATTTTGGCACTTGCCGCGTTGAAGTTTTCATATTCCAACTCCCCCAATTGACTACCATCAATGGTATAGGCCCAGTCCGCACCAAACTTTTTCACATCAAATTTATGGGCTCCCCTTCCTATTTCCTCATCCGGTGTAAAGGCAATGCGGATATTGCCATGCTTTATTTCCGGATGTTTTATAAGATATTCCATGGCCGTAATGATTTCCGAAAGACCTGCCTTATCGTCAGCACCCAAAAGTGTGGTGCCATTCGTTGTAATCAACGTCTGCCCTTTATAGTGCAATAACTCTTCAAAATAATCCGGTGATAGTATGATGTTTTTAGTGGTATGCAATACAATGTCCCCGCCATCATAATCTTTGATTATTTTGGGTTTAACATTGAAACCGGTAAAATCAGGTGTAGTATCATAATGTGCAATAAAGCCAATGGTAGGTACCGTTTTATCCAAATTACTGGGCAAACTGGCCATGATATACCCATTTTCATCAATGGAGACCTCCTGCATACCAATTTGGTGCAATTCAAATACCAATTTTTTGGCCAAAACCAACTGTTTTTTGGTACTTGGAGTGGTTTTTGATCGTGGATCGCTTTGAGTGTCAATAGCTACATAATCCAGAAAACGGGGTAGTAATTTTTCCATTAAAATGCTTTTTATCAAAAATACGGTTTAATTCGTCCTTGTTTTTCCGTCGGGTTGAAATTAGAATCTATCTTTCCTTTCTTAAACTATTGGGATTGATACGATATTTACTACTGTTATTTCTAGGACCGCTTATGCTCTTTTCCCAGGAGGATTGTCTTTTGGGTATTGGGGGTAAGGATGATGAAATGATCAGGACCGTATTTGAGTTGACCGATGAGCAAATAGAACAAATGCGCAATTGGGGCGCGGAACTACAGTTTAGGAACGAGATTTTTGAGATTAGGGCACAAAACCTTTTAAAGAACCATGCCCAAAGTTCCGTGGAGGATTTATTGATAATGTCCCATAAATACAAGGCTTTGTTGGACAGTATGCAGAATAACATCAAATTATTGGACAAGCGAATGTTGGGTATTTTTACCAATGACCAGTACAACCTTTACATTATGCTCTGTAACCAGGTCAATCGAAGTCCCCTGTATGCCCCGAGGTCAATGAACGAAAAATAGTCCTTTTTGAAGGGTGCTTTCATCAGACTTTCTATTTTTACGGAAAATAAGTGTTAATGTACAAGCTGGTAATTCGCCCCCTGTTATTTTTGCTTGATCCCGAAACTGTTCACCACTTCTCTTTCTCATCAATTAAATTGCTTTCCAGACTCGGTTTTTCGACCATATTCCGAAAGCTTTTCAGTATGGACGATCCAAAATTGGAGAGGGAGGTTTTTGGTTTGAAGTTTAAAAACCCTGTTGGGTTGGCGGCGGGATTCGATAAAGATGCCAAGCTATTCAATGAATTATCGGATTTGGGATTCGGATTTATAGAAATTGGTACATTGACCCCCAAACCCCAACCCGGCAATCCAAAAAAACGATTGTTCCGTTTAATTGAGGATAAAGCGATCATTAATAGAATGGGCTTTAATAATGAAGGGGTTTTTGATGCTGTGGAACGATTGCGAAAAGAGCAGCGCGTATTGATTGGGGGTAACATTGGGAAAAACAAAGTGACGCCCAATAAAGATGCGGTCAAGGATTATCTTATCTGCTTTGATGCCCTATTTGAGTATGTGGACTATTTTGTGGTCAATGTAAGCTCTCCCAACACACCTGGTTTGCGGGAACTTCAGGACAAGAAACCACTTACCGACATCTTAAAAAAACTAAAGCGGGAAAACATCAAGCTCGCCAAAAAATATGAATCCCCGGAAAAACCAATTCTGTTGAAAATTGCACCGGACCTTACGGATGCCCAGTTATTGGATATTATCGGTATTGTCAAAGCTTCCAAGATAGATGGGGTAATTGCCACCAATACCACCATCGGACGAAAAGGACTCAAGTCCCACTTGACGTTGGTAGAGGAAAAGGGAGGGCTAAGTGGGAAACCGTTGACCAAACGAAGTACTGAGGTCATTCGTTTTCTTTCGGAGAAAAGCAAAAAGGCATTTCCTATTATTGGGGTCGGTGGCATTCATTCTGCGGAGGATGCCCTGGAAAAATTGGAGGCTGGAGCGGATTTGATACAGCTGTATACTGGATTTATATACGAGGGACCCAGTTTGATAAAACGCATCAATAAAGCTATCTTGAGCCAAGAACACTAAAGTTTTTGGTATGAGATTACTTTTCTTGTCACTGGCCTTTTTGACCTCCCATCTGCTTTGCGCACAGACCAATGAAATGCCCAAAACGGATTTTACCAAAATGTACCTTCCCGTATGGTTGGAAGCTAGAGAACACTGCCTGGAAGTAGCCGAGGCCATGCCAGAGGAACTTTATGGGTATCAACCAACGGAAGTCAGCAAAACCTTTGCGGAACAAATGGTACATATTGGGTATACCATTGAATTGTTGACCAAAAGATATGTTCAGGGCATGAAGGTAAAACCCAACGCTCCAGATGCTTCGACCTTAACAAAAGAAGAGATTATCCAACTTTTAAAAAAGGGGTTCGACTATACAACGCAGGTCATCAGAACCATTGAACAGTACCAGTTGGACGAAACCTGTACCATGTATCATAGTGGCAATGTGGTAAGTCGGGCTTTTGCGCTTTTTTATGTGCAGGACCATATGACCAATCACAGGGCCAAAGCCAATCTCTACTTACGAATGAATACCATTGAACCACCGGAATATACCTGGTAGGTCAATCCGTCCAGTAATCCACCACAAGGACATCTTCAATATGTGGTGAAGCCAAATCCACAAAAGCTTTATGGTCCGGATGGGGCAAATAGGTTTCACGGCCTTGTTCGTCCTTAAAGCTCACAAAAAAGCAATGGGTAAAACCTTTGTCCAAACCTTCGGGACTATTGTTCAATCCCCATTCAAAAGCAATGATCTCGGGGATTTTGGAGGGTAAATCCGCAAATGCAGCTTCAATTGCCTTTAGCTCTTCGGGAGAAGTGCCTTCCTTGAATTTGAACAGAACCACATGGCGTAGGGTCTTGGTTTTTTCAATTTTGGTTATGGAATTGGGCTTTTCAGTATTTTTCACAAACCTGGTAATGCCAAATGCCAGACCTAAGAACAACAAGTAGGCTGTGTAATTGTTCTTCATTGTTTTTGCGTTTAAGGTACAAAAAACCTGAGATGGAATTTGTATTTTGAAAACCGCTAATGACCCTTTCTTGGATTACGAAATACTTCTTGGATTTGTATTCGCCACGGCGGCATTGGCCATTTCACCCGGTCCTGATAATATTTTTGTGCTGACCCTTAGTATGGCCAATGGCAAAAAATACGGTTTGGCGGTAGTGGCAGGGCTAATGACCGGTTGTTTGGTCCATACGACCTTGTTGGCTTTTGGGGTTTCCGAAGTGATAAAGCGAAGTGAAACCCTCTTCTGGGTCATAAAACTTTTTGGGGCTGCCTATCTGATGTACCTGGCATTTATGGTGTTCAGGGAAGGCTCTGGTATTGAACTGTCCCAGGGAAATACCACGGAACTGCGATTGACGGGCTTATTCAAAAAAGGATTTTGGATGAATGTGCTTAATCCCAAGGTGACCATTTTTTTTCTGGCTTTTTTTCCGGCCTTTCTTTTTAGCGATTCACTGAATCCCGTTATTCAGTTTTATACCCTTGGGTTTTTGTTCATCATGGTTTCCGCATTGATTTTTGGGGGCATGGCACTAATGGCCGGTAGTATTTCTGTTTATATCTCCAGAACACCCAAGGTATCGGTTTTTTTCAAATGGTTACAGATTGTGGTTTTTGTGGGGATAGCGGTGTATTTGTTGGTGGGTTAAAGGAGTGTTGTTCAAGAATTATTCGATATATGCTTTTCGGCTTCCCCAAACCTAAAACTTGACATCCAACTACTAACTACTAACTACTAACATCTAACTACTAATATCTAATTCCTAATACCCCTTTTCCCCTTTGGAGGCTATTCGTACTTTTACGACATGTCCAATACAAAGGTCAAAATCATAGAATGTCCCCGGGATGCGATGCAGGGCATTAAAGCTTTTATTCCTACAGAACACAAAGCGAAATACATTCAGGCCTTGTTGGGATGTGGTTTTGATACCCTGGATTTTGGGAGTTTTGTTTCCCCCAAGGCCATTCCACAAATGCAGGATACTGCGGAGGTCCTGACCAGATTGGACCTCACAAGAACGAAAAGTAAGCTATTGGCCATTGTGGCCAATGTACGTGGTGCCCATAATGCCAGTGTGCACCCTGAAATTGACTATTTGGGTTTTCCGTTTTCCATTTCGGAGAACTTTCAAATGCGGAATACCCATAAGACCATTGATCAGTCCGTAGAAACCTTAAAGGAAATCCTTGGGATTGCCCATGCTTCCAACAAAAAAGTGGTCACTTATATTTCCATGGGGTTTGGAAATCCCTATGGGGATCCCTGGAATGTGGAAATCGTAGGGGAGTGGACGGAGAAGCTGGCGGAAATGGGCGTTGGAATTCTTTCGTTGTCCGATACTATCGGCAGTTCCACGCCAGAAATCATCGATTATCTCTTCTCCAATTTGATACCTCAATACCCTGATATTGAATTTGGGGCCCATTTGCATACCACCCCTACCAGTTGGCACGAGAAAGTACAAGCGGCCTACCAGGCGGGTTGCAGACGATTTGATGGGGCCGTACAGGGTTTTGGTGGCTGCCCCATGGCCAAGGATGAGCTTACCGGAAATATGCCCACCGAAAAGATGCTTTCCTATTTTACGGAACAAAAGGCGGATACTGGAGTGAATTGGATGGTCTTTGAATCCGCGTACAATAAAGCAACTGAGCTGTTTTCCGTGTATCACTGAGCTGGTTTTGTTTCAACTTCTATTGATGGAAAACGCTTCGAACTAAAGAAGGGCTGGGGGTTCTTTTCCTTTCAAAATACCCCTTGGAACCCTCCAAAGTATATTTTTCAATGGGCTCCTCCCTTTAGAAAAGGGAGGTGGTCACAGCTTGGCTGTGAGCGGAGGGATTGCTTTTTCAATCTCCCCTTTCTTTCATCGCTGCGCTTGAAATTCATTCCCCTCTTTTCCAAAGAGGGGAGCTTTAGCTATTTTTTTGGTTCATAGGGCAAAGCCATACCAAAAATCCCTAATTGCAAGTAGAGAAGAACTTCGAAATAATTGGACCCCTGCTGAGGTGTTCCTGTGGACGTACTTTAAGGCTAAAAATTGGCAGGTAGGCGTTTTCGGGGACAACACAGTATAGACCACTTCATTGTTGGCTTGTGTTCGTTTGGACATATCAAAGCGAGAAAGGGTGTGCGGTCCTTTTCCTTTCAAGATAACATCGGAGCCATACAAAGTATAT
>WNKP01000021.1 GCA_009797885.1 Flavobacteriaceae bacterium GF1
TCGTCCGTATCCGGGGTACCATCGTTATCGTCGTCCGTATCCGCATTGTCGCCCGTGCCGTCACCATCGGTATCGGTGTCCTCATTGGCATCCATCGGGAAATCGTCATCCGTATCCGGGGTACCATCATTGTCGTCGTCCGTATCGGCATTGTCGCCCGTTCCATCACCATCGGTATCGGTATCCTCGTTGGCATCCAGTGGGAAATCGTCATCCGTATCCGGGGTTCCATCATTATCATCATCCGTATCGGCATTGTCGCCCGTGCCGTCACCGTCAGTATCGGTGTCCTCATTGGCATCCAATGGGAAATCGTCATCCGTATCCGGGGTTCCGTCATTATCGTCGTCCGTATCCGCATTGTTGCCCGTTCCGTCACCATCGGTATCGGTGTCCTCATTGGCATCCAGCGGGAAATCATCGTCCATATCCGGGGTACCATCGTTATCGTCGTCCGTATCCGCATTGTCGCCCGTTCCGTCACCGTCGGTATCGGTGTCCTCGTTGGCATCCAGCGGGAAATCATCGTCCGTATCCGGGGTACCATCGTTATCGTCGTCCGTATCCGCATTGTCGCCCGTGCCGTCACCATCGGTATCGGTATCCTCATTGGCATCCAGCGGGAAATCATCATCCGTATCCAGGGTCCCGTCATTGTCATCGTCGTCATCCGTAGTATTGGGATCTCCATCACCATCGGTATCCTCCAAAGCGGTTATGGTATTGGTATAGGTAGTGGTACTTAACGCATTTTCACTATCCTTTACTTTGAAACCAAATGTGGCGTAGTCCGAACCGAATTCCCCAGTTCCTGTGGTATAGACCAAGTTTGTCACATCATCAATGAGATCATTGACCGATACTGGATTTCCGTTGTAGGTAAGTGTTCCACTTAAGGGCAGACTTACCACCTGAATGCCACTAAAGCTGTCGCCCGTGTCAACATCGGTAAATGTAAAATCAGTATTTGAAAAACTGAAGGGAACATCCTCAACGACATCCAGTGTAATATCGCCCCCTTCGGGCAAATCGTTTATTGGATTTATGGTCAGGGTAACGGTTACGGTTTCAGAAAAAGCATTTGCATCCTCAAAATTGTACGTAAAGGTATCCTGGATATCCTCCCCCCCATCGTGCTCATAGGTAAAGGAACCATCACTGTTCAAGGTAAAGCTGGCAGCATGGGAAGGTCCGCTAATTTCATGATAGCTTCGCACATCACCATCCGGTTCAACATCATTGGTAGCTACATTTTCATTTAATGTGGCATTTTCGTCCACGCTAAAGTTGTCCGCAACGGCCACCGGGGGATCGTCCACTGCCCGTATGGAAATGGTCACCTCGGCAGTTGATATGGTATTGGTATCTTGTAATTGATAGGTTACGGTATCCGCCCCATTTTCGTTTTCATTGGGCGTATACACCATTTGGTTACTTCCATCTATGATTGCCGTTCCCTTGGTTCCTTGAGCGGTAATGGTAATCAAGGGAAAATCGCTGGTGTCAAATTTATCATTGAACAGAATTTCAATGGGATCCGTTGCCGTATCTTCATCGGTCAGGGCCAAGTCATCCACGGCACTTAAAACAAGGGTCACATCAAAGGGTCCAAAAGATTGGGTCGCTATATTACCGGCATTGTCACTGGCCTGGGCATGGATATACCAACCCGTTCCGCCTTCCGTAAAGGAAACCTCCTTGGATTGACTGTTGCTCAAGGAAGTCCAATCGGACGCGTCATTGGCAGGAGGCGTATCACTTTGAAAAAAGGCATAGCGTTGTACATCAAATCCACTTCCCCCACTTTCGTCGGAAAATGTGAGCTGTATGGTAGTGTCCGTATCTATGGTCCCATTAGCGGGATCTGCGGTTATCGTTGGATTGGTATCATCGTCGATAATGGTCAAGGACCTAAAAAAGGGCAAGGACCATACGCCCGTATCGGTCTGCGTGCGGAGACTTATAATGTATTCCGCACTTAGGTTGTTGTATGCCGAAAAGTCCGTTAAGGGTATGCTGGCATTATAGATTTCGGTATCCGTGGGGTCTCCGTTGCTATCGAACACCCGTTGTGTTACGATCCATTCCTGGACGGTAAGATTCCTCCCAAAGGGATCCACCGAGTTATCCTCAATGGTTACGGTCATGTTACCGGAAAAGGTATTCAAAACGTCCGGAAGTAAGTTGAATTGGGCAATGGGCAAGTCATCATTACCTCCAGAAGCACTTGTTTTTTCCACATAAATACTTGTTGGATTACTCCAGGTATTTTGGAAATCCTGTACCCGTAACATGATAAGATACTGTCCGTCGGGGACGGCATTTCTATCAAATTGCCCAATGGTCCAATCGTTTGTGGTATTGGCATCGACCGATTTCCACCTCCACTCGGATTGGGCAATGCCGTTATTTGCACCCCCATCCAAATCATAGGAGGTGTTATTGATGAGACCGGTGCCCGCACTATAGGTAAAACTGGCAACAGGCCTTCTGTGAAAGAACAGTACGGTAGGTGCAGTTGGTAAATCCTCGAAGGTAAACGTGTATTTCCCGACTTTGTCATACACCTCTGGGATGTCCTCGAGGTATAGGCCACTCCATGAAGCCCGACCTTGGTTATTGTCAAAATACGTTTCATCATGGGTAATCCGCCAACGTCCGTTAGGATAGCTGGAATTGGCAGTATTGGTCTTTAACTGCTCAGGGGTTACCGCAATTTCAACAGATCGGTCCGTAAAGAAAATTTCACCTTGAGTAATTGTCCCAAGATTGTATTGATCATAAATGTATTGGGCCATATCATCTATCCAACTGCTATAGGTTCCCATATCCCGATTGATAAAGGTTCCTTTATTATTGTTTTGGGTAACGAAGCGTTCAAACTGTGCCTGATTGATATTATTACCCCAACCGATGTAATGCACATCCTCGTTTATGGTGCGCATCAATATTTCGGACAGGTCCTCATCGTTATCGAAATCCTCAACTTCCTGATCATCAAGATTGACATTGAAGCGCATGGCACTATTTCGCCATTGTGGTTCCCTTAAAACATCCTTGAACTTTTTTAAGCTGAGACTGGTAACCTCAATATTTCTAAATGTGGCGTTGGGTTGGCTATTTGAAAAGAATCCATAACTCCCCCCAATATCCTGTGGTGCAGTATAATCTATCAATAGTACATCATCCACCCAGATTTTGGCATTTCTGCCTTTTACCTCCAATTTTACGGCATACCACGTCGTGTTATTACTCGCGTTGTTAAAGACTGTGGATGCAGCTCCCTGGATTCCTTGAATGTAATGTTGTGGATTTGAGTTGCCATCATCCCGGGTTATTTGGTAAAGACCACTTGCAAATCCATCGCCTGGTATATATTCATTGGTCGTAAAAGTTCTAACACGTCCGGATAAGTTAAAAAGATAGGATCCCACAGCTCCATTTCCCATACCGAAAGTAATCCCCATATCATCATCGTCGCCACCATTTGTGGTCATCTCTACTTCCAAGGTATAATTGGAGGAATCAAAGTTGGGATCATAAAAACCTGCCATTCTATCATTATTGATCCTACGGATAATCCTCTCGGCGTCAACAAACTCCCATGTCTGGGGATTGAACCCCCAACGGGTCCAATTATTGAAGATGGCCGCTGCGTCCGCAGCATTTGAAGAAATTGTGGTTCGTTCAAAACCCTGGACAGATAGTTTTCCGGCCGGTATGCCCTTACTTCTAAGTGCATTATCCAAATCGGTCTCGAAGGTTTCGATATCCTGATCGGTGATACCTACAGTAAGTACAACATCTATATTGGGGCCTTGCTGGACCTCCATATCTACAGTCTGGGCGGTAGCAAGGCAGGTGGATATAAGGTACAATAGTACCGCAATCGGTTTTAAAGCTATTTTCATGGTAACGTTTTAGATTGGTTTAGTGAAAAAGGGCAGGCATGGGAACCACTTTGTTTGCACTGCTATAATCAAAAACGAAACCCTCATCCCGTATGGAATTACAGTTTGTAGCGCTCAACACATTGAACTTGGTCTTGTTTGCCAATCGGCTTAAAAAAGAAAGGCCATTTGCATTGTCCGAGAGGGAGCAACTGTAGACAAAAAGGTTCAGATCATTCCCGCCTTGATGTGCCGAAATATCCTCTAGAACATCCGTATAGGTCTCAAGGGTATCCCCATTCAAAATATCATTGCCCAATTCAATTGCACTTTCATTGGTTTTCGAAAACAAATGAATATTGGTAATGTTGGGGTTGTTGTCCAATGCGTTGTTCAATTGGGTCAATAACTCATCGGAATAAGAAACTTCAAGTAGCATTACCTCAACGGGCAAAGAAGCTTTTAGTGAAATCTTATTGTCAAAGGAATGCCCAATAATGACCAATTCCTCAGATGGTACGTTAGTGTTTACCAGCTGTAGCTTTTGCTTAATATTTTGATTGACAAAGGCCAAATCTTTGGATTGGCCCGTAAAAAGAAATGTTAGGAATACGATAACCACTATAGTCATCCCATTCTTATGGAAGCTGTTGGGGTTTAAAGGTTTTTTCATGTTAAGGTTTGATAATTAATTTTGGTTAAAACTGATTTTGGGTTTTCTGGAAATTCCAGCTGGACCGCTCTGGTCAAAAGCCATTTCCATTGGTCTTCCCAGGAATGCGCCAAACTTTATAGGGGCAGAACACTATTTGAGAAGCGACCTCCCACAGATTTGGGAAGCGCATTGGCAATAGGCTTGTGAAAGTAGATTTGAATCATTTGTTATCAATTTTTATTTGTAATACTTTTCTTGCTTTTTATGTGCGAAATTGATAACGGCAATATTTTTGTTTGGTTCAAATTATTTTGAACTCGCTTGATAAATGTCAATTAATTCCTTGGCAAATTGGTTTTCGTCAAGCGCAAAAGCCTAAAAATGACTCTTGGCTGCATGCCAAAAAAGTGGATGGTATTCGTAATATTTACCTATACCTAGATTGATATTTGAATCCCTGCCCAATAGAAATACGATCGAAATTTGCTCTAAGGGGAAGCTGAGTGCACACCTATGATATGCACCTTTCGTATAGTTATGCCCAAATGTTGGCCTAGGTACCCTTCCGCTTATTCCGTACTTTTTTTCGTCATGAATTCGGCGTGTTCCTTGATAATTCGGGAGAGGGTCTCCGGTCGCATCGCCAATAACGAGGAGAGGTATTTATTTGGTATTCTGTCAATTAGTTCAAGTTTATTGGTCTCCGTAAAATAGTTCCATCGTTTCCGGGCGCTGGGAATCCTAGCCATAAAGGCCCTATTTTCCGCATGGATATAATAATCGATCAACAATTTGCGGTACAACTCCCCAAATTCCGAGAATGTACGCATACCATATTCCAAATCCCCATACTCCAAATACAGGCAATCGGTATCTTCCAAACACTGGATGTTCTCCTTTACCGGTTGGTTTGTAAAAAACCCGGTAATGGATGTAAAAATTTCATTATCAGTACTTATCCAAGTGGTCACGTCCTTCCCACCACTTAAAAAATACCCTCGCACAAGTCCCTTTTTTATCAAATACAATTTTGTACAGGTATCCCCTTCTTTATAGACGGTATCTCCTTTGGAAAACTGGATACTTCTAACATGTTCGGCCAAAAAGCCCTTGACTTCGGTACTTAAGGGAACGATGGAATTAAGATAGATTAATGCGAAAAAGTTTCTGTGGATCTTTTTGGTCGGTCTCATTTAGGAATTAAGGATAATCGCAAGGCCAATTTTCAGTGCTAAATTTATATACTTGTTTGGTTAATGGTAGGTGGATCCAATGAGCCTATTCGTGCTCTTTATCCTGTTTAGTATGAAACTAATTTAGTAAATGCCGATATAAAAAAACGGCGGAAAACCATACCCACGATAAAAATTTCCCTCAGTCACAGGGCCATTTAAAATTGGCTATTTTATCTTGGGAGGCCGATGAAAGATTGTAATGCCACCATTCGGTACGTATGGACCAAAATCCATATTTCTCCATGGTTTCCTTGAGCAGTTTTCGATTCTTTAAAATATGTTGTGGAAGGTCCGTATTATCATGATAGGCCCTTTTTCCAAAAAAGTCAAAATCCGTCCCCATATCCAATTCATTGCCCTCCAAATCCACCAAGGTAATGTCAACCGCACCCCCTTTGTTGTGTATGGAACCTTTAACGGGGTTGGCGACATATTGGGGATTGGGTACCAATTTCCACATTTTAAATTGCACCCAATTGGGGCGATAACAATCGAAGAATTTTATTCGGTAGCCCTTTCCCATAAATTCGTCATTGGCCTTGATCAAGGCCCTTGCCGTTTTTACACGGGTATAGCACTCGGCGCAGTCATACACCTTGGATTTTAGGAAATTATTGGTGGTGGCATAGCGCAAATCATAGGCAAAGTCATGGCTAAAATCAGCCAAGCGTACAAAAGTGGTATCGGCAAAACCGTCAAAAGAATCGTACAGCACTTTTCTTTTGGAAACTTGAACTGGCAAAGTGTCCTTGGTAATTGTAGTATCGATCGCTTGCTTTTCCTGAAGCGCGTCTCCGTTTGTGGATGTCCCAACCCCATTCTTTTCGGAATGTTTACAAGAACCCATAAAGAAAACGAGTATAATCAATACCCTGTACATTATTCCTTCTTTTGATTTGCCATCCATTGGTACAATTCTTCGGTAGTGTACGCTTGTTCCCATGAGTTATGGCCTATATTTTCATAACGGCTGTATTTTACATCGTACCCCATTTCCACTAACTTCCGGACCATATTATCCGATTCTGCAACTGGGATTACTTGGTCCTCTGCCCCATGGAACACCCAAATGGGCATTTTCTTTTCCAACCAATGGGCATAAGGTGTGGGCGCCATTCCGCAAACTACCGCCAGTGCAGCAAACTTATCGGGATATTGTACGGCCATTTCCCATGCTGCACTTCCTCCCCTGCTTAGCCCTGTTAAATACACTCTATTTTTATCCACCCTATTGTTCGCCACTATGGAATCCAACAATTGATTTACTGCTTTAATGTCCCACCACTTTTTTTGATGGGGGTTCTGTGGGGCCAAAACCAAAAAGGGAAAAGGATAACCCTCTGCCATCATTTTGGGAGGGCCGTTCTTTTGCAGGGCATCCAATTCTCCGCCAGCTTCTCCCCCACCGTGGAGAAAGAGCAGTATCCCATAGGTTGCCTCTTCCCCTTCAAAATAACCCGGTGGATAAAAGAGATAATATTGCAAGGTTTCCTCTACCCGTATATGCTGTTCGCCTTCAATAAGATCAGCTTGTGCAGAACAGGCCTGTAGCACAAAGGTGGCAACCACGATTGGAATAAAAAACCGCATATCATAAAAGTAGTAAAGCTATTTCTTTCCATGTGGATACGCGTTCAAAATCTTTGGTATTGGTATTATGGGGTGACGTAAACAATAGGCGTCTCCCCTCAAATTTATCTAGATTATAGCTTCTATCGTCAATGAGAATATCGCCTTTTAGAATATGCTTGTGCCCACATAGTATCCTGTGTTGCCAAGGGATGAACGGGAAAAACTCATCGAGCCAATCCGACTTTTCCTTTAAGGAATAGGGAAATTGCATTGCCGCGCTGGCTATATACACCTGATACTTTTTGAACAATTCCTTTATGACTTCCTGACTATCCGGAATCACGGCTAAATCCTTGAAAAAACCAATCCTGTTTGCGTGTTCCTTAACACTGGCTTGATGTGCTTCCGGAACCATACGCCAAAATTCCTTTCCTGAGCACTGTGCTTTGGTAAAAGAAGTTCCGTACTCGTGGTGATAGATATCGATGTGGGCTTGATAGGCATCGGCAATTACCTCGTCCATATCTATGAAAAGGGTCATAATCCAAATTTTTTTGCGAAATACGTCAAAAACAAATCAAAACTAAAATGGTACCAAAAATCTTAATGGAGAAATAATGTAAAAAACCGCTTACTTTCAAAACCAAGGATTGATAAACGCCTTGTTCCCCAACGTATTTACAGGAATGATTACTAATTTCAGGTCTAAATTAGCCATCAAAATGATAAAGTTACAATTCTTCATTTTCAGTATTCTTGGTATCATGTGCACCAATCATGTGCGGTCCCAAAGTGCCGAATACCTAAAACAGAAAGCGGAAAAAATTGAAAAGGGTTCGGTTTTTACAAAAATCATCAATCGTGAAGCTCCTGCGGACATCGTTTATGAAGATGGGGAAATCATAGCCTTTGTTCCGTTAAGGCCCCAGGCCCCCGTGCATTTTTTGATTGTTCCCAAAAAGGAAATCCATACGATTAACGATATGGAAGAGGAAGATGCCCTTGTTCTCGGCAAGCTCTTTCTAGTGGCAAAAAAGCTGGCCAAGGAACATGGAATTTCCGAGTCGGGATATCGCCTTTCCATAAATAACAATGAAGACTCCGGGCAATCCGTCTTTCACCTACACATGCATATCATGGGAGGAAAAAAATTGGGGCCCATGGTAGATCAGGATTATAGGAACAACAACAAGCACTGACGCATTACCAATGGAAATCAGCTAACTTCATTTGCAGGTATTTTCATATGCCATTGAAGTCATAAGACTCATTCCGGTTTAACGTAGTAGACCGCCGTATCCGGTTTGGCATAAAAGGATGTTGGCTGGGGAACATTGGAAATCGAAATGTTTTCAAAAGTTACGGTATTTCGTTTGTCCTTAATGTGTTTTCCCTCATAGTTGTACCAGGATATGGAATTTGGAAGTAACAGTCCATCCACTGTCTTCCAATCGTCATAACGGATCCATTTTACATTTTCCGATGGTTCCCCGGTTCGGTAGGTCACCGTATAGCCCAACCATTCCATAATATGGGTATCGGGATTATAATGAAGGTAATACTCATCCTTTGGTGAGGTACCCACTCCAGAATTGTAGCCAATTTTGATTCCGGGATAGCTTTTTCCCTCAAATTCCAGATTATCCGTGTCTTGGTAGATGATTCCATCATCACCCAATATAAAGGGCATGGCGTAGAAATAAAACATAAGATTGTGGTAGAATTCCGCATTTCCCTTATACTCCCCTTCAACCCATGGTTGCTTGCCATCAAAACCCAGGGTGTATGATGGGCTAACAATTTTGTCCGTTCGGGACCACAGATCCGTAGTATGGGTTTCCGGATTTTCCGGTTTGGGGATTTCAAAAGTTAAGGTCCGTTGTTGTTTCCACAGGCCAAGTCCACCATGTGCCGCAAAAACTTTGTCCAATCCTTCTGGATACTCTTTTTCCTTTGTTACGACCGGCGTTGCCTCCTCTGATTTTTCCAAGGTGGTTTCTTTGGCACCTTGTTTACAGGAGCATACAAATAAAGTGACGGACAATAACAAAAGTTGAAGTTTCATGGTTTTTCTTTTATGGTCGCAAAATTGACAATTTAATTACGATTGGAATACATTTGAACCCATTTAAAATTTGATTCCGTGTAGTAGCTGCAGCGACAACGAAACCACGCTACATCCAAAAAGTGACTTGTACCACTGTGGTTTCCGCTACCAAATGCCAAAAGAACCAAGAAATTAATCCAATCGGCAATGGAATTATAGGATTTTAAACTTTAATTTGAACTCATTTAAAACCCATAGCATAAAACGCCTTTGCAAGATTCCAAATACATCATGAGCCTTAAAAATCCTTTGGTCAAAAAGGTCATGGGTCTAAAGGCAAAATCCAGGGAACGAAAAAAATCGGGTCTCTTTGTTATTGAAGGACAACGGGAGTTGGAATTGGCCATAAAAGCAGGATATGAAATTGAACAATTATTGGTTTGCCCCGATATTTCCAACGGTATCCCTTCCCAGAAATTCCAGCGTCCCATTCCAATGGTTCAGCTGTCCAGGGAGGTTTATGAAAAAATGGCCCATAGGGGCTCCACCGAGGGTATAATGGCCATCGCCAGATTAAAGGACCATGATCTGGGTTCCATTGTCCTACACGAAAACCCCTTGGTCCTGGTAGCGCAAGCTCCGGAAAAACCGGGAAATATTGGCGCTTTGTTACGGACGGCGGATGCTGCAAACCTGGATGCGGTATTGATTGCGAATCCAAAATCCGATTTGTACAATCCAAATGTCATCCGTTCCAGTGTTGGCTGTGTTTTTACCACGCAAATAGGAATGGGCGGTACCGAAGAAATCATCCACTTTTTAAAAAGTAAAAACATCCGCATTTTTTGTGCGGCCCTTACGGCCAGTCAAAAGTATACCCATTCCAATTTCACCGGGCCTTCGGCAGTTGTGGTTGGGACCGAAGCAACAGGTTTGAGTTCGGAATGGCTACACAATTCCGATCAAAATATCATTATCCCCATGCTGGGGGAGATAGATTCCATGAATGTATCCGTATCCGCTGCAATACTTATCTTTGAGGCCAAACGTCAACGGGGATTTTAGGATTTATGGATAGTAGCTTTCTGTTTTACACCATTATTGGGATATTGGTCGTACAGTACCTAATGGACACCATTCTTGACTATCTGAACACCAAACACTTTCTTAAGCAAATTCCCGAAGAACTCCAGGACATTTTTGATGCCGAGGATTACCAAAAGGCACAAGAATACCATCGGGAAAATTACAGGTTGGGACTATTAAAAGACGGCATCTCATTAGTACTCGTACTCCTTTTTTTAATTTTCGGGGGGTTTGGCATCGTGGATAACTTTGTCCGGGAATATACCGATAACGGTATTCTTCAAGCACTGGGTTTCTTCGGGATTTTGGCCTTGGGAAGCAGTATTGTTTCCATTCCTTTGTCCTATTACCAAACCTTTTTCATTGAAGAAAAATATGGTTTCAACAAAACCACCAAAGCCACTTTTCATTTGGATATTTTAAAAAGCGGTTTGTTGTCCGTTCTTATGGGCGGTGGCCTATTGGCACTTGTTATTTGGTTTCTGGAATGGGCAGGGGCCAATTTTTGGCTCTACATCTGGTTCATAGCCATAGTATTCATGGTTTCCCTAAACCTTTTTTACAGCAAGTTACTGGTTCCCTTGTTCAACAAACAGACACCTTTGGAAGCCGGTGATTTAAAAATGGCCATTGAAAACTATGCCAAAAAAGTAGGATTTGACTTAAAAAATATTTTTGTGATCGATGGTTCCAAACGGTCCACCAAGGCGAATGCCTATTTTTCAGGTTTTGGAAAACAAAAAAGGGTCACCCTGTACGATACCCTTATCAAGGATTTGGACGAAGAGGAAATAGTGGCGGTACTTGCCCATGAAGTAGGACATTACAAACGCAAACACATTGTTTTTAATATGTTGGCTTCCATAGCATTGACCGGTATCATGCTCTACATTCTTTCCCTTTTTATCAATTACCCCCAATTGTCCTTGTCCATAGGCGTTCAAGAGGAAAGTTATCATGCGGGACTCCTGGCATTCTTTCTGTTGTATAGCCCTATTTCCATAGTCACGGGCCTACTTATGAACCATCTTTCCAGAAAATTTGAATTCCAGGCGGATGATTATGCGAAAAACACGTTTGCCTCCAACCCATTGATAAGTTCATTAAAGAAACTGTCCAAAAACAACCTTAGCAATCTTACCCCACACCCCGCCTATGTCTTTGTCCACTACTCCCATCCACCTTTAATTGAGCGTATCAAAAACCTTAAGGCATAATTTTTGTTGTTTCCAAATAAGGAATATGGTAACTTTAATTTACTATGACGGAGGCGGCTATCGAAAAAGAAAACAAGGAAATTGCGAAGGAATACAAAAAATTACTTCGCATAAGCTATCAAACCCTTACCCCAAAGGATAAGAAACTGATACGTTCTGCCTTTGACGTGGCGGTGGATGCCCATAAAGATCAGCGCAGAAAATCCGGGGAAGCCTATATTTTTCATCCCATAGCCGTTGCCAAAATTGTTGCCTCGGAAATTGGCCTTGACGCCATTTCCATAGCTTCTGCCCTGCTTCATGATGTGGTTGAGGATACCCCTTACACTTTAAACGATATTGAACGGATGTTCGGGGAGACCGTAGCCCGAATTGTTGATGGCCTTACTAAAATCTCACACCTAAAAAAGGATAAGAACATAAGTCAACAGGCAGAGAATTTTAGAAAGATGCTGTTGACGCTACATGACGATGTCCGCGTTATTATCATCAAAATTGCGGATAGGTACCATAATATGCTCACCATGGACGCCATGCCTGAGCACAAACAGGTCAAAATTGCCTCGGAAACCCTGTACATTTATGCCCCTTTGGCCCACAGAATAGGTTTGTACAACATTAAGACCGAGCTGGAGGACCTTAGCTTAAAATATACCGAACCAGAGGTTTATTATGATATCCAGGGGAAAATCCAGGATACGGAAGAAGAGAAACAGGCGTACATCAACGCGTTTACCAAGGTCATAGAAAACTCCTTGGACGAGGAAGGGTTGAATTACTACATAAAGGGGCGGATGAAATCCATTTTTTCCATAAGGCGAAAAATGGTAAAACAGAACATTGCCTTTGACGAGGTCTACGACAAGTTTGCCATCCGTATTATTTACAAATCCGATAGGAAGAACGAAAAGTTTATTGCCTGGAAGATCTATTCCATAGTTACGGACCATTTTACTCCAAATCCAGTTCGGTTAAGGGATTGGATCACTTCCCCAAAATCAACGGGTTATGAAGCCCTTCATATCACGGTAATGGGGCCCGAGGGCAAGTGGGTGGAGGTACAGATACGCAGCGAACGAATGCACGAAATTGCCGAAAAGGGATACGCGGCCCATTTTAAGTATAAACATGGCGAACAGAACGAACAGGGTATAGAACAGTGGTTAAACCGTTTACAGGAGGCCTTGGAGAATTCCAATGGCAATGCCGTGGATTTTGTAGAGGAATTTAAGTTAAACCTTTACTCCAAGGAGATTTTTGTATTCACCCCGCAGGGTGAACTAAAATCCTTACCCAAAGGGGCAACGCCTTTGGATTTTGCCTTTCACATCCATACGGAAGTAGGTATGAGAACCCGTGGTGCCAAAGTAAATGGCAAGCTCGTTCCTTTAAATTCCAGACTACAAAGTGGGGACCAGGTGGAAATAATGACCTCGGACTCCGCAAAACCCAACCAAAACTGGTTGGATTATGCCAATACGGCCCGTGCACGGGCAAAAATAAAGTCTTCGCTAAGGGAAGAGAAAAAGGAGATTGCCGAGGAAGGTAAGGAGATGCTCCGCAGAAAACTGAAATCCCAAAAAATCAACCTCAACGAAGATGTCGTCAACAAAATGGTCAATTACTTCAAGTTAAAGACCAGCTTGGACTTATTCTTTAGAGTGGGCAATGGAGCCATTGACAATCAGAAAATCAAGGATTTTGCCTCTTCCTATAACAATGCCTTCCTTAACTTCTTTAAAAGTAAGATCAGACGGAAAAATATTCCCGACGATATTGATAGGGAAGAAATCACCCATAACTATGATATGTTGGTGTTTGGGCAGGAAGAGGACAAACTCAGCTACAAACTGGCCAAATGTTGCAATCCCATACCAGGTGACAGTGTATTTGGGTTTTTAAGTGTAAGTGATGGCATCAAAGTGCATAAAAAAGACTGTCCCAATGCCATTCAACTGCAGTCCAACTATGCGTACCGCATAATGTCCGCTAAATGGATCGATTCCACACAGGAAGAATTTACCGTAGACATAAGGATTACCGGTATTGACAATCTAGGACTTGTCAATGAAATTACCAATATCATATCGGACAATATGCACGTGAACATGCGCAACCTTAATTTTAGTGCGGAAGGGGGTACATTTACAGGTAAGATCACCCTTGTGGTCAAGAATAACAATATCCTCAAGAAGTTGATCAATAACCTAAAGCAGATTGGTGGTATCGATAAGGTAGTCAGAGTTTAATTAATTCGATGTAAATTTGCTTTTTACGACGGAGATATAGGCTATGGACAACGACAAAAACCAAGAAATAGTTAAAAACGTATTCACCACTTTTTTGGAGGAAAACGGGCATAGAAAAACACCTGAACGTTACGCTATACTCCAGGAAATCTATGACAGCGACGATCATTTTGATGTGGAATCCCTTTACATTAAAATGAAAACCAAGAATTACAGGGTGAGTAGGGCAACATTGTACAACACCATTGAACTTTTGCTTGACTGCAAATTGGTTCGAAAACATCAGTTTGGCTCGGCACAGGCGCAGTATGAAAAATCCTATTTTGACCGTCAACACGATCATGTTATTCTTACTGACACGGGGGAGGTTGTGGAATTTTGTGACCCACGTATACAATCCATCAAAAAGACCATTGAGGAAGTATTTGATATTAAGATCAATACCCATTCCTTATACTTCTATGGTACCCGTAACAAAGAAGAAAAAGTAACCGACTAACCAAAAAAACTTCATGGTAGATTTATTGCTTGGACTCCAGTGGGGAGACGAGGGAAAGGGAAAAATTGTTGATGTTCTAACCAAAGATTACGATATCATTGCCCGCTTTCAAGGCGGCCCAAATGCTGGACATACCCTTGAGTTCAATGGTATAAAACATGTTTTGCACACCATTCCCTCCGGAATTTTCCACAAGAATGCCATAAATATTGTGGGCAATGGGGTGGTAATTGACCCCGTTATCTTCAAAAAGGAACTGGACAATTTGGAGAAGTTCAATCTGGACATTGCCGCAAAATTGTTCATTTCCAGAAAAGCGCACCTGATCCTACCTACCCATAGATTGCTCGACGCCGCGTCGGAAACAGCCAAGGGAAAAGCCAAAATAGGTTCAACCCTAAAAGGTATTGGTCCAACATATATGGACAAAACGGGACGAAATGGCATGCGTGTCGGGGATTTGGAATTTGACAATTGGAAAGATAAATACCGTTCCCTGGCCAATAAGCACGAAGGAATGATCGCTTACTACAATGTGGATATCCAATATGACCTAAAAGAGCTGGAAGATGAGTTTTGTGAAGGTATTGAAGCGCTCAAAAAGTTAAAATTCATTGATAGTGAGCAATATGTCTTCGATGCTATGGCCAAAGGCAAAAAGATTTTGGCCGAAGGTGCGCAAGGTTCCCTATTGGACATAGATTTTGGGACCTATCCGTTTGTCACCTCCTCCAATACCACAGCTGCGGGCGCTTGTACCGGTCTTGGCGTGGCCCCCGGAAAAATAGGAAGGGTTTTGGGAATCTTTAAGGCGTATACCACACGTGTAGGTAGCGGCCCTTTTCCAACGGAACTATTTGACGACGATGGGCAGACCATGGGACGGGTTGGCAATGAATTTGGTGCAACCACCGGTAGACCCAGACGTTGTGGATGGCTGGATCTGGTGGCCCTTAAGTATGCCGTCCAGATAAATGGTGTAACGGATTTGATGATGATGAAAGCGGATGTGCTCAGTGGTTTTGAATCCATAAAAGTATGTACCGCGTATACCTACAAAGGGAAAAAGGTGGAACATTTACCTTACAACATTGAGGGAAATAACGTAGTTCCAGTATACACGGAACTGAAAGGTTGGTCAAAGGATTTGACAACATTGACCAAGGCCAGCGAGCTTCCACCGGCCTTAAATGCATACATTGCCTTTCTTGAAGAGCAATTGGAGGTTCCTATTAAAATTGTGTCCGTTGGACCGGACAGGTTACAGACCATTCACAGGTAGTGAACTAATGACCATTACTGAGTTTACGGAGAAATCGGCAAGATTTCTTGAAAACGGGCAACCCTTTTTGTTCATCATCAACTTTGATAAGAGCAAGGTCCTCGCCTATTCCTTTGATGAGGCGTATGAAAATAATATTGTATTTGATATCAATGGAATATCCAACGTCCAAAACGGATACCAGGATAAAAAGGCTTCCTTTATTCCAACAATTGACGTAGAACCATTCCCGTTCAAATCCTATTTGGAAGGCTTTGAAAAAGTGGTTCAAAACCTAAAAGCGGGAAATAGCTTTTTGGTCAACCTTACCTTTCCCAGTAAAATCAGTTCCCCGTTGGATTTAAAATCCGTTTTTAGTAAGGCCCATGCTCCCTATAAACTGCTGTACAAGGACCAATTTGTTTGTTTCTCGCCGGAATGCTTCATCAAAATTAAGGACGGGCATATTTACTCCTATCCCATGAAGGGGACCATAGATGCATCATTGGAAGGTGCCGCCGATTTGCTTATGGACAATACCAAGGAACAGCAAGAGCACCATACCATTGTAGACCTTATACGGAATGACCTTTCGATAGTCGCCAGGGATGTCCAGGTAACAAAATTTAGATATCTGGAAAAAATAAAAACTGCAAAGGGTGAAATTTTGCAAAGTAGTTCCGAAATTCGAGGGAAGTTGCGAAGGGACTGGAAAAAGGATTTTGGACTCCTTATGCTACGGATGTTGCCCGCCGGTTCCATAAGTGGTGCCCCAAAACCCAAAACCTTGGAAATCATTGACAAGGCGGAAAAATATGAACGCGGGTTTTATACCGGGGTATTTGGCATATTCGATGGTAAAACCATAGATAGTGGGGTGGCCATTCGATTTATCGAGAAGGAAAATGAACAATTCTGGTACAAAAGTGGTGGGGGAATCACCCATCAAAGTAATGTGAAGGACGAATATATTGAACTCATCAACAAAATATACATTCCCACTGTTTGAGAGTATTTGTGTATGGAACGGTGTTGTTCAAAATGCGGAATACCATTCCAAGCGCTTTAGGACGTCCTATCAAAAATTCTATTGGGAAAAGCCCAGTTTTCATCTATTTGAAGAAATCAGTATCCCGCCGCAATACAGGAAAGGACGGGTAAAGCTGCGCATTGGCTATAACAAAAGTGAAAAAACATACTCCTTTGAACCCTACAAAAAAAGAAGTGTCCATAAGTTGAAACTTACTTTTGACGATATCCTTGACTACGACTTAAAATTTGAGGACAGAAGTCAATTAAATACCCTCTTTAAAAAAAGGGGCCACTGTGATGATATTCTGATCGTCAAAAACGGCTATATAACCGATAGTTCCTATGCCAATATTGTGTTCTTGGACAAAAACCATTGGTATACACCAACCACCTACCTCTTAAATGGCACCAAAAGGACTCAATTGTTGGAAATTGGGAAAGTGGAAGAAATTCTAATTCCACTTAAGGACATCCATAGCTTCCAAGGATTTCAATTGATCAATGCCATGTTGGATTTTGAACCTGATTTCTTCCTGCCCATTCAAAATATAATGACGTAAATACCTTGTTGGTCGATAGGAGTTAAAAGCCTACAAATTTGTACCTTAGGGACGAGCCTATCAGTTTAAATCATGCATTTTCAAAGCCACTACCTAAAAATCGCAGCAGGATGTATTGGGTTGGCATTGGTGTTATCGTGCCAACAAACCCCCAAAGAAAGTAAAGCTTCAGAGGAAAATAAGAGGCCAATAGAAGCGATAACCCTTTTGGGCGATACCCTTTTCACCCCCCCAATGAAAAGGGGCAAGGCAAAAAGCAAGTATGATGAGGCCCATAAAAACTATATGAAGCATCCTGACAGTGCAGAGGTATTGATTTGGTATGGAAGGCGAACGGCATATCTGGGTCATTTTCAAAAGGCAATTTCCATTTATACCGAGGGAATTCAAAAATTCCCTGAAGATCCAAGAATGTACCGTCATCGAGGTCATCGTTACATTTCCACCAGGCAATACGATAAGGCCATTGCGGATTTGAAAAAAGCCACGGTTCTCATTGGAAATGAACCGGATCAAGTGGAGCTCGATGGCCTCCCCAACGCACGGAACATTCCGATTAGCACACTTCATGGGAACATTTGGTATCACTTGGGGCTCGCCCATTACCTTAAAGGGGATATGGAAAATGCCCTTTATGCTTATCTACAAAGGGAGGGAACAAACAAATACGATGATAACCTGGTTTCAGGTGGTCATTGGTTGTTCATGATATTAAAACGCATGGGACAAGATGACGAGGCCCTTTCGGAAATCTCCGGAGTAACTAAAAATATGGACATTATTGAGAATACCCGATATCATGATATGTGCCTTTTTTACAAAGGTTTGCTGGAGGAAAATCAGTTAAAAATGATTGGGGACGGTTCTTCATCAGACGACGTGTACTTTTACGGACTTGGCAATTGGAATCTGTATCAGACTAAAGATACCACAAAAGCCAAACGCCTGTACAAAAGGCTTTTGGACAATGGCAACCCCTACTCTTTTGCTTACTTGGCGGCAGAAGCGGATTGGAAAAGGCTTTTTAATCCAATGTAGAAACCCTAAACCTTTCTAAATCCACTCTTCTACGTTACGTAAAAACCCTACTTTTGGCCAAAATTGTTTGGGTTTGAGAAGACTGGCGTTCTTAATTTTCACCTTTTCTTTTTTAGCAGTACTTGGCCAAGAACCTGAAGGAAGACAGATAAATATTGTCTATGGGGCCAATTTTACCAAAGACGAAGCTCAGTTCCCGGGGGCGTCAATATTCAGTAAGGATAATGAACGGCAAGTACAATTTGAACATCAAGGAGCGGACCTTTGGTGCGATGTGGCCATCTTCTACGCCCAGGAGAACAAATTAAAGGCCATTGGCAATGTTCGGCTACAACAAGGGGATTCCATTGAAATGAACAGTGGCAAACTGGATTATGACGGAAATATAAAACTGGCCAGGGCCTGGGAAAATGTGGACCTTACGGACAGTCAAATGAAATTGACCACGGACACCCTATATTTTGATAGGGAAAAACAGCTTTCGTACTATAATTCGGGAGGGAAAGTGGTGGACTCCGTCAACACCTTGACGAGCATTATCGGCACCTATTTCATGGAAATCAAAAAGGTACAGTTCCAGGACAGTGTCCATATCGATAATCCGGACTATATCATTGACTCAGAACAATTGCACTATTACAGGCAATCCAAGAATGCCTACATGTATGGTCCCTCGACCATTGTGGGCGAGGAATATACCATTTATTGTGAGCGGGGTTTTTACGACACCAAGATTGAACAGGGTTATGGTGTAAAAAACACCAAAATCAACTATAGCAATCGCATAATTGAAGGCGATAGCGTGTATTTTGATAAGCTTTCGTCCTTTGCCTCCGCAACCAATAACATCCGGGTAACGGACACCATAAATGATGGGGTCATACGAGCACATTACGCCGAAGTTTTTAAAGATAGGGACTCTGTTTTTGCCACCAAAAGGGCCGTCGCCGTAAATTTGGTACAACAAGATTCACTTTACATACACGGGGACACCTTAATGGTAACCGGGCCCCCTGAGGACCGAAGGTTAAGGGCATTCAGAAATGCCAAATTTTTCAAGACCGATTTGAGCGGAAAGTGTGATTCAATTCATTCCTCGGAGCGGACCGGGATAACCAAACTGGTCACCAATCCCATTCTTTGGAATATGGACAATCAAATGACCGGGGACAGTATCCATTTGATCAGTGATTTGGAAACCGAAAAACTGGACTCCCTGCGTGTCATCGATAATGCATTCATTATTGCTTTTGATACCATTGGAAAACAAGGATACAATCAGGCCAAGGGGAAGGATCTATTTGGTAAGTTTATTGAAAATGAACTAAAAATAGTGGACCTGATAAAGAACACCGAAGTCATCTATTATCTGTACAACGATGATAATGAACTCATTGGAATCGACAAAACCATTTGCAGTAAAATACGACTGGAAATGGCCAATAATGATATTGAGGACATTACATTCTTTATAGACCCAGAGGGCGATATTTATCCAGAGGAGGATTGGCCCTTTGATACCAAAAGGCTAAAGGGATTTATTTGGAGGGGCGATGAACAACTTAGGAACAAGGATGATATTTTTGATGAAGACGACAATAACATTGAACTGATTAGCATTAGGGGCATTGATGCACCCATTGATATTGATGCCGAAGAAGAGGAGCGCAGTGGTGGTGGAAGTCCACAACCCAAACTTAAACGGGCAAACAAGGAAGCGACAAAACCAAAAAAAATAGTTCAGGAAAAGTAGGAACATAATCGCCCTATACTTCCTACCTTCCCTTCCAGAACCTTCAATACACTGAATGGAAAACGCAGAGCAAGACTTCTTAAAATACCAGGCCCAAACCACTTCACACCCTTTGGCCATGGAGGTATCCCATGCATCTGGCAGCTATATTTACGATACCCAAGGGGGTGCCCATTTGGATTTTGTGGCCGGAGTATCCGCCTGCAGTTTGGGACATTGCCATCCCAAAGTCATCAGTGCCATTGAGGAACAGTCCAAACAGTACATGCATGTCATGGTCTACGGGGAATACATACAAGGGCCGGCTGTGGCTTACGCCAAGCTACTCTCAACTTTATTACCAAAACCATTGGAGACCACTTACCTGGTCAATTCGGGTACGGAAGCTATTGAAGGTGCCTTAAAATTGGCACGAAGGGTTACCGGTCGGTCCCAGATCATAGCGGCACATCATGCTTACCATGGAAATACGATGGGTAGTTTGAGTGTTATGGGATTTGAGGAACGTAAAAGCGCCTTTAGACCATTGATCCCGGATGTCAGGTTCATTCAATTTAATGATGGGGATCAATTGGCACATATTACCCAGAAGACCGCCGCAGTAATCTTGGAAACCATCCAGGGAGGCGCTGGATTTATACTTCCCCAAAATGGGTATTTAAAAAAAGTGAAGAAACGATGTGATGAAGTAGGGGCACTTTTAATTCTGGATGAAATACAACCCGGCTTTGGTAGGACGGGAAAACTTTTCGCCTTTGAGCACTATGGGGCCATACCTGACATTCTGGTCATTGGCAAGGGAATGGCTTCAGGATTGCCATGTGGTGCATTTGTGGCGGCGCACCACCATATGGCCATGCTCAAAGAACATCCTAAACTCGGACATATAACGACTTTTGGGGGTAATCCTGTCATTGCTGCTGCCAGTTTGGCCACCTTAAAGGAATTGACTGAAAGTCAACTTATTCCGTCCACATTGGCCAAGGAAAACCTTTTTCGGTCACTTTTGGTACATCCTTTGATTAAAGAAATACGGGGTAAGGGATTGATGCTTGCCTTGATTTTTGATGATGCGAAAATCGCCAACGAACTTGTGCTTACGGCGGCCAGGGAACACTTGATTTTGTTCTGGCTTTTGTTTGAACCAAGGGCGGTAAGGATTTCACCACCATTGACCATTTCTGAAAGTGAAATCGAACAGGGGTGTAAAAAAATCATCAAAATCTTAAATGAAATGTAACGACTGTTAACTACTTTGTTGATAACAAACCCAAATCCTGGACTGAATTCAGCTCATTTTACGGCTAATTTTAAGTCCATAGTAAAACCAAACCTGTTTCTATGGCGTTAGACCCTAGCGAAAACCCTGATAAATCCATACTCAAATTCGAATCAATGCTTAAGACGGATGACGTCTATTTTTTTGATGCGGAGGATTTTGAGGAGATTATCCATTACTATTTGAACCAAGGAAAAGTTGGCCTTGGAAAGAAAGCCATACAAATTGGTTTGCAACAGCATCCGCATTCCGCTGAATTGAAGTTGCTGAAGGTTGAGGTCCTGGTTTTTGAAGACCAATTTCAAAAAGCAGAAGGTATCCTTGACCAATTACAGGAGGTGGATGCCGCTAACGAGGAAATCTACATTCAAAGGGCCAATATCCTGTCCAAGCAGGATAATCACCAAGGGGCCATACAAATGCTTTTGGAGGCACTACACATGGCAAGTGATAGTTTTGATATCTATTCCCTCTTGGGAATGGAGCATCTCTTCCTGGAAAATTATGAAGAGGCCAAGCAATGTTTTATGAAGTGTGTGGAATATGATGAGACGGATTATTCCTCCCTCTATAATGTAGTGTATTGTTTCGAGTTTTTAGAGGATTTTGAAGGGGCCATCCATTACCTAAATGATTACTTGGAACGCAATCCCTACTGCGAAGTGGCCTGGCACCAGTTGGGGAAAATGTATTGTTCCAAAGAAATGTACCAAGAAGCCCTCACCGCCTTTGATTTTGCCATAATCTCGGATGATTCCTTCTTAGGGGCCTATTTTGAAAAGGGAAGGGTATTGGAAAATTTGGGCAAGCATAACGAGGCCATTGAATGTTATGAGACCACCATTTCCATGGACGACCCCACTTCCCACGCCTACTTAAGAATTGGAAAATGTCATGAAAAATTGGGCAATGACGAATTGGCCAAGTACTATTATTACAATACCGTACACGAGGATCCCCTATTGGACAAAGGTTGGCTAGCCATAACCGAGTACTACTTTAGGCTGAAGGACTATAAAAAAGCACTGAACTACATCAATAAAGCCATTAATATTGATGGCGAAAATCCGATGTATTGGAAAAAAAATGCGGAAATCTTTGGTATCCTGGAAAACTATGATGAGGCGGATTTTGCATATAAGCAGGCCGTGGAATTAGGGAATTATGAATTGGATACCTGGAAAAACTGGGCGGCCATCCTTATTAAGTTGAAGGATTATGAATCCGCCTTGCAAGTTGTGCTCCAAGGTCTTGAATTTTATCCCGAAGATGCGGAACTCAACTACCAACTCCCAGGGCTATACCTTAAAACCGAAAATACCCTACTGGCCAAGAAAAAATTAGGTCTTGCTTTACAACTAAACCCAGAAAAATCTGTTTTATTTTTGCAACTGTACCCCGAATTCGAAAAAATAAAATGGGTACAGGAAAGCATAAAAACCAACAAAAAAGCATCTACCTAACCATTCCCTAATTCTTGATGTATGGCCCGTAAGCTAGTTGACTATACCATAGTTACCCTTAAGGGTATGGCCATGGGGGCCGCAGATGTGGTTCCTGGGGTTTCCGGGGGAACAATCGCTTTTATCTCGGGAATCTATGAAGAACTTATTACCTCCATAAACAATATCAAACCTTCTTTGATAACCGTTTGGCGAAAAGAAGGTTTCGGTACGCTTTGGAAGCAGCTTAACGGCAATTTTTTGGCAGCTTTGTTTCTGGGCATTTTTATAAGCGTATTGAGTTTGGCCAAATTTCTTAGCTGGTTATTGGAGAATGAACCGGTCCTACTTTGGTCGTTTTTCTTTGGTTTGGTTCTGGCCAGTATCTTTTTGGTGGGAAAGGAAATCAAAAAATGGACCATTGCCACCCTATTGATTGGAATAATAGGTGCCGGCATTGCTTATTTTATTACCACATTGCCTCCAAGTGAAAATGTGGATAGCCTTCCCTACCTATTTCTTTCCGGGGCGTTGGCCGTCTGTGCCATGATTCTCCCGGGTATCTCCGGTGCCTTTATCCTTGTCCTTTTGGGAAGCTATAAAACCATTTTGGACGCCGTCCACGAACGGGATTTCTTACTGGTGGGTACCGTTGCCGTTGGCGCCATCTTTGGACTATTGAGCTTTGCAAAGCTGCTTAAATGGATGTTCAAAAACTATCATAATGCCACCTTGGCCCTACTCACTGGCTTTATTATAGGTTCCCTAAACAAAATCTGGCCTTGGAAAAAGGTCTTGGAAACCCGGGTATTCGATGGAAAATCCATAGATGTCGATTTTCAGAACGTACTTCCAAATCAGTTTGATGGTGACCCGCAGCTATTTGCATCAATTGGCCTAGCCATAGCGGGATTTTCACTTATTTTTATACTCGAAAGACTGGCCTCCAAGAAATAGGCCGTACTTTTTTCTATGCGCAAACCAAGAACGTTATGGGACAAGGTATATCTTGTCATTAAGGGACTTTTTATGGGAGCGGCCAATAAGGTTCCGGGGGTCTCTGGGGGAATTGTAGCCTTTGTCTGGGGGTTCTATGAAGAATTTATCTATTCTTTACAGAAGGTAAACCTAAAAGCACTGAAGTTACTTTTTAATGGGAGGTTCAAAGCGTTTTACCAATACACCAACGCCACATTTTTAATCCTGTTGATCGCTGGAATGTTGATCAGCTACTTTAGTGTTTCCAGGCTGTTGGACTTTTTTCTAGAAAAAAAGGAACTCTATGTTTGGGCCGCTTTTTTTGGAATGATCATTGGTTCCATTTACTACATTTCAAAAGACTTTAAAGGGTGGAACAAAAAGACCGTTGGTTCGGGCTTAATTGGACTCATTGTTGGGATTTCCATCAGCTTCTTAAGTCCGGCAACGGAAAACGATAACCTGATCTTCATTTTTTTCTGTGGTATCATTAGTGTTTCCGGAATGACCTTACCAGGGCTTTCAGGTTCCTTTATTCTGATTCTGTTTGGAAACTATGTACTGTTGTTGGTGGATTCCGTCAACAGCTTGTACGACACTTTCTCTGAGGTTTTTAATGGGGATTTTAGTTTTTTAAAGAACCAGGAACGTTTGAACACCCTAAAGATACTCGCCGTGTTTACATTGGGTTCTGCAACAGGTTTGGTCACTTTATCCCATTTTTTAGGGTATTTGCTAAAGCATCATAAAAAAGTGACCACCGCTATAATCATTGGTTTTATTACGGGTTCCCTGGGTGTTCTCTGGCCATGGAAAAAGACCATTTTTAAAACGGATACTTTCGGAACCATCCTGCTGGATTCCAATAAGGACCCTATCATTTTGAACTATGAACGCTATTGGCCCAATATTTCGGATATGGACACGTGGGGCGCAATATTTTTTATATTCTTTGGCATTTTTATATTATTGAGCTTGGATTGGTATGGGAGAAACCGAAAAACATAAATATCGATTTGGATTGGTTGGGAAAGGTATTTCGTATTCTTTCTCCAAAGGGTATTTCACCAAAAAGTTTCAAGTACTGGACTTACAGGACCATAGCTATGAAAATTTTGACCTGGACGACCTTTCCCAATTCAAGAACGTTAGTGAACAAAAACACCTTAAGGGACTTAATGTTACCATTCCGTACAAGGAAGAAATTATACCCTATTTGCACCAACTGGACAGTGAGGCAAAGATGATAGGTGCGGTCAATACCATAAAATTTACAAAAGACGGATTGATAGGGTTCAATACCGATGCTTTTGGATTTAAGGAATCCCTATACCCATTGCTAAAAGAACATCATAAAAAGGCTTTGGTCTTGGGTACCGGGGGAGCTTCCAAGGCTATTACCTTTGTTCTGGAGCAGTTGGGAATTGAATATCGATACGTCTCCAGAACCCCTTCAAGAGATCAATTGCACTATTCCCAGCTTCATAAAAGCCATTTTAAGGAGTATCAATTGATCATAAACTGCAGTCCCGTGGGAACACATCCCAATAGTGATCAAAAACCGCAGATTCCCTATGCCCATTTGAATGAAACACATATTTTGTTCGATTTGATTTACAACCCACCTGAAACGGCTTTTTTGTCCGAAGGAAAAAAAAGGGGTGCCACCATCAAGAATGGACTTTCAATGTTGGAATTTCAAGCAGAAAAAGCCTGGGGAATTTGGGATTCCCCATGAGTCGAGAATATCCAATCCTTGGTTTATTATCAAAATACACCATAACTTAATCCAAAAGAAGAATCCTTACTTTTGTCTATGGTAGGTTTTCTTGTTAACTTACCGTATATCGCCATCAAGCTAACCTTTAAAGAACATCGTGATGGACAATGAAGAACAAAAACCACAGGAAACTGTTGGGGGGCAAACACAATCGGAAAAAGTTGATCAGGAATTAGGGAATTCCACGCATGAAAATGACGCTGCCATAGTTTCTGAAAATCAAGGGGACTCCAAAGAAGCTTCTCCAGAAGAAGTGCAGGAGGAAATTGACCAGGAAAATGTTGATCAGGAATTAGAGGATTCCACGCATGAAAATGACGCTGCCATAGTTTCCGAAAATCAAGGGGACTCCAAAGAAGCTTCTCCAGAAGAAGCACAGGAGGAAATTGACCAGGAAAATGTTGATCAGGAATTAGAGGATTCCACACATAAAAATGACGCTGCCATAGTTTCTGAAAATCAAGTGGACTCCAAAGAAGCTTCTCCAGAAGAAGCACAGGAGGAAATTGACCAGGAAAATGTTGATCAGGAATTAGAGGGTCCCACGCATAAAAATGACGCTGCCATAGTTTCCGAAAATCAAGGGGACTCCAAAGAAGCTTCTCCAGAAGAAGCGCAGGAGGAAATTGACCAGGAAAATGCAGAAGATGCAGAAGATACGGACAACGAGAAAAGACACCATATTCCTTTTTTGGATTACCATGCCATGAGTATGGAAAACTTGGTAGGGGAATTGCAACGTTTGGTAAGGAATGAAAAGGTACAGGCCATAAACAAACATATAAATTCAATTAAAAATGAATTTGACCTAAAATTCCAAGAGTTTATTGAGCATAAAAAAGAGGAGTTTGTAGCAGGTGGGGGCAATGAAATAGATTTTAGGTACAACTCGGTAACCAAGAGACAATTCAATGAGGTGTATAAGGAATTCCGTGAAAAACGGGATACCTATTACAGGAATTTGGAACAGCAGTTAAAGCAGAATCTGCAAAACCGGTTGTTGCTCATTGAGGAGTTAAAGGGATTGGTGAATGTTGAAGAGGACATCAACACCACATACAAGAATTTCAAGGAAATTCAAGAGAAATGGCGCAATGCAGGACCTATTCCCCGTAACAATTACAATGATGTTTGGCGCACCTATCACCACCATGTGGAGATTTTTTATGATTTTCTTCATTTGAATCGGGAATTACGTGACCTTGACTTCAAACACAATCTTGAGGAAAAACTGAAACTGATCGATCGGGCCGAGGCCTTACAACAGGAATCCGATTTAGGAAAGGCGTTCAGGGAGCTCCAAACCTTACATAAGATTTGGAAAGAAGAAATAGGTCCCGTTTCCAAGGAACAAAGGGAAGAAATATGGGAACGGTTCAGTGCGGCCACAAAAGCCATGCACTTACGCAGACAGCAGCATTTTGCAACTTTGGAGGCCAATTATGAAAAAAACCTTGAAAAAAAGAATGAAATCATTGCCCAAATTCAGGAAGTAGCTGGGAACGTCGCAAAAAACCACAGGGAGATCCAAGCCCAAATAAAACAGGTAGAGGAACTAAGGGAAAGCTTTTTTAAAGCGGGCAAAGTTCCCCAAAAATCCAATGAAGAAACCTGGGCGAAGTTTAAGGAGGCGGTAAGGGAATTCAATCGAAATAAAAATACCTTTTACAAGGAGCTTAAAAACGAACAACACCACAACCTTGAGAAAAAGCGTAAACTTTTGGAGATTGCCCAAACCTTAAAGGACAGCGATGATTATGAAGTGGCCACTCCAGAAATGAAACGTATCCAGAACGAGTGGAAAAAAATCGGCCATGTCCCAAGAAAGTATTCGGACAAAATTTGGACTGAATTTAAGGATGCCTGCAACCATTATTTCAACCGCCTCCATTCCCAGAGGAACGCTACCCAAAAAACGGAGTATGCCAATTATGAGGCCAAAAATAGTTGCTTGGAACGGTTAAAAAGGTTCCAATTGAGTGGGGATAAACAGAAAGATTTACCAAAAATCAAGGACTTTATCGCAGAATGGAAGTCCATAGGACATGTGCCATACAATAAAAGACATATTAACGGAAAGTTCAATAAAATAATTGATGCCCTTTTCAAAAAATTGGACGTCAGTAGGCAGGAATCCGAACTTTTAAAATATGGGGATAAAATAAAACAACTGGCAAAAGCGGATAATAACGAACGGGCCATCAGCAATGAACGTGCTTTCATCAGAAAAAAGATTGATGAGAGTAAAAGTGAAATCCGTCAGTTGGAAAACAACCTTTTGTTTTTTTCAAATGCTTCAGAGGGCAGTCCTTTAGTAAAGGAAGTCCATAATAACATTGCCAGACACAAAGAATCCCTGGAGACCTGGAAAGCCAAATTGAAGAACCTAAATATTATGGAGAACAAATTGGTAAAAGGGGAATTTGATGATGAGAGCGCTGATGAGGAGGAATAGATTTCATCTTTTTTAGGTGAAAAATCCCACTTCCAATAATGGGAAGGGACAATTATCATCTAACGTATTGAACTATAGCATCCCAATTATGATCAACTCGATCAAAGAGGTGGAAGTGGCCCGTATTTCCATGAAGCACTTTCCGGGCGTGCAGGTCTAGTATGATTTCTTTTTTCGGCTGCCTTCGTACATCTCATAGAAGACCAGTCTAGATTCCAATTTGCCGTTAAATACCTTGATTTTTTTGGAAGGGCGCAACCCTACATATTTTAAGGCATCCATATTGGAGGTAATAAACCAAGCATTGGTGTTTGGATAATGCCGTTTTAACGTATCCCCCAGCTTTCCATAGAAAGTGGGGATATCAACGTTCAATCGTTCCCCATAAGGAGGATTGAACACCACGTGGAGGGGTCCACTATTGGATTTTTCCGTCCTGAAAAAATCCTTTCGCTCTATCGTCACATATTCCGATAGATTTGCATGTTGTACATTTTCCATGGTTTTTCGGACCGCTGATGGTGCTTTGTCGTACCCCAAAATCCTATGATGAAATTCGCGTGTCCTGTTCAAACTGGATTCCACAATTTTTTGAAACAATTCCTGGTCAAAATCATTCCAGTTCATAAAGGCATAGTGATCGCGATTGATATTTGCCGGAATATTGCAGGCAATCATAGCGGCTTCTATCAGCAATGTTCCGCTACCACACATGGGATCCAAAAAATGTGTTCTCCCATCCCAGCCACTCATTAAAAGTAAACCCGCTGCCAGCACCTCATTAATGGGGGCAATATTCACCGCCTTCCTGTAGCCCCTTTGATGCAGGGAATTTCCTGAACTGTCCAGGGAAACCGTACAAAATGTATCCTGAATATGAATATTGATTCGCACATCGGCATGCTGCGAATCCACATTGGGACGTTGTAGGCCCATCGCCCTAAATTTATCCACAAGGGCATCTTTCGCTTTTAAGGAAACAAACATGGAGTTTTTAAAAACCTCGGTATGCATGGTTGTATCAAAAGCAAAGGTCCTGTCCGGTTTGAAAATCGAAGGCCAATCCATCTGGTACAGTTCCCTATAGAATTGTTTTTCATTGGTAACCTTGAATTTATGTAGGGGCTTGAGCACTTTTAGGGCCGTTCGCAAGCACAAATTGGCCTTGTACATAAAACCCGTATCCCCCTCAAAAGTAACCATACGATTACCCTCCCGGACATTACTGGCCCCAAGGTTTCTCAACTCTTTGGCCAGTAAAGGTTCAAAACCAAACAAAGTCTTGGCCAACATTTTAAAATTACCCTCCATATCCATATCCTGAATGTTCCAAAAATAGGGTAATTTTAAAGCTTCAACACCTACCTAATACATGAATTACCTAATACTTGTACTTACCGTACTTGCAAGCTATGGGGTAGTACTATGGACCAAACCAAGGAAACAAACCAATATAAAGCTCTTACTCGCTTTTAGTGGGGCCTTTTTGTTGGCACTTACTTTTTTTGAATTGGTTCCTGAAGTCTACAGTGAAGGAAATCCAAAAACCAATACCCTATTCATATTGATTGGGGTCTTACTTCAGCTCTTCCTTGAGTTTTTTTCCAAAGGCGCCGAACATGGTCATATGCATTGGCAACTGGACAAAAATCAATTTCCAACGATATTGTTCATCAGCCTATCACTGCACGCCCTAATTGAAGGGATACCCATTTCAGGGGAAAACGGAATCCTCTATGGAATACTGGTGCATAAAATACCCGTGGCCTTCATTCTTTCCATGTTTTTGGTGAACTCCAAATTAAACCGCAGTTTGACCGTCATTTTTATACTACTATTTGCCCTTATGACGCCTTTGGGCAGTTATTTGGCCTCGGAAACCACCTTTATTTCGACCTATAAAACCCAGATGGTGGCATTGGTCGTTGGGGTCTTTCTCCATATTTCTACGGTTATCCTTTTTGAAAGTGCCAAAGGGCACTCCTTTGACCTCAAAAAGCTTGTGGTGGTCATCTTAGGATTTGGAATGGCCTATTTTGTATAAATGCGGGTAGTATGGTTTTCGAAAAGGGCCTTTTGTTCCATAATCAGGTTGAATTCCCGTAACTTCAAAAGGCTTTCGGTATTTCTGGTATTGGTGAGAATATATCCCTGCGGATGTTCCCCTAAAAAAGCTTCCAATTCTTTTAGGGTATGTACGACGGTAAAAGTCCTATTGAAGTGAAATGGAAATGCACTATCAAAACGTTGATAAACCACTACGTCAGAGTTTTCCCCTATGATTTTCGAAGCCAAAACCGTTGGGCTTTTCATTGTGAGCATAGGATAAATCACACCAAACAGTACAAGGCCCATGAAACCCCATCCCAGCGCTATACTTACGATCATTTTCTTGTATGCCGCTTTCTTAAAATAGAGCCATACAAAAAGAGAGGCGATGGTCAAGACGGAAAGTAAAAGAGCAACCCATCGTACTTCATAAAGTGTTTTTTCCTGGCTCAAGGCCATATAACCTCCTATGGGGAGCAAAATAGAAATGAAAATCAAAAAAATCACACTATACTTGAGGGATTTAAATGGGGGTTTATTGGTACCTACTTCCCTTAAGAACCGGGCAAGGATAATGGCGATAAAAGGATAACATGGCATGGGATAGTTGGGCAGCTTTGTACTCGCCACACTAAAGAAGGTAACGGTGACCAGGGACACTACAGCAGCAAATAACTGAAAATCATTTTGTTTCCTTTCCCGCCACAATTTGGAAAAACCCTGGATTAAAAAAATTGAAAAGGGAAGCATTCCCAAAAAAACGAAAAGTGGGGTTAGAAGAAAAAGGCCTCCATGTCCTTCTTTTCCGGAGTTAAAGCGATTTACATTGTGGTCCAGGAAGAATCCCTTTGTCCATTCCCCATTGGTAGCCTCATGAACCATATAGTACCAAGGTATGGCAATTATTAACGACAACGACAAACCTAAAATAGGCCTGAAAGCCATGACATTTTTAAAATTGAGCGCCCTTTTCAGGATTAAAAAAAGAAAAACCGATAGTCCAGGAAGCGCAATGGCAACGGGACCTTTGGTCAAAACACCCAAACCTATCCCCATATAGGCCCATAGGAGCCACTTTTTTTTGCTCGAATCGTAAAACTCGTAAAAGCAGAACAGCGTAGATGAGACGAAGAAAATCAGATACGGGTCAGGTACGGCTAAATGAAACTCTTGCACAAAAAATACCGAAGATGATAAAATGACCACACTTAAAGAAGCCGCTTTAAAACCCAACCGTTTTCTGGCAAAAAGGAAAGTGACCAATATGGTGAGCGCTCCAAAAACCCCGGAAAAAAAACGGGCGCCCAATGCGGATATTCCGAAGAGTTCATATCCAAGGGCCATAAAATAATAATGTAATGGTGGTTTGTCGGTACGTAGCTCTCCATTAAAAAAGGGAACGATATAATCGTCATTTACATACATTTCCCGTGCCGCTTCCGCATTTCGCGCTTCATCCAAAATATAGATGGGGTACCCTCCTATAAAAGAGGTACAGATGAACAAAGCGCTAAGGAAAACAATCCATGAAGCGTACTTTTCCAAGAAATCCATGGACCAACTAATAATTAAACAACTGCTTGACTGCATTTTGGGTGTGCCTCATCCATATCTTAAAGTCTATTTGCAATTGCCGGGCATGCCATTTTTTGGGGTTTGACCTAATATACAGGTAGGCAACTATGGATGAGGTTACCCCAAACAACATTCCAAAATATACGTCTACATACCAATGTTGGAAAAGGTATATTCTGGAAAGACCTACCAAAAGACCAACTGTTAGAAGTACCCACGACGCCACTTTGTTCCTGGCAAGAATGGCAAAAAAGGACACCAAAAAGAATATGGTAGCGGTGTGACCGGAGGGAAACGTATTCACATGACGCATTTTCACACCATCGACCAACGAAATCAGATTCAGCATGTCCAAATACTTGAAATAAAGGTAGGGGCGTAATTCATCATGATATATTCCCTTTTTAAAGAGCACCACCATAAAAACCTGAATAAGAAAAGCCAGTAGAAAAATCGCTAACCATTTGAATCTAAATCGGAGCACAAGAAAAAGGGCAAAGACAACCGTAATACTATGTCCAAGGGCACTGGCCTTGATAAAAAACAAATCCCAAAATGGTGTTCGAAACCCATTCACCATAATCATGAGGTCAATCCTATCCACAAACAAAAAGGGAAACAGCACCGCAAAAGCAAGAAAAAAAGGAGCTAACCTGTCGAAAACCAATCGCATCACAATAAGGTTTACTACAAAATTATTGGGGTATTGGGTAGGTCACGTAAAGTTTCAATTACGTTTTCTTTAAAAACGTTTTTTAAAAATGTAAAGCTCGTATTAAGTATTTAGAAACAAGGCGTTACAAAGGAAGTTGACATTTGTCAGCTTTTTTATTCACAAATTTTACGAAATTCGTGCAGCCAACGACCGGACCATGAATAAATTTCCCTCATTTTTAGTTTCCCTTTTTATTGTGCTCTCATCATGTTCCTCTGACTCAGAAGATCCGACACCAGAGCCCGATAGCATACCTCCACAAATGGATTTTTCAATAACGGGCTTCCCAAATACTGAAGATGATGATCCAATTGTGGTGAGCAATCAGATTAGGATTACTGTGGATGCCCAAGATGATGGGGGAATCGCCAAAATCGAGGCCTTTATTGACAATCAAAAAGTGGCCGAGGACGCAACAGCACCCTATGAACTGATCATCGATGTCTCCAGCTATACTTCCAAATCAAAAACGGGTAAGTTCACGGACTACACCTTGCGGATAGACGCTACGGACACCTCGGGCAATGTTACCTCCAAGGAGCTGGTCATCAATATTGACAATGAGTTGCCGACGATAAGCCAGGTATCGCTTGAAGAAGGTGCTATAATTGGTGGAGCGGTAAATACCGTGACCTTTACGATTTCTGATAATGAAGGGCTAAAAGAAGTGAAGACCTATTTGAACAATGAATTGCTATCTGAAATAATTAATGAAGAATACGAAACAAATATTGACACCCAACAATTGGAAGATGGGGAGAATGTTCTAAAAATAGAAGCTGTTGATTTGGCAGAGAATACAGCTACTTTTGAAGTTACGTTTATTTCTGACAATACCGGGCCTGAGATTGTTGTTCCAAATCTTGTTGAAGGCCAGATTTTGGATGAAACCTTATTGATCGTCCCCGAGATAGCTGATGAGTTCTCTGACGTTGCTTCATTAGAAATATTTTTTGAAGACACACAACTTACCTTAAATGAGAATGCTGCTGATTATCAAATAGATTTTAATCCTGAACTGTTTCCAACAGGAACAGGTTTACTACGTTTTGTTGCTAAGGATAGTTTGGGCAACGTGTCCGAAAGGCTCATATCAATTGAACTATTCAGAAGATTGATCACAATCAACTTTCCAGTAAATTATTTTAATCCGGTTTTGGCAAGAATTTATGTTTTTGCATCAACAATGGATGGTGAAATCTTGGACTCTAAGAGGGTTTTTGAGGATACCCAGAAAATAATTCTTAGAACCGACACGGATATTAATGCGGATTCGGAATTCATGTTGACCATTGGAGAGTATCAAACCGGAGCATTTGGAAACTCGAGTGAATTTTCAACATTGCAAAATTTAAAACCATCAAGTCTTAATATACTTAACTTAAAGACATACCCTAGATTTGATGGTGTCCCAACCCAACCGGTGCTATTTCCGGCTACGGGGTTTGACCCAGACGATTTTTTGGGCATTAGTAGCGAAGGTTTCGGTTATGGAGGCAGCCTTTATAGAGAAACTTCAGAACTCGCCTTGGATAGAAGAAGAAATACTACAAGTACGGTAAATACTGATTTTATTTACTTACCACTTTTCAATTTCGATTTAAACGAGTATTCTTATCATGTTGCAGACTGGGAATTTCCTTCAGATTTCATTTTAACACCGGATCTTTTCACATCAGAGGGAGTTGAGCGTAGAACCTATGAACCTATTGTCACATCAGGTTCATATGAATCATCCAATATATCCATTGTAGGATACTTCAATGAAGACGACTTTCAAAACAACGTATATCACAGAATTTATGGTATGGGATATAGTTTTAATCCTCAAGGTGGTATTCCTTATTATTTTAACAATATCTTTCATAAATACAAGTACAATGTAAGGATAAACAACTATTATACGGAGAGGATCGGTGAGCCCTTGGCTTCTTTTCAAACATTGGATTGGACTGTGGATTACAATTTTGCCAACAATGAGGTAAACTTGGTAAAAAGCGGCAATGGTCATAGTGTAGGTAGGGTTTTTATCAATAGTGATGCACCAGTTGTTATAGATGGTTTAAATATTTCTTATCGATGGAATTTGATTTTCGACAGTGAAAAAATGGATAAGATTGTATTGCCAAAAATCCCTGAAGAAATTCAGACATGGGGATTTTATCAAGTTTATGAACAAAGTAGTATGGAAGTTCAGCAAGTAGAAATTAAGCGATATGATGGTATCGAATCCTATGATGCGTATTTGGACAAGGTGATTAAAAACAATGAATTCCCTTATTTGGTCTCCCCAGTGATGGAATCAACTTTCAAGTCATCAGTTAATGGGGTTTACTTCAGGGCACCACATTTTTTGTTTGATTAATTTCAAAGAATACTCTTAACCATAAACCAATGGCTAATAGCTCCTCCTAGAACGAAAAAATGCCAAATTAAATGGTTAAAGGGAATTTTTTTAGTAGCATAAAAAAGCATCCCCAAGGTGTAGAAGGCTCCTCCAAGCGCTAGAAAGAGTAGTTCGGTTTTGGAAGTGTTCTCCATTAAATACGCCAAATCAATAACGATCAACCATCCCATGACCCCATAAAGCAGTAAGGAAAACACTTCGAATTTTCCTGTAAAGAACAGTTTAAGAAAAGTTCCAAAAACCGCAATGCCCCATACAAGGTAAAGCAGTAGAAAACCCCGGGAACCTTCCAATATCCAAAGACATACGGGTGTGTACGTGCCGGCAATGAGATAGTAGATACTGATATGATCCAATACCCGAAGCTTCCTTTTTAAAATGGGGTTTTGGACACTATGGTACCAAGTGGAGGCCGAAAACAGTAAGATTACTGAAACACCGTAAATTAAAACTGGCCAAAATTGACTGGTCCCAGTTTGTTTGTCCAAAAGGAAAAGCATTCCCAACACGCCTAGCACAATTCCAAATCCATGGGAATAGGCATTCCATTTTTCTTCTAAGATTTCTTTGGGGACGGGCAATCTTTGCAACTATTTATATTGTTTTCCTCTTTTAATAATCAAATCCACATCTTGTAATAGGCTAATGTATCTGAGTACATCGCCGTTCACAGCAATGATATCCGCGTAACTTTCCCGGGGTAATTGTTCCCACCGGGTCTTCACCAAATATAACCAATAAAAAAGCCCCCTCCATGCGATATGGAGGGGGCTTCGAGGAAGGCGGCGACCTACTCTCCCACCTGGTGTG
>WNKP01000022.1 GCA_009797885.1 Flavobacteriaceae bacterium GF1
CTATTGTACGGGTCTGTGCCATTGGTGAATTCATCGCCATTTGGAATCCCATCACCATCACAGTCCGCAGCCGTCCAGATGGCGTTCGTACTGTCAAAACCAGTATAGCCTGTTGCTTGTACCGGATCGCAAGGGTCCAGAGGGTCATTGGTATTGGTCACCTCGTCACCATCGTTAATCCCATCCCCGTCAGTATCGGGATTGTTGGGGTCAGTACCTAGAGTGATTTCATTACCATTGGTAAGCCCATCCCCATCGTCATCACAGCCACCGCCGGTCACAGCAGCATCAGTGCTGCTTACGTCCGCCTGGCCCGCTCCCGCTATCGTCGGTATCCCGTTGGCCGGGTCCACAACGTCACCCAAACTGTCATCGGTGTCAAGGTCCGCTATCGTAAAACCACCATTGCCTTCCAAGGCATCGGCGCAACCGTCCCCATCACTGTCCGTATCCAAATGATCAAATAGGCCGTCCGTATCAAAGTCCCTGTAGGCACAGGCCCATGATAGATCCGAAATCAAAAATGCCGAGAACTGGGTGCTCGTGCTGGTTACAGCGTTTGAAAAGGTCAGCACCACCCGGTCCACGGGAGTCCCCAAAGTAAAAACCACATCCGCAATGTCCGGTGTACCACCAACCAGTGAATTACCCTCGAAAACACCGCCCGTCAAATCGTCCACAGCACTGCCCACCGTATAGTCACCAGCATTCAACGGCAGCGCTACGCCTTCCCTAAAAAGACTGACCGTCAACCGGTCCGTAAAGGAATCGCCCGACATGTCCGCGGGAACACGCTTATCGATGTCCACCGCACGGAAGGAAAGCCCCGTCACAGGTCGGTCGAACCGCAGTTCATAAACTATTGCACTATCGTCCAACTCCCCAATATGTGAATTGAACAACAGGCCATCGGCCCCATTGAAAGTGTCGCCCTCAATGGCGTCATAACTGGTCAAAACAGTAAAATTCGTCCCGGAGTTGTCCGCCGTGACCGCCGTACCGTCTATGGTCGTGGTCGCCGTGGAAAGGCCATCAGTGTCAGGATCACCACCCGTCCAGACCGGTGTGCCCCAGATCAAATTCGAACCGCCAACCGCACAATCGTACTCGTTAACGTCCAGTATCCCATCATTATCGTTGTCCTGATCACAGGCATCGGGAACGCTATCCCCATCACTGTCCACCGTATCGTCCCCTGTAGGACAGACATCAGCGGCATTCACCACTCCGTCTCCGTCATCGTCACAGTTCCCACCGGTCACAGCGGCATCGGTACTGCTCACGTCCGCCTGGCCCGCTCCCGCTATCGTCGGTATCCCGTTGGCCGGGTCCACAACGTCTCCAAGGCTGCCGTCAACATCAAGGTCGCCAAGGGTAAGGGCCGTGTTGGCCCCCTCAAGGGCGTCCACGCATCCGTCCCCATCACTGTCCGTATCCAAATGATCAAATAGGCCGTCCGTATCAAAGTCCCTGTAGGCACAGGCCCATGATAGATCCGAAATCAAAAATGCCGAGAACTGGGTGCTCGTGCTGGTTACAGCGTTTGAAAAGGTCAGCACCACCCGGTCCACGGGAGTCCCCAAAGTAAAAACCACATCCGCAATGTCCGGTGTACCACCAACCAGTGAATTACCCTCGAAAACACCGCCCGTCAAATCGTCCACAGCACTGCCCACCGTATAGTCACCAGCATTCAACGGCAGCGCTACGCCTTCCCTAAAAAGACTGACCGTCAACCGGTCCGTAAAGGAATCGCCCGACATGTCCGCGGGAACACGCTTATCGATGTCCACCGCACGGAAGGAAAGCCCCGTCACAGGCCGGTCGAACCGCAGTTCATAAACTATTGCACTATCGTCCAACTCCCCAATATGTGAATTGAACAACAGGCCATCGGCCCCATTGAAAGTGTCGCCCTCAATGGCGTCATAACTGGTCAAAACAGTAAAATTCGTCCCGGAGTTGTCCGCCGTGACCGCCGTACCGTCTATGGTCGTGGTCGCCGTGGAAAGGCCATCAGTGTCAGGATCACCACCCGTCCAGACCGGTGTGCCCCAGATCAAATTCGAACCGCCAACCGCACAATCGTACTCGTCCACGTCCAGTATCCCATCATTATCGTTGTCCTGGTCGACGCCATTCAAGACCAAATCCCCATCACAGTCCCCGGTGGGCGAGGTATCTGCACATTGCGCATTTGCCTCTAACGCAAAAAATCCTAAAAATAACAGTAGTAGTAAGGCTTTGCCATACCTATTCCCATTGAAGGGTACACATCCCAAATACCCTTTAGTGCATAAGTTTCCCATAATCTAATCAACTGAAGCAATTTTTTCTTTTTCTTAAATTTCAAACCCGTTTCAATCCAAGGAATACACCTGGAACTCGGATCTCCTATTTTCCTGATGTTTCTCTTCTGTACAATAGACCCCGTCAACACACTCATTGACCAAGTTTTCTTCCCCGTAGGCCCTGCTCATTAGCCTATCCTGTGAAATTCCCTTGGCCACTAAATAGGCTACCGTACGGTCTGCTCGTCTTTGTGATAACCAGAGGTTATAGGCATCACTCTCCCTTGCGTCCGCATGGGAGGATATCTGAATGACAAGCGTTGGGTTGTCCTCCATAATTTGGGCAAGGCCATCCAGTAGCGCTTTGTCCCTTTTATTCAAGTAGGAAGAGTTTACATTAAAATAAACATACCCCAACTCCTTTATCTGGTTTTCAATTTTTGTTTTTCTGGAATTTTCGGCCGCCAGTTTGGTATTTTCTTCAGCAGCCAACCTCGCCGCTTCCTCTTCCCTTTTAAGACGTTCTGCCAATAGCCTTGCTTCTTCTTCAGCCCTTTGGGCAGCTGCTATGGAATCTTGGATGCGTTGTTGCTCCTTCTCCATTTCCTGCATCCGTGCCAGTTTTTCCTCCCCCTTTTTCGAAAGGCCCTTTTCAATACCAAATCGATATACGGCCCCTGCAGCATGTTGTATGTGGTTGGTTGCGTTTTCCGTACTCATTGCCCATTTTCCGGTAGAATTGAAATCGAGACCAAACCTATCGGTAAACCAGGTCCTAAAACCAACCGATGCATTATAGGTTCCCCTACCCTGGTTGTTGGCATCCGTATATCCCGCACCAATGCCCACATAGGGGTCAAACCAGCCGGTCTCACCCAGTATTTGGTTCAAATCATAGCTCACCCTAAAATCCACGGCATAGTAATCAATATCCTCGGTGTTCAATACCCCGTCAATGATTTTGCCCTCCATATATTGGTTGTAGCTACCAATAGCCTCCAGGCCCAAACCATTTTTGAAGTACCGTCCAATACTGATTCGTGATGGAAAAGGAACTATGTTCCAGTTATCCTCAAAGTTAAAGACGTCATTGAATTCAGAACCAGCGTCATCGACAGCGTTGAAACCAATACCAAAAATCCAGGCACTTTGAACAATGCTATCTTTTTTGGTCAATGCTAAATCCTGGGAAAATCCAAGTTGGAAAGAAAGTAAGAATGCAAAGCATACTATAGATTTGGGTGTCCTCATGTTTTGTAATTCGGGGGTTACAAAACAAATGTAATCCAATTCAAAGCATTGGATAAAAATGATATACCAAAAACCATTATTCCCGATGAAATGTAAGAGATTACCTAAGTGCTATAGTATCTCAATAATAATCTGTTTTTGACTTTTGGGGATTTTGTAGACACAAAAGGGATAGGATAGTGCACCTTGGTCATCTTCATCACCTTCCAGTGCGGTAATGACCTCTATGGTCTGGGCCGTCTCCGTTTTTATCTTCATTCTTGGGGCTAAACCGCTCCTTACACCACCCACACAGGCCACTAAAACGGTTTCCCTGGAAAAATCCACAACAGGAACCGGGATTCCTGGTTTCCTTGTTCGGTTTACCTTGATAAAAAAGGCTTTCAATGTTTTGGCATCCTCTATAACATAAGTAACAGGTGTCTCCACCGGATAATACGCATCTTCCACCAACAGTATCAGTTGGTCATCTTGTTGGGCAGTATTCGCTTCGGTTCCATTCTTTTGGCTTTTGCACGAAAAGGTTAACAAGACCACGACCGCCAGCAAGGATTTCATCAATACGAATTTTTATATCTGGATTTATAGGCCTTTTCATAAACGTCTTCGTAAAGTGGGAGGATATTCTGGATTTCGAACTCTTTGGACACGTTTTTGGCATTTGTTTTAAATTTCTCCAAGCGTTGGTCGTTACCCAAAAGGTGAATTGCATTTTTTGCCATTTCATCCACGTTCCCAACATCACTTAAAAAACCGCTTATTCCATGTTTGTTCACTTCAGGTATGCCCCCGGCATTACTTGAGATGATGGCCACTTTATTGGCCATGGCCTCCAAAGCTGCCAAACCAAAACTTTCCGTTTCCGAAGGCAGTAGGAACAAGTCGGAAAAACAAAGAATCCGGTCAATTTCGTTGCTATTCCCCAAAAACAATACTTTTTCTTCCAGTCCCAATTGTTCGCACTGCAATTCTGCCCGTTCCTTCTCGGGTCCTTCCCCGACCATGATCAGTTTGGAGGGAATCTCCCGTTGGACCTGATAAAAGATGGCTATTACATCCTCAATCCGCTTCACTTTTCGAAAATTACTGATATGGGTAATGATTTTTTCATCATCCGAAGCCATGAGCGACCGTTGACAATCCGTAAACGTACTACTGTACTTTTTGGGATCAATAAAATTGGGAATCACCTCAATTTCATTTTCAACATCAAATATTTTTAAGGTTTTCTGTTTTAAATCCTGGGAAACGGAAGTGACCACGTCGGATTTATTAATGCTGAAGGTTACTGCAGGTTTATAAAAGGGATGGTTGCCCACCAGTGTAATATCGGTACCGTGTAAGGTGGTGACCATGGGAATGTAAATATCCTCTTCCTTCAACATCTTTTTGGCCATATAGCCTGCATAGGCATGCGGTATGGCGTAATGAACGTGCAATAGCTCAATGCCATAATGCTTAATGGTATCCACCAGTTTACTTGATAGTGCAAGCTCGTAGGGCTGGTACCGGAAAAGCGGATACTCGGGAACATGAACTTCATGAAAATGGATGTTATTGCTCAATAGTCCCAATCTTACGGGCTGCTGATAGGTCACAAAATGGATTTCATGGCCCCTCTCCGCCAAAGCAATCCCCAATTCCGTGGCCACTACACCACTCCCACCAAAAGTGGGATAACATACAATCGCAATTTTCATGTGTTAAAAGTAGCGCAATATTTTTAAGCTAGTTGATAATGGAATCATAAATAGCTTTTTGAATTCGTGTACGCAAAGCTGATTTTACCAAAAGATTATTTCGCATTGAAGGATACGTCCTGTTGGAAAGAAAGACATAAACCAATTCTTTTTCGGGGTCTGCCCATGTATAGGTGCCGGTAAAACCACTATGACCGAAGCTTTCCCTGGAAACGCAACCGCAGGTAGGGCCCTTTTCCTCCAACTGCGGTTTATCAAATCCCACTCCCCGTCGAACGTTTTTGTCGCAGAAATAGCAGGTGTTGAATTTTTTGATCGTCCTGGCATCCAAATAGCGTCGCCCCCCATAATAGCCTCCTTGCAGGTACATTTGCATTATTTTGGCAACGTCATTTGCATTTCCAAATAATCCGGCATGGCCTCCTACCCCTCCCTGCATTGCAGCGCCCATGTCATGCACATAACCGTGCACGGTCTGGTACCTGTAGTAATTGTCCTCTTCGGTAGGTACAATTTGCTCCCTATTGTACCTTTCAATTGGATTGTACATTAGTTTATTGGTCCCCATGGAGCTTAGGACATAATCCTGCAAAAGGACATCCAAGGTCTTTCCGTAGGAATCCTCAATATATTTCTTTAAGACATAATACGCCACATCACTGTAACGATATCTGTTCGATTTCAATTCTTGCCTCCCAATCCTATCGTATATGGAGTCCCGATAAAAATTGGCCAGGTACATTCCATCAATAACCTTTATGGAATAATCCTCTGTGGGGAATCTCTTGTAGAATAATTGTGAGGGTTTTCGGTTTTCATCGAGCGTACTCAAATAAAAGGCAATCCATGCGGGTAAACGACCATAGTGCGATAACGCCTTTAATACGGTTACGTCCTTTAATTCGGATTCCTGATACTCCGGGACCAAATCCTGAAAGGTATCGTTCAATCTTAGTTTGTCTTCCTCCTCCATTTTCATGATCAATGGTAAGGTGCCCAGAATCTTGGTAAGGGATGCCAAATCATAAATATGGTTCTCGCTTATTTCTTCGACGGACCCATAGGTAGGTTTCCCAAAACTTTTGTTGTAAACCACTTTGCCCTCTTTGGCCACCAATACCTGGGCTCCTGGAAACATCAATGAATCCAATCCCCTTTGGACCAAAGTATCCACATAGGCCAGTTTTTTGGAGTCCATGCCCACGCGTTCAGGAATACTGTATCCCAATCGGGATATGCGTTTTGTCACCATTCCAGTGTTCACAGGAAAAGCGCTACTGGCCGTAACGGGCAACTTTCCCTTTGCACCTATGGATCCAAAAAGAATTTCGGCTGTTTTTTCCTGGGCAATTTTACTGTTCTGATAGGACACTACAATACCATCCACGGTATCAAAATTGATCACATCCAATAAAGCATATGGCTTAGTAAAGACGGCCAGTAGCGTATTATGGGTACGCATCCGGGATATCTCCTGCAACCAAAAAAGTTCGTTCTCGGTAAAACGGTGCCCCTTCCATGGACTGGCATTGCTTTTATGGAGCCCAATAATCACTAAATTGAATTCTTTTAGCCGCTCCCGGTAGCCCGCCATATCTTTGGCATTTACTACGGTAACTTCCCCAAATCGATTCAAGGCACCGGCAAAATGGCTGGCATCCGCGTCCCCAAATTTGACATAGGCAATCTTTTTCCTTTCCAACTTTTTTATGGGAATCAATGAAAACCGATTTTTAACCACGGTAATGGCATTTTCCATCGCTTTTTCATACACCAAATCATCTTGCGCGGTATTCAAATCATCCCTCAAATTCTCAAGGTCAATCGGTTTGTAGTCCTGCAATCCTACTTTGAACTTCGCCTTTAAGATCTTTTTCACCGAATATGCCAATCTGTTCTCGTCAATCCTTCCACTTTCATAGGCCTCCAATAGCTTCTTTTTGGCGTTTACCACATCCACCGGCATCAAAAGCATATCGTTCCCTGCTAAAAAGGCGGAAAGCTCAACCTCTCCCGTTGGTGCAAAGCTGGAAACCGCCTGCATATTGAGGGCATCGGTAAAAACCAACCCTTTAAAGCCCATTTTCCCCTTTAACAAACTGGTTATGGTGCTTTGGGACAATGAGGATGGATGTCCAGGCTTACTTTCCAAACTGGGAATATCCAAATGAGCCACCATTACACTGGTTAGGCCTTTTTGTATCAATTCCCTATAAGGTTGGAGTTCAACACTATCCAACCGTTCCCTGGTAAATTCCAGAAACGGCAATACTTTATGGGAGTCCGTAGCGGTATCCCCGTGCCCTGGAAAGTGTTTGCCGGAAGACAGTACCCCTGCATTATGCATTCCGTTCATAAAGGCAATTCCCTTACGCCCAACATTGTTTACGTCCTCCCCAAAAGAACGATTACCAATGATGGGATTCTTTGGATTAATGTTGATATCAATATCAGGTGCAAAATTGATATGTACCCCCATTCTTTTTACATGAAGCCCGATGCGATAACCCACTTCTTCCACAATGGCATCATCCTGTATGGCCCCCAGTGTCATGTTCCAGGGAAAGGCATAGGTAGAGTCCAATCTCATGGCCAGTCCCCATTCCGCGTCCATACCGACCATAAGTGGAATTTTGGAAGCTTTCTGAAATTGATTGGTTAATCTTGCTTGTCGTATGGGACCCCCTTTGGAAAAAATGACCCCACCCAAATGATGCTCTTGAACAAGCTTTCCTATGGCATCGGTAGCGTTTTTGTTTTGGTTGGATGCTACGCTGACCATAAAAAGCTGACCAATACGTTCATCCAAACTCATGGAGGCGTAGGTCTCATTCACCCATTTGGACTGTGCAAGGCTATCCGCAGCAAGTAACGGGTCTTTTTGACCATAGGAAAACGAGGCCGCTAAACAGAGTAGGGTTAAGCAATGGTATTTTATACTCATAAATTGTTGGGTTCAATTTACGTACCAAAAATATGTATTTGGTCGAAAAGCGCCCTAAAAATATGATATAAGGACGATTTTAAGTGATAAAATCACATAAAACGGGCATGCCAACTATCTGAAGCGGGCACTTCCCAGTTTTCCAAAAACTCCTGCTTTGAAGCCACTAAGTTGTTAAAAACAATGGTGTTTTTGGAAACCGCCCTTTCCTTGGCCATTTTTTTGAAGTCCTTTAGGGGTTTATAAGCGATATATTCCCCCTGTTTGTACGAGACATTCATTTTATCCAATAACTGCACTTGAAACTTTTGCTCCAAATCTTGAATAAAATGTACCGAGGCATCAATTGAACATCCTGATGCGCTGTTCATGGATTGATCGAGTCCAATGACTATAAAACGACCATACGGAAGTTCATAACCCGCTTTTAAGTCTGCTCCATGGGCCGTCCATTGGGTCAAAAAAGCCCCCAATAACGCCTTCACTTCTGTAAGTTCACCCTCCGTAAATGTTCTGTTGCATTGATAAACCCAAATGCGTGCGGTATTGGGAAGGGATTGAAAAGGTACAAGCATTGCTATTCTATTACTGATTTTAGGGACTTGGCCCCATATATCTTTTTGATTGCCATTGGAGAAAGTGGTTGGCCAAAAATGGAAAGCTCGTCCATAAGACCTATATAACTAAGACCAAGAAAAATTTTGGCCCGTTCTTCTTCCCAGGTAAACAAGTCCTCCACATTTTTTAAGGTTCCTTGTAGGGCCGCGTTTACATATAATTCCGATGTTGCATTGGCCGTGCCCAACTCAGAAAAATTAATCACAATGTGTGTCCACTGGCCTCTTCCAAAAGGGGGTTTTTTAACCCTGATCAGTCTTTTTTCAAACTCCGGATTATCGTCTGGTCCCAAATTATCCGGATTCCATTGTTTCAAATCACCAATGACCCCCAACCTAAAATCCCTTGGGTTTTCCTTGGTAAAATCCACCCAAAGCGATGCGTCATTATAGTTCACATCGGTAATTTGGATGGGATCGCAATATCCCGGTTCCAAATCTTCCGCTGGATCAAGTTGCAACCAGAATGAAATGGCACCACTCCATGATTCCGATGAATATCCCACGTTTTGAAATGCATCATAGAAAACGACCGGTTTCCCCTTTTTCTTAAAGTCCAAAGCATCCCCGCTGAGCCCCTTGTCCTTGGCAAGGACCACATTGGAACCTTCCAAGCCGGTACTGGCGCCTTCCAGTTTCTTTCTGTCCAAAGCCGTATAAATTTCCGGATCCCCAACGGCCACCTGGGCTTTTGTACCTCCATCAAACGAGGCATAAAAAATAGGATTTTCCTTTAGGGACCCGTCCTGGGCATTTCCCCAAAAAAAGACCATCAAAAAAACAAGGGGTACGATTGCTTTATTACACATTTTAGAAAGGATTGTCATTGCCATCAATTCATTATTAAAGGTAGACGGAAATCCGGACATTACTTACAAAATAATACCCATTCTCCCGGAAAAGTCCATGGGTGCTATAAATCTTCTGCATCGGCAATCAATTCTGCTACATCCAGGACTTTGATCGAGGCTTCTTTTTCCTTGTTCTTAACACCATCCGTCATCATGGTATTACAGAACGGACAAGCGGCCGCAATGATTTCGGGTTGGGTTTCCAACGCCTGTTCCGTACGTTCTATGTTCACATCCTTTTTACCTTCCTCGGGTTCCTTGAACATCTGGGCCCCACCGGCTCCACAACAGAGGCCCCGTTTTTTACAACTCTTCATTTCCACCAATTCGGCATCCAACTTTTGGATGAGTTCCCGGGGTGCTTCAAAAATACCGTTGGCCCTGCCCAAGTAACAGGGATCGTGGAAAGTGATGCGCTTGCCCCTGTAGCTGCCACCTTCCATTGAAATTTTGCCTTCCTCCAAGAGCTGTTTTAGGAAAGTGGTATGGTGGACTACCTCGTAATTTCCACCCAAACCCGGATATTCATTCTTTAAGGTATTAAAGCAATGGGGACAAGTGGTCACCACTTTTTTTACTTCATACCCATTCATGACTTCAATATTGGTCATGGCCTGCATTTGAAACAAGAACTCGTTCCCTGCACGTTTTGCGGGATCACCCGTACAACTTTCCTCGGTTCCCAAAACCGCAAAGCTTACTTTGGCCTGATTTAGAATTTTCACGAAAGCCTTTGTAATCTTTTTTGCCCTATCATCAAAACTCCCGGCACAGCCTACCCAAAAAAGGACTTCAGGCTGTTTGCCCTCGGCAAATAGGGATGCCATTGTTGGTACGTTCATATATTGACTTTTATGCTTCTTGCGCCCAATTCAACCGGTCCATTTGGTTAAAGGGCCATGGGGCGCCATTGTTCTCCAAATTCCCCATCATATTGTTTAATTCGGAAGGTGCGGCGGATTGTTCCATCACCAAAAAACGGCGCATCTCCAAAATAATGGACAATGGATCTATACTTACGGGGCAGGCTTCAACACAAGCGTTGCACGTAGTACAGGCCCAAAGTTCCTCCCTTGATATGTAATCGTCCAATAGTTGTTTTCCATCCGGTTCAAACGTACCACCATTGGCATCCATGTTTTTACCCACCTCTTCCAACCGGTCGCGGGTATCCATCATTATCTTTCTGGGCGAAAGTTTTTTTCCTGTTTGGTTTGCCGGACACTCCGAAGTACACCGGCCGCACTCCGTGCACGTGTAGGCGTTCAGTAGTTGTACCCAATTTAGGTCCATAACATCGGACGCTCCAAACTTACCAGGTTCTTCATCATCCTCTGTTGTAGCGGCAAAAGGGTCCGCCGAAGGGTCCAACATCAGTTTCACCTCATTGGTAACGGCCTCAACATTACTGAACTGCCCGTTAGGTTTCAGTTTTCCATAAAACGTATTGGGGAAAGCCAATAAAATGTGAAGGTGCTTGGAAAAATAGAGGTAGTTCAAAAAGAAGAGAATGCCCAAAATATGTAACCACCAGGCACTTCTTTCCACTACGATCAGGGTCCCTTGGGACATTCCATCAAATAAAGGGGCAATAAACTGACTTACCGGAAAGGAACCGGCTTTGGAATAGTGTTCCGCGCCCATTTGTTGAAGCTGATAATCCGTTGCGTTCATGGTCAAAAACAACAACATCAATACCAGCTCGATATAGAGGATAAGATTGCCATCCTTTTTTGGCCAACCTTGCATTTCAGGCTTTATGAATCGTTGAAGTTTGATCATGTTCCTGCGAATCCAAAAAACGACCACGGCAATAATCACAAGGAGGGCAAGTATCTCAAAAGAACCGATAAGAAAATCATAGAATCCGCCCATGAAGGCGAAGATTCGGTGTGTTCCGAGCAACCCGTCAATGATGATTTCCAATACTTCAATGTTGATGATAACAAAACCCAGATAAACAATAATGTGCATTAAGCCCGCTATGGGCCTGACCACCATTTTGGTTTGCCCCAATGCGATCCTCGACATATTTTTCCATCGTTGCCCCTTATCGCCATGTACGTCCGCTTCCTTTCCCAATCTTATATTGCGAATCAGTTTTTTTACATTTTTAGTAAAATAACCAATACCCAACGCAAGGAAAATTGCAAACACAATATTTGGTATATATGTGATCATGAAAAAAATTAAATACAAAATTACAAAATTTATTATGCATGCATAATAAATTTATTGCCTATTTAACTTGCTATTGTTTACTGGCGGGATCATCTTCCGGCACCGTATACTCTTTTTGTTTTTTTCCAAAGACGGAAACATTGACATAACGCTTTGGATTTAAGCGAAAATCCTGTAAGAGTAAGTCCAACTCCCTGGAAACTTCCGTGAGATTGGTGTACAACTCTTCATTATTTGCCATTTTTCCCAAAGTTCCTTCCCCCCTCTCAATCTTCCCAAGAATGTTGTTCAAACTCGAAATGGTGTTTTGAAGGTCCGCCATGGTTTTTCCAAGTCCAGCCGTTGCCAAAGAATCGGAAATTTTGGAAAGGTTTGTGGTTATGGTATTTACATTTTTCATGGTACTGTCCAATCCTTCCCCGTTCTCTTCCAGAAAGGAATTTAATTTGGAAGCACTTCCCTTAAAGGTCCTTATCAAATCGTTGAGACCTGCTATACTTTCCTGAAGTTCCCTTTTGGTCCTATTATCCAAAATGCTATTGATATTGGTCAAAAGGGTATCCGCATCCGTAAAAGTACTCTCCAAGCTCATTTGTAGCGGGGTCAATTTTTGTTGTACCAATTCTGTGAGTCCCGGTTTGGTGGAGGACATTAATGTATCCCCGGACTGCGCATTTCTGGCACCATCAAAGGCAGGAATTACCTGAAGTCCCTTTCCCCCAATAATTCCTGTGTCAAAAAGTTCCACCTTACTATTTATGGAGAATTCGAAATCATTGTTCACCACAAAGGTGACCAATAACTTCCCGGAATTATCCTTGAACCGAATCCCGGTCACATTACCTACTACCAATCCGTTAAGTGATACCTGTGTCCCCGATTGGAGTCCTCCGACACGATCGTAAACGGCATAGAAGGTTCTCGAATGGTCAAAAATTGAAGAGGACTTTAGATAACTAAAGCCCATTATTAGCGCAAGAATTCCCAACAATACTAAAATTCCTGTCTTTACTTCCCTGGATAATCTCAAAAGGTCGCTTTTTCAGTTTCAAACAAAATTAGGAATAATTTTAGAGGCTTACTGTGTAGAAGCCGAATTTAAGGCTTCCTTTACGGAGATTCTCTTCCCATTTTGGTAGGCCACTATGTATGAAGTGGTATAGCCCCTGGCATTTGCCTCAGCCTTCAATTTCTCAGCTTCTTCATAGCTGGAGGTATTGCCATATAGGTATCTATACATATTCTTATAAGGTTCGGATGAGAGTTTATCAAGACCTTTAAAGTTTCCGGATTTTAAGGGTATGGATTTTGAACTGGCTAAGAGTTGTATTTTAAAAACAACGGTCTTTAGTGGCTTTTTAGAGGCATCACTTTTTGGGGCTGGTTCGATCGGGGTTTCCTTTTTTTCCGTTACCTGCTCCTGCATTTTAGGTTCTGGGTCCACCTTGGTTTGCTCAACAACGGCTTTCCCGGCCTTTTCCAAAGGATTGTCCTGAACCGTCTCCTCTTCCACTAAATTGGCATCGAACCCATTTTTATAGCTTAAAATGGCATCGGCAATGGCCTTGCCTATTTCCCTTTGTCCTTTTTCAGAATTGAGATACCTTCCCTCATCTTTATTGGTCAAAAAACCTGTTTCCACCAAGACACTCGGCATAAAGGTTTGATGGAGAACAATAAAACCCGCCTGCTTTACTTTTCTATCCTTCCGCTTTAATTTTTTGGTAAAATTATCCTGCAACAACTTGGCCAATTCTATGCTCTGGTCCAGGAATTCCTCCTGCATAATGGTAAGCCCAATAACGGATTCCGGGGAATTGATATCATATTCCGAATAGCGTTGTTCATAATTATCCTCCAGGTAAATTACACTGTTCTCCTTTTTAGCGACCTCAAAGTTTTGCCTATTGGCATGAAGACCTAAAACAAAAGTTCCCATTCCATAGGCATTGGAACTATGGGAATCACAGTGCACGGAAACAAACAAATCGGCATTGGCTTTGTTTGCAATCTCACCCCTTTTGTACAAATCAACAAAAGAATCATCCTTTCGGGTGTAAATAACCTCAACATCCGGATACTTCTCCAAAACTTGTCCAGCCTTTAAAACAATGGAAAGTGCAATATTTTTTTCCAGATATCCATTACCCAGGTTCCCTGGATCGTGTCCGCCATGACCTGCATCGAGTACAACTACGAACTTCTCTTTATCGAGTGGTTCGGTATCATTTTTGATAAATGAAAAAAGTAGGAATATCAACCCAAGGCAAATGGCAAAAACGAACCGATTTTTATTCATAGGAATAGAGAGTTTTCGGCTTCCCCCATGGGTTAAATTTATGGTAACGACACATTAGAGGAACAAAAAATATATGTAAGTTTGACCACCAAAAACTAAGCCAAACCTCTACAAAAATAGGATTTATCGCTTTGCAAACAAACAAACTTCATTTCCATATCCTATTGTTTTTGGTGTTTGTAGGCCAAATTGGTTTAGCACAGGAAGACCAAATTGTGCCTTTGCCCATTAAACGTTTAAAGGATACCATCAATGCCCCCTTGCCTCCCCCAACCATAGTTTCCGATTCCATAGCCGTGGATTCCATAGCAGCGGATTCCGCTGCAACAAAAAAGAAATTGTTATTGGGAAAGATCAACTACAAGGCTAAGGATTATGTGAAATTGAGTCAAAAGGACCAAAAGATCTATCTTTATAATGAGGCGGAAATCTATTATCAGGATACAGAGCTAAAGGCGGGTATTATTGTAATGGATTATGTTAAGAATGAAGTGTATGCCGGAAGGATCAAGGATTCCACCGGCACCTATACCCAACTCCCCTATTTTAAACAAGGTGATCAGATTGTGATCCCAGATTCCATTCGTTTTAATTTTGATACCCAAAAAGCATTGATTTGGAACTCCAGGACCGAGCAAAATGCCGGGGCCGGCGCTTTAGGTTCGGATGCTATGAAAGTTCTCGCGCAAGTGACCAAAAAAGAAAATGATTCCGTTTATTTTCTAAAGGACGGCAAAATTACAACATCCAAGGATACCTTGGATCCCGACTATTACATCAGGGTAAGGAAGGCCAAGTTTGTCCCGGGCAAAAAAATCATAGCTGGCTTTAGTAATATTTATTTGGTGGATGTCCCTACGCCAATAGCGTTGCCATTTGCCTATTTTCCCCTGACCACCGGAAGAACCGCAGGCCTTATTTTCCCCACTTTTACCCAAGACCCCAGAAGGGGGTTCGCCATACAGAACGGGGGCTATTATCTACCCATAAATGACTATGTGGATTTTAGCCTTATGGGGGATTTTTTTACCAATGGGAGTTATGGGTTTAGAACACAGTCCATTTATTCCAAACGGTATCGATTTAGGGGAAACATTAATTTCAGGTTTGAGAATCAAATCTTCAGTCAAAAGGGATTTGATGATTTCTCCAGAACCACCACCTATAATATCCAAATTTCCCATTCCCAAGATGCAAAGGCCAATCCAAATTCCAGATTTTCCGCCAGTGTCAATTTGGGAAGTAGTGAATTCTTCACCAATTCCTTTAATCAGGTTAATGTGCAGAATACCCAAAACAACAACTTGTCATCATCCATAACCTATTCCAAAACGTTCCCCGAGTATCCATCCGTAAATATAAACCTGACAGCGTCCCATAATCAGAATACCAGTCTGAACAGAGATCCGGATGTCGATAATATTTCTTTGACCCTACCCACATTACAGGCCAGTATGGAACGTATTTTTCCCTTCGCCAAAAGGGATGGTATTAAAAAGGGGCTGATTAAAAATATCAATTTTCAGTACCAGATGCGTGCAGAAAATAGACTTACGACCAATGACGAGGATTTTCTAACGGGCCGAATGTTCGACAACGCACGTGTCGGTGCCAGGCACACCCTTCCATTCAACACCAACTTCAAAGTCGCTAAATATTTTAGTATTTCCGTAGGTGGAAATTATGAGGATGTCTGGACGTTGGAAACCTTTGAAAGGGGATTGGACCCTGAAGATCCCGAAAGCAACAGGGAGGTTGTACTGGATACCATCAGTGGTTTTGACCGGTACAACCGATATGGACTCAATGCCAGTATTGGAACCACGCTCTATGGAACCGTAACCTTTGGTGAGGACAAAAAAATCCAGGCTATTAGACATGTTATGAGACCACAGATAGGCTGGTCCTATACCCCATCCTTTGAACAGTTTTACGACACTTATTTAGACAATGACGGTGAAGAGGTATTGTACAGTAGGTTTGAAGGAACCCTTAATGGAGCACCATCATTAAACCAAGCCAATGCCATTTCCTTTTCTATACAAAATACCATTGAGGCCAAGGTTAGGGACAGGGATTCTACGGCAACCGAACCAAAAAAGATTCCCATTCTAAGTAATTTCAATATTTCAACCTCCTATAATTTTGAAGCGGATTCGTTAAAATTGGCACCAATCAGTTTTAATGGTGGCACACAGCTATTGGACAATAAGATGACCATAAACTTCACGGGAAGCTTAGACCCCTATACCATTAACAACAATGGACAACGAATCAACACCTTCAATATAGCCAATGGGGGCAGTTTGTTACGATTGACCCGAGCCTCATTGAACCTGCGCTACTCACTTAACAATGAAACTTTTAAAAAGACAGGGGCCACCAAGGACGAATCCAAGGAAGCCAGTGACCAATACAGGGCGGCCAGTGGTGGTAGGGATGACGATTTGTTTGGTTTTGGGTTTGATAATAGGACCCAATACAATGAACGCAATGATGAAGACATTGAAAACCCCGTTTACGGCACCAAAATACCGTGGGATTTAAACATGCAGTTCGCACTTGGCTATCAAAACTCCAATAGGCAAAACGAAATCAACAATGCCTCTTTAATGTTCAGTGGAAACGTAAAATTATCGCCCAGATGGGATGTTAGGGTGTCCTCTGGATATGATTTTGTCCAAAAGGGATTTGCACAGACACAGTTGGGCTTCAATCGAAATCTGAAAAGTTTTGACCTCCGTTTCAACTGGGTACCCTTTGGTCGTAACGAACGGTGGGACTTCTTTATTGGAATCAGTAGTTCCATCCTTAGTGACCTAAAGTGGGAGCAACGTAGCCAGGCCAATATCCGGCCTAGATAATTGGATTTCCACAATATAGCGCTCTATACTTTCACTTAAAATCACATAGAAATATCGTAATCCAAAATCGGAAAGTTGCGCTATCTTGCACTAAAGATTCCAAATTGATGAAAACAATAATCACAACCTCAAATGCACCCGCTCCCATTGGGCCTTACAACCAAGCAATACTGATTAAGGACACACTCTACATTTCCGGTCAAACACCTATTGACCCAGCAACTGGGGAACTAGTAAAAGGAGACGTAAAAAAAGAAGCGGAACAATGCATGCAAAATCTAAAAGCTATTTTGGAAGCTGCGGACATGACTTTTGAAAATGTAGTAAAGACATCCATTTTTTTAAAGGATATGCATCAGTTTTCCTCGGTAAATGAGGTTTATGGCAGCTATTTTAACCCAGATACGGCTCCGGCAAGAGAAACGGTTGAAGTAGCGAACCTACCTATGTTCGTAAATGTGGAAATATCCATGATAGCAGTTAAATAACTTCCGTTCGACATCGATAGCATTCAAAATAATCCATTTAATCGTCTGGAATACCGCTTTTGTCATATTAATTGAGTAAAGAATGGGCCTTTCGGCTTTGGGCGACACAGGTCACTTGGTCCAATGGTCGGAAATGACATTCGGGTTTTCCCTATCATTTCGAAACGACGTGCGAAGAGCCGATTGAAAAATTCCAAAACATGCAAAAGAGATTACTACAGTACCAATTCCATGACCAAAATGCCAAAAAATCCTTCACCAGCAAATACCATTGTAGCTATTTAGGATTTTTGAACACTGAAGTTTTTTAGATTTCTCACGCTCAACTTCACGATGTTCAGTTTCGATTCTAAATGACAAAATACATTTAAATGTCATTTCGAAATGAGGTGCGAAGCGCCGATTGAGAAATCCGTTAATGGGATTTTGATTTCTCCCTTTGGTGGAAATGACGGCATGGTGGGTGATTTTTGAAGATGGCTTCGGGGTGACCTTTTCCCGTCATTCCGCACTTGATGCGGAATCCATAATAGTTGCCATGCGAGTGGATTCCTACTTTCCCTTCGACTTTATTCAGGGTAACAAGCAGGGATGGCAACTGATCGGTTTGAAATGGGGCCGCACGGTTTCTTTATCAAAGGGACTTAAAGCCATGATTATCAAGTCACCATAAATCGAATCGAAGGCTAGATCGTATTTTGATGGAATTCCACCAGCCCATCGATAGGCCTCCTTCTTATAACCCCAAGGATCAAATCGTTTCGTTCCAGGACAGTGGTCAATTCCTCTTTAAGAAAATGGGCAATACTTCCCACAAAATGAATGGGAACCTTAGTGGCCAGTTCAAATTGCATGATGTAATTGTTCACAAATTGTTGAAAGCCCTTATCTATGACACCACGACAGTAGGGATGGTTCTTGTTCTCAATGATGAACCTGGCAAAGGTGGCCAAATAAGTATTGGGATTGGGCTGCTTGTATAAATTGTCTTTGATGACATCAGCCTCCAATTCGTACTCCTTGGCAAATTTAATTCCCAAATCCTGTGGCATTTTATGAAAGTAGTAATCTCGAAGTAATTTCCTTCCAAAAAAGTTTCCACTACCGTCATCCATAGGGATATAGCCTAAAGAGGTTACCTTCTGAAACAATTGATGTCCATCGTAATAGCTGCAATTGGAACCCGTTCCTAAAATACATACGATACCTTGGGAACCTATTTTGGTCGTCGAATAAATTGCAGCATAGGTGTCCTCCCTAACTTCGGCTTTTGCATTGGGGAAAAAATCACCGAAAATCCCTTTAAGGAATTTTTTCATCCTATCCGTACCGCAACCCGCCCCGTAGAAATAGAGTCGGCTAACGGCCTCTCTATTTTTTGAAAGTTCAAAATTGTTCGCCAAACGGTCTTCTATGACCTCCCTGGTCAGTACTTCCGGACTCAATCCCAAGGTTTGGGTAACGAACAGTTGTTCGCCATTTTCATCCAAGGCAATCCAATCCGATTTAGTGGCGCCACTATCAACTATTAAAATCATTCCTGTAAAAATAAATATTCCTGAAAATAAGGATTTTACCCCATATTTTCAGGAATACTGTTATGCTTGGTTAAAGTGCGGCCACGTGTTCGGCAAGGTCAACCAATTTGTGGGAATATCCCGCTTCATTATCGTACCAGGAGATGACCTTGAAGAAGTTGGAGTTCAATTCAATCCCGGCTCCGGCATCAAAAATGCTGGTTCGCGCGTCGGAAACAAAATCCTGGGAAACTACTGCTTCTTCCGTATATCCCAATATTCCTTTCAATTCCCCTTCGGAAGCTGCTTTAAAGACTTTTTTGATTTCGTCATAGGAGGTATCCTTCTCCAGTCTCACCGTAAGATCGACAACGGAAACATCCGCTGTAGGCACCCGGAAAGCCATACCTGTCAATTTCCCCTGTAATTCGGGGATTACTTTAGTGACTGCCTTGGCAGCACCTGTGGAAGCTGGAATGATATTCAACATGGCGCTCCTCCCTCCCCTATAATCCTTTTTTGAGGGGCCATCAACGGTCAATTGTGTAGCTGTTGTAGCGTGGACCGTGGTCATTAAACCTTCGACAATTCCAAAGTTATCGTTCAAAACCTTGGCCAATGGTGCCAAACAATTGGTGGTGCAGGATGCATTGGACACAATGGTGTCACTGGCTTTTACCGCTTGGTGGTTTACCCCCATTACAAACATTGGCGCATCTTTGGATGGTGCGGAAATAACCACTTTTTTGGCTCCACCATCAATATGGTATTGTGCGGTTTCCAAAGTGGTGAAAATACCCGTACATTCCGCAACGATGTCCGCTCCTACCTCATCCCACTTCAGGTTTTTGGGATCGCGCTCCGCTGTGATACGAACGGTTTTACCATTTACTATTAAGTGTCCGTCCTTAACATCAACGGTGCCATCAAACCTTCCATGTACCGAGTCATATTTCAATAAATATGCCAAGTGTTCAACATCCAATAAATCGTTGATGGCCACAACTTCTACATTGTCCCGTTTCACCGATGCCCTTAAGACCAATCTACCGATTCTACCAAATCCGTTGATTCCAATTTTTACTTTTGCCATATGTTCTATTTTTAGTTGTTTATGTGGTCATAATATCCGAAACCCTAATGAGTTCCTCATCGACCGCTGTATGTGCTTTAATTGCCTCGCTTATTGGGGTAAGGATCAGTTTATGGTCCCTTATCCCCACCATATAATTTGTTTTGCCCTCAATTAGCGCTTCCACTGCCCTTACCCCCATTCTACTCGCCAAGACACGGTCAAAACAGGTGGGGTTTCCCCCGCGTTGCATATGGCCCAAAACTGAGACCCTTACATCGTAGATGGGTAAATGTTCTTCTACATATTCCTTAAGTTCAAAAACATTCTTTCCCGTCTTATCGCCTTCCGCAACGATAACTATACTTGAGGATTTCCCTGATTTTTTACTTCGTTTTAAGGAGTCCAAAAGACGATCAAGGCCCAGGTTTTGTTCAGGGATCAAAATCTCCTCAGCTCCTGCGCCAACACCCGCATTCAACGCAATGTGTCCCACGTCCCTTCCCATTACCTCTATAAAAAACAAGCGGTTGTGGGAACTGGCGGTGTCCCTGATTTTGTCAATGACTTCCACTACAGTATTAATGGCCGTGTCAAACCCTATGGTATAGGACGTTCCCAAAATATCGTTGTCAATGGTTCCCGGGATTCCCATCACGGGAAAATTGAACTCTTCATTTAACTTTAAGGCCCCGGCGAAACTGCCATTGCCCCCAATCACTACCAAAGCATCCACATTATGCTTTTTTAATTGGTCATGTCCCTTCTTTCTGCCTTCCGGTGTTCTAAACTCCATACACCGTGCAGACTTAAGGATCGTTCCGCCCTTATTGATAATGTTATTCACACTACGGGCATTCATTTCCTTGAAATCCCCATCGATCATTCCCTGATATCCGCGATAAATGGCAACACATTTAAGCTTCATGTATGCACAGGACCTTACCACGGAACGAATGGCTGCATTCATTCCGGGGGAATCGCCTCCTGAGGTCAGGACGGCTATTTTACTGATGCTATTGGCCATTTTTTTTATTAAACGTCAAAGCTAGCAAACTTCCCCTAATAAAAAAATGAGCTTTGTCCTACTTTATGTTACAAGGCTTTTTTCAAACGTTTTCGTACAAAAACGTATTGAAAAATGATAAAATTCTATCTTTTTTGGCGGGAAACCGAGTTTTTTGAGCGAAAATTAATAAGACTGTCCTTTCCCATCACGGAAGTATCCAAAGTTTCTTTTTCCTTGGGCGTTTCTTTTTTTCGTGGCCTAAAAATCTGTGCCATTAGATCCTTAAAATTATTGAAGTCTACCTGATAGGAAAGTCCCACGCCCTGGGTATATCCTTGGCGTTCTGCCAGGAATTGTTCAATCACATTTTCCCGATTGAATATTTTGGCACTTAGTGTTCCTTCCTCGTTCAACAGTACCTGCACCTCCACATCACCGGCAACTACGGTTTCGGAAACGCCCCCCACAGGAACCCCAACCCTTCCGTTGACCAAAACGCGATCGGATATCTGAGTGGAAACGGTAACTCCAATCCTGTCCTCCGTATCTATTCCGGCATCCTGAAAGCCTTGTTCATAGGAAACTCCAAAATTGAGCTTGTCATTATTGCCCCCCAATACCTGGTTCAATAATCCGGAAGCCGTTTGAATCAGATTTCCGGTGACCGCTTGCTGATTGAGACCGGTCTGTTCATTAACAAAAGTTCCCTGCGCCAAAAGGAAGAAGGCATTATTGTTTTCTATAGTGGGATCCTGTAATCTGTATTCCAACTCCGATTTCACCACGGAACTGGTTCCTGGGAATTCAATATCAAAATCTATTGTGGGGTTTTCCAATTCGCCATCCAATCGTACCACAACCTCCGTTGGTATTCTCCTTGTATTTCCAGGATTGTCCAACAGGGGCGCCGGATTGGCATTTAGGGAATACACCGCTTTTAGCCCCAATTGGGCTTCCAGGGGATTGCCACTGTCCCAAAGAATGGTCCCTCCCGGTTCCACAACAAAGGTCTTGTCTATCAATCCCGCCCTTCTAAACCGATATTGCCCGGTCACCACAACAAATTCCCCATACATATTGAATTTGCCATTGGTATTGATCTCCATCAACAACAGCCCTTCTCCCGTACCTTTCAGTGAACTCTTATTTTCCTTGTCCACAATAATTTCGACCTCGGCGTCCGGGGTAACGGCCAGGTCAAATATCATTTCCAGCCCCTCATATTCACTCAGTACCCGCTCTGAGGCAATTGTCCCCCCCTGATTTTTTTCAATAAAATTGATAAAGGAATAATCCCCTACGCTGGTCACATCACTCAATGGGATTTTTAAGGATGTCCCTCGGGCCGTAGCACCCTCAAATTCTATGTTCAATGCTGTTGTTGGCCCAAAAATGGAACCTCTTCCATTGGCAAAACCAGTGCCATAATACAGGGCTTCCTCTTCATAATCCGTATTTAGGATCAAAAATCGTTCTCCATTGGTATCTACATTTAAGCCCAATGTCCAATCGCCGAATTCCCTATGGGAAATGGTACCGTCCAGGTATGCGGTGGTCCCTTCGGAAGCATCCGTCAATGCCATGTTCTCAAAATAAAAGCTTTGATCAAATAACCGTACCCTGGATAAAGGAGCAAAATTGTAGTCCACATTTAAGTAGGGGATTCCCAGACCGGCTTCACTTAGGGTCAGGGTACCATTCATAGCCGGATTCCTGGCATTTCCGGTAATACGGGCATTACCATTTACAAAACCGTGGATGTTGGAAATAATATCCTCTCCCAAGGGCGCAAAGGGTTTCAAATCAAAATCATCGAATGCCGCCAACAAATCCAAAGTAGTCTCGTTACGCCCATTATTGATATTACCGTTTAAACTGAATTTTTCCACCCCGTCCTTGCTTATCCAGGAGTTGACGCCAAATTGCGAAAGGTCATTGTTGCCAAAAATTACCAACTCCATGTCCCCCAAGATCATTTCATTGACCGCAAAGTCATTGATCAACATACTTGATGAAGGCAGGTACTTGCCATCTTTCTGTAAGATGTTTAAAAATCCATTGACCTTTCCATCCAATTTTAAACTGTCTATGGAAGGAGTTACTTTATCCAAGGAGACGATCCTGAATCCTAATTCCAAATCCTTGTAGGTAGAATCCGCCAATTCCCCCCTTAGCCTTATTTGCTCCTCATTGTTATTGTCCATGAGAATCTCATCGATTTGGATACTATCCAAAGTACGGTTTATGATAACCTTGTTCTTTTTGTCCCCGGATTTGTTCAATACCCATGTATTGCCCTTAAAGTTAATGTCCGAGGTTTTTAGTCCAATTACGGATTTGTTCTCCTTATTAAAGGTGTGATAGAAATTCAAGTTATAGCTATCGTTAAATTGACTACCTCCCTTAAATTCGGTCCTGAAGAACAAAGTATCCTTTAAGGTGGTGTTGATCAGGTTAAAATCATGGACATCATAGTAAACGGTGGACATATCCTCCACGGTCAGAAAGGTATTAAAGAGTGGGTTCTTGTTGTCTATTTTAAGTTCAACCTCATTGAATTCATTTTTGAACGCCTCAATACTGGGCGATTTAAATGTCAGTTTGAAGTCTCCCTGGTCCGATTTGATATTCCCCCGGATGAAGGTATCCGGCCCTAATTTCACTTCGGGAAAGAACACATCCACAATCTTGTTGTAAATGCGAAAGTTGAAATCCAATTTCTGTCCTTCCGAAATCTCGTATGGCCTGTAGTTGGTATAAATACTTCCTATGGAATTCTGTAGAAGTCTTCCCAGTTCCCTGACCTTAAAGTTCCCCCTCATATAGCCGGTGATAATATCCGGGGAAATGATTTGAATATTTCTTAGACTATCTTTTTCAAATGTGGAGGAAACCGCAAAGTCGTCAAAACGATACGTATCGTTTTTATTTTGAAATTGTGTTTCAGAGAACTTTAGATCGCCAACAATATTATCCAACGTATTGCCGGTAATGTCCATCCGTACATCTCCCTTAAAAATGGAAACTTCTTCCTTAATAAAATTCAGCTTGCTCAAATCCGCATAATCCACGGAAGCGATAAAATTAAAGTCGTTCTCTTCCTGACTAAAATCGGCAAGTCCCTTAAAGTTTAGCTTTAGGTTTTCGTCATTACTGATCAAGGATCCATCAAAGAGTTCTTCCTTAATAATCCCGGAAACCTTAACATCCTTGTACTGATACCCATTGAATTCCATGGTGTACACATCTCCAATGGCCTCGGTATTTAGATATTCTGCGATGAAACCGCGGCCTTCCACATTAACATCCAATGAGGTTTTACCAAACTTTGGGTCATTCAAAAAATTTCCCAGATCAAAATTTATCAAGGAAACGAACCCCCTGTATGAGGCATCATCAATGTTGTTGATGTTGGTCATCTGAAGATCGGAATAACAACTGCCAATGGCCGTATTGAGGTTTATTTTGGCATCAATGGAGTTTTCCGTAACCTCTGTATCTCCCCTTACGGTGAACTGTCCGAATTTTTGAAATGAGGTAGGTAAAATATTCTTTCCCAAAATATTGGGCAACAGGGCCCGCAATTGATAATAACTGGAAGTGACGTTTTTCATCTGGGCCTCCATTTTAAAAGGCTCCGAGTCCTTGAACATGTTCTTAAAGTTAAAATCCCCCCGTATCCCGGTATTGTCCGAAAAGAGCAACAATTCCTCAAAGTTCAGATCGTTCAGAACACCACTTGCATTGGTCGAAAAGGTGGCGATCCTGTCCTTACCAAATTCGTTGAAGTATTTGTTGATCTCATTAAAGGCCACGGTGGACTCATCAAACTGGGCCGATACTTGAACTTTGTCCAAAAAATCCGCAAAATCCTCGCGATTATAATCAAAGACCAACTGGCCCTTTATCTGGGATTCCGGCGTTTCTATGCGCAAGGAATCAAATCGCATTTGTTGTTTCGTGTACGAAAACCTGGTTTGCAGTTTTTTAAGGTCAACGCCCCTTCTACTTTTTAAACCCAATTCCAAAATCTGTAGGGAAACGTCAGGCCCTAAAATTTGGAAATCCTCTGAACTCAGTTCCAGGTTTTTGAAATCCAGTATTTTGGAATTCTCCAGATTCTCATCGCTGAGCATATACCGACTGTTGCTTAAGTTAATTTCCGAAGCTGCCATAAAAAATGGTGGGGTACCGGGTGCCCTGGGTTTTCCATCATCCAACTTATCAATAAAAACATCCAAATTGGTATTGGTCTCCTCCGCATAGGTTTTCATATGCAACAACAACCCATCAACATCAATTTCCCCAAATTCCATATCCCCGTCGATCATTTTTCTCAGGTTTAAAATGGAAGTGGATAGTTTTTGGATGTGTATCAAGGTATCCGCCCTATAGTCCTCAACGTATATATTCTTTATGGTGGCGCCCAAGGTAAACGGGGAAAACCTCACCCTTTCAATACTTATACTGGTCCCAAATTCCTGGTTAAGGCCATCCGTAGCATATTTCGCCAATTTGGTCTGTACTATGGGCAGGGAGAAGACTATAGTTGCCAAAACACCCATCAAAATGAGTATCAGCAGTAGCCTAACCCCTATTTTCCTTAATTTTTTGATAGCGCGTTACCTTTTATATTTGTAGGACAATTTTCGTTCCAAAGCCATTGAACACTTCAAAAAAATATATCCTGGCCATTGAGTCTTCCTGCGACGACACCTCTGCCGCTATTCTTTGTAACAGTACTGTGTTAAGTAATATTGTTGCCAATCAGGAAATTCACCAACAATACGGTGGTGTGGTTCCCGAGTTGGCATCGAGGGCACACCAACAAAACATTGTACCAGTTGTCCATCAAGCTCTGGCCAAGGCAAATATCGGCAAAAATGAACTCTCCGCCATAGCCTTCACAAGAGGTCCGGGACTTCTTGGGTCCCTTTTGGTAGGCACTTCCTTTGCAAAATCCCTTGCCCTGGGATTGGGTATTCCCTTAATTGAAGTGAACCATATGCAAGCACATATTCTTGCCCATTTTATTAAGGAAGAACACCAAACCGTTCCCAACTTTCCTTTTCTTGCGTTAACCATAAGTGGCGGGCACACCCAAATCGTTCAGGTCAATGACTATTTTGATATGGAAATTTTGGGGGAGAGTTTGGATGATGCCGTGGGGGAAGCCTTTGACAAGAGTGCCAAATTATTGGGATTGCCCTATCCTGGAGGACCTTTAATTGACCAATACGCACAAAAGGGAAACCCTAAGGCATTTGAATTTCCAAAGCCCAAGGTGGACCACCTTAATTTTAGTTTTAGCGGACTAAAAACCAGTATTCTTTATTTCATTCAAAGGAAAACCAAAGAAAACCCCGATTTTGTTCAGGAGCATCTCAACGATATTTGTGCGTCCATCCAGGAGACCATCGTAGCGATTTTGATGGACAAGCTTAAAAAGGCCTCCAAAATAACAGGGATTAAGGAAATTACCATTGGTGGTGGGGTATCCGCGAATTCGGAAATACGAAAAAGAATCAAGGATATGGAGCAAACCTTGGGTTGGAAAACATACATCCCCAAGTTTGAATATTGTACGGACAATGCCGCAATGATAGGTATTGTAGGATATCTAAAGTACTTAAAAGGGGATTTTGCCCGTCAGGAAGTTTCTGCAAAAGCGCGATATATACTTTAAAAATGGCCTATAACCCAGATTTGACCAAACGAATTGAAGCCACTCTTGGGCTATTTCCGGAGGAATTTGTCCAAAAGAAAATGTTCGGTGGAATTGCCTTCCTCTACAAAGGAAAAATGACGGTGGGCACCATAAACCAGGATGTAATGGTACGCGTAATGGGGGCAAAAATGGAAACCGTGCTCCAAATGGCGCATGTACGTCCCATGGATTTTACCGGAACACCCATGAAAGAATTTGTGTTTGTATCGGAAGGAGGTTACCAAACCGAAGAACAACTGCACTATTGGGTGGAACTCGGTTTGGAACATGCAAAAAATAAATTAGGGGAGTAATGCAGCTTTTTTATAATTCAACATTGGACAACAGTTTTAAACAATTCATCTTCCCACCGGAAGAGAGCAAACACATCGTGAAGGTCCTAAGGAAAAAAGAAGGTGATATTTTGAATATTACCAATGGAAGGGGCTATCACTTCCGGGCCAAAATTCTTGAAGCGGACCCCAAAAAATGTAAGGCGCAAATTGTTTCCGAAGAAAAGACGATCCCTAAATTGCACTCGCTCCATATTGCCATAGCCCCTACCAAAATGAATGACCGTTTCGAATGGTTTTTGGAAAAGGCCACGGAAATTGGCGTGGACGAGATAACCCCCATTCTTTGCGATCATTCCGAACGAAAGGTCATAAAAACGGAACGTTTGGAAAAGGTACTACAGGCAGCAATGAAACAGTCCTTGCAGACTTATTTACCAAAATTAAATCCCCTTACCCCTTTTCAAGATTTTTTGGATCTGGTTGAAGGGGAATTGAAATTCATTGCCCATTGCCACGAAGATGAAAAGCTGGAGCTAAAACGAAAAGTACAGGCAGATAAGGATGTGGTGGTCCTTATTGGACCAGAGGGTGATTTTTCCAAAAGTGAAATACGTAGGGCGCTAGACCATGGGTTCCATCCGGTTTCCTTGGGCAGGAATCGTTTACGTACCGAAACCGCCGGTATTGTTGCCTGTTCAACGGTAGCTTTAATCAATAGATAATCGCTGGACCACCCATTAAATTGCCGTTTTGGCCGCTCCCGTAATGTCAAGTGCCGAATTTTCTACAAGCACTACCAATCTCAATTTTTCATTGGTTTTCACCCAAGTTGGAATTTGAATGCTCCCTTGGCCTTCTTTGGATTTCAAGGGGATATAGTGCTCCTTAACCACAATATTGGAATTTTTTAAGGTCCTGTTCCTGTTCTCTCCCCGCTTTACAACGGTGGTCCGTTCATCCAAAACCAATACGGCCCGCAAAAGTTTTCCCGTCAAATCCCCCTCAATGTGGTACTGAAAATCAATTTCCCGATTTTGTCTGGTAGCTTCGCCCAAAACCACTTTGTTTTCGGAATTAGCCTTTTGGTATTCCTTTATCTTGGAGCTTAACTTTCCGGCATGGGATCCCACAAAATGCTCCCTACCATTTATAACCATTTCCGGGGTATAATTACCGGAATATCGGAACTTGGTATTGTATTCCCGTTGTTTTCTGGAAAACTGTGGATTACTAAAAGGATCTTCCCAACCAATGTAATTCCAATAATCCACATGATAGGACAATGCAAAGACATTATCCAGATACCGCTTCTTTACCTTGTCCAGGAGGATGTCCGCAGGGGGACAACTGGAACAGCCCTGGGACGTAAACAATTCCAATACCACTATCGGTTCATAGGTACCCGAAATCCCCTTGGAACCTTCCACCTTTGTGGTTTCATAAATTGCCATGGAACTCAGGCCCACAGCTACAACAATCAGAATTAGAATTTTCTTAACCATGAATACCTTAACTTTGAGTTGTATGTTTATTCGATATCGAACCAAAGGGCTTACGGTTATTACCGCTTTTTTAACTTTTTTTGTGATACAGGGGGTAAACTCACAGGAAATCGCAATATTAAAATACGGTGGTGGCGGGGATTGGTATTCCAATCCAACAGGCCTGCCCAATCTTATTGCTTTCTGCAATAGGAATATCAACACCCGAATTGAACCCAAACCCGAAACTGTGGAAGCAGGCAGTGAGGATATTTTTTCCTATCCCTACATTCATATGACAGGACATGGAAATGTTTTCTTTACCGATGCTGAGGCCGAAAATCTTAGAACCTATCTCATGGCCGGTGGGTTCCTGCATGTGGATGATAATTATGGTATGGAGCCCTATTTGAGGAGGGAACTAAAAAAGGTGTTCCCAGAAAAGGAATTGGAAGAATTGGGCAGGGACCATCCTATCTTTACCCAAAATTATCGATTTGAAGAGGGGCTTCCAAAAATACACGAACATGACGGGAAACGTCCACAGGCCTTTGGAATTTTCCACGAAGGCCGATTGCTCCTGTTATTTACGTATGAAAGTGATTTAGGGGATGGTTGGGAAGATCCCTCAGTACATAATGACCCTGACGAAGTGAGAAGGAAAGCACTACAAATGGGAGCAAATATCATTCAATACGCCTTTTCCTCATGAACCATAGCTCAAAAACCATAGCCAACGGCATTCTTAGGGCAGTTGCCATTATTGTTGGCATTGTCCTTTCCTTATACTTTCTGTATCAAATCAGGTCCGTAATTGCCTATTTGGCCATTGCGGCGGTCATTGCACTTTTGGGAAGGCCCATCACCCTATTCTTGCGAAGAAAGCTTAAATTCCCCAATACATTGGCCGTCATTGTGACCATGGTGCTTTTTGTCACCATATTGATGGGTATTATTGCGCTTTTCGTACCACTGATCAATGAGCAGGGAAGAAGTTTGTCCTTATTGGATATAGAGGCCTTAAAAGCCGATGTGAATACGCTCTACCTGGAAATTCTGGAATATATGGGTGCTTCCACGGCGGACCTCAATGAACTGATCAAAAATTCAGATTTGGAAAGAAGTGTCCTGGAAGGTCTTAACCTAAATTTTATACCCAATATCCTGAACTCATTTCTAAATGTACTGAGCAGTTTTAGTATAGGCCTTTTTTCCGTTCTCTTTATTTCCTTTTTCTTTTTGAAGGATAGCAAATTGTTGCAAAAAGGGCTCTTGACCTTTATTCCCCAAAAAAAGGAGGGAAACCTTATCGTGTCCATAGACAAGATAAACGGTCTATTGTCCCGGTACTTTATTGGCATATTGGTGCAGCTGACCATTCTTTTTGTCATCTACATGATTACCCTGTTGATCGTAGGTGTGGACAATGCCATCGTTATTGCCTTCCTATGCGCCCTGTTCAATATTATTCCCTACATAGGTCCAATTATTGGTGCCGTAATCATGGTTACCTTAACGATGACAAGCCATTTGGGAATGGATTTTAGTTCGGTTATCCTGCCCAAAGCTGGCTATGTTTTGATAGGGGTGTTCATTGGACAAATGGTGGATAACTTCTTTTCCCAACCCTTTATCTTTTCAACAAGTGTGCGTTCGCATCCTTTGGAGATTTTTCTGGTCATCATCATTGCCGGTTTGCTTTTTGGTGTGGTCGGTATGGTTGTGGCCGTACCCGGATATACGGCCATAAAAGTTATCCTTAAGGAGTTTTTAAGGGAAAATACCTTTGTGAAAAAGTTTACCAAAAATGTGTAAGTTTTAGTTTGAATACAAACATATTAAAAACTGGTCCTCAGGAATTTATAGAAAAAAATTGGAATACTGACAGCTTGTCAGTTCTGTTACAAAAACCCCTTTTCCCTGGGGTTTCACAAAAAGAGCTGGCCATGCAGCTCGAAGCCAAAAAAAAGTGCAGGACAAAACTACCCACCTGGTTTAAGACCAATGCAATTTATTATCCCCCAAAACTACATATAGAACAATCCAGTTCCGAGCAAACAGCGGCTTACAAAGCTGAACTGGTCCATGGCAAAACACTGTTGGATGCGACTGGCGGTTTTGGGGTGGATAGTTTTTACTTTGCCAAAAAAGTTCCCAAAGTTTTTCATTGTGAGCTCAATCCCAAACTATCAGCAATAGCCTGCCATAATTTTGAGGCGTTAGGGGCAGGAAATATTAAGTGCCATGTTGAGGACGGTATCACGTTTTTACAAAACTCAAAGGAGGGGTTTGATTGGATTTATCTAGACCCCTCAAGAAGGGATACTACCCAAAGGGTTTTTTTGCTAAAAGATTGTGAGCCCAATATCCTTTTCCATATGAAAACGATTTTCTCCAAAGCGAATAGGATATTGGTAAAAACCGCCCCACTCCTGGATATTAAACAAGGGCTTAGGGAATTGGGCCACATTAAAGAGGTACATGTTGTTGCCGTTCAAAACGAGGTGAAAGAACTGCTTTGGGTTTTGGAAAACGGTTATACGGATGAAGCAGAAGTGAAAACCATAAACCTCACCAAAAAAAGGGACCAAAAGTTCAACTTCCACCTTTCCAAAGAAGAGGCCTCGATATCCAAAATTGTAGTACCGCAGGACTATCTTTATGAACCCAACGCCGCCATTTTAAAATCCGGCGCCTTTAAACTCCTGGGCCGTAGGTTTGATCTTGGCAAACTCCATGAACATTCGCACTTATACACATCGGACGAATTAATTGATTTTCCGGGCCGAAGGTTTTCAATTGAAAATGTGGTGCCCTACAGCAAAAAGGGGTTGCTACAGCTCGGACTGACCAAAGCAAATATCACCACCCGTAACTTTCCGCAGTCCGTTTCCTCACTCAGAAAAAGGACAAAACTAAAGGAGGGTGGGGACGACTATCTGTTTTTTACGACCAACTTAAACGAAGAGCGCATTGTCCTACACTGCAAAAGAAAGCCCTAACAGTACTGTTAGGGCTTTGATCTTGTTGTTCCCATCATATCCTCAAGCGCATGAACAACTCATGGGAGCTGTTGTCAATGGCATTGATTGAGTTCTGTATTGCCGCTTCATAGGCATACCCTATATTGAACTTCGGGCCAATATCGAAGAGGAACAGTCCGCTGACGGCCGCATCCAAACGGTAGGAAGCCCCCAAACGGAACCTCCGGCCAAAATCCAGAATAGCCGTGAGGTCCAGCGCCAGGGGCGATGCCTCAACGTACCGCAGCATACTGCTGGCTTCTAAAGTCAAGTCCTTGCTAAGGAAAAAATCATAGCCCCCTGCAAGATAGACATGCCTCTTGTCAACGCTCATAAAAGCCTCTCCATCACGTTCCTCCAAGCGGTCCGGGGTGAGTAACTTTGGGGCCGACAGTGATAGAAAATGATTCGAGTGCCTTAGATAGACCCCAACGCCCACATTGGGGGTGAACCTACTGTTGAAATCCATCAGGGACCCATCCGCACCTACCCCAAAGGTGGTAAGCCCATTGGTATTGGCACTATAGGACTGCCCACTGGCCTTCAATCCGAAAAAAAGATCGTAGCCATCGTTCAGTTTCACATTATAGGAAAAGTCAACGGCCACCCAGGTCTGATTCTCAATAAAGGTTCGGTCATTTAAAATGGACACCCCCAGGCCCACCTTATTTCCCATGGGGGTCGAAAACAATACGCTCTGGCTCTCAGGAGCTCCCTCAACCCCGGCCCATTGGCTACGAAGTCCCAAGGTCAGCTCACCACCCTCGCCGGTACCGGCAAAGGCAGGGTTGAACAGGTTCATATTGAAACGGTAAAAGGAGTATTGCGGGTCCTGCTGACCAAAAACTCCAATAAACGAAAGGAGAAAGGCCCCGATAATAATGCTATGTCGATATTTCATGATATTGTGTCTTATAAATTGTTAATAGTTGATATAGATCCACCCTTGAATCGGTGCCGAACCATTGCCAAGGTCTATGATGTACATATATGATCCGGGGGGTAGCTTTTCATTGTTGTCCTTATAGAACCCTTCCCAGTCATTGCGATAGCTTACCGTCTCAAAAACTGGATTGCCCCATCTGTTAAAGACCCTTACGCTATTGTTGGGATAGTTCTCAATCCCAGGTACCATCCAGGCCTCGTTCATCCCATCCCCATTGGGCGTAAACGCTTCTGCAGCTACTATTGCAGGCTCGGAACTGAATGGAAAGGTATCCTCCCTGTCGGGAATGCCATCATTGTCGTCATCATCATCCATACTGTCAGGAATCCCATCCCCATCATTATCCGGTGGGAAGCTATTGGGATCCTTTGAATTTGTACCCAGTTCTGCTTCCATACCATCGGGATAACCATCATTGTCATCGTCGTCGTCCAGGTTGTCGCCCAGGCCGTCACCATCGGTGTCCGTATCTTCCGTTGGGTCCGTTGGAAAGGCATCTTCCGTATCCGGCACCCCATCGTTATCATCATCCATATCTACCTCATCGCCCAGACCATCGCCATCGGAGTCCACATCCTCAATCCCATCATTATTGTCATCGGTGTCCGCATTGTCGCCTATTCCGTCACCGTCCGCATCTGAACTTTCCAAGGGGTCGTTCGGGAAGGCATCTTCCGTATCGGGCACGCCATCATTATCGGCGTCGTCATCGGCATTGTCCCCTATTCCATCGCCATCCGTGTCAGTATCCTCGCTGGCGTCCAGAGGGAAGTCATCCTCCGTATCCGGGGTACCATCGTTATCATCATCCGTATCGGCATTGTCCCCGATTCCGTCACCGTCCGTGTCGGTATCCTCGTTGGCATCCTGGGGGAAGTCATCCTCTGAATCCGGCGTGCCATCGTTATCGTCGTCCATATCGGCATTGTCGCCCGTTCCGTCACCGTCGGTATCGGTGTCCTCATTGGCATCCAATGGGAAATCATCGTCCGTATCCGGAGTCCCATCGTTATCATCATCCGTATCGGCATTGTCGCCCATGCCGTCACCATCGGTATCGGTGTCCTCATTGGCATCCAGGGGGAAGTCATCCTCTGAATCCGGTGTGCCATCATTGTCGTCGTCCGTATCCGCATTGTCACCCGTTCCGTCACCGTCGGTATCGGTATCCTCCTTGGCATCCATCGGGAAATCGTCATCCGTATCCGGGGTACCATCATTGTCGTCGTCCGTATCCGCATTGTCGCCCGTTCCATCACCATCGGTATCGGTATCCTCGTTGGCGTCCAGCGGGAAGTCATCGTCCGTGTCAGGGGTACCATCGTTATCGTCGTCCGTATCCGCATTGTCACCTGTTCCATCACCATCGGTATCGGTATCCTCATTGGCGTCCAGTGGGAAGTCGTCATCCGTATCCGTGGTACCATCGTTGTCATCATCCGTATCGGCATTGTCGCCTATTCCGTCGCCATCGGTATCGGTATCCTCGTTGGCATCCAGTGGGAAATCGTCATCCGTATCCGGGGTTCCGTCATTATCATCATCCGTATCGGCATTGTCGCCCGTTCCGTCACCGTCGGTATCGGTGTCCTCATTGGCATCCAATGGGAAATCATCCTCCGTATCCGGGGTACCATCGTTATCATCATCCGTATCGGCATTGTCCCCGATTCCGTCACCGTCCGTGTCGGTATCCTCGTTGGCGTCCAGCGGGAAGTCATCGTCCGTATCCGGGGTACCATCGTTATCGTCGTCCGTATCCGCATTGTCGCCCGTGCCGTCACCATCGGTATC
>WNKP01000023.1 GCA_009797885.1 Flavobacteriaceae bacterium GF1
GATGCCACGCTGATCGGTTGGGCCGGCCAGGGCTTTACCAACACCCCCACGATCAGCGCCTCCGGACTGGTCTACTGCACGGCCGACACCCAGCGTGCCGCGCTGACCTTCAACATTGTTGGGGACAGTAAGGACTGTAGTGGGGCAGGCGGCGGCGGACGTGTGTTCCTACCCAAGGGCGGTCTGACCACCGACAATGATCTCAGTGGCCGCCCGGATCCGGAGGAAACGGGGTCCGCACCGGAAGGTGATGGAATCGATAACAAGGACTTTGGTGGATTACCGGACCTGGGCAAACGGGGCTTCTCCCCGAACGGTGATGGAATCAACGATACCTTTTCCATTTCCGGGCTAAGGCGCGATTATCCAGATTACTCCATGAAAGTCTATGACCAAAACGGCATTCTGGTGTACCAGGGGAACGCGGGCACACCGGACTGGGACGGCAGCGCTGCCGGGGGCATTGCCCTTGGGGACGGCAAACTGCCCAATGGGGTGTACTACTATATGCTGGATTTTGGGGACGGAAAGACTCCACCGGTCCAGGGAATCGTCTATCTGAACCGATAGACAGGGAGCATATAAATAATCCAGATGGTAAGATGGCCATACGAACAGGCGAAATTGCAAAATCCTGATAGGTCACCAGTCTGGTAGCATAAAAAAAGAGGATGTCCAAATAATCGGGACATCCTCTTTTTTATTGGGAAAAGTATCGAGGAACCACCTTCAAATATGGAACCTATGGAGGGGTAGACCACCCTATGGCCTGCTTGCCGAATTGTCCTGTGTTATCAAATTCCAAGTATCGGTCATATAGCAGAAATCAATTAAAAAGTTGCTTGATAGACATTGGGATTGGCACCATTGGGAGTACAAATCTTTGAAGGTTTCAGGACATTTTGAAACAGATCCGACCCTGTCCGCCGTTGGGCTCAGCGGACTATTGGGAAGGAAGACGGATACCTGATCAAACCAGCGCCAAGGTCATTGTGCAGCGTTCTCCCCTGGTCATGGATTTGGTACATTGGCATACCCTGCAGCATAGCTGTGCCCTCGTGATAAGCCCCAAATCATGGATCCCATTTATTTTCAAATAAGAACGCTTGTTACTTTTTTACTAAGATATGGGCCAAAAAGAGGTAATTTATATAGGAAATTTCACACGAATCCTTTTCTACTTGCCAAACTCCGGGACACTTCGGATCTAAAAAACAGATTTGGCCAGTGGGATGATTTGTAAAGATATGGGTTACAAAAGAACAGACCGTTTTGAAAAAGGACAGGAAAACAATAGTCGGAGTATTGTGTGGGTCGGGGCATCTGGAGTTTCCAGGACAGCTCGGATCCTTCTTGTCCCCTTCCTTGGTCCCCGGTTCTGAATTCAGTGTAACGGCCCTTGGGTCGCAATCCGGAAAATTTCCTTCCTCTGCGGTAGTGTTGGTCGATTTTAAATCGATCGTTTCACAGCGATACCCCAGTCCGTTATGAAAACAAATTGCTTTACAGGGCGGATGGAGGCTGCGTTTGTTTTTTTCGCCTGCCTTGGGATGACCAATGGTCTGTTCGCCCAGGGTGAATTCGTCACTACCTGGAACACCACCAATACCGGCACCTCCGACAACAATTCCATCACCATCCCGGCCATAGGGACCTTTGATGTGGATTTGGGCAATGACGGAATCTATGAACTGACGAACCAGACCGTGACGGACCGGACCGGCTTCCTAACCCTGAATGTCACCGACCATAACCATACCGCTGGTGTAATACAAGTGGCCCTAAGGGGGATTACCAAGATACAGTTCAACTATGAAGGCGATAGACAGAAGCTGCTCTCCGTGGACCAATGGGGCAGCAGTATCTCTTGGAGCACAATGGAAGATGCATTTTCCGGCTGTACCAATTTAGAGGTCAAAGCAACCGATGCCCCCAACTTGGGCAGTGTAACAAATATGAATTGGATGTTTGGAGGATGTACATTGTTGACGGGTGAAACTGACTTCTCCACCTGGAACACGGCCAAGGTGACCGATATGGGCTTTATGTTTCACGGGGCACGTAACTTTAACGGGAATATCGGTTCCTGGGATGTGGCCAACGTGACCAATATGCAGGCCATGTTTATGGATGCGAGCGACTTTAACCAGGACATCAGCTCCTGGAATGTGGCTAAGGTGGCCACTATGGCCAACACCTTTCGAAACGCAGTAGCCTTTAATCAAGGTATCGGTTCCTGGAACACGGGCAGCGTGACCGATATGATCTCCACGTTCAATGGCGCAAACGCTTTTGATCAGAATCTAGGGGGGTGGTATCTGGGGAAAGTGACCGATGGTTACGATATGCTCAAAGGTAGTGGGCTCTCCGTTGCCAACTGGGACGCCACCCTTATCGGTTGGGATAGCCAGGGCTTTTCGAACACCCCTACCATCGGTGCTTCCGGATTGGTCTACTGCACGGCGGGAACCCAGCGCACCGCATTGTCTCTCAAAATTACCGATGACAACGTGGAAACTATAAAGCCAACAGCGCTGTGCAAGACGGCGGTAACGCTCCAATTGGGTACTGGCGGCACGGCCACCTTGGCAGCCTCCCTTCTGGATAACGGTTCCAGCGATGCCTGTGGAAATGTCAGCCTGGAAGTGTCCTCAGACAGCTTTAGGGCCGTCAATCTTGGTGCGAATACGGTGACCCTAACGGTGACCGATCCCAACGGAAACGAGAAAACCTGTACGACTTCGGTGACCGTGGAGGATGGTATAGATCCCTCTTCCGCCTGCAAGGATACTACGGTACAACTGAACACCAACGGAAATGCGACGATTGACACTTCGGATATCGACGCCGGTTCGACGGACAATAGTGGTACGGTGATTCTTTCCCTGGACACGAACAGTTTTGATTGTTCCGATGTGGGGACGAACACGGTGACCCTCACAGTAGCCGATAGCAGCAACAATGCGGTAACTTGCACGGCCACGGTATCGGTAGAAGATAAAATACCCCCAATGGTCGCATGCCAGCCAGTAACCCTCGAACTGGATGCCAACGACGAGGCCACTCTGGATGCCTCCCTTCTGGACGATGGTTCCAGCGATGTTTGCGGAAGCGTTAGTCTTAGCCTGTCCCAAACCAGTTTTACAATGTCGGACATCGGGGCAAACATGGTAACCTTAACGGTGAGCGACCCCAACAATAACACAAACAGTTGTACAGCCACGGTTACCGTTGTAGATCCCTCAAAATACCATTTTATCACTACCTGGGACACGACCAACGACGACTCCATTACTATCCCTTTGACCGGGACCTACGATGTGGACTTGGGCAATGATGGTACCTTTGAGCTGCTGGACGAGGAGGGAACCCTAATCCTGGACGTCACCACCTATAACCATACTGCTGGTGAGATACAGTTGGCCTTTCGCAATGCCGTTTCGGGGAATGGGGGGCTGACCAGGATACATTTCAACAATTCGGGGGACAGGCAGAAACTGCTTTCCGTGGACCAATGGGGCAGTGCCATATCCTGGAGTACAATGGCTGGCGCATTTTATGGCTGTACCAATTTGAAGGTCAAGGCCACCGATACTCCGAACCTGGGAAGTGTGACCACTATGAGCGAAATGTTTATGCTGTGTACGGCACTCAAAGGGACGACAAGCTTCCCAACCTGGAACACGACTGCCGTTACCGATATGAGCTATATGTTCAATCAGGCAAGTTCCTTCGATGGGGATATCGGTTCATGGAATACGGGTAGCGTGACCAGTATGGCCGCCATGTTTACCAGTGCAACAACCTTTGATTGGGACATCGGTTCCTGGAACACTGGCAATGTCACCAATATGGCCTCCATGTTTTATCGGGCAAGCGCCTTTAATGGGAATATCGGTTCTTGGGATACGGGTAGTGTGACTACAATGGTTTCCATATGTTATCAGGCAAGTGCTTTTGACCAGAATTTGGGGAATTGGAACCTGGGAAAGTTGACCAATGGCACCGCTATGCTTAGTGGTACTGCACTCTCCATGGAGAATTGGGACGCCACACTCACCGGTTGGTTTAACCAGGGTTTTATGAACAATGTTACCATAGGCGCCCATGGATTAACCTACTGTAAGGCCGGTGCGGCACGTGCAGCACTCACGCTTAATATTATTGGCGACCGTGTAGAAAACATCCCCCCTACGGCCAGCGACCCGACACCGATCAATGTACGGTGTGCGTCTGATGTCCCCGCCGCGGACATCAGCGTAGTGACCGACGAAGCGGACAACTGTACGACCAGTCCAACGGTGGCCTTTATCAGTGATGTGAGCGATGGCAAGAGCAATCCGGAAACGATTACGCGGACCTATCGGGTGAGTGACGCTGCGGGGAACAGTACCATCGTGACCCAAACGATTACTGTAAAGGACACACAGGCTCCCACGGCCAGCAGTCCGGCAACAATCAACGTCCAGTGCAGTGTTCCGGCACCGAATGTCACTGTAGTAACCGATGCGGCCGACAACTGTACAGTAAGCCCAACGGTTCGCTTTGTCAGTGATGTGAGCGATGGCAAGAGCAACCCGGAAACAATCACGCGGACCTATCGGGTGAGTGACGCTTCGGGGAACAATACCACCGTGACCCAAACAATAATAATAAAGGACACACAGGCTCCCACGGCCAGCAATCCGGCACCGATTGACGTCCAGTGCAGTGCTCCGGCACCGAATGTCACTATAGTAACCGATGCGGCCGACAACTGTACGGCAAGCCCAACGGTCGCCTTTGTCACTGATGTGAGCGATGGCAAGAGCAACCCGGAAACCATCACGCGGACCTACAAGGTGAGTGACGCTGCGGGGAACAGTACCACCGTCACACAGACCATCACAATAAGGGATACACAGGCTCCTACGGCCAGCGACCCGGAAGCGATAAGCGTGCAGTGTGCATCGGATGTCCCTGCCGTGGACACGGCAGTGGTGGCCGACAAAGCGGACAACTGTATGACGAGTCCAACGGTCGCCTTTGTCAGTGATGTGAGCGATGGCAAAAGCAATCCGGAAACGATCACGCGGACCTATCGGGTCAGTGATGTTGCGGGGAACAGTACGACGGTCACACAGACCATCACAATAAGGGATACGCAGGCTCCCACGGCCAGCGACCCCTCACAGATCAGTGTACAGTGTGCATCCGATGTCCCGGCCGTGGACACCAAAGTGGTGACCGATGCGACCGACAACTGTGGGACACCAACGGTCCGCTTTGTCAGTGATGTGAGTGATGGCAAGAACAATCCGGAAACGATTGTCCGGACCTATCGGGTGAGTGATGCCGTAGGGAACAGTACCACCGTGACCCAAATGATTACGGTAAGGGACACGCAGGCTCCCATGGTAAGCGACCCAGTAGCGATCAGTGTGCAGTGTGGATCCGATGTCCCTGCTGTGGACACCGCAGTGGTGACCGATGAAACGGACAACTGTACGGCAAACCCAACGGTCAGCTTTGTCAGTGAGGAGAGTGATGGCAAGAGCAACCCGGAAACGATTATCCGGACCTATCGGGTGAGTGACGCTGCGGGGAACAGTACCACCGTGACCCAAACGATTACGGTAAAGGACACACAGGCTCCCACGGCCAGCGACCCGATGACGGTAAGCGTGCAGTGCGCATCGGATGTCCCTGCGATGGACACTGCGGTGGTGACCGATGCGACTGACAACTGTACGGCAAATCCAACGGTCAGCTTTGTCAGTGAGGAGAGTGATGGCAAGAGCAACCCGGGAACCATCACGCGGACCTATCGAGTGAGTGACTCCGCGGGGAACGGCACCACCGTGACCCAAACGATTGTGGTAATTGATACCGCTACCCCTACGGCACGGTGCCGGGAGGTTACGCTACAACTCGGCGCGGATGGCACCGCCAGTCTACCGGCCGAACTTGTGGACAACGGTTCCAGCGATACCTGTGGGAAGGTGTCTTTGGGTGTATCCCCTGCTAGCTTTACGGCCTCCCACTTAGGTCCTAATATTGTGACCCTAACGGTGACCGACAACGGCGGCAACGTATCGACCTGTGAGGGCACGGTCACCGTGGAGTACGGCGAGACGCTCAAAGCCATTTGTAAGGACATCACCGTGGAACTGGACGTCACGGGCACCGCAACGATTACCGCCTCCGATGTGGATAACGGCTCCTTTAATTACAGTGGTGGTGCCACGGCCCTTTCCTTGAATAGAACCAGTTTTAACTGTTCCGATCTGGGGGAGAATACGGTAGCTCTTACCGTGACTGATGATGGCGGAAATATGGCCACATGCACTGCCACGGTATCGGTACAGGAGGTGACTGCCCTACCAGTTATTGTTACCAACAGTGGACCGATTTGTCAGCGATACCTACCCTTACAATTGAACGAGATAAGTGGACTGGGAACCTCGTGGTCATGGACCAGTAATGGAAATGCTGTATTTAACGACCCTGGCATACAAAACCCAAGGGTGACCAATGTTTCGAATGGAGAGGAATTCACCGTTATGGTAACCTTGGCAAATGGCTGTAATCTTACGGGCACCACCATTGCCTCTGTTTCCGAGGTCCCTGTCCCCGAGGCGGAAGGTAAACAGGGGTTCTGTGCTTCCGAAAACCCCACAATATCCGATTTAGTGGCCTCGGGTAACGGTACCCTAAACTGGTACTTGGGTAAAGGCGGTAACGTGAAACTGGAAAATGATACCCCCCTGGTGGATGGTGCCGTTTATTATGGATCTTTTGAAGATGGCAAAGGATGTGCTTCCGAGCGGGTTGCGGTAAGGGCCACCTTGGAGAACTGCGCCCACTTGAAAGATTTGGGAAAACGGGGGTTCTCACCCAACGGCGACGGAATCAACGACACCTTTTCCATTTCCTGGCTGAGGAACGATTACCCCAATTACACCATGGCAATCTATGACCGTAACGGTTCCTTGGTGTACAGGGGGAACAGGGACACGCCGGACTGGGACGGTAGCACCGACCGGGGCCTTATCCTAGGGGACGGCAAACTATCCAATGGGGTGTATTACTATAGGATAGATTTTGGGGATGGGACCACACCGCCCTCACAAGGGATTGTCTATCTGAACCGATAAAAAGGGGCAATGGCGCCTAAGCGCTATTGGTGTTGCTGGAAAAAAAGGGAAAGGGACATTTTTATGATGCTGAAAAATCACATGGATTTTTCATATAATCACATATCAACCAAAGCTACCATTTGTTCTGTTAACGAAACACTTATGCATCAATTTTTGCGATGCTTGGTGCTCTTGCTTAGATTTCCATCGTCCAAGCTTCAAGGATATCATATGTTGAAGTGTTACGTCTTTTTTAAACATGGTACAATGATTTCAAATTGGGGTTTTTTGATAGGTCACTGGCCTCCGAAGTTTAGGGGCCTGTTTAGGAGTGGAACAAGTTCTATAACAGGCATTTGAAGAAAACCCCAAGGGTTATCCCATCGGTCTTGCAAAGGGCTGTTTGGAATCAGTGTTGGACACATCAATGTCTGAGGTCAACAAACTATTTCATGGGTTTCGGCTGTGGCCGTTTGGCCCTTCGTCTTAAAACTTCAACTTATGCTGGACGGATTGAGTGATATGGTACGGGAAGCCCAATTCTTCCTAATGCTTGGGTTGATTGTCTCCGCAGTGGTTGTATTACTCTTTTTGTGGATCAGGTCTTACAAAAGGCGATAATGGGACAATTTGAAAAGGTATTACAACGACCATCCTATGCAAAATAATCACAAGGTAGTTGAATGCATGCATAAACCACTAATCCACCCCCGCTATGTCAAAACGAATGGATAAAAAGAAAAAAAGGGGAACCCTCCCTGTTCTTCCGAAAGAAGAACAGACCAAGAACCAGAAAAAGCCAATGTACCTAAAATATGGTATACAGGTAGTACTGGTTGTTTTGATACTGATGATCTATGGTGAAACCACCAATTTTGAATTTGCCATCGATGATACCATACTGGTTACGGAGAATCAATACGTACAAAATGGCCTATCGGGAATGGGCAGGCTTTTCTCCGATATGGCCAATGGGGATTGGGAATTGCAAACAATAAGTATTACCCGCCCGCTAACCGCTGTTTCCCACGCATTGGATGTGTCCCTTTTTGGCATGGAACCCCAGCACCATCACATGATGAACCTCGTGTACTATATTGCGCTGGTGTTATTGCTCTTTCAAATTATGAAGCGCTATCTGCTCAAAGGCCGACCAATGCTCACGATTTTGGCCATCCTTGTCATTTTTACGGTTCATCCCGTACATGTTGAATCGGTCGCTAACATCAAGGGGAGGGACGATATCCTATGTTTTCTGGCCATTGCATTGTCCTTATGGTGGCTTTTCAAAGCAGAAGAGGAGCGGAGTGGCTTCTGGAAGGGACTGAGTATGATTGCTTTTACGGCATCGCTTTTTTTTAAGGAAACGGGCGTCGCTTTTGCCCTTCTTATCCCCCTTACCTTCTATTATTTCCAAACGCAACCCTTGAAGTCGGTCGTGCGGAAGACCTGGCCCTATTTGGCCATTGGATTGGCATTTATGCTCTTCCGGATGCTGCATTTGGAAAACGACTCAAGATACCTTAACGAGTTTAACAATAGTCTAATTACGTTGGACACCCCCGATAGGCTGATCATGACCTTTTACATTTTGGGGTATTACCTAAAACTGCTGTTTTGGCCCCATCCCTTGAACTGGGATTATTCCTCGGGACATTTCTCCATGGAGGACGGGACCCTGCCCGCTGCCATAATCAGTTTGGTCATATATATTACCCTTTTGGGCTTTGCAGTTTGGGGCATCAAAAAGAAACATCCCGCGACTTACGGTATTTGGTTTTATTTGCTTACCCTTTTTCCGGTCAGCAATTTGCTGGTCATTATTCTCGCCACCATGGCCGAACGGTTCCTGTTCATACCTTTATTTGGTTTCTCCTGGGCAATTGTTTTTGCGGTGGAGGCAGTGGTAAAGAAAGCAAGGGCCGGTCGTCGCAAGGGACATGCCGTCTATTACCTATGGATAGGGGCTCCTGCAGTCATAGTGTTGTTTGCGCTCTTGGCTTCTGCCCGTGCAAGCGATTGGCGCGACAGCGAAACCTTAATTTTGGCCGATGTGGAACATGGAAGATCCATTCGAACACAGACCTTTTACCTTCAGCACCTTACCGGTTTGTCGGATAATCGGATACAAAACCACATGAAAGCCCTGGACCATTGTAAAAAAACGCTGGAACGATTTCCTGATGACACCAAGTTGTGGTTCATTTATGGTGTCATCCAGTCCGAACTGGGCAATACACCAGAATCCATTAAGGGTTATGAAAAAGCCGTGGAGAAAGATCCTGAAAACACCTTAGCCCTGACCAACCTGGGCCAGCATTACGTCGATCGCGATGCAGAAAAGGCGATGGCCTATTTCCGCCAGGCCTCCGAAGCGGACCTCAATAATGCATTGGCTGCCGGAAACCTGGCAATTATGTTGCACCAAAGGGGACGATTGGAGGAGGCCATACCTTTTTACGAGCGTGCGGTCAACAGCGGATCGGCAGAGAAAAACATACTGGACGGCTATGCCATATTGAAGGATGATCTGGGATTGGAGTGAGTGCGGTCCAAACCTTTGGCCAACCCACGGAATAATTTTGGTAGGTACAGGATAAATACCATTTTGATGAACAAAATAAAGAACAATCGAGGATGCATCAAAGTTCCTGAAAAGGGAGTAGTATCGTTTCAGGGAAAATCAAAAAGTTAAAAAACAACCTATTTGGGGTTACAGCAATGTAGCTTTACTTAAAATTTAACCATGGATATATTTTTTAAAGAAGCCGTTAACCAAGCCAGAAAAGGCCTATCGGAAGGTGGAATTCCAATCGGGAGTGTCATCGTACACCAAGGGACCATTCTTGGAAGGGGGCATAACAGAAGGATCCAAAAGGGCAGTGTCGTCCTTCATGGGGAAATGGATGCCTTCGAAGATGCGGGAAGGCAAGAGGCAAAAGTCTACAGGGAATCCACCATTTACACCACCCTGTCACCATGTCCCATGTGTACTGGGGCAATTTTGCTTTATGGAATTCCCAAAGTGGTCATTGGGGAAAACAAGACCTTTTTAGGGGCCGAAGATCTGTTAAGGGCCCATGGTGTGGAGGTCATCGTTCTGAACGATGAGGAATGCATAAAAATGATGGAGGACTTTATTGCGGACAGACCTGAATTGTGGAATGAGGACATTGGGGAAGAATAAATACCCATAATTTCGAATCCACCTCCAAAAATCATTCACCACATGGTCATTTCGACCAACGGGAGAAATCTAAACCCCATTGACGGGATTTCCCAATTGTGCTTCGGACTCCCCCATATAAATCGATAGGTTGTCATTCCCGCGTAGGCAGGAATCCATTCTTACAGGACATAGGGAGGGATTCCGCATCCCATGCTTCGACTTCGTTCAGGATCCGTGCGGAATTATAGGAAAAGATGGTCTCGGCTCCACCCTCAAAAATCATTCACCACGTGGTCATTTCGACCGACGGGAGAATTCTAAATCCCATTGACGGGATTTCCCAATCGCGCTTCGTCCTACCCCATATAAATCGATAGGTTGTCATTCCCGCGTAGGCAGGAATCCATTCTTACAGGACATTGAGTGGAATTCCGCATCCCATGTTTCGACTTCGTTCAGGATCCGTGCGGAATGAAGGGAAAAGATGGTCTCGGCTCCACCTTCAAAAACCATAACCCTGTGGTCATTTCGACCAACGGGAGAAATCTAAACCCCATTGACGGGATTTCACGATTAGAGCTGTACCCCCCTATAAATCGATAGTAAGAGCACAGCCTTATTGGCCAGCAGGCATCCATTGGGATCCATTTTCAGTGGTTACTGGACAATAAATCCAGAGAATCTCCCACTTATTGGCAAATGTAGACGATTGTTACATTGAAAGAGAACACTTGTTACATTGGTGTTAAAGTGTTGGCCTATAGGGGATACCTTTACTTCTAAAAGTGTCATAATCGTTTGAAGAGGAAAACTCCTACAGCGTCTTCCCGCTCGGCAAACCTTGGGACACTTCGGATCCAAAACAACAGGTCTCCCTGCTTGGATGATTTGGAAAGATTGGATGGTAAGGGACCTACTGTGTTGGAAGCACATAGGAGAACGATGTCAGGGATGTTGGGCGAAGCTGGGTGTTTGGAATTTCCAGGGCACCCAATACCTTCTTGTATCCACCCTCTGGTCTCCAATTCTGAAATCAGTGTGGTGGCCTTTGATATGGGATCCGGGCTATCCCTTGCCCACGCTGCAATGGCGGTTGGTTCAAGATCGATTGTTTCATACCTATACCTTGATATGTTATGAGAGCAAATTACCCCATGGGCCTGAACCCTGTATTGATTTTTTTAATAGGCTTATGGACCACAACGGGCCTCTTTGCCCAAAGCGAGTTCATTACCACCTGGAAAACGAACAATTCGGGCCCCTCTAATAACAACTCCTTTACCATCCCCGCCACGGGGACCTACGATGTGGACCTGGGCAATGATGGCACGTATGACCTGTTCGACCAGACCGGGACCACCACCGTGAATATCACCACCTATGGCCATACCGCCGGGGAGATACAAGTGGCCCTCCGCAATGCGAGCTCCGGGACCCTGACCAGGATATATTTCAACAATGGGGGTGATAAGCAGAAACTGCTCTCGGTGGACCAGTGGGGCAGCAGCATTTCTTGGAGCAGCATGGCCGGTGCATTTAGAGGTTGTACCAATCTGGAGGTCAAGGCAACCGATGCCCCGGACCTGAGCAAGGTGACCAGTATGGAAAGCATGTTCCAATGGTGTACCTCACTTACGCAAGCAACGGACCTTTCCAACTGGAACACGGCTGGGGTGACCCTTATGCAAAACGTGTTCAATGGGGCAAGTTCCTTTAACGGGGACATCAGTTCCTGGGATACGGGCAGCGTGCTCACTATGCACGGCATGTTTGAGGGTGCAAGTTCCTTTAATGCGGACATTGGTTCCTGGAACACCAGTAGTGTGTGGGTCATGGGCTTGATGTTCTCTGGCGCAACTGCCTTTGATCAGGATTTGGGGGATTGGAACCTGGGGGCGTTGGCCAATGGCACCGGAATGCTCGATAACAGTGGGCTTTCCGTGAACAATTGGGATGCTACGCTCAAAGGTTGGCACAACCAGGGCCTTATCAGAAATATAACCATCGGTGCTTCTGGATTGGTCTACTGTGCGGCTGGCATAGAGCGTGCCGGGTTAAAAGAGGATAATGCCGTCAACTTCACTGGAGACAGTCCGAAAACCAGTGCTCCGACCGCCCGATGCCACCCTGGCATCACCTTGGGATTTAACTCCAATGGCATTGCCAACATTACCAACTATTGGGTGGACACCGGTTCGAGTGATGCCTGTGGGATTGCCTCCTTGGTCATAAACAACAGCAGCTTTAGGACTACCGGTACGCGGATAGTAACCCTTACGGTGACGGGTAATACCGGCATGGTATCGACTTGCACCACCCCAGTGACGGTGGTAGGTACCGCCGACTTTCTTACCACTTGGGATACCACCAAAACCAGCGACGGTTCGTCCGATAGCAACTCCATCACCATCCCCGCCAGCGGAACCTACGATGTGGACGTGGGCAATGATGGCACCTACGACCTGTTCGGCCAGACCGGGTCCATCACCGTGGATGTTACCAAATATACCAACTATGGTGACGAAGCGCGTAAAAACTATGAAGCGGGGGAGATAAAAATTGCCCTCCGCAATGCGGCCTCCGGGGCCAGGCTTGTTGTGTACGGGTACCTGACCGGGATGGATTTCAAAGATTCGTCGAAGGGGGTCGACAGGGATAAGCTACTCTCGGTGGACCAGTGGGGCAGCAGTATTGCCTGGAACAGCATGGCGGGTGCATTTTACAGCTGTACCAATCTGGAGGTCAAGGCGACCGACGCCCCCGATCTGGACAGCGTAACCAGTATGGATAATATGTTCGTCAGATGTAAGTCCATTACAGGAGAGACGGGCTTCTCCAACTGGAACACATCTGGAGTGACCGATATGAGCTATATGTTTGCCGGGGCAAGTGTTTTTTATGGGGACATCGGTTCCTGGGACACCAGTAGTGTGAACAATATGGACCACATGTTCAGTGGGGCAACAGCCTTTAACCAAAACATCGGTTCGTGGAATGTGGCCAGTGTGACCAGCATGCAAAGCATGTTTCAGCGTACAAGTTCCTTTAACGGGGAAATTGGTTCCTGGGACACGGGCAGCGTAACCAATATGAACGCCATGTTCCTTATGGCAAGCGCCTTTGACCAGAATTTGGGGGATTGGGACATGGGGGTGTTGTCCAGTGGCCTTGGGATGCTCAATGGTAGTGGGCTCTCCATTGCCAATTGGGACGCCACGCTGATCGGTTGGCACCAAAAAAGCTTCACCAACAAGGTAACCATTGGCGCATATAACCTAATCTACTGTGCCGCCAGTACCCAGCGTGCCACATTGATAACCAATGGCTTCAACATTATTGATGATACTGGGGACACCACCTCCCCGGAGGCCAGGTGCAAGGACATAGCAATGCGGCTGGGCCCCATAGGGAATGTGACCCTGGATCCCGACCTTATAGATGATGGTTCCCACGATCCCTGCGGGATTGCCTCGTTGACCGTATCCCCGGGCACCCTTTGGGGTACAGGTACGGAGACAGTGACCCTAACAGTGACCGATCACGGTGGGAACTGGAGTACGTGCGAGGCCGACGTGACCCTGGGTGCCTATTCCTCGGATATCTTCGTCACCACCTGGGATACGACCAAAACCAGTAGCGACTCCTCTGATAGCAACTCCATCCGCCTCCCTTTTGGCGGGACCTTCGATGTGGATATAGGCAATGATGGTAGCTATGAAGTGACGAAACATGGAGGGAGTGTCTACAGGCCCTTGACCATAGATGTGACCACCTATACCGACCCTACAGGTAACAACTATGAGGCAGGGGAAATACAGGTGGCCATACGCAGTAATACTGATGGCCAGCCCGCAAATGGAACCAGATGGAGTACATTGATAAGGATTTGGTTCGATGATGATACAAATGACAAGGAAAAGATACTCTCCGTGGACCAATGGGGCAGTACAAAATGGTACCGATTAGGTAGTGCATTTGGTGGCTGTACCAATCTGGACGTTTTGGCGACCGATGTTCCCGACCTGAGCGAAATGAACAAGCATACGGGAATCAATACAGGGCTGTCCGCCATGTTTATCGACTGTAAATCACTCAAGGGGAATGCTAGTTTCGCCAACTGGAATGTAAGTACTATCCCCAATATGGGATCCATGTTTCAGGGTGCAAACCTCTTTAACCAGAACATTGGCTCCTGGAACACCAGCAGTGTAACTAATATGGGTGCCATGCTCCGGAGCGCCACCTCCTTTGACCATAACCTTGGCAATTGGAACATGCAACAGGTGACCAGGGCCGATAAAATGCTCGACAATACGGGGATGTCTGTGGATAACTGGGATACCACGATCATTGGTTGGGATGAGCAGGCCTTCACCAATACGGTCACCGTCGGTGGTGGTGGCCTGGTCTACTGTAAGGCCTACGAAGAGCGTGCCAGGTTGACCCTGAACATTAGTGACAGCGCTGAGGATGACCCACCGACAGCCAATTGTGAGGAGCAGTTATGGCTGGTATTCGGCGACACCTACAAAGCCACCCTGACGGCTGAGGACGTGGACAAGGATTCCGGAGATGCCTGTGGACCTGTCTCGCTGAGCTTGTCCCAATATGAGTTTTCCAATGCAGGCGAATACACAGTGACCCTTACGGTGACCGACCCCAACAGTAACACCGCCACCTGCCAGACCACGGTGAACGTGGGCTATTCCGGAACGGCACATTTTGTCACCACCTGGGACACGACTAAGTCCGGAACCTCCACCAGCAATTCCATTACCATCCCCGCCATAGGTAACTACGATGTGGACCTTGGCAATGATGGGGATTACGACCTGTTCAACCAGACCGATGAAATCACGGTAAATGTCACCAACTATACCGACCCCGACGGCAACAATTACGTGGCAGGGGAGATACAGGTAGCCCTTCGTAATGACTCCGATACCAGTGGACTGACCAGGATAAACTTCGGCGATTCGTCAAATGGGGGTGATAGGCAGAAGCTGGTTTCGGTGGACCAATGGGGCACCAATATGTTGTGGAGTACTATGGAAGATGCCTTTTACGGCTGTGCCAATCTGGATGTCAAGGCCACCGATGCCCCCAATCTGGTCAACGTGACCGATATGTCCAATATGTTCAACGGTTGTACGGCACTTGGGGGGATTACGACAAACCGTTTCTCCAATTGGAACACCAGCACGGTGACCGATATGGATGGCATGTTTAAGGGGGCAAGTACCTTTAACAAGAACATCGGATCTTGGGATACAAGCAATGTAACCGATATGGCCAATATGTTCAATGGGGCAAGTGCCTTTAACCAGAATAACATCGGTTTGTGGAACACGGCCGGTGTGGACGATATGGGTTATATGTTCAATGGGGCAAGTGCCTTTAATGGGAACATTGGTTCCTGGAACGTGGCCAACGTAACCAAAATGGGTAATATGTTCAATGGGGCAAGTTCCTTTGACAAGGACATCACTTCTTGGAACGTGGTTAAGGTAACCGATATGGGTTACATGTTCAATAGTGCAAGCACCTTTGATCAGAACCTTGGCGCATGGGACTTGGGAGCGTTGACCAATGGCACCAATATGCTCGATAATAGTGGACTCTCCTCGGATAGTTGGGACACTACGCTGATCGGTTGGCATGCAGAGGGTTTCACCACTCCCACCATCGGTGCCACAAGCCTGACCTATTGTAAGGCCTACACGGAGCGTGCCGCAATGACCAACATTACAGGCGACAGCCTATCAGATGCCCAGCCAACGGCCGAGTGCCAACAGGAGGTGACACTACGGTTGGACACCAACGGTACGGCCACGCTGACGACCGACCTTGTGGACAAGGGTAGCGATGGCTGCGGAAGCTTCTCACTAAGCCTGCCCCAAACCAGCTTTACGACCGAAGATATTGGCACGCAGACGATGACCCTAACGGTAGCCAGTTCCAACAACAAAACGAACACCTGCACGACCACGCTGACCGTGGAGGATCCCACAAGTGTATTTGTCACCACCTGGGACACGACCAAGTCCGGCACCTCCACCAGTAATTCCATTACCATCCCCGCTACGGGGAACTACGATGTGGATTTGGGCAATGACGGTACTTATGAACTATTGAATCAGACCACTGAAATTACCGTAAATGTCACGGACCATAGCTACGCGGCCGGGGAAATACAGGTGGCCCTCCGCAATGCCACCTCCAGTTCCGGGGGCTTGACCGGAATACGGTTCAACTTTTCGAGTGATAGGCAGAAGTTGCTCTCTGTAGACCAATGGGGCAGTGCTATTTCCTGGAGTACCATGGAAAGGGCATTTTATGCCTGCACCAATCTGGACGTGCTGGCGACGGACACCCCCAATCTGGGCAGCGTGACCAATATGTCCGATATGTTCAATTACTGTACGTCCCTTACGGGGACAACAGCAAACAATTTCTCCAATTGGGACACTAGCAATGTGACCGATATGACGGGCATGTTTCTTCAGGCAACTGTCTTTAACCGGGATATCGGTTCCTGGAACGTGGCCAAGGTGACCAGCATGAAAAGCATGTTTGAGAGTGCAACTGCCTTTGACCAGGACATTGGTTCCTGGAACACAAGTGATGTGACCACTATGGAGCGGATGTTTTTGGGTGCAAGTGTCTTTGATCAGGATTTGAGTTCCTGGAACACGGCCGGCGTAACCAATATGTCATTGATGTTTACCGCTGCAAGCGCCTTTAACGGGGACATCAGTTCGTGGAATACGGCCGGTGTGACCACTATGGAGTATATGTTTCGACAGGCAACAGCCTTTAACACGGACATCGGTTCCTGGAATACAAGCGAGGTGACCACTATGCTCGACATGTTTTATGACGCAAGTGCCTTTGACCATGACCTGGAGTATTGGGACCTGGAGAAGTTGAGGAATGGTACCGATATGTTCAATAACAGTGGGCTCTCGGTTGCCAATTGGGACGCTACCTTGATCGGTTGGAACGGCCAGGGCTTTACCAATAACGTGACCATTGGGGCCTCCGGTCTGACCTACTGTACGGCCACTACCCAGCGTTCCGCACTGATATCCAGAGGCTTTAACATTACCGGTGACAGTGCGGATACTGACGGGCCAGTGGCGCAATGTAAGACGGCGATCCTTGAACTGGGAACAGAGTTTACGGCCGATCTTGTGGACAACGGTTCCAGTGATACCTGCGGGGACGTCTCGTTAAGCGTATCCCCAAGCAGCTTTACACCGGACGACCTTGGTGACAACACGGTCACCCTTACGGTGACCGACCCCGATGGAAACACGGATGACTGCCAGACCACGGTGACCGTAACCTTCCGTTCCGAAAACCTGTTCGTCACCACCTGGGACACGACCGAGTCCGGCACCTCCAACAGCAACTCCATCACCATCCCTGCTACGGGGGCCTACCATGTGGACCTGGGCAATGACAACAGCTTTGAACTCATGGACCAGACCGGGACCACCATTATAAATGTGACCGAACATAATTATACCGCTGGGGAAATAGAAGTGGCCATCCATAGTGCGGACACCAATCCCCTGACCAGGATATACTTCAACAATGGGGGTGACAGACGAAAATTGCTCTCCGTGGACCACTGGGGCAGCATCTCTTGGAGCACCATGGAGGGCGCCTTCCATGGCTGTGGGAATTTGAAGGTCAAGGCTACCGATGCCCCGGATTTGGGCAACGTGACCGATATGTCCCGTATGTTCAGGTCCTGTGGCTCCCTTACAGGGACAACGGGCCTCTCGGGTTGGAACGTGTCCAACGTGACCGATATGTCCAATATGTTTTACAGTGCGAGCAATTTTAACGGGGACATCGGTTCCTGGGATGTGGCCAAGGTGACCGATATGAACGGGATGTTTGTCGGCAGTAGGTCGTTCGAGGGTACGGCGGGCCTCTCCAATTGGAACGTGTCCAGTGTGACGGATATGGGCTATATGTTTTCCGGGGCAAGTGCCTTTAACGCGGACATCGGTTCGTGGAACGTTGCCGAGGTGACCAATATGGGTTGGATGTTCCGTTTTGCCACTTCGTTTGACCAGGACCTGAGCTCGTGGAACGTGGCCAAGGTGACCAATATGGACAACATGTTCCGGGCCATGGACGTCTTTGACCAGGATCTGGGTTCCTGGGACACCGGTAATGTGGCGGATATGTCCGGCATGTTTGCCTACACGAAGGCCTTCAACGGGGACATCGGTTCCTGGGATACCAGTGGTGTGACCGATATGGAGGGCATGTTCCTGAACGCAACGGCCTTTAACGAGGACCTCGGTTCCTGGGACACCGGCAGCGTTACCAATATGGCTTACATGTTTCGGGACGCAAGCGCCTTTGACCAAAACATCGGTTCCTGGAATACCAGCAGCGTGACTGATATGAGCCAGATGTTCTGGAACGCAAGCGCCTTTGACCAGAATTTGGGGACCTGGGACCTGGGGCAGGTGACCAATGGGACCAATATGCTCAATGAGAGTGGGCTCTCGGTTGCCAACTGGGACGCCACGCTGATTGGTTGGCACAGCCAAGGTCTCATCAGCAATGTAACCATCGGAGCTTCCGGATTGGTCTACTGCACCGCCGCTGTCGAGCGTTCCGAGCTAAAAGAGGATAATGCCGTCACCTTCACTGGAGATAGTGCGGAAACGACTAAACCGACCGCCCGGTGCAAGACGAATGCGCTGGAACTCCAACTAGGGACCGATGGTAAGGCCACCCTGGATCCCGCTTCCGTGGACGATGGTTCCAGCGATGCCTGTGGGAGTGTCTCGTTAACTTTGTCACAAAGCAGTTTTACCCCTACTGATATAGGTACAAAAACGGTAACCCTAACAGTGACCGACCCCAACGTGAACTGGGGGGAGTGTGCGGCCACGGTAACAGTGTTGGACCTCGCAGCCTTTATCACCACCTGGGACACCACCAAATCCGGCACCTCCGGAAGCAACTCCATTACCATCCCTGCCACAGGGACCTACGATGTGGATCTGGGCAATGACGGCAGCTATGAACGGACGGACCAGACCGGGCCCGTTACCATTAATGTAGTTGACGAAAACTATACCGCCGGGGAGATACAGGTGGTCCTTCGCGATGCCGCTTCTGGGAACGGGATTCTGACCGGGATACAGTTCAATAATGGAGGGGACAGGGATAAGCTGCTCTCCTTGGACCAATGGGGTGGGATATCCTGGAGCACCATGGCCGGTGCATTCCATGGCTGTAGTAATCTGGAGGTCAAGGCAACGGACGCCCCCAATCTAAGTGGGCTGATCAATACCAGTATGGCCAATATGTTCAATGGATGTACGGAACTTACGGGGACGACAAGCTTCTTCACCTGGAACACCAGCAAGGTGACCAATATGGCCGGTCTGTTCGCCAGCGCAAGCCTATTTAACCAAGACATCGGTTCATGGAATGTGGCTAATGTAACCGATATGGGCTGGATGTTCCAGAATGCAACGGCCTTTGACCAGGACATCGGTTCTTGGGGTACTAGCAGTGTGACCAAGATGGAAGGTATTTTTGCCGGAGCAACGGCCTTTAACCAGGACCTGGGTTCATGGAACGTGGCCCAAGTAACCAATATGTTCGGCATGTTTTATCGTGCAAGCGCTTTTGACCAGGACATCAGTTCCTGGGACACCAGTCAGGTGACCAATATGTTTTCCATGTTTGATGAGGCAGTTGTCTTTAACCAAGACATCGGTTCCTGGAACACAAGTAAGGTCACCGATATGCGCTTCATGTTTCGGAAGGCAACGGCCTTTGACCAGGACATCGGCTCTTGGAATACAGCTATAGCGACCGATATGGATTCCATGTTCAATGGGGCAAGCGCCTTTAACCAGGACATCGGTTCTTGGAACACTAGCCAGGTCACCAATATGCTTTCCCTATTCGATGGTGCAACTGCCTTTGACCAGAATTTGGGGAATTGGAATCTGAAGAAGCTGAGCAATGGTAACAATATGCTAAAAGACTGTGGACTATCCGTGGACAACTGGGACAACACAATTCTCGGTTGGTACGGCCAGAGGCAGGGTTTCACCAATGCACTCACTATCGGCGCCCTGGGTTTGGTCTACTGTAAGGCCGTAGATGAGCGTGCTGAGCTGAATAATAATTACCCTTTCAAAATTGGTGGCGATAGCGCAGAAACTACGGCTCCAACGGCCCGGTGCAGGACGAATGCACTGGAACTCGAGCTGGGGACCGATGGCACGGCCACCCTGGATCCCGCTTCCGTGGATAACGGTTCCAGCGATGCCTGTACGAGCGTCAACCTGGAAGTATACCCCGAAGAATTTACGGCCACCGACCTTGGCACAAATACGGTCACCCTTACGGCCACCGATAAGAACAACAACGAACATACCTGTACGGCCACAGTGGTCGTAGTGGATCCCACAAGTGTATTTGTGACTACCTGGAATACCACCATATTGGGTATGTCCAACAGCAACTCCATCGCGATTCCCGTTATAGGGACCTACGATGTGGACCTGGGCAATGACGGTAGCTATGAACTGACGGACCAGGTCGTGTCCGAGTCCCTGACCTTGGTTATCACCGATCATAATTATACTGCTGGCGGCGTAATACAAGTGGCCCTCCGTAATGCGGTCTCCGGGAACGGTGACCTAAACAGGATACATTTCAACAATGGGGGTGACCGACAGAAACTGCTCTCGGTGGACCAATGGGGCAGCGCGGTCTCCTGGAGTACCATGGCGGGGGCATTTCATGGCTGTAGCAACATGGAGGTCAAGGCAACCGACACCCCCGACCTAAGTGGTGTGACCGACATGTCCGATATGTTCAATGGTTGTACAGTACTTACGGGGACGGCTACGAACAGTTTCAACAACTGGAATACAAGCACGGTAATCGATATGTCCTATATGTTCAATGACGCAACAGCCTTTAACGGGGACATCGGTTCCTGGAACACATCCAGCGTGACCGATATGAGTCGCATGTTTCAGGGCGCAAGCACCTTTGACCAGGACATCGGTTCCTGGAACACTGGCAGCGTGGATAATATGTCTTTTATGTTCGATGCTGCAAGCGCCTTTAACGGGCCCATTGGTTCCTGGAACGTGAGCAATGTGGGTACCATGAACTTCATGTTTCAGGGCGCAATCACCTTTAACCAGGATATCGGTTCGTGGGACACCAGCGGCTTGAACCGTTTGGCTGGCATCTTTTCTGGCGCAACTGCCTTTAATCAGAATCTGGGGGATTGGTACTTGGGGAGGCTGAGAAATGGTAACAATATGCTCAACGGAAGCGGGCTTTCCATTGCCAACTGGGACGCCACGCTCATCGGTTGGCATAGGCAGGGCTTTACCAATACTACCAATACGCCTACCATTGGCGCGGATGGCCTGATGTACTGCGCAGCCATTGCCCAGCGTACCGAACTGAAATCTAGAGGCTTTAACATTATTGGCGACAGTGCGGAAACCACCGAGCCAAAGGCCAAGTGCAAGCCAGCAGCGTTCCGGTTGGGCAGTGACGGTACAGCGACCTTGGATGCCTTCCTTGTAGATGACGGTTCCAACGATAACTGTGGGACCGTTTCGTTGAGTGTATCCAAAACCAACTTTACGGCCTCGGATCTTGGTGAGAATACAGTGACCCTGACGGTGACCGACCCCAATGGGAACAAGGCAGAATGCCCGGCCACGGTGATTGTGGAGGATCCTGCAAGCGTATTTGTGACCACTTGGGACACGGCCAGGACTGGCACCTCCGGCGGAAATTCCATCCGTATCCCTGCCACGGGGACCTATGATGTGGACCTGGGCAATGATGGCAGCTTTGAACTGACGGGCCAGACCGATGAAACTGTTGTAAATATCACTAATTATAAGGATTCCGAGGGTAACAATTTTACAGCAGGGGAGATACAGGTGGCCCTACGCAATGCCGTCTCTGGGAATGGGACCTTGGACCGAATCCGGTTCAACAATGGAGGTGATCGACAGAAGTTGCTTTCCGTTGACCAATGGGGGAGCAGTATTTCCTGGAGCACGATGGCGGAGGCATTTTACGGCTGTTCCAATCTGGAGGTCAAGGCGACCGATATTCCAAATCTAAGTAAGGCGACCAGTATGAAGGCTATGTTTTATAATGCAAGTGCCTTCAACGGTAACATCGGTTCCTGGAACACCAGTAGTGTGACCGATATGAGTCTGATGTTTGGTTTTGCAAGCATCTTTGACCAGGACATCGGTTCCTGGGACACGGGCAAGGTGACCGATATGAACTCTATGTTTACTGGGGCAAGTGTCTTTAACGGGGACATTGGTTCTTGGAACACAAGTAGCGTGACTAGGATGGACGGCATGTTCTACGGTGCAAGCGCCTTTAATCAGGACATTGGTTCCTGGGACACGGGCAAGGTGACCAATGCACGTTTTATGTTTGCCTTTGCAAGTGCTTTTGACCAGGACATTGGTTCGTGGAACACATCAGCCATAGCGGACATGGGCAACATGTTCTCCAAAGCAACTGCCTTTAACGGGGACATCCGTTCCTGGAACACTAGCGGCGCGATTACTATGAATTCTATGTTTTCTGGCGCGAGCGCCTTTAACGGGGACATCGGTTCCTGGAACACATCCAGCGTGACCGATATGACCTCCATGTTTTCCGGTGCAAGCGTTTTTGACAGGAACTTGGGGGAATGGAACCTGGCGGCGTTGACCAGCGGCACTAGTATGCTCAACAATAGTGGGCTCTCGGTTGCGAACTGGGACGCCACGCTGATCGGTTGGTACGGGCAGTACTTTACCAACACTGTGACCATCGGTGCCTCCGGTCTGGTCTACTGCAATGCCCGTGTTCAACGCGCCGCAATGACGACCTTCACTTTTAACGGCGATAGTATGGCAAGTACCCAGCCGACGGCGGTGTGCCAACAACAAGCGGTGGAGCTCGAACTGGGTGCCATTGGCACGGCGAACCTGGATCCCGCCCTTGTGGACGCCGGCAGCGATGGTTGCGGAATCACCCTGGCGTTGTCCAAGACCAGCTTTGATGCCACCGACCTTGGGGACAACACGGTGACCCTGACGGTGACCGACCCCAGCAACAACTCGAAGACCTGTACGGCCACGGTGACCGTATTGGGTACGGATCCCAAGAGCGTATTTGTGACCACCTGGGACACCACCAGGCCCGGCAGTTCCGGTAACAACTCCATTATCATCACCGCCATAGGGACCTACGATGTGGATTTGGGCAATGACGGGATTTATGAACTGACGGACCAGCAGGGGAAGATCACCGTGGATGTGACCGAGCACAACCGTACCGCCGGGCAGGTACAGGTGGCCCTTCGCAACGCCCACTCCGGTGCGGGGACCTTGGACGGGATAAGTTTTAATCCCTTCGTTGTGGGCCTGCAGGTCGATAAACTTAAGCTGCTCTCGGTGGACCAATGGGGCAGTGCCATTTCCTGGAGCACCATGGCAACCGCATTTTCCGGTTGTGGCAACCTGGAGGTCAAGGCGACGGACGCCCCCGATCTGGGCAGTGTGACCAGTATGTCCAATATGTTCAATGGCTGCACGAAACTTAAGGGGAATACGAGCTTTTCCGGCTGGAACACGTCCAAAGTGGAGGATATGACGGGCTTGTTCAATGGCGCAAGTTCCTTTAATGTGGACATCGGTTCGTGGGACACTGGTAGCGTGTCCAGTATGGCCTCCATGTTCCGGAACGCAAGTGCCTTTGACCAGGACATTGGATCCTGGAACACCAGTCAGGTAACCAATATGTTTTCCATGTTTCGGTTTGCAAGCGTCTTTAATCAGGATATTGGTTCCTGGGAAACGAGCAGTGTCGCCAATAAGCAGTGGATGTTTGACGACGCAACCGCTTTTGACCAGAACCTGGGCAAATGGGATCTGGGGAAGTTGACCAATGCCATCGGTATGCTCGACGGTAGTGGGCTCTCCATGGCCAACTGGGACGCCACGATCATCGGTTGGCACGCGAAGGGCTTCCACCAAACTCCCACTTTCACCATCGGTGCTGATGGCCTGGTGTACTGTGCGGCCGGTACCGAACGTAAAGCATTCGGCCTTAATATTATCGATGACGGCTCGGAGAAGATCGACCCGACGCCACAATGCAAGGCAGCGACAATTTACCTGGGCAGCAATGGCACGGCCAGCTTGACACCTGTTCTTGTGGACAATGGTTCCAGCGATGCCTGTGGGGACGTCTCCTTAAGCCTGTCCCAGACCACCTTTACGGCCAGTGAACTTGGGGACAACACGGAGACCTTGACGGTAACCGACCCCAATGGGAACGAAGACACCTGTACGGCCACGGTTACCGTGGTGGACGATACGAATCCCAAGGCGAGCTGTAAAAATATTACGGTACAACTGAGTGCAGCGGGCAGCGTTACGATTGCGGCAGCGGATGTGGATGGCGGCTCATCCGACAATAGCGGCACGGTGTCGCTTTCCCTGGATACGGACACTTTTACAGCCGGTGGGACCTATACGGTAACCCTCACGGTAACGGATGGTAGCACCAACACGCATGATTGCATCGCTACAGTTAACGTGGTGGCGTATCCCACAACCGTATTCGTCACTACCTGGGACACGACCAAATCCGGCACCTCCGGAAGCAATTCCATCCATATCCCTGCCACGGGAACCTACGATGTGGACCTGGGGGCTGATGGCAGCTACGAACTGACAGGTCAGACCGTGTCCGGATTCCTGACCGTGGATGTCACTGATCATAACTATACCGCGGGGGTGATACAGATGGCCCTGCGCAATGCCACCTCCGGCAACCTCTCGAGGATAGCGTTTAATAATGGGGGGGATAAGGATAAGCTGCTCTCTGTGGACCAATGGGGCAGCGCGATAGCCTGGACCAACATGGAAAATGCATTTTACGGCTGTAGCAATTTGGAAGTCAAGGCAATCGATACCCCTAACTTGAGCGGCCTGACCGGTATTAGTATAGCCAATATGTTCAACGGATGTACCTCACTTAGGTGGACGACAAGTTTTTCTAGTTGGAACGTGGCCCAAGTGGAAGATATGGGGAATATGTTCAATGGCGCCAGCGCCTTCAACGGTAACATCGGTTCCTGGGACACGGGCAATGTGACCGATATGGCGGGCATGTTCTCCGGCGCAAGCACCTTTAACGGGAACATCGCTTCTTGGAATACGGCGAAAGTGGGGGATATGGCCAATATGTTCAATGGCGCGAGTACCTTCAACAGCAACATCGGCTCCTGGGACACGGGCAATGTGACCGATATGGCAGGCATGTTCTCCGGTGCCAGTGCCTTTAACGGGAACATCGCTTCCTGGAACGTGGCCAAAGTGGAGGATATGGGGAGCATGTTCAATGGTGCAAGTAGCTTTAACGGAGCCATCGGTTCCTGGGACACTGGTGAGGTGACCGGTATGGGCAATATGTTCACTGGCGCAAGCGTCTTTAACGGGCCCATTGGTCCTTGGAACGTGGCCAAAGTGGGGGATATGTCCAATATGTTCACTGGTGCAAGTGCCTTCAACGGCAACATCGGCTCGTGGGACACGGGCAATGTGACCGATATGGAGGGCATGTTCTCCGGTGCGGGTGCCTTTGACCGGAACTTGGGGGAATGGGACCTGGCGGCATTGACCAATGGAAGTGATATGCTGGACAACAGTGGGCTCTCGGTTGCGAACTGGGACGCCACGCTGATTGGTTGGGAGGGCCAGGGCCTTTCCAACACGCCGACGGTTGCCGTTGGCGCTTACGGCCTGGTCTACTGCAGGGCCCATTACGAGCGTGCGGCGCTGATAGGTAGCAGCCTCAACATTACCGAGGACAGCAGGGCAAGTACCCAGCCGACGGCGGTGTGCCAACAACAGGCGGTGGAGCTAGAACTGGGTGCCACTGGCACGGCGACCCTGGATCCCGCCCTTGTGGACGGCGGCAGCGATGGTTGCGGAATCACCCTGGCGTTGTCCAAGACCAGCTTTGATGCCACCGACCTTGGGGACAACACGGTGACCTTGACGGTGACCGACCCCAGCAACAACTCGAAGACCTGTACGGCCACGGTGACCGTGGGAGACAGCACGCTCCCCACCCCAAGTTGCAGGGACACCAGCGTACAACTTAGCGCCTCGGGCATCGCAACGATTGCCACCTCGGACATCGACAACGGCTCCTCCGACAACAGCGGCACCGCCGTTACCCTTTCCCTGGACACCACCAGCTTTGGCTGTTCCGACCTGGGGGACAACACGGTGACCCTTACCGTAACGGACGCCAGCAGCAACTCGGATAGCTGTACCGCTAAAGTGACCGTGGAGGACAAGGCCGAGCCTTCTCCCAGTTGCCAGGACACCAGCGTACAACTTAGCGCCTCGGGCAGTGCAACGATCGCCACCTCGGACATCGACAACGGTTCCTCGGACAACTGCGGGAGCGTCTCCCTGGGCCTTTCCGAAACCAGCTTTGATGCCGACGACCTTGGGGACAACACGGTGACCTTGACGGTGACCGACCCCAGCAGCAACTCGGACACCTGTACGGCCACGGTGACCGTGGGGGACAGCACGCTCCCCAGCCCAAGTTGCAAGGACACCAGCGTACAACTGGACGCCTCGGGAAGCGCAACGATCGCCACCTCCGACATCGACAACGGTTCCTCCGACAACAGTGGTACCGCCGTTATCCTTTCCCTGGACACCACCAGCTTTGGCTGTTCCGACCTGGGGGACAATACGGTAACTTTGACCGTAACGGACGCCAGCAACAACTCGGACACCTGTACCGCTGTGGTGACCGTAGGGGATAGCACGCTCCCCACCCCAGGTTGCCAGGACACCAGCGTACAACTGGGCGCCTCGGGTAGTGCAACGATTGCCACATCGGACATCGACAATGGTTCCTCCGACAACTGCGGGAGCGTCACCCTGGCGTTGTCCACGACCAACTTTGGGGCCAACGACCTTGGGGACAACACGGTGACCTTGACGGTGACCGACCCCAGCAACAACTCGGACACCTGTACCGCCACGGTGACCGTGGGGGACAGCACGCTCCCCAGCCCAAGTTGCAAGGACACCAGCGTACAACTTAGCGCCTCGGGAAGCGCAACGATCTCCACATCGGACATCGACGACGGTTCCTCCGACAACAGCGGCACCACCGTATCGCTTTCCCTGGACACCACCAGCTTTGGCTGTTCCGACCTGGGGGACAACACGGTGACCTTGACGGTGACGGACGGCAGCAACAATTCGGACAGCTGTACCGCCACAGTGACCGTGGAGGACAAGGCCGTACCCACCCCCAGCTGCAAGGACGCGACCATACAGCTCGGCACAACCGGATCTGCGACCCTCGCTGCCTCCGATGTCGACAACGGTTCCTCTGACAACTGTGGGAACTTTACCCTGGCGCTGTCCAAGACCGGCTTTAGCGCCAACGACCTTGGGAACAACACAGTGACCCTGACGGTGACCGACCCTAGCAGCAACTCAGACACCTGTACCGCTGTGGTGACCGTGGGGGACAGCACACTCCCCACCCCAAGTTGCAAGGACACCAGCGTACAATTGAGCGCCTCGGGCAGCGCAACAATAGCCACATCCGACATCGATAATGGTTCCTCCGACAACAGTGGTACCGCCGTT
>WNKP01000024.1 GCA_009797885.1 Flavobacteriaceae bacterium GF1
ACGGCATCGTCCGCTATCTTGGCATTGGTTATCCCGTCGTTGGTCACGGAAATGGAGCTTGCGACGAGTGTCGCCCCGGTCCCGGTGGCGACGGTGATAGACCCATCGGTTGCGGTGAGGTCCTGTCCGGTTATGGAGTTGGCATCGATCACGCCCCATTCGACGTCGGTTCCCGCGGCATTGGTCCTGAGGACCTGGTTGGCCGTACCCGAATTGATCTTATCAACGGTCACATTGTCGTCCAATATTTTTGCCGTTGACACCGCATTGTCCGCAATATCGTCGGTCTGCACTTGCCCGTCCAATATCTTGGCCGAGGTGATACCGTTGTCGGCTACATCAATGGCGATATCGTTAAAAAGCGCATTCATAGGTTGCCCAATAATGGCTATGGTCCCCGATGAACTTAATGTGCCGGTACCGGTGATTTGGGAAAGGTCCACATTCAAGGACCCATTTACCGCCTGACTTAGTCCAACCCCGGCTACGTTGTCACTTAATTTATTGGCGGTGATGGAAGCATCCTGAATGTCCGAAAAACCATTAATGGAAGAGTCCACAATATTGTCTCCCGTAATTTCCCCGACCTCAAAATTATAGTTTGTCCCATTTTGTGTGATGACAATGGTACTGTCCCTAACTATGGGTTGGGTAGGGTTTACAATCGCATCAGTGGTAAACGTAAGGGTATTTAAATCTTCCAGCGGAATGCTTACCGCGTTGTCACTACTGTCCGTAAGCACCAACTCATCATTGATGACCTCAAGACTAACATTGACACTGCCTTCGTCCTCACACAAATTAAACCATTCATTTCCATTGTAGTAGAAAACACATTCTTCATCTGTATTATACACCAGTGCCCCCCGAAGTGGTGCCATTCCTGTCATTTGGGCTTCGCTTACCCGTGTGATGACCAAGGCACTTGAAGTGCTTTCCAATTCCAATAGAGACGTGGGATTGATGTTTTGCGGATTGTCCCCTATTTTTACTTGGGCCCTAGCACTGGTTAAAGCCAAGAAAATCAGGAAAAAAGAGTAAATCGGTGCTCTCATGATGTAAGACATTTACGAAGTAGGTTTTGTGCGACCAACAAAAATAGCTTTCTAACCGTATCAAACTAATTATATACGTCAAAATGCTACCCTGTCAAGTTAAATGGAAGGTAATTTTGGGTAGGCAATACGTTCAATAAGTAGGATGTCTTATTTTTGAGAATTAACAAAAGTTTACCACCACCTAATTTTTATATGTGGTGCGCAAAGTTTTTCTTTAACAAAACATTATCTCGTCTCCATGGACCAAAGGCTGTTTTCCTTTATTTTTTCCCTAGCGTTTTATGTCGGTTTTGCCCAAACGGATACCAGGGAATGGTTACGTGGTCAGGTATTGTATCGGGGTAGCAATGTGGTCAATGAAAATGTGATCAATACCAATACCCAAATGGCCACGATCACTGATGAGGACGGCCGATTTATGATTGAGGTAAAAACTGGGGACCAATTGGTCTTTACCGCCGTAAACTACCAATTGGAAATCATAACGATTACGGATGCCATTTTGGCGAATAAAAGATTGGTGGTGGAAGTCACCGAAAAAATCACCAAGCTGGACGAAGTAGTCATTTCCCCGGAAAACCAGAAACGTTTTCTGGAAGTGAAGAATGAGAAATTTAAAGGGTTCGAGTATGAGATTGATCGGAGTACCGAGGTGCAAAATATTGCAGGGACCTCGCAGAATGATCGAATTGAGGGACGACTTAATTTTGTGAATATATTCAAGGCCATTTTTCAATCCCGGAACCAGGATACGGGACAAACGGTTGAACTAAAGGTTAGTGAAGTCCTTCGCCAGGTGTATGATGATGAATTTTTTGTGGTTGACCTGAGTTTACCGCAACAAAAAATAGATGCGTTTCTGATTTATTGCGATGATAAAATCCCATCGCAGTCCCTTTTGAAAAAAGAAAATGAATTTCAACTCATTGACTTTTTGGTCACCCAAAGCAAGAAATTTTTGGCCGAGGGTAAGTAAAGGTTTCCCCCTCCTTATTTTTTTTCTCCTTTGTGCAATTGGGCATGGCCAAGATTTTTCTTCCAAACTACTTAAAGGAAAGGTTACTTCCCAAAGCGGGGATGTTATGGGTATTACCATACAGAACAGCACTGCAAGACGGGCAACAATTACTGATTTTGATGGGAATTTTTCAATTCAGGTAAGGGAAGGGGATACCTTGGTATTCTCGGCCATACAGTTCAAAAGAAAAGTATTGCCCGTGTCACGGGCCCTTTTGGCAAGTCCCTTTCTCCAAATTCCCATGGAAGAGTTTGTAAATGAATTACAAGAAGTCACCGTACAACCTTTTGGGCTTTCCGGTGATATAGAAAAAGACCTCTCCGGTTTGCAGTTGGATAAAGAGGTGAGTGCGGAAGCTTTGGGCCTTCCGAATGCAGAGGTGAAAATTGTAACCCAAAGTGAGAGAAAGCTTTATGAGGCCACAACGGGAGCGGGTATTGTACCTTTAAACCCTATTCTCAATGCCATTACCGGAAGGACCAAAATGCTTAAGAACCGTATCAAAATAGATAGGAAATACGAACGCACCCTGAAGGTGCAACGGGATTTTGCCGATTCCATTTTCTTGGCGGAATTCAAGATTCCAAAGACCAGAATGGACGATTTTATGTATTTCTGCGAAGTGGATGATGAATTCCAAAGACTGGTTTCTGAAAGGGACCAATTAAAAATTTGGAGTTATTTATTGGATAGAAGCAAATTGTATCGAAAAAATAATGGGTTGGAGTAAGTTTGTTGGATTTTGGATTGCAAATTTGGAATGTCGTATCGGGTTTCAAAGCGCACTCGATTTTTGGGTCCGAATTGAAGATGGCACAGGCTTTGTTTAGTCTTAGTGCTAACAAACCCTTGGTTTTATAGGTTGATTTTATAGAAATGAAAAAGATTATTTTCCTGTTGTTACTGCCACTTTTGGCCTTTTCCACGCTTCATAAGTTTTATGTGAGTGTCACCAATGTTAACTATTATGAAAGGGACGATGCCTTACAGATAACCACAAGGATCTTTATTGATGACCTGGAAGAAGTACTCAAGGAACGCTATGACGTCCAGACCTTTTTGGGGACTGGGGAAGAGGCGCAAATGGCTGATTTTTACATCGAAAAGTATCTGCGCGCCAAATTTTTGATTGGGTTGGATGGTAAAATTACCGAATACGATTTTTTAGGGAAGAAATATGACAATGACGTTATCATTTGTTATTTGGAACTGCCGAATGTTGGCTTGGACCAATTGAAAAAAGTGGAAGTGCACAATGAGATTTTGACCGACCTATTTGATGAACAAAAGAATCTGGTGCACATAAAATGGAAAGGGAACAAAAAGAGTTTTATACTGACAAAATCCAATGCTAAAGGAATGTTAAACTTATAAGCCTCTTTACTTCTATTCCTTGAAAAGGAATTATTTTGCCCAAATGGAAAATCTGTTAGAAATGAATAAAATCAAGTATTGTTTTGCCTCAATTCTTTTTCTGTTAGGAGCAGTGGGTATTGCACAGGAAACTGAAGAAAAAGGGGAGCGTGAACCTGGGCACTATAACCAAAGCCGATTTAAGCAATTATACGAGGAGTTTTCAACCCCCAACACCTATCGCTCCGCTTCGGGAGCCCCTGGGCCTGATTATTACCAACAACAGGCAGATTATAAGATGGATATCACCTTGGATGACAAGAATACCAGGATTTACGGAGAAGAAACCATTACGTATTACAATAACTCCCCTGACAATCTAGAATTCCTTTGGGTACAATTGGACCAGAATGTTAGGGCAAAAGACTCCAAGTCCCCATTGCGTAATGGAAATGGCGTTAATCTTGCCTATACGGCCGGTAATTTTGCGCAGACCTATGTTACGGAACCCTTTGATGGTGGTTTCAATATTGAATGGGTCAAGGATTCCTCTGGTAGACCTTTGTCGCATACCATCAATCAGACCATGATGCGGATCAATATTCCCAAGCCCTTAAAAAGTGGTGAGAATATTTCTTTTTCCATAAAGTGGTGGTACAATATTCCCGATCATACCGTAAATCGCGCACGTTCGGGATACGAGTTTTTTCCCAAAGATGGAAACCGCGCCTATGTTATTGCCCAATTCTTTCCACGAATGGCAGTCTATTCTGATGTCGAGGGGTGGCAAAACCATCAATTTTGGGGCAGTGGGGAGTTCGCTTTGCCCTTTGGCAACTACGAAGTGAACATTACCGTTCCCGAAGATCATGTGTTGGATGCTACCGGTGTACTTCAAAATAGAAAGGAAGTTTTTACCAAGGATATGATGAAGCGATATGAGCAGGCCAAAAAATCATACGATAAGCCCGTGATCATAGTGACCCAAGAAGAAGCCGAGGCTAAGGAAAAAGGGTTTTCGGAAAAGACCAAAACCTGGAAATTTAAAACAGAGCCTGGAAGAATGGTTCGCGATTTTGGTTTCGCATCTTCCCGGAAATTCATTTGGGATATGCAAGCGGTGAAAATGGACGGTCGTAGTGTTATGGCCGTGTCCCTTTACCCTAAGGAAGGAAATCCGCTTTGGGAGGAGTATTCCACCAAAGCAGTGGTCCAAACACTTCATACCTATAGCAAGCATACCTTTGATTATCCTTATCACAAAGCTATTTCGGTCCATGCAAAGAACCAGGGTATGGAATATCCCATGATATGCTGGAACTATGGACGTCCCAATGAGGATGGTACCTATTCCGATAGGACCAAATACGGAATGATAAGTGTTATCATTCATGAGGTGGGCCACAATTATTTTCCCATGATCGTGAACTCGGACGAGCGTCAATGGGGTTGGATGGACGAAGGTTTGGATACGTTTATGCAATACCTTACGGAACAGGAATTTGGCAAAACCTATCCGGATGCCGTTGCCCCCAATGACAAGTATCCCTCCCGAAGGGGCGAAGCGGCAAAGATAGTGCCCTATATGGCGGGTGACCAGAGCTATATTTCACCAATTATGTCCAATCCGGAGAATGTGTATCAATTGGGCCCCAATGCTTATGGTAAGCCGGCGACGGCCTTAAATATTTTAAGGGAAACCGTTATGGGACCGGAATTGTTCGACCATGCTTTTAAGACCTATGCCCAACGCTGGAAGTTTAAGCATCCCACCCCCGAAGACTTTTTCAGGACCATGGAGGATGCCTCAGCAGTGGATTTGGATTGGTACTGGAGAGGTTGGTTTTATACTACGGATTATGTGGATATTGGTGTAAAAGGGGTCAAAAAGTTTTACGTGACCAATAAGGTTACCAAACAGATGCAGGAATACATGGATGCCCGTGGGCTTACGGAAGCGGACCTTCCACCTTTGGTATACCTGGCAGATGAGGAAAGCGAGGATTTTAGTGAAGAATTAAAGGACAAGGCCCCCTCGGAGGTTTCCCAAAACCTGAAAGAGTTCATGATGGACAATATGACGGAGGCAGAACGTGCCCAGGTCAAGGAACCAAAATATTTTTATGAGGTTACTTTTGACAAGCCAGGAGGAATCCCAATGCCATTGATCGTAGAATATACCTATGCTGATGGGACCACGGAAAATATTACCTATCCTCCAGAGATTTGGAGAAAGAACGATGAAGAGGTTAAGCGCGTTTTTTCCTCACAAAAGGAATTGGTGGGTATTGTAGTGGATCCCAAGTTGGAAACAGCGGATATTGATACCACGAATAATGCGTGGCCCAAAAAAGAGGAGAAATCCGACTTTGATCAATTCAAGGAAAAAGTAAAAGGGAAATAATCCTTCTTTGTAAAAGTGTTAAGCCCAGTGATTTCACTGGGCTTTTTGCTTTTTTAAGGCGGAAGCTTTGGAGGCAACATGGACCGCGGAGGATGATTTCTGGTTTATTCTCCAATATGACTTTCGGATTCCCATAAAGGGGATATTTTGCAGGAAACCACCTTTAAATGGTGGTTACCTTAGCCGATAATGAAGTACGGGAAGAAGAAACTTCCACAATTGTTTTTAATCAATCCTGAGCAAAACCTATCTTTGTACTATGCAGTTTCTTTTTATTAGTGGTGGAGAAATCGTTTTTATCCTCTTTATCGTGGTGATGGTCTTTGGTGCGGATAAGATTCCTGGCATTGCTAAAGGATTGGGCAAGGGGATGCGCCAACTCCGTGATGCTACCGATGATATTAAACGGGAGATTCAGAAAAGTGCTGAAAAGCAAGGTATTGATACCGATATTACCAAGGACATCAGAAAAGAACTGGACGAAGTCAAGAAAAATGTCGATGATGTCACCGGTACCATTCGTAGAAGCTCCAAATAACGATGTGGGACGAATTGCTTCAATGGGATAAAGGGCTTCTCATTTTCCTGAACAATTTGGGCATTGAAGCGTACGATGGATTTTGGTCTACAGTTACCGAAATCCGCACTTGGATTCCCCTTTTCCTTTTTTTTGCCCTTCTACTGTTCCGGAAATACCCCAAGCGTGAGGCATTTTTTCAAGTAATGACCCTGGTTTTTCTTGCTGTTTTCATCACCTTGATTACACATTGGGCCAAAGTTTCGGTTGCCCGTTTAAGGCCTAGTAATGATTTGGAGGTCAATGCCTTGATTCGCGTTTTGAGGACGCCAAGGGATTATAGTTTCTTTTCAGGGCATGCCTCAAGTTCTTTTTCCGTTACAGTATTGATGTTCCTGTTTGTAAGGAGGACCTGGAAATGGGCCTTTTTCTTTTTTCTTTGGCCAGTTTTGTTTTGTGCAAGTAGAATTTATCTTGGGGTACACTATCCGTCGGATATTATTGTCGGTGCTACCGTAGGCACCCTTTTTGCCATCGTATTTTATAAGTTTTATCAGTATGCTATAGCACCCTACACAAGGTTAGACCGTCCCTAATGGGCAATAACACCGTTTCTACACGAGGGTCATTTGCCAATTTTTCATTATATGCCAATAGGGCTTCCGTGGCTTTGTCGTTGGCTTCCAAAGGTTCCACTACTTTTCCTGACCATAGGACATTATCCGATAGGATAATACTTCCGGATCTGCATTTTTGGATTGCGGCTTCAAAATACAGGTCGTATTGTGTCTTTTCGGCATCAATAAAAATCAAGTCAAATACGATATCGAATGATGGAATATGTTCAATGGCATCCCCAAGGTGTTGAATTATTTGGCTTTTGTAGCCACTTTGATTAAAATATTTTTGCTGGATCGGGGCCAGTTCCTCGTTGATGTCTATGGTATGTAGTGTTCCTCCTTGTTGGAGTCCCTCGGCCAGACAAATTGCCGAATACCCCGTATAAGTGCCCACTTCCAAAATGTGTTTGGGAGCGATTATTTTGGACAATAGACTCAGCACACGACCTTGATAATGGCCCGTAATCATTCTGGGGCGCACCACTTTTAAGTGGGTTTCCCGTGTGAGTTCGGTTAAAATGGGGGGTTCGCTCTGCGAATTGTTGGCTATGTATTTTTCCAATAAAGGAGAAAGGAAGTGCATGATGTACTTTTGGCAAAATTATTCAAATAAGCCGTATTTTTAGCCTAATGGAAGGACTTATCATAAGGGAAGCCCAACTTAAGGATTTACCTACCCTAAAGGCATTTGAGCAGGAACTTATCAAAGCTGAACGTCCTTTTGATCCCACAATACGACCGGACCCCGTAAGCTATTATGATTTGGAGGAATATGTTAAAAAGGACCATGTGAAAGTGGTGGTTGCGGAGTTTAAGGGAGCGTTGGTGGGGTCCGGATATGCCTACGCAAAAATGGCAAGACCTTATCTGGACCATACGCAATACGCCTATTTGGGGTTTATGTACACAAAACCGGAATATCGGGGTAGGGGAGTTAATCAACGAATTGTGGAAGTTTTATTGGAATGGGCAAAAAGCAAGGGCCTAAGTGAAGTACGGCTAACGGTGTACAACGATAATTACCCTGCTGTAAAAGCCTACGAAAAAACTGGATTTACAAGCCACATTAATGAAATGCGTTTGCGTTTGGACACTTAGATTATGAACTACGAAAACTCACTTGAATTTGCCCAGAGAATGGATGCCAAAGATGTTCTTGGCCCTTACAGGGAAAAGTTCCATTATCCCCGGATAAATGGTAAGGACGTGATCTATTTCACCGGAAATTCACTGGGACTTCAACCAAAAATTGCCAAGGGATATGTTGATGATATCATGCAGGACTGGGCCAATTTAGCGGTGGAAGGACATTTTTATGCCCAAAAACCATGGTGGGACTATCACGAGCGGTTGACCAATCCTTTGGCTAAAATTGTGGGGGCCTTACCGGAAGAGGTTTCTGTAATGAACACGCTTTCGGTGAACCTTCATTTTCTTATGGTTTCCTTTTACCGTCCCTCAAAAAAAAGGTTTAAGATTATCTGTGAGGAGAAAGCGTTTCCATCCGATCAGTACATGCTTCAGAGTCAGGTAAGGTTTCATGGTTATGATCCTTCCGAAGCCATTGTGGAAGTCAAAAAGAGGAAAGGAGAACATTTTTGGCGAACAGCGGATGTCTGTGCAAAAATTGACGAAGTCGGTGAGGAACTGGCCCTGGTTTTAATAGGTGGCGTAAACTATTATAACGGTCAGGTCTTTGACATGGAAACTATTACAAAGGCAGGAAGGACCGCAGGTGCCATGGTGGGCTGGGATTTGGCCCACGCCGTGGGAAACGTTGAATTGAAACTGCACGGGTGGGACGTGGACTTTGCTGCTTGGTGCAGTTACAAATATATGAACAGCGGACCAGGAAATGCCTCAGGGATATTTGTTCATGAACGGTATTTGGATAAAAAGGATATTCCCCGTTTTGAGGGGTGGTGGGGCACTAAAAAGGAAACCCGTTTTTTAATGAAGCCCGAATTTGAACCTATTGAAACTGCAGATGCGTGGCAAGTGAGCAATCCTCCAGTGCTTTCACTGGCACCTTATCTGGCCTCCCTGGAATTGTTCGAAGCAGTTGGAATGAAAGCCCTCCTGGAAAAGCAACGCCTTTTGACGGGCTATTTGGAATTTATCCTTCGCGCTATCGATAAAGAGGTGGATAGCACTTTTGAGATCATTACGCCCGAGCGGAGAGGATGCCAGCTTTCCGTATTCCTGCACGGGGAAGGTAGACCCTTATTTGAGTATCTTATGAAAAATGGGGTCATCGTGGATTGGCGCGAGCCCAACGTTATTCGATTGGCTCCCGCCCCTTTTTATTGTTCTTTTGAGGATATGTACCAGTTTGGTCAGGTTTTGAAGACGGGAATCCTTTCAAAATAACTAGGTTTTGCCCCTATATTCCGAAGGTGTCATCTTTTGGTACTTCATGAATTGTTTGGCAAAATAGGAAGGGCTGTTGAACCCGGATTGATACATGGCCTCCGTAATTGTGGTATCGCCCTCGTTTATCTTGTCAATGGCTTTTCGTATCCTAAATTCATTGACAAAATCAATAAAGGTCCTGTTTGTCATTTTCCTGAAGAACCTGGAAAATGAATTTGGGGTCAATCCTACTTTTATTGCAATGGCCCGGGTCGTAATTTTTTGATGGTAGTTACTGTTGATGTAGTCAAAAACGTCACGGAGTCGATAAGATTCCTTTTCCCGATATTCATGTAACATATCGTGATGGAATAATCGAACATAATTTTCTTGAACCGACAAATAGTTGAGGATTGAAAATAGGTTGATCAATTTTTCTTGATCGTTCAGTTCGTTAAAACGCTCAAATTTAGTGCTGAGATGGGTTTTGGTACCGTCATCAAAGATGAGGACATGTTTTGAACTATAAATCAATCTTTTGATCGTACCGAACTCGGGAAAATGGTTTAGTTTATGATCCACAAACTCCTTGGAAAACTGTATCACGACTTCTTTGCCATTTTTGTGCTGTTTATTTCCAAAATCTGAATGTGGAATGTTTCCACCCAAAAATACAAGTGCCCCATTTGTATAATCATGGACTTTATTTCCTATCCTAAGGGTTCCCGATCCGTTTTTTACATACACTATTTCATACTCGGGATGAATATGCCATCCGGCAATTTCGCAATTGGACTCTGCTTCGTAGCTCTGTACCTTAAATGAGGTATTTGAACTGGTTACTATGGATTCATATATCGGTTTCATTTTTTAATGCAAAATGGGTTCCATGGGGGCAACGCAAAGGATACTACGTTTAGGGCCTATCTCGGATGCCATAATTTTTTTTCATGCCCCTTTTCGGATATAATTTCGGTAAAATTTCATCAAGTCGCCAAGCTATTATCTTCGATTTTGCCTCATTCCGAACCAAAAATGACCTGTACAAAAATTCAATCATACCATCCTAAAAGGGCGCTTAGTATTCGTTTGACAGGTCCTCGCCCAATCTTTTGTTCTGATTTAGATTTTCAATACGGGTCATTTCGTCATTGGTAAGGGCAAAATCAAATATTTCAAAATTCTCACGTATCCTCTTAGGGGTTACCGATTTTGGTATTACGGCCACCCCTTTTTGGATCAACCATCGCAAAGCAATCTGTACTGGCGATTTGTGGTAGGTTTTACCAATTTCGGATAACTCCGGAATATGCAATACTTCGCCCATCATTATGGGCCTCCAGGCTTCAAGCTGTATTCCTTGCCTCTGGCAAAAGTGCAATAACGGGTTCTGACTTAGATAAGGATGCATTTCGACCTGGTTGAGCGAAGGCACTATTTCTGAATGTGCCATCAAGTCTTCCAATTGTTGAATGTCAAAATTGCATACGCCTATCGCTTTGGCCCGGCCACTTTTGTAGATCAGTTCCATGGCTTTGTACGTTTCCTTGTATTTTGTCCTTACGGGCCAGTGTATAAGGTACAGATCAATATAATCCGTTTGGAGCCGTTTTAAACTATCATCAAAAGCCCTTAGTGTGTTGTCATATCCTTGTTCGGTATTCCATACCTTGGTCGTTAGGAAGATATCTTTCCTAGGGATTCCGCTTTTTTGTATACCTTGACCAACACCTTGTTCATTTTGGTATGCAGAGGCCGTATCAATTTTTCGATAGCCCTGGGATAGGGCCGATAGCACCGCATTTTCAACTTGGCCATCGTTCTTCGCAAAAAGGACACCAAGACCTATTTGGGGCATTTTTACTTGGTTATTAAGTTCAAATACGTGCATACTGCTTATTTTAAAGTTGATTTTCTATTTTAGAATGATGTAAAACTATCTATTTATATCATTACTATTCTAATTTTTGAATAAATCGTTATACAATTTGAATGTTTTGGCTTACCAATTGTTGGGGATTGTTATTTTCTTTGCCCCGTAGCAAAAGACTATGAAATCACTGTACTTGATCTTATCCAACCCAAGGTATTTTGCCCCGGCATTTGTCTTCGCCAGTCTAAATATATGGTTCGGGACCTGGGCCATTTATATCCCGTCGGTCAAGGATAAACTGGGTATTGATAAAGCCGATTTGGGTGTGGCCCTCTTTTTTCTGGCTTTAGGGGTATTTACCGTATTTCCCATCGCCTCCAGGATTATCAATAAACTGGGTGTGGGTAGGACCACGTGGTGGGGAGTGGTGTGCTGCTCGGTCTCCGCATTATTGCCCCTGGCCGCTCCAAGTTATGAACTGCTCTGTGTAGCACTATATCTGTTTGGAGCCTCCAATGGCATCACGGATATTGCCATGAACACTTTGGTAACGGAATTGGAAAAGGAGGATAAGGTGCAATTTATGTCGGCAGCCCATGGTTTTTTCAGTTTGGGGGGTGTTCTGGCCGGTTTGGGCAGCTTTATGATCCCATTGATAGGGAATCCTTTTGTGCATATGACCATTGTTGCCATTTTGGTCTTGCTGGTGAACCTATCCTTTCGAAAGCAATACCTTGCCCAACGTTCGGTTCCCATGGAGAAGGAACCCTTTAGTGTAAAGCTGTTCAAACCTTTGTTTTTTTTGGGTTTGATAGGGTTCATAAGTTTTGCGAGCGAAGGTGCCATTGTTGATTGGAGTGCGCTTTATTTAAAAGAGGTAACATTTGCCCCAGAACAGTTGTTCGGTGCGGGTTTTTTGGCATTTTCGGTAACAATGACCCTGGGGAGATTTTTGGGTGATGGCATCAGCGGGAAAATAGGTTCTTTCAATATAGTGGCGCTTGGTGCCATAGTAGCCATTTTTGGCTATGCAGGAGTGCTCTCTGGAATAACATTGCTGGCCATTTTGGGTTTCGCCCTCACCGGGCTTGGCTTTTCCGTAATAGTTCCGGAATTGTTTCGCATTGGAGGCAAGGTAAAAGGTGTGGATTCTGCCCAAGGTATTGCCTTTATTGCGGGAACAGGTTATTTGGGGTTCTTGTCCGGCCCTGTTATCCTGGGCTTTTTGGCGGAAAAGCATAGCTTGCGGATCAGTTTTCTGACCTTATTGGGTTGTGCGGTACTGGTACTAATGGTCACCGGATTCATTAGAAAAAGGTCCTAGTTTAAATTGGTCCTGATGTTGAACTCCTTATTTGAACTTCCAATAGTTTCAATAAAATTCTTCATTTCATCGGTAAGTAGCAGGTTATTTTGAGTAGTCCAAAACTGCTCGTTGTAGGGATGTTTTAGTTTAAAAATATCCTTTTGGGCATTTGCATTGGGAGAAAATGGAAAATCACCATCATTATCATAGGTTTTTAATATGTATTCTGAAGTATAGATGTCCTTAAAATCTTTTTTGGTATGGGTGATTTCAATAAAAAATAAAATTTTGCACAGTCCATAGAAGTATTTGTTTCGTTTTGACGACTTGGAGAAAAGGGCAGTTTGGTTCCGTTTTATGGTCCTGGAGCGTATGGGACCGTTTTTAAAATAGTTATCCCTATCTATGGTGGTGTTAAGGACCACGGATTCTATGGCGTTGTTCTTCGAGTTTATGATATAGTGGCCTCTTGTATCTACTCCACTGGCGGTGGAGTCGCTTTTAATATCTATACGTACCCTATCTTCATTTTCGAATGCTTTTTCCGTGACCAAAAAGCCCGGTCCGGTGGCGTTTAGCCTAATGGATTCCAATAACAGTTGCGACAGTGAAAAAGTAGTAAAGTACACATCATTTTCGTCCTTTTCGATTCCAATCTTGCGCATATTGGATATTTCAAATTGAAAGTCCTTTTTACTAAATTCAAGTCCTTTGCTGTATATCATGGTCTTTCTACGAAGTTTCCCCTCAATGTCCTGAATTCGAACGATTTCCCCATTTTTTCTAAGCAAGGATCTAAGAAAGAACCGTTCTTTGAATGGCGATAGCATGTAGTTGTTTCCCAGGGAATCCTTGACCTTATCCCATGCACTTTTCATATTGACCAGGGTAATCTCATCGAGCTCCAGGGCACTCGGTACAAGCCAAAGGGTATCTTTTAAATCCTTAAAATGAAAGGTTGTTTTTTGATAGCCTATTTTCGAAAACGTCAGGGAGTCGCCGTGACTGAGCATAAAGTATTTTCCGTCCTCGTTGGTATGGGTATTGTCATAGGCGTTAAAAACATCGACAAACTCAACAGGATACCAGGTCTCTGCATCAAGGACAATTCCAAATTTTTGTTGTTGTGCATGAACCAAACAGGAACCAAACAGGAGGCAAAGTGCTACCCATCTTATCATTGGATAAGTTCTATGCGAATGTTGTCCAAATACAAATTAAAGTTCCCATCCATCTTTTTATGATCTCGCCCTAGCTTCAATCCTTTGATATCAGCATAGTTCTCCCAGGTTGTGGTCATTGAGGGCTCTGATTGATTTCCTTTTCTAAAGACCCATTCTTGAATCACATAATCATCCCCAAAGTAGAAATCATAGGCATCCCCAGGGGTATAACCTCCTTCGTTGCCATAAACTATGGTCAATTTCTGCATGGGCTTTTTGCTAATGGGGGCCATTTCCTGTTTTTGGTGGTCAAAGGTAAAGTTGTCCCTGTCCCAAAGTAGATTGAACGGCGCCAGCAACCAATAGCGGTCGTTGATGAAACCGGCATTGGTCTTGTAGGCCACACTGTCCATGGTAGCTCTGTTATAGGTTAGGGTATCTGTGCCGGAAATATGGGTGACCTCGTTGGTTTTTGGTCGCCAAATCCAACTTCTTTCAAAATGTGTGGAATCCCGGTCCACATTGAATGTGAATGCCAGTTCCCGTACATTGTGCCAGTTGTCATAACCATGGGCCTTGGCAACTTTTTCCAAGATGGTCAACTCCACTTCCGTAGGAGCGGGCAGTTCTTTTTTATCGGATTTACAACTTATAAAAAGGCATAAAAGCAGTAAAAGGGCAGGTTGGATTTTCATGATGTTGTTTTTTCAAAGATACCTTGTTTTGCCCTATCTTTCCTCCACCTACAACTAGGGCAAAGTGACTTTACTCAAAAGACTGTTTCTAATTCTAGTAAATCAAACCAAGCAATCATTGGGTAAGGATGGTCCGTATGGTAATTTGACGGATGAAGCGCTAGTGGAGAAGATCGTTGCCAAAAATGATACACTATTGTTTGGTGTTCTTTATGACCGTTATTCCAAAGTAGTGTACAATAAGTGTTACGGTTTTGCCCGTTCCCAGGATGAAGCAGAGGACTTAACGCAGGATGTATTTCTAATGCTTTTCATTAAACTGGCAAGTTTTAAAGGGAAGTCAAAGTTTTCGACATGGTTATATTCGTTTACCTATAACTTCTGTGTAAATTATGTGAATCGAAACAAGCAGCGGAAGATAAGCGAGAGGTCGGTACGGATGGATGATGTTGATTATAAAATGGCCGATGAAGTACCCGATGAAAGCATTTATGCAATGAAGGCCGGTAGACTGGCAAAAGCCCTGGACATGGTAAGTCCGGAGGATAAATCCATTTTACTGTTGAAGTATCAGGACGGTGCTTCCATAAAGGAGCTTGCGGACTTAATGGAATTAGGGGAAAGTGCCATAAAGATGCGTTTAAAACGCGCCAAGGCAAAACTGTTGGAAATCTATAAAACCTTGAGTTAGATGGCAGAGGAATTCAAAAACCCGTTCAGGCAACTGAACACCGATTTAAGGGAAGTACCCCCTGAATTACGCCAGAGGGTAATGAACGACGTGGCCATTGCCAAGTTGATTTTGGATATGGCCGTTCTGGTAACCTCCAATTATTCCTCCATTTTATCAGGATTGTTTAAAACCAACAAAAGAAAATAACCAAATCAATAAACACAGTATCATGGAAAAGTATAAACAGGTTTTGGAAGAGAGTCTTGGGGAAATCCTCACCAGTACGGTCCAAATGCTACCCAAAATAATTTTAGGCATTTTAGGCCTTCTTGTTGCTTGGATTTTGGTAAAAATCATCATGTTCGTACTAAAACGGATATTGAAAGCTGCCAAGGTGGACCGTTTGTCACAAAAAATAGCAGAGGCTAAACTATTTGGGGATAAAGAGGTCAAGGTAGATTTAATAAAGATTATCCTTGGGGTAACCAAAATCCTTTTGATCCTATTGTTTACCGTAGTTATTTCTGAGGTCTTGGGAATTAAGGCCATATCCGAAGGCATCGTTTCCATCTTTGGTTACCTACCTACCTTGGTCAGTGCCATAGTCATACTCGGAGGAGGACTGTATTTGGCCTCTGCCGTTAAGAAAGCCACTTTGGCCTTGTTTGATTCCATGGGAATTGGGGGTTCAAAGTTTATCAGCGGTACACTCTTTTATCTTATTGCCTTTTTTGTCTCCATAACGGCATTGAACCAGGCAGGCATCAATACGGAAATCATTACCAGTAATTTCACCTTGATCTTGGGGGCTTTCCTCTTCGCAGCTGCCCTTGGGTTTGGTTTGGGTTCCCGGGAGGTGTTTTCCGATGTATTAAAAATGTTCTATGCCAGAAAAACCTATATGGTTGGGGACACCATAGCCTTTGATGACATTGAAGGAACCATTGAGGCCATTGATAATATCTCCATAACCCTATCCACGGAGAAAGGAAAGGTCGTGGTACCCATTAAGGATGTGGTTTCCCAAAAAGTGACGTTAAAGTCATAAAGAAAGCACTCAACCGAGGGCTCTTATCTATTTACTTTTGTTCAATACCAGGGCTTTTTTACTTTCTGGCCCCAGGATATTGATGATGGGGAATTCAGTCCGTCGGTTTAACTCCAATACTTTGGCTGGGCAATCCCATTTGGTCTTACAATCATTAACAGGTCTGCGTTTTCCAAAACCTTTATAAGAAAGGATCCTTTCTTGGGGAATACCATTTTTGATGAGGTAATCGTATGTAGATTTTGCCCTGGCTTCGGATAATTTGTCATTGTATTGATGGCTCCCAACGGGATCGGTATGGGCTTCCAATTTAATGGTCATATAGGGATAGGTGACGAGCATTAGGTTCACTACCTTATCCAATTCCCTGGCAGCATCCGGCCTAATATTGCTTTTGTCAAAATCGAAATATATTTTGTTCAGTCCTGCCAGGACCTTAACATCCATTACGGGCTCCATATAAATATCCCTAACAACCTTCTTTTGCGTTCTGGGAAGATTGAATGTGGACAAATCCACCAGTTTGTTCGGATGGGTACGTCTTGTTAGGGATAGGGTGTAGTCCATATTCCTATTGACGAACATGCGGTAGTACCCGTTTTTGTCCGTAGTGGTTTCTTTGATAAACGTATCGCCATTGTCCTTGGTCAACTGGATCAATACCGAATCCAACGGTTGGTCATTGACAGCGTCATAAACGTAGCCTTCCAGGTAGAGCGAAGGGGTAAAATCAAATTTATAGATATCATCGCCCCCTTTGCCTCCCTTTCGGTTGGAGCTTATATATCCCTTGGTACCATCCTCGTTGGAATAGAAAGCAAAGTCGTCTTTCTCACTATTGATCGGTTTTCCAAGATTAATAATATCCACAATGGCATCCTCCTCATTGGTTACGGTTGCAAAGACATCCAATTGTCCAAATCCAACATGTCCGTCCGAGGAAAAGAATAGTTTGCCCTCATTGTTTACAAAAGGAAACATTTCATTTCCCGCAGTATTTACAATAGGGCCGGCATTTACGGCCTTGCCAACGCCTCCCCTGGGATGAATGTCACAGTAATAGATATCTGTTCCCCCATACCCATCGGGTCTGTCCGATGCAAAGTATAGTTTGGTCCTATTGGGATTTACGCTGGGATGACCGGTGGAATAGTGATCGGCATTGAGCTTAAGGTTTCTCGTTACTGCCCAGTTTCCGTTAACTTTTTCGGCCTTATAAATTTTGAGGTTATTTCGTTTTTCGACCAGTTTTTCTTCTTTGTGTTTTATTTCGTAAAAACCGGTTTTGTTTTGGAAATAATTGTTTCTGGTGAAGTATATGATGGTATCATTTTTATAATCCGTTGAAAAGGCCAGGGAACTTTCATGGTATTCCGAGTTGATGGCATCATTGAACGGCATGACCCCAGAATCCGACATCCTACCGGAAAAAGCATCGTTGTCCTCTTCAATGTAATAAATGTCCAACCATGGCTGATTGTCCCATTCGTAGAGGTTCGCCTTTTCTTTGGTGGATCTACTTGAACTAAAGTAAATTCGGCCATTGAATTCAATGGCACCAAAATCATTGTATTCGGAATTAAAGTGAACGGGTTCCACCTCGTAACGTTCCCTACTGTTGAAAACCACGGACGCAAGGTTCCCGTCCTTTAAAAACTGTTTTACCCGCTTATCGTTTTTATTCAGTTTTTTGTAACGTTTTAGCCAATGAAGGGCCTCTTTTTCCTTACCTACACTTTTAAGGGCCATTCCGTATTTAAAATAGTAGTTGGAAGGGGTTTCCCTACTTTCAATGAAACGTTCAAAATAAGGAATCGACTTTTCAAAGTCCCTTAGCAAGAGATATGATTCGGCCAGTCGCTGTAAGGCATGGAAAGCATTGTCATCTTTCACTAACATTTCTTCATATAGGGGAATGGCTTTTGCATAAGAAAACTTGCTGAACATGATATCAGCTTTTTTCTGAACTACGGACTGTGCTGTCAAAAACGAAGTTGCCAACAAAACAACGCATGTAATGACAAATAAGGGTTTTGATCTCATGTTCAACTATTTTAGAAATATCTTGGTGACCGGTACAGATTCTTACTTTTGACCAATCTTGGCTCAAAAATCAATATCACTTCGTGCGTCCCTCCAGTATAGGGTCTAATGATACCGGTCGGGAGGTCATAGGCATATCCAATTCGTATATCCTTGGATACCTGATAATCCATATAGGCCCCAAAATTGGAGGCATCGTTGAATCGGTAGGAAGCACCTGCCCAAAATTTCTCATAGAACAGAAAACCAGCGGTTATATCATATGTGGCCGGCGCCCCATTGGTAAATTTTGTGATGAAGGATGGCCTAAACTTTATATCCAGGGTCAAATCCAGGACCAATCCACCCATGGCATAATAACTTACGCGCTCCAAGGCTTCAAATTCCCCTTGATTTATAACGGTGTTCAAAATCCTTGGGGTGGAAATACCAGCATACCATCTATTGGTACTTAGGTAGACCCCTGCCCCTATGTTGGGTTGCCAACTGTTAAAATTATCGACAAAGAAAGGATCGTTGATATCCGGATTTTCCAAGCGGTAGTTGGTGAAACCTCCTTTTAATCCGAAAGACAATTTTGCCTCAAAGGAAACGGGGATGGTATAGGAAAAGTCACCGTATACATAATCCGTTTTTTCAAAACCCAATTGATCGGTAATGTAGGAAATCCCCAGTCCAACACGTTCGTTCTGTAAAGGCGTATGGACAGAAAATGTACTGGTTACAGGATTCCCATCCAGTCCGGCCCATTGGTTTCTGTGCAAAGCCGTGAGGTTTAAAACCTGTCTGCTGCCTGCATAGGCAGGATTTATGGAAATGGGATTGAACATGTATTGTGTAAACTGCGGCAATTGTTGCGCACTTAGTTGCACACTTAGCAGCATTGTAATTACCAATACACCATAACGGAGCGTTTTCATGACTTATAGGTTAAGTTTTCTTTCGGAATTTTTTGGGTTCTATTCCTAATACAAAGCAACAAAAACTTGGTGGTAACCAGTAATTTAGCCGTTCAAAACCCATTTTTATTCGTTGTTGGATAGTTGTGTCGTTTAAAGGTAAATTCGCTGGGATAAAATGAAGGTTTGAAACGATGGATGACTGATTAAGGCCAATCCCGGATTGGCCTTAATCAGCATTTATCATCTTACTCGGTTCCCAGATAAATGAAGCCATTGATAGGTTCAAATTCCGGTCTTTCATTTACTTTAATAACATAGTAATAGGTGCCTGAAGGGAGCATGCCGGAGTTACCTACGGAATTGTTTGGTGCAAATCCACCCCACGTATTTTCATAGTTGGCGGATTCGTATACCTTGTCCCCCCATCTATTGAAAATCATCACTTCAAAGGTATACAGACAGTATTCCACACCGGTAATTTCAAAGAAGTCATTGATCGTGTCCGCATTGGCCGTAACGGTTTTTGAAACCTTAATTTGATTCCTTCCACAGGGTACACAGTCGCTGTTGACGTTTATGGTAAAATCCACGTAGTATTTACACGTTCCTTCGGTAGACGTATAAGCGATAAGATATTCACCAACGGCAAGGTCAGCCGGATTGAACATACTTCCTTTCATGGTTACTTCGCCTTGGACGATGGTAAAAGTTCCCGAAGTATCAAAAGATTCCGGCAGGTATTCCACTAGGTTTATGGCATCATCCTCCACACAGATGGTAATGAAGACTTCTTCCAATTTTGGCTGCAATACAAATACAATCTGTTCAAATGAAGCCATGTTGCCACAAGAATCGGTTACGTCCCAAGTTCTGATGACCATATAATCATCGGTATCATCCGAAAACTCGGTTACTTCGTTGAACACTACCGTATAGTTGCCACAGCCACCGGAGAACGTAAGTTCCGGTACTTCGGGAAGTGCATCACCACAAAGCACGGTAACTTGTTCTTCATAGTCACTTGCAGTAATAGGCCCTGTTGGCGCAATGGTGATAATCTGTGTATGGGAAACGCCATTGCCGGCACAATCACTTGTTGACCAGGTACGTGTAACGGTATACCCGTTCGCACAGTTGGCATCATTGGTGATTACCTCGTTAAAGGTTACCACAATATTTGGGTCACAGTTATCGATAGCAGTCAATACTGCGGCAACTGGTACTGCATTGCATTGAACGGTCATACTTTCCGGCAATGTTTCAACAAAAGTCGGTGCCTGTGTGTCTTCCACTACTATGGTTTGGGTATGGGAAACCGCGTTGCCTGCGCAATCGGCCACACTCCATGTCCTTACAATGGTATATTCTGATGGACATGAATCATCCTGACCCGTTATTGTTTCGGTAAAGTCTACCACCATATTGGGTTCACAGCTATCCATTGCGGTAAGTACATCGGCATTGGGAACGTTGTCACAGGACACCGTCATATCCAATGGTAGTGGCTCAACAAATGTTGGAGCTACGGTATCTTCAATGGTAATTACCTGAACATGTTCTCGTATATTACCCACACAGTCGGTAATGGTCCAAGTTCTAGTGATGGTATATTCCGTTGGACAGCTATCGGTGTCCCCATCGATCACCTCTTGGAAGTCCACGTTTATGGCACAAGTGCTGTTCGTAGTAATATCGGCTGGAGTTGGAATGGCCTCGCAAGCCTCAAGGGTTACATCTTCTGGCCACCCTTCATTACCATCATTATCGATGATATGGATATGGGCAGTGTCATTTGCCAAAATATTCACCAAGGTGGTTGAAATATTACTTAGCAAGACGTTGAAGTCTTCCATATTCTCGGTGATGATGTCATCGATGATGGGAATGGCAATAGTTTGGGTATTGCTATGGGTACCCCCAAAGACCAGTGTTTGGGTCCCGCTTGGAATACCTGTGTAGTCCAGAACATCGGTAGCTGCTCCGTCAATGGAGTGGTATTCAACGGTAAACTCATTTTGAACAGCAACATTAAGGACCACATTTAAGGTTACGGTTCCTATATCCTCATTGACATTGATACTGTTGATGTCGAATTGGATACCAAGTGATGGATCACTATCATCATCCAAAATAGTACCTGTTGCGGTATTGGTGGTATTTCCATCAACGAAGCCTATCCCAAAGTTCGACACCACGTTTGATAGTACCACTGTGAATTCTTCGGTAGGTTCAATGATGTTATCGTCAATAATTTGGATGTCGATATCGAATGATTTTTCAGTTGGGGTAAAAACGATTGTACCCGAATCCGTACTATAATCTGAACCATCCAAAGCCGTACCATCGTTACTCACAAAATCAACAGTAACATTTTCGGCAATGTTTCCAATAAGGGAAACCGTGAACCTTGCAAAAGCGTTCGTGCCTTCCGTGACTATGATATTGGTATTGTCGAATTGAATTCCAGTGCCAGGTACCAAATCATCATCAAGGATGGTCCCGGTTGCCTGTGGCGTGTTGATGGCCACAAGGGGATTTGTGGTGCTCAAGAGGTTTACAAAGTAGCCCTCCGTGGGTTC
>WNKP01000025.1 GCA_009797885.1 Flavobacteriaceae bacterium GF1
GAGTGCCTCAATGCACTCCTCAGTGACCTCTCAGTGTTCTCCACGATGACCTGATTTCCTAGTTTTGGTGGTTGAGGCTCTCGAAACCACCTAAACGAAAGGTCACTTCGAGAGCACTTCGACAGGCTCAGTGGCCACCTCAGTGACCTCTCTTCGAGACACTTTTACAAGCTCGATTTTTGGTGGCCGAGGTTCTCGAAGCCGCCTAAACGAAAGGTCACTTCGAGAGCACTTCGACAGGCTCAGTGGCCACCTCAGTGACCTTAGTTAAAACTCCCGATAGTCCCCAGCCAAATACTGATTGGCCTCGGTTTCCGCAAACTGTGCCGTGGCGGCATCCCAATGCAATGTCTGGTTGGGAAAGCGTCCCGCAATGACCCCTAAAAGGATGGTTTCCGTAAGTCGGGCCGCATACGCAAAAGGCGCGGTACATTCCCCTTTGCCCAAACAGGCATCCACAAATTGGTGGTAGTGTTTTGGGCCTTCACTGGCATAATTGCGGATGGGTTCCCCCAAATTGTGTTTGGCGATATCCTTGGAAATATCCACATATTTGCCCCGAACTATTTTCTTGGGCAATTGCATAAAATGGGGCAACAACAGCCGACCTTTGGTCCCTACAAACATGGCGCCTTGTTCGGGCAGTTGCCCTTCTTCGGCCACTCCGGCATCCAGGGAAATGTCGTTTTTAGTCTTTTGTTTCGTTTTCGCCACACCCTTTGCTCCGGGAAGCACCAAATCCTCATGGGTAGGAGGCATACCGGGGCCATCGTACCAAATCCATTTTAGAGTCTTTCCGGTATAGTCCGTTCCCGGGAATTCATAGGTGACAATATTATTTTCGGGAAAGCCAAAACCATTGGGTTCGCGGCATTCATTTTTAACGGTCATGGGCACATCCAGGTTCAGGGCATTATACGGCGTATCAAAAATATGGACACCCATATCACCCAGGGTACCGCAACCGTAATCCATTAATTTACGCCAGTTGCCCGGATGGTAGTATCCTTCCTTGTACGGGCGTTTTGCGGAGGTCCCCAACCAAAGGTTCCAGTCCAATTGCGCAGGTACGGGGTCTTCCCCTTCGGGTTCCGAACCATTGTAGCCCCATGATTTTGGACTCCAGGCATGTACGGTATGTACTTTGCCAATAATACCATCCTGGATCAATAAGGTGGCCAGTTTATAATCGTAAAAGGAATGTACCTGAATCCCCATTTGGGTGACCAGATTTTTCTCCGCCGCCATTTTTTTCATGGCGCGGGATTCGGCCACATAATGGGTCAACGGTTTTTGGCAGTATACGTTTTTCCCCATTTTCATGGCCAATAAGGAAGCTGGTGCATGGGTATGGTCGGGAGTGGAAACGATTACCGCATCGATTTCGTCCTTCATCTCATCCAGCATCACCCGATAATCGAAAAAGACCCGGGCTTTGGGATGCAACTTTCGTGCCGCTGAAAGGTTGATGGCATCCACATCACAAAGTGCGACTACATCCACCTTTGGATGGGATGAAATATCCCTAAGGTCTTCTCCCCCCATATTTCCTACACCAATATGTGCGGTTCGTAATCGATCGTTTGGGCCCATAGTATGTGCTTTAAGCAAGGAAGGGGCCGCCATGGCGCCCAGTACTCCAATACCGGTCTTTTTGAGAAAATCGCGTTTGTTCATCTTTGGTTATAATTTTTTGATTTTAATATTTCTGAACCAGATGGAACTGGCATGGTCTTGAAGGGCAATATAGCCGGATTTGTATTTCCCATAATCGGGGGCATTATCCCACTTTCCCGAATTTTTCTTTTGGTTCCATTCGGCCGACCACGGTTCGAATTCCAGCAGTTTTTTCCCATTGAGCCAATGTTCCACTTTTTCGGGAGTGAACACAATTTTGGAGGAATTCCACTCCCCAACGGGGTTCAGTTCTTTTTGGGATTCATCGGCAATATGCATGGCATAATCGGCTCCTGTCTTCTGCCAGTCCTGCAACAATTCGGGATGTTCCGCCCCAAATTGCGCGTTGTATGCCTTGAGGTCATGGATGCTGGCATAATTCTCATCATCGATCAGTTGATATTCCGGGGATACTACGGGAGGTCCGTCATAGCCCTCTTTCACATGGTAGAATATACCGCTGTTCCCTCCTTCTGGGAGTTTCCATTCCAGGTACAGTTCAAAATTGTCAAACTCCTCATCGCCATAAATGATATCCTTACCGCCGGTATAGTTTTGTTCAAGGCCCAGTTTAGTATCAAAGGTCAGGGTGCTGTCCTTAATGGTCCACCCAGGGGGAAGGACATCCATACCGTAGCCCCGCCAACCGTCCAGGCTGGATCCATCAAACAAATACGTCCATTCCGACTTTTGTTCTTCCGCAACCTTATTTTCAACAGTTTCCCCATGGGATTTGCTATTTTCTTTACAGGATATCGAAACGAATAAAAGCGATAGTAAAAAAAGATACTTATACATGGAATAGGTCATTTATCAAGCCAATGAAGCCATTGAAAGTACAAAATATTAGTAATACTATTTCCTCCTTTTTCAGTACTTTTAGAAACGACTAATTCAAAAGAACACTTAAATGAAACCGCTATTGACCAAAGCAGGCATCACCTTGCTTGCCCTCTGTTTATTTACCGTTACCGGGGAATCCCAAAGACGAAAGAAAGGCCAAACCGCACCGGAAATCCCTGCCGATCTATATTCCAGTATGGAGTACCGCCTGGTGGGTCCTTTTCGTGGTGGTCGGTCCGCGGCGGTAACCGGGGTTCCTGGAAATCCCAATCTCTTCTATTTTGGCGCAACCGGGGGAGGGGTCTGGAAGACCTTAAATGGCGGTCGATCCTGGGAAAACATTTCGGACGGATATTTCGGTGGCAGTATCGGAGCGGTGGAAGTTGCCAAAAGCGATGCCAATGTCATTTATGTTGGGGGAGGTGAAAAAACACTGCGCGGTAACGTATCCAGTGGTTATGGTATTTGGAAGACCGTGGATGCTGGAAAAACCTGGGAAAAGGCCGGATTGGAAAAAAGTAGGCACGTGCCTCGAATTCGGGTGCATCCCACGGATTACAATACGGTGTATGCCGCAGTTCTGGGAAATATTTACAAACCGACCCAGGAACGGGGGGTTTATAAAAGTACGGATGGGGGCAAGAGCTGGAAACAGATTCTTTTTGTAAATGACCAATCCGGAGCGGTGGATCTAACTTTTGACCCCAATAATCCAAGGATTTTATATGCTTCCACCTGGCGTGCCCAGCGCACCCCATACTCACTGAGTAGTGGGGGTGAGGGTTCCGCCCTTTGGAAGAGCACCGATAGCGGCGACACCTGGACCGAAATTTCCAAAAATGAAGGCTTTCCCAAGGACACCCTGGGAATCATAGGGGTTTCCGTTTCCCCGGTGAATTCAGAACGCGTATTTGCCATTGTGGAGCACAAGGAAAAGGGAGGTTTGTATCGCTCGGATGATGGTGGAAAAAAATGGACTCAGGTCAATAGCGAACGAAAATTGCGTCAACGGGCATGGTATTACACCCGTGTATATGCCGATACCGAAGATCAGGATGTGGTCTATGTATTGAACGTACGTTACCACAAATCCACCGATGGTGGTAAAACCTTCAATACCTTTAATGCCCCGCACGGGGATCATCACGATCTGTGGATTGCCCCGGAGAATAGTCAACGGATGATCATTGGTGATGATGGCGGCGCACAGGTGAGTTATGACGGTGGGGAAACCTGGAGTACCTATTACAACCAACCCACGGCACAGTTTTACCGGGTGACCACGGACAATGCATTTCCCTATCGTATTTATGTGGCCCAACAGGATAACAGCACCGTTCGAATCAACCATCGTTCCGATGGCGGGGGTATCAGTGAGGAGGATTGGGAGCGTACCGCTGGCGGGGAGAGCGCCCATATTGCCGTAGACCCCGCCAATAACGATATTGTCTATGGGGGCAGTTATGGTGGTTTTCTGACCCGGGTGAATCATGATGCGGGAACCGTTCGCGGTATCAACGTATGGCCCGATAACCCCATGGGCTATGGCGCCGAAGGCATGAAATATCGTTTTCAGTGGAACTTCCCCATTATTTTCAGTAAGCATGACCCCAAAAAACTGTATACCTTCAGTAACCATGTACATTTAAGTACAAATGAAGGACAGAGTTGGACGCGATTGAGCGATGACCTCACCCGAAACGATCCCGCCAAACTGGTCAGCAGTGGTGGGCCAATTACCCAGGACAATACAGGAGTGGAATACTACTGTACCATTTTTGCGGCCCAGGAAAGCCCATTAAAGGAAGGATTGCTATGGGTTGGTAGTGACGATGGACTTATCCATATCACCCAGGACGGAGGGCAAAATTGGGAAAATGTGACCCCGTCGGGAATGCCCGAATGGATGATGATCAACAGCGTGGAACCTTCCGCTTTTGACGAGGGCACCTGCTATGTGGCCGGCACCCGTTATAAATTGGGGGATTTTACACCCTATCTCTACAAAACCACGGATTACGGAAAAACCTGGACGAAAATCACCAACGGAATCGAAAATGAACATTTTACCCGCGTTGTCCGCGAAGATCCCAAGCGCAAAGGACTGCTGTACGCCGGCACGGAAACCGGGATGTACATTTCCTTTAATGATGGCGCCAAATGGGAGAAGTTTCAATTGAACCTGCCCATTGTACCCATTACGGATTTGGTCCTAAAGGACAATAATTTGGTGGTGGCCACACAGGGCCGTAGCGTTTGGATCATTGACGATTTAACGGTATTGCACCAGTTGGACTCCAATGATTCGGGAGCGAAAATGAAATTGTTTGCCCCCAAGGATTCCTACCGCACCAAAGGGACGGCAAGACCAAAGGACAAGCCCAGTTTGACCGAAGGCCAAAACCATCCCGCTGGAGTGATCACCCATTTTTACCTAAAGGATTTTGACAAGGAAAAGGATACGGTACAATTGACCTATTTAAGTAGGTCCGGGGATACCCTGGCCAATTTCAGTACCAAGGACAAGGACAAGAAAAAACAATTGACCTTGGATAAAGGGGGTAACACCCACAATTGGGATACCCGTGGCAAAGGGGCGGAACGCCTAAAGGGAATGATTTTGTGGTGGGCCAATCTTAATGGGGCAAAGGCCGTTCCGGGAAATTACAAGGTGAGCCTTAATGTCAATGGTGCGGTGCGGACCGAAAACTTTACCATACTTCCCGATCCAAGGGCCGAAGTTTCCGTAGCGGATATGCAAAAGCAATACGATTTCATTACCAGTATCAACGAGACGGTGGACAAAGCCCACCAATCCATTAAGAAGATTCGAAAGATCAATGAAAAACTGGATGCTTTTACCAAGCAATATGCGGATAATGAAGCCACCAAATCCTTGGTGGAAAAGGCAAAAAAAATGAAGGAAGGCTTTGAGGATATTGAAAAAGCGCTCTACCAAACCAAAAACAGGAGTAACCAGGACCCACTGAACTTTCCGATTCGACTGACCAATAAATTGGCGCATTTAAACAGTTTGGTGAGTTTGGATGATTTCCCGCCCACAGAGCAGGATATTGCCGTAAAGAATGAAATGACCACAAAGATCAATGCACAACTAAAGAACTTTGATGCCTTGGTCGATGAAGAAATGAAGGCTTTCAATGCGGAATTTAACAGGCTGGGGTTGGAATATTTAAGCATAACGGAGGAGTAAACGCAAATGCGTTGACCGGGTAATGTTGGGGGATGCTCATTTTGGGTTGACCGAAAAGGTGTTATCCCGATTTCCCCCCTTAAATCGGTGCTTTGAATTTAGGATTGGAATTCAAAGCTCATGGCTGTTGCCGATGCAGAACCATCGGTAAAATTGTTTTGTACCATGTTGCCATATGAAAAGGATTCCCGTTATTGTAGCTCTTAGACGGATTGCTTATCACCTATGAACGACCCCCAGGCCTTTTATAAAAAACAGTTGGTGGAACACGGGAAAAGCCTAACGGCTTTGAAAACCAAATTGAATGCTTCCAGTGTGCTGCGCCTGCTATTGTTTTTAGGAATTATCAGCGCGGTATATTTGAGTTGGTCCCAAACGAATGTGCTTTTGGGCATATTGGTTTTTGGCATTCCCCTGTTTGTACTTTTGGTGGTCCGTCATCAAAAATTGAAATACCAACGGGATGTAATTCAAAACCTGCAGCTTCAAAACAAAACGGAGCTCGATGTCCTGAACCATGAGTATTACGGACTGCCGGATGGCAAGGGTTATCAGGATGCCACACATGCATTCAGTCAGGATATCGATCTATTTGGCAGGGGATCCTTCTTTCAATATTGCAATCGTACCGCTCTAAAAAGTGGATCCGATCTGTTGGCCGCTACAATGCTCTCCAATGATATCAACAACATTGTACAAAAACAGGAAGCCATTCAGGAACTATCCAAAATACCCGAATGGCGGCAACACTTTACGGCAGTTGGATCTTTGGTAAGGACGGAAGTGGATTCGGACACCGTGGTGCGGTGGTTGGGCGGGTACCGCCCCTTTGTACCCCTAGCCATGCACGGGATGAGTATTGGATTTTCCCTGCTTTCCCTCTTGGTTTGGGCCAGCTACTTTTTGGGGTACGTTTCCGGCTATGCGGTATTTGGGGTTTTCTTGTTGGGCTTGGCCATTACGGGAGCCTTTTTGCCCAAAATCAACCAACTGTCCGCCCAAACTACAAAAGCCCAGAGTACCTTAAGGCAATATGCCAAACTGTTGCAACTGTTGGAGCAGCACGAATTTGCATCGGAAGTTTTGAAAAGCAGAAGAAATGCCGTGGCCACCGAAGGAAATTCCAGTTCCTCGATTTTAAAAAAGTTCTCCAGGGTTTTGGATGCCCTGGACCAACGGAACAATTTGATCATCGGTATTTTGGGGAATGGTTTTCTACTTCGGGACCTGTTTGTTTCAAAATCCATTGAGGATTGGATTTCATCTTATAAGGAACAAATTCCAAAATGGTTTGCGACCATTGCATTTTTTGATGCCTACAACAGCTTGGGCAATTATGCCTTTAACCATCCCAACCATAGCTTTCCCAAAATTGAGGAATCGAACTATGTGTTACGAAGTAAGGCTGCGGCCCATCCCTTATTAAAAGTGGATATTGCCGTGGCAAACCCCATTTCCATTGCCAAAGAGGAATTCTTCATTATTACAGGGGCCAATATGGCGGGGAAGAGTACTTTTTTGCGTACTGTGGGGCTGCAATTGGTCATGGCCAATATGGGACTGCCCGTTTGTGCGGAGCAGGCGAGCTATAGCCCCATAAAACTGATTACCAGTATGCGCACAACCGATAGCCTGACCAATGATGAAAGCTACTTCTTTAGTGAATTGAAACGATTGAAATACATTATCGATACCATTGCCGAGGAACCCTATTTTATTATCCTGGATGAAATTTTGAAGGGGACCAATAGCACGGATAAGGCCGCGGGATCTAAAAAATTTATTGAACGATTGGTGGGCTTACGGGCCACGGGACTCATTGCTACACACGATTTAAGCCTTTGTGAGGTCGCCGACAGTTTAAAAACGGTAAAGAATTATTATTTTGATGCTCAAATCGTTAATGACGAACTCTTTTTTGATTATACCTTTAAAGAAGGCGTCTGCGAAAATATGAACGCCAGTTTTTTGCTCCATAAGATGGGGATTGTAGATTGATTTTTTCTTAAAACCAACCAGATGAAAAAAGTAGTTACCCTTTGCCTTTTCGTAATGACCCTTGGTATTTTTGCCCAAACGGCAGAAGAGTATTTTAAACCGGTAAAATATCGAAATATCGGCCCCTTTAGGGGAGGACGTTCCGTTTGTGCCACAGGTGTGGTGGGAGATCCTATGACCTACTATATGGGCACTACGGGGGGTGGACTTTGGAAGACCACCGATGCCGGGCAGCATTGGGATAACATTTCGGATGGCTTTTTTGAAATGGGTTCCGTTGGGGCCGTCGCCGTTTCGGCCTCAAACCCAAATATCGTATATGTGGGCATGGGGGAACATGCACCCAGGGGCGTTATGACTTCCTATGGTGATGGGGTGTACAAATCCATAGATTCCGGGAAGACCTGGAAAAAAATGGGATTGGAAGCCACCCAACATATTGCACGGATTGTTATCCATCCCACAAATCCCGATGTGGTCTACGTAGCGGCCCAAGGGGCACTTTTTGGACCCAACAAGGAACGGGGCATTTTTAAATCGACTGATGGGGGAAAGACCTGGAGAAATGTACTTTTTGTCAATGAATTGACCGGTTGCTCCGAACTTTCCATGGATGCCCGTGTGCCGGAAGTATTGTATGCCACCCTTTGGCACCATCAGCGCAAACCGAATATAGTGATTAGCGGCGGGGAAGGAAGTGGGGTCTATAAATCCGTTGATGGGGGAGAGACGTGGAAAAAGATAGAAAAGGGACTTCCCAAAGAAAAGGGGAAAATGGCCATAGCCGTTAGTCCGGCCAATTCCAATAAGGTGTATGCGCTGATAGAGAGCGATTCCAATAAGGATAAAGGAGGCTTGTTCGTTTCCAACAATGCAGGGGAAAGTTGGCAAATGGTGAGTGGGGATAACCGTTTAACGCAAAGGGCATGGTACTATATTGAAGTTTTTGCGGACCCCAACAATGAAAATGTGGTCTATGTGTTGAGTGCTCCGGCCCTGCGCTCCATTGATGGCGGCAAAACTTGGGAACGGCTTTCCGGAACGCATGGGGATTACCATGACCTGTGGATCAATCCGCACAACTCCAACAATATGGTAATCGCCAATGACGGGGGTGCGGCCATTAGCTTCAATTATGGGAAGCGTTGGTCTACACAGAACATCATGCCCACGGCACAGTTTTATCGTATTAATGTCGATAACCAGTTCCCTTACCATATTTATGGGGGGCAACAGGACAATACCTCGGTCAAAATAGCCAGCCTTTCCCTGGGCAGATCGAGTATCAGTCGTGAAGACTGGACGTATTCCGCCGGTGGGGAGAGTGCCTTTTTGGCTTTCGATCCGGATGATCCAAGATATGTTATGGGGGGCAGTTATTTGGGGACCATTAATCTATTGGACACCCATTCCAAAGCTTCTACGAAAGTTATGGCAGCGCCGATTCAATATTTGGGGCGGGCGGCCAGGGATATGAAATACCTTTACAATTGGAATGCACCGATCTTATGGTCGAAACATGAGCAGGGTACTTTTTATCACTGCGCACAATTCGTGCTTCGCACCCGGGACAATGGGGTGACCTGGGAGGAAATCTCTCCGGACCTTACCCGTGACCAGGACGACAAACAGGGAAATGGAGGGGGACCTTATACCAACGAGGCCGTAGGGGCCGAAAATTATGGCACCATAGCCTATATGGTGGAATCACCCCATGAAAAGGGTGTTTTTTACACGGGAAGTGACGATGGCTTGGTGCATATCACAAAAAATGGCGGGGAAAGCTGGGACAATATTACCCCAAAAGGCTTGGAAGAGTGCCTGGTCAATGCCATAGAAGTATCTCCCCACGACCCCGCAACCGTTTATATTGCGACAACACGCTACAAGTTCAATGACTATACCCCTGCGGTGTACAGATCTACCAATTATGGACAAACCTGGACCAATATCAGTTCGGGGATTCCCTATGGATCCTTTACCCGTGCGATTCGTGAAGATCAAGATCGAAAGGGACAGTTGTACGTAGGAACCGAGAAAGGGATATATGTATCCTGGAACAATGGGCAGGAGTGGGAACCCCTGCAGTTGAACCTGCCCAGGACCCCAATTTTGGATCTTAAGGTCCATCAAGGGGATTTGGTTGTGGCCACTTCTGGTCGGTCTTTTTGGATTTTGGATGACCTCGGTACCCTGGCGCAATACGAAAAGCCAAAAAAGCAGGCGTTTTTGTATCAACCCGAACCCGCTTATAATGGAGCATGGGGAAGTGCCTTGAACCGAAATTCCGACAGTTTTACGGGAAGTCAGGCCTTTACTGGCGTAAATCCGGCCAATGGAATGGTTTTGTATTATGAATTGCCCAAACTATCGGATTCCACCGAAATTGAAATGGAGATCGTGGATGCCACGGGAAAACTGGTGAACCGGTTTTCCTCAAAAAAGGATACCAAGTACAAACGCTATGACGGTGGGCCACCACCCGCCCCCATTTTGGACAAAAAAGAAGGTCTGAATCGCTTTGTATGGGATATGGGCCATGCATTGATGCCCGGTGTAGCGGATACCTATATTGAAGCGAGTTACCGAGGGCACCGAGCCATCCCTGGGGAGTATACCGTTCGCTTAAAAGTGGAAGGAAGGGTATTGGAAACCAAAGGGACCATTAAGGAAGTGCCGTCCTATGAAACCAAACCAAATCAATATAAAACTTACGATGCCTTTATGGACAAGGCCGAAAGTGCACTTACCGAAATGCATCACATGGTGAATACACTCTTTACAGCAAAGCAGCAGTTAAAAACGGTTTTGGAAAAAGTGCAGGACGAAGACCTTAAAAAAGAGGGAAAGGCCCTAATAAAGGAATTGGAGGCATGGGATACCGAGATGGTACAACGAAAATCCAAAGCCTATGATGATGTTGAGAACTTTCCCAATAAATTTACGGCGGAGTATCTTTTTTTAATCAATGCCACGAACAGTTCCATTCCAAGGGTGAATCAATCTTCCTTGGATAGAAAAGCGGAGTTGGATGGACAGTGGTCAGGTTTGAAGCAAAGGGGAGAGGCCTTTATCAATGCTAAAATCCCCGCATATAACAAAAAACTGTGGGAGGCCGGTATTGGGGCGGTTCAATTATAAATTTACATATGTTGGACTTTGGTCCGGTAGGGTTAATAACTAAGGCGAAAAATTGATTTACAATTATATAAAAGCATTGCATCTGATTTTTGTGGTGACCTGGTTCGCGGGGCTTTTCTATATCCCCCGTTTGTTCATTTACCAGATTGAAGCGGATGCGAAACCTTCTCCCGAAAGGGAAATCCTGACCCGCCAGCTAAAACTGATGACCAAACGGCTGTGGTATATCATCACATGGCCCTCGGCCATTTTATGTACGCTTTTTGCCATTTGGTTGCTGATTTTGATGCCCGACTGGTTGGAACAACCATGGATGCATGTAAAACTGGCTTTTGTGGTTTTGCTCATTGTATATCATTTGAGATGCCACCAAATGTTCAAGCAGTTGCAGCGGGACGAAGTAAAATATACCTCACACTTTATGCGAATTTGGAATGAAGTGGCCACCTTGGTGCTTTTTGCGGTAACCTTTTTGGTGATTTTAAAGAATGCCTTCAACTGGATTTATGGAGTGGTGGGGATTTTGGTCCTGGGCGTTTTGCTCATGTTGGGGATTCGCCTGTACAAAAGGATTCGAGAGAAAAATCCGAACGCTTGACCAAAAAGTTCAAGTTCAAGCATCAAGTTCAAATTAGTTTAGAACTGAACTTGATCTTAAAATTTGGACTTCTACTTAATTTGGTTTGATTCTTGTTAACTTTAGAGCATGTTTGGGAATTTGTCAATTGTTTTCTAATGTCCCTTTTTGCACGGCACATTGTTAAAATTTTAGTCCATAACTATGGCTATGCACAAAAATTTTGCCTCGTTCCGCACTAAAAATGGCCTATAACAATTCCAATCACAAATTCCCAAACAGGCTCTTAATTCAAAATCTGCCAAAGCTTGTTCAAAAAACTATCCCTTCGTTCCCGAATTTTTATCACCATGATCCTATTGGTGGTCATTGCTTCGGTTTTAATTGCCGGGGTGACCATTTACCAATACCGTGAGCAATCCAACGATTACCACCAGAATCGTTTGGAACGCAAGGAAGATCAGATTCTCCAAAGTATTGGTTATGTGCTCAATGAGACCACCTATGAACCTTCGACCAAGAACCTGGGCCATATTTTTAAGGATGAGATTTATAAGATCGCGGATGTCCAAAACGTAAACTTCAATATTTATGATTTGGAGGGGGAACTCATTAAAAGCTCCAAACCGGCATTTGAAGCCGATTCCTTGTCCAATTGCCTGGATGCCGAGGTATTGAATAGCTTGGCGATGAGTTCAGCACGAAGGTATGTGGAGGAAAAACGCACTGCCGGAGACAATTATCAAGCGTCTTATACCTATATCAACGACCCAAAATTCAAGCCCATAGGGATAATGAACCTACCCTATTTTGAAGATAATTCCTTTAACAATATGGAACTTCGGGAGTTTTTGATCCGACTGGGAGGGGTGTACCTATTGATGCTTATGGCGGCCATTGTTTTCGCCTATTTCATCTCCAAGTATATCACACGATCTTTACAGACCGTTTCCGATAAGCTCTATATTACCGGACTGACGAAACGTAATGAGAAAATCCTCCTTAAAAATCCGACTGAGGAAATAGGAAAGCTGGTGGATTCCTATAACAATATGATTGACGAATTGGAAGAGAGTGCCGCAAAATTGGCCCGTAGTGAACGTGAACAGGCGTGGCGTGAAATGGCCAAACAAGTGGCCCATGAGATTAAAAATCCATTGACCCCCATGCGCCTGAGCGTACAAAGCTTTGAACGCAAGTTTGATCCCGAAGATCCCAAAATAGGGAAAAAGGTCAAGGAGTTTTCCAAGACCCTGGTACAACAAATAGACACCATGGGCAATATTGCTTCCGCTTTTTCAAACTTTGCCAATATGCCGGCCCAGCAGAAGGAGACCTTGAACATTGTGAGTGTCACCAAACTGGCCCTTGATATTTTTCATGAACCGTATATCCATTTCATCTGTGATGAGGAAGAAATAATTGCAAAAGTGGATCGTACCCAACTCATTCGTATTGTAACCAATTTGGTAAAAAACGCCATTCAGGCGATGATCAATGTGGACTCCCCAAGAATTCTCGTGACCGTTGTTTCCGATGCCGATAAGGTGAAAATACAGGTCGCGGACAATGGGGTGGGCATCCGGGATGATTTCAAGGATAAAATCTTTGAACCCAAGTTTACCACCAAAACAAGCGGTATGGGACTGGGCTTGGGCATGGTGCGCAATATTGTTGAAAATTATGGGGGCACCATTAGCTTTACTTCCCAACTCGGCAAGGGTACCGTCTTTACGGTCAAGTTTCCCAAAGAATAGGCTAAGGTTATTTGAGGTTGATTGATGGTTTAAGTATTTTTACTAACACCTAACACCTAACACCTAACACCTAACACCTAACACCTAACACCTAACACCTAACACCTAACACCTAACACCTAACAC
>WNKP01000026.1 GCA_009797885.1 Flavobacteriaceae bacterium GF1
AATAACTTCAAAAAAAAATCCCAAAGCCATGCCTTAGGATTTCATTGTGGGCGCGAAGGGATTCGAACCCCTGACCCCCTGGGTGTAAACCAGGTGCTCTGAACCAACTGAGCTACGCGCCCCGATTCTCAAAACGGAGTGCAAATATAGCATGAATTTTCCGTTTCCCTAACGAAAAATGAAATATTTTAAACCACCTCAGCAACAACAAAAGTACTGCCCCCAATATAGATGAGGTCATTAACTCTGGCTTTGGCCATTGCTTTGTCCAACCCTTTTTGAACAGTGGCATATTTTTCCCCTTTCAGGCCAATGGTATTGGCCAAATCCAGCACTTCCCTTGGATCCATACCCCTTGGTACATTGGGTTTCACAAAGTAATAACGGGCCTGTTTAGGGAACAATCGCAATAGGTCTTTGACATTCTTATCATTAACAAAACCAACGACCATATGAAGCTCCTTAAATTCTTGCCGTGACAACTGGTCAAAGACCAGTTCCAAACCCTCTTTGTTATGCGCCGTATCACAAACTACCAATGGTTCTTTTTGCAGCACCTGCCATCTTCCCAATAGGCCCGTATTCTGAACAACACTTTGCAAACCGTTTTTTATATGTTTTTCGGTGATATTGAAATCCCTTAGTGTCCTTAAACAAGCGACCACCCCCTTACTATTTTTATCTTGATAGTCCCCCAACAAATCCGTTCGGTATGATGGAATATCCAAATCATCTGCAAAGATGATTTCCGCATTTCTCTGATTTGCAATCAATGTAAAGATCATTTCCGTCTCGGGCTGTCGCTCACTTATCACTACCGGGATATTTCTCTTGATGATTCCCGCCTTTTCCATGGCAATCTTTTCCAGGGTATTCCCTAAAATGGACATATGGTCATATCCAATATTGGTAACCAGACTTACCTCTGGCCTAATAATATTCGTTGAGTCCAGTCGTCCTCCCAATCCTACTTCAATAACGGCAATGTCTACTTGTTCCTTTGCGAAATACTGAAAAGCCATCCCCACCGTCATTTCAAAAAAAGAAAGCTGATGATATTCCAAAAAAGATTGGTGTTCCCCTATGAATCCCTTTACAAAATCCTTCCCAACCATCTCCCCATTGATCTTTATCCGTTCCCTAAAATCCTTTAAATGGGGTGAGGTATAAAGCCCGGTTTTATAACCCGCCTCCTGAAGAATGGAGGCCAACATATGACAGGAAGAACCTTTTCCATTGGTGCCCGCCACGTGAATGGTCTTGATTTTTTTTTCGGGATGGTCCAAATGCTCGGAAAAAGCCAGGATATTGTCCAGCTTTCCTTTAAATGCACCCACTCCTTTTGTCTGATATATCGGCAATTGGGCAAAAAGCCAATCCAAGGTTTCCTGATAGGTCACTATTGCCCCAATTTAAAGTTGACCACTACAAAACCTACTTGTTGTGAGGGGGCATTGGAGTCCAAATTCCATTGATGGAGAAATGCTGTTTTTTTTGCGGGTTCCAAAAGACAAGGCGCATTATTGGTGGTTCCTTTTACGCCTGGTGTGGCCTTTATGACTTTTCCGTTCCTATCCACTACAATACGGACAACGACCCTACCATCCTCGTTGCATTCCTGCTGTACTTTGCCCTTGCTAACCAGGGACCTGCCATTAAGCCCATAACCCCCAGTGCCTGCCCCGGGAGCCCCATAATATGACGTGGCATAAGGATTACCCTCCGGTCTGCCTTTATCCCCGGCCCTATCATCATCGCCTTCACTACCGGTCTCAGTACCTTCAGATTTGCCAATCCCTCCCATTAGGGCATCCAATTTCCTTTTCTTCGCATCTTCCTCCGCCCTTTTTCTTGCTTCTGCTTCCACCCTTTCGCGTTCTTTTCTTTCCGCTTCCGCTTTGGCTTTTTTAGCCGCTTCCTCCGCCTTGCGTTTGGCTTCGCGTTCTTGTTTGAGCCTTATGGTTTCCTCACTGTCCTGCGTAATTACTTTTTCCGTGGGTTCTTCCTTTTTTACTTCTTCCTTTGGTTCACTTTTTTCGGCAACGGCCTCTTTTTCCGCAATCACTTCTTTTTGGGGTTCATTGGGCGGTTTTGGAATATCCCTGGGTTCCGATTTTATCTTTTGTAGGGGTTGCTGATTCCCGGAACCAAAATCCATTGTCCCAAAATTGATGGCAATCCCTTTTTCTTCAGGAGGGTCTAGATAGGTTAACCCAATATAGAAAAGTACCAGAACCAATAAACTTAGCAGTACAGTGGTCAGGGTAAACGATTTCTTTTTGTGTCTCGTGTCTAAAAATGACATCTACTTTGGTCGCACGGCCAAAATTACCTTGTAGTTGTTCCTGTTGGCAATATCCATGACGTTAACTGCCTCCCGTATGGCAACACTTTCTTCCGCCCTAAGGATAATGGTAGGCTTTTCTTGACCTTCAAGTGCTTTTTTTAATTCAATTTCAATGTATTCTCCGTTAATCTGCTCGTTGTTCACAAAATACCTTAGGTTTTTGTCTATGGTTACCGAAACATTTTGTGTGTTCGTCGATTTTCCTTTTGCCTTTGGCAATAGTAGATCCAATGCGTTTGGGGCATTGGAGGTAAGCATAAAAAAGACCAACAATAGAAAGACAATGTCCGTCATGGAGGACATGCTAAACTCTGGGCTTACTTTATTTCTACCTTTTAATTTCATTTTTGCTACGCGGGTTCATTCAACAAATCCAAAAATTCCACGGCATTGGCCTCCATTTTATGGACTACCTTGTCCGTTCTGTTCACCAAATGGTTATACCCAATATAGGCGATGATGCCTACAATAAGACCTGCCACCGTGGTTGTCATTGCCGTGTATATCCCAGAAGCCAGGGATCCCATTTCCGCTTGTCCACCACTACTGGCCATTTCATGGAACGCAAGAATCATTCCAATAACGGTTCCAAGGAAGCCGATCATGGGTGCCGAACCTGCTACCGTGGCCAGGATATTGACATTTTTTTCCAATTTATAGACTTCAAGGGTGCCGGCGTTTTCAATTGCGGTATTGATATCGTCCAAGGGCTTTCCAATTCGGGCCACCCCTTTTTCCGTCAATCGTGCTACGGGGGAATCCGTTTGCGCACAAAGTAACCTGGCGGCTTCAATTTTTCCGTTCATGACATGGTCACGAATTTGGTTCATGAAGTTTTTATCGATTTTGGATGCTGCAGTAATGGCAAAAGTGCGTTCAAAATAAATGTACAACGCCACAAATAATAGCACAAAGAGTACGGTAACAATAATGGTACTGGCCGCACCTCCATTGATAATCAAGTCAATAACGGAAAGTGTTTTTTCCTCTGATAGCTCTGTCGCCAATTCCTCAGAGGCTACTTGTTCCTGAAGTATAGTCATAGGTGTCCCCAATTTTATTGCAATATAACGGGGAATTTGAATAAAAATTATACGTTCAGCACAAAATCACGCAGTAAGATAAAAGTCAATCCTCCAGAAATAAACCCTACAAAGGCCAACCAGGCAATCTTTTTCAAGTACCAGAAAAAATCAATCTTTTCCATACCCATGGCCACCACCCCAGCTGCGGAACCAATAATCAACATACTTCCACCGGTACCTGCCGAGTAGGCAATAAAATGCCATAGCGGACTGTCCGTAGGCTCTGAAAACATCCCCATACTGGCCGCTACCAAGGGCACATTGTCTATAATAGCAGAACCAATCCCCAACAAGAGCACTACAATATCCGTATTGGGAATGGCCGTTTTTAAAACTTCGGCATAATTAAAAAGGATTCCCAGGGATTCCAACGCCGCCACGGCCAATAGAATGCCTAAAAAGAACAATATACTGGGCAATTCAATTTTTGTAAGCGCAGAATGGACGGGACTATGGTGTGATGATTCATGATGCTCTTCATCAATGGCAGAACTAATGGCAAATTTGGCATTACTATAAATTTCGGCAAAAGTGGCCACCACGGCCAGGGACAGCATCATACCTACGTATGGCGGCAAATGGGTTACGGTTTTGAAAAAAGGAACAAAAACAATGGACCCCAATCCCAAATACAACATGGTAGCACCATATCTTGATGTAGATTCCTGTTCTTCCACAGGGGTATCTTCCACTTCGCCGGTAAACACCTTGAACCTGCTTGCAATGAAGGTAGGCACAATAGTACAGACAATGGATGGCAACAACACATGGAGAACCAGTTCATAGGCACTTACCTTATTGGCGATCCACAACATTGTCGTGGTAACATCACCTATGGGTGACCAAGCCCCACCCGCATTTGCATTAATAACGATCAAACCGGCAAACCACAACTTGGTCTGTCTATCCTTGATCACCTTTTGCAGTATGGTAACCAAAACTATAGTGGCGGTTAAATTGTCTATGATTGCGGACAAAATAAAAGCTAAAATGGAAAACAACCATAATAGCTTTCGTTTGCTCTTTGTTTTAATAAAACCCTTTATGGTGGCAAAACCATTAAAATAATCGATGATTTCCACAATGGTCATGGCACCCAATAGAAACACCAATATTTCAGCGGTTTTACCCAAGTGATGTAGCAGTGTTTCCTCAACAAGGTGCATTTTATCCTCATGAATCAAATCTGCAAACCCATCCACGAGGGCATGTTTGGTAGAATCGAACCAGGAACCAAACCCATCTATTCCCAAAGCTACCAAGGCCCAAAGGATGGCCATCATGGCCAAAGCCGGAATAAGCTTATCAATTTTCAGGTTATGTTCTAAGGTAATCGCCAGATAACCGGCCAGAAAAACAATAATAATGATAGTTTCCATTATTTGAAGTTTGGTTTAGGTGCAGTTATTAAATCTGTTTGTTCGTAGTTTTTGAGCCTACAATCAATCCAGTTAAATATAAGGATTGCCCTTAGAATCTCCCAAATGCCACTAACTTTTTTTAGATTGATTATTTGTTTGCATCAACCCAATTCTATTGAAAAATCCCTATTCAAAGCTTATCTTTGCAGTGTTTTTTTAACTATTTCTCAATACACATGAATTTTTCCCTTTCAGAAGAGCAGTTAATGATTCAACAAGCTGCAAGAGATTTTGCCCAAAACGAATTGTTACCTGGTGTTATCGAAAGAGATGATGCCCAGGAATTCCCAAAAGAACAGGTTTCAAAAATGGGTGAATTGGGTTTTATGGGTATGATGGTGAATGAAAATTACGGTGGAAGTGGATTGGATACCCTGTCATATGTATTGGTCATGGAAGAACTCTCCAAAATTGACGCTTCCTCTTCCGTCATTGTCTCGGTAAACAATTCCTTGGTATGCTGGGGACTGGAAACTTACGGAACCGAGGAACAGAAGGAAAAGTATCTAACACGATTGGCCACTGGTGAAATTATTGGTGCATTTTGCCTTTCCGAGCCGGAAGCGGGAAGTGATGCCACATCGCAAAAGACAACGGCCAAAGACATGGGGGATCACTATGTCTTGAATGGAACCAAAAACTGGATTACCAACGGAAATTCCGCGGCGGTCTATTTGGTCATTGCACAGACGGATGTGGAAAAGGGCCATAGGGGGATCAATGCATTGATTGTGGAGAAGGACATGGAAGGATTTGAAATTGGCCCTAAGGAAAACAAACTGGGAATCCGTGGAAGTGATACCCATTCCCTTATTTTCAATGATGTAAAAGTCCCCAAGGAAAATAGGATAGGTGAAGACGGTTTTGGATTTAAATTTGCCATGAAAACCCTGGCGGGGGGACGTATTGGAATCGCCGCCCAAGCCTTGGGCATTGCCGCCGGAGCTTATGAATTGGCCTTAAAATATTCCAAGGAACGCAAAGCTTTTGGGACGGAGATAGCAAACCACCAGGCCATTGCCTTTAAACTGGCCGATATGCATACCAAGATACAAGCGGCCAGAAATTTGGTGTATCAAGCAGCCTGTGATAAAGATGACGGAGATAACTATGACCTTTCTGGAGCCATGGCCAAGTTATATGCGGCGGAAACTGCCATGGAAGTGACCGTGGAGGCCGTTCAAATCCATGGCGGCAATGGCTTTGTAAAAGACTACCATGTAGAACGATTGATGCGGGATGCGAAAATCACCCAAATCTATGAGGGTACTTCCGAAATTCAAAAAATCGTGATTTCCAGAAGTATTCTCAAGGACTAAAAGGGGTCTTCAGATCCATAAATCCCAAAAGAATTTCCTTTCTTTTTGCAAACACCCCCATTTTTATAGGGGTCAATTGTCTTTAAATTGAAGATTAACGAACAACACCCCAAAGCATTACATACACCTCCCTTTTTCAGCCGGATATTTTAAGGATTATCAAAAAAGTGTTTTCATTTTTTTAACACTGATAATTTTGTAATGATTTTTTATAAAGACTGTAATTATTTCTTTCTTTAACTCTAAGCCTTGAAAATAATGTGATCATTATGATATTTTTGAGAAAATGTCGTAATATGGGATTGGAGAGACAAGGACTTTACTTACCGGAATTTGAGCACGACAATTGTGGTGCTGGTTTTATCTGTAGCCTACAGGGGAAAAAATCCAATGATATCATCCACAAGGCGCTGGAGATTTTGGATAAACTGGAACATAGGGGGGCGGTAAGTGCCGATGGTAAAACGGGGGATGGTGCAGGGATTCTTATTGATATCCCCCATGATTTTTTCAAAAGCACCTGTTCTTTTGAACTTCCCGATGCAGGGGACTATGCCACCGGCAATGTATTTCTACCGAAAAAGGAAAATCAGAGGGAATTCTGCGAAAAGACATTTGAAAAGAACATCAGGAAACAGGGATTGGAACTTCTTGGATGGCGTAACGTACCCGTTAATAAATCCGTTCCAGGTAGGATTGCTGCGGAAACCGAACCTTTTGTAAAACAGATTTTTGTGGCCAAAGGTGAGGCCAGGGACAAGTTTCAGTTTGACCTAAAACTTTTTATTGCCAGAAAAATTACCGAACATGAAATAAATTCGTCCAAACTCTCACAGCATCATTTCTTTTATGTCCCCAGCCTTTCCCAAAAAATCATCATTTTCAAGGGGTTGCTGATGCCACAGGACATAAGTAGGTACTATGAGGATTTACTTGACCCCAGGGTGGTCACTCGACTGGCCCTTGTCCATCAACGTTTTTCAACGAACACCTTCCCTACCTGGGATTTGGCCCAACCCTTCAGGTATATGTGCCATAATGGTGAAATAAACACCCTTCGCGGCAACATAGCACGTATGCATTCCCGGGAAGAGTTGCTAAAAAGTGAATGGTTTGGTGATGAAATCAAAAATATTCTGCCTATTGTGCTTCCCGCAAAATCCGATTCCGCCAGTTTGGACATGGTGGTTGAGCTGTTGTTGATGACCGGCCGTTCACTCCCGGAAGTAATGATGATGCTGGTCCCCGAGGCTTGGGAAAAGAATGAGGAGATGTCCAAGACCAAAAGGGCCTTTTATGAATACAACTCCTGTGTCATGGAACCTTGGGATGGACCCGCTTCCATTCCCTTTACGGACGGTAGCTATATAGGGGCCGTATTGGACAGGAACGGTCTTCGCCCCTCACGTTATTCCGTTACTAAAAACGGTTATGTAGTGATGTCCTCTGAAACCGGGGTTGTGGATTTGGAGCCTGAAAATATTGAATACCATGGAAGATTGGAGCCCGGCAAAATGTTTCTGGTCAATATGGAAGAAGGTAGGATCGTGAATGATGAAGAAATCAAGGAAAAAATTGCCAAAAGACATCCTTATGAAAAATGGCTCAAAAAAAACCTGATCTACCTAAAGGACATCCCGTACAACGATTGCCCAATTTTCCTGGGTGAGTTTCCATTGAAAACAAGGACCAATGCATTTGGTTACACCCAAGAGGACATCAACACCATTATCATGCCCATGGCGAAAGCCGGAAAAGAACCCATTGGATCAATGGGATCGGATACGCCAATCGCCGTATTGTCAGAAAGGCCACAACTTATTTACAACTATTTCAAACAGCTATTTGCGCAGGTGACCAATCCACCTTTGGACGGAATCCGTGAAGAACTCATATGCGATATTAGCCTTACCTTGGGAAGCGATCAAAACATCTTTGAAATCAATGAGCTCCATTGTCGTAAACTGAAAATTCAAAATCCTGTTATTTCCAAGGAGGATTTGGACAAGATCAAAAACCATGACCGTAGTCCAGATTACAAAGTGGTTTCCATTTCTACGCTCTATGAAATCTCAAAAGGCCATAATGGTCTTGAAGAAGCATTGGAGGACATCTTAAAACAAGCTTCCGATGCTGTTGATCAAGGTGCCAATATCATCATATTATCCGATAGGATGGTCAGCAAGGAAATGGCTCCAATACCGGCCTTACTATCTTGCTCCATGGTCAATAGTGGGTTACGGAAATTGGGCAAACGCTCTCGATTAAGTATTATTGTTGAATCTGCGGAACCAAGGGAAGTACATCACTTCGCACTGTTGTTCGGTTTTGGTGCAAGTGCCATTAATCCGTATTTGGTCAATGAAATCATTGGTCAACAGATCAAAGAAAATGACATCACTGAATTTACGTTTCAAGAGGCCATAGACAACTATAACAAAGCCGTGGGAAAGGGAATTTTGAAGGTGATGAACAAAATTGGAATCAGTACCTTAAATTCTTATCGTGGTTCCCAATTATTCGAATGTATCGGCATTAACACCAAAGTGGTGGAAAAGTATTTTCCAAATACCCCCACCCGAATTCAGGGTATTGGATTGTATGAGATTGAAAAGGAAATCACAAAGAGGCACCATAAAGCTTTTAACGAAGAAGAAGTTGCCGCCAACCTTGAATTGGAAATTGGTGGTGAATATCGTTGGAGACGGGATGGGGAAAAGCATATGTTCAATCCGTTGACCATTGCCAAACTTCAAAAAGCGGTACGAAGCAATGAACCAAAGACCTACAAGGAGTATTCCAAACTGGTCAATGAACAATCAAAATCATTACTGACCATAAGGGGGCTTTTTGAGTTCTCCAATTACGATCCCATTCCCATTGAGGAAGTGGAACCATGGACTGAAATCGTAAAACGATTCAAAACAGGTGCCATGTCGTATGGAAGCATTAGTAAAGAAGCCCATGAAAACCTTGCTATTGCCATGAACCGAATCGGGGGAAAAAGCAATTCTGGGGAAGGTGGTGAAGATTCGGCCCGCTTTTATAAGAACCAGACCGGTGATTGGAAAAATAGTGCCATCAAGCAGGTGGCGTCAGGTAGGTTTGGGGTCACTTCCAACTATCTGACCAACGCACAGGAAATACAGATCAAAATGGCCCAAGGGGCCAAACCTGGGGAAGGTGGCCAACTTCCGGGACCAAAGGTAAATCCAGCTATTGCCAAAACCCGAAACTCCACTCCCTATGTGGGATTGATTTCCCCTCCCCCTCACCACGATATTTACTCCATAGAAGATTTATCGCAACTGATTTACGATTTAAAATCGGCCAATAGGGAGGCCAGAATCAATGTAAAACTGGTTTCCGAAGTTGGGGTAGGTACCATTGCAGCAGGGGTTTCAAAAGCCAAAGCGGATGTTATTCTTATTTCAGGCTATGATGGAGGTACGGGCGCTTCCCCATTAACTTCGTTGAAACATGCAGGGCTGCCATGGGAATTGGGTATTGCGGAAGCCCAACAGACCTTAGTTTTGAACGATTTACGAAACCGCGTGGTATTGGAGTGCGATGGCCAGTTGAAAACAGGACGGGATGTTGCCGTTGCTTGCCTTTTAGGAGCTGAAGAGTTTGGTTTCGCAACCGCACCCCTTGTGGCTTCCGGTTGCATCATGATGCGCGTATGCCATTTGAACACCTGTCCCGTGGGTATAGCCACCCAAAATCCGGAACTCCGCAAAAAGTTCAAAGGCAAACCCGAACATGTTGTGAATTACATGTACTTCGTAGCCCAGGAGTTAAGGGAAATCATGGCCCAGCTTGGGTTTAGAACCGTAAATGAAATGGTGGGCCAGGTCCAGAAATTGGATAGAAAAAAGGCCATTGAGCATTATAAGGCCGCTGGTATTGACCTATCACCAATACTGTACCAAATTGAGGTTGGGGAGGGAACCAAATTCTACAATACCGAAAGCCAAATACACGATATAGAGCAATCCATTGAATTCGGGATCATTGCCAAGGCACATCCGGCCTTATTTAGAAAGGAGCGGACTACTTTGGATTTTCCTATAAAGAACACGGATAGAGCTGTTGGAGCCATTATCAGCAACGAAATTTCAAAAATCTATGGTGCGGATGGGCTTCCCCAAAACACCTTGAGATTGAATTTTACGGGGTCCGCAGGGCAAAGCTTTGGAGCCTTTGCGACCAAAGGCTTGACCATGATCGTCAATGGAAACACCAACGATTATTTGGGCAAGGGACTTTCCGGAGCCAAATTGATCATAAAAGTTCCGGAGAAAGCCACTTTGGTTCCAGAGGAAAATATTATTACGGGAAATGTGACTTTATATGGGGCAACCTCTGGTGAGGCCTATATTAATGGTAAAGCTGGAGAACGTTTTTGCGTTCGAAACTCGGGGGCCAAGGCCGTAGTCGAAGGTATTGGTGACCATGGATGTGAATACATGACGGGAGGCATTGCCGTTATTTTAGGGGAAATTGGTAGAAATTTTGGTGCTGGTATGAGTGGCGGTATTGCCTATATTTTTGATGAACATCAAACGTTCCAAAAAAAGTGTACCAATGATGCACTTAACCTTCTTCCGGTTAAGGATGACAAGGATATCCAGGAATTAAAAGAATTGATCGAAAACCACTATAATGCTACCTTAAGTCCTTTGGCACAACGAATTTTGGAACATTGGGAAACCTGTCTGCCCAAATTCGTCAAGGTCTTCCCAGAAGAATATAGGCAGGCACTTATTCGGTTGGAAAAGGAAAAAATGGAAATGATTTAAAGAAAGGATTATGGGGAAGACTACCGGTTTTATGGAATTTGAGCGGAAAGACGAATCGTACGCTCCAGTCAAAGAACGAATCAAAAACTATAAGGAGTTCACTAAACCCTTAAAAGAAAATGAGTTGAGGGACCAAGGTGCCCGATGTATGGATTGCGGTATTCCCTTTTGTCATAGCGGTTGTCCTTTGGGGAACCTCATTCCGGATTTCAATGATGCGGTCTACCAGGGAAAGTGGGAAAAGGCAGCTAAAATCCTACATGCGACAAACAATTTTCCGGAATTTACGGGAAGGCTCTGTCCGGCGCCATGTGAAGAAGCTTGTGTATTGGGAATCAACGAAGATCCGGTTTCCATTGAGAACATTGAGAAGAATATTGTGGAAACCGCCTTTAAAAATGGGTGGATAGTGGCAAACGTCCCTACCAAAAGAACAGGGAAAAAAATTGCTGTTGTTGGTTCTGGACCAGCTGGTTTGGCAGCCGCCCAACAATTGAACAGAGCAGGTCATCATGTTACTGTTTTTGAGCGCGATGAGGAGATAGGGGGATTGCTTCGGTTCGGTATTCCTGATTTTAAAATGGAAAAGCACATTATTGACCGCAGGCTGGATATTTTAAAAGAAGAGGGCATCGAATTCAAAACGGGCGTCCATGTGGGAATTGATGTACCGGCAGATGAGCTCAAATCTGAATACGATTCCATTGTACTATGTGGCGGGGCTACCGTTCGCAGAAAACTGCCCATATCGGGCACTGATATAAAAGGTGTGGTCCAAGCAATGGACTTTTTGCCCCAAAACAATAGACGGGTTGCGGGTAAAACGGATTTTGATGAGGAGATCCTGGCCACTGATAAGGATGTAGTGGTCATTGGAGGTGGTGATACGGGCTCAGATTGTATAGGTACTTCCATTAGACAGGGAGCCAATTCGGTGACAAACTTTGAAATTATGCCCATGGCAACGGAAGGAAGACCTGAAAACCAACCTTGGCCGTTTTGGCCCATGCGTTTGCGCAACAGTACCTCCCATAAAGAAGGGGCGGAGCGGGTGTTCAGTATTTCCACCAAAGAATTTGTGGAAGACGAAAAGGGAAATCTCAAAGGACTAAAAACAGTGGAGGTGGAATGGGAATTCCCTCCTGGACAACCCCCTAAACTAAAAGAGATAAAGGGAACAGAAAAAGAATGGAAGTGTGAGTTGGCGCTACTTGCATTGGGATTTACAGGTTCTGAGACGTCCATTGCCGAACAGTTGGGACTGGAATTGGACAACAGAACCAATATTAAAGCTTCTGAAAGTGATTATGCCACAAATGTTCCGGGTGTTTTTGTTGCTGGAGACCAGAGAAGGGGACAATCCCTGATTGTTTGGGCCATTTCAGAAGGTAGACAAGCCGCCCATCATGTAGACTCCTATCTTATGGGTGCATCAAATCTACCCCTTAAAGGGGAAGGCGATCTGCCCCGTGTTTGACCTATTGATTAATTTGGATTAGTAAAAAAAGTAGGCCCAATGGGCCTACTTTTTTTATGTAAGACCAATAAAAAAGCCCCCTCCATGCGATATGGAGGGGGCTTCGAGGAAGGCGGCGACCTACTCTCCCACCTGGTGTG
>WNKP01000027.1 GCA_009797885.1 Flavobacteriaceae bacterium GF1
CTGCCCACTGCTCCGGCGGCTATCTCCAAGGTCACGTTCTCCAAAGTGGAGTTCGCACCGCCCGTTACCGTTAGGTCGCTGGAGGTGATGGAACCGTCGCCCGTAATCGAGGCAACGTCCACCTCAAGGGCACCTGTTGTACCGTTCTGAGCAAGGCCACTGCCTGCAACATCAGCATTTATCGTTGCCGCGTTCACCGCGTCATCCGCTATTTCCAAGGTCACGTTCTCCAGGGTGGAGTTTGCACCGCCCGTTACCGTTAGGCCGCTCGAGGTAATGGAACCATCGCCCGTTATGGACGTGACATCCACTTCCAAAGCGCCCGTGGTGCCGTTCTGGGCCAATCCGCTGCCCGCCACGTCCGCGTTTATCGTTGCTGCGTTCACCGCGTCATCGGCTATTTCCAGGGTCACGTTCTCCAAAGTGGAGTTTGCACCGCCCGTCACCGTTAGGTCGCTTGAGGTAATGGAACCATCGCCCGTAATCGAGGCCACATCCACCTCAAGGGCACCCGTTGTGCCGTTCTGGACCAATCCACTACCTGCAACGTCCGCATTTATCGTCACTGCGTTCACAGCGTCATCCGCTATTTCCAAGGTCACGTTCTCCAGGGTGGAGTTCGCACCGCCCGTTACCGTTAGGTCGCTCGAGGTAATGGAACCATCGCCGCTTATTGCCGATGGGTCAACCGTTAGGGTGACATCACCCAGTAGCGCATTAGCATCGCCACCAACTACGACTGAAGCATCTGGCGAAGTAATGTTCCCATCACCATTTAAAAGTGCTGAAATGTCGCTTAAGGCCAAACGAACGTCATTACCATCGCTATCGGAAATAACCAGTTCTTGAGTAGCGTTATCCACTGTAAAGGACACGTTGGTCGTATTGGTATTGGTTGCCGCAGCAATGTCCGCCAAAGCTAGTCGTATGTCACTACCATCACTATCCGTTAAAATCAAGTCCGTCCCATCTTCGGTCAAGGTAGCATTTGTAGTATTGGTATCTACGAGAGCCGCTATAACAGACAATAAAATCCTAATATCATTACCGTCACTGTCCGTTATGACCAGTTCCTGAGTAGCATTATCCACAGTGAATGATGCATTGGTCGTATTGGTATCAGTGGTTGAAGAAATGTTTACCAGAGGAATTCTCACTTCATTTCCCTCACTATCCGTTAAAATCAAGTCGGTGCCATCTTCCGTTAAAGATGCATTGGTTGTATTGGTATCGATTTGATTCCCAATATCGGAAAGCGCAACCCGTACATCATTCCCATCACTATCCGTCATCACCAGCTCGGCCGTCGCTATATCGACCGTAAATGAGACATTGGTCGTATTCACAGTCGATGATGTCAATTCCCACGAATCCCCATCCCAAAAGAAAATTGTGCCGGTATTGGTATTAACATAAATATCCCCAAGATCTGCCCCTACTGGAATGGTGGCACCAGGTACGGCCACATCTGTTCCGCTAAGGACTTCACAATTACATTGGTCTTGAAGTGTGACCGTGGTCTGTGAAAAAGCTACACCCGAGATAAGGAGAAAAAGCAATGTATTTAAAGTCTTTTTCATAGGAGTGATTTTGTGTAACATTGTAGGTTTATTTTGACGGGACAATCCTATTTGGTGTCCAATACACTAATTGTATTTGATTTTAAATCGTTTATTTTGAATCGATTTGATTCGAATTCACTTCATCATCTTACAAAATTAGCTTTACGTATAGGCGAGTAAAATAATTGTTGTGTATGGATGATTTCCTACGGTATAGCTCTTAAAAAGTGAAGTCAATTTTAAATTGGAAAGTGCTTTTTGTCGATGAAATCAATAAAATCAACGGTGCTGAGAAGTATAGGGATTTAAAAAATGAAGAACAATTCTATCCTAATTCCTATTGATCCTATACGTAATTCTTCTATTGGTAATTACAGTATTTGGGCAACCGGACCGAACTGAAGCGTTCGTTACCGAAGCCGTAGTGGATTGGCCGAGTGGGGATACAATCGTTGGAATTCCATTGACATCCACCCCGCCAATCAATTGATTATTGGCGTCCAAATCATAGTATCCAAAGCTTCCGGAGGCCTCCAATGCATCGGGACAACCATCATTGTCACTGTCCACATCCAAATCATTGTAAATCCCATCTCCATCTGTGTCCAAAGTACAGGCTATCGTATAGCTCGCATCTATATCCAACTGATAATCCACCCCATTACAGGAGCCAAAATTGTTTACACCAGAAGAGGTCTGTCCCAAAATACGTACCCCTGGAACACCGGCGCCAATATCAATTACCGTAACGGTAGTGGTAATTGGAGTCAGTAAAGGGTCCAGGGAGGCACTGCACTGAACTCCAGTTCGCACATTTCCAGTGTTAAACTCGCCCGAATTAAAATTCAATGTGAAGGTTTCCGTACTACCGTTTAAATCACCCGTTGCCACGATATTGGATATCGTAACCGTGGAACCGATAGGTACGCCCGTTGCTGATAGGTCAACAAACTGTGTTGAAGTACCACCCGTCTGTGGGATATTGAAAGTGGAAGTCGTTATATTGACCAATCCCGAAGTTACCGGACATTCATCCACATCCAAAATTCCATCATTATCGTCATCATCATCAACATCATTGGTGTATCCATCATTATCTTGATCTAAGGACACCAAGACATCCCGAAAATCCAGGTCACCCCCCGAAAGTACATCTCCATCGGTATCCGTCAATAGTATTGGTCCCGTAAGGGGATTATCAACCACACCCCCTGGGTCTGAATAATCCGTACTTGTATCCACATTATCATCGAGACCATCCCCGTCGGAATCACTTCCACTTAGGGATAGTCCGGATTCGATTCGATCCAAGCTATCCGCATTATCGCTGTCCGTGTCCTTGAAGTCAGCACTATCCGCACCATCTGAATTAACGGGTGTGAGTCCTTCCCCAGCACCAGGAATGGATTCATAGGCATCGTCTAATCCATTATTGTCCGTATCTGAGTTGGAGGGTGCAATATATGTTGTTGAGAGCTGGGCTTCCACATTATCAGGAATACCATCCCCATCAGCATCCAAATCCAGATAGTCTGGGATGGTATCTCCATCGGTATCCGAGGTTCCCTCAATGGTATCAATTATCCCATCATTATCATCATCTATATCCTCATTATTGTCCAAACCATCGCCATCCGTGTCTGGTGAACAGGTTCCAAAATAAACCACTTGCTGTGAAAAATTATACCCCTGTGTTGCCCCACAACCCAAAGTTAAGTTGTCAAAAACCGCATTACCACTCCCCGTTACGGTATTTGGGTTCGCTACCCTTCTAATGGTTGTACTTCCTGAACTGGTGTAGTACAAATTGCCATCTGGGCCCAATTGTACTCCGGAGGCAGCGGTGGAATTATCAATCCTAGAAGAAGAACTGTTTCCAATGACATGCACCCAAAGTGGGTCCGACCATCCTATGGATTGACTGTCAAACCTGGATCCAAAAGAGTTTTGATGCGCAAAGAACAGTCGACTCCCATCGGGAGAAAACTCAACACTATACCCCGTATGGGTATTGACACCTGAAGTCCTGGGTACTGCCGTCCACGAACCAATTGTTCCGGTAGCAGAGTTAAAATTGGCGTAGAATATACCTCCATTGGTGGTACTTCCCCCTCCTTCAATAGCAATGGCAATTCTATCGCTTTGCTGGGAAAACCTAATTGTGGCCCGTTCACCCCTACGAGGTAGATTAATGGGCAGGGGAATGGAGATATCCGGACTATTTGCCCGGGCCGCCGTAAGCAGATTTGTATCATCAACAAGCCATAAACCCAACGATGCGGCGCAATTTGTAGTACAAGATCCAGAATTATTTGAAATACTGGCTATCCAGGCTCCACAATCATTTCCGGTTGCCACCCCGGAGACCGCTTCCGTTGTATTGGAATGCAATACGTTGTTACTGCTTATGACGGTTTCTGAAGGAATATCCACGATTGAATAATACACCGTACCCTGTCTGTCCTCATCCCTGCCATCGCCATGTAAAATATATACTTGTTCAAAATTGGAACCCGGTACGGGCATAACGGTTGCCATTTGGGTTCTGGTGGCATTGGTATTGATTGTACCCCCATTGGTGTATAGGTTACCATTACTATCCCTGACCGCCCCATTATCTACATAAAAAACAAGCTCTCCAGAATCCGGATCGGACCATACCGAGGTAGCTTCAAAAGCACCATCCGATGGTAACGTACAAGAAATAGTGGGAGGATTTGTCCTAAAATCCATCAAATAGCCCCTACCGTTCCACCAATGGGAATCAAAGGTCTGCGCGTATCCATCACTAATGGAATGGAGCAATGCGATTAAAAGTAATATGAGGTATTTTTTCCAGGATAAGGTCATGGTTCAACAGCATCCTTAAAGAACGTTCTGTCCAAATGTAACCTTAGCCTTAAGCTTTCCTAAATATTTGTTGTGAAAGGGCTTATCGATAAAGTGAACACCCCGAAAGACGGTGTTTCTGAAGGTTGAAAGTACTGATCCCAAACAAAAAAAGCAACTCTAAAAAGTTGCTTTTCAATCTATTGTACCCTTGTATAACTATACTACTCAAGAATAATAAACTCCGATCTTCTGTTCAATTGATGCTTTTCCCTGGAACAACGAATGCCATCATCACATTCGTTCAGAAGTAATTTTTCCCCAAAACCTTCCCCTTCCAAACGATCTCTGGAAATTCCTTTGGATACCATATAATCCACAGTGGATTCTGCCCTTTTTTGGGAAAGCCATAAATTGTAGGCATCGTTCCCCCTACTGTCCGTATGGGCATTGACCTTTATTTTTAAACTCGGATATTTCTCCATGGCAACGATTACCTTCTGGATTTCAATCTCTGCGTCCGGCCTAATATTGTATTTGTTCAGATCAAAATAAATCGTACTCAATTGTAATAACTTGGCCAAATCATCCCCAAATCCTCCGGTGACCACATCCCTCTCCAGATAAAAGTCCACAATCCTTGGTTTTCCATAGGATTCCGGTAGAAATTCTTCCGATGGTATGTACCCTTCCATTAAAGCCCTGACAAAATTTCCCTTGGAACAGTCCAATGCCAATACATAGGCTCCTTTGGAATCGGTTATGGTGGAAGAGACTTCTTTGTTCTCCTCATCAATGATCTTCACGGTAGCCCCTACCAAAATCTCGTTGGATATCCTGTCCCTCACCGTACCGGTTACCTCTTGTATACAATCCAATTGTAAAGGTTCGTTTTCAGAAAATCCATAAATATCGTCCTCTCCCATTCCCCCTTCAACACGATTTGAAGAAAAATACCCTTTTTTACTTTCCTCATCAATGATGAATGAAAAGTCGTCATATTTACTATTGACCGATCTGCCCACATTTACAATGGGTTGGTCATATTCATCAAAAGCAATTTTTGTAGCGAAAACATCCAAACCTCCCAACCCCGGATGACCATCGGAAGAGAAGTAGAGAACATCTTTAGCAGTGATAAATGGAAAGGTTTCGCGACCTTCGGTATTGATATTCCTACCAAGATTTATGGGGGGGCCAAAAGTTCCATCCCCAACAATTTTTACTTTCCACAAATCCGATTCCCCCAATGTGCCCGGCCTATCCGAAGCAAAATACAACTGCTTTTCATCCGGGCTTAGTACTGGATGCGCTACCGAATAATCATCACTATTAAAAGGAAGTTCCGTAATATCAATCCATTCCCCATCTACCAAAGTCGCTTGATAAATCTTTAATCGAACCGTTCCATTATCATCTTCATAGCGCTTTCCATCCAAAAAATTATTTCTGGTGAAGTACATCGTGGTTCCATCCTTGGTAATTGCGGAAGTAGATTCGTGCAGTCTGGTGTTAACGTCTCCAGACAATTTTTTCACCCTATTCTTGCCGCTATCCAAACTTACTGAATACAAATCCAAAAAATCCCTGGAATTCCAGGTATGACGGTATCGGGCCAGATTACCCGTATCCCTATCCGAGGAAAAAATCAATCCATCCTCGTAAAATGTAGGGGCAAAATCGGAAAGCCTTGAATTGTAAGGGAAGTTTTTGATGGAATACCTACCGGAATTCTCCTCTATCTTGGCCAAATAATCCTCCTCAAGGGCATCTAGGACACCGCTACTTTTAGTAAGCTCGGAAAACGTTGCCAACATCTTATCGGCATCTTCATCTTCTCCCAGGGTTTTTAAGGTTTGGGCATACCTAAAGTAAAAGTCGGGGGTAATGATACTATCATTATCGCCATATGTTGTTATCAACTGTTTGTAAATAGGGGCCGCTTCCTCATATTTTGCATTAAAATAATAGGAATTGCCCAATCGCTTCAATAAGTCTGCGGACTCATATCCCTTCTCCAGAACACGCTTGTAAATATCTATCGCCGGACTAAAGGAGTATTCATTATATTTTTTGTTGGCACGCTCCAGTCTCCGTTCCTGTGCTGAACCTGTTGCACAGATTCCTAAAATTACCGATGAACAAAGAAGTATTTTTTTTAACATCCCCTGATATTTAGAAAAAACGTGGCGAAATAGTACGTCGGAACCTTTTCAGTAATTCCAACCTCAAAAAGATTTCAAAAGATCCATCATTAAAGCGCGTGCCTCCTAATTCCGTAGTTTCCCTGTCATAGGCCAGCCCCAACATAATCTGATCGGTAACCTGAAAGCCCGCCAACGCGCTCACGGCAGCATCCCATCGGTAAGCGGCCCCAAAGCTGAACCGCTCATTGAAAAGGAAACTAGCGGAAACATCCACTTGTACAGGGGCTCCTTCCACGGCTTTTGTCAATAGGGCAGGTTTGAATTTCAAATCCGCATTTAAATCGAAAACATATCCGGTAATTAAATAGTAATTGGCCCGATCAACGGAAAAAAAGTTTTGTCCGTTATTATCAAAATGTTCCCTATTGAACAGTTTTGGAACCGAAAACCCAACATAAAATCTGTCTGTATGATAATACAACCCAAAGCCAAAATTGGGATTAAACTCTGAAAGGGTTCCTTGTTCCGTAATAGGTTGGTTAACTCCTTCACGATCAACATTTCTGAGACCATTGAAATCCAGGGACAAAAAATCACCACTTACGGTAAGCCCAAAAGATAGTTTTTTGTCCGGATCGAAATTTATGGTATAAGATGCTGCAGCCTCCACGGAGGTTTCCTGTATCAGTCCATCCCCAATATTATCATTGATGACAGAAAGCCCATAACCTATTTTGCTTTCCCTTATTGGGGAATGCAAGTTGATTGTAAATGTTTCAGGCGCTCCATTCAATCCTACCCATTGCGCCCTATAAAGGCCTGCAAAAGTCAATTGTCCCCTTGAACCGGCATAGGCCGGGTTTATGCTCAGGGTATTGAACATATACTGGGTATATTGAGCATCTTGTTGGGCTCGCAGTCCGAAACCTATTAGCACGCAAAATATTAGGCCAATTAGTGCATTAGTATTTTTTGTCATAATGGCTTACCTACTATTTAAATAAAAGTAATCGCTTTCTGTAATTTGATTCCCATTGGGATCTTCGTAATCAAAAATATAGTAATATACTCCAGATGGTAGAAATTCATTGACATCCAAGGTAGATCTTCCTCTTGATCTTCCATCAAATACATTATTGATATTGTTGTAATTACTCCCGTTGAATACCAATACTCCCCATCTATTATAAATTCTCATTCGATTGTTGGGAATCCTTTCTACATTAAAAATAAACAAGAAACTGTTCGTCGCACTATTAATATCCATAAACTGGTTCACAATGATGTCCAGGACATTTGGATCAGGATCAAGGTAATCCGGCGTGCCGTCACCGTCCGTATCGTCATTGGTCGGGTCGCCGTCACCGTCCGTATCCTCATCGGGGGTGTCGATCCCGTCACCGTCATCGTCGATGTCACGGTAGTTCACGTCCTCCGTGCCGTCCGTGTCCGGTAGGTCGTTCGCAGGGTCGTCGATCTCGTCGTTAACGTCGAAGCCGTCGTCCACGTCCGAGCCCTCGTAACCGTCGTCAAGGCCGTCACCGTCAGTGTCCGTGCCCGTGAACGCCTGGTCCGGCACTCCGTCGAAGTCAAAGTCGTTCCCCTCGTTGTTGTCCGGTACAAGGTCGTTGTCCGAGTCGTCGTCAAGGTAGTCCGGTTCGTCCGTACCGTCCGTGTTCTCCGGTGTGATACCCTCGTCACCGCTGCCCTCATAGGTATCGTCAAGGCCGTCACCGTCAGTGTCGGTGCCGCTCGGCGCCACATAGCCAGAGGTCGGCTGGCCCTCCACGTTGTCCGGGATGCCGTCGTTGTCGCTGTCGATGTCCAGATGGTTCGGGATGCCATCGCCGTCGCTGTCCAATGGGTCCGTCAAAGGGTCGCCGTCACCGTCAAGGTCGGGGTCCTCAACAACATCGAGTATACCGTCGTTGTCATCGTCGATGTCCACAACGTCCGGTACCCCGTCGCCATCGGTGTCCGTGCCGTCTCCATCGGGGTCAAGGTAGTCCGGCGTGCCGTCACCGTCCGTATCGTCATTCGTAGGGTCGCCGTCACCGTCGGCGTCCTCATCCGGGGTGTCGATCCCGTCACCGTCATCGTCGATGTCACGGTAGTTCACGTCCTCCGTGCCGTCCGTGTCCGGTAGGTCGTTCGCAGGGTCGTCGATCTCGTCGTTAACGTCGAAGCCGTCGTCCACGTCCGAGCCCTCGTAACCGTCGTCAAGGCCGTCACCGTCAGTGTCCGTGCCCGTGAACGCCTGGTCCGGTACTCCGTCGAAGTCAAAGTCGTTCCCCTCGTTGTTGTCCGGTACAAGGTCGTTGTCAGAGTCGTCGTCAAGGTAGTCCGGTTCGTCCGTACCGTCCGTGTTCTCAGGCGTGATACCCTCGTCACCGCTGCCCTCATAGGCATCGTCAAGGCCGTCACCGTCAGTGTCGGTGCCGCTCGGCGCCACATAGCCCGAGGTCGGCTGGCCCTCCACGTTGTCCGGGATGCCGTCGTTGTCACTGTCGATGTCCAGATGGTTCGGGATGCCGTCGCCGTCGCTGTCCAATGGGTCCGTCAAAGGGTCGCCGTCACCGTCAAGGTCGGGGTCCTCAACAACATCGAGTATACCGTCGTTGTCATCGTCGATGTCCACAACGTCCGGTACCCCGTCGCCATCGGTGTCCGTGCCGTCTCCATCGGGGTCAAGGTAGTCCGGCGTGCCGTCACCGTCCGTATCGTCATTCGTAGGGTCGCCGTCACCGTCGGCGTCCTCATCCGGGGTGTCGATCCCGTCACCGTCATCGTCGATGTCACGGTAGTTCACGTCCTCCGTGCCGTCCGTGTCCGGTAGGTCGTTCGCAGGGTCGTCGATCTCGTCGTTAACGTCGAAGCCGTCGTCCACGTCCGAGCCCTCGTATCCGTCGTCAAGGCCGTCACCGTCAGTGTCCGTGCCCGTGAACGCCTGGTCCGGCACTCCGTCGAAGTCAAAGTCGTTCCCCTCGTTGTTGTCCGGTACAAGGTCGTTGTCGGAGTCGTCGTCAAGGTAGTCCGGTTCGTCCGTACCGTCCGTGTTCTCAGGCGTGATACCCTCGTCACCGCTGCCCTCATAGGCATCGTCAAGGCCGTCACCGTCAGTGTCGGTGCCGCTCGGCGCCACATAGCCCGAGGTCGGCTGGCCCTCCACGTTGTCCGGGATGCCGTCGTTGTCGCTGTCGATGTCCAGATGGTTCGGGATGCCGTCGCCGTCACTGTCCGGACAGATAACAGGTGCTATACTAAGTCCAATGCCGTTATTGGTTTGTGGACTTGTTGTAAAAAGCGCTATGCTAGATGCAAAGGACACGGATTCCCAAAGAAAATTCTCGGGATTGGAGCCCGTTGTGGAATTGACCACATATTCATTGCCATTATTTTCTGCAGTTATTCCGTTCTTCAGATTGGAAAGAAATCGGTATCGTGCATTATCCAGAGCAATGAGGCCATCGGAACTCATTGCCTCCAATCCCCTGGAATGTTCCGCCTGAATCAAAACGGGTACCGTTCCTGAAAAATCAAATCGTGTAGGGCTACCGCTCTTTACGGTGAACCTCCCTGAACTCAAGGTCATACCATTGGTCACACTGACCAATATGCTGCCCGAGGGCAATCCAAATTTTGAGCTTAAATCTGTCTCAATGGAGGACAGGTTCGAGGAACCACTTGGAAAACCGAAATCAGAAGGACTTATGGATTCAAAGTTTGACGGGTTGCATTCCAAGGTATCCAGCAGCCCATCATTATCATCATCGATATCCACTACATCCAAAACACCATCACCGTCAGTGTCCGGACAGATTACAGGTGCTATACTAAGTCCAATGCCGTTGTTGGTTTGTGGACTTGTCGTAAAAAACGCTATGCTCGAAACAAAGGACACAGATTCCCAAAGAAAATTCTCGGGATTGGAGCCCGTTGTGGAATTGACCACATATTCATTGCCATTATTTTCTGCAGT
>WNKP01000028.1 GCA_009797885.1 Flavobacteriaceae bacterium GF1
ATCGTTGCTGCGTTTACCGCGTCATCGGCAATTTCCAAAGTAACGTTCTCAAAGGTCGAGTTTGCACCACCCGTCACCGTTAGGTCACTTGAGGTAATGGAACCATCGCCCGTAATCGAGGCCACGTCCACTTCCAAAGCACCGGTTGTACCGTTCTGGGACAGGCCACTGCCTGCAACATCAGCATTTATCGTTGCCGCGTTCACCGCGTCATCCGCTATTTCCAAGGTCACGTTCTCCAAGGTGGAGTTTGCACCGCCCGTTACCGTAAGGTCACTTGAGGTAATGGAACCATCGCCCGTGATCGAGGCCACGTCCACTTCCAAAGCTCCCGTCGTACCGTTCTGGGTGAGGCCACTGCCCGCAACATCGGCGTTTATCGTTGCCGCATTCACTGCGTCATCCGCTATCTCCAAGGTCACGTTCTCCAAAGTGGAGTTTGCGCCACCCGTCACCGTTAGGTCACTCGAGGTGATCGAACCATCGCCCGTGATCGAGGTAACGTCCACTTCCAAGGCGCCCGTCGTACCGTTCTGGGCCAGGCCGCTGCCAGCAACGTCCGCGTTTATCGTTGCCGCATTGACTGCATCGGCTGCTATGTCACTTGAGGCGATACTGCCATCGGCTATCTCCGTACTGCCCACTGCACCAGCGGCTATCTCCAAGGTCACGTTCTCCAAAGTGGAGTTCGCACCACCCGTTACCGTAAGGTCACTCGAGGTGATGGAACCATCGCCCGTGATCGAGGCCACATCCACTTCCAAGGCACCCGTCGTACCGTTCTGGGCCAATCCGCTGCCCGCTACGTCCGCATTTATTGTTGCCGCGTTCACAGCGTCATCCGCTATTTCCAAAGTGACGTTCTCCAAAGTGGAGTTTGCGCCGCCGGTCACCGTAAGATCGCTCGAGGTGATGGAACCGTCACCTGTGATTGAGGCCACGTCCACTTCCAAGGCGCCCGTAGTACCGTTCTGGGTCAGGCCACTGCCCGCCACATCGGCGTTTATCGTTGCTGCGTTTACTGCGTCGGCGGCTATGTCCCCAGAGGCAATACTGCCATCGGCTATCTCCGTACTGCCCACTGCGCCAGCGGCTATCTCGAGGGTCACGTTCTCCAAAGTGGAGTTTGCACCTCCCGTCACCGTTAGGTCGCTAGAGGTAATGGAACCGTCACCCGTGATCGAGGCAACGTCCACTTCCAGGGCACCCGTCGTACCGTTCTGGGCCAGGCCACTGCCTGCAACATCGGCGTTTATCGTTGCTGCGTTTACCGCATCGGCGGCTATGTCCCCAGAGGCAATACTGCCATCGGCTATCTCCGTACTGCCCACTGCGCCATCGGCTATCTCCAAGGTCACGTTCTCCAAAGTGGAGTTTGCACCGCCCGTCACCGTTAGGTCACTCGAGGTGATGGAACCATCGCCCGTGATAGAGGCCACGTCCACTTCCAAGGCGCCCGTCGTACCGTTCTGGGTCAGGCCGCTGCCCGCCACATCGACATTTATCGTTGCTGCGTTTACCGCGTCATCCGCTATCTCAAGGGTCACGTTCTCCAAAGTGGAGTTCGCACCGCCCGTTACCGTCAGGTCGCTGGAGGTAATCGAACCGTCCCCGGTTATAGAAGTGACATCCACTTCCAAAGCACCCGTGGTGCCGTTCTGGGTCAGGCCACTACCTGCCACATCGGCGTTTATCGTTGCTGCGTTTACCGCGTCATCCGCTATCTCAAGGGTCACGTTCTCCAAGGTCGAGTTTGCGCCGCCCGTTACCGTTAGGTCGCTCGAGGTAATGGAACCATCGCCCGTTATGGACGTGACATCCACTTCCAAAGCGCCCGTTGTGCCGTTCTGGGTCAGGCCGCTTCCTGCAACGTCCGCATTTATCGTTGCCGCGTTCACCGCGTCATCCGCTATCTCAAGGGTCACGTTCTCCAAAGTGGAGTTCGCACCACCGGTCACCGTCAGGTCGCTCGAGGTAATGGAACCATCGCCCGTGATAGAGGAAACGTCCACCTCAAGGGCACCCGTGGTGCCGTTCTGGGCAAGGCCGCTACCTGCAACATCTGCATTTATCGTTGCTGCGTTCACTGCATCGGCTGCTATGTCCCCAGAGGCAATACTGCCATCGGCTATCTCCGTACTGCCCACTGCGCCAGCGGCTATCTCGAGGGTCACGTTCTCCAAAGTGGAGTTCGCACCGCCCGTTACCGTAAGGTCACTCGAGGTGATGGAACCATCGCCCGTGATCGAGGCCACATCCACTTCCAAAGCACCCGTCGTGCCATTCTGGGTCAGGCCACTGCCCGCCACGTCCGCGTTTATCGTTGCCGCGTTCACCGCATCATCGGCAATTTCCAAAGTAACGTTCTCAAAGGTCGAGTTTGCTCCACCCGTCACCGTAAGGTCACTTGAGGTGATTGAACCATCACCGGTTATGGAAGTGACATCCACTTCCAAGGCGCCCGTCGTACCGTTCTGGGCCAATCCGCTACCCGCCACGTCCGCGTTTATCGTCGCTGCGTTTACCGCATCGGCGGCCAGTTCATTCGATGTAATCCCACCATCGGAAACACGTAATGTCAAGGGGTCCAAGGTCGTTCCCCCTCCCGATAGTGTCAATGTTCCGTTCGTGGCTCCCGTAACTTCATTTCCTATAACCCCATCGTTCTCCGTTACCGTAACAGATCCCAGATCGACCAAAGTCCAAGCTGAACCGTCCCATTGGATGACCTGTCCGGAACTTGTACCATTTTCAATCTTTCCCAAGGTCACGTTACCGTCCGCTATCTCCGTACTGCCCACTGCGCCAGCGGCTATCTCAAGGGTCACGTTCTCCAAGGTGGAGTTCGCACCGCCCGTTACCGTAAGGTCACTCGAGGTGATGGAACCATCGCCCGTGATCGAGGCCACATCCACTTCCAAAGCACCCGTCGTGCCATTCTGGGTCAGGCCACTGCCCGCTACGTCCGCATTTATTGTTGCCGCGTTCACAGCGTCATCCGCTATTTCCAAAGTGACGTTCTCCAAAGTGGAGTTTGCGCCGCCGGTCACCGTAAGATCGCTCGAGGTGATGGAACCGTCACCTGTGATTGAGGCCACGTCCACTTCCAAGGCGCCCGTAGTACCGTTCTGGGTCAGGCCACTGCCCGCCACATCGGCGTTTATCGTTGCTGCGTTTACTGCGTCGGCTGCTATGTCTCCAGAGGCAATACTGCCATCGGCTATCTCCGTACTGCCCACTGCGCCAGCGGCTATCTCAAGGGTCACGTTCTCCAAGGTGGAGTTTGCGCCGCCGGTCACCGTCAGGTCGCTCGAGGTAATGGAACCATCGCCCGTGATAGAGGAAACGTCCACCTCAAGGGCACCCGTGGTGCCGTTCTGGGCAAGGCCGCTACCTGCAACATCTGCATTTATCGTTGCTGCGTTCACTGCATCGGCTGCTATGTCCCCAGAGGCAATACTGCCATCGGCTATCTCCGTACTGCCCACTGCGCCAGCGGCTATCTCGAGGGTCACGTTCTCCAAAGTGGAGTTCGCACCGCCCGTTACCGTAAGGTCACTCGAAGTGATGGAACCGTCACCCGTGATCGAGGCCACGTCCACTTCCAAAGCGCCCGTCGTACCGTTCTGGGCCAGGCCGCTACCTGCAACATCTGCATTTATCGTTGCTGCGTTCACCGCGTCATCCGCTATCTCAAGGGTCACGTTCTCCAAGGTGGAGTTTGAACCGCCCGTTACCGTCAGGTCGCTTGAGGTGATGGAACCGTCACCTGTGATCGAGGCAACGTCCACTTCCAAAGCGCCCGTCGTACCGTTCTGGGCCAATCCGCTGCCCGCCACGTCCGCGTTTATCGTTGCTGCGTTTACCGCGTCATCCGCTATCTCCAGGGTCACGTTCTCCAAGGTGGAGTTTGCACCGCCCGTTACCGTCAGGTCGCTCGAGGTGATGGAACCGTCACCTGTGATAGAGGCCACGTCCACTTCCAAGGCGCCCGTCGTACCGTTCTGGGCCAGGCCACTGCCTGCGACATCCGCATTTATCGTCGCTGCGTTTACCGCATCGGCGGCTATGTCTCCAGAAGCAATACTGCCATCGGCTATCTCCGCACTGCCCACTGCTCCGGCGGCTATCTCCAGGGTTACGTTCTCCAAAGTGGAGTTTGCACCGCCCGTTACCGTCAGGTCGCTCGAGGTGATGGAACCATCGCCCGTGATAGAGGCAACGTCCACTTCCAAGGCACCCGTCGTACCGTTCTGGGTCAGGCCGCTGCCCGCCACGTCCGCGTTTATCGTTGCTGCGTTCACCGCGTTATCCGCTATCTCCAGGGTCACGTTCTCCAAGGTGGAGTTTGCGCCACCCGTTACCGTTAGGTCGCTGGAGGTGATGGAACCATCGCCCGTGATAGAGGCAACGTCCACTTCCAAGGCACCCGTCGTACCGTTCTGGGCCAGGCCGCTACCTGCTACATCGGCGTTTATCGTTGCTGCGTTCACCGCGTCATCCGCTATCTCCAGGGTCACGTTCTCAAAGGTCGAGTTTGCACCGCCGGTCACCGTTAGGTCGCTCGAGGTGATGGAACCATCGCCCGTAATCGAGGCCACGTCCACTTCCAAAGCACCGGTTGTACCGTTCTGGGACAGGCCGCTGCCCGCCACGTCCGCGTTTATCGTTGCTGCGTTCACCGCATCATCGGCAATTTCCAAAGTAACGTTCTCCAAAGTGGAGTTCGCACCGCCGGTTACCGTAAGGTCACTCGAGGTGATTGAACCGTCCCCCGTGATAGAGGCCACGTCCACCTCAAGGGCGCCCGTCGTACCGTTCTGGGCCAGGCCACTGCCAGCAACGTCCGCGTTTATCGTCGCTGCGTTTACCGCATCGGCGGCTATGTCTCCAGAAGCAATACTGCCATCGGCTATCTCCGTACTGCCCACTGCTCCGGCGGCTATCTCCAGGGTTACGTTCTCCAAAGTGGAGTTTGCACCACCGGTCACCGTTAGGTCGCTCGAGGTGATGGAACCGTCCCCCGTGATAGAGGCAATGTCCACTTCCAAAGCACCCGTCGTGCCGTTCTGGGACAGACCGCTGCCCGCCACGTCTGAGTTTATTGATGCCGCATTGACCGCATCGGCGGCCAGTTCATTCGATGTAATCCCACCATCGGAAACACGTAATGTCAAGGGGTCCAAGGTCGTTCCCCCTCCCGATAGTGTCAATGTTCCGTTCGTGGCTCCCGTAACTTCATTTCCTATAACCCCATCGTTCTCCGTTACCGTAACAGATCCCAGATCGACCAAAGTCCAAGCTGAACCGTCCCATTGGATGACCTGTCCGGAACTTGTACCATTTTCAATCTTTCCCAAGGTCACGTTACCGTCCGCTATCTCCGTACTGCCCACTGCGCCAGCGGCTATCTCGAGGGTCACGTTCTCCAAAGTGGAGTTCGCACCGCCCGTTACCGTAAGGTCACTCGAGGTGATGGAACCATCGCCCGTGATCGAGGCCACATCCACTTCCAAAGCACCCGTCGTGCCGTTCTGGGTCAGGCCGCTACCTGCAACATCTGCATTTATCGTTGCTGCGTTCACCGCGTCATCCGCTATCTCAAGGGTCACGTTCTCCAAGGTGGAGTTTGCACCGCCCGTTACCGTCAGGTCGCTTGAGGTGATGGAACCGTCACCTGTGATTGAGGCAACGTCCACTTCCAAAGCGCCCGTCGTACCGTTCTGGGCCAATCCGCTGCCCGCCACGTCCGCGTTTATCGTTGCTGCGTTTACCGCGTCATCCGCTATCTCAAGGGTCACGTTCTCCAAGGTGGAGTTTGCACCGCCCGTTACCGTCAGGTCGCTCGAGGTGATGGAACCGTCACCTGTGATAGAGGCCACGTCCACTTCCAAGGCGCCCGTCGTACCGTTCTGGGCCAGGCCACTGCCTGCGACATCCGCATTTATCGTCGCTGCGTTTACCGCATCGGCGGCTATGTCTCCAGAAGCAATACTGCCATCGACTATCTCCGCACTGCCCACTGCTCCGGCGGCTATCTCCAGGGTTACGTTCTCCAAAGTGGAGTTTGCACCGCCCGTTACCGTCAGGTCGCTCGAGGTGATGGAACCATCGCCCGTGATAGAGGCAACGTCCACTTCCAAAGCGCCCGTCGTACCGTTCTGGGTCAGGCCACTCCCCGCAACATCCACATTTATCGTCGCTGCGTTTACCGCATCGGCGGCCAGTTCATTCGATGTAATCCCACCATCGGAAACACGTAATGTCAAGGGGTCCAAGGTCGTTCC
>WNKP01000029.1:2500-5639 GCA_009797885.1 Flavobacteriaceae bacterium GF1
TAGGCTCATTATGCAAAAGGCACGCCGTCATCCCGATAAATCGGGACTCCGACCGCTTGTAGGCGCATGGTTTCAGGATCTATTTCACTCCCTTGTTCAGGGTTCTTTTCACCTTTCCCTCACGGTACTGGTACACTATCGGTCTCCCAGGAGTATTTAGCCTTGGCGGATGGTCCCGCCGGATTCACACAGGGTTTCACGTGCCCCGCGCTACTCAGGATACCGCTATCGATAACATCGCTCGCCTGTACTGGGCTATCACCATCTATGGCCCGTCTTTCCAAACGGTTCCAGTTCACTTTGCATCGAATGTCACGGTCCTACAACCCCAACGTTGCCGAAACAACGTTGGTTTGGGCTGATCCGATTTCGCTCGCCACTACTCTCGGAATCACTCTTGTTTTCTCCTCCTCCGCCTACTTAGATGTTTCAGTTCGGCGGGTTCGCCCCCCTTGCGGGGTGACAGGCCTTCAACCTGCCGGGTTGCCCCATTCGGATATCCACGGATCAATGCTCGTGTGCAGCTCCCCGTAGCTTTTCGCAGCTTACCACGTCCTTCTTCGCCTCTGGGAGCCTAGGCATCCCCCATGCGCCCTTCTCTTGCTTGTCGGCACCTTAAGGTGCCCCTCGTATTCCTTAATAATTATTCTACTTGCTTCAAGTTTCTTCTCTTGACCCAACATTAATCAAAATGTTGCGTCCCAATATGTCAATGAACGTTCATGCCAAACTTGCTTTGGCACCCCCGCGGTAAGGGACCGACCTTGATCGGTGACCGACCCAGGGGGCCCCGCATGTGCGGGAACTCGTGGAGAATACCGGAGTCGAACCGGTGGCCTTCCCGACCAATGGCCGGGACGCTCTGGCACCATGCTGCCATTTCCCTTTCAGTATTCCAAAATGAACCTGTAAAAAGTCCGCACTTCCCAAAAAAAAGTGGGGGACCCTTCAATGCAACCACCGAAGACCCGATCGTCAACGGCCATTGCCCTGTGGAGAATACCGGAGTCGAACCGGTGGCCTCCTGCGTGCAAGGCAGGCGCTCTAGCCAGCTGAGCTAATTCCCCTTTCTTCAGTTGTCAGTAATCAGTATACAGTGGACAGTTCCTGTTTACTGTGGACTGCATACCGCAGACTGGTCGCTCAACTTCCAGAATTTCCTATTCAGTACTCCTTCAATGAACTTCGTAGTCTCGGGCAGGCTCGAACTGCCGACCTCTACATTATCAGTGTAGCGCTCTAACCAGCTGAGCTACGAGACTGCATCAATGGTACATATAAGGAGGATGCAATACGACAGCGCAAAATTGGACAAGGACCACCAATCCGCCCGGAACGGGCGCCGGCGGACGCCCCGCTTTCTCTAGAAAGGAGGTGTTCCAGCCGCACCTTCCGGTACGGCTACCTTGTTACGACTTAGCCCTAGTTACCGGTCTTGCCCTAGGCCGCTCCTCGCGGTGACGGACTTCAGGCACTCCCGGCTTCCATGGCTTGACGGGCGGTGTGTACAAGGCCCGGGAACGTATTCACCGCACCATGGCTGATGTGCGATTACTAGCGATTCCAGCTTCACGGGGTCGAGTTGCAGACCCCGATCCGAACTGAGACCGGCTTTGTAGATCCGCTCCCCCTCACGGGGTGGCTTCCCTCTGTACCGGCCATTGTAGCACGTGTGTGGCCCAGGACGTAAGGGCCGTGATGATTTGACGTCGTCCCCACCTTCCTCACGGTTTGCACCGGCAGTCCCGTTAGAGTCCCCATCTTTACATGCTGGCAACTAACGGCAGGGGTTGCGCTCGTTATAGGACTTAACCTGACACCTCACGGCACGAGCTGACGACAACCATGCAGCACCTTGCAGTCGGTCCGAAGAAAAGGGTATCTCTACCCTATGCAGACTGCATTTAAGCCCTGGTAAGGTTCCTCGCGTATCATCGAATTAAACCACATGCTCCACCGCTTGTGCGGGCCCCCGTCAATTCCTTTGAGTTTCATTCTTGCGAACGTACTCCCCAGGTGGGACACTTATCACTTTCGCTTGGCCACGGAGTCCGAAGACCCCACAGCTAGTGTCCATCGTTTACGGCGTGGACTACCGGGGTATCTAATCCCGTTCGCTCCCCACGCTTTCGTCCATCAGCGTCAGTTCATGGTTGGCCACCTGCCTTCGCGATCGGTGTTCTATGTGATATCTATGCATTTCACCGCTACACCACATGTTCCGGCAACCCCACCATGACTCAAGACCTGCAGTATCAAAGGCAGTCCCACGGTTGAGCCGTGGCCTTTCACCTCTGACTTACAGGCCCGCCTACGGACCCTTTAAACCCAATGATTCCGGATAACGCTCGGACCCTCCGTATTACCGCGGCTGCTGGCACGGAGTTAGCCGGTCCTTATTCTTACGGTACCGTCGGCCAGGTACACGTACCTGGGTTTCTTCCCGTACAAAAGCAGTTTACAACCCATAGGGCCGTCATCCTGCACGCGGCATGGCTGGATCAGTCTTCCGACCATTGTCCAATATTCCTCACTGCTGCCTCCCGTAGGAGTCTGGTCCGTGTCTCAGTACCAGTGTGGGGGATCCCCCTCTCAGGGCCCCTAACCATCGTTGCCTTGGTAGGCCGTTACCCTACCAACCAGCTAATGGTACGCATGGCCATCCCTGTCCGATAAATCTTTAACCACCCTATCATGCGATAGGGCGGTACCATGGGGCATTAATCCACGTTTCCATGGGCTATTCCCCTGACAGGGGCAGGTTCCATACGCGTTCCGCACCCGTGCGCCACTCGTCATCAGGTTGCAAGCAACCTATGTTACCGTTCGACTTGCATGTGTTAGGCCTGCCGCTAGCGTTCATCCTGAGCCAGGATCAAACTCTCCATCGTTGTACCGTTAATAGTACGTTATAAACTATTCCGGGACACCCGACCGAAGGCCCGCTCCAGAGCTTCAAAATGGTTCTTGTCTTAATTCTACGCTGTCGTAGTACATCATCCCAATGAACTTCCCCCTATTCCCGACATAAGGACCCCGTCAAAAGGGCCCGCGTTCCTAGGGAACCCGCCATGCTTTACCAGCAAAGCGGGTGCAAATATAGATACCTTTTTCCGCCCCAACAAAATGTTTGCGGATA
>WNKP01000002.1 GCA_009797885.1 Flavobacteriaceae bacterium GF1
ATTTTCAACATTGCCCACATCCCAGTTACCTATGTCCTGATTGAAGGAACTGGCACGCCAGAACATATGATGCATATTTTCAACATTGCTCACATCCCAGTTACCTATGTCCTGATTGAAGGAACTGGCACCCCGGAACATGCCAATCATATTTGTGACCTTGCCCACGTTCCAGCCGCCTATGTCCTGATTGAAGGAACTGGCATCCCAGAACATTAGACTCATATCCGTTACGTTTCCCACATCCCAGTTACCTATGTCCTGATTGAAGGAACTGGCACCCCAGAACATGCCACTCATATCTGTTACCTGGGTCAGGTCGGGGGCATCTGTGGCCGTGACCTGTAGGTTGGTACATCCATAGAAGGCCCTCTCCATACTTTTCCACTGGATATAGCCCCACTGCTTCACGGTCTGTATCTTGTCCTTGTCACCGCTATCGTTGAAATAGATCCTGGGGAAATCTCCCCTGATGGATACGGTGTAGGTGCCTGCACTGCTATAGGTATAATCAGCGTTTCCGGTGACGTACTGGCTTGTCTCGTTAATCCCATCATTATCGCTATCCTCACCCCAATCCACAGTGTAATCGTAGCCACTTCCTCCGGTGGGAATGGTGATGGACAGGTCTCCGTCCCCTATACCATTTTCTCCTACCTGCCAAGTAGTGATAAAAGCGTCCTGTGCCATAGCAGTAGCACTGAGGATAAATATTAACAGTATGGCAAAAATGTGCTTTTTCCTATATTTTTGTACCGTTCCCCGACGTCTGGGCCTATCGGTTGTCTGCCATAAACCACCGCGCCCGACAATGGCAAGAGCATTGTGCATCAAAAAGAACGGTGGGGTGCTTTTCTTGCCTTTTTTAGAATTTGGGACGGAACTATATTGAAGTAGTAATCTTTTTTTCATCTTATCGGAACTTTTGTTGGTACAATGGTCAATACCATGTATCCAATCGTTCGCAGATCAAAGAATATTGATAAACTAAAAGCAGTTTAACCCTTGCTTTTAAATTGTGCTAAAAAAAGTGTGGAAACCTATTAAATCAGGGACAAAACGGAAATGGCCTGGACGGCCTTGTTGAAATCCGGATCCAGTGGGTTCACCAACAGCTTGTGTTCCCTCGGATAACAGGACAACGGCATCCTTCTATCGCTGGTGGAAATGGGATACAAGTCCGGCCTGGAAAATCAATTCCGATAAAAAAGCCCCTTATTGAATTAGGTTCATGGTCAAAGTGTATTTTTATTCCGATAGGTTTACTATAGTTTTATTGAACTTTTGGATTTCTTTTTGTTGCTCCATTAGAAAGAAACCATTGGGCAATCTCACGAGCCTCTAAATTGAACCATTCTTTTTGGAGCTTATATTTTTCGAAATATTTGTGGGCTTTTCTTTCCCAAGATCTGGCTTCTTTTTCGTTTTCATATATGAAAACTTCCCAAACTATTAAATTTCTAGGATTGCCCCTTTTCAAATTAGCATTCATTCTCCATTCAGGAGGATTTTTGGTGAATCCAATTTTTGTCCATGGACCACTCTTATCCCCCTCAAAAGGTTCTTCAGTAATAAGATATACATGTCCAGGCATTTGAATGGTTTTATTTGAACTTTTAAATTATTTCTTGTCTACAAATAAAATTACTATATACACTATCAGTCCAGCAACTGCTACAACGCCAAAAACAATTTCTCTTTGCATCAGAAGCATAAAAATGCCCCCGATTAACAGGGACCACAAGCAACCTTTAAAACTACTGGGCATGCTACCCATATATTGAAATCCTTTTTTTTTAACTTTTATCTGAGCTTGCTCTATTGAACAATTTCAACTCAACTTCCAATGGTATTTGATTAATGTAATATTGACGAATTCTTTTTTGATAACTTAAATACGTATCATATTCATCTATCTTGCTCCATGGCATTGACAATGGGCTTATTTGTGCGTCTTTTTCAAACTCCATCTGAATAACACCGTCAACCGGCACATGAAAATATCGACTGTTCTTGCTTATTCCGAGAATTCTTTGTTCGCCCAGGGCAAATAGGTACTTTAGGTACATATTAATCCATTTTTGGGCTTGTCCGATGGTCATTTTGGTGAATTTGTATTCTCTATTGAAGGCTCTGATAAGCTTTTGGCATGCATTTTTGTGAACATCGTCGAATGAATCTTGGCAATTAAAACCTGTTACAAGCAATAAATTGCTCAGATCCATCAATCTCCTTCGAAGTTCTATATATTTAGTTTTTGTCTGTTCCGCTCTTAATCCTCTCAATGTTCTATTTAAATCGCGATAAGCCCTATCCGCACAAGCCGAAAACAAGTCCTCTTTAGGATTTAGATAAACCCGAATCCAAAAATCTTCAATATCTATTGGCCTTAACTCCGACATCAAAAGTTATGTTTCGAATCGTTTAAATAAACTTTTAAGAACTAGAATAGAGTATTTCTTCGGATAAGTTATTGACAACAGTAATTTTAGCGATTATCAATTTCCAATCGATTTTTAGCCTCTTTACATTTCAATAATTGCTTTATTGCATTTTCATTTTCGGGATTCAATGTTAAAGATTTAGCATAATTTCTGATTGAATTGTTCCAATCCTTATTATCGAAATAGGCTTCCCCTAAACTGTCATAAAGGTCATAATCGTTTGGCATTAGACTAATCCCATATTGAAATACTTTTATTGCCGTGTCCGAATTATTTTTGTCATTTAACCATTCGTATCCTAGTATATTAATAGTATCATTGAATTCCATTTTTATTAATTCTTCCTCGGAGTATGCCTCTGGGTTTAGTTGCTCTTGTAAAAATAGAACAGGGTTGTTTACGTCATTGTATTTATAATAAAACTTACTTCCTAAGGACTCTTTGGGAAATAGGTCGACCATCATCATCCTATGATTTTCTTTTTGTAATTCCTTGATTAAATCCAATTCAACGTATTCAGTAAAATCTTGATATAAATAAACTCTTATCTTCAGAGAAGTTAAATCATATATTGTAGAATATTGAGTAGAAAACAAATCTGAACTTTTTTGTTTCATACTTTTCATCGCATTACTGCAATAGTCTAAAGTGGCCTCTCCTTTCGTAGTGTTTAGAAATTCTTGTCCTGCTTGAAACCAAGGAAGAGAGACATCTTCAACAGATTGTATTTGAGAATAATAAAAGTTGGAAAATGATTTTTCCGATTCTTCACCAATAATTAATTGGTCTCCCTCAACAATTAAATACCTCCCTGATTTATCGACAAACACGACCATACTACTCGAAAGAGAGCTTAAATTAATATTTTCCAAATATGATTTTACTTCCTCTACAGTAGACATAGTTCGCATGATATTCTTAATGGCTTTGCCGATAGATATTTTGGTCTTTCCTTCCGTATTTGTAATAGGTAATTCTGGCATTGCAAAACCATCAAAAACCAAACCTGCTTCATTGATGGCGCCCTGAGCAAAATTATCTAAGAGCCCCATATACATTACTCCAAATTCTTTATCTCCAGCAACTTCAAACCAAAATTGATTATTTGGACTTAAAAAATCTTCATTATTACCAACGAGGGTTTTTCCATTTTTAGTGATTTTATACATAGTGCAGGAACTCCCTGTAATTGGTTTTAGTAAAAAAGTTGTTAGTAAAACAATTATAAGTTTATTTTTCATCTTGATTATAGTAATAACACTATTGGTAAATACTACCTTTTTGAGCAACTGTTACAGTTAATCAATAGAAGAATCATTTATTTGAACTTTTCTTTTAGTATTTTCCAAAGTATGTCATGGGTGTTGGGAGAAATATGTGCCGCACTATGGGGTACAGATCCAAACTTGAATTTATAGAACAAAACTCCTGTGCGAACAAATGATCTTCTGTTTTTTCCTTCAGGAAGAACACCATGGTTTTCTATTGAACTTAATTCCTGTTCATTCAAGTATTTTGGCGCCCCCATCATAATTAAATATGGGGGGTTGATATATTCAACGTATTCTTTAAACAAAGGTATGGCATCACGCCAATCTTGATAACTAAGATAATCTGTATTTGGTGTCCTAAAGAAACAGAGGTTGCTGTAGTTGACTTCATCAAAGGTATATCCAAAGTATTTTAATAAATAATGGTTAACATGCGTTTTAAATGGCCATGTATCATTGTCTATTATACTTGGATATGAAGTTTGAGCCTGATGGCCCTCAAAATCTTTATCTTGACTAACCCCCCAATTTAATCCAAACACTATGGGTTTCTTACTATAGATAGGACCATTACATATTGAGTAGTACCAATTTTTATCTTTGTTCTTAGAATATACTTCACTGTTCTTAAAAACCCTATCCGTCTTTTCTTGAAGCTGTTTAAAAAATTGTTTTTCGGTCATCCTTTTTTGAACTTTAGTCAGTTCAACTCTCTGTTTTTACAATTTTGCCTTAAATCATATTGTTTCCTAAAAACATAGGTTAGAAAACCATTTTCATTGAAAATTACAATTCTGTCACCAATGATATTTGCTGTTCGTATATGTCTTTGAAAGTAATTGGTTTTCCCACCTTTCGAAGGGAAAAACTGTTCCATTTTAAGTTGATACTCGGTTATTTTATATTTTCCGCCGTACCGGGTCGAGTTTTTATTGGGATTGTAAAGGCGATATTCCATAGATGTTCTTTTAAAAAATCCATCGTTATGGAAAAGAAGAATCTGAGGATCCTTCTTTTCGTCCTCGTTATAATATCTTCCTTCAAAAACTTGCACATAATATGCGGCTGTATCGATTTTTTGCAAATCCTCCGCAGTTGGAATTTTTTCAAACCTCCATTTGACCGTATTACCAATGATGCGCTCCCCGTCTTGGTTGATTGGTATTCTGTGAAACCCAATTGAAGGAATACAACTGGATACAATAAATAAGGAGAACACCAAGAATAAAGTTGTTGCCCGAGATATCATGCATTTAAATTAAGCATAAGTCAGCATTAGAGATAATGATTCATAAAAATCAAAATAAATCTGATGGGGTTTGAGTAGTAATTGGCAATCTTTTATTTGAACTTTCTTAAAATTATGAATTTAAACTCGAGGTGTACCTGCAACCAGGAAAGTTCGTGCAGCCATGGAATTTTCCATACTTTCCATCTTTTACCTCCAATTTGCTACCGCACTTTGGGCATGTATCTACCATACGGTTCTTTTTATTTCGATTAATGGCCTCTTTAACATTTTTACGATGTCGCTTTCTGACAGCCCTTCCCGTTTGAAGGTGTTGACCAATGATTTCATTGATCGCTATTAATTGTTGGTGGGTAATGATAACTTCTTTGTTTTTTCCAATTGTCCTTAACAGTCTTCTTTTTTTTATCACTGGGACGGTAGACACAATCTTCTTCAATTTTGACTCACCCGCGAAGACCACAATGGGGAAAAAATATTCATCTTTCAGGGTTGTGGAAAGGGATTTGAGAAAGTTGATATGTTTCCAGTTTTGTATGACCGGATTATAAAGTTTGTATTTCTTTTTGTAAAGGGTTTGTGTCCAGTATTTTGATTTTTCATTACCGAATATCCAACCCTTGTAATTTTTGGTCTCAATCACAAATATTCCATAAAGGGAAATTATTAAATGGTCAATTTGAGAAGTCCTTCCATTCTTTGTCAAGTAAACATTGTTATGAACTTTATAAGCGCTCTTGTTTAATCTTTTGAGTTTCCTGGCAACCAAATATTCTCCCCAAGAGCCATAAATTCTTGGGAGGTAAGACTTTTTAAACAAAATGAAGAAAACATAACTAACCAATAACAGAATTACATAGAGATAGGCACTGTCGAATTTTTGAAGCATTTGTTTTATTCTGTTGTCATCTACAAATCGGAAATGGCAAGCATCTGTCGTTAAGAGAATTATCCTTTATTCGAACTTTATTTCAATCACTGGTCTTTAGCTCGAACAATTAAACTAATTGTTCTTATAAAGGGCTTTCCAAATTCGTTTTGAGTTTCTAAAATTCCCTTGTATCTGTTTAGCTCTTCATTTAATTCTATACTATTTTGAAATGCACCATTTTTTAGTTCAAGCGTATCTCCATTTATTACATTTAGCCCATTATCGAAATTTAAACTATCCCCTATTATCACCAAGCTACCTCCGTTTACATTGTAAGCAGCAAAAACTATCTCTTCCCTATAAATGGAATTGACCCGATTGCTATTCTTGCAATAAGGTATATGTCGGATTTTTATACTATCGAAGACATATTTTTGGTTGACTTTATCCAACAACAACTTAAGAGAATCATTTTTCTTTTCCAGCTCAGAAATTCTATTGTTGAGAGGTTCAAAATTAGAATTTTTACAGCCTATACTTAGGACACAAACTACGGTCAAAATTGAAAGTGAAACTACATTTAATTTAAGGTTCTTCATCCTTTTTTTGAACTCTTGGTTCTAAAATAAATTTGGAATAATCACATTGAATATCAATTCGTATAAAATAACCCCTGCCAAAATTCCGATGGCAAAGGCCCTCCAGTTTTTTTTCTTTTTGTTATCCATCTTACGTTTATTTAACTTTTTGACCGTTCGGCTATATTAAGTTTGCTAAAGGTCATGCACTGCAGGCGTCATTGGCAACTATTCTTATCAAGAATAGTTGAAGAACAGCTCAATAAAAACACCAAGGACAAGACTTAATATGGCAACAAAACGAGATAAGCGTTTTAATTCAAATGGGTTTGCAAATGCTAGCCAGATACATAACAGGCCACAAATCGATAAAATTATTGTTCCGTACAAAGGTACGATGCTGTCGAAAAGACCTAATTGGTCAAAGAGAGGATCTAGCAAGGCTGTAAATCCAAAAAGAGCTAAAGCGAAATTTGTTTTATTATGCCCTATTAAAAAGTAGTAACCTGCTATTAAAAGCTCAACACTTATGGCCAGAGGACCAAATTGATTGTAATATTCCCTTTTAAAATAGGCCTCAAGTCCTTGAGGAAATTCAATCCTTAATATAAAAGCAACACTTAAAACAAGGCCAATAAGCAAAAACAATAACGAAACAAGTTTTCTTTTTTTCATAAGGTCTTTCCAAATGTCTGCCAACAGTTGTGTGTCAATAATACAATTTATATGCCTTTTACGAGTGGAACTAAATTAAGATAATTTTTGGGGGTATGTTGGTGGTGCCTGGCAATCGTTTTATTGAACTTTATTCTTGTTGACTAATTCAATACCAATTATCTCAGCTTCTGCCACTTTCTGAGGCCCTATATGAATCCACCATTTTTGTCCAATGTTCATGTATCCCTCCCAGCTTTTCCGTTTTAAATGGAAAAGGTGGTCATTGGTTCCCTTGGCCCAACCCCAAAAATAGTGCTACTTTGCTTTATTGTAGTATTCAAGTGCCTTGGGCATGTTCTTCTTCAATTCGCTCATACGGGTGCCATAGGAGGGGTGGGTAGATAAGAACTCAGGTGGCGCATTACCTTCACTCATGGCGGACATCCTTTCCCAAAATGCCACAGCCTCTTGGGGATTATATCCCGCCAAGGCCATGAAGTAAAGGCCCAGTTGGTCAGCTTCTTTCTCATGGGTTCTCGAAAATTTCAGTAAACCTAGGTTAGATGCAGCTCCAGCAGCTTGGAGGATCATATCACCATTTAGTGAGGACTCTCCCCCGCCAGCAGCAATTGCGGCTAAACTTAACCCGGTTTGTGCAGCTAAGGTCTGGCTAATGCGCTCTCGACCATGATTGGCCACAATGTGTGCAATCTCATGCCCCATCACGACAGCCATCCCGGTTTCGTTCTTGGTCACAGGTAGGATGCCCTTATAAAAAGCCACTTTGCCTCCAGGCATGGCCCAAGCGTTGACTGTGTTTTCATCGATCAATATGTACTCCCACTCAAAGCCGTCCAGTTGATTGCTTAGATTTCGCTCCCTAAAATACTGCTCTACGGCCCTTTGGATTTTGGTTCCACATCTTCTTACCATGGCAGCTTCTTCACCAGTGGTTATGATTTTGCTTGTATTTTTTACCTCTGTGAACTGATTGAAGCTCATGGGTAGTATTTGGCTGTTGGGAATCAAGCTGAGTTGTGAACGTCCGGTAACAGGTACTGTAGCACACTGGGCGGTGATTGCTAGAACGGCAATGGCCAACAAAAGGGATTGGATTTTTTTCATAGTAATTATGGGCTGTAAAAAGTTATTCAATAATAGGGACTTTAGGCACCATTGTCAAGACAATACCTGCCAATGTTCTCGGCTATGGGTAGTTGCCCCCACCTTGCCCAGCGCAAGTCGCTGCGGGTGGTTGGGCACTTAGTTTTGTAAGTGCGAAACAAACCGAAAATCCTTGGGGATTTTCAGAATTAGGAAAGGTCTGGCAATTACACCTGGCCATTGTTCGGTTTTCATCTTTTCAATTTCTCAATTACTTTGTCAAACCGACTGTCCATACACACACTTAAGTCCGTTGTCATAAATTTCCCGTCTAAAAATAGACTGAAAATTGTTGCAGGACTTGGTGCATTTTGGGCTTCTTCCATAGTCTTGAGTTTGATCACCTTTAAGGGCAGATTTCTCTTTTCCGCAGTCTCCACCAAAGAGTTTTTCGCATGAAATTCCGCAAAAGGACATCGGTTTGAATAATAGACAACAATTCCTTCTTTGTCCGGGCATTCGCCACTTAGGACAGATGCATTGAATTTAGGCTGTTCAGAACGGTCACTGAATCTTAGTGCCAACAAACTGAAACCACTTGTAATCCTTTCCACTTCTTCAAATCCCTGTCGCAAAAGCCATTTGGTATCACTCATAAAATGGAATTTTTTTGTCCCGACAACAGTTACCAATCCATTCCTATTCTGTTCTTTTGCATCTTCAATTGCCGATTGCAAAAGTGCTTTACCGTATCCGTTTTTCTTGTATTTCCCTGAAACCCAAAAACAGTTGACGTTTAAATAATTGGGTGCTTTTATGGGGACCCAGGCATTTTCAGCCGGGCCATATTCAATAAAAACCTTGGCCCTTTCATCAAGCCGCCTAAAGACGTATCCATTGTCGAACTCCTTTTTGAGCCAATCTTTCTTGGCTTGATAACTGTCCGAGCACTTTTTGTCCGAGAAGGCACAACAAATGTGCTCCGAAGCAATGTTTTCTGTATTTAATTCAATAAAGTTTTGCATTTTCCTTAGTATTCAAATTGGACCAAATGAGCGTATTGGAACGATAATCGTAGGCATCGCATTGGTACTATAAAAATAATTGATATGCGTAATTTAATAAAGTGGGAAGTGCTACAAAATGGCAAGTTTTTAGAACAAACGTACTGACCAATCCATTCCCGTTGATTATTGGTTTTTCGGGACCGGAAAGGACTACAAGCCAATGCACAAGGATAGGAAACCTTCGGCATTGCAAAGGGAATACTCATCAAAGCGTCGTGGTGTTCAATACCTGTAAAACACTGAAATGTAGCGCTGTCTGCCTACGGTTTACGATAAAATGTCAGAGGCTGATTTTTTAAGTAACCCGTTTTTTATGTGCCGCAAAAAGTCTGGTAACGTGCATCAAAGCCTGCGGGTATTTGTTGAAATTGTAGTTTATCGGGATGATCATCATAAGGTTTCGAGAGTATGCCCAGCAATTGGTCAAAGGGGGCCATATCGCCTTGAACGGCAGCTTCCAGAGCATCTTCTACCCAATGGTTACGTGGGATCACCCTGGGGTTTAGTTTTTTCATTAGTTCCAAGCTTGGCGTTTTACCCTGATCCCTGAGATGTTCATTTTTCCATTTTTGCACCCAACCGCTAAATTCCGCTAAGTTAAAAAGGGATTCATCAGGTTGTTTGTCCTGTTGCAAGGCTAAAAATACTTGCGTATAATCGGAGCTGTTGGTTTCCATTAACGAGAGTAGTCCATCCACTAAGTCTTTATCCTTGTCCCTGGGATTCAAAATCCCCAACTTACCACACATCATGTTGTACCATTTTTCGGTAAATGTCTGCTGAAATCCTTCGATGACTTCCTTGGCCAAATCCACGGCTTTTTTCTGGTTCCCTGAAATTAGGGGCAACAGGGCACTGGCAAAGATTGCTGAGTTCCATTGGGCAATATGGGACTGGTTGCCAAAGGCGTAGCGGCCGTGGGTGTCAATTGAGCTAAAAACCGTCCTGGGGTTGTAGGAATTCATAAAAGCACATGGGCCATAGTCAATGGTCTCGCCAGCTACACTCATGTTGTCGGTGTTCATCACCCCGTGGATAAACCCAACCCGCATCCAATTGACGATTAGGTCGATTTGTCTGTGCATAACGGCCTTTAACAGTTCAAGGGCCGGATTGTCCGTATCCGTTAGTTCCGGATAATGCCTTTGTATGGTGTAGGTGGTGAGCGCTTGTAAATCTTCCGTGGAACAAAAATTACGGGCATACTCAAAGGTGCCCACACGTATATGGCTAGCTGCCGTACGCGTTAGCACAGCACCCTTGTGCCTTTCTCCACGAAAAACCTGTTCTCCTGTCGAAACTATGGACAGGCTCCGGGTGGTGGGTATGCCCAAATGGTGTATGGATTCACTAATGAGGTATTCGCGCAGCATGGAATACAGGGTTGCCCTGCCATCACCGCGCCGGGAGTACGGTGTTTGCCCCGAACCCTTTAATTGGATGTCGAATCTTTTGCCCGTAGCGTCAAGCTGTTCGCCCAATAAAATGGCCCTGCCATCGCCCAACATGGTAAAATGGCCAAACTGGTGCCCGGCATATGCTTGTGCCAAAGGTTTGGCACCATCGGGAATCTGGTTGCCTGAAAAATAACCGACACTATTTTCTTTATCATCATTTAAAAATCCGAGACCCAAATCAGTCGCCAACCTTTCGTTAAAACATACGATTTCTGGCTTTGCGACCGGCACGGGTGGTTGAAGGCTAAAAAAAACCGCTGGTAACCCTGCATAGGTATTTTCTAACCGCCAATCATGTTTCTTGATGTCTTTGAGCATATATCGTCAACGTATTAATATTATAATTCAGAACTTTTTACGCGCCAATCCGTAACACAAGCTTTGCAGAAAGGCCATTATCATGGGTTTTCTTTGGCCGTCCTGTCTTTTTAGAACAAATTTACTGATGTCATTGTCGTTTTTCAACTGCCCCCAGCAGTACAGTTAAAAAAAGTGCAGGTCTACGGTGCTTGATTTTTTAAGTGGTACGGGATTTTGTTACGAAGATTAAAGAAGGATGATCGTTGATTTTTGGCCTGGAACGGGAAAGGATTAGTTACCATACTTAGCTTTCCATTCCTCTACTATTGCCGGTAATTCCTCACCATCGGCCACAAATAGCAACGAAGCGGAGTTCATGCAATACCGTAGTCCTGTTGGTGCTGGACCATCATTGAATACGTGACCCAGATGGGAGCCGCTTCCGCTATCAACTACTTCCGTACGGACCATGCCATGACTTCTATCGACAATCTCTTTGACGGCATTTTCATCAATTGGCTTGTAAAAGCTAGGCCATCCCGTGCCCGATCTATACTTATGCTCGGAGCTGAATAAAGGTTGACCGGTGGCCGCAGAATAATAGGTTCCCTTTTTCTTATTATCCCAATAGGCTCCGGAAAAAGCATACTCCGTACCCTGTTGGCGCAATATGTAAAATTGCTCATCCGAAAGCATCTTCTTCCACTCTTCATCCGTCTTTTGAATGGGGTAGGGGTAATTTTCGTCCTTTGATTTGGATTTTGTCTGGCATGCCACAGTCATATAGGCAAGGCTAAGCAGTAAAATAAGCGATGACCTCATAGTTTTTTCTTTTTCTTTAGCGAAATGGAAGGATAACCCTTTTTTTGGTAAAATTATGGAATACCAATGGAATTGTATGGTAACCCCTTTTTATACGTCGCTTTGATGTGCCATACCTAACACAACCTTGATTTTGGGGTTGCCCGCCCTTTCAACACGACTCTCCTGTTATTGACTTCTGTTGGTCTCATAGGTTGCACTTTCTTTGGCATCATTTATCGTTATCCCGATGGTGGCCAATCGGTCCCGGATATAATCGGAAAATTCAAAGTGTTTATGGGCACGTGCTTGTTGCCTCACCTCAATCAGAATATCCATCATTTCGGGAAACAGTTCGTCCTGGAAGCTCGTCTTGGTTTCGTCACGTATGCCCAAGACATCAGTAAGAAAGCCCCGATAGGTATTTTGGAGAACGGTCAGCGTCCCCGGTGAGACGCTATCCTGGTCTTGTTTCAGCTTGTGCGCCAACCGTAAAAGCTCAAAAAGACTGGCGATGGTTTCCGCGGTATTAAAATCATCATCCATGTTTTCGTAGCAACGTTCGCAGGTGTTCACTATTTGTGCCGATAAATCGTTGTCGACATTCTCCGACCCATTCGCCCGTAATCCATCGATAAGATTCAGTCCTTTTCGTAATTTTCCACAAGCTACTTCCGCTGACTTGATCGCCCGATTGGAAAAATCAATGGTGCTTCCATAATGCGCCTGTAGCATTGCAAAGCGAAGCGTCATGGGACTATAGGCTTTTTCAAGCAATGGATGGTCCCCACTGAATAGTTGACCAAGGGTAATAAAGTTACCTTTGGATTTTGCCATTTTTTGCCCATCGAGCGTCACCATATTGTTATGCATCCAATAGTGAACAGGTGCACTGCCAAAGGCGGCACGGCATTGGGCTATCTCCGCTTCATGATGCGGGAATTTCAAATCCATGCCTCCCCCGTGAATATCGAACGGAAGCCCAAGATATTTGATGCTCATGGCCGAGCATTCTATATGCCACCCGGGGAAACCCATTCCCCAGGGAGAACGCCATTGCATAAGGTGTCCGGCCTCTGCTTTTTTCCAGAGCGCAAAATCTGCGGGATGTTTTTTCTGCTCCTGTCCTTCCAGTACACGACTTCCAGCCAGTAGATCGTCCAATACCCGACCGGAAAGCTGTCCGTAATGATGCTTTTTTGCATAGTCCACAACATCGAAATAAACTGAACCGTCCCTTTCATAGGCAAAACCATTGGCCATGATCTGCTCGATCATAGCGATTTGCTCAACGATATGCCCTGAGGCCGTAGGCTCTATGGATGGTGGCAATACGTTGAGCCTGGCCATCATATCGCGATACAAATTGGTATATTGCTGAGCCACCTCCATAGGTTCCAACTGCTCAATACGGGCTTTTTTTGCAATCTTATCCTCACCCTGCTCGTTCACTTCATCTTCCAGATGGCCTACATCCGTAATATTACGGACATATCGCACCTGATACCCCAAGAATCTGAAATACCGGCTCACTATGTCGAAGGTGATCGCCGATCGCGCATGTCCCAAATGCGGCTCGCCGTATACGGTAGGGCCGCACACATACATACCGACCTTTCCTTTTACAATAGGGACAAAGGGTTCCTTTTTTCCTGAAAGTGAATTCTTGATATGGACCGTTCTTTCATTCATGAGGGAGCGTACAATTGTTTTTTGTTCGTGTCTTCCATGCTTTGGCAATCGGAACATTCGCGACATTTCCCTTCCATCAGGAAATACATCTCTTCAATGTCATAGTTTTTGAGTCCTTCCATATACTCATCCGGCAAGCAGGGCAGGCATACGATTCTATCACATTCTTTGCAGTGCAAATGGGGGTGTATGCTTTGCTTCTTATGTTTTTCGTGGTTTAACATATAGAGACAAGTGCCCTGTTGATCAACGAATTTTATGATAAGGTCCATGGCCTCAAAAGTGTGTAGTGTGCGGTACATTGTCGCGCGATCCATGGAACCTGACAATTGTTTTTCTATCTCGGATAAGGCAAAAGGTTTTGAATTATCCATAAAGAGTTCCAGAATTGCCAAGCGCTTGGAGGTGATACGCTTGTTCCGGCTTTTTAAAACAGCTACGGCACTTTTCCTGTTCATGTCATTACCATTCAGACAAGGTTGTAAAATTCATTCCGCAAGTCAATATCATTGAATCGGCCTCCATATTCCAAGGTAGTGGTTCGACTGGTTTTATCATTTACGCCGCGGGTGGACACGCATAAGTGCTCCGCTTCCACCACTACAATTACATCCTCCGTTTGAAGTGCCTCTTTGAGCTCGTTGTATATCTGTAGGGTCATGCGCTCCTGTACCTGGGGCCTTTTCCCGTAGTACTCGACTATCCGATTGATTTTGGACAGGCCGATGACCATGCCAGAAGAAATATAGGCTATATGCGCCTTTCCTATGATGGGTAGAAAATGATGCTCACAAGCGGATGAAAATGTGATATCCTTCTCCACCAACATTTTGTTGTACTGATATTTATTTTCAAAGACAGAAAGCGATGGTTTGTTCCTGGGATTCAATCCCTGAAAAATCTCTTTCACATACATTTTGGCCACACGGTAAGGAGTGCCTTGAAGGCTGTCATCAGTCAGGTCCAGACCCAATTCTTCCATGATACCACCAAAGAGCTTTTCGATGTTCGCCATTTTCTCCTCGTCGGATTTAACAAAGGCATCCTCCCGTATCGGGGTGTCCGTGGAAGTCATGATGTGGTTGTTCCCATTAAGGTCGTGTTGATTTCTCCGAATCAATTTTTCATCTATTTTCATAGCTATTGCAAATTTTTAATGAATTGAAGTGTATTGTTTTTCGCATCCACATTTCTGTAAAAGCAAGCTTTTCTGTGTTTGCCATGCTTGTTGTACGTATGGCACACACCATCACCCTGTAGGGTAACCTGGTAGACAAATGCATCCTGATCGCAATCCACAAGAATATGATCTACTTTCAAAAAATCCCCTGAGGTTTCTCCCTTTATCCAAAGTTTGTTGCGGGAAGTGCTCCAAAAAGAAGCGAGACCGGTCCGTATCGTTTCACGTAATGCTTCCGCATTAATGGACGCCAGCATCAGAATTTGTCCGGAGGTCGTTTCCTGAACCGCCACAGGAAGTAGGCCACCGCGTTTATCGAACTGGGGGGTGAATTCAATCCCTTCCTCTAGTTCCGTGACGTTATCATTATGTTTTGGATTCATTCGCATATATTTTCTTTTTTGGAACGGGATCATACCCCTTTGTACCCCACGGGTGGCATCTTAAAATCCGCCTGGTTCCCAAAGTCAGGCCCCTTACAACCCCCCACTCATTAATAGCATCGATCATATACTGTGAGCAGGTAGGTTGATGCCGGCAACTGGAAGGGAAATAGGGGGAGATGGCCACTTGATAAAAGCGCACCGCACCTACCGCCATATGTTTTAGTATTTGGATCAAAACTTTTGGGATAGCTCCCATTTTATGGTTGTACAATAAATCACTGGCTCATCTTTTTTTAAAGTGTATTAAGGATCATACTTGCTGCTCAAAATCCTGGAACAGTTTGCTCGGTTGAATACCCTTATTGTTTTGATATTTTCCTTGCTGATACGTCGTGTAGTCGCCATCAATATGATGGTAATATATCTGACAAATCTCTATGGCTGGATAAATGATAAGGGGCTGTACTACAAAAATCTCCAGGGTCCAGTAACCGTTGAACCCGACATCGCCAAATCCAGCAGTTACATGTACGAACATCCCCAGCCTGCCGATGCTGCTTCTGCCTTCCAGCATAGGAACCAGCTTGTCCGTACGGGTACGTTCCACGGTGCGACCTAGGTAGAGCCTACCTGGCTCCAACTGTAAACCGGTTGATGGAATGGTTAGTCTTGATGTCGCATTATCAACTTTCATATCCAGTACCGGACTATCGTACACCAGCAACTCATCGTGAAGCCTAAGGTTATAGCTATTGGGATTGAGCTGCTCGGGATGATAAGGTTCTATCGCTATATCCTTGCCCATTCGCTCAACTATTTCCAAACCGCTTAATATCATACCATGGTAGTATTGTGGACCCAACCTGAAACTATCCTTAAAGGCCTATGGATAATCAATACAACCTACAGGATGCCTTAGTTTAGATTAGGTTTGTTCGTTTATAGTATTGATTTTTTCGGCTATGGCCTGTATTTCGTCCAGTAGATGCTGCTGTACTTCCAAGTGCTGCTTTGGGGTCAGTTCTTGTTGCTCACCATGATGATGGTGGTCGTGATCCGAATGGTCGTGATCCGAATGGTCGTGTTCTTCTTCAAAACCAGGTACTTCCACCACTTGCCCGTCCCATGCTTCAAGCGAACTGCTGAGGGATCGCAAATCTTTGGCGTAGGCTTCAACAAACAACGAATCCTTGTTGGCTTGTAGCTGGTCCATTTGATCTTGGGCCATCTGACGAATTTTAATGGCTTTCTCATGAAGTTCAAATGCCTGTTGCAGGTCTTCATTCGTTTGCTTTTTATCACTACAAGACAACGATAGTGCCAGTATCCCAAGTATGGGAATAAGAAGTTTGCGTGGACGTATTAGACGTTTTCTTTGTATCATTTGATTTCGTATTAATTGGTTGAAAGGCAGTTGGGGAACTGGGAACCACCAGCAAAGGAAAATGGGGTTGCCATGTAATGAATTACGCGAAGTGCAGCACGGAACATATCCAAGTTATATAATGTTTTACCCAATATCATTATCATATTCACTAATGCAATAGTGTTGCAAATATAAGGCTATTGCAATAAATGCGACACTGTTGCATTTGATAAATTAAGTCGATTTAGCTGAAAGAAAGCGGAGCAAAATGGATTTGTATTGCGGTGCGAAACAAGTGAATGGCGAAATCTATTGTTGTTGGTATACGGATATCATTTCCTTGATACCCGGAACCTATCAAGCAACACGGGATTCGGTTCGAAAAATTAACAGGACGCAAGTACAGGGGTTTCAAATTCCCAGGCAAGGTTCAATTTTAGGGGCAGTGGAGCGCAAAGGTGACCGTAATGGTATTGAAAAACAGCGTCCTGGCGTATTCCATTTCTTCACAACAGTTGTAGCATCCATTCACTGTATTTTGTTAAAAAAATGATGGTAAAGGTCAAACGCCAAATGTTTGTTAAATCACACTTTTTTACTTCGAGAGGATATTCCTAATCTCTACATTTACCAACCATTTAGTTAATCCGTATGGTTAGTATTGCTTTTTCACTAACAGATAGGCTTGAGGTGTTTTGCCAACAAACCCACTCAGGACCATAACCATAGGTATCAAAAATCCGAAACATAATCCATCCACTCCCTACAATTGCCATGAAAAAAAAACAACGCACTATTTCGCTTTCGAGACTATCCTTGATCACTGTATTGTTTCTTCAATGGTCATCCTTGCATGCCCAAGAAGAATTTACCCTTAGCGGGACGGTAACTGATGAGGCGACCGGTGAAACGGTACTTGGTGCCAGTATTGCCGTGCCCAATTTAAAGACGGGTGTCGTTACCAATGAATATGGCTTTTTTTCCCTCACCTTACCCAGTGGCACACACAACCTAATCATAAGTTATTTGGGGTATTCGACCATAAGTCGGGAAATTACCCTGAATCAAAACATGAAGTTGAACTTTACCATGGTTGAGGAAGCCAATCAACTGGATGAAGTGGTGGTTGTGCAGAATGCGGAAAAAAACAATATTCGAACCCCCCAGATGAGTGTGAACAAACTTACTTCCAAAACCATAAAAAAAATTCCGACCGTTTTGGGCGAACCCGATGTTATCCGTTCCATTCTGCTATTACCGGGGGTGAGCAATGCGGGAGAAGGTGCCTCAGGTTTTAACGTTAGGGGCGGTAGTGCGGACCAAAACCTGATCCTGCTGGATGAAGCCATTGTTTTTAACACCTCCCATTTGTTTGGCTTCTTTTCGGTGTTCAATACCGATGCCATAAAGGACCTCAATCTTTATAAGGGTGGAATTCCCGCACGCTATGGGGGTCGACTCTCCTCCGTATTGGACATTTACCAAAGGGAAGGCAATAATAAGGAGTTTAAAATGAATGGCGGTATTGGGGTCATTTCCAGTAAATTGCTTTTGGAAGGGCCCATAGTAAAGGATAGAGGGTCTTTTCTTCTTGCGGGAAGGTCTTCTTATGCCCATCTTTTTCTACAGGCAGCCGGCGAAGAGAACCTGGCCTCCTTTTATGATTTAAACACAAAAATCAGTTATAAACTCAATGACAACAATAGCCTTTTCCTGTCCGGTTATTTTGGAAGGGACAACTTTCAGATTAGTGATAGCTTTGTGAATACGTACGGAAACTCGGTAGCTAACCTGCGGTGGAACCATCTCTTCTCAGAAAAACTATTCTCCAACCTTTCCTTAATATATTCCGATTATTACTATGGTTTGGAATTGGATGTCCGGGGTTTTGAATGGGAATCGCATATTATCAATTTCAACCTCAAATACGACTTAAAGCACTACCTATCCAAGCGTATCACCCTGGACTATGGCGTCAATAATATTTATTACCGTTTCAGACCAGGTGAAATTCGGCCCAACAGCGAGAATTCGGGCATTAATGAGGAAGAGTTTACCAATACCTACGGTAATGAATTTGCCGTGTATATTGATGCCGATCACAAAATATCGGATAGGCTTTCGTTACGGTATGGCGTTAGATGGAGCTATTTTAACCGCTTGGGCCAAGACGAATTCAACGTTTATGAAAATGATACCCCGGTGCTTTACAATGAGGAATTTCAAATTTACCAAAGTGCAACCCCAATAAGGGTAGATCGTTTTGACCGCAGTGAAAGCCTGGCCGAGTTTACCAATTTCGAGCCCCGTTTTGCCCTATCCTATCTTTTGAACGACAATACCTCGGTAAAGTTGAGCTACAACCGTATGGCGCAATATCTACATTTAATAACAAACACCAACTCCCCAACGCCCTTGGATGTTTGGGCGCCCAGCGGTCCGTATATAGAACCTCAGACGTTAGATCAATATGCGGTGGGATATTATAAGGATTTTGCCAACCAGGAGTATAGTTTGGAGGTGGAGGCATTCTATAAGGAGATTGATAATCGAATTGATTTTATTGACGGGGCGGACATTATTGCCAATGAAGAAATTGAAACGGTTTTATTGAACGGCGAAGCCAGGGCCTATGGATTGGAAGTGCTCCTCCGTAAAAACCGGGGGCGATTGAACGGGTGGATTGCCTACACCCTATCCAAATCCGAACAGCGCACCCCTGGAAGAACCCCAAATGAACCGGGAATTAATAATGGGGAATGGTACAATGCCCTTTTTGATAGGCCCCACGATGTAGCCGTGAACGCATCGTACACCTTTAATGATAAATGGGCCATGAATGCTAATTTTATTTACCAAACGGGCATCCCAACCAACCTGCCCATAGGTCAAGTGGAACAGTTGGGATTGACCGTTCCCATTTATGGCGGACGAAATCAAAGCCGCCTCACGGATTATCATCGACTGGATCTCTCGGTCACCTTGACACCGCGAAAGAACAAGAATCGAAAATGGCAATCGGAATGGGTGTTTGGCTTCTACAATATCTACAATAGACGCAATGCAGCTTCTTACTCGTTTGAAGAAAACAGGGAGACGGGGCAGAATGAAGCCATACGGACATCGATATTTGGTATTGTCCCCGCCATCAGTTACAATTTTAAATTTTGATTCATGAAAAAGATTTTCCATATAGTGGCCTTGACCCTTGTTTTGACGAGTTGCGAAGATGTAGTGGATTTGGATACGCCAACCGGCGAGGTCCGTTTGAATATTGATGCCCACTTTAGGGTCTATACCCAAGAAGTACCGGTTAGGGCCACGGGACAAGTGGTCATCACGGAAACCGTTAACTTTTTTGAGGAAAACATCCCTACCGTCAGTGGAGCGAACGTGACCATAACGGAACGGGGGACAGGTGTGGTCCATATTCTTGAGGAAACAGAGCAAGGCTCGGGAGTATACGAAGCGGACAATCTCAATTTCCTGAACAATTTTGAAGAGACCTTTGATTTTAGCGTAGCAGTTGACGGCCAATTGTACTCGGCAACTGCCCAAACCATACCAACAGCACCCATAATCAATATTAAACAGGGGGATCTTGAAATTTTTGGTGAGGAAGATCTGGAAATTATTGTAACGATATCGGATAATCCGGACCGTAGGGATTTTTACCTTTTTGATTTCGGATTTGCCCTGTATACCCCATTGGACGATCAATTTTTTGATGGAAATGATTTTGAGTTTTCCTTTCTATACACAGAAGACGATGAAGTGGACCTTCAACCCGGGGATGTGATAACAGTGATCAGTGATGGGATAGACGAACAGTTTTTTAACTATATGGAATTGTTATTGGAACAAGCCGATGGGGGTGGCGCAATTTTTAGCAGTCCACCGGCCACGGTCCGTGGCAATATTGTCAATCAAACCGATATGGGGAATATTGCCTTTGGTTATTTTCGTGTTTCCGAAGCAATTGCCCAGGACTACACTGTTCTGGAAGACTGATTTTTGTTTGCATAGGGACGAATGATCCTATTTTTTTTGCAATTTGAGACAGAATCCTCAAATTGTGGAATAGTTCGATAAAAGTTCAAATAAACGATTGCTCATTGTAGTATACTATAAAAAGTGTTGTGAAATCAGACGATATTACATCCAACTTAAGAATTGAAGCTCTTTCCAGGGATAATTGGGGAAAACTGCTGGAACTCTTCGGTGAAAAAGGAGCCGGGGCAAATTGCTGGTGTATGCACTTTAGGTTACACAAAGCGGAACACGAGGAGGGAAAGTACAATAATGGCAACAAAAATGCCCTTAAAAAGCTGGTTTGGGACAATAGATCAACTGGACTCATCGGTTTTTATGATGATGTTCCCGTTGCATGGTGTGCACTTTCCCCTCGGCAGGATTTTACCAGATTGGAAAAATCAAGGGTACACAAACCAATTGATGACAAAGAAGTTTGGTCCATACCATGTACCTTCGTCGCCAAAGAATACCGAAAACATGGTATTTCGGTCGAGCTTTTAAAAGGTGCCGTGGATTATGCCAGGGAAAAAGGAATAGAAATCCTAGAAGCCTACCCGACCATTCCAACCCAAGATAAATTACCGGATGGCTTTTTGTGGATAGGTCATTATAGTTCTTTTGAAAAAGCAGGTTTTGAAATTGTGGATAGGACTTCCAAACATCGACCTATGGTTAGGTATTATTTCAAAAAGTAAAGTTCAAAAAACGATTAAGTTGCGACCATTTTTTCCAATCATAAGAAGGCTTTTGAGGCAACTGTTTTGGGTACTCTTGGCGGTCTTTACAATCTCAGTGTTTCTATGCATTTGGAATGCCAAAATCCTGTACATAAGTTTTTACCTTTTTATATGGGGTATCATTCCTGTTGGCCTGATATTGCTAATAGACCTCATCGCACGAAAATTTAATTATATCGAGTAGATATCGCTTAAAGAAAGTTCAATTTAACGATTGATAGAAAACCCTGTCTAGCTTTAATGAATAAGGACCCCCTGTATCACAAACGGGATTATCACCCATGTCCCAAATCACTGCAATACAAATCGATATAAAATAGATTGATCCTTATGAGGCTCTTTCGTATTTTTTTTGGAAGCCCTATGTATTTATGGCACTATTATTTCTATAAACAGTGAAAATCAACTTCAAAATCATGAAAAAAGCTATTTTATTGTTGTGTTTTGCCCTTGGAGTAAGCACAATGTCCCACGCACAGTATAAAGAAAGTAGCGCGGACATCACAGCCGCTTATGTTCGTAAAAATAGGGACAAGGTCTATTCACTTGCACAGGATAGATTGGAGGATATGTGCTCTGGTTGTTACGTGATAACTAAAAGGGAACTCTATGAAAGTCGTACATATAAAATTCATTTTAAGGGGAATGGCCAAATAGGGGAACTTCAATATGATGGTAAAAAAGCAAAGTTTAAGAAACTATTGTGGCATTAACTTGGTTTCAAGATAAAACTTGATTTGGATTACAAACATTTTTTGTTACTGCTCTTATCGGTCTGCCATACTATTTTTACTGATACCCATTGGTGCTCCAACCAATAGTTAGGCCAAGTTTGATTTGAAGGGAATCCATAGTTCTACCGTTGTTCCCTTTCCTCCTTCGTTCTCCTCAATGCTTACTTTAGATTTGGTTTTCAGCGTCTTGGAATAAATCTGTAATCGTTTTCTTATAATATCGTTGGATACGGATAAGGACGCTTTTCTTGGGGTTTTGTTTTGAGCGCCATCCCTGTTGGAAATACCCCGGCCATTATCATTGATTGTACAACGGATTAATTGTTCACCGAATTTCATTTCAAAAAAGAGTTTCAGTTCATTTTTCTTCCCGTAATCAAAACCATGTTTAATGGCATTTTCAATTAAGGGTTGCAAAAGCATTGGGGGAATCAATACCGCATCAAGATCTGTAAAGTCTTTGTATTCTATGGAATAGCTAAATTCTTTGGAGAATTTTGATTCTAAATTCATATAATACTGTATGGCCTCTATTTCTTTTTTAAACGAGGCTAATTCCTGCAACGAATTTTCCAATACAATGCGCAATAAACTACTAAATCCTAGCAGATAAGGTTTCGCTTTTTCTGGGGTTTTTAAAAACTGGTTGTAAATGGAGTTCAAGGAGTTGAAAATGAAATGCGGGTGCAGCTGGGATCGCAAAAGACGTTGTTCCAAATGTGTCTGGTAGTACCTGGTCTTCATATTTTTTTGGCGGATCAACAAAAAAGTGATGCCTCCAAGGACCATTACAAAACCAACAATTCCATACGTAGTGATTCTTTGTTGACTTAGCCGCAATTCCTTGTTGGTATTGGATAAAGCCAGTTTTGAGATCTCAGCTTCCTTGTTCTCCAATTGAAACTTCGCCTCAAGTTCCCCCAAATTTTCCGTGAGCACTTTTCTATGGATTTGTTTTTCAAGAAGATTTTTCTGAAGCGCAACATCGAATGCCTTTTTGTAATCTCCCTTAGTTTGATACGCCTCAAGTTTCATATCATGAATGGTAGTCATCAAGTACAAGTAGGCTCTGTCGTCCAATGGTATATCCATTTGATCAATACTATCATTAATTTTTTGTAACTCTAGAAGAACACCATTTGGATCAAGTGGGATATCGGAATAAAGTGCATACGTTTGGCGAAAGGCTTCCGAAATCTTATAGCGATTAGGTATTCTGTGGTAGGATTTGAATGTTCTTATGGTTTTAACCAAATTGTAATAATGTAAGGTAGAGTCATTATTTCCCATTTCGCGATAAACTGTCCCAATGTTTCCATACATCCAAGACTTGTACTCCTCATAAAATTCATCTGATTTAAATTTGTCCTCTACAAGGAGCAATCCATTTTTAAAGTGGTAAAGGGAGGAATCAAGTTTGTTGTTAAAAAAGTTGATCATGCCGAGGTTATGGTATACCCTCCAGCCTTCACGAGCCATGAACCAGTCATCATCCAGGACCGAAGTGTAGTACTTTTTTGCAAAGTTGAGGTAGCCAATTTTATAATATGAATCTGCAATATCCCTTCTAAAATAGGGCTCATAAGTGCTTTTTTTCTTGTAAAGTTCACTGCCTTGAATGGCGTATTTCAAGCCTTTAATGTTATATTGAAGCGCTTCTTTGTGATTGCCGCTGAGTCGGCTGTACCAACCCAAAATAAAATATGGCTTGATTAACTCATTAATTTGGTAGGGACCCATTTCCGAATGCTCACGATTAAATGTCACCGCTTTGTTTGCAAAGTATAAAGCGGAATCCCGGTTGTTTTCGGTACTAAAAAAATAATAGGCCTTATGGCAGTAATATTTACTCCACCCTTTTAACCTGTCGTTGTTTTCGAGCGCTTTTTTAAACTCTTTTAGCTTATTGGGTGTTATTTGTCCCATTCGAAAAGTATCAATATAGGCCTGGGTATACTTTGACTGCTGTGCTAATAAACTCATGGGAAAAAGCAGGAGTAGGATGAAGGATGAGAGGGCTTTTGACATGGTTCTACTAATTATTTTTTATTAAATTAAACAAGGAGTTTAGCCAGATGAAAATAAAAACCGTAGTAGTCGAAGATGATAAAGATACATTGGAAAGGCTAAGTTCAATCCTCACCGATTGTTTTTCTGAGATAGCCGTAGTGGGGTCTGCCGGGACTAAAGACGAGGCTCTGACGCTACTTAGCTCCGCACAACCACAATTGGCTGTGCTGGACATCGAACTTAAGAATGGCAGCGCCTTTGAGGTGTTGGACGAGTTAAACACGGAGGGTTTGGATATCGTTTTTGTAACCGCATACAACAAGTATCTTCAGCTTGCTATGCAACATTATGCTTTTTACTATTTGTTAAAACCCTTTCATGATTTGGAATTTGTTAAGGTGATTCGGCGTTATCTGGATGATATCAAAAGAAAACAATCCTTGCTAAGACCACGGTACTTTGAATTGCAAGAGTTCTTAAAAGAACAAGCCCCTAAACTGCTTATAAACACAGGGAAACAACATGTGTTTTTAGTTTTGAGGAATATCGTAAAATGTACGGCGAGTGGTAATTACACCTATTTTGAGTTGAACAATTCCAAGAAATATCTCGGCAACAATACCTTAAAGCACTATACGGAAATCCTGGAGTATCGCGGTTTTTTTAGAGTAAACCGACAGGTGTTGGTCAATCTGGACTATGTTGAAACCATTTATAAACGTCAGGCACTTATTTTGCATAATGGAGAGCGGTTACATATCTCTTCGGGAAATAGGGAAAGATTACACGAGGTAATTCGGCAGTTTTCCCAGTAATCCTAAAATCCTAACTACTCACAGGGGATTTTTCTTTCTTTAAATGTTTTTTTATCCTACATGTAGGTTGCCTTTTTATCTTCGAATGGAGTTCGGATTCGTAGTGAAAGAGCCCAATTGGACGTCTCAAATATTTTTCGTTTTAACCCATTAAATCAAAAGTAAAATCATGAAAACGTTTGTAATATTAATTTTTGCAGTATTTACCTATCAATCCTCCACGGCACAGATCACTGATTACTACCAACAAGGATACAACACAGGTTGTCGGTTAGCCCAGGAATATTCGGAAGGGGTTACCAGTAACTTTACGATTTATCAGAATACAATCACTGATGGAAATTTACCTTCTGAGTATCGGAATGGTGTTAGAGAGGGTTGGGTCAATTGTCTTACAACTGGCGGGGATCGCGGTTCTTATGCCCCTTGCGAAGGCGCAGACCGCAGGAATATTTTCTGTTGGGCAGGATTTCCAAAGAAGCCAAAACAAAGCTCCAAGTAAGTATCCAGGTAACCCAACAGGGATATGAACTTCTTATGTTGTGGGTGCTGATTTCCATACCCTTATCAAAAAGGAGGCCTTGGTTGCCTGGACAATGTCGTAACTAGAAGCTTCCCGATATGGATAAGGAATACTATTTCGGATAAGCCGGACCAGAAAATTGGTACCCACTTTTAAATGTGCCCAATGGTTCATGTGTATTAACACAAACCGTTGGCAGTAATTACTCCGACTAAGAATCACAAAAACTTTGGTCGGGGTTTTTAGTTTAACGCATTTTGAAGCACTCGATAAGCATCAAGTCCAGTAAATAAACTCCGGTTAGGTGTCTCGCGGAGCCTTCTGTAAATGTTGTCCTTGGGGATACGGTCAGACAGCCCGAAGCTGAGGAACGGTTTTTAGTTATAGTTCTTCCTGCCTTGCATACCCTAAGGTACCGATTTCCGGACACTCGTGAAAACGGGTGTTGATGAATATCATAATTGTTCAGCAGCTTTTTTCTTAGCCTTCTCTTAATTGGGTATGCAAGACGCTGAACAAGGGGTTTTCCGGTTCTGGCAAATCAAAATACTTATGAAATTTCGATATCGAATTAAATTGGATTTTTCAATTTACAGTTTTTAAGGAAGTAAATTTTGTTTGGCTACTTTTTCGCAAGTTGAAGGATATCAATAGGGTCTATTATTCTTTTATTATATCCACTTTTGGCAGCTTCGATCATTGCCAATCCAATTTGAGCGGTATCGACCACGGAATTTGGAGCCAGACGCTTCATTAATTTCAATAACCACGTCATATTATTGATAAGAATTCTGTAGAGTTTACTACTTGGAGATACTCCTTTTACTGGAATGATCATACCTGGGCGGAACATAAATGCTTGCCTAAATCCGAGCTTTAATATGTCATTCTCCGTTTTACCTTTTACACGGGCCCACATACTTCCTTTTTCATTGGACTTGGTACCTTGCCCGGAAACGTAACTAAAAGTCATATCCGGGTTTAGTCCGACCAATACTTTGGCCAATGCCATGGTGTAATCATAAGTGAGTTTGGTGTATTCTTCCTCTTTCATTCCAGCCGAACTTACCCCCATACAGGCATAACAGGCATCATAATCTACCAGTTGGTCCGTTACCGAGATAAATTCAGAAAAATCTTGGTGAAGGAGCTCCTTTAGTTTCGGATGGTCAATACCTACGCTTCTTCTTGAAATGGACAATACTTCTGTAATTTCGTTGCTATCCAAGCATTCCAACAAAACACCTTTGCCAACCATACCCGTGGCTCCCGTTACAATCACTTTCATAATTTATGTTTTTTAAAAGGTAGGGAACATTTCCGTTCGCTACCTTAAAATTATATGTATTGAAGAATTCCGCCACAGCATCCATTGATACTTTTACAGCTTTTGGTTTGTAGTGAAAATAACATTGCCAACGATTTCATTCCTACCTATGAAATGGATAGTACTACCAGAGACACCCTTAATATCCACTGGGAAATAAATGAAATTGATAGGGACACTACGGATTTTAAATAGGGCAAATTATGGTTACCTTTTGACAACAGAATTGAAACCGCCCTTTATAGTGCAAATCCAGCCGGAAAGGGAAATGGGTTTGTCCTTTTTTCAAACAGCACAACTTGTGGGGGTTGGAGAATTTTACAGACGGCGTCACGTTTGGACTGATAAAAACCACAAATAAGAATACATATGAAAAAGTTACTCATCATAGGTGGTTACGGGAATGTAGGTAAGCTACTGACGAGCCGCCTTTTAACACATATCCCTGAATTTCAGATAACACTGGCCGGCCGAAATATTGAAAGGGCCAAAACAACGGCCGAAGCGTTTGAAAAACAGTTTATTGGACACAAGGTTGGTTACAAAGCATTGAATGCTGCCGACAAGTCAATCCTATTGGAAGCGTTTTCTGGGATGGATATGGTCATCGTTGCAGCAAGTTCTTTAAAGTACACGCGAAATGTTGTTGAAGCGGCTATTGAGACCAATACCCATTATTTTGATACGCAACTCTCATCTATCGATAAAATAAGCATTCTTGAATCTTATAAAGAAGATATTGAAAAAAAGGAACTCATTTTTATTACGGATGGTGGATATCACCCAGGTATTCCCGGGGCAATGATCACTTGGGCAAAACAGCAATTGGGCGCTTTGACCAAGGCCAATATTTACGCCGCGCTCAAAATGGATTGGAGTTTATATCAATACACCAAGAGTACCCATCTTGAAATGCTGGAAGAGTTAAAGTCTTTTGACAGTTCGTACTATCAGGGGAGGGCATGGAAAAAAGTGAATTGGAGCAAAATGCCGAAATGGGATTTTAAAGCGCCTTATCATGAATTATCCTGCACACCAATGATGATGGAAGAAATTCGATGCGTACCCGACAAAATCCCGGAAATCGAGGAAACAGGTTTTTTTATTTCAGGGTTTAATCCACTAATGGATAATTTCTTATTACCAATTCTGATGCTCGGGGTAAAAATACTTCCTACTTTTATGTATGGTCCTCTTGGAAAGCTCTTTGAATGGGGTTTAAAAAAAAGCAAACCACCCTATGGCGTAATGCTGATTGCTGATTGTGAGGGAACCGGAGGGGCATTACAAGTAAAGGTCCATCATGAGGACGGCTATGAAATTACGGTAATTCCTGTTGTTGCCTGTTTACAACAATGCTTGTCAGGATACATTGAACCAGGCTTACATTTACAGGCTTGGGCAGTTGAACCCCAACAGTTTTTTGATGACCTGCAAAGGTTGGGTATTGAAGTAGGGACAGCGTCAATAGATAGGACTACGTAGAATACTGGAAATCCTCAATCGCAGGATACCATCTAAAAACTACAAACCCATTGATTAAAGTAATACACAATGAAGAAGAAAGCGATACGTATTGATTCTTGGCATGGAATTCGATTTTCATCCATCGTGTTTTTGACGATAACCTTTCTGTTATCCCATGTGAGCATAGCCCAGGTTCAAACCAATTGGCCCCAAACCACCACTTCGGCCGATGGAACCACAATTTCGTACGAGGTATATGGTGAAGGCGATTTATCCCTGGTTTTTGTTCATGGCTGGAGTTGTGATTCACGATATTGGCAAAAGCAAGTGCCCACCTTCTCCAAAAAGTACAAAGTTGTCTTGGTTGACCTTGCAGGACATGGACATTCCGGCACAAGCCGTGAAACCTATTCGATGGAAGCTTTTGGAGAAGATGTTCGGGCAGTTGTGGAGAAAACGGGAAGCAACAACGTCATCCTTATAGGCCACTCCATGGGAGGGACGGTTATTGCACAGGCAGCCCTCTTGCTACCTCAAAAGGTCAAAGGTCTTATAGCGGTGGATGACTACCACAATATTGAATACCCGTTGAGTCAAGAAGAGTTTGACGCGATGGTCACTCCTTTGCGAAACGATTTTCAATCCGGGGCTCGGCAATTTGTGCAGCAGATGTTCCACCCGAATGCCGATACCATCTCACGGGAGTGGATCCTTGCGGATATGTCGGCTGCACCACCTCATGTGGCTTTGAGTGCTATGGAAGAACTCATGTCACATAGTATTGACGGAAGTGCAGCAGAACTATTTGAGGAAATACCTATTCCCATCATGGCGGTAAACGGAGATCTATGGCCAATTGACGCTGAGGCCAATCGTCGACATATGGAGTCTTTTGAGGCTATTGTGGTAGAAGGGGGCGATCATTTCCTAATGGTGAACCGATCGGCACCATTCAACGCTGCTTTAACGAAAGCAATAAACGCAATTAAAAAGAAGAGTGCGGAGAATTAAAAAATCCCTCACTTAGGTGAAGGGTTTTATTTCCTTACGGTCTGGACGGCATTACCACCTCACCCCTGGTTAGGTGTCGGCCCAAGGGATGGGCCTGCAATGCTATAAACCCTTCGACGGCCAGGCCGTCGCAGTTTTTTTCATTTCTCCGCACTCCCGAGCAGGCTCGAGCGCTCCGAAATGAAAAAACCCCTCACATTCCATGTGAAGGGTTTTACTTCCTTGCGGTCTGGACGGGACTCGAACCCATGACCCCCTGCGCGACAGTCAGTATTTAGGGAGAATATTCTTATACAATTTAAACGTTTATTTTCTTTTGGACTTCCTCTTTCCTGATTTAAGAACTTTTATCCATTTTAAGATTGAGGCCTGTAGTCGGGTATTATTTAAAACCATTCGGAAAACTTGAAATTTCCAATCCCCAAACAAGGGGTAGTAAAAAGTAAACTATTACCGTTGCGATGATAATGCTTATGAGATTCATCCATAGTCCTGCTTTTATCATTTTGGGTATAGTAAGCAGTCCAGACCCAAAAACCACAGCGTTAGGTGGTGTGGCCACTGGAAGCATAAACGCGCAAGAAGCCGCTATGGTAGTGGCTGTCATCAAAAAATAAGGATGCACATCAATAGTGATTGCCAATGCGGCCAAAACCGGCATCAACATGGCAGCAGTTGCTACATTTGAAGTAATCTCGGTTAGAAAGTTGACTACGAGGATAATGGCCAAAACCAACAGTATAGCAGGGAAGACTTCGAAAAGGGTTAATTGGTTACCAATCCATTCAGCAAGGCCAGACGTTTTGAATCCCTCTGCCAATGCCAGTCCACCACCAAAAAGAAGCAAGATGCCCCAAGGGATGGTCTCCGCAGCTTTCCAATCTATAATACCCGATTGCCTTCTTTTTTTAGAGGGAATGATAAACAGTGCCAGGGCCCCGGCAATAGCGATAAGGGTATCGTTAATACCAGGCAATAGCTTTTTCAGTAAGAAGGAACTGCAAATCCATAGGGATGCCACTAATGTAAAAACAATCAGGGCCATAAGCTCTTCATATTTGATTTTTCCCAGAGCCTTCAGTTGTGCTTTTATGGCGTTCTTGCCACCAGGAATGCCTTCGACCTTTTCTTTAAAAACCACTTTGGTTAAGTACAGCCAACCCAGTAACAGCATAACCATTGAGAAGGGAAGCCCTAAGAGCATCCATTGTGCGAAAGTAATGGACTCGCCATAAAGATCTTCTGCAATACCAACAAAAATTACATTTGTAGGAGTACCAATGATGGTTGCAATGCCCCCAATGGAACATCCATAGGCGATGGACAACATTAATGAAATACCCATCTTTTTCCGTAATACTTCCTCCGCTTTTATCTGCGAGATTACAGCTAACCCTATAGGTAGCATCATTACAGCGGTTGCAGTATTTGAAATCCACATGCTCAAAAAAGCTGTGGCAATCATAAAACCAAGTATGACCTTGTTCCAATTACTACCAATAGCATTTATAATGTTGAGGGCGATACGTTTATGTAGATTGGTTTTTTCAATGGCCACAGCGATGATAAAACCTCCGAGAAACAGAAAAATCATTTGATTGGCAAAAGCGCTAGCAGTATCTTTTACCGACATCACTCCGGTCAACGGAAAAAGCACAAAAGGTAATAGGGCTGTGGCTGAAATAGGAATGGCTTCGGTTATCCACCAAATGGATATCCACGCTGCGGTTGCTAAGGTGGCCTTACTTTCGTTCGACAAGCCATCCACATTAAAAAGAAAAAGGATAATGAAGAATGATAAAGGGCCAAGTACAAACCCTATTCTTTTTCCGTTAAAGATCATATCATGATTTTACTGGTATCGGTAGCGTATGATTCTAAAAAAACTGCCCAGTTACAGGCAGTCTTTTAACAAACTAACTCAAACTAAAATTCGTTATCATTAAAAAACTCTTATAGGCACTTCCGCAGGGGCATTCAATAGAGCTTCAAGCTCATTATCCAGTTTTAACAGCGTCAATGAGGCACCCGCCATTTCGAGTGAGGTGCAATACTCATTTACATAATTTTTAATAATGGTCAAGCCCCTTGCTTTGGCCATCTCAGCGGCTTTTCTGTAAAGGATGTACAATTCACTGATAGGTGTACCTCCAAGGCCATTGACCATTAACGCTACGCGGTCTCCGGATTTAAAAGGAAGGTCATCCGCTACTGCCTTGAAAAGTTCCTCGACAATTTCATCGGCAGTCTTCATTTTATCCCGTCTTCTCCCAGGTTCGCCGTGTATACCTACACCCATCTCCATCTCACCATCACTTATTTGGAAAATAGGACTACCCTTTGCAGGTGGAGTGCAAGAAGTAAGTGCCACACCCATGGTACGTACCAAACCATTTACCTTATTCCCCAGTTTAACCAAAGCATCTAAATCTGCTCCTTGCTCCGAAGCCGCCCCTACAGCCTTAATGACAAAAAAGTTCCCAGCTACGCCTCGTCTGCCTATAGTATGGGTACTATCTTTTACCGATACATCGTCATCGACCATTATACCTTTTACATTGATTCCTTCCGCAAGAGCCATTTCTTCGGCCATTTGCCATGCCATCTTGTCCCCTTGATAATTGTTCACAATGTACAGTACCCCTTTAGGACCATTCATACGCTTGATACATTCATAACAGAAATCCACTGGAGGGGCCGCAAATACGTTTCCTGGACATGCGGCATCCAGCATGCCCTTGCCCACTGCCATTATATGAGCGGGCTCATGGCCGCTACCGGACCCTTGGACAATAGCAACTTTGTCATTGGAGGGCATATCACTTCTGTATATCATATTGTATTCGGGTACGTATTTTAAAGTATCCGGATTGGCCATCACCAGGCCTTCGCACATTTCTGGAACAAAATTGTTCGGATCGTTAAAGAACTTGTTCATATTTTTAGTTTTGATTCCGTTATTGGGTGAATGCCTTGTTCATGTTGTTCATAATGGTCGCCACCGCAACGATACCGGGGTCTACGGTACCAATGGAACGTTCGCCAGTGAAACATTGACGGCCTCTTTTGGCCTGAAGGTTTTTGGTATCCTCTATGGATTGCGTAGCGGCTTCCGAAGCGGTTTTTAAGGCTCTTTTCCAACAATCGGGAGCATCGGATTTAACTTCTGCCAATGCATTTCTGGTGGGGATTAGGGCATCGATTAGGGTTTTGTCCCCAGGCTGCGCCCCTCCTCGCTGCATGATACCTTCGATAGCACTATCGAAAATGTTCACGATATCGGTTAGATTTAAATCATCCTTCTCACGACTATAGATAGCGGCGCGCATAAAAGCGGTTCCCCAAATGGGTCCCGAGCTACCACCTACATGGCTAGTGGTCAACATGGCCACTTTCATAAGAAAGGCATTGATGTTGGTTCGGGGAAGGGTGTCCCATTGTTCTCGGATTACTTGAAATCCTGTGGCAAGACTATTCCCAAAGTCTCCGTCCCCTGCGAGTCCGTCCAGTTCGGAAAAATAATCTTCGTTCTCGAAAGCGGTATCCATAATTACCTGGACTGCTTTCTCAACTTCCACTAGGGTTATGTTTTTATTTGCCATGTTATGCTATTAAATTCTTTAAATCTTTTAAGCTTAGTGGGTCGCCATCGTTTTCGAGATCGGGTACAATCTTATCGGCTTCCTTAAGGTCTTCGTGGACCGTGTAGGTGCTGAGGGTCACTAGACAATGCATACCTGCCGCCTTCGCTGCCAGCAATCCATTTCTACTGTCCTCAATTACCAAACATTGCTTAGGGTCCAGGTCCAAAGTGGTTTTCGCCAAGTTGTAAATCTCAGGGTCGGGTTTTTTCTTTTTTGCCATATCCCCAGCGAAAATGCCTTTCATTCTTTTCTTTCGATCCATACCCACTAGGGTCTCTGCGATGGCCGTTACGGCCTTGACATTGGAAGTAGAGCATATCATCACTTGGATAGCTTCGCCCAAGGCCTCATCTATGATTCTTTTGATTCCAGGTCGCACCGGCAGCTTTCCGGTTTTGATGAGATCCATAAAGATTTCGGTCTTATCCATGTGAAGTGCCTTGATAAAGGCCTCTTGGTCGTCGACCTCTTCGGGATATCCATTTTGGTCGAAATAATGTCTCATACGCTCCTTTCCACCACCTACTTTCAGGAGTTCTGCATATTGTTCCACATCCCATTCTACATCCAATCCATGTTTTTGGAATGCTTCGTTAAATGCCACACGATGCCCGTCTCTCTCTGTATCCACAAGTACACCGTCACAGTCAAAAATCAATGCTTGCATAGGTTTTGGTCGTTTCCTTAATTTATTTCCTTCAACATTTGTGCTCCTTTACCTTGCCCGCCGAACTCGGTTATTTTATCCTTGAAAAGAGTTTTTAGGGACTCAAACTGTTTTTTTAGATAACTCAGGGGTTCATAATCGTTCGGATTTTCCTTTTTATGATCGACGAAGCTATCGATGAAAACGTGTTTTAGATTGGTAGAAATATTCACTTTGGCACATCCCATGGCGATACATCTAGCGATAGTTTCCTTATCCAATCCGGTCCCGCCGTGCAAAGCCATGGGGGTACCTGTTCGCTGATTGATTTCCTCTATGAGATCAAACTGGACATCCGGCTCTCCGTGATAGTAGCCATGAGCGGTACCAATCGCCGCGGCGAATACGCCCAAGTCAATTTCCTTGCAAAAACGTTCGGCCTCATCAGGATTGGCGAGATGCGCGTCTTCTTCTGCAACCACGATATCCTCCTCAACCCCTCCGATTTCACCGATTTCAGCCTCGACACCAACCCCCTTTTTATCTGCCCATGACACCACTTCTTTGGTAATCCTTAGGTTTTCTTCAAAGGGTTTGTCCGATGCATCAATCATGACGCTGGTCCATCCGATATCGATACATTTTTTTATCATATCCAAATCTTTTCCGTGATCCAAATGCAGTGCTACGGGAACATTGACCATTTTGGCCAAAGGCTCAAACCATGAGAAAAGGGTTTCGTGACCATAATAGCGAATGGTTTTGGCAGAGGTCTGAATGATTACCGGAGCATCACATTCCTGGGCGGCGATGACCATGGCCTTCATGGAGGCATAGTCGACCGGATTGAATGCGGCAACGGCGTATTTATCTCGCTGTGCTATTTTCAGCATTGGTTTAATGCTAATAAGGGCCATATTGCGAATGTTTATAGTTCAATGCTACTACGTACGAATAGGTCTCAATACGTAAGCAGATTAAAGATTTTTCCATGATTATTGGGAGTCTAATCGTTCTTTCTCGCTAGTTCAATGGCATCCCTGGTGATTCCAACTTGGAAATCGAACAAGGCATGTCCTATTCTTTTAATAGCTATCGTATCGGTAAGGTCGATACCGTTAACGGTAAAGAGGTTGTTTTTCAAACGTTGCTTTTTCCGGATGTGATTTGAATCGTCCAGTAAGAGTAGCGCGGTATCCCTAAAGATGTCATGGATACCTTCCGAGACTTCAAAAATGCCGTAGCGTTCTTGAAATCCAATCCACTTTTCATAATCGAAATATTCGGGAATGTATCGTACTACAGGTTTACCCTGCCAGTCCCGATTTAATTCTTCCGAAACCGTTTTGAGCCCTTTCTGGTTGCCCCCGCTATCCCCTAGAAGGATAATTTCGGTGAAGCCATGGTGTTTAAGGCTGATAGCGATGTCCCTAACAAGGTGTTGGAAAGTTTGTTGCGAAACACCTAGGGTCCCGGGATAACGCAACAAACCACTTGGACCTTTCAAATGCCCTTGGGGAACATAGGGAACAATAGTAGCTACAAGGGTGTTTCCTAATTGCGAAGCAATGCCCTTAGCCAGGTTTTCCATAATGATGTTATGCTTATCCGTAACCATGTAAGGACCGTTCATTTCCAACCCTCCAGTACCTATGATTACGGTAGTATATCCCTGTTTTATAAGGTCCCTTATTTCCATCCAGGTCATATTTTTGAGTAACAGCTCTTTTTGAAGCGGGATAGGTCTAGGTTTGTCCATAGGGGGAGCGGTGCGGGATGGATCTTTTAGGACATCAATTCCCTTGAACTCTTTTTGCGAAAAAGATGCGAAGCAGGTGGACGAGCAAAGTACCACAATCAGTAATTGCTTCAATTTATTCAAATTTTTGTGCGTCACGGACGATTTTTTCTTCATTCGGAACCAGACCGAAGCCCGGCTCATCAGATAGTTTTATCTGTCCTTCCTTTAACTCCAAATTGTTCTTGAAATATTTCTGCAAGTCCCATTCCCTTCGTTCCCCACCAAATTCCTGGAATTCGGCAGCATTGTGAATGCTGGAAATGATGTGGTACGCCGCTGCAGTGGCCAGGGTGGGTCTTACATTATGGCACATTACCGGAATATCGAAAGAGGAGGCCAAAGCCGCGATTTTCCTTCCTTCCGTTACACCACCCGATTTGAAGAAATCCGGATTGATGATATCCACTTTTCCTATGGTGATCAAATCGCGAAACATCCAACGGGTATATTCATGTTCACCCGCAGTGACGGGAACTTGGAGCTCCGAGGCAACTTGGGCCAAGGCAGCGTAATTATGTTCCGCAATGGGTTCCTCCATGCTGGCAATGTTATATTTTTCATAGAGTTCCTTTCCCACTTGTATGGCACGGTACGGCGAATAGCCGTTATTGGCATCAAAAAATAACGGAATATCATAACCAATGGCATCTCGAATCGCCTTTACGGTCTCAAAGCTGGGATCTGGTCTGGGATTGATGTTCAATTGCCGGATCTGCATGCGAATTTTTACGGCTTTATATCCCTTTTTTACAAAGTCCAAGGCTTTTTTGGCACAAGCTTTGGGTGTCATCGGGTTTTTGGTTCCTCTCCCAAAACTTCCGTACACCTTTATAGTTTGATCGTAAGGCCCCCCGAGAAGTTGATAGATTGGTAGGTTCAGCAGTTTCCCCTTTAAATCCCAAAGGGCGTAATCTATCCCGGCCATGGCACCGAGCATGATTCCGTTGGGACCACTGTCAATAGCCTTAAAAAAGAGGTGATTCCATATCGGTTCCGTATCAAAGGGTCTTTTACCCTTTAAACGTGGGGCCATTTCATTGATGATGAGCGCTATGGTGGTTTTGGGGAATTTATTACTGGCTTCCCCCCAACCCACAGCGCCGCTGTCCGATTCTATCCTTACAAAAAGGGCCTTGGGGAGCAGATACGCCCGCACAGATTTTATCCTGGTTTGCGATAATGCCCGATTCTCCAGGCCGAAGTTGTTGTCTCGGAACCATGTTCCCAAAAGCTGTTCTCGGGTCATTGTATAGGTTTCTTTTGATTTCATCATGGATTAATTCAAGGCGTCTTTAAGTAGTATTTTTTCATCCATTTCTAGACCCCAACCGGGTCCTGTTGGTACACTTAAGTATCCGTTCTGGAACTCCAAATCGTTTTTGAAGTATTTCTGAAGCCCCATCCAAGGTCTTGGTCCAACATACTCCTGGTACTCCATCGCGTTGGGCTGACTTGCGGCGAATTGCAGACCGGCCGAAGTACCGATCATAGGATAGGCACTGTGAATCATAAAACGTTTGTCAAAGGCCGAGGCCATCTGGGCTATTTTTAAACATTCGCTCATACCGCCGCTTTTGAGTAAATCCGGATTGATGATATCCACATTGCCTATTTGTATCAAATCCCTGAACTGCCAACGGGTATATTCATGTTCACCAGCGGTTATTGGGAAATCCAGAGCCGTGGAAACCTCGTTTAACGCATGATAGTTGTTCATGGTAACCGGTTCTTCAATGGTGGCAATGTTGTAAAGCTCCCTAAGTTTTTTCCCCACTTCTATGGCCCTATGTGGTGTATAGCCATTGTTGGCATCGAAAAAAATGGTCATGTCATCGCCTACAGCGGCCCTCACTTCTTTTACCGTATCGAAGCTAGGGTCTGGATTGGGATCTATATTCAATTGCCTAATCTGCATCCTTACCTTGATGGCCGTATAGCCCAGTTCGGCAAAAGCTGTAGCGATTTTGGCCATTTCAATGGGTGTTTTTTTCTTTCTGCCCCCATATTTTTTCTTTTCATGGGAGTACACGTTGGCCCCAAAACTGCCATAACATTTGACTTTATCTCTAAAACGCCCACCTATGATATCGGAAACAGGTACGCCCATGGCTTTTCCCTTTATATCCCAGAGAGCGTTATCTATGCCTGCCAACGCACCTGCAACGAGCCCGTAACTACCTTCATCATATGACTTAAAGTACATGTAGTTCCAAATGGCGTCAATGGCCATAGGGTTCTTGCCAATAAGATGTTTTACAACCACTTCTTCCAGAAATATCTTCCCCAAAGGCCGAAAATCCTTGTCCGATTCCCCCCAACCCGTTATTCCGGCATTAGTTTCCACTTTTACATAAGAAGCATACGGAACAACTATGGGTGTGATTTTGGTAATTTTTAATCCAAAACTGTCCTCAATGGTAGCCTGGTTATCCCATGTCTTCAAAGCTGCGGCCATCTTTTCTGGCCCCAAAAGTGCAAAGGCACTGGCCAAGGAAGTACTCCCTAAAAACTTTCGTCGGTTCATAAAAGCTTTTTATTGGTTATTCGTCGTCAAAAAAGAACAGCCCCACTTTAATGAGCGAGGCTGTATTTTCAATGTTTTTAGTATGGTTACAGGTTAAATGAGATTCCAAAACGCGCTTGAAATCCGAAGTCCCTGAAATTGGATACCCGGCTAATATCACCAATGTACTCACGTTGTGGGGCATTTGTGAAGTTTACCAATTCTGTAAAAAATCGTAAACCGTTCTTGAATGTATAGGAAGCATTGGCGTCGAATTGCACTCTTCTATCTCGTATCACATTGTTGTCGCCAGCAACGATCCTATCGCTTCTAATCGCCTCTACTGTATCATCTTGAAAGTTCATATTGATACGTGCTGAGAATCCACCTTTATCAAAAGTAAGTGCACTGTTCAGGGTATGTGGCGCTTGACCGGGCAGTCGATTTTCTTCAGCACCAGGTTCTATTATTGCTTCACTATCCGTGTAGGTATAGTTGAAATAAATGCCAAAATGACGTATGGCGTTCGAAATAAATGCCAGGTTGGTCTGTATATTGACCTCGATACCGAACAGGGTGGCATCTTCACCGTTTTGCGGCTGTATCACTTCATTATAGCCTACAAATTGGTCGGCACGTGGAAACTCGTTTCCCTCAACATTTTGAAATGTCTGTTCCCAGACAAAACCATCTATTTTCTTGTAAAATGCACCTGCTGAAACAATACCTACATTACCCAGATAGCGCTCAAAGAAAACATCGAAATTGTTTGAGGTAGGAACTTCTAAGTTTGGATTTCCTATGGTCGCTTCAAGGTCAATAATATTTCTGTTCACTCTAGGTAATAGGTTCACAAAATTCGGTCGTGCATAGCCCCTAGTGTAAGCAGCTCTAAAATTGGTAAGATTGTTCAATTCATATTTGATTTGAAGGTTAGGCAATAATACACTGTAATTGTTGCCTCCCGTGATGGGTGAAATTGATAAAACTTCACCATCATCATCTACTTGTACATCTTGCGCACTATAATCTACTTTGACATCTTCATTACGGATACCCGCTAGAATGTTAAACTTACCGGTTCGTAGGGTCGCCATAAAATAACCAGCGTTGGTGTTCTCCTCTGCTTGATAGTCGAATTCTGCTTGGGTAATAATATCTTCATTTGTATTGCTTTCAAATTGCTCTGGGTTATTGTTAAAATAATCGCGTACGTCACCAGGTACTATTTCAAATCCAAAGGGGACTTCGTTTTGCAACCAATTGTCCCGTACAAAACCGGTTCCCAAAAAATTCGCCAAAGTAACATCGTCATCTCCTTCAAAATCAAACCTTCTCTGATTATTCCTTGCGCTGGACTGGTTAATTCTATTTTTGTATCCCGCTTGTAATACAAGAAGGGAATTACCAATATTAAATGATCGCTGAACATTGATTTTTGCGGTGCTCGCATTTGATTCCACAATACGGTCCAATAATCTGAACCTTTGAAAGATATCAAAATCTTCTGGGTTAAAATCATCACCTGGCTGTCCCCCCAAAGGGAAAAATATTGGAAAGTCGGTATTCAGGTTTTCAATACCTAAGTCAATGCCACGTCCTTCAAATCGGCCATCAAAGCCATTTTCATCACGTTGACCACCTGAATATGCATATCCACCAAACAATTTATAATCACCAATCTTAAAATTACCATCAACGTTGAAAGACGCTGTGAATCGAGTTACAACTCGATCTCGAAAGTCCTGTCTGACCCGAGCATCAGGAAATTCTGTTGGAGAGACAAAATCACCATTTCGTGGTCGAAATATTTTACGTTGACGATCTTCATCCTCTTCTATAGTAGCGTAATTGAATTTTGCTACAATAAAATTTTCGTTGTCAAAACGGTAATCAGAGGTCACACTCGCCCCTTGTCGTGTGCGTATTTGAGGTCTTACAACAAGTTCATGCTCCCTGTTATACCATAATTCGGTACCTGGATTGCTTTCAAACTCATCGTCAGTTATCCAATCGGCGACTGTTTCATCCTGCGTTTGATCGGTTTGATTATAAGAATAGCTAAAAAGCATACCGAACGCCCCGTTTGGGTTTTTTTCGTTAACTGCAAAACGTTTGTTGAAATTGAGGTTGGCACGATAGTTTTCACCGTCGGTAAGGCTATTATAGCCCGCGCCCAACTCTGTTTTAATGTTCCATGTAGGCCTTTTTGCCACGGGAGTAGATAGATCTATAGTACCCCCGATGGCGTCGCCATCTTGTGCTGGAGTTATTGTTTTTGTCACCTCAATTTGACCCAATTGATCAACAGGAAACTGAAAAAGTTGGGGAGTACGGTCAAAGGATGTACCTGTGTTTTGTATTTGTTCTCCATTGATTGTTACGGTTGTGTAATTGGCGGGAGTACCTCTAATAAAAGCCTGCGCACCTTCCCCATTATCCAACTGAATATTGATACCCGGTATTCTTTGCAGTGCATCTGCAACGTTCAGGTCTGGAAAGCGTGAAATCAAATCGGTTGAGACTACATTTTTAATATTGTCCGCTACTCGTTGTTGGTTCAATGCCTTTTGTTGACCTTCCAGGTTGGCTGAAATCACAACTTCGTCCAAGCTAGTTGTTGTCTCATCCATTTTCACGATAATGTTTGTGAGGTCTTGTACTTGTGAAAGGTCTACCTCTTCATCCGCGAATCCCAAGTAGCTGACCACCAGGGTTGCCGATTGTGCATTGTCGTATTGAATTAGGAATGCACCGTCAAATTCGGTGATTACCCCGATTGAGGTACCCTTGATAAAAACAGAAGCCCCTGCCAAAGGTATATTGGTTTGCGAGTCCAATATGGTTCCGGAGATTTCTTGTGCCCGAAGACCAGCAGCGGTAAAGAGCATTAGTGTGGAAACGATTACCACATGCCTTAAATGATTTCTGAATACTTTTTTCATTTTGTTTGGTTTAGTTTTTCCGATACTCTTGTTCAAATCCAAAAGAGCTGAAATGGTAGCTTGCGATTACCGGTTCGAATATGGATTTGGCATTAAAACGCCCCATAATTGATGTTCCCTTAACATAAGGTTGAAAAAAGTATCATTTTCAAAAATTGAACCCCTTGAATATCGGAATCCCATAATTGCTTTAAAGCAATTTGGGGAGGGAAGGAATCGAGGCTACTGATGCCTTATCAAAAACATGTATCCTAAGGGAATAGGCAGTTTATTGAGGTAAGTATGCAGAAGGTGAGGGCCTAACTAAGAATATTGCACATGTAGGTATTCCTTGATGTTCTTCATGGCGAGGGCTATATGAACCTCCACGGTTCTTGGGGATATATTCATTTTTTCACCAATTTCCTTATAGCTGAGGGATTCGTCCCTACTAAGCTTGAAAGCCATCTTTCGTTTTTCAGGGAGCAAATCGATAGCGTAGTTGATAAGTTGCGAGAGTTCTTTGACCTCCAATTGTTTTTCGAGTGAATGCTCTGCATTTGTTGTAACGACATTAAAGTGGTCGCAATACTTTCTGTAGCTGTTTAATTTTCTAAAATCGCTGATGATTTTGTTCTTCACCAGAACAAAAAGGAAATACTTTATGGATTTATCACGGTCCAACTCGGCCCTTTTCTCCCAAACTTTCAAAAAAACCTCCTGGGCTATATCATTGGCCATTTCCTTGTTGCCACAAATGTAAAAGGCATAGTTGGTGACCGGTCCAATGTACCGTTCAAATAAAATCTTGAAGGATTCGGTGCAATCCTGATTGATAGCCGCTATTAGCGTATTGTCAGAGGAAGGAGATGAGGTGGGCATTAGTCTAGTTCAGTGCAATCGATTGCATCAAATATAGAAATTATTGTAAAATAATCATTTTATTTCTGTTAAAAATTAGGATTCAATAAGATTCCCCTTAAAAAAAAATGTATACGGTAATTTTTACTTAATCCTTTTGTATGAAGATACTTTCAAATAAGGGTATGTGGTCCTTATATCGTATTATGGATGACCAATAAGTTTATACATCGGTGTTTTCTGCGGTCAGATAATTCCAAAATAAAACGTCGGGAAGATGACACAAAAGACCAACTTCAATATTGCGGTGATTCCTGGTGATGGAATAGGGAAACCAGTAATCGAACAAGGCATAAGGGTATTGGAAAAAGTGGCCGGGCAGTTGGGAATCTCTTTCGATTGGGCGCACTTTGATTGGAGCTGTGAGCATTTTCATAAAGCTGGTAAAATGATGCCCGAAGATGGTCTGGAACAATTAAAAAGACACCATGCGATTTATCTTGGGGCAGTGGGCTATCCCGGAGTCCCGGACCATATATCGCTATGGGGATTGCTTATTCCCATACGCAGGGTTTTTCAGCAATATGCTTGTATACGACCTGTTCGGTTGTTTGAGGGGGTGCCTTCTCCTCTGGCAGGAGTCGGACCAGGTGATGTGGACTTTGTCGTAGTCAGGGAAAACAATGAGGGCGAGTATTCGGAAATCGGAGGGAGAATTTTTCAAGGTACAGATGCTGAGGTGGTCTCCCAGCAAACCCTCTTTTCCAAAAAGGGAGTCGATAGAATATTGCACTACGCTTTTGATTTAGCCTGTCGTCGTAAAGGAAAAATAACTTCGGCCACCAAATCCAACGGAATTATGCATACCATGCCTTTTTGGGATGAACGTTTCGCCATTTTAGCGAAAAAATATCCCCAAGTACAGACAAACCAGTTCCATATCGACATTTTGACTGCACATTTTGTGCAGCATCCACAATGGTTCGATGTAGTGGTAGGCTCTAACCTATTTGGCGATATTCTTTCCGATTTAGGACCCGCAGTAGCTGGAACTATTGGGATAGCAGCTTCAGCTAACATCAATCCGGAAGGTCAGTTTCCGTCCATGTTTGAACCAGTACATGGTTCTGCACCCGATATTGCTGGCAAAGGTATAGCCAATCCTATCGGAGCAATTTGGGCAGGAGCCATGATGCTAGAACATCTTGGCTATAAAGAAGGTCATGATCTTATTCTTGGGGCCATTGAAAGAGTGGTGAAGCATCAATCGGGTAAGACCAGGGATATGGGAGGAACGGCTACTACCATGGAATGTGCAAACGCCATTTTAAATGAGATCTAGGAATTATATAGGGAATCCGAACTTCTTTTGCCTAAAACAAATATATTTATAGCCATGAAAACTCATCCATAATGTCCAAGCAAGACCGCAAGCCAACAGATGAGGAATGGATGGATTTTTTTCAGGGCAAGAGCTCGGAAGAAGCATACATCAGGCTCAAATCCCTCATGGAACAAGGGGAAGCTGATGAGGTCATGGAAAGACTGTTCGAAACGCAGTTTTCCGCGGACCAGGAATCAGCTTTGAAGGTGGATTCCGTCGAGTCGTTTGCAAACCTTCAGGAAAAGATGGAACCCAAGCGTAAGCGGAACACCAAGCGTTTGCCCTATAAATGGATAGCCTTTGCGGCTTCATTGGCTTTGCTATTGACTTTGGGCATCATGTTTCAGCTTAGGGAGGATGCATCCGTTATACAGTTCTCCAGCGGCGGTATGGAAATTAGAAAGGTAACCCTACCGGATGGCTCAGAGATTACGTTGAATGCCAACAGCACTATTTCATATATAGAAGAAGAAGGTAAAAGAGCCGTTCTGCTTTCGGGCGAGGCTTTTTTTGATGTTGCCCGTAACGAGAAAATACCTTTTGTAATCACGGTTAGGCATACAGAAGTTACCGTGCTGGGAACTTCTTTTAATGTCAAGGCAATAAATTCGGAAGAGACGGTGGTCAGTGTAAGGTCGGGTAAGGTCCAAGTGGATAATGGTAATCATCAGACGGTTCTTATACAGAATGAACAAGCGATTTCCAGTGCTCTGGCATTGCATAAAAGTGAAGCCAATGAACACAATACTTCTTGGATGCAGAAGCGATTGGTCTATGATAGTGTGCCGTTAAAATTGATTTTCATGGATATCGAATCTTGGTACGGTATCAATATAATCTCCGATACTGCCATAGATACAATTCCTTACACGGCATCGGTCAATTTGGACAAGGGGCTGGATGTTTTCCTTCAAAACCTTAGTATTTCTGAGAATATCAATTTCACCGTATCTAGGGATAACGTGAGCTTGAGCAAAAAGTAATGAGTGTTTTACAAAAACAAATGGTACGATTTTCCTCAAAATAGTCTCAAATTCATCGTGCCCTTTTTTTTGTGTTGCGCTACCTCAATTACCCATTCCCAAGAAACCAAGTACCTTTCAAAAGATTCCACTTCTTTACGAAAAGCGATACGACTAATAGAGCGAAACGAACCGTACCACTTTTTTTACAACTCCACCATTATCGATGGTGGAAAACGGGTTTTCTTAAAACCCTACTCCAATATCAGGGAACTTTTAGATGGGCTGTTCAAGGATAGTATGGTGGGCTATCGAATTTTGGACAATACCATAATTCTTTTCCGAGAGGACAAATCCCAACTGGCCGATACAATGGAAGAAAGCCTTTGGACCGTGAGATTCAAGATTTTTGATGGCCTGTCCAATGAGCCACTTTTGGGAGCTTTGGTACAGTCAAAGAATAAAAGGATAAGCGGTGTATCCAATCATGAGGGTACGCTTTCTATTTCCTTTTATTCGGAGAAAGACGAGCTGCCGCTTAACGTGCGTTATTTGGGATATCGTTCCGTAGATACCCTTATTTCTTTACCAAAGGTCTCGAAATCGATTTCGTTAGCATTGATTCCCGAAACTTTTGAGCTATCTGAAGTTATTGTCAATGCCAGAGTGAAAAAAAACCTTAAAGAAGTAAATGCCCAAAAAAATGCAATCAATCAGATACAGGTATTGGCATCGGATACCAAAGATAGACTGCCAGACCAGAATATGGGTGAGGCCTTACAACGTATGACAGGCACTACAATTGGCCGCAGTTATGGTGAGGGTAATACAGTGGCAATACGCGGAACCCCTATTAGTTATACCACTATACAGTACAATGGTGAAAACTTACCAACTGCAGAAATAGAAGGACGAAGAAATACGATAGTGGCGGGCATCGGAGTGGATCAATCAGAAAACGTTCAAGTGATTAAGACTAAAACGCCAGATACTGATGGTGATGCCATCGGGGGATCTGTGAACTTGATTCCAGTGTTTTCATTGTCCAAAGGGCTGGCATTGAAAGCCGAATTGGGCAGTGGCTACAATAACCTTTCAAAAGGTTATAATCTCACAGGAATGCTCACTTTGGAAAAACGCTATCTGGTTAATGAAAAATATCCTGAAGGTAGGCTTGGTATTAAAGTGGGGGGTAACTATTACCGCACTGACAACGGGCGCGATCGATTGGAGATTGATTGGGACCGAAAAACACTATCCGATGGTAATCAATCCATTCTGATCAACAACTATAATTGGCGTGATTTACAGAACGAGCGTACCCGCTCGGGCTACAACACCTCTATAGATTATAAGCTGCGTGACAATGGCAGGCTATATGCCCATTTGATGTACAACAACCTGACAGATGATGAAATCAGGAACAGGATTCGATACCGCCCGTTGCAGGGCAATTACGTCAATGCAACCCGCGTTGACGATGCCAGGGTAGAACGTGACTTAAGGGATAGGAGGAAGATACGTAAAAACACTTCCGTCAATTTGGGGATTGATTCTTATATCGGAAACTGGAAATTTGATGCATCTTTCTTTTATACCATGACGGACCGTACGGACGAATCAATAAGGGCCACATTCGAATTTGAGGATGTTGATTTATTGCTTTCGGAGGTCAATACCGACTATCCCAAAGTAAACGGGGCAATAGTTGATTTGAACGACGTTTCACTATATACTTTAGAATCGATACGTCCAAGCGACCTACGATCGGTAACCGGCGAAAACTTGGTCTTTCGTATGGATATCAAAAAGCCCATTAACACCTTTTTGGGGAAGGGTGAACTACAAACGGGACTGAAGTACAGGAAGTTGAAAAACGGTCGTCAACGCTGGGTTTCTATCTTTGAAAATAGTAGTAGTAATCCCTTGAATCTTTCAACTACGTCCGTATCTGTCCCAGATAATGATTTTATGCAGGGAAACCTCAATTTTGATAGTAGAATAGATACCGCCACATTGGTAGATTACTTCGAAGGGAACCAGGCAGAACTTTCAGTGAACCAAAACAGAAGTGCAAGAGTCGTATCAGAATTCTTTACCAGAGCCGAAGAGGATATTATGGCTGTGTATGCTATGGCCACTTTTAAAGGAAAATCATGGGATGTGCTCACAGGATTGCGATTAGAAAAAAACAGAGGAACTTACAGGGCAAACGAAGTGGTGACAAACAATGACGAGTCTCCAGTAATAAACCCCATCGTAAGCCAAAAAGAATATACAATACCATTACCTAATTTTCAAGTCAAATATGAGTTGTCGGAACGTTCACAGGCACGATTCGCCCTAACGAATGGATTTACCAGGCCAGAATACAACAGTGTTTCGCCAAGCAGGGTGATAGACATTGAAGATAGGGAGGTCTTTTTGGGAAATCCAAATCTTAATCCAACCCGTTCAATCAACCTTGATTTGGCGTACGAATACTATTTGGGTGACATTGGTTATGTATCTGCATCAGGTTTTTATAAACGTATTACAGATTTTATTTATCAGATTGATAGGACAGTGGTCGGTGATGAGTGGGAGAATGCTGATAACTTTATCGATTACGAACTGACATCTTTTGAAAATGGCGAATATGCCAATCTCTGGGGTTTGGAACTTACCGCCCAAACACGTCTAAACTTTTTACCCGGCTTCTTGAAATATTTTTCCGTTTCAGGGAATATAAGTTTAACCCATTCAGAGGCGGTTGCAGAAAGGGGTGAGGTTTTTAGGCTTCCCGGGCAGGCACAGAATTTTGGTAATATGATTCTTTCGTATGATAAAAAAGGATTTTCAGCTGGTTTGGCCTTCAATTATATAGATGATTTTGTCTTTTCAATTGGCAATACCCGTGAAGAAGACTTTCTTTTCGACAGCCGTTACCAAATAGACGCCAACATATCGCAGAACATCGGGAAGCATTTCAAGATTTATGCTGAGGGCATCAACTTGAGCAACCAGCCTTTGCGTGGTTTTTTTGGTAGTGACCAAAGGGTAAGCGAACTTGAAGTCTATTCCTGGTGGGTGCGTTTTGGTATTGGGTACAAATTTTAGTTTTCAAATCAATTCCTTCACTTAAGTACCGTAGTCTATTCATACGTAATATATCTCAAATACATGTTTTAAATACGGTATCTAAAACCATTTTCATGATAAAACTACTGGGCATTATTGCTTTATTTCACTTTTCATTATCCATTCATGCCCAAGTGGGCCAGATAACCGGTGAAGCACAGTTACGGTTATCGCCTGTTTGGGTGCGTGTTGCCGATGTTAATGGAGAAAAGGGTTCCGTTGAGAGTGCTGAATTCTCACGAGATGGCATGCGTATCGTTACAGGTACTAAATTCGATAATAGTGTAATCATGTGGCGTACCAGTGATGGTGCCGAACTTTGGCGCGCCTATGCTTCAGAAGAGATTGAACGGGTAGCTTTTTCACCAGATGACAGCATCGTGGCGAGTGTAAGTGAAGACTATCTGATTACCTTTTATGATGCCTATACCGGTAGGGAAATTAGAAGAATTGAGCTTGAAACAGCAGCAGATGGTCTCGCATTTGCCAATACAAAGAACATTCTTGTATCCGGTCAAGAAAAAATAAAACAAAAAGACGGTACCGCAATAGGCTACATAAGGGCTTATGATACGGAGACTGGAGAATTGATGTACAAAGTAAATCATGGCGAGACCGTGAACGAGATTCAGTTTACCGTAGATGACACCTATTTTTTGAGTGCCGGTATGAATTCTGAGGTTAAAATATGGGAAACCGACACTGGCAAATTGATCAGGACCCTCACCCCGGGCCGTGAATTTGGTTTTGTGTGTGGCTTTTTTTCTCCCGATGGTAAATATGTAGTGGCCTCAGGTTTTGAGGGGGATATTTTTTTATGGGATTTTGCTACGGGTGAACTGCTTCGTGAATGGAACACCAGTGGGCGTAAGATAGAAACCTTGGCTTTTACTACGGATGGACGGTATTTGTTATCGGCTGGCAATGATCCCTACATTCGTGTGTATCGTACTTCGCAAATACTAAATCCAGTGGGCAAGGTACCCATTGCATATGCTGTACACGCTAACGATCAGGCAGAATATATCGATTTCAATGCCGATAGCAGTTTTTTGACCAGTGCACACCAGGATGGTACCGTGCGGTTATGGACATGGATGAGTGAAGACCAAGGGGTCAATGCCATTATGCATAAAGCTGTGAAAAAGACCCAAAGTGATGCCAAGAAGAAGTAAGGGTAAAATAACCATGCCTTTCAACTTAAATGTAATTGATATAGCATAGAAGGTTTTGTTCATTTTTCAATTGTGATTACAATGATAGAAACTTGAATTTTCACCTATTTGAGAAAAAGAAAGTTTGAACCTAAAAAGATTCTGTAAATGAAAATATTGGGTATTGCCGCCAATTTTTATGAAAGGGAAGCGCCACGGCAACCACTGCCAAAAGACCTCAACGTTTTTGTCAAAGCGCCATCATCACTGGCGAAAGGAAAAGTTTTTCATTACCCAAGATGGAGCCAAAACGTCTGGCACGAGATGGAACTAGTGCTTAGAATCGGTAAAAAACTCAAAAACGTATCGGAAAAGGAAGCCACCAACGTCTTTGACGGAATAGCTTTAGGGATGGATTGGACTGCAAAAGACCTGCAATTGAAAGCTAAGGAAAAAGGTTGGCCGTGGGCTTTTGCCAAAGGGTTTGACGAAGCCACTTTCATCTCTGATTTTTTTCCTGTGGATACCTTTGGTGATGTACGCCAGCTAGACTTGACCTTTGTTATAAACAAAAAAGTAGCGGAGCAGGGTAATCTTCGTGACCTAAAGGCCAATTTTGAACAAATCATTTCCTATTGTTCTAAGTTCACCACGCTCTATCCTGGCGATTTGATAATGACAGGGGCACCCCCGTCACCAGGACCCATTCAAATTGGTGATGTCTGTGAAGGATATATTGGAGACCATAAACTATTGGATTTTAAAGTAGTGTAATACATGCGTATTCTAGTTTTTGTTATAACCATATTCTGCTTTACTTCATGTAAAAAAGAGACTAAAAAAGTGGATTTGGTAGCTGGAGCAGCATTGTATGAAGTAAAATGTGCCGTATGCCATCAGTTGGATGGTAATGGTATTAAGGGAGTGCATCCTCCTGTTTCCAATACACCATGGGTCAATGGAAGCAAAGAGCGTCTCATCAATATTGTACTTCACGGATTAGAGGAACGCATACACGTTAAGGGAGAGATTTATGACAATGTAATGCCCGCAATCCCAACACTTACGGATGAAGAGATTTCCAATGTGCTAAGTTATGTGCGAAATAGTTTTGGGAATGAGGCCGCCAATATTACAATGGAGGAAGTGTCGGTGGTGAGGGCTGGCAAATCCTTAAACGAACCTTTGGACCTTTCTACCGTGTCCCCTGTTACCGATTATGCCAACCGAAAACGTAAAGAACGCGTAGAAAGCAGGGTGGGTAGTGCTTACAAAGAAAAAAAGTTGCGATTGGACCAGATTGACGTTCCCGAAGGTTTTGTAATCGAGGTTTTTGCAGAGGGTTTGGAAAATCCAAGATCGCTAGCTCTAGGTGAAAATGGAACCGTATTCGTTGGTTCTCGGCGCAACGAAACTGATTTTATCTATGCTATCCGCGATGTGGATTCAGATGGTAAGGCAGATAGTGTTCAAAAAATTTCAAATGGATTAGAATGGAATCCAATGGGAGTAGCCATGCTCGGTAAAGATTTGTACGTGGCGGAAATCCATAGAATAGTACGTTTCCGGAACATCGAGGATTACTTGGACAATCCTCCAGTTCCCGAACTTGTTTTCAACTATCCGCCAGAAAAGAAGCATGGTGACAAGTACATTCGTTTTGGGCCAGATGGTAAACTATATGTGCCTGTGGGTGCTCCATGTAACGTGTGTTTGGAAAAGAACCCGATTTTCTCCTCGATCACAAGAATAACACCAGAGGGTACGGATTTTGAAATTGTTGCCCATGGCGTGCGAAATAGTAGGGGATATGATTGGCATCCCAACACTGGAAAACTTTGGTTTAGCGATAATGGAAGGGATCTTATGGGGGATGACCTACCCCCATGCGAAATCAATGTAATGCAACGCGAAGGAGACCACTACGGATTTCCCTTTTGGCACGGAAACAATATCAAAGATCCCGATTATGGGGATAAAAGACCCTCAACGGATTTTGTTCACACCACCTTTGACCTTGTAGCGCATGCCGCACCCGTTAGCTTGAAGTTTTATACGGGAGAAATGTTTCCAAAAGAATACCGGAATTCCATATTGGTATCGGAACATGGTTCTTGGAACAGGACCAAAAAACAAGGTTATCGCATAATGAAACTGACGGAGAGGGATGGAAAAGTCACTTCTTATGAACCTTTTATCACTGGATGGCTCAACGAATCCAAGAACGATGCTTGGGGAAGACCGGTTGATATTCTTCAACTTCCCGACGGGTCGTTGCTATTGAGTGATGACTACGCCGGTGTTATCTATCGCGTAAGCTATTCCAGGAAAACCACAAAAGGGGGAGATTAGATTCCTATTATCCCAGACCAGCTATCTAGCCAGTAGGTATGAGAAGTGCATCAATACCAAAAAAAGCCCCATCCAACAAATTGAATAGGGCTTTGCACTTGAAAAAAACTAACTGATTAAACCCTATATTTTTTTACTAGTGATGGGTCGGGGTCCATTCCCAGACCAACTACTGTGGGAGCATCTATCATACCGTTCTTTATAGGAAATGGTTGTAGTGTAGGATTGAAATCCCTTGCTTTGGCAGGATAGGTCTCCAATATTTTGGCATTGGGTATTGAAGCGAGGGCGTGCACATTCATATGTGCATATCCGTGGGGAGCTATCTCAATATGATAAGCAGAACAAACTGCTGCAATTTTTCGCATCTCTGTAAGTCCACCACCTTTAATAGTGTCGATGTTGACGATATCGCAAGAATGGTTTTCCACCAAATCCCTGGCACCCCATCTCGTGTATTCATTTTCGCCGGCTACGATTGGTATGTTCAGTTCTTCCCTTACCTCGGCATTTCCGCGCCAATCGTCCGGGGCCACGGGTTCCTCAAACCAATACAAATCAAGGTCCTCTACCATTTTGCCAAACCGGATTGCTTCATAGGCCGTGTCGTAGCCGTTGTTGGCGTCTACCATCACCCTTGCGTCATTACCTAACGCTTTAACCACTTCTTTTACTCGTTGGGCATCTTTCTTGGCATCTAGAAAACCTACCTTCATCTTTACCACATTGTATCCCTCTTTAACATAGCCTTCCATTTCTTTTACCAAATCCGTATTGGTCTTTCCTTCGGCATAATAACCCCCGGCGGCATAAACAGGGATTTGCTCCCTAAAATTTCCCAATACCTTATGTACGGGAAGTTGTAGGGCCTTTCCAACGATATCCCAAACACAGAGGTCTACGGAGCCTATGGCGTGTATCTCCTTTCCTTTGGCAACGGGCTTCCTATTGTGAAAGAACATATGATGCCAAACCTGTTCCGTGTTCATCAAGTTGAGCCCTTTGATTTTTTTAGCAAATCCCAGAGTGGTCGAAGAGACCCCTTTCATACCGGACCAACCGATGATACCTTCGTTGGTGGTTATTTTTAAAAACGAACTGGTGGGATATCCTCCTCCGGAAGACTTGATAGCATTCCAGGTCTTCGGCGTTTTTTTGGGAAACCTTAGCTTAACGATTTCCACATCTTTAACGCTAATGTATTGTATAGCATCTTTAACAGAACTTTTAAGGCTGGGCTCCACATACTCCGTATAACGTTCACCGGCCATGGCCGGACTTGCCATCAGTGCTCCTGCCCCGAGTCCCAGGTTTTTAAGGAATTTTCTTCGTTGTTCCATTAAATAGTTTAGAATAATACGTAAACTAGGATACTTACCCTTAACGAGGATTTTTTTTCGAAATAGCAGATTAGGATTGCATCTTTTTAGACGTATACAGGACCCCCCTTTGATTCCAGTTTTCTTCTCCTGGACATTCTTTAGGATGTGCATTGGAATTCCAATGCTTTACCTGGATAAACAATATCTCACAATAGCCCAAATACCATTTTAAAGCATAAGGCTCCCATGACCACACCGAATACGATCCGTAAACTATTTGCGGAGGCTTTTTGTGCAACTTTCACACCAAGTGGTGCCCCGAATAAAATCCCAAGGGAAATTGGAGCAACCAGGCTCAAAGAGATATACCCAAATTGATTGGGAAGAATAGCATCAATGACCATTGTAGAAAAGATATTGAGATAGCTTAAGCTCACTGCAGTGGCCAGTAGTGTGATGACCCCAATGGATATGGAACTTGCTTTTTTAATTGCCATTTTGAACAGATCCGCTAAGGCCGGTATAACAATAATACCACCACCAAAACCGGACATTGCAGTGGTGGCGCCTGTGAGGATTCCAACTGCGGCAAAGGCACTTTTCAGTTTGGAAGCCTTGGGTTTCCCATGCGATTCCGAACCTATGTTCCGATAAAAAAGAAAACGAATGGAAACCAATAGTACCAAGAAAGCGAAGAGTATATCAAAATACAGTTTATTGTACCATTGCGCGTTTTTCACCACTTCCGACAAACAAAAGCCTACTATGGCTGCTGGAACACCAATCCAAAGGGTTTCTTTATAATGAAAGTTTCGAATTCTTAATTGACGGTAACTTACAAAGAGCCCATTGAACACAGTAATGGCCAAGGAGTGCGCAATAATGAATTTTACCGCTTCCTGTGATTCAATAGCGTATTTCATAAAAAGCATATCGAATGCAGGTATCAGTATTACATTTCCGCCGGTTCCCAACAATCCGGAGTAAAAACCGGTGGCCATACCCAGAAGAACCAGTACTAAAAGTAGCTCTAAACCCATATAAGAAACCGTTTGTTTACAGCCATGTTTTCGGGTAAAAGACGGTTGAGGTAGTCCATTATGGAGTAGTTTGCGGTATTATCATGATAAAGGATTCTGGTAAAATCATTGGTCAATAGAAAGTCCCGAGTGACAAAGTTTTTCATGAAGTTTCTTTCTCTAGCTTTGCTTGGCACAAAAATCAATCATTTCTAAGTGAGGAGGCTCTTACGATTAATTCTGGTTGTAAAACCGTTTTTTTTGGATGGGGTTTTTTATTAGGGTGTTCCAACGCATCGAAAAAAAGCTGTGCGGCTACATGGCCCATTTCCATAGGAAATTGTTTGATGGAAGTCAATGGTGGGTCTGTCAAGTCTGTAAATTGTTCGTTACTAAAACCTACTACGCCTACATCCTCGGGAATACGTACTCCCTTTTTCTTAAGGACTTGCATAGCACCCGCAGCGGCATAGTCACTGGAAGAAAAAATAGCATCGAACACTATGCCTTGTTCAAGCATTTTAGTAATCCCTTGAATCCCGTCCTCTAACTGCATATCCCCTCGACTTACCAAGTCCTCATCAAATGGAATACCATAATCGCTGAGTGCCTGTCTATAGCCACGGCACCTCTCTTTGTATATGTTTACTGCGTTTACCGTTGTAAAATGGACTATTTTACGATAGCCCTGCTTAATAAGGTGTTCAGTGGCCATGTACCCTCCAAGGTAGTCATCGATAATCACTTGGTTGGTTAACAGGTCGTCCGTAGTCCTGTCAAAAAGAACTAAGGGAACACCTTTGTCAATCACATTTTGGTAATGTTCCAAATCTCTGGTGTTCTTTCCCAAGGAAGCTATTATCCCATCCACCCTTGCATTGAGCAGGGCGTTAATAGTGGAGACTTCATGTTTTACAATCTCATTGGATTGACTAACCACCACACGGTAATTCAAACCGTAAGCTACCTCCTCAATGCCGCGAATAACGGCTGAGAAGAAAGTCCTGTCAATTATGGGTACCACAACACCTATAAGTTGGCTTTTCCCACTTCTTAGGGCTGAGGCAATATGATTGGGTTGATAATCTAGCTCATTGGCCTTATCGGTTACAGCCTTTTTAGTAGCCTTACTGATTCTTGGATCATTTTTTAGTGCCCGCGAAACGGTGGAAGCCGTGATATTAAGTTTCTTCGCAATATCATGAATGGTTGCTTTTTTAGACTTCATGGATGTTTGGGAAAAAAATTAAACGGAATAGATGAGGGCGTTTCAATTTACTTTGCTTTTACCGAAAATGGTCGAATTAAATGTATGAATTTTAATGTAATCGATTGCATAATGTCAAAGTAAACCCTAAAATGGCCAAAGAAGTCGTAAAATAAATAAATTACATTCAATACATTTGTTTTTTTGCCGATGGATAATTGTCATAAGTTGTGCAATCGATTGCATAAACTTGGATAAAGATTTTAACACTATACCTGAGGAATGCCGAAAGTTATAAAACCTATTTGGGCAGTGTTAATTTTAACTAATAGAGGATTAAAAATAAAAGCATGAAAAAAGTCTCTGAATTTGCAAACAGCAATCGGTTTCATCGAAGTCTATTTAAGGTAAGTCCTTTTGGTTTATGTGCGTTTTGCCTCTTGCTAGGCAGCTGTGGATCTAAATTGAAGAAAACTGATTTTGAGACCACTATTGAACAACATTTGGATTCTGCATGGAACATAACCATGCCCAAAATATTGAAGAATATATTTCCTCCTAGCTTCAAAACTGATACGGTTATCGTTGTGAATGGCAATCGATTCGTTGAGCGTCTAAATGATAGCATAGTAATTCTTTCCAAAAGGGGTGGAGGTGTTGTGCACATCCCAAAAGGTGTTTACAAAGTGAAAGGACCTGTCTTGCTTGATTCCAATATCAATCTTAATCTCGCAGAAGGCGTTGAGCTGATTTTTTCGAACAATCCAAATGACTACCTTCCTACGGTCAAGGCCCGCTGGGAAGGTACTTTTGCTATGAACTATTCTCCCTTGATTTATGCTGTGGGCAAGACTAACATCGCTATTACTGGAAAGGGGGAAATCAATGGAAACTGCCAGGACACTTGGGGGCAGTGGAAACCCAAACAAAATCCTGATAAAAAAACTATCAGACAATATGGAAATGATAAGGTACCTCTTTCCGAAAGGATTTTTGGTGATGGCCACTATCTGAGACCGACGGGTATCGAGTTTATTGAGTGCAAGAATATTTTGCTTGAGGATTTCACCATTCATCATACTCCGTTCTGGACTATTCATCCTGTGCTTTCAGAAAATATAACTGCGCGCAGGCTCAACATCCAAATGGGTGTCCGCAATGATGATGGCATCGACCCGGAACACTGCAAGAATGTACTCATTGAAAAGTGCACGATTAACACCTGGGATGATTGCATAGCCATCAAAGCGGGCAGGGACCAAGATGGATGGGACTATCCACCCTCAGAAAACATCATAATACGTGATAATGCTTTTACAAACGTAGTAGGTAGTGGATTCTGCATTGGATCGGAAATGAGTGGTGGGGTCCGCAACGTGTTTGTAGAGAACAACACATTGCGCGGTAGCGAAAAACATGCGTTTCAGTTTAAGAGCAACCCTGATAGGGGCGGTTTTATCGAGCAGGTCTACATGCGAAATATGAAGGTTATGGCTCCTGTATCTTATGGTTTTGAGTTTACCACCGACTATGCGGGTTGGCGTGGCAATGAACATTTTGTGAAATACAATGATTTTTATTTCCAAAATATCGAAATGGAAGCAGCTACAAAGATTTCAATTAAAATAAACGGTAGGGAAGAAGAAAACATCCACAGGGTATTCATGGAAAACATTACCATAAAGAAATCTCTTGCTCCCATGATTGCGAATCATGTTGAGGATTTAGTGCTGAAAAATGTATCAATCAACGGAAAAACCATAACCAAAAAAGACGTTACTACTGAAAAACAAAAATAGCATGTTTGATAGAAGAAAATTTTTAAGAACAACTACCATTGCGGGTGCTACAGCCATTACCCTGCCCATTACGGCCTGCAACGACGCGGCTAAGGCGATGGAAACTCCAAAAAATATCAAAAAACCGTATGACGGGGGAACCTTGGAGGCCGATATCACCAAAAGGGTAAAGGCAGCATTTGCCTCTCCGATAATAATTGATAAGATTGAGGTGGTCGATACCAAAAAGCGTTTCTTTTTAAGGGTTACCGATGTTGAGGGCAATCAAGGGGTAACGGCCATGAACAAGGGGCGTTTTATGGCTACGCAGACCATATTTACCCAATTGGCGGCCAAGAACTTTGTGGGCAAGGATGCCAGGGAAGTAGCTAATTTGCCAAACGAACTGCTAAAGTATGGCAGAAACTACAAGTTTGTCGGTCTGCCCTATTGGAATGGTATTGGTACCGTTGAAATTGCTATTTGGGATTTATTGGGCAAGTTGGCGAATACCCCTGCCCATACTTTTCTAGGTGAACAGGTGCGAACCGAATATCCTGTATATATTTCGAGCTTGGAGCGTGAAGACCCTTACGAAGGCGAAACTGATAAAATTTTGAAGACCATTGAGGCCACTGGGGCTGAAGCTATCAAGTTCAAGGTTGGGGGGCGAATGAAAAATACAGAGCCCTACATTACCCGAACCAACGAATGGGTGCCCTACATGCGGAAAAGGGCAGGAGAGAACGTTACACTGTACGTTGATGGCAATAGTTCCTACACTGCTGATGAGGCCATTGAGGTGCTTAGAATGCTCGAAGATCATAAGGTGGAATTCTTTGAAGAGCCATGCTACTGGCAAGACCTATGGTCGCATAAATTGGTCAAGGACGCCGCAACAAGTTGTGCCATTGCAGGTGGGGAACAAGATTTTAGCTTTGACCAGTTTAAATTGATGGCCGAAATCGGAGCTATGGACACGCTACAGCCAGATGTTTATTATCACGGGGGTATGGTACGCACCTTGAAAATATCACACTTGGCAAACTATTATGGAGTAGGGTTTACGCCCCATTCCCCAAAGGCTGGGCCCATGGCCGCGGCCCCCACCCAGGTTTTTGCAGTTTGCCCCACGCTATCCCACCACCAAGAATATCGGGTAGGCGGTGAGAAAAGCCAAAGGGACTGGCACTCCCCCGTGCTCCCAAAAAACGGCAATATGAAAATCTTTACTGCTCCTGGGTTAGGCATCGAGTACGATACGGATATCTGGAAAAAGGAAGAAGTGTTCTGGAGTTCAAAAGTCTAAAACCTATGCTCGAATATAGTCCTTTGGACAATCGCCATAAATTGAAAGAAACCAAAATGAAAATTCTCCTTCTTGGTCTTTCCGTATTGTTTCTGAGCTGTAACACAAAAGAAAAAGGTATTGGAACCGACTCAGAAGATAATTCCCCCAATATTGTTCTCATCTTGGCCGATGATATGGGCTGGAGTGATTTGGGGTGTTACGGTAGTGAAATTAATACGCCCGTACTTGATAGTCTCGCATATACCGGGCACCGCTTTACCCAGTTTTACAATACATCAAAGTGTTTCCCTTCGAGGGCGGCATTGTTAACGGGGTTATATGCGCAGCAGGTGGGAGTGGGCAGAAGCTGGAAACCTAACTGGCAACAGTGCACCACTATTGCTGCCGAATTGAAAAATAAGGGCTATCGAACCTATATGGCAGGCAAGCACCATGGTGTTGATGTACCAACCGATTCCTTATTGGGGTTTGACGCTTATTACGGGTTGTTGAGCGGTTCGCACAATCAATTCAATCCTGGTGAGCAACGTCCAGGAGAACCAAAACCGGCCCAAAAACGGGTACGACCCTTTTATGTGGATGGTCAGCGATATGAACCCTATACACCCGATAGCACCTATTACTCCACCGATGCCTTTACCGATTGGGGGATTACGTATATTACCGAGGCGGTTAAAGAAGAATTTCCTTTTTTTCTTTACCTGAGCTATACGGCACCCCACGACCCTTTGATGGCTTGGCCTGAGGATATTGCCAAATATCGCGGCAAATATAAAGTGGGTTATGAAGCCATTCGACAGCGGCGTTTTGAAAGACAAAAGGAATTAGGCCTTATTTCAGATGATTTTGAGTTGTACGAACCCACCCATGTGCCTTGGCATACACTTTCCGAAGCTGAACAAGACACCGAAGACTTGAAGATGGCCATCTATGCGGCCATGGTTGATAGGTTAGACCAAAACATTGGCAGGGTTATGAACACTTTGAGACATTTAGGGCAATTGGAAAATACCATAATCCTCTTCATCTCGGACAATGGCAGCAGTGCTGAAGTGGTTGAGCTTTCAGGGGACGGAAAAATAGGGACTGTTGGACAATGGACAAGCCTTGGAGGCGATTGGGCCAATGTAAGCAACACGCCCTTTCGTATGTACAAGAACAATAGCTATGAGGGCGGGATTAATAGCCCTGCCATAATTAACTGGGCGAAACTGGAAGACCAAAACGTCATCCATCATGCATTCTATGGACATTTTATTGATGTCTTTCCCACCTTGCTGGGGTTGATCGACCATCCGTATGAAGTCCAAGAAAAAGTACTCCCAACAGAAGGTATCAGTTTTGAAGCCATCCTAAGAGGTAAGGATACCGTTGTTGACCGCCCTTTATTCTTTGAATGGTCAACGGGCGCGGCTGCACGTAAAGGCGAGTGGAAAATTGTCCGTGAGGGGGACGATTGGGAACTGTACCATTTGGCCACCGACCCTGGAGAGACCAACAACTTGGCACGGACACATACTCAAGAATTGGAACGAATGGTGAAGCTCTTTAAGTTGTGGAAAGAACGCATGGAAGCACAATCACCGATTAAACTTGAGGGCGAAGCCGCCAAATACGAGGAGAATTGTTGGCAATTAGATTCTTAGCACAAAAACCATTTTCAAATGATTGATAGAATAATGACCGCACTTTTTTTGATGGCCTTTTCGTTCATGGGCATTGCCCAACAGTTCAATACAGAAGCGGAAAAGGAATACTTTAAAACTTTGGCCAATCTTTCGCAAGCCTTGCTGAAGCAACAGGACACTGACAAATCAAACCCGGAATACGGCGGATTGCTGGATCCTGAGAACAATATATATTATACCAGGGCTGCAGAAGCCCTGTATCCTTTTGTCATCATGTATGAATATACTGGCGAGAGGAAGTACCGCAGGGCCGCAATTGATTTGGGAAATTGGCTCATTACCAAACAAGAAAAGGCAGGTCAGTGGATAGAAAATCCGTGGGAATGGGATGGTACTACCGCCGACCAATTGTTGATGATGGCGGCTGCTTATCCTAAGCTAAAAAAATACCTGAGCAAAAAAGAGCGGGGAATTTGGGAGATTTCCATGCGTAAGGCTGGCATGTACCTTGTTGAAAAAATGAGTCCCGATTACGCAAGTATCAACTACGTGCCCACTTCGGCTTGTACTTTGGCCATGCTTTGGCAGAACGTGGCCCGTGAAGATATTTTTTTAAACAAAGCAAGAACACTGGCATGGCAGACCATTGCCAAAATGGACGAGGACCAATTTATACACGGTGAGGCCGCTAGAGTGCATGGAGTGAAATACGGGGTCGATTTAAGCTATCAAATGGATATGTCGCTTTGGGGTTTGACACTTTATGCTCGAATCACGGGCGATAAGGCTGCAGAGGACTACGCAAGAAAATCGTTGGCCAAGGTCATCCATTTTGTATATCCCAATGGAGTAATCGATGGTTCCTGGGGCGCACGTTCTTACAAATGGACGGGTTATGGCACCAAAACCGCAGATGGTTCACAAGTACTATTCAGTCTTTTTGCCGATGAAGACCCTGCATACCAGACCGCTGCCTTAAAAAATCTGGAATACCTGCGCAGTTCCATCAAAAATGGACTGGTGGGCTATGGCCGTGATGTATGGGCCTTTGCCAGTAAAACAGGTCAACCTAACCTGTACCCTACTTTTGCACGAGCAAAAAACCTTGCAATGGCTTTGGAGTTCGGACGACATCAGAAGGGGGAGTCCAAACCCTTTCCCGGGCAACAGGGCGATTGGGTAAAATATTTTCCAACCATCAAAGTGGCCACGCTGAGAAAAGGGCCATGGATGGCCACCGTATCCGCATATGATTATCATGACTACACCAGTTGGGGTGGTGACAAATATCGTTATTTCCCACGCGGTGGTGCTATGCTCAACGCATATGCCGATGGATTCGGTATACTTCATGCTGCTTCACAGACGAAATATGTTAGGGGCGAAGAGATACACATGCCCCCCATGAAGGATTCCATCATTCCGTTGACACCTCGGGTCGAATTCAGAAATGAAAATGGATATTTTACCAATCTATACGATAACAAATCGAACATTACCATTGAAGAAGAAAACGAAAGTGTTCGAATAAGTACTGGTGGGGAACTATCAGATAGTAATTTTTTGCCTGGGGGCGTAGCCTATCACTATGATTATGATATTAGTGAAAACACTCTTGTAAAGCACGTCTCGATTCGATATCATGACCGAAAACCGGATGTTCAAATAGTGGAACCCATTATCTTGAGCGAGGGTGTCTCACTGACAAAGATAGATGCCAGAACCGTGCGGATAACATCCTCAGAAAAAAGTATACTGTTCAAAGTATTGAAAGGCAATGTTGAACTGGTCGTAGGAGAAAATAAAGACAACAATTGGTTTCCCTTTCCAGGATTGTATGCAAATCCCATTACTCTAAAAATAACGACACCGGTAGAAGGTTTTAAGGAAGAAATTTCATTTTCCTATTCCTTTGAGAAAGGATAGTGTTTTCGAGTTACCATTCGCAAAACCAAAAAATATATGGGTTTTAAGGTTTTTCAATTTTGTCTGGATACTTAAAACCTATTCTGCATACAGAACATCCCAAGTTTTCAATTTGTCAAGGGTAAAATACACGGACGAGTTATTCTTTTTTTCAAAGGAAATATCATTGTCGTACAAAATGGATTTCATTGATTGGATGTTTTTGGATGTATTCCATCGTAGCTCCAAATTTTTTAACACGGTGGCTTTTGGCATGGGTCGTTCCCCTTCATTGTTGACCAAGAAAATGAGGTAGCCCCTACCTTTTTTGAAGATATTGACCATGACCTTTTCATGATTTATAGTGGTTACGGGCGCACTGTTCGGAGCAAGGTGTATAATCGCGTTTCTTAGGAGCTGTGAGCTTATGGGCAAACGATGTTGCCAAGCAAATTGCCCGACACGACCCGGAAAATAAATATGGTTTGCGTTTACAAAACCGAGCTGAAACAAAGAGGATTGTTTCCTTAAAGAAGCTCGCTCTGGAGGTACGCCCCATTTGTTCTTAGGGGAAAAATTAGGCACCAATGTCATTAAAGGTTGCGCATCACTTTCAATTTTAATAGCCTCTTCTCCGTAAGGAATCAATTTTGTATTACCAAAGTCCTTAAAAAGCGGGTGCGAAGTATCCTCAATGCGGTAATAGGCTCCTACTGGGTTGGGCACGGTTTGATACCGTTTCTCTATGTTTAGGGACTGGTCAAAGAACACCTTTTCACGTTTTTTTCCACTTTCGTCCTCAAGGCCCGTTTCAAAGGAGGAGAGGGTTCTTCCTCCCTTTTTTGTAAAAGCAGAAATGATTTCATAAACCGCATTGCTTATCTTTTTTTGGTTGGGCAGTATTAATAGGTCATATCCCTCCAGCTTGTCTTTCTTTACATTGTATTCTGACAGCACGTCAAACTGTACCTGTGCATTGATGAGCGTTTCAAAAAATCCGTATAGTTCGTCCTCTGCCTCCTTAAAGTTCATTACGCCATTGAGCACACCTACTTTTGCTTGTTTGATGTTAGCACTTAAATAAGGCTGTATTTTTTCGATTTGACTATTGAAATCGCGCACCAGCTCCAACGTGATTTTATCTTCCATCACTTTTGGGAAACCTGTAGTTGAGGGTAACCAATTACCGCCGTTCGATATGATTTGGGCCGTCCAAAAATCAAACTCACCTTTGGGTAGTGCTGCATGTCGCCATTTCAGGCCTGGGGCCGTGTTGGTGAGTATCAAAGGGCGTTCGCCATTGTTGTGCGCTGCCCGGGCAAAATTGGTCTCCACTGCGGCTTTCCAACGCGGGTCCTGCATCGACCAGCCATCTTTGTAATCATCACGTGGCTGGGTAGAGTTCACATCGCAATATTGACTCATGAATTCAATGGTTTCCCGCTGCTCTAATTTCAAACGCCCTACAAGCACCGTGTTCGGATTTGCAACTTTGATGCCCGCATACCAGTTTTTCCATGTCTTGTAATAACTTTTTATTCTGAACTCACTCAATTCTTTTTTGGATGCTTGGGTTATAGATTTGTCATACCATTTCCTGAATAGCGTCCTGGAATATGGGCCATAGGACAACTTATGGCTGGCAAAGCTGAAAAAGAAGGCATCAGGAGCGTATTTTTTAATAATTTCCTGCATAGCAGGTATTGCTACGGCTTCATTGCGATAAGGGCCCGCCCCATCGGTATCGATGAGTTTGTCGAAGAGTCCTGGCCTTTTCAAAGTGTTGTAACTCGGACTGCCCTCAGAATCAAGTACAAACCATTCGGGGAAGTCCGCATAAGTATCTTCTGTGGTCTTGCTCCAATCGGTACGGGCCAATACTTTAAGACCATGTTTTTTGGCTGCGGAATTAAGTTCGCCAAAGACATCGCGACCTTCCATATATGGATTCTTGTTATGGTAGGGCACCTTTGTTGGATACCATGCATAAATGCCTGCAGTCTGCAACATAATGCCCTCCGCACGAAGCGTATCTTTGGCATAAAGAATCAGCTCTTCGGCATCTATTAGTGGGGCATCTTTTACCTGTAGATTGAACTGAAGGAAACGGTGTGGTGCTTTCCACCAATCAATGTTGTTATTGTCTTGTGCCAAAAGCGGTTTCGCTCCCAGTATGATAAGCCATGAGAATAGTGCAATTTTTCGTTTCATTTGTCCTTTTTCGATTAAGTATATAGTCATGCGACTTCGTAGAACCTTTTATTTACGGTACGCGCGACAATGATTTCCAGTTCAGGTCAAAGTTTTTTGCGTGCTTAGGGGCGATATTCCAATACGTTCAAAGCCTGAACCAGAACCATGAGGGTTTTGAGCGAAACCATCTTGTCTAAATCGATAATTGTCGCACTATACTCACCTAAGTCATACAACGCATCAGCTAAACACATCCCTGAATAGGAATCCACTTTTGGCAACTTTTTTGATAAGGTCGATTTCCTTTATTAGCCTTAAGGTTTCAAATCATTCTAGGAATTTTCCAATGAGAAACCGGACCATGGCTTTTATTTCGAATGCAATACTAATAATTGAAGCTTCTAAAAATGGAGGCACTCGGTATTTGGCATGGGAAGCATTACGCTTGGGCATAGAAGTTTACATATTAAATGATGTTGCTTCTGGTCCTGAAGTCAATTGGGCCTGCAATGCTATAAACCCTTCGACGGCCAGGCCGTCGCAGTCTTTTTTCATTTCTCCGCACTTCCGAGCAAGCTCGAGCGCTCCGAAATGAAAAACCCCTCACATTCCATGTAAAGGGTTTTATTTCCTTGCGGTCTGGACGGGACTCGAACCCGCGACCCCCTGCGTGACAGGCAGGTATTCTAACCAACTGAACTACCAGACCAAGAATTTTATCTTTAAGAAGACTCCTGCAACAGCGGGATTCAAATCTTGTTACCGTGCTTTTACTAAAGCGAGGGCAAATATACCTACATCTTTCGGTTTGGACAAAACTTTTTTCCCTTCACACAAATTTTTGCCGTTCCACCAAAAAAGTATTCAAAACCGTGGAGAAATTGGAACGGATATCTACCCCAACATAGCGGATCTTATACTGCATGCACTTTAGTTTTAGGGCCTGTACATAGTCCTCTATTCCTTTTCTGTAACCCTCCCGAATGTTTTCGGCATGCAGATCAATATGCTGTCCGGTTTCCACATCAATAAAACGTCTCGGGGAATTGTCAAAATCAAACTGTTGTTCCAGTTCCTTGTCCAATAAATGGAAGAGCACAATTTCATGCTTGTTATACTTTAAATGGCGCAGGGCTTCAAAAAGTTTTTCTTCCTCAACTTCGGTCTGAAACATATCCGAGAACACAAAAATCAAGCTCCTACGATGTATCTTTTCGGCAATATGATGCAGAAATTGGTAGGTCCTGGTCCGTTTTTCGTCCGTTTTTTCCCGGACCAATCGATTGAGCTGGGACAACAACATCTGAAAATGACGCTCACTACTTTTTTCGGGAGCATAGAAACTATAGGTATCGGCATAAACGCTCAAGCCCACGGCATCCCGTTGTTTTTTCAATAGGTTCATCAGGGCCGCAATGGCCAATACCCCAAAACCAATTTTGTTCAAATTGCCCAGCTTAAGGTTCCTTACTTCCGGATAGTACATGGAAGCGGAATTGTCGAGGATCATATGGCAACGGAGATTGGTTTCCTCTTCGTAGCGTTTGGTGTAGAGCTTATCGGTACGGGCAAAAAGTTTCCAATCAATATGTTTGGTGCTTTCCCCCGTATTGTAGATTTTATGTTCCGCAAATTCCGCGGAAAAGCCATGGAACGGACTTTTATGGATACCACTTATAAAGCCTTCCACTACCTGACCGGCAAGGAGTTCCAGGTTCTGGAACAGTTGTGCATTTTGAAGTTCCGACTTTACATCCATGGGTATCTAAGATAAAAAAAAGGCCTGGCAATCACCAGACCTTTCTTAAATCTTATTGTTATAACTTAGTTCAATGCCCCATCAATGGCATCCGTGTACGCTTTTTTGGGAGACACTCCAACTTGACGGCTTACAATCTCACCACCTTTAAATACCAATACTGTGGGGATGTTTCGTACACCATATTTGGCGGCAAACTGCTGGTTGGCATCTACATCCACTTTACCTACAACGGCCTTACCATCATACTCCTGGCTTACTTCTTCAATGATCGGGCCTACCATGCGACATGGACCGCACCATGCTGCCCAAAAATCCACCATTACAGGCTTATCGCTTTTTAAAACTACTTCATCAAAAGTTGCATCTGTTATTTCTAGTGCCATTTGTTCAAAAATTTATTGTTCGCAAAGTTAGACAAATATCTTTCGCTTTCCTTACACGCCCTACATTTCTTTTGTCTATACAACTATTTCCTCATTCTATAGTTTGACCTTTGATTATTAGGGATATATCAGTGGAATGTGTTCGCACTTTTACAAGCCATCCAGTTGTCCCAACGTGTAACCATTAAAGGGTTCAATTCAACTTATACAACACTTCCTGGGCTTCAAGTGTGCTCAACAGTTCACTCGAGATATTCACTTTTTGCTTTCGGCTGGACAGGTTCAACTTTATCTCTTCCTCCATCTCATAAATAATGAAACCAATAGGATGATTGCCCTTATGGGAGGTAAGCGTTTTCTTGAGCTCCCTGATCCGTTTTTCCTGAAGTGTGGACACATTGAGTTTAATGGTCAGTTTCTTGGCATAGGTTTCCATAACATCTTGAAGTTGCCTGAACTCATTGAACTGTAAACGCGGTTCCCCTTTTTTTCCGGTTTCACGATTCACCCATCCCTCCCGTACAAATACCTTGATATGGATAAAGGAGTTGATCATTAAAAAATGACGGAATTTGAGGTATTCCTCCCCAAAAATCCGAAACTCATGGGTATCCGTATAGTCCTCAACGGTAAAGAGTCCCCAGCCTTTTCCATTTTTGGAAACCCGGTGTTGCACATCGGTAATTACCCCGGCAAAGGTCAACTCCCTGTTTACGTGACCTTCCAATTCTTCTTTAAAGATGGAAATACTGGTGTTGCAGAAGGCCGTAATTTCCTTTTTGAAATCATCCAGGGGATGACCGGAGATGTAAATTCCGACCACCTCTTTTTCACGTCGTAGTTTTTCCATGGTACCCCAATCCTCGCACGGTGGCACAATGGGTTCGGGGATTTGAACTTCACTGGCTTCCCCAAAAAGGCTTACCTGGGAAGAATTCTTGTTTTCCTGAAACTTCGCCCCATACTTGATGACCTTCTCCAAAAAACTAATGCCATCCCCTTCTTGATGGAAATACTGTGCCCTATGTGTCCCTAAAAAGGAATCGAACCCTCCGGCGAGGGCCAAATTTTCAAAGGCTTTTTTATTTGCGGAGCGTAAATCGATCCGTTTGGCCATATCAAAAACGGAACGGAACGCCCCATTTTCCTTTCGTTCGGCTACAATGGCCTCCACTGCAGAACGCCCAACACCTTTAATGGCCCCCATCCCAAACCGAACGGCATTGTCCTTATTGACCGCAAATTTGTAGTAGGATTCATTGACATCCGGTCCCAATACCTCCAGGTCCATCCGTTTGCACTCTTCCATAAAGAAGGTCACCTGTTTAATGTCGTTCATATTGTTGGAAAGTACCGCTGCCATATATTCGGAAGGGTAGTGCGCCTTTAGATAGGCGGTTTGGTAGGCGATATAGGCATAACAGGTAGAGTGGCTTTTATTGAAGGCATAGGAAGCAAAGGCCTCCCAGTCTTTCCAGATTTTTTCAAGAACGTCCCGTGGATGTCCATTTTTCTCCCCACCGTCCAAGAATTGGGGCCTCAATTTCTGTAGGAGTGCAAAAATCTTTTTCCCCATGGCCTTTCGTAAAACATCGGCATCGCCTTTGGAGAAGCCCGCCAGCTTTTGCGACAGCCGCATGACCTGTTCCTGATAGACCGTAATCCCATAGGTATCCTTTAAAAACTCCTCCATTTCGGGGAGGTCATAACTGATTTCCTCGTCCCCATGTTTTCGGGCAATAAAACTGGGAATATATTCCATGGGCCCTGGTCGGTACAGGGCATTCATGGCAATAAGATCATCAAAAACCGTAGGCTTCAAGCTTTTCATGTGTTTTTGCATTCCAGGGGATTCGTACTGGAATATGCCCACGGTTTCCCCTCGCTGGAAAAGCGCATAGGTCTTTTCATCGTCCAACGGAAATTCATCCGGAACCAGTTCCACTCCGGTTCGTGCCTTCACAATTTTTACGGTATCCTTGATAAGTGTCAGCGTCTTTAAGCCGAGGAAATCCATTTTTAACAAGCCGGCGTCCTCCACAACGGAGTTGTCAAATTGGGTGACATAAAGTTCAGAGTCCTTTGCTGTGGCCACGGGCACAAAATTGGTAATGTCATCCGGGGTAATAATCACCCCACAGGCGTGGATACCGGTATTGCGTACCGAACCTTCCAATACACGGGCCATATTCACGGTTCGGCCTTCCAGATCATCCGTTTCGGCAATGTTGAGCAGTTGGTTGATCTTGAGCATATCATCGGAACGGAACTTTTTCTTCAATTCCGCTTCATTCTTACCAAAGATTTTGCCCAGTTTTCCCATGGTGGGTATCAATTTGGCGATTCGATCCGCATCACCCAAGGGCAAATCCAGCACCCGTGCCGTATCCCTAATGGATGATTTGGCCGCCATGGTTCCATAGGTGATGATTTGTGCCACCTGATTGGAACCGTATTTATTGATGACATAGTCCATGACCTTTCCGCGACCCTCATCATCAAAATCAATATCAATATCGGGCATGGAAACCCTATCCGGATTTAGGAACCGCTCAAAAAGCAGGTCGTATTCGATAGGGTCTATATTGGTGATTTTTAAACAATAGGCCACCACGGAGCCTGCGGCGGATCCACGTCCCGGACCCACGGAAACCCCCATATTTCTGGCCTCTCGGATAAAATCCTCAACAATTAAGAAGTAGCCGGGATAACCGGAATTTTCAATAGTGGCCAATTCAAAATCAATACGTTCCTCAATTTCCGGAGTGACCGTGCCATACCGTTCTTTGGCGCCTTCATAGGTAATGTGACGGAGATAGGCATTTTCACCGCGTTTGCCACCATCTTCCACATCTTCGGCCACCTGGAATTCCACCGGGATTTCAAACTTGGGCAACAGGACATCGCGGGCCAGATCATAGGCTTCCACCTTATCGATAATGTGTTGAATGTTGGTGATCGCTTCGGGAAGGTCTTTGAACAATTCCTTCATTTCCTGGGAAGACTTAAAATAGTATTCCTGATTGGGCAGCCCATAGCGATAGCCACGACCCCGTCCAATTGGTGTGTTTACCAATTCCCCATCCTTAACGCACAACAGGATGTCATGGGCCTCCGCATCCTCTTTTTCGCCATAATAGGTATTGTTGGTAGCCACCAACTTCACTTCGTGCTTGCGGGCAAATTGGATCAATACTTGATTCACCCTGTCCTCATCTTCCTGGCCGTGGCGCATGGTTTCCAGATAGAAATCTTCCCCAAACTCAGCTTTCCACCAAAGTAGTGCCTCCTCGGCCTGTTTTTCGCCAACATTTAAGATTTTGGAGGGCACTTCTCCATATAGATTGCCGGAAAGGGCAATGATATCCTCTTTGAACGCACTAATGATGCCTTTGTCAATTCTTGGCACATAGTAAAATCCATCGGTATAGGCCAAAGAGGCCATTTTGGCCAGGTTCAGATAGCCGTTTTTGTTTTTGGCCAACAGAACAATTTGGTAGCCGTTGTCCTTGACCGATTTATTGCTATGGTCTTCACAAACAAAAAACTCACAGCCGATGATGGGTTTTATTTCGGTGCCCGTGGGTTCTTCACCATTGGCAATGGCTTCCTCGTTTTGTTGTTTTATGGATTTGTTGTGTGCTTTGACCTCTTTGACAAAATGAAAGGCACCCATCATATTTCCGTGATCGGTAAGCGCCACGGCGGGCATTTGATGTTCTGCTGCCAATTTTACCAAATCCTTGGTGCCCATGGTGGACTGTAATACCGAAAATTGGGAATGGTTGTGCAAGTGCGCAAAGTCAACCTCCGCCAGGTCCTTAATGTTTTGTTGAAGGTCAATTTGTGAAGCACCCCCTGTATCTTTTTCCCAAAGGGCATCGGCTATTTTTTTGGACGCTTCCCTTAGGTTGATGTGCTTTAATCCGATAAGCTCGATTGGCGTTGGATTCGCCTTTGCAAACCGCTCAAAATAATCGGGTTGTACATCCAACTGTTCTTGGGTAAACTGCTGTTTACGGACCAATTCAAAGAAACATCGCGTGGTCGCTTCCACGTCGGCAGTCGCGTTGTGCGCTTCGGCAAAAGGTTCCCCAAAAAGAAATTCGTGAAGCTCCGTTAAGGTGGGTAATTTGAATTTCCCTCCACGGCCACCGGGAATTTTGCAGAGTTCGGCAGTATGCTCGGTACAGGTGTCCAGGACCGGTAATTCCTGCAATGGATTTTCAACATCCAACCGATAAAACTCACATCCCATCACATTAATGTCGAAATCCACATTTTGACCGACTACAAATTTTGCTTTGGAAAGGGTTTCATTGAACTTTTCCAAGACCGTCTGCAAGGGCACCCCTTCCTGTTCGGCCAGCGCCGTTGAAATTCCATGGATTTGTTCGGATTCATAAGGAATATTGAACCCGTCCGGTTGTACCAGGTAATCTTGATGATCCACCAGATTTCCCATGGCATCGTGCAATTGCCAGGAAATCTGTACACAGCGTGGCCAGTTGTCCGTATCGGTTATGGGCGCATCATAACGTTTGGGCAGTCCGGTGGTTTCGGTATCAAAAATGAGGTACATAGAAGTAAATTGGAAGGAATAAAAATACCTAAACCCTGGTTTTCCATGAAATGGAGTTTTGAGGAGTTATTAACCACCCCTGGAGGAGGTGTGACAGGGGGTTGAAAATCATACGATTTTCCCGTTGGTACAGTTCAAAAGTTATTGGAAATGGGATTGCCCTAATTTGTTCAAAATGTCCAATGGATTGATCGCGATAACAAAGTTGCACCATTGCTATGGGCCTCGCTGTTTTTGTGGCCTTCATGAATTCTTTTCATACATAAAAATCCTCCAACAGGGCTTTTTTTTGGAACGCTTCGCATAAGATTGTCCTTACGCCCGATCAAAAACCTTTCGCAATTCATAAAAGATGCGTTGCAGTACGGTCAACTCTTCCACTACAATTTCTGCGGTCCCCTGCATTTCCTGTTTAAAGGTTATGGTCTTACCAAAAGAGGTGGTTAAATCCCTTACGCCTATATAAAGGGTGTAAAATGTTTCTTCTCCTTGTTTGGGAACCTCGGAAATGTTCTCGATTTCGCCCATAAGGCTGCCCCACTCCTCAAAGGGGTAGTTGTCCAATTTTATGATGACCTTTTGACCGGCCTTCACCTTCCCTGAATTGCGTATGGGTAGGGTGACCCGCCCGATAATGCCATCCATGTTTTTTGGCACTATGGTAAACAGCGTTTCCCCCAATTCTATATTTTGGTATTGGTCCCAAATGTCAAATACGGTGACGGTGCCGTTTACGGGGCTGCTAATGATATATTGTTGTTCCCAGGAATTTAGGGACGTCAAAAGATTTTGCTCCGCGTTTTCCAGTTCCTGACTGTAGGTGTTTTCAAATTCGGTTCCCTGGATGTTTGTCTTGGTGAGCAAATTGTTGAAATTGGCAATGGCAATCTGGGTATTGGAAATGCTGGTCAGGAAGCCTTCATACTGTTGTTGGTCCGCCAAATAGGCGCGGGAAGCTTCCTCATATTCCGCTTTGGAGATAACGCCCCTGTCGAATAATTCCTTGTTGCGCTCAAAATTGGTTTTGGACAGTGCCAAATCCTGTTTGAACAATTGCAATTGCCTATTCTGGTTTTTAAGGAACTGTTGCTGTTCCCGCAATTGCCGTTGTATCAAAACGGATTCTTTGCTATTGGGGTCCAGGGTATGGTACAAAATAAAGTTCTGATAAGCCGTAAGGAAGTTCCCATAGGCCAGCTGAATTTCACCGAGATCAAGTGTGGAGGGAAATACTTTTTTTAAGGTATCAAGGACCAAGAAGTTTTCGGTGTGATTGTACAATTGTTCCTTTAGATAAAGTACATCCTCAAACTTGGCGGTATTTTCAATTTCTGCCAGGATATGTCCGTCTTCAACAGCTTCATTGGGTTGGACCAAAACTTTGGTCAATCGGCCAGAGGAACGGGCCTTTAGGTAAACTGGAGGATTTTTACTGGTGATGACAATATTGGCGGGGATAATATCATTGTAACGTATTACCGCCGATCCCACCAACAACAAAACTACGATGACAAAGACCATGGAAGTCCCCCACCGAATCATCCAATTCGGGGTTTTGCCCAAAACCTCCTTTACCTGGTCGGATCGCTCCTCCGGTACATTGAGTTTGGTATGTTGTGATTTCCCTGCTTCCATGTTATTGACCGAGTTCCAATTGATTTTTTACCAGCGAATAATACAGTCCCTTTATGGAGGTTAATTGATGGTGGTTGCCCCGTTCCGCTATTTTCCCTCTGTCCAAAACGATGATCTGGTCGGCATTTTTTACGGTACTCAAGCGATGCGCCACGACCACAACGGTCTTCCCTTGATAAAAGGATTCCAGTTTTTCCATAATTGTCCTTTCATTGTTCGCATCCAAAGCACTGGTGGCTTCATCAAAAAAGATGTAATTGGGATTTTTGTATACGGCCCTGGCAATTAGGATACGTTGTTTTTGTCCACCACTGATATTGACTCCGGAGCTTCCTATCTTCGTATTAAAACCAGTGGGCAATTGTTCGATGAATTCCGAGATATTGGCCACATCCACGGCGTGCAACAACCTTTTTCGGTCAATGACCCCCTCTGAGTCCGATTCCGTAATATTCCTGGCAATGGTATCCCCAAACAAAAAACCATCCTGCATGACCGAACCACAGTTTTTTCGCCAGAAGGTGGTCCCCAGGTTTTTTAGTTGTGTTCTCCCTATATGGATATGGCCACTGGTGGGCTCATAGAATTTGAGCAATAGTTTGATCAAAGTGGTTTTTCCGCTGCCACTTGCCCCTACAATGGCCGTAATCTTCCCTTCGGGAATATCAAATGAGATATCATCCAATATTTTAGGAGAACTTTTTCCGCCATAATGAAAGGTCAACTTGCTCAAATGGATCGTTCGGTTTTCCGGCAGCTCTTTAATGGGCTCCATGCTTTCATCTTCCTCATCCTCCTTATCATGTATTTCCGAAAGCCGTTCCAGGCTTATTTTGGCATCCTGCCCTGTTTGGATAAAGGTGATAAAGTCGTTGATCGGCAAATTAAGTTGGCCAATGATGTACTGTACCGATAGCATCATCCCCAAAGTTAAATTCCCGTCAATTACCGCTTTGGCCGCAACAAAAGTGATCAAGATGTTTTTCAGCTCGTTAAAGAAGCGTCCCCCTACGTTCTGGGTTTGGGTCAAGGTCAGACTCTTTAGGGAAACTTTGAACAGTTTCACCTGAATGGCCTCCCATTCCCATCTTCTTCGTCTTTCGGAGCCATTCAATTTGATCTCCTGCATTCCTGAAATCAGCTGATAAATACTACTTTGGTTATCCGCGGCCTGGTCAAATCTTTTATAGTCCAATTCTGCCCGTTTTTTCAAAAAGAGCAGTGTCCAACCCACATAAATCAAGGACCCCACAAAAAAAATAGCGAAAATGGTTCCATCATAATAGGCCAGTACCACCCCAAAAACCACCACGTTAAAGGCAGAAAAAACCGTGTTCAATGTGGTGCTGGAGAAAAACTCCTGTATCCTGTCGTGATCGTAAATCCGTTGGATGATGTCCCCAGTGTTCTTGGAATCAAAAAATGCAATGGGAAGTCGCATTAGTTTTATGAGGAAATCCGAGATAAGGTTGATATTGATACGACTGGTGACGTGCAATAGAATCCAGCTTCGTATGACCTCAACGGTGGTCTGGGAGACAAACAAGGTTAGTTGTGCGATGAGGATGAGGTAAATAAAACCAATGTTCTGGTAGTTTATCCCGTAATCAACGATTGACTGTGTCAAAAAAGGGAATATGAGCTGTAGGATACTCCCGATGAAAAGACCCAGGAAAAGCTGGAAGATATATTTGGAGTAGGGCTTAAAATACCCCGAAAGAAATTTGAACCCATATTTCCTTTTTTCCTCGTTCCCGTATTCGTAAAACCTGGGTGTCGTTTCCAAGAGCAACAAATACCCTTCGGAACTTTCGTCCGCTCCCTTACCTATCCACCCGTCAATAAAATCCTTCTTGGGATAATCCACCAGTCCATGTGCCGGATCGGCAACATAGACCTTATCATGGGCAATTTTGTAAACGACCACAAAATGTCGTTGTCGCCAGTGCGCAATGCAGGGTAGGGGAACTTCTTGCGCCAAAGTGTTGAAGTCCACACTTACGGCCAAGGTGTGGAACCCAATACTTTCAGCTGCGTCCGCAATACCCCCAATGGAAACCCCCTCCCGTGTGATATTGGACCTTCTCCTTAGGAAGTCGACCGCATAGGAGCGACCATAATGCTTCGCAATCATTCGCAAGCACGTAGGACCGCAGTCCATCCTATCCAATTGTCGGTAAAAAGCGAAAGGTTTTGTACGAAACATCTACGAAATATAGTCATAATCTCTGATGCTCTCCAAGATGGAAAGCGTTAAGATTTCGTATTGTTTTTTTAATAGGGATGCGGTATGCGCGACAATTCAGGGCCGATTTCCAGAAAAAGGCCAAAAGTCCCTATTTGCTATGGATGAAGTTTTTAAAGGGTCAGAACCAAAAAATTGGGGTAAAAATGTTGTCACATAAAGGATTAAGCGTATTTTTGCACCCGCTTTCAGTTCAACCTTTCGGGCTGGAGGCAATTAAAAGAATTAATAACCAGGGTCGGGCACCCTACAAATTAATGTGATATGCCAGTTAGAATTCGATTACAGCGCCACGGTAAAAAAGGAAAACCATTTTATTGGATAGTGGCCGCAGATTCCCGTTCAAAGAGAGATGGTAAATTTTTGGAAAAGTTGGGTACCTATAACCCCAATACGAATCCTGCTACCATTAACTTGGATGTTGATGGTTCCGTAAAATGGTTGTACAATGGTGCACAACCTACGGATACTGCACGTGCCATCCTTAGCTACAAAGGGGTTTTGATGAAAAAACACTTGTTGGAAGGGGTTAAAAAGGGCGCTTTTGATGAAGCTGAAGCTGAGAAAAGGTTTGCGGCTTGGTTGGAAGAAAAAGAAGCCAAAATTCAGGCAAAAAGGGATGGCTTGAGCAAGGCCGATGCTGATGCCAAGGCTAAAGCTTTGGCCGCTGAAAAAGAGGTCAATGAAAAACGCATTGCGGCCCAGCAACCAGAGCCCGAAGTTGAGGAAGTAGCCGAAGGTGAAGCACCAGCGGAGGCAGCGGCTGAAGGTACGGAAGCGACCGTTGAGGAGACTGCAGAAGCCAAAGTGGAGGAAGCTCCAGCTGAGGAAGCAGCTCCCGCGGACGAGGCCACCGAAGAGGAAGCTTCTAAAGAATAAGTAATAAGATGCGAAAGGAGGAGTGTTTCTACCTCGGAAAAATCGTATCAAAATATAGTTTCAAAGGTGAGGTGTTGCTAAAACTGGACACTGATGAACCTGAGATTTATGAAGAAATGGAATCAGTTTTTGTCGAGTTGGGCAAAAATTTGATTCCATTTTTTATTGTCAAGAGCCAATTGCATAAATCCAGTTTGCTAAGGGTGAGGTTTGAGGATGTTGAAGATGAAGCTTCAGCGGAAAGACTTTTGGGGAAAGGGGTATTTCTTCCCTTGTCACAGCTCCCCAAACTGTCCGGGAACCAATTCTACTACCATGAAGTCATTGGGTTTCAACTAATGGATAAGGTACATGGGGATATCGGTAGTATTGAATCCGTAAATGATGCTTCCGCACAGGTTTTATTTGAGGTCAAAAAAGGGGGGAAAGTGCTTTTGGTCCCGGTTTCTGATGATATCATAAAGAAGGTCGACAGGAAGAATGCCATTATTTATGTGGAAACCCCAGAGGGTTTAGTGGATTTGTACTTAAATTAGTTCCTGTGCAGTTCATTTCCGTGAAATGCCGTGGAAATCAATCGTGTTGAAAATGGCCAAACCCTACCTTTTAGTTATTGCAGTACTCCTTTTCTCCTGTAAGCAAAAACAAAATCCTACCACATCCACCAAGGAAAAAAGACCGCCCAATGTGGTTATCATCTTTACGGACGATCAGGGATATGCCGATGTAGGTGTTTTTGGGGCCCAGGGGTTTAAGACACCCAATTTGGACCAAATGGCAGCAAAAGGGGTGAAATTTACGCACTATTATGCAGCGCAGGCGGTCTGTTCCGCTTCCAGGGCAGCACTTTTGACCGGTTGCTACCCCAATAGGATAGGAATCCATAATGCCCTGGGACCGGATGACACCCATGGGATCAACGATTCAGAGACCACTTTGGCCGAAATGTTGAAAGCCAAGGGGTACCGAACGGCCATATACGGTAAATGGCACCTTGGGCACCATCAAAAGTTTTTGCCCACCCGCCATGGTTTCGATGAGTGGTTTGGTATTCCCTATTCCAATGATATGTGGCCCTACCATCCCCAGCAAGGGCCCATCTTTAATTTTCCCGATCTTCCCCTATACGAGAATGAGACGGTTATTGACACCTTAACGGAGCAGTCGCAACTGACCACCCAAATAACGAAGCGTAGTGTGGACTTTATTACCCGCAACAAGGACAATCCATTTTTCTTGTACGTGCCCCATCCACAACCCCATGTCCCCTTATTTGTATCGGAAAAATTCAAGGGAAAATCTGAAAAAGGACTATACGGTGATGTTATCATGGAATTGGATTGGTCCGTGGGCCAAATTTTAGGGGCATTAAAAGCTAATGGGGTAGAGGAAAATACGCTTGTGATCTTTACCTCGGACAATGGTCCCTGGCTATCGTATGGCAATCATGCGGGCAGTGCCTTACCCTTGCGTGAAGGTAAGGGCACGGCCTGGGAAGGGGGACAACGCGAGCCGTTCATCATACAATATCCCGATAGTCTGCCCGCCGGAAAAGTTATTGACGCACCACTAATGGCCATTGACCTACTGCCAACAATAGCGGAGGTAACTGGGGCAAGCCTTCCCACAATTAGCATTGATGGCAAGAGTGCGTGGAGCCTGTGGAAGGGGGAAAGTAACCGTAGCCCACAAGAAGCCTATTTCTTTTATTACCGGGTAAACGAACTTTTTGGTGTTCGGTACGGCAAATGGAAGCTTTACTTTCCACATCGCTATCGTACCATGGAGGGGCAGGAACCTGGTAAAGATGGCCAACCGGGCAATTATACCTATGTACATCTTGAAGAAATTGAGCTTTATGATCTGGATAAGGACCCCGGCGAGTCCAAAAATATAGCCGAAGCACATCCGGATATCGTACAGGAGATTAAACTGCTCGCCAATACCATGCGCTCAAAACTTGGGGATTCGTTATTGGAATTGGAAGGTAAGGAAGCCAGGGAACCCGGTAGGATCAATGAAGCCCTTTAAGTTTAAACAGTTTACCATCCACCAGGACCGGTGCGCCATGAAGGTAGGTACGGATGGGGTACTTTTGGGAGCTTGGACCTCTTTGGAAAACCATCCCAAGAACATTTTGGACGTTGGAGCGGGCACAGGTCTTCTCGCACTACAAATGGCCCAAAGGTCCCAAGCCGAAGCCATTGATGCCATAGAGTTGAATGCCAATGCTTATGAGCAGTGTGTGGAGAATTTTGAGGCTTCGGTCTGGGCGGATCGACTGTTCTGTTATCATGCCTCGTTTCAAGAATTTGTGGAAGAAATGGACGAGTCCTACGATCTTATCCTTTCCAATCCCCCGTTTTACATCGAAAATGTTTCCAGTGGGGACCCATCAAGGGATAACGCCCGCCAAAATGAAACCCTTCCTTTTCGGGTGCTCATTGAAGGGGTACGTAGTTTACTTTCGGATACGGGGGAGTTTGCCCTGATCCTTCCTAAAACTGAAGAGAAAAACGTAATGGATTTGGCCAAGGAAAAGGGATTGTTCCCAAATAGGATATTGGAGGTAAGGGGAAACCCAACCGCACCCATCAAAAGATCCCTTATTCAATTTTCATTTTCTGAAAAAGAGGTCTCTCGAAAGGAATTGGTCATTGAGACCGAAAGGCATAAGTATACCGAAGCGTATGGTGCACTTACCAAGGCCTTCTATTTAAAAATGTAACAATGCGGGCTTTAACTGTTATATTTGATTCCTACCTTTGACAAACGCTAACGTTAGCGTTTGTCATTCCGTACTTGATACGGAATCCATTACTAAAAACAATACGATTCCTGCGAATGCAGGAATGACAAAATGAATTCTATTTATGAAGCCAGACGTATTTGAAGCACCGGATTACTACAATTTGGATGATTTACTTTCTGAAGAGCACAAATTGGTACGGGATGCCGCAAGGCAATGGGTAAAACGCGATATATCCCCCATCATTGAGGCCTATGCCCAAAAAGCCGAATTCCCGAAACAAATCATTCAAGGTTTGGCAGAAATAGGTGCCTTTGGTCCTTATATCCCCGAAGCTTACGGGGGAGCAGGATTGGATCAAATAAGTTATGGTCTGATCATGCAGGAAATTGAACGTGGCGACAGTGGTGTTCGTTCCACGGCCTCCGTACAGTCTTCTTTGGTGATGTACCCTATTTTTGCCTATGGTACCGAAGCGCAACGTAAAAAATATTTGCCCAAATTGGCCACGGGGGAATGGATGGGCTGTTTTGGTCTGACCGAACCCAACCATGGTTCCAATCCCGGAGGTATGGAAACCAAGTTCAAGGATATGGGGGACCACTATCTTTTAAATGGCGCCAAGTTGTGGATTTCCAATTCGCCCTTTGCCGATGTGGCCGTGGTATGGGCAAAAAATGAGGAAGGTAGGATCCATGGATTGATCGTGGAACGGGGCATGGAAGGTTTCTCTACTCCGGAGACCCACAACAAATGGTCCCTTCGCGCCTCGGCAACCGGGGAATTGATTTTTGATAATGTAAAAGTCCCCAAAGAAAACCTATTGCCCAATAAGTCGGGATTGGGAGCCCCACTGGGATGCTTGGATTCTGCGCGTTACGGTATTGCCTGGGGCGCCATTGGAGCGGCCATGGACTGTTATGATACGGCCCTGCGCTATGCCAAGGAACGCGTTCAATTTGGAAAGCCCATAGCCGCTTTTCAGCTCCAACAGAAGAAATTGGCAGAAATGATTACGGAAATCACCAAGGCACAGTTATTGGCCTTCCGATTGGGGCAGTTAAAAAATGAAGGGCGCGCCACAACGGCCCAAATCTCCATGGCCAAACGCAATAATGTGGATATGGCCATCAAAATAGCGAGGGAAGCCAGACAGGTTTTAGGTGGAATGGGAATTACGGGGGATTATAGTATTATGCGCCATATGATGAACCTGGAAAGTGTGATCACGTATGAGGGCACACACGATATCCACCTTTTGATCACTGGGGCGGATATTACGGGAATCCCTGCTTTTAAATAATGCTTCCCTGACCTCATGGGCTTTCGTAACTTTATCGGGAACCATATAGTAGGTACGAACGCATGAAAACCCCTTCCAGAAGAAACTTTTTAAAGCAATTGGGTCAAGGGACCGTAGGTTCCTTTGCCACTCCTTTATTTGGGGCCGGTTTACTAACATCCTGGGAAGCAATTGGATTGGATAATATCCAAAACAAGACCGAAGCGTATTGGGATTTGGTGAAGTCACAATTCAACTTTGCCGAAGGACTTCACTATTTTAACAATGCTTCATTGGGGGCATCATCAACACACATACAACAGGCCACCAATACGTTTCGGAATCTTTTGGACGGTTTTCCCTCAAAATATATGTGGGGCGGATGGGAAGATGAAAAAGAAGAAGTAAGAAGAAAGGTCGCAAATCTATTTTCGGTTTCCCCGGAAGAGATTGCCCTGACCCATAACACCACCGAAGGCATGAACCTGATTGCCCGGAGCTTTGATCTTAGCCCTGGCGATGAAGTGATATTGGCAGACCATGAACATGCAAGTGGCACCATTCCATGGGAAGTATGGCAAGAAACCAAGGGCATTACATTGGTGCGGCCAGAACTGCCGATCCTTCCCAAAACCGTATCGGATTTAGTGGAAGTCTATAAAAAGGCCATTACCCCTAAAACCAAAGTCATTTCCATGTGCCATATTGTGAACACCAATGGAATGGTACTTCCTGTAAAACAAGTATCAAAAATGGCTCATGAAAAGGGGATTTTGGTTGCTGTTGATGGTGCGCAATCCGCGGGAATGTTCACTATTGACTTAAGGGATCTGAACTGCGATTTTTATACCGCCAGTTCCCATAAATGGTTGTTCTCACCAAAAGGAGTGGGGATATTTTATGCCAAAAAAGAAAGCCAGGATTTTTTAAAACCCCTGATCGTAGCCCGTGGCCATACCGATACCAGCATACGTCGATTGGAAAATTACAATACCCGTAATCTTCCCGAAGTTCTTGGTCTGGGTGCCTCCATAGATTTTCATCATATCATCGGAGGGGAACGCATACACCAGCGCACCTTTGAATTGAAAAAGTATTTTCGCTCAAAGCTGGAAGGGGATTCAAGATTCACCCTTAAAACCCCGGCCTTGGATGACCTTTCCGGGGCAATCCAGGTCGTTGAGGTCAATGGGCAACAGGTAAAAGACGTAAAAGAGCAACTTTGGGACCGTTATGGCATTGATTGCCGACCAATGTCAAGCAAAGGCTTAAATGCCCTAAGACTTTCTTTTGCCATTTATATAACAAAAAAAGACATTGACTATTTGGTAGCGGCCCTTAAGGCATTGGCAGCATAACAATATCAGCCGTTAACTTTTTCAAGACGAATCCTTATCGATTTGCTTATCGGGGTTCTGCTCTTATCCGCAAACTCATCAATGGGAACCAAAAGATTGGTTTCCGGAAAATACGCTGCTGCATTGCCCTCCGGGATGTCATAGGGAATCGCCAAAAACTGTTCGGCTTTCCGTTCCTGTCCGTGGTACCTGCTGATCAAATTGAGTACCTGTCTTTTTTCAATACCGCGTTTTTCCATATCAACGGGATTGAGAAAAATCACCCTTCGTTCGTTATGGACCCCCCTGTAGCGGTCATGCAGCCCATAAATTGTAGTGTTGAATTGGTCGTGCGAACGAATGGTCATTAACAACAGTTCGTCCTTTCCCAATACCACTTCCGGGAGTTTATTTAAGGTCAATTGTGCCTTTCCATTGGGCAATTTGCTGAAATCCCTTTCCCGCACATTGTTGGGCAGGTAGTAGCCATGGCCTTTTGAACGGGCACTGGTATCCTTAAATCCCTTCACCGTTTTGTCAATTAAGCTTCGGATTTTTTCGTAATCGTAGGCCAGTTCTTTCCATGGCAATGGATGTTTTCCCTGAAAATAGGTATGTGCCAACATCCCAATGATTTCAGGTTCACTCTTAATATGCGGCGATGCGGGTTTTAGGAGCCCTTTGCTTTGCCGTACCTTTCCTGTACTGCTTTCCATGGTCAAAAATTGGGGATTCCCTTTTTTTACATCTTTTTCGGAACGGCCAAAAGTGGGTAACAACAGCGCAGTTTCCCCGGTCACCAAATGGCTGCGGTTCAGTTTGGTGCTTATCTGCACCGTTAATGTACAGTTTTGAACGGCCTCCGCCGTATAAGCCGTATCCGAAGCGGCCATCACAAAATTACCACCAAGACAAATGAATACCTTGGCCTTGCCCTCATACATGGCCTTGATGGCCCCAACGGTATCATGGCCCGCTTTGGTCGGGGGATCGAAACCTAAATTTTCAGATATGCGCCGATTGAGCTCTTTGCTGACATAATGCATAATGCCAACACTCCTATCCCCCTGTACATTGCTATGGCCCCTAACGGGACAAGTTCCTGCAAACGGTTTTCCCAATGCGCCCTTTACCAGAAGAATATTTACATATTCCTGAATGGTTTCCACGGCATTTTTGTGTTGGGTAATTCCCATGGCCCAACATATAATGATATTGGGTTTTGAGGCCAGCAGTTCCACTGTTTTGTCGATCTTTTCCTGGGAAACCCCGGTACGCTTTAAGAGGGTACTTTCATCAAATCCATTTAAATCGTTCAACAGGGCGTCATATCCGGCCACGTAATTTTGGATAAAGTCATGGTCAAGGACATTGCCTTGTTCGGCATCAAGAGCAACCAGTTTTTTCAACAGTAATTTTGCCAATGCGATGTCCTCATTGATTTTTACCTGAAGGTGGATGTCCGCAATTGCGGTACCTCCTCCCAACATGCTCCCTACTTTTTGTGGGTTTTTGAATTTGACCATTGCCGTTTCGGCCAATGGATTGATACTAATGATCTTTCCCCCATTTTTCTTGCACTTTTCCAGGGCAGAGAGCATTCTGGGGTGGTTGGTCCCAGGGTTTTGGCCTACCACCAGGACCACATCGGCCCCATATAGATCGTCCACTTTTACGGATCCCTTTCCAATGCCCAGGGTCTGCGAAAGGGCCACTCCGGAAGATTCATGGCACATATTGGAACAATCGGGCATATTGTTCGTCCCAAATGCCCTGGCGAACATGCCGTACAAAAAAGCAGCTTCGTTACTGGAACGACCGGAGGTGTAAAAGATCGCCTCGTCCGGATGGGGTACATTTCTTAATTCCTGGGCCATCAATTCATAAGCGTCCTCCCAGGAAATAGGTTCGTAATGTACTTTTCCAGGTCGTAGCACCAGGGGCTCGGTCAGCCGCCCAAACTTGTTGAGTTCATAATCACTTAATTGTGAAAGTGCTTCCACGGAGTGTTTGGCAAAAAAATCGGCCCCTATCCTTTCCAGGGTGGCCTCATCGGCCAGGGCTTTTGCCCCATTCTCACAGTATTCCGCAATTTTGGAGGGATTTTCCGGAACGGGCCAGGCACAACTGGGGCAACGAAAGCCCTTTTCCTGGTTCATTTCCAGGAGTGCCCTCATGGAACGCATGATCCCCATTTCTTTGACACTGTGTCGCAAGGCCTCTTTTATTCCCAACATTCCAGCGGAAACGTCCATAGGTTCCTTGAGTTCCAGCCCTGTAAATTTTATGTTGCCCGTAAGGGAAATGGTTCGTTTGAAAGTGGTGCTTTTGGACATGGTAACGCTATTTCATGGATTGGGCTCCAGTTTTGGATTGGGGTAGTTATCGGACTGGTCTTCCAAGGTGTTGTCCAAGCAGGTAAAATCCTTTTCCAAAAGGAGATATAAGGTCCCTGTTTGGGTTTTTTGGTCATGTTCAAAACCCACCCTATTGTTTTCAAACCAATCCTTACCCAGTATTTTGGGAAGGAAAAGTGTGATGTTGTTATCCTTGAATTCGGCATGCATTGCCGTTGTATTGGAATCCATTTGTACGGTATAGCCGAATGTGGCATCTCCAAAATGGGTCTGTTCTTTGATCGTACCCGTTTCGCATAATGCCTTTACTTCGCTTTTGGTGAGACGAAAACGAACGGTGTCCCCCTTTATCCTGATCTTCATGTTTTCAAAAATTCTGTCTTTGGTTTAAAATACGATATATCACTACTTCTTCCTTGTCTACTTTATAATGAATTGAGTAATTGAACTGTTCAAAATTTAAAGCTCGAATGCCCCTATACCTCACTTGAAATGAGTAGGGAGTGGTCTTTAAAAATTGAAGTTGCCGTGCAAAATCATTCAGAAACTCCCGCGATAGGTTTTTGGAGGCAAAAAAGCATTCAGCGACATGAAGTTCAATTACAGCTTCGCTGAGCATGAGGACTTTAAAGCCCATATTTTTTCTCTATTTCGGCAATATCAACATATTCCGCCTTTCCCTCTGCTACACGAGCCAACATTTCATCCATCATGAGCATGTACCCTTCGGATGGGGATTCCAGCTTTTTGGCCGTTTCCTCCAAGGTATGTTCCAGATAGCTTTTTAAGGAACGTTTTTGCTTTTTTGCCTCAGCCTCGAGAATTTGCAAACTTTCAGCGTCAACATCAATCAATTTTCTTATTTTTTCCAATGTATATATCTTCTATATATAAAAATACGGATTAATTCGATCATTTATTGATCGTGAACATTTTTCTACTCGTTTTCATATCGGCATACCTGGGGTCTTCGATATAATTTTCCTTTTGCATTTTTATGACCTCAATGCTCAAGAATCCAAATTCGCTGACCACTTTTCCATAAAAGCGATAAATGCCCTTGCCCCTAAAACGATACTTTGCCGCTATGGGAGGAAAAAGTACGGTATCAAATACTTCACCATACCGATCCAGTAAGGTTGCAAAATGCATGCGTTCCCCTTTATGGGTGCTGGTGTTCTTTACCGTTATCAGGTACCCATAAATATCAATATGGTTATTGAGATACCGTTCCAAATCCCGTTGTCCGTTCTTGTTTTTGGGAGGTTCCTGCAATAATTCAAAAGGATTGCACAATGGAAAACCAAGAAGTTCCCACTGTTCAAAAGCAGTTTCGGGAGGTGTTGTATGCAACTCAGGAATTTGAAAGTTGCGGCATTTGGGGGGAAATAGCTTGGGATGGTCCAATCGTTTGGTTTTTGAGAGCATCAGGTGTGCTTTCCAGAGCAGTTCATGTTTGTTGGTACCCGTAAACCGTAAGGCATCGATACGTATTAAAATGCTTATTTGCTCTATTGAAATCATAACGCGATCAACAAAGTTTTCCAGGGAGGTAAACTTTCCGTTGGCTTCCCGTTCTTTGAGGATACTTCGCATAACACGTTCTTCCAACTCCCGCAAATACATCAATCCCAAATAAATATGTTTTCCGTGGATGACATTTGCAATATGGCTTAGATTGATACAGGGGGGATGGATGGTTGCCCCAAGCATTCGCGCTTCGTTCACATAAAATTCAGGGCGATAGAACCCTCCGCCATTATTTAGGACGGCGACCATAAATTCCAGGGGAAAATAGGCCCTTAGAAACAGGCTTTGATAGCTTTCTACCGCATAGGAAGCGGAGTGCCCCTTGGCAAAGGCATAGCCTGCAAAACTGGCCACTTGGTCCCAGATTCCATCGATGAGTTTTTCATCGTAGCCTTTTTTGATGCAATTACTTCGAAACTTTCCCTTTACTTTTTCGAACTCTTCCCGCGAGCGAAATTTACCACTCATGCCACGGCGAAGGACATCGGCCTCGCCAAGGGTCAAATCTGCAAAATAGTGCGCTACTTTGATGACGTCTTCCTGGTAGACCATGACCCCATAGGTCTCGGGCATAATATTGAGCATTACCGGATGCGCTTTCTCCTCTGCCCTGGTAGGATTTCGATGCCTGAGGATATATTCACGCATCATCCCACTTTTGGCAACCCCGGGCCTAATGATGGAACTGGCCGCCACCAATCCCAAATAATTGTCCACCTCCAATTTTTTAAGGAGCATGCGCATGGCCGGGGACTCCACATAAAAACAGCCCATGCACTGCGCTGTTTTTATGAGGTTGTTAATGACAGGATTGGTATAAAACCCAGATACATCATGAATATCAAAGTTTGCCTTTTCCGGTTGGTTCTGTTTTATGATGGCTACGGTATCCTTTATTTTTCCCAATCCCCGTTGCGCTAGGATATCGAACTTAAAAAGCCCCACATCTTCTGCGATGACCATATCAAAATGGGCCGTGGCAAACCCCTTGGGGGGCATAAACGTTGCCGAAAAATGGTGTAACGGTTTTTCACTGATAAGTATTCCACTGGCGTGTACACTAACATAATTGGGCATGCCTTCCACCAATTTTCCATACGTAAGAACGAGCCTTGCCATACTGTCAATCCTTGATGGTGGAAGGGTACCATTGCTCAAGGCATCAATTTCATCCTTTGGCAAACCAAACACTTTCCCCAATTCACGGATCACCCCTTTTCGTTTAAAGGTCACATAGGTGCCCACCAGGGCCACATGGTCAAAACGATTAAAGATATATTGGGTCATGTACTCGCGGTCCCGCCATGAAAAATCGACATCAAAGTCCGGAGGGTTGGCACGGTATAGGTTGATGAACCGCTCAAAATACAAATCAAGTTCTATGGGATCGACATCGGTAATGTACAGCAGGTAGGCTACAATACTATTTGCACCACTACCGCGACCTACATAATAAAAGCCTTTTTCCCTGGCGTGGGAAACAATGTCCCAATTAATGAGGAAGTAAGAGACAAACCCCATCTTTTTGATAAGGGTGAGCTCTTTGGTCAATCTTTTTTTTATGATTTCCGAAACCCCATTTTTATAGCGTTTGGGAAGCCCTTCATGACATAGCTTTTCAAGCAATTCGCCATCTTCCTTTTCGCTTGTGGTGTAACACTTTAAATTTTGGGGCTTCCGATCCTTTGAAAAATCAAAATAGATAGTGCATTGCCGCAATAGGTGTTGGGTATTTTCAAGGATATGGGGATATTCTGAAAAAGCCGCGGCCAGATTTTCCAACGGATACATTTTTTCATCTGCACTGGCCACTTCCGTTTCCTCCAACTTGCTCAATAAAACATTGTTGTCGATGGCCCTAAGCAATCGATGGGCATTGAAGTCCCTTTTATCCCTAAAGGTAACGGGCTGCTGTACCACTAATTTGTCCCGATGGTCCTTTAATCGTGAAAAGGGGAGCTTCCGTAAGTTTTTGATGGAAATACCGATATATTCATGATCCAAAAACGTTTCCTTTTGATGTAAGCGTACTTTTTCAAAAGGATAGATTACAAAGACATCCTTGAAATTTGGTGCTTGTTGGGGAATCCCAATGCCATTATGAAGGTGATGGGACAAAAATTGGTTCAGTTCCTGATAGCCATTATTGTTTTTGGCAATTCCTACAAAGCATTGGTCAACCCCATTTCTAAAATCGATGCCCAAGACAGGTGTGATATCGTATTTAGGGGCTTCCCGTACAAAATTCAAGCAAGCCGAGGTGTTATTGATATCGGTTAGGACCAGTTGTTTTAAGTGGTTCCTTTGTGCCAAACGCAAGAGCTCCCGTTCGGAAAAAGTTCCAAAACGAAGGCTATAATAGGTGTGGCAGTTGAGATAGATGGCGGCTATTGGATTTGAATGTTAAACTGTAATTGTTATGGGGCTATCGCTTTCCGCTTCAACCTTAGGGAGAAGCGGTCTTATTTCCTTTATTGTTTTCTATGCGCCAAGACTATGGGAGGTTGCCCATTAAAAGGATTGTGCATCCTGCCAATGGTCCTTGCCCCAATTGCCGAGGCCCTGATAACCGCTCGGTCACCAAAGCGGTTACGTACCTTGTCCATGGCCTGGTATAAATTCAGCGCCTCTTCGGTATCGTCGAACAAATTGATTTGATAATTGCCGGATACCAAATGACTGAACCGGATACCCACCAATCGCACCAGCATTCGTTTATTGTACAGCGAATCAAACAGATCCATAATCTTTGGAATCAGAATATGATCGGCACTGGTATATGGAATCCGTTTTTGTTTGGAGTAGGTGTTAAAATCCGAATATCGGATCTTCACCGCAATACAGGCCGTGAGTTTTTCGCCACGCCTTAGTTGATACGCCAAATTCTCCGTCATGGCCATGATGATACCCTTGAGCTTTACCACATCTATGGTATCACGGTCAAAGGTGCGTTCATTGGAAATCGATTTACGATCGTGAAAGGGTATCACGGGGGTATTGTCCATCCCATTGGCACGTTTCCAAATCACCTTGCCATTGGCACCAAGCACCCTTTGCATAATGTCCATGGGCATTTCTTGGATGGTCTTTACCTGGCGAATCCCCAAATTCCGTAAGGTCTGGTAGGTTTTATCGCCCACCATGGGTATTTTTTTTACGGACAGTGGTGCCAAAAAAGGTTTCTCCGTGCCAAAGTCGATTTTAAGTTGGTTATTAGGCTTTGCCTCATTGGTGGCCACCTTTGAAACGACCTTGTTGACCGAAAGGCCAAATGAAATGGGCATCCCGGTCTCCGTAATGATTTTTCTACGGAGTTCTGTGGCATACCGATAGGAACCGAAAAACCTATCCATACCCGATAAATCGGCATAAAACTCATCAATGCTTGATTTTTCAAACACGGGTACGGCTTCTTTGATGATTTCAGTAACCTCATCGGATACCTTGCTGTATGTCCCCGCATTTCCTTTAATGACCTTGGCTTCGGGACAAAGCTCCCTGGCCATTTTCATGGGCATCCCGGAATGGATGCCATAGCCCCGGGTCTCATAGCTGCAAGCCGCAACCACTCCCCGATCGGTGATGCCACCCACCAATAGTGGTACGCCTTCCAATTCCGAATTAAGCCGTCGTTCCACGGAGACAAAAAACGTATCCAGATCAAGATGTAAAATGGTCTTATTCACTATCGCGTAAAAAGGGACACTAATTTATGGAAAATTTCCATATTAATGGATTTATTCCATAAAAATATAGCGATTTTCAATATGAGAAGAAACATTGAAGGTGCTAAGGGTCCAAATCAAATCAGCTAGATCAAATAGCGAAGTTGTATGGAGGCCAGATTGCCTATTTGACCTTACCGGAATGCAGCTTTCCTAAATTAAGGTGGGTTCGACATCATTCTTTATCAGCCAAAATCCGTCAAATTGAGTGGTTTTTCGTAATGAAATGAAGAAAAATTGTATCGAACAGGATTTTGCAAGAAAATTACTTGCCGGCCAAGCAGGTTTTTCGATACATTTTTGCGGTAGCAAAAACACTCAAAATGACATAATTTTTTTATATCAAACCCACGTTGGATTAGCCGGACCTGTTCAATTGCTGTCCCAAAGGTTTTGATCAGGTTGTGGTGAAATCCTATCCAAGAAACAGCAAAGGCCTAAGTGTAGAACTGGTCCATCTTATTTCGGATCTCTTTTAAGCACAAATTCCCCAAACTGCCCTCATGGGTATGCACAATGTCCTTTTTGGGTTTAAAGTTGCCCTTTTCAATGGCTTTGCCCATGGTCTTGTACGCATCACGGAAGGGCATGCCATTTTTGACCATTTCATTTAGGGTATCCACGCTAAAAAGGTAATCGTATTTTGCATCGTCAAGGATATTTTCCTTTACCTTGATTTCCCTGATACTAAAGGTCATCATCTCCAAACAGGCTTTCATGTCCTGTAGGGCGGGCAGCATACTTTCCTTTACCAATTGCAAATCCCTGTGATAACCACTGGGCAGGTTATTGATGATCAGGGTCAATTGATTGGGAATGGATTGGATCTTATTGCATTTGGCCCTAATCAACTCAAATACATCAGGGTTCTTTTTATGGGGCATAATGCTACTCCCTGTGGTCAATTCATTGGGGAAGGAGATAAAATCGAAATTCTGGCTCATAAAAAGCGTAATGTCCATCGCCAGTTTTGATAAGGTGCCCGCAACGCTGGAAAGCCCAAAAGCGGTACCCTTTTCCACTTTCCCACGGCCCATTTGTGCTGCGATAACATTGTATTTCAAAGTTTCAAAACCCATTTCCTTGGTAGTTAAACTTCGGTCAATGGGGAAGGAACTGCCATAGCCTGCGGCACTTCCCAGTGGATTTTGATCGGCAGCCCTGTAGGCGGCCTCAATGAAAAATAGATCGTCCACCAAACTCTCTGCATAGGCCGAGAACCATAAGCCAAAGGAAGAAGGCATGGCGATTTGCAGATGGGTATATCCTGGTAGCAATACCTTCTGGTGCTTTTCGGCCAATTCCAACAATAGGTCAAATAGGGACTTCACCAGGAATTTAATTTCCTTCAATTCGTCCTTGAGGTACAATTGCATGGCAACCAAAACCTGGTCGTTCCTCGATCGGGCGGTATGGATTTTTTTTCCGGTATCACCCAGCTTTTCGGTGAGCAGGAATTCAATTTTGGAGTGCATGTCCTCAAAATCGGCTTCAATAACAAATTCGCCCTTTTCAATGGATTTTGCGATGGCATCCAATTCCCTTACCAGGGCTTCCCCTTCCTCCTTGGTGAGTAATCCCACCTTGGCCAACATTTTGGCATGGGCGGTGGAAGCCATCACATCATATTTTGCCAACAGCAAATCCAATTCCCTGTCATTGCCCACGGTAAAGTGGTCTATTTTTTTATCGGTACTAAAGCCCTTGTCCCAAAGTTTCATGTTTTGAAGTTAGAAGTTTTTAGTTAGAAGTTGTTAGGTCTTAGGATCGGCGTATTTTTTGATCAAGGTAAAGGTCATTTTTTGGACTTCATCACAAAGGCTCAAAATTCTGCCTAAATTATTTTTTTCAACGAATCCAAGTCTTTCTGAAATTTCCAATTGGGTTTTGAGTTCGTTGATTGAACCGTTTGATATTTCCAGAAAATTTCGGAACACATTTTTGGAACTTCTTCCCGCACCTTCAGCAATATTGCTCGGAATAGAGACAGTACTTCTGCGAATTTGACTGGTAAGCCCAAACTTTTTTTCACTGGGAAATATTGCGGTGGTTTTATACACCAATTCAACCGGTTTCATTGATTTTTGCCAAACAATAAGTTCTTCGTAGTTGTACATCTTTTAACTAATAACCATCAACCATCAACCATCAACCATCAACCATCAACCATCAACCATCAACCATTAACCATTAACTATTGACTCAATAAAAAGCCTCCCAAAATGGCAATATACAATCCCACGGCCTCTTCAACCTCATGCACATAAATAAATTCGTCTGCGGAATGTGATCGGGGACTATGGCCAGGCCCCAGCTTTAGTGATTGACAACTCAATTCAGCCTGATCCGATAAGGTTGGTGAACCATAGGTTTCCCTTCCCAATGCAATTCCGGATTGGACCAAAGGATGGTCAATGGCTATGGAGGAACTGCTCAGGTTCAAGGAACGGGGCCTTAATTCACAGGGAGCCTCACGTTTTAGGATGTCATAAATCTCCTCATTGGAATAACAATCGTTCACCCGGGTATCGATTACCAAATCCACATGCGCCGGTACCACGTTATGCTGACTACCCGCTTCGATTTGGGTGACGGTCATTTTAACGGGACCCAAAACATCCGAGACCTTATCAAATTGGTAATTCTTGAACCATTCCAATACCTCAATGGCGTTGTAGATGGCATTGTTGGTATTGGGATGTGCGGCATGGGAAGGTGTTCCTTCCACTTTTCCTTCAAAAACCACCAATCCTTTTTCCGCTATGGCCAATTGCATTTGCGTGGGTTCACCCACTATGGCAACGTCAATTTCCGGAAGAATGGGCAATAGTGCTGAAATACTCTTGTCGCCAGCATCCTCTTCCTCTGCCGTTGCACTCATGATGATGTTGTACTTCAAGTCCTCGCGCTCATAAAAATGTACAAAAGTGGCGAGGAGGGAACATAAGGCCCCACCTGCATCGTTACTGCCCAGACCATATAATTTTCCGTCTTCAATATGGGGATGGAAAGGGTCTTTGGTATAGGCGGAATTGGGCTTGACCGTATCGTGGTGGGAATTCAGCAATAGATTGGGCTTGTTTTCATCGTAATGCTTATTGAACGCATAGATGTTGTTATACTGGCGTTTGGTATCCACCCCAAACTTTTTAAGCCAAACGTCGATAGCTTCTGCCGTTTCATCCTCTTCTTCGGAAAAAGAGGGGATGGAAATCAATTGCTGTAACAGACCCAAAGCTTCCTGGGCCAATGTTTCTTTGTCGATGGTCATAAAACGAGACTTGTATAGTTTGTATTTTCTTTCTCAAATAATCCCAGATTACCAATTCGGACCTCTTTTGCCCCATGGCGTAGGGCATGGAAACAATTGTGTAATTTGGGAAGCATGCCGTGGGAAATCACTCCCTGTGAAACCAACTCCTTGTAGGAATGGGAATCGATTTTTCCAATGATGGAACCTTTATCATTGACATCTTTCAAAACCCCATTCAACTCAAAGCAATAATACAATGTAGTTTCGAAAGTAGCACTTAATCCAATAGCGACCTCGGCAGCAATGGTATCTGCATTGGTATTCAGTAATTGCCCTTTTTGATTATGGGTCAGGGCACAAAATACAGGAGTCAACCTCTGTTTCAAAAGCGTCGTCAGTATTTTGGAATTGACGCCATCCACATCGCCCGCAAAACCATAGTCCACCTCCTTTACAGGGCGTTTGTGGGCTTGAATACTGTTGGCATCGGCTCCACTCATACCCAGGGCATTGACTTTTAAGTGTTGCAATTGGGCGACAATGGTTTTGTTGACCAATCCGCCATAGACCATCACGGCAACATCCAATGTGGCCTTATCGGTAATGCGCCTACCATTGGCCATTTTAGGTGCAATCCCCAATCTCTGTAACAACTCGGATGCTTTTTTGCCGCCTCCATGCACCAATATTTTATAGCCTTCCAAGCGTGCAAAATGTTCTAAAAACAGGGAAAGTGCTTCATGGTCTTCAATGATGTTACCGCCAATTTTTACTATGGATAGGGTTTCTGTCATCTTAGGTGTTTAAAATTCCGCCATCAATGGTCATTGCCGTTCCCGTTATCCAGGAAGCATCTTCCGATATTAGAAATAAGGCCAGTTTGGCCACATCTTCCGGGGTGCCCAGTCTTTTCAACAATGTGGCGTTGGCAGCATTTTCAACAGCAGTTTTGGGGTCCTCAAAAGCCTTTGCCGAATCCCAGATCAATGGGGTGTCAACAGGGCCGGGGCATAACGCATTCACCCTGATCTCGGGGGCGTATTCAACGGCCATTTGACGCATTAAGGCAAGTGTTGCCCCTTTTGAGGCACAATAGGCAGGATGATTGGGAAAACTCTTGAACGCCGCAATGGACGAATTGATGAGGATGGTACCGCCCCTATCTTTTTTTAGCTGGGGAATGGCATATTTTGAGATATAGAAGATGGAGCTTAGATTGACATCCAATGTTTTTTTCCATTCCGAAATAGGGAGGTCCACGACACTGCCCAATCCCAACATCCCTGCATTCAACGAGAGTACATCCAAACGACCAAAGGTGCTTAGGGCTTTGTCGACGAGTTTTTTGTTATCCTCAACATTGCCTACGTCCCCTGGTACAAATACAGTTCCAGGGAGTTCTTCCTCAAGGGTTTGGCCCCTTTCCTCATTACGGCCGGAAAGGACAAGTCTGCCTCCTTCTTTATAAAAGGCTCTGGCAATGGCTTTTCCCATTCCGCTTGTTGCTCCGGTAACGATACAGACCTTGTCCTTTAGTTTGATTTCCCCCATTTAAAATGCCTCCAATATTCGCTTTAAGACCAACTGTGCGGCAAAAGTCCTATTGTTTGCCTGTTCAATGACCAAACTTTGGTCACTGTCCAGTACCGCATCTTCCATGACCATATTTCGTCTCACGGGCAGACAATGCATAAAGTGGGCCTTGCCCAACTTTTCCTTGGTCATTTTCCAACTTTTGTCCACATGTAGGACCTTGCCATAGTCCGAATAGCTACTCCAGTTTTTTACATAGACAAAGTTCGCATTTTTAAGGGCGATTTGTTGGTCATGCACAATTTGACAGCCTTCTGTGATTTTTGGGTTCAAATCGTACCCTTCTGGATTTGTGATCACAAATTCCGCATCCTGGAGTTTCATCATTTCCACAAAGGAATTGGCTACGGCGTGGGGCAGCGCCCGGGGGTGTGGTGCCCAGGACAAGACCACTTTGGGCCGTTCCATTTTTTTATGTTCCTGAATGGTGATGGCATCTGCCAGGGCTTGCAAGGGATGGGCCGTTGAGCTTTCCATATTGACCACGGGAATATGGGCGTACTTCACAAAACCTTGCAGTACTTCTTCCTTTTCGTCTTTTTCCTTATCCTCCAAACTTGCAAATGCCCGTATGGCAATAATATCACAGTATTGGGACACCACCTGGGCCGCTTCCTTGATGTGTTCCGCTTTTCCCGCGTCCATGACCACCCCATGTTCAAATTCCAGTTGCCAACCCTCGTTTCCGAAGTTCATGACCATTACGTCCATTCCCAAATGCTGGGCCGCCTTTTGGGTACTCAGTCGGGTACGTAGGCTGTTGTTGAAAAAGAGCAGGCAAATGGTCTTTCTTTTGCCCAGATTTTCAAACGCATATGGATTGGTTTTTAATGTCAGGGCCTCTTGCACCCCTTGTCGCAAATTGCCTAAATCCTGTATGGACAGATAGTTTTTCATTCTTGCTTTTTTGTCATTCCTGCCTTCCCTTCGACTACCCGCCCGCTAGTAGCATTCAGGCGGGCGCTCAGGGCGATAGCAAGGAATTCATTTTACTTGTTCATTTTCTTTGCCATGTTTTCCTCTTGCCATGCTCGTCAGAGATCATGGAAAACGAATTAGAGGAAAGGGCACTTTACCAAAAGCTTTTTTCCTAAACCCTGCGAACTCAAGACGAGTTCAATTCTGCGTTAAGCCCCTCAAAGAATCGATTTATTTGATTTTTTGTGATGTTCAATGCGGGCAAAAACCGCAATAGTTTTTTATTGGCGGAACCGCCCGTAAACATATGTTGGTTGTAAATTAGGTTTTTTCGAAGTTGACCGACTTCAAAGTCAAATTCCAGTCCCAACATCAATCCCCGGCCCTTTACCTTTTTTAGGGTTGGAATTTCTTTTGCCTTTGTTTTGAAGTAGGTTTCCAATTGCAGTGCGTTTTCCATAAGGTTTTCCCGTTCGAGGACTTCCAAAACCGAAAGTGTTGCCACGCAGGCCAAATGGTTACCGCCAAAGGTGGTGCCCAATAACCCGTAGGAGGGTTCAAAGGAATTGTGGATCAACACGCCACCAACGGGAAAGCCATTGCCCATGCCCTTGGCAATGGAAATGATATCCGGACGGTCGCTGGGCGAAGTCGAAGGGACATGGTGTTGGAAAGCGAAGAATTTTCCACTTCGTCCAAAGCCCGATTGAACTTCGTCCGCAATGAGTACTACTTGATATTGGTTGCACTTTGCAGCCACGAATTGATAAAATTCCGTAGTGGGCTCATCCAATCCGCCAACACCTTGAATGGCTTCCAGGATCACGGCACAGTGTTCCTTTTGGGCAATACATTTTTCAAAGGCCCCAAAATCATTCAAGGGGAGAAAATCAACTTGCTGTTGTTGATTCAGCGGTGCGTTTATTTTGGGATTATCGGTCGTTGCCACCGCAGCGGAGGTCCTCCCATGAAAACTGTTCCTAAAGGCAATGACCTTGGCTTTTCCAGTGTGGAAGGAGGCCATTTTCAGGGCATTTTCATTGGCTTCGGCCCCAGAATTGCAAAGAAATAACTGGTAATCCCTACACCCGGAAAGTTCCCCCAACTTTTCACTTAATTTGAGTTGGAGCGGATTTTGTATGGAGTTGCTGTAAAAAGCCATCTTTTGCAATTGCTCGGTCAACTGTTTTACATAATGGGGATGGGAATGCCCAATGGAAATCACGGCATGGCCCCCATAAAAATCGAGATAGGTATCCCCTTTATCATCGGTAACTTCAATTCCTTTTGCGGAAACAGGGGTTACATTATAAAGCGGGTATACATCGAATAATTTCATATTATCGCGCTTTTGGTCATTTTAAATGAATGTGGACTATTTGGATTTCCCCTCCACGGGTTCAAAATGACATTCCGTTTTTAAGGTTAACTACAATTGTCTTTCTTTAATTCGATTGATCTTCTCAAAAGAGGTCACTATTCCACGGATCAAGGAGGAGCTCAATCCTTGATGCTCCATTTCGTTCAAACCTTCGATAGTACACCCTTTTGGAGTGGTCACCTTATCAATTTCCTCTTCGGGATGGCTACCGGATTCAATCAGTAAACTTGCGGCACCGTTACAGGTATGCATGGCCAATTCCTGGGCTTCCCTGGCATCAAATCCCAATTGGATGGCCCCCTGGGTGGTAGCGCGAATCAAACGCATCCAAAAAGCGATGCCACTGGCACAGATTACCGTGGCCGCCTGCATTTGCTCTTCAGGGATTTCCAAGGAATGCCCCATCCGGTTAAAAATGGCCTTGGCCAAATCGACCCGTTTTTTCCCGAGATCATTCGCACATAGACAGGTCATACTTTTTCCCACCGAAATTGCTGTGTTGGGCATGCTCCTGATGATAAAGCGGTCGGTACCGATAATGGACTCCATTCGCTGGATACTGAAGCCTGTTATGGTACTGATGACCACATGGTTTTCGCCCAATAGATCCTTGACATCGTCCAAAATGGCTTCAAAATGACCGGGCTGCACGGCAAAAATGAGAATGTCCGAATGTTGAACGGCTTCCCGATTGTCCGATGTTACGGTCACGTTACCATACTTTTCAAAATCCTTGATTTCCGAAATGTTCCTTTTGGTGAGGTACATGGTCGTTGCGCCATTGCTGTGCAGCACCCCTTTTGCTATGGACAATCCCAAATTACCTGCTCCTATAATGGCTATTTTCATATCTGAATATTTGTTGACGGTTGACGGTTGACGGTTAATGGTTGTTTTGGTTTTCTATATTGCCATGGTTTGAATCGCTTGGTTCCAGTAAGTCCCAAAGATTTCCATATAAATCTTCAAAGACGGCAACTGTGCCATAGGGTTCTTTTTGGGGTTTCCTAACAAACGTTACCCCTTTTTCGAGCATTGCCGTATAGTCTCTCTGGAAATCGTCCGTAAAAAGAAAAAGGAATACCCTTCCCCCGGTTTGATTGCCTATGCTGAGCGATTGTTTTTCAGTATCGGCCTTTGCCAATACCAGCGAGCTTTCCCTGGCCCCTGGCGGAGCAACCACAACCCATCTTTTTTCTTCACTGAGCTTGGTGTCCTCCACCAATTTGAAGTTTAGCTTTTTGGTGTAGAATCGGATCGCTTCATCATAATCGTTCACTACCAACGCGATATGTGCAATCTTTTGTTTCATTGTTAAAATGTGCTGGCCTTTAGTTGTAATCCCAAATCCTCTTCCAGACCAAAGATCAAGTTCATATTCTGTACCGCTTGCCCCGATGCGCCTTTCAACAAATTATCAATTGCCGAACTTATCAATAGGACATCCTCATGTTTGTGGACGTGGATGTGGCAATTATTGGTGTTGACCACCTGTTTCAAGTGAATGGGTTCCTGGGAAACATGGGTGAATTTTGCTTTGCTGTAATACCTGGTGTATAATTTTTGTGCTTCTTTCTGGCTTCCATTAAAATGGGTGTAGGCGGTTGCAAATATGCCCCGGGAAAAATTTCCACGTTGCGGGAGAAAATAGAGCTTCCCCAGTTCGTTTCCGAAGGAATACAGACTTTCCCCAATCTCACCCAAGTGCTGGTGGGTAAAGGGTTTGTACCAACTTATATTGTTATTGCGCCAACTGAAATGGGTTGTTTCCGAAGGTTTGATGCCGGCTCCCGTACTTCCGGTGATTGCATTGATATGGACTTCATTGTGTAATAATCCTTTCTTGGCCAGTGGCAATAATGCCAATTGAACAGCGGTGGCAAAACATCCGGGATTAGCGATGGCATTTGCACTTTCAATGGCATCCTTGTTTAATTCGGGCAGCCCGTACACAAAGGTATTGTCCTGAAAAGTGGCGTCGTTTTGCAATCGAAAATCATTGCTTAAATCGATGATCTTTGTCCCGTTGGAAAATTGATGGTTCAATAGGAACCTGGATGAATTTCCATGTCCCAAACAGAGGAACACCACATCCACACCGGAATTTATGTTCTTTGTGAAATGAAGTTCCGTTTGTCCCAATAGATCGGGATGTGCCGATGCAATGGGTTTGCCGGCCTTGGTGGTACTGAAGACAAAGTCAATTTCAATTGCAGGGTGATTCAGTAAAATTCGGATCAATTCCCCTCCGGTGTAACCTGAACCTCCTATGATACCTGCTTTAATCATGATTTTGATTTACATGGTTAGCAATCTTGGCGGGATTGGACAGGATTTTGATAAAGCCCTTGGCCTCATCCGCAGTCCATCCTTTGTTCAATTCACCATAACTTCCGAAAGAAGCGTTCATGAGATCATGTGGGGAAGCCACCCCTTCCAATCGAAACTGGAACGGGTATAGTGCCACAAAAACATCCCCCGAAACATTACGTTGGGTATCGGTCAAAAAAGCTTCTATATTTCGCATAACCTCATCCAGGTAATTTCCCTCGTGAAGTAACATCCCATAAAAGTTGCCCAACTGTTCTTTTTGGAACTGTTGCCATTTACTGAGCACATGCTTTTCCAATAAGTGGTGTGCTTTAAGGATAATTAAGGGGGCGGCAGCTTCAAAACCGACCCGGCCCTTAATGCCAATGATGGTATCGCCCACATGAATATCGCGCCCAATGGCGTATGGGGATGCCATCTTTTCCAGCTTTTCGATATTCTTCACGGGAACGTCCTTTTCGTCATCAATGGCGATCAGTTCCCCTTTTTCAAAGGTGAGTTTTACTTTTGATGGTTCTTTTTGTTGCAATTGGCTTGGATAAGCGGAATCGGGTAAGGGGAGATGTGACGTTAAGGTTTCATCGCCTCCCACGGAAGTGCCCCAAAGTCCCTTGTTAATGGAGTATTTGGCCTTTTCCCAGGAATAATCGACACCGTTGTTCTGTAAATAGCTGATTTCCTCTTCCCTGGTCAGCTTATGGTCGCGTATTGGGGTAATGATTTCAATTTCCGGGGCCAGTGTTTGGAAAATCATATCAAACCGGACCTGGTCATTTCCGGCACCGGTACTGCCATGGGCAATAGAGTCGGCGCCAATTTTTTTGGCGTGTTCCACGATTTCCACGGCCTGGACAATTCGTTCGGCACTTACGGATAGGGGATAGGCATTGTTTCGCAGGACATTACCGAAAATGAGGTATTTCACCACCTTGTCATAAAATGTCTGCACCGCATCTATTGAGGTATAGCTGGCAGCCCCCAGGGCAAGTGCCTTTTTTTCGATTTCTTTAATTTCCGCCACGGAAAATCCACCGGTATTTACACTTACGGCATGGACTTCAAAGCCGTGTTCCTTAGATAGGTTCATGGCACAGTAGGAGGTATCCAAACCACCACTATAGGCGAGTACTAGTTTTCTCATTTTGTTTTCTTTTTAAGGAATAAACTTTCCTTTATGCTTTTTAACCGTTGAAAGGTTTTCTTATTGATTTTTTCGGCATTGGGATGCTTGTTTTTTTCTGCAGGGTCATATAACATTCCCGTACATAAGCACATTTTGCGTTCCGTACGGGTAAGGATATCAAAGTTTTTACAGGTTTGGCAGCCTTTCCAAAAATCGGGGTCGTCCGTCAGTTCGGAAAAGGTAACGGGTTTGTATCCCAATGCATAGTTCATTTTCATCACGGGAAGCCCGGTAGTAATTCCAAAAATCTTGGCATTGGGAAACTTTTCTTTTGAGAGTTCAAAGATTTTCTTTTTGATTTTTTTTGCCAATCCCTGTCCCCGATAATCAGGGTGGACTATAAGCCCGGAATTGGCCACAAAATCTTTGTTGCCCCAAACTTCGATATAGCAGAATCCCGCAAATTTGTCACCATCAAGGGCAATAACGGCATTGCCGTTCTGCAATCTTTTGATGATATATTCAGGAGAACGCTGGGCAATACCCGTACCTCGAACCTTGGCCGACTCCGTAATGGTGTCACTTATGATCTTGGCGTATTTAAAATGTGATTCGTTGGCAACGACTAGTTCCATTGCTGACGTTTAAATTGTATGAAAAATTGAAATGGTTTGGTTGGAAACGGGAATGGACTCACCTAATCCCAGAAGATAATGTGCACCCTTACGGGCGACGGCGTGAAGTGAACGGACGTACTGGAGCAATGGCGCTCAAGGTAGAAAATATGTTGTGCTGTTCGTTCATGATGGGGTAAATGTACAAATTTCTTCAAAGTTTGTATATTTTGTTATGAGTTTTTACGAATCAGTTGAGGAATGTTACGATTTTTCAGAAATTCATAAACGAAGTAACCAATCACCAAAAAATATTCAAGGGTAATCAACCAAAGGTTTTCCTTAAACTCCGGTTGGGAATAGGTGAAATAGCTTAGGATAATTACGGCCGACCATAAAATCGCAAAGCGGTAATCGGTAAACAGTCCCAATACCAAAGGAAAGACAATATACCATGGATGGACGGTCGAGGACAAAAAATAGTAGCTGACCAAAACAAAAAACATGGATTTTAGGACGGAGGTCAAGGTTTGGTGCTTTTGCACAAATGTCAAAAGGAGTATGATGATAAGCGTACCAACTTTTACAAAGCTTCCGTATGATTTGATCAATTCCCATGGCTTGGAACCGAAAAATTCCACCCCCAAATACTTTACCAGATTATAAATGCTGGCGTTAAACTCAAAATTCGAAAACCACAGTCCAATGGTCTTACTGTAATTGGCAGCCAACTCCGGTGTGTAAAAGGGGATAAGGTAAATGAAACTGCTTACCCCCACCACTAGGTAAAAAAGGGCACTTTTTCGTATCCCAAAAAACTTCAAAAAAAGGGGAAGGAACAGTAAAGGAACCAACTTTAGCATGATTGATGCTGCATAGATAGGAGCCGCCAAAATAGAGTTGCCCGCAGATATAAGGTACATGGCCCATATAAAAAGGAACAGCATCATACCTTCAAAATGCAGATTACCCGTGAGTTCTATAATGACCAGCGGGTTCAAAAAATACCAAAAAAGTAAATGGGGACTTAGATTTAGGTTTCCCAACAATTTCCTTCCAAAATAAAGTACACCAATGTCCGCCGCAATGATAAAGATGCGCAACCATAGTAAGGAGCCCATAATGCTTCCCATCCCCAACAGGGTGCTTAGATAAAAGAACAATTGATTCATTGGGGGATAGTTGCTGTAGTGTCTTGCACTCAATGTGCCCATCCCCTGGTGCAGTTCCTTGGCGTTTTGAATGTGAAAGGTAGTTTGTTCGATCAGTTCATTTGGTGTGTAGCGGTACGGATTGATGCCGTTCTTAATAAGTTCCCCATCCCAAATAAAGCGGTAAAAATCCTGTGATAGATTGGGTTCGACCATCAAGAAGACCAATCGGAACAGCATTCCGGCAACCAACAAAAACTTAAAATTCCATTTTTTAAATTGAATTAGTTTGTAGTGGAGGAAGAAAAGTGCAGCAAAAAGGGAAAGTAGTTTTGGAAAATCCTCCCGGACGAGATTATGGGCAAAAACACCATAAAAAATACAACTGACCAATACCAGAAGAATTGGAACTCTGTGAAGCTTCCAATACTTGGCAACCCTATTCTGCATGACTGCTTAGTTTCAACTGCCCTAAAATAGTGGTAAAATATGGTAATTCCATTACGTCATCATGGAGAGCGAAAATAAATCCCATGCCCTTGGAAGGCAGAAAAAAATGACACTTTTGCTTTATGGGGAAGTGTTTTTATTTCAATGAGTCCAGTAATGGTAAAAGCCAAAACCGGTTTTCAAGATGCATTTATGGTCAATGGCAAGCTATATTATGGTTGGGTAATCGAAGCCCATCCACTGTAAAAAAGAACTTTCCGTTTCAAAGACAAACCTTAACACACAATTTGTTGGAGACCTTTCTCCGTACAGAAAATTAAAGGTGCTCATTTTAAATGGTGTCTACACTACTATGGTTCAAACCTATTTTCATGGACATCTTGAATACCAAAAACAAAAGATTGATGGATTTATCCATTTTTTTGGCAAAAATGTCCATTACGATAAGACAAGGGTGCAGTTAAGTTTGATCAACTGAATATATAACTAAGCTTTTTATGATGAAAAAACCAATCTTTTTGTGGCTGGTGCTCTTCGTGGGAATGACAGCCATTTCATGGGGACAACAAACTGTGACCGGTGTGGTTCTTGACGACCAAAATGTGCCACTGCCCGGGGCCAGTGTTTTGGAGAAAGGTACCGACAATGGAGTGGTCACGGATTTTGACGGGAACTTCACTATTACGGTGCAGGATGGCAGTGCCATTTTGGTGGTTTCCTATATTGGATTTGAATCCAAAGAAATTCAACTGGACGGTTCCACCAATTATAACGTACAACTATCGGCCTCGGCAACAGGATTGGACGAGGTGGTTGTTATTGGTTACGGTACCACTACCAGAAAAGACCTTACCGGTTCCGTGGTATCCCTGGGCAGCCAGGATGTCGTGGAGCAACGTAAAACAGATGTGGCCCAAGCCATTCAGGGCAGATTGGCCGGGGTGGACGTACGAACACTGAACAATAAACCTGGAGCGCCTTTATCTATTTTGGTAAGGGGCAATACCGCTTTGGCCAACAACAATGCGGGCAATGATGGTGTGAATGATGACCCAGGCAGTGATTTATCGCAACCCCTTTATGTGGTGGACGGCATCTTCTTTGACAACATCAACGCATTGAACCCTGCGGATATCCAACAAATAGATGTATTGAAGGATGCATCCTCCACCGCCATTTATGGAGCTAGGGGTGCCAATGGGGTGGTCATCATCACCACCAAAAATGGCTTGGAAGGCCCCACAAGGTTTACCTATGACGCCACTTTTGGTATTAGGTCTCCCGTAAACGTTCCGGACTTCTACAATGGCGACGAATATGTAGCTTTTGTTGAAGATGTGGTCAGGGCCAGGGATTTTGGGCAGTTGTTTCCCGGCAATCCAACCGTGGATGACTACAATGCCATTGTTCCCGATCTCACTATCGAGTTTGTTGATGATGAGGAACGCAACAATGTCGCCCAAAGGGCCTATACCGATTGGATCGATCTCTTTCAGGAAACCGGGATACAGACCAGTCATACTTTTGGGGTAAGTGGGGGTGAAAATGGTTTGGTATACAATGCTTCCATTGCCTACCTGAAGGATGAAGGGGTACTGGGTATCGAACAATTTGAAAGGTATAACCTCACCGGTGCCCTGACTAAGAAGGTCAATGACAAGTTCAGCTTGGGCGTTAAGACCTACCTGGCTTTTTCCGAGAGGGAAGAGGGTAGCCGAGAACTGTTCAGGAGCTCCTTTCGTTTGGCACCAACGGTAAACCCTTTTGATGAGGATGGGGCCATAGACCTTATTCCCGATGAGCAGGATCAGCGATTTATCAATCCCTTGTTTGAGAGGGAGGGTGCATGGACGGTGAACACCAAACGGATTGATATTATTGCCAATGTCTTTTTGGAGTACAAACCACTTCCTTGGATGAACCTTAAAACCCAATTCTCGCCCAACCTGAGTAGCAACAGATTTGGCGAATATAGAGGTTTGCTTACCAAATCTTCAAGAAATGATCCAAGTAGGATACGTTCTATCTACAACACCTTTACCGATGTGTCCTATGCCTGGGACAATATTATAAACATGGATTTCACCCCTTTCCAGGACCATGAGCTTAAAGCAACGGTTATTGGTTCCCTCTACCAAAGGGAAACCGAGGGAAGCGACATCCAAACCCGTAATTTTAGTACGGACGATTTTTCCTTTTTTAATACTGGAGCTGGACTGGATATCCGAAATAATGACAGCTTCTTTGTAAAAGAGAATTTGGCCTCGTTAACGGGAAGGATTACCTACTCCATCAAAGATAAATATTTGTTTACCTTGACCGGCCGTTATGATGGTGCTTCGCGATTGGCCGAAGGCAATAAATGGGATTTCTTTCCCACTGCCGCCTTTGCCTGGAGAATTGGCGAGGAGAATTTTGCCAAGGAGATCGACTGGTTGTCCAACCTTAAGTTGCGATTGAGCTACGGCCAAACGGGCAATATAGAATCGGTAAGCCCATACGGATCCTTATCTTTCTTGAACGGCTCTACCTATTTGTTCGGTGATGAGCTTACCAATAGTCAAACCATACGTAGGTTGTCCAATCAAAACTTGACTTGGGAAGTATCGGATGAAATTAATATTGGTCTCGATTTTGGACTGTTCTCCAACAGGGTTGGCCTATCCATCGATTACTACAATAAGGAAACCGATGGCAGTATTTTTAATAGGGAATTGTTTGATATTTCGGGTTTTGATGATGCCATAGGCAACTTTGGCTCGGTAAGGAACCAAGGTATTGAAGTGTCTTTTAGTAGTTTGAACATATCCACGAAGAACTTTAGGTGGAGAACAGAACTGAATTTTGCCCGGAATAAAAACGAAATCCTACGCATTGATGGAGATTTGGACATGGTACCCTTTGGGCGTCATGGGGTATTGCAGGTAGGCCAACCGGTAGATGCCATTTTTGCCTATGAAAATGAAGGGATTTGGCAACTTGATGAAGCTGCAGAAGCGGAAACTTTTGGGGCCAGACCTGGGCAATTCAAATTTGTTGACCAAAATAATGACGGTCTTATCAACAATGATGATAAGGTGGTCATTGGTTCAAACGCTCCCGATTGGATTGGGGGTATGACCAATACTTTCTACTATAAGAACTTTGAATTTAGGGTTCAAATGAACACAAGACAAGGTACTTTGGGCCATTCTGAGTTCTACCAAAACTTTGCACCCTATCAAAATGACGGGGCCAAATTCAATAAACTGGACCTGGATTACTGGACTCCCAATAACCCTAACGCAAGTAGACCGGCACTGGACTATGCACATCCAGGGGAATATTACTACGAGGAATTTGATTTTGTAAAGATTGGCAATATAGGACTCTCCTATACCTTTCAAAGGGGATTGCTGGAGAAACTAAAATTGAATGGCCTTCGTCTTTCGTTGGATATCCAAAATCCTTTCATCTTCACGGATTATGAAGGGCCCGACCCGGAAACTGGGCTGCAAAACTCTTTCAGCAGCGCCTATATGACCAAGACAATCCTCTTTGGCCTGAACGTATCACTTTAATCCTAAAAAAAATTAGAAATGAAATCTTTTAAGAATTTAAAATACACTTTTCTCCTGATTGGGATGGCAAGTTTTACGGCCTGTGAGAACTATCTGGAAGAGGAGTTCTTTTCCGATGTCACGGCAGAAACTTTCATAGGGGAGGATAATGCGGACCAATTGATCGTGGGCATCTATGAGGACTTGAGGGATATCTATAAGGAATATGATATCAACTTGTCAGGTACCGATATCTATACAGTTCAAACCCAAGTGGAGGAATTCAATAGCTTTAACGACTACTTTGGATTGAGCTCGGACAATGAAAACACCGTAGAATATTGGCGGGTAAACTACAATTTGATTGCAGATGCCAATATTGCCATCAACAGATACCAGAACGATATTTCCTGGAGCGATGCCAATTTGGATGCCAGGGATTATGGAATTGCCCAGGCAAGGGCATTAAGGGCATTGGCATTCTACAACTTGGTACAGCACTATGGAGGGCTGGTTTTGGAATTGGAAGAGACCACATCCATACGTGCGGATTATGCACGATCTAGTGAGGAGGAAACCTTTGGGCAAATTATTTCTGACTTGGAGGCGGCCATTCCCAATTTACTGGATGCACCGCAAACAGGTAGGTTTTCCAGAAGGGCCGCACAGCATCTGCTGGCCGATGTATATCTGACAAGGGGTTACAAATCCTATGGCGATGCCACAGATTTTGATACGGCTGCTTCCCTTGCAGAACAGGCCATTGGGAGCTACGATTTAAGAAGTCAAACCTTTGAAGAGCTGTTTGACTATGATAACCAGGTGAATGATGAGGTATTGTTTGCCGTGCAATATGGGCCTGGGGGAAATGATAACGATCGAAGTAATTCCAAGCACGGACTCTTAATGAATGCCATCGAAAACTATGCAGGCATAGGGAGAAATAGCGTATATGGGGCAAGTAGTTCCCAGTTAATGCCCACTCCTTATTTTTACGGACTTTTTGCCGCTAACGATACCCGGGACGATGTCACCTTGCACCGAGCTTTGTTTGCTGCGGAAGAGGTTACATTTTCGTCCGGTGAAGGGCAACCGGAAGATCCCATTGCAGTGGGTGATACGGTAATCTACTATCCCAAAACAACCCTTGATGCTACGGAGTTGGCAGATAAGCTTAACCGATATTGGGTGTACCAACCAGATCAATACCTGTTCGGTATTCCGGACAATGTTCCAGGAGCGGTCTACCAGTATTCCTCTAATATTAACCGGATCAATTTCCCCATTTTTAAGAAATTCGACGATATAGGTATAGATGGGGCAGGTAATGGTTCCAGGGACACCTATGTGTTCAGGATAGCAGAGACCCATTTGATTGCGGCCGAGGCCTATTTGGCGGCCGGCAACAGCATATCCGGCTTGCAACACCTCAACATTGTCAGGGAAAGGGCGACCGGAGAGGCCAGTTTTTATACGGGGCTGACCTTGGACAATCTCCTTGACGAACGGGCTATTGAACTCGCTGGGGAGGAAAACCGTTGGGCGGTGTTAAAACGAATGGGCAAATTGGAGGAACGACTGAATCTGTACAACCCCCAAAATACCGATCATGGCGCGTTTGATAGCAACATTCATCTGCTAAGGCCCATCCCAGCCAATGAATTGTTATTGTCTGATGGCTCTTTGGAACAAAATCCCGGGTATTAGAGTCATTCTAGTTTTAATAGTTTGAGTTTAGTTAGTTTTTGTAGTTAGATTAATTAGGTTTAGGGCGGATGTGCAATCCCTGCATCTGCCCTTTTTTAGGGATAAGAATGAAATTCCCAAAAAGTCAAACACTAGGGTATGAATCAATAATAAACGTAAAGGTGAAATACAAAATCATAGCAATTTTTATGTGCATCTGCGTTTCAATGCTTTGTGCGCAAGTGGAACATGGACAAGTCAAGAAACAAATTGTGGATTATGTGGACCCCTTTATATGTACCGGCAGTGACCATGGCCAAACCGACCCGGCCGCTGCGGTTCCCTTTGGAATGGCCAAACCAGCACCCGATACCTATCCTATTGGACATTCGGGATATGATTATGATGCCGACTACATTCTCGGTTTTTCCAATACGCGGTTTTCCGGGGTTGGTTGTCGCGGTGTAGGGGGCAACCTCAGGATATTGCCCTATTTAGGACCCAAGTCGTCCCATCCCAATCCCCAGATATATAAAAAGGAAACGGAAAGGGCGCAACCCGGTTACTATGCGGTGGAATTGGGCAATGGTATACAATGCGAACTGACCGCAACACGTCAGGTTGCATTTCACAAATACACCTTCCCCCAAAGCGGGTCTGCCGGAATTACCGTTGATCTGCAAAGTTCGCTCTCCAAATTTTACTACGAAAAGCACCATCTGCAAAAAGATGGAGTACTGTTGGGTGAAGTGTCCGGTGCCAATGTCTGCGACAAAGGCAAGTATACTTTCTACTTTGCATTGGCTACTGATTCAGGAAATTTCGATGTCGAAGAAGAGGAAGCAAAGGTCATTTTCTCTTTTGATGTCGATTTAGGGCAAGAAGTCCAAGTATTGTGTGCCCTATCCACGGTGAGCAGTCAAAATGCCCTAAAAAACCTTCAACGTGTCCGTACTATGGATTTTGAAGAGGTGAAGGACCAGGCCCGCCAAGAATGGGCCAAAAACTTATCGGTAGTTAAGGTTCATACTGAAAATGCAGAGCATAAAAAGCTTTTTTACACCCATTTGTACCACGTGCTGCAAACCCCTTTTCAGATTCAAGATGGGGATGGTTCCTTTAAGGGAAGCGACGGGGAAATCCATAAAACGGATAGGAGCAACCACTATCACGGATGGTCTGTTTGGGACACCTTTCGAACCAAGATGCCTTTATTGTCCTTGCTTTACCCAGAGCATTATAAAGACATGGTAAGTTCCATTGGAAAACTATATCAGCAGGGCAAGCCCGATTGGGCCACGGAAAAGGAACCTTTTATCACCGTGCGGACAGAACATTCGAGCATAGTACTTTTGGAAGCCCTTCAGAAAGGACTGTTGCCCTTTGACCTCAAATCCATTTATCCCAAGCTACTGGAGGAAGCCAAGAAACTTCCTTTTAAAACTCCGGACAATGTGCTGGAATCCAGTTACGATTTGTGGGCATTGTCGCAAATAGCAAGGGAACTTGGAAAGAAGGAGGATTACGGTATATACCTAAAAAAAGCCCTTCAATACCAAAATACTTGGAAGGATAAGTTTCGGAACATGGGTGACAATTCCGATATCATGCACGGAGACGGGCTTTATGAGGGTACACTTTGGCAATACCGTTGGTTGGTACCCTATGATATAAAAGGCATCCAGAAGATGTTGGGAGGGAAAAAGGTGTTTGAGGAACAATTGGACTATTTTTTTGATAACGAGCTTTTTACTATTGGAAATCAGCCGGATATTCAAGTTCCGTATTTATATGTCTACACCCGTTCACCATGGAAAACCCAAAAATTGGTGAACCGGTTGATGACCGAGAAAACCAACAACTGGTATGGTACCCATGAGAAATGGAAAACACCCAGTACACGTAAAATATTTCAGGCCACCCCACATGGTTATATTCGGGAAATGGACGATGATGCGGGAACCATGTCAGCTTGGTTCGTCTGCTCGGCCATGGGTCTATATCCCGTATTTCCCGGAAGCACACAGTTGGCCTTGACGGCCCCATTATTTGAAAAAATAGCCATCAAGACCCCGGGGCAGCCTTTGCAAATAATGACAAATGGATTTTCCGAAGAAAACATATTCATTCAAAAGGTAACTTGGAATGGAGACGAAATCAACTCAAGCTTAATAGACTTCAATCTCATTTCGAGAGGAGGGGTCCTGCAATTTGAACTTGGAAACAAACCTAAACCCAAAAAGGGGTAAAACCTTTGATTATGCTATTCAATTGTCGGTATTTATATTTTGAACTCATTTTGTCAAGCCTACTCTTTCTTGGTTCCTGCAAAAAGGTCACAACGGAAGAAAAACCGCTTTCCAAGGAAATAGCCAAACAAACATATATAAAGAAAACCGACGACCTGGAGTATAAAGTTACCGAGTACGGCGTTGTTTCAGGTGGGAACACCCTAAATACATTGGCCTTACAAACTTTGATAGACCGGGTAAACCAAACAGGTGGGGGAACTTTGGTATTTCCTGCGGGGCAGTACCTTTCGGGAAGTTTGGAAATGAAATCAAATGTAAGCCTTTATTTGAAGGAGGGAGCAGTGCTCTTGGGAAGCACCAATCCATATGATTATAAGGAAATGGCCATGGAGGGCAAACCGGAATCCCCCAAGAAAGATGACAATTCCCAAATGGCTTTTTTGGTCGCCTACAAGGCGAATGATTTCAAAATATATGGTAGGGGCAGGATTGATGGCCAGGGCAGGGAATTGGCCTTGGCCATAGACAGCCTTCACCACACTGGGGAGCGCATTGACCCAAAATACAATTACCGAAGAATGCGCCCCAATGAAACGGCCCGGCCCAAACTCTTTCGGTTCTCTGCCTGTAGGAATGTGGAGATTTTGGATTTGGATTTGTACAATGGTGCTTGCTGGGGACTTTCCTTTGAGCTTTGCGAAAACCTGAAGTTAGACCATCTAAAAGTGGTCAACAGGGCTTATTGGAACAATGACGGTATCGATATCACCGATTGTAAAAATGTACGGGTGACCCATTGCGATGTGGATTCGGCCGATGATGGTATTTGCCTAAAATCATATTACCCAAATCATTATAACGATAGTATATACATTGCCAATTGTACTGTAAAGAGCAGTGCCAGCGCACTAAAATTTGGAACCGCTTCCCATGGTGGATTTAAAAATGTGACCATAGATAGTATTGAGGTTTTTGACACCTTTCGTTCTGCCATTGCCATAGAAAGTGTGGACGGGGGCGTAATAGAGAATATCAAGGTCTCCAATATTGTGGCCAAGAACACGGGCAACGCCATTTTTATCCGCCTAGGGCACAGAAGCGGAAAAACCCCCGGTAAAATAAAGAATGTCCATATAAAGGATATTAAAGTTCAGATTCCGTTTGGAAGACCCGATTTGGACTATGATATGAGAGGGCCTGCAGTGGACTTTTTTCACAATCCCATTCCCTCTTCCATAACGGGTATTCCCGGGCACAAAGTTGAGGATATAACTATTGAAAATGTGGAGATCACCGCTCCGGGCAGGGCCTCAAAAGGCATGGCCTACATTCCACTGGGCAGATTGGACCAAGTGCCGGAAAAAATCAATGACTACCCGGAGTTTTCCATGTTCGGGGAACTTCCCGCCTGGGGGTTCTATGTAAGGCACGTAAAGGACATCACCTTTAAAAATGTGACATTACAATTGGATGACGAAGATTACCGTCCCAGCTATATCTTTGATGATGTGGAAAGGGTACATCTCGACAATATTACCATCCCTCCTGCGGCACATAAACAAATTGTGTTAAAGAAAGCGGTGGGAGTTAAGAATGATGCCCGTTTGGATAATACCATTAAAAAAATTGATTAGACCAGGGTTTGGTGACTTTAAGATTTACCGGTTCTTGTTGATAGGAAGTTATTATGAAGGATATCTTTTGCAAGGCTAGATTAAAAACCCATCATAGGATGGCCATGGTAAGTGTGGTCCTTTTTTTGGTGCTGGGTTGTGAAACGACGATCAATACCTCCCAAAAGTCGTTGGTCACTTACGTCAATCCCCTTATTGGCACGGCACCTGCCACTACTATAAGTGCCTTAAAACATGGGCATGGCAAAGAGAACAACGCCCAAGTGGTGCCTTATGTGACCGTACCTTTTGGAATGACCAACTGGACACCCCAGACAAAGATGACCGAGACCAAATGTCATGCCCCCTACTATTATACCGATTCCATTATCCAGGGATTTAGGGGAAGTCATTGGCTCAGCGGCTCCTGCGTTCAGGATTACGGCAGTATGACGATTATGCCCATTTCAGGGAATCTTAAATGCCTTCCTGAGGAAAGGGGATCCAAGTTTTCCCATAAAAAAGAAAGGGCCACTCCTTTTGTCTATGAAGTAGAGTTGGAAGACTATGACGTGACTGTTGAAATGACGGCCACCAAACGCTCCGGTTTTTTCAAATTTACGTATAACAAACAGGGAGAAGCCCATGTGGTGGTAAATCCCAACAGTGATGAAGGGGAAGGTTTTGTGCAGATTTTGCCCGAATCCAATGAAATTGTGGGGTACAACCCCGTACATCGTATTTATCAGGGATGGGGTGAACCTGCAGGCTTTAGCGGATATTTTGTAGTTCGATTCGCCCGAAGTTTTGAAAGCTACGGGGTGTACCGCCAGAATAAAATCCTGGAAAAGACAATTGAAATTTCCAATCAAAAAAACAGTGGGGGCTATGCTTCCTTTAAAGTGAAACAAGGCGAGACCATTGAAGCCGTGGTGGGCACTTCTTTTACCAGCATTGCCCAGGCCAGGAAAAACCTGGAGCGCGAAACGCGGCATTTGAACTTTGAATCGGCCAAGGCCAACCTAAAAACCACTTGGGAAAACCTATTGGCAAAGGTCAAGGTGGAGGGTGGTAGCGAAGAAGACAAAATCATATTTTATACTGCATTGTATCACAGCTATTTACAGCCCAGAATTTTTAATGATGTGGACGGCACATATAGAAGTTTTGCAGGTGGGGAACAGTTGCACAATACCGGAGGAGGCGACTATTTCACAGATTTCTCCATGTGGGATACCTACAGGGCATCGCATCCACTGTTCAATTTGCTTACCCCCTCCGCAAATGCACAGATGATGAACAGTTTGTTCCTTATGGCCGAACAGGGCGGTTGGCTTCCCATTTTTCCCTGTTGGAATCACTATACCTCGGCTATGATCGGTGACCATGTGATAGCCACCGTGGGCGATGCCTATGTCAAGGGAGTGATTGACCTCACGGATCAACAATATGCCTATCTCCTAAAAAATGCCTTTAAATCGCCAAAAGATTTTAAAGCGTACAAACAAGGAAAAGGGCGCCGAGCCTTGGAATCCTACCTTAACTACGGTTATGTGCCGTTGGAGGATTCGGTGGAGGAATCCTTCCATACAAACGAACAGGTATCGAGAACCCTGGAATATGCCTTTGACGACTTTGCACTGAGCCGTGTCGCGAAAAAGAAAGGGGACAAAAAAAATATGGAAATTTTGACCGAACGGGCCAGGAACTATCGCCATGTCTATAGCGTGCAGGATTCCTGTGTCCGGGGCAAGTATGCCAATGGAAACTTTATTGCGGATTTTGACAAGTATGTGCGACAACCCTTTATCACCGAGGGAACACCCTACCAATACACCTGGTATGTTCCCCATGATGTACATGGCCTTGTGGAGCTTATGGGGGGTGAAAAAGGGTTCAACCAAAATCTGGACAATTTTCATAGAACGGGTCAGTATTGGCATGGCAACGAGCCGGGACACCAAATTCCCTTTTTGTACAACTTTTCAGGGGAGTCTTGGAAAACCCAGGAACTGGTGAATCATATCATGAAAACGGAATACAGCAGCGAAGTGGGGGGGCTAAGCGGCAATGACGATGCCGGGCAGATGTCGGCCTGGTACGTTTTTGCGGCCCTGGGGTTTTATCCTGTGGCACCTTCCGTACCGGAGTACGTGATTTCCGGGCCACATTTTGATAAGATCACTATGGCATTGGAGAATGGCAAAGAGTTGATAATCGAAGCTCCGGGAGCATCAAAAGGCAAAAAATATATTCAATCGCTTAAGGTAAACGGTGTTCCAATCACCAAAAATTACTTGAACCATTTTGATATGACGGATGGGGGAGTACTCCATTTTGAAATGGGGGAACAGCCCAATAAAAACTGGGGAGCCCGGAAAGAAGATAGACCGTTTTCCCTGACCGATTAAAAACACAGGCAGTGTGAAACCAAAGACAAACCGTATGATATTGCAATGGGCCCTAATTGTTCTACTGATGGCCTGTTCACGGGAAGAACCTCTTAAATGGAACCAAATCCAGGTAATAGGCAGCCACAATAGCTATAAAATTGCTATTGAGGAGCCATTGTTGCAATATCTGCGGATAAAGGATAGCAGTGCTGCAATGAGCCTGCAATATGAACATCCTCCATTACGAACACAATTGGATTTGGGACTAAGGAATTTAGAGCTGGATGTATTTCATGATCCCATTGGTGGCCGTTATGCCCATCCCAAGGGGCTGGGTATTGTTCAGGGCATGGGAGTACTCCCGATACCATTCGATTTGAAAAAGGACTTACTCCGACCGGGTCTAAAAATGTTCCATATCCAGGACATCGATTTTAGAAGCCATCACCTTCTTTTCAAAAATGGATTGGTCGCCATTAAAAAATGGAGTACTGAACATCCAGATCATACCCCGATCGTTATTCTGATCAATGCCAAGGACCAAACAGTGGATGGGACGACCAAACCCTTACCTTTTTCAAAAAATGCATTGGATAGTTTGGACCAAGAAATCAGAAGCGTGTTTAAAGATGAAGATTTGATCACCCCGGATTTTGTAAGGCGTAACCATCCAACTTTGGAAGAAGCCGTATTGCAATCGGGATGGCCCGATCTTGACGAGGTCAGAGGCCGCATCTTGTTTGTTTTGGATGAAAATGAAGAGAAAATTGATCGATATCTGCAAGGTTTCCCAAACCTGCACAAAGCCGCTATGTTTGTCAATAGCAAGGAAGGAAACCCGGAGGCCGGTTTTCGAATTGTCAATGATCCGGTTCGCAATTTTGAATATATCGGGAATCTGATCCAAAAAGGCTATATGGTCAGGACGCGTGCAGATGCAGGTACAAAAGAAGCCAGAAACCTGGATTACACAAGGTTCCAAAAGGCCAAAGCCTCTGGTGCACAAGTGATTTCCACAGATTATTATATTCCTACGACCCTGTTTTCCTCTGGTTTTCAGGTGATTTTTGATGATGGAGCCTATGAACGTGTTAAAGAGTAAGCTGGTAGTACCCATTTTGGAAAACCTAAAAACTGGTAAAATGGTTCAAATAGGTTGCATATTGTGTCTTATTGGATGTTTATCCGCCTGTGGGGAAAGACAGGTAATGTCAACGGACCCCATCAAAATTGCTTTTATGGCGGATGTTCATTTACATGACATTTATGGGACTTTTGGTGACATTGATTATTCCGGGGTCAAAAACCCTATGACCGGAAAATACAACACCATAAGAACCATGGGGGCACAGTTGCGGTCCACCCGCCTCTTTAATGAAAACTATTTTGCATTTTTGGCGGCTTTGGATGATGCGGTTGAACGTGGCGTGTCCTATGTAGTGCTGCCCGGTGACTTTAGTGATGATGGACAACCCCTAAATATTAGGGCCGTACGGCAAATTTTGGATGATTATTCCCAGCAATATAACCTCTCTTTTTTTGCCATCACCGGAAACCATGACCCCGTAAGGCCCTTTGCCATGCCGGCAGGTAAAATGGACTTTCTGGGAAATGGAGGTCGGGAACAGGCCATTGTGAGTCGGTTGGAACTGGCCAGGGAAAGTGCCACTGATCTTTTGCCCATTGTAACTGCTGATATTCAAACAATGGGCTATGAAGGGGTGTTGTCCGCATTGAAAAATTATGGATTTTCCCCCAAGGATGATTATCTGTACTGGGAAACCCCTTTTTCAGAGTATACTCCTGAAACCTATTCCTATGAAAAGGCATTACCATTGGCAACCTTGGAAAACAGAACCTACACCATTTCATCCCATGGGACAAAAATTCCGGATGCAAGCTATTTGGTGGAGCCCATGGAAGGGTTATGGTTATTGGCCTTGGACGGTAATGTTTACATTCCCAAGGATGAAGCGAAAAACTCCCCTTCAAATCCCAAATACTACGGCAGTGCCAGTATTGGCTATAATCAGGTAATCACCCATAAAGGGCATTTGATTCCGTGGGTTAAAAAAGTCGTTACCATGGCCAAAAAGCAGGAAAAGGTGCTTATCGCATTCAGCCATTATCCCATGGTTGACTTTAACGACAATGCCACTATTGAAATGATCAAAGTGTTTGGGGAAAACGCGTTCCAGTTGCATCGTGTTCCTTCGGAGTCCATCGCACAGGGATTTGCAGAGGCCGGATTGCAAATCCATTTTGGGGGACATATGCATATCAATGATACGGGAATTGAGACCACCAAAACGGGCAATACATTGGTCAATGTTCAGGTTCCTTCCCTGGCAGCCTATTGTCCTGCCTATAAAATAGCCACCTTAAGATCGCCCACAGAAATAGAGGTAGAGACCATTCGGATGGACACGGTTCCAAATTTTCAGGAACTTTTTCCGCTCTATAAAATGGAACATGCCTATTTGAAAGCGTCCCTGGCCCAAGATATTTGGGATGCCGAAATTCTTTCCTCAGCTACCTATGGGGATTTTACCGAATGGCATTTAAGGGAACTGGTGCGGTTGCGGTTTTTGAAAAATGATTGGCCAAAAGAGTCCAAAAACCTGCTCTTGTCCCTAAATGGCGCAGAGTTATGGGTTGCCGCCAAAATGGATTCAAATTTGTTTGTACACGGTGAAATTTTGGATAAAGCCACCCTGGATCGTATGTTGGCCAAGGCCATGCATGAAGATAGGACAATGCCATGGGATCAATTGCGGTCATGGATCGGTTTTGACCTAATTGTGGATTTTTATAAGATCCGAAACGGAGATGAATTGGCTTTGACCAATATTGACCGGAATCGATTACAACAATATTTGGAAGTGTTGGGTAGATTCCAATCCGAGGAGGAGGGGCCTCAAAAAAGGATTGGGGATTTTGCAAGGATATTTGGCAAAATGCTACAGGGGGTGCCCTCCGATCACTTTAGGGTAGATCTGGAAAAAGGGCAGGTAATCCGGGTTGAGTGACAATTTGAATCAAAATGACCATTATTGTAGCTTTATAGTACAGTGCGAAAGGTAAGAGCATTCATAACAACTATTTTATTTGTTCAGTCAATAGCTGGGCAAGATATCGTCTTTGAACACTATGGGGATACCGATGGCTTATCCCATAATACCGTTCGTTCTATTCTGCAGGACAAAAATGGCTTTTTGTGGTTGGGCACTTTTGGAGGTGTCAACCGATTTGATGGGCACGATTTCAAGGTATACCATGCGCAGCCGGATAATCCCAATTACCTTCGGGATGATGACATCACCAAATTGGCACTGGACAAAAACGAAAAACTTTGGATTGGCACCAGCAAAGGACTCACCCGATTTTGTTTGCGATCGGGATCTTTCACCACTTTTTTGCCCGATTCCAGCAATTTGAACAGTATAAGTGGCAGCAAGGTGCGGGCAGTTTTCGTAGATGACCGTGATAGGGTATGGACAGGCACCAAATTTAAAGGCCTCTGTTATTACGATCAATCCCGGGAACAGTTTATAAAAATGAACATTGAAGATGTTCAACATGTGAGGGCCATAACCCAAACACGTGATAAGAAAATGTGGATTGGGACCTTTAAACATGGCATATATTCTTTTGACATCGATTCTGGTAATAACCTGATGAATCTCAAAAGCTATAGGTTACAATATTCGGATAAGGAGAGTACTGTTAACCCCGGGGTCTATTTTATTTATGAAGATGATAAAGGGGATATTTTTGCCGGAACCCAAGAAGGACTTGGTAAGTTGGACAGATCTTCCAATTCCTTTGAATTGGTGGAACAGAAGGATCCGGATTTTTTTAGGTGCATCACCCAAGGTCCGGACGGGAAATATTGGATTGGAACCCAAAACGGCATAATAACATGTGATGCCTTAGAGGATATTGCCGAAGGCAGATACAAGCGCCACCTACCCGATATGAGCAATGCCAACTCGTTGGTCAACAATTACATTTCCGCATTGTTTTTTGACAAATCCGGGGTTTTATGGATTGGAACCGAAAATGGGTTGGAGAAATACGACCCCTTTGGCAACCAGTTCAAACTCATTTCCGAGCGTGCGTTTTCCACTAGGGTACCACCTGTGGTCAGCAGTTTTGGGAAAACCTATGATGGGGAACTGTTGATAGGCACCCATTTTAATGGTATCTATTTGACGAAGGGAACGAAAATCAAAAAAATCTTTGATGTAGAGGAGCGTATCGCCAGTATTTATTCCCTAGATCAAAAAGTCTTTTACATTGGCATGTGGGATGGCAAAGTCTATTGCTATGATCACGATCTCAAGATCATTAAGGAATTACGGTTGGGGTTTGAAAATGGCCCTATTTTCTCTTTCTACCAACGGGAACCCAACAAGTTATGGATTGGGACCAAGGGAAAAGGTCTATGGCAGTACGATTTTGGCACCAAGAAGTGCGTCCCAGTCGCCAAGGAAAGCCTTGGAGCCCAGGAAATCAACAAAATTGTGGGCTCAAGATATGGTTTGCTTTGGATTGCTACCGAAAATGGTGTTTTCCGATACGATGAGATCAATGGGCAAGTTAAACACTATGGCTATGATGAGAACAAAGCCGATGGGTTGACCAACAATAAGGTAAAGGACATTTCGATTGACCGGGACGGCCGGGTATGGGTCGCTACCCGACACGGACTCAATTTTTATGACCCCCAAAGGGATCGGTTTCTGGCCAAGGATGTCCCCAAGGAATTAAAGAATATCTGGGTCACGGATATGGGCATAGATTCAAAAGGCCACATATGGTTGAACATGAACTACAACCAGATTGCAAAATACAACCCTAAAACGGAGGACTTCAGGGTCTTTTTTGTGAACAATGGGGTACGTTCCAATATTTACAACAAAAGAGGTTTTTTGTTTTATGATGATTCCCGGATTTATCTAGGCGGGGACAATGGGGTCATTTATTTTTCACCCTCGGAGCTATCCGAAAACCATTGGGCCCCCCAACCTTTGATTACCGAATTCAAAATTGCCCATAGGGATGTACTGCCAGAAACGGTCATCAATGGACAAAAGTTACTCACTGAGGATTTAAACTATGTAAAAAAAATAGCGCTTGACTTTGACAACCGTAATTTTTCCCTAAAGTTTGCCATGCCGTCTTATGTTCGGGAGCGTTCAAACCAATACGAGTATAAACTTGAAGGCTTTGACGAAGATTGGATTGCGGTCAACAGTGCTTCAAGAACGGTTCGGTACACCAACTTGTATCCGGATGATTATGTTTTTAAAGTCAGGGCGGCCAACAGCAATGGGTATTGGAGCAACGAAAATTCATACAGTATCAGCATAGCCCCACCATTTTGGCTGACTTACAAAGCCTTGTTGGTATTTCTATTCTTTGCCTCTGTGGTTTTCTATTTCATCAGAAAGGAAATAAAGAACAGGCTAAGGCTAAAGCAGGAATTACTGATGGTGAAGGTGAAACGTGAACATGACGAAAAGCTTAGTAATGAAAAGCTCCGGTTTTTCACCAATATCTCCCACGAGCTGCGAACTCCGTTAACCCTTATTTTGGGACCTGCCAAACAAATGATCGAAGAAGGTGAAGAGCACGGAAATACATACCAATTGACCCGCTCTAACCTCATTTATGAAAATGCCAATCGCCTGTTGGGCCTGGTCAATCAGATTCTGGATTTTAGAAAGGTGCAAACCGGCGAACTGAAGCTAAAAGTCACCCAAACGGATATTCTACTACAGACCCAAAACATATTTGATTCGTTCAAGCCATTGGCCTCCGGTAAAAGGATCCATTATAATTTGAGTGTTGAAGAAGAGGAAATCATGGGGTGGGTAGATCATGACAAATTCGATAAGATTCTGTACAACCTGCTGTCCAATGCCTTAAAATTTACGCCTAACTATGGCCATGTAGATGTTTTTATTGGTCTAAAGGATAATCTCAAGGGCTGGTTGGTGGTTGAGGTCAGTGATGATGGTATCGGGGTACCGCCTGAGAGTCAGAGAAAAATATTTAGAAGGTTCTACCAAGCAGCTAATAGTAGGGAAAACAATACGGGAACCGGAATTGGGCTGGCCCTGGTCAAATCGTTGACCGAACTTCATAAGGGTACCATTAGCCTACAAAGCGATAATGCAAAGGGCAGTATATTCACCTTGGAACTCCCCATAGCCCGGAATCTTTATAGAGAGACCGAGGTATTTGAATACGCTGCCAAGTCAAAAAAACAAGAGTCCATACAGGTGCAATCGGCAAAAAAGATTATTCAAGGCACCCATCTCAAAGAAAAGATTTTGGTTATCGAGGATAACGAGGAACTTAGGAGCTATCTGGTGGATTACCTATCCGATTATTATAAGGTGTACAGTGCTGAAAATGGCGAGGAGGGATTGACCCTATGTCGCCAAATACGGCCCGTGCTCTGCGTGGCGGATGTGATGATGCCGGTCATGGACGGCTACAGGTTTTGCGAAGCCCTTAAAAATGATGAATTTATTAGCCATATTCCGATTATCCTCTTGACCGCACTGTCGGAAAATGAAGATAAAATCAAGGGCTTCAATGCGGGGGCAGACGGGTATTTGATAAAACCGTTCGACCCTTCCCTACTCAAATCCCGCATAGAGAACATTATGCGCACCCGATTGGAACTAAAGGCAAAATTTTCCGAAGAAGTGGAAAGTGAAGTAAGCCTATTGACACATTCCCCGGTGGATGAGGAATTTATGGAAAAAGTAACGACGTTGGTCCACGAGAACTTAAATAACCCAGACCTTACAACAACCTTTTTGTGCAGGGAATTGGGGATGAGTTCCTCAAAACTATATAGAAAGATTAAGGAACTGACCGATTTGGCCCCTAATGAATTCATTAGAACAGTGCGCCTGAAAAAATCCGCCCAGCTCTTAAAAACCAGAAAATATAACGTTTCTGAAGTTACGGATTATATAGGATTTAATGATCCCCTATATTTCAGCAGATGCTTCAAAAAACAGTTTGGATTTCCGCCAAGTAAATTGATCAAATAGTGAATATGGTGATGATTTGACAATGCAAATGACCAATCTTTCCATAATTTTGAAAAAATTGTCCATTTCAATGCCGAAATGAAATGCTATGTTTGGTGCTGGGATGATGCTTGATCAAACCAAACTACAGAAATAAATGTCAGCGAACTTTTTTGGCGAACGGAATATAATGGCAATGGCCAATTTGGGCTCAAAAGCATTGCAATTTGGAAAAATGAATAACAGTTTTCACATATAATTTAGGATATGGGCATAGATAAGAACAATCCGTTGGAATCATTGGAACATTGGGAAGAGGATATTTTAAAGCGTTATCCAGATCCAGGGGAAGATGGCAAGAAAAAAGAGGAATTCCGCAATTATGAGGATTCCTATAGGGTGGATACAGTGCGGGAATTTTACAGATTGAACCATACGTTCCAGACCTATGATTTTGTCTGCAAAAAGCAGGAGGAACTGTTACAGTTCAACAAGAGGGAGATGTCTTTGTGGGATGCCGTTGATTTTTTGAACACCTTAGTGGACGATAGCGACCCCGATATAGATTTGGATCAACTGCAGCACCTGTTGCAAACCTCAGAGGCCATCCGTGCCGATGGCCATCCGGACTGGTTTGTGCTTACCGGTTTTTTGCACGATATGGGGAAAGTGCTGTGCCTGTTCGGGGAGCCACAGTGGGCTGTTGTTGGTGATACTTTTCCCGTAGGTTGCGCTTTTTCGGACAAAATCGTCTATCCGGAATTCTTTTCGGAAAACGCGGATTATAGCAATGAGCGATACAATACCAAGTTTGGGATATATTCGGAAAACTGTGGTCTGGATGCAGTAAAAATGAGTTGGGGCCATGATGAGTATCTCTACCACATCATGAAAGACTATTTGCCGGAACCGGCCTTGTATATGATTCGCTATCATTCCTTTTACGCCCAACACCGTGAACATGCCTATGACCATTTGTTGAATGAAAAGGACCGGGAGATGTTTGAATGGGTAAAAAAATTCAATCCGTACGATTTGTACACCAAAGCCCCCGTAAAGCCGGATACAACGGCATTGAAGCCCTATTACGAAGATCTTGTTGCGAAATACTTGCCCGAAAAGTTGAGGTTCTAAAGAACTCAGATTAAACCAACCCAACTTTAATGGCGGCTACATATCTTGGTTTTTTTGGCTTTACGCTCCTTGTTATCCTGTATACCACATACAAGCTCCGTAAGGACAACTTTGGGACGGCAAAGGGATACTTTCTGGCAGGGAAAACCTTGACAGGGCCTATTATCGCAGGATCTATGATCCTGACCAATATCTCCACGGAACACCTAATTGGCATGAACGGCAGTTCCTATAAAAATGGGATTATTGTCATCGCCTGGGAAGTGACCTCTGCCATTGCTTTGGTCATTGCAGCCATATTCTTCCTTCCCCGTTTTATACAAATGGGATTGACAACCATTCCCGAGTTTTTGGAAAAACGATTTGATGCAACCATTCGGTCAATCGTAGCCTTCTTGTTGATGCTATCCTTTGTGGTGACGCTATTGCCCATAGTGTTATACTCCGGTGCCATCAATATTGAAAGCGTTTTTGAGTTTACTGAAATGTTCAATGTTACCAAGACTGAAGCACTGCTCTATACCGTTTTGACCATAGGGGTCATAGGGTCGCTCTATGCGATTTTCGGGGGATTGAAAGCGGTGGCGTACTCCGATACCCTTAATGGTGTAGGCCTAATGTTGGGCGGGTTGCTCATTCCAGTCATAGCCCTGTACCAAATTGGAAAAGGCAATGTAATCGATGGTCTGGCCACGGTCTACGATTTTGCACCGGATAAATTTGATATCATAGGCAGTCCGGATTCCGTGTTGCCCTTTTCTACATTGTTCACGGGTTTAATGATCAACCAATTGTATTTCTGGGGGATGAATCAGGCTATTATTCAACGCGCCTTTGGGGCGAAAAATCTGGCCGAGGCCCAAAAGGGGCTTATTTATACGGGCGTTTTAAAACTGTTTGTACCCGGAATCATTGTGTTGCCAGGACTGATTGCCTATTACTACTTCCAGGACGAATTTTATGCAAATCCGGATTTGATTTATCCCCTATTGGTGAAAAAGGTACTGCCCGCCTACTTGTACGGGTTCTTTGCGGCTGTGGTATTGGGAGCTGTGCTCAGTACCTTCAATAGTGTGTTGAACTCCGCCAGTACCATATTTTGCTATGATATTTATAAAAAGATCATCAACAGGAATGCTACTGATGCCCAATTGGTGAAATGGGGTAAGCTTACCTCTGTTGTTCTTGCTGTTGGGGCCATTGGGATTGCGCCATTTGTGGCCTATGCCCCGGACGGACTTTATTTTCTGTTACAGGAATTGAACGGTATTTTCTTTATTCCCATTTCCTCGGTGATTCTGGCGGGACTTTTTGTAAAACAGATCAATGCCATTGGGGCGAAAGCCGGACTGTTTTTTGGTTTCTCGTTTTATATTTTGACCACTTTCATCCTAAACTTGGACATCCATTTTGTCCATCTCTGGGGCATGGAATTCATATTGAATTTTATCATCATGCTCCTAGTTTCCAAAAGCCACCCCATGGCCGATTATGTATATGATACCTACAAATATCCTGATCGGGCTTGGCCAAGGGTAAAGCAGGCTGGTATTATACTTACTGCACTCACAATTTTGATTTATGTAATGCTCTCATAGGAAGGGCATCCAAGAAAGTGACTGAAAACCGTTTGTGGACACTGATTTTATCGGAGAACCGACCCATGGTCCATTTTTCAATTGCGATTTAAGTCCCATGCCCTTGGATGGCAGAAGAAAATGACACTTTTGCTTTATTGGACAAGTGCTTTTATTTCAATAGAGCCAGTGCCTTTTCTTCTGCCATAGACTTGTTGATATTTAGAACAAAAAGGACTATTTCAGGGCAACCAATACTTCGGCTATACCATTGGTAGGGTTCATGGCCCTATCATCATAAATTTCCAGATCCATGGTGTAACTGCGGTTCAATTGGGTATTCCAGATTTCCATCCACGTATTGATTACGGCATCTTTGGTGAGGTCACCTTTTGATATAAACTTGGCGTAATTGGCCGGGGGGACTATTTTAACCGTAAGCTCTTCCGGAATATTGTCCAGATGGGATACATTGTATCCTATTGTCAACGTATAGGGCTGGGTATGATCGCCCTCGTAATCAGAATAAACGGCATAAATGGTTTCATTTACCTTGGCAGAAACCTTGGTCCCTAAATTTTCGGACATGAATTTTTGCCATAATTGCGGGATATCCCTATCAGCTTTCCCGCGTTCATTAGAGGTTCGTGTGGAAACCCCAACAATGTTCAACTCTCCAATTTTTGTGTTTTTCATCTGTCTTGTTTTTTTGATCGACACAAAAGTATGGTCCAATTATGACAAGGGTATGTCAGGGGTTGACATCAATAATATTGTTTTTTGAAATATTCGTCAAGTGTCATATTATGGGACTCGAATTGTTCCAAGGTGTTGGTTACTTTTTGGATGTAATCGATCCGAAAGACCCTAAATTCCTTTCGTAACCTGCAAAATGCCACCAATAACCAATTCTCCTGAGTGCTGTAGAGGGCAAAGGGCTCTATTTTTCGTGTTGTTAACACTTGTTTGGAGGATAGGTACTCTATTTTCAAAACTTGAAAATTTGTCAATGCCAGTTGAATTTGCATGAGGTAACTACTGGATTTTTCGTTTTTGTAGTTGTTCCTAAAATAGACCCTTTCGGTAAGCAGGTGGGCCTTTTCCTTTTGCGGTCCCCTGAGAATGGCCTTGATCTTTTCAATGGCACTTTTGTACTGTTCCACAAAGGAAATATCCTTGTTCTTATTTATAAGTTGCTCTGCCGTGATCAGGGCATTGGCCTCATCTTCGGAAAACATCACGGGAGGTAGTGAATAACCATCCATCATACGGTATCCCCTTCCTTCTTCGGTTATTATGGGAACCCCGGATTTTTCCAATGTTCGTATATCCCGGTAAATGGTCCGTATACTAACGTTGTGTTTTTCGGCAAGGACTTTAGCCGTTACAATTTGTGAGGATTGCAATTGTGTTAGGATTGCGGTCAATCTGGAAAGTCTCGGTTTATCCTCCATAATAAGGGCACTTGTGTAGCCTTTTTGGTACTAAAATAAGGATAAAGCGAAAAAAAGGCGTTGTCTATGCTTTTGCCATCAATGACTTAAAGAAAACAAACCCAAATCCCAGGAACAACATTAAATGGAAAGGGAACAACCCATAATCATTCAAGGGAATTGCACTGTACATTCCAAAGAGGAAATAGAGCATCATACCAAACTCAATGATCATATTGGGGGATAGTTTCTTGGCCAGGTATTTATTTCCCTTCCAGCTATCGGTCAAATTATTGATATTGAATTTTGGTGTGCGGACAAATTCGCTTCGTTTTCCCAAATGGCCTTCCAAAACCGCTATGGAGTTATGAAGGGAGAGGCCAAGGGCCACGGAAAAGAAAGTAAAGAACAGTTTGATATAATCTATAAACTTATCAAATCCACTTCCTTGAATGCTTTTGTACGTAAACCAATAGCAAAAGAAAAGGATGACGGTACTAACGATAAAGAAACTGGTAATTTCAAAGACCCAGGCCAGGTGTCCATATGTATTTTTGATGTAGAGCATGGGAATGCTCAAAAGCGATACCAAGAAGACACATAGGAACATTGAACTGTTCAACAAATGCATTACCCCGTGGAATTTGGTTTTGAAATCGATGTTTTTTGCGGTGATGACACTCCAGACCGTTTTCCTAAAATTCTCCGCACCCCCTTTGTTCCATCGGAATTGTTGGGAACGTGCAGCACTCATGACCACGGGCAGTTCTGCTGGAGTCTCCACATCTTCCAGGTATTTAAATTTCCAGTTTTTCAGCTGGGCACGGTAGCTGAGGTCCAAATCTTCGGTCAAGGTGTCCCCTTCCCAGTTTCCGGCGTCTATAATACAGTCCTTTCTCCAAATACCCGCCGTACCGTTGAAGTTTATAAAATGTCCTTTGGAGTTGCGTCCTACCTGCTCCAGGGTAAAATGTGCGTCCAGGGCAAAGGCCTGGATTTTGGTGAGGGTGGAGTAATCGCGGTTGATATGTCCCCAACGGGTCTGTACCACCCCAATTTCCGGATCTTTAAAGTAGGGAACGGTCTTTTTTAACCAATCGCTTTCGGGCATAAAGTCTGCATCAAAAATGGCCACAAAATCACCTTTGGCACTTTCCAGCCCCTCCTTAAGGGCGCCAGCCTTGAACCCTACCCGGTTTTCCCTTCGAATATGTTGGATGTCCAATCCGGTGGCCCTCAATTCCTTGATCCGGGCTGCGGTTTCCACTACGGAGTCATCCGTGGAGTCGTCGAGTACCTGTATTTCGAGTTTGCTTTTCGGATATTCAATTTTGGATATATTCTCCAACAAACGCTCCATAACATATTCCTCGTTGTAAATGGGCAATTGAATGGTAACGTAAGGAATTTCCTTTGGATCCAACAAGTTGAATTTTGGGGCTTCCTCATTTTGTTTTTTGTAGGTCAAATAATTCACCAACAAATTCAATTGAGCCAAGCTGTAGAAAAAGATCAGCATAAGAGCAATACTGTAAACTGCAATAATGATATAAGTAATGGTCAATCCTATAATCATTTGATACTGTATTTAAAAATCCAACCCAAAATTTTTACGCCAGCAAATATAGTACCTTTTACGGTTCCTGAAACTTTTGAGACGCCAATTCTTCGTTTATAACGGACAGGTACTTCTTTGTAAGCCAGTTTTTTACGCAGGGCTTTCAGTTGCATTTCCACGGTCCAACCATAGGTTTTGTCCTGCATATCCAATTCTTTGAGCTTTTCGTATTTAATGGCCCTAAAAGGTCCCAAATCCGTAAATTTTGCCTTAAAAAACAGGCGCATCAAAAAGGTGGCCAGTTGGTTGCCAAAAACCTGTTGGGGGGTCATAGAACCTGGTTCCCGAAGTGCTTTTTTTCTTGCGCCGATGACAAAATCCATATTCTCATTTAAAATAGGGTCGACTATTTTTATTAAATCCTCGGGATAATCAGAATAGTCTCCGTCAAGAAATACGATAATATCGGGTTGTTTGGATTGATTCTCGATGTAATGCATTCCACAAAGGCATGCATAACCATATCCTTTTCGGTTTTCCTTTAATAAGGTAGCTCCTGCTTCCCTGGCATTTTTGGCCGTTGCATCCGTTGAGTCGTTATCCACCACTATAATTTCCGAAACCATCTTTGGGATGTCGGCAATAACATGGGCAATGGAGTCTGCTTCGTTAAAAGCGGGAATGATAACTTTTATATCTGCCATTACAAAGCGGTTTCAACTTTTATAAATTGGCTAAAAAAATGTTGTTTCGCACCCATATTTTGTCTTTTTCTTACGGCGTAGCCCAGTTAGGCAGCTCAAAAAAGCCTTCATCCAGGCACAAAACCATTAATTTTTGCTTCAATCCAAAAAGTTTAAATCCCTTCTATTTTAAATCGGAAAGGTTGTTCTCTTTTTTAAAGCTCGCAAAACTAAACCATTCCTTTATCTTTTTTCCGTTCTGGAATTTTTCTGCCGATTTCAATTTTTCATCCACATACTTTAGGCAATACCCATTTTTTACGCCGTCCTTAAGCTGGCATTTGTGGTTTATTTTTTCATTGTCATCATAAAACAGCCACCAGTTTACTTTTTGCCCGTTACTCATATGCCCCTGCATTACCAACTTGCCCTCTTTATCGTAGAAATACCAATAGCCCTCTTTTTGGTTCATTTTGTAATGCCCCTGTTTCATTAGCTTTCCATTGGTATGGAAATATTTCCAAAAATCCTCCTTGGAATTTCCGAGCTTCCATCCTTGTGCCCGTACGTTGCCATTATCAAAATAATCCCTATGGTAGGTCTTGTTGACTGGAGAGCTTAAAAGGATCAGTAGGATCAGACCGTAGCGCAGCATTTTATTTTTGGTTCACCAATTTCATTAAATCCACATCGTTCCCCAATAGAACCTGATTGCTGTCTATCCTACCTTTTAATGGGCCATTTTCCAATTTCAAAACGCCCCTGGGGCAAACTGCGGAACAAATCCCACAACCCACACAACTGGAGCGTACGATATTCTCCCCTTTTTGGGCATAAGCCCTTACATCGATACCCATTTCACAATAAGTGGAGCAGTTACCGCAGGAAATACACTGGCCCCCATTTGTGGTGATACGGAACTTGGAAAACAAACGTTGTTGAAAACCCAGTATCGCTGCCATTGGACATCCAAAACGGCACCAGACCCTGTTTCCCAAAACCGGATAGAAACCCGTGCCGATGACTCCTGAGAAAATACTGCCGATCAAAAACGAATAGGATTTGCGGAGGGTCCCGGATTTAAACAAGAATACATTGCCATCACCACTATAAAAGTGAAAGCCTATCAAGGCTATTATAATGACAAAATAACCAATGGCACCGTAGATGGCATCTTTTTTAAATTGTTCCCTTTTAAACAGCATCACCCAGGCAAAAACCGTGGTCAATAAAACGGCGACACCGATCAAAAAAGAGCTTTTGGTCAGCCAGTACTTACTGGTGTCATTGCCTAAATAAGAGTAGATTACCGCTGTGGTCATTAGCGTAACAAATACTACCACACTGTGGATTACCCAGCGTTCAATATTCCATGCCTTTACCGTTTTGTCACTTAGGTGCCTAAAGGGGTCCCCAGCCGTTTCCGCCAAACCTCCACATCCACATACCCAGGAACAGTACCACCTTTTGCCGAATTTATAGGTCAAAATTGGGCTGATAATAAAAATGGTGGCGATTCCGAAAATAAGCATGGCAAAACCAATATCACCGGAACTTAGAAACCCTTTAATGCGGTACCCTTCAAAATTGTAATAGTTCAGGGGCCACATATTTTTTAAATCGTAATACGGGAGACTTCCACCATTCAATAAGGAGCTTCCATTAAGTCTGGCCATCAATTCCGGGATGATGAAGGCAAAGGCAGTTTGAAAGAACATAACACTAAAGGTCCGTATCCTTTCGTATCTGTTGTGACGGTATTTCCAAAGGAACTTAATGCCAAAGGCTAAAATGGCAACCGTATACAAGGTGCCGTATACAAACCATTGACTGGCGGGATTGCCACTCAGGGCCTTACTTAAAGGGTCAAATAACCCGATTACCCCTTTATTGTCCCCTTTTGCCACAAGACCCAGATATTCCGGATAGAAGTATAGAATGATATAGAACCCGGTTAGGGCTATACCGGCTATCCAACCCCAAAAGCCCTGATTTGATAGGGATTTAAACCAAACGCCATCATTTTTAATTCCAGGGGCTTTGTGCATATAGGCATCCCAGGAGTACCAAACGGCGCCCCCGATTATGGAGACCAGGGAAATGGTAAGCCAAAGGGATTTGTTGGGAAAATTGATGTTGAAAGCTGCCAAAAGGATAACGGCAAGGCCAAACATCCCAACAAGGGTGGCGATTTTTTGATTTCGACTTAGCATCACAGGGGGTTGGCCAGTAAGGGCCATGCTTCTATCGTATGTGCTCATATGTATCGGTTATGGGTCAAAGGTCAATTGGTAGTGGCAAAGGAATGCCCTATTAAACTTTAACGATTCGCTATTAACTAATTTGAAATATTCTTTTAATGCTTTTCTTTTTTGATTTTATGGATTTTCCAAAGTCCGAATTGAATTTGGAAACAATTTTATGTTCATAGTCCGCATAGAACTCAGGGTCGAAATTGGCATCTGCCAAATGCTCCATAACATACTCCACATCCCGTTGCTCGGTCAACCAACGATCAAAAATTTCATGACGCATACGGATACCGAAAGTGTTTATACCCAAGAACAGTTTGGTTTCCTTGTGAAAGGCGATGGTAACGCATAGGTTCTCTTTATCGTCCCTCCAATGAAAGTGTTGCTCAAATTCTTTCTTTCCCCTTTCACCAAAGACCCATCCATAGGTTTGGTATTCAATATCCAAAAACTTTGCCGAGTTGAACCAATGCCCTGGTCTGTATTCGATACGATTGCCACAAATGGTCTGCGCCACGGTTTCGCCCATCATTCTCCCTGTATACCAAACTGCCTCAATGGGCCTTCTATTTCCAATGGCCTCGTGCTGTTCTGCGCAATCACCAATGGCATAGACATCCGCTACATTGGTTTCCAAATATCGATTTACCTTGACCCCCCTTCCCAGTTCAATACCGGAAGCCTTCAAGAAATCAATATTGGGGGTAACGCCCGCGGTCAATCCAACCATATCACATGCTATGGTATCCCCTTTGTCCGTGGTTACCGCTTTTACCTTTCCGTTTTCATCGGGAATGATTTCAACCAAATTGGTTGCCAATTGCAGATCAATATGGTGTTCCCGAATGTGTTCATTGATCAATTGGGATTCCCCTTCGGGAAGTACCCCGTTCCAGAAACTGGTCTCACGGACCAAAAAGGTAACCGGGATATCCCTACTTCTAAGCATCTCTGCGAGTTCAATACCAATTAATCCGCCACCCACGATCACGGCCCTTTTGCAGGCTTCTTTGTTAGGTGCATTTATTTCCAACAGGTCCAGGTCCTGTTTGGAGTACAAACCTTGAACCCCATGAAGATCCTGTCCCGGCCAACCAAATTTGTTGGGCTTGGAACCCGTGGCAATAATCAATTTATCATAGTGGAAGGCCCTTGAGCCATCCACCAATACTTGTTTGTTGGGGGTATCCACCTGGGTTACATAACCGCGTACCAGTTCAATTCCATTTTTTTCCCAAAACCAATTTTCATAGGGCTGTATATGTTCAAATTTCATATGTCCCATGTACACGTACATGAGTGCCGTTCTTGAAAAGAAATAATCGGTCTCTGCAGAAATAATAATGATGCGTTTGTCGGAAAGTTTACGGATATGTCTTGCTGCGGTAACTCCGGCAATACCATTTCCAATAATAACAATGTTCTCCATTGGGCTGCTATTGGTTCTAAGGGTTGTCGTTTTTAAAGGTATAAACTTTACAGGCTGTTTTTAATTTAGAAAGATTATAAATTTTAGATGCCATTGTAAGGTTGGACAGCAACTTTCGAACGTTCAACCTGTTGATTTTTAAAAACTTAAAAGTTTCTTAAAATTTTAAGAGCGGTTGTAGGTTACGTCGTTTTCGTTCGACAGACGGAAGGAATTGGAATCAACCACAAAAAAAATAAAATGAAAACGACTGCTTTTTTAAAATTGGGAATACTCTTTTTAGGTTTTCAAATTGGAAGTGCACAGGATGTCACTGATTTTTTCTCAAAGTCCGATACCTTTTTTACTACTTATGTGAAAAATGGATTGGTTGATTATAAGGCCATACAAGCCAATCCTGAATTGCTTTTGGAAGTTTTGGATTTGGGCAAGACCATCTCAATTTCCAAAAGTGATGCCAAAAACTACCAAGCTTTTTGGATAAATGGGTACAACCTTCACGTCATAAAGGGTATTGTGGACAATTACCCGGTAAAGTCCCCCTTGGACATAAAAGGCTTTTTTGATAAGACAAAAAGGGACATTGGTGGGAAACAAATTACGTTGAACGATATTGAAAACAAACTGTTACGGGGAAACTTCCCCCAGGAAGCCCGCTTTCATTTTGTGCTGGTCTGTGCAGGATTGGGCTGTCCTCCCATTATCAATGAAGCCTATACCCCAGAAAGGTTGGAATCCCAACTGGAGCGGCAGACGACCTTGGCCCTGAACAATTCAAACTTTATTAAAACCAAGGGCAGAAAAGTACAGTTGTCCCAGATTTTTGAATGGTATAAAGGGGATTTTACCCAGGGCGGAAAATCTGAAATTGATTATGTAAACCAATTCCGAGAGGAAAAATTGGATACCTCGGCGAAGATAGGTTACTATCCCTATGATTGGTCCTTGAACGAAATTAAATAGTAATAACTAATCCACTAGAATTTTAAATCATGAAATACTTTAAGTACCATGCAGTAATGGCTGGGCTCCTTTTATCCTCATTTATGCTTAGCGCGCAGGATACGAATGATCAGGACGATGCTCCCCAAGGCAGTAATATTCAAAATTTGACACCGTCAAAGCTCATTGGAAAAGGACAATGGGACATTAAATGGTTCAATAACCTGTACACCGAAACTGAAGATACGTTCAGCGGTGATATACCAAGGAATGTATTTTTCACCTCCACTTTGGATATTTTTACTGGAGTAGGTCAAAACCGGCGTGTGAATGTAGGGCTGTTGCTGGAATTTAGGTCAAACACCGTTGGAGGAAGGGGTTTGTTTGACTTTTTGTCCTTTGATGGCGAAGAAGGCTCTGCAAGGTCTGGCCTCACCTCTTTCGCACCTGCGATTAAGTTTACCCCTATCGCCAGCGTAAATAATTTTTCCATACAAAGTGCATTTTTTATTCCCTTGGTGGATAATGAGACCGAGAATGGAGTGTTCTTGGATCAAGATGGTTTTATATGGCAAAATCGTTTCTTTTATGATTATTCTTTTGCCGAAGGCAAATGGCAATTGTTCTCTGAAATAAATTCGGAGCTCAATTTTGGAGATGAGGCGGATAGTTTTGCCAACAATAGTTTACGACTCACCCCCGGACTCTTTTTAAGTTACTTCCCGAGTTCCAAGTTCACGGTATTGGTCTTGGCACAGCACTCACAATTGTTGGATTTGGGGGGAACCGAATTCTCCCAGGACTTTACGGCCCTGGGTGGCGGAGTAAAATATCAAATAACAAAAGAATTGAATATTGAGGGCCTGTACACCAACTTTGTAAGGGGCAATGATACGGGTCTTGGGGAAACATTTAACATAGGTTTGCGGGCTGTATTTTAAGGGGTTGTCCCTAAAAAAAGTATTTTAGTCCCAATCGAAGTTTTTATGAAACGATTGGGACTGCTTTTTTTAGGTTTACTCCAACTTACCTGCAGTAGTCAACCGGTTGACAAAATCAATGGAATAAGTTTTGTTGGATCGAGGGAAGAAGTAAACCAGGGACATATAGATCCGGTAATTGCAATACATGCCAATTACGCTGCCGTTATGCCCTTTGGTTTTATTCGAAGTTTGGACAGCCCCAATGTAATATTTGATACGGACCGTCAATGGTATGGGGAAACAAGGGCAGGAGCCAAGCAGTATATTGAGCTGCTTAAAAAGAATGGTATAAAGATCATGCTGAAGCCACAGATATGGGTATGGCGGGGTGAATTTACCGGGGATATCGCAATGAAAAATGAAAAAGACTGGCAAACATTGGAACAAACGTATAAGGACTTCATTTTAACTTATGCCAAATTGGCCCAGGAAACACAAGCGGCTGTTTACTGCATTGGGACCGAACTGGATGAGTTCATAAAAAACAGACCTGGTTTCTGGAGCACGCTTATAACGGAGGTAAAAAAGGTCTACAAGGGAAAATTGACCTATGCGGCCAATTGGGACGAGTATAAGCGTACACCCTTTTGGAGCGATTTGGATTATATTGGGGTGGATGCCTATTTTCCATTGTCGGAGGCCCGCAATCCAACTCCCGAACAAATGAAGGAAGGATGGCAAAAATGGAAATCTGCCATGCAAGAGGTGTCGGACCAATACCAAACCCCGATCCTATTTACGGAATTTGGTTATCGCAGTATGGATTATACGGCCAAAAAGCCGTGGTTGGTAGATCAAAACCAAATGCGGGTGAATTTGGACGCCCAGGCAAAAGCGCTACAGGTTGTTTTTGATGATTTTTGGAAAGAGGAGTGGTTTGCCGGTGGTTTTGTCTGGAAATGGTTTATCCACCATAAACGCTCCGGAGGAGCAGGGGACAATCGATTTACCCCTCAGAACAAACCCGCGGAAAGGGTCATTAAGGAGTTCTTTAAAACCGCAATGTGATGCGCGGGATCATTCATTTTTTTTGGGTGCTTTTGATTTGCTCCTGTACTACGGATGAGCAAAATGATGTAAAGCCGTCCAACTTAGAATCTACTATTGAAGGAAGGGAAATTGCGATTTCCAGTGTCATTGCCTGTGCAGGGAACAGTGAGGATGGTGAACTGGTCAATGTGTACTTTTACCCAAGGCCAGGTGTTACCAATATCCGCTATTTTGAAACGGAAACGGTCAATGAAGATCCCAATGCCTATGGAAACTACACGGAGCAACAGCCTCCTTTACGAGGGATTTTCAATGATTACCTTCAGTTTTTTGAAGTGGACCCAGAACATGAAAAGTGGGTAATCATCACCTTTGAAGAGAATGGGGTGGTCCATATTTCCAATCCCATTCGGTTGCGCCATCTCACCCAAATCACGGAGTTTCTACCGGAAAACGTTAGTGTTGATAACGGAGAACAACCCACAATGCCAGAATTCACCTGGGTAGACGGTAATTTTGGGGATTCCATTATCTATTTTCATGTAGTGTCCACCCAAGATGATGATCTTTTGTCCGGCACCTACACTTTGGAAAAAAACTTTCAATACTACAAATTGGATAATGTGGTGCTCAATATCACACGGGAGATACCACCGGAGTTGGAATTGGATGTTCGCTATAATTTTTCGCTTTTGGCGGTAACGGAAGATAACTGGGTCAACCTTTTTTCAGAAATAACATTTAGTTTACAATAGAGGAATATTAAAATAATTGCGGTCCAGGGATATTGTCTACCTTGTAGTAGTATAGATTCCCTTTAAAAAGAAAAAGCTATTGGTTCGGGAATTTCACTTTTTTATGGTGTTTTTTTTAGTGTTGACCGGAATGCAGGGACAGGAACCTATAGTGGCGGATGTTAAAGTACAGGGGAACAAACGTACCAGGACAGCTTTTATAAAAAAGGTTTCCCAGGTAAAACCGGGTCAGGTTTTGGATTCCACAAAAATTCAGATGGATATTGACCGGTTAATTCGATTGCCGTCCATATCGCATGCCTATTATCAAGTATTTATGTCTGATGTGGAAGGGCATTACAACGTAATTTATGGTATAGAAGAGAATTTTACATTAATACCCTTTGCCAACATATTCACCTCCAATGATGACGAATTTGCCTTTAGGGTGGGATTGCAGGAATTCAACTTTCTGGGCGAGAACATGACCTTGGGTGCATTTTATCAATACGACGTTTTCCATTCCTATGGATTTAACATTCGGGCCCCGTACCTATTTTCCAATAAATGGGGGCTTGCCCTAAATTACCAGAACCTGACTACACAGGAACCGGTCTTTTTGGACAATGGAACCGCAGATTATGAGTACAATAACGAATCCATTGAGCTTTTGGCACTTTTTGAGCCCAATTTTAAAAATCGTTTTGAATTGGGAATCAATCTCTTTACCGAGGATTACAATTACCTTTTTGGGGCAACTTCCCCAGATGTCCCACAGGAACTTATGGTGGATAAGTTGTTGTACAAACTCATTTACAATCACGATGGTATTACGTACTATTATCATTATTTGAGCGGGTTTCGAAGCGTTTTGAACCTTCAGTATGTAGTTAGTACAAGCGATCAACTCCCGGAATTTTGGATTGGGTTCAATGATTTTTCCTACTTCATGAGGGTGGGGGAAAAAGGGAATTGGGCTTCCAGGCTACGATTGGGACTGGCCAGCAATCTCGACACCCCTTTTGCTCCTTTTGCCGTGGACAATAATTTGAACATTCGTGGAGTTGGCAACCTTATTGACCGGGGAACCGGTGCTATTGTCCTCAATACGGAATACAGACATTCCATTATTGAAAAAGATTGGTTTGTCCTACAGGGGAACATTTTTATAGATGGGGGAAGCTGGCGGAATCCAGGAGGTGATTTTGGGGATTTTGCCGATGATCAGAATCTCCGAATATATCCAGGAATAGGGATACGACTTATTCATAAACGCATTTTCAATGCTATCTTTAGAATAGATTATGGCCATGGCATTACGACCAATGCAACTCGGGGAGTCGTTTTTGGGATAGGTCAATATTTTTAGGAAACATTTCATCGGTATTTTTTGCATTTCATCGATGAAGCACTATATTTGTTGCCGTTACAGCGATATGATTTAAATGAAAACACTCATTTTCATACTGGTTTTCTTCTGTAGTTTTCTAACAACTGCCCAGACCATTACGGTAAAGGCAGAAAATGGTGATGGTATTTTTTCCATATTACGGAAGCAAGGTTTGGATCCGGTTAAATATTATGCTGATTTTGTTCGCCTGAATCTTAACAACTTGAAAAATGGGAGCGAACTCTACCTGGATAGGGAATATGTAATCCCGGATGCTCCGGATTCCTTTAAAAAAATGGCTTTGAGCATTTCGGAAGGAACCAATAAGGAATCCCCCATTTTTGATGAGGAACTGGGTTCCATTTCCCCCAAAAGTGAACGATTAAAAAATGCGGTTATTTATTTGCTATCGGGTCAGAATGGTGTGAAAGGGTCAAGGGAACTGCAACTTGTACGAAATCAGATCGTACGCAGCGTTGCCCAAAAATTGATGGTACACGGGGCTAAAGTGTATCTAATAAATGATTTGAAGGACGAAAGCATTTTATCTTCCCCTTCCGTAATCAAAAATGGTGATACCACTGAAAATGCCATAGCGGACCAAAACCAGATGCAGCATTATGTTGAAATAATAAACAAGCGCTACCTGAAGAATATGGGGAAATACCAACGAATAGTCGTTATTAACCTGAATAACACGGTGAAGGACAGCAAACATTTTGAGGTTTCCATATTCCATCATGGTAAAAGCACCGAAGGTGAGCGTTTTGCAAAGAGTTTACAGCACATTTTCAATAAAAACAGCATTGAAAACGAACAGAAGAATTTTACCGAAGTATTTGCCAATAGCAGCAATCTGTATTTGGTGACCAATGTATTGCCTCCTGTAACCATGATTGATATATGGGATTCCAGAAATCCCAGTATTGAAGAAAGAATATCGATCAGCTCCCAGGAAAATGTGCTTACCAACATCATTACCAACGGTGTCCTAACGGATTATGCGAACTTATCCATCGAGAACAACTGATTGATTTGGTTTTGAACTCCAGATACCCCTATTGACCTGGCTTTTATAGGCCATCCAGGATTTTGGCTTCAGGCGGACTATGGAAAAGTTCCGTTTCCAATTTTGGTATAAATTTTATGGCATCCAAAGTAATATCGGTGATATGCTCCCCAGGTTGTCCATCACTTGTCAGCCAGAATGTTTTGTAGGCTTTTGGAAATGGAATCCCGTTTATGGTCTGCTTTCCCTCAAGGAGCATAAATTTTTCAGGAAGATGTTTCCCCTTTTCAAAATACCCAGGGTAAGAGACAATATATCGAATCACATTTAGCAAATGGGTTTCACCATCAAAATAAAGAATATAGTAGTCGTCGGGAGCATCACCGGTACCTGGATCAAAAGTTACCTTGATCACATCCTGAATTTTGTCGTTATGGTTTCTCTGGGGAAGTAGGTCCAAATGAACACCTTTTCCATCGAGAACAAAAGGTTGGGCCATAAAAAAGTAAGGCGTTAGGGACCAAAATCTCGTATTGTAATTGAACGTAGTACTGTCTTTTGCCATTACCCACGCCTTTTTGCCGTCCCAACCGTATTGGGACAGGGAGTCCCCAGCTTGATAGTGTCTTGCCCTACTGGACCAGGTATCTATTACCTGGTATGTATTTCTAGGTACGCCGCCATCCAGGGGTTGATAATTAAAGTGAAATGACACCGGACCGTTGCCATACCAATTCTCCAGCCCGCCATGGGCTTCCATGGCTTGCCAAACAATCTTCCCTGCTTCCGTGGCATTAAGACGTTGTGCTGCTTTTTGTACCCTTTTCCGTATCCAACCCTCCGGGACCATGGCCAAATCCTTGTCCACCATGGATTTTGGTCTGTCCCCTTTTTCTTCCATGCAACTGCACAGCAATAGGAAAGTGACAAACACGAAAAAAACTGATTTGGACATCATATGTGTGTTTAGTTCAATAAATGTTTTTTATAATAACTGTAAAGCTCATTGGGAGGTGCCCCCATAAAGTTCTTTAAGTGGATCATCCCAAAATGGAATTGGACCTTCATCCAACCTTTTTGCCTGTATTTTCTTGCTGAGGTAATGACGTTTTGCGGCAACACTTTAAAATTCAGGTTTTTATATATTCTTTGAATGAATTCACTATCCTCATAGATAAGATACTTCTCATCAAAACCATGATGGTTACGGAATTGTGTCTTAGTAATGAACAAAGATTGATCTCCCCCCCTGCACAGGGTATGGTTTACTCGGGATAACCAGGCAAAAAACCGAAGGATCGGATTTTTGGTGTCGAACCTCATACGGAAACAGCCAGCTTCAAAACCATCATGGACGGCCTTAAGGATGAGATGGTCAAATTTTTTGGGAGGATAGGTATCTGCATGTAAAAAATAAAGGATGTCACCCTGGGCCATTTCCGCTCCTTTGTTCATTTGTGTGGCCCTTCCTGCCTTTGAACGTACTATAGTGCAATTGTGCTGTGAGGCTATTTCAACGGTTCGGTCGTGACTTCCCCCGTCCACTACAATAATTTCCTTGGTGAACTTTTTGTCCCTAATGGTATTTAGGTGTTCCAGGACACGGCCCAAACCTTGGGCTTCATTCAATGTAGGGATGATAATGCTTATACCTAAAGCGTCGCTCATAAGAATTGGGCTTCTATGCCCATAAGAGTAGCAAAAAACCTTTCTTCCTTACGCAGGGATTTCACTTATTCCCAATTTTTATCGTGAGGCCCTGCATAAAGGTCGTGGATAGTAAGGGGTAAGTCAGATGTGACCAATCAATTCTTTGAACAATTTTACCATTTTTGGTTCGGTCTTTCCCGCAATTTCAATGATTTCCTGGATATTTATGGGCTGTAGATTGTCCGGGTCACACTCATCCGTTAAAACGGATACTGCCACGATCGGTAGTCTTAAGTGATTGGCCACTATAACTTCGGGCACGGTGCTCATGCCAACGGCATCTGCACCCATGATTTTCAACATCCGATACTCCGCTTTGGTTTCCAGTTGTGGCCCCACTACGGAGACATAGACTCCCTTCTTTAGTGAGATTCCTTCTTTTTTGGCAATCCCTTCCAGTTTTTCCCTCATTTCCACATCATAAGGTTCGCTCATATCCACAAACCGATCTCCAAATTCCGCTACATTTTTAAAGGCCAAAGGGGATCCCCCTTGCAAGTTGATGTGGTCTTCAATCAACATCATATCCCCCTTTTTGAAGTCCAGATTGATGGCCCCTGCAGCATTGGAGATGAACAATTTTTGTATGCCCAATTGGTGCATGACGCGAACGGGATAGGTCACATCCAGAAAATCATACCCTTCATACAAATGAAAACGACCTTGCATGACCACTACTTTTTTCCCTTCAATTGTTCCATAAATAAGCTTTCCGGAATGGAACTCAACGGTCGCCAATGGAAAATAGGGGATATGGTTATAGTGGGCCTCTATGGGATCTTTGATTTCGTTGGTTAGCTGTCCTAGCCCCGTTCCCAGTACAATACCTATTTCCGGCTTGTCAAAACCTTTGTTCTTTAGGTATCCAACAGATTCATCCAATTGTTTTTTTGTCATTTCCGCATATGTTTTAAAAAGGGTTGAAACGCTGCAATATTTGCAATATCCTCATAGTAGTCCACATCATTCCTGGTATCCAAAAGCACATGGTCATTTTTGACCAAATCGTCCAAGGTGGCCCTTAGTACGGTATCGCTCCCCCAATCTTTGTTTTGGAACAATTCCTTTTTCAAGTTCCGCATTCCCAATAAATAAAATCCACCGTCTTCGGCAGGGCCAATTACAAATTCGTGTTTTTCCAACAGGTTGAACGCGTTTTCCAGATCTGCTTGGGATAAGTTGTATAAATCGCTGCCAATAATAATGATTTTTTCATACCCCTTGTTAAAACCTTCCTGAAAAGCATTCATCATGCGCTCCCCTAAATCGGCACCCTTTTGAAGTTCTTTTCCATAGTGTTTGTTGTCCCAAATATCCGTTTCCCAAATCTCTTCGGAATAACACACCCATTTGTCGACTTTCAGTTCGCGTGTAATGGCGACCGTATGTTGGAGCAAAAAATTGTAGATGTCCAATGCAGCCTTATCGCCAATTTTTGCTGCCAGGCGTGTCTTACATTTCCCAAGTTCCGGGTTACGGGTAAAAATTAGGAGTAGGTTAGGGTTGGTTCTCAATCCGTTCAGGTTTTGTATGATATACTTTTTTAGCGTTGGTCAATAACTTGCCCCAATGCTTGTCAAAGGCATGTACTTCTTCGGTGGGAAGACCCATGGAATCCACCACGGGATTACCTTGATTTTTCCATTCAAATATGCCTCCGTAAAGATTTTTTACATTGGAATAGCCAGCTTTGCGCAGTTTTTCCCCGATCTGTTCGGAGCGAACACCTATGGAACAATACACGACTATAGGCGCTTCTTTATCGGGAACTTGACGTTGAAGTGAGTCCAAGGTAAAGGTTTTAAAACCGGTCCAAATAGCTCCTTCTATATGGCTCACCTGATACTCTTCTTTTTTACGGGTGTCCAAAAGGATCGGACTTGAACTTTTTAATTCCGGCACGCTAATGTAGGGTACACTTCCGCTGTTAAAACGTTTGAGGGCCCCATCAATGGTTTGCGAAATGCAGGGCATTGCAGTGGATATGAACAGCAGATAAAGAAGGCGAATGCGCATGGACTTCATTTGGTATCCAAAGATATGGATACCAATGTTTCAAATAGTGATTTTTAGGGAACTTGTAACAAAACAGAGGGGGTAGTGCAATAGCGGCTTCTTGATTTTTGGCTCCTTTGGAAAGGAAGTGGGGATATTGCCGAATTGCAAAGAAGTAGGGAATACAATGGAACCATGATTTTCCGGTTCCATTGTACTCCAGTTCAAGGATAAATGATGAGTGGACTGTTCGTTTTAAAAATTCGGTTTCCATTTGCCGTTTTACGCTGTACTACCTTGAACATAGAAACCTTTTTAATGGGTAAGTTTTAAATCAATGATGTAATGATTGATTTGGTCACATCCATTTAGGGAGCTTAATTGTTGAAATAAAAGAATAGGTTGGATAGGAAAAGGGCAATCGATAGGCCCAAAACCAAATACCAACAAAAATAGCCGAGTTTTTCTCCTGTAGTGTTCATCTTTATTGAGGTTAATTATAGTTTGAAAGTATAAAAAACCATAGTTCAACCGGGGTTAATCTTTATAATTGGTAAGGAATTCTTTATAAATGGTATTGCTTCTTTTTCTTAAGAAGAAGCCGATCATTTTTAACCTTTTGGTAAACTTCGAATAGATTCAAATTGTAATTTCCATGTACTAAATAAGACTAAGCCAAAACAAAGTTAAACCTAAGAACACAAGAAAATGCGAGTAGCAATCAACGGTATGGGGCGCATAGGACGTGCGGCCCTAAAAGTAATCAACGAAACGCCAGGCTTGGAAGTGGTGGCGGTAAACGATATTGTACCCATAGCCAACACGGCTTACCTTCTAAAGTACGATACGGTCTATGGAACCTATGAAAAAGAAGTTGCCCATGAGGGAAATACCCTTATTGTGGATGGGCAACACATACAGTATTCCTCCATCCGCAATCCCGAGGAATTGCCCTGGGCGGAATATGACGTGGAAGTGGTCATTGAAAGCACGGGGGTCTTCACTAACGGGGAAGATGCGGAACGCCATATAGCGGCAGGGGCCAAAACCGTAGTCATTTCTGCTCCCACCAAAAGTGTGGATACCCCAACGGTGGTCCATGGGGTAAACTCCCAGGACGGTCAGGTAAGTGTTTTTTCCTGTGCCAGTTGTACGACCAACAACATTAGTCCTGTAGTGGAGATTTTGGGGAGAAGGATCGGAATTAAAAAAGCCATTATGACCACGGTACATGCCTATACCGCTTCACAGGGGATTGTGGATGCCCCATCCAAAAAGAATTTTAGGATGGGCCGTGCGGGAGCACAAAACTTGATCCCTACGACTACGGGAGCGGCCATTGCCACTACCAAGGCACTACCGGAGTATGCCGGGAAGTTTGATGGTGTAGCCATTAGGGTGCCTGTGCCGGTAGGTTCCATTTCGGATATGACGTTTGTTATGGAAAAGGAAGTCAGCCCGGAGGAGGTCAATCAAATTTTGACCGAAGAATCCCAAACGGAACGTTATGCCAAGGTATTGGCAGTAACCGATGAGCCCATTGTATCCTCGGACATTATTAAAAGTCCGTATGCCTCAACTGTAGATCTGGCAATGACACGTGTAGTGGATGGGGACTTATTAAAAGTAATGACCTGGTACGATAACGAATGGGGCTTTACGAACCAAATGATCCGGCAGCTTTTGGAAATTAAGGGGTAATTGTTTTTGCACTCCGTTGGGGAGCACTTGGAAGCCCTTATTCCGGGTAGGCCAATTCGGTCAATTCATCGGCAAGGGCTTCCAGGTCAATACCCAATATGTCCCTATTAATGGCGAGCACTTCCGTTTTTAATTCTTCGGGCAGTTGACGGAACCCGTCCTTGGCTCCCAAGATCATGCCGGCAACGGCCCCAACGGTATCATTGTCACGGCCGTAATTGATGATGAATTGCAATGTGGTTTCAAAATCACCCCCGCCAAATTTAAGTCCGGCAATCAATATTTCCCAGATTTCCCCGGCATGAAAGGCAATCAACCGCTGGTTCCTTTCCAAATTTTTATAAATGGTCTCCTGTCTATACCAATCCAAATCCTTTCCAGGAAATCCTTTGGGAATACGTAAGCGGATGGCCTCTTTATGGACCATTACGGCCACTCCATTTTTTGGGATACGGCCCAGGGTAATACTATCATTGCGGATAAGGGATTGGGTCAGTGGAATTTCTTCAATTTCCATTGCTTCCAGGACATAATTCTCGGTGGTCCGCGCAATCATATGGGGAATACGCCCAACCAACCTACTGTCCAAATACTGGTAAGGGTCAATAAACGCGTGGACATTCAAAATGGAGTCCATATTTTGGGTATGCATGGCCATATGGCACATGGCCGATGCCAAACTGGAGATGTCCCGGGCATAGCCAATATCAAAAATGGCGTGCTCATAGGCCAGGGTATAAGCGGTTTCCGTATCTGGAGCCACCAAACCAAATAGGGGAGTGTACAACAGTCCGGCACAACTCATTTCCCCGCCATAGAAGCGGTGCCCTACATGTTTATGGGACATGTCCTTTTCTTGATAGGAGAAGGCCACCCGGGCCCATTCCTTGATCCAGTCCACGTTTTCAATTTTGGCATCCAGGCTATCGGGATGGGTCTGGATCTGCGCATCGGCTAATTTTTTTGCCTGGGTTTGGTAATAATCCGTAATAAAGGTTGCAAAGGCACTTGCATTGATGGTTTCCTTATGTCCAACCACGTATTTCGCCAAAAGATACTTCCATCGGGTATCATCAGTAGTAGCGCCTGGTGGAAGGTTATGTCCCCAAGGTCCTTCCGGGGATTGATTGGTCAACGCTGGGCTAAGGCCCAAAATATAGCCATACCTGCGCTGGATGTCCTTGCGGTTCCACATTTCCGTGGCCACACCCATGGCATCACCTATGGCGGAGCCTACGAGGGCACCTAAAACCTTGTCATGGTATTCTTCTTTGGTAAGTGAAGTATGGGCAGGGGCATACAGGGTTTTTTGGGGTTGGGGAAGGTGCACTTCCATCCGGTCCTCCCTGCAGGAACTTAAGCCGTGCAAGAGGATGACAATTCCTAAAAGTAACCGGTTTTTTCTCATGGGATGATCATTTTATGGACCCATTACAAAAGAAGCGTTTTTTCCGTTATGGTCTTGAAAAGGATAGTGGGATTGAATCAATAATCACATTTATGATCCCAATCCACACCATTTGTGCGACGGACTCTCATTCCAGACCGTGAACATAACAATTTTGTCTTTGCAGTGTGCTTTGCTTCCAAAGAAAGTCTTTCACCTGCACTTAGTCAAACCCCTTTAGTGGGGCGGTCTACCTTCTGCGGGACCGCTTGATGTCCACAATATTGAAAATAGCTAGGACATCGTTCAAGTTCACCACAAAGTCTTCATAATAGCTATTAAGACTGTGCAAGGTAAGTTGTCCAGTTGCAGTATTGTGCTTCACAACGCGCTTTACCAGAATCCCATGTTCTCGGTGGGCCACCACAAAATCCCATTTATTGATGTGCAATTTATTCTCCCAATGGTGTATCTGCACCTCCCGACACAGCAATAAATCACCTTCAAAAAGACTTTCACGGGGGTATTCATCAGACTCCATACTGTCTCCAGATACTTCAAAAGTGAGGTAATTGCCCTTGTATTCCTTATCCACTTCCCAGGGCACCTTGGGCAAATCATCCAAATATTCATCATCCCCCCAGCCTGCCATGAAACCCGCCTGCGCACGGTGGGATACCAGAGGCACCAATTTAAATCGGTCATAGGTGACCCACATACCATTGGGATTTTCGGGTTTTGGACTGGTGGGCGGAACGGAAATATCAATAAAGATATCCTCTGATAAATTATATAGAAAATCTATATTTATGTGATGATTTTCTTTTAGGATCCTCTTAATGGGTGAAGACAGATCCTTGGTCTTTCCCCGCTCTATATCAGAGAGACTACCTTGTTTTATGCCAATAAACTCCGCAAGCTCTATTTGGGAATAGCCTAGGGCCTTGCGCATTTGTTTGAAACGGGAAGCATCGAAAGTGGACAAAACATCTATATTTTAAGAAATAATTAACACCAAATATCTATAATTAATATAGATAATCTATATATTTGTCTATATAATAATTCAAAAATACAAAATTATGGAATATCTATATCAAAGCTTTATAAAAACTGCATCGGGTATTGAGAACTTTTGGTGCGATAGCGCGATAGGGGAACTACAAAGCGATACCGTGGACACCTACGAATATTTGGGGCTCGTGGCCAGCTTGTATGATCATATTGTTTCCATCCAAGGCAATCGTTCACTGCCTCATTCGGTTATTGCCAATGGGTTTCGGCCGTCCCATGATAAGGACTGGGAGGCTCATGAGCCTGCGGATGACCAGTTCACAATTCTGAAGCAGACGCTCAAGGAAGAGGTACTCAAATTGAAAAACATACTTGATGAACGGGCCATTGAAGCGGTTGAGATTATTGAAGAAATTGAAACTTTTGGGGAGTATGGACCAGCTGGGACAATCTATAATGGTACTGAGCAGAAAGGCAATGAAAATGAATAGTCCAAAGGAGCATTGCCAAAAAAACCTGCCGTCCAGCTATTGGTGGGGTCTACCGCACTACGCCCAATTGTGAATGCGGTCCGATTTTGAACGAATGGTTTCCATTACGGACTATAAAGCCTTTATAAAAAAATATAGAAAAGAACAGGAGATAACCTCCAATCCGGGCAAACGGGCAATTATCGCCATGGTACTCTCCAAATTGTTGGGGGTGGAAACGTATTCCCGGACAACTAAAAATATAACCCATAAATACAAGAGCCTATGATGGAAGAAGTAAGTAATTAGCCAAGAAGTGCTCTAGGGGGTAAGGGCCCTACCCACTGGGAGCTACTTCAATACTATTGAATTGAATAAAAAGGAATGCAAAACAACATTTTAAACTAAAATAAGGAATAATGAAAAAAGTATTTTTTATGGCGGCCCTGCTGTTGGGTATCGCCAGCTATGGACAAGGATATCCACAAATGGACACCTTTACTTTGGTGCCCAGTAATACACCGGCTAGTCCTTTGGAGGGCCAAACCTACTATAATCAGGCCACGAATACTGTTTTGGTATGGGATGGTACCCAATGGAGAGACCTGATTACGATAGACACTGATGATCAAGCCCTGTCACTATCAGGGAGCAATCTGGTATTGGAAAATGGAGGGTCGGTAGACCTATCTGCGTTGATTGCCTCTAGCATTACGGATAATTCCCTTTCTGAAGTAAACCAGTTTATTCCCAATTCAACAATTAGGAATGTCGATGTCGGAGCAGCGGGTGTTCTGAGGCTAAGGGACTCCGATGGAAGGGCACATCTAAGGATTACGTCGGATCCCATTGCGCAGGCCAGGGGGACCATGGAACTCGCAGAGGACTTTTTTCTATATGAGACCTCTGGTGAAATGGACGATTCCATAGATGTCAACTTTGATTTTCATACCGGAACGGATGGAACCTTAACTGCCACACCCAATACGATCTCCTATAATGGGGTGAGCCTATTGAACAGTGATGACCAAACTGCAGTAGAGGTGCCTTTCTCCCCCAGTGGTTCCTTGATATCCACGGATGTACAGGCTGCAATTGGAGAAATGGATACTGAAAAGGTTGGGGTCAATGCGCTAAACTCCGTTACCGGAACCTTCAATGTTACCGACACTACAGATGGATCGGGGCTCGTCATCAATTCCTCTACCGATCAAACTGTTGTAAGAGGTGGGTCAATTGTTGCCGGTAATGATGTAGAACTGGTTTTGGCGCCCAATAGCATCTCAATCAATGGTCTTACCAATGCGGATATCGATGAGATAGGGGCAAATGCGGTTCCTACGGTAAGCTGGGTGCAGAGCAATGCAGGGAGCGTGCCGAATAACGACTTCTTAACTGAGCAGCAGCTTACCGGAAACTACACCTTAACAGCATTGGATTTTGAATCGGGAAAAAGAATAGTATACAACAATACCTCAAACGATTATGTAGTAATTGTTCCCGATGTGGCCGCAGTAGGTGAAAAGATTATTTTCGCTCAATACGGAACGGGAAAGATACAAGTGGCTATGGACACGGGTGTCACTGGAACAAGTTTCCAAACCATTGACGAGACCTCCACAATTACAATGTACAAATCAGTATCAGGGTATAGGCCGGTCGGTGCTTACGATTCATTTACCTTGGTGACGGATCCTACGGATTCTCCCAACTATGTGGGTAGATTCGATCCAACCAGCATTGATGCAATTGCGACTGTTGAAGACGATCCGGTGACGGTCTGGAACAATCTTAATACCAGTGGGGTCGGAAATATTGCTTTCAACAACTCCATATTGCATATAGAAGGTGGTCAGAGACAGGTCGATTTGTCCGGGACCGCAGGTTCTTTTGGAACTATTCCAAATGCAAATGTAAATTATGTTCCAGGGACCGACGAATGGACCATTGCCGGTCGCATAGGTTATGACGGGGCAGCTGCGGGTGTGCAACAGGTGATTATTGGAAAGATACAGCTTAATTTTTCCGCAAGCGGCCAATATGCCGTATATCAACAATCGGGATTGCTAAGGGGTATAATAGGGGGTACTACGACGTTTGGACCCAGTGCCGATTGGTCTACCGGGGATACTTTTGTATTGACCGTAAGGACAACGGGTTTTGATCTTTACCGTAATGATGTCCTGATCATAACAAATGGGACGTTGGGCGTTAATACCACAACCAATGATTTGATAATTGGAGCAAGGTTCGATGGTCAGAGCAATAACTTTAGCGGCTCGTTCTCGCACATCTACATTAAAAATCAGGCAATCGATAGTACGGAGGCTTCGACACTCCATAACCATATGAACGGAAACCTATGAAAAAGCTTTTGATCATATTATTGTTCCTACCATTGGCTGGATTTTCCCAAAAGGCATTTCCAGAAGCGTATGGCGCAGCAGGTAATGCCACCGGAGGAAGGGGTGGTACCGTACATCAGGTGACAAACCTGAACAACAGTGGTCCAGGATCTTTTCGTGAGGCTGTCAGTGGCTCCAACAGAACGGTTGTATTTAGTGTGTCCGGTACAATTGAACTGACTTCGAACCTGACCATTACATCTGATAACCTAACCATTGCAGGACAAACGGCTCCAATAGGCGGGATTTCAATTACGGGCAGCCACGTTTTCTTTCAGAATGCCAACAACATTATCCTGAGATATGTGCGCTTTAGACCTGATTACAACGATAGTGGCAATATTGATGCACTCAATATCACGGACTGTGACGATTTTGTGATCGATCATTGTTCCATTTCATGGTCAGGTGATGAGGGGGTTAGTATTGTAGGTGATTCGGATAGGTGGACTTTTTCCAACAACATTGTAGGGGAGTCCGCTACCGGAATGCTTGCTGGGGACAGCAATTCCTTTATCTCATCAGATATATCCATTCATAATAATCTCTGGTACAATACCTCCCACAGATTTCCCAATTCGAATGCGAGCAGGGTTGACGCCATTAACAATCTTGTCCATAATTGGAATACGCGGATAATCGTAATAGGTGCCCATGACAATATACAGTTGAATGAAATCAACAATTATTATCAACGTGGGGCAAGGGGCACCAATGTTTTGTCGAGTTCCATACATGAGGGTAATTGGCTTGACATTGGCATCTCTAGCCAAAGGCCTAATATTCGAATTTATACCGATGGAAATATAATCAACGATGTACTTGCCTTGGGGACCGACAACTATAGCTCTGGTTTGTATAGGCACCGCTTTGATGTAACAGGTGGTATTTATGCCGGAGTGAATCAGTGGGACCTCGGGCATCCGGATTTTGAGGTCAACACGCCTTTTGCATTACTGGGGGTCGCTTTTCCTTTTGCATCGGCCATTGATGCGAAAACCTTTGTTGAAAACAATGCAGGAGCCGGGAGGACCTTGGACGGAAGTGGCAATGTGGTTGGAGATTGGGACGTGATTGATAACAGGTATCTTGGCCATGTTAGGGCGAACACCTTTGATCCCTATACCTATACATCCTCAGGCTCGCCCACAATCAACATAGAGGCCCAAAGTTGGTACCAATCGTATCAGGGTGCCGTAAGTTCGACTCCCATAAACACAAGGCCTGCAAACTTTGATGCGGATGTTGACGGCATGCCGGATATCTGGGAAATGATGACTTTTGGCAGTCTGTCCAGAAATGGAACGGGGGATTTGGATGGTGATGGTTATACGGATCTTGAGGAATATTTGAATTTGGTTGATTTCCAATCCTCAGGGGGCCCAAATCCTCCACCCGGTGGGGGAAATACTAAAAAGAAGGACGAGTCCTTCATAATTAATTAATGTAAAACCCCATCATAACCTCCGATTTTTGTTTGCTCCCATTTGGAGCTGTTTCCGGGGTATGACGGTTTATAAGCTATAGATAATGAATGAATTGGTAAAAAATCACATTTACGTATGGGAGAAATGGTAAAAGACATTGATTTTTCATATTCGGCCTCGCAGTCTTCTGAGACAATGGTCCATAAGACAGATATGTTCATTTTTCAAAACATCACTCTGGCCATGTTGGTCGTATGCCTTCTGGGAGTGTTGGTGGCCGTACTTTATGGTTGGGCCATGATGCCCAGGAGTAGTTCCATGGCTAGGGAAAGACTTTATGGGGTGGGGCACTATTTTATCCCTTCCTGGCGTAACATATTGTATCATTTGTTTGCCGCCTTATTGGTGCTCGCTTTTATTCAGGAAATTGCTTGGGCATTGGTCAAGTATTGGGTGGAAATGCCTTTGGAGTTGCGTGATGGAGGAGATATGTTCTTTTCGGCCACCAGTGGTGTAATTGGTGGTTATATCGTCGCCAAGCTCTTGAAGTTTGCCCACCAAAAATTGCTGGTCAGTGCCCCATAGATTAGGCGGGATACCTTTTCCATGCTGTGAATGAAGGTCTTTAAGTTGTAAGGATTTGTCCCAATATGTTTGTCATTTTGATGGACATTTTACGAATACCGTCATTTTTGGGAGTGATAAGTTTTATGGATAATCATTTTATGGGCCTCTTGCATAGTATGGCGTACTGTTAGGGGTAATGGAACTCAACGTAAATTTTGATTCCGTTTCGCTAAAAACAAAAGCCCGTCCTTATAAGACGGGCTTCTGTTATTAATACGATGCTGTGGTACCTCCAGGAATCCCCTCGGCGGTCGCTCGGGACAGGCTTCGATTCTTTGTGCCAGCGCACAAAAAAACGCCTTGTTCTCACAAGACGTTTGCCGTAGCTTCCACTCGCTATGCTCGTGGTACCTCCAGTACCCTGGATTTGAATTCCTGTAAACTACTATGGGATCATATTAATGACACCTTTATATACCTGTTAATAACTGACATAAGGTCATTAGTCAGAATTCACGAAAACCCACAAAAATTAAATTTTCAAACACCCTTAGAAGCACCCTTTTTCGGAAGGGTTTTTGGTCAGGGAATGATAAAGTAAATTATAAATTATGAGTATAAATAGTAAACATGCAGTTATAAGATTTGGGCTAAAGGAATCCTTTAAATCATTAGAAAAGAAGCCATTGAAGGAATCTACAGTAATGCTGTTTTTTTCCTCCAACAAGAAAAGATTTAAAAAGTCAACTGGGTTAAAATGCTCACTTAATTCTTGGGATAAAGAAAGGCAAAGAGTGAAAACGAGTAAAGGTATGGTGCCAAATACACATAAAGCCAATCAGCTACTTAATGAAATAGAGTCTTTCTTGGTTAATGAATACTTTAAAATGATGGAAGATGGTACCCTGAATCTGAATGATTTAAAAAAAAGGGTAGGAGATAGAATATTGGGGAAGACGGAATTTGTAGATGAAAAAAAGGACGACTTAATAAGTTTTTGCGAAGGGATTTTAAAATTAAAAAAGTCTTCTATTTCAATCACTACACAACGCAGCTATTCCCAAGCTATAAGGATTCTCAGATCTTATTCGGAGAACTATTCTGTAAAACTTTCCTTTGATGATATTGATATGCAGTTTTACAGAAGGTTTTGTAAACATATGGAAGGCAAAAACTATTCTCTTAATTCAATTGGCAAACATGTCAAGAACTTGAAGACATTTCTCAATGAGGCTCTTACAATGAACATTACCAATAACTTAATATTTAAAAACAAAGCATTTCGGGTACCAAAGGAAGAAGTTGTGGAAATTTATTTGAACGAATTTGAGCTTGAGCAACTTGCAAAAACTGACCTTTCTAATAGACCTAAATTAGAATTGGCAAGAGACATTTTTTTTTTGATAGGATGTTATACAGGTCAAAGAGTAAGTGATTATAATGGTTTGACACGTAAAAATTTGAAATTCATTAATGGACACCATATAATAGAAATAAAACAAGCAAAAACGAGAAGACATGGAAACGTTGTTCACATTCCTGTTACGAAGGGTATTAAAAAAATCTTAAATAAATATGGCAGCAATTTTCCTCCTAAAATGTGCGAACCAATTTTAAGAAAGAACTTGAAGCTAGCAGCAAAAAGGGCAGGTTTTAACAAGCCCATTAACATTCAATTTACAAAAGGTGGTAAAATTGAATCTACTGTGGTACCAATGTATAAATTAGTAAAGACTCATACTGCTCGCAGAAGTTTTTGTACGAATCATTATTTGAAAGGCAAACCTTTGCAACAGATTATGTTGTTCAGTGGACACAAAACTGAAAGGGAGTTTTTGAAATATGTTAGGGTGGATAAGCAGCAAGAAATAATATCTGTTATTGAAAGTGGGTTCTTCCAATAATATTAATTCCATTTATTTCTTTGCGTGAGAACTAAGTCTCTAACCTATTACCAAAAGAATTAATTTGTAGGGTCAACGAATACTATATTAGTAACATCGTCCAATAGTTCTATGTTTTCAACACCAGATTTCCCGGCGGTCCCTGGTAATCCCCAACCCATATGCCACTTTTTCCACTTCTCAGAACCAAATATAGGTTGGCCATCATTCCCCTTGTTTATTGTAGGGTTACTGTAAGTACAATTTCCAGCATTATTTCCCCCTTTACCGCCAATGCCATGTTTTCCTGGCGTTCCTGGAGGTCCTCCATTACCAATGCCTGGCTCGGGTCCAATGTAACCTATGTCAGCACCTCTTAAATCATATTTACATTTATGGAATATATCCCAAAGTACAAATAGGTTTGCTATGTGAATATGAACATCGGGACCATTACCACCACAACCTCCATCACCACCTCTTCCCCCAAAACCGGGATTTCCACCATTGGTACCTCTTCCCGGACCTCTTTTACAGGTACCTAATGTTCCATTTCTAGCACTTCTTCCTTTTTTACCTGGCATACCATCTCCTCCATTTCCGCCTGCACCTCCAGCACCACCTTTCCAACCTTGTAATTTGAAATTATAAGTGACATCATTAACATTTCCATTATTGGCAACAATCTCCTTTATGAAGAAGAAAAGAGTGGGGGAATGTCTTGTGCCCCCTTTACCTCCTGTACCGCCAGGCAACCCATTTTCACCAGGATTAACCACAGGTGGAGCGTCTTGTCCTTTAGCTCCATTTAAACGATTATAAATCCTATTAGAATTTCCATTATACCACTCAACTTGCAAATCGTATTTGTTTGGACTAACTATTTCCATTTCGATTCTTTCAATTACAAAAACGAAATACTCATGATTATTGTCGAGATCAAGCTGAAGCTTAGCATCTTCCAACACTTTCAGCGTCTTAACTTTTATTATCTGATCAGAAATGATTAGTCCTGCATTATCAATTGTTAATTCGTTTAAGTATGGTTGATTTGTAGCATTTATTAAAACTTCATTCAAGTCAACTTCTTTTGGAGAATTACACGGAGTTGCACCGCATGGATCATAGTGATTAAGTTTTGTCATGGAGTGAATCTAAAAGGAATTAAAACTGGATTGAAATCTAGAGAATACAGTTTGATTTTAAGTTAAGAAAAAAGAAAATTTGATTTATGTTTCAATTGTATTATTTCTTTAGGGATTATTGGTCATTTATTTAATCCATTTTACTATTTCCTGGTTTTGTTGATTCTTTCAACAATACCAGGGTCTAGGTGTTCCCATGACTCTTTATGCATATTGATCAATAATCTTTCGGCCACAGTTTTGAACTGCCAAAGCTTAAATTTGCCTTGTAGATAAATCTGATTGTGTCTATCAAACTGTGATAAGATCAGGTCAATATGTTCAAATAAATAGATTTCAAAAAGATAGGCCATTCTTATTTTGAGACGATTATCTTCCGCTTTGGCTTTGGACGTTCGGATTAATAATTCTTCGAATTCAATCAACCAAAGGGTAACGTGTCTAAGTTCATTTTCAATCATATATTCTGCTAGATGTGTCGGCTGTCCATAACCAATATTTGCACTTAGTTCTTCAAAATGTTTTGATATTTCTGGTAACCTCGTTAAAAGACTGTAGTATTCATCTAAATTTACCTTTCTTTCTTCCATGGCTTGAAATTGGGCATTTGCTTTAATCTGTGCTTGAAAGGCTAAATAGAGCACAATGATTGAAATTCCGTTAAGGAAAGGTGCCGTAAGCCCTCCAATAGTATCCCCAATCTGGCCCGTATCATCAAATCCAATACCCAACCAAGAAACATTTCTAGTAAAAAGCCATGGAATGATAAAGTTGATGGTCAATACCAACAAAACAAGAATCATCGCAGTTCGGTTTTTCTTGAGCCAATCTTGCATTTTAGAAGGTTTTAGGAAATGGACTACAATTTAGGAATAGGATTTCAATTTGGTATCCATATTAGGGTATTGACTAACAGATATACAATCTTTAACAAAGGATTTAAACATGTTGTTTTTTGTACAATTAAGTGTCATTTGTACTGGTAAATCTCTTTCGACCATAATTCTTCTTTTATCTTGGGGGTCAAGCTAAATATTTTAAATAGTTTATCCTGCATAATCTGTTTTACTGGTTCATAATTTGATATGGGGACCACAATACTGTCATGGATAGTCGCTACGAACATATCTGGAAATTCACGGGCTATTGTCTTGGATATGACGTCCAAGAATAAATGCGCCTCAATATTCTGAAGTAAAATTGGAAAGTCAGATTTGTTATTTGTTTTTATATCATCAATGAACTCATTAATAGCATTGGGAATTATAGCTCTTACCTCCCTGTATCTCCTTTCAGTGGATTTTGGAGAACAGTATAGGTATTCTAACATAGACTGCTTAGAATGCTCTCTAATGGAAGCAAATGACCTGGTTATTCTGCTTCCGCTTTGCTCATCGTAAAAGGTATCTTGAAAACCTTCTTCAGTAGTAATGGAATCTAGGAATGAAGGGGAATAATTATTACCAATATGCATATAGATGTCACCTTCAACAACTAGTTTTATAAAACGCCTAATCCCTTTGTTTATAAGGGTTTCCTGGGTTTTCGGAATCATAATAGAGAGGGAATCAGAAAACAGGGAGGTCAAATCCGAATCAATCAGAGTACCAAGGAGTATATCCAGTGTATCATAATCTTTTCTCATCATTAAATTCAATAATCCTGAAAACATATAGGGTTGTGACGATTTTAGGTCCAATGAAATCAATTTTTCATCACGGTGGGTTATAAATTGTCTCAACTGTGATGGAAAATTGCTGAGATTACTGTGTAGCCTATTATCCGCTCCTTCCCTGGAAAAAGACCAGTGACCGTGTTCTATGGCCTCAATAGCATATAAATAACTTCGGAACTTATTGAAATCCATGTTGCGGTTGTTCAAAAATTCCTTTGCCGCATTTGAGTCAATATTAATGTTATCCTTATTTAGCCATTTGGTAAGGTGCCTGCACTTACGGTATGCCCTTTCCATTTTTTGAACGTCCTTCTGCCATAGCTTCTTTGAAAAGTTTAAGTCAATGATTTCATGTTTTACCAGTTTAAAGGAATTTTTCGACCGTTTTTTAAATGGTGGTTTCCAAATTACTTTATAGCCAAAGCATTTCCCCTTTTTGCTATCATAGGGCTGTCTTTTGATTATTTTGTTATCTATAAGCCAATTAAGATACCTGTCGTAATCATATCTGTAATTCTTTAGGTTGGTGGCACATAATTTGGCATAGCCGTAGTTTTTAATGGCATCTTTTTCTCCTTGTTTTCTGCAAATCAAGTCTAAGAAAAATACTATCAAATCAATTTTTAGTTTTTCTTTATTGGTAAAGCAGTTTTTGTTGAATTTATCCACCAATTCTTCTATGTGCAAGAACAGTTGTTCCTCAAGGAAAAGGTACCGATTACCTCTACTAATTTTTAATCTCATCCCTTTGTTGTTTTTGACAAATCATCTTATTTAATCTATACTAAAAACAATACTTATTGGGAAAGGAAGTCAATCAGGTCACCTTTAAGGTATACCACCTTTGACTTGATTCGTTTTGCTGGTAATTCCCCTGATTTGTCCATTTCCCAAAGTAGGGTAAGTGATATACCAAGAAAATCAGCAGCTTCTTGTCTTGATGAAATGACCTCTTCAGGTTCTTTTTGATGTTCATTTAATTTGAGGATTTGCAGTTCTTTGGCTACCGCTTGCTGGATGATTGACTCAAGACTTTCAAGGTCAATTCCTATCAAAAAGGGGTTTTCCATAAAAATTGTTTTACAATTACTTATGGCAAATGTCCCTTTACTCTTCTTCTGATTTATGGATGTTTTGTTCCGAAAACCGGAAGTTTATTTGAAGTAAATAGTGTAAGCTTGTTCTCTTGGCTTTGAATAACTTTTCTCCAATGAGTTAAATCCACCATTTTCAGATATGATATCGTAAACTTCTGGTTTTATTAATTTGTACTCACTTAGAAAAGAAGCAAACTGCATATGGGAAACATGATGGATAAGGCTTTCTTGAAGCATTCGTTGAAAAACGTAACCAAAATAAGATCTAGGATTGTTATCAACATGTTCAGTATAATCTAAAAACGACTGAAAAATCTGTTCCTTCTTAAAAAAAATAGGAAAAGATTCCTTTGCGGTACTCAACCGATTCTTTGGTCTGTTCTTAAGTGAACAAGAATATTTAAAAGTTCTTTTTTCCTTGTCAATGAACACATCTAAATAATCCCAAATGAAATCATATATAATTTTTAGGTTATGGTTTATTTGATAAGCCAAGTAATGTAGGGGCTCTAGTTTTTTGGTTGTATCATTAACTATTTCGAATTCATAAAAATAGGAACCGCCAAAATGCCAGTTGTAAGTTATCCAATCTTGTATGCCATCTAATAGGCAATTAATTTGAACTTCTTTTACCTTGTCAGAAACAAGGGGTTGGGTATAATAATCATAAAGTGCATTGTTGTTTATTGTCTCATTTCCGAACCACGCAAAGAAGTGGTTAACGCTAATCATTATTTCGGCTTTATTTTTTTGCCAAACATTTAGAGGACTAGCTTCATAGTAGTTAAGTATATATTCGTTTTTCCAGGAGTACTTACCATCATCGGCGGAAATCCATAGCAGTACTTTAACGGCATCTTCAAATTTCCTTAAATCTAAAACCTTATCATGATCAATTTCGATTAAATGTTCTCGGTTTTTGAAATTCATGTTGCAGCGGATACCAATTTGACTAAAACCTTTTTTCCAAAATTCATTTCGTCAATTAGAAATATAAAACATAAATCAATATTGAACGATATCCAAGTTACGAAGTGAATCACTATTAATCATTCTGTTTTTGTATGCAAAAATCATACAACCAATTTATTTGACTAACATTTCCGCTTTTTTATGAAAAGATTTGTATGAAAACCCCAGTTTTTGTGAACCTAATCCCCAAAAAGTGAAATCTGTTTTTCTTTTCAAGCAGAATGGTTATTTTGGTTATACAATTAACTTTCCCTAGTACTACCTTTCGATTTGAAGAATGAAGCTCATGCAAGAATTAAAATCAACCAACTGCTTGAAGAAGCGGGATGGAGATTCTTTGACAACGAGGAAGGTAAAGCAAACATTCTGCTTGAAAACCAAGTGAAGATTACTCAAAAGGAAATTGACGCATTGGGAAATGATTATGAAAAGACAAAAAATGGTTCACTTGACTTTTTATTGGTCGACACCGATAACAAACCAATTTGCGTTTTAGAAGCAAAAAAAGAAAGCCTGCATCCTCTTGTTGCCAAAGAACAAGCAAGAAAATATGCCAAGACAGTTGATGCTCAATATGTGATTTTATCCAATGGTATTGTTCACTATTTTTGGGATGTTACCAAAGGAAATCCAAAACCGATTTACAAGTTTCCTTCTCCATCTGAAATTGGTGCAATAAAAGCATGGAATCCTGACCGAAATGCTTTATCCAATGAAAAAATTGCTATTGACTACATCGCTTCAATTCAAATGCCTGACTATGCAGAGCGACCTGAATGGAATGGAACACCTGAGGCCAGTAAAGATTTTGTTTGGACAAATGGACTTAGATTTTTAAGACATTACCAACTCAAAGCCATTGAAGCTCTTCAAAAAGCGGTTGCCAAAGGCAAAGACCGTTTTCTTTTTGAAATGGCAACGGGTACGGGAAAAACGCTAACGTCTGCCGGGGTTATCCGATTGTTCCTAAGAACTCAAAATGCAAGACGAGTTTTGTTTTTGGTTGACCGTTTGGAATTGGAAGACCAAGCTTGGAAGGCATTTACTCAATATCTCAAACCAGATTACAGCACATTCATTTACAAAGAGCATAAAAGCGATTGGCACAAAGCAGACATTGTCGTTACCACCATTCAATCGCTAATGTTCAATGACAAATACCGCTATGATTTCGCACCATCTGATTTTGACTTGATTATTTCGGATGAAAGCCATCGTTCAATTTCAGGAAATGCCAGAGCCGTTTTTGAATATTTCCATGGGTACAAATTAGGATTGACTGCGACGCCAAGAGATTACCTAAAAGGCGTTGACCCTGAAAAGGTAAAAGAAAACGACCCAAGAGAAATTGAACGTAGAATGTTGAGAGATACCTACTCAACCTTCGGTTGTGAAGGTGGCGACCCGACTTTTCGTTACTCGCTTTTGGATGGTGTGAAAGACGGTTATCTAATCAATCCTAGGGTATTGGATGCCCGAACAGAAATTACAACGCAATTACTTTCTGATGAAGGATATGCAGTTGCTGTAACCACAGAAGAAGGTGAAGAAATAGAAACTTTCGTTTCTCGTGATTTTGAAAAGAAATTCTTTTCTGAAAAGACAAACAGTGTTTTCTGTAAGACTTTTTTAGAGAATGCTTTGCGTGACCCTATAACCAATGAAATTGGCAAGACAATAATTTTTGCGGTTAGTCAAAATCATGCTCGTAAATTGACAGCCATTCTCAATGAATTTGCGGAACAGCTTTACCCAGGTAAGTATAATTCTGATTTTGCCCTTCAAGTTACTTCTCAGGTTGGTGATGCTCAGCAAATGACCATCAACTTTACCAATAACAACCTAAGTGGAAAAACAACTTGGCTGGAAGGTTACAAATCTTGCAAAACAAGAGTTTGTGTAACAGTAGGCATGATGACCACAGGATACGATTGCCCTGATTTGTTGAACATATGTATGATGAGACCAATTTTCAGCCCTGCGGATTTTGTACAGATAAAAGGTAGGGGTACTCGCAAAAACACTTTTGAATACAAGTTCAAAAACGAACTAAACGAAGAAGAAACCCAACGCCACGAAAAAGAGATTTTTAAACTCTTCGACTTCTTTGCTAATTGCGAATACTTTGAAGAGAAATTTGACTATGACGAAAAACTAAAACTACCTAAACCTAAAAAAGGGGGCCTTGAAGGTGGTGGCGGTGGAATCGACATTGATAAATACACCAGTTATCGTCCCGACCCACTAGCGACCTTAAGTGAAGAACAAATTGGTTATGAAGGGATGAAGATTGACCGTATGCTGTTCAAAAAATTTGAAGACCGCATCATTATGGACGACATCATCAAGAAAAATGTAGAGCTTGGAAATTGGGAACATGTGGTAAGCCATATACAGCATGAGATTTTCGATAAGCCTGAAGAATACTTCAATCTTGAAAAGATTCGCAAAGCAGCCAAGATTGACCGAAAGGTTTCTATTCGTGAAGTAGTAGAAAAGATTTTTGGTATCATTCCAAAATTCAAATCAAAAGATGAATTGTTGGAAGAAGAGTTTGACAAATTCATTTCCATTTATCCCCCTGAGGAAGATGTTAACTTGAGGGCATTGAAATATTTTTTCAAGGCCTACGTAGTAGACCAAGACATTCGCAAAATTATTGCCGCAAAGGATTTCCATGCCTTACAAACCCACCCGACCTTGACGATTTCTCAGTTCAAGGAAGTCAAGGCGAAGTATCGTGAAATGATACCGCTGTACATCAAAGATTACGTGAACCTTGAATTGTTTGCCGCTTAATTATTATGAAGGTATTGACTCTAAAAAAGGATATTAAAAAACAGCACGATAGACTGGTTCGGTTGCTGCAACCCTTCGCAGATGAGGAAATTTTAGCTCTAACTGGCCATCAGGGGAATAGTTTTAATAAAGAAGTCAAGTATTCCAAAGAATTGGACATCTGGTGGGACATGGGTGATTATAGCGAAGGAAATTCAGGGGTTAGATATTGGAACGCTTTTGGAATTGGGAAACCTAAACCCAACAAACTAGCTTATATAGTTTGTGAAATCAACTATCCTTTGGAAGGTATCAACAAAAGAATAGCTGCCAATTGGGTCAGAGATGGAAAGGATATGCTGCTAGTACACAATGGTAATATTGGCGGTGGTCGAAAAGGTGTAGGCAAAAGCGGTTTTATAGAACATTACAATGGTACATTTGAGAGAGTGGATGCTGAAGGACTTTCAGATGAAGTTACCATCCTTGGCAATCTAAATGATTTTCAATTACCCTATCAAATTAAAAACTTTGTCTATGAGGTAGACCGTATTAAGAAATTAATTGTTCAAAGAAAGTTTCCTACTGAAATTACCTTGGCTGAACAAGTTAAACATAGTTTTAATGAAGAATTTGTTGGAACCAAAGAATACATGGGCAAAAAAGGTCGGATTTCAGTAACTGCTAACCATGGTCTTGTGGTCAGACATTTAAAAGAAAAAATAGAGGAACGAGGATGGTTGGTCGCTAATGACCAACAAAGGGACTTATACGTTTACAACAAAAAGGGAAAAATAGAAACTGTATTTGAAGTCAAGACATCTTTTATATCCCAGACCATTTTTACAGGGGTTGGCCAGTTATATGTCAATTCTGCCAGGTTAAATCCTTGGCCAAAAATGATTTTCGTAATTCCTGAAAAACCTAATAGAAATTTGACAAAAACATTTAAAAAATTAAACATTAAAATCCTTGTCTATACTTGGGATAAGGATAAACCAAAATTTAAAAACATAGATAAGATTTTTTAATGCTAGACACCCAAACCAAACGTAGAATAGATGACTGTAGAGATATACTTGTAGGCAAACTACCTGACCCAAAAGCTCAAATCGAACAGATAACCATTGGCTTGATTTATAAGTTTATGGATGACATGGATAAAGAAGCCATTGATTTGGGTGGTGCTGCTAAATTCTTTTCAGGTGATTATGAAAAATATGCTTGGGACAAACTGTTTGATACCAAAGTAACCGCCTCTGAAATGCTTCGTTTGTACTCGGATGCCATTGAAAGCATGGAAAAGAATCCCAATATTCCGCAACTGTTTCGAGATATTTTCAATAATGCCTACTTGCCCTATCGCGATCCTGAAACACTCAAACTGTTTCTGAAAACCATTGGCGAATTTGAATACACCCACAGCGAAAAATTGGGTGATGCCTTTGAATATCTGCTTTCCGTAATGGGCAGCCAAGGGGATGCAGGACAGTTTAGAACACCCAGACACATTATTGATTTTTTAGTGGCAATTATTGACCCTGACAAGGGTGATACCGTTTTAGACCCTGCTTGCGGTACTGCGGGATTTTTGATTTCGGCCTACAAGCACATTCTGCTTAAACACACCAAAGCCAATAAAGAAGACTTGAATATTTTCGAGTACAACAAACTCGAAAAAAAGCCTTTCAACAATTTGGGAGATGCCTTGACACCAGGCGACCGCAAAAAACTGATTCAGAATTTTGCAGGGTACGACATTTCGCCCGACATGGTGCGATTGAGTTTGGTGAATTTGTACCTGCATGGCTTCTCTGACCCACATATTATCGAGTACGATACATTAAGTAGCGAAGACCGTTGGAATGAAAACTTTGATGTGGTATTGGCCAATCCGCCTTTTATGAGTCCCAAAGGGGGAATTAGACCACACAAGAAATTTACCATTGCTAGCAACCGCTCAGAAGTGCTTTTTGTGGACTACATAGCCGAACACCTAAATCCCAAAGGCAAGGCGGGTATCATTGTACCCGAAGGTGTGATTTTCCAAAGTGGTACAGCTTACAAACACTTGCGAAAACTATTGCTAGAGAATTATCTCTATGCCGTAGTGAGTTTGCCCGCAGGTGTGTTTAACCCCTACAGCGGTGTAAAGACTTCCATCTTATTGATGGACAAAGCCATTGCCAAGCAACGAAACGAAATTCTATTTGTAAAAATTGACAATGACGGCTATAACCTTGGTGCACAGCGAACAGCGGTAAAAGGTAGCCAGTTGGAAGAAGCCATTGCACTAACCCATGAATTTGTGATATCAGGTGAAATTCCTAATTCATCTATTGCACATGGGGTTTTGAGAACTGAAATAGCTGCAAATGGTGATTATAATCTAAGCGGTGAAAGATACAAAGCCTTTGAGGCAATTAATTCTGATTTTGATTTAGTTAAGTTAGGTGAAGTCACTAAACTATATCAACCACAAACCATTTCTCAAAAAGAAATGAAAGATGGTGGGGAGTATTTGGTTTATGGTGCTAATGGCATAATCGGTAAATATGACCAATACAATCATGAAGACAGAGAAGTTTTAATTACTTGTAGAGGAGCGACTTGTGGGACTATAAATATGTCAACACCATACTCTTGGATTACAGGTAATGCCATGGTTGCACAGCCTATTGAACCTGATAAACTGAAAAAGGACTACCTATTCTATGTTTTACAGAATTCAGACCTATCACCGACTATTTCAGGTGCTGCACAACCACAAATAACAAGACAAGGTTTAAGCCCATTTAAAATCCCCCTTCCCCCATTATCCATTCAGGAAGAAATAGTTGCCGAAATAGAAGGCTACCAAAAAATAATAGATGGAGCCAAAGCCGTAGTAGCCAACTACAAACCCAAAATAGACATTGACCCAGACTGGGAGATGGTGGAGCTACAGGAAGTCTGTACTGTTACATCAGGCGGCACACCAGATAGAAAAAATAGTTCTTATTGGAATGGTGATATACCATATATAAAAACAGGTGAAATCTATTTTAATCGAATTACTGAAGCTAAAGAATTTATAACAAAGGAAGGCCTGAATAACTCATCTGCTAGGCTAATATATCCCGGTACAATTCTTATGGCTATGTATGGTCAAGGTGTAACACGCGGTCGTGTTGCCATACTGGAGATTGAAGCAGCTATAAATCAGGCAGTTGCTGCTATTTCTTGTGGCGATAAAGTCAACAATGAATTTCTTTTTTACCAGTTGATGGGACTATATGAACACCTAAGAAAGATTAGTGATGCCCGTGGAGGAAACCAAAGTAATTTAAGTGGAAAGCTAATTAAGGAATTGAAAATCAATATTCCCGAAATTTCAACCCAACTCCAAATCGTGGAGCAAATCCAAAAGGAGCAGGTACTGGTGAAAGCCAACAAACGGCTCATTGAAATTTTTGAACAAAAAGTAAAAAACAAGATTGCTAAAGTTTGGGGTGAGTGATGAGAGCATTGAGAGAAATATCAAACCGACATAACAGTGTAGCCTACTTGATTGGCAATGGCCCTAACCTTGCCGCCAACATAATGCCTTCATGGAAAGATTTGTTGAAGTCAGCGGCAGACCGTCCGATTAACTTTGAAATAGATGGACTTTCCAATACTGAAGTTTATGATTTGGTAGAACTGCATTCGGAAAACGGGCATGACGTTAAGGAAAGAGTGAAAACCAAACTTGAACTTCTTCCAACCTATGATATCAATATTCATAGACGTTTAATGGAGTTTGCTGAGTCAAAGAACTCACCTGTGCTGACCACCAATTTTGATGAAGCATTTGAAAACTCAATCAATGCTGAATTACACCATATTGACTCCAAGGGCTTCACACGTTTTTATCCATGGAAAACTTACTATGGGCGAGAGCAGTTGACCTTACCAACGGATGGATTTGGCATTTGGAAAATTCACGGTGATGTCCGTTACAAAGACAGCATCCGATTGGGTTTGACTGATTATATGGGTAGTGCCGAACGAGCAAGAAAACTAATCCATAATGGAGATGAACGATTGCTCAAAGGCAAGCGTAAAAAGTTTTGGCAAGGCCATCAAACATGGCTGCACATTTGGTTCAATTTGCCAATTGTCGTTTTCGGTTTGGGTTATGGCATTGATGAAGTCTTTCTAAGATGGTTACTTATTGAAAGAAGACGCTATTTGAATATTTATCGCGACCCTATGGAAGTGTACTATGTTTCAAAAGGAACTCCAGCTCCAGCTACGCAAAACCTGATGCAAAACTTGGGTGTAATTATTAAAGTCGTAAACGATTATTCAGAAATCTACGGCTAATGGCAGAGCATTTCGAAATTTTGAACTATCTGCCCATTCGTTTCAAAAACAGAAACGAGCAGGAATATATTGAGTTTCTTTGGGATTCTTTTGAGAGCAATTACAATAATGAAAAATATCAGTTTTCATTCATTGCTTACCACATGCTGTTTATGAGTTTTGTGTATTTCAATGTTTGGCAGATAAAGAAAATTCACTCAACAGATTACGACAAAATCACCCTTGGTTTTAATGATTGTTTTAACAATCCTACTTCCCCATTTACATTCAGTAAAGAACAAGAAAGAAGGATTTTCACCCTTTTCAAATTCTTTGGTTTAGGAAATGAGAAAATTGGTCAATACAAGAAAGTCGTTGACTTGAGAAATGAAGTTGCACACAGCAACGGAAACATATTTTTCAAAGCTCAGGAAACGGTGGATAGTAAAATCACAGATATTTTAAGATTTGCAGAGGAAATTCAACAACATAGCAAATCGGCCATTCAAGACTGTTTCAAACGCTTTTTAATAGAAAGCCAAAACGAAGATGAAAGACGATACATTGACATTCAGGAACAAATCCATGAGGAATTAGTACATGAGCATTATATATCGCAAAAGGACTTAGAATTTTGTATGGAGTTTGACATCACAGAATTGAACCGAGAGCCTAACTATGCAGAAATAGAAAGAATATTTGATGAGCTAAAATCTGAATATCTTCAGGAGGAAAATTAAGATGAAATGACTTTAATAATTGGTTGCATATCCAAAGATTTTGGCATAATTGCTGGAGATACCCAATTATCTTCTGGGGATCTTGTTAGAGGTAAATTTGAGAGAATTATCAAACATAAAGTACATCAATATGGTCCAAATTTTGCAATGGGAATTTTGGGTCATTGGAGTTACATAGACCCAGTTGGTAATGGTAAAGGCACGATGATAGATTACCACGATACCTTACACAAAAGACTCTCGGATTCAAAACTTACTGACAAACTTGGTTACCTAACCGAGTATTTACCAAAAAGGGCAAATGTTGAGGCGACAGCTATCTATATCAACAGGGATGAAGACTTTGCAATTGGTTGCGTAACTAGTGACGGAAATACAAAGACAATTAAAAGAATTGACCTTGACGGGCTTACACTAATGTTTAACGAGCCTTTCTTTGAGACAAACCCAAATTTTGTTGAAAGTCTTATTAGAGAATTCTACATGTCAGAAAAATTGACAGATTCTTTGCACGACTCTATTTTTATGTTGAACAATATTATTTTAAAAATCATAGCAAATGGAAAGACTTTGGACTTGTCAGTTGACGGAGCTTCTCTATTAGGCATTCCTAGTAGTGTTGGGGGCTATGTTACCGTTCAGGTTCTTTCCGAAGGTATACATCACAGAAACTGTTTGTTCAAATATTACTCGGACCCAAATGTCTTATTGGATAGAACCACTTATCCATTTGCGAGATCGGTTGACCGTTCAAAAAACATTAATTATGTCGATAATTTAGCAATGCTCGTAAGAGGTTCAATTTATGCTAGCCTTAAAATTACTGAAGGACTTAAAGCAGTACTGTTGAAACAGATAAAATATCTCCATGAAACAAAAGTTTTAGAAACCGACTTATTAAGGTATTTGATTGATGAAATCAATAAACAATACGCATTAGAAATCCCCCAGTTGAATGAAGATGAAGATACTTCGGAGCTAAAAATTGAATTTTTTTCGGAAGATGAGGAGACCAATGATTTTTACAAACGATTCTTTTGATTGTTTAGGTGTCATGGTTAACCATGGGTATAGGTAAATTGACACATTTAAAATACCAAGTCATCGGTTTTGTGTGCCGAAGACCTAATCCACCCACAAAGTAAGGATATTCATGACCAAATTTTTTTGTGTACCCCCACCTTCTTCTTTTAAAATCAAAATTTTAAGTTTAGTAATTGTAATATAGAATTTGCTGAAAATTTAGATTTATTGATTGTGTTTGGAAGGACTTTTGCTTATTTTCATCAGTAGAATTGGTAAATGAACAATCATTCACTTATTTCTAACACCCTTTAAAAATGAAAAATCCGCAAATGTCTTACAATAAAACACTTACGGATTCTTTTTGTGGTACCTCCAGGAATCGAACCAGGGACACACGGATTTTCAGTCCGTTGCTCTACCAACTGAGCTAAGGTACCTCCTTAAGGTTTCCCATTTAAGGGCTGCAAATATAGTTTCAAATTTAGGATTTACAAATTATTGCCACCAAAAAGAGCCCTGCTTTTTTGAGTAAGCTGTTCTTTGCCGACCTTTGTCCCATGAACCTTATCGTGGACATTGGAAATACTTTAGTCAAATACGCTGTTTTTGATAGGGGAAAACTGATTGCCAATCAAAGTTCGGAATCCGGTCTTTTCCTGTCCAAGGTAAAGCAGTTTTTTGAAGTTTACCCAAAAATAAGCTATGCCATAATTTCATCGGTGGGCAATTTGGAACATAAAGAGCATAAAATCCTTTCCCTTTTTTGTAAGGTCCATGTGCTTTCCGCCACGTCCAAAATACCTTTCAAAAATCGTTATGCCACACCACAGACCCTGGGGATGGATAGGGTGGCCCTGGCCACAGCGGCCTTTTACAATAACCCTAAGGGCAATACTTTGATCATTGACATGGGAACGTGCATCACCTACGATATGGTGAACGATGATGGGGAATACCTGGGAGGGGCCATATCCCCCGGACTTCGTATGCGTTACTTGGCAATGCACAACCAAACGGCAAAACTCCCACATTTGGAGCCAGAATTTACTGTCAATTTTATTGGTAATACTACGGAAAACAGCATGCATAATGGCGTAATGCAGGGTATTTGCCATGAGTTGGACGGTACCATTGATCAATACAAAAACCGCTTTAAACATTTAACAGTTATTTTAACAGGCGGGGATTCCCATTTTTTTGCCAAACGGTTAAAAAATTCCATATTTGCCAATTCTAAATTCCTTTTGGAGGGGCTGAATTACCTACTGGAATACAATAAACATTAGATGGTCAAAAATTTTTTGATAGCATTGGCATGTCTGCTTTCTTTTGGCATCTATGCTCAAAACGGCACAATTTCCCCGTACTCATATTTTGGCGTTGGCGATACCAGGAACAACGGTACTATTGAAAATAGGATGATGGGCGGCCTACAACTCTATGGGGACAGCATTCATATCAACCTAAGAAATCCGGCGGCCTTGTCCAAACTTCGGCTAACGGCATACACGGCAGGGATATCACATAGGGAACTACGCCTAAGGGACAATTCCGAGACACAGCGCACTTCCGTTACCAACTTGGATTATTTGGCCGTGGGCTTCCCACTGGCCAAGAATACGGCCATTAGTTTTGGCATACAGCCCTTTACCTCTGTAGGATATGATTTAATTTCCGAAACTACCAATGCGGCACAGGACACCGTTACCAACGTTTTTTCCGGTGAAGGAGGTTTGAATAGGGTGTTTCTTTCCCTTGGATTTCAACCGATCAAAAACGTTGCATTGGGGGCCACGGTGAATTTCAACTTTGGCACTTTGGATTACGATAGGGTCCAAAGCACCCAAAATGTACAGTTTGGAACACTGGATAGACGTGAATCCCGTATCAATGGCTTTGATTTTAATTTTGGCGGAACCTACACACCTAAAATAGGGGAAAAGCATACCTTGTTTACCCATTTGGGAGTGGATACCCAAATCAATTTGGTTTCGCAAAATTCACAACAGATAGGTTCCTTTTCATTGCAGGGCGGTGAAATAGAAGTATTTGATGTGGACTTGGATGCCCGTAACCTAAGAAATACCGAACTTAAGATTCCTACCCGGACCACCATTGGTCTAGGTTATGGGGAAGATAAGAAATGGTTTGTTGGGGCAGAGTACGCCTTCCAAGGATTAAGTTCTTTTGAAAATGCCTTTTTGGGGCAGGAGAATGTGGCCTTTGAAGATGCCAACAGCATGGCATTTGGAGGCTATTATGTGCCCAATTATTCGGCATTATCGGGGATTTTTAATCGAATTACATATCGTGGAGGATTGCGATATGACCAAACGGGATTGGTGGTTGAAGGAAGGGAGATCAACAACTTTGGCATAACTTTTGGATTTGGTGTACCGATTGTGGGAACCGGATCAGATCGGTTTTCCAATTTGAACATTGGATTTGAACTGGGCAGAAGGGGAACCAGGGCCGGAGGACTTTTGGAAGAAAGTTATTTAAATGTGAGTATAGGACTTTCGCTAAATGACCAATGGTTTATTCAACGAAAAATAAACTAACGTTAAAATTTTAAAAAATTCTTAAATAAAAAGCTTAAAACCAACCAAAATAGAGGTTTAACTATAAAAATTTGTACATTAACCACTTTAAATATAGTAAAATGAAGAAGAAACTCTACTTAACGATGATAGCGGTCATAATGTCGATGGGTTTAAGTATTGCCCAAGCTCAAAACCCGGAGTGCATGACCAATCTCTCCATTTATGCAGAACACGCAAAAGTTAAAAATTATGATGCGGCTTACGAGCCTTGGAAAATGGTCTATGACAGTTGTCCGGATATCAATAAGGCCAACTTCTCATTGGGCGAAAGGATTTTGAAGCACAAGATCAAAAATTCATCCGGTGCCGACAAAGATGGATATATCCAGGACCTATTGGCCTTGTTTGATAATAGTTTAAAATATTTCCCTACCAAATTTCCAAAAGCGGGAGTGGCTATTGATAAGACGTTATTGATGTATGACAACAAAATGGCCTCGGATGAGCAACTCTTCAATATGTTGGATAAAGCGTTTAAGGAAGACCGGGATAATTTCAAAAATCCTAAGGCGCTTTACTTATATTTTTCCAGTTTGGTGAACTTGCACAACGCTGGGAAAAAAGACCTACAGTCTGTTTTTGACACCTATGATGATGTGACGGAAAAGGCGGCAGAGGAAAACAAGAAACAAACCGATATTCTGGCCAAGATAATTGCCAAAGAGGATGCAGGTACTGCATTGACCTCCAAGGAAAAAAGACAGAAAAAGGCGGCCACCGTCAATTCTGAATCCTACGGTAAGATTTCCGGAAGTATAGATTCCAAATTGGGGGCCTTGGCAGATTGCGGAAACTTGATTCCATTATATGAGAAGAGTTTTGAATCCAAAAAAGGAGACATTACCTGGGTGAAAAGGGCAGTGGGAAGGATGTTCTCCAAAGAATGTACCGATGACCCCTTGTTCAGCAAGATGGTTGAGGTACAAGCGGGATTGGATCCCTCTGCGGACGTATACGTATACCTGGGAACCCTAAAATCAAAAAATGGGGATAATAAAGGGGCCATTGCCGATTTTAACAAGGCAGTGGAATTGGAAACGGATTCCTACAGACAATCCAACATTTTGTACAAGATTGCGACTATCGTAAGAAAGAATAGTAAGTCCCAGGCCAGAAATTACGCCCAAAAGGCAATCAATGCCAATTCTGCCAATGGTAAGGCGTATTTGCTCATTGCTAATTTATATGCCAGCAGCGCCAATGCCTGTGGCGATACCCCGTTTAATAAACGTGCCATTTATTGGAAGGCCGCAGAGATGGCCAGGAAAGCAGGCAGGGTAGACCCTTCATTGGCATCCAGGGCCAACAAAACGGCGTCGAGCTATGCCCAAAGGGCTCCGGACAAAACCATGATCTTTAATGCGGATATGGGCGGAAAGACCGTAACATTTAACTGTTGGGTTGGAGGTAGTGTAAAGGTACCGAGCTTATAAGGGTGAAACACAATACAGCATATGATATAAAGCAGATTGCCACAACCATGATTGTGGCAATCCTTTTTTGGGGATGTGGGGATGGCTATAAACGCGTGGGGCAGGAAGCCCTTAAGAAGAACTATCCACAGGGTGTGGCCACCAATTTTACGCTAACCTATACCGAGACACAAAAAGAACTCTCCACCCAAGACTCGGCAACAAGTAGGGTCATTGCCATATTGAAAAGCCCCCTGAATGAGGATTATGATAACCAAAGTTTTAAATACAAGGTTTTTCCCAACGGATTACAGGTGGATTTTTTCGATGAAAAAAACCAAAAAAGTGTTATTCAGGCGGACTACGGAATTATCTATTCACAGACCAATGTCATAGATTTGCAGGGCAATGTGGTCATAGAGAGCCACGATGGCAAAAAGCTCGAAACGCCCCAATTGTATTGGGATCGTAAGAATAAATGGATTTTTACCGAAGCGGAATTTACATACACCAATCCGGAAGATGGGACCGTAATGGATGGACAGGGAATGGACTTTAACCGTGAGTTTACCTTTTTCAGTGCCCATAAAACCTTTGGATTAATGACTATAAAAGAAGAAGAAGAATGAAAGGATTTTTAAAGTATACCATCTACATCAATTTAATAGTTTCCCTGCTCTCCGTTTACATGGCATTCAATTTTTGGGAAACCGACAGGAACAGGGCCTATATCTTTATTTTTTTAGCTGTCGTAACGGGATTTAATTTTTTCTTCCGAAGACGGTATTTTAAAAAATTCGAGGCTAGAAAGAAGGAACGGGAACAGGGTTGATTGTGGACTCGGCTTACGTTGTCATAATCATTTCGTTGTTTTTCTCCGCTTTTTTTTCGGGAATGGAGATTGCCTTTGTTTCGGCCAATCGTATCCATATAGAACTGGAGAAAAAACAAGAGGGCTTTTTGGCAAAGGTCTTGGCATGGATTACGGAAAAACCATCCAAGTTTATTGCCACCATGCTCATTGGAAACAATATTGCATTGGTGGTCTATGGACTGTTTATGGGGGACGTGCTCATGGACTGGTTCCAAACCGTACTGCCCACCAAATCAAATCTTGTTAATGTACTGCTTACGGATTTCCGTCTGGTGTCAAAAACGGTGATTTCCACATTCATTATTTTGATTACCGCAGAGTTTCTCCCCAAAGTCCTTTTTCAAATCTATTCCAATACCCTTTTAAAGGTATTGGCCCTACCCGCCTATGTTTTTTATGTCCTATTTTCCTTCCTGTCCTGGATGGTCATTAAGATTTCGGATTTCATTCTTAAGACATTTTTTAAGACCGATGGGGATGAGGTACAACTGGCCTTTACCAAATTGGAGCTGGGGGATTACATTACGGAACAAATGGAGACCGTGGAGGAAGAGGATGAGGTAGATTCTGAAATACAACTGTTCCAGAATGCTTTGGAGTTTTCAGAAGTAAAGGCCAGGGAGGTTATGGTGCCACGCACGGAAATCATGGCCATAGAATTGCATGAAACCACCAAGACCTTAAGCAAACTGTTCATAGAGACGGGGTATTCCAAAATTTTGGTTTTTAAGGATACTGTTGATGAAATTATAGGATATGTACATTCCTATGAACTTTTTAAAATGCCCAAGACCATAAAACACATCCTAAGACCCGTGGAATTTGTCCCAGAGACCATGTTGATCCACGATATCTTAAACGTCCTTACCAAGAAACGGAAGAGCATGGCCGTGGTTTTGGACGAATATGGCGGTACTTCCGGAGTAATGACGGTTGAGGACATTGTGGAAGAGCTCTTCGGTGAGATTGAGGACGAACACGATTCAACCGATTTGATTGAAGAACACCTAAGTGAACGGGTCTTTCGGTTTTCTGCCCGATTGGAAGTCGACTATATCAATGAAAACTACAAACTGGAACTTCCCGAAAGTGAAGAGTATGAAACCTTGGGCGGACTTATTACCAATATCACGGAAGAGATTCCCGAACAGGATGAGGAGATCAAAACAGAAAATCACCTTTTTAAGATATTGGAGGTTTCCAACAACAAAATAGACCTGGTGGAAGTCCACTTCCTGGAAGAGGATTAATAGTTTCATAAAACCTTTGTACGGTTTCCGTGGAAGGTTTTTTGGCTTTCCCATTTGAAAAGAAAATGGTATTTTCGCCCACTAAAATCAACGAAAAGAAGCAGGTAGATGGCTATTTTAGAAAATATTAGGAAGCGCACCACGGTATTGATCCTTATCATAGGTATGGCGTTGTTCGCATTTGTGATTTCCGGGGTGTTTACCGGAAATGATTTTGCCGGGGGAAAAATTGGCTCAACCATAGCAGAGGTCAATGGGGAACCAATATCCCGGGAAGACTTTACCCGAAAATTGGAACAGGCCCAGCGCCAATTTGGACCCAGTTTTTCATCGACCCAGTTGGTAAACCGCGTATACGATCAAGAAATCAGGAATGCCATCCTAAATCAGCAATTTAATAAGCTGGGCATTGATGTGGAGAGTGATCAGATCGTGGACTTCATAAAAAATACGGGTTACGCCCAAGACCCTTCTTTTCAAGATGAAAATGGAATTTTTAACCCTGAGGTTTTTAAGGCGGCCATTGCAGATTGGAGGGAAACTAATCCTTTATTGTACGACAACTGGTTGGAAATTGAAAAACAGATCATGCAGTCCGCCAAGGAGCAAATCTATTTCAATTTGATAAAAGCGGGATCGGGCGCTACACTATCCGAAGGGGAATTTGACTATAAGTTGGCCAATGATAAAGTGGATTTGCAGTTTGTGCGGGTTCCCTATACTTCCATTCCGGACAGCACCATTCAGGTGTCCAAAGATGAAATAGCCGCCTACATCAAGGAAAATGAGGAAGATTTTAAACAGGAGAAAGCAAGGGATATCCGTTTTGTGTTTTTTGAAGAGGCTGCTTCCACAGAAGATGAAAATGCGGTAAGGGACGATATCGCCAAATTATTACAGGACACGGTGGAGTACATCCAAGAACGCAACACTACGGATACCATTCCCGGTTTTCGAAATACCCAGGACATGACCGCTTTTCTGGATAGGAATTCCGATACCAAATTCGATACCATCTATAAGGCCAAAAAGGACCTTCCCGCCGTTGCTGTGGACAGTATTTTCAATTTGGCGGATGGTGAGGTTTATGGGCCTTACAGGGATGGGGACTTTTTTAGGGTGTCAAGGGTAATGGCAAGAAAACCCCAAGGTTCGGTAAAGGCAAGTCATATTCTTTTTGCTTATGAAGGGGCCACACGGGCCAATCCTGAGATTAAGAGGACCAAGGAAGAAGCAGAACGGGAAGCCGAAAGGATTTTGGCAGAGGCCAAAAAAACGGATGCTGATTTTACGGCACTGGCAAGGGACAATTCCGATGGGCCTTCTGCCCCTAGAGGTGGGGATTTAGGGTATTTTCAGGAAGGGATTATGGCAGATGCCTTCAATGATTTTTGTTTTGGAAATGCGGTGGGATCCATAGGCCTGGTAGAAACGGAATTTGGGTTTCATATCATAAGGGTGGATGATAAGCAGGATATCCTTCAAGTCGCTACCTTATCAAGGGAAATCCAACCTTCCGAAGAGACCGTCAATGCATTGTTTACGGATGCCACCAAATTCGAAATGTCAGTTTCCGATGCCGAAGCTGAAGCATATTCCGATATTGCAAAAGAAAGTGACCTGGTGGTGCGTCCCGTGAACAAGATCAAGGAAATGGATGAAAACCTTCCCGGTTTGGATTCCCAAAGAAGTATCGTGCAATGGGCCTTCAATGACGATACCAATGTCGGGAACATCAAGCGCTTTGATTTAACGAATGGTTATGCCGTGGTACAATTGACCAAGAAGTACAAGGAAGGCACAATGTCCGTGGAAGATGCATCGGCACAGGCATTGCCAAAAATCCGAAAGGAGAAGAAGGCCGCTCAGATAATGTCCAACACCACAGTAACCACACTGGAGGATTTTGCGACCAATCACGGCGTAAGCACCTCAAATGCCACTGCAGTGACAAGAAAATCCCCGACCATTCCAGGGGCCGGTAGGGAAGCTTTGGTCGTAGGAAGGGCATTTGCCCTGGAAGAAGGTGAAACTTCTGAAGTGATCAAAGGGGAAACAGGCCTTTTTATGGTCAAAGTAACCAAAAAGGAAGAAGGGGCCTCCTTGCCTAACTTCAGCACTTTTGCCAATACACTTACCAATCAAAAACGAAACGCGGTCAATACCGGTGTATACAATGCACTCAAAGAAAGTGCGGAGATTGAGGATAATAGGGCAACCTTTTATTAAAGTACCATATCCGAATACGGAACAACAATAGTAAAACCCCTGGCTTTAAAATAGCTGGGGGTTTTTTCATTTCCCGTGGCAAGGACAAAGTCACCGCCCCAACCACCAAGACTTTTAATGGCCCCGTAATAATCCGAAAAAAGCCGCTCCTTTATGGGGGCTATTTTTAGGACTTTCGATAGGATAGTTTCATGCTCGGTTAAAAGCGATTCAAAATCGGTCAACGTGGTTGCCTGGAAAAGTTCTCTTGTAATACCGGTAAGATCGGTGACCAAGGTCAACGTATCAAAATCCTGTTTTCGGTAATTGGCTATGGCTGCCCGGCTATCCTGTTTTTGATTGAGATAGACAAAATACAGTTGGCTTTGAAAAGAGGGTTGGAAAACCACTTCTTCGACCGTGGGCTTTTTGTCAACAAGTTGATACAGGATAGGGGTGTTGTGTTGCGCACAGGCGATATCGTAACCACTCCCACCAAAGGTACGTTCGAGCAGGGTATAAGGATTTATGGAAGCCCATTGGGCAATATTGTTCAGTAGCGTAGAGGAGGAACCCAATCCCCAATTTCTGGGGAAGCTAAGTTGGGAAGTTGTTCTGTATCCTTTGGATCCGGTAATGAATTTTGGATTCAGTTCCCTGGCCTGGGTCAAAATCCGTTTTAAGGTTTCCGCCAATTCCGAATTGGAACAAGAATGGATGTCAAAGGTTTTGGTGTCGAGAGTCGCACTGAACCAGACTTCATTGTAATGTTCCAGGCTTTGCCATTCCAAAGTGGCGGAATCCGAAGGTATGATTTCCAGTGACTGCCCATATGTTGTGGGAACCGCCAATGCCAAAGCCCCATCCAAAACAGCATATTCAGCGGAAAGCAACAATTTGCCATTGCTGTAATAGGTCGTTTCCATTATTGTTTCCGAATCAATTCCAAGCCTTCTTTCACCGAAGCATTGCTCACGGTACGTTCTTTAAAATAGTCCACCAGTTGCCTTTTTTCCTGTTCGGTGGCCCCAAGTTGATTTAACATATTCAACAAATGCATTTTCATATGTCCCTTTTGGATTCCCGTGGTGACCAAAGAGCGCAATGCAGCAAAATTTTGAGCCAGTCCAGCCACGGCTGTGATTTGCATCAATTCCTTTGCGGATGGGTTTTGAAGGATTTCCAAAGCCAATTTTACCAATGGATGTAACGTAGTTAAGCCACCTACGGTGCCAAGTGCCAATGGAACCTCAATCCAAAAGGTAAACTGGCCGTCCTTGATCTCTGCATGGGTAAGGCTGGAATAACGGCCATCCTTGGCTGCAAAAGCATGTACACCCGCTTCTACCGCCCTAAAATCATTTCCGGTGGCCAGGACAACCGCATCAATCCCATTCATAATTCCTTTATTATGCGTAACGGCCCTAAAGGGTTCGGATTTGGCAATGGCCACCGCTTGGACAAAACGCTTCGCAAAGTCGGCAGAAACCGTTGTGTCACCTTTAGCTGTGCTTATGGGACAGGAAACCTCGGCACGGACCAGGCAATTGGGGACGTAATTGCTCAATATGCTCATGATGACCTCAAGTTCCAATGCTCTTTTCGCCGCTTCTTCCTTTAAGGTTGTGGCAAATTGTTCCAAACAGGAATTAATGAAATTGGCCCCCATGGCATCCAAGGTTTCAAAGGTGCAGTGCAATTGGTAATACCCTTGTAAACCTTCGGTTTTGTCCCTTAGGGAGATGGCCGTAATGCCCCCGCCCCGCTTTTTCATGTTGCGGGTAATGGCTTCCGTCCCTTTGTAAAATTTTGGGGTTATTTCCTTGATGAAATCGATTAAGATGCTTTTTTCACCATGATGGATAAAATGTACCTGGCCCACTTTTTCGGTCCCCAGTATTGTAGTTTTGAACCCGCCGCGTGTCAACCAAAACTTGGCCGCTTTACTGGCGGCAGCCACAACGGAACTCTCTTCAATAATCATGGGAATCGTAAACACCTTGCCATTGAGCAGAAAATTTGGGGCTACCGCAAAAGGCAAATAGTAATTGGTAAGCGTATTTTCAATAAACTCATCATGGGTTTTTTGAAGTTTCCGATCGTGGTTCCAGTATTGTGCCAGGGTTGTTTTTGTCCGCTCTGGATTGGTGGTGCAATTATGGGCAATCCAATCTATCTTTTCCTCTTTGGATAATTTGGAGAAACCTTCTACGGTTTTTTGCATGGGTATCTTTAAAACAGCAAAGATACATTTTACTGTTTTTGCTTTAGTTCTTGTACTTTGAGGGGATCAATCCTTATATTTAGGACATTCAGGAACTGGTTTGGCCAACAAAGGGCAAATGGGTTCAACAAATTATTAGTATACTTGAACGTTTTTAAGCAGTAAACACCTATGCGAAAAATAGCTCTCCCACTGATATTCCTTTTATCTTCTTTTACAATCGTCTTAGCCCAAAAAAATGAAATCACCCTCCAGGATATTTGGAGTGGCGGATTCAGGACACAGGGAATGGATGTACTCCGTTCCATGAAAGACGGCAAGCAGTACACCGTACTCAATTTTGATAGAAATCCTCAAAGGAGTTCCATTGACAAATATGATTACAAAACCTTGGAAAAGGTGGAAACCATAGTCTCTTCTTCGGACAATGTTCCGTTTTTCACATCGTATGAGTTCAGTAAAGATGAATCAAAGATGCTTTTGGCAACAGCGATAGAGCCTATTTTTCGCCGTTCCAGGTTGGGCATCTATTACGTTTATGATATTGGCTCCAAATCCACAAAAAAGATATCGGAAAACAAAATCCAGGAGCCGGAACTGTCCCCCGATGGTTCCAAAGTGGCCTATGCATTTGAGAATAATCTCTACTTAATGGATTTGGTCTCCGGCGAAACCAAACAAATTACCCAAGATGGGGTTTACGGACGTATCATCAATGGAATTACAGATTGGGTCTATGAGGAGGAGTTTTCTTTTGTTCAAGCTTTTGAATGGAACAGCAATGGCACAAAAATAGCTTTCATCCGTTTTGATGAAACCAATGTTCCCCAATTTTCCATGGATGTATATGGGACCGATCTGTATCCTTCCCAATACGAGTTCAAATATCCAAAGGCGGGAGAGGAAAATGCCAAGGTAAGTTTACATCTATACGATATTGCTACGGGTGAACTATCCAATATTGACTTGGGCGAAGCCTATTATATTCCAAGGATCCAATGGATGAACGATCCCGATTATCTGAGTGTTCAAACCATTAATCGGCATCAGAACCATTTGACGTTGCACAAGGTCAATGCCAACGACAATTCGGTTGCCGTTTTACTGGAGGAAAAGGATGAAGCTTATGTGGATATCCATGATAACCTCACTTTTTTGGCCGATGATGGTTTTATCTGGACCAGTGAAAAAGACGGCTATAACCACTTATACCTGTACAATCAAGATGGTGGGTTGGCCAACCAAATTACCCAAGGCCCCTGGGAAGTGACCAATTACTACGGATATGATCGGAAAAACGACAGGGTTTACTACCAATCCGTGGAGAATGGTTCCATTAACAGGGATGTGTACAGTATATCAATTTCAGGGAAGAACAAAAGGCGGTTGAGCACAAAGGAAGGAACCAATTCAGCTGATTTCAGTGCCGATTATACCTATTATATCAATACATTTTCCAATGCCGAAACCCCTTATGAGTTTACGCTCAATAGGGCGAAGGACGGAAAAAAACTAAAAAACATTAAGGACAATACATCCTTGCTTGCCAAGCTTGGGGATTACGAAATGGTCCCTAAGGAATTCTCCACGATTACGATAAACGGGAATGAGCTAAATATGTGGACCCTCAAGCCTGCGGATTTTGATCCCTCCAAGAAATATCCATTGTTGTTGTATCAATACAGTGGCCCTGGTTCACAACAGGTGGCCAACCGATGGATGGGGAGCAATGACTATTGGCACCAAATGCTGGCTTCCCAAGGTGTTATCGTTGCTTGTGTTGATGGTCGGGGAACCGGTTTTAAGGGAAGGGATTTTAAAAAGTCCACCTATCTTAATTTGGTCAAATATGAAACGGAGGACCAGATTGCGGTGGCAAAGGAATTGAGCGCATTGCCTTACATTGATGAGGAAAGAACAGGTATTTGGGGCTGGAGTTTCGGGGGGCATATGAGTACCAACTCCCTTTTAAAAGGAAACGATGTTTTTGAAATGGCCATTGCGGTTGCCCCTGTCACAAGCTGGCGGTTTTATGATACCATCTACACGGAACGTTTTTTAAGGACCCCGCAGGAAAATCCGGGGGGCTATGACAACGAATCCCCATTCAATTATCCGGAGTTGTTAAAAGGCGACTATTTATTGGTACATGGTTCTGGTGATGACAATGTACATCTACAAAATACAATGCGAATGGCGGAGGCACTGATCCAGGCCGACAAGCAGTTTGAATGGGCAATTTACCCGGACAAAAACCATGGCATTTATGGGGGCAATACACGGAAGCACCTCTATCGTAAAATGACGGACTTTGTTATTGAAAAACTGAGGGATAGACCAAAGAAGCCCGCACAACTTTTAAAGCAACCCATAAAGGGTTAAACCGAATATAATCCAATTGTTAACTAAACCAACTAAATATGTCAAATGATGTAACACCTGCGAGTGAAAAGCAGCTATTGGGCCATCCCCAAGGACTTTTTTACCTCTTCTTTGCGGAGCTTTGGGAGCGCTTCAGTTTTTATGGGATGCGGGCACTGTTGACCTTATATATGGTCAATGTTATTTTTGAAAAGTTAATGGAGCGGGATTATGCCACCGCCGCAGTTTATGCCTCTTACGGTTCCTTGGTTTACGCTTCTACGGTAGTTGGGGGTAGAATTTCCGATACGATTATGGGCATGCGGAAATCCATTTTTCTCGGAGGTATATTTATGTCCATTGGACATTTTGTTCTGGCCATTGAAAACGACATCGCCTTTTTTCTCGCGCTCTCCTTTATCATAGTCGGAAATGGGTTCTTTAAACCCAATATTTCCACTTTTGTGGGTACGCTCTACAAAGAAGGCGATCCAAAAAAGGATTCGGGCTTTACCATTTTTTACATGGGCATTAATATTGGGGCGTGGGTCTCTCCCCTATTGTGCGGTTGGTTGGCAGCCAAGTACGGTTGGCATTATGGTTTTGGTTTGGCAGGTATTGGCATGTTAACGGGTTTACTTTTTTTCTGGAGTGGCATTAGAAGGGGGGTATTTGGTGATAAAGGGATGGCGCCCAAGGCCAAGATGGATGAAAAAAGGCTTTTGGGCATGCCCCAAAGTACCGTGGTTCCGATTCTATGCGTATTGAGTGTTCCATTTATTGCGTTTTTACTGTCGTCCTACAAGCCATTGGGTGCGGATGGAAGCTTTTTTGGAGATCAAAATATTGTCAATGTAATTTTTAAACTTATCGCCGTAACCATTTTGCTGTATTTGGGATACATTATGTTCAAGGCAACCTTGGAGGAGCGCAAAAAGCTATTTGTGGCTGTATTGATCACCTTTTTTATGACCATTTTCTGGGGATTTCATGAGCTCTCCGGAAGTGTAATCACCTTATTTTCGGCAAGAAACGTGGATTTGGAAGGAATTATGTCGGCTTCCCAGACCAATTCACTTAACCCCATGTTCATTATTCTATTGGCCATACCCATCTCGCTGTTATGGACATTTCTTTCAAAGAAAAACCTGAATCCCCGTACCCCCTATAAATTTGGCTTGGGTTTGGTTTTTGCGGGAATCAGTTTTTATGTGTTGGCCATTAGTGGGGCCAGTGCCACTGAAAATGGATTGGTACCCTTTGCTTATCTGCTGTTGATGTATTTTTTATTGTCCGTTGGGGAATTGTTTATGTCTCCCGTTGGGCTTTCAAAGATTACGGATTTGTCACCAAAACGAATTGTTGCCTTTATGATGGGCGTTTGGTTTTTGTCCTCGGCATTTGCTTTTCAAGTGGTAGGTTTTATAGGAAAACAATTGGCCATTGAAAGTACCGACGCCAATGTTGGAGGTATGGATACCCTTGGCGTTTATACGGATGGGTTCATGCTCATTGCCAAATATTCCCTTGGCGCCGGTATTTTGGTATTGGCGGCTTCCCCGTTAATTAAACGATTAATGGGCAAAGTACACTAATCTTCAAAAATAAATGGATACGCTCCCTTTTCACCGGTATAGTGGAAAGGGAGTTTTCTTTTTTTGCAGGTTTCCTGCCATTTACGTACGATACTCTTATAATTACTGCCATCGGCCAGTATCATTTTAGGTCGTACGGAATCAATAAATCGTCCCAAATGGATTTTTGGGGATTGTGTAAGTAACACGTACCTCGGCATTTTAATGTGGGTATACACCCCTGTGCCATCCAAAACGAGAAGGTCTTCACCACTGGCTTGATAGTTGTTTTGAAGCGTGTCCAAGTGCACTGAGCTTATCCGTTGGGCAATGGTATAGTCCCTCACCAATCTTTTGGTTTTGTCCGGATCACGGGTCAGTACATTTAGTCGTTGCCCCTGCTGATGCAACACTATCGAATTCTTGTTTTGATGCAATAACCATACTTTTTCGTGATTGTGGGATGTCCATACTTCAAAGAACAGATAACCACAATAGATCATTAGGGCAGTGAGTAAAACCGTAAGGTTTTTAAAATTGTGGGAAGATAGAAAATGGACAAGGCCAATGATCATAAGGCAGGTCAGCCCCATTTGTACAGCATCAAAAGGAATATCCCTAAAAAGAAAGGCTTCCTGTTGGGCAACCCATGCTATGACGGCGTTCATACCACCAATAAGCGCATCATAGACAGCAACCAGAAAGGGTGGTAAAAGGTCAAAATGGACCAAGGCCAATACCAGTATTCCAAAACCTAGGATAATCCCCAGAAAAGGCACCACAATAAGATTGGAAACAAAAAACAAGGCAGGAAATTGATGAAAATAAAACAAACTCAAGGACAATACCCCTAGTTGGGCCGCGATACTTACCGAAAGCAGTTGCCATCCTTTGCGCACCAACCACGAATTTGGAAACCAAAATTGTTGCAGTTTTGGATACATCCAAACAATGGCAAAAACGGCAGCGTAACTCATTTGAAAACCTACTTGGAAGAGAAAGAGCGGCTTGATCAGAAGAATAAAGAACATGGACAATGCCAATATATTGAATGTGTTGGTAGGTCTATTTAAATAAAGGGCATACGCTAAAAAGGAGAACATGGTAACGGCCCTTACAATGGAAGGTGAAAGACCGGCCACAAAAGCATAGCTCCATAAGAGGGCAACAATGATTATCAATTTCAACGTTTTTCCCCTTCGAAAGCGTTCCAATGGTTGTAACAAAAATTGGAGCAACACCAACAGAATTCCCACATGAAGTCCAGAGACGGCCAAAATATGCACCGCTCCGGCATTTTTATAGTTGTCATAGGTTCCTTCGGAAATGTCATTTCGCTGTCCCAGTAGTAAGGCCTGGATAACACCCAATTGTTCTTTGCCAAAGGGTTGCTTTTGTAGTTTGGTGATTACATCCAATCGGAAATTGGCAGCAATTCCCCTTAGGGAGGGTGAAGGATCTTTGAGTTTAAGAAATTCATGTCCGGAAATTTGAATTTGACCGTAAACCCCTTGTTTTCTTAAATAATCTTTAAAATCAAACTGATATGGATTTAAGGATGGGGGCACTGGATTTATCACGGCCCGGGACAAAACTTCATCATCCACTGCAAGCTCCCTTGTTAGGGAATCCCTGGTCACATAAAGGATTAGGGTACCGGAACTCCGCTTCCCATCAATGGATTCGACCCTTGCAAAATAGCGGTGGGAATAGGTATTGGGTTTTAAGGCCTGTGTAATTTTTAATTGGAGTGTCTTTTCAAGGCCAGATACCTTCAGATAATGGTTTGGCTGATTTTTGGGGCTGGAGAAGCCAATAATCAACATCCCGATCAGGGTAGTTGTTAGAAAGGCGATGGGTCCAAAAAAAGGAAATGAGGCCCTTTTTTGGAGTTTGTGGATGAATCCCAGAAGTGCGATAAGAACAATGAGTGCAACGGCTATGAATTCAATTTTGGGTTGGATGTAATAACCCAAAATGATTCCCAGAACTAGGCAAAGGGTAAGCTTAACGGAAACAAATTCAGAAAAACGCATTATAGAATACGGGTGGCCTTTATAAAGGAATGGCTCCAAAATCCTTCCCGAAGTGAAGATACAATAACCCCACGGGATGATGTGGAATGTATAAATCGAATGTCATCTCCATCAACATCCACCACAAGGCCTACATGGTTGATGCGTTTTCCGCTTTTCGATGTCTTGAAAAAAAGCAAATCCCCCTTTTCCACATCTTTCAACCGAATCCTTTTTCCCTCATCTGCCATTTGGTGGGACGTCCTTGGAAAGTTAATATCGTTGTCTTTTAGGGTTACATAAACCAATCCGGAACAGTCCATCCCCTTTTTTGTGGTTCCTCCAAATTTGTAGCGTGTTCCTGAAAAGGACATGGCTTTGGCTACCACCCTATCCGCTTTTTTATTGGTGGCCACTCTCTTCTTAGTGGGGGGGTTTGTGATGGTATCTCCCTCCTTTGCCTCTACCGTAACGGTCTTTTTTTTGCCATATGTGGTTTTTTTCCTTACGACACAGCTGGTAAGGATCAAAAGTGCAAATACAGAAATAAGGGTTTTGGTACGCATCCAAGACGGGATTTCTTCTTGGAATGTAAAATTACATATTTTGAACAATCAGTTGGGCAACCTTTTCGCTGGCGCCTGTTCCTCCCAATTTTTTGATCAGAGCGTCATAATCTTGACGTATTTCTTCCCTTTTTTGGGCTTCCAGGATTTGGGACAACTCCTTTTTTAGGTTTTGGGTGGTCAAATCACCCTGAATCAGTTCTTTCACCACTTCCTTATCCATAATTAGGTTTACCAAAGAGATATGGTCCAGCGTTATGATCCGTTTTGCAATTTGATAGGAAATCCAATTCCCTTTATAACAGACCACTTGTGGTACCTTAAAAAGAGCCGTTTCCAAGGTTGCAGTACCACTGGTAACGAGTGCGGCATGGGAATGGGACAATAGGGAATAGGTTTGCTTGGAGACGAAGCTTACATTTTTTTTGACCAAAAAACGTTGATAAAAGCGGTCCTCCAGACTTGGGGCGCCCGCAATAACAAACTGATGGTTGGGAAAATCCGGTACAATGGATAGCATGACGTTCAGCATTTTTTCAACCTCCTGCTTACGGCTTCCCGGAAGAAGTGCGATTATGGGTTGGTTACCCTTCAATTGGTGGGCTTGGCCGAACGTATCGAATGCTTCGACCTTGGCATTGGATATGGCATCCAGAAGCGGATGTCCTACAAAGCTGACCTCAAAACCATGTTTGGCATAAAAGGCTTTTTCAAAGGGAAGGATAACGTACATGGCATCAATGTATTTTTTGATTTTTTTTACCCTTCCTTCACGGGATGCCCAAACTTGGGGGGAAATATAGTAGTTGGTTTTGTACTTACGTTCCTTGGCCCACTTTGCTATCCTTAAGTTAAAACCAGAGAAATCAATGAAAATAATGACGTCGGGCTTAAACTTATCGATATCGGCCTTACAATAGGCAATGTTCTTAAAGATGGTGGAAATATTCTTCAACACTTCCAAAAAGCCCATAAAGGCCATTTCCTTGTAGTGTTTTGCCAAGGTTCCGCCAGCTTCCTGCATGAGGTCACCGCCCCAACAGCGAATGTCGGCAGTCTCATCGTATTTCCTTAAGGCCTTGATCAGGTTGGAACCGTGCAGGTCTCCTGAAGCTTCCCCGGCAATGATGTAATATTTCATGCTAAATGAATTTGTACACAAGGATCACCAATGCGGTCAATAAAGTCGCAATCATTACACCACGTGCCCTCAAATCCCTTTTAATTCGCAAAAAACCAAAAAAGACCACCAAGTTTAAAATGGCCCCCAAGGCAAGAAGACTCCCTAGATGCCCTTGCCCGTAGGCTGCCCTAAAAGTTTCACCAATACCCAAATCCGAAAAGAGAAGAATGTACAGAAGGGTGCCAAAAGTGTTGGCAATAATACCCACCAAAAATCCGATGATAATGTCCTTTTTTCTGCTATTCATTTAAATTCCAGTTGTTTAATTGATGAATGGTATGGTGGGCGGTTAAATCGAATTGGGTGGGAACAACGGAAACAAAGCCGTTCCTCAACGCATGGATATCGGTATCCTCCCCCTTGTCCAATAATTCAAATTCCCCTGTGAGCCAATAGTATTCCTTTCCATTGGGGCTGATACGTTTATCAAATTTCTCCTTCCAGTTTGCCCTTGCCTGTCGACAAATCTTAATTCCCTTGGGGGATTTGCCATTCGTTTTGGGGATATTCACATTGAGCACCGTTCCCTTGGGCAATCCCTGTTCCAGGGCTTCGCAGGTTATTTTTTTAATGGCATTATGGCATGCACTGAAATCCGCGTTCCATGAGTAATCACAAAGGGAAAAGCCAATGGCGGGAATCCCTTCGATACCGGCTTCAATCGCAGCACTCATGGTACCTGAGTAAATAACGTTAATAGAAGAATTGGAACCATGGTTAATGCCACTGACCACAATATTCGGTCGCCTGTCCAATAGCTCCTGTAAAGCCAGTTTCACACAATCGGCGGGAGTTCCACTACAGGAATATTCCAGGGGCGCACCTTTTTCCTTATCCACTACCACTTTGGAGGAATATAGGGTATTGTCCACCGTAATGGCATGGCCCATGCCGGATTGGGGACTATCCGGGGCAACGACCACCACTTCACCGATTTCCTTCATCACCTGAATCAGATTTCGTAAACCTGGGGCCGTAATCCCATCATCATTGGTTACCAAAATAAGTGGTTTTTCCATTAAACATAATTTAAGTGGTAAAAATACGTTTTTCACTAGGATGGGGTGACCCGTCCGTTTAACAAAAAATTAAACGAAGGCTCAGAAACTGGCATGATTTTTTCAGTATCTTAGAAGTTTGATAAGACATTGAAATAATTGTAAGTTGGGTATTGTGCCAGACTTTAATGAAATCATTGTCCCAAAACCATACCTATGAAGAAGAATTTTGTACTTGGCTTTTTGGTCATCCTTATAGCTGTAGCCTCTTGCAGTTTTACCAATAAATCTTTTGAGACCAATGATAAGGACAGATTATTGTTGGATTTGATCACCTACGTGCTGGAAAGGGGGCATTATGAACCTAAAAATATCAATGATAAGTTCTCGGCAAACGTTTTTGTTGATTTCATTGATATTCTGGACCCTACCAAGCGCTATTTCTTAAAAGGTGATATTGAGGAGTTTGAGAAGTATAAATATCAAATCGATGACCAAATAAAAAATACCGACATCACCTTTTTCAATCTTGTGCATCAACGCTTGATGAAGCGTATGGATGAGGCCAAAAGCATATATGCCGAAGTATTGGAAAGTCCCTTTGATTTCAAAAAGAGTGAGGACATCAATATAGATTATGCTGAAGTTCCCTATGCCAAGAACAGAAAAGAACTCAAAGAGCGGTGGAGGAAGCAGTTGAAATATAACGCCTTGGGAATTTATGATAATAAAATCAAGGTCAGAAAAAGCGCAATTTCCGGCGGAAAGGACGATGAGGTCGGTCCGGACATGGTCAGTGTTGAAGTGGATACCAAGTTTAAGGACCCCGCAAAAGAGGAATTGAAGAATATGACCTTGGCGGAAGTAGAGGAGGCTGCTAGGGAAAGTACAAAAAATACGTTGGACGAATTCTTTGATTTTGTAAACGACTTGGAGCGAAAGGATTGGTTCGTACAGTACATCAATACCATTGTAGATGAGTTTGACCCACATACCTTTTACTTTGCCCCTGAGGAGAAGGATAGGTTTGATATCAGCATGTCCGGTAAATTTGAGGGAATCGGTGCGCGTCTCCAGAAAAAACCCGAAGGCGCCAGAATTGTTGAGGTTATTTCAGGAGGACCGGTTTGGCGGGACAAAAGCTTGGAGGTAGGAGACGAAATCCTAAAAGTAGGTCAAGCTGGCGAGGAACCCATAAATATTGTGGGAATGCGCTTGGATGATGCCATTAAACTGATCAAAGGTCCCAAAGGAACCATTGTGGATTTAACGGTCAGAAAGGTAGATGGAACCATAGATGTAGTTTCCATCACCCGGGATGTTGTGGAATTGGAGGAGTCTTATGCAAAATCGGCAACAGTCCGTCAAGACGATAGAAAGTTCGGTTTGATCCACTTGCCCAAGTTCTATGTGGATTTTGATGACTATACGGAACGCAACGCGGCTACCGATGTGGCCAAGGAAGTTGAGCGATTAAAGCAGGCTGGTATGGAAGGACTCATATTGGATCTAAGGGACAATGGTGGCGGCTCTTTGAAAACAGTTGTTGAGATGGCAGGATTGTTCATCAAAGATGGACCCATTGTCCAGGTACGTTCTTCCGGACAGGGAAAAGAGGTGCACGAGGACAAGGACGAACGTATTCAATGGGATGGTCCCCTGGTGATTCTGGTCAATGAACTATCGGCTTCCGCCTCTGAGATTTTGGCAGCTGCCATGCAGGATTACAAAAGGGCAGTGGTCCTGGGAAGTAAACAGACCTTTGGTAAGGGAACAGTCCAAAATGTAATACCCTTGGACAATATTGTTCGTAGTAATGAGCACGGTGACCTGGGAGCCATAAAAATTACGACCCAAAAATTTTATAGGATCAACGGGGGCTCCACACAATTGGAAGGTGTGAAGAGCGATATTGTGGTGCCAGACCGTTATAGCTATATTGATTTGGGGGAACGGGATCAGGAAAATCCTTTGGGATGGGACAAAATCTCCCCTGCGGACTACCAAACGTGGGATGGTTATATTGACTATGAGGAGACCATTGCAAAAAGTCAGGCCCGCTTGGCCAAAAACCCACAGGTAAAGCTTATTGAAGAGAATGCCAAGTGGCTAAAGGAACAACAGGATGAGTCCGTGGTTTCCCTAAACTATGATACGTATGCCTCAAGACAAGAAAAGAACAAGGAAAAATCCAATTACTTTAAGACCTTATCGGAGTACGATTCAAAATTGACTTTTGAGTCGTTGCGATATGAGCGCGAATTGTTCACTCAAGACCCCGTCCTAAGGGAAAAACGTGACCGTTGGCACCAAGATTTGGCCAAGGACGTTTATGTGGAGGAAGCCATAAATGTACTTCAAGACTTAAAGTTGAATGCCCTTAAAAAGGAGAACGCAAAATTGGCGAGTGTAAAAGGATAATTTTAAGAATACGAAATAGAATGGAAACCCTCCCGTGTACGGAGGGTTTTTTAGTTGTCCTTGTTTATGGAGGCAGATCGGTATAAACGGTCGTTGATTGCATTTCCAATTCCTTTCTCCGGCGCAGTTTCAATAATCAAAACATCAAGGCCCAGGCTATCCAGTTGGTGCATGGCGTCGTATATTTTTCTGGCCATCTCTTCCAAATTACCGTCTTTGGACAGTACAATTTCCTTTGCAACGGATTTCTGGGCAGTAGGATGTTTTTGAAAAGAAATCAATCCCACCTTTTGGTCATGGTCATGATAGTGTTGCAAATGCTCCAAAATATCTCTGGTCACAATGGTCTTCGTATTGGGCGCATAATGGGATAATGACATTCCCGGCGTATGTAGGACCTCGGACTTTTGATGTATCCGTGGTTTACGCCCCAATACCTTTTCAATGTCTTCCATGGGAATCCCCCCTTGTCTGTAGATTACCGGAGCGTTTCCTTCCCAACCTAGAATGGTGGACTCAATACCACTATCGCAAGGACCTCCATCCAAAATTAAGGGTATCTTATTCCCCAGGAGTTTTTCCACATGTTTTGGTCGCGTGGGGCTTATGTATCCAGAAGGATTTGCGCTTGGTGCAGCCAGGGGGTAATCTAGGGATTCCAATAATTCCAACGTTTTGGAATGGTTTGGTATCCGTACGGCCACTCTTTCCAATCCTGCCGTAATAATTTCGGGGACCTGTGAGGATTTGGGCAAAAGCAAGGTTAGGGGACCTGGCCAAAAGTGTTCCGCCAAGGTGTGGATTTCTTCAGTAAGCTCAGCAACAAAGGGGGCAATGGACTTTATATCTTTGAAATGGAGTATCAAGGGATTGTTTATGGGCCTCCCCTTGGCTTCGAAAATCTTTTTCAATGCCTTTGTTGAGACTCCCTTGGCGGCCAGGCCATAAACCGTTTCCGTAGGTATGGCCACAAGTTCTTCGGCATCCAAAAATGCTTTGGCAAGTTCAATTTTTTTGGTAATCTGCGCCACGACCTAAATTTTGGCAAAAGTACGGGTAGGTAGGTAATGGGCAAAATTCCATTACTTTGGAATTCAAAATCGAACGGGGAATACAAATGAAAATACGTAGAAGCAGATGGACCTATACCATTTTGATGTTGGTTTGTATTATAGGATTTTGGCTTTTTGAAAACTTCTACACTCCAAATCAATATCCAGGGCCTTTAACGGCCAATGGGGATTTTCCTTTTGATGAAGCATTGGTTCCCAGCTCAACGTATAAGCACATCGTGGTACATGATCATTACATGCTTTCCTATAGTGAACCCCATGAGCAGGCAGAGTGGGTAGCCTATACGTTAAAAAAAGAGCATTTGACCTATGATGACCGGGAACGCCCTTATTTTATTGAAGATCCGAAAGTAGGGACCACCTCCGCCGATTGGAAAAATTATAGGGGTTCCGGTTATGATCGCGGACATCTTTGTCCGGCAGGTGACCGCAGGTTTTCGGAACATGCCTATAATGAGACCTTTTATACCAGTAATATAAGTCCACAGGACCGTGATTTTAATGCGGGCGTCTGGAATAGGTTGGAGATGCAGATCCGCCGGTGGTGCAAAGCGCACGGTACCCTGTATGTGATTACCGGTGGTGTTTTGGAGGACGGATTGATGGAAATAGGGATGGAGAATGTGGACGTTCCCAGGACGTTTTATAAAATAGTTTTTCAAAAGCAGGGGAATTCATACCGCGTTTTGGCTTTTTTGATGCCGAATCGGCAAAGTGACGAGCCCTTGTCCCATTTTTTGGTTTCCATTGATGCTGTGGAAAAGGCTACAGGTTTGGATTTCTTTTATAAACTCGACGACGGGGAAGAAAAAGCGATTGAAGAAAAAGTAGGTTCGTGGAAGGGAACGTTTTAGATCTCACTCAATCGAGCGGCATCAAACTTCAAAAAAATAAAGAGCATCGCCGTAAAAAAGATCAGCCCGGAACCGCCATAGCTAAAAAACGGCAGGGGAATACCTATGGTAGGTAATAATCCGATGACCATTCCAATATTTACGAAATAATGTATCAATAAGATGGAAATGACCCCATAACCATACATTCGGTTAAAACTCCTTTTTTGCCGCTCCGCAAGATGGATTAACCTAAGAAAGAAAAGTGAGAATAAAAGCACTATAAAGGTGGTACCCATAAAACCCCATTCTTCCCCAACGGAGCTAAAGATATAATCCGTGTGTTGTTCTGGAACAAAATCCCCTTTGGTACGCGTGCCCTCCAAAAAGCCTTTTCCAATAAACCCGCCCGATTCTATGGCTTTTTCTGCCTGATAGGTATTATACCCTATGGTTTTTTTGATTTGCTCCAATCGAATGGGGTCCTTCTCCAGTCCAAGCCACAAACTAAAGCGATCTCTATGTCGCTGTTCAAAAACATTATTGTACACAAAATTTACGGAGAGGGAAACGCCCATACAACAAATCAGAAACAACACCAAAGGCAGTGTAGGCACCTTAAAGGTTGGTTTTTTGAACAAAAAGAACAAGGAAGTAATGATACCCAGTCCAATACCTACCCAGATCACGCCAAACATTAAAGTAGAGACGAAAAGCAAGATCAAAAGAATGGCAAAGCCCAGATATTGCAACGGCAGACCTTCTCGAAACAATACAAAGAAAAGTGAGAAATAGACCAAAGCACTTCCAGGGTCGGGTTGGGGTAGGATAAGGATAATGGGGACCACTAAAATTAAAACGGCATACCATTGGTGTTTGATTTTTCTCAAATCCGTCTGGATATCGCTCAGGTATTTTGCCAGGGCCAATGCAGCCGTAAGCTTCCCCAATTCCGAAGGCTGAAAATTAAAGAAACCAAAGTCGTACCAAGAGGTTGCCCCGGCAATGGTTTTTCCGAAAACGAACAGCCCCGCCAACAACATCAAGGAGATAATATAGAATAAACTGGAGAATCGTTCAAAAAAGCTATTCTCCAAGGCCATGATAATCACTATGGACGCCATGGATAGTCCAATGAAAAATAATTGTTTCCCGTATAAGGTGGAAAAGTCAAATATGGAATTGGCATTTTCAGTCAGTGTGGTACTGTAGATATTTATCCAGCCAAAAAATACCAACAGGGCAAAAAGGAAAACCGTTAACCAATCCAATCGACGTAGTATGCTACTACCAGACATACTCATTTATCTTGAAGGGTTCCCCGCTAAAAGGCTTGGCGTATTCATGTTCCAATGTTTTCTCCAACATTTTCTTCTCCAGATCCTTTCTGGTTATTTCACCCTTAATATATTTTTCGATCATCAGGGAGGCAATATGGCCAGCATATCTGGCGCCGTAATACCCATGTTCAATATATACGGCTATGGCAATTCTTGGTTTATCAACAGGGGCAAATGCCGTAAAGATGGAGTGGTCCGTTAATTGTACTTTTTCGCCATCGATTTTAGTAAAGTTCTCTACCGTACCTGTCTTTCCCGCTATTTTAATGTCAGGAATTCTAATCCATTTGGCGGTACCATATTCATAAACATTGGTCATGGCCTGAATAACCGGACCAAAGTGCTGTGGACTTATCGTAGTGTACTTTCTTTCCGTGTACCTGGGATCTATATTTCTGGTACTTCCAATTTGTTTGATCAGGTGAGGGGTGTAAAAATAACCTCTATTGGCAATTGCAGCGGTCATATTGGCCAGTTGTATGGGCGTTACGTTCACTTCGCCCTGGCCTATGGAATTTGAGATTATGGTGGATGAGGCCCACGCGTTGTCACCGTACCATTTATCATAAAACTCTTTTCCGGGTATCCTTCCAGGTCTTCCGGTTGGAAAATCAACACCCAGATAACCTCCCAATCCAAAACTCTTCATGTGCTTTTCCCAAACATCCATGCCTTCGTCCGTAGTGTTGAATTTTCCATAAATTTTTCGAAAAGTCCCAGCAAAATAGGCATTGCAAGAGCGAAAGATACCTGAGTTCAGATCACGTACCCCGCCACCACAATGGCATCCTTTCTTTTGCTTCCCTACATAAAAACCATTGTAACAGGTAAACTTTGTGTCGGGTGATATTACCCCCTCTTCAAGGGCAACCAAGGCATTTAGCGTTTTGAATGGGGAACCTGGTGAAGGTTCTGCCAGTATGGAGCGGTCCCAGGTAGGCTGTGCAATACTGTCATAATGGAGTTTGCTATAGTTTCTGGAACGGTCCCTGCCCACCAATAAGGCGGGATCATAAGTAGGTCCGGAAATCATGGCAAGGATTTCCCCTGTTGAGGGCTCAATCGCCACGATCCCGCCCCTTTTGCCGACCATTAGTCGCTCCCCATACTCCTGCAGGACCTTGTCTATGGTCACATGGACTTCCTTTCCCAATTGGGAGAGGGTATCCAATTTTCCCTCCTTGTAAGGCCCTATGTCCCGATTAAAGCGATCTTTTTGGATATATTTTACGCCCTTTTGTCCTCTTAATATTTCCTCGTATTGTTTTTCAATACCCGTTCTGCCCTTCAATTCCCCAGCTCGGTAGTAGGGATTGGTTCGCAGGTCAGTTTCATTTACTTCACTAATGTAACCCAATACATTGGCAGCACTATTGGTTTTGTAATCCCTAAGTGACCGCTTTTGGATATAAAAACCTCGGTATTTTCGCATTTTTTCCTGAAGACTGGCGTAGTCTTCCTTGGATAATTGGGGAACCAAAACGGAAGGCAATCGGGGAGAATACCTTCTGGCTTTTTTCATGCTTTTTACAAAATCTTCCTTTGAAATACTAAGGAGGGCACAAAATTCCAGGGTATCCAAGGTTTTGGTTTCCCGTGGTATGACCATCACATCATATGCCGGTTGGTTGCCAACCATTAGTGCTCCGTTCCGATCATAAATATATCCCCTTTCGGGATAGTCATAGACGGTTTTAATGGCTGGGTCTTCCAGGATTTGATCTGGTGAAAAACTGAACAATTGCAAATAAGATAGCCTTCCAATGAAGGTAAATCCGATCACAATAATAAAAGATGACAACAATACTTTTCTCATAATCCTTGACCTTAATCAGTTTCCGTGGCGAATAGGGAACTTAACAATACACAGAGTACTAACGTTAAAATACCCGTAAATACTATTTTTTTCAAAATTAATAGGATATGGGAAAAAGAAAGCATCTCAAAAGTGAAGAAAACGATGTGCTGTACCAATATCAAGAGTGCTAAAAAGGTAACCCGCTGCACTTTGGTGGTACTTTTAAAGGTAAACCCCTGGAATTCAAAATTGGCTCCAAAACAAAAACGCATTAAAACAGGTCTGCTAAAGGCTACGGTTAAAGCGGCCATGGCATGTAAGGCCATAGTGTCCAAAAAAATATCAATACTAAAACCTAAAAGGAAGCCCAGAAAGAGAAATAAAGGCCTATTGATGCGTATGGGATACCAATAGAAGAAAAGCACATAGACCATAGGGTTAATGGAACCCAAAAAATTAAGCCTATTAAAAATCAACACCTGTGCCAGGACCAGCAAAACAAACCTGATGGTATTTAGGGCAATGGGGCTAGTTAGCATTAGTGCTCTTTTGTAGTTCCAGAATTTCTTGACGGTCCTTGTTCCGTATAATATAAACATTCTTAATATTGGCCATATCGTTAAAAAGATCCACCTGAATGGTATAGGAACTCTGATTTTGATTCAAATCGTATTTTTTAATCACACCAATTGGAATGTTTTCCGGAAAGATACTGGACATTGCCCCTGTTGTAATCGTATCCCCAACAGTTACGGATGCCGATCTAGGGATGTCCACCAGTTGTACAACGTCATAATCCATACCATCCCAAATCAACGATCCAAAATAGTTGGTATTCCTGATTTTTGCATTAATGTTGGACTTGGTGTTTAGAACACTTTGAACAGTGGCGTACCCTGCCGAGGTATTCTCTACAATACCCAACACCCCAAGTGGGGTGATAACACCCATATCCTGTTCAATACCATCGGTTTCCCCCTTATTTAAGGTAATGTAGTTTCTGGGGGAAGCATAGGTGTTTTTAATAATTCTGGCATTGATTACCTCAAAGGCACCGGTAGGGACTTCGTCTTGTGTTTTTAAGTTACCATCATTGAATAATTGTAATCGCAGTTGTTCATTTTCCTTGACCAATCTTTGATTCTCCTCCTTCAAATGAAAATAATCCGTAATTGCTGTTTGGGCAGATAGAATGGTTCCGGTAAGCCACTTTGAAGAATTAAAGAACCGGGATTGGTGGTACGAATGGGAACGTATGGTTACAACCAAACAAAAAAGGAGCAAAACAACATACAGAAATGCATTCTTGTTATTAAGGATAAAATTAAAAATCCGTTGCATTTCGTTGGATTGGTCATGTTACAAAAGTTCCACTAGAGGGAGACTACTTGATCAAAATATTCTTGTACCGTTCCAGGTTTTTTAAAGCGATTCCGGTACCGCGAACAACTGCACGCAAGGGGTCTTCCGCTATGTACACCGGCAAATCCGTTTTTTGCGACAATCTTTTGTCCAAACCTCTAAGCATGGAACCACCACCGGCCAAATAAATACCTGTATTATAGATGTCGGCAGCCAGTTCGGGAGGCGTTTGCGATAGGGTTTCCATTACGGCGTCCTCCACACGAAGTATGCTTTTATCAAGTGCCTTCGCAATTTCCCGATAGGAGACTTGCACCTGTTTTGGTTTACCGGTCAAGAGGTCCCTCCCCTGAATTTGCTTATCGTCAGGTGGGGTCTGTAAGTCTTCTGTGGCAGAACCGATTTCAATTTTTATGGCCTCGGCAGTGGTTTCGCCTACATAAAGGTTATGCTGGGTCCGCATGTAGTAAATGATATCATTGGTAAAGACGTCACCTGCAATTTTCACGGATTTATCACATACAATTCCGCCTAGGGCGATAACCGCAATTTCCGTAGTACCGCCGCCAATATCAACAATCATGTTCCCCTTCGGTTGCATAATGTCCAAACCAATACCTATTGCGGCTGCCATGGGTTCATGAATAAGATAGACTTCCTTACCATTCACCCGTTCTGCGGATTCCCTTACGGCCCGCATCTCCACTTCCGTAATCCCGGAAGGAATGCAGATGACCATCCTCAGGGCTGGGGGAAACCACTTTTTCTTTAATGCCGGAATGTTCTTGATGAACATGTTTATCATCTTTTCCGAAGCATCAAAATCCGCAATTACCCCATCTTTTAAGGGACGAATGGTTTTGATGTTTTCATGGGTTTTCCCCTGCATCATACTGGCCTCACGGCCAACAGCTATAATTTTTCCGGAGATGCGGTCCCGTGCCACTATGGAGGGGCTGTCCACGACCACTTTATCCAAATGTATAATCAGGGTGTTTGCAGTTCCGAGGTCAATGGCAATTTCCTCGGTCATGAAATCAAAGAATCCCATAAAGCGTATTTAATATCGGATTAAAGGTAAATTTTCTCGGCAAAAGTAGAAAAATTAATGCTTAAAATGCCTAGTGCCCGTCATTACCATGGATATTGCGTTTGTATTGCAATAATCGATGCTTAATTGGTCTTTTATGGAACCTCCAGGTTGAATGACACTTTTTATTCCTGCCTTATCCGCAATCTCCACACAATCGGGAAAGGGAAAAAAGGCATCACTTGCCATTACCGCACCCTTCAAATCAAATTTGAAGTGGTTGGCCTTATGGATGGCTTGGTTCAGGGCATCCACCCGTGAGGTCTGTCCGGTGCCACTTGCGCAAAGTTGTTTGTTTTTGGCCAGGACAATAGTGTTGCTCTTGGTATGCTTGCACAACTTTGAGGCAAAAATAAGATCATCCAGTTCCTTCTCCGTTGGTTTGCTATTCGTGACATAATCCAAATCCGTTACCGCATCCGTTTTATTGTCCTTTTCCTGCAGTAGTGCTCCGTTTAAACAAGTGCGAACCAGCATTTGTGGAAGTTCGACAGGTTTTTGGACGAGAATGATCCGGTTTTTCTTTCCTTTGAGGATGTCCAAAGCATCCTTGGAAAAGGAAGGGGCAATGACCACCTCACAGAACAATTTATGGATCTCCTCGGCTGTGGGCAAATCAATTTCGGTATTTGAAATCAGGATGCCCCCAAAAGCGGATACTGGATCACCGGCAAGGGCATCAACGTAAGCTTGCCCTAGGGTTGGGCGCGTTGCCAGCCCACAGGCGTTATTGTGCTTTAAAATGGCAAAGGTGGGCTCGTCGTTTTTAAACTCTTCCATGAGGTTAACGGCAGCATCCACATCCAAAAGATTGTTGTATGAGAGTTCCTTGCCATGCAGTTTGTCGAACATGGCCTCAAAATCACCAAAAAAGAACCCCTTTTGATGTGGATTTTCCCCATAGCGCAGCACCTTGCCTTTCGTCTCACTTATTTTTAGCGCGGCCTGGTCATGATCGGCATTGAAATAGTTGAAGATGGCGGAATCGTAGTGTGAGGAAATATTAAAAGCCCTCGTGGCAAACCATTTTCGTTGTTCCAAAGAGGTTTCCCCATTACCTTCCGTAATCACCTCAAGGAATTTTCCATAGTCCTCCATTGAGGAAAGGCATAGCACGTCCTTAAAATTCTTTGCCGCGGCCCGGATCAATGAGATGCCACCAATGTCAATTTTTTCGATGATATCCTGTTCCGATGCCCCACTGGCCACTGTTTTTTCAAAAGGGTAAAGGTCCACTATGACAATGTCGATTTGTGGAATACCAAACTCCTCCAATTGGGCCATATCCCCATCGTGGTCCTGTCTATTCAAAATACCCCCAAATACTTTAGGGTGGAGGGTCTTCACCCGTCCACCCAATATGGAGGGGTAGCTGGTGACCTCCTCGACCGGGACAACGGCAATGCCAAGGTCGGTGATAAACTTTTCGGTGCCTCCCGTAGAATATAAGGTGACCCCCAGTTCGTCCAACTTTTTTACAATAGGTTCCAAACCGTCTTTATGGAAGACGGAAACAAGTGCCGAAGAAGCTTTTTTGGTGGTATTCATAGGTATTTAAGCTGCGAAAATTAAAGCTTCAAAAATACCTTTTTTAAAAGGATGATTAATAGTGGTTTATCAACAAAACGGCTAAAGTTTTAAAGAATTTCGGCCACTTTTTCATTCACGAATTCCAGAAAGCGTTCGTCGGACTCAGAGAAAGGGTCAGGGGTGTTCGAATCAATATCAATTTGTCCGATGTTCTCTCCATTTTTGAAAAGGGGAACTACGATTTCCGACTTTACCGTGAGGCTACAGGCAATGTAATTGTCCTGGGCATGAACATCGGGCACTACAAAATTTTGATTGCTTTCCGCAACTTGTCCGCAGATGCCTTTTCCAAATGGAATTATAGTGTGGTCGGTGGGTTCCCCCGCATACGGACCCAATTTCAATTCACGTTTGTCCCCGTTTTTGAAATAGAAGCCTACCCAATCGTAGTAATCAATCGTTGTTTTCAGGTCATCACAAATCCGTTGCATTTTCTCGGTGGATGTGAGATCCGATTTGGCTATGGTTTCCTCAACTTTTTCCTTTAACGAATCAAACATGTGTAAAATAATTAAAGAGTAAAAGTCGTTGAAATTTCAATAAATTACAATCCATGGCTTCTTAAAAGTAGGTTAACGGGCCGGTTTGGATTTCTGTATTTTGTAAATTTGCAAAGTGAAAAATTTGGTTCGCAAAATAGTTGCTCCTTTTCTGGCCATGTTGGTGCTGCTCTCCACTATCTCGTGGTCCGTTGAAAAACACCTTTGCATGGGCCGTGTTATGGATGTTGCATTCTTTCATGATGCAGACAGCTGTGGAATGGAAGAAGCCATGACCTTTATGGGTGAGACCATGGGCGATATGGATTGTTGTGACGACGAATCCTTTACCATGGAAGGCCAGGATGACCTAAAACTTTCCTGGGAGGAACTTGACCTGGATTCACAAATTTTTCTTGCGGCTTTTGCCCAATCGTACCTGGAACTGATCTTGGTTCCTTCCAAAGATGTTGTCAAAAATACCGATTACCCACCCCCTTTACCGGTGCAGGATCTCTATATTCTGCATGAGGTCTTTTTAATTTGATAATGGCATTTTAGGGTTACTCCTGTAACCGTAGGAATTAATCCGTAATGTCATAATTCAAATTAAATTTTAATGAAAAAACATTTTGGTTTACTAATCATCACACTAACAAGTGTTTTTTGCTCCATTGCTCAGGAAAAAGTTGAAGGCATGGTAATGGAAGCTAATGATGCTGGTAAACATATAGGCCTTCAAGGTGCCAATGTCTATTGGCTCAACTCCCCCATTGGGACCATTACAGATGAAAAAGGGCTTTTTTCAATTCCCTTTAGTAATGCATATAACAAGCTTGTGATCAGTTATGTTGGATTTCAAGCGGATACCCTTACGATCAATGGGCCAAAAATGGTGCACCATTGGTTGAAGCCGTCAAATCAACTGGACGAAGTAGTGATCCAACAAGAACGGGAAGCTGTTCAAAAAACTTATTTTACCTCTCAAAATGTGGTAACCATAAACAGTGCCGAGTTGCTCAAAGCCGCTTGTTGCAATCTTTCAGAAAGTTTTGAGACCAATCCCGCCATTGACGTAAATTTTAATGATGCCCTTACCGGTACCAAGCAAATCCAGATGTTGGGCCTCACAAGTCCGTACCTATTGATCACCCAGGAGAACATTCCCATGGTCCGTGGGGCTTCTCAAACCTATGGGCTTACGTTTACCCCGGGCACTTGGATAGAGAGCATTCAAATTACCAAAGGCGCGGGAAGTGTGGTCAATGGGTTTGAGAGTATTTCCGGCCAAATCAACACGGAGTTGGTCAAACCCCTTACGGATACCCCCATCTTTGTAAATGGCTATGCGAACCTTAATGGGAGGCTGGAGTTAAATACCCATTTTAATTACAAACTTTCCGACAGATGGAGTACGGGGCTTTACCTACATGGTAATCAACGTACGGTAGAGGTCGATATGAACGATGATGATTTTTTGGACGTTCCGTTGGCCAATCAGATCAACATCCAGAATCGATGGCAGTACCAGAATCCCGAAAAGGGTTGGGTCAGCTTTGTTAACCTTCGTTTTTTAAATGACGAAAAACAGGTGGGGCAGACCAATTTTAACCCGGATACGGGTAGGTTCACCACCAATGCATGGGGAAGTGAAATTGATACCCAACGTTTTGACTCTTCTTTAAAATTGGGATATGTATTTCCCAATCTGCCTTTTCAGAGTTTTGGCTTTCAGGCGGCGTACAGTAACCATCAACAGGATTCCTACTATGGGTTCAATGTGTACGATATTGATCACGAAAGCATTTATTCCAATCTCATTTTTAATTCCATCATTGGAAACACGCAACATAAGTTTAAAACGGGATTGACCTTTGCCTATGATGGCTATAACGAATTGGTTAATGATGCCAATTTTGTGCGGTCCGATCGCTCTGCAGGGGCATTCTTTGAATACAGTTATGATAATTTGGAGAAGGTGAGCCTTACCGCGGGTTTGCGTTTTGATACGCATAACCGATTGGGAAATTTTTTCACTCCGCGTTTTCATATCCGGTATACTCCCTGGGAACTGGGAAGTCTAAGGGGCTCCTTTGGTATAGGAAGAAGAGCGGCCAATATATTTGCTGAAAACCAACAACTGTTCGGATCTTCTAGGACCATTCAACTTTTGGGCAACGGGGGCGATATTTATGGTTTTGATGCAGAACGGGCCATCAATTTTGGAGTCAGTTTTTTACAGGGATTCACCTTATTTGACCGACCTGGGAATTTTTCAATCGATTTTTATCGAACGGATTTTGAAAATCAGGTCGTAGTGGATTGGGAAAATCCAAGGGCCGTGGTCTTCTCCAATTTGGAAGGGGAGAGTTATGCCAATAGCCTTCAAATAGAATTGAACCATGAAATAGTACCCAATTTGGATTTGAGGACAGCGTACAAATTTTATGATGTAAAGACCCAATACCAAACAGGGCTTTTACAACGGCCATTGGTGGCCCGCAACCGGTTTTTTGCCAATTTGGGCTATGAGACCAAAACCAAGGAAAATGGAAGTCAATGGCGATTGGATTATACCCTTCACGCCGTTGGGGAGCAACGTCTTCCCAATACATCAACGAATCCCGTACCCTTGCAATTGGGGGATTTTGTTGATGGGTATACTTTAATGAACGCTCAGGTCACCAAAGTGTTTTCCAATAAATTTGAAGTGTACGTTGGTGGGGAAAACCTAACGGCGGTAACACAACCCAATCCTATTTTGGACGCAGGCAACCCTTTTGGACCAAATTTTGACACTACTATTGTATACGCGCCCATTTTAGGAAGAATGGTGTATCTGGGGTTTCGATTTAAATCATAAATTAATAACTAAAAATAGAACAATGAAAAAAAATGTAATCGTTGCACTTTTTCTTCTGATCGGCACCATTGGTTTCGCACAAGAAAAGAACAAGAAAATGACCTTTGAGGTAGATGGCAGATGTGAAATGTGCAAAATGCGAATTGAAAAAGCGGCTTTGGGGGTACCTGGGGTGAAATTCGCGGACTGGGATATTCCCTCCCATCAACTATCACTGATTGTTGATGAGCGGAAAACCAATCCCATGGAAATTAAAACGGCTTTGGTCGCTGTAGGACATGATACCAAAGAATTGAAGGCAACCCAGGAGGCATATGACAATATCCATGCCTGTTGCAAGTATCGTGAGGATGATACGGACGATAACAAAAAACACTAGTAATGAAACGGACCTATTCCGTGGATGGAATGACCTGTCAGGGATGCGTCTCTTCGGTCAAGGAAAAACTGTTGCAGTTGGATGGAATAGATGCGGTGGAGGTTGACCTTGAAAAAGGGGAAGCGGAAATTACCATGCAACATCCTTTGGGATTGTCGGACCTAAGGGCGGCACTTCCCGATAAATACAGTTTGGGGGAAATGGGCGTTCCTGAAGCATATGAACAAAATTCAGTTGTTGAAAAGTCCAAATTTCAACAACTGAAACCTTTGTTCCTGATTTTCGGCTACCTCTTTGTAGCAGCCTTTCTTTTGCATTACAAGGATTGGAATACAGGGGAGGCCATGCTCGATTTTATGGGCTTGTTCTATATTGTTTTCAGTTTCTTTAAATTTTTGGACCTAAAGGGGTTCCCCGAAAGCTTTCGAATGTATGATCCCTTGGCCAGGGCCATTCCCATGTACGGCTGGATCTATCCTTTTTTGGAACTGCTATTGGGATTGATGTTCCTGATGCGATTTGAGGTCCAAATAGCCCTTATAGCCACCATTTTGATTTTGGGCATTACTACCTATGGTGTCATCAAAACCCTTTTGGATAAAAAAGCAATCCGTTGCGCTTGTTTGGGTACGGCACTACAATTGCCAATGACCGAGGCCACCTTTATTGAAAATGCCATTATGTTACTTATGGCCATTGGGATGCTTGCCCAAATGGTATAAATATAAAAACGCCCTGTCTTTTGATTTCGCTCAAGACAGGGCGTTTTAGTATTCACAAACAAGCGTTATGGGCTTGTTTGTATTATGGATTTACATCATTCCGGGCATTCCGCCGCCGCCCATTGGAGGCATTGGGGGAGTGTCTTCCTTGATATCGGTCAATGCACATTCCGTGGTCAAAATCATACCAGAAACGGAAGCGGCATTTTCCAAAGCAACACGTGCCACTTTTTTGGGATCGATAATTCCCGCTTTCATCATTTCAACATATTTGTCGGACTTGGCGTCGTATCCAAAATCTCCTTTTCCTTCCAGGATTTTGGCGACGACCACGGAACCTTCTCCCCCAGCGTTTTCAACGATGGTACGCAATGGGGACTCAAGGGCGCGGGTAACAATTTGAAGACCGGTAGCCTCATCAGCATTCTCGGTTTCCACTTTTTTCAATACTGATTTTGCACGAAGCAAGGCTACACCACCACCGGCAACAATACCTTCTTCCACGGCTGCCCTGGTTGCATGCAATGCATCATCCACACGATCTTTTTTCTCCTTCATTTCAACTTCGGAAGCAGCACCAACATAAAGAACGGCCACACCACCTGCCAATTTGGCCAGACGCTCCTGTAGCTTTTCCTTGTCGTAATCAGAAGTGGTGGTCTCTATCTGTGATTTGATTTGATTTACGCGGGTCTTGATATTCTTTGCGGAACCGGAACCGTTTACAATGGTAGTATTGTCCTTGTCTATGGTGACACGTTCCGTAGTACCCAACATATCTACTGTGGCATTTTCCAAAGAAAACCCTCTTTCTTCAGAAATTACCGTGGCATTGGTCAAAATGGCGATATCTTCCAACATGGCTTTTCTTCGATCACCAAAACCGGGTGCTTTGACCGCAGCAATTTTCAGGGAACCTCGAAGCTTGTTCACAACCAAAGTAGCCAATGCTTCACCGTCCACATCCTCCGCAATGATCAAAAGGGGTTTCCCGGACTGGGCAACAGGCTCCAAAACGGGAAGCAGGTCCTTCATTGCGGATATTTTCTTGTCAAATAACAGGATATATGGGCTTTCCAAATCTGCTATCATCTTTTCGGAATCGGTAACAAAATAAGGGGAGAGGTATCCTCTGTCAAATTGCATTCCTTCCACTACATCTACATAAGTATCCGTTCCCTTGGCCTCTTCAACAGTAATGACACCTTCTTTTCCCACTTTCTCAAAAGCTTGGGAAATCAAATCTCCGATAGCCTCGTCATTGTTGGCGGAAATAGCGGCAATTTGCTTGATTTTCTCAGAAGAATCACCCACTTTTTTGGACTGCTTTGCCAAATCCGCAACAATGGCATCCACTGCTTTATCGATACCCCTCTTAAGATCCATTGGGTTGGCACCTGCGGCTACGTTTTTCAATCCTTCCTTTACAATTGCCTGGGCCAAAACGGTTGCGGTTGTTGTACCGTCACCGGCTAAATCGTTGGTTTTGGAAGCGACTTCCTTCACCATTTGTGCACCCATATTTTCAAGGGCATTTTCAAGTTCGATTTCCTTGGCTACGGTTACCCCATCCTTGGTCACTTGGGGTGCACCAAAGGATTTTGTTATGATTACGTTTCTTCCTTTGGGACCCAACGTTACTTTAACTGCGTTGGCCAATGCATCAACCCCTTTTTTTAGGCCATCCCTTGCATCGATATCAAAAGTTATGTCTTTTGCCATGATATGTTTTGTTTTTCACTCCCTTGGTAGTGGGAATTGTTGATTAATTTCTTCGTTTTAACTTTATACAATTGCGAGGATATCGCTCTGCCTCATTATCAAATAATCTACACCGTCCAACTTAAGATCGGTACCGGAATATTTTCCGTAAAGGACAGAATCACCAACACTAACAGTCATGTCTTCATCCTTGGTGCCAGGTCCCACTGCCACAACTTTTCCTTTTTGGGGCTTTTCTTTTGCCGTATCTGGAATGATGATGCCAGAAGCTGTTTTGGTTTCGGCTTCCATGGGTTCAATTAAGACCCTATCTGCCAATGGTTTAATATTTACTTTAGCCATTTGTATAAATTTTATGGTTTTATAATTCTGCCTTCCATGGGGCAGAAATTGTGCCATTATCCAAAAACTGACAATCTGTTAAAACAAAAATGCCAGCTTGTCATTGAGCTGGCATTTTACTTAGCAAAAACTATTTTTTATTGGATGGTATCCAAGGAATTGTCAGTCGCTGGCACCTCTTCGGGAATTTCCTCGGGGACAGCTTCAGGAATCGTATTTTCAATATCGTCCCCTTGCAACAGTTTTGAATCGGGGGTGCTGTAATTTCCTTTCAGGGCCACATTGGACAGTAAAATCAGGACAATTAACAATCCTGCCAATGTCCAGGTGCTTTTGTCCAAAAAGTCCCCTGTTTTTTTGACCCCACCAACCACTTGGTTTCCTCCACCTCCAAACGAGGATGAAAGGCCTCCACCTTTTGGGTTTTGAACCATAATGACCAAAACCAATAGTAGGCAAACAAGGATAATCAACACCAAAAAAATTGAAAACGTACTCATCTTAATCCTTTTCTTTTTGCAGCTTTTTGACCGCTTTAATTTGGTCGGCAAAGAAACCACTTTTTTCTGGATATTTCAAACTCAATATTTTATAGGCCTGAACAGCCTTTTTATACTTTTTCTGTTCCAGATAAACCTTTGCCAAAGTTTCGGTCATGAGTTCGTTCGTATCTATTTTGGACGATTCCTTGATGTCAATTCTTACTTCGGCGTCTTCCTTGGGAACAATTTTGGGGTTGTTTTCTATAAACTTGTCCAACAGCGCAAACTTCTTCTTTTTGTCCAGGGATTCCTGTGGGTCATCGGCCGATTTTCCAATAGGTTTTTTCTGGGCAAGTTGCAGCCACTCCGTAAAGGAATGTTTTTCGCCTTTGGTAAACGCCAGGGGTTTGCCCAGTTCCAATTGTTTTTCAGGGGAATTTTCTTCGGTGAAAACCTTGGGGGGAAACTTATTGTCAAATAATTTAGGGTCCAGGATTTTTTCCGCGTGTTGAATATTTTGGGGCAGTGGGCTTTCGTCCGTTTCGCCGAGGATAACCGCGGCATCAGGGTTGGGCTCGATTTCTTCGGAAATGGTTTGTTTGTCGGTCAGGGTAGTTTCCCTGCCCATGATGGAATTTGCGATATGGTTTTGGTCGAATTCCTTGGAGGTGATGTAATCAAAAAGTATTTCCCGGTCGGTGGTATGTGCGGCAGTAACCTTAAGCGCGGTATTGTACTTGTAGGATTCCAGATTTTTCAAACCTTTAAGCTGAAGTGCCCTTGCCGCTTGGAAATAAGGATACTCTTCCAAAATGGCCTCCAATTCCCTGGTCTCACGTGGAGAAAGAATGGTATTGGGGTCTTGGAGTAGTTTTTTAAAATCTGAAACGTTCATAATTACCAGTCCGCTAATGAAGCATTAAAAATATCCTGGGTAATCCGCTCAAAGATGACTTCATGGGCCTCCCCTTTAACATTTTCCAAAAGTTGGGTGCCTGGAAAGTCAAAGAAAAATGAAAAACGGCGTTCAAAATCCGAATCTTCCTTGGTCGTATTATAAAAGCGGACATTGACACTCATCGTCAAGCGGTTTTGGGCCGCCGTTTGGTCGGCGGAAGCGGACATTGGTGAAACCCGATACTCCACAATCTCACCCTCGTAGACCAGATCGCCCGCATTGCTGGTAAGGGACAGGCTGGTAAGGTTGGCAATCAAATCTTGAAGGGCATTGGTAAAGTCCCTGTCCAATTGGGGCTCTATGGTGGAACCTGGACTTTGGTCCGCATAGTTCTGGAAAAAGTTCACCTGAAAAGATTCTGCCGTCCCCGTGCTGGCTCCGGAAAAATTGTAAATACCGCAACCATTGAACAGGAGGGGCAATACAAGAAGTACTACAATTGAAATGTGTTTTTTCATAGGGTTATGGCACTAGGTGACTATAAATCATATTGTTTGATCTTTCGATACAATGTTCGCTCCGATATCCCCAGTTCTGCCGCGGCCGCTTTTCGTTTTCCACGATTGCGTTCCAGGGATTTTCGTATAAGCTCAATCTCTTTTTCCTGGAGGGAAAGGGTTTCCTCTTCCTCTATTTCCTCGGCAAAATGGTACCGGTCCTCAACGGGCTGTGTTCTGGATGGTGCCATGTTTTCAACAACGGGTTCCGGTAGGGACAACACTTCGGTAACCGTTTCTTCCGTGGGCACGGCTTCCTTTTCATCGCCATAAATCTTCCGTATCAGCGTTTCGTTTTCTTCCTGGACCTTTTTGGAATTGTCCCCTTTGAGCAGTTCCATTGTCAACTTTTTCAAATCGTTGAGGTCACTCTTCATATCGAACAAAACTTTGTAGAGGATTTCCCGTTCATTGCTAAAGTCACTTTCCTTTTCTTTGGAATTGACAATGGCGGGAAGGTTGGTAGAGGCCATATTGGGCAAATAACTATGTAATGTAGCGGCAGATATTTCCCGGTTCTCTTCCAAAACGGAAATTTGCTCGGCGATATTCCGTAACTGTCGAATATTTCCTGGCCATCGGTGTTTTAGGAGTAGTTGGATGGCCTCTTCGGATAACCGCACCGTGGGCATTTTATATTTTTGTCCAAAGTCAGAAGCAAACTTTCGAAATAACAGGTGGATGTCTCCTTGGCGTTCCCTTAAGGGAGGGATATTGATTTCTACCGTACTCAATCTATAGTAGAGATCTTCACGGAATTTCTCCTTTTTTATGGCTTCAAACATCTGGATGTTGGTTGCGGCCACAATACGCACATCCGTTTTTTGGACTTGGGAAGAACCTACTTTTAAGAATTCCCCATTTTCCAATACTCGTAGCAAACGCACTTGGGTCGTTAAGGGAAGCTCTCCTACTTCATCCAAAAAAATGGTACCTCCATCGGCTACTTCAAAATAACCACTCCGGGTCTGGGTGGCACCGGTGAAGGCGCCTTTTTCGTGCCCAAAAAGTTCACTGTCTATGGTTCCTTCCGGAATGGCCCCGCAGTTTACGGCAATATACTTGGCGTGTTTTCTATGTGAGAGGGAATGGATGATCTTGGGAATGGATTCCTTGCCAACTCCACTTTCCCCAGTGACCAATACGGAAATATCCGTGGGGGCTACCTGCATTGCTTTTTCCAAAGCCCTATTGAACTTAGGGTTGTTCCCAATAAGTTCAAAACGTTGTTTTATGGCTTGTACGGATTCCATCTATCGAGCATCACTTAATCCAACTGCCTCACCAAGTAGGGTAGCGGAGGTACAGTCATTAATCTTTACGTTGACAAAATCCCCAATTGCATAGTTTTCCTTGGGAAAGACCACTACGGTGTTCTGGGAGTTTCTCCCCATCCAATGTGCATTGGATTTTTTGGATGGGCCTTCAATCAAAACCTCTTCAACTTTTCCAAGATGTTGTTGGGTCCTAAAAAGACCATGCTTTTGCTGTAGGTCAATGATTTCCCGCAACCTTCTTTTTTTGGTTTCTTCGGGAATGTCATCTTCCATTTTACGGGCTGCCAAGGTCCCGGGCCTTTCGGAATAGGCGAACATGAACCCAAAATCATATTTTACATATTCCATTAAGGATAAGGTGTCCTGATGGTCTTCCTCGGTCTCCGTAGGAAAACCGGCAATCATATCCTGGCTGATGGCACAATCCGGGATGATCCTTCGAATGTTGTCAATCAATTCAAAGTACTCCTCTCGCGTGTGCAGACGGTTCATCGCTTTAAGGATACGGTTACTTCCACTTTGCACCGGTAAGTGAATATAATTACAGATATTGGGATACTTGGCCATGGTTTCTATTACGTCCAACGTCATATCCTGCGGGTTGGACGTTGAAAAACGGATTCGCATTTTTGGTTGTGCCAAAGCCACCAATTCCAATAATTTGGCAAAGTTGACCGAAGTTGCCCTTTGCATTTCCGTGGCCTTTTCATAATCTTTTTTCAGACCCCCACCATACCACAGATAACTATCCACGTTTTGTCCTAATAAGGTAATCTCCTTGAATCCCTTTTCCCAAAGGTCATTGACTTCGTCTATAATGGAACGTGGATCTCGGCTCCGTTCACGACCACGGGTAAAGGGTACTACACAAAAAGTACACATATTATCACAGCCCCTGGTTATGGATACAAATGCCGTTACACCGTTGGAATTTAAACGAACCGGAGCTACATCGCCATAGGTTTCGTCTTTGGAAAGGATGACATTGACGGCATTCCTGCCCTCGTCAATTTCCTGGATGAGGTTGGGAAGATCCTTATAGGCATCCGGTCCTACCACCATGTCCACAATTTTCTCTTCCTCCAGAAACTTACTTTTTAAGCGCTCTGCCATGCAGCCCAGTACACCCACTTTCATTCCTGGGTTCACTTTTTTTACCGCATTGAACTTTTCCAGTCGTTTGCGAACGGTCTGCTCGGCTTTTTCCCTAATGGAACAGGTGTTGACCAGTACCAAATCGGCCTCGGTCAATTCATTGGTGGTATTAAAGCCCTCTTTGGCCAAAATGGAAGCAACGATTTCACTGTCCGAAAAATTCATTTGGCAACCGTAGCTCTCTATATACAACTTTCTGGAGTTGGAAATGTTGGCATCCAAGGTCAAAGTAGCGCCTTGTCTGTCCTCTTCAATTATCTTTTCCACACTGTGGTTCTTCATGATTCCTTTCAAATGCAAGGATGCAAAGATAATGCTTAATCTTTGGGGATGACAATATGGCAGTTAAATTTTAACCAAAGTTCAACGCAACTTTGTTTAACACGGATCATCTTAAAAGCGTTATTCAGTGATAAAAGATCAAACAAAAAAAATGACCAATGAAAAAGCTATCGAAACTTCCCCTGATTTTACTCCTTATCATTTGCGGGATATCCTGCGAGGATGATGGGGAATTGCCTTTTGGGTATAACGAATATGTTATTGCCACTCCATTGACAACGGATTTAGTAACCTTTAAAGAGGAGGCCATTGCCATAAGTGAGCCTACGGATATTGTGGAATCTGGAAAAATCTATGCCTATAAAGATTACATTTTTGTCAACGATGTCAATAAGGGCGTACATGTTTTGGACAATACCAATCCGGCTTCACCCCAAAAAACGGCCTTCATTAAGTTGGAGGGCAACAATGATGTCTCCATAAAAAATGATAGGCTATATGCGGACAGTTATGGGGATTTGGTCATTATGGACATTTCGGACATCAACAATATTGGTTCCATAAAACGTTTGGAAAATGCCATTTACCAGGAATTTTGGTGCACCGTTGGTTTTGATGTGGAGTGGCCAACCGCGGATGCTTTCGACTATAGTGATTTAGATCCCAGCAGGGAGGCCATAGTAGGTTGGGAAACCAAAAAAGTGGTGATGACGGAGAACCAATTCGGTGAAAAGTTCGGATACTTACATGGGGAGGCTTCCTTTGCCAATTCCGATGGGCCCACTACCAATGCGGCCGATACGGGACAAGGAGGTTCCTTGGCTCGATTTAGAATCGTTGGCGATTATCTGTATGCCGTGGAATGGAGCAGTATAAACGTTTTTGATATTTCGGATTTGGACGCTCCCGAAGTGATGGATGAGGTATACACCAGTTGGGGGATAGAAACTATTTTTAGCCAAGGCGACCTTTTGTTTTTGGGTGGTACGCAGGGCATGTACATTTATGACATTTCCGAGCCATCCGCACCCAAATACGTTTCGGAGTTTGTGCATGGTACGGCATGTGATCCCGTGGTTGTGGATGGCAACTATGCTTATGTTACCCTGCGGGGAGGTAACTTTTGTGGTGCAGTGGAAAGCGGCCTCTACATTGTTGATATTTCCACTATAGAAAAACCGGAACTAAAGGTGATTTATCCAATGGATGAACCTTATGGGCTCGGGATTAAGGATGACAAGCTCTTTGTTTGTGACGGGAACTCAGGTCTTAAGGTGTATGATAAATCCCAAGTCCCCGACCTTTCACAGTTAAATCATTTTAAAGATATTGTTACGTTTGATGTCATTCCCATGGAAGAACAATTGCTCATGATAGGCAATGGTGTGCTGTACCAATATGAGTACTTGAATGATGATATTAGACTGATCAGTAGTTTGAACCTGAATTGAGATGAAGCCCTTTAAAGTTAACTTTTACGTCTACATCGTAGTCTTGGGCAGCCTTTTGTCCTGTAGCTCGGATGATGTCCAGACCGATGATCTGGAAGAGCAGCTCAATACCCTTGTGGCACTTTCGGAAAGTGTGACCTGTATAGACAGCAATGACTGGCAGTTTGCGGGAATTGGGTCCAAGCCCTGTGGTGGCCCTACAGGTTATATTGCCTATTCCAATGCAATTGATACCGTTGATTTTTTAAGTCGATTGGCCGCTTATAACGAGGCGGTTCGGGCTTACAATGAAAGCAATGGGCTCCCTTCGGACTGTGCGTTGCTCAACCCCCCTACGCGTATTGAATGTGAGGACGGAAAAGCGGTCCTGGTTTATCAGGAACCTGGTCCCGGAAACTAAAAAGTGGATTTTTACGTTGGTGAAAGTGTGCCTAAACAGCACACTTTTTTTGTTTGTGAAGTCCCATCCAAAAATGGGAATTAAAAAATTCACATACTTTTGTTCCCAAAAAACCGATCTAGATGCCCAAGAACTTAGTCATAGTCGAGTCCCCAGCGAAGGCTAAAACCATTGAAAGATTTTTAGGAAAAGAATATCAGGTAGAATCCAGTTTTGGTCATATTGCCGATTTGCCCTCTAAGGAATTGGGGGTGGATGTTGAAAAGGACTTTGAACCAAAATACATCATTGATAAGGAAAAAAAGACCTTGGTCAAAAAGCTAAAGGATTTGGCGAAGAAAGCCGAGACCATTTGGCTGGCAAGTGATGAAGATCGGGAAGGGGAGGCCATTTCCTGGCATTTGGCCGAAAAATTAAAATTGGATAAGGACAAGACCAAGCGCATTGTTTTTAACTCCATAACCAAATCCGCCATCCAAAAAGCGATTGACAATCCAAGGGGAATCAATTATGATTTGGTGAATGCGCAACAGGCGCGTAGGGTTTTGGACAGGTTGGTGGGATATGAACTTTCCCCTGTACTGTGGAAAAAAATTAAACCGGGACTCTCCGCAGGGCGGGTGCAGTCCGTGGCGGTACGATTGATCGTAGAGCGAGAGCGGGAAATTGAGGCTTTTTCCCCGGAGGCTAGTTATAGGATCAAGGCGTCCTTCCGTACTACGCATGGAAAGAACTTTGACGCGAAATTGTCCAAATCATTTGGGAGTAAGCAAGAAGCAGAGGACTTTTTGAAAAAGAATATTGGAGCGGATTTTTCCGTTTCGAAATTGGATAAAAAGCCTGCCAAAAAATCACCTGCGGCCCCTTTTACTACATCCACTTTACAACAGGAGGCTTCACGGAAGCTTTACTTTTCCGTGGGGCGTACCATGCAAGTGGCCCAACGATTGTACGAAGCAGGACTTATTACCTATATGAGAACGGACAGTGTCAATCTGTCCAAGGAAGCATTGGATGCGGCCAAGAATACCATTGTGTCCAATTACGGAAGTGAATACAGTACGGTAAGGAATTATACAGGTAAGTCCAAAGGGGCGCAAGAAGCCCACGAGGCCATTCGCCCAACGGACATGAATTTACAGTCCCCAACGCTGGAGCGTGACCAGACCAAATTGTATGAGTTGATCTGGAAGCGGACCCTTGCCTCCCAAATGAGTGATGCACAATTGGAACGTACCAACGTTAAAATACAATCCAATACCCATGCAGAGGAATTCACTGCCAATGGTGAAGTGGTCACTTTTGATGGTTTTTTAAAGGTGTACCTGGAAAGTGTGGATGAAGAGGATGCCGTGGAACAGGAAGGAATGCTTCCGGCAATGCGGGTAGATGAAAAATTGGAGAACAACTACATTAGTGCCACGGAGCGTTTCACCAGGCCACCGTATAGATATACCGAGGCCTCCTTGGTCAAGAAACTTGAGGAGTTGGGAATCGGAAGACCTTCAACCTATGCACCCACCATTTCCACCATTCAGAATAGGGGATATGTTCAAAAGGGAACCGTGGAAGGAACGGAAAGGCCCTACATGGAGCTTGTTCTGGAAAACAGCCAGCTTTCGGAAAAAAAATTGACCGAAATGGTTGGGTCGGACAAAGGCAAAATGGTCCCTACGGATATAGGGACAATCGTAAATGATTTCTTGGTCAGTCACTTTTCCAATATCCTGGATTACAATTTCACTGCGAAATTGGAAGAGGATTTTGATGAGATAGCTTCTGGGGATGAGGATTGGCAAAAAGTCATGAAGGAATTTTACAAGAGTTTCCATCCTACGGTTTTGGATGTTGAGGAAAATGCAGAAAGGGCAAGTGGCGAGCGGGTACTGGGTACGGATCCCAAAACAGGACGGCAGGTTGCCGCCAGATTGGGGAGGTTTGGTCCCATGGTTCAAATAGGTACTGTGGAGGAAGAAGAAAAGCCATTGTTTGCCAGTTTGTTGCCCGAGCAATCCATATCCACCATAACCTTTGAAGAAGCTATGGAACTCTTTGAACTCCCAAGGAAATTGGGTGTTTATGAAGGTGAGGAAGTGGAGACCAATGTTGGCCGGTATGGCCCTTATGTCCGTTTTGGGAAAAAGTTTATTTCATTGGACAAAGGGGAGAGCGCCTTTGATGTCGATATGGACAGGGCCATTGAATTGATCAGGGAAAAGCAAAGGGCGGATGCTCCCATTGCCAATTATGAGGGGCAAGATGTGACCAAAGGTGTAGGTAGGTTTGGTCCTTTTATAAAATGGAACGGAATGTTCATCAACGTCAACAAGAAATATGATTTTGACAATCTTTCCAAAGCTGACATTGAAGAACTTATCGAAACCAAAAAACAAAAGGAAAAAGAAAAATTGGTCCAATCCTGGCCCGAGGAAGGCATTCGTATTGAAAAGGCCCGATGGGGCAGGCACAATATCATTAAAGGAAGGATAAAAGTGGAGTTGTCAAAGGATGTCGATGCTGCCAAATTTTCCTTGGAGGCAGCAAAAGAGTTACTTGACAAAAAAACACCCAAAAGAAAAACAAAGTCCAAAGCTAAGTAATAACACCCATAATTATGGCATTTGATTTTTTAGTGCCAATAAGTGAAAAGGTTTTGGCCTTTTCAGAATTTCTCCCTCCGCAGGCACTGGGAAAAAGTATTCACAAGCATACTGAAAAAAAGGGCCTGCCCGTATTCGCCAATGCCACGGTGGCAATTTTTGGCGTTTTGGAATCCAGGAACGCATTTGAGAAAAGACAGGAAAAATTGGACATGGATTCCCTGCGGATCGAACTGTACCGCTTAATGATGGGCAATTGGAATTCTACGATCATTGATATTGGTGATGTGGAAGAGGGAAATACCGTTGAGGACACGTACTTTGTGGTCAATCAGATCATGTCCGGCCTTCTTGAGGAAAAAATAATTCCGATAGTCATCGGTGCCACCCAAGATGTCACTTTTCCAACCTACAGGGCATTTGATGGCATTAAGGATATGATCAATTTGGTATCCATTGATAGCAGGTTCGACTTTGGGGAGGACGATGAGTTGATTTCCTCGGAATCCTACATGAGCAAGATCATCACGGACAAACCCAACAACCTGTATAATTTTTCCAATCTGGGCTATCAAAGCTATTTCAATGCCCAGGAAGAGATCGATCTTATGGAACGCCTGTTCTTTGATGCCTATAGATTGGGTGATATTGTTTCCGATATTACGCTGGCCGAACCTATTTTAAGGAATGCCCATCTGGTAAGTTTGGATTTGCGTGCTGTAAAAGCAAGTGAAATGGGGGTAACGGCAAACTTTTCCCCCAATGGATTTGACGGTAGGGAAATATGCGGCATCTCCAGATATGCGGGAATAAGTGAAAAGGTGAGCGCCTTTGGGATCTATGAAATGGAAAACACGCTGTTGTCCTTTCGGCTTGTGGCCCAAATAATTTGGTACTTTATTGAAGGGTTGAGCTTTAGGATAAAAGAACTGCCCAGCTCCAACGACGAGGACTTTACCAAATTTACCGTTCCCACGGATTCAGAGGAATTGGTGTTCTTCAAAAGCCATATCACAGAACGTTGGTGGGTTGAAGTTCCCTCCATTTTACCGGAGCATACTAAAAATAATTCAGTTGCGTTATTACCATGCACTCAACAGGACTATTTGGATGCTTGCAACCAAAATATTCCAGAGCGCTGGCTTAAAGCCTATAAGAAAGGCTTGAACTGAACAAATATTTTTGGTACATAAACCGTATCGGCACAATAATTTGCTCAATTTGAAGTTTTGTGAATATGAAATTGTGTTGCACAGTTTACAATCTTAAATCGAAAATTTAACCTAAAGTATGAGAAAGCTATTTTTATCATCTCTAGCACTTGTGTTTTTGCTCACTAGTTGTGGCTCAAAATCAAGGTCAAAAGGTGAATTGGTTGGTGTGAGAGGGAAAAAATGGTATCCCGAGAAGCCATATGGAATGGAATTGATTCCTCGAGGTTCCTTTGTTATGGGTAAGGCCGATGAGGATCAGGCAAAAATTTTGAACGCTCCTACCAGGACCGTTACAGTACGTTCCTTTTATATGGACGATACGGAAATCACCAATAGTGAATATCGACAGTTTGTGGAATGGGTAAAGGATTCGGTTGCCCGGACCAAATTGGCCATTCTGTCCGATGAGTTGGGCCTTGGTCCCGAGGATGATGACACTATTGGAGAGTTTGCTTTTAAAAGTGCGGATACGACCAGATTGTCCGTTTGGGAGAAGTATAAGATTGATAATTACCTAGGTTTTGGAGATGATCCTTATGAAGGTTATGCGCTAAACAAGGATGTCGACCTTATCTGGGATACCAATGATTATCCGGACGAATTCTACGCAGAGGTAATGGATTCGTTGTATCTGGCAGAAGAGGAGACCTACAATGGTCAGCGAACAATTGATGTGAAACAATTGAAGTACAAATACAATTGGATGGATATAGAAGCTGCTGCCCGGGCCAAATCCGGCAAGCGCAGTGATTTTATTAAGTCCGAACAGTTGGCGATCTACCCCGATACCACGGTATGGATTCGCGACTTTGAGTACTCTTACAATGAACCCATGCACAATGACTATTTCTGGCATGATGCCTATAGTGATTATCCAGTGGTGGGCGTAAACTGGCAACAAGCCAAGGCCTTCTGTCATTGGAGGACCAAATTCAAAAACGATGACCAGAAAAGTCGTGGCAGACAATTTGTAAACCAATTCAGGCTCCCTACCGAAGCCGAATGGGAATACGCCGCGAGGGGTGGTATTGAAGGAGGGACCTATCCATGGGGAGGACCTTATGTGATTAGTGATACGGGTTGTTTTATGGCCAACTTTAAACCGCAACGTGGGGATTATGCTGCAGATGCTGCACTGTACACGGTAGAGGCAAAGTCGTATGAGCCCAATGAGTTCAACCTTTACAACATGGCAGGGAATGTAGCGGAATGGACCAATTCCAGCTATGATCCAGGAGCCTACGATTATGTATCCACCATGAACCCAAATGCCGGTTCCGGTCAAAATAAGAGAAAAGTAATCCGTGGGGGATCGTGGAAAGATGTGGCCTACTTCTTGCAAGTAAGCACAAGGGATTATGAATATCAAGATTCTGCCCGGAGCTATATTGGCTTTAGAACGGTGCAGGACTATATGGGTGAAGAAGATTCTACCCGAAGGAACAACGGATTGTAAGATATTGAAGAATAACAGGAATTTAATTACGAATCAAGTAACCAATTCTTATTTATATACTTAATTAAAACTGAAATTATGGCACAGTCAAAATCAACAAAAAAACTATTTAACATGGCCTACGGGCTGGGCGCATCGGTGGTGATCATTGGTGCATTGTTTAAAATCCTTCACTGGGAATTCGGACCACTTAACGGTGGACTTCTTCTTGCAATAGGGCTTATTACGGAAGCATTGATTTTTGCAATATCAGCATTTGAACCTGTGGATGACGAATACGATTGGTCTTTGGTATACCCAGAATTGTCCAATGGTCAATCCAAAGGGAACAAAAATGATGCGAAACAAGCAAAAGAAGCTGAAGGATTGCTTTCCAGAAAATTGGACGAGATGTTGAAAGAAGCAAATATCGATTCCCAATTGTTCAGCAGCTTGGGTGAAAGTATCAGAAGTTTTGAGGGAGCGGCCAAAGACATTGCCCCTACTACGGATGCAATCCAAAATACCCAAAAATACTCTGAAGAGTTGTCCCATGCCGCCGCCCAAATGGAATCATTGAACAGCTTGTACAAAGTACAATTGGAGAGTGCTAGCCGTCAGGCGTCCATTAACGAAGAAGTGGTACAGAATGCAGGTGCCCTTAAAGAGCAAATGGAATCTTTGGCAACCAACCTATCTTCCTTGAACGGAGTATATGGCGGTATGCTATCTGCGATGGCTAAAAACTAATTAGGCCCCAAACAAACCAAACGTTAATCACATTTAATTAAATCTAATTAGTAAAATGGCATCAGGAAAACAGACACCACGTCAAAAGATGATCAATCTTATGTACTTGATCTTCATCGCGATGTTGGCTTTAAATATGAGTAAGGAGGTTCTTGCCGCTTTTGGTCTTATGAACGAAAAGTTGGAAGAGTCCAACGCCAAAACGGACGAAAACAACCTGGCATTTTTTGAAAACTTGGCCACCAAAGCTTCTGAAAATGAAGCAGAATATGGGGCTCTGTACAAAAATGCACAGGAAGTCAAGGAACTCTCCACCAAATATTACAACTATTTGGAAGGATTGAAAAAAGGAATGACCGCGGATTTGGAAGATCCAAAGGACTATGTGGTCATGGATAAATCGGACTACCTGGATAATCTGTTCTTCAAGGGAGATAACTTGAAAACTGAAGGACAAAGGTTCCTGGATATGATCAACAACTATCGTGAAGGGGTAGTTGCTGAACTTCCAGAAGGGAAATTTGAGGAGATCAAAGCGTCCGTTATGACACGTTTTGCCACAGGAGATGGCAAGAAAAATGATGGAAAAGTGGAGAAGCGTGATGGTACCCGTCAAGAGTGGATCAATTACCATTTTGAAGGCTTCCCCTTGGTAGCCTCCCTGACCAAGATTACCCAATTGCAGGCCGATATCAAAGCTACGGAGCAAGAGGTATTGAAAGGGCTATTGGAAGGTAACTTGACCGCTGCGGTATCATTAAAGAATTTTGCCACCTCCTTACATGCATCCAAGTCTGCATTTTATAGTGGGGAGAAATACGATGGCAAGATCATCATTAGCAAAACCGATAAGAATTCCACACCCGTTAAGGCCGAACTGACTTTGGACGGCAGAAAGTTGACGGAAGGAAGGGATTATCGTTTGGAAGCTGGAGGCGTACAGATGCTAATCAGTGCTGGCGGTGCTGGAGACCATCAAATTGCAGGTACCTTGTATTTCATGCAAGATGGTAAGGAAATAGAAGTTGATGTGGACAATAAGTTTCCAACGATCAATAAACCAAATGCAGCCGTTATTTCCGCTGACAAAATGAATGTAGTGTATCGTGGTGTGGCCAATCCTATGACCATTTCCATTCCTGGTATTCCTGATAATAAAGTATCAGCTTCAGCACCTGGATTAAGATCTGTAAGTGGAAGTAGATACATCATGAACCCTGGGACAGGACGTGAAGTTACCATCAATGCATCCGGTGTGCTACCGGACGGGCAGCGCATAAACACTCCTGCCACCTTCCGTATCAAGGATATTCCTAGACCTGCGGGTACGATCCGTGGAGAGGCGGGTAGCGTCAAAATGCCAAGGAGAAACTTGGAAATTGCCACTATCGGTTCCATGTTGGAAGACTTTGATTTTGATTTAAATCTCGCGGTAAGTGGATTTAAGTTCAAAGTACCGGGTCAACCTACCGTCAATGTTAATGGCAGTAAGTTGGATGCCAGGGCCAAGTCTGCCTTGAAAAGGGCAAAACGTGGTGACGCCGTTCAAATCTTTGACATCAAGGCGTATATCACAAACAACAAGAGCTACAAGTTGAAGAAAGTGTCTCCTGTTGTAGTTGAATTGACAAACTAAGAATAGCATTATGAATTGGAAAAATGTAATTGTAATTGTAGCACTTGGTTTTTTACCAATCTCCATAATGGCACAGGCAAATATTTTAAATGCCAAAAAGCCGGAAGATGTTGGGAAAAAGACCGAAGCGCAAATAGCTGCCGATGATGATGAACCATTGGAGTACGGCTATGTGGATGATAGGGACATCCTATGGTCCAAGACGATCTGGGAAACCATTGATCTGGATGAGCGTGTAAACTTCCCACTATATTATCCTACGGATACCATAGGTATTGGGAAAGACCGGAGGTCATTGTACCATGTGTTGATGAAGAACATCCAGAATGGGAAATTGACCGATGTGTACACCGATTCTTATTTCACTGAAAAACGAAAATTTGGTGACCTTACGGCCACGTTACAAAAAGTGGATACAACGGATTTAGGGTACGAACAATTGAATGCCGGTGAGCAAATCTCTGAAGAATTCATCAATAAAAGGGATATTACGGCAGCTGATATTGAGGAGTACCGTATTAAGGGTATCTGGTATTTTGATAAACGTCAAGGGGAATTGAAATATCGTTTGCTGGGCATAGCCCCGGTAGCACCAGACGTAAACTTTATTGATGACGAATCTGTCGATCCCGGTGAAAACAAGGTAGAATTGTTCTGGGTATGGTACCCAAGTGCCAGGAAGATTCTACATGCTTCCAAGGTCTTTAACAACAGGAATTCGGCACAGCCCATTTCCTTTGATATGTTGTTGAATGCAAGACGATTCAATGGAGTCATCTATAAAGAGGATAATGTTCACGGAGACCGTGAAATCAATGATTACATTTTTGACAATGCCTTGTTCCAACTTTTGGAGGCCAACCGAATTAAGGAAAGTGTCCGGGATAGGGAACAAGATATGTGGGCATACTAAGGAAACCCAACTTTGAAAACCGTAAGACAGGAAATCAAAGTTGACGGTTGAAGTATCCCGAATTTATTTCGGAATCCCACTAGAATAATTTCCAATTCATTACAAACAAACGTCCTGAAGAAATTCAGGACGTTTTTGTATTACCCCCTATGCTGTTTGTTTTTTAAGGATACCGGCATTGTTGGAGCATCCAAATTTGTCTTATGGGCAGGAAAATTGCGATTAGACTTCCCGTGTATGTTCGAAATGATAATTTGAGTTTCTACTTTTGCCCCATGCTGGATTATGTAATAGTAGGTCTGGGTTTGGCCGGAATTTCCTTTTGTCGGTTATTGGAGGAAAATGGGAAATCCTTTGTTGTTGTTTCGGATGATTCCGAGCGGGCCTCCCTAGTGGCAGGGGGACTTTATAACCCGGTGATCCTAAAGCGCTTTACTTTGGCCTGGAATGCTGCCGAACAGATGGATCTGGCGTTACCCTTTTACGCAAACCTGGAGGAAAAGCTCGACCTCAAGCTGGATTATAAAGTACCCGTATATCGCAGGTTTGCTTCCATAGAAGAACAAAATCTCTGGTTTGAAGCTGCGGATAAAATAAGCTTAAACCCTTTTTTGGCGACTACAATTGTTGGGAACAACAATGCCCATATTGATGCGCCCCATGGTATGGGCGAAGTAAAAAATACCGGTAGGATCGATACTGCTAAGCTTATTAAGGCATATTCCGATTATTTGACCCAAAAATCCCTTTTGTATCAAGAACAGTTCAATTTTGACCGGATGTCCATTGGTGTGGACAAAATTGAGTACCAGGGAATCACTGCAAAAAACATTGTTTTTGCAGAAGGCTTTGGATTGAAAAAGAACCCGTTTTTCAACTATCTTCCCTTAAATGGGACCAAAGGGGAACTATTGACCATAAAAGCGCCCCTGCTCCGCGAGAAAAGTGTTATAAAATCTTCTGTGTTTATTATTCCCCTAGGTCAGGATTTGTATCGCATAGGGGCGACCTACAAATGGAAGGATAAAACCAATACACCCACAGCGGACGCCAAAAAGGAACTTCTTGAGAAGTTAAGGACGTTCCTAAAATGTGATTTTGAGATTGTGGACCACGTTGCGGGCGTTCGCCCAACCGTTACCGATAGAAGACCATTGGTGGGTACGCATCCAAAACATAAAAACCTATTGGCATTGAACGGCTTTGGATCTCGAGGGGTTTTGATTGCCCCCTACGCCGCATTACAACTGTTCCGACATGTGGAAAATGGTGCCAAAATCAATGCAGAAATGGACATTGATCGTTTTAGGGACAAATTCCTAAACGGGCGCTAAGCTTCCTTTGCAAGATTTTTGTCGTATTTCATAAACAGATTGATCCAGATATTTCGGGAAAGTCTAATGATTACCGGTAAAAAAAGGACCAGGGTGGATACAATGGCAATAAAGGACGTTTTCAAATCCGTACCAATAAAGAGAAAACTAATGACAAATGCTGCCACCGCAAATGCAATGCCAACGGCATAACTTACATACATGGAACCGTAAAAAAATGAGGGCTCGATTTTATACTTGGTATGACAATGGGAACAGCGTTCATTCATTTTAAAGAGCTGGGTGATATTGTACGGGTTGGGATTTTCGTACATACTCTCAGAATGACATTTGGGACAACTTCCTGTTAAAATACTGTACAGTTTTGTGCCTTTTTTTAACATTTGCAACAGTTTTTTACAAAATTACAAAGAACTTTTAGGCCCTTTTGTAACTTCAATTACAATTTATGCTCAATATCCATAATCTTAGCGTTTCCTTTGGTGGTGAGTTTCTTTTTGAAGAAATATCCTTTAAGTTAAATCCAGGCGATAAAGTGGGTTTGATCGGTAAAAACGGTGCGGGAAAATCCACCCTTTTACGATTGCTCGCCAAAGAGATGAAAGGGGATTCCGGAGTTATCGCTTCCGACAAGGAGGTGAAAATAGGGTTCCTAAAACAGGATATCGATTTTGAAAGGGGCAGAACGGTTTTGGAAGAAGCCCATCAAGCTTTTAAAGCGTTGAAAAAGCTCGAATTCCAACTTGGGGAAATCAATGAACAACTGGCAACCCGGGATGATTATGAAAGTGAGGGCTATCACCAGTTGATGGTTGATTTAAATGAGGTTACACATCGTTATGAAATTCTGGGGGGATACAATTATCAGGGCGAAACTGAAAAAGTGCTTTTGGGATTGGGTTTTAAAAGGGCCGATTTTAAAAACAAAACGGACACTTTTTCAGGAGGCTGGCGAATGCGGATTGAATTGGCCAAGTTACTGCTCCAAAACAATGACGTTTTGCTCTTGGATGAACCTACAAACCACCTGGATATTGAATCCATAATTTGGTTGGAACAGTTCTTAAAAAATTATCCGGGAGCAGTGGTCATCGTTTCCCATGACAAGATGTTCCTGGACAATGTTACCAACAGGACCATTGAAATCTCCTTGGGGAGGATATATGATTACAACAAACCGTATTCAGCGTATTTGGTACTGCGCAAAGAGATGCGCGAACAACAGTTGAATGCCCAAAAAAACCAAGAAAGGGAAATTCAACAGGCAGAACGATTGATCGAAAAGTTCAGGGCAAAGTCGAGCAAAGCATCCATGGCCCAATCCCTGATCAAAAAACTGGATAAAATAGAACGTATTGAGGTCGATGAAGAGGACAATACAGTCATGAAGGTGCGTTTTCCAGTATCTGTACAACCCGGGAAAGTGGTGGTTGAAGGGCAAGGTTTAGGCAAGTGCTATGGCGAAAAACTGGTGATTGAGGACGTTGATGTATTGGTGGAACGTGGGAGCAAAATTGCATTTGTTGGCCAGAATGGTCAAGGCAAAACTACCTTGGCCAAAATCATTGTTGGGGAGCTGGATCATAGTGGTGCCCTAAAATTGGGACATAATGTGCAGTTGGGTTATTTTGCACAGAACCAAGCGGACTATTTGGAGGAGAAAAAAACCGTATATGATGTAATGTTGAGCGCCGCCAATGAAACAAATAGGACAAAGGTCCGGGATATTTTAGGCTCTTTCCTGTTTCGGGGCGATGATGTGGACAAACAGGTAAAAGTACTCTCCGGAGGGGAAAGGAACCGTTTGGCCTTGGCCAAACTGCTGTTGCAGCCCTTTAATGTATTGGTCATGGACGAACCCACCAACCATTTGGATATGAAATCCAAAAATGTACTGAAACAGGCATTGAATAATTTTGAGGGGACATTGATCTTGGTGTCCCATGACCGTGACTTTCTTCAAGGTCTAACGGAAAAAGTATATGAATTTAGGGAAGGAAACGTAAAAGAGTATCTTGGGGATATTGATGATTACCTTGAGCAGCGAAGTGCGTTGGATTTTAGGGCGATTGAAAAGAAAACCCAACAATCACCAAAGGAAATTACGAAAAGCGAAGGCAAAACAACCAACGATTACCACGAACAAAAGCGACTGAAATCGTTAAAAAACAAATTGGGCTCCCTGGAAAAGAAGATTACCGCCCTGGAGCGGGAAATAGGGGATATGGACCATAAACTGCTGATGGAATATGACCAAACCGTTGCAAATCGCGAGTTTTTTGATAGCTACCATGACAAGAAAGGGGAATTGAATGGACTTATGGAGGAGTGGGAAAAGATGTCAAACGAGTTGGAATCATAAAATGGCAACATCCGGTTTTTAGACCTACACAACACCTAACATCAAATTCACAACAAAATCAGCAATTTACGGTGCCGTAATTTGCGCATTCTCAGCACGAATACTTAATTTGTAAGGTAAATCTTACTAAAACCATCCAAGTATGAAATCTTTTTTGTCCATTTTAATGGTTATTATGATTTCGGTTCATGTAGGACTAGCCTCAACCACCACAATTACAAAAGCGGAAAGAAGGGCCTTACTGGATATTTACGAACAGACCGATGGAGATTCATGGACCCAAACCTGGGATTTGAACGGGCCTGTTTCGTCATGGAAAGGGATAACGGTTAAGGACAACCACATCATTGCCATTAATCTTTTTAATAACAACCTTAATGGGGTCTTACCGGAGAGTTTGGGCAATCTTAAATATTTGGAACACCTTAACTTGGCGTTCAATAACCTAACCGGGGTATTGCCCAAGGATATTGTAAAATTAGAGAACCTTAAGACCCTTAAACTGGAAATGAATAGGATAAAGGGCGCTTTGCCCGAGGCTATTGGGAACTTGGGGCAATTGGAAGAGTTCTCCATGTTCAATAATTTTCTTTCGGGACCAATACCAGAGGGTTTTGGACAATTGAAGAACCTCAAAATACTGAACTTGTCCAGTAATAACTTAAAGGGGATTATTCCCACAGCAATTGGCAACCTTACCAAATTGGAAAAGCTGGGATTATTTGAAAATGGCCTGGAAGGGTCAATACCCGGGGAGTTGGGAAAACTGGGGAAGCTTAAGGAATTGGTATTGGCCAATAATCAACTGGGAGGGGAAATTCCAGTGGAGTTTTCCCAATTGGCAAGCCTAAGGATTTTACAAATACAGAACAATAGATTTGAATCCTTTACCGGATTGAAGAACATGGATACAAAACGTTTTCTGGTCTTTGACACCGATGATGCCACCTTGAATCCTTATAACGAAATTAATCTTCGAAAAACACGTACCCGAATGGCGGACACCAAGTTTGAAGATGATGACAATAATGAGTAGTTAGTTATACTTTAGTTTGTTTGGTTCGGGGGATGCAGAGGTGTATCCCCCTTTTTTTTGTTTCACGCTTTCTTCATTTTGTTTAAACATTTATGAAATTTTTAACCTGTCCCGGCCCAAGGACACAATAGTTTTGTGTCTTACCAATGCTACAACTATGCAAAGAACAATTATCTCCGTTGTACTGGGACTCCTTATTATTGTCGGTGCCATTTTTGGGGCAAAAACTATTATCGATAGCAAAAAGGATCGGAGACCCAGACCGCAAAAGGTAGTAAAAATGGTGTTCGTGGATACGATTACCAATGGTACGGTGCCCATTATAGTTCCTGCCAATGGAAATTTAGTGGCCAAGGATAGGGTAGAACTTTTTGCTGAGGTCCAGGGGGTTTTCAAAAAAGGGAGTAAACCCTTCAAGACTGGTCAGGAATATACTGCGGGACAGACCTTGATCAGAATTGATGCTTCGGAATATTATGCTAGTGTGCAATCTGCCAAAAGTGACTTCTATAACTTACTCACTTCCATCATGCCCGATTTACAACTGGACTATCCGGAGCATTTTCCAAAGTGGCAGAACTATCTGGCCGAATTCGATTTGGACAAAGCGACACCTGAATTACCAAAGGTTACTTCGGAGAAGGAAAAATATTTTATTACCGGACGTGGAATTTATGGGGACTACTATAATGTCAAGAATTTGGAACAGCGTCTTTCCAAATACTCGATCGGGGCCCCTTTTTCAGGGATATTGACCGAGGCATTGGTAACGGAAGGAACTTTGGTGAGGCCCGGTCAACGGTTGGGCGAATTCATCAAAAAAGGGACCTATGAACTGGAAGTGGCCGTAAGCAAGACCTATGCGGATTACCTTGCCGTAGGAAAAAAAGTGACACTTACCAATTTAAATAAAACCCAAACCTACACTGGGGAAGTGATTCGTTTAAATGGTAAGGTAGATCAGGCAACACAAACCATTACGGCATTCATTGAAGTGCGGGGCGATAATTTAAGGGAGGGGCAATATTTGGAAGCCAATCTAAGTGCAAAGGATGAAACGGATGCCATTCAGATCGATCGTTCCCTACTAACGGACAATGACCAAATTTTTGTGGTTCGCGACTCCATATTGGATTTAATAGATGTGAAGCCCGTTTATTTTTCCGATAAAAAGGTAGTACTCAAAAACGTGCCGGAAGGCGAGACCATTGTATCCAAGCCTGTTGTGGGTGCTTATGCGGGAATGCTGGTCAAGGTATTTGATGAACGTGGTCCAAAAACAACGGTCGAATGAAAAAGGTCATAGAATACTTTATTAAATACCATGTTGCGGTAAACGTAATCATTGTTGCCTTTTTTGTTTTCGGAATCGTAGGGGCACTCTCTTTAAAATCCTCCTTTTTTCCCCTTACGGAATCCAAAAATGTAGTGATCAACATTACATATCCCGGAGCTTCCCCACAAGAGATTGAGGAAGGAATTGTACTAAAAATTGAAGATAACCTTAAAGGGTTGCAAGGCGTTGATCGTGTTACATCCACTTCAAGTGAGAATTCGGGCTCCATTAATGTCGAAATTGAAAAAGGCTACGACATTGACTTCATGTTATTGGAAGTTAAGAATGCAGTAGACCGCGTGCCTACATTCCCCACGGGAATGGAACCCCTTATTGTCTCCAAAGTGGAAGCGGTACGGCCAACGATCAGTTTTGCGGTAAGTGGACAAAACATCTCCCTGGTTACCTTAAAGCAAATTGGAAGGCAGATAGAAAACGACTTAAGGGCAATTCCGGGGATATCCCAGATTACCATTGCTGGATATCCCGAAGAGGAAATTGAAATTGCGGTCAATGAGGACAATTTATTGGCCTACGATGTTTCCTTTCAAGAAGTGGCCCTTGCCGTTTCCAATGCCAATATCCTGGTTACCGGAGGGAATATTAAGACCGATACGGAAGAGTACCTGATACGGGCCAACAACCGTTCTTACTATGGGGGTGAACTTTCAAATATCATCGTAAGGGCAGATGCCTCGGGTAAGGCGATCCGATTAAAGGATGTTGCCGAGATACGAGATCGTTTTTCCGAAACGCCAAATGCCTCCTATTACGATGGGAATCTGTCGGTCAATGTTACGATAACCAGTACCAATACGGAAGATTTAATCGGTTCCGCGGAAAATGTTAAAGAGTACATATCGGACTTTAACCAGAAGTACAACAACGTACAGTTGAATGTGGTACGGGATCTCTCCACCACATTGACCCAACGTACCCAACTGCTCACCGAGAATGCGATCATGGGAATGCTGTTGGTGCTCATTTTCCTCTCCCTTTTTCTAAACACCCGATTGGCCTTCTGGGTGGCCTTTGGTTTGCCCATAGCCTTTTTGGGAATGTTCATTTTTGCCCCTATGGTAAATGTGACCATCAACGTGCTTTCCCTTTTTGGAATGATTATCGTTATCGGTATTTTGGTGGACGATGGCATCGTTATAGCAGAGAATATCTATCAACATTATGAAAAAGGGAAAAAACCTGTCCGCGCGGCCATAGATGGGACCTTGGAAGTAATTCCGCCCATCGTTTCCGCAATCATAACCACGGTATTGGCCTTTTCCATCTTCCTGTTTTTGGATGGAAGGATAGGGGACTTCTTTGGTGAGGTTTCGGTTATCGTCATCTTAACCTTGGTGGTGTCCTTGGTTGAAGCACTGATCATTCTTCCGGCCCACTTGGCCCATTCCAAAGCCCTTACCAAACAGAATAAAGCACCCAAAACAGGGATAGCCAAAGTCTTTTCCAAACTAAGGCTTATCAATAAATGGGGGGACGGTGCAATGGCATGGATGAGGGACAAAATGTATAGTCCCACCTTACAATTTGCACTTCGGTACCGTTTGCTCACGTTCTCCTTTTTTGTGTTGGCGTTATTTCTGACGTTTGGGTCCATTGGAGGAGGAATCATACGAACCGCTTTTTTCCCCAGAATCGCCAGTGACAGGGTAGCGGTGGAGCTACAAATGCCCAATGGGACCAATGAAAAGGTTACGGATTCCATTATCAGCTTGATTCAGGAAAAGGCAAAAATTGTGAATCAGGAACTGACGGAACAATACCTTCAGGGAACAGGGAAAGTCCTGTTTGAAAATATGATAAAGAACTTGGGTCCGGGATCGGCAGCGGCAACGTTGGAAATCAATCTTTTACCCGGAGAGGAACGTCCCGATGCGATAGTTGCAGATTTGGTAACGGGAAGATTACGGGAATTGGTGGGACCTGTGATTGGAGTGGAAAGTCTTATTTATGGTTCTGGAGGGAATTTTGGGGGCGATCCGGTTTCCGTATCACTTTTGGGTAACAATATCACCGAACTGAAAGCGGCAAAATCGGAATTGAAGACGGCTATGGAGGAAAATGCCCTGCTCAAGGATGTTGCGGACAATGACCCAGCCGGAATCAAGGAAATACAATTGGAACTTAAGGAAAGCGCCTATTTGTTGGGCTTGGATTTACGAACCGTCATGAATCAGGTAAGATCTGGTTTTTTTGGGGCCCAGGCGCAGCGCTTTCAACGTGGCCAGGACGAAATTCGGGTTTGGGTCCGTTATGACCGGGACAATAGGGCCTCCATTAACCAACTGGACGAAATGCGTATTGTGACCCCGTCCGGTAGTCGTGTGCCACTTAAGGAAATTGCCAATTATGAAATTGCTAGGGGGGATGTTGCCATTAACCATTTGGACGGTCAACGGGAAATACGGGTCAGCTCGGATTTAAAAGACCCCAAAAACACCAGTGCTCCGGATGTACTGACCTGGATAAGGACTGAAATAATGCCGGATATACAATCCAAGTATCCAACGGTCACGGCCTCCTATGAGGGACAGAACAGGGAACGCAACAAACTGACCGATTCTTTGAATTACGTAGGTCCCGTGGTCTTGTTTTTGATCTATATTACCATAGCCTTTACTTTTAGGAGTTTTAGCCAACCTTTGTTGTTGTTGCTTCTTATACCCTTTAGCCTAACGGCCGTAGCTTGGGGGCACTGGATACATGATTTTCCCGTCAATATTCTTTCCATGTTGGGTATTATAGCCCTTATTGGGATTATGGTCAATGACGGTTTGGTGCTGATCGGCAAGTTCAATGGTAACCTTAGGAACGGGATGCAGTTTGAAACCGCTTTGTATGAAGCAGGGAGATCACGGTTTAGGGCCATATTTTTGACCTCCGTAACCACTATTGCCGGACTCGCTCCCCTCTTATTGGAAAAGAGTAGGCAGGCCCAGTTCTTGAAACCTATGGCCATTTCCATAGCTTATGGAATTGCTTTTGCCACAGTCCTTACTTTGGTAATGCTCCCAATCTTTCTGTCCTTTAGCAATGAGGTAAAAGTTGGTTTCAAATGGTTAAGGACCGGAGATAAGATCAGTAAGGAAGAGGTGGAACGGGCCATAAAGGAAAAACAGGAAGAAGCGGACATGGCCGAAGGGAAAACCAAACACCTCAATGGAACAAACCAAAACGTTGTTATTGACGATTCTCAAGAACAAGAATTAGAAGAAGTGCTATAATGAAGAAATTCACTACTGCTAAAATCGTGTTTCTCTTTGCGATTTCCCCCTTTTTCCTCTTTTCACAACAAAGCTTCCTTTCCAAAGAAGAGGCGGTCAAAATTACCCTGGAAAACAATTTGGGGATAGTAATTGCCAAGAACGATGTTGAAATAGCGGAAAACAATAAAAGTGTCCTAAATTCAGGTTTTCTTCCGAGCATTACGGGGACGGCCGGAGCAAATTATCAACGGGATGATTCCACCTTTGAATTTCCAGGACAGTTTTTAAGGGACGATGAAGGCAATGTACAAATAGATTCGGAAGGAAATCCCATACCAAGACCGGATGCAAGTCTTTTTAAGGCAGAGGCGCAGCGCTATAATGCAAGTATATCCGCGGACTATGTCCTTTTTGATGGTTTAGGGAGGTTATACGATTACAAGCGGTTAAAGGAGGAATATAATCTGTCCGAACTACAGTCCCGGGAAACGATTGAAACCACGGTCCTACAGCTGTTTACCGTATATTTTGAAATGGCAAGGGTTTCGGAGAACATCCGGGTCCTCAAAGATACCTATGCCAATACCGAAGATCGATTGAAGCGGGCAGAATACAGTTTTGAATACGGCCAGATAAATAAGCTGGATGTCTTGAACGCCCAAGTGGATCTGGTGAACGATAGCATCAACCTAATGAACGAAAGGCAGTTGTTTGAGAACACCATGCGGGATTTGAACATTATCCTCAATAAGGACCTGGAACAGCAATTTGAGGTCGATACCACAATCACCTTCATCGATAAGATCCGGTTGGAGGGCTTTTTAAGGGAAGGGGAGCGAAACAATGTTCGGATGTTACAGGCAAAATCGAACATGACCATCAATGATTATACCTTAAAATCGTCCAAATCCGTTTTCTTGCCCACGATTGGATTGACCGGTTTCTATGGATGGAACCTTAACCAAAATGCCCCAGGACCCTTTTTCCCGGGAGTAACTGTGAACAACAGGAGAAATTTTGGTCTGGGAGCGAACCTTACATGGAATCTCTTTGACGGAGGGAGCGGTATTACCCAACTGAAGAACGCAAGAGTGCTATTGGAATCCCAGGATGCATTTCAAAAACAGATCGTTTTGGAGGTAAGACGGGATATTGCCAACGCACAGGGAGATTATGAAAACCGATTGAAGGTTTTTGAACTTCAGGAACAAAATGTGTTTACGGCTACGGACAACTACAACCGGTCCAATGAACGCTACAAACTGGGACAGATCACGTCCGTAGAGTTACGACAGGCACAGATCAACTTGCTGAATGCACAAACCAGTAGGAACCTGGCCAAATACAATGCGAAACTGGCAGAACTTCAGTTGTTGCAACTTACAGGGCAATTATTGAACGTAGAGTTATAATTTGGTTGTAGGGCTGCTTGGTTGAAATGCCAAGGCCTTAAAAACAATTCAAAAATGTTGGAGCACTTTTTTCAATGCCCCTATTGCTGGGAAGAAATCTCAATGCTATTGGATACATCGGTATCCTCACAAACCTATATTGAGGATTGTGAAGTGTGTTGCAATCCCATTGAAGTCATGGCTACCTTTGCCAGCAACGAACTGGTGGAGTTCCGTTGTTCACCTTTAGGGCAGTAGATTTTAGAGATACTGGTTCAAAATATTCTCAAAAAGCTCCTGTTTTCCACTTCTTTGCTCAGGTTCCCCTGCAAGTTTGGCATAATCATAAAGGTCGGCCAGTGAAAGGGACCCGCGTACAAAATCCAATCCTTTTCCGGAATTAAAAGAGGCATAACGGTTGTCCAATAATTCTTCGTAGCTGGAGTTGTTGATAACGGCATCCGCTACCAATAAGCCACGGGCAAATGTATCGGCACCGCCGATATGGGCAATAAAAATATCTTCCAGATCGGTTGAGTTTCGGCGGGTTTTAGCATCAAAGTTGATGCCTCCGCCCTGCAACCCACCACTTTTTAGGAAAACCAACATTGCCTCGGCAGTTTCCAGAACATTATTGGGGAACTGGTCCGTATCCCACCCATTTTGATAATCCCCACGATTGGCATCGATACTTCCCAACATCCCGGCATTTGCCGCTACTTGCAGTTCATGCTGAAAGGTATGTTGGGCCAATGTGGCATGGTTTACCTCTATGTTCAGTTTAAAGTCTTTTTCCAATCCTTGTTCACGTATAAAATTGATGGAGGTGGCCGCATCAAAATCATATTGGTGCTTGGAGGGTTCCATGGGTTTGGGCTCTATAAAAAACGTACCTGTAAACCCTTGGGAACGGGCATAATCACGGGCCATTCGCATGAACCGTCCAATATTGTCCTGTTCCAATTTCATATGGGTGTTCAACAAGGACATATAACCTTCACGCCCACCCCAAAAAACATAGTTTTCGCCGTTCAATTCCATAGTGGCGTCCAGGGCAATTTTAAGTTGCGCCCCAGCGCGAGCCACTACATCAAAATTAGGGTTGGAGGCAGCTCCGTTCATATATCTGGGATGGGAGAACAAATTGGCCGTTCCCCAGAGTAACTTTACCCCCGAAGCGTCCATTTTCTCCTTTAGATAGTCCACCGTACGCAGGACCCTTTTTTCAGATTCTGCCAGCGAATCTCCTTCATCCACAAGGTCATAATCATGAAAACAATAGTAATCAAAACCCATTTTGGTGATAAACTCAAATGCAGCATCCGCTTTTTCCCGGGCAGCCTCAATAGGGTCGGTCTTTGTTGCCCAGGGAAAGTCTTTTGTGCCCGGACCAAACGGATCTCCACCGGTGCCACAAAGGGTATGCCAGTAGGCCATGGCGAACTTGAAATGTTCGCGCATGCTTTTTCCTGCTACAATTTGTTCGGGATTGTAAAATTTGTAGGCCAAAGGATTGTCAGACGCTTTCCCTTCATATTTAATTTCTCCAATCCCCTTAAAGTATTCGGTATTTCCTATGGTTGCCATTTCGGTATTTTTAGTATTTCAAAATTAAGTTCAGTTCTTTTTTCCATTTTTCATAGGCATCGCCATAGGCGGCCTCTTCTTTTTTGGGCACGTAAGTCAACACATGGTCATCCTTTGTAAAGGAAGCAAATTGCTGGTAGTCATCATTGATCAATACGCAGGCCCTTGCAGCTCCAATAGCGCCGGTAGTGTCGTAAATCTCTATTTGTTGACCAATCAAAGTGGTTAGGGTATTGGAGAAAATTTCGGAACGAAAGAGGTTGTCGTTTCCCGCCCGGATCACGGTGGGTTGAATCCCATCTGATTGCATGATCTCAAACCCATACACAAACGAAAAGGCTATGCCCTCCAGTGCAGCGCGACAAAGATGGCCTTTATGGTGTCTGTTCAGATTTAGGTTTACTATTCGGGTACCGATATCGGCATGTAACAGCATTCGCTCCGCTCCATTGCCAAAGGGAATGATACAAACCCCTTCCGAACCAATTTCGACCTCAGAAGCAAGTTGGTTCATTTCCTCATAGGAAGTAACGGCCAAATTGTTCATCAACCAGCGATATTGGATACCAGCACCATTGATGCAGAGTAGTTTTCCAATGGTTCTGGTCTTTTTTGTCCGATAGTTTACATGGGCAAAATTATTGACCCGGGAACATTCCTTGGCGGATAAATTGTCCGTAATTGCATACATGACCCCCGAAGTTCCGCCAGTGGCGGCTACCTCTCCAGGGAGAAAAACATTCAGGGACAATGCATTATTGGGTTGATCTCCTGCCCTGTACAAGATGGGGGTTCCCACGGCAAGACCGCTCTCTTGGCCTCCCCTTTTGGAAACCGTGGCCTGTTCGGAAAAAGTATCGACCACCTCTGGCAAAAGTTGGGGTGGAATGGTGTACTGTCCAAGTACTTCCTGGGAGATTTGGTCCTTTTTAAAGTCCCATAAGACCGCTTCCGATAGTCCGGAAACAGTAGTGTTGATCCTGTCCGAGAAGCGAAAGGCCAAAAAATCCCCAGGTAACATGAATTTATGGATTTTGGAAAACGTTTCAGGCTCGTTTTCCTGTACCCACCTTAATTTGGAAGCCGTAAAATTTCCTGGTGAATTTAAAAGATGGCCATCACAAAAATTGTGGCCTAAATCCGAATAGGCCTTGTTTCCGATATCCACGGCGCGACTATCGCACCAGATGATGGAATTACGTAATGGATTCCCTTCTTCGTCCACCACCACCAATCCATGCATTTGATAGGCTATTCCAATCCCAAGGATTTGATCTTCGGTAACGTTGTTTTCCTCTTTGATCCTTTGAATGCCCCTACAGGTAAAATGCCACCAATCATTAGGGTTTTGCTCGGCCCAACCTTTTTGGGGAGCATACATGGACATTTCCTCTTGTGGTTCTTGTAGAACGGCCAAGGGCCTCCCGGATATCCGGTCAACAAGGGCAATCTTTATGGATGAGCTACCCAAATCAATTCCTAAAAAATACATATGGATTTATTGTTAAAGGCAATCGTCCTAAAATTAGAGAAAAAACTTCTTATGGATTATCTTTAGGCCAATCTAATTGATCGACCATGGACTTAGTAGTTGGAATAGACATTGGAGGGACAAAAACCAAGATTGGTTTGGTGGATAATAAAGGAGTCTGTTTGGAACAGACTTTTTTTAGAACCAAGGAATACCTTCAGTTGGATGCATATTTGGAACAGGTTAAAAAAACCTGTGATGAACTTATAGCCAATTTGGATTTTACCCCTAATATTCTTGGATGTGGCATTGGCGCGCCCAATGCATCCAGTAAAAGGGGAACCATTGAGAGTGCGGCCAATTTGGCCTGGAAGGGCAGTGTCCCCATTTTAGAGCGATTGAAGGAAAAATGGGACGTTCCCATGCGTATTATGAATGATGCCAGTGCAGCGGCCTTGGGGGAATTGATGTTTGGAAGGGGTAAGGAAATGACCGATTTCATTGCAATTACCTTGGGTACGGGATTTGGGGCCGGTATTGTGGCCAATGGACAGTTGATCGATGGATATGATGGATTTGCAGGTGAACTCGGTCACGTAGATATGACCGTGGGCGATGGCCGATTGACAGGACTTGGGGTGCGAGGGGGGCTGGAGGCCTATGTATCTGCAACTGGGCTAAAACGGACCATCATGTATATGCTAAGCAAGTATATGGATGAGAGTAGATTTAGAAATGTTGCCTATAACGATTTACACGGTGAGGAAATCACCCAAGCCGCCGAAGAGGGTGATACCATTGCCTTGAGGGCTTTTGATTATACCGCGCGAATGATGGCCCTGGCCTTGGCAAATTTTACCGCCTTTACCCAACCGGAAGCCTTTATTTTAATGGGCGGACTGGTGAACAGCGGAAAATGGATCCTTGAGCCACTGGATAAATATTTCAATGAGTATTTACTGCAGGTGTATAAGGGAAAGGTCAAGATATTGGAGTCGGGAATGGAAGGTAAAACGGCCGCCATTTGTGGTGCTGCAGCTTTAATTTGGGAAAAAAACCGCTGAATTTAATTCTTTCCATATCTTTGCGATGTTGTGTTGTATCCGCTTTTGGCGGATTGTGTTAGGTCGAAAGACGTTAACCAATGAAAGGCTTTCCTTCTGGGAGGCTTTTTTTATTTATGGAAATTCGGAATGAATGATGTGGTGAACCAATGAAGCCGCCAGTTTTGCGGTTAAGCCATCCACATCATATTTCGGATTCATTTCCGCAATGTCCATACTGATCAACTTGCCGGATGAGGTAATGGTTTCCAAACTTTCCAAGACTACGTCGGGTGAAAAACCCATTGGAGAAGGTGCACTCACACCTGGCGCATATGCAGATGAAAAACCATCGAGGTCAATGGTTAGGTAGATATAATCCACCTTTGCCATAAAGGCACGGATCCATGTATTGATTTCTTTTACAAACTGGATACGAAACGTGTTTTTAAGGACATAAGTGACCCCCAGCTCTTCCGCCAGTTGAAACAACTGTTTGTCATTTGCGTCTTTTCGAATGCCCAGGCACAAATAATTAAAGGGTTCATTTTCATTCGCAATTTGAAAAAAAGGAGTTCCGGAAGTGGGTCCATTGACATCATTCCTTAAATCAAAATGAGCATCAAAGTTGATGATTCCAATGGATGGCCTTTTGTTTTTGGCAAGTAGGTATTTTTTAATGCCATTGTAATGCCCATAGGCAATATCATGTCCACCACCCAATACTATGGGAAAAGTATGCTTGTCAAGAAGTTCCGCAACGCTTTCACCCAACGTGTGTTGTGCGTTTTCCAAACCATCGGTATGGCAAACGATATCGCCCACATCCGTTACGTATTGCGAGGCCTTCAAATGATTGGGCATTTTTCCCAGGGCCTTTCTAATCGCTTCAGGGCCATTTTTGGCGCCTGTTCGCCCGTGATTGAGCCGAACACCCTCATCGCAGCAATACCCTAAAATGGCAAATTGATCCTTAACGGATGGAAGTTCAGTAAAGGGAAGGCAACGGACCTTTTCATGCAAATAAAGATTGTTTTCCGAGCTCCTGCCGGTCCATAGCTTTTTTTTGGGGGGGAGATAATTGGCCATGGAACTAAATTAAATCATCCAACAGTTGATCGTCAACAAAATTTGGTAAAGTGACCTTAAGTTGTGGTGTACGCCGCATTTCGCGTTTTATGGCGAACAGGGCTTCGTCATTTCTCGCCCAACTCCGTCTTGCAATGCCATTGTTCACATCATAGAACAGCATGTTACGCAATCTTTCCAAAGTTTCTTGGGTCCCGTCAAGTACCAACCCAAATCCGCCATTGATGACTTCACCCCAGCCTACACCGCCGCCATTATGGATGGAAACCCAGGTGGCACCCCTAAAACTATCACCTATTACGTTGTGAATGGCCATATCTGCAGTAAACCTACTTCCATCATAAATGTTGCTGGTCTCCCTAAAGGGAGAGTCCGTTCCACTGACATCGTGGTGATCGCGACCCAATACCACAGGAGCAGAAATGGTTCCTCTGGCAATGGCGTCATTGAAGGCCTCGGCGATTTTCACCCTTCCTTCAGCATCGGCATAAAGTATTCGGGCCTGGGAGCCAACCACCAACTTATTGTTATCCGCCTCTTCGATCCAAATGATATTGTCCTGCATTTGCCGCTGGATTTCCTTTGGAGAACGGGTTTTGATTTCCCTCATGACCTCCAGGGCAATGGTGTCGGTCTTTTTTAGGTCTTCCGCCTTGCCTGAGGTACATACCCATCGGAAGGGACCGAAGCCATAATCAAAACACATGGGCCCCAAAATGTCCTGTACATAGGATGGATATCTAAAATCGGTTCCATTTTCTGCCATAATATTGGCTTTGGCCCTGGAGGCTTCCAACAAAAAAGCATTTCCGTAATCAAAAAAGTAGGTGCCTTTGGACACGTGATTATTGATGGCATTTACCTGCCTTCGTAAAGACTCCTGAACCTTTTCCTTGAAGCGCTTGGGGTTTTCTACCATAAGCACATTGGCTTCCTCAAACGAAAGACCAACGGGATAATAGCCTCCGGCCCATGGATTGTGCAGCGAGGTCTGATCGGAACCCAAATGCACAAAAATGTTTGCCCGATCAAAGGCTTCCCATACTTCCACCACATTGCCCACATAAGCAATGGAAATGACCTCTTTTTGAACAATGGCTTTTTTTACCCGATGGATAAGACGGTCAATGTCATCGATAAGCTCATCCACCCATCCCTGTTCATGTCTTTTTTGTGCCGCATTGGGATTTACTTCCGCACAAACCGTTATGCATTTCGCAATGGTACCGGCCTTGGGTTGTGCGCCACTCATTCCTCCAAGACCTGCGGTCAGGAATACTTTTCCCTCAGTGGCTTCCCCTGCCTTTAACACTTTTCTAAAAGCATTCATTACGGTAATTGTAGTGCCGTGTACAATGCCCTGGGGGCCTATGTACATATATGAACCCGCTGTCATTTGTCCGTACTGGGTTACGCCTAGGGCGTTGAATTTTTCCCAATCATCCGACTTGGAATAATTGGGAATCATCATTCCATTGGTAACTACTACACGAGGTGCTTCTTTTGAGGAGGGAAAAAGTCCCATGGGATGTCCCGAATACATATGGAGGGTTTGCGTATCGGTCATTTCCGCCAAATATTTCATGGTAAGGAGGTATTGTGCCCAGTTTTGGAACACTGCACCATTTCCGCCATAGGTAATCAATTCCTCCGGGTGTTGGGCAATTGCAGGATCCAGATTGTTCTGTATCATGAGCATGATGGCTGCCGCTTGCCGCGTTTTAGCTGGATATTCCCCGATAGGTCGGGCAAACATGGGATAACTGGGTTTGAACCGGAACATGTAGATCCTGCCAAATGTGGTCAGTTCTGCCGCGAACTCTTGGGCCAACTCCGGGTGCCATGCTTTGGGAAAGTAGCGGAGGGCATTCCGGATAGCTAATTTTTTTTCTTCGGGGGAAAGGATATCCTTTCGTTTGGGAGCGGGATTACCACCTTCGGGATATGGCTTTCCCGGAGGTAATTCCGTGGGAATACCTTGAAGGATTTGTTTTTTGAATTCCGTTGATAATGCTGTTTGCATAATTAAAATACTCTAGTTCCATTTTTCCATACCCCATGGGGTTTTAATTGCCCTTGATGGTAGGTAACCTCCTGATAATTGTCCGTGGGAAAAATGATGAAATCGGCTTTTTTTCCTGCTTCCAGACTTCCCCTGTCCTTTAAGTTTAAGGCTGCGGCCGCCCTAAACGTAATTCCTGCCAAGACTTCGGCATTGGACAGTTTTTCAAAGGTTCCCAAAATGCAGGCTTGGGCCAATAAATTGCCCATTGGGGCCGATCCCGGGTTATGATCGCTTGCTATGGCCAGAACCCCTCCCATATCCAGGATTTTCCTTGCTGGGGCAAACGAACACCCCAAACCTATTGAGGCACCGGGAAGTGCCATGGCAATGACACTACTGTTCGCCAATAATTTGATTTCCTGCTCGGTACTGGCCTCTAAATGGTCCGCACTTATGGCCCCAAAGTCAACAGCAACTTGGCTACCACCAGTAGTAAATTGATCGGCGTGGACCACAATATCAAATCCCATCCCTTTTGCCCTAGAGAAATAGGGTTTTATTTCACTTGGTGAAAATGCACTTTCTTCAATAAAGGCATCAATTCGGTTGGACAATTTTTCCGACTGTAACACGGGAAATAACTTGTTTGCGATTTCCTCTAAATACAAAGCAGGTGGACCAACCCAATCCCTGGGTTTCATATGCGCAGCAAGGCAGGTAACAACGATATCCTGTACGACCAATTCCGAAGCTTTTTTAATGGCCCGTAGCATTTTGAGCTCTTCATTGACCGAAAGGCCGTAACCACTTTTAACTTCAAGAGTGGTGACACCAAGGTGTAAATGACTTGTGCAACGTTTCATCATTCCACGTATCAGTGTTTCCTGTGATGCGTCCCTGGTCTTTGTTACGGTATTCCAAATGCCTCCCCCGGCTTTGGCAATTTCCAAATAACCCTTTCCCGAGTTGCGCATGGCATAATCATTGGCCCTGGATCCCCCAAAGCAAATATGGGTATGGGCATCGATAAATCCAGGAAGGCATACACTTTTATGTTCTATCCGTTCAATGGTTTCGGCTTCGGCTTCCAAATTTTGAAATACACCTATTTTCTGAATTTTTCCTTCCGACACCAAAATGCCTCCATTGGAAATGGGTTGTAACTGCTCGTCCGTAAGCGAGCCTTCCAGGGATAATCCGGATAGCGGTAGTACCTGTGCAAATGGGCCAATAAGTTTATGTCCTGACATGTTAAAACGTTTCAAATACTTCACGATGCAGTGTTTCCCAAACAATAGTGTTCTTCAGCATTACATCGTCTATCAATTTCGGGATTTCCCCGGACTGTATCAACACTATTGCGGTTTCAATATCATTGGCAAATACCCGGTCTTTTTCAGCAAAAGGAACTTTCGTCCTCAGAAATTTGTGCACTTCGTCCAATAAGATACCTGATTTCAACGGCTTTCTAAATTCAAAGGCCTGCGCTGCCGTCAATAGTTCGATGGCCAGTATTTTTTCAACATTGGTGAGAATCTGCAGGGCCTTTCTGCCACTTATCGATCCCATACTTACATGGTCCTCTTGCCCCAATGACGTTGGAATACTATCGGCACTTGCGGGAAAACAGAGGCTTTTATTTTCACTGGCAAGGGCGGCGGCGGTATACTGCAAAATCATATACCCAGAATTGATTCCCGTATCTTTCATTAACAGTTGGGGAACACCTGGACTTCCCTCCAAAGCCAAATAGATCCTTCTATCCGAAATGCTCCCCAATTCCGAAGCGGCCAATGCGGCATAATCCAACGCCATGGCCAATGGCTGTCCATGAAAATTACCTCCACTTATGGCCTGATATTGATCCATGATAACTGGATTATCGGTCACTGAATTCAATTCAATTTCAACGAGCTCCTTTACATGCAGCCATGTATTTCTGGAAGCGCCATGCACCTGGGGAATGCAACGTAGGGAATAAGGATCCTGGACCCGGTCACAATCCACGTGGTCCTCCAGGATTTCCGAACCCTTCAACAATGTCCGTATTCTTCCGGCCACATGTTGGCTTCCTTGATAAGGGCGTAATTCGTGCAGTTTTTTATCAAAGGGACTTATGGAACCTTGCAATCCTTCCAACATCATGGCACCAATAATATCTGCCTGTCTTAGGCAATTGTGGAATTTCTCCAGTACGCTCACGGCATGTGCCAAAATAAATTGGGTGCCGTTTATAAGTGCCAATCCTTCCTTGGGACCAAGTTCCAAAGGGCGCAGTCCGGTTTTTTCGAAAAGTAGGGCGGTTGGGATGGTTTCATTTTTATACATCACTTTTCCTAAACCAAGCAAAGGCAGGAACAGATGCGAAAGTGGAGCTAAATCTCCTGAAGCGCCTACGGAGCCCTGGGAGGGAACTACCGGAATGGCATCATTTTCCATATGCCAGATCATGCGCTCCAAAGTGGACAATTGGATTCCTGAGTGCCCTTTGGCCAGTGCATGGATCTTAAGGATTAGCATTAATTTGGCCAATTCCTTTTTGATGGGCGCCCCCACACCAACGCTATGACTTTGCAAAATGTTGGATTGCAAAATTTTGGTCTCCTCTTTTGAAATGGAAGTGGTACACAACGGACCAAACCCGGTATTGATTCCGTAAACCGGGGTTCCCAATTCAACCATTGCGGTCACGTTCTGTGCACTTTTTTCAACCCGTTTCCTGGTTTTTGATGACAGCTCCGCCTTTAGGGCATTACGGGAAAGGGCAAGTGCCTTGGTCGCCGTTAGGTAATGCTCACCGTATAAAAAGGAACTCATATGCTATGATTTACCCACCTAAAATTATTTGATAATTTTGATAATCACCAATACATATTAATTAAGGATATGATAACTGAAAATTATCAAATAGAATTGCGTCACTTGACTTATTTTTTCATGGTCGCTGAGGAACTGCATTTTAGAAAAGCTGCGGAAAAACTGTTCATTTCCCAGCCGGGATTAAGTACACAGATAAAGCAAATGGAAGAATTGTTGGGGACGGCCTTGTTTATACGGGATAAAAAGAAGGTAAGGCTTACACCCGCCGGGGAGTTTCTGAAAAAAGAAGCGGGATATCTGTTGAACCATCTTAGGAATGTCAAAAAACAGGTGAAACTTATTGGGGAAGGCCAATTAGGAGAAATTCGAATAGGGTTTTTGGGCTCTGCCATGCAAAATGTGGTCCCCGGGTTACTACTGAAATTGCAACAGCACCATCCCGGTATCCGTACCAGTCTGGACGAACTATCAAATAGGGCCCAGGTCAATGCCATTTTAAAGGACCAATTGGATTTAGGTTTTGTGCGCTTGGCAAGGGTTCCCAAAGGAATTTGTCTGAAACCGGTATTTACGGATACCTTCTCCCTGGTTTTGCCAAAGGACCACCATTTGGACCATGGCCGTTTTAAAGGGATGCATCAAGTGGCTGAGGAGGAATTCATTCTTTTTTCCCAGGATTATAGTCCGTTGTACTATGACACCGTAATAGGCATCTGTCAAGATGCGGGGTTTGTGCCGAAAGTATCCCATAAATCGGTTCATGCCCAGACCATTTTTACATTGGTTGAAAACAAATTGGGAATAGCCATTGTACCTACCTCATTACAACACGGTTTTCAAATGGATGTGAAATTCATTGAATTGGACAAGATTGGACAACGGGCGGTGCTTTCCATGATTTGGAAAGCCGACAATCGCAATCCGGTGTTGCAGTACGGATTAAAATTGTTGTTGGACAAGTTGAAGTACCGTAATTGAAAGCCTAAATTTGTGAAAAACAAAGGCTATGATTTTTGAACTTATCAAAAAAAGACGTTCCGTCTTTCCAGTACAATACAATGACAAACCCGTGCAAAGGGAAACCATAGAACAATTATTGGAGGCCGCCAATTGGGCACCCAACCATAAAAGGACCGAACCATGGCGTTTTAAGGTGTTGATGGGGGAGTCCAAGGCAAAATTGGGGGATTTTTTGTCCTCAAAGTATCAAGAGGTGGATTCCAGACCAAAGCAAATTAAGATTCGGAAACTGCAGGAGAACCCGAGAAAATCAGGAGCGGTCATTGTTATTTGTATGCAACGTGATCCCAAGGAAAGTTTACCGGAATGGGAGGAATTGGCCGCTACGGCCATGGCGGTCCAGAACATGTGGTTGTGTTGTACCGAATTAAACTTGGGCTGTTATTGGAGCTCTCCGGGACTCATTAAGTATATGGATGAATTTATGGAACTGAATCAAGGTGAAAAGTGTTTGGGTCTGTTCTATTTGGGCTATTATGACGAAGAACCGGCAGTAGGCGAAAGGGAACCCGTTTCCAATAAAATACAGTGGTTGGACTAGCGCTAACAGGCCCTAGGAAAATGTAAAGATTTCCGGGATGTATTCAATGGATTTCCATACAAATAGGCCCGCATAGACTATTGCGATCAAAAACTTTAAAAAGGTACCGGTCAGAAAACCGATAAAAGATCCAAAGGCAGCTTTAAGGGCTTTATCCTTTTCGGACTTATTGGCCAGTTCACCGACCAAAGCGCCAACAAAAGGCCAAACAATAATGCCCAAAGGCCCCAGGATAGGAAAGAAAATAGCCACCAATAACCCGATGATGCTACCCCACATGCCCCACTTGGTGCCCCCAAATTTTTTGGTGCCGGCCGCTGGAATGATATAATCCATAACCGTGACCACCAAAGCTATGGCCAGTGTAATGCCCAAGAACCACCAATTATCCGGAACAGCTTTGGTCAAGTGAAGGAGCAGGAGCCCGATCCAACTCACGGGAGGTCCGGGCAGGACGGGCAGGAAACTGCCCAAAATCCCTACTAACATTAAAAGAAAACCTATAAATAGTAATGCAATGTCCATATAAATTTCTTTGAAGATTAGACTAAATTATAAAGAGATTGTTACAATGCACATTAATTTTTTAACTAAAAGATTAGTTTAAACTAATCTTTTAGTTATATTTGAACTTTGTTAACTAAAAACTTAGTTGAATGCGACAGCTTACCAAAGCGGAAGAGGAGGTGATGCAATTACTTTGGCAACTAAAAAAAGCCAATGTTACTTCTTTGCTGGAAGAATTGCCAGAACCCAAGCCGGCTTATAATACAGTTTCCACCATTGTGCGAATTTTGGAGGACAAGGGTTTTGTGGATCATGAAAAAGTAGGGAAGGGACATGTGTATTTTCCATTGCTCAAGAAATCTGATTATAGTAACGAATCGATCAACAAGTTGGTGAACGGCTATTTTCAAGGGTCGTTCCAAAGTATGGTATCTTTTTTCATGAAGAAAAATGACATTAGCATATCGGAGTTGGAGGAAATATTGAATAAAATAAAGAAGGAAGAAGAATAGGTTTTGACCTAACACCTAAAAGAGGAAATCATGTTACAATATCTAATGGAAACCCTGGCTTTTCAATTGATTTTTTTAGCGGTCTTTGATTTGTTTTTAAAAAAGGAAACCTTTTTTCAATTGAACCGAGCCTATTTGCTGATTGCCTTTATCCTGTCTTTGGTCTTGCCCTTGATTAAAATTGAAGCTTTGAAAACTGTGCTATCCCAGGAAGCGATTTTTTACCCGGACTTTTTATGGGAGATCAACGGTTCTCCAATGATGAAGAGCAAAACGACTGAAAGCTCTTTTTGGGAGTTGCTCGACATCCACGAATGGGTTTTTCTTTTTGGGGCAGCTACACTGACCATCTACTTTGGCGCTAAGTTATATCGAATACAAAGCATGCGAAACAAAGGAACCGTTCGCTATTATTCCAATTTCACCAAAGTGGTGGTCAAACAAAGCAAGACAGCTTTTTCATTTTTTAAACTGGTGTTTTTGGGAGACGGTATTGCCAAGGAAAAAGAACCACAGATTCTGGCTCATGAATTGGTCCATGTTAAGCAGTGGCATTCGCTGGATTTGCTGTTTTTTGAACTGATGCGAATTCCATTTTGGTTCAATCCCCTGGTGTATTTCTATCAATATCGAATTGCGGAATTGCACGAGTACATCGCCGATGCCCAAGTGACCAAGAGTAATAAAAAGGCACATTATGAGCTATTGCTGTCCGAAGTTTTTCAAACGCAAAACCTCAGTTTTGTCAATCAATTTTTTAAAACATCACTCACTAAAAAACGAATTGTCATGTTAAATAAACAGAAATCCAAAATCATATTTCGGACTAAATATGCCCTACTATTGCCCTTGGTGTTTGGAATTTTACTCTATACATCTTGCGAAATACAGAACAAATCCGAAGGGGAATTGATTACTTCACAGGTAAAAACACCCTCTAGAATTCCCTTTGGAACCTTCGATAACGTTCCTGTTTTTCCAGGTTGTGAAAACAGTTCGGATAGGAAAACCTGTTTTTTGGAAATGATCAATGAACATATCCGTAAAAACTTCAATTACCCTAAAGAAGCTCAAGAGCAAGGTATTGAAGGACGCGTCGCGGTGATATTCACCATAGATACAAACGGCAATATCAATGACATTGAACAAAGGGGGCCAAGCCCTATTTTGGAAGCAGAGGTGAAACGGATAATTCAACGACTGCCTAAAATGAAACCGGGAACCCTTAACGGTGAGGCAGTCAATGTCGCTTTTTCAACACCAGTGGTATTCAAATTGAATGGGTAACGATTACGCGAAGCATACAATGGTATTAAAGAAGCTATTGTTATTGGTATGGCTGTGTCCAACAACCATGGTGAAAACCCAGGCCCAATCAATGGTATCCACTGCGGATAGTCTTTATCTATCCGGGAATTATATTGCTGCTATAAATGCCTATGCCAAAATTGGTGATACGAATTCCAGTTTGCAAATAGCCAGATCTTACAATACCATTGGAAACTATGAAAAGGCCGTACTACAATACAGGGCACTACTGGAAAACAATCCCGATAAATCCATCGCTCGGTTTGAATTGGGAAAATTACTACTAAAGACAAAGAAATATAGTGAAGCCCTTAGCTGCTTCAAGTTGTTGGTGGAAAGGAAAACGACAAATCCTGAATACCATTACTTTTTTGGGAGGACACTACAACAGATGGGGAAAATAGCGCAGGGATTGCAGTCTTTCAAAAAAGCAGTTGACAAAGATAGCACCCACCTCAGAAGCTTGTTTGCCCTAGGGAAATATTATGTTGGGGAACAGCAAAAGGATTCTGCCCTCCACTATATTGATAAGGGGCTCCGTTTTTATGGTGATGACATTGCCATGATCAATTTAAAGGCCTTGGCATTTTTTAACGATGGCCAATATGGCAAAGCCATTCCTTTTTTTGAACGGCTTTTGGAACTGGGGGAAAAGAAAGGGTTTATTTATCAAAAATTGGGGTTCAGCTATTTTGGGGATTGGCAGTTCGATAAAGCGAAGGAGCAATATTACAAACTCATGAAAATCCATGATCAAGAGATCAATGCATCTAAGGGTTTGGGTGAAGTATTCATGAAGGAGGAGAATTTGGACAGTGCGGAACATTACATTCGTAAATCCATTGAGATGCGAAAAGTGGACTTTTCCATGGATTATGCCAATTTGGGCCGTATAGCCCGGTTACGTGGCCATACACAAAAAGCGATGAACTACTACCGAAAGGCCTCGGAAGAAAATACTGGAAATCCTTTGTTTTACTACCAGTTTTGTACACTGGCGGATGAGTATCACAAAGATCCCAAAGTTAGGTTGAACTACTACCAAAAGTATGTACTGGATTATGGGGGTACTATGCCATTTATTCAGGAAAGGGTCGTTAAACGCATAACCGAACTCAAGGAGGAAATCCATTTTTCCAAGGATTGAATTCTCCAAAATATCGTAATTTCAGCCAAATTCTTGGGGCTTTATGCAACGATGCTGGTTCTTGTCAATCCTACTCATTTTGACTTCCTGTGCCTATTTTTCAACCAAAGAGGAACAGACCAAAAGAGCGGTCAATGCAGAACTTATGGCCATTGATTGGAACGATGTGGACCAATTTCCGCTTTTTGGGGAATGCGATGAAATGGCACAAAAAGCAGAACAGCGCAATTGCTTTGAACGCCAGATGCTCAAACGGTTTGTGGAGGCTTTTAGCGATACCGTTTATGAAGTGGACCAGGAGATCAAGGATACCTTATTTGTGGATTTTGAGGTGGATGAGGATGGTTTTATCAATATTATAGAAATCGAGGATAATAATAGGATAGAGGAAGTTGTGCCCGGATTTAGGGATGAGATACGGACACGATTCAAGGATTTAACGGTTATTCCAGCACATAAAAGGGGGATAAACGTGAAAATTAAATTTAGGCTTCCCATTGTTTTAGATACTGAAAAATAAGTTGGCAAAGGAAAAGATCATATTAGGTATTGACCCGGGAACCCAGATCATGGGTTTTGGAATCATTAAGGTCGTCAACAAAAAAATGGAGTTTGTTCAAATGAATGAACTCATGCTTAAAAAGTACGATGACCCCTATCTAAGGCTAAAACTCATTTTTGAACGGACCTTGGAACTCATAGACTCCTATCATCCAGATGAAATAGCCATAGAAGCCCCATTTTATTCCAAAAATGTGCAATCCATGTTAAAACTGGGGAGGGCACAGGGAGTGGCCATGGCCGCGGGTCTTTCCAGGCAAATTCCCATTACGGAATACCTGCCCAAAAAAATAAAAATGGCCATAACAGGTAATGGAAATGCCAGCAAGGAACAAGTGGCCAAGATGTTGCAGGGCCTTTTGGCCCTAAAGACCCTACCAAAAAATTTGGACAGCACGGATGGTCTTGCCGCGGCCGTATGTCATTTTTACAATGAAGGTCGAATAAATGTTGGGGTCAGCTATACAGGTTGGGAAGCCTTTGTAAGGCAGAACCCAAAGAAAATTGGTTAGCATGGCCGGCATCTACATTCACGTACCTTTTTGCAAACAAGCTTGCCATTACTGCGATTTTCATTTTTCCACAAGCCTGAAGAAGAAAAATGACATGCTTTTGGCCCTCCAACAAGAGATGGTATTGCGAAAAGCGGAACTGAACGATCAAAGCATTGAAACCATTTATTTTGGTGGGGGCACCCCCTCAATTTTGGAGCCCCATGAAATAGAAGGATTGCTACATACGGTTTATGCCCACTATAAAGTGGGCGATAACCCGGAGATTACCTTGGAAGCGAATCCGGATGATCTGCCAAGGAATCAAATTCTTCGGCTATCGCGAACTCCGATCAATCGTTTAAGTATTGGGATACAGTCTTTTTTTGATACCGACCTAACACTCATGAACCGGGCACACAATGCCAAAGAAGCTTCCGTTTGCTTGGAAGAAGCAAGGGTCTTTTTTGAAAATATATCCATCGACCTGATCTATGGAATTCCGGGAATGGATGAAAAACGATGGGAAAGGAATATTACGAGGGCATTATCCTTTGGCGTTCCACATATTTCGGCCTATGCCTTAACCGTTGAGCCCAAAACAGCTTTGGAGCATTTTATTAAAGAGGGAAAAGTACCTAATGTGGATGATGGGCAGGCACAGCGCCAGTTTCATATCCTTGTAGAGTGTTTGGAGGAAAAAGGGTACATCAATTATGAGATTTCGAATTTTGGAAAGCCCGGTTTTTTTTCAAAAAACAATACGGCCTATTGGCAGGGAAAGCATTACCTAGGGATAGGACCTTCGGCCCATTCCTTTGATGGAAAGAGGAGGGGGTGGAATGTTAGGAACAATTCGAAATATATAAAGGCCCTGGAAGGGAACCAAGTGCCCATTGAACGTGAGGTATTAAGTGTTCGCGACAGGTATAACGAATATGTGATGACGGGGCTTAGAACCATTTGGGGGGTTTCCTTGCAAAAGGTAAGCAAGGAATTTGGACCGACCTATGGACAATATCTTGGGCAACAGGCCGAAAAATATATTGCTGAACATCTTTTGTTTTGGGATGGTGATGTACTCTTGACCACAAAAAAAGGGAGGTTCTTGGCAGATGGGATCGCGAGCGATTTGTTTATGGTTAACTTGTCCTGAACTTGCTTTAGGATATAAGCTGGACCATACATATGAACAAAGGCTATTTTTATATGGAACTCGTTCAGGCTTGTTCAAAAGGTTCTGTCATTCCGCACGGATGCTGAGCGAAGTCGAAGTATGATGGGGAATCCACAATAATTTCCGTTCGAATGGATTCCTGCCTGCGCAAGAATTACAACGTATCGGCTTGTAATGGATTTTATTCTTTTGTTCAAAACCATAAAGTTCAAATCCATAGGGGCTTATTTGAATATCGATATAATTTGAGTAGTTTGGATACTTAATCAAGTTCAGCATAAATGATAGCCTCCATTAAGTACAAATCCCAAACGTTAAAAGTGGACTTGTCCAAACCCTTGGACCTATCCATCCCCTTACGTGGAGGTACATCCAATGTTAATGCATGGTATGTTGCCCCGCCTACCATAGGACCACATAGGGAAGAAGGATTTGTGGGAAGCGTAACGGAAGGGGGTAGCGTAAATTTTAATGATATCCACTTTAATCCCCACGCCCATGTTACACATACGGAATGTGTGGGGCATATTACCAAAGAGGTCCACTCGATAAATGACCATCTAAACAACTACTTTTTCTGGACGGAACTGATTACAGTCGCCCCAGAGAAACAAGGAATGGATTTTGTGATTTCCAAGAAGCAATTACAGTATGCGTTGGGCGCCAAAAAAAGGGAGGCCGTCGTTATTAGGACATTACCCAATACCAATGAAAAATACAATAGACAGTATTCCAATACCAATCCCCCCTATTTTTTGGAAGAGGCCATTATGTATTTAAGGGATAAGGGGGTGGAACATTTGTTGGTGGATTTGCCTTCGGTGGATAGGGAGAAGGATGGAGGTTTGTTGAAGGCCCATAAAGCATTTTGGAATCTGGACGGGGACATTCGGTTTAAGGCTACCATTACGGAATTCGTATATGTGGACAATAGTATCGAGGACGGTAGATACCTTCTTAACCTGCAAGTGGCCCCTTTTGAAAATGATGCAAGCCCCAGTAGGCCCCTGTTATTTGGCCCGGTCTAAAAGTACAATAGGAACCCAAGATGGGTACTTTGTTTATATTTAAGCAATGGATGGTTTTATTGAGGCAATTTTAGGACTGTTATTGGGTGTGGTACTCACGTATTGGGTGTATGGCCTTTTCAACCAAAAAAGGAAAAAGGAGCTTGTGCAACACCAATCCACCGTAATTTTGGATAAGATCAAAAGTGTCTGTAAACTGGTTTCGGTAGAAGGGGATTTCGCTGAGATTTATAGCTACGAGAATATCAAGGAAGGTTTTATGAAGGTCCTCAGCAGTAAGAAGAAAGCCCTTGTGGTCATCAATGCCAAAGCACAGGTGGGATACGATCTTAAAAAATTACTTTTAAAGGCCGACTTGGATAAGAAAAGGATTGTACTCTCAGAATTCCCCGAACCCGAAGTATTGTCCATTGAACCGGACATTCAGTTCTATGATATTAAAAATGGTCTGTTCAATTCCTTTTCTTCGGAAGACCTGACCGATTTAAATGCCAAGGCCAAGGAACATATTCGGGAGAAAATTCCAGAGAGTGGCCTTTTGGATACGGCAAAGCGGGAAGCACTGGAGGCCGTATTGATTATTGAGAAGATTGTGGAGACCATTGGTTGGAAATTGGATTATTCCGCTTTGGACCTATCAAATAAGGAAAAACAGTTTTTAGAAAGTTAAATTGATGAAGAAGACAATAGTAGCGTTGGCATTGCTTTTTTTGCCGTTGGTGGTGGTCGGCCAAAAATCGACCGTACTGGAATTTGATTCCGAATTTGCACATGTGGTCTATATCTGGTTAAAAGATCCGGATAATGCGTCCCATAGGGCGACCTTTGAAAAATCGCTTCGAAAGTTTTTGGATAACTCAAAATTCGCTAAGACCAACTTCATTGGAAGACCACCCAAAGCGGTCAGGGAGGTAGTGGACGATTCATTTACCTATAACCTGATCGTTACTTTTGAATCTGCCGAGGCACAGGATGGGTATCAAAAGGAAGAAGCACATCTTACCTTTATTGAGGAATGTAAGGACCTTTGGGAAAAAGTAATCGTATATGACGCTAAGGGCATACCACAGTGAATATTGAACAACTAAGGGAATATTGCATTTCCAAGAGAGGGGTTACCGAAAGTTTTCCCTTTGATGAACATACCTTGGTGTTCAAGGTAATGGGAAAAATGTTTGCACTGGTGGCCTTGGAGCGCTTGCCCTCCCAGGTAAACTTAAAATGCGATCCGGAAAGGGCCCTGACATTGAGGGAGGAATATGATGGTATTATAATCCCGGGCTACCACATGAGCAAAAAACATTGGAATACCCTCTTTTTAGACCAACTGCCACCCCTATTTTTAAAGGAACTTATAGACCACTCCTATAACTTGGTGGTTTCACAACTTCCAAAGCGGATTCGGGAGCAACTGGGATACTAAGCAACATTGTAAGAAAAAAATTACTAATTTCATCTATACTTTTAGACCATTCGCCGAAGATAACCAACAAATTATCCCCCAAGAGCCAGGAATTGGTTCATTTTGTAAGAAGTTTGTAACGTACAAATATGTCAACTCGTGAAAGTATTATTTATAGAAGATGATATGATAGAATCTATGAAATTGCAACGGGCAATTTCAAAGTTTCAATACAAACACACCATTATTGAAGCTAAAAATGGAGAAGAGGCCCTTGAAATTTTGAAAGGTGGGGACTTACCGGATATTATTTTCTTGGACCTAAATATGCCCAGAATGAGTGGCATTGAATTTTTGACCATTTTAAAATCCGATGACCGCCTTAAATATTTGCCTACCGTGATTTTGACCACATCGGAAAATAGGGCGGATTTATTGGAATGTTTCCGCATTGGGATTGCTGGTTATATTATAAAGCCCTTAAAATATGAGGATTACGAGTCAAAAATTAAAAAAGTGTTTGACTATTGGGAAATAAGTGAATTGATAAAAGCCTAACAAAAAACCGCATTTCACAACATTATTTTTTAACAGAGTAGTCCAATTCCTACTTTTATTTCATAATCTTCTGTATTGTGAAAGGAATTGTTTTTGCCGAGTTCTTGGAAATGGTGGAGTCCAACTTTGGGCTTGAAACGGTAGATACCATCATAGAGAACTCCGATTTACCTTCTGGGGGAGCCTACACGGCTGTTGGGACGTATGAGTTTTCAGAGATGCTTCAACTGGTCGATCAGTTGAGTACCATCACTAAAATTTCCATCAACGACCTGTTGTACACATTTGGATTGTATCTTTTTGATAGTCTCGCAAAGGCGCATCCCGATGTTGTGAGCAGTTATAAGGATCCGTTAAGCTTACTCTATTCCATAGAAGACCATATTCACGTACAGGTGAAGAAACTGTATCCGGATGCAGAATTGCCATCATTTAGAATACTTGAACGGTTGGACCATTCATTGACAATGATCTACAGTTCTTCCAGAGGGCTCTATGCTTTGGCACATGGTCTTATCAAAAAGACTTTTGACCATTTCCAGAAGGAAGTGAATGTAGAAATGAAATTATTAAATGAGCAAGGAACAGAAGTCAGGTTTATCGTTGTCCAACAAGGATAGCTCGGAAGTAGCCCTTTTGAAAAGGGCACTTAATCGGGAAAAGCGGGCCCGAAAACAGGCGGAGCAGCTGTTGGAAAACAAATCCAAGGAACTTTACGACGCATCCCTTCATCTAAGGGAGGCCAATGGTAGATTGGAATCCTTGCTCAATAAAAAGGATTCCAAGATAGACAGTGCTTTTGTAAACATTATTGACCCCTATGTAGTCATGGATCTAAGTACACGGGTCATTAATATGAATACCAGCGCAAAGGAATTTTTGGGCTTTGATCATACCAAAGAGGACGTTCACCTTATTAGTTTGGTCCATAAGGATTATGAACAATATACAGCAGAATCTTTTAAGACGCTACTTCAGGTAGGTGTTTTAAAAAATTACAATGCAAAAATATACACAAAAAAGAATGTCGAGAAATCCGTAAATATCAACGCTAGCCTTATTTATGGGGAAGACGGTTCACCAATTGCGGCACAGGGTATTATTAGGGATATTACCAAGGAAGTCCAAATAAAGGAACTGCTGGAGAGTCAAAAAAAGCAGCAGGACATTATAGTGGAGAATTCTTCCCTTGGGATTGTTTTGGTGGTAAATGGGAAAATCGTCAAGGCGAATAAAACCTTTGTGGAACTTCTGGGATATTCCGAGTTGGAACTCAAAAAAATGTCCATAGATGATATATCGACCATTGAGGACGTAAGTCTTTATGAAGACATCCTGAAAAACAATAAAACGGTAGGAACCGACAAATTTTCCATTGTACGCAAGTTTCATAAAAAAAATGGGAAGTCCATTTGGGGGAAAACCTCTGTAAGCACCGTACGGAACCACAAAGGCGAGATCGATTATAAGGTGGCCATGGTGGAGGACATTACCAATGATAAGATTTCCGAAGAATTGATAAAGGCTTCGGAGGAACGTTTGTCCACTTTGATCACCAATCTTCAAACAGGGGTGTTGTTGGAGGATGAAAACCGGAAAATGGTTTTGGCCAACCAAAAATTCTGTGATCTTTTTCAAATACCCATCGCACCGGAAAAGCTTACCGGTGTTGATTGTAAAAAGGCACTTGACAAGTACAAACACTTGTTTGTTGATCCAGAGCATCTCATAAAAAGGACGGATTACATATTCAAAAAGAAGGAGCTCGTCCTTTCGGACGAACTGGAACTTGTTGATGGCAGGACCTTTGAACGGGATTATATCCCATTGTTCATTGATGACATCTATAAAGGCCATTTGTGGACCTACAATGATGTTACGCTAAGAAAAAACTATCGCAAGAACCTGGAGATCCAGAAGGAAAAGTACAGCAGTATCATTGCCAATATGAATTTGGGATTGGTGGAGATTGACGGGAACCGAACGATCCTGATGGCCAACCACAGATACTCGGAAATGATCGGTGTGCCCCAAGAGGACCTCTTTGGCCAAAATGTGCTGGAGTTCATGAACCTGGACAAAGAGAATCTGGATAAGGTAAATGAACAATTTGAAAAACGTAAAAAAGATCAATCGGACTCTTATGAAGTTGAGATTACCCTGAACACCGGGGAAAAGAAACATTGGTTGATCAGTGGCGCCCCCCGATACGATGAAGCTGGTAAAATTGTGGGTTCCATTGGGGTGCATTTGGATATTACCAAACAAAAGGAATTGGAATTGCAGAAGCAAAACCTGGTGAACGAGTTGGAGGAAAGCAATCAAGGATTACAGGAATACGCCCATATTGTGTCCCATGACCTAAAATCCCCATTGCGAAGTGTAACTGCATTGGCAACATGGCTTTATGACGATTACAGCGATGTTTTGGATGAAAATGGCAAGTACAATCTGCAGATGATGATGGAGAAGGTAGAGGGGATGGACAAGTTAATAGATGGCATACTAAAATATTCCACGGTAAACAGTGATACCTTGGATAGCACGGATGTGGACGTGAACCAAGTGGTGAGGGAGATAGGGGAAATTATTTATATACCCGATCACGTTTCCATTAAGGTGGCCAATACACTGCCCGTAATTCAGGCAGACAAGGTGAAGATCCATCAACTCTTCCAAAACTTCTTGAGCAATGCCGTGGTCAATATTGAAAAAAAGGTGGGGATTGTGGAGATTGCAAGCAAGGAAACCACTACACATTGGGAGTTCAGCATAAAGGACAACGGGGTAGGAATCCCAAAGGAATACCACGAAAAAATATTTAAGATTTTCCAATCCATAGGAAATAATGAGCGTTCCACGGGAATTGGACTTTCCATAGTCAAAAAGATTGTGGACAGATATCGCGGTAAAGTATGGTTGGAAAGTGAAATAGGGGTGGGTACAACATTCCATTTCACCATAAAAAAATAATGCAAAACAAAATTTATGAAGATTAACCAAGCTAAAAGGAATAAAGAAGGGAAATGGGAATTTCTTCAATCCAATACACTGGTCAAACCTTTGGTGCTCATTTTTGGGGACAGGTTTATCTTGGAGTCGGATTCCCTATATGATGAAGTAAGGGAGATTTATCCGGATGGGGAACTTGTTTTTGGTTCTACCTCGGGAGAAATTATGGAAACCCATGTATTTGAGGAAACCGTCACATTAACGGCAATTGAATTTGAACGGACAACATTTCAAATTGTAAGGGAAAACGTTTCCAATTTTGTGGACATTGAGAAAATGGGCACGGCGATCGCCGCCCAGTTCAACAAGACCAATCTACGTCATGTTTTCATTGTTTCCGATGGCAGTTTCGTAAACGGAAGCGGTCTTATTGAAGGATTGGAATCCGATGAGGAGTTTAAAGCTACCATAACCGGTGGACTGTGCGGTGATGGAGCCAGGTTCGAAAAGACACTTACCTCATACAACGAATCCCCAAAACAAGGCGAGGTTGTCGCCATTGGCTTCTATGGGGACAGTTTGGAAATATCATATGCCAACTACGGCGGGTGGACGCCCTTTGGCCCTCAAAGGACCATTACAAAATCCGTTGGCAATGTGCTGTACGAGATTGACCACAAGCCCGCGCTGGACCTGTATAAAACCTATTTGGGAGATAAAGCCGATCAACTGCCCCAGGCCGCTTTGTTATATCCCCTTACCGTACAGCAAACAGAGGATGCCGAACCCTTGGTCCGTACCATTCTAAATATTGATGAAGAAGCCAATTCCATGATTTTGGCAGGGGACGTGCCGGTCAACTCCAAAGTTCAGTTAATGATGTGTACGATGGCGGACATTACCGAAGGAGCGTCCAATGCCGCCGAATTGGCCATGAAGAATAGGAAGTCTACGCCAGAGCTTGCCATTTTGGTAAGTTGTGTGGGCAGAAAACTGGTCTTGGCCGGTAGGACCGAAGAGGAAATTGAAGAAGTAATGGATGTTGTTGGAGAGCAGGCAAAAATCACAGGATTCTACTCCTACGGGGAAATGGCCCCTTTTGCTGGAAAAAACGAATGCCTCTTGCACAATCAAACCATGACATTAACCCTAATGAGTGAATAGATGCATTCATTGCTGAAACGCCAAATAAAGAAATTTTTCCCGGAAGAGCTTCAGAAATGCCCAAATATGGAACAATTCTTTGAAGCCGTAGATAAGTCATACAGTGATTATGATGACAAACTGTCTATGATTCAGCGGGCAACTTCCCTAAGTTCCCAGGAGCTTTATGAGGCCAATACACGCCTCAACAGGGAAACGGAGAGTCAGCGAAAAGTATTGGAGACGCTCAGTAAAGCGGTGGCCCTTATGGAGAGCAAAACCGTTCCCGCGGATGGAGAATGGAGCTTTGATCCGCAAAAGTTGGTGGAAAATATTGAAAACCAAACGTTAAAGATTATTGAGATGACCGCAGAGAAAGATGTGCTCCTAAAAAGTTTGGAACAACAAAACGATTCATTGAACAACTATGCCCATATGGTTTCACACGATTTAAAATCCCCCATAAGGAATATCCATTCCTTGGTGAGCTGGGTCTATGAAGATAGTTGTGATGATTTCAAAAAGGGGTGTAAGAACAATTTTGATCTGATCTTCCAGAACTTAAAGAAGATGGATAGTTTAATTGATGGTATCCTAAAACATGCCACTATAGATGCGGTCGAGGAAAAGATAAAGGACGTGGATCTGAACAAACTGGTCAGGGAAATTGAGCGTACCATCTACGTTCCGGATAACGTAAAGGTGAAAATTAAAGGGACCTTACCCACATTGTATACCGGAAAGTACCGTATTGAACAGTTGTTCACGAATATCCTGGACAATGCGGTAACGGCTACGGAGAACAATAAAACGGGATTGGTTACCATTGAGGCCAGGGAACAGGAAGATAAGTGGCTGTTCTGTATTGCGGATAATGGAAAGGGCATACCCAAACATCTTCAGACCGGTATTTTTGATATGTTCAAGAAATTGGAAAACGATTCCAATGCAACCGGGATCGGTCTCGCTTTGGTCAAAAAAATCATCAATTATTATAAAGGGGACATTTGGCTCTCGTCCGAAGAGGGAATGGGCACAACATTTTATTTTACGATAAAAATGACAACATAATGGCAGAAATACCAAACCTAGATTACATTAAGGAGATTTCCGGCGGAAATGAGGAATTCGAAAAGAAGTTCCTGTCCATTATTCAAGTTGAATTTCCAAAGGAGAAAGAAGATTATTGCAATCTTCTTGAAGGGGGACAACTGGAGGAATCTGCAAAAGTGGTCCATAAGATAAAACACAAATTTGGGATATTGGGTTTGAACAACGCGTATAAGATTGCCATAAAATACGAAGAGGACCTTAAGATTGGTAGTACCGCTTTAAAAGAAGATTTTGAAAGCGTGTTGGACACAGTACAAGAGTTTATTGTAAAAATGGAATAAGGTGAAATGCATAATTGTAGACGATGAGGCAACGGCAAGGGCCATTATGGAAGAACTTTGTGGAAATCTTCCAGATTTTGAGGTGGTTGCACAATTCCCGAATGCCCTGGAAGCCCTTAAATATCTGAATCAAAATGAGATAGATGTTATCTTCTTGGATATTCATATGCCTTTATTGACCGGTATCGATTTTATTCGAACCTTAAAAAATCCGCCTAAAGTGGTATTTACAACCTCGGACAAAGAGTTCGCCATTGAAGCTTTTGAATACGATTTTATTGTGGATTATCTGATCAAACCCATCACCCACCACCGCTTTCAAAAGACCATCGGTAAGTTAAAAAGTGCCTTTGCCCCAGCTTTGGCCGGTACTGGTGATCGCGCCCACACCCTGGAAGGGCGAAAAGAGGAGGATTTGTACATCAACATTGATAGAAGGCTGATCAAATTAAAACTTGGTGATATTTTACTTATTGAAGCGAAAGGGGATTACATCGAAATAAAAACAGTGCAAACTACACATAGGGTACACTCCACCTTAAAGAAAATAAAGGAAAAATTACCGGAATCCCTCTTTATGCAAATCCATCGTTCCTATATCATCAATTTTACAAAAATCATTGATATACAAGACAACAGTGTTTTAATAGAACGCAATGTAATTCCAATAAGCAGGTCCCAGAGGCCCAATTTAATGCAACGGCTGAATTTGCTCTAGAACAAAACGAAAGGAAAACCATTAAAACGAAGTGCAATGGCATTGGAAATAAAGGAAAATCGAGGTTTTTTTGAGATTATTGGGAGGGTCACCTCCCAAAACGTAAATGTACTAAGGGCATATTTTGACTCGGTATTGGAGCAAAATGACAACATTGTAATCAGTATTGAAAAGGTGGTTGAAATGGATTCAAGCGCCGCACACCTGTTCGAAGCCCTCTATAAGGAAGCACCGTCCAATAAAAAAGTCGTATCCATTATAGGGAGACAGAATAAGGAAATCTCCAAAATAATGGAAGCTACAAACACAGATTACATCTTAAGTACCGATAGGGTCTAATTAATTGGAGCATTATGCATATTACCGATTACAAAAAGTATGCTGACAAAACACCGGATCAACTGGCAATCGACGATTTAAGGAAGCTGGTGCTGTACTTTGAACTTTTGTCGCATGTAAAAATGCCCATTGCCAGTTTGGTCATACCGGTTTTTAGGGCAAAACGGAGTTTGATCGCCCATATTTTTTCATTGGTCCATCTAAAGACCATTATACCGTATGAGGTCATCTTTGTGGATAACAACGCCGATGCGGAAACCTTGGATATTTTAAGGAAATTGGGGGCCAATGTGGTGAAGGAAGAGCGTCAAGGAATCACGCATGCCAGGCAAAAAGGGCTGGAAACTGCCAAAGGACAGGTCATCTGTACAATGGACCCAGACTCTATTTACGATCCATACTACATTGATAAAATGGTATTACCATTCTTTGAAGATCCCGATTTGGTCATGTGCTATTCCATTTCAAAAAGTTATGGCAGGGACTTCCAACTTACGAGAAAAATGCAGATTCGCAATTGGTTAAAAGTGAACTATTTCAGTTGGAAATTGTCCCAGGGATTTACGAATAAGATCAAGTATGTAAGGGCAGTGGCCATGGCAATACGCAGGGAAGCAATTTTGCCAATAGGATACAATACCGACCTTAAAGTGGTTTCCGGTTGTGATGATGGTATACTGGCCATGTATTTGAACAATATGGGCAAATTCAAATATGTTTCCGTTGATGTTTACACAGCCTTACCGCCCCCAAGGGAACCTGGAAAACCCTTTCCGTTTTGTAATGAACGTTTTCTCATTAAGGATAAGGGAATCGATACTACAATAGCCGAACTTGAATTGGAAAAAGCCCCCTAAAGGGCTTTTTTTATGGGATGTCCCACTTTTTGGACCTATAAGTCGTACAGGGGTTTAGTGTGTTCTATTTCAGTAGGTAACACACAGTTTAAACTTACTTACAACACATTGTTTGGGTTTGACAACAATGAATTTATTATGAGTAATATAAATCCTACTTTTCAACAAAATTAATACTACAAATCTTACGATTATGAAAATACTGGTAGTTGATGATAAACAATCATTGAGCGAATTGGTAGCCCAATTTTTGGGACAGTCCTACAATGTCACAACAGTGGAAAATGGCCTTGCCGCCATTAATTGGTTGCAAGCGGGAAATATGCCCGATCTTATCATAACAGATCTTGAAATGCCAGAAATGGACGGGTTTGAACTCATAACAAGGGTAAAGCAAACCGGGATGTTTTCAGATATACCCATTATTGTTTTAAGCTGTAGGGATAGTAGTAGTGACCGTATTGAGTGCCTGAGGTTGGGGGCGGATGATTATATGGTGAAACCTTTTAACCCGGAAGAACTGCTCATACGCGTGGATAAGTTATTAATCCGTCAATAACAATGGAGGTACTTACCAGGAAGGAGACTTCGGTACTTTATATAGGGGCCAACAAGAGGTTTGGTGAAGAATTTCATCGCTTTTCCGAAAACGTGGTCATTACTACCGTTGCCACCACGGAAAATGCCATAAAATGGTTGCACAACCATAGTGAATTCCATGAGGGAAAATGGGTGAACACCCAAAAAGCTGTTGATGCCATATTATGTGAACAAGAACTCTCCGAAGGAAAACTAAAGGAGTTTCAGGAATATTTGGTTGCAGTATTTGATCCCAGCAGGAAGGTGCCCATGGTTCTTTTATGTGAAAAGGTTTCAAAAAAGGAAAAGTTAAAGGCCCTGGAGCGTGGTTTTGATGACATTTTCGTTCATCCCATACGCTTTGAGCAGGTCTTTGAGCGTATACGTTTTTTAAAGGAACTAAAGAACAATCTTGGATCACAGGAAATATCAACCTTACAGCATCAAGTCAAACGCTATAGGACAGGATTTTGGAAAAGGACCTTTGACATCCTTCTTGCCGGTTCCGTCCTATTAGTGGCCTCCCCTTTTTTATTATTGGTCATTCTGGCCATACGGTTGGAGTCCAAGGGGAAGGTATACTACATTTCCAAAAGGGTAGGTACGGGGTACCGCATCTTTAATTTTCTTAAGCTAAGATCCATGTACCCCGACGCGGACAAACGATTAAAGGAGTTTGAACATCTCAACCAATATGTCCATGATACGGATGGGGAAAAAACGGACGAAACAGTCGTGGAAGAAGTAAGGGATGGTGGTACCAAACTCATTGGTGACGATGCCGAGGTAGATGAAAAAGTCCACAATGAAAAACGTAAGAAAAGTAACGAAAGTGCCTTCGTAAAGTTTGATAACGACCCCAGGATCACCAAAGTAGGAAAGATAATTAGAAAGTTGAGTATTGATGAACTGCCACAGTTGATCAATGTGCTAAAAGGTGATATGTCCATTGTTGGTAACCGACCGTTGCCCCTTTACGAAGCCGAAATGTTGACCACGGATGAATGGACGGAACGTTTTAATGGTCCTGCCGGAATTACGGGGCTATGGCAGGTAGAGGCCCGTGGGCGAAGCTCCAAGATGTCACCGGAAGAAAGAAAGCAGCTGGATGTGAAATACGTGGAGTATGCCAATGGCAAGTATGCTTTTTTAATCGATATGTGGATAATACTTAGAACGTTTAGGGCTGTTTTCCAAAAGGAAAATGTATAGGAATGAAGATTCGGGAAAAATTGATTTTGGCAATTTTATTGATTGCTACGAACTCATTTTCACAATCCATCAATGAATTTATAGAAAATGGATTAAAGGAAAATGACATTAGCAAAAAACTGCCCCATTTGGATACGCTCATTGCCATGGCAAAAGAGCATTCCCCATTTATAAAGGTAACCCTTAACGAACAGCAATACCGGGATGGTGTCGTTTCCTTTGAACAACGTGCCTGGCTGCAATACATTAACCTGGAGGCCGGTTACAACTACGGTATTTTCGATAACCTCAGCAACCAGCAAATTGCCGGGGATCCGCAAAGCCAAGTACTTTTTTCGACCGAACAGAGCAGGTATCAGGTAGGGGTGTCCTTACGTCTTCCATTATCGGCCATCGTCAATAGAAGGGCTCGAATTTTAAGTGCAAAGGGCGAGGCCAAAAAGGCGAGGTTTGAAACGGAGGTTGCCGAAATGGAATTGGAACAAAAAGTGGTCACACTCTACAACGATTTGTTGAAAGTACACCGAATGTTCTTTTTGGCCAGTTCCATAGTAGACAATTTTAGGGTACAATCCATACGGGCAGAAAAAGAGTTTTCCAATGGAATTATAAATATAACGGAGTACACCCGCTTGCAACAGATGTTGAACCAAGCATCCATGAACTATGAACTACAACGATCGGATTTTGTTGCGGCGGTAATGGCCCTGGAGCATATTACAGGGGCAGATTTTGATATTTGAATATGAAGTTTAACCTGCTCTTTTTTGTACGTCTGTTACTAAGACATATTGGCCTTCTGGTGGTAATGCCCATCATTTTGGCCTCATTGGTCTTTTTTCTTACCAAAAATGAGCCCAAGGTCTATAATTCCAAGGCAAGGATCTATACCGGAATTGCTTCCGGGTCCACTATTGAGCTGGAAAATACCAAAGTGGATTTTAGAGCCGCCAATACCGCCTACGATAACCTTTTAAATCTTATCAAGGCCAGGACAACCATTGAAATGGTAGGCCTTAAACTTTTTGCACAGCATATGGCACAAGATAGTGCCGACTTAAAGATCATTTCAAGGAAGAAGTTCAATGGGTTGATGGAAACCGTACCCGAAGAGGTAAAATCCGTTGTGGTAAAAGGGGACGTTGAACAGACCTATGAAAATTTCAAAACTCTCAAAAACTCCGACTATTCCAATTTCATTTACAAGCTTCTAAACTTTGACCATCCAGACTATAGCATAGAAAAGATAACCGGGAAAATTGGACTCAGAAGGATTTCCAACAGTGATTTTGTTGATATCGCCTATGAGTCCGACGATGCGGCCATTTGCCAGAATACCTTGCTCATTCTTTGTGATGTATTTGTGAAGCTGAATGCGGATATCAAGGTCAACCAATCCGATGCCGTGGTAAAATATTTTGAAAGGCAACTACAGAATTCAACCCAGGATCTTAGGGGTGCGGAAAACGAATTGTTGGATTTTAACCGTACCCATAACATCATTAACTACTACGAACAGACCAAACATATTGCTGCAGAAAAGGAGGAGTTCGAGATCAAATATTTTGAAGTTTACCGAAAGTTCCATGCAGCAAGGGCGGTCCTGGAAAATTTGGAATCCAAGCTGGAAACCCACGATAGGAAAAGAATTGCCAGCTCAAGTATTATGGATTTAAGGGAGCAGCTTTCCAAGCTCAATTTCAATATTTCAATGGAAACCTTGGGGATTGAAACGGATTCGGCCAAGATTGAGAAAAGCTCCCAGAAGTTATCCAAAATGATGAACGAGGTTGCCCAATTGGAACGGAAATTGGCGAACCAAGTAGATGTACTTTACCAAACGGATTATGACAGCAAGAGCATTGCATCCACCAGTGTACTTTCGGATTGGTTGCAAAATACCATTGATTATGAAGGATTCAAGGCCCAGTTAAAGGTTATGGAACAAAAGCGCCTGGAGTTTGACGAACTCTATCAAAAGTTCTCCCCACTGGGGGCGACCATGAAGCGCTTGGAAAGAAAGATCGATATTGCGGAAAGGGAGTATCTGAGCCTTTTGCATAGTTTGGGACTGGCAAAACTACGCCAACAGAATGTGGAATTGAAATCCAATATAAAACTGACCGAGATTCCATATTACCCCATAAACCCAAAGCCCAGTAAGCGCATGATGCTGGTGGCGGCAGCGGGAGTGGTTGGTTTCCTGCTCGTGGCCATGACCATTCTCATTTTAGAGTTTTTGGATGGCAATATCAAGACTGCTGTCAGGGCAGAGGATAAAATAGGGGTACAGGTTTCCTCCATATTTCCGGTTATCAATTTAACGGACAAAAAAATTGATTATAACTACATCCAGAACAAGGCCATCAATGCCATTTCAAGGAATGTATTGTTAAATCAGTTTAAAAAATCAAATGGAGAAAAGCCCGTGGTGAATATGTTGTTTTCCACACAGCAAAGCGAAGGGAAAACATTTATATGTAGACACCTCATTGCCAAGTTGTGTGAACTGGGGTACAAAACCCTGCACGTCACCTATGATAAAACGGATATAGGGGTGACAGGGGAAGACTATCAAAAAATAACCTACGACATCAGTGACCAACTCTACAAAATAGCTACAGTCGAGGAATTTGCCGAGGATAAGGTAGTGGAAGGCTATAAATCGTTTGACTTTGTCATCCTGGAAATACCGAGTATCATAAGAAACCCTTTCCCTGTAAAATTGGCATCTACAATGGATTACACGTTTTTGGTCACAAGGGCCAACCGTGCCTGGGGGGATGCCGATAAAAATGCATTGGCTTTGTTCAACGAGGCGACCACGGGACCGGAACCTACCATAATACTCAACGGTGTAAAAGTATTGGAGATGGAGACCGTATTGGGCGAACTTCCCAAAAACCGTTCCTTGATCCGAAGATGGGTGAAGAAAATCGTACAGTTTAGATTTTTCAACAAAACCTCCGTTGCATAATGTGGGCCAGGATCAAGAAAATAGGGAAAGAGAAAAATTTGTCATCGCTGCTGTCCAACGTGAGTGTAGCTTTTGCCGGATTATTGAGCTTTATGTTGCTCACACGCCAATTGGAGAAAGAACAATTTGGGGATTGGGTCTTGTTTATCACCTTGGCAACCTTTGTTGATCTGCTCAGGTTTGGTCTTACCAGAACAGCAGCGGTACGTGCGCTTTCCAATGCGGATGAAAACCGGCAAAAAACAATATTGGGTTCCACATTCAGGATCAATCTTGTACTGCTCCTATTGATTTCCATGGTTTGTTGGGGATTGTGGATACTAAAGGAAAGTTTTGGGACCTCAATTAACAATGGGTATCACCTATTTCTTATATGGTATCCGTTACTGGCATTGTCCAACCTAAGCTGGAACAATGCAATGGCCCTTTTCCAGGCGGAACAACAGTTTCATAGAATGATGTGGGTCAGGTTATCCAACGTTGGTCTGTTCTTGTTTTTTCTATTGGTGAACTATTGGACCGTACAATTTGGGTTGGTTCCCATAATCATTGCAAATCTGGTGGTAAACTTGATTTCCAGTTTTTGGTGTACCCTAAAAAAATGGGACGGCCTGATTTACTTGACCATGGCAAGGAGAAAGACGGAGAAGGAATTGGTCAACTTTGGAAAGTATTCCATGGGAACCTTGATCAGTTCCAGCCTGCTAAAAAGTGCAGATACTTTCATCATTGGATTGAGCCCATTTTTGGGTTCGGCAGGAATAGCCATGTATGCCATTCCTTTAAAACTAACGGATTTGTTGGGTATACCGTTGCATAGTTTCTCCATGACGGCCTATCCACGAATGTCCAGGAAATGTTTGGATGGCGATAAAACGGGAGCACGAAAAATTTTTTATACGTATTCCGGAGCGGTTACCTTTTTATTCTTTCCGATAGCGATTTTAGGTTTTGTTTTTGCGGAGTACCTGGTTTTGATTTTAGGGGGAGTGGAATACCTGGATTCATTGGAACTGTTGACGCTAGTATTCAGGGTATTTACCCTTTATGTCATGCTCTTGCCCATTGACCGTTTCACGGGAGTCTTATTGGATAGCCTCAATCGTCCAAAATATAATTTATACAAGGTCATTGTAATGACATTGGCCAATATCGTTTTTGATCTAATTGCCGTCTTTGTGTTCAAGAGTTTGGTGGCCGTAGCGGTTGGAACGGTATTGTTTACCCTAATAGGAATTTTCCTGGGCTTCTTTTTCCTGCGGAAGGAACTGGAGATTCACTTTCGGCATATTTTTTCAGAAAGCCTTTTGTTTTTTAAAAACCTTAAAACACACTTGGCATCATGAACCCAGTTTTGACGACATCCGGTGCAGAGAAAATGCGTAAGCCCATTCCCATTATGCTGTTGTTGTCCGTGGTCATCATTACGGCCCATCTTACCGCAACAAGGGGATTGGTGGCCGGGATTGCCGTAATTGTACTTCCGTTGGTGGCCGTGTACGTTGGGGCTTTGTTCGTCAATCCCAGAATAGGGATTATTACGGTTCTCATCTTCAATTTCTTTGTCCTTGGTATTGGTAGGTACATTCCAATGACCTGGGGCCTCTTAATGGATGGGATGATGGTGCTTATGTATTTGGCACTGTTTTTCAAGGCTTTCAAGGTTAAAGTTCCCTGGAACAGGGCAAGTTCGCAATTAACGCTCCTGGTGTCCATATGGTTTGGTTACGCGGTATTGCAGATTGTAAACCCAGAAGCGGTAAGTGTTGCGGCCTGGTTTTATGCCATGCGCGGATTGGCTTTATATCAGTGGCTTTTTATACCCTTGGTGTTCATCTTGTTCAATAGGCCCAACGATTTAAGGATATTCTTTATCATTTGGGGGATCCTGTCCTTTTTGGCGACCCTTAAAGGGATGCAACAGCTCATTTTTGGGGTAGACCCCTATGAGCAAGCCTGGTTGGACGCAGGGGGCGATGTAACCCATGTACTTTTTGGTAAGCTACGGATATTCTCTTTTTATTCCGATGCGGGGCAGTTTGGTGCTTCGCAAGGTCATACGGGTGTTGTTTTTGGGATATTGGCCCTGTTTGCCAAAGACAGAAAATTCCAAATCTTCTGTGCAATTGTGGCCCTGGCGGGATTATGGGGAATGATGATTTCCGGAACGCGTGGGGCAATTGCCGTCCCTGCAATGGGAGGTATCATGTTCATTTTGGTTAGAAAACATATGCCGAGCATTGTATTGGGAATCATTGCGGGCATTAGTGTATTTGTCTTTTTCAAGTACACCACAATAGGCAATAATAATGACCAAATTCGACGAATGCGAACGGCGTTCGATCCAAACGATGCTTCACTGGAAATGAGAAGGATCAACCAGGCCAAATTAAAAGGATACCTGGCTACCCGACCACTTGGAGGTGGAATTGGCTCTACCGGCAACTGGGGAAAACGTTTTTCGCCCAATACATTTTTGGCCAATACGGCAACGGACAGTTGGTTTGTGGCCGTTTGGGCAGATACGGGGATTGTGGGATTGTACCTGCACCTTTTCATTTTGTTCTTTGTCCTGGTTACGGGGGCTTATAATGTGATGTATAAAATTCGGGATGACTGGCTCAAAGGTCAAATTACGGCATTGGTCTGCGGGATGGCGGGCATTATGCTGGCATCTTATGGTAACGGTGTTTTTGGACAGTTTCCTACATGTATCCTAATGTATACGGGAATGGTATTTATGTTCATCGCACCCAAATTGGACAAGCAGATTTTAAAGGAAAAAGGATTGTTGGAAGAAACGGTAATCAAATAGTATGAAAACACAACCATTGGTTTCGATAATTACGATCAATTACAATGAATCCCAGGTAACCTTGGATATGTTGGAGTCGCTCCAGGATGTCGACTATTCAAACTTGGAGGTCATTGTGGTGGACAATGCATCCCCGAATGATGATCCTGATGTCATCAAGGAAAAATTTCCCCAGGTCAACCTGATTAAGAGCAAGGAAAACCTGGGTTTTGCCGGAGGTAATAATCTGGGGGCCCGCGTGGCAAAAGGAGCGTATTTGTTCTTTATAAACAACGATACCATTGTTCCCAAGGAATGCATAGGGCCTTTGGTGGAGACCCTGGAAAACAATAGTGCCATTGGGATGGTAAGCCCCAAAATAAAATTTCATTGGGATGCCAGTTTAATACAGTATGCGGGTTATACGCCCATGAACCATTGGACCATAAGGAACAATAGTATTGGATACCATCAGAAAGACGATGGTAGGTTTGACAAGGAAGGGGAAACCAATTCCATACACGGGGCTGCAATGATGGTACCAAAGCGGGTTGTGGAAAAAGTTGGAATGATGACGGAAGTGTACTTTCTGTATTACGAAGAACACGATTGGGCAGAACAAATGAAGCGGGCAGGCTATAAAGTATACTATCAGCCCAAGTCCTATATCCTTCACAAGGAATCCCTTTCAACTGGAAAGTTCAGTCCGCTAAAGACCTATTACATTTCAAGGAACAGAATCTTATTTGCGAGAAGGAATTTTAAACCGTTTCAGCTTGCCGTAAGTATGTCCTTTCAGCTATTCATCTCCATTCCAAAGAACGTGGTGGGTTTTGCACTAAAAAGGGAATTCAAGCATTTAAAGGCGTTTTGGGAAGCTATTTTCTGGAACCTTAAAAACCATGGGGCCGTAAGGACGTAACCCTTGAGGACACGCCGTTATAAAAAACGCTCAAAGTGAATGCTTAACAACGTTATTGAAGCGATTCACAACATAATTTTCCAATCTTAGAATTGTAAGATAATATTTACAAATAATTAACGAAAAAACCTAAAAATGAATATAGCAGTTGTTGGCACGGGCTATGTAGGTCTGGTTACCGGTACTTGTTTTGCGGAAACGGGCGTAAACGTTATCTGTGTGGATATTGATAAAAAGAAGGTAGAGATGCTTCGTAACGGGGAGGTTCCCATTTATGAACCTGGTTTGGATACCCTTTTGGAGCGAAACCTTGACAAAGGTAGAATCTCCTTTACAACAAGCCTGGAAAAAGGAATCAAAGATGCGGATGCCATATTCATCGCCGTTGGCACTCCTCCGGACGAGGATGGTAGTGCAGACCTGAAATACGTTTTGGGCGTAGCACGTGAGATAGGACAGCATATGGAGAATTATAAGGTAATTGTCACCAAAAGTACGGTACCTGTTGGAACTTCCTTTAAAGTAAAGACAGCAGTAGAGGAAGAATTGGTCAAAAGAGGGGTTCGAATCCCTTTTGATGTTGCTTCCAACCCTGAGTTTTTAAAAGAGGGAAGTGCCGTGGACGATTTTCTTAAACCGGACCGAATTGTGGTCGGTATAGAAAGCAAACGTGCTGAAAAAGTGATGAAACGTCTTTACAAGCCGTATTTGATGAATGGACATCCATTGTTGTTTATGGATATTTTTTCATCGGAAATGACCAAATATGCCGCAAACTCCATGTTGGCTACCAAGATCAGCTTTATGAACGATATTGCCAACCTCTGTGAGTTGGTAGGTGCCAATGTTGATTTGGTGAGAAAAGGTATCGGTTCGGATTCCAGGATAGGGAATAAATTCATTTACCCTGGAACAGGGTACGGGGGAAGCTGTTTCCCCAAAGATGTTCAGGCGTTGGTAAGGACTGCGGATGAATATGGGCATTCGCTGGAAGTACTAAAAGCTGTGGAAGCCGTGAACTATCGTCAAAAAACCACCTTGGTCGAAAAAATCAAAAAGCATTTCGGAGACAATCTCAAAGGCAAACAATTTGGCCTATGGGGCTTGGCCTTTAAACCAAAAACGGATGATATGCGGGAAGCACCATCGCTGGTCATCATAGAACAATTGATAGCATTGGGTGCCAGTATTAGGGCCTATGATCCGGTAGCGATGCACGAGGCCGAACGGATTCTTGGAGATAAAATAGCATATGCCAAAGATGAGTATGACGTATGTATTGATGCAGATGCCCTAATCTTGGTTACGGAATGGTCGGAGTTTAGGATGCCCAACTTCAGGATTCTTGAAAAGTTGATGAACGAGAAGACCATTTTTGACGGTAGAAATGTTTATGACCCGGAAGAAATGGCAGAGCAAGGCTTCAACTACTATAGTATTGGTAGGGAAGCCATCCATAGTACCGTTGGGGCATCGGCAAATGCCTAATCAAACAATAATCAAAAATAAGGGATGAAAAGAATATTAGTAACCGGAGGTGCAGGATTTGTAGGATCACATTTGTGCGAACGACTTCTAAATGAGGGGCATGAAGTGGTTTGTATGGACAATTATTTTACGGGGAGAAAGAGTAAAATAGTCCATTTAATGGACAACCCGTATTTTGAGTTGATAAGACATGATGTAACCCTACCTTACTTCATTGAGGTGGATGAGATTTACAATCTGGCATGTCCTGCCTCACCGGTACATTATCAACACAATCCAATAAAGACCATTAAAACTTCGGTACTGGGGGCCATTAACATGTTGGGATTGGCGAAACGGATCAATGCCAAGATTTTGCAGGCATCAACAAGTGAAGTATACGGGGACCCGGAGGTACACCCACAACCGGAAGATTATTGGGGCCATGTGAACCCCATCGGTATTCGCTCCTGCTATGACGAGGGAAAGCGATGTGCAGAATCACTGTTTGTGAACTACCATCAATCCAATGGGGTCTTGGTGAAAATCATTAGGATTTTCAATACCTACGGTCCCAGAATGGAGCCGGACGATGGTCGCGTGGTTTCCAACTTTATCATGCAGGCCCTTCAAGGGAAGAACATTACCGTTTTTGGTGACGGTACACAGACCAGAAGCTTTCAATATGTAAGTGACCTCGTGGATGGAATGATCAAAATGATGGGTACGGAAGACGGGTTCATTGGTCCAATTAATATTGGAAATCCAGGGGAATTCACTATGCTTGAGCTGGCCGAAAACATTATTGATCTAACGGGTTCCAAGTCCAAAATAATCCATTTGCCACTGCCCTCGGATGATCCCATGCAGCGCAAACCGGACATCACCCTGGCCAAGGAAAGGCTCAAGGATTGGAAGCCAACCGTTGAACTTAGGGATGGGTTAAAGGAAACCATAGCCTATTTTGATGGGATGTTGAAGGACAAGACCATTAAAGAATTGGTAAGTATATAGTTAAGTTGTAAATAGGAAAACCGATGGATGCATTGCAAATTTTGGCCAATGTCTTGGAAATAGTGGTATTGGCATACCTTGGCTTTGCATCCATTTATGTTTTTGTATTCGCTTTTGCGGGCTTGTTCAAGCCCAGGCAAAGGGAAAGCATCATTCAAAAACAACGGAAATTTGCGGTTTTAATACCGGGCTACAAAGAAGACAATGTTATTGTTGAAGTGGCCAGGAGGGCCCTGGAACAAAGCTATTCCGAGGAACTTTTTGACGTGGTGGTCATTGCGGATTCCTTTCAGGACTTGACCTTACAAAAGTTAAGGAAGCTCCCCATAAAACTGGTGGAGGTTTCCTTTGAAAAAAGCACAAAATCCAAAGCCCTAAATAAGGCCATGGAAGTTATTGGGGACCACTATCATGTGGCCCTGATCTTGGATGCCGACAATATTATGGAGTTCGATTTTATTGAACGCATCAATGAGGCATTCAATAAGGGGTATAAAGTGGTGCAAGGGCACCGTATTGCCAAGAATACCAATACGTCGTTTGCGATCCTGGATGCCATTAGCGAAGAAATAAATAACCATATCTTCAGAAAAGGGCATCGTGTATTGGGACTGTCTTCCGCCCTAATTGGGTCGGGAATGGCTTTTGATTACCACTTTTTCAAGTCTACCATGGCCAAAGTCAATGCGGTCGGTGGTTTTGACAAGGAATTGGAATTAAAACTGCTGAGGGACCGAAATCAAATAGAATACCTTCATGATGCTTTGGTCCTTGATGAGAAGGTCCAAAAGACCGAGGTTTTTGCCAATCAGCGCAAGCGTTGGCTTTCTGCCCAATTTATTTATTTCAAACGCTTTGTTTGGGAGGGAACCAAAGAGCTGGTGACCAAGGGAAACCTGGATTTTACGGATAAGGTGTATCAAATGATATCCCCTCCCAGGATTCTGTTACTGGGACTTGTTTTTTGTTTTACAACCGCATATACGGCCATGGATGTGTTTTTCCCCAAGGGCTGGTTGATTGTTCCATCGTACCTGTGGCACCTCACTGCAGCACTTACTATCCTGGCCTTTATAATGGCCATTCCCAAAAAGTTTTACCGTAGATCGACCTTTACTGCAATTTGGACATTGCCCAAGGCATTTTTGGTCATGTTCCTTTCACTGTTCAAACTTAAAGGGGCCAATAAAAAGTTTATTCATACCCAACACGGAACTGTTAATACCTAAGCTATACGAATGAAGATTGGAATTGAAGGACAACGGCTTTTTAGGAAAAAGAAGCACGGGATGGACATGGTGGCCCTGGAACTCATCAAGAATCTACAAGCTATTGATGGAAAAAATGAATATGTCATTTTTGTAAGACCGGATGAGGACAATACGTGTATTCCCAAAGCTCCCAATTTTAGGGTGGTGGAGCTTTCATCAAGATTTGGTTATCCCGGATGGGAGCAAATAGAATTGCCAAGAGCAGCTTTCAGGGAAGGTTGTGATGTGCTTCATTGTACCAGTAACACAGGCCCCATCTTTTGTAAAGTCCCATTGGTGACCACCCTTCACGATATTATTTATTTGGAAAGTATAAGCATCTTTAAGAAAGAGGGCACCTGGTACCAAAAATTGGGGAATATGTACCGTAGATATTTTGTTCCCCCCGTGATTAAAAAGAGCAAAAAGGTCATTACGGTTTCCAACTACGAAAAGCACCGAATCAATAAGTATTTTGGATTTAAGGATGACCGATTGACGGCCATCCACAATGGTGTGGGGGCGCATTTTAAAAAAGTTACCGATACGGCCTTGCTATCGTCCGTAAAAAAGAAATACAGTTTACCGGACAATTATTTCTTTTTTCTTGGTAATACGGACCCTAAGAAGAACACCATAGGGGTGTTGAGGGCATTTTCCAAATTCAATGAAATATATCCGGACAGAAACCATCTAGTGATGTTGGATTACGATGAAAGTGAGCTAAAACGGATTTTGGCGAGCATTGGAAATCCCGGTTTACGCAGTTTGATCCATCTTACGGGCTATGTTCCCAATCAGATCCTGCCGGCCATTATCAGTCAGGCCCGTATTTTTCTATATCCCTCACTTAGGGAAAGTTTTGGTATCCCAATTTTGGAAGGGATGGCCTGTGGGGTTCCGGTAATTACCTCCAATACATCCTCCATGCCGGAAGTGGCGGGTGAAGGGACGGCCTTGATTATCGATCCTTTTAACCCCGATGAAATTGTCAATGCCATGCAACGATTGATAGAGGATCAAATGTTGGCAAAGGTTTTATCCGAAAAGGGTGTTGAAAGGGCCAAGGACTTTTCCTGGGAATCCATGGCACGTCATGTCCTTGATCTATATGAAAATGTTTATGAGGAAATCAAATCCTAATATTATGATACGTAATCAGGACATTGTGGTCATAGGGATCCAGGCATGGGATATTGAAATAGGCAGTAATTGTAAAAACATAGCTGCCGAATTTGCCAAGCATAACCGGGTATTGTACGTAAACCCTCCTTTGGACAGGGCATCGCTAAAGCGTGAACATGATACTGAAAAAATCCAAAAACGCATACGGATAAAGAATGGGGACTCCCCAGATTTAGTGAAGCTGGATGATAACCTATGGAATTTGTACCCAAAGACAATGACGGAATCGATTAACTGGATTCCCTTCCATACGTTGTTTAAGTTTTTGAATAAACGGAACAATAGGATTTTTGCAAAAGATATTCAGTCCGCCATAGATCGGCTTCAATTTAAGGACGTCCTAATCTTTAATGACAGTTCCATGTTTTTGGGCTTTCACCTTAAAGAACTTCTTAAGGCCAAAGGATATGCCTATTATATGCGGGACTATTTAATACGGGTTCCGTATTGGAAACGTCATGGGGAACGAATGGAACCCCAATTGATTGAAAAGGCGGATACCGTGGTGAACAATTCCGCTTTGTACGCGGAATACGGCGCTAAGTACAATCCCAAAAGTTTTATGGTCGGGCAGGGTTGTGATGTTTCCCTTTTCAATGACGAAGATGGAAAAATAGTCGTTCCCAAGGAGTTTACTGACATTCCCAGTCCTGTTTTAGGATATGTGGGTTATCTCACCAGTATGCGACTGGATATTGCCCTCTTGGAGTACTTGGCGCAAAAAAGAAAGGATTGGAGCATTGTTTTGGTGGGCCCTGAAGATGAGGACTTTAGAAACTCCCTGTTGCATGAGATGGACAATGTTTACTTTTTGGGGAGTAAGGATCCCAAAGAACTCCCAGCTTATGTAAAAGGATTTGATATTGCCATGAACCCGCAAGTGGTCAATGATTGGACCATTGGTAATTACCCCAGAAAGATCGATGAATATCTGGCTATGGGGAAACCTACCCTGGCCACCAGGACCAAGGCCATGGAAATGTTCCAGGACCATGTATACCTAGGTTCTTCCAAGGAAGAATACCTGGAATTGGTAGAAAAGGCACTTAGGGAGAATTCCAAAGAACGGATGGCAGAACGAATTGCTTTTGCAAAAAGTCATACCTGGGAGAACAATGTAAAGGCGATTTACGAAGCCATCAAAAAATCCGCGTAGCCATGGGACTAAAAGAGAGATTGAAAGGTAATGAGGGATTAAAAAGGTTTGTCCATTGGTTATTGGTTCCATCAGGTCAGGCCCGGCCCAGATTATGGGTCCGGTGGTTCGTAAACCCGTTCTATCACAAAAAGGAAAAAGGGGCAACCATACGGCGAAGGACCCGGATGGATGTTTTGCCCTGGAACAACTTTGAGTTGGGAGCAAATTCTACCATTGAAGACTTTTCCACTATTAATAATGGTGTTGGGCCCGTTAAAATAGGTAGGAACACACGTATAGGATTGGGTAATACGCTCATTGGTCCAGTGACCATCAAAGATGATGTGCGCCTGGCGCAAAATGTGGTGCTTTCCGGACTAAACCATAATTACGAAGATATTTCACAGCCCATTCATGCACAAGGTGTTTCCACGGCCCCCATTGTTATTGGGGAAGAAAGCTGGATAGGTGCCAATGTCACCATCGTGGCAGGAGTTACCGTTGGGAAACACTGCATAATTGCCGGGGGCAGCGTAGTGACCAAGGATGTTCCCCCGTATTCGGTAGCCGTGGGCAATCCTGCCAAAGTATTGAAACAGTTTAACCATCATACCGGAGAATGGGAAAGGGTTCAAAAGAAACCATCTGTGGTTGTATAATACAAATTGATTGAAATGGAAGCGTTAAAAGTATTTTTCTGGATGGCCTTGTTCATCATTTTTTATTCCTATTTGGGATATGGTATACTATTGTTTGGGCTTATTATGTTGAGAAGGCTATTTGGTTTGGGTAAAAAATATGAAGGTAACGAGGACTACGAACCGGAGGTAACCCTTTTTGTGACGGCCTATAATGAAAAGGATTATTTGGAAGAAAAAGTAAACAACTCCAGTAGTTTAAACTATCCCAGGGAAAAACTGACCCAGCTTTGGGTCACGGACGGATCTAACGATGGTACTCCAGAGCTTCTAAAAAAATACAAAGACGTAAAGGTTTTGCACAAACCCGAAAGAAATGGGAAAATTGCGGCCATGAACAGGGGGATGAAGCATGTGACTACCCCAATCGTCATTTTTTCGGATGGAAATACCAGTTTGGGAAAAGAGTCTGTACAGGAAATAGTCCGCCTTTTCCGTAATCCAAAAGTGGGTTGTGTATCTGGGGAAAAACGTATTTATTCCAAAGAAGCGGATAATGCGGCCGGAGCAGGAGAAGGGATGTACTGGAAGTATGAATCCCAACTAAAGAAATGGGATGCTGAACTCTATTCTGTTGTTGGTGCTGCTGGAGAGTTGTTTGCCATTAGAACGGAGCTTTGGCAGGAAGTGGAAAAAGATACCTTATTGGATGATTTTATGATTTCACTTAAAGTGGCCATGCAAGGTAGGACCATTCAATACAATCCTGAAGCCTATGCCATAGAAAACGCCTCAGCCAATGTAAAAGAGGAACTAAAGCGAAAAATTAGAATTTCTGCCGGAGGGATCCAATCCGTGGTGCGTTTGGCCCCCCTCTTGAACTTTTTTAAATACGGAACCTTGTCCTTTCAATACATTTCCCATCGTGTATTACGATGGACGCTGACCCCCTTGTTATTGCTTTTGATCATCCCGGTAAATTTGGTATTGGCCCTGGACGAAGGGTTATGGTCCTTTGGACCGTTTAGCCTTCTCTTTTGGGGACAGGTACTGTTCTATGTTGCGGCTTTGGTGGGTTGGTTTCTGGAAAACAGGCAGATTCGTTTGAAGTTACTGTTTATCCCCTACTATTTCTTTATGATGAACCTTTCGGTGTTCTTGGGATTCGGAAGGTATGTCAAAGGAAACCAATCGGTAAATTGGGAGCGTGCAAAACGCGGGGGAAATACAGCAGAAGCGGTGGCCTAGACCGTCACTTTTTCGCCAATGGGCAAATCAAAGTAAAAGGTGCTGCCCTTTCCTACCGTACTCTTAATTTTGAGGGTACCCCCATTCTTGTTGACAAAGTTTTGACATAAAACAAGCCCCAGACCGGTGCCCGGTTCTTTTTCGGTTCCCAATTTGCTGAAGTGCTCTTTGGGATTTAGGATTTTGGGAATATCCTCTGGTGGAATCCCTTGCCCGTTATCCTGTACTTCAACAATAGTGCGGTCTTTTTTGGAAATGGCATTGACCTTTATTTCACCATTGACCGGAGTAAATTTAATGGCGTTGGATAAGAGGTTCCGTAAAACCGTTTTTGTGGTATTAAGGTCCGCATGAACATAAGTTTCTTGTGGGATGTTATTGATCAATGTTATTTTTTTGTGCTCGCTACCCAGTTTTAGCAACCTAAAGGTTTGTTCAACAATATCACCCAAATCCAGATGTTCTGGGATTACTTGAATTTGATTGCTTTCAGATTTGGCCCAACCCAAAAGGTTTTGGAGCAAACTAAGGGCTTCATCCATGGTCTTGAGCAGTTCAAAAACCGTTTCATCCACAAACTGGTCCGTTTTTGGATCTATAATGCCTCGCATAATAAAGTCCATCTTGAGCTTGGCAGCACTTAAAGGAGAGCGAAGGTCATGGCCAATTATGGAGAACATCCTATCCTTTAAGGCATTGGACTGCCTTAGATTTTCTGCCTGTTGCTCTATTTGTTTTCTCGCCCGTCTTAACTCAACGTGCGTTTGTATACGGGCAATCAATTCCTGCTCATTAAAAGGTTTGGTCACGTAGTCCACTCCACCTACCTCAAAACCCCTTACCTTGTCCCTTACATTGACTTTTCCAGTGAGGAAGATTACAGGAATATCTTTGTATTCCTTATGTTCCTTGATTTTTTCACACAGTTCAAAACCTTCGATTTTGGGCATGATGACATCCAGAAGAATAAGGTCCGGATGTTGTTCGGCCAAAAGTTCGAAAAAATGATTGTCGTCGCTGGTTCCCTTAAAAATGAAGTCGTTTCGCTCTAGGATAAACCGTAGGAGTTCCAAATTTAATTGTTCATCATCTATGGCAAGGATGAAGGGTTTTTCAGTAACTTGCTGGCTCATTGGTATCTATAAAAACCAAGACTAAGGTAAGAAAAAGTTTTCGGGATAGGGCCGTATAATCTGATGCAAACCTTAAGGAATTTGTTAATCGTTGCCGCCAATTAATTTAATAAGTGTAAATTAAGACGTGTACCACCTAAATGTGGGCTTTCACAACATAAATTAAACCAACTATTGAAGTAAGATTATATTTACAAATAAAGTAATATAAATATTTATTAATGAGCTATCTATTGGTTACGGGAGGAGCTGGTTTTATTGGTTCCAACTTTGTTCCCTACTTTTTGGAAAATAATTCGGATATCCATTTGGTCAATCTGGATGCCCTTACCTATGCTGGTGACCTTGGTAATCTAAAGGAGGTGGAGGGTCACAATAGGTACACCTTTATTAAAGGGGATATTTGTGATAGGGAATTGATAGAGGAATTATTCGAACGTTTTGATTTTAAGGGTGTTATCCATTTTGCAGCGGAATCCCATGTAGACAATTCCATTGCCAATCCCGATGCTTTCATGCAAACAAATATCATAGGAACCTTCAACCTAATTGATGTGGCCAAGAAAAGGTGGATGGTAGGACCCGGAATCTATAAGGAAGCGTATGGGAATGCCCGCTTTCACCATGTTTCCACTGATGAGGTGTACGGTACCCTGGGCAAGGAAGGATTGTTTATGGAAACAACCCCATATGCTCCCAATAGTCCGTATAGTGCTTCAAAGGCTTCATCGGATTTTATAGTGCGGAGTTATCACCATACCTACGGTATGAATGTGGTCACGACCAATTGCTCAAACAATTACGGCCCCAAACAGCATGATGAAAAACTGATTCCCACCATAATCAGGAAAGCATTGGGCGGAGAGGAAATTCCCATTTATGGGGATGGTTCCAATATTCGCGATTGGCTCTATGTCCTAGATCATTGCAAAGGGATCGCCCTTGCCTATGATAAGGGCGTTTCTGGAGAAACCTATAATATCGGTGGACGAAATGAGCGCAACAATCTTTACATCGCGAATAAGGTTTGCGAATTGTTGGATGCAAAGCATCCAAAAAGCAGCGGCTCATATAAAGATGGAATAACCTTTGTAAAAGATCGTGCCGGTCATGATTTTAGGTATGCCATTGATGCTTCCAAAATAGAAAACGAATTGGGATGGAAAGCCGATGAAAACTTTGAGTCCGGTATAGAAAAAACCATCGATTGGTACCTTAACCGTTATGTGGAAAAGGAGAACTCAAGTGTAGCCTAAAACCATCCTGCTAAAAATTTACAAATGAAAGGAATTATTCTGGCCGGGGGCTCAGGAACTAGATTGCATCCACTTACACTGGCTGTAAGTAAACAGTTGATGCCCATATATGATAAACCCATGATTTATTATCCCCTTTCCACCTTGTTGGAATCCGGAATCTGGGAAATACTTATTATATCCACCCCACACGACCTCCCCTTATTCAAGAAGTTGTTGGGTGATGGAAGGAAGTACGGCTGTCGATTTGAATATGCCGTGCAAGAAGAACCCAATGGTTTGGCAGAAGCCTTTTTAATAGGCGAGGAATTTATTGAAGATGACAAGGTAGCCTTAATTCTAGGCGATAATATATTTTACGGTTCTGGATTGGACAAACTTTTGCAATCCAATAATGATCCGGACGGGGGCATTATCTATGCATACCATGTTAACGATCCGGAACGTTATGGTGTTGTGGATTTTGATGAGGATGGCAAGGTGATTTCCATTGAGGAAAAACCAAAAGTACCAAAATCCAATTATGCCGTTCCCGGAATCTATTTTTATGATAACGATGTTGTGGATATCGCAAAGAACATCAAACCGAGTGTCCGGGGAGAATTGGAAATAACGGATGTGAACAGGGAATACCTTAAAAGGGGTAAATTAAAAGTGAGTATTATGGATCGGGGTACGGCTTGGCTGGATACCGGTACTTTTACATCGTTGATGCAAGCAGGGCAGTTTGTTCAGGTCATTGAAGAGCGACAGGGCCTAAAAATAGGTGCCATAGAATCATCGGCGTATAAAATGGGGTATATCACCAAAAATCAATTTAAGAAATTGACGAAACCCTTTTTAAAGAGTGGTTATAGCAAGCGCTTGTTAGAAGTAATTTCGTAAAAATGGAAGTGAAAAAAACGGAAATAGAAGGTTGTTTTGAATTGACCCCAAAGGTCTTTGAGGACGAACGCGGACACTTTTTTGAAAGCTTTAATCAATCCATCTTTGAGAGGGAAACCGGGGCAAAACCCTTTTTCGTCCAGGACAACCAATCCCTTTCCGAACGAGGTGTGTTGAGGGGCCTCCATTTTCAGACCGGGATACATGCACAGGCCAAACTGGTCCGGGTTTTGGATGGTGAGGTTTTGGATGTGGCGGTTGATATTAGGCCCAATTCCAAAAGTTATGGAAAGATAGTCCGTACCATACTCTCATCCGGGAACAGGAAACAGCTGTTTATTCCAAGGGGATGCGCCCATGGTTTTGTGACACTCAGCGAGACGGCCATCTTCTTTTATAAGTGCGATAACTTTTATCATAAGGAATCTGAAGGGGGCATAGTGTACAATGACCCCAAGTTGCATATTGATTGGATTTTGGATCGGAATGACCTTGTTATTTCGGAAAAGGACAAAATCCTTCCTACATTAAACGAATTTGTAGCCAGCTAAACATGAAAATACTAGTCACAGGAGCTTCCGGTCAATTGGGAAGTACGTTAAAGGAGGTGGTAAAAAACCAAATGGATCTGGACGTTACGTTCAGGGCTTCCACGGATTTGGACATTACCGAATTTGATGCTGTCAATGAGGAACTGACATCTTCCAATTATGCCTATTGCATCAATTGCGCGGCATTTACAAATGTGGATAAAGCGGAAGCCGAAGCGGACACAGCCCGATTGGTGAATGTGACCGGTCCAAGGAATTTGGCTTTGAACTGTAAGGAAAGCGGCACGGTACTTATCCATGTCTCCACGGATTTTGTATTTGATGGGTATCTCAACGTTCCCTATAAGGAGGAAGATATTGCCAGGCCCATAGGTTTCTATGGGGATACCAAGTATAAAGGGGAGCGGGCCATAATCAACAATTTGGAAGAGCACTTTGTCATTCGGACCTCATGGCTCTACTCGGAATATGGAAACAATTTTATGAAGACCATGTTGCGCCTGGGCAATGAAAGGGAAGCACTTTCCGTAGTTTATGATCAGGTGGGCACACCCACCTATGCCAAGGATCTGGCCTATGTTATTTTGACCATAATCCAAGCGCACTCCATTGACTATGGGGTCTATAATTATAGCAACGAGGGAGTGGCCAGTTGGTACGATTTTGCCAAGGCAATTTTCAAGGAACAAGGAATCGCCATTCAACTTAACCCTATCCTGTCGGAGCAATACCCGACCCCTGCAGAACGTCCAAAATATAGTGTTCTGGACAAATCCAAAATTAAGGACACCTTTAATTTAGAAATTCCCCATTGGACGGAAAGCCTAAAAGTAGCCTTAAAGGCATATGCCAAAATTGGGGTAGCCCAATAATATGTTTTGGTATGGGCCTCTTTTCCTTGGATGTGGTACAAGATGGAAATTAAGGAACCCTTATAGCCCTTTCACTTGTACGTTGTGAAATGAATCTGCCTGCAAACGAAGCAACTCCTCTGCTTTTTCCTTTTTATACCGGTAGAGTTCCGCTTCGGATTTGATGTCATTGTAGATTTCCTGGTTCATCGCAGCATCCGTTGACAACAATAGTTTGCGTTGTTCCACTTTTTGGGTGACCCAGGTGGCCACAACACTTTCCCCCTCTTCAAACTTATAATCGTACTCCCCTTTGGGGGCCAATAATTTTGCAATGATTGGCGCGGTTTCGATGGCCAAGAACAAAAGGAAAATAAAGAACGATGGGAACCAAGGCAATTTTCCGAGGGCATTGATTCTGGCCATGAGGCCGTCAAACCCATCTATTACCGGTTGTGATGTGCTTACGGCGGCCTCATAATCGGCGTTAAGGGCCGTAATTTGCATCTCAATGGCATTTATTTTCTCCCCATTGGCCTTTTTTAATTGTTGTAGTTCGGCCAGGTAGGCATCGTGCTTTTCCCTTTTTTCCTTATAAACAGGTCCTTTGCCCAATAATCCGGTACCAGCTGTTCCCTCGGCCTCCGAAATGTAAGTGTCATAAAGGGCATTGGTTTCCGCTTCCTTGGTGACAATCTCGCTTTTTAGGGTGGCAATATCTTGGTTAAGGCGTTCAATTTTGGGCGTATATTGCAATGCAAGCTGTTCCTTGTTCGCCAAGGTCATCGCATTCTTTTCCTCCAGCAAAACCTGATTGATTTCCTTTTCAAAAATCTTCATTTCCAAAGGTTTGGAGATGACAACGGCAATAATGACCGCTAAAACGATACGAGGTGCGGCCTGTAGTAGTTCGCTTTTAAAGGAATCCCGTTTTTTAATCGTGGACACAATATATCGGTCCAGGTTAAAAATCAACAAGCCCCATATGAACCCAAAGAAAATGGCAGTATATATATTGTCAAAAACGGTGTACAGCGCATAGCCGGAAGCTATGAAGGCCATTACGGCCGTAAAAAAAACAGTAGCCCCAATCCCGGCATATTTGTTCCTTTCCCCCTGGGAGCAGGTTTCCAAAATAGTACTGTCCGCTCCTGAGCAGAAAATAAAAAATCGTTGTAACATGATAGTGTTCGTTTTAGGTTTATGATATGATTTTACATCACAAAAGGGGTCAAAACATATCCATGGAAGGTTGGTATTGGACGTTTTTGACGGTATCAGGACCCAAAAGTGATGCTATTAGAACGTGAATTGTTATAAAATGTTACAAAAAAAGCCCTGGAAACAGGGCTTTTCTGGTTTTTTGTCAAAATCTACTTTTTGATAACTATGGGTTCTGTTGAAATATGTACTATATAATCACCGTCATTGGTATGGTTGGTCACAAGATTTAGGGCTTCACTACTTTGAAATAGCGCCATGGCTTTTTCCGAAGGTATCCTTTTCCCCTCATAATAGAAAATGGCGCCTTTTTCCGCAACTTCCTTAATGTGTTCCAATGGGGATTTTGGTGCAGGTGGTGGTGGAACCTCCCTTACCTCTTTCATATTTGGTGCTTTTACCGGGGGTGGGGGAGGCGGTACTTCCCCAATGCCACTGGTGGGACCTGGAGGTTGTGGCGGTTCCGGGAAATTTGGAAATGGTTCAGTATCCGCGCGCTGTTTGTCGGACATCAGACTATAGAGGTATTTCATGCGCTCCACCTCCTTTGTTAAAATGTGCATATTATCCCTGGGCATGGTATTGTATTTTTTGGCCAGGGCCTCGTATTCCTTCATTTGTTCACGGGAAGCGCCTTTTTGAACGATGTTATTCGTGGTTTTATCTGGAAAAATTTGCATTCCTTCATTGGCTTTGGAGAAGTGGGTTTTTTGGAATTCAACTTCTACTTTTTCCAAAAATGAATTGGGCGTATTGTTGAAATGGACACTGGGGACAATGGACGCATAATCGGTTTCTTCCCAATCTTTGGTCAATTCGTTTACTGCCCCGGAGAAAGCATGTAATGCCAACTCGGTACCATTAAGAACTATTCGACTGTTGTCTATTGCCAAGACGAATGGTTGCTTTCCAAGGGTATGGACGCCCAATGTGTTGGTTTGGGGAATCTTGTTTTGGACCATTTTCTTTTCGCTAAATCCGAATAACAAAATGAGTGTTAGAGGGACCACGATTAGTGTTCGCAGTACTGCAGATGTTTTTGAGGTTTGTTTTCCCATGACTGTAAATCGTTTTTTGATTGATGAATAATTGATGGCATTTGCCATATGGATCGACTGATTGTTCCGTTCACTTTCCCCTGATAGATAGGAAAGCAAGGTATTTTGATATTTTTTTGTGCCCACTCTTTCCTTTAATACCGCACTGTCCGCCAAAAACTCATGATTTAGTTTTATGCTTTTTTTGAATAAAAAGAGTAGGGGATTGAACCAAAGGACAATATGGAGCAATTCGATAAAAAGGACATCCAAACTGTGCCACTGTCTGGCATGTGTCTCTTCATGAAGTATCACTTCCTTGGGAATGGTACCGTTCTCAAACTCTTTTTTGTTCAAGAAAATGTAGTTGAGGAAGGTATGCGGGGGCATTTTTTCATTGAGGAGCACCCTGGTGCTAAAATTCACTTTGTGTTTTGGGTTTTTTTGAATCCGGCGCACGATTTGAAAAAGGTGCTTTGCAAATCGGAACCCGACTACCAGACAACCCACGGAATACAAATTCCATAACAGCATTTCCCAATTGACCATGGCCATATCCGAAATGCCCTGGTTGTGAAAAATAGGGGAATCCGCATCTATGGTTGCATTCGTGCCCCTAGGAATTGCCTCAACATATTCCGTAAAAACCAGCAAAGGAATCAGTAGGGAGACCACTAAGGAGCCTGTAAGGAAAAAACGTTTGAACACGTGCATGTTTTCCCGCTCCAAAAAGAGTTTGTAAAACAAAAATAGGATGACCATACAGGCAGCCGATTTCAATAGGTACACTAGCATTACTACCGATTTTTTATTTGTTGATCGATGAGCTTTCTTAACGCTTCCAATTCTTCCTTGCTCAAATTGGTCTCCTCGGCAAAGAAGGAGGCAAACTGACTTGGACTATCGTTAAAGAAATTTTTAATGAGCCCCTTTACGTGTTTGGAGAAGTAGTCCTTCTTTTTTACTAGGGGATAGTACTCCCGGGAACGGCCATAACTTTTGTAAGATACAAACCCTTTATCGGCCATTCTTTTGAGCAGGGTTGCCACCGTGGTCGTGGCGGGCTTAGGCTCTGGATAAGCGTCCAGGAGATCTTTCATAAAAGCCTTTTTAAGCCTCCATATGATGTTCATTAATTCTTCTTCGGATTTGGAAAGGGACATAGGCGGAAAACTATATTTTGTTCTACAAACATAGAATAAAAATTTAAATTCTACAAATGTAGAATTAAATTCTTTAAAATATTTGACTTTGTGTGACTTAGGTTACAGTTTTTGGCTGGGAAATAAAGTAACTTTTCTTCATAAAATCAATACAGCCATGAAAACCACAGTAGTAATTGGCGGGAATTTCGCGGGAATGACCGCCGCATTGGAGATAAAGCGAAAGGGAAAGGAAGACCATAAGGTTGTGGTCATTGACAGATCGCCATTGTTTCTTTTTATTCCCTCTTTGATATGGGTGCCTTTTGGGCGCAGGGAAGTAAAGGACATTTCCTTTAGAAAGGACAAAATCTTTAAGAAAAAGGGGGTGGAATTCATACAGACCGAGGCATTGCGTGTCGATCCGGAACATAACTTGGTGAAAACGAAAGCGGGGGACTTTACCTATGATCATTTGGTCATTGCCACTGGTCCCAAGGTCGATTTTGACATAGCTCCGGGCGTTAAGGAGTTTGCCCATTACATAGGTACGCCAAATGGGGCAATGAAAACCAAAAAAGCGTTGGAAGAATTCAAAAAAAGCCCCGGTCCTGTAGTCATTGGAGCTACACAAAATGCCGGTTGTATGGGTGCGGCCTATGAGTTCCTCTTTAATATTGAGAAATGGTTACGTGAACAGAAAATAAGAAAAAAGGTCGATTTGTACTGGATCACCCCAGAAACCTATTTGGGACATTTCGGTATCGATGGAATGCCAGGAGGCGAAACCATGTTGAAATCCTTTATGAAGATGTTCAATATCCATTATAGAACGGAGGTTGGGGTAACCAAGGTTAACGCGAACAGCGTTGAATTGAGCTCTGGGGAGGTGCTGCCCAGTGCGTTTACCATGTTGATGCCGCCCTTTTATGGGGTTGATTTTGTAACCAATTCCCCGGCATTGAACCCAACATCCAATGGGTATTTACCCGTGGGTGAAGATTACCGCCATAAGGATTGGCCCAATGTCTGGGCGGCCGGGATTGCCGTGCAGGTCGATTTGCCCTTTACCCCTGGCAAAGTCCCTTTTTCAGGTCCAAAAACAGGATATCCCTCCGATGAAACCGGGAAAATCGTTGCAGAGAATATTGTAAGGGTGGAGAAAGGGAAAAAGAAACTTAAGAAAAAGGCTTGGGGCAAAATACCAGGCATCTGTGTCATGGATGCCGGTAAAAAAGAAGTGATCATTTTAAGCGATCATTTATTTAAACCCCGAAAGTTTGCCATTATGATTCCCAATGTGTTCTATGATTTTTCCAAAGTATTGTTCGAAAAATACTTTTTGTGGAAAACCAGGAATGGCTATTCCCAATTGCCTTGATTTGTAGTTGATTGTGCCAAAAAGAGGCTGTCTAAAAAATAGCAATAACACAAAAATGTCACATTGAGCGCAGTCGAAATGCATTGATATTCCGAGGTTTAATTTTCTCGACTGCGCTCGAAATGACAATAATACAGACTTTTTAGACAGCCTCTTTTTATGTTTTACCCTTTTGAAAGCTCTGTATAGTACTTGTAGAAATAGGGTATGGTTTCTATCCCTTTTAGATAATTCCAAATACCAAAATGCTCATTGGGGGAATGGATGGCATCACTGTCCAACCCAAAGCCCATTAAAATGGTTTTACTGCCCAACACCTGTTCAAAAAGGGCGACAATGGGGATACTTCCCCCAGTGCGTTCGGGAATCGGCGTTTGCCCAAAAGTGGTCTCATAAGCCTTTGCAGCTGCCTTGTAGCCTGTACTGTCTATATTGGTCACATAGGGCAGTCCCCCATGATGGGGCGCTACTTTTACCTTGACCCCCTTAGGGGCAATGGATTCAAAATGTTTGGCAAACAAGTCCGTAATTTCATCAGGATCTTGATGGGGGACCAGTCGCATGGAAATTTTGGCATAGGCCTTACTGGCTATGACCGTTTTGGCGCCTTCGCCCGTATAGCCACCCCAAATGCCGTTTACATCCAATGTGGGTCGAATGCTGTAACGCTCGGGAGTGGTATAGCCCTTTTCTCCATAAACATCATTGATATCCAGGGCCTTTTTGTATTCCTCTATGCTAAAAGGCGCTTTGGCCATTTCGGCACGTTCTTCGTCTGAGACTTTTTCAACCTTGTCATAAAAACCAGGAATGGTGATATGGTTGTTTTCATCATGCAATGAGGCAATCATTTTGGACAGCACGTTAATAGGATTTGGTACGGCCCCACCGTAAATACCGGAATGCAGATCCCTATTGGGTCCCGTTACTTCCACCTCTACATAGCTCAAACCCCGTAGTCCCGTGGTGATGGATGGTACGTCATTGGCCATCATCCCCGTATCGGAAATGAGGATGATGTCATTTTTCAATTTGTCCTTATGTCCTTCCAGAAAGTCGGCCAAACTATCGCTGCCCACTTCCTCTTCCCCTTCGATCATAAATTTTACATTGCACGGCAGTTGGTCGTTGGCCACCATAAACTCCAATGCCTTTACGTGCATGTACATTTGACCTTTGTCATCACAGGCACCACGGGCAAATATGGCCCCATCCGGGTGCTGGGACGTTTCCTTGATGACCGGCTCAAAAGGTGGAGATTCCCAGAGTTCCATGGGATCTGGGGGTTGTACATCATAATGTCCATACACCAGCACCGTGGGTAGGTTTGGATCAATTAGTTTCTCACCATACACCACTGGATAACCTTTGGTCTCACAGATTTCGGTATGGTCGCAGCCTGCTTGTTTCAACGCCTGCTCCACGGCTTTGGCGGTTTCAATAACGTCCTGGGAAAATGCGCTGTCCGCACTAATGGAGGGGAGTTTTAACAGGTCAATAAGTTCGTTTACAAATCGGTCTTTGTGTTGTTGAATGTAGTTGTTGATTTCTTCCATGTACATAATGTCTCGAATACTAAAAGTACTAAAAAGAAGTTTTTAAAACGACCAACCGTATCAATTGAAAAATTGAATTATATTTGCAGCCCCGATTCATTTTGGGCCATGCGGCTGTGATGGAATTGGTAGACATGCTTGACTTAGGATCAAGTGCCGAGAGGCGTGGGGGTTCGACTCCCTTCAGCCGCACAGAAACACTTCTTAATGGAACAGTAAAAAGCCACTTGAAAAGAGTGGCTTTTTTTGTTTGGATACGACATTATTATCTTTTTTCATAACACTATCAATCCAGCACAATTGCTTTTGTTTGAACTTTAGAATTATAGATAGGTTCAAAAATCGGTTTTAAGGAGTCTCGAAAAACCTTGGTTTTATAAAACTTTGCCGGAAAATTCAAAAAAGAGAGGCCAGTCTTATATTTTTAACACCAACTCAAAACAAACCAAACCAAACCCAATCTTTTGATCAAGAAGGTGACAAGGCCTTTTCCTTGGATTTTCTACTTGCTGTAGTACCCTTTTTCCTCCCCCGCCATATAAAAAACCCCGTAATCGGTAGGCTTGCCCCGAACAAACCGACCATAAACGCAAGAACCTGGGTGGGCCACCCGCCAACGGTACCCATATGAATGTCCAGGTTGGCCTCAAGGATATCCTGGTTTTTTTCAAATGCTTCCACCAAAGGTTTGTCCAATTGTTTCCCCGTATATCGGTCTACAATCTGGTTGTCCCCATAGAGATGCAAAAAACGGTCATCCCGATCCAAAAGAATGAACTGGTTGTTTTCCATGCCCGGTCGAATGGCCATCAGGGTCAATTTATAGCCTTTTGGATAGGTCTTTTCAAACTGCTCAAAAACAAATTGTTGACTTTTGAACTCTTGGCCTTCCTTTACATCTGCCATTGGGGGATTTTGCCCAACCAATTCAGGACTGCCTCCAAATAGGGCTACCACAGGCTTTTCGACCCAATCAAAGGACATGACCAGTCCGGTGGTGACACTGATCAACAGGAGCCAACAGGCATAGAACCCATAGACACGGTGAAAATCGTGGTTCATCCGTTTTTTTGACGCGGGATATTTGGGTCTAAAGGCCGACCTGGACTCATTCTTGCTTCGTGGCCACCACAGGATCAATCCGAATAGCAATTCTGCCAAAAATATCAAGGACGCAACACGAATTATCCAGAGGCCTGCATTGCCCAAAAGCAATTGTGAATGAAAATGTGCCACGATAAAAGCCGCATTGGCAGAAAATTTATCCTCGCCAATGATATGACCGGTATAGGGGTCCAGGAAGGTAATCTTTAATTTGATGTCCTCTGGACCATCGCCGGAAGGTATTCCACTGACGACATCAAACGAGCGGGTCTTGTCATTATAGGTGTTGATCCAAAAATATACTTCCTCAGGAAATGCTTTCTTGTAATTGGACACCAGGGAATCGATGGGCATTCTTTCGCCTTCAACACTTGATGCATGAAGTTTGTCCTTGTTGTAGGCATGCATAAATTCTTCGGCAAAGACGAAGGCCGCACCTGAAATACAAAGTAAGCAGACCACCAGGCCCGAGCTCAGGCCTAGCCAAAGATGTATGTTACGAACAACTTTTTTTGTCTTCATCGCCATTCAATTTAAATTGGACAATCTTAGCATTGGATATTAAAACTCAACAATGTTCTGGGGTTGCCCCCCTATAATGGTTATTTCCAATTGGGAAGTCCCCGACTCCACATCGTAGGAATAATAATAGGCCCTACCAACATCGTCATTCTCCACAACGAAATAGGGTTTCCCCCCATATAGCTCCGGACCGTGGATACTTCTCCAATAGCCCACGGGAATATCATCGATCTTGGTAGCATTTCTGGTGTCCAGATCGATGACGTAGGCATAATATTCCTTTTCACTCAATGCCGCAAAGGACGCATCAACAGGAATTGCCATCATCTTTACATACATTTTTCCATTTAGTACAGCACCCCCAAGGGCAAAGGTTTCCCCATTGGGAAAGTCGCCCCGTTGTCCATTGAGGTCCCAGGTCCTGTCAAAATCCGTTTGTCCTTTTCTTATACGGAGCACCCTAAAGTTGGGCCCTTCCGGGTCTATGAAATTACCAATGAAGGTGCCCAGGTAGAGATCGCCCTGTTCATCGATGTTTACATAATTGGTATTTAAAAAGGAAAAGTATCCGATTTTTAAGTGATCGTCCCAAATGGCAATATTCTCAACGGTATCGGTTGCTACATCAATAACTATTACGTAGGTCTTATCGTCCACCTGAAAATTATTTTCATCATTAAAAAACAGTTCGGTAAAGAACTTACCATCGCGTTCCACCATAAAACCACCAATACTGGTAGATTCAATCCTATCTGCATTTTCAATGTTTTCCCGAATCGCGTTTATCGCCTGGGAACAATCCACTTCTCCCAGCCTTTCCATGGTTTTGGGATTGAAAATCTGTACGGCGGTTTGACTCAGACTATGGTCCGTATAATATCCCTTGGTCGATGTTGCAAAGCCGAAAATTTGTCCACCGCCCAAGGATAAATTTCCTATACCAATAAAGCCATCTTCAACAAAGCGTCCGTCCGCATCCAACAATAGTCTTTGGACACCTGGAGCACCCAAAGGATTGGTGGGGTGATAGACAGCGCCATCAAAACCCGTTCCTGCCTGACGGGTATTGTTTAACAATATGCCGTTATCAAAATTTTGGGAGACATCAATTTCCCCGGAGGGCAAGCCATCAAAAGGTACTAAAAACCCGCTGCCATCCTGTCTGTTTGTCGTAACATAAATGGCAAAAGTGGAGGTATCCCTTTCCACGCCCACGCCACTGGATTCAAAAGTGGTTTCACAGGAGAAAGTGAATAGCAAGAGCATTGAAAATATTCCTATTCTTTTCATAACAACGTTTTTACAATCTATAGGTCATTTTAAACCGATAATTTCTTAGCGGTTTGGGTATTCTAAAGTCATCGAAGAGGACATTGTCCAGTACATTGATCGCCTCAAAATTGAGACTCACGGGCCAATCGTTAAAAGTGCAGGTAAGGCCCATGTTCACCTGATGCTGGGAGGGGATTACAAAATCCCTAATGTTATTTGGAACACTGCCAAACAAATCGGGTTCCAACTCCCTATTTACCGGTCTTACCAAATACTGCTCGGTGTACAGATAATTGCCATAAAGATTGAGTTTGGCATTTTCCCATCCAAAAGGGGCCATAAATTCCTTATTGGCCGATAAATTGGTGAAGTAATACGGAATATTGGGCGTTCGTGCATCAATCAGATTTGGATTTAAAACCGACTCCCTTGTTCTCAAATCTTGAAAGGTAACAGCGCCACGTATCGAAGAATTTTCACCAATGTTTATCCGTAGATTACCCTCAACACCTATGACCTCCTGCCTGTCCGTATTTTGGTATTCACTGGTGATCAGGTTCAAGGGAACAAGTTGGATAAAATCCTTGTTGTTTCTGTAGAATACATTTACCTCTGTAAACAATGTTTTTGTTGCATTGAGATTGGAAGCAAAACCAACGTTCAAATTTTCACTGCGTTCTGGCAACAACTCCAGATTGGGTTGTACAAAGAGGTTATCCCCAACGTATTCCTCAGCATCGGGAATCCTTATGGCGTCCTCAAATGAAATCCGAACATAGGTATCATCGTCAAAAGCATACTTAAAGGACTGCCCCCAACCAAAATCCCTAAAGAACAAGTCCTGGGTCAAATTATCACTGAAGTTCAAGCTTGCGGCCTCGGCTTCCAGATAGTAGTTTTTGACAAATGATTCACTTTGGAGCTTACCCTCAAAAAATGATAGCCCTACACCCAGTCCCGATACAATCTTGGTATAGGTAGAGGGAATGGTAATCGGTTGGATACCTGTTACTACATTGGGTATCTGAAAGGGGTCGGAGCCCACACGATCAAAGCTGTTGTAGGTGGAGCTCAAGTTAATTCGTATGGCATCGTTCACATCATATCGGGTAAACACACGGGCGACTTTGGACTCCTCTTCTATTCTTTGGTCACGCCGTACGAACTCTCCGCCCGGGGTAATGATGGGGTTACCATTGAAATCGCGTTGTACGTCCCCATCCCACTCGTACCGATTGGTGGCCAAATCCTGTTCTTTGCTATCCACTTTGCTCAGTGCTCCAAAAATGTCCAGGTTCCAATTGGGCAGTATGTTTTTCTTATAGCTTACACTGAAGATTCTATTGATTTCCTCTTCCGTGACCTCTCCAAGCGGCTGGTCAATGCTAATACCGTTCTGTACCTCATTATCCAGGGTGAAATAACCAAAACTGAAATCCAGCACATCTGCAAACTTGGTTTGGTGTACACCGGCATTCACTTCGAAAAAAGTAGCCGCGATGCCATCGTGGAAGCGGTTTACAGTAAAAACATCGGTAACCCCATTAATAGCAGTTTCCAATTCAAATTCATAGTCGTTGTCCGAACCGGTATAGTAGCTATTGACCCCCACGTGAATTTTAGTGTTTGGTATGATAACATTGGCTCCTAAATTGATAATGTGTGTATTAAAAGATCCTGCCTCATACGAAAGGTCCAAATACTCCTTGTCCTTGCGCCTTGATACCAGGTTTATTGCTCCCCCGAGAGCGTCCGCACCCAACTCCACGGGAAGCACCCCCTTGTAAATCTCAAGGTTTTGAATACTCCCGGTAGGTACCAATCCAATGTTGAATGCACGCCCCAGATAATCAATGGGAACACCGTCCCTGAAAAAACGAACCGCATTGCCTTGAAGGCCGTTGATGTTGATGGTGGTATTACTGCCGATTCCAGAAGATTGCCGCACCTTCACCCCAGAGGTTTGGTTGATCATTTCCGGCACACTTGTGGCTTGTTCCAATATTTTAGATACACCGATGACCTCTATTTTTATGGGTTCTTCGCGTTTTCGCTGCGCATTGGATTTGCCCTTCACGACAACTTCATTCAATTCTTGACTGCTTTCGGTCAATTTTATTTCCAGGGATAGGGATTGATTTCTGGAGATGTCCAATGGCACCGACCGCGTTTGATAGCCCAATGAAGAGACGATAAGCTCGTAGTTTCCGGATTTAAGGTTGTTGAGTTCAAAAAAACCATTTTCATCGGCGATTACCCCAATCTGTGTACCTCGCAACTGTATTGTTGCTCCTAGTAGCGGTGTCCCCCCAGTGTCTAAAACCGTTCCTGATACCTTGGTTTGACCCGCCGCAAAATTGGTCAGTATTATCAAAAAAAATACCGTAAGTGCGTTTTTCATGCCGCCTATTATTATTTAGACTAATTCTAAAATAAAGACAAACTTAGATGCTGGACAGTAATTGTCCAAGTAAAATTTTAGGAAATTTTAAGATTTAACGTTTAGCCAAACCAGGACATCAAACGTGCTGCACAAAAAATGAAATTGGTTTTATCGTTTCGCCAGGGGATACGGGTTTGGAGGGGGATTGACAGGTGTTGCCAAGAATGATAAATGATGGGATTTTAGTATTTTAAAATGTTGGTATTAGGGATTTCCTTAGCTATGTGCTGAAAAATGATGATGGTATCGTTCAGTAATGGTTTTTACGTTACCCAAAGTACTTGGGAAATAGTTCCCTGTACTGGTTTTTGCCCAAGTCCGTTAAATAGGGATATAACATTCCCAATAGATTATCGGCCTGGGATTCAATATAGTCTTTGTTAATTTCCAAATCATAGATAAAAGAATTGTAAAGCCATGTATCACAAAAACCTATCATCCTTTCGATTAGGAAATCACATTCATTCTTAAACTGAAAATCTTGCATGATTCCTTTGTTAATGAGATGCTTAAACAAAAAGTCATAGCCCTTGTAACGTTCATCATGAACTTTTTGAAAATGGGATTTTATCTTTTGACTCAACCTGAGTAGGTTATACAAATCGGTCCAAAAAAAACGATACGCAATCATTCGTTTTAAACTTGATACTACATCTTTTTTTACAGTTTCCAGTTCAATTTCCTTGGTACCCAATTGCTGCAATCTAGTGTCAAAAACTTGGACCATCTCAAAATACAGTGCTTCCAAAATATCTTCCCTTTTTTTGAAATGATAATTCAGGTTTCCAGAACTCATATGCAGTTCCAAGGCAATCATTCTAATGGTGACATGACTAAACCCTTTTTCATTAAACAAGACCCTTGAAGCCGATAGTATTTTCCTTTTTGTTTCATTCATTGGTAAACTTGTCCTAACTCCTATTTTTTTAGTAAACTTGTCCTAAACATACGAAAAATGAATTCTTTGTATAAAACCGAACAGGGAAAAAGTGAAATTCTTGCCCTTTATGATGAAAAGCTGGAGGAACTTGGCATTGCATATGCGTACAAAACCATACATACAAGTTTTGGAAAAACGAATATCATCGTAAGCGGAAAATCTACGGACCCACCTATTATGATTTTCCACGGTTCCAATGGTTGCGCCCCAGTAGCCCTGGAAACATATCCCAATCTAAACAGGAAATTTAGGGTTTATGCCGTGGATATTCTTGCCCAACCCAATAAAAGTGAAGGGACAAGGTTGCGTATGACAGACGATTCCTATGGCAAATGGGTAAACGAAATCATCATTGGTTTGAATATTGACAATGTTACCATTGCTGGATTTTCATTTGGGGGTTTGGTTATCTTAAAGGCATTGGAATTTGATGAAACCAAAATAAAAGAAGTCTTTTTGTCCTCGCCAGCCTACATTGTAAATGGGAACCCTTTAAAAGCACTATTTAAGATCTTTATTCCAATGAAAAGATTTAAAGCCACCAAAAACCCAAAGTATATTGAAAAGTTTTTATCGGAAGTTTTTACGGAACGGGACGAATTTGCACTAAAGTACCTCTCAAAAGTATTTCTGTTTTTTGATATGGACTTCACACCGCTACCTGTTATTGATGCCAAGAAGGCAAAGGACATTAAAACACCAATCACCATATTTGCTGCAAAAAGAGATATTCTTTTTCCCGGAGGGAAAATGATCGGAAGGGCATCAAAAATATTTCCTTCGTTAAAAAACAGTATGCTGTTTGATAATGCCAAACACGTTCAAAGCAGATCACAACTGGAAAGCATTGAAAAAAAGATAATGGAATAAAAAAGCTAACCCAAACTGCCATTCAGTGAATAGCTGAACAATCCATGTCCAAAAATGTCCCTTGAACCGGTCTACCTTTTCCGTCGAGTTGAATTCATGGCTTTATGGCCTATTTTTGTATTGAACATCCCGATAGTGCAAAAAATCAGTGCCTTAGTATTACTCATCACGCTGCACGCCCAGCCAATGGCAAATGGCCTGGTGCTTTTTGATTTTTTGGGCAACCAAGAATACATCAAGGAGTTTTTGTGCAGCAATAGGGAGGAGCCCAAACGTGCTTGTAATGGAAAGTGCTATTTAATGCAACAGCTAAAGGAAACCCAAAGCGGGAAAGAACAGGAGCTTCCAGTGGTAATGCATTCTAAATTGGAGTTTCTACTGACCTCTTTTCAAGAAGAACAATGTGATGACATCTCCGTTATAAGGGCAAAGGGATTGTTTGTTCGGCATGAAAACCCCTACGTCTTCCTTTTTGAAAAGGATATCTTCCATCCACCTCTGGTTTAACCTTTGTCCAATACTATTTCAGCACGTCTTAAGTAAGGCGTGCCGTACTGCGTTGTACCGAAATCCAGTAGCAGGTGTTTTTTCGGTACGATAAACTGACAGATTATTTCATTCAGCATAGACAATTATGAAACAAAATATCATTTGTATAACCCCTCCAAAAGTGCATCTTTTGGACATCAATGGACCGGCCCATATATTCTACGAAGCGAAAGAGTATGGAGCGGAAATTGAACTGCATTTTGTAAGCCTATCGGAAAGTTGTGAAGTGACAAGTAGTGCAGGCCTTAAATTTTATGAACTGCAATACTTTAAGGATTTCAATCTTACCGATCAAGATTTTATCCTGGTTCCGGGAATAACGTTTTCACTACTGGAAGATCAAAAATTTTTGGAAAATTGCACCCCTTTTTTTCAATGGTTAAGGACCCAACATGAAGTTGGGGTGACCATTTGTTCTATTTGCACAGGAACTTTTTTACTGGCAGCTTCGGGCATTCTTGAGGATAGAAGTTGCACTACACACTGGAAAAGAATTCCAGCCTTCAAAAAAGCTTATCCCAGAATAGACATCAAGGAAAAAAGACTCTTTGTGGTGGACGATAATATCCTTACCAGTGCTGGCATATCCTCAGGAATCGATATGGCATTGTACATTTTGGAGCATAGGTTTAGTACCAGACTTGCCATTGATGTAGCCAAAGAGGCCGTTGTTTATTTCAGGCGTGGTGAATCCGATCCACAGCTCAGCATTTTTCTTGAATACAGAAATCATCTTGATGAAAGAATACATCGGGCACAGGAATTCATCCTAAAAAATTTGGGAAAACACTTCAATCAGACAGACGTGGCCGATAATGTACATATGAGCGTAAGGAACCTGACCCGTTTGTTCAAGCGAACAACAGGTATAACCATTCATCAGTATACCGAAAAATTAAGGATTGAACGTGCCTTAAATCTTGTTTCCGAAAAAAACAAATTGGAACTGGTGGCCTCCGAATGTGGTTTTAAAAGTACTAGCCATCTTTCAAAGGTCTTGGATCGATACAAGGAAAAACAGCATGACTTGACCCTGTCCCAAAAACCAAACGATTAGTCCTAGGCCAAGGGTCGTCGGTTTACTATTTTTGAGGAATTAATAGGGAACTAAAAATCGTTTTGTGGTTTTGGATGCTAGGTATTGGGGAACCATAACTTATGGCCTTATCTAAATCCGCGATCATTATGGAAACAATGTATAGATCAATCCGAATACTATCGGTCATACTTTTGGTTATTCTGCAAGCCTGTAAATCCAATATGCATTCTACATACCATTTGAATGATGCCGTCCCAGGTGCGGTACCAGAACTTTTTGCCCCGTCCTTGGTGAATACGGATGCCGTAGAAATCAATGCCGTATTCAACTCCTCCTATACGGAGTTGTTCTTTACAAGGATTATTGATGGGAGTTTCATTATCCATCATTCTGAATTCAAGGAGGGTAATTGGTCACAACCTAAACCTATTCCAATGTATAGCGATCAAAATTCGGAGTCCGTCGCCATTGACCCATCCCTAACGGAAGATGGAAATACAATGTATTTTCTGGGAATAAGCCCGGAGGATCGTTCCAAAAATTCCAAACCGGATATTTATAGCAGTCAAAAAGTAAATGGAAAATGGCAAAGGGCAACAAAGGTCGGCTACCCGGTTTCTACGGACGATTATGCGGAATCATATCCTGTTGTGGTTGCTGACGGGAGTATCTATTTCACGTCCGATCGACCAGGCGGATTGGGCAAACGCGATATTTATAGGGCCCAATATTTGGGAGAGGGAAAATTTGACACACCGGTAAATATTGGTTCGGAGGTGAATTCGGAAAAAAGTGAACGCAGCACCTATGTCTCACCTGATGAGCGTGTCTTGATTACAGGGAACACCTATACGGACCAAGGAGGATTTGCAGTGTCATTCAAAAAAAATGGTAAATGGCAAAAACCCTCCCATTTTGATTTGGGTGAAACACTGTCCAAAGATTGGATATACTTCTGCCCTTATATGTCCCCGGATGGGAAGTATTTCTTTTTTTCAAAAAGATATAGCAATCCTCCTGATAGCGGTTGGAAAGGAGCGGTCAAAGGCGAAGTATATTGGATGGATGCCCAAACCATAATGGAAACCAAGAAAAAATAAAGGGGTATTGGTACGCTGACACTACCCATGGGGACATGAAATTGTCAAACTTGTATTCCTTTTTATAGCGACAGGGGAACATTTTGATTATGGGAGTTCTTGTGTTTTCTCTTCTAGGGTTTTGGGACAAAGCCCTAGAGTTCCGTCCTTTTTTTATATTCATGGCAGCTATTCTTTTAACTACAATTAGGCGGTATGGGAAACAGGAAAGGAATGAAGGATATAATACAACTGGGGAATCCTTTATTATATGAAAAATGCGAGCCCGTGGTTAAGGCGGAATTGCCCTTGCTCAATGAATGGGTAGAAGACCTGGCCAATGCCATGGCCGAAATTAAAGCCAAATACCACTTTGGCAGGGGAATTGCCGCCCCGCAATTGGGCATTATGAAACGCCTGATATATATAAATATGGGTGCGCCCAGAATCATTGTAAATCCGGAAATTACGTTCAAGAGTGATGAAATGTTTGAGCTTTGGGATGATTGCATGAGTTTTCCAAATTTATTGGTCAGGGTTAAGCGTCATAGACAGGTGACGTTGAGCTACAGGGATGAAAATTGGAACATTAGGGAATGGAACGTATCCAATGATGAGTCGGAATTGGTGCAGCACGAATGCGATCATTTGGACGGGATTTTATGTACAATGCATGCGATAGACGACAAATCCTTTAAATGGAGGGAGTAATGTTGGATTATTTTTTAAACCAACCAACGAACATCATCCCCAAGGGTTTGACTACTTCCATTTTGGAAAATGAGGATGCATTCCCTTTCCATAAATCATTGTCAAATTATAAACCTACACCACTATACAGGCTAACCGACTTAGCGAATAGCTATGGTGTGGGCTCAATTTTTATAAAAGACGAATCCCATAGATTGGGTTTAAATGCCTTTAAAGGATTGGGAGCTTCATTTGCCGTTCATAAGGTATTGGGGAAAAACCCAAATGTTACCACTTTTTGCACCGCTACAGATGGAAATCATGGAAGGGCTTTGGCATGGGCGGCTTCAACAAAGGGTAAAAATGCCGTTGTATATGTTCCCAAAAACACGGCAAAAGAAAGAATTGATAGCATAGCCAGTGAGGGTGCAACAGTAGTGGATACTGGTGAAAATTATGATGATACCTGCGAAATTGCCAAGATATCGGCCATTAAAAACAATTGGACACTGGTCCAGGACTGTGCTTGGGAAGGATATGAGGAAATACCGGCCTATGTAATGGCCGGGTACCTTACCAAATTCGAAGAGATTGAAATGCAATGGAAGGAATTTGATTATCCAAAAATCAACCTTGTACTATTTCAGGCTGGGGTTGGTAGTTGGGCAGCCTCGGGAATATGGCATTTTGTAAACCAGCACAGAAGGGACAGACCCAAATTTGTAATTGTTGAACCTTATAATGCCCATGGTATCCTATCATCATTCCATGAAGGAAAAAGGGTCCGACCCGAATGCAATTTTGATACCATAATGGCGGGACTGAACTGTGGATTACCTTCAATGACGGCTTGGGAGATAATCAGGAATTTTACGGATGTCTGCATTCGAATAAAGGATGAATATGCAAAAGAAGTAATGCGCGAGCTTTACCATCCTTCCAATGATGACCCGCGGATAATCTCGGGAGAGTCAGGGGTTGGAGGTCTGGCAGGATTAAAGTACTTGATGACCAATCCCCAAGCCGAGCCGCTAAAACAGCATTTGGGAATTACAGCTAACACAAACGTATTGGTTGTTAGCACTGAAGGGGCCACTGACAAGGAAATGTTCCAGAAAATAGTGCGAAAAATATAGCGGAAGCCGTATCATAGCCGTACTTCCTCATCTTGGTTTTGTCCCAAAACCATAGTGTTCTGTCCTTTTGCAACATCGGTTTCAAAACTAATTTAGCCCGGAACAAATCAAGGTGAATGAAACATCTTTCCGCCGGACTTATGTGCGTGTTGCTGTATTGCTGTTCGGTTACGCTATCGGCGCAAAATAGTAGCAACATGGGGCAGGATATTTATGTATGCCCACCGTGCAACAGAAAGTGTGATGATCTAACGTTCAACGAACCCGGGGTTTGTAAACATTGCAATATGAAGCTTATCAAGAGATCCGAACTGGAAATGTTTCCTGAGGTTGAAAGGACCAAAGTAGGGCTCTATCTACAATCTGGTGTTGAAATCCTTGATTTGGCGGGACCACTAGAAGTTTTTGCCTATGCAGGTTATGAAGTGGTTACCATTTCCAAAACCAAAGAACCCATTTATGCCCAGGGCATCCTTACCGTTATTCCAGATTATGATTTATCCGATGCCCCAGCGGTAGACATCTTGGTATTTTTTGGCGGTAATGCCGTGTTATCCTCAAAGGATGAAGCGCTCATAGATTGGATAAAATCCCAAAAAGAAACCAAATACCATTTTTCTGTGTGTAGTGGGGCCTTAATCCTGGCAGAGACCGGTATTCTGGATAACAAACAGGCCACCACCTTTAGATACAATTTGGATGTTTTGGAACAGAACTATCCCAAAATTGAAGTTCTGCGCGGTGCCAGATATGTGGATAATGGCACGGTTGTGACTACTGCAGGGGTTTCAGCGGGAATTGACGGTGCCCTCCATATGGTCGCCAAATTGGAAGGATTGGAGACCGCAGCGCAAACGGCACTTTATATGGAATATGACTGGACACCCAACAATGGAGTGGCCTTTGTAGGGGACAATCCCTATAGCCATATGAAGGACGCCACTACTTTAAAGGAATATGAAGGAATATATAGCTCAAGTTCCCTTAGAACATTCGTCTTGAAATTTGATGATGAAAATGAGGAGTTGCTTTTAAAAAAGGAGAACAGGCATTATCCTGTTTTCTACATCGGTACGGATAAATTCCTTACCTCACACGCGTCCCACCTTATCACATTTAAAAGAAATAAAAACAACCAAATCATCGGTTTTGAAACCACCGAATACAACGAAATTTTTAATAAAAAATGAACGTCTGAAACGTATGAAGACTTTTTAAATGTATTGTACATGATATCCGGGAAGCCTGGGAAATATACGAAGGGCCAAAAAAGAATACCCTAAAAGACACAACGGTACGAGGATACAATTTGCAGCACTAAAAAAGCTTTAAGGGTATGGGGGTTGCGTCAACAGGAACAAACCATGAATTCAAAATAATCAACTATGAAAAAAGTATGGGTTTCACTTTTTGTGCTACTGTTGGCCACGGCAACAAACGCCCAAAAAATGGACATAAAGAACATTGCCATTTACTTACAGGATAATGTGGAAATATTGGATTTTGCAGGGCCCATGGAAGTATTTATAATCGCTGGCTACAATGTATATACGGTTGCAAAAACCACCAAGCCCATGAAGGCCATGCATTACCTGACCGTTGTGCCCGATTATTCCATCGCCAATGCCCCCATACCGGATGTTGTGGTGTTTGTGGGAGGCGGGGATATCGCTGCTGCCAAAGACGAAAAGGTGAAAAATTGGGTAAAGAAAGTGACACCAAAGTCCCAATTAAGTTTAACGGTTTGCACGGGGGCTTTCTTTTTGGCCGAAGCCGGTTTCCTGGACAGTAAGATTGCGACCACCTATCATAAGTCAATAGACTACCTACAAAGTGAATACCCTAAAATAGATGTTCGTAGGGATGTGAGATTTGTGGACAACGGCGAAGTAATCACTACAGCGGGAATTTCCGCAGGAATTGATGGAGCGCTACACCTGGTTTCAAAACTAAAGGGGGAAAAATTTGCCTTGGAAGTAGCCAAAAACATGGAATATGATAAGTGGATTCCGGGAGAAGGGTTGATAGTACAAGATGAAAAACTTAACAAAAATGAAGGGAAAGATATAGGAAGGTTTTTGGATGCCAATCTGGACAACCTCTATCCGGGTGAGCTATTGAACCTATCGTCAAAGTTAAATGCAATGGGAATGTACGGAGAGGCTGAAAAAGCCATAAAATATGTGATAGCAACCATGTCGAATCCAGATATTGGTACGTATGGGTTTTTAAGGGAAAATTACGTTCAGCAGCATAAGGAAGTCCCTATGACCAGTCAACAATTCATGGATATCATCAAGAACAAAGGCGTGAAACTAGCAGAAAAGGCCTTTGTGGAGCAAAATAAAAAGTTCAAGGATTGGGTGTTCGTAAACCCTGACGATATGATCATGTATGGTTATACCGACCATTATTTAAAGGGGAAAATACAAAGTGCCTTTGAAATCCAAAAGTTGGCTAAAAAGATGTTTCCAAACAATGCTTATGTAACTTATGTGTTGGGGGTTTACCATGAAAAAGAAAACAAAATTGGCGACGCTGTCAACTATTACAAAGAAGCACTTCAATATGACCCCAACTTTGCCATGGCTAAGGAGAAATTGGAGGCTTTGATGGCACGGGAAAAGACTTGATACCCATGTTTTTTTAAACCTACGGTTAAGGATTGTACAATAACCTCAACCGTGCGGGACAAATTGCGACGATTGACCTTTACAACATAACTCAGATTATACACATGAATCTACAAAATGGTATGAAGCGGATAGTACGTGTTGCTATTTCCGGACTTGTAGGTGGTGGAGCCTGGATCGTTGGGATGATTATTTTCTTTGGCCCGGCGCAATCCATATTGGCCGACCCCAACTTTCAAAGTGCAAAATTTAAAGCTGTCATGGAGGAGATGGAACCCCTTCCTAGAATGGCCAATAACATCTGGATAATTCTAGTGGGACTATTGGGGATAGGGATCATATATAGTATGGTATTCTCCTTTATTGGGCCAAAGTTGTCCGGAACGAATTTTCAGAAAGGGATACAGTTTGGTTTGGTCGGTTGGAGCTTAATGGTTCCCTGGTTTGAATTTTATCTTCCTTGGAACGTGATGCATGAACCAACATTACTTGTACTGTTGGAAGCTTTTTGTTGGATTTTGGTCATGCTTCTTGTAGGGATAGCAATAGCGTTGACCAACGGATTTTTGGACACCAAAATTAGGATGTAATACCAACGATATTCAGCCTTTGGAAACACACTCGTTATTTCACGGAAAGTTTTTCCAAAGCGACCCCTTTCCCATCTGAGATTGTTCGTTCTTAAACCAGTTTAAGCGTTTTGATTCGATTCACAGCTATTTTTCGCTGGAAATGGAACACAGCTTTTACTTTGACGGTCCTATTTATGGGGTTCATGGTACGGCGGGCTTTTTATCCGTGCCTGGAAAATATAAGTTTTAAGCGATGGCTTTTATCTTTGTATAGTGGGTTGAAACACTGAAAATGTTGTTGCAGTTTTTAGAACATATCAGAAATTTTACCGAATTCAAGAAGGAGGATTTTGAAAGAATCCAGGAATATTTTGACATTGGGATGTATGGCAAAAAAGATATCATTCTTTCAGCCGGCTCAAAATGTACCTACAATTATTTTGTGTTACAAGGCTGTTTACATATGTTCTTTACCGGGGAAAACGGCATTCAGCGAACAGTTCAGTTTGCCATTGAAGATTGGTGGATGACGGATAATTTGGCTTACCAAAAAGGAAAAAACACCGATTTTACCATCCAGGCCGTAGAGAACACCACGCTTTTGAAAATCAGCCGTGAAAATCAGGAAGAACTGCTTAAAGAGTTTCCGGCTTTGGAAACCTATTTTAGAAAAATCTACGAGATTTCATATGGGGCCTCTTTGATGCGAATGAAGTATGCATTCGATTTCACCAAGGAAGAGATGTACTGTCATTTCACGGATAGCTTTCCTGAATTTGCCCAACGTGTACCTCAATATTTAATCGCTTCATTCTTGGGCCTTACCCCTGAATACGTAAGTGAAATAAGAGCTAAACGGCGTTCTTAAACCAGTTTAAGTTTTTTGCCTTGACCATGAAATAGTTTTGCCTCAAACAAAATTATGATCAATGGAAAGAATACAGATTGATGCTGTTCAACCAACAGCCTATGAAGCAATGTTCGCATTGGAAGGCTACCTGGCCAAATCAAAATTAAGTGCCACCCATAAAAATCTGATCAAGATAAGGGCCTCTCAAATCAATGGGTGTGCATTTTGTATTGATATGCATAGTTCAGAAGCGGTAAGGGAAGGCGAAAGTCCAAGACGCATTTATGTTTTGGATGGTTGGAGAAAGACAGAATTGTTCTCCAAAGAAGAGAGGGTCATTTTAAAAATGACGGAAGAATTGACGGTTTTGGATAAAAATGGACTAAGCGAGGCTACCTATTTGGAGGCAATTGCACATTTTGATGAGGAAACTTTTTCACAAATCGTGATGACCATTGTGACCATAAATGCATGGAATAGAATTGCTATTGCGACGCATAAACCATTGCCATAAGGATAAATTGGGAACAGTGGTTGGTCAATCGGTGTTCTTTAGGAAGGAAAAGTCCCAGTGCCCCAAAAGCAAAGATCAATCCCAAACGGAAATACCATGCTTACAGACAGCAAAGTGAATGTAAAAGGTAAACTGGCCGCCCATTGGGCATGTCTTATGTTTTTGTACCTATACGCAGATTATTTTGAGCTGAAAACCCCTGGTAAAATAGAACAGCTAATGAACCTGAAAACCCCAGTTGGTGATACGACACCCGAACTACTGGTGATTTTCTCCCTTATCTTGATCGTACCTTCATTGATGGTTCTTTTTTCCGTTCTGTTAAAGCCAAAAATCAATAAATGGTTCAATTTAATTGTAGCTTTGATATGGTCCTCCATGTCCGTTATACTAATCGTGGGGGAGCTAAATGATTTAGGAGGATGGTATACCTTCTATCTGTTATACCAATTTGTGGAAGTATTGGTATTTGGTTCAATTATCTGGCATGCCTGGAATTGGCCCAAGGATGAACGAAGTTGACATCAATGGAAATACAAATCTTATAGTTCTTTTTTATGAAACCCTTACTTGTTTTAGTCATTTCTTTTGTTCTAACGGCATTGGTGTACAGGCTTTTTAGAAAAGAAAACAACTTTCCTTTGGCGGGAAGAATTGCAATGGCAGTCATGTTGGTCTTTACCGCAATGGGACATTTTATGTATATGGAGGGAATGCAGGCCATGATTCCCGAATGGATTCCATTCGGAAAGGAGTTGGTGCTATTGACGGGGATTATGGAGGTGCTATTTGCCATCGGTTTATTACTTCCCAAATATCGAGTAAGGGTAGGTTGGGTATTGATCGTTTTCTTTGTGATGGTTTTGCCCGCCAATATCTATGCTGCCCTGGAAAATGTGAATTATCAAACGGGAGGGAACGATGGTAATGGTTTAAACTACCTATGGTTTAGAATACCACTTCAAGCATTGTTCATTGTTTGGGTTTATTTATCGGCCATACGCAAATCAAAATCAATTCATTTCAAAGCTGAAAATTGATGTTGATTTGGTGATGTATGGGTTTCCATTTCTTTTAAAAATAAATATTGTGAATCGGTGCCATGGGTAGTGTCGTTTCCTGCTTTTTGAACGGGAATAAATTGCCCTCTTTCTTAAACCAGCTTAATTTTTTCAAGTTTTCCCAGCAATAATTTTGTGTCACTGTTTTAGCGCTTAGAACGGATATCACTAATGTTATTAATGATGGGGCTCCTTTTGATGGAACCCCCAACAAAACTTTAAATCAAAATGAAAATAGTAGCTCTAAAAATGACCATCTTAAGCATTCTTACGCTTGGTATTGCCTTTATGGCGGTTAGTTGTAATACAACAAATGAAGGTGGAAAAGACGAAAACGAAGTAGAAGGGGAAAAAGTGGCAAAGGTTGGTTCCGATACCTTGACCAAGCATTTAAAACCCTTTAGGAAGGATTTACCTACGATTGGCCTCCTGATTTATGACGGCGTACTTACAACGGAGGTCACGGCCACGGCCGATGTCTTTTCCAAGCCTACAAAAGAGGGTCTTCAACTGTTCAATGTCATCACCATTGCTGAAAGGGAGAACGTAATTATTGCCGAAGAAGGTCTTAAACTAATGCCGGATTATACTTTTGAGAATTGCCCAAAATTAGAGGCACTTTTCATTCCCAGCGCTTACGATATGTACGCCCAGATACATAATGAGGATATCGTAAGGTTTATTCAGGAGAAGAACAAGGAAACCAAATACACGGTGAGCAATTGTGCAGGTGCCCAGTTGGTTGGTAAATCCGGGATAGCGGATGGAAAAAACATTGTGACCTATATTGGAGGGGGTAAACAGCTTCAAATGGACTATCCCAATTTAAAGGTCAATGATGATGCCAAGGTCACTTATGTAGCGGATGGTAAGTTCAGTTCTTCGAACGGAAATTTGGCAAGTTATATATCTGCCTTGATTTTGGTTGAAAAAATAACAAGTCCCGAACATCGCGAATTTGTGGAATCCTATTTGTATCTGGACCGGCTTCAAAACTGGACCGGGGAAACGGGAGCTGTTCTTATGGCGAAGTAGGGTTTTCAAATTAAAAACCACCGCATATGCAATGGGCCGACATCACCGTTCAAACATGTTTTTTATGAACAAATTTGAACGTAAGAATCGTGGATAGGGCCAAACAGGTTTTAGGAAGTCCCAAAAAACCTTCGTTTTATGAGACTGATTAACTTTAAGATTTGTTGCACAACTCATAGAAAATTTGATTCGTCAACATTCCTATCCACCTTCCACCACTCGATGTAAGAAATACAACTCCTATTTCTTTTTCAGGAGAGAAATAATACTCACACCCAAAGCCATCAGCATCCCCGCCATGATTATAATTTGTCCAGTTTTCTTCACTTTTCATAATTAAACCATAGCCATAATATAAATCATTACGTCCCATTTCAGCTACTTGTTCGGTCAAAACAAGAGGGCTATATAAATTTTCTGCTTTATTTTTTCTATAAGCCTTTATCTGTTCAACAATTAATTTTGACAAATCCGACGTGTTAGAGTATATAGCACTTGCTGGTGTTGCTTTTCCCATCAAGGAAGCTTGTGTTTTTACTTCCCTATCGTCTTTTCTGTAAGGGGTAACCAAAAGGGATTTCTGATAGCTATCCAAGGTAATACTTGTATTATCGAGATTGTATACCTCGGTAACATATTTCTTCAACAAGGCGTCATAATCCATACCGCTAACCTTTTCGCAGATATAACCAACTATTGCGTAACCAGAATTTGAATATTTCCATTGTGTATCCGGTTCGTATACCAATTCCATCTCATTGAGATCCTTTATTAATTCCTTTTCCGAATAACCCTCCAACCACGCTTCGCCATCAATTCTCCTTTTGTAGTTCGAACAGGCATCATTGGCGATTCCTGCGGTATGTTGAAGCAAAGATTTTAACTTCACTACCTTTAGTCTTTCTGTAGATTCCCAATTTAGAACATCCGATAGATATTTGGTTATGGGGTCGTCTAGTTTAAGCTTTCCTTCTTTGATAAGGTTATTCACTATGATGCCGGTAAACATTTTGGATTGAGACGCTATTTGATAAATTGAATTTTTATCAACAGAAGTGCTGCCATTTCTTTCCATGGTTCCAAACCCTTTGAACAAGGTAACTTTCCCACCTTCAATTATTGCTATTGAAAGCGCCGGAATATTGTTTTCAGTTAACGTGCTATCTATTTTTAATTTTATCCAATCGTAAGAATGGTCATTCTCATTTTTTATGATATCATCATACCCTGAAGCATTTTTATGATTTTGCTTACAGGCACAAAAAATTAATGATCCTAGAAACAATATGGCTATTCTTTTCATCCAGTTTCTATTTATATGGTAATCCATTGATTTCTATCTAGAGACCCAAAAAAAAGGAATAGGTTACAAATGCATGAGTTATTATCGATATAATTTTTGGCATGGAATACTATTACCATGAATCGTGAGTTAATGGGATTTAATGGATTAAGAGGAAGGGTTCCTTAAAATTGTTGGTTTTAAGGCACCAATAAATATTTGATGCCGTCTAGATAAACACAGTGGGCATATCCTGTCCAATTTGTTTTAAAGTTACTGTTTCGCACTGGATATTGCTTCTAGCTCCTTTTGTTCATTGAGTTTATCGCCTGTTAGCAATTTGTTACTCCATTCTTGTACGTATGTCTGCTATAGGAATAAATACAGAACTTTCCGATTGCTCATTGCAGGGTGACAGGTAACCTTTTCCGTAGCATTCGAAATTGAAAGGTAATGAAAGGCTATATGCGGAATTTGGAAGAAACTCCTGATAAATATATCGATAGGTATAGCGCGCATTTCTCGATAAGCCTTGGTGAACGAACTTCAGGTAATTGCCTTTTGGGATAATTTTCACCACAAACTGAGGGTGGATGTCTTTAAGGTTTTGTACTGTTGCCCCGATAAAGAAGAACATGCCCTCAATATCCTGGCCTTCCGACCAATATTGGATTTGAACGTAATTTTCCGTTTTTTTATCATTGCACATAACGGTCTAGTATAACAGGCGTTTCAATGCCTGTTATACATTGTTGTAAGCAGTTTTATTTTGATATTCTCTTGCACAAGTAGTAGATCCTTTCTCGAAACTAATAAAAATTACTAGCCTCATTGATCCAATTAAAACGTCTTTGCATTAACCTGAATTCGTTTAAGTCCAGAGGTCTTCGTCGGGCGGTTATAAAAACAGAATCATTTCCGATTATTCCCTTAAGCTGTAATGTGTTTGTATCAGGATTTTCAAGAGAAAACCTACTTATTTTTTTTCGTGCAACCAATATAGAATCCATCCCATAGTAGATCTCATCACCAATGCCTAGCTCATTATAAATCTCTTGCCTTTTTTGTGATAAGTCCGTAAGATCCCCATATAGTAAAAGCTCTCTTTTGTCGGGTCGAATATTTACAAATGCAACACTATCTTCTTTAAAGCGCACTGCTTCCATTATTCCATCGCCAATTATGAATTCTCGCCAACGTAAAGGATTCTCTAGCGATAATGTATCTTCATTAAGAGCGAATGATTCAATATCGTAGAACCCCGAATATTCAGATTTAGCTTGTAAAAGTTCCTCTATACTATTCTTATAACTCATAGTACTCTTTATGGAGGCAATAAGGAAATAACCTATCACCACAACTTTCAGCATCGATTTAGAAATACGCACCCAACTCTTTTTATAAACTGGTTCTTTAATAATGGGAAGAGAAATTGATTGGTCACTGAAGAAAAATCCGAATATACTTTTAGCATCTCTAAGAAATAGAATAAGAGCCATTATGAACAAAGCAGTAGGATACATTTTCGCATGAACATCATAACTGTAATTTACTGCTATTACATTGGCAAGAGCTGCCATGATGAGGATTGCTCCCAGTGCAGTTGTTCTGCGAAAAAAAAGTAGCAATGCTGCTCCTTCTGCTACCCCCATAAAGACATTATATTCATAGGAGTGACCATAAAAAGCCCACGCTAGATGCATGGGTGACATGTCTCCCACACGTTCTGTCAATGTATAGAATCCAAGATCAGGGAATTGGACTTTAAAAAATTTATAGAGTGCAAATAGAAACATAGTAAACGCCAAGTAGTATCGAATGATGGCCGTGAACCAATAATAAAGTACTCGGTAGTTTTGGCGTTTTCTATCAAGTAAACTCCATATGATCGTTCCCAAAACAGCAACGACAGTAATCGAAAAATAAAGCAAGTAGACGTATGTTCTATCGTTGTGCTCCCCATCATACGGGGAAATGATAATTGATTGGATATTGAATAGATCTTTCCCAATCCAGAAAATCACAGTATCTAGGAAAGTAGAGAGGGGACCGTAATAATAAAGATGAGATAAAATAGGGTTTACAGACCAATCAAGAAAAATAATGAACAGAATAAAAAATATAAGAGCAAAACGAAATCCTATTTTATGGTAGCCCTTCCAGGGTAGCGGTGTCGTTGGATTTTCGTCCATGTCATTTTTATTTCTACAAACTACTTATACTTAAAACTTGCTGATCTCCATTGGCAATTATCCGCTACATGACCAAACAAATTGCTTACAACGGTCTCGGCTATGATTTCTTTGTGGACGTTTTCCAGCGGAAAATGTCCGCCTGTACCGAAGATAGTTAATTGCTAGGATTTCCATTTTTGGGAATTCCGACCGCAATTAATTATACACCTTGTTGTAGCCAGTATTTTTTACCTTATCGATTATTAATTCTGTATTTATTGGTTTTTGCATATGAATTTTAAAATCTTGGTCATGTAATTTGATTAATTTCAATGCTTCTTTAGAATTTATTTCTTGATTAGGTTGGTATACATCAGTACTATAATAGCTTATATGCTCTTTTTTAAGCACATCTTTCCATTTTATTCGTATTACATGAAATTTTTTTAAAGCCCAATGATAGGATACTTTATAGGTATGTAATTCGTCTCGAAATTTAAAGAAGTCTTTGCAATTCCATGTTCCACTTAAAGTCTCAAGGACATCTCTTTCATTTCTATTTATTGTCCCAATACGATAATATAGTTTCACTGGGAAAATAGTCTTAACATTTTCTCCGTTATCTATTTCAAAGAAGCTGTAGATTTCAATTTCTCTGGCATCAATTGGATAACCTTCATTTTGTATTTGAATTCCTTCAGTTATACAATGATGGAGGCTGTCTTTTTGCTCATAATACTCAACAATTTGAAATTTGGGTCTGTGTTCATAGTCAAAAATTAAAATCTGCTTATCCAGTATTTGTTGTTGTCTTTCTTGAATTCTAAGTTGTCTAATAGAAATGTCAGTTTGTTTATAGTTGAAATAAGTTATTAGTCCAAAAACTAGGATTAATTCTAAAGTCAATCTAATGAGACCAATTGAATCATTTTTCCAATATTTAAAAATGGCTTTCTTAATTTTTTTCATATTGGCTACAACTATTGGATATAAGATGAATTCCTTATAACCACCCTAATTCGGTTAAAATTAATACTCTTTACTAAAAATCGATATATTCGTTTTTCGGGATTTTAACATGAATTCAATGTACAGAAAGGGATATGCCCATTTGGTTTTTCCCTGCCATTCCCAATCGTACCATGAATCATAAGTATTCACTGTAAACGTTTTGGAGTCATCGTGATGCACGTATTGGTTTTGGGCTTAAGGTTATGCCCAAATATCCTTCAATTGGTACGGCCCGTTCTCAAAGACCCAAAACTCACCGGAGAGGTAACGCCGACCTTTTTCCAAGTTTGAGATCATCTCCATTTCTTCGGAATTCAATTGGATATTCCGAGCTTCAAAGTTCTCCCTGATCCTTTGGTCATTGGTGGACTTGGGAATTACGGAAACCCCGCGATGTAATGACCACGAAATCAAGATCTGGGCAGGAGCAGCATTCTTAGATTCCGCAATGGAACGAATTACCTTGTCTTCAAGCAGGTTCGGTTCATTATCGGCCTTGAGTGCGCTGGGCCTATCCGATGATCCAAGGGGAGAATAGGCTGTCAGGGGTATCCCATTTTCCCCACAAAAATCCAAAAGGTCATTTTGTTGAAAATAGGGGTGGGTCTCTACCTGGTTCATTTCCGGTTTTATTGTCGAAGTACCCATCAGTTTGGAAAGGTTGGCCTTTCCAAAGTTTGATACCCCAATGTGCTTTGCGAGACCGTTGTGCACGACTTCTTCCATGCCTCGCCAAGTATCCTCCAATGGAATCTCAGCCAGCGATAGAAAATCAGCAGCGGATGTAGCCAGATATACCCCTTTCTTTAGTGCCACGGGCCAATGGATCAAAAAGAGATCTACATAATCCAGTGACAAATCCTTTAGGGTATTTTTCACGGCCGGAACCACATCCTCCTTTCTATGGGAATCGTTCCAAAGTTTTGAGGTAATCCAAAGGTCTTCCCTACGGACAACGCCCTCTTCAATACATGCTTTAATGGCCTCTCCGATTTCCTGTTCGTTGCCATATATGGGAGCACAGTCCACATGTCTGTACCCAATCTTGATTGCGGTTTTCACCGCTTCAAAAACCTTTCCTTTTTCAGATTTCCAGGTTCCAAGACCTAACATGGGCATTTTATCTCCGTTCGCAAACGTTATGTGTGTCATATCTTTTTTTGTTTTGGGTTCGTATGCTATGATTACGCTCAAAAAACAAAGTTATAGATCACTTTTGATGGTTTAGTACATTTTTTCAGTATACCTGGCGGAAGTTATGGGAAGGAAATTGTCTGAAATCGTTTCACTTTACGAATGCGTGTGGCGTAGAGGGATTCCCAGGCCCAAGTGCCTACTTTGGAAGAAATAAGGAAACAGGAATAGCGGTTCCAATGTCATTTTAGTTTTCGAGGAACGTATTGTTTTTCATTATCGTACCAGGCCGTGGCTATTTCCACAGCTTCAATAAAGGCCTTTTCCTTCGAAAATCCATGTACGTCAATCATCCCATTGGCCAACAGAAATGCTTTTTCACCGATTTTGGTCCTATTCTTTTCCTTTAGCCTACCAAAAAACTCTTCCCGCGTAAATTTTTTCCCCATCCGGTCAATCCATGGTTTAACCGAGTTAAAATACTGATTTTTCCCAAGTAAGGTAAATATGACATTAAACGGTTGTCTGGCTTTCATTGACCGGGAATCCAAAAAGACCTCCTTGGACCGGACAAGGTGGTCACGGCCTGGGATTTTCCCCTTTTCATTTCACGGGGTTCTCTTGGGCGCCCTACTTGGCGTCCCTCAAAGCCTCGGCGTAGGCGTTGGGCAGTATACTGCCCTCAACTGCTTTGGCCGCTTTTTCCACGTCATATTCAAAACGGATAAAATCCACGGAAATACCATCCTTTTTTCCCTTTGCAAAGTTCCCATCAATGGTTAAAAGCACATAGCATCCCCTTTTATCCCCATCCTTGGGCTTACCAATGGAACCAATATTAATGGCGTGACGATGAAGTGCTGGTTCATTTTCAGCATCGGGCAAAGCTTTGTGATAGGGCTTATGGGTGTGCCCAAAACACATCACATCGGCATTGGCATCCTTCATAATTCGCAATAGGCTTTTATCTGCCCTGTCCTCAAAAAGGTATTCATTAATGCGTCGGGGACTCCCATGTACCAATAAAATGGCTGCCTTTTCCCCGTTTAGTTGAAACTCCAAATTAATATGTGCGGGTAATGTTCTTAGATAGGCTCGCTCCTCATCGTTCACGATTTGATTGGTAAAGGAAATGGAAACGGCCCCATTGGCTTTTTCCTCATCACTTTTATAGGCGCATCCACAGTCGTCACTCCGCCTGCCTATGCCAAAGTCATAATTGCCCGCGATGGTAGGGATTTGACGTTTACGGATTTCATTGATGACCTCATTGGGCCAAATATTGTAGCCCACCAAATCCCCAAGACAATAGGTGGCATCCGGGCGGTGTTTTTCCAAATCTTCAAAAAAAGCGTCCAATGCAGGAAGATTGGCGTGAATATCGGAGAAAAGTGCAATTTTCATGTCAGCGGTTTTTAATTGTAATAATTTTCCATACGTAAATACTTGAAATGGCCCCCAAAAGGGGCACTATGATATACATCCACAAATGAGTGTGATTTCCCCCGATCAGGGCCGGTCCGATGGAACGGGCGGGATTCATGGAAGCGCCGGATACCGGACCTCCCATCAATGCGCAGATCAAAACGGTAAAGCCAATGGAAAGTCCCGCCATCAACCCCTGTTCCTTGGATCCGGTGGCTACATTGATAATTACGAACATTAGGGTAAACGTTAAAATGAATTCCATAAGGGTAGCCGGTAAGAGGCCGTTGGAGGGCAAAGTTTCCCCCATTGTGATGGTTTCAGGAAACATTGCTCTTAGTATTGCGCTTGCAGCAATGGCCGCGAGGATTTGGGCAAGGGTGTACCAGACCGCCTTTGGTGCTTCAATTCTTTTTGCCACGAAAAATGCCCAGGTGACCGCTGGATTGAGATGTGCCCCGGATATTTCACCTATGGCATAGATGACCACCAGTACCACCAGGCCAAAAACAATAGCTACACCCAGATGGGTCACCATTCCGTCATAAAGTCCATCAACAATGATGGCCCCCGTACCAAAGAAAACCAACAAAAATGTGCCGATGAATTCGGCCACCAGGGAAGGCCAGATGTTTTTATCCATCAAACGGTAATGGATTTTTGGTGTTCGCCAAGATTGATCAACGTATTTGATCGGTTGGGATTTTCACTTTCAAGTTTGCCAAGGAAACCTTTTTTTATTGGCTTTTTGCTTACCAAATTGCAATTATCGTTCAAATCTTAGGGTTTAGAGGGTTGAGAATGGTTTTCTGATATCGGTTGATTTCATAGTTGCGCTGCCTTATTGGTATTGTTCATTTAAATATTTTATTCTGGAGGATACATAAAGCAATTCCATGGCAATGCGCTCTGGGGAAAACAATGAAATCTCTATTTGTTTGGGACCGTCTTCCGGGGCAATTCCTTCTTCCACGTAAATCCGTAGCGCACTATCATCCGTTAAGTTCAATGCTTCAAGGGTTGTGTAGGTAACCGGCCAAGTTTCGGAACCGGATTTTACGGTGTAGGCATAGCTTGGCTTCTTACTGGCATTGCCCACCCTAAAACCATATTCTTCCAGGGAGGCAAGAGCAGGAAAAGGTTCCTGGATTGGTTCAGTACCGGCGGAGAGCACATTATAATTGTTCAATCCATAATACTGTAAACCAGTTCTGAGCCAGATAGCGGCAAGTTGACTCTTCTCTTTGTTGCGTTTGTCGACAAAAATTATAGTGAGGTCTTCATCATTCTTGCTTCCTTTGGTAATTCTGGAAGCCAATTGATCGAGCAATACTTTTCGGTCTTCTTGAATTGAAGAATAAGAGCTTTCGAATTGTACAATGGATTTTACAATTTTGTTTCTAAGCTTTTGTGCCTGAACCCCATTCTGAAATAGGATCAGTACCGTAAAAACGGCAATAGTTACTAGTGTTTTCATGGGACATTTATTTGTTTATCGCAATAAAACGATTAATTGATTAAAATTTTTTTAGCAACAATCTTCATTTTCAGGAAGGTCCTGGTCAAGAAAATCCCCCATGACTTCCTTCATGGCCGCCCAGTTCTCCTTATCAATACAATAACATACACTTGTTCCCTCCACCTGACCTTTAATAAGACCCAGGTTTCGCAGTTCCTTCAGATGTTGCGATATCGTAGGCTGTGCCAGACCAATTTGATCCACCAGATTGCCACAATAACAGTTATCCATTTTAAACAGTTGTTGCAAAATTGCCACACGGGCAGGATGTCCGAACGCCTTGGCAAAAATGGCTATCTGATTTTGATGGGCAGTAAATATTTCTGTCTTGGCCAATCCCATATTCATCATTTAATTGCAATATTACAATAAACGACTTGTTCCGGCAATAAAACTTAGTTAAAATAGCCGTCTTAGGACCTGAAAAGCAGGCCCATTTTCGACATCAAAGCCATTAAGATTGGCTATTCGTATCATCGTCGGGTTCTTTTTTCGTTAGGATTTCATGCAATTGGTCACCAACGCCCCCAACATCAGGATTTCGATTGGTAAGGACAACCACGGTGTATCCATTATCAATGATGAAAAAATAGGCGGCGATTCCAAGCTTTTCGCCATTCCACCACCCCCCATTATGACCAAAGGATTTTGTTCCGTTTCGGGTATTGATCATAAATCCATAACCATAAGCAACGTCCGACTGTTTTTGAACCATGGTTTCAAACGTGCTATTGGCCAAAAGTTTTCCTTCTTTAAGGGCCTGCGCAAACTTCCATAGGTCTGCGGCGGTACTTTGACCTCCACCTGCTGGTGCCCCGATTTCCGTATCGGTCATTTCACATTTTTCAACAATGTTTTTTAGCACATAATCGTTGTAGGTCAGTCCGGTTACTTCCTCGATTATTTTCCCGAGGAGGATATATCCAGAATTGCTATAACCAAAGGTTTTCCCCACCGGTTTTACCAACGTATCGTCCTTAACCAATGAATAGATATACTCCAAATCCGCCGTTTTGTTCCTGTCACCGGCACGTAGTTCGGCCCAATAGTTTCCCATACCACTTGTATGGGAAAGCAAATGCCTGATTCTTACGCTATCACGTATACTTTTGTTTTCAATGGCATCCAAATACTTGCTGGCCAAGTCGTTCAAACCAATTATTCTATCAGATTGCAGCTGCATGATGGAAATGGCCGTAAACATTTTTCCGAGTGAGGCCAGACCGATTTTGCTTTCCAATGTATGTTTTTGTGTTGAATCCAGATCAACATATCCAAATGCTTTGTGCAACAGTACATTATCGTTTTTTCCAAGTAGGACTACGCCGTGCAGACTGTCCTTTGCGGCACGTTCGGCCAAGTAGGTCTTTATTTCCTCGATTTTATGGTCTTCCTTAATAGCAACGCTTTTCTTATCCTCGTTTTTACAGCATGGCAATACAACAAGGAACAGTAAGAGTAGAGTGTGGTACTTCATTTTTTAACTACAATTCTTTATTATTTTTTTTAAGATGGAATCCAATTGCGCGATTTCAGGGTCACTAAGCCCGCGCAGGGCGGTATTTCTATTCGCCTCAATTATAGGAAACAGTTTTTGCAGTATTTCCTTTCCCTTTTCGGATATGATCAATTCCTTTCGTCGTCTATCTTCTTGGTTTTCATTTCTGGTCAAATAATCATTTTTGACCATGATTTCAATCATTCTTGTAATTGACGCGTAATCTTTGAACAAAATTTCAGCCATTTCCACCTGCGTCAAGTTTGGTCTGTTCTGCAAAAGAATAAGTAAAAGTGCTTGGTCAATGGTGATGTTGCTTTCAACCTTGCGAATGTTTTTTTGGGCAAACTTCCGATACGATTTAATGGCTTTTTCTATGGAATAGATAACGACATCAGTGGGTGCTTTGAGATTCATGCGCAATTATTTGATATAAATATATTTGATATATCAAATATATAAAAATTCCCTATGACTTATGATTTTTGGGTTTATAAATTGATGGGATCTCTGAACGGTTCTTCCAAAAGCACTTCGTTTAAGGGATACTTCAAAATAGGGACAATGAACCGAATCTAAGGTAGGGGAGGAACCGGGCCTAGCGCCATCCAATAGTGGTTTCCCGATCTATTTCCGTTGCTTTCTTAACCACCAATCAAGTCTTGTATCAGGTTTGTAGTTGGTAATTTTCGGTTTGGTTTCTGCCCGTTCAATTTTCAATTCCTTCAAACTTGCCACAACTGACCAAATTGTCCCGAATTTCTCTTTTTTTAAATCCAGGCATATACATTTGTCCGACAAGATTTCCTTGGCCTTTTGCAAACTCATTTGGTCAACGGCGGACAAACTGCTTTTTAGGCTGCTGTACCTTTCCCCACTTTTGCTCCATTCAACACCTCCCCGGTCAAAGACTTTCATCCCATCAGTGATAAACTGATTGGTGATATAGATAAAGTTTTGGGTTTCCTCCGGACGCCTAACCACACTTTTCTGGGGGGTGGATTCAACCACCGCAATGTCACCCGTCCTGTCGGCAATCAGAAAGTTATTGGCAGATGACACTTTTGTTGATTGAATAAGTTGAATGGCCTCATTGGTGGTTTGGCAATTTTCCAGCACCTTTCTAACCACAAAATGAAAGCTGATTCCCGGTTCGGGTTCCCTACCATTCACAAAAGACATGGCAATCGACAACCCCTTCTCGTTGACACCATCGGAACGTCCAATAAAAACATCGGACTGTCCAATATAAGCGAACTTGTTTTTTGGAGCGATCAGGCTACTCTCCGTAAACTTTTTAAAGGCAAACAACATATCATAATTTCTTCCTACGATGACATTGTCATTGTTCCTGTAGGCAAAAACACTGCACTGCCCCGTTGTGTTGAACATACCGAGACTCAAAAGGAAAGCGGCAAGTTGTTCCGGAGCTGCTTTGATTCCGTCGGCAAAGCCTGTGATCTCTTCCACTACCTCCGGATAATAGCCTTTTAGTACTTCATAGGAAGACAGTCCGAACTCCATTTTCCGTTTGCTTATAACAGGAAGTGAAAAGTTGGCCTTGTCATGGAGCAATTTGCCGTATTTATGCCCCATATCATAAAAATCGCCGTATAATCTTGGGTGATACATTTTCTTTGATTAAAAATTTATGCCTAAAACCAGTTCCACGCCCAAATCGAACGTATAGACCTTGGAGGTTTCCAATTGTTGAAAAAAATCCACTCCAAAAACCAATCCGTTTTTTTGCCAGGGAATTATCCGTAATCCTTGACTGGCGCCAATGCCTATAACAAAATTGAAGGAGTTGTCACCGTTCAAATCTTCCACAATTTCATAACCTATGGGAACATTGCCACTCGCAGAAGCATAAACTCCCTTAAATAGCTTTTTATAAAGAAAGTACAGCTCGGGACGAAACACAAATGAATTGACATCTGAATAACCGTTTTCCTCGGCTATCCCAGGTCTGGCCCACGTCACTTCAAAGGAGGTTTCGTAGGGTCGAATGAGTCCTTTTTTACTGTCCACAAAACCTGTATAGCTTATACCATAACCTTCAAAATACCTACTTCGCATCCCTTTTAGGGTGATGAGGTTAAACCATTGCCCAAGTCTTTGTTCAATAGCTTCGTTTTCTTTGATGGGCTTGAAATTGGCCTTTGGAACCAGGGGTTTGGCTTGCCGGTAAGCCTTCGAAAATGCATGCATGCAGTATTCCAGGGCGGCCCTTATCCTTTTTTCATGGGTAGCATATACTCCTGCTTTATCGTATAGGCCAAAGACATCATCCTCATTGTGCTTTATGCTAAAAATCCCTTTTAACAGCCCATCGCGTTTTTCACAAAAGATCATTTCCACATGTACCCGTGCAACTCTGGCGATGCCTTTGTTCATTCTTCGTTTGGACTCCTGCACATTTAGTTCCTTTAGCTTAATGTAAATGGGCGTGCTCCGACCATCTTTTTTAAAGGACAGTCCATAAAATGTCTTTACCGCCTTTTCGGCCCCTTCTTTTAAAAAGAGCTCTATGGGTTCCGCATATACATTTTCCAGTACCCCTAAACGCTTCACCGTTCGTTCGTCAATGACCGATTGAACGTAAACACTATCCATTTTTTGGGTACGGAATGGAATTGATCGGAGCGATACCATTTCCTGACCATACGAAGAAAGTAGCGCCAACAGGCATATGGATAGTAAGATATAGGGCTTCATCTATTCCCTGTATTTGAGGATACGTAGTGGACTTCCCATATTCGGTATTCGTCAGTATCATAGGTGACCACCATGGATTTTCCAGAAAGAAAATGAATATGGAACTTCTCTTTTTTCCCTGCTTTGGATTCGAGCTCAATATATTTTCCATTGGCATTGAATATCCAGGTTCCGTGGTCCTGCTCACCTTCCGAAACAGAAACATAGGTCCCATCGTTCTTGAAGGACAAATAATCTTCCGCCTCCTTTTTTGGAGGAAAATAATAGTTGGCATCATCGGAATACTTATCAAGATACCAAGTGGTGTATAGGTCCTCTTGATTGATTTTTTGGGCGTAAGAACCTACTGTGCCCAGTATAATTAGAAGTAACGATAGCTTTTTCATTGGTTATTTATTGCTGTTCAAAATGGTGTCCACACATTGTTTGGCCGAGCGTATCGCATCATGGACATTGCCCCAGTTTGTTCCATCCGTATACGCATCCCCGGCAAAATGGATTTTATCCTCTATGGGTTCCTGCAATTTGGCAATGGTCCTGGGTGCCGTGAAATCACTTACATATGCCCCTTTTGCATGGGTAGCGGTGGACCAGTTATGGGTCATGTGCTTGATATAGTTTCTACTTGCTTTCCCATCAAATATGCGGTCCATTTCCTCCAATAGTTCCATTTTAAATTCATCTTCCGATAAACTCCCATATGCCCTTGCCTTAGTCCCCACTGAAAAAAGTCCCAAGACGTTCATTTTGCTGTCCTGTCCCCAAGCGGCATCATAAAGGGACACCTGTCCATCGGTTTTCGGATGTATTACATAATCAACAAATGAGGGATAGAACTTTTCCTTAAATGCAAAAAATGCCTTAAATCCGTCCCAGTAGTCGGTGTCCTCAAAAGCCTGTACCTTTTTCTTGGGCAAACCAGGGGTGAATTTTATGTCCTTTGCTTTTAGGATGGACAAGGGAATGGTGAGTATGACCCGATCCGCCATGTGCACCCCGTTGTTGGATACCAACGAGATTTTATCTTGGGAATGATTTATGGAATGGATTGATTCGTTGTACTTGATGTTTTCTTGAATGGACGGTGCTATAAACGTTTTGAAGAAGCCAAGCCAGGAGTTGTTCTTAAATTTTTTGTCATTGAAGGTGTTGAGCGTACCGCGAATCAGTTTTCCGTTGTCCCAAACTCCGTACGTATCGTTTGGGGAATAGGCTATGGTCTGTATTTCCCTTAGGGCAACCTGGGTATCCACTAAGGGATTAAAATTGATATGGTCCATGGAAATCCATTCCGCTCCAAGCGCAATTGGGAAATCCGCAAAAGCAGTATCGATTTGCATCCTTCCGCCAAGTTGCGGAGCAGCTTCCAGTATGGTAAAATCAATTCCTTTTTGTTTTAAAAGGTAACCAGCGGACAAACCCGCGGCACCTGCACCAATAATCATGACCTTACCTGGAAACTCCAAATCCTTTTGCCGGGGATTTTGCATGGTAAAAGGATAAAAAGGTATATGCAGGCCCAAAAAGCCACAGGCGTTGATAAAGTCTTTTCGTGTCATTTACTACTGCTTTTTCGCTTCAATGGGTGCTATGGATGTTTTCGGCGTATCCTATTGTTATAACATAACCCTGGCCAACCACCTCCGTTACTACTTAAAATGAAAACCGGGTAGGGGGTACGACTTTTCATAATGGGGAGTCTTTTGGATTTGGGTTTAAACATCATTCATTGTTGTCCAATACTTTCCCGGACCGGATTTCATTACCATCCTTATCAAGAATTTCAAAAAAAGCATTGTCCGTTTCATCCACGTATAATTTAATGCGTTCCCTTCCCTTGGAATCATAAATAAACAGACCTGTATTTTTGTTTTCTTCCCGACCAAGGAACATCCGATACACATTTATTTCCGAATCCAGGTACTTTTTGAACTGTAGATATTCCAAATTTTTCTTGGATTCATCCATGCCCTTCGTTTTCTCAATAAATTCATCATATAGTTTTTCGACCCTTATGGAATCGACCCTTTCCCTAAAAAACATGCCATACCATCTTTTCCACTCTCCCTCATCAAGGTATTCATCTTTCATTATCGCCATTATCTGATCATTCTTTTGTTGGTCAAAAGTGATTCCTGCAAAATTCTCTTCATCTGTTCCATCGTAGTATATGCCGCCAACTTCATCACCAACCCGGTTAAAGAATAGCAGTCCAGGTAAATCCCTATTGGTGCCAGGATTGTTGGGTACGCCATGGGTTGTGGCAAGTGCCTGTTTTTCCGGATTGCTCATTGAAATGTACAGATGACCGTCGGGCCCGACAATACTAAGGCGTTGCGCCTTTATTTCTTCTGGGATTTTGGATTTTTCGGCATGCGATGCGACCAGGTATAGTACCATGGCCAGTAGCGCAATCGTATTGACTATGGTCAACGTTTTTTCCGCCATTTTCCCCTTAATTAAATGATTTAGTTGAGATAATCATTGATTTCCACATATTCAAAATCCGGTGAATCCATAAACATTTGCCTAAGTGTGTGCACATGTCCAGAACCGTAGATCAGGAGAATACGCTCCTCGTTTTGTAAATCGGTAATATCGTAGGTATTGGCAAATATTCGGATGTTACGGCGATACCAACGTGCCATTGCATCGGCTCCATTATACCAATCCCCGGCCCCAATGAGGGACAGTTCCGTAAGGTACCCTTGATGGTTTTTTAATCGATTGGAGGGTTTGTTGATAAAGCTGAGGTACTCCTTTAACGGGATTTCGGTTTTTAAAGAGTCTTCAAACCTTGATTTTTTGAGGTAATCGTAACGTCTTGATTTTTCCAAATTCCCTGTGGAACGAAGGTATGCTTCTTCATCATAGTTTTCCCAGTCCATGGTTACGCCACACCATTCCAATGGTTCGGTATCCGATGCATAAACCTTTTGGTGCCCCAATCTTTTCGCAAGCTTGAACCCCACTTGATAGGTCTCGCTGGTGCGCTTGGAAATATCAAAAGTGTCATTGAGATAATCTTTGTAGGAGGCTGTTAGCACACTATCTCCACTTACCCTGGGATCTTCCACCAATATTTTTGTTGGCCGGAATTTTTCCAGGGCATTCAGCACCATATCCAATTCCTTTTGATGTTCCTCACTTAAGATATCAAATGAAAACTTTGGTTTATAGCTGTCCAATCCAGGGTTGCTGAAATGAAATAGTCCCAATACCGAAACACGGGCTTTATGCTTGCCCACAAATTCTTGTGGACCGAAAGGATCGGGTATGGGTAAGGATTGATTTCCTTTTTTGATTTCGCATGAAATTAGGGCTAAAACGCCAATGGAAATTAGGATATTATTTTTCATGTTGCAACGGTTAGCTCTATTATTTGTGTATGTATCGTCGTGCGGATCGATCCACTTTCCGGCATTGCCCATAAATGGGATGTACCGCACCGAAACGTCACTTGGCGGTTTGGTCCCTTTGGATTCAAAATTCCAGTTTACCTCTTCAATTCTATCTTTTCAAGGGTCAGGGGATTACATTCTTCGTTTTTTACCAACGATTGATTTTTTCCAGCCGGACCTTTGCTAAAAACGACGTCAAAAGTAAACTGGCCGTTTTTGCTCCATTTGTCAAAAAATCCTCTTTTTCGGGAAGTGGGCGGCGTAGAGCGATTCTTGGTATTTTGACCACCAGTTTGCAACGTTAACAAGCTAAGGCGAAATCTACCTTGCAATAGGGCTACTTAGGAACCTATATATAGTGGATATACAGTAATGAATTCCTTTTTTCGGTAAAACATATCTTATGCCTTAAACTGGGAAGGTGAAATTTTATAATGCTTTTTGAACAACTTGCTGAAACACTGAATATCGTTAAAGCCAAGTAAATCCGATACCTCATTGACCATATATTCACCGGATGCCAATAACTCTTTCGATTTCATCAGTTTTATGGTATTTGCATATTGATGGGGGGTTTGTCCAAATACACGTTTAAAGGAATCGTATAGGTGAAATTTGGGAAGGCATGAGATGTTTGCCAACTCATCCATAGGTATAGGCCTGTTCAAATTGTCATGGATGTATTCCCTTGACAGCAGTAAACGTTTAAATACTTCAATTTTTGTGCTGTGCTTTTTGGATTTTATCCTTTTGGCGAGCTTATAGGCCGTTAGTTGATTTTGCTGTAAACTGAATAGTACTTCGATCACAATTTCTTCCATATCCAAATGGTCCAGTTTATGGTAGGAAGTTTTGCGGTGCAGTGACTCAAGTACGCAACCGGAAGTATAGTGTTTGGCCCTCAAGGGCATTTCCATAAAAAAATATTCCTTGTCAAGCACTTCATTGGGGTAGTCGATCAAAAACTCATCGCATTTGGTATGGAACGTATAAAACTGACTTAGCAATGCCTGGGATACGATGATACTCAACACGTCTATGCGCTTTTTTCTTTCGTTCATGTAATTCCACCCCTTGCCGGGATTGGTAATTACAAAACTGCCATGGTCCACTGGCAAATACCTGTTTTCAAGTTCAAAACCGCCATGCCCTTCCTTAAAATAAACGATCGTAAGGTTGTTGTTTTCATAGGTATAGCTATCCAACGAGTTTTTAAAACGCATCAAATAGTTTTTATCCCATTCAAAGGTTGGGGCTTTAATGGTTGTGCGCCTGGAGAAAAAATCATAGTAGTTACCGCCTAATAAATGGGTCATTCCAACGCTTTTTTGGGGACTAAAATACGCTTGTGGTCCGTTTGGTGCAATAGAAGTCTTTTAATACCTGCGTTTTTGCTTATTAAGGACGACCTTATATTCCGGTCCTTCCCACATCTTTGGACGAAACTTAAAAAAACAACAATGACAAGTTGGGAATAATGATAAAGTAAATTAATCCAAATGGAATTATTAAATTCATGGTTCCTATGAGCCAATAAGGTAATAAGCCACAATTCCAAATTTGTTGCATTGGACATGACCAAAAAAATCGCCATCCTCTATGCTTCGGTAGACGGACAAACATTAAAAATTAGTAATACCCTTGGCAGTCAGCTACAAAAAGGCCATCACAGTGTTGATCTGTTTCCTGTTGGTGCTTTTGATGGGGACGTCCAGGCTTATGACCTATTTGTCATTGGTGCCAGTATTCGATATGGGGTCCATGACAAAAGGATAATTGACTTTATCAACACACAAAGAGCACAACTAAACTCCGTTAAAACTGCATTTTTCTCCGTAAACCTTGTGGCACGAAAACCGGAAAAAAATGCCCCGGACACGAATCCCTATGTTATAAAGTTCTTTAAGACCATAGATTGGGACCCCACCTTGGTTACCGTATTTGCCGGTAAACTTGACTACAAAAAATACCCTTTTTTCGATAGGATCATGATTCAATTTATCATGTGGATGACCAAAGGCCCAACCAATAAAAAGGCAGAAATTGAATATACGGATTGGAAAAAAGTGGAGGAATTCGGAGAACAATTGAACGGCTTATAGGACATACCTTAAGCGCTACCGGTATCGGAATTGCCGGCACAAATCTATTCCACCACGCCGGATTTTGAGTTGACCTCGATCAAGACCAAACAAAACCATCTGGCGCGTGCCACTAGTTGAATGGCCTTCAAAAGTTGCTGCGCCTTAAGAATTGCCCATGACATTTATCATAATAATTTAAGTGGCTTTTGGCTAGTTTACAGCTTAGTTCGTACCTATATGAAAAATGTATTTAATCGAGTCTTGAGGTCTGTACTCCCCCTTTTCAACACAAAGGCCGCTGCGGTTTACCTTTTGGTATTTGCCGCATCCATAGGTGTTGCCACATTCATTGAAAACGATTACGGAACCAGTGCGGCCCAAAAAGTGGTCTACCAAGCCTGGTGGTTTGAACTTTTGCTTTTCCTTTTCGGCATAAGCGTCATTGTAAATATCCGGACGTTCAACATGATAAAACAAAAAAAATGGGCATTGCTTATTATCCATATTGCCATTATTGTGATTTTGATCGGTGCCGCCCTCACCCGTTATCTGGGGTATGAGGGAATGATGCACATTCGGGAAAACAGTTCATCCAATAGTTTTCTGTCATCCAACAACTATTTAAAGTTCCATGTAAAGAAAGATGGCAAGGATTTTTATTTTGACGAACCGGTATTCTTTGCTTCTTTGGGGGGCAACCATTGGGAGGGATCCTATCTGGTGGATGACACTCCCATAGCGGTAAAGGTCACACAGTTTGTACCCAATCCAAAACGGGTGTTGGGCGAAGCGAGTGACGGGAAGCCTACATTGCAAATGGTAGTCGGTGGCCTTGATGGTAGGGAAAATCACTTTATCATGGAAAATGAGGCCCGACGCATTGGGAACCTGTTGTTCAATTTCAAGGATAGCCCATCAACCGGGGCCATAAACGTTAATTACCACAATGATTCCTTAAAGATTAAGCCCATTATGGCGCTTACCCAAACCAACATGGCCACCCGTCAACGGGATACCCTGTTCCCCGGTCATTATAGCCCTTTGCTGTTAAATGCGCTGTATTCCGATGGGTTCAATACGTTTGTTTTTACGGATTTCAAGAAAAATGGGCAATTACAGATCCAATCGGAGGACCCAAAGGTCAAAAACGAAAGTATTGTTGCTTTGGCCCTCGATGTCGCTGTAAGCAATGAGTCGAAAAAGACCTATGTGTTTGGTAAACAGGGAAATCCTGGAAGCTCGCAAACCATGCAGTTCAATACCATGGAACTATCGGTTTCGTACGGGGCCAAAGAAATGACGGTGCCCTTTTTCATACGGTTGAACGACTTTATCATGGAGAAATATCCAGGCACCAACAGTGCTTCCTCTTATGCCAGTGAGGTGACTTTGATAGATAGGCAAAACGACCTAAATATGAATTATCGAATTTATATGAACAATATTCTTAATTACGGTGGCCATCGGTTTTTTCAATCTTCCTTTGATACTGATGAAAAGGGAACGTATTTGAGTGTAAACAGCGATTTTTGGGGCACTTTGATCTCTTATATAGGCTATGCACTACTGACCTTGGGAATGCTCATGACACTTTTCAGTAAAAGGACACGGTTCTACCAGGTTTCCCAAAAAATCAAAAAGCTAAGGGCAAGCAGGCCAACTCTTGTCCTTTTTGCCCTTTTATGCACTTCCATTGGCCATACACAACCCATGGAAGATGTGGATTATACGGCGCGTGCTGTACAATTGTCCCACGCCGAACAATTCAGCAGATTGATCGTACAGGATTTCAAGGGAAGAATGAAGCCGGTCCATACCTTGTCCAGGGAAATCTTTCGAAAAATGTCCCGTAAGGAAAGCCAGTTCGGATTAACGGCCGATCAGCTCCTATTGAGTTTATTTGCTGATAAGGAAACTTGGCAGGGAGCCCCCTTGATCAAATTGGGTAAGCACGAAGGTCTAAGGGATCAGCTAGGACTTCAAACGGAATATGCGGCCTACACCGATTTTTTTGATGGAAATGGAAAGTACAAGCTGCTGGCCGAGGTCCGCAACGCCTATGCCATGGAACCCGGTGACAGGGGTGTTTATGAAAAGGAACTCCTAAAAGTGGATGAACGCGTAAATGTGCTTAGAATGGCATTTTCAGGGCGTTTGCTAAAACTGGTTCCCAACCCCAACGACCCCAACAATGCTTGGGTTCCCATAATTACCCATATCCATAGCCCCAATGATGTGCACGGTGCCTCGGATAGCGCTACGGATATGTTCAACGCTTATGGGGATACCCTTAAAAAGGCCATGGCCACGGGAGACTACACAGAAGTCAATCTTGTATTGGAAAAACTTCATACCTATCAACAAGAGCATGGCGGTGACATCATTCCATCCGAGTCAAAAATCAAAGCCGAGGTAGTACTCAACGAATCCAAAGTGTTCACGCGTTTAGCGGTATTTTATATTTTGGTCGGTATCGTACTTTTGGGCTTGTTGTTCGTTTCGGTCTTTAAACCCAACCTGAAGCTAAAAGGGGTGTACACACTGCTCTTAGTATTGATCTTCCTTGGTTTTGTAGTACATACCCTGGGTCTTGGGTTACGTTGGTACGTTTCGGAAAGGGCCCCTTGGAGTAATGGATACGAGTCCATGATCTACATCGCCTGGACGGCCACCTTGGCCGGACTGATTTTTACCCGAAAGTCTTTAGGTGGCCTTGCAGCCACCACAGTGTTGGCGGCCATCATCCTTTTTGTGGCTACCTTGAGTTTTCTGGATCCGGAAATCACGCCTTTGGTACCCGTTTTAAAATCGTATTGGCTTACCATTCATGTGTCCCTAGTGGCGGGCAGCTATGGTTTTTTGATGCTTGGTGCCATCATTGGGCTCATTAACCTAACCCTAATTGCATTCATACGGGGGTCAAATAAGGATCGGGTAAAAGGAATCATCCAAGAAATGTCGTACATCAGTGAACTCACCTTGGTTGGAGGGTTGTTCATGTTGAGTGTTGGCACCTATCTTGGAGGCATCTGGGCCAATGAATCCTGGGGAAGATATTGGGGTTGGGATGCCAAGGAAACCTGGGCCCTTGTTACCATTCTAATCTATGCTTTTATCCTTCACATGAGGTTGATTCCCAAGTTTAGGGGGCTCTTCGCCTATAACCTGGCCAGTATTTTTGGCTTGGCCTCCGTGATCATGACCTATTATGGGGTAAACTATTACTTGTCCGGCCTACACTCCTATGCCTCGGGCGATCCGGTCCCCATTCCCAATTGGGTTTATATTGTTGTCGTTTCCATTGTTGTCCTTAGTAGCTTGGCCTATTTTAAGAATAGAAAATATCCAATCATGAATTAGGGTTCCAATCCCTACGGCCCGAGAGGTTGTTTTACCAGTTTATATTCTTTACGTTAAATTTCAAATAGCGCTCAAATTTTTATGGATTATGTTGTAATTTAATGGGATGTAATTCAATGGAATAGCGAACAAATTCAATTATAGTCGTATGGAAAAAAAAGACCAAGACCCGGAGTCCAAATCGGCAAAAAACATTAGTAGGCGGGGGTTTATCCGAGGTGCAGGATTATCTACTGCCGGTAGTGTATTGCTCAGCTCAAATGTGCTTGCCTTTGATTATAGGGAACATCCAGCTAAGGGGAAAGAATTTGGCCCTGGGGCCATGACCATAAAAATGAAGGTCAATGGCATAACAAAATCGATTAGTGTAGAACCGAGAACAACTTTGGCCGCTGCTTTACGAGATCATTTGGGACTTACGGGGACCAAGGTGGTTTGTGATAGGGGAGCTTGTTCGGCATGTACGGTTTATTTGGATGGAAAACCCGTGAATTCCTGTATCATGTCTGCCCTTGATGTTGGTGACAAAGAAGTAACTACTATAGAGGGGATTGCAAAGAATGGTGAACTGCACCCAGTTCAGGAAGCTTTTATTGAGCACGATGCATCACAATGTGGATATTGCACACCGGGCATGGTTATGTCTTGTGTCCACCTTGTGGAAAATAACCCCAATCCCAATCTGGAAGATGTAAAAGATGCCACTCGGGGTAACCTTTGCCGTTGTGGTACCTATCCACACGTTTTTAAAGCAACTCTGGAAGCAGCAAAAAAAATGATATAATATGGATACTAGAAAAGAAAAATTCCCATACGGTATTCCAGGACATAATTTGGGCGAAATAGAGCGGGAAATCCCTATGGAAGAACCACCGGTATGGCCCGTCAATGACGAATTGAAGGTAATCGGGAAAAGAGTCAAAAGAATTGATGCCCTGGAAAAAGTGACCGGTAAGGCAATCTATACCTCGGACATTAAATTACCAGGTATGCTTTATGCCAAAATGTTGCGTTCAAATGTGCCGCATGCGACCATTTCATCGATAGATGTGTCCAAAGCAAGTAGCTTGCCGGGCGTACATGCCATCCACCTTATAGAAAATGCCCCAAAGGAAGGTGGGGATGGTGGCACCAATACGTATCCGATGGTGAAATATGTGGGCCAACCGCTGGGAGGTGTCGCTGCTGAAAGCTTGGAAATAGCCAAAGAAGCCGTTTCATTGATTAAAGTCAACTATGAGAAAAAACCTTTTGTCATAGATATGGAATCCGCTATGGAAATCAATGCCCCCATTGTATTTGATGCACCCATTACGCAACAGCAGGATGGCGGTGATGTGGGTGAAACGCACGATGGCAGCAAAGGGGAAGGTAATGTCAGGGGACCATCCACCAGTAGTTTTTTTGGTGGACCCAGAGGTAATCTTGAAGAAGGTTTCAATGAGGCAGATGTTATTGTGGAAAGAACATATCGCACACAGGTACATACACATATGCCTTTGGAGACCCATGGGGTCGTGGTCGATTGGGGTGCGGATGTTATGACGGTCTATGCCTCCACTCAAAATACGGCTGCGGTCAGGAATGAAATGGCGAGCGTTTTCAATTTGCCCAAAAGTAAGGTACGGGTCATCTGTGAATTTATGGGTGGCGGATTTGGTGCCAAGCACAGTGCAGGGAGTTTTGGGCCTATGGCCGCAAATCTGGCCAAAAAAACGGGTAGGCCCGTTTGGTTGATGCTGGATAGAAAAGAAGAACATCTTGCAGAGGGCAATCGTCCCAATTCCATACAATACCTAAAAATAGGGGCCAAAAAAGACGGTACCTTAACAGGAATCCAACAGCGCTCCCATGGAACGGCAGGAGTGGGACTTGGGGCCGGGGTAGGGCGAATTGCCCAAATCCTTTACCCTTGTCCAAATTTTGCGACCGAGCAATATGATGTATTGACCAATGCAGGGCCTGGAGCCGCTTGGCGGGCACCGGGTAATGTGCAAGGCGCCTTTGGATTGGAACAGGCCATTGATGAAATGGCGGAAAAACTGGATTTAGACCCTTTACGCTATAGAGATCGTATTGATACCAGTGAGGTAAGAAAGGTAGAACGCCAAAGGGGAGCCGAACTTTTTGGGTGGTCCCGTCGTCAACCCCCGGGAAGCAGCACAGGTGTGGTGAAAAAGGGACTTGGAGTAGGTCAATCTACATGGCCACGCTTTGTGACCTTGGATTCTTCCGTCGAAATCAAAATTCATAAAGGCGGAGGTGTAGAGATAAGGTCAAGTGTCCAGGATATAGGAACGGGAACGAAAACCATTATTGCTCAAGTGGTTGCGGAGGAATTGGGCCTACAGGTAAAGGATATTAAGGTGAATATTGGGGATACGTTTTTCCCGGTAGGACCTGGTTCCGGGGGAAGTGTGGTCACGGGTTCCATTACCCCGCCCACCAGAAATGCAGCTTTTGAGGCAAAAATGGCCTTGTTAAAACTTGTGGCCAAAAAATGGGAAACGGATTCATCGGAATTGTATGTTGAGGATGGTCAAGTGGGCCATAAAGCGAATGCAGACTTAAAAATGTCGTTTAAAGAAGCGACTAAGTTGATGCGTACCAGTCAAATCAGCAAAATTGCCAGCCGATCGGATGATTATGGCGGCTTTCAGCAACCTTGGGGTCTGGCTTACGGTGATTTGGGATCGGTGCAATTTGCGGAAGTCAGTGTTAACACTGAAACAGGATTCGTAAAAGTAGATCGTATCGTGGCAGCGCACAGTTGTGGCAGACCACTTAATATTGGTCAACTGGAAAGTCAGATCAATGGTGGTGTTATCCAAGGGGTGTCCTATGCACTCTATGAAAATAGGGTTATGGATAACGGCACGGGCCATATGATGAATGCCAATATAGATCAGTATAAGGTGCCGTTTTCCATGGAAATCCCCGAGATAGAAACCATTATTGTGGAAGAGTATTCCGGGCGTTCCTCAACTGATGCCTATGGTATAGGGGAGCCCGCAAATATTGCTACGGCAGCGGCAATTGCCAATGCCGTTTACAACGCGATTGGGGTCAGGCTCTATGAAATACCCATTACGCCGTCAAGTATTCTTAAAGCATTACGTAACGTCTCTTAAATACGAAACCATGAACAAATTTAGTTGGTACGAAGCAAAGTCCGTCGAAGATGCCCTTCAGCAAGTCAATTCGACCTTATCTGACGAGCTCTATGAAGCCACCGATGAAGCCGCCGTGTTCAAATCCGGAGGCATTGATGTATTCGACTGGGTGAAGCAGGGCATATTGAAACCACAAAAAATTGTCAATATCCGGAATATTCCCGGTCTAGATAAAATCAGTTATGACCGCAAGGAAGGATTACGTATGGGATCTAATGTAACCTTGGCGGAAATCGCATCACATCCAGAAATCAAAACCAGGTATCTGGCACTGCATCTGGCCGTAAACCATGCCGCCACTCCCCAACTGCGCAACATGTCCACTTTGGGTGGAAATATCGCACAGCGCAACCGTTGCTGGTATTTTCGTTCTGCCGATCATGATTGCTTTCGTAAGGGAGGTGATCGGTGTTTTGCCCGCCATTCAAAAACTGGGGAAAACGAAAATCACGCCATATTGGATAACGGATCCTGTGTTAGTGTCCATGCATCTTCCATAGCCACCGCACTTATGGCCTTTAATGCCAGTGTGGTCATTGTAAATGCGGAAGGACAACAGAAAACCGTCCAGATGGATGATTTCTTTGTTTCCGCAGGCGAGGACATTGCCATGGAGAATATCCTGAAACCAAAGGAGATTATCACGGAAATCATTCTTCCAACGCCCTCAAAGAACACCAAAAGTGCCTACATTAAGCAGGTGGCGCGTGAATCGTATGACTGGTCATTGGCAGATGTTGCGGTGGTTATGGAGGTTTCGGGAAATACCTGTAAATCGGCCAATATCGTTTTAGGGGCCGCAGCTCCCGTGCCCTATCGTTCCCTTGAGGCCCAGCAGGCCATGGAGAATAAGACCATTACCGGTGAAAATGCCAAGGCTGCAGCGGAAGCTGCTATGGCAAAGGCACGCCCACTTTCTAAAAATGATTATAAAGTGCCCTTGTTTGTATCGACTATCAAGCAAACCATTATGGAAATTTCTTAGGTATGGAAAATGGCAATCCGAATAAAAAAAACATCTGTAAGTTCCTAAGGGCCAGAAATCCATATGGTATGATGGAGGGAGGGGAAAACCCATGGCTTTTATTGGATGATGCCAATACCATTTGCTGGTGCATTACTTCTTCGGGAGGCGTCGGCCCTGATAATGGCTTGGTGTCTCCCATGCACTGCGTGGAAGGACGAAGTTGTTTCGCTTCCCAGGATGATAATGCTAGTGATGGGGAACCTCCAATCGTATAAGGGGAGGGAATAACAGGTAATCACCTGTTACTCTACCAAGGTTCCATTTTCAAGGAGCAGCTCGTAAGTGTATCCGGAACCGAAGTCCTTATTTAGTGCCACAACGGCATGAATGGTGACTTCCGCGCCTTTTGGTACCAAGGCGTTGGAGGTGACGACCAAGTCAAAATCGTCTTTGCTCCCGTCTTGTAAGTGTAGCCAATTGCGGCCCAAAATACCGGGATTTATCTTTACGCAGGTACCCCTTATTTCTACGGAATGCCCCTCGTATTTCTTAGGGTCTTTTAGCAATTCGGCTATGGTAATAAGTCCCTTGTGTGTAATCTCCTTATCCGTATGGGTTGGAATGTCTTCTTTCGTTGCCATAGCTTTTTCCTTAACCGAATTACCTTTAGGCTCAGTTTTGGTCAAACTTGCATGGCGCTCTTCGGATACCAAATTGGAGACCAGATAGATCTCTTTGAATGTCCTATTGTATTCCTTGCTTTCAAAATCCGTTTTTAACAATCCACCCTTGTAGAAATAGGTTTCCCCTTTTTTGACATCCCTTTTTTCCGCTGCAATCCAAAACTCGTCCTGACCTTCCTTAACCCTGAGGTATACATATCTTGCAGTGGGAAGCACTTCCTGTACCACCACGGCATGAAGTTTGGTATCGGACAAAGCATTCTTATGATGTCCCTGTTCCGTGGACAAATTGGAAGATTCCGCTGTTTTGGCGGTAGGTTCAATAACTTTTGGGCCATCATTGCAAGCGGTCATAACTAAGGTAGCGCCTAAGATCAGCGATAGGTATTTTAATTTTGAAATCATGGTTTTCTTCTTTTTTGGTACGCTCTGGTATGCATTACCAACCGAGTTGGATAAGCTGAACATTGTTATAAAAAGGATACCTGTTCCGCAATGACCGTATCCATTTCCTCAAAGGAGATTGACGGGTCTGTTCGCTTCTTTACTTTTCGTATGATGCGATCGGTAACCGTTTTGACAACCAACGGATCATAGTTTTCCGATCCAGCTTCAAAATAATCCATCACCTTTTGATTGACAAGAATCTTGTACTCTGCCAAAAACGCCCTTAATGGTGCCCTTTGAAGCCATTCGCTATAGGCCAAAAGTTCCTCGGCAATGATTTCACCCACTTTTCCGATTGCGGCCATCCTTTTTCCCTTGGTATCCTCCAGGTCCATGGAAATGGTCTCCAAATCATGGAGCAGAACATTTTTGTTGCGGGACAGGTCCTTATGGATATTGCACGGTACCGCCAAATCAATTAGAAGTATTGGGTCCGTTGTCGCAACAGGTATCTTTTTCACCAGGTCATGGCAGTTGCTGGCGGCACCAACAATGACATCAAAACCTTGAAAATCGTTTCTTAACACCTTGTCCCAGCCATATGTTTTGGCACGATGTCTTTTTGCCAAAGCAATTGCTTTTTCCGCTGTACGGTTACTAACGTATATATTTTTAAAGTTGAATTTGGAATTATACTTGAACAGTTGCACCACAATGTCCCCCGCTCCTATGAAAAGCACTTTCTTTTCTTTTGCAAAAGCCTTGTCAAACGTGTGGTTTATGACTTTAAGGGCTTTATAGGCTATTGACGTGGTTCCGTCCCTAAAAAGCGTTTCATTGCTGATACGTTTATGGCTTTTGAACACGGTTTGCATGGCCCTTTCCAATAGCGAACCCTGAAGGTTGAGTTCCATCGAAAAATGATAGGCCTTTTTTATCTGGTGCACAATCTCCACATCGCCCAACACCGATGAGGCAAGTCCCGAAGAAACCTCCAATAGGTGCTTGACCGTTTTGTTGGTGGCATTGCCACACCTGAACAATTGTGAAGCCTTCGCGCGATCATTTGAAATCTTGGACCTAACCAGGAAATTGCGCATTGCCATGGCCGGGGTGGTCACCGATTCAAAATATATCTCGGTACGATTACAAGTGACCAAAAGCAATAATCCCGAAATATCAGGAAAGGTTTTTAGGATACGGTCCACCAAATCTTTCTTTTCCTCTTTTGGAATATGGAAGACCTCCCGTTCTGCCACCGAAGCAGTTTTGTGCGAAATGCTGATATAACGAAGTGATTTATCCATAATACATCAATACTATATTACAATCCAGACCTTGCCGATACCCGTTCTGGGCCTTTTTGGTACTCACCCAATGCCCATCTGGGCAAAGGGATGGGTCAAATCTGCATTATTCCTCCAACATGGTCTTCATGTAGTTGATGACCAACCACATATCTTCCTCATCGGGAATCTTTTTCTCATAATTTGGCATGTCATCCCTACCAATGTAACTCTTGTAAAAAATGACCCCATCTGATTGGGCATGAAATTCCGCTGTGGAAAAATCTCCCAAAAATCCCTCCACCTCATCTGCTTTTGGGCCATCTCCATAGCCTTCTTTACCGTGGCAGGACTTACAGTGTTTGTTGTAAAGGGATTTTCCAATATCCAGGTCCACTGTGGGATCGGTAGGATTTGTCATGCTTAGGTACTCTTCAGGGATGTCCCACTCCTCTTGATAATCGTCATAAGCGAACGAATGGAATAGGAATGATACCAATCCGATAATTGCCAATAATCTAACTGTTTTCATTTTTGATAGTATTATTTTTTAATTCCAACTCTTTGCCAATAGGCGGACCCGCGAGTTGTTGATGGGCCATATCTTTACTTCATGGGCTCCGTTTTCAACTTTTGCCCTTCTTTTTTTATTTTGAACAGGTTGGTGATCGTATATGCGAAATTGCCCCAAATACCGACCAATAAAATGGTTAGTACCACATACATCCAAATGGGGGCCACTTCGGACCACAAACTGTTTTCATCTTCCTGATTCGAACTATTCGGAACTTTCCATTCCACCGTTTTTTTCTGGACCACATCACCATAATCATCGTGGTCTTCAATGATGGCGAATACGGTCATATTCCCGTCCACATCCCCTGGAAGGTCTGCAGGCATCTTAAATTCATACGTCCCGTCCTCAATGGTGCCTTCATCCATAACCATTCTGGAGAGCATTCCCTGTACGGAAACAATCACATCGGCTTCTTCCAATGGGATTGCCACTCCCAGACTATCCAAAATATGTGCATTGACCTGAACGGTCTGCACACTGTCCTTTTCTGCCAATTCCACTGATAGCTGTACGTCTTTTGTGCTAATTTCCCGCTCTTGCCTTTTCATTTCGTCCGTACCTGCAAAAACAGCCCTTAAGGTAAACTTACCTTCTTTGTCCGTTAAATAGGACTGATCCTTTGGCAGTATAATATGGGCAATACCTTCCTTGGAAGTTTTGGCCGTACCCAATGCTACCTTTTCTTCTTCCGACACATTAAAAAAGCTTATCTCGGCACCATACACGGGCAACCTGTCCTTTCTGTCTTTCTTGTTTGCCGCTATAAAACTAGCTTCCAACATTCGCGACTGATCCGGTTGTTTTATGGTTTTAAAACGGAACCGAATCCGGTAATCACGCAGATTGATTTCCTGTGCCATTACATTTGGTGCCACAAACAGACCGAATAGCAAAAAGGATATGATATATGTGGATAAATTGAACTTCATGGCTGCTGTTGTTGAGTTAATCCATCACGTCTTACCTTCCCTTTCTTTTCATAATCGATGATTCCAGACATGGGAATAATGGGCACCAATCGCATCAAAAGCATAAAGAACAGGACAAATGCCGCAACCCCGGCGAAACTTAAGGCCCATTCTACCCAAGTTGCGGAGTAATGTACAAATTCAGGTCGGGTATCTTGTATGGGTAAATAGGGCGTTTCCTGAGTGGGTACCACGATCAAATAGCGATTGAACCACAATCCGACCACAGCAATGACCGCTGCAAAAGTGATGGTCTTTATGGTTCTAAGTTTTTTAAAGAACACAATCGCAATAGGTACCAATATGCCAATATAATTGGCAAGGATGAACATCCAGAAATAGTCATTGAACAACGTTTCCAACAAATTGGCATCATGTGTTTTATGGCTGAACCATCGTGCAAAATACTCACTAAAGGTAAAGTAACCGTACAGTAATGCGGTAATCAGTAAGATCACTCCCGCACTCAAAAAATGGGCTTTTCGGATGTAATGGTCCAGCTTAAAATACTTGCGGATCAAATACATGGCAATGATAACGACCCCTATACCGGAATAAAGACCGGCCACAATGAAATATGGCGCAAAGATGGTACTGTTCCAACCAGGTTGTAGCGTTAGGCTAAATATCCATGCCAGGACCGAATAGGTAACAATGGCCAGGGCAATGACCATGGCGGACATGATCTTGGTAATTTTATGGAGCCTCCTTCGTTGTGTGGGGGTATCCTGATATCCAATGGCCAATGAGGTGTAAAGCTTTTTTCTCCATTTTGGCAAGCCTTCACTGTTATCCCTGAGGATGGCAAAATCCGGAATAAAGGTGAGGTACAGATAAAGAAGGCATCCTATCAGATCCGTAGTAATGGCTATGACGTCCCAGGTAATGGGGGATTGGATCCTTGGGTATATGAACAGATAGTGTAACCTATCCAATCGGGCCATACACAAAATAATAAATATGGGTCCAACGATCAGGGATACCACGGTAATGATTTCCACTATCCTGGAGACGGCATTTTTCCATGGGGTATTAAAAAAATGTAAAACCCCGGAAGCAAATGCCCCTGAATAACTGAGACATAGGAAAAAAATGAAGTTAATGGTATAAATACCCCAGACCACATTATCCCGCATACCGGTAACCACTTGTCCCTTGGTCAACTGCACCACAAGTGCCACCAGTCCATATAGAATGAATGCCACTAAAATGGCCATCCATATTTTGGACCATTTGCTAGGTTTTAGCAGCATGGGCGAGAACTCCTTTACCAATTCCTTTTTTCGTATGGTGACGTCCATAGTTTTACGTTAAATCTTTCCTTTTTCTTTCATATCCTGCACGTAGGGTACGTCCTTGTAGCGCTCAATGATCTCCTCGTCCACATCAAAGCCACGTTCCAATGGAAACTGTCTATCAACTGGGGGCAGATAGTATACATTGGGTTTGGTACCTAGATGTTCCAGGTAGCGGTATCCGCCCCGATCGTTGATCAATTCAGAGAACCGTACGGTCTCTTCCCCATTGGTGACCATATCCTCATTTTTGTCCCCAAAATAAATGACGCCCATTGGGCAGGAGCTTACGCAATGCGGCAATTTCCCCTGCCGGATCATGTCCGGACAAAAATCACACTTCATCACGGTACCCACTTCCCCGGGAACACTGGTTTCGGGAGAATAGGGCAGATCCGTGTTGTCAAACTTCGGTTTATGGCTCCAATGGAACTGGCGAACGGAATAGGGGCAACTGGTGACGCAAAACTTACACCCAATACAACGCTCATTATCAATCAGTACAATACCGTCGTCCCGCTTAAACGTAGCTCCCGTGGGACATACGGTGACACAAGGGGGCTCATCACAATGGTAGCAAGGTTTTGGAAACCAGTAGGGATCGGCTTCCTCATGATCTTGAAGCAAAAGTATCTTCATGTACTCCTCATTGTAGTCCAGATGATGTGCTTTCTGGCAACTCTCCACACAGGTCCGTGCATTTTTGCATTTGGACAGGTCAATCACCATCACAAACTTGCGACCGGGGATGCCCTTTCTGGATTCCTCGGGGGTAATATGCGCTTCGGGATAGTTGTTGATGCTCTCTGCGTCCACTTCCACCATCTTTCCATCCGGGGTGAGCACCCTTATCTTCTCACCAGATGCTTTTAGTTCTTCCTCAGATGTCAAATTGGCCAGCAGACTGGCCCCTGCCACGGTGGTTGCCCCAGATAGTAACCCCATTTTCAGGAATTTGCGTCTATTGGTACCGTTTTGAGTTGTCTTGTCGTCTTTCATAAATTGACCCTTTTGAGGAAACCCTTACTTAAGTGTTATCCATTGACCAGGATTAAAAATTATAGTTTCTCGTAATATTGAATCCAAACAGAATGTCCCCACCCCAGAAATCGTTCGTGTTTTTCATATAGTTCTGTTGCGGCACAATGCCATTGGCGTTCGATATGAACAGGGTGAAGGCATGCGCAGAAGTGGCGATTTCAAAACCAAAACTAAATGTAGGTTCCGAACGAAGATCCTCCCTCCAACTACTGGTAAAAGGTTGGCTATAATCCCACATAATTGAGGTCTGATCACTTATTTTGTAACGCCCGCCAAATGAAGCGGCAAAAAGATCGTTCTTCATCCCATCCTGTACCAGGTTAAAATGCGAGAGGCTAGAGGTCAATTGCATGGATAGTTTTGAGTTGAACCTACGTGCAATAATGATTTGATTGAAATAAGAGTACCTGTGTTGGTCCACAATGAAGTTTTCCCTTCTTCTCGCATCTATAGTAAAATTCCCATAGTAGGAAACGCTTACCGGTATCCTGTCCGATCGTGTTTGGTTCAGGAGGCCTACCTTCCAATTAAAGTCTTGGAGACGATCGAATTTTGTGGTCCCAAAACCAAGGGTTACACGATCATGTATCGAATAGGCAATTCCCATGCGGATGTTGGAGGGTCCCCAAAATCCCAACATATCGTTTGTGCCGCCGTTTATGAGGCCAAATCTATGGGACATTTGTACCTCCAGCGTATTTTTTCGAAAGAGTACATTGCTGGGATTATCAATAATAAAGGAGCTTTCAAATGCTGGGCGTGCCGGTTTGTCCTCAATGGAGTCCTTTGCTTTTTTTTGGGAAAAAAGACCTAGGTGGAACAATAATAGGGCAAAACATAGTATTCTAGAACTTTTCATAGTCGATTGTCTTATTAGTTATTCTCAGCACCACGGTCAATCCAACCTTTTATCAGGGCAATTTCTTCTACAGTAAGGGAAAATCCAGCTCCCACGGGGTGGTTGTTTCCAGGTAATGCGTTAAAGAAAGCACTGTTTTCCGCGTCCCCGGGAACTAGGGTTCCTATAATGGCATCATAGGAATTCCCCTCCGTTAAATCGGGATTGGCAACGGTACCGTTATGACAAGTAGTACAGTCCCTACCTTCCAACATGAACAAGGGTTGAATATCGTCCCTAAAAGAAATGGGCACATCTACGGGAATGTCCGGAATCTCTTCTTCTACCTCCTGATCGTAATAACAGGAAAAGCACAATAACCCAAGACCGCCTACTAAGAGTGTTTTAAGTTGTTTTTTCATTGTATTCGTATAAAATCATCGTACTCCAATATGTCAGGGAAAGAAACCCCAATCCTCCGTTGGTTACCTATTATGGGCAATCCATGTATGTCAAGGCACGTCACAATACGCATGGATTCCATCCCCTTGGAATGGGAATCCCCGTGTTTTATGGACTCTGTAGGGCTTCAATGGAATTCGTCAGCAATGCCCTGGAATACGCGGGATTGTGTGTCCCGCTACTTTGATCTTCCAAAAGGGTCATATAATTCCATGCGGCTTGAGCCTCTGCCGTGGTGAAAATACCTTCATTGGATCGGTCCGTATCGCTACCATCAGGGAAGTCTATGATAAGACCAACAACCGGTACTCCCGTGCCCACGGGATTGCCATCCGCATCAAAAACCGGATTACCGTCTGCGTCTTCCGCATATTCCTCACCTACAACTTCGCTCAACAGCTGTTTCAATATGGCCATATCTTCCGTAAATCCGGCCAGTTCTGAAGGTATGCCATTGGTGTGGCAAGCCACACAAGAGGCTTCAGTAACGTTCCAAGAGTGGAGACCTTCATTGATATCGGTGGATTCCCCCATATGGCAACTGACGCAGGAAGCTCCGGTTCTATGTACCGCAGAGGCCACTCCGGGATATCCTACCGATCCCGCTATATTGGCTCCCATGATCCCTTCCAACATAGTGGATTGTGGCCCATGGTGGGGTCCAAAACGGGTGGTGGCAACAACATACTTACCTGTTCCATCCTCAGCTGGGATTACATAGCTGTTCCTAGGCTGGTGGCAAACGGTGCAGTTGTTGCTGGTACCTCCAAAATCAATAACTGTGTTTGGATCCAGTTCCAGGGCAACAGGTTCTATGCTCCTTAAAGCATAATCAATTCCATCGTTTTCAAAGTCGAAGGTTTCGTGGCTGTCATGACAGGTCGCACAGGTAATGGGTGAATTGTTGGACAAACTGCTCGGATCCACCTCACCAAAGGCTAAAAAGTCCAAATGGCCCAATGTGGAGTGACATGCCGCACAATCTTCCCTTGCGCCCGCAAAGGTGTAAACAAAGCCGGCCCCATGTGAGGACAAGGCAAAGGAACCTTCTACAATTTCACTGGTAGCGTTGGAATGGCAAGTGACGCAAGAGGCAATTCCATCAACCCCGTCAGCTCCGTCAATTCCATCGATTCCATCAATTCCGTCGACTCCCGGTGGTCCAGGAATGGGGTCACTGGTGCATTGAACAAATAGTAGACTCGATGCAACCACTATCAGCAAACGAATAAGCATTAAATTTTTCATATGATTGATAGTTTTACTATTAAATAAGGTTGTTAAAATATTGGTTATGTTAGGAAAACATTAAAAATTGCGTGTAAAAATATATAGGTAACGCATGATGAAATATGATATTTATCATTAAAGCTCCTTAAAAATGAGAAATTCGCAAAAAAAAGGCTAATTAAGAATGATTCTAAAAAAAAGAGGAGAATCCATTGAAAAATGTTAAAAGACCAAACCCATGGTTTCGGATGTTGACCCGAAAGGTTTTAAGGTTAAATCATGCTTTGTTCCAAAACACTTTCACAGGGATCATGCCTTACTTTGTTCAATGAACAGGAAAAATTGCAGGGCGGGGAATGAATTTTTATGGCGCGAACGACCAACTCCCCATCTGTCCAGCAAGGAGGTTTTTCGAATTTTGATATCAGTTTACTGGCATGACCTATGGTGTCACCATATTTTCCCAATGGTTTCGGATTTCACTCCGTTGACGATTGAAAATCCCTCTTGGGTTTTTCGATAGCAATGAAGTTGGTATTGACACCGATCCGTTTTGCGATATCAAAGATGACATAGTTTCCATTGGCCCCATTGGCCATGGCCACAAAGCCTGATTTTTTTTCGGGGGAAAATACCGCCAGTGTCCGTTCGCCCAGATTGGCTCCCGTATGTCCAATTATACGCTCGTCCTCAAAATCGTAAATATACCAGGATAGCCCAAAACCCAAATCGGCCGGACAAGCTTCTGGATTTGCGGCCGATTTCAAACAGCGTTGACGCTGATTCAATGAAATGGTAAACTGCTGCTGGCGCAGTGCTTCCGAAACCCCGTCATTTTTCAGGATGCCAATCAAGAACCGGGCATAGTCCTCACTAGTGGTATGCAACCCCCCGGCCCCAAGGACCTCTTTACGGGCACGGGGCTTGACCCAACTGCCATCGGGAAACTTGGGCCAGGCCAACCTGTCTTGATACCAATCCTGTTCCGCCAAAGCCGAATTCTCCATTTTGAGGGGCTCAAAAAGCACTTCGTTTGCAATATCATTAAAAGGACGGCCCATTTTTTTCTCCACAAATCGGACCAGATATTGAAAACCTTCTCCGGAATACCCCATTTTGGTCCCGGGGTCATTTACAAAACGAAGCTCACCGTCCGTCATGCGGCGCCAATTCTTAAAACCGGTTTGATGGGTAAGTACGTGCCTTGGTGTGAGCAATTTTGCCCTGGGGTCGTCCTTAATATCGGTATCAACATAGGAATTGTACATGGGTTCGTCCAAAGAAACCTTACCCTGTGTTGCCAGGCGCATGAACACTTCGCCCGTTAGGGGCTTGGTAATGGAAGCGCATAGGTAAAGTGTATTGTTGTCCGCCGCCTTGTTTGGACCCTGTTGGCCAAAAACACCCGACCATACAATTTTTGCGTCTTCAATAATGCTTAGGGTAATACTGGGTACCTCATAGGTTTCCAAAAGTTGGGGAACCAAAGTGTCCAGATATTGATACCTTGTTTGCTCTTGTGTATGGGATGCCAATACGGTTGAGGTGGCATCAGTAGCATTCTTTGACATACATCCTAAAAGGATGACGAAAATAAATACGAGACTAAAACCTGGTTTTTTCATTATTGTGCCTCATTTACTTTTCCAATCTTCCTATAAAGCCCCAGTTGGTATGCTGTGATCGCCCCAGATACTTAAACCCCTTTCCAAAAAAGGAGGCATCTCCTTCGGCAATTACGGTTAATTCATTATCTCCTTTTTGTAAAGGTAGGCCAATGCTAAAAGTACCATCAAATACGCGTTCAAACTTGATTTTGTGGTAATCGAAAAGCGCTTTTCCGTTCAGCAATATCTTTATTCGACCCACAAAGTCAAAGTGGAGTTTTCCTTGGGTTGTATTTTTGGCATTGATGGTGGTTTTGGCAACCAAAACCCCTTGGGGATGATCAAAATACCTTGATAGATTTATATAAGTATCTTCCAGCTCGTTGATGTTTCTCCATTGGTTTGCCTTATTGGCCTGTGTAAGTACTTCTTTAAAATAATCATCGGTAGTTCCCCTTGGAAACTGTTTGGATATTTTCCAGTCCGTTAAAAAGTCGGCTTTGGGCTGAACAGGTGTTTTGGTATCTTCCTCTGGTAGCTGTTGGTAGGTGATATTGGCAAAATAGGAAGGCCCGAACATGCTCCTAAGCAAGAGCTTTCCACCCAACTTTGGATTTTCCAAAAGTGTAATGTTCATTTTTGGTTCGCTTTCGCCATTAACAAAGACCTTTAAACGCTTACCTCTCACTTCGAATACGGCATGGAACCATTCCAATGACCGCACATCCGCAGTTGTTTCATACACTGGGTAATTGTAAAAAACCCAACTTAGTGCTCCATTGAATATGGGGATGTATTGAATGGCCTCACGTGTACCTCCCATCCCAGGTCTGAAGTATATGAATTGATAGTTGAGTCCATCTTGCGCATGAAATCCAAGACCGGACATTACCTTGCCGGCAATGTCCATTTCCACTCTAAAATTTTTGGCTTCAATGCCTTCCATTAAGGCAATGGAATGTTTCTTGCTATCCAGTTTCAATGCCTTTTGTCCTTTAAAAATGGTATCGGTATAGGCCACCTTTTCATTGTCCTCTGAATATAGGGTACATTGCCCAGGTTCAAATAACCGCTGTTGGGCGTTTGTGGCCATGGTGACCAATAGGAAAATGATTGGAAAATAAGTGTAACGTATCTTCATTTTTATTGTCTTTTTCGTAACCGGGTAAAATGTACCAACAATGCCATGGAAAGGCCGGTCATTTTTTGTTCATTTTCCATCTATTTTGCAATAGTGAGGCTAAGTTGCTGTAAATAAGGAGCATGCTGAATTTTGATAGACAACTTTTAGAAGAGATCAAGCGCAGGATCGAAATTAAATCGGGTCTTGCCAATACCAAATCCTGGTCACAGAAAGACTATGAATTCCTCTCCTTTTTTATTGAGGAAGGAACGGCATGTCGTTTAAGTGTATCAACTTTAAAACGAATATGGGCCAATCAGCTCCAACGATTGCCACATACATCCACTCTTGACGCTTTGTCCCAGGTTGCTTTTAGTACAGATTGGCAGAGACTCAAAGCCAACCGACTACTTAAAAGTCATACGGAATTTAGAGGTTCCACTAAAAAGAATACCCGGTCAAGAAGCCGTTTCAAGAAAATTATGGTATTGGTGGTTTTTGGTCTTCCGTTGCTATTGATTTTCTCCGGAACGGGCAGAAGATTTAAAAAGAGTAGGGAGGAGGTTATGGATGTAAACTTGTCCTATAAGAAGTCAGTAACGAATACATTGCCCAATACTGTGATTTTTAACTATGATATTGAAGGGTTGGATGCCGAGCGGTTCTTTTTGCAACAAAGTTGGGACAGATCGCGTCGCGTTGAAATCTTTAAGGGGATCTCCGAGCGGACGGATGTCTATTATATTCCGGGCTATTTTACGGCCAAGTTGATTGCGGATGATAGGGTCGTACAAGAAACTCCGGTGCATGTTACCTATGATGACTGGTTCATTGCTGCCCGTCAGCCCATGTCGAACATCATCACTTTTGACAAAGAACTATGGGCTAAAGAAGAGTATTTGGCCCTTGATGAAAAACCGCTCGAAACCAAGGGAGTGAATTTGAATGAAAAATTCCAGTTGGCCTTTTATCATGTTAAGGATTTTGGTTTGGAGGGGGACAATTTGACCTATAGCACTTCATTTAAAATGGAGCCACTGGAGGCAGTGGATTGCCCAATGATCAACATCCATATTCAGGGTACTACAGGATATTATTGGGTGATGTTGGGACATAGGGGCTGTGAAAGCGAATTTCACCTTACGGTTGGGGAAAAGAACCATAATGGGAAGACCCAAGATCTGACCATGTTCGGTGCCGATATGTACCAATGGAACGAGGTGAAGATTGACACCAATCATAAAAATGTGGTTTTGGAATTGAATGGGAAACACATTTTTTCAACCTCCTACAAAGAAACTATTGGGCCGGTTATGGAAATCAGTTATTTTTTTAATGGGATTGGGATGATAGATAATGTTGAACTTCAAAACCAAAATCATGAAATGGTTTTTAGTGATGATTTTACTTCAATAGCTGCACCGGAATAAAACATCGGCAAGCATTTTTTACAAATTAAGGGAAGGATTGCCAGCCCAAAAGTACAGTCTATATTCAAATAAGCGGGTTAAGGGTCAATCAAAAATGGATTTTTGCCTACTGCCCGAGCTAAATGGAAATTGGTGAACATTCCCAATCAAAGGGATATGCGTTCCCTTTGGCTTTCATTTTCAAGATTGATTTTATCATCATAAAGTTTTTAACTGAAAAAGCCTTTTCATTTCCACACGCATTTTTACCGTCGTAAAAGGGATAATCTGTAATTTGTACTGTCTTACCATATTATTGGCGGTGTGTTAACCAATTTTCTAAATACCATCATTCTGCTTGGTGCTGTGCAGGGACTCATTTTCAGTTTCACGTTGTTCTTTGGTCATAAAAAAGAAATGGTTGAAAAGCTTTTGGCTACCATGCTTCTCTTGATGTCATTGGCTTCATTGAATATCTACTTGACCGAAACGGTCCCATACTGGCAAATGGGGCTCGTTCTAAGCCTGGTTCCTACAATTCTTATTATGGCGGTTGGACCGCTCCTTTATTTTTACATCCGTTTTTTGCTGCAGCCCACATCCCATTGGAAACGGAATTATTGGCTTCATTTCTTACCTGTTATGGTAGATTTGGTTCCGATAATTGCAGGCTGGGTATTGACCATTGGTTTTTTATTGGATTCGTTCAGTAGGGATTATCTTTTGGAATGGGGCAATAACATCGATTTATACAATTCTTACTCGGACATACCCAGATGGCTTTCCATCACCGTCTATTTACTATTGGGTAAACGGTATTTTTCAAAATTGATTTCCAGTCCAAATAAACCTAAGCCCCATTCCAAGTGGGTCAAGGTGTTTTTGAATTCCTTCCTTATTTTTCAATTGATATGGTTGATTTTTTTGGTGCCCTACGTTGTTCCTGCCATTCGGTTCAAAATGATGGACAGCTTAGGCTACTATCCCATTTATGTGCCATTATCGATATTTATTTATGTGCTTGGTATAAAAGGATTTCTTCATTCACGACAGTCCCTCAAAGAAAGTAAAACCCCGAGCATTCGACTTACCGAGCAAGAATCCAAAAAGCTCATAAAGGTTATCCAAAGCGCTATGACCGAGGATAAACTTTATCTGGAACCCAACCTTGAACTGCATCGATTGGTAAACCATGTTGGTTCAGATCAGCGAACGGTTTCCCATGTGCTGAACCATTATTTCTACATGAGTTTCAACACTTTTGTTAACCACTATCGTGTAGAGGAAGTAAAACAACGGATGGTTGTTCCAGAAAAAAAGCATTTAAAACTCTCCGGTATAGCCTTTGAATGTGGCTTTAATTCCCAGTCCACCTTTCAACGCGCTTTTAAACAATCCACGGGCCTTTCTCCAAAGGCATATCTTTCCAAACGGGCAGAATTATTACAAAAAAACCACGCCCAGTACTAGAATTGGGCAGATTGGTATCTCTTTTCCATTTTCCTTTGAGGCATAATCAACATCAGAGAAAATGAAATTGCATGTCATGGCCTTTGTAGGGTTTTTATCCCTACAGCTAAATGCCCAATCCGACCCCAAAACAGTTTTTGACCAAAAATTTCCTTCCCATATGGTACAGGAAGACCTTAAGATGTTAAAAACAGGATTGGAAAAAATCCATCCAGGACTCTATCGGTATACAGCGAAGAAGACCGTGGATTCCATGTTTACGAAAGTTCAAAGCCTATCAAATTTCCCTATGACCTACAGAGCGTTTTATAGGGAAATATGTAACCTGGTTGCACAGATTAAATGTCAACATACGATAGCAACTCCTGATTCTGAACTGCTTGGAAAGATTATGGACAAGGGAAGGTTTTTTCCCTTAAAGATTTTCTGGGAGTTTGAACCCGAAAAGGCCTACGTTACATCTGATTTTTCGTCCATGGCAGATTTAAGTCCGGGAACACAAATAGTGGGCATCAATGGCCAATCCATGGCAAATATCTATGGCAGACTTATTCCTTACTTCCCATCGGACGGGGAGATACGGTCCAATAAGCACAGCAGGTTACAGACTGGTATGGAGTTTCAATTTTGGTACTACCTTTTAATGGATAGTTCAGAATACTTTACGGTAGAACTCAAAGGAAAGGATGGTGGAACATTCACCAAAATCCACAGGGCAGTAACACAGGAAGAATGGAAAAGAAACTACAAGAAGTACACCTCCCATAAAAACCCGGAAATTCGAAAATACCTAGATCATTATGGGGCAAAGGAACGGACAAAGAGGGAAAATCCAATTCGTTACGAATTTTTGTCCGATGATATTGCCTTGCTTACGGTGGGAAATTTTTACGCTCCCAACTTTAAGGCCGTTGTATACGAGGCATTTAAAAAAATTAAGGATAAGGGTGTGGGGAATTTAATTGTTGATGTAAGGAACAACGGCGGTGGCAATGATGATTTGGGTAGACATCTACTATCGTATTTAGTGGATAGGCCCACTGCATATTTAGATTCCCTCTACACCAATGCCGGTATTGCGGACACTACATTTCTATTCAAACATACGGACAAGAATGCAGAATGGATGAAGGCAACCCTGCCCTTTGTCGAACAAATGGAAGATGGCAGGTTCGCTACCTTGCCGACAGCCCATCAAGGGCTATTGCTCCAACAACCCAGTGAGAATAGGTTTCAAGGGAATTTATATGTCTTAATGAATGGACGAAGTGCTTCCACTACAGCTGAATTCACTTCGGTTCTACATTTTAATAAAAGGGCCATTTTTATTGGAGAGGAATCGGGAGGTGCTTATCATGGAGGGCATGGTGGAGACTTTGCCCAACTTAGATTGCCAAATACGAAAATTACCGTTCAGATTCCATTGAGCAAATATGTGATGAACAGTAAAGAGACAAAGCTTATTGGTAAAGGGACCTTGCCGGATTACCCAATCCAGACTACCATCCAAGACATACTTGAACTAAGAGATTCTCAATTGGATTTTGCCTTAAAACTACTAAAGGAAAACTGAAGGAGCAGATGTCCCCCAGCCGATATAAAGGAACACAGTTTTGAAAAAGGGGTATTGGTATTTTAGCACCGGGACCTTCAACAAAGAACACATATTGCTTAAATTGGGATGACAACTATATCCGGGATATTGCATCCCGGCCTAGGGCAACAAAAATTGGATACGGAATTCCGAAAGGATAGTTAGGGCATGATTTTACCCACAGACCGTACAATCCGGTTCGCCGATCAATTGTCCCTTTTCACTAAGGCTATACTTACAACAGGTTATAAACTGTTCTTTTAAAATAATTTTGGCCCTTCGGATCCTTGCTTTGACATTGGGCAATGAAATTCCCAAATCCTTGGCAACTTCGGCCTGTTTTTTTCCTTCAAGGTAGATGGGCAGCATTACGGATTTATAGATTTCCGGCAATTCATCAACAAATCTATCGAAACAACAAGGACCATTGCTACTTGTTGGGTCTACAAAGGGCGTACGATCCAGTATTTTACCGGTCCCGTGGAAATTTGCAATTTCATTTCGGGTAATTTGAAACACCCATTGCTTGACCTTGTTTTCTTGTCGCAAGGCATTGCGATTGGCATGAATCTTTACGAAGCTATTTTGGAGAATATCTTTTGTTGCCTCTACATTTTTTACTTTTTTCAGTGTAAAAAAATAAAGGTCAGTATAGAACGTCTTCCAAATTTCCGTGGTTGATAAACTCATATAGCGATTAAGCAATGGGTTATTTGGTTCAATTGCAACATGCACATTCTTTGCAATCACAGGTCACGCATGAACAGTTTTTGGATTTACAGTTACCACAATTACAATTAGGGCATTTGCAGTTATTACAAGTACAATTTCCTTTCATGACGGTCTTAATTTTTAGTTATTGGGTAGACTGAAAATGTTGAAAAAAGATACTCCAAAAAAGAGTTTTTTGGGTTGTTTGGTCCAGAAGTTCATCAGCAGGGCAATCTCTTTGGTTTTTGGGCAGCGGAAACCGCCGAATCAATTGGAAACTCTGGAATACTGTTCCCTCACCACCGCTTCTGCAGGTTTGCCATTAATATACCAGCCATTTTCGTTGGAACGAAAACCTGGATTGTTGAGGTCTACCTCTACAAACCATTCCCAGAAAAAGCCACCTGCCACCCAGGGTTCGTCCCAAAAGGTTTCGTAAAAGGCGATGTAGGCATTGGCCTGGGCCTCCAGGTTCACATTGACGCCTACTTGGTTGGGTCCATTGTCCCAAGGCCTTCGAAGACCATTATCAATACTTCGGAAACCGTATTCGGTAAATAGGACGGGAACCCCGGACCTGCGGGCAACCGAAAGGACATCATTTTTGATGGGGAGGAACGCTTCCTTTATCTCCTCCACTTGTGGTGTTTTTGCGTCTACCAGGGGAAAGTATGAATTCACACCCAGATAATCGAGGTCTTCCCAAAAAGTGATGCTTTCATATTCGTCCCAGTTGGCAGAATAGGTAAGTTTAAGGTTGGGGTAATCTGCCCGTAACCGGGCGATGAGCCCTTTGAAAAAATCGGGCCTCCGAGTGGCAAATTCCCTCAGTTCATTGCCAATGGATAGCATACCAACCTGCGGAAATTCATCGGACAGGGCCGCAAATCCTAAAAAAAGTTCCGTATAGGCCTTTTCCATTTCCTGCCATTCCGTCTCCGTTTCCAAAAAGAAGTCGCCCCAAAAATTCGAATCACTGATTGCCGCAAAGGAGGTCAGCGGTTTTAAAAGAATATTCTGGACCCCACTGGACAAAACCTTTTCAATGGCCCTCCTCATTTTAAAGGTCTCCTCGGATACTGGAAATTCGTATGGCCTAAAACCCCCTGAATTCTGCCGGGATAAGGGTATTAAAGGCGACATTGCCAACCAGTTCGCATTTGTCCTATCCACAATGTCGGTACCGTTGTTTTGTCTTCCGGCCAAGAAAAAAACCTGTAAAACAGAGCCCCCGGCAATCTTTTCCCCTGTGGACACTGGAATATCCGGCAAATCTTCCCTCCCCATTCCATCATTGGCGCAGGAAACCAACAGGAGTACAATGCCCAGCATTCTGAAATAGCGCATCCTTATCGAATTAAATCCATGAACAATAGGATTTTCCTTTCAAACTTAGTGCCGAAAACCTTGAAAACATTACAGGGGTGAATAGTTTCTTATCGGATTCCTAGCCTTTCCATAAATTGGCGCACTTTTGGAATGATAATCTGGGCATCTTCCGCTAAGGTAAAATGGCCGATATCCTGAATGGTAAGATTATTGACCTAAATAGGCAGAGTACATCCAAACAAGTTTTTCCTGCTCCCGGATATAATCACTCATCAAAGCATTGGTGCCTTCGTCTTCGGATTTGCCCGATAGGTCAAGCAGTTCCCTTTCCAGGGGCAATAATACTTCATATCCCTTTAGAATTTCCGTAATGGCCTCTTTGCCACCGGTCACGTTCTTTGCTTCCCCAATTTTGGATACGTTGGAATAATCCGAATAGGTGTGGAGCGGAACAAAGCCCAAAGTCAAAACGCGCTCAGCTATTTCGTCAATTTTTACCAAGGAATCATTGTAGAGTTCTTCAAATTTTAGATGCAGTTCAAAAAAATCCTCCCCTTTAATATTCCAATGGAATCCACGTGAATTCATGTAGAATACCTGATAATTTGCCAAAAGCTCGTTTAATTTTTCAGCTATGATTTGGGAAGCTTCTGTATCCAGTCCAATTCTGTTTTGTGTTCTCATTTTACGGTTTTATTTTAAAAGTTTTGCTAATAGGTTTCCCTTATAATTCCGTTTTAATATGGTCTTTTGGTCTTGGATTAAATCGATAACGAAATTAGAACATATTCCAACAGGGAATCCGCAATGGCCATAACTAAATCCTATTCCTTTATTCTTTTCAAGTATAGGTTTTGGTCAGTTGTCCATAATGCTATTTCCCCGTAGCACTTACATGTGGTTAGGGTCGTTTTGTACCCCATTTCTTGGTACTACATACCACAGTATTTGATATCCAGCATTGGGACTGTTCTTTGTTGGATAATGGCTTTTGGAATCGTATGATTTGGTCGTAACCCAACCCTTCTATTCGGTTTTGCCTACCCCAATTTTCTTGCCTCCCCTTACAAATCCTTTGTATGACATTTTTTTCCAAAGGTATTCCAGGGGCCCCTGTTCATATTCCTTTAGCCAAATGAAACTTATAAAGGATTGCCAAATGAAAAAGATAGCTGCGATAAGGTAGGTCTCTCCCCTGGGAGTATTCCCGTAAAGCCCAAATGGAGTAATGGCATGAAAGATTACGGTTAGATATAAAATGGATTGTAAGATATAATTGGACAATGCCGTTCTTCCCACATAGCTGAACCAGGATGTTAGCTTTTTGAACAGGGGGATCGGGGCCAATTTTACAAAAAGGGCCATATACCCCAATGTCTGCAGTATCATTCCGGTAATCACTACAAAAGGAAGCCACACCATGGATACATCCAGTTCCAGCGTATTGATGTTTACCAAGTGAAATAGGTAACTGCATGGCAGTCCTACCATGGCCCCAAGAATTATAAACCTATTTGTCAACTGTCTTTGCTTGCTTGGGTTTAAAAAAAACTTGAGTTTGCCCAAAATACATCCAATGAGCATATTTCCAAAGGTAAATACCAATGTCAATGGCATGTCCTGTAAAAAATTCACCCATTGGGAAATGCGAAAATTAATGTGGAGATATTCACCATAGGAATTGGCTACGGGATGTTTAAGTATATAATAGCTATCATAACTGTGCTGTTGCCATCCTAAAACGGCATTCCCTATAAAAATAATCCCTGTAAGTACCACACTTAATGCTATCGCAAGAATGGTAAGTCTTCCAATGGACCAATTCCTGACCAAGAGCAGCAAAACACCACCTAAGGCATAGGACATAAGGATATCCCCATTCCAGATGAGAAAACAATGAATGCAACCGATCAAGAACAATAGCCCCATCCTTCGTAAAAAATAGCTGTTGAAGTTCAATCCCTTGCTTATGGCCCTGTTCATTTGGATATGGAACCCAAAGCCGAATAGGATTGAAAACAGCGTAATAAACTTTCGATTGATCAACATATCATAAACAAAACCAAAAACTTGATTGTATTCATGTTCCATTGCGGCCTGATGGTCATAGGGGACATTGGCCAACAATACGCCGAACAGGGCAAATCCCCTCAGCACATCCACGATTGCAATCCTGGATGTTTTCACAATAGGTTTAAAGGTTTCCATATTCCATGGGTACATAAATGAGTTGGGGTAAAACTCCATACTTTTACCAAAAGGGAAAAAAGGAAGTTGTTTGGGATACTGTATTTAGGACAATCCCAACCGTCCGTCGAGTGTACTGCATAAAATGCGGATCGTTAGTTTTGACGGTACTGCCCGGGGGAACACCCCAATTTATTTTTGAATGCAGTATATAAGGCAGACCTGGATTTGAAGCCGGACTCCTGACCTATGCCTTCAATGGACAGCTTGTTTCCTGCATCGTTCTCAATTAGCTTTTGGGCTTTCTCCACCCTAAATCCATTGACCCATTCGTTGAAGTTTTGTCCAAGGTTTTGGTTGATACAGGTCGATATGAGCCTCGGAGACATTTTTATACGCTGGGCAAACAAATTAATGGTCAAATCATGGTCTAGATAGTACTCGTTTTCCCTCATATATTGCTGGATTAGTTTACTCGTTTCCGTGCAACAATTATTTTCAACTTCCATGGTTCCCTTACGATTTTGTTTTTTGTCCAAAATACTTTGGGGAAGCTTTTTGAAAAATGTGGGGTGGATATAGGCCTGATAGCTTATGTAATAGAAAAACAGTGCTATGAACCCAAACAAGGGCAGCACAAAGACACTCTTGTTTTCTGGGGCAACAATGACACGAATAAGCTCAGCGGCCCAAAGAAAAACAGCGGGCAACAGTAGATAAATAAATCGCCATAGCCATTTTATTTGGAGCATGTTGTAATCTGAATACTCATTCTGAACCAATTTTTTATACCAATTCACTTCACGAAAGACAATGATAAAAGCGATGATCGAAATCAGAAAGGCATACAATTGAAGCACAAAATGGACCGTATCAATAAAAGTAAAATCAAAAGTCCGTACAAGGGAAGATGACTTTGAAAAAAACAGGTATAGGTTGTACAGGCTAATTGAGGCAATGAAAGTGGCAATGGTGTAATTGATCTTAAGAAATTGTGTAAATCGATGGGAACTTCCAAGTTTTTCCAGAACAAAGTGCAAAAAGAACAAAGGCATAAAAAGTTTTACCTCGGGCAGGGCAAAGTATTCGTTCAAAACATACCGTCCAATTTGGTCAAAAGGCAATATGGTAGTCAAGGCTTCAAGGACAATAGCCATTAAAAATAGACCGAGCAAGGTATTTGCAACACTTTTGTTCCGCTTGGAAAAAATGTAGATCAAGGCCAGGAAAAAACCCTGTAGTAATGCTGCCCAAAGAATAAAGGCTGTAAGTAGCCCCATCTTTTCACTGACGGCTATATATGATATCTGATTAAAATCCATGGTCAGCTGTTTTCCAAGTTTCGGTGTTTGCAAATGAAATGCGAGGGTTTTACCAAAACCCCTCCTATATCTTACTATTGTGCGCCACACGTATTACGGTGGGACTTTACCGATCAACCCAAGGCATTGTTCGGTATAAAGACCGCCATGGGGTACTAAATACGGGGCAATAGGGCTGTTTAGGCCTTTAGGAATCAAGCAATGGAACTTTTCCCTTTTCTAAATTCCCCGGGAGAGCACCCCAATTTATTCTTGAATGCTGCATAAAGTGCAGACCTGGACTTAAATCCGGATTCCAATCCTATTCCTTCAATGGACAGTCTATAATCCGTATCCCGTTCCAGGAGTTCCTTCGCCTTTTTAACCCTAAAATCATTCACCCATTCATTAAAATTCTTCCCCAGGTCCTGGTTAATGCAAGTCGAAATCTTTCTGGGGGAGATGTTCACTTCCCTGGCAAAAGTAGCAATGGTCAGATTATGATCTAAGTAATATTCATTTTCCATCATCAGCTTTTCAATCCTATCACTGCTTTCCGTAAGGTCCCTATCCTCCGAAATTTTGGTTTTGGAATTTTCCTTTTCCAATATACTTTCCGGAAATCTTTCAAATAAGTTCGGATGGAGGTAGGCCCGATAACTGAGATAATAAAGAAATATGGCAATGAGGCCAAATATTGGGACATCAAAATCATCCGAAAAGTCAGTGACAATGACAACCCTTAACAGGGCTACCCCCCAAAGCACTACAACGGGAAGCAATAAATAAATCAAGTACAGCAACCAGTTGATCTGCAATAAATTATAATCGGAAAATTCATTTTGAACCAAGATTTTATAGCGTTTGATTTCCCGCCACGAAATAAAGATGGCATAAACAGTGATAAGAAAAGCATAGGATTTAACACCAAAATGAAACCAATATAGCACCTGGAAATCAAAGGTTTGGGCCATTGAAGATGCTTCAAAGAGAAACAGATAAAGGTTCAATAGGGTAATAAGGCTTATGGATAGTGCTATAAAATAATTTACCCTTAAAAACAATCGATGTTTGTGGGAGCTCCCCAGTTTCTCCAGGACAAAATGTAAAAAAAGAATGGGGATGAAGAGGATAACATCCGGTAGTGCAAAATACGCTACCAAAGGATAGGTTCCGATATATTGAAAAGGGTGAATCGCCGTTACGGCCTCAATTACAATAGTTATTAGAAAGAGGCCCAAAAGCGTATTGGCAAAGCTTCTGTGTTTTTTTGAAAAAATATATATGAGGGCCAGAAAAAGCCCCTGAAACAATGCTGCCCATACAATGAAGTATAAAATTGAATCCATTATACTTGAGAATCTTACTCCAAAGATATTACTTGCTATACGATAAGACACCAGTATGGGAATAGGGTTGGTCCGGCATTCCTGTTTTTTGCCCCAAGATGTGAAAAAACACCTCATGTATTCAAAACGGGGACCTTATGTTTTCCCCTGTGATTATTGACTAACGGATTTTGGCAATGGCCAAAAAATGCCAAAGTCTTTTTCTACTCAAGTTACAGTCCGCTAATTTTGGGAAATCAATTTGCTGAATGGCACTATGAAATCCAAAAAGGAAAGTACGGTTTTGGATGAGGGGAAAATAAGGGATAAATGGTTGTTTCTCTTTGTGTATCCCATTCTCGCTTTGCTTGCGGTACACTTTGGTAATGACAATGCCCTTTTAAAACTTCTGGGGATGCCAAGTTATTACACGGATATCCTTTTTGCACTGGTATGTGTCTACGGATGTGGATGCTATATTAAATGGATTTCTTCATGGATTTACAAAAGACTTGGTCATGATAAAAACCTGACACGGGCATTAAAATATCATTTGGTCCTGGGCCTTTTGGTTCCAGCTTTGTTTGTGGTTTGCGCAGAATGGATCTACCTCACGGTCCTTGGTATACGGATTTCAGCGAGTTCCATTTTCTATTTAGAGCTGCCCTTGACCATTTTGTTATGTCTTTTGATCAATATGACCTACCTGTTTATGTATTTCCGTGCAAAAACGCCCAAGACCTGGGAAAAGGAAATTCAAAAGAGGTCTTTTGCTGCAAAAGAAGGACATCATACCATAAATATTCCAATGTCCGAAGTCGCCTACTTCATTAAACGCAACAAGTTTACTTTTTTGATTACAAAAAAAGGCGGGGATTATCTTTACGACCAGCCCTTTAAAACCATCTGGAAAGACTTGCCTGCTCCCGACTTTTTTCAACTGAACCGACAGATAATCAGTTCCAGGGAGAGTATCGTACAATGTACCAAAACCAAAACAAGAAGATTAAAGATAAAACTATCCCCGTCCACGGATGAGGCGGTTTATGTAGCTAAAGTGAATGCCACCAAATTCCTAAAATGGTTGGATAATTCTTAGGATGTCCGCTTTGGACGCTTATTTGTCCTGTTCAATTCCGTAGGTCAACATATGGGAATTTTAGCCGATACCCGTACCTACTTTTGTACCCATCATCAATCAGTAACCATGAAAACAATGCAATTCGCGGTTATGTGCTGCATGCTATTTTTTGGACAAAATAGCTGGTCCCAACGACCGGTGACCCTGTCAATTTTCAATGAATCCACAGCAGTGCCCTATGATAATTTGATCAATACACCTATACATCCAGGAGTTCAGATTGGAACTGAGTTCCATTGGAAAGAAAGCAAACATTTTAGGTTATATCCGTCAATCTCCGTAGGGTATATGTTTCATCGTAAACTGTTTCAGGGGGTATACGCCAATTTGGAACTGGGATTGGATTACAAGACTTCTTTTGGATTGAATCTTAAAAGTAAAATAGGTCTGGGCTATTTACATACCTTCAGTACACAGCAGGAATTTCAATTTAATAATGGGGAATACAGGAGTGGTCGGGATAAGGGGAATTCCAGGTTAATGCCCTCCTTCACTACGGGACTGGGATATCGGTTCAATCCAAAAAAGAACGACTCTTCGGAGCTATTTTTATTGTATCAATCCTGGTTGGAATACCCCTATTCACCGGGGTTTATTCCACTTATGGCGCATACCAATCTTCATTTAGGTTTAAAATTTTATCCATTTGAAAAAAACGAACGCTAATGGGAAAAATGTTTCAACTTTTACTACTGTCCTTTGTATGTGCATGTACGGAAAAGGATGAAGTTTTTGAAGCTTCCTTTTATGAATGCAAATCGATTGAGTCCAATAACCTTCAACACCCTCTGACGAATGCCATGGATGTTTTGGCAGAAGATTTTATCAATAAGGGTGTTCCCGGCATTATGATCAGTGTGCGGAATAGTGAGGGCCAGTATACGGTAAGTAAGGGTAAAAGTGATTTGGCCAGTGATATGGATTTGAAACCCTGCAATAGTACCAGGGTGGGCAGTACCGTAAAAACATTTACTGCCGTTACGATCCTAAAACTACAGGAAGAAGGGCTTCTGGAGCTTGATGACCCCATTTCAACCTATCTGCCAAGTGCCGTTTTTGAGGAAATAGCCAATGCGGAAAAATCCACCATACGGCAATTATTGAATCATTCCAGCGGTATCCACAATTATATACAGGATGCTAAGTTCCAAACCGCTTCGTTAAATAATTTGATCAAAGAGTGGCAACCAGAAGAGCTTTTGGCGTATTCCCGAGGGCAAAATGCGTATTTCGCAATCGGAACGGATGTAAGGTATTCCAATACCAATTACATTCTTTTGGGGATGATTATTGAGGCGGTTACGGGCATTCCCTTTTACGAGGTTTTTAAAGAAAAGCTTTTCCGTCCATTGGATCTTAACCACACAAGTTTTGCTGCAACCGACCCCGTTCCCGATGGTATTATTAGGGGGTATATTGACTTATACAGCAATTTGAACCTTATCAATGCCACCTATTACAGCGGTTGGGATTACTATTCTGCAGATGGGGGGCTTATTTCCAATACTTCAGATCTAAGCTTGTTCTTGGAAAAACTGTTTCAAGGCGAGTTGTTGTCCGAAACATCCCTATCTGAAATGATGGATTGGATAGCACCGAATGATCAGGATAAAAATGGATTTGAGACGTTTTATGGTCTTGGGATATTTCAAATCATCACGGATTATGGACCAGCGTATCTCCATAGTGGTGATGCCATCGGCTATTTTGCCAGCATGGTCTATTTTCCCAATCAAGATATTACCATATCATGGGCTTGCAATGCCAATTATGGCAAAATTGATGCTATCGTCCAATCCAAGGAGGCCATGGAACAAATATTCAAGAGTTTGGTAGGGCCCAATCCCATATTCAAGAAGTGATGGTTGATACGGTACTTTTTTTAGAAAAGGATCGGAATGTGGGTACTTTTAAATCGGAAATGGCATCCAATTGTCCTGAATGGGGTATTCCATACATTGGATTTAATGTCCCATGGGTAGCATACGCGCTTTCACGACATGAATTCGCTTTTTCACAACTTCCCACTTTTATTCACGTGCTGTCCACCTTAGGTTTGTCCAGAACAAATGAAATCAAAAAACGAAGGATTCTGGCGGTATCCAAGGTTTTGCGCTGTTCCGTTTATGTATACAAAAACAAAAAATATAAAAATGATCAACCTTAATAGCTGAAATTTTCAAAGGGGCATGGCACTATAAAACTTTAGGAAAGACGTTGTCCGGATAGTGCCCATTTGTCCTGGATGCGGTATTCTGAACAAGCTGCGTTTTTATTGGAGCATTTTACACCGCAATTTTGAACAACAAGTACAGAGATGGTCTGAATACCATTTGAGCTTGTAAAGCAGGAATGGAAAGTCAACAGTACGAATTGGTTGAATACTACTAAAAAGAAAGCAGCAAAATAAATTCACTTTGTTCTAGTGACCAAAATCAAAAACCCCATAATGGGGACGGTCAACAAAATATTCATCAATAGTAAAACGAATTAGTACAAATAGAATCAATTAAAAATGAACACAGTTAGATTAGGGGACATCGCCCCGGATTTTGTGGCGAAGACCACCAAGGGAACGTTGAATTTTCACGAATGGCTTGCGGACGGCTGGGGTATGTTGGTGTCCCACCCTGCGGATTTTACTCCGGTATGTACCACCGAGCTGGGTGCCATGGCCAATTACAAAGAGGAATTCGATGAAAGGAATGTAAAAGTAGCGGCAATCAGTGTAGATCCACTTGGTTCCCATTTGGAATGGATCAAGGACATTGAAGAAACACAACACACCAAGGTGAATTTTCCCATCATAGCGGATGAAGAAGGAAAAGTGGCCCAATTGTATGGAATGATACATCCCAATGATGATGTTACCATGACGGTACGATCGGTATTTATAATTGCCCCGGATAAAAAGGTGAAACTGATTTTAACGTATCCTGCCTCCACAGGACGAAATTTTGAAGAATTGCTACGGGTCATTGATTCATTGCAATTGACCCAATACGAATCGCTGGCAACCCCGGCAAATTGGAAAAATGGGGAAGATTGTGTCATTCTTCCTTCAGTGAGTAATGAAGAAGCGGAAAAAATGTTCCCCAAGGGGTTTGTTGAGGTAAAACCCTATCTGCGTTTGACTCCTCAAGTATGAATGTTGATTTAAAAAAGTGAAAAATGGAAATTAGAAATTTTGCAATTGTTTTACTGGCGGGGCTTATTTTTTCGTCCTGTCAAAATGATGATAATGGATCTCCATTACCACCTGAATTTTCAATAGCGGCCAAAATAGACAATGGTGCCGCTGGATACGAACAAACCATTTTTGATGGCGGAAGTAATGGAAATGTCAATGTGTTCAATCGTTCGGACAAAACGCTTTTTCTCCAATCCTTTAAAAATGGGAAGGACGACAGTGAAGGTTTTTGGACCCTTAGAATCAATGGCGTGGATATCGAGAACATAACATTGCCCTATAACGTTACCGGTGTGGAGGGAAGTGTCACCTGGGTAGACGAATCGGTAAAAAAACTACAAGGTCCCTGTGCCGCTCCGGATGTATGGTGTTTCTATTCCGGGGTGGGCGTAGATGAGGTGAAAATCACTATAGATGCTATTGACAATGATGTCATTAGTGGAAAATTCGAAGGGGTACTTTATCATATTCAGGTCAATCCTACGGTAATACGGGATACCGATGATAAGGCGGAAGTGGTTGATGGAGCCTTTACGATCAAGTTCCAATCCAAATAGGACTGGAGTTGAATGGCAATACTGGTTTAACCAACCCTACCTATAAAACTGTGTGTAAGTAGCTAATCAGTGTTTAGTTGTGTAATGGCCAGGGCAGACATTGCGCTCCCTGGTCATTTTTAGAACCATTGAAAAAACCAATTTACCCTTGACTATATTTTTGGGGTGATGAATGCAACGCAAAGAAAATGAAGGGAAAGTGGCCAAAAAACATACGTATTGAGGAGCGCAAGCTCCAGGTGACCGACTATCAACTTTTAAGGGGGCAGACCAATTGGGACGCAATTGCGGATTGGGCCGTAGGAATCGCTTTGGAAAATGATTTGTACAGTATAGCCGTATTTGATGGTCCAACTATGATAGGAATGGGTAGGGTCATTGGTGATGGGGCCATCTACTTCTATATCCAGGACATTATCGTCCATCCAAAGTATCGCAGGCTAGGACTCGGCAGGCTTATCATGGAGCATATTGAAGGCTATTTGAAAAAAACGGCGATAAACAACTCGTTTGTGGGTTTAATGGCAGCGAGGGATTCCAAAGGATTTTATGAAAAGTTTGGATTCAAGGAACGCGGAACGCATAGTCCGGGAATGTTTAAAATCATTGAGAAAACCGAATTGAATGGATTCGGGATGAAATCTAAAAATAGTTGAAATGAAGAAGTATATTTTCCTTTTGTTGCTAACGGTGGTTTTCATTTCGTGCTCCTCCACAAAGAAGATACGGACGGAAAATGGCATAGCGGAAATCAATTACCTGGATATCAATGGCACCAAACAATATGTCCTGATCCGTGGAGAGGATAAGGGCAACCCTGTACTGCTCTTCCTTCATGGCGGGCCAGGGGCGTCGGCAACGGCCTTGTTACGCAAGTATAACAAGGAGTTGGAAAAGCATTTTACAGTGGTGTATTGGGATCAAAGGAATGCAGGAAAGTCCTATAAAAAAGATTTCCCCAAAGACCAAATAAAGGTCGAACTCTACAATCGGGATGTTGATTTTTTGGTATCCTACCTCAAAAAGCGATTTCAAAAAGAAAAGTTGTTCCTGGTAGGGCATTCATGGGGAGCCCGCTTGGGGATTTATGCTATAGGTCGAAATCCCAATGACTTTATGGCCTATGTGGGTGTTGGTCAGGAACTGGAAGCCTATAGGGGCGAACGGCTTTCCTATCAGTACACCTTGGACAAGGCCAAGGAAAGGAACCATACAAAGGCTCTGGAAGCACTTCATGAAAGCGGCGCGCCACAATCCGGGGATTTTACGACAATGTACAAAAATGGGTTTTGGGGATTGGTCCAACAAAAACATTGGCTTTTAAAATTGGGAGGAGAGCGTTATGGGAGGACAAACTATTCGGATTGGATTCGCAATATTTGGCTGTCCAGGGAGTATTCGTTTTCAGATTTGATTAGATATGGGAAAAGTTCAGGATTTTCGGCGGGAAATATTATCTACGATGCCGACTTCAATAACTATAATATCCCCGAGGACTACAAAGAGTTTAAAGTTCCGGTATTTTTCATATCGGGAGCTTATGACTACAATACACCATGGGAATTGGTCAAAGAATATCATGCCAATATCCAGGCGCCAATGAAGGAATTCATCAAGTTTGAAAAATCGGGCCACAGCCCCTGTTTTGAAGAACCGGAACGATTCAATAAAGAATTGATTCGAGTTTTGTCAAAAGTGGATACTAAGAGCCCGTCTTGAGTTCCAATTAAAATTGGAAAGAATTAAATGGTCCAAGAATGGAAGATTTTCAGTTTAATACAGCAAGACTTCGGTTACTTCCCTTTATATTGGAAGACAGCAAAGAGTTTCAACTGTTGAACAACGATGCTTTCATACGAAAGTTTCTCTGGGATGATGAACGCATTGACGCCATGATGGCAGACGAAATTATGGAACAGAACCTAAGACATTTTGAGGAAGATCAATATGGTCTTTGAAAAATTCAGTTAAGGCACAAGGCGAAAACCATTGGTTATGTTGGATTATGGCACTTTTTTGATGAACCACAACCGCAACTTATTTACGCCCTTTTGGAGCCCTATACCAAAAGGGGGTATGCTACGGAAGCAAGTTGGTTGATCGTTAACTATGCACTTGAACAACTTGGCTTTACCTATTTGACGGCTGCTACCGATGAACCCCATTTAGCCTCACAAAGGGTAGCTCAACGATTGGGAATGTCATTTTTGGAAAAAAGAATTGAAGATAACAGGCCGACCCTGTTTTATAAAATTGAAAAGTGTACCGCCTAAAAAGAAGTAGAGGAACTGGATGAGGTATCATGATAAAATCAATTGTGAAGTGTATCAATGTTGGAATTAAGAGAGGCTACCATAAAGGATCTTGAATTGCTAAAATACTGGGACACCAAGCAACATGTCATTGATTGTGACCCGGATGATGATTGGAATTGGGAAACGGAACTACTTCGAAATCCGGAATGGCGGGAACAATTGGTCGCGGAGTACCGTGGGGAACCCATTGGATTTTTGCAAATAATTGACCCATACCATGAAGATACGCAATACTGGGGGGAAGTCGGGCAGGATAAAAGGGCCATTGATATATGGATAGGAGAGGAAAACAACTTAAACCATGGTTACGGGACACGTATGATGGAACTTGCAATTCAAAGGTGCTTCCAAAATCCTAAGGTAAATGGAATTTTGGTCGATCCGCTGAAGACCAACACCAGGGCACATCGATTTTATAGGAGGTTAGGTTTTAAATTCATGGAAGAAAGGGACTTTAATGGAACAACTTGCCATGTCTATGAATTGAGCAGAAAGTCAGCGGAAAAGAAGGGATAAAAACGTTCTTTTGATGGCTTGGCATTACTTCAAAAAGGAACGGGGATTGCCCACCAATTCGTTAACAAATCACAAAATAGTCTTAAGAAGCATACTGGATCGCTACTATTATTAAGATCTTTAAAACAGGCTAAAGACCAAATCCATGAGGGCATTCAAGATCATTCTTTATAGTATCATTTTCGTGATGATCGTTTCATCATGCCATCCTGAAGTTTCAAAACCACAACATCCAAGCCCCATGGAATTTGGATGGAGGTCCGTTTACAAACATGATGGGAACGGAAAACTTCTGGAGGGCAGTATGGATTCCCTGATTGCGGGAATCAGAAATGGATATGATGTGAGAATAGGCTGGGGCTGGCAAAGACAGTTGGGGGATTCCCTTTTAACACTTGAGCATGTTGCGGAGCCCCTGTACATCAGTATAATCCAAGGTTCAGATGTATCGGCCATAATCGATCCCCACCCTTTGCTAAAAAGCTATATTGCCATTGATGAACAGGCCTTTAGTGAAGAAGGCCATATTTGGCAATGTATTATGACCACCAAGGGAACATTTAATGCCCAAGTATACGATCGCTCCACTGGAAAACTTGTCAAAGATTGGCCGCAAAACCATAGAATGACCTGGTTTTTGGAATATCCTCAAAATGCGCGGAGCCATAGTAACCCTTTATACGAATAAGATGAAAACATTTCCTATCCTTTTGTTTCTATTACTGTTCACCGCGGGATTTTCCCAAACGGGTTGGAAGTTGGTATATGAAAACGATGCCGAAGGCAAGACGGTCAATGGAGATTTGGATGAACTCGTTTTGGCAATACAACATGGGGAACCGGTCAGGATATACTATAACTCCAAGAAGCCCAATGACCCGGATACCTATGTGGAACATACGGCTTTGGTCAAGTTTTTTACCATTCTAAATTCTCCCGAGGGTCGGTTCGTTACGGCTCAAATTGACCCTATAGTCGGGCAAATCCCATTATTTGATCAAGGGCACGTATTGCTGAAGGAAAATCTGGAGTGGTCACTCATTGCTTCCACAAACGGGAAAAATGATACCATGACGAGGAATGTGATAACAGGGGAAATTGTAGGTCATCAAATCCGTAGCTGGGGCACCAAATGGTTTGTTGAAAAGAAGTAGTCGATTTTCAGGTCGATGAAGGAAAATTGACCCTAGGTTCCTGTAGGTAAATAAAAGAGGCCGCTCCCCCAAGCGACCTCTTCCGTGATTCACGGTCAATGACCGTTATTCACCTACCCGAAACAAAAATGTTTCTGAAGTAGATGCGTTATCTTGACTGTCCGAAACCACAACGGACCATTCATATGTATTTCCCGATTCTACTGTTACTACAAGGCTTGTATCCGTAAGTGTTCCTTGCGAAGTGTTGGTCGTAGTACCTTGAATCCCAAAGAATACTTCATAATCTTCAATATCCCCATCCACATCACTGGCAGACCATTCCAAAGTCACTGAGGTAGTACCCGAGGGTAGGGTTGCACCCCTATTGGGATTCACCGCTTCCGCAGGAAAAGGGGCATAATTCTCTATTCCCAGGCCTTCATTGTAAAATCGCCAAGTAGGGCTTTGGGCGGTTGAATTGGTACCGTTTGCCCTTGAGGTTACAAACCACTCGTAAGGTGTTCCCCTTAAAATAGTGATAGGGGTCTCATTGCTATTTGCAATCGTATTAAAGGATGTCCCCGTACTTAAGTTGGTAAGGGTTACGGAATAACTATCCGTATTCTGGGATGCGTTCCAACGAAAGGTAACCGTACTTTCCGTATCGCTAACGGTTTCCCCTTCGTTACATTCAGTATCGTCTTCTGGGAAAATCAATGTGGCTACCGTAGGATCCGGAACAACCATAGGGTCATCATCATCACCTCCCATTGGTGGAGGGGGACCATCATCATCACCTCCCGAGCCGCCACATGCGCCCAGGGCCACGAGGCAAAAACATAAAATCAGTAAGGAATAAAACTTTTTCATTGCTTGATAATTTTGTGGTTAAAGAGCGTTGCCTTATTGGAAACATTGAGGATGTAAACCCCTTTCGCCAAAGTAGTGGTCCCAATTTCTATAAGTCCTCCTTTCACGCTCATTTCCTTATCCATGATTTTTGCTCCTGATAGGGAATAAATGGAAGCCCTAACGGTTTGGAATTCATCCCGAGATCCCAAATACACGGATACCCTTTCCTGAACAACCGGATTTGGATAGGCCATTACATTGTTTGAAATAACGATGATATCCTCATAAGAACCTTGGCAACCTTTATCGCCGGTGATGCGTAATGTATTCTCAACCCTATTTAGGGGAAGGGTGATATGACTTTCATTGGTCCTGTAGGATTCCCCATTCAACGCTATGAAATACGTGGTGCTTCCCTTTAGATCAAGCGTTACGTTCTTGGCTACGGCATCCACTTTTGATGTTGCGGACAGGGATTCCGGTTCATCAATGGTTACATCAAAGCATTGTTCGTAATCCATTTGACCTGCTATGGTTATACAGAGCTCATAAGCCCCTGCTTCTAAATCCGTAAATGTCAATTCCTGGGTAAAGGGTAGGGCCTGATCCGTATTGCCCAATCTTAGGGTGGCCGTATATTCCAGTGCTTCCTGGGCCGTTATTTCCAATTGGCCGTCATTATTTTCAATACAGCTCTCACCAATGGTCTTTAAGGTGAAGTTGGAGGCGGGCAAGGAAAAAATGGGGCATCCGTCAAAGTCTACCACGGCATCTGGCGGGGTATTGGGACATAGGTCGTCCATATCCGGAATACCGTCATTATCGGAATCATCGTCACAAATATCCCCTTCGCCGTCATTATCCGCATCGGCCTGATCTGGATTGGCCGTAAGCGGACAGTTGTCAGAGGCATCATCAATTCCATCACCATCATCATCCGTATCGCAAACATCGCCTTCCCCATCATTGTCAGTGTCCAATTGGTCCGCATTGGCCATCATAGGACAATTGTCATCCGTATCCAAAATACCATCGTTATCGTCGTCATCGTCACAAACATCCCCAATGCCATCGTTATCATTGTCTGCCTGATCGCTATTTGGCGTTAATGGACAATTATCATTTACATCCAATATCCCATCGTTGTCATCATCATCGGAATCCACTGTTATTGCAATACAATTGGAGACCACGGTTTGACCATTAAATGAAATTTGAACGGCATAAGTGCCACTTTGGGTCGCTGTAAAGCTTCTGTTGGTTTCCCCATCGATTACCGTATTGGTATTACCGCAGTCCAACCATTGGTAGGTTGCGCCCGTTGCATTAAAATTGGCCGTCAATAGATTTTCAATAACGGTCACCGTGTTATCAATGGCGGCCGGGTCTACCGTAAAGGAAGCCGTATCATACAGGCTCCACACACCACCTTCCGTTCGGACCCTGATGAATACCGTATGGGCACCCGCTGCCAAACCATCGGTAGGTAATGCAAAGGATTGGGTCAATTGGCCCGTATTCGTATCCAAAGTCAAAGCTGTGCCATTACCGGCTCCGGGGTCCGGACCATCAAAAAAGTACTCAGCTGCCGTGATGGGCTCATTTTCATCGGCAAAGGTTCCGATATAAATGATGGTACGATCGTACAAACTCCAATTGCCATCCGTATTCCGGGTTCTTACATAAAAATTGTGGAATCCTTCCGTAAGTCCAACAGTGGGGATGGCAAACGTTTGGGTCAATTGTCCGGTATTCGTATTTAAAGCCAGTGCCGTACCATTGCCGACCCCGGGATCTTGATCAAAGAAATACTCTGCCGCAGCTATGTTCTGATTGACATTTGAAATTGCTGCTATATAAAATACCGATCGGTCATAAAGACTCCAATTGCCACTGGCAACCTGGGTTCTCACATATAAGTTGTGGAATCCTTCGGAAAGTCCCGTGGTGGGGATGGAAAATTCCTGGATAAGGCTGCCTGAGTTCCCGTTTATGGTCAAAGCCGTACCATTGCCCACTCCTGGGTCCGGCCCATCAATAAAATATTCGGCAGCACCGATACTCTGTGCTGTTGCCCATCCACCAAAGAGGAGTAGGCAAATCATCAATACCCTTTTCATAGTCTATTGGTTAGTGGTATTTATGATGACGTTTAGGTTTTGACCAGGGGCAACCGTAGTACTGATGGCTTGAATGTTAATGGTAGGGATACCATCCGTAAATCCTACGTTGTCAAAAACAAAACCACTGCCATCAAAAAGCCCAAGATCTTCACCATTTACTCCTGCTCCCCTTGCCAGGGAATTGCCCAGAAGCTGGTAGTTGTCCTGAAGGGGTTCAAAGGTGGTATTATCATTGTCCTCAACAAACAGGGGATCAATATTGTCAAGATTGTTGGTGCCCTGTAACGCCACTACGGGTCCACTTGACAAATTGAAGGTTAGGCAGTTTGAAAACGTAACCCCAGCTTCATTGGGATCCGGGGATGAAGAAGTATTAAAATAAAATATACTGTTCTGAATTTCGGCACTACCACTTGCACTGTTTGCGTTAAAAACTGGCCTGAACGCATTTGGGGACAAAAAGATGTTGTTCTTGATGGTAATGCTTTGAAATGATTTTACGGCAATCACATCTGTGATTATATTATTGGTAATTAATGCGTTGGAGTAATTATTACTTCCTGCAAAACTAGTTACAAAACCCACTCTCCTAATGATGTTTCCCCGTAGGGTTACGTTGTTCATCCCAGCATCCTCAAAATAGATTCCATCGTCCACCAAACAGTTTTCAATAACAATATTTTCTATGGTGGTAGAATTTCCATCGGTGCTGATTACATCAGTGACGTGAATGCCCTGTATGGTCGTATTGGAGGCATTGTTCCTTAAGAAAATGTCGTCAATTGCGGTTTCCTTATCGGAACTGCTGTGGGAAAATCCAATTAAGGTGAGCGGTTTATTAACGTCGATGACCCCATAATTGACTTCGGAAGGATGTACATAGATGATATCACCGTCCTGTGCTTGGGAAATAGCACTCTGTAAATCGTTGAATTGTGCCGCACTTCCCGGAGAGTTATCCACGGTGATGATGTTTTGGGCATATATAAAGGCCAAATTGACCAAAAAAGCTAAAGTAAAGAGCGTAGTTTTTCTCATTTTATAGTGGTTTAAAGATTAAGTCAAAGCTGGTTAATTGATTTCATAGTATACGTTGTTGAACCTGCCGTTGGCAATTCGATATTCGTCCCCATTGCTTTCGTCCAAAGCTAAAAAGCTGAATTCCCCGGAAATTGTTCGGGAAGAGGTGTCCAATGCGGTAATCCTAAAAAACGCTTCCCCATTTTCGATTGCAGAACTGGCGATAGTGGCATTGGCATCCGATAGGGTGCTTTCCCCAATGATATATTGCCCTACAACACTTATAATGGACTCGTCCTCTGAACTGGAACTGAACGATCTTCCGGTACTGAAGTCTTCCTCATTTTGAAAACTTATGGCCAAACTGATGGATTCTACCTGGGCAACCCCAAGATCGGATTCTACAAGAGTGGCGGAAATTGTAAAAATGGTTGCAAAATCGTTCACGAAAAGATTCCCTTCCGTGAATGCTTCATCAGATGCAAATGAGCGCCCATTCACCGTTGCCGTCAAGGTGTTTTCAGAAGTTGGTATTTCACCATTGGAATCGTCTGAGTTGGAACAGGAAGCCATTACTAAAAAGACGAAGGGAAAAATCAATTTCTTGGTCATAAGTCTGGTTCTTTGATTACGGACCAAACCTATCTTCCTTTAGGGACAAACCCTTACGGGAATCCGTAGGTTTTAACAAGGTTTTCCCCAATTTGGACAAGGGGTATAAAAAAATCGATGAAAGGTAGATTCAGGGGTCAGATTAACCCCAAATCCTTGGCGGTTGCTACCAGCTGAATGGCATTTTTGGCTTCGAACTCTTCTTTTAACCTATTGATACGTTTCTCTATGGAGCTTAAACTGCTTGGGGACATCCCCTGTGATTTAAAATCCCGTGCGATTTCGCTCTGGGAATAGCCCTTGGCCAGGTTGGAAAGTAAGGAGATGTCGTAATCCTCCAGTTCAAACAGGTTCTTTTTTTCCACATTATTTTTTAGTTCCGGGGATAAAAAGGTGTCCCCATTGGCTATGGCCAATAGGGCTTGCTCCAGATTTTTAAGACCGTTCCTGCCTTTTAGCACATAGGCCTCAATTTTTTGGATTTCCATGAGTTCGTTGATCACTGCCCTGCGATCCTCAATGGAATAGACAACTATTGGAATGGAAATCCCCTGTTCCCTCAACTTTTCCACAAGTTCCTTACCGCCTTTCAGTTTGGCTTCCCTATAGTCTTTTTCGAAAGAAAGGTCCGTGATGAGCAAATCGAATGGGGCCCCATCCTGTTTAGCCCTTTTAATTTTTAGGTAGGCCTCGTCACAATACTGGGAGGTCACAATTTCTCCTGCCCCAATTTTGTTCTGGACCACGGCAGAAATACCCAGGCCAATACTATCAAAGTCTTCGACAACCAATATCTTTTTGAACATCTTAGGATTTGATTAGATAGGGATGCTTAAGGTTACTTTGACCCCTTTTCCCTCTACACCGCCAAATATAAATTGACCCCCTACACTTTGGATACGGTTTTCCGTATTTTGAAGCCCAACCCCTTGTTTTTGGCCCCTTTTTACCCCGATACCATTGTCAGAATAATCCACTTGCAGCCTTCTTTTTTCCTCCTTAAAATTAAGGGCCACCAAACCGGCACCACTGTGTTTTTTCATGTTGACCAATAGTTCCTTCAGTGTCCTGTGCAGGGCCACACATTTATGTATATTTAATTTTTCCCATGATACCCCCTCCATGCCCTTAATAAGCACTTTGGTCCCATTGCCACTAAAACCCTGTAGCATATCCTTGAGCTCTATGGCAAAGGCCTTGCCAGTGGCAAGCTCCCTGGTGTCATGGGAGATATCCCGCGTACGCCTGTAGATATCCTCCAGCTGATCTAGGATGGCTTCATTGGGTGCCTTGTCCTGGTGCTGCACGGCGGTCATGACCCCATAGACATCATTGGCCAGGCCATCATGGATTTTCTTACTGATTTTTTTCTCCGTATTGTAGATTTCCTGTAAGGTCCTCTTCTTATGCTGTTGGCGTAATATGAAGTAATACGAGCCACCCCCCATGAGCAGCACGGCAAGCAAGGACAGTAGTAGGATTCTTTGGGTCTCCTCCCTGGCCAATTGGGCCTCATTTTGTGCCGCTTCCGTTTCCAAAGCCAATAAACGGGCTTTTTCCTGTTCGTCGTCATATTTCATCTTGGCAAACTGGGTCTTTACCTGAAGTTCCTGCTGGTAAAGGCTGTCCTTTAAAAAAATATAACGGTCTTTGTATTTTATGTTTTGTGGCTCCAATACCATGTATTGTTCAAGGGCATCGATTTCGCCTTTTGGCATTCCTATTTCCCTGGCCATAGAAATGGCAGTATCCAAGTACATTTTGGATTTTATGGGGTTGGATGCTTTATTAACCTCCGCGATATCAAGGTAACTGGTTATTAATCCACGTTTGTCGCCTATTTCAGTTCTTATTTCCAAGGCATTTAAAAGACCTTCCTTAAAATCACTTTTTCCATTTTTCCACTTGAAATAGGACAGGTTATGAAGAATTCTGGCCAATGTTTTCTTTGGCAGGTCATCGCTTGGTTTTGGTTTTAAACCCTCCAAAACTTCTTCTGCGGATAGGTAATCCTTTAGTTCGGAATAGACTAGGGCCAGGTTATTTTGATATGAAAAGATATCTTTTGGGGAATCCGATGTATGTATGGCCTTTTTATAAAAATCAATGGCATTATCAAAATCATTTAACTCTTTGTAGCAAGTAGCTAGTTGATTGTATGCGGCCGATAGATATTTTGCTTCATCTCGATCCATTAGGAATGAAATGGCTTGCGTCAACGTTTCTTTTGCCCCAAAGAAATCGTTCTTTCGAGTTTGTATGATTCCGGCATTTAAAAGTTTTTTGCCCGCTTGTGCAGTATCCCTGTATCTCAAAAAAGCATTTTTGGATACATTGTAGTAATAGAACGCACTATCAAATTTGTATTCAACTTCATTGAAGTAATATGCCATGTTAAAAGCAGCTTTGCCCAGAAAATATTGGTGATTTTCCTGGGATGCTTTTTTCCATAGTACTTTATTCTCATAAAAAAAGGAATCCATTGCCCCCAATCGGTACAATAACAGCCCTTTGGTATTATGTAGTTCAAGATTCAGGGAATCGGGTTTTGATGCTTTCGAATTCTGAATCAGGCTGTCCAGTTCGTGAATCTTCATCGGAAGACTTATTTCATCGGGCACCTCCAATTGTAATACACTAATTCGACTGTCTTGTACCTTAGTTTCATTGTAAGACTGTTTGCAGGACAAGCAAAGTATAAGAAGCCAAATTAGAATACCTGTTCGATTGAAAACCATAGTGTTAAAATAAAACAAAAACCGCACAATAAGTGCGGTTGATGTTTGAATGGAACCTATTTATTAATTACCCACCTGGTTCTTCTTTGACCTCATCGTCATCCGGCGAATCAATATAAAGTTTCTCGGTTTCCGCTTGGTCATTTGTGCAGGAAACTGCACCTAAGGTCAATAATCCGATAAGTAAGAGTTTAAAAGTCGATTTCATGTTTTTGTTGATTTTGATATGGTTATGAAATCGGCAGTTCTACCCAGACCATCACTGCCGCAGACGGTCTGTGAAATGTTTAAAAAGCGCTTTCTTATTTTGTTACCGTGAAGGTATGTGGCCTATTTCGACCCATCCCATTTTGCTGTACAAAAGGGGTATTTTGCTAAACAAAACCATAGCTGCATTCGGTTTTTCCTTTAGGAACAATGAGCTTTTCCCCTGGACAACTATGGTTTTGGTTGCCATATGAAACTTATGCAGGGCCAGGTTCACCTCCCCGTTTTCCTTTATAAAAGACTGTATGGTGTATGTTCCATTATGTTGGAACATGATCCGTGGTCCATGGATAATGCCCTTAAGCTTTTCCTTTTGCTTCTGGGGCAAGTCGTCTTCCAAGAGCACAAGATTGTTTGTGGTCATGGTAAAAAAGTCCACTATGGCCCTTTCAGAAGTCAGTTTTGGTGGGTGCTGTGCAAAAAGACCGTTCCAGTCGGTATCGGGGGTGATCTGTACCAGAAAGTCATTTTCCCTACACAGTAGTTTGATGTTTTTTGTGATTTGGTTTTCGTTGATCGTAAAATGGAACAACCAGGTCTCCTCATAAAAAGTGACCTTACGTTTTTTGGCGTGGAGAATGGTGAATGAATTTGTGCTTGGGAGGTTTAAATGGCTTTTTAAAATTAAACCATAGGCCTTGAACGCTTTGTTTGGGATGGCTTCCCATGGTACTATGGAATCATTGGTTTTTAGTGGATTGGCGCTGGAAGTCAGGGCCAATACTACTAGGAGGTAGAAACATACATTTTTCATCGGATTGCTTTTTTGGTTAATCATATCCAAATGTATCTTTGGGTTAAGCCCTTCCCGGAATTGCCTAAATGAAATGCCCTTTTTACTGTATAAAAGAAAACCCGGACTTTAGGTCCGGGTATACGTGGTTTTGGTTGGTGAGTGGATTCCTGTAAAAAGGGAAATGATGCCTTCAATGAAATCTCTTATGCACGACGCTAGGGGTTTTATTGGAACTGATCGAGGCCATGGTCCAAATCACTGTCCAACCACTCAAAAGCTGGATCATGGCCCATGTCCCCTATGGCTGCTTCAAAGGCCAATTTATCTGCATAGCCATGGCTTTCCAATAGGTTGTCGAATTCAACACTGTCGGTAATGGTATCATGGTTCAAAATACACTTTCCCATTACTTTTTCCTTGGTATGTACTCCCGTAATCTTCATTTTCCTTGATTTTTTGGTTGTTGGTTTTTATTGTTCCGAGGCATAGGCCAATACGGCCATTAACCCCATTTGTGCCAGATATTCGTTCATACTATTGTTTCCTTTTAGATAATGCCACCGCGCTTCCCCATCTTCAACAATAAGTTTGCCGATAGCTTCATATTTGGTCCCTGTCCAAAACCCATTAAAGCTTATGTAATGGGTAATCTCCGTACGGCTTCCCCACCAGCTATAATCACAGTCCAAAACCTCTGTGTATATATTGGTGTCCCCGGTGCTTAAAAGCAGTTCCATAATTCCATCTTGGTGATTTTGCAGTATTCTGGAGGCATCCGAACATTGTGCCTTCCCGACCATGGTGCATAGGAAGATCAGCATGGCGATCATAAATTTTAGTATTCCTGTTTTCATGTCTTTGGTATTTGTTGATTTTATGGGAACAAATCTATTGGGGGAGCTATGCACAAGGGATATGTGCTGTATGAAGAAGGGTTTTTGGTATACCAAACAAAAAAAGGGAACCTAATGGCTCCCTTTGATCACAAATACAACGAACTGAAAACTAATGGCAATTCTGTTTGAACAATTGGCACATTTGATTGTCGTGGGTTTTGGCCGCGTATGTTGAGGCTAATGTATTGATCACTTTTTTCTTCCGTTTTTGAACCCGACTCTGTACTTCTTCTTCTTTCACCCCTTCTTTTAGTTTGGTTTCATCCCCTTTGATTTCATCGGATTGGACGATTTCCTGCTTTAGTTGTTGAGCTGAATCAAAGCAATCGGATGCCTCGTCCATATAATACTCCAATAGGTAATAACCATAATACCAATGGCGGAAGCGGATGGCCCTTTTGGCATCGCTCAACAGCTCGTCACAACGGGCACGATTGTGGGCTTCATAGGCTTCCTCCAACAATTGTTGCAGGTTGTCATCACATTCGCCGGAAATACCTACCGGGGCAAAACTGATCAGGTTCATGGCCTCTTCAAACTTTTTGCCAGCGATCATGGCCTTTGCATCCCTATAGAGTCGCGAACAATTGTTTTGAAAATCTGCCAAAATCTTGGTCCGTACCTTGGTCATAAAGGCTTCAATGTCCTCGTTTTTGGTCTTTGCCCTTCCAATGGCCTTGTTAATGGCCTTTGAACGTGAAAAATCCTCCCCTTCCAGTTCCATGTTATACGTGCCATAAACTTTTTGGGTCCGTGCCTCCATAACCACCAGGGTCAATTCTGCTTCTATGGTGTGTACGTTTCGTAACTGGGTTTCAACTTCCCTATGGTCAAAAATTTCAAACTTGGGATACACCAAATATTGGCTGAGGTAATCCAGTCCGGACATTCCATAATTGGAGACCATCCTGGTCACCTTGGTCTGAATTTTTTTTCGCTGTGCGGTATTCAACCCCTCCGTATACCGATCAGGTACAATAACGCTAAGGGCAATTCCCTGCTCCAAGGAATCATCTTGGGCTGTTAGCATTAAGAATGGGCACCCAAGGAAAAGTACGATTAGTAGCTGCTTCATCTTTTATTATTCAATGGTTACATATAGGGCCCCACGGTCCCTTTTAAAACTTACCTCCATTCCCAAATCGTCAAAAAACCGATCCAGTTGGCGTTCAATTTTGCTGTCCCGCATATCACAGGGATAACGGTATTCCTCTACCATCATTTGATAATCCGTTTGATTGGCAATTTTGTAACCGTTCTTATAGGCCGTTTCTTCCATCCAATCTTCCAGGACATATTTTAGGCGTTCATCATCGGCATACTCCACCCGGGAGTCCATAGTGTATTCCGAATCACTCCCTATTTTGAACTGTAGATCGGCAACCGCCCCTTTTATGCAAAGCTTTTTCTGAAACCGTATCAATTCCTTCATAAACTCATCCGCACAGGAAAAACGGTTTCCCGCCGCATCGGTGAACTTTGTTTTTTTAAGGGCGGATTGTGCCAAAGCCCCGGTATCCCTGGTATAGAACATATTGGATTCACAGATTTCACTGGCCACGGAAAGGGCAGTGGAGTAGTGGTTGGCCTCTACGATCAACCGTACTTTGTTCCCACCCCCGGAGGTAACATATTGCAGATCGACCTCTACCAAAACATCCGCTGCGGCACTGTTGAAAAGCAGTTCTACCATACCGCATTGGTCGCAGGGATTGACCTCCATTTCCCGCATCAATTTTTTGAAGGCCGATTCAAAGTCCTTGGTGTCAAAACCATAATTGGTAAAGGCATCGTTCACCGCGGCCATTCCTACACGAATGTCCGGGGATAAATCTACCAGGGTTCTAATGTCCTGCCCCTCATTGACCCTTGGGATAATCATTACACTGGGAAGGATGACATCGTCATGTGCCACTTTCTGGGCTACGCTGGGAACCACCAAACAAATGACCAGTAGGCATAAAGTGAATTGTGTTTTCTTCATTTTCGTATGCTTATAATGAAAGCCCGCTTTTGGGCATGGATTGGCAAATGAGTTTTATGGTGTCATCATTGTATTTGTCCAAGAGCTCCGTTGCGTTTTTGCCAACAAAAGCCTTTGAAAAATCGCCCTCCACTACTTTTATGGGAAACTTGGCGACCAATTCCTTTCGCACTTTTAACCCTTTCACCGTTTCAATTTCGGTTACTTGATAAATGCCAAAGCGGTCCCCTTTGTTGACCCCTTCATTTTTTCCGGCAACGATGAGAACTTCCGCACTCTTTTTCACGGGATCGATCTGTTGTATGGGAGCGATGAAAGGCACATTGTTAATAATATAGTTTTCAATATCCTTTTGAGCTGCTCTCAGCGTATTGACCATGGCCTGTGTTTCTGTTCCACCGGATAACTTAAAGTTAAGTGGGCCGCCGGGATTAAAGGTTTTTGTGGCGATGAGCTCATTGGTTTCGATATCGTTGATGCTTATGCTAAAACTCATATCACATTTAAAGGAGCCATCTTTGGTCTTGGAATAACTAAGGGCGATCAATTTTCCACCGACAATAAACTTGGCACCATCCTTAATGCCCTGTTCGGTAACATATCCGTTGATGTATTCAATATTCTTCTGGATTTCCCCTTCCCTGTATTTGTTGGCCTCTGCATAGGCGGTGCGATCAATAGGCCTAAATCTCTTGGATTCAAAGAATATTTCCTTCACCCGCTCGGTCAAAAGGTCGGCTTCCTGGAAATCTTGGTATCGGTTGGCCTCAAATGTGAGCAGGCCAATGGTTGTCCGCTGTGCCCATATGGATTGGGCCACCAATAACAGTACTAGTGTTCCTAATTTCTGCATTTTCATAGTTCTCAGTATTTAAGTTGATTTATTGTGTTCGTTTAGTTTTCCAATCTGCTGAAATTATCAGCATAATCATATATAAAATCGATTTGTGGTTCCCCTTTTGTGTTAATGAACCCCCATTTATTATCTTTCTTTACGGGAGCAAGCCCGTTACTAAAAACCCCGGCGCTTTCATAGATGTCGGATATCATGAATTTCCCGGACCTGTCAATATAGCCCCACCCATTTGCGGTCATGGCCGCAGCCAGGCTTTCTGAAAAATTGCCCAACATTTGATATTCCGTTGAAATGGCTTGCCCCCCTTTTTTATCGATAAAAAAGTGGTTGCCTTTTTGGGATACTGCGGCCAAGCCATTTGAAAAAGGATTTGCCGAATCAAAATCAAAAGGGATGGCAATACTACCCAGGCTATTGACATACCCCCAAAGATTTCCTTTTTTAACGGCAGCCAGTCCTTCCGAAAACTCTAAGGCCACATCAAACTGAGGCTCGATAAAAAGGTTTCCTTTGGAATCAATATACCCCCATTTTCCCTGGAGTTGTACGGCAGCAAACCCATTGGCAAACGATCCGGCCAAATTAAATTTTGGTGCTATCGCAAAGGTCCCGTCCGCTTTGATGTAGCCCCATTGGTTCCCCTCCCGGACAACTGCAAGGTTTTCTGAAAAAGGGGCTGCAAAATCATATTGCTTCTCAAAGGCTTGGTTTCCATCCGTATCAATATATATCCATTTTCCATTCTTTTGTACGGGTGCCAATCCATTGGAAAATCCGAATCCCCCTTCGTATTCAAATGGGATGACTTTCTTTCCCTTGATGTCAAGAAAGGCGGTTTTGCCATTCAATTCAACCCTGGCCAATGAAATTGGTGTTACCGATCGGCCAAGAAAATAGTAGGTGCCTACTGTCAATAGAACCAATAAAACCGCCCCACCAATAAAGATTCCTTTTTTGCTTTTGAAAGAGGGTTTGGCAACCGTTTTGGCCTGGCTTTCTCCTTTTGCCTGTATGGCCGTAGCATCCTGGGGCTTATCTGGGGCCGTTGTTTCCAATAAAACGGTACCGGCATCTTCTTCCTCTTTTGGAGTAGGGGAAAGGCCTGGCTTCCTTAGGTCCTCTGGCAGCTCCTTCAACAAGGCCTCACCACTGATCACCCGTTTTTTGTTATCCCGCTGTAGGCATTGTTTGGCAATTTTCTTCCAAGGTTCAGGGAGGATGTCCAATTCCGAATCCAAATCCTTATGAAGGATCTGTTGCATAATCTCACTCTGCCATTCCACACTGGCTGAGCTGTGTCCTTTCACATCAAAAAGGGAATTGTTTGTAAATACTTCATTTACGATGACGCCAAAACTCCAGAGATCCGTGTTGAACTTTAGGGGTTGACCCTTTAATTGTTCCGGCGAACTGTACTGTACCGTTCCCCCTGCGAAGCTATTGGCAAATTCAGAACCTTCTCCCTGAATTTCGGCGAGCTTGCTCAGACCAAAATCGGTAATCTTGGGAACGATGCCCTCCCCAGGACGATCCACCACTAAAATATTCCCAGGTTTGACGTCCCTATGCACCACTTTCTTGCGGTGTAAATAGGCCAACCCTTCCAAAATTTGGATAAGGATTTTCCCTTTTTGTTCCTCATCCAAATCGTGTTTTTTAATGAAATTGGAAAGGTTTCCCAAGGGATAGTACTGCATAATGGCATAGTCAAAAATCCCTGGGCCGTCCTCAAAACGATGTACGCTTTCATAATTGGCAATATTTGGATGTTTGGCCAATGATTTTATGGCATCAAACTCTACCTGTAGGGAAACTTCCTTGCCCTGCAATTGCTTTACTTCGGAAACCTTAATGGCAACATGTCTGTCCAAAACCCTGTCATAGGCCTTGTAGACAGTGCCAAAGCTCCCACCGCCAATTTTGTGCTCCCTATTGTTATAGTGGTACCTCTTTTGGAACTCTTGTCTGGTCATGTCCGGTTGGTTCTTTAATCACTCTTATCCTTTTTCTACGACGATGTCATCATTACTAAACTTCAATCCAAAAACATTTGGGGATTCTATCTTTTTGTCATACAGAAGCCTTACTTGTATGTCCTCATCCATTTTAATGGTTCCTTTCCAGTAGCCGAAAAGCAGGGCCTTTTTCCCCTTCCGTTTTACAATTGATTTTGTGTAGACCTCCAATTCCTGTTCCCCTTCCTCAATTTCTATTTTGTTGTGGTATTTGACCCCTTTTCTGTTCATGCCATATTTTCTGATTTTATTGTCATTGACCTTTATGAACAGCTCTTGATATTCCTGAATGGACCCCAGGACGTGCACCATATCCAAGGTAAAAGTGGTTTTGGTGGGAGAAACCGGCAGGTCCTCTTCTTCGGCCACATCTTCTTCCGTTTCCGGAACTTCATTGGCATCGGTTTCAGGTTGGACTTCCGGTTCCGGCGCTCCGGGCGAATCCATTTTGGTAACATCTGCCCATGAAAAGAAGGATAGGTCATATGTACCATATTTTAGCCAGGCATAACCTTTGTCCCCCCATTTTTCGCCCCATGAATTTCTAATGAGCCAGGCCCCCCTATCATCGTCCCATCCAACCACATTAATGGCATGGTTTCGTTTACCAATATGCGGTTTGTCCAAAATTTCCTTTTTGGTGGGGTTGTGGGCAATAAAGTCGCTATCGGCGTTCACCGCAGCTGCCAATGCCCCATGTTGGACAATGGCATTTTTTATGACATCGATTTCAGGGAAAACCCCTATTGATTTCCAATTGGCGACCCGAACAAACCCTTCGTCGGATAGGGAACAGGAGGCCTGCTCGGCCTGATATGGCCGTTGTGTTTCGACCTTTAATTTTTTGCTATTATCTGCCAACCACTTAAGGGCAAGGGTATAATCGCCACCCTTACATCCACCGCCCCGGTAAAAGCTTACACAGTCCACCAGTTGTTGTTCCGCGAGATCACTTTCTTTCCCGTTGATCAATAAATTGCTCGATTCCAAAGTGGCAATGGCCGAAAATGCCCAACAGGAACCACATTGTAACTGGTCCTTAATTGGCGAAAGCGCATTTACATCCCTAAGATCAAAACTTTTGGCCGTGGCTTCACCGGCACTTTGTAGCGTAAGATTGTAGATGTCTTCCCCGCTTCCAATATATTCCTTGAAATCCTTATCCATCTGTGCCCTTTCCTCATCTGTTGCGGGAATGAGTCCCATGGCCTGTGAAAGGAGTGTAGTAGTGGATAACAACAATCCTATTAGAAGGAGGTTTTTGATATGTATTGTATTGACTTTCATTTTTTACTTTTTTTAATTCTCACAACAATTTCCTTGACATTCCCATCAAGGATCAATTCTGGTTGAAAACTTCTGATCTTTACAAACTTTAGCGTGTACTTTCCTTTCTTCTCGCCTTGGAATTTGAAGTGTTTTGTATATTCTGAAAAGCCACTGGGGAGCTCGACATCGGTCTTAAAAGTATCGATGGCCATTATGCCCTCGGTGGGTTTGTAGGTCCATTCAAAACCTCCTTCCCCCTCTTGTTCCAGGGCAACTTCAAAAGTGTCCCCGGTGCGGACCACTTTATCCGAAGTTGCACAGGATACCTGGAGGAGTATCAAAAGCAGTATGCCAAAAGCTATGGTGTTTCTAATCATTCCTATTTTTTTAGATATCCAAATCCTCTCCAAAGCTGTCTTCTTCTTCAAAGGCCTCCCCGTCATTTAAACCTTCAATGATCTCATCTTCGGTTCCCAACTCCTCCAGTTCCACAAATTCGTCATCGATTTCCACATCCTCAACATCTTCGGCATCCGGTTCCACGTCCTCAGGTTCCGGGTCGGGTTCCACTTCTTCCGGCGCTGCGTCGGGGGCTTCCTCGGGTTCCACTTCCGGTTCCACTTCTTCCGGCGCTGCGTCGGGGGCTTCCTCGGGTTCCGGGTCCGGCTCTACTTCTTCCGGGGCTGTATCCGGGACTTCCTCGGGTTCCGGGTCGGGTTCCACTTCTTCTGGTGCGGCATCGGGGGCTTCTTCGGGTTCCACTTCCGGTTCCACTTCTTCCGGTGCGGCATCGGGGGTTTCCTCGGGTTCCACTTCCGGTTCCACTTCTTCCGGTGCGGCATCTGGAGCTCCTTCGGGTTCCACTTCCTCGGCTCCTTCCGCTACGTCTTCGTCGGTCGCATCAGGTTCTACATCCACGTCGGCATCCATATCTGCATCACTGGGTTCTTCCTCTGCATTTTCAAAATCGGATTGTTCTTTAAAGGCTTCAAAAAACTCCTTTTTTTGGTCGTCGCTAAAGGAGTCCCATTCTTCTTTAGTATAGGTGCTGTAAGGTTGTCCTTTCCACATGAAAAAACCACCTCCGCCCAACTGTTCCCGGGCGGTATCAAAGGCCTCTCCAAAATTCATGTCATCGGTAACGGCATCTGCAAATTGTACATTGGAGGAAATGGTCAGGTTCACCAGTCCATCATCCGTTCCTCCATCCAATTCCACGTCGTCCAATTCCACATCATCCACTTGTTCCGTTTCAGACCCATCATTTGGGGTATTGTCTTCGGTTGCGGCTGCAATGCCTTGATTTATGGACCTACTGGACCTGCCATAAACGGCGCCGCCCAAAATACCGGCCAAAGCCACTAAGGGCAATTTGCCGGCCTTCAAGAGTTTTACCTGTAATTTGGTCAACCCCTTTAATTTTACTTCCGTCTTTTTTTCGGGATTGACCTTTAAGATTGTTTCCTTTTCACTCATTGTCTTTGTTTTCGATGTTCAAAAATGACCCTTATCATCGACCTAAAATTTTTTGACTGTATGAAACCACCATTTTAATGGACAAAGCCAATAAAACCGTAATTACACCAATAGTTTTTTGGAATGGCACAAAAAGGTAGCCACTCCTGATTTGAACGTTGTTGGGGGGAACTTCTAAACTTTTTTGTAAGAAGTACTTGAACGTTTAATTAGAATATTTTCAGTTGAACTCGTAACGTTTTTACCAAGTCAATTAGGGCAATAAAACCGTGGAATCACACTACAATAAACAACAATTCTTTGGCATTTCCCAACATGTTTTTAAGCAGTTAAAAACATGTAGAAATATACTTTCATATACCAAAGAATCCTCTCATGACCACATGGGGTCAACTAGCTGGAAACTAAGGTTATGACAGTATGCAAACCAATTTTTATTTTATCTCCGGGCTCTAAAAAAACCTGGTCCCTTGGATCCAATTCCTGCGCTGTTCCATGGGCTACCAAAATGGTCTTGTTCCTACTCTTTAGATCCTGTACGATCACCTGTCCATTGGCTCCTTTGGATTTGACCTTCATTAGCACGTGTATTCGGGACACTGCCCCGTCAAATTCCGTAGGAATAAGTATGGGTATGGCTTTGGGGTCATACGTTTTTATGGTTTTTTCACTTCGGCCAATGATATAGGTATTATTGTTCGCAATTTCTTTAATGGTCAGGGTTTCTCCCGTGCTTTCTTTGGCGATGGAAACCTTAAAGGTGGTACTTGGCAAAGTAGGGCTGTCACCCCCCATTATAACCGTTCCCGGTTTTGGTGGATTGGAGGCAACGGTGTCCGTCTTTTTGTACTTGGAAAGGATCAAATTCACCTGTTTTCCACATGTTTTGCACGTTATTCGTTTGTTCAACCCCAATAGGAGCCATTCTTCCGGGATTTTAACCCTGGTGCCACACGCTTTACAGGTATAATTCATCTTTTTGGTTAAAGGTCTAGATCGCTTTCCATATCGTCTTCAAAACCATTTTCTTCCATGTCCTCTTGGTCTTCTTCTTCTTCGTGATCTGGATTTTGATCTGTTGAAGGATTGGTGACCGAGGCATTGTTTCCGTCCAAATCCAAATCGGAATCTTCCAATTCGTCATCCAAGTAGGTGAAATCCAGTTCAATGATGTTCTCTTCATTCACGGGCAATTCCATTACCTGTGATGGTTCATCCACTTCCATTTCAATAATAATTTCTTTCATGGTCTTTACTTTATGGGGCAACCCAATCGCATTTGCACTTGGGACATTTTTCTTGATTTTTCCAATAGTTCCAGCTTCTCTTGCTTAAATCCATTTTACATTTTGGACATAAAAAGTTGAGATAAAACTCATCTTGAAGTTCTTCAAGTCGTTCGTTCTGCTTCTTTTCGGAGGCCGATAGGGTAGCCAATACCGTACCCAATAGACCAGCAGAAATTGTAAGTATGGTCTTTATCTCCCGTTCTATTTTAAGAACATTGATAAGGACAATGACAAAGGCCGTTATTAAAATACGGATACCCAGGGATTGCAGTTTAAAGTACTTTCTGATACTATCCCTTTTGGTTTTGAAATTTTTCTCCACCAATTTTAGGTTCCCAAACTCCTCACTAAAATCCTGCCTGTTCTTGAGTACGTATTTTTCCACTTGGGAAATCAGGTCCTTGCCCAGTACCTTTTCCTCGCCAAATTCAATTTTATCCTTTTTCTGAAGGTTTTTTGTCACTATTCTCCGGCCATTGACCCTGGTACCGTTGGAAGAATCCAAATCCTTGAGCAAATAGGACTTGAAGTCATCGGATATCTCCACTTCTGCATGAACACCGCTCACCGTTTTGTGATTAAGGGCAAGGTGGTTTTTTTCGTTCCTCCCTATTGTAAATGCTTCCATATCAATACCAGTAAACAAATTTTCGCAATTCTTTTATATACTTTTCCCCTAAACGCTGTTTCATGGGCGGTGCTTTTTGGTTGGTCACGAATCGAACATCATTCCCGGTAATTTGTAGTACCCTATTACGATTGACCAGTAGGGATTTCCCCACCCGTTTTATGGAACTTACATTGGACAGACGCTCTTCCAGGTTGCCCAAGGGCCTGCATTCCTTTCGCATGGTGCCATCGGCCATATAGATTTCCGTCCAATTGCCACTGCCCATACAAAAACAGATATCCTTGGTGTCCACAAGGTCAAAATGGCCTTTGGATTTAATTTTTAACTTTTTTAGAATGGCACCCTGGTAAGGCGGAAACTTCAACAATCTATTGATAAGATTGGCCATTCCTTTTCCGGTTTCGGCAGAGAGGGTAGGATAGAAGGCCACCACATCTTGCTCCCATCCTATAAACGCAAGTTCTAAATTGGAGGTAACCAACACAATATTCGCAAACGCGTTGGTGCTCGAAATAAAACTGATGTAACTTCTTAATTGCTCCCTGCTCTCCTCGGAATCATCCGGGATATAGAAGAAGTTGAGGTGCCCTATATGTTTAAGATGTTGGTTTTTCTGTTTAAACCACTGTTCTTCGATTAAATCGACATAACCTTCATCGGGAAAATTCACAAAATCAAGCTCCGTAGTCATGGTTGGTATTGTAAGGTTCAGTATTGTTGAAAAATATAAAAAAAAGGGTTGCACTACCACACATATTCGTTCTCATGACTATTTTAATGACGAAAGGAGTTGCCATTCATTTGCATATCTGGAAAAATTGGTACAATCCTCGATTTCCAGTTCAAGTAACAGGGCGGAGTGGTTGTCCAGACTCTTCTTTGTACATTCTTCTTGAATATGAACCAGTTTTTCCTCGGAGGTTTTTTTGGTGTCACTTAACAAATGGAGCAATGCCTCATGTGAAAAGGTTTCCAATACACCATCCGAACAAATAAATCCAATATCCCCCTCAATGAGATCGGACAAAAAATGAATTTCCGGGACGGTCTTCCCACCCTCCAAATTTCCTTTAAATGCCTTTAGTATTTGATGGTTCATCGGATGCTTTGCTGCTTCATGATGTGTAATTTCCCCATTCCGTACCAAAGTGCCCACCAGGGAATGGTCCCAGGTATGCCAAAACATTTTTGCCTCGGGTTTTACAAAATAGGTTCTTGAATCACCTGCATGTGCGGTAAACAATCCCTTTTTACCCCTAAAGACTGCAGCAAGGGTAGTCGCCATTCCGTCCAGGGAATCCTCCCTGTTGACCAGTTCGTTCAAATGGTCCTGGGCGGCATCCAATAGTGCTAAGATCGGGTCTTCACCAAGTGCCGTTTCCACATAATGCCCAGTAATAAAATCCACAAGGCTTTTGCTCGCCATTTCTCCCCGGACGGCACCACCAACACCGTCACAGACCACAAAAACATTGTCCTTGTGCCCGATGCTGTCTTCGTTGTTCTCTTTTTTTCCGATATGGGTATAGTGAAATACCTTCATAATCCATCGTTTATGGAATGAACCGAATTAGTTGCGCAAATTTTGTTGTAAAATGGGCGCAAGCAACATTTTAATATACCAAAATCATTATTTACTGTATGAAAAAACTAAAAATACCAATACGCAGGATAAAAGGTTACGGAAAACCGTAAAGGAAAGGGTAAGGCAATGACGTGGTGTTAATCTTGCCTTAAATCCATTTATTGTTCAACTTTTATCTATAAATTGTTGAACAAATAAAAGTTATGAAAATTTCTGCGATGGGTGTTGTTGCCTTTACCACCCTTGTTTTAGTTACTGTCACCATCATGTCCAGCATGAACTTCCCATTTAATTGGGTGTTCTATGTAACCGTTTTTGGCCAGGCGTTAGTGGTTTTTATGGTATACAAGGTATTGACCGAGAACTACGAGACCACTAAAACCTTTGAAGATTTTTATGAGGATCATCCCATAGGAAAGGAAAATTACCGCTAGTAACTACGTAATTCTTCCTTTCGCTCCTTAGTTGTGGGCTCCATTCCCAATTCCGGAATCACCAATAATGGAATTTGGGTGTGAAAGGCTGTTCGCTTTACAATGGGTTCCCGGGTCATGCGTTCCATGTAACTGTGCTGGTAGTGGAGCATGGCCAACAAATGGATGTCCAATTCCTTTGAAAAGACGTCCAAGGTATGGGAAACGGAGTTTAGCTCGGAAACCGTGTGGATATAATGTTCCACATTTGCAAAATATTTTCTGAGCATATTGAGATTGAACAATTGCAACTCTGTTAAAGCCTTTATCTCATATTGGACATGAACAATTCTAATGGTGGCTTCAAATGAATTGGCCAAATCAATCAATGGTGTTAGTTCGGAAAGTGAATAAAACCGATTGAAATCCGTGGCAAACGCAATTTCCGATGGCGCCATGTACTCAAAATTCCTTGGAATGGCCAAGATCGGACACTTTTTGGTGTTCTTTATAATGCGAACGGTATTGCTGCCCATGAAGACTTCGTCCATCCCAGATGCCCCCTTGGTACCCGTTACGATCAGGTCTATACCATAGGTGTCCACAACATCCTTTACCTCATCGGCCAAAAGATTGAAGGAGGAAATGGTTTCAAAGGAATGTTTGGGATTATTGAATTCCTTCCGAATTCTCTTCACGGTCTTGCTCAATCCATTTTCTGAAGTAGAACGAACGGCATCCTCTATACGGACCCCGTTCACCATTGGAGCCATGAATCTACTGCTGGGGATAACAGGGGTATAGGTGTTCAGCAGGAAAAAATCACATTCTTGGTTCTGAAAGAGTCGCATGGCATAGCAAATGGCGTTCCATGCGTTGTTAGAAAAGTCCGTGGGTATTAAAATCCGTTTCATCCCAATTTTTTTTACGATAGTATAAAATTAGGAGGGTAGGGATAGTAATACTATGACAATTATCAGCTTTAAAGAAATGCTGTGTTAAAATCCTTCGGCCAAATCCCTTAGCTTTCGCTCGTCCTTAATGCCCACCTTCTTTCCAGAGGTATGGATCAACCCTTTCTTTTTAAATTCAGAAATGATCCTAATGGCAGATTCCGTGGCAGTACCTACAACATTGGCAATATCCTCACGTGAAAGTGTAAGGGCCAAAAACCCATCATTGTCTTCCCCAAAATTGTTCTTTAAATAAAGAAAGGCCTCCGCAATGCGCTGTTTCACGGTTTTTTGGCTCATATTGACAATAACGTCATCCGCTTCCTTGAGCTCATGGGCCATGTGCCTTAGAACTTCCAGGGTAAAGTTCGGATTTTTCTGTAATGTGGTGGTAATGCTTTCCTTGGGAATAAAACAAACATCCATGTCACTGACCGCGACAGCGGAGAGGTTGGAATGCTCTTCGGCAATAACGGACCTCTGGCCCATTACTTCCCCTTTGGTAGCTAGTTTTACAATTTGATCTTTACCGTTGGGACTGAGCTTGGAAAGTTTGGAAACTCCTGCTCTAACGCAATAGACCCCATTGAGTTTTTCACCTTCTTCAAACAAGGGTTCCCCCTTTTTGACTGATTTTCTGATTTTGGAATCGGAGACTTTTTTCAATTCCTCCTTGTTCATTGCCCGTAGGGAATTGAATTGCCGCACGATGCAATTCTCACATCTGCTATTATCCATAATTTAAATTTACCTGACGTCTAAAATTAAGAGTTCTATAGCAAATAAAAACTGCAATTCTTTAGGAATTCCCAATTCTTTCCAGTCCCTCTTTGGAAAGAACATGAATTTCACTTCTTACAGTGTTTATGAGTCCAGCATTTTTAAAATTTGTGAGAAGGTTTATGACATATTCAGGTGATGTGCCCAGAACAGTTGCCATATCCTCCCTTTTCAGTCGTACCCAGAGCCTACCATTCCTATCGGCTCCATATTTTTTTAGCAAGTACACCAAAAGATGCGCCAAACGTTGTTTGATGCCTTTATGGACACAGAAGATAATACGGGTGTATTCGTTGATATTGACATCTTCGATAAGGACATCCAAAAAGTCTTGGAGGAATCCGGGATTCTCCCTTAAACTTTTCAAAAAAGTGTTTTTGTCCAAACAGCATAATTCAGTATCGGAAAGGGCCACCGCACTAACCTCGGCGCCGTTGTTGGTAAGTAGGGAGCGTTTGCCCATTATTTCCCCCTTTCCCAAAAAACGGAGGACGTGCTCCTGTCCAATGTTGTCCACTTTACTGAATTTACATGCTCCCTTTTTTATACAATACAGTTTGTGCAATGGTTGGTTTTCCTTGAAAATGACCTTGCCTTTGGGAATGCTCAAGGATTCCGAGGTCCTCAGAAGTTCCTGCTTTACCTCGTTTGATAACGATTCAAAATCCTTTAATTGCCTGGACTGTAATTCTGTGCAGTTACCCATAGCACAAAGGTACTTTTCTACGAATCCATAAAAGATGACATAAGTCATATTTTTCCAAGGCACCTTATTCCATCTTTGTGTTCGGTATAATGCAAATGTGTATGTCATCTTCAACCTGTTACCATTGTGGTGACCCTTGTGGGCGTACGGCTGTCCTATTTGATGAAAAAAACTTCTGCTGCAATGGTTGTAAGACCGTATATGAAATTTTTCATAAGAGCGGATTGGAAGGGTATTACGATCTGGAAAGCGCGGCGGGGGCCACTCCCAAAGAGGTAGCCAATAAGTTTGATTTTTTGGAAAATCCGGAAGTGGCGGAGAAGCTACTGGATTTCAATGAGGACGGGATTCAGGTAGTTGAATTCCATATACCACATATGCACTGCAGTTCCTGTATCTGGGTGCTGGAAAATTTAAACAGATTGAGTTCTTTTATCAAAAGTTCCCAGGTTGATTTTCCAAAACGAAGGGCCAGGATAACCTTTGATAGTGAGGGGCTAAACCTAAAGGAACTTGCCATACTGTTGGCCAAAATAGGGTACGAGCCTTCCATTGTCCTTGAGGATTATTCCCAGGCAAAAAAGAAGGTGGACCGGAACCTTATCTATAAATTGGGAGTTGCCGGTTTTTCGTTTGGGAACGTAATGCTCCTTTCTTTTCCGGAGTATTTTGAAGTCCAGGAATATTGGTTGGATCAATACAAAACCTTCTTTAGATGGTTGATGTTTTCCTTTTCCCTGCCCGTAGTTTTTTACGCTTCCCAGGATTATTTCACTTCGGCCTTTAAAGGATTGCGCTCCAAGTTGTTGAACATTGATGTTCCCATAGCTTTGGGAATCCTGACCTTGTTCATAAGAAGTACCGTGGATATTGTCTTTGATTTGGGTTCGGGCTTTTTTGATAGCCTTACCGGTTTGGTGTTCTTCTTATTGGTAGGACGGTTTTTTCAACAAAAAACCTATGCCCATCTATCGTTTGAGCGAGACTATAAATCCTATTTCCCCATTGGGGTAACGCGGGTAACCGATAGTGATGGGGAGGAGAACATCGAAATCTATAGGGTTAAACAGGGCGATAGGCTTTTGGTCCGTAATCAGGAAATCATTCCTGTGGATTGCATCCTTATCCATGGACGCGCGCAGATAGATTACAGCTTTGTCACCGGGGAATCGGAATCCGTGCCCAAATCATCGGGCGATAAGTTGTTCGCCGGAGGCAAACAATTGGGCGGGGTACTTGAAATAGAGGCCATAAAATCCGTATCCCAGAGTTATCTTACCCAGCTGTGGAGCAATTCTGCCTTTGCAAAAAATAAGGCCAGTGAATTCCAGACCCTAACCGACGCCATAGGTAAACGGTTCACTATTGCGGTTCTGACCATTGCCACCATTGCCACATCGTACTGGTTGTGGCAGGACCCGTCAAAGGCGCTCAATGTCTTTACGGCGGTCCTGATCATCGCCTGTCCTTGTGCCATTGCGTTGGCCGCACCTTTCACCCTTGGAAACCTATTGCGGATTTTTGGTCGTAACGGTTTTTACCTTAAGGACACGAATACCATAGAAAGATTGGCCAAAATAGATACCGTTGTCTTTGATAAAACAGGGACACTGACTTCAAATTCCGGTAATACCATTGTCTATGAGGGTATGGAATTGACCGATGATGAAGCTTCTTTGCTCAAGAATACCTTACGGGCTTCAAACCATCCCCTAAGCAGGGAATTGTACGGTATTTTGGAAAGTTGTCAGATAAAGACGTTGGATGAGTTTTCCGAACATACTGGAAAGGGGGTCAAGGGAAAACTCGGACAGCATACCATGAAAGTGGGATCGGCAAACTACGTAGGCACCCAAGAAGGGACCAGGACGGAAACATCGGTCCATATTAGTGCCGATGAAAATTATAAGGGCCGTTTTGTGTTCAAAAGCAAATACAGGGAAGGTCTGGTTACGCTCTTTAAAGGGCTCATGGGGAACTTTTCACTGGTGATTCTTTCCGGGGATAACGATGGGGAACGGAAAAAGTTGGAAAAAATGTTTCCTTTTCAACTCCCCATGTTTTTTGACCAAAAGCCAGAGGATAAACTCAAGTTCATTAAAAAATCACAAGAGCATGCAAATGTACTCATGGTAGGGGATGGACTCAATGATGCTGGTGCCTTGGCCCAAAGTAACGTGGGTATAGCGGTTTCGGAAAATGTAAATGTGTTTTCACCTGCCTGTGATGCTATTTTGGATGCTGGAAAGCTTACAGGGCTAGCTAGGTTCCTAAAGCTTTCCCAACAATCCATAGGAATCATAAAACTGAGTTTTTTATTGTCGCTTTGTTACAATGTGGTAGGCCTGTATTTTGCCGTGACCGGCCAGTTAAAACCTGTAATTGCGGCCATATTGATGCCCTTGAGCTCCATTAGTATAGTGGTATTTACCACAATTGCCACCAATTATATAGGTTCAAAATTCAAAACGAAAACAGAAACGTAAAGCAAAAACGGAATGATGATCGGTAACAAAACAATTTTGTCCAGCACTATAGGTTTGGTGTACTTATGGTTTGGAAGTTTAAAGTTCTTCCCGGGCACAAGCCCGGCCGAGGAACTGGCCAGGAACACCATCCACCAATTAACGTTTGGGTTGGTGACCGATCAGGCCGCGGTAACCTTGCTGGCCATTTTAGAGGTCGGTATTGGGCTGCTATTGCTTATTGGAATTTTTAGAAAACAGGTGGTGGTCATTGCATTGGCGCATATGGTATTCACTTTTACGCCACTGCTGTTTTTCCCTAATGATTCATTTGCCCATGCACCCTTGGTCCCTACCTTATTAGGTCAATACATAGGTAAAAATATAATCATCATGGGTGCTTTGGTGACCATGATCCGAAAAGAAAAAAATAAAGGATTTTTTATTTAAAAATCTGATAAATGTCATTTTTTTCGATGAATCATAAAGGTAGTTTTACACCCGAATTTAAATAGGTATGAGCGTAATTTATGTGTTACTGAGCATAAGTGTGTGTGTTGCTATTGTCTTTTTTGCAGCTTTCATCTTTACGGTCAGGAGCGGTCAATATGACGATTCCTATACACCGTCCGTCCGGATGCTTTTTGAAGATGAACTGGTGGATACTACCGATAAGAATAACAACCAAAATAAAAGTCAAACTGAATAATTATGGAAGTACAGCAATTTCACTACGATAATAAAATCGTACAAAAATTCCTCTATGCCACGATGCTATGGGGAGTTGTGGGAATGGTGGTGGGCCTTTTACTGGCCTTTATGTTTTTGTTTCCCAACCTGACCGACGGTATTTCATGGCTAAGTTTTGGACGTCTTCGTCCATTGCATACCAATGCCGTAATTTTTGCTTTTGTGGGTAACGCCATTTTCGCTGGGGTGTATTACTCCTTGCAGCGATTGTTAAAGGCGAGGATGTTCAGCGATGCACTGAGCAACATCAATTTTTGGGGTTGGCAGCTCATTATTGTGTCGGCCGCAATAACCCTTCCTTTGGGGATTACCACCTCAAAAGAATACGCAGAGCTGGAATGGCCCATAGATATTGCCATTGCTGTGATTTGGGTTGTTTTTGGTTGGAACATGATCGGTACGATCCTCAAACGGAGACAACGCCATTTATATGTGGCGATTTGGTTTTATATAGCCACTTTTGTCACGGTGGCGGTACTGCATATTTTCAATAGTCTGGAATTGCCCGTGGCCGCTTTAAAAAGTTATTCAGTATACGCTGGGGTTCAGGATGCCTTGGTTCAGTGGTGGTATGGACATAATGCTGTGGCCTTCTTTTTGACTACTCCATTCTTGGGCCTTATGTATTACTTTGTGCCCAAGGCCGCAAATAGACCGGTATATTCCTATAGATTATCAATTGTCCACTTTTGGTCCTTGATATTTATTTATATCTGGGCAGGACCGCACCATTTGTTGTACTCCTCATTACCGGATTGGGCCCAAAATCTTGGGGTTGTGTTTTCCGTAATGCTTATTGCACCTTCCTGGGGTGGTATGATCAACGGACTGTTGACCCTTAGGGGCGTTTGGGACAAAGTGCGGAGTGATGCTACATTGAAGTTTATGGTAGTAGCCATTACCGGTTATGGTATGGCCACTTTTGAAGGACCCATGTTGTCCCTAAAAAATGTAAATGCCATTGCCCACTTTAGTGACTGGGTCATTGCCCACGTACACGTTGGTGCCTTGGCGTGGAATGGCTTCCTCACCTTTGGTATGATTTATTATCTGGTGCCAAAGATGTTCAAGACCACTTTGTATTCCAAAGGGCTCGCCAACCTTCATTTCTGGATAGGCACCCTGGGTATCGTATTGTATGCTTTGCCCATGTACGTTGCCGGTTTTACACAAGCACTCATGTGGAAAGAGTTTAATCCAGATGGAACTTTGGTATACGGTAACTTCTTGGAAACGGTACAACAGATCATCCCCATGTATTGGATGCGTGCCATTGGAGGTACCCTCTTTATTGTGGGAATGCTGATCATGGTATACAATGTTATCGTGACCATTAGAAAAGGAAGTGCGGTTGAGGATGAGTTGGCAGAGGCCCCTGCCTTGACAAGGGTCACTGGTAGAAGGACCGCAGGGGAAACCTTCCACACCTGGTTGGAACGAAGACCGGTTCAATTGACCATTTTGGCCACAGTGGCCATATTGATTGGAGGGATCGTCCAGATTATCCCAACCTTATTGGTAAAATCCAATATCCCCACCATTACAAGTGTTAAACCCTATACTCCATTGGAGTTGGAAGGACGTGATCTTTATATCCGTGAAGGATGTGTGGGTTGCCACTCCCAAATGATTCGGCCCTTCCGCAGCGAAGTGGAACGTTATGGGGAGTATGCCAAAGCAGGGGAGTTTGTTTACGATCATCCTTTCCTTTGGGGAAGTAAGCGTACAGGACCTGATTTACTTCGAGTGGGAGGCAAATATTCGGACAACTGGCATTTGAACCATATGTACGATCCGCAAAGTACTTCCGCAGGATCCATTATGCCGGCCTATCAATGGTTGGTGAAGAATAAGCACGATAGAAGTGGTGTTGAAGCCAAAATGAATGCAATGGTGACCTTGGGCGTGCCTTACACGGATGAGGACATTACCAATGCACAGCAATCTATGGCAGAACAGGCACTTCAAATAGAGAAAAACCTTTATAGCGATCCAGAATTTGTGAGGACCTACGAGGCGGATAAAAAGTATGCCCAGGAAAATGGGGAGGAGTTTGTGGAAATGCGCGATCGTGAGATTGTTTCCTTGATTGCCTATCTGCAAAGATTGGGTACGGATATAAAAGTAAAGGACAACGACGGTTTACTGTCAGAAAACAAATAAGGCGATGTTGAAGTTTGTAAAAAGCCATATGGAAAGTATCGATGGGATTGCAACCTATCCCATGATATCACTATTGATATTCTTTGTGTTCTTCGCCCTGCTTTTTTGGTGGGTGTTTACCGCAAGCAAATCCCATATTAAGGAAATGGGCGAACTGCCCTTGGATAATGACCAACCAATAAATAAAGAAAGTTATGATGTCTAGAACACCTTGGTGGATACGAATCCCAGTATTGTTTTTCATCGTCTTCGGATTGATGGAGTACTTCATTGATTCCGGTGACAAACCGGCCATCATTGAATATCCGATCACCCAGTTTTTTATGCTGATGGTCCTATTGATTTTGATAGCCATCGAAGTCATTTTGAAATCCATAGAAAACGTCATGTTCCAAACCTTGTCCGCCGATGCGCAAGAACGATATCTGGAGGCAAAGAACAGGAAAGTCGAGTTCAAATGGCTGGACAACATCTACAAGAGATTAACGAGGAGTCGCTCCATTGAAAAGGAAGGGGAGATTATTTTGGATCACAATTACGATGGTATTCGGGAATTGGACAATGTATTGCCCCCATGGTGGGTCTATATGTTCTATGTGACCATCATATTTGGGTTGGTCTATTTGGTACGTTTCCATATCGTTGGGGACTATACCCAGGCGATAGAGTATGAAAATGAGGTGGCCGAGGCCAAAATCGCAATTGAGGAGTATAAGAAGACAGCAAAGAATTTGGTGGATGTGAATACCGTGGAAGTGCTTACGGATGCCTCTGATTTATCGGCAGGTGAAAAAATCTTCACGGCAAATTGTGTGGTTTGCCATATGGCAGATGGTGGGGGAGGTATTGGTCCAAACCTCACCGATGAATACTGGATTTTGGGCGGGGGCATAAAAAATGTGTTCCGTACCATTTCGGAAGGAGGACGTGACGGTAAGGGAATGGTCGCATGGAAAAATAGCTTAAAGCCCGTGGAAATGGCCCAGGTGGCAAGCTATCTATTGCAGTTCCAAGGCACCACGCCGGCAAATCCAAAAGCACCGGAAGGGGAAATTTGGGTGGACCCGGATGCACCTTCCGAACCGGAAGAAGCGCCGGCGGAACAGGCACAGGATTCCACTATCGTGGCAATGAATTAAAAACAAGGGTTCCCTCCCTAAAGATGGATGGGAGTGCAACAAATAGTGGTCTGATATAAGGGCTATGGAAGAAAATTTTAGGGATTCAATAGGAACTATTACCGCAGACGGGAAAAGGGCTTGGGTGTATCCTAAAAAGCCTAGCGGCAGATTTTTCGAGTATCGGAAATACGTCAGCTATGGCTTGCTCTTGTTTCTTTTTGCAGCCCCTTTTGTAAAAATCAATGGAAATCAGTTTTTGATGTTCAATGTTTTGGAACGTCGATTTAACATCTTTGGTTTCCCATTTTGGCCCCAGGATTTTCATCTGTTTGTGATTTCCATGATTTTAGGGGTGATTTTTATTGCCCTTTTTACAGTGGCCTTTGGCAGGATTTTTTGTGGTTGGATCTGTCCCCAGACCATTTTTATGGAAATGGTGTTCCGTAGGATAGAATATTGGATAGATGGTGACCGTGGTGCCCAGATGCGATTGCAAAAGGCACCTTGGACAACTAAGAAGATTAGAAAACGGGTATTGAAATGGACCATTTTCTTCATCATATCCTTTTTAATTGCAAATATCTTTTTGGCCTATTTAATAGGCAGTGACCGTTTGTTGCAGTATATAGTTGATGGACCTTTGGCACATTTGGGTACCATAATTCCATTGCTCATCTTCACAGCGGTATTCTATTTTGTTTTTGCTTGGTTCCGTGAACAGGTGTGTATAATCGCCTGTCCCTATGGGAGATTGCAAGGGGTGCTTTTGGATGATAGGTCCATTGTTGTAGCCTATGACCACAAAAGGGGAGAAGGACCGAGTGGAAGGAAAAAGTTTAGAAAGAATGAAGACCGGGAGGCCCTTGGACATGGGGATTGCATAGATTGTTTCCAATGTGTGCACGTATGTCCTACGGGAATTGATATTAGGAATGGAACCCAGTTGGAGTGCGTAAACTGTACGGCTTGTATTGATGAGTGTGACCATATTATGGAAAGTATCAATAGGCCCAAGGGATTGATTCGTTACGCCAGTGAACGTGAAATCACCCACAACGAGAAGTTTAGGTTTACGGCAAGGATGAAAGGCTATGCGGCGGTATTGACCATTTTGGTCGGGGTGCTCGTTGGGATGCTGTTCCTCCGTAATGATTTGGAAGCAAATATTTTTAGATTGCCCGGGCAGCTTTATGAACGAAAGGCAAACAATATGATCAGCAATGTCTATACCTATAAGTTGGTGAACAAGACTACTGAGACCATTGAAAATGTAAGTTTTAAGCTCCTTTCACATAATGGGAACATCAATATGGTATCCAACGATACCTTCAAAGTACCGGCCCAGGATTTGGCAGAAGGGACCTTATTTATTGAAATAAACAACGCGGCCCTAACAGGGGACAAGGACAAGTTGGAAATTGGTGTATACAGTGGGGGTGAATTGATTGAAACCACCGTTACCCAATTTTTGGCACCTAGGAGCTATAATTGAAATTTGAATTAATGGTTTAAAGGGAATAGTACCAATTGTAATTATAAATGTGTTTTTTGACCAAATGAGCATTAACCAATAACCATAAACTAATAACCTTTAACTAATAACTAATAACTATTAACTAAGTATATGAAATTTAACTGGGGGACAGGAATCGTTTTGGCATTCGTTGCGTTTATCTCCTTTATTATGTATTTCGTTATACGAATGAATACGGATAATAGGACGGACCATGAATTGGTCACCAAGGATTACTACAAGCAGGAACTCGCTTATCAGAAAGAAATTGATGCCGAGAAAAATGCAGCGGAACTTGATGAGGAAATTAGCGTACATAAATCCGAGGATGGTTTGCTTATTACGTTCCCCAAAAACTTTAACCCTAAAAATGTCACTGGTAAAGTGTCCCTATACCGACCGTCGAACAGGCATTTGGATTTTAACTTTCCAATAAGTTTATCCAACACACATTTGCTCATACCTGACAATCGCCTTGTAGACGGTCGATGGGACATTGCCATTGAATGGCATTATAAAGGTAAAACCTTTTTACACAAACAAAAGCTAACGTATTAATATGCTCCTTTCCGCCTTGGCACTTGGGTTTTTAGGTAGTTTGCACTGTTTGGGAATGTGTGGTCCAATAGCGTTTATGCTCCCCTTGGATCGGAGAAATAAACAACGAAAACTATTTCAGTTGTTTGTTTATCATTTTGGCAGACTGGTTTCCTATGGGCTATTGGGTTTGGCGTTTGGCTTTGTTGGTAAAGGGCTTCAGTTGTTCGGAGTACAACAAAAGCTCTCCATTGCCATAGGGGCAATTATGATTTTATTGGTGCTTGTTCCATCACGGTTCCTTAAGGGGTTCCATCCAACAAGACCCATTTACGGCCTTTTGAACAGCGTAAAATCAAAATTGGGGGAGGCATTAAAAAAACGCACTCCAGATACATTTTTGACCATTGGTTTCCTTAACGGATTCCTGCCCTGTGGGTTGGTCTATGTTGCGCTTTTCGGGGCAATCGCTCTGGGCAATCCCATACAGGGGAGTCTCTATATGGTATTGTTTGGAATAGGTACAATTCCGCTGATGACATCGGCCGTATTTGCCAGTGGCCTCTTTGGTGTAAAAGCGAAGTCTAAAATAAAGAAGTTGGTTCCAGTTTTTGTGGTGGTCATTGGGTTCATGTTCATCGTTAGGGGTTTGGGTCTTGGAATACCCTACCTATCCCCAAAACCGGTAACACAAGAGATGGTGTCCACAGATTTGGAATGTCACCAACCATAGAAGTTCTTTTGGATAATAACAATTTACTTAAGTATGGGTGAAAACTTTTTTGGACTTTCCATAGGCGTTTTCAGTTATGCTTAAGGAAACAAAAAAATAAAAACAAAATGCGAATCACAACAGTAGAAGAAGTTGTAAAACTGGTAAAATCGGGTGATAGGGTGTTCTTGCAAGGAGCAGCTATGACCCCAAATGAATTGATCGATGCTTTATGCGATAGGTATCAAGAGTTGGAAGATGTTGAAATGGTTTCCATCCATACGGAAGGAGGGGCCAAATATACCCAAGAGCCCTACAACCAGACATTTCATTTGAACTCCTGTTTTGTGGGAGGCAATGTTCGAAAAAGCGTAAATACCCCAAAAGCCGGTTATGTTCCCGTTTTTTTGAGTGAAATACACCGATTGTTTTATGATGGATATTTACCAATAGATGTGGCTTTTGTACAAGTTTCCCCGCCGGATAAGCATGGCTATTGTTCCCTTGGTGTTTCCGTGGACGTGGCATTACCTGCAGTGCGTTCCGGAAAGACCATTGTGGCCCAAATCAACCCCTCTGTTCCCCGAACCCATGGTACCGGTATTGTCCATGTGGATGAAATAACCCTGGCGTGTGAAGTGGATAGACCTATCCATGAACATCCTCCAACACCAATATTTGATATCGAAAAACAGATTGGAAAAAACGTTGCCAATCTCATAGAGGATGGCGCCACGCTTCAAATGGGTATTGGAAATATCCCGGACGCGGTATTGTCCAATTTAGGTAACCATAAGGATTTGGGCATCCATACGGAACTGTTTTCAGATGGGGTATTGCCCCTTTTGGAAAGCGGAGTGATTACCGGTAAGGCGAAAAAAGTGAAAAGGGGTAAGATTGTAAGCTGTTTTGCGGCAGGTTCAAGAAAATTATATGATTTTATTGATGACAATCCAATTTGTGATTTTAGGGATGCAGCCTATACCAATGATACCGCACGAATCCGGAGAAACCCGAAAGTAACTGCTATTAACAGTGCCATAGAAATTGACATTACCGGGCAAGTATGTGCAGATACTATTGGTAGCTACCAGTTTTCCGGGGTTGGAGGCCAAATGGATTTTATAAGGGGCGCTGCACTATCACCAGGAGGTAAACCAATTTTTGCCCTTTCATCCGCTACAAAAAAGGGGATGTCCAAAATTGTACCAATCCTTAAATCAGGCGCCGGAGTGACCACTACACGGGCCCATGTCCACTATGTGGCCACGGAATATGGGGTGGTCAATTTGTTTGGAAAGAACTTACAGCAACGGGCCAAGGCAATGATTTCCATTGCCCATCCCGATCATAAGGAAATGCTGGAAAAGGCGGCCTACGAAAGATTTAATGGTTCTTTTTAAGGTGTAAGAAATGATTTGAAGATGAAGATTGAGCAACTAGTGGAAGAATTGGGCTGTGTCCAAAGGGCCATCCTGTACGGGCAATCAAAAATTGATTTGCCAAAAGGAGGTCTTCACGGGGACTATGTCCAAAGTGCAGCCAATCTTTTCCACTATTTGGTCCTGCGTAGTTTTGACCTACGCCCCTATCAAGATGCATTGTCCGAACTGGGGCTTTCGTCCATACGTACCGCGGAAGGGTATGTTCTGCAGAATTTGAACAATGTCATTCACAATCTTCAACGGATATCCGGAAGCCATATTGAAGTAGATTTCAGTGAGGAATCATTTGGATATCAAGAAAGTAGAAATCTACTCAATAGACACATAGAAAATCTTTTTGGTTCCACTGATGAAAATGCGAAGACCAAGGTCATGGTTACACTTCCCACGGCGGCAGCCTTTGATGTAGCCATTGTGCGGCAGATGGCGGAAAATGGAATGGACGTGGCCCGAATCAATTTGGGACATGATAATGAAACCATTTGGAAGGCCATGGTCCATAATGTTCGGACCGTATCAAAAAGTTTGGGAAAATCCATTAAGATTTACATGGACTTGGCAGGGCCTAAGATTCGGACAGGAGCTATTTCCCTTTCCGATAAAAAAAGGAAGGGAAAGGGAACCAAGAAGATGATTCTTCGGCAAGGGGAACGTCTTATTTTGACCAAACTACCCGTTTCCGTCCCGACTTCCAAATTTAATAAAAAGGGAAAACAGGTCAGGGTGGCCGAACTAAATGTTTCCCTACCGCAAATTATAGATGATGTAAGGCTTGGGGATCCTATTTTGTTTGATGATGGAATGATCAAAGGGCTGGTTGTCGATAAGGATGAGGATGGCATAACCATAGAGATAGTGAAGTGTTTTAAGCCCAAGTTAGGCTTACAAAAAGGGATTAACCTTCCTCATACAAAATTGAACCTTCCGGCCCTTACTGAAAATGATATGTCCGTATTGCCATTTGCCTGTGCACATGCAGACATTTTAGGGTACTCCTTTGTACGGAGCGACAGTGACGTTCAAATCCTCTATGATGAATTGGAAGCCCTCAATGCAAAGGATATTGGGGTAGTGTTCAAAATAGAAAATCAAGAGGCGTTTGAAAACTTTCCCAGTATTTTGATCAAAGGAATGGAACGCAGTAAAATTGGAGTAATGATTGCCCGTGGCGATTTAGCCGTGGAAATGGGTTTTGAACGTATTTCCGAGGTGCAGAAAGAGTTACTTTGGATATGTGAAGCGGCCCATATCCCCGTTATTTGGGCTACCCAGGTTTTGGAAACATTGGCCAAAAAAGGAATTCCCACAAGGGCAGAAATCAGTGATGCAGCAGAAGGGGCCAGGGCAGAATGTGTTATGCTCAACAAAGGACCGCATATTAACCAGGCAATTGCTACCTTACGGGCGATTTTGGATAAAATGGATGGGCATATGTCCAAAAAGAAAGAATCATTAAGAGCATTGAATGTTGCAAAAAAGTACATGGAATGGCAAGACCAGGAAGTAAATCAGATTTATTAGTTCAAGCTAAGGAAAACTATGAGAGGTTAATTGATTATGTTGAGGGCCTTTCCGAGGAAGAACTGGAACAGGATTTTCCGGAGGGAACCTTGAATATGAATAGTAAAGATGTACTGGCTCGCTTGCACAGTTGGCACTTATTGCTCTTGGATTGGTATACCATTGGCATGTCCGGAGAAGAACCGGATATGCCTGCAAGAGGCTACACCTGGAGGATGTTGCCCGAATTGAACGGGCAGATACAACAACGATACTCCAAAGTTGGTCTGGACGACATCAAAGGGCTCTTACGGGCATCCTATAGTACGGTATACAAAATCATTGAAGCCCATACGGATGAGGATCTTTTTACAAAAAAGAAATATCACTGGACGGGGTCTACTTCTTTAGCGGCATATGTGATTTCAGCCACTTGCAGTCATTACGATTGGGGTTATAAATTGATCAAGAGTGGATTAAACGGCTAAGAGCCTGTTTAGCAAACTTGTCAATTGTTTTCTTATGTCCCTTTTTGCACGGCACATTGTTAAAATTTTAGTCCATAACTATGGCTATGTACAAAAATTTTGTCTCGTTCCGCACTAAAAATGGCCTATAACAATTCCAATCACAAATTTGCTAAACAGGCTCTAAATCTTAGGATGCGGGATGAAAAGGTTTGAAATTGAATTGTACCTAACATAAAAAGAGGAGGCTTTTTCCAAAACCTCCTCTCTTTCACCAAATCAAAGTTCAAACCAACCACCATCATCAAAAGTGGCGATGAATATCTAATACATTTCCAATAGGTATCGAATTAAATCTGTCGTAGTAACAATCCCAACCAGCTTGCCGTCATCCACTACCGGTAGTGCATGAAACTCCTTTTGCGCCAAAAACTGAGCGACTTCCTTAACGGTAGCATTAGGGGTGACGCTAACCACATCCTTGACCATTACCTGTTCAATGCTGAACATATTGTATACCATAGTGTCCACTTCATACTCGTCGTCGTCAATGGCATCGGCAAAACTGATTCGCATTAAATCGGTGTAGCTCAATATACCCAAGATCGTACCATCCCTTACTACGGGAATATGCCGTATACGATGCTTTTTAAATAGCTCTTCAGCGGTTACCAAATCATCTTTGGTACTCAAGGTGACCACATTGGTGGTCATTATCTGGGATATTGGAACATGTTTTTTCATGACAGTTAGCTTTTTAATTCTTATATGAAGTTACGTGTACTTCCTTTGGATTAACATGATAAAAGTCAGTCTTTTGGATAATATTTGTGGTGGGTCACATTAAAAGTCCTTTCGACTGGCCTTGTATTTTAGACGGAGGATAGGGATAAGGGTCCAAAGTACAAGAACAAGCATGGAGACCCAGAAACCCAGTTGTGTTCCAAAAAACCTTTTGAAAACGGCACCTGTGTACCCCAATAATGCGGAAATGTCCAATTTCAATAAAATCAAGGTCCTGGAAAGGTCTATGGGATTTAGTGTGGTGGCCACCATGGAAAAGGTGTCCAAAGGATATTCTTCAAAAACAATGAGTGATAACAAAAAGATACCGTCATAAATAACGGCCATAAAAAGCCAGAGTAAAACTGCATATCCAAAACCCTTGATTTTGTTCTCATTGGAAATGGCGATGTTAAAGGCCAATCCGGTAAATATCAAGGTAAGAAATATACCAACCCCCAAAAGGAGTGAAAAATCAAAAATGGCATTGCTTCGTAGTAATCCATAGGTCATAAATGGAACGCCAAGACCAACGGCCAAACTTAGGGATAGGGAACCCGCTACACCAAAGTACTGACCAAGGAAAATGTGCGAACGTTTTATGGGCTGCGCCAATAACAATTCCGTAAATTCTTTGGAATTATAATAGTACATGGTTCCAAATATGGTTCCAATTAGCGGTACCAGGACAATGATAATGTTCATTAAGGTAATTACTGCCTTGGACAAGTCGCTATTGAGGAACAACAGGACAAAACCGAGGGCCAAATAGAAGAGAAAGTAAATGTAGCTCCAACGGCTCCGAACCAAATCGTAAAAACTGTATTTCAATACTTTACCCATCTTGTTCCGTTTTGGTCAATACCGCAATGGCATGCTCTACATTTTGCTGGTTGGTCACATTTTTTAAGTCGGCAATGGTTCCCTTAAAATAAATTTTACCTTCCAAAAGATAGACTATCTCGTCCGCTACTTCTTCTACAAACTGCATGACATGGGAAGTAATAAGCAGTGTTTTTCCCTTGGCCCTTTCCTTGGAAATAAGCTCCTTTAGTTTAATGAGGGCATTGGGGTCCAATCCGGTATTGGGTTCATCCAAAATGAGTAATTGGCTATTGAACATAAAGGCAAGGACCAGATTTACCTTCTGTTTGGTGCCACCGGATAAGTTGGATAGCTTTTTGTCCAAATGGGGTTGCAAGGAAAACGTTGTGATCAACAGTTCCTCATTCCCTTCATCGTTCCTAAGGTCCTTGATCATTTTTATGAGTTCCCTCACCTTTAAGTTTCCTGGGAAATTTGCAATTTGCGGGAGGTAGTCTATTTGTTTTCGGTATTTCCATCCTTTTGCTATGGGTTTGCCAAGAACTTCTATTTTGCCCTTATCTGGAAGTACCATGCCCAAAATACTTTTGATCAAAGTGGTTTTTCCCGAGCCATTGGGTCCTAAAATAGCATATATCCTTCCAGGCTCAATGGTAAGGTCAAGCCCTTTTAACACCTCATTTTTACCAAACTTTTTGTGCAAATCGGTAATCTGTATCATTGGCGTTTTTTCATCAAAGGTTGGGCGTCCTCTAAATTATCCGGAGTGAATACCGGGGATACTTTTTCCGAAAAATCAATAATGTCCATAAATAGACTCCTCAGCAGGACAATGGTCTCTGGGGTTTTATTGGCAATATAAGAAAACAGTTTTACCGGACGATAGGGAACATCCCCTGTGCCATCCCTGTCCAAATCGTATCCTGTATAATCGCTCCAATAGTTGGATCGAAATTCATTGTCGTTCAATTTGCTGTTATAGGAAACGTCAAAAGAATTGTTCATAAAGTTATTGCCCACAAATATATTGGTATAGCATGCCCCAATAACACGAATGGCCCAACCGTTTTTTATAAAATCATTGTCCTTGTAGGTAATTCTGTTGGATCCCTCAATACTTATGGCTACGGTGTTTTCCTCAAATGTATTGTTTTGAATGTCCGCATCATTGATTTCCTTTAACAGCATTCCATAAGCGGCAGGGCCCCAATTTTTTCTAAAAGTGTTGTTTTGCATACTTATGTTCCTTGAAAACATCACGGCTACGCCCGCCCCGTTTTCCTCGAAGGTGTTCTGGGAGTACACATCATTGTCCGAAAACATGAAATGTAGTCCGTATCGAAGGTTTTTGGTACTGGTGTTCTTTGTAATGGTAATATTATCCGAAAACTCCAGATAGATGCCATCACGGGTACCCTGTACATGGTTATGGCTCACATCCACGTAATGCGAATACCATAATTGAATGCCATTGCCCGAGTTGTATTCATCTTTGGCATCTCCAATAATCTTATTGTGGTACACCTTGCCATTTGAGGATTTTTCCAAATAGATTCCGAAGAATAACTTTTCCAATACCACATTCTGAATGGTGAAATGTTCACTTTTGGTTACCCGTATGGCAGCAAAATCGGTCGTGTAGCTCACCCCAACATTAATGATAAATAGGCCGTCCACGGTTACATTGTCCGAAATAATCTTTATGATCTCCCCCTTTTTTTGGCCATCCACTATGGGATAGCCCTCCCCTTTTAAGGTCAAAGGTTTGTCAATAAGGATATCAAACTCGTAATAGGTTCCTTTTTTAACTAGAACGGTATCATAATCCTTGGCCAGGGCTATGGCCCCTTTAATGGATTTTACCGGGCAGGATTCACATACTTCTACGGTCTTGGCCGCAACGCCCCAAGTAAATAATAGGAAAAACCCAAACGCCAAGTAAAGGGATTTTCTCATTAACGAATAATAAGGAATTTGGAGTCTTCCAAAGCTTCTACCCAATGCGGTATATTCTTGGGAAAACTAAATTCTTGTTGTTCCATCAGGTTTATGGGATTTCCCTCGATATAAAAGGTGATTTTACCTTCCATAACGATCAAATGGGCATCTTCATGGGATTTATGTGTGGGGAAAACGGCATTTTTGGCAATACTGATGCTCAACACTTCAAAACGGCTGCTTTTTACCAGTTGCTTGACCTGTACACCTTCAAAGGACTGATTGGCAATGGTATTATTTACATTGATGGTATACATGGATGTATTTTTAAAAGGTTACTTTCTAAACCTGGCCCTGAGTTCTTCCCAAGTAAAGATTTCCCCCTCATGTTCCTGCTGTGCCTTTTGGGCTTCCTCCAAGGTCTTGAAAGCCGTTAAATATTCCCCCATGGGACTCGGAATGCCTTCGCTGATCAAAAACGTTGCCTTGGTGGCATCCATTAAATCCTCTGGGTCGTGATAGGTATTGGTCAAAAGAAGGCCCATTTTCTGTGCTTCAACCTCGTTAAGGTGATTTAACATGCACTCTATGGCATCAAAGTTGAACACCTTTCCTTTTTTGGTGACCAGTTGGGAGGCATGTTGCTTATCCACAATGGTCATGCTACAAAAATGGCAGGACGTTTCCCCGTAAATAATGGGTTTTGGACCAATGGTGCACCCTAGGACAAAGAGCAACAGAAAATAGACGATTCCTTTTTTCATGTGGTGGCCATGTTCTTGGTCAGTGATTTTGTTCTTTTAGTACTGGTTTTACCTCCAATATATCCGGCAAAGAGGGTCAGGCACATACCTATAAACATTAAATACGCTCCTAACCTAGGATAGGAATAGGCATCAAAATTCAGCATTTTTTTATGGCCCAACAGAGGAGGTTTGTAACTCATTGGGGTGCCATCTGGATTTTGAAGTTTCATGATTGCATTGGGGTCCAGATTGGTCCCATAATCCACCATCCAAGCATTAAAATCATACATACCCAAGATACCCAAAATGGTCATGACCACAAACCAACCAAAAAACCAGGAAGGTCCAAGTTTATCCACGAATCCCAGAAGACCAATTAGAATACCTATTGCTGCCATTCCGCCAATGACAATCGGAAATACGGTGAATTCCCACATATCTTCCGGCTTTGGAAGCGTTTTCATGCCGATATAGTGGTTAAGCCCATCTATGTTTTGGATATCAAACTCACTTTGACCCTGTAATCCATCAATATGGATATTTAGACCTAAAGGTTCAGGGTATTGTGGTGCTCCAAGCTCAATGTTCCACAAGGGAAAAACAAAGAGACCCAGTAACAAAGCTGAACCTATCATCATCAACACACTTGCTTTTTTCATTCTTTTGAATTTAAAAGCGGGCCGGGCCAATGGCACCAGACCCGCTTCTTCATTATTGGTTAGTTGTTGTTATTCACCACCCAATGACCATGAAAGGTCAATATTGGAATTGGCAGGGGAAACCCTTACGTACCCTTGCATTTCCTGGTGAAGGGCCGAACAAAAATCCGTACAATAAAATGGCCATACACCAACTTGTTTGGGTTCCCAAACGGAAGTCTTGGTCTGTCCGGGCATAATCAATAGCTCGGAGGTATTTTGACCAATAATTGAGAATCCATGGGGAACATCAAAGTCCTGCTCGTGGTTTGTGATATGGAAATACACCTTATCGCCAACTTTAACACCTTCGATATTATCCGGGGTAAAATGGCTACGGATGGTACTCATATACACATGCACCTCGTTTCCATTGCGCTCTACCCTGGCCTCAGAGGGATTGGTGACCGCATAAGGGTGTTTGTTTTCGTCCAGGCGATAGATTTTCTTGGATTTGGATGCCAATAATTCTGCCGGACATCCTGCCGCGTAGTGCGGTTCTCCATGTGTTGGGAAATCATAGATCAACTCCATTTTTTCACCTGATATATCATAAATCTGTGCGGAGTGCTCCATTTCCGGACCAGTGGGCAGATAACGATCTTTGGTGATCTTATTCATGGCCACCACATATTTACCAAATGGTTTACGTGAGTTTCCGCCGGGAATCATTAAATGACCCACTGAATAAAATGTTGGTTTTCTATCCACTACATCCCAAGTTTCCAATCTCCATTTCACCACTTCGGAAGAAATGAAGAATGTGGTGTACGCATTTCCCCGAGCATCAAATTCGGTATGCAATGGGCCTAAACCTCCACTTTTTACAATACCGGCCATGACATCATCAAAACTTAAAATGGGAATGCCGTAGGCTTCACCATCAAATTTTTTGCCTTCGATGGCAGCAAGCATTTTGGTAAAGGAGTGAACGGTCAAATCTGCCGAAAGCTTACCGGAACCAATAATGTATTCACCGGAAGGATCAACATCGCACCCGTGGGGGGATTTTGGAGTGGGTAAGAAAAACACGGCATCCGGAACTTTGGTAGGGTCAACGGTAACGACCTCTTTTTTCATGGTTGAAGTTCCCGTATGGGTTTCATGGCTATAGACATTATGCGCATAATTGGTAGCCATTTTCTCTCCGCCACCATTATTTACATATTCCTCAATCTTTTGCCAGTTAATGGCAGCTATAAAATCCTTGTCATTTTGGGATGAGTTCACTTCCATTAAGGTATTTGCCTCCTCCGTATTGTAGGTGCTAAAGAAGTGCCATCCATGTGATTTTCCACGACCGGGGTGGGAAAGGTCGTAATTGAACCCTGGCATCAATACCTGAAATTTCAAATCCAGACGTCCGGTTTCTGGATCTACACTTATAAAACTAAGTGCTCCTTTAAAGTTCCCCTTGTACTGATCAATGGGCATGTCCCGTTGTGGAACGGGCACCGCGAAGCGCGTCCCCGCAATGACATACTCCGTATTTTCAGTAATGAATGCCGAACTATGGTTACCGGCACTGTTGGGTATTTCAATAATTTCCTCGGTTTCAAAAGTTTCCAAACTTATACGGGCGATACGTGGGGTATTGTTACCATTTACAAAAACCCATCGGCCATCCAACTCCCCGTTGGTTTGGGAAATATCGGGATGGTGCAAATCGTCCCAAGGCACAAACCCAAAAGAGGTGTTCAACATGGGTTTGGTCTCTTCAGAATATCCATATCCCGAGGTTGGGAACTGGGAGAACACTGGAATTTCCTTGAACATACGTCCAGAGGGGAGTCCATAAACCGTCAAGTTTCCGCTATATCCCCCTGAAAGGAATGCATAGAACTCGTCTTGTTCACCTGGTGCCACATACACCTTTTCGGCGGCGGATGATGCCAGGGCACCACTAGTATTTGGACCAGCGGCCTGATTACAGCCCATATAAAGTAGGGTTGCACCCAAAAGACCGCCAATAACATAATAGATTTTTTTCATTGTCTTGTTGTATTTATTGGTATTCAGCTTTTTACTCTTCGGAAGGTGGTAGGATAACCTTATCCACTACGTGTACAATTCCATTTCCGGCACTAACACTGCCAAGAATTTTGGCCCCACCCACATAAACGTCTTCACCTTTGACCTCAATCAGTGCATCCTGGCCATTGGCTTGCCCAAGCTTTTTGAACTTTTTCAAAAAATCCTTTGAATAGTTGCCCGGGGTTACATGATGCTTTAAAATGTTGGCCAGAGCATCCTTGTTTTCAGGTTTTAAAAGGTTTTCCACCGTTCCTTCGGGCAGGGCGGCAAAGGCATCATTGGTCGGTGCAAACACCATTAAGGGTCCGGCATTAACAAGGGCATTCTCCAGATCGGCAGCTTGCACGGCAGCCACCAAAGTAGTATGGTCCTGTGAACCAATGGCTATTTGCAGGACATTGGGAGTCGATTCATCGTTCTCTATAAATGCCTGCCCCTGTTCTTTTTTGGTTTCTATGCCAACGCCCTCCGTTGAATTGGAGGATTTATCGGTCTTGTTTGCGGAATTACAACCCACTGCCAAAAAAAGCAGTAGCAGCGGATAAACCAAAAATTTAAGTCGGGTTGTTGCTTTCATATGATAAAAAATTTAGAGTGTTCTAAAATATTCCAGGAGGGAACGGGTCTGTTCCACGGTAAGGTTTTGGTTGGACATGGCGGCACCGTTGAACTCCACCAACAAATCCTTGGCACAACGGTCCTCCTCAACCATGAGTTGGGGATCCAAAATCATGTTCATTACCCATTCAGGACTCCTACGTTCCAAAATGCCCTGCATTTTTGGACCAATAAAACGCTTGTCCGTTCTATGACAGGCCGTACAATTGGTCTTGAAGAGTTCGCTGCCCGCATTTGCCATGGCCTGGTCTATTTCGGGGTCCAAGGTAATGTCCTTGATCTGTCCTACCCCTTTGTTGTCGAGGGTTATGCGTTGGGAGGCAGGAACATCGTTGGTTTCAGGAGTACTTTGTTCTACTTTTTCGGGAGATTTTTTCCTATTTACACTAAAACCCTCTTCCTTTTTTTCCGTTTTGCCCCCGCATCCAACAAGAATTAGAGCAAACAAGCATGTTAAAATTGAGATATTGATTTTCATGGGCAGGATTTTTAAGAATTGCCCAAAAATAATGGTGGTTATTTATGAAAAATATGATTTATGTCATATAAAGGATAAAAATGTCTTTTAATCTTTACATTTGGAAAAAGTGCTATGCTCTCTAATTCTTCCAAATATGCCCTAAAGGGTGTTTTATACCTAGCGGTCAATGCAAGCGAATCCAACAAAATTCTTGCAAAGGACGTTGCAAAACCGATTAATGCCCCTGTCGCATACACGGCCAAGTTGCTTCAGGAATTGGGAAGACATGGGATTGTTTCTTCGGTCAAAGGGCCATATGGTGGTTTTTATTTGACCGAAGAAAATATGGAAACCCGATTGATCAAAATTGTTGACGTAATCGATGGGGAACAACGCCTGCGATCCTGTATGTTGAGTATATCGGAATGCGATGATGACAATCCATGCCCCCTTCATCATTTGATTGGGGATATAAAGAACACCTTTATCAAGAATTTGGAGGAGACTACAATTTCCCAAATGGTTGCCGAGATAGGCAAAGGAAAATGCGTATTGCCGTTATAGTATTAAAACAACCTTACTATTCCACAGTTGATGCGGAATCCCATGCTATTTACTGTCCAAATGGATTCCCGTCTTGCCTTCGACCCTCCGTCCGCTCGAAGCATTCAGGCAGGTGTTTAGGGCAACGTAGGAATGACAACTTATCGGTTTACACGGAATTTCATTGTTTGTTTGGAACTATGGACTTCAAATCCAAAGTGGTTTATTCTGAAACCTAACCCCCCACATTTTCTAGTTGTAGTTTATTCAATTATTCCAATGTTCGCCTGTTTGGATTCCAAAAAAGACAAGCATAGGGCAACTATTAGAGAAGTTGATAATTAGACTGCTATAACCAGTTCCCGGCACCTATCGGATGAGTGTAGTTGTGAAGGTGGTCAATAAATGTGCCCGCGCCAATTGTGCGCAACATTGTTGGCAGCCAATGGTGATGGCACAAAAACCAGACCTTTTGAAATAAGGAGTATTTTTCAAAGGATCTGGTTTTGTTTATAAGGCATGTGCCCTTGCTAAAAAACAAAATTTAAGGACGCAAAGGCGTTACGTCCGGGAGCAAAAATGGGGATGTTGTTTCCCCTTACGGATCGATTTAAATGTTCGTAATAGTTTTCGTCAAAAATATTGTTCACACCTGCCGTGAGTCGAGCCGCCTTTGTCAATTGATATGCCAATTGCACATTCAGTAAAGAAAAGGAAGGGGTTTCCGTTTCTCCAAACTCTGTGGATATCCGCGACTGACGTAGGACATGTCTGAAGGTAAGTTCGGGTTTTAGTTTACCATCAAAATAGTCTCCGATCAACACATATCTAAAATCCAAGGGGGCAATTTCCGGCAATGGCTCATCACGTTCCAAATCCTGGGCATAGGTATAGGCCATACCCACCTGGTGTTGAAGGCCGACCAACAATTGTTGTTTCCAATTAATTTCAACCCCGGTCTTAAATGCATCCTCGATATTCACAAATTTCCTGACACCGGGACTATTGGGTAGTCTTGGTGATAGATCGGGATCAATAAAAGAAGATATAAAGTCCTGTAAATACCCGGCAAATAGGTCCACTCCCAGATTGCTATGGGTACCCGTCCACTGAAAGGAAAGATCCAGCTGATTATTGACTTCGGGATCAAGTTGGGGATTGCCCAATAGTTCGAAGGGATCTTGGCCTACCGGAAAATAATTAATGAAGCGTTCCGTGAGGCCCGCGCTGCGTTGTGCACGTCCCAACCAAAGTCCCATAACCAAATCTTTCCCAATAGTTGTAGTGGCCCCCAGGCTAAAACTTGGATTAAATTGGGTGATCTGCGCATCTCCATTGACCTCGGCAAATTCATCGGCGGGATCATTGGTATTGGCGCTATTCACTTCCAATCGTGTGGAAAAAACGAATTGGATGGTTTTTGGTTTAAAATGGTATTCGGCAAAAACACTGCTTTTTGTAATAAAGCCATCTTGCCAAGCATTATCTTCAAAGGTACGTCCGGCATTGGGACCCATCAAGAATTCACGAACCCTTATACCTTCTGCGCCTTCACGCCTGAAATCGGCCCCTGCAAAAAGGTTCGATTTTTCAAAATCCCAGATACCTTCGGTCCTGCCTCCATAATTATAGGTTGTGGCATTGGTTTCGGCATTCAGCATTCTGGGATCAAGAGGTTTAAGGAGATTGTCCATCAAATGATCTACAAATGAGGCAAAGACCGTGGTGTTCCAGGAACTCAAGCTTCTGTTGTCAAAAGTAACATCATGTCTGGCATTGAACAGCCAAGTGTCGTCGGTCCTCAGGTCCATGGGCAACGCTGGAAAATCGGCATCCCTCGCTATATTATAAATTGCCGATAACCGTAATTGATGGTCATCGGAGATGTTGAACCCTAGATTGGTGCCAAAACTACCACGGTTAAAATCCGCTGCTACTTCCTGACCGTTACCGGAAGTATAATCGTTGCCCTGGGACCACGAACCAAATAGAGCGATATCGTGATTTTCCCCGCTAAAACCTAATTTCCCCTCGTTTCTGAGAACTGTACCATTGCCCTCATATCCGCTGGACACGCGACCATAGAGTTCATCTTCTTCCGTGAAACGTAGCTTGGTGGGAATAAAGTTTATGGTAGCCCCAAATCCTGTCCCAAACCTAAGGGCGTGGGGACCTTTGAGTACTTCTATGCGATCTAACATGTTTGGTGCCATTTGACTTGTAGGGGGATCCATGCGGTTTGGACAGGCCGCCGTTGCACCCTGGGCCCCATTGAGCACTATATTTAATTGATCATATTTAAAACCCCTAAAAACAGGGTCAAAGCCATAGTTACCCCCCTTGCGAATACTATTTAAGGCAGGGTTTTGATTCAATACGGACGCACCGTCGTGGGCCAATTGTTCCTGGTAGTCCAATTTTACTTTGTCCGCAGGTTTTTCATTGGGCCTTAGGGCAATTACCGTTACCGGATATAGATTTACCGTAATACTTTGTTGGTAAAGCACCTTTTCACGGATCATTTTCAAAACCGCATCATTATCCAATATCCATTTTCCATAATTGATATGTGATAAGTACAGGGTTCCTCCTTCATTGTAGGCAAATTGAAAATTCCCGTTTTCATCCGTTGTTCCGTTTTGTTGGCCGTATTCAAAGGTTGCCCCTACAATGGGCATGGCATTGTCCTTGTCCAACAATTTTATGGTCTTGGTTTCTTGGGCCATGGATAAAAGCCCCATGTTGTAAATAAGGGCAACCAACAGCCCTTTGCAAACTGATTGTATAAAATTCATGATTGTTATTTGATAATTCGACTGTTCCGAGTAGTTTAGGCTTAATGTCGCCTAAGGGATTGGTACCGGGTTTCGGTTTTTAGGACAGCTCAGGGGGATGAATTATCTTGAAAGCAAGAAGAAGGGCGTGCAAGTTTTGCGAAAATCCAATTGGATTGTTCTTATGATGGGCCCTTATTTCAAAATCAATGGAATTGGAAGTGCTACCAATTGGCAATAGCAATGGGATTTCCAGCATTTGTAGTTCACCAAATGGATTCTTGTGATGGTTTCTGGATTCTTCGGCCAACATTTTGGATAAATAGCATTTGCCATCGCATTCCAGTTGGGGCCTGTTTTTGTTTTCGCAAAGGTTGGTGACGATATAATTGTAATTGATAATGTATTCGGCTACGGGCCATAATGGTTTTACCATCATGATAAAAATGAGCGGTATGGCCATAAGCTGTTTCACGCTTCAAAAGTAGGGGGTATGCGGAAGGGAAAAACTGACTTTTATCATATAAAAGATAAAAATATCCTTTTTTAGAAGACCCTTGCTGTCATGACAGCAAGGGTCCTAAAAATACTCAGTTTAGTTAGTTATAGTTTAAAGGTAACCACAGGTATTTTACTGTGGTTGGCAATATCCTCTCCAATACTTCCCATAAAGAAGTGGGAAAGTCCCTGCCTTCCGTGCGTGGGTATACCAATTAAATCGGCGGCATTGGACTCAGCATAATTCAGGACGCCTTTTTCAACGCTGTAATCGTTATAGATATCGACTTCCAATCCCAACATGGCGATATTCAAAAATTTGGAAATACGGCTGTAGGCATCTTCCGTACTTAGAAAGGCATCCGCGGGTGTATTGATGTATACCAGTTTAAGTTCTGCACCCAGTAATTTGGCAAATTCAACGGCCTTTTTCACTGCCGGTACACTTTCTTCCTTAAAATCACTAGCGAAAATAAAGCGTTCGGCCTTGAAGTTTTCCACTTCTCCCTTAACTACCAAAACCGGGATTTCGGAGCTGCGCACCACGCGTTCCGTATTGGAGCCAATAAATAGTTCCTGAAGGCCATCCGTACCATGCGATCCCATCACTATTAGATCAATTTCGTGCTTTTCGGCCACGTTGTTGATTTCACTAAGTACCTTATAGTGCTTAATGATCGGAGTGACGTTTACATCCTTTAAATAGTCTTTTGCCAGAAACTCCGAAAAACGTTTTTCCGTAAGCTTCATTAAGTGGACAATATGCTCTTGGGGCAAATATTCGCCACTGCTCATAATAGCAGGGGAAAGTTCCAGCATATGGAGTACAAACAGCTCCGAATCGATTTTTTTGGCCAAGTTGGCCGCTACTTTTAGGGCAACTTCGGATTGTTCCGAAAAATCTATGGGTACAATTATACTTTTCATTTTTATAAGATTTAGGACCTGTCAATGGACAGGTGGATTAAACAGTCATGGAAAACAGACGGGTTTCCGGCTGCTTTCGGTGTAATTTTAGATCAAATGCCATACTTATATTTCTAATGAATGGTCTTCCTTTTTCCGTCACTTCAATGCTATTGGGACCTATGTGGACCAATCCATCCGTCTCCAATTCGCGCAGATTGTCCATAATGTGCCCAAAGTCCAAATGTTGGGTCTGTTCAACGTCCCAAGAGGTGGTAAAGTGGCACATTAAATTTAAGATATGTTTGCGGATCAATTTGTCCTCTTCATTCAAAATATGTCCGCGATACACAGGAACAATATCGTGTGCTATTAAATGTTGGTATTCTTCAATGCTCTTCACATTTTGGGCAAAAGCATGCCAGCTGTCGCTTATGCTACTTGCCCCAAGTCCAATCATTAACTGGGTTTTGGAAGGGGTGTATCCCATAAAATTCCGGTGTAAGGTCCCTTTCTCTATGGCTAGGTAAAGGTCATCCGATTCCACCGCAAAATGATCCATTCCAATTTCCTTGTAGCCTTTGGCCAACAACCATTGTTTCCCAATTTCATACTGCAGTTTTTTATCCTCCGTATTGGGAAGGTCGCTATCCAGGTATCCGCGCTGTCCGTTTCCCTTTCGCCAGGGAACATGGGCATAGCTATAAAAGGCGATACGATCGGGCCTTATTATATTGGTATATTCAATGGTGTTCTTAACATCATCCACGGATTGGAATGGTAGTCCGTAGACCAAATCGTGACCAACGGAGGTATAACCAACCTCCCTTGCCATTTCCGTTACGGACTTCACCTTTTCGAAAGGTTGTATCCGATTTATGGCCAACTGTACGTTTTCGTTATAGTCCTGTACACCAAAGCAAACCCTTCTAAACCCCAGATCATAGAGGGCCTGTAAGTGTGCTTTGGTCGTATTGTTTGGGTGTCCTTCAAAGCTTAGTTCGGCGTCGGGAGCCCTATCGGCAAACCTAAATATACCATTAATGAGGCGGGTCAGGTTTTCCGGCGAAAAAAAAGTGGGTGTTCCTCCACCAAGATGTAGTTCCTTAATCAAAGGTTTTTGCCCAAGAATATCCCGGTAAAGTACCCATTCCTTAAGTAATGTGTTGATATAAGGTGCTTCTACCTCGTGTTTTTTGGTAATTCGTTTATGACAACCACAAAAAGTGCACATACTTTCACAAAAGGGGAGATGTATATAAACACTTATGCCCTCTTTTCCAGACTCATCAAAACGTTGCCTTACACTTTCCTTCCATTTTTTACCGGAGAAACAATCCCCATCCCAGTACGGGACAGTTGGATAGCTGGTATAACGCGGGCCGGGAACATTATATTTGCTCGTTAAATTGCACATACCTGTTCAATATACTTCCAAAAGTATCGGCGTTCAACCAAAGAAAATATGATAAATATCATTTTGGCCTATTTTGAAAGCGTCTGGGCTGATAATTGTCATGTTTTCAACGCCGACGGATCGTTAGATTTGTTAAAAAGAAGCTCCTTATGGGAGAAATGATTAAAAACAATACAAAGGACATTGTAGAACGTATGGCCTTTGTACAACATTTAATAGACGATATTAAGGCACTTGAGCTTTTATTGGAAAGAGGGCTTTTTGAAGATGATATCGTTCGTATCGGGGCAGAGCAGGAACTCTGTCTCATAGATGGCGACTACAGGCCGTTTGGGGTAAACCTGGAATTGTTGGATACTATCAACGATGCGCATTTTACTACTGAATTGGCGAGTTACAATATTGAGATCAACCTGGATCCCTTTGAACTAAAAGGGAATTGTTTTTCACTGGTTGAGGACCAATTGCGTAGATTACTTGAAAAGGCAGCTAAAAAGGCCAATAAGTTGAACGCTAAACTATTGTTGGCCGGAATTTTGCCCACCATTGGTAAAAAGGAGGTTGGACTGGATCATTTGACCCCCATACCGCGGTATTTTGCATTGAATGAAATGCTTAAAACCTATAAGGGAGGCGATTTTAATCTCAAAATCCGTGGGGTGGATGAACTGTTCCTAAGACATGATTCCGTGATGTTTGAGGCCTGTAATACAAGCTTCCAATTGCACCTTCAGATACCTTCCCATGATTTTGTACAAAGCTATAACTGGGCCCAGGCCATAGCTGGCCCCGTACTTTCGGTCTGCTGCAACTCTCCACTGCTCATGGGCAGGGAGTTATGGAAAGAAACCAGGATAGCTTTGTTCCAACAAAGTCTGGATACCCGAAAAACGGCCTCGGCCCTTCGCAATCAAACGCCAAGGGTTGGCTTTGGGGACCATTGGGAAAAAGGCGATGTGGCGGAAATATTTAAGCAAGATATTTCCAAGCACCGTATATTATTGACCAAACCCATTGAGCAGAATTCCCTTGAAAAGTTGAACAGTGGGGAGATACCCAAACTTCCTGCACTTTGTTTGCACAATGGAACGGTCTATAGGTGGAACAGGGCCTGCTATGGTGTTGGCAATGGGAAGCCCCATCTTAGGATCGAAAATAGATATATCCCTTCCGGGCCTTCCGTATTGGATGAGATAGCAAACTTTGCTTTTTGGGTTGGATTGATGAAGGGTCGTCCAAAGACCTTTGATGATATGCCTTCACAAATGGATTTTAAAGCTGCGAAAACCAATTTTATCAAAGCTGCAAGATCTGGAAAAGAGACTTTGTTTTCCTGGTGCGGTGAATCTTATACCGCCAAGAAATTGGTTTTGAACAAACTTTTGCCCATCGCTTATAAGGGGCTACATAGATGTGGTGTGGATGATGAGGACGTAGAACGCCTTTTGGGCATAATTGAGGCCAGGACCAAAGGCAGGACGGGGGAACAGTGGCAAGTGGCCAACCTAAGAAAACTAAAGAAAAAGTTCAAAACGGATAAGTCACTCGTGCTATTGACCAAGAAAATGGTGGAAAATCAGACCAATAACCTCCCAATCCATAAGTGGGAAGACATTCATCTGGAAAAGGTTAAACGCACCCCTAGATTGGTCAAGGAATTAATGACCACCCATCTGTTGAAACTGAACGAGGATGACTATGTGAGTATGGCAAAGGCCATTATGGAATGGAATGGGATTCATCATATCCCGGTGGAAAATGATCATGGGGAATTGGCAGGGCTTCTTACCTGGGGGTATTTGGAATCTTTGGAAAAAGAAGTCAATTTTGAGAGTACCGTAGTGTCGGATGTTATGATAAAAGATGTCATTACCATTTCGCCAGAATCAGAAGTTTCCCTAGCTTTAGCATCCATGGAAACAAATAAAATTGGTTGTCTTCCGGTGGTATTGGACAATACTTTGGTAGGAATTCTCAGTAAAACGGATTTTTCTTAATGCCCCAACCTGTTACAACAATAAATGGGACCTCTAAAGAGGTGCATAGGATTATTGGCCATATTAAAGGAGAAGCTCCAGGTCCAACGGTAGTATTTTTTGGGGGCATTCATGGAAACGAGCCTGCCGGGGTCAAAGCCTTGCAGAATGTTTTCTCCCAGATGGAAGACGGATCGGGTCATTTTTCCGGTGAATTTTTTGGTATTGCCGGTAATTTGTCGGCACTGCCGATAGATGCCCGTTTTATTGACGAAGACTTGAACAGGATATGGTTTCCCCATAGAATGGAAAGTCTATCCTCCCCAAAGCCTTCCAGAAGTATTGAAGAGAAAGAGATGCTGTCTTTGCATACCTTGATCAATCAGATTTTGGAAACCGCTTCCCCACCATTTTACTTCATTGATTTACATACTACTTCCGGTGAAACGGAACCTTTTATTGTCATGAATGATAGCCTGTTGAACCGAAGATTTACCAGAAACTTTCCCCTGCCCAGTATTCTTGGTATTGAAGAGTACTTAACAGGGGCCTTACTGAGTTATATCAACGATTTGGGTTATGTGGCCTTTGGTTTTGAAAGTGGACAACATGAAGATATCAAAGCCATCGTAAACGCGGAAAACTTTATTTGGTATACCTTGGGGCTCACCGGGTATTGCTCCATGCGTAAGCAAGAGCTCAAAACCTTGCGGATGAAGCTGAATAAATCCAGGACCCCAAAACGTTTTTTTGAAATCTACTACCAGTATCTAATTAAAGAGGGCGAGGAATTTGAAATGCTCCCCGGTTTTATCAATTTTCAAACCGTACCCAAGGGCACTACAATTTCCATAGCCCAAGGCACTTCAATAACCACGGAGAAAAGTAGGCAATTGTTCATGCCACTGTACCAAGATAAGGGTTACGAAGGTTTTTACTTTATTCGGAGCATCCCGTACTTTTTCCTGTGGTTGTCAAAATATCTTAGAAAGTTAAGGTTTGATGATTTTTTGGCCTTATTGCCAGGGGTGAAATGGGCGTCTGCCAAAAAAGATGCGCTTTATGTAGACAAACGGATTGCCCGATTTTTTGCAAAGTCTTTTTTCCATTTATTGGGATACAGGACCCGGGAGATGGATAAAACCCATCTGGTCTTAAAAAATAGGGAACGCAATTCCAAGGCCACGGACTATCAAAAAGCGCCATGGCAATAAAAAAGCCCCGAAGCTTTTAAAGACTCCGGGGCCAAAATGAATGTTATGGAAACCCAGCTATTGCATCATAAAATTAATAGGGATACTATAGCCAACTTTTGCTGGACGGCCACGCTGCATTCCCGGCTTCATCTGTGGAAGTGAAGCTATAATTCGAACAGCTTCCTCTTCCAAAAGGCGGTCTGGTCCACGTTTTCTAATGCCGGAAACTTTACCGGTACCATCAATTTCGAACTGTACGAAGACCCTTCCACTTATGCCCATTTCCAAGGCAGTTTTCGGATAATTAAAATTCTTTTGAATATGTTCCTGGATTTTTCGGTTAAAGCAAGCTTTACGTTCCGCTTCACTGCCCAGGTTTTCACAGCCTGGAAATACGGGAACGTTTTCAATAACCGCAAATGGAACCAAAATCTCTTCCTCTTCCTCTCCAACATCGACATCATCAACACTTACAACTTCCTCAACAAACGTATCCTGGCTACTTTCGGTACTTTCAATGATGGTCTCTTCCACTTCTTCCATATCCTCTACAACTTCTATCACATCAGGAGTTGTTGGTGGCGGTGGAGGTGGAGGTGTCTTTATGAGTTCAGTGATGGGCACTTCTTCATCCATTTCATCCATTACATTCAATACATTGACGAATTCTTCATCGGAGACATAGGTTTTGTGCTCCAACATTCGCCAAGTGGCAAACAATACTATAGTCAGCCCAATTACAAAATATAGGCCACTATTTCGATTTAGATCGGCTTTTGGGTTTTTCTTGACTTCCATGACATTTAACATTTATTTGTTGATAAAAGTAGAATTCATATGCCGGAAAAAACATGATATTTATCAAGTTTCCAATTTTATGACCACTATTTTGAGGAATCAGCAAAATCTGACTGGGTGAGATCCTCCGGATTTCTTTTAAAGAATAGGGTTTTTAAATGAATGGCTACCCTTAGTCTATCAAAGTTTTTTTTGCCTACATGGGTTTTAAAATATCCGAACTCCATGGAAACATCCTTACCCAGTTTTCTCCCAATACCCACAAAAAATCGGTTTTGGTCAATATAGAGTTCATCAAAATTGAAAAACGGTTCGTCCGTACACTTAATATAATAGGTAGTACCAAGTCTTTGTTTAAAACCAAGTCTATAGCGTAACCTGGTGTTGAAGATGTTTTTGGTGGGTTTGTCGATCCACCGGTGTTCCATCCGCAACCTATGTTGTAGTGTTCCCGTTTTTATCGTGGCTTGTTCATAGACCCAGACCTGGGTGGTCAAGGTTTCGAATTCATGATGGTACAAAGGTTGTGAGTCGACGTAGGCAGTACCCAGGGTTAATTTTAAGGTAGGGCTTGTTTTATACGTCAATCCCGTCCTGACAAACCCGAATTCCGTTTGTTCGGCCCAATTCTCATAGCATAAAATGGCCACTACTGGTACACTCCATTTTTCGGATAGTTGGTTGTCCATGGAGAACACCATCCAGCTACCAATATCGGTCTTGGTGTTTTCTTGACCGTGGATACCCACGATTGATAAAAGGAAAAAGGTTTGGAGTAAAAGACTTCGCAGTCTGTTTGGGGGTTTCACTGATGGATTTCCCATGCTATGTTGTTAAAAAACGGGTGCAAGTTCCCCCTCATATTTTTTGCAAATAATGACATCTATCATGTGGTGTTATGAAAACTTTAAAATGAAATGAAAAACAGGAAACCTGATATCCATCATGTTTTAGGATTGGGATGGATTATACTTTTGGCTTTGGAATTGATCCAGTAATAGAAATTTCATAGGTATGAGCAGTATTAAAAAAATTTTGGTTCCCTTTGATTTTACGGAACCGGCTATAGCAGCATTGGACTACACCCTGAGTTTTGTGGGGTATGATAATCCCATACAGATTACGGCACTTTACGTTAGCACTACTGAAGTTAGCGATAGGGAGCGCAAAGAAGTCATGGAAAACTTTGCCAGGGAAGTATCCAACTTAAATAAGAGGACACATTGGCATCCGGAATTGTTGATTTCCCAAGGGGATTTGGAAGAGACCATTTTAAGGTCAAGGAGGGCCCAAAAGGCAGATTTGATCATTATGGGCACTTTGGGCGATTCCAGTGTGGGGGAACCGCTGACGAATACGTCACAATTGGTGCTGGACGCCGATTGCCCCGTTATATCCGTTCCATTTGGTACCCAAATCCAAAAACCCCAGGCAATTGCCCTGGTATTGGGCAAGGAAGAAATAGAGGAACCCAAGGTTTTGGGATTACTATTGGATGTTGCCCGTTCCTTTAATGCCAAAGTACACGTATTGACCATTTATAAGGAGTCCATCTATGAAGAAAAGGTAATTGTTGAGACCAATGAAAGAACCTTGGAGTACTATTTGGAACATTTTTACGCCGAACACACTTTTGAAAAAAATGAAGATATAGAAAAAGGGATATTGGATTACATCGAAGAAAAAAACATTGACCTTTTGGCCATTTTGCCCAGAAACCATGCGCAAAAGACAAAACCTTCAGAAGGTCGTTTAACAAAATTACTGACCCTACATTCCAGTGTCCCTGTACTGACATTGGATTAATACGATGAAAGATTCCAAATGATTACACTTTTAATCATTCTTACCATAACGATCCTCCTCTTTATTTGGGGAAAGTTCCCACCAGATGTTGTAGCGTTAATTTCAATGATTACGCTCTTTCTCACGGGTATTTTGACCGCCGAGGAGGCGTTGAGTGGATTTAGCAATGCTACCGTAATTATGATTGCGGCCCTGTTTATTATTGGAGAAGGGCTTTCCAGAACAGGTTGGACGGCGATTGCCGGACAGCGCTTTGTGAGTTGGGCAAAAAAGAGTGTGCCTAAATTATTGGTTATTGTGACTTTAGGGGCAAGCGTGCTCTCAGGTTTTGTGAGTAACACAGGCACGGTGGCAGCTTTGCTTCCTGTTACCGTTTCCGCAGCATGGAATGCTGGGACCTTGCCCTCAAAGTTATTGATGCCCGTAGCGTTTGGTTCCAATACCGGTGGTTTATTGACCTTGACCGGGACCCCACCAAATATCATTGCTAGCAACACCCTTATCGAAAACAACCTGGAAGGATTTAGTTTTTTTGAGTTCTCCTTGATTGGCCTCCCTTTGTTACTTATTACCATTCTTTATTTCAGATATGTGGGCTACCGCTTAATGCCTTCCAATACCACAAAGGAAAAACCGGTGGATATAGATGTGGAAATGCATAAGTGGATTGAAAATTATAGTGTTGGCGATAACCTGTATCGATTGCGGATTCGTTCAATGTCCCCCCTTATCAATACCAAAATTGAGGACTGGGATTTTGAAGGAAAACACAATGTTTCCGTTATGAGGCTAAAAAGGAGGCACCCGAGTCCCTTGAAGCAAAAGGTTCCCCAATTTGTGGAATTGCCCGATCCAGATACCGAAATGCGGTACCATGATATCATTACCGTTAAGGGCGAGGCAGAGGATGTGGACAGATTGGTGCTTAAATTCTCCCTTGGTGTAATTCCTACGCCCGTAGAAATGGATACCTTAAAAAATGAGCTGATCAATCAGGAGGTGGGGATGGCAGAGATGTTCATCTCACCAAACTCAATTTTTGTGGGTCGCGTAATCAATCTTGGGCATTACCTAAAACAAACGGGGGTACAACTATTGGCCGCCTCAAGGGACAATCGTCCTTTAACGGGGAAAATTAAAATGGAAGCGGGTGATGCTTTCGTTATCAGGGGGACATGGGAAAATATTGAAACCTTGAAATCCCTTTATGAAAACGTGGTTATCTCGGGTAGACCTGAGTCCATGGCAAAGAATGTGGCACAGTTGACCACTAGAAGTTATATCGCTATGGGCACCCTGATCTTATTGATCGCACTTTTGGTCTTTAAGGTGCTCCCCGGTTCAATGGCAGCCTTGATATGTGCGGGGATCATGATGTTGACCCGTTGTGTGCCGATTACCAAGGCTTACAAAGGAATCAGTTGGACCAGTGTGGTGATGATCGCTGCCATGATACCAATGGGCTTGGCCCTCCAAAAGACGGGGGTTGCCCAAATGGCAGCGGAAGGATTGGTGGAGGTGTTGGGAAGTGTTCATCCCACGGCATTGTTGGCCGGTATTTTTCTATTGACCACAGCTTTTAGCCAAACGATAAACAATTCAGCTACAGCGGTCCTTATGGCCCCTATAGCGCTAATTGCAGCGAATTCCTTGGGAGTCTCTCCCAAACCCTATTTAATAACAGTGGCGGTAAGTGCTTCAACAGCATTTCTGACCCCTGTAGGAACGACAACCAACGCCATGGTATTATCCGCTGGCGGATATTCTTTTATGGACTACGTAAGGGTCGGTGGGCCGTTACTGTTGCTCTTTTTTATAACTACGGTATTGGTCGTGCCGTTGGTTTGGAATTTTTGAACATGACCTTTAAAAATATTTTGAAAGAAAAATTTAATTCATTTAACCAAATATAGAACTATGATTGATATGGAAACGACCTCAACAAAGCTCCCTGTTGGAAACATCACTGAGCTACAGGAATTGTTGGATAAGGCACCAAGTGTTACTGTTGCACGAAATGTACAGCAGTTGGTGGACTTGGCCGCCGGGGGTAAGGATAGCAACTTTCATGAAGTGCGATTCGATTTGCCGGATGGGCGAAGTTACCTTGAGGCCGAAGTGGCCCGTACCAAAAATGGCATCGCGGCCAATTACACCGAAGTATACATGCGTCGTCGCGATCCCAATTGTATGGTAATAGCCGATGATCTGCCCACTGATAAACCTACCTATGAAAAAAGGTTTGGTACTTCTTTTGACTCCCTAAGAACGGAAACTTTCGAATGGTTGAAAACACAGGATTTGGGAATGTTCTATTTCCATGCAGGCCAACCGGGTATGGGATATGATGCGGTGGCCGTCATTCCGGCCAATACAGGTTTTTTTGGATTGGGATTGGCCCTGTTGCAAGGGATACTTGACCCGGATGAATTACCAGAGGACTTTGCCCCCGAAGCTGTGATATATGCTGCGCCTCCTTTCCGCCATACTCATTTTGAAGGGAAACAAGTCGTGGTACACAACCGGATACCGGGTAAATACGAAATGTTCTCATACAATCTCTATCCAGGCCCCAGTGCCAAGAAGGGAGTGTACGGTATGTTGATCGGTAAGGGGGAAGATGAAGGTTGGGTTACGGCCCACTGTTCAACCGTACGTGTGATCACACCCTATGATAACGTGGTTACCATGATGCATGAAGGAGCCAGTGGCGGTGGAAAAAGTGAGATGCTTCAATTGCCCCACAGGCAACCCGATGGTAGCCTCTTACTGGGTAAAAATGTTCTGACCGGTGAAGAACGTACAATTGAACTTCCCAGAACCTGTGACCTGCAACCCGTTACAGACGATATGGCATTATGCCACCCCAATCTTCAGAAAGATGCCAAGAAATTATGGCTTGAAGATGCGGAAGATGCCTGGTTTGTTCGTGTGGACCATATTGATGATTATGGCAAGGATATGATGCTCGAAAAAATTACGGCCCTTCCGGATAACCCCCTGTTGTTCTTAAATATTGAAGCCGTTCCCGGAGGGCGCGCCTTGATTTGGGACCATAAGGAGGATGAGCCGGGAGTACCCTGTCCAAATCCAAGGGTAATTTTACCTCGCGAATCGGTTCCAGGAGTATACTCCAAACCGGTTAGGGTAGATATTAGGAGTATTGGCCTGCGAACACCACCCTGTACCAAGAAAAATCCAAATTATGGAATTGTTGGAGTCATGCATATATTGCCACCGGCACTGGCTTGGTTGTGGCGTTTGGTAGCCCCTAGGGGACATGCAAACCCAAGTATTATCCAGACCAAAGGCATTAGTAGCGAAGGTGTGGGCAGTTATTGGCCATTTGCTACGGGCAAAAAGGTGAAACAGGCCAATCTGTTGCTTGAACAAATACAGAATACCCCAGGTGTAAAGTATATCCTTACACCGAACCAACATATTGGGGCGTGGAAAACAAGCTTCATGCCACAATGGATTAGCCGTGAGTATCTTGCGCGTAGGGGGAATGCCAACTTCTCCCCACATAGACTAAGTGCTTCCAGGTGCAGTTTGTTGGGTTATGCAATGAACTCCATGAAAGTAGAAGGACGGCAAATTCCAAAATGGTTCCTAAAAGTGGAATATCAGGAAGAAGTAGGAAAGAAAGCATACGATAAAGGTGCTGATATATTATATGATTTCTTCATTAAAACGTTGGCGCAGTTTCAAGATGATACTTTGGACCCACTGGGTAAACGCATCATCGAATGCTGCTTGGACAACGGTTCCGTGGAGGATTATGAACAAGTATTTAAGTCGTAAATTGAATAACATTTAATCAATATAAAGTGGTTTAAACCTTTTAGATAGAGGCGAACCCGCATCTCCAGGAGTAATGCGGGTTCTCGCTCTTTAAAAAATTTCGACGGAGTGACGATCCCATTCCCCTTAGCAGGTGTTTTTAGGATTGAATAAAGGTAAGTGGCCACTATTACTGGTTTTTTAACCGCGGTGCTGATAGTACCGTTGGTCTGGAATTTTGGACGCAAACTTTAAATCAATAACATTATGAATGCCGTTACAGGAAAAACAAGAGAATTGGAAAAGTACGGGATCAAGAATGCCACAGCGCATTGGAACTTAGATCCAGAGACCCTTCAAAAGATTACCGTTGAAAAAGGAATGGGTGTAGAGTCGGAAAATGGCACTTTGGCCATCAATACGGGTAAATTTACCGGACGCTCGCCCAAAGACCGTTTTTTGGTAAAGGATGATTATACCAAAGACAGGATTTGGTGGGGAAGAATTAACAAGCCCATCTCTCCGGAAAATTTTGAGAAGCTTTATGACGAAGTAGTCAATTATTTGTCAGGAAAGGAGATTTATGTACGTGATGCCGCAGTTTGTGCGGACCCACGGTATCGAATGAACGTTAGGAGCGTTACAGAATACCCATGGTCCAATTACTTCGTTAAGAACATGTTCATTCGACTCCCAGAGGAAGAGTTGAAGGACTTTGAAGAAGAGTGGTTGCTACTCTGTGCGCCAGGTTATGAGGCGCCAAACCCTAAAGATTTTGGAATTATCGCCGGGAACTTCTCAATTTTGGACTACACGCGAAAAATAGCGCTCGTTGGGGGATCTGAATACCCTGGCGAAATGAAGAAAGGAGTGTTTACTGCATTGAACTTCATCTTGCCAGTAGAGATGAATGTCCTGCCCATGCACTGCTCTGCCAATGTTGGGGAAAAAGGGGACACTGCCATTTACTTTGGGCTTTCGGGAACAGGTAAAACCACTTTATCTGCCGATCCAAATCGAAAACTCATAGGCGATGATGAGCATGGTTGGACAGCCGAGAATACCATTTTTAACTTTGAAGGGGGTTGTTATGCCAAGGTTATTGACCTCACCGAGGAAAAGGAACCGGACATTTATCGAGCCATCCGTCCTGGAGCACTCCTGGAAAATGTAATGTTCAAGGAAGGTACCAAGGAAGTGGACTATTTTGATAGTACCATTACATTGAACACCAGGGTGAGCTATCCCCTTGAACATATCGATAACTTACAGGTGCCATCCTATGCGGATAACCCAAAGAACATTTTCTTCCTTACCTGTGATGCCTTTGGCGTATTGCCTCCGGTATCCAAACTTACCCCTGGGCAGGCGGCTTATCATTTCATCTCTGGTTACACCGCCAAGGTTGCGGGAACAGAAGCGGGAATCAATGAGCCAGTACCTTCTTTCTCTGCGTGTTTTGGCGAGCCTTTTATGCCATTGCATCCGGCCGTCTATGCAGAAATGTTGAGTAAAAAGATGACCGAGGCCGGTGTAAATGTTTGGTTGATCAATACAGGATGGAGTGGTGGTCCCTATGGGGTAGGTTCACGTATTAAATTGAAATACACCAGGGCCATGATTTCTGCCATTTTGGAAGGGGAATTGGAAAAAGTGGATTATGAGGTACACCCTATTTTTGGATTGTTTATGCCCAAATATTGTCCGAGTGTTCCTACGGAAATCCTAGATCCAATGAATACATGGTTACAAAAAGGTGCTTATGTTAGTAAAGCAATTCAATTAGCGCATTCTTTCCACATTAACTTTGATAAATTTGCCAGTGAAGCATCAGAGGAAATTTTAAATGGAGGACCGCTGATTGATTCGCATCATGAAATGAATTATCATATTTAATCAATAACGTCTATATGTTCCAAATAGAAAATTTGGGAGAGGCAGCGATTGAATCCCCCCTACAGTTAAGTACTGTTAGGGGGGATAATATCTTCAACTATGTTGATGATAACGACAGGCTGGTTTACGATCTCTCCATGGAAACCTACAATTCTTGTCTTGCCAATGGGCAAGAACCCAATTGCCTGGAAAAAGCGGGCCCCCGTCAAAACATTTATTTTGACCCAAAGAAGACAACGGCGGCCATAGTCACCTGTGGTGGACTTTGTCCCGGGATAAATAACGTAATCAGGGGTGTGGTAATGGCCCTGCATTATTTCTATGGGGTAAAGCGAATATTGGGTATTCCCTATGGATATGAGGGTCTCAATCCAAAAATGAAGCATAATCTGGAGGAACTTACCCCAGATAAGGTAAAGGACATACACCAGTTTGGAGGTACAATTTTAGGCTCTTCAAGGGGAGCCCAAGATCTTGGGGTGATGGTGGATACACTGGTGGAAAACGACATCAATATTCTTTTCACTATTGGTGGTGATGGTACTTTAAAAGGTTCTGATGCCATTGGTGAGGAAATCAAAAGAAGGGGATTGGATATTGCTGTGGTTGGTATTCCAAAAACCATTGATAACGATATCGACATTATTGATAAATCCTTCGGATTTGAAACTTCCTTTGATATTGCCAGCCCAATTTTACGGGATGCCCATAATGAGGCAAAAGGTGCCTACAACGGGGTTTCCATCGTAAAGTTAATGGGAAGGGATAGTGGTTTTATCGCCGCTTCTGCGGCATTGGCCCAACCAGTTGTGAATTTTGTCCTGATTCCGGAGTCCGAATTCAACCTGTACGGGGAGAACGGGTTTTTGGAATCGCTAAAAAGACGATTGGAGTCCAAACACCATGCGGTCATTGTAGTGGCAGAGGGTGCCGGTCAACATTTGTTTGCCAAGGAAGATGTAAAAAAAGATGCTTCCGGAAATGTAAAACACGATGATATTGGGGTCTTTCTAAAAGATAAGATCATAGAATATTTCAAGGAAATTTTGCCCATTACAGTAAAATATATTGACCCAAGTTATATCGTTCGCAGTGCGGCCGCAAACTCCGGGGACAGCGTTTTTTGCAGTGGTTTGGCCTATATGGCCGTACACGGTGCCATGGCGGGAAAAACAAAATTCGTTGTCGGTAGGGTGAACAATAATTCTGTTTATTTGCCCATTTCAGCAGTGACCAAAAAACGAAAAAAGATAGATTTGGAAAGCGATTTTTGGTTTGCTGTGCTTCAAAGTACGGGACAGCCTTTTGTGATGTAAAACTGCCGGATCTTAATTTTGGGAGGCTCTCTAAAACTGAATGCCCAATGCATCGAAAATTCCGAGTTGGTCTCCGATGATACAAAGTGGAATGGCGATTAGAATCCCAATCAATGCATAGACCATTATTCTAAGAAATAGATTTAAAAAGCTAGCTCCCATAGTAGTGTTCTGTGTCATAGAGAATGCTATTTCTAATAAATATAACGATTTCTTAAAGGAATTGGGTCAAAAAACAACGGTTAATTCGACCAATCCCAAGCTTTGTCCTGTATAAGGCAGCTTTTTTGATGTTGAAAATTATTTGGAAAGGCCCAGTTTTTTGGCCAAATCCTCCAACGAGATTCCCTTGGTTTCCGGCATCATAAAGACAACCCAAAGTAACTGTAGTATCATCATACCTGCGAAAAACAGAAAAATGGGCCAGGGGTTTTCCTTGAAGATTCCAATTTCACTGTCCAAAAAGGTAGGGGTCAATAAGGTAATGAGTGCAGCGAAGACCCAATGCGTTCCTGTTCCCCAAGATTGCCCATAGGCCCGAACCTTATTCGGGAATATCTCTGAAATAAACACCCAGATTACCGACCCCTGTCCTACAGCGTGGGAGGCAATAAAAACCAATATAAAAATGAGCAATAAAACGGAACTTGCTCCAGAATAAAAACACCATCCTACCATGGCAAGACTAATGATATAGCCCATTGATCCAATATACATTAGTTGTTTTCGTCCCAGTCTATCAATAAGGGCAATGCCTACAAAAGTAAACAGTAAGTTGACGATCCCTATGGATATGGAACTGAAAAGGGATTCCCCGGTTGCCAATCCGGCCCGCTCCAAAATCTCCGGAGCATAGTACAGTACAAAATTAATGCCCGAGAGCTGGTTGAAAAAGGCCAACAAGAAGGCAAGCAAAAGCGGTTTATTGTATTTTCCGGAGAATAGCTTTTCCTTTTTCTTCTCAATGGATTCAACCAAGGAGACCTTTATTTGGGCCAATTGGATACTGGCCTCACTTTCCTTTATTCCCAGTAAGGTCAACGACTTGATTACAGCTGCATCCGGATTGTCCTTTAACAAGAGCCATCTGGGGCTTTGGGGAATTTTTAGGACCAGTAAGGTGTAAATTAAGGCCGGTATTCCTTCCACACCAAGCATCCAACGCCAAGCTACTTCTTCAGTGAAAATGGAACCGATCAGGTAGTTGGAAATGAAAGCTATCAATATTCCAAATACAATATTGAATTGGTACAAGGCGGTAAGCCTTCCCCTGTTTTGCGCAGAAGATATTTCAGAAATATAAATTGGGGCAGCAACCGAAGATGCCCCTACACCTACACCTCCGATAAACCTAAAAAAAGAAAAACTATAGGGTTCGGTAGCCACAGCGGAACCTAGGGCGGAGACAAAATAGAGCACCCCGATCCAAAACAATGTTTTTTTTCTACCCAACTTGTCGGTTGGAATACCCCCGAACAAGGAGCCAAGTACCGTTCCCCACAAAGCCATGGACATGATAAATATGCCGTGAAACGTGAAAATGGAATCGCCCAAGAACCAATTGGTTTCCCAAAGCTCCTTTATGGGTTGGTTGGCACCACTGATGACCACGGTATCAAATCCAAATAAGAATCCGGCGAGGGCTGCCGTAATTGAAATCCTGAATATACGTTTATCCATTTTTGGTTTAGGTTTGGTTACAACTGCTAAAAAATCAAATCAAGTTTCCAATATACTGCATAACTGTTTGTGTAGCACCAATTTTTCGCTGGATGTATTGGATATTGCCATTACCGGTCCGTATGGCAAGGTCAGGGTCATTGAGTAGCCTTTCCATGGTGGTGTCAAATTCACTCTGGTCCTTAACGGAAAGTCCTCCTTTTAGGTTCACCAAATCCACGGCCTCATTGAAATTGTGATACTTTGGGCCAAAGATTACCGGAACACCAAATACAGCTGGTTCCAAGGTGTTGTGCAGCCCTGTTGCAAAACCACCGCCTACATAGGTGAAATCCGCATAACTATATATTTTGGTCAAAAGTCCAATGGTATCAACAATGAGCACATCAATGTCAGCAATGGCATTAGCGGTCAATTCGGAATAGCATAGGACCTTTTGGTCAATTGATGTTTTTAGGTTTTCAATATGGGCCGTTTTAATGTTATGCGGAGCCAAAACAAACTTTATCCCCTTAGTTGAGCTATTGATGTATTTCACCAATATCCTTTCATCTTCTGGCCATGTGCTTCCAGCTACAAAACACAGGGACTCCGCTTTAAACCCTTCCATAAAATCCAGGGTGTTGTCCCGTTCAAGAATGGCATTGACCCTATCAAATCGGGTATCGCCACTTACGGTCACGTTTTGGAATCCAATGGATTTTAGCATTTCCTTGGAGTGATCTTCCTGCACAAAAAAATGCGAAAAAGTGCGGAGTGACTTTCTCATGAAACCACCATACCATTTAAAATAAACCTGTTTTTTGGAAAAGATTCCTGAAACCAAGAGCGTGGCAGTACCTCTTTTTTGCAATTCATGAAGATAGTTGGGCCATATCTCGTATTTAATGAAAATTGCAAATTTGGGCTTTGCCATGTCCAAAAAGACCTTAGCATTTTTTAAGGTGTCCATGGGCAAATAAACTACCACATCTGCTGGGGTTTTCCCTTTTTTGACCTCATAGCCCGAGGGTGAGAAAAAGGTAAGGAGCAATTTGTGGTTTGGGTACTTTGCTTTTAGCTTTTCCAATAAGGGCAGTCCCTGTTCATACTCCCCCAAGGAAGCCACATGCATCCAAATGATTTTGTCAGATGGGGCCAAAGCATTTTCCAGTACTGGAAAGGTCCGCTTTCTACCATTCACAAATAGTTTGATTTTCTGGTTGAATTTGGCGATAAGGCGAAGATGAAACCATGCGAGCTGAACCAAAAAAGAATAAACTACCCTCACAAATTGCTTTTGCGCTAAGTTACATTTCTTACTCAAAACCAGGTTCAACTTGGGTTATTTCTTACTTTTGAAGTATAAAATGAATCCATGAAAAAAATACAAATGGTGGACCTTCAGGGTCAATTTGAAGGTATAAAAGAGCAGGTGAACCACTCGTTTGGATCCGTATTGGAATCTGCAGCATTTATTAATGGTCCGGAAGTCAGGGAATTTCAAAAGGAATTGGAGGAATACCTTGGGGTGAAACACGTAATTCCCTGTGCAAATGGCACGGATGCACTTCAGATTTGTATGATGGGTTTGGGGTTAAAGCCAGGTGATGAGGTGATTACTGCAGATTTTACGTTTGCCGCCACTGTTGAAGTTATTGCCCTATTGGGATTGACCCCGGTATTGGTGGACGTTGAGGAAAATACCTTTAATATCGATCCAAAAGCCATTGAAAAGGCGATTACCCCAAAAACGAAAGCCATTGTTCCTGTCCATCTTTTTGGCCAGTGTGCCAATATGGATGTGATTTTGGAGCTTGCGGAAAAACACGACCTTTTTGTAATTGAGGATAATGCACAGGCCATTGGTGCCACACATACCTTTGCCAATGGAAGTAAACAGAAAGCAGGGACCATTGGTGATGTCGCCGCGACTTCGTTTTTTCCATCCAAAAACCTGGGCTGTTATGGAGATGGAGGTGCTATTTTCACCAATGATGATGATTTGGCGCATACCCTAAGGGGAATTGTAAACCATGGGATGTATAAACGATATCACCATGATGTGGTTGGGGTAAACTCAAGACTGGATTCACTGCAAGCTGCCGTACTAAGGGCAAAATTGCCAAGATTGGATGAATACAACGGAAAAAGAAGGGAGGCTGCCCGTCGCTATTCCAAAGCCTTTGCCAATCAGCCCAATATTGTTGTTCCCGAAACGGTGAATGGCTGTGAAGGAATTTGTGATAGCTGTGACTGTCATGTATTTCATCAGTATACCCTTCGGATTCTGAACGAAAAAAGGGACAAATTGGTACAACATCTTAATGAAAATGGCGTTCCATGTGGGGTGTATTATCCCATTCCCTTACATCGGCAGAAGGCATATGTGGATAGCAGGTATGATGAGGCGGATTTTTCCGTCACAAACCGTTTGGTCAATGAAGTCATTTCATTACCGATGCACACCGAACTGGATGATGAGCAAATTGAATTCATCACAAAACTTGTTATTGATTTTGTAAACCCATAGCATGAGCAAAAAAATATTGGTAACGGGAGGACTGGGTTTTATTGGCTCCCATACCGTAGTGGAACTTCAGAACGAAGGTTTTGAGGTGGTAATCATTGATAACTGCTCCAATTCCACCGAGGAAGTCCTAAATGGCATTGTCGCTATAACAGGGCAAAGCCCCAATTTTGAACATTTCGATTTAAGGGACAAATCAAAGGTTCAAGAGTTCTTTGCAACATATGATGACATTGGTGGCGTCATCCATTTTGCGGCCTCCAAGGCCGTTGGCGAAAGTGTTGAAAATCCGCTTTTGTATTACGAAAACAATTTAGGGGTATTGGTCTATATCCTTCAGGAACTGACCAAAAAGGGGAGTGCTAGCTTCATTTTCAGCTCTTCATGTACGGTGTATGGGCAAGCGGACCAGATGCCCATTACCGAAGATGCCCCAGTTAAACCGGCTGAATCCCCTTATGGTAATACCAAACAGGTAGGAGAGGAAATCATAAAGGATGTCTGTAAGGTCAATCCGCAACTTTCGGCCATTGCCTTGCGCTATTTTAATCCCATTGGTGCACATCCAAGCAATGAAATTGGGGAACTGCCAACCGGTGTCCCCCAAAACCTTGTTCCTTTTATTACGCAGACGGGAGTAGGCATGCGTGAACAGCTTTCAGTCTTTGGCGATGATTATCCAACCTCGGATGGGACCTGTATACGGGACTATATCCATGTGGTGGATGTGGCAAAGGCACACGTAGCTGCATTACAGCGTTTGGTTGAAGGCGAAAACAAAGAGAATTTTGAGGTCTTTAACCTGGGAACGGGAACGGGGAGTTCCGTATTGGAGGTCATCCAGAGTTTTGAACGTGTTTCCGGAGAAAAACTGAACTACAGAGTGGCACCTAGAAGGGCAGGAGATGTTATACAGGCCTATGCGGATACCAGAAAGGCCAATGAGGTTTTGGGCTGGGAAGCAAAATCCACGCTGGATGATGCCGTACGATCGGCTTGGAATTGGGAAAAGAAAATAAGGGGTTACGAAAAAACCTCGGTTTGACCCTAACTTCTTCAATTACTTTTGAAAAGGGGACGAACGTCCTCTTTTTTTGTGTCTTTTGCCAGGGAACGAATTCAACCGATCACTAACCAATGTGAAGCCTTTGTTGTCCCAAAAAGCCATTCGCGGTCTCTGGGAATAAAATCAAATCAATTGGGAATGGATTTATGGCGATTACAAATAAGCCGGTAAGGTTTATAAACCATGGCATCCCTAAAAATAAACACGGACAAAAGGAATCCAAGGATCGGCATAAATACTCCGTTGGTCATCAAAAAGAACGTCGTAACGTATGCCAAAAGTTATGTTTCCCTGGGTATAGCCGGCGCCCAGAAATAAAGAGGTTAACCAGTAATTCTCTTCCAGTGTCCCTACAAGCGGGGAATCATTGGAGAGGTTTACACGCCATTGCTCCAGTTCGGTCGAAAGTTGGATCATGGGTATGGGGTTGAAAAAATTCATCCATGTCGCACCATAACCAAAGAATTTGTTGTCCCCAAATTTCGCATAGTTCAATTGTAGCCCCATTCCAGTGGAATAATAGGGATTTACGTCGTAAATGGCACTGGGTGCAGCCTGGAAGTTAAAGCTGTTATTCCCAAAACCCAGGCCCAGGCTTCCGCCATATCGGACATTTTCCCAAAACTGGTTTTGGTTGGCCCGTTGTGCATGGCCTTGAACAAAAAGCAACAGCATAAAAGGGACAAGGATTTTTCTTAACATTTATTTTTGGATTTTATCGCCAATCAAGATATTCTAAATTACTGGTAAATTATTTGTTTGTCGTAATTTTGGGGGTAATTTTGAAAAATACGAATCCACTGTCCACATGGATAAATATTCCTTCTTAAACGCTGCCCACACTTCTTTTTTTGCAGAAATGTACGATAGGTATCTCACTAGTCCCGATAGTGTTGAACCCAGTTGGCGTGCTTTTTTTCAGGGATTTGATTTTGGTCTGGAAAGCCAGTTGGATGAACTGGACGTACGGCCTTCCTCCAATGGAACAACTGCCTTGGTCAATGGTGCGGAGGTAGCCGTACCCCAATCCCTTCAAAAGGAGTTCAAGGTCATCCGAATGATCAATGGCTATCGTTCCAGAGGTCATTTGTTCACAAAGACCAACCCCGTTAGGGAACGCCGCAAATATGCGCCAACATTGGACATAGGGAACTTTGATTTGGAAGAAAGCGATCTGGACACGGTTTTTGATGCCGGGAACATTATCGGTATTGGTCCAAGTTCACTCCGTAAGATAGAAGCCCATCTTAAGCGTATCTATTGTGATGCGATTGGGGTGGAATATATGTACATCCGAACTCCGGAACGGATCCAGTGGATTCAAAACTGGTTGAACGTTAACGATAACCATCCCAGTTTTTCATCGGATGAGAAAAAGAACATTCTGAGAAAGTTGAACGAAGCGGTTTCGTTCGAAAGCTTTTTACATACAAAATACGTGGGTCAGAAACGCTTTTCCTTGGAGGGAGGGGAATCACTGATTCCAGCTTTGGACGTTATTATTGAGAAAGCGGCAAATGCTGGGGTAAAACAATTTGTTATGGGGATGGCCCATCGTGGCCGTCTTAATGTATTGACCAATATTTTTGGTAAATCACCCAAGGACATCTTTAGTGAGTTTGATGGCAAGGACTATGAAGAGACCATTTTTGATGGGGATGTAAAATACCACTTGGGATGGACTTCCATGCGGGAAACGGATACCGGGAAAATGGTCAATATGAACATTGCCCCAAATCCATCGCATTTGGAAACGGTCAATTCCATAGTGGAAGGTATAACACGTGCAAAACAGGATAGCTCCCATCAAGGGAATATTTCAGAAGTCCTTCCGATCTTGGTGCACGGGGATGCAGCTTTCGCAGGCCAAGGTGTGGTATATGAAACGGTACAGATGGCCAAGTTGGATGGGTACACTACGGGCGGTACCATTCATATTGTTGTCAACAACCAAATTGGCTTTACGACAAATTATTTGGATGCCCGTTCATCCACCTATTGCACCGATGTAGGTAAAGTCACCCTTTCACCGGTACTTCATATCAATGCCGATGATGCCGAAGCCGTGGTCCATGCCGCGACATTTGCCCTGGAGTATAGAATGCGGTACAAACGTGATGTTTTTCTGGATTTGCTGGGGTATCGAAAATATGGACACAATGAAGGGGACGAGCCCAAATTCACCCAACCCCTATTGTATAAATCCATTTCCAAACACCCCAATCCACGGGATATTTATGCCGAACGTTTGATCAATGAAGGCATTATTGACAAGGACTATGTAAAGAAGTTGGAAGCGGAATACAAAAAAGAGCTCGAAGAAGACCTGCTGGATTCCAGGAAGATTGAAAAAACCCGTATTACAGCTTTTATGCAAGATGAGTGGGAAGGCTTTTCCAGGGTTACGGAAGAGGCCATGCTTTCCACCATCGACACTTCTTATGATATAGGGAAATTAGATGGGGTGGCAGGGAAAATAACCCAACTTCCACAGGATAAGAAGTTTTTGCGCAAATTGGAACGACTCGTCCAAGGTCGCAAGAAGATGTATTTTGAGGATAACCGATTGGATTGGGCCATGGGAGAGCTATTGGCCTATGCTTCTTTGATTGAAGAAGGTTTTGACGTGCGAATGACAGGTCAGGATATTGAGCGTGGAACCTTTTCCCATAGGCATGCCGTCATAAAGACTGAAATGCACGAGGAGGAGGTGGTATTGCTCAATGAAATGGGGGAACATCAAAAGGGTACATTCCATATTTACAATTCCCTCCTTTCGGAATATGCCGTAATGGGATTTGACTATGGTTACGCCATGGCCAGCCCAAATACATTGACCATTTGGGAAGCCCAGTTCGGTGATTTCAGTAATGGGGCACAAATTGTGATTGACCAATATCTGTCGGCTGCAGAAGATAAATGGAAGTTGCAGAACGGCTTGGTGTTGTTATTGCCCCATGGGTACGAAGGTCAAGGTGCGGAACATTCCTCGGCAAGGATGGAACGTTACCTACAACTCTGTGCCAAAGACAATATGTACGTGGCGGATGTGACCACCCCTGCCAATCTGTTCCATTTGTTGCGGAGACAAATGAAGGCGAAATTTAGAAAGCCCTTGGTGGTGTTTACGCCCAAAAGTTTGTTGCGTCACCCCAAAGTGGTTTCCACAAAAGAAGAGATGGCAAACGGAAGCTTTGCGGAACTCATTGACGATGTTGCGGTAAAGCCGTCAGAAGTGAAATCATTGGTTTTTTGTACCGGTAAGTTTTATTATGATTTATTGGCCAAGCGCGAAGAAGAGAAAAGGATGGATGTGGCCTTGGTTCGATTGGAACAACTATTTCCGCTCCCTGCTGAGCAGATACGAAGTACCATCAAAAAATACAACAAGGCAGAAGAGGTGGTATGGGCCCAGGAGGAACCCAGGAATATGGGGGCTTGGGGCCATTTGTTGATGCATTTGGACGAGGCCAGGAATTTTAGGGTGGCCTCCAGACGTTTCTACGGAGCGCCTGCGGCAGGTAGCGCAGTTCGTTCGCAAAGACGTCATAACGAGGTTATTGAATACGTTTTCGATAAAACAAAGGATAATTTTATTAGAAAGTAAATAAAGCACAGCATGATTTTAGAAATGAAAGTTCCATCGCCGGGAGAATCCATCACCGAAGTAGAGATAGCAGAATGGTTGGTGGAAGATGGTGATTACGTTGAAAAGGACCAGGCGATTGCGGAAGTGGATTCTGATAAGGCAACCTTGGAACTTCCTGCGGAAGAAAGCGGGATTATTACCTTAAAAGCTGAAGTTGGCGATGCCGTTGGTGTGGGTGAAATAGTGTGCTTAATAGATACCAGCGCGGAAAAACCGGTTGGGGCGGTTGCCAATGGCGCGGAAGAATTGGAAAAGGAGGAGCCCCCCAAGAAAGAGGAAGCTCCAAAACAAGAAGTGCAACAAAAGGAATCATATGCTACTGGGACGCCTTCTCCGGCAGCCAAAAAAATATTGGACGAGAAGGGCATAGCCCCCGCTCAGGTCAATGGTACGGGCAGGGATGGTCGTATAACCAAGGAAGATGCGGTAAAAGCCGTTCCTTCCATGGGCACACCCACGGGCGGCAGTAGGGGGGAATCCCGTTCCAAACTGTCCTTGTTGCGTAGAAAAGTTGCCGAACGATTGGTTTCAGCAAAGAACGAAACGGCCATGTTAACCACATTCAATGAGGTTGATATGTCCCCCATATTCGAATTACGTAAAAAATACAAGGAGGAATTTAAGGAAAAACATGGCGTAGGCTTGGGCTTTATGTCCTTCTTCACCTTGGCATGTGTAAGGGCCTTAAAGGAATTCCCTGCCGTAAATTCCATGATTGATGGTAAGGAAATGATTTCCTATGACTTCTGTGACATCAGTATTGCCGTTTCCGGACCCAAAGGGTTAATGGTTCCCGTTATCCGCAATGCGGAGAACCTGACATTTAGAGGAGTGGAATCTGAGGTAAAACGTTTGGCCATACGTGCCAGGGATGGCCAGATCACTGTGGATGAAATGACCGGAGGTACCTTTACCATTTCCAATGGTGGCGTCTTTGGCTCCATGCTTTCCACCCCTATTATTAACCCTCCCCAGAGTGCCATCCTCGGGATGCACAATATTGTGGAACGTCCAATTGTTCGCGATGGACAAATTGTGATTGCCCCGGTAATGTATGTGGCCCTCTCATATGATCATAGAATTATTGATGGTCGCGAATCCGTAGGATTTTTGGTCGCTGTAAAAGAGGCCCTGGAAAATCCAGGGGAACTTTTAATGGACAACAATATCACAAAGGCTTTGGAGCTCTAGGGACTGCCGGGTTTTAGATAAAGCCTTTTTTTACTGTAATCAATTACCGCCCTTCCTTTTTTCAAAAGATCGGCCCCTATAATTCCATCAACAGGTTGGGAATCATGAATGGTAAGGGCTTGGTTAACATGGACAAGGTCAAATAGTACTATTTTTTGCCTACGCCTTTTCCATGTCCCAATTTCAATGGTATTGTTGGTAGAAATCAAGGTTTCCATCTCAAGGGCCCCAGCTCCCGCGGCCTTGATATCCGATACCTCAAAATCCAAGTTGAAAAATTCAATTCTATCCATTCCAATACAAGTGTTGGAAGCTCCCGTGTCCAGAATGAACCGCCCGGGGATTCCATTTATCGTCGCTTCCAGTTCTAAATGATTGGTTATCGTCAATTTTAGTTTGACCCTAGTGTAGTTTTTTGAATTGAGGAAAGATTTGAGCGAATCCATTCAGAAAATTTGCTAAAGATAAACCTATTTTTGCAGCATGATTCTGACCGATACCCACACCCACTTATATAGTGAGGCTTTTGATGAAGACCAGGAATTGATGATGAAACGTGCAATGGACTTGGGCGTTGAACGTTTTTTTGTGCCTGCAATAGATTCAACCTATGCAGAGAGGATGTACAGCTTGGAACGGAAGTACCCAACCGCTGTTTTTTTGATGATGGGATTGCACCCTACCCATGTTAAAGAGCACTATGAAGAGGAGTTGGAATTTGTTGAAAAGCAGTTCCAAAAACGAAGTTTTTACGCTGTTGGGGAGATAGGAATCGACCTCTATTGGGATAAATCCTATCTAAAGCAGCAACAAATGGCCTTTGTGCAGCAGATTAAATTGGCCAAAAAATATAAGCTCCCCATTGTTATCCACTCCCGGGAATCCTTTGATGAAATTTTTGAAATTCTTGAACAGGAAAAGGGAGATGACCTTTATGGGATATTTCATTGTTTTACGGGGACCATGGAACAAGCGCAAAAGGCGATGGCCTATAATATGAAATTGGGCATTGGTGGGGTGGTGACCTTTAAGAATGGAAAAATAGATCGGTTTCTTGGGGAAATTGACTTAAGCCATATCGTGTTGGAGACCGATGCCCCCTATTTGGCCCCGATGCCATACCGGGGAAAGCGCAATGAAAGTTCGTACATTGTCCACGTGTTGGACAAACTTTCCGAAATCTATGGATTGTCCCAGAAAGAAATTGCGCGGATTACAACGGAAAACTCAAAACAGGTATTTGGAATATGAAGGAACGTGCCAACATACTGTTGATTTACACAGGGGGGACTATTGGAATGGTAAAGGATTATGAAACCGGAACCTTGTCCGCTTTTGACTTTACCGAACTACAAAAGAATATTCCGGAACTTTTTCAGTTGGATTGTAACATTACCACGGTTTCCTTTAAAGATCCCATTGATTCCTCCAATATGAATCCAACGTACTGGGCCAATATTGTTGGGATCATTGGTGAAAACTATACAGATTTTGATGGTTTTGTGGTATTGCACGGAAGTGATACCATGAGCTTTACGGCTTCGGCCCTCAGTTTTATGTTGGAGAATTTGGCAAAACCGGTCATCCTGACCGGGTCCCAGCTTCCCATAGGTGATTTGAGGACCGATGCCAAAGAGAACTTAATTACTGCCATACAGATTGCCTCTTTGACGGAGAATGGCCAACCCGTAATAAGGGAAGTAGGGCTTTATTTTGAATACAAATTATACCGTGGTAACAGGACAACCAAAATTAATGCAGAACATTTTCAGGCCTTTCGCTCACTCAACTATCCAACACTGATCGAGTCCGGGGTTAACCTAAAGATCAATTATCCCTATTTATTGTCCACAAAAGGAGGGAAGGACTTGCAGGTACGTACCAAAATGGATTCCAGGGTAGGTATCCTAAAATTGTTTCCAGGTATTGCCAGGGAGTTTGTGGAAGCTGTTTTGAATGCAAAGGACCTTAAAGTGTTGATTTTGGAGACCTACGGTGCGGGTAATGCTTTTACCGATGAATGGTTCATCAAAATCTTGGAAGGTTCCATTTTGAGCGGTTTGCACATTGTCAATGTGACCCAATGCGTTGGGGGAGGGGTCGTCATGGGACAGTATCAAACCAGTGAACGGTTACGACAGATACAACTCATTAATGGAAAGGATCTTACAACGGAAGCTGCTGTGGCCAAGGCAATGTACCTCTTGGGGATGCGGCTCCCATCCAGCCAATTCAGGATGTTTTTTGAAAGGCCGTTACGGGGGGAAATGCAGCAAAATTAACGCCTCAAATTTCTTTAACTAATTATTTTTTTGTTTATTGGTCGGCCTAACTATTGAAAATAGAGAGGTGGCCGAGTGGTCGAAGGCGCACGCCTGGAAAGTGTGTATACACCAAAAGTGTATCGAGGGTTCGAATCCCTTCCTCTCTGCGAAGTTTTAAAATTTTTTAATTTCTAAATTTTTATATCTTTAACATTATTAACTAACTAAAATTTAAGTTTGAACACGATGAAAAAAATATCCCTTACTCTGGCTACTGCCGGAATGTTTATTGTTGGTACCACAACTTCCTCTGCAGCCATGCTGCAAGAAGGGGCTGAGGCAAGCAAAGGATTTACCCAGGTATTGAAAGAGCAGTTCATTCAAGGTGGGCCAGTTTTTATGGGTATCGTATTGTTATGTTTAATTTTAGGTTTGGCCGTGGCCATTGAGCGTATCATTTATTTGAACCTTGCCAGCACAAATTCCGCTAAACTAAAACAACAAGTGGAGGATGCATTGGCTTCCGGTGGCGTTGAAGCAGCCAAAGAAGTATGCCGAAATACCAAGGGCCCCGTTGCCTCTATTTTCTACCAAGGTCTTGACCGTGTTGATGAAGGATTGGAGTCTGCAGAAAAAGCGGTTGTAGCTTATGGTGGGGTACAAATGGGACAATTGGAGAAAAATGTTTCTTGGTTATCCCTGTTTATCGCAATTGCACCCATGCTTGGGTTCATGGGTACGGTAATCGGTATGATTGCGGCCTTCCAAAAAATCGCAGCTGTGGGTAACTTGAGTGCCTCATTGATCGCCGGTGATATCCAGGTGGCGTTATTGACTACGGTTTTTGGTTTGATTACTGCGATTATCCTTCAAATTTTTTACAATTATATCATTGCTAAAATCGATAGTATCGTTAATGATATGGAAGACTCTTCAATCTCTTTGATTGATATGTTGGCTGCCCACAAGAAATAAGTATTAACGGATAAACTATCGGAAAAATGCATAGGATTTTAAAAATAGCATTAATTGTAATAGGTGTCATTGCAGCCATTATGTGCTTTTTCATGATGCCGGATGCGGCTGATCCAGAGGCTATCAATAGCACAGGAATTAGTGTGATGTTCGGGATTATGTGGTTACTATTGGTTATTGCTGCAGTTTCGGCTTTGTTCTTTGGACTAAGGAAAATGTTGACAACAAAAGGCGGATTGAAGAAGGCGCTTTTCTCCCTTGGAGGTTTGGTAGTGCTTTTCATAATTGGATACGCCTTGTCAAACAGTGAAGAAGCTGAAGCAGTAGTGCAAACTTTTGCGGGTAGGGACATTGAACCCACTACCGGAACTGTAAAGAACATTGGTATGATGCTCAACGTGTTCTTTGGAATGGTCTTAATAGCTGTTGCTTTGATGATATGGCCAGGGGTCAAGAAATTAATTGGACGTTAAAAATTTAGAAACATGCCTAGAAGAAAAGGAGCACCAGAGGTCAATGCAGGTTCCATGGCGGATATCGCCTTTCTTCTGCTTATCTTTTTCTTGGTGACCACCACCATTGAAACAGATGCAGGATTGGACAGAATGTTACCTCCAGCGGAACCGCCAGAAGACGTTGATGTAGTTATTAAGCAGAAGAATATATTCACTGTGAACATCAATAGAAATGGTCAGTTACTGGTAGAAGAGGAAATCTTGGACATCAAAAATCTAAGAAAAGAAGCTATTGCCTTCTTGGATAACGGTGGGGATGGTAGTTGCAATTACTGCAAAGGTAGAAAGGATGCTTCTTCTTCGGATAATCCAGAAAAGGCAATTATTTCCTTAAAGAATGATAGGGAAACCAAGTATTCCACCTACATCACGGTGCAGAATGAGTTGGTTGGTGCCTACAACGATTTAAGGAATAGGGAGGCCCAAAGACTTTTTGGTCGTGATTTTACTGAAATGGAAGCAAAATATCTCAACCCGGAAACACCTTCGGCGGAAAGGGACGACCTGAAGCCCAAAGTAAAGCGGGTTCAAGAACTGTTTCCACAGAAATTATCCGAAGCAGAGACCTCCGTTAATTAATAAAACTAAAGTAGATGGCTAAATTTGCAAAGAAAAAAGACGGGGATTTACCTGCAGTTTCTACGGCTTCCCTCCCAGATATTGTCTTTATGTTGCTGTTTTTCTTTATGACCGTAACGACGATGAAGGATAGCTCACTGTTGGTGCAAAACACATTGCCCAATGCCAGTGAGGTGAAAAAGTTGGAGAAGAAGGATCGCGTTATTTATATTTATGTGGGTAAGCCCACCAGGGAATATCAGAGTGTTTATGGTACGGAACCTAAAATTCAGTTGAACGATAAGTTTGCTGATGTTAATGAAGTAGGCTCTTACATTTTGGCCGAGCGTGCCAAAAAACCACAAGAATTACAGAACGTGTTGACCACTGCGTTAAAAGTGGACAAGGATGCCAATATGGGCCTTATCTCCGATATCAAACAGAAGTTGAGACAGGTAAATGCGTTAAAGGTCAATTACACCACCTATGAAGGAGATGCTTTTAATAATCTCCAGTAGGTAGGCCTTATCTAAAATGTACTTAAAAACGTCCCTTTCGGGGCGTTTTTTGTTTTCATGGACAAACAGGGGTTTAACAATTTTTTTGGAATGGTTGTTGTGATTGTTCAGCAAAGGGAACAGGAATTCCTTGGCCATTAAAATCACAGTACTATGTCAAAATTAAAACAAGCCCCCGAAGTTAATGCGGGCTCCATGGCAGACATCGCATTCTTATTGTTGATCTTCTTTTTGGTGACCGCCTCAATTGAGACCGATGTTGGATTGAATCGTATCCTACCTAGGGAAAGCACGGACCCATATGTTGAAATAAAAGCAAGAAACTTATTGGAAATCGGTATCAATGCCCAAAACCAGTTAATGGTGGAAGGGGATATCCTGGGACTGGAAGAATTACGTACCAAAGTGGTTTCATTTATTGATAATGGGGGGCTAGAAACGGATGATAAAGACTTTTGCGGCTACTGTAAAGGGGAACGCCTTGCCCATCTTTCAGAACATCCGGACGAGGCCATTATTTCCATAACGACAAGTAGGGATAGTGACTATGCCTATTATGTTTCGGTACAGAATGAAATAATCGGGGCATATAACTTTCTTAGAAACCGGGAAAGTTCAAGATTGTATGGAGTACCATACGAAATCCTTGTACAAAATTATGGCGAGGATATCGGTCCTACGGAGAAGATGGCCATAAAGGGGAAAATTGAAGCCATAAGGGCCATGTTCCCTCAAAAAATAATTGAACCAGAAATAATACATCAATAAAAGTCAATATCATGTCGCCAATTAAGAGAAACAACCCTACCAAGTTACCAGCTATTTCCACGGCTTCATTACCGGATATCGTGTTTATCCTATTGTTCTTTTTTATGACGGTAACCACCATTAAGAATCAGAATCTTTTAGTGGAAAACCAATTGCCAATGGCCAATGAAGTGGATAAACTGGATAAGACGGACCGTATCATTGAGATTTTTGTAGGTCCCGTTTCACCCAATTACAGCAATGGCGATAATGCACCCATCAAAATACAAATTGAGGATAGATTGGTTGCCATAAATGAGGTAGGCTATTGTTCGCTGAAAGCATTGGGAGCGATGCCAGAACACCTCCAGAGCTCGGCAATGGTTTCCATAAAGGCGGATAATAAGGTAAAAATGGGTGTCATAACCGATCTTAAGAAGGAGCTCCAAAAAGTAAATCTTCTTAAAATTAATTATACAACGGTTGAAGGAAATGTGTTCAAAAATACGGAATTGAAATAAGGAGCCCTTTCCATTGGCCAAGTGATCCATAGTTTTCTTTATTTTGCTTTATGCCAAGATTCCTTTTTATTGCGTTAGCTCTTTTTTGCCTTGTGCAGAAGATATGTTCCCAAGAAGTCGAAACCCAAGAAGCTTTTGATGACAAATACTTGGAAGATCAATTTTATATTGGCTTGGGATACAATTTTTTGTTGAACAAACCGGAACCTGTTATTCAAAGGAACCTTTCCTATAACCTGCAACTGGGGATTATAAAGGACATTCCTTTAAATAAGAAAAGGAACTTTGGTTTGGGGATAGGCCTGGGTTACGGTACCAATTCCTATTATACCAATATTCTGGTCAATGAGACCAACAATGGTATAACATATGATCTGCTTGTGGACGGGGATGGTGTGAACAGAAGTAAATTTGAGACCCATGGCTTGGAGTTTCCGTTCGAGATCAGATGGCGAACCTCTAATCCCATTACCTACAAATTTTGGCGCATTTACGCCGGGATCAAAACGGAATATCTCTTTTCAAGAAGGTCAAAACAGGTTTCGGATGCGGGAAGCGAAACATTTTCCAATCCCAATATTGAGCAATGGCAATACGGCTTAACCCTTAATTTTGGGTACAATACCTGGAACTTACATCTGTATTGGGCCTTAAGTGATTTTTTGGACGAAAATGCTGTTTTCAATAACGAGCCCTTGGACATTAGCCCCATCCGAATAGGAATTATCTTTTACGTTTTATAACCAGTACTTAAATACAAATAGCTGGGAACAGCATCCTACAAGAAAACCTATGACAAGCTCTATTTTGGAGTGGGCCTTCATGAAAAGTCGGGATGTTGCCACAAGTCCCGTCATAAAAGTGAAAATGGCAATGGCAAAAGTGATGTTTATTTCAAAATGAATACTCAATCCCACCAAGTAGACCAAAATACTGCCCATTCCCAGTAAATGGACACTTGCCTTTATTCTGGCAAATAACAAAAGAAGCGTGGTAAATGAAGCAATGAGCAGACCAACAAAGAAGTAATAGAGTTCGTTGATATAGTTTAAGGGAATTACTTTGTACAAGATCATAAAATGAATGATCATGCTGAGGTAAAGCGGATATTTACGTTCCTCCAGTTTTGGGGCAAATATTGAGGAGATAAGTCCCAGGTTTCTCAATATTAAGAAGAGGATGATGGGGATGATCACCGTTAAAATAAAAATGGGCAAAACGTTACCGCTTTGCAATTGAAGGGAACTAAATTTAGGCGTGATCAGGAAGTAGGATATGGTCCCTCCCATAGGGATGAATAGGGGGTGAAAAATATACGAAACTCCTTTTAACAAATAGCGCATTAGATTTGTTTACGGAGACGGGCAACGGGAAGGCCCAACTGTTCCCGATATTTGGCAACGGTCCTTCTTGCGATGGGATACCCCCTTTCCTTTAAGATTTTCGCCAGTTTATCATCGGTCAGCGGTTTCTTCTTATTCTCTTCTTTAATGACCGTTTCCAAAATCTTTTTGATCTCTTTGGTGGAGACGTCCTCACCTTGTTCGTTCTTCATGGATTCCGAGAAGAATTCCTTAATAAGCTTGGTACCGTAAGGAGTATCCACATATTTACTGTTCGCCACTCTGGAGACCGTGGAAACGTCCATATCGATCTGGTCGGCAATATCTTTGAGGATCATGGGCTTCAGCTTCCGCTCATCACCACTCAAAAAATACTCTTTTTGGTAGTGCATTATGGCGTTCATGGTAACAAAAAGAGTTTGTTGACGCTGTTTTATGGCATCAATGAACCATTTTGCCGCATCCAATTTTTGTTTGATAAAAAGTACGGTGTCCTTTTGGGATTTACTTTTGTCCTTTGCGCTTTTATAGCCTTTGAGCATATTGGTGTATTCCTTTGACACATGAAGTTCTGGGGCATTTCGTCCGTTCAGGGTCAATTCCAACGTACCATCAACAATTCTTATGGAAAAATCGGGGACAACATGTTCCACAAATCTATTGTTTCCCGAGAAGGATCCTCCGGGCTTGGGATTTAGCTTTTCAATCTCCGCTATGGCCTCCTTTAATTCTTCCTCCGTAATGTCGTGTTTGGTCTGTAGCTTGCTGTAATGCTTTTTGGTAAATTGTTCAAAGGACTTTTCTATGATTGCCAGGGCCAACGCTATAGAGGGACTTGGTTCCTTTCTGCGCATCTGTATGGCCAAACATTCGTCCAATGAACGGGCTGCTACGCCGGGAGGGTCCAGCTCCTGTACAATTTTTAAAACACTTTCAATGGTCTTTTCGTCCGTATAAATGTTTTGGGTAAAGGCCAGGTCGTCCATAATATCGGTGATGGGCCTTCGGATATAGCCGCTTTCGTCAACACTGCCCACCAGAAATTCGGCAATGGCCCATTCCTCATCATTCAGGGAAACCGTGCTTAATTGGTTGATCAAATACTGATTGAATGATATTCCAGCCGCATAGGGTATGCTTTTCTCATCATCATCCGAGCTGTAATTACTTACTTGGGTGCGGTAGTCCGGTATTTCATCATCACTTAGGTACTCATCTATGTTGATGTCATCCGTGGCTATGGTCTCACTGTCCTGATGGTCATCATAGGTGTCCTCATAGGTGTCTTCCAATCTTTCTGCATCCGCCTTTCCACTTTCCAATGCGGGATTCTCCTCCAATTCCTGTTTTAATCGTTGCTCAAATGCCTGTGTGGGCAGTTGGATCAACTTCATTAGCTGAATTTGCTGTGGAGATAGCTTTTGGGAAAGTTTAAACTGTAAGTGTTGTTTTAGCATTATACAGTGATGGTTTCCTTTCTTCTAAAAATAAAGAAATGAATTTAAAACTCCGCATTTTGGGGTGTACGTGGAAATGGAATGACATCTCGGATATTTCCCATACCCGTTGCAAACTGAACCAATCGTTCAAAACCAAGTCCAAACCCACTGTGAACGGCGGTACCAAATTTTCTTAAATCCAAATACCACCATAGTTCTTCTTCAGGGATACCCAAATCGGCCATTTTTTGCTGTAGGACCTCCAGGCGTTCTTCCCTTTGTGAGCCGCCAACAATTTCCCCAATCCCCGGAAACAGGACGTCCATCGCCCTCACCGTTTTTCCATCTTCGTTCAAGCGCATATAAAAAGCCTTTATGGTGGCCGGATAATCAAACAGGATAACAGGACATTTAAAGTGCTTCTCTACCAAAAAACGTTCGTGCTCACTTTGCAGATCGGCTCCCCATTCATCAATCGGATATTCAAACTTTTTCTTCTTATTGGGTTTTGAATTTCTGAGAATGTCAATGGCCTCCGTATAGGTCACCCGTTTAAAGTTGTTATCCACCACAAAACGCAATTTTTCCAAAAGGGCCATTTCACTGCGTTCTGCCTGCGGCTTGGTCTTTTCTTCATCCAAAAGTCTTTTTTCCAGGAATTGCAGATCATCTTCACAATGCTCCAGAACGTATTTTAGTACGCCTTTGATAAAATCTTCGGCCAGATCCATATTGGCATCCAAATCGTAAAAGGCCATTTCCGGTTCAATCATCCAAAACTCTGCCAAGTGACGCGAAGTATTGGAGTTTTCGGCCCTAAAGGTTGGGCCAAAGGTATATACCTTGCCCAATCCCATGGCATAGGCCTCTGCTTCCAATTGTCCGGACACGGTCAAGTTGGTTTCCTTACCAAAAAAATCTTCCTTATAGTTTACTTCCCCATCCTCGGTCAGCGGTGGATTTTTGGCATCCAGGGTGGTCACCCGAAACATTTCACCGGCACCTTCGGCATCGGAACCCGTAATTATTGGAGCGTGCATATAATAAAATCCGTTCTGCTGAAAGTAATTGTGGATGGCAAATGACAAAGCCGACCTTACCCGCATTACTGCAGAAAATGTATTGGTCCGTACCCTAAGGTGCGCTTTTTCCCTTAGAAATTCCAATGAATGCTTTTTGGGTTGGATCGGGTAGGTTTCGGGATCTGCCTTTCCGTGGATAAAGAGATCGGTAACCTGAATTTCCACATCCTGTCCCCGTCCCTGGCTTTCCACCAAGTTCCCCTTGACCTTTATGGCAGCTCCGGTGGAAATGGAACGTATCAGTTCTTCCTCGAAATTCCCATAGTCCACCACACATTGTATGTTTTTTATGGTGGAACCGTCATTTAAAGCAATAAATCGATTGCTCCTAAACGTCTTCACCCATCCTTCAACAATAACTTCCTGGGACTTTGCTTCTTCCCCCAATAACCGTTTAATGGAAAACGAATTCATCATAGGTAACCAAAATTAAGCCCCAAAGATAATTCTTTAGCCCAAGTAGAATAGGTATTTCTCTAAGAAAAACTAGTTTGTCCCCCCTTCATTATCCTGGGAAGGGAGTACATCGATATGTGGTTTTTTAAAGGTCTTTTTGTTGGCAATATTTCGCTCTAGGGACAGCAACAGGGAAGGGAGCAGGATCAAGTTGGACAACATGGCAAACAGTAAAGTGGCCGAGACCAATCCTCCCATGGCCTGTGTTCCCCCAAAACTGGAAATGATAAAAACGGAAAAGCCAAAGAAAAGCACAATTGAGGTGTAGAACATGCTTACCCCTGTCTCCCGTAGGGCATTGTAGACGGATTTTTTAATGTACCATTTATTGGCCGTCAATTCCTGGCGATATTTTGCAAGAAAATGAATGGTGTCGTCTACAGATATTCCAAAGGCAATGCTAAAGATCAAAATAGTGGAAGGCTTTATCGGTATACCCAAAAACCCCATTAGACCCGCGGTAATGACCAGGGGTAGGAGGTTGGGAACGAGGGAGATCAATATCATGCGAAAAGAGCGGAACAGGTACGCCATAAAAATGGAAATAAGGCCTACGGCCAATGCCAATGACAATAATAAATTTTTAATGAGGTATTTGGTGCCTTTAAGGAATAATAGCGCTTTACCGGTCATGTAAACATTATAGCGCTCCTCGGGAAAGATTTTTGAAATGGATTTCAATAGATCCCCCTCAATTTCTTCCATTCGCGGGGTCTTTACATCCTTCATAAAGGTTGTCATTCGTGCAATTTGGCCCGTACTGTCCACAAAACTCTCCAAAAGGTTCCCATTCTCGGAGGATTTTCTGGCCACGTCCATAATAAAGTTGTTTTCCTGGGTCGTGGGCAATTGGTAATACTTTGGAATTCCGTTATAAAAAGCCTGTTTGGAATACTTTACAAGGTTAACAACGGACAGGGTCTTGGAAAGCTCCGGAATTTCGTCAATCTCCTGGGAGAGGGACTCCATACGTCGTAAAGTGGCCAATTTGGCAATGCCGTTCTTTTTTTTGGAATCGACGACCACTTCAACTGGCATAATACCATCGAACTCTTTTTCAAAAAATCGAATATCCTTGAAGAACTTGGCATTTTTTGGCAAATCTTCTATCCTGCTTCCCGTTATCTGTATTTGATAAATTCCAATAATGCTTAAAACCAAAACGGTAACGGCCGTAAAATATACCGCAATGCGGTGATTGCGCACTACTCGCTCCATCCAGTTTACAAAAGTATCCATCCACTTTTTGTTCAAATGTTTTAGGTGCTTGTACTTGGGAATGGACATAAAGCTATACACAATGGGTATAATGCCCAGGGAAAGGACAAAAATGCATAAAATACTTAGGGAGGCGACAATTCCAAATTCTTTGAGCAAATCACTATCCAGGATAATGAAGGTGGCAAAACCCAAGGCGGTCGTTACGTTGGTCATTAAAGTGGCATTCCCAATTTTGGTAATGACCCGTTGAAGGGAGAGTGCTTGATTTCCGTGTTTTTTTACTTCTTGTTGGTATTTATTAATCAGGAAAATGCAGTTGGGGATTCCAATAACAATGATTAGGGGAGGAATCAAAGCCGTGAGGATGGTAATTTCATACTTGAAAAGGCCGAGTATTCCAAAAGTCCACATCACCCCAATGATAACCACACATATGGAAATAAAGGTGGCCCTAAAACTTCTAAAGAAGAAAAAGAATATTAATGAGGTAACGGCAAGTGCGGCTATAATGAAGTTTCCTATCTCATCGATTATAATCTTTGAGTTCCAAGTTTTTATATAGGGCATTCCAGATACCCTAACGTCCAAATTGGTCTCATTTTCAAAGTTTTCGACCAGGTTTTCAAGATCGCTGAGAATGAATTCATTCCGAACGGAAGTATTTAAAATATCCTTGTCCAAATAAATGATCGTTCGTATGGTTCCGCTTTTCTTATTGAAAATAAGGCTTTCATAAAACGGCAATTCTTGAAATAGTTTCATTTTAATGGCCGAAACTTCCGCTGCTGAAGACGGTTCTTCCTCAATTAGATCCTTGAGTACAAACTCTTGTTTTTCATTGTCTTTGATAAGTTCCTGTAGATTGTCCGTAGAGATGACCAAATTGACTTCTGGATTGGCTTGAAACTGTTTGCTCAAACGATTCCAACGATTAAAGTTCCCGGGAAGGAACAGGGAACTGTCCTGTACGGCCAGGACTATGGCATTGTCTTCCTGTCCAAAAATGGAAACAAACTCTTCATACTGTAAAGTCTCGGGGTGGTCATCGGGTAGCACATTGGCCTCGGTATTGGAAAATCGCATATGTTTCCATTGCAATCCCATAAATACGGTAATTCCAGTAATGATCAGTAGAATGATAATCCTATTCCTAAGAATAAGTCGCGCGGTACCGGACCAAAACCCTTGCAAAAACTCTTTTAACATGTACTGGAAATTGGCTGCAAAGGTAGAAAATGAAGAAGTCTAAGCCTAGAGGAATAGCGAAACAATAACTAAACTTTCATAATCTCTGCCTCCTTTACATCAAGGATATCCTCCACTTTTTTAATGTACTTGTCCGTTAGTTCCTGTACATCAATCTCGGCATTTCCCAATAAATCTTCTGAGATATCCAATTTTTTAAGGTCCTTGTTCGCATCTTGGCGTGCATTACGGATACTTACCCTGGCGTCTTCCGCCTCAGATTTGGCTTGCTTTACCAAATCCCTTCTCCGCTCTTCGGTCAATGGAGGTACATTGATGATGACACTTTCCCCGTTGTTCATGGGATTAAAACCCAAATTGGAGTTCATGATCGCTTTTTCTATTTCCGGGATCATGGATTTTTCCCATGGCTGTACGGAAATGGTTCGCGCATCGGGGGTATTGATGTTTGCCACTTGTGATAATGGGGATTGTGAGCCATAATATTCCACCATTACAGTGGATAACATGGCAGGACTTGCCTTACCCGCCCTAATCTTTATCAAGGTTTTTTCCAGATGGGCAATGGACCCATCCATACTTTCCTTGGTCGCATCCAATATAAACTGTACTTCTTCATTCATAGAAACGAATTTTCGTTTTTGAAAATAGTCTTTGTGCCGTCAATTCACAACGGTTCCAATATTTTCTCCGGAAACGATCTTCATAAGATTGCCCCTGGTGTTCATGTCAAATACCAAAATGGGCAGTTCGTTTTCCTGACTTAGGGTAAAGGCCGTGGTATCCATCACTTTTAGTCCTTTGCTCAGGACTTCTTGGAAGGATAGGGAATCAAATTTAGTTGCCGTTTTGTCCTTTTCGGGATCGGCCGAATAAATACCATCCACTCGGGTTCCCTTTAAAATGACATCTGCTTTGATTTCGATGGCCCGCAAAACCGCTGCCGAATCTGTGGTAAAATAAGGATTTCCCGTTCCTCCACCAAAGATAACCACCCTTCCCTTCTCCAAATGCCTAATGGCCCTTCTACGGATAAATGGCTCGGCCACTTCATTTATTTTTATGGCAGATTGTACCCTGGTTTCAACACCAATGCCTTCCAAACCACTTTGCAGGGCGAGTGCATTAATGACCGTAGCCAACATACCCATATGATCACCTTGCACCCGATCCATTCCTTGTCCAACACCTTTTAAACCCCTAAAAATATTGCCCCCGCCAATGACTATGGCCATTTCAACACCTTTATCCACTACCGTTTTAATGTCTTCCGCATATTCCTGTATCCTTTTGGGATCAATACCATATTGTTGTTCGCCCATCAAAGCTTCACCGCTCAGTTTTAGGAGAATTCTTTTGTATTCCATTTAAGGTGTTTTGAAATCCCGACAAAAATAATCAAAATTCTTTTGGCCCTACTCCTTGATTTTATTGGCCAATAGCGACTTTTTTGAATAAAAATGGATACTTTTTGTAACCTTTTATTTTTAAGTCAGTATTCCCTTTGAACACAAAAACCAAATGCAGCAACTAACTGACAACGCCTTAATGCTAAAAGTGAAATCCGGTGATTTGGACAAGCTGGGATTACTTTATGAGCGACACAAAAAACGGCTGTTCGGTTTTTTCTACAACCTGGACCATAATTCCGGGTTAAGTGAAGATTTGGTGCAAAACGTTTTTGTGAGGATGTTAAAGTATAGACATACCTACAGTGGCGATGGGTCCTTTTTGTCCTGGATGTTCAGTATGGCCAGAAATGTGAGGTATGACCATTACAAAAAGAACGGTCAAAAATATACGGACCTTTCACAGGTGGAATACAGGATGGGGGATGATGAGACCGCAGAGGTCAAAATGGAAAGAAAGGACAATGTCTCCATAATTCAAAGGGCAATGATGCAATTGGATTCGGATAAGCGGGAGGTTTTGGTATTAAGCAAGTTCAAGGAAATGAAATTCAGTGAAATAGGAAAGGTTTTAGGTTGCTCGGAAGGGGCCGCAAAAGTTAAGGCCCATAGGGCACTAAAGGACCTAAAACAAATTGTTCACAGCATGCAAATAACATAATCCAATGAAAGGAGAAGAATTTGAAATTTTGGCCCTTGATTATTTAAGGGGAACACTTTCCAAAGATCGGAAAAGTGAATTTGAGGAACTTTTGAAAAGTGATGTTAAATACAGCGAACAATTGGAGCAATTAAAGGTTGTTTGGGAACTTATGGATGAGGTAAAGGTACCGGAACCGTCCCAGGAAATGGACCATACCTTCTTTGCCGTGCTGAGCAATGAAATGAAAAACCAAGGAGGGAAAAAGCCCGTTTTGAAGGATTATCTGGATACGCTCTTGGGTTGGTTAATGAAACCCCAATTGGCCTATGGACTATTGTTTTTGGTATTGGTAGGAGGGTATTTTTTGAATGTAAAAGAGGAAGTTTCGGATGCTCCCACTACTACGGTAGCAGATTCCGAAACCGAAGAGGTGCGCGAAAAATTAGTGCTTACCCTATTGGAGCAAAGCTCCGCGAACAGGCGATTGGAAGGCGTAAGTGAAGCCAATAAAATAGGGAAGGTGGACGATCAGGTCATCAATGCCCTTTTGCGAACCTTGAATAAAGATCCGAACGTGAATGTAAGATTGGCGGCAATAGAATCGCTTACCAATTATGTGGACGATCCAAAGGTCAGGCAAGGATTGATACAGTCCATACCGTATCAGGAATCACCAATAATCCAGGTCACCTTGGCGAATCTCATGCTTGCCCTGGAAGAGAAAGAATCCATTGAACCTTTTAAACAACTGTTGGAAAAACCGGAATTGGATACCACAGTAAAGAAAAAGATTGAGAAAACCATAAAATCGATTATTTAAGTATTCATCGGCCCTAGGGGCAAAATCAAATTACGAACAGTCAAATTTTTAAATCATGAAGCAATTAACAGTAATGTTGGTGGTACTATTTCTAGTACCGGTTTTGGGCAGGTCCCAGGATAAGGTTTTTAAGGAAACCATTGAAAAAGAACTTTCTTTTGCCAACCAGAACACAGAAAATACGTTGGTGCTAAAAAATATTTTTGGGCCAATAACCGTAGAAGGTCACTCTGGAAAAACAATTCAAATTTCTGTGGATAAAGAAATCACGGCGCGCAGCCAAGAGGATTTGGAGCTCGGTAAAAAAGAGTTGAACCTGAAAGTAGTGGAGCAAGAAAACAGATTGGTTGTCCATCCAGATGCCCCATACATTAACTATAATGAGAAAGGACTTCGGTTTGACTGGTGCAATAATTATGAGGAACCCGATTACCACCATAAACTGAGCTTCAGGGTAAAAGTTCCCAGGGGCATCAATTTAAATGTAAGTACGGTAAATGACGGTGATATTTATGTGGCCAATACCAGTGGAAACTTTATTAAGGTGAACAATGTAAATGGGGGGATAGACCTTAAAAACGTGGAAGGGAAAACCAATCTTCATTGTATCAACGGAGCGGTAAACGTTTCCTATGCCAGTAATCCGGATGAAGCCTCGCGATACTATTCATTGAACGGGGACATTACCATTACGTATCAGACCGCCCTGAGCGCCGATGTGTCCTTTAAGAGCATGAATGGGGAGTTGTTTACTGATTTTGATGTTGAAAGACAATATGTGAGAACCAAGAAGGAAACCAGTAAAAAACGTGAAGGAAAATTTAAATATGAATCCACCCCAGTAGTTCAAATTGGAAACGGTGGGCTTCAATTGGAGTTCGAAACCTTGAATGGAAATGTATTTATCAAAAAAATCTAAGATTATGAAAAAGTATAGTATAGCACTAATAGCATGTTTCTTGAGCTTTGGGTTCCTGACAGCACAAGAAAAGGAGATTGACCTGTTTTCGGTTCCCTTGAGCAATCCAAACAGTCCAGGAAAATTGATTGTAAACCAAATAACGGGCTCCATACAGGTGGAGGCGTATGATGGCAAAGAAGTAATAGTCAAAGCAACCGTGAGCGAGGGCCATGGACATTGCGATGGATGTGGGGATAGAAAGTCCGAAAGTAAGGAGGGAATGCGGAAGATTTCTACATCCAGCTTAAATATTGGTGCCGAGGAAGATAATAATGTAGTACGGATTCAAAATGAACTCTGGAACAAAAAGACGGATCTGTACATAAAAGTACCGACTGATTTTTCCCTAAAATTAAAAACCATCAACGATGGGGATATCACTGTTGAGGGTGTAAATGGGGAAATGGAAATCAGTAATATCAATGGGCATATCACCTTGGAATCCGTAAGTGGCTCAGTCCTGGCCAATACCACCAATGGAGAATTAAAGGTGACCTTTAACAGCATTTCAAGCGGGAAGGATATGGCTTTTAGCAGTTTCAATGGGGACGTAGAAGTGCTTTTTCCCAAATCCCTTAAAGCCAATGTAAAGGCAAAATCGGATATGGGGGATGTATATACCGACTTTGACATGGCGGTATCCAAAAACGAACCTCAGGTAGATAAGAGCAACTCGTCCGGAAAATATCGGGTAAAGTTGGAGCAGTGGGTGAAGGGAACCATTAATGGTGGTGGTCCGGAGATGTTATTTAAGACCTTTAATGGAGATATCATGATAAAGTCAAGGTAAATGCCATGACCACAAAAAAGGCCCCAATGTACATTGGGGCCTTTTTTTATTTTTTTGGGAATGCCTTTTATCCCAAGGCAACCCGGGAAAAACCGGTTACTTCCAAAGCGGAATCCACGGATTTTACATATTGTGCAACACTTTGCTTGCTATCCTTAATAAAGGCCTGGTTGATCAAGGTATTGTCCTTAAAGAAACGTTTTAGTTTTCCTTTGGCAATATTGTCCAACATGGCCTCTGGCTTTCCTTCCTGACGCAGTTGGTCTTTGGCAATCTCGATTTCCTTATCGATAACGGATTGATCTACACCTTCTTCATTTAGGGCAACAGGATTCATGGCAGCAGCTTGCATGGCCACATCCTTGGCAGCTACATCGGCACCATTAACATTTGCGGAAAGGCCCACTAAAGTGGCAATCTTGTTACCGGCATGAATGTAAGAACCTACAAAAGGGGCATTTAATTTTTCAAAACTCCCTATTTCTATTTTTTCCCCAATAACACCGGTTTGTTCGGTCAATTTTTCGGAAACACTCATTCCGTTATATGAGGCGGCAAGGAAATCATCTTTGGAATCAAAACCCAGGGCCAAATCGGCCAATTCATTGGCCAAACCAACGAAAGATTCGTTTTTGGCAACAAAATCCGTTTCGCAGTTCAGGGAAATGATCACACCAGAGGTGTTGTCACCATTTACTTTGGCGATTGCAGCACCTTCCGAAGAATCCCTGTCAGCCCTTTTGGCAGCAACCTTTTGTCCTTTTTTTCTTAGTATTTCAATCGCTTTTTCAAAATCCCCTTCTGCTTCAACCAATGCTTTTTTGCAATCCATCATTCCTGCACCGGTCATTTTTCGCAACTTGTTTACGTCTGCGGCTGTGATATTTGCCATTTTGTTACGTCTTTTAAAAGTTATGTAAAGTAAAGCACGGTAGGTAAGTGTGCTTAGTTTTAGCTCAATGTTAAATTACTCTTCAGAATCTTCAATTCCGCCTTTGACACTGTCCTGCCATTCCTGTAATTCGTCCCATTTTCCATCAGCGGCCATTTTGGCTTGTTTGCCCCAAGAACTTGGATCCAAATGGGCCAATCTTGGACTGGATTCGGTCAAAATGGTTTTTACCTTATCCGCTGCCGTTTTTGCCAAATCTGCATAGGTAGCAATTCCGGCGGCCACCAAAGCTTCTGCTGTTTTTGGACCTACACCTTCAATTTTGGTCAAATCATCCGGTTTCGCTTCTTTTTTCACCGCTTTTGGGGCAGCCGCTTTTTCCTCTTTAGGGGCTGCTTCCGCTTTTGGCTGTTCAGGAGCGGCTTCCTTTTCGGCTTGTTTGTCCGCTTTTCGTTCCGCTAGACCTTCGGCAACGGCATTCGTTACTTCGGACATGATGATTTCTATGGATTTTCCAGCATCATCATTGGAAGGGATTACAAAATCAATTTGTCTTGGATCGCAGTTGGTATCGACCATGGCAAAAATTGGAATGTTCAATTTTTGGGCCTCCTTTACTGCAATATGTTCCCTCATGGTATCCACGATAAAGATGGCACCGGGCAATCTGGTCATATCGGCAATGGAACCCAAGTTTTTTTCCAATTTCCCCCTAAGACGATCTACTTGTAATCGCTCTTTTTTGGAAAGGGTGTTGAATGTTCCATCTTTCTTCATTCGGTCAATGGAAGTCATCTTTTTTACCGCCTTTCTAATGGTGACGAAGTTGGTCAACATCCCTCCTGGCCATCGTTCCGTAATGTAGGGCATGTTTACTTTGGACACTTTGTCCGCTACGATGTCCTTGGCTTGTTTTTTAGTGGCCACAAAAAGGATTTTACGGCCAGAGGCAGCAATTTTTTTCAATGCTTCCTTGGCTTCTTCCAATTTTGCGGCAGTCTTGTAAAGATTGATGACGTGGATTCCATTACGCTCCATGTAGATGTAGGGCGCCATGTTGGGATTCCATTTGCGTGTTAGGTGGCCAAAGTGGACACCTGCTTCCAATAAGTTTTTAACTTCTGTGTTGTTTGCCATTTTGTTACTTAGTTTACGTTCCGTTGAGATAGCAATGTCAAGGTGGTCATCTTTTTGGGAATTGCCCTTGCCATTTAGATGCTAAACTAATTTCCAAAAGGTTGGTTTTCCTTTTTGGAACAACGACAACTTTTTGTTTAAAATTTAATACCGACACTTAGGGTCGGGTTTTCAATGAACCTTGCTTGAAATACGTCAAGCTTGATATAAAAAGCACGGCGAACCGTGCATAAAATTTAACGTTTGGAGAATTGGAATTTCTTTCTCGCTTTTTTCTGACCGAATTTTTTACGTTCCACCATTCTTGGGTCACGTGTCAAGAGGCCTTCCGGTTTTAGGATATTCCTGTTCTCCTCATTGATCTCGCACATTACCCTGGAAAGTGCCAAACGCACCGCTTCTGCCTGACCCGTAATGCCACCACCATAAACATTCACCTTAACATCATAATTGCCATCGGTTTCCGTTAGGGAAAATGGTTGTTTTACCTTGTACTGAAGGGGAGCAGTGGTAAAATAATCCTCCAGTTTTTTATTGTTTACGGTAATATCGCCTTTGCCTTCGGAGACATATACTCTGGCTACCGCGGTTTTTCTTCGTCCTATTTTGTGAACTACCTCCATTATTTGTAGTCGTTTAGATTAATGGCCTTTGGTTTTTGTGCTTCATGGTTATGCTCAGCGCCTGCGTACACTTTTAGGTTGCGGAACAAGTCAGCACCCAATTTGTTTTTTGGAAGCATGCCCTTGACCGATTTCTCTACCAACCGCTCAGGATGTTTGTTCAACAATTCACTTGCTGTTGTGGAGCGTTGTCCACCTGGATAACCTGTATACCTCAAATAGGTTTTGTCTTCCCATTTGTTCCCGCTCAATTGAACTTTTTCGGCATTGATAACAATTACATTATCACCACAATCAACATGGGGGGTAAAATTGGTTTTGTATTTCCCTCGTAGGATTTTGGCAACCTTGGAAGCCAACCTCCCCAATGTTTGTCCTTCGGCATCGACCAAAAGCCATTCCTTATTAACGGTGGCTTTATTGGCAGAAATTGTTTTATAACTTAATGTGTCCATTTCTGTGAAACGTGTTAAAAATCAATCCGTTTTCGTTAAACGGGCTGCAAATGTACAATTATTAGATTGAATTACAAATGCATAGGATGGAATATTTTTCCAATTTCAACTTCATTATTTTGACCTCCAAAAAAACCTCCTTTTTATGTTAAAAAAACCAAAAAGAAAATTGAAAGTGTAACTATTAAGAAATCGCCGAGTCTTTACTACACATCAATCAAAAAACGAACGGCCGTGTGTAAACCAACCCTGACCATTCTTGCCCTATTGTTTCTATGGAGCTCATTTTCCCAGGACATGGCCCAAGCGGATACCGAAAAGGTCAAATCAGAGGAACCCGAAGTAATTGCCAAAAAGATTTACGTTACCCAGGGTATTGGTGAAAAAACACCTCCGGCCATAGATGGATTGCTTAACGATCCCATTTGGGATATGGTGGAATGGGCAGGGGATTATATTGAAAACCGACCCGATGAGAATACACCTCCCAGCTTTCAGACCAAATTCAAAATTGTTTACGATAGTAAATACCTTTATATAGGAGTACGCTGCTTGGATGCCGAGCCCGAGAACATTGTTCGAAGGATGTCCCGAAGGGATGGTTTTGATGGGGATTGGGTAGAGTTCAATATCGATAGTTATCACGATAAGAGGACGGCATTTTCCTTTACCGTTACCGCTGCGGGGGTAAAGGGAGACGAATTGGTTTCCGAAAACGGCAATAATTGGGATGATAGTTGGAACCCTATCTGGTATACCCGTACCAATGTGGATGAGGAAGGCTGGACAGCTGAATTGAAGATTCCTTTCAGTCAAATCAAGTTTGGAAAGGAACAGGATCAGGTTTGGGGATTGCAATCCACAAGACGGTTTTTTAGGGAGGAGGAGCGTTCCCTATGGCAGCGCATACCAGTGGACGCCCCGGGATGGGTAAGCGAATTTGGGGAACTGCACGGGCTTAAGGACATAGAGCCACAGCACCAATTGGAAATTCAGCCGTATACCGTTGCAAGTGGAGAGACCTATGAAGCGGAAGAGGACAATCCATTCCGTACGGGCGAGGAGACCGATTTGAATTTTGGCCTGGATGCCAAGATTGGGATTACCAATGACCTTACCCTGGATCTAACGGTCAATCCGGATTTTGGTCAGGTTGAAGCGGATCCCTCAGCTATCGCACTGGACGGTTTCCAGATTTTCTTTCGGGAGCAACGACCGTTCTTTGTGGAGAACAATAACATCTTCAACTTTAACCTATCCCGATCAGAGGCGGGAAACACCTTTGGGTTTGACAATGTGTTCTACAGTAGACGAATTGGAAGAAATCCGCAGGGATCCCCGGATACGGAAGATGGGGAGTTTGTGGACATTCCGGACAATACCCAAATTATTGGAGCGGCAAAATTCAGTGGTAAGACCAAAGATGGATGGGCGATAGGCGTACTGGAAAGTGTTACCGCAAAAAAGTACGCTACCATTGACAATAATGGTGATAGGAGGAGGGAGGTCGTTGAACCCTTGACCAACTATTTTGTTGGACGCTTGCAAAAGGATTTTAATGATAGGAATTCCTATATAGGAGGTATTTTCACTGCGGTGAATAGGGACGCCCTGGGTCAAAATATTGATTTTTTACATCGACAGGCCTACACCGGCGGATTTGATTTTAAGCACCAGTGGAACAATCGGGATTGGTATGTTGGTGGGAATGTGAATTGGAGCCATGTTAGGGGCAATACCGAAGCCATTCAGAATACGCAGGAATCCATCACCCATTTGTTCCAACGCGTTGATGCCGATCATGTAAATGTTGATGAAGATCGAACTTCGTTGACCGGAACGGGGGGTAACCTCCAATTGGGCAAAGCAGGTGACGGGCACCTCATGTTTGAAACAGGGGGAACATGGCGTTCCCCTGAATTGGAACTTAATGATATTGGTTTTCAACGACAATCGGACGATATACGGCATTATACCTGGGTGGGCTATCGAACCCTTAAACCGGACAGTACCTTTAGGCGCGTAGGTATTAACTACAATCATTGGAGCGTTTGGGATTTTGGTGGCAACCACAATGAGCTTCGTTTTAATACCAATAGCTGGCAAAATTGGGCCAACAATTGGTTCTCAAATTTGGGTATCAATTATGCCCCGATCCAATACTCCAATTTTGCCCTGCGGGGAGGACCCAGGCTAAGACGTTCCCCAGAGGTCAGTTTTTGGAACAGCATAGGCACCGATGGACGGAAAAAGCTTCGCTTTAACATATTTCATAATGGTAGAAAAGCCCTGGATAACTCCATACAACGTTACAGCATAGAATTTGGCTTTCGCTATCAACCTATGGATGCGTTGCGTATCTCGGTATTTCCGGAATATAGTATCAATAATGATAAGCTTCAGTACATTGACAATATTGATACGGATAATGGGGTGCGGTATTTGAACGGGGAAATAGATCAGCGCACCTTGAGCATGTCCATTCGACTCAATTATAATATAAATCCCAACTTGACCGTACAGTACTGGGGACAACCTTTTATCTCCCGGGGGAGGTATTCCAATTTTAAACATGTTACGGATGCCACTGCCAGGGAATTCAACGATCGTTTTTTGCAGTATGATGCCAATCAGGTCTCTTTCTCGGAGGAAACCTATGCCGTTGATGAAAACTTGGACGGGCAAACCGATTTTAGCTTTGATGACCCTGATTTTGCCTTTGTGCAGTTTCGTTCCAATCTGGTCATTCGTTGGGAGTATATTCCCGGTTCTGAAATCTTTCTTGTGTGGTCCCAGGATATTTCCCAATCCGGTGACCCTTCCAATGGGTTGTTTGCCAATTTGGAGGATAATGTTTTTGGGCAGACCGCACAGAATATCTTCTTGCTCAAGGCCACGTATCGATTTGTTTTTTAAAGGAGTGCTATTTCTGTCGCTTTTTTGTGTATTTTGAATAATCCCAAAGAACATGCAAATGAAAAGCAAGGTTTTGGGATTTATCTTCTCCTTTTAACTGTATGCTCATGAAGATGGTATGGATAAAGCACTTGTGGATACACGGAACTCTATTTTCTATATAAAAGTACCTTTATTACAGGTATTTTTCTTTAATTGAGAAAGTACGATTGGAGGTGCAATGTTGGCCAAACCGAAACCAATAGAATAAAAGGTGACCAAATCACGGAAGAAAAAATATGCTCAGGTGCTCTGTATGGGATTCTTATTTTCCTTGGGATGTGTGGAGCCCGTAGAACCCGAATTTGATTTTGAGAGTGGGGTTATTTTTGTCGAAGGACTTATTTCAAATGATCCAAAGACTTCAATTGTAAGAGTTTCGCAAAATAGCATGGGTGGCAACGAATTTATCCCCAATGCCACGGTTTCTGTAAGGAATACGGATACCAATGTGGTAACTGGATTGTTTGAGGCTAATGATAGGTATTTGCTCCCCGAAGATTTTACCGCCGCTGTTGGCGACACTTTTGAGTTAACGGTCACTTTACCGGATGGTAGGCAATATCAGTCTTTGCCAGAGGAAATAAGGGATTCGGTTCCGATTTTGGATATAGAGGCCAGATATGATCCTGAGTTGGTTTTTAGGGAGGCCTCGGAAAGCTTTGTTCCAGGTCATACCCTTCATGTGAGTTTTGAAGATCCGGAAGAAGGGAACAATTATTATTTCTGGCGGTTTACTTCATTTGAAAACCTTTCTTTTTGTCAACGTTGTTTTAACGGCATCTTTAGAAATGGGGCTTGTCAAAACAATTCCCCTAGTGAAAGTGAGATACGAAAATCCTTTTATACCTACCGATGTGAAACCAGCTGTTGGCGCATTAGATTTAATGAAAGTGTTGAAACATTTGCCGATGAGTTTTCAAATGGCTCCCTGATTGAGCGATTGCCTGTTGGGAACGTGTTACTGTACACAAAGGAGGATATTCTGGTGCAATTGCAACAATATGCGCTATCCGAAAGTGCGTACAGGTATTACCAAATACTTAAGGATATTGTTGATAATAATGGAGGGTTCAACGCTCCACCGCCCGCTGCTTTGATTGGGAATATGTTTGCAGTACATGATGAGAACGAATTTGTAATCGGAAGGTTTACGGCTACTTCGGTAGTTTCCCGTTACTTGTTCATTGACCGCACTACAATAAGCGAGTCCCAAATTGAGGAAAGGATTATGGTACAGAATGAAGAATTTGGGGAGGTTCCCCTGCCTACAAGGAAAACAGCTCCATGTGAGGAATTACCAAATCGGACGGGAGTCCGCCCAACCGGATGGATCAATAATTAGGCATAATGAAACCTGTTTATCACATCACTGGATTACTGCTTTGCCTGTCTTGTTTTATGGGGTTGGCCCAAACCGTGCTCCAAGAACATGAATTGACGGTTAAAGTGGTAAATGATGCCACAGGTTTTCAAATGAATGATGCCGATATTTTTATTGAGCCCTGTTTATGTGGAGGAATTTCGGATGTCAACGGACAATTTTCCATTAAACTTCCGGAAGGAGCATATAAAGTGACGGTTTCTTTCATCGGGTATAAAAATAACGTACAGAATATCGTTTTGAACCAAAATGCATCTGTTTTGGTCCGTATGATCGTTGAAGAGGAAAAATTATCCGAGGTCATCGTAAGGGCAAAAAAGGTAAATGATCATTTAATGTCCCCAGAAATGGGTGTTTTGAGGTTGGAACCCCAAACACTTAAAAAAATACCTACGGCAGCGGGCGAGTTTGATATTTTAAGGGGAATGACCCTTTTGGCAGGAGTAAACAATGCAGGCGATATCAGTAATGGATTGTCCGTCAGAGGTGGGTCCTTAGATCAAAATCTTGTGTTATATGATGAGGCCCCCGTTTTTAATCCTACCCATTTATTTGGGCTTTTTTCTGTTTTTACACCAGATATGTTGTCTTCCGTGGATTTATACCGCGCAAACATTCCGGCAAGATATGGGGGAAGGATTACCTCTGTGTTGGATGTAAAGACGCAGAACCCCTATGTGGATAAGTTAAAACTGAACGGGGGAATTGGTCTGGTCTCCAGTAGATTCTCATTGCAAACCCCATTGATAGAGGACAAACTTAGTCTGGCGATTGGAGGTAGGGCAGGTTTTACCGATTTTTTACTTCCCCTGTTTTCTGAACGCTTGGACAATACCAAAGCCCGGTTTTACGATGCTACCCTTAAGCTTTTGTATTTGGCAGGTCCCAAAGATCAAATTGCATTTACGGGATTTTACTCAAAGGATTTTTATCAGCTGGATTTCATTTCGCAGGTTGAAAACATCAGTGCAGAAAACAACCAATTCGATTTTAGGACGCTGAATGGGACTTTAAAATGGCTGCACACGTTTGATGATACAAGCATGTTGAAGACCGTATTGGTTTCAAGTGATTACCTTCCCAAGATTATTTTTCCGGAAATTGATAGTTCAAACGAAATATTGTATGATTCAAGGATCGGATATTTAAGTCTGTCTTCGGAGTTTTCAAAGGAAGTAAACGATAGGTTTGATTATTATTTGGGTTTTCAAGGAAATCGATACGATATTGATCCGGGAAATCTTAACCCTGGGCAGTCCCCCAGTATAAGGTCGGTCAATTTAAACAGGGAGACAAGTTATGTATTGTCCACATTTTTAAATACCAATTGGTCTGCCAATAGGTTTTTGTCACTTTCATTGGGGCTTCGCCATAATTCATACCTGCTTGTTGGTCCTTTTGAGCAGCCCGTTTTCAATGATTTGGGTACCGATATTGAGGATACACGTTTCTTTGAAAAAGGGGAAGTCGCCACCTCTTACCATGATTTGGAGCCCAGATTGGGTGCTGTATTGAACATTAATGACCAAAGCACGGTTAAACTGAGTTATGCTCGACTAAATCAATATTTGCAGAACGTTTTCAATGCAACCACGCCTTTGCCTACTTCCAGATGGAAAACTGCGGATGAAAATATTAAACCGCAAAGAGGGAATTCGTACAGTATTGGGTTTTATTATTTGTCGGAAAAGAGCAAAATTGAGATGGGCCTTGAAGCATACTACAGAAGGACACAAAACAATTTAACCTTTAGGCCGGGGGCAGACTTTTTTCTGGAAGAATTTTTACAGAATTCAGTGGTGCAAGGAGAAGGAAGAAACTATGGGGTGGAACTGAGCTTTAGAAAACCAAACGGGAAAGTCAATGGTTGGCTGAATTATACGTGGTCCAGGAGTGCATTGCGTACCAATGATCAAATTCCTGCAAATAGAATCAACAACAACCAGTGGTTCAATTCAGATTTTGATAGGCCCCATGTCTTGAATGCCACCATCAATTTTGAGGGGGATGCTTTTAATACATGGAGCCTAAACTTTACAGGACAATCGGGTAGGCCATTTACCATACCCAATGGGGTAGTTGAGTTTGAAAATATAGATGTGCCCCTTTTTTTGGAACGCAATAATTCCAGACTTCCCCTTTACCATCGATTGGATTTTTCCTGGAAGGTCAGGTATTCCAAAAAAGCAAACAAACGCTGGGTGGGAGATTGGACGTTTACCATTTATAATGTCTATGGCAGGCGCAACCCTATCAACGCTTTTTTTGATCAACGTACCGGAATTGAAAATGCAAGCATTTTTGGGTCAAGCCCTCTGGGTTCCTATGAAATTGCATTGCTCAACAGCCCATTATTTGCATTGACGTATAACTTCACGTTTCAATGACCACTTGAGAATTCTTCCAACGTTTTAATCAAGGCCACGTATCGATTTGTATTTCAATCATGGGAATTCCCGAAAACGCTAAATCGGGTGTAACCTACGGGTAGTCAAATAACATGGTAACCAAGGGTCAAGATAGGACAAGTCCTGTTCTTGGGGCTTGGAGCACGGAGATTTTAATACTGATACTCGATGGCTTTACCGGAGGTAGTGCATTCATTTTATGGGTTTTACACTATAACCCTTTTTTTATCGTTCTTGATTCACTACCAAATAACTAAAACGATGAAAAAGAATTGGATTTTACTAGCTATTGCTACAATGACCTTATTTGCATGTTCAACGGACAACGAAGGCAACAACGATGAATTGGAAACGAGCGCCTTGGTAGGTACATGGAACATGACCGATGTGCGATTTAGTGAGGATCCCAACGATTCGACATTAATTTTGGCCGATGAGTTGGTTGACCAACTTGTACAGGAAAATTGTGTATTGGTCAGTTTTACGTTTAATGCGGATGGAACGGTTTCCAGTACGGATAAACTGAATTTTATTGAATTTAATGCCGGGCCCATGGGATTGGAGGTTTCATGTCCAACAGAAAGTGAAAGTGAAACAGGCACCTGGACTTTGGAAGGAGATCAACTCACTGTTGATGATGGCAGCGGAACTACGGAAACCCTTACCATAGGATTGGAAGGAAATACCTTGATCATCGCGGGAGAGGATATTGACGCCAACAACTATGCAGGCGCCGAAGTGGTGTTTACAAGGGAATAAAACATTCAGAAGAAGAAATACAAAAGCCTACTGCCATTCAGTGGGCTTTTAGTTTTTGTAAGGTATCGACCAATGCGCTATTGGCCTCTTGGTCTCCAATGGTTATCCGTACTTTTCCCGGTGCTCCAAATTGTGATACGGGGCGGACCATAATCCCATGTTCCATTAATTTATTGGTGAATTCCATCTCCGGAAGGGGAGGGTCCACAATAAAAAAGTTGGCCTGGGTTGGCCAATAGGGAATGCCCAACGAGGTAAAGGAACTTTCCAGATATTTCCTTCCTTCATGGACCGTTTTTACCGTTTTATTTAAGAATTCATGGTCACTTAAGGCCCCAATAGCAGCCTCCAGGGAAGTCAGGGGCATTAAAAACGGTTTGTGGATCAATCGGATATAGCTGGCTATGGTCTTGGTGGTATAGGCATACCCAATCCGTAGACCTGCCAATCCATAGGTTTTGGAAAAACTGTTCAAGGCTATAATATTGTGGTCATTTTTTACGTAAGGTAAAGCCGTAGTGTAATCGGGGGCATCCGCAAAATGACGGTAGACTTCATCAAAAACGATCAGAATATTTTTGGGGATACGTTCAAGAAAATCCTCCAGGACGGGTTTGGGAATGTACGTTCCCGTAGGATTGTTTGGGCTGGTTAAAAAAATAATTTTTGTTCTATCGGTTATGGCGTTCAAGATACCTTCCCGATCCAATTCATAATTGGGTAGGCTCAGTGGAATATCGATTTGTTTGGCACCGTACCAGCGCGAAAAAACGGAGTAGGGCAAAAAACAGGGATTGGAAAAAATAACTTCGTCCCCTTCGTTGATAAAAGCGCGAAGCAACATATCAATGATTTCGGAGCCGCTATTTCCCGTGATAAATTGGTCCACATGCAATTGTCCCTCAAAATCGTTGACCAATGCCTCCCGCAATCGAATATCCGTTTGATCTGGATAAAGGGCAATTTTAGGTATTGCGGATTTTAATCCTTCAATTGCCAATGGGGATGCTCCCAGCGGATTTTCGTTGGAAGAAAGCTTATAAATCCTTTTGTCCGAGAGCGGGATGTTTTTTCCGCCTTTATAAACCTCTTTAGGTTCTAAAAAAGGTTTGAAGATGGATGCTATTCCTTTGTCCATTACTTAAAGATTTTCCGCATACATGAGAATGGTCATTGCCTTATGGGTCTGGTCTTCTTCCAGAACCTTTTGTGCCAACCAATGGAGTTGTTTTTTGTGTTTGGCGGCATTCGCTCCCATTTTTTTTGCCATCATTCTAATTTCATCATTCGCTTTGATCGCTTCGATTTCTTCCAAGGTTGGAAGGGATTCCAAATTCCCAAGACGACCTAGATTGTTTCCCGTCAACACTGTACTTTCCCGAATTTCCTTTGGCAATCCATCAACACCGATCCCTTTGGTCCTTATAGGTTTTGGAATTTCAAAAAGGGCCTCAATATTGGCCCGTATGTACCAATTTCCACCCATTCTACCTACTAAATCCAATTTTTGGGTATCCAGCTTTCCTTCGGTGAGATACGTTTCATTGATATGGATACGCTGTACTTTGGCCAAAATCAAGTTCCCAGCACCAGGGGTGTCCGCAAGTTCAATAATTTCGGTTACAACACATTCAAAGGAAACGGGTGCTTCACCTACCCTTGGCGGTTTTACCGTTTCACTTGGTACAGGGGTAAGTCCCGCCTTTACAAACTCATTGACCCCTCTTTCATAAGCCGTACTGGACAATGACATCTGTTCAACGATGGGATGGTTCACAATATTGATGACTACCTCCGGCACCTCTTTCACGTTTTGGTGGGAATGCTTCAGACTATTGTCACGTCCACTTCTGGCAGGGGAAAATATAAGGATGGGCGGATTGGAACTGAATACATTGAAATAGCTAAAAGGACTTAGGTTTACATTCCCTTCCCTGTCAATGGTACTGGCAAAACATATAGGTCGGGGCGCTACTGCCGTCAATAGGATTCCATGTAAATCAGGTTGGGATATGGTATTTGGATCAATCGTTTTTATGCTCATAGTTGTTTTTTCTGCCCTTTTTTTGACAAAGATAAATCTAGGGGTTACCTATAAAATCGTCATATCGAAAGTCCGCCTAGTCAAAGGGTAGGAAGGATGGGAATGGATTTCCCAATCGCTCCGCTCCTATCGAATTGACATAATAGACTTTATTTGGCCGGTAAAACCTTGGTGGATACCTCACCAAAGCCTACGCGAATATCGCCTTTTTGGGCATAACCCCGCATGGTTACGGTATCACCATCCTGGATAAACTTCCGTTCGGAGCCGTCATTAATTTGAATGGGCTTGGTGCCCATCCAGGCCAATTCCAACATGGATCCAAAGCTGTTTTCCTCCTTTCCTGAAATGGTTCCCGAAGCCATCATATCCCCGACATGGATATTACAACCGTTTACGGTATGATGTGCCAATTGTTGGGCCATGTTCCAGTACATATACTTGAAATTACTATAACAAACGGTCGTTTCCTTTTCATTTTTAGGGGAAATCCCTACTTCCAAATTGATATCATAGTTCTTTTTGCCCTCATACTCCAAATAGGGGAGTACCTTGGGTTCCTGTTTTGGCCCTTCAACCTTAAAAGGCTCCAATGCTTCCAGGGTCACGATCCAAGGGGAAATGGAGGAGGCAAAGTTCTTTGCCAAAAAAGGGCCGAGCGGGACATATTCCCATTTTTGGATATCGCGGGCGGACCAATCATTGAAAAGCACCAAACCAAAAATATGATCCTCGGCATCGTTCGTGGAAACAGCATCTCCCATTTCCGTATTTTTTCCCACAACAAAACCCATTTCCAATTCAAAGTCCAAGCGTTGGGTAGGTCCAAAAATGGGTTGTTTGGCATCCTGGGGAATGGTCTGTCCCTTGGGACGGTAAATAGGCTCCCCGCTTGGGATAATGGAACTTGCCCTACCGTGATAGCCTACCGGAATATGCTTCCAATTGGGTAAAAGGGCATTTTCGGGATCACGAAACATCTTACCTACATTAGTGGCATGCTCAATACTCGAATAGAAATCCGTATAATCCCCAACACAAATGGGCATATGCATTTGGGCATCGGATTGCCTCACAAAAAGGTTTTGTTTTCCAGCCAGAATGGAGCTGTCATCCTGTAGCCATTTTTGAATATCGGTCCGTACTTTGGAAGTCACTTTCTTGCCGAGGGCTATGAAGTCATTTAGGTCATTGCGTTCAAGGACCGAGACTTCAAAATCAAAAGCTCCAAGCCCATGGACGGCTACCAAATCCAGAATATGGTCTCCAATCGCCACTCCGGCACGTGGACTTCCATCTTTTGTTGAGAACATGCCAAAGGGAATATTGTGTATTGAAAAATCCGAGTTTTCAGGAATGTCTATGATCATACTTCTACAAGGTTATTTGGTCGTTTTGAACTAACCTGGGAAATCTAAATTTCAGATTTCTCAATCGCTTGGCTCATTTCGAAATGACATTTGTAATTGGTTTAATTGGAAATTATTCTATCCAGGAGCTGTAATATTTGCCATCATCTATTTTAAGGGCATTTTCGGTTACCATTAGCGGTTTAAAGGTATCGATCATGACGGCCAATTCCTCCGTGCCCTTTTTTCCGATACTGGCTTCATAGGTGCCGGGGTGCGGCCCATGCGGGATACCAGCAGGATGGAGCGAAATATATCCGGGCCCTATGCCCGTCCTGCTCATAAAATCCCCATCTACATAATACAGTACTTCATCCGAGTCAATATTGGAATGATTGTAGGGAGCGGGGATGGCCTTTGGATGGTAATCATACAGGCGTGGACAGAAGGAGCAGACTACAAAGGCGCTGGTTTCAAAGGTTTGGTGTACCGGTGGCGGTTGATGTACCCGACCTGTAATGGGTTCAAAATTATGGATAGAGAATCCGTAGGGATAATTATAGCCGTCCCAACCCACTACATCAAATGGATGGGTGGCATAGATCAGGCTATGGAGCATGCCCTGCTTCTTGATTTTCATCACAAATTCACCTTTCTCATCATGTGCCTTCAAATCCTGCGGCAATTTATAGTCGCGTTCACAGAATGGGGAATGTTCCAACAATTGCCCAAACCAATTTCGGTAACGTTTGGGCGTGTAGATGGGATGGAAGGATTCTGCATACAGAATTCGGTTGTCTTCCGTATCGAATTCAATTTGATAGATCATCCCCCTGGGAATGATCAAATAATCGCCATATTCAAAAGGGATATTTCCCAAAAACGTTTTTAAGGTACCTGTGCCCCTATGGATAAAAAGCATTTCATCGGCATCGGAATTCTTATAGAAATAGGAAGTCAGGGATTTCTTTGGTGCGGCAAGCCCCACATGCACATCGGAATTGACCAAAAGGGGTTCTCGGGCTTCCAGGAAATCGTCTTTGGGCTTTACATCGAACCCAACAAGCTTCCTTGAGGTAATATTCTTTGCGACCGCTATTTTGGGGCTAACGTCCAAAGGTTTCCACACTTCCTTTACCTGTGTAGGTCGGTGAATGTGGTAGAGCAGCGATGACATTCCATCAAAACCTATGGTGCCGAACAATTGTTCGTAATATAAATTCCCATCAGGCTTTTCAAATTGGGTGTGTCGCTTTTGCGGAATTTCGCCCAGTCTATGATAAATCGGCATTTTTTTTTATTATGTGTTGTAAGTTCGGAGTTTAGAGTTTTAGGCTGAACTTATGAATTAATGTAAAGTACCTCTTAACTCTTGCTCCCGCTCAATGGCTTCAAACAATGCTTTAAAATTACCCTTTCCAAAGGATTGTGCCCCTTTTCTTTGGATAATTTCAAAGAACATGGTGGGCCTTGGTTCAACAGGCTTGGTAAAGATTTGAAGCAAATACCCCTCATCATCACGATCCACCAGAATCCCCAATTCCTTTAAAGGAGCAATATCCTCATCTATTTTTCCGACACGATCCGTAACGGCATCATAATAGGTGGATGGTACACGAAGGAATTCCACACCCCGACTGCGCAAGTCCTTGACCGTTTTAATGATATCGTCAGTGGCAACCGCAATATGTTGTACGCCCTCACCTTCATAAAAATCCAAATACTCTTCAACTTGTGATTTCTTCTTCCCTTCTGCCGGTTCATTTATTGGGAATTTAATACGTCCGTTCCCATTGCTCATCACCTTACTCATCAATGCCGTGTATTCCGTTGAAATATCATTGTCATCAAAGGAAAGGATGTTCACGAATCCCATTACCTTTTCATAGAATTCCACCCAATGGTTCATGCGGTTCCACCCCACATTGCCCACCATATGGTCCACATATTTTAATCCAGTGGGTGCAGGATTGTAATCTGGGGTCTCCCATTGGATATAACCTGGTAAAAATGTACCGTGGTAATCCTTTCGCTCCACAAAAACATGGACGGTTTCCCCATAGGCATAAATTCCGGCCCGAACTACCTTTCCGTTTTCATCTTCCTCGGTTTCAGGTTCCATATAGGATTTGGCACCTTTGGAAATCGCGGTATCATAGGCGTAGGTGGCATCATCCACCCAAAGGGCAACCACCTTTACACCATCCCCGTGTTTGTCTATATGCTGCCCAATTTCAGTTCCGCTTTTTAGGGGCGAGGTGAGGATCAAACGTATTTTATCTTGAATCACGACATAGCTCTCCCGATCCTTAAGTCCAGTTCGCAATCCGGCATAGGCAAAGGATTGGAAACCAAAGGCGGTCTTATAGTAATGAGCGGCCTGTTTGGAGTTACCAACGTACAGTTCTATGTAGTCCGTGCCATTAATGGGCATAAAGTCCTTGGCTTTGCCATGAATTTTAGGAATTGTAGAAGTTTCCATGGAAGTATATTTTGTTTGTAAAAATTTTGTTGTTGATGCAACAAAAATAAGTATTTTTGAAATGCGAAATGATTTTTGAATCAAAATTTCAGGTTAAAATTGCTCAATCAGATTGATGAAATACAAGGAATAGGCCTTCATTTGGATTTGGTGCTTCGAAAGGTCCAGGAAGCCTATCTACGAAAATTTGAACAGTTGCACGTGGAAATGACCATTGAACAATGGGTTATTCTGCATCAAGTCCATGAATTGGCGGACAATGCCTCGCAACGGGAAATTGTTCAATTGAACTTCAGGAATAGGGCCACAATTTCCAGGGTTATCGGTGGTTTGGAACGAAAAGGTTGGCTGACCAAAACCCGTTTTGATGGGGACCAAAAACGGTTTAAATTGGAACTGACCCCCAAAGGAAAAACCCTTATTGATTTGGTGTTGCCCCATGCCGTTGCCCTTCGAAAACAAACCGTAAAGAATCTAGATCTCATGGAATTTGATACCTTTCTAAAAGTTTTGGATCAAATAGGGGCAAACTATGAAGCATATCGCTAAAAGAGCTATTCTTTTCTTTTTTCTTTTTCTTGGTTTGATGGGGTGTAAAAAAACACCAAAAGCCAAGGAGACACAAACGGCACCCATTGTTGAGAAACAATTGAGTGCCCATGAGGCGTACTTACTGGAGATTTCCAAAATACCGAGGAAAGAGGATATGGACCCTACCCAAGATATGATCCAAATCAAAGGAGGGACTTTTATGATGGGAGGGGTGTCCGATCAGGCAAGAAGGGATGAGTTTCCGCGCCATAGTGAAACTGTAGGCCCCTTCTGGATGGATAGGACCGAAGTGACCAATGCGCAATTCAAGGAATTTGTAGATGCCACAGGTTATGTGACCATTGCGGAAAAAGAGGCCTTTATTGAAGGGCAACGCTATGATCCCGGAGCCTTGGTGTTCGATGGGAGCAATCCCCAAATGTGGTGGAAGTTCCAAAAAGGGGCCAACTGGAAACAACCCTACGGACCGGGCAGTTCCATTGCGGGCAAGGAAAACCATCCCGTGGTACAGTTAGCCTGGTATGATGCCATGGCCTATGCCCATTGGGTAGGTAAGCGATTGCCAACGGAAGCGGAATGGGAATATGCCGCCCGGGGGGGAAGCCAGGGGACCAAATATTTTTGGGGTGATGATTTTGCCCAAGCCACCCAGAACGCCAATTTTCACCAAGGGGATTTTCCAGTGGAAAACCTGTTGGAGGACCGGTTTGAAAAAACGGCCAAAGTCGGCTCCTTTCCACCCAATGGTTTTGGACTTTTTGATATGGCAGGAAATGTTTGGGAGTGGTGTTTGGACACCTATTATCCCAATGCCTACGAAATGTTGGAGCGAAGGGAGGACGGCTACTTCAAAAAATACCTGAATCCCCAACAACAAAAAGTGATACGCGGGGGGTCGTTTTTATGTAGTGAAAGTTACTGCACGGGCTATAGGGCTTCGGCACGTATGAGCTCCACCCCGGATACCGGTTTGGAACATACCGGCTTTCGATTGGTCTATGTGGAGGACTGACCTGTGATACGGTAATCCTTAAATGAATAATCCCGCCCATATTTGTACGATTAAGGCGGGATATCATGTATTCCACTTCCCCATTCAAGGGGCATTGTTGCTTATACCGTTATCCACATTTAGAGGAACCACAGTCCTTACAGGTAAGGCAGCCTTCCTGATAGATGAGGTTGGTGGATTGGCAGTTGCTGCATTTTTGTCCCTTGGCAACCGTGCCATCGGCCACATATCGTTTCAGTGCCCGTGCCACTCCATTTTTCCAGGTGTTGATGGATTCGTTATCCAATTGAAGGCCATTGATCAGGTGTACCACATTTTCTATGGGCATGCCCTGTCTCAAGGTTCCTGAAATCAGTTTGGCGTAGTTCCAGAATTCGGGATTGAATTTGTACGATAAGCCTTCAATAGTGGTTTTGTAGCCCCTTCGGTTTTTGTATTGGAAATCATATCGGGAGTTGCCCTCTTCATCCTTGTTTTTAATGATCAAACCTTTGTTGGCCCACCTCGGGAGTAGGATACCATCCTCATCATCGGCCAAACCGGTAAAGATTTCATAAGGCTTGTTTTCGATAAGCCCAATAAATGCTATCCATTTATCCTTATTGTTTTGGAAACGCACAACATCGGCCTCCAAAACCTGAGGTCTTTTCTTGGGAAATACGACCAGGGTATCGCCCTCTTTTTCCTCCTTTTTACTGTCCTCATTGGAGATAAGCACGCCGGAACGCGATCCGTCACGGTATACCGTAACTCCCTTGCAGCCGCTTTTCCACGCTTCCAAATAGAGTTGTCCCACCAACTCCTTGGATACGTGGTTGGGCAAGTTTATGGTAACGCTAATGCTATGGTCCACCCATTTTTGGACTGCTCCCTGTAAATGAACCTTGCTCAACCAATCCACATCGTTGGACGTGGCCTTGTAATAGGGGGATTTTTTTACCAATTCGTCAATTTCCTCCTGGGAATAGTTTTGGTTCATTGCGATACCGTTGGCTTCCATCCATTGTTTAAATCGGTGATGGAACACCGTGTATTCTTCCCAGGAATCCCCTACTTCGTCCACAAAATCCACCCGAGCCGATTTATCATTGGGGTTTACCTTTCGGCGTCTTTTGTATACGGGAAGGAATACGGGTTCAATACCTGAGGTGGTCTGGGTCATTAAACTGGTGGTTCCCGTTGGGGCAATGGTAAGGAGTGCAATGTTCCGGCGTCCGTGCTCCAACATTTCGTAATACAGTTTTTCATCTGCCTTGCGAAGGCGTTGGATAAATGGATTGCCCTTTTCGCGTTCCGCATCAAAAATGCCAAACGCCCCACGTTCCTTGGCCGTCCGTACGGATTCCCGGTATGCCGCCAAGGCAATGGTCTTGTGTACTTCTACGGAAAATTCGTTGGCCACTTCGGTACCGTAACGTAGTCCCAAGGCCGCGAGCATATCACCCTCAGCAGTAATTCCAATTCCCGTTCTCCGTCCCTCCCGTGCTTTTTTGCGGATGTTCTTCCAAAGATTGACTTCAACGGTTTTCACCTCCTTCAGTTCGGGATCGGAGGCTATCTTACCTAGAATTGCATCTACTTTTTCCAGTTCCAGGTCAATGATGTCATCCATGATGCGCTGCGCCCGGGCTACATGCTTTTTGAAAAGGTCAAAATTAAAGGTAGCCGCTTTGGTAAAGGGTTTTTCCACGTAGGAGAAGAGATTGATGGCCAATAAGCGGCATGAGTCATAAGGGCAAAGCGGAATTTCCCCACAGGGATTGGTGGATACGGTCCTATAGCCCAAATCCGCATAACAATCGGGAACGGATTCCCGGGTGATGGTATTCCAGAAGAGGATGCCCGGCTCTGCGGACTGCCATGCATTGGCCACAATCTTGTCCCACAGTTTTTTGGCATCAATAGTCTTATTGTATTTGGGGTTTTCACTAAAAATGGGGAATTTCTGCTCATAAGGTTGTTGGGTTTCCACGGCTTTCATGAAATCGTCATCCATTCGCACGGAAACATTGGCGCCCGTAACCTTTCCCTGTTCCATTTTGGCATCAATGAAATCTTCGGCATCCGGGTGGTTGATACTTACGGAAAGCATAAGTGCGCCCCGGCGTCCATCTTGTGCTACCTCCCGGGTAGAATTGCTATACCGCTCCATAAAGGGGACCAGGCCCGTAGAGGTGAGTGCGGAATTCTTTACCGGCGATCCCTTGGGCCTAATATGGGAAAGATCATGGCCTACCCCGCCACGACGCTTCATAAGCTGTACCTGTTCCTGATCGATTTTAAGGATGCCTCCATAGGAGTCGGATTGTCCATCGTTCCCCACTACAAAACAATTGGAAAGCGAAGCTATCTGGTAGGGATTGCCAATACCCGCCATGGGACTTCCCTGGGGGACGATGTATTTAAAATCCTTGATAAGATCATATACTTCCCCCTCGGTCATGGGATTCGGATACTTTTGCTCTATCCGCGCAATCTCCTTGGCAATACGGCGGTGCATATCGTTTGGAGTACGTTCATAAATGTTGCCCTCAGAATCCTTTAGGGCATATTTGTTCACCCAGACCATGGCGGCGAGATCATCTCCTTTAAAATAATCCACGGAGGCTTCATACGCTTCTTGTTGGGTGTAGGTTTTAGGGACGGTTTGGACACGGGTCGACTGCATTTTTGAACGGATTTTAGAAAATTAGCAATGATGTTAAGGGAATGTAAAATTAGGAAAAACGGAAAAAAATGGAACCTGACAAAAATCATAAAGTCACCCATTTTTAGTGATTAATCATATAATAATCAATGATTTACGAATTTATCAACAAAAAAAAGTTGACAAAAAATGGTGAGAAGGGATTTTTGAAAGTCTTTATGCAGTAGGGAGGAAATTGCAGCGATCGGTGTCTGCGGAATGGATATTGGAAACTGTGAATATACCTTGCCCCGATACTATGGTGCACCTTGGAAAACACATAACTATGCCACCAACCGAATACTGTTGTGCTAGGGCCTTTGTATTTTGCCATCATGGAAACCGGCCCTTTTCCAACCTTCGTTCCCATAGACCCAAATATTGGTAATGCGGTATTCGTGTTCCTTTGTTCCCGAGCTATCACCGGTTACAATAAGCACCTTTCCCGTAACGATGGCGGTGGTGCCGTGGTATTCAATTTGTTGCTCCTTAAGGGAATAGTCCAGAACTTTTAGGTCACCGGATTTTAATTGGCGGTTTCTTTGCCGCAAATAATTGAACCAGTCCGTTTTGGAAATGACCTTGGAACTACCATTGGTATGTACATAGTTTTCGGTGGTCAAGGAATCCAAAATGGCCAAATCCCCGTTGGCAAATGCGGTGTTGAACTTTTTTAGGACTAGAGGGAGTGCATTCCTTGCTACAGAAATATCCTTATTTGTTGGTAGATCACGGTTGCAGGAAAGTAAAAACAGTAAAAGGAACAGTAGGAATGGTAACAGCGATTTCATCACTTTGGTTTTATCGAATTTCCCTTACTTTTTTGGTACTTTACCTTAAGGGAGTGTTAAAAAGGGTCATTTGGGGTAAAATAGCATAGAAAGTGGGTAATACTATTGATTTCCACACCAAAGGGCAGTAGCATCTTTGCCGCTCATTTTTCAAAAAAAAACGTAGTATGAAGAAGTTAACGTATTACCCGAACATGTGGCAAACCTATCCGTTTTCAATGGATTTGTTCATCCAGGCAGAAAAGGAAGCTGCGAAGAAAGCTGCGAGGAAAGCGGCTGAGAAAAAAGAAAGGAAACCGAAGTTTAAATTGGCTTTGAGTTGGTAGGCCAAACCATAGTGAGAATGAAAAAGGCACCCATTGGGTGCCTTTTTAGTTTTAGTGTGCCTCCAGCCAATTCGCTCCGATGCCTACTTCCACGTCCAAGGGTACGGCCAACGTATAGGCATTTTCCATTTCGGTTTTAATAAGCGTTTTCATCTCCTCCAGTTCGGGTTTGTAGCAATCAAACACCAATTCATCGTGCACCTGGAGTAACATTTTGGTCTTGTAGTTGCCTTCCGTAAGCTTTTTGTGGATATTGATCATTGCAATTTTTATGATATCCGCCGCACTACCTTGGATTGGGGCGTTCACAGCGTTTCGTTCCGCTGCACCGCGCACCACCTGATTCCCTGCGTTGATATCCTTTAAATACCGTCTGCGGCCCAAAACGGTCTGTACATATCCATTCTCCCGAGCAAAATCGACCTGTTCCCCCATATAATTACGGAGCTTGGGATAGGTCTTATAGTAAGTTTCTATGAGTTCCTTGGCCTCAGTTCTATTTAAATCCGTTTGATTGCTCAGTCCAAAGGCGGAAACGCCATAGATAATGCCAAAATTTACGGTTTTGGCATTGCTTCGCTGTTCGCGGGTGACCTCGTCAATAGGGACATTAAAAACCCTGGACGCTGTAGAGGCGTGAATGTCCTCCCCATTTTTGAATGCTTCGATCATGGTATCTTCCTCACTCAAAGCCGCAATGATCCGCAGTTCGATCTGGGAATAATCCGCAGCCAGCAACACATAGTTTTCATCCCTTGGAATAAAGGCTTTCCGTACTTGTCGCCCTCGTTCCGTTCGTATGGGGATATTCTGCAGATTGGGATTGTTACTGCTCAATCGACCTGTGGCGGCCACGGTCTGCATATAATCCGTATGCACCCTTCCACTGTGTTTTTGGACTTCATTGGGCAATGCATCCACATAGGTGCTCTTTAGTTTGGTCAACCCACGATAGTCCAAAACATTTTGAATGATTTCATGGTCCTTGGCCAAATAGGAAAGCACTTCCTCGGAAGTGGAAAATTGCCCGGTTTTGGTCTTTTTGGGTTTGTCCACCAATTTCATTTTTCCAAACAGTATTTCCCCCAACTGTTTGGGGGAACCGATATTGAACTGTTCCCCAGCTAGCTCATAGATTTTTCCTTCCAGTTCTTTAATGTCCTTATCCAGTACGGTGGAAAGGTCGTTCAAAAAGCTTTCATCCAAATTAATGCCTTCACGTTCCATGTCCGCCAAAACCCGGAGCAAGGGTACTTCAATGCCTTCAAAGAGGGTGTCCGTCTTTGCTTCGGTCAGCTCCGGACGGAACTTTTGGGCCAATTGATAGGTGACATCGGCATCTTCCACGGCATATTCCGTCTGCTTTTCCAATGGAACTTGCCGCATGCTCAGTTGATTTTTTCCTTTTTTTCCGATGAGTTCGGTGATGGAAACAGGGGTGTAGTTTAAATAGGTTTCCGAAAGTACGTCCATATTGTGTCGCATATCCGGATTGATGAGGTAGTGGGCCAACATGGTGTCAAATAACTTTCCCTTTACATCAACCCCATAATTGTGCATAACCTTGATGTCATATTTAAGGTTTTGACCTATTTTCTCAATATCCTCCGCTTCAAAGAAGGGTCTTAGTTTTTCGATAACGACCATGGCTTTCTCCCTTTCCTCCGGAAATGGGACATAAAAGCCCTTACCTTCGGCCCAGGAAAATGCAATGCCAACGAGTTCGGCCTCCAAGGGATTGATGGATGTTGTCTCCGTATCAAAGCAGACCGCGTGCTGCTTCATCAGGCTTTTTAGAAACAGTTCCATGCCCAGTCCATCTTGGACCATTTGATAAAAGTGTGGTACTTCGGAAATGGTTTTTCGGCTACTTACCTCCTTTATGGTGGCCGCTGCTTCACTGGGGTTGCCTCCAAAAAGGGTAAATTGTCCGCTTCCGGCTACTTTGGACTCCCCCTGACCTTGTTCCGAATACACTTTTTCCTTGGTCACGGTTTTGGTGGTTTGGGGGTCGGCCTCCGCTTCACCGGAAAACAGTTTAAGGAATTGTTCTTTTAACCTTCGGAATTCAAGTTCTTCAAACAGCTCCTGTACTTTTTCAGCATCGGGGGGGCACATTTCAAAATCGGCAGCATCAAATTGCACATCACAGTCAATTTTAATTTCGGCCAGTTTTCTGGAGAGGCGACCAAGTTCGGCGTTCGTTTCCACCTTTTCCTTCATTTTGCCTTTTAGCTGATCGGTATTGGCCAGGAGTCCTTCCAGTGAACCGAATTGCGCCAGAAACTTTTGTGCGGTTTTGTCACCAACCCCGGGCAATCCCGGAATGTTGTCACTGGCATCACCCATCATTCCCAGATAATCGATCACCTGTTCCGGGCGCTCTACCCCAAAACGTTTTTGGACCTCCGGAATTCCCCAAATCTCTATTCCGTTCCCCATCCGAGCGGGGCGATACATGAAAATGTTTTCGGAAACCAATTGGCCAAAATCCTTGTCCGGGGTTACCATGAAGACCTTATAATCCTCTTTTTCGGCCTGTTTTGCCAAAGTACCGATAAGGTCATCCGCCTCATATCCTTCCAACTCCACTACCGGAATTTTGAGTGCCTTTAAAATATCCTGGATATAGGGAACGGCAATACGGATCGCATCGGGGGTCTCATCCCGGTTGGCCTTGTAGTCTTCAAAAAGTTCCGTGCGCTCCACACTGCCTCCCTTGTCAAAGGCAACGGCCAAATGATCGGGCTTTTCCCTGCGAATGACGTCAAAAAGGGAATTCATAAAACCCATAATGGCCGAAGTGTCCATGCCTTTGGAATTGATTCTTGGGTTTTTGATAAAGGCGTAGTAGCCCCTAAAAATTAAAGCGTAGGCATCTAAAAGAAAGAGTCTTTTTTGGTCAGACATCTGATGTGGTTAAAAGTTATTATTTAATAGTAAAAGGTTATTGGTTGATAGTTAAAGGTTACTAGTTATTGGTTAAAAGTGGGTATCGGTACGATTTTTAAATGTACAAAGATTAATTGTCTCCAAGGAAGGGAACTCCAAGGGCCATTACAATTGAAAAATCAAAGATTTCCGTGATAATAAAAGGGGATGGTCCATTCCTTGGAATCCGCATCAGCCCCATTTTTTACAACTTTCAATTGGTGCTGTCCCCTGGCCTGGTCCGATAGGTCAATATATCCCAAAATACCGAATTGCCCGGTTTGTGGGTGGTCGTATTTGACAAATTCCACAGTAACCGGTTGCCCATCAACGGCCACAAAATGATTTTGTTGATAGCAGGAGAGGTAGTCTTTCCATACGCCTTGCATTTCAACTTTATCTTCTTTCAATGGATTTTTAGGTTTTTGGATGCCACAAGCCTGTTCAAAATGGTCAAGTTCATTATCAAAAATGGGAATAAAAAGTCGCACCACCCTTTTTTCAATAATATCGGAGTCAATTTCCGGAGTAAGTAAAAAGGAACTTTCATTGTTATTGGTGTTGTAGAAATAGGCATATGTTTTAAAGGAATCCTTTGGTGCCTTGTGACGCACCATGTGGAACAAATTGGTTTTCTGCGCTTGAAAAACCGATAAGCTTGCACCCGCGAAGAAGAACAACAGTACCAAAGTAACAAGGCTTTTTTTTCGCTTGAAATTTGAGCCAAAAATCATACTCACCTGGAGAAAGTTCTTTGCCAACGGTCCCATGAGTATTAAGCTCGAAATCTTCACTACCCAAAAAAACGAATGCTGTAGGCGGGCATTGGTTTTAAGTTTTTTGAGGTTTGCAAAAACGTTCAAAATGCTCTGTACCACTAAAAGTAGGGCAATTAAAGCAATGGGTATTAAAAGCACCGCTACAGGGACAATTCCTTTAAGCTTATTGAATATAAAGAGATACAAGGCACTAAAAACGGTAATGTAGGCGTAGAGACCCAGTATGGTAAAAGCGGCCGAAAATATAACACTACACAATTCATCAATGGAATCAATGCTTTTGGACAATTTTGGAAGATAGTCCGTCATCTTTTTGGTATAGATTTCGGAATAAGCACTATCTTTTATGCTATAGTCCGGAAATACGGAATTCAATCCCACCAATCCAATCCAATAGGAACGAAGAATGAAATGGATGATGAACATGGTGGCCAGGATACTAAAGGCCAAAATGCCCATAAATGCTATAAAATAGCCTATTATATACTGGGTCTCGTTTAGTTTATTGATCAGAAAATCAATTAAAAAATCGATTAGGACAAAGGATTGAAAAATTCCATAAATCGCTACCGCAGAGACCAGCAATTCTGCTTCCCAACTTTCGTCTTTTAGGCGCTGAAGCCATGATTTGGATGATGATTCTGCCATAGGGTAATGGGTATAAAGTGTTGGTTTGCGACCGACCCCCTAAAATTCGAAAGGGGATTAAGCACTGGAAAATAGGGAATCATATAGGTTGAAAAATGGTTCTCAAATGCCATAGGGAGCAATCCCGTTTTATGGTTCTAAAAAACTACCGGGTTCAATATTTTCATGCCCATTTTTGGAATACACCCGATAACTGAAGCCGGGATGGATGCAATAGCCTCCGGTTTCCCCATTTTTGTTGATGGCAATATAACCTACCTGAAAGTCTTTGTGCCTGGGATTTCCTTTTACAATGCGATGTACCGCTTCTTCGCAGGCTTCTTGTGGGGAACGTCCTTGCCGCATAAGCTCCACGACCAGGAAACTCCCCACCGTTTTCACCACTTCCTCACCTTGGCCAGTTGCTGCAGCACCCCCAATTTCATTATCCACGAACAGGCCGGAGCCAATGATTGGGGAATCTCCGACCCTTCCGGCCATTTTGTAGGCCATGCCACTTGTGGTACAGGCCCCGGAAATGTCCCCTTTTTCATCAATGGCCACCATTCCAATGGTATCATGATTTTCAATATTGATCACCGGCTCGTATTTGGATTCCTTTTTCCATTCCTCCCATTCCAAGCGCGACTTTTCCGTGAGGAGGTTTTCTTTGGCAAATCCCTGCTCATAGGCAAATTGCTCTGCCCCTTCTCCCGCCAACATCACATGGGGCGTAGCTTCCATTACTTTTCTGGCCACTGAGATGGCATGGGTCACATTTTGTAGAAAGACCACGGCACCACAGTTGCCATTTTGGTCCATGATGCAGGCGTCCAAGGTCACTCGACCTTCCCGATCTGGCCGTCCACCCTTTCCCACGGACTGGTTATTGGTATCGGCCTCTTCCACTTTTGTGCCCTGTTCCACGGCATCCAACGCCGTTCCACCACTATTCAACACTTCCCAGGCCTTGGCAGTGGCATTGGGAACATTCCATGTTGCAATTACAATGGGTTTTCTTGCGGGTACCGAAATGGGTATTTCCTTTTCTTCCGGGGCATTCTTGCAGGAACTGAACAAAGGGGCGGAAACGATGCCCGCCGTGGAAAGACTTGATTTTTTTAGGAACTTACGTCTACGCATGGATTCATATTTGATTCCAATATACTATTTTGGCATGGATGCACCTATCTTTGGGCTTCAATCTTTCATTTTTATGAAGACCAACGGTCAATGGGATTATAAAAACCAGGAAATGCTAGTAGAAGTCTGTGCCAATAGTTTGCAATCTGCCCTTAATGCGCAACGGTCAGGTGCCCATAGGATTGAAATTTGTTCTGAGCTAGGGGTAGGTGGTATAAGCCCGTCCCATGGCCTTTTAAGATTGGTAAGGGAACAACTGACCATTCCCATCCATGTGCTCATCCGTCCCAGAAGTGGACATTTTACCTATTCGGAATCCGAGTTTCAGGTCATGATGGCCGATATTGCATTTTGCAAGGAATTGGGGGTGGAAGGAATTGTTTCCGGGGTTTTAAAAGCTGACTCCACCTTGGATTTTGAAAGAACCCGGGAACTGGTGGAATGGGCCAAACCACTGCATTTTACCTTTCATCGTGCTTTTGACTGGGTGCCCCATCCGGAGACCGTATTGAAGCAACTCGAGGAGATAGGTGTGGATACCGTTTTGACTTCCGGGAAACAACCTACGGCCGAAAAGGGACTGGAAAACCTAAGGAAATGGCAGAAAACCACTCAAATGACCCTAATGGCCGGGGGCGGTGTGAATCCGGAAAATGCCATGCGGTTTAAGGAAGCAGGACTTTATGCGCTACATCTTTCAGGAACCGCCTTTGTGAATAAGGTTGCACTGGACCAAAAGATTCCCATGAATTCCAACAAGCACTTGGTGGAACACCATGTGGCCGTAACGAATTCGGAAATTGTTCGTCAAATTGTTGAGTATCTCAAGTAAATTTGAAGAAGCAAGTTGATTTATTTGTAATCCAATAGTTTTAATTTTTTTTCTCTTGACTAGATTATTTATTGCCATCACCTACGTCTTTTTTACCATTTACGGGTTTTATGCCATAAAAAGTAGTTTTAAATCCAAATGGCTTCGAGGAGCTTATTTTTTATTGACTTTAGGGGTTTTCTGTTATTTCCTCTTTGAGGTTCTTATTGATTTGGGTAGTGTCAGATATGATTCGGATAAATTGCTGGTTTTTGCGGTTTTCTTTGCGTTTTATATTCTGGTGCTTATTCTTGGTGGAATCATGATTTTAGAGGATGTGGTAAGGTTACTTCGTTTGAAGTATGGCAGATTAAAGGAGCGTGTTTTTAAGCGGTCCACTAAAGAATACTGGCCCGAAAGAAGGGCAGTTGTGGGAAGATTGGCCTTGTTTTTGGGATTTTTACCCTTTGGGGCCTTGTTGTATGGAATATTTGAAGGGCGATATAATTTTAAGGTCATTACTTACGAACTGGAATTCGAGGATTTACCTCTGGAATTTGATGGCTACACCATTACTCATTTTTCCGATGTTCATGCGGGGGGGTTGGACAATCCCTCCAAAGTAAAGTATGCAGTGGATTTGATCAATAACCAGAAGAGCGATACCATAATTTTTACCGGAGATTTTGTGGACAGGACATCGGATGAACTGGAACCATGGCAAGATGTTTTTTCGGGATTGACTGCTCCTGATGGTAAATATTCTGTTTTGGGTAATCATGATTATGGAGATTATTTTTCAAAATGGAAGTCTGAGGAAGAGCAGGAAGATGACCTCCAAAAATTGAAGCAGCTTCAAATGGATATGGGGTTTACCGTATTATGCGATATAAATCATTCGATAGCAAGGGGTGATAAAAAGTTAATGTTAATTGGTTCCGAAAACTGGAGCGCTTCTGACAAATTGATGCAAAAAGGAAATTTTGAAAATGCTTTAAATGGGGTTGATTCTGAAGATTTTAAAATTGTACTTACCCATGATCCCTCACATTGGGAAGAGAAGCTTATCAATCATAAATATCATTTCCATCTAACGCTAAGCGGACATACCCATGGATATCAATTTGGATTGGAAATACCGGATGTGATAAAATGGACTCCCGTGAAATGGCGTTATAAATACTGGGCCGGTATGTATAAAGAAAAGGAACAGTTTATTAATGTTAATCGCGGCTTTGGATACACAGGTTTCCCTGGAAGGATAGGAATTTGGCCAGAAATATCAGTAATTACATTGAGGAAAAAGCATAGCATATAAATAAAGTATTATGACCCGATTTATTGTCATTCTTTCCATAGTTTATATTGCCTTGGCCATTTATGGTTTCCAGGCCTTTAAAACACTTTTCAGGACCCCATGGGTCCATTTGGTCTATGTCCTGGCCTTTGTATCGGCATGGGGCTATATGATATTTAAGCTGGTGACCTATGAGCCGGGTTCCGCGATGCGTGGGGGGATTGCCATTGCGGGCGGTATCTTCTTTTCGTTCTTTTTGTTGGCCCTTTTCCTGGGCTTCTTTTTGTTGTTGGAGGATGTGGTGCGTTTATCGGTTTATGGATTCAACAAGATTTCCGGTGTTTCCGATGAAAGTGCAACGTTCTTTCCCTCCAGGCGAAAGTTTGTAAGTGCCATTGGACTGGGATTGGCCGCACTGCCTTTTGGGGCATTGCTTTATGGGATGTACAGGGGAAAATATAATTACCAGGTGCTCACTTATGAGTTGGAGTTTGAGGATTTGCCGGAAGCATTTGATGGATACAGGATTACCCAAATCTCCGATGTGCACAGTGGTAGTTTTGATAATGCCAAAAAGGTAGCCTATGGTGTGGATTTGGTGAATCGGCAACAAAGTGATGTCATCCTTTTTACCGGGGATTTGGTCAATGATCGTGCTGCGGAAATGGAGCCTTGGGCCGATACATTTGCCAAACTGGAAGCCAAAGATGGGGTGTTTTCCGTGTTGGGGAACCACGACTATGGGGATTATACCCAATGGCCATCGGCGGAAGCCAAGGCCAGAAATTTAGAAGACCTAAAAAAGTTGCAAAAGGAAATGGGTTTTGATCTGTTGTTGGATGAACATCGTTACCTGGAACGCAATGGTCAGCGGATTGCCTTGATCGGTGTTGAAAACTGGGGCAGGGGACGTTTTAAAAAGGCAGGTGACCTACAAAAGGCAAAGCAGGGGGTTCAAAAAGGGGATTTTAAGATTTTAATGAGCCATGACCCATCCCATTGGGAAGATGAGGTGATTCATGACGACTACCATTTTCATTTGACCTTAAGCGGGCATACCCATGGGATGCAGTTTGGAGTGGAGATTCCCGGTGTTGTTAAATGGAGTCCCGTAAAGTGGCGTTATAAGTATTGGGCCGGGGTCTATAAGGAATTGGATCAATTCATCAATGTAAACCGTGGTTTTGGTTTTATTGGTTATCCAGGTCGTTTTGGGATTTGGCCAGAGATTTCGGTGATTACACTTAAAAAGAAAGGTTTAACGTGAATTTAACCTAAATCAAGGGGTTAAAGGCCCTACTTAAGGTACCTCTTTAACAAATTTTGTTACTTTTGAGTTAGAAATGCGTTAACATATGTCCAAATTTGGTGAACTTATTGACTTAGACATCCCTGTGCTGTTGGATTTTTATGCGGATTGGAACGAACAGTCCACATCCATGCACCCGGTCTTACGTGATGTTGCTGCCGCCCTTGGTGATAAAGGCAAGGTCATCAAAATAGATGTCGATAAAAACAAGGAGCTTTCCCAAGCCTTACGAATTAAAGGTTTACCAACCTTAATGATCTACAAAAAGGGGGAAATGGTATGGCGCCAAAGTGGCGAACAGGATGCCAATACACTCATTGGAATACTGAACGAATACACTTAGGACACTTTTACTTTTTCCTTTAGATTTTTATTGCCCTTCATCATCCACCAAAACGGAATCCGTGGTATTGGGAATGGTATCCAATGGAACACTGTCCATTACATCCGGGTCAGGACCAAAGGTTTCTTCATAGTATTCTTCGCCGTCATCTACAAAGTCATCAAATAGACCTATGTATTCTTTAAGGGTCAAGGATTCTTTTTCGGAGTATTCCATATCCGTATTGTCCGATAGAATGTAGACAATACGCTGATACGCTTCCAAATTGGTCAAAATATCATCAATCTTTGCATATTGCTCATCCCTTGGTATTCCGGCGTAATACGCCAATCGTTCCTGATAGACCTTTTTTAGTTTTTCAAACAATTCCCTGGCCTTTTGCTGCTCACCAACTTTGTAATAACCATCAAGAAAAGGTTCCACAAAGGTGTAGAAGCCAAAACGCTCAAAGGGCATATGAGTCATGGCCAGATCAATAATGTCCTTGGCCTTGTCAATCTTTCCTTCCTCAATAAGTTGCTCACTCAATCGCGCCAGGTTACTTCTATAGGACAGCCCCTGGGAACGTGTCTGGGGATCATGATAAATGTCCAGATCGGAAGAATTGCCCCATTCCCATTTTTCAACAATTTCGTACATCAGGTCGGTATCGATTCGTCCCATATCAAAAGGACTCCTGTTTTCGGTTTTAATGGGTACCAGTTTATAGACAAGGCCGTCCAGCTGGAGGTAATCCTTCATCCATATATATTCCGCACTGTCAAAACTCCCCCCCGAAAAATAGATGGGGCGCTTCCAATCATTGTTGGCCAGAAGATCCAACATGAGGATACGTTGTTTTGTCAGCGCACTTTCGGGAAGGTCAATATCAATATAGTCCACTATCAAAGCACTGTCCTTTTCCCTGACAAGTCCACTTTCCAATACATTTTTTTTATTGACCGGAACCCTGACCTTATTGGTGGGGTAATACACAATATCCAGTGTGCTTGCCGGATAGTCACTTACTTCCCTTCCCTGTTTCTCAAACAAATGTTTGAATTTGGTCTGAGGTTTGTCACTCCCCACCCAGTTCATGAAATCCTTAATGTTCCATCTGCTTTCCGTGATGGGTTGAAAATAAATGGCATCACGGGTTCCATAACTGTATTTGTCATGGGTGAGTTGGGAGGGGATGGGATCACTCTCATAGGCCCTTCGCTTCATTTGGTCAATATACCAGTCCGTCGCAAAAAGACTGGTGTTCACAACACGAACATCTGTGCGGTGTCCTTCAATTTCCTGTGCATACCAAAGTGGAAAAGTATCATTATCCCCAATGGTGAACAAAATGGCCCCTGCATCTTCCTGACAGGAATCCAAATAGGCTTTTGCCGTGGAACGGGCGGTATACCGACCGGAACGGTCATGGTCGTCCCAATTCTGGAAGGCCATCAATAGGGGTACGGCCAATAGGCAAAGTATGGTGGCTATAGGGGCCGCCAGTTTTGGTTTGAGTAGTTTTTTGATTTCCTCAAACAATCCATAAACCCCCAATCCTATCCAAATACAGAAGATGAAGAACGAACCCACCAGGGAGTAGTCCCGTTCCCGGGGTTGAAAAATATAGGGATTGGTGTAAAACTGAATGGCGAAGCCCGTGAACATAAAGAACACAAAAAGCACCCAGAACTGTTTTGGGTTACGGGAGATTTGAAATACGATTCCAATGATACCCAACAGCAGCGGCAAAAAGAAATAGGTATTTCTTGCCTTATTGTCCAGCACATCACTGGGAAGGTTTTCCTGACTACCCAATCGCAGGCCATCCAAAAATTTAATGCCACTCAGCCAATGCCCATTTTCATCGTACCGTCCCTGTACATCATTTTGCCTACCTACAAAATTCCACATGAAATAGCGCATATACATATAACTCCACTGAAATTCAAGAAGGTAATTTAGGTTTTGTCCCAAGCTCGGGGGCAGCACATCGATATAGTCCGAAAAACTTCTAAGGAACTGCATGTACTGTTCCGTATCGATTTCGCCCTGGGCGTCCAGTTGTTTGAACTGGTTTACGGCGTCCCTAAGTTCGTTCTGGGAAATGTATTCGGGCTTTATCCTAAAATTCAGCCGCCCAAAATAGCGCATATAGTTTTCCGCATGCTGCTCACTCCAAAGTCGTGGCAGAAGGCCTACATGTTTTTTGTTGGGACTTTGTAAAGCATCCTTATAGTTGTTTACAATGACATATTTACCCAAGGCTTCGTCCTTTTCATATTTGGGTTTATCGTCCATATCATCCCCGGGGGGTGCAAAGGAATTGGAAAAATAGGCACCGTAAAATGGGCTTTCCACTCCGGGGTACTGTTCCCTATTGTAGTAGGCCAATAGTGATCGTGCATCCTCCGGATTATTCTCATTGACCACGGTTTTTGCATTGGCACGTATGGGCAATAACAGCCAGGAAGAGAAACCAAGGATAAGGAACATGAGACAGAGCGTGATAAGGTTTCCTATCTCAAAACCATTTTTTCGGGTGTAGCGCAAGGCAAAATAGAACACGGCCAAAAACACCATGCCCATAATCAAGGTCCCTGAATTAAAGGGAAGTCCCACTTCATTGATGAAAAACACTTCGCTCCAACCAAATAGTTTCAGTACATAGGTCAGAGAGAACTTATAGACCAACATTAAAATACCCACGACCAGGATATTGGCAATCAAAAAGTTTTTGACGGTAGTCTTTTTATACGTTTTGAAATAATAGAGCAATCCTATTGAGGGGATGGCCAAAAAGCCCATAAATTGAATACCAAAGACCAGACCTACCACAAAACAAATGAGCAAAAGCCATTTGTTCCCTCGTTCGTTTTCCAGGTTGTCCACCCATTTTAAGCCTAACCATAACAGTAGGGCCATAATAAAACTGGCCATGGCGTACACCTCAGTTTCCACGGCGTTGAACCAAAAGCTGTCGGAATAGGTAAATGCAAGGGCCCCAACCAAACCGCTTCCAAAAATGGCGATGGCCTTACTGTTGGAAACCTTGGATTTTTTGACAATCAGCTTTCTGGTGAGATTGGTGATGATCCAAAAGGTAAAAAGCACGGCAAACGCACTGGAGACCACGGATACCATATTGACCATTAGGGCAACTTTCGAAGCCTCCCCAAAGGCGAACAGGGCAAAAACCGCCCCTATCATTTGAAGTAAGGGGGCCCCTGGTGGGTGGCCTACCTGTAATTTGGCGGAGGTGGTGATGTACTCCCCGGCATCCCAAAAACTTCCAGTAGGTTCAACGGTAAGAAAATAGGTAATTATGGCAATGGTAAAGGAAGCCCATCCCAAGATGGTGTTCCATTTTTGATAGTCTTTTGCAAACATGCGGTACTTGGTTGTCCAATCGGGGCGAATTTACCAAAATTACCATAGACAATTCACCACTTTAGTAAAAGGTTTAACACAAAGGTTTTGGAATGTGGTCAAAATAATTTGGTGAGCTAAAAGTTTGTCTTAAATTTGCACGCTCAAAAGTGAAAGCTTTTGATGGTATTTTGGCCTATGGTGTAATTGGCAACACTACTGGTTTTGGTCCAGTCATTCTAGGTTCGAGTCCTAGTAGGCCAACGGAGTTGGAGAAACCTATTGCGATAGCAGTAGGTTTTTTTATGCCATAAAAACTGGGCAGGAAGTTTAGCCGAAAGAGGCCGAGGTAGGGCCCGGTAGGCCAACTTTAAAAACCCTTGATCTTATAAATAATCAAGGGTTTTTTAATTTAAGGTTTATTTCAATAAATTCACACAAGAACAATTGTGTTTTTGAAATACGAGCGAGGCGACATGAAAAAAAAGGCTTCATTAAAGGACATTGCAAAGGAGTTGGGTGTTTCCGTAGCAACGGTATCCTATGTGCTTACCGAAAAGAAGGATAGTCGGGTAAGTCCTGCTATGGCCAAAAAGGTGAAGGAGGTAGCCAAGCGGTTAAATTACCAACCCAATACCGTCGCCCAAAGTTTAAAAACAGGCTCAACAAATACCATAGGACTTATATTGGCGGATATCTCAAATCCATTTTTTGCGAACATCGCCAGGGTCATAGAAGACGAAGCCGCTAAGTCCAACTATACGGTAATTTTTGGAAGTTCTGATGAAAAAGCTTCAAAATCAAAACAACTCATAGATTTTTTGTCAAGCCGTCAGGTGGATGGATTTATCATTGCACCATCCGAAGGAGGGGAAGAACATTTAAGGCTATTACAAAAACAAGGAATGCCCGTAGTTTTAATTGATAGGTTTTTCCCTGAAGTATTCAGTGATCAGGTTATGATAGATAATTTTAAGGCGTCTTTTGATTTGGTTGAAGAGTTGGTGAAATCAGGTCATAAAAATATAGGAATGCTTGCCTATGGAAACAGTTTGCATCATATGCAGGAGCGCGTTAGGGGGTATCAATCCGTTTTAAAAAAATATGATTTGAAAAGTACTCCGGATAAACTAGGTCATATTCCTTATGAAAACATTTTATTTGAAGTTGAGTCGGCCATTGATAAAATGTTAGCCTCCAAAGAACCGATCGATTCCATTTTTTTTGCCACTAACACTTTGGCTATCAGAGGTTTGAAATATTTTCACAAACTGAATATAAAAGTTCCGGACGATGTGGCGGTGGTTAGTTTTGATCAAGGTGAAGCATTTGATTTTTATTATTGTCCGTTGACCCATGTGCGACAACCCTTGGAAAAAATGGCAAAAAATGCGGTCCATTGCCTTATAGATCGCATTGAAAACCCTTCACTACCAAACAAGACCATATGCTTGGAAGCTGAGGTTGTGGTCCAGGAATCCTCAGCAAAAACGCACTGATCGTAGCATTGAGTTAACAGTATCATAACTGCCTTTGATTTTTCTGTTTAAACGATTAAGCATATCTTTGAAAAAATCGGGTACTTTAAAACAGGTGCTTTAGAAAATGACTATTGTAAAACCATATAACCGTTAACCAAACAGGATATGAATCCAAAAATTGGAATTAGGCCAATTATAGATGGTCGCCTCGGTGGCGTCCGTGAATCTTTGGAAGAAACGACGATGCAGATGGCTCGTAATGTTGCCAAGTTTTATGCCGAGAATTTAAAATACCCAGATGGGACCCCAGTTGAATGTGTCCTTTCGGATTCTTGTATTGGCGGTGTGAAAGAGGCGTTGGACTGTGCCAGAAAGTTTAAGATGGAAAATGTTGGTGTTTCCTTATCAGTTACACCGTGCTGGTGCTATGGGACGGAAACCATGGACATGGATGCCACCATACCCAAGGCTATTTGGGGTTTTAATGGTACGGAACGTCCCGGTGCCGTATATCTGGCGGCCACTTTGGCCGGACATAACCAAAAAGGACTTCCCTGCTTTGGAATTTACGGTCGTGATGTGCAAGATCTTGGGGACCAGGAAATTCCCAAGGATGTACAAAAGAAACTATTGTCATTTGCGCGTGCTGGTCTAGCCGTTGCTTTAATGAGAGGACGATCCTATTTGGCTATTGGCTCTGTTTCCATGGGCATTGCTGGTTCCGAGATTCAATCAGATTTCTTCCAATCCTATCTAGGAATGCGAAATGAGTTTGTTGACTCAACTGAAGTTCTTCGTCGAATGGATTTTAATATCTATGACCAGGAGGAATATCAAAAAGCTTTAAAATGGACCAAAAAACACTGCAAGGAGGGTGAGGATTTCAACGAAATCGATAAACAAAGATCCAGGGAGCAAAAGGACAACGACTGGGAGGTTGTGGTTAAAATGGCCCTTATTATTCGCGATTTAATGGAAGGCAATCCCAAATTGGCGGAAATGGGTCATGGTGAAGAGGCCTTGGGACACGACGCCTTGGTAAGCGGCTTTCAGGGCCAAAGACAATGGACGGATTTTCTGCCCAACGGTGATTTCGCCGAGGCTATTCTTAATTCTTCCTTTGATTGGAACGGTCTTCGGAAACCATTTTTGGTAGCCACTGAAAATGATTCCCTAAACGGCATTTCTATGTTGTTCAATCATTTGTTGACCAATACCGCACAGATTTTTGCAGATGTCAGAACGTATTGGAGCCCAGAATCCGTTGAACGGGTTACGGGATGGAAACCGGAGGGGCATGCTTCAAATGGCTTTATTCATTTGATCAATTCCGGATCGGCCACTTTGGACGGTTCGGGACAACAACAAAAAGATGGCAAGCCGGTAATGAAGCCTTTTTGGGAGATTACGGAAGATGAAAAGGAAGCTTGCCTGGAAGCGACCACATGGTATCCTGCCGATTTGGGATACTTCCGGGGTGGGGGCTATTCTTCCAATTTTCTAACAAAGGGCGCTATGCCCTTGACCATGTGCCGTATCAACCTGATCAAAGGTTTGGGACCTGCACTTCAAATTGCCGAAGGTTGGAGTGTCGATCTTCCTGAGGATGTTCACAACGCTTTGGACGTCAGAACAAACAGGACATGGCCCACTACATGGTTTGTTCCCAATTTAACTGGCTCGGGTGCATTTGTGGATGTATATGCTGTGATGAATAATTGGGGGGCAAATCATGGGGCCATTAGTTACGGACATATTGGTGATGAACTGATTACTTTGGCCGCTATGCTTAGGATACCCGTTTGTATGCATAATGTGGGTGAGAACAGAATTTTTAGACCATCTGCTTGGAATTCCTTTGGTATGGACAAAGAAGGGCAAGACTACCGTGCATGTAGTGCCTATGGCCCGCTTTATTCCTAATGCGTCTTTTGTCTATGAATGATTCCAGCCCTTTAGTGATTGGTGTAGATTATGGCACTGCCTCTGTTAGGTCCCTTATTGTGGATGCCTATTCTGGGGAGGAAATGGCTACTTCCGTGTTTGAATACCCAAGATGGAAAGCTCGAAAATACGTTGATGATAACAAAAATCAATATCGTCAACATCCCCTTGATTACATTGAAGGTTTACAACACACCTTAACTGAAAGTTTAGCTAAGCTTACCCCCAAACAGCGAAAGCAAATCAAGGCTATTTCAGTGGATACCACTGGTTCAACACCCGTAGCGGTCGATAGCAAAGGAGTACCCCTTGCCCTGTATCCGAAGTTTAAGGATAATCCCAATGCCATGTTTTTTCTTTGGAAAGATCATACGGCCATCAAAGAGGCAGGGGAAATCAACGAGCTGTCCGTACAAGGAGGGATAAATTATTTGGACTATTGTGGGGGAATTTATTCGTCTGAATGGTATTGGGCGAAATTGCTGCACGTACTTCGTATGGACGAGGAAGTGAGGAACGCTTGCCATGCTTGGGTAGAGCATTGTGACTGGATTCCGTTCTTGCTTACAGGCGGCCGTGGTGTAGCAGATATTAAAAGGAGCGTTTGTGCTGCAGGCCATAAGGCACTATGGTCTCCCAAATGGGCCGGTTTTCCTCCGGATACTTTTTTCAAAGAATTGGATCCCCTCTTAATGCGTATTGTGAAAAATATGCCCTCCAGCGTCTTTACTTCTGATAGGGCTGCCGGAACATTATGCGCGGAATGGGCCAAGAAACTTGGTCTTGACACCAATGTGGTGATAGGAATTGGTGCACTTGACGCCCATATGGGTGCTGTAGGAGGAGAAATAGCCCCTAATTACCTCAGCAAAGTAATGGGTACCTCTACCTGTGATATGATGGTAATTTCGAAGGAAAATATTGGAGATACCCTGATTCCTGGAATTTGTGGTCAAGTTGATGGGTCCATAATCCCAGGATTTATCGGATTGGAGGCTGGTCAGTCGGCCTTTGGTGATGTTTTTGCCTGGTTCAAAGAGCTGTTGCTCTGGCCAATTATTGATTTTAAGTCAAAGCACACGGACCTATCCAAAAAAACCGTAAACGACATCACCCAAATCCAAGAGGATATTTTGGTCCAGTTGAGTGAAAAAGCCGCTGCGATCGTGCCTACGGTTACTTCCGAGTTTGCCGTGGAATGGCTCAATGGAAGAAGGACACCCGATGCCAATCCTCTTTTGACCGGCGCTTTAAAACATCTGACACTGGGATCTGGCCCCCCCGAAATTTACAGGGCCTTGGTGGAGGCCACTTGTTTTGGGGCAAAAAGTATTGTTCAGCGTTTTATTGAAAATGGTATCCTGGTTGAAGGGGTAAATGGAGTTGGCGGGGTAGCAAAAAAATCCCCTTTTGTAATGCAGATGATGGCCGATATTCTCGAAATGCCCATTAGAATACATAGATCCGAACAAACCTGCGCACTGGGTGCCGCTATGTTTGCGGCTACAGTTGCAGGAATATATAAAAATGTACAAGAAGCAATCGATAAGATGGGTGTGGGCTTTGAAAAAGAGTATATCCCTTCCTTAAGGTATCGTGATATTTACAGAACACGGTATCAAAACTATCTTGATTGGAGTGCTCAAATTGAAAAAAGTTAACCTTATATGCCTACAAAAGTCAGAAATAGTTCCGAACTGCAAAGTGCGATTGACCACCTTAACAGCGGGGCTGGTCAAAAACACCTTATTTTGGATCAAGGGGACTATTTTTTTGAACGTCCACTTGAAATAAATTCCAACTGTTCAGGATTGGTTATTGAAGGTGCTGGAAAAGTCAATCTGTTTGGGGGAGTACGTATCACCAGATGGCAGAAAAAAAATGACTTTTTATGGTCTGCTAAATTACCTCAAACATCCAATGTTCCTTTGGATTTTCGTATGCTTATCGTAAATGGGCGGTATGCCGATAGGGCAAGGTTGCCCGAAAAAGGCTTTTTCATTCACGAAACCGAGTTTGATGTGACTTGGAAAAGTACCTACGAAGGTGGTTTTGAACGACAACCTACACCTAAAGAGCTTACAACTTTAAAATATAAGCCAGAGGACATACCAAAAACGCTTGAGCCTAAAAATGCCGAGTTGACCATTTTTCATATGTGGGACGAATCTTTGGTGGGGGTAAAGCGTATTGATGGAACTGCCCGTACGATTACATTTTCCAATCCGTCAGGTTGGCCACCTGGTGCTTTCACCAAGGCCTACAACTTTGAAAAACGTTACATTCTTTGGAACACTATTGAGGGAATGACAAAACCAGGGCAATGGTTTCTGGATAGAAGGCATGGCGAAATTGTATACTGGCCCTTGGAAAATGAACGTATGCAGGAGGCCACCATTATTGCTCCTTGTTTGGAAAGTTTGATCATTGTAGGACATTCTGATGAGGATATCGTTACCGACATTCAAATTAAGAATATGTCAATTTCTGCTACGAATGCCCCATTGATGAGTGGTGCATTTGGTGCTAAATTATTTGATGGAGCCGTTTCGTTGCGGAATGTGGAAGGAGCCACTTTGCAAAATCTCAATATATTCAATGTTGGGGCACACTGCATAAAAGCTTCCGGTGACCATATTTCAATACGTTCCTGCCATCTGCATAACGCCGGTGCCGGTGCAATACGTTTAGTAGGTTCACATGCTTTAATACACAATAACCACATACATGATATTGGTAAGACATTTCCGAGTGCCATCGCAATGTACGTTGGTGCTACCGACCCAAATGTACCCGAGGAATGGGAAGCTGGAAAGTTGTACACCGACTGCAAAATAACCCATAATGAACTTCATGATGTGCCTTACGCTGCGATATGTGCCGGAGGTAAAAACTTGAGAATAGAAAAAAACCTGGTCCATAGGGCCATGCAGAATTTGTATGATGGTGCAGGTATTTACATAACGTTCTGTACCAATGCCTTGGTCAAACAAAATTTCATTCGGGATATAAAGGATACACCAGGGGCAGGTACTTCTGCCTATTATCTGGATGAAAAAGCGATTGATTGTACCATAGAAGAAAATGTTGAGATCAATGTGCCAAGGCCCAGTCATAACCACATTGCCTTCAACAATACGTTTAGGAACAATATTTTCATTATGAAGGGTAAAGGCTGGTTTTCCTTGGAACGAAGTAAAGGATACCATTTTGAAAAAAATGTGATGGTGGCTACTGAAGGTTTGGAATTTTACGATATGGTTGCCGTGGAACGGCTGGAGAATAATATTCTATGCCCAGGTCAAGGGCAACTTATCACCAAAGAGCTTGACCATTACGACGTACGCTCGGCATATGAATTAAAATTGGAAAATGGAAATACCACTGATGATCCCTTACTCCTGAATTATGAAAATGGAAAAATTCAATTTGCCAATGATTCCATTGCCCACAAGTTAGGGATTCAAGAAGTGGATGTTTCAGATGCAGGATTAATTAAAGAGTGAGGATAAAATTTCAAAAAAAAGACCAAAATAACTAGCTAAAATTTAAGATGAACACAATTGACAAGTCAAAAGCTGGGGCCAGTTTAAAAGTTTTTAGATCGCCCAAAAATCCGATTATTTCACCAAAAGATGTCAAACCTTCACAAAACGATTTTGAGGTCGTTTGTGTATTCAATTGTGGCGTCATCAGATTTGAAGGTGATGTGCTACTATTGCTAAGGGTAGCCGAAAGACCCATTGCCAGAAACGAAAATGAAGTTCGAACGGTTTACTTTGACCACGAAAAGAGTGAAATTACCGTAAAATCATTTGACAAAAATATGAAGGGCATTGGTCTCCACGACTCCCGATATATTTACACCCCCGAACGAATTTATCTTTCTTCCATGTCTCATTTTAGGGTTGCCCGCAGCAAAAACGGAATTGATTTTGATATTGATGACGAACCTTGTATGTTGCCCAGTAACGTCTATGAGATGTACGGTATAGAAGATCCCAGAATCACATTGATAGACGATACCTACTATATCAATTACAGTGCATGTTCAACCATTGGTGGGGTCACAACGTGTTTGGCAACAACCAAAGACTTTAAAAACTATGAGAAGCACGGGGTCATCTTCACCCCGGATAACAAGGATGTTGCCATTTTCCCTGAGAAAATCAATGGAAAATATTATGCCTTGAGTCGACCTATTTCAGCGGAATATAAACTTAAGGATATCTGGATTGCTGAATCACCCGATCTTATCTGTTGGGGCAATCATAAATTCTTGATGAGCACCAGGGAGAATTACTGGGACGATGGTAGAATCGGTTGTAGTGCCGTCCCCTTTAGAACGGAAAAGGGATGGTTGGAGATCTATCATGGTGCTTCAAAGGACAATGTGTATTGTTTGGGAGCGGCCTTATATGATGGCAATGATCCCTCAAAAGTATTGTCCCGTTCAGAAAACCCCATAATGCTGCCCGAGGAGGAGTATGAAATCAATGGGTTCTTTGGTAATGTTATTTTCAACTGTGGGGTATTGGTGGAAGATGGGATAGTGAAAATTTATTACGGTGCAGCGGATACGTATATCGGCTATGCGGAGGTAAAATTACAGGACATTTTGGACGACTTGAAATAGTGGTAATCAAACGTCACTTAAAGATGGTGAACCAAACAAGTGGACTAACCTTTTATAACTAGGACCATGACAAATGCGATTCGAGCCATTTACTTTTTCTTTCATGTTGGATTGGGATGCGTATTTGCCTTTTTAGTTCCGTATTTGGGAGCAGAAGGTTTTTCCGATGCGGAAATAAGTTCCATTTTCTTCTTGGGTTCCCTTTGTGGGGCCATCGGTGTGCCCTTGTTCTGGGGGTATCTTTCCGATAGGGTAGGGAAACCGCAATTGGTAGTGAAAATATTGACATTGGGAACGTTGATCGGAAGTATTCCCTTATTATTTCTAAAGGACTATTGGCCATTTTTGATTTCCTATTTTGTCTATTCATTTTTTTCCATCGGTATAATGGGTATCCTGGATGCGATGGCCTCCACCCTTGCCAAGGAAAAAGGGATCGATTTTGGCCGTCTGCGATTATTTGTGCCCGCCGGCTGGTTTCTGGGCTCTATTTTAATGGGTGCTTACTTGGAGTATTTTGAGAAAGCGTGGAACGATGTGGCAGTGATTGCCGGTATGGTCATAAGTTTTTCCTTAATGTTTCTCGCTTCGTTGTTTTTGAAAAAATCCACAATCGAAAATCAGGAAAGACCCAAAACCAAAGATATGTTGGCCCTTTTTAAGGATAAGGGGCTCATGGTCTTTTTCCTAATGGCCTTTTTGAATTTTATTGCCTTAGCAGCATATATGGGCAACTATAGCCAATTGATCAAGGCTGCGGGCCATGGTGCATTTGTTGTTAGTATGGCCTTTGCCGTAGCCACCCTATCCGAAGTAATTTTTATGCTCTTATTTGAAAGGTTGAAAAATTGGATAGGTATTTATTGGGTAATCATTTCCTCGGTCCTGATCAGTATCATTCGATGGTTGATCGTTGCCAATACCACAGATGCCAATGTTTTGGTGGGGATTCAAGTCTTACACTCTGAAATAGGTCTTTTTACGTTGGCCTGTGTATCCTTGATTACGGATAGCGTACCAAAAAAGATTGTCACCACCGCACAGACACTATTTTATACCTTGACCTATGGTTTAGGGCTCTTTTTGGGTGGCATATTGATGGGCGCTATTGGCGATACCACCTACAACGGATACCGTAATATGTTTTTGATTTCTGCTTTGCTACATGTGATTCCGCTTTTTCTATGTTTTGTAGTGAAGCGAATGGCACTGGCCAAGAACCTGACCGAACCATTGAATTATGATTGAAAAGAAGTTTAACAACTTACTGTCCCATGCGATATAACTGTAGCACCGACAACAGGGAATAAAGTCCATAAAATGGTATTGCCGCATGAGGAAAGATATATAGGAATGTACGGCAATACCTTAACGCTTAAAAGAAAAAGATATAATGATTATACATATGGGATTACATAACCGAAAACTATTACTATGCCTATTCGTTTTTAGCGCGGTATTTGGAATAGGCCAAAAAAATGAAGTTCCTCAAATCATTTTTGATACGGATATGGGAGGGGATATTGATGATCTTGGAGCGCTCTACGCCCTAAATGTTTACGCAGATCAAGGAAAATGTAATATCAAGGCCGTGATGTCTTCTTGGGCAATGGCTTTTCACGTAGATGGGATAGATGCCGTGAACACCTACTTTGGGCGACCTGACATTCCGATAGGGGCCCATGAGGACGAATGGTATGAAGTGGAAGCGTATACTTGGTTTCTGGGGGAAGAATTTCCACATGATATCACGGGTAGAAAAGCCCCAAAGGCAACGGAATTGTACCGTGAAATACTGTCAAAAAGTGAAGATACGAGTATTACCATTGTGGTTACAGGTAGGCTCAACAATATTGAAAAACTGCTGAAATCGGGTCCGGATATCCATTCCAAAAAAAATGGAATCGACTTGATCAAACAAAAGGTCAAGCATCTTTACATCATGGGGGGTGGCTATGCCGGGCAGTCCTTTCCAGAGTCCAATTTTAAATGGGGTGGGGAGGGGCTCACGCAATACGTTATTGAAAATTGTCCGAGCCCCATGATTTTTAATGGACTTGAAATTGGACATGCAGATGAAGGTTATGCCACGGGAGAAAGGATAAATGACCTTTCATCGGGTCATATTTTAAAGGAAGGTTATGGATATTTCTTCAAAAATCCACCGGAATGGACACGTTTGGCACCGGACGACACCATTAAACCGTGGTCCATTTGGGATATCATAACGGTTCAGGTGGCCGTTACCGGAGTTCAAGACTATTTTGAAGAAGTGTCGGTGGGCCATAACCATGTGCTCAAGTCTGGTCTGAATGTTTGGAAGGATGACCCGGATAAAGACCACACCTACCTTATCAAAAAAATGGAGCCAGAAGTATATGCCGATAAAGTGATTCAATCGCTATTGATGACTCCAGCTTTGTTTCAAAGCAGACAATAAGGGTAATAGTATATTAGAAGCAATCCTATAAAGGAGTTTGCCCAACCAATTAAGACAATTGTATGGAGAAATCACAAAAACCCATCGTAAGAAAGGAATTGGTTTTCCCTTTTATAATGATTACTTCCCTTTTCTTTTTATGGGGTATCGCCAATGATTTGACCAATCCGATGGTCTCGGCATTTAAAAAGGTGATGCCGGAGCTTTCCAATTTTGAAGCTGCATTGGTGCAACTTGCTTTTTATGGAGGCTATGCTACCATGGCCATTCCTGCGGCACTATTCATAAGGAGATATAGTTACAAAAAAGGGATACTATTGGGCTTGGCACTGTATGCTGTCGGAGCTTTTTTATTTTATCCTGCTGCTTCCTACGAACAGTTTGGGTTTTTCCTGGCGTCTTTGTACGTTCTCACTTTTGGTTTGGCCTTTCTTGAAACGACGGCCAACCCTTTTGTCCTCTCCATGGGTGATGCCGAAACGGCCACTCAACGTTTGAACCTGTCCCAGGCATTCAATCCCATGGGCTCTCTTTTGGGAATGTTGGTAGCACAGATTTTTGTAATACAATCCCTGCGTTCGGATGACTATTCAACAGAAGCCTATAATGCCTTGGGAATAGCCGAGAAAGCCGCCATACGGGAAAACGACCTGGGCATCATTAGCTATCCCTATATTGCTTTGGGAATATTGGTGCTGGTCATTCTCTTGATAATCGCCTTGACGAAATTTCCAACGGTCAAAAAAGAGGCCGAAATATCTTTGAAAGCGTCATTTGCCAAATTGTTGAAGAACAAGGGTTACTATGAAGGGGTCATAGCACAGGCGTTTTATGTAGGCGCACAGATCATGTGCTGGACATTTATTTTTCAATATGTGGATGAAATGAACATGGACCGTAGCCCCGACGAACAACTTACCGCCACTTGGTACAATATGGCGGCCATGGTTTTATTTCTTTCCGGGCGGTGGATATGTACATGGTTGTTGAAATATATCAAGTCAGCAAGACTAATGCTGTACTTTGCCATGGGAGGGGTAATCTGTTGTGCATTGACCATATTGTTGCCGGGCATTTTGGGCTTATACGCCTTAGTGGGTATAAGCATATGTATGTCCCTCATGTTCCCCACCATCTATGGTATTGCACTGAAAGATATGGGCGATGAAGCAAAATTGGGTTCTGCAGGCTTGGTTATGGCCATTGTTGGCGGGGCATTGATGCCTCCATTACAAGCAGCTATTTTGGACTGGGGAGGACCTGGTTTTTCAGACGTTCAACTTCTGGGTTTTGTACCGGAAGTTCGTTTTTCCTTTGTGCTGCCACTTTTTTGTCTGGTCGTTGTGGGCATCTATAGCTATCGATCTTTACACCGAACTTAAGTATCTAGTGTATCCCCAAAATAGGTAAGACCACATAATAAAGAAGCAAGGGCAGGGCAATGATACTGATAAGGTTTAACCAGAACCCCGTTTTTGCCATGTCTCCAATACGTAATCGTTCGCTCGCGAAAATCACAGTATTGGTCCCTGTACCTGACGGCAGCATAAAAGCGAACGAGCAGGCAAAAGTAGCAGGTACCATGACTAGAAGGGGATTTATACCTCCCGAAACGGCAATTGCTGCCAATATGGGTAAAAAAATGGTTGCGGTTGCGGTGTTTGAATTCACCTCGGTCAGGAAAATAATGAAACAGACAATCAAAACGATGAGCAGAAATACCGGAATATTTTCAAGTGCCGTAAACTTGTTTCCAATCCAAACGGCCAGCCCCGTACTTCCAAAGGCCTTGCCCAACGCCAAACCACCCCCTAAAAACATGGCCACCCCCCAAGGTATGTCCTTGGCCAAGTTCCAGTTCATCAATCTACCACCTTTGCCGTTTGGCGTAATGAACAACAGAATGGCCCCTAAGAAAGCAACGGTGCTGTCGTGCATATAATCCGGATAGTTAAGCCAGTTGCTCCAGCCTGGGATTGAAAAAGCTCCAATGGTTATGTTTTTTCTAAAAACCCATCCAAGGGCAGTCAGAAGAAAAATGACCGATATCCTTTGCTCTCCACTACTGATTTTACCCAAATCCCCCAAATCATCGATTACGATACTTTTGTCTTTCTTGATTCGGAAAAAAAGGACAAGGAACACCCATGTCAATGGAATAAAGATGAGAACTACGGGTAAACCCATGGTCATCCACTTTAAAAAATCGAGGGATGGTAGGTTAGGGGACAATTCTTCCAAGAGGCCGGCAAGCACCAAATTTGTTGGACTTCCGATTAATGTGCCAGTACCACCAATACTGGCGGCATAGGCAATGCCCAAAAGTAAGGCCAAACCAAATTTTTTGTCCTCACTGGTCCCTTTCCCATCTATCATGGCCACAGCTATTGGCAACATAATCAATACCACGGCCATATTGGTAATCCACATGGATAGAAAAGCGGTAATCAGCATAAAGCCTAGAATGATGATTCTTTTATTCGTTCCCAAGCGACGGATAAACCAAAATGCCAATCGGCGATGTAGCATTTGCTTTTCAATGCCCTTGGCCAGGATAAATGCACCAAGTAGCATCAGGACATAGTTGTGACCATAGCTGACACTGGTTTCGGCTGAGTTCAAAATACCCAATGTTGGAAACAACAGTATGGGAAGAAAGGCCGTAATATAGATAGGTATGGCTTCCGTTACCCACCAAACGATCATTAAAAGAGCCACCGCCATTAATCTTTGACCTTCCGGAGAAAGCGTATTGGGGGTAGGTATCAGTACTACGACAACAAACAAAATCAACCCTGTGTAAAGGCCAATTTTTCTCAGTTCCATTTTCGTACGATTTTTGGCTGGCAATACATAAGCCCTGTTGTTTTTTACGATTACCTTGATTGATTTTTAATAGCCCTAAGGCACATAAATCGACCAATTCATAATCCCTATGTTTTTATGACCACTGATAAGACCAACAAATTGAAATCATAAAACGTATGTACCATAGGGTAGGAATCTTGGTTGAAATCAATACTCAAAAACAATGGCCGTATGCATTGTAAAAGTTGGTACCTTAACCTTAATGCGCGTGCCATCTTTTGTAAATTCCAAAGGCCTGTTACCTGGCACTTGTACTACTTTTTTGATGGGTTCCTCTACCTGAAGTGTCAATGCAACATTGGGTACTGGCAAAAAATCTTCAATAACACTCACGTCACCCCTGAGCAAAGGTGGGGCATATAGCAGATGGGCCACATATCTATTTTTACCCTTTTGATTTAAAAGGCTAACACGACCGGAACTCGGCAGATGGTCTACTTTTAAGTTGGGGTTTTTATACAAAAGGTCTATGGCATTTTTTACCAGTTGTCGATGTAGAAATACTCCATCTTTATGGTACAGTCTGTCCAAAGCATGTGCAAAAAACAGGATGTTTCCATTTCTTATGACTGCAGGATATTCAGAATCTTCCAATTTGTAAGGGGTCTCCCTATGACCATTGAACTTGTCATAGGTCCTATTGAAATAGGGTTCACGTATCTTGGCAAGAACCTCTCCCTTAGTTGATTTAACCAAAAGTCCGGCCTTATAATTCAAGAAAGGGGTAGTGACAACGTCTTTTCCCAAATCCTTCTTCACGACCGTGAAATCAAATTGAAAATCTGATGGCCCTATATAGTCCGCCCCAACGTCAAACAAAAATTTATTTCGTGTTTCGTTTAAGGCTCCATCAGCAAAGACAATCAGTTTTCCGCCCCTATCTACCCAATCATTGATTTTTTTTGCCTGTTCAGGGGTGATTGAGGGTTCGCTTGGGATGATGATAAGCTCAAAGTCATCTAAATTATCTGCTTCAGCCACTTTAAAGTCGTCATGGGTTTCCAGGAGCATATTGATGACACCGTGATCGGCGGATACATCCAATGTTAGCCATATGCCCAGTTTGGACACTGGTACTCCGCCAGGGCCATAGTCTTCTATTTGTTTGACATATTCATAGGCGTGTCCAATATTCCTATAGGTTTCCATATCCATCTCACCCGAAGGGTGTAATTGGTCACCGAAGTTGCATGAGGCACCAAACGAAATCATGGCCGCGGCTTCATATTTTATGGCATCTTTATGCTTAAAGCCACCAAATTCACCCCATGCTTTATGAAATTTTCCGCTCATGCCCACTGCTGGTGTACCCTGTTGTAAGTGGTATTTGGCATCTAAGGGTAATTTATTGTACCCACCCCAAGTGGTAGGTAGGTCTTCCAAATCTTGATGGGTGTCCATATCAAAAAGCCGCTCTTTGAAAAGATAGACATCTTTGATTCGAGTAACGGCATTGAAGTACACGGTAGCCTCAGGATTGTACTTGGCGACCAACTGCCTGAGTTCTTTCATGTGGGCTTTTAACGCCAATGCATGACTACGTTCCACGGCCAGTGTATCCGTAATATCGATACCTTCCTTTTTCATTCTGGCCATGGCATATTGGTTGTAGTTGGTTTTCGCTACATGGTAGATATCGAACCAAAAGCCGTCAAAATCGGGATATCGTTGGCAAATTTCTTCTACCTGTTTCATGATGTGTTCATGATAAGGCGTGCCAATGCTGGGATCCATTCGCTTCCAAAGATAGGTGGGTCGTTCGGTATCAGGTGACGTATCCCAGTCATAACCGGGAGCATTGATGGATCCGTCCTTGTTGCGAATTGTCCATTCGGGGTGTTCCCGTGCGTCAAGTTCACTCCATCCAATGGTAAAATAGAATGGGGCCTTGACGCCAATTTCATGGCAGGCCTCCAGTTGTGCACCAAGAAGGTCGAAATCCAAATTGGGGTGCATTTTACCCACTTTCGATGGATAGTAGGTCCAGCCATGATGTCCCTTGCTAAAAATATTGATATGGTTGATGTTACCAGCTTTTAAAGCAGCCTGAAACTGCTTTTTGTCAAATTTTTTTCCAATATCAGGGATGTGTTCGGAGGTATGGAAGTCTAAATGTACCTGCCTTGTGGGCATGGGCTGATCAATACTTCGTTGGGTCTGGGCGACACTACCTTGAGCACCTAAAAAAATACAAATAATGCTGACTATTTTGCGCATGGAAAAAGGTTAAACGTTTAATCATAAATGTAATAAAATTCAAGAAATTCCGGGCATTACATCCAATGGCTTTCTGCCTAGGTTCAAGAACGGTTTGATAATCTTCCAAGAACGCCACCAGGGGACGTTCTGATGCTTTAAGCTCCATTGTTATATTCCAGGGGTTTTGGCCATTGTTACTCATATTCGAATACCACTGCCGTATGGCATTCCAGTTTTGGTACGGTCAACTTCAACTTGCCCTTATCGGTTTTTGTCTCCAATAGTTCACCGGAGGGAACCAGATATACGGCTGTCACTTTTTCGGGCAAATCAATTTCGAGCGGCACATCGTACAACGATACCAAATCTTCGATGACCCTTACAGAGCCCCTTTGTATCGGAGATGCATACATCAGATGAACAACGTACCTCTTGAGTTCTGGTTGATGCAAAAGATTAATACGGCCCATGCTTGGCATTTTGGTGGTCACTAGGGGCTTCTCCCTAAGAAGTTGCAGTGCATTGAAAAATAGATCTCTGTGTATCCTTGCACCCTCCTTTGCATATTGTCTGTCCAGATCATGGGCGATAAAGATGATATTACCATTCCTTATGACGGCCGGATGTAGGGCGGTATCCAATCGATTTGGCGTGTTGTTGTGTGAACTGTAGTGTTCAATGGTACGCGAAAAATAGGGCTCTCGAATTGTCGCAAGTATTTCAGTACCTTCTCTGGGCCTTACCCTAAGCGCAGCGGTGTAGTTTAAAAATGGGGAGGTTACCAACCCATCGCTTACCAAATCATTTGCTACGGTATAGTCAATATCATAATTGGCATTGCCCACATAGTCCGCCCCAATGTCAATAATGGGTTGTCCATTGGTAAAAACACCCTCACCGAGCGCAATGATCTTTCCGCCATTCGCAGCAAAGGCCTCTATTTTTGGAATGTCCCGTTCCAATACACCCCCGCTTGTTATCACTAAGGTTTCAATTTCGGACCAATCATCGAGGGTGTTTACCACATTAAAATTGACTTGTTTTTCCAACAGCATTCCAACAATACCTTCTATTGCGGTAAGGTCTTCGCCAATATAAAGTCCCGTACGGGCCAGGTGTTGGGCACCGACCCCGTAATTTTCAATCTGTTTTACATAGTCATAGGCATACCCAATATTTTCATAGGTGGCCATATCCATTTCACCAGAAGGATGCAATTGATCCCCGATGTTCGCGGCGGCACCAAATGCGACCATTGAAGCGGCTTCATAGAGAAGGGCATCCTTATGCTTAAATCCTCCAAATTCCCCCCAGGCCTTGTGGAATTTTCCACTCATGGCAACAATATCCTTGCCTGTATTGGCGAAATATTTTGATCGCCATGGAAAGATGTCGTACCCACCCCAAGCTGTTGGTAGATCCTCTAAATCATGTTTGGTATTGTACTTGTAAAATCCATATTTAAAGTCTTGCACATTTCTGGTATTGTAGGTTCGTGTGGTTCCATTGTAATAGATGGTTGCATTGGGTTTGTATTTTTTTATAATCTCACCGGTACGTTGGTAAAACTCCTTATATTTTTCATTGGTTCTTATCTGGACCTGCACCGAGTCATTGATGTTGATGCCCCTTTTGGCATAATCCCTTAAGCTCCAACCGTTAAAATTGTTTTTTTCCGCTTGATGGATATCATACCAAATACCATCGATGTCATAATTTTTGATAAGTTCCTCTGTTTGGGCATAAATCAATTCGGCATATGGTCCTGAAGGCTCCAAATATTCCCAACCACGAAAAGACTCGTTTGGCGAAAGGTTCTTTTTCATATCCCTATAATCATTGGAACCATCCTTTCTTACCACTGCCCATTCAGGATGCGCTATGGCTTCACTTGACGACCAACCTACCGTGAAATAGGCAAAAACCTCAACCCCTATTTCCCTGCAAGCCTCTATTTGTGCCTTTAAAAGGTCAAAGTTTAAGTTGGGGTGCATATTTCCGATTTTGGTGGGGTAGTAGCTCCAACCGTGGTGACCTTTGGCGAAAATGTTTATGGCGTTTACGTTGCCTTTTTGAAGTGCACTTTGGAACTGTTTTTTATCAAATTTGAAACCGATACTATCAATTTTTTCAGAAGTATGAAAATCCAAATGAATTTGTCGGGTAGGTTCTTCAAAATCCAATATGGGGTTTGACGAAAGGTCTTTGTATTCAACTTTCTTTTCGGACTCCGAACAAGAGACCAACGTAAGTATTGCCGCTGCGCAAACCAATAGTGTCTTCATATTTTTCATATTTGTTGTTCTTAAACTTAGTATTGTTGGTGATATTCATAACATCCAATATCCACTCCTTTCCCCTGGGGCCTTGATTGATTGATTGTTTAAATCCTTTTTAATCTGGTCCTGATTTTTCCCCCTATCGATGGCGGGGCTATCTGGTCGTAAGCCGAAATACGAGTGAAAATCTTCAATGGAACCGAAGGAAACGGTATAATTGGGATTCAAAAACTTGGGAAAATCCTGTTCGTCCGAGGGCTTTTCAAGATTTCCGCTTGTGGCCAATTCTTGTTCGCAAAAATCTTTCCGGCCGATAATTATATTATTGAAAATTAGCGTATGTCCACCATCATTATCATAACAGCGCAAAGCTTTGGTGGGCAACCCCGGATTTTTTACGATAAGGTTGTTGTACAGCCGTGAACCCTTGGAATTTGATAGGGTCATATCACCGGGAAAATCGGCATATTTTGAAATTACCCTGAGGTTATGAAAAGTCGTGTTATTTCTGAGGGTTACATTGTCGGACTTAAAAACGCTTATACCCCGACCTCCGTTATTAAAACTCAGATTATTTTCTACCAATACCGCTGCCTTATAGCCACCTTCCTGGCCGCCGCCCTGGGTATTTCTAAAATCATCTATAATGATACCATTGCCATCGGTGGGTTGGTCAAAACCCAATGGTTTGAAGGGAAGGTCACATTCGTTTTCGTAAGCCACATTACCCCGGATTACAATATGATAGCCCGGTTTTTGGTCGAATTCGATAGGGTGCCAGATACTTATTCCACTGCAGTTCCATTGGTTTCTCTTGGCATTGCCACGAACAACATTGTTTTCAAAAAGGATATAATCACTGGTTCGTGAGGAAATTCCATTGCACCCGCAGTCGTGAACATAACAATTTTTTACCGTAACATGGTGTGATCGGTCCCTGACGGTAATTCCAACACCGGTATCAATGGGATCAAATACTTCAAAACCATCTATCTCCAAATAGGAGCAATCCTCAATTTGAAGTACTGCGGAATCTTTGGTTTCATCGGTAGTCTCCGTTAATTTGGCAAGCCAGCGGTTTTGTGCAATTATTTTGGTGACCCTATCCGGCGTTCCATGAATTCCCCTTAAGGTAGAACCATGGGTATCATAGGTTCCTTTACCCACATAAAGGATATCACCACCCTTAATGTTCGAAAACGCGTGCCCTAGGGTGCGCCAGGCACCTTCGGGAGTGTCAACTGTTCCACTATTGGTATCACTACCATCCATGCGTACAAAATAGACGGTCGCATGAACCACTGGGATTGCGGAGCAACACATGAAAAAAACAATGAAAAGGGTTCGTCTAACCATAACATGATATTTTTTACCAGTGAACATCGGGGTTTCTGATTCTATCGTCGTTGGATTATCCATTTGTTGGACTAAGTATTTGCAGCTCCATACCATTTCTTGCAATCAAGAAAGCATACCTGCCTTCTGATTTTTTTAGTGGTATGATCCCTTTTACCTCTCCGTTGATAAAAACGCCACTTTCATTGGGAGGAATTGCCTTAAAATTACCTTTGCCATCACCCTTCAAGAGCCACCCAATGCCTGCGTCGTTACGAGGTGTTTCCACTTCGGATCCATATAGATTGCCGGCCATTAAAATGTCTGGATTTCCGTCGTTGTCATAATCAAAAAGATGTATGGCGTTTACCGAGGATACCTGGGCCTCGTTGGGCAATGGTCTGCTCTTAAAGGTTTTGTTGTCATTTATAAATACCGTATTGGCGAAAAAGGTGGCTTCGTACATAATGGCATCATCCAGTTGTGTTTCAGGATACACGTCTACGAGACGGGCCTTTGAAAATTCAGTATAATTCTTAAATTTCTTTTTTATCGAGGGTATCTGTTGGGAAGAACATTCCCTTCCCCGCAAAGGAAACAGCTCGCCATCGTTGTAATATCCAAGTACGATATCTTGGCTGCCGTTACCGTCAAAATCAGCTGCATAAATTTTAAAGGGTTCCTCTTTGGACGCTTTGTACTTGTAATTGAGCCCCAAATTACCAGCTACGATATCCATGTCACCGTCCCCGTCCAAATCCTGGCACTTTACTGAATTCCACCAACCAACATGATCGTTCAATCCATATGCTTCACTAACCTCTTGAAAATTTCCCTTAAGGTTATGGAACACCTTTGGTGCCATCCATTCTCCAACTACGACCAGGTCTGGCCAAGTATCATTATTTACATCTGCCCATTCAACATCCGTGACCATACCGATATTTTCAAATTGCGGGGCCACCTTTTTGGTCACATCTTCAAAAACAATGGAGTCCGTAGTACTATTATTACGAAGCAGATAACTGTTGGTTGGATTTGGGTATTGACCAGGGGTTTGTCTACCGCCCACAAACAGGTCGGGGTCACCATCTTTATCAAAATCCGCAATCTTTACGCAAGAGCCACTTGAGAATAATTTTGGAAGTGCACCTCGTGTTTTTTGGAACTTGCCATTACCAAGATTTAGATAAAGACGGTCCCCATAAGCTTCATGGCCCTCGGGCATTTCGTTACCTCCGCTAACCACATATAGGTCCAGTAACCCATCTGAATCAGCGTCAAAGAAAACAGCGGAAACATCCTCATGCGACCGATCTTTTAACCAAATACCGTTGGATACGGATTTGAAGGATCCATCATCTTTTTGCAAATACAGTACACCTGAATGTCCCTTGGCACCACCGACATAAAAATCGTCCAAACCGTCATTATTCACATCTCCTACTGCCAGTGCCGGCCCGAACTGCGACATTTTATGGGGCAACAATACTTCTCCATCAAAGTCATTATAATCGTTTTCTTGATGTTTGTAGGAAGGATATACAACCGGTTCCCAGGTGTTAAACAGCGGGCTTTGTGCGCTTAGTGGTTCACCGTTGTTTTGATTGATACTTTGTTGAATATGAACTACCTGGTTGGCGTTCAAATCCCGAACTGTCTGTATATGGCCATTTGGCCATCTTATCTTAACGGAGTCTACCCTGTTGTATTCGCCCAAACCAAAATGTAATATAGGTTCCACGGAAGATTCATAACCTCGAGACAGGAAAAGTTCTTGACTTTGTATGGTCTTATCCGTGTAAATGGATACTTTGGAGCCTATCCCAAAATGGTTGTCATTTCTTCCTTCCAGCCTTATGCGTAAACTATTGAAAGACGTTTCGTTTGGTCTTACATTCTCATAAATATGTGCTGGTCTGTCAAGATTGTTTACAACAAGATCCAAATCACCATCCAAATCCAGGTCCGCATAGGCAGCGCCATGACTAAAGCCTTCAAAGGCCAAGCCATAGTCCGTATCCCTTTCGGAAAAGGTGAGGTCACCATTGTTCAAAAAAGCAAAATTCGCTACGGGTTGGACGGGCATTTTTTTCAAAAGGGAGATATAATCTTCTGGTGATATTTGGTCGTAGGCCTGTAGTATGCGATAATAGGCATTGAAGTCATTGTCGTTAACGTTGCGACGCATGCCGTTGGTTATGAAAATATCTTTAAGGCCATCATTGTCCATATCAAAAAAAAGGGCACCCCAACTCCAATCCGTATAGGCTATACCGGCCAGTTCTCCAACCTCGGAAAACCTGCCTATGCCCGTATTCAGTTGTAGGGTATTTTTCATGTATTGATGGTGCAATCCCTGGTCCACCAAATGGTAAAATGCTTCGGTGTCCATCGCGGACATATTGGCTTTTTGTTGTTCGTTGGTTCTACCCATCATATCCAACTGCAAAAGGTCGATTAGACCGTCGTTGTTAATATCCGCGGCATCCGTTCCCATACCAAAATTGGAGGTATGTTCGGTGTATTCCATGATTTTGTTTTGGAAAGTGCCGTCACCTTGATTGATATACAAATAATCGGGCGAATTAAAATCATTGGATACATAAATGTCCATAAGGCCATCATTGTTGAAATCAGCGGTGCTTAACCCCAGGGTCAGTCCATAGTTTAGAATACCTGATTTACGGGTAACATCAACAAACCTTCCGTTATCGTTTCTATATAGCCTATCGGAGTCAATAAGTAAAGGTTTTGTTGTTCTCGAAACAAAGAACTCCGTATTTTCATTGAATCCTGAAGGGGGGTAATTGCCTACATAAACATCCAGGTCACCGTCATTGTCAAAATCGAAAAATACGGATTGAATCGTATGGCCATTATCATTAAGTCCATACTCCTTTGCCTTTTCTTTAAATGTATTGTCCTTTTGATTGATATATAAAAGATTGTCTCTGGTATCGTTGGGCCCGGCGACGCTGACGTACACATCGAGAAAACCATCATTGTTCACATCTGCCATGGTAACCCCGGTGGTCCACCTATTGTAAACACCTTGTACACCAGCACGTTTTGATATATCCTTAAACTTGAGGTCGCCCTGATTAAGGTACAAACTGTTCAGGCCCATATTTCCTGTAAAGTATATATCAGGAAGTCCATCATTGTTAATGTCACCCGTGGCCACACCTCCCCCGAAATAGATAAAGGGGTACAAAAAATAATTAAAATTTGGTGTCTCTCTAATGCGGTTGCTAAAGTTGATATTGGTCGCTTGGGCATCACGTTTTTTGAAGAATTGTTTTGCTCGATTATCAAGTGATGGCTCTTTGGAACCAATTGGCCCACCTTTGTTTTTTTGGCAAGACGTTATCAGCACCAAAGAGCTGATGACCATCAAAACGAAACCGATATTTACCTTAGGGCTCTTCATTGGGTTTGAGGTTGTAAAACGGTTCTAGCTTCCCCGGTGGTGTCATAAATAATGATTTCTTCCATATCGGGATGAACCAAAAGTTTTCTGGGGCTCTGCGACAGATACGTATTCCCGTAGTAGAATTCATATCGTGATTTTCGTCCATCGGAAAATTTTACATCGGCATAGGCATCAAGTGGCAACAAATTGACAATATCTCTATTCTCCGATGTATTTTGAGCGTGTTTATAGACTTTTAAGTCCCCGGAGTTGGCAGCGGCTAGAAGAATACTTTCCCCAGATATTATGGCATTGGCAATACTCTTTTGATCTTCATTCAAATAAAGTCCCGTTTTCATCGCGCTTCGGGATAAAAATTTCCCAGTGCCGTCATTTTTTAGAAAAACGCCGTTTGAGGCATCATAGTTGCCAAAAAGTGCTTCTGCAGAATTCAAATTACCGGACACGATTACGTCAAGGTAGCCGTCAAAATCAACATCTTGAACGAGCATACCAAAAACAGGTGATACCTGACATTCCATCGGTAAAGCGCTTAACTTAAAGATACCGTCCCCAAGGTTTTCCAGGTAGGAGGTCGTTAAAATACTGGCCTTTAAGATTTCCATGGATCTCTTGCGGTCACCTTCTTTTAAGACTTCATCAAAAGTTGCCTGAGAGAATGATAGGTAGGTTTTAAACCTTTTTTTATAGGCAATGATTTGATCGATCAACGCATCTCTGGCGTGTAGCGGGAATTCTTCATATTCGCCCTCATCGTTGATCATGTAGTGGGAGAGTAGGGGGTCTATCTTGTCATTTTCATCAAAATCGCCTGCATAAAGCCTCACGGGGCGCTGCCTTGAGGCCTTAATATAACTGTTAAGGCCAAAGTTCCCAATAAGGTAGTCCATATCCCCATCGCTATCAAAGTCTGCGGAAGCAATACTGTTCCACCATCCTTGGGTGTCCGTTAGATCGGTCTCCTTGTAGGGTTGAAGTGTACCCTTATGGTTTTTAAAAAATTGAATTTCCGTCCATTCACCCACTGCTATTAAATCTACCCAACCATCGTTGTTAAAATCCGTCCAAAGGGCATCGGAAATCATACCTATTTCATTTAGTGCGTTTGGAGTGGCATCCACGAAAACACCGTTGTCATTTCTGAGCAATGTGCTTTTCGGAGCGGTGGGATATGCCCCAGGGACTATTTTTCCTCCAATGAATAAATCAATATCTCCATCCCGATCATAGTCCGCACCTTTTACGGGTCCCCCACTTGAGGGCAATTGAGGTAAATTGTCCGAGCGAATAAAGCTCCCGTTTTCGTTGAGGTATAACCTATCTTGATAATAGGTTTCGTCATTGGCATGTTCAGTGCCCCCACTGACAATATAGAGGTCATTGTCGTTATCGTTATCGGCATCGAAAAGCAACAGACCGCCATCTTCGTAAATTGGGTCATCACCGATGAGGGTGTCTTTTTCGAACTTTCCATCAATTTGTCTGAATACTGTTGGATGAAAACCGGAGGAACCACCAATGATAATATCGTCTTCTTTATCCCCATTGATATCACCAACAGTCATTGCGGGCCCTTCCCTGGAATACATTTTTAGGAAAAGGGGATCGCTCTTAAAATCAATGAAGTTATTTTCCGAGTGACGAAAAGATAAACCTAAAGTGTCCGATACTTTTGTGAATATAGTTTCGGTTGGTTTGGATAGAGGTGCCCGGTTGGATGGTCGATATGTGATTTGAAGGGTTTCGTTCACCTTTACATCCCTAATCAGTTGATAATTACCGTCTGGCCATGCTATAACGATACTATCAATTTTTGAGGTATTGCCAAGCCCCATATGGATGATGTGTCCCATACTCGATAAATATCCCCGCACATGTGAATGGTAGTAGGTCTGCGTTTTATCCCCGTAATGGATTTTTAGTTTAGCGCCCAGGCCATTGGTGTTCTTTTCAAATCCCTTAAGCTTGATCTTTATAAAATTAGCTGCTGATGTGCTTTCCCCATGTGGATTGGTATTTTCGTATAGGAATGACTCTTGGCCAAGATTGTTGACTATAATTTCAAGATCACCATCATTATCCAGGTCTGCGAATGCCGCTCCATGTGAAAACGACGGCTCCGTTATGCCCCATGCTTTTGAAGCATCTTCCAAAATTAACCGCCCCTTGTTTTTGTAGATAAAGTTGGGCTCTTTGATTTGTCTCAGTTTGTTGAGGGTTTCCTTCTGATAGGCAATGTTGTGGTCTTGGGTTCCAAACCTAAGTTTTTCCTTTACGCCAAGGGCAAAATCCAAATCTGTCAAATCCTTATAATATCCATTTGTGATGAACAGATCTAAGCTTCCACTATTGTCAAAATCGGCCCATATTGGGGCCCAGCTCCAGTCCGTGGCATATAATCCGGACATGGTACCTATTTCACTGAATTGGGGTTCCCCCTTTTCATCAAAGCCAGCATGCATCTGTAGGGTATTCCTAACATTTTGGGGGATATAACCTAAATCCGTTCTGTACTCAAAGAGGTCATAATTCAAAGGGGCCTGCATAAGTTTTTGGCGACTATTGGATTGCGGTAACATATCCATTACCGTTATATCCATGAGACCGTCGGAATTTATATCTGCAATATCCACACCCATGCCATTATAACTGGAATGTCTTAGGTATTCCATGGCTTTTTCCTCAAATGTTCCCTCACCAGTGTTGATGTACAGTAAGTCGTTGGAAATAAAATCGTTGGCTACATAAATGTCTGGCCAACCGTCATTATTGATGTCACTTATGGCTACACCAAGGGAATAGCCTTCATTGATCATACCCACCGACTCAGAGACATCGGTAAACGTACCGTCTCCGTTGTTCTTATAGAATTTATCCCTGGTATACCTGTACATTTCCAAGTTTCTGGGCCTAGTGGTATTTCGATCGTTCATCAATTGCGAGTTAACCGCTATGAATACATCAAGGTCATTATCCCGATCGAAATCAAAAAAAACGGCTTGGGTACTGATCGTTTCATCGGCCAAGCCATATTCAGATGCCATTTCTTTAAAGGTAGGAATGCCCTTTTCATCCTTACCCTGGTTAATGTACAAGAGGTTAGGTTCTCCCTTGCCAACCGTACATACGTAGATATCCTGCAGGCCATCTGCATTGATATCGACAAACGTTGATCCGCTTGCCCAATACTGATGCACCAATCCAGCAGATTCCGTGATGTCCTGAAATTTTAAATTTCCCTTGTTCAGATATAGTTTTGATGGTACGTGGTTTCCTGTAAAATAGATATCCAATAAGTCGTCATTATTAAAGTCCGCCACCGTAACACCGGCGCCATTGTAGAAATAGTAATTATTGGCCAGGCTCAAAGAATCGGTTTCAAAGACCTGGTTCATAAAATCGATGCCAGAAGCATGGGGAGGTACCCTTTCAAAACGTTGGTTTGTTGGTCGATTACACGAAATAAGAAAAACTCCCGCAAAAGCTACTAATAGGAATAATGGCTTCATGTTTACTTTTAAATCCCTGTAATCGTGTTGAACGGACAAGACAGCCTGCCAGTAATGCAAGCTGTCTTGTCAAAAATTTACTTAACTTAAAAAAACTACTAACTCAAAAATTAATTTTGTTCCCAGTCCGTGAGCGCTATATCCACGGCGGGTATTGGCCATAGGGCATCGTCAGCGGTGTAGCCGCGATCTCCCAGGAATTCTTCAGCTCGATCTCGATATATCAAATCGTGAAAACGCACGCCTTCGTATGCAAGTTCAACCCTTCTTTCATGAAGTATGATATCCCGGAGCATGGATTGATCCAATCCAGGATTGTTAGCATCATTGATGGGTTGCAAACCTGCACGGTCCCGTATTCTGTTCAGGGGTTCCAGGGCTGCTTGGGATACTGCGGACAATTCATTTTGTGCTTCCGCTTTTAATAGCAGTATTTCGCCAAAACGTATCACCTTATAATTGTGATCCGTTCCATTGTTACTGCTATTGTCAAAATCCAATACCGTATACTTTTTAAGTCCAAAAGGAGAGCCGGTATCCCTTTCATGATTGTTATTATCCGGGTCAAAGGTTTCATCGCCGTAGGGATCCCCTTCTTGATAAACGGTTTCGCCCAAACGAATATCACCTGCTTCATAGTCTTGGACCAAATCCTCGGAAGGGGACATAAAACCCCAACCTGCACCTCCATGCTTTGGCGCAGAATATTTTGAGAACCAATTTGAGTTCCAATCGCCGGATGAATTCCAAACGCTTATTGAAGCATTTGAGACTGCATATTGGATTTCGAATATGGACTCCATATTGTTATTACCTTGTGTTGAGAAATTTTCACCATATGTTGGTGCCAAATCATAGCCCGCAGGACTGTTGATAACCAAATCGGCGTATCGATCCACTTCTGACCAGTTACCTAAAAGTGCATGTATCCTGGCCAACATGGCATTGGCGGCACCACTGGTTGCCCTACCGACATTGGAGGCATCATAACTATCGGGTAAGCTTGCCGCAGCATTTTCAAAATCATTGATAATGAACTCCCAGGTTTCCCCAGCGGAAGACCTGGGCAATGGCTCTTCATTGATGTTCGGTACTTCGGTATACAGGGGAAGACCGCCATAAGCCGTTGCTAGGTTATAATAGTGTAAGGCCCTTAAAAATGTGGCCTCTCCAAGTATTCTGGTTTTTAGACCTTCGGTGAAATCCAAATTGGTCTCCATGGCACCTACATTTTGCAGAACGGAATTCGCACGATTGACCCCTCCCCAAGCAGATTGATAAAACTCCTGGTTCCTGATATTGTTTGCACTCACCGTGTAAAACTGAAATTCATTGTATTCTGCCCTATCACCCGCACCATTGCCACCCTTTACGGCGTCCGCTCCTGAAATATTCAGTAGAAGCGGATAATTGAAGGCATAGTAGTTCATGTGCTGAAAACCATCATATGCGCCGTTTATGGCGGCAATGGCATCGTCAGCCGATGTGTAAAAAGCCGTGGTTGTCAAGGCATCCTGCGGTTCCTGCTCCAAGAAATCGTCGCACGCCCAAACCAGGATCATCGAGGCTGTTAAGATCAATGGAATTCTTTTTTTCATAGTTTCAATTTTTGAGTTACAAATTAAAATCCAACATTTACTCCTAGACTTATGGTCCTAGCTATAGGATACCGTCCAAAATCAACCCCGTTCAACGTATTGTTTTCAAAGGTGGCACCTACTTCAGGGTCTAATCCAAAATCATAATTGTCAAAAGTTAGAAGGTTTTGTCCCCCTACAAATATTCTAAAGTTAGAAACATCCAGGGACTTTAAAAGATTGTCCGGCAATGTGTAGCCAATCTGTAAGGATCTTAACCTTAAATAAGACCCATCATGAATAAAGTAATCCGAGTTTCGGTAATTGTTGTTTGCATTTGCCAGGTCTATACGTGGAACTGAATTACTGGTGCCCTCACCGCGCCAAACGTTGTTATAAAGCGGGGCAAATTTGTTGTCAGGTTTGGTGAAATCACCCGCTTGCTGTAAAACTTTCGCAAAAATCTCATTTCCGTGCACACCTTGAAAGGCGAAGGAAAAATCGAAATTTTTATAGGTGGCATTAAAGGAAAAACCATAAGTGATATCCGGTATGGGACTACCCAGAAAAGTTTGGTCCTCATCATCTACCACTCCATCGCCATTTATATCGGCAAACCTAAAATCTCCTGGTGCCGTATCGGAACTTTGGTAAGCTCCAGTTGGGGAAGCATTGTTCAGGGCATCAATTTCCCCTTGATTTTGAAAAATTCCTTCCGTGACAAAGCCAAAAAACGAACCAATTGGGAAACCAACATCTGTTCTTGTGGACAGGGCCTCATCAAATTGAATAATTGGTCCACCTGCCCCTAAACTTTCCACATTGTTATCCAAGGTTGCTAAATTGGCGTTAAAGGACCATTGAAAATCACCTTCAAAATCATTGATTCCCAAATCGAATTCAAAGCCTGTATTGGTAACAACACCAGCATTGACCACAGGAAACTGGGTGGCGGAATTCCTTATAAAACCGAATGCCAAAGGGACCGTGCCCTGCAATAGGATGTCTTCGGTCTCTTTGTCAAAATAGTCTACGGAAAGCGTAACTTTTCTATTCCAGAAGGCCATATCAACACCAATGTTGGTTTGCGTGGAAGTTTCCCAGGTAACATCTGGATTGGCCGGTTGTGGAGCAAAAACACCCGATTGGACCTCTCCGTTTTCACCAAAAGGGAATCCTCCGGTATTCACCAACAACGGAAGATATTGGAAGGGTGCAATTTCTTGATTACCAAGTTGGCCCCAACTCGCCCTTAATTTGAAGGTAGTCAACACCTCATTTTTAAAGAAGTCCTCGTCCGAGACCAACCATCCCGCAGAGGCAGAAGGGAATATACCATATCGGTTGCCTGGTCCAAACCGGGAAGAACCATCCCTTCTCACACTTGCTGTTAAAAAATACCGATTTTTGTAGTTGTAACTGGCCCTTCCAAATTGGGATATCAATGACCAATCCGTTAAGCTGCCATTGGCACCAAGAACGGTGGTCCCTGCATTTAAGGCTATCAATTCATTATTTAAAAATCCACCTGTCTGCGAGGATTGGGCCGAAAAGGTTGATTCTTGTTGTGTAAATCCAGCTAAGAGATCCAGCTTGTGGTTTTCATTGAATGTTTTGGAGTAGGACAATAAATGCTCTACCAACCAAATCCATTCCCTACTATCAAATCTAGTTGCCTCAGCTATTTGCCCCTGACTCCCTCGGCCTTCTACCTCGGTAAGGAATCTATTTGATCCACCATACAAAAAGTCCCCCCCAAGATTTAATCGGTACGTGAGCCCCTCCAGAATATCATATTCCGCAAAGACATTTCCAAGAAACCGAAACTGTTCCGTCTCCAGGGTGTCTTCGTCGGTTCTGACCAAGGGATTCACCCTTAGGAAGCTGATACCGACATCGGCGGGTTGACCTAAGCTTCCATCGGGAAGCCTGGCAGGAATAACGGATGGATAAATCGCTGTTAATGGTATGGCAGCCCCAAAAACTTGATTTTCATCAACTTGGTTATTGGTCGCTCTTGATATTAAGGCGTTGTTTCCTATTCTAAATCTTTTTCCGACTTTATGGGAGCTGTTTATCCGAAGTGAAAGTCTATTGAAGTCAGTACCCCTTACGATACCATCCTGGTCAAAATAGCCCAATGAGAGTAAGAAATTGGAGTCCTCGTTTCCTCCACTTGCACTCACATTAAAATTATTGAGAATTGCAGTTCGAAATATTTCGTCCTGCCAGTTGGTATTGGCCGGATTAATGAACTCCGGAGGTTCTGCGCCAGCAACTTGATTGAATTCCCGTAGAAAATCCTGGTAACCCGGACCATCCAAAATATCCAATTCCTTTTCTTTACTCTGAATCCCAACAGAGTAATCCAAATTGACGCGAATTTTTCCGGCCTTGCCCTTTTTGGTGGTTATGAGAACAACGCCATTGGCTGCGCGAGAACCATAAATAGCACCCGAAGCGGCATCTTTTAAAACCTCAATGGATTCTATATCATTGGGATTAAGCGTATTCAAAACCCCTGAGGGTTGGGTGCCTGACTGCCTCCCCTGGTTATTGTTGAAAACGGGAACCCCATCAATTACATATAAAGGCTCATTGTTACCAGGTGTTCCAATACCCCTAATACGAATGTTGGTAGAACCACCTGGGGAACCTGAACTTTGGGACACCTGAACCCCTGCTACCCGACCAACCATTGCCTGATCAAAGCCTGTAACGGTTTGTTCGGTAATCACGCCTTCAGAGATGGTACTTATGGCTCCGGTAATTTCACGTTTGGTCTTTGTTCCGTAGCCCACGACTACCACCTCATCAAGAGCTGAGGTACTGGCCTTTAGAATTACGTTTATGGTCGTTTGACCGTTCAAGGAAATTTCTTGAGCTTCAAAACCAATGTAGGAAACCACTAGAGTAGCATTGGCATCGGAAACTTCCAATGAAAAATTTCCATCAAAATCGGTTTGGGCCCCGTTTGATGTGCCTTTTTCAATAACCGTTGCTCCAGGTAAGGGGACACCGGCGTCATCAACCACAGTTCCAGTAATGGTCTGTTGAAGAGGTCCCTTTAAAGCTGTACTTGAGGTGAAGTATTCTGAATTTTCCTTATGGGAATGGTTTGAAAAAGAAAAATTTAAAAAGAACACGCTTACTAAAAGTGCAACGGCACACTTGGCATTGCGCTTTATTTCAGAAATAATATCTGCACTCTGACAAATCTTTGATGGTGATTGTTTTTTCATGAGCGATGATTGGTTTAGTTAAATTAATTGCACTTGGTACAACAGTATCTGTATCAGTTAGAATTTTAGGTTAAACGTTTAAGCAAATATTCAAAAAATAAGTCCTTTTGTTTTAGTTGAGTTGGATTTTGGACCCTATTAAATTAGTACCTACCATGTTTTACTCGTGGTTTTTAAAATTCAGAGTGAACCAAATATATGCTTAAACGTTTAAATAAAAAAATAAAATTGCAGTATTCGTAATATTTTAAACGTATTTTCAAGGATATGTCAATTTTACCTACAAGAAAGATAGGAATATACGAGCTTTGGGGTGCAATCGTTTTCCGTGGAAAATAATAATGGACGCAATTCTTGAAAGCTCAAACAACAAATCTTGCTTTCGATGACCATTTTTCAACTAGGTTTTTTTGGATCTAATCATCCTGAATCCTAAGAAAGGACCATTGCTAAAAAAGATAAGGATTCATTGTCCTATTTTTTTGGAGGAATCATATTCGTTTGAATACTACCATTCTGATATCACCTACTTGCTTTCCCGAAATCTTTAGGGCTTTTAACGTCAACTGGGATCTTCCTTTGTTGAGATGTATTTTCCCCATTGGCAATGGTTTGAAATCTTTGATATACGATTCTATTCTTGGTGTACGATCATTTTCTTTTCCCAACAACGGCGGATCGTGGGACTGTGTGATCGTGCCAATAAGCTTGGTGTGACCATGTGATAGCTCCAATTGCGTACCGATGTCCTCAGGTTTGCAGGTGTAATAGAGTTGAACCTCAAATTCGCCATCGGCCAAAACCTCCACATCCCAGGTTATGGAGTCCGTAATGCTGGTCCAATTCGTAAAAAAGCTATCATTTGGGTATTGATTGCTTCGCTCGATGTTTCCATGGGCAATGCCGTCCCTTGCGGGAATTTGCGTAAATACATAATCCGGATGCCCCAAAGTAAAAGGCCTATCATCCTTTTTGTTGGTCAGCGTTTCTTTCAACCATTCCATTTTTACCGAAGAAAGCGCTGTTGCAATTTCAGGGTGCATATCGGTAACCTCTATTTCCTGACTGCGATCGGCAGTTATTTTGAATAGACGATTATGGTTGTCAAGTCTAAACTCCTGGGAACGTACACTGGTTTTGCCGTTCCAATGGTTAAAGATATACTTCCCGCCATGATCAACATCGTTTTTTAAAAGTATAGGGGCCAAGTTGTGTCCGTCAATGGGTTTAGTGCCAATAAGCTCAATGTCAGCAAGGTCTGTCAGTGTTGGTAAAATATCCAAGGCACTGGCAATTGTTGCTATTTTGGTGTTAGGTTTTAAGACATTTTTCCATTGCACAAAAAAGGGTGAACGCACCCCACCCTCATCGGTTGAACCTTTTTTCCCCTTCATTCCCCCGTTATATCGCCATCCATTGGGGCCGTTGTCGGAAAGAAAAACAATTATGGTATCGTCATCCAATCCAAGTTTTTTAAGCAATGTTGTTATCCTTCCTACATTGTAATCTACATTCTCTACCATGGCCAAGGCGGCCTTTGTAAACAAAATGTCCTCTTTTTCTTCGCCCTGATACCGGCTTTGCAGTGTTTTGTTTTCGAATTTGTCCCAATAAATGTCAGGGACTTGCATAGGGCTGTGTGGCGTATTGTACGGTAAGTAGAGGAAGAACGGATTTTCCTGGTTTTTCTCAATGAATTCCAGCCCCTTATCGGTCAAATCATCCACCAAAAAACCATTGCCCTTTACAATTTTTCCATTTCGTTCGAGCATTGGACTAAAATAATTGCCCCAATGCCCCGAGGCAAAACCGTAGAAATCGTCGAAACCCCTGGCATTTGGGTGATAAGGAGGCTGCATTCCATTATGCCATTTTCCATAGGCTGCGGTCTTATATCCCGCATGCTTAAATACCTCTGCTATGGTGGTCTCACCTAGGTTCATCCTTTCGCCACCCGCAGATGTTTCATATACGCCCAAACGAGTGAAATATCTGCCAGTAAGAAGTTCGGCCCTTGTAGGGGAGCAAACGGGTTGAACGTAAAAATTTTCAAACGATACACCATTTAAGGCCAAAGCGTCAATATTTGGGGTATTTAGATTTTTATTCCCATGGATGCTTAAATCGCCCCAACCCTGATCATCGGTCATGATAAGGACCACATTTGGCTTTTTGGCTATAGGTTTCCCTTTTTCTTCTTTTTTTGTATGGCAAGAGGAAAACAGGATTATTTGGATAAGTACTACCCCTAAAATTAATTTTCTCATAAGACCTAATTTAAATTTTTACGTTATCACCAATTAAAACAATGGTTAAGGTATTCGCATCAATAATTGGAAAAGCTGTGCGCCTTTCAACTTATGCCACGGCTCAGCTCAATCCCCACTAAAACGGGGTTACGGATTTCAATGTTCCTTTCTCCTCTTTTGCGCAAACCAGTCGTACAGATCCTGGGTGGCATAGGCCCTCGTCCACGCATCATGACCAACATCATCGTATATTGTATACCGAACATCGTAACCCATTGCCTTTAATTTGCCTACCATATTATCTGACTCAGTAATAGGAATTGCTTTATCCTTTCGTCCATGGAAAACCCAAATGGGTAATTCTTTGTCAATCCATTGCGCGTAAGGTACGGGAGCCATGCCACAGACCACGGCCAACGCCGCCCACTTTTTCGGATATTGGACTGCCAAACTCCATGCCGCTCCACCTCCCCTGCTCATTCCAGTTAAATATACCCGTTGCTTATCAACCTTGTGTGAGGTCGCAATTTCATCTATCAACCGGTTGACCAAATGGACGTTCCACCACTTACGCATATGTGGGTTTTGCGGTGCCAGGACGATAAAAGGAAAGTCTTTACCTTCTGATATCAATTTTGGTATTCCATTTTTTTTCAAGTCATCCAAATTATCTCCGGATTCACCACCCCCGTGAAGAAAAACCAATAGGGCATGACCATCAGGTTTGGAACTATCGTAATTTTTAGGATAATACAAATAGTAATTCAGTTTTTCATTTACGTTGGTCGTGTATTCCTTTTTCATGAATTGACCCTGACCAAAGCAGTTCAAATACAGAAATAGGAAGGGGAGTTGTAATGGCAATTGTTTGAAGATTTGAATGATGAGCGACATCGTTTTACGGTTTTTAAATGACTTCAAGGATATCTTTGATAGTTGAGGGGCTATTTCAATAGTACTGTCATCTGATTTTAAAATATGCCGGTTTAAACGTTTAAGCTTATCACGCAAATGGTCTACTTTTTCATGACCAACGGTCAGTTGTTTGATTCGTACCAAGTTCCTTTTGGAAACTAATCCGCATCGTAGTGAAGTAGTACCAAAATCTACTTTTCTAAAGTGTCATTATAAATAGCCATTTCAATCAACATCTCCCGGCAGCTTGTTTTTACTTGAAAAACGAAATATCCTAAATTTAAGTTTTTGTTGCAAGTATAAAACTATGATATGGTCAATTATAATTAACAACCCATCAATTCCTTGTACCCACCAAACTCAAATTTTTATGTTGAAAGTTCGCTATGAGATCTTGTTTCTATTGACGTTATGTAATAGGCCCGTTGGAATTGCCCATGAATCCAAAGCCATACCCCATTTTGTTTAATTTATGAACAGATTTGTTGCTTAAAATGTAATCTTTTGGTCGGTATTCGTTAAACAGAATTACTACTGCAAATTTTTTCTAAAAATTCTCTTAAAATAATCCGTACTTTTCAAAAAATTTAAGGTCCCCCGTTTAATTATTTGGTTTTATATCTCGATGGATTATTTTGTCATAACCAGTATCCTCGTCTTTCTATCTGCGGTTTTTGGATACATCAACCTGCGCTTTTTAAAGTTGCCCAATACCATTGGGTTGACTTTGATAACCATTTTGTTCACCCTTGCCGTTTTTGCACTGAGCTATTTTGATGCCACCTTATTGGAAGCCGAACGCTTTATCATTTCCCAAATCGATTTTAAGGTTGTTCTACTGGATATTATGCTAAGCTTTTTGTTGTTTGCCGGTGCTTTGCATACCGATTTGAAAAAACTAAGCGAACAACGTTGGCCCGTTTTGGTCTTTGCCACTTTTGGGGTATTGGTTTCCACATTTTTAGTGGGAACCGCTATTTTTTACCTGCTGAAGGTACTGGGGCTCGAGGTTGCATACATCCATTGCCTCCTGTTTGGGGCCCTGATTTCGCCAACCGACCCCATCGCGGTATTGGGCATTTTAAAAAAGGCAGGGGCGCCAAAGAAGTTGGAAATCAAAATTGTGGGGGAATCGCTTTTTAATGATGGTGTGGGAGTGGTCATTTTTCTTACCATTTTTGGAATGGCCAACGGCACCGGGTCCGGTTTTTCACTCACCGGTATTTTGGAGCTGTTTGGTGTGGAAGTGTTTGGGGGATTGCTATTGGGCCTGTTACTTGGATGGCTTACCTACTACTTTCTCAAAAAAATTGATGACTATAATATAGAGGTCATCATTACCTTGGCAACCGTGATGACAGGTACCATGATCGCAACACACCTCCATGTTTCGGCCCCATTGGCCATGGTCGTGGCCGGATTAATGCTCGGCGGGAACAAAACCAGGGAACGTGCCATGTCAAAACTTACGGAAGACTACGTGGACAAGTTTTGGGAACTGGTGGATATTTTATTGAATACCATTTTGTTTGTTCTCATTGGTATGGAAATGTTGGTTTTGGAATTCAATACCGTCTACATTTATGCCGGACTATTGGCCATTCCTATTACGTTGCTCTGTCGTTACCTTTCCTTGATGGTGCCGGTGAAACTATTTCAAAAACGATTGGATTTTGTGCCCAATACCACCTTGATCATGACCTGGGGTGGCCTCAGAGGGGCTATTTCCATTGCATTGGCCCTGGGGTTAACACAATCCATGGGCCGCGATTTATTTTTGGTAATGACCTATATCATCGTAATTTTTTCCATTTTGGTGCAAGGACTTACCGTGGAAAAACTAATAACAAAATTGAAACTAAAACCTATCGAGAATGCATAGACGTCCAACAAAACCAGAAGGTAGTGTCCTTTTCCATTGAGAAAATCCAGGTATTGGAAGACAGGTTGTTTTGCCAAAAAGGGGATAGGGGGTAAAGAAAATCGTCTAATGAATTCTTTGTATTGAAATAGAAACCGTTATATGAAGTCTATCAAAATTTTTGCTGTCCTTTTATGCTTCACGGCAAGTTTATGCCAAGCCATTGCCCAGGATAAGCGCACCTATAAAGTGGGAATCCTGGTAGATAGGACAAATCCGGAAGTAGCGCCTTTGATCAATAAATTAAAAAATGAAGTAAAGGCGGTGGTTGGTGAAGATGCCATTATTGTTTTTCCTGAAGAAGCCATTTTGATCAACAATTTTGATTTGGAAAGGGCCAGAAACAATTACGAACAACTTTTGGCCAGTGATATCGATATCATTTTGGCTTTTGGGGTACTTAACAACGAAATTATTAGTCCGCTTGCCGTTCATCAAAAACCTACCATATTGTTTGGAGCGGTAAATAGGGATGTGCAGCAATTGGATCTTTCCAAGGCCAATTCCGGAATTGAAAATTTCACCTATTTGATAGAATCGGAATCCTATCAAGATGATCTGAACCGATTTAAAGAGCTCAGTGATTTTAAAAATTTGGGGATTGCCATGGATACCCAAATTGCTGAAATCTTGCCCCTTAAGGAGATTTTTGATGCCGAACTGGCCCGGTTGGATGCCGATTACCGCTTGATAGCCTTTGAGTCCGTCGATGATATTATTGCCAACCTGGATGGGATCGATGCCTTTTACATGGCCGGTGGTTTTTTTATGACTACGGAAGAAAAGAAGGTCTTGATCCAGGAACTTCTTGATCGCAAATTGCCATCGTTTACCGTTAATGGCCCTGCTGATGTGAAATTGGGCTTTTTGGCCACCTTACAGGCCGAAGAGAATTTGGACCAATTTTTTAGGCGTATTGCCTTAAATATTGAAGCTTATGTCACGGGAACGCCAATGGCCGAATTGCCCGTTTTCATAGATTACAACCCAAGGTTGACGATAAACTATAGTACCTCTGACATCATAGGATTTCCCATGAAGTATAGTTTAATTGGCGAAACGGATTTTGTTGGTGAGTTCAGGAATGTCCTGTCCGAAAAAGAATATGACCTTTTAACGGTCATTAATGAGGCCCTGGAACAAAATCTGTCCATTCAGTCCAATCAAAGAGATGTGGATTTAGCCTCACAGGACGTAAAAACGGCCACGAGCAATTACTTGCCATCCCTCACCGCTTCGGGTACGGCGACATATGTGGACCCAGATCTGGCGGAAATTAGCAATGGACAGAACCCGGAGTTCTCCACCACGGGAAACCTTACCCTCAACCAAACCGTTTTTTCCGAGTCGGCCAACGCCAATATTACCATTCAAAAGAAATTACAAAAAGCGCAACAGGAAGATTTTAACGCTTCCCAGTTGGATTTGATTTTTGATGCTGCCAACGCCTATTTTAATGTGTTGATCCTTAAGGCAAATACACAGATACAGGTGCGGAATGTGGATTTGACCAAAAGGAACCTAGAGATATCCCAACAGAATTTTGAAGCTGGGCAGTCCGGCAAGTCCGATATGCTTCGCTTTAGAAGTGAAATGGCCCAGAATACCCAAGCCATGGTCGAGGCCATTAACCAATTGGAACAAGGGTTTTTATTTCTAAATCAGATTTTGAACAATCCTTCCAATCTGGAAATTGATGTCACCGATGTGGGCTTGGATGAAGGAATCTTTGAGGAATACAAGTACAACGATCTTTTTGCTTTATTGGACAATCCCAGCCTTCGGGAACCATTTGTTGACTTTTTGATTGAGGAAGCCTACCGAAATGCCCCTGAACTAAAGTCCCTGGGGTATAGCCTTGAGGCCACCGACCGAAACATCCGATTAAATGGTTACGGTCGTTTTTTGCCCACAGTTGCCCTGCAAGGGCAGTATAGCTCCACCTTTAATCGTTCCGGGGCGGGGAGTACCGTTCCCCCCAACCTGGGGTTTGGATTGGTGGATAATTTTTACACCGCCGGTGCGAGTATCTCCATTCCCATCATCAATCAGAATTTGAACAACATCAACAGACAGACGGCACTTATCCAAAAGGACCAGTTGGAAATCAACAAAGATAATTTGGAGTTGGGCATTTCGGTAAATGTCAGAAACGGAGTGTTGAATTTGGTCAACCAAATGTCCAATATTCAATTATCGAAAATATCTGAAGAAACGGCAGCCGAAGCTCTGGAGCTTACGCGAGCCTCCTATTCTGAGGGAGCCGTTAACATTGTCCAGTTATTGGATGCCCAAAATAATTATTTGAATGCCCAACTGGCCAGAGCGAACGCGGTGTATAACTTTTTGATCAATGCCCTGCAATTGGAGCGGTTTCTGGGCTATTATTTTTTGTTGAACACAAAAGAAAAAAATGACGAGTTCAAACAACGTTTTTTTGAATTTCTGAATAACCAAAATTAATTGACCAAAACATTTGGAACATGAAAAAAATACAACAATTCGGTTTTTTATTGGCATTGAGCATGTTTTTGTTTTCCTGTGGAGCCGAGGAAAAGAAAGAGGAAAAATCGCTTCGTCCCGTAAAATATATGGAAATTGGTTTTTTGGGGGGAGAGAAGTCCCGAACGTTTAGTGGAACGGCCAGAACCGATAAAATCATCAATCTCAGTTTCAGAAATTCAGGTATTATTACGCAGTTCGATTTAAAACTTGGCCAGAAAGTAAAAAAAGGCCAATTACTGGCCAAACTGGACAATGTGGCTTCCCGTTTATCTTACGAACAATCAATTACCCAATTGAACAGTGCGGCCTCCCAAGTGAATACGGCCAAATTAAGTCTTAATCGTGTTCGAACACTTTACGAAAAAGGAAGTACTTCCCTAAGTGATTTTGAGGCGGCCAAAAATTCCTTTAGGAACGCGGAAGAGAGTTATAAGTCGGCAAAAAGGGGCGTGGAAATCCAGCAGGAACAGATCAATTATGGCTATATCTATGCACCCGAAGATGGTACCATTGCTTCCGTTTCTGCCGAGATTGATGAAAACGTAAGTCCAGGGCAAGCTGTGGCGGTTTTAAATGCCGGTACGGATATGGAGATTACCCTGGGTATTCCTGAAAGTATCATTAATGGTGTTCAACCCCAGATGGATGTTGTTGTGGACTTTACCTCCATAGCGGAAGACCAGTTTAAAGGTAGGGTGTCGGAAGTGGCCCCAGCGGTGGATGCCAATACCGCTACCTATCCGGTAAAGGTTATCGTTACCAATCCCAGCGATGCGATAAAGAGTGGTATGGCTGCCAACGTTACTTTTGATTTTGGCGATTACGATTCAAGTAACAACGTTTTGGTTGTCCCTGCCCACGCCGTGGGAGAGGACAGTAACGGACGTTTTGTTTTTCTGGTGGAAGGAGAGGGGGACACGGCCAAAGTAAAGAAGCAGGAAGTTCAAATAGGTAATTTAACCGCCCAAGGCTTTGAGGTAACCTCTGGTCTTTCCTCGGGACAACGAATAGCAATTGCAGGATTACAGACCCTTTTGGACGGCCAAGAAGTTAGGTTGCAATAAAAATACCATAACCATCCACCCAATGAATTTAGCAAAATTCTCAATCGACAAAAATCGCATCACCTTTATGGTGTTGGCAACGATTATCCTGCTGGGGATCAATATGTATTTCAGCTTATCCCAAGATAGTATGCCACCCTATACCGTACGGGTGGCTACGGTGGTTTCCCAGTTTCCTGGGGCCAGTCCGGAACGGGTTGAGCAATTGGTCACCGACAAAGTTGAAAAAGTGGCGCAGGAACTTCCGGAGCTTAAGGAGGTGACCAGTACTTCACGGACCGGGCTTTCTGTGGTCAGCGTTTCGTTAAAGGACGAGGTCTCGCCAGAAACGCTCCAGTCGGTCTGGGACCGTCTACGTCGAAAATTGAATGCTATTGAAGGTCTTCCATCGGGAGTAAACCCCAATTTAAATGATGATGGTATTGGTGATGTTTATGGCATTGTTGTGGGCTTGACATCCGATGGGTTCAGTTATTCGGAAATGAAGGACTTTGCCGACGATATTAAGGATGATCTGATCAAACTCCCTGATGCTGCCAAGGTGGAACTTGGAGGAGTACAGGACGAACGGGTTTTTGTGGAGTTCGATAATACTCAGCTAAAGGAATATGGCCTATCGGCTTCCAAGTTGCAACAAAGCATTGGCGCGACCAATATTTTAAGTTCCGGAGGACAGATCAATGTGGGAGATGAGCGTATTATTTTGGAACCCACAGGTAATTTCGATTCCGTTGAGGATATCCAAAATATGTTGATTGCCGTTGGGAACGGATCCCAATCGGTAAAATTGGGTGATATTACCTCGGTAACAAAAGGGTATATCGATCCTCCAAAACAAATTGTCAGTGTTGATGGAAAAGAAGCCATCACCATGCATGTTAACCTTAAGGAAGATAAAAATATTGTTTACCTCGGTGAAGCAGTAAATCAAGTGGTGACCCAATGGCAAAATCGCCTTCCGGTTGGTCTGGAATTGACCAGAGTGTCCTCTTTGGATGATTACATAGATGTAAAGGTGAGTGATTTTATGGTGAACCTCATGCAATCCATAAGCATCGTGTTGGTGGTCATGCTTGTCTTTTTGGGTTTCCGTACGGGATTCGTCATTGCCAGTTTAATTCCGATTGTGACCATCATGACCTTGATGCTCATGGGCATTATCAATATGGGATTGAACCAGGTGACGCTGGCTGCGCTCATTATGGCATTGGGGATGTTGGTGGATAATGCCATTGTAGTGGCCGAAACCATTATGGTAAAACTCGAGCAGGGCGTCGAAAAGTATAAGGCCGCAATAGAGGCTTTTTCCGAGTTATGGATGCCATTATTGATTTCTACCTTAACCACTTCAGCGGCATTTTTGGCCTTCTACCTATCTCCAACAACCATGGGAGATATTGTTGGACCCATTTTTGTGGTGATAACCATAGCCTTAATGTCGTCCTGGTTAATCGCACTTACCGTAATTACCATGTTCTGCTATATGTTTCTCAAGGTAGCGCCCAAAGGGGAACAAAAGCCGGGCCTTGTGGATCGCATTATCGATTCGGCCAAAGCCTATTATAAGGATTTGATATTATTGGCCCTGAAGCACAAATACAAAGTTATTGTGGGCATATTTTTGGCTTTCTTTCTTTCACTGTACGGATTTGGTTTTATCCCATTCATCTTTTTCCCGGACAGCGATCGTAACATGATCACCATTGACATTAATCTGCCCGAGGGCAACAAAATAGAGCGCACCACCGATGTGGTGAACCAAATAGAGCGCTTCATGGCAGATTCCCTTAAAGTGGATACAGAAAGGGATAAAGGCATTGTAAGTTGGTCCTCTTACATTGGGGAAGGACCAGAATCGTATGATTTGGGATATTCCCCGGACGAGGCCAATTCAAACTATGCCCATATTTTGGTGAACACCACTTCCTTTGAAGAAAATGCCGAAATGGTAAAACGGCTGGATGGTTATTCCTTTAGAAATTTTCCGAATGCGGATATCAAGGTAGGGTTATTGGGTTCTGGCGGTGGAGGAACCCCAATAGAAATAAAAGTGTCCGGACCGGAACCGGACGAACTTTCCACCATAGCGGAAAGTGTAAAGCAGAAGTTATCGGGAGTGGCCTTTACGAAGAATGTTAAGGATGATTGGGGCCCTAAGAGTAAAAAGTTTTTGATTGAAATTGATCAGAACAGAGCCCAGAATGCCGGTATTACCAGTTCAGATATTGCCACATCGCTACAAACAGTTTTGGACGGTTTTCAAACCGGTGAGTACAGGGAGGACAATAAATCCATACCTATTGTTATGCGAAGTGGCGATAGCCAGCAGCAAACCTTGGCTTCTTTGGAAACTTTAAATGTGTATTCGCAAAACAGTGGTAAAAGTGTACCCCTATTACAAGTTGCCTCAATAGTACCCACTTGGCAATATGCCAAAATAAAAAGACTGGACTTGAGGCGTACCATCAATATAAGCAGTGAATTGCGTGAGGGGGGCAATGCTTCTGCAATCATGTCAGTGGTCACCCCTTGGTTGGAAGAACAGGTCAATGGGGCGTGGCCCAACGGGTATACCTACGAATTGGGAGGTGATGCCGAGCAAACCGCGGAGAACATGGGTCCCATTATTGGCTATCTTCCTATTTCCGGATTTATCATTGTATTGCTATTGATCATTCAATTCAATTCAGTGCGTAAAATGACGATGGTCGTGCTTACCATTCCCCTTGGGATAATTGGTGTGGTCATTGGACTGTTGGTCTTTCAGGAAGCTTTTGGGTTTATGCCCTTTTTGGGCGTCATTTCCTTGGCCGGTATTGTGATCAATAATGCCATTGTCCTCATTGACCGTATGGAGGTGGAACTGGCTGCGGGCAGAACAAATCAGGATTCGGTTATTGCCGCTTGCTTACAACGGTTTCGACCCATATTATTGTCCACTTTTACAACAATCTTGGGTTTGGTGCCCCTCTACCTTTCCGGGGGTGAAATGTGGGAAGGAATGGCCATAAGTATTATGATTGGACTCCTATTTGGCACCATTATCACCTTGCTATTCATACCTTCGCTTTACAGTGCCCTTTTCAAGGTCAGTTATAAAGGGTATCAATTTAATGAAGCACTTTTGGATGGGTAGCAATGAAGCGACGAAATAAGGACCTGAAAAAGCTTTTGAAACAGCTTGGGCAGTCAATTGTTTTTTGGATGATTGCCATGGCACTTTTTGCCATTTTTAGATATTACGGCCTCGCCGAAGAAGAAGGGATATTCACTCCTGCTGAGTATAGCTTTTCCAGGGCGTTGTCCATGTTCACACTGTTTGGGCTACTTATCGGTGTTGTCGGTGCATTTATTGAATTCGTTCTGGACAAATACCTCTCCAAAAGAGTCTCCATTGGACTCAGTTTGATCATAGGTTTCCTTGTTTACCTCATTACCACAGTGATACTTTCCACCCTGGTCATTGAAATCACCAATCTGGTGTATGACATGGGAATCAACAATAAGAAAGGGTGGTGGATATTCGACAGAACGTTTTGGGCCATCATCCTATACATTGCCATAGCTGGATTGGTGTTATCGTCCATTCAAATTGCGAATGACAAGTTTGGTAAAGGGGTTTTCTTGAAAATGCTCTTTGGAAAGTACAAAGAGCCGAAAGAGGAGAAACGTATTTTCATGTTTTTGGACCTCAAATCTTCCACGGCCATAGCAGAGCAATTGGGCCATTTGAAATATAGTCAACTCATTCAGGATTGTTTTTATGATTTGAATGAAGTAGTGCCCAATTATGATGCGGAAATCTATCAATATGTTGGGGATGAAGCCGTACTAAGTTGGCCTTATGAAAAAGGGTTGTCGAACAACAATTGTGTGAAACTTTTCTTTGCCTTCAAACAAAAATTGCTCACAAAAAAGGACTACTACACCAACAAATATGGGGCCTTTCCTGAGTTTAAGGCCGGTTTGCACGGTGGCGTGCTGATGGTGGCCGAAGTTGGGGTGGTCAAAAAGGAAGTAGCCTATCATGGGGATGTCATCAACACATCGGCCCGTATACAGGCAGAGTGCAATTCGTATCAAGTGCCGATCCTTATTTCTGAAAAACTATTGAAAGACTTGATTTCAGATGATTTTTTTTCCACAAAGTATCTTGGTGATGTGCTCTTGAAAGGAAAGCAGAAAAAAGTAAATATCCATACGGTAATTACCAATGCTTGAAAAATTGTACGATAGCCGTTTTGAATTATTTCTGTCCAGTCAGGTGGCCATTTTGTTCGGTTCATTGATTATGCCGGCCGCTTTGTTCGAAACGGTTTTGGATCCCATACTTTTTTTGATCAACCTACTTGCTGGGATATTGCTTATTTCCAAAAAACCGAGGTTAATGTGGTTCTGTGTCGGAGTGCTGGGCTTAAGCGCAATTGTATTCATTGTTTCAACATTGCTGGGGAAAGCATCAAAAGAATTGGGCTTTCTTCGTTTAGGAGGTTATTTCCTGTTCTATCTGGTGGTTTCCTTTGAGATAATCAGGCAAGTCTGGTACGCCAAACGCGTAAACAAAAATGTAATATTTGGATTGGTCAGTGGATTTATCTCCTTGGGACTCATCGGTTTTTTTATATGCATGAGCATAGAAATGAGCACTCCCAATTCCTTTCAAGGGGCATTCCTGGGAATGCCGGAACGGCCGGAGCTTGTGGCGGAGCAGTTGATGTATTTTAGCTTCATAACGTTAATGACCATTGGTTACGGGGACATCATTCCAATCACCAGCCTAGCACAAAAAGCGGCACTTTTAATAGGACTGATCGGTAATTTTTATCTGGTGATCATTACCGCCGTGGTTATAGGTAAGTTTATCAATCAATCCAAATAATTGGTATCAATCCCTTGAAGGCGGGAAACAATTCGCCTAAGACTGTTTTTTCTATTTTGTTCCCCTACCTGGATTGGAAATGCCGACTTTACCGTTTTTTTATGAAGGCTTCATATATATTTTACATAGTTGGATTTACTTTGACCGGTTGGACAAGCACCATAAAACAGTAACATAACCTGGGTTGGTTTTTTTTTTATCGACCAAAATCCGTCAAATTGAGTGGTTTTTCGTAATAAAATGAAGAAAAATGGTATCGAAATGGGGATTTTGCAAGAGAATTATTTGTTTTCGATACATTTTGCTATCACAAAAACACTCGAAATGACGTAATTTTCTTATGTCGAACTCACGTTAATACCGTTCATCAGCGAAGGAATATCGCGTAACTTCCGGTGGTATTGGTTCAGAAAGCGATGAAAAAGGGAGGCCAATACGACTTAGGGTTTCAAAAACGGCAATCATACAAGCGAAATGAAAATAAAAAAGGCAATCGTTTTAGGGGTTATTGAGCAATTGGACGCCATCATAGCCAAAATGAACGAAGATGAAGAGCGTTTAAAGGAAACTTTGGGGGATGTAGGTCCCTATCATGAAAAAAGCGCCCAAAACCTTGCCAATTATGTCTCTTTCCGAAGTTTTGATGTGCGGAAAATGCAAGAAAACCTTAAAAATTTAGGCCTTACCCGTTTTGCCAATGCCGAAGGACATATCAAAGCAAGTGTGCTCACTATTCGCTATCTCTTAGGTCTTACCGTTGCGGAACATGAAAAAGAAGCCCTGAAGGGGCAATGGTCCATAAAAAAAGGGAAAAAAATATTGGCGAGAAACACGAAAAACCTTCTGGGTGAAGGCGTTAGCGAAAGAAGGGTTCGGATTATGGTCACACAACCCAGGGAGGCCGCTGATGACTACGAAATGGTAAAACAAATGATTGAAAAAGGGATGGATTGTGCCAGGATCAACTGCGCACATGATTCCCAGGAAGTTTGGTCAAAAATAATATCCAATATCAAAAGGGCGGCTCAGGAACTCAACAAGGAAGTGAAAATTGCCATGGATTTGGCAGGACCCAAGATACGGACCGGTAAGATCGTTCCAGGACCACGGGTATTGCGTTGTAAACCGAAAAAGGATGCCTTTGGCAAAGCAATGGAACCGGGAACGATAATCCTCGTTCCGGAATCGGAATATGTACCGTTACCAAACATGCTTCCCATGAAATCAGGGGATTTGGGTAAACTGCAAACCGGTCAGGTCCTTTCCTTGGTGGATGCAAGGTCAAAACACCGACAACTCAGGGTAACGAACTGCAACGGTACCAAGGTAGAGGCCGAAACGATGCAAACGATTTATTTTGAACCCGGTTTGGTCCTTAATGCGACTACTGATGAAATGCTGGAATTGACCGTTGGGGAAATCCCATCAAAGGAAAACGCCCTGGTACTTAAGGTCGATGACGACATACGTATTCATAAAGAGGATATTCTGGGAGCCCCTGCCGAGTTTTCGGACGAGGGCGTATTGACACAGCCCGCAATGATATCCTGTCAACTGCCCGAAGTATTTGCCTATATAAAGAAAGGGGACCGCGTATTCTTTGATGATGGCAAAATAGCGGGTGTTATTACTGAGGTCAACAAAGTTTATTTTAAAGTAAAAATTACGTTGGCCAAGGAAAATGGCTCGAAGCTTAAAGCAGAGAAGGGCATTAACTTTCCCGATACCCAATTGGGCTTCTCGGGCCTGACCCTTAAGGATAGGGAAGATCTTATTTTTGTTTCGGAAAACGCCGATATCGTAAACTTTTCCTTTGTCAACCGCCCCGAGGATGTTACAGAACTTTATGATCTGCTCAAGAAACTCAATGCCTTCGAGCATATGGGAATCATACTAAAAATTGAAACCCAATTTGCATTTGAGAATTTGGTCCCCATCCTCCTTGAGGCCATGAAAACGGAAAATGTTGGGGTGATGATAGCGAGGGGGGATTTGGCCATAGAAACGGGATGGGAAAATATCGGTCAGGTCCAACAAGAAATCGTATCTATTTGTGGAGCTGCCCATGTACCTGTTATCTGGGCCACACAGGTATTGGAAAACTTGGCCAAAAGTGGCCTCCCATCACGTTCGGAAATCACCGATGCCACAACAGCCTTAAAAGCGGAATGTGTAATGCTCAACAAAGGTCCTTACATCAATGAGGCCATTAGCTTGCTCAACACCATACTTTCCAAGATGGAAAGCTCTCAGCAAAAGAAGGAGTCCATGTTGCCACGGCTTAAATCTTTAATGATCCAATGACCACCTGAATAAAAAGGGATTTGACCATGATCGGGATCCAAGGATTTGCCCTCTTAAGAAAGGAATTTATTTCCAGGTGACCGGTAAAACGTAAAGGTTGCGGTTAGTTTTCTATGGATATGCTACTTTTTACCAGGGCACCCGTTAAATCCTTGGCATACTTGTTCACGGTATTGGTTAAGTTGGATGGGTCTTTGACTTCAAAACGTCCAATCCATTGAAGGTTATCCCCAGAATCTTCCGTAAGTCGATATAGACTACTTTCAAAAACATATTTGGTACCGCTTCGCAATTGGTCCGGTTCCCATCTAGTGACCGGATAATAGACCAGATAACGCCCAAACCTTCCTGCCCGCGTTGGAACATAGGCGGTGGATGTGTTTCCTGGAATAACATCGGTGTATTCTTCCGTATTGATCAAATTGGTGACGATCACACCATCATAACCGCTGGCCATGAGGGTTTTCTTTAAGGTGGCCAATTCGGCCTCGGAATACTTCTTGTTTAAATCAATGATTTTATTGGCAGCATGGGACGCAGTTCCTTTCACGCCCGCTTCGGTCAATTGGGAAACCACACTGTTTTCAAATTTGATTCGAGCGGTATTGTCCTTTGATCGTCCCACAACGAGTATCTTTTCGTAGGGCTTCTTGGTTTTGCCCACATTTTCCGAACTGGTCAAATAAGAAGAACATGCAGAAAGTAAGAGGACAACGATTGTTCCTGTAAAAACGGTTTTTCTTTTCATGGAAGCTATAGTTTCAGGTTAGAGCCTGTTTGGGGATTTGTGATTGGAATTGTTGTATGGTATTTTTAGTGCGGAACGAGGCAAAATTTTTGTGCATAGCTATAGTTATGGACTAAAATTTTAACACTGTGCCGTGCAAAAAGGGACATAAGAAAACAATTGACAAATTCCCAAATAGGCTCTTAGTTCGATGGTGAAAATACTAATTTATCCTTTCGCTTAGACCTTCCAAAATCCAATTTTAAGGGTAACCATTGCCTTCACAATCTTCCAATTGGGATTTAGAAGATAAATCGCGAATGATGTTGGAATTTTTTGTGCACCCACAAATTTTGCAAAATGTAGAAATATCCTATATTTGCACCACGCAAGTGATATACGAGGTATTCATGAGGGGACTACAGGTCCCCTCTTTTATTGCTCAATTTTATGTTCAAGGAAAAGGTTGGGGACTTATTGAAAAAGGCGTTGGAAAATCGGCAGGACCTCTTTTTGTTGGACTTTACCGTTGGCGGGGACAATACCATAAAAGTGGTTTTGGATGGGGATAATGGTGTCTCGCTCAACGATTGTATGGAGGTAAGTCGTGCCATAGAACATAACCTGGACAGGGAAGAGACCGACTTTTCATTGGAAGTGACATCAGCAGGGGCTACGGCACCGCTTGTACTTCCAAGACAGTACAAAAAAAATGTGGGCCGCAGTTTGGAAGTAAAAACTGGCGGTAAGAGCATAGAAGGAAAATTGACCGAAGTAAATGACAACGGCATTACTTTGGAGTGGAAAGCAAGGGAACCCAAACCAGTAGGTAAGGGAAAACATACTGTTGAAAAAAAACAGGAAATTGCCTTTTCAGCGATTGAAGGGGCTAAGGTTGTATTAAAATTTTAATGGCAGGATAAAAATGGAAAATCTGGCGCTTATTGAATCCTTCTCGGAGTTTAAGGATGATAAGTTTATTGACAGGGTAACGTTAATGGCAATTTTGGAAGAAGTCTTCCGGAACGCCTTAAAAAAGAAGTTTGGCTCGGATGATAATTTTGACATCATCATCAATCCGGATAAAGGGGATTTGGAAATATGGAGGAACAGGATCGTTGTGGAAGATGGTGAAGTGGAAGAACCCAACGAGGAAATTTCGCTGAGTGAGGCCCGCAAAATAGAACCGGATTTTGAGGTTGGTGAAGATGTATCCGAGGAAGTAAAGCTAATGGATTTGGGAAGGCGTTCCATTTTGGCACTTCGCCAAAACCTTATTGCCAAAATCCATGAGCATGACAATACCACCATTTACAAGCAGTTCAAGGATTTGGAAGGTGAAATCTATACAGCGGAAGTACACCACATTCGTCATAAGGCAATTATTCTGCTGGATGATGAGGGCAATGAAATCATTATGCCCAAGGACAAACAGATTCCATCGGATTTCTTCCGGAAAGGGGACAATGTAAGAGGGATAATAGAGAGTGTGGAACTTAAAGGGAACAAGCCTGCCATTATTATGTCCAGGACTTCCCCCAAATTTTTGGAACAGTTGTTCTTTCAAGAGATTCCTGAGGTTTTTGATGGGTTGATCTCCATTAAAAAAGCAGTTCGAATACCAGGGGAGAAAGCAAAAGTTGCGGTCGATTCCTATGATGATAGAATAGATCCCGTGGGAGCTTGTGTCGGTATGAAAGGATCTCGAATCCACGGTATTGTTCGGGAATTGGGAAATGAAAATATAGATGTCATTAACTGGACCAACAATTCCCAGTTAATGGTGACCAGGGCATTGAGTCCTGCAAGGGTCACTTCCGTGAAACTGGATGACGAGAAAAAAACGGCCCAGGTATACCTTAAACCGGAGGAAGTATCCAAGGCTATAGGTAGGGGCGGCCACAACATACGTTTGGCAGGACAATTAACAGGTTACGAAATAGATGTGTTCCGTGAAGGTGTGGAAGAGGATGTGGAACTAACGGAATTTTCGGATGAAATCGATTCCTGGATTATTGAAGAGTTCAAGAAAATTGGACTGGATACCGCAAGGAGTGTATTGGAGCAAGAGGTGGACGATTTAATAAAGCGAACCGACCTGGAAGAAGAAACGGTAAATGAGGTAGTGCGCATCCTTAAAGCCGAATTTGAAGATTAAAGTATATTTGCACACAATTTAAAGGGAGTACAGAAGTATTTTATGGCAGACAACCCAACAATACGATTAAATAAGGTTCTACGTGAATTGAACATTTCATTGGATAGGGCAGTGGACTATCTGGTGTCTAAAGGGCATGAGATAGAGGCTCGGCCTACCACAAAAATTACCAGTGAGGTGTATCAGGTATTGTTGGACGAATTCCAAACTGATGCCAGCAAAAAAGCGGCCTCCCAGGAAGTGGCAGAGGAAAAGCTAAAGGAAAAGGAGGAACTCCGTTTGCAAATGGAGCGCGAACAGGAGGAGCGTAGATTGGCCAGGGAACGCAAACAAGCGGCTTCAGAACAGGTCATCAAAGGAAAGGTGGAACTTGCCGGGCCAAAAACGGTGGGCAAGATCGATTTGGATAAAAAACCGGAACCTCCCAAGCCTAAAGAGGAGCCTGTTGTAAAAAAGGAGGAGCCCAAGCCCGTTAAAGTGGTTGAGGAGAAAAAGGTGGAAGAAAAGCCTGTTGTTCCCGAAGAGCCAAAGGAACCGGAAACCATTACCACTCAATACAAGAAACTTACGGGGCCAAAACTTACAGGGGATAAGATCGATCTTAGCCAATTCAATAAGCCCAAGAAGAAAAAAGAGGAAAGCAAGCCCAATAACACGGGCCCAGGTTCACCATCGGACAGAAAGAAGCGCAGAAAACGGATTATAAGTAAGAATGATGCTTCTGGGCCAGGTGGCAATCGCGGTCGTAATGGGAATAGAAAAGGTGGGCAGCGGCAAGCCGTTGCCAAGGTAGAGCCTACCGAAGAAGAAATCCAGAAGCAGGTACGGGAAACCTTGGAGAAGCTTCAAGGGAAGACCAATAAGGGCAAGGGAGCAAAGTACCGTAGGGAAAAACGGGATTTGCACAGACAGCAATCCGAGAAGGAGCTTGAACAGCAGGAAAAGGAAAGCAAACTATTAAAGGTTACCGAGTTCGTCACCGTAAATGAGGTGGCCACCATGATGGATGTCTCCACTACCGAAATTATATCGGCCTGTATGTCCTTGGGAATGATGGTGACCATGAACCAGCGTTTGGATGCCGAAACCTTGTCCATCGTGGCAGAAGAGTTTGGGTACGAAGTGGAGTTTGTTACCGCTGAGATTGAAGAGTCCATCGAAATTGAACAGGATGCTCCGGAGGATTTGGAATCACGGGCGCCTATCGTTACGGTAATGGGTCACGTGGATCATGGTAAAACCTCCTTACTGGACTACATACGGGAAGAAAATGTAATTGCAGGTGAAAGCGGTGGTATTACACAGCACATTGGGGCCTATGGGGTGACACTTGATTCCGGGCAAAAAATTACATTTCTGGATACACCCGGTCACGAAGCCTTTACGGCGATGCGGGCCAGGGGAGCGCAGGTCACGGACATTGCCATCATTGTGGTAGCTGCGGACGACGATATTATGCCACAGACCAAAGAGGCAATTAGCCATGCTCAAGCAGCTGGAGTGCCCATTGTGTTTGCCATAAACAAAATTGACAAGCCAACGGCCAATCCCGATAAAATTAAGGAAGGTCTTGCGGGGATGAACCTTTTGGTAGAGGACTGGGGAGGTAAAATCCAATCCCATGATATTTCTGCAAAAACCGGACAAGGGGTAAAAGAGCTCCTGGAAAAGGTGTTGCTCGAGGCGGAACTGTTGGAATTGCAGGCCAATCCCAATAGACTTGCGGCCGGAACCGTAGTTGAAGCGTTCCTGGATAAAGGTAGGGGCTATGTCTCCACCATTTTGGTCCAGAACGGGACACTGGAAATAGGGGATTATGTTCTTGCTGGAACCTGCAGTGGTAAAGTGAAGGCGATGCAGGACGAGCGCGGAAAGAATATAAAAAAGGCAGGTCCCGCAACACCCATTTCCATCCTTGGATTGGATGGTGCGCCCCAGGCAGGGGATAAGTTCAATGTATTGGATGATGAACGTGAGGCAAAACAGATTGCTACAAAACGTTCCCAGTTGCAACGGGAACAGACGGTTCGTACGCAACGTCACATTACACTGGATGAAATTGGAAGACGAATTGCCCTTGGGGACTTCAAGGAATTGAACATTATCCTTAAAGGGGACGTGGATGGTTCCGTTGAGGCATTGACGGATTCCTTCCAAAAACTGTCCACAGATGAGATTCAGGTAAATATTATTCACAAGGGTGTGGGTGCCATTACGGAATCCGATGTGCTGTTGGCAAGTGCTTCGGATGCCATTATCATTGGATTTAACGTAAGGCCAATGGGCAATGCCCGTGCGGTAGCGGATAAAGAGGAAATAGATATCCGTACTTATTCCATTATCTACGATGCCATCAATGACCTTAAGGATGCGATGGAAGGTATGCTTTCCCCAGAAATGAAAGAGGAAATCACCGGTAATGCGGAAATAAGGGAAACTTTTAAAATATCAAAAATTGGTACCATCGCTGGTTGTATGGTAACCAGTGGAAAAATCTTCAGAAACTCCAAGATCCGTTTGATCAGGGATGGGGTTGTTGTCTTTAATGGGGAGTTGGCTTCCCTTAAACGATTTAAGGACGATGTCAAAGAGGTGTCCAAAGGATATGACTGTGGATTACAGATCAAGAACTACAATGATATCCGAATTGGGGATATTGTGGAATCCTTCCAGGAAGTTGCGGTGAAGAAAAAACTATAGGAAACACGGTAACGGAAGTTCCAAATTTTATTTGGAATCGCTTTCCGGTTTTAAAAGCATGGCGCTTGGGTACTTTTTTCTGACTTCGATAAATCGTCTTTCAGCTTCCAATGGGTCCTGAAACTTGCCCAATCGCACACGGTAGGTAGGTTCTTGAAATTCAATTTTTGAATACCATCCCGGAAAATCTATGTCCACCTGGGATTTAAGGTTCTGTGCTTTTTCGTAGCTCCCAAAACCAACCTGTATCTGATAGAATCCCTTATTGGAATTTACCCTATTGTATACTTTGACCAATTGCTCAATCCTTGGATCTTGTTCAATTGTGACCACTCCTTCCTGTGCATGGATATATACGGCAATACACATAAAAAATAGAGTAAATACAGGTGTTCTCATAGCCTTAAAATATACAGTGAAAATCGCGTTTTGCAAAAGTAAAATAATGAAGGTTAAACATTTCTGAAAATTGCTATTTAGAATAGTTATAAATTATGTTGTAAGAATCCCTTAACATTTAAAAAAAGCTTGTAGTGTCGTATTTTTGTTCGCAATTTGAGCAACGGTGGTGCTAATATTTACAGTATCAACGCCAAATCCGTGCCAAAATTTTGATAGCAAGTATATTATGATGAAAAAGGTTTTTGACCGAGTTCAATTGACGAAAGTTTTTGGTCTAAGTTTACTGCTGATTTCCCAACTTTTTTCCATTCCCACTTTTGCGCAAGAAGAGTCCGCCGCCGAACCTGTTGCCGAAGAACAGACGGCCGATTTGGGTGGCGACCCTGTAAAGGGCAAGCAGTTGTTCAATCAAAACTGCGCCGCCTGTCATGCTTTGAACCGCAAGATGACCGGACCGGCCTTGGCCAATGTGGAAAGTCGGTTGGCCGAAGAAGAAGGCCTGGATAAGGAATGGCTGTATGCTTGGATAAAGAATAGTGCCGGAATGATTGCTGCAGGGGATGCCTATGCCGTCCGTATTTACAATGAATACAACCAAGCGGCAATGACAGCCTTCCCAACCTTGTCAAACACCGATATTGACGACATACTTGCCTATACTGCAGCACCACCTCCAGCACCTGCTGCCACTGCTACTGCCGTGGCCGATACCGATGGGCAAGGTGGTAATGCAAGCGGTATATCCAATGAGATGATTCTTGGGGCGCTGGCCGTTGTTTTTGCGCTTTTGGTGGTGATGTTGTTTTTGGTCAATCGCACATTGAGAAGAATTGCAGAAGCCAATGGGGTGCAATTGGCGGAAGAATTGGACAGTGGACGTATACCCATTTGGAAAGCTTTTGCCCAAAACCAATTTTTGGTTTTCTGTACGGTTGTGGTCTTTTTATTGGCCAGTGCCTACGGTGCTTTTGCATGGATGTCCCAAATAGGCATTGACCAGGGATATGCCCCGATTCAGCCCATTCACTATTCGCATAAAATCCACGCAGGGGATAATAAGATCGAATGTCAGTATTGCCATTCTTCGGCAAGGGTTTCCAAACATTCGGGAATCCCGTCGTTAAACGTTTGTATGAACTGTCATAAGTCCATTTATGAATATAAGGGGAATCCAGAGGGGCCAAGTGCCGAGGATTTGGCCAATGGCTACACCAATGAGTTCTATACAAACGAAATCAAAAAATTATACAAAGCGGTTGGATGGGATGAGGAAAACCAGCGCTACACCGGTGAATCACAACCGGTGGAATGGGTAAGAATCCATAACCTTCCCGATTTCGCTTATTTCAATCACGCGCAGCATGTTACGGCAGGAAACATCGAATGTCAAACCTGTCACGGACCTGTTGAGGAAATGGAAATTATGTACCAATATTCCCCATTGACCATGGGTTGGTGTATCAATTGCCACCGGGAAACAGAGGTACAGGTTGCTGACAATGGATATTATAAAAAAATCCATGAAGAACTCTCCAAAAAGTATGGGGTTGAGAAACTTACGGCAGCACAAATGGGTGGATTGGAATGTGGTAAATGCCACTATTAATTTAACTTGAAGTTATTCTTACAAAGCTATATGGCATCAAACAAGAAATATTGGAAGAGTGAGGCGGAATTGAATCCGACCGATTCCATTGTTGAGACGCTAAAACAAAACGAATTTGTGGAACATATCCCCGTGGATGATTTTCTTGGGGATAAGGAAAATTTGGAGGAATCCAGCACAACCAGAAGGGATTTCCTTAAATATGTGGGTTTTAGCACTGCTGCTGCTACTATGGCTGCTTGTGAAGGCCCCGTTCACAAATCCGTTCCCTACGTTATCCAACCAGAGAACATTGTCCCTGGTGTGGCCAACTACTATGCGACCACAATCGCCGATGGATTTGATTTTGCCAGTATTTTGGTAAAAACGCGGGAAGGGCGACCCATTCTCATAAAGAACCATGATAGGGCTTCAGTACTGGGAGGTGCGAATGCCAGGGTGAATGCCTCGGTCCTTTCCCTATATGACAAAAAGAGGGTTCAGGGGCCAATGGCCAACGGTGAATTCATGGAATGGGATGTTCTGGATGCCACTGTAAAGGCCAAATTGGCGGGATTACAGGACTCGGGCAAACAGGTGGCATTATTGACGCAGACCTATGCAAGCCCTTCCACTTCAAAATTGATTTCCGAGTTTTCCGAGACATTCGGAAATGTGAATCACGTTACATACGATGCCATTTCCGAAGATGCTGCCTTAAATGCCTTTGAGGCAATGTATGGTGAGCGGGCCTTGGCGGATTATGATTTTAGTAAGGCTGAACTTATCGTTTCTTTTGCGGCCGATTTCCTTGGGGATTGGCAAGGCGGGGGATATGATTCGGGATATGCCAAAGGCAGGGTGCCCCATAACGGAAAGATGTCGCGCCATGTCCAGATAGAGTCCAATATGTCATTGTCCGGAGCCAATGCAGATGCCCGTTTGCCCATGAAGCCTTCGGAGATCAGAACGGGCTTGGCAAAACTATATGGTAAACTTAATGGCAGTACCGTTGGTGGTGGCAATTCTGATATAGATGCTACCGTTGATGCCATTGCGTCGGAAATAAGAAAAGCAGGGAGCAAGGCTGTCGTGGTCTGTGGTTTGAATGATATTAATGCGCAAATGGTAACGTTGGCCATTAACAAACTGCTCCAAAGCGAAGCATTTGATACAGAAAAACCTCGTTATATCCGAGCCGGAAATACGGCGGAAATGGATAAGCTCATTACGGATATGAATGCCGGTAGAATTGGTGCACTAATTATAGATGGTGTCAATCCGGTTTATTCACTGCCCAATGCCGCAGATTTTGTTGAAGGTCTGGGAAAAGTGGATTTGTCCGTTTATTTTGCCTTGAACAATGATGAAACGGCCCAGGCCGTTTCCCATGTGGCTGCCGCTTCACATTATTTGGAATCATGGGGGGATGCCGAGTTGAAAAAGGGTCATTTGAGCCTCATGCAACCGGTAATCCGGGAATTGTTTGATACAAGACAATTTCAAACCTGCCTGTTGAATTGGATGGGTGGCGAAGTTTCTTATCGCGAATATGTGAAAGAGAACTGGACAAACTCCTATTTGAATGGTTTTGGATGGAATAAAGCCCTGCAAGATGGTGTTTTTACGGTTGACATGAGTGTTGGAATCGATGAAAGTACGGTGGAAAGCACCCTTGAACCCAATGAAGATACAACTGGAGAGGAAACCATGATTTCGTCATTGTCCTCCGCATTACGTTCATTAACGAGCACGGCGGATTCCGGTATGGAACTTGCGCTATATTCCAAAGTGGGCATGGGTGACGGGAAACAGGCCAATAATCCTTGGTTGCAGGAGTTCCCCGATCCAATCACCCGTGTTACCTGGGATAACTATATCACCATTTCCAAAGCAGATGCGGAGGAACTTGGATTGGAGAATTATAATGTTGCCAACGGCGGTCTGGATGGAAGTTATGCAAACGTAACCGTAGATGGCACTACATTGGAAAATATTCCCGTAATCATTCAACCGGGTCAGGCCAGGGGAACAGCGGGGCTGTCCTTTGGTTATGGAAGAATCGCTGGGATGCAGGAGGAAATGCAAACGGGTGTCAATGCTTTTTCATTGTACAAGAATTTTAATGATGTTCAGTCCGTTTCCATTTCAAAGGCAAATGGGGTGCATGAATTTGCCTGTATCCAATTGCACAATACGTTGATGGGCCGTGGGGATATCATCAAAGAAACGACTTTAAAGGAATTCAATACCGAGGAACCCCATGTTTGGAATCCCGTTCCGCAGGTTTCCCTGGACCATCAGGAAGTGCCTGCAACTACCGTGGATTTATGGGAGAGTTTTGATCGATCTATAGGGCACCACTTTAACATGTCGATCGATTTAAATGCATGTACCGGATGCGGAGCGTGTGTCATTGCCTGTCATGCTGAAAACAATGTACCTGTAGTTGGGAAAAAGGAAATGCGTCTTTCGCGTGATATGCACTGGTTGCGTATTGATAGGTATTACTCTTCGGAGGATACTTTTGAAAATGACGTAGAGGAGAAGGATACTGCGGAAGAAGGGTATAAAAACACGATGTTGGCCCTTGAAAATCCTGCAACCAACCCTCAGGTGGCTTTCCAGCCGGTAATGTGCCAGCATTGTAATCACGCACCTTGCGAGACCGTTTGTCCAGTAGCGGCAACTGCCCACAGTAAACAAGGACACAACCATATGGCATATAACCGTTGCGTAGGAACACGCTATTGTGCCAACAACTGCCCTTATAAAGTAAGACGTTTCAACTGGTTCTTATACAACAATAACGACGAGTTTGATTTCTATATGAACAATGACTTGGGCAAAATGGTATTGAATCCGGACGTTAATGTACGTTCCAGGGGTGTTATGGAGAAATGCTCTTGGTGTATCCAGATGACTCAGAAGACCATTTTGGATGCCAAGAAAGAAGGCCGGGAGGTGAAGGATGGAGAGTTCCAAACAGCATGTTCCTCTGCATGTAGCAGTGGGGCCATTGTTTTTGGGGACGTGAATGACAAAGAAAGCAAAGTGGCCAAGTTGAAGAAAGAGGATAGAATGTATCACTTATTGGAACATGTGGGGACACAACCCAATGTGTTCTATCATGTTAAAGTGAGAAATACCAACGAGGCATAACCAATAAAAATTAGAATACGCTAATATGGCATCGCATTACGAAGCACCTATACGCAGACCCCTTGTACTGGGAGACAAAGGCTACCACGACGTTTCCGTGGATATCGCCAGACCGGTGGAAGGCAAGGCCAATAAGCAGTGGTGGATAGTTTTTTCCATTGCTTTGGTCGCATTTTTGTGGGGATTGGGTTGTATCATTTATACCATTTCAACAGGAATTGGGGTCTGGGGCCTCAACAAAACGGTAAACTGGGCGTGGGACATTACCAACTTCGTATGGTGGGTAGGTATTGGTCACGCGGGAACCTTGATTTCAGCAGTATTATTGCTGTTCCGTCAAAAATGGCGTATGGCAATCAACCGTTCTGCAGAAGCCATGACCATTTTCTCCGTAATCCAGGCCGGATTGTTCCCCATTATCCATATGGGCCGTCCATGGTTGGCGTATTGGGTATTGCCCATTCCAAACCAATTTGGATCGCTTTGGGTGAATTTTAACTCCCCACTGCTTTGGGACGTATTTGCAATTTCAACCTACCTTTCCGTTTCCCTGGTTTTCTGGTGGACGGGATTGCTCCCAGACTTTGCCATGATTCGTGATAGGGCGGTAAAACCCTTTCAAAAGAAAATATACAGTTTGTTAAGTTTTGGATGGACTGGTCGGGCCAAAGATTGGCAACGCTTTGAGGAAGTGTCCTTGGTATTGGCCGGATTGGCCACGCCACTTGTACTTTCCGTACATACCATTGTATCCTTTGACTTTGCTACATCGGTAATACCGGGTTGGCATACCACCATATTCCCACCCTATTTTGTTGCAGGAGCGATATTTTCAGGTTTTGCCATGGTACAGACCTTGCTGATTATCATGCGAAAAGTTTGTAATCTCGAGGCATACATCACCGTTCAGCATATTGAATTAATGAACATCGTAATCATGATTACGGGCTCCATTGTGGGATGTGCCTACATTACGGAATTGTTCATTGCTTGGTATTCCGGAGTGGAATATGAACAATATGCCTTCCTTAACCGAGCTACGGGGCCTTACTGGTGGGCCTATTGGTCCATGATGACCTGTAATGTGTTCTCACCACAATTTATGTGGTTCAAAAAATTACGTACCAGTATCATGTTCTCCTTCTTCATTTCCATTGTGGTGAATATAGGAATGTGGTTTGAGCGTTTTGTGATTATCGTCACTTCCTTGCATAGGGATTACCTGCCGTCCTCTTGGACCATGTTCTCCCCAACTTTTGTGGATATCGGAATATTTATTGGAACGATTGGTTTCTTTTTTGTCCTGTTCCTATTGTATTCCAGAACCTTCCCGGTAATTGCACAGGCCGAGGTGAAATCGATATTGAAGTCATCAGGTGCAAGGTACAAGGCGCTACGGGAAGCAGGACAGCCATTGTATACCATGCCTGCAAGAGGCAAGATCGTTGAAGTGGAAATGGATGCCGGTCACGCCGATGAACCGCTTCCTGAAGTGGCTATGGCAGGGGTTTCCATAAACCGATTGTTGTCCAGCATTGGAAGTTTTGATACCACGAAACAAACCCCGGACGATTTAAAAAAGGTAAAGGGCATTGGTCCTTTGATGGAAAAAACACTGAATAAAATTGGCATTTTCTCCTTTTTACAGGTGAGCAAGATGACCACAACAGAATACGATTTATTGGATTCGATTACGGGGTCCTTCCCTGGAAGGGCGCAACGTGATGATTGGGCAGGACAAGCTAAAAAATTGATAAACTAAGATTAGATAAATGGCATCAACCACATTTAGGGCATTGTACGATGATGACGACTTGCTGATGCATGCCGTTAAAAAGTTACGCTCCGAAAAATATCATATTGAGGAAGTGTATACCCCCTTTCCGGTCCATGGACTGGATAAGGCCATGGGATTGGCAGATACTAGAATCGCTATAACCTCCTTTTTATACGGATGTTTGGGATTGGCCGTGGCCATTACAATGATGAACTATATCATGATTCAGGACTGGCCACAGGACATCGGTGGTAAACCCAGTTTTAGCTATCTGGAAAATATGCCGGCCTTTGTCCCTATTATGTTCGAGATGACGGTATTCTTCGCTGCGCACCTCATGGTAATTACCTTTTACCTGCGCAGCAAAATGTGGCCGTTTAAAAAAGCGGAGAATCCTGATATTAGAACAACGGATGACCGTTTTTTGGTGGAGGTTGCTGTTGGAAACGATGAAGAAGCCTTAAAAGAATTGCTATTGGACACCGGTGCTGTGGAAGTACAAGTGCCAAAAAAGTAAGACTATGATAAAAAGTAGCATTAAAATCGGGTTGATCTTTTTCCTTTTGGTAGGGATTACCTCATGTTTTGACAAAAACCAACCCAACTACCAATACATGCCCAATATGTACGAACCTGTGGGGTATGAAACCTATCAAGGGGACGATAATGGTCTTTTCCCCCAAGGTACCGCGGCTTTGCTTCCGGCAGAGGGTACGGTATCCAGGGAGTGGCTCCCCTATGAGTTTGACAACTCCATTGAAGGTAAGGAATTGGCAAGATTACAACCAAGCCCATTGGATTCCTTGAATCGTGAAGAGAACCTGGTCAAGGGTAAGGAATTATATGATGTATACTGCGCCATTTGCCATGGGAACAAAGGTGCGGGACAAGGTACTTTGGTAAAACGCGAAAAAATACTGGGTGTCCCCAGTTACGCGGATGTCGCCAGGAACATTACCGTTGGAAGTACCTACCATACCATGTACTATGGATTGAACTCCATGGGCTCCTATGCCTCCCAGTTCAGTACGGAGGAAGAAATGTGGCAAGTTTCGGAGTATGTTATGCAATTAAAAGAAGACCTATCCAAATAAGCAATAGGAATGAAATATACCTTTTCAAATAGATTAAAAATTGGGTCGTACATAGCAATGGGCCTTGGCTTAGTGATGCTTATTGCTGGATTTATGAATACCCCCGCCAACGTGGAGGAAGCCAAGGCAATGGTCGCGGCTGCCCATTCCGATGGTCATGGCGGACATGGTGGTGATGCACATGCCGATCAAACTAACGCGATGGCTTCCCATGACGGGGAACATGCCGAAGAGGCAGCGGGCCATGGCGAAGGACACAGTGCCTCCCATGACGAACACGTGTACCATCAATTAAAGAATAGACCATGGTCAGCCTTGTATGTAGCGGCCTTCTTTTTCTTTATGATATCACTTGGAACACTTGCCTTTTATGCGGTCAACAGGGCTGCACAGGCCGGTTGGGCCCCTTTGTTGTTTAGGGTCATGGAAGGGATAACCGCCTATTTGGTCCCGGGGGGAATCATTGTATTCGTGTTATTGGTACTATCCGTATTGCACTTTAACCATATGTTCACCTGGATGGATGCGGATGTCGTTGCCCATGATGCCTTATTGCAGGGAAAACAAGGGTATTTAAACCCCACCTTTTTCTTGATCAGGGCTGCTATTTTCCTTGGTGGATGGATTGCCTACCGCCAGATTTCAAGAAAATTGAGTTTGGCCCAGGACAAGGCGGATGATGATTCCAATTTCAAAAAGAACTTTAGATGGTCTGCGGGATTCTTGGTATTCTATTTGATATCGGAATCCATGATGTCATGGGATTGGATCATGAGTCTGGACCCTCACTGGTTCAGTACACTTTTTGGATGGTATGTATTTGCCAGTATGTTCGTTTCTGGAATTACCGTGATAGCAATGGTGACCATTTACCTAAAATCCAAAGGATACCTGCAGGAAGTAAACGATAGCCATATACACGATCTGGCCAAATTTATGTTCGGTATAAGCATTTTTTGGACGTATTTGTGGTTTAGTCAGTTTATGTTGATATGGTATGCGAACATCCCCGAGGAGGTCACCTATTTCGTTACTCGAATAGAACATTATAAACTGCCATTCTTTGGTATGTTGGCACTTAATTTTATCTTTCCACTATTGGTGTTGATGAACAGTGACTACAAACGTGTAAATTGGTTCGTAATTATGACGGGAATCATTATTTTGTTCGGACATTATATGGATGTGTTCAATATGGTAATGCCCGCAACCGTTGGTGAGAACTGGCATCTTGGAATACCCGAAATAGGTGGGATATTGTTCTTTGGTGGTTTGTTTGTCTTTTGGACGTTCACAGCCCTTACCAAAGAAGAATTGATGCCGAAACGTAATCCATTTATTGAAGAAAGTAGACATTTCCATTACTAAAAAGCGGAAGAGAAAAATTAAGAAATGACGACATTATTAGTTTTAACGGTTCTTGTTTTGGTGGCTATTGCCATCTGGCAATTGACCAAGATATTTGAATTGTCTCAATTACGAGTAGATGCCTCAAAATCGGAAATTGCAAATGATTCCGATAATAGGGCCAATGGATACCTATTGTTCCTCTTTTTGATATTCATATACGGTATCACCATATTTAGCTTTGCAAAGTATACCAAGGTGCTGTTGCCAGAAGCAGCCTCTGCCCACGGTGGGGAATACGATACATTGATGTGGGTTTCTTTTGCCGTAATTTTCTTTGTACAGACCATTACCCAGGCATTGCTTCATTATTTCGGATACAAATACCGCGGGGAGAAAGGAAAAAAGGCACTGTTTTATGCCGATAATGATAGATTGGAGTTTATTTGGACCATCATCCCGGTCATTGTACTCGCAGGACTGATTATCTCCGGACTCTACTACTGGACCGAGATTATGGACGTGAACGAAGAAGATGATCCCCTGATTGTGGAGTTATATGCCCAACAGTTTAATTGGACTGCAAGATATGGGGGGCAGGACAATGTTTTGGGTGATGCCAGTGTTCGATTGATAGACATTAATAGGGCCAACGTTTTGGGATTGGATGAATCCGACCCCAATGCCACGGACGACATTATAGTAAAGGAATTATATCTTCCCGTTGGAAGAAAAGTGAATTTTTATATGCGTTCCCAAGACGTATTGCATTCGGCTTATATGCCGCACTTTAGGGCACAAATGAACTGCGTTCCCGGAATGATTACACAGTTTTCATTTACCCCAACCATAACAACGGAAGAAATGAGGCTGAATCCGGATGTTGTTGACAAAGTAAAACGGACCAATCAATTAAGGGCGAAATGGGCCGCCGAAGGAAGGCCTAATTCGGACCCATGGGAATTTGATTATGTCTTACTTTGCAATAAAATCTGTGGTAAATCGCACTACAATATGCAAATGAAAATTGTGGTGGTTACCGAAGAGGAATACAATGATTGGATGGCAGAGCAAAAAACGTTTACAGAAACGCTCTTGGCCGCCAATGGAGGGGAAGAAAAAGCTCCTTTGGAAAATATGGAAACAACGGAAGTTGTTGCCATAAACGAATAATGAATTGCTAGAAAAAGAAATACGAACAAAAAATCAATTGGATTATGTCTGCAGTAGCACACGAACATGTTGATGGACATGCACATGATGATCACGGACATCATCACAAGGAAACATTTATTACCAAGTACATCTTTAGTCAGGACCATAAGATGATTGCCAAGCAATACCTCATAACAGGGGTATTGGTGATGGGATTCATTGGTATTGCAATGTCACTCATATTTAGGATGCAGTTGGCCTGGCCTGGGGAGTCCTTCGCAATTTTTGAAACCTTTCTTGGAAAATGGGCCCCTGGGGGAGTTATGGATGCCGATGTCTACCTGGCTTTGATTACCATGCACGGAACCATTATGGTGTTCTTTGTGTTAACGGCAGGATTGAGCGGTACATTCAGTAACCTATTGATACCATTACAAATAGGGGCAAGGGATATGGCCTCGGGCTTTTTAAATATGGTTTCCTATTGGTTGTTCTTTGTTTCGACCGTACTCATGGTGGTCTCCTTGTTTGTGGAAGCCGGACCTGCGGCAGCGGGTTGGACCATTTACCCCCCATTAAGTGCCTTACCGATGGCACAACCGGGTTCAGGTCTGGGAATGACATTGTGGTTGCTTTCAATGACCATATTCATCGCGTCCTCCCTTTTGGGATCGTTGAACTATATTGTGACAGTTTTAAACCTTAGGACCAAGGGGATGTCCATGACAAGGCTTCCTTTGACCATTTGGGCATTTTTTGTTACTGCAATTATCGGTGTAATTTCTTTCCCGGTACTGCTTTCGGCAGGTCTGTTGTTGTTGATGGACAGAAGTTTTGGAACGTCCTTCTTCTTATCGGATATTTTCATTCAAGGTGAAGTACTCCATTATCAGGGGGGGTCACCTGTTTTGTACGAACACTTGTTTTGGTTCCTGGGCCACCCAGAGGTATACATTGTATTACTGCCTGCTTTGGGGATTACCTCAGAGGTAATGGCAACAAATGCCAGAAAACCCATATTCGGTTATCGCGCAATGGTTGCTTCCATTCTGGCCATTGCCTTCCTATCCACAATAGTTTGGGGTCACCATATGTTCATTTCTGGAATGAATCCGTTCTTGGGTTCCGTATTCACCTTTACCACATTGCTTATTGCCATTCCCTCGGCAGTAAAGGCGTTTAATTATATCACCACCTTATGGAAAGGAAATCTTCAGTTGAATCCGGCGATGCTGTTTTCCATTGGTTTGGTATCCACCTTTATCACAGGGGGTCTCACAGGAATCATTTTAGGGGACAGTACTTTGGATATCAATGTGCATGACACTTATTTTGTAGTGGCACACTTCCATTTGGTTATGGGTATTTCTGCGCTTTACGGATTGTTTGCTGGGGTTTACCATTGGTTCCCAAAAATGTTCCAAGGTAGGATGATGAATAAGAACCTCGGTTATATCCATTTTTGGATAACCGCTATATGTGCCTATGGAATTTTCTTTCCGATGCACTTTGTGGGTATGGCTGGAGTACCAAGACGGTACTATGAGAACACCGCCTTCCCCATGTTTGACGAATTGACCAATGTCCAGGTTTTAATGACGGTGTTTGCCATTATTGCGGGATTGGCCCAGCTAATTTTCGTTTACAACTTTGTTAACAGTATTTTTTACGGCAAGAGAGGGCCTTTGAATCCTTGGAGTTCCAATACCTTGGAATGGACGGCTCCGCAGAAGCATATTCATGGAAACTGGCCCGGCAAAATCCCGGAAGTCCACCGATGGGCGTATGATTACAGTAAGACCTATGAAAATGGGGAATATATAATTCAAGGACAGGATTTTGTCCCGCAACATATTCCTTTACAGGAAAATGAGGAAGAACTCAACCATTAGGTTTGCCCAAAAACAAAAAAGCCCATCAACTGATGGGCTTTTTTGTTTATAATGGCACGGATTTTTCATTCAACAAAAAAATGTATCCTTGTTTTTTTCGTTATTTTAAAGAAGCACTTAATATTGAAATATGAAAAGATTCATTTCCATCTTCTTTTTGGTGATGCCCTTACTCCTGATTTCACAGCGGCAACCGAAAATTAAGGGAAACCGTTCGGTAACCGAAGTTAGTGAACAATTGCCCGCTTTTACGGCCATTGAATTGTCGCACAATTTGGATATAAAACTTAAAAAATCCTTCGGTGAAGGCTACGAAATAATCGCAGACGATAATTTGGTGGATGTTTTAAAGTTTGATGTGGTGGACAGCACCTTGGTCATTTCTTCATTTTATGATATTGTTTCCAAAAAGAAGTTGGAAATAACGGTCAATTACCGAGAGTTAATGGCCATTACGGTAAAAGAAGGGAAGGTTTTTAGCAATGAGGTCATTTCTTCAGATGAACTCTATCTGAACACATTCGGAAATGCCGAACTGGATATCGAAGCAAGTGGATTTATGGCCAATGTAAATGCAGAAGATAATAGTACCATGAACCTGAATTTAGATATCGATTCGCTTAATGTAAGTATGAAGCATAAAACTGATGGTGTCATTTATGCGGTAAGCGGAGCCAAAAACATCAATTTGGAAGACAGTACCTCACTCACATTGGAAGGAACTACGGAGAGCTTGCAGGTAGAGATGAACACCAATACAAAGCTAAAAGCGGATAAACTTGAGGCCGCGGAAGTGGACCTAACGATCAAGGAATCCGGATTTGCCCGTATCAACGCGTATAGAACATTTAATTTAAAATCCAGTGGAACCGCCAAAACCCATCTTTATGGAAACCCTAAAGTTGCCGTGGAGGAGTTTCTGGATGCTTCCCAATTGCTAAAGAAAGGGGACTAATCCGCTATAGGGGCCGTCATTAAATGTTCCGGTATTCCAAACCCATCCACTAAAGTGTTAACATAGGGCCTGAGTTCGGAACTTAAGCGTTCTACGCGCTGTCTAATGGCTTTGGATTTTGTGCTTCCGAAATAACCTTGTTCCAAGTACCACTCGGCGTCTTTTCGAATGCTATATAATGAATGAAGTGCCCCAATTTGATAAAACAGTTTTTTGTATTCCCCCTCTTCCATACCATCGATCTTGTCATAATACCATGTTAGGGCAAGGACTGCACTGTAGGCTTTACCAACTTCCAACAAATGGGTTTGTGTCTTTAAAAAAGCCTGGTAACTCGGAATGCCTTTCTTAATGTAATTTCTAATGCGCATTGCTGCGGTATAGGTCAAGCGGCGTAATCTAAAGTCCAAGGCGTGCAAATGAAACTTGGGGTTGTAGAGGTGGTCACTATCCACTTTGTTGGAGTACATGGGATTTATGGTGGTCAATTTATCGGATAGTTGGCTCCGCAAGAATTTCAATACACTGGTAAATCCCCCCGAATTGAATTCAGCGTTAAAATCCGATAATACCCCTTTGGCGGCCAATTGCAAGAGCACGGTATTGTCCCCTTCAAAAGTGGTAAAGATGTCCGAATCATTTTTTAAGTCCCCAATGCGGTTCTCCAGTAAATATCCCTTTCCACCGCAAGCTTCCCGGCTTTCTTGGATTGCTGCCGAAGAAAACCAAGTGATGATTGCTTTGAGTCCCGCAACTTGGGTTTCTATTTTGCGTTTATCATCGGATGTATTGGAAGCGTACTCCATCATGGCCCGTTGCAGGGCAAAGTGATACACATAACAGCTGGCCACCTTTGGAATAAGTCTTAGTTGGTGGGTGGGATAGTCCATTAACAAGTCTTCCTGAATTTTAATCGAGTCGTTGAATTGACGTCTTTTTAAACTGTGTTTTACCGCTATGGTCAATGCCATTTTTGTGGCTGCCAAAGCCCCTTTTGCAACACAAATGCGTCCCCCGACCAAAGTGCCCAGCATAGTAAAAAACCGTTTGTTCGGATTTTTTATCCGGGATTGGTAGTTTCCATCTGAAGTGATGCCCCCGTAGTTGTCCAAAAGGTTTTCCACGGGAACTTTTACCTGGTGGAACCAAATCTTTCCGTTGTCCACCCCATTAAGACCAAGTTTGTACCCATTGTCCGTTATTTGGATTCCTTGAAGTTCTTTGTGTTCGTCATCCCTCAACGGTACCAAAATAGCGTGTACACCCTCGTTTTTGCCGTTCACCAACAATTGGGCAAAAACAGTGGCCATTTTGGAATGTAAGGCGTTACCAATGTATTCCTTGTTATCATTTTTACCTGGGGTATGTATAACGATGGTCCGTTCCTTATGGATATAGGTAGCCGTGGTATTGATGCCGCGAACATTGCTTCCATGACCCGTTTCCGTCATGGCAAAACACCCCAGAAGATTGGCATTGCCTGCCTTTGTCAAATAACGCCTGCGTTGTTCATCATTTCCCAAGCTTTGGATACTCCCACCAAAAAGCCCGAACTGTACGCCAAATTTCACCCCCAAACTACCATCTACAAACATGAGGTGTTCGAATATGGTAGCGTAGTTTTCCATATCATTTTTTCCTCCATAGGCCTCCGGATAACCGTACGCTCCCCACCCACCTTTGGCCAAGTGGTTCAGTTGTTTTAGGACTATGGTTCGGGCATCTTCTTTTGAGCGATGGACAGCCCAGTTGTAGATGTCATTTTTAAGGTAATTTCTAAAGTCTTGGACGACCTTCCACCCCTTTTGGTTTAGAATTTGATCCAGGTGCCTCGCGTTGTATCGATCGGAATTGATTTGATGTACTACGGTAACATTGAACAAATGGTTGTAGTGGTTGGGCTGTATGCCCAAAGTTCGTTCTATATATTGTAAATATTCATTTGGGTCGCCCTCATGGGTAAAGTGCTGGGCCACTTTACGGGAAAAGGTTTCCAAGGGATATATTTCGGATTCCACCAATGTTGCTTTGCTGGAGGTGATCAAGTTTTGCCAGGATTTAATTTCCGAGTTGTTGGGAGGGTTGGAACGGTCCAGCCAAGACCATAATTGCGCTTTTTCCTTTTCGTTGAGTGTGGGGTCTGATGTTATGGCCTTTTGTACTACTTGAATTTCGGAGGCAGACAACAAATCGTCTGACCAAATCACGTAAAAGAAAGGGATGTAGGGTAAAATTCCCTTGGGATAAACTGTATTCGTCATGCACTGAAAATACAACAAAAACCCTTGTTTGCTATCCCTTTACAATTTGAAATGCTTATGGCCTAATTGCCTTATCTTTGGGTTATGAACGAGAACTTGAACCCCTCAAACGATCATTTTTCACAGGAAGAACTGGATATAGAAAGGGCGCTACGTCCCATAACCTTTGATGATTTTACGGGGCAAGCACAAGTATTGGAAAACCTTAAGGTCTTTGTTGAAGCGGCAAATATGCGTGGTGAAGCCTTGGATCATACCTTGTTCCATGGACCCCCCGGACTGGGAAAAACAACCTTGGCCCATATCTTGGCCAACGAGCTGGGAGTAGGGATTAAAGTCACTTCCGGACCGGTATTGGATAAGCCCGGTGATTTGGCAGGTCTCTTGACCAATTTGGAAGAGCGGGATGTTCTCTTTATTGATGAAATACATCGGTTGAGTCCTATTGTGGAGGAATATCTTTACTCCGCAATGGAGGATTACAAAATTGACATTATGTTGGAGACGGGCCCCAATGCCCGTACTGTGCAGATCAATTTGAGTCCTTTTACCCTGGTCGGGGCAACTACACGCTCGGGATTATTGACCGCCCCCATGCGGGCACGTTTTGGGATTTCGAGTAGGTTACAGTACTACGATACCGAACTGTTGTCCACCATAGTGGAGCGAAGTGCAGAAATATTAAAAGTTCCCATTTCCAACGAGGCGGCCATTGAAATTGCTGGACGAAGCCGCGGGACACCCCGTATCTGCAATGCATTGCTGAGAAGGGTAAGGGACTTTGCGCAGATCAAGGGGAACGGAACCATAGATATCGATATTTCAAAGTTTGGTCTAAAAGCATTGAACGTGGATGCCCATGGGCTGGATGAAATGGACAATAAGATTCTCTCTACCATTATTGATAAGTTCAAAGGGGGACCTGTGGGAATAACTACACTGGCCACGGCGGTGTCCGAAAGTGCTGAAACCATTGAAGAAGTTTATGAACCCTTTTTGATACAGCAGGGATTTATTATGCGTACGCCCCGTGGCAGGGAAGTCACCGAATTGGCATATACACATTTGGGTCGCGTAAAAGGGGGTGCCCAGGGCGGACTTTTCTGATACCAAATGGAAAAGGGTCGGCATATTCCTAAAGTATCTTTTTTTGATTTCCTCAAACGGGCATTGGAAATCGTAAAAAACCCACTGCCCTTTCATCACGACAATTTTGAGAAAAGAGGGGATACCTTCCAGCTACATCTGGGATTTGGAAATCGGATCCTCTTTTCCAGAAATGCCGCCTTTCTTCAGTATGCCCTTCAGAAAAACCAGAGAAATTACACCAAATCCAGGGTGCAGACCAGGGATGTTGCCAAGTATATTGGAAAGGGATTGTTGACTTCGGAAGGGGAACATTGGAAAAAACAAAGAAAGCTTATCCAACCGGCATTCCATAAACGGCATTTAGCACAGCTAATGGGGATAATGCAGGAAACAATAAAACAGGAGCTTGCCGTAATTCCCATAGGGAAAAAAGTAAATGTGGAGACCATTTTTGGTCGACTGGCCTTTCAGGTTGTGGCGAAGTCCCTTTTCAGTGGAGCTGTGGACGAAGTGGCCATCAATAGGTTGCAGACCATTGTTGAAGCTTCCCAAAAAATGCTGGTACGGGAGTTACGACAGCCCTATTTGGGGTGGTGGTTCAAGGCCAGTGGTATATTGGACAGCCATTTGGCAATGGTCCAAAAAGCAAGGGAACTGATACGGGCACTGATTGTTAAAAGGAAAGCTGATGGGGAACGAAAGGACGACCTTCTGGATATGCTGCTGGATGCACGATACGAAGACGGAACCTCCATGCACGAAGAACAAATGATGGATGAAATCATGATCCTTTTCACTGCGGGACATGAAACCACGAGTAATGCCCTGAGCTTTACCTGCCAATTATTAGCTAAATATCCAAAATACCAGGAAAGGATTTATAAAGAGAACAAGCAACTTGAAAGTCAGAATTTGATGGCTGGACTGATGTCCCAGAAAATAACCAGATATGTGTTGGAAGAGTCCATGCGACTGTATCCTCCGGCCTATTTTATAGATCGAATGAACCACAATACGGACGAATTTCAAAACATAGCATTAAAGCCCAAAACCCCTGTACTTTTTTCGGTGATTGAAATCCATAGACATGCCAAGTATTGGAAAGATCCTTTGGCTTTTATACCGGAGCGTTTTGAGGGTCCCCCAAACCAACATTCGGACTATTACTATCCCTTCGGGGGAGGGCCCAGAATGTGTATCGGCAACAATTTTGCAATGTTCGAGATGCAAATAGTGATTTCGGAATTAATGAAGGACCTAAAAATTACCCCTATTACAAAGACCATAGAGATCCTTCCATTGATTACCTTAAGGCCAAAGAATGCAATTTTGGAGTTTGAAAAAAGGGTGCCGTGCTAAATAAGACCAGATATACCAATGCTATAAAAACAGAGGCCAAACGCTTGGGCTTTTTGTCATGTGGAATATCCAAGGCCGAATATTTGGAAGAAGAGGCCCCGCGTTTGGAAAAATGGTTGAACAAGAATATGCACGGGGAAATGCGGTATATGGAAAACCATTTTGACAAAAGATTGGATCCCACAAAATTGGTGGAAGGCGCAAAATCGGTCATCTCTTTACTGCTGAATTATTTTCCTTCACAAACGCAGAACCCCGAATCCTACAAGATTTCAAAGTATGCTTATGGGAAGGATTATCATTTTGTGATAAAGGACAAGCTCAAACAGCTATTGCAATTTATGGAAACGGAAATCGGACAGGTACACGGACGTGCCTTTGTGGATTCCGCTCCCGTTTTGGATAAAGCTTGGGCTGCGAAAAGTGGTTTGGGATGGATGGGGAAACACAGTAATCTTTTGACCAAGGAAGTGGGCTCTTTTTATTTCATTGCCGAGTTGATCATTGATTTGGAATTGGATTATGATTCGCCAACTACGGACCATTGTGGTACGTGCACGGCATGCATTGATGCCTGCCCCACCCAGGCCATAGTGGAACCTTATGTAGTGGACGGCAGTAAGTGTATTTCTTATTTTACCATTGAGTTGAAAAATGAAATACCTACAGAATTTAGTGGACAATTTGAAGATTGGATGTTCGGTTGTGATGTTTGCCAGGACGTATGTCCATGGAATCGATTTTCAAAACCACATCGGGAACCCTTGTTCAATCCGCACCCGGAACTACTCTCAATGGACAAAAAGGATTGGGAAGAAATAACTTCAAACGTTTTCGGAAAATTATTTGCGAAATCGGCAGTAAAACGGACAAAATTTTCTGGATTAAAGCGTAATATTGAGTTTTTGAAAAAGTAAATTCGAACCCATTTACTTTTTGTAAATCCAAACCACGGCATGAAGAACCAGATCCAACTCATCACCTATGTAGACCGCATTGGTTGTAAGAATATTGCTGAACTGGATCAACTTTTGAATGTTGAACTAAAGGAACTTTTTGGTGGAGTTCATATACTCCCATTTTTTTATCCAATTGATGGTGCAGATGCCGGTTTTGATCCCATGGACCATCTAAAGGTCGATCCAAGGCTAGGGGATTGGGATGCCATTGAAAAACTGAGCCATTCCATGGATATTATGGCCGATTTAATTGTAAACCATGTATCTGCCGATTCTGCCGAGTTCAAGGACTATTTAGTAAAGGGAGAGGATTCGGAATATGCGTCCTTGTTCTTGACATTTGAAAAGGTGTTTCCCAATGGGGCTACTGAAAAGGACTTGTTGACCATTTACAGGCCCAGACCTGGATTTCCCTTTAGTAAGTTTAAACTGGCAAATGGGGAGGAACGTTTGATGTGGACCACTTTCACCCAAAAACAAATAGATATTGATGTCCATTCCAAAGGTGGCAAAAACTATTTGGAGTCCATATTGGATCGTTATCAAACATCAGGGGTAACCATGATCCGGTTGGATGCCGCCGGTTATGCCATTAAAAGTGCGGGAACCTCCTGTTTCATGATTCCGGAAACTTTTGACTTTATTGATGAACTGACCCAAAAAGCAAGGAAGAGGGGTATTGAGGTGCTTGTGGAAATACACGCTTTCTATAAGACCCAAATTGAGATTGCTAAGAAAGTGGATTTTGTGTACGACTTTGCCTTACCTGTTCTGGTTTTGGATACGCTTTTTCATGGCAATGCCGAAAACCTTAAAAAGTGGTTGAACATTGCCCCCAGAAATGTGATAACCGTACTGGATACCCATGATGGTATCGGAATTGTTGATGTCGCTTCGGAGGGAGACGAAAAAGGACTTATTCCAGATTCCACCTTGGATGGTATTGTGGACAAAATACATACGAATAGTAAGGGGAGTAGTTTAAAAGCAACAGGTGCCGCGGCTTCGAATCTTGATCTATACCAAGTGAACTGCACTTATTTTGAAGCCTTGGGCAAGGATGAAAATGCCTATCTCCTGGCAAGGGCCATCCAGTTTTTTGTGCCTGGGGTCCCCCAGGTCTATTATGTAGGGCTTTTTGGGGATGCCAATGATATGCAGTTGTTGGAAGCAACCAATGTGGGGAGGGATATCAATAGGCACTATTACACCAAAGACGAAATTTTAAGGAAAACGGCGGGCTCCATGTTCCAGAAATTGGCAGTGTTGATGAAACTTAGAAATACACACAGTGCTTTCGGTGGGGATTTTAGTCTAAGGGAAACCCCGGATGATATACTCGCTCTGGAATGGTCCAATGGGGACAATCGGATTTCATTGGAGGCCGACCTAATTGGGTTGCGATTCAAGATTTTGGGGACGGAACAAGGAATCGTAAAACCACTTATGGAAGTATAGCGGGATACAGGGGTAAGAATTGGATTCCATTGGAGGTAAATTTTTAAACAAATGGGTAAAAAGCTTATATTGGAAGGTAATTTGAATCTAGAAAGATTCAGATACAATCCGTAACTAACTAAACTTCGTAATGGCTATGATGAAAATTGAAAAGCCTAGACTCAACTTTTGGCAAATTTGGAATATGAATGTGGGATTCTTCGGAATCCAATTCAGTTTTGGCCTTCAGCAGACAGCGGTAAGTCCTATTTTCTCCTTCTTGGGGGCTCATCACGACGAGCTGCCCCTTTTAAATCTGGCAGGTCCCGTTACAGGACTCTTGATTCAACCTATCATTGGAGCAATTTCCGATAAGACGTGGTCCCCAAAATGGGGAGGAAGAAGAAAACCCTTTTTTCTGATCGGTGCGATCTTGGCGAGCCTCTGTCTCTTTGCTTTTCCATTTAGTCCAGAACTCTGGTTTGCAGTTGGCCTTCTTTGGATTTTGGATGCCGGTAATAATACGGCAATGGAACCCTACCGTGCCTTTGTAGGGGATAAATTGCCGGATGAGCAATTGACATACGGCTACCAAATGCAAAGCCTGTTCGTGGGAGCAGGTATTACGTTGGCCAATCTTTCGCTATTTGCTTTCCAACACTGGTTTAGTATCCCAGCTGATGAAACGGCAGGACTTTGTAGTACAGGCACAGAAACCGTTTCGTCTATTCCAACATGGGTGTATTACTCATTTTTCTTGGGGGCGTTGGCATCCATAGGAACAGTGCTGTGGTCCGTATGGAAAACACCGGAAATTCCACCGGTGGCCGAAGAATTGGAAGAAATTAGAAAGCACAATGAAGGGACTCCTGCTCCTATCATTCAGATTTTGAGTGTTCTTTTTGTAATTTTTTCCGTACCGCTGTTATTGGGGTATTTGGTAGCAGGTGCGCTGCCACAATTGTGGGACAATATTAATCTATGGGTCATCATTGTATTGGTATTTGCCTTTCTTTGGTTGTTCATGCTCTATCGAATTATCAAAAACAATCCCAATAATCGAACCATAAAAAAACTTGGGGATACCTTGGACCCCCTTTTGGAGGCTGCGGAAGCCATAGGTAAGATGCCGGGATTCCTATGGAAACTGGCCGCAGTTTATCTATTTCAATGGTATGCCCTTTTTGTGTACTGGCAATTTTTACCACCAATGCTGCGTACCAGTCTATTTGGGATTTCCAATGAAGACAATGAAAAGTTCGAATCCATTATGGCAGCGTGCAAAGCAGGTGCCGAGATTAGTGCCGATGACACGTCCTTTGCGCAAAATGTACAATCCTTGGCAGAACAGGCTTTGGGTCATGCCGGATTAATGAACGGAACGTATAATTTCATTACTATGATCGTTGCGTTGGCCTTAGTTCCCATGGCTGCCAAGATTGGATCAAAGCTGGTCTATGTGGTCTGTTTGTTCCTAACCGCCGTTGCCATGCTGAGTATGCCGTTTATTGCGAACAAATGGATGTTGCTCATTCCTATGGTGCTGTTTGGTATAGGATGGGCCGCAATGATGGGTATTCCTTACGCTATGGTTTCCAAAGTAATACCGGAGGAACGCAGGGGGGTATATATGGGAATAGTGAACATGATGATTGTGATTCCAATGTTGATACAAACCGTGAGTTTTGGACCGATCATTAAAAATGTATTGGACAATGATGCTACCCAGGCCATTATTTTTGGAGGAATCTTCTTTATGATTGCGGGAATTCTTGCCATGCGCTTGAACTTACCCAAGGACAAATTGGATAGTGCCTTGGATACGGGAAGATCATCCACCTAATTTCGGACCAAAAAATAGGGGTGTTTCCCAAACGTTGAAATGCCCTTATCTTTATCCCCTTATCGAGAACCTATGAGCAGAGAAAAACAACGGAGGGAAGCACTTATCTATCATGCTAAGCCCCATCCGGGTAAAATTAAGGTGGTTCCCACAAAACCTTATGCTACCCAACGGGATTTGGCCCTGGCATACTCTCCAGGGGTCGCCGAACCCTGTTTGGAAATCGAAAAGAACAAAGAAGAGGTGTACCGATACACCTCCAAAGGGAATACCGTAGCGGTGATTTCCAATGGAACGGCAGTTTTAGGACTGGGAAACATTGGTCCGGAAGCCTCCAAACCCGTTATGGAAGGCAAAAGCCTTCTTTTCAAGATTTTCGCTGACATTGACGGTATTGATATCGAATTGGACACCGAAAATGTGGACAAATTCGTGGAAACCGTAAAAACAATAGCCCCAACCTTTGGAGGAATCAACCTGGAGGATATCAAGGCGCCGGAAGCATTTGAAATAGAACAACGATTAAAGGAAGAGCTTGATATTCCTGTCATGCACGATGATCAGCATGGCACGGCAATCATATCTGCGGCAGCATTGTTAAATGCGTTGGAATTGACCGGAAAAAAGATTGAAGAGGTCAGCATAGTGATAAGCGGTGCCGGGGCGGCTGCCATTTCGTGTTCCCGACTGTACAGGGCTTTTGGCGCCCAAGCCAAAAACATGGTAATGCTGGATAGCAAAGGGGTCATTCGGGAAGATCGGGAGAACCTATCGTCCCAAAAGGCCGAATTTGCGACCGCCAGGAAAATAGATACCCTGGATGAGGCAATGGTGGATGCCGATGTGTTCATAGGCCTTTCCATTGCGGACATCGTTTCTCCTGGGATGTTGGAATCCATGGCAAAAGATCCGATCGTTTTTGCCATGGCCAATCCCGATCCGGAAATCGCCTATGATTTGGCTTGTTCCGTTAGAAATGACATCATTATGGCCACGGGAAGGTCGGACCACCCCAATCAAGTAAACAATGTATTGGGCTTTCCCTTTATTTTTAGGGGGGCCTTGGACGTTCGGGCTACCAAGATCAACGAAGAGATGAAAATGGCAGCAGTAAGGGCGTTGGCCGATTTGACCAAAGAACCCGTTCCAGAACAGGTCAATATAACGTATGATACCACCCGACTGACTTTTGGAAGGGAATATATTATTCCAAAGCCATTCGATCCCAGGTTAATTGCCAAAATACCTCCTGCCGTAGCCAAAGCAGCTATGGAAAGTGGGGTGGCCAATGCACCTATAAAAAACTGGCAGGCCTATGAAGAGCAACTCATGCAACGCTCCGGAAATGATAATAAAGTAGTTCGAATGTTGCACAATCGTGCCAAAGTGAATCCAAAACGTATTGTCTTTGCCGAAGCCGAACTTTTGGACGTGATAAAAGCAGCACAAATAGTTTATGAGGAGGGGATTGCCATTCCAATTTTACTGGGGGATAAAACCACGATCGAACAGCTAAAGGCTGAGCTTGAATTCGATGCGGAAGTCGAAATTATCGATCCCCGATCGGATGAATATAGCGAAATACGAACCGAATATGCACATAAGCTTTGGGAGTTGCGAAAACGTAAGGGAGAGACGGAATATAGTGCAAGGGTAAATATGGGCAAGCGAAATTATTTTGGGTCAATGATGCTTTTGGAAGGGGCCGCCGATGGTATGATTTCGGGATATTCAAGGGCTTATCCAAAAGTACTTCGTCCCGTTTTTGAAGTTATTGGGAGGGCCCATGGTGTGGAAAATGCATCAACGGTCAATATTATGATTACCGAACATGGTCCTTTGTTCTTGGCAGACACCTCAATCAATATCGATCCCAATGCAGAGGAATTGGCAGAAATAGCCCAAATGACGGCCAATGTGGCTCGTACCTTTGGTTTTGAACCGGTTATAGCATTACTTTCCTATGCCAATTTTGGTTCCTCCAATCATAAAGAAGCGGTAAAAGTTAGGGAAGCGGTGGAAATACTCCATGACAAAAGTCCGGACCTCGTTGTTGACGGTGAAATCCAGACCGATTTTGCCCTGGACCAAGAGCTCTGTCACAATAACTTCCCATTTTCCAAATTGGCGGGAAAGAAGGTGAACACCTTTATTTTCCCAAATTTGGATGCGGCCAACATTACCTACAAGCTGTTGAAAGGCTTAAACAATGCAGACTCCATTGGTCCCATCATGTTGGGCCTTCGTAAACCGGTCCATATTTTACAATTGGGAGCAAGTGTGGACGAAATGGTCAATATGGCGGCCGTTGCAGCTATTGATGCCCAAGAAAGGGAGAAAAGAAAAAAGGCAAAATTAGAGAATGCATGATCACGCACCTATCAGGTAAGCTAGTTGAAAAAAATCCCACCTACATCGTCGTGGAATGCCATGGGGTGGGTTACTTTTTAAACATTTCCCTCCATACGTTTTCCTTGCTTCCGGCAAACGAAAATATAAAGATTTTTACCCATCTCCAGGTCAAGGAAGATTCACATACCCTATTTGGTTTTATGGAAAAAACGGAGCGGGAAATCTTTCTATTACTGATTTCTATCTCAGGGATAGGTCCCAGCATTGCACGGACCATGCTTTCTTCCCTAAACCCTGTGCAGGTAAGGGATGCCATTGCGGGTGGTGATGTGGCGAAAATACAGGCAGTAAAGGGTATTGGCGCCAAGACGGCACAGCGGGTCATAGTGGAATTAAAAGACAAGATTTTAAAGGTCCATGATATGGGCGAAGTTTCCCTTCCATCAAACAATACAACCAAAGAAGAAGCGTTATCTGCTTTAGAGGTTCTTGGATTCACCAGAAGGCTATCTGAAAAGGTCGTTGACCGAGTGCTTTCCCAGGATTCCTCCCTTAGCGTCGAGGAAACAATTAAACAGGCGCTGAAAAATTTATAAATAGTTTGAAGAGAGGGGCATTACCACAACTTAAACCTTTTGGGTTTAAGCCACTATTCTTTGTTATACTACTATTGGGACTCGGGTTACACCTTAGTGCCCAAGAGACTAATGAACAGGCGCAAGATTCAGTGAAGACTGGGGCGGCCCTCGGAAAAATTCTCTTGGACAATCCGGAAAGTATCGTCTCAAAATACTCCTATGACCCTAAGATCGATAGGTATGTGTATACCGAAAGTGTCGGTAACTTCAATGTTAATTATCCTCTTTTCCTAACCCCGGAACAGTATTATAACCTGATTCAGAAGGAAAGCATGAAATCCTATTTCAAGGAGAAAATCGATGCGTTTACGGGTAAAAAGGAAGGTAGTGAAGAGGCCCGGAAAAACCTACTGCCCAATTTTTATGTGAATAGCAGTTTCTTTGAATCCGTTTTTGGAGGTAACACCATTGAGGTGATTCCCCAAGGTTCCGTTGCGATGGATTTGGGCGTCATTTGGCAGAAAAATGATAATCCGGCCCTATCGCCAAGAAATAGGACCAATCTGTCCTTTGATTTTGATCAGCGAATAAGCCTCAGTATGCTCGGAAAAGTAGGGGAACGGCTTCAAGTGACGGCCAATTATGACACTGAAGCTACTTTCGATTTCCAGAATTTGGTGAAATTGGACTATACCCCTACAGAAGACGATATCCTCAGAAAAATAGAGATTGGTAATGTCAATATGCCCCTGAACAGTTCGTTGATTCAAGGAGCGCAAAGTCTTTTTGGTGTAAAGACGCAACTACAATTTGGAAGAACCACGGTAACCGCGGTATTTTCTGAGCAACAGTCCCAAAACAATACAGTAGTGGCCCAGGGAGGGGGAACGTTGAACGAGTTTGCCCTTACGGCTTTGGACTACGATGAGGACAGACACTTCTTTTTGGCACAATACTTTAGGGACAATTATGACCGTGCTTTGGAGAATTACCCCTTTATCAACAGTCAGGTACAGATTACCCGGTTGGAAGTTTGGGTGACCAACCGGAACCAGCAGACCTTGAACGTGCGAAACGTTGTGGCAATCCAGGATTTGGGAGAGGGGCGATTGGGAATAAATGGTCAAGAAAAAACCAGGATACAGATTGAGGGAAACAGATTGGGGTCACCACCTCCTGCTACGTTCTTTAATGTGATGGGCAATGGTATTTTACCTAGAAACAATGCCAACGACTATGATCCTGTATTAATTGGAAATGGGGGGGCGCTAAACGAAAATATCAGGGATATCGCAACGGTTGAACAGGGATTTAACTTGACGGCTACCGGGGGCTATAACCCCACTCAGGGATTTGATTATGCCTTTTTGGAAAATGCCAGAAAGTTGGAAGTGGTTCGGGATTATCAATTCAATTCCCAACTGGGGTATATCTCGTTGAACCAACGGTTGAGCAATGACGAGGTTTTGGCGGTAGCATTTCAATATACGTTCAATGGGGAGGTCTTTCAGGTGGGTGAATTTGCCAATGGAGGTATAGATGCCACAACGGTTTCCGGTGGGGCTGCACCAATCATAGAAAATAATACCTTGGTCTTAAAACTTTTAAAGAGCAACATTACCAACGTGGACGACCCCATTTGGGATTTGATGATGAAGAATATCTATTCCACGGGCGCTTTTCAATTGAGTCAGGAGGATTTTAGGATGAATATTCTCTATACCGATCCCACACCGAGAAACTACATCCTTCCCGTAGACCCGAACGCGGGTTGGCCCAGTAATCTGGAAGATAGGATTTTGATCAACGTGTTCAATCTGGACCGATTGAACATTTACAATGATGTACAGTCAGGAGGTGATGGCTTCTTTGATTACCTGCCTGGGATTACCATTGACAGCCAAACGGGACGAATCATTTTTACCAAGGTTGAACCCTTTGGTGAGTTTTTGTTCGATTTGTTGGGAGGAGGTACCTATGACGTGGAGAATGACCAGGGCTACAACGTAAACCAACAGCGGTATGTATTCCGAAATATGTACGCCAAGACCAAGGCCGCTTCTTTACAGGATGCCGAAAAAAACCGCTTTCAAATCAAGGGACGTTATAAATCCCAGGGCAATAATGGTATCCCCATTGGTGCATTTAATGTGCCCAGGGGTTCCGTTCGGGTAACTGCCGGTGGTAGGCAATTGCAGGAAGGAATAGACTATACGGTAAACTATCAGGCAGGGACCGTTCAACTGTTGGACCCCAGTTTGGAGGCTTCCAATACACCCATAAACATTTCCGTGGAGAACAATGCCGTGTTTGGCCAGCAGACGAGAAGGTTCACGGGCATCAATGTGGAACACCAGTTTAATGAAAATTTTGTCTTGGGGGCCACTTTACTTAACCTTAATGAAAGGCCATTGACCCAAAAGGCGAATTTTGGAATAGAACCGGTGAACAATACCATTTTTGGTCTCAATGGCAACTTTAGCACCGAACTTCCCTTTCTGACCCGTTTGGCCAATAAGCTGCCCAATATTGATACCGATGTTCCTTCCAACCTATCCGTTAGGGGGGAATTTGCTTTTCTAAGTCCCAATTCACCTAAAAATGCGGATTTCCAAGGGGAAACCACTACTTTCCTGGACGATTTTGAAGGGGCCCAAGCACTGATTGATATTAGATCGTCCCTCGGCTGGTTTTTGGCCAGCCCGCCCGAAGAGTTTGCCAATGGACTCACAGGTTTGGATGTGGGATTTGAACGCGCCAAAATGTCGTGGTATACGATAGATCCCATTTTTTATACCAACCAAAGACCGAGTGGGATTACGGACGATGATATCTCATTGAACACTACCAGAAGGATTTTTATAGACGAGGTCTTTCCCACGGTAGACGTGCCACAAGGTCAAACTACGGTCCAGGGAACTTTGGACATTGCCTACTACCCGAACCAAAAAGGACCCTATAATGCAAATCCTTCTTTTGACGGAACACCCCAGGACAATTGGGCGGGGATTATGCGTTCCCTGAGCAGTACCAATTTTGAGCAGTCCAATGTGGAGTTTGTGCAATTCTGGGTATTGGACCCCTATGTGGACGGCGAGACAACGGGTGCAAATACAGGGGAATTGGTGCTGAATATGGGAAACATTTCCGAGGATATCCTAAAAGACGGAAGAAAACAATACGAAAATGGGTTACCGGCCAGTACAAATAATGAAATCCCAAGGGAAACTATTTGGGGGCAGGTACCTTCCACCCAATCCCTGGTCTATGCCTTTGATGCCGATGAGACCAATAGAACGCAACAAGATTTGGGTTTGGACGGTATTGATGATGCACAGGAAGCGGCGATATACAATGGGCCTGCTGATGATCCCGCTCTGGACAATTATATCTATTATTTGAATCGCGAAGGGGGCATTTTGGAACGTTATCTGGATTTTAACAACCCACAGGGCAATTCCCCGGTAACCGTTACCAATACGGATAGGGGCTCTACGACTTTGCCGGATGTTGAGGATGTCGATCGGGATTTGACCATGAACACGATCAATAGCTACTACGAGTATAGAATTCCTATTGGTCCCAATACCACAACGGATGACCGTTATGTAACGGATATTGTGGAAGGTACGGCTAGAGGCAATGGAATACCAAATGGGGGAGAAGTAGATTATCGATGGATCCAATATAAGATACCATTGACGGATTTTACGGATGCCATTGGTGGCATTACCGATTTCAGGTCCATAAGTTTTATGCGGATGTACCTTACAGGATTTTCAGATAATGTGGTACTTCGTTTTGCCACCTTGGATTTGGTTCGTGGAGATTGGCGTACTTATACCAACACCTTACAACCTGGTGTGGATGATATTCCTTCGGACGATGGAACCATAATTGATGTGAATACCGTAAATATTGAGGAAAATAGTGGGAGGGTACCCATTCCATATGTGCTGCCCCCGGGAGTGCTTCGGGAACAATTGAACAACAACAATACCATTATCCGTCAAAATGAACAATCACTTTCTTTTTTGGTGGAAAATCTGGAATCCCAGGATAGTCGGGGAGTTTTTAAAAATGTGAATATAGACGTACGGCAGTATGAACGTATTAAAATGTTTATGCATGCCGAAGAATTATTTGAAGGTGATTACTCTGATAATGAGCAACCTTTGGTCGGTTTCCTGAGGATAGGTACGGATTTCTCGGAAAACTTTTATCAGATTGAACGGGCACTGCAATTTACCCCCTTCGGTTCTTCTACGGCAGAAGAGATATGGCCTTCCGTAAACGAAATTGATATTGACCTTTCCGATTTAAATAAGGTAAAGTCCTTACGTATCGCCCAGCGCAATGACGGTGTACCGTTAAATGAACTGCGTTTTTATGAAGTGGTCAATGGCGATGTTGTGGAAGTGGATGAGTTTGCACCAAGAACCTTGGGAGTGAACAGGATTGGAATTAAGGGAAATCCTTCCTTTGGTAGTATCCGCGCTATGATGGTGGGCATTAAAAACACCGATGATCTCCCTGCCAGGGGAGAGGTGTGGTTCAATGAACTTCGCTTGGCTGGATTGGACAATAATGGAGGTTGGGCGGCTATTGCGGCCTTGGATGCCAATATGGCCGATTTTGCCAATGTAAGTGCCACAGCGAGTACTAGTACTTCCGGTTTTGGTACCCTAGATCAATTGCCCAACGAAAGGGCCAGGGAGGACGCCATTTCCTATGACGTGGTGACCAATGTAAACGTTGGGCAATTGTTCCCCAAACAATGGGGGCTCCAAATACCGTTCAATTTTGGTATTTCGGAAACATTGATCACCCCGGAATTTGATCCCGTATTCGATGATCTAAAATTGGATGACCTTATTGATGCGGCACAAACACCGGAAGATGCAGAACAAACCAGGGAACAAGCAGAGGATTATACCAAGAGAAGGAGTATCAACCTTATTGGGGTTCGGAAAAATAGGGGCGAAGAGGCCGATGCCAATTTTTATGACATTGAAAATTTTACGTTTAATTACTCGTACAATAAGACCAACCACAGGGATTTTGAGATTGCCGACCTACAGGATGAAAATGTAAATACGGGGTTTGTATACAACCATAATTTTAAGCCGGCCACGGTAGCGCCTTTGGCAAAATCGGATTCTTTGTTAACAGGGAAGTACTGGCAGTGGTTAAAGGATTTCAACTTTAATGTACTGCCAACAAGTATTTCGTTGAATGCCAATTATAACCGTTCCTTTAATCAACAGCGTTTTAGGGATGTCCTGGAACCTGGAGTGGAGGCCTTGAATTTACCCGTTTTGCAGCAACGAAATTATCTTTTTAATTGGCAATATGCTTTAAACTATAGCATCACAAGGTCCTTGAGGTTAAATCTTACCGCTTCAAACAACAATATTGTAAGGAACTATTTTACTTCCGAAACGGATTTGGAGGGAAGGCCCATAATCGACAACTCCCTGGATTTATGGGATGGCTTTTTTGATGTTGGAGAGCCCAATAGACATTCGCAACAAATGCAATTGAACTATGAACTGCCCTTTAATAAGTTCCCGTTTCTCAGCTTTATCAATGCACAGTATACCTACACCAGTAATTTTGATTGGCAACGAGGGGGCGATGCCTTAATTGAGGTGGCCGGGGAAAGTATCAATACCGTACAAAACGCGAATACCCACAACCTAACGGCCAATTTGACCATGCAAAGCTTCTACGATCTTATAGGCTTAAAGAAACGCAGCGGTAAACTATCTGGGGGTATTGCACCACCAAGGGGTGCCGCCGAGGATGGAAAAGATAAAAAACCAAAAGGGAAGACCACCAAAACATGGAATACCCTGGTGGACATTTTGACCATGGTCAAACGGGTCAATGTCAATTATAGCGAAAATAATGGAAAGGTATTGCCGGGATATACCCAGTCCATAGGTTTTATTGGAACGTCCAGACCAACTTTGGGTTTTGTTTTTGGTAGCCAAAGTAATGTTCGTTTTGAGGCCGCAAGACGGGGATGGTTAACCAATTTTCCAGAATTCAACTCCCAATATTTGCAGAACAGTACCAAGAACCTAAACATTACCGCTACGGCACAGCCCACACAGGATTTAACCATTGATTTACTGGCGGATCGTCAAATTTCAAATAGCCTGCAGGAGAACTATGTGCCCAATCTGTGGGCCCAGGGCCAAACCGGGCTGATCAACAATATGGGCAATTTTAGCATTTCTACCATGATGTTGGGGACGATTTTCAAAAAAAGTGATGAATTTGATTCCCAAACCTTTGAGGAATTTAAGGACAACCGATTAACGATTGCGAATAGAATTATTGCCGATAGGGGGATAAACGTACAGGATAGGGATGAGGAAGGCTTCCCTGTTGGTTACGGCAAAACAAGTCAGGAAGTGTTGTTGCCGGCCTTTTTTGCAGCCTATACCGGTCAGGATGTGAATCGGGTTAACCTGGATGCCTTTAGGGAAATACCTATCCCCAACTGGAACATTAAATATACGGGATTGATGAAAAACCGATGGTTCAAGAAGAAATTCAAACGTTTTTCATTGCAACACGGTTATCGTTCGTCCTATAGCGTTAATTCGTTTCAGACCAATCTGGAAAGGGAGCAATTGCTCAATGATGGACTTCCTGCAATTAATTCGGAAACGGGGAACGTATTGCCAGAGAATATCATTAATAATGTAGTCCTAACGGATGAATTCAACCCTTTGATGCGACTGGATTTTGAAATGAAAAGCTCCTTTAGTGTCCTTGCCGAGGTCCGTACCGATCGAACGTTGTCGTTGAGTTTTGATAACAGCCTGCTCACTGAAATCAACGGAAAGGAATACACCTTGGGCTTGGGGTACCGCTTTAAGGATGTAAAATTTGTCACCAATATTGGAGGGGAACGAACGCGATTGAAAGGGGATTTAAATATCAGGGCCGATCTTTCATTGCGGGACAATATTACCATTATTCGAAATTTGGATATTGACAACAATCAGATTACCGCGGGCCAGGAATTATGGTCCATCAAATTAAATGCGGATTACGCTTTGAGCCGCAGTCTGAATGCCATTTTCTTTTACGATCATTCCTTTTCGCAGTTCAAGGTTTCCACGGCATTTCCACAGACCACCATAAATGCCGGTTTTACGTTAAGGTACAACTTTGGCAATTGACCTTCGGGCAATGGATGGATTGTAGTAGAAAACCCAAAAAACCCTTTGCCGATTCCCTTATTAATTTAACTTTGTCGAGACTCAAAATTAGTTGCAAATGAATATTCCGGTAGAATTAAAATACACCAAAGATCACGAGTGGGTAAAAATAGAAGGCGATGTGGCCACGGTGGGGATCACTGATTTTGCCCAGGGGGAATTGGGGGACATCGTTTATGTGGAAGTGGAAACCTTGGACGAGACCTTGGACAAGGAAGAAGTCTTTGGTACCGTGGAAGCGGTAAAAACGGTATCCGATTTGTTTTTGCCCTTAAGCGGTGAGATTATTGAATTTAATGAAAGCTTGGAAGATGAACCGGAAAAGGTGAATTCCGATCCTTATGGAGAAGGATGGATGATCAAAATAAAATTGTCGAGCCCCGAGGAAGTGGAGGAGTTGCTCAGTGATAGTGACTATAAGGCTTTAATTGGTGCTTAAAAAAAGAAAATTCACAATTTTGTTCATAGGTTGGCTGGTGTTGATAACATCACTCAGCCTTTTTTCATTTTCATCAGGAGGTGAGGAGAGGATTTGGTTTCCCAATTTGGACAAAATCGTGCATGTTACGTTTCATCTCTTTTTAGTGATTTTAGGGGTTCTGTGCCTCAAGGAGAATTTCCATAAACACCTATCCATGGGAAGAAGGATAGGTCTTCTTATCGGTTTTTCCATTGGCTACGGATTGCTGATAGAGCTGCTCCAATCCATAATGCCCTTTGGGCGCACAGCGGAAGTTTGGGACGTTTTGGCAAATTTCACAGGAGCTGTAATGGGCGGTTTACTCATTCAAAGGTACCGTTCACTCATTGACACGTGAAAATGAATGGCTAAATTGTGGCTGTTTTAAATATTTGGTTAAATTAGCGAAGATTAAAAAAAGGATATGGAACCAAAAAAGAACCCAAAAGCTGACGTAGGAAGAAATAGTGCCTTGTATTTTGTAATTGGTCTGGCCATTGTAATGTTATTGGTATGGAGAGGATTGGAGTGGAAGAAATATGATAAAACCAATGACTATGACATTTCTTTAAATGTTGAGGACCAATTGGACGAAGAAGTACCTATGACGGAACAGATCAAAACACCACCTCCACCTCCACCTCCGGCTGCTCCGGAAGTAATTGAGGTCGTTGAAGATGAAGAAGAGGTAGAGGAAACGGTTATAGAGTCTACGGAGACCAGTCAGGAAGAAGAGGTTATGGAAGTTGAAGAAGTGGAGGTTGAAGAAGTGGAAGAAGACATTTCGGTTCCTTTTGCCGTAATTGAGGACGTGCCCGTATTTCCAGGTTGCGAAGGTTCAAGCAATAAAAAAGCATGCTTTCAGGAAATGATGCAGAAGCACATCCGTAAAAATTTCAGGTATCCTGAAATTGCCCAGGAAATGGGGATTCAGGGAAGGGTAGCCGTTATGTTCACCATTCAAAAAGATGGTAGTATAGGTAATGTTAGACTAAGGGGTCCGGACAAAAATCTGGAAGCTGAGGCTAGAAGGATTATAGAAAAACTACCTAAGATGACTCCTGGAAAGCAAAGGGGAAGAGCGGTAAAAGTTCCATTCAGTATTCCTATCAACTTTAAGTTGCAATAAGTAAAGCTAAAATTAAACTAGTACAAAAAACCGACGCAAGTCGGTTTTTTGTATTGGAGATAAAATGGGTTGTTGCATGAAAAAGGCTTCGGGTGTATCTTTGCAGGCCAATATACAACTGGATGAAGTCTGCCGTAGGAACGCTTAACAAATCTTGGGCCCTGGTCTTTTCGGATTTTAAGGAATTGACCAAAGTACGTTTGGCCGTAAGCGTGGTTTTCTCTTCCATTGCGGGTTATTTTCTTGGTGCTTACCAAATAGAATTGTTTTCCATCATACTTTTGGCCTTTGGCGGGTATTGCATGGTAGGTGCTTCCAACGCTTACAATCAAATTATCGAGAAGGACCTGGATGCATTGATGAAGCGTACCAGGAACAGACCCCTGCCGGCAGGAAGAATCACGGTCTCAATGGCCCTCGTCACGGCCATTACAATGACCATCCTGGGCATTGTGTCACTGTATCTGCTGAACCCAAAAACGGCATTGTTCGGTGCAATTTCCATTTTTTTGTACACCAGTGTCTATACCCCTTTAAAAACCATTACCCCATTATCCGTTTTTGTGGGGGCAATTCCAGGAGCCATACCATTTATGCTGGGGTGGGTGGCTGCTACAAATAGCTTTGGGATTGAACCTGGCACCCTCTTCATGATTCAGTTTTTTTGGCAATTCCCCCATTTTTGGGCCTTGGGATGGATGTTGGATGATGACTACAAAAGGGGAGGCTTCAAAATGCTTCCTACTGGAAGTAAGGATACCGGGACCGCGCTCCAAATCATTTTGTATACCATTTGGATGATTGTCATTTCCATAATGCCCGTTTTCGGTTTTACCGGAAGGTTGCTATTGTCCGTACCGGCGGCGGTCATTGTTTTTATGATGGGGTTGGGAATGTTGTTTTTTGCATTCAAACTCTATGAAAAAAGGGACAATACATCTGCCAGAAAGCTAATGTTGGCCAGTGTATCGTATATCACGTTGATGCAGGTGGTCTTTGTAATTGATAAATTTATTTAGACATGGGAGTGGACTTAACCCAAGGTACACCGCAGGAAAAAAATGCACGGGCAAAAAAGATGATGCTCTGGTTCGGTATTGTGAGCCTAATTATGGCCTTTGCCGGATGGACCAGTGCTTACATTGTAAGTAGTAAACGAAAGGACTGGCTGGAAACCATTGAATTGCCCCAGGCCTTTTTTATAAGTACGGCAATTATCCTGATCAGTAGTCTTACCTATATTTTGGCGAAAAAAGCAGTACGGAAAAATAGCCAAAAAATGGCCACAAGATGGTTGTTGGCCACCTTGGCATTGGGGATACTATTTATAGTACTACAATTCTATGGGTTTTCCCAAATGTTGGGAAGTGGCTATTATTTTACGGGTCCTACCAGTAACATAAAAATGTCCTATGTTTTTTTGATCGCCTTCGTACACATTCTTCATGTGGTCGCAGGATTGATTTCTGTATTGGTAGTGCTGTTCAAGCAAATAAAGGGCAAATACACGCCAAACAACCTTTTGGGACTGGAACTGGGAGCTACTTTCTGGCATTTCCTGGATTTCTTATGGGTGTATTTGATATTGTTTATGTTCTTTGTAAAATAAATCACGGATTGTGAAGTTTTCTTTGGACTGCCCTTTTATTAAAGGAGAAAACGGTTATTTTTGCTGAAATCTTATTAAAAAGAAAGAGTTTCATGGACACTACGGTAACTACCGATTCGGGAGAAAACGTTTGGGGAGGTGGCAACAGACCACTGGGAGCGAGTTATGGAAAACTTATGATGTGGTTTTTTATAGTCTCGGATGCATTGACCTTCTCCGGATTTCTTGCGGCCTATGGTTTTTCAAGGTTCAAATTCATAGAAACCTGGCCCATTGCCGATGAGGTATTTACCCACATTCCTTTTTTTCATGGGAATTTCCCCATGATCTATGTAGCGTTCATGACCTTTATCCTTATTATGTCTTCCGTGACTATGGTGTTGGCCGTGGATGCCGGGCATAATATGAAGCAGAACAAGGTGATACTCTACTTGTTTTTGACCATTATTGGTGGTGCAATTTTCGTTGGCTCCCAAGCTTGGGAGTGGGCTACCTTTATAAAGGGGGATTATGGTGCTTTGGAGACCAAAGGGGGAAGGGTCCTGCAGTTTGTAAATGCAGAGACTGAAGAACGTGCGGCCCTAGCAGATTTTTCCACTGCACTTCCGGAAGACCGAACAAAGCATACCAGTAGTGAAGGGATATGGTTTGAAGAAGAAGGTTACCAAACATCATACTCCTTAAATGAAGTTGTTGAAGGGTTTAAATCAAATCCATCCATACTGATTAGAACAGAGAAAATCAATGAAGAAGGTGAAAAGACCGTTCTCGACAGAAAACAATCGCTTGCCAGATTAAAAGACGCTGTGCGTGTGGTAGAAGGGGCCAATCTTATTCGCAATGAATATGGTAGCCGCTTATTTGCCGACTTTTTCTTCTTCATTACCGGTTTTCACGGTTTCCACGTCTTCTCCGGTGTGGTGTTCAATATTATCATATTCTTTAATGTAATCTTGGGAACCTATGAGAGAAGGGGCCATTATGAGATGGTGGAGAAGGTAGGGCTCTACTGGCACTTTGTAGATCTGGTTTGGGTATTTGTATTTACATTCTTTTACCTGGTATAAATTATAGGCATTCCAACAATAATTGGAATCCACAAAATTGTTTGAGATAACTTATGGCACACGAGCATAAACTTGAGATTTTTAGAGGACTATTAAAATTTAAGTCCAACACCCAAAAAATCTGGGGAGTCCTTATCTTTTTATCCATCGTTACTGCGGTGGAGGTATTGTTGGGGATATTTAAACCGGCTATTTTGGTAGGAAATTATTTTCTGGATATGAAACTCCTCAACTGGATTTTCATTATCCTTACCCTGGTGAAAGCGTATTATATCGCTTGGGATTTCATGCATCTTAGGGATGAAAAAAGCTCGCTTCGAAGGACCATTGTATGGACTCCGGTTTTCCTGGTCTCTTACCTTATTTTCATCTTACTATTTGAGGCCACTTATGTTTTCGAGGTTTTTAGGGATGGTTTCCTGGCCTGGGATTTTTAAACTCGGGATTAACAAGTTTTAAGGCGGTCAAAAGACCGCCTTTTTTTATTTTTGCATACCAACAACAATGCTGTGAAAAAGACTTTTGTCCTGGTTGTGCTTTTCATCTTTCCCTTGGTGGCGTATCTCTTCTTCGCTTCCGGAGTGAATAATTTTGGCCGCTTGCCCATACTCACGGAAAATATTGATGATATCTCTTCAATAGATCCCTCAAAAACATTGGATGGAAAAATTACGATCCTTGGTTTTTTGGGGAATCAACTGGAAAATCAAAAAACAATCGCCCTAAACCTAAATCAAAAAATATATAAACCCTTTTTTGAGTTCACTGACTTTCAGTTTATGATGTTGGTCCCCAAGGGCATGGAGGATGAGGCGGAGGAGTTAAAATATGAATTGAGCCAACTGGAAGATATTTCCAGATGGAACTTTGTCTTTGCCGATGACCTTCAGATTCAGCAGCTGTTTTCAAGTTTACGTACGGATTTAAGCTTAGGGAGCAATATGGGTTCTCCCTATGTTTTCATTATTGATAAAGACAGAAACCTCAGGGGGAGGGACGATGATGAGGATGAAGGGGTGAAATATGGATTTAAGGCCACTTCGGTTGCTGAACTCAACAATAAAATGGAAGACGATGTAAAAATAATCCTGGCGGAATATCGTCTTGCACTAAAAAAGAACAATGCCTCAAGGAGCAAGTAATAAAAAAAAGTATACCTATGTCTGGGTTTCGGCAGTAATCCTTGTCTTTGGGATTTTTACCGTAAAGGAAGTTACGGAACGGATAAATAACGATAGTCTGGTGGATAAGGACCGTATGATCGGGGCATCGACCATTGATGACCTGTCCTACATAGTCAATAACGGCCAAAAGCGAAAGGTTCCCAATTTTTCCTTTGTCAATCAGGATAGTGTATTGGTCACCAACAAAGACTATCTGGGTAAGGTCTATGTGGTTGATTTCTTTTTTACCACATGTCCTACAATTTGCCCAACAATGACCCGGAACCTGGTGGAATTGCAGGAAACCTTTAAGGAAAGGGACAATTTCGCATTAGCATCCTTTACCATTAATCCCCGCTATGACACGCCACAGGTGTTAAAAAAATACGGTGAAAAATATGGGGTGAACAACCCAGATTGGCATTTGCTCACAGGAGAACAAGAAAAAATATATGAATTGGCAAGGGAAGGCTTCTATATTTTGGCAAGCGAAGAGGAGGATGCCCCTGGAGGATTTGAACATTCCGGAATGTTTGCTTTGGTCGATAAGGAAGGTTACATCCGTTCCAGGCTAGATCAATTTGGCAATCCCTTGATCTATTATAGGGGAACGATTACCGAAAAACAGGGAACGAACCAAGAAGGGGAGCCCCAACAAATCACAATGTTGAAAGAAGACATTAAAAAGTTATTGGAAGAATAATGGAGACCACTTTAAAAGAAGAAAAAAAAATCAAGATTTGGATAACGGTTCTTTCCATAGCAATCCCATTGGTTGTTGCCATCCTATTTGGATATAAGATTCCGGATGCCAAACCGCTTTCATTTCTGCCGCCCATTTACGCAACAACAAATGGACTTACCGCGCTGTTGTTGGTAGTGGCCGTAGTGGCCATAAAAAATGGGAAACTAAAATTACACCAGAATTTGATGACTACTTGTATTTTTCTTTCCCTGGCATTTCTGGTGATGTACGTGGCCTATCACATGACCTCTGATTCAACACCCTTTGGAGGTGAAGGGGTCATCAAATACGTTTATTATTTTATTCTGCTGTCCCATATTTTGTTGTCCATAATTATTATCCCTCTGGTACTTATAACGTATAGCAAGACGTATTTAAAGGATTTTGAAGCGCACCGAAGATGGGCAAAATATACATTTCCAATCTGGTTGTACGTAGCCGTAACGGGAGTAGTTGTATATCTAATGATTTCCCCATATTATGTCCACTAAGAAGTTTGTTTTTTTTCTTTTTATGGTGCTATTGTGCAATCCGGACCTGGTAGAGGCGCAATGTGCCATGTGTAGGGCCGCATTGGAGAGTGAGGCGGATAATAGTCAGGCGGAAGGGGTGAACAACGGTATCGTTTATTTAATGGCAATCCCCTACATTTTGGTTGGCGGATTGTTCTATTTCATCTATAGAAGGGTAAAGGGTTAGGAACACTTTTACAAAAAATTGGGAAAAACTGTAACATTTTAGGCTAGTATTAGTCTTATTGATGTACGTTTTCGTATTTCATCAATCAAAAAACCAGCCCAAATGTTTGACATCGAAAGGTGGCAAGAGATTTTTGACACTATCCGTAAAAACAAATTGCGGACGTTCCTTACAGGAATATCCGTAGCTTCAGGTATCTTTATTCTGGTTATCCTCTTAGGTTTTGGACAAGGCATGCGCAATGGTATTGAGCAGGAGTTTGAGCAGGATGCCGCTACCAGTGTATGGGTATGGCCAGGGGTGACTTCCAAAGAATACAGGGGAATGAATCCCGGCAGACGCATTCAATTGACCAATGAAAACTTCAATAACTCCGTTGCCCTGTTCAATGAAACCATAGAATATAATTCCCCTCGCATTTTTGTGCGAAATGTCACGGTAAACTACGGTAAAGAGTCCCTGGTTTATAGCATTCAAGGAGTGGCCTCCAATTTTCAATTCATTGAAAACGCGAAAATGATAGATGGTCGTTTTATCAATTACCAAGATGAAATGTCCACTGCAAAGGTGGCCATTGTTGGCAAAAAAATAAGGACGGACGTATTCAATGAAGTGGAAACCCCCATTGGTGAATACATTGACATTTCTGGCATTCCTTTCAAAATTATTGGTGTTTACAAAGAATATGAAGACCGTGAAGAGGAACGAATCTACATTCCCATTTCAACCGCCCAAAAAGTGTTCAATGGTGGTGACCGGGTAAACAATATGTCCTTTACCTTGCCCGCTGTGGAGAATTTTGACCAGGCTGTTGCCCAGGCCGTGGATTTTAAGGATAATCTTAAAACCTATTTACAACAGGTACATACAGTAGCCCCGGACGATACCAGCGCGGTTGAGGTCTGGAGTGCCATGGAAGAGGCCAAAAGATACTATAGCCTTACTGGAAACATAAAACTGTTCTTTTGGTTTGTAGGGGTCTGTACCATTATAGCTGGTGTAGTAGGGGTAAGCAATATTATGCTGATCGTGGTTAAGGAGCGCACTAGGGAGATAGGCATCCGAAAGGCACTTGGCGCAAAACCGTGGTCCATTATTGGAATGATTTTGCACGAGGCCATTTTTGTAACCGCAATCTCTGGCTTTGGAGGACTCATTTTTAGCATGGCGCTATTGGAAGTCGTAGGGCCCCATATTGAAATTGATTATGTGGTAAACCCTTCGGTAAACTTTACCGTTGCCTTTACCACGGTCATCGTATTGGTTATTGCGGGAACCTTGGCAGGTTTTTTCCCGGCATGGCGGGCGGCACGGGTACATACTATTGAAGCACTAAAGGACGAATAGATGTTTAACAGAGATCGTTGGAAAGAAATTCTTGAAGTACTTACCTCCAATTGGTTTAGGACGGTATTGACCGCTTTTGGCGTGTTTTGGGGAATATTCATTCTTATTGTACTGCTTGCCGCTGGCAAGGGATTGGAAAATGGCATCAATGCTGATTTTGGCGATATTGCCACCAATACCATGTTCATGTGGACAAGAAGGACGACCAAGCCTTATCAAGGATTGCCAAAGGACAGAAGTTTTGAATTTCAGCGGGAGGATGTCCGGTCAATAAGGGACAACGTGCCCAACCTAAGGTTCATTTCCCCAAGGAACCAATTGGGAGGCTTTAGTTCCGGAGGTAATAATGTGGTCAGGGGTTTAAATTCCGGGGCTTATAATGTCTACGGGGATTACCCGGAAATCATCAATCAAGACCCAATGACAGTCACCTCCGGTAGGTTCATCAATTACAATGACATCAACGAAAAACGAAAGATCGCCATTATAGGTCAGGGCGTAAAAAACGATTTATACGAAAAAGGGGAAGAGGTACTGGGGACCTATATAAAAATTCAGGGTGTCAATTTCTTGGTGGTCGGAACCTATAAGAAAAATTCCAGTGACGGTGGGGAAGAGGCACAAAAGGAGATTTTTGTGCCCTTCACGGCATTCTCGCAGGCTTTCAATCGGGGGGAAGATGTAGGTTGGATGGCCATCACCGCCAAGGACGGAAGTTCCATTTCCGTTCTGAAGGAAAAGATCATCAATGTAATGAAGAAAAAGCACAAGGTCCATCCAGAGGATAATAGGGCCATTGGGTACTTTGATCTTTATGAACAATACAATAGGGTGGAGAGTCTGTTTTCAGGTATTCGATGGATTGCGATTATCGTGGGAACATTTGTTTTGATTTCCGGAATAATTGGGGTAAGCAATATTATGCTCATCGTGGTAAAGGAACGTACCAAGGAAATCGGAATTCGGCGGGCTTTGGGAGAGTCCCCATGGTCCATTAAAAAACAGATATTGATGGAATCCATTTTCCTAACGATCATTTCGGGTATGACGGGTATTATTTTTGGGGCCCTGATCATCTATGGAATTAATGCCTTACTGGATAGTGTGGGACCCGTTGATATGTTCCTTAGCCCCAGTGTGAGTGTTGGTGTGGTAGCAAGCGCACTAACGGCCTTGGTCGTCTCCGGTCTATTGGCAGGGTTTATACCTGCCAACAGTGCCATTCGGGTAAGGCCAATTGAAGCCTTGAGAAACGAATAATTAATAACCAGCCCTGAGCGGAATCGAAGGGTCAAAAACCATAAAAATGAAAAAGTCGGTTACCATTGTAATACTAGTATTTATTGTTGTTGCTTTTGCAGGGGCCATGTATTACTTGTACCAAAAAAACTCGGAGGACCCCATTGTTTATCAAACGGAAGTGCCGACCAAGCAGAGCATAGTAAAAAAAGCAGTGGCCACGGGAAGTATCCTACCTTTGGAGGAAGTACTCATTAAACCCAATATCTCAGGGGTAATAGAAGAGGTTTTTGTTGAGGGTGGCGATTATGTGAAAACAGGTGATCTCTTGGCCAAAATCAAGGTCGTTCCAAATTTGAGTGCCCTAAACGATGCCAGGGATGCCATAGAAAGGGCAAGAATCGATGTTGAAAACCAGAAACGAAACTACGATCGCCAATTATCAATATTCCAGAGAGGTGTAATCTCAAAAGCGGATTTGGAAAATGCCGAAGTGGCCTATGACCAGGCAAAGCAAACTTTTAAAGCAGCCAATCAACGTTTGGATATTATTAAAACAGGTACTTCAAAAGGGTACGGTAATCAGGCAAATACCTTGATACGGTCCACGGTCAGTGGTATGGTACTGGACGTTCCGGTGGAAAAAGGAAATCAGGTGATAGAGAGCAATAATTTTAATGAAGGTACGACCATAGCATCCATTGCAGACGTAGAGAAAATGATTTTTGAGGGAAAGGTTGATGAATCCGAGGTTGGAAAAATAAAAGAAGATTTGCCCCTGGAGATTACCGTAGGTGCCATTGAAGATCAGGTTTTTGATGCGGTATTGGATTATATAGCGCCCAAGGGGGTAGAAGAGAACGGTGCCATTCAATTTGAAATAAAAGGAACACTTACCAAACAGGACACCACCTTCATAAGGGCGGGATTGAGTGCAAATGCCTCCATAATTTTAGCCAGGGCCGATAGTGTGCTGGCCTTAAAAGAGGCCCTGGTCCAATTTGATGACGATACCAAAAAACCCTTTGTGGAGGTTGAAGTCGGAGACCAACAATTTGAACGCAAGGAAGTTGAGTTAGGAATTAGTGACGGTATTTTTGTTGAGGTGAAATCTGGGATTTCAGACGATGACAAAATAAAGGTCTGGAACAATGTCGAAGACGAAGCAGGCAGCTGATACCATCATTTAACATAACTTTTAAACTAATCTTGTAACATTTCTGCAACTTGTCAGTCCTATAGGTGGATTTCAAGTCCAGATAGCTAACAAACCAATCATGATAGAAATCAAAGATCTTCACAAGTCCTATAAAATGGGAAGCAATTCCCTGCATGTCTTAAAGGGAATTAATTTTAGTGTGGAAGAGGGAGAATTAGTGGCCATTATGGGATCTTCGGGATCGGGTAAATCCACCCTACTTAATATTTTGGGAATGTTGGATGGTTCAGATTCCGGTGAATACTATTTGGATGGCGTGCCTATTAAGGATCTTAGTGAGAAAAAAGCTGCACAGTATCGGAACAAATTTCTTGGTTTCGTTTTTCAGTCCTTTAACCTTATCAATTATAAATCGGCATTGGAAAATGTTGCACTACCACTATACTATCAAAAAGTGGGCAGGAGAGAGCGTCAGGATAAAGCCTTAAATTACTTGGATAGGGTAGGTTTAAAGGAGTGGGCTACCCACTTACCTTCAGAACTTTCAGGAGGTCAAAAACAAAGGGTGGCCATAGCTAGGGCAATGGCAGCGGAACCAAAAGTACTTCTGGCGGATGAACCTACAGGGGCCCTCGACAGTAAAACGTCCTATGAGGTCATGGATTTGATCCAAAAGATTAATGACGATGGGAATACCATTTTGGTGGTAACCCATGAGAAGGATATCGCACATATGTGCAAAAGAATTGTACACCTTAGGGATGGTGTTATTGTAGAAGACACGAAAATTGAACAAGTAAGGGCCCAGGAGTATGTTTGATAGGGATATTTGGCAAGAAATATTTAATACCATCAAAAAGAACAAGCTGAGAACCTTTTTGACCGGTTTCTCAGTAGGTTGGGCCATTTTCATTTTGGTGATGTTGTTGGCCTCTGTCAATGGCATGCAAAATGGATTTTATTCCCAGTTCAATGATGATGCCACCAATTCCATAATCATACGGCCAGGAACCACTTCAGAGGCTTACGCAGGTTTTGAAGCAGGACGAAGGGTACAGTTCAAAAATGAGGATATCGAGTTTATCGAAAAAAGCTTTCCGGAAGATTTTGTGGAGATAAGCGGGAGGTATTATGCGAATGCCGTGGCAAGATATAAAGCAGAAACGGGGACGTATTCCGTACAAGCTGTACATCCCGATCATCAAATTATAGAGAAGACCATTGTCATTTCCGGCCGATTTATCAATGAGGCCGATCATGTGAACAAAGCAAAAGTGGCCGTGATTGGAAGAAAGGTCGCCGAAGATCTTTTTGACAAGGAGGACCCCATAGGGCAATTCGCAGAATTCAACGGTCTCCCTTTTAAAGTAATAGGGGTTTTTATTGACGAAGGTGATGACAATGCAGAAAGACGTATTTATGCACCCATAAGTACCTACCAACGAATTTATGGGAATACAAACGATATCAATGTGATTCTTTTAACCTATAATCCCAACTATGATTTGACCAAGGCCCTGGAGTTTTCGGACAAACTTGAGACCATTATGAAAAGAAGACATAAAGTGGCTCCAGAAGATCAAGCGGGAATAGGGGTCTGGAACTATGCGGAGGCCTTTGATGATATCAGCAGCTTCACTTCGGTTCTTAAGGCAATCGGTATAGGTGTTGGTTTTTTGATTTTGATCGCCGGAATCGTGGGTATCGGTAATATTATGGTCTTTACGATAAAAGAACGTACAAAAGAGATAGGAATCCGTAAAGCTCTTGGTGCTAGACCTAACCAAATTGTTAACCTGGTTTTGTTGGAATCTATTTTTATTACCGCCTTATCCGGGTTTATAGGATTGCTATTCGCGTGGGGGATTTTGGCCATTTTTGGGCCAATGTTCAATACCCCAGCCTTTACCAATCCCAACGTGAGTGCTTCAACGGTAATTACCGCAACAATAGTATTGATAATTGCTGGGGTTTTGGCAGGATTGATTCCTGCTCTAAAAGCATCCAATGTGAAACCTATTGTTGCCCTAAGTGATAAATAATTATGTGGTTGTTCGATAGAGATTTATGGTTTGAAATTTTCCACACCCTGGGCAAAAATATGTTCAGGACCTTCCTCACCATGCTAGGGGTCATCTTTGCAATGATGATTTTGGTACTCCTCTTGGGTTCTGCCAATGGGATGAGCAATGGATTTGACAAGATTTTTGCAGGAACCGCGTCCAACAGTCTATTTGTTTGGGGCCAGCGAACCTCCGAACCTTATAAAGGATTTGAGCGGGGACGTAGGATTCGCTATAAAATTGAGGATGCCAGCATATTGAAGGAACAAATTCCCGAAATTGAAGTATTGGCCCCAAGGATAGAATTGGGTAGTCATAGGGATATCGTGACGGTTTATAGAAAAGGGCAAACCAGTGGATCTTCGGTTTATGGGGACTATCCAGAAATCGATAATATCACTAAAAAGAAGTTGGTCGAAGGACGTTTTCTGAACGATAACGACATTGAGCACTCCAAGAAAGTGTGTGTCATTGGAGAAGAGACCTATAAGCTCCTTTTTGAAAAAGGGGAAGATGCCATCGGGGAAGATATTAGGATCAATGGGGTTTTCTTTTCCGTGGTTGGGATTTATAAGCCCAATAACAATATTAATATTGATGGTGAGAATGCCGTTTTTATTCCCTTCACAACCTTCCAGAAGGCCTTTAATTCCGGGGACAGAATGGGTTGGATGGCCATTGCGGTGGAGCCCAGTACCAAAGTTGCCGTTGTGGAGAATCAAATTAAGGCCATACTCAAGAACAAATATGATATTGCCCCTAATGATGAAAGGGCCATTGGAAGTTTTGATATGTCCGAGATTTTCAACAACATCAGTGCATTCACCAACGTATTAAAAGGCTTCTCGTTCTTTGTGGGCATCTTTACCTTACTGGCAGGTGTTATCGCCATTAGTAATATCCTCTTGATCACCGTAAAGGAGCGAACCAAGGAGATTGGGGTCAGGAGGGCACTTGGGGCCACTCCAATAGTGGTAAAACGCCAAATTGTTGTTGAGGCCATTGTACTGACGGCTTTTGCCGGCTTGATCGGTTTTGCAATCTCAGTAGGTATCTTGGCCATTTTGAATAGTTTATGGGGCAGTGGTGATGATTTCCCGTTTGTAAATCCTATGGTCAGTATTCCCCAGTTCGGTATATCCTTTTTATTAATGGTGGGTCTTAGTGTATTGATAGGGCTATTACCCGCCAATCGGGCCATTAAAGTGCGGCCCATAGAAGCGCTAAGAGAAGAATAACCAATTTAGAATTAAATAACAATCAAATAGAGAGCAATGAACAAGTATGTTAAGTACGGATTAATAGGTGTTTTATGTGTGGGTATTTTGTACGCCATAGTACACTTTCTTAAGCAGAACAGCACACCTAAGCAGCTATACGAGACAGAAACCGTGGAGCGAAAGGATATTGTGAACAAAGTAATCGTAACGGGAAAAGTTATTCCAGAGGATGAGATCAATATTAAGCCTCAAATTACGGGAATCATTGACAAAATCTATTTGGATGAAGGCGCGGAAGTCAAGGCGGGCGAGTTAATCGCGGTGATTAAGGTAGTACCTAATGAGCAGTCCCTATACCAAGCAAAGGGACGGGTCAACAATGCCAGGGTTGCCCTTAGTAATGCGGAATTGGAATTCAATAGAAATAAGGACTTATTTGCCAAAGGCGTCGTGGCGGCCCAGGATTTTCAGAACATAGAGTTGACGTATCAACAGGCCAAACTGGAATTGGAAAATGCCCAAAACGATTATAAGATCATTTTGAAGGGTTCAGTTGGGGGTTCGGTCAGTGCAAATACGGACATTAAGGCCACCGTATCGGGCACCATACTGGAAATCCCGGTCAAAGAGGGAGACCAGGTCATTCAAAGTAACAACTTCAATGATGGGACTACAATAGCCACTATTGCGGATATGACCAAAATGATTTTTGAAGGTGAAGTGGATGAGGCAGAAGTAGGTAAACTAAATGTTGGCATGCCTTTGGAAATAAGCTTGGGCGCATTGGAAAAAGATAAGTTTGATGCAAAACTAAAGTTTATTGCCCCCAAGGGGGTGGAGGAAGAAGGGGCCGTTCAATTCAAGATCGAAGGGGATTTGGTCGTAAGCGATAGTACCTATGTCCGTGCAGGCTATAGTGCAAATGCCTCCATTGTTTTGGAAGAGAAAAAAGATGTTTTGGCCATTAAGGAAGCCCTTCTCCAGTTTGATGAGGAAACCGATAAACCCTTCGTGGAAGTTGAAATTGCCGAAAATGAATTTGAGAAAAAAGAGCTGGAATTGGGAGTCAGTGATGGGATTGATGTGGAGATTTTGTCGGGAATAGAGGAAGAAGCTAAAATCAAGGTTTGGAATAAACTCGAGAAAAAGAGTGACGAAGACTCTTAATAGACCAACCAAATAACATATCAAAAATCAAAAAACGAATGAAATCAAAAGTTTCGATACTAGTACTTTTTTGTGCCATTTTTTCAATGAATGCACAAGTAAAGAAATGGACATTGGAGGAATGTGTGATCTATGCTGTAGAGAACAACTTGACCGTAGAACAGTTTGAATTGGACTTGGAGAATGCCAAAATTGATAAATCCGATGCAATTGGGAGCTTATTGCCCGATTTAAATGGTAATATCAGTGCTTCAAGTAACACCGGTTTCTCCATTAACCCAACGAACAACTTACCGACCAACGAAACCCAAAACAACGTAAATGGTGGGTTTGGTTCCAACCTGACCTTGTTTGATGGTCTAAGGAACATAAAGCAATTGCAACGTGCCAAGATGAACGCAATTGCCAACCAATACCGATTGGATGACTTAAAGGATGATATACGTTTGCGTGTTGCCGATGCCTATTTACAGGTGATAAGCAATAAGGAAGCCTTAAATGTGGCCCGGGCCCAATACGCCGTAACGGAACAGGATATGAAACGGAACCGGGAATTGGTGGAATCCGGGGTGGTTCCCCGTGGGGACTTATTGGAAATTGAGGCTACGGCCGCCACGCAAGAACAACAGATTGTAACTAATGAGGGCTTGGTCACTATTTCCAGGATAAATCTGGCCCAGCTTTTGCAGATTACGGATTACGAGAATTTTGATGTGGTGGATGAAGGTTTTGAGGTACCTCCATCCGATATTTTGAACAATTCGGCAAAGTCCATTTTTGCCAAGGCAATGGAGTTTAGGAATGATATCAAATTTTCGGAAGCCAATGTGGCTTTGGCCGAAACGGACCTGGAAATCGCAAAAGGGGCCTATTTGCCAACAATTGGTGCTTTTTTCAATTACGGTACCCGATACTCTGACAATGCACAAATTCCTGTAGCCGGACTTGGCCCGGATGTACCCCCGGAATTTTTTACGCCAAGTTTTAAAGATCAATTATGGATTTTTGATGGTATTTCTTATGGGGCGCAAGTAAATGTCCCAATTTTTAATGGGTGGAACACCCGAAACAGCGTAAAACGCTCAAAAATCAATTTGGAACGGACCAAACTTCAATTTGAATTGGACAAACTAACACTGGAAGCAACCATTCAACAGGCCTATGTGGATGTCACTACCTTTGGGAAAGCGTATGAGGCAGCGGAAAAAACTTTGGAGGCAAGGGAAGTGGCCTACCAATATGCCAAGGACCGATTTGACGTTGGGCTTTTAAATGCGTTTGATTTTGGACAGTCCCAGGCCCGTCTGGATGACGCCCGTGCCAGTGTTATTAGAAGTAAATACGATTATATCTTCCGATTAAAAATATTGGAGTTCTATTTTGGACTTCCGATTCAACTCAACTAAATTTAAAGTTGTCCCCTCCTCTTTGGAGGGGTTTTTGTTTCGCCCAACCCTTCATAAAATAGCAGCAGGTCATCTATCTTTGCCCTATGGCAAAAATTCTTTGTTTGGAAACAGCGACCACCAATTGTTCGGTGGCTTTGGGCGTAAATGGGGAAGTGGTTGGTTTTAGCGAAGACAATTCGCCGAATTATTCCCATTCGGAACAACTGCACATTTTTATTGAGCAAGTGCTGATGGAGGCATCACTATCTTTTTCGGATTTGGATGCGGTTGCCATAAGCAAGGGACCGGGTTCCTACACGGGATTAAGAATAGGGGTCTCTTCGGCCAAGGGCTTATGTTTTTCTTTGGATTTGCCCTTGATTGCAATCCCTACATTATTAAGCATGTCCCAACAGTTAAAAGTTAAAAGGGGAGAAGTTATTGTTCCACTTATCGATGCAAGGAGAATGGAGGTGTATTCTGCTGTTTTTGACTCCACCTATACCGAAATCCGTGAAACCCGGGCAGAAATTATCAATGAGAGCTCTTTCTCGGATTACATGACGGTCCCAAGAATCCATTTAATAGGCAATGGAGCGGAAAAATGCCGTGGTGTACTTTCACATGAAAACATTCATATTGATGGAAGCATTGTTCCTTCCGCAAAGGAAATGGTCACCATAGCAGCTAAAAAATATGAAACCAAGGACTTTGAGGATACGGCCTATTTTGAACCGTACTACCTCAAGGATTTTGTCCTTCAAAGCAGAAAAAAAGCTTAATCTTCCCCAGGAATCTGATGAACTACCCGTTGTGGGAATGGGATTTCTATTCCGGCCTCATCAAATCGCAATTTTGATTGTTCAATTAAATCAAACCGGGCAGGCCAAAACACATCGTTGGGGGCCCAAAAACGCAATGTGAGGTTAACGGAACTGTCCCCAAGACTGTCCACATACACTTCAGGGGCAGGGTCCTTGAGGATACGATCGTCCTGGGCACAAATGTCCAATAGGATTTCTTTGGCCACTTTAATATTGGAACCATAGCCTATACCTACCTTGTAGTTTTCCCTCCTGTTGGGTTCTGCACTGTAGTTAACAATATTGCCATTGGCAAGGATACCATTGGGAACAATGGCAATTTGATTGCCAAAGGTGTTAAGCTTGGTATTAAAAATGGAGATTTCCTTTACCGATCCATCCACGCCCTGCGCCGAAATCCAATCGCCTACTTTAAACGGTTTGAACAATAGAATGAGTACACCACCTGCAAAATTGGCCAACGAGCCTTGTAAGGCAAGGCCAATGGCAAGGCCCGCGGCCCCTAACATGGCGATAAGGGAGGAGGTCTTAACCCCCAACTGGGTCACCACCAGCACGGCCAACAACACTTTTAAGGTGATTTTGATAAAACTCTGTAGAAAGGACTCCAAGGCAAGATCGTAGTCCCTTCGATCAAAGAATTTCCGTACGATCTTATTGATGAACTTGATCACCCAAAGGCCTACAATTAAAATGATAACGGCCAAAATAAGATTGGGTAGTAGGTTCCAAAACCAATCTATGGCTTTTTCAAGGTGCTGTTCGTAGTTGTTCAGTTCTTCTAACATCGTTCAGGATTTTGAAAAAAATACGTTAATAAAGACTCGATACCAAGTCATGGATTTTAAACTTTGGTTAAACTTCTGTCGCAACTAGAGTTGTGCCAGTACACGCTCGATGGAAGTTACCGGTAATTTACAAGTACCTTCAATACAGACATAGATCAAGGTTTGCCCTTCGTTATACCTGTTTTTGAGCAAATCCATGGAACCTTCCCTTTCCGATCCAACTAATATGCTATTGGGAAGGTAATGGGAAGATAGCTCTTTTCCCAGTGATTTGTAATCGTCACCAACTACGGCAATTTCATAGAAGTTTTTGTTTTGGAAAAGCACCAGATGTAACCAGTTGGCAAAACTTTGTCCATTGTCCGGAAAATTGTCCTGAACGTTTCGGACCATTTGGCCGGCCTGTTCTCCGTAACCTTCTTCAGGAAACAATTTGTGAAGCTTTAAGAGGTTTATGGCCATAACGGAGTTGGAGGCGGAAATAACATTGTCGTTTACTTCAATGGATCTCCGAATCAAATCTTCATCTTGATTTGAGGTGTAAAAAAACATACCATTTTCATCATCCTTAAAATGGGATATGGCCGTATTGGTCAATTCTTTGGCCCTGGACAACCACTGCTGGTCAAAGGTCACTTCGTACAAACCTATATAGCCCTCAATTACAGTGGCATAATCATCTAGAAAGGCATTGATGGTACTCTCCCCATTTTTATGGTTTCTGTACAGTGTTCCATCACCTTTTACCATTTCCTTTTCTATGAATCTGGCATTGTTTATGGCCAGTGTCAAATAGCGTTCGTTTTGGAGGTAGCGATAGGCATCGACTAAACCTTTGAGCATCAATCCATTCCAGGAAGCCAGGATTTTGTCATCAAGTCTGGGTTTGGAACGTTCATCACGAACTGCTTTGAGCTTCTGCAGTGAAGTGGAAATTTGCGAATTTAACCCATCCATCGAAATTTGGTGCTTATCGGCAATCTCTTTGTCCGACTTATCCCGGATAAGTACATAATTTTCGTCTTCCCAAAGGCCATAGGGATTGATGTTATAGTAGTCTTTGAAAACAGGAAAATCCTCTCCTAAAATGGAATCCAATTCCCGTTCTTTCCAAACGTAAAATGCGCCTTCTTCCAGTTCATTGGAGGCGTTGTAACTATCAGCATCAAGGGAGGAATAAAATCCACCGTTTTTGTCCAACAATTCCGTTTCCACAAAACCAATGGACTTTTCAACGACTTGCCTGTACAACGGATTTTTTGTTAGGGCATAGGACTTGGCATATAGGCTTACCAATTGGCCATTATCGTACAACATTTTTTCAAAATGGGGTACATGCCATTTGGTATCGACGGAGTATCTGGAAAAACCACCATCAATAGGATCAAAAATCCCCCCATAGGCCATTCTGGTAAGTGTGGTGTTCACATACTCCATAATACTGTCATTTTCCTCGGAAACCGCATAATGCATAAGAAAATCAAGATTATTGGGCATCATAAACTTGGGTGCCCGTTTGTAGCCCCCTAAATACGTGTCAAAATAGGTGGACCATTTGGAGACTGAACCCCTTAGCTCCTCAAGGCTGAAATTTCCTTTGTCCGTATTGATTTCAACAAGGTTAATGGCCTTTATCCCCTGTTCTAGATTGGTAGCATATTCCTCGACCTTTTTGGAATCCGTTTTGTAGAGTTCAATAAGTTTTTCCAATGATTTCATCCAGTTCTCCTTGGGCAGATAGGTAGCTCCCCAAAACGGCCTTCCATCCGGTAGGGCAACCACGTTTAAGGGCCATCCTCCATTACCTGTCATCATTTGGATGGCGTCCATGTAAATTTGATCCACATCCGGACGTTCTTCACGATCTATTTTTATGGTAACGAAGTTTTCATTCATCATTTGGGCCACCTCTTCATCCTCAAAACATTCATCTTCCATCACATGGCACCAGTGGCATGCGGCATAACCGATACTTATCAATAAAGGTTTGTTCTCTTTTTTGGCCCGTTCCAAAACCTCTGGTTTCCAAGCTTCCCAATTAACGGGATTATGGGCATGCTGTAATAAATAGGGACTGGTTTCCTCTACAAGGGCGTTGGTGTACTTGTGTTTCATTTTTTCAGATTTTTGGGAGCAACCCAAAACGAAAAGAATCAATAAAAGAAGACCACTAGTTTTTTTCATTCCATAGTTGGATTAAGCACAAAAAAAAGCGCCAACGGATATGGCGCTAAGGTATGTTCTTAGATGGATTAATTTACTTCAAAAGTAATTTTAACGTTTACACGATATTCATCCACTTTGCCATCTTTAACGGTACAGCTCTGTTCGTTTACGTATACGGAACGAATATTCTTAACCGATTTTGATGCTTGTTCTACTGCGCTGCTTGTGGCGTCTTCCCAACTTTTGCTGGAATTGGCCAAGACTTCGATTACTTTTAATATTGCCATGGTCCGCGAATTTTAGAATTCCTTCAAGATACGGAATTTGGTCAAATTTCCCGATGGTATCAGCCGTTCAATGCCACAACTTCATTCACTTTGTCCCCCAACATATTTTTGAGCATGGTCTCTATGCCGTTTTTAAGGGTGAAGGTAGAGGATGGGCATCCACTGCAGGCTCCCTGGAGGATGACGTTTACCGTTTTACTGTCCTCCTCATAGGACTGAAATAGGATGTTCCCTCCATCACTGGCCACTGCCGGTTTCACATATTCTTCCAAAATATTGATGATTTGGAGCGAAGTTTCATCTTGTGGTTGATCGACGTTCTCCTTGGAAGACGATTCTTCAGCTTTTGCTATGGAATCCACTGAAACCACTTCTTGTCCCTGAGCTAAAAAATCACGGATAAACTCACGAAGTTCCATAGTGATATCGGTCCAATCCGCCATATCGTATTTGGTAATGGAAACATAGTTCTGGTCCAAAAACACTTCTTTCACAAAAGGAAAATGAAATAATTTTTTGGCGAGTTCCGAGTTTTTGGCTTCGTCTATATTTTTGAATTCAAAGGTTGAAGGGACAATGGCCTTGTTCGCCACATATTTCATTACCGCGGGATTGGGCGTAACTTCTGCATATACCGTAATGGGTATTTTCTTTTGCGAACTGGATTCCATTACCACGGGCTCACCGGAATTAAGATATTCCACCAGGTTTTGGGCAACTTCATCCTTCACATCACTCCATTGCACAATATCATAGCGCTCCAGGGCAATAAAATTTCCGGATACATAAACTGTTTTGATAAAAGGCAAATAAAACAATTGTTGGGCCAAAGGAGAATCCTTGGCTTCATCTATATTTTTATACTCATAATTGTCCTTGACCAAAAAATGATTGGCCTCAAACTTCAATATTGCGGGATTATTGGTTTCAACCACTGTGATGTTGTACTCTTTCATAGCAGATATTTTTACAAAAATACAAAGGAAATATGGGGATTGAAATATATACTATTATCTTAAAAGCTTCGTTATGTATTTGTTTTGATAGCACTATACAGCTTTCTTAGCTCCATATCTTGATGAAAAAATTACTGATATTGTCCCTGCTCACCCTATTTCTTGGTGAGACTTTGCGAGCCCAAGAGGGTATTCCTGTATATTTCGATTATTTAGCGGATAATTACTATTTGGTCTACCCCTCAATGGCGGGAATCGGACAAGGCGGCAAAGTTCGTCTTACTGCACGCCAACAATGGTTTGATGTGGATAATGCCCCAAACTTACAGACATTCAATGCCCATTTTAGGGTAGGGGAACGCAGTGGTGTTGGGGGTATCCTGTTCAATGATTCCAATGGATTTCATTCCCAGACTGGATTTAAGGCCACATACGCCCACCATTTGCAGTTGGCGGGAGATTTTAGGACGTTGAACCAATTGTCCTTTGGATTAAGTGCGGTCGCAATCTTAAGCAGTTTGGATGAAACGGAATTTCGCTCCGTAATCCCCGATCCAATCATATCAGGGGTGAAGAATACCGTGAGTTACTTCAATGTGGATTTGGGGGCTTCCTATAATTATTTAGAGTTTTATGCCCATGCGGCCATCCTCAATATATTGGGGACCGGACGGGATTTGTTTACCGCGGCCGAATTTGATAACCTCAGAAGATATTTAATTTCCGCAGGATATGTTTTTGGAAAAAGCAGTCTTAGGGTGGAACCTTCGGTATTGTTTCAAATGACTGATTTTACCCGAGAGCGGACCATAGATATCAATGCCAAGGTGTACAAGGATTTAAATGATAACACCACTTTGTGGGGAGGCCTTTCCTATCGAAGAAGTTTTGATGGAGCACAATTTCAACAAAATGGAAGTTTAGGGGAACAACGCCTACAATTGTTTACCCCCATAGTTGGGGTAAATGTCAACCGCTTTTTGGTTTCCTATAACTACAGTTATCAGTCTGGGGATATCCGTCTTGATAATGGCGGTTTTCATCAAATTACCCTAGGTTATGACTTTGGTGAAAGGGCAGAGAATAGGTACGACTGCTACTGTCCTGCCGCAAATTACTGATGGAAATGCCATTTCGCCTCTACAAGGGGATAAAAAGTCTTTCTGGATTTCTTTCCCAGACTTGGGACGAAATGACATTCACCAACCAAAATTACTCCCAGGTATAGTTCTTTTTCGCAGCTTGCTTTTTTATGGCTTTGACCATGGCGTTTTCCAGTTCACCCCTTTGGCCCTTTTGCTGCTCGGCAATATAAGCTTCCCTTTTCGCATTGATTTCTCGAATTTCCTTTTGGATTTTGGTGCGTTCCATTTGTTTGCCCTCCAAAAACTCCTTGATTTCCTTTTTCGATTTACCTTGAAGTTCTTTTGGTAATGCTTTGTGCTCCAGTTTATCCAGGGCCTGTTCGTCATCTTCAAGGGCATCGACCAGGTCCCAATTGGAATTTTTATAGAATCTGGAACTTTTGCTTACGGCCCTTTTTACGGCAACCGACTCCTCCATTTCATAGGCATTGGAATCCTGCACCTCCTGGGCCGCGATCTTTGATGCGCCCATACTTCCATAAGCGATATAGGTTCCGTTCAGTTTTTTGTTCAACCGAATAATGATGTCATCATAAGGTGTGGCAATATGAACGATTTCCTGATTATGATCAATGGCCATATAATCCCCTCCAGTACGGACGGCACCATCTTTCCAGTGGGTTGAAATGCCCTGTTCATAGTTTCCACAAAAAATAGTGTTCACAACCACATCCTTTTCTTTGGCCTGGGAGGTGGCATTACGATAATTCAGTTTTCCTTGGGTGAAAGGTTCGTTTCCCGCAATAAAGATCAGTTTTAGATCATCGGGGTTTTTACCCCAGTCCAATTGTTTAAGGGAGGTGTGGATGACCGTTCCGCAGTATTCCTCACCGCCATTGGTGGAAAGGGAAAAAAGCTTTTCGGAAATTTCGTCCAAATCGCTGCTGAACCCCAGCACCTGTCTTATATATCCCTCTGCCGAGGAAAGGTTGTCATTCCCGTATTCATACAATGCAATTTGGAGCTCGGGCATGGTATGATTGCCACATTTTGCATAGGTGAATTCATTGACAATGTCCCAGAGCTGTGCCTTGGCCTGATTGATCAACCCATCCATACTGTTGCTGGTATCCAATAAAAGGGCAATTTTCACAAATTGCTTTGTGGGTTTCCCATGATCACGATCCATGAGTTCAACCACGCGTTGTTTTTCCGATACGTTTGGTGCTTTTACCTCACTCGCAAAACAGTTTCCCACGACTACCATGAATAGTGTAGTCGCTAGTATGTTCTTTAATTTTTCCATAACGATTTACTTTTATCCATAAGATTTTGGGGCCAAACTATGACCAAGCTTTTTAATAAAAAATCAAGAATGAGTGAATGATGGATATCACTTCGTAAAGTGAAAACAATAGTGAGTAAAGCCCGTAAATCTTAAGGTAAAAAGGGCGGTATCCCCAAGAAGTCATTTTTTAATGCTTTGTAAAAGAACTAAGTTTACGTTATGAAGGTGAAGGGACTTCATATTGTGGTCTTTTGTTTTTTAATGGTTGTCCTACTACCGGCTCTAAAGGCACAAAATCCCAATCAATCCAGGATAATCGTGCTCAGGGGTTCAGTAGTGGAGGAAAAGACCTATGCCCCCATTTCTGGTGTTGAGGTACTTACGGACGGCGGGGCGTATACAAGAACGGACGGACTGGGGGAGTTTGTCATTAGGGTCCAAATAGGGGATGAATTGATTTTTCAGAGTCCCGATTTTGAAACGGTCATACATCGGATAACCTCAAATGAAGATATCCGTTTGGTAGTGGAAGACTATCAGGGGCCGGTACAAAAGGGAAGGACCTCAAGGGATGCTTCGCACCAGCAATTACTGGATTCTGCCAACTACCACAAGAAAAATGATATTGAGAAAAGTATTGATTTCATTGCGCAATCGATTTCGGTGCTGGGCAAGAATCCGAATAAACGGCTTCTGGCGCGATCATTGACCAATCTTGGGGAAATCTATTTGTACCATCAGCAGTTTGATTTGGCCATAGGCAATTTTGAGGATGCCCTTACCGCCAATAAAACGATAAAGGCTCAATTGTTACTGGGGGAAGCGCTGTTGTTGGACAAACAATATCCCGGTGCGGAAAGGGAGTTGAAGGAGTTGTTGGGCAAAAAAAAGTTGGTCCCGTATCAAAGAATAAGCCTTTATGAGTTTTTGGGCGACACAAAAAAGGGGATGGGTGAAATGGACTTGGCCCTGGAATATTATGAAGAAGGACTACGGATCGCCAAAAAAAACCAGGTTACCCCAAAGGTTACGGATTTGACCTCAAAAATAGCAGAAACCTATGCACTGGCGGACCGAAGGATTGAGGCAGAAGGGTATTTTGACAGTTCGTTGGAGCTTTCCAAAAAAGAAAGCCCCAAGCGTGCCATTCAGGAAAGTGAAAAGGTGGCCGATTTTTACAATAGGGCCAATAGGTATTCCGACGAAATCAAACAACGAAAAAGCAGTCTTAATGAACTCAATAAACTGGGGGATGAAGCTGTTGTCAGGGACAAGGGAATTGCGATGGAGGATACCATTACCTCCCAACGTATAAACTACAAAATAGGAAGGGCCTATGTAGCGCAAAATAGATTGAACGAGGCCATTCCTTATCTTCAAAAAAGCATTGTGGAAGCGGATAATGAAGACGATCTATTGATAAAAAAGGAAGCTACACGGAAGTTATCGGAAGTATATGAATACAAGGGCGATTTTTCAAAAGCATATGAGACCTATCAAGATTATGTAACATTGGTAGACACCCTTTATGTTCGTAAAGAGCAGGAAATTAGCCGATTGGCACGATTAAATCGGGAAATTGCCACCAAGCAGAACCGAATTTCGAGTTTGGAACAAGAACGTGAGCTTTCCCAAAGCAAATATAATTTGGCCTTAACGGAACAACAGCTTTTTGAGACCAGGACAAAATGGCAAACATGGCTTATCTATTCGTTGATTTTTGCGATGCTCTTATTGGCATTGACCGTTTTCTTCTTTTACCGAACCAACAAACAACAAAAACTGACCAATAATCTATTGGCATTAAAATCGTTGCGTTCCCAAATGAATCCCCACTTTATTTTTAACGCGCTGAATTCCGTGAACAATTACATTGCGAAAAATGATGAGCGGAGTGCAAACCGTTTTTTAAGTGAGTTTTCAGTACTGATGCGAACTGTTCTTGAAAATTCGGAAGAGGATTTCATCCCTTTTTCAAAGGAACTGGAACTTTTAAAGCTATATGTGAAGTTGGAACACTCCCGCTTTACCGAAAAGTTCGATTACCGGATAGATGTGGATGATGATATTAGGATAGAGGAGTTTGCGATTCCCCCAATGCTCATTCAGCCCTATGTGGAGAATGCCATTTGGCATGGTTTGCGGTACAAGAAGGACAAAGGGTTTCTGAATATTACGGTTAATCAGCCCAATGATTCGCTTTTGACCATTACCATAACCGATGATGGAATTGGAAGAAAGAAGTCCGCAGAATTAAAAACCCAGAATCAGCGAAAGCAGAAGTCCAAGGGTATGGGAAATATCACAAAGCGGATAGGAATTTTGAATGAAATGTACAGTAATAAGGTAAGTGTCTCCATTTCAGATCTAAACTCGGATAAAACAGGGACCAAAGTGGTCGTAAAACTTAAAAAGGATTGATGAAATTAAAAGCCATTATTGTTGAGGACGAAGCAAGTAGTAGGGAAATCCTAAGGAACTATCTTGGGAAATACTGCCCCAACGTGGTGTTGGTCGGAGAAGCTGCAGCGATTAAAGAAGGTTTGGAACTGATAGAAAAACATGAATTGGATCTCATATTTCTGGATGTGGAAATGCCCTTTGGAAATGCCTTTGATCTATTGGAACAAGTGCCCAATAGAACTTTTGAGACCATATTTGTAACCGCCTACAACCATTACGCCATGGACGCTCTAAACCACCATGCAGCGTATTATTTAATGAAGCCCATAAATATTGATGAATTGATCAAAGGGGTGGAATACGTGGAAAATATAAAAAAGAAGGAAAACGCCTTGGAGGGCAAGGTCTTAAAATCAAACTTTACAAAAACCGAAGGCAAGATTACCATCCCCCAACAAGACGGGTTTCGTGTTTTGGAAGTCTCGGATATTCATTATTGCAAAGCAGATGACAACTACACCGAAATCTATCTAAAGGACAAAAGAATTGTGGTGAGCAAGACCTTAAAATATTTTGAAGAAGCCCTTTCGGACTTTCCCTTTGTACGTATCCATAAATCGTATTTGGTCAACCTTAATGAAATCATTAAGTACAAAAAAGGGAAGGGAGGGAGCGTTGTGCTGTCCATTGGTAAGGAACTTTCCGTTTCGGCCACTAAAAAGGCCAATTTGCTTTCGCATTTTCAGTAGATTCGTCCCCTACTTTTAAATTGGAATAAAATGATAGTTCAATCAGTAAATGGAAAATCACCACAACTGGGAAAGGATTGCTTTGTAGCCGAAAATGCCACTATTGTTGGTGATGTCACTATGGGAAATCAATGCAGCATATGGTTCAATGCAGTGATTCGGGGTGATGTCCACTTTATAAAAATGGGAAACAAGGTCAATGTTCAGGATGGTGCTGTAATTCATTGCACCTATCAAAAGTTTCCAACAACCATTGGGAACAACGTATCCATTGGCCATAACGCCATAGTACATGGTTGTACCCTTCATGACAATGTGCTCATTGGTATGGGGGCCATTGTGATGGACGACTGTGTTGTGGAAAGCAATTCCATAATAGCCGCGGGAGCAGTAGTTACCCAAGGAACCCATGTCCCCTCCGGAACCATTTATGCTGGAATGCCAGCGAAAAAACTCAAGGAGGTGAGTCCGGAATTGAGCGCTGGGGAAATTGACCGTATTGCCAACAACTACGTAAAATACAGTAGCTGGTTCAAATAATGTTTTAAGGTTGATGGCAGTCAGTACCTTTTTCTATTTTTGCCAAAAATAAGTATCATGAACGCATATGTTTTTCCAGGTCAAGGTGCCCAGTTTGTAGGAATGGGATTGGATTTATACGAAGCTCATTCGCAGGCCCAGGAATTATTTGAACGGGCCAACGAAATCTTAGGATTTTCCATTACCGATATCATGTTTGAGGGCACTGCGGAAGACCTAAAACAGACCAAAGTAACACAACCCGCTATATTCCTGCACTCCGTAATATTGAGCAAAGTATTGGGGGATGCGTTTCAACCCGATATGGTTGCAGGACATTCGTTAGGGGAATTTTCCGCCTTGGTCGCCAACGGAACCTTAAATTTTGAGGACGGTCTAAAATTGGTCTCACAGAGGGCACAGGCCATGCAAAAGGCATGCGAGCTGCAACCCAGTACCATGGCTGCTGTTTTAGGATTGGACGATGAAGTTGTCGAAGAAATATGCAATAGCGTAGACGGAATTGTTGTTCCCGCCAATTACAACTGCCCTGGTCAATTGGTGATTTCGGGTGAAGTGGACGCTATAGATGTGGCCTGCGAAAAACTGAAGGAGGCCGGTGCCAGAAGGGCATTGGTACTTCCCGTTGGAGGGGCATTCCATTCCCCATTAATGGAACCTGCGCGGGAGGAATTGGCCACCGCAATTGCTAACACCAATTTTCACGAACCCAACTGTCCCGTTTATCAAAATGTGACCACAAAGGGAGTTACCGTGTCCAAAGAAATAAAGGAAAACCTTATTGCCCAATTGACGGCCCCTGTGAAATGGACGCAAAGTGTTCAAAACATGGTTGCGGATGGTGCTAAAAGCTTTGTGGAAGTAGGCCCGGGAAAAGTGCTCCAGGGACTGGTGAGAAAGATTGATTCCACTATGGAAACCAGTTCTGCGCAATTGGGCTAAATCCATATTGTCCGGCAATTGGACAGTTTATCCAAGGAAAGCTAGATTTAATCTTTTATGTTGGTGCATTCCTTTGGATTTTAGTAATATTGGCTTTCCCCAAATGCAGAAAACGAAAGCGTGGTTTTAGTCCATAATTCAACAGAACAAATAAAATCCTACTTAAGGATTTTTCATTCCATCGGAAAGAATGGCTTTTTTTTAAAATTCACGTTTGCACTTTTTTTTCTTTCAGGATTCTATAGTTTTTCCCAAAACGATATAAGCATCAGTGACGTCACGTTGGCCGAGGGCAACGCGGGTACGACGAACTTCGAGTTCACGGTGAGCGTTGACGGCGGGGTGAACGCAGTTGGCGACATCGACTTCACGGTAAACACGGGTGGTGGCACTGCGACGGCGGGCACGGACTATACGGCGATCGTCGGGGGCAGCGGCACGATAACCGGCGGCACGCCGAGCACCACGGTCACGGTCGTTGTGAGCGGTGACACGGACATAGAGGCCAACGAGACCTTCAACGTCACGCTGAGCGCACCGGTGAACGGGACGATCAACGACGGCACGGGTGTGGGTACGATAACGAACGACGACAGCCAGTCGATAAGCATCAGTGACGTCAC
>WNKP01000030.1 GCA_009797885.1 Flavobacteriaceae bacterium GF1
GATGCCACGCTGATCGGTTGGGCCGGCCAGGGCTTTACCAACACCCCCACGATCAGCGCCTCCGGACTGGTCTACTGTACGGCCGGCCCCCAGCGTGCCGCGCTGACCCTGAACATTACCGGTGACAGTGCGGAGACCGCCCCACCAACGGCACAGTGCAAGACCACGGTGACGCTGTCATTGGGCGGCGGCGGTACGGCCATCCTTGATGCTTCCCTTGTGGACGATGGTTCCAGCGATGCCTGCGGGGACGTATCGCTGAGCCTGTCCAAGAGCAGCTTTACGACCTCCGACGTTGGTACGAACACGGTGACCCTTACGGTGACCGACCCCAATGGCAACACCAACACCTGTCAGGGTACGGTGACGGTAGAGGATCCCACAGCCACATTTGTCACCACCTGGGACACGACCAAACCTGGCTCTTCCAATGGGAACTCCATCACCATTCCGGCCACGGGCACCTACGATGTTGACCTGGGCAATGATGGCAGCTACGAGCTGCTGGACCAGACGGGGACCCTGACCGTGGACGTGACAACCTATGGCCATACCGCCGGGGAAATCCAGGTGGCCCTTCGCAACGCCGCCTCCGGTACCGGGGACTTGACCAGGATAAGTTTCAATTACAAGGGTGACAGGGATAAGCTACTTTCAGTGGACCAATGGGGCCGTGGTATATCCTGGAGCACCATGGAGGGTGCATTTTGGGGCTGTAGCAACCTGGAGGTCAAGGCCACGGATGCTCCCGACCTAAGTGGTGTTACCAATGTGGTCAACATGTTCAACCTTTGTTCGTCACTAACGGGGACGGGCTTTTCCACCTGGAACACCGGTAGTGTGACCGATATGGGTGGTATGTTCTCCGGTGCGACGTCCTTTAACGGGAACGTCAGCGACTGGGACACGGACAACGTGACCGATATGCGGTCGATGTTCCAGGGCGCAACTTCGTTCAACGGCGACATCGGTTCGTGGAACACCGGCAGGGTGACCTATATGTCCTTTATGTTCGATGGTGCAAGTTCCTTTGACCAGGACATTGGTTCCTGGAACACCAGCAGCGTGGGCAATATGAACTTCATGTTTCGCAACGCAAGTACCTTTAACCAGAACATCGGTTCGTGGAGCACGACCGGCTTGAACCGTTCGGTGGGTATGTTTTCCGGCGCGAGCGCCTTTGACCGGAACCTGGGGAACTGGTATATGGGCCGGTTGCGGAATGGCACGGACATGCTCAATGGCAGTGGGCTCTCGGTTGCGAATTGGGACGCCACGCTGATCGGTTGGTCCGGCCAGGGCTTTACCAACACCCCCACCATAGGGGCTTCCGGCCTGGTCTACTGCACGGCCGGCAATCAGCGTGCCGCACTGACCCTGAACATTACCGGTGACAGTGCGGAGACCACCCCGCCAACGGCGCAGTGCACGACGGCGGTGACGCTCCTACTGGGCACGGGCGGTACGGCCACCCTGACGGCCGACCTTGTGGACGACGGTTCCAGCGATGCCTGCGGGAGCGTATCGCTGAGCCTGTCCAAGAGCAGCTTTACCACCTCCGATCTTGGTGCGAACACGGTGACCCTTACGGTGACCGATCCCAACGGCAACACCAATACCTGCCAGGGCACGGTGACGGTAGTGGATCCCGCAAGCTTACTTTTTGTGACCACTTGGAACACGACCAATACCGGCACGTCCGACGGGAACTCCATCACCATCCCCGCCACGGGCACCTACGATGTTGACCTGGGCAATGACGGCAGCTATGAACTGTTGGACCAAACGGGTACCCTGACCATTGATGTGACCACCTATGGCCATACCGCCGGGGAGATCCAGATGGCCCTTAGGAACGCCGCCTCCGGTACGGGAACCCTGGACGCGATACGGTTCAACAATGCGGGCGATAAGGATAAGCTGCTCTCCGTGGACCAATGGGGCAGCGGCATCTCCTGGAGCACCATGCAGCACGCATTTCACGGCTGCAGCAACCTGGAGGTCAAGGCGACGGATGTTCCCGACCTAAGTGGTGTGACCGATATGGGCTACATGTTTGCCCGTTGCGGGGCAGTTACGGGAACGGGCTTTTCCACCTGGAACACCGGCAACGTAACCAATATGAACGAGTTGTTCTGGGGGGCGAGCGTCTTCAATGGGGCCATCGGCTCCTGGGACACCGGTAGCGTGACCGATATGAACTCCCTGTTATCCTGGGCGGTCATCTTTGATCGGGACATCGGTTCGTGGAACACGGCGAAGGTGATCGATATGAGTTTTATGTTCACGAATTCCAGGGCCTTTAACCAGGACATTGGCTCTTGGAGCACTGGCAGTGTGATTACTATGCAATCCATGTTTGTTAATGCATATGCCTTTGACCAGGACATTAGTTCCTGGGACACCAGTGGCGTGACCAGTATGCGCTTCATGTTTTCCGGTGCAGGTGCCTTTGACCAGGACATTGGTCTGTGGAATACGGGTAGTGTGACCGATATGACCAAGATATTTTCCAGGGCAAGCGCCTTTAACCAGGACATCAGTTCCTGGGACATCAGCGGGCTGACCAGTATGTGGGCGATGTTCGAAGGTGCAAGTTCCTTTGATCAGGACATCGGTTCGTGGAACACGGCCAAGGTGACCAATATGGAGGAGACGTTCGAAGACGCGACCTCCTTTAACCAGAACATCAGTTCATGGGACACGGGCAAGGTGACCGATATGGAACAGATGTTCGATGGGGCAAGCTCCTTTGACCAGAACCTTGGCCTATGGGACATGGGTAAGGTTACCAATGGGATAAAGATGCTGGACAACAGTGGGCTCTCGGTAACCAACTGGGACGCCACGCTGATCGGCTGGGCCGGCCAGGGCTTTACCAACACCCCCACGATCAGTGCCTCCGGCCTGGTCTACTGCACGGCCGGCCCCCAGCGTACCGCGCTGACCCTGAACATTACCGGTGACAGTGCGGAGACCGCCCCACCAACGGCACAGTGCAAGACGGCGGTACGGCTCATACTAGGTACGGGCGGTACGGCCACCCTTGACGCTTCCCTTGTGGACGATGGTTCCAGCGATGCCTGCGGGGACGTATCGCTGAGCCCGTCCAAGAGCAGCTTTACGACCTCCGACGTTGGTACGAACACGGTGACCCTTACGGTGACCGACCCCAACGGCAACACCAACACCTGCCAGGGCACGGTGACGGTAGTGGATCCCGCAAGCTTATTTGTTGTGACCACCTGGGACACCACCAAAAATGGCTCTTCCAATGGGAACTCCATTACCATTCCGGCAACTGGCACCTATGATGTTGACCTGGGCAATGATGGCAGCTATGAACTGCTGGACCAGACGGGGACCCTGACCGTGGATGTGACCACTTATGGCCATACCGCCGGGGAGATTCAGGTGGCCCTTCGCAATGCCGCCTCCGGTACCGGTACCCTGAGCGCGATACAGTTCAACTACACAGGCGACAGGCAGAAGTTGCTTTCGGTGGACCAATGGGGCGGTGGTATATCGTGGAGCACCATGGAGGGTGCATTTTGGGGCTGTAGCAACCTTGAGGTCAAGGCCACGGATGCCCCCGACCTAAGCGGTGTTACCAATGTGGTCAACATGTTCAACCTTTGTTCGTCACTAACGGGGACGGGCTTTTCCACCTGGAACACCGGTAGTGTGACCGATATGGGTGGTATGTTCTCGGGTGCGACGTCCTTTAACGGGAACATCAGCGGCTGGGACACGGACAACGTGACCGATATGCGGTCGATGTTCCAGGGCGCAACTTCGTTCAACGGGGACATCGGTTCGTGGAACACCGGCAGGGTGACCTATATGTCCTTTATGTTCGATGGTGCCACCGCCTTCGACCGGGACATCAGTTCCTGGAACACCGGCAGCGTGGGCAATATGAACTTCATGTTTCGCAACGCAAGTACCTTTAACCAGAACATCGGTTCGTGGAGCACGACCGGCTTGAACCGTTCGGTGGGTATGTTTTCCGGCGCGAGCGCCTTTGACCAGAACCTGGGGAACTGGTATATGGGCCGGTTGCGGAATGGCACGGATATGCTCAATGGCAGTGGGCTCTCGGTTGCGAACTGGGACGCCACGCTGATCGGTTGGGCCGGCCAGGCCTTTACCAATACCCCCACCATTGGGGCTTCCGGCCTGGTCTACTGCACGGCCGGCAACCAGCGTGCCGCGCTGACCCTTAACATTACCGGTGACAGTGCGGAGACCACCCCGCCAACGGCGCAGTGCACGACGGCGGTGACGCTCCAACTGGGCACGGGCGGTACGGCCACCCTGACGGCCGACCTTGTGGACGACGGTTCCAGCGATGCCTGCGGGAGCGTATGGCGGAGCCTGTCCAAGAGCAGCTTTACCACCTCCGATCTTGGTGCGAACACGGTAACCCTTACGGTGACCGACCCCAACGGCAACACCAATACCTGCCAGGGCACGGTGATGGTAGTGGATCCCAAAAGTGCATTTGTGACCACCTGGAACACGACCAACACCGGCACGTCCGACGGGAACTCCCTCACCATCCCCGCCACGGGCACCTATGATGTGGACCTGGGCAATGACGGCAGCTATGAACTGCTGGACCAAACGGGTACCCTGACCATTGATGTGACCACCTATGGCCATACCGCCGGGGAGATTCAGGTGGCCCTTAGGAACGCCGCCTCCGGTACCGGCACCCTGGGGGCGATACGGTTCAACAATGCGGGCGATAAGGATAAGCTGCTCTCCGTGGACCAATGGGGCAGTGGCATCTCCTGGAGCACCATGCAGCACGCATTTCACGGCTGTAGCAACCTGGAGGTCAAGGCGACGGATGCCCCCGACCTGAGCGGTGTGACCGATATGGGCTATATGTTTGCCCGTTG
>WNKP01000031.1 GCA_009797885.1 Flavobacteriaceae bacterium GF1
TTATCGAGTGTTGGAGGACTGTCAGCCTTCACCGTCACCATGGCAAGGTTTAGGTTGTCCCAAAAAGCCCATTGATCGATCCTGGTCACATTGCTCGGTAGGGTCACCCCGGTCAAATCGTTGTGCCAAAAAGCACTGTTCCCAATACTGGTCAAGTTGTTGGGTAGGGTCACCTCAGTCAATTGGTTATTCTGAAAAGCATGGGTCCCAATACTGGCCACATTGTTGGGAATGGTCACACGGGTCAATTGGTTGTTTTGAAAAGCATAATTCCCAATAGTTTCCAAGCTGTTGGGTAGGGTCACACTGGTCAATTGGTTCACGGCAAAAGTTGCCTCTCCAATATGTGTCACACCTTCAGGAATAGTGACACGGGTCAATTGGTTATCGCCAAAAGCATGACTCCCAATGCTGGTCACACTGTTGGGAATTTCAAGATGTCCTTTTAATTGGTTGTACTGAAAAGCATTGTCCCCGATCCTGGTCAACGTGTTGGGTAGGGTCACACTGGTCAATCCTTTTACTTTAAAAGCATCGTCCCCAATAGCGGTCACTGTGTAGTTGACATGTTGGTATTGGACCGTTGAGGGGATGTCCACACTGGTACCTCCTGAGGTGTCATAGTCCATAACCGCTACTTCTTTATCGGGGACTATTTCGGTAATTTTGTATGTGATATTATCCGAAATGAAGGTGTCATCGACCACATCTTCCGTGATGGACTTAAATCCCGTCCAGTCACCGTGCAAATAAGCTTGCACTCTATCTTTAGGTACAATAAGATCTATTTGGCTACGGTTTGTAAGGTCTTTAAACGCTTTTTCATCGAGTGTTGGAGGACTGTCACGCTCCACCATCACCAGGTGAAGGTCCAAGTTGTCTGTAAAGGCATGCTGTCCAATAATGGTCACACTGCTGGGAATCTTGATACTGGTCAATTGGTTAATGTAAAAAGCACCACCTATGATCTCGGTAACGCTGTCGGGAATGTCAAGATGTCCTTGTAATTGGTTGGCCATAAAAGCAGCCTCGTCGATACGAGTCACACTCTCGGGTATGGTCACACTGGTCAATTTGTTGTCTAGAAAAGCACTATTCCCAATGCTGGTCACACCGTTGGGTATGGTTACACTGGCCAATTCGTTGAAGGCAAAGGCACCATCCTCGATACTGGTCACACCGTTGGGTATGGTTACATTGGTCAATTTGTTGTCTAGAAAAGCACTATCCCCAATGCTGGTCACACTGTTGGGTAGGGTTACACTGGTCAATTGGTTATTGTAAAAAGCAAAATCCCCAATACTGTCCAAACCGTTGGGTATGGTCACCTCGGTCAGGTTGTTGTACGCAAAAGCATAACTCTCGATACGGGCGACACTGTTGGGAATGGTTACGCTGGTCAATTGGTTGGATCTAAAAGCATAACTCTCGATACGGGTGACACTGTTGGGAATGGTTACGCTGGTCAATTGGTTGTGTCTAAAAGCATCCTTGCCAATGGCGGTCACCGTATAGTTGACATGTTGGTATTGGACCGTTGAGGGGATGGTCACTTCTGTGGTCGCACCGATATAGTCTACCACCTCAACTTTGGCTGGAGCGGTAGCCGTAATTTCGTATCTGATGCCATCAACGGTAAATTGTTGGCCATAACTGCTAATGCCCACCAATACCACAAAGATGGTAGCGATCATTAAGTGTAGTTGTTTTTTCATTTTAATGGTTTTAGGTTAATGAATATGAATTCAAAGTAAAAAATGACCATACAAGGGAAATGTCCAAAAATCAGTGCTGAAACCAATTAAAGAAGGGACATAACCAAGTGTTTTAGGGATTTTGGAAAAAAGGATAGAATGTGGTTCCGGGGTGCTGCTTTTACAATGGATACAAGTACTTCGCACAGCTTTTTAAGGTATGTGGGGGGTTTTTATTGAGATTTCTCACGTACGTTCGAAATGACCTTTACGTTGAAAGCATAATTTCGAAAGGGCAAAGCGAGTCCTCATTCCTCATTTACTGCCTACTCAAAACTGCCAACTCAAAAACCAACTCCTAAGTCCTAAGTCTTCAGTCCCCACTCCTCACTTCGGAGTAAATAAAGGAAAGCGATGAGTGCGAAATCTAAGACTTCGCACAGCTTTTTAAGTTATGTGGGGGGGGTTCATTGAGATTTCTCACGTACGTTCGAAATGACCTTTACTTTGAAAGCATAATTTCGAAAGGGCAAAGCGAGTCCTCATTCCTCATTTACTGCCTACTCAAAACTGCCAACTCAAAA
>WNKP01000032.1 GCA_009797885.1 Flavobacteriaceae bacterium GF1
TCCTCCGACAACAGTGGTACCGCCGTTACCCTTTCCCTGGACACCACCAGCTTTGGCTGTTCCGACCTGGGGGACAACACGGTGACCTTGACGGTGACCGACGCCAGCAGCAACTCGGACACCTGTACCGCTGTGGTGACTGTGGAGGACAAAACGGCCCCCTCACCAAGTTGCCAGGACATCAGCGTACAACTGGGCGCATCGGGCAGCGCAACGATCACGACATCGGACATCGACAACGGCTCCTCCGACAACTGTGGGAACTTTACCCTGGCCTTGTCCAAGACCAGCTTTGGCGCCAACGAGCTTGGGAGCAACACGGTGACCCTGACGGTGACCGACCCCAGCAGCAACTCGGACAACTGTACCGCCACGGTCACCGTGGGGGACAGCACACTCCCCACCCCAAGTTGCAAGGACACCAGCGTACAACTGAGCGCCTCGGGCAGCGCAACAATAGCCACATCCGACATCGATAATGGTTCCTCCGACAACAGTGGTACCGCCGTTACCCTTTCCCTGGACACCACCAGCTTTGGCTGTTCCGACCTGGGGGACAATACGGTGACCCTTACCGTAACGGACGCCAGCAACAACTCGGACAGCTGTACCGCTACGGTAACGGTGGAGGACAAAACGGCCCCCTCACCAAGTTGCCAGGACACCAGCGTACAACTGGGCGCCTTGGGCAGCGCAACGATTACCACATCGGACATCGACAACAGCTCCTCCGACAACTGCGGGAGCATTACCCTGGCCTTGTCCAAGACCAGCTTTGGCGCCAACGAGCTTGGGGACAACACGGTGACCCTTACCGTAACGGACGCCAGCAACAACTCGGACAGCTGTACCGCCACGGTGACCGTAGGGGACAGCACGCTCCCCACCCCAAGTTGCAAGGACATCAATGTACAACTTAGCGCCTCGGGCAGCGCAACAATAGCCACATCCGACATCGACAACGGTTCCTCCGACAATAGTGGTACCGCCGTTACCCTTTCCCTGGACACCACCAGCTTTGGCTGTTCCAATGTGGGGGACAACATAGTGACCCTTACCGTAACGGACGCCAGCAACAACTCGAGCAGCTGTACCGCTGTGGTGACCGTGGGGGACAGCACGCTCCCCACCCCAGGTTGCAAGGACATCAGCGTACAACTGGGTGCCACGGGCAGTGCAACAATCGCCACGTCGGACATCGACAACGGCTCCTCCGACAACTGCGGGAGCGTCACCCTGGCCTTGTCCAAGACCGGCTTTGGTGCCAACGAGCTTGGGGATAATACGGTGACCCTCACGGTAACGGACGTCAGCAACAACTCGAACACCTGTACGGCCACGGTGAGCGTTGGGGACAACACGCTCCCCACCCCAAGCTGCAAGGACATCAGCGTGCAGTTGGATACCTCGGGTAGCGCAACGATAGCCACGTCGGACATCGACAACGGTTCCTCCGACAATAGTGGCACTACCGTATCGCTTTCCCTGGACATCACCAGCTTTGGCTGTTCCAATCTTGGGGACAACACGGTGACCCTTACGGTAACGGACGCCAGCAGTAACTCGGACAGCTGTACCGCTACAGTGACCGTGGGGGACAGCACGCTCCCCACCCCAGGGTGCCAGGACATCAGCGTACAACTGGGCGCCTTGGGCAGCGCAACGATCACCACCTCGGACATCGACAACAGTTCCTCCGACAACTGCGGGAGCGTCACCCTGGCCTTGTCCAAGACCAGCTTTGGTGCCGACGACCTTGGGGACAACACGGTGACCCTTACCGTAACAGACGCCAGCAGCAACTCGGACAGCTGTACCGCCACGGTGACCGTGGGGGACAGCACGCTCCCCACCCCAGGTTGCCA
>WNKP01000033.1 GCA_009797885.1 Flavobacteriaceae bacterium GF1
GCCACGTCCACTTCCAAAGCGCCCGTCGTACCGTTCTGGGCCAATCCGCTACCTGCAACATCTGCATTTATCGTTGCTGCGTTTACCGCGTCATCCGCTATTTCCAAGGTCACGTTCTCTAGGGTGGAGTTCGCACCGCCGGTCACCGTTAGGTCACTTGAGGTGATGGAGCCGTCACCTGTGATTGAGGCCACGTCCACTTCCAAAGCGCCCGTCGTACCGTTCTGGGCCAATCCGCTACCTGCAACATCTGCATTTATCGTTGCCGCGTTCACCGCATCGGCGGCCAGTTCATTCGATGTAATCCCACCATCGGAAACACGTAATGTCAAGGGGTCCAAGGTCGTTCCCCCTCCCGATAGTGTCAATGTTCCGTTCGTGGCTCCCGTAACTTCATTTCCTATAACCCCATCGTTCTCCGTTACCGTAACAGATCCCAGATCGACCAAAGTCCAAGCTGAACCGTCCCATTGGATGACCTGTCCGGAATTTGTACCATTTTCAATCTTTCCCAAGGTCACGTTACCGTCCGCTATCTCCGTACTGCCCACTGCGCCAGCGGCTATCTCAAGGGTCACATTCTCCAAAGTGGAGTTCGCACCGCCCGTTACCGTAAGGTCACTCGAGGTGATGGAACCATCGCCCGTGATCGAGGCCACATCCACTTCCAAAGCACCCGTCGTGCCGTTCTGGGTCAGGCCACTGCCCGCTACGTCCGCATTTATTGTTGCCGCGTTCACAGCGTCATCCGCTATTTCCAAAGTGACGTTCTCCAAAGTGGAGTTTGCACCGCCGGTCACCGTTAGGTCGCTCGAGGTGATGGAACCGTCACCTGTAATCGAGGCAACGTCCACTTCCAAAGCACCTGTTGTGCCGTTCTGGGTCAGGCCGCTGCCCGCCACGTCCGCGTTTATCGTTGCTGCGTTTACCGCGTCATCCGCTATCTCGAGGGTCACGTTCTCCAAAGTGGAGTTCGCACCGCCCGTCACCGTTAGGTCACTCGAGGTAATCGAACCATCGCCCGAGATAGAGGCCACGTCCACCTCAAGGGCACCTGTTGTACCGTTCTGGGTCAGGCCGCTGCCCGCAACATCGGCGTTTATCGTTGCTGCATTGACCGCATCGGCTGCTATGTCTCCAGAGGCAATACTGCCATCGGCTATTTCCGTACTGCCCACTGCTCCGGAGGCTATCTCCAGGGTTACGTTCTCCAGGGTGGAGTTCGCACCACCCGTTACCGTTAGGTCACTTGAGGTGATTGAACCATCACCGGTAATGGAAGTGACATCCACTTCCAAGGCGCCCGTCGTGCCGTTCTGAGCAAGGCCGCTTCCTGCAACGTCCGCATTTATCGTTGCTGCGTTTACCGCATCGGCGGCTATGTCCCCAGAGGCAATACTGCCATCGGCTATCTCCGTACTGCCCACTGCTCCGGCGGCTATCTCCAAGGTCACGTTCTCCAAAGTGGAGTTCGCACCGCCCGTTACCGTTAGGTCACTCGAGGTAATCGAACCATCGCCCGAGATAGAGGCCACGTCCACCTCAAGGGCACCCGTCGTACCGTTCTGGGCAAGGCCGCTTCCTGCCACATCGGCGTTTAACGTCGCTGCGTTCACTGCATCGGCTGCTATGTCGACAGAGGCGATACTGCCATCGGCTATCTCCGTACTGCCCACTGCTCCGGCGGCTATCTCCAAGGTCACGTTCTCCAAAGTGGAGTT
>WNKP01000034.1 GCA_009797885.1 Flavobacteriaceae bacterium GF1
CCGTTGGTCCCGGTAAAGTTCAGGGTGCCGTTCGCATTGACCACGGTATAGTCGTTCGGTGCAATAGCGGAGCCGTCGGCGATGGCAAAGTCCACGTCAAAACCGCCCTGTACGTCGGCATTGAGGGTAACGTCAAAGGTTGCGGTTCCCTCGTCCTCGTTGACGGTAAAGCCCGTTACGGCGATGCCCGACCCTGCGCCCCCGTCGTTGTCGTTGATGGTGCCCGTAGCGGTACCCCCTACAATATTGATCAGTGAGGTGGTCAGCCCGGACAATGTGATACTTAGATCTTCCGGCGTCTCTATCAAGGTATCGTCGATGATGGTAACGGTCACTGACCGTACCTCACCGTTGGTCCCGGTAAAGTTCAGGGTGCCGTTGGCATTGGCCACGGTATAATCACCCGGTGCAATGGCGGAGCCGTCGGCCACGGTAAAGTCCACATCGAAGCCGCCCTGTACGTCGGCATTGAGGGTGACGTCAAAGGTTGCGGTTCCCGCATCCTCGTTGACGTTGAAGCCCGTCACGGCGATGCCGGAGCCGGCACTGCCGTCGTTGTCGTTGATGGTACCCGTAGCGGTACCCCCTACAATATTGATCAGTGAGGTGGTCAGCCCGGACAATGTGATACTTAGATCTTCCGGCGCCTCGATGATAGTATCGTCGATGATGGTGACGGTCACGGAGCGTACCTCCCCGTTGGTCCCGGTAAAGCTGAGGGTGCCGTTGGCATTGGCCACGGTATAATCACCCGGTGCAATGGCGGAGCCGTCGGCCACGGTAAAGTCCACGTCGAAGCCGCCCTGTACGTCGGCATTGAGCGTAACGTCAAAGGTTGCGGTTCCCGCGTCCTCGTTGACGGTAAAGCCCGTCACGGCGATACCGGACCCGGCGCCCCCGTCGTTGTCGTTGATGGTGCCCGTAGCGGTGCCGTTCACGATGTTGATCAGTGAGGTGGTCAGCCCGGAGAGGGTGATACTTAGATTTTCCGGTCCCTCTATCAAGGTATCGTCGATGATGGTGACGGTCACGGAGCGTACCTCCCCGTTGGTCCCGGTAAAGTTCAGGGTG
>WNKP01000035.1 GCA_009797885.1 Flavobacteriaceae bacterium GF1
GGTAGCGTGACCGATATGAACTCCCTGTTATCCTGGGCGGTCATCTTTGATCGGGACATCGGTTCGTGGAACACGGCCAATGTGGTTGATATGAGCAATATGTTCACGAATTCCAGGGCCTTTGACCAGGACATCGGCTCCTGGGACACCAGTAGCGTGACCGATATGAGCGCCATGTTTGTCAGGGCATACGCCTTTAACCATGACATCGGTTCGTGGAACACGGCCAAGGTGACCGATATGAGTGCCATGTTCTGGTTCGCGGGTGTCTTTGACCAGGACATTGGTCTGTGGAATACGGGTAGTGTGACCGATATGACCAAGATATTTTCAAGGGCAAGCGCCTTTAACCAGGACATCAGTTCCTGGAACATCAGCGGACTGACCAGTATGTGGGACATGTTCTCGGGCGCAAGTTCCTTTGATCAGGACATCGGTTCGTGGAACACGGGCAAGGTGACCAATATGGAGGAGACGTTCGAAGATGCGACCTCCTTTAACCAGAACATCAGTTCCTGGGACACAAGCAAGGTGACCGATATGGAACAGATGTTCGATGGGGCAAGCTCCTTTGACCAGAACCTTGGCCTATGGGACATGGGGAAGGTGACCAATGGGATCAAGATGCTGGACAACAGTGGGCTCTCGGTAACCAACTGGGATGCCACGCTGATCGGTTGGGCCGGCCAGGGCTTTACCAACACCCCCACGATCAGCGCCTCCGGACTGGTCTACTG
>WNKP01000036.1 GCA_009797885.1 Flavobacteriaceae bacterium GF1
CCATTAGTACAAGTCACTTTTGATCAACTGTTCCAGCATTGCCCTGCTTTTCCATTTCTTTATTTGCAGTTCCCGTTTTAGGGCGTCCGCCCTTAAATCAAATTCTTCCGTATACTTCAGTTCCCAATCCTTTGCCCGGCCTGTAAATCCCTTATGGTTGTACAGGTGCTTTTGCAATCGCCTTGGAACATCTCCCAAACAACCCACATAATAAGTGTCCAATGTAGCGGAATAGAGGATGTAAACGGAGTATTTCACACTGAATAACTTCAAAAAAAAATCCCAAAGCCATGCCTTAGGATTTCATTGTGGGCGCGAAGGGATTCGAACCCCTGACCCTCCCGATGTAAAATCGGGATGCCCCCCGCCATTAGTACAAGTCACTTTTGATCAACTGTTCCAGCATTGCCCTGCTTTTCCATTTCTTTATTTGCAGTTCCCGTTTTAGGGCGTCCGCCCTTAAATCAAATTCTTCCGTATACTTCAGTTCCCAATCCTTTGCCCGGCCTGTAAATCCCTTATGGTTGTACAGGTGCTTTTGCAATCGCCTTGGAACATCTCCCAAACAACCCACATAATAAGTGTCCAATGTAGCGGAATAGAGGATGTAAACGGAGTATTTCACACTGAATAACTTCAAAAAAAAATCCCAAAGCCATGCCTTAGGATTTCATTGTGGGCGCGAAGGGATTCGAACCCCTGACCC
>WNKP01000037.1 GCA_009797885.1 Flavobacteriaceae bacterium GF1
TTCTCCAAAGTGGAGTTTGCACCTCCCGTCACCGTTAGGTCGCTAGAGGTAATGGAACCGTCACCCGTGATCGAGGCCACATCCACCTCAAGGGCACCCGTTGTGCCGTTCTGGGCCAATCCGCTACCTGCTACATCGGCGTTTATCGTTGCTGCGTTTACGGCGTCGGCTGCTATGTCTCCAGAGGCAATACTGCCATCGGCTATCTCCGTACTGCCCACTGCGCCGGCGGCTATCTCAAGGGTCACGTTCTCCAAAGTGGAGTTCGCACCGCCCGTCACCGTTAGGTCACTCGAGGTGATCGAGCCATCGCCCGTGATCGAGGAAACGTCCACCTCAAGGGCACCCGTTGTGCCGTTCTGGGCCAATCCGCTGCCTGCAACATCTGCATTTATCGTTGCTGCGTTTACCGCGTCATCCGCTATTTCCAAGGTTACGTTCTCCAGGGTGGAGTTCGCACCGCCGGTCACCGTTAGGTCACTTGAGGTGATGGAACCGTCACCTGTGATTGAGGCCACGTCCACTTCCAAAGCGCCCGTCGTACCGTTCTGGGCCAATCCGCTACCTGCAAC
>WNKP01000038.1 GCA_009797885.1 Flavobacteriaceae bacterium GF1
GCCTTTGATGTTGCCTTCGAGACCGCTTTCGGTACCGCTACCGCAACGGACCTTGTCCCACAGGCGGACAACATTTCCTTCGCCGGTAATGATGGGGAGGTACACACCATCGTGGTCGATATCCTGAACGACGACATCATTGAACCCACGGAGGGCTACTTTGTAAACCTCTTGAGCACTACCAATCCCCTTGTGGCCATCAACACGCCACAGGCAACAGGGACCATCCTTGATGATGATTTGGGTCCAAACGATGGCCTTGACTTTGTCGCCACCGATGTGACCGTCACCGAGGGTGCGGGCGTGACTGCCACCTTTGAGGTAAGGCTTACCGGGGACTTCCAGGACGCCTTTGATGTTGCCTTCGAGACCGCTTTCGGTACCGCTACCGCAACGGACCTTGTCCCACAGGCGGACAACATTTCCTTCGCCGGTAATGATGGGGAGGTACACACCATCGTGGTCGATATCCTGAACGACGACATCATTGAACCCACGGAGGGCTACTTTGTAAACCTCTTGAGCACCACAAATCCCCTTGTGGCCATCAACACGCCACAGGCAAC
>WNKP01000039.1 GCA_009797885.1 Flavobacteriaceae bacterium GF1
ATGGAAATCCTTACCGTCACGGCAACCCTATCGGAGGTACATCCATTGCCATCCTCCAACGATCCGTAATAGACGGTACCGTCCCCAAGGGAAACATCGCTTTCCAGTTCCGTAGTACTGTTCGCTTCCGAATACCAACGCAGGGTCCCGTCACCGGAAGCTGCCAAATCCGATACGGTGGGGTTCTCCAAGGTACAGAACAACTGTTCGCCCTCCGTCTCCAGGACCGGGAGCTCCAGAATGAAGACCGTGGTGGTTCCCGTAACGGTACATCCATTGGCCAGTGCCATTGTTAGGGTGAACTCTTCCCCGTCCGAAACATTGGTCACTTCAGGGTTTTGTATATCCAGATTGCTGAATGTGGCATTTCCATTACTGGTCCATGACCATGAGGTGCCCAGACCGCTTATTTCATCCAACTGTAGGGTGGAGCCCTGGCAGATCGGTCCGCTATTGGTCACAATGGCCAGCGGTGCGGTTGTAGACTGGACCGTTACCGTAGCGGTACAACTGGCCGTGTTTCCACTATTTTCGGTCACGGTAAGGGTCACGGTGTTCTGCCCC
>WNKP01000003.1 GCA_009797885.1 Flavobacteriaceae bacterium GF1
AGTAGGCTCCTCCCTTTAGAAAAGGGAGGTGGTCACAGCTTGGCTGTGAGCGGAGGGATTGCCTTTTCAATCTCCCCTTTCTTTCATCGCTTCGCTTGAAATTCATTCCCCTCTTTTCCAAAGAGGGGAGCTTTAGCCATTTTTTTGGTTCATGGGGCAAAGCCATACTAAGAAAGTGCTAATGGCAAGAAGAAAAGAATTCCTAAATAATTTGACCCCTGCTAAGGCCTTCCTGTGGACATACCTTAAAGCTAAAAGTTCTCAGGTGGGTGTTTTCGGGGACAACACAGTATAGACCACTTCATTGTTGGTTATGCTTGTTTGGACATATCAAAGCGAGAAAGGGTGTGCGGTCCTTTTCCTTTCAAGATAACATCGGAGCCATACAAAGTATATTTAAGTAGGCTCCTCCCTTTAGAAAAGGGAGGTGGTCACAGCTTGGCTGTGAGCGGAGGGATTGCCTTTTCAATCTCCCCCTTTCTTTCATCGCTTCGCTTGAAAGTCATTCCCCTCTTTGGAAAAGAGGGGAGCTTTAGCCATTTTTTTGGTTCATAGGGCAAAGCCATATCAAAAATCCCTAATTGCAAGTAGTGAAGAACTCCGGTTTTAAATCTGCACACCATTTTCCATGGTCACAAACGTTTCATAACCCCGATATTATCTATTGAAATCACCCCATTTTCATTTTTATCAAACACAAAACGCAAGGTCTCGATACGGGTGAAATCAAAACCAGGATGCGCTTTTTGAAGCTCTTCAAAAGGGAAATAAAAGGTCTGGTATACCTTTTCTGATTCTTTGTCGTCTTTAATGAACCCCGTTTTGGAAATCATGACCTCAATGGTTCGCTGTAATGGCGAAAACGTACTCAGCGGGAATGCCATTTGTTGCCCCAGGGAGTCTTTCAGTTGAATGGTGAAATCAATAGGTGCTTTGGGTTCATCTTCATCTTCGTCTTCATCCTCCTCGTCTTCGGCATCCTCTTCCTCTTCTTCCTCATTGGTGTTGTTTTCGTTTTGAAGGCCCTTTATCCATTTGCCCTCGGTTTTGGGGTTGGATTTTTCTTTGGATTCGGCCAAGGAAAAAACCAACACGCCTGTAGAATCAATGGCGGTAGGGGGTAGGCTAATGGTATAACTTGCGATTAGTGAATCCGCCACCGATTCCATGGTTTGTTCTTTCTTTTCGAAATCGTAGTCCCAGCCCACAAAAAGTGCCCGACTTCCCTTTTCCTGCCATTTGAGTTTAATCTCCTGTTCCCGCCAAATCGTCAAGTTTTCAGTGCTGACTTGCCCCCCTTCCAGGGTGATGGTGGATACATCAAAGTCTTCATCAAAATCCGCCACCAATTCCAAGTTTGAATCTTCGAACTGACTTAAATAGACGGTTTCAGGAAGCCAATCCTTACCTTTTCTTGCGTCTACAAAGAGGGGCAAGTATTCCTTTTTGTCTTTTAAGGTGATATCCAGAAAAGCACCGATATACACCTCGGCTATTTTCAGTTGGTCTTCGCTGGACAGCAGTTGTTTTAAGTTCAGCAGCCCCGTAAAGGGATTACCGGTATCGTTATTGCCCCAACTGGTATTGAATTGCCCGTGATTGGCCCCATAAACATATAGTCCCGATTTGAAATGATACAGGCTGTCCTTAAATTTTACACGTTCATACTGCTGTGACCCCATAAAGGAGCTGACATCCGCATCCTGCGCCCCGTGAATGACAAAATAATTGACGTTTTCAATGGCCGTTCGGGTCGCTCCCGGTTTGTACTGCCCATCAACCGGGGCAATAGCCACAATGGACTTGATGGCATAGTTATAGTCAAATGCCACGGAGGCATCGTCCGGATAAAAGGGAAGTGTATTGAACATTGCGGCGTGGGCCACCGCCTCGCCACCCCTGGAATGGCCAATTAAAGCGAGGTTGGTCGTATCGATCTTTTGATGAAAAGGATGGCCTTCGGTCGTGTTCCATTTATGAAATTGTCTTAAGTGTTCAAGCAGTAACCATCCCCGGGCATCATTTTCCTTATCCAGTCCTCCAAAGATATTGGACCAGGATCCGTTGATAAAGTTCTCATCCACCGAGGCCAAAATCATGCCTTTGGAAGCGAGCAATTCGCCAAGGTATCCATAGCCAATGTCGGAATAGTCCTGCATGCTATGATTGCCATGAACGATCAAGGCCAATGGGAAAGGACCTTCCCCTTCGGGATACCAAACTCGGGCATTTAAGGGCAGCGATCGGGAATCAAAACCCCAATATTTTTCGCGCCACCAACCTCCAAAACCATCCCAATCATCAATAAAGGGAACACCGTTCACGGAATCGGTTTTTAGCGTCACGGCTTCACCAAATTCCGGCCGGTGACGGTCCTTACCACTTCCGTAGGTCAAGGTTTTTACCGCATAAGGGCCCTTTTCGGCGGGAGAGGGCGCTTTAATGTGCGGAACGGTGGTATCGACGGATGTCGCGGCATTGATCATCGGATCCACGTCAAAGCCAACCCGGGCATATAGAATTGCCAGGGTAATGAAACCTCCCAATCCAATAATCAGCCCTAAAAGGGTAACCCCTTTCTTTCGCGGGGATAGCTGTTGAAAGCCCGTTTTTCTCAATACCAGAAGGGCTGCGCCCAAAAGCGAGGCCAATACGGCCAATATTGCGGGTGCCATCCATTCAAAACTCATGATAATCAGTAGGGGTACCGCTATTAAAAGTGCCAGTTGGTAGCCCCTATGGAAATTCCCTAACCATTTTAGTAGTCCTCTGGAGAGATAACCCACTAGGATGGCCGTAACCGCAAAGGCAGTAAAAAACAAAAGGACCCATCCGTCTTGAATGTTGAAAAAAACCCCAAAAGCAAAAAGGATCCACAGCAAGGCCGTAACGGTCAGTAGGCCCAATGCGGCCCCTTTTAAGGCCGTATTTCCTGGGGTAATGGTTGTGACTTGGGCTTTGAGCCATCGAACAAGTTGTTGGTACTTTTTTTTCATGGTTAGGTTTTTTAGTGAGGTTGCGCACTTATGCCCCAAGGGTTGATGGCCATAGGGCCAAAGCCTGGTCAGCGAATGCCATGGGAATATAGCAAAATCTTAGGACTAAAAAGGAGCCTAAAGCGAATAGAGAAGCACGCTTAGCCGTCGGTTTTCTTCTTTGGCCGTATCGGAATCCAGATTTCCTCCTCTGAATTGGGGTCGTTGTTTTTGTAGTTGGTGCCCAGGACTTCAAAATGGGGTCGGTAATCCACCGTATAGTTGGAATTGGGAATCCATTCCGAAAAAATGTACTCAAAGATGGAAGGATCTGTGCTTGGCCCTACATAATCAAAAACGGCATACAGGCCCTCTTGTAAAACGAGAGTTTGCATGCCCTCAGGAATATTTTCAAAAGAGGTGACCTCCACCGTGGCCCACTTTTCAAACGGGGTTGTAGGACTAAACTCCGTGTAATAGTTCGGGGGATAGATTTGCATGGAAATCTTATCTGCTGAGGCCCTGTGTTGAATTTCGTTGATCCGTGGGGCAAATTGGCCCCAGAGTTGGGCGGTGGTATTGTTGGTCAAACTCATTTTTAGACTTAGGCCAACTAGTTTTTTGACTTTGAGGACTTCGATTCTTGGTTGCATCGATTTCTTTGGAAGGTGAATTTTAGGGAAAAATAGGGAAATACAGGTAACCTTAGTTTAAAAAGAACGCGAATGGATTTGAACACGAGCAAGAGATACTTTTTTGTAGACTTTGTTTCAACGTTTATTTATTACTCGATTTTTATTTCTTCTTGCTTGTAGATTCCAGTGGAATCCTTACTTAGTATCCATAACCTTCCATTTTTTGTGTTTGATAATAAGAACCTATCGGCATCGCTCTGAATTGGAATGACTGATAAATTCTGATCAATCGGCTTTTTGTGAAGGAAAATTAGGGCTAGTCCAAATATTGAGAATAGTAGTATACCACTGATAAAAGAAAATAACATGCGGTTATACCATTTTTTCAAGCTTTTATGTCTGCCTTTTCTTGTTTTTTCTTTTTGAACAGAAGTTCCATTCCTAAAGATGTCTTCAAGTTTATTGGCGTAAGACGTTGTAAATAGAAAAGTCATGACTCCAGAAATGCTCGAAAAGCCTAATGTAAGGGAACTAACCGCGAATAGTATTCTTTCAGGTTCTGATAACGAAACCTCTTTGAAAAAACCAAACCCAAAAACTATCGCCCCTGTGGACAAAGTCACTAGCAATTTAGTTGCATTAAGATACCACTCCAAGCTTTTTGGTAAACTTTTCTGTTCTTGCTTCTTCGGTACTACCCCAATTAGGCTATGTCTTCTGGTCCAGGAGGGCATTTTTCTTTTCCTTTTACGGCATCATCTTCCCTTATAAGAGGAACTTTAATGCCTTTAATTGTTACGAATGAATTACCACTTATAGCTGAATCAAGTAATTGTTGTCTGAAGTCCACTACTTTGCTCTTCCAATACTCCAATAATTTATTTATGGAATCGTCTCCTTGTGTTGATGTTTTTATTAATTCTTGGTAAAAGAATGAGGTCAAGATAGTTAACGAATGGGAAGAAAAGACCACCTTTGGTCCACCCATAAAGAGCTCATTAGTGATGATTTGGAGCTTCTCTATTTGTTTTTTATTCATAGTCTTTCAATTTACTAAACTACACGTGATCCATAAATGAAGCACAACAGTCGGACATAATCATTGATTAAATCCATGTTATACGCTTAATATGTTTTTGGGGGAGCTGATTAGCCTGTGTAAGATAAGGGTTCAGCCCTTTAAAACCAATAGGTAAAAACCCTAAAAAAACTAGGGGTTTCCCGCAATGACTGATTTGAATTTTAGGTTTTAAAAGAGATTTCTCACGCTCCCTTTGGGCTTCACCCAGGGTCGGTTCGAAATGACTCTTTGATTTCGATTGTCATTTCGAAGGAGTCTTGCGACTGAGAAATCCAAAAAATGGTGCCCAGGGATTTCTCACGACCCCCTTGGGCTCCGCCCAGGGTCGGTTCGAAATGACCTGTTGATTCTGATTGTCATTTTGAAGGAGTTTTGTGATTGGGAAATCCAGATGGAAACTTCCAAAACCCATCACATTGGGCTTGAACGGACTTTTGGTCCAAAACAAAACCCCTCGGAAGAGGGGTTAAGCATTAAACTAACGGCAGTCAATTTTTACGAAAACCTAATTGAAAGCTTTTATAGTTTAATTCACCTTAAATACAATTCCCCCATGGGTTACCTCTGGTCAGGTTTAAGGCGGTATTGTTTCAAGGTTTCATCCATATTCAATAGGAATTGCGTCCCTAAGATAAGGTCTTCCAGCTCTTTAAGAATGGTTTCATCAACTTTTAGGGCCAAATCATGGAATGGACTGGTGGACCATATCTTTTTGCCTTGGGTTCCCTGACATTCTTCACAAAAACAGGGGTCAAACGACGCTTTTACGACCTCAAGAAGGTGGGCCAAATCGGCCTCTGACATAAAAAGCCCAATGGAATCCACAATAAGTTGGACGGTACAGATGGGGTTTGGAGCGTTTTCTATTCTATAGGATGCGCCGTAGCTGTTTTGATAAAGTAATTCCATGGTTGCGGATTTTTGAAAGGACCGAAGGCCTAAAAAAGGCCCTGGTCCCCAACTAACTCAAACTAAAACTGAACGTAAATGGCCCTATTTAAAATGATAGCACCATTTTTTAAATCTTTTGATCAAATTGCCTATTCGTTGGCCAATGAGGTGCCCCCTTCGTTGGGATTGTACACATAGGTAAAGGTGTAATACCTAAAGTCTTCGTTTGCAATTTGCGGCGTAATCTCGGTTGGAGCATCTTTGTAATAGCTTAAGATTTCAATCTTGGCATACTTACCGTCATGGGTGCGAATCACAAGTACCCTCCCAGGGATCGGCGTTACAACCCTGGTTTGCCCATTATAGTTGTACCAACCAACATCACTTCCTGCGGGTATGGCAAAGGTCCCATCAGCATCTTGGGCAAACGTTAAACCCTCCGCCGTAGTAATATCCGTAAATGTTCCGATTTCAACCGATGCCCCTCCATTACCGTTACGTTCCGGCTCATCATTGCTACCGGTGGCCACACCCCCATTTACGGCAATGCGTAAACCTCTAAAGGCAATGTCCCAGTCCGTTTCACTATCTGTCACGGCACCGGTTTCAAAACTAAATTTGGTAAATGGACCGCCTATCTCACCTTGTCCGAAACCTCCGGTCTGAGGTGCATGGAGATTTTCCGTAGTGCCGGACACCAATTCCGCTAAAACGGTAAAGGACGATGGGGTGGTTTGGGTAACGCCATTGGCGACGATATTAACTTGACCCGAGGTAGCCCCTGCGGGTACTGTTGTCACGATTCGTGTACTGCTTAGGGAGCCAATGGTTGCGGCCACACCGCCAAAGGTCAAATTGATTTCGGAAGCATCCGATGGGAAACCGGTACCGGTAATGGTAATTTCCGTACCTACGGTTCCGGATTCGGGGCTAATGGCCGTAATGGCAAATTCCGTTGGCGCATCATCATCATCGCTACAGGCCACAAAGGCAAATAGCATAAAAAAAAGACTGAATAGTTTTAAAGTGGTTTTCATACCTGTTTTTATATTTAAAATTGAATGTTTAATCGTGCAAATACTTGTATTCCTGGGTTGATCAATACCTCATTATCCTGTGCTGCCAAAGGGTTGGAACCTCTAAAGTCCAGTAGGTTGTCGGCGCCCACTTGCAATTGATAATGTTTGTAAAAGGTCTTTCCAAAAGCAAGGTTGACCAAAGCGTGACCATCAACAAAAGTGTTGTCCTGCTCGTCCAAAAGGTCATTGCCATTGCGATCGGCCAAACCAAAACGGCTACGGTATATCACGCGTATATTGGCATTGGCGTCCCATTTGGGGACTTCGTAAAAGATTTTGAAATTAAGGGTGTGTCGAGATCGATTTTCCAGGCCAAAATAATCTTCCCGTTCCAAACGAACGGTCTCCAAGGTCTCCTGATCACGGGTAAATACTTCGCCATTGTCAATGGCCTCTTCCTTATCCTTGTCATAGGCAAACAATAATTGATACCCCGCCGAAAGGTTGAAGTTTTCCAAAATTCTGTAGTGCATGTCCACTTCCACACCTTGGGTATAGACGCTTTCGCGATTGATGTAGCCAAAGACATTTTGCCCATTGGTTTTAGAGGCCAAAATCCGTGTGTCGATCAGATTTTGAAAATCGTTTCTAAAGAAATTCACATCACTTCGTAATTTTCCTTTTTTGTATCCAAAACCAAAGTTGTAGCCCACGGAACTTTCCGCATCCAAGCGATTGCCCAAATCGGACGGATCCACTGCCAAATTGGTGATTTCACCATTTTCTTGCAGCCGTTGTATTCCCGCCAGTTCTACTTCCTTGCCAAAAACGGAGTACCCACCGGCAGCCGCATTGTTGAAGTCCAGGTACAGTTGTCTAAAGTCCGGGGCCTTAAAACCACTCCCTACGGAACCTTTAATGTGCCATGCCTTGGTAATATCATATCGTGCTGAAAGTTTGGGACTTAATTGGGAATTGTATTCACTATGGTTATCAAATCTGGCACCCGCAATGATGTTCAGTTTTTCCAATGGTTTAAAGTCATATTGGGCAAATACGTATTGGGAATCAAAGGTGATTTGGTCGGCAAAAAGGGAGCGGTCAAGGGTCTCAAAATTATAACCGCCCCCTACGGTTAGGGTGTTGCCTGGACTAAAGGAATGGTTAAAACGGACTTCGGGACGAAACAATTTTTGGTTAAAATCATTGTCCAATAAAACCGTATCATCGATGGGGTCAATGGTTTGTTCATTCGTAACATAATTGGTGAAGTAGAACTCGTATTCAAACTGGGATTTGTCGGACAATTTATGGTCTATACGAAGATGGGCATTACCGTCCCGCTCCTCACTCGTTCCTGATGGAATATCAAAATCTTGAAGAAAATACCGTCCAGAGGCAAAAAAACGGAGTTTGTCCGAAGCATCGTAAAAGATCCTACCATTAAAGGTGTAGTTGAAAAAGGGATTAACGGTCTGCCCTTCCGCATTGGGCGCCAAGTCATAACCATCCGTGCTCAATCGGTCCACAAAGAGGGAATAACCCAGATCCCCTTTTCGTTGGCTAAGGCTAACCGCAGTGTTTTGGTTATTGAAGGTAGCCGCTCGATGCGAAACCTGCCCACTGACTTTTTCGGTATTCGGCCTTTCCGTGATGATATTGATGACCCCACCAAGGGCTTCGGAACCAAAAAGGCTCGAAGAAGGCCCCTTGACCACTTCTATTTGTTTGATGTTACCTATCGCAAATCGGCTTAAGTCCAGGTTTCCCGAACTTCTACCCACAACGGGGACCCCATCAATAAGCACCAATATGTAATCGGAAGCAATTCCTTGGATCTGTACCCCTTCACCACCCCCAATAGTGGCATCTGTCGTCATTACAATACCTGTTTGTTCATTTAGTATCTCGTTTAAACGGGTCACCCCTGTACGTGCAATCTGTTTTTGGGGAATAAGGGTCACGGGTAGGGGAAGCGAGGACAATTGGCGAACGGTTCGGGTAGCGCTGACCACAACCTCTTCAAGTCTTTCGGTAACAATGGAGTCCTTTTCCCGAGGACTTTGTGCGCTTAGGAGGATACCCCCTAAAAGAAAAAAAATAATTGAAAAATTATTTTTATTTAGACTCATTCCTGATTAAATTTGACACAAATATATAGTTTATTTTGAATCAGTCTAAATAAGAATAATTTTAATTTTCATTTTAACAATACGAACAAAACAATCATCAACAGTATGAAACGAGTACACCTAATTTCTGCCTTGGCACTCCTATTTATTATGGTTGTGCAGGCACAGGATAAAAAGGAAATGGACAAAAAGGCCATCAAAAACATGTGTGGTTGCTTTGAAGTTACCTTCAACTTTGCCGAAACCTTTAATTACAGTCAGGATTCTTTGTACAAGCCTTCCCAAACCAAAGTGGACAAGGGATTGGAATGGGCCCAACTGGTCACCGATACGGATGATAAGGTTGTCATTCAACACATTCTTCAAGTGGGCAACCCAGCCAAACCCATGATCGTAAAGCACTGGAGACAGGACTGGTTGTATGAAAACACCGATTTATACGTCTATAATGGGGACAACAACTGGACCTTTGAAAAAAAGGAAGCCAACGACGTATCCGGGCAATGGACCCAAAAAGTATTTCAGGTTGATGATAGTCCCCGGTATGAAGGCAGTGCCACCTGGGTCCATGTAGATGGCAAGAGCTATTGGGAAAATACCACTCCTGCACCCCTTCCGAGAAGGGAATACACAAAACGTGCGGATTACAATATCACTATGAGGGGGAATCGCCATGAAATCACCTCGGAAGGATGGGTCCATGATCAGGATAATGCCAAAGTCATGAGAAAAGAAGGTGAAGCGGATTTTGTTTTGGCCAAGGAGAAGGGATACAATACTTATGTAAAAGTTTCGGATGAAAGATGTCAGGCTGCAGCCGATTGGTGGGTGGAGCACTATGACAAATGGGTCACGGTCCGTTCCAAATGGGATGAGGTTTTTGCCCGTAATATCGACTTGACCCTAAAGGAAAAAGTGAACAATAAAGTATTGTATAAGCACCTTTTTGATGAGGAAATGGTGAAAAAAGAGGATATCGCCAATGTGATAGAATCTTTTGTGGCCAAGGAAGCCATGGGCGACGCTTCAAAAAGTAAATAGGATGCGAGCTAGAGTATTGCCATTGATTGGTTTCCTTTTCACGTTGTCCCTTGTCGCCCAAGAGAATGTTTTTCTACAGCGGGATTTTTGGAAAGGAAATCCATCCATTGCCGAAGTTGAAGCAGCCATTACGGCGGGAAATGATGTTGCGGAACTGAATGAAAACATGTTTGATGCGGTGAGCTATGCCTTTATTGAACGCGTGGACAATGCCACGATCAAGCATCTGCTGGGCAAAAAGGGGAATGCGGTGGATAAAATCACCCATGATGGCCGAACCTACATTTTCTGGGCTGCCTATCGTGACAATCTGGAAATGATGCAATGGTTGGTGGATAGGGGTGCCAAAGCAAACATTGAGGATGCCCATGGCTATACCGTGCTAAATTTTGCCGCGGTAACCGGACAGACCAATCCAAAATTGTATGACTTTCTCTTAAAGCATCAAGCCAATATCAATGCGACCAATCATAGTGGTGCCAACGCACTTTTATTGGTTTCCTCCTTTGCCAAAAATTTTGATATCCTCAACTATTTTGTGGAAAAGGGGTTGTCCCTGGACAGTGTGGATGAACATGGGAATGGAATTTTCCAATATGCCGCCAAGGGGGGGCATATCCCCCTTTTGGAAGCCTTGATAGCAAAGGGGGCAGTATATAAAATCACCAATACGAAAGGTGAAAATGCGCTTTTTATGGCAGCTCAAGGAACCCGTGGCCAACAGCATGGCAAGGCTGTTTTTGAATATCTGGAAGGATTGTCCCTTAAAACGGGATTGGTGAATGAGGAGGGCAAAAATCTTTTGCACCTGATATCGGGACGGAATACAAATGAAGACCTTTTTCACTATTTGATTGCAAAGGGGTTGGATGTCAATTTGCAGGACGGCGACGGGACCACTCCTTTGATGAACGCTTCCCGCGGCAATGGTTTGGAGGTGGTAAAGCTCTTGGGGGAATACGTTGAAGATATCAATGTACAGGACAAAAAGGGGCGTTCGGCCCTGGCCTTGGCGGTTTCAAGAAACCGTCCGGAGGTCGTGAAATTCCTTTTGGAACAGGAAGCAGATGTTTCCGCAATCGATAAGAGTGGCAATACGCTGGCATATTACCTCATGCAAAGCTATAACGCAGGAAACCCAAAGGACTTCGAAACCAAATGGGAACTATTGAAGGCGGCCGGTTTAGGGTTGAATGACCTGCAACATGACGGAAATTCGTTGTTACATCTTGCGGCCAAAGCAAACAACCTTCCCCTGCTAAAACGTTTGGAGGAATTTGGCATGGATATCAACCAAAAAAATGATGAGGGCAATACCGCATTACATTTGGCCGCCATGTCCACGGGAAATACCGAAATTCTGAAATATCTCATTGACCAGGGCGCGGACGTGAGCCTAAAAACCGATTTTGAGGAAACCGTTTACGATTTGGCCAGGGAAAACGAGTTGCTCCAACAACAGGAAGAACAACTGAATTTCTTAAAATTGTAACAAAAAAGCAGAATTTGGATGAAGACTTTTTTTAGGTATGCACTGGGCGTACTTTTTCTGGGATTACTCGCATTCACCCAGGCTCCAGAAACAGTGAACTACAAATGTATGATCCAACTGATCAATTATGAGGGCGAAGGGGCCTATGTAGTAGTGTCCATTTTGGACGGAGAAGGAAACTATGTGGAAACCCTTTATGTGCAAGGCGATGATAATGAGTGGTATCGTGATATTGAGGAATGGTGGAAAAACCTTTATGGAATACGAAGGCCGAATATTGATGCCATAGTAGGTGAGACAGTGACCGGAGGGCAACGCAAAATGACCGTTTTAAAGATTCCACAGGACAAAATCGATACAGGCTACACCATCCGATTCGAATCGGCCGTGGAGGATCAGGAATATTATGCTGATGATGTGGAGTTTGATTTGACTTCAGAGAATTTAACCTCCAAAATGGAAGGCAAAGGTTTCATCCGCTATGTTCGGATGATTCCGCAATAATCCCCTGAATCTATGACCATCTCTATCTGGAGGTACAGTCATTTAACATTGGCCCTGGTTTCGGGCCTTTTTTTGGTTTTGGCCTCTGTTACGGGTATTATCCTGGCTTTTGAACCCATGCAAAGTGCCGTAAAACCCTATCGGCCGGAGGAACTCTCCAAAATCTCCCTCGCGGAAAGCCTGGCCGCTTTGCAGGAGGAATATGATGAGGTCCTTACTCTGGAAATTGACGCCAATGACTTTTTGATTGCCAATGTGGTCAACAAAACAAGAGATAGCGAGACCATTTATGTGCATCCGTTAACGGGGAAGAAATTAGGAAGACCGGAACCGCAATCCCCTATTTTTCAATTTACCACCAATCTACACCGCTCCTTGTTTTTGAAAGGGGTAGGGCGCTTTTTTGTGGGATTGGTCTCCTTTTTGTTGTGCCTAATTGCCGTTACGGGATTGCTCCTGATCATCAAAAGGCAGGGTGGCCCCACAAAACTCTTTTCAAAGGTTCAAAAAGACTATTTTGAATTGCGGTACCATGTATTGCTGGGGCGATGGTTTTTGCTTCCTATTCTCATTGTGGCTGCTACTGGAGTGTATTTATCTGCAGAGAAGTTCTCCTTGCTCCCAGCCACGAAAGTCACCCACGGACCAGTGGAACCTGAAACCGATGTGGATATATCGATAGCACCGAAAGACCTCTCCTTGTTTCAGGACATCAAATTGGATGAGGTACGTTCGGTCACCTTTCCATTTTCGGCCTTCCCGGAAGACTATTTTGAACTCTCGTTGAGCAATAGGGAACTTTTTGTGCACCAATACACGGGGGAAATCATAAGTGAACAACCTTATCCTTTTACTTTTTTGGCCAGTCAATTGAGTCTGGCCCTTCATACGGGCCAAGGTTCCATACTTTGGTCAGTGGTGCTGCTACTGGCAAGTACGTCCATCCTATTTTTTTGCTATTCCGGATTTGTGATGTGGCGGAAGCGATTAAAGAATTCCAAGGTTACCTTGACCAAAAAGGATAAGGACCAATGCAGCCATATCATTTTGGTCGGTTCCGAAACAGGGATGACCTATGCCTTTGCAAAAACCCTGGAAGAAGGCCTTGAAAAAGCAGGAAAAAGTGTTTTCGTTTCGCAAATAAATGACTATTCCACCTACCAGAAAGCGGAACACATACTCTTTTTAACCGCCACTTATGGTGAAGGCGAAGCCCCTACCAATGCCAGAAACATCAAGGGGCTATTGGAACTGGTGCAATCTGAAAGACCTTTAAAGTACAGCGTTGTGGGTTTTGGATCGTTGACCTACCCCAATTATTGCCAGTTTGCCATTGATTTGGACAATCTTTTGGCTGCGCAGCTCAACTTTACTGCCGTTGTGCCCTTATATAAAATCAACAACCAATCTTTTGAAGCCTTTCAGGATTGGTCAAAACAATGGGGAAAGGCCACGGGGACAAGGATTCAGATGGTGCCTCCAAAAAAGAAGGCGGGGAGGATACCACCCAAATCTTTCGAAGTGGTCAAAAAAACCGAATTGAATGGGGACGATACCTTTCTTCTGCACCTTAGACCATTGAATAAAGTTAAATTTCAATCCGGGGATTTGTGGGAGTATGTCCCGGATGAAGACAGGATTCCCAGATGGTATTCCATTGCCAAATACAAGGACGAAGTGGTTCTGAGCATTAAAAAACATGGGTTTGGGATTTCGTCCGCCTTTTTGAATGGGGTTGTGGAACATCAAAGCTTGGAAGCGGGAATCAAAAGAAACCTCGACTTTCACTTTCCCAAATATGCTCCGGCCATCGTATGCATTGGAAACGGTACCGGGATTGCGCCTTTTTTGGGGATTATGGATGAAAACCATAAAAAGATTCCAATTGAGCTGTACTGGGGAGGGAGGACAAAGGATTCCGTAACCCTCTACAAGGAGTACTTGGACGAGGCGTTGCGCACCAAAAAACTGACGGATTTCCATCTGGCGTTATCCCAGGAAGAAAAGGGCAAAATATATGTACAACGACTGTTGGAAATGGATGCAAAAAAACTTGCCCAAAAACTCGAATCAGGTTGTGTTTTCATGATCTGTGGTTCCATGGCCATGCAGAATGCCGTCCTGGAGGTTTTGGAAGGATTGGCAGCCACCATACTTCGAAAATCCCTTAGCGAATTTGAACATAACGGCCAATTGAAGATGGATTGTTACTAAATCAATTCTGAGGTCTTCAATCCAAAGGATAAAAATTCGTTTTGTGAACCGGTAATCGCATACTACTTAAATCCTCCATTATTAAAAATATTATTTAAAATAAGTCTAGATAAAGTTTGTATTTGGGGGCGGCTTGGATATCTTTGCCCGGTTACATCTAATCAATCTAAATAAACTTAAATAAATGAAGAAGTTTTTTTTGCCCTTGTTGTTAGTTACCCTGATTTGGTCCTGTTCGGATGATGATGATAATGATGACATCACTATCGATCCGGACTTTACGGTGCCTGCCACCTACGTTTTTGAACGCAACGGGGAATCCACAGTTAGCTTTAGCGGGCAAACTACGCGTTTGTTGATGGCTAGTGAAATCCTTTCAAAATTAAGGGACAATACATCAACAGCGGCAGAAATAGATGCGGCTTTTGGCCACCAGCAGGGTACGGAGAATTTCAGTGATGCGGATTTAAATGCTTCCGATAAGCAGATCCGAAACAAAACTGCTGGCTCCTATTATTTCAGCCAAGTGGCACCATCCATGACTTCAGTTACCATTAAAGCAGATTTTGATGGGTATATTACCGAACAGGTTGAGGATGTATTTCCTTTTTGGAACGAAGTAGCTACCGAAGGCAATGCGGGCCAATTGCCCGATGGCTCTTCAACACGTTACGTAAACGGAAGGGGACTGGAACTGGATCAAGCCTTTATCAAGGGTTTGACCGGCGCTTTTGTAGCAGATCAAATCGTTAATAACTATACCAATCCCAACCAGTTGGCGCAATTTGAGGACGATAATGATAATGAGGTTATCGTTGATGGCCAGAACTACACGGATATGGAGCATGACTGGGATGAGGCCTATGGTTATTTCTTTGGTGTAGTGGATAATAGTGAAAATCCAATAGCCGACATAGATGCCGTTGATGATAATCCCGATGAATTTTTGGCTAAATACCTGGATAATGTTGAGGCGAATTTTCCAGGTATTGCCCAAGATATTTTTGATGCTTACAAAGCAGGGAGAACCGCTATTCTAAATAAGGATTACGATGCGCGTGATGCTCAAGCCGATATCTTACGGGAAAAAATTGCCATGCTGGTTGCGGTAAGGGCAATTCATTATCTCAAAGCAGGTAAAGCTGGTTTAGATGGTACGCAGCCCGGTACTACCTTCCACGATTTATCTGAGGCATATGGGTTTATTTACAGTTTGCAGTTTTTAAGAACGCCCGGTACCGCTGCAGCGTTCTATTTCTCAAGGGATGAGGTTTTAGGATATTTGGATACCATTTACAATACACCAACCAATGGTTTCTGGAATGTGACCGCGGATAATCTGGATACAGTTGCTGAAGCAATTGCTGCCAAATTTTCTTTTACCGTTGCGGAGGTAGACTAATTCTTGAGTGTCATGGGACCATTGTAAACGCTATAAACTGGATAAACAAAGGATGCAATATATTTACGGCTTGCATCCTTTGTTTTTGACGTGTTTTAATTATAAAAAGAATGTTATGAACAGAAGATTTTTTTGGACCTTACCCGTATTTCTGGCCCTTTTCATTTGGGCCTGTTCTTCAGATGGTACGGATGATACAAATGGAGGTGCTGATGATGATTTAGGTTTGACCGATGACGATGGGGCATCGGTAACTTTTGAAAGGGGGGTGATGTTGGCCAATTGGGCCGATAATATCATAATTCCGTCTTACAATGGATTTTTAACAACTTTTGCCTCATTTAAAGCGGAATTTGATACCTTTCAAAACGACAGGAACGAAGCGAACTTGACAAACTTAAGACAAACGTGGATAGCTGCGTACAAAAGCTGGCAATATGTTTCCATGTTTGAAATAGGACCTGCGGAAGAAGATGGGCTACGCTTGAACATCAACACTTATCCAACGGATTTTGAGTTGATAGATAGCCATATTGCCAATGGATCCTACAACTTTGAATTGCCTTCCAATAGGGATACCAAAGGGTTTCCTGCCCTGGATTATCTGTTCAGTGGTATTGCGGATTCCGATGCGGAAATTGTAGCGATGTATACGGATCCAACCACGGGTGATGCCCATATCACCTATGTTCAAGATGTGATGGACGACATCGAGACCAGGGTAACCAGTGTACGTGATGCCTGGCAAAATGGGTATCGCGATACTTTTGTGGAAAATGATGGTGCATCGGCCACGGCTTCCGTAGATCGTTACGTAAATGATTTTATATTTTACTATGAAAAGTTTTTAAGGGCTGGTAAAATGGGTATTCCATTGGGTGTTTTTACGGGCACTGTGGCACCCCAGACCATTGAGGCCTTTTATAGTGAAGGGTTGAGCAACGAACTATTTCTTGAAGGACTGGATGCGGTACAAGGGTTTTTTAATGGAAAACACTTTGGATCGGCTCAGACCGGGGAAAGCCTGGCGTCCTATCTCCAAAATCTAAACACGCTTAAAGACGAAGAAGCACTGGACGAGCTCATCAATGTGCAGTTCAATACGGCACGGGATAGGGTTTCTGCTTTGGGTGCCTTTAAAACTGAAATTGAAAATAATGACTCACCCACCGCTATGTTCCTGGCTTATGATGAAGTACAAAGAGCAGTTCCCCTTTTAAAGGTCGATATGGTTTCCGCAATGAGCATTAGCATTGATTTTGTGGATGCCGACGGTGATTAATGGCAGTACACTTTTCAAAATATATTAAACATTATACGGAGGCCGCCCCTTTGGCGGTCTTTCGTATTTTTTTTGGTGTCATGATGCTGGCCAGCATCATTCGTTTTTGGGCCTACGGTTGGATTGAAAAACTGTACTTGGAACCTAATTTCCATTTTTCATACTACGGTTTTGAATGGATAAAGCCCTTAGGAAACTGGACGTACGTCCTTTTTTTTATTTGTGGACTGGCCGCATTTTTTATCGCATTGGGACTACACTATAGAATGGCCATGATTACCTTCTTTTTGTCCTTCACCTACATTGAATTGATGGACAAGACCACCTATCTCAACCACTACTATTTTATAAGCCTACTGTCCTTTTTAATGATTTTCCTTCCCGCGGCAAACTACTTTTCGCTGGACGCCAAATGGAATGAAAAGCTCCGTTATCAATACATCCCCAAATGGAATATTGATTGTATAAAGCTTTTGTTGGGCATTGTGTATTGCTATGCCGGTTTGGCAAAACTAAATTCCGATTGGCTTTTTGATGCCATGCCCTTAAAAATCTGGTTGCCGGCAAAGTTTGATATTCCCGTTATAGGTGCCCTAATGGGACAGGAATGGGTGCAATATGCCTTTAGTTGGGGGGGTGCCCTCTACGATTTGCTCATACCGTTTCTATTGCTATGGAAGCCCACCAGGAATTTTGCCTTTGTACTGGTCGTTATCTTCCATGTCCTGACAAGGATACTTTTTCCCATTGGCATGTTCCCTTACATTATGATTGTGTCGGCCTTAATCTTTTTTGATGTAGGACTGCACAAAAAGATTTTAAACATAATAGCCAAGGTTTTAAAGGTCCAAACAACTGTTTTTGACAATGGAAAACGGTGGGCACATCCCAAAAATTCGCTAAAGAACTTAAAGTACGGTACTATCATAGCTTTTTTTGTGATTCAATTCCTATTTCCTTGGCGTTATCTGGGATATCCTGGGGAACTGTTTTGGACGGAGGAGGGCTATCGGTTTTCATGGCGGGTGATGTTGATGGAGAAATCAGGTTATGCCCAGTTCAAAATTGTGAATCAGGCCACGGGAAAATGGTTCTATGTGGACAATTCGGATTTTTTGACCCCCTTTCAGGAAAAACAGATGAGTTTTCAACCTGATTTCATTTTGGAATATGCGCATTACCTAAAACAACACTTTGAAGGGCAGGGACATGGGGATATTGCCATATATGTGGAGAGCTATGTAACCTTAAACGGCAGATTGGGCAAACCATTAATTAATCCCGAGGTGGATTTGACCAAGGAAAAAGAATCGTTCAAACATAAAGATTGGATTTTACCATTTGAAGATGAGATTAAGGGCATATAGTTTTTTTGTCATTTTATTGTGTACACTATCCCTGGTAGGGCAAACACAAATTTCGGGAAAGGTTTTGGACCAAAATGGAAGGCCCATACCGGAAGCCGAGGTCTATTTAAAGGAGCCCCAGATTTTACGGATGACCGATGAAGAAGGACGCTTTTTGTTCAACAACATTCCGGGAGGAAAATATACCCTGATCGTTTTTGCCCTGGAATTTCAGGTATATGAACGGGAGTTGCTGTTCAGTGATGCATTGGACGTTGAAATCGGGCTGCAACCCATTGGGGAACAACAGCTCGATGAGGTTACCCTTACCCAGGAACGGGAGAAGGTTTTCGCACTCCAAAAACTAAAAACCGTCGAGGGCACTGCGATTTATGCTGGAAAGAAAAGTGAAGTGGTACTGGTGGAAAACCTTACGGGAAACCTTGCGGCCAATAATCCGCGACAAATCTATAATCAAGTGGTTGGGCTCAATATCTTTGATTATGGCGATGCCGGACTACAATTGAACATAGGGGGTAGGGGACTGGATCCCAATAGGACGGCCAATTTTAACGTCCGGCAAAATGGGTATGACATTAGCGCGGACGCCTTGGGCTACCCTGAAAGTTACTATACACCACCTGCTGAGGCCCTATCGGAGATACAAGTGGTTCGCGGCGCGGCATCCCTTCAATATGGGCCACAATTTGGGGGATTGATCAATTTTAAGTTCAAAAAACCCCATAGGACCAAAAAAATTGAACTGGTCTCGCGCCAAACACTGGGCTCTTTTGATTTGTTTACAAGTTTTAACAGCCTGTCGGGAACCGTGGGTAAATTCAGTTACTACACCTATTTCAATTACAAGGAAGGAAGTGGGTTCCGCCCAAATTCCGATTTTAACAGTAGAAACTATTTTGGCCATTTTGGATATGAACTGTCCGATAAAACAACGCTTACCTTTGAGGCCACGATATTAAACTATTTGGCCAAACAACCTGGAGGTCTCACGGACGTCCAATTTCTTGCAAATCCGGATTTCAGTAATCGGGACCGTAATTGGTTCAATGTGGATTGGAAACTATATTCACTTAAATTGGATCATCGGTTCTCGCCCAAAACCGATTTTAGTCTCAATCTTTTTTCATTGGATGCTTCAAGAAGGGCTTTGGGCTTCAGAACAAATAGGGTTTCCCAGCCGGACGACCCCAATGAACCCAGGGAACTATTGGTGGACAATTTTCAGAACTGGGGAGCAGAGGCACGGGTATTGACCCGTTATCAGTTAGGGGGTAAAAATTCGGTGTTACTGTTGGGCTCAAAATACTATCAGACCAGCAATGATCAACGGCAGGGACCGGGAAGTACGGCCTCGGATGCCGATTTTTCCTTTGCCGATGGGGATTTTCCGAATTACGAGCGCCAATCGCAATTCGATTTCCCAAACTTGAATTTGGCCTTCTTTGGAGAAAACATTTTTTCAATAACCGATAAATTTTCCATCACTCCAGGTTTCCGTTTTGAATATATCAAAACGGAAAGCGAAGGAAGTTTTCGAAACATTGTGTTGGACCTGGCCGGTAATCCCTTACTCAATGAAGAAGTGGAAGACAACAGGACCTTTGAACGGAGCTTTTTGTTGATGGGTATGGGGGCTTCGTACAAGGCATCGGCTTCCATGGAGGTATATGCCAATTTTTCCCAGAATTACCGTTCGGTTACTTTTAACGATATACGTGTAGTGAACCCAAGCTTTCAAATAGACCCCAACATATCGGATGAAGACGGCTTCACTGCCGATCTTGGAATCAGGGGAAGGCTCAATGACCTAATTTCCTACGATATCAGCACTTTTGGATTGCTATACGACGAGAGACTGGGAGAGATTTTGAGGAACGAAACACGGATAAACGCGGCAGGGGAGGAAGTGGAAACTGGGCGGGTGGTGCGGTTCCGGGGAAATATAGGTACCGCTTTCATTTATGGTCTGGAAACCTTTGGTGATGTAAACCTGTCCAATTTGGTATTTCCGTCATTGGATAAGCTGAAGCTCAATTACTTTGTAAATCTAGCGTGGACCAATTCGGAATATACCCAATCCAATCAGGTCAATGTTGAAGGAAACCAAGTGGAATTCATCCCGGAGATCAATCTAAAGACCGGATTGAATTTCGGCTATGGCAATTTTCTGGGAAGCCTACAATACACCTATATTTCAGAACAGTTCACGGATGCTACCAATGCTTCACAGGACATAGATGATAATCAAAGGGGTATAGAAGGGACCATACCTTCATACGATATCATGGATTTATCGTTTTCCTATACCTGGAAAAAGCTAAAGCTGGAAACGGGGATCAATAACCTATTGGACAATTCATATTTTACCCGTCGGGCAACAGGGTATCCCGGCCCTGGAATCATCCCTGCCGAACCAAGGACTTTTTATACTACCTTACAGCTCAAACTGTAGCAACCTAAAAAAATGAAACTTGTAAAACGAATTTTAGTCGGATTGTTGATCGTATTGGTACTCCTTCAGTTTTGGAGGCCCGAAAAAAACGTATCCACTGAAAATGTGGTGGCCGATTTTGAGGCCCAAACACAACCTTCCACTGAAGTCGCCCTGATCCTGGAGCAAAAATGCTATGATTGCCATAGCAACAATACAGTCTACCCCTGGTATGCCGAAGTAGCCCCCATTTCCCTGTGGATTGATGGTCATATCGAAGAAGGTCGGGAACATTTCAATGTTTCGGATTGGGCTTCATGGGATTTGGAAAAGAAGGACCACAAAATGGATGAACTCATCGAAGAAGTGGAAGAAGGGCACATGCCGGAGGATTCCTATACCTGGATGCATGGCAAGCTATCCCCGGAAGAGAAGGAAATGTTGATGGCCTGGGGGAAGAAGGTACGGACGGAATTGGCCGAGTAGTGGCCGGATGACCCCGATCAAATCATTCAGTTTTCCATAAAGGCGTAGTCAATATCCGCAGTGCTAAGCCATTGAAACGTCTTTTTTTGGGTCAATAGTTGTTTCAGCTCCTCCAACTCTTGTGCGTTGATCAAAATCATAAGGTGATTGGTGTTTGTGGGAATGGGTATTTTCCTTTGATGTAGGGAATCGCTTAACTCCGTTTCCCAATAACCAACATCCAGTTGGTTTAAGTACGCGACGAATTTTTCCAATTCCCACTCGTACAACTCAAAACAAAGGTTATTGAATGCAAAATGAAATAACTTACTGTGATGACAAAAACTTAATGTCCCGTTTTTGGTTCGATTGAGTACGCTTTGGGATGGACACATAGCTTGGTATTTTATTCAAAAATAAGATTATTTAGAATTATTATAAATAAAATTGACTTAAAATTACCATAATTCCAGCGCTTTCTTTTGAACCGCGAATTTGTGGTATATTTGCACGCAATTAATCCTTAATTGCTATGGAATTCCACCAAAATAAGATAGTAGGGGAAGGCCTCACCTACGACGATGTCCTCTTAGTTCCAGCATATTCGCAAGTTCTACCTAGGGAAGTGAGCATCATATCAAAATTTACCAGGAACATTTCCATAAACGTTCCGGTGGTATCTGCTGCCATGGATACGGTTACGGAATCGAAAATGGCGATTGCCATGGCAAGGGAAGGGGGTATAGGTGTGTTGCACAAGAATATGACCATGGCCCAGCAGGCCGCCAAAGTGCGTAAGGTAAAACGGGCTGAAAGTGGAATGATATTGGATCCGGTAACACTGCCCTTGAATGCTCAGGTGAAGGATGCGAAAGCCAGTATGAAAGAGCATAGCATTGGCGGAATCCCCATTGTGGATGACAAAGGGAAGCTTGTAGGTATTGTGACCAATCGTGATTTGCGTTTTGAACGTAATAATGACCGACCAATCACGGAGGTAATGACTTCAGAAAACCTGGTTACTGCGGATGTAGGCACTACCTTGACGGAAGCAGAGGATATTTTACAGGAAAACAAAATAGAAAAACTCCCCGTAGTGGATAAGGACAATACCCTGGTGGGATTAATAACCTTTAGGGACATTACCAAATTGACGCAAAAGCCCATCGCAAATAAGGACAAATATGGCCGTTTAAGGGTTGCCGCTGCCATTGGTGTAACCCCTGATGCCGTTGAAAGGGCAGGAGCCTTGGTCAAAGCAGGTGTGGACGCCATTGTTATTGATACGGCGCATGGCCATACCAAAGGTGTGGTGAACACACTTAAGGAGGTGAAGGCCCAATATCCCGAACTGGATGTGATTGTTGGCAATATCGCTACTGCAGAAGCCGCCCGTTATTTGGCGGAGGCAGGTGCGGACGCCGTGAAGGTAGGAATAGGACCTGGCTCCATTTGCACCACCCGTGTGGTTGCAGGTGTTGGATTTCCCCAATTTTCGGCCGTGTTGGAAGTGGCATCGGCATTAAAGGGTACTGGGATTCCGGTGATTGCGGATGGAGGGGTGCGCTACACCGGGGATATCCCAAAAGCCATTGCCGCCGGTGCAGATACCGTAATGTTGGGATCATTGCTCGCAGGAACAAAGGAATCCCCGGGAGAAACCATTATCTACGAAGGCCGTAAGTTTAAAAGCTATCGCGGGATGGGTTCGGTTGAAGCCATGAAGGAAGGTAGTAAAGATCGCTATTTCCAGGATGTTGAGGACGATATCAAAAAACTGGTTCCGGAAGGCATTGTAGGCCGTGTTCCCTACAAGGGGGATTTGTATGAAAGTATGCACCAGTTCATTGGTGGACTAAGGGCTGGAATGGGCTACTGTGGCGCCAAGGATATTAATGCGTTACAGGAAAATGGACGCTTCGTCAAAATCACCGCAAGTGGTATCAAGGAGAGTCATCCGCACGATGTAACGATTACCAAGGAAAGCCCAAATTACAGTAGGTGAAATTAACTGTTTTAACTACTTGGTTTACCTCCTGAGGGTTATCTTTGTATAGACCTAAACCAACTTTCCTATGCTAAATTTTGAAAGGACTTTTTTAAGTCTGTTTCTACTGTGTTCTTTGCTCTTTAGCTGTAGTAACGACTCTGAAACCCCCGAAGATGATTCCAATCCAATAACAGATGATGAACCTATTGCCGTTGATGAAACTCCGCCAGTAATAGTTTTACCCCAAATACCGGAAATACTGGAGGTCAAAACGGATTTAAGGTTTCGAATTGAGGATGAATCCGACCAGGTGAGTACTTCAATACGCCTGAATGGTGTCGAAGTTTTTACATCCACGGAAAAAGATTTTGTCTTTACATTAAATCCATTTGATTACAACATAGGGAGTACCAAGTTGGAAGCTGTTTCTTCGGATTTCAACGAAAATGAAAACACGCAAACACTTGATTTTGAACTTAAAAAGCTGTTGTTGAGAGATCCAAATCCGGTGAATTCCTTAAAAAATGGTGTTTTTGTGGCTTTAAATGATTCCGAAAGTAAACTCATTGCCTATACGAAAATTGAAACTCTTGACGGAGTGGATTTCTTCGCGGACGATAGTTTTGAGGAACAAGAGATGGTGTACACAAAATACTCCGGTGCGTCCAGTGAAGAATTGGATTCTCGCCTATTTCTTACTATTGACTCTTTTGCGAACATACTACCAGGAACTATTCTTCCCTCCAAGGAAGAGAAGGTCATGCCCGTTGGTTCACCATATAGTGTTAAAGAGATTTCGGTTTCTTCCAATCATACCCCAAATATCAATTCCTATAATGCACAGCTCTTACCTGATGGCCTTGTTGACAACAGTTATAGTTTTAATTATGTGGAGATACTGAACGATCAACCAGACATCATGTTTTCGTATCCTTTTGGTGTTGACGATATTGATCAATATGAGTACCTCTTCATAGAAGACTACGATCAGGATACGTATGAAGTGGATGATTTTGTTAAATTAGAGTCCATTACTTCTTTGTCCATACCGCAAGGTACGGGGGTTTTCACTCTTTCGGTTGATGGCTTTTACTCCGAAGAGGATTATCAAAACTTTAGGCAGCATCGTGTGTACTACAACAGACTTGATTTATCGGGCTTGTCCGGTAATACGGTCAATATTCCAGTGATACCGGAATTTGAGGTTTTTAGCAAGGAGTTAAATATTGATTTGGTCGGGAATAAGACCTTCACAACTGTCCAAAAGGGTGTTGACTCCAATTTTTTCATACCTGATTTTGATATCGAGGATAATGGGGATTCGATAATTTTTCGAGGAGATCATGACTATTCCACTTTTGGATTCCTATATCAAGACGTGTTTGCTGGCCAAATATTTGTTTGGGTCTATAACAATTCCCCAACTGATGCACCATTGCCGATACCATTTTATGGGTTTGAATTTCCTCCGGAAATAAACACCATACTGTCATCTCAATCAATCCCAACAGATGTAGCAGATATTAAAGAGAATTTTAGGATGGCAAGTACCATGTATAAATTTCAATCCCCAACAGATTATTTTAGTATGGTCTTTGAAACGCAGGATTTTAAGAATAACAGGGGGGACGAGTACATATTGCGCTATAACTTCTGAGGAAAAATCAAAAAAAACTATTTTCCTACCCCAGTATAACTTTTCCAGTCCTGTTCTTTATAGATATCTTCCCCAAAATAACGGGCAATCTGCAGGAAAGGGTCAACTTTCTGATATCCAGGAACAGGGGAAAGCATTTTCATGTTTTCATCCAAAAATACTACGGTGGGATAGCTTAAACGGTTCTGCAACAGGGCTGCGGCCAATTCGTGGTACCCCCTACGTCCGGAGGGGACATAATTAAAGGTCCTTCCATCGAATTGTATGGGTTCCTTGCCTTCGGCATTGAATTTGACCATATAAAAGTTTTCCTGCATATATTGGGCAACTTCCGGATTCTGGAAAGTATCCTTGTCCATTTTTTTGCACCATCCACACCAATCGGTATAAACATCAATGAAAACCTTTTTGGTATTTCCTTCGTTTTTGGTCATTGCCACGGCATCTTCAAAGGACATCCAATGGATTTCCTGGGCCGAAATGGAGGTGGCCACTAGTAGGCATAGTGTCAATACAATTGTTCGCATAGTTAAGATTTTGGCATTTTAGTCATAAGACCGTATCAAAACTAACGAAAATTATACCAATTTATTTCTGTACAACGGCCTGCGGCAAAGGATTGAACAAATCTTTAACATCGACTTGATTTTTAAGAATATCGTCAAAGGTCTCCCTTTCCCGAATCAAGTGCGCCTCTCCCTTGTACCAAAGCACTTCCGCAGGGCGATACCTGGAGTTGTAGTTACTGGCCATGGTAAAGCAGTACGCACCGGCATTTTTAAAGGCTAAAATGTCGCCTTCGGCTATTTCGTTGATCCTGCGATTATTTCCAAAGGTATCCGTTTCACAGATGTAGCCGACAACGGAGTAGTAGCGTTCCCGGCCCTTGGGATTTGAGATGTTCACAATCTCATGTTTGGCGCCGTAGAGCATGGGACGGATCAAATGGTTGAAACCGGAATCCACTTGGGCAAAGACCGTTGAGGTGGTTTGTTTTACCACATTTACCTTGGTCAAAAAATAACCGGCTTCACTGACCAAAAACTTTCCGGGCTCAAAGGCCAGGGTCAAGGGTTGGCCATATTCCTCGCAAAATTGATTGAATCTTTTCGATAGTTTCTTTCCCAACTCTTCAACGTTGGTCTGTATGTCCCCTTTTTTGTAGGGTACCTTAAATCCGCTCCCAAAATCAATAAATTCAAGGCCTTTAAAGTGCTTTGCCGTTTCAAAGAGGATTTCGGAAGCGTAAAGAAAAACATCTATGTCCAAAATATCGCTTCCGGTGTGCATATGGATACCATTGATCTTCATATTGGTCAATTCCACAATTCGCAGCAAATGGGGGATTTGGTGGATACTGATACCAAATTTTGAATCAATATGTCCAACGGATATGTTGGAATTTCCACCTGCCATCACATGCGGGTTAATTCGGATGCAAACGGGAACATCGGGATGTTTAGTACCAAATTGTTCCAAAATGGAGAGATTGTCAATATTGATTTGGACACCTAAAGCAGCCGCTTCCTCAATCTCTTCCAAGGAAACCCCGTTCGGTGTATAAATTATGGATTCAGGGCGAAACCCCGCCATTAATCCCAGATTCACTTCCTGTATCGATACGGTGTCCAACCCACTTCCCAGACTATTCATTAAGCGCAGGATGGAAATATTGGAAAGGGCCTTTGCGGCATAATTCAACCGAAGGCTCTGCACATCCTTAAAAGCACTCGTTAAACGCTGGTATTGGGCGGAAATCTTTTCGGCATCATAAACATATACAGGGGCGCCATAGGCCTTGGCAATGGAAACTAAGTGATTGGGTTTCATATCTCAATTTTGTTCAAAGCTAAAATAATGGCCTTTCCAGGACAAAATTTAGCGTTCTGAATATAAATTTATAACGTTTTGTTGTAAAAATAACAACAAAACATAGTTGTGGCTTATCTGCTGACTGCTTATTTTTAGAAAAAAGAATTTTATGAAACTTCCTCTTTTTCCTTTACAGTCCGTTTTTTTTCCCGGAGAAACCGTTCCACTCCACATTTTTGAGGAACGTTACAAGCAACTGATCAATGATTGCCGGGACGAAGCCATAACGTTTGGCATTCCCGTTTTCATTAATAACACCGTTGAATATGGAACCGAAGTACAGTTGGTTGAAGTCGTAAACACCTATGATTCCGGGGAAATGGATGTGGTCTGTATTGCACGACAGGTATTTAAGATATTAACGTTTGACAACGAAATGGAAGGTAAACTATATGCGGGCGGCATTGTGGAATTCCTGGACTCCAATAATGATGCGGAACTTTCCCTAAGGAAGGAAGTGTACGATAAGATGAAAAAGCTTTATGATCTAATGTCCGTGCAATTTCCGACCATTCCATTGGATAAATTCAATAGCTATGCCTTTGGCCATAAAATGGGGCTTTCCTTTGAGCAGGAATACGAACTGCTAAAACTGTCCAATGAGACCCAGCGTTTACAGTATATCGCAACACATTTGGATACCACCACCACCGTTTTGGAACAAATCAACCGGACCAAGGCGGTCATAGAAATGAACGGCCACTTTAAAAATTTTGACCCCTTGGATTTCAAGGATTTTAAGGTAAACTAGCTAGATTTCCCTCCAAAACAAAAACAGACTCTAAATCTTTGTTTTTTAATTATTAATTAAGGTAGCTGTTTCCTATTTTTGTGGCCTTAATTTAACAAATGGACCTATGAACCTTCATGAATATCAAGGTAAAGAGATTTTAGCTAGTTTTGGTGTACGTGTGCAGCGTGGATTAGTTGCCCATAATGCTAAGGAGGCCGTAAGCGCTGCAAAGCAATTGACCCAGGAAACGGGAACGGGGTGGCACGTTATCAAAGCACAGGTACATGCTGGAGGTCGTGGGAAAGGTGGCGGCGTAAAGTTGGCCAAAAACCTGAAAGAAGTTGAAGAACTGGCCGGTAATATCATTGGGATGAACTTGGTGACCCCACAAACCTCTGCTGAAGGGAAAAAGGTACATCAGGTTTTGGTGGCGGAAGACGTGTATTATCCCGGCGATAGTGAAACCAGTGAGTTCTACATGTCGGTTTTATTGAACCGAGGTACTGGTAGGAATATGATTATGTATTCCACGGAAGGGGGCATGGATATTGAAGAAGTTGCGGAAAAGACACCACATTTGATTTTTACCGAGGAGGTAGATCCCGCTACGGGACTATTGCCCTTTCAAGCCAGAAAGATTGCATTTAACCTGGGGTTGTCCGGAGCGGCCTTCAAGGAAATGGTAAGGTTTGTTTCTTCGTTGTACAAGGCGTACAGGGAAAGTGATGCAAGCCTTTTTGAGATCAATCCCGTATTAAAGACTTCGGATGATAAAATAATGGCCGTTGATGCCAAGGTTACCATTGATGATAATTCCCTTTACAGAAGGAAGGCCTATGCGGAAATGAGGGATTTGAGGGAGGAGAATGCCATTGAAGTGGAAGCAAGGGCCGTTGGGTTGAATTATGTGGATTTGGATGGTAATGTAGGCTGCATGGTCAATGGTGCAGGTTTGGCAATGGCTACCATGGATTTAATTAAAATGGCAGGTGGTGAACCCGCAAACTTTTTGGACGTGGGCGGCACGGCCGATGCCAAAAGGGTAGAGGAGGCTTTCCGAATTATTCTGAAGGATGCCAATGTAAAGGCCATCCTTATCAATATCTTTGGCGGAATCGTTCGATGTGATCGGGTGGCACAAGGTGTTGTTGATGCCTACAAAAACATGGGGGATTCCATACAAGTGCCAATTATCGTAAGGCTTCAAGGCACCAATGCAGAACTGGCTAAGGAAATTATTGACAGTTCAGGTTTGGCCGTACATTCTGCGGTTCAGTTCCAGGAGGCTGCGGACAAGGTGAAGGAAGTACTGTCCTAGGAACCCGCAATAATCAATAAGATCAAAGGAGGCCAATTGGCCTCCTTTTTTGTTTGGTCAAGACTTTCCTTGGACAGGGACCAATCATAAAAAGGAGTTAAACCCTTGGAATCGTGTAACATAAATAAGGGATATCCCATCTTTTATTTAAAGTCATCAATCATTTTTATCAATCCTAAAACAATCAGTCATGAAAAAAAGAAGTGTGCTTTCTGCTGTAGCAGTCCTATGTTGTGTATTGCTCGTTTCCGCCAATGAACCAAGAATTGTAACTCCTGAAAGGTCCATCTCGGAACAATTGGAAGAAATCCTTTCGGGGAATGCAATAGATGCCGACAAAAAAGACGCTCTGGCCAGAGTCCTGTTTACCATCAATTCAGAGGGGAAAATCGAAATTATGAAAATCAGTTCCAAGAGGAAAGATCTCAGGTGGTTTCTCAACAGGAAACTAAAAGGAAAAAAGTTGGAAGTTTCGAACGATACCTATGGGGAAGTCTTTGTTGTGAATGTTCGCTTTACTTCCTAATTCAAATACGCATATGAACAATGGGTAATGTTTTTCTAACATTGCCCTATTTTCAATTTCGCTATGATATATCCCTTTGAATGAACAATGGAAGTGGATACGTACTTTCTTTTTAGTATTCCCTAAGATTTTTAGAGTTTTTAATACGGCTTTTTAAGCTGCGGTAATGGGAAAATAAAATCTCAAAATTTTAAATCAAGGTTATCAAATTTAAATATGCATTAAATTGATGGGCACGGTTACTATGGACGGAACATTAGAAGTAATTTTGAATCGACAAAAAAAAAGTGATTGTTTTCATAAAATTGTATTAAAATCATAATTTATTGTAACATTATCATTTTTTATACGTTTTTTTGACATATTCATCAAATCTATCAATCTCAAAAAACGAAATCATCATGAGAAAATCCAGTTTGTTATTTTTTGCCACGGCATTGTTTGCCGTTGGAACCTTATCTGCTACCACGACGGAAGATTTGAAACCGACTAAGAAATTAGCATATCAAATCCTTAAAATGTTGGAGACCAACTCTTTTGATATTGAAGATGACATGGTTGCCGATGTACGCTTTACGATCAATAAAGAGGGTGAGATTGTTGTATTGTCGGTAGATACCGAAGTCGAGGTGTTGGAAAACTTTGTAAAAGCACGATTGAACTATCAAAAAGTGGAATTGGAAAATGCTAGGGAAGGGCAATTGTATACCGTTCCCATACGAATTACAGTCTAAGAAACTGTGATTATTTGAGTTAGTTATGGAAATCCTGGGAATCCCCCAGGATTTTTTCGTTATACGAAATGGCTTTTTAAACAGTTATATAGTATAAATCCAAACCATGAATTCCTACCAAGAAAAGTTGAGCATTCTCAGTGAGCTTATTGCATTTGCCCGGGTGGACTATAAAATGAAGGATGATGAATACGACTTTTTGTTAAGTGTGGCCAATTTAATGGAGGTCAAAAAATCATCTTTGGATGATCTTCTTAAGAATAAGACCGAAATCTCCGTACCCAGAACGCAAACCGATCGCATAGTTCAATTCCACCGATTATTGCTTATGATGAACATTGATAATGAGCAACATAAAAAGGAAATAGAAAAACTACATAACATTGGATTATGGATGGGCCTTCCGCCCTCGGCAATCTCCCAGGTTTTGGAAGTTATGCACCAATATCCCAATAAGGCGGTTCCCCCTAAAGTACTACTGGGCATTTTTCGGGCCCACTACAACTAATATGTCACTATGACACTTTTATGTACGGCAAAACTGACATAAAGACAGTTTTTTGTTGCTGGTATAGCTTTTGTCCACTACTTGATGAGTTTAATTTTAAAAAGCGATTACCATGTTAACTAAAAGAAACAATTTAATATTTCCAAGTTTGATGAACGATTTCTTCAAGCCAGATTGGTTTGGGGGAATGGATACGTTTGCCAACGTCCCTGCCGTAAATATAAGGGAAAACGAAACGGATTTTATGTTGGAATTGGCAATTCCTGGTTTTAAAAAGGAAGATTTTAACATAGAAATAGACAACGAAGTCCTTACCATTTCATCCAATACTAAAGCGGAGCATACCACTAAGGAAGAAAATTATACGAGGAGGGAGTTTTCAGTTTCTTCATTCAGGCGGGCTTTCACCTTGCCTGAGACCGTGGACACGGATAAAATTGATGCCCTTTATGAGGCTGGGGTTTTAAAAGTGACCCTTCCTAAAAAAGAGGAGGCGTTGCCCAAACCAAAACGTCTCATTGAAATAGGATAAGAATTTATGGCACCAACAAAAGGTGTTTCATAAGGTTGGTTTGTTTAGTTGGTTAAGGAAAACGCCGCATTTGCGGCGTTTTCCTTTTTTAATCTTGTTCTTGAAGCATTTTTATTTCGTCCCTTAGTTTGGCCGCTTCCATGAAATTGAGTTCTTTGGCAGCTTTCTCCATGGCTTTTCGCTTGTCCCTTATTATTTTTTCCTTTTGCTGGGGCGTTAAGTATTCCAAATCAGGTTCCGCGGCGCGTAAAGCTTCTTTTTCAAAATGATAGGTCGAAACCGAATTTTTGGCCAACGCATTGTCCAGGCTTTTGTTCAAGGCTTTGGGGACGATATTGTTTTCCGTATTGTAGGCCATTTGTTTTTCCCGTCGATAGTTGGTCTCGTCAATGGTTTTCTGCATGCTGTCCGTAATCGTATCCGCATACATAATGGCTTTTCCGTTTAAGTTTCGTGCGGCCCGACCAACAGTCTGGGTCAGCGAACGATTACTGCGGAGAAAACCTTCTTTGTCTGCATCCAAGATTGCAACCAGTGACACCTCGGGCAAATCCAACCCTTCCCTAAGAAGATTTACGCCCACCAGGACATCAAAGAGGCCCTTACGTAAATCCTGCATGATTTCCACACGTTCCAGAGTGTCCACATCACTGTGGATATAACGACAGCGGATGTCTATTCGGGTGAGGTATTTGACCAATTCCTCGGCCATACGTTTGGTCAATGTGGTGACCAGGGTACGTTCATCCAATTCCACCCGTTTCTGTATTTCTTCGATCAGATCGTCTATTTGATTGAGACTTGGCCTTACTTCAATCTCGGGGTCCAAAAGTCCTGTTGGACGTATCACCTGTTCCACATATACCCCTTCACTCAATTGCAATTCATACTCGGCCGGAGTGGCACTTACATAGATCACCTGATTTTGGAGCGCTTCAAATTCCTCAAATTTCAAGGGTCTGTTATCCAAGGCAGCGGGAAGTCGAAAACCGTATTCCACCAAATTTTCCTTTCGGGAGCGATCACCGCCGTACATGGCATGTACCTGTGGAATGGTTACATGACTTTCATCAATAACGATAAGATAATCATCGGGAAAATAATCAAGTAAACAGAAAGGCCGCGTTCCAGGCTGCCTTCCGTCCAAGTATCTGGAGTAGTTTTCAATTCCGGAACAGTATCCCAATTCACGGATCATTTCCAAATCGAAATTGGTACGCTCCTCCAATCGTTTGGCTTCCAATGGCCTCCCTATTTGTTTAAAGTAATCCACTTGGTTCACCAGGTCGTCCTGAATTTCCCTAATGGCATTTTGAAGTATATCCGGGGAGGTCACGAACATATTGGCCGGATAGATATTTAGGGTATCATAAATTTCTATTACCGAATTGTTATGCGGATCCAAGGCCTCAATCTCTTCAATTTCATCCCCAAAAAAATGAATTCGGAAAGCGTGATCGGCATACCCTGGAAAAACATCGACCACATCGCCCTTTACCCTAAAGTTTCCATTCCTAAAATCTGCTGTGGTCCTTGAATAGAGGCTTTGTACCAGTTGATGTAGAAATTTTGTTCGGGAAATGACCTGGTCCCTATGGATGGAAATAACATTTTTTTGAAATTCAACAGGATTTCCAATACCATAAAGACAAGAAACGGAAGCGACGACCAACACATCCCTTCTACCGGAAAGTAAGGAGGAGGTTGCGCTCAAACGCAGCTTTTCAATATCCTCGTTTATGGATAGATCCTTTTCAATATACGTTCCACTTGTGGGGATATAGGCCTCCGGCTGGTAGTAATCATAATACGATACGAAATATTCGACGGCGTTGTCAGGAAAAAATTGCTTGAATTCGGAATACAATTGGGCGGCCAAAGTTTTGTTATGGGCAAGGACCAAAGTGGGCCGTTGTACCTCGGCCACTACGTTGGCCACCGTAAACGTTTTTCCGGAACCGGTTACCCCCAACAAGGTTTGATGGGCATCTCCTGAGGAAATCCCATTGGACAATTGCTTTATGGCTTCAGGCTGATCTCCGGTAGGTTTGAAATCCGAAACTACTTTAAATTTCATTAAGTAAATGTACGAAAGGGGGTGGGAAATTTAGCGTTTGAGGGTAAAGAAGCCTTTAAAGACTTTATTTTCATCATCAATGGCCCTAAACCAATATCCTCCTGAAGGAAGGGGCCTACCATTTACAGTACCGTCCCAACCTGGTGCATCTGATGAAAATTCGGAAAGAAGTGTTCCAAACCTGTCATAGACTTGAATACTTACCAAGGCAACGGGATCGCCTTCCTGAGGTTGTTTAAACTGCCAAAATTGGTTGAATGGGTCGCCATTTGGCGTAAAAAACTTGGGAAATCCCTCTACGATAAGGTTTTGCTCAAATGTCTCCTGTGCAATGCCACAGCCGTTTTTGTCCTTAACATAAATGGTATGGGTTCCCGGGGCAATTCCCCTAAAAACAGCATCGTCTTGATAGGGACCGTCAATATTATCGATGGCATATTCATAATCGCCCGTTCCGGAAACCTGGACCGTTATGTCAAATCCCTGATTTGTATCCCTAATATCAAGCCCATCAATGGTGGCAATTTCCGATGCTATTACGGCAAATTCCAAAAATGTGGGGCATTCGATGAGCTCCCCTGGTTGGGAGGCAATGAGATACGCTTCCAAAAAATAATCCCCAGGTCGATCAATGGTGATTTCCGTGTCTTCCGAAAGGAAAATTTCGTTATCAAATTGATCGATACGAAACCATCTATAACCATCAGCTCCTTCGGGTGCGGTAATCCTAAGGGGGTCGCCGTTTTCACAAAAGGAAAAAACATCCGGTAATTCCAAATCCGGACTCAAGGTAACCAACTCCCCCGTGACCCTATCCAAAAAGGGACCACATCCCAATATGGTGGAAAATGATTCCTGACCACATCCAATGGCAGCTCCGGATTCATTGAAGGGGACAATGGTGATGAAAAAAGTCCGGTTGGGCTCAAAGTTTAATACAAAAGTGCTGTTTGTAGTGAATACTGCATTATTGAGTACATCGTTTTCTGTTGGGGTTGTTCCCAAGGTTACCCTATAGCCCGTTGCCTCGGGGACGGGGACCCATTCCAAAAAAGGGGTGAGCGGTACATTTATGGCCCCATCCAAAGGACTTACAAGACTGGTACAACCCGGCAAGGGTGCCAGTTCCCGCGTTGTGAAACTGAACTCCGTGCAGTTTTGGGCACTACCATTTTCGTTACGTGGAATTATCTGTACATATATTTCCCTGTTTTCAGGAAATTCACCTGGGGGATTTATACTTAGATCCGTAACATTGGTATTGACAATGTCCCCCAATCCGGGTTGGGTACCTATGTTAACATCATAATTCGTTGCCGTAGGGGCATAATTCCATAACACATTTGAAAAGACACTTACATCCGTAGCACCGTCCTCGGGCAATCGTAGGCTGGTACAGTCCGGTGGTGTGGTGACCTCTGCAGTGGTAAAGGATTGTGCGTCACATACAATATCCTCCTGCCCTTGAAAAAAATCAAGGACTATGGTCACAAAGATTTCAGTGCTCTCGGGCAAACCCTGGGGAGGCGTAAAGGATGTGGCACTACCTACCGTCACCAATGCCAGATCACTTGCTCCAGGAGTCCTTCCCAGTAAAATCCGATAACTGGGAATACCCGGCACAACTTCCCACGTAATAGTGGCATCCACGGGAACGTTTACGTCACCATCGGCAGGGGCAATTAAATCCGGGCATTCTTGGGAAAAACCAAAATTACATATGCAGCACGCAAGGAATAGCAGCAATTTTTTTTTCATACAGCATCTTCATTCGTCTAGGTAAGATACTATAAATCACGCTTTTTTAATAATGCATAGGACAAATAGATAAAAATGAACGTCCAAACGAGAACAATCAAGAACTCATACCAATGGACATAATAGTCCAATTCAATGGATTCCCCCACTTGGTCCGCAACGGTCTGTACCGCTTCCAATCGGGTTATAGGTTCTTTGATAAGGTTGAACATGGACTGCAATGGAAAAAAGGCCATCACCCTTTCCGTAGTATCGCCATCGAAAAGTTTCCAACGCATCAATCCCCTGATGATTCCCTCTGAAATCTGCCATAGTATTAAGAACCCCAAAGCAAATGCCGAGCGTTTTACCAGAATGCCCAAAAACAAGCAAAATGAGAAAAAACCGACCAGTTTTACGAAAAAGGCCAGAACAAATTCCAGATCCGAGAATATGATGGAAAGCTCATTGAAATCGGAATACACAAGCCCCAATATGAGGGAGACCACAAATACAAAAACCGTTGAAATTGCTGCAAATGAAAGTACGGTCAGAAACTTGGACAATATGAATTCCTTTTTGGAAAGGCCGTCAATCAAGTTTTGCTTTATGGTTTTATTGCTGTATTCATTGGCCATCATTGAGACAATGACAATGGCCAAAAAGAGCTTGAAGAATGCAGTGACAAAGGTGTTGAAATGCCAGATATATGGAAAATTGAAGATACCAATCTCGGCCAAATGAAATTTTACCGGGCCAATATCAAATTTTATAGCAGCGATAAGTGCGATGGAGGTTAAAATGATGAAGTAGGAAACGATGAGAACCTTACTTGCCCGATTGTTCCAAAGTTTTATGAATTCTATTTGAAGTAATCTTCCCATGGCTTACGAATTTTTGGTTAAGGTTAAAAACTGCTCTTCCAAACTTTCCCTTCGTTTTACTAGGTGGGACAGTACAATACCCTCTTTAAATAACATCTTGTTCAATTCCTCTGCATCCATTTCCTCTTTCAAATAGGCGGTCAACGTACCATTCCCTCCAACAATGTTCCCAAAACTGGCGTGCTTGGACAATACCTCTTTTAACCCTTTCATATCTGCAGTTCTCAATTCAAAGAATCCGTGACTGGCAAGCATACTATCCACGGGACCGGAATACAATTTTTCGCCTTTTCTTAGAATGACCACATGGGAGCAGACTTTTTCCACTTCGTCCAATAAATGGGAAGCCAAAAGTATGGTGGTTCCCTGTGTGGCGATTCTCTTGATAATTTCCCGTATCTGATGTATTCCCGCTGGGTCCAATCCATTGGTGGGTTCATCCAAGATCAGGATTTCAGGGTCATTTAATAGGGCAGAGGCTATGGCCAGTCGCTGTTTCATACCCAGGGAATAGGTTTTGAACTTACTGTCCTTTCGTTCCAACAGTCCAACCAATTCCAGTTTTTCAAGAATCTTATCTTCAGAAACCTCTTTGATCTTACAGACCAACTTCAAATTCTTTTCTGCGGACATATAGGGATAGAAATTAGGCCGCTCAATAATGGCCCCCACTTTTTTTAAGGCGTCGTGGGTAGAGGTCGTCCCATCGAACCAACTGAATTCTCCAGCGGTTCGATTGACTACGTTCAATATAATGCCCAAAGTAGTGGACTTACCACTGCCATTGGGGCCTAGGATGCCGTAAACGTTTCCTTTTTCTATGGTAAAGGATAAGTCCTTTACGGCCGTTAAATGCCCAAACTTTTTAGTTAGGTTATTAACCGTGAGTATGGTTTCCAAGGGAAATATCGTTTTTTTGGTTGATACCTACTTGACGATTGTTTGCCCTAAATGTTACAGCTCACGAAAATAAAACTGTAAATCGAATATCCGTGGTCTAGCTTTTGTTTGCCCTAAAAGTAATTCTGCGGTTCGTGATAACGGTGGCCGGTCCCACACTGAGTACAACTTCATCGGAAATTGTAACATTGCATAAATAGGTGTCACTCGTCAATATGACCCTATACATGTGGCCATTTTTATCGAGGTTTGGAGAAATAATGGTCAAGGTATTGGTTTGGGTTCCGGAATAGGCGGTCCCGTCCGAAATATTGCTGAAGTTGGAGCCTCCATCCGTACTTACCTGCCACTGGTAACTGTCCGTTCCGGAATCCGTAAGGCCAAAAGTACCGTCATTGGCAATGAATACCCTTTGGTTTACGGGTTGCACTGTAATTGTTGGTACAGTTCCCGCTTCTTGAAAGTCAAAAATAGTATTGGAATCGTTGTCCGCTGGGGATGGATATGATGCTGCGGTCACGGTCCCATTACTGTTTGTAGGAGGTGGACTGCCGGTACCGTACGCTTCCCCATCTCCACCATCTGCATTTGCATCGTTGTAAGCTTCGTTGGAATCACTACAACCGTCGTTGTCACTATCCCCATCCAAGGTGTCCGGTAGGCCGTCATTATCCGTGTCAAAGCCTGCGGCCCAAAGAATGGCATTTAACAACAAGTTCTCTCCAGCTTCGTTAAACCCTCCATTTAAATTGGCATGCGGCACAATTGCCCGTTTTCCTGGGGCGGTTCCGACCTCCATTGCATCCCCTCCATTCCAAATCACTAAGGAACCTTCATTGGTGTTGGGGTCACGACCTAGGATGGTTCCCGTAGTCAAACCACTTCCAAAGTATGAAGCATCCCCGATGGTATAGGGCCCGATTGGCAATCCATTGGTTATGGGGTGGGTATTTTCAACTATGTTCACAGCTGTGGCACTGCCATTTCCTCCGGCACTTGCACCTAAAATTTCGTCGTGCAATGCGGGTTCGCTGGTGATTACCCCTTTGGCAGTGGTAGTTAAGTTGGCAACGTTGGTAAAAGCTGTGTCGCTAAATACATCCTCATAAACAAAGGTTGCGGCATAATTGTTCGCATCTCCACCAACACCATCATCAACAACGGTCACGGAATATCCTAAGGCAACGAGCTTATCTATAGTATTTTGCTCCTCCGCACTGGCCGTGCCATCCGTTACCCAGAGGATATTGTTATGATTTGGGTTTTCCACACTGTCCAAAATACCGTCATTGTCATCATCCAGATCGGTGATGTCCACAATGCCATCATTATCAAAATCATTGTAAACGGTCAGGGCAACGGAGGGATTATCCGTGGTAATATTATTGTCCGTTTGGTCCTGGCTATTGGTTGCGGTGTTTATGATAGCAATAATTGGTAAGGTTGAATTGTTCGAATCGGCAATGGCATTGATCGTAATACGTTCCAACTGACCACTATTTAATGTGCCTATGGTCCAATTGGGGGACGACCAGGTCCCCAATGTTGGAGTGGTGGACACAATGGAGAGTCCGGTTGGCATTACATCGGTAATCACCAAATTTGTGGCAGGGTCAATACCCATATTTTCGACGGTAATCGTGAAAACTACCGTGTCATTTTCATTTAAGGAGGTAACACTGGCCGTTTTATTGACCACGATATCCGGGTTGCAATAATAAACCGATATGGAGTTGGAATCATAACTACAGGGTCCCCTGGTGACTCGTAAGTAATAATCACCGGCGTTGGTTGCCGTATAGGTGGGTGAGGTAGCTCCTGGTATCAACACCCCATCCCCGTACCATTGGTACGCATCAAAAGTCTCCCCGCTTGCAATTTCAAGAATAGCCCCCGGTAAACAACTGTTCCCTGTTATCTGCAGGTCAATATTTGGTACGGTATCAAAGCCCGAATAATATCCTGCAACACCTCTCGCCCCATTAAAGCCAAAAAATCCCACTGCAATAGGTCCTGTGGATTGTACGCTGACATTTCCTGTAAGACTGGGAATATAAAATGTTTTCCAATCGGATGTGCCGGTTACGGTCGATGAGGCTGGAAGGGTAACATTGCCGTTTCCATCGGTTACCGTTATACTGCTGTCTGGAGTCGTAGTGGCCGCAATGATGGTAACCCCACCGGTTATAGTAACTCCGGCAGCATCGGTAATATTGGGAATATTGTCCATGGTGTCCGGCAAAAGGCAGTTTACCGGTGCCACAAAATTCAATCCCTGGGTGTAGGCTTGGTTGGAGCCCCCCATACATTGGTAGGCGTAGACATCCTTAGAGGTCTCCACATACATATTGGCCCCAACGGAGTTTGAGGAATAATTGCTACTTGGAATTTCAAAGAAATCCCCATCATTTAAAGTGGTTATTGGGGTTGTGGAGCCGTTGACAAAGATTTGGGTGTTGTTTTCAGTGGCAATGATCAAAGGAAATTCCGTCCATCCGTTGGCATTACCATTGCCCCGGACGAAAACATATTCCTTGCCCAATCTGTTTTCGGGAACAGGTTGGTCAATACCAGCATCCCTATTGGCCGACCCAGCTTGACGTCCATAGTTTAACGAACCATTGCTAATTACGATGTTCCTATCCGCAACGACGGAAGCACCAATCCATCCGTTTTCGTGGGCAGCAGTTGGGGCGTTGCCTATATAGGTCTCAAAGACAAAGGATTCATTGGCATCCAATACAATTTGATAGGTATCATCGGTAATGCCGGCCCTATTACTTCCGACCCTAAATTCACAATTGGGATCGTAACCAGATAGCGTTATTGTTGTATTATCTTCCGTGGCCATGATTCCCAAAGTATTGGATTTGGAAACATGGCTACCCAGATTGGGTACCCCTCCCCATTTAAAGTCAGTACCCATGGCCACCCGACCTTTTGAGGTCAGGGATGCAGCCTGAGAATTGGATCGTCCCCTGTAGTTAACATAAAAGTTATTTCCTCCAGGAGCCTCAAAGCGCAATCCACTATTGGTCAGAATTACGCCCGTATTCGCATCGTCGACCAGGGTAACGTTGTTGTTGCCATTTCCCAAATTATAGACCGCCGGGCTTGTATTTGAAATCATGAATGAGGTAATAGGAGTGCTGTTGGTTCCTTGATAGACATTTACAGTAAATGCCGTAGTTTCCGGAGTGGACAGGTATATGGCCTGCTGTTGAATTGCTCCGTTGTTTTGCCCTTGTCTTAAAGGGGGTAAATAGTGCAAATCGCTCAACTGTCCATACCCAAAGGAACAACCAAATAGTAACAGAAGAAGAATGGGTTGCCTCATTGGATCAATTGGATTTTTCAAGTGTTTTTTGCCACATAAGCTAATTTAGTTATGGAAGGAAATTACCCACAACAGTTTGTTGTAAAGCTTTGTTATTCTGTGGTTAGTGCTTAAAACAACAACACCTGTAGGCCTTGATTGGGCCTACAGGTGCACAGGATGGTTGTGTTGTGTGATTAGCGATAAAGGGTGAAGTTCCCGATAAACTCCCTTTGATCTTCAATGCCGTTCAATTTGATGATATACCAGTAATCTCCCGTAGGTAAATCACTTAGCTGGTATTGGCCATCCCAATCGTCTTCATTTCCCCTGAACTCATATAAGGTTCTTCCATACCGGTCGTAAATTTTGATAAAGATGTTTTGATACTGCCCCATGTTTCTTGGTGCCCAGGTATCGTTGTGTCCATCTCCATCCGGAGTAAAGAAATTGGGGATTTCAATATCAATGAATTGCATAAATATTTCCTCGGTCATACTACAGCCGTTTTCATCGGTAACCGTAATGGTATAGGTAGCAGTTTCCGTAATATAGAACTCGGAATCATCAGTTGGGGTTTCATCATTAATGGTAAAGGTATAGTTGCCCGACCCACCCGTAGCCAATGCGGTAATGGTATTGATATCGCTTTCCGTAAGTTGTAATCCCAATGGATCAAATTCCGTAATACTGAAATTATAGGTATTGGTGCACCCATTACTGTGCATTACGGTGATATAATGATCACCACCGGGAATTCCTTCAAAAGTTCCTTCCAAGACCATTTGAGCGGGGTCCGCAGTATCCAATCCATACAACAAATTACCCGTAATGGATGGATTTTCAAATGAAAGACTGACCCGGTTTGAGGTAATCCCGGAATCACACGGATATTCCACAATCGCTTCGCCAGCAAGATTTACACCGGGGTTTACCTCAAACACCTCAGTCGCTTCACAGCCATTGGCATCCCTAATGAATACGACATGCGTTCCACTTGTTAGATCCGTATATTGGAAAACATCTTGGGTAAAGTCGGTGTCCGTGTTACTGTTCAAGCTGGTAAAATATGGTGCGGTACCTCCATTTATTTCCAGGGTTACCGTACCGTCCGCACTCTCAAAACAGATTTCATCGGTTACCGTTGAGCTAACGGCCAAGGAAGAAGGGGCTATCAAACTAAATTCCACTACCTCAAAACAACCATTACCGTCCTGTACAATTACGATGTAATCGCCTGGGGAAAGCTCATCAAAACTGTTTTCATCATCAAACTGGTTAAGATTGGGGGAAATGGCAAATTGATAAGCACCACTACCACCTTGAACGTCCAGTGTTATACTACCATCATTGGCATCTGCACAACTAATTTCCGTAATGGTTGGACTAACTACCAAAGGTGTGGGTTCACTGATCAATACTTGTTCGGAAACCACCTCACAATCCCCACTTTGAACCCTTACGTAGTAGGTGCCAATGGGTAGGTCCGCAAAGGTGCCATCCGTTTGATTGGGCCTTACCTCATCCGTTGTGGCTTGATCTCTAAACAATGCAAATTGATAATTGCCCAGTCCACCATCCGCAACTGCGTCAATTAGGGCCGTGCTATCGCCAGTACAGTTTACGCGAGCTGCAGAAGTATCCAATGTGACCGTAAGGGTCTCAATGGCCTCCACACCAACTGCGTTGGATACGATGGATATACAGTTAAAACTGTCCCTTATATAATAGCGATAATTGTTTGGGGAAGCAGGAACGTTTTGGAACAAATGGGTGTCCGATGCAACCATTTCATTCATTGGATTGAACGCACTGCCGTCCAAACTCCATTCATATGGTGCGGTACCTCCAGAGGCTACCAAAAGCAGCTCGGCATTGGTTTGACAACTGATGGCCCGGTTGGTGACCAATAGTGCCTCCACACCGGTGGGTTCCTGAATTTCAAGGATTGGGGAAGTCTCAAACGTACAGCCCATATCATCGGTTACCGAGATACTATAGAAACCTGACCCCAAATTGTTAAAGGTTGGTGTGGTCTGTGACACCGAGGAACTCAGCAATGTACTTCCCGAAGCATCGGTATAGGCATTCAAGACATACCGATAGTTGGTTATCACGTTTCTTGGGTTCAAGCCGAAGGAAATGGAAGCATCCGTATCGCCTTCACAAACCAATGTACTATTTGCATTGGCCGTACCCGTTATGGGATCGGGGAGTACCAAACTAAAGGCATCGGTCCCGGTAAATACTTCATTGCAGGTAAGCGCATCGGTCACACTGATTTCATAATCACCGGCAGTCAGTGACTGGAACAAATGGCTGTTTACCGAAGTTACCGTGGTCGTTGTTCCACTCCCTATATGGGTAAGCGCAATGGTGTAAGGTGCTTGACCCCCTCTTGGGGCAATTAGGGCCGTACCCTGATCATTGGTGCAGCCCACATCCGTTAAGGCTATTGGGTCAAGGGATATTGAAGCCGGAGGGGTGGTAATGTTGAAGGATCGTACCTGACTACATTCTGGAAAAGCATCCTGAACAACTTCCACTAAATAATCACCGGCAGGCACGGCAATGGCAGCCGTGGGACCAAGATTGGCAGAAGATCCCGTTAAAAACGCAGGGCCATCATCCGTACGATCGGATGGGGTGCCGTTGGTATTATAGATATTCCAAGTGAATCCATTCGAATATGTGGCATCCACCATGGTCAATCGAATACTACCATCGTCACCAAAACAAACTACGTCGGCCAGTTTTTCAACGATGACGTCAAAAGTATTCGGTTCTTCCACCAAATGCGTAATGACCTGTTCACATCCCGTATTTACATTGAGGATACCAAAAGTGTGCGAACCGGCGCTTAAATCCGGAAAATGGTTGGATGCTTGGTAGGTACTTGAAGGGAGCATTCTAAACTGATAATTTCCGGGATGCGTAGCATAGCTGGTCAAGCTTCCTACAATATCAATAGTAATATCCTCTCCCGGGTTACTACAGCTAATGTCCTCATCCACGGTAATGGTTGGTGTTCCCAAAACATCAAAAGGAGCAATGGTTGCCGTGGTGGTTCCAAAACAACCGTTGTTATCGTAAACATTTATGGTATAAACACCTCCGGCAGGGTCGGTTTCGATATAGGTTGCACTTGTTCCCGACTGAACCGTATTTGGAGTTTCCACTGCCAGGGTATTCGGGTCGTCCTCTTCAATGAATTCGTACCTAATGTAGGTACCGCTACCTCCTTGAACAAAAGGTGCCACATCGTTGACGGTGATTGAAGCATTGTTCGTGGTATTACCAGAGGTACATCCAAATTCTACAACTGTTGGTGCGGGTACCGTAATTGCGGTTGGTTCCGAAATTGTAATTGCGGCACTGTTTATACTACAGTTGTTTGTGGCGGAATCACCAGTAACCGTAATGACATATCCAGCGGTGGTAGCGGTGGGTGCCAAACCGGTAAAAGTTGCGGAATTGCCCGTGGTACTTGTTGGAGCAATGCTTGTTACCGCTCCATCCATAGCGGTGATTTCGAAAGTATACGGTGCCGCTGCCCCATTTGTGGTCGAAATAATAATGCTGCCGTCATTGGCCCCCAAACAAGAGACATCCGTTACAATGGCCGGATTGAGTGCGGGTTCTACCCGATCGGGTACATTAATTACAAACACCCTATCACAAATTGGATTGCTCGGGGTATTGGTATCGTAAATGGTAATGGTATAATCACCCGCCAGAGGCGCATGGTAATCAAAATTATGGGCAGGAACCACGGTTTGCGTAACGGCTGGAGCACCAGCAGTATTGGTGATGCTGTATTCGTAATTTCCAGAACCATCAAATATTTCTATGGCAATGGTCGCCTCTGTAGTGGCGGTACAATCCAATAATTTTGTGAGGGTTGCACTTGCCGATAAAATGGGTTCTACCACAAACCCAATGTGTGAGGCAATACAACCATTGTCGTCGGTGACATAAATATCATAAGTGCCTGGAGAAACATTGCTGAATACCCCTCCGTTATCTTCGAAGGTCGTAGGAACAGGGGCTCCATTTGAAACCATGGCATATCGAAGGTTTCCGGCAACTGGTGTTCCAACAACGGTAACATCTATTGGTGAAGTACAATTGTCCTGTGTTACTGAAGTTATGGTAGGATTTGCGGTTAAATTCAATGACACCGTATTCAATACCAAGGGACAGCTATACTGATCGTACAAAGTCACTGTGTAATTGCCGGTAGGGGAGTTTACCGGAATCTCAACGGGGTTATTGGTGGTTCCATTTAACGTTAAGCCTCCAGGGCCGGACACATCATAGGTGTATGGGGCGCCACCACCACCGGAAATACCATTGATTGTTATTAATCCAGGCAGATTACATGAAATGTCCCTGGTCACTACGGCTGTCGCGTTCAATGGAGCCAATTCCGGGACATAAGCATTTTCACTTGCCGCCCTACAGGCGTCGGTATTGGTACCATCTACCTGAATAATTTCCAAATAGTACTCTCCTTCGGAAAGTGGGACCGAAGAGGTAATTGTATTGTTGTAAACAACATTAACCGCTGTTGGGCCACCCCCACTTACTTCAATTGGGGTAGCATTGCCGAGTTCATAGATTTCCCAACGCATGTTTGGAAAAGCGGTATCGGGGGTTAAGGTAAAGGTTAGTTCCCCTGTCGTTCCTCCTGAGCAAGTTGGCGTGATATCCGTGGCAATTTCTATGGGTAAATTCACAGAGGGCACTTCATTTACATTAACATTACTCTGACGGATACAGTTTGAACCGTCCTGGACATAGAAGACGTATGTCCTTCCCGGTACCAGTAGCGGCAAACCGGGTAATGCAGGTGTTGTTGGATCAATATTTGCCCAAGTATAAGGGGTACCTGTGGGAATTCTCGCCGTCCAAACCGGTGTAGATGTACCAAAATTGGCGGGATCATCCGTATAAGTATACCTGTAACCAATGGAATCATCCCCCCGGCTACCTTGTACAGTTACCTGTAGGTCATTACAGTCCAATACTTGGGGGAATATGGTGATGTCCAAATCATCCAATGGAAATGGAATGATATACCTATCAAAATCCTTTTGACAATAAACTCCAGGTGAAACTTCAACCCTTATGGATGGAAATACCTCTGTTCCGGAGAAGGTTGGGTTCGCTACGGAACCCCTTAACTCTGTCGATGTCTGCCATGTTGTTCCACTATCATTACTATATTCAACAGTTCCCGGTGTTCCCGAAGGAGTGGTTATGTTTATGAATTCGAAACCAAATTCGCTTTCAATCGTACTTGTACAAGTAGCTGGCAATATGGGTGTTATATCTGCCGTAATTTCCGTGACGTTGTTAATGGTTACCGTTGAAGAGGTTACCATACAGCCATTCACATCGGTAACGGTCACTTCATAATCGCCCACGCCAATACCGTTGAAAGCAAGCGCGGTGGTTGCAACATTTGAGTTGCTCCTACCATAATCGATACCATCGGCGGGAGATAAATCGACCAGGGCATAGGTATAAGGTGCAGTTCCCCCACTAGCGGTTACATCAACGGCGCCAAGGCCATCAAAACATAGGGGATCGGTAGGAACAGCGTTTGCGGATAAGGTAGCCACAGGCGTTAGAATAATGTCTTCCTGCAGAAAAGAGCATATTGCCGGAGCCCCATTGTTATCCTGAACATAGACATCGTAACCCGCTGGGTTGGCGGTAGCCATTGCATCGGTTACGGTCAACGAATTTGTTGTGCTATACAATCCTGCCGGACTTGTGTTCGCCGGTACAATCGCATAAAGCAATGTTCCGTTCCCTCCAGTGGCGTTTACAGTAATCAAACCATCATTACAGGCACTTAGTTGGGTTACGTCAATAGCTACAACAAGCTGAGGGTTGATGTCAACATTTTGTATGTTGGGTGTATCGGGACATCCCAATTGATCCCTTACCTCAATATCATAATTTCCCGCAGAAAGTCCTGTAAAGGTGTAACTGGTAGCTCCCACAGGAGAAGGTGTAATCCAGGGACCGCCATCAATTCTAAATTCATAGTTGCCATTCCCTGAAGTGACATTGACCAAAATGGACCCATCATTACTTCCGGAATAACATGCCGTTGGGGTTACATCAAAAACAATATTTGCTGGAGGAACAATGGTCACTGGAGTTGTAGATACCACTTCGCAACCATTTTGATCCATGATACGTACCACATAATCCCCATTTGGAACATTGGTGAACTGGGCGTTGGTTTGATATGCGGTCACTATAGCCCCTGCTGAGGTTTCCAATTGATATTCATAAGATGGGTTGCCACCGGTAGCGGAAGCTTCCAAGGTGCCACCGGTATTGAAACAAGTATAATCTGCTATTTGGGCCAAGGAAGGAACAATTACCGAGGGTTCCGTTAGCGTAACCGGGAAAGAAACTGCACATGAGATATCATCGAGCTTTCTTACCTGAAGGGTATACGATCCATCGGCCAGGTTGGCAGTCGTAGTTACCGGTGAGGTCATGGATGTTGTCCAGGCAACACCATCAAACGAGTATTCAAAACCAACACCTGGGGTGAAATTGGAAACTTCGAACCGAATAAACCCATCGGCCTCCCCATTGCAACTTGGGTCAATGGTGGATAACAATTGTGATTCAAAAGCTTGGTCCGCTTCAACAACTACGGTCAGATCCTGCGTTTTTTCACAAACCTCAGGTATTTGGAAAGCGGTAATGTCATCCAAAATCAAATCGTTACCATCGTTGCTGTTCACATTGTTCCTAAAGACAATATCAATATCGGTATTGGCTCCCGGATCGAAGGTTATGGTACGTTGGTGCCAATCGGTATTGCCCGTGTTTTTAGGAATTTCTGGAGCTACTTCAGTGTAAATAACCGTTCCCGTATTGTCCAGGATTTCAACCAGTACTTCCGGATTGTTACCCACTCCGGAGAGGTTCATAAGGTTATAGGCCCAGAAATTTAGGGTGATTTCTTCATTGGGCAATACTTCAATATCCCGTTTTGCCCATAAAATAGTATTCAGTTGCGGATTTCCGGTATCCGAGAAGGTACTTACATCTATTGACAAAAATCTACCGTCGGTCAAACCAGTATAATCTTGTGGACTTGTCCAAAAAGAAACGGGATTGGTTACAAAATTTGTTACCGTATACTCCCCGTTCACAAGAATTCCGGCAGGACCCCTATTACAATTGGTAAGTGAACCGTCCTGGGGCTCAAAACAATAATCCGGACCAATTTCTGCTATCTGGGTAGTTGGACCGGCTCCAAAATTTTCGAAGAATAGGGTGGTTTGATTTGGAGCTACAGTACTGGAATACCCTACGGTTATGGTATGGGTGCCATCCGGCACATCACTAAATATATTGTTGTTCACCGTCCAGGTAGGAGGCACAGTGTACGTATAGTCAAAATCAGTAGTATTCGATGATGAAACGGTAATGGTTCCCAGACCATTACAATCATAGTCTATGGCATAAGATAAATTTGGGTCAGGAGTAACGGTCGGAACGGTCAGGTCCATAGGAAACGTACAGCCTAGGGCATCCCTTACCACCAATTGGTAGTTCCCAGATAACAGGTTTCTTTCATTTAATGTTCCAAAACTGCTACCACCATCAAAACTATATTCATAGGGGGCTTGCCCACCACTCGTATTCAGAATTTTGACCAATGCACTGCCTGAATTGCACAAGTCATCATCCACTATGGTCCCGGAAGCGGTTAGTCTAAAGGGTTGGTCAATTTCATAATCCAAGGTTTCAATACATCTGGATGTAGGTGTGCCACTGGAATCCATTACGGTAATGGTATAGAAACCAGCGGGTAGATTAACAAACGTATTGGCCATTTGATACGTGGTGCCACCATCCAAACTGTATTGATAAGGGGCTGTTCCCCCCGTCGCGGTTACCGTTAAGGTTGAAGTGGCCGAATCGGCACAAACAATGGCGGAATGGGAGGCGGAAATGGAAACCGTTCCCAAATCTTGTATACTGACTACGTTGGAAAATGCACTGCAGTTATTCCCATCAAAAACTATGAATTGATAATCGCCGTCTTCATTTGGAAAATACGTTTCTGGTGTACCCCGGTAACCAAACAAAAAGTTGGTTGTACTTTGTTTGGCGGAATCGGGAACATCGGCAGGGCTGGTATATAATGGCACGCCATCCTTTGCCCAGATGGCCATCCCATAGTCAGGATTGGGACTTCCACCGTTTGGAGTTAAGGTAATTACACCCGCATTACACGTAATATCCGCGGTGGTCACAGCGTCCAATGTCAGTTCCGGAACTTCCCCAACCGTTATATTCTGCGTATCTGAACATCCATCATCCGTGGTAGTGATCACAATGTAGTTTCCAGGGTTGACATCATTAAAGGTGTATGTATTGTCATTTGATGCTACCTGGTTATCAACAAAAGTCCCCAGGCCACCATTACTGCCATCATCCAGACGAAGTTCGTACGCATAGTTGGGAAGTACGTTCAATGCCTGTATTCCTATAGCGCCCAAGGCATTGCACTCTGCGGCAGTGGTTGTGATGTTTACTTGATAATCCCTTTCCAGGATACCGATATCCGCAGTTTCAAAAATACAGCTGCCTGCAATTGGGTCTCCTGTCACAGGATTTAATTGTGTAACCTGTACCTTGTAAGTGCCACTTGTAGTGATATCAAAATTAGGCCCGTTGTCATCGGAGAAGGGAACGACGATATTGTCGGTAACGGCATCCACCAATTGGAACCCGTAACCGGAACCAATATTGGTTACCCTTATGTTACCTGGTGTACTACAAAGAATATCCGAGGCATTGTGATCGATATCCAGTGTGTTCTTGAACACATTGAAGAAAAAACGGCTAAAACATCCATTTTGATAGTTGATTACCACCCTGTACTCACCACTATCGGTAACCGTAAAATTGTTCTGTGTGGCCAAGTCCGTCCATGCACAGGTTCCATTTTTGTTGGCGCAATCATCTCCAGTATCCGCACAACTGGTTTCGTCCAATCGTTGCCAAACAATGCTGTCGGCATCCGTAATTCCCAATTGAATGGTAGCTTCATCAGTTGCTCCGCATAAGAAGATTTTTGGCAATAAATCCCCATCAATGGAACAGGTCACGATTTCGCCCTGCAAATCATTATCAGGATTACTGTCCGAGTTGACTTGATTGAAAAATCCAATAATGGGATTTGTCTGTGTTGTACCAAAACGCTCCACAGTGATGAGCTCCGTAGCATCCGAACAGCCTGTGGCCCCGGATTTTTCAACAATGTAATTACCAATATCGGTTACTAAAAGGGTACTTGGGTCGCCATCTGCATCGCCATCGTTAATTGGCGTTTCCGACACGTCAATTTGTCCGTTACCATTGGTATCCAATGCCCATGTATAGTTCGCGAACCCGGAACCTGCGGTGAGAAGTACATCGGCACCACACAATTGTACCGTTCTGGCGACACTACAATTGGCCAAATCGTCCAGGATGGTGTTTGTGGCAACCTCTGGGGTAACGCTACAAGCAGATACGGAACCGGCACCGTTTTCATCGGTGAAGGTAGAAGGGTTAAGCACGCCTTGATAAGTGGAATATGCCCGATTCTCCAATGTATCGGAACAGGCATCCACAAAATCGGAACAGTTACCGGAAAGTGTTACGAATATTCTTATGGTGTATTCCGGGTCGCCGATTTCCACCAAATTGTCCGGAACCTGAAAGGAGATTTCATTGGTGTTGATATCATACGTATGGGTAACGCCAGGGGCATTCACCACATTGACATTGTCAAGGGTTACATTATTGGGGAGAATGTTCCTTATGGAATAGTTGACAGCATTGTCATCGCCGGTGTTTTGAAATCGAAGCACATATTGAAAAGCTTGTCCCAAACTTACACCCTGTCCATTAATATTGATACCCCCTAAATCTTCCGAAGTATTTCCCAATATAATTTCCGGGGCAAAAACCTGGATGTAAGAGGCATCATTTACCGTTCCATCAGTTGAATCCACTACAGGTGCTCCAGTTCCGTATTCTCCGCCATCACCACCATCTGCATTATTGTCCTTATAAAATTCATTGGCATCACTACATCCATCCCCATCGCTATCCAGATCCAAGTGGTCTGGGATGCCATCGGAATCGGTATCACAACCCGCTGTTAGCAATACCCCTCTCATATTGGTAGGACCAACAACATCCTGGCCAATGGTAATGGTGTTGTTCCCCAAGGAGTTCCAGCTAATTGGGGTGGGAGGGGTATCCAGGACCATAGGTTCCAATGGACCGTTTGTTGACCTTGTCCCAAACAATTCAAATTGGCCGGCTTGGTCAATGACAACCCTAAGTATAGGGGTGCCATTGGTCCCTGTAATGGTCCATATGTCCGGATTTCCAGCTTCGCCATAGGTAGTGCCGTCATAAAAACGGGCAAAATTTCCTGGTTCCCCTAATTGAAATTGTACTTCCCCGGCGACATCATTGCCGTTAATGTCAAGGTTGAATGAATTATCGATACTAAAGACATCCATGACCAAATAATTGTCAACACTTACCAAGGCACTATTATGGGATGCTCCGTCGGCAATGGAAAAGGCCAAGGTATCGCATTCGTCCTCATCGTAAATACCATCGTTGTCATCGTCGAGGTCCGTGATATCGCGAATACCATCATTATCCGAATCGTTGTGAACCGTTATTAAAGCGGTTGGATTATCTGGAGTGGTATTGGTATCGGTCTGGTCCTGGGTATTGGTTACCGTATTGGTAAGGCTTAGTAATGGTAGGATATTGATTTCATCCCCACGTACTTCAAGTTCCAATTCGGCGACATCCCCACCGTCCAAAGTACCAATGTTCCAAGTATTGCCACTCCAAGTTCCGGAAATGGTAAAGGCATTGATCAGGGTAAGCCCTGTGGGGATATTATCAGTGATTTGCAAGTTGGTCACGGGTCCAGCACCTAAGTTTCGCACCCGAATGGTGAATGTAGCCGTTTCCCCTTCCATAATTTCATTGTTGTCCACGGTTTTATCCAGAATAATATCGGGATCACAGTAAAGGGCTTGAATGGTGTTACTATCGTAGGTACATGGCCCTTTGGTACCACGTACGTAGTAATCACCAGCAATGACAGGAGCATAGTTTGCCGCGTTGGCACCGGGAATCAACTGCCCGTCCCGGAACCATTGATAGGCATCAAAACTTTCCGTGGCTTCAAAAATCTCCGAGCCAACAAAGCAGCCCGTACCACCACGAATTTCCAAAATTACTTCAGGTACGGTATCAAATCCGGAAAAGTAACCAGCCACACCTCTATTTCCATCAAAACCAAAGAATCCAATGGCCATTGGTCCGGTAGATTGTACACTTACATCGCCATTTAGATTGGGAATGTAAAAGGTTTTCCAATCAGCGGAACCTGCAACTGGGTTTGAGGCGGGTAAGGTAACGGGGCCGTTGCCATCCTCCACAATAATATTGGCGTCCGGTGTATTTACCGCAGCAATAATGGTCATCCCACCGGTAACGGTGGCACCTGCCATGTTCCTAATATCTGGGATGTTGTCCATGACATCGGGCAACAAACAGTTGACCGGCGCTACAAAGTTCAATCCTTGGGTCCAAGCTTTTGAATCTCCACCGAGACATTGATAGGCATAAACATTTTTTGAAGTTTGTACAAACATGTTGGCTCCCACGCTATTTGACGAATAGTAGCTACTGGGAATCTCGAAAAAGTCACCAGTGTTCAATGTAGCCAAAGGAGTTGGATTGCCATTTACGAAAATTTGTGTGTTGTCCTCAATTGCGATGAGAAGTGGAAATTCGGTCCATCCATTGGAGGCACCATTACCCCTTATGAATACATAGTCTTTTCCCAAACGGTTTTCAGGAACGGGTTGGTCAATACCCGCATCACGGTTGGTTGCCCCTACTTGCCTACCGTAGTTGATTGAACCATTGCTAATTACAATGTCTTTGTCAGCTTCTATGGAGGCGCCGATCCACCCTCTTTCATGGGCCAGGGTAGGGGAGTTACCTATGTACGTTTCAAAAACAAAGGATTCATTGGCATCCAGGGTAATGGTAACCGTATTATCCGTTATCCCTGCAATATTATTTCCCACACGGAATTGACATCCCGGATCGTAACCGAAAAGGTTAATTGTAGTGTTGTCCTCTGTGGCCATAATCCCCAGGGTATTCGACTTTGAAGGATGGTTCCCTAAGTTAGGAACACCGCCCCACTTAAAATGGGTGCCCATGGCCTGTCTTCCCTTGGCGGTTAAAGAGGCTGCCTGTGATTGGGAGAAACCTCGGTAATTCACGTAGAATCGATTTCCACTGGGGGATTCAAAACGAAGACCGCTGTTGGTTAAAACAACCCCCGTGTTGGTATTATTTACTAAAGTAATATTGTTATCTCCATTCGTTAGGCCTTCACCTGCATCAATTATTGCTGGATTATTATTGTCAATGTTGTAGGTTCTCCAAGGGGTTGCATTGGTCCCTCGATAGACATTTACCGTAAAGGATGTAGGTTCTGGAGTGGACAGGTATATGGCTTGATCCCGAATCCCTTGATTATTCTGCCCTTGTTTTAATGGTGGCAAATAGTGCAAATCACTAAGTTGGGCTTGTGCAAATTGACCGACCAAGACAGCTAAAAGTATGCAAAAAACATGTTTGATATAGGAAAGTTTTGGTAGCAAGTCTGTATACATAATCATCGGAAATAATAATCCTTGCTACGAAAAAAACACCTTTATTTGGCTTACGCAGATAATTGTTGCCAACCCGAAAAAAGACGTGGTAAAGGTGAGGTGTTATGTGGTTGGCGATTTCGTATAAACACCATGTAATAAAAGGATTACAGGCATTTTGTATCTTTGGAAATCTGAAAAAAAAAGCCCTATGTCCCAAGAAAGGTTAATGTCCAAAAAAAAACCGGCCTATCCGGTAAGTCCTGATTTGGATAAATATTTGGAAAAGTACAGTCGAAAAATAGAAATCCCTATTTTTTATGATGATCTGTTGCGCTTTTCCGGCTCCATAGCGGTTGAGGATGCCGATGGTGAAGACACCCTTTGGGTTAGGGTGTACTATTCCGATTTTGATCGGGAGGAGATAGATATAAGCCTTAAAAAAGTGTATTCCATTCTTCATTCCGATGGAAGCGATAGGATTTTGGAATACCTAAATGTGGATGCCGTGGATTTTTGCACTTTCGGGAATTCAAAGCCATTCCGGATAAAAGTAAGGAACATCCTTAATGACAACTACACTTACTTTTACGTGAAAAAGACAGATGCCAGTCGAATTTATGGACTGGAACTGGAGCATATGCTTTCTCCCCATCATCTTAACTTCTTGGTGCATGAGGACACACTAATTGAAGAGCATATTGCGGGTATACCGGGAGATGTTTTCATTAAGGAGTTTTTGCCCACACTTTCAAAATCCGAAAAATCCCAATTGGCAAAAGAATTTGTGAAGTTCAATGAGCGTTGCATGATTCGGCTTTTAGGGGATATGCGCTCCTATAATTACGTTATTGTGCCCGTACATGATTTTGACCATGTGATTTATAAGATACGGGCCATTGATTTTGACCAACAGTGTTTTGAGGGCAAACTAAAGATCTATCGTCCACAGTTTTTTAAAGAGAACTTTCAAATGGTGGAACTTGTGCGCACCTTACTTCAGAAGTACTCCATAGATCAATATAAGATTGAGGAACGATCTATTGTGGCCAAAAGGATTTTGAGTTCTGGGGACCGAATTAAGCGATTGGCCGAAATTGCCAAGGCCGATTCTATTTCACTTCCCGAAAATATTGATCGTTTGAAGAGTGAGATTTATGAACTAACGTTGGATATGAAGTTCAAAAAAAGCACTTCAATGGGGGACATACTTTCAATTGCCCTGGATTTTGTGAAGCGCAACTATGAGGATGTGAGTATGAAACAGATTATTGAGAAGAAGTTTTGATTTGTTAGGTGTTAGGTGTTAGATGTTAGGTGTTAGGTGTTAGGTGTTAGGTGTTAGGTGTTAGGTGTTAGGTGTTAGGAGGTGTTGGATACGGCAGTCTCGACGTTAAGAAATTTAGCTCTTTTGCTCCTTGTTAAAGTATACCAAATAGTAATACATTTGGCGTTCTTCGTCCCAGCCCTTTTCAACAAATTTTTCAGCAGACTCCGGATTGATAAAATCCATTTTTATTTGGATGTTGGTGTCCAGATTGATTACGTTTTTTATTTTCTTTCTGGCATCCGATACCGCCTTATTGGCAATATCAAAATTAGAGACGTCCTCAATACTGTATTTAGGTCCTTTTTCTACTTTGTAGTGCTTGAATTCCGGGATCAGCTCCGGGTTCTCCATGACTTCATTGAGAAAGCTGGTTTCCTCAAAAGCGTCATTTTTGGCAAAGTGGTTTACCGCCCTGTTCATAAACAGTACCTCCTGTTGCTTGTCCTCCGCCGGTAGCACCACATCCTTTGCAAAACCCTGACAGAATTTCAAATAATTCTTGGTGTAAAAGTTTTCGTCTGTCAGCGGTTCAACCCCCAAAAAGTTTTCCAACCAGTATTTGGTGTCATAACGATTGCTATCCACCGAAAGAATTTTGTAACCATTCGCTTGTTCTACATCAAAAATTAAACAGCCCTTGTCCAATTTGTTAATGTTGATTCCCTGGCGGACCAATATCTCCAAATTTTTTGAACCTTCCTCGAACTCCAAAAAATCATGTTTTAGCTCGCTTTTAAATATGCCAATGGCATTTACCTTTTGGTTGTCCAGTACCATATCGGAAAAATAGGCTACATAGACTTCCCCATTTTTGATATGGGGGTGATTGGATTGTTCAAACAGATGGGAGGTAATCTGCTTTGAGACTTCATGACTCTGGGCAGGGCTTTTAAATACCTGGGAAACCGCCTTATAAAGTTCGTTGAATTCAACATCTACCTCATGCCAGAATTTAAAATAGTTTTCCTCCTTTTCGCGAAAAGGTTTAAAGAAGTATTCTTTTAATAATGCCGAGATTTCATCGGTAAGGGCATAGGGATTTTCCGAAAGAAAAACGGATTCATTCCTGCTCTTGTTCCCTACACGGTGAAGGGAGAGATTTTCGATTTGGGCAGCGTACAGGTTCAGCATTTATTTGTTAAAGGTTAAAGGTTAAAGGTTAAAGGTTAAAGGTTAAAGGATGGTTTTTAGTACTGGCCGACCTTAGTTCCAATTTTCATCAAAATCCAAATCGTCATAACTTCCTATTTCGTTATCAAAATCCACGGTCGGTTCCGATTCAAATCTTTTATCAGGTGGGGAATCTGGTAGCTCCCCAAAGCTGAACAAGAGGTTGGGGTAGGTCCTTCCGTCTTCTTTTTCCGAAATGTCGGCTAGCTCCACAAAAAAGGTCCACATGCTCAAAAAGTCGTAAACATAGATCATTTTAGGGCTTTGTTCGGTGAGTACGTCGTCCAAAGAAGTTTCATTCATTAGTCGTACATCCGAGCCGTTTTCACTCATGTCAAATAAGGCAATCTCCTCGTCTTGGTTCCATTCTTCATCACAAGTGTAGAATGAGGCCATTTCATTGCCCATAAAACCAAAGGCCTGGGTAATGGCATTATGGAATTCCTCCAGGGTATTTGATTCCTCAATTTCAATATCCCTAAAAATATCCTCTTCAGCATCAAGAATTATCCTGATTTTATAAATCATCCATTACAGTTTTCGGTACCTACAAAGGTACAAGAAAGAAGTTATTTAGAGAACCTGTGAAGGGTAAAGGTCATGGCTGCCAATAAAAGGAAAGCGCCCACTTGATGTACCACTCCCAACCATACGGGAACCGCCCAAATCAATGTAAGGACACCTAACAGGAACTGGACCCCTACCAAAACGACCAAGGCCATAATTCCCCGGCCCTGTAGCCATGTCAATTGCATGTTCTTGGTCTTCAGCCAAATAAAAATAATAATGCCAACTACCACATACGCCAAATAGCGATGCACGAACTGGACCCCACTTCGACCTTCTACAAAGTTTTTTAGCACGGGTTGTTGTTCTATGTAGACCGTTTCATGAATTAGTTTTCCCTCATTCATCATGGGCCAATGGTTGTGGATAAAACCCGCATCCAATCCGGCCACAAAGGCACCCCAAACAATCTGTACCATAAGCAGCACAATACCAACCCGTATCATATTTCGGATTTGTTTCTGAACTTCTTTTTTCTTGGGATAAATCAAATCCAAGGCCACCCAAAGGCAATATGCAAAGGTTAGAAATGCTGTGGACAGGTGTGCTGCCAATCGGTAATGGGAAACATCCGGTCGGTCCACCAGACCACTTTTTACCATATACCAACCCAGGAAACCTTGGAATCCTCCCATGACCAATAATATGAGGCACTTTTTGATTGTTGGGGCATCCAATTTCCTTCGCACTAAAAAATAAAGGAAGGGGATAATAAAGACCAATCCTATGAACCTGCCAATGACACGGTGCAACCATTCCCAGAAATAGATGTCCTTAAAATCCTCCAAGTCAAAGTGGGTGTTGAGTTTTTGATACTCGGGATATTGTTTATACAGTTCAAATGCTTCTATCCATTCCTGTTCGTTCATTGGTGGGATGGTACCGCTTATCAATTTGTAATTTGAAATGGAAAGCCCGGAATGGGTCAGCCTGGTAATACCCCCTACAATGACCATGATAAAAATTAGGGTACAACCCAGTAGTAACCAAATAACGATGGGTCTGTTGTCTTTCATTTGGGTGCTTTAGCAGCTCGGTTCAACCCTTACTTCCTTTAAGCAAGAATGCGGTTGTGGAAGAAAGGCCCGTAGAGCAATTTTTTTTGCAAAAATACGACAGAAGCTTGGAAAACTACAGCGCTAAAAGAATTATCGGTCTTATACAGGAATCACTACCTCGTTGGGTGGGATTCATCTTTCCTCACTTTGGGGTCAGGCCCAGGTCCTTCCCTTTTTTAAGCATGAATTTATGGGCGGCTCTGTGCTCATTGGGTATTTCCCCTTCCAATATGGCTTCCTTAATGGCCTCTTTGATCATGCCAATTTCCTTGGAAGGTTTTAAGTTAAAGGTTTCCATGATTTCCCCGCCGGAAATGGGGGGTTGAAAATTGCGGATGCGATCTCGCTCCTCGACTTCCTGTATTTTTTTGCGCACCAATCTAAAATTGTTCAGGTACTTTCTTTGTTTTTTTGGGTTTTTGGTCGTGATGTCCGCCTCGCAGAGCGTCATGAGATCCTCCACATGGTCCCCGGCATCAAATACCAATCTTCTTACAGCGGAATCCGTTACATGGTCCTCCGACAGGATAATAGGGCGCGAACTGAGCAATACCATTTTTTGGACAAACTTCATCTTATCGTTCAATGGCATTTTCAGTCTTTTGAAAAGTTTATACACCATTTTACTGCCCACAAATTCGTGTCCATGAAAAGTCCAACCGATCTTTCTGTGAAATCGCTTTGTGGGTGCCTTCCCAATATCATGGAGCAGGGCTGCCCATCTTAACCACAGATTGTCCGTGGTTTTGGCTATGTTGTCAACCACTTCCAAGGTATGCCAAAAATTGTCCTTATGTCGTTGCCCTTCAACTTCTTCTATACCTTGTAATGCCCTTAATTCTGGAAAGACATAAGGTAAAAGCGCTGTTTTGTGCATCAGGGAAAAACCAATTGAAGGCTTATTTGAGCTTAGGATTTTGTTGACTTCATCCACTATTCTCTCCTTGGAAATAATCTGTAGTCGGTCTTTATGGGCCGTTATGGCCCTCAGGGACTTCAGCTCTATCTCAAAACCCAATTGTGTGGCAAATCGTATGGCCCTCATCATTCGCAAGGGGTCATCAGAATAAGTGATGGAAGGTTCCAATGGGGTACGGATGATTTTCCTATTCAAATCGGCGATACCGTCAAAAGGATCCAAGAGTTCACCATAATTGCCTTTGTTCAATCCAATGGCCAGTGCATTTATGGTAAAATCCCTTCTGTTTTGGTCATCCTCCAAGGTACCGTCCTCTATTATGGGCTTACGACTATCCCTTTGATAACTTTCCTTTCTTGCCCCTACAAATTCCAATTCCATGCCCTGGTGTTTCAACATTGCGGTTCCAAAATTCTTGAAAACTTTTACCTCTGGTTTCCCTTTCAGTTTTGAAGCTACCTTTTGTGCCAGGGCAATTCCACTTCCAACCGCAACAATATCAATATCTTTGGGAATACCCCTTTTTAGGAAATAGTCACGTACATAACCACCGATAACAAAGGCTTTAACGTTCAACTCATCGGCGGTTTCACCTACGACTTTAAAAATGGGATTTTCAATCGCTGTTTTATGGTGGGTTTCCATGGGGGAACAAAGATAAGGTTACAGAATAAGAGTGGTATCCAAATGCCAAATATTCGAGTGTGCAGCAGAATGTGGAAACTCAGGGTCTTTCATGGCATTACAATGAACAGATGGCCGTTTGGTATTTTTTTTGGAAAATGTGACTTGGACTTCCAATAAGAGGATTTTGATCATCCCCTTGTTTTTCAACATTTTGGTACTTGTACATTTTTGAAGGGTGGAACGATTACCCTGTCAACTTTTTTAATTCTTTGTACCGTGACCATACCCCCAAAGCATTTAGGTAGCAGATAATGATCCCTTTTTTACCATCCAAAATTCCAAGACGAAGAACATAATGGTTGAGGAATTTATAGGTAGGGCGTATCAGAAAATGGTACCAACGCGCCCTTTTCCCTTTTTTGAACTCCTCATGGGCCTTCATCTGCCCATATTTGACCATTTTTGATTTATAGCTTTCGTAGTCATTGTATGAATAATGGATAAGCTTGTTTTTTAATGTTTTGGAAGGACCGTCAACAATCAAGGTTTCGTGAACTATCTTTTCTTGGGCAAACCGCACTTTACTTTTTCTAAAGAAACGGTAGTTTTTATCTGTTTGCCATCCACTGAAGCGAAGTACTTGGTCCCGAAACATGAAAATTCTTAGGAAATAGTAAGCCGATGCCGTTTCCTTTTCTGAATTTAGGACCCCTAAAATCTCATTTTTAAGGGGTTCGGGAATTCGTTCGTCGGCATCCAAAAAAAGTATCCAGTCGTTATTTGCCTGTTGCAATGCAAATTGCTTTTGATCGGTGTAATTTTTGAATTCCCTTTGGATCAGTTGTATCCCCTTGTTTTTTTTAATGATGTCAATGGTTTTGTCCGTACTAAAGGAATCCACTACTATAATTTCATCTGCAAAACCTAGATTTTCCAGAACTTCACCAATGTTTTGCTCCTCGTTATACGTGATAAGCAATGCAGAAACTTTTTCTCTTTTTTTACCCATTCAACAAATACACTTCAATTTCTTGCAGTTTTTTCTTTTTGTCAAAATGATTTTTAACATATTCAAATCCTTTCTCCCCCATTTTTTTTGCTAATTCCGGCCTACGATATAAATTTTCAATGGCGTCGGCAAAGCCTTTGATATCTCCTGGGGAAATCAAATAACCGCTCTTATTGTTTACTACTAATTCTGGATTGCTACTGGTGTCAAAAGCTATGATGGGCTTTTTGCAAAGGGCTGCTTCTGCTAGGACATAACCGAATCCTTCCCACAATGATGGTAACACAAAAATATCACCATTATCGATAAACTCCATAGGATTTTTTATAAAACCTGCTAATATTACATGACCACCAACTTCTAGGTCAACGATCAGTTTTTCGAGTTCTTCCCGTAATCTTCCTTCACCTCCTATACGAATTTTGAATTGCAACTTTCGTTCCAAGAGTTCCTTGGCCAAATGAATCAGGAATTTCTGGTTTTTTTGTGCCTCCAGCCTGCCTACGGTTAGGATGGTAAATTCCGCTCTTTGTTGGGATTCTTTATATTCCCTTTTTTCAATGTTCTGTGGAATTTCCACCCCATTGTAAATAACCTTTATCTTGTTTTTGGGAAATAGATTGGCATTGTTCTGTAGTACCGTTTTTTTGGTTGCCTCGGAATTGGCAAGTATATCAGTAATGGTCGACTTAAAATAATACCTGTTCAAGAAGGTATTTTTTATAGGGATGGCACTGCCCCTGCGATAGATAATGCTCGTAACACCAGCGGCCTTTGCACTTGGTGCTGCAACCTTCACGTCCCGGGACAGGTTCATTACCACGGTGTCTATGTCATACTGCTTAAAGAGCCTTCTTATTTTAAGGTGTTTTAATGGGTTCAGGAAACTGAGGTTATTGATTTCAATTGCCTCATATGGGATTTGGGCTTTTTTGACCCTTTTTAGAAGCTCGCTTTTTTGGTGGGCAACCACTAACACATTGTGTGCTTTTCCATGTAGATAACTGCTGACTTCCAAATGCCATTTTTCACCCCCGCCCCATGCTATGGCAGTATTAAAAAAACAGATACGACCCATTAGAGAATAGCTTTATAGAGGTTCATCAGGTTTTCCCCCACTTTATCATCGGAAAAGCGCTGTACATAGGTATACCCTTTCTCGGCAATTCTTTTCCTTTCTTCCGGATTATTGAAGATCCATCCCAGCTTTTCCTTTATATCCGTTACATTTTTTGGATCGATGTAAATGGCATCCGGTCCGGCGGCCTCAGGAAAACAACCACCTTTTGTGACAATAACAGGGGTCTTACTGTACATGGCTTCTATAATGGGAATGCCAAAACCTTCACAGATCGAAGGATAACAGAAAACAGTGGCGTTTTGGTACAGTATGGCTAATTCCTTTACGTCAATATTCTTCAAAAAGGAAACCTGGTTCTGAAGGGCGTTTTTTTCAACATAGGAGTACAGCTTTTTGGCATATTTTTTATTCTTGCCTATAAGCACCAAATGGTAATCGGTACCGTGTATGGCTTTGATCAACGGGAGTACGTTTTTACGTTCCTGTAGCGTTCCTACATTGATGATATATTCGCTGGGAAGACCATGTTTTTTTCGAACAGCTTCCCTTTCCTTAGTACTGTAGGATTGTTTATAGGCATCATTACATCCTTGATAGATGACCGTTATCTTATTGGGGTCCGTCTTGAAATACGTTATGATATCGGATTTGGTCTGTTCGCTTATGGCAATGACATGATCTGCCATTTTCACCGCATATCTGAACTTAAGTTTGTAAATGATCCTATCCCAAACCTTGTAATACTGGGGATGACTTAAAAAAATCAGGTCATGTATGGTCACAATCTTTGGGATACCATATTCCCAAAATTGAATTGGAATTTCACCGGAGAGACCGTGAAAACCACTTAGTTTGTGGGACTTTATCTGTTTCCATTGGCCAAATAACCTCCATAGGGAAGGAAAGGTTTTCCAAAACCAGTTTTTAGGGTAGACAACAGTTGTTTTTACAGAAGGAACAAAACTATCTACTGCTGCCCTTCTCGTATTGAACAAAAAGAACTCTTCAATCGGGGTATACTCGTTTAAAATGCGAATAATATCCCTACCGTAATTGCCCAAGCCTGTACGGTTGTGAAAAATTCGTTTGGCATCATAGCCTATCCTCATGATTTTGGAAAATCTTAGGGCATAAAACTACTATTTCTTTTGTAATTCCCTTTCAACCATTGAAGGCCAGTTTTCAAAATGTTATTCTGAATTCAAAAAGGCAATGTATTTTTCCTTTTGAAAACTAAAATCCCATTTTTTATCGGAATAGAAATCATTTGGATCGATCTCTATGTCTTTTATGGACCCCAATAGATGGCCCAGTGTTTCGGAATCATAGAAGATGGAATTTGTAGCGATGTCTGGAATAGCACTGAAAAACGTATGCGATAGCAATGGTTTTTTATAGGCAAAAGCTAAATTGAAGCTTCCGGATATTTTGTAGGTCAAATAATCACTGTCCAATTTTAAAAGCGGCACAATGAAATCAGCCTGTTTAATGTAAGCATGAAAAACATCATTTGGGATGAAACTTTTGAACGTTACGAAATAATTCTGCAAATTATTGTTTGAGATGCTTTCCCATAGTTTTCTGTGGTCTTCGGAAGATTCATTTATTCTGCCCAGTAGAATAATCTTAAGGTTTTTGACTTTTCCATTTTCCTTTAGCGCTTTAATAATCCTATCATAATCCCTCCTGTAATAGTCTATGCTTCCTGGGATTACCAACCAAACTTCTTTTTTTGGTTTCTTTAGAACATATGGGAAGTTGGGAAAATAGATTGGGTAAAAACTTTGTAGGTATATTTTTTCGTTACCGGGCGCCTTTTTCTTGAGGTAGTCATTTAAGACAAAATACTTTTTAATTTTTATTGAAATCAAGGATTGGGTAAAGCTCGATTCAAGTCTTTTGATGTTATGTAGTATCCCAAAACACTGAACGTTGTAAAATTTTAAAAGGACCACCGTATTACGAAGTAATTTACTGGAACTTGCGGTATTAAAAATTACTTTGTCATAGCTATCAAGGGTTTTGGCGAATTGGAATGCATAAAGGAGTTTCCCAGGAAGATTGTGCCTCGGTTCAATAAAAAAAACCGCATTGCAGTCCTGGCCATATCCGGATATTTGGGATGCTAGCTTTGGATTGAGATAAAGATCCACCTTATATCCTTGGTTTATTAGAAATTGTACTTGGCTGTAGATACACTCTTCATGACTCTTACTTAATTCAACCAAGGCAATTTTCATCAAATGGGTATGTTTGGCGTACAAGGAAATGCAAAGTTATGTTGGGTGGAGCAAAAGTGCTGTTTTCCGCAGGACAATAAATGGCACGGAAGAAACTTTTGGACCAATCCGAAAAAAAGCTATTGCGGCTTTAAGTTAGGCCAATTTATGCTTTCCAACAATTTTGGGATAACTGGTGGAGTTATGTAGGATTTCCAAACGCTTAAGTTCATGGTAACGTTTGTAAACACTTAGGGCATTGAGGTAACATATGTTGATTCCCCTCCTGGAATCCAGAAATCCCAACCTTATTATATAGTTGTAGAGGAATTTCCAGATGGGTTTGCCTATCATTTTAAGATAATTGAACCGTTTGCCGTTACGTTTTGCCTCCTGCGCCTTAAGGATACCGTAATGCAACATCTTGGCTTTGTAGTCCGTATAGTTCTTGTAACAATAGTGGGTCAACTTTGCGGAGAATTTACCCGATTTCCCATTGACCCGTAGCGTTTCATGAACCAATTTTTCGCTGGTAAAATGGGCCTTACTTTTTCTGAACAGCCTATGATTTTTATCGGTTTGCCAGCCACTAAAATGCAAAGGCCTGTTTTGATACATGAACTTTCTATAGAACCAATAGGCTTCACAGCTGTTCTTGCTGTTTATGGTATTTAAAATTTCTTGTTGTAGCTCAGGGGTAACCACTTCATCGGCATCCACAAAGAGTATCCAGTCATTGGTGGCCAATTTCAGGGCATGGGATTTTTGGTCCGTAAAGTTGACAAATGGTCGCTGGACGACCTCAACTTTGGGGTGGTTTACCAAATAATTATAGGTACCATCGGTACTAAAGGAATCGACAACAATAATCTCATCTGCAAAGGAAACGGAATCTATACATCTTTCAATGTAGCCCATCTCATTGTAGGTGATGATCAATGCTGATATTTTTTGCTTTGGGGTACTCAAAATCAGCCTTTTTGGTTTTGGTCGTTTGGCACGATAAAGTTATAACATGAATCCTATGAAAAAATTGTTGGCTATGTAAAAAATCTGACACATAGCGTAATTAAATTTTCATACATTCCATAGATGTCACACCGTACAAAAGGTTGCCTAAAATGATGTGCTTTTCAAATTCTATGAAAGGATTTTCATATTTCCGGCATTTACACAGCTACATCATATTCCCTTAGCGCATCATTGAGCGAGGTCTTCTTATTGGTACTTTCCTTGCGCTTTCCAATGATCAACGCACAGGAAACCTGATACTCTCCTGCATTGAACTCTTTGGTATAACTACCTGGTATAACAACTGAACGGGCCGGTACCCTACCTTTCATTTCCAAAGGTTGGTCCCCGGTGACATCAATGATCTTAGTTGAAGCGGTAAGCACTACGTTGGCTCCCAAAACGGCTTCTTTTTCAACACGAACGCCCTCAACCACTATGGAGCGTGAACCAATGAACGCATTGTCCTCTATGATGACCGGGGCTGCTTGTAAAGGCTCCAGTACCCCGCCAATACCAACACCGCCACTTAAATGAACGTTTTTGCCTATTTGTGCACAGCTTCCAACGGTGGCCCAGGTATCGACCATGGTGCCTTCATCCACATAAGCCCCAATATTAACGTAACTGGGCATTAAAATGGTGCCTGGGGATATGTAGGCCCCATGCCTGGCAACTGCATGGGGAACTACCCGTATACCCTTTTTCTTGTATCCTTTTTTTAAGGGAATTTTATCATGGTACTCAAAAATGCCCGCTTCCAAAACCTCCATTTTCTGGATTGGAAAATAAAGCACTACCCCCTTTTTTACCCATTCGTTGATCTGCCACTCATTTCCATTGGGTTCCGCACATCTCAGTTTTCCTTGATCGATCAATTCTATTACCTGCCTAATGGCATCCTGGACCTTGTTTTCTTTCAACAATTCCCTATTCTCCCAAGCGTTTTCAATGGTGGTCTTCAGTTCGTGCATGTTTTTGTTTTTGGGCAAATATAGGAGCTACCTGGGCAATCCACATCACATTTTTAGATGCGTAACACTTTTAGGATTATTTTTGCTAAAAATTGTTCGATTGGGAAGGATAATGGCATTGGACTTTGGAGAGGTAAGAACGGGAATCGCGGTTACGGACGAACTACAACTCATAGCCTCTGGTTTGACCACTGTAAAAACTTCCGATATTTTCACCTTTTTGACCGATTATTTAAAAAAGGAAAACGTCGAATGTATTGTTATTGGAGAGCCTAAACAAATGGATGGTAGCCCATCGGAATCGGAAACCCCGATCCGGCGCTTTATCAAGGGTTTGGCAAGGGCTTTCCCAACTATCCCAATTAAAAGACAAGATGAGCGATTTACATCCAAAATGGCTTTGGATACCATGATTGCTGGAGGAATGAAAAAGAAAAAGAGGCAGGATAAGGCAGTGGTGGACAAGATAAGCGCTACCTTAATTTTGCAGGCCTATTTAGATAGAACATAATCGTATGATTTTACCCATTGTAGCCTACGGCGACCCCGTTTTACGAAAGAAAGCGAAAGAAATACCTTCTGATTATTCCAAACTAAAAGAATTGGTGGAGAACATGTTCGAAACCATGTACAACGCCTCTGGAGTGGGATTGGCTGGCCCCCAAGTAGGACTGCCCCTTAGAATATTTGTCATTGACGCTTCGCCTTTTGCCGATGACGAAGAATTGAGTCAAGAAGATCAAGAACAGCTAAAGGGATTTAAAAAGGTGTTTATCAATGCCAAAATAGAGGAAGAGGAGGGAAAGGAATGGGCATTTAATGAGGGATGTTTGAGTATTCCGGATATTAGGGAGGATGTCAATCGGAAACCACAGATCACGATTACCTACCAGGATGAGGAATTCAATTCGCATAGCGAGACGTATAATGGACTTGCCGCACGAATCATCCAACATGAATACGATCATATTGAGGGCGTTCTTTTCACGGATAAGCTTTCTTCCCTCAAGAAACGCCTTTTAAAGAATAGATTGGAGAAAATATCCAAGGGAAAGGTAAGTGTAGATTATAAAATGCGGTTTCCCCAAGTTAAAAAAAGCCGTTAATTGTCCTCGTATATTTCTAAAGACATATTTTTGCGGACGTAAAATTCGTTGAAATGACGTTGGACAAAATTCTATCAATTTCTGGAAAGCCCGGTCTGTATAAGCTGCTTACACAAACCCGTAGCGGTTTTGTTGGGGAATCGCTGTTGGACGGAAAAAGGGTTTCCGTAGGTCTTCGTAACAATGTGAGCGTACTTTCAGAAATAGCTGTGTACACCTTGGAAGAAGAAATTCCCTTGCGTGAGGTTTTCCAGAAAATAAGTGAAAAGGAGAATGGAGGAAAAACTTCCGTACACCATAAGGAAGGTAAATTGGAACTGGAAGAATACTTCTTTGAAATACTTCCAAATTATGATGAGGATCGTGTATATCCCAGTGATATCAAAAAGATTGTACAATGGTACAATATCCTTAATGATAGTGGAGTGACCCATTTTTCGGAATCAGATGATGAAGATACCGCTCAGGAAGAGGAGTAGGAAAACGGAAATTTGGGTCAAATTTTATAGTATTTCCGAAACATGATATCAGTTTTATCCCTTTATTGATGGTTTGGCCACTATACATCACACCTTAAAAAAGCGTCCCTTAATGCCGCAATCTTATCGTCCCAGGTTGCGATGAACTCCTGGGCCACATATCCTGTGAATCCAGTATCCAAAATTGCTTTTAGTATTGCCGGATAATACAGTTCTTGCGTTTCATCAATTTCATTTCTACCGGGAACACCAGCCGTATGGTAGTGTCCAAAATAGGGGTGATAGGTCTGAATGGTCTTAATGATATCCCCTTCCTGTACCTGCATATGGTAGATGTCATACAGAAGCTTAAAGTTGTCACTGCCCAATCGTTTACAGAGTTCCACACCCCATAAACTGCTGTCACACATATAATCTGGGTGGTTTTGTTGGTTAAAGAGTTCCATGTGTATGATAACGCCATGTTCCTCTGCAAGAGGTAGGATCTGTGATAGGCCGTCCACACAGTTTTGCAATCCAACGTAGTCGTTCATACCCCTCCGGTTGCCACTAAAACAGATAAGGTTCGTATAGCCGGCATCGGCTACTTTTGGGATGATTTCCGTGTAATTTTTAATAAGCTGGCCGTGATATTGGGGATCGTTCCAGCCCTCTGTCAAACTTATTTCCGCTCCATTGCACATCGAACAATGGATGTTGTATTTTTTAAGTAGGTCAAAATCCTTTGGTCCTATCAAGTCAATGGCCTTTATTCCTAAATTGTTCAGTATGGACAGAAATTCCTCCAAGGGATAGGAATTAAAACACCATTGGCATACGCTGTGATTAATATTGTTCTTAAGTTTAAAATCCTGGTTTTTGGAAGTATTGCCAGAAACATTGGCTGTTGCAAGTCCTGCAGTGGCCATGGTAGTGGCAGAAATAAAATTCCTTCGTTTCATCCCTAATTGATTATCCACAGAAAGATACTATTTTAGATAGTGATATGGAAATTCGTCCGGATACCCAAAAACTACTGGAACTTGCACATTATAAAATGCCCTTTGGAAAGTATAAGGGAAGTTATCTGGTCGATTTGCCCTTGGCCTATTTGGTATGGTTCAAACAGAAAGGCTTCCCGTCCGGAAAATTGGGGGAACATATGCGGACCATGTTGGATGTCAAATCCGATGGATTGGAACCCCTAATCCGAAAATTACGGAAAGAATTTCCTCTGGATTAACATCCATTTCCTATCAAACTTTGTACCTTTACCTCCCGTAACAGCGAAACTTCATCATGTCACAGACCAAGTACATTTTTGTTACGGGCGGGGTAACTTCATCCCTCGGAAAGGGAATAATAGCCGCTTCTTTAGCTAAATTATTGCAGGCCAGGGGATACCGGACTACCATCCAAAAATTGGATCCTTATATTAACGTAGATCCCGGAACGTTGAATCCTTATGAACATGGGGAGTGTTATGTAACCGACGATGGCGCGGAAACCGATTTGGATCTTGGCCATTATGAACGTTTTTTAAATGTTAAGACTTCCCAGGCAAACAATGTTACCACGGGCCGTATTTACCAAAGCGTAATCGAAAAGGAGCGTAAGGGGGAATTCTTGGGCAAGACGGTCCAGGTAGTTCCACATATCACCAATGAAATCAAGGAACGCATACAGCTTTTGGGTAAAAGTGGGGACTACGATATCGTGATTACCGAGATTGGGGGTACGGTGGGTGATATTGAGTCCCTTCCGTACATTGAAGCCGTACGTCAGTTGCTTTGGGAACTTGGGGACAATAACGGTATAGTAATCCATTTAACCTTGGTCCCCTATCTGTCCGCAGCTGGTGAACTAAAGACCAAGCCCACACAACATTCGGTAAAAACCTTGATGGAGAGTGGAATAAAGGCGGACATTTTGGTATGCCGTACGGAACATGAGATTTCTGCGGAAAAACGTGAGAAGCTGGCCTTGTTCTGTAATGTGAAAAAGGAAGCGGTGATTCAGTCCATTGATGCTTCTACAATATATGATGTCCCCCTATTGATGCAACAGGAGGGATTGGATACCGTAGCACTTAAAAAGCTGGCGCTTTCCGACGTATTGGAACCGGACTTGATACAATGGAAAGAGTTTCTGGCACGTCATAAAAACCCAAAGGGAAAGGTAACCATTGGACTCATTGGAAAATATGTGGAGTTGCAGGACTCCTATAAATCCATTTTGGAATCCTTTATCCACGCTGGGGCTGTCAATGAGGTTAAAGTGGAAGTAAGGTCAATTCATTCCGAATACCTATCGGAGAAGAGCGTGGATAAGAAGTTGATGGGCTTGGATGGGATTTTGGTCGCACCTGGGTTTGGAGAACGTGGGATAGAAGGTAAAGTCAGGGCGGTCCGATATGCCCGTGAAAATGATATTCCCTTCTTGGGGATTTGTCTAGGAATGCAAATGGCTGTTATTGAGTTTGCCCGAAACGTTTTGGGTATGGAAAATGCCAATTCCACGGAAATGGACAGCGAAACTCCAGATCCCGTCATCAGCTTAATGGAAGAGCAGAAGACCGTGGTGAACAAAGGGGGTACCATGCGTTTGGGCGCTTGGGACTGTCAATTGAAGGAAGGAAGTTTGGTCCATGAGGTATACGGAGGACAATCCAAGATTACGGAACGCCACAGACATCGATTTGAATTTAATAACGCCTACAAAAAAGAAATGGAAGAAGCCGGGTTGGTGGCTTCTGGATACAATTCAGAGACCAATTTGGTGGAAATTGTGGAGCTGCCTTCGCATCCATGGTTCATTGGGGTGCAATACCATCCGGAATATAAAAGCACCGTGGCCAATCCCCATCCCTTGTTTGTTGGTTTTGTAAAAGCCGTATTGGCACAGAAGCAGCAACAAACCAATGCCAGTTTGGCATAAACTGCATTTTTGGATATATATTTGCGGGCTGGGTAAACATTGAACTGATTTACAATTTGTTTTCATGGAAGAAAAAAAGCTGGACATCAACTCCATCATAGGGTTTGTATTGATTTTTGGGATTTTGCTGGGGTGGATGTACTTGAGGCAACCTTCACCTGAGGAGTTGGAAGCTCAAAAAGCACAACAAGAACTACTTGAAGCGGAGCAAGAGGCTATGGAGACCGTTACCGAAGAGCCCAAAGTTGCGGATAGACCCGTTATCAACCTTCAGGATTCGACTTCCTTGGCCAATTACAGGACTGCGGTCGGTGCCTTCGGATTTACCAAAGCCAATGACGGGACCACTATCCTTGAAAATGAAGTGCTTTATTTGGAAGTGGCCAATAAAGGAGGACAAATTGTGGAAGCAAGGATGAAAAATTTTGTCACCTTTGATTCCATCCCTGTGTATTTGGTCAAAGAGGGGAATGCAGATTTTGGCCTTAGCTTTTCTACAAATGACAATCGTGTGTTGGAAACCCAAGATTTGTTTTTTGAACCGGCCCTGACCCAAAGTTCCGGGAACCAAGTACTCTCTTTGAAAGCAAAAGTCTCCAACAATCAGTATTTGGAATATAGGTATGAAATGAAACCAAATGAATATTTGGTGGATTTTACCGTGCGTTCGCAAGGACTGGCCAATGTGCTCAATACTACAAAACCTATCGATTTAAATTGGCAATTAAAAGGGATACGGCATAATAAAAGTGTTCAATACGAGAATCGTTACACCCGTTTGACCTATAATCATGATGGGGAAAAAATCAGCAAATTATCCGAGAGTAGTGATTTGGATGAGGAAACCGAAATTGATGTAAAATGGCTTTCCTACCGTCAACATTTTTTTAGTTCCATATTGGCTACGGATACCCATTTTAAGACCGTGGAACTCTCTTCAAAAAATTTGGTGGAAGAGGAAAGTAAGGAACAACAATTCACAAAGGAATACCAAACCAATACCTCCTTGGAACTGGTGGGTGGCGAGCTGTCCCAAAATATGTATTGGTATTACGGACCAACCGATGCCAAGGTTTTTGAACAATATGAGGATTTGGGGCTGGTGGAATCCATACCTTTTGGTTGGGGTATTTTTGGTTGGATCAATCGTTTTGTGTTTACCCCCTTCTTTGGATTTTTGAGCGCTTTTCTGCCCTATGGAATTGCCATAATTGTAATGACCATTGTGGTACGAATAGCCTTGTCACCGGTAACGTACAAATCCTATTTGTCACAGGCCAAGATGAAGGTACTCAAACCTGAAATCACGGAATTGAACGAGAAGTACAAGGACAACGCCATGAAAAAACAACAGGAAACCATGAAGTTGTACAATAAGGCGGGTGTAAGTCCAATGAGCGGATGTATTCCCGCACTTTTACAGCTGCCCATTTTCTATGCACTCTTCATGTTTTTCCCTACCTCGTTTGCATTGCGGCAAAAGTCGTTCCTATGGGCTGAGGATTTGAGTTCCTACGATACGATTTTCAACTTGCCATTCAACATTCCATTTTATGGTGATCATGTAAGCCTGTTCCCCATATTGGCTTCTGTGGCCATCTTTTTCTATATGACCTTGACTACGGGCCAAACGATGCAAATGCAGCAGCAACCAGGGATGCCCAACATGAAATTTATCATGTACCTTTCCCCATTGTTAATGTTGTTCTTCTTTAACAACTATGCCAGTGGTTTGAGTCTGTACTACTTTATTTCCAACCTAATAACCATTGGTATTATGTTGGTGATCAAAAACTACATTTTGGACGAGGATAAAATCCATGCCCAAATCCAAGAGAACAAAAAGAAACCGAAAAAGGAGAACCGTTTTCAGAAAAAGATGCGTGAAATGATGGAGGAGGCCGAATCACAAAAACGGACGGGAAGAAGAAAGTAAACCATTTTTAAACCTTTTCCGGGTATTGGGGTCTTACCACTAAAATCCTTTACCTATGAAATTGTTGAGAATAGTTTTTCCCGTATTGTTTTTTGTGTTGCTATTGCCCACCAATCGCAGCCATGCCCAGGAGGTAAGGCAAAACACCACGGTTATTGTTGCCAGTGGCACCCGTAAGGGACAGCTTCGAAGACAGACACGGCGACAGGTGAGGCGTATTCACAGGCGGAACCGTTTTAGAACCCTGAGAAGACTGCCCACCGGAACCCGTGCCGTTATCTTTAGGGGCGTCGAATACTTTCCGGTCCAGGGCATTTATTACGTAAGACGAAATGGGGTTTATGTAAGGCGTTTACCTCCTATTGGATTTAGGATGGCAAACCTCACCGGGCCAATGTTTCGAGTAGCCGTTGGAGGAAATGCCTACGTATTTTCCGAGGGTGTATTTTATACGAGGGTTGATGATCAATTTGAAATGGTGGCTCCTCCCAAGGGGGCCATCGTGGAAGAATTGCCAAAGGATGTGGAAGAACTTCTATTGGATGGGATGACGGCTTACGAGCTTTATGATACCTTATATGCCAAAACGGAAGGGGGTTACGAAGTCATTGGAACAATGGATGACTTTGAGTAGTATTTGGGGAACATTTTAAAACAAGACTTCCCCGCTTTAACGGGGAAGCCTTCACCATCAATAGGTATAGTTTGGAAAGATTCGGGACTACAAAGATGGTTCCTATTCCACTTCCAACAAAGTAATAGTTGCAAGTACCCCATTTTATGATGTCAAATATTCCCTTTTTGATGTGGCATCGATGAACTGCAAACGCCAGTAAAATCAAGAAGTTCAAAGAACATCGATGAACGGTATATTTATAGGATAAATACTACATTTTTATAGGAATTCAACAAAAAAAGGAGCCACTTTAGGGCTCCTTTAAATGAATCATTTGATTTCTAATTAGTTGTGTCGGGAATAAGTACCTTGTTCAATACATGGATGACCCCATTACTGGCTTGTACATCTACAAAAGTGATTCCTATATCATCAATGCCTGAACCATCGGTTACATCGGCAATATTATCTCCGGTTCCGGGCAGGGTAATCGTGATATTATCCTCTTCCAAGGTGGGCGCAGTAGTATCGCCAGGGTTGTTCAAGTCCCCAGATCTAATATTTCCTTCGACCACGTGGTGTTGTAACACACTGGTCAATAAACCGGAATCAATATCCGTGAGTCCGTTCCACATATCGTTGCTATCCAACAATGCTTGGAACGCATCATTTGTTGGGGCAAAAACGGTAAAAGGACCGTCGGCTGATAGGATACTTACAAAATCAGGTTGTCCGTCGGTGGTCAACGCAGCTTGTAAGGAGTCAAATGTTGGATCGGCGACAGCAAAAGTCACTACCGTAGGCAAATCGATTACGGCATCCACGGCATGGATAACCCCATTAGTGGCTACTACATCTGGGACGGCGACATTACTTGTGCCATTCAGTGATACGCCATCATCGGTGTTGATGTATAAAGAAAGGAATTCTCCTTCAGCAAAGGACGCCATGGTATTGTCGTATCCAGTGGCAAGTCCTGAGGACAATGCAACAGAACCACTAATAACGTGATTTAATAGAATATCTTGAAGTGGATTCATCCCAGGATTGGTAAAAGCATCAAAGGCTGCATTAACTGGGGCAAAAACGGTGTACACTTCCTCTGTACCGGAAAGTACGGATACAAAATCCACAGTGTTTCCTTCATCCGTAAGCGCACCTACCAGATTATCAAATTCACTATTTGCCGTGGCATGGTCTACAATGTTGGGTAGATCTATCACCGCGTCAACCACATGCACAATTCCGTTAATAGCCTTTATATCAGCACCATCGGGAATAACTGAACTTACCCCGTTAAATCGTACCCCATCGGTGGCATTGTAAAAGATGCTCAGAAAGGTATCATCTATTGGACCTGCTGCCAAAGTACTGGCATAGCCTGTGCCCGCAGTAACCAGGGTGGAAGACTCAATCTCTCCGGAAATGACATGGTTCAAAAGTACCTGGGTCAATACTTCGGTATCAATATCCCCTAATTGGGCACCATCCAAAAATGTATTAAAGGCTGCATCGGTAGGGGCCAATACGGTGAAGGGTCCATCACCTCGCAATACATCCGGTAAATCCCCATTCGCTGCTTGAAGTGCAGCAACCAAACTGCTTAAATTGGGATTGGAAATCGCTAAATCAGTAATAGAAAAGAGCAACACACCATTTAGGGCGTCAATTGCCGCTTGTGGCAACAAAACTTTATTGATGATATGGACAACTCCGTTGGAAGCTTCCTCATCGGCAGTGGTAACTTGGGCAGCTTCGTTGGCCGCATCGGTAAAGAAGAAACCACCCTCCGTGGATACGGTCAATGTTCCTCCTTGAACGGTTTCGATCGTTTGACCGTTAGTTAACATGCCCGAGGTTACCGCGGCACCGGACACCACATGATACGATAAGATGGCGGCCAAAAGGTCCTGTTCTTCCGTTGTATCAAAATCCGCTAAAGAGGAAAATCCGTCCAAGCGATCAAATAAATCCGAAAAAGCTTCGTTGCTGGGGGCCAACACAGTAAAAGGTCCATCTCCACTTAGGGTACCAATTAAATCGTTATTTGGGCTTTGGTCCGCGGCGGTAAGTGCGGCAACCAAACTGCTCAAATTTGTCGTGGCCTGAGCTGCTTCCACAATGTTCTGTTCAGGAGGCGTAGGTTCTCCTCCATTGTTGTCATCATCGTCGGAACATGACCACGCCAAAAGAGCGGTGGCAAATAAAATCAAGGGTTTTTTAAAAAAATGTTTCATGGTAAAGAAATTATAAATGTTTAATTGTTTAAAGTGTAAAGCCCATCACACCGATGGGCTTGTTAGTAATTTTAGTGCAGGGCATCCAGCACTTCCTGTGGTAATAATACCTTATCTATAATGTGTACGATTCCGTTACTGGCCTCGTTATCAGCAGTGACCACCCGGGCCCTGTCATGTGTTTTATCAAATATGACTATCCGTCCATTGAATCTCACGTCAACGGAAATGTTTTCCCCTTGTTCCGTTTTGAATTGTTGATGTCCGTCAAATTCTCCAGAGGCAATTGCCGAACCAGAGAGTACGTGATAGGACAACACGGTGGCCAAAAGTTCTTTTTCTTCAGGGGTGTCAAAATCCGAAATACCGTGATATTCAGGTCCCAAAAGGTGAAATAACTCCTGAAAGGCATGATTGTTAGGAGCAAAAACGGTAAATGGACCATCCCCCTGTAAGGCCTCAACCAGTCCGGCATCTGCTTGTATGAGGGCATCCACTAACAAGCTTAAATCATCCACAGACTGTGCTAATTCCACAATAGTATTTTCCTGTAGACTGGCCACAAAATCAATGGCGGCCTTTGGCAGCAATACCTTGTCTATGGTATGGGCCACGCCGTTGGAAGCAAGGATATCGGTATCCTTGATATTGGCATCGGTATCCGAAGCATCACCTATGACAAAGGTGTGTCCCGAGGCAATGACCTCCAGGGAATTGCCCATAAGGGCAGTGGGCACGGTACCGGGATGCAGGTCGGCCTCCAATACCTGCTGGGGCAGCACGTGGTAGAGAAGGATATCGGTAAGGAGGTCCAGTTCCTCCTGGGTGTCAAAATCGGCCAAACTGTTGTAATCGTCCCCCAGGATGTCCAAAAGGGCCACAAAGGCATCATTGGTCGGGGCGAATACGGTAAACGGCCCATCACCGCTAAGTGTCCCTGCCAGTCCCGCCGCTATCACGGCCCCTTCCAATAGGGAAAGGTCATCGGTCTCGACCACGATCTCCACAAGGTTCTTCATCTGCATTTCGAGGACAAAATCAATGGCGGCCTGTGGCAGCAATACCTTGTCTATGGTATGGGCCACGCCGTTGGAAGCAAGGATATCGGTATCCTTGATGTTGGCGTCGGTGTCCGAAGCATCACCTATGACAAAGGTGTGTCCCGAGGCAATGATCTCCAGGGAGTTGCCCATAAGGGCGGTGGGCACGGCACCGGGATGCAGGTCGGCCTCCAATACCTGCTGTGGCAGCACGTGGTAGAGAAGGATATCGGTGAGGAGGTCCAGTTCCTCCTGGGTGTCAAAATCGGCCAAACTGTTGTAATCGTCCCCCAGGATGTCCAAAAGGGCCACAAAGGCATCATTGGTCGGGGCGAATACGGTAAATGGCCCGTCACCACTGAGCGTCCCTGCCAGTCCTGCCGCTATCACGGCCCCCTCCAATAGGGAAAGGTCATCGGTCTCGACCACGATCTCCACAAGGTTCTTCAGCTGCATTTCCAGGACAAAATCAATGGCGACCTGTGGCAGCAATACCTTGTCTATGATATGGGCCACGCCATTGGAAGCGAGGATATCGGTATCCTTGATATTGGCATCGGTTTCCGAAGCATCACCTATGACAAAGGTGTGTCCCGAGGCAATGATCTCCAGGGAGTTGCCCATAAGGGCGGTGGGCACGGCACCTGGATGCAGGTCGGCCTCCAATACCTGTTGGGGCAGCACGTGGTAGAGAAGGATATCGGTAAGGAGGTCCAGTTCCTCCTGGGTGTCAAAATCGGCCAAACTGTTGTAATCGTCCCCCAGGATGTCCAAAAGGGCCACAAAGGCATCATTGGTCGGGGCGAATACGGTAAACGGCCCGTCACCGCTGAGCGTCCCTGCCAGTCCCGCCGCTATCACGGCCCCCTCCAAAAGGGAAAGGTCATCGGTCTCGACCACAATCTCCACAAGGTTCTTCAGCTGCATTTCGAGGACAAAATCAATGGCGGCCTGTGGCAGCAATACCTTGTCTATGGTATGGGCCACACCGTTGGAAGCCAGGATATCGGTATCCTTGATATTGGCATTGGTATCCGAGGCATCACCAATGACAAAAGTGTTTTCGGAGGCAATGACCTCCAGGGAGTTGCTCATAAGGGCGGTGGGCACTGCACCGGGATTCAGGTCGGCCTCCAAAACCTGCTGGGGCAGCACATGGTAGAGAAGGATATCGGTGAGGAGGTCCAGTTCCTCCTGGGTGTCAAAATCGGCCAAACTGTTGTAATCGTCCCCCAGGATGTCCAAAAGGGCCGCAAAGGCATCATCGGTTGGGGCGAATACGGTAAATGGCCCATCACCACTGAGCGTGCCGGCCAGTCCTGCGGCTATCACGGCTTCCTCCAATAGGGATAGGGATTCCGTACCTACCACAATTTCGACAAGATTCATGGACATTCCTCCACTTATGGCATCCAAAACGGCCTGTGGCAAAAGCACTTTATCAATGATGTGCGCTACTCCGTTGGAAGCGGTGAAATCCGTATCGGTGATGTTGGCATCCACATCGGTGTCATCCCCAACAACGAAGGTGTCATTTGAGGCAATGATATGTAGGCTGTTGTCCGTTAGTGCAGTGGGGACTCCACCCTCTTCCAGATTCGCCTCTAAAATAGTTTCATTGGGAATAACATGATATAATAAGATGTTGGTAAGCAGGGCAATTTCTTCTACGGTATCGAAATCATCCAAGCTGTTATAGTCATCCCCAAGCGTGTCCAAAAGAGCTGCGAAGGCGTTATCATCCGGTGCAAAAACGGTGAATGGTCCTTCACTGCCCAATGTCTCGACCAAATCGGCTTTAATTACGGCTTCCTCCAAAAGGGATAGGGATTCGGCGCCCACTACAATGTCCACGAGCGTGTCCCCATTTAGCATCTCAATCACCGATAGGGGCAACAAAACCTTATCGATGATATGGACAACGCCATTGCTGGTAAAATTATCCGGACTAACAACTTCTGCATCCGCATCGGTAGCGTCCTGTATAAATACGCCTCCATCCAAGGAAACCGTAAGATTTGCTCCCAAAAGTGTAGGGAGTTCCTGTTCATCGGATAAATCTTCGGAATCCAATTCTTGACCAGCTATTACATGATATTGTAGTATCAAGGCCAATAAGTCCCGCTCTTCCTCGGTATCAAAGTCATCCAAGGAATCAAAACCATCCAAATCCGCAAACAAATTGTCAAAAGCATCATTGGTAGGTGCGAATACGGTGAAGGGACCTTCTCCACCTAAGGCGTTCACTAAATTGGAATCCTCATTTTCATCCGCTTTGGTCAGCGCGGCAACCAAACTGCCCAATGCGTCGGTATTTATGGCAGTGTCTACAATGTTGCTTTTGGAAGCATTATCTTCCGTTGTTTTTGCTCCATCGTCCTCATCGTCACAAGAAAAGGTGAGTAGTGTAATCAGGAACAGTAAAAAAAAGTTTTTCATTTTCGTGGGGTGTCTCATAGGTAATCGTCTTAGTTGTTATGTTTAATCATTTGTTTTGTTTCATACACAAAAGATAGGTAGGACATTGTTCGGGTTTTGTTGATTTTTTTTCGATAAAATTGAAATTCCTAAAATTTTTTATGAAAAATTAGAAAAAATGCTAATGTTTTATAAAACATAGAAAAGATTAAACAAAAATAAAAAGGTTGCTTTTGTTTTACTTTTTTTTTGAAAAGTTTAACAAAACCATACTGTTGATTCCTCCGCGCATAGATTTTTTATGTCAGGTTATGAGGAGAAATCCCACGCAATTGCCTGGCTTTGTCCAGCGTCTACCGTAGTGGGAATTCCTGAAGGACAGTCTTAATTCGTATTTTTGCAATGCAGATAAAAAGAATGATGAAAAAAGTAGTTATTGGCCTTTCCGGAGGTGTGGATTCCAGTGTTGCCGCTTTTTTGTTGAAGGAACAGGGGTATGACGTAATCGGTCTTTTTATGAAGAATTGGCATGACGATTCGGTAACCATATCGGATGAGTGTCCATGGTTGGAGGATAGTAATGATGCCCTTATCGTAGCGGAAAAATTGGGCATTCCATTCCAAACCGTGGATTTAAGCGAGGTATATAAAGAGCGGATTGTTGATTATATGTTCAATGAGTATGAAAGGGGGAGGACCCCCAATCCGGATGTGCTGTGTAATCGCGAAATCAAGTTTGATGTATTTCTGAAGATTGCCATGAATCTCGGGGCCGATTATGTGGCGACGGGCCATTATTGCCGTAAGAAATCCTTTTTTCAAGAAGATGGAAAAGAGATATTTCAGCTTTTATCGGGAGTGGATGAGAATAAGGACCAATCTTATTTTTTGTGCCAACTTTCCCAGGAACAAATGTCCAAAACCTTGTTTCCAATTGGTGAATTGACCAAACCGGAGGTAAGAAGGATAGCCGCTAAAAACAACCTGATAACTGCGGAGAAGAAAGATTCGCAAGGTCTATGTTTTATAGGAAAAGTAAGACTTCCGGAATTTCTTCAACAAAAGTTGAAACCCAAGGAAGGGATGATCATTGAAGTTCCCAAAGATTCCAATCATTTTAAAAACGGCCTTGATCACTTTGCCAATAAGGCGGAAGAGTTGGCACATTTTTCGGAAAAGCCCAAGTATACCCTCAAAGACGGGGAAGTGGTAGGACAACATCCAGGGGCACATTATTTTACCATAGGCCAACGTAAAGGTCTGGACGTAGGTGGTACCAAGGAGCCCCTTTTTGTTTTGGATACGGATGTGGAGACGAATACCATATACACCGGTCAAGGAAAGAACCATCCAGGACTTTATAGAAGGACCCTGTTTGTTAAGGAAGCAGAATTGCATTGGGTACGGCAAGATTTGACCTTGTCCCTTGATGACACCATGGAGGTCAACGCCAGAATCCGGTATAGACAGCCCTTGCAAAAGGCCATATTATATAGGGTGGAAGGTGGGCTTTATGTAGATTTCATGGAAAAGCAATCTGCCATAACCGAAGGACAATTTGTAGCTTGGTACCAAGGTGAGGAATTGTTGGGCTCAGGGGTAATATCATAAGGTTTTGGAGAATAGCGTCACAAAGCTTTTTGGAATCCAATATCCCATTGTCCAAGCTGGAATGGTTTGGGCAAGTGGCTGGCGTTTGGCTTCGGCAGTTTCCAATGCCGGGGGATTGGGACTTTTAGGCGCGGGCAGTATGTACCCAAGCGTTCTCCGTGAACATATCCAAAAATGTAAAAAAGCCACTGACAGACCCTTTGGGGTAAACGTTCCCATGTTATATCCGGATTTGAAGGAAATCATGGATATTATTATTGAGGGCGGGATAAAAATTGTTTTTACTTCGGCCGGCAATCCAAAGACCTGGACTCCTGTTTTAAAAGCACATGGAATAACGGTTGTGCATGTGGTCAGCAGTGTAAAGTTTGCCCTAAAAGCACAGGAAGCAGGTGTGGATGCCGTTGTCGCAGAAGGTTTTGAAGCCGGTGGACATAATGGACGGGACGAGACAACCACTTTTGTGTTGATTCCGGCCGTAAAGGAGCAAATCCATATTCCATTGATTGCTGCGGGAGGTATTGCCAACGGAAAGCAAATGCTGGCGGCAATGGTCTTGGGTGCTGATGGCGTACAGGTGGGAAGCCGGTTTGTGGCCACTTTGGAAGCTTCTTCACATCAGGCATTCAAGGAAGTGGTGGTTGGGGCCAAGGAAGGGGATACCCATCTCACCTTAAAGGAATTGGCCCCCGTACGTCTTGTAAAGAACCAGTTTTATCTTCAGGTACAGCAGGCATATAAAGAAGGGGCATCAACAGAAGAACTTAAACAATTATTAGGGAGGGGGCGTGCCAAAAGGGGTATGTTCGAGGGCGATTTGGAAAATGGGGAACTCGAGATAGGACAAGTCTCTGCATTAATTCATGAGATAAAGCCAGCTGCTGCAATAGTTCAGGATTTGGTCTCGGACTTTGAAAAAGCCAAAAGCACCATAAACCCTATTGGATTGTAAATCTGCTAAACCTGCATTTCATCGAATAAATACGCGTCCTGAGAATGCTTGGTTATCTTTACCGGGCAATGAAGAAAGTGTTTGTAAGTCTACTGCTCATAGCCGTTCTACAGGGAGTGAATGCACAGGTAGAAAGGGATAAAGTACTACATTTTGTTGGAGGTAACCTGTTTGGCCTTGCCGGGGCGGGAATCGCCAAACAAATCTCTGATGGGAACCGTTGGTGGACTTTTGCAGGTGCCATTGGTGGGAGCACACTTATAGGATTGGGAAAAGAGGCGGTTGATGCGGGTCAACGTGAAAATGGTTGGGACAATGATGATCTTTGGGCCACTATTTTGGGCGGGGTCACCGTTGGAGTCACCATAGATATTTTTACGGACCATAAAAAGGCCAAACGAAGAAAGAATGCAGCGGTCACCCTTTTTGAGCATACCAAGGATTTTGACCAAATGCTCCGTTTGGAGCAACTCCTACAAGAAGAAAGGGAACCTACGCTTTTGGCCTTATCGCTTCCAGCAGGGGTTTTGGGTTTGGAGTGATCACAGTAACCCCCTTGCCTTGATCTCCAAATACTTGTTAATGGTATTGATGGTCAAATTTTCAGGCTTTGTCAATATGGTTTGAATACCGTACTTATGGAGTTCTTTTTGTATTAATCGTTTTTCCAGAATAAATTTTTCCGCAATGGTCTTATGGTAAATGCTTTGTATATCTTCTGCATTGACCGTGACTAGTTTCTCCAATTCGGTGTTCTCAAAAAAGATGACGACCAAAACGTGTTGTTTTGCCAATGCCAAGAGATAGGGCAATTGTCTTTTTAGGGCAGAAATATGCTCAAAATTGGTGTAGAGCAACAATAGGCTTCTATGGTTGAGTTTTCTTTTAATTTGGGCATAAAGATGGCCAAAATCGGAATCGCTAAAGTCCGTTCCGATATTGTACAAGGTTTCCAGTATGGAATTTAAATGGGTGATCTTCTGCGCTGCGGGTACAAAATTTTCGACCTTTTTAGAGAAGGTCAACATACCGGTTTTGTCATTTCTTTTAAGGGCTACATTGGAAAACGCCAAAGTGGAATTAATCGCGTAATCCAGTAATTTAAGTCCATTGAATGGCATTTTCATGACCCTTCCCGAGTCGATAATGGAATAAATGGGTTGGGATTTTTCGTCTTGGTATTGATTGACCATCAACTGACTCTTTTTTGCGGAAGCTTTCCAATTGATGGTTCTAAAATCATCACCCACAACATATTCCTTTATCTGTTCAAACTCCTGGGTATGACCTATTCTTCGGATTTTTTTCAGTCCCAGCTCGGTAAGACGGTTGCTAATGGCCAAAAAATCATATTGCTGCATCTGGATGATACTGGGATATACCGGGACCATCCTATCCTTTTCAAAAGTAAACCTCCTTTTGGCAATACCAAGTGGGGAAGAGCAATAAACATTTAGATGGCCAAAGATATACTCTCCACGTTCCACGGGACGGACGACATATTGATACTGATTTTTAACATCCCTTTTCGTAAAGGTTCGATGTAGAAAATCACGTTTCTGAAATTGCTCGGGCAGCTCGTCTATGAGTTCCACTTCAACCGTAAAGGGATATTTGACGGAGAAATGGATTTCTATGGTATTGTAATCACTATTGGAAAGCTTTTTGGGAACCTCACGCCTTGCCGTTACAGCATCCTTTGTGCGATACAAGAGGTAGCTGTCCACAAAAAAAAGGGCAAGGAGGACAAAAGTGCATAGCCAACAAATGGGATATAAAAAATGAAACCAATAGGAAAGCACAAAACCAGCGGCCAGTAAGGCGATATACCTAAAAAAACGATTGTGTATATAAAACGATTTCAGGAATTGCATTAGCGGGGTATTTCTACCGATTCTACGATCATTCCAATAACGTTCTCTGTGGTCATCCCTTCCATTTCCCGTTCCGGGGTCAGAATAATTCTATGGTTTAGAATTGGTGGCAAGGCCTTTTTAACATCTTCGGGTATGACAAAATCCCGTCCATTAATGGCAGCAAACGCTTTGGCAACATGCATTGCCGCAATGGACGCCCTTGGCGATGCACCCAAGTACAAATGGGGATGATTGCGTGTTCTTGAGATAATTTCCGCTATATACCGTATTATTTTTTCCTCTACTAGGACATGGTGTACCTTGTTTTTATAGTCCTCTAATTTTTTTGGTAGGAGTATTGGTTTTACCAATTCAGTAGGTTCTGTCGATTTTCGCTCATGATGGGTTTGAATTATTTCCACTTCTTCCTCCACAGAAGGATAATCCACCTTTATCTTAAAAAGAAAACGGTCCAGTTGTGCTTCAGGTAAGGAATAGGTGCCTTCCTGTTCAATGGGATTTTGTGTTGCCAGGACCATGAATGGATTGGCCATTTTGTAGGTGGTCCCATCAACGGTAGCCTGCCTTTCCTCCATCGTTTCAAAAAGTGCGGCCTGCGTTTTGGCAGGAGCCCGGTTGATTTCGTCAATTAAAATGATATTGGAAAATATAGGTCCTTTTTTGAACTCAAAATCCGATTCTTTTACATTGAATACCGAAGTGCCCAGAATATCACTCGGCATTAAATCCGGAGTGAACTGAATACGATTGAAACCGGTTTTCAGGGTTTTGGCGAAAAGCTTTGCAGTAATGGTCTTGGCGATACCGGGAACGCCTTCTATCAAAACGTGGCCGTCTACCAACAGGGAAACAATGAGCAATTCCATAAAATTCTGTTGCCCAATAATTACTTTTCCCAACTCCCCCTTTATTAGATTCACCGATTCGTTGAGTTCCGCAAGCGGAATACGGCTATCAAAATTCAAATCATTGTTTTCCATCTGCTTTGGCTTTAAAATCCTGTATGTTACGTTCTAACTTTTCTAATTGTTGATTGGTTACCTTATTTGTCCTTTGGATATCTTGGAATTTGCTGAACAAGGCTTTTACCTCTTCTTTGGAATGATTGCTTCGCAGGGCCAGGCTATGATGGAATTGGGAATCTATCTTTTCCGTGACCAAGTGAAAGCGGGTCCGGACATAATCCATGAAGTATTGAATTTTGTGGTTGGCGATTTCATTCTGCCTATTGTTTTCAAAATACATATTCGCAATGGTCCTGGTAAAGGCCAAGGTTTGGTTTTTCAGGGGCTCCACTACTTTAATGGCCCTTTGTTTCCGCTTTCCTTCAAACACAATGTACAGCAACGAACCAATAAGGGCCAAATAATAGGCCCACTTTAGCTCTTTAGTGTTCAAAAAGAGGTACATGGGTGAGGTATAAAAAGTCTTTCCTGCTTTATGGTGATTGTCCACATATACCGGCTTGGAAGAATCTATGTAGGCCATTAAACCAGTAGTATAGCTACGGTTTTCATCTTTAAGCATAAAATAATTGGTGAACGCCTCGGGAAAAGTGGATAATGTTATCTTTCCTTTGCCAAATGCTTGCTGTACTGCGCTTATCCCTCTTTTTTCGGTTTTGGTACTGTCATTTTTTACAAGTACCTCGGCAAGTACCACACTATTTATGGTATCCAACTCACTGAAAATGGAAGTGTAATAATCCCTATCAAAGGGGATATCGTTTGCCCTTGCCCTTTCATTTACAAGAAGGTGTTTAAATACCGGGGTAACCGTATTCATATCATAGATACTTGAAGTATGCAGGTTCAAGGTGTCGAGCAATTCCTTTTCAAAGGATTCCGATGCCATAAAGAGATGGTTGCCTTCCCTGGCCCAGGACAATAATTCCGATAAATCCGTTTTGCCAAATTCAATACGCTCATTTACGAAAATATAAGTGCCGGTCAAGGTATCGCCTCGGGAAAGAAATTCAAAAGGTGTTCTATATACCTGTTGCGCCTGTGGAAAGACCAGGGGTAAAAGATCATTGTAGACCTTGGTCCCATAGGGGATGGTATGGGTACTTACATAAGAAGGAAACCAATTGATCTGTTTGGGTTTGTTGTATTCAAACACCAGAAGCAAGACAAGTGCCAGGACACCAATACCAATATATGACCTTCCCGTTTTAAGCATTTGCGGTTATGGATTGTTTTAGTTGGTCAAAGCGGTCCTTGGCCCTATGATACCCCTGTGCGTCTATTTGAAATTCCCCGTACCAAATATGATCGTAGAGTAAAGTTACCCTTTTGAAAAGCGGTGCCAATTTAGAATTGGAAAGCTCCCCAATGTAATCGTTGTTGGTCTTTTGCAATTCCCAATGGATCAATTCCCTTTCCGTTAACATTTTTAGTAGGAACAGATAGTAATATCTAATGGCCAAACGATAATTGTGCTCTCCAAGTGCTTTTTGTATAAGTGCTTGAATATCTGCCGTTTTTATGATTTGTTCTTCCTCTGAAAGGATAACCGTATTTTCATTGGCTTTGGAAAACAGGATGTTTTTGGTATTGGCCTTTATGAAAAATCGGATGATGAGAAACAACAAAAGGCCAAGAAGTAGATAGGGGAGGTATTTAAGGAATGCGGTAATATAGTTTGGGGCAGATTCTACACCAAACAACCATTCAAAAAATCGCCTTAAAAGATTGTAAAACCAGTTTTTAATGGCTTCCCACCAGGAGTTGTCCTTTTTTTCTATTTCATAATTGTACTTTTCATCCGTTTTGAACGGCTCCAAATCAGCTTCCGAAATCTCTATGATCGTCAAATTTTGATCATCATACCTGACCTCGGTGCTATCTTTTTGGGCCGAGCTTAAAACCGGAAGTGAAAGTAGGACAGCAAGGAGAAGATTTTTGAACATGGACTATTCTTCTTTTTTTCCCAAATTTTGGATGCGTTCAAAAGTTCCCGTAAAGTTTTTCTTCTCATTCAGGTCAAAAAAGATGAGTGCTGCGGCAACCAAGGACACGGTCTGTAGAATAAATTGGACCGCATAGGCCAGTATATTCAATAGAATATATATGGGGTCAATAATACCTCCTCCCATGCTCTCGGCATCCATTTCGCCAGAAAAGACCCCCATTTTGATCCATAGGTAAATTACCGCCGGAATTTGAAATATATAACCTATTATGGCTATAAGAATTCCCAGGACCAAAAGGGTTGCAAAGGTTATCCACCAATTATCCTTGATCAGGGTAAACCCATATTGGAAAGAATCACCTACCCCTTTGCCCATAAAAACCAGGATACTGAAGGACAACATTAGTGGGGGGTAAAGATAAATGCCGGGAATGATGCATAGGAACAAACCGGCCGTTATGGCCAATCCCACAAGGAATGAAAGTCCAATAAAACTCCAGAAGTTTTGGTAAGCTTCTTTTTTTATTTGGTCATAATCAATTTTCCCCTTATTGTCGGTATAGGATTTAATATAAAACAGTACCGTTGCCTGTGTAAGTCCATACGTGGCAATGGCAGAAACCATCAATCCAAACAATGCAATAATCAGAAGTATGGGATTGATTTCTGGTCCCTGGGATTGTATATCAAAATTGAGAAGCCCATTAAAGGAATAAAAATAGAATCCTAAAAAAACCATTGTTGCAAACAGGTAAGGCCCCACAATTTTTAAAAGGGTTCCAAAAAATGATTTAAACTCAAACTTTATAAAATTGAAGGAATCGGTAAGGATTTCCCCGAGTTCCCGTTGTTTTTTAAACTCAATATAAGGAGTGCTGTCCATGGTTATCTTTTTTGTTAAGTTGATAGGGATAAATAACATAATAAAACACTATTAAGCCCAAAGACCCCAAAATTATGGTTATGGCAAGCCAATCCGGCATTTCCGTATGTCGGGTAACAAAACCTTCCAAAAATCCCGCAATGATGAAAAACGGAATTGTACTCACTACTATTTTTAGTCCATTCTTTACGCCACGTTTAAAGGATTCCAACCGGGTATAGGTCCCCGGGAACAGCATTCCGTTTGCCATGACCAAACCCGCACAGCCGGCTAGGATAATGACGGATATTTCAATGGTCCCATGGATCCAAATGGTTCTGGCAGATTCCCAGAGCAATCCTTTGTCATGAAAGAAGTATTGAAAACTGCCCAGCATCAAACCATTTCTTAGCAAGACCCAAATGGTACCTACTCCAAGAAAGATACCCAACGCAAAGGCAAAAAGAGCTACTTTGATATTATTGATGGTTATTCCCAAAAACATATTGAATTCCCCCATTTGTTTGTACACCGCCATAGGGTCCCCTTTTTCAATGTTGTCCAAAGTCATGTTCACATAGCCATCTCCGAGAATGGAACGTACAAAATCCCCATCATTGGCCGCAGAAAAAGCGCCTACAAAACAGAAAAATGCAAATACCAAAAAGGAAATTAGCAATTCCCTTTGGTGTGCATAAAACATTTGGGGGAACTCTATTTTCCAAAAAGTAACAATACGGTTCTTGGATTCGCGTTTTGTCTTATAGATTTTTTGGTGGGCTAGTGAAGCAATTGAATTGAGATAAAGTTGGGTATTGCTACCAGGATAAAAGGTTTTGGCGTAGCTTAGATGATCGGTCAGTTCAATATAGAGGTCGGAAAGTTGGTCTGGCGACAATTCCCTTTTACTGTTTAGGGCCTCTTCGAACGCAACCCATTTATTTTTATTTTGCTTTACGAATGCCGCCTCTCGCATTAAATTTGCGCCTTTGTTTGTAAAGAAACCAAAAAAATGAACCAATTTCAAATAGAGACTGCCCAAAACGTAACTATAGACCAAAACAGTTCCAATCTTGGGGAACGTATGTTGGCCTATATTATTGATAGTTTTGTAATTGTGGTCTATACGGTATTGGCGGTTTTATTTTTAGTGTATTTAAATGTGGACTTTGATGCCCTTTGGGCACTCTATCTCGTGGTCACCCTTCCTTCCTTTTTGTACTATCTCTTATTTGAGACCTTAACCGATGGTAAGACCATTGGTAAAGGATTGATGAACCTTAGGGTGGTGAAACTGGACGGTTCCAAACCAAATTTTGGGAACTATTTTGTCCGATGGATTTTAAGGATCATTGATGTAAGCCTAACTTCCGGGGCAGCCGCCGTTGTTACTATTTTAATACGGGGCAATGGACAGCGGATAGGCGATATTGCGGCGGGGACCACGGTAATCAGTGAACGACAGCGGGTTCAATTAAAGGATACCATATTGAAGGAAATACCAAACGATTACCAACCCCAATTCCCCCAAGTCACTGTTTTTAGCGATAGTGAGATACAGACCGTAAAGGAACTTTATGAAAAGGCAAGGAAAAATGGCGACCATAACGTTATTGTTTCCCTGGATAAGCGATTAAAGGAGGTGATGGATGTTACTACCACTATAAAACCCATTGAATTTGTGGATGTGGTTATCAAGGATTACAACTACTATACCCAAAAGCTTTAAATTGTGTTTTACCAAACCTTGGACATATTGGGTACCATTGCCTTTGCCGTTTCCGGGGTATTGGTCGCCATGGAAAAGAAACTGGATCTGTTCGGGGTCTTCATCATTGCTTTTGTAACGGCCATTGGTGGAGGGACACTCCGGGATTTAATGATTGGAAATACTCCGGTGGTCTGGATGCGCGATGCCATTTATATGATTACCATTGGGGTTACCGTTGTTTTTGCCGTGCTGTTTGCAAGTCGATTGAAATATTTACGAAAGTCCCTGTTCCTGTTCGATACCCTAGGAATAGGTTTGTTTACCTTAATTGGTCTTGAAAAAGGTCTTGAAGCGGGATTATTACCTGTAATGTGTATTGCACTGGGCACGATGACCGCAAGTTTTGGCGGTGTGATCCGAGATATTTTATGTAATGAGATTCCCGTGATTTTCCGAAAGGAAATCTATGCTACGGCCTGTATTTTGGGAGGGGCAAGTTATTTTTTGTTCAACCTTATCAAAGTTCCCGAGAAGTATAGCTATGTCTTGGCAATCCTTGTCGTAATTGTATTGCGCTTACTGGCCGTAAAATTTGGGATAGCATTGCCCAATATTTATCGGAAGGAAAAGGGTTAAAGAACCTCCGCTTTTAAGATGTAAACATTTTGCATGGGCCATTCCCCTTGGTCAATGGGAACCTGATTTATTTTATCCACAATGTCCATTCCTTCAATGACCCTTCCAAATGGGGTATAACTGCCATCCAAATGATAGGAGCCCGGTTTGGTCACTACAATAAAAAACTCATATGGAGAGGCCAGTTTATGTGGATTGTCACGTTCGCTACTGGGCATGGAAATGGTTCCTCGGTGGTGTTTGTGCCCCTTTCGGGTATCCGGAGGTAAAAGATAGCGACCTATAGCCTTTCTCTTTTTGCTCGTTTCACGGTCGTCCGAGTTTCCGCCCTGAATAATGAAATCCGGAACCACCCTGTGAAATTGGGTGTTGTCAAAATAGCCCTTTTTGGCCAGATAGATAAAATTGGCCTTATGGTAGGGAACATTGTTGTAGAGTTGTATGGTAAACTTTCCCAAACTGGTCGTTAGTCTTACCTTATCCTCTTTTACGTTTTTGGCATAATCGAAAAAAAAGTCAATGGCATTTTCTTCGGTGAGTAAAAAAGGTTCATTTTCCTCTTCGATCAATGGCTGGGGTTTTTCCTCTTGAACTACCTTTTCATTACCAGTTTCATCACTGACCTCTTTAAGGGCTTCCCCATTTGGTTTACCCGACTCTTTTTTTTCTTTCTCCCCACATCCTCCTAAAAAAAATAATAGTAAACTTGCCAACAGTATTATTTTCTTCTCCATGGAATTTTCCCGTTTTAGTAAAACGATTGTAAAAATAAAAAATCTACCCTTGCCCGGGACAGCTTCCCATTTTAAGATGGAACCGGCCGTAAGAAAACAATTTAGGGAAGAAAGCACGATTGATGTAAAAAAAGCAAAACGTGCAGCCGTTATGGCCCTGTTTTATCCAAAGGAGAATAATGAGACACACTTGCTGCTTATGCTGCGGAATACCTATCCAGGAGTACATTCCAATCAAATTGGATTTCCGGGGGGTAAGGTTGAGGATACCGATTCCGACCTATTGGTAACGGCCAAACGGGAGACCTTTGAAGAGGTGGGAATCCTTCCGGAAGATATAGAAATGGTGAAGCCTTTGACCGAAGTTTATATTCCACCAAGTAATTTTTTGGTCAAACCATTCCTGGGACTGTATTCCAAGGTAAAACCTTTTAAATTGGACCCCGTGGAAGTAGAGGCGTTGGTTGAGGTGAAACTGGTGGATTTTTTGGATAACAGCAACCTAATGCAGCAGTATTTAACAACTTCCTACGCCCACAAAATTTTGGTACCGGCCTTTAAACTAAATGGTTACACGGTTTGGGGTGCTACGGCCATGATGTTAAGCGAAATAAAGGATTTGGTGCAAAAAGTGGTTTAGTGCCTATTTTGTAAATTAGCCCTTGGCATAGGAGCAGTATGGATCTTTTTAAGAAAACCCCTTTCGGACACAACCTTTTTTTAAAAAAGTGGTTAATACGTATTATGGGCTTAATAACCCATTCCAGGTACAAAGGGTTCAACAAGCTGGAAATTGAAGGCTCGGATATCATTAGGAGTCTCCCCGAAAAGAACGTACTTTTTGTTAGTAACCATCAGACTTACTTTGCCGATGTAGTGGCCATGTTCCATGTTTTTAATGCCGCTTTGAGCGGTAGGGAGGATAACATTAAGAACATTCTCTATCTCTGGAATCCCAAATTGAATATCTATTATGTAGCGGCAAAGGAGACCATGAAGAAGAGCGTGTTGGCCAAAATATTGGCGTATGCCGGTTCCATAAGCATTGAACGTACATGGAGGGCAGATGGAAAGGAAGTAAACAGACCTGTAAAGTTCAGTGATATTTCAAATATTGGGACTGCTTTGGCGGATGGTTGGGTGATTACCTTTCCCCAAGGAACCACCAGACCATGGAAACCTTTACGAAAAGGTACTGCCCATATCATCAAAAAATACAAACCCATTGTGGTTCCTGTTGTAATTGATGGTTTTAGAAGGTCTTTTGATAAAAAAGGACTATACATCAAAAAGAAGGGAATTCTGCAATCCATGCTTATAAAGCAGCCCTTGGAAATAGATTACGACAATGAGTCCATTGATCAGATCATTGAAAAGTTGGAATATGCCATTGAACAGCACCCTTCATTCCTTCATGTAATACCACAAGAGGAATTGGCCGCGTACGAAGCGGACCACCAAAAAAGGCGCTACAGCTATAAGGGAAACTAAACTTCCAGTTTCTTTAACTCGCGATAATTGTTGTTCAATCGTTTGAGAAGAATTCCGTACAACAATCGATAAAACAACCAAAGAAGGAAGCCACAAAATGCAATAAACAACAACAAGCTCAAGCCTACCAAAAACCAAATGAGAAGACTGTTGTCCGCTTCCGCAATCTTCTCGGTCATATTTAGGGTGGTATCATATTTTGCAAACTCAATAAAGACCACAATCATCATAAGGGCGAAAACCCCAAGGTTGAACCAAACATATTGCATTACCGTTTTTCGGGTAGAAATGATGCTTTTCATGAGTTCCCGTGCAGAAGCCGTAACATGTATCCTTTTGAAGTTTTTATAGAACTTTACAATAAAGTACACCAGTGCTATATATCTTAGGATTTCAAGACTTAATTCCAGGTTCTGAAAAAGCCTGGCGCCATCGGAGTTCAATTTTTCGCCTTGTATGGGCAAAAAGAAAAGTGAAATCCAAAAGACAAATTCCGCAATACTGATGTAGAATATCCATTTGACCAAGGAACTGGATTTTTTCCAGATCATTTTATAGATTTCTTCATAGCTCAACTTAGGAAGCTGCTCTCCTTGTTTTTGCCAGTCTTTTTTTAAGAGTTCCAATTCATCCATCATGATACTAAGGATTTAGTATGGTTCTTAGTTTGTTTTTTACCCGGTTCATTTTAACCCTGGCGTTTACTTCGGTAATACCCAGAGTTTCTGAGATTTCGGTATAGTTCTTATCTTCCAGATACAGGAAAACCAATGCTTTTTCAATATCTCCCAATTGTTTTACGGCATTGTACATCAACTTTAGTTGCCGTTCTTGTGTATCGTCATATTCGTCTGCCCTTATCTTGAAAATTACGGAATCGTAATCTTGGGTCGCGACCCGTCTTTTCGATTTGCGATATAAGGTAATGGCCGTATTCAGTGCCACACGGTACATCCATGTGCTAAATTTGGAATCTCCCCTAAATTTTGGGTATGCCTTCCAAAGCTGGATGGTGATTTCTTGGAACAGGTCATTATGGGAATCCCTGTCATGGGTATAAAGACTGCATACCTTGTGAACAATATTTTGGTTGTTCTCCAGCTCCGTCACAAATTGATGTTCCAGTTCCTTGTTCACTAGTGGTTGGTAGAATTTATAGATTAGTAGTCCTTATTGCAATTTTGTTACAGTTGGGGACAACAAGTTCAAGCCCTGCCGACGTCCAATTCCAAAATGGTGTGGAGGAATACATTGGCCAGATTTTCCATGGCATACTCCTTTGGGGAATGTCGGATTCCCCCTTTCCCGAGTAAAAATGGCATTCCCGTGGGTGCGATCAATGCCATATCCTGGGCATCATGGTCTGATGCACGGGAATTTTTTAAACTGGACAAGTCCAATTTTTGCGCCGATTTTTCATTTTCTATAATCAAGCGCCGGTGCTCGGTTACCAACAAGGGGCTCGTACACAAAATCACTGCCCCTTCTTTCTTCAAACTCGGCTTTGGCCTTTTCAATCAACGAGATATCGGAAAACAGGTCTATTGCCGTTGCCGTCAGTGTTTTTGAGGCTACCATCATCCCTTTTTTCCCTATACTCATGCCTCCGGAAGCCACTGCCTGCCAACTATGGGCCGGTGTTCCGGGCACCCACGTTGCAGCACCGAAACCTACCGTTGGAACCACAAAACTCACATCACCAACATCTGTGGAACCATAGGCCCTTGCCGTTTCCTTAAAAGGCTGTACCTCCATTGCAACCATTTCATTGAGCTCTTGTTGTCCTAAGCTCAAGGCAATCTTCTCTGCGAAGGCCCTTTCTTCCGGAGTATAGGTAATGCCACCTATTGCCGATAAATTGCTATGGACCAATTTTTGGAGTACCAGGTTGGGGAGTAGCTCATGGACCCCATTTACAACTTCATAAGTCATTGTGGTGCCCGTTCCCAGGGCAGCACCTTCCCCTGCTTTTACTATTCGACTAAAAATATCCCGAACCACATCCCTTCTATTGTGTCTTGCATAATAGTACACTTCGGCAAAATCCGGAACTACATTGGGTGCCTTACCGCCATCCGTGATCACATAATGGATACGCGCTTCCTGGGGGATGTGCTCCCGCATCATATTGACCATTACATTCATGGCCTCAACACCATCCAGGGCACTCCTTCCCATTTGTGGTGCCCCCGCGGCATGTGCCGAGATTCCCTTAAAGCGGAATTTTGCAGAAATGTTTGCCAATGCAGCAGCGGCACTGGCCGCATTCTGGGAACTGGGATGCCAATGCAGGGCAATGTCAACATCACTAAAAACCCCTTCCCTGGACATATATACTTTGGCGCCTCCACCTTCCTCCGCTGGACAACCATAGAAACGGATGGTTCCCTTTGAACCTGAAGCCTTCAACCAATCCTTCACCGCAATGGCAGCCCCTGCCGAGGCAGTCCCAAACAAGTGATGGCCGCAGGCATGACCGGCAACCCCTCCTGCGGATTTCTTTTCCGGTACAGCCTGTTGTGATAGCCCTGGTAGGGCGTCATACTACCCCAAAATGGCAATAACAGGGCTTCCTTTTCCATATTCCGCGACAAAAGCCGTTGGAATTTCGGCGATACCCTTCGTAACGGTAAAACCTGCATCGGAAAGGGTTTTCTGCAATAATGCAGCACTTTTTTCTTCTTGATACCCCATTTCTGCCCAATTCCAGATTTGTAGGGCAATTTCGCCATACGTTTCTGTTTTATCATCCAAACCTTTTAAGGCTTCGGCTTTGGCTTTTTGCGCGTTTATTGAAAAAACCGATAGGAGTAGTGCTAGGTGCAATGAAACTATCCTTCTCATTTCGTGTTCTCTTTTTAATGTTTTTAAATATACTAAAATGAATTTCCAGTGGCCATATCACCACCCCCAATTGTGTACTTTTGCACTTTAAAATTTAAGAATGAACATTCCTCAGTCCAGTTTTAAAAGGGTGATTATTATTGGTGGTGGTTTTGCGGGAATTGCTTTGGCCAAAAAATTAAGCCAACAAGAGTTTCAAGTGGTGTTGATGGACAAGAACAACTATCATACCTTCCAACCCTTGTTGTATCAAGTATCAACTGGTGGCTTGGAGCCAGATTCCATTGCGTACCCGATCCGGAAGGTACTTCAGGGATATCCCCACTTTTATTTTCGTCTGACCGAGGTCACGGGTATAGACTCCGAGAGCAATACGGTCCACACCACCATAGGCGACTTGAAGTTTGATTATTTGATCGTGGCCACGGGAACACGAACCAATTATTTTGGTAATGAATCCATTACCCAAAATAGTATGGCCATGAAAACAATTCCCCAATCGCTGAATTTAAGAAGTCTTATCCTCGAGAATTTTGAACAGGCCTTATTGACGGACGATCTTCATGAACGCGAGGCCCTGATGAACTTTGTCATTGTAGGTGGAGGGCCAACCGGAGTTGAACTTGCAGGAGCTTTGGCCGAAATTAAAAAGGGAATCCTACCAAAGGACTATCCCGACTTGGATACACGAAGGGCCCAAATAAATTTGGTTCAAGGTGCCGATCGCCTGTTACCGGCAATGAGTGAAATTGCCTCCAAGAAAGCGGAGGACTTTTTGGAAAATCTGGGGGTAAATGTTTGGAAGGATATTCGAGTGACGGAGTATGATGGCAAGGTAGCCACGACAGATCAAGATACCAGCTTTGAGACAGCAACCTTAATTTGGGCGGCAGGCGTACAAGCGGTAACCATTAAGGGGTTGGATGCTGAAAAGCTTTTGTCTGTGTCAAAACGATTGCTGGTCAACGAATACAATCAAGTAAAAGGGTTTGAGCATATCTTCGCCATTGGTGATGTTGCGGAAATGGTTTCCGAGAAATACCCCAATGGGCATCCCATGATGGCCCAACCTGCCATACAACAAGGTAGGCTTTTAGGGGAAAATTTGGTACGGCTTCAACAAGGGAAACCGTTACAGCCCTTTACCTATAGGGATAAGGGTAGCATGGCCACCATTGGAAGGAACAAGGCTGTGGCCGATTTGCCAAAATTCAAGTTTCAAGGAGTTTTTGCCTGGTTTGTGTGGATGTTTGTCCACCTTTACTTTTTGATCGGTTTTCGAAATCGATTGGTGGTTTTCATTAATTGGGTATATAATTATGTGAAGTTTGATCGCGAAGCACGACTCATTATACGGCCCTTTAAAGACAATAACGAAACGGCGCGGTAAGGCTTATTTTGACCAAATGGAACCCTAGTCCTTTATTTTTGTTGGAATGTCCTCATCATATTTCAAGGACCATCGAGAGCCGTACACATCCTCGTATTCGATTTCAAAATGAAACTCAATTTCATGGAGAAGGTTTAAGAATCTTTTGAAGTCAGGGGAATTATCAAATGAGGCGAATTCCGTGGTTGAGTTTGCCGGAATCAATATTCCTTCGGCCACCGTACTGTATAAATAGTGGGTGGTATCCAAAAACGTATTGGATTTGGAAATGTGCCTAAAAAAGTCATCCGTCCTATTGAAATGTTGGTCGTTTTTTGTGGAGATGGTGACTTTTTTTAGTAAAGCTGGCCCAATACCATCATTGCCGATGACCATATTATGTTTTCCCGGAGAATCATCAAACCATTGACTTAAATAGGGCATGACCGTGGCACTATGCTGTTTTTGCATAAGTTTATTTTCTTCCCGGGCCAAGTAGGATTGATAGAGCAATGCAATTAAGGATATTACACTGATAAAAAAGGCCGAAATGCTAAGGACCCGGTCCGTGGACCATGTGGAGGTCCGCTTATTTTTGGATTTTTTCGCCACAAATGAATTTTGTTTTCAACGTTTTAAAGATAAGAAGCAGGGGGTAATCACAAAAAACAAAAGCTGGGTATGGCCACTTTACTGCCAAAAAAAGGCCATTACCAATTATTGGTGTCTTGAACGGGGATGAAACGCTTTTAACGCATCCGCCAAATGTGTTCTATTTACATGAACATAAATTTCCGTTGTGGTAATGCTTTCGTGTCCCAACATTTGTTGAATGGCACGTAAATCCGCACCGTTTTCCAATAAATGTGTTGCAAAGGAATGTCGAAAAGTATGGGGGCCAACATTTTTCTTCAAACCTGTTGCCTTTGCCAAGTCCTTGATCATGGCGAAAATCATGGCCCTGGTCAGTTTTTTGCCCCTGCGGTTTAAAAAGAGGATGTCTTCATAACCCGGTTCAATATTTTGATGGATACGGACGTGTTTTTTATACAGTTCAATATATTTTTTATTGATAGGACTAATGGGCACAAAACGTTGTTTGTTGCCCTTTCCGGTTACCAGAATAATATCTTCATCAAAATAAAGATCGGACAGTTTTAGGTTGACCAGTTCAGAGACCCTTAGTCCGCAACCGTATAAAGTTTCCAAAATGGCCCTATTGCGTTCCCCTTGGGGTTTGCTTAAATCAATTCCCGAAATAAGTGTATTGATTTCCTCCAAAGAAAGGGTTTCTGGAAGTTTTCTGCCAATTTTAGGGGTCTCCATCAAATCCATGGGATTATCCTTTCGATAATCTTCAAAGACCAAATAGTTGAAAAGCCCTTTTAGTCCGGATATCAATCTTGCCTGGGAACGTGGATTTATGGTTTTGGCTGCCTCATAAATAAACCTTTGTACTTCCTCATTCCCAATGTTAAGGGGTCCGGAGTTGATTTGATGTTCCTCTAAAAAGGCCATCAACTTTTTGATATCCAGGGAATAATTGGTTATGGAATTGCTGGACAATCCCCTTTCTATCTTTAAATAGTGCTGGTAATCCTGTAAGGCCTGTTTCCAAGTCATGTGTTAAAAATAACGCAACTTTTCAATACGGAATTCCACTAAAAACCAAAACTAAACGTTAAGTTTTAGCGTTAAGACGTATATACTTCAACCAAACAACTTATGAAAAAGTACATTTTTTTAGTGCTGTTCTTGGGCATTGTTTACCAGATGAACTCACAATATGTAGATCGTTCGTTTTTTAAGGCAGGCTTTCATGCAGGGTTTGCCGTTGGGGATGCATCGGATTTTGCCAACATCGGTGCCGGTTTGGATCTATACCAGCACTGGGGTGTTTCCAAGAAGTTTGATCTGGGGTTGGCGTCCGGTCTTATGTATTACTTTGGGTTGGATTCCACTATTGATATTGGACCGGAAGCGATTACCATTAGGGGGGAAGACACCATTTATCTCCCAGCGGGGGCATTGATCCGTTTTTATCCCACCAGGGGCTTCAATTTGGGTGCCGATGTGGGTTATGCCCTGGGTTTAAACTCTTTTTCGGATTCAGGTCTTTATTTCAGGCCAACACTTGCCATCAACCTGTCCAATACTTCAGCCTTAAATTTCTCCTATTTTGGAGTTGAGGGCGACAACCTCAATTGGACGGCCTTAACCGCGGGTGTTCTATTTCAGTTCTGATTATTAAAAAGTCTCTAAATCAAAATAAATTGATTTACAGTGGTTTACATGGATTTTTGTGGAATAATGGACAAATGTTGGGGTTTTACGGTTTTTCCCATTCCTGAAATAATAGCCTTTTTATCTTTGACACCAACAACTAAAGGACAATAACATGAAAAAATTATTTATTGCATTTGTATTCGCTATTGCCATCACTACCTCAGTAAGTGCTCAAGAAGGCCTTGCAGTTAAAGCCGGTCTAAACAATGTCACATTTGATATTGATACCGGAGGTTTTTTTGATGCCAGTGATAGTGAGCTTGGTTTCTTTATAGGTGGAGGATATAATTTTGTTGCCAGTGAAACTTTTGATATTGAACCTTCGCTATTACTCAGTTTTGTCGATGACCTTACTTCGCTCTATATACCCATTATGGCCAAATATAAAATTTCCGATGCGTTTAATGTTCAGGCAGGCCCCCAAATCAATTATCTGTTGGAAGATCTTCCTGATGGGGAATTAGGATTGGACTTGGCTTTTGGTGCCGGTTATCAAATAGATGACAATTGGTTTGTTGAAGCAAGGTATGGTTTTGAAATAAGTAGGGGAGGGGATTTTGGAGATGCCGTTAGTATCAACACCTTAACACTTGGAGCGGGATACCGTTTTAATTAGCTATAGACTTTTACAAAATACAGGGGCTTTTGCCCCTTTTTTTATGCCCTAAAAATATGCTTATTTTTATTGCATGAAACTAATGATCATCAATGGCCCCAATTTAAACCTTTTAGGGAAACGGGAACCGGAAGTCTATGGAAATCAAAACTTTGAAGACTATTTTTTGTCCCTAAAGTCCAAATACCCATCTGTTGAAATGGATTACTTTCAATCCAATATTGAAGGGGAATTGATAGACAAAATCCAAGAAGTGGGATTCACCTATGATGGTATCATATTAAACGCCGCGGCGTACACCCATACCTCGGTCGGTATTGGTGATGCCATAAAAGCTATCGTAACTCCCGTGATAGAAGTTCATATTTCCAATACCTATTCAAGGGAGGAATTTCGACATAAATCCTTTATATCCCCAGTAGCAAAGGGTGTTATTTTGGGCTTTGGATTACAAAGCTACGATTTGGCCATTCAAAGCTTTATGGATTGACATGCCCCACATCAACCATTTTTTGGCTTGGTTGCCTATATATATTAATAAGCCCTATTTACAGGTTGGTTAAAACCACTAACTGGCGTTTTTAAGATATTTCCTATCGGCATAAAAAGTCCCAAAGGGGAGGAGGGAGGCTACAAACAGTATCAGAAACCTTCTAAGTCCCCATTTTCGCTCCCAGCAAAAAACACCTGCCAGAACTATAAAAAGGATGAAAAGGATACCATGGGCCATCCCTACTATTTTATTGGGTTCACCAATTTCTGCCCAGTACTTTAAGGGCATGGTGAGGCCAAATATCAGCAAATAGGAAATTCCTTCCAGAATGGCTGTTAGACGAAACGCTTTTAGCATTATAAATGGATTACCTCATCATACGCATCGGCGACTGCCTCCATAACCGCTTCACTCATGGTCGGGTGGGGGTGGACCGCCTTTAGTATTTCGTGCCCCGTGGTCTCCAATTTTCGGCCTACCACCGCTTCCGCAATCATATCGGTGACACCAGCACCGATCATATGGCATCCCAACCATTCCCCATATTTAGCATCGAAAATAACCTTGACAAAACCATCTGCATTACCACTTGCTTTGGCTTTACCACTTGCGGAAAAAGGGAATTTTCCAACTTTTATGTCGTATCCGGCTTCCTTGGCCTTTTTCTCCGTAAATCCAACGGAAGCTACCTCCGGCATACAATAGGTACAACCTGGGATGTTTCCATAATCCAGGGGTTCCACATGCATTCCGGCTATTTTTTCAACACAAAGAATACCTTCCGCAGAGGCAACATGCGCCAAGGCCGGTCCCTGGGTGACATCACCAATGGCATAATATCCGGGAATATTGGTCTGATAGTAGTCATTGACCAAAATTTTGTCGCGGTCAGTGGCTATTCCAACGTCTTCCAGGCCAATGTTTTCAATATTGGTTTTAATTCCAACAGCGGAGAGTACAATATCCGCTTCCAAAACTTCTTCCCCTTTGGATGTCTTGACCGTTGCTTTTACCCCTTCCCCAGAAGTGTCCACTTTGGTAACTTCTGCTGAGGTCTTGATTTTTACGCCCGCTTTTTTAAAGCTCCGTTCCAGTTGTTTGGAAACATCCTCATCTTCAATTGGAACAATGGTTGGCATATATTCCACAACGGTAACTTCCGTACCCATGGAATTGTAGAAATACGCAAACTCAATACCAATGGCACCACTGCCCACTACAATCATTTTCTTGGGTTGCTTTTCCAAGGTCATGGCCTCACGGTAGCCAATTACTTTTTTGCCATCCTGGGGTAGGGAAGGCAATTCCCTGCTTCGTGCACCCGTGGCAATAATAATATGATCGGCACTATATTCCGCTGGATCCCCATGTTCTCCTTTAACTATGACTTTTTTACCGGGTAGTACCTTGCCATAACCGTTAAGGACTTCGATCTTATTCTTTTTCATCAAGAATTGTACACCTTTGCTCATGCCATCAGCTACATTTCGGCTACGTTGGACCACTTTGTCAAAGTCATGTTCCACTTTTTTTGCACTTAGCCCGTAATCTTCTGCATGTTTTAGGTATTCAAATACCTGGGCCGATTTTAACAAGGCCTTGGTGGGAATACATCCCCAGTTTAGGCATACACCACCTAAGCTTTCTTTTTCAACTATCGCAGTTTTAAGACCTAACTGCGAAGCTCTAATAGCGGTAACATAACCTCCAGGGCCGCTACCCAAAACGATGACATCAAAATGGCTCATGCGAATGTTTTTTTGATTAAAATGGAGTGCAAATTTAGTGAAGTGTCAGGAGTTTTCCCCAAACATTTTTTTATTGAAGATTTTGGATTGCCCTTTTGGTATGGATAGGGAGACCCAATCGTCTTTTTTTATCATCTTTCCAATAAACAAAAGTTGTCCCACGTGGGAGGCATAGTGGGCCAATTGCCGATTTATGGCCTGGGGGATGGAATGCTTTTCATTTCTTATTTGTATTGCAGTATCAAAGTTTTCGGGGGTAATGCTATTGAGGGCATTGAACAAGCATTGCCAACCTTTTTCCCACAAATCCAGCAGTTCTATTTTTGTTTGTGGGGGATGCTCAAATTCACTATCCCGGTCTCGCCATACCTTTTCCCCATCTTCCGTTAAAAAGTTGGTCCATCGGCTGAGCATATTTCCTGCAAGGTGGTTTACAATGACCGCAATGCTGTTATCATTTTCACTGGCGCTCCAAAACAATTCTTCTTCGGAAAGCTGTTCAAATGTTTTATCCCCATATCGTTTGTAACGGTGAAACTCAAATTTTGCACTTTCCAAATACGTAGTGGGGAAATCCATTATTCCTCTTTTGGTTCAAAACCAATACTGACCGAATTGATGCAATACCGTTGTCCTGTAGTTTCCCTGGGCCCATCATTAAAGACATGCCCCAAATGGCTGCCACAATTGGCGCAAAGGGTTTCGGTGCGGATCATGCCATGGGAAGTATCCCGTACATATTCAATGGCACCTTCTACTGCTCGGTCAAAAGATGGCCAACCACATCCGCTTTCAAATTTGTTTTCACTTTCAAAGAGTTTGGCATTGCACGCTTTGCAGTGATAGACCCCATTTTTAAAGTGGAGGTTATATGCACCGGTAAAAGGGCGTTCAGTACCCTTTTGGCGCAAAACATAGTATTCCTCGGGTGAAAGCTCTTGTTTCCACTCCTCTTCCGTCTTTTCTGTACCGTATTTTCCCATTCTTTGTTTTATTTTTCCTCGGGGACAAAATTAAGGGCAACACCGTTAATGCAGTGACGTTTTCCAGTGGGCTCGGGCCCATCATTAAAAACGTGTCCCAAATGGCCTCCACAAGTAGCACAATGTTCCTCGGTTCTAGGGTAACCTATTTTGTAGTCTACATCATAAGCAACATTGCCTTCTATTTCCTGATAAAAACTGGGCCACCCCGTTCCGGAGTCAAATTTATGTTCGCTTTTAAATACTGGTGTCCCACAGCCTGCACAGACATAGGTCCCTTTTTCCTTGGTATTCAATAAGTCGCTGGTAAAGGCATGTTCGGTGGCGGCCTTTCTCAGGACATAATATTCCATGTCCGTTAGTTCGGCTCTCCATTCCGCATCCGATTTTGTAATCGGATATTCAATTTCTTTTTCGGCTTTTGCCATTTCTTTCTTTTCCTTCTGGGGAATACCCATACAGGAACTGAACAGCAATAGCAATAGCACGGCAATATTTTTTCCCATCCTCTTTTATGTCTTGGACGGAAGTTCCGCCCAAGCCTTTCAAATTTACTTAAGTTTATACCAAAAAGAAAGCCCACCGTAGCTGCGGTGGGCCAATAGTGAGCGTATTTCCTATTGGAAAATGATATCAGTTTCGCTAATATTCATTTGCTTCATTAAACTTATAATGTCCATCTCCCCATTCACATTAAATTCGGCAACCAAATCCCCTGGGATAATGGCAACCCTGGTCACTATGTTATCGGTAAACTCCACACCCAGGTCACTTAGGTCATTGTCACCAATAATCTGAAATTGGACACTGTCCGCATCATGGTCAAAGACATATTGAAATTCCCCAAACTCATCAAAGAAACTGGCTGGCAGGGAAGTAAAAAGATTTTCGTCCAAAGAGACATAGGCCAAAAAGACATCACCACCAGAGGTATTTCCAAATGAAAGGACTTCACTGGACCATAAGTTGTTGTCAACATCGTAGGCAAAAGTTACGGCCTGCTCAAAAACGCTGGCACGTTCTGCATCCGCACCATCCGCACCATTGGCACCGTTAACGCCGTCACGCCCAGGAGGTCCCTGGGGTCCTTCGCAGCCCAAAGCAATGGCCACTACCACTATTCCCAAAAGTATCTTGACTTTTTTCATAAAAACTGATTTTTCCGATTTGATTTCTTGCTTGTAATTTAACGTTTTTACTTAAATCAAAAAGCGTTCCAAAAATTTAGGCCAAGGTTTCAACCTAGGATTATATTCCTACAAAAAAGATGAGTAATATTGCAACTCACAATACAACTAAGTCATGGCCAACGTTATCGTACATAGTCTTTTTACCGAGTTTGACATTAACCTTTTTAAGGCGGGAAAACATTTTAGGCTTTACCAAAAATTAGGCTCCCACCTGGTAGAGGTCAATGGGGAAAAAGGGGTGTATTTTGCGGTGTGGGCCCCTTCGGCCAAATCCGTTTCCGTTATTGGTGATTTTAACCATTGGGAGGAGGGAACGCATGAGTTGAACGTAAGATGGGACTCCAGTGGGATTTGGGAGGGCTTTATTCCCGGAATTCAAAAAGGGGAACACTACAAATACAAAATTACCTCCAATAACCATGATTTTAAGACCGAAAAGGCAGATCCGTTTGCCAGGTATTGTGAGCAACCTCCCAAGACGGCCTCAATAGTTTGGGATGCTCCCTACGGTTGGAAAGATGCCAATTGGATGGAGAACAGGGAAAAACACAATGGTTTGGATAGGCCCTATTCCGTTTATGAGGTTCATTTGGCATCCTGGAAAAAGAAAAATGGTTGGGAATCCCTTTCCTACGTTGAAGCTTCGGAGGAATTGGTGAATTACGTGAAGGAAATGGGTTTTACCCATGTGGAGTTCATGCCCATCATGGAATATCCGTTTGACCCATCTTGGGGCTATCAATTGACGGGATATTTTGCGCCTACATCACGTTTTGGCAAGCCCGAGGATTTTAAACTATTGGTGGACAAATTCCATCAAGCGGGAATAGGGGTAATCCTGGACTGGGTACCTTCCCACTTTCCCGAAGATGCACACGGTTTGGGCTATTTTGATGGCTCCCACCTCTATGAACATCCGGATAGACGTAAGGGATACCATCCCGACTGGAAGAGTTTGATCTTCAATTATGGCCGTAACGAGGTCCGCGCATTTTTGATAAGTAATGCCATTTTTTGGTTGGAGGAGTACCACGCAGATGGTTTACGCGTGGATGCAGTGGCTTCCATGTTGTATTTGGACTATTCCCGTGAGGAAGGGGAATGGGAACCAAACATGTACGGTAATAACGAAAATCTGGAGGCGATGTCCTTTATACGGGAGATGAACCAGGAAGTATATGCCAGTTTTAAAGGGGTCCAGACCATTGCCGAAGAATCCACGGCGTTTAACGGTGTTTCCAAGCCCGTCCATTTTGGAGGTCTGGGATTTGGTATGAAATGGATGATGGGATGGATGCACGATACCCTGGAATATTTCAAGAAGGAACCCATTTACAGGAAACACCACCAAAACGATCTTACGTTTAGCATGACCTATGCATTCACCGAAAATTTTATGCTCCCTTTTTCCCATGATGAAGTGGTGTACGGCAAAAACTCCCTTATTTATCGGATGCCAGGGGATGAATGGCAGCGATTTGCAAACCTAAGGTTGCTTTTTGGCTATATGTTCACCCATCCAGGTGCCAATCTCATCTTTATGGGAGGTGAGTTTGGGCAGACCTCTGAATGGAATTTTCTGGAAAGCTTGGATTGGCACTTGTTGGAGTACGATTTTCACCAGGGAATCAAAAAAGTGATCCAGGACCTGAATAAAATCTACAAGGGACAACCCGCTTTGTATGAGAAACAGTTCAGTCCCGAGGGATTTGAGTGGATTGAGTGGAACGATGCCGAAAACTCTGTGATGACCTACATCAGAAAAGGACATGATACGGCAAACGATTTGGTCATCATCGGTAATTTTACCCCGGTTCCAAGGGAAAAATACCGGGTTGGAGTTCCAAAAGGGAAACAACTCAAACTACTTTTTAACAGTGATGACAGCAAATATGGTGGAAGCGGCACTGGCAAAAAGACAGTTAAGCCATCAAATACACCCTGGAACGGAAGGGAAAATTCAATTGAAGTAAACCTACCCCCCCTGGGATTGCTAATTTATAAGTAAAAGACCACAACTATAACCTTGTAGTAGGGCATTTGTTCAAAAGTACTTTTCCCAATGGCCCCTAATGTCGGGTTAAAGTGCTTTTTTTGTTAGTCTTTTAAATCATTTTCAATATGATTGTCAATACCGAGATTGAAAAAAGGGGCAATCTTTACCCCAACCACATTGTTGATTTTAAACAGGATAATGATAAACTTTACTTTACGACCCAAAATGGAGTGATCCTGGAGCTCACCATTTTGAGGGATAGTATGGTCCGCTTTAGGTATGCGACCGAACATGTTTTTGAACCGGACTTCTCCTATGCGGTAAGTGAGAACGTTATCACCGGATATAATAGGCTGGAAGTTGAGGACGAAATTTCGGAATATACCGTCGAGACCTCAAAAATTCGAATTCACATTGATAAGAGCACCCTTAAAGTTCAACTAATGGATTTGGAAGGGAATCCCATCAATGAGGATGACAGTGGTTTTCACTGGGAGGAGAACTATGATTATGGTGGTAACGTGGTGAAAATGACCAAGGTTACCCAAACCGGGGAAAGCTTTTACGGTATGGGGGATAAAGCCTCACATACCAATTTAAAGGGAAAAAGGGTTTCCAATTGGGTAACGGACTCCTATGCCTATGGAAAAGACCAGGAACCGTTGTACAAGGCCATCCCGTTTTATGTGGGATTGCACAATGATCTGGCCTATGGCATCTTTTTTGACAACTCTTTTGGAACTTATTTCGATTTTGCCCATGAACGCAGAAACCTGACCAGTTTCTGGGCGGATGGTGGCGAAATGAACTACTATTTTTTCTACGGCCCCAAAATTTCTCAGGTTGTGGAGGCGTATACCGATTTAACGGGAGTGCCTGAATTGCCGCCTATGTGGGCCTTGGGCTACCATCAATCCAAATGGAGCTATTACCCGGAAAAAAGGGTCAAACAACTGGCATCAAACTTTAGAAAATATAGAATTCCGTGCGATGCCATTTATTTGGATATTGACTATATGGATGGCTTCCGCTGTTTTACCTGGAACCACAGACGTTTTCCAGACCCAAAAAAAATGATTGAGGAATTGGAGGAGGATGGGTTCAAGACCGTAACCATGATCGATCCGGGATTAAAGATAGATCGGGACTATTGGGTCTACCAACAGGCAATGGAACAGGACTATTTTTGCAAACGGGCAGATGGACCCCATTTTAAAGGAAAAGTCTGGCCAGGGGAATGTAAATTCCCGGATTTTACCAATCCTGAGGTTAGGGAATGGTGGGCCGGTCTGTACAAGGAAATGATAGCGGAAATGGGAGTGCACGGTGTTTGGAACGATATGAACGAACCTGCTGTTATGGAAGTCCCAACCAAGACTGCAAACTTGGATGTAAGACATGATTACGATGGCCATCCCTGTAGCCATAGAAAAGCCCATAACGTGTATGGTATGCAAATGGTACGGGCTACCTACAATGGTTTAAAGAAATATACTTTTCCCAAAAGGCCTTTTGTATTGACCAGGGCGGCTTATGCCGGGGCACAGCGTTATTCCGCTACGTGGACAGGGGACAACGTTGCCACTTGGGAACATCTTTGGATAGCCAATGTACAGATGCAGCGTATGTGCATGAGCGGATATTCATTTGTAGGTTCCGATATAGGTGGTTTTGCCGAGCAACCCAATGGGGAACTGTTCGCAAGATGGATACAACTTGGTGTATTCCATCCTTTTTGTAGGGTACATTCCAGTGGTGATCATGGGGATCAAGAGCCATGGTCATTTGGGGATGAGATTACCGAAATCGTGAGGAAATTCATTGAGCTACGCTACCAATTGCTCCCCTATCTGTACACCACCTTTTACAATTATGTGACCAATGGGGTGCCTATGCTTCAATCCTTGGTGTACTATGATCAAGAAGATACACAAACCCATTTTAGAACCGATGAGTTCCTTTTTGGGGAACATATTTTGGTCTGTCCTGTTCAAGAACCCAATGCACAGGGCCGGAGGATGTATATCCCCAAAGGGAAATGGTACAATTATTGGACCGAGGAAATTGTGAATGGCAAAGTTGAAAAGTGGGTTGCGGCCCCATTGGACAAAATCCCACTATTTATTAAAGAGGGGGCCATAATTCCTAAATACCCCGTTCAACAGTACGTTGGCGAAAAAGATATAACGGAATTAAAGATTGATGTGTATTATAAAGAAGGAACGGAAAAATCCACCATCTATGAAGATCAACTTGAAGGGTTTGACCATAAAAAGGGCCGTTACAGCCTGCGTAATTTTAGATTAAGGGGAAAAGCCAATGAATTGATCATACAGCAATTTAAAGATGGTAGCTTTACTACTTCCTACGATACCCTTAAAATCCAGTTTCATGGACTTCCCTTTAAAATTTCAAGGATAGAAGTGGATAATGAGGAGGTGGACCTGAAATCAGTGAAATTTGATGGAAAGGCCAGTATGGAAGTAAGCAAGGAGACTACGGAACTTCATGTTTTTGGACCTTAATTTTTCGTAACTTGAAAATAAAAACGCGATAAATTACCATTATGAAAAAATTAGTGTTGACACTATTGGTTTTTGTAGCTTCCGTGGCCTGTAAAACCAACCCGTTTACGGGGAAGAAGATGCTCAATTTTTACGGAAATCAACAAATATTTCCAATGGCCTTTGCCCAATACGACCAATTTCTTTCGGAGAACAACGTCATTACGGGAACGGATGAGGCTCGAATGATAACAGAGGTTGGACAGCGCATATCCTCTGCTGCCGAACGTTGGCTGGATGCCAATGGGTATCCCGGCTATCTTAAGGATTATCAATGGGAATATAATTTGGTGAAGGATGAAACGGTAAATGCGTGGTGTATGCCCGGCGGTAAAATCGTCTTTTATACCGGTATTCTGCCTATTACCCAAACAGAAACCGGGGTTGCCGTGGTAATGGGACACGAGGTGGCCCATGCCTTGGCCGATCATGGTGCCCAACGGATGAGTGCCGGTACTTTGCAACAAATAGGTGCCGTTGCCGGTAATGTGGCCATAAAGGATGCCCAAACACTTAATCTTTTTAATCAGGCCTATGGAGTAGGATCTAATGTCCTTGGTATGCTGCCGTTTAGCCGAAGCCATGAAACAGAGGCAGATTTGATTGGGCTTCAGATCATGGCCATAGCGGGCTATAATCCTGATGAGGCGGCCAAACTGTGGCAAAGGATGAAAGCAAAATCCGGAGGGCAGGCCCCACCGGAGTTCTTGAGCACACATCCATCCAATGATACCAGGATAAGCAATTTGACGGCATGGGCCCCCCAGGCCAAACAGGAAGCCGCCAAATTTGGGGTCACATCGTTCAAATAAATTGAAATTGACAAAGTTTTAAATAGAAAAGCTGTCCAATTCCGACAGCTTTTCTATTTTTAGGGAATGGCAAAAGTCTTGGCGATAAAGGGTAATAAAAAGCTTTTGAATGCATGGGCTTTTTATGATTGGGCCAATTCCGTATATAGCCTTGTTATTTCCTCTGCCATCTTCCCCATTTTTTATGGAGCGTTGTTTAGGTCCGCAGGCGTAGAAAAGGTTCTGGTATTTGGCGGTGAGATAGCACGTGCACCGCTCATAAGTTATGTGACCTCTGCCGCTTTTGTATTTATAGCTATTATAACACCATTGGTGTCAGGAATTGCGGATTATCTGGGAAACAAGAAAGTATTCCTTAAGTTCTTTTGCTATTTGGGGGCAGCTTCCTGTATTGGCCTGTATTGGTTTTCCTTGGAAAATATTTATTTGGGGCTGGTTTGCTATTTTTTTGGACTGGTTGGGTTTTGGGTGAGTTTTGCCATCAATAATTCCTATTTGCCGGACATTGCCTTCCCAGAGCAGCAGGATAGGATAAGTGCCAAGGGTTTTTCCTTAGGTTATATAGGCAGTGTACTGCTACTGTTGATCAATCTGGCCATGGTCATGAAACCATCCCTTTTTGGCATTTTGGACAGCGCTGGTGAAGTTGCTGAAATTACGGCCATGAAGTATTCATTTGTGACCGTGGGCATATGGTGGATATTATTTAGTCAGTATACTTTTAAGCACCTTCCAAAGGGATATAAAAGGGAAGGGGAGCGTACCAATATTGTATTGAACGGTTTTCTTGAATTAAAATCCGTTTGGCAACAATTGGGTGCTGAGACCAAATTGAAACGTTACCTGGGTGCCTTTTTTGTGTACAGTATGGCCGTACAGACCATTATGCTGATTGCTACATATTTTGGTGAGGAGGAAATTGATTGGGGAACGGACAGTGAACGGACTACGGGACTTATTATAAGCATTTTGGTGATACAGCTTGTAGCAATTTTTGGTGCTACGTTCACAGCCAAGGCCTCCAAAAAGTACGGTAACATCCAAACCCTTATTACCATTAACATTTTTTGGCTGGCGTTATGTATTTATGCCTATTTTCTGAAAACCCCAATGGATTTTTATATCGCCGCGGGTTTGGTGGGGATTGTCATGGGTGGTATCCAGGCGTTATCGCGATCCACATATTCCAAATTTCTTCCGGAGACAACGGATACCACTTCGTTTTTTAGTTTTTATGACGTTTCGGAGAAAATAGGGATCATTATTGGCACCTTTTTGTACGGTTTTGTGGCGCAGGTCACTGGAAGTATGCGAAATGCAGCCATTTTTCTTGGAGTTTTCTTTTTGATCGGTGCTTTCCTTTTGACCAGGGTAAACAAAAAACCCTGATGTTGATCAGGGCTTTTATCTCAAATGGATGAGTCGTTTTTTGATTTTAATTTTAGTAGCTTGAAATGTCCCCAGAACCGGAGCTTTTGGTATCGATCTTTTTTGGGTTTCCTTTATAGCTGATATCCCCCGAACCGGAAACACGTGCTTTAAGCATTTCCTTCGCAGTGACCTTAATGTCTGCTGAACCGGATACCTGGGCATCCACAAAATCTGCTTCCAAGTCATAAGCCCTAATATCTCCGGAACCTGAAACGGATACCTCGAAATCCGTGGCCCTTCCGGATAGGTTCATATCGCCTGAACCGGACATTGAAGCATCCAAACTTGTGGCTTCAATTTCCAAGGAGATATCTCCGGAACCTGAGATTGAAGTCCTGAAACGATTGGATTTCAATACCGTCTTCCCAACGATATCACCAGATCCCGACAAGGATACACCATCCACATTTTCAACGGGAACCGTGATGGTTATTCCATCATTCCAATTGGAAGGCTTCAAATTGATGCCCCTTTTTTGTTTGATGGTCAATTTACCATCCTTGACCTCGGTCTTGATATATTCCAATAGGTTTTCCTCCCCCTTAAGGGTTAGTTGTCCCTCGGTGCCATCAACGAGTTCCACATCGAACCAACCTGCAAGTGCTACATAATCATATTCCCCCACGGAACGTTCAATGGTCACGGTTTTCCCATTTCCCTTAACGCGTTTCCATTGGGCGCTGGATAAGGTAACTGTTAGTATTGCCAAAACAATTGTTAGTGTTTTTTTCATGATCTCTATTTTTTGATTGTTTAATTTATATTAGTAACTGGAAATATTTCCCGAACCGGAAGATTTACTGTCTATTTTAGTGGGATTTCCTTTATAGGTAATATCTCCGGAACCGGAAACCCTCGCCTTTATTTCTTCTTTGGCGGTTACGTTCAACTTGCCCGATCCCGCAACATTGGCCGTAACGTAATCTGCTGTAAGGTCAAAAGCATCAATATCTGCAGAACCGGCAACTGAAACCGTTAAGGTATTTGCAGAGCCGGATAGATCCATATCGCCCGATCCCGAAAGCGAAGCTTTTAAATCCGAGGCTTCCACTGCAAGTGTAACATCACCCGACCCGGCAACAGAGGCTTTGAACGTATCTGCCTTAATGGTAGTTTTGGAAATTACATTACCTGATCCAGCCGAGCTCACAGCGCTGATGTCCTCAATGGGGATGGTCACTTCAATGCCATTCCTCCATTTGGAAGATGATAAATTCACCCCTTTTTCTTTTTTGATGGTGAGTTTCCCGTTTTTCACTTCAGTTTCTATGTATTCCAAAAGGTTTTCCTCTCCTTTCAGTGTAATCTTTCCTTCCTTTCCGGATACAAGGATTACATCAAACCAGCCCGCGGATGCAATGGCATCATATTCACCAACATTACGTTCTATGGTGACCACATTTCCATTTCCCCTTATTTTCTTTTTGTTCCATTGTGCCGTTGCCAGTATGGAAAACAACACCAAGCTTAACGTCAATATCCTTTGCATGTCAGTTGTTATTTAGCCTTGATTTTTAGTTTCTATAAAAAGTCACTCCACCGTATTCACTATTGATACTCACGGTATTTCCGGAATTGGGTTTGCCATAATACCCTTTGTAATAGCGTTCACTGGATTTTTCCTTACTGATGTTCATTTCAAAATCATCCTTGCCACTTACTCCGGCGTATTCCGTTGAAATTTCAAAGTCAAAGTAGTAGCCATCCGCATAGCCAATTTTAATTCCCGTATAATCCGAGCGTATATTCAGGTCCCCCGCATTTGCGGTCATCTGATCAATTTTTATGGAACCATAATCTGCCGTTATGCTAACATCCCCACTGACCTTGCCCAACTTAATACCTATGTAATCCCCGTTACCGGATACACTTCCTACACTGCCCACTTCCATGGAACCGTAATCCGAGGTGTAGTTAAGGTCTTCCATCTCTTGCACGACCGCATTGGTATAATCGGCATTTACTTTTAGATTACCTGCCTTTTCTACGGTAAATCCGGAGTAATCCGCTATAATTTCACCACTATTGATGTACTCAAAAGTAGAACGTGAGGTATAATCAAAACGCAACTCGTTATTCCTCCCACGGAGCTGCCCAATCTTCATTTTTCCATAGTCACAATTTATTTTGGCGTGACCGTCTACCCTGTCCAGGTAAATGTTGCCGTAATCATTGGAAAGGCTTATACTATTTTTTACCGGCAACTTAATCGTGTAGTTCACCTGTACGCTAACATTGTTTCGTTTTCCCCATTTCCATCCCCAATTCCTGCCACGATCACCAAATCGGGTCATGGCGGACACCATACTGGGGGTATTTTCAAAATCAACATCGATTTCGTCCAAGCGGTCCTGTACCTTTTCTTCGTTATTGCCATTGGTTTTAATGTGTACCTCGATCATCACCTTGTCTTGGTCCCAAGAGGTGAGGTTAAGGTTACCATAGCTGTTCTTAACTTTTAAAAGTGCATCGGAATTGACCGTAAACTCCCTTTTTATGGTTTTTTCCTTGGTATATTTTCCTTTCATTCCACCTCCACCGGACATCGCGGTAGCGACAAAGGGAAGAAGGGCAAAGGTTAGACCTATATATTTAAATAGTAAAGTTCGCATCATCTTGTGGTTTTAAATTTTTTATGGTTTCTACGTTGGCTAAGACTTCTTTTAATAGTTCAATGCGTATTTGGAAATTGTTGATCATGGCATTCAAGATCATTTTGCTGTTGCCTCCATTTACCAATTCTTGCTCCAAAGCCTCATAATCCGATTCCAATTCACCCAATTTTAAAAGGGCATCGTCTACCAATTTTGCCGTTTCGGGAGACTTTTCCTGCCTTAGTAATTGAACCTGCTCCTCTATTAGATTGGCAAAATAGAACTCGGTTTCGGATACTTCCGGTGCAATTTCCACTACCTGTTCCTTAATGGAGGGTTCGGTGCTGTACAATTGCAGTCCCAAAACACAGATCAAAGCAATGGACGCCGCTATGGACAAAGGCTTCCACCAATTTCTTTTCCTGGAAATGGAAGCAACTCCATGGGCCTGGTTCATTTTTTCCAAAAAGCGTTCCTGATGTCCAACTCTGGGTTCCTCAAAATCAAAATCTCCCTGGAGTCTTTCAAAAAGGTTTTCTAAATTGTCTTTTTTCATAACTAAACGTTTACAGCTAACTTTTTCCGTAGGCTTTCTTTTGCCCTTGAGATTGTTGTCCTACAGTTGGCATAGCTTATGTCCATAATTTGACTGATTTCTTCGTAATCATACCCCTCAATTAAGTTTAAGGTCAAAGAAACTCTGTAATTATCTTTTAAACTGTTCATGGTTTCCATCACTTTTTGAGCCTTCAGTTCTGTGTAACCACTTTCGTCCAAAGCAACTGCATCATTATCTTCGACCTTGTACATTATTTCGTCCAAATCCGCAGTCTTATTTTTTTGCTGCTTTCGATAATGATAAATACTGTTGTTGATGACGATTCTTTTTAACCAGGCTCCAAAGGTTACATCCCCTTTAAATGTTTTCAGTTTGGTAAAAGCATTTAAAAACGACTCTTGCATTACGTCCTCGGCCTCCGCTGTGTGCTTTACTATTCTTAATGCCGTGTTGTACATAGCTTTATAGTATCGGTTATAAATCTCCATCTGTGCACGTTGCTTGCCTTCAAGGCATTGCTGCAACAATGCATCAATATTTTCATTTTGGTGGCTCAAAAGGTGAATGGTTTGTCTTATAGATGGTAAAATTTAACAACTGTTACACTTTTCTGGAATTTTTTTTAAGCCTATGGCATAAGAATTGCTCACTACGTAGGGGTAGTTTCCCCATTAATTATTGTAAAAATCTGTAAATCAGTACATTTTTAGTTTGATGTTGGTTGGTTTTGGGGTTTATGGATTTAGTATTAATGACAGAATGACCGAAAAGAAATTATGAGTACTATAAAATTTAAAAGTCTGGACAATATGTCGCTTCAGGGATTGGAAGAGGATGCGGAATTGATCCCATTATTGACCCCTGAGGATGAAGAAGAAATGAATAGGGAAAACCTTCCCGAAACGTTGCCCATTTTACCGTTGCGCAACACGGTCCTTTTTCCAGGGGTGGTGATTCCTATAACGGCTGGAAGGGATAAATCCATTAACCTAATCAAAGATGCCAACAATGGATCAAAGGTCATCGGCGTGGTGTCCCAAAAAGATGAAAGTGTTGAGAACCCCACGGTAAAGGACATTAATTCCCTGGGCACCGTTGCGAGGATATTACGGGTACTTCAAATGCCCGATGGCAATACCACCGTTATTATTCAAGGAAAGAAACGATTTGAAATTTCTGAGGTCATTACGGAGAAGCCCTATATGACCGCAACCATCCGTGAGGCCAATGAGACCAGACCGGACCAAAATGACGAGGAGTTTTTGGCCATAATCGATTCCATAAAGGAATTGGCCTATCAAATTATAAAGGATAATCCCAATATACCTAGCGAGGCCACTTTTGCCATAAAGAATATCCAAAGCAATTCTTTCCTGATCAACTTTGTTTCTTCCAACCTCAACCTTGATGTGGAGGAAAAACAAAAGCTTTTGGAAATTCCGGATCTTCAGGAACGGGCACTGGCCACCTTAAAATATATGAACCTTGAACTTCAAAAATTGGAATTGAAGAATGACATTCAATCCAAGGTAAGAAGTGATATGGACCAACAACAGCGGGAGTATTTCCTTCACCAGCAGATGAAGACCATTCAGGAAGAGCTGGGGGTGATGTCCTATGAAGAGGAGTTCGAGGAAATGCACAAAAGGGCCAAAAAGAAGAAATGGGACAAGAAGGTCAAAGAACATTTTACCAAGGAACTGGCTAAAATGCAACGTATGAACCCACAGGTTGCCGAATATTCCATTCAACGGAATTATTTGGACTTGTTCCTGGACCTTCCATGGAATGAATACTCCAAGGATAAGTTTGACCTGAAACGGGCGCAAAAGATATTGGATAGGGATCATTATGGATTGGAGGACGTAAAACGAAGGATTGTGGAATACCTGGCCGTATTGAAGCTTAGAAACGATATGAAATCCCCCATCCTTTGTCTGTATGGCCCTCCCGGAGTTGGGAAGACTTCTTTGGGAAAATCGGTTGCTGAGGCGCTGGGAAGGGAGTATGTGCGGATGTCGCTGGGAGGACTTAGGGATGAGGCCGAAATCCGTGGTCACCGAAAGACCTATATTGGTGCGATGCCGGGCCGTATTGTACAAAGCATAAAAAAAGCGGGTACTTCCAATCCAGTATTTATTTTGGACGAGATAGATAAGTTGAGCAGTAGCCATCAAGGGGATCCGTCTTCGGCCATGCTGGAGGTATTGGACCCTGAACAGAATAATGAGTTCTATGACAACTTCTTGGAAATGGGCTATGATCTGTCCAAGGTAATGTTCATAGCAACCGCCAATAATCTAGGTACCATTCAACCTGCACTTCGCGATAGGATGGAAATCATCAATGTGACCGGCTATACGATTGAAGAGAAGGTTGAAATCGCTAAAAAGCACTTGTTGCCCAAGCAATTGAAAGAACATGGCCTATCTTCCACACACCTGAAAATAGGCAAACCACAATTGGAAAAAATTGTAGAGGGCTACACTAGGGAATCCGGTGTTCGGACCTTGGAGAAACAATTGGCCAAGATGGTACGTTATGCCGCCAAAAACATTGCAACGGACGAAGAATATGAGGTAAAGGTCACCAATCAGGTAATTGAAGACGTTCTGGGACCACCGCGTTTGGAGCGTGATAAGTATGAGAATAATCAGGTAGCCGGTGTAGTTACCGGATTGGCATGGACCAGTGTTGGCGGGGACATCCTGTTTATAGAATCCATTCTGTCAAAAGGAAAAGGTTTGCTCAATATCACCGGTAATCTGGGCAAGGTGATGAAGGAATCCGCAACAATTGCGATGGAATACATCAAATCCAATGCGGAAAGCTTTGGGATTGACCCAGATGTTTTTGAGCAATACAATGTACACATCCATGTTCCTGAAGGCGCTACTCCAAAAGATGGGCCCAGTGCGGGCATTACCATGTTGACCTCCTTGGTTTCCCTGTTCACCCAACGTAAGGTAAAAAAGAGTTTGGCCATGACAGGAGAGATCACCCTTAGGGGAAAAGTACTCCCCGTTGGTGGAATCAAAGAAAAAATCCTTGCGGCAAAACGGGCCAAGATCAAGGAAATCATCTTATGCGAGGAGAATAGAAAGGACATCCAGGAAATTAAGGAAGAATACCTGAAAGGATTGACCTTTCACTACGTATCCGATATGAGTGAGGTCATAGAAATTGCCATAACCCAACAGCAGGTGAAAAACGCCAAAAAGTTATAATTTTAGCCGTTTAATCGTTGTCTTTTTTCGATTTATGGGTAAAATCATCATTGCGATAGATGGTCATTCCTCTACGGGGAAGAGTACTGTTGCCAAACGTTTGGCAGAAACTTTGGACTATCTTTATGTGGACACGGGAGCCATGTACAGGGCAGTAACCCTATTTGCCCTGGAAAATGGACTTACAGATGATTCCCAACAAAACTTTGAAGGCTTAAAATCACAGTTGAAGAACCTTGATGTTTCGTTCCAAAGGAATCCGGAAACGGGCCAATTTCAAATTCATTTGAACAACGAGAATGTTGAAGACAGGATACGAACGCTCGATGTTTCCCAACAAGTGAGCAAAATTGCGGCAATTCCCGAAGTGCGCGAAAAGCTGGTGGAACAACAACAGGGAATGGGCGAAGGGAAAGGTATGGTCATGGACGGTAGGGATATTGGTACCGTAGTTTTTCCCAGGGCAGAACTTAAATTGTTTATGACCGCTTCGGCAGAAAAAAGGGCGCAGCGTCGCTATAAGGAACTATTGGAAAGGGGAGAAGGGGTAACCTACGATGAGGTTCTGAAAAATGTACAGGAAAGGGATTATCTCGATTCTACGAGGGAAACATCACCATTACGGAAAGCTGGGGATGCCATAGTGTTTGACAACAGCGATATGGGCCTGGATGAGCAGTTTGAACGTGTGCTGTGCTTGGCACAACAGGTTATAGAAAAGGGATTGTAAAAAGGCGCCAATTGGCGCCTTTTACTTTAATTCCGTATTTCTTACAGATTGGGGATGACCAAAACCTGATCGGGATGGATTACATCCGGGTTCTTTAATTGATCGGTATTGGCCTCAAAGATTTTGTTATACTTCATGGCATCGCCATAATAGTGTTTTGCAATCTTGCTTAAGGATTCACCGCTTTTTACGGTATGCCTGTGGTAAACGGAATCATCGGCAACGGTAATATTTGCCTTGATGTCGGCAGGGCTTTCGCCACCCAATTCCTTGATCTTATCCCAAATCACATTCTTTTCATATGGGGTAGCTGCTTCGCCTTTGACTTTTAAAATGCCGGCCTCTTCCGAAACATCGCCTCCTTGGATGCCCAATTCCTGACCAAGATCCAATACCGCTTGATATTTTGCTTTTACACTCATAACGTACTCTTTTACTTTAATGGTTACTATTACGAAACAAGATAGGTATAAAAGTCACATTTCGGCTCAAATAATCTTTAAGACTTGTTTAAAAAACCATGGTTCAGAGTAAAGGTTTGTTTAACAAGGGAATTCATTGTATTTTTGCACTCCTTTTTTGGCACATGCAGGAGAAAAAAGGAATTAGAAACATAACAATCACTTCCACACCAGTGCCTAACTCTTGTAACCGTGTGGGATACAAATTTAAATCAGCACATGGCTGAAGAAAAAAAAGCTGCTGAAGTAGTTGAGGAAACTACAACAGCAACCCAAGAGGCTAACGAAACTACTACGGAAGTTAGCGAAACTGCAGAGACAGTAAAAGAGGAAACCCCAAAGCAGGACCCCAAAGAGTTTTTAGAAAATTTTGACTGGGACAAGTACGAAGAGGGTATTGAAAAGGTGGATGACAGCAAACTAAGTGAATTCGAGAAACTTGTTGCTGAAAACTTTGTGGATACTGCAGATGAGGAAGTGGTTGAAGGAACCGTTGTACACATGACGGACCGCGAAGCCATCATCGATATCAATGCAAAATCCGAGGGGGTCATTTCCCTAAATGAATTCCGTTACAACCCAGATTTAAAGGTTGGCGATAAGGTTGAGGTCCTTATTGACATCAGGGAAGATAAAACGGGCCAATTAGTGCTTTCACACAGAAAAGCCAGGACCATTATGGCTTGGGACCGTGTGAATGCGGCCCATGACAAAGAAGAAATTGTTACTGGTTTTGTAAAATGTAGGACCAAAGGAGGTATGATTGTGGATGTCTTTGGCATTGAAGCATTCCTTCCTGGTTCCCAGATAGATGTAAAACCAATCCGAGACTATGACCAGTATGTTGGAAAGACCATGGAATTCAAGGTGGTAAAAATAAACCATGAATTCAAAAATGTGGTAGTTTCCCACAAAGCACTGATCGAGGCCGATATTGAAGAGCAGAAAAAGGAAATCATCGGTCAATTGGAGAAAGGACAGGTTCTGGAAGGCGTTGTGAAAAACGTTACCTCTTATGGGGTGTTCATTGACCTTGGAGGGGTTGATGGACTTATCCATATCACGGACCTTTCCTGGAGTCGTATCAACCATCCAAACGAGGTTGTGGAACTCGATCAAAAATTGAATGTTGTAATCCTGGATTTTGATGATAACAAATCAAGAATCCAACTGGGTCTTAAACAGTTGGAGAAACATCCATGGGATGCCCTTGGGGATAACATCAATATTGGTGACAAAGTAAAAGGTAAAGTTGTGGTTATTGCCGATTATGGCGCCTTTATTGAAGTTGCCGAAGGGGTGGAAGGATTGATCCATGTATCGGAAATGTCTTGGTCAACACATCTAAGATCCGCCCAGGATTTTGTGAGTGTTGGAGATGAAGTAGAGGCCGTTGTCCTTACGTTGGATAGGGAAGAGCGGAAGATGTCATTGGGTATTAAGCAATTGACTCCGGATCCATGGACGGACATTACCTCAAAATATCCTGTCGGTTCCAGACACAAAGGTATTGTAAGGAACTTCACCAATTTTGGTGTGTTTGTTGAAATGGAGGAAGGTATTGACGGTTTGATCTATATTTCCGATCTCTCATGGACCAAAAAGATCAAGCACCCATCCGAGTTTGTAAATGTTAGTGACACTTTGGAGGTCGAAGTCCTGGAGTTGGATGTGGAAGGTAGGAAGTTGAGTTTGGGACACAAGCAAACTACTGAAAATCCCTGGGACAAATACGCTACCGAATTTGGAGAAGGCACAGTGCATAAAGCCAGTGTAACCGATATCGTGGACAAAGGTGCCACTGTTGTATTGAATGAGGATATTACGGCTTTTGTACCTTCAAGACATATGGAAAAAGAGGATGGTAACCGAATCAAAAAAGGAGAAGAAGTAGAATTCAAGATTATTGAGTTCAACAAAGACTTCAAACGAGTGGTTGCCAGCCATACTGCGATTTTCAGGGAGCAGGAAGAACGTAATGTAAGGTCTGCCAAAAAGAAAATGGCAGCTGCAGCAGATGAGGCTGCACCTACGCTAGGTGATGCCAATGCGCAGTTACAGGCCCTTAAGGATAAGATGGAAGCAGATGCCAAAAAGAAATGATCTCTTTCCTAAGATGTAATGAAAAGCCCTTGACCCGTCAAGGGCTTTTTTCTTGCACTACACCTGGTTTGATATATGGAACCCAGGACGAGTTCATGAATAATGCTTTTTTTTGGGACAAGGTGGCTTACGTTTTTTTTCCCCTAATTGCTTACTTTTGTATACCAAACGAGATGTTTGCGCATACATGAGTCAAAGAATCCTGCTTTCGGCCAAAGAAATCGATATCATTCTTCATCGTTTGGCTTGTCAATTGCAGGAAAACCATTTGGATTTTTCGGATACCGTTCTCATAGGAATACAACCCAGGGGCATTTTTCTGGCAGAGAGACTGGCCAAAATGCTAAGGGAGGATTATCGCATAAAGAATGTCAAACTTGGCTCTTTGGACATTACGTTTTATAGGGATGATTTTAGGCGTGGGGAAAAAACACTCCAAGCCAACAAGACTAAAATTGACTTTTTGGTCGAAGATAAAAAAGTGGTCTTTGTGGACGATGTACTGTACACTGGGCGAAGTATTCGCGCCGCACTAACGGCCATCCAATCTTTTGGAAGACCCCAGGAAATAGAATTGTTGACACTGATTGATAGAAGATTTAGCCGACATTTGCCCATTCAGCCCAATTACAAGGGAAGGCAGGTCGATGCCATAAACAACGAACGTGTCAATGTAATGTGGAAGGAAAATGATGGGGAAGATGCGGTCTATATAGTTGAAAAGGTATGAGTACACTGAGCGTGGATCATTTATTGGGAATAAAGTACCTTACCAAAGAGGACATCAATCTCATTTTTGAAACCGCTGATCATTTTAAGGAAGTCATCAATCGATCCATAAAAAAGGTCCCAACACTTAGGGATATTACCATTGCCAATATTTTCTTTGAAAATTCGACCCGAACAAAACTGTCTTTCGAATTGGCGGAGAAACGGCTGTCGGCCGATGTGATCAATTTTTCGGCATCACAATCCTCGGTCAAAAAAGGGGAAACGCTCATAGATACCGTTAATAATATCCTGTCCATGAAGGTGGATATGGTAGTAATGCGACATCCAAATCCCGGAGCAGGTATTTTTTTGTCCAAGCATGTGGACGCTTCCATTGTGAACGCTGGGGACGGGGCACATGAACATCCAACACAAGCATTGTTGGATTCCTATTCCATCCGTGAAAGACTGGGCAATGTGGGCGGCAAAAATGTGGTTATAGTAGGTGATATATTGCATTCCAGGGTGGCCCTTTCCAATATTTTTGCACTGCAACTCCAAGGGGCAAATGTTAAGGTTTGCGGACCAAAGACCTTATTGCCCAAATATATTGAGTCTTTGGGTGTGGGCGTGGAGACCAATCTCAAAAGCGCCTTGCAATGGTGCGATGTGGCCAATATGCTACGCGTCCAAAATGAACGTTTGGACGTAAGCTATTTTCCCACCACAAGGGAATATACACAGCAGTATGGATTAAATAAAAAACTTCTTCAAGAGCTGGATAGGGAAATTGTAGTAATGCACCCAGGGCCTATAAACAGGGGAGTTGAAATTACAAGTGATGTGGCAGATTCCGGTCAGTCCATTATTCTGGAACAAGTGGAAAATGGAGTAGCCATAAGAATGGCGGTCATTTATCTTTTGGCATCAAAAATTAAATAATATGATTTTCGACAAAAAAGGAACCACGACCACCGTGTTCCAGGAAAATATAGCGTTGACAACATTTCTTCAGAACTTAAATGCCTCCTATCCCAAATTAAAACATGATAATATCATTATCAATTTATTTTCATTCGATAGCCTTTCCTCAAGTGATATCCTAGAATTTTTAGAACTTTCCAATGCCCATAGAAGTTCCGGCAAATCTTTTGTCCTCGTTACCGATAAGGTCCCTTATGACGAGATTCCCGAGGAAATCTGCCTGGTCCCTACCTTACAAGAAGCAAAAGATATTATTGAGATGGAGGAAATAGAACGGGATTTAGGTTTGTAATAAAAAAGGGAAAATTGAAAATTGGATTTGGACAGATCGAAAAATATAATTCAACAAAAAACATTTGCCCTTGCCCTAAAAGTGATTCAATTGGTTAAATACCTTGAAAAGGAAGAAAGGGAATACGTTCTTTCCAAACAGTTGATGCGCTCAGGGACCGCCGTTGGTGCTTTGGTCAGAGAGGCAGAACACGCAGAAAGTAAAAAAGACTTCATCCATAAAATGTCCATATCGCTAAAAGAAGCCAATGAAACCAAGTATTGGCTGGACCTTTTGGCAGAATCCGGATTGGTTGCCCAGGAAGGGTTGGCTCAGCTCCAAAAAGATAGTATAGAAGTAATTAAGATTTTAGTTTCAATTGTAAAATCGAGTAAAAATAATGTGTGAACAATTCGTTATTCTCCACTTTCAATTATTAACTATTAATTGTGGAACAAAGTGAAACTTACGATACTAGGCTGTTATTCGGCTACTCCAAGAACAATGACAAATCCAACCTCCCAGATCCTGGAGATAAAAAACCATATGTTTTTGATTGATTGCGGAGAAGGGACACAAGTTCAACTTCGTAAGGCCAAAATAAAATTTTCACGAATCAATCATATTTTTATTTCCCATTTACACGGCGACCATTTTTTTGGATTGCCGGGCCTTATCTCTACCTTTAGATTGTTGGGCAGGGAAGGGGAGCTGCACGTTTATGGCCCAAAAGGTATAAAAGAAGCCATAACCCTGTTGTTGAAATTAGGGGATTCCTGGACCAACTATCCGCTGATTTTCCATGAGTTGGTTTCGAAAGAACAGGAATTGGTCTATGAGGATGAAAAAGTAACCGTAACCACAATCCCATTGCAACATCGGGTCTATACCAATGGTTTTTTGTTCAAGGAAAAAAAGGCGTCCAGAACGTTGAATATAGAAGCTGTTTCACGCTATGGCATTGATAAAAGCCAATTCAACAATATTAAAAATGGAAGGGATATGATTTTGGACGATGGAAAGCTTGTTGAAAACAAAAAGTTGACTTTTGACCCGCCCCCACCAAAAAGCTATGCCTTTTGCAGTGATACGGCCTATAAGGAGAATATTGTTCCCCAAATTGAAAATGTGGACGTTTTGTACCATGAATCCACTTTTTTGGAATCTGAATTGCATTTATGCGCGAAAACCAAACATAGTACGGCCAAACAGGCGGCAGGAATTGCAAAAAAGGCAAATGCAGATACCTTAATACTTGGACATTATTCCACAAGGTATAAGTCGTTGGAACTGTTCAGACAGGAAGCAGTTCAAGTTTTTGACAAGGTACTATTGGCAGATGACGGAAAGGTATTTGAATTCTGAATACTTTTACTTTTCCCCAGTTTTACGGAACTTTGGATTATGCAAAAGGATTTGAGCAATTACCGAAAAACGTACGAAAAAAGTGAGCTGTCAGAAGAGGCAATCTCGGATAATCCCCTGGAACTTTTTCAAAAATGGTTTTATGAAGTAGAGGCATCCAATGGTACGGATGAGCCCAATGCCATGACAATCTCCACAATAGGTGATGACGGATTTCCCAAAAACCGTGTAGTACTGCTAAAAAAGTACACTTATGAAGGTTTTATTTTTTATACCAATTATTTAAGTGAGAAAGGTAGGGCCATTGCGAACGACCCCAGTGTATGTCTTTCCTTTTTTTGGCCCAACTTGGAAAGACAGATCATTATAAAGGGCAAGGCGGAGAAGCTTGCCGAGAACTTGTCTGATGGTTATTTTGAATCCCGACCGAGGGGAAGCCAATTGGGAGCCATTGTTTCCGAACAGAGCGAACCCATTGCTTCCAGGGCACTTTTGGAACGTCGGTTAAAGTTGTTGGAATCCGAAATGGAGGGTAAGGAATTGCAACGACCGGATACTTGGGGCGGTTATTTGGTGAGGCCCATTTCCATGGAGTTCTGGCAAGGAAGACCCAATAGGCTCCACGATAGGATCCGCTATTCCCTTCAAAAGGATTACCATTGGAAAATTGAACGATTACAACCTTAGGCAATGAAAAACATCATTTTTGTTAGACATGGAAAGTCGTCTTGGGACTACCAGGTAGATGACAAGGACAGACCTTTAAAGGAACGTGGTATTCGCGATGCACATTTGGTCGTTGGAGAGCTCAAGAAACGCAATTTAGATATTGATAAGTGCTTTTCCAGCCCAGCAAATAGGGCGCTGCATACCTGCCTTATTTTTTTGAGGAACCTCCGGTTTGATTTTCAAAAGTTCCAGGTGACCGAAGCGCTTTATGATTTTTCGGGGGAGTCCGTATCGGACTTTTTAAAAGGTTTGGGGGACGAAGATTCAACGGTGATGATCTTTGGTCATAATTATGCTTTTACCAATCTTGTTAATTTGCTTGGTGATGCCTATATTGACAATCTACCCACTGCCGGTATGGCAATTTTAGAGGTGGACGTAGAGCGTTGGAAAGATTTGAAGAAAGGAAAAACAAAAGAATTGGTATTCCCAAAAGAATTGAGATAAAAAGAAATGGCAAAACCCAAAAATGAATATGTAAATAGGGAAATAAGTTGGTTGCATTTTAATGATCGGGTCCTTCAAGAAAGTGCGGATAAAAATGTCCCCCTAATAGAGAGACTTCGTTTTTTGGGAATCTTCAGTAATAATCTCGATGAGTTTTTTAAAGTTCGTTATGCCACGGTAAAACGTATTGTGGATGCGGGAAAATCCGGGAAGAGTGTTCTTGGGGGGGAGGTAGCAAAGGATTTACTGGAGGAAATCACCAGAATAGTCATTAAGCAGCAAGCCAAGAGCTTGGCCATACTAACCAAAATTGAACGTGAGCTTGCCACCGAAAACATTTTCATTATTGATGAAACCAAAGTTTCGGAAAAACAAGCGCCCTTCATTAAGGATTACTTTTTGCGAAAGGTGAATCCGCAGCTCACCACCATTATTTTGAACAACCTTAGAGAGTTCCCATTATTGAAGGATACCGCGGCCTATTTGGCAGTGCGAATGGTGCTCAGCAGGGAAATAGGTTCCTTCCTTAGAAAACGTAACGAAGTGCAATATGCACTTATTGAAATTCCTAAGGGAATAGACCGGTTTGTGGTATTGCCGGAGGAAGATGGTAAAAATTATATCATCATCCTGGATGATGTCATACGCTATTGTTTGGACAGCATCTTTACTATGTTTGAATACCAGGATATTTCGGCACATATGATCAAGATTACCCGTGATGCCGAATTGGATATTGACAATGACCTCAGTAAAAGCTTTATCCAGAAAATATCCTCAAGTGTTGAAGGGCGAAAGGTAAGCAACCCGGTACGCTTTGTCTATGACAAACGAATTAAGATAGATACCCTTCGTTTTCTCAAGGAAAAAATGGACATAGAGGAAACGGATAGTGTAATTCCTGGAGGGCGGTACCATAATAGACGGGATTATATGGGATTCCCGAGCCTGGGCAGAACGGATTTGTTATATGATAAGATCGAGCCCCTTCCTATTAAGGGCTTGTCCCTGGAAGGCAGTATCTTTGGGAAAATAGCCCAAAAGGACTATTTGCAATACGCGCCTTACCATACGTTTGCCTACGTCATCAAGTTTTTGAAGGAAGCAGCCCTAGATCCGTTTGTTAAATCGATAAAAATCACGGTCTACCGATTGGCGAAAAACTCCCAGGTAGCGGCGGCCTTGGTAAATGCCGTAAAAAACGGAAAGGAAGTCATTGTTCAAATTGAGTTACAGGCCCGTTTTGATGAACAGGCAAACATCAAGTATGCCAATAATCTTCAAAAAGAAGGCATAAAATTGATTTTTGGGGTACCAGGGCTAAAGGTCCACAGTAAGATTTGTTTGGTGGAACGGGAAGAGGGGAATACCATAAAACGATACGGTTTTATCAGTACCGGAAATTTTAATGAGTCCACTGCAAAAATTTATACCGATTATACACTTTTTACCGCCCATGATGGCATTTTAAAGGAACTCGACAAAGTGTTTGGCTTTTTTGAGACCACCTATAAAATCAATAAATACAAGCATTTGGTGGTATCCCCGCACTACACCAAAAATAAGTTTAGTAAACTGATCGATGATGAGATTGCCAACGCGGTCAACGGGAAGGACGCTTTGATCCAGATTAAGATGAATAGCTTTACCTCCTACAAAATGGTCGATAAGCTATATGAGGCGAGTAGGGCAGGTGTTAAAGTCCAACTTATCATTAGGGGCATTTGTTGTTTGGTTCCTGGGGTAGAGGGGATGAGTGACAATATCGAGGTCATTAGTGTGGTCGATAAATTCCTGGAGCATCCAAGGCTGTTCATTTTTGGCAATGCCGGTAATCCAAAGGTCTATATTTCCTCTGCGGACTGGATGACCCGAAATTTGGATTATCGTGTTGAGGTGGGATGTCCAATTTATGATGAAGGGGTAAAGCAGGAATTGATCGATACGTTTGAGATTTCCTGGAAGGATAATGTAAAGGCCAGGGTTTTTTCAAAGGTTCAGGACAATGCCTATAAGGATGACGACAAACCCCTTGTACGCTCCCAATTCACCACCTACGACTATTATTTAAAAAAGTTGGAAGAATAGGATATTACCCATGCATGGTTTCCTTTCTACCAAGATTTTTCATAATCTCGGCTTCATAGTCCAACAGGGATTGCCATTTTTCGTCAACCTCTTTACGGTCCCCATATTTGCGGGCAAACTTTAAGAACATGGTATAGTGATTGGCCTCGCTTACCATTAGTTTTTTGTAAAATTCCGCCAAATCGCTATCGGCAATATGTTCGGACAACAATCTAAAGCGTTCACAGCTCCGTGCTTCAATAAGGGCCGCGTACAACAGTTTATGGACCAAATGGGTCTCCCTGCTACCACCCTTGGGGAAAAACTTCATCAGTTCTATGACGTATTCATCCTTACGTTCCCTACCCAAGGTCCATCCACGCGCTAAAATTTTTTCATGCACCATATTGAAATGCCCCATTTCTTCACGGGAAAGGGCGATCATTTCCTTGACCAATTCGGATTTTTCAGGAAAACCAATAATGAGTGATATTGCCGTACTTGCCGCTTTTTGCTCACAATAGGCGTGGTCCGTTAGAATTTCCTCAATGTTTTTTTCAACAATGTTTACCCATCTAGGGTCGGTGGGCAGTTTTAATCCGAGCATAAAAAATTTTTTGATAAAGGTATATCTTCCTAATTTGGATTACAACCATTGATCACTGCCTATTGAAGTAATTCCTATTTTAGCGTGAGTTCGATACAATTTTTATCAACCAAAATCCGTCAAATTGAGTGGTTTTTCGCAATGAAATGAAGAAAAATTGTATCGAAATTAGGATTTTGCAAGAAAATTACTTGCCTGCCTGCCGGTTGCAGGGCAGGCAGGTTTTTCGATACATTTTTGCGACAGCAAAAACACTCAAAATGACGTAATTTTCTTCTATCGAACTCGCGTTAGTTTAGAAGGACAAATCAAAAAAAACGCAATGCCAAATAGCTTTAGATTCCTGGGTTTCCTATTTACGGTACTTTTTTTATGTGCAGTATTTTGCAATACAATGATCCGGATCCCTTAACATGGTATTTGGCTTATGGTATTGGGGCCTTTGCCTCCCTATTGTTTGGCCTGGGCAGGCTAAAATTCCGATGGGCAGTTTTGCTTTCTGTTTTCTATATCGTTTTTTCCATTATGAATTGGCCGGAAAGGTTTGAAGGCGTAGTCATTGGAGAGGGAAATATTGATACTATTGAGAAGGGCAGGGAAGCCTTGGGCTTATTGATTTCTGCAGGAATAATGGGTATTTACGCTTTGTTGATCGGAAAGAAGAAAAGATTGGATTAACATGGGTCCGACATCATTTTTTATCAATCAAAATCCGTCAAATTGAGTGGTTTTTCGTAATGAAATGAAGAAAAATTGTATCGAAATTAGGATTTTGCAAGAAAATTACTTGCTTGCCTGCCGGCTGCAGGGTAGGCAGGTTTTTCGATACATTTTTACTATCGCAAAAACACTCAAAATGACGTAATTTTCTTCTATCGAACTTACGTTAGATTAAAAATCCAAATCAAATTCCTTTCTCAAGAATTCAATGGCGGGGTTTTTTTCCTTTAATTTTTGGTATTTCTCCTCAGGGGTAAAAGCATATTTTTTGGCACTCTCCTCATTTACGGATATTTGGATTTCTATGGAATAATTCTGTAGTTTTTCCTTGAGGTAATCCAATAAAGGCCCTTGTTCGCGTTCCACCTCTTTTTTCATCGTGGAATTCGGAAACTCCAGCCAGATGGTAGTGCTATTCTTAAGTCTGGGTACATCACTGTGAAGACTGCTCGCCAAAATCTTTTTTCCCTGCTTCTCTATTTTTTGGATATACGCGTTCCAGTGTTTTTGCATTTCCTCTTCGGTAAATGGCTTAATGGGTAAATCCTCTTCGGAAACCTGGGGATTTTTGATGGCCTGATGTTCCTTTTTGGCCTTAAGACTGGAAAGCGATAAACCGGAGACCCTTTTGGGGAGATTCTTTAGTTCAATCGATTTGGGAACCGCCTTGGGTTGTTCGGCACCCTCCTTTGGTTCCGTGGGGGTCTCTATTGAAGGAGCGACTTCATCATTACTGGTTTCCTCCACGATGGAGTAGTCATTGGTCTTCTCAAAATCCCTATTCCTAAAATACGTGGCAGGAATTAGAAAATCATCCTTTTTTTTTTCGTGGGAAAACGAAAGTGACGCCAGTTTCATTAAGGTCAGTTCAATCAATAATCGTTGATTTTTACTGGCTTTATAGTTTAAATCGCTTTGATTGGAAATCTCAATTGCCTTCAGCAGGAACTCTTTTGGTGTTTTTTCGGATTGTTCCGAATACTTTGCCTTGGCACCTTCCCCAACTTCCAATAAAACATGGGTTTCGGGTTGTTGGCAGACCATAAGATCCCTAAAATGTGATGCGAGTCCGGTGATAAAATGGTGTCCATCAAAACCGAGGGAAAGCGTCTTATTGAAAAGCAACAACAATTCCGGAATATTGTTTTCCAATATAAGATCGGTTGCCGTCAAAAAAGTGTCATAGTCGAGGACATTCAAGTTTTCGGTAACGGCTTTTCGTGTTAATTCCTTACCCGAAAAACTAACGACCCTATCGAAAATGGAAAGGGCATCACGCATGGCTCCATCGGCCTTTTGCGCAATGATGTGCAGCGCATCATCTTCGGCATCGATATTTTGTTCCTTGGCGATGACCTTTAAATATTCCGCAGCGTCCTTTACCGTGATTCGCTTAAAATCAAATATTTGACATCGGGAGAGTATGGTAGGGATAATTTTGTGCTTTTCCGTGGTAGCCAGTATAAAAATGGCGTGTTTCGGAGGCTCTTCCAACGTCTTTAAAAAGGCATTGAAAGCGGATTGGGACAACATATGCACCTCATCGATGATGTAGACTTTGTATTTGCCTACTTGTGGAGGAATACGTACTTGGTCTATTAGGCTACGGATATCATCAACGGAATTGTTGGAGGCAGCATCCAACTCAAAAATATTGAAGGCAAAATCCTCTTCTTCCCGTTCGGTCCCATCTTGATTTATCTTTTTTGCCAAAATCCTGGCACAAGTGGTTTTGCCAACCCCCCTTGGTCCACAAAACAGCAATGCTTGTGCCAAATGGTTATGGGCAATGGCGTTTTCCAGGGTATCCGTAATGGCTTTCTGCCCAACAACGTCCTTAAACGTTTGGGGCCGATATTTTCGGGCAGATACAATAAAAGGCTCCATATGATGCGTATGACCAAGACCAATAACAAATATAAAAAATAGCTTAAGGCATACGATTTGGAGGAATTGGTCATGTTCCGTTTTTTATTAACAATTGGTGTAATTTTGCAGGGTGTAGGCAACCTTACCGCCGCGAGCCGATCTTGTTTCGGTACGCGGAGGAAAGTCCGGACACCGTAGTGCAACATAGCGGGTAACGCCCGTCCACCGAAAGGTGAGGACCAGTGCAACAGAAAGCAAGTACAGTTAGGCTGTAGTGAAATCAGGTAAACTCTATGTGGTGAAACGCCATGTATACCAACGTTTAGGGTTGCACGCCCAAGTTGGAGGGTAGGCGGATGGAGTTTATGGGCAATCATAAACCTAGATAAATGGTAAGGGCCGTTTTGGCGGTTACAGAATCCGGCTTATAGCCTACTTTTTAAAAACAAAGGGCCCAGTTCATTGCATTGGGCCCTTTGTTCTCTTTAAGGTGCAAAAAAACTAAATACGGAACTTCCGTATTTTCTTCTTTCCTGAAAATTGGGATGGTCTTCAAAATGGGTCTGGGGCGAATGTTCCACGATTAAAACCCCACCCTCTTTCACCAATCCATTTTCCAGGACCAAATGCGGCAATTTCAAAAACTCATTTTCCACAGCATCGTAGGGAGGGTCTGCAAAAACGATATCGTACTGGACTTTATGCCGTTGCAAAAATTTAAACACATCGGATTTGAATACGGTAATGGGAAAAGCCAATTCCTTGACCGTCTTCCTTATAAACTGTACACAGCGTGGGTGGGCATCCACGGCAACAATGGTTTCGCACCCCCTTGACGCAAATTCGTAACTGATATTTCCAGTGCCGGAAAAAAGATCCAAAACGGAAACCTCTTCCAAGACATAGCGATTGTTGAGAATGTTAAAGAGCCCTTCCTTTGCCATATCGGTGGTTGGGCGTACCGGTAATCTCTTTGGGGCCGTGATACGTTTTCCTTTGTATTTTCCCGAAATTATGCGCATAGCCCTATAGATTGCCCAGCAAGGTCAAATCAATGGTGTTGTCACCTATTTCTTCCAAACTCTGATTGCTTTGTTTTGGAACAAAAACCGAGACTTTCTTTAAATAATCATGGCAAATTTTGAAGTATTGGTCGTCTTCTTCTATGGCCCCAAACAGTTTTAACTTTACCTCTTCCGCAGACAATCCAAGCTGTTCGTAGGTAAATAGGACGTAATAGAGGAAGTCCTCTTTGGTCTTATATTCAAATTGGTTGTAAAGTAGCAGTTTACGTTGTTCCATCACCGTGAGTTCCATAGTGCGTGCACCCACATGTACATAACACACCGTTTTATTGCTTTTTTGATGAAAAAGTGTTTGCAGAATGGCCAAACTGTTGTGCTTAAATTCAAATTCCCCAAAACAGTCGAACAGATAGTTGTTTACATTGGTAAAGGGTACATAGACACATACCATATCTTGGTTGGGAATTTTGTCATGGACAATTTGGTCGTTGGCCAGAATCTTGGTGTTGAATTTGAGATAATTGGGAAGCTCTTCTTTATCAAATAAGGCTTCAGGGACCAAACAGAACATATTGTTTTTATGGATGGCCATGACCTCTTCATAGGTCTCATCGATCAGTTTATACTTCGCAACAAGGGTTTTGAGCTCCTTAAGCAGTAAATAGGGTGTCGATTTTGTCTTGAAGGCCACATGATCCGATAGCAATACCTTATTGGCAATGGTATCTATGGTACAAAAAGAAAGTCCATCCAGGCTAACCTGAATGGACAATTTTTTAAAAGGGTGCGTATGTGTCTTCGCCTCGATAGTTTATTCGTTTTTTCTGTCGTAGATGGGCGGCCAATTTCCATTGGTACTGACATCTACAAGGGAACCTACCTTAAGATGGTCGCCATTCACTTCTTCAACACTGTTTCTTGCATTTTCCTGGGCCAACAAATCCTTAGGTTGATCGTACAGTATAACGTCCTTCTTCACCTTAGCCTCAAACACTGGGGCCTTGTAGCCACTTTTCTCAATAATATCGGCTTTCAGTTCAAATTTTTCCGCATTTTGCGCATAGGGTACTTCCATCATGGTTTTGTAACTGTCACTGTTTTTGAAGAGGGAATCCTTTACCTTAACAAAGCCAAGCGTGTCTATTACCACAGTATCCACTTGCAGTTCAATTTGGTAAACCCTATCATAGCGCATAAAGGAGGAATCCCGTTGTTGGGTGATGGTATAACTTCCGGTATCCACAAATTTGACCAAACTTTCAAAATTCCCGGCATACGTTCCATTAACGGATTTGTAGGCCTCCTGGGAATCACGAATATCCTTTAGTTTATCAATTACAGACTGAAAACGTTCTTTACGTACCTGTTTAAACTCTATGGGACCATTTACGGATTGATAAATCATATAGGCCAGACCGCAGCAAACAATCCATAAAACTATTTGTAAGATGGTTTTCATTTTTTCTGAGTTAATTAGATTTAGTGGTTACAAGCAAATCTACAATTTTTTTTGAATCCCGAAAGTTTTCCCAGTAAAAATGATACCTATCTTTGGAAGTCCATGAGCACCCTAACTTCCAAGGCTTTTCAAAAAATTCTAACGGAAAAATTTCCGCATCGACCCACCTTGTTGCAGGAGCTTACGTTAAACCGTATTTCCGACTTTATTTTTTCAAGGGAAAGTGAAGAACTCTTTTTGTTGAAGGGATATGCGGGGACCGGCAAGACCACCATTGTAGGTAGTTTGGTAAAGTATCTGTGGCACACCAAAATGAAGGCCGTTTTACTCGCACCTACGGGGCGGGCCGCCAAAGTAATTTCCAATTATGCCGGTACACAGGCGTTTACCATTCATAAAAAGATATATTTTCCCAAAAAACAGTCCGGGGGAGGGGTCCAATTTGTACTGGCTCCCAACAAGCATAGGAACACCTTGTTTATCGTGGATGAAGCCTCAATGATTCCGGACATTCCCGCAGATTCCAAACTTTTTGAGAATGGGTCTCTCTTGGATGATTTGATTTATTATGTCTATTCAGGACACAATTGTAAGTTGGTGTTGATTGGGGATACTGCCCAATTACCGCCCGTAAAATTGGATTTAAGTCCGGCCCTTGAAGAGCAACGAATGGAATTGAATTATAATAAGTCTGTCATAAATGTGGAATTGGACGAGGTAATGCGCCAAAGTGAAACCTCAGGAATTTTATTCAATGCCACCAACTTGAGGCAACAGATACAGTCAAGTTATTACGAGGGCTTTCAATTTTCATTACAGGATTTTAAGGACATCCAAAGACTAAGGGACGGGCATGAAGTGCAAGAAGCCATAGATAATGCCTATGCGCAACATGGTAAGGAGGAAACCGCTTTTATCGTTCGCTCAAACAAAAGGGCCAATCTATACAACAAAAATATTAGGGAACGTATTCTATTTCTGGAAAATGATATTGCCGTAGGTGATTTTATGATGGTAGTGAAAAACAATTATTTCTGGTTAAAGCCCAGCTCGGAAGCCGGGTTTATTGCAAACGGGGATATTATCGAAATTCTGGAATTATTTGCCATCAAGGAACTGTATGGCTTCCGTTTTGCCGAAGTCAAGGTCCAAATGGTGGATTACCCCAATCAAAGACCTTTTGAAACTGTACTCCTCTTGGATACCATTACCGCCGAAACCCCTTCACTCTCCTACGAGGACGGTAACCGGTTATATCAAGAAGTACTAAAGGACTATGCCCATGAAAAGTCAAAATACAGACAGTTTATGGGGGTAAAGAACAATTCATTTTTTAACGCCCTACAGGTTAAATTTTCGTATGCCATTACTTGTCATAAATCCCAGGGAGGACAGTGGAATACTGTTTTTGTTGAACAACCTTACCTCCCAAATGGCATGAGCAAGGAATATCTGCGTTGGTTGTACACCGCGGTGACCCGTGCAAAGGAAAACCTTTATCTCATAGGTTTCAAGGATGATTTTTTTGTTGATACGGAATGAGCTATATTGCCATAAACGCGTGCCATGACACCAGAGACCGTAATTAGTATTTTTTTAGGAGTGGGACTTGCGGCCTCAGCTGGTTTTCGTGTCTTTTTACCGCTGTTCGCCTTAAGTTTGGCAGCCTATTTTGGGGTTTGGGATTTGAATGATAATTGGGAATGGATAGGTAGCTTTGCCGCAGTCCTTACCCTTGGAATTGCCACAGTGGTGGAAATATTTGCGTACTTCATTCCATGGGTGGACAACGCTTTGGATACCATAGCACTGCCCTTGGCGGCCATAGCGGGAACGGCGGTTATGGTTTCAACGGTGGCAAATTTGGATCCCGTGGTGACCTGGTCCTTGGCAATAATCGCCGGTGGTGGCACGGCTTCGGCCATTAAAGGTGCCAATGCAACGGGCAGATTGACCTCTACGGCCACTACGGGAGGTGTGGCCAATCCCATTGTTTCCACCTTGGAAACCGGTACTGCAGCGGTTGTGTCCACGGCTTCCATATTCTTTCCTGTGGGCGCGGCCATATTGGTCATCATCATTTTGGTCATTATTTTTAGGATATACAGAAAGTTACGTCCAAAAATCAAAAACTGATTTCCATATGAACATCATTTCCATGATACCTGCACGTTACCAAGCATCCCGATTTCCCGCAAAACTAATGCAGGATTTGGGCGGGAAACCGGTAATCTTAAGGACCTATGAGGCGGCCGTTGGGACCAAGCTGTTCAATAAGGTATATGTAGTGACGGACAGCGCTGCAATCCATGATTTGATCAAGGCCAATGGAGGTCAGGTCATAATGAGCAAAGAGGAACACCAAAGTGGAAGTGACCGAATTGCGGAGGCGGTAACCGATTTGGAGGTTGATGTGGTAGTAAATGTTCAGGGGGATGAACCTTTCATAGATAGGGAAAGCCTAACCAAGGTAATTCAGGTTTTTCATGAGGATGTAAACCAGGAAATAGATTTGGCCTCCTTGATGACCCCGATTACGGATTGGGATGAGATTTCCAATCCCAATACGGTAAAAGTAATTGTGAACAATAATAATTTTGCCCTTTATTTTTCGAGGTCACCCATACCGTATCCCCGCAATAAGGAGCTGGATACCCCATATTTTAAACACAAAGGAATTTATGCCTTCAGAAAGCGCGCCTTAATGGATTTTAAGAAGTTGCCCATGTTGACATTGGAAGCCACGGAAAAAATTGAGGCCATTCGATTTTTGGAGTATGGGAAAAAAATAAAAATGGTTGAAACCAATGTAACCGGTGTTGAAATAGATACCCCGGAAGATTTGGAAAGAGCACGTAAGGAATGGAAATAGGTTTTGAAAACATTAAGGTAATCGGGTTTGATGCCGATGATACGCTTTGGGTCAATGAGACCTATTTCAGGGAAACGGAAGAGCGGTTTGCTGAACTTTTGGAGGGATACGAAACCAAGAATAAAATAGACCAGGAGCTTTTTAAGATGGAAATGAAGAATCTGGATCTTTATGGGTATGGCATAAAAGGATTTATGCTGTCCATGATAGAATCCGCCTTGGATTTATCCAATGGTTCCATAGCCCAGCATACCATTTCGGACATCATAGGTTTAGGTAAAAAAATGATTGCACATCCCGTGGAGCTTTTGGATGGTGTGGAGGAGGTGCTGAAGGCCCTGGAAAAAAAATACCGTTTAATTGTCCTGACGAAGGGGGACTTATTGGACCAGGAACGTAAATTGGAAAAGTCCGGGCTTTCCCGTTATTTCCATCACGTGGAAGTGCTGAGCGATAAGAAGGAAGCGAATTATAAAAACCTTTTGGACCACTTGGAAATTCCCATTGAGTCCTTTTTAATGATTGGAAACTCCTTGAAGTCCGATGTTATCCCTATCTTGAATCTGGGGGGGAATGCCGTTCATGTTCCATTTCATACCACTTGGGCCCATGAATTGGTATCGGAGGAAGAAGAGCGAACCAACAATCATTTAAAGCTAAATTCCATTAGGGATGTTTTGAAGTATTTAGAGTTGTGATGAAGGAACAAAAACATATGCAAACCAAAGCCCCCATGCAAAGACCAAAAACGTCTTACAAGAATTTCCCTATGGTGCCAAGGGTGGTTTATGGAAGGGGAAGTTTTGGACAGCTCGGTGATATTTTATTACCGAAACGAAGAAACGCTGAGGCTCCCTTTATTTTTTTAGTGGATGATTTTTTTGAAGGTTCAGTTTTGGAACAGCGCATACCTTGGCTTTTTAACGATCAAATCATTTTTATTTCTGCAGATGAGGAACCAAAAACGCAACAGGTTGATGCCCTGGTCCAAAAAATAAAAGATGATTTTGGGGAAATGCCTTCAGGAATTGTTGGGATTGGAGGTGGGACACTTTTGGATTTGGCCAAAGCAGTGGCGATAATGATGAACAATCCTGGCCCTTCGTCCAATTACCAGGGATGGGACTTGGTCAAAAAGCCTGCATTGTACCATATTGGGATTCCTACCATAAGCGGAACGGGGGCAGAGGTTTCCAGAACGGCAGTTTTGTTGGGACCAGAAAAAAAACTGGGAATCAATTCGGATTATACGACCTACGATCAAGTGGTGTTGGATTCGGATTTGTTGTCCACGGTACCAAAAGAACAATGGTTTTACACCGGGATGGATTGCTTTATCCATTGTGTGGAATCGCTCAATGGGACCTATTTAAATGCCTTTAGCCAGAGTTATGGGGAAAAGGCGCTGAGTTTATGCAAAGAAGTGTTTTTAGGGGATTTACCCCAAAAAGAATCCGAAGACAAATTAATGATGGCTTCTTGGCATGGAGGTATGAGTATTGCGTATTCCCAAGTGGGGATAGCCCATGCCATGAGTTATGGACTTTCCTATCTTCTGGGAACCAAACACGGTATAGGCAATTGTCTGGTGTTTCAACATTTGGATAGGTATTATCCCAAAGGAGTGAAGCTATTCAATGAGATGAAGGAAAAACATGGGATTCAGCTTCCAGAAAATGTTTGTGCCGATCTTACCTCTTCCGATTTGGAGCTCATGGCACAAATTTCCCTATCTATGGAGCCCCTATGGGAAAACGCCCTGGGAAGGGATTGGAAAAAACATATTGATATGGATGGTCTACTTTCCATTTACCAAAAGATTTAGATGCTGCACTTCATCGCTAAGTTCATCTTTTTTAAGGTGATGAAATGGAAGTTGGAAGGAACTTTTCCAAATCTGGATAAGTGCGTTGTCATTGTCATTCCCCACACCCATTGGTTGGACTTCCCATTGGGGGTAATTGTCCGTAAGGTGGTGAACAAGGAAATTCACTATGTTGGAAAAAAAGGGCTGTTCAAAGCCCCTTACGGTTGGTTCTTTAGATGGTTGGGAGGGGCCCCGGTAGATCGCTCCCAGAAGCAAAATATGGTGGATGCCGTCGCCCAGGTTTTTGAAGAAAGGGAGGTTTTCCGATTTGCGCTGGCGCCAGAAGGTACCCGAAAGAAAGTGAGTGCGCTAAAAACAGGGTTTTACTATATCGCTAAAAAAAGCAATGTACCCATTGTTATGGTCGCTTTCGATTTTGGAAAAAAACAGGTGAAAATATCGGAGCCGCTATGGACAAGTGACGATATCAACAAAGACTTTAGGAAGGTGAGGGAATTTTTCAAAGGGGTAAAAGGAAAAATTCCGGAATACAGTTTTGGATAAGCTTTTAGTTTCCATCAACCATCAACCATCAACCATCAACCATCAACCATCAACCGTCAACCAACAACCATCAACCTTAGCGCTACGTCTTTTTTAAAATCTTGGGTGCTTTCTGGCTTTCCTTTTTTTCGGTATTTCCCGGAAAAACCAAATTGGTGCTCGAATAACTTTTACCAAATGTAATTGCGGCCGCATAGACCTGTTGAATGGCATCTATGACCTGAGCTTCGCTCAATTCTTTGAGGGGATGGGTGTAAACGGACCAAATTATCTCATCACTTAACGCATATTTCACATCCAATACGGAATGAAAATTGGCAACCAGGGCATTTAACAGCTCTTCCTCCCCAAGTTTCTCCCGTTCCACAATAGGTGAAATGATACGCATACGATTGGCACCCTCATCATAAACACAAATAAGCATGGCATCATTAAATAAGAATCGGATGGAATTTCCTTGAACACTGACCGTATCTGCTTCTGCTTGGATAATGTCTAAAAGTTTTTCCGAGTTCATCCCTTGGGCAGATGCTTCAAAAATTGAAAATAGAAACAGAAGTGCTAGGGTTATGCGATACATGGTCATGCTTTTTTGCTTAGTCGGGAGGCAAGTACCATTGTTTACATGGAGTAGGGAATTATTTTCAAATAGAGCTGTTCGGGAAAGCCAGGAAACCAGTTGTTAAACATTATTTGAAGGAGAATACACACCACATTTTGGTCTCAAAAAAAATCATTCCTTCATCGTGTGGTAGACGTTCTGCACATCGTCGTCTTCCTCAATTTTCTCCAGTAACTTCTCTACATCGGCCACCTGTTCTGCATTGAGTTCCTTGGTCACTTGGGGAATGCGTTCAAAACCAGAGGATAGGATTTCTATTTCGCGGGCTTCCAATTCCTTTTGGATATCGCCAAAACTTTCAAAAGGGGCATAGATCAATAGACCGTCATCATCTACAAATACCTCTTCGGCCCCAAAATCTATCATTTCCAATTCCAGTTCCTCTGGATCAATTCCTTCACCGTTAATTCTAAAATTACAGCTATGGTCAAACATAAACTCAACCGAACCGGAAGTGCCCAAGCTTCCATTGCACTTGTTAAAGTAGCTTCTGATATTGGCAACGGTCCTGGTATTGTTGTCCGTTGCGGTTTCTATAAGAATGGCGATACCGTGGGGGGCATACCCTTCAAAAAGGACTTCCTTATAATCGCCCTGGGATTTATCTGAGGCGCGTTTAATGGCCCGTTCAATATTATCCTTGGGCATATTTACGGCCTTGGCATTTTGAATCACCGCCCTTAGCCGGGAATTGGCATCCGGGTCAGGACCCCCTTCCTTTACTGCCATTACAATGTCTTTCCCAATTCTGGTAAATGCCTTGGACATAGCGGCCCAACGCTTCATTTTTCGTGCTTTTCTAAATTCAAAAGCTCTACCCATATCCTAATTCGATTTTATCTGGAACTCATTCCAAAAAGTTTAAATGAGTTCCTGGTCAAATTTAACAAAACCCATCTTTGTCGCACAACTCTTTAGTGCTCCTTTAGAATTTGTTCAATGGTCGTGGCCAATTCAATATCGTTTGTGGTAATGCCATCCGCATCATGGGTATTTAAACGAATGGTAAGGGAATTGTAAACGTTTTCCCAGTTGGGATGGTGATTCTGGGCTTCACACTCAAAAGCCACTCGGACCATAAAACCAAAAGCTTCCTTGAAATCTTTAAACTTAAAGGATTTGACAATAAAACCGTTGTCCAGTTTCCATCCCTTTAAGGCTGTAAGTGCAGAAATGATCTGTTGTTCATTAAGTTTTTCCATGAACTAAATTTAAGGAATTCATTCCACCGATAGGTGATGGTCTACCACTTCCTGATATGAAAACCTTAGATTTTTGGGAAGGGTATTGGATTTGGGAAGTGCTGCAAGATATCTATCATCATTGGTAGTGAACACCTTTTTAAGAACAGGATGGTAATTTCCGATTCTTTTGATCACTTCCTTTATAAAATCTTCATGATGCACCAAATCCGTACTGCCCAAATGGTAAATCCCCTTTTTGTTCCTGTTGATCAGGTAATGGATTTGTTGGGTTAGGCGGTCATCGGTGGTCACATTGATGATAAGGTTTGGAAATACTTCTATGGGTTCATTGGCATCCAAAAGGGTTTTGATTTCCTTGAGACGTGGGGATGCATTTCCAAATACCATGGGCACGCGCAGGATTCCTATTTTTTCTTCGGGCATCCGAAGCATCATATTCTCAATCCTGATTTTCAGTTTTCCATAGATGCTTTCCGATAGGGTTTTGTCGAACTCATAGGAAGGATATTTACTATAGGCATCAAATACATTGGCCGAAGAGAGAAAATAAAGGCGGCATTTATTTTTTGCCAGGTATTCCATTAAATGGATGTGCGCTTGAATTTGACCAGAAAAATTCCCTCTCAATGAAGAGATGATCACGTCTGGTCGAATTCTTTCCACCACCCGATAAATGTCATCTTCATTTAAATCATACCTGAAGAACTGACTGTTTGCGGCAAAAGCCGTATTGGAACAATAGGTGCCGTAGGTGTCAAAATAATTGCACAGTTCCTTATAAATGGCATTTCCTATAAATCCACTTGCCCCTAGGATAAGAATCTTGTTTTTCTTCAAAATACGGATAATCCTGTTTTAGTCGTGAATTTTTCCAAGGCTTCCATTCCAAGTTTTGAATTTCCCTTTGCATTCAATCCCGGTGACCAGGTAGCCATACAGAATTTCTCGGGCAAAAGTGCTACAATTCCTCCCCCAACCCCACTTTTTCCAGGTAGGCCTACTTCAAAAGCAAACTCGCCAGCTTCATCATAAAACCCACAGGTGAGCATTAAGGCATTAACACGTTTTACCTGGGCCAAACTCAAATAAGGATTGTTTTGCAGGCATTTTCCGCGGTTAGCGAATATATAAAACACCTTTACCAATTGCTGGCAGGACATGCTCAGGGCGCACTGGTAAAAGTAGAAATCCAAAACTTCTTCCACATCGTTTTTCAGGTTTCCATACGATTTGATAAGATAGGCGGCGGCATAATTCTTAAAACCGGTCCGTTTTTCGGATTGTGCCACCTGTTCATCATAGGCTATACCCGGGTCATTTGCAATTTTTCTTACGTAATGAAGGAACTCCTTTTTGGGATGCTGCAACTGTGATACCAAAATATCCGATACTACTATGGCACCGGCATTGATCAACGGGTTTCTAGGAATCCCATTTTCCTGTTCCAATAGGGAAAGATGATTGAACGGGTCACCGGAAGGCTCTACGTCAACGCGTTTCCATAAGTCGTCTCCCAACAGTTTAAATGCCAAGGAGAGCGCAAGTACTTTGGAAATGCTCTGTATGGAAAATTGCTCATGCGTGTCCCCGGATTCAAAGAGGTGTCCCTGTTCATCCAATAGGGAAATCCCAAATTTTTGGTCACTAATTTTTGACAATTCCGGAATGTAGTTTGCCACTTCACCACGTTCTTTACTTTTGGAAGCTTCCGATGAAATGGTATCCAGAATTTTTTGGTATGGCATCTAGGTGGCTTTGTAAAAAGGAGGTTTTACAACAGTGGCGGGAATCCTGTTTTTCCGTATTTGAATATGGATTTTACTACCCACATCGGCAAGGACCATGGGTACATAGCCCAATCCAATCCCTTTGCCCAGGGAAGGGGACATGGTACCGGAAGTGACTTGCCCTATCTTTTTACCTTGACTGTCCACAATATCATAGCCATTCCTTGGAATCCCTTTTTCATCCAATTCAAAACCTACTAATTTGCGTTCCCGGGTTCTTTTTTTCTCATCTTCCAGTGCTTTGGAATTGACAAACTCCTTGGTGAATTTGGTAATCCAACCCAATCCCGCTTCAAAGGGAGAGGTAGTATCGTCGATATCGTTTCCATAAAGGCAATAGCCCATTTCCAAACGTAGGGTATCCCTTGCCGCCAAGCCAATGGGTTTGATGCCGAATTGTTGCCCGGCCTCAAAAACCTTATCCCAAATCTGTTGTACTTCGGAATTCTTGCAATAGATTTCAAAACCACCAGATCCGGTATACCCCGTAGCGGAAATAATAACATGTTCCACTCCTGCAAAATCCCCCACCACAAAGTTGTAGAATTTAATGGCGGATAAATCGTGTGAGGACAAGGCTTGCATGGCTTCCACCGCTTTAGGTCCTTGGATGGCCAAAAGGGAGTAATTATCGGAAATGTTTCTCATTTCAGCTCCAATATCCGTATTATACTTGGCGATATGTGCCCAATCCTTTTCAATATTGGATGCGTTTACGACCAAAAGATAGGTCTCTTCTTTTACGCGATATACAATTAGGTCGTCCACTATACCACCGGTTTCGTTGGGCATACAGCTATATTGGGCTTTTCCCACTGTCAGTTTTGAAGCATCATTGGAGGTTACTTTTTGGATGAGTTTCAATGCATGGGGACCTTCAATTAAAAACTCCCCCATATGGGATACATCAAAAACCCCAACCCCTTTACGTACGGTTTCATGTTCACTATTGACACCTTCATAGGAAACGGGCATGTTATATCCCGCAAAAGGCACCATTTTGGCCCCAAGGGCAATATGGGTCTCAGTGAGCGCAGTAGTCTTCATTCGTTTCGTTTAATTCTAGATAAAAATATCGAATAATTATATGGTACTGCACATTTCATCACCTGGTTTTTAACAAAGTGGTGTTGCTATTTTTATTTAGCGCCTGCTTAGGAATTTGTCAATTGTTTTCTTATGTCCTTTTTAACTAGCCCTTATGCTGGTTTGCACGGCACATTGTTAAAATTTTATAACTATGGCTATGCCTTTCCATCGCACCGGCTCGCCCATAGCTTTCGCTATGTCGTTCCTCGTTCCGCACTAAAAATGGCCGGTAACAATTCCAATCACAAATCCCTAAGCAGGCGCTACGGAATTACTTGTTTTTTGTGAGGTGATTTTTTAAATCCTCATAATTGTGGATGGCAATGGCTATTTTTTCCCTGCCCATCACTTTTTGAATTTGAGGAGGAATGGCGGGTGATACCCCTATGGTGTCCTTAACAACAGGTAGGAATTTAATGGGGTGCGCGGTCTCCAAAAGGATACCGTGCCAATTGGGATGGTCTTTTAAGTACCTTTTTAAGCCCAAATACCCAACAGCGCCATGGGGGTCCATAACATATCCCTTGTTTTCATAAACGGATTTCATTATCGACTTGGTTTCACGGTCTGAAAAGGAGTAGGCCGAAAGGGATTCGGATAGCGCATCGAAATCATTGTTGAACAATTGTTGAATTCTGATAAAATTACTGGGATCCCCTACATCCATTGCATTCGAGATCGTGGAAATGGACGGTTTTGGTTCATAGGCTCCATTTTTCATGAAGTTGGGTACCACATCGTTGCTATTGGTGGCCGCAACAAAGTGCTTTGCGGGCATCCCCAGTTTTTGGGCCACCAGTCCCGCACAAATGTTCCCAAAATTTCCAGAAGGCACCGAAAACACCAATTCTTCACCAAGGCTTTTCACTTGTTGGTAGGCAAACAAATAATAAAAGAGTTGGGGCAACCACCTTGCCACATTAATGCTGTTTGCTGAGGTAAGCTTTTGTTGTCCGGTAATTTCCTTATCCAAAAAGGCTCTTTTGACCATTCGCTGGCAATCATCAAAAGTTCCGGAAACTTCCAGGGCCGTAATGTTCTGTCCCAGGGTGGTCAACTGTTTTTCCTGAATTTCACTGACCTTTCCGCTCGGATAAAGAATAACTACCTGAACACCCTCGACCCCTAAAAAACCATTGGCCACAGCACCACCGGTATCCCCTGAGGTGGCTACCAAAATCGTCACGCTTTCTTCACTACCCTCAAAAAAGTGCCCCAAACAATTGGCCATAAATCGCGCCCCCACATCCTTAAAGGCCATGGTAGGCCCATGAAAAAGTTCCAAAACAGAAACCTTCTCCTCAATTTTTATGAGGGGAAAATCAAAATCCAGTGTATTGGAAATGATTTTCTCCAATTCATTGTCCGGGATATCCTTTTGGACAAACTGTCGTATTGCCCTAAATGCCATTTGTTGATGGGACAAAGAAGCAATGTCCTCAAAAAAGGAAGGGGGCAGTGGATTGATCTCTTGGGGAAAATAAAGCCCCTTATCAGGTGCTATTCCCGCGATTACGGCATCCTTAAAAGAAACTTTGTGCGTTGGATCGTTTAAACTGAAAAATTCCATACTATTTACATTGTCCTTACCCCGGATAAACTAATTGGCGATACGTGGATGTCAAAATCCACTCCCGTGGGCGTGTAGATTTCTTTCATGACCTGCGCTACCCTTTTTGCTGCTTCCTCGCCTTGGGAAAGTGCAAAAATGGAAGGACCGGATCCCGAAATTCCCGAACCTAAGGCCCCAACTTTTTTCACTTCGGTCTTTATGGCATCAAACTTTGGGATCAAAATGGAGCGAATGGGTTCAATAACATGGTCTTCCAGGCAGCGTCCTATCAATTGATAGTCCTCGGTAAAAAGTCCTGCCACCAATCCACCAAGATTTCCCCATTGTCGAATACCCTGGGCCAGCGAAATATTGGTTTTCAGAATTTTCCGCGAATCTGAGGTCTTGACCTCTATTTGGGGATGGATGACCGTGGCATAAAGGTTTTCGGGCGTATGTATTGGGATGATATCCAAAGGGTCATAACTCCTCACCAGGGTAAATCCCCCAAAAATAGCCGGTGCTACATTATCGGCATGGGCCACGCCACTGGCCAATTTCTCACCTTGCATGGCAAATTCCACCAAATCCCTATTGGAAAAAGGTTTCCCCAACAGGTGGTTTATGGCCCATACGGCCCCAGCAGCACTGGCAGCACTACTACCAATACCACTGCCCGGTTTTATTTTTTTATGGATTTCCATTTCAAAACCACCTTCATGTTCCAATTGTTGCAAAAGCGTTGTAGCAGCTACACCGGCAACATTTTTTTCAGTTTCCAACGGTAACTCTTGCCCGGTAATTTTAGTGATTTTTACGCCTTTGCCTGTTGATTTACGGACCACCATTTCGTCACCCACGGCTTCCAAGGCCAATCCCAGCACATCAAATCCGCAGGAAACATTGGCCACGGTGGCCGGGCAAAATACACGAATCTCCTTCATAACTTAAAAATTCCCAATTCTTATGATGTCCGCAAAGATACCGGAGGCCGTAACATCGGCTCCCGCCCCTGCGCCTTTGACTATTAAGGGCTGCTCAGGATACCGATCCGTGAAAAACAGAACGATGTTGTCACTTCCTTCCAGATTATGGAAATCGTGCCCTCGTGGGATTTCCTGAAGCCCCACTTTGGCCTTGCCATCCTCAAATTGGGCCACATACTTTAGTTTGCAATCTCTTTGGGCAGCCGTTTTGTAGATGTCCTGAAAATCGGACTCGTATTTTTTGAGGGATTCATAAAATAGCTCATTACTCGTTGTATCCAAACTTTCCTTGGGAAGGAAGGATTCGTTGGTTATTTCTTCAATGTCCAATTGGTAGCCACTTTCTCGGGCCAAGATCAGGATTTTCCGCATGACATCAACACCACTTAGATCAATGGTGGGGTCAGGTTCGGTATAGCCCTTTTCCTGGGCTTCTTTGACCACATCATGGAAAGTTTTGGTGTCATCAAAAGTATTGAACACAAAATTGAGACTACCGGAAAGTACGGCCTGTATTTTGTTCACCCTGTCCCCAGAAGCGATTAAGTGCTTTAAGGTATCAATAATAGGTAAACCTGCGCCCACATTGGTTTCAAAAAGAAACGGTGCGTTGTATTTTTTGGAGAGCTGTTTTAATCTTTGGTAGTTGTCAAAGGCGGATGAGCATGCAATCTTGTTACAGGTTACTACGGCAATACTGTTTTCAAGGTAACGGCCATAGGTATCGGAAACCTTTTCATTTGCGGTATTATCAACAAAAATACTATTGCGGTAGTTTAGCTTTTGAACCTTGTCCATAAAAGCTTCGCCATCGGCCTTTAAACCATTTTCCAGATTCCCCATCCAGGTATCCAGGGAAATTCCATCTTCATGGAACGCCATTTTTCTGGAATTGGAAATACCAATGACCCTAATGTTCAATTTCAATTCCTCTTTTAGGTATTCTTTTTGTTGATGGATTTGTGCAAGCAAGCGGGAACCCACGTTGCCGACACCCATGACAAAAAGGTTCAATTGTTTGATATTTTCCTCAAAAAACGCCTCGTGTAGGGCGTTAAGTGCTTTTTTGACGTCATCACTCTTAATCACTGCGGAGATATTCCTTTCTGATGCGCCTTGGGCGATGGCCCTAATGTTCACATTGTTCCTGCCCAAAGTGCTGAACATTTTTCCACTTAATCCCTGATGACTTTTCATGTTGTCACCAACCAAGGCAATAATGGCCAAATCCTTCTCAACGATAACAGGATTGATCTTCCCTGAGGCAATCTCATATTCAAAAGCCTGGTTCACGGACGTTTCCGCTTTGGCCTCATCAGCATTTGAGATGCCCACGCAAATGGAATGCTCCGATGAAGCTTGCGTAATGAGCGCCACACTTATGTCCTGTTGGGAAAGGGTTTCAAAAAAGCGTTTGGAAATACCGGGAATCCCTACCATTCCGGGCCCTTCCAAGGACAACAAGGTTATTTCACCAACATGGCTTATTCCACGGACCGTTTTACCTTGCCCATTGTTATTTTGCATTATCAATGTCCCTTTTTCATCCGGGGCAAAAGTATTTTTGATCCATATGGGGATCCCTTGGCTCAATATGGGTTGTAAGGTAGGGGGGTATAAGACCTTGGCGCCAAAATGGGAAAGTTCCATGGCTTCTTCATAGGAAATTTGGGATATGCATTTGGCTTGTCGTACCAATTTTGGATTTGCCGTGTACATTCCACTGACATCCGTCCAAATTTGTAATTCCTCCGCTGCAGTACCGGCAGCAATGATGGCGGCGGTATAATCGGAACCACCACGACCCAATGTAGTGCTGGAACCGTCCCTTGAAGAGGAAACAAAACCAGGAACCAATGTTATGGTATCCTTTGTATTGTTAAAGTAATTGTTGCAATTGGTATTCGTTAACCCAAAATCCACATTGGCTTTCCCAAAGCTCTCGTCCGTAATAATTAACTCCCGTCCGTTTTTTAAGCCGGAGTCCAATCCTTGGGAGACAAAGTAGTGGTATATGATAAAAGAAGATAGCAACTCGCCATAGCTCACTACTTTGTCCGTAAGTCTGGACGTACGTTCCCCGATGAGGTAGGCCCCCTGGACCAAGGTTTCCAATTCGTTTAAATTGCTTTTAACGCGGCTTAGGAAGGCACTTTGCTCCTTAATGGGGAAAAGTTCCTTTATAGTGGTAAGGTGCCTATTTTCAATCTCATATAGGACATCCTCAAAACCAAGGTCCCTATTGGATGCCAGTTCCAAACTTTTGAGCAACAAATCCGTTATTCCACCAAGGGCCGAGACGACCACTACGGTTCCGTCGCTTTTTATCTGGGAAACAATTTTTGCTACTTGCTTGATATTGTTTGAATTGGCTACTGATGTGCCGCCAAATTTTAAGACTTTCATTTATGTAAAAGTTATTGGGAAAATTATGGAAAAAAGGTTGAATCGGATGCTATGTATAGAAAAATTACCCCAAAGGGGTAGTGGTGGTCGCAAAACCAAAAGAAAGTACAGAAGTTATGTCCGATTGACTAAATTGCATGAAATAAAATACCTGATAAAAGTAGTGTTTTGAACAAACACACCAAATTGTTCGGGAAATTTTATCAAATTTTCAATTTTATAGGACCAGACTTGTCAAATGAAGATTTTATCCGCAGCACAGATCTATAAAGCTGACAAATTCACGATCGCAAAACAACAAATAACCAGCGATGCACTTATGGAACGGGCGGCATTGGGCATTTTTAATTGGATGCATGAGCGTTTACAGGGAAATCCCATTAAAATCCATTTGTTCTGTGGGATAGGAAATAACGGTGGGGATGGACTGGCCATAGCCCGGCATTTAAAAGAACATGATTATGACATCCAAGTTTATGTGGTGAACTATAGCGAAAAGCGTTCTAAGGATTTTTTGCTCAACTTAAATCGACTGAAAGAACGGAAGCTTTGGCCCGATTTTCTGGACAAAGAACACCATTCTTTCACTATTGGCCCAGATGATATTGTGGTGGATGCCATTTTTGGAATAGGCCTTAATAGGTCCCCAACCCAATGGGTGTGTAGTTTAATTCAACAGATTAATCGGTCATCTGCTTTTGTATTGTCCGTGGATATTCCTTCCGGTATGTTTATGGATAGGGTGCCTGAGCTTCCGGATAATGTGGTACATGCCAATTATGTTTTAAGTTTCCAATCACCCAAGTTGCCCTTCTTTTTGCCCGAAACCGCGGCATATATGAACGAATGGGAAATTTTGGATATTGGTCTGGACCAGGAGTATTTGGCCAATGTTGAGGTGGATTATCACTTCATTGGAAAGTTTGAAGTGCTCCCTTTTTATAAGCCTCGGCTTAAGTTTACCCATAAGGGCACCTATGGCCATGCCTTGATGATCGGAGGCAGTTATGGAAAAATAGGCGCTGTTAACTTGGCAACAAGGGCCTGTCTCAACGTTGGTGCCGGGCTGGTGACCGCTTACGTACCAAAATGTGGATATGTCCCTTTGCAAACCGGTATTCCGGAAGCCATGGTTTTAACGGATGCTATGGAAAATACCATCTCAAAAATTGAAATTCCCTTTGAGCCCAGTGCTATAGGCATTGGGATGGGGATGGGGACCGAAAAGGAGGCAATCACGGCTTTCGAGGGATTTTTAGAGAAGAATGCATCAAAGCTGGTTATTGATGCCGATGGATTGAACATGCTTTCCCAAAGGCCTGAACTATTGGAAAAGCTGCCTTTGGGAACCGTACTTACCCCACATCCCAAGGAATTGGAACGATTGGTGGGTCCATGGGCAAATGATTTTGAAAAATTGGAAAAGGCAAAAACACTTTCTAAAAATATTGGTGGGGTATTGGTGATCAAGGGAGCACATACCATTGTCGTGGCCAATGGAACAGGTTATATCAATTCTACCGGAAATCCCGGGATGGCCACAGCGGGTAGTGGTGATGTATTGACTGGTATGATCACGGGTCTTCTTGCCCAAGGTTATGAACCCCTACAGGCGGCTATCTTTGGGGTCTATCTGCATGGGTTGTCCGGTGATATCACTACTTCAAGAGAGGGCTACGAGGCCGTTACCGCCGGGAAAATGGTCGATAATATTGGAACGGCTTTTGTGGAACTGTTCAGAAAGGATGGAAACAGAAATGGGCAGAAAACAGATTAGACCTTCAGCTTTTTCCGCTTCAACCTTTTCTTGATCCAAGCTACTGCGTTATCATATTCAATAAAAAACTCCATGTTCTTTTTGTAGAACATTTTTTCGATTTTAAAATTATGCATGTCAATTTCCTTTTTGGAAACTATGGCAAAAGCGATAAGGTTTTCCAAACCTCTTAGATAGGTGTAGATAATGGGGTCAATGGCATAGGAGTTTTTGCGAAGACTGATGTATCCGAACTTTTTATCCCTAAAATGTATTTCCGATATTCCAATAATTTGGTATGCCCTTTCCAAAGTAACCGTGGCGCCTTCATCAAAATTGGCCACAATATAATTGTCATATACCAGTACCGTACCTATGTCCAAAGAGTATTCTTTAATGACCATAGGATTTTTTGTAAATCCAAACTTCATTCCCATCAATTATAGTGTCGACACGAATTTATGAGGGTGAAGTCCCGAATTGAAAAATTTTAGATTAAAAGCATATTTATCGTTTAAATTGTTAACGAATTGCCCATAGATTACATTTTCTTAAATAGTTTGGGGGTTGAAAACAAAAAAAAGAGCCCTTTTGAGGGCTCTTTTATAAGATGAAGGGATAGGGTCTATTTAGCTTCGGATGATTCTTCGGCTTTTTGGATTTTTATGGTCAATTCCTCTTTCTTATCGTCAAAGTCCATGTAAATACTGTCCCCCTCGTTTAAATTTGAATTTACAATTTCTTCTGCCAAAGCGTCTTCGATATATTTTTGAATGGCCCTTTTTAAAGGTCTTGCACCATACTGTTTATCAAATCCCTTGTCCGCTATATAGTCCTTTGCCTTATCGGAAAGGTGCAGATCATAACCAATATCCTTAATCCTCTTAAAGAGCCTATCCAACTCAATACCAATGATTTTGTGGATATCTTCCCGCTCCAGCGGATTAAATACAATTACATCGTCAATTCTGTTCAGGAATTCCGGGGCAAACGCTTTTTTCAGTGCATTTTCAATCACACTTTTGTGATGGCTGTCTGCCTGTGCTTTCTTGGCAGCAGTTCCAAAACCGACGCCTTGTCCAAAATCCTTTAACTGTCTGGCCCCTATATTGGAGGTCATGATGATAATCGTATTCCTAAAGTCTATTTTTCTGCCCAGACTATCGGTGATAAACCCATCGTCCAGCACTTGCAATAGCATATTGAACACATCTGGGTGGGCTTTTTCCACTTCATCCAAAAGGACAACGGAATACGGTTTTCTTCTTACTTTTTCAGTCAATTGTCCACCTTCTTCATACCCTACATATCCCGGAGGTGCACCAACCAATCTGGAAATGGCGAATTTCTCCATATACTCACTCATATCAATGCGTATAAGTGCGTCTTCGGAATCAAACAATTCCCTGGCCAAAACTTTGGCCAATTGGGTTTTTCCTACCCCGGTCTGACCCAAGAAAATGAATGAGCCAATGGGCTTGTTCGGGTCCTTTAGACCGGCCCTGTTTCGTTGAATGGCTTTTGCCACCTTGGTCACGGCTTCATCCTGGCCAATTACGTAGTCTTTTATAAGTGCAGGGAGTTCGGCCAGTTTATTGCTTTCGGTCTGGGCAATCCTGTTTACCGGAATGCCGCTCATCATACTTACCACATCGGCAACATTATCTTCGGATACCGTTTCCCGGTTTAGTTTGCTTTCTTCTTCCCATTGTTTTTGGGCCGAAGCCAGATCCTTCTCCAGACGTTTTTCATCGTCACGAAGTTTGGCGGCCTCCTCATACTTCTGCTTTTTGACCACACTGTTCTTAAGCTCCCTTACATCTTCCAATTGCTGTTCCAATTCCAATATCTGTTTGGGAACATCCATGTTAACAATGTGGACACGGGAGCCTGCTTCATCAAGGGCATCTATCGCCTTATCCGGAAGGAAGCGATCCGTCATATACCTATTGGTCAGTTTTACACAGGCCTTAATGGCATCATCCGTATAAAAAACATTGTGGTGATCTTCATATTTGCTCTTGATGTTCATCAAGATTTCAATGGTTTCCTCAACGGAAGTGGGTTCAACCATCACTTTCTGGAAACGACGTTCCAATGCACCATCCTTTTCAATGTACTGCCTGTACTCATCCAGGGTAGTGGCCCCGATACATTGTATTTCACCTCTGGCCAAAGCAGGTTTGAACATATTGGATGCGTCCAAACTTCCGGTGGCACCACCGGCACCTACTATGGTATGGATTTCGTCAATAAAAAGAATAATATCATCATTCTTTTCCAACTCGTTCATCACGGCCTTCATTCTTTCTTCGAACTGTCCACGATATTTGGTCCCGGCAACCAGGGAAGCCAAATCCAAGGTAACAACGCGTTTGTTGTAAAGGATTCTGGAAACTTTTTTGTTGATGATGCGTAAGGCCAAACCTTCGGCAATTGCACTTTTTCCAACACCTGGTTCACCGATCAGTAGCGGATTGTTTTTCTTCCGCCTGCTCAAAATTTGGGAGACGCGTTCTATTTCCTTTTCACGACCAACAACGGGATCCAGTTTATCATCTTCCGCAAGTTTGGTAAGATCCCTTCCAAAATTGTCCAATACAGGGGTTTTGGATTTTTTACTTCCTTTTTGCTGACTGGAGGAACCAAAACTACTTTCCTTGCTATCTCCGGAATCCCCACCATCATCCGGGTCACTGGAAAAAGATTCCGAGCGTGGCGTGTCCAAATAGTCATCATCACTGGTGATCATGGACTTGAATTGCTCTTTTACATTGTCGTAGTCCACCTTTAATTTGTGCAGCAATTTTGTGGTCGGGTCATTTTCGTTTCTTAGGATGCACAATAATAAATGTGCGGTATTGATCGAGGAGCTTTGAAAAAGTTTGGCCTCTAAAAAAGTAGTTTTTAGGGCACGTTCTGCCTGCCTCGTTAAATGAAGGTTCTTTTTGTCTTTTTGTATAGAACCGGTATTGGGATTGGCCGGACTCAAGATTTCCACTTTTCGTCTCAAATGGTCCAAATCCACATCAAGGGCGTCCAAAATGTTTATTGCCTTTCCGTTTCCGTCCCTCAGCAGACCGAGCATTAGGTGTTCCGTGCCAATAAAATCATGGCCCAAACGCAGTGCTTCTTCTTTACTGTAGGCAATTACATCCTTTACCCTAGGAGAAAAATTATCATCCATAGCTTTTCTTTATCCGAACTAAAATTAATAAAAGTATTATAACGGCGGTCAAATACCATACCCATATTCGATAAAGTCGGAATAATTAACGAAAAATGGCAGCTTTAACATAAACTTTAACGCAGGAAATGTTCTGATATTGAGTGGCATTCCGTGTTGATAATTTTTTTAATAAAGTCCTTTGTAATCATCTTCAAAGGTGCATTTTTTGGTATATTGCCACGATATTTTAACCACAAAAATCAACACGATTTTAATATGGCTGAAGGGGAAAAATTGATACCTATCAACATTGAGGATGAGATGAAATCGGCCTACATTGATTATTCAATGTCGGTCATTGTGTCACGTGCGCTGCCAGATGTGCGGGACGGCCTGAAACCCGTCCATAGGAGGGTGCTTTATGGCATGCATGAACTGGGTGTGCGCTCAACAAGTTCACATAAAAAATCGGCCCGTATTGTTGGGGAGGTTTTGGGAAAGTACCATCCCCATGGGGATACCTCCGTTTACGACACCATGGTCCGTATGGCGCAGGAGTGGAGTTTGCGCTATATGCTTGTGGATGGACAGGGAAACTTTGGTTCTGTTGATGGGGATAGTCCTGCCGCTATGCGGTATACAGAGGCAAGAATGCGCAAGATTTCCGAAGAAATGCTTGCTGATATAGATAAGGATACGGTAGATCACCAACTTAACTTTGATGATTCACTTCAAGAACCTACCGTACTTCCTACACGTATTCCAAACCTATTGGTCAATGGGGCCTCGGGAATCGCTGTGGGTATGGCAACCAACATGCCACCACATAACTTGTCCGAGGTTGTGGACGGCACGGTGGCCTATATTGACAATAATGCCATTGAAATTGATGAACTCATTACCTACATTAAGGCCCCCGATTTTCCAACTGGAGGAATCATTTATGGGTATGATGGGGTAAAAGAGGCCTTTCATACCGGACGCGGAAGGGTAGTGATGCGTGCCAGGGCGCATTTTGAGGAAGTCCAGGGAAGGGAATGTATCATTGTCACGGAAATTCCATTCCAGATCAACAAGGCCGATATGATAAAGAAGACGGCGGATTTGGTCAATAATAAGAAGATTGACGGGATTGCCTCCATTAGGGACGAGTCCGATCGTAAAGGGATGCGTATCGTATATATTTTAAAGCGGGATGCGATACCCAATATCGTACTCAATATGCTTTACAAGTATACGGCACTACAATCCTCATTTTCAGTTAACAATATTGCCTTGGTCCACGGAAGGCCACAATTGCTGAACCTCAAGGAAATCATCCACCATTTTGTGGAGCACAGGCACGAAGTTGTTGTCCGAAGGACCAAGTTCGAACTAAAGAAAGCGGAAGACCGTGCCCATATCCTTGAAGGCTTGATCATTGCTTCTGACAATATTGACGAAGTAATCGCCATTATTAGAGCCTCAGCAAATGTTGAAGATGCCCGAAATAGCTTGATGGAGCGCTTTAAGCTTACCGAAGTTCAGGCAAAGGCGATTGTAGAAATGCGCTTGCGGCAGCTGACCGGTCTGGAGCAGGACAAATTGCGGGAAGAATACGATGAACTACTGAAGACCATAGAGGACCTGAAAGACATCCTTGATAAAAAGGAACGTAGGATGCAGATCATCAAGGACGAGTTGTTGGAGGTCAAGGAAAAGTATGGGGACGAACGAAGATCGGAGATCAATTTTGCCGGTGGCGATCTGAGTATTGAGGATATGATTCCGGACGAGCAAGTGGTCATTACCATTTCCCATGCGGGATACATTAAAAGAACGCCCCTAACTGAATATAAGACCCAAAATAGGGGCGGCGTAGGACAAAAAGCGTCAACCACCAGAAACGAAGACTTTTTGGAGCACCTTTTTGTGGGTACCAATCACCAATATATGTTGTTCTTCACCCAGAAAGGAAAATGTTTTTGGATGCGGGTCTTTGAAATTCCGGAAGGTAGTAAGACCTCGAAGGGACGGGCCATACAAAACCTCATTAATATTGAGACCGAGGATAAGGTCAAGGCCTTTATCTGTACCCAGGATTTAAAGGATGAGGATTATGTGAACAGTCACTATGTGATTATGGCGACCAAGCGGGGAACAGTAAAGAAAACATCCTTGGAGCAATATTCAAGACCGCGTCAAAATGGTATAAACGCGATTACCATTAGGGATAATGATGAATTGCTCGAAGCCAAACTGACCACGGGAACAAGCCAAATTTTCTTGGGATTGAAATCTGGAAAAGCCATCCGGTTTGAGGAAGGTAAAACCAGACCTATGGGAAGAAATGCCTCGGGAGTACGGGGAATTACCCTGGCAAGCGAAGATGATGAAGTCATTGGAATGGTCTCAGTCCATAATTTTGAAGATGATATTCTGGTAGTCTCGGAAAATGGGTATGGGAAAAGATCCAACATAGATGATTATCGCGTAACTAATAGGGGTGGAAAAGGGGTGAAAACTATTTCCATTACCGATAAAACAGGCGGTCTTGTTGCCATTAAAAATGTTAGCGATACGGACGATTTAATGATCATCAATAAGTCGGGTATCGCGATTCGAATGGCCGTTGAGGATTTAAGGGTTATGGGTAGGGCCACTCAAGGTGTTAGGCTTATTAACCTAAAGGGTAATGACTCCATTGCAGCAGTGGCAAAAGTCATGAAGGATGAGGACGCTGTTGAAGCTATGGACATTCGCGATATAGTGGTCAATCAAGAAGATGGCACGGCTCTTGATAACGAAACTGACGAAACAGAAGAGAATAATAAATAAACACTAAAATTTTAATTAAATTTTGAACATGAGAACTAAATTAATATTGCTGTTTGCGCTTTCGATTTCAGTAATTGGATTCGCACAAAAGGATGAAATAAAGGCCGCCTCCAAAGCAATGAAAAGCGGTGACGCTGCTGCGGCCAAATCTGCCCTTGAAGGGGCAGCGGGCTCAATTGACGGTGCAGATCCCAAATTACAGGCACAATATTACAGCCTTATGGGAGATGCAACTTCCCAACTTTCTGATTATGACGCGGCCATTGCTGCCTATCAAAAGGTAATCAGCGTGGAAGAAGCAAGCGGAAAAGCCAAATTTTCTGCAAATGCAAAACAAAAGCTAACGCAAATGACCGCAGAACTGGTAAACGCTGCCGTTGAGGATAACAATAATAAAAAATTTGCCGAAGGTGCAACCAAGCTTTATCAGGCGTATACATTAAGTCCCAACGATACCATTTATCTGTACTATGCTGCCAGTAGTGCGGTTAACGGTGGCCCTGATAATTACGATCAGGCCATAAAATATTACAGTAAGCTTAAGGATTTGAACTACGATGGAAGTGAGGTTAAATATTCCGCTGTAGATGTTGCTACAGGTGAAACGGTAAGTCTTGGCGAACAGGAGTATGAGCTTTACAAAAAAACCAATTCCTATAAGGATTTTAAGGAAGAGAAAACCCCTTCCAAAAAGGCGGAAATTGTAAAAAACATTGCACTTATCTACCAGGAACAAGGGAAGAATGAGGAGGCTTTGGCTGCCTATGATGATGCGCTTGCCAATAACCCCAACGATGTGAATTTGGTTTTGAACAAAGCCAATCTATACTACTCAATGGGCGATAAGGACAAGTTCAAGGAACTTATGGGGCAAGCTTCCAACATGGCTCCCGACAACCCTGACCTCCTTTACAATATTGGTGTGATTAATATGGAACAGGGGAATATGGACGAAGCGAGAGCTGCTTACAAAAAGGCTTTGGAGGTAGATCCAAACTATACCAATGCCCTGTTGAACCTTTCCACTACCTATGTGAACGAAGGAAATGTATTGGTGGATGAAATGAATAGCTTGGGCACGTCCAGGGCAGATACCCAAAAGTATGACGAATTAAAGGAAAAGCGTGACCAATTGTTCCAGGAAGGTGCCAATGTTTTGGAAACGGCCCTAAAGAACACTCCGGATAACATCCAGATTTTGGAACAGCTAAAAAATATCTACGCTGCTTTGGGAGACAATGAGAATTTCATGCGCGTAAAGAAATTGATTGGGGAATAAACAATCACACTCCCTTTGAAATTAAACCCTGTTCGGCTTTGGGCCAGCAGGGTTTTTTTATGGTACCACTTTTTTGATTACCCTTAGACTATGGGTATACATTCGTTTCTGGGTATTGAAAATACCCGTGTGATCCAATCTGTCAATCCGAACGTGTCCCGCGGCATGGATGATGTAATTGTCTTTCAGGATAATCCCAACATGGTCAATAATTCCCTCGGAATTATCAAAAAAAACTAGATCCCCAGGTTCACTTTCTTCTATAAAACTCAATGCCTCCCCTTGGCTGGATTGCTCTTCCGTTCTTCTAAGGAGCTTACTCCCATTTATTTTATAAACCATTTGGGTGAACCCGGAACTGTCAATTCCAAATGGGGTTCTACCCCCAGTGAGGTAGGGGGTATTGAGGTATAATAACGCCGTATCCACCAAGTTTGACTTTTGCCCCAATGGCATTTCGGGCATTGTTTCGATATGGTGCCCCAAAATTGGGGCAATATCCATTCTGGAGCCAATAACTATGGGTAAAAGCTCGTTATTTTGGGTTGATGCGTATAACAGAAAATCCGTATTGTGGATGGGTTTTGTACGGGCATTTATTTCCTGAAATTGTTCTTCGGAAATCTTAGTGATCTGATTGTTTTGGATCCATCCCTCAAAATCATCAAAAACCAAGTGGATCCGGCTAAAATGTTTCCTTTCCTCCTTAATTTTAAAATGATCCCCATACAAAACCTGTGAAATCATTTCAGAAGAAGGATCGGAGTTGGCTCGGATGGGAATTACACTCAGATGTCCTATCCCGAATTGCATATATCTTGGATTTATTAACGTTCCAAGATTATGGCCGAAGCACCACCACCACCATTACAGATGGCCGCAGCACCAATCTTTCCATTGTTCTGTTGCATGACATTGAGCAAGGTAACCATAATTCTTGCACCCGAACATCCAAGGGGATGTCCCAAGGATACTGCACCGCCATTAACGTTAACATTGGAATCGTTGAGCCCCAAAAGCTTCATGTTGGCCAGACCTACAACGGAAAACGCCTCGTTGAATTCGAAAAAATCAACTTCATCCAAGGTAATCCCAGCCTTGTCCAACGCTTTTGGCAAGGCCTTTGCCGGTGCAGTGGTGAACCATTTGGGTTCCTGGGCGGCATCGGCATAGCTCTTGATTTTTGCCAATGGCTCTAAATTTAGGGAAGCTGCCTTTTTCGCACTCATCAACACCAAAGCGGCAGCACCATCATTTATTGTGGAGGCATTTGCGGCAGTAACGGTACCGTCTGGGGTAAAGGCGGGGCGCAGCACCGGTATTTTCTCCATTTTTACATTCTTGTACTCTTCGTCCTCGGAAACCAAAATGGGGTCCCCCTTTCGTTGTGGTACTTCCACCGGGACCACTTCAGTGGCAAACTTTCCACTGGTCCACGCCTGGTTGGACCGGGTATAGGACTGCACGGCAAAAGCATCTTGCTCTTCCCTGGTAAAATGGTGTTCCACGGCACACGCATCCGCGCATACGCCCATCGCATTTTGGTCATAGGCATCCACTAAACCATCTTTTTGCATTCCATCAGTGAGTTGTGCCGGGCCAAACTTTGTTGCGGTCCGCAATTGAACATAATGGGGAATCTGGCTCATGTTTTCCATTCCTCCCGCCACCACAATTTCGGTATCGCCGAGTGCTATGGACTGGGTTGCCTGCATAACTGCCTTCATACCGGAGGCACATACTTTGTTCACCGTGGTACAGGGTACGGTATCCGGTATTCCCGCATAAATAGCGGCCTGTCTTGCCGGAGCTTGACCGGTGCCCGCCTGGACCACATTTCCCATGAGCACCTCATCCACGTCATTAGGGGAAAGGTGTATTCTGCCCAAGGCATTTTTAATGGCAACGGCACCTAATTTTGGTGCCGAAATACCAGCCAAAGCCCCCATAAAACTTCCAATTGGGGTGCGCACGGCAGAAACAATAACGACCTCTTTCATCTTTAACTTTTTGGTGCCACGAAAATACTAATTTTTAAAGCCACTCGCTCCAATTAAGGGAATGACCCTAAATTTTCTATTTTTGATTAAGTCTACCTGAAGAATGGCAAAATCTCTGGATAATTTTTACAAGAATCAATCCCTTATTTACAAATATGTCCTTTATGTAATCTCCGTAGGGCTAATTGTGTTTTTTTTCCCGAGAGGGGGGAAGTTCAAGTACGAATTCCAAAAGGGAAGGTCCTGGCAATATGAAAATTTATATGCCCCCTTTGATTTTTCCATTAATAAAACGGAAGAAGAGCTCAATGCGGAACGCAGGGACTTGACTGAAAACAAATCGATTTACTATGCCTATAATGACTCCATCTCCCAAACGGTAGGGAAAAGCTTCTCCCAAGCGTTTGAGGACGAATTTTCGGAAACCGCATACTCCACATCGGCAAGGGACTATTTTTTGGAAATAGGGAATGCTATCTTGGATAGTATTTATACAGTGGGGGTCTTTGAAAGTGTGGATTCAGGTAGTCGGTTGTTGGTCGTAAAGAACAATGAGGCCATTCCCGTACAGACCAATAAAGTGTTACAGAAGCGTGGTGCAGCGAATGCGGTGGTCAGGCTTTTGGCTGATGTTCCGAATGGGCCAAAGGAAAAATTGGAACGTATCCTGGTTCGGGTTATCGAGGCCAATGTTTTTTTTAATGGGGAGTTAACGGAGAAAGCATTGCAGGATGAACTGTCCACCATTTCGTTCACTAGGGGAAATATTCCGGAAGGAAAGTTGGTCATTGCCAAGGGCGAAGTGGTGGAAGCGGAAAGATTCAATATTCTGGACTCCCTGAAGTCACAGTACGAATCCGAGCTATGGAAAGGTAACAATTACTATTTCATCCTCTCCGGCTATACCATTTTGGTGGCATTGGTCCTGGTGATGCTATTACTGTTTTTAAAGAAGTATAGACCTCGCATTTATGCCAACAATAATAAGGTCACCTTTATCTTCTTCAACATATTGATCCTGGTTTTTAGTACCACTTTGGTCGTCGAAAATTTTGAGATGTATGTTTATGCCGTACCCCTTTGCATCCTCCCCTTGATCTTAAAGAACTTTTTTGATGCCAGATTGGGCTTATTTGTTCACGTTTTGACCGTCCTTATTTTGGGATTTGTGGTACCCAATAGCTTTGAATACATTTTTCTACAGATCATTGCCGGCATTGTAACGATACTTACGGTTTCAGAACTTTACAAAAGGGCCAATCTTTTTATTTCCGTGGGACAGATTACCCTGATTTATATGATTGGCTATTTTGCATTCAACATTATTCAGGAAGGGAACCTCGATAATCTAAAATGGGTCACTTTTGGATTGTTCCTACTTAATGGGATGATCACCCTTTTTGCCCAGCCCTTGATCTATCTTTATGAAAAGATTTTTGGTTTAGTGTCCGATGTTTCCTTATTGGAACTGTCCGATACCAATTCCGGACTTTTAAAGGAATTGTCGGATAAAGCGCCTGGAACATTCCATCATTCGCTTCAAGTGGCCAATCTTGCGGAAGCCTCAGCCAATGAAATTGGTGCGAATGCCATGTTGGTTCGGGTTGGTGCACTGTACCATGACATCGGTAAAATGAATAGACCTACCTATTTCACGGAAAACCAGATAACCAATGTAAACCCACATAATGACCTGCCCCCCAAAGAGAGCGCAAAGATTATCATTGATCATGTTATAGAGGGCATAGAACTTGCTAGAAAGCATAACATTCCAGATCGGGTGATTGATTTTCTGCGAACCCATCATGGAACAAGTTTGGTCTATTATTTCTTTAAGAAACAACAGGAATTGGAACCAGAGGTGGAAGAGAAAGGATTTCGTTATCCCGGTCCCATACCTTTTTCCAAGGAAACTGCTATTTTAATGATGGCAGATGCGGTTGAGGCCGCCTCCAAAAGTTTAAAATCCCCAACATATAGCATCATAGACGAATTTGTGGAAAAAATTGTCCAGGGGCAATTAAAGGCAGACCAATTCTTAAATGCGGACATCACCTTAAAGGAAATCGAGGCCGTTAAAAAGGTTCTCAAAAAGAAATTGACCAACATTTACCATCTTAGGGTGGAGTATCCCGAATAAATACTGTTAAATAATTGAAAAACAAGGCGATTTTTCGTCTCCACGTTTAAGAATTTTAAGTAAATTGGAGAGTATTGCACTTATTATTAATAGTATAGCTATGAGTAAAAGTATTTTCCTTGCCGTTGTATTGTTTGTTGGTTTTTTTCCTGTTTTACAATCGCAAAACCGTGGTCCCCAAGCTGAATTGCCCCTTTTTCATTCCTTAGTGGGACCCATTGAGCAGGCCACGCAGAAAGATTCTCTCGCCATTTGGCGTGAACAGTTGCTTTTACACATAGATTCGGAGAGTTACCGACCCAAGGAAACGCTCTTTTTTAAAGCTTACGTTCTCACAGGGCCCAAACAGTTGAGGGTAAGCGCGAGCGATGTCCTTCGTGTGGAACTTTTGGATGCCCAAGGTAATTTGGTTCTTGACCAATACCATAAAATTCAGCAGGGCGCGGCAGATGGGATTGTTGAGCTCCCCAAGACCCTAGCGGAAGGCACCTATTATCTCAGGGCCTATACTCGATGGATGTTGAACTATGGGGAAGAAAACCTTCCCCTTAAGAAGGTTCAGGTGTCAGGAACAAAAAATAGTAGCGATTACGAGAGTGGATCGATTGCCATTTTCCCGGAAGGCGGACATTTTGTTAAGGGCCTTGAAAATAGGGCGGTCCTTTCTGAGAGCCATGGCAATCCTATTCACGGAACCATTGTTGACGAAGAAGGGATACAGATGGCCAATGTTATGGATTATGGCAGTGGTCTGGCCTCATTTAGTTTCGTTCCCAAGGAAAGGGAAAACTATTATTTTGAAAAGCCCAATGGAGACCGAATCCCATTAAAACAGACTTTTGAAGTAGGTGCGATACTCCATGCCAATAACATTGAAGACCAAAAAATACAGATTAGGATTGGGGTTACCGAAGAGCTAAGGGAAGGTACTTACTATCTCAGGGGCACCCAGAAGGGCAGGGAATATCTAAAATCTGAAATCACCTTTGATGGGGATAATGATATTGTTGAGTTGGCCATCAAAAAGGAAGGTCTTCCCCATGGTTTGTTCAATCTAACGTTGGTGGATGCCTACGGCCAAGTATGGGCAGAAAGACCGCTTTATATCGGCGGGGGCCATTTTCAATTTAACCTCTACCAAGAATCCCAGCTTAGGACAGCGGAGGGGCAAAAAATCCGTTATGTTCTGAAGCTTACCGATCGCAACGGTGACCCTGTTTCCTCGGATGTTACGGTACGTATTAAAGATGTTGATAATATGGGCCATAATCAGGCGCAAGCAAGTCATCCAAGAGGTATTGGTTTTTTAAATGACCTAAAGGCGTTGGCCCAACGTTTCCCTGAAGTGCCATCAGAAGCTTACCAAAATGAATTGCCCAATCAAATCAGCTACTCTTTTCAAAATGGTTTGGAATTGTATGGCCAGGCCTATGATTTGAACAATACCCTCTTGAGCAATGAAAAAATCCAGATTTTGATCAAGGATAAAAAAGATGTTGAAGTTAGGGAGGTTGATACAAACACCGATGGCTTGTTCACACTGACCGGACTCCAGTTTGAAGGTAAGGTCACCATGACATTTAGAAGGGAAGGCGATAATCCCAAGGAACAGTTGGTAAAGGTTATTCCCTATCAATACGAATTACCCAAGCTAAAAATGGACAAAAGATCGGTTGTGGAGGGTTCCGGGCAAGTCCAGAAAAGTGGACAGATGATACCCCAAAAGCGATTGTCCGATTTTGATTTTGAGGACAAACCTTCCGATTTGATTCCCTTGGAAGAGGTTATTTTGGAGGGACAAAGGGTATTGGGCAAAACCTCCACATCGGTGTACGGCATTGAACCGGACAGGATGGTCCATCAAAATCCGGAACGGCCCAAACCCATACCACAATTGTTCCTGGGTATTCCCGGAATCTACGTCTCCGGTATAGGGGATTTAAACCCCTCTTTAAATATACCTTCAATGGCGGGCCTCGGGCCGCCGTTATGGGTCATAGATGGCTTTCCCTTACCCAGAAATTCCTATATCGCTCCGTCTGCAATTGGTGGAGCCCCCACGTTTCAACCCAGTCAGTTACGGGAAGTGATGGATATTGTTCCTTATGTTGCCGTGGAACGTATTGAACTACTCTTGGGTCCTAAAGCCGCCGTATATGGCAGTAGGGCCGCTGGTGGGGTTATTTTGATCTACACCAAAAATGGAGCCTATTCAACGGAATTTGTAGCAAGAAATGAGGCGCAGTTAACCTTTGAGGGATTTCAGCCTACAATTACCGTTGGGGATTATCGTACCCCGCAAAATGGAAGATTGGCAAATACCAAAAGTGCTTCAACCTTATATTGGAACCCTTTGTTGACAACGGATGAAAATGGGGAAGCTTCCTTTGAGTTGGTTGTTCCCGAGAATCTTGAGCAGGTGCTTTTTGATGCCAAGGTCATCACCAAAGAAGGGAAAAGGGGTTCTTTTAGGGCTTTAGCGGAATTACAATCAAATAATTAAAAATAATTAAGGAACGGTTTGCTGCAAATCAATTCATCAAGGCGAATAGGACATTAAGGGAAATTGCGGTAATAAAATATGTACTCCAAAAGAAGCTTTCCAATAGCGACCATTCGCCTGTAGCCTATCTTGAGTACTCCCTTGTAATTTGGTTTTTAGGGAGATATGATTTTGTTAATGATTGAAAGCCCTTTGTCTTTTGCCATTATTAATACTAATTTAGAAGAGAACGAAAGTTTTAGTTTTACTACAGATAATATCGCTATGAATAGAACCCTTGCCACTTCCATTTTCTTGTTTCTCAGTTGTTTTCTCTTGGTACAATCCCAAAATCGTGGTCCTCAAGCCGAAGTATTACACACTTCTTTTGAGGAAGGACCATTGTTTCAGATTACGCACAAAGATTCACTTGCTGTTTGGCGTGAGCGGGTCATGTTGCACGTGGATGCCGAATCCTATAAGCCTAAAGAAACCCTCTTTTTTAAGGCATATGTGCTTACAGGGCCCAAACAGTTAAGGGTCAGCGCAAGTGATGTGCTCCGTGTAGAACTTTTGGATGCAGAAGGGAATTTGGTCACGGACCAATACCATAAAATTGAAAATGGTACTGTTAATGGAATTGTAGCGCTTCCCAAGAAGATTGAAACGGGTAAATATTATCTCAGGGCCTATACCCGTTGGATGTTGAACTATGGGGGTGATAACCTACCGCTAAAGGAAGTTTGGATTTCCAAATCCAAAAGCCGGGAAGATGGGAAAAGTGGCACAACAACGGTCTTCCCAGAAAGTGGTTCCTTCGTTGCCGGTCTTGAAAACAAAGGAGTTGTATCCGATGGCAATGGAAATACCATTAACGGCATTATTATTGACGAAAAAGGGATAAAGGTGGCTAATGTAATGGATTATGGTAGTGGCCTGGCAACTTTTACCTTCGTTCCCGATATTGGAAAAAACTATTATTTTGAAAAATCCAATGGAGAAAAAATCAAGTTAATACAACCTTTAAAGGAGGGAGCTGTACTTCTGGCAAATACTATTGAAGACCAAAAAATACAAATCAGAATTGGTGTTACAGCGCAATTACAGGAAGATACCTATTACCTGAAAGGCAGCAGGAAAGGGAAGCAATTTTTAAAATCGGAAATCATTTTTGATAACGGGAAAAGCTTCGTTGAGATAGATATCAACAAAGAAGGTCTTCCGCGTGGTCTTTTAAACCTGACTTTGGAGGATGCCAACGGCCAGATATGGGCGGAGCGTCCCCTTTATATCGAGGTTAATGACCTTCAGCTTGGATTAAATGAAGGATTTGAACTTTTGAAAGATGGTACACGAAAGATGCGCTACACGGTAAAGCTGTCGGATTTAGAGGGAAATCCCATTGCTTCTGAGTTAATGATACGCCTTAAGGCGGTAGATAATACCTCCGATACCGGTGCATTGGCCAGTGATGGAAGAGGGATGGGTTATTTGAAAGATCTTCAGGTATTGGCACAACGTGTTCCCGAAGGATCGTCCATAACTTCAGAAAATGAATTGCCCGATCAAATCAAATATGCTTTTCAAAGTGGACTGGAGTTTTATGGTCAGGCGTATGATTTTAATAATGCCATATTGATTGACAACAAGATCAAGATCTACATCAATAATAAGAAAGATGTTGAAGTACGGGAAGTGGCTACCAATTCGGAGGGCTTGTTTACCCTTACCGGACTTCAGTTTGAAGGGGAGGTTACCATGACATTTAGAAGGGACGGTAAGAATGTTAGGGAACAACTGGTAAAGGTAATTCCCTACCAGTATGAACTGCCTGAACTTAAACTAGGCCAGGGAACGGTGAATGCAATGCCCAACCCCGTTCGGAAAAGTGGACAGATGATTCCCCAGAAACGATTGTCGGATTTTGATTTTGAGGATGAACCTTCTGATTTGATTCCCTTGGAAGAGGTTACCTTGGTCGGACCAAGAGGATTGCGTAAGCTCTCCGCATCGGTCTATGGTATTGAACCGGATAGGGTAGTGTATCAAGATTTGGAAAAGCCCAAAACCCTACCACAATTGTTTCTGGGTATTCCCGGGGTTTATGTTGCCGGCATAGGGGATTTGAACCCCTCTTTAAAGATACCTAAATTGTTGTCTGGTGGGCCCATACTATGGGTAGTTGATGGTGTGCCATTACCTCAAAATTCATATATCGCCAAGGAATCCGACTCCAGGGGTTCCAGTGGTGCATCTTCTGCACTTACAACACCCGCTTTAGCTGCAATTGCGAACACTGGAGGAGACCCTTCTTCTGGGCCTGAACCTTCCCCTTTACGTGAAGTCATGGATATGGTTCCTTTTGTTGATGTAGAACGGATTGAATTTCTCTTCGGACCTAATGCCGCCGTCTATGGTACCCGAGGTGCAGGAGGTGTAATACTGATCTACACTAAAAACGGTGCGTATTCGGATTTTTTGGACAAGGAAGCAGCACAGTTGGCCTTTAAAGGGTTTCAACCACCAATTGATGTTGAGGATTATTTTACTTCACGAAATAAAAAACTTGTAAAGAGTAGAAGCGCTTCGACCTTATATTGGAACCCTTTGTTGACAACGGATGAAAATGGGGAAGCTTCCTTTGAATTGGTTGTTCCCGAAAATCTTGAACAGGTGCTTTTTGATGCCAAGGTCATCACCAAAGAGGGGAAAAGGGGTTCTTTTAGGACTTTGGCGGAATTACAATCAAATAATTAAAAAAATAGTTGTTTCCTTTAAGTTGAAAAGGTATTTTTGCAACCGCTTTTTTGGCGAGTTCATTTAGAAATTGGAGAGGTGCCGGAGTGGTAACGGAGCAGATTGCTAATCTGTCGGCGGGTAACTGTCGCCTGGGTTCGAGTCCCAGTCTCTCCGCAGAGTGGGCCTAAAAGGGCTGTAAACGACAGACCTTTCAATAGGTGTCCTCGATATCAAGGATTATGGGCTATGGCCCTTTGTCGGAATCAGGACAGGCTCCGACCGGAACCGGGCTGCTACTGGTAGTTTTTTTGATTTCTGGGATTTGAAATATTGAATGACAATAATCATTTTCGGGGTGTAGTACCGCATCGAGTGCGGCACAGGCTCCGCCCGGAACCGGGCTACTCCCACAAGTAGTTTTTTTAGGTTCTGGGATTTGAAATATTGAATGACAATAACCATTTTCGGGGTGTAGTACCGCATCGAGTGCGGCACAGGCTCCGCCCGGAACCGGGCTACTACCAGTGGTAGTTTTTTAGGTTCTGGGATTTGAAATATTGAATGGCAATAATCATTTTCGGGGTGTAGTACCGCATCGAGTGCGGCACAGGCTCCGACCGGAACCGGACTGCTACTGGTAGTTTTTTTGATTTCTGGGATTTGAAATATTGAATGACAATAACCATTTTCGGGGTGTAGCGTAGCCCGGTTATCGCGCCTGCTTTGGGAGCAGGAGGTCGCAGGTTCGAATCCTGCCACCCCGACAAATAAAAGTTGAAAAGTCCTCGCAGAAAGTTTACCTTCCAAGGGGACTTTTTGTTTTTTCCTTTTTTATTGAAAAAGAGCTTGATTCCCATGTCACGTTTCCCAAGAGGAACCCGAGAGGTGATTTTTGATGAAATGCCCCTAACATGGACGATAAGTTCAAAAGTAGATTTCCACTGTCCAGCCAATCTCTTTTTTAGTCCCCGATTTAGCAAATGTCAACACTTTTTGTAGCATTAAATTATGCTAAAATTGAAATTTGCCAGAGGCGGGCACGATTGAATTAAATCTTGATAAGCGAAATATAACTTCATCAGTTACATTTTTAACTTTCACATATAGCTTTTCAGGGTCTATTTCTTGCCCCATCAACAGAAAGTTGAGTATCGGCCTAAATTACAGATACAATAGGGCACCCGTACAAACCAAAACATAATTAAATGCAAACCTGTTTAAGGGGAAATAAAGTGGTAATGGGAAATTGAATTCTATTAGGAAATTCCCCATTCATTTTGAATTTGGCAAACAAACTTCATAACCTCCATAGGTAGCACTAAGAAATGTTTATTTGCCTTAATCCAATCAGTAAATACCGTTAGATCCTTATGATAAATAATACTGTCCAAACGCACACAGTAGATGGCAATATCCAAAGGGAAAATAAATCTTAGTGCCGTAATGCCCTCAGGGTTGTTGGACCATATTTTTATCAATTCCCAACCATCACCCTTCCCTTTTTCGGTTATCTCCCTATACGTCGGGCTATAGTATTTACATAAATCCAAAAATTCCATAGGTGAGGGGTAGGTTTCGTATGTTAACCAACGGATATCTTTATTTACTATTAAATTAAGAATGAAGCTTTGGGTAGCGCGAATATAGCTAGTAAAGATGGGCAGCTGTTTTGCCTGTTCCACAAAGTCAGTTAACCGAGTGTTTCCCAAAATAGCATCTATTCTAACAGAAAACAAACCAAGGTCCAATGGGCCAATCATCTTAAGGTCATCATAACGTTCAGGGTTTTGGGTCCAGTGATATGTCAATCGCCATCCCATACTTTTACCAAAACTGGATGAGGCTATATGCTTTCGATATAACGGGCTATGTTTATAACATAAGGCGCAACCCTCAATTATACGAGGATCAAAGTTTTTGAACTTTTCTGCGTAAATGGCAATTTTTTCCATAAGGATAGCCGTAATATCAGCATCTTTTGATTTCATCGGGACATAGTTTTTTTATTTTCAAGTTTAGTGCTGTAGACCTAAACTTGAAAAGCGGAAAAGATTCCATGGGATTTTTGACCCAACCTCACGTTATCTTATAAAAACATGTACGAAAAATTCTAAAGAAAAGATGTAAAATACTGTAGTTTGGTTTTTCTCATTTGGGGGATTGCCTTTCGTCCGTACAAATTACTGTTGGACCAAAGTCATTGAAAATGAAATCAAAAAGCACCCCTGAACCAATGCCCCTTATAAAGACATCAGCAGGTTTTCCAATACATTGAGCCGAATAGTGTAGGTATCCGTGGTATTGGGCCTTGTTCCAAAAAAAAAACGACGGGGACCGTAGTTCCAAATCCCCGCCGCTGCTATTAAACGTAAACTAACTCAAATAAAAATGTTACCCTTCTAAAGCCAATGGTTAATCTGGCGTCACACCGTCACTCCATTGCAATATTACTTGGATAGCCTTTTATTGGAAATAAAGATGGGGTTTTAGTACAAGACCGGACGATAAAATGTGCCTATACGGATTAAAACCGGGACAAACGGGCCGTTAAAAGTGATAGGGGGCATAAAAGGAATGTATTTTGGGGATTGTTTGTCCATCCTTGGTCCTAGCACAGACCGTTCTCTTTTCCCTTGTACGAAGTATTGTGCCCGCCCGTTCCATTATCCCCAAAAAGCCATGTAATGTCCCATTTTTAAATGGGTTTGGCACTATTTGTTGGATACTTTCCATGTATGGTCATACTTTGTTTATCTATAAAGTAGCAATGGAAAAAAAGACACTACCAAAATATTACATGAACGAAAGAAGTATCCGGGCAACCAATAAAACGGGAAAACAACATATGATGGAGCGTTTGGGAAACGGGAACTCGATACTGGTGGTGGTTACCAACTATGTTCCTTTGACATTTTCCAGATGTCTAAATGACCGCTGACATCATGGAAGATTTGAGCCAAAATGTTTTAGTCCCCAGTATCCTTTTTTTAATTCTAATCATATTGATAATTTTAGTTGTGTTGGCATTGATAAGTTGGAATATCAAATGGGTAATCGAACAATCCATCAATGTCTTAAAAAAGATAAAAAGGAGGCGTTGAGCGATAGTATGTCGGCAAATAAGGCACCCATTCCAAGAAAGAATCTTTTGTTCGGGAACAAGGGTATAGTTTTGGTTATTTTCTAGACCCTCATGAATTGCTTATGATACCCAATTTCCCGGGCCCTGGTATTGTTTCCGGTTCAACAAGCATTTTACCATCATTATTTTTTTAGTTTTTCCAGAATCATATTTTTTAGTGCCAAAACATATCAAACGGGAACAAACAACGTTTTTCTTTTGATAACAAAGGCACTATATTTATAGAGCTGGATACAGCATTTTTTAACTACTGTTATCTACTTTTTTTGATTGGACTTTTCCTGATAACAGTACCTATCAAAAAGGATTACTTTTTTTTTAAAAACAACTGACCCTTTAGTCAGGTAGATTGGAATTTTGACCAGCGGGAAAAATTAATTCGATAAGCAGAGGGAGTATGGGCACAAAATTCCTGTATGCCTATAAATTTTGCTTCCTTAAAAAATCCCATCGTTAATGTTAAAGTGGGAATTATCATGTTAAATAGGAAATTGTCCATGGTTTAGCATAGTTAAGACATGTAATTTCAGGGTAAACTATTAAAAAAACATCTCGGTTTTTTAAGTTGTATTGTCAATTTATATCCATGTTACTAATCCCCACTACTTATGCCTTATTCAGAACCAAAACCCCAAACTTGGTTTATAAAGTCTTCCATAAACCCAAATTTTGAGTATGCCCGCCAACATTGTCTTGACTGGGCCATAAAGTTTGAATTCGTAAAAAAAGATGATAGAAATTACCAACGCTTGGAGATTTCCAAGATTTGGATGTTGACTGCTCGGGCCTACCCATTGGCTACAAAAGAAGAGCTTTGTTTCGCAACCGAATGGTTTACCTGGTTGTTTTGTCATGACGATATTTGTGACGATTCCCAATTAAGAAATCAACCCGGTAGCTTGCTTGTCTTACACAATGAATTCATGGCCATTTTATTGCATAAAAAGATGCCTGGCAAAATTAATCCTTTGCACCGTAGCCTGCTTCATATTCGAGAGCAATTGGATGATATTACGACTGAAAAATGGATTGCTACATTTACCGAAGATGTACGACTATATCTTAACGCAACACGTTGGGAGGCTAAAAATCGTATGTACAATACCATAAATAGCGTTTCTTCATATAACAAAATGAGGTTATTCTCAGGAGCGGTATATACTTGTTTTGATTTGATTGGAATGTTTCATCAAATCGATGCAGATGTATCGTTTTTAAAGGACCTTCCTTTTAGGCAAATGATAACAATGGCAAACAATCGTGTTTGTTGGGACAATGATATTCGTGGCGTGGCCAAAGAATTGAAAGAGGGAACAACAAACCTTATTACTTGTTTGAAGCACCAACATAATATTTCAATCGAAGAGGCCATTAAAAGAGCACAAAGGATGTGCGATATGGAAATGGAGGATTTTTTTGAATTTAAAGAACGGTTGCCAAAGTTTGAAGAGCGAAAGTCGTTGCAACAATACACGGCTGGTTTAGAGTTTCTCGTACAAGGTCATATAGATTGGTATTCCGATACTGAGCGCTATACCGTCAAGGATTGATCTAAGACATTTTTGGCTGGTCCAGAAAGTACTCCATTTACTTTTTCTTTTTCTACCGCCTCATTTACCCATATTGTCAACACTACCCCAAATTACTATTGATTATGCCCCAATTTATTCAAAGAAAGCCCAGTGAACTTTCCCGCAAAGAAAGAAGTCAGGTGAAAGCCCTGTTCGAACGGTACTATCCTACAGTTAACGATGAATACATAAATGATAGGTTATCAAGTGTCTATGGTTTTAATATCGTCCTTTTGAAAAGCCATGGCATCGTATTGGGGGCCAGCTATTACAAAATGGACAGGCTAAAAACCCCTTTTCTACAAAAAAAAATTCCAGTCGTCCAGTTCGGCCAGGTACTAAAAAATGAATATTACGAGGATGGTGTCATTTGGCGCACAGGGCATTGGTATGCCCAAAGAAATATAAGCTATTACTATTGTATAAAACCAACAGTGGGACTATCCATGATCAGCTCTCCAAAAGTCTTCGAGCATTTTATCAGGCTTTTTAAGAACCATTGTCCGAATTTAGGGCCTATGGAGTCGGGCAATAGCATATCCATCGCCGACTTTTTGCAAAATATATACGGAAAAAGAGGGGTAAAACTTAGGTTCTGCACAAAACATTGTCTTGCCCTATTGAATTATGAACCTATTGATATTACCGATAAATGGGAAAGGTATTACAAATCCAAAAATGAATCGATCAATACGTTTTTTATTGATAATGGGATCATAAAACGTAAAGGTGATAGAATTTTCGATAACAATATTGCATTAATTGCATGTGGTTATCGCAATCCTTGGAGTTTTATGGCAAGGAAAGGGGTACGGATTCAAATTTGAGATTTTATACTTAATACACTTGGGAGCACTACAAGGGTTTATTTATTATATTTTGTCATACTTATGTATGAACAGTATTCCAAGTGACTATCGTAAAAACCAAAGTATAAATAACCGATTAAACAAAACCATAGATTTTAAAATGGAACAGTCTTTTTTATAAATAAGCACTGAAACTTATACCCTAAAATACTAATGGTAACAGTTGTATTATAATTGTTCTTACGCTAAATGAAGTTCATTGATATTTGTATAAATTGTATTTTGAGGACATCAAAGAAAATGAATTTAAAAGGGCCCAGTGATAAATCGTTTTTATGCTACACAAAACACAAGGATTACGATTTATTTTATATTGATTGACAAATTTCTGAACCTAATCCCATGAAGGCACTTGTGATAAATCCGAAATAAGCCTGTGTTTTTGATCGGGTTTTAAATCCAGGTTATGGGATTGCGACAAAAAAATCAGGGTCTTCTTATGCTGCAGTTCCTTGAGCATATCCCGCACCAAACGTTCCATTTTAGGGTTGAGGCATTCAAAGGGTTCCTCTATGATAAGGATGGGTTTTTCGGTAAGTAGTGCACGGCAGTACATAAGCAGTTTGGTCTGGCCTAAGTTTAGATTACATCCCAAATCCCCGATGTGGTTGTGCAGTTGTAAACGATCCTTAGGATTTTCGTGTTGCTGTAAATACGCCAGCAATTTTTCCGCCTTTTTCTTACGTTCTTTATTTCGGCTATAGACCAGGGCCTCATAGACGTCCCTACCGTATAGTGGATAATCATTGGAAACCACTGCCATATTTTTCCGAATGGTTTTTTCCGAAAGTGAGGTATAGGGAATATTGTTTACGCTCAATTGTCCTTTCTCCGGGGGAATGGTTTTGAGCAAAAGCTTGATGAGGGTAGATTTACCGCAGCCAGAGGGGCCATATAAAAAAGTTGAGGTTTTGGGCCGGATTTCAAGATTCAGGTTGCCGAAGACCGGTTTTTCCATCGCTTCATAACGAAATTGTACATTCTCGAATCTAATGGTACGGTCCTTAAAGGACAATTCTTCAAAGGGCAGATCATTCTCTTTGGACATCTTGAATACCCGTATCAATTTTTCGAATGAAATATTGCCCAACTTCCATACAATACTTACCCTCAGTGTTCTGCGAAGTACTGGGAGTATGGCAAGAATGAGTAGGATAATAATCAATAATGAGCTGCCATCGATACCATCTTGGTAAGTGGATCCATGAAGTACATATACCATAATTATACCCAACAGGCCATAGGTCAAGGCCGGGATACTGGCCTGTAGCAAGGCCACTGTTCCCGCATACTTTTTTCCAATTCCATACAGTTTTTCGGAACGTTTGCGATATCTTTTGTTCTCCGGGGTGTATTTGTTGAATGCCTTTAGGCTGGACATGGCCCGTAATCGCGTGTTTACAAAAGAGAGCATCCCCGATTTTCGATTCCGTTTTTCCAAGGACTGTCGGTACAACACTCTATTAAGGAACCACAATACTATTGTTGCCAATAGGATGAAGCCTAACATAAGCCCTGCGAGGACCACATCCATAAAGACAATTACCGAGAACACAATTCCCAAAAGCAATATATCCTGCAGAAATCGCAATACTCCATTTTTGATATAGTTCTGTATGCTTTTCAGGTCGCCGCTAAAGCGTAGTAGGTATTTTCCGATTCCTTTTTTGTCATAAATGGGCATGGCTATCTGCACTTGGGCAGCGAAGAGCCGTTCCCTTAGGGATTTGGCAAATCGTTCCCCTACCCATGCAATGCCGTAACGGTTGGCATATTCAAACAAGAACCGGAGGCCCACCAAACCGAAAAAGAGCAGAAAGAAGCTGGTATGGTCAGTGGTGTCCATATAGGGAATAAATCCAAAGGCCTTCAACCTATGGGAAGAGAACCCAAAGGCAAATTCATAAAATCTACCAATGCTAATGGGAATCAGTATGGTAAATATATTGTAGGCAAATCCAGCTAATAAGGTCATGGCGACCCAGACCTTGTTGAAATTTATAAAGTCACCTATTAAACTCCATTTTGTAGTTTCCACACGCCGGTTTTTTGGAAAAGACCACACCATCACAAAAATATTATTCAATAAAACGGACCTTATCGTCCAGACCCACTAATGCACATGAATCTTGTTTCCCAAACCAAGTATAGCGGTGGCGGGCAACCACATTGTACATAGTATCCCTTATAAAACTTGGAACAAGGATAAGCACTGAAAGCAAAGGCCACATGGATTTTAGCCTTCCCAGAATCCGGAGCACGGCTTCACTTTTTCGATATAGGATGCCATCTTCGATTAATACCAGGGAATCCATGCTGTCTTTAATGGCAAAAGGTTTAAGTAAGTCATTCGCGGCAGCTGATTGGAGGGATGCGAACCGAAACTCCGCTTTTGTTTCGTTTTCCATGACAAAACGCACCCAACCATTACAAAGGTTACAGACCCCATCGAAAAGAATGACCGGCGATGAATTTTGGTTTGTAGATGTTACTGTACCGTTAGTAGTATTAGCGACCTTCTTGCGGGCCTTGGTGAGCAATTTTTCAGGGGCAAAAAAGGAAAGGAAGATTAATCCGGTCATCTGGTACCGAAAGGTAATTCCCATGATGAAATAAATGCCCCAGTGCATGCCCCATGTCAAGACAGCCCAAAACCTGCCCCATCTTTTTTTGTAAAGTGCCAAGGGCGCCCCCAGCTCTACAATAAAGGTAAAAATACCCAATAGGAAAAACAGCCATGTATGCTTGTAAATCACGTTGAAGAAGGGTGCGGTTTCGGCTCCTAATATGGATTTGCGTAGGGCATCCACGGCAATTTGCGAACGCATTGCGCTGCCAGTGGCCCAATCCCAAGCCAAATCACCGGCAATTTTGGCCACACCGGATAGAAAATAGGAGCCAACGGTTACAGCACAGATAAGCATAATAGGCCAACCATATCGCCAATGGGCATTTTGTTTAGGAACCCCTTTTCGTCGTTGGCTCCATGCATCTACGGACCATGCATCTGCCGAAGCCACCAAGCCTACAATAAGGATATGCAGCACAAGGGCATTTCGGTTGTGGTAAATCATTGACCATGAGTTGCGATAGCTAAAGAACAGCAAGGCTAAAATGGCAAATGCCGGCCCGGTGATTCGGAACTTCCATCCAAGGATGTAACAGATGTTGAAAACGATTAACAGGATCGAAATCCACCAAAACAGGTTTGGATGCAGGGGCTCTTGCATCCAGGATAAAAGGCCCACGGGCTCAAAGGCATCCGTATTTTGTACCATACGTTGCAGCATATTGAAACGGGACAAAAGATACCAAAGGCAAAAGCCCCCGGTGGCCATACGTATAATGGCGAGACGTTCTGGGTTTACCTGTGCAAACCAGACATTTTTAATACTGTTCCATACCATATTCATCACTATTGATTTTATAGATTGCAATTTTCCGTTCCAAGACCGGGAGGGTATCCTTTTCAAGAAAATATCCCTCCAGGTGATAATATCCCTTGACTAGTTCCAGGGCCATAAGCCTGTCATAAAGCTGAGGTTCCTTTTTTGCGATGTTACCTGCTACTTTTTGGAGAAAGGGTAACCCCTTTTCTTTCTTTCTCGCCTTGTTGATCTGCCGTCTTACTTGATTGAATCCTCCAGTACCTGCCAATTTGTAGGGAATCCTGAAGTCTTGCCCCAAAGTATCCTGCCCCACCACGTAGTAGAGGCCATAGTTTTGTGTCCTTTTTTTAGCAAACATGGGGTAGTACGATAGTGGAAAACTATCTTTGGGATGCTTTGCCCAATTCTGTACTACGGGAGAAAGTACCAGAAGGAGTACGACTATACTGAAAACCAGCGCCTGTGTCTTTGAAAAATTCATTGTTATTGTGTTTTAGGGCGATTCTAGATTGCCATTTGTACCTTTTTGTCACCTAGCAATTTGCTTAAAAGTGCTCCATCGACCAATTTCTCCAAGGTCAGGACCGGAAGCTTTTCCTTCCGTTCCACTTCCCCTACCATAAGGGGACTCCCGGTAAACCGCCCCCCAAGGGCGAACAGGCGCTCAGAAAAGATTGGCGACAACATTTGAATGCCCGTGTGCACTGCAAGACTGTCGCTGCAGGACAGGATAACATGGTCCGCAGTATCCGTAAAGGGCAGGTGGCACATTAGTTTATGGGTTTCCCTTTGATAGAGGCCATCCGCAATTTCAATGACCACATAATCGAATTGCATTTTGGCCACTTCCTTGAGCAGTCCCTCATGGATATCGAGAATCTCATCCAGAGTGCAGAGGTAAGTAGAAGGATAGCCCATCTCCGAAAAATCGGTCACATAGTCGGCTCCACAATCCAGGCAAAGCATTTTGTCCTTGTTAAAAATTGTGCCTGTCAACTTTATATAGGCCACTTTATTTCCTGCATTTTTTAGCCCACGGCAAAGAAAAGCCGCCGTCGTTGTCTTACCACTGTCCATACTGGCCCCAACAGAAAGAATAGTTTTGAAAGGCCGGGATTTGAAAGGTTGGAATGGTGTGGTTTCCCTGTGATGATATATGGTATTGATTACCTTGCCGCCCGAGTCGGTGGCATAGCCTACCAATTTTAATTTGGTTGGCCCAATATCTTCCAGTTTGTAATACATGGAGGCCACATTACCAACCACACCGCCTTTGCCCACAAGGTCATATACTTCTTGATATGCTTCTGGCACATAGGCTTCAAATTGATTACTGGCATAGCGGTTTCCAAAAGCGGCCATAATGTGGTCCTCTTCAAATATGTAACAGTTCCTTCCTTCAAAGTCCTGAATAGCTTTAATGGACCATAATTCAAGTACTTCAAAAATGGCAACGTCCCCTGGCTTGGGTATATGGGTGGTAATAATGTCCCGATTAATTGTAAAATCGGTTACATACTTACAGCTATTTGCTTTTTTGATTATTTTCATGATACTATCTATTTGTGGGGTTTATAATTAGATTTTGAAACGATAGGAGAAACTAAAACTCAATACTGAAAAGTTGTTAAACCCCCTCAGGATATCACCATCCCGGGGATCGACTACGTTGATTTGGCGAAATCTACTCCCTATATTGAACTCAGTTTGCCTCATAAAACTCAAACTGACATTGGCACGTTTAAAAGGTCGAAACCGGACACCAATACGGATACGGTGTGCGTGCAGACCGTTGGGTGATTGGCGTACAATAACATCCCCATCCGTATCCCTATAATTCAATGGCCTACCATTGAGGTAATAATGAAGTTCATTGGTCATATAAGGTGTAATGTCCATGGGAAGTCCAAAATCACCTGCATTGAGCCCCAATGCGTACCGAAGGCGATATTCAAATTTACTTCGTGAAGGAAAGTGCCATTCTGCCCGAAGTTGGTTGGCAATCCTAAGTTTTCCCAGTTTAAATCGATAACGCACCCTGGGGTCAATTCTATTTCTGGCCTGCTGATCGGGATCTGCCGGATCCGAAGAACGGATATAACCCAATCCTACAGTGATGTTACGGTTGAACCGATAGTCAACACGGGCACTATTCTGCATCGAGGTAAGGTCCATGCGATCATCGAAAAGATAAAGTTGACCTGCCCGAACACGCCATTCCTTGGTAATATTGGTTCGGTACGAGTGCCCTGCCCAGAATTTCATGCCTTCCTGGGCAGAAAGGGGCAAGCTCAATAGGCTCGCCAAAAAAAGTAATAGTAAGGGGTTGTTTTTGGGATGTATCATTTCCATGTTTTCTCAATTGGGGATTGTATTGTTTATTTCTATAAGGGGAAAACGCTGGAAACGTGACCAAAGAGGTGACAATTTCTCGGATCGCCAAAGCGTGACGGAGTGCCCGCGGCAGGGAATGGTGGGCTTACGAGGTTTTTAGGCGCTTAAAATACCGGTATAAGAAAATGCCAACAACCAGAGATGATCCCATGGCCAAAGCAATCAAGGACCAAGGAAAGCGCGTGGCTGGTCCAACCTTGCCCACCAGGACAAAATTGGCCCAATAATAAGGATGCCGTTGGCTGGGTGTTACTTCTTTTAGGTAGTTCAGCTTGGCCTTCCGGAGTGCCAAATCAAAAGGAACACCCTGTTTCACATATGTTAAAAAAGAGTGGGTAATGCCCAGGGAACTGGACTCACTTGCATTCCAGAGACTGGAAAGCACATTCTGGGAGCCTGCCAGCAAAAAAGCTTTACTCATGCCCTGTACGCCCTCTCCATTGTAAATCTTGCCATTCGCTGAATGACAGGCACTCAAGAGCACCAAATTCGCCCCTAAGCGGTTTTTATAGAGATCGGGTGGGGATAGTAGAAATTCCTTCTTTGTATCATCAAAGATGATGCAAGATCGGCTGGGGTCATCGGTATCGACCAGACCATGTAGCGACAAGTGCAGAATTCGTGCATTATTGGCATTGTTGTAAAAATTCTCCAGGGACGCGCGATCATCGAGAAATGTTCTGCCGCCAAAGATTTCGGAAGCCTGTTCGACCTCTTTTTTGGAAAGTGAAAGTGGCGACAGGGCTTCCTCACCAAAGAAACGCTTTCTGAACCTTAGTTTTGTGCTGAGCGAATTACTATATGAAGCGGCAAAGCCCATATAGTCCTCTGGAGGAATTTCCCCATTATCACCTTTTCGTCCAAGAAGTTGCGTGGCATAGGCATATGTGAACGCATAGTCCTCGATAAGATGGCCCCCACCGTTGTACAATGCCTCAAAAGATAGGGTATGCAACGAACCATCGGGAATAATGCACAGACGCTCCACATTTGTTAGCCGTGACAGTCCTTTTTCCATCAATTGCTCAAAAATGAACTGGGAATCCGTCTGTGAAAAGGGTATTTCAGGATTGCCGCATTGTTCGGTGAACCGTTCTATGCATTTTCGGAGCTTTGGGGTAAACGGCACTGTTGTACTGAAAAATTGGGTGGAGGAAATCCAAAAAACATAAATGGATTCCTGGGACTCAAAAAACTCCAGTACGGCCAAATCCCCCGGAAGCTTTTCCTGTATGGCCTGGATGGAGGGAACTTTCAAAAACCGGTACCGTTCCCTATAATATTCAGGTTCCCTTTCTTCCAATCGTATCAAAAAGGCATCCAGGGCATTTTGGGCCTGTAAAAATGACTGCAACAAGGAATCCCTGTTGTCATCGGATGCCTCAAAAAGAAGGGATTGTCTCTCGTTCATTCTTTCACGAAGCCTACTTTCCTCTTCAAGAATGGTCTTTGAGGCCGTGGTATGCAAGCCGTTGATGCGATTGAGTTCCTGTTGTAAGGTCAAGGCCTTGGTCTTGGCCGAGAATTGATGGGCCTGCTCCAAATAATAGGTGTCCCCTGTTAGATCGTATAGCCGCAATGCATCTTGTATGGCCTTGCCATAATATTGGAACCGAACATCCAGAAATTCAAGTTTCGATTGCTCAAATTGAAGTGAGAGCAATCCTTTTTTGATTACCGAATCAATTTTATGCTGTACGTCCAAGGAATATTGGAGCCACTCCAAATCTCCTGTGTTCTTATACTTTTGTTCGAAAATACGGGTCTTTAGTTCCATTAGGCGAATCAAGGTGTTCTGGTTCTTGATTTCTATGTTGCTTACGGTAGGGACCGTTCTTTGATCAAGCTTTGTATTCGGCGCCACCATACGAAAACCCTTTGCCAACTGTTCGTTTGCCCTGTAGAACGCTCCTTGCTTTAGATATAGCTCAGCAAAATTTTCATAAGTAAGGGCCATCATTTCCAATCCGCTACCTTTTTGATAAAACTGTTTCCGTATATATAGGACTTCATGCATTACATCCTCGGCTTGCTTGAATTCCTTTTTTTCCATATGTAAAAAGGCCAGTACTTCAAGACCAATGGCATAATATTGTGGACTGTCCTGCCGGTCGATAAGGCTCAATGCCCTTTTGGCCAGGGTTTCGGCACGGTCATACTTCTTTTGTTCGAAAGCGATGGTGGCTGCATTTAGATATACAGGAACCATATCTTGAGAAGGTACTAAATCAGGATTGGCCCTGGCCAGTTTTAGGGCCCTATCAACATAGTTCGAGGCCTCATCATAATCCTTAAAATCCATATGTAAGGTCACAGCACTGTTCAATGCCTCAAACTGTTCCAACACTGCGTTTTCTTTTTCAAAAAGATTGATGGCATTGGAAAAATAGAGCTGGGCCCTGAACAAATCATCCAATGATTCGTAAAACAGCCCTATACCATGATATTTTAAGGCTAATTGGTATGGTGGGTACTCTTTGGCATTTTCAAAAATGTTTAACGCTTCATCAAGGTAGCCCTTGGCTTTTTCGGTATTCCCCAGATATTGGTGGCAAATGCCCAAATTATAGATGATGTTGGCCTTTTCACTGCGGGGTACTTTCGAGCAGTTTTCCCACAGGGGAAGTACCTTGCCGCCAAAATAATCAATGGCCTCGGCCTCCCGGTAGGCCAAATAATAGGAAAGCCCTATTTTATGGTAAATCCGGCCTTTATCGTAACAATCCAATCTCTGGAATACATCGGCTCTCTCAAGTTGATCGATCAACCTAAAATTGGCCTCGTAGTCTTCTGTTTCAATATTGGAATTGATTTGACTGTAGGTCTTGTCAAAATATTCATTACCGAAAACAAAATGGTTTAGGAAGCAACATAAAATAAAAAGCCATATGCCTTGTAGCTTGATCAATGCGGGCAAACATTAGACGGGGCGTATCCCAATTCGAAACCAGTACCAAAGTAACGAATTTAAACACGACCCGTTCAATCTTTTTGCACAATACCCTTATAAGCAATCACAAAATAGTCTTTAGTTTACATTTGCAGCCATGCTTTCCTACACCATGACCATGGTTAGTTGCAGGAACCCATATTTGAAAGTGCCGAAGTAAAATCAATAATACCTTGTGAAACTACCCGATCTCTCAGGTCATCCGAAAAGATGGATGTCTCTATAAGGGAACATTTTATGGCATTGGCATTACCGCTATGCGAGACCATAATTGTGGCCATTGCGGTCGCAATTGCAGTGGTATATGAGGTACCCGATTTGTCCGTTTCATTGCCATTTAGTCCCACCGTTGGGATGTTTTCCCCCAAAAAGGCAAGATCCACCGAATTTGGACCAAAGCTGCTAAAGCCGCTCAATCTGTCCTGGCAACTTGTTGAGGCGACCGAGATAATGCCTTCATTGGGATAGGAGGCCGGGAAGGAAATAATATCATCCGTATCATTGTCATTATTGGTATTTCCGGCCGAGGCAATCATTAAGGCCCCTTTTTCCTCTGCGTAGTCAATGGCCAGCCGCAATGGTCTGTCCTGGGTATCCCCATTGACATCCTGATAGCTAAAGCTAAAGTTCAGGATTTGGGCACCCTCGTTAACAGCATCCAAAATGGCTGGAATCAGGTTGGAAACAAAACCAATACCCTGACCATCATGGGTTTTCCGGATATCAAAAGCAATGGAGGGGACCTGCTGACCTTGTCCTATCAAACCATAAATCAGCCCGGCAATCTGCGTACCATGCCCGTTTTCGTCATTGGGTTCATTATCATCATCAATATAATCGTAGCCCGTAAAATTATCAAGCGAAAATCCAGCGGTCTGCAGTACATTTTCATCAATACCCGAATCAAAAATGGCAATTTTGACGGCATTGTTCCCTATCGCGGCCAGGCTGCCCACATCGTCAAAACAAAACAGGTCCTGGGAGGCCAGGGGCGATCGTATGGAAGAACCAAGATTAAAAGCGACATCATTCAATCTGGCCCGGGTACGTGCACGTGCAATCTGCCCATCGATATTGGTCACTTGCTGGCCCTGTGCATCGGTATAGGGAAATGCCGTGGTGTTCCACAACCGTAGGTTAATTTCCTCTCTAGACCATACTTCTTCAGAGTTCAAGTCATCCAGCAAATCTTCGACCTCGTCTTCCGAAATATTGGCATCCAACCGCACAAAATACAATGATGGATGTTTTGTAATCTCGACGTCTTCATCTTCATCGTCATCGTCATCATCGTCATCGTCGCCGCCGTCATTGGAGCCGTCATTGTTTTTATCGTCGTCATCGCCATCATCGTCATCATTGTCATCTCCTTGGGCCAATTCCTGTTCCATGAGGTCTTCTTCCAAATCATCGCTACAGGAGAGTGTGATGCCAAATACAAACCCGATCAGCAGTACTAAAAACAAATTTTTTCTGATTTTCATAGCAGTAGTTTTAATGTTAAAATAGGTGTTGTTTTTTTAAGTCCATGTGATTGTGCCGGTAATTGATTTTCCTGTCACATCGAGCGCCCGCCTGAATGACATGGTCGGACAGGTAATCGAAATGTTTTTTCGACTGCGCTCAAGGAGACAAAAATGTGAATTTTGATGACAAAATTTAAATACTGGCATAATTACGGACATACATTATTTTTTTAATTTTTCCATAAGTTCCTGGGCCTCATCAAATTGCCATTCCCCCTTTTCAATCTGCCCAAGCCTATATCTGGCAGCTTTATCCTCGCCATCCAATACGTAGGCCAGGGACAGGAACCAATTGGCCTCCTCTTGAAAACGGGAAGTTTCCGATGTACCATTTTTTAACTGTTCAATCGCCTTTTGGTACTGCCCATTTTTGAGATAGGCAAGCCCTAAATAATGGATGTCCTCTTCATTGGGTGAAGCAATCCTTTCGAATTGTAGGATGGCCTTTTCAAAATCCCCATTGTTAAAGGCCCGTATGCCCAGTGTTTTATTTAAATCGGATTTGGCAATTCCTTTGAATCCCCCGGGGTGTTGCAGGATTTGGGAGTCAAGATATTGGGTCGCCAGAGCATGGGGCGATACATCATTTTGATTGACCATGTACAGGGTCACTAAGAGTGCCAGGCTGGCTGCAGTTGCCAAGATCGGGCGGATGTATCGCAGCACAAAACCTTTTTCAGGGGTCTTTTTGACACCATATCGTTCATCCAAGGTCTGGGACAGTTCATCCCGAAGCTCTTCATCCTTGATTTGGGTGACCCAGATTTTCAAGGTATCATCCAATTTGGCCATATCGGTTCCTTTGGCCAAGAATTCTTTTATTCGCTCGTTTTGTTGCATTTTAGGAGGTTTCTAACATTAAATCCTTTATTTTTTTGATGCATCGTTCTTTTTGTTTTCTGACCGTTGCCGGGGATTTTGACAATTCCCTGGCAATTTCCGTCAGTTGCATGGCCCCATAGTAGTGCTGGGTCAGCAACTGCTTGCAATTGGCCCCCAATGACCGCCATGCCATTCTAAAACTTTTCGGCACCTGTGCTTCAACATGGTCGTCCGCAATTTCCCTTAGCGTTTCCAGGTCTTCATGGGTAAGTTGTTGTCTTTTTTTGTTCCGTAGATACATTTGTGTGCTCATTTTGGTAAACAAAAAACGAAGATTACCGTATTGTAACTTGCCATCCACAAACCGCTTTCGGAACTCCAGAAGGGCATCCATTGTGGCATCGTAGGCATCTTCATGGTTTGCCCCGTATTCGCGTTTAACATAGTTCAGGGTCTCCTTAAACTGTACCAAAAACACCTGTTGAAAAAAGCGGGTATCGTTCGCTTTTAAATTGAGGACCATTTGCCCAAAAGATGCTTCGGTCAGGCCAAAGTTCTTACGTTCCATACATGGCTGTTTTCCTTATTTCCATTAACGGTTATTCAAGGTAAGGACAAGTTTTTATATGCCCATTTTTAATTGTCCTTACCGTGCTTCTTTATGATAATAAGGGAAAAAAGTATAAAACGTGACATTTTTATAGGGATTTTTTTGATGTTCCTATAGGTGGGTTTAAAAGGGGACAGATGAAAAATTCGCAATAATTGCAAATTCAAATTTTCTTGGCAAATGCTTTTTCATCTTTCCTAGAAAAACCGTAGACAAAAAAACCATCTTCATTGATTTCTGATATGGGAATTATCGTTGACCTAAAACCATCTAAATAGAAGCAAAGAAAGAGGATGTCTTTAAAAGTTTCCAATCGTAATTCTTTCCCAAGTACAAAATCTTTTTTTAAATATGGAATATCCTTGACATCATATATGGAATTAAAATGAAGTAGATTTCTAATTCCATTTAACGTCAATTCATAATCATTGAGTTTAAACTTTTCAATATCGATAGTATTGATTGATACAGTAGGTCCCAAACGAACATAAAAAAGCTCAACTTCCTGTAAATCGTTATCCTCTCTGTTTTCCACTTTCAGTTTTACAAGAAGATGATTATTTGAATACCATATAAACCTAGTATTAAACTCAGTTCCGGAACTCTCAAAAAAATCCTTTGGACTACCCTTAAATTCTTCTTCCAATTCATCAAATTCATAAGAAAGAATTTCATTTTCCTGAATGATAAGAATATTGGTTTTGGGCAAGACCAATTCATTGAAGTTTGAATTTAACCTTAACCATACACCATTGAAGTTATGGGCATTTATTGACAACGTACTTAAAATTATCGTTAAAAAAATCGGCTGCATACAAGGTCACAGGACTTCTTTCTCCTCTATGAAACTAATATTTATGAGTTTGCCTAATCGCTTTAAATATAATATCCGAAAGGGAAATTCCGTAGAGAACGATAGTCTCGGAATCTATGGATTTTATAGGAATTGCATGGATTCTATCCCTACCGTGTAGGTAAGAAGTAACAAAATAGTAATCATCAATATTCTCGATTCTCAATTCATCTCCCAGCACATTTCTTTCTCCTAAATGAGGAATTTCGTCTATTTCTAAAGTCCTTCCAAAAGTCAATATTGTTTTTCCATGAGTGAAGTAAACCTCATAAGAAGAAGAATTAACAATACTTAAAAGTTTTTCTTTATCCTCTTCGAATATCGTTGGAACCAGTTTTACGTAGACTTTCGGTAAATCAACGATAGTGCCATTTACCTCTGCTTTGTATATGATTTTAAGATGATTGTCATCCAGCAGTTCATATTTTGCCTGCCAGTTCCTGATTATGGTTTGGTTTCTTTCCTCCTTACCATGATGGACAAAATCAAATTCCGAATCAAATCGATATCTAGTAATTTTTGTATCTGAGAATTCAATTATCTCATCTCTAAGATTACTGAGAAAATTTTTTTCGTAGTTAATGTGTTTCCATAAACCATTCAGTTCTTGACCCATTGCATTTGATGAAATTAATATGAGAAGGATAAACCGTATCGAACTGTTCAAAATCATTTGCTAGTCAATCAATCCAAAACTAATATAGAAAATAATGTGCCTAAATCCTTAAGTTCATGTTTGGCATCCTATTTTATTGAAAAAAATTGTTAACTAGAAGCAATATCTTGCTTTTGAAACAGCAACACCACTTCTACAGGGACCAACCGTAAATGTTGCCATAGAACCTCCCCAGCTTTTGATAGTACTTTGAAGGTTTTTACGCATAATTCTCTTGAGATCTATAATGTTTTTGGAATTTCCCTCCAGTTCTGATTCTGTGATTATGATTGCGGACTTCCAAGCAAGATTAAATAATGTATTGGCCCGAGTTTTGGTAACAGACTCTAGGTTTCCTATTACATTTCTTATTTTCTTAGGAATTGTAACACAGCTTCTTCCAAATTCTGCATTTTCAATTACTAATTTACCCCGATATGGTACATAAAACCCATAACTCAACCCCAAGTCATCAATATTTACTGTCCAAGAGTTACCGACCGTTGTCCAGTTATAAGTTCCACATAACAAGTTTCTATCAAACAATTCACCTTCTAAATATGCTAAGTCCAAAATTTGCTGCCTAATAGCTTTCTGTGATGAAGAAAGAGCATCGCAAACCGTTCTGATGTTTACTCCACGAGGACCTGAAACAACAGTTCTGGATTTACAAACGGACGTTTCGCTTTTTTGAACTATTCCAGGACCAAAAAGCTGTGAATAAACAGTCAAAGAGGGTTTATTGGCCCTGCCTCTACGAATTAACTCTGATTTTGAAAAGTGGGTGGGCAGATTTAGATTCGAAAATACACGATGGCCTTGCGCGTATATCCCATTGTTCCTGGCAACAAGATAAGATGCCATATATAGGACCCTATCAATAGGGCCTTTTCTATTAACAAAATCAATATGTGTTTGAATTAATTTGTTTAAGTCCAAATATTTTCCTGGGCCCAACTGAGTTGACAAACCTTTTAGTTCTGCCTTGGCATCATCAATCTTATATTTTGTTCCTCCAAAATCATTTACAGCTTCAGAATAGTAATAATCATATTGATGTTGGCGAACGATATTCTTCAAAGACCATCCATTAACTTTCCGATTTTTGAATCTATTGCATGCTTCACTTTCTATTATTCCGCAACTATTCATTAAACCTCCTTCTTTCCAAGTTCTCAGATTATAAAGATCTGTTTTGTTGGAGGTTTGTTCTTCTTTCAGCTTATCCACTGTTGTTCGGTAAGGAGCGGTCGCAGAGTTATAGGTATTGAACATCGATGTTCTTGTCCAGTCCTCAAAAAAAGCTCTCTGGGCTGCTTCATAGTTTGTGAAATTTCTATGGAGCTGTCTTTCGATTTCTCTTTCAAGAGTAGCTTCTTGTCTAAGGGCCCATCTCTCGACTGCTGCACGTTGAGCAGCACGATATTCATTATACAATCTGCTAATTATTGAAAATGCAGTGAATTGGAGTGCAAAATTGAATTCATTGCTCTCGCAACAAATGGGATTCCCATAAATATCCACCAGTTGCATATCTGAGGACGAACTTCCAGAGGAGCGGTATTGCCCATTTGTTGAGCGATATTGCGTTCCACCCGTGCCTGCGCTGTCTCCATCGTCCTCATCAATTGAGATGGGCTGTACGTAAGGCCGTAGTTGGGCATTAAGATTAAAATTGGCACATAGGGCCACTAAGCTTAAGAGAAATAATAGATGTCTTTTCATGGCTGTAGGTTATTGCTTGATGATTATTTTGTCTTCTTTTATACCGTTATAATTAATGGTAATGACATAGGAGCCCCGTTTCGTTGGAAGGTCAAAGATCTCTAAGGTGTGCAGACCCGTTTCTTTATGCCCTTGAAAGACAGTACTGTGGTAGGACGGCGTATTGTAATAGTTTGAGATTTCTACTTTGACATCCGCATCATTGCGAAGCTCAAAATTTACCAAACAACTTTCTGAAAAGGGATTGGGATATATTCTGATGAAATCGGAAGCCTGTTCATTAAAAGCGGTAATGGCTTCTTCACTGATATGGATTTTTTTTCTGAGTATCACCAAAATTGGATTGGCCCGCTCTTTCCATACGGGATGGAAGGCATTCACCCTACCTATTAATAGGTTTTCCCCGTTGAATGTGCAAATCCGTAGTTCAAACCCATTTATCTCGGTCATCAAATGGGTAAAATTGGGATAGTCGGTATATTGCTTTTTAATGGGAATCTTGAGGTTGGTAAAACGGAGTCCCCCGGCACTGTAAGTGCCCGATGTACTGGAAAGACTATCGGCAATTTTAATCCTGGTTTCCAGGCTTTCGTTGATACCTTCTTTCCTCGTCAGGAAAAGATTTAAAGGCAGGGTCCTCAACACCTTTTGCTTTGCCCAGTCCAGTTCTATGTATTCGCCTTCCCATGATCCGTCCAAGAAGTGGATGTCCGGGACATCGTGCAAACTTGAGAGCCCATGAAGCTCTTTTATGGACGATACGCCCAGTAGCTCGGAAAACTTCTCTGATTGCCATGTTGGTGATTGACCGTTTTCATATTGCTCCAAGAGGACCTTACTATTGTATATGTCATTGGCTCTTAGCATTTTAATAGCCCTGGTTTTATTGGGCTCACGACCCAATCCTAAAAATTGCATCTTGGCCATCCAGTGCCGGGCCATTGGTATATCGCTATTCTTAAACCAATGATAAGCCTTGGTATAGTGCTGTTGGATATCACCAAAACCTTTAAGGTAGTAGTAACCCACACAGTAGGCGGCTTCTTGATTTCCCAGTTCAAAGGCTTTCTTAAAGGATTTTAGGGATTTTTTAAAGCTTTGGTTGATACCAATACCATCTTTCTGGAACATGCCGAGATAATAGAGCGCTGTGTCATTTTGTGCTTCGGCAAGTTCCTTCAGCGCCACGAGGTATTCTCGAGATTTTTTACGTTCCCGATTAGGACTGTATAAATATTCCTCAATGTCAGCGAACAGATAATCCCTGTGATTCGTTTCCTTTTGTGCGGATGTCGGGAGAACGCTTAAAACTGTCAAGAGGGAAATTGAAAGGGCAATGGTTTTTTTCATAAGATACGGTATTAAAAAGCTATGGATTCGTGGGCTTGGGCCAAGCTAAATAATTCCGTAAACAAATCTGGTCTGAATATCCTTAGCGCCACTAAGGAATTCGCCTTGGTTTTAAAGAAAAACCCCTTTTTTCAATAAACCGAATAATCATTGTACAACCAATTTTATGGTGTAATTCAACAAAGAGTTATGGAAGACCAAATTCTTCTTTAAATGCACGCAACAAGTCGTTGATGCTTGGTGAATCCGCCCCAAGTTTTATAGATAGTTTCCTCTTTCTGTATTCCACTCCCGAGACCGACAAGCCCAACCTAGAAGCTACTTTGGGCAAACTCATTCTTTCGGACAACAATCGTATAAGCCTTATATCCAAATTGTCCAGGCCATATTCTATATATGGATTGTTCTTCATAAAATCATTGACGGTCTTGCTGTAGATCAGTTTGCCTTCAAGAATGGAAATGATATCTTCACCGATTATCTTTTGGTCAATCTCACTTTTTATCAAAAATCCCGAAGGTTTTAGGCGTTCAATTATGGTATGATAGAGATACTTATCGGCGATTGAGGTTATCAGCATAATCTTGCAACTTGGAAAATACTTCCTTACCATAATTCCAAGCTCAAGTCCATTTGCGTCATCGGAATTTGTCGTCTTGAGGCGATAATCCAAAATGCATAGATTGGGTTTTTCAATAGTGCCGATCATCTTCTTTACGGTCTCAATGGCCTTTTGGTATTCGTTACAGATATAGGTTTTAAACGTATCAATTTTGTTTTTGTTAAAAAGTTCTTTTAAGATGAAAACATAGGCATCGCTCAATGTAGGTTCATCCTCAATGATAAGAATACGGTTCATTCAATTTGGGTTTTTGAAATGTTATTGATTAAGTTAATTAGGTTTTCCTTGTTTAATTCTTCCATCAATTTTCCGCAAAGTTAAACCCGCAAAATTTTTGCGTTCTAGTTTTCTGTCTAAAAAATCGGAACCCAGCGCTGTGCAAAAGTCAAATACGAACTGTTTTATGGGAAAACGGACAGGAAAACGGGAGAACCAAGCCCACCAGACCTATATCCATATCGTTGGCAATAGAAGGGACATGACCAATTCATACAGTTGGTCCCATAGGGCAAAGTACAGGGCATTTGAAAAAGCACGTTTCGGGTAACAACCCAAGGAAATTAAGTATTCGCCTATTGGGGTATTTTTTTCGTTTCATTTCCCATTTCAGGGAAATACCGCAACAGGATCAGCGCAGAAAGCCAACTACAATCCTTCCAAAAAATCGAGGTGTACTTTTTTACGCCCTTTCAATCCTCTGGGGATATCATTTTACTTGTTTTATAACACTTCATTTTAAAGTCCGAGATTTCGCGGCTAAGCTTCTTGTTGGCGTTCTCTAAAAGTTCGTTTTGGGTCTTCATAATCCTCAGCAGATCATGCATAGCATTGAGGTTTTCAAGTTGTACGGACACAATTTGCTCTAAATCGGCCTTGGTATATCTTCTCATATTTAAATTGTTTAAAGAGAAATTTATATATAGAAAATCTATGAGATAATCCAGAAATACTGGACAAATATAGATTGAATCTGGTGATTTACCAAATAGATATCCAGATTTTCAAAATATTCTCATTGATTGGCTAAATTGCTATCCTGAAAAACCGCAATAATGACGGAGTTAGGATTGTTTCTCGCTAAGAAAACTGTAAACAAAGCAGAAGTATCCAGGAGGACTGGAATTAGTACGTCACGTCTAAGTGAACTGAGCTTAAAGGAATCTGCACATCTTCGAGCCAAAGAGCTCTACCTGATAGCTCTTGCAATAGACGTAGAACCTTGTGAGTTACTTACTGAGGTTTTCAAGGATATCAAATTAGAAGGGGTATGAACTTAGACTTTAAGAACTCTCATACCACATATTCAACGCATGGATTTCATACCTATCCTGCCAAAATGATACCGCAGGTAGCCAAAGCACTTTTGGATGAATACGGAAAAGGGATAGAATCATTATATGACCCCTATTGCGGTTCGGGAACATCCTTAGTTGAGGCCAAGCTACATAATATCAATGCTATAGGTTCTGATTTGAACCCTCTGGCAAGACTTATTGCGAAGGTTAAAACGACTCCTATCGAATTACAGACACTCGACTTACACCTTCAAGATTTTTACAATTATCTCTTTAACTATCGCTTTGGCTTTCGAACCAATGAGAACTCAATTATTGTCCCGACTTTTAAGAACATAGATTTTTGGTTTTCCAGGACCGTCAAGAAAGACCTATCTATAATCTCGTGTTTTGTTGACAACATAGAAAACGTTGACATCAAAGAGTTTTTTCAGGTTGCGCTGAGCCAAACTATCCGCGAGTGCTCCTGGACAAGAAAGAATGAGTTTAAGCTCTACAAAATGAGTGCTAATCGAATTAGGATTTTCAAACCTGATACCTTCTCGACTTTCGAAAAGATTTTAGGTAAAAATAGAAACGGCCTCAAAAGTCTTATGAAAGAGGCAGATAATGACGTAAATATTTCAATCAATAGTTTTAATAGTTCAAATTACATTTCAAGGAGAATTATTCCTGATGAAAGCATAGATATGGTCTTGACCTCTCCACCCTATGGCGATTCTTCAACTACAGTTGCCTATGGCCAGTTTTCAGCTTTGGCTAATCAGTGGTTAGGCTTTATGGAAAGAGGACGTGGTTTGGATAACGAACTTATGGGGGGTAAAAAGGCAGGCAGGATACAAAATTTTAATTCTCTCCTATTAAATGATCAAATTAGGGAGATTGAAAGAGCCGATAGATCAAGAGCTCTTGATGTTGTCTCATTTTATCGGGATTATTATTCGTCTATCCGGAATGTTTCCACAAAAGTGCGACCAGGTGGATATGCCTGTTATGTGGTTAGCAATCGTACAGTGCGTGGTGTTCAATTAGGAACGGGTGAGATCACTAAAGACTTTTTTGAGGCTCACGGTTTCGGTCATGTAGAAACACTCAGTAGAAATATTTCCAATAAAAGAATGCCTAAAAAGAATAGTGCCTCTGGGGTAAAGGGTAAAAAGACACCACTTATGAATAAAGAGCTAATTGTGGTAATGCAAAAGCAAGGTCGATGACAGAGGAAGAAAAATATGAGAACACGGTACAAACCGAAGATGAGAATCTGAGGATCATTGCCTGTGCCGGGTCAGGTAAAACGACTTTCGTTGCTAAGCGAGTTTCTTATCTGCTCGAATCAGGCTATGAACCAAAAAACATCATTGCCTTTACTTATACCGAGCGTGCGGCAGCGGAATTGAACAACAAGATTGTAGCCGAACTTAAGCAAAAAGGAATATTTGATGGCTTAAATGGTTTTGCAGAAATGTTTATCGGAACCATTCATGGCTGGTGTCTTAAAGCTTTGATGGATAATGAAATTGGCTATCAAAAATTCAGTGTATTAGATGATATTAAGCTTCGCTTGTTCGTAGATAAAAATTACAAAAAAATAGGAATGCCAGGCATTTCTAAACTGAATAACCCGAATGTGAATATGAAGATATTCACCGATACGGAAAGATTTATTCAGTTGATGAATATCATCCGTGAATCAGATTTGACCGAACCTCTGCCAGAACATATTGAGGAGGCAAAATCAAAATATGAAACTCTGCTTCGTGAGAACTCATATTTCGATTTCACCATGATTATGCAGGAGGCATTAGATAGATTAAAAGTTGAAGAGAGCGATCTTCAAACTCAACTGCAAAGAGATCTCAAATTTCTGATCGTTGACGAATTCCAGGATATCAATCCAATTCAAAACGAGATTATTCGCCACCTGCATGAGATTACAGAGTGCAACGTTACCGTTGTGGGTGATGATGATCAAAATATATTCCATTGGAGAGGAAGCAATAACAAGTTCCTGAAAGATTTTCCTAATCGTTATGCTAAGATTAGACCTGTCAAGCTTTTTACTCTTGATAAAAACTACAGAAGTTCAAAGGGTATTACCGGGCTGGCTTCTGCTTTTATAGAGAAAAACCAGAAAAGGATTGAGAAGCGAATGATCTCCGCTGAAAAGCAGCAGTTTATTCGAGATGAAGATATTCTTTATAATGAGTATTCATCACCTGAGCAGGAAAATCAGGAGATAGTAAGAAAGATAAAAGCACTCAGAGGAGTAGCGTTTGAAAAGGATGGTGAAAAACGAGGTATTGATTATTCCGACTTCTGTATACTCCTGAGAACCTGGAAAAAATCCGCTGAGATTGTGAGTGTCTTAGAACAGCATGGCATACCGTACATTACTGCGGGAGTTAATGAACTCTTTGACAAAAGGGAAGTTCTGGCCTCTGTTGGAATCTTTCAATACTTAAATGATAAGAAAACCAAAGAGCAATTAATCCAACTATGGCTTGATATTCCTGATAATCATATTGATTCAAACCTGTTAGAAACGGCAGTTGACAACTTAGAAAAATGGAAACCGGAAAATTTTCAAAAACATAGAAAAAGTGTTGGGTGGGGGGATTTCAGAATTCAAGAAATATTCTGGGAATTTCTAAAAGATGCTGAAATTGTTGAAGAAACATTTATCACAGAAGGAGTAGAAGAAAGCATCACCCGATCTGAGATTATATTTTACAACTTAGGCAAATTCAGCCAGGTAATAAACGATTATGAAACCATTTATCTAGCCAGTGCTCCACCAAGCTTTTATCTCTTTAACTTTCTAAACTTTGTCAAGTATGCTGCCGTGGGTTACTATCCCGAGGGCTGGATGAATAACCCCTACAAAACACCGAATGCAGTTCAATTGATGACCATCCATCAATCGAAGGGTCTTGAATTCCCGGTTGTGTTTATCCCAGGGCTGAACAAAAACTACTTACCAATCCGCAAGGCAGGTGGGTTGAAGGTCTGGCATTTTCTTGATTCTTCATTAATCAAAGATCATGATAGGTATGAGCCAGAAGATGACGACAGATTAGAGGATGAACGTAGACTACTATATGTTGCAATTACACGTTCTCAAAAGTTCTTGTTTATAAGCAGAGCACCTGAGAATAACCGACTTTATAAGGACAAGTCCAGCTTCTCTAATGAGTTGGTTTCAGACTTTATTAGTCGTCCGCTCGCTCCGGTAAGTTTTGAAGACCGAGAAAAACTTGAACCAGAACAAAAAACTGAGGATGTTTCTATATCACTCAACTTTAGCGTTTTAAAGGATTTCTTTGATTGTAACTACAGGTTCAAGCTCATTACAATGTATGGGTTTTGTTTCCCTTTGAATCAAAGAATGGGATTGGGTAAATCCTTACATGATACTTTGATGGCCATTCACAAACGACTGACAGAAGGCAAAGAGGTTGATGATGATTCTATTGAGGACTTGGCCAAAAATCAATCACACTTTCCTTATATCGGTGGCTCATCCGAATTAGAAAGGATGAAGGAAAAGGTAGTCGAGAAATCAATTGACTACTTCAAGAAGAATGAAGAAGGCTTACAAAACATTGAATTTGTCGAACAAGACATAAAGCTCAATTTGGACGAGAATGTGTTTGTTAGTGGGCGTATTGATTTGATAAAAACCCGGCCATATGAGGGCGAGCCGGAGACTACGATCATGGAATTTAAATCCAATGACGCGGTGCAGTCTGAGACCATTACCATAGATCAATTGAATCTCTATGCGTTAGGTTACAGAGAATTAGTTGGTAAGAATGCTGATTACATACAAATCTATGACGTAGAGAAAAATGCTGCTGAGCATAGATCACCTATTGATGAAAGGCTTCTTCAAGCCACTGAGGAGAAAATACAAGAGGCTGCCAAGAAAATCCGAAGCCAGAACCTTCCAAAGATTCAGAAGGCTGAAATATGCCGGACTTGTTTCCAGAACAGACTATGCAAAGCACGTATTGATCTTAACCTTCCTGCCAAGAAATGAATTCTTCAGACAAACAATATAAACGGCTGAAAAAGCTTTTCAACAATCCAAAGAATGTTCTGGTGATTCATTGGGCACGTCAAAACCTGAAAGACAACCAGGGAGGATATAGTACACCGCGTATAATCGCTATTATGATTCGTTCTCTGGACGAATCAATTACCAAAATCTTTGCAATTCACTTAGAGGCAGAAAAGTCAGGCTTTACCTCAGAGGATATTGAAACTTACTATGATCAGCTTGAAGAACAGGTTTTAAAAGACTTCAACGAATTTGTGAGAGAATACAATAACTGTGATTGGGTTTATTGGGATTCTGATGACCCACATTCAGGCTTTGAAGCGACAAGTCATAGATACCACGTTTTAGTTAATAAGGAAGATCAGGATTTAGTTGAAATACCATTTCATAAAAGGGTTAGCCTAAACTCTTGTTTAAAAGAAATATATGGAGCAAATTATGAGAATGACCCCCAATTGGATAACCTGATGAAGTCCAATAATGATGGCCAATTAAAAGCCAATGTCCTCTCTATTCAGGATGAAGCCAGAGCATTCAAAAACTCTGAATTCCCAGGAATACTACAATCTATAAAAAGTAAAGCTGATTTTCTGATTGAGGTAATTCGGAAAGTGGTTAATAAGAACCTGTCCGTAAGCAATAAGAACTTCTTGTATCGAATGGGAAAATTCTTCAGCCACCCGATAATGATTGCGATTGCTTGGACATGCACGGTTATCAGTTTAATCATAGGCTTTTTTTAATGGGTTTTGTTGGAATTGTTGGTAACTCGAAGAGTTACCAACAATTCCAACAAAATAGTAGTAGTAATAGCTGCTTTAAAAAAACGTATTTTATAAAGCAGCTGGTGAAACCACTCTTCCTTTACCCAGCTCTTCTTTGCCCATTTCTAAAATAAGTGCCCGATAGGGCGTGTTTTTAGAAAAGCGCAAGCTCTCTACTGGTAAAGCCCGCCCGCTTTGTTGCTTGTAGCGGCGTGGTATTTACCCCACTTTCCATTTCATTAGGCACGGGCGAAGCCCAAAAGAGAAGCACCAAACGGCCAGAGGCCGCAAAAACGCAGACAGGGCAAAACCCGGTTGATCCCGTTGAAGCGGGAAGCACCCCAAAAAAGAAAAACCAACACTCTCCAACCCACCCAGGATCGCCCCGAAGCTCGAAGAGCGGCAAAAACTTCTCTCAGCCTGTCGAAACGCCAGTCCAGGCCAATGCAGGAGTCTTGCCGAAGTGAAACACAGGCCCGATTCTGACGCGACCCTGAGCCTAACGGGCGAAGCCTCCGACGATTCTTAACGGTGGAATGCCCGTCGTACCGGACTGACTACTGACTGTGAATAGACTGCTTATAAAAGGTTAGAACTGTGTATATGGACTCCCGATAAATAAATACTGAAAAGTCCCCTTGGAAAGTTTACCTTCCAAGGGGACTTTTTGTTTTTAGGAATAATTAAAGCAACGCTTTAATTTGTAATACCCTTAATTGAATCCCAATTTTTTAAGTTCTTTATCCCTTAAATGCTTAAAATGAATGAATTGACATTGACCACTGAGCGTTTGTGGCTAAGGCCTACTGCCGTTTATGATGCCGAATTCATCTATGCATTAATGAATACGCCAAAATGGTTGCAATACATAGGTGACAGGAACATAAAGACCCTTAAGGACGCTGAAAAATATATCTTGGACAATATCATCCCGCAACGGGAAAGGCTGGGTTATTCAACCTATGCCGTCATTAAAAAAGCGGATAATAGCAAAATGGGGACCTGCGGTCTATACGATAGGGAAGGACTGGAGGGTATCGACATCGGCTTTGCCTTTCTTCCGGAGTATGAAAGAAGGGGATATGCGCTTGAAGCCACGAGGGCACTAATTGAGACTTCGGCCAAGAAATTCAAGCTGGATGCGCTGAGCGGAATAACGGCAAAGGATAATGTAGCATCCCAAAACCTATTAAAAAAACTGGGGTTTGCGTTTTCCAAGACCATTAGGTTAAAAGAAACGGAATTGCTCTTATTCAATATTGTGTAGAATGAAAGATTTTAAGAGGTATACTATCGATTTATGCAATCGATGTGATAAATTGATTTTAAAAACATTCCATTTTTTCGCCTAGCGCTTTTGTCCTTTGGTTATTATATCGAACTTTAAATTTTAGTTCGTGCCTACAACCAAAATATGATCTCAACAGAAACAAAGCTTAAAGAACGTGTAAAAGAGCTGACCTGTCTCTATGAGGTGACATCGATAATTGTCAACTCGGATTACGACCAGCTCGAAACCTCCCTTGAGGCCATTATCCATTGCATGAAAAGGGGATGGCAATTTGTTGATGATGCGGAAGTACATTTAATTGTGAATGGCTATGAAGTTCGGACCGAGGGCTATGATTCTGAAAGGGTTGTTCTTACCTCGGACATTAGGATATTCAACAAGGTAAATGGACGGATCACTTTAGGGTATCCCGCAAAGAAATATACAATTGAGGATTTTTTGGAGGAAGAACAGACCCTGCTGGACAACATCAGTCTGGCTGTTGGAAATCTTATGGAGCGGAAACAGATAAGGGACAGCGAAGCAACCACCAAAAGACAAATGGAACGTGTTGACCGACTCCATATCTTAGGGGAAATTACGGCCGGAATCGCCCATGAGCTGAATACACCTTTGGCCAACATTCTCGGCTTTACCGAATTGTTGATGGAAAAGGTGAAGAACGAGGAGAACATTCGTGACCTCCAAAAAATTGTGGACAATGCGATATTCAGTCGTGAAATTGTAAAGAAACTGATGTTCTTTGCTTGTGAGATGCCACAGGAAATGGATACTTTGGAATTGGTTCCCGTGGTCGAAAACGTGCTCAAACTGCTTGGTCCGTCCTTCCGTGCCAAGAACATCAACGTTACTAAATCTTTTGGCGGAAAAGCCATGAGGCTCAGGGCCGATGTGGTACAGCTAACACAAGTGCTGTTCAACCTGATCATGAACGCTGCATATTATTCTCCTGAGGGCGGCACCATCGATGTTGAAATTGCCGAAACGCTCAAGAATATCCGGATTCGTATCACCGATGAGGGCAAGGGCATTGAGCCTGAAAATGCGGAAAAGGTTTTTGAACCTTTTTACACCACTAAGCCCTTTGGCGAAGGTTCCGGTTTAGGACTCAGTGTCGTACATGGTATCATGGGCAACCACAAGGGTACGATATCCCATGCGCAAAATACCCCTGAGGGGACCGTTTTTACCGTTGATTTCCCTAAATTGTGAGGATGACGTTGCGCAAGGAAAACATTTTGATAGTAGACGACGACATCGATATCCTCGAGCTATTGCAGAGGCACCTCAAGTCCATGGATTACCATACATATAGGGCGGTTTCGGTAAAAGAGGCCCTCTACATCCTAAAGGACATTTTCATCGATTTGTTGATAACCGACATCCAAATGCCCGAAGTAGATGGATTGCAACTCCTAAAATTTGCCAACGAACATTATCCTGAAATGCCCAAACTGGTGGTCACAGGCTATCCTTCGGTTGATGGAGCATTGGAGGTCATCAAGTCAGGTGCCATAGACTATTTGACCAAGCCTTTTACGAAACAGGAATTGAAGCAGGCCGTTGAGAAGGCCTTTGCCCATAGAAGTAAAGGTTCGGATACCAAATACATAAAAAATAATTCCAAGAATATCATTTATACGGATATGGTCGGCGAATCGGAAGCTTTTCAGAAAGTAACCAATATCATCGAACGGGTAAAGGACAATAAGGCTACCGTACTCATTAAAGGCGAGAGCGGTACAGGAAAGGAACTCGTGGCACGAGGCATCCATTATTCCGGAAAATTTTCCCGTGCTCCCTTTATTGCGGTCAATTGTGGCGCCATACCGGAAAACTTACAGGAGGCCGAGCTATTTGGATACACGAAAGGTGCCTTCACCGGAGCCAATGAAAACAGGAATGGTTTCTTCCAAGCGGCCCAGGGCGGAACACTTTTTCTAGACGAGATTGGAACGGCTTCCCTGGCCGTACAAACAAAATTGTTACGCGCCCTTCAGGAAAAGGAGATTACCAAGGTGGGTTCGCAAAGGACTGAGAAAGTGGATATTCGGATTGTGGCCGCTACCAATACGGATTTGATGGAGGATATCAAAAGCAAGGATTTCCGTGAGGATCTTTATTATCGCCTTACCGTTGTTGAAATTGATGTGCCTCCATTGCGTGAACGCAAATCGGATATCCCATTATTGGTGGAGGGATTTATGCGAAAGTACGGAGTAGAATACAAGGACAGGTTGCCCAAAATGTCCCCTGAGGCACTTGAAGTCCTACAACGTTATCACTGGCCGGGAAATATCAGGGAACTCGAAAACATCGTACAACGAGCCATCATCATGTCAGATGGCATGATTGACGTAAAGGATCTTCCTGTTTTCCTTAAATATCAAATTGAGTTTCCAGAAAATGACTTTGTATCGCTCAAGGAAATGGAAAAGGAATATGTGAAACGCGTGTTGCTGCACACACATGGCAACAAGACCAAAGCGGCCAAAATTCTCCAAATAGACCGCAAGACCTTACGTGATAAATTGAATTGATCTAGCGGTCAGTTTCTCCTCAACCGGTGAATTTCTACCCAATTTTAATTTTTCCCTTTTTCAAATCGAAAGTTTTTAACTTTTGATTATCAATTGATTACATTTTTTTGAAACCTCCATCAATTGTAAGGGCACACCTTTTGCTCTTCATTTACCGAACATAATGAAAAGCAATGTTAGTATTTATGCCCTCCATTTATCGTCTTAGCCAAATGCGTAACAAACATGCTTTGGCCCGTGGCACAAAAGAAATCGGCGCAAGAAAACAAAAACGCAATTCATTAAATATCAAGGATGAAGTACGGTAGATTGGTTTTTGACATCAAGGAGTTCTTGATGATAAAGAAATATCTGACAATGGATTTGACCTATCAGGATTATTCCCACAAGAATATACTGGATATACTTAATCAGAATATGTCCGAAGCCATCATATTTAATACCGATGAAATGCCGGCCGATATTGTTCAAATCTACTCTTATGTCATCGTGAGATGTACTTCGGGCTGGCAGGATAGGTTTCAGGTGGTGGAACCCTATAAAGAAAATGTCAAAAGGAACAAGGTATCTGTCATTAGCAGTTTAGGTGCTTCGGTGATAGGTCTATCCGAGGGCGATAGCCTTACCTTCGGCCTTCCGGGCAGTAGGATAACCTTTGAAATCGAAAAAGTACAAAGGGGTAGGGAAAAAGTGGTGCTCTCGATTTCTGATAAGGACATAAAAAAAATGTTGCCCCGACAATCAAGGAATTTGTTACCCCTGAATATATGGTTGTGATAAAATTTGTAATTGCCTTTATATTTTCTGTGGGCCTCTTGAATAACCAGGACAATGTTGACCAGGTAGACATAAATGTCAAAGTCGGCGATGTATTTGAAATAGGGAGGCCCGAAACCAACAAGTACAGGAACATCGATTTTCCCAAGGCGAACCTCACCATCAAGCACGGGGGTATGGCAAACTACAAACGTCAAGAAGGGGAAAAGGTAGTAGTCATATCCGTTAAAGAAAGAAATCACGGTTCTATAGAGGTTAAGATCATACGTACCGATGGCGGTACGTTTTTTAAAAGCCATGGTACAGTAGTGGCCGGTTGTGATAATGCGTTAAACCGGTCGGCTACGGACATTATGACAATTTTTAATGACTGGCTATTGCGATCCACCCGGAATCATGAAATTTTGGTTTGCTCAAACAAAGGTTGTGGCCGGGTGGATTTTCCCTTGAACACCAGACTAAGGAAACTATTTTTTGGTAACAGTTAAAACTGATAATCATGTTCACAAGACTTACCGTATTACAGCGCATACAGATCGGCTTGGTCCTGGCCTTTGCTTTTCTATTGGTTCTTGGCTCCAATAGATTGGACCAAAAGCACTTTTCCACGATACAGACCACCGTGAATTCGGTCTACAAGGATAGGGTGGTTGTACAGGATTTTATCTATCAACTGAACAATATATTCCACCAAAAGGAACTTCAACTCTTGGTGCAAAAAGGACTTACCAATGACCATTCGGCAAACAAAAAAGTAAACGAGCTTTTGGTCAATTTTGAAAGAACCAAGCTTACCTCAAAAGAAGCACAAATGTTGAATGAACTGAACCTGCAATTTGAAAAACTTAAAGGACTGGAAAGCGGGATTGAAGAACCCAAGGAGGAATTGTCAGGTGATGTTCGAATCCAAATGGCAAATACCTTTGACCACATACAAATTACACTGGACGGACTTGCCCAGATCCAATTGGATGAAAGTGGGGAGTTGACCAAGCTTTCAAACAAATCGTTGGGTATGGACATTCTTTTGTCAAAACTTGAGGTGGGATTTCTTATAATCATTGGCATTGTGCTGTTGGCCTTGATTTTTTCTCCGGCACGTTCCATACAGACCGTAGATGAGAATTGAAGTTTACATGGACCAACAAATTGGAATTGGAGAGGAAACAGGGAAATCCTTCAAGAATAAGTTCTTAACCTTCAAAACAAAAGCATGAAATACGGGAGTTTGGTCATTGAAAAAAAGGAATACGTACTCCTTAAAAGATTGATGAACCTTTCAACCTTTTATGAAGATGGGACCATACGAAAGTCTGTGGACAAATTGGCGGCCGAGCTTGAGACGGCAAATGTGCGTGACGAATTGGAAATGCCAAAGGATGTCGTTCGTCTGAATTCAGTGGTCACTATATCGTCCGAACATGGATGGAAAAAAAGTTTCCAATTGGTGATTCCCAAGGAAAACAATGTAAAGCAGGATAAAATCTCGATATGGAAACCTATAGGGGCGGCAGTTATCGGTTTTGCCAAGGGAGATACGTTGACGCTGCATTTATCCGAGGGAGAGCAAAAACTGACCATTGAAAAAGTGACCCAACGAAAAAATTATATCAATTTGGACATGGTACTATAATAGGACTAATTCCAATGGATAAGATGAATCCCGCCGACCATAAGAAAAAAAGACCGCATAAATTGCTTGGGGATTTTCAAGAATCAAAATATGACGCAATTTCTAAATCAAATTTTATAAACAAACCAAACAATTTCTTTCGATATGCTGCCTACAGAGCAAATTCGGCATTGGAAAAAGTGAGAATTTGGGGCTCATACCATGCCGTCCCAATTTTGGTGGGCCTGATCGTTTTGGTCGTTTTTGCCCTAGTATTTTTATTTGGCTGGATTTGACGATACCATCTAAGTGTCTGCAACCAAAACTTAATGAATCAAAAAGTCAATTTAATAAAGGGTAGGAACCTATGCTTTTCCCTCAAAATTGCCGTTTTATGGGAGCATATTGGACAATTGATTTCCATTGTATTGGGAAGCCCCATTCTTAATCCTTTTTAATAATTTCCGAAGCTAACTTTTTATGGGACTTATACAGCTCTTTTTGACCGGCCACGTCTAAGTATAAATTACCAAGTTGAACAAATGAAACTTTGTTTGAACTTATAAGAATGGTTTACTTAGACCCTTTATGTTTTCAAAAAAGTGATGTGCCAATACCTACCCGATGGTTTGGAAGTGTGTTACTTTGCCATGGCTATGGTTCGTAAATCCTTTGGCATTTTTTCTATGGCATATCTTAAGGCTGTGCGGGGCATTACCGACTTGTTTTTGATTACAAAATCGAATACTTCCTTTTGGTGTGGTTGGCTGGCGACTTTTAACATCCAGCCATATCCCTTTTGGACCAAATCGTCCTCATCCAAGATAAGAATGGTGGCAATTTCCAGAATATCCCCTAGAAACTTACCCCTTCTCGCCGGTACTATCAAACTCACGGCAGCGGCGCGGCGCATCCATCTGTTCCCGGATTTCGGAAAGTCCCTGAGCTTTTTTACATAATCGGGGTACCTTTCCAGGAACCCGCCCATCGTATGGTTGCAAAACGTATCACAAGAGGCCCAATTATTGACATATTCGTTGATCCAGTGTTGGAATATTGAAAAGTCTTCGGGTTCATATGCATCTCGGAGGTAATAGGACCAATTGCAGGCAACAATCGATTCTTCAAGGTATCCGGACCTCCACAAATCCTCACATAGATCATATATTTCGGATTTTGATCTGGAATCGATCATTTTGAAAAAAGTCTTGCCAATTTTCCTTACGACCGCCGTCCGAACCCCATAGTATTTTAGCTTTTCCTTTGAAAATTTCTGACCTGTGGCCAGCGCATTTTCATCAATATTGCTTTTAAGCGCATCTCGAACTTTATCCAAAACATCTTCCATACTAATCCCATTTCCTTACCTAGTGTCAAATATAATAGGCTAATGCTTCAGTACGAATCGAAAGAGGCTGGGATTTTGTTTTCCTCGCTCTCCGCATCCCAACTCCAGGAAAGTATCCACCATCGGTCGTTCTTAAAATGAAGTTGCATGCTATTGATTCCACGACGGGTTATTGGGCCATTTTTAGTATGGCGTATTTGAAAGGTGCTCCATACATGTGCCATTGTTCCAAAAATCCTGACCTCACGGTTAACTTCTTCTTCAAAGAATCCCGATTCCCGAAAATCACCTGTACCGCTATAAAATTCTTCCAGGGTCAAAACTTCCCTTGAGGGTTTTCCTTCAATTCGGGTGTTTTTGGAAATAATGGCGTTGGGCGCATACAGCGATCTCATTTTTTCCAATTGTCGGGAGGTTCCCGCTTCACCTGAAATGCCGTCATATGCCGTAGCTATGATTCCAGAAAGGGTTCCAACATCATCAGGTGATGAATAAACTTTTTTTTGGGCTTCCTGGGCTATAATTACACTGGAAAACAACAAGAATATCGATATCAAATCAATTTTCATTTTTATTGAATTATGATGGTTAGGGATTGGCTTGTAAAAATTGAAATATCGTTTTAAAGATCAATTGAAATTGCGCTTCGGTAAATCCGAGATGTGTTCCTCCCTTTAAGGTCAATAATTCATTTTTAGTACCTAGGCTTTCGAGTTTTTCATGTAGTAGTTTCGCCTGATTGTAAGGGGTTAACGAATCCTGATCTCCTTGAATGGTTAGAATTGGAGGGGCGTTTTCAGTGACATAATGAATAGGGGAGTACTTTCTTGAAATCCCAGGGATTTTTTCTTCCGCGCCTATCCAATTCAACACAAAATTTTCATTGGGACGATTGGCACTTAGGTATTCTTCTATTTTTTGGATGTCCGTTGTACCATACCAATTTATAATGGCTTGAATTCGGATATTGTCCCCTACATAAGAAGGATGGCTCTCCGGGACGCTATTGACCAAACCGGCCAGCAACGCCAAATGACCACCAGCCGATGCGCCCGAAACCACAATCTTATCGGTATCAAATTTGTACTCCTCTGCGTTGTCACGAATCCATTTCAAAACCGTTAGGACGTCTTCCGCTGCATCCGGTGCTGTTCCCAGGCCTTTACGGTATTCCACATTGACCACATTCCATCCCCTTTCCAAAAAATGCACAAAGAACCATGCGTCGGTTTCTTTGTTGCCATAGCGCCAACCACCACCATGGATCCACACCAAGGTCGGTTTTTTGTCCTTGCTTCGCTTAAACCAGTTTGGTTCCCCTATGTAGGTCCCACGGGTATAGATGTCAAGACGTTGGTCAGGGTCATTGCCATAGGCCACATCCATTTCCATGTTATGGTGATGGGCCCAAAAGGTGGTTGATTGCACCTCATTTTGCTTCATGGAGCTAATTTGCTCATTGTTCTTTGTTTGCTTACAGGCTATTTGAGTGTAACAAAAGCCGACCAATAGGATGACAATTCGGAATTTCATAAGGACTTTTTTTGCTTGGAGCCTGTATAGAATCTTAAACAGGTTCTTGGTACAAAGAAAAAAGCAAAACCGATTGCGGTACTTGTCAATATGGATTATAAATGGTCATTTTGCATGACTTGCGCGGAAATCACTAGGGGTCTGTCCTGCATGCGTCTTGTAGAAACGGACAAAATTTGAGTTATCCGAAAATCCCAACTCGTAGGCTATTTCCGAGATGGTCTTTTCGGAGTACAGGAGGTCACGTTTGATTTCCGTCAGTAACCGTTCACGGATGATTACGGATGTTGACTTTCCAGATGTTTTGCGGATGGCCTTGTTCAGTTGGCTACGACTGACTTTGAGCAGGTCTGCGTACTCGCCAACCCTTTGCTTATACCTAATGTTTTCTTCCAAAGACTTTCTAAACCGCAACGAGATATTGTCCTGGTAGAGTTTGGGCGATAGATTGTATTCTTTGATGTACGACCTATTGATTTGTATTAAAATGGTATACAAAAGCGAACGTATGTAGTGATGGCTGTCGTCCTGTAAGGAATCCAATTCTGCTCTAATGCGCTCACAGCTATTGGTGTTTTCAAGTAAAAAACGTTCATTACAATGTAATATGGCCGGTTGGTTGGTTTGAAAGAATTGAAATCGGTGAATGAATAGGGGATCTTTGAAAAATGTTTCGATGAATTCATTTTCAAAAATCAAGAGATACCCGGAAAAATCTTCGGTAACCGTGATCCACTCCCTCACTTGATTGGCCCGAAGAAAAATAAAGGAACCCTTGCTCAAAGGGGAAATCCTATTGTCTATTGAGATTTTTGCCCTTCCCTCATTTTGAATGAAAATTCCATGAAAAGTATAGCAAAAAGGCTGCCCGCGGACCACCTTACGGTCGGCTTCTGAAAAGAACACACAGTCCATCAAAAACTCCCTTTTGTATTTTCTTCTGACAAAATTGTGCTTTCTTACTTTCAAGCTGAGTTGTTCGGTTAAGTAATTTTAGAAATGAGTGTCAAACGACCAAATATGGGGTGCATGTTTAAAATCCGTGGAATGCCGAATTGTGGTTAACACCTCAGTGACAGTCAATAATCACATTCAAATTGGCATTTACCTTAAAAGTAAACAATTAAAGTGTTGCTGAAGGAAAAAGAAAAGTTCCCAAAAATAGTATGGATAATACCTGTATCATGGCATTGGACGTATTCCTCAAAAAAGATGATTTATAAAAACACCATAATTCTGTTCCGATTGCCTTTCGGGACCATAACTATCAATATTGAGCCCTACACCAAAACTTGTCCTTTTTAATGAAATTCCCGCCCTTAAATAAAGCAGGCTCCTTTCGTGGGCCCCATCATCCAAGTTTTGATTGTATATGCCCTGGAACCTGGAATACAGCCTTAAACCTTCTGATAGTTTGGGCTTGTATTCCACAATACCTACCGTCTCAAAATTGATGGAGGGTGCCAGTTGCATATTGGGACTGAATAAGAACAGCCATGTAGGGTTGGCAGAAAAGAATTGAAAACCGGTAAATGGGACTGCTCCTTTGGAATAATGGAATTGTAATCCCGCTGTGGCGTACCATTTTTGTGAAAGACTATAGGTGAGGGCGTTGGAAATTACGATCTCATTATTGGACCTTCCGTTTTCATAGGGGACCAGTGCCGAGGCAACACCGAAGTATCCTAATTTGGTTCCTTTTTCAAAGGGGAGGTTCAAAATGCCCAGGAAGTATATTTCTTCATTACCGAACATTACCTCAATGGGTATCGGGGGATTGTCCGTTTTGGGGGCTTCCTGTCCTTCGGCTTGTATCATAAAGAGAAAAAATAGGGGAAAAGTAAATCGTAACGTCCGTAAACATTGATTTCTTAAACGTATAATAACCATAATATCCTTGTTTCTTAAAGCAGTGATTCCAAATAAAACCAAAAGCGATCCTTCAAAATTTTATGGTGGGTTGATGTACTCAATTTAGCAATTTCAATACCCGATATACCACATGATATGTTGCTTTTGGCCATAATGGATAACGTAGTGTCAAAACAGGAAAATCCAGTATAAGGCCACTTTTGGTGACAAACGGAGAAAAGAACTTTTGGCCGGGAGCCATGCATGGCAACTGTTCGTTTACCTCTATTTTAGCTATGGTATTCCAAGGAAAACTGTTTTGGAGTTTTACCGGTTATTTCCTTGAACTGCCTATTAAAATGGGAGATATTGTTGTAGCCTACCGTTTTTGCGATTTCCACAACCGTCTGATTATTGGAAATGAGGAGCCTGCTTGCCTTACCTATTCGGATTTCATTTAGGAACCTACTGAAGGTCTTACTGGTCCTGGATTTGAAATATCTGCAAAAAGATGACTTGGTGAGATGTAGCATTTCGGCCATTGCTTGAACACTGACTTCTTTGTGATAGTTCAACATGACATAATCATGCACCTTGCGTATTCGTTCCTGGTCCACCTGACTTGTTACCATATGGAATCCCTCTGAGGATAAGGGCAAAAGCTCCTTGGATTCGGCCAATACATTTAAAATATCCAGTAATAATAGGATACGTTCAAATCCTTTGGTCTGATAAAGGGTCTTAATTTTTTCTGCTACAACCAAACGCGTTTTGCCGGTTATGAGGAGGCCTTTATTGCTCCGCGCCAAAAGCTTATTTATTTTAACGGTTTCGGGCAAGGAAAAGAGTGTTGTGGCAATTTTTTCAATCAAAAAATGAATAACGTATATATCTGATATTTTAGAACGGTCATTTTTATAAAAGTCATCATCATTCTTCCATACATGCGGTAGATTTGAACCGATAAGCGCGATGTCCCCATCATGGAAATTTCCAATATGGTTGCCCACCAATCGAGTACCATAGCCCTTCTTCACATAAATGAGTTGATGCTCGGGATGGTAATGCCACGGGATATCAATATGCGGTATGACCTCTCTTTTTATGGCGAAGGAAGCATCTATGGAATGGGGTACTTTTTCTAATATGGGTTTCATGAAGGGAAATATCCGGACCGCTTTATTGCCAGGGAATACTAAATTAAAGTATAGACATCGTATCCATTGATAGAATTGACTTTTTAACAGGCAATTGGCGGCTATCATGGGAAAGAACCCACAACAGGGACTAAATGAAAGCAAGGAAAAAAGGGTTCATGCCCTTGAAATAAGCTCATTGGAAGAATGGGAAATAGAGAAAACCAAATTCCTAAAAAACCTTCTTTTTACGACATTCCCATATCAGTTTATTTTTAGGGCTTTTTTGGGTTTGCCCTGAAAAATGGTAAGCCCAACGACCGAACCGTCTGCGTCTAAATCGAAGATCAATTGTGCATCGATGCTTTTCGCATAGAACCGTTCCCTATCCAACGGTAGGATTTCCTCCTTGTTCGGACCCATCTGACCAAATAGCGTGCCTTCTTCGGCTATCACCTTGAATACCCTCTTTGGGGAAAGGCGATATTCACCAAGATACTTTTCCAGCACATCCATGGGCAATGCTACGCTTTCAAAGGCAGTGACCTTACCATCCATTCTTTGCCATTTAACGGTGTTGTCCAATCCTTTCAATATAAAATCGTTGGTATCCTTTTTAAACACAAGGATGTCAAGGCTTGTACCTATTTGAAATTTGTGCGCTTCAAAAGGGATCAGTTGCGACTTTTCACCACCCTTACGGAAAAACACCAAACCACCGTCCTCGTATCGGATAATTCGTTCTGTCCCACCGGGTGAACTGTAACGCCCTTGAAGGGCCTTCAGTGCCTTTTTGGAAACCTTCTGCTTTTCAAACGTATAGGGACTGTCCATAACAACGGCAGCCATTTTTGAAGCAGTCGTTTCAATGTCCCAGGAGCAGTCGCAATTGGTCAACATCGCGATGAATATCTTTTCGCGGGGGAGGGATATCGCATATGAGCTAAATCCGTTTACCGTGCCTCCGTGTTTTAGGGTCGGACTATCCTGAATCTGGCCCAAACGAAGTCCATAACCATAGTTTGTGGCCTGCCCATTGTTCAAAAGGTAAGGAGAACGGACCTTGGTTTTACTTTCTTTGGTGAGGACTTTGTTTTCCATAATGGCCTGGTTCCAAATGAAAAGGTCATCCACTGTGGAAAGCAAGGAGCCTCCTGCGTAAGGCAAGGTCATACTCAGAAAAGCCGTATTGCGGTAAGCTCCATTTTCCCAGCTGTATCCAGGTACCCGATTTTCAATAATTTTGGACGAACTATCATACCCTGTATGCTTCATCCCCAGCGGTTGGAAGAAAGTTTCCTCGAGGAATTGTCCATAGGTTTGGCCAGTGACGGATTCGATAATATGACCCAGAATAATATAGCCTGAATTGTTGTACTTGAATTCATCTCCGGGAGCAAAATCCATTGGTTCGTCCTTAAAAAAGTTAATCAGTTCCAGGGGCGTATGATCCTTTCTTCGTATGTCTCCCTTGAACTTGGGCATGGCGGTATAATTAGCTATGCCTGAAGTATGGGTAAGGAGGTGCTCAATGGTGATGGTATGGCCAAGGGTAGGGTAATCCCCAATGTATTTCGTGATATCTTCCTTTACTGAAAGTTTTCCCTCTTCCTGGAGTTTTAAAATGGCAGCGGCCGTGAATTGTTTTGTAAGGGAACCTATTCGGTGTATATGTCCAGGTTCCATCTTCACAAGGAGTTCCCTATTGGCCATTCCAAAAGCTTTTCGGTACAGGACACTTCCGTTTTTGGCGATTAGCACCGTCCCTCCCGTGGTTGTTTCTGAAAATTCGGTCAATAATGCGTCCAAAGCTGCTTCATACTGCTGCGCAGCAATGGGTGGAAGCCAAAGGGTGAGAAAAATGAAGGACAAAACGATAGGGGAGTGGATTTTCATGGATGGGTTTTTTGATGATGATTGTTATGGGAGTAACAGAAAGTCGGTTTTAAAACCGACTTGGCCTATACCTAAAGATAGGTCTAGGGAATCCCGTATTTGTTACAGGTGATTGCCGTGTAACCTCGCTTTTGGCATACCGGTAAAACAATTCAAATCACCATAGCCCAAATCGTTGGCAAAAGAAAAAGCGATATTGGGGGCGAATCCTTTTGTTATGCCCATAGGGTTGTCCCACAAAGCAATACCATTAAAATACCCGAGGCAATTTTGTGGATTCCGGGAAAGGTACTATGATTACAAGATCAATTCGTCTCAAATTCTACCAGATCGCTGGGTTTGTATCCAATGCGGTGGGCCCGGGCCACAAGTATCTTGTTATCCTCACTTTTAAGGGGCGAAGTGTATACGTTCCAGGAATCCTTTGGTTCCTCATTGGGGGAGAGCCATTGATAACCAATGGCCGCGCCGGGTGTTGGGGATTCAAGTTGGAACAAGTTGCTTTTTTTAATAAAATCCGGAGCAGCAGTTTGGGGTTGGCTCCAGTAATCTCCTATTTTTTCAAGATATTCGGTTTCAGGTACAAGACCTTGATCTTTGGTGTGCTGTATCCACCCGTCAAGCGCGGCCCGAAGTTCTTGGAGTTTATCGGTATAGGAAACATCATTGATTAAATTTTGAAGTTCATCGGGATCGTTCCACGTATCAAACAACTCCTCGCGGTCTTTTTCCGGTCTGAACCACTGCAGTTGCTGCACATTCAGACTATCCTTTTGGTGCAATCGCAACAGTTCCTGCATGATATCCATGTTTTCCCTGAATTTTATGGGAAGGTAATAGGGCCGATCGGGCAGCAGGTTTCTAACGTATTTGTATCGCGTGTCCCTAACCGCCCTTATCCTATCATGTTGGCGATCAAAACGGTCCGCCGCAGCATAAATGTATGTTCTGGGTCGGGTATCCTGATGTGATCCCATCCAAGCCAGGCCATCGGTATATTCTGGATTGGGGAGGCCGGCCAATGACAGCAATGTGGGCTTAAAATCCACAAAACTAATGAGTTGATGGTCACTCCGCCCTGCAAATTGCCCGTTTGGAAATCGAATTAACATGGGGACCTTTATTCCAGAATCGTAAATGGTACGTTTTGACCTCGGAAGGGGTCCGCCGTGATCGGTATACCAGAAAACAATGGTTTTTTCCAAAAGACCTTCATCCTCCAGTTCTTTTAAGAGCACACCTACTTGATGGTCCATTTCCTTGATATTGGAATACATTCGGCGAACGTCTTTTTTGGCAAGGGGCGTTTTTGGCCAATACGGTTCCATAGGAACATCCAAGCTATTGTCCACCCAAAGGGAATCTTTGGCTTTGGTCCAGATTTTGGACTCATGGGTTACCATTAGGTTGAAGATAGCGAAGAAGGGTTGGTCTTTGGGACGATTTTTCCAATGCGCTTTATCACTGCTTTCATCCCATGCCGTCAACTCACACCTAAATTGATAATCCTCTTTACGATTATTGGTGCAATAATAACCTGCACGCCTAAGGTAATCGCTATGCATGTGCACGCCTGCCGGTGGTTTGGCCTCATATACCGGACTGTACTTTTGTTGGTGATTTCGCAATGCCTCATCTTTGATCTTAAAACTGAACCATGGTCCTGTACGCATATGCATGGCCCCTATGCGTGTAGGGTACATGCCCGTGGCAATGGCGGCACGGCTGGGAGCACAGACCCCCGCCGGGCTATATACATTGGTATATTTGACTCCTTCTTTTGCCAATCTGCTAAGATTTGGAGTGGCTACGGTGGAGTCCCCGTACATGGGCAGATAGGGACTTAAATCTTCTGCAACGATCCAAACAATGTTGGGCCGTTCTGGAAGCGTTAAACTTGAATAATCGATCGGTGAGGAGGAATTTTGTTGTGCTGCTACGTGAAAGCACAACAAAAAGCAGAACAGGGACACCCCTAATTTGGAGGTGTTATTCGGCAGAACGGATTTTACTGCGCTTTGATATGCCATTTTCATTAAAAGCTTCGATTTGAAAGTAATATCGCTGTTCGGTAGTAAGTGCGCGTAATTCATAATTGGGCTGCTCATATATTTGGGCCGAAAGATTTAATTTTTCAGGGTGGATTCCCCAGTAGATGACATAGCCGGTAGCGTTCTTCACGGCGTCCCAAGTGAGATTTGCGTTTCTTCGATCTTTTTGCCGCATAACCTCAAAATTTTTAGGACTTCGCGGTACTTTCCCACCTCCCTTGCCAAAAACCCTTAATTCCGATATAGCAAGATACGCATTCGTACAATATATATGTTCATATCGAATGTACCTTGCGGTTTCCGGACGTTTCAATTCAATGTAGGCGTGGGGCATATCCCGTTCATTTTTGGAATGGTCCGCGATGACCTTCCAATTTTTCCCATCCAAGGAAGCTTTGATTCGGAACTGCTGCCTTAAGGTATCGGGCCGACCAAAAACAGTACTCTTATAATCCTGGAAATTGATTTGGATGGCCCTGACTTCACTTGTTTTTTCCAAATCGATTTCCACGTAAATGGAATCGTTGTTTGCTTGGGAAACCCAGTATGAACGGATTTCCTCATCGTTGATTCGGTTGATTCCAAAGTCCGTAATCTGTTCCTGCATATAGCCTTGGTTACTTTCGTCCACCACATTTGGGGAACCCTCCACCAAGGGGGAATTGGTCCTTACGGGTTTTTCATAGGAAAGTAACATCCAACCCGTAAAGCGGTTTTTATGGTTCTCCACCGTTGTTCCAGGTAAGTAATGCGGATAATCACCGTAGGCCGTGTTTACATACATTTGACCGTTATCGGGTTCAAAACCTGCCGGGTACATTCCCAGCCTCCGTTCAAACTTATAATTTACCGAAATGGCCATGGTGGCAAAATGCCAATAATTTCCATTATTATCCTTTACTGTACTCCCATGGCCAGAGCCTTTCAGGAAACCACCGGGTTTATATGAAATAGGATTGTAGGGAGCGTATTCAAAGGGCCCCAGTGGATTTTTACTGGTGTAAACACCATCTGCATATACGTTCCACTGGGTGCCCGGGGCCCCATATTCCAAATAATAAGTATCGTTGTGCTTCATCATCCATGGACCTTCTATAAAAGGTTTTAAATCCGAACGATGGTCCTGCCCAAAACGCTCCCATCCATGCTTTTCAGGTTGAAGGTTAAAAAGGTCGGTTTGCCCACCTTTGGGAATGTAAAAGTTATCCGAATCCAATTCCACACCTCGTATGGGCCATTTATTGGAAGATTCTTCGTACAGGTAAACCTTACCATCATCATCAACAAAAAGATTGGGGTCCTGCACGCCACCAGGTACATTGATTACCGCAAAATTGGTTCTCCAATCCCCCAATTCGGGGTTGTTGGTTTCAATTACTGCACCACGCCCCGAAGGATCTCCCAGAAGTATAATTTTATCATCCTTTACCGCAGCAGCCGGGGCATTGCAGCCATTGAAGTACCAGCTCTGTGGTCTTATAAAAGTCCAGTTGCCCATATCCTCCGAGCTCCAATACCCATGTGAACGTGTAACGAACATATAGAATTTGCCCTTAAAATTTACTACTGCCGGATCGGCACCGGAGCGATAGGATACATTGTTCCTAGCACGATAATGTGACATGTATGAGTAATCAATATCCAAGGGATTGCAATACGTACCATACTTTTTTGTGGAATCCCCGTTTTGGGGGAACACGCTAAAAGCTGTTACGAATACCATGAAAAGCACTTGGAAAACTGTGGAAGGATTTTTTATCAAAGCAAGGATATTTAGGTTAAGGCCAACATCAAGATAGAAAATATGAATTATTTAAAATGCAGTTCAACTACATTTCAACTACTTCATGCCAAAAGGGTTGAAAAGAAAAGGGCAGAATCCAGCTCTTATGCGAAAAGTTTGTCACTATAGACAAACCTGATGTAGTAATGATGTATAAATTGCATTGGTCTAGATGGATATGGGTTATCTTTTCAGTTTTTCAATCCCTAGCTTTGTATATTGAATTAAGGTTAACGTAAGGTGTTTAAAACTTAAACACACTTAGTGGAGATGACCCTATCCAAAAAAATAACGTTCCTATTTGTTCTGTTCCAAGCAATGGTTTCGGCACAAAACCTTTTGCCTCCAGTCTACAACTATTCATTGTTGGATTACAAAGGGGCAGGGGAGAATTGGGATTTGACTACAAATGAACAAGGAGAATTGTTTGTGGCCAACAATAAAGGGATGCTTCACTTTGATGGGGAGGAATGGAATTTGTACAAGTTGCCCAACAATACCATCATTCGTTCCATTCTTTCACACGGTGACCGTATATATACCGGTTCCTATGAAGAGTTTGGATATTGGAAAAAAAATAGGGATGGTCTTTTTGAGTATCATTCCCTCACTCATTTAATACAAGATCACACATTTACCAGTGAAGAGTTTTGGGAGATACTCCCTATAAAGGGAATGATTGTTTTTCGTTCTTTTTCTTCCATATATATCTATGAAAAGAACGAGATAAGGGTTATTGACCCTCCCCAGGTCATCTCAGATTTTATTGAATATGAAGGAAGACTTCTTGTGGCAGCGGGAAGGGATGGTCTTTATGAATTAATGGATGAAGTTTTGAAACCCCTTGATCATCAAAAACCATTAAAAGGTAAAACGTTAACGGATATGGTGGTGGTTAACGGGGAACTATTGATAGGATCCAAATTGGATGGCTGTTTTGTTTTTGATGGCAGTAACATTGAACCTTGGCAAAATACCCTAAATACTGAACTAAAATCCCATCAATTAAACAAAATACTAAGCTTGACAAATGGAAAGCTCGCTTTTGGAACCATAAAGAATGGTGTTTACTTAAATGATTCCCATGCCGGAACTTCACAGATTGTAAATAGAAAAACGGGATTGCAAAACAATACCGTCCTCTCCATGCTGCAATATGAAGATCAGCTTTGGTTAGGTCTTGATAACGGTGTTGCACGACTAAGGCTTGATAATTCAATCACCTACTACACGGATTACTCGGGTGCATTGGGCATGGTGTATGATATGGCCCTATACGAGGGGAAAGTCTATTTGGGAAGTAACACCGGGGTCTTCTATTTTGAAGCAGATTGTCTAAAATTTGTAAATGGTTCACAAGGTCACGTTTGGGACTTGGAAATTATTGATGATGATTTGGTATGCGGTCATAATACAGGGACGTTCAAGGTTAAGGAAAACACTTTTAAGCGTATGTCCAATTTTGCGGGTGGCTATGAAATTATAAGAATCCCTGAGCAAAAGGATAGGTATATGCAAGGAATTTATACTGGACTTTTAACCTATCACAAAGGATTTGATGGACAATGGGAGGTAACCGAGGTTACTGGAATTGGTTTTCCCGTAAAACAATTGTGTTTTGAAAGCCCTCACGTACTTTGGGTGGCCCATCCCTACAAAGGCTTTTATCGGATCCATCTGACTGAGGATTATTCCAGCGTCTCCAAAATCGATGAGTTTAACGGCAATAGCGTTCCAAACAATTACAATGTAAAGATTTACAAAATCAAAAACCAAATTGTGTTTTGTAGTCAAGGAAGTTGGTACAAATACGATACAATTCTTGAGGAAATTGTTCCTTTTGTGGAGTTTGGGCGATTTAACGATCAGGAGTTATTGAGTTTTGAAGGGGATTATTTTTGGTTTGTGGATGGGGAAGGGAACAAGGATTTGGTCAGAACGGATTTAAAGACGGATAGTTTGGTCATTGGTGACCTGGCCTTACGCAGAAGATTGGTGCCCGAAGCCCAAAGGATGGTAAAAATAAATGATAGCATTTCCTATATAACACTTAGTGATGGTTTTGCAAAGGTCAATGTGGCACAATTAAAACAGCGATTGAACAACTATCAATTGCCCGTCCCAGAATTGACTTTTATTAAGGATAAAGAGCGTTCGTATGTTCCAGATTCGGAACCCTTACCTTTTTCATTTAAAAAATCGAGAATTTTAACCGTTGGGTTTGCAACACCAAAGTCCATTCAACCCCGATACCACTACACATTATCGGGCCCTGAGAATCATAACGGATATGTTGAGGAAGGTGTGGTGTCATTTCAAAACCTTGCCTATGGCGATTACTCATTTGAAGTTTCAACAGTTGGCATTGACAACAGGGCATCCGAGGCAAATTCTTTTGAGTTTAAGATTGCCCCTCCATGGTTTTTGTCCAACTTGAGCGTTACCCTTTATTTAGTATTGGTGTTGATTTCCGTCATTTTGGTTAGAAGATACAACCAAGCAAAGCTCAAAAGGAAGCAAAAGGAACTTGAAGAACAAATGCAGAAAGAGCAGGACAGAAGAATCGCTCAATTGGAAAGGGAAGAGTTGGCGAAGAAAGTGAAACTCAAACAAAATGAACTGGCCAGCACGGCATTGAACATTGCCAGGAAGAATGAAATGATTTTGGAATTGAAGAACATGTTGGTGCTCAACAAGGACAATTTTCCCAATTCCCAACGTTTCCGTTCTTTTATCAGAAAACTGAACAACTCGGTAAAGGACACTGAGGATTGGAAAAGGTTCGAAGTCAGTTTTAAGGAATTGCACGAGGATTTTTTTGAACGTCTTTTGATGGAATATCCGGAGCTTACCCCTAAGGATCTTAAACTCTGTGCGTATCTTAAAATGAATCTGTCCACCAAAGAAATTGCCCCTTTAATGGGAATAACCATAAGGGGGGTTGAAATCCATAGGTACAGATTGCGAAAAAAACTGGAATTGGAAAGCACCAAAAACCTATCAAATTTCCTGATCACCTTCTCGTAGCGGAAATCCAAAACATTCAACTTCAATAATTGCCATTTCAAAGTACATCAACAGTACATCATTAAGTTAATTTTTTATAAATCCATTTTCCGTTCAACTACTGCAAAGCCCTTACTAACTAGGATTGAGGATTGGAAAAAAGGATGATGTATTTTTTATGTAGGTCACTACAACGATTTCGGAGTAGTGCCTTATTAAATTAGCAATCAACTAACTACTTTGTTAAATGATTATGAAAAAAAAGAATGTATTTTTAGTAATCTTCCTTTTAGTGACCCATGTGGTCGTTTTGGCCCAGAATGCAATTACAGTTTCTGGAGTGGTGTCGGAAGCTAATGGACAGCCTTTGCCTGGGGCAACAGTGCTGGTGAAAGGTACTTCAATCGGTACACAAACGGATATTGATGGTAACTATGTACTGGACAACGTTCCCACTGACGGTACATTGGTGTTTAGCTACATTGGTTTTACTACCCAAGAGAGTGAGGTCAACAATCAAAATACCATCAATGTATCCCTTCAAGAAGACACGCAACGATTGGATGAGGTGGTGATTGTAGGTTATGGTGAACAAAAACGGTCGGACATAACCGGAGCCGTTGTTTCGGTCAAATCTGAGGAAATTGTCAAACTTCCTACGTTAACCGCTGTGCAGTCCATACAAGGTAAGGTGGCAGGGGTGAATATCGTAGCCAACGACGCTCCTGGGGCCACACCAACCGTGATTGTAAGGGGGGTTGGTACCGCACTTGCCGGTAGAGAACCTTTTTATGTTGTAGATGGACAACCCTTACAGGATATCAGAAGTATTAATCCTGCGGACATTGAATCGATTGAATTTTTAAAGGGTGCTTCCTATGCCAATATCTACGGAATACGTGCAGCCAATGGGGTAATTTTGGTCACTACCAAAAAAGGTAGGGAAGGTAAGATACAATTCACTTTTGATTCCTTCTTTGGGATGCGATCGGTTCTAAACCGGGTAGAAATGGCCAATGGAGAACAATATAGGCAGTTTTTTAATGAAGAAAATGCGGCTATTAATGGCCCGCAGTTGGCACCCAATCAACAATATGATACGGACTGGTATGATGAATTGTTACAAACTGGAACCGTTCAGAGCTACAATTTTTCGGTCTCAGGCGCTTCGGAGAAGGTCAATTATTTTTTAAGCTATAATTTCTACGATGAAGAAGGTATCCTTGAAGATAGTAAGTACAGTAGAGGGAATATCAGAAGTAACAATACCTTCAGGCTGTTTGACGACAAGGTTAGGATTATCCAAAACCTGAATATTACCTATACCAATGAGAATCCTAAGGACTTCCGTGTTTTTAACGATGCCTATCGACAGTCTCCATTGGTGCCAGTTCGCTATGAAGACGGACGATTTGGACAATCTTTTTACAATCAAACCACGGGGATCGTAGGTTTTGAAGCAGCTGATGGAGAATCTATTGGCCGGTTGAACAGTGCGGGAAATCCAGTGGGACAGTTGTTTTTTGATGACTTGAACCTCAGTACCACCACTTTACAGGGTCAGATTACCGCAGAGGCGGATATCACAGATTATTTAAAGGCAACAGGAAGATTTGGTGCTACTCAAGGGTTTGTTAAAAGGAATGAGTTTGACCCTATACGACAACGTTGGCTGAATGCGGACCCGGTTAGGACAGTAGCACAATTTGAAGAAGGCAGGTCAGATGCAGATGGTGATGGGGTTATCTCCACAGAATTTGCCAACAATCGGTTTCAGACTCGGGATGAGGAATTTTTCCGATGGAACCTGGAAGGTTTCTTAACCTTTGACAAATCTTTTGACCAACATAATGTCTCCGCCACATTGGGGTTAAGCCGTGAAAATTTTGGAGGAAGGGAAATCTTGGTTGCTGAAGGTTTTGACGTATTTGACGAGCCCAGACTTAGAAGTCTGGGAAGACGTACTTCCTCGTTTTTTGACAATACGTTGGATCAAATCTTTAACCAATCCACTAACCTGCAATCCTATTTTGCAAGAGCGGAATATGATTTTGCAGAAAAGTATTTTGTTAGGGCCGTTATCCGAAGGGATGGTACAAGTGATTTTATTACGGGGGAAAACTTCTTTGATAACTTCCCTGCCTTTAGTGTAGGTTGGACCTTAACCGAAGAAAACTTTTTAAAAGAGAACAAGGTACTCAATTTTCTAAAAGTCTTTGGAGGATGGGGGCAATTGGGAAATGCGAACGTTCCTATAAACGTGCAACAGGTACTTACCAATGGAACCAGTACTGGGCCCAATCAAAATACCAATTATGTTTTTGGCCCTACCCAAGAATTGATTTTTGGGGCGGCCTTTGGAAGCCCGGTCTTTCCCCTGCAATGGGAAGTCACCGAAGAGTTTGAAGCCGGTTTTGATTTTGCCATGTTGGATCGTAAGCTTTCTGGAACCTTTACCTATTATGACCGGAATAATACCAATGCCATTATTAACGTTCAGAATACCTTAAACTCTGCAGCTGAAGGCGATTTCCTTGCCCAGGCCGCGGAAGTGTCTAATTCCGGAGTGGAAGTATTGGTGAATTGGAGGGACCGTGTTAGTGAGGATTTTAGTTATAATGTGGGTGTCAATTTCTCCACGAACAGGAACCGGGTGGAAAATGTAGTGCCTGGATTTGATGGAGAAGTAGGGGGTAGCTTGGCCAATGGACAGATTACCAAAAGGCTGCAGGAAGGTCAGCCCCTATTTGCCTGGTGGTTATTGGAGGCCGATGGGGTTTGGCAAAATCAGGAAGAAATTGATAACAATCCTTCTGTGGGCAACGCCCGGCCTGGACACCTACGTTATGTGGACCAAAATGATGATGGAGTTATAGATGATAGGGACAAGAGGTTTTTTGACAGCTATTTGCCTACTTTCAATTACGGGATAACTATTGGTGCCCAATACAAGAATTTCGACTTTAGTCTTGACGGTTTTGGTGTTGGTGGGAATAAGGTCTATAACGGCTTGGCCAATACCCGCTTACAAAGTGTAAATATCTCCGAAGAAGTCTTTAACAACCGTTGGACGGGTGAGGGGTCCACCAACTCGGCTCCTGGAGCGGACAGGGATGCTTTGGCCTCTTCTTTTTGGTTAGAGGATGGGGATTTCTTTAGGATCAATAATATCACCATTGGCTATACTTTTAATCAAATGGGTTTCCTGGATAGGGCAAGACTGTATTTTACGGCACAAAACCCCTTTATGTTTACCAACTACTCCGGTTTTACCCCGGAATTGAATAGAAGTGGAACCGATGCCGCCGGAAATCCGGAATTTGGAAACCCGCGTTTTGGTACGGGGATAGAATTGGATGCCTATCCTACCACAAGAACCTTTATTGTTGGACTAAATGTACAGATCTGATGAAAGCACTACTAAAAAATAGATACATTATGAGTACAGAAATAAGAGCTTTTTTATCCTTCTTTCTAGTTGTTACTTTTCTTTCTAGCTGTGATGATTATGTGGAGGAAGTAGATGTGGTTACTCCAACTGCAGAAGAAAGCGGAGAGGATTTTCAACCTGCACAATTTGTCACCGGGGTCTATGGAAGGCATACGGATTTTGCTTATGCCTTCTCTTTTTTGGGTATTACCGAAATCATTTCGGACAATGCGGACAAGGGCAGTGCCCCTACAGATACCGGAGCGGACAAGGACCAACTGGATGGTCTTACACACACATCGTCAATTCCTTCTATCAGGGCGATGTGGCAACAGTGGTATAAAACAATTGGTAGGGCCTCGCAGGCCATCGAGTTTACAGAGACTTTTGAACCTATTGATGAAGGTTTACGAGTCCGTTTGATTGGGGAGTGTAAGTTCCTTAGGGCACTCAACTATTTTTGGTTGGTTCGAAGTTTTGGAGATGTTCCATTGCAAGACGTAGACCTTGTTGAGCGTGCCCCAGTGGCTGAAGTCTATGCTTTTATAGAGCAAGATTTAACAGAGGCAATTGCCGCTTTACCGGCAAAAAGTGAATACGCTCCGCAGGATTTAGGTCGGGCTACACAAGGAGCGGCACAGGCACTTTTGGCAAAAGTATATTTGTACCAGGAAAGATGGCAAGATGCTGCGGATATGGCAAATACCGTAATGAATTCAGGGGAATACGATCTGGAACCGGATTATGCCACCGTGTGGAGGGCAACTACGGAAAACGGTATCGAATCCATTTTTGAATTGCAGGGACGTGGAGAAATCATAGCCCATGGAATACAACAATATTCCTCTACGCAAGGTGCTCGAGGACCGGATGGATTCGGCTGGGGCTTCAACACACCATCAGAGGATTTGCTGAATGCCTTTGAGTCTGAAAATGATGAAATTCGAAGGGATGCTACCATTATTTTTAGGGGAGAGACCTTATTTGATGGTAGGGTTATCAACCCGGGAGTGGAAAATCCACGGTATAACGAGAAGGCCTACTCCAGTTTAAATGCCGGGCAAGGGGATGGGGACAAAAATATCCGAATACTTCGATTTGCCGAGATTCTGTTGATACGGGCCGAAGCATTAAATGAGCTCGGACAATCCAGCGAAGCCCTAATTCCATTGAATCGAGTACGTAGTAGGGTTAGCCTGCCGGATGTAACTGCAACCAACCAGAGTGAACTTAGATTGGCCATTTGGAAAGAACGCAGATTGGAATTGGCCATGGAGCATGATAGGTGGTATGATCTGTTGCGCCAAGGTAGGGCGGCAGAGGTAATGACCGCCCTTGGTCTCCCTTTTGAAGTGGGCAAACATGAATTATATCCCATCCCAAATGATCAGTTGATACAAACACCGGAAATGCGACAAAACCCCGGATGGTAGCAACTGAATGAAACATGAAAGTAGTATTTGAGTTTAGTTTAAGTTTAGTTTTTGTAGTGGTCATTGCATCTTTGGTAGCGGGGTGCAATGGCCCTAAAACTTTGGAAAAAGAAGAGGTAATTTCATTGGATGAAACGACAGCGACTTCCCTATCCGATGAAGAACTCATGAATTTGGTCCAAAAAGAGACCTTTAATTATTTCTGGGAAGGGGCAGAACCCATTTCCGGTATGGCAAGGGAAAGGATTCATATGGATGGTATATATCCTTCCAATGACCGGGATGTGGTAACTACTGGAGGCTCAGGTTTTGGTCTAATGGCCATTCTGGTGGGTATTGAACGTGGGTTTATTTCCCGTGAAGAGGCCCTTGAACGTTATGAAAAAGTAGTGGATTATCTAGCTAAAGCGGATCGTTTTCATGGCGCCTGGCCCCATTGGCTTCATGGCCCAACTGGTAAAACAAAACCCTTTAGCCACAAAGATGACGGGGGCGATTTGGTGGAGACTGCTTTCCTTATACAAGGGTTGTTGACCGTAAAGGAATATTTTGAGGAGGGTTCTGAGCGTGAAAAACTACTTGCACGCAATATCCAACAACTATGGGAAGAAGTGGAATGGGATTGGTATACACAAAATGGACAGGATGGTCTCTATTGGCATTGGTCCCCAAACTTTGGGTGGGATATGAACTTCTTTGTAAGGGGTTACAATGAAACCCTGATTATGTATGTATTGGCCGCTTCTTCGCCTACACATCCAATTTCAAAAAAGGCGTATGATGTAGGCTGGGCAAGGAATGGGGACATTTCCAATGGCGTGATATATTATGATTTGGATACGGAACTGGACCATTATCCAGGCAACACATCACCGGTTGGACCGCTTTTTTGGGCGCATTATTCCCATATGGGACTACCCCCCAAAGGACTTAGGGATGAATACGGGGACTATTGGAAGCTCAATACCCATCATGCACAGATCCATTATAGACATTGTATTGAGAATCCAAATAATTACGAAGGCTATTCGGGAAAGTGCTGGGGTTTGACCTCAAGCTATTCCATGGGAGGTTATGCTGGACACCGTCCTGATAGGGATTTAGGGGTAATTTCACCTACCGCTGCACTGGCATCAATGCCGTATACCCCAAAAGAGAGTCTGGCCTTTTTACGATTTATGTATGAAGAACAAGATAGTCTTATTGGAAAATATGGTCCCTATGATGCCTTTAGTTTTGAGCACGATTGGTATTTGCCCAGGTATTTGGCAATTGATCAAGGCCCTATTCCTGTTATGGTTGAAAATTATAGGACAGGGCTGCTTTGGAAATGGTTTATGAAAAATGGGGATGTCCAACGCGGACTGACCAAATTAGGATTTTCCTATGAACCACAGGATTAACGGGATCAAGTAGTACGAATTTCTTTTCTTATGCATGGGAAAACAATGCTCCAACCAAAAGCGGAATACCCCGAAAAGGATCTTATCAAAAAATATTCGAAAATGACTTTACGTAAACAATGTCTAATTGTTTTTTTGTTTTACACCTTCATTCAACTTTGTGCACAGGAAAGAAGTTCCATTCCTGAAGTCCATGAGCTTTTGGACAAAATGACCTTGGATGAAAAAATAGGGCAATTGAACTTGCTCACCCCTGGTGGCGGGGTTGCAACAGGTGCTGTTGTTAGCAAAGACGTGGAGAACAAGATAAAGTCAGGTCAGGTTGGAGGTCTTTTTGGGGTATCTGGACCGGACAAAGTGAGAATTGCCCAAAAAATTGCCGTCAAAGATACCCGCTTAAAAATCCCGTTGTTAATCGGTTCCGATGTCATTCATGGATATAAAACTACATTTCCAATTCCCTTGGGACTTTCCTGTAGTTGGGATATGGAGTTAATAGAAAAGACGGCCCGACTTGCAGCGATTGAAGCAACGGCTGACGGTATCAACTGGAATTTCTCTCCCATGGTGGATATTGCCAGGGACCCGAGATGGGGCCGTATTGCCGAAGGGGCAGGGGAAGACCCCTATTTAGGCGTTGCCATCGCAAAGGCCATGGTCAAGGGTTATCAAGGGGCGGACCTCTCCGCACCCAATACCTTGATGTCCTGTGTGAAGCATTTTGCCCTGTATGGGGCATCACAGGCAGGTAGGGACTATCATAGCGTTGATATGGGCAAAATCAAAATGTTCAACCAATACTTACCTCCCTATAAAGCCGCGGTGGAGGCTGGCGTTGGATCTATAATGACTTCCTTTAATGATGTTGATGGAATACCGGCGACCGGGAACAGATGGCTATTGACCGATTTGTTGCGGGACCGATGGGGGTTCAACGGATTTGTGGTTTCCGATTATACTTCTTTGAATGAAATGATGTTCCACGGCCTTGGAAATCTTCAGGAAGTATCGGCCCTTTCCTTAAAGGCCGGTCTGGATATGGATATGGTGGGCGAGGGTTTTTTGACCACACTCAAAAAATCCGTAGCGGAAGGTAAGGTGACGGAAGAAGAAATCAACCAGGCCTGTATAAGGATTTTGGAGGCAAAACATAAACTGGGACTTTTTGATGACCCTTACCGTTATTTAGATAGCAGTAGACCAAAAAAAGATATTCTCACTCCAAAAAATCGACAATTTGCCAGGGAAGTCGCAGCACGCTCCTTCGTATTGCTTAAAAATCACAAAGCCATTCTTCCCCTAAGAAAAAATGCCAAAATTGCGTTGGTGGGACCTTTGGCGGACAGCCGTAATAATATGTTGGGAACCTGGGCACCCACTGGAAATCCAGATTTGGCAGTAACGGTTATTGAAGGATTTAAAAAGGTGGCCCCAACGGCCACCATTGCCTATGCAAAGGGTGCCAATATCACCGATGATAAAGCATTGGCAAAAAAAGTTAACGTCTTTGGGCCTAGGGTAATTATTGATAAACGCTCTCCTGAGGCCATGATCAAGGAAGCAGTGGATGTGGCAAATTCCGCAGATGTAGTTGTGGCCGTTGTGGGCGAAGCTACCGAGATGAGTGGTGAATCGGCCAGTCGTACGGATATTTCCATTCCAAAAAGTCAAAAGAAGTTGATTCGAGCCTTGGTGGCCACGGGTAAGCCCGTTGCTTTGGTGTTGATGGGCGGTCGGCCACTTACCATTCCCGAGGAGTACAACATGCCTGTTGCCATATTGCAGGTTTGGCATCCCGGAGTTGAAGCTGGAAATGCCATTGGGGATGTGGTTTTCGGCAACTACAACCCGTCTGGAAAATTGTCCGCTACTTGGCCAAGAAATGTAGGTCAAATACCTATTTATCACAGCGTTAAAAATACAGGACGACCAAACCCGGAAGGAAAGTACGAGAAATTTAAAACAAATTATCTTGATGTTCCCAATACTCCCTTACTGCCCTTTGGATATGGATTGAGCTATACCACTTTTGCCTACTCCAATTTAAGATTGGACAAAAAGGAAATTAGTGGCGATCAAAGTATCAGGGCAACCGTTACGGTTGAGAATACGGGTGATTACGATGGTGAGGAAGTGGTACAACTCTATTTGAGCGATGTAGTAAGAAGCATAACCCCACCGAAACGCCAACTCAAAGGATTCAAGAAAGTGATGTTAAAAAAGGGGGAACGCAAAGAGGTAACTTTAACCTTATCCCCGGACGATTTAAAGTTTTACAATGGTAACTTGGAATTCATATCGGAACCAGGGGAATTTACTATCTATGTAGGTACGGATTCGAACGCAGAACTCTCCAGTTCCTTTATACTAAAATAAGCGGGTATGGTGGAAAAGTATTTTGCTAAGGCAGTTTTTTTGGTGATTTTGTTATTCCATACGCTGTTGCACGGTCAAGAGCGTTACAAAGATTCGTTGTTTTCCACCATTGGGATAAAAACATTGACCTATGCCGATACCTTGCAATTGGATTTCTATTCCCCAAAGAACGATACCGTTCAAAAAAGGCCACTGTTGTTGCTGGTCCACGGAGGTGGTTTTGCTTCTGGCAAAAGGGACAATCCCTTGGAGCGTAAATTTTGCCAGGAAATGGCGCATAAAGGATATGCGGTGGCCTCAATAAGTTATCGATTGGTTCGAAAGGGAAAGGGCTTCGGCTGTGATTGCCCTTCCGTTGAAAAGGTGGAGACCTTTAAACAGGCCTCCCAGGATGTGGCCCGGGCGGTCAATTTTTTGGACGAAAGGGGGGATGAATTGGGCATCGATCCAAAAAAGATGGTCCTTGTAGGAAGTAGTGCCGGCGCTGAGGCGGTTTTAAACACTGTTTTTATGCGATATCATCACGATTTTAAGGGGATATCCTTCCCCAAAGAAAGATTTGCCGGGGTAGTTTCTTTTGCAGGAGCGGTGTTACATATCGATTACATTACCCAAGAGACCGCAGTCCCTACCTTGTTGTATCACGGGAAAATGGATGGATTGGTACCCTATGGGGCAGCACCCCACCATTATTGCGATTCAAGATCGGAGGGGTATTTAATTTTGGGGGGATCGCAGGCCATAGCTGAAAGATTGAGGCAACTGGACATGTCCTATACTTTGATGTATGACCCAAAAGGAAATCATGATTGGGCCAATCTGGCTTATGCACGAACAGATGAGGTATCGGAATTTATTAAGGAAGTAATCCTTGACGGGGTTTTTACGCAATCAAAAATTCGTTTGGAATGAAAGGGCCTGGAATAAAAATCAAACTGATGACATTTTTGGTTTTGTTGGGTTTTTTGGCCTGCAAAGAGAAAGAAACTGTGAAGGGCTCAAAGGGGAAAAGCCCAAACATTGTTTTTATAATGTCCGATGACCATGCCTATCAAGCCATTAGTGCCTATGGTCACGAAATTGGGAAAATTGCACCTACACCGAATATTGACCGTATTGCCCAGAACGGCGCAAAGTTCAATAGGGCCTACGTTACAAATTCCATTTGTGGCCCTAGCAGGGCGGTAATACTTACCGGTAAGCACAGTCATATTAACGGGTTTCGGCAAAATGGCGAACGGTTTGATGGTTCCCAGCCAACTTTGCCAAAGTACCTTAAAAGGATGGGGTACCAAACCGCCATTGTGGGTAAGTGGCACCTGCATGACTGGCCACAAGGGTTTGACTATTGGAACATTTTACAAGATCAGGGGAATTACTATAATCCTGATTTTATTGACAATGGCGATTCCATTAGAGTAGCGGGTTATACGAACGATATTATTACGGATAAGGCGCTTTCCTGGTTGAAGGAAAAAAAGGACAGTACTCCCTTTCTTTTGATGGTACAACATAAAGCCCCCCATAGAAATTGGATGCCGGCACTCCGCCATGCCAATAAATATGACAGCATTGACATTCCCATTCCGGACACCTACTTTGCAGAGCACGGCCATCAGCAAGCAGCCAAGGAGCAACAGCAAACCATATATAAGGACATGTACGAAGGGCATGATTTAAAATTGACCAGAGCTGCCGGTAGTTTGGAACTGGCCAATGATCCCTGGCCGTCCGATTTTGGGCGAATGACCGAACAACAGCGTGCACAATGGAATGCGGCCTATCAGCCTAAAAATGAGGCCTTTCATAAAGCAAAACTTAGCGGAAAGGAATTGGCGCTCTGGAAAGGGCAACGCTATCTTCAGGATTATTTGGCTACGGTAGCCTCAGTGGATGAAGGTGTCGGAAAGATTTTGGATTATTTGGAAGCATCCGGTTTGGATGAAAATACCATTGTGGTCTACACTTCCGATCAGGGTTTTTATTTGGGGGAAAAAGGTTGGTTCGACAAGCGTTTTATGTATGAAGAATCGTTCAGGACACCCCTTTTAATACAATATCCCGGTGTCATTGAAAAAGGGAGACACGTGGGTGCCATGGTTCAAAATCTGGATTTTGCCCAGACCCTATTGGATTTCGCAGGGGGCACGGAATACAGCTCTGGGATGCAGGGCGCGTCTTTGGTACCTTTGTTGACCAATACCATGGAAGAGGAAGATTTTAGGGACATCATTTATTATCACTATTACGATTATCCTGCATTCCATATGGTAAAGAAGCATTACGGGGTGCGGACAAAACAATACAAGCTGATGCATTTCTATGATGATATCGATAGTTGGGAGTTCTATGACCTTAGGGAAGACCCTCGGGAATTGGACAACAAAGTGGACGAAGCAGCATATCAGGATATCATTAAGAACATGAAGGCCAGGCTGGATTCCGTACAAAGGCTTTATCAGGTCACCGAAAAGGAATTTGAACAAGCGCCAAAGGAGAAGGTGGAGAAAGCCTTCGAAACATTTAAAAAATTGAGGGGGGTACCAATGCAATGAAAAAAATAGGAATCATAGTTGTACTGACCATGGCCTTGACATCCCTTTCTTTTGGCCAACAACTTAACATCCTGACCTATAACATTAGATATGATAACCCCTCGGATGGGGTAAATGGTTGGGATAAGAGAAAGGATTTTATGGTATCGCAGTTGAATACCTATCGTCCGGATGTTTTCGGCATTCAAGAGGGGTTAAAACATCAAGTGGATTATTTGAAAAATAATCTGGACGGGTACACCTTTTTTGGTGTAGGTCGGGATGACGGTAAGGAAGCTGGAGAATACACCGCTATATTTTTTAATGGGGGAAAACTAAAGTTATTGGATAACGGTACTTTTTGGTTATCGGAAACCCCGAACAAGCCTTCCAAAGGATGGGACGCTGCTATTAAAAGGATCTGTACGTATGGCCTTTTTGAAAATAGGGATGGTGGGAATCAATTTTTTGTGTTCAATACCCATTTTGACCATGTTGGCGAAGTGGCCCGATTGGAAAGTTCCAGATTGATACTGTCCAAAATAAAGGACCTAAACCGTTCCCAATTGCCAGTCATCCTAATGGGTGATTTTAATCTGGAACCGAATAGCCCTGGGATTCAATTAATTTCAGGAAAACTGGAAGATTCGCACCAGGCAGCTGGTACAAATTCCTATGGACCAAGAGGTACGTTCAATGGTTTTGAAATGCAAAGGGACGTTACCAGAAGAATTGATTACATCTTTTTTGATTCCTCAGGATTTAAAATCCTCAAAAGTAGCATTGTGAACGAATCAAAGGAGGGACGTTATCCTTCGGACCATTTTCCGGTTTATGTTGAATTAACCTTCAAATAGGTGATATGGACCAATGCAATTGTACGCAAAACCTTTGAATGAAAGATCATGGAATGAAACTTCGATATCCATATATTCCCAGCAATCTTTATTGGATTACGACTAAATTGACATGAATAGGAACAAAAATAGGACCACAGTAATGGATAAGCGGAAAACCCGCATGTTTAAAGCTGCCACTTTGTTGTTGGTCTTCGTCTTTTTTGTTTTGATGGAAATGATACTTCGAATATCGGGTTATGGAAGCGATTATCCTCTTTTCATTCCCGTGGAAAATGATACCTCATTGGTACAAATGAACCGCAAAATTGCAAAGAAGTATTTTGGGGATAGTGAAAATGCGACAGTAGGATTTCAGGAGTTGTTACAAAAAAACAAGGACTCGGATAGGTTTCGTGTTTTTGTATTGGGAGCTTCTACGGCAGTTGGGTATCCCTATAAAAAGAACGGTTCTTTTCACAGATGGCTGCAATATGCCCTGAACACTACTTTCCCGGATAAAAAAATTGAAATAATCAATCTCTCATTAACAGCGGTCAATTCCTATACCCTTCTGGACTTTACCAAACAGTTGGTGGATTACCAGCCCGATGCCATCTTAATTTATGCAGGCCACAACGAATATTATGGCGCACTGGGTGTAGGGGCTTCCAATTCAATGATAAGAAATCCACGATGGGTCAATGTGGCATTGCAGATGAAAAGTTTGCGTCTGGTTCAATTGGTTGAGTCAGGTATAGCAGCAATGGTGGGCATTTCGAGTGGGGATAGGGAAAAAAGAACTACCCTGATGGAAAAAATGGTGGCAGACCGTAAAATCCCCTATGGTTCCAGAAAATACCAACAGGGAATACAGCAATTTAATTTCAACTTTGGAAAAATCGCCGAACATACCCAAAATTGGGGTATTCCAGTTTTTGTGTCCACATTGGTAAGCAATGAAAAAGGGCTAAAACCCTTTGTGGGCACTGGCGAAAATCCTAAAACTTCAGCGGATCATTATTTTAATCTGGCGAATCAAGCACTTGGAAAGGGAGATCTAGTAGGGGCAAAGAACAATTTTGCCTTGGCCAAAGAATACGATCAACTCCGTTTTAGGGCTCCAAAAGCAATAAATGATGGAATAAAAGAACTTTCCAGGACATATTCCCATATTTTTTTGGTGGACACCAAGTCCAGATTTGAATCTTTATCGGATGATGGTATCATTGGAAACTCTTTTTTATGGGAGCATGTCCATCCCAATCTGGAAGGGTATTCACTTTTGGCCCATTCCTTTTACGAGGTTATTTTGGGTTCGGGCCTGTTGGGTAAAGCACACGGACCTGTGCTGTCATGGTCAGCTTTGAAACAACAAATGCCCATTACCAAGGTTGATGAAGCTGCTGGGATGTACGAGATTTTGCAGTTGAAGGAAGGATGGCCTTTTTACGAACCTATACCTAAAATACGCAAGGATTCCTTAGGTATTGCCGAACGATTGGGAGGTAAATTGGCCGTTAACTTGATCAGTTGGGATGACGCCATGCAAACACTTTACGGACATTATCAAAGAGAAGGAAAAGTTGAAATGGGCCTAAAGGTTGCTGAAGGACTTACATTGGAATATCCCCGTGAAGCGCGATTTCGGATTGAAAGCGCCCTTTTGGCCCTTAGGCTTAGGAAAATGGAAAAGGCAGCCCACCATTTTAAGAAGGCCTTTGAACTGGACCCATCAAGCGAAAATAGTAAGAAAATTGCTGTAACTTTAGTTGAAGCAGAAGCTTATAAAGCTTCTTTGCCCTATTTGGAATATGCCATCGAAAAATCCAATGGAGATAACCAATTGCGGGGAATTTATGGAGCTGTCAAACGTATTGTTAAGAATGGGGCCATGGATAGTGTTGCCTTGGCAGAAAGCTATATTTTGCTTCGGAAGCGAACAAAGGCGGTTGAGGTACTAAAGCACCTATTGGACAAAGATCCGGACAACAGCAAAGCCTTGTTGTTGCTGGAAAACATTAATTGATATGGAAACCTTAAAAGAGTTTGGATTGTTCCTAAGAACCAGAAAAAGGTATTGGTTGATTCCAGTACTATTGGTGTTACTTTTCATAAGTATTATTGTGGTCGTAACCGCCAGTTCTGCTCTAGCGCCCTTTATATACTCTTTGTTCTAAAACCCATTGGGTCTCTTTGGAATGAAGTAAAAATTGAAAGCGTTTTTGAATTGGATAGCTGAGGTACGCCCACAAAAAACAAGAAATGGGAGTAAAAAGACGATTTTTCAGCTATTTCGGAAAGAATTAAAAGTGTTATTGGTGAAGATTTCTGTAAAGCAATGCTTAGAGGTGGGTATGTTGACAACATTGGCCTGTTTGGTGGTCTTCCTTTTCCTTCCCGAAAGATGGTATTGGGTATGGATTGCAATATCAGTTCTGGTGTTGGCCCTTATTCTCCCCAAGGCCTTTCAACCTGTGGCTTTTTTATGGTTTGGCCTAGCTAAAGTGTTGGGTTTGGTTTCAACCAGGATATTGCTTACGGTCACCTTTTTTTTGTTGATCGTTCCTGTGGGTTTTCTTCGTAAGCTATTGGGTAGGGATGAACTAAAACTCAAGCAGTTCAAAAAGTCCAATGAATCCGTTCTTTCCATCCGAGAACACTGCTATGAACCCAATGATTTGAAAAACACATTTTAATGGCAAGGGTAATACTGGGGTTCTCTGCTTTTTTTCATGACAGCGCAGCGGCTTTGTTGGTCGATGGAAAAATTGTGGCCGCTGTTCAAGAAGAGCGTTTCACACGAGTAAAAGGAGATGCTTCCTTTCCCGAAAATGCCATAAAATATGTACTTCAAGAAGCGAATATTTTACCCGGGGAGTTGAATGCCATTGCCTTTTATGAAAAACCCTTATTGAAATTTGAACGGTTGTTGGAGACCTATCATGCCTTTCCGCCGAAAGGTCTAAGGAGTTTTTTAAGGGCCATGCCCTTATGGTTAAAGGATAAGCTGTTTGTTCGAAAAAAAATCAAGGAGTATTTCAAAGAAATGGGGTTTCAAAACATTCCCGTCCATTTTCCGGAACATCATCTTTCGCACGCTGCCAGTGCCTTTTACCCCAGCCCCTTCGAAAAAGCGACCATAATGACCGTAGATGGTGTAGGGGAGTGGAATACAATGACCATTGGTCTGGGGGAAGGGAATGGCATTAAAATATTGCGGGAACAACACTTTCCACATTCTTTGGGATTACTATATTCAGCCTTTACTTATTTTTTGGGCTTTAGGGTCAATAGCGGGGAATACAAAATGATGGGACTCGCTGCTTATGGCAATCCTGAAGCAAATGAAACCATGGAATATGTTCAAAAGACAGTGGATCATGTTGTGGATATTCGGCCGGATGGTTCGGTACTGCTCAATATGGACTATTTTGATTTTGCAGTTAATCTGACCATGACAAACGATAAAAAATGGGAAGGCCTTTTTAATCTTCCTCGCCGGAAGGCTGAGGAGGCACTTACGCAAAAACATGCAAATCTGGCTTTGGCTGCGCAACAGGTATTGGAGGATTGTGTGTGTAAATTGGCCAATACGGCCATTGGTTTGACGGGCTGCCCTAATTTGGTCATGGCTGGGGGGGTTGCACTGAATTCTGTGAACAACGGGAAACTGCTGCAAAACGCTACTATTGAAAACTTGTGGATTCAACCCGCGGCAGGAGATGCCGGAGGTGCCCTTGGAGCTGCCTTGGCCGTTTGGCACATTGCTATGGATAAGGAACGAAAGATTTTATATCCGGATATGATGGGTGGTGCATATCTTGGTCCATTGTACTCGGAACAACATATCTTACATATTGCCAGGAAGAACATTGACTTACATCCACAACAAATTGACAACGAAGATGAGCTCTTGGCGTTGACTGCTGAGGCTATTTCTGCGGGTAAAATTGTAGGCTGGTTTCAAGGAAGAATGGAATTTGGTCCAAGGGCATTGGGAAATCGAAGTATCTTGGCCAATCCACGAAATCCTGAAATGCAGGAAAAAATCAATAGAAAGATCAAGTTTCGAGAGAGTTTTAGGCCTTTTGCCCCTAGTGTTCTGGAAGAGAATGCCCAGGAGTACTTCGAGCTTAGTGAAAGTTCACCATATATGCTTTTTGTCCAAAAAGTGAAATCACACCGATTGACATCAATTGAAAAAATAGGGACTGGCTTAAAAGAACGGCTTTCCCAGATACGCTCGGATATTCCATCGGTCACCCATGTTGATTTTTCAGCAAGAATACAAACGGTAAATAAGAACTCCAACCCCAAGTACTGGAAGCTGTTGAAAGCCTTTAAGGATAAAACGGGATATGGATTATTGATCAATACCAGTTTCAATGTAAAGGATGAACCTATTGTATGCAGCCCAACGGATGCCATACAATGCTTTAGACAAACAGATATGGATATACTGGTATTAGGGAATGTGGTTTTTAGAAAAAGCCAACAAGGGTTTTGATCAATAGTATGACCATAACCAGACCAAAAATCAATCGCAGCCATTTTGAAGACATGCGCTGTCCCAGTTTAACACCCCAAGGGGCGGAAATAAATATGCCCAAAAGAATAGGGCCCACTAGGCCTAGGGAAATATATCCAAATTGCATGGGGAGTCGCTTGGGTACGATTTGTTCCGAAGTAATATTGAGGTAGCTTAAACTCACGGACAAAGCCAGTAGCATGACTACCCCAATTGAAATGGAAACGGTTTTTTTAAAGGGTATTCCAAAAATGTCGATTAATGCTGGAATCAAAACAATGCCACCTCCAAAACCTGAAAGTGCAGAGATTGTCCCGGTAAAACCCCCAAGGATGGGGTAGGACCATTTACTATCCTGTATTTTCTGTTGGAGGATTGTAGTTTCGGTTTTTGGCCTAAAAAAAAGAAATTGAACACAGACCGTTAGCACCAAGATAAGAAAGAGGATATCAAAATAGGTTTTTGCATACCAGCTGGAGGTCTTGATCCATTCCGAAACAAAAAATGCCGTTACGGCAGCAGGAATCCCCACATAAAGAATCCTTTTTGGATATAGGTTCCGTATCCTATAATGTTTCAATACAACGGCAAAGCCGTTGAAAACCGTGATGAACAGGGAATGGGCAATAATGTATTTTACCAATTCCTGTCCCTCAAAACCAAAGGGAACAAGAACCAAATCCAAGGCCGGAATTAAAATGATGTTTCCACCCGTCCCCATGAGTCCTGAGTAAAAACCATTAAGTAGGCCCACTGCGCACAATAGGATAATTAGGGTAAGGGTCATGCTTCTCTGCGTTAGCTTAAAGATATTCCAAAAGTGCCGCAAATCCCATAGCTATGGGCATTAAGTTGACCAAGGTCCAAAAACAGGGAATGGTCCGTTTACAATTGATAGGCATTCAGTTGATTCCAGAAAGAAGTATCAAACAATTGGGCACTTCCCAATACTGCGGCTTCCTCGCCAATTTCCGAAACCTTAATGTCCACTTCCATACCGAGCTGTTCAATTAGTTTTGAACATTTGGGGAGAAAAAAGTCGCCCGCTTTGGAGATGTTTCCCCCCATAACAATAACCTGAGGTCGAAATTTGGTGATATAGGGTTTTAAAAAATCGATTAGGTTTTGTGAAAACTCCGTAAAGATCAACTCCATGGCATCGCCATTTTTCTGAACTATCTCCTTTACGCCATTTACTTTTTCATTGGTCAGTTCCTCGTACCTGTTTACAAACCATCGCGTGGAAAAATACGCATCCCCAATACCGGACCTAAAAGACTTGTCCCAAAGACATCCATCTTTGGGAATGGTATCCCCTTTTAAACAGGGAACGCCCTTTTTTAAAAAACTTGCCCCCAAACCAGTTCCAAATGTCAATATCAATGAGCGATTAAATGAGTCAATTCCTGCAAGCGTGGCCAAACCTGCCCCAAATGCAGCAGCGTCATTTAGAAAACGGAACCCACATTTTTTGGTGGTGATATAAAAAGGCAATTCGTTGGTTATGGATACCCCATAGAGGTTTTGGAATTTTTCGTTGTTCCCCGTGAATTTTGCGGTTCCCGTTTGGTAATCAAAGGGTCCCGGCATTGCAAATCCTATGGAAACCCCGTCAACCGGATTCTTGTGGGTGGCAATGGTTGCATTCAAGGCCTCCGCCCATTTGCCAAGGATAATCTCCTTAGGGGCTTTACTGTCCACTTTTATGGTAATAAGGGATTCAGAAACAATTTTTTTGGATTCCAAATCAACCAGGGCACAGGTAATGTGGCTTCCACCAATATCAGCTCCAATGATCATAGCTTTTCCTTTAAGGTTGCGGTGTTAAGAATGAAAAAATGGCGGGCGAATAAAGATACCACCTTCCGTTAAATTATCCCTTTTGTATGCCCTTTGATTCCATTTTTCCATAGTTCCATAACATCATAAAATTGTTCTTTTTGGACTTTCCCTTCCCTGTCGCCGGTTTGCCACCACATCCTTTTTTGACCGTTTCAATTGTTGCCATGGGCCAACATAAGGAGGAATGAAGCACTACTCTTTTCCGGCAAATGAGAAGGCGTAACTTTACCGATACCTAGTTTCGTATCTTGGCAATGGTTTCAAGTGTGGTCCGTACCAGGTTTTCCAAACCTTTAAAGTCCTCTTTTTCCAATAGGGTGTTGGAAATCAGTTTAGACCCCATGCCCACACAGGTTACCCCAGCATCAAACCAGGCCTTTAAATTGTGTTCTTCCGTACTTACGCCGCCAGTGGGCATAACGCTTGTCCAGGGTTGTGGGCCTTTAATTGCCTTTACAAAACCGGGACCGTAGGTGGAGCCCGGAAAAAGCTTAACGATTTCACACCCCAGTTCTTCAGCTTTGTTGATTTCGGTCAATGACCCGCATCCGGGAGACCACAATACCTTTCTTCTATTGCAAACACGGGCAATGTCTTCCCTAAATGATGGGGTCACCACAAAATTGGCCCCCATTTGTATAAATAGGGATGTTGCAGCAGCATCGGTAATGGATCCCACACCCATAATCATTCCGGGCAGGTGGGCCATGGCATACTTGTTCAGTCCCGAAAATACCTCAAAGGAAAAGTCACCGCGTGCGGTGAATTCCATTAGTCTAGCCCCCCCATCATAACAGGCCTTGACTACTTTCTTTCCGAGCTCAAGGTCTGGGTGGTAAAATAGGGGCACCATTCCAGTTGCTTGCATGGTGTTTATGACCTGTAATCTTGAATAGTTTGCCATTTGTATGTTTTTTGGATAGCTTATTGTTTTTAGTTGTAGGTAAGGGATTTATCGGACTACCCTGCCCGAGGCATCCCCTCCCAGCAGTTTTTCCACTTCGTCCACGCTAACGAGATTGGCATCCCCCTTTATGGTATGTTTAAGGCAAGATGCCGCTACGGCAAACTCCAATGCTTTTTGGTCGTTCCCAGGATATTGTAGCAGCCCATAGATCAGTCCGCCCATAAAGGAATCGCCCCCGCCAACACGATCAACGATATGGGTAATTTGGTATTGGGGCGATTGGTACAGTTGTCCATCGGCATAAAGAACACCCGCCCAAGTATTGCGTGATGCCGAAATGGATCCCCTTAAGGTAGTAATCACTTTTTTGGCCTTTGGAAACTTTTTCGTTAGCTGCTGGCAGACCGATAAAAAGGCTTCTGCCTTTACCTGCTCTCCCTGGGTAGTGATATCCAATCCTTCCGGTTTGATACCGAAATGTTTTTCAGCATCTTCCTCGTTTCCCAAGATGATATCGCAATACGAGGTCAACTCGGTCATTATGGCTTCGCGATCCCCTCCATACTTCCATAATTTGGCCCGATAGTTCAGATCCGTTGAAATCGTTATCCCTTTTTTACTGGCCACTTTTACCGCTTCCAAACAGGCGTCTGCAGCACCCTGTGAAATGGCTGGGGTAATGCCCGTCCAATGAAACCACCCAGCCCCGTTAAAAACACGGTCCCAATCGATCATGCCCGGTCGTATTTCCGCCATGGCGGAGTGCGCCCTATCGTACACCACTTTACTGCCCCGTGAAACGGCTCCGGTTTCCAGAAAATAGATCCCAAGGCGGTCGCCGCCAAAGATGATATTGTCGATGCCAACCCCTCTTTTGCGCATTTCCATTAGGGCACATTGACCAATATCGTTATTGGGCAAACGGGTCACAAAATCCACGGGGACACCATAATTGGCCAGGGAAACGGCCACATTGGATTCCCCACCGCCATAAACGACATCAAAACTTGTGGTTTGGGAAAACCGCATAAATCCGGGAGGTGCCAATCGTAACATGATTTCCCCGAAGGTCACTACTTTTTTCATTCTTATGTGTTCTTTATTTTGCATCCCAAATAGGGAGCTTGTTTTGTGTTCTGAATTAAAAGAGGTTCGGTCAACGTTTCAACCCCCAATTTTTATTGGGTTCCGGTCCCATTTCCAGTATCAATTTACCTCCTTCAGTAATCGCATCGTGATGCAATTGACTTGAATGGTAAGGTTCCCCGTTTAAGGTTGCCGATTGAATGTATGCATTCCCTTTTGAGTTGTTGTTTGCGATAATGGTAAACACTTTACCCTGACCTACATTAATTTGAACCGTATCAAATATGGGACTACAGATTTCATAGGTAGGAGTGCCCGGTAGAGCAGGATAAAATCCCATGGCCCCAAAGACATACCATGAGGACACTTGTCCACAATCGTCGTTACCAGGCAGCCCACCAACATCATTGAAGAAATACTTGGCCAACATATCACGCACTACTTTTTGGGTTTTCCACGGGGCACCGACATTATTGTACATATAGGGGGCATGCATGGAGAACTCATCCCCCACATAGTACATATCCTTATCGAAAAAATCGTCCAGATAGGCTATCAGTTTATCATTGCCACCCATAAAATCGGACAAACCTGGAATATCATGAGGAACCAGCAAGGTGTGGTTCCTGTAATATACTTCCGTATCATGGTCTGTTCCCTGTGCCCAAACACTTATGCTCTTATCAAAGGGGGGCAACCACTCCCCATTTAATTTTTTACCACGTACCAAGCCCGTTTCCTTATCCAAAACATTGATGTATCGCTTGGAACGTTCCATAAAGTCGTCATAATGTGCATCCTTGCCCAAAGCTTTGGCCATTTGGGCAATACAGAAATCATCGTACGAAAACTCCAGGGTTCTTGCTACAGGCTCGCCATAAAATCCAAAAATATCGGTGGGGACATACCCAATTTCATTAAAATACTCAATACCCACCCGACCTGAAAATCCCCGATTTCCCTTTTCGGTGGCATTTTTTAACATGGCCTCAAAAGCCAATTCCGTATCAAAACCCCGAATCCCTTTAACGTAGGCATCGGCAATAACCGCATCGCCATGGGTGCCCATCATAATACTTCGGTACCAGGGGTTGGGCCATTTGGGAATCCAGCCTCCTTCTTTATAGGCATTCAACATGCCGTTGATGACGTCCGTGGTTTCCTGTGGTTTTATGATGACCCACAAAGGGTGTAAGGACCGGAACGTATCCCAAAGGGATAGATCGGTATACATTTGCCCTCCTTCATGAACCTGATAATCAAATGGGCTGAAATACCTGCCATCCTCATTTAAATTTCGCGGATTTACAAAACATTTCGTCAAAGCCGTGTAGAAGATGGATTTGTCTTCTTCACTGCCTTCTACCTGTATCCTATTGAGCTCTTCTTCCCAGATATCGGTACCCTCGGCTATGGCCCTGTCAAAATCGAAATGGGGATATTCCTTTTCCATATTGGCCCTGGCCTGTGCCAAATCAATCAACGAAGTGCCCACCTTCATCCTTACTTTTTCTCGATCTGTGGTGGCAAAAGTCACATAGACCCCATTTGCGTCCGCTCCCTTTAGGGCCATTTGAGGCCCGAGTTCAGGGTCCATTGGAACAGGTTCTGCACATCTTAGGTGCATCTCCGTTGTACTTGAACCGTCATAATATTCAATACGTATTTGGTATTCCTGGTCTTTGGTGAGGTATATCCTGTGTACGTTCGTACCCGTTGCCCTGTACATCCATTTGTCAATGACCATTTCATCATTCATATACATTCGGGTACCATCCTTGGTGGTCAATTCAAAGGTATGCTCCCCCGTATGTCTGGGAATAAGTGTACCAGTATAGACCACGGAAAAGAAATCGTCCTTTACACCTTCTGCCGGAGCTTTTAACCAATTGTAGTTCAATTTGGGGTAGCTCACGAATACGTCAGGTTCCCCCTCCAACTTATCATTATTGTAATAGGCCGCTTTAAATCCATCTGGAACCAAATTTTCATCCACTACGCTGGGCAATAGATTTACATTATAGGCTTCGAATTTTTTATCGAATTTGGCGACGAAGTGGTTTTTGAAATGACCAGCAATAACGGTATATCCTTCAATTTCATTGCGTTCTGGAATCACTTTGTAATGGCCGGGAACATACACCCCATCAAATACCACGGATGACGATTTGGATTCTGGAAAGGTAAACTGAAAAAATGCTGTTTTGGATGCTGCGGTCAGTTCCGCTTTGATATCATAATCGTCCAAATTTACTTTGTAATAGTGCGGTTTGGCTACTTCACTGTCATGATCGAATTTTGACGCCCGGGCCTCGGCATCAATGATCACTTCACCTGTCATAGGCATTATGGACATGGGGCCCCAATCACCTACGACGGCTCCATTGGGATAACGGGTACCTCGAAAACCCTGGATTTTTTCCTGGTCATACCAATAGGGAACGGGTACGGTTATCACTCGTTCTGTCCAAGTTGCCGTTTGTGGTGTCCAATGTGTTAAAGCGGAAGGGTTTCCGACAATTGGGGAAACATAGCCCATAGGTTCTTCTACCTCGGTTACGGTAATATCGGCAATACTGGCAGCCGTACCAACACGGGTATCCACATAACCCAAGTACTCTTTTTGTGATAATAGCCCTTTAGGCTCTTTGGTATTGCGACATCCAATCATTATGATCAACATTGCAATAATTCCTATTTTTTTGTTTAGCAAAGAATTTATAGTGTTCTTCATTACCATTACTTTTAATCTAGTTTTTCACCTCAAAATCCGCTTTTGACCGGATATCATTGGATGCAGCTCCTACTTTCACCACAAACTGACCAGGTTCGACCACCCGTTCCATATCCCTGTTCCACAGGCTCAGATCTTCTGGAAGTAAGGTGAAGTCAACTTCTTTGGCCTCCCCGGGCTCAAGTTCCACAGGGGTAAATCCCTTAAGCTGCAGCCTGGGTGTGCTTACCGAACTGTAACTATCCGTGATATACAGCTGGACAATCTCGGTCCCTTTTCGTTCCGAGGTATTTTTGATGGTTAGGGTCACTTTTTGATTTTCATTGGCTGTGATAAGCGGTTTTTCAATATGCAAATCCGAATATTCAAAACGGCTATAGCTCAGTCCATGTCCGAAAGCGAACAATGGGGTATTGTTTTCGTCCACATACGTGGCGCTTGCCGATTTCTTTTGATTGTAATATATGGGCAGTTGTCCATTCGCTCTGGGAAAGGAGATCGGCAATTTGCCCGAAGGGTTTACCTTACCAGTTAGGATGTCCACGGTCCCTTGGGCACCTTTCTCGCCTGCGTACCAGGTTTCCAATATGGCGTCCACCGATCCCACTTCCTCTTTTAGTACCAAAGGCCTTCCATTTTGAAGGACCAGTACTATGGGCGTTCCCGTGGTGGCCACTTCCTTCAGTAACCTTTTGCTATAGGGATTGAGTTCGAGGTTGACCTTATCCCTGCCTTCACCATTATCATCTTTTTCGCCCAGCACCAATACGGCCACATCGGCATTTCTAGCCGAATGGACCGCTTTTTCGAATAAGGTTTCCCTCTTGGCATCTGGATTGATTTTCCAGCGAATCTTAATGTCTGCAAATTCATCATATTCAACCAATTCCAATTGGATGCGGTATTTTTTCCCCTTTTTTAACCGTAGGCTCTTTTTGGACCAGGAGTTCTTATGTTTTTGGTCCCAGCTATCGATCAACACCTGATCGTCGATGGTGAGCCTACCCAAGTCATCGGCCCATAGCAGGAAGTCGTAAATGCCATCCAGTTTGGGAATAAGGTGGCCACTCCAACGAATGGAGAAATTATCACTTGGGATTCCCGGTGCCGGACTTAGGTTATGCCAGTACTGTTCCAATCTGGTCTCCACTTGAGTCAATGCTGGTTTTCCGGAAAAGTCCGTGTTGGTGAAATACTCCGCTAGAAGGCCCTTTTCCCCGTCTTCGGTCATAAGAAACCGTTCATCAATTTCTTCCATAATACCTCCCGGGACCCCTACATCCACAAAATCAATGGTATAGTCCGTTTTTTCAAATTCCTGAGCGATGGTCCTTTCATTTTCGCCCCTTCGCGAATAACCACCAAGCAAGGCTTTACCAGCCAATTCTCCAATCAGTGCCATTTTTTTTACCCCGTCGCCAAAGGGTAGGATATCGTTTTTGTTCTGAAGTAAAACAATTGATTTATGGGCAGCCTCCAATGCCAATTGTTGATGTGCTTCACTACCGTACCGAGCGGCTTTCAATGTGGTGTCGACATAGGGGTTTTCAAACAGTCCCAATTTAAATTTTACATATAATACGCTGGACACTGCCCTGTCCACATCTTTAATAGTCAAAAGCCCTTCATCAAGTGCATCCTTGATACTCTGCTCAAAGACTTTATGTTTGTAGTCGTAGAACTGCATATCCAATCCTGCCCGGATGGAATTGGCAATGGCCTCTTTTGGATTTTTTGCCGTTTTATGTACAGCTTCTTGTTTTGCGATTGCACCAAGATCGGAAATGACCATGCCCTTAAAACCCCATTCGTCCCGCAATACTTTTTTTAGAAGCCATGGATCACCTGCGGCAGGGACGCCGTCCCACTCGTGGTAAGCTGCCATGGCCCCCAACGCTCCGGCCTCTTTAAAGGCTTTTTCAAAAACGTATAGGAAATGGGTTCGTGCTTCGCGCTCACCGATGTAAACCGGTGCAGTATTTTTGCCCGCTTCGGGAATACTATGAATACCAAAATGCTTTGGTTCAGCAACAATGGCGTCATCATCACTTAAGTCATCCCCCTGCATCCCTTTAATTATGGCCACTCCATTCCTGGCGGCCAAATAGGCATCCTCCCCATACGTTTCCTGCACCCTTCCCCAACGGGGTTCCCGGCCCAGACCAAGTGTAGGTGCCAGTACCAGGTGAACGCCTACGGCCCGTGTCTCGGATCCAATGACCTTCCCAATGCTTTCCATGGCCCCTACATCCCACATACTGGCCAGACCTATGGGTACGGGAAAGGAGGTGCTTCCTTTTCCCAGATATCCATGCAAGGCCTCTTCAATAATCAATGCAGGAATACCCAGTCGGTTGTTTTCAATGATGTATCGCTGTAATTCGTTGGAGGCTTCGGCAGATTCGGGATAAAAATCGCGAACCGAACCAACATTCAAGCCTTTTAGGGCCTGTTTGGCCTTTTCAGGTGAGAGTCTTCCATTTTCGATGAGGTCATGGGCGGAGTACATATCCAGTTCCCTTATTTTTTCGTCCAGGGTCATTCGCGACATAAGGTCGGCCACACGGGTTTCCGTGTCCAATTCCATATTTTTATAGGGAGGAACAGGTGAATCGGTGTTACAGGCCACAACGGATAGAAACATCACTAAAAGCAAACAATTCCATTTCATATTTCGATTATTTATGCTATTTCTTTTTTAATCAAATGGTCAGTTTCTGGTTTACTTTTCTGATTTAGTACTGATTATTTAACTCGAAAGGTAGATTCTAACTTAATATTGTCCGACGCAGCACCTACTTTCACCTGGAACTCTCCGGGCTCTACTATTCGTTTCATTTCGGCATTCCAAAGTGCCAGATCGTCGGGCAACAGTGTAAATTCAACTTCTTTTTCTTCTCCAGCATCCAGTTCCACTCTTTTGAATCCTCTTAGTTGCATAATCGGTGTGGTAACAGAGCTAAAACTGTCGGTGATGTATAATTGAACCACTTCCGCTCCTTTGCGATCGGAAACATTTTTAACCATACAACTCACCTTTTGGTTTTGATCCGCCCCTATTTCTGCTTGCGCGATTTTTAAATCAGCATACTCGAATTTGCTGTAACTCAGTCCATGGCCAAATGCAAAAAGCGGCTTACTGCTCCCATCGACATAGGTACGACCAGAGGTTGATCTTTTGTGGTTGTAGTAGATTGGAATTTGCCCGCTATTACGGGGAAATGAAACAGGTAATTTTCCTGAAGGGTTTATTTTTCCTGTAAGCACATCGACCGTTGCGGGGCCACAGAATTCTCCTGCGTACCATGTTTCAAGAATAGCATCCACTTTTTCACTTTCTTTGGTCAGCACAAGGGGTCTTCCATTTTGAAGGACTAAGACTATTGGTGTACCCGATTTTGCCACTTCACTCAATAATTGTTTGCTGTAGGAGTTGAGTTCAAGGCTGACTTTATCCAGACCTTCGCCTACTTCATCCATTTTTTCCCCTAATACCAATATGGCTACATCTGCTCTTTTAGCTGCCTTGGCGGCTTTCTCAAACATGTTTTCCCCTTTGTTCGAAGCAAATTTCCAACGTAGGAATACGCCTGCGAATTCGTCCAGTTCTGCCATTTCCAATTTGAAAAAATGCTTTTTGCCTTTTTCTAAATAGACTTCATTTTTCGATCTTGTGGAGGACCATGTTCTTTTGAAATCCTTGTTCCAACTATCAATCACTACTTGGTTCTCTATTGTGAGTTTTCCAAGGTCATCGGCCCAAAGGTCAAACGAATAAATCCCGGTATATTCAGGAACCAGGTAACCGCTGTAACGAATTGAGAAGTTATCTGCTGAAACACCGGGGCCAGGTGTTAAATTGTGCCAATCGTTCTCCAGGTCATATTCAACTTGGGTAAGTGCTGGGTCTCCCGACAATTCGGGATTGTTAAAATATTCAACATCAACGCCCTTTTCTCCTTTTTTAGTCAATAGAAACTCGGTATCTATTTTTTCAAAGTAATTTCCTGGAACACCAACATCAATAAATTCAACATTGTATTTGGTGTCTTTAAATGCATCGGTCATAGGAATGCCAGTCGCACCTTGCGGAGAGTAACCACCCAACAGTGCTTCACCTGCCAATTCTCCGATAAGCGCAATATTCTTCACCCCATCACCCAAAGGCAAAACGTTGTTCTTATTCTGCAATAAGGTAATTGATTTATGACCTGCCTCTAAAGCAATATCCTGATGTGCTTTACTGTGGTATCTTTCTGCTTTTAAGGCTGGGTCCGTATAAGGATTATCAAAAAGTCCTAATTTAAATTTTACATAAAGTACACTAGCGACTGCGCGATCTAGGTCCTGCTCTTTCAGTGTTCCATCATTGACCGCATCAACAATGGCCTCTTGGAAAACATCGTGGTGGTAATCATAGAATTGCATGTCCATACCTGCGGCTATTGACATTGCAATGGCTTCCTTTTGGGTTTCTGCCACGAAATGTGCGCCTTGTAATCTATTGATTGCTCCCAAATCGGAAACAACCATTCCTTTGAATCCCCACTCATCCCGCAACAATTCTTTCAATAGCCATGGGTCTCCAGAGGCAGGAACACCGTCCCAATCGTGATAAGCAGCCATTGCGCCCAAAGCACCTGCTTCTTTAAACGCTTTTTCAAAAACATAAAGAAAGTTGCTTCGCGCCTCTCTTTCCCCTATGTAAACAGGAGAAGTGTTTTTTCCTCCTTCGGGTATACTGTGCACTCCAAAATGTTTGGGTTCAGCCACAATGGCATCATCATTTGATAGGTTATCACCCTGCATTCCCTTTATCATTGCCACACCACTTCTAGCGGCCAAGTAAGGATCTTCACCAAATGTTTCCTGAATTCTTCCCCAACGCGGTTCTCTTCCTATACCTAGTACCGGAGATAGGCCCATATGAACTCCGGCCGAACGGGCTTCAGTACCAATTACCTTTCCTATTTTTTCAATGAGCGCTACATCCCATGTGCTGCCCATGCCTATCGAAACAGGAAATGTCGTAGAACCACGACCACAATACCCATGTAATGATTCCTCAATGAATAATGCGGGTATGCCTAAACGTGTATTCTCAATGATATATTTCTGAACTTCATTCGCTGCTTCTGGTGTTTCCGGATAATAATCATGAATACTACCTATGGTTGTTTTTTCAAGTACCTTTTCCGCTTTCTCGGTTGATAACTTTCCCTTGACCGTTAAATCACTTCCAGAGTACATATCCAATTGACCTGCTTTTTCTTCCAGCGTCATTCTTGACAATAGATCGGCAACTCTTTCTTCAATATCCAAACTTGCATCTTTGTAGGCAGGCAAATTATTTTTTTGCTGACAGCAGACAAATAACAAAATGATCAATAGGGTTAAAACTCCGACTATGTTGGTTGATTTAAAGTTTGTGTAGGCCACTTGAATCATATTTTGTAGTGTTATTTTTTTATTTATCTAGACTTTCAACTGATAGAATTTTCCGCTCAACCAGATTTTCGATTTGCTGGTCGCTATAGCCCAGTTCTTTTAAAATCTCTTCGCCATGTTCCCCGATCAGCGGGGAAGGCCGATTAATTTTTCCAGGTGTCTCGCTCATGGTAAAAGGAATATTGGTCACCTTGACCTTTCCTGCCTTGGGATGTTCCACCTCAACAAACGTCTGGTTATGAATGACCTGGGGGTCGTGCTCCACAGCGGTCTGGTCGTTTATCTTGGCGACCCATAAATCCAGGCCTAGCATAATCTCCAACCATTCATCCGTGGTTTTGGTCACCGTAATGGCTTCAATACAACCATGGACTGTATCCCTTTCATCAAAAAGTACCTGGGGATCATTGTACTGCATCAATGAGGCATCACCCAAGGCTTCCACAAGTTTGGGCCAGGGACTCATGGCTATGGTCAAATACCCATCACTGGTTTGGTACATCCCAAAGGGGGCTGGATTACCCGGATGGCCAATTTTGGATTCTGGTCGTTCAAAGGGTTTCCCCAAATTTTGGATGGTAAAATAGTCCTGCATTTGAAATGCAATGGCAGATGACAATAAGTTGGTCTTGATTTCCTGACCTTTTCCCGTTTTTTCACGATAATACAATGCCGCCAAAATGGCGTAAACCGAATTCAGACCGTTTACCTGGTCGCATAAGGCGGTACCAATGGCCACAGGGCCATCGCTCTTTTTGCCACTGGTCATAATGGCCCCACTTACACTCTGTACCAGCAGATCTTGTCCCGGTCGTGTGATGTACGGTCCATCGTCACCCCAGCCACTGGCAGAGCAGTAAATGAGCTGTGGGTTTATTTTTTTGAAATCTTCATAACCATACCCAAGTCTGGCCATTACCCCTGGGCGAAAGTTCTCAACGACAACATCGGTCTCCTTGGCCAGTTTGTAAATGATTTCCTTGCCTTGATTTGATTTGATGTCAATGGCCAAAGACCGTTTGTTACGGTTCCAGGCCATGAAACAAGGGGATTCATCACCCGCAATCCATTGATTGAAAAAGGTGAGTCCACGGTAAATGTCCCCACTGCCGTTGCGCTCAATTTTGATGACATCGGCCCCCAAATCGCCCAACATCTGCGTGGCGAACGGGCCTTGCAATAATTGTGAAAAGTCCAGTACTTTAATACCTTCCAATGCTTGATCCATAGTATTCCTTGAATTATAAATATCTTGGGAGGACACCCAGTCCTCCATCCACTTTAATATCCGCGCCCGTAATGAATGGAGCTTCGTCCGAAGCCAAAAACACCGCCGTCATGGCCACTTCTTGAGGTTTTCCCAACCGTTTCATAGCGGCCTGGTCAATGCTCTTTTGTAAAAATGCCTTTCCTTCTTCCTGTATCCGTTTTTCATTCATAGGAGTTAAAATAGCTCCTGGGGATATGGTATTGAACCGTATGTTTTCCACCCCAAACTGACCTGCCAGTTGCTTGGTCATGGAGCACATGGCCCCTTTGGCACCAGCATAGGCCGTCCAATTATCCCAACTTCTAAAGGCCTGTATCGAAGAAATGTTAATGATGCTTCCCGATTGTTTTCCCAACATATGGGGAAGCACTATTTGAATACTCCTGTACGCACTCTTTAGATTGATGTTCATGAGCCTATCCCAATCTTCTTCGGGCATTTCAACAATGTTTCCACTCAAGGCAATTCCGGCATTGTTTACCAAAATGTCGATCTTGCCAAACTCGGCCAGTGTTCGGTCCACAACGTTTTTCACATCTTTGGTTATGCCCACATCACAAGCATAGCTCCTTGCCGTTCCCACATTGTCATTGAGTCTTTTGGCCTCTTCATCACATTTGTCCACATTGATATCACACATGACCACCAGTGCCCCTTCATTGGCAAAGGCTTGGCTAATGGCCAGGCCAATACCATCCGCAGCACCCGTAACGATAGCTACTTTTCCTTTTAACCTATTCATTCTTACTATTCTTTGATAACCAATATTTTTCTATTTCTTCCAATGTTTTTCCCTTGGTTTCCGGCATCACCTTTAAGGCGAGATAAATTGCCGGTATCATACAAATGGCAAAGAACCAGAACGTACCGTGGGGTTTGAGATGCTCTAAAAACCAAGGGGTCATTTGCCCAACAAAGGCGGTTCCTATCCATACGGCCATAGTGGCTATGGACATGGCGGCCCCCCGAATTTTTAAGGGATATATTTCTGAAAGCAACACCCATAGTACGGGACCGAACGAAAAGGCAAAACAGGCAATAAAAGTGAGTATAAAAGTCATGAGCAGATACGTGTTACCTACCTCAAAATAGAACAATAGTCCTACGATGATGAGTGAAACCATGATTCCGATAACCCCATAAGTCAATAAAGGTTTCCTACCCAATTGGTCTATTTTCCATAGGGCGATAAACGTAAATAGTACATTGACAATACCAATGACCACTTGACCACCGAGTGCTTCACCCAATTGCAGCCCCCCTTCCTCCAAAATCTTGGGGCCGTAATAGATGATGGCATTGATGCCACTGACCTGACTCAGGATTGCCAGGCAAACCCCTATGATGATGGCCAGTTTGAATGGGCCTTTAAATACCATTTCAATACCACCGGATTCCCTGGCCAGTATTTCTTCAACATGCTTGATTTCTTTGTCGGCCTCCTGATGGTCCACAAAACGGAGCAGGATGTTTTTAGCCTGTTCCCTTTTTCCCTTCATCGTTAGCCAACGGGGGCTTTTGGGGATAATCAAAAGCAAGAACAAGAATAGTAAAGCTGGTACCATCTCGCTTCCCAACATGGCCCGCCAGACTTCGGAAACCAATATTTTGTGGGTCATGCCCGAATGGTTTGCCAAGCCTTCCGATGTTGAAAGGTCCAATAAAAAAGCATTGACAAAATAGGCCACTAAAATCCCCAGGGTAATGGCCAACTGGTACAGGGCTACCAACCTGCCCCTGTTTTTAGCCGGGGCAATTTCGGAAATGTATAAGGGTGACAGCATGGAAGCAATACCTACACCAATGCCACCGATCAACCGATAGGCCACCAATCCATTAAAGGATTCCGAAACCATACACCCCAAGGCGGAGAGTGCAAATAAAATTCCCGACATGATCAATATCTTCTTCCGCCCATATGCATCACTGAGGAATCCAGCCACGGAAACCCCCAAAATGGTACCGACCAGCGCGGAGCTCACATACCATCCTTCCATTACCGTATTGAGGTTGAACTGCGTTTTTACAAAGCCTATGGTACCCGAAATAATGGCAGTATCATACCCAAAGAGAAACCCGCCCAATGCAGCGATCATTGCTAAAATGGTAATGTTGTTTTTCATGAGATCATGCTTTTGTTCTTTTGGTTTTGAAGTTTTGATCGTTAGGCCGTCTAAAAACCATGAAAAATGGTATTTGTCAGGTCGAGGGCAGTCGAAACCTATTTGAATTTCAATGCTTTAAATGTTTCCGACTGTGATTAAATTGACATTTGAGTTAATTTTTAGACGGCCTTACAATGAAAAATCATTCGCAACCTTACTTCTTCCTAGCCTGAAAGCTAAAGGTTTCTATACCAAATTTGGACACGTTCATGGTGGTGGTCGGTTTCGGGTCCTCTTCAATGATGTTCATATGTTGTAGGTTGTCCATCCTAAAGAAGGAATCCATTTTCACCTTGGTATCCTTACCCTCAACGTCATACATTCTTACGACCAAATCATCGGAATCCTCGGCTTTTTTGATGGTGGATACATTGATGTTCCCTTGATCAACACTAAAGAAACCCAAACGTTCCGGCAAAGACGCCTTAGCAGAGGCGTCAGGATAGACCACTACGTGTAAAGGATCGTTCTGCTGTTCTGCAATGCGCATGCCTTCAAGACTTCCCGTTTTGTGGGAGGTCAAAATGTTATGATAGCTGTGGTCACCGGCCTGGGAATACTCGTTTCCTTCCCAATGGCAAGACGTTCTACTGGCCAACAACAGATGTTGGAGAAGAGTATCTTCCGAATCGGTTGTGGGATCCATCCAATCAAATGCAGCGACCGATGAGCTCAAGGTTACCGTAAGGTCATCATCCGAAGCGGAGAACCAGTCCATAATCGCCCTTGGATGCACATCCTTGGCCAGTGCAGTATAGCGATCACCGGCAGTATCAATCTCGTCCTGACCAACCTTTACTGCTCCAAAGGGAACTTCATGGGTTACCAGGGCATTGTCCATGGCAATGGGAAAGGCTGTTCTGAATTCCCTATATAACTCCCCGGACCAGTTTAGCAAACGGGTTTCAAAAAGAACTCTTTTTAGCTCATGATAAATGGTCACATCCTGTTCCACTATGGCATGAAGGACGGGCTGCTTGATCCTATACGTGGTGAACACATCACCTGTGCTCAAAATTTCCCAGTTTGCCTGATGATTGCTGACCTTGTCAAAATCCTTCATAAAGGGTTGTTGGATATCCCCAAACTCGCCGGCACCATTTCCTTCTGAATACAAGGTGAATACTTCTCCCGCTTTGAGGTTACTACTCCTGAACAGGTCACGTTTCAGTTCCTTGTCATATATCTGTCCAATGCCCCCGGTTTCAAAACTGATTTTGTAGAAATCGTTCTCATAGGTGGTCCTGGAAGTCCCAGGATTTGATTTGCTGGACGTTTTGGCTGTGGGTTTCACATAATAGGTCGCATAACCGATGGCAGGGATGTTTTTTGCGATAAACACCAAATCGGCACTTTTGATGCTCCCATCTTCATAACGGACCTCGTTGGAAACTTGGGTGGCAATGGGGTCTTTGTCAGCGGATTGAACCTCCAGGGATTTTGCTTTCCCCTTTTCGAGATTGATGGATACGGTTACCGGGTCCGTTCGCTCCCATGAAAGGCTATTGAAAAGTACCACGGGAATTCCCTTTTTATCATCGGTCTTTATTCTATTGGCGATGAATTTGGTTCCTTTTTTTAAGAGATCGGTACCCATTGTCCTTGACTCCACCAGCTTTTCCTTGAACAGGTTATCCGTGATATCACCATCATGCCCGCCCCACCCATGATCGGGATAGATTTTGGACTGCCATGCCTTATCAAAATCCCCATAGGGATAAGGCATCCTTTTTGAATCCAAGGTATGGGCAATGGCCATAAATTTTTCGGCTGCCGGCAAGAGTTTGGAGGCCTCACGGCTCGCCGTGAGGGCTTCATGGTGTGCGGGACCATGAATGTATACCCAGACATTGGGGCGTTCCCCCCTAATGGTCTCTATATTAGTAGCATTTTTGCGTGCCAGGGGCATAAACTCATCGGCGGTCATCAGTTCCATATCGGGGAAATACACCTTATTTTCCTTGCCATCGTCGTCTTTTACACTCTCAAAGTTGTTCCATGCTTCAATAAAATCGGAATAGTCCATGGCTGGAATCATATCCTGGCTGGACAATAGTGGGGTAATGGTATGGCCTTCTTTAAAGGAAGGTTCCCAATAGACCACCTGCTCGGCGGCATATTTCATTTTACTGCTCAACTCCTTGGAAAGCTCAAGGATGTCATTGCCGTAATGCCCAGGGGAGTAGGTGAACACAGCACTGCCATCTGGGCTTTCCCAATTGAACATTCCCTTGGCATGTCTGCTGATGACCATATATTCCACCCCGGCTTTTTTCATTATCTGGGGAAATTGCAATGTCTTGCCAGGTACGTCCACATTCCAGTAGACTTTGGAATCATAACCTCCAAAGGTCTTTTTTACCCATTTTTTACCTAGATAAAATTGACGTACCAGGCCTTCTCCATCGTACATGTCTTCATACGGGCAGTTGTACGATGCTCCTACGGAAACCAGTTTTTTGTCCAATAGGGTCGTTATTTTTTCTTGGGCATCGGGATGCCTGTTCAGGTATTCCCGTAACATAAGGCCGTCCTCAATGTCAAAACCATAGTCCGATCGGGTAAAGGCATCGTTAATGACCGGGGTCAATACCAAAGTATCCCTAAGGATAATACAGACTTCCGGACGATCTACCCAGGCAATGTCCTGATGACTCGAATTCATCACCGATACCTTGCCCCCCTCGTTTCGTCGATCAAAAAAGTCGTCATAGGCATTGAACAGGGAAGGTTTGTACAATTTGGTGATGCTGGCCTGCCAGCCGTTTTGGACTTGCGCGTTGTAGGCGTAAAAATAGGCTCCAAGAATATCAGATGTATTTGGGGCGGTACCGTTTTTCAGGGGGATGGCGATATCATCTTCGCCATAAATAATTCTGAACTCCTTTTTTGGGGCCTTTAGGGTTATGGAGGCCTTTGCCAACTCTCCCTGGGCTTTGAAAACCCCCTTTTTGCTTTTCTTGCCATCGCTTACAATTTGAACGGTCCTGCCTGCAAAATGGGTGGGGGCATCAATGTACATAACTCCATCTTTAGCCTTTATACTAAAGGAAGCCTCTTCCTCAGCGGACATTTTTAGGTTTTCGAGCAGGTTGTTGGCCTTGGCCAACATGAACCAGGAATTGCTCCCCTTTTTGTGCCCTTGTACCTTTATTCTTGCCTGTTTCCCTTTTCCGGTCATTGCCGTGGGCAATGTCAATCGAAATAGGCCCACTCCATCTTTGTTCAAATCCCTTTTGACCAAAATATATTCCGCCATAGTGCCGTCTTCCTTGTTCAGGATTTTTAGGGTACCGTCTTCGTTTGCTATAAAGGTCAATGCCAATTGCTTATTGACAAAAACATCATAAGGCTGTCTAAGGTTTAAATCGATATTGGAATAGAAGGCAAAGGTCACTGTTGGTCCGGCATGGGTTTCCGGTACGGCATTGGTCAGGAACTCAAAGTACATGACCCCGGTACTGGCCCGTGAAATCATATGTTGGTTCACTTCGTCCCGAATGGAGGGATATTGGTAATCACCCCCGCCAATCTTGCTGTGGAATCCTTCGATATCATTCTTGCACATCTGATAGAGCTTGTATGCCGTATTGATCTCGTGAATGTGGTTATGGCCCCCACCTCCATGAAAGAGTACGGCCATTGCGGTTCTTTTTTCATTTTCCAATGTTGTGGGAAACCCGGCCGAATATGCCCAAGGCACCGTGGCAAGAATTACCAGGCCCAACATTACATTTCTTACGCTACTGTTCATCCAATCTGTTTTCATTGCTTCTCAATCTGTTTTTTATCGGTATCTATCTATTAAAATCTTTCGGTCAATCGTCATTTAAATGTGAAATGGCCGCTTTCATATAACCCATGGCATAGGCCATACCGGCATGCCAGGGGGCATTACAGGTCATTTGTGGGGTATGATCGGGAATCAAGACCCCTTTAAAATTGTTCTTCTTTAAAATCCTTAGGATTCTGAACATGTCCATATCGCCCTCATCCACAAAAACCTCCCTGTAGCTAGGGACCTTACCCACGATATTCCTAAAGTGGACGTAACTAATTTTTCCTTGCCGGCTATAGGTGTCGGTAGCCTCGTACACATCCCCTTCGGTCATTTCGGCTATGGAACCCAAACAGAATTCCAAATTGTTTGACGGGCTAGGGTTCATATCAAGCAATCTTTGATACATATGGGGTTGGTATACCAATCTTGGGGTTTCCCTCACAAAGGGCATGGGGGGATCATCCGGGTGGGCAGCCATCTGGACACCCGCTTCTTCGGCCACCGGTAGGATTTCGTTCAAAAAGTACCCTAGCCTTTCCCAGAGTTCGTTGTGGTCAATTTTGGGCAAGATACCTTCCGGAGCACTTTCATCATATACCATATTCCAGACCATGCCGTTGGGTATTGGTGTGGTATCCACCCCTTCCATGCCCACGGAAACCGCACCACCCCTGGCATATGGACCCTGCATACGTGAAGACACCCCCGCCAAGGAAAAGTTGTACCCAAACACGGGGATGCCTGCCTTACCCGCATTGCGGATAAGCTGTTTGAGATTTTCCATTTGGCTTTGTTTTTTGGGACCATCCAAAAGAATATCGTACCAATGGGCAGGGTCAAAATTCTCGATGCCCTCCAGTTCAAGCCCATGGGAATTGATTTCCTTTTTTAGGGCCTTCAACTCCCCATAGGTCCATATTTCATTTGGATTTCCCGCTTTGCCCCAACCTTTTTTATCTCCTATGGGCTGATTCGCGTTGTCTTTGTTATGGCCAAAATAATCCACCAAATGAATGACCAAATGTGTGGCTCCACATTGCTTGGCAAACTTGTAATGTGCTTCATTGAGCATATGTCTGTATAATCCGAATCCTAATTTCATTTCTATTCCATTTCTGTAATGAATTGATTGATTTTATCTTCTGAATAGCCACAAAACTCTTTCAGGATGTCTTTTGCATTTTCGTTCAACAAGGGAGCAGGCTTATAAATCTTTTGGGGGGTGTCGCTAAACCATACAGGGAAGCCCGTTGTCCTTACCTTTCCTGCTTTTGGGTGGTCTATTTCTATAATCATATTGTTGTGTTTTATTTGGGGGTCTTTCACCATTTCATCAAACGTGTTTACTTGGGAGCACCAAATATCCCTTTCCAAAAGGATGTCCAACCATTCTTTGGTGGTCCTGGTCCTGAACACGGCATCAAAGTCCGAACGGATTTCATCCCTACCTTCCATAATATTGTTGGAGGCATACTCCTCCGAATCGTATTTTTTTGCCCCAATGGCCTGAGCCAGTTTTTGTACAGGGTTCATACCGATGGCGATATAGCTGTCCTGGGTGTGATAAATTCCATAGGGCGCACCCAACCATGGATTGGGGATACCACTTTCGCTTCGTTCGGGATTTTCGCCTTTGTGCAAATAGGCCGTAACTTCCTGAATATGGAACCCAACCACCGAATTGAGTAGGTTGGTCTCTATTTTTTGTCCTTTACCTGTAGCGCTTCGGGAATGGATGGCCGCCAAAACGGATTGATTAATGAATAAACTAGTCAATAAATCGGCCTGCCCAACAGCTGTAACCATGGGCATGTCACCTTTTTTACCGTTCAATGCGGCACCCCCTCCCATGGATTGTGCCAATAAATCTTGACCGGGCCTTTGCAGATAGGGGCCGGAACCCCCATAACCTGAACTTGAGCAATAGATTAAACCAGGGTTAAGCTGTTTCATATCCGCATAGCCCAGCCCCAGTCTTTCCATGACCCCGGGACGGAAGTTTTCAATCAGAATATCTGCTTTAGAAATAATGGCTTTTGCAATGTCATGGCCTCTAGGGTCTTTGAGATTTAAGGCAATACTTCTTTTGTTCCTGTTAAAGCTCAAGAACGAAATACTCTCGCCATTCGGATACATATTTCCATACGAATAATGTCGCATCCAATCCCCTTTTTGGGGTTCGATTTTGATGATATCGGCCCCCATATCGCCCAACATCTGTGTCGCCCACGGGCCTTGTGCCAGCTGGGTGAAATCGGCTACAACCAATCCTTTTAAGGGGCCATTATTTTCTGTAGTGTTGTTTGCCATAGTTACTAAATCGGTTTAGCTAAGTCATTCAGTTTAGAAATGTGATACACACCGGTGATAAAATTTCCTTGGTGCTGTATACCTCATCCAATGTTCCGTCCAGTAGAATTCGATAGACCACCATATCATGGGAATTTTGATGGCCTACAATGAGCCACCGACCATCTGGAGTGATATTGAATTCACGTATTTCTTCTCCTTGGGTATACTGATATCCCACACACACCAACCCATTTTCCAAAACCTGAAAAATGGTCAACAGTTCAGCACCCCTATTGGCCGTATACAGGTATTTGCCACCTGGGTGAAGTCTTATGGCGGAAGCGCTTGGTAGTCCCGTGTAATTATCCGGTAGGGAGTTGTAGGTAGCCATTTCCTGAAAAATACCTTCGTTCTCCTGTACTACGGAAACCTTACCGCTTAATTCATTGAGTACATAGCCTAAGCTTCCTTTGGCATTGAATACCATATGTCGAGGTCCACCACCTTTGGAAACCGCAATATCTTTGTCGGCATTGGAAACCAGTTGATCTTCCTGTAATCGATAGGCTTTTATGGTATCAATACCGAGGTCGCATACATAAATATCCACTTTATTGGGGTGTATTATTACCTGATGTGCGTGCGGTCCTTCTTGCCGGGCTTCATTTATACTTGCTCCTTGATGTCGGTATTCTTTCACGGAAGGCAATAGGCTTCCAGAGGCATCCAGTGGGTATTGAATCACATTGCCCGTGGCATAACAGGCCAGCAAAATGTTGTTTTCATGGACGCTAAGGTGACAGGGATACCCTCCTGAAATGGACTGTTCATTGCTGAATTCCAATGAAAGATCGGATTTTACTTTGTAGGCCTGTACTTTTGGATGCGCATTTGCATCGAGTTCCGTGAGGCAGTACAGGAATCGGTTATCATTCCGTAGCGCCAAATAGCTCGGGTTCCGTACCATTTTGGTATGCAATGTGGTCAACTCCCCTGTATCCGTATTCAACTGCACTGTATAGATGCCTTTACCGATACCCCCAAATCCGGGAATTGGATATTCCGTATAGCTGCCCACAAAAAACGTTAACTGTCCCATCTTATGTTTTATCTATAAAATCCTGAATAGCTTTTTTGGCTTCAGCCCCGTAAAAGAGGTGGGATACCGTTTTGCCCTCTTCAGTTATTTTCTGGTGAAAGGGTAGGGGCGATAGGCTCAAATGGGCCAATCGTTTCAATTCTTTTAAGGCGCCCAATGGCCTGCGGGTCAATTTTTGGGCAAAACGGAGTACCTCGGCATCAAATTCATGGGTTTGGTAAACATGGTTGACAATGCCCCATTCGTATAGCACGGATGTCGTATATTGCCCTCCCGTGAACAACATTTCCTTGGCCCTATTGATTCCAATTCTTTGAATCAAACGTTGGGTACCTCCACCACCTGGGACCAGACTCAGGAAAACTTCGGGGAGCCCCATTTTTGCTGTTTCCGAAGCCAAAATCATGTCACACGACAGGGCAATTTCGAACCCCCCACCTAGGGCGTATCCGTTAACCGCAGCAATCCAGGGCTGTGGTGCGTTTTCGATGGAATCATAGAGTTGTATACCCCTGTCCTGGAACGCTTTGAACTGCTCCGGGGTTTGGCTTCCGTATTCTTTGATATCGGCCCCTGCCATAAAAGCCCGTCCCTGGCCCGTGATGATTGCAACATGCACTCGATCATCGGCATTGATGGTTTCAATGCCATCAATGATTTCGTCCATCATTTCCCGGTTCATTGCATTGAGCTGTTCCGGTCGATTGAAACGTAAGGTGGCCACGTTTTTTGAAATGTCCGTTGTAATATGTGTATAGGTTTTGCCCATTTTAATTTAAGGATTGGTACAATTGATTTAATTCCTTGACGACTTTGGACGAATCCATGGTTTCAAGCAGCCCCTTATGTAGTAGGTCCGCCCCTTCTTCTTGAAACAGGTTCCATCCTTTGTGTTGTGGTCGTACATATGCGTTTTCCATGGTTTTTAGCGTGTTGACAAAAAAATTGTTGCATAATTCATTATTGCCTTTCGCATGCCATGCCACAAGGTTCGCAGGCTGCCCACCATTTGCCGTGAAAATTCCCTTCTGGGTTTCTGCCCGGGCTACGTATTCCGTATAGGCCACTGCCTCATCTGCGTATTGGCATTTTGATGAAATGGCCAAACCAACCCCTCCCAATATGGTGGAAACGGAATGCTTCGGATTGGTGGGACTATCACTAAAATGAACCAGATTTTGGGCATAGCCCGTTCTGGAGTAATTGGTATATCCAAAGAGGAAAGGAACATAAACAATCTCGTCCATTGCCCCCATATGATCTAAAACCTGTATGGGATTCCAGGTCAAGGAATCCGGATGCAGGAAATCCAGGTGGTGCTTGAGTTCATCCAAAACACGACTTCCCACTTTTTCATCCATTTCCCTATCCTTGATGAAATGACCCCCTGTATCCTGGGCACAAAGGGTCAGGAACGTACACCAAAGATCGGTGGCACATAAGGGCCATGCCACTGCATGGCCTTGAGGTATTTTTTTATAAAAATCAAATAGTTCTTTCCTTGTTTGGGGAAGTCCCAATTGCCATTTGGATAGTAATTCCTTTCGTGACGCCGCAACCAATGCAGCGGCATCAATTGGTAGCGCAAGCAGTGCTTCATTGTGGAAATACGACCTAAAACTTGGCCCAACCGATTGTTCTTCCAAAGCATTCAAAACAGTTTTGGGCAATCGTTCTTGTAAGGACAGCAACAGTCCATCGGCGAAGGCTTGTCCCATATAGGGATGGTCGATGGTAATCAAATCATAGGTTTCCATTAGGTCTGCTATGGGCATATCACCAAATTCCTTTAGGGTCCGGACATACCATTCAATTAGGACATTGGGGTACAACTCGGCAAATGCCCTTGAGGTGGCCCTAAGGGGGTCATATCCCCTTGGGTGATCCCATGCTATCCCCTTCAATCTAATTATTGCTGACATTGTGTACCAAGGTTCATGCGTTATTTCTTTTAGGTCTGGGGTCGTACTGTACCGTATGGTTCATATAAGCCCCATCTACATAGAGGTCGGCCCCGTTAACATAGCTGGCAAGGTCACTGGCCAGAAAGGCCACCGTATTGGCCACATCCTTTACGTTGCCAATTCTACCCTGGGGAATCCATTTTTCAAACTTATGTTTGCCGAATTTGGCTATTTCGGACCGGTTCATGTTCGTTTCTATTGCTCCAGGTGCCACCGAAACTACCCGAATGTTCATATCGGCCAGTTCCAACGACAGGCATTTGGAGAACATTTTCAGACCCGCCTTGGCCGAACAATAGTGGATAAGCCCCTTTCTGGGTATGGCGTCGTGAATGGAAGATATGTTAATGATGACTCCACCTCCATTTTTTTCCATTCGTCTGCCCGCCTGTTGGGAACAGAGGAAAGGACCCTTTAAGTTAACCTGGACCACCCTGTCCCATTCCGTTTCTTCCATATCCAACACATGGACCACACTTTCACTACCTGCATTATTGATCAAAATGTTGGGACTCCCAATCGCAGTGTCCATTTCAAGAAACATAGCCTCCACTTCCTTTGCATCGCCCACATTGGCACCTCCACAGGCAACATTCACTCCATATTCACTGCGTATTTCTTCTGCCAGTGCCTCTGCTTTATCCCTATTGCTATAATAGTTAATGAACACATTTGCGCCGCAGGCCGCCATTGTTCTACAGATTTCGGCACCTATTCCCTGGCTTCCTCCTGTAACCAGGACATTTTGCTTGGATAAATCTATTTTCATCATTTCACCAATGGTTTTTGACCGGCCAAATCAAATAGTGCATTGACCTTGTTCTTTAATTCCATTCGTTTGTGCTGCGTAAGTTGGTAAAACTCAAAGTCGGAAAGATGGGTATCCGCTTTTTCGGCAATAAGCACCTGACTCCCTTCCCTCATGGCAATGTTGTGCCAGGTATTTTTAGGGACATTATAGAGTTTGTTATGTTCCATCAGCTCCAATTCAAACTCAGGTTCACCGTTTACCAATATGGCTGCAATCAAGACCGCATCCCCCTCCAAGGCTACAAAAACCTCATCGGTTTTTAAATGGACATCCAGTTTGGCAATACGATCAATATGCTGCTCTTCCATAAAGTTCAGTTGGGCCAACTGCCATCCTTCCCGTATCAAAAAAGGGTGGTATCCCTTTTCCATAATGTTAAATGTTTCAATCATTTATGCTCGGATTTTGACCTTTAAAAACGTTTTCACCATTGGTTGTGCTTACTTTTCCACGCCAATATTTTTCTATTTCCTCCAGGGTCCTGCCCTTGGTCTCCGGAACAAATTTCCATATGAACCCAATGGCCGGAAGTGTCAGAAGGGCATAAATGAAGAATGTGCCGGATGCTTCCACGGTCTCAATCAAAATCGGATTGGTCAAGGTGATGACAAACCCGGTGACCATCAATGACAGGCTACCCAAGGAAACGGCCAACCCCCGTATACGGGTTGGAAAAATTTCACTAATGATTACCCATACAATAGGACCGAACGAGAAGGCAAAACTGGCTACATACAGCAGCAGGGGAATGATCACAAATTGTGAACCCAGGGCAAATAATACGCCTACACCAAACAATGAAATGAACGCTCCGGTGACCCCTATCAACAGGAGCTTTCTTCTACCAAACTTTTCAATGTTCGCTATGGCCACAAAAGTAAAGGCGCTATTTACGACACCGACGAGGACGGCTCCCAAAAAAGCACTTTCAACACTTTGTATGGATTCGTTGATAATGTTGGGGGCAAAATACATAATGGCGGCAATACCACTCAAGTGTGAGAACATTGGAAGTAGGACACCGATCAAAAGGGGTATGCGTAAAAACGGTTTGAAAAGTTCTTTGAATCCCGCGTTGTCTTCCTTGACCATATCCTTTATTTCGGCCAGTTTTGATGTTGCGTACGCCACTCCATTGATTTTTGCCATGATTGCTTCGGCTTCTTCATACCTTCCTTTGGTGATAAGCCATCTTGGGGTTTCCGGTACCGTAAACAATAGTGTAAGGAACAATAGGGCTATGGGAATCTCCGTACCAAACATGCCCCGCCATAGCTCGTCTACAAATAACCAGTTCCACAGGCCGGAGGATTCGTCCGATATGACACCTGCGGCCTCCCCAGCTTGATTGAGCACCAACCAATCGACCAAAAAGGCCAAAAGGATACCCAGGGTTATGGAGAGTTGGTACAAAGAGACCATTTTGCCCCGATTTTCCGGTAGTGCGAGTTCCGCTATATAAATGGGTGCTACCACAGAGGTTATTCCTACGCCAATACCCCCAACAATACGTACCCCAACCAATACATTAAAAGCAAAGTTGGCATCCGCAGTGAACCAGACCGCATTCTCCAAATCACCCAAAAATTGTGGGGGCAACATGGAACCCAGTGCTGATATGGTGAGACAGGTAGCGGCAAGGATGAGCGCTTTTTTTCTTCCTAATGCATCGGTAATGGTCCCGGCAACAATGCACCCAAAAATGGTCCCCAATAATGCCGATGAAACCACCCAGCCGAGTGTTGTGGCCGATAATTCAAAGTGCTGTTGCAAAAAGGTGTTGCAGCCCGAAATAATTGCAGTATCATATCCAAAAAGGAATCCCCCAATGGTGGAGACAAAACTGATGACCAGTAAATAATTCGATTTTTTAGATTTCATAATTACTATTCCAAAAACGATATCCGGATTCGGTTACATAATGCCGAATTTTTCAAAAGCTTCAACCGTGCTCATGCCATTTTCCAGGGCTTTTTTGACCAATTGTTCCCCTCTTGCCTTTTCTATGGCCCCACTAAAGGCTTTGGTTTCCACTTCTTTGGGGACCACAAGAACACCATCCCGATCGCCATAAATAATGTCTCCAGGATGTATTCTTGTGCCTTCAATTTCAATGGGAACCCGATAGTCGATCACTTTTCCCCTGGGGCCCTGGTCCTGGGCATAACCCCCATACGAAAAGGTAGGGAACCCGAGCTTCAGTATTTCCTGTGTATCCCTGGACCATCCATGAAGTACTGCGCCCGTAGCTTCCAGTTTTATGGCCCTGGTACTCATTAATCCTCCCCAAAGTGCATAGTTGGGTGACGCTCCGGTACAGATGTATACTTCATTTTTCCTGAGACTGTCCAATGCTTCGAACATGAGTCCAAAAGGTTTCTCCATAAGGGGATTTTTGGTGTCTTTTGAAACCTCGGTAAATACATCGGCCTCTAAAACGGTCATGGCCCTGCCTATTACTACAAAATCATCATTCAAAGGTTTTATGCTTGGGGGCAGGAATTGGTGTTCGTATCCGAGCTTGTCCAAAATATCCCCCACCAAAGCCACAAATAGCTCTGTTTTGGCAATTTTGAAAAGTTCATCGTCGTTTTTCCACAAGGATTTACTAGTGCTCATGACCGATCTTTTAGTGCTTGATAAATATGTTCTTGTATTGTTTTTACCTGTTCTTTGTCCAAATACTGGTGTGTGGTATCGTCGGTATGCGTATTGGGCCTTTCTACGCTAAACAGTTCACCACCTTTTTGCATGACAATGGCATAGCCATGGTTCTTGGGAACATTGTAGGCCGTTCCGCGCTCCATCACCATAATATGGTAGTTGTTATTATCGCCAACTGTGATCAACACGCCCTTACCTTTGAGCAATGACAATGCCCTATCCGTATGGTGATGTATGGTAAGGCGACTCAGATTATTGATATGGTGCTCCGCAACGTTATAGTTCAACTTGCCCACTTGCCAGCTATCCCTTATCAAGAAAGGATGAAAACCGGCTTCTTCTATGCGATATCGCTCCAATAAATCCATATCAAGAGTGGTTTTTAAACATGCTTAAATCGTTGGACATGTTATGCTGAAATAATAAAATTGCTTCTTCCATTTGGTTTATTGTTTGTAACTAAATCGGTTTAGTTAATATGTCTAAAATGTCTTCCTAAACCGATCCACACGATCTGCGTATGGCCAGTTCAATATTCAGTACCCTACCCATTTGTGTTAAGGGAGCATCCCCTTTAATTTTATCCATCAAAATATCGACGGCCACATTCCCGATATCCGCGGCGGGTTGGGTCACAGCCGTAATGGCTGGATCGGTAAGGTCAAAGGCCTCCAATTCATCAAAACTTACAATGGCCACTTCCTGGGGCACCTTGATATTAAGGCGTTTCAATTCCCTTAGTCCCGCAGCGGTCAAATAGTGTGTTGCAAAAACTAGGGCATCAACAGCATTGGGAAACTGAACCAGTTGCTTTATCCCATTTACCGTCTCTTCTTCGTAATTTTCACGACTTACCTCATGGATCAGTTCGTCAATAGGTTCAATCCCAAAAATTTCTAGGGCCTTTTGATACCCCAATAAGCGTTGCCGAATGACTTCCAGACCTGGTTTTAGGGTTACAAAACCTATTTTTCGCCTCCCCAATGACAGCAGATGTGCCGTTGCTTTTTTGGTTCCTTCAAAATTGTCGACAATGACATAATCGGTCTCGTTATCGGGATAGTGCCGATCGATAAGGACAAAGGGGAAGTCGTTCGCCTTCAAGGACTGAATCTCTTCCCGGTTTTGCTGCGTAGAGGCGATGATTAAACCATCTACTTGGCGATTGAGCATGGATTGTATGAGTTCCCCCTCCTTTTTTGGATCTTCATAAGAGCTACTGAAAATAACCGTGTATCCAAGTTTTTTGGCTTTTCTTTCGATAAAACCTGCAATTCTGGCGTAAAAAATATCCGAAATGTTGGGAATCACCAGGCCTATGGTCTCACTTTTCCCCCGACTGAGGCCTCGTGCAAGTTGATTGGGTACATAGCTATGCTCCTTGGCATAGGCGATTATTTTTTGCTGGGTATCCTGACTAATTTTGTTCTCGTCCCCTTTGTTGTTAAGCACAAGGGAAACGGTTGTTTTTGAAACATTCAAGTCTTTGGCGATATCTTTTAAGAATACCCTCTTCATATCAACAATTTGACTAAACCGGTTTAGTTGCTTATGAAATAAAAAAGCCCTATTAAGCTATCAATAAAACTAAAGCGGTTTAGGAATGCCCAAACTTAGGAAAAAAAATGGAATTCATTGTTTTTTTAACAAAAAAATGCGTCTTTCTTAAAAATAGGGGGCATTGGAGGGTAAATCTTTAAATGAAGGAATTGGCCGTGTCCTGAAAGAATGGTGTGTTTGGTTGAGGACGTTATTTTTATGGTTTGGTAATAGGTCCATCTTTAAAGGGGTTCAGCGTTGGTCATCACTTTGGAATGTGGTATCGTTTAAGATACGGCCCTTTACATCACTGAGGTAACTTCTTCCAATGGTATATCGAATCCCATCAACACTCAAGCTATTGCCTTCAATGGCTTCAATTTTATCAATGGCAATGGTATACGACCGGTGTATTCGTATGAATTTGTCCGCAGGTAATTCATCGGTAAAACTGCCCAATGTCCTGTGGATGATATATTTTGCCGAGGTGGTCTTTATTCGTATGTAATCTTTTAAGCTTTCAATGACCACAATTTCATCGATATAGATTTTTTGGAGTTTTTTCTTATCCACTTTCACAAAAATGCTGGGCCTTTCCATATAGGAGGGCGTACCAAATTTGGCGGTGTTCTGGTACAAATTTGTGATACGGTTTATGGTTTTTAAAAACCGCGGAAAGGGTATGGGTTTCACCAAATAGTCTATGGCTTCCAGTTCAAAACTTTTAAGGGCGTACTCCTCGTGTGCAGTGGTGATCACCACCATTGGGGAAACGTGCAGGGCCTCCATAAAATTCAGGCCGTCCAAAATGGGCATGTTGATATCCAGGAAAATGATGTCCACTTCATTTTCCTGTAAAAAGGAAGTAGCATCAATGGCATTGGAAAAGGTGTTGACCAATTGCAGTTGTTTGACCTGTTCAACATAGTTTTTCAACACATTTATGGCCAAGGGCTCATCATCAATAATTATTACTTTTAGCACCATCACACCTTTAATTTTAGCATTACATTGAACGTATTGTCCTTTTCAAAAATGGCAAGATCATAATCTTTGGAATCATATCCCAATTCCAACCGCTTTTTTACATTGGATAATCCAATACCCCCACTTCGAGTGGCCATCTTACTATCGGAGCTGTTTTTTGGAATGGTATTGGATACGTTAAAATACAAAAAACCATTGGATACGTTAATATCTATCGCAATGCACATTTTATCAATACTTTTTCTTGCTCCATGTTTGAAGCAATTTTCAATTAGGGGAATGAGCAGCATGGGCGAAATAACCTTGTTATCCAAATTTCCGGAAATTCCAATGTCAATTTGTAGGAGATCATTGAACCGTATCCGTTCCAAATCAATATAGTTTTGTATACACTCTATTTCACTTCTAAGATCTTGTTTGTGTTTTCGGGTGGCGTATAAAAGATAGCGCATCAATTCGGAAAGCTTAAGGATGACCTGTGGGGCCTTGTCCGACTTTTCCAAAGTAAGGGAATAAATATTGTTTAAGGTATTGAAGAAAAAATGGGGGGAAACCTGGGACCGCAAAAATTTTAATTCCGTGGCCAATTGTCGCTTTTCAACGTGATGTAGCTTATCGTGTTCCCTAAGCCAGTCGATCGTAATCTTTATTGCGGTGGCAAAGGCGACCACATAGAGTTCCCCAAACATTGTGGTGATGGCATAATTCAACGTAATGTGGTCGGTATAGCCCGGGCTTTCGGGCATTACGTTGGTGTCCACAAAGTAGTAGGTAAGGTTGAATTTCACCACCAACATTACAAATAGGGATAGAATCGTTATCACAGCGTATATGATATACTTCCTTTCGTACAAAAATTTGGGCATAAGGAAATAAATATTGAAGTACGATAGGGCAATGTGTATGGGAAAGCCTATGATATTTGTTTTTAGCGAATATTCAAAATCACTATGGAGACTACCCCATCTCAATGTGTTGAGAATGAAATAGGTAGCCCAAAAAATGATATGGTGCTTATAAGTGATATTGTATTTTGGGGAAGTCGTTTCCTTTAAAAGGTCTTCCAGTTTATCATTGATGTACATGACTCGATTTATATATTTTTTTGTACGGTTTTTCTGCTGTTTAGCTTTTAGGGCTGGTTGTTGGTCTAATTTTATTCTATCACCCAATAAAATTATGAATATTTAGTAACGTGGTTTTAAGGCCAGTTGTACCGCTCAGGACGAACTTGTTCTTTCTGCTGACAAAGCGGTTTAAGGTTGGGCAAAACCATTAAATGATTGTAAAACAACCAACCCTAATCAGATTTTGATGACCAAGGTCTATTCATTCTTTTTTATAATACTCTTTTTAAACCTTTCCTGCACAGAAGAAAAACAAAAAGTCGACGAAAAACGGGTCGATCATGTAAACCCTTTTATCGGAACAGGGGGACATGGGCATACTTTTCCGGGGGCCACTGCGCCATTTGGGATGGTGCAACCAAGTCCTGACAATGGTACGGAAGGATGGGATTGGTGTTCGGGTTATCACATCTCGGATTCCATAATTTCCGGCTTTGCCCAATTGCATTTAAGTGGAACCGGAATAGGGGATTTAGCGGATGTATTGCTCATGCCCACCCATAAAAAAGTGGATGTCACCCTGTTCGGTACAAGTAGGGACAGCCTGCCCTACATTTCCCGTTTTTCCCATTCCAATGAAGTTGCTTCACCGGGATATTACAGGGTCACCTTGGATGATTCCAACGTTACGGTAGCGCTTACCGCGAATTCCCATGTTGCTTTTCATCAGTACACCTACGGAGAAGGGGATATGCCATCCTTTATCGTGGATTTGGGCTATGCCGTGAATTGGGATGACCCCACGGAAAGTTACCTCCGTTTGGAGAACGACCATCTTCTGACCGGGTATCGATATAGTACAGGTTGGGCAAAAAATCAAAAAGTGTTTTTTGCAATCGAATCTTCAATGCCCATGGCCAGTGCACAGTTTACCGCAGACCAAAAAGCAGTGGATGCGGGGAATTCGGCAAAAGGGGTGAAAACGGGGGGGCAATTCTTTTTTGATATGGATACCCTAAAAACGGTGGAGTTAAAAGTTGCCGTGTCCTCGGTGAGTATGGCCAATGCCAAGGAAAATTTAAGCTTGCACGGAACACCCAATACTTTTGACACTGTTAAGAATGCGACAAACGACCAATGGGAGGAGGTCCTGTCCAAAATTACGGTAGAAACCCCTCAGGATTCCTTAAAGACCATTTTTTATACGGCACTGTACCATACGCAATTGGCTCCGGTCCTTTTTAATGATACCAATGGGGAATTCCGTTTGCAAAATGACAGTATTGCGCGGACCAATAATTGGGAAGCCTATTCCACTTTATCCCTTTGGGATACCTTTAGGGCGCAAAATCCCCTACTCAATATCATACAACCGCAAAAAGTAAATGACATTATCCAGTCGATGTTGGCGTATTACGATGAACAGGGTACCTTACCGGTATGGACGCTTTATGCCAATGAGACCAATACCATGACTGGCAATCACGGCGTATCCGTTATTGCGGAGGCTTATTTGAAAGGACTAAGGGGGTACGACGTGGATAAGGCTTACCAGGCGGTCCGGAATACCATGATGGGGAACGCACGTGGATTGGAACCGTATAAGGAGTATGGATTTATTCCCTATGACCTATTGGATGAATCTGTTACCATTAGTTTGGAATTTGCCTATAACGATTGGTGTGTTGCACAAATGGCCAACGATTTGGGGCATGGGGAAGATTATGCCTATTTCAATGGGCGCTCCAATGCCTATGCCCATCTTTTTGATGCTGCCACAGCGTTTATGCGGGGAAAGTCCTCTGATGGAAAAACCTGGAATTCACCCTTTGACCCCAAATTTTCCAACCATAGGGAAAATACCGATTATACGGAAGGTAACGCGTGGCAGCACAGTTGGTTTGTACCCCATGACGTATTGGGACTTATCCAACTTCATGGAGGCAATGCGGCCTTTACGGGCAAATTGGAACAACTCTTCACGGAAAGTTCAGAAATCGTAGGTGATAATATTTCTGTGGATATAAGCGGTTTGATCGGACAATACGCCCATGGAAACGAACCCAGTCATCATATTGCTTATATGTTCAACAAGGCGGGACAACCATGGCGCACCCAATATTGGGTAAGGCAAATCTTGGATACACAGTATTCAACCAAACCTGACGGTTTGAGCGGTAATGAGGATTGCGGCCAAATGTCCGCCTGGTATGTATTTAGTTCCTTGGGACTGTATCCCATGAATCCTGCTTCGAGCGAATATGAGCTTGGAAGCCCTATTTTTGAAAGGGCGACAATATCCCTCCCGGATTCTCTTGAATTTGTGATTTTAGCAAAGAATACTTCATCAATCAACAAATACATTCAATCGGTTAAACTCAACGGGAAACCGTTGCAACGTACGTATATCACCCATAGTGAACTAATGACCGGGGGTACGTTGGAATTTGAAATGGGCCCAGACCCGAATAAAAATTGGGGAATATAAAAAGACTGCGGTTAAGATATGGATGTAATAGATAGCTCAATTATAGTAATCTATGTTTTGCTGACCCTTCTCGTTGGAATTTGGGTATCCAAAAAGGCTTCCAAAGGGCTCGATTCCTATTTTTTGGGAGGGAAGAATATTAAGTGGTACTATCTCGGTCTTAGTAATGGATCGGGAATGTTCGATGTTTCGGGAACCACTTGGATGGTGGGGATGTTGTTCCTGTATGGAGCCAAAAGCTTTATGCATATGTGGTTATGGCCCGTGTTCAATCAAGTTTTTCTCATGATGTTTTTGGCCGTTTGGATCAGGCGTTCCAATATCATGACCGGATCGGAATGGATCTTAACCCGGTTTGGGGACGGAAAGGCCGGTAGGGCATCGCATAGTATCATTGCCATCTTCGCTGTCATATCCGCCGTAGGGTTTATAGCGTATTTCTTTGAAGGGGTGGGCAAGTTTTTGATGATCATACTGCCTTGGAACATTCCTTTGGAACTGGGGGATGTGCTTTTATTGACCTCTGAACAGTCCTATGCCCTGATCATTATAGCGCTGACCACGATTTATACGGTAAAAGGAGGGATGTTTTCGGTGGTAGCCACAGAAGTTTTGCAATACATTATCATGGTCATTGCCGGTGTTCTCATCGCGGGATACGCTTTTTTTGCCATTAGTGATGTAGAGATCAATGCCGTAATCTCAGAAGAATGGCGGACCATTTTTTTCGGTTCGGAATTGGGTACACATTGGGACGCAAAATTTAAGGCCTTTGATGATTTGATCGATACCCAAGGGTATAAGATGTTTGGGGCATTTGTCGGCATGTCACTTTTAAAGGGGTTTTTCGCCAGCATTGCGGGACCAGTGCCCAGTTTTGACTTTCAGCGGATTTTGTCCACAAGAACCGTTAAGGAAGCCGCCTATATGAGTGGGTTTACCAATTTGGTACTTTATATCCCCCGATACCTTTTAATATCGGGAATTGTTGTGATTGCCCTGGTAGTATTGGCACCGGAAATAGGTACGGCCTCTAGCTTGTCCAGTGACGATTTGGAAGTGATATTGCCCAAAATAGTGAACAACCATATTCCTGTTGGAATCAAAGGTTTGTTACTGGCAGGGCTTTTGGCCGCCTTTATGTCCACGTTTTCTGCTTTTGTCAATGCCAGTTCGGCCTACATCGTTAATGATATTTATAAAAAATATTTTAAACCCAAAGCCTCCAACAAGCATTATGTAAAAACTAGTCACATTGCCTCATTTGCAGTCGTGGCTTTGGGGGTATTCATGGGCTTTTTTGCAGAATCCATCAATTCATTGACGTTATGGATAACCAGTGCATTGTTTGGAGGATATGTCGCGGCTAATTTTTTAAAATGGGTTTGGTGGCGATTTAATGGGTGGGGCTACTTTTGGGGGATGTTGGCAGGCCTTTTTATCGCTACGACCTTGTTTTTTCTAGACCAAAACAAAACTTATTATGTGGAAGGTTCCGTGTTGTATCAAATAGCACACACACAGGCCATTTACCTTTTTCCGCTCATTTTTGGTTTTTCCCTTTTGGGGTGTTATTTAGGTACTTATTTTACAAAACCTACCGATATCAATGTTTTAAAATCCTTTTATGGAAGCGTCAAACCCTGGGGATGGTGGAAACCGGTCTATACCCTATTGAAGGCAGAAGACAGTTCCTTTGAAAAGAATACTGATTTTTGGCTGGATATGATAAACTGCGTTATAGGAATTGTGTGGCAATCCAGTATGATCCTACTGCCCATTTATCTGTTGATTAGGGACTATCCCAAAACCCTAATCGCTTTGATTGTGTTTTTGGCAACCTCCTTGATTTTAAAATACACCTGGTTGGACCGGGTTAAAAAAATACCCAATTGACCTTTTGGTTCAAGAATGGGGATGAATCTCTAAACCTGATGAACAATGAATAAAATACCCTGGCAGGAAAGACCCTTAGGAGTTACGGATGTGATGTGGCGTTACAGTGAAAACCCCGTGGTGCAAAGAGATGCAATACCCACATCAAACAGCATATTCAATAGTGCGGTGGTTGCCTTTAAAGGAGGTTATGCAGGGGTCTTCAGATGTGATAATAAGGCGGTGCAGATGAATATTTTTGCCGGATTCAGTAAAGATGGGATCCATTGGGACATAGAACACGATCCCATTGATTTTGAAGAAGGGAATACGGCAATGATTGCATCGGATTATAAATATGATCCCAGGGTAGTATTTATTGAGGATAGGTATTGGATTACCTGGTGCAATGGGTACCATGGACCAACCATAGGGATAGGGTATACCTTTGACTTCAAAGCATTTTTCCAGTGTGAAAACGCCTTCCTGCCTTTTAATAGGAATGGGGTACTGTTTCCTGAAAAAATTAATGGCAAATATGCCATGTTGAGCAGGCCCAGTGATAATGGCCATACCGCTTTTGGTGATATTTATCTAAGCTATAGTCCGGATATGAAATATTGGGGGGAACACCGCTGTGTAATGAAAGTGGCCCCGTTTGAGGATAGTGCCTGGCAATGCACAAAAATTGGTGCGGGTCCGGTCCCTATTTTAGTGGATGAAGGATGGTTGTTGTTTTATCATGGGGTTATTAGAACTTGCAATGGTTTCCGGTATTCCATGGGGGCCGCAATATTGGATAGGGAGCGTCCGGATCAGGTGAAGTATCGTACCCAGCCGTACTTATTATCGCCACAAACACCTTACGAGTGTGTTGGTGATGTCCCCAATGTAGTTTTTCCCTGTGCAGCCTTGCATTCCATTAAAGAGGATAAAGTAGCCGTTTATTATGGAGCAGCGGACACCGTTACAGGTTTGGCCTTTGGCCATTTGTCGGAGGTAGTGGCATTTACCAAGGCTAACAGTTTGTGACCATGCCGGTCAATGGGCGACATATAAAATCTGTTATTGGCTATGGATGCCTTTTTGTGCTTGTGGGATGCGTTATTGGATATGGACAAAAGCCACCCAAAACCTATATTGCCCATACCAATGTGGATGCCATAACCATTGATGGAAAAGCGGATGAGGTATCATGGTCAAAGGCACAATGGTCAGACCCTTTCATTGATATAAAGGGCGAAAAAAGAGCACGGTATGATACTCGAATGAAAATGGTTTGGGACCAAACCCATATCTATTTTTTTGCCCAGTTGGAGGAGCCCCATGTATGGGCAACCCTAAAACAGCGTGATACCATTATATTTTATAACAACGATTTTGAGATCTTCATTGATCCGGACGGGGATACCCACAATTACTATGAATTTGAAGTGAACGCGTTGAATACGGTCTGGGATTTGTTTCTTTCCAAACCCTATCGTAATCATGGAAAGGTTTTGGGGGCATGGGATGCCAAGGGGATGCAAACGGCAGTCCATGTAGAGGGGACCCTTAATGATGCCTCGGATATCGATAAAGGCTGGTCCTTGGAAATAGCCATACCCTGGTCTTTTTTTACCGACCCTGGGAGAACGGATAAGGTTCCCGAGAATGAATTCTGGAGGTTGAATTTCTCCAGGGTCAATTGGGATTTTGATTTGGTCAACGATACGTATTCCAGAAAGAAGGACAAGGAAACCGGACAATTTCTTCACGAACATAACTGGGTTTGGTCCCCTCAGGAAGTAATCAACATGCACGAACCTGAGCGCTGGGGATATGTTTATTTTTCCAATCAAAGTGTGGGGGATAGCGACACCTTTACCGTTCCCAATGACGAACATATTAAGTGGTACCTCTATGAGCTTTATCGGGATTATAGGGCCGTGGACAAACAGAAAAAACACTGGCTATTGGATGGGGATAACGCCTTTGTAAAACCAAAGGATATCCTGGGTAAATCGATAACCCCCATTCTGGAAACCCATAGAACGGGATTTAACCTGTGGGTCAAAAGCCCATTCACGAACATGATTTTGAATATTGATGAAGATGGAAAATACACGAATAGTAAACCGTAAAAGCCCTTTATTGACCTGCATTTTACCAATATTTTGGGCAATCATTTCAATGGTTTCATGCCAATCCAAACAGGAATCGGAACAGAATGACACCATCTCAACCACAAAGGAATTTAAATTCTGGACATGGATTACAGCAGATAGTAGTAGGACCAATAATTCGTATACCGAGGAATTTGCCAAGTATAAAAAATCTGGCATCGATGCCGTTTTGATCAACACCAACGCGAATCCTGTATTATTGGAAAGATTGGTTCCCTTGGCTCAGGAAGCAGATCTTGAAGTGCATGCCTGGATGTTTACGATGAATAGGCCTGGTGATCCCATAGCCTTACAACACCCTGATTGGTATATGGTTAGTAGAAGTGGAAAATCGTGTTTCGATAATCGTCCCTATGTGGACTACTATCAGTGGTTATCACCGAGCCATCCCGAGGCACGCCAACATATTTGGAATTTAGTGGAAAACTTGGCAAAAGTAGAGGGAGTTGCCAGTGTTCACTTGGATTATATAAGATATCCTGACGTGTTTTTACCAATAGGTCTATTACCTAAATACGATTTGGTTCAGAATGAAGAATTACCGGATTTCGACTTTGACTATTCTGAAGTGGCGGTGGAAAAGTTCAAAAAACTGCACGGAAAAGATATTAGGGAAGCGGAAGTTCCGGCAATAGATATGGAGTGGAAACAATTTAGGTTAAACCAAATAAAAGTGGTGGTAGACGGTGCTCAAGAAATAGCGCATAAACACGGTAAAATACTCACGGCAGCTGTATTTCCCTATCCGGAAATGGCCGATCATATGGTAAGACAACGATGGGATAAATGGAACATTGATGTGGTATTACCTATGGCGTACAACAATTTTTACAATGAGGAAACCGATTGGATCGGTTATGTTACCGGACAGGGCGTTAAAGACCTAAAGGGGAAAAATGTGGAACTTCATACGGGATTGTTCGTCCCAACCATGTCCGTTGCCGAACTCGCAAAGGCCATGGAACTCGCCTATGAAAATGGCGCTAAAGGTGTCTCCTTTTTTGATGGTCCGGCCATAACGGACCAACAACTGATGGCTATTAAAAAGTTTAAGGAAAACCTGATACAATGAGGTTTAAAGGGTATTGTGGCTTGGTGTTGCTTGGGGCCCTTGGTTGCGTTCCGCAACAAAAGACGGAAGTTGATGAAGGGCGACTTGTACAATGGGTCAATCCATTTGTAGGTACCGATGGTCCGGGAAATACCTATCCCGGGGCAACGGTGCCTTTTGGCATGGTACAATTGAGTCCTGATATTGGCATTCCGGGCTGGGATCGGATTGCAGGCTATTACTATCAGGATTCCATTATTACGGGTTTCTCCCATACCCATCTCTCCGGAACAGGGGCAGGGGACCTCTATGATATTTTGGTCATGCCCACCAATAATGGATTTTCCCAAAGGATACCGGAAAATAACTTCAAACCCTTTTCACATTTCAGCCACAACCGTGAAGGGGCTTCCCCAGGATATTATTGGGTCGATCTCCTAGATTATGGTATCAAGGCCGAAATGACCGCTACAAAGCGGGTAGGGGTACATCGCTATACCTTTCCAAAGGCGGATAGCACACAAATTCATATTGACTTAGGCTATGCCATTAACTGGGACAAGCCCACCGATACTTTTTTGAAAGTGGTAAACGATTCCACCATTCAAGGGCATCGTATGTCCACGGGATGGGCAAGGAACCAACGCCTGTTTTTTGAAATGCGTTTTTCAAAACCCTTTACATCGCATCGTTTTAACAATGGCCCAATAGAAGGTGCTTCCTCTTTTAGAGGCACGACCGACACCAAAATAATATTGGAGTACGCTATGGAAGATGGGGAACAATTGGTGCTAAGGACAGGATTGTCATCGGTGAGTGCCGAAGCAGCAGGAAAGGCCATTGATACGGAAGCCCATACCAATTTTGATGCCATTAGAAGGGAAGCGGAAAACCATTGGGAAAAGGAACTTCAGAAAGTAAAGGTCATTACCCAGGATACGGTTTCCAAAGGTATATTTTACACCATGTGCTACCAGTCCATGTTGGCCCCAACACTATACAGTGATAGCAACGGGGCCTACAAAGCTGCCAATGATGCAGAAGGAAAGTACCTAAAGGGAATGGATACGGTCGCCAAAGCCATAGGTTTTGACCGGTATGATACCTTTTCCCTGTGGGATACCTTTAGGGCGGCGCATCCCCTATATACCATCCTTCATCCGGAACGGGTGCCCCACATGGTCAAATCTTTATTGGCCCATTATAAGGAAACGGGACTTTTGCCTGTTTGGTCCATGCAGGGCAGTGAGACCAACATGATGATCGGATACCATGCCGTGCCCGTAATCGTGGATGCCCATTTTAAAGGGTTCGATTTTGACCGGGAACTGGCCTTTGAGGCCTGTAAATCAAGTGCCATGGCCAACGGGCGCCAAATAGACATCTACAGGGAAAAAGGGTTCATACCTGTGGATGGACATCATGAAAACTGGTCGGTTTCAAAAACACTGGAATACGCTTATGACGATTGGTGCATTGCCATGTTTGCCAAAGATTTGGGTAAGATGGAGGACCATGATTATTTTTTGGCCCGATCAAAAAACTGGCGCAACCTCTACAATGAAAAAAACTCTTGGCTACAGCCTAAAGATGGAAAAGGTAATTTTATCTATCCCTTTGTTCCCAAGGCATACACCCCCTATTTCTGTGAGAGCAATGCTTGGCACTACTATTGGTCGGTCATGCAGGACATACCAGGTTTGATCCAGAAAACGGGGGGATTGGAGCGATTTGAACAAAAGTTGGACTCTATGTTTACATATGCCCCCTCACCGGAAGACAAGCTTCCCATTTTCAGTACGGGGATGATCGGTCAATACGCCCATGGCAATGAACCCAGCCATCATGTGGCCTATCTGTACAATTATGTGCAAAAGCCCGAGAAAACCCGGAAATTGATCCAACGGATTGTACGGGAACAGTATAAAAATGAACCCAATGGCCATTGTGGAAATGAGGATTGCGGGCAAATGTCTTCCTGGCTACTGTTCAGCGCAATGGGATTCTATCCCGTAAATCCGGCACAGGGTGTCTATGATTTGGGGATTCCCCTGTTCGAAGAATTGGAGATTAATATGGGTAAAAAAAAGTTTACCATCCGAAAAGAAGGGCACTATACCAGCGGGAGCGATGTCGAGGCCGTTTTTTTGAATGGGAAAAAACTGGATAGGACCTATATTACCCATAGAGAGATAACCAGGGGTGGGGAATTGGTATTTAAAATGACCGACGGATTTTCCTCGACCGTTAAAAGTAAATTAAAAACTCCCGAAGTGAATAAAATCTATTGATATGAAAAAAGTAACCATAAGCAACAGCGTAAAAATATACTTGCTTTTGATTCTGCTGTTATTGGCACTATCATGTAAAGAGCAACCAAAGGAACAGGAAACCATCCAGGACTTTGTACATTACGTGAATCCGCTCATGGGAACGGATTCCTCCTTTGATCTCTCCAATGGTAACACCTATCCTGCGATAGCCATGCCCTGGGGAATGAATTTTTGGACTCCCATGACCTCCAAAATGGGGGATGGATGGACCTACAAATACGATGAGCATAAAATACGGGGTATTAAACAGACCCATCAGCCTAGCCCTTGGATCAATGACTATGCGGCTTTTTCGCTCATGGCCGTTACCGGTGACCTAAAGTTTCAGGAAGAGGAGAGGGGCTCCTGGTTTTCGCACAAAGCGGAAACGGTTAGGCCGGATTACTACAGTGTTTATTTGGCAGACTATGATGTAGTGGCAGAAGTGGCCCCTACGGAAAGGGCGGCCCATTTTAAATTCACCTTTCCAGAGACCGATAATGCCTATATCCTGTTGGATGCCTTTTTTAAGGGTTCTATGGTAAAAATCTTGCCGGAACAACGAAAAGTTATTGGGTATTGCCGTAATAATAGTGGGGGTGTCCCGGATAATTTCCACAACTATTTTGTAGCGGAATTCGATACGGATTTTGAGCTTACCCATACATGGGAGGATAACTGGCAGCTCCATGAGGGCAGTACGGAAAGTGAAGGGGAACATGTAGGGGCTATTTTGGGATTTGCTACCGAAAGGGGCCAAACGATTCACGTAAAAGTGGCCTCTTCCTTTATATCCCCGGAACAGGCCCAATTAAATTTGGATAGGGAACTGGGGGATGCTTCGTTTCAGGAAACACAGGAAAAGGCCAATGAAGCGTGGCAAAAGGAGTTGGGCAGGATAGAAGTGTTCTCTGGGAATCAAGATCATTTAAAGACCTTTTATTCCTGTCTCTATCGGGTATTGCTCTTTCCCAGAAAGTTTTACGAAATCAATGCCCAGGATCAGGTGGTGCATTACAGTCCATACAATGGGGAGGTGCTTCCGGGATATATGTTTACCGACAATGGGTTTTGGGATACGTTCAGGGCCGTCTTTCCTTTCTTTAATATGATGTATCCGGAATTGAATGCCCAGATCATGGAAGGGTTGGTCAATACGTACAAAGAATCGGGATGGTTACCGGAATGGGCAAGTCCGGGACATCGTGACAGTATGATCGGCTCCAATTCCGCATCCATTATTGCCGATGCCCATTTAAGTGGGGTGGAGGGGTTTGATGTGGAAGTGCTCTTGGAGGCCATGTTAAAAAATGCTACCGTGGCCCATGGAAGACCTACAAACAGTGTGGGCAGAGCCGGACTGGAATACTATAATAGCTTGGGGTATGTACCCTATGACGTTGGTGTTCATGAAAATGCAGCCAGAACCTTGGAATATGCCTATGCCGATTTTACCATTGCACAGCTCGCAAAATCCTTGGGGAAGGAGGATTTGGCCCAACAGTACTATGCCAAGTCGTTGAACTATAAAAAGTTATTCGATCCTTCCACCAAACTGATGCGGGGCAAAAATAAGGATGGTCAGTTCCAAACACCCTTTAATCCGCTTAAATGGGGAGATGCCTTTACTGAAGGCAATAGCCTTCACTACACTTGGTCCGTATTTCATGATGTACAGGGTTTGATCGATTTAATGGGCGGGGAGGATGAATTTGTAAGCATGTTGGATGGTGTGTTTGAAATGCCCCCTAAATACGACGACTCTTACTATGGATTTACCATTCATGAAATCAGGGAAATGCAGATTGTGAACATGGGCAATTATGCCCATGGAAACCAACCCATCCAACACATGATCTATCTCTATAACTATGCACGACAGCCATGGAAAGCCCAACAAAGGATAAGGGAAGTATTGACCAAATTATACACCCCCGCACCGGATGGTTACTGTGGTGACGAGGACAACGGACAGACTTCGGCATGGTATGTGTTCAGTGCCTTGGGCTTTTATCCCGTTGCACCGGCTACCAACGAGTATGTTATGGGTAGTCCCCTTTTTGACAGGGCCAAACTGCATTTGCAAAATGGGAACACGTTTACCATAACTGCGGAAGGTAATGGGAAAAATAGTCCGTTTATCCAAAATGCAAGCCTAAATGGGGAACCTATGGACCAAACCTGGATTGCTACGGAAACCGTTCAAAATGGAGGGGAGCTTACATTTCGGATGGGCGCGGAACCGAACAAAAATTGGGGCATTTCCAAAAAGGGCGTACCCTATTCCCTAAGCAAAAAATAGTTCGGGCCATGAAAACCAAAATAATGTACGTACTACTGCTTTCCATTGTTTTTGGAGGATGGGCCCAAACAACGGATTATGGAGACAATCAACCCTATGCCTCCTATTGGTTTGTGGAGGATTTATTGCAATGGTCTCCCAAAAAGGATAGGAATTCTAGGTTTAATATCAGTTATGTACCCTTGGGCGAGCGATTTTCGGATAGTACCACGCAATTGCGAAAAGAGTTGTCCACCGCTCCCGGAATCATATCCCTGGTGGCACCGCATCCTACAAGCAAACATCCGGCACAGGGTTTTCCCTCTGTGAAACAATACGCCTTTCCGTATTGGCAGTATATCGACTATTTTGTCCAGTGGGGAGGTTCCGCAGCAGAAGGAATCATTGTTCCACCACTGGCCACATGGACGGATGCGGCACATAGAAATGGGGTAAGGTCCATAGGAACCGTTTTCTTTCCGCCAAATGTGTACGGTGGAAAAGAAGAGTGGGTCTATCAATTTTTACAGCAACGGGAAGACGGTAGTTTTCCGGTTGCGGACAAACTCATAGAAGTGGCCAGGACCTATGGGTTCGATGGGTGGTTCATTAACCAGGAGACTTACAATCTCAAGCGTGATGCGGCAGAGCTCATGGTGGCTTTTATTGCCTACTATAGAACAAGGGCATCATTGAAATTGGTGTGGTACGATGCCATGATCGATGATGGAAGGGTCATTTGGCAAGACGAGCTAAACGACCATAACCAGGTTTTCTTTCAGAAAGGTACCCGGAGTATGTCCGATGTGTTTTTTATCAATTTTAGGTACAGTGCTACCAATCTGGAAGATTCAAAGGCGATGGCCGGGACATTGGGACGTAGTGAATGGGACTTATTTGCCGGCATTGACGTACAGGCCAAAAGTTATAAAACACTCGCCAAGTGGGATGCCCTATATCAAAACGGGCGTCCCAGCAATACCTCAATAGGACTGTATTGGCCCAATTCCACTTTTGATATTTCAAAAACCAAGGAACCGGAAGAGGTCTATGCCAATGAGCAAAAGTTTTGGAATGGTGGGCCATCCGTGGAAACACGTTTTGGGGAAACCAAATGGGAGGGATTTGCCCCTTATTTCCCTGCCCGTAGTGTGCTCCAAAAACTCCCTTTTAAAACCAATTTCAATTACGGACTTGGGAGGTTTTATAACGAAAAGGGAAAGACGATTGCCAATAGGGAATGGCATAATCTAAGTATACAGGATGTGCTCCCCACCTGGCAATGGCAATCGGATAGTACAAAAGTAAAGCCTACATTCAGTTTTTCTGAAAGTTATGAAGGGGGCAGTAGCTTGCTTTTTGAAACCTATGACGATGCCGAAATTTCGTTGTACAAAACAAACATTGCCCTGGATAAGTCGGTAACCTTTGAAGTAGTGGCCAAATCGGACACTTCGGTACGTTTGCAATTTTATTGCCAGTTGTCCAATGGGGAAGTACTGAGCTTTCCGTTGAAACCGTCCGGTTCTTGGAAAAAGACCGTTTTTAGGGTAGCTGCCAAAACGAATACTGCAATAGTGAGTACAGGGCTGCAGACCATGGGCAAGGGCAATGCCCATTTAGGGGAGATTTCCACATTTTATAAAAAGGAAAAAAAGCTACCAGCTCCAGAATTTAGTATTGAGGTATTTCCAAAAGGGGATAAAGCGGAGGTATACCTGCATTTTGAAGATACCAATGCGGCCTTCCATAACATCTATTCCGTTTCCGGAAATAACAAAGTATGGTTGGGGAAAACACCGTCCAAGGATTATTATGTGGCGAATGCCCCCCTCTCCAATGGATTTTTGCACCTAATGGTGGAACCGATATCCGTTGGGGGAAACAAGGGCAAAGCCGCTTATCAAAAAATAAGGATTGAAAAATGAGGGATATTGGAAAGTATACTTTGGTGCTATTTGTATTGGTGGCCTATGAGGTGGTTTCGCAGTCCGGGCTTGTGGACCATGTAAACCCAATGATAGGCACCTCCAATTTTGGAACTACAAATCCGGGACCCATAGCCGTTAGGGGAATGGCCAATGTCTCCCCCTTTAATGTGGCAGGTGAACAGAATCTCCCATTGGAAAAGGACAGTCGTTGGCTTTCCACTCCATACGTGCATGAGAATACCTTCCTTACCGGTTTTAGTCACGTAAACCTTAGCGGTGTAGGCTGTCCGGAATTGGGGGTGATTCTGGCAATGCCCACTACAGGATTACTTCAGACCGATCATCTGGAATACGGCACAACCTATTCCGATGAAGTTTCAAAGGCAGGGTATTACACCAATACATTGGACAAATACGGCATTAAGGTGGAAGCCACTGCCACTACCAGGGTCGGTGTAAGCAGATATACCTTCCCTGCGGGCAAAGCCAATATCTTGTTAAACCTGGGCCTGGGCCTGACCAATGAACAGGGAGGGCAGCTACGAATGGTCGCCCCTGATGAAATTGAGGGGATACGATCCGTGGGCTCGTTTTGTTACTATAAACCCGAAGAGGCTTATCCTGTTTATTTTGTGGCCCGACTTTCCCGACCGGTGGATGAATTCGGGCTATGGAAAAAGCCTGCCAAATATGTGGGGGCAGAAGCGGAATGGATGGGATACAATGGCAAGACCCGATTGATGAAAGGGTATACCCAAGAGGTGGTGGGAGACAGTATTGGGGCCTATGTGCGATATAATTTCAACACGCCAACACAAGTCGAGCTACGGGTAGGGGTGTCCTATGTGAGCATTGAAAATGCCAGGGAAAATCTTGAAAAGGAAACCAGGGACAAGTCGTTTGAACAGATTTTGGCCACTACCAGGGAAGAATGGGATCAATACCTCTCCAGAATAACAGTGGAAGGGGGAACCAAGGACGATAAGACCATTTTCTACACAGCATTGTACCACGCCCTGATTCATCCGAGTACCTTAAACGACCACAATGGGGACTATCCCAAAATGGGGACGCGGGAGACTTTGCGTACCAAGGATACCCGCTTTACGGTTTTTTCCCTTTGGGATACGTATAGGAACCTGCACCAATTGATGAGTTTGGTATATCCCAAACAGCAATCGGATATGGTGAAGAGTATGTTGCAGGTTTATGATGAATCGGGTTGGTTGCCCAAATGGGAATTGAATGCCACGGAAACCACCACAATGGTAGGTGATCCAGCAGGAATTGTCATTGCGGATACCTATTTAAAGGGCATACGGGATTTTGATGTGGAAAAGGCCTATACGGCCATGTGTAAAAGTGCCGATCAATTGGAAAACAACCCGTTAAGACCGGGAATAAAGGATTATCTGGAAAAGGGATATCTGACTACCAAGACCACCAATAGCGGCTCGGTGTCAACCACGCAAGAATACAATATTACAGACTTTTCCCTATCACAGTTGGCAAAGGAATTGGGCAAGACAGCGGATTACAAGCGGTTTAAAAAACGATCTCTGAGTTACCGGCAACTGTTCGATAAGGAATTTAAACTGTTGAGGCCTAAAAATGACGACGGCAGTTGGTTAACACCATACAATCCGGAGACCGGAGCCAATTTTGTAAAAAACCTGGGGTTCATTGAAGGCAATGCCTGGCAGTATACCTTTATGGTAACCCATGATATTAAGGGACTGGAAAAGTTGATGGGAGGGCGGAAAAGCTTTGTAGACCAATTGCAAAAGGTATTTGACAACAATCAATTTGATATGGCCAATGAGCCCGACATCGCTTACCCGTATCTCTTCAATTATATGAAGGGGGAGGAATGGCGTACCCGGAAAAAAGTTTCTGAATTGCTGGAAACCTATTTCAAAAATGCGCCGGATGGCCTCCCGGGCAATGACGATACAGGGACCATGAGCGCCTGGGCCGTATTTTCCATGATGGGCCTTTATCCTGTGGTACCGGCCGAACCCGTTTATGCTTTGGTGACCCCTACTTTTGATGCAATTACCCTTCATTTGGACGAACGGTATTATACCAACCAAAAAGTACGTATTGAAAAAAAAGAGACCAAGGACGGCAACGCAAAAACGTGGGAGGTTTTAGTGGACGGCAAACCGCATAAGGGGTACTTTATTTCACATGATAAGTTGGTAAATGCGCGGAGCATATCCTTCAGATAGGGATTGTACAACCCCCTTAGTATTCATACGTTCTGAACTGCACGCTTTACAAAGCTGATTTATTTACTGTTTCTATCATTCCGCACTTGATGCGGAATCCACTGTATTTCCTGTGCGAATGGATTCCCGCTTACGCAGGAATGACAACTTATGGTAGTTTATAAGGAATTTCTAGGGATCAATTGGATTATCCCGTTAAAGGTCCATAACCTTCAATTTCATCGCAGGTACTTTGGTTTCCATACGGCTTTTTCAAACAGTGCTGTCATTCCGCACCCGATGCGGAATCCACAGTAATTCCTGTGCGAATGGATTCCCGCTTACGCAGGAATGACAACTTATGGTAGTTTATAAGGAATTTCTAGGGATCAATTGGATTATCCCGTTAAAGGTCCATAACCTTCAATTTCATCGCAGGTACTTTGGTTTCCATACGGCTTTTTCAAACAGTGCTGTCATTCCGCACCTGATGCGGAATCCACAGTAATTCCTGTGCGAATGGATTCCCGCTTACGCAGGAATGACAACTTATGGTAGTTTATAAGGAATTTCTAGGGATCAATTGGATTATCCCGTTAAAGGTCCATAACCTTCAATTTCATCGCAGGTACTTTGGTTTCCATACGGCTTTTTCAAACAGTGCTGTCATTCCGCACCTGATGCGGAATCCACAGTAATTCCTGTTCGAATGGATTCCCGCTTACGCAAGAATGACAACGTAGTGGTGTTAAGGGAATTTCCCTGTTCTACTCAAAACCATGAAGTTCAAATCCTGCACCAAAAGTAAAAATGGAGAAAAGCCCTTTACATCCGTTTCAAACGTTTTCTCTGTTGTGTTTTTTAGCGCCTCTAGAGGGTTGTTGGTTGAATTAGCCTTATAAAATATAAGTAAAATACTACATTTAAATAGTTCGATAACCCTATAAAACAACGAAAAGATGAAAAGAGTAATCCCACTACTCCTAATGCTGGTTGCTACCGGCATTTTTGCGCAACAACCCCAGAATGAAAAATTGTTGAACACTACTGATCTGTACACATCAGAGATGGAATCCCAAGAAATGGCTAGCCCGAATTTCTCGTATACCTCTACTACAGAAGATGTATCATCATTGCAATTAACGGTTTACGGTCCAGGCCCCTATGGTCAGGTAGACGGTCGCGCCCAAGGGGGAACCTTACCTTACCAATGGTTCCAAAATGGGAACTTGGTAGCCTCGGGAACCTTATCCGTTCTCTTGCAATATCCATGCAGCGGCGGCACTTTAATGGTAAAAGATGCAACCGGAGCTTCACAAATTGAGATTATCACCCAATGGTGTAGGTAAACGTCCAATGCTTTGTTCAAGGTCTGTTACATGATCGTAACAGGCCTTTTTTATCATGGAATCTCCCAAAACTTTACTTCTGTTATAGCATTAAGGTAGTACAACACGGGACCAAAATTCAGGATAACAAGTGTCCTGTTTCTTGGGCCTTGTAGTGCAGCGGTCTTGATTCCGATAATTCGTGCGTTGTGCATTGGCAATAGGCACGGATTTATACCACTTTCCATCCTTCCCCAAAACCTAAAAATAGAGGACAATCCCGTTAAAAACGTATTTCAAACGTTTTCGTTTCCATGTCCTTTAGCTTTTCAGCTCGGTTATTAGTCGAAAAGATTATCATAATGTACTGTTAAATTTTAATTTGAATCGGTTGAAATAATTTTCTCAACCAGTATTTGACAACTAATTAGCTAATTAATTAACTAACTAAACTAAACGAGCATGAGTAAAAAGATTCGTTATGTATTGATTTTTGCCATAACATTTTGTGTTCACGGTGTTTTTGCACAAAACGTTACGGTTTCTGGAACGGTTATCGATTTTACGGGGACACCCATCCCGGGGGTCAACGTGATTGAAAAGGGGACCATTAACGGAACTTCCACGGATTTTGATGGAAACTATTCTTTGAGTGTATCCAACAATGCCACCCTGTCCTTTTCCTACATTGGATATCAGACCCAGGAGATTGTGGTGGGCAATCAGACCGTGATCAATGTCACTCTTGAGGAGGATACCCAACTTTTGGATGAAGTTGTGGTCACTGCCTTGGGAATCAAAAAAGAGAAAAAAGCTTTGAGTTATGCCGTACAGGAGGTTTCTTCCCAGGATTTGGGAAGGGCATCAGACGGTAACATCAATACCGCACTGCAAAGTAAGGTGGCTGGTGTTAACATTACCACTTCTGGAGGAGTTACAGGTAATGCGAGAATTGAAATCAGGGGGCCAAGTTCCCTAGGGGGTGCCGACAGAGTGCCCCTTTGGGTAATAGATGGTGTGCCTTTTTCCGCCAACGAAGCTACGGACGCTACAGATTTATTCGGTGGTATTTCCAATGGTGGGGGGCTCTTGGACATCAACCCTGATGACATTGAATCCATTTCCGTATTAAAAGGTGGTCAAGCTGCAGCACTCTATGGAACACGTGGTGCAAACGGGGTGATTTTGGTCACCACCAAAAGTGGTCAGGATTCTAAAGGATTGGGTATTAGTTATTCCACTTCCACTACGTTTTCCGAAGCAGCTTTTTTTCTTGATCTTCAAAAAGAATATGGACAGGGGATTAATGGTGAATTTGATCCCAGATCCCGGTCTTCCTGGGGGGGGCGATTGGATGGTACTGTACGACAAGCATGGACGGGAGAGCAATTGCCCTATGCGGCCGAAGAGAATTTGATTGAGGATTTTGTCCGAACAGCCGTCAATACTAGGCATGCCATCTCTTTTTCAAATAGTAACGATCAGGGTCATTTTCGGGCGTCCATCCTTTCCGATAAGAATGAAGGGGTTTTTGAAAACAATCAACTTAGAAAGTTGAATTTTGATGTGAGGGCCAGTTATGACATCAACCCCTGGTTAAATTTGGACACTAAGATTTCCTGGATAAGAAATAGAGGGCAACAACGGCCAGATATTGGGTTCTACAGTTTTATTTCCCAATTGAATGGTATTCCACCAAATATTAGGACTGAGGATTTAGCTGCGGGATCAATTGTAAGAAATGAGGAGAATTTTGAATTTCTATTTGGACCCAATCTTGAAGATTTAACGGCAAACCCCAATGCCAACAATAGAAATCCCTATTTTATTCAACAGCAGATTGTGAATAGTGATCAGCGGAACAGGATGTTTGGGTATCTGGCAGCTAACATCAAATTGATGGATGATTTGACTTTGATGCTGAAATATGGGATAGATTTTTATAGATATGAAACCCTGGCTGGATTTAGGTTCCGGGACAACGTGGATATCACTAGGCCCAATCTTACTACTACGGAAACTTTTTTCAAGGAAGACAATTTAGAATTCTTGTTACGGTATAACAAAGACTTTGGGAATGATTTTAACTTTGGATTAAATGTTGGGGGAAACCAAATGCGGAATGATTCCGAGACTTTGGAGGCTAGATCCGGACGATTGACCTCACAAAACGACTTTTTCCTTAATGCGGGTACAAATAGAACCACTTTTGAAAGGTTTTCTGCCAGGGAAATACAGTCCATATATGGTTCCCTGGACGTATCCTATAAGGATTATTTGTTCTTCACCGCGACTGCAAGAAACGATTGGTCTTCAGCTTTGCTACCAGACAATAACTCTTTCTTCTATCCGTCCTTTGGTTTGAGTGGCCTCATTTCGGAAATGATTGAATTGCCCGACTGGATTTCCTACCTAAAAGTGCGGGCAAATTGGGCGCAATTGGGTAAGGATACTGTTTTTGGTGATGCCAATCCGGTCTTTATATTGGAGAACGCCGACTTCAACCTATTGCGATCGGAAACCCCCAATTTATCCGTAAGTCCTGATTTGAAGCCCGAAATATCATCCACAGCGGATATAGGGCTCGATCTTAGGATGTTCAACAACAGGTTTGATTTGAACATAACATACTATGACGAACGAACGGATAACCAAATTCTTAGGATTCCATTTCCACAGTCTTCCGGGTTTACTGAACGCACGATAAATGCAGGATTGATCACAAACAGGGGGATAGAGTTGATCGCTACCGTAGTTCCTATTAGAACCCAAGATTTTAACTTAGGATTGACTTTTAACTTTGCCCGAAATAGAAGTGTTTTGGAAGAGTATATAACTCCGGAGGATGACAACGAGTTCCACCCATTTTTCCAGAGTAACACCATTCCGGAAGAAGTTAGGGCAGAGGAAGGTGAGTTGATGGGCGATATTTACGGTTTTGCTTATGAAAGGGATGACAATGGAAACATTATTGTTGGTGAGGACGGTCTCCCGGTAAGAACACAAGAAATAGTCAAACTTGGTAATATTCAAGCTGATTTTACAGGTTCCATAGCTATAAACGCCAATTATAAAAACTTTTCTCTAAGCGCGTTGTTTGGTATGCAACAAGGGGGTGATATTTATTCCCTAACGGAAGCAAGTGCCACGGGAGGTGGAAATTCCCTAAAAAGTACAAGTCTGGGCAGGCAGCCCTTCTTTGTGGATGGCATTCGTGCAGACGGAGGCCCCAACCTTCAAATTGTGGAACCGCAAGCCTATTGGGGCAGGGTTTCGGGTATTACCGAAGAATTTATATACGATGCCTCCTTTATGAAACTCAATGAACTGTCTTTAAGTTATAGTATGCCTTCAAGTCTGCTTAATAGATTTGGAAATGGTTTTATAAGCAATGTTCGACTGTCGTTAATAGCCAGAAACTTGTTTTATCTTTATAGGGATACTCCAGGTACAGTGCCAGATGCTGCGGTCTTCAATACCCAGTTTGGGGCACAGGCATTTGATTTTTCACCAGTTCCCCTAACAAGGTCCCTTGGATTTGCTTTAAACCTGAATTTTTAAAAAATGATTGATATGAAAAGAACAATTTTATTACTACTAACAATGGTGCTGGCAATCGTAACGGTTGGCTGTACCGACGACTTTGAAGAAATTAATACCCCGCGTGATGCGGTAAACATAGTGAGTCCAGATATCATGTTTCTCCCTATGTTACAGAATCCAATGCGCAACTATCAGCGTAACGTTAATTTGTATTCTGATTTTTATGCACAATACTGGGCAAATACCGTAAGCGGTTTTGAGTCGCCCAGATATGAATATGTAGATGGTTGGATAGGAAACAGATGGCGGGAATTTTATACGCAAACCCTTGCTGAATCCATTACCCTGAAAGATTGGTATGGAGAGGACCCCACATATACCAATGTGTTGGCACAGGTGGAAATATGGATATGTGCCGAATGGGCCCGCATACTCCAGATCTATGGGGACATGCCCTATTTTGGTGCAGGATTGGGAGAATTTGTGTCTTACAATACGGAGCAGGAAATCTACTATGATTTATTTGATCGTTTGGCCAATGCGGTGGATGCCATTGACCCTGGGGATTCTTCCCAGTACGCCTTTACATCCGATACGGATTTGTTTTTTAGGGGGGATTTGGAGAAATGGAAACGATTTGGAAATTCGATACGGTTGCGTTTGGCCATGCGTTTGGCCAATGTAGACCCAAACAAGGCCCAGGCGGAAGCGGCAGCTGCTGTAAATGCGGGTGTCATGGTAAGTAATGATGATAGTGCATTACTGCCTATATGGACGGAAGGTTTCAGTGATTACCTCCACCAAATGGGATCAAATTGGGATAATATTCGTATCTCCAGCACCTTCACTGATTTTTTGTACAATCAATCCGGTTCTGAAGACCCAAGGGCCAGTTTCTGGCTTGCCTATGAAGAGGGTTCCCCTCTAGCCGACAGTGGTGTGTTCACTGGGGTCGCGAACGGCTATGATCTTGTACCTGAGTCAGCTAACGACAATGCCACCATCAATCTCGTTGACGGATATTCGGGCTTTAGTCCTAATGGCAATGTTTTGATCAATTTGCCGATCATGTTTTATTCCGAAGTGGTCTTCTTACGTGCGGAAGCTGCTTTGAGAGGATGGGTAGGAGGTAATGCCAATGCCCTGTATTTGGAAGGGGTTCAAGCCTCTATGGATTTAGTAGGGGTGGATGCCGTTGCGGCTGCGGATTACATAGCGGCCATACCAACACTTTCCGGTTCCAACGAAGAACAACTTAAACAGTTGATTACCCAAAAATGGATTGCCAACTTCCCCAATGGTGAAGAAGGTTGGGCAGATTTTAGAAGAACGGATTATCCGGACATCACCCTACCCATCGATGGGGTAAGCAGTAATTCCACTGTGGCACCCGATACTTGGGTAAAACGGGTGAGATACCCCGATAATGCCCATGAACTTGAATCTGAATTTATGCCGGCGTCCCGAAATACTATTCCTGCAGATAGAATGGATATTCGTCTGTGGTGGGATACCGCCGATACCAAAACAAAGTCAGGCGGCTTGATGAGTAGTAACTTCTAACCAAAAAAAAGCAAAATGAAAAACAAAATAGTTAAAATAGGAAGATGGTTTTTGCCAGTGTTCGCTTTCCTTTTATTTACCATTTCCTGCGATGACGATGACGATTCCGGCTCTGGAGGAAACTTTGACCTGGCTACCCTTCAAGCAACCATAGATCAGGCAGAATCCTTGATTGATAACAGTGTGGAAGGGATAAACGCAGGAGATTTCCAACCAGGGGCCAAGGATGATCTGCAGGATGTCCTCAATTGGATTTACGGACGTATCGAAACATCGGATAGCCAAGAGGATATCAATGATGCAGTTTTAAAGCTAAATGCCGCCATAGACACCTTTTTGGCAAGTACGGTGGCCACCGCATTTCTTTATGTGAATCATGGTGTAGGCTCGGGAATAGAATTATCTGATAATGTGAAAATAGCTTTGTACCAAGCTTCAACCATTGAAATGGAGATTTATATCGCTGATTTAAATCAATTTGGTTTTTCAAATAATCTATTCAGTACGGAAGATGAGCCATCCAGAGGTCTCGCCGCTAGATACTTTGGTACAGGGGAAATTCAAGTGGTTGCCGGAACTGTGGATGGATGGCCCGAATCTCCCAGAAGTCCAGTTGGGACCATGGTATCCGGAGAGTGGATGAACGTAGCGTACACAAATTCCGGAACAGAACAAAATTTGTATATCAATGGAGATTTGGTTGCCACGGTGGCTGGAGAGCCCGAGTTCACCGATGTGCCTTTTGTACTTGGAAACAGTCCAACTTTTAATAATCGTTCATGTAACACCGTATACCGGGAGTTTAAGGTTTGGAACTCTGTCTTGGACCAAAGTACCATACAAGGAAATATTGGTCAAACTGTTGAGGGAACTGAGGCTGGTTTGGTTGTCTATTTCCCGTTTGGATCCAATTTAGGGGATTCCTTTGAAGATGTTGTTGGAAACTCTACGGCAACATTACAAGGGAATACACAATGGGAAGAAGAGCTTCCAGTGATTATAAAGGATTTTTCCGCCTTACAGGCTGCTATTACGGCATTAACGGATTATAGGGATAATACCGTATCGGAAGGAACCAATGATGGAGATCATCCAGTGGGCACATTGGATTATATTAATGGGCTTTTAACGGAGGCTGAAGGCTTACTGACCTCAGACCCGGCACAGGGAACCATAGATGACACTGCACAAAGTTTGTTGGATACCATTGATTTTTATAATGATAATTTAGTGGCTGATGCCGGTGGGGTCATCAAGACCGAAAATACGGAAGGTTCTGATTTATTTAGGATTACCCCGGCGTATACACCTTCCGGGGATTATACCATAGAATTTGAGATGCAGTTTGGATCATTACTGGGTTACTCAGAAACAGATATTTATACGAACAACCACTACTTGATGAGGGTAACCGGTGTTGCCGACCCATCAGACGAGTCGTCCATTTTTAATGCAGGCCGTATTCAAGCCTATTCCTATGCGGGTGATGGGGAAGGTCTGGGTTGGAAATTGGCTGAGTCGCCACCAGCTACCGTTGTTCCATCCGATGAGTGGAACCATATAGCCGTAGTGTACGATGCCACGGAGGATGTCGCTCGTTTGTACGTGAACCAGGAATTGGTTGCAGAACAAAGTGAGTATGGGCTGCCTAACGGATGGCCAGCTCCTGAAATCGATTTCTTTAGGGGACAGGATTTACTTGGAGCCTTGAGAAATATTAGGTTCTGGGATACCACTAGGAATGTTGCCGACTTAAATGCAGAGATAACAGGTAGCGAGTCAGATTTGCAAATGTATTTTCCACTTGACCGTGTTGGCGGTATCCAGGTTATGGATGAAACAGGAGTTTACACCGGAACCTTATTTGGTGGGGTAGAGTGGAACAAATAATATTTTGATTTAGCGTAGTTTTCAGTTAGAGTTAGTTTAATTGAGTGATGAAAGGACAGGTTTACCTGTCCTTTCTTTTTAATTAAACAATACTGATGGCGTTTAAAAAGCTTTACTTGTATAGGTTTGCCTTAATCGAGTACGTAGGTTATTTGAATTTTCTTTCCGGTTCAAAAGCTTAAAACTTTCTTCGTAGGGCCTAGTAAATGACCAATACCAGTGAGAAACAATTGAATGGGGATGAAGAGATGGGTCATGGAAAGCCCTATTACCATTGCATTTATGTTTTCATGTATGGGTTTATTAAACTAACATGAGTTTGACATAATTTTTTTATCAACCAAAATCCATCAAATTGAGTGGTTTTTCGTAATGAAATGAAGAAAAATCGTATCGAAATTAGGATTTTGCAAGAAAATTACTTGCCTGCCTTGCCGATCAGGCAGGTTTTTCGATACATTTTTGCTATCGCAAAAACACTCAAAATGAAGTAATTTTTTATATCGAACTCACTTCAAAGTAAGGAACTATTAACCCATTCCTCACTAAAAAGGAGCTACGTAAACACTTGAATATGATTGTATTAGTGCTTCCTGTCCGTGTTTCAGGTCTTATGGAAAAGGGGCGCGATTATGGAATGCCCCGTATACTCTGATTTTTTAATACCGATGATAACACGCTGGAAATGGAAATCAACTGCAAAGTTTTATCGTTTGCTTTAACGGCATTCACTTCCGTAACCAAATCACCTGGATTTCACCAAAATTCGCCTTGCCTTGTTATTGTTAATGCGAAGCAGGTACATCCCTGTAGAAATGAAATCACTTAAACTCAGACGAGAGGTCCGATTGTTTTCGTTATACTCTACATTTTTAATGGCAATTTGTGACCCGTTCAGGTCAAACAAGTAGAATTTATCACCGTCCTTGGTATTTGCCACATATAATTCACCAGTATCATTCGGAATAGGATAAACAATATGGTTTGTTGATTCTGGAGGTGCTGGAGGAAGATTGACCTCAAAATAGGAAGTTGCAAAGTTAAAGGCATCAATCCCAATTTTTTCACCGACCAATCTGCCGGGAATATCATCTGCCGGAGGGTGAATACCTCCCCATATGCGGGAAAGGCTGCATTGGTCCGATGCATCCCTATAAGAAGCCCACTGCAATTTTATATCTACCGATGGCCCTTCTTCAAACACAAGAAATTCATTTTGCTTTGCCACAAATTCCCCTAAACCACCGGGAAAATATTGACTTCCCGTTAGTAAGGTCAGTACCTCTGCGGCAGCCCTTGAATAGGTTGAATGGCCAGAAACGTAACCTGCAAAAGGTGGCGTCACAAAACTGGGGCGTTGATAGGGCCACCATTCGTCCGCCAAAATCCAATCGACTCCGGCAGTATCGGTGTCCGTGTCACCAATATAACGATGGCCTTTCCAGGCAAAAAGTTTTATTTTTCCAATGTTTTCGCCTTCCCTGCCGGCCAAAGGGTCATTTACATCAACCAATTCAACATAATTGGTTAACAGGGGTATTCCATTTTCATTGTAGCTGGGAAGATTTGGGTCTGAACTTTGTCCTTGATCCACCATGTATCGAATAGCGGAAATAGGTCTAACATAATCGTACCAACCTTTGATGCTCCATGCCGAAATAGCGGCATCATGCATAGCTCCCCCAAGGGCAAAATAAGTCTTAATGTCCCATTCCAAGGGGGATAATAGCGGGCCTTCGCCATTTAAGCGTTTTTCCAATGATGGGTGGTCATTAACATAGTTCAATATGGTAAACCAATGTCCTGGAGGGGTTTCGGAATCGGGACCATCGGCCCAAAACTCTGCCAAGACCCTTGCATAATCACCTCGTGGCACCATTTGGGAATCATAGGCCATGCCTGTAACGGGGTTTGTGGAATAGCCCGGTCCTATATCACCACCTTCCAACAACTTATAAAAGTTGGGATAATCAGAATAGTCGGTTGGAAAGCTTTGTATGTCCAAATTACCAATAGATCTTGGTGATATGTCCCAGAGTACCCCATCGGCGGGATCGAGATGGGCACTCCATACCGAAACCAAAGAGAACCCCCATTTGTAGGCTTCGGATAATCGTGGGTTCGACGAATTGATATAGGGTGGTGTCTCTGGATCGTTGTATACTTTATAGTCATTGCCATTTCTGGTGTATGTGGTGACCATATCATTGGTCATGGCAAAAGGCGACACATTGCCCCATTCTGGACTCAAGAAGTCTATTGTCTCCCCTTCAATTAGATTTCCGCTTTGATCTATAAAAGTATCCAAACTTAAAGATTGCCAACGGTCGGGGTCTGATATATCGGGATTTCCGGGCAGAATAGGGGCCAAAGGACGATTAACCGGTTCGTAATGGGCATTGTCATAACCCGTTTGTTCCCTTGATCCATCCTGATTGCCATAGTTGATATACGTCTCTGCAATAAAATTTCCCAAGGCTGCAGGGTTTCCCGCAATATAATTGACGCTTACCATGCTTCTATCATGGCCCAATTGATCCATTAAAAGATTGAATTTTGCCAAGGTCGACTGGGCACTGGGGGAGTTTCTAAAACGATGTGACAAGATTCGATAAGCGACATAGCTGATAACGGTATTAAGGTTCTGCTCAAGGTTATCGGAATTTGGTTCGAATCCCGCAAATTGGTTTCTGAAACCGTGGACCTCATTACCGATCAAATACGTTTTTGTGTTGTTTAAAATGGCCCAGGCATCATACATGGCCGCACTGGTATGAAACAGATTTCTGGCATGAATGGTAGGTCTGGCAAAATCCCCCCTAATGGCATCCAGTAGCGCCTCGTTCCATACCCTGGCAATTGATTTGTCTGATGAGATTTCTGAAGCACTAAGGGTTACATTCAATATGATTTCTTCGGACGAGCATAAAGGACCACTGATTACAGCAATTACTTCACCAGCGCTTTCAAAACTCCACTCAACTTCTATAGTATCGGTATTTTGACCCGATGTAATTTCACCTCCAGTGACTTTCCAAACAATCGACTGGCCGGATTGTAAGGAAATGCCATAGGTTTCCTCTGCAAAAAAACCTGTACTTTGTCTGCCTTCAATGGTATTGGTTATGGATAGGTACTCACAAGTGCCATCATCCATAATGGCGTTAGGGTTATAATTGCAGGAACTCGGGTCGGTACAGCCAAAAATCAATGAAGCGGTATTGTTGTCCAACACCTCAAACCCATTGTTTTCGATTGCACGGATATGGGTGTTTGCCTCAATATTTTGGTGGGTTTCCTCAATACCCGACGGCCAGGTAATTTTCACCGAATTAACGGCTTCCCCACTGGGTACCCCAAAATGGACCGGCTTAAGGTTTTGCCCTAAAAACCCAACCCCGGTATAGTATCTTTTTCGAACGGATTGGTCCGTGGTCAGCTCTATAGTAGTGCCGATAGCATTCCTGTTGGATATCGTTCCTACCAAAGAGATTTTTAGCCATTGAAAATCAGGGTTTTCAGTGGAACCAAGGGTAGTGTTTCGGTACAAATGGGAATTTCTGTCCGAATTGGTAACTAAAAGATCCAAATCACCATCATTGTCATAGTCAAAATCAACAGCTTCCACGCTTATTGCAAAATCCTCAAGCCCAACTGGTTGAATGGTAAAATCATTTTCGCCTTGGGCGTGGTTGTTTTCATAATAAATGTTGGTACCGGCTCCCCATCCAGGAAAGTCATATCCATTGACCACAAATAAATCCTCATCCCCATCCAGATCAAAATCACCAAATTTGGTGCCCCAGGCCCATCCGGAATCCCCAACGGCCTTATCCCGGGCATCTTCTGTAAACGTAGTATCACCATCATTGGTCAACAAAAAGTTCCTTTGAATGGCTGTAATAAAAAAATCAAAATGACCGTCATTATTGTAATCTGATACCGCAATGCCCATATCATCGGCCTTGGTATCAACCCCATAGCTTATGGCTTGCTCTGTAAAAGAGTTTCCATTGTTATTGATGAAAAGTTGGTTGGCCTTCCTCAGGTCATTGGTAAGGTATAGGTCCATATAACCATCTTGATTAAAATCGTACGGAAAGGGATTAAAACTGGGCAGTTCTTCGTTTTCGACAATATTGATAAGGTCAGAGACATCGGTAAAAGTGCCGTCGCCGTTATTTCGATACATGATGTTGAAACTGCAACTTTTCCATGTAGGAATATAGATGTCCAAAAAACTGTCATTATTGTAATCAAACCATATGGCCGAAGTGTTTTCACAGTCATTGACGGATTGAAAGCCTGCTTGGTTGGTCACTTCCAAGAACCTGCCGCCGCCCTGGTTTCTAAACAGCTGGATTTTCTTTCGATGTGTGAATAAAATATCTGGACGTCCATCATTGTCATAATCGCCCCAGAAAGCGCCGTATTTGTGTCCGGCAAGTGCCCTAAAATCCTCAAGTTCCTCCTCAGTGCCGTCCAAAGGGAATAAATTGACCAGGCCCGATTCCTGGGTTACATCGGTAAACGTACCGTCATTATTGTTCCGGTATAGTTTACTATGGGTCAATTCGTTGTTTTCCACATCTTTTGCGATGGCAACAACAAAGAAGTCAAGATCTAAATCGCCATCATAGTCGGCAATGGCAACACCATTGTTCTGGGCGAAAAAGTCAAGTCCGGCCAAATGCTCAACTTTCTCGAAAATTTGTCCAAAAGTTGAATTATGGACAATAAATAAACTAAATAGTAATAGTCTCTTTATCCACATGGTTTTCATTTTCAAAGCATGGTTGCACCTATGGGGTTTACAACAAATGAAACCAGCTCAGGTGAAAGCTATCTTTCAAGATAGGAATTTATGGCGTTCCAGCTTTATTTGTTCGACGGACGGTTGACCAACGTAGCTTAATGCGTCCTGTACGAATGTGTTCGCCGTATCAATCATTTACTTGAAATACAAAAACGAATGAAACAAAGGGTGATCAATACTATTCAAAAGAATCGCAATGCAGCGAAAAGCGGTCTTGATTGTAAAAAAATGATTACATGGAATTCTATTGGATCGAGTGTACCCATTTGACTTTCTTTTTCTATTTTTGTCCGGCGAAAACCGAACAGGTAGTTTCGCTTAATGACATAAGGTCGCGTAGCTCAGCTGGATAGAGCATCTGCCTTCTAAGCAGACGGTCGAAGGTTCGAATCCTTCCGCGATCACGACACTCAAAAAACCACACAAGAATTGTGTGGTTTTGTGTTTTGCGCAGCGTTGAAGGCCACTGCTTTCATAAGCGAAGGAAAACGCAAAAACCCGGCACGGGGCGTCGTGGTTTTTTATTTGCTACATCGAGCGCATAAGGAAGGAAGTAGTCAATCTTTCCGCGATCACGAATAAGAAGAAACCTTGGATTTTTGTAACAAGCTTGTTTGATTATGGGAATCCAAGGTTTCTTTTTTCAATGCTCCTATTTTTTGGGAACCCTTATAGTGTCTAAGGGAAAGTGTAAAAATCCGCCCTAATTCCAGTAAGCAATAAACGCATCAAATAGGCCTTTGGTATTGCCAAATCAGGACTGCCGTATGATGAAAGTATAGAAGTAAATTAACCCAGAATAAGGTTGTTTTTTTGCTCAGTGCTTTTTTGTTCAAATGGTTTTTTTATCCCCTTGAATTCATAATCCACTTTAAAATTCGAACCCCTCAATAGGTGATGAAACATCCACTAAAGTTCCATTTGGGTCTTTAAGCAATAACCGTCTTTGTCCGTAAAAAGTATCCGTTGGTTCGCTTATAATCTCAAATTTTTCTGCTTCTGCAATCTGAAATATTTCGTCAGCATTATCAACTACGAATGTTACGTAAAATCCTTGTGGATTGTTTTGAAAATCCTTTGGTACTATTTCATTGGTTCTGTCTATTATTCCCAATTCGAGTTTTTTGTCCTTTGAGATCAAGTGTACGAACCAATCGCTATCATACTCTACGCCAAAATCGAACAGTTTGGTATAAAAATTTCGACTTTCCACTAAATTCTCCGAACAGATGTTCGTCATTATCCGGTTTATCTCTTTCATTTCAAATTTTGGATGTTTAGTCAAATGCACTGCAACGATTGGTATATGAAGCGTCGTGGGAACCGAGCTATGCTTTCAGATACCTTGTTATGAAGTGCTTATTCCAATTTGGCAACTAGACCCCATCCATTTGCCTTATCTATAACTACACAGTGAATTTTATTTGTCCCTTTTTCAAGTTCAAGGTACAATTTGTTGGCGTTAATATCAATATGCCCCATATGCTGAATTCCTTTGGCCCTAAAAGCGTTATTGCCTTTGAAAATGACTTTGCCATTTAGGTATACCATTATTTTGTCACTATAATCAAATGAAAAAAGGCGGGTTTCCTTTTTCTCTGAATGGATTGTTTTGGTTGCAACTACATAATCTTCCTTGTTTTGTTCAAACCTACCTCCGGAAGACTTTTTAACGTACTTTGATATGGGCACTAGGCCTGACTCTTCAGTTGATACGGTGGTATACTTTTCTTTGGAAAAACCCTCAAAGCTGAGTTTGTCCTCCTCATAAGGGAAGGCCGTGGTAATGTCCCAACTTGTAATGATATTAGGATCTACCTCTACCACTTCGGCCAAGTTGGATTTTTCATCCATGTCGCTATGCGAGACCTTAAAGTTTGAAAACCGATTTCCAAACAAAGCCCAGAGTCCAATCCCACCCTCATCTTGATTTGTTTTCAACTTGGGCACACTCATTACTTTCATGTTATTTACAAAGACTTCGGCACTTTGGTTATGCACATCAATTCGTAAGGTGTTCCATCCAGTATCCTTGAAGGATACTTTTGCTTGGTGTTCCCTATACAATTGCCAATTTGACTCATTGTTAAAAATGGGAGTGTATTGAACGGCATCTACCTGATTTGATTTATGCATTCGCATATACACCTCTTCCTGATGGTCGTTGTGTTCTCTGAAATTGATGCCGGCAAAGCTTCTGATGGGGTTGGCATATACATCTACCTCGATGGTCCCATTTGTAAAATCAAGGTTTTTGACCGTAGCCCTCCCGCTTTTCAGCACAAGGGTTTCCCTATTGTCAAATTTTTCAAAAAGAGCATCATTGGGAACATCCCATTTAGAGGGAATCATGTCAATCTTTGATGGTGAATTTTGTCCAAAAGCTAGTTGAAGACTAAACAATGAAATGATGGAAAACAGGGTTTTTGTCATGATTTCTTTTTGCGAATATCAACGATACTGAACGTTGCTGCCATATCATTTTAATGATAAAAACTATCATTTTGAGCACTCTTTCTATAGGTGATAGGGCTGACACCTTCCATCTTTCTAAAAAATCTGGTCAAATTGTTGGGCTCGCTAAAATTTAGATCGTATGCTATTTCCGCGATGGTTTTGGTAGAATAGCGAAGTTCCATTTTTACTTCCTGCAATAGTCTGTTGTTGATCATTTCTTTGGAAGAGTGTCCGGTTTGTGCTCTTGCCAGCCTGTTTAATTTATAGCGGTTTACCTCCAGCATATCACAATAGTCGTTGACCGAATGTGCTTTTCGGATATTCAACTCGAGCAGTTCTTTGAATTTGTGGATTTTGTTATCGGATTGTGTGTCAGGTGAGATGTTGTAAAACGTTGAATACAGCCTATTAAGCTTTGATAGGGAGAAATATAAAAGTGAACGTATAATATGGGAACTATCATTTTGATAATTGTTTATTTCGGCTATTATTTCATTTAAAGCAAACCGAATGATGTCATAATCCGTATTTTTCAGCAGTAAGTATTGCGGTTGTTGGGAGTTATAAAAGTATTGTAATCGATAAGCAAACAGTTTGTCATCAAAAAAATTGGCCAGGAAGTTATTTTGAAATACCAGATGAAAACCTTTGACATCCTCAAGGGGAATTTTACAGGACTTTTTTTGAAAGGGGCAGATAAAAAATAAGCTGTTCCCAGAAACTTCCAGTACCTGTCCGTTCAAATCCATTGTTCCTGAAGCTTTTTCGAAAATCATAATCTCAAAAAAGTCGCAGGTATGGGGATTGGGCTCAAAGAAAGCATTGGGATTGTTCTCAAATGTGTGTAAATCCATCAGCAACTCAAAGCCATATTTTCTTTTTTCAAAAAGGAATTTTCGCAAAGTATACTAGTGTTTTAGTTTCTTAAATGTTTTACAACGGTCAAGTGTATGCGTAGCAGCGGATTCCTACTCACGAACCCTTCGGTTTTGCACTGACCTTTGTTTTATGTTTATTCCTTCGTTTTATCATTTAAACCGCTATTACTTGTACACCTTGTTAGCTGTAGAGCTTTATTTTTTGAATACCTAACAAATGATTGGATAAAACCTGCCAATAAAATAAGGCTAAATATTTTTTGAATCAATTCCAGTACTTCGGTAGCTTTTGTTCCTAATCCATTTAGAAAAAACGTATTTCCCGCTTCGCAGTATCCGCCGAAGGCAGATAGGGTTGTACTGTCACGGCATAACCGGTTCCAAAGTTTTGGGAATGATAGGGTGAAGCAGCCGAGCTACATCGCAGCGGGTGCCGTATAAATACGGTTACCTTTAATAGTCGCTCTCCTTGAAGATTAAACATTCCTTAGTCTCCAGTTCTTCAATCTACCCCTTGATCGATTCTTAAAAATTAAAAATGAAATCATTCAAATTTAGACCTACGGCTTACCGTAAGGTGTTTTTAATCATTCACAATATGTTTGGGCACATGAATAAACTTATTCCGATCGGGTTGTTACTTTTTATGTTCATGTCGTGCGGTGAAGCAAAACCACAAACACGACAGCAAAAAAGAGAAGCTGAGAAGTTGAGAAATAGAGAAAATTTGGAGCAATACTATCTAGCAGCGCTAAAGATGTGTGAGGGTACTGATTATGAGTCCTATTTTGGTACATACAGAGAAATGAACTCTTGGACTACAGAAGGTAATTGCTGTACAGCTCTTTTTCCTCAACCCTATATCGACCCTTATGAATATTATATAGAACTAACAGGAGAGGAAAAGGCCATTATGCTTAATCATGGCGACCCTTTTGAACTCAAGAGGATTCGCGAAAAGATGAAAGGAGAAAGAGATAATGTTCGAGTAAGAGCCTTGAAAATGGATACGAACAACTTAGTCTATAACACCAGTGGACTATTTGTCAAATATGATTTGAACAAAGAGGAAATTAAGCTCAATTTATCAAGTAATTTATCGTTTACCGCTGGGCCATTTGCCGGAAGAATTAAAGGTGTCCACATGACCAACCTTCCAAGTGAGTTTGGCTTACCTCTAAAATCCGATGAAGCCAAAAAACTCTTTGAGTATTATCAAAAAAACTCCCCTTTGAAACAATTGATGCAAATGTCGCCCATGAATATCCGCCTTATCTATAGATTAAGATTTCCAGAGCGGAACAATAAAAATTCAAAGTTTGACGGTGTGCTAAAGACCATTGAGGTTTATCCCGCGGACAACTGGACGTATAAAATTGGCGAAATCACTTTTTAAAATAAACCCTTTAAACTATGTAGAATGAGAGGATATACTCTTAACACAAAACGTCTAATGGCACTATTTTTACTTGTCCAATGTTTTTCATGTTCCGATGAAGGCGGTAATGAAGACGAGAACGGACAAGACACAGCATTTGAACCAATTGAAATAACCTTTACCGAGAATTTCTTGATAGAATGTAATGAGATTAGAACAATAGAGGGTGTCAATCTAAGCCTACAGGCCTATACGCAGCAGGATTTAGGAGAAGGATTTGCGGAAGAATTGATAGGAACATGCAATTTGGGCGCATCCAGTTTTTTCACTGAAAATCGGGAGGGTCATCCCTTTGAGGGGCAGGTTGCCTTCTTCTTCTTCGGGGGAGTATTTGAAATAGATTTTGCCACATTTGAGGGCGTATCTCGAATTACCCTCGATATTGAGGACAACTGTGGTTCAGGATGTAGCGTGGCTAAGTTGTACAATGGAGACACAATAACGGCGGAAGCGGCCAACACGGTTTCCAATCCCAATCAGGAAGCATTGGTATTTGACAACATTTCCAATGAGGCGACCAGAGTACGCATGTTTACTGGAGAAGGAGCTATTTATCGAATTAGATTGGAATAGCATTTAAGGGAACAGCAAAATGACCTGGATAAAACGCCCTTTTTAGGGGCGTTTTTCTATTCGAAATCATCTGCTGGTGATGGGGTTCTGCCCTTATCTACATCCTTTTCCAAATTGAGTTTGATGTCCTGTCCATGGATAATTTCTTTCTCTTTCCCCGGTTCATTAAAAACCTCTCCGTTCAGCAGTATTCTCCGAAGGCGGACAGGGGTATACTGCCGCGGCATAACCGGTTTATAAGTTTTGGGAATGATAGGGCGAAACAGCCAAGCTACTTCGCAGTCGGTTTTTCGAATGCCTTCAACTCAGGTAAAATTTCAGGGGTCAATGTTGTGATTGCCCTTGTATTGGGCGTTATCATCGAATTATTTTTCAATTATATTTAGCGTAGGAATAGAAACTTACTTCAGTGAAATACTTTTCTACAAATCTCTATCTAAAGATGCTTAATTGTGCCTTAGCTGAAGGTATGTCCAGAAGTGATTTTGCGAATTGGCCCACTTCAATGCAAGAAGCCGAAAAATTGGAGGTCATTTCTGCAGAGGAATTTTTAACTGCACACGAAGTACTTGACGATAAACTTGGCCCTGGGTTTGGAGTTCGGGTAGGCCAACAAATGATCATTGAGGATTATGGTGTCCTGGGACTTTCTTGGCGAACGTGTTCCAGGGTTGGTGAGATTTTTGAACGGAGTGAGCGCTATTTCAAATTATTGTCCAACACCTTTGTATGGCAAATCCAAAACGAGGGAAATATTTCGCGGGTCCTCCTCAACAGGGAAGCCCATAGAAGGGGAATGGAATTATCCACAGAGGCGAGTTTGTCCGCAACAGTCGTAGTGCTGCAAGCGATGTCCGAAAAAGATATTTTACCACTGGAAGTTAGCTTCAAGCACAAGCCACCCAAGGATTTGACCAGCTTTAAGGTTGCTTTTCAGTGCCCCATACTATTTAACCAACCGGACTATGCCATTAGCTATAAAACGGAAGACTTAAATCTAAGAACAGCCAAAGCGGACGCCAGTATCAACAGCTATCTATTACAGCAGGTCGATGAAAAGACCAAGGGCATTAAAATTCCTGGGAGTAAATTTGTGCGCGATGTTGAAGCACTGATAACAGATGCGCTACCTACCGGTATTCCCAGTATTCACCATATTAGTGAGCTTACGGCTATGAGTAACCGAACATTGACAAGAAGGCTTTCCGAGGCCGGAGTGAGCTATAGGGACCTCATTAAAAAAACCCAGGAACAGATGGCCAAGGATATGCTAAAAGATGAATCCAAAAGCATAGGCGATATTGCATTCCTTACAGGTTTTTCGGAACAAAGTGCATTTAACCGGGCTTTTAAAAAATGGTCTGGTCTTACCCCTTCGGAATATAGAAAAAACGGTTAGCAGTTTCGTTTTGGCATAAAATGTCAAAAGGTTGTCCTTAAGGGTCAAAAAACGCCTTGGAGCACTTCCCACCTTTGTATCGTCAACTAAAAACACCTTTTACAATGATTACATTGGTAAAACTCATAGTTACTATTTCATTTTCGTATCTCGCCAACTCTAGTAGTATCGCTGCACCGCTCGCTGAAAGCAAGGTTCGAAATTCTGAATATGTTTCAATTGCCCTAGCCGAGCGTTCCAAGGAAAGGGCTTTTCAAATCCTTGAAAACAAGTGCAATGTCTGCCACGAAAGGCGCAATAGACGTCGTGTTTTTACCATGGGGAACATGGATTCGTGGGCGGAAAAGGTGTACAAGCAGGTCTTTGTTAAAAAGCGTATGCCCAAAGGCAAGAATATCAAACTGACCTCAAACGAGTATCAAGATCTATTAACCTGGATATCATCCTCTAAAACCAACAATTATGGAAATTAAAATTAAATTGATCGTCTTACTGATCGGAATCCTATTTACCGGATTGACCGCTGGCTTATGTTTTACATGGTTTAATGCGGTAACCCCGGGAATAGGTCGTTTGGATGATTTGAGTTTCTTGAAGGCTTTTCAAGCCATGAACAGGGCCATTATCAATAGAACCTTCTTAGTCGTGTTCTTTGGTCCGGCTGTATTACTCTTCATAAACGCTTATTTATTCAAGAATGATGGTATTGGTTTTTGGCTTTTTCTTGGCGCTGCTTTGCTCTTCTTTTTTGGGTTGGGACTGGTAACCATCTTTGGAAACGTGCCCTTAAACGAAATACTTGACAAATCCAATCTGGAAGCATTGAGCGGCGCTGAATTGAAAACACTCCGTACCCGGTTTGAAAACCCATGGAATCAATGGCATACGATACGGACGATCAGTACATTCTTATCCTTCATTTTATTATTGGTGGGATTTATATACACTAAATAAAAACAGGAAAATATGGAGCGGTTCTTTCCCTTGTGCACCGGTTTTACCTTGGTTGGAACCCTTTTGTTATCTAGAGAAGTAACCGGTCAATAAAAGAAGGAAGTGTCCAATGGATAAAAGATGACTTCGGGTCATCTTTTGTATTTGAGGTAAGAAATTAAGCATGGCCTAAAGTGTCAAAAGGTTGGCATTAAGTGTCAAAAATCTCCCTCGGGCACTTCGCACCTTTGTATCATCAAGAACAAAAAAAGAATACGTACAAAACTTTAAAATTTAAAAACATGAAAACAGAAAACATTTTAATCATCGGAGGAACTGGTAAAACCGGTCGCCTGGTAGCAGAAAACTTGGAGCAAATGGGACACAACGTAAGGGTTGTGGGTAGAAAAACGAATCCATCCTTTGATTGGGACAACCCAGAAACCTATGACGCCGCGTTGGAGCATATGGATAGGGCTTATGTTGTGTACTATCCCGACTTGGCCGTTCCAGGAGCCAGGGATGCTATTGCTACCCTTACCGAAAAAGCGTTAAAAGCAGGATTGGATAAAATGGTATTACTCTCAGGAAAGGGAGAAACCGAAGCTGAGGCCTGCGAGGAAATCGTAGCCAATTCCGGATTGAATTACACTACGGTAAGGGCATCTTGGTTCAATCAGAACTTTAATGAGGGGGCATTTAAGGATTACGTATTGGCAGGTCATATGGCCTTGCCCATGCCAGAAGCGAGAATTCCCTATACGGATACCAAAGACATCGCTGATGTGGTCACAAAGGTTCTTCTTGACGATGGATTCAATGGTGAAATTGTTACCGTGACAGGCCCTAAAAAATTGACTTTCGATGAGGTTGCTGCTATCATTAGTGAAAAGTTGGGTCGAAAAATTCAGTATCAACCCATTTCAATGGAAGAGTTCAAGGCTGGACTTAAAGAAGCAGGACTTCCAGAACCGGTTATTTGGTTATTGAGCTACCTGTTCACCGAAGTACTGGGGCACTCTGAAAATCAGACGATTTCGGATGATGTCGAAACAATACTTGGTCGTAAACCGATTACATTTGAGGAATATGTGGAGGCTACCGTAGCCTCAGGAGTGTGGAACCAGGAAGTATCCCAAACTTTTTAATGAATTGCATAGGGTTCCGGGAACCTGGGCAGGTTTTCGGAATCCTTCATCTTTTTGCTTTGAAAAAATCCTTCATTTATCCAAGAACAGCTATCCGGATTAGGAGGTCATCTTGACAGGATAAACCTATCATACAATGTATTGATGGATTTAGGTTCCCCAACAATGGTAACCACATCATGCTCTCGTAGCACGGTATTGCCCTTAGGGGCGAATGAGGTGTTTTCCCTATCAACAAAAATTACCAGAACATCCGGGGGCAGACTAACTTCCATAAGCTTTTTGTCAATGAGTGAATTGGTGGGATCATTTTTAGATAGGGCAAAAGATATAAATCGCTTGTCGTGCAAAAGAAACTCAATGACTTCCTTTGAAGATCTCAACGAAAAGATGTCTTTGGTAAAGTGGTCGCGTTCCACAATGTTCAATAGGCTTGCCAGCATGCGGAGCTGTTGTTTTGGGTCGTTCGCATCGTTTACGAGGAAGAAGAATATCTTTATGTTCTCCGTGTTCGAAACCCCTTTTTCTTCAAATGGCTTTTCAATACCATCCTTACACAATACCATATGGAGCACAGGGTGGGGGATATCTGGTTTTTTCGCATAAAGCAGGGAAACCTCGGGAATGACCAAGGCAGGGTCTATGGGTGTTGTTCTTAGGAATTCCTCCTTCAAGGCATTTCTGTCCGCATTCAATTCCACAGCCATGGAATTCGCCACCTCCTGCACCAAATCCTCAAATAGCGCCTTTTTGACCCTATGTATTTGCGAGCGAACGATGGTCTGGTTGAGCACATCATCCTGGCGTAGCCCTTTCTCCCGCAAAATCATCATGAACTCATTTTCCAGTTCGTCATGCCGGTGTTTGCCCAATAAGGCGAACCAGTGGTATATGGCCCCTTCCCTTTTTACTTTTGAGCTTACGAAAAATAGATACCACAAATAGGCAAGAAGGATGGTGGTCAAGGTGAATGCCAGGGCGCCCCATCCCATATAAAACATCAGGGCGAGGGAGGAAACAATACCGAAAAGTTGCATCCAGGGATATAGCGGTGAATGATAGCCGGGGTCATAAGAGGCTATTTTGCTGTTTCGGAAAACGATGACCGAAAAGTTTATGGCCATGAATATGAACAGCTGAAAAGTACTCGCCAATTTTACAATGCCCTCTTCGGTAAGCACCAAAATAAAGAGGACGATCAATCCCGCTGTGAGCAGAATTGCGGGAATAGGGGTCCCCCAACGGCTGATTTTACTGAATTTTTCTGAAAACAACCTGTCCCTTCCCATGGCCAGCGGATAGCGTGAAGTGGCAAGCATCCCTGCATTTCCGGTCGAAGCAAAAGCAAATAAAGCGGCGACGACAATAATGTACAGCCCAGTTTTGGCAGGCAACCAGTTGAACAATCGTTCCACCGCGGTAGCTGCGGGCGAAAGATCTCCGGAAAGCGCTTCATTACCGATTACACTGACCATCACAAAGACCCCGAGCACATAAATCAGTCCAGTGACCAACAAGGACAATCCCATCCCCAAAGGGATGTTGCGTTCCGGGTTCTTAATTTCCTCGGCAACACTGGCTATTTGCGTGAGTCCCAAATAAGAGACAAAAACAAAACCGGTCGTAAAAACAAGACCGTCAAGTCCTTGGGTAAAAAAAGGATAATACGCATTGGTGTCAAAACCGATGGAAGGGTTTCCAGAAAAAATATTCCAAAAGCCATCGGCAATAAACGCGCCCAATACCACCAACAACCCAATAACGAATATTTTTTGGACACCCGAGGACTTTCGCGCCCCAAAAATGTTCAGGATGGCAAAAACCACTGCAAAGACCACGGCGGTCTCCTTAATCGGGATAGCCCAAAATAGGGCACCATAGGCACCAATACCAACAAGGGCAAAGGCCGTTTTTAAAAGAAGGGCGATATACGTGCCAATACCGCCAATGGTTCCCATCATGGGACCCAAGCTTCGGTCAAGAAAGAAATAGGCGCCTCCTGACCGCGGTAGGGCGGTCGAGATTTCGGCCACACTGAACATGGAGGGCATAATAAGGACACCGGCCAGCAAGTAAGCCAAAATCACAGACGGACCTGTATATTGGGCGGCCAATCCGGGTAACAGAAAAAAGCCCGAACTGAACATGGCCCCCGTGCTCACCGCAAAAACATCGAACAATCCCAATTCCTTTTTTAGCTTCATAATCCTTGCTTTACAGTATTTGGTTCAGTGGAATTGGTAAGCCCTTAAAAGGTGATATAATTCTTTCTGCAATTAACCTTTCCCATCGGAACGGAAAATAGGACTTGGAGCATGGATATACCATGATATTGGTCAGTAGTGGGTATGGAAAGGGAGTCCATGGATTGTCTTCTTTTTTAACATACAAGGTAAGATTTTTCGAGGATTTGGCTTTGCTTGACAAAGGCCAATCGCATAAAAAATTCCAATTCGATCAACAAAAGTGTGTTTAAGATTGCCGTGGATTTACAGTCGTAACATCAGGACTTTATGGTTTCCAAAAATGGAAACTGACCTTCAAAACAACGTACGGATTGCAATACTTTATTTTAGGGAAACGGTCTGTTTGGGAAGGATTTAAAATCTTGCCATCTTATACACGTTCCCCATGGATTTGGGAAATCAGGTGTTTTAACATGTTTTCCACAGGGGGTTTTTCATAAACACCGTCCATACCGGATTTTTTGGAAAGTGTTTGCACTTCTTCATTGATAAGTCCGGTCAATCCAAAAATAGGAAAGTCAAGCCCCATATTGCGTATCCGTTTTACCAGATCATAGCCGTTCATCCCAGGCATGTTGATATCGGTAAAGACCAGATCGGGGTCTATGGCCTCTACCTGGTCAAGAAGCGAAGCACCATCCTCCAACATGGTAATGTTACCTCCAATTTTATTGAATACCAACTCAGAAAGTGTTCGCATTAAAACATCATCGTCCACCACCACTATATTCAGTTTTTCGTTATCCAGTGAAACCTCTTGATCTGTTTTACATTGCGTAGCTTCGGTCGACGCATCTAGGGTTTTGATAGGCAGCGTTATGGTAAAGCAGGAACCAACCCCAACTTTACTGGTGACCGATATTTGGGCGTTGTGGGCATCCACAATTTTCTTTACAATCATGAGTCCAAGCCCCGTACTTTTTTCCCCTGCGGTCGATTTTACTGAGGTTTTGGTAAATGGGTTGAACAACAGGCCCATTTCACTTTCCGGTATACCTTGCCCCTGATCACTCAAGGACAGTATCAACTGGTCTCCTTTTTGTTGTGCCTCCAGGCATACGGTGGTGCCTTTATGTGAAAACTTTAGGGCATTGGAAATTAAGTTATTGAGTACCTGGCTCATTTTGTTCTTATCGAAAGCGGTCCTCAGGTTGGCTATCCGGATGTTTCCTTTTAGATGAATGTTCTTTTTATCCGCAAAAACTTGATTGAATTTTAGGTTGGTTTCCAAAAAGGTATCAACCGTTATCATTTCTTCCTTTAGTTCAATATGCCCGGATTCCATCTTGCTAATATCCAAAAAGTCATTGACCAGATTTTGGGCAAACTTGGTAGAAATGACAATGTTCTCCAACTCCTGGATTTTTGGTGAATCCTTCAACACAGGTTTTAATTCAGTAAGTAATGATTTTGAATAGAACTCAATAATCGCCAAAGGATTCCTGATATCATGGGCAGCCATTCCCAAAAACCTGTTCTTTAGTTTGTTCAGGGCGTCCAATTCTTGATTTTGATGTTCCAATGCCCTTTTTTGATTATAAAGGGTTACAAAAATGTCGACTTTGGCGGATACAATATTTGGGTCCAAGGGTTTGTATAAATAGTCAACGGCGCCTTCGGAATATCCTTTTATGACATATTTTTTCTCTTTGTTAATAGCGGTGGCAAAAATGACGGGGACCTGTTTGTTTACTTTTTTGCTCCTAAAAATCTCTATGAACTCAAAGCCATTCATTTCGGGCATTTGAACATCGGTAATGATCAAAGCAAATTCATGGGTCCTGGCCAACTTTAGGGCTTCGTTTCCACTGGTTGCCGTAATGATTTCCCGGTCTTCCTTTTCAATGATCTGTTCCAGGGAATACAGATTCTCCACAAGGTCATCAACAATAAGGATTTTGGCTTTGTCCATCTTTAAAGATATTTGGTAACTATAGTATTAATTTCACGGGAAGGCACAATATGATCAACTGCCGCAATCGCTTCAATGGCCGCAGAGGGCATGGGCTTGGCAAAAGCTTCTGAAGGATCTTGTACAATGACCTTCCCTTTTCTTTTTTTTACCCATTTTACCCCATTTGCCCCGTCGGAATTTGCCCCACTGACAATTACGGCGATCAATCTATCCTTTAGGTGATAGGAAAACGATTCCAGGGAGACATCGGCCGAAGGCCTTGAAAACATGACTTTTTCGCTGAGATCCAGACTTAAGCTCATATCTTTCTCCAAAATGCAGTGATAACCGGCAGGAACCATAAAGAGGGTTCCTTGTTCCAGAGGTGTTCCATGTTCTATGGTCTTTACAGTTACCTTTGCCTTTTTGTCCAGGTATTTGGCCAAATGACCCTGCAGATCGATTTTTCTATGCAGCACCACTACAATTGCGGCCTTCACCTTTGGCTTTAAATGCAATAAAAAATCCTCCAAAACGGCAATAGCTCCGGACGAACCGCAGAACAACACTACTTTAAAGTGTTCCGGACTATCTTTTTTTTCTGTAAATCCTGAGTTTGCCATTAATGATTTCCAATTCGTTCAAAACCGGTGAAAACATAGCACTTTCCTTAATTCCCAAAACCAGATAGCCCCGGGGGGTCAAACTGTCCAAGAACAAGCGTAGCGTTCTGTCCTGTTGTTCCTTGGTAAGGTAAATGAATACGTTACGGCACATGATCATGTGCATTTGATTGAAAGAAGTGCCATTTACCAAATTATGTTTGGTGAATACCATATTCTTGCTGAGGTCATTGTTCATTTTTACCTTACCGTAATGGGCCACATAATAATCCGAAAGGGATGATGCACCGCCGGAGTTGATGTAATTTGTGGAGTATTCCTTTATTTCCTTTAGACCGTAAATCCCTTTTTTTGCCATCTCCAGGACCTCGGAATTGATATCCGTACAATACTGGACCGATCTTTTCAATAGCCCTTGTTCCTTTAGCAAAATGGCAAGACTTATGGGTTCTTCGCCAGTAGAACATCCGGCATGCCAAATATTGATTCTAGGATAGGTCTCCAACACCTCAAATACCTGGTCCTTTAAAAATTTGAACACTTCAAAATCACGGAACATTTCTGTGGTATTTACCGTAATCTCATTTAAGAGTTCATCGTTGGTTAGACTATGGTTGGCCAATACGTATTTGAACGTGGCAAAGGAATCACAGGCCCTGATTTTCATGAGTCGCAACACCCTTCTTCTCAAGGATTCCTGTGCGTATCCAGAGAAATCCAGACCATATAGGTTATCGGCTATCTGAACAAAATCTGCCAGTTCATCTTCTGATATTTCCAGTAGTGTTTCCATTAGTTATAGAGCCAAACCTTTAATAGGGATAGTAGTTTTTCAACATCCAGGGGTTTGGACATATAGTCACTTACCCCGGCTTCAAGGCATTTTTCGCGATCCCCTTTCATGGCCTTTGCGGTCAGTGCGATGATCGGAAGTTTTCGATGCCCCATGTCCCTAATCTTTTTCGTGGCCTCATAACCATCCATCACAGGCATCATGATATCCATCAAAACAGCATCAAATTCACCATTTTTGATCTCTTCCACTGCCTCAGCGCCATTGGTGGCAACAGTGACCTGAACCTGTTCCGCGTCCAGGACGGTTTCCAATGCGTAAATGTTTCGCATATCATCGTCAACAACAAGAATCCGTTTTCCCTTGATGATATCCTCGGAATGGAATTCCTTGGGTGGCAATACCGGGAATTCTGTTTGGGTGGAATTGAGCATGTTCAGAAAGAGTTCGGTTTCCTCGGAAAGACGATCATAGGATTTGCTCGTTTTTAACACTACCGAGGTGTCCTTGTGCCGTTCTATTTGTTTTAATTCCTTTTTGCTCAATTCGCGGCCCGTAAATACGATTACGGGAATCTCTTTTTTCTCCGCCTTTAATTCGCCCAATAACTCAATACCATCAATGTCGGGCAGCCCCAGGTCCAAAACCACCAGATCCGGAAGTTCATTTTTGAATAGTTTTCGCGCATCTTTGGCATTTTTTGCGGCTAAGGCTTCCAAGCGCTTACTTTTGACCATTTCCTGCAAGGCCTGGTTATTGGATTCGTCATCTTCAATGATCAGTACCTTTTTTACATCGGTACCGGAAATGTTTTTTGAAATATTTGAAAACGTTTGTTCGAGTGTATCGAGGGCGATTGGCTTTATCAGATACTCCACCGCTCCCAGTTCCAATCCCAGGGCCGCTCTATCCATTCCGGACATGATATGCACGGGAATGTGGGCATGTCTTTTATCGGCCTTTAGTTTTTTGAGTACTGTCCAACCGTCCATTACAGGCAGTTGCATGTCCAAAATGATTGCTTTTGGATGATAAACTTCTACATGTTCAAGGGCTTTGTCCCCTTGATCGGTAACCACGACCTTAAAACCATTTTCCCTGGCTTGGTCCAAGAGCACTTTGGCAAATTTAAGGTCGTCTTCAACCACAAGAAGCACGGAATCCGTATCCTGCAATTGCTCCCGATCATCGGCAATCACTGCTTCCAGTTTTTCGCCTGGAGCTTTCTCGCCGCTTTTTGATGCGTTGGCTCCTACAACTTCCTCCTTGGGCGGACCACTACGTTCGACCACGGGAGACTTGGTTTTGTCAATGTCCTTTTCTGGATGGGACTGTTGTTGGGCATTCCGGTTTTCAAAAGGAAGGAACAGGGAAAAAGTGGACCCTTTCCCCAGTTCACTTTCCACACGTATTTCCCCACCAAGGAGTTTTATCAATTCCTTGGAAATGCTTAATCCCAGACCGGTTCCACCATATTTTCTTTGGGTGGTCCCATCTTCCTGCACAAAGGCTTCAAATATGGAGGTGAGTTTATCGGGTGCAATACCGATACCGGTATCGGTCACTGCGATTTTAAGGACGCGTTCGTGTTGTAAGAGCGCAGTAGTTGAAAATGCAGTAGGCGCCTTGGTATTTCTGAATTCCAGTGTCACCGTTCCATTCCGGTCCGTAAATTTAAAGGCGTTGCTCAACAGGTTTTTGATTACCTGATTCAATCGTTGTTTGTCGGTAGCAAAGGTTTCCGGTAAGGAACCATCAATATCCAGGACAAAGTTCACGTTCTTGTCCTCTGCTATGGCCACGAATGTCTTTTGGCATTCCTCGGCATAGGCACGGATATCCTGGGAGGCAATTTCCAACTCCATTTTTCCCGATTCCACTTTGGCCAGGTCAAGTACTTCATTGATCAAACTGAGCAGGTCTTCTCCTGATTTATTGATGATCTGCGCAAATTCTATTTGCTTTTCCGTGAGGTTGTTGGATTTGTTGTCTTCCAATAATTTGGAAAGGATGATCACACTATTGAGTGGCGTTCGAAGTTCATGGGACATATTGGCCAAAAATTCCGATTTGTACCTTCCACTTTTCTCAAGTTCTTCGGTCTTAAGGACCAAAGCTTCTTGGGCCTGTTTCAAATTGGCGTTTTTTTCCGCCATGCTCAAGTGCTGTTCCTCAAGTTTTTGGGCCCGCTCTTCCAAAAGGGAATTGGCCTTCTCCAATTCTTCCTGTTGTTGGCGCAATTCCTCTTCGGAGGCTTGCAATTGGTGGGCCTGTTTGACCAACTCTTCATTGGAAACCCGTAATTCTTCTTCTTGGGCCTCCACAATTTCTTTTTGTTTTTGGATTTCGAGCTGTATTTCCTTTTGTGCCGTGATATCCATGGCAATTTTAAGAACCTTGTACGGTTGCCCCTCGGCATTATATATGGGATTGTACAGGCCTTGTATCCAAACCGATTTTTTGTCCTTTCGCCTCCTTTTAAACTCACCCTGTCTAAACTCCCCGTTTTTGAGCTCCCTCCAAAACTCTTTATACTCGGTCGATTGGGCATAGTCTTTTTCAACAAACATGATGTGGTGCTTGCCCTTGATTTCTTCCAGGGTATATCCCATTAGGTCCAGAAAAAGGTCATTGGCAGAGAGCACATGCCCATCAAGGTCAAATTCAATGGATGCATTAAACCGGTTAATGGCTGCAATTTGGTTATTGACCTCCGTGGAGAGTCCTTCGGTTTTGGCCCTTTCAACTACGCCTTTAATGATAATTCCGATGGAGGAGGCTATTTCTTCAACGAATTCCTGTTGAGCGGCATTGAAGCTATGGAGTGTCCCAAATTCCATTATTCCAATGATTTCCTTATGGTGTGTAATGGGAATTATGGAGATTTCCCTGGGTGGGGCCTTACCAGCACTGGAATTGATTTCCAAATAGTTATCGGGTAGTTCTTTGAGGAATATGGGTTTCCCTTCCAATGCACATTGACCGATCAAACCTTCCCCAAACTTGAAACTTTTCGGTATCCCCTGTGTGTTTTTAAAAGCATAACTCCCATAAAGCCTTAATTCATCCGATTGGGCGTCGAACAAACGCTGATTTAGGTAAAAAGTACCTACCGATGCTTTTAAGAGTTTGCTTATCACCCCACTTAATAGCGTTGTAAGGGCATCGATATCCTGTACGCCCTTGGTGGTCCCATATACCTGGGAGATGGCCGTTTTGATCCAATTCTGTTTTTCTATTTCCTGGGTTCTTAGCGCAATTTCCTCTTGTTGCCTTTCCTCATCGGTAAGGTCCCGCAGTATTCCGGTAAGGATTTTGGTACCGTTAAGGGCAACTTCGGTTAGGGACAAATGGACGGGAAACAACTTTCCATCTTTTCTTCTTCCCAGTACTTTCCGATCCTTTTCGACACGGTGGATATGTTCTGATACGATAAAATCCCCAGCCCCGTCTTGTTTTTTGGCCAATAGCACATTAATGTGCTTACCTACTACTTCTTTTGCCTTGTAGTGGAACAACTGTTCGGCGGCCCTATTGAAATCTTGAATGTTTCCCTCTTCATCCAGGGTGACAAGGCCATTGGCGGCATTGGCGATGATGGCCTTGCTTCTTCTTTCATTATGGACAAGAAACTCCATATCACGAAAAAACCTTTTAAGGTTTCTATACACAAAGACCACTGATACCAGTAATATGGCCATCATACCGGAGATTACTAGCCACTGCCATGGGTTGGTCCCCGGATTGGATACTTTTTGGGCCAACCAAAAAATGAAAACGGGACAAAGCAACAGGGATAACAAAGCCGGTGCTATTTTCCATAAGAATGGACGATTTCTTCTATGGGTTATTGGAGTTTCTTTGGGGATGGAATACATATTTGTTTTTATTCGGATTTCTATTGGCCTTCAGGGTTTCCTAAACGAAAATGGGCCTGTGGCGCTAGCTACATCGTTTCTTGGTTCCATGAAACACCTTTAATGTAGGTTTTTACCTACAACGTAAAATTTATGTGATTTGTATGTCCATAGGTCAGGGATTTGGGACTTTTCCACATCCTATGATCAACAATTGGGCTTTTAAAAACACTTTTTCCAGGGTCCGCTACCCTTGGGAAATGGGATTAAATGCTTCTTGCATCCAATGGTTGAATATCCCGGAATTCCTGTTGATTCGTAAGGGGTGGGGTAGGGGTAAAACAATTTGATGAGGTTATGGACAACTGTAAGTGTAAGTGTCCCTAAAAACCGCTCCGCAGTACCCGCCTAAGGAGGATAGGGAACTGGGGAGGCATAACCGTTTTAAATGTTTTGCTGTTGATGGGGCAAAGCAGCCAAGCTACTTCGCAGCGGGAGTCGTTTTTCATTCCATTTCATATTCCGTTACCGAAACCCATTTAGGAGAGTCGTTAATTTCTTGTCTAAGTAGTAAATTCAATTGTGCTGCGTGATGTTGAACGTGTCTCATATTGTAAAGTAAAATTTCAAGAACTGGGTAGTCCTTGTAGTCGTTTTTCCAACGTGAAGTGGCAATCTTGTCTGTCATATTAGATATTAAATCTTTACACTTATTCCTATTTATACTGCAGATAAGAAACTAATTCCTCTTTTGAATATACTCGATTTGGCATTACACCATTGGGGTCAAATTCAGAAAGAGTATATGGCTTTGGTGGCTCAAATTTCGTAGGGTCCAGTGTTAGGTAATAATCTAACCAAAAAAGGGAATGATACACTATATACCAGAATTTTTTTTTCAGTATTCCAAAATTCAGAAGGACATTATTTTATAGCATTTTCAAGCATATCAATACTTGCTCCAAATTGCCGCCATATTATTTTTTTAGTAGGTTTATTCATTCCGATTTCCAGTTTTTCTAAATGACTGCCTATGGTCTCGTATAACCATCAGTTAAGGGTTTTAAGTTATCGTTTTTCGGTTTAGCACTGACCTTAGCAATTACTTAGTGGAGTCGTACGTAGTCGAATCCGCTGTAATTGCGTTTAAACATTGTTAGCGAATGTTTTAATTTAGTTATTGAATTCAACAATTCTTGCTGATCGGTGCTAGGAGCAAAGTACTTCACAATTGGTATTTCGCTATCGTCCAACCTACGTTTGTTTTTTCCTATTTTATAAATCCAAGATTCAGCTTTTAATTTGTTTGGTTTAAGTAACCTACCTGCAGGTAATACTCCACCATTTACAACTTTAGAAATCTCAATAATTTTGTTTTGTTCGGTCAAATATTTCCAATTTTCATATTGCTGCCTTTTAGGCGCTATCAATTTTCCAGATGGTAATTTTTCATTTTTTTTAGTCAAAGCATATACAACTTCACCACCATTTACCCTGTTAGGGTTGTTTACGATGATCTTTTTCGTTTCAATAATATCATTGACAACAGTCGAATCTACGTATCGTGAAAGCTCAGTTATTAATTCTACAAGGGTCCACTTTTCGTATTGTGTGAAGAATGGTCTTAAGTGATAATATCGCAACGACAATTTCTTATCATCTCTGATGGTACTCCCCCAAAACGCAATTAGTACATTCTTACTTTTGAATTCTGGGATTGTATCCTTTAAACTTTCAATGACTGATAGTCTAACTATAGTTTCTTCAGAGAGTCTAGTAAAAATTCTAAAATCTTCTTGTTCTTGTCTTTGTTGCTGGATTTTTTCATCCTGTTTTTCTTTCCAAGTTGTATAGCATTTTGATATTCCACCAATAAAAACAGTTGTTAGAAGAAATAAACCAAAATTTGAATTTAGAAATGTCCAAACAGCTGAATTCTTATTCTTTCGTTTTTCCTCAAAGTCGTTTCTGGCCTCAAGCCTAGCTAATTCCTCGTGATATTTTTCATTTTTTGGATTCATTATTTCTTTAGATTTTAGCAATATTCGCTAACGGTCTCGGCTATGATTTCGTTGTGGAATCATCAGCAGGATTATTCCGCTTAGAAATCAGCCATTGATTAATACTTTTATTTTGGTGTCGCATAAAACCACAATGAATTATAGCCATTGTTGGCAACAGTTTTTTATCCGGGATTGTACTTTTCCGATAACTTTTTCAATCGATGTTTTTCATATTCTACTAAATGCTCAATCATAAAGAATCTCTCTCTATCAAAAACTACATTGCGCATATCGAAATATACCTTAATTGTTCGAGAGGAAATATCTTGTATTATGTCCTCAATAAGTTTAATAACTTCTTTGGTATCTTCAAAGGAAGGTGACACATCTGGATCTATGTCAATTTTATCGGTATGACTGTAGACTTTATCTCTTAGTAAAAGAATTTTGGATGTAGTCTCATAAAGATTTTCTAATTTAAAACTCCAATCTCTTAATACCTTTTCTTCAATTTGAAAATTGCCATAATATTTTCCCTTTCCAAATTTACTTATGAAGTTGTGTATGTTATACTTATGGCTATTTTTTGATTTAGAAAGTAATTTTGATAGTTCAATTGCAGCGTTTCTCCATAACACATGTCTTATAAATTGAAGATGTTGGCTTTTATTTATATAATCAGCTTCTTCCTGCGAATTAGGTCTATGGAAATAATATGAGAATTCAATACATTCTCTGGACATGTGAAGAATGCCCCATATTTTGTTCAGGTTTTCATTTATTTCCTGCTTTTTAGTCATCCAGAGAATTGTTGCAAACTCGTGTATAAGTATGTATCTACAAGTATTTCCTTAAAGATAAAAAACATCAAGGATAACCGTAAAAATGCAGTATTATACAAAATGGGGATACAGGCATTAGGGATATCCCAAATGAAGGTATACCTGAATTTAATTTTACTGTCCAAAACCGTTAGATCAACTTGGTTACCCCTGTGGCCCAAAACCTAAGTTAAACGCTCCAAAACTTTAAGTTCATCTTTCCAAGACATTAAGTTCATCTCTCCAAGACATTAAGTTCATCTTTTCAAGACTTTAAGCTAAACTCTCGAAGACTTTAGGTTAAACTTTTCAAGACTTTAGGTTAAACTTTTCAAGACTTTAGGTTAAACTTTTCAGGACTTTAAGTTCATCCCTTCGCTCCGCAGTACCCACCAAAGGTGGACGAGGTAGTACTGCTGGGGCATAACCGTTTTAAAAGTTTTGTTTTTGATAGGGCGAAGTAGCCAAGCTAGTTCGTTGTGGGTGCATTGTTGTGCGCTGGTCTTGTTATTTCCAAATATTTCTTGGTATACCTTTCACCAAGTATCCGTTGCGATTCAGAGTCAAAATGTACATTATCCCCTTTGTGTCCCAGGTCTCCCGTTTTAACCAAGGCCATATTTTTGTCTTTCCTAGCGATATTTTGAATCACGGTATTTATAGCATCCCATCGCATTTGTTTTTCAATTGGTTTGGAATAACTCCCCAATTCACCCAAGATTATGGGAAGCGTGTCGTTCTTTACAAGAAATCGGAAGCTATTGGTCAACGAATCCAACCTTTGTGCATATTTTGGAATCAATTCCGTTTTTGCATTGCTTTCCCCTTGGTGCCAAATAATTCCTTTAATTATTCCATGGTCTTTCGCAAAAGCCACTTTGTTTTTGAAATTATCAAGAAGCGTTACGCCACGAAAGGTTTCATTATTTAGCCATTGTTCGATTGAACTCCCACCAACAGCACAAGGAATCATGGCAATTGAAATCCCTTTTGGTATCGAATCGAGCAACTTTTTTGCGAAAGACATTCCACAGTCAAGTCCGGTCAATGAAGGTTCATAAAAATGAAGGGGCTCTTTTGCATAAATCCATGAAATGGATTTATCAATGGTCAAAATTCTTCTATTCGGTAAAGTATCCTGTGGCTCGACAAACCCACGCCCCGCCATATTTGACTGTCCCGCCATCATAAAAACATAAAGACTATCGGGATTTGGAAGTTTATCGACATAGGGTATTGTTTGCGGAAAATTAACCCGCCACTCTTTACTGGCTTTATGAACTTTATAGTTTCTATATGCTTTTGGTCCGGCATAAAAAGATAATAGTATCCCAATACCAATTATAGCAAGTCCAGTTCTTTTGAATCCCGATTTCATCACATGTTAATGCTATTGATGGCTACATTTTTTTCTTGTGCACAACGCCGTGTTATGTTAAGTCTGGCGAGTTTTATGGAAATATAGGAAAATTGTCAACGATGTGAAGGTTATCTGTCCCAACGTTGGTGTGCGTGAAGCTTCACATCAATGATCGATAAGGCCATATAATGACCGTATCTTGTAGTTTTTGTGGTATTGGAGTAAAATTTGTCGACCACCGAGCGGAGCGACCGATGAACACTCGGAAAATAACCAGCAACGGTGAATAAATTGCATATAGCTTCCTGATATGTTGTGTAGAAAAGCCGTGGGGTCTACTGGCAGGTCCCTTCTTCTACGGTTTTCGTAATTTGGCATGCAATTGTTATCCGTTTTTTAATCGCAAAGGACTGAATTTTGATATTCTTTTCCCAATGATTCAATATCCTTTACAGTATGTCCTGTCAGTACATTAAACGAACTTAATACAGCAAGATTTTCATTTTGACATCCACTACAAAAAAAACCATACTCTCCATTAAGCGTTAGATGATTATTTCGTATGGTATAATTTGAGATATTCGCATCGTGTACTTGTATACCGGCCAATGTGTTGCTTATGACCTGGTTTGATGTCACAATAGCGCTCTTGGTCCTGGTAAGTTTTATCCCAACCCACTTGTTCATAATAACCTGATTATTTGATATCGTATTATTATATGATGTCTGAGTGGATGTAAAATTTTCTTCTTCAAAATAACTTATACCATAATAGTTGTTTTTAACAAAATTGTTGGTTATCATATTTTTTTGAGCCCCATTTCCGATATAAATACCAGAATAGTCTTGACGAAATCCGGGTATTATTTCATTGGTATCTCCATCATTATCTATGTCTGCTACGTCTACGTAACAAATTTCTATATCAGAGTTGGCATTGTTTTTAACAATATTATTACTTATGATACAGTTCTGCGAACCTGTCCCATAATCCAAGTTAACGCCATTTACCTCACCATCCACGGATCCATCCAATGCAATACCACAAATACTATTATTTATAACAATATTATTATTGACTATTACTTCAAAAGATCGGTTTGCCGTTATTCCAATTCTGGAATTGCTCACAAAGTTTGATGAGACATCACATAGGGAAGATCCATGTTTATAATTACCATTGGATACTTTTCCTCCATCGGTAATTGCAATTCCTGCACCGGTATTACTATTTGAACCTGTTATCTTATTGTCTCTTATGGTAATATTAGTGCTGTGCACTACTTCAATTCCTTTATTTTTAAAGTTATTGATGTTTAGCCCCGTTATATTTATATTGTTGGAATCTGTAATAAGTATTCCTTTATTTCCATTGTTCTGTCCATTTGGATCTTCTATTACTCCCAGTTTATCACCTATTATGCTTATGTTCTTTGCATTACTAATGTAAAATACTATCCAAGTAGAATATAGTTTGCCATAGTTTCTTATGACAATATTATCTTTTAACTCAATTTTTTTAGGTACTTTTTCTCCTTCTGAATTGATATAAAAAAACAAGGTGTTGAAATCATATTCTCCAGGGGTAATTTCAATACATCCACCTCCATTGGTAGAAAGGGAATTAATGTCACTATTAATGGTTGCAAAATTACTTGGGGTAATTTGGATACAATTTTGTCCTGATAATTTTGAGAAAAAAGTAAAAACCAAAATAGACAGCGCAATTTTAATTTTCATATTCCAATAAGTTTAGTTTTTTATTGATTACCGATGACGTTGGAATATAGACCATATGATCTATACCTTTTATGTGCGGAACAAGTTAAGAGATCTTTGATTTCTTTGAACGAATTTTCTTCCATATGGATGTGGATTTTTATGGTTTTGGCTGAATTGTGTCCGACCAGCAATTGAATGTCTACTATCAGTTCCCTCTTCCAATAAACAAGTTTCAAAACTGTGCCACAGTATATGTGATGTAACTTTCTTTTGCCTACTAGCTTTTTGGCGGCATTTGCAATCAGCTTTAACACGTTTGAAGCCGTGTATGACTTATTCCTTGGTCCCTAAAAAAGAAAGGTTTGGGGCCTGTAAACCTTAAAAATAGCTCCTTAGCTCACTTAGTAGGGTAGGACCCAACACTGTTGTCCTATCTTTATTCCCCCACCCCGCCGTACCCGCCAAAGGCGCACAGGGTTGTACCACTACGGTATAACCATTTTCAAAGTTTTGATACGAATAGGGCGTAGCAGCCAAGTTACCTCGCAGTGGGTGTGATAAAAATGGGAGAACAAATTGTATATTTATTTTATACAAGCCCTTTTCAAATGAAGTCCCACTCAAGTCTTACTATCATGGCTCAAACCTACAGGAGAAGGCTATTGCTTTTGGTATTGATCTGTGCCCCCCAATTTTTCGGCTTTGGCCAGACCCTGGAATACGATGTTTTTGTCAATGGACGTCCTTCCGGACAGGCCACGGTTACTAAAACCTCAATATCCGATCAGGAGGTTAAGATCGAATTGAAATCTTCCTTGAAAGTACACCTTTTAGTTTCCATACATATTGAATTTGAAGGTTATGCCATATGCAAAGACCGTGTGTTGCAGAAAAGTGAAGTGACCGTTCGTAACAATGGACATCTACACTCAAAAACTACAACCTTACTTGAAAATGATGTTTACAGCATTATTAAGAATAAAAAAGCCAAACCATTTACTCAGGGGAACATCAGTTTTACGGGCTATGATCTATACTACACGATTCCCATCGGTAAGTCCACGGTATATTCCCTAAGCAACGGTACAATGGACAGTATTGAAAAAACCGATTTGACCTCATTTGAATTGATAAATGCAAAAAACCGTAAAAGCCTATATCGATATAACGACAAGGGGATTGCCGAATACATCAAGATACCACAGAAACCATATGATATTGAATTTAAACTGAACAATAACTGATCCATATTGATGGTAAAAAGAGATGGACGATAAAAAAATTGGATTAAAGGAAGCCGTGTCCATCGGTATTGGCGGCATGGTTGGCGGTGGAATATTCGCAGTCCTTGGATTGGCCGTGGCATTGGCACAAGGGGGAACCCCTATCGCGTTTTTGATTGCCGGAATTATTGCGTTTTTGACATCATATTCATATGCCAAGCTTTCCCAGGCCTATCCCGATCGTGGAGGGACCGTTAAGTTCATGAACGTTGGGTTTGGCATCGGCATATTAAGTGGAGGACTCAACAACTTATTGTGGATCAGTTATGTGATTATGCTCTCGCTGTATGCAAGTGCATTCGGTTCTTACGCTCAGAACCTGTTGAGCATTACAGGGGATAAGGCCATCGATACCCATATTTTCATGAGCGCCATAATCCTTTTGGCAACAGGTATCAACTATTATAGTATAAAGGTCGTGAGCAAAATTGAATCTTATGCGGTAATCATAAAACTGGTGATATTATTGGCCTTTGTTGCTGTAGGTGTCTATGGATTGTTTGGAAACCCAAACCTACAGCAATTGGCAATCTCCAATTGGGAAGCTCCTTTAAATTTGGTTACCGGTGGGATGGTCATTTTTGTGGCCTACGAGGGTTTTGAACTCATCGCCAACGCCGCCCCGGATATCAAGAATCCGGAAAAGAACATTGCACGGTCCTATTTTATATCCGTACTCTTCGTAATTGCCCTTTATGTCGCCATTGCCGTAATCGCTGTGGGATCTCTTCCCTTTGATGATATTGCCAGGGCGCAGGATTATGTCCTGGCCGAAGCTGCCAAACCCTTATTGGGTAAGATAGGCTTTACCATTATTACCTTAGCAGCACTTATCTCCACGTTTTCCGCAATCAATGCCTCCTTGTATGGAGGAAGTAGGGTGAGTTTTGAATTGGCCGAAGATGATGAGCTGCCACATGAGCTATCCAAATATTGTTGGAACCAACCCATTGGGTTGGCAATAACGGCCGTTCTCACCTTGATCATTGCCAACACCTTGGATTTGGAAAGTATATCAACAGCGGGCAGTATTGGGTTTTTATTGATTTTTGCCATGGTAAACTATATAGCTTTCAAAAAGGCCTCCGATATTGAAGGAAAAAGGATGGTGGCCCTAATGGCAACCTTACTTTGTCTAATAGCTTTGGCAGCTTTGATTGTACAACAGATGGAATCCAATTTGGCAGGGGCTCTGATTGCCATTGGAATCGTTCTCACAAGTTTCCTGTTCGAGTTTATCTATAAAAGAACAGAGCAAAGCAAGCCTTGATTTCATATGGGAAAAGCTGGAAAGGGACCACCGCAAAATCCAAATTTTTTGTTTTAATATCGTCTACCTAGTTTAAAAATTATGAGTGAAAATTCAGTGTCGACCATATACGGCAATGTTGGATATATGGAAATTGGTCCACAAAATGATGAAACAATTTTGCTTTCAACCGGTGGAGGGGCTGGTTACGATGCCGTTCAAGCCTTTGAATGGCTCGCTCAAGAAGGATTTAGGGTTGTTGCGATCAACCGTCCCGGTTATTATAATTTGCCCCTTGAACCCAACTACACCATAGAAACACATGCGGATATTTATCATGAGGTGCTCACTACAATGGGAATTAGTGAGAAAGTTCATGTTTTTGGAGTTTCAATGGGTGGAATATCAGCACTATATTATGCCAATAAATACCCCACGAAATCATTGGTCCTCTGGAGCGCAATAACAGGTAAGTACAAGGTAAATGTATCTTCAACGAATTCTGCCCTAGGAAAATTAGTGCTTTCCAAGAAAGGAAAAAATCTAATATCCTGGCTATTACTTTTCTCGGCCAAATATTTCCCAAAAAAGACCATTCAGTCGTTTCTTAAGACGGAATCTAGTTTGAATAAAAAAGAAAGGGTGTCCTTGTCCAAAGAAATAGTGAATGACCCCAAAAGCAAGAAAGAGTTTATTGTTTTTATCAAGTCCTTGACCCCAATGAGTGCTTTATATCCGGGTATGATGGATGAAATGGTAAAAACCACAAAGTTAGGTGATGTAAATTGGTCAGGTATCAAATGTCCTGTATTCGCCGTGTACTCAAAAATTGATGCTGATGTCTCAATTGACCACTCACAAAGGTTAGCAGAACAGATTTCGAATATCAAACTGAAGTATGTAAAAGCAGGAGGGCATTTTGTCTGGTGGGGTAAAGAAGGGGAAGAAGTAAAACAGGGGACAATCAAGTTTTTTTCGAAACATTCCTCGTAGTATCACTTTAGAAATAAGTGGCAAATAGCGGAACTTGAAGCCCTATTTTCTGATAGCCTATCTAAGCTACCCGTTCTAAAGGCCAATAGGGTCGTGCTGCTGCGGTATAACCGTTTTAAAAGTTTTGAAGCCAATAGGGCAAAGCGGCCAAGCTACTTGTAGCAGGGATACCATCAAAAAAAAGACCAACCCCTGGGTTGGCCTTTCTTAGGTATTGGTTTTGTTATCAAGCACTTACACTTAGTGGCGCCCAAACGGAACACATCATTCCAGGGGCTGCCTTGGAGGGATTTGCACAATCTTCCCTTTGAAAACGAAGACAGGTATTGCAGTCCCTATCGTTGTTCAGTTCAAGCTTCATTTCAAAGCTGTCACAGGTATAGTGACTTCCCACTTTTACACCATGGACCTTGCACATTTGATCGGTCATCATATTGTCACAATTTCCGCAGTTGTTTCCTAATCGAATAGCCATTTTTTAAGTTTTTTGAATTACTTTCTAAAAATAAATCCAAATAGGCATAGAAGCAATATAAATAACTGATTTTCAATTATTTGTATTTAGATTGTTTTAAAATAATTGTTGCGCTCACATGGTTGGTCCACTCCTTTTTTAGGGTGGGTTAAGCCTTCTGCCCAGTGGCTTTAAAATGACCTGTAGTGGGGCAATTGGGGATTAAAAATAATAGGAAAGCCCAAAAAAGATTTGGGAAGTATCCAAATCGAAATCAAAACGATTACTATCCCCGGTGGAGAGGACCGTTCCATCGGAATCCGTTAATTCGGAATCCGATCTTTGATATTGCAATGCTCCGATACCGGCTTCCAGGGCAAACGCTTTGGAGACAAAATAGGTAATACCGGGCCGGACACCAATAAAAAATGTATCGGTTGTACTTTCCGTTTGGGAAAGGCTGTCGTTGTCCGAGGCGCTCTCCCCTCTTACATGTTCATAACCGAGTTCACCCTGCAGATAGAGCGCCAGGTTTTTGTTCAAAGGAAAAAAGCGCCGGAGGTATGAGGCAATGGATAAGGCATGGCTTTCCGTTGTCCTGGAATTACTGGGCATGGAATCTTCAAAAACTGTATTCTCCGATTCCTGATAACGGTATCCCGGTCGTAAACCTAGTATTGTGTTTTCGCCCACCGCATAACCCAGGTTGGGTAAAAAGGAAACACCAGTGACGTCGGTCTCACTGGTAAAAGGCTCATTTTCAGAAGTGTTGGAAATGGTGTTAAAGGAAAGATTACCTCCAACGGTCCATGTTCCCTTTGGGATGATTAACCTATCGTCCTGTGTGATTTGGGCGGTAAGGCTACCTGCAATCAATACGCTAGCAAAAAATAGTTTTTTTTTCATGTGATATGTTTTAGTTAAGTGGTATTGACATCAAATAATATTCCTTTTTGGGCGGTCAGTAGATGATTTAACCCGAGTTTAACAGGGCCACCGGATGGGTCCCAATGGTGCTGGAGAATTACCCTTATATTGGTTCGAAATAATGGAAACGTAAGAGGGGGTTTGGTCGCGTTCTATTGCTCTGTTTCCTCGGTTTTCTTTTTCACTTTTTTGTAGAGGGGCAGGAAATAGGACAAGGAATAATTGTATCCCACACCCCAATTGGAATCTTCCGTTACTTTGTTAAAACCGGGAATCCAAAGGTTCCTGAAATTATCGGGGTCCTTATTGGTCACTAGATGTCCCAATCGCGCACTGATCCCCACATATATATTTTTAAAGATTTCGGCCTTCATGCCAACCACAAATTCTATCCAGGAGGCATTGAGGCCATCGAATTCCTGGGCTTCGGTACTTCCAATGACAAATTCATCCGGACTAAAGAAACGGTTACTATCAAAAAACCGAAAGTTTTCCAGGGTATGGCTAAACGTACTAAAGGCATAACGTCCACCAATATGGATTTGGTTGCGCATACCAAACCAATTGGTATAGGTATTGTAATCCGCCCCTGCCTTGATATAACTGCCGGAAGTGGCATATTCATACAAAACCAACTCCCCAAGGATTTCTTCCTGCATTCTTTCCTCATTGCCCAGTTCCGCGGCCAACCACCATTTTTCGGTAAGCCTAAAATCCCCCACCAATTCCAGACCGGTGTAATTATCATTGAGGAAGGACAAGGCTGGCCTGCTAAGATCGACTCCAACCCTAAGGCCATAGGCATATTTTCGAGTAACGCTGTCTTTCTTTTTTTCGCTCTGCGCCAAACCCATGCTTACCACAAGTAAAAAGAAAAGACTAATGGAATATCTTAACATGGATGGCATTTGAGCGTTCAACATTTTTTTCAGAAATCGAAATTCGTTTTATCCAATCTTCAGGTGAAACCTGTCTAATAGTGTCCAACTCATCAAAATTGGCAATAAAGCCACAGGCCCTGGAAATAAATTCCTCATTGACCGTATAGGCAAAGGTGAGGGTGTCCCTATTTCCTGTTTCATTGCCTTCCTCGTCCGCACTTGAGCTGGAAATAAGCTCAAATTGGGTGGTGTTTTCTAGTATACGAAGCGGAACAAAAAGGGAATCCGGGGAATTGGCGCGATCTCCGAACCCATATTCCTCACTATCGCTCAGAATACTATCATTATCTATGGCCTTTATTCTAAGGGTAGGTACGGATTTAAACTCCAAAGTATCCAAAACGTCGTAAAAACCAACGATGAGAAGGGGAGTGTCCCCTTCCACACAGATATCGTCCTTTTCACAGGAAGCGAAGTGGGTTATGAGCAGAAGGAGCAGTAAGACCGGGAAAAATCGATTCATTCGTTAGTTCACTATCGCTTTTGTAAAAGTACTACATTTTCCACGTGGTGGGTCTGGGGGAACATGTCCACAGGTTGTACCCCCACCACTTGGTAGGAGGCATCCATAAGGGCCAAATCCCGAGCTTGTGTAGCACTGTTGCAACTTACATAAACGATTTTTTCTGGAGCAATGTTTAACAATTGTTCAACAACTTTTTTGTGCATTCCGTCCCTGGGGGGATCGGTCACAATCACATCCGGTCGACCGTGGAGCGCAATAAATTGGTGGTCCAGAACGGTTTTCATGTCCCCCACAAAAAACGCCACGTTGTCAATACCATTGTTTTTGGCATTTTCCCTGGCATCCGCAATAGCCTCCGGAACCGCCTCTATCCCAATTACTTTTTTGGCCTTTTTTGCCACAAATTGGGCAATGGTTCCGGTACCTGTGTATAGATCGTAAACCAGCTCCTTTCCGGTTAGGCCGGCAAAATCCCTCGCTATTTTGTAAAGTTCATAGGCCTGCTCGGAATTGGTCTGATAAAAGGATTTGGCATTGATCTTAAACTTCAATCCCTCCATTTCCTCCACAACATGATCGCTTCCCGAATAACAAACAACCTCCTGGTCGTAAATGGTGTCATTTGCTTTGGTATTGATGATGTATTGCAGTGAGGTGATTTCTGGGAATTTCTCCACCAAATGGTGCAACAGGAGTTCCCTTTGTTCCTTACGGTCTTCAAAAAACTGGAGGACCACCATGATTTCTCCCGTTGATGTGGTTCTAATCATAAGTGTTCGTAACATCCCCTGCTGCTTTTTGGGATTAAAGAAAGTCATTCCCCGATTTTCGGCAAAAGACTTGACTGCCAACCTAATGGCATTGGACGGGGCCTCCTGCAAATGACATTTCCGGATATCCAGGATTTTATCCCACATTCCGGGAATATGAAATCCAAGGGCGTTCCTGTTTTCAATAGTGGCATCCGATAGGATTTCCTCCTCGGACAACCACCGGGAATCCGAAAAGGAGAACTCCATCTTGTTTCGGTAGAAATACTGCTTTTTGGAACCTAAAATTGGGGAAATCCCCGGTAGTGTTATCCCACCAATACGTTTAAGGTTGTTTTCAACCTCTCTTTGTTTATAAAACAACTGATGCGTGTAGGACATATGTTGCCATTTACAGCCACCACAAGTCCCAAAATGTTCACAAACCGGAACTGCCCTTTTTTCGGAATAGGTATGGAAATGTGTGGCAACCCCTTCAAAATAGGCCTTACGTTTCTTATGGGTCTGTACGTCCACAATGTCCCCAGGTACTGCATTGGACAGGAAAATGACCCTGCCATCCGGGGCTTTTGCCACGGATTTCCCTTTGGCTCCGGCATCCACCACTTCCACACGTTCAAAAAATTGGCGCCTATTTTTTCGCATGCCGCAAAAGTAATGGTTTAAGGGCTGTAAATTGAGAAGAAATTTTGTGGGCCGGGGAACCTTTTTAAAAGATTGCCGTCCATAGTATGTAAACCATGGGTAAACCAAACAGAATAGTGGACTCGTTACTGGTCATTTCCTATCAGGGAGGGAATAAAAAGGCCCTTGACCTTTTGGTAAGGCGATGGAATACGAAACTCTGCGCCCATGCGTATCGCTATTTGGACGATTGGGAGCTGGCCAAGGATGTTACCCAGGATACATGGAGTACCGTTCTGGCCAAAATCCATATGCTACGGGACAGCAATAGTTTTGGGAGCTGGGCAATGACCATCGCTGGCCGAAAGGCCCTGGACACCATTGCCAAACAGACCAAACGGAAAAAGGAGGTCAAACCGCAGTTCTGGGAGAATCATGAAACGGTTTCTGAACCTTTAATTACCAAGGAAGCCCAGATCAATGGAATTCTAAAGGTAATGGCCACCTTGCCCCTGGAACAGAAAATGGTCTTGCGATTGTTTTACTTGGAGGAGTACAGTTTAAAGGAAATCAGTGCTATCACCAACACCTCCGTAAGTACGGTAAAAACGAGGTTGTTCAGGGCCCGTGAAAAAATAAAGGAAGAACTAAAAATAAGAAAGGATGAAAAAAGAGATTGAACAATTGGATGAGTTGATCAAAGAAACACTTTCCAAGGAAGAGGCCCAGTTTTATGAGGAATTGGAAGAAAAAAACTTGTTTGGTAAGATTACTGAGGTGTATAAGGGTAAGATGGGCTGGCTGGCCATCATCATGAATATTATGCACTTAGTGCTCTTTGGATGTTTCATTTACGTTCTGGTGCAATTTTTTGATGCCGAGGCCACAAAGGACTTGATAGTTTGGGCCTCTGCAGGTTTTTGCTGTTTGATTTTTATGGCCATGATGAAATTGTACGTTTGGATGCAGATGGACAAGAATGATGTCCTACGTGAACTGAAGCGAGTGGAATTGCAGATTTCCGTTTTGGCCCATAAACGGGATAACTCCTAGCACAGGATAGGCATCGTGTGGAAATATTTTTAAATTTGTGTCGCTACAGGGATGATTTCTCTCCTACGCTGAATTTTCGATACTCGTCGAAAGGATAAAGGTGCAGAAGGAATAGCTAAAGTCGTATTCTAAAATTTTTGATCATGGCAGTAGTTGATACACTTACTTCGCAAGATGCCATTGCATTGGAGAACCAGTATGGAGCACAGAACTATCACCCCCTTCCCGTTGTTTTGAGTAAGGGGGAAGGTGTTTATGTTTGGGATATGGAAGGGAAGAAATATTATGATTTTCTTTCGGCCTATTCCGCAGTAAATCAGGGACATTGCCACCCTAAGATTATTTCTGCATTAAAAAATCAAGCAGAGAATTTAACGTTGACTTCCCGTGCGTTTTACAATGATGTCCTGGGTAGATATGAAAAGTATGCCACGGAATTTTTTGGGTTTGATAAGTTGTTGCCCATGAACACGGGGGCCGAAGCAGTGGAAACTGCAATGAAACTGGCCCGTAAGTGGGGATATGAGAAAAAGGGTATTCCTTCCAATCAGGCCAAAATAGTGGTTTGCCAGAACAACTTTCACGGTCGTACCATTTCCATTATTTCGGCATCCAACGATCCCATAGCCACGGAGAATTTTGGACCTTTTACCCCGGGGATAGTTTCGATTCGGTATAACGATATCAATGCCCTTTCCGAAGTGTTGAAAGACAAGAACGTGGCGGCATTTTTAGTGGAGCCCATTCAGGGGGAAGCTGGGGTCTATGTTCCCGATAAGAACTATATCAAGGAAGCTTTTGAGCTGTGCAAGTCCAAAACTGTCCTTTTCATAGCGGACGAAGTGCAAACGGGGATTGCCCGAACGGGTAGATTATTGGCCACCTGTGGCAATTGTGCCTGTGCGGATAAGAACTGTTCGGGAACACCGGAGGTAAAACCGGATGTATTGATTTTGGGAAAAGCAATTTCCGGGGGCGTATTTCCCGTTTCCGCTGTTTTGGCCAATAATGAGGTTATGGATGTCATCCGCCCCGGTAACCATGGTTCCACTTTTGGAGGCAATCCGTTGGCATGTGCCGTTGCCCTTGCCGCTTTGGAAGTGGTAAAAGAGGAACGACTTGCGGAAAATGCCGATACCCTTGGAAAAATTTTCCGAGAGGAAATGGAGAAGTTGATCCAGGAAAGTGATTTGGTGCGTTTGGTCCGTGGCAAAGGGCTGTTGAATGCCATTGTCATCAATGATACGGAGGATAGTTCTACGGCCTGGAATATTTGTATGGCGCTTAAAGGGAACGGATTGTTGGCCAAACCCACCCATGGAAATATCATACGGTTTGCACCTCCTTTGATTATGACGGAAGAGCAGTTGTATGAATGTATCGCCATTATCCGAAAGACAATTCTGGAATTTAAGACCCAATAAAAAAATCCCCGAAAGGGGATTTTATTGTTTTCAGGAAAATAGAAAAGCTTTTATGGGACGGTGGCCCCACTACTTCTATTGGCCCGTCTGAGCTGTCTCTGGATTTTCTTGATGGCGGACTCAATGGATTTTTCGGGTTCTATAATATTGTATTCCCCCCAAAAATCAGGGTCGGCAAATCCAATGGCCTCATCGGTAAGGATGATGGAACGTCTTATTTTTTCCTTGTTTTTGAGTGATTCGCCGGAGGTATTTTTCTTCCAATCGGTTATGGCCATTTCGGCAGACATGCTATAGACGGAATTGAAGAGCTTACCCTTCCAGTTTACCTTAAATTCCATTAGGACGTTGCTGTAGCTATAATACCATTTCCCATCCTTTTCCCTGTAGTCCACACGATAGGCAACTTCCGTGGGCCACACGTCCACCCTTGCCGGTTTTTTTCGGACAAAAAGCTTCGATGCCAAATCACGATCGGTAATATTCAACTTATAAATGGCACTGGTTAGCGTTTTGTTTTCAAAATCTATGAATAATTCCCCTTGGTACAACGGATCCCTTATAGAAGGTAATTGACTAAAAGAAATTACATAGATCAACCGGTCATTGATATACGTGGAACGCTCAAAATTAAATACGTAATTGTCCACGATACCATCCACGAAAATAAAATCGGTATACTTTATGATGTCCACATAAAGCGTATTGAAAGGTCCCCCCTGTAGTTTTAGGGCAACGGTATCCAATTTACTATAATCCGTGCTTTTCCTTGCCTTGAACAACTTCATGGCATCGTTCCTAGTGGAGGAGTACGGGGCTTTATAAATATTGACCACAGCCTCCGATAGGGAGACATTTTTTCGACGTTTTTTAATGGTTTCCCTATAAAAAGCGGTCATAACCGTATTGTTATCCGTGTATTTTTCCCCTCTTCTGGAGAAGACTTCCCGGACCAGCTTTTCAGCATCCCTTGGAGCATTAATGTTTACACTGCTCAGTTGTGTAAAAGATACTTTCATAGGAATTTCATTGCCGTCTTCCTTCAGTTCGTTTAAAGGGATGGTTTTGCTTTCATACCCCAAAAAGGCAATAACAATCTTACCTTCGGTTGTGGACGCCGGTATTTTTAGAAGGAATTCACCATCCGCATTGGAGACGGTGCTGATGTTTGAATTGGCCAATGTGATGGATGCCAAAGCCAAAGGCTTTTTTGTGTTCGCATCAAAGATTTCCCCTTTATATTCGGAAAACCGTTCTTGATCTTGTTGAAAGGCCTTGGTGTGCTGCACACTCAACCCCGTCAAAATAAGACAGAGTAAAAAAGCCCATGGTTTCATACCATATATTAGTTTCGTTTTCATGATTCCTAATTTTATGTAAAATTAATGAATGTTCGTTTTGTGTTGTACTATTGTCTTTCGTGTTGTTCCGATTGTACTTCGGAATCTCATTATGCTGAATATGAATTCTTTATGATGAGAACCTGAAACCAGTTCAGTTTGACGTAACGTTCTGCGCTTACTTACGGATACGCTATTAAAATTAGTGTGAATTTTAACAACGGACTGTTAAAAACCTTAAAAAAACGTGAATTCGATATCATTTTTTATCAACCAAAATCCGTCAAATTGAGTGGTTTTTCGAATTGAAATGAAGAAGAATTGTATCGAAATTAGGATTTTGCAAGAAAATTACTTGCCTGCCTTGCCGGCTAGGCAGGTTTTTCGATACATTTTTGCTTTCGCAAAAACACTCAAAATGACGTAATTTTCTTATATAGAACTCACGTTAAACAAAAAAGCTTCCGTTTTAACCTTCGTAGATCTCCAGGGGCAGGTTATCCGGGTCCGCAAAAAAGGTAAACTTCTTTTGGGTCAGCTCATCAATACGGATGGGTTCCGTTGCTATTCCTGCCTGGTTCAGCCGCATTACTGCAGCCTCAACATCCTCCACTTCAAATGCTAAATGGCGCAATCCACAAGCTTCAGGACGGCTTGTCCTTTCCGGAGGATTGGGAAAGGAAAACAATTCAATCGTGTAATGGGCATTTAGTGCCAAGTCCAATTTGTAGGAGTTGCGTTGTTCCCGGTAGGTTTCCCTTAAAACTTCCAATCCAAGCACCTTGGTGTAAAAGTGCTTGGATTTGTGGTAATCGGAACAAATAATGGCAATATGGTGTATTCCCCTGAACATGGATTTTAATTTACCATAAAGAGGGCATTGGCAAAAAAGAGTTTTCCATTTTCCCAGAAACCCCTAAAAAGGGGATTGTCCACCATGTAAACTACTCGCCCCTTACCATATTTTTCAACGCCAAACACCAGGGATTTTCCAATCTTTTTTTGGATTTCACTGCCCGCAAAACCTGAAACAGGCTTGGTTTTGTTTTCAAGGTATACCGTATTCCCATGGGGTAGATAGTCGTAGGTGTCACTACCAAGTTTTAGACTAAAGTACTGGTTTCCATACCCATAGGCCAAAGGATGGGTATTATCTACTTTCGTCTCAAAGATGGCCCCGGTGATGGCATTTTTCATGGATTCCCGTTGAAGATCTTTGTGGGGCATTAGGTTGGTATCCGAACTATCATTGGTGTGTTCTTTTTGTTTGATGCCGAAGCCATTTTCCCCGTCAATTCCTTTTATGGCCCCTCCCATGGCAATTAATTTGCCGCCATTTTGAACCCAATCTTTAATGGCTTTTAGCCTATCCTCATTCATAAATTGGGAATAGCGTCCACTGGGCAGGACAAAAATGTCATATTCATCAAGGTTTACGCGATCCATGTAGTCCGTATCGATAACGGTGAGCGGATAGTGCAATTGCCTTTCAAAGAAATGCCATATTTCACCAAAACGAAGGGTGGAAGTGGGACCACCGGCAAGAATGGCCACTTTCGGTTTTTTTATCATTTGCACATAGCTTGAACCAAAATCCTTTCCGGAATCCACATAACCAGTATTTGTGGGCGTGAGTAGCGTATGGTGCTTATAGGCCACTGTGGAAAGCACCTCTATGAAATCCTTCTTTTCAGCATTGTCCGAAGAAACAATAATAAGACTGCCCCTTGCAAACGATTGGCCATTAATGCTAAAGGGGGCATAAGCGGTCCTGACCCGAATGTCGTTCTGTAACAAATCCGCAAGGAAACGGGCATCCCTCATACTGTTCCATTCCAAAATATGGGCATAGGCCCCATCACGGATGTTGGCACCCTTTGGAGGATATATATTCCACTCGTCCGTTATCTCATAAGGGACATTTGAGAGGCTTGCCGTGGCATCGAGTCCATAGGCATAAGGGAGTGACCACGCCGTAATATCATAGGTCAGTGAATCGCTCAATTTTGCACTGGGTTCAAACAGCACCTTGACCATGGTTCCCTTGGCTTGATCTGTGGAAACGACCAATGCATTATCGTCTACATTTTTTGATTTTGTGGTCCTTGAGGCATAATTGAACCCTTTTACGGTACCTTTCTTTGCCCTACCGTACACGATTTCGTGATTGGCCAATAGGTTTTCCAAGGCGTTGATATGATCTGGATTGCCACTTAATACATAGCTCTTGTACTTAAAATCCCTGTCCTTGTAAAACTTTTTGAATTCGCTGGTTAGTTTTTCCACATTTTTGGAAGCTACTTCAACGGTGGACAGCCCTGTGGTGAAGTGATGTGCGATCCGGTCCTTCAAGGTAAGTGTGTCCCCTATTCCGGTAATGATCCCCAATCCTGCGCGCCCACTGCCCCCTTGCTCGTAGGTCATGCCAATGGCCCCATTGTAGGTAGGGTAAGTATCGCCATAGCTTGGATAGAACAGATCAAAAACCTCCTTGGTGAAATAGAACCATCCATTGGCATCAAAATACTTGGCATGGTTCCTTCCAATGGTTTCCTGAAAGTTTCTTTGAAAATCGGTAATCACTTCGTGATAGGGCTCTGCTGCCGGGGCAAAATAATAGGGGTTGTTTACCCCTTGCTCATGGAAGTCCACATGAACGTGGGGCAACCATTTGTTGTACTCTTTAATTCGTTGTTGGCTTTCTACCTGTGTCAGCCAGGCCCAGTCCCTATTCAAATCGAACATATAGTGGTTACTTCTCCCAGACAACCATCCTTCATGGTGTTCTTTGCTGTTGGGGTCCACTTGAAATGGGGTATTTTTATATTGGTTGTACCAGTTGCTATACCGATCTCGGCCATCCGGATTAATACAGGGATCAATGATGACCACGGTATTTTCCAAATACCCACTTTTTTTGGTCAGCAGTTCATAAATGGTCTTCATGGCGGCCTCCGTACCAACGCTTTCATTGCCATGTACGTTGTAACTTAACCAAACAATGGCTTTGGAGGCATTTCCTTCACCTTGCAATGCCTTTAGGTGCTCTTGTCGGATATTTTCCAGGTTCGCCAGGTTTTCAGCAGAGGAAACGAAAGCCAATACCAAGGGCCTACGTTCGTAGGTTTGGCCATATTCCATCAGCTTCACCCGTGCACCCTCGCTTTTTGCAATATGCTCATAATAGTCCACTACCTCATGATGCCTACTGAATTGGGTGCCCAAATCATAGCCAAAAAATTCGGAGGGGGATTTAAGCTCTTGGGAAAAAAGGGATATCGTAAAAATAAGGGAAAGGGATAGTAAAAATCGCTTCATAAAGGGTTTCATTAGCTTAGGAATCAAATCTAATTAAAAAAACGCGCATTGTGCAATTAACTTATTTTTAGGAGTGCAATGGTAGAAGTGGTTTATCTTTAGCCTGATATTTAAGTTTGAATGGAAGTAGACTGTATCCCTTTTAGGAAAACGGGTTATTTCTCCAAATTGATTTGTGATTATTTGGATGAAAGTGAAAATGTAAAACCGTTCTATAACCGTTTCCCCTCCCTTGAAAATTTTAAAGTACAACTTGAGGAAAAATCCAGGAATTTTCCATCGGGCCATAGGGAATTGCTCTCCAATGCATTAGTGAAGCAGTATCATGGAATTGAAGCATCGGAAGGGACGTTACAACACATCGAGTCCCTAAAAAACCGGCACACCTACACCATTGTAACGGGACATCAATTGAACCTTTTTACGGGTCCTTTATACTTTCTGTATAAGATCATTTCAGTCATTAACCTGTGTGAAGAGCTTAAAAAGGCCTATCCGGAGAACGATTTTGTTCCCGTGTTTTGGATGGCGTCCGAAGACCATGATTTTGATGAAATCAACCATTTCAATTTCCAAGGGAAGAAAATACAATGGAACAGGGCTTCCGGAGGTGCCGTAGGCAGAATGGATACCAATGGATTGGAAGAAGTCTTTGAGGTGGTTTCGGCAAAACTGGGCAATTCCAAAAATGCCAATACGCTTAAGGAGCTATTTAAGGAAGCTTACCTGGGACATACTTCACTTACGGATGCCACCCGATTTTTGGCCAATACCCTTTTTGGTGAGTTGGGCCTTGTGGTGGTTGATGGTGATGATGTTCGGTTGAAGGAACTTTTTATTCCCTTTATCAAAAAGGACATTTTTGAAAACCAACCCTATCATTCGATTACTAAAACCATAGCAGAACTCTCCGCTGTCCCTGGGGATTATAAAATTCAGGTAAATCCAAGGGAAATCAATTATTTTTATGTAAAGGAGGGGCTCCGCGAACGGATTGTGGAAAAAGGAGGGGCTTATGTGGTAAATGATACTGATATTCAGTTTACCGGGGCGGAACTGGAACAGGAGATCGCTTCCCATCCCGAGCGCTTTTCCCCCAATGTTGTCGCCAGGCCATTGTACCAGGAAACCATTCTGCCCAATCTTTGCTACATTGGAGGGGGCGGGGAATTGGCCTATTGGTTGGAGCTCAAAGCGTATTTTGAGGCCATGGGTATTACCTTTCCCATGTTGCTACTGAGGAATTCGGCTCTGGTCATAACCGAAAAAGAAGCGAAGAAGGTAAAAAAGCTTCAACTGGAAATGTCCGATCTATTTCTGAAACAGAATAGCCTGATCAACAAAAAAATCCGAAAGATTTCCAATATTGATATTGATTTTTCCCCCCAAAAAAAACTACTGGAAGACCAATTTTCCCAGTTGTACGAATTGGCCGAACAAACGGATAAATCCTTTTTGGGTGCTGTGAAGGCACAGGAGGTCAAGCAAAAAAAGGGATTGGATTTTCTTGAAAAACGCTTGTTAAAGGCGCAGAAACGAAAACTAAAGGACCATGTCATTCGGTTGACCGAACTTCAGAATACGTTGTTCCCCAACTATTCCCTACAGGAGCGGCAATTGAATTTTTCCGAACTGTATTTGGAACACGGGGAAGCCCTTATTCCCATGCTCAAAGGCGCACTGAAACCTTTGGAAGGGAAATTTTTGATCCTACGGTATTAAAAAGGTACCGCTCCATTCACCTTCCATTTTTAGAAATTCTACGCGTAAATGGTAGGGTTGTTTCAGTTTTAAGTATTCAATGCGTGTAGGTTGGATTTCAACCATACAAAAGTGGTCACTTTCCGTGAGGTACTCTATCCCATCGGGTTGGTCTATTTTAATTCCGGGGGGGAGTACTGTTGTATAGTCCTTTCTGGATTTGGCCGGAATGGATTTCCATATCTTTCGCAACATTTCCGGGTTCTCCTTAATGTCCGCCTTTCCCTCCACTTGCAACTGTATCATTTTTTTAGGATGGTAAAATAGGGCGGATACGGTATTGTTCCGACGTATCTGCTCCACTTTTGGGGAGCGTTTGTCCGTGTAGAACAATAATTGGAGATTGGGTTGGACCTTTCGTAAAACTACCGTACGTTGACAAGGAATGTTCCCGGAAAGTGTTCCCAAAGCAAAATATTTAAACGGATGGCCTTTTTTTACAATTCCGTTAATTAGCTCATTTTTAATTTGTTGAAAGATTAATTGGTCCAAAACGAAACTTTTTTCAAAAATAATTCAAAAAAAGGGTAGGGTTAAAGCGAGTTGGGTTGTTCTATACACAAATTGCTATGAAAAGGGTTGCAACCCTTTAAAAATTTGAATTAGATAATTCATGTGTTTAGGTTGGTTTTGATTTTACTTAAAAAGCCCCGGAGTGGTTCCCGGGGCTTTTACTTTTTTGTGACCGATGTTCTTTCTAGAACAAGTCTTTAAAATGCGCTTTCACGGCAAATAGGGTAGCTTCCTTCATGGTATCAAAACGGACATCGGCATGACCTACACGTTCCTCCGGACCAATACCAACGGTATAAAAACCTCCGGCTTGGGCTGCGTCGATACCGGCTTCGGCGTCCTCATAAACAATGCATTCATTGGGCTGTAGATCCAATTTCTTTGCCCCGTACAGGAAAATATCCGGAGCGGGCTTGCTTTTGGAGACGCTATTGCCATCACCAATAACATCAAAGAATTTAGTGGCTTCCAATTGGGAAAGCACCTTGGTGGAATTCTTACTGGCACTCCCCAAGGCAACTTTAAACCCTTCTTGTCGTAAAAGCGTCAACAGTTCCTGGGCACCGGACAGGTAATCCTTTGGGCTCATTTGATCAAGGCTATCCACATAAATGTTGTTTTTAAGTGTCGCCAATTCCATCAGTTTGGCTTCCGAAACTTGGGCGTTGTTATGGTCCTTGATAATGTGGATGGAATCCATTCGGGATACCCCACGAAGTTTTTCATTGACTTCCCGATCAAATGCCCATCCCATATCATCGGATAGTTTTTTCCAAGCGAGGTAATGAAGTTCGGCGGTGTCCGTAATAACCCCGTCCAAATCAAAAATAAATCCTTTTATCATCGTTTTTTATGTCTTTTTCACAGTCAATTCGCTTTCAACCGTCAAATCTTGTCCCAAAAGGGAAAGATTTACGGCACCATTACCAGTATTGGTAATGGCAATTTTTTCCTCGGAAACCTTTATTTTCAAATAGTTACCCTTCCAATTGATGGGATAGGTGATTTCCCGGATTTGAGGCGGCAATTTAGGATTAATTCGCAATTTTCCATCCAACATTCGTACCCCTCCAAATCCACAGACCAAAATTTGCCAAATGCCCCCCAATGAAGCCGCATGAATACCATGGTCCGAACTTTTCATATTGGGCCCCAAATCTATTCTTGCCGCCCGCTCAAACAAGGCGTAGGCCAAGGGCAGATTATCAATGTCCGCTGCTAATATGGCATGTGTGGATAAACTCAATGAGGAATCATGCAAGGTCCTTGGCTCATAGTATTCATAGTTGGCTTTTTTAATGGCATGATCAAACTTATGTTCCAACAGGTACATGAGCATGACCACGGAAGCTTGTTTGGTAACCTGTATTTGGTTCACTTGATCTAAGTTGTAATCTTGAAAAATGGATCCGACCTGTTTTTGGTTTTTGTACTTGGTCAAATCCATTTCCCGCAGTGATAGGTAATCGTCGTCCTGAGGGATCACATTATCGGTGTTGGGCTGCGGAAGGTACACCTTGTCAAAACGTGTCCTTAATTCCGCAATCTCCTCATCCAAATTGAGTTTTTGGTTAAGCGTTTCAAAGAGTGCGGGATTTTCGGTTTTAAGGATATCATAATATCGGGAAGCATTCTCCATGCACCATCTAGCCGTATGATTGGTAAAGGCATCGTTATTGACATGCTCTTTGTACTCATCCGGGCCTACTACATTGTTAATGTGGTATTCCTGTTTTTCTTCGTTCCATTCCAAACGACTGCTCCAGAAAATACCGGTGTCCAGAAGAATCTCATAGCCATATTTTTCCATAAAATCATCATCCCCGGTTATCATATAGTATTGCCAAACGGCAAAAGCAATGTCCGAGGTGATATGTTGTTCAATAAAACCACTCCATATTTTGGTGGCCTCCCCGGTAATAATGTCCGCGGCACCCCATACGGGTGTGACCTCCCCATCATCTGCCCAGGCCGATTCCCAGGGGTACATGGCGCCTCGATACCCATTTTCCCTTGCCTTATTGCGGGCACCGGCAATGGTAATATAGCGGTACTTTAAAAGGCTTCGTGCAATTTCGGGAAAGGTATAGGTGAAAAAGGGTACCAGGAATATTTCGGTATCCCAAAAGGAATGCCCCTTGTACCCTTCGCCGGAAAGTCCTTTGGCACCAATGCCGTAGCGTGGGTCATGTTTTGGCGCCATGGTCAAAAGTTGGTATTGGGCAAAGCGTATGGCCAATTGATCGTATTGATTTTCACTGTCCACCTGAACATCCATCCGTTGCCAATAGGCATCCCAGGCTTTGGCACTTTCATCCAACAAGGCAGTATACCCCTTTTTGGATTGGATTTTTAGGTTCTCCAGGGACAGGGAACGGATTTCCTCCAGGGACATCCCGTCCAGCTCTTGGTCACGGGTGGTATGGATATTCGAAATTTTGGTAAGATGAAGTGTTGTTCCCTTGGCCGGGGAAGATTCATAGAACATCACTACTTTCCTTCGATCCATTTCAAATCGTGAAGAAACCTCGGCCTCCGTCCCCGAAAAATCGTGATGGGTGTTGTGTACAAAGGTTATTTCCGATGTGGTGGTGGTCTGCAACATTTGAAGGTATTCTTTATCAAAAATTCGTTTTTCACCTTCCTCAAAATGTTGTGCGCCGCTATTGGTCACCTGCCCATTGATACCTGATTTGATTTGAATGTGGGCGTTGTCATCCTGCGGGGTAATGTTGACTTCCGAGCAAATAAGATGAAGGTCCTGGAACGAGACAAACCTTCGGAATTCAAAATCATAGGTCCTTTCCTTGAACAACCAACGGAAGGAGCGTTTCAGCTCCCCGGTCTTGAGGTTCAGGTGCCTATTGTAATTGGTGAAGCTTCCTTTTTCAAGACTGAACAATTCACCATTGACAAAAATGTCCATGCCCAGCATATCGGCAGCGTTGGGCAATTCGGTGACATCATTTTTGCCTGGCTTGTTGAAGGTTCCGGATACAAACGTATTCCTTACTTGTCCAAGATAGCTTTCCTCCGTACAGCTCCGGGTTCCCAAATAGCCATTGCCCAGACTCATGACCACTTCGGCCTTGCCCTGGACATTTGTCTTAAAATCGGTTTCCGCAACAATCCAATTTTTGAGCTCACCTTCCCCTTGGTCGTATTGCATTAGCGTGTCGTTCTTATTCATAGGTTTTTCTTTATTATAAAACCCGAATGACTTTGAGCCTGTTTAGGATTGTATAAATTGTTTTTTCATGCCCCTTTTTGCGCATAATTTCGTTAAAATCTCATCAAGTAGCCCAGCTATTATCTTCAATTTTGCCTCATTCTGCGCCAAAAATGGTCTTTACAAAAATTCAATCATACAATCCTAAACAGGCTCTTAAAAAACTATCGGGTTGATTTCGCACTAATTTACTATTGAATGGTTACATAATTCTTTTTTCGGTATCCGCTTCAAAAAACCGAAGCCTGTCAATATCCACCCCAATAGTGATTTTATCACCTACGGCATAGGCCAGTTGTGAATTGCTCCTGAAGCAGAAACTATGATCGGGATTGCCGGAAAAATGGAAATAGACAAAGGTCTCACTGCCTATGGGTTCCAGGGCTTCCACTTCAATTTCCATACTTTCGGAAAGGCGTTTCCCTTTTTCCACGGCCTTGTCATAGATATATTCCGGGCGGAAGCCGAAAACTACGTTTTTACCTTCATAAGGTTTTAAACAGGGCCTTAGATCTTTGGGAACAGCAAACTGTAAATCCTTGGACTTAAAGGTTGCTTCCTTCTGCATCACGATTTTCCCTTCTATAAAATTCATGGAAGGGCTACCAATGAACCCCGCCACAAACTTATTTTGGGGGTTGTTGAACAGGTTCATGGGAGAGTCAAATTGTTGGACAATACCATCCTTTAATACGACAATACGATCGCCCATGGTCATGGCTTCAATCTGGTCGTGGGTAACATAAACGATGGTAGCGTCCAACTGGCGGTGCAGCTTTTTGATTTCGGCACGCATCTGGACCCTTAATTTGGCATCCAGGTTGGACAAGGGCTCATCGAATAGGAATACCTTTGGATCCCGTACTATGGAACGGCCAATGGCCACCCTTTGACGTTGTCCCCCGGACATATCCTTGGGACGCCTATCCAATAAATGGGTAATGTCCAATATCTTGGCAGCATGTTCCACCTTGTGCTTTATTTCCTGTTTTGGGGTCTTTCTAAGCTTTAAGCCAAAGGCCATATTATCAAAGACGGTCATATGGGGATACAGCGCATAGTTTTGGAATACCATGGCAATATCACGGTCCTTTGGGGAAAGCTCGTTCATGCGCCCACCATCAATTTGCAGTTCCCCGGAAGTGATTTCCTCCAGTCCTGCGATCATTCGCAATAATGTGGATTTTCCACAGCCAGAAGGCCCTACCAGAACAACAAATTCCTTATCCTGGATGCTTAGGTTCGCCTTTTGAATGGTGGCCCGTTCTGCACCAGGATATACTTTTTCAAGATTCTCAATTTGTATTGTTGCCATTTATTCGATGTTAGTCAATTTTTTATCCTTTTAGTCCTGAACTTGCCACACCTTGCACAAAATAGCGTTGGAAAACTATAAAAATGACAAGGGTAGGCAATGATATCAAAATAGTGCCCGCCATGAGCAGTGGCCAATCCGTTAATAGTTCGGTCCGTAAACTTGCCATGCCCAGGGGTAGGGTATACATATCCTCTGTGTAGGTTACGATAACGGGCCAAAGGAATTCGTTCCATGAGCCCTGAAAGGTATAGATGGCTACCGCTGCCAATGCCGGTTTGGAAATGGGCAGGAATACTTGCCAGAAAATCCTAAAATAAGAGCATCCATCAATCAGGGCGGCTTGTTCCAGGTCTTTTGGAATGGTCTCAAAAAATTGTTTCATTAAAAAAATATTGGTGACCCCGACCAATCCGGGAATGATGAGCCCTGCATAACTGTTGATCATGCGGAATTCATTCAAGATAATAAACTTGGGCACCAGGAGGATGATGCCCGGTATCATTAAACTACTTAACAACAATCCAAAAATCAGTTTTCGCCCCTTGAATTCCAGTCGGGCAAAAGCAAAGCCCGCCAAAGCTGAAAAAAACACGTTGGTCACCGTCTGTACCAAGGTTACAAGGACACTGTTGAACAACCATTTTTCAAAAGGAAGCTCGTTCCAAACATTTTTGTAATTGTCCAAAGTAAAGGTCTCGGGCAAAAGCTTTATGGGCCAATCAAACACATTTTTATCCGCATTGAAGCTTATGGACAATGAAAACAAAAATGGACCAATATAGATTAAGGTCGCTATTCCAAGAATTGCAAAAAACAGGATTTTTTGAATTTTTAAGGCTTTCATGTCCAAATACTTTTAACCGTTCGTATGTCTACTTTTTCAAAATGGGCCTTACCGCCCCTTGCAAACAGTTTAATGGTGTTACCGTCCTCATCGGGAAATACCAAATTGGTAAGGGTATGCGTGCCGTTTTGGACAAAGACCTCCACAATGGATTGGTCAACAAAAATGTCGAGCTGTATGGTTTGCCATGTGGTATCTATGGGCACGGTGTCTTTTCCAAAGAATTTCGCATTGAATTTATGGGATGAAGATGCTGTCCGGTCAATAAAAATTTCCCCTTTTCCAAAGTCTACGCCAACAACGGTTTCACAGTTTTTTGACTTCAGGATTTTGATTCCAGCGGTGGTAATGCCTTCATTTTTGATGGTGAGGCGGGCCACAAAGCTTTTGCATTTAAACGGCGGTTCCACGATCCCGTTGTACAGTTGGAGCCCTTCCCGTAGCCAGGGTTGGCTGTACAACGCATTCAAATAAGAATGTGGGGGCCTGCTTTGCAATCGATGTCCCTTTTCGGTCTCGGTAAGGAACAAATCACGCGGAAGTGACATCGCTCCCCTCCAAATATGGGTTGGGGTATCCGAACCGTAGCAATGCGATCCCACCCAGGCCATCATGGTAACATGATCCTTATGGTCCGTATTGGCAAAAGTTATCCCGGCATAAAAATCCTTTCCATAATCCAGATAAAGGGGGTAGTGAAGAGGATCGGGAATGAAATGGGTGCCGTTAAAGTCCCCGATAAAATATTGCATTCCTAACTGTCCCTCCTGTTGATGGCCGGCAGAGAGGGTCAACACCCATTTTTTGGTATCACTGTCCTTAACCTGAAGCTTAAAGAGGTCCGGACATTCCCATACGGCGGCGGTGTTGCCCAGAGGTCCAAAATCACTTACTTTTTTCCAGGTTTTAAGATCCGTTGACTGATAGAACGCCACTTTGTGTTCCACGGGAAGACTGACCAACATGATCCATTTTTGTATTCGGGGATCAAAGAAAAGTTTTGGGTCCCTGAATTCTGTTGAACCGATGTCAAGCACGGGATTTTCTGCAATTTCCTGATAGGAAAATCCATCGTCATGGCTTTTTGCAATGCTCTGGTGTTGGGCCTTGGAGATTAGCCCACCTTGGGGATCAAGGGCATGTTCAAAAGAGGTAAAGGCCGCGATAAGGGTTTCCTTGTCCGAATCCAAGGCCGTGGTTCCGGAAAAGATCATATGTTCCTTTTCCGCAATGGCCACGTGATGTTCTTGCCAATGTACCCGGTCACTACTTGTTGCATGGCCCCAACTCATATGCCCCCATTGATTTCCATGGGGATTGTACTGAAAATAGAGATGATGGACATTTTTGTGCGTTATTAGCCCATTGGGATCGTTCATCCAATTCTTTTTTGGAGAGAAATGGAACTGTGGTCGGTGCTGTTCTGAATACGGTTTTACTTCCCCCATTTCTTCGTCGGCTTGTATGGTTTTAGGATAATCGTTCAGGATTTCCATTGGATTTTTTTGGTCGATTTTAATAGGCATCGGGAGGGAAATATTTTTTCTGGATTACGGTTGTTGCAAAAATTAGCAAGGCCAGTATGGCTGCCGAAGCCGCTCCGAAACCAAACCGGAAGTACTTGAACGAATTCTGATAGACGAAATAGGACATGGTGGTGGAGGCATTGTCCGGTCCACCACTACTCATGATGAAGATTTGGTCAAACACTTGAAAACACCCAATTAAACTCATAATGACCACAAAATAGGTCACTGGCCGTACCATGGGAACGGTAATTTTCCAAAACTGCTGCCATTGGTTGGCCCCATCTATTTTGGCCGCTTCGTACAAACTTGAGGGGATGTTTTGAAGCCCTGCCAAAAAGGAAACCATAAAATAACCCGATGTGGTCCAAATGTTCAGCATCATTATGGACGGTAATACGGTCAGTGGATTGGTCAACCAATCAATATTGGATTCAATCCCTGCCGAATTCAATAGATAATTGAGAAGCCCTGGCTTGCTGTAGATCCAAACAAAAATGATGGACGTCACCACCGAAGACGTAATGGCCGGAATGTAAAACGCTGTCCTAAAAAAGGCCCTACCTCGTATTTTCTGATTCATAATGAATGCGAGGAACAAAGACAGCAGGGTTTGTACCGGAACCACACCAGCGGTATAGATAATGGTGTTTTTAATGGCCTTAATAAAAACCGGGTCCTTAAATAGTTCAATGTAGTTGCCTAGGCCTACAAAGGGTTTGTCCGGAATCAACAAGTTCCAATCAAAAAAACTTACTGCAAAAGCGAACCCAATGGGGAAGAAGACAAATACGGTCAACAACAACAAGGGAAAGGCCAGAAAGAGATAGCCCCAGAAAAACTGTTCTTTTTTTCGACTTTTGAATTTCATACTAGTCCAGTTTATATTTTTCGAGGGTAACCGCTAGTTCCTGGAGGGTTTGGGCGATATCCTTTTTTTTGTAAAAAATACCCTGCATCGCTGCCTGGCTATCATCAAACCATCGTTCCTGCATGTTAACCTTATATAATTTGGCATAATCCACACTCTTCATAAAAACACTGTAAAGACTATCTTGATAGAATCCATTTTCCTCGGCAACACTTTTTCGGGTAGGGAGTGCGATGCCACTTTCTGTCCAGGTTTTCATGCCCTCCTTACCACTCAGGTAAGAAAGCATTTGCCAGGCATCCTCCTTGTGTGTACTTTGTTTGGGGATGACCATGGCCACCGAAAAGGCCAGGGTCGCCTTCCGTTTTCCTCGGGGAAGTTCCACAACACCATACTCCAGATTGGGGGCATTGTCCTTTAAATAGGGAATTAACCAGGCCCCTGAAATGGCCATGGCACATTGCCTTCGTGAGAAGACATCACCCATCCAACCGGCTCCTACATCGGCTGGATTGGTGGCTATGCCATCCCGATAAAGGGACATCATGAATTCGGTCGCTTCAATGAATTCTGGTTCCCCAATTTTGATTTCCCCATCCTCCGTGATGATTTCCCCTCCGTTTTGATAGGCAAATGGCATTACAATATCGATGGAGGGCTCGATTACAAAACCATATTGATCAATTTTACCATCTCCATTGGTGTCTTTGGTGAGCTTTTTCGAAAACGTATAAAGCTCTTGCCAGGTCGTAGGTACCGTATCCAAACCTGCCTCAGCAAACATCCGCTTATTATAAAAGAGTACATAGGCGTTAAAGTCCTTTGCCACGCCATAGTTTTTCCCCCGGTATTTAAAAGCATCCCTGAACACAGGAAAAAAGTCATCGATTTCAAAATCGGTGTCCTGCTCCAAGAAGGAATCCAATGGCTCCAGGACATCAAAACTCATGTAAGCCGGAGAGGTATCCCCTTTTAGCCAGAACAGGTCCGGGGCTTTACCGGTGCCAAGCATCAATTGCAGTTTTTCGGTATAGTTTCCCGGAATCGGTTGGAATTGATATGATATGTTGGGGTATTTTTTTTCAAAATTCCGTAAGGTTTGACGTATGATTTTTTCTTCAGTCTGACTGGATTGCCAGGACGTATATCTGGCAACGGTCTGCTTTTCACCACAACCAAACAAGAGTAACAGTGGGATTAAATATAGGATATTGACTTTCATAATCAAGTTGGCGTTTTTCAAAAGTATTGGTAAAAAACCACCTTTATTTTTTCGATATTTGCAATATATGACTCAATATTTGCATTAATATGGATCTATCTATTAAAACCAAGTAATTTAAAGTTATATGAAAGCTGATTTCCAAAAATTATCTTCCAAATCCCTGAAGAATTCCTTTGTGGATTTTTGGGTGCAAGCACCCTCCTTTGGATTTCACTGGCATTACCATCCCGAAATGGAGATTTGCTACGTAAAACAGGGTAGGGGGAAGCGCATTATTGGGGAGAGCATCGAAGATTTTGAAAACAATGATTTGGTATTGGTGGGATCCAATGTACCCCATTCCTGGATTACGGACGAGCAGTTCAACATCTCTGAAAAATCCGTTGAAGTTTTTGTCATTCAATTTGGAATTGAGGTGTTTCAAAGATTTGAAGGAATGCCCGAGTTTTATAAGATTGAACAACTGCTTTCGCAATCGGGTAAAGGCCTTTTTTTCAGGAATCCCCATACTATGGGTTTGGTAGCGCTTTTGCAACATTTGTCCCAAGCACAGGGATTGGATAAATTACTGAAATTAATGGAGTTGCTTCAAGCGTTTACGGAACATGGCGATACCGTGACATTGAATCCTACCAGCTACAAAATGGTCCATAAGAAGCATCAGGAGGAGCGCATATTAAAAGTCTGCAATTACATTCATGAGCATTATCGTCAACCCATTTCCATAACGGAGTTGGCCGATATTGTGGCGATGAACAATGCTTCGTTTTGTCGTTTTTTTAAAAGGATATTGGGAAAGACCGTAGTGGAATATATCAATGAGCTACGGATTTCCCACGTTTGTAACCAGATTCAGAATACCGGGGAACCCATTTATCGGATAGCCTATGATACAGGTTATTCCAGCATTGCCTATTTCAATAAACAATTCAAAAAAAGTACCGGCCTGACCCCAACGGAGTACCGTGGGTTGGTCGGTTAGTCCACATTATACTCCAAACGCATGGTTATGGAAGCGGTTTTGTTCTTGGATGAGGTGTTGTATGCCCCTCCCCAGCTATAATCTTCGCCGGAATTTTGCCCCGTAATTTGAAATACCCCCATTCGAGCAGAAATCAAATCGCCCAGGGTTCCACCGGCATTTTCCGCAATTTTTTCCGCACGGATACGGGCATCTTCGGTGGCTTTGGAGATCATTTCAATTTTTAGATCGGCCAATTTGGTGTAATAATATCGTGGTGGGGAAGAGTTGAACTGCACCCCTTTGTTCAACAATTCCGTAATCTCACGGGATACTTGTTCAATCTTCGCCACGTCCGTGGATTCAATCTGTACGGATTGGGAAAGCTCATAACCCCTGAAAATGCTCCCGACATAGTTGCCATTTTCATATCGGTTGTCCCGTTGTTCCAAAGTCTGTACCGAATTGAATATAATATTGTCATCATCAATTCCTTTGGAGATCAAATAATCTTTTACAATCTCCTTTTGACGATTCAATTCATCAAAGGCTGAGGTCAATACAGGACTAAAGGCCGAAAAACGTCCTTCCCAGACAATTAGATCGGAAGTGAAGTTTTCGTTGCCCAGGCCCGTCACCGATATAACCTGGGGAGGATTGGCCCGTTGTACGTAGGCATTTCCTAAAAAATAGGCAGCCAAGACTATGGCAACCCCAAATATGATAGCAGTAAGATGTTTCATGAATTTGCTTTACAATACCTACGGATAAATATACCTAAAAAGATGCTTTGGCAAATAGGGCATTTTGCTATTTTTGCCCATGCAAAACCAAGTCCTTATTCTAGATTTTGGTTCCCAGTACACCCAGTTGATCGCGAGACGCGTGAGGGAACTCAATATTTACTCTGAAATTAAACCTTATAATAATCCCCCAAAAGATTTATCGCCCTATCAAGCGGTGATTCTCTCAGGTTCACCCTATTCGGTGCGTGCCAGTGATGCACCAAGGCCGGATTTGACCGAAATCAAGGGAAAGAAACCACTTTTGGGCATTTGTTATGGAGCCCAGTATTTGGCAATTTCAGGTGGGGGAAATGTGGCTCCCTCTGCAACCCGGGAATATGGGCGGGCCCATCTTTCCAATTTTAAGCCGAACGAAGCTTTTTTGAACGGAGTTTCTGAGAACAGCCAAGTATGGATGAGCCATAGCGATACCATAAAGGAGCTGCCTGAAAATGCGTATTTATTGGCCAGTACGGAGGATGTTGAACATGCGGCGTATCGGATTGAAAATGAGGAAACCTACGGAATTCAATTCCATCCAGAAGTATATCATACCAAAGAGGGTTCACGGATTTTGAAGAATTTTCTGGTGGACATAGCCGGATTAAAACAGGATTGGACCCCAGATGCCTTTGTGGAAACCACAGTAGTGGAACTGAGGGAAAAAATTGGTGACGAAAATGTTATCCTTGGTCTTTCCGGAGGTGTGGACAGTAGTGTTGCCGCAATGTTATTGCACAGGGCCATAGGAAAACAGCTGCACTGCATTTTTGTAAACAACGGGCTGTTGCGTAAAAACGAGTTCCATACGGTTTTGGAGCAGTATCAGGGGATGGGACTCAATGTCAAGGGTGTGGATGCTTCGGCACGCTTTTTGGAAGCTTTGAAGGGTGAATCGGAACCGGAAAGGAAAAGAAAGATAATCGGTCGGATTTTTATTGAGGTTTTTGATGATGAGTCACATCAAGTGGAAAATGCCACATGGTTGGCCCAAGGAACCATATATCCAGATAGGATAGAATCCGTTTCCGCCAGTGGGGGTCCTTCGGCAACCATAAAAAGCCATCATAATGTGGGGGGATTGCCGGACTATATGAAGCTGAAAATTGTAGAACCGTTACACCTTTTGTTCAAGGACGAGGTGAGACGTGTGGGAAGGACCATGGGTATGCCCGAGTCGATCTTGGGTAGGCATCCCTTTCCAGGGCCTGGTTTGGGGATTCGGATCCTGGGGGATATTACCGCGGAAAAGGTATCCATACTCCAGGAGGTGGATGCCATTTTTATTGATGGATTAAAAAAATATGGCCTTTATGATAAGGTTTGGCAGGCCGGAGCCATGCTTTTGCCCGTAAATAGTGTAGGGGTGATGGGAGATGAGCGGACGTATGAAAAATGTGTGGCATTAAGGGCCGTTGAAAGTACCGATGGTATGACGGCGGATTGGGTAAACCTCCCCTATGAATTTTTACAAAAAGTGTCCAACACAATAATCAATAGGGTAAAAGGCGTTAATAGGGTGGTATATGACATTAGTTCAAAACCACCGGCAACTATAGAATGGGAATGAAACTATATAAAACTTCGGCAATCCTTTCGATTGTTTTTTTCTTTTGGTCCTTGGGCATTTCCTTGGCCCAACAACGTTATGTAACCCATGCGGTAAAAGAGGGGGAAACCATTTACAGCATTGCCAAATACTATCGGGTAACGCCCTATTCCATACTTCAGGAAAACCCGGAGATCAAAAAAGTAGAGGGAATCAAACCCAATACCATCTTGATCATTCCCATAAATGGGGAGGTCGAAGGTGTGGAGACCATACAAAAGCCTGAGCCGGAAGTTGAGGAGGAGCCCAAGCAGGTGGAACCTATTGGTTATCAAAGGCATCGTGTCAGGAGAAAGGAAACCCTTTTTAGCTTGACCCAAAAATATGGGGTTACCGAGGAGCAGATTAAGCGATACAATACGGATTTGTATTCCCAGCCCCTAAAAAAGGGAATGGTTCTTCAAATTCCCAAATATCCTGAGATTGATGAGGACGAAGAGCGGGAAATGGACTTTGAGACCTATACGGTACAACCCAAGGAAACCCGTTGGAGTATTGCCCATAAATATGGGATAACCGTGGATAGCCTACTGGCACTGAATCCCGATTTGCCAAAAAACCCAAGTTATCTGGCCATAGGTCAGGAATTGAAACTGCCCAGGCCCAAAGGCGATAGCCTAAAGGAGCAGGAAGTGGTAATCTTTGAATCCTTTACCGTACCTAAATCCATGGGGCTGTTCCGAGTGAGTCAAAATTATGGTATTCCCGTCGACTCGGTAATGAAGCTCAATCCAGAGATCAAGGAGATAGGCGGACTCCGGGAAGGAATGGTCCTTCGGTTGCCGAAACCGAAACCTAAAACAGAAATTGTAAATACGGAAAACTATATTTTTTACGAGGTCAAACCGAAACAAAACATTTTTCGATTGACCCAAAACCTAAATATTTCGAGGGATTCCCTGTTTCTATTGAACCCCCAATTGGAGAATGGCTTAAAAGCGGGAATGGTCCTTAAATTGCCCAGGGAAAAGATGGAGCAATTGGAGGTGAAGAACGCGCTGGTGCTGGATAGGTTTAACCTGGCGGATAGTCTTAAAATTGAAAACAAACCGAATGTAATGCTCATGCTACCCTTCCGTTTGGACCGTATTAACTTCAATAATTCCGAGGTCACACAAAACCAGATTAACCGTAAGGATATCTCCTACGCACTTGGACTGTATACCGGGGCTTTAATTGCCATTGATTCCATTAATAAATTAGGGGTTTCGGTAAATGTTAAGGTGTTGGATACCGAACGTAATTTGGAAAAAGTAAAGGGGATACTGTCCCAACAGTCCCTGTTTGGTGTGGATGCCATTTTAGGCCCCGTGGATCCCGGGCTTTTGGGGGAGATTGCGGTCCAGGCAAATGGCTATAACGTTCCAGTGGTGGCCCCTTTTGCATCGAAGAGCGAATTGAGCATGTCCAATGTGTTTTTTACCAATCCCAAAGATGAGGTTATGAGAAATCGCATATTGGATTACATTGAAAAAAGGAGGGAAAACCAGACCATAATTGTGATCGCGGATGAAAAACATCAAGCTGCAAAGGACTCCATCCTATCTCGATTTCCAATGGCCAGAGCTGCAAAAATGAGTGAAGATGGTTCGTTGCACCTGGTGGATTTCCAAGTCATGTTATCGGAGCAGGAGGAAAACTGGATATTCGTGGAAACGGATCAGCCCAATTTGGCTGCCAGTGTCACCTCTATTTTAAATGCTTCCAATGCAGAGATTGTGGACGAGGAATCTGGGGAAACCAAGCAGATCATAGTGAAAATGTTCACTACCAATTACAATACCGCTTTTGAAGCAGAATCCGTATCAAGGCCCCACCTATCCAACTTAGGGTTTACGTTCCCATCGGCCTATCGTATGGTGGAGAACGATTCCTTCACCAGGGCCTACACCAAAAGGTTCAGACACCAACCGGACCGTTATGCGGTGCGCGGATTTGATTTAATGCTGGATTTACTTTTAAAATTGGGCTATCAAAAAAACCTGTTCGAAACCGCCAATATTGTTGGTGAAACGGAGTATAGCGGAAATCGGTTCAATTATTTCAACGATTGGTCTTCCGGTTTCTTTAATGAAGCGTCTTATTTGATGCAGTACGATGAGCTACGAATTAAACAATTGGAAACAAAATGACCTCAAAAGTTACCTACAACGGAGAACTTCGCACAACTTGTATTCATCTTCGCTCAGGAAATGAATTTATCACGGATGCTCCGGTGGACAACAATGGCCTGGGGAGGGCATTTTCACCTACCGATACCGTGGCAACAGGTTTGGCCAGTTGTATGATTACGGTGATGGGCATAAAGGCCAGGGACCTGGAAGTGGATTTGACCAATTCCGTGGCGGAAGTCACCAAACACATGGCCAGTGATCCACGTAGAATTTCCAAGATTGAGATAAATCTGTCGCTTCCTGCCCATGTATCCGAAAAAAACCGGACCATTTTGGAGCGCATTGGGAATACCTGTCCTATCCACTACAGTTTGCACCCGGATATAGAAAAGGTAATCACCTATAATTGGATACAAGAGTAATTGCCATAGTATTTTGCTTTCTTATTGTGGGCCTTGGTAATGCACAAGTACCGGAAGGTTCAATCCCATGGAGTGCTTCCAAAAGATTGGAATGGAGCGATTTTAAGGCCCAACTCCCCCCCGACGCCAGTTCTGCAGCGACCACGGCAAGTGGTATAAGCTATACTTATTCTGCAAATATTATGCATCATGAGGTGGAATTGGATTTTGAGGTTACGGCCTATTTCTATCCCAATGAGTCTTGGTACAAACCAACGCTCGCTACGGAAAACTTACTCCAGCATGAACAACTGCATTTTGATATATCGGAACTATTTGCCCGAAAAATGCGATTGAAACTCAGGCAGACCACCTTTACCGAAAATGTGAAAACCGAGATACGAAAGATTTATAGGGAGACCTTAAAGGAGCTTTCCGACTTTCAGGATAAATACGATTGGGAGACCAATTTCTCACGAAACGAGGAGATGCAAAAACAATGGAACGCTAGAATCCATGAGGCATTGATTCAGATGCCACAATAATTCCTTTCTTACACCACGACAATAAATTCATAAATTCTATTTATGTTATTGCTAAAATAATTAAATAAAATTTTATGAAAATATCTCTTCATATTTGCAATCGAAAACGTTTTAGTACCAAAATATGAATACAAAAGTATTGATCAAGAAAAATCAGGGTAAATCGGTAAACACACCTGTAAAGGTTGCCGTAGCAATGGGCGATGGCATTGGACCGGAAATTATGAAAGCGACCTTACGCATTATGGAGGCGGCCGGTGCCAACATACAACCTGATTTTATTGAACTGGGGGAAAAAGTGTACCTCTCCGGAAATACCTCTGGAATTGATACCAACGCATGGGAGGCCATCAACAACAACAAACTCATTTTTAAGGCCCCCATTACAACCCCACAAGGTAAGGGCTATAAAAGTTTAAATGTTACCTTACGAAAATCCTTGGGACTTTTTGCCAATGTTAGGCCCGTGTCCGCTTTACATCCTTATGTTCCCACCAATTTTCCGGATATGGATGTGGTCATCATACGGGAAAATGAGGAGGATCTCTATGCCGGGATAGAACATAGGCAAACACAAGATGTAGTGCAATGTCTTAAACTCATTACCAGACCGGGTTGTGAACGGATCGTAAGATATGCCTTTGAATATGCCAAAGCTTTCGATAGAAAGAAAGTGACCTGTATGGTCAAGGATAATATTATGAAATTGACCGATGGATTGTTCCATCAGGTATTCAAGGAGATTTCACAGGAATATCCAGAGATTGAAAATGAAACCCAAATTATTGATATTGGTTCTGCCCGTTTGGCGGCCAAACCGGAAAATTATGATGTTGTGGTCACCGCCAACCTTTATGGGGACATCATCTCCGATATTGCAGCTGAAATAGGCGGATCTGTTGGAATGGCCGGCTCTGCCAATATAGGAAGGAATGTAGCGATGTTTGAGGCCATTCACGGTTCTGCCCCGGATATCGCAGGGCAGGGCATAGCGAATCCCTCAGGTTTGATCAATGCGGCCGTTGCCATGTTGGCCCATATTGGACAGCCCGAAGTAGGGGACAAAATAAAAAATGCCTGGTTAACCACCTTGGAACAAGGATTCCATACTGCGGATATCTATAGGGAAGGGGTAAGTACCCAAAAGGTGAATACCCAAGAGTTTGCGGACAAGGTCATTGGGAATTTGGACCAACTTCCTGAAAAACTACCAACCAGTACATTGGCCAATGGGAAAGGAATTGTACACATTCCCGATTATGTGCGCAAACCGCAGGAAAAGGAATTGGTAGGCGTGGACGTGTTCTTGGATTGGCAGGGCAAAGACCCCAATGAATTGGGGGATGCACTTTCGGAAATAGATGTGTACCGATTAAAGCTCAAAATGATTACCAATCGAGGGGTAAAGGTGTACCCCAAAGGACTTAAGGAAACCTATTGTACCGATCACTGGCGTTGTCGATTTGTTGGTGTGGATGCAAAAATCGATAGGGCCGAACCAGAATATGCACCCATTGAATTTGAACAAGTGGTCGCTTTATTGTCCAAATTAAACTATCTGGGCTACGATGCGATCAAAACGGAGAATCTCTACAAATTTGACGGAAAACGCGGATTTTCCTTGGGACAGGGAGAATAATTGCTATAAAATAGAAGAACCCTCTTCAGCCAATGCATCGGGAATAGATGGCCATTACGGTTTTTCCCGATGCATTTTTAGTTTTCCCAATCCACTAATTCCGTTCGGTAAAAGTTCACGTCATTGCGGTTCAGGTAAGGAACTTGTCCCTTCAGTCGTATTTTATATTCTTCCCAATTCCGCTGATCTGCGGGAGTCCAGCCCAACTCCGCATAGCCAATGGCCCTGGGAAATGCCAAATATTCCAGTTCCGCACTATTGCTGATGGTCTCTGACCAAAGAGGGGCCTCTATCCCCAAAATCTGCTCCTTGGGTAGTCCTTCCACGTAGGTTTCAGGATCCCAATTATAGGCATCATCAACGGGAATGTATGCGGCCCAATGCAGACCATGTTTGGAAAGGGTATCGTATTTCATGTCCAAGTAGATTTTCTTGGCAGGGGAAAGAATGATTTGATTCCCTTTTTCCACCATTTTCAGGGCACTTTCGGGCTCATTCCAAAATTGGCCAACGGTAGTCTGACTGATATTTGCCTGGGCAATTTCATTCCATCCAATAGCCTTCTTTCCATGTTTTTGTACAATTTTTTCCACCTTTTCCACAAAATGGATGTAATCCTTTTTAGGTGTTGCATGGCTTTCATCACCGCCAATATGGAAATAGGGACTGGGAGAAATCGCCGTAATCTCACGAACCACATCGTCCACGAAGACATATACCGTATCCTTGTACGCATCAAATGAGCTATATCCCACTTTCATATCCGTACGTACCCTTGGGGTCTCCGCTTTCCCTTTTGCATGAAAAATAGGATAGCTCAGATTTGCGGCATTGGTATGGCCTGGCATATCTATTTCCGGAATGACCTGTATATGGCGTTTTGCGGCATACGCTACCAGTTCCTTGAATTCCTCCTGGGTATAGAAACCTCCAGGGCCACCACCCACTTCACTTTGTGCACCAATCTCCGTGAGCTTGGGCCAGGACTTGATTTCAATTCGCCACCCTTGGTCGTCCGTCAAGTGCATATGGAAAGCATTGTATTTATAATAGGCCAGGAGGTCGATATACTTCTTAACTTCTTCAACTGTGAAAAAATGCCGTGCCACATCCAACATGGCACCCCTATAGCCAAAGTTAGGGGCATCGTCTATCTTTCCCGAAGGGATGAGCCACATAGGCTGCTCCGCCAAAGTATCGTTGCTTTGTTCCGGTATCAATTGCCGAAGGGTCTGGATACCCCTAAAGGCACCTGCCGCCGTACGGGCATTTAGCAACACACTATCATTTTTGATATGCAATTGATAGGCTTCCGGGGCATCTGATTCCAAAGCCTCCGTTTGATTGATATATATGATGCGCTCCACCGCTTCCAAAGGACTTTCATTCACAGGGATGTTAAGGCTTAATTGCGTTTGGATCTTATTGGATAAAAACTGCCCAACCTTTTCAAATCCATTGGCAGCCTGTGCGGTGTAAATAGCAGTTTTGCTGTCCAGTCCAAAGGCCGAATGGGTAGCGACCACCTTTAGGGGTTTTGGGATAAGTGCGGCTTGGGACAAATCTGTTTCTGGATAAGGTATTTTCTTGGGTGCATCGGAACAGCCGATAAAGGGAACAACAAAAAAAGAAGCGATAAAGCTTGTAAGGAAACTACGGGTATTCATTAGTATAACTTTTTGGGAATGCGGTGTCTATAGCTACAAAGTTAATTTGAAAATAAGTAAGGGAACAATATCATATTTTCAAATTCCGATAGTATCGCAAAGCAATCAGTCCACAAATTCCTTAAGGGCGTTATACCATATTTCATATCCCTTTCCATTCATATGTAGTCCATCTTCCACAAAAATATCGGTCTTTACCTTTCTTCCATTGAGCATGGGACTCCATACATCCACAAAGTCCACTTGTTGGGTATTCATGGCAAATTTGGCCAACTTTTTGTTCAACCGTCTGTACTTGCCACGTAGTTTCCAACGTGAAATACTTGGTTTTGCCGATATTAGGATTACCTCCCGTTCCCCATCACTTTTTAGTAAGTTTTCCACGATACTTTGGGTGGTCTGCAAAATTTTTCGCGGACTTTTTTTAGAAAAAATATCGTTGTCACCCTCGTAAACAAAGACTTTTTTAGGCTCGTAGCGCAATACCAAATCGTTGAGGTGATAAAGCAAATCCGATGCCTGGGACCCTCCAAAACCGGCATTTAACACTTGATTTTCCGGAAATCGTTCCTGTAGGTCCTTCCAAAACCGGATACTGGAGCTACCTGTGAAAACGATGGTTTCCCTGGAAGAATCCCATAGGGAGTCGTTCCGTTTTACAATTTCCACCACCTCTTTTCCAAAAGGAGCGGAATCTTGCGCAAAAAAGAAGGAAGTAATCAAAAGAAAACCTGTACACAGGCAGTATTTCATTGAGACTTTAAGTGCTATTTTACAAAGCATTGGATTTCTGTATTTTAAACATTACAAAGGTTGCTGGAATAGGGAAGGTATAAGGGGTGTTTTGGTGAACCGTCCTTATTATTTCCAAAACACTTTGCCCTTGGAAAGCGTTTTTTAAAATAAATGTCCCGTCCCATTTTCTTTACCAATTCGTGATTTCCCCATGCAAAAACCACCTCGGAACAATGCGGTTCCACCTTTTTGAACCAATTTAGGTTTTCCTTCCAATTACCACTTGGCTCCAGTTCTTTTGGATCGGTCGCAATACGGGTAAAGCAATTCAACAAAAAACAACCTCCAAATCCCAGTCTTTGGGCATGGGCAATAATTCTTTTGGTGGTGGCATCATTACATTTCCCTCCGGCAGTGGAGGGGTTTAAACCAATAAAGAGTACATGGGGCTTTATGCGGTCCCATCTTCTCCAAAGTACATAACGTTCCCTTTTGCAAGGACTAAAAATTGCTCCAGATGTACTTGAAAACTCCAAATTATTGGACTGATTTTGGAATTAGGTCCCTACTAATGGCCCAGTCATAAAATCGTTCTATCCAGGTGTCCGAGGGTAACCCCTGCGGATACATTCCAAATCCATGACCTCCTTTGGAATACATCATCAAGGAGACATTTTTATTGGCCTCCAACATGGAAGAATACAATGCTATGGAACCTTTGGCGAGACCCAGGGGATCATCGGAAGCGCAAACAATGAACATGGGCGGTGCATTGGTTTTTGGCTTTTGGACAGCTTGGGCATCCGTCCAGGCATATACCGGAACCAAAAAGTCCGGTCTGTTTTCTTCAGTATAGTCATATCCCACTCCCATGGTTACCGCACCTCCGGCAGAAAAACCCAAAAAGCCAATTTTATTTGGATTTATCCCATAGGTCGAAGCATTTTCCCGAATGTGGGCGATAGCGTTCAATCCATCGGTTACGGCAAAGGGCAGGACTTCCCCAGCTTTTTGTAAAACGGTAGCAGGAGGAGTGGACATCACTTCCGCAGTGCCATCGTCCCCCGTGGGGACCAATCGATATTTGAGAACAAAGGTCGTAACTCCTTTTTTGGCCAACCATTCGGCCACTGCCGTACCCTCGTTTTCAATACTCAAGGCATATAAACCGCCCCCTGGGGCTACTACTACGGCAGTCCCTGAATTGTTTTCCGACTTTGGTCGGAAAACTTGCATGCTTGGTTGGGAGACATTGGTGACGACCTGGGTTTTCCAAATCTGAGAGAAAAACGTTTTCTCCGGTCCCACCCACTCCAAATTTCCATCATCCGTTTTGGGTAACGCAATGATTTCCTGGGCATAAAAAGTTAAACTGCATATGAGGAACAGTAAGGTAAAACCAATTTTCATAACGGTGTTTGTTTTGTTTAAAGATAAGGATTAAGCCGCAGTCCGGTGGTTTCCTACCATATTTCGGATGTGCTGAGCCAATCAGGTAGATCAACACCTAAAAGAATGCCTATCGGTCTAGGTTAATAACTTCGGATTTCTTTTCCCAGGGTATTGAATACAATACTATCGATACTTAGTAGCTTTGGGACCTTAATGCTCAGCAATGAAAACACGGGAGGAACAACTAAAGGCTTTTGACCGATTATTGACCATAATGGAGGAACTCAGGGAACAATGCCCATGGGACAGAAAGCAAACCTTACAATCACTGCGACACTTGACCATTGAAGAAACCTATGAACTTGGCGATGCCATTTTGGACAATGATCTGGAGGAGGTAAAAAAGGAATTGGGGGATTTACTGCTGCATATCGTTTTCTATGCCAAAATAGGTTCGGAAACGCAGGATTTTGATATTGCGGATGTCGCCAATGGAATTTGTGATAAGTTGATCAATCGGCATCCACATATATATGGCGATGTTTCCGTGAGCGATGAAACGGAAGTAAAACGCAATTGGGAGGATATCAAACTCAAAGAAGGTAAAAAAAGTGTGCTCCAGGGCGTACCGAACAGTTTGCCCGCTTTGGTAAAAGCGAACCGGATTCAGGAAAAGGTAGCTGGGGTAGGTTTTGATTGGGAACAACCGGAACAGGTTTTTGAAAAGTTACAGGAGGAATTGGGGGAGCTTCAGGAAGAACTAAAAGTTGCCAATAAGGACAAGATTGAACATGAGTTTGGGGATGTGTTGTTTTCCATGGTTAATTACGCCCGATTTTTAGGGGTAAATCCTGAAAATGCCCTGGAACATACCAATAAAAAATTCATACATCGCTTTCAGTATTTGGAAGAAAAAGCAAAAGGACTGGGCAAGACCTTAAAGGATATGACCTTAACCGAAATGGATGTTTTTTGGGAAGAAGCGAAAAGAGTTAAGAATTAAGAGTTAAGAGTTAAGAGTTATGAGTTATGAGTTAAAAGTTTCCTACTTTCCATTAACCATTAACCATTAACCATTAACCATTAACCATTAACCATTAACCATTAACCATTAACCATTAACCATCAACCATCAACCATTAACCATTAGCCATCAACCATTAATCGTCAGAAAACTTGCCTTTACGTCGATACATCAAAGAGTTTCCGTACAATTTAAAACTTGCTACACCAGTGGTACTCGGTATGTTGGGACATACCTTGGTTGCCTTTGCGGATAATATTATGGTGGGACAGTTGGGAACTGCAGAATTGGCAGCGGTTTCCCTGGGAAATAGCTTGGTATTAATGTTCATGTACGTCGGGATTGGATTTTCTACCGCAATTACCCCCCTGGTGGCGGAGGCAGATGGCGCAAATGACCCTAAGGAGGCCAAAAAAGCGTTGAAACATGGCTTGCTCCTTTGTACCGTACTGGGGGTGGCATTGTTCTTTTTGATTTTACTTTGCAAGCCTTTCCTTTACTTGGCAAAACAACCGCAGGAAGTAGTGGAACTTGCCATTCCATATCTCAATTTGGTGGCCATCTCCATAATCCCCATGTTGATTTTTCAGGCATTTCGACAATTCTCAGAGGGGATGTCCCAGACCAGATTCCCCATGTATGCAACCATTGTGGCCAATGTGTTGAACATCGTTATCAATTACCTATTGATTTTTGGTTCTTTTGGCTTTCCCAAAATGGGAATCTTGGGTGCTGCCATTGGAACACTGGTCTCACGTTGCGTAATGTTGGTTTACCTTTATTTTTTATTGTACCATAAAGAAAGGTTCAGGGGGTTCATCACCAACTTCAATATTAGGCATATGGAACAAAAGATGATGAAGAAGCTGGTAAACCTTGGTTTTCCATCATCCATGCAGGTGTTTTTTGAAGTAGCCATTTTTACTGCGGCAGTTTGGTTAAGTGGGGTCTTGGGCAAGAACACACAAGCGGCCAATCAGATTGCTTTAAACCTTAGCAGTATGACTTATATGGTGGGTGTGGGACTGAGCGTTGCGGCCATGGTGCGTGTTGGAAACCAAAAAGGGCTCAATAATTTTAAAGAACTCCGTCGGATTGGAAAATCGGTATTCTTTTTAACCTTGGTCATTGAACTGGTTTTTGCATTATCTTTCTTATTGGGCAAGGATTGGTTGCCCACTTTGTACTTGGACGTAAAAGACGTGGCCAACCGGGCAGATAATATGGAAGTGCTCTCATTGGCTCCACAGTTGTTGTTGGTTGCCGCTTTTTTCCAGATTTCCGATGGTATCCAAGTTGTTGTTCTGGGGGCATTGCGGGGAATACAGGATGTTAAGATCCCTACCTTGATTACTTTTATTGCCTACTGGTTGATTGGTTTTCCCATATCCTACTATTTGGGATTGCACACGGAACTTAAAAGTATAGGTATCTGGATTGGATTATTGTCCGGTCTTACAGCTTCTGGAGTTATGTTGTATCTTCGATTTAATTTACTGACCAAAAAATTGATTCTTAGGCAGGCAAGGATAAAAACATAGCATTGGTTTTTGAATTTGTTGCTTGCACTGAATGGATTCAATACTTGAATTTTTAAAACTATGGAACTACCCAAGTTTCTTTTGGGCGATAACACGGATTACCCCAATGCCATTTTTATAGTACATACCGAATACCCGCGCTTTATTATTAATTTGGAAAATGATGAGGTGGAATGGTTGGAAGAATTTTCCAAAGAAGACGAAGCGGAATTGACTTCCGAAGCAGAAGGTCTGATCGAAGCTGCTACCGCCTTTTATGACCGTGAAGTTTCCCGATACGAAAACTAGATTGTTTTGGAAGAAATTATCCAATTGGACAAAAATCTTTTCCTGTTCTTAAACGGACTGGGAAGCCCAACCTGGGACGGGTTCTGGATGTTCATTACCAATAAATGGGGTTCCATTCCACTATATGTGCTATTGCTGCTATTGTCCTTTCATTTTTTTGGCTGGAGGAAAACCTTACTCATTTTGGTAGTCGTGGCATTATTGATTACTACCACCGACCAACTGGCCAATTTCTTTAAGTATGGAATAGGCCGTTTGCGACCTTGCCATGATGAACAGGTTTTTGAGCTGATGCGCTTGGTTAAACGTTCCTGCGGTGGAAAATACGGTTACTTCTCGGCGCATGCCGCCAATTCCATGGCCGTAGCTTCCTTTTTTTCCTTCTTACTCGGTCCAAAGCTAAGGTGGATGCCCTGGGTTCTTATTGTTTGGGGATTGTTGGTGGGGTACAGTCGCATTTATATTGGGGTCCACTTTCCGGGAGATGTCCTTACGGGTATTCTAATAGGTGTGTTTTTTGGCTGGATCTATACCAAGTTATATATCTTTGCGCAGCATAAAATTGGAGCATGATAACCAACACCCGTTATTGGTTTTTGGTAGCTTTAATGGTACTGGTATATACCGCTGGATTGTTCGTTACACTCTTTGAAAACGATTCCGCCCAGTTTGCCGTAATGGCCATGCGAATGGTTCAGGAAAATGACTTTCTTAACCTTTTCAAGGGCCCACAAGAGTATCTGGACAAACCCCATATGCATTATTGGCTAGCGGCACTTTCCTTCAAAATTTTTGGTATTCATGATTGGGCTTATCGTATTCCCGGAGTCTTGGCAACTTTTTTAGGTGCCTATAGTTGTTTTGGCCTGGGGAAATTGTTGTACAATAAGGACGTGGGTAAGTTTGCGGCCCTTATCTTTTTAACCTGCCAGACCATAGTGCTCGGTGGAATTGATGTGCGAACGGATGCCGTGCTCACCGGTTTTACCATTTTTGCCATTTGGCAATTGGTCACTTATATTGAGAATAAATCATTGCTCGGTATAGTTTTGGGTGCTTTTGGGGCAGGGATGGCTTTTTCCACAAAAGGACAGATTGCCCTTTTGGTCATTGGAATATGCGTGCTATGTCATTTGGGTTATACCAGAAAGTGGAAACTGGTATTGAACTGGAGGGTTTTGATTGCCCTTTTGGTTTTTGCCATGACCATAACCCCAATGCTCTATGCCTATTACCATCAATTTGATCTACATCCTGAAAAGGTAATTCGGGGAAGGGGCAATCGAAGTGGTATCTTCTTCATATTCTGGGAACAGAGCTTTGAACGGATGAGCGGCGAAGGGATTGGTAAGAACAGTAGCGACTTCTTCTTCTTTTTCCACACTTTTTTATGGGTATTCCTGCCATGGACCGTACTGGCCATAGTGGGCTACTGGTGGCGGGCCAAAGCTTTTTTTAAAATGAGGTTTGCCTATAATCCAAAGTTTGAATTTCTGACCATAGGTGGTATTACCTTGATTTTTTTCATTATCAGTTTTGCACAGTTCAAACTGCCGCATTATATGAATGTCATGATGCCCTTGTACGCCATATTAACGGCCTCTTATGTCCATAGTTTGCACCGTTATACCAAGAAAAAAGCAATAAAAGGATTGTTGGGGATTCAATATTCCATTTTGGCGATTGTATTTATTTTTTCGCTGTTGGTTTGTTTCCATGTCTTCAAATTTGAACGGGCGGGTGGATATATAATGCTGATTGCCACCTTACTGGTCATTGTCTATTTCTGCTTAAAACAAGAAGCGTACTATGTTAGGTTGATTACCCTATCGGTCTATGCTTCACTTTTGCTCAATGGCATAATGAACCTCCATTTTTACCCTTCCCTATTGGAATACCAGGGAGGTTCCACAATGGCCAAAAAAATCGCGGAAAATGGTATTTCGGTAGACAAGGTCTATAAATTGAGTGATCGACATACTTGGGCCCTCGATTTTTACAATCAACGACCGGTTAAGACCATACCATTGGCCGAGTTGGTCAATAAACGGGACATTTGGGTCTATGCCACTTCCAGTGAATTGGAACAACTGCGGCAGGCCGGAGTGGATTGGGAGGAAGAGCTTTCGGTATACCAGTTTCGAATTACCCGCTTGCAGCTTAAGTTTTTGGAACCCACCACGCGATTAAAAAAACTGAACAACATGCACTTGGTGCACATACTTCAGTAAGGAAGTTAAGTTCGCAAAAGCACAATGACCAATATCATTTTTTTTTGAAAATTAAGGGCGTATTTTGACCCCTTTTGAAAAATAGTGATGGAGTTATCCGAAAAAATAAAGGCGCTAAAGGAGCGCAAGAACGCTGTGATATTGGCCCACTATTATCAACGGCCGGAAATTCAACAGGTGGCCGATTATGTGGGTGATAGCCTGGAGCTATCCATGAAGGCGGCCGCAACCGATGCTGAAATCATTGTATTTTGTGGGGTACATTTTATGGCAGAAACGGCCAAAATTGTCAACCCCTACAAAAAGGTCCTGTTGCCTGATCCCAATGCCGGTTGTTCCTTGGCAGATTCTTGTTCCGGTCAGGATTTCATGGATTTTATTGCGGCCCATCCAGATCATGTAGTGGTGACGTACATCAATGCTTCAGTGGCGGTAAAGGCGGTATCGGATTATGTGTGCACCTCCTCCAATGCCGTTAAGGTGGTGAATTCCATACCCAAGGACCGCCCCATTATTTTTGCTCCGGATAAGAATCTGGGACGTTATGTAATGGCCAAAACCAATCGTAAACTATTGCTTTGGGACGGTAGTTGTATGGTTCACGAAGCGTTTTCGGCAGATAAGATAATAGCGCTTCACAAGAACTATCCCAAGGCAGAATTCATTGCCCATCCCGAAGCCGAACCCCATATTCTGAAAATGGCCTCTTTCATTGGATCTACTTCACAATTGTTGGCCCATGTTAAAAAGAACCCCAAAGGCACTTTTATTGTAGGCACTGAGGCCAGTATTTTGAACAAAATGGCGGAAGCCGCTCCAGAAGCCACTTTACTGCCTGCTCCCACTATGGCCAGCAACGATTGTTCTTGTAGTGAGTGCGCTTTTATGAAAATGAACACGCTTGAAAAACTGTACCAATGCCTAAAGGATGAAATTCCTGAAATCCATATTGATGCCGCGTTGGCCAAGAAAGCTTTGGAACCGGTTTCCCGAATGATGCAACTCTCTTAATGTTCATGCAAAAAACCGATTATCTTGTTATTGGATCTGGTATTGCGGGCTTGACTTTTGCATTAAAAATGGCCCAATATTTTCCCGAAAGAAAAGTAACCATCATAACAAAGGGGGACAAGGAAGAATCCAATACCAAGTATGCCCAGGGGGGCATAGCCGTTGTCCTTGATAAAGAGAAGGATTCCTTTGAACGTCATATGGAAGATACTCTGGTGGCCGGGGATGGACTTTGTGATACCGAAGTTGTGGAAATGGTCGTGAAGAAGGCCCCTGGATTATTTCGCGAGTTAATGGGGTGGGGGGCGCGTTTTGATACTGATGAAAGTGGTGAACTGAACTTGGGCAAGGAAGGTGGACATTCCACAAAACGTGTTGCCCATTTTAAGGATATTACGGGATACGAAATAGAAAGGGCACTACTGGCTTATTGTTCCGATTTAAATAACATTGAGTTGCTTCCGGAACATTTTGCTGTTGACCTTATAACGGAACATCATTTTTCGAAACATCGTGAAGGTCCCAAAACGAATTTTAGTTGCTATGGGGCCTATGTTCTGGAACAGGGATCTGGTAGCATTTTTCCAATTGTGGCTTCATATACCATCATAGCAGCAGGAGGAATAGGTCAGGTGTATGGCCACACTACCAATCCCATGATCGCTACGGGCGATGGAGTGGCCATGGCGTATAGGGCAGGTGCAAGGATCAAGGATATGGAATTTGTACAATTTCATCCAACGGCCCTGTATGGGGAAGAGCGTTCCCCGGCTTTTTTGATTTCTGAGGCGGTACGTGGTTTTGGAGCGTATTTGGTGGATGATACGGGACATCGGTTCATGCCAAAATATGATGCACGGGCAGAACTGGCCCCCAGGGATATCGTTTCCCGAAGTATTGACTTTGAGCTTAAAAGGACAGGAAAAAAGTGTGTGTATCTTGATTGTAGGCACTTGGATGCCCAGGAATTCGTAATCCATTTTCCCAATATCCATCAAAAGTGTTTTTCCGTTGGAATTGACATTGCCAAAGATTTGATTCCCGTGGTTCCCGCAGCACATTATCTCTGTGGGGGAATTGTGGTGGATATGAAGGGTAGGACAACACTGAATAACTTGTTCGCTTGTGGGGAATGTGCCAGAACGGGATTGCATGGAGCCAATAGGTTGGCCTCCAATTCCCTCCTTGAAGCCCTGGTGTATGCCGACCAAATTTTTACACACCTGTCAACTGACCGGTCCCCGGAATCCAGGAGCAAAAAAAATGATATTCCCCTTTGGGATGACCAAGGAATGGTGATATCCAAGGAGAATGTGCTTTTAAGTTATGGTCTTGAACAATTGCAGGGGATCATGCAAAATTATGTGGGCATTGTTAGGAATGACCGAAGGTTAAAAAAAGCAAAACAGCACTTGGAGCTTATTCATAAGGATGTTGAGGAGTTGTACCAACAGACCAAATTAAATACGGCCCTATGCGAGCTGCGTAATATGGTGGGTGTGGCCCATTTGATCATTGAGCAATCCTTAGCTCGCAAAGCGAATAAGGGAGGGTTCTACAACGCTGACAATAAACAGGATTAAGTCATTGCATACGTTTTATGTTTTACCTGCCTGGGAAGAAATACTTGGGCGGTCAGCCATATACTTCCAACTTGGGTTTTTTTACATGATATCCTATGCCCAGAAAGGAAACCAGGGCCGTAATCAAAAAGAAAACAAAACTGATGCCGATGGCGGTATTTGCATCCAATCCCAACCATTTGGCCCCGTAGAGAAAAGTAACCTCTCTACTTCCAATTCCCCCAATGGTCAAAGGGATTACGGATACAATGGAAGAAATCATAAAGATGAACAAATAGGCCAAAATGGTTCCGCTAATACCAAGGGCTTGTATAATACAGAAGGTTGCAGCCAATTGAATGGCCTGAAGCAGGGTGGAATACCCCAAGGAACCCCAAAATACGGGAAGGGCATAGGAAAACAATTTCTTGTTCAGTATCCAAAAGCTTAGTATCCCCATAGGAATGGACAACCAAAAAAGCCATTGCAAGCCCTTAATAATCGGTATTTCTATCAAAGTGGCAAGAACACAGGCGAAAATAAGAATCAATAGCATCCCGCTTAATCGGTCCAACAATAAGACGCCCACCACCTTTTTTGTCCCTACTTGATACTTTTTTTGGATTACATAGCCCTTATAAGCATCACCCCCAATTCCTCCTGGAAGGAAAAGGTTATAGAACATCCCCAGCACATAGAGCTTTAAATTGCTCAATTGGGTAAGTTTTACACCAATGGCGTGAAAATAAAGGTTAAGCCGCAAGGCGTTGAGTATTTTGGACAGGACAAACAGTAGAAAAGCGGCTATTAGCCATAAAGGATTCGCTGTTTTCAATACGTTGACGACCTCCCTAAAATCAATTTTTGTAAAGATAAAGTAGATCAGTACGGCACTGATGACCACCTTTAAGGCAGTGGTAAGGAGTTTACGCTGCTTTTCCGTCACCTATGGTAATTTTCTTGATGCGATATGGGCGTTTGGATTGTGATTCGTAGTAGGTCCTGATGAGCAGTTCCATTACAATACCAATGGTGAAGAGCTGGATTCCACCCAAAATGAACATCATACCAAAAATAAGTAGGGGACGTGTTCCAATATCCTGTCCAAATCCGAATTTTACAATAAGCAAATAGGCTTCGATCAAAACACCGAGGATAATCAACAAAACCCCAAATATCCCAAACAGGTGAATGGGACGCTGAAAGTATTTACGGATAAAAAGCAGCAACATCATATCGGCTACCACTTTAAATACCCGTTCCAGCCCATATTTGGATTTCCCGGCATGTCTGGCGTGGTGCTTTACAGGGACCTGTTTTATCTGTGCCCCTTCCAAAAAGGCCAATAGTGTAATGAACCTGTGCATTTCCCCGTACAGGTTCAATCCTTTGGCAATCTCCTTAGTGAATATCTTTAAGGCGCATCCGTTGTCCTTAATGGACAGCTTGGTCACACGCCGGACCAAAAAGTTGGCAATTTTAGAAGGTATTTTCTTTACCAGGGAATCCTTACGCTTCTGTCGTATACCCGTAATCAAATCATACGTTCCCCCTACGGCGAACTCCAACATTTTTGGAATATCGGAGGGATCGTTCTGCAAGTCGCCATCCATGGTTATAATGTATTCCCCCTGGGCATAGTCCAAACCGGCAGCCAAGGCCAGACTTTGGCCATAGTTCTTTTTCAATTCGATCAATGTAACCAGATGGTCATCCATTTTTTGGACCACCATTTTGGTGTCATCGGTAGAAAAATCATCAACATATATAATTTGATAATGGTACCCCTGGAGACTTTCATGTATTTTTTGTGTGAGCAGTTCAACATTGTCCTGCTCATTGTATAACGGAACAACTATGGAAAGAAGGGCAGTGGTGACGGGTTGCATGAATCGCGATTAAATCGATGTAAATTTAGGGTATTTCATCGGTACCTGGGTTGCTGAGGTTCAGTAACTCATGGGCCGCTGCCACTGGTGAAATGGTGTGGTTTGCTATTTGTTCCAAATAATGGTCCATTTTCCTTTTAATGGTTTCCCGTCCAAAAAACTGAAACTTTAGTTGCTCTTCAACGGTTTGTAAAAACCAGTTTTTGTTTTGGGCGATCCTATTTTCCCCAAAATGCCCATTTTCCTTGGTAAGTGCCAAAAACCTTAAGATCATTTCCCAGACGGCATCTATTCCCAAATTGTTTAAGGAAGAACAACTCAATACTTCGGGTGACCAAGCGTTTTCTTTTGGAGGATAGAGATGCAAGGCCCTTTTAAATTCCGTCATGGCAAGTTTTACGGCTTTCAGGTTTTCTCCATCAGCTTTATTGATGACCAAGGCATCCGCCATTTCCATTATTCCCCTTTTTAACCCTTGAAGTTCATCTCCCGCCCCTGCAAGTTTTAAAAGAAGGAAAAAGTCGACCATACTGTGTACCAGGGTTTCACTTTGACCGACACCAACGGTTTCCACAAGCACAACCTCAAATCCGGCAGCTTCACAAAGGATAATGGTCTCCCTTGTCCTTTTGGCAACTCCCCCCAGGGAATCCTGGGCAGGGGAGGGCCGTATAAAGGCATTGGAATCCTTGGCGAGTTTTTCCATTCGGGTCTTATCCCCAAGTATACTTCCCTTGGTCACACTGCTAGAGGGATCCACCGCCAAAACCGCTACTTTTTTCCCCATTTGCGTCAAATAGGTCCCAAAAGCCTCTATAAAAGTGCTTTTGCCCACACCTGGCACTCCTGTGATACCAATACGGATACTGTTACTATGGATTTGAAGGCATCGGGTGACCAATTCTTCCGCACGCTCAAAATCTTTGTTACGTGTACTTTCTATTAGCGTAATACCCTGGGCCAACGCGGTTTTATCCCCCTTTTTTAGGGCATTAAAAAGCACTGGTATGTCAATGGGACCCTGTCTTCGTATTTTGGGCAATTGCACCTTTTGCCCTAATTCATTTCTTTTAACGGCCAAAATCCTTATACTTTAATTGGGTAACGAAAATAAAACAAAACCGGGTTTAAATACGTGATTTTACAGATGTATTTCGATGGGTATTTTTTGTTAAAATCCGTTAAATGTGCTGCATTTTGCCACATTGGTTTTTTATTTCAGTCTATAAAATAACAACAGTAAACCGACCATTTTGCAACTAGAACTGGTAGAACAGTGTAAGGCCAACAATAGAAGTGCACAGCTACGGCTGTATCGAAAGTATTGTGAGGGTATGTATTGTGTGGCCATACGTTTTTTGAAAAATGAGGATGATGCCGAAGATGTGTTGCAGGAATCATTTATCAAAGCCTTTCAGCGCATCCACCAGTACAAGGGTGAAGTAGCATTTGGGGCGTGGCTTAAACGGATTGTGGTGAATGGGTGTATTGATTTTTTAAAGTCGAGGAAGCAGCGCATGCTGGAGTTGGATGAGCGCTATATCCATATGGTGGATGATGGGGATTGGGATGTGGAAGACGGAATTGATATGGAAGACATTAAAACGGCCATTGAGGAACTTCCGGATAAGTATAGGTACGTGGTTCAGCTCTACTTGATGGAAGGATACGATCACAGTGAAATATCGGAAATCCTCGGTATATCCGAAACGGCATCACGGACAAGGCTGTTGCGGGGAAAAGGCAGGTTAAAAGACATGTTAAAGGAATTGAATTATGGGACAGGATCTTAGAAAACTATTTGAAACGGAAAGGAAATCCAAAAAGTATCCGATGCGTGAAGGCCATGAAGCCCGATTTTTGGAACGATTGGAATCCGAGCTTCCAAAAAAGGAACCAAGACCTGTGTTCTATTGGGTACGGATAGCCGCTGGGCTGGCTTTGCTTATAAGTATTGGCGCGTATTTTTTGATAAAAGGCCCTTTAGCTACCAAAACCCCAAACACCATAGTGGTCGATAAAGCGAACTCGGAAACATCAAAAACGGGGATATCCCTGGGAGATCTTTCCCCGGACCTCCAAAAGGTGGAGAATTTTTATGTGGCCAGCATTAACTACGAACTGTCCCAATTGGATGTTTGCGAGGAAAACAAGGAAATGGTGGACGGGTTTATGGAGCAATTGGGAGGGCTCGATGAAGAATATCGCGAATTGAACAAAGAACTCAACGAGTTTGGTCCCAATGATGAAACCATTTCCGCCCTTATCCAAAACCTACAATTACGGTTGCAATTATTGCAAAAATTGAAACAAAAATTAAGTCAATTAAAATCATCAGAAAATGAACAGGAAATCAATATTATTTAGCGCAACACTGCTCCTTGGAGTAGGGGTTTGGGCCCAGGAAACCAAAACGTACAAGGAAACCTTTAATGTGGGCGCGGATGCCGTTTTGGAAATCAATACGTCCCACGCGGATATCGAATTTGATACATGGGATAAAAATCAAGTTGAAATTGTAGCTACGGTAACCTTGGAAGGGGCCGATGAGGAGGACGCGAAAGCCTATTTTGAAAAAGATCCGATCAGGATTGTGGGAAACAGCAAGGAAATTGAAATTACGACCCGAACCGCAAGTTCATGGCATTTTGGTAATCTATCGGGAGATTTTTTCAATGGGGATTTTGATTTCAATTTTGATGTGGAGCCTTTTTTCCTTGATTTGGAAATCCCTGATCTTCCCGAGTTGGCCGTCATTCCCGAATTACCAATGCTGCCCCCTATGCCAACCATAAACTTTAGAAGTTTTGACTACGATGAATACCAAAGGGAAGGAAGTAAATATTTGGAGGAATGGGCCAAAAGTTTTGGGGAAGGATTTGATGAGGAGTACAAAGAGCGGATGAAGGAATGGAGCGAAAGGGTAGAGGAGCGTGCCAAAGTATGGGAGGAGCGTAATGCAAAAAAGCTGGAAGAACGTAAAGAACGATTGGAAAAGAGGGCCGAGGAATTGGAAAAAAGAGCGGAGGAGCGTGCCAGACTATTAGAGGAAAGAAAGCAGGAAATGGAAGAATACCAAGAGCGCAGGAAAGAATTACTGGGAAAGAGGGCAGAGTCTAGAAGAGGAAGAAGTGGTAGAGAACCCAGAATATTTTACTTTTCGGATGATGGTGAAAACAAAAAATATAAGGTAAAGAAGACCATCAAGATAAAAATGCCCAAATCGGTAAGGCTAAAAATGAATGTAAAACATGGTGAGGTAAAACTGGCCGCTGCCGCCAAGAACATTAATGCAAGCTTGCGTTATGCAAGCTTGCTTGCCGCTACCATTGAAGGGGAAAATACAACCATTAGGGCTTCCTATTCGCCAATAGTGGTACAGAATTGGAGCTTGGGGCAACTCAAGGCAGATTACTCCAACCCCATTACCCTTAAAGAAGTTGGGGAACTTCAATTTAGTGGGGTTTCTTCCGATATTGTCATTGACAAATTGCGCAACAAGGTTTTTGCAACCAATAATCTTGGCAAACTATTGATAAATGATATTGGTCCGGGATTTACGGATATTGATGTCTCCGTCCAAAATGGTGAGGTAATCTGTATCTTGCCGAGCACCCCGGTTTCCTTTTATTTGAACGGAACAAAATCTACCATACATTACCCCTCGGATTTGGTCATGGAGCACACAAAGAATTACGATACCAGTGTCCACAAGGGGTTTAGGGGAAAGGACAACTCGGGAAAACGAATTACGATAAACTCCAAATACAGTGATGTGGTATTAAAGGAGTGAAGACTTCTGGCAGGAAATCCCAATATCGCTATCAAATCCTAACCTATTAAACTACAAAATGCTAATGCGCTTCCTCCTTTAAATATTCCTGAAAGTTTTCCTTAAATCGATTCAATCTGGGAATTGATACGGCCCGGACATAGGAATTGTCGGGGTTTTTTCGTTCAAAGTCCTGATGGTACTCCTCGGCCTTCCAGAATTTTTCAAAAGCCATAACATCGGTAACTATGGGACGGTCATATACGTTTTCGGACTGCAATAGGTTGATGTAGTCCTCAATCGTCTTCTTTTCATCCCCATTTTTGTAGAAAGCAATGGAACGGTATTGGGTACCGCGGTCGGGCCCCTGTCTATTCAACGTTGTGGGGTCATGTGATCCAAAAAATACCTGGACCAAAGCCAAATAGGAGATTTCTTTAGGATTGTAATATACCTCAACTGCTTCCGCATGTTTGGTCCTTCCATAGGCAACTTGCTCATAGGTCGGGTTTTCCTCACTTCCACCGGAATATCCGGATACTACCTCTTTAACTCCTTTTACACTTTCAAAAATGGCTTCAACACACCAAAAACAGCCACTGGCAAAATAAGCGGTCTCATATTGCTGCAACTCCTCCGGGGAGAGGATTACCTTCTCAGGGATTTTCGCCTGGGCCAATTCCGCGTTGTTCGACTTTGTCATGGTATTGCACCCCAGCACGATGGCCACAGTAGAGAGTAATGAAAAAAACTTCATAATTGTATTTTTTACCTTTAGTACTGCAATATGCACACAGATTACAAGGAATTGGGTTAAAAAATGTTAAGTTTTACAGGCTAATGGCTTCACCAATAGCTGGTAACAGTAACTTTTTACCCTTTTCGTCAAAGTAACTTTGGGCAGCGGCCTTGTCAATGGCAATGGGCGGAAAGGTATCATAGTGGCATCCCATGACGTTTTTACATCCCACAAAATCCGCAGCGATAACAGCATCTTCGTAACCCATGGTAAAGTTGTCACCGATGGAAAGAATGGCCAAATCAATACTGCCCATGGTTTCTGGAATTAACTTCATATCGTAGGTAAGGGCGGTATCCCCCGAGATATAGATTATTTTGTTTTCGGCCGAAATGACAAAACCACCGGGGTTTCCACCATAGGAACCATCGGGCAGAACACTGGAATGGATTGCATTGACATATTTGACCGTACCAAAATCAAACTGCTTTTTTCCCCCGTGATTTAAGGGATGGCCGTTTAGCCCTTTTCCCCCAAACCATTCCACAATTTCATAATTGGATACCAATAGGGCTTCCGGATTGTTTTGGGCAATACGTTCCACATCCAGGACGTGATCCTGGTGTCCATGTGTAATTAAAATGTAATCGGCCCTTAGACCGTCAATGTTAATCTCCCTGGCCAATTCATTGGCCGAAATAAAGGGATCGACGATAATTTGCTTTCCGTTTATTTCCAAATGTAGGGAGGCGTGACCCAAGTATGTTATCTTCATGTTCGTACTTTTTGAAATCAATCTGAAAATTACAAAATCCAATCCCTTTTAAATATCTTGAAGCCGAATTTATGTCATGGAAATAGTACAATCTATCACTAAAGGGTCAGGACCTATCCCAATTTTGGACAGCGGCATTCCCGTTTCCCAGTATTGCCCCATCAATTTATCGAAGGACAACAGGGAACTGAATTCAATTAATGTGTCCGATGCCAAGGAATGTCAGGATTATGTGGACGTTGTTTTAAAAAGAAATGGCAGCAGGGTTGCCTATGGGGGGTATTTGGAAAAGAGGAACTTGTATGGGGACAGTGAACGATTCAAGGGGCAGGAACCGAGGGATATCCATCTGGGGATGGATTTCTGGTGCGAGGCGGGAACCCAAGTTTTGGCACCGCTGGACGGTGCGGTACATTCTTTTGCGAACAATTCCGATTTTGGAAACTATGGACCTACGGTGATTTTAAGGCATCAAATTAATGGGAATTCCCTTTATACCCTTTACGGACACCTCTCCTTGGAATCATTGGAAGGCCTTTATATGGGAAAGGTCATTGAAAAGGGGGAATCCTTTGCTTTCCTGGGGACTCCGGACATCAATGTGGGCTATGCGCCCCACCTACATTTTCAATTGGTGCTGGATTTGGATAATTATCAAGGGGATTATCCTGGGGTGTGCTCGGAAAAGGACTTGATTTACTTCCGCAAAAATTGCCCCGATCCAAACTTGCTTTTGGGATATCCTTTTTAGTTATCGGTGTACTGCCCTTAGTTACCGATTACTGGTTTTGCACTCAAAAAGCACTCATCGATATTTTTTTACACTTAAGCGCCTAAGGATGTTTTAATCGAAAAATTTAGAACGCTTGGCGAGATAAATCGGACTGGTCAGGGGTCGAAAATAGCTTTGATATAAGAAAGATTCGGACTTATGAAAGCTATTTTAACCTACTTGGCAATTTTTGCTTTTGCTTTCCTGTCAATGGCCCAGGGGAACAAAAGTGAAGTCAACATGGAATTTCCAATGGAAACGATTGGGATCCAACTCGAAGAGGAACCCCAAACAAGAAAGCGGATTCCCAAGAGTAAGCGTATGGTACGCCTCTACTTATTTAAAAACTCGCGTGTTAAAAAGGAATTGTCCTTTAGGACCAAAAGAAACAAAAGCAAATTAGCGTAATATGGATACACTGTCTTTAATCTGTTTATGTACGAGCTTGGTTTTTGTAATTGCGTCCATTTACATCAACATAAAGCTCTCCAAAAAGGTTTTTAGGTCAAAAAATCCGATGCGGCATCATACCTCGCATCGATAAAATGCACTTCCCTTCGGTGTGCTGTTCATCGGATCAAAAACGGTTGTCGAGACTTTTTTACACTTCATCCAGAAACTGGTTTTTAATCGAAAAACCCGTGTTCTACAGCGAGTTATATCGCTGCCGCTTTCATGCGAAAATACCTTTACAACGTAAAACAACCCAAATCATGAAAGCAGTTTTGACCTTTTTCCTCTTCATTTTCCTAACAACTTCCGTCATGGCCCAAGGAGCCAAAAAGGAAGTAAAGGTAGCCACGATTACAGTAGGCGTGGAGCTGAACGTCAAAATTGAAAAAACGGATGTTTACAGCAACAAAGTTGCCCGTTTGTACAGGTTCAAAAATTCCAGGGTAAAAAAGGCCCTAAAGTTCCAAACCAAAAAACAAAAAGCTAAAATCGCCTAAGACTTATGGAAACTAATCTATCCCTGGTTGTTTTATTTTGTAGTTCTGTTTTTGTTTTTGGTTCGCTACTGTTGTCCTTACGTCTTGCAAAAGCTTCTTTGCGTCGAAGATAATACCGTCTTTGATCGTATATTTTACACCCCCAACGCGAACTACTTGGTTGTCCTCGTTGAGTCTTATGGCCCCGGTCCCATAGAGTACTTTTAGGTTTTTCAGGGGATTTTCCTCTACGATGACAAAATCGGCCAATTTTCCAACGGCAACAGTCCCTATTTTGTCTTCCATTCCCAAAGCTTCGGCCCCATACAGTGTCGAGGAACGAATTACCTCCAGCGGATGGAAACCCGCTTCCCGGAGCAACTCCATTTCCCGTATATAGGCAAAACCATAAAGCTGGAAAATGAAACCGGAATCAGAGCCTGTCGTAACCCTGCCCCCACGGTTCTTGTATTCGTTGATGAAGGTCATCCAGAGCCTATAATTGTTCCGCCAAGCTACTTCTTGTTCCGTACCCCAATCGTGCCAATAAGAACCATGGCTGATCATGCTGGGTTGATAAAATTTCCAAAGGGAAGGTAAGGTATAGGCTTCGTGCCACTCTGCCCTTCTCGCCCTATGCAAGTCCCTGCTGGCTTCATAAATGTTGAATGTTGGGTCCAGGGTAAAGTCCAGCTCTAGCAACTCATCCATCACCTTGTTCCAATGCTCGGAATAGGGTTCTGCAGCTTGCTCCCAAAGTTTTCCTGCTTCTTCAAATCGGTGTTGTTCATTTTGATAGTTGTAGTCCAATGGATAGTCCTGAACGGTCCGATCCTCAAAAAGGGCCTCTGGAAGACCGTACCAGTGCTCCATGCTGGTAAGTCCGGCCCTTGCCGAATGAAGGACGTTCCATCGGCCAACATCCATTTGGGCATGGTGACAAGCGGAACGGAGTCCCAGTTTTTTATTTTCGTCCAGGGCAGCACGCATGATTTCCGGTGGTGCCCCAAAGAACTTGACACCATCCGCTCCTTTCTTTGCATTCTCGCGCACCCATTCCCTTGCCATTTCAGGCGTGCTGATGGGGACATCACTTCCCTGACCAAAACCGGTGTATGCCAGGACCCTAGGAGCTATGATTTCGTTTTTTTCACTTTTACGCTTCAAATCCAGGGTCCAGTCAATTCCGCGGCCACTGGGCTCACGTACGGTGGTAATGCCATGGGCCATCCACAACTTAAACACATAATCATAATCCGCACCTTGGGATACCCCACCAATATGACCGTGCATATCCACAAAACCGGGTAAAAGGTACATGCCGGAACAATCCAATTCCTTCCCCCCGGCTTTAAGTTGAGGTCTTTTGGAGTTGTCAATTTCCACGCCCGGATAACCTACGACCTCAACACCCACAATTTTGTTGTTTTCTACCACAATATCAATGGGACCCCGTGGAGGGGCACCGTTACCGTTGATCAATGTGACCCCTCTTATGATCAATTGGGAAAAGGGACCTTCCCTTAGGTCGTCCTGTGCGGTGACCGTAATCGATAAGAGAAGTACGGTTACAATGGAAAGCGTTTTTTTCATTTGATCGTTATTCTGGAATTTGAATTTTATCCCCTAAAAACAAGGCGTTCAAAAACAATCTATTGGTGCCGTACCACGACCCTCGGAAATTGGGATTGTCCGCAAACAGAATTACCCTTCCCTCTTCCAACTTACTCACCACCAATGAAGCGGAATGGTTGAGAAATTCCTCGGTGTTCTTTTTGGTGATAAATCCATCAATATGGGCGTCCTTGGTATATTTCGCTACTGTTGAATACTCGTTTTGGCTTGGTTTTAACCAAACGGAATTGTTTTTGTAGACCGGGATTTGCGTATCCCGATAGCCAAAGGCCAGGGGATGTGTTATATCCAAATCCACTTTTAAAATAATGCCACCTACTTCTTCTTTACCAATATTTTCCCGGGCATCAACATAAGGCTTTCGCTCCACGGCCTTTGTGGAATCCTTGGCCACTTCCACCAATTTTTCCTTCACCAATTTTTTGTCTACAACCCATTTGGAGGCCCCGCCTATTGTGATTAAGGTATTTCCCTTTTTTACCCAGGCTTCAATGGTCTCTTGTTGTTTTTTGGTCAGGCTGTATCTACCGGAAACCATGACCAAGGTATTATACTTATCAAAATCAACCCGATTAAAATTTCGCAAAGGTATTTTGGTAATCGGCATATGTACGCGGGTGTCCAGAAGGTGCCAAACCTCGCCAGCTTCATAGGAACGTACCCCCGTACCGATAAGCATGGCAGCTTTGGGCTTGGTAATGGGACTTACATTACGGCTTCCCAAATCAATTCCTTTGGCACTGTAGCCCGTTTTTACCGAAAACATGGGTACTTGATATTTCTTTTGGGCCTTTTGGATCAATTCAAAGATTTCATCGACGCTCTTTTTTTGAAGTGATACCGGAACCACCAAGGCCCCGTAATTAAACGCCTTATCTCCAACCATGGTCTTGGCCGTAAACGGTTTAAAGGAACTTGAAACGGTAACTCCGTTGGTCTGAAGATAATGCAACACTGCGGTTGCATTATAATCATCATAATCGATGATATATGCATAATCCGTTTTTTGGACCGGAGCCACCGAAACCAGTTCTTCCGTGGAAGTAACTTTTTCGCCAGGGTTCAAGCTTGTGACCGGCCTGTATTTCATATTGTAGAAATTGGCCACAGACCATGCCGAGGCATCGTAATACACACTATCCCGATATTTGTCATAGGTTTCAAAAAAGCTTTGTACCATGCGGTATTGGGGTTGATTGGTCGGTACCACATAGGAACCATTGGCCTTATAAACATCCACTTTGTGCAGTAAAAGCTTGTCAATGAAGGCCTTCACCCGATTTTTATCATAGTCATCTTTAAAGGAATACCCTTTGATTCGACTTTTGGAGGCATTGCCCAATGCGCTCTTAAAAAAGTCTTGCTGATATTTTCTTAGGTAAGCTTTGTTTTCAACAGCCGCCCTTACCGTGGCAATACTGGTGACATACTGATTTCTGATTGTGAAAGGGAAGGTAATTTCCCCAAAAGCTGTTTTTTGGACATGTCCCCTGGAACTTGCCTGTTCAAATAATAGGGCAAGTGCGCCTTGGAGATCGGGGTAGGAGGAGCCATAACCGGGATACGTACCGTCAAACACTTCTTTGGTGAAATAGAAAGAGCCAATGCTGTCCAATGCTTGGGCAAAGTAATCTCCGAAAAGATTGTTTAAATCCACATAGTTTTCCTTGGGCATGATGGGATCCAATGATGCATTGTCTTTCATCGGCTCAAAGAAATAGGAACTTTGGGTTCCCATTTCATGAAAATCGGTCACTACATTGGGGTACCATTGATGGTACCATTTTAATTTTCCCCTACTTTCCGGGTGAATGCCAAGCAGCCAGTCCCTGTTTAAATCAAACCAATAATGATTTGTTCTTCCACCCGGCCAGTATTCGTTGTGTTCCGCATCCTGAGGGTCGGAAACCTCAGGATTGCCTTGGTACATATTGGCCCATTGGGTGTGACGGTCCCTGCCATCCGGATTTAGGGTAGGATCGATCATAATGACCGATTTATCCATATAATTCAGAATTTCCGGATTGTTGGAAGCAACAAAGGTATAGGCCGATAATAGTGCCGCTTCCGAAGTAGAAGGTTCATTCCCATGAACACTATACCCTTGGTTGATGAAAATAGGTATTTCGTCATAATTGGAAATTGATTTGGTTGGATCGACAAATGCCAAATGATCTTGTTTGATGTTGTCCAGGTTCTGGAGATTTTCTGGCGAAGAGATAGTCAAGATAATCAGTTTTCTACCTTCATGGGTCTTACCATATTCATGGATGGAAGCCCTGTCGGAAACCGCTGCCAATTTGGTGAAATAGGCTACGATAAGATCGTGTCTGGTGTGATGCTCCCCGATGTCATATCCCAGGAATTCGGAAGGTGATGGGATGGCCTCGTTGAACGGATGGAATTTTTTGTAAAAATAATCTTGTGCGGAAAGGCCGGTGCTTAGGAACAGCACCATAAAAACGATGTTTTTGAACATAGGAAGTGTGATTGAGTTAGTCCCTTTAAAGATAGGGGAAACCAACTAATCCACCGAATTGAATTCCTCTACCACCTCCTCAAAATTGATTTGATAGTAGGTGCCTTTGGTTTCATTGTCCCTCACAATGCTGCCCTTGAGTTGTCTGGCCAGGTTATGAATGAGTTTCAAGCCCAGGGATTTTGTGGTTTTTGGATTTACATCGTCCGGGAAACCGATCCCATTGTCCCCTAAATACATTTCAAAGCTGTTTGTCCCCTTTTTTGAAAGATGAATTTTTATTTCGCCTTCCGTATTATTGGGAATCCCGTATTTAAGGGCATTTGTGATGGTTTCGTTGATGATCAATCCCAAGGGGATGACCGTATCTATGCTTAAACGGTAATCGCCAATATCAAAGTCTGTGGTTACTTTGTTTTCATTGCCTTTGACAGAACGGACCAAATATTCACAAAGTTCCTCCACATAAGGCTTTAGTTCAATTTTTGAGGTGTAATCGTCCCTTTTGTACAACATTTCATGGACCATGGACATGGAAACGACCCGATGTTGGCTACTTTTAATGATTCCCTCAATCTTTGGGTCCGCTACTGCCCTGGATTGCAGGCTCAGTAGACTGGATACCGTCTGTAAGTTGTTTTTTACGCGATGGTGTACTTCCTTTAAAAGGGTTTCCTTTTCCCTGAGTTTTGCCTCCAACCCTGAATTGGTCTGTCGGTACCCACTGTTTTTTCTGATATGTAATCCATTGCCAAGGAACAAAATGGCCATAAGCAGTAGGACCAACAAAACAAGGATAGGGAGCTCCTGTGTCCAGCAATAGGCCAATAGGGCAAAAGAGATGGCCGAAGCAAAATAGTTCAGTATCTCAATAAATTGGTTCTTTTTTGACGCTTTCCTGTCGGTGGATCGGTCTCTCATGGATTAGCGGTTAGCAACTAATTCACAGGATAAGGGAGTACCCTTAAACTTTAAATCTTAGGGGTGTTCAGGGCGTAAATCTAACTATGTTTTATAACATAATCAAAAAAGGCAACCGAATTCTGGTTGCCCTCATTGGGATATGACTTTTTTGAACGGATTATTCCTCTATCAACACCCATTCCCCTTTATTGATCAAAGGCTCTGCTTGTTTGAACTTCACCGTTTTGCTTTCACCGGACATTACATGCTTAATGGTGACACGTTCATTTCGCCCAATTTTTGGACGCTCCCGGACAATGGTTTCCGTTTTTTGGGGACGTTGGCCCTGTGTTTGTCCGGCAGCCCTGTTTTGGGCGGCAAGTTCATCGCTATTTGGAATCTCTTCCTTGGTGGTGCGTAGTTTTTCCTTGGGTCTCCGTACGGTTCTGGCCTCCCGGATTTGATTGGTATTCCCAGCAGGTAACTCCCCTTTGAACAAGAAGGAAATTACTTCCTTGTTTACCTTGTCGATCATACTTTTAAAGAGCTCAAAGGCCTCAAACTTATAAATCAACAGGGGGTCTTTTTGCTCATGGACCGCAAGCTGTACGGACTGCTTCAATTCGTCCATTTTTCGTAGGTGCGTTTTCCAGGAGTCATCTATGATGGCAAGGGTGATGTTCTTTTCAAAATCGTTTACCAATTGTTTCCCATTACTTTCATAGGCATCTTTAAGATTGGTGACCACATTTAAGGTCTTTACCCCATCAGTAAAGGGAACTACAATGCGTTCAAATTTGTCCGACTGATTTTCATAGACATTTTTGATTACCGGAAAAGCAGTTTCGGCACTGCGCTCTACCTTGGTTTGGTAGTGTTCGTACGCCACTTTATAAACTTTTCCTGCGATATCCTGAAAGCCCAGACTCTTGAACTGTTCTTCTGTTATGGGTGAGGTAATGGAGAAATATTTGATGAGTTCAAACTCAAAATTTTTGAAATCATCGGCCATTTTATTGGTTTCTGAAATCACTTCACAGGTATCGTAGACCATATTGGCAATGTCCACTTTTAGGCGTTCCCCTTGGATGGCATGCCTTCTACGTTTATAGACTACCTCACGTTGTGCATTCATCACATCGTCATACTCCAATAATCTTTTACGGATACCGAAGTTATTTTCCTCCACTTTTTTCTGGGCACGTTCAATGGATTTTGTCATCATGGAATGCTGGATGACCTCTCCTTCTTCCAACCCCATACGGTCCATCATTTTCGCTACCCGTTCGGAACCAAATAGGCGCATGAGATTATCTTCCAACGAAACATAGAATTGGGAACTTCCCGGATCTCCTTGTCGACCGGAACGCCCGCGCAGCTGTCTGTCCACCCTTCGGGAATCATGACGCTCCGTACCTACTATGGCCAGTCCGCCTGCGTTTTTTACGTCCTGTGTCAGTTTAATATCGGTACCCCTACCGGCCATATTGGTAGCGATGGTGACCACCCCAGGGTTTCCAGCCTCTGCAACAATGTCCGCTTCCTTTTTGTGCAGTTTGGCATTCAGCACATTATGGGGAATCTTACGAACGCTCAATAGCTTGGAAAGCAATTCCGATATTTCCACGGAAGTGGTACCAATGAGTACGGGACGACCGGCTTTTGAGAGTTGGGTCACCTCTTCTATAATGGCATTGTATTTTTCGCGTTTGGTTTTGTATATCAAGTCATTGCGGTCATCCCGGGCAATAGGTCTGTTGGTCGGGATTTCCATGACATCCAACTTATAGATTTCCCAAAATTCGCCAGCCTCGGTAACGGCAGTTCCCGTCATACCTGCCAACTTGTTGTACATTCTAAAATAGTTCTGTAATGTAATGGTGGCAAAAGTCTGCGTGAGCGCTTCGATCTTCACATTTTCCTTGGCCTCTATGGCTTGGTGCAGGCCATCCGAATAACGCCGCCCATCCATAATACGACCGGTCTGTTCATCCACGATCATTACCTTGTTGTCTATAACAACGTACTCAACATCCTTTTCAAAAAGGGTATACGCCTTTAATAATTGGCTCATGGTATGGATGCGTTCACTTTTTATGGCGAACTCCTTGAACAGCTCTTCTTTTAACTCCGCCTCTTTTTCAATTTCAAGGCCTTGATTTTCTATTTGGGCTATTTCCCCTCCAATATCGGGCATTACAAAGAAATCCTTGTCCTGTTCCCCGGATATGTAATCCACCCCCTTATCGGTCAATTCAATCTGATTGTTCTTCTCATCTATGGTAAACAATAGGTCCTCATCCACTTTGGGCATTTCCCTATTGTTGTCCTGCATATAGAAATTTTCCGTTTTTTGAAGCAACTGTTTTACACCTTCCTCACTTAAAAACTTAATGAGGGCTTTGTTTTTGGGCAATCCCCTATATACCCGTAGCAATAGGAACCCACCTTCCTTGGTGTCTCCCTCCTTGATCAATTTTTTGGCTTCGGCCAAAACCCCGGTCAGGTGTTGACGTTGTTTTTGGACGATATCCGAAACCTTTGGCCGCAATTCGTTGAACTCATGACGATCTCCTTCCGGTACAGGTCCGGAAATAATCAATGGGGTCCTTGCATCATCGATCAATACGGAATCCACTTCGTCCACAATGGCATAATGGTGTGGACGTTGTACCAAATCCTTTGGTGTGTGGGCCATATTATCCCTGAGGTAATCGAAACCAAATTCGTTATTGGTACCATAGGTGATATCCGCATTATAAGCGGCCCTACGGCCATCGGAATTGGGCTGGTGCTTATCAATACAATCCACAGATAGTCCATGAAATTCAAAGATTGGCCCCATCCAGGTACTATCGCGTTTAGCCAGATAATCGTTTACGGTAACCAAATGGGCCCCTTTTCCGGAAAGTGCATTTAAGTAGAGTGGGAGGGTGGCCACCAAGGTTTTTCCCTCTCCGGTCTGCATTTCGGCAATTTTACCCTGGTGCAATGCAATACCGCCAATAAGCTGTACGTCATAATGGATCATATCCCAGGTGACTTCCTTTCCTGCGGCATCCCAAGAGTTTTTCCAAACGGCATCATCACCGTCAAGACTAACATAATCCGCCCTGCCGGAAAGTGAACGGTCAAATTCCGTGGCCGTGACCTTTAGTGTTTCATTGGTGGCAAAGCGCTTTGTGGTTTCCTTGACCACCGCAAAAGCCTCGGGTAGAATCCCATTTAATGTATCTTCCGAAACTTTGTAGGCCTCTTCATTTAGTTTGTCTATCTCGGAATAGATCTCCTCATTGCGATCGATATCTGTTGAAGCTTCCACCTCTTTTTTCAAGGCTTCGATTTTTTCATCGATCGAAGCACATTTTTCCTTTATCTTGGATTTAAATTCATTGGTCTTTTGTCGAAGTTCATCATGCGAAAGCTGCTCCATTTCGGATTCAAAAGACTTTATCTGCTTTACCAAAGGTTGTAGCGCCTTGACATCTTTTTCGGATTTATCACCTACAAAGACCTTTAGTATGGAATTTACAATGCTCATGGATATGGTTTCCTTTGTATTGTCAAAAGCCGTTCCAGAGTGAAAACGACCGATTACTTAACGGTTAGACTGTCAAAATTACACAAAAAAAGCCTCAATGAAGAGGCTTGGGCTATAGTGTTTTTAGGTATTTTATTTAATATTCATCCTCATTCCAGAGGTAGTCTTCCTCCGTGGGATAGTCTGGCCAAATCTCTTCAATGGATTCATAGATCTCTCCTCCTTCCTCTTCCATGGATTGCAAATTTTCCACAACTTCCAGTGGTGCTCCGGTCCGGATAGCGTAATCTATCAATTCGTCTTTGGTGGCTGGCCATGGTGCGTCGCTCAAATAAGAGGCTAATTCTAATGTCCAGTACATAGCAATGGTTTGATTTTAAAATTTTTGCAAAAATAGTTTTTCAACTGAATCTTCCAAGTAAAAACTTGCTTATTTCAGATTTATTTTAAAATAGTTTAAAAGTAAGGGCAAAAAAATCAGTCCAATTTCTCTGGAATCCATTTTACCTCCTTGGCTTTTAAATCGTTTGACAATTTTCGTGCCAAGACAAACAAATAATCGGAAAGGCGGTTTATATAGGAAAGTACCGTGTCTGGAAGGGGTTCTTCTTCGTGGAGGTAGGATATCATTCGCTCTGCCCGTCTACAAATTGTTCTGGCCACATGACAGTATGACACGGTTGTATGTCCTCCAGGGAGGATAAAATGGGTCATTGGGGGCAAAGCACGGTTCATGGCATCGATTTCTTGCTCCAAAAAAGTACTGTCGGTCTCCTTCACCCTGGGAATTTTAAGTCGATTGTCCTTGGTAGGCTCGGTAGCCAATATGGCCCCTAGGGTAAACAGTTTTTCCTGTATTTGGGTCAAGGTGTTTTGGTAATGCGGATCGATTTCCTGGTCGCGCAACAAACCAATCCAGGAATTGAGCTCATCCAAAGTACCATAACTTTCAATCCGGATATGGTGTTTTGGTACCCGCTTGCCCGTGAACAATGCCGTAGTTCCCTTATCGCCGGTTTTGGTGTAGATTTTCATTTTTCGTGCCTTCTTTTTCCTTCCATAAACTTTCTGGACTTCCGTTTCCTGGTATTCCTTTTGTTGTAGAACAAAACCACGAAATAGACCAGGGCCAGCCCTCCTAGGATGATATAGATGGTGTTATCCATGATTTTTGAATATTTCCTAAAATTACTTCTTTACAAACGAATGGTAAAATGCTCTTTTACCTGTTCCTTTCGAAAAAATAGAAACCCCACCGAATAACAATCGATGCTGACCGTAATCTGGGAATGGGCAATGGCCTTTTTCCATTCCAATTGGTTTTTTGGTAGGGCATTCACCAGAACCATACTGTCATTATGTAGCCCTTTTTGTTGCATTATACGAATCAATGTTTGGTAATTAAAGTGCTTGAAGACCATAATATCGAAGGGGGGATTTTTATAATTTAGGTTTGGGAATGTCTGTTTCAGTTGACTTTCCAGGGTATTATCATCCACCACATGAATGTTTTTACTTCCAAAAAACGGAATACTCTTAAAAAGGATAGCCTCCATCCTGTTTTTGGATAGCCTGGGTTTCTTATAGAGGCATTGCGTTATGTAGCGGAATACAAAGGGCGACTGGATACCGTGTTGATTGGTGGATTTGAGCAAAAAACCCAGGTAGGTAAAAATGGTTGAAAATCGTTGTGCACTCCTCATAAGGCGATAAAACCAGGGCTATCCCCCATTAATGGAAGATAATTCAAACCATCGTTCCGTTTTCTGCTCCAATTCATCATCCAGTTTTCCCAGTTGAATGGAGAGGTCATTGATTTCTTCCCCGGATAGACTGTTTTCGGCAAACTTGTTTTGAAGGTTGACTTTTTGTTCCTCCAATTGTTGGATCTGTTTTTCCAGTTGCTTCAGTTCCTTTTGTTCCAGATAGGACAGTTTTGGGGAATCGTCCTTCTCTTTCCATTGATTTTTTTCTGACTTTGTATCGGATTTCAACTCCCGTTCTTCCTGCAATCGACTTGCTTCGTATACCCTGTAGTCCGTATAGTTTCCGGGAAAATTCTCAATGATCCCATCCCCCTTGAAAACAAATAGATGGTCCACGATTTTATCCATGAAGTATCGGTCGTGCGATACCACCAGCAAGCATCCCGGAAAGTCCAATAGAAAGCTCTCCAGTACATTCAACGTTACAATGTCCAGGTCGTTGGTTGGTTCATCCAATAGTAAAAAATTTGGGTTTTGGATAAGTACCGTGCATAGATAAAGACGTTTGCGTTCGCCACCACTTAGTTTTTCAACAAAATCGTACTGCTTTTTTCGGTCAAAAAGAAAGCGCTCCAACAGTTGTTGGGCAGAGATTTGCCTTCCCTTTTTTAGGGGGATATAGTCCCCAAATTCCCGTATTACCTCAATGACCTTTTGTCCTTCCTTAACCGCAATTCCTTTTTGGGTATAGTAGCCAAACTTGATGGTATCGCCCACTACGATCTTTCCACCGTCCAAAGCGGTGTGGCCCGTTAGGAGATTTAGGAAGGTAGACTTGCCGGTTCCATTTTTACCAATGATCCCAACGCGTTCCCCCCTGGTAAAACTGTAATCGAACTTGTTTAGAATGGTTAGGCCACCATAGGATTTTTGAACGTTGTGCAATTCCACAATTTTACTGCCCAGACGTTCCATATTGAGTTCCAATTGTACTTGGTGCTCTTTTCTACGTTGGTGGGCCAGGGACTTTATCTTATGGAAATCGTCTATTCTGGACTTGGATTTTGTTGTACGGGCCTTGGGTTGCCTTCGCATCCAATCCAACTCTTTTTTGTACAGGATTTTGTTTTTATGTGCTTCTACCGATTCCCTTTCCATCCGAGCTTCCCTTTTTTCCAGGTAATAGCTATAATTCCCTTTGTAGGAGTACATCGTATTATTGTCCAGTTCCAATATTTCATTACAGATCCGTTCCAAAAAATAACGATCATGGGTCACCATAAAAAGTGTGATGTTTTCCTTCTTGAAATAGTCCTCGAGCCATTCTATCATTTCCAGATCCAAATGGTTGGTAGGCTCATCCAATAGTAAAAGGTCAGGTTTGTTGATAAGGGCATTGGCAAGGGCCAAGCGCTTTTTCTGGCCTCCGGAAAGGGCACCTACTTTTTGGTGCAATTGGGAAAGGTTGAGTTTAAAAAGAATCTGTTTGTACTGTGTCTCAAAATCCCAAGCGTCAAACCTGTCCATAGCTTCAAAGGCTTTTTGATAAGCTTCCTGATCTTCAGGGTTTTGAAGGGCTTTTTCATATTGCGCCATCACTTGTAGGACTTCACTTTCCGAAACAAAAATAGTTTCTTCAACGGTCAAGTTTGGGTTTAAATTTGGTTCTTGCGGAAGAAAGGAAATTCGAATATCCTTTCTTTTGATGACCTGCCCGGATTCTGGTTGGTCCAAACCGGCCATAATGTTAAGAATGGAGGTTTTACCACTTCCGTTTTTTGCGATCAACGCGATTTTTTGATCCTTATTAATACCAAAAGAGATATCCGAGAACAAGGTCAGCTCGCCATATGATTTGGAAATGGACTCAACCGTAAGGTAGTTCATTATAGTCTGTACTCTAATTTCTTTTCAGTAAAAATACATATCGCACCACCAAAATAAGCATCAATGGAATAATCAGGGGCGAAAAGCTTTGCACGCCAAACACCCAGAGAAGTACAAGTAATCCCATACAGCCCAGAGCAATTTTTAGATAGTTGGAAAGCCATGAAAGCTTTCTGTTGAACAACAGTAAAAATGCAACTACGGCATTGGGGGGAAGCAACCAAAGGAAATTAAAATTGTTTTTGGTAACTACATGGTCCGTAACCAACCATAAAAGTAAAATAGCACTACCGGCCAGACCGGAAAGAAGGAATATCAAAAAATCCAGCCATTTATGCCTGGTCCCATGTTTAACATCCAAATAGGTAATTACCAGGACAAAACCAAGAAGGGCAATGAACCAAAAAAAGGGAGAGGTCATAAAAGTCCCCTGGTCGGTTGTTTCGGGATATTCCAATACACTACGCTCCCTTTTTAAGAGGGGTTTCCCGTTCCGTGTGGTATTCCGCAACTGATACATGGCATAATATGGGGAAAACATATGGCCCTCCACCGTAGCCGTCTTATCGGTGACATTGCCAAAGGCCAGTTCAATACCGAAAGCACCCCAGGAATTGGTGGGTATAAATTCACGTACCAATTGCCTGTAAGAGCGTTTACTATCTAAATGATCACCACTAAACGTGATGGTACTGTCCACTTCATCCTTTAATATCATTCCAGTGATATTGGAGCAATTATTGAACAAGGGATCGTAGCGATAGTCCCGATTTTCCGGACGATAGTTTTCCTCAAAAAACTGGAACAACCCATTGACTTCTTCTGGCGTTAAGTCCAGAAGTTGTTCCCTTACCCAACGTTTTTCGTATTCATATTCGAAAAGAAATCGGTCGAACCTACTACGGCTCAAGGAATAGATGAGTTTTCCCTTGGCAAAATTGAGATAGAAGTTGGGCTTGTCAAAATCAAAGGTTCCATAATTGTACACAATATCCAGGCCCAAAACGGAGTCCTGTACCCTAAAGGCCGTATGTCCAAAGGCGGTGTACAATTGATTTCCGGCACCGCAGGTGAGCACGCTTATTTGGGCATTTTCGGATAATTGCGGAAGGTTCTGTGCCGAATGCCCCCATGTTAAAAGGAGAAAGGGCAGCAGAAACAGTTGTTTGATTCTCATGGATAGCAAATATCAACATATTTGTCATTTGGCAGTCAACTGAAAAAAAATAAAGCCTAATTTTTAGTTTATTTTTACAAAAATCAAATCCAATGAAAACCCATATTCCCAATTTCATTACGTTGCTAAATCTTTTTTGTGGTTGTATTGCCGTGGTATTTGCGGTGATGAACCGGTTGGAGTTGGCGGCAATTTTTGTTTTTCTGGGGATATTTTTTGATTTTTTGGATGGTTTTGCCGCACGCATGCTTCGGGTGAGCAGTGACATTGGAATACAACTGGACTCCCTGGCAGATATGGTGACCAGTGGGGTCGTACCCGGAATTGTTATGTTTCAATTGTTGAACATGGCCCAAAAGGAGGGTTGGAATTTGGACCTTTTTGGAATGCATACGGATGTTGGTCTACTACCCTTGTTCGGCTTTATCATTACGTTGGCCTCTGCCTACAGGCTTGCCAGGTTCAATGTGGATGAAAATCAGGTCATGTCATTTAGGGGGCTGCCCACACCGGCAAACGCACTTCTTATTTTGTCCATGCCATTGATTCTGTTGTACCAAAACAATGATGTTTTGAACAGCATTATCCTAAATCAGTGGTTTTTAATTGGATTGACCATCCTGAGTGCCTTTCTGTTGAATTCTGGGATCGAACTTTTTGCCTTGAAGTTCAATGGACTTGGATTTAAGGAAAATGGAGTGAAGTATTTATTTTTGATTGGAAGTTTGGTGCTGTTGTTGACACTAAAGTTTTTGGCAATTCCGATCGTGATCCTTTTTTACATCCTCAGTTCCTTGGTGCTAAAAAAAATGTAGCAATACAAGCGTCTGAATCCAATTGGGAACCTTGACTTTGGTAGGGAAGTCATTAAAACTCCAACTTCTTTTTTCGAAGTTCAAAGTTTTGTCCCAAATATACTTTTCGGACCATTTCATCCTGCGCTAAATCCTCGGGGACCCCTGCTTTAAGAATACCGCCTTCAAACATGAGATAAGATCTTTCGGTAATGGCCAAGGTCTCTTGTACGTTGTGGTCCGTGATCAGGATACCAATGTTTTTGTTCTTTAGTTGTGCCACAATACGCTGAATGTCCTCCACGGCGATGGGGTCAACGCCGGCAAAGGGTTCGTCCAATAGAATAAATTTTGGATCAGTGGCCAAAGCACGGGCAATCTCAGTTCTTCGCCTTTCACCTCCAGACAATAGATCTCCACGGTTTTTACGGATATGCCCCAATCCAAATTCGTCAATAAGGCTTTCCATTTTCATGTGCTGCTCTTTTTTGGAGAGGGTAGTGGTCTGTAGTACGCTCAAAATATTATCCTCAATACTCAGTTTTCTGAAAACCGAAGCTTCCTGGGCCAAATAACCAATACCGTTCTGTGCCCGTTTGTACATGGGAAACTCCGTAATTTCCATGTCGTTCAGGTATATCTTTCCCCCATTGGGTTTAATGAGCCCTACGATCATGTAGAAAGAGGTGGTCTTACCTGCTCCATTGGGTCCCAGGAGGCCTACAATTTCCCCTTGACGGACTTCCAGGGAAATACCCTTGACCACCCTTCGGCCCCGATAGGCCTTCATAATGTTTTCTGCACGTAAGATCATATCTAAATGTCAAAGCTAGTTAAATGGGGAAACCAAATATCCCCTATTGTGATTTCATTAACCTTCATCGTGGGATTCCAGTGCTTCCCAATATTCATAGGCCCTGCGGAGGTGGGGAATTACAATTGTCCCTCCAATTAACGTGGCAATGCCCAAAGTTTCCATGACCTCTTCCTTGGAAGCACCTTCCTTTTTGGAACTTTCCAAATGGTACTTTACACAATCGTCACAACGCATCACCGCGGATGCCACCAATCCCAATAACTCTTTGGTTTTTACATCCAGGGCACCGGGCATAAAGGCGTTGGTGTCCAAATTAAAAATACGCTTAATGAGCTTGTTGTTTTCTGCCAACAATTTATCGTTCATTTTGCCACGGTAGGCATTGAATTCTTCTACTTGATCAGGCATTTTTTCGTTCTTTTTCCTTCTTCAATTCTTTCTTTAATACCACTTTGGATATGTAAATGCTTACTTGGTACAGTATAAGTACTGGAATGGCCACAACGATTTGGCTGGTCACATCCGGAGGGGTGATTATGGCGGAAAGGATCAAAACAATGACCAAGGCGATCTTTCGATACTTTTTAAGGATTTCCGGGGTCACCAACCCAACCTTTGTTAGAAAATAAATGACGATCGGCAACTCGAACATGATACCACAGGCAATGACGGCTGCCCTAACCGTACCGATATAGGATGCCAGGTCAATCTCGTTGGTCACTTCCTTACTCACTTGATAGGTACCCAAAAAGTTAATGGACAATGGGGCCACCACATAATAACCGAACAATACCCCAATAAAGAAAAGTAAGGAAGCTACTAGAATGAAACCACGCGAATGTTTTCGTTCCTTTTCGTAAAGTCCAGGGCTAATAAACCGCCACAATTCCCATAAAATATAGGGGAACCCAATAATTACACCGGCCCAGATCGAGGTCCAGATATGTGCGGAAAACTGCCCTGCCATTAATCGGCTTTGAATGGTAAAAGGCAAACTGTCCCCACAGAATTCAGAATCTACCCCAAAAAAAGTAGCTACGGCACAGAAGAACCGGTAGGTTGGGAAATCCAGGTTTTTTGGACCGAATATAATGGTGTCAAAGATAAAACCCCGCATCACAAAGGCCACACAGCCTATGAGTACAATGGCCAAAGTGGAACGGATCAAATGCCATCGCAATTCTTCAAGATGGTCCAAAAAGGACATTTCATTGTGGTCTTTAGCAATTTTTGTCATTAGGAAATCCCTTCATTTATGAGGTTATGGAGATGTACTACTCCCAAATATTCTGTGTTGTCCATGACCAACAATTGCGAAATACCATGCGCTCGCAACACCTCCAAGGCTTTTACGGCCAGGACATTGGGGGCAATTGTTTTTGGACTTTTGGTCATAATATCCCTTGCAGTTATGGAACTGATGTTATCGTATTTGCTCAACATTCTTCGAATATCCCCATCCGTCACGATACCTATGACCTTTCCCTTCTCCATAACAGCGGTTACTCCGAGCATTTTTTCCGAGATTTCAACAATAACCTGTTTTACATTCGCATCGGCCTCGATCTGTGGTTTAAGGTTGTTCCCAACAATATCCTCCACCCTAAGATATAGGCGTTTTCCCAAGGAGCCTCCGGGATGGTATTTGGCAAAATCCTCACTGCTGAATCCCCTTAGTTTCAATAATGAAATGGCCAGGGCGTCCCCCATAACCAACTGCGCCGTAGTGCTCGTTGTTGGGGCAAGATTATTTGGACAGGCTTCCTTTTCCACATAGGTGTTGAGCGCAAAGTCCGATTGTTTTGCCAAAGTGGAGTCCATATTGCCCGTAATCGCAATCAACTTATTGTTGCCCCTTTTTATGAGCGGAATCAACATTTTTATTTCCTCGGTATTACCGCTTTTGGAGAGGCAAATGACCACATCGTTTTTTTGAATGGTGCCAAGGTCCCCATGAATGGCATCGGCAGCATGCATAAAAATGGCCGGTGTACCGGTAGAGTTAAAGGTGGCCACTATTTTTGAAGCGATCAATGCACTCTTTCCAACGCCTGTAATGACAACCCTTCCTTTCGATTCCAGAATGCAACGGACGGCGTTTTCAAATTGATGATCTATAAATGCGGCAAGGTTTCCTATGGCCTCACTTTCATTCGCAATGGTTTGTTTTGCAATTTCAAGAATGCTGTTGGAAGTGTTCAAAGTATTTAACGGGTGTTTGGGTTGTTTTACTGAAAGAATGTCTTATATTTAAGTTTACAAAACTAAATAAATCTAGATTGTTCACATAGCGCCGTACCTAAGATTAAACACTGACCATGGCCTTCCAATAACTTCGGTACACCGCTTTTTATGTAATGGATTTACCAAAAATGGGTTTGACGATGGATTTGCAGGGTGCTTTGAAGAAGTATTTTGGTTTCGACCAATTCAAAGGCCTCCAAGAAAACGTAATAGAAAATGTCCTGGACAATAGGGACACTTTTGTTATCATGCCGACCGGCGGTGGAAAATCACTTTGTTATCAATTACCGGCATTAATGAAGAAGGGCACCGCAATTGTGGTATCACCCCTTATTGCCTTAATGAAAAACCAAGTGGACGCCATTCGGGGTGTTTCGGAAGAACACGGGATTGCTCATGTTCTGAATTCCTCATTAACCAAAACCGAAGTAAGACAGGTAAAGGAAGATATTGCCAATGGGCTTACCAAATTGCTTTATGTGGCTCCGGAATCCCTGACCAAGGAAGAATATGTGGACTTTTTGCAGCAGGTAACGTTGTCCTTTGTTGCCGTGGATGAAGCACATTGTATTTCGGAATGGGGACATGATTTTAGACCCGAATACCGCAACTTAAGGAGCATCATTTCCCGATTGGGCGATGCAATCCCGATTATTGGGTTAACCGCGACGGCCACGCCAAAGGTCCAGGAAGACATTATCAAGAATCTGGGGATGAATGACGCAAAGGTCTTTAAGGCCTCGTTCAATAGGCCCAACCTGTTTTATGAAGTACGTCCCAAGACCAAAAATGTGGATGCGGACATCATCCGATTTGTAAAGCAAAATCAAAACAAATCCGGTATTGTGTATTGCCTGAGCCGTAAACGGGTGGAAGAACTGGCACAGGTACTTCAGGTAAATGGTATTAGTGCAGTCCCCTACCATGCTGGTTTTGATGCAAAGACCAGGGCCAAATACCAAGATATGTTCCTAATGGAGGATGTGGATGTTGTGGTGGCCACAATTGCCTTTGGTATGGGAATTGACAAACCGGACGTGCGCTTTGTTATCCATCATGATATCCCCAAGAGTATTGAAAGTTACTACCAGGAAACCGGTAGGGCCGGTCGTGATGGTGGTGAAGGACATTGCCTGGCATATTATTCCTATAAGGATGTGGAAAAGTTGGAGAAATTTATGTCGGGCAAACCTGTGGCAGAACAGGAAATAGGGCATGCCTTACTTCAAGAAATAGTGGCCTATGCAGAAACTTCCATGTCACGCAGAAAGTTCATCCTGCACTATTTTGGAGAAGACTTTGATGAAGTCAATGGAGAGGGAGCGGATATGGATGACAATACCAGGAACCCAAAACCCAAAGAAGAAGCCAAGGATAGTCTGGTGAAACTGTTAAGGGTGGTGCAGGATACCATGGAAAAATTCAAGACCAAGGAAATTGTTAAGACCTTGGTGGGGAAGACCAATGCGTTGATTTCTTCCCATAGAACGGAGGAAAAGGAAATTTTCGGTATTGGTGAAGATAAGGATGAGCAGTATTGGATGGCTTTGATCAGACAGGTCTTGGTGGCAGGTTATTTGCAAAAAGAGATTGAACAGTACGGGGTATTGCATGTCACTGAAAAAGGGAAGGCATTTTTGGCGGACCCGGTTTCTTTCCTAATGACCAAGGACCATGAATACAAGAAGGAAGAAGATTCCAGTATCATTACCAATGGGAAATCCACAGGCAATGCAGCGGATGAGAAGCTTTTGAAGTTGCTTCGGGATTTACGAAAAAGGGAGGCCAGAAAAAATGATGTGCCTCCTTTTGTGGTTTTTCAGGACCCTTCTTTGGATGATATGGCCCTCAAGTATCCCATTACCATGGAAGAATTGCTCAATGTACATGGTGTGGGGGAAGGAAAGGCAAAAAAATATGGGAAACCTTTTGTGGAACTTATCGCTACCTATGTGGAAGAGAACGATATTATTAGACCGGACGATTTAGTGGTAAAAAGCACAGGAGCAAATTCTGGTCTAAAACTGTATATCATTCAAAGCGTGGACAGAAAATTGCCCTTGGATGACATTGCCGCAGCCAAAGGCCTGGAACTTCCAGATTTGATCAAAGACATGGAACAAATCGTTTTTAGTGGGACTAAATTGAATCTTGGGTATTGGGTGGACGAAATCCTGGATGAAGACCAACAAGAGGAAATCCATGAGTATTTTCTGGAGGCCGAAACCGATTCCATAACCGTTGCCATGGAGGAATTTGATGGGGACTATGAAGAGGAGGAACTCCGTATCTACCGATTAAAATTTATGAGCGAGGTGGCGAATTAAAGAAATACTCCTCCCAAATTCCATTGAGAGGAGTAATGTGATTAAAGTTGAAAATAGTGCCAAAATAATTCTTGAGCCGCCCGGGTTAACTTGTATCCAAGGATGAACCCAGTTCCTTTGGAACCATCAGAGCCCCCATTCACTTTTTTTTGCATTGATACGCTTAATTCTTTCATTTTTCTAATTTAAAGTTGATTATACACATATAGCCAAGCGGCTGTTACACCCATATTCCACCCTACTGCGAAATCGTAAACATCTTTACAAATGTCACACCCCCCAGAAGTTTGGATGGAATCTTCAATTGAAAGTTGAACTAAATTTTTCATTAAATACATTTTGGTTAAACAAATAGTAATGATCAGATTTCCTTGCGCACAAATTCTAACCACAACAAATATGGCTGCTGTCACTCTCAAATTTTGAGAGTGGAATTATTTTAACATTTTGATTGGAAAAAAAAGCCCCAAATACGGGGCCTTTTTTAAAAATTTTGGGAAAACTCCCCCGAACTGATCAGGGCGATGATAAATCCAAAATACAATATGGATAGAACAAGCATGATCAGTGATAGTGCCAATCCTATATAAGAAAGTATCCTCCCGGTCTTCACATTACTGATATCACTGTACAATTCGGGATTCTCATTATACAGTGCTTCGGCACTTTTGGCTTTTACCAGTCCAATAATGCTGAAAATGATGGCAAAGGGCCCACAACAGATGATTGAACCCACAATGGAAAAAATTCCCATGGTCAATACGGTGCTGGCGCCGGGTAAGGTTTGTTGACTCATGATCTAAATATACTATTCTGCTTCAATACCCCATTGTTCCAACATTTCACGAGACCGCTCCATATTCTCTTCCCAATCCCCGGATGCAATGACATAAATTACCCTTATGATCATTAAAACATTAAGGATGACCGCAATCAGTGCTACAATTTTACCGGTCTTTATTTGACTAAAATTGTCATAGAGGTCTGGGTTTTCTGAATACAATTTTTCAGACTTCCTCGCCAAAAAGAGTGCTATGGCAGATGGGATTATACCGGAACCTAGGAAACAGCAGCATAGATAACCTAATATTCCCAATATAATTATTAAAGTTCCATTTGGTAATTTTTCTTTAAGTTCATCCATAATTAAAACGGTTTAGTGTATCAGTTTTATGATGTAGTTGATTAAAATTAAGGCTACGGAGGCAATACTGAGCCAAATGATGGATTGATTGGCATATCTTAAATTGAAAAATTTATTCAGCACCAGTATCAATGCCAGTGGAATTAATGTAAAGACTGCAGGATACATATAAAAAGCGGCTATGAAATCCCCGTTTAATAACAGCAATATCGCTCGCTGCAAGCCACAACCCGGACAGTCAAAGCCAAGCACCTGTTTGGTATAACAGGGAAGCATATGGTCTTGAAGCCCCATGTAGGATATGTTTGCTGTAGAATCCATGCTTTAACTTTTTTTGCACGCTCAAAATACTATATATTTTTAGTTTTGGAGTAATAAGAACATAAAATTTAGGGTCATGGCAGGATTTGAATTGGGGGATAAGGTCGAGGTTTTGGATGAGGCCATTGAAGGAATTGTCATCGCCATTGAAGGAACGGTCATTACCCTTGAAACAAAAGATGGTTTTCCCCTGGAATTCCCCAGTTCCCAATTGATAAAATCGGGGAGAGTGATAAATGTGGGAAATTATGAAGCTTTTCAGGCAAAAAAAGAAAAGGAAAGCCCGGAAAAAAGGAAAACAAAGGTACCCAAACCCAAAGAACGCAATGCCCCTAAAATGGAAGTGGACCTACATATCCATCAGCTGACCAATTCCACCAGGGGAATGACCAAATTTGATATGTTAAACCTACAAGTGGAAACCGCCAAACGACAATTGGAATTTGCCATTGACAAACGAATTCAGAAAGTGGTCTTCATCCATGGCGTGGGAGAAGGGATACTTAAAGAAGAATTGAATTACCTCTTTAAAAAATATCCAGTTGATTTTTACGATGCCGAATACCAGAAATATGGGCTTGGGGCCACCGAGGTCTACATCTACCAAAATTCCTAGTTGGTCCTGGTAGTAATCGTCCCAAAAACATAGGTTTCTATTTCAGGGGCGTTGTTTTCGTTGGCGTCCTGCACTATAAAACTACTGAGAGTAAAGGTATGGTCAAAGCTTGGATTTTCCGGTGTGCTATCAGCGCCTTGCACCGTGGTAATGGAGAGCATACCTGAAACCGTAGTGAATGAATTTACCAAATCGGGGTCATCTGTCGTTAGGGTACAAACGGTTTCATCAGTCACGATTTTTCGATAAACCCTATTGGTAAACGTGGCTGTTGTGTCATTGACCATATTCCCTAGGGCAACTGTCCTCGGTTCAATGGTAACCTCATTGACAAGAATTGAACTTGGAAACTCCAGACCTATGGCTTCATCATTTGCAACTTTAAAAAACTGTACGTTGGCTCCTTCATTTCCGCAACTGGCTATGACCGAACTATTGTAATTGGAAAAAACGAGGTCAACACTGCTGTCAACCGTAGTGGCGTAGGTACCAAAATCCAAACCTGGTTGATCGGTGATTCGTTCTCCGTTGTTGCCGAGTAAGGTCAGATCGGTAATACTGATATCATGGACATAGGTTTTAGTGGAACTGGTTACCGTGTCCACGGAAGATATCAAACTCAAAACACCCGAACTTGCCGTGGTCTCTTCCAAAATTGTGGGCGTAGCCGGTGGAATATCACTACAGAAATAGGTATTCGCCACGTTTTCCGAAAAAAGCCTGTAGGTTAGGGTGGATTGATTTTCCAAACTACTCGTCGCGGTATCCGAAGCAGTTTCACTAGCTATTAAACCAGATTGGAGCTGTAGTATGAGCGCTTCGTCTTCAACTATTTTAAAAAAAAGGGTTCTCTGGATATCCGTTTGATTGAACTGTAAGGGGCAAAAAGTTACTGTGCCTCCATCAAAATCTATGTTTTCAATCTGCAAATCCCCATCACTACAAGCTATGATGGAGAGGAGCAAAAGTACAACGGTTATTTTTTTCATGAAGTCAAATTTAGGGCAAATTCATTGTACCCTACTTTAATGCCCTTTTTAATTTGGAAGAAATTAACGCAGTATTGGCTATTTTTGGACGATTTTAAATCCATATGATCATATGCAAAAAGTGTATTTGGATAATGCGGCCACAACACAGGTAAGGGACGAGGTCATTACAAAAATGCAGGATGCCTTGGCCAACTGCTTTGGAAACCCTTCGTCTACCCATAGTTTTGGAAGATCGGCGAAGACGGCAATCGAAAAAACAAGAAAAACCATTGCCAAATATTTGAATGCCCATCCCTCTGAAATCATATTCACCTCTGGCGGTACTGAAGCGGATAACATGATTTTAAGATGTGCTGTTAGGGATTTGGACGTGAAAACGATCATTACCTCAAAAATTGAACACCATGCGGTTTTGTATACGGCAGAAGAATTGGAGAAGGAATATGGTATTGCGTTGCACTTTGTGCAATTGGATAGGTATGGAAATCCCGATCTAAATCATCTGGAGCAATTACTGGCAGGGGATACGTCCAAAAAATTGGTGAGTTTAATGCATGTGAACAATGAAATTGGAAACCTCATTGATATTACGGCGATAGGGATGCTTTGCCAGGAATACGATGCCCTTTTCCATTCAGATACGGTCCAGTCCATTGGCCATTTTGAGTGGGATGCCCAGGAAGTTCCCGTGGATTTCATGACTGCGGCGGCACACAAATTTCACGGTCCCAAAGGGATTGGTTTTGCCTTTTTACGAAAGAATTCCGGCTTAAGGCCCCTTATAGTGGGCGGGGCGCAAGAACGGGGATTTAGGGCGGGCACCGAGCCCTTTCACAATATTGTGGGACTTGAAGAGGCCTTTATAGCGTCCTACGACAATTTGGGCGCGGAAAAGGCCTATGTCACCGAACTCAAAAAGTATTTTGTGGAAAAACTCAGAACCGAGATACCCAACATTGAATTCAATGGGCTTTCCGGCGATATGGAGCGAAGTACCTATACCTTGACCAATGTACGGCTGCCTCTTGATGCCCAAAAATCCCTAATGCTATTGTTTCATTTGGATTTAAAGGGGATAGCCTGCTCCAAAGGGAGTGCTTGCCAGTCTGGGAGCACCAAAGGGTCCCATGTACTACAGGAAATCTTATCCGAAGAAGAGCTTAAAAAGCCCTCTTTGCGATTTTCCTTTTCAAAATACAATACCAAAGAAGAGTTGGACTATACCATTGCCGTTTTGAAGGATTTTGCAGTGGAGTAGTGGGCTAAACCTTCTTTTTTCGTTTTTTCTCTTTATCGTAGGGAAATTTTCGGGAAGCCGCTTTCATCATTTTATCAATAAGTTCATCCGTGTTCTTTCCGGTCTTTTTGGTGATGACCTTTTCATATTTCCAGAGCAGCTTACCGGTGGCTCCATCGCTGATTTTTATCCCTATCCTTCCAAAATTGGCATTTCCCCTGAAATAGTCCAGTAAACTAAAGTTCGTGGAAACACCTTTGGAAAGTAAAACGTTTAGATCAAGGGTACCACTGATTATGCCGTCCACACCAAGAATTTCCGATAACTCCTTTACGGTTTGGACGTCAATATTCTCATAAGTGATGCCATTTCTTAATAGTAGCGCATTGGTTTCTTCCACATTTTGAAAATCCACGTTGAACTTCTTACGTTTTTTTCTGCGGGAGAAATACGTCTCCAAAGCATCCTGTACGGCATACCCCTCTTTTTTTGCGAGTTCCCTTAACTCATCACTGGAAATGGAACGCTCCAGTTCCAATTGCGTGATAAAGGGAACAATGGCCAAAACCTCGTGATCCTCGGAAAGCGTATCAAAGCGACTGCTTTCAAAGATGTCCTTTTGGGCATTGCCCAAAAAAAACCAAGGGATACAAAAAAAGAAAACCAGTTTTTTCATTATACACCTTAAAACTTCATACGTAATTTAACGTTCAGTAAACGGGACGTCAAAAAATTGGGCACTGCAAATTGCTGTTGGGTGTCAACATCCCTGACCCAGGTATTGGTTATGGAATTCTGATTGTTGAAAATATTGAAAATCTCAAACCCCATGTCCAACTCCTTAAACCCATGTAACCAATGTCCCTTTTGGTACCTACTGTTTCTGTCGGCAAAAATATAGGAAATGCCCAAATCTGCCCGTCTATAATCTCTTAATCTATTCTGAAAATCGTAGGGGTCGGCATTGTTTGGGGAACCTCCCGGTACCCCGGTATTGTAGACCAGGTTTACGTACAGTTTCATATTGGGAATGGTGGGCATATAATCCTGGAACAATACACCTAGTTTCAATCGCTGGTCCGTTGGCCTGGAAATATACCCTCTATCCCCTATGTTTTCCTTTGTCTGTAAATACCCCAGACTTATCCATGATTCCGCTCCGGGGATAAAGGCGCCATTAAGTCTAAAGTCAAATCCGTAGGCAAAGGCCTCGGCATTGTTATCTGCCCTGTAACGTATCCTGACATCTTCCACTGTGTAGGTATTTACATTGTCCAATTTTTTGTAGTAGGCCTCACTAATAAGGGTAAAAGGTCTATCAAACAGTGAAAAACTGTACTCGTTTCCGGCGACAAGGTGTATGGATCTCTGCGCTTCCACCCCGGGATTTACCAGACCATTGATATCGCGTAGCTCCCTATAAAAGGGAGGCTGTTGATAACTGCCAATGGCCAATCTGAACAATACATCATTTTTCCAGTCCGGTTTTATGGCAAATTGTGCCCTGGGGCTCAGCAAAAATTGATGATTACTTTCAAATCCTTCACCGGATATGATCCACTGTTGTGCCCGGACCCCCAAATTATAGTATATGGCGTTTTCACCCCAATGGGTTTGGTTGCCGAACTGAATGAATCCGGAAAAACGATCCGTTCGCACAAAATTGGTCGCCCTCACACTTTCAAAGGGAACAATTGCCCCTTCAAAAGGCTCTTCGGGCTCATTGTTTACCAATCCGGCATTGGGAGGTCTTATGAAAAAACCGGCGGAATCCAGAAACTCGGCTTCGTTTAATCGGTCCCGAAAATCTTCATGGCTATAACGTAACCCCCATTCCAGGGATTTTCCATTTTTTTTGAGTATTCCACTATGGGTAAGGTTCACGATCAAGGCATCCAATTGGTTTCTTGCCCTATTGAATTGGGAGCCAATCCCCCTGCTTTGTGTTACCTCACCTAAGTTCCCACTTCCAAGATTGGTATCGATCTCTCCTAGCTCATAGTTGGCAATAACATCTGTAAACTCCTCTTCCAGGGCATGATAAATTGATGAGGTAAAACTGAGTTTAGTGTCCTCATTCATCAAAAAATCGGCCTTTAAAGCTCCAAATTGGGTTTCGTAACTATTCTGCTCCCTGCCCTCATAAAAAACAACCAGGGCCCTGGGTTCCAACAAGCTTCCAAAATTGGTCTGTCGGGAAATGGGCTCATTTTTATAGTTGTTTATGGAAATATTTCCCAAAACCCCGAGCTTTAGCCGGTCACTTATTTGATGTGTCATATAGGTCTGCGCATCAAAAAAGATGGGGACAACGTTGGTCAGGGTCTGTTGGCTGTTCACAAATAGGGCATTATTTCGGTAACGGACCCCGGTAATGGTGGTGAAATTCTTTTTTTTTGAGACGGTTTCCAATGTACTGCTGGCACCCAAAAGACTGCCCTCTACCGCTATGGAAAAAGATGAAGGTATTTTGTAGGTAATATCAAGTACTGAGGAAAGTTTGTCGCCGTATTTGGCCTGAAATCCGCCTGCGGCAAAACTTACATTTTCCACCATGCCACTGTTTACAAAACTGAATCCTTCCTGTTGCGCGGATCGAATCAAGAAAGGTCTGTATACTTCAATGCCATTGACATAAACCAGGTTTTCATCAAAATTTCCACCACGCACATTATATTGGGTGCTCAGTTCATTGTTAAAGGAAACCCCGGGCAAGAGTTTTAAGATGTTTTCAACACCCGCATTGACCCCTGGTATTTTTCGGACGATTTCCGGAGTAATTGTTGTAGCGCCGGTGACACTCCTTTGTCCCGTTGGCGTGACCCTCACTTCCGCAATTTGGATGGTCTTTACGGCCATCACCGGATTGAATTCAAAAATTTCATTGGTGGTCAAAATAATGTCCTTTAAAACAACATCTTCATGACCAAGATGTGAAAAGACAATGGTCATCTTTTTGTCCGCTACCAGTTCAAGGAGATAGAAACCATTGTCGTTTGTTGTTGTCCCTGTTCCAATAACGGAAATATTGACATTGGTCAAAGGTTCCTGTTGTTCATTGAGCACATGACCGGATACGACCGCAGTTTGCCCAAATGAAAACGATACCATTGAAAAAACGGCGAATAAGACGGCTAGGAAATTGGTCCATCTGCTATTTTCTAAAGAAGGTCTCTTCAAAAGTGGTGGTATTGCCTACATTATCGGTAACGACTACCTTAAGGTCACATTGCGTTTGCTCTACTGTTTTATCATCAAAATTATAGGTAATGGTCTTCTTTTTGGGTTCGTATTCCATTAAGATCCATTCCCCATTGAGGTAGGCATCGTAGGAGCGGATACCACTTAAATCGTCCGAAATGGTCAAACTTAGGTATCGATAATTGTTGAGCCATTGATTTGGCTTAAAATTTCTTGGGTTTACCTTTGGGGGAACGGTGTCCTTTGCCAAGGTGTATTTACCAAGGCTCCTTGTTCTGGTGGTAAACGTATTGCCCTTTTTGTACGTTTTGGAATATCTGGGTTTTAAGTCATCATTCAAATAAGCGATAAAAAGCTGCTTTTTTTCCTCTGGATTTATTTTTGAAACATCAAAAGTGAGGGTGAAATTTCTGTGCGCGGGAACCGTTTTGTCGTGTATGGTAATGGTATCCCTTCCTTTTTTCAAATTAATGTGAAAGTCCCGATAAAACGTACTTTCGGGAAAATACACTTTTGCCGATTCCAAATCAAAACTATTGGGTTTGTTGGCAATAAGGAAGTTTCCTGTGGAATCTACCGTTTTGGAAGGTTTAAAGGATCCTTTCTTTCCAAGAACGGGAATCATAACCTTTGTTTGATTGCCCTCAAAATCGGATAGTAAGAGCTCCACGGTATAGTTCATGCCCTCTTGTATGACCAGTTTGCCATTGAGATGGAGGTGGTTATAAATATTGAGTTTGTTATAAGGTTCCTTGAATACCTTTTGGATACGCTGTTGGTATTTGCTATAATGGCAAAAATCGATAAGGGTATTGATATAACGGGTCTCCCCAAAAGAGAAGGTTTCAAAATCATATTCGGTATGTACCTTTCCATTTACTGATTGCCTAACGGAATATATCCCATTTTTATTGGCGGCCATGTCCTGACGATCAAAACCATTGAAACCAAAACCTATGGTCCCTATGGCGGTAAGCTCATCGGCCAAAAAGGAACCATCCGACTGTCTGGTAAAGTTCAATTGAACCCTATCCGCACTTTGATTGATATGGGAATCCTTGGAGAGGGGATATCCAAAAAGTCCAATGAGTTCCGGGTTTGTCGCATCCCTTACCTCAAAACCATACAATAGGGGGTTGGTGGGTTTCTCCGTAACACTGTTCCTGATCTCAAAATGAAGGTGGGGCCCAAAAGAGCCCCCGGTATTTCCCGTGTAAGCGATAATATCACCTTTCTTTACTTCGAGCTGTCCATATTCGGGAAATACCTCAACTTCAAACTTTCTTTTGTCATACTGTACCTCCTTAATATGGTCTTCGATATTTGGGCCAAATTTTTGCAAATGCGCGTATACGGAGGTGAAACCGTTGGGATGGGCTACGTACAATGCCTTTCCATAGCCGTATAGTGAAACTTTGATTCGGGTGACGGTGCCATCGGCGATGGCGTAAACCGGTAATCCCTGCCGTTGTTGGGTCTTAATATCAATACCACTGTGAAAGTGATTGGAACGCAACTCCCCAAAGGTACCGGACAATACCAAAGGGATATCCAACGGAGACCTAAAGGCGTCCTTAGGGTACTTTTCCTGGGCATTTAAACATAAAACAATAAAGTATAATACACAGGTGAATCGTGTTCCCGTCATGAAGCGCATAGATTTACATTTCAAAAGTAACCAATACCCAACAATATCAAAACCGGTGCCAAACTGAAGGGCAATTCCTTGTGGGCTTGGAAGAATATTGCAAAAAGAATTGCTCGGTTGATCAAGGTTGGTTAACTTTGTTTGAATACGCATTGCAATTTGCAGATGGGTGAACTTATTGAAATTGTCGATTCCTTAGAGAATAAGATTAGTAAACTCCTACACCGTTTGGAGGTGCTCAACCAAGCCAACGCCAAGTTGAAAATGGAGTTGAACAGCGTATTGGAATCACATGAAAAAACTAAGGTTGCCCTAGCGGAATGGGAAGAAAAGTATGACTCCTTAAAGCTTGCAAGTTCCATGCTAGGCAGTAATACGAACAAAACAGAAGCTAAGCTCAAAATAAATACCCTTATCCGGGAATTGGACAGTTGTATTGCCCAGTTGGCGGAATAGGGTAAAACATATGGATGAAAAGCTCAAAATAAAGCTTTCTATTGTGGATCGGGTGTACCCGTTGACCATAGATCCCAAACAGGAGGAGGGGTTACGGAAGGCAGCCAAGAATATAGATTATTTGGCTAAAAAGTTTGAGCAGAATTACGCTGTAAGGGATAAGCAAGACGTTCTTGCCATGTGTGCCTTACAGTTTGCATCCAAAATAGAGCAGAGTGGAATAAATGAATCCGAAAGCACCCAAGAGGCCAAGAAGAGATTGAAGGCCTTGGATGAATTGGTGCACACCAAATTAGGTGCGGAATAAGTTCTTTAAAATATATTGTTACTGCCCACATTGGTATTATTTTTTTGACAAACTCAACACTATTACAATTAAAAAGGGTGAGTTTAGGTTGTAAAAGCAGGCCTTACCTGTATAAGGATCCTTGAGCAGCTTGTTAGCCCTAAACCTGTTTATTGGAGTTTGTACAGAACTTCAGCTGATGTGGGCTTTTTTTTAAACCAAACTCAGTAAAATGGATAATACCGTTACACTTATTATAGCGGCAGTGGTTGGTCTGGCAATAGGTTTTGCCATAGTTAAGATGTTGCAAAAGGGGAGCGCTGCAAAAACAATTTCAAACGCCAAGAAAGAGGCATCAAATATCATAAGGGAAGCAAAGAAGGAAGGGGAGAACATTAAGAAGGACAAGATTTTTCAGGCTAAGGAAAAGTTTCTGGAACTCAAAGCGGAGCATGAAAAGGTCATTATTGGAAAAGACAAAAAAATAGGTGAGGCCGAAAAACGGACAAGGGACAAAGAATCCCAAATAAGTAATGAGCTCTCCAAAAACAAACGACTGAACGAGCAGTTGGAGAACCGATTAAAAGAGGTTGAGTACAAAAGTGAAATTTTGGACAAGAAAAAGTCCGAAGTTGAAAAATTACACAAAAGCCAGGTACAACAATTGGAGGTCATCTCCGGACTTTCTGCAGAAGATGCAAAGGCCCAGTTGTTGGAGTCCCTAAAAGAGACGGCCAAGACCGATGCCATGGCCTATCTACAGGGGACATTGGAAGAGGCCAAACTTACTGCAAAACAAGAGGCCCGTAAAATAGTTATTAACACCATTCAGCGTATAGGAACCGAAGAGGCCGTGGAAAATTGCGTTTCGGTCTTTAATCTGGAATCGGACGATGTGAAAGGACGGATTATTGGCCGGGAAGGCCGAAATATCCGTGCCATTGAAGCTGCTACCGGGGTTGAGATTATTGTGGATGATACCCCAGAAGCAATTATTCTCTCGTGTTTTGATTCCGTCAGGCGTGAAGTTGCCCGTTTGTCCCTGCACCGTTTGGTGACCGATGGTCGAATCCACCCTGCCCGAATTGAGGAAATTGTTAAAAAGACCGAAAGGCAGATCAATGAGGAAATCATTGAAATAGGAAAGCGAACGGTCATTGATTTGGGTATCCATGGATTGCATCCAGAACTGATCAAGGCGGTGGGAAGAATGAAATACCGATCCTCCTACGGGCAAAATTTATTGCAGCACTCCCGTGAAGTGGCCAAACTTTGTGGCGTGATGGCGGCCGAATTGGGATTGAACCCAAAATTGGCCAAGAGGGCCGGACTTTTGCACGATATAGGTAAAGTACCCAACTCCGAGGCCGAGGTAGAAACCCCCCACGCCATTTTGGGAATGAAATGGGCGCAGAAATTTGGCGAGAAGAAGGAAGTCTGCAATGCTATTGGTGCCCACCATGATGAGGTTGAAATGACCAGCCTTATTTCTCCGGTTGTCCAGGTCTGTGATGCCATTAGTGGGGCAAGACCGGGCGCAAGAAGACAGGTTTTGGACTCCTATATTCAACGCTTAAAGGACTTGGAGGATATTGCCTTTGGCTTCAACGGTGTGCAAAAAGCCTACGCCATACAAGCCGGTCGGGAACTGCGTGTCATTGTGGAGAGCGAAAAAGTAAGTGATGATCAGGCCGCTGAGCTTTCCTTCAACATCTCACAAAAGGTGCAAACGGATATGACCTATCCCGGCCAAGTTAAAGTCACCGTGATTCGGGAAACACGATCGGTCAATGTAGCGAAGTAGCAAATTGGCAACTACCCTTTTGATCAAACAGCTTACCATTCTGTTGCTGTCCATCATAATCAAATAACTGCCATTCTATCCCATAGGGTAAGAAAACAACTATTTGTGTTGTAATTGAATCCGATGAAATAGAATTAGAACTCATTTAAACCTTTTCAAATGGCTAAAAAATTATCCTTTTGCACCCATTTTTCGTCTTTTTTTCCTTCCGTAGCCCAGCTATGCAACTCAAAAAAGCCTTCAACTGGACACAAAATCCCAAATTTTCGTCTCATTCCAAAAAGCTTAAATGAGTTCTTAGTTTAAATTGATTTTATCGTAAGAATTCGAGGCAAAAAATACTTTTGGTTTTTGTATTTTTACGGAAATACCAAATTCTTTAAAAATAATTCAACATGGCATTTGATATTGATATGATCAAAAAGGTCTATGCCCACATGGGGGAACGAGTGGACAAGGCTAGGGAACTCCTTGCTAGACCTATGACTTTAGCAGAGAAAATCCTTTATTCCCATCTATGGGACGGAAATCCTACCACGGTCTTTCAAAGGGGTAAGGATTATGTGGATTTTGCCCCGGATAGGGTAGCCTGCCAAGATGCCACGGCGCAAATGGCACTATTGCAATTCATGCATGCCGGGAAACCCAAAGTTGCCGTTCCAACCACGGTTCATTGCGATCACTTGATTCAAGCCAAAGTGGGTGCCGATGCTGATTTAAAACGTGCCAATGAAACCAGTAATGAAGTGTTCGACTTTTTGGAGTCGGTCTCCAATAAATACGGAATTGGATTTTGGAAGCCCGGAGCAGGTATTATCCACCAGGTTGTCCTGGAGAATTATGCTTTTCCAGGAGGTATGATGATCGGTACCGATTCGCATACGGTAAATGCCGGAGGATTGGGAATGGTCGCGATTGGGGTTGGGGGAGCAGATGCTGTTGACGTCATGGCGGGAATGCCCTGGGAACTGAAATTCCCCAAACTTATTGGTGTAAAATTGAAAGGAAAACTCTCGGGGTGGACCGCCCCTAAGGATGTTATTCTCAAAGTGGCGGATATTTTGACCGTAAAGGGAGGAACAGGGGCCATTATAGAATATTTTGGAGAAGGTGCATTGGCCATGTCCTGTACTGGTAAGGGTACCATTTGTAATATGGGTGCAGAAGTAGGTGCTACGACCTCCACTTTTGGTTATGATGAGTCCATGGACCGTTACCTTAGGGGTACCAATAGGGCCGATGTTGCGGATGCCGCTTTGGAAGTAAAGGAACACCTTACTGCAGATGCCGGGGTTTATGACGAACCGGAAAAATACTTCGATCAGGTTATAGAAATTGATTTAAATACCTTGGAACCCCATTTAAATGGACCCTTTACCCCGGATTTGGCGACCCCTATCTCCAAAATGAGCGAGGCCGCAAAGGAAAACGACTGGCCATTGAATGTTGAGGTGGGCTTAATAGGCTCTTGTACCAATTCGTCCTATGAAGATATTTCAAGGGCTGCCTCATTGGCCAAGCAAGTAGCGGACAAAAACTTGAAAACAAAGTCCAAGTTTACCATCACCCCTGGATCGGAACAGGTGCGTTATACCATTGAAAGGGATGGATTCATTGATACCTTCAACAATATTGGCGCTACCGTTTTTGCCAATGCCTGCGGACCTTGTATTGGGATGTGGGATCGTTATGGTGATAAGGCAGCGGATGGCCCTAGAAATACCATTGTGCATTCCTTTAACCGAAACTTTGCCAAAAGGGCGGATGGAAACCCAAATACCATGGCCTTTGTAGGTTCTCCGGAACTGGTTACCGCCATCGCCATAGCCGGTCGGTTGGATTTTAATCCGGTTTCCGACAAACTGATCAATGAGGATGGCGAAGAAGTCATGTTGGACGAACCAAGGGGGTATGAACTACCGCCAGAAGGTTTTGCCGTTGAGGATGCAGGATACATTGCTCCCAAAGAAGACGGCAGTCAGGTAGCGGTCATCGTTTCCCCGGAGTCACAACGTTTGCAACTTTTAGCTCCTTTTGAACCCATTCAGCCCGAAAGTCTAAAGGGAATGAAATTGCTCATTAAAGCATTTGGAAAATGTACTACGGACCATATTTCCATGGCGGGCCCATGGCTGAGGTACCGTGGTCATTTGGACAATATCGCCAACAATACCCTTATTGGAGCCGTCAATGCCTACAATAAAAAGACCAATTTCGTCAAGAACCAATTGACAGGGGAATATGGTGCGGTTCCAGACACTCAGAGGGAATACAAGAAAAATGGTATTAAGACCATTGTAATAGGGGACCATAACTATGGCGAGGGATCCTCACGTGAGCACGCTGCCATGCAGCCCCGTCACCTGGGTGTAGCTGCCGTTTTGGTTAAATCCTTTGCAAGGATCCATGAGACCAACCTTAAAAAACAAGGGATGTTGGGCCTCACTTTTGCTAATGAGAATGACTATGATCTGATTCAAGAGGATGATACGTTCAACTTTGTCGACATAGAGGATTTTGCACCGGGAAAACCATTGACCATTGAGGTGGTCCATGCCGATGGCAGCAAGGATGTTGTAATAGCCAACCATAGTTATAATGATGCACAGATTGGTTGGTTCAAAGAAGGTTCTGCCCTAAATGTGATTAAAAAGGAGAACGCATAAGCCAAATAAAATGATAACCCAAAAAACTCCTGATTCGTCAGGAGTTTTTTGATAGTACGTAACCCAATTCGTTATGACCAAAAAGAAGACGTTCCTTAATGTCCTGCTCATTCTTGTTGTTCTTGCTTTTTTTGTAACCCCACTTGGTCATTACGGGAAGATTTTTTTAAATCGACTTTTCTCCTTCTCTCCGGATGTTATTGAGGTTTCCAAACGGAAACAACTACCGGATTACAATTGGCGCTTGAAGGACGCCGATTGGAATTTTTTCAATTTTGAAGCATCAAGGGGGAGGGTGATTTTTATCAATTTCTGGGCATCTTGGCGCCTACCTTCCGAGGCCGAACTTTCAAGTATCCAATCCCTATATGAAAAATACCAGGGTAAAATTGACTTTTATATCATTACGGACGAGGAGCGACCTCCTGTGGAGGAGTTCATGGAAAAACAGCAGTTCACCTTTCCATTGACCTACCTGGTTATTGGTGATAGGGCTCCCTTGGAAATTCCCAAACCCCCATATTCCTATCTCATAGATAAAGAAGGCTTCATCGCAATTGAACAAGAAGGTATAGCGGATTGGAACACTTCCAAAGTCCATAAGCTTATTGACGGGTTGTTGCTGCAATAGGCTATTTCCCAATTTACCTAAAAATGTGATGCTTTTGCTTCTCACTAAATCCTATCTTAGCCTATAGAGCCATTGGACGGAAAATAATGGGACAGCTAACCACCATAAGTTTTTTTAGGTTTACAGGCCTCAAGGGAAAAATGTGGGCATTTGGTATGATGCAGTTTGCACATGCACGAATGCGACACGTTGAGGGAATGGAGTTTTATAAACTTATGGGTACCGGAAAAGCCCAGTTCAACCCATTTCCGGATTGGTCCGTGTACGCCATACTACAGACATGGTCCGATGAAGCTGCCGCGGATAGGTTTTTTTCGTCGAATGGACTTTTCCATCACTACCAAAAAATGTCAAAAGAGCATTGGGTTTTATACCTTAGGAACCGAATTGCCCGGGGACATTGGGATGGCTCAAATCCATTTAAAAAATCAGATACCCTTACCGATCAAATTCCCTATGTTGCGGTCCTGACCCGTGCCACTATTAAGACAAGGTTTTTGTTGAAATTCTGGAAATTTGTCCCAAAATCCCAAACGGAGCTCTGGGGAAATAACGGTTTGATGTATACCAAAGGGGTGGGGGAGGTTCCATTTCAACAAATGGCCACCTTTAGCGTTTGGAAAGATGAAGCTTCCTTGAATGCATTTGCCTATCAGACCCAAGGCCATGTAAAGGCTATTGGGAAGACCCGGGAATTGGGATGGTATCGGGAAGAGTTATTTGCTAGGTTCCAACCCTATAGGTCCATGGGAACATGGAATGGGAAAAATCCCATCCCCGGTTTAACTAAACAGGGAATACCATGAAGTATCCAAAAAACACCATTTGGGCCAAAAATAAATGCAGGCTAACATTCGTGTCTCCCTCCATTTTCGTTTTTTGGAAGACGAGTTGGAATATAAAGGCAACCAAGAACCATGTAATGTAGTTTTCCAGGGGAACGTGTTCCCCAAAACTCCAAAAGTCAAAACTTGGGGCACTCTGCTCCATTAAAAAATCCAGAAATACCATGAGCAACGCTCCAATAGTTGCCCTAAACCAAATATTTTTGGTGGTTCTTTTTGAAAGCTCACCGGTGATAAAGGTCAACAATGCCCAGTTTATCCCAATGAAAAGGGGAACACCGTCCACTTTATAACCCAGGTTCTCACCGTAATCATAACTGCCGAACAGCAGGGAATAATTGGCCCCCAGCCATTCCAGGAACATTCCGATAACGAAAAACAATCCAAAAACGCCCCATTTTCTTTTTGAATTAAGCGGATAGACCCAAAGAAAAAGTGCGGTGCACACCAAAAGATTTAAAGGGGTTTTTGGAATAAACCATTCCTTATGGCCCAATGCAATTCCAATGATGCCGCTACTATGAAAAAGCCAGATAAGGAATAGGGATAGATATACTTTTTTGGAAACAACATGCTTCATAGGGCAGGTTTTTTAACCAGGTCCGATACTATTTTGGCCGAAAGCAGGCAAAGGGGTATTCCCCCTCCGGGATGCACGGAACCACCACAGAAATACAGTCCCTTTATTTTATTGGTAAAATTGGGATGTCTTAAAAAAGCCGAAAATTTGGAATTGCTTGCGGCCCCATACAATGCCCCTCGGTAACTACTGGTATTCGCTTCGATTCCTTTGGGTTCCAATACCATTTCTTCAACAATATGGCTCTCTAGCGTACAACCCAATATAGAGTTGAGTTTTTCAATAATCCGCTTCCTGGCCTGTTGTTTTAACGTTTTCCAATCCTGACCATAATCCCCAGGCGTATTGATCATCACAAACCAATTTTCGCACCCATCCGGTGCATCTTTGGATTCTTCCTTGGACGTAATGTTTATATAGACTGTGGGGTCCTCAAACAATGTCCTTTTATTGAAAATACAATCAAATTCGGATGCATAATCCGCGCTAAAAAAGATGTTGTGTAAATCGAGCTCAGGGAACGTTTTTTGTATTCCCCAATAAAAAATGAGGGCAGAACTGGAACGTTCCTGCTCCAGAACCTTCTTTGGCTGGACTTGATCCACAAGAAGTTTTTGGTAGGTAGGGAAAATATCCATATTGCTCACCACGACGGAGGCACTTTCCTCACCGGAAGGGGTTACCACCCCAGAAACCTTTTTGTGCTTCACAGCAATACGCTCTACCGGGGCATTGAACTTAAATTCCACGCCAATTTCCTTTGCCAAAGTGTATAAGGACCTTGTTATTTGGTGCATTCCCCCATAGGGAAAGTAGGTGCCCAAATCCATTTCCAAATGTGGTATCATGGACATGATTCCCGGGGTTTTGTAGGGTGACGAACCATTGTAGGTGGCAAATCTGTTGAACAGCTGTACCAACTTTGGATTTTTAAAGAATTTGGAGTTCCAATCGTTCAAACTTTCATCAATTCCCATTACCCCAATTTTAGTGGCGGCTTTTAGGGTTTCCAAGGAAAGATAGGTGCTTAGTTTATGAAGGGATTTCTCCAAAAAAACACCTTTGGTCAGTTCGTACTTTCGTTGGTTACCATTTAAATAAGCCAACAATTTTTGTGGAGGTTCATTAAACTTTTTGGATGCGTCGGCAATAAATTGTTCCCTTGTGGATGCCGCGGAAAACGTGGTGCCATCTTGCCAGAAATAATTGCAGATGGTTTTCTTCCGTTTGTAATCAAAATACTCTTTGGGGTCTCTTTTGCATAGGAGAAAAAGCTCATCAACCAGCCATGGCATGGTAAAAAGGGACGGTCCCATATCGAACCGAAAACCATTTACCGTTTTTTCATGAAGTTTTCCTCCGGGATAGGCATTGGACTCAAAAACGGTTACGTCATAGCCCTTGGCCCTAAGACGTATGGATGTTGCCAAACCTCCAATTCCGGCACCAATGATTACTGCCTTTTCAAGCATTATTTTTTGAAGTACTTAAAGGGAACCACCAACATACCAAAATTCTCCCCATCTTCCTTGCCCAGGTGCTTATGATGTATTTTATGGGCCCGTCTTACCCCTCGTGCATACCAATTATTGGCATTCCTAAAAAGTTTAAAACGTTGGTGGATAAAGATGTCGTGAACCACAAAATAGGCAATTCCATAAGCCAAAATACCAAAGCCCAAAGGCCAGCCATACCAGAACGGGGTGTTATCCGCAATCATTAAAAAGGACATGCTTACCACTGCATAAAAGAGGAAGAAAGCATCGTTGCGTTCAAACCAGGAATCGTGGTCCTTATGGTGATGGTCCTTGTGGAGGCTCCAAAGAAAACCGTGCATAATGTACTTATGGGTAAACCACGCCATAAATTCCATAAAGCCAAAGGTTCCCAAAAAAATGAGTATACCAAGAAAGAGTTTCATACTTACACCAAATGTAACTTATAGTTTACATAGGATTTAGCCAAAAGCCCAATTTTTTCATAGTTGGGAACACGTATCCGTGTATTTTTTATCTCGAGTGGTGGTGTCTTTTTGAGTTTGGCCAATAACCTTTTGTAGTACTTAAAAGCGGTATAGACCCCAAACTTGGCTTCTGGGGGTAATTTTTCTATTCCACTGAACCCTTTCGCAAAATCTGCCTCAATTTCCGCAACAATTCTTTTTTTGGAAGCTTCATCCAGTTCCAATAAATTGGTGTTGGGGAAATACGACCGTTCCAAGAGTTCATAATCCGCTTTTAAGTCCCTAAGGAAATTCACTTTTTGGAAAGCGGAACCCAGGGCCATAGCGGTATCTTTTAGGGCGTTGTATTTTTCCTTGTCCCCGTTCACAAAGACACAGAGGCACATTAATCCTACCACATCGGCGGAGCCATAGATATACTCCTTATACTCTGCTGTGGTGGCGTATTCCTTTTTTACCAGGTCCATGCGCATACTTTTCATAAATGATTTGACCAGGTGCATGGGAATGTCATAGCTGTGGAATGTAAATTGAAAGGAATTTAAAATGGGATTTAAACTGATTTTGTTTTCCAGGGCACTGTACAGTTCCTTTTCAAAATTATTAAAGAGGGTTTCCTTATCATAATCATGGAAGGTGTCCACGATTTCATCGGCAAAGCGGACAAAACCGTAAATATTGTAAATATCGTTCCGTATTGAGGTTCCTAACATTCTGGTGGCCAATGAAAAGGAAGTACTGTAAGATTCTGTAACGAGCTTACTACAGCCGTAGGAAACGTTATCAAATATAGCTTTCATTTTCAACAGTTTTTTAGGGTTAGTTCAGAGACCAATTTTCCAGAAATTAGGGAAGGGGGTACTCCTGGCCCCGGAACGGTCAATTGTCCTGTGAAATAGAGGTTTTCAACTTTGTTACTTTTTAGGTTAGGTCTTAAAAATGCGGTTTGTGCCAAGGTGTTTGCCATGCCATAGGCATTGCCCTTGTACGAATTGTATTGTTCCACAAAATCGTTCACACAAAAGCTTTCCTTAAACAGAATGTTTTCTTTTACGGACTGTTCCGTACGTTTTTCAAAACGGTCCATGATAATGTCAAAATATTGGTTCCTTAATTCCTGGGTATCCTCCAGTCCCGGTGCAATGGGAATTAAAAAGAAGCCGGCCTCACATCCCTTGGGGGCCATGGTCCCATCTGTTTTGGATGGAAAATTGGCATAGAACAAAGGCTGGGATGGCCATTTGGGATGGTCGTAGATTTCTTCGGCATGCAACTCAAAATTCGTGTCAAAGAACAGGTTGTGGTGTTCTATATTTTGCAGCTTTTTGCTGAAACCCACGTAAAATAGGAGAGAGGATGGGGCATAGGTCTTTTTGTCCCAGTAGCGTTCGGAATATTGTCTGTATTTGTGATCCAAAAGGGTTTCGGAATGATGGTAGTCCGCACCGCTGATGACAATATCGGCAACAATCCTATTCCCTTTGGAAACAATCCCACTTGCCTTTCCTTGATCTACCTCAATCTTTTCTACTGGGCTGTTCGTGTAAAAACGAACGCCAAGTTCTTCCGCCAGACTTTTCATGGCCTTTATGATTTCGTACATGCCCCCTTTTGGGTGCCATGTCCCAAGACCAAAATCGGCAAAATTCATAAAGCTGTAAAAAGAAGGGGTCTTACTGGGTTTTGCCCCAAGGAACAAAACGGGAAATTCCAGTGTTGAAATCAATTTTGGATTTTGGAACCTTTTCCTGACTTCCTGGCTAATGGACTTAAAAAATTGGTCTACCCGTAACACCGTATCCTTGGTCACCAGTTCCAACGGGGACAATCCCGGCTTAAGGACAATTTTATTGATGGCGATATTATAGTTGTCCTGCGCTTTCCCTATGAAGCTTCGTAGGGGTTCACTGCTCCCCGCTTCAATCCGTTCGAATTCCTCACATATTTTATCCATGCAATCGCCAATGGTGATCACATCATCCGAAAAGAAGATTTTGTAGGCGGGGTCCAATTTATCCAGTTGGTAGTAATCCGAAGTGGATTTGCCAAAATCAGAAAAGAATTTCTCAAAAATATCCGGCATCCAATACCAACTTGGTCCAATGTCAAAGGTGAAGCCATCCTTGTGCAGTTGTCTAGCACGGCCACCAACGGTTCCGTTCTTTTCAAATACGGAGACCTTGCATCCGGATTTCGCCAAATAACAAGCCGCCGAAAGGGAGGAAAAACCCGAACCGATGATAACAACCTTTTTCATTTTTTTGTAAAAGCGATTACATATGACTCATTAAACGCTCAATGGAATTAAACGTCCTAATGGACTCCGGAAGGTCTTCGTTCAATAAGTGCTGCACTTGATGTCCCAGTATCCAAAGTTTGGAACTGCCCAGGGAGTTTACGTCTTTTTCAAAGTTTTCAATGTACTTCTCTATTTCGTCCTTGGTGGGCGAAACAGTGAAGTAGGACACAAAATGCACATTTTCGTAATACTTAATGATGTCCACAAGGTTTTCAATGGGCATGGTCTGCCCTAAATAGATGGCTTTGTACCCTTTTAGGTTAATTTCATAATTCAAAAAGAGCAGTCCCAACTCATGGATTTCATTCTCTGGGAGAAACAATACGAATACCTTGTCCTTCCGGGTGGGCTCGATAATCTGTAATTTCTCCGTATTGATGTATATCTTCTGTTTGATGAGATTGGTAATAAAGTGCTCGTGGGACGGACTAATGGTATCTGTTTGCCAAAGCAGTCCAAGCTCATTCAATAAGGGGATAAAAACCTCAATGAATATTTCCCTAAAGGAACGTTCTGCCAATAAGCTATTGTACGTATTGAAGAAGAGGGCCTGATCAAAATTGATCATGGAGAGCTTAAAGGCATTTATGGCATGGCTCTTTTCGCTGTTTTTGGCCACAATTTCACGGACCAGGACCGGAATTTCACTTTCCGGTATTTTGGCGATTTTTGAAATTTTGTAGCCGTTATGGTAGAGCAGGACAATGTTTAATAATTTCTGTAAACTTTTTAAACTATACGTCCTGATGTTGGTGACGGTCCTTTCGGGTGAAAAAAGATTATAGCGCTTTTCCCATATCCGTATGGTATGCGCCTTGATTCCTGAAAGGTTCTCCATATCACGGATACTAAAGGATTTTTTAACGTTGTTCATTTTTTATCTGGAATCGTTAAACAAATCTACAATTTAAATCCTTCCAAGTTGATAAACAAGCGTTAAAATTTAACAATTCACCGTATTTACGGCCTATTGGACAAAAAAATCCCTTGGAAAACCGAGGGCGGAGTGTTGTGTCCAAGAGAAGAATTTATGTATTTTTGCCCACCTAAAATGCCCACGTGGTGGAATTGGTAGACACGCTACCTTGAGGGGGTAGTGGGAGCAATCCCGTGGAAGTTCGAATCTTCTCGTGGGCACAAATCCAGGATTTCCTAGTCGCTTTGCGCTTTCGAAATAAGGTCATTTCGAACGTATGTGGGAAATCCCGATAACAAAGAAGCCACAACTTACGTCATGGCTTCTGCTAGGTTCTTTATGTTTTTTGCCTACTCGATACGGCACTCGTCACAGACGAGCGCTAGCGGGGGCCGGGAACGTGATACACTTTGCTAATCACATACCTGCAGTAGGATTTCCCAGTCGCTTTGCGCTTTCGAAATAAGGTCATTTCGAACGCATGTGGGAAATCTCAAAAACAGAAAGCCACAACATACGTCATGGCTTCTTTTTGGTTTTTTATGTTTTTTGCCTACTCGATATGGCACTCGTCACAGACGAGCGCTAGCGGGGGTCACCATGGCGGAGCTTTTCTATGACAATGATAGTTTGCGTGAGGTAAGCTCCATGGACAAGACCCTTATGGAACGGGTATCCCTCATAGACAGCCTCACCAAAGAAGAGCAGAGGACACTTTTCACAGTGCTTGATGCCTTTGTTGCCAAACGTAAATTCAAGAGTACCCTAAAGACCGTGCTCCAGGATATTGAGTAACCTAATATGAAGGAGATACTAATATTCGCACTAATTTTTCTTCTGGTAATTGCATTCCTAATATATGCTCTTGCCAGCAACGAGATTTTGAATGCCAAGATTAAAAAAGAAGCGGCAAAAAAAGGTTACTTAAACGTTCAAATAAAAAAAACAGAGAAGACTTTTGATATTAAGAATGACTCCAAAAATCCAATCCTCAATTTCGTAAGACATAATATTCTTATAAGTCATGGTCTTTCAGTATACCAAAAAATACCAAAAAAATTGATTATCCCTTCATCTGGGGAATCTAAAAAAATGGAAGTTTTTGTGATTGCCGAGACTTACTTCTTATACCCTGTTAAAGTACATTTTCAAAATAATCAAGCGGATTGATTAAGCATAAGGCTATATGCTATTTCGCTAAAAAGTTGTTCATAGTTCAAAATAGTCTTTTTCCCTGTAAAAAATGATAAGGCATATATTTCACCTGCTAGCGCTCGTTTGTAACGAGTGCTATAGTAACAATAATTTATGCCAAAAAACCAATCTCATCCACTTCCAGAATAGTATGATCACCCGCAAAATTCCGTGCACTACTATATTTCCATTCCGTTGGTTCAGTAACAAAACCGGATTCAACTGGATTGTTGTGAACATAATCAATCTTCTGTTTGATGACAGAGGTGCTCCAAAGCTCAATGGGCTTGTTATGGTATTGCCAAAATTGATATTTTGATATGTTGCCTTTCTTTTTCCCGCCATGTTCAAACATCCAAAGCAACCATTCCTTTCTACTCTCTTGTGGATTTTCCTCAATGGCACGGATCATCTTCTTTGCAGTGTACTTTTTGAAATCCCTTAACAAAGCTGTTGGATTCTCATTGGAATCCCGAAATATGAAATGAATATGGCTTGGCATAAAGCAGTAGGCATACAGTTCCAACCCTTTTTCCTTTCGACAATAATCAACACTGGTAGCCAAACCTGAAAGTATTCCCCCCGTACAAAAACATCCAACCAATATACAGTGGCAAAGCTTACAAAGTAAGCGGCCGTCGGATTCTGGAATTTGTATTTTCTGCTCATATAGTTCTAAAAATACAAAACAACTATTTTTACCTAGAACCATGTTTTCTGGTATGGCACCCGTCACAGACGAGTGCTAGCGGTGGAACGTATGTGGGAAATCTCAAAAACAGAAAGCCACAACATACGTCATGGCTTCTTTTTGGTTTTTTATGTTTTTTGCCTACTCGATATGGCACTCGTCACAGACGAGCGCTAGCGGGGGGCTTTCGAAATAAGGTCATTTCGAGCGTATGTGAGAAATCTTAATAACAAAAAAGCCACAACATACGTCATGGCTTCTGCTAGGTTCTTTATGTTTTTTGCCTACTCGATACGGCACTCGTCACAGACGAGCGCTAGCGGGGGGGCGGTTTTTCTTTTGTTAAATCATTCTAGTCATAGAACGAAGCTGTTTCGAGTGCTATCTTCACATCTCCATTTTCCTTAATGACACAGACATATTCGAACATCTGGTTAGGCCTGAACTCGGCTTTATCCTTGAGTCCTTGCTTCCCCACTTGTTCATAATAGTCCGTAAACCTTATCTGGACAAGGTTTTTATAAACCTTGTTCACCTTAAAAACACCATAACCCTCATTACGGTTGGACATATCCATCAAGCTTTCTTCATAATGATCACCACATTCTAAAATATCGGCTTGTGCTTTGTTAAACCTTTTTTCGGATATGCCCAGCGTCTTAAGCAGAGACTTTTTCTCTTCTTCCGAGTATGGCATTAATGATAAAGTATCTAGGTATGGACTTACCAAGTAACAGCTTTTCGAAAGATGTTTCTCCCTTAGCTCTATCACCTTGTCAATACATTTCTGTATTACAAGTTTGTCCTCTTGTTCAAAGCACGATTCCTTTCTATTGCAACCACTCAAAGTAATTGCTAAAACCGATATGACTAATATGAACCTCATTGTTTTACTTTTTTGTTCTTATAAAGATCAGGTATTGATTGTTTAGTGTACCTAATCTGTTTCTTGGTTCCGTCCACTTCATAATATAAGGTTGAAGGTGTACTGCCATAGATATATCTCGTTGGCAAGTTCAACTCACTTCTGATTGCATTTATTCGATCGGTGACTGGCCCTGTTTGTGTTGCTGCATCATTATCGTTAGGATCCCTAAAGACTCGACCTGTTTTTTCCCTATTATCCTCTTCACTATCAAAAAACTTTGCCCCAGTTACGGTATGTAGGCTTTCGTGAAGGAATACCATCCCAACATTGTTAGTCCTACTATCGACACCGTTGTCTTCCAATGCTTTTTGTTGACCATAGATTTGTTCGGCATCGAGTAAAACATAATCTACGCCTCCTTGGCGTGTTGTCGCTGTACCGTTACTGGTACTGTTCACCTTTATTACGTCTTCACTACCGAGTAAATGATCTACAAAAGCACTTCCACTATCACTGCAATTGCCACTATCGCCACAGCCTTCGGATGTCAATATTGATTTTCCGTCATTGTCTGTATTGACACTTATCTTTTGACCTGATATCTCTGATAGGTTGGCCATTAAATTTATCAAGAGAAACAGTTCGTTTTTACCGTTCTTTCTCAGCAGTTCGGTAACATCCACTTCCTGGCCATCTGGGTCGACAAAGAAAACAGGATTGTTGAATGCATAGTTATAACCTGATTTGTCATAGTATTTTTCTGCCAATGGATCGATGCTCATCCATCTTCCAATACTGGCATCGTAATTCCTAAAACCAAAATCCAGCCAGTTCAGACCCAAAGATTCGTCAAGCTCCTTACCACTGTAGGTCATGTAATTATTTTCCACTCCATTTATTTGGTTATTGTATCCCTTATGTTCAAGTCCGAAAGGATAGTAATTGTTCTCCTCAATAATTGTGGGCGTGCCGGGGTTACTTGGATTATCGGTATAGGACAGCCGTACGTTGCCCAAATGATCCTTATATTGGTAGACATGGTCATATCCTCCGCCGTTGGCGTTGACATAGCCTTCGGGATGGGAGAAAAACTGTAAGGTACCATTCTCATAGACAAAATTCCCTGCATAGTCCGTGGTTGTCAAAGAACCATTGTCATTGGCCACCTTTTGTATTTTGGTGCCCAAGGCATCATAAATATAGTTGATCTTTTTATTATTGTTATTGTCAAACTTTATTTCCTGGGGCAGGTTCAGGTGGTTGTAGGTAATTCCGTCAAGACTCGCCGTTCCAATACCCTTGTTGAGATCGCGTACCATATTCCCGTTGGCATCGTACCAATAGTCCTGGTTGTTGGCCGAGCTGTCCTTAAAGCCATAAGTATTGCTGCCCGTATCGTTCACCTTATAAAGACGGTTGCTCATCTCACTGTTATGGTAATCGTAGTCCAGCACGTCCATAGTACCAAAGGAGGTTGCCCCAGCATCGGTATGCCCCCTACGGGTCAGCGATTGAATGTTCCCGTTTTTGTCATAAGTTATTCCGCTTAATGAATAGTTACTGCTATTGGCCGCGGCACTGGTGATTCGGTTGAGCGGGTCATACGCATAACGGTACCATTTCAGGCCACTGTCCGTATTTGCAGTGCGCCATTCCGTTTCGGCGATGTTTCCATTGTACAACGCGGTACCGCTATGGCCCACGGTATTGTAATTGATGCCAAAGGCAAAAAGATCACCATAATGTAATTCATTATTGTTTAAATTTACACTAGATATGCATTGCTTTGACAAAGAAAACCTTGTTCAACCTGCTGTATGACTTTACGGCAAAGAACAAGTTCAAGAGTACATTAAAGACCGTTCTTCAGGATATTGAATAAATCAGACCTTAAACCTAAATCAGAATCTAAAGCCAATGTTCCCAAGAGAGTATTGGCTGCTCTGTTGCTTTTTGTCCTGTTAATAGTTGTGGTAAAATTAGGCTTTGATTATTACAACTTTCTGTACCCTATAATTATGATCAGTGTTTTAATCTTTATTTATAAAAAATATAGGGTTTCAAAAAATCGAAGTGTATTTATCAAAACAATGCTGATCATTAGTTTTTTGTGCCTTGTAATGCCTGATAGTACTGTCTATAAATTAAAAAACGATAGATATTTTTGGTCTGAAGCTCCGTTGAAAGTGTCGCATTTTCAAGTCATAAGGAACATTGATAATGACACTACCGCAATGGTGAATCCAGTGTTGATTGGGGCTATCAGTAGAGTATACAATTATCCGCCTGCCATATTGTTTACATCTGACGACATTGGCCGTTCTTGGATAGATACCACCTCCTTTGACAACTCAATCGAAGGTCAAAAAGCTCTCCATGAGTTATTGGAGCATGAAAAAAGACACCTAGATATCAACGAAATCTATACACGCAAAGCACAAGACAGTCTAAATAAAATGATGTTCTCTTCCTATATGGAAAAATACGATGTTGTAACTTATTTTTTCAAAATCTCGGATAGCATTCAAGGTGTTTTCGATGTAGAGACAGGTCATGGAACTGTTAAAGTTTCAGTGGAACAGTGGAATATTCATTTAGAACAGCAACTCTCTAAATAATGCTTCCATATATCCGTTCTAAAGACTAACACTCAAGAGCTTATAAATAGCTTCTAAATCATGTCTAGACCAACCTTCGTAATTTGGGATGATTTTAAAAATCATGTTTTGTAGTGAATCGTAAAGTCTTAGTTCTTTTCTTTTAATACCTCTTGGCCCTGTTTCTGTGTTATAAGTAATTGATACGTTGTCAAATCGATATTGTTCAGTATGTCTTAATACTCCGTACCTAGTGTAGGTAACTTTAATTGATCTCAAATCACTATCAATTTTGATTCCTATGACCCTTTTCTTAAAAAGAAGGGAAAAAACATAATATACTACGATGACACAAATCATAGTAAGTAAATATTGTCCCTTTTCAAGGAAGAAAATCACTATAATCACAAATAGAACAGTCAATATCACATTAAGTGCAATATTGACTGTTTTAGGTTTATATTCAATCATAAAAGTGTAGCCTAAAAGGTTCCTTTATAAGCAAAGTTAAAAAGGATTCTTTTCTGTTTTGACCAACCTAGTATCAAGTTTTAAAGAAGATGTGCTGGAACTATGGCTATTATCACTTGTGTTATTTGAAGAGCTTTGAGTTGAAATCAAATTACCTGCCGCTTCAATTACACCATAGGTGTCTTGTATTGCATCGACACCTTGAATCGTATTGAACAAAGTAACATCACTCATCTTTGCTATTGTTGAAAGGTTACCTCCGGAAAGCATCCCAGGGGCAAATTGACCAAGGGCATCTATCATTTCGGCATTCTCGCTACCATTTTGGTGGGCCACTAACCCAGCTAAAGAACTAGATTTATGTAATGGCTCGTTAGCCCCGTCATTGGCGAATGCATCTACGATTTGACCAAAACCAATTCCAATCTCAGTAATTGACAAAGTAAGTGCAGTGGTTCCTCCCAAAAGAGAAGCCGTTCCCCCGCTTTCCGCAATAACAGCCACTGATCCAACAGCTCCAACTGTACCCATGGCCATGCCTTGAACACCTTTAATCACTTTTTGGGCTTTGCCAGGTGGGCCAGGATAAATCATGTTTTCGTGATTGGGATTGTCTGGGTTGTAATCTTCTCCCAATGCGGTTCCGTTCATTATACCTTGTTCAGTCAACTGATTCCAATCAAACTCATCCAGTTCTAATCCTTCAAGTTCAGTACCCATCCCAAGCTTGTTCTCTTGAAACGCATAGGTGGAGTTGTACACATAGTCCTCTGCCAATGGGTCAATTTGCCAGAACCTTCCCGTTGATGGATCACTGACACGGTATCGCCATTCATGTGTATTTAATCCTAGGTCTTTGGTCAGCTCCTGTCCCTGATAGGTCTTCAGGTTGTTCTCCACTCCATAGGAAGCAAAATTGTACCCCTTGTGCTCCATGCCGAAAGGATAGTAGTTCTGCTCTTTGCGTATCTCAGTTGATGGGTCTATCGAACCATCGTTGTTATCGTCCGCATAGGTGATACGGGTGTTGCCCCAGATGTCAACGTAACGGTACACGTACTGCCACCCGCTGCCATCAGGTTCAATGTAGCCCTCTGGCTGCGTTATCTGTTTAAGGGTACCGTTTTCGTAAACATAGTTACCATTGTAATCCGTGGTTGTGGTAACACCTCCTTGGGTCTTCTTTTTTTGGAGCTTTGTCCTGTCAGCAGCGTAGACATAGTCCAGTATACCTGCATTGCTGCCCGTCACCGTAATCTTCGTCGGCATGTTGAGATGGTTGTACTTCACGGAGGTTATTTTCTTATTGTCGTCACGGGTCATGTTGCCATTGGCATCGAACTGGTACTCCGTGGTGCTTTCCGCTCCTTCAATAAAGCCTGTCACCGTACTGGCAGCTGTTGCGTCGTTGATCGACTTCAACTGGTTCCCATCGTACTGGTAGGTCAGGTCGTCCATCAACCCGAAGTTTGTGGCATTAACGTCCCTGTGTCCGTTCCGTTTCAACCTTGTGATGTTGCCCATCTTGTCATACTGCACCAGCCCCAGATTGTAGTTCGTATTGGAGCTCGTTGCCCCCGTAATACGCCCAAAGGCATCATAATCGTATAGGTACGACCTTTGCACGTTGTCATTGGCCGTTTTCCAAATACCCTCTGTGACAGCCCTATCGTAACGGGCCTTCGCCGAATTTGAGGGGTCATTGTAGTTGATCGCAAAGGCAAAAAGGTCCCCACCCAAACTGGTGGGATCGTTGATCTGCTTTAACCACCCCCTAACATTATAGGCATACTCCACGGTCTGTAGGCCCCCGCCCACTTCCTTTTGGACCAATTGCCCCAAATGATTATAGCTGTTGTCCACCAGGGTCTCCTGGGCCTGTCCGTTAATGGTCTGTTGTTGCCGTGCCAACCTCCCCTGGTGATCATAGGTAAAGGTATCCAGGGTAACAATATCCGAATGTCCCGTCCGTTGGTGGGTGGCTCTCGTTTGTACCACCTTGCCCCCAAAGTCCAGCTCCGTTTCCACGATATCCGTGGTGTTCAGGTAGTTGTTCTTGGTCGCCGTATAGATGGCCCTTCCCTTTTCGTCATAGCCGGTGATGGTGGTGATCCAATAGCTGGTGCCCAGTACCCGTACCTTGCTTACCGTGGGCAGGCCCTTTACGTTGCTGGCCTTGGCCTGCCCCAGAACCGTTGTGGGTACACTAAGGCCATCGGTGTCCACATAACTGTCATAATAGTTAATGGTGTGCAGTTCCACAATGTCGGTGCTCGGATAGGTATTGTTGGTATAATGGACTTGTTTGTTGTCCAGCAGAACACTTGTGGTGGCATCGGTCTGTCCCTCATAGGTCAATGACGCATCCACACTGGCCTGCATGGAGGTCCTGCCCGTACCCCTTAGATGGATACCGGAATAGGCCACCCGGCCATGCGCATCGTATTTGGTAAAGAGCCATCTGGCGGTATTATACAATACGGGATCTCTGGTCAATACAGGTTGGTCCAGTTTGTTGTACACAATCTCTTCCCAAATACTGCTTGTACCCTTACCGGGCAGTTTCTTTTCCACCAAGCGGTTGCGGTGGTCGTATTTGTACTGGTAGCAAAGTTCGTTGAGTTCGGTCGTACTCACACTGGCCGTCGTTACCTTGGGCGGAATCACATAGGTTAGGTTTCCGTAGTCATCATACACATAATAGGTGTCATGGGGGCCGTTGTTGTAGGTTCGTTTTAGGATCACCCTTCCGTTTTTGTCCACAAATTCCTCGGTACTGTGGTTCGTACCGGAGGTATGGTTCTCATCATAGGTCACATTTTTATAAAGTTCCCCGGTGGCATATGCCCCGGATAGTTTATTTAGGGTAGGGGCTTCTGGGTTCCCTCCGGTAAAAACGACCTCAAACTTGGCTACGGCATCATTGGATTGGGAATTCACGTGGTATCCAAATCCAATTTCATGGCCATTGCCCAGCTTCCAATCCTGTCCCGGGGCGGCCTGTTTCAGCACTCGGTTTAGAGGAGAGGGCTCAAACTCCTTTTGCGTATGGGCATTGACATTGGGCGTGCTCAGGGTCGTAAAGTCTTCCGCATAGTTCGTCTTATAATAGCCTTGGGTGGCCGAGGCCCTATCCCCGCGATAGCTCCCCAGGGCGCCAGTGGGCTCATGATAGGGGAGCCACTCCTTTTCCTGGCGGCCGTACCCATCGTACTCCATATGGGTAATAATATCATCCCGGTCGCGGGCGGCCTTGATGTCCACTTGTTGTAGGGGCCTACCCAGGCCGTCAAAATAGGTGATGGCCTCATAAACATCACCCTCCTTGGTACCAGAGGTGGTAAATGTGGGCATGGCCCGTTGAAAACTGCGTGTGAACACATAGTTCTCCGTCCCGCTCAGGGCAATGTCGGTATAGGGTTCGTGGGCCGTGGAGGGCAGGACCGTAGCGGTAAAGATGGCCCCGCTCTGGATAAAGGTATTGGGCCTTAGGGTAATGCTCTGCAGATCCGAGAGTGTTACGGTCTGCCCGCTCAATACGTTGTAGTCCGTTTGTCCCACAGGGGGCATGGTGATTTGGGAAAATACCCATTGACCGACCAAGATGGTGATGACTGTGTTTATATACTTCCCCATGACCTATTGGTTTTTGTAGTTGTACTTATATTCTTCGACAAGGTTGCCGTCATCGTCCTTTACGGCTATGAGCCTGTTGTGTCCGTCATATTCATACCGGAAGGTATGGCCCCTTGGGTCGGTCATAGTGGTCATCCCAACCAAAGGGTCATACGTATAGGTGGTGACCAGGGCATCCTCCATGCTCGAATTGGTGCGGAGCGTATTTTCCTGTGCGGTGGTAAGGCCACCGTTCCCCGTATTGAAATCGGTGATGAAGCCTGGTAATGCGTCTATATCGGCCCTGGTGGCGTTTTCTATTTTAGCGACAGGGTATTGGCCACGGTACCCCCAGATGTAACTGACGGGCGGCCCATTGGCCCTGGAGACTTCCAGCAGATTGCCCTGGGCGTCATAGTCCAGATACTCGATCCGGTTTTCCAAACTGTCATCGTCCTTTGCCGTCTGCACATTTTGGGGCAGCACGAGATTGCCCCCCCAATCCAAAAAGTTGGTTCGTGTAGTAGTCTTTGACAAGACGGTATCCAGATGGTTCAGTACGGTCTGTTCCACTTGTACCGCCTGGCCTGGCCTGGCCGTTTGCAATAGGTCCAATGCGGTGGATGCCGATGGGGACAGTCCACTGAGCTCGTTCTTATTTGCCGGGTAATACGTTTTTGTAACAATACGTTTTGTATTGTTTGCGGTCATCTCGGAACCACTTAGCTGGTAATGTTTGTCATAGTCCTGGGTATATACTGTCCGCTCCGTGAGTGCCGAGGCACCATCATAGGTTGTTTCTTCCTTGGAATAGAGGTCCAACGTACCTCCGGTCAAATAAAAGGGGGTAAACTCATTGTGTTCATCGGGGTCGTTCAATGTTCCGTCCTGATCGGAAAAGACAATAAACGTGGCGACATGTTTGGTCCTGCCCGCCTCATATATTCCACCCATAAGGTCCAAAGGGGACAATGGTGGGGTCATTAAGTGGAGGGCGGAGCCAACGGTACCTCCATAACGGTATTTATTTTTTATTTCCTTGAGTAAGATATAGCCCCGAGATTCTTTTTTATAATATTTGGTCCCCACGGGTTTTCCCCTCATCCATTCATTGTCCGTGGCCAAATGGTAAGGAAACGTATGGAAATTCCCGGAATCCGAAAATGCGGTAAACTGATATTCGGTTTTCCCTTCCCTGCCATTTGCGCCACTAATGTGTTCCGTGACATATTCATATCCTTCGTGGTTCCCCTGTTCATAGGTCAAGGGACTACCGGGACGTGCACCGTATTTTCTGTTGAGGACGACCACGCCACCCACAACATCGTCCTTGAAGTAATAGGCGGGCAAGGAAAACACCTTACCACTGCCTAACCCCTGTGGATCTCTATATTCGTATTCCTTTTCTATGGTCCCGCCAAAGGCATCATTCAGTACGGTCTTTTTAATCCGATTGCCCGAGGTAAAAAGCAGTTCGGTACCGGTGGCCTGATCGTTCACGTTCTCTTTCCATGATACTGAAACACTAAAAGAGTTGGTGAAAATATCGTTGTGATCATGTGGTATCCTGGGATTCGGGCTGACCTTAATTACATAAGTGCCCGGGGAAAGGATCATGTCCACCCGATCGTTGATCAGGGTTACACTGGTCTGGGGGCCGATCAACTGAGCCTCGTAGGGACAGTCCTCACTCAGCTGTTCAGTACCGCAATCTTCTTCCTCTCCCAGATCGGTAACGACCTGTGCCGTACCAACGATATTGCCGATGGTAAAAGGTTCCGATTCGTATTCGTAGAACGTTTCGTTAAAGCGTGAGGGATGCTTTGCCAGCCCTGCACCTTTTGTTACCGTGGGATTGGTGTCCGGAAACAAAAGGTCCTTAAAATACCCCGGGGGTACCGCTCGGTTATGCTCATATTCATAGTTAAGGGACCCGCCGGTGGGTAGCTCCATTCTTGTGAGCATTCCCGCCTGGGATTTTAGGGTATCAACTTCGCGATTGATGGTCGTTGTTCCGTAATCAAAAAACGTCAAGAACTGCCCATTGTTCTTTCCATTATAATAGCCCCAAGTGTCCTGGGAATTGGAAAAGCGATGGGGCAGTGCAGTACCGTTATAGAAAAATTGATAGGGGGGGAGTGGGGCCGACTCCAATTTATCATTAACGGTTATGGAATCCAGGAACAGTCTCTTGTTCGCTTTGGTATCACAGGTTGCCAATTCGGCAAGGACATTGGAATCCACGGGGGCCGTAGTATAGGAATAGTTGAATTCGTAGCTTTTGACCAGGGAATTGTCCAATTCGGTAATCTCAATTTTGTCCAGGGTCTTGGCACTATCAAGATCTTGTCTTGCGGTGGTTGCCCTGAATTTGATCTTCCCTTGATCATACTGGATTTCCAAAATTTGGTTCTGGACCGGCCTTACTTTTGCGAAATACGAAGCTGGCAGGCTTGTTCCCGCTTCGAATTTGTCAAAGCTCCTCCTACAATAATTGGGTTGCTCTTCCTCATAGGTAAAGGTAATGGTCTTTCCTCCCGGTCCCGTAATATCCATAAGGTACCAGGCCGTATATGCATTAAAGGAACCACTGCCCGGAGCAGGAGTAAGCGAACCATCTGAAAAAGTTAGGTTTTGCAAGATGTTCTCTTTGTCCCTTGCCGTTCGTGAAGCATTTTTGGAAAGTCCAAAATGCAGGGTATACCCATCCGGGGTGGTAACCTTCCAACCGCTGATTTCGCCCACGGTTCCGCTCGCCCAGACCGGAACTATTTTAAGATCCGTAAAATGCTGTATAATGGGCAGTTTGGTGCGCTGGTCAAAGATGAACTTACCGGAATACCCCAAAAAATTGAACATAAAACTGTCCGGATAAAGATCCTGTTCTCCCAACTGGACACTGTCGTATATTCGCTGTCTTGTGTTAACGTTGGTAAAGAAGGTTTCATAAAAATTGTCCCTTAAATACCCTTTGACCCCATTGGGGATATACTCATCCGCCGAACCCCTGATCTGTCTGGTGATGACACCACCAAAATTTAGGGTCCAGCCCAATCCCACCCTGGAGGCGATTTCCTCTACAAGGATGCCCTTGGCATGGTAACTGAGGTGTATGGGAATGGACATTCCTTCCAGATCCATGGTATGGATGGGTACTTTGATATCCGGTGTCCCGTTGTAAAATGAAACGGGGATATCCACATATTTGGCCAAGGCCGTCGCTTCTGGTGAAGGGGGAATCAAATCGGGCATTTCCTGGGCGTGGCCCAAAGCCATGACCAGGGAGACCATGATGGTTGTTACTGTTTTTTTCATGTTGTGATGTGCTTTTTGGGGGTTATGGGAAAAAATGGTGTTTTATGCAATGGTAGTGCAGTACAGTATAAAATACGTGATGTGCTTGCCCTGTGGTGGATGGCTTTGGTGTAGGCCAAAAAGGATGAAAGCAAGGGGCCAGTGGGCCCCAGGGCCCGGTAGGTTGTTTTCATAGGGAACGTTCTTCGTTTTGGTTTAGGATTTTAGTTGAAAAATCGTTTATAAAAGAAAGATTAATCTTGTTAAATTTTCATGATAAAAATCATAGTACCCTATTCTTTGTTTGTCTTCATCGAACTATTCGGTAACTAGTGTGAAGTAGCTTGGCTACTTTGCCATGGCAACAGCAAAACTTTTGAAATGGTGACTCGGCGGCGGTGATAGACTACTAATAGACATACGTTTTTCATGGCTCATTTGCATTTAATGGATTTTCTAATTTTTTTAATCGTTTTTCTTGATGGTGGACCAGATTGTATAAAGCTGCTATTTGCCCATCCTTTAGAAGTAGTTTCTTTTCCTGTAATAAGATGTAAAGGGTCAACTCCTCAATTTTTTCCAGGAGTTTCATATTCATTTCGCCCAATTGAATACCATTGGCCTCCAGTTCTTTGGCCGAGGGAATATTGGGCAAATGCCCGTGTTCTTGGATGTAGTTTTGGACTTCTTCCAAGGATTTAAGGTCATACCCTTCCTTAAAGACATAATCGGGAGCGGGAACGGTAAGGTCTACCTGGACCTCTTCGGCATGGATATCCCCTTTTACGGCAAGTTTGGCATCTGGAGCTGTGGTGCCGATGCCCACATTGCCAAACTTGTTTATGGTCATATGGGTAATGGGATAGCCAATTATGGATGGCGAGGTTCCCAAACGAAGATTTCCCCTAACGCCATCAAAACGTACTTCGGCAGAATATTTATCGGGGTCTAAATCAGATGTGCCGCTAGGTTCATAAGAATGGTAAAAATACAATATGGCGTGACCTCCTTGATGAAACGCCATGGCGTTACCAATCTGTAACTTATCCTGTGGGGAGGTTGTTCCAATGCCAATATTACCGCCGGATTTCACGGTCAACCATTCTTTGGTGGTAGTGGCATCTTCAAACAGACCCCAGCGATCGCCCATAACCATACCACTTGCCCAAACACCGTTGGTTGAATTGCTTTGAAATAAGCTGATATTGTTGGGGGAATTTAAAACCAACTTTCGGTAGTTCTCGGTCAAATCTTGGGCCGTCACTATAGTGGAAAGCAAAAGTGACAGCATAAGGGAAGGTGTTTTCATAGTTTTGTCTTTAAGATTGATTCCAGTTTTTCGAATTTTCCCTCATATTCCCTATTCCTGTTTTCCAACTCAATTACATATAGGGTCAGTTCTTCAATCTTCTCCAAAAGTTTCATATTCATTTCGCCCAGTTCAATGCCATTGGCCTTCAATTCTTTGGCCGAGGGGATATTGGGCAAATGCCCGTGTTTTTTGATATGGTTTTGGACTTCTTCCAGGGATTTGAGGTCATACCCTTCCTTAAAGACATAATCCGGGGCGGGAACGGCAAGATCTACTTTTACCTCTTCCGTATGGATACGGCCCTTTACGGTAAGCTTGGCATCTGGGGAAGTAGTGCCTATGCCTACTTTGCCATTATAGGCCAGATAGAGATCATTTTCCCCATAATTGATCCGTCCAAATTTTGCAGTTTCAATAACGGCATCCCCACCATTGGGCAGTATACCATCAAGAATAGCACCCCCTGTCCAAGCCGACTGATCTAAAAACACCATTAGTTGGGGAATTGCCGCGGTAAAATTGACTTCCAAATGGGCAGTTACGCCATCGGAGCTGATACGGGCTTCTGACCAATAGCCTCCATTACTGAGGGAGATTAGATTAAGGCCTCCATAGGAAGACCATCCCTTAAACCAAGAAATCTTGGCCACCCATGGTTGAGAAGCCCCCCCTTGGGTCATCAGCACAACTTCGTTATACCCCCTGCCATAGGCACCATCCAATCGTGCCACCCGTTTCCATCCTGGTGCATCAACCTCTACTGTTTTGTTGCTATAATGTTGAGGGAAAATACATTGGAACATAAGATATGCTACCAATAGACATACGTTTTTCATGGCTCATTTGCTTTTAAGAGGTTCTCTAATTTTTTTAATCGTTTTTCTTGATGGTGGACCAAGCTGTACAAAGCTGCTATTTCCCCATCCTTTAGAAGTAGCTTATCTTCCTGTGCCAAGATGTAAAGGGTCAACTCCTCGATTTTCTCCAAGAGTTTCATATCCATTTCTCCCAGTTCAATGCCGTTGGCTTCCATTTCTTTGGCAGAGGGAATATTGGGCAAATGCCCGTTTTCTTGAATGTAGTTCTGGACTTCTTCCAGGGATTTGAGGTCATACCCTTCCTTAAAGACATAATCCGGTGCGGGAACGGCAAGATCCACCTGAATCTCTTCGGCGTGGATGTTCCCTTTTACAGTAAGTTTGGCGTCCGGGGCAGTAGTGCCGATGCCCACTTTTCCCGAATGTAAGATCCTGAACAGACTAATGTTTCCCACACTTTGGATATCAAGCCCGTTATAAGCCCCTTCGCCCGATCCCCCGACTCGGATACGGGCAGTGTTATTGTACCAGGAGAGGTTCACATTTGCATCATCATTTGTTGGATTTGGGGTAATTAAGTCCCCTTTTAAATCCACCTGGCCGTTCTCATTGGCAAGCACTACCTTTCTCCAAGGTTTCCAGATAGTTTCATTTGGATCCCAATACCTGAAGATCAAATCGCCATAAATGGATTGATAACCGCTGACTCCGATTTCAAAGTTTCGACAGCAGCTTCCATCGGAAACGGTCAGTTTGGTCCCATATGGGTAGGTCCAATTGAAAGTGTTGGTACTACCTGGTCCCCTTTGATAACTGATTCCGGAGGAAATGTCCTGAACAGGGGCTCCCTCATCATAAGTGGTCTGTGCTGCTGTGGATGTGGTCCAGATGAATAAAACCGAAAGTATAACCGCTCTTTTCATATTATTCCTTAGTAAGAAGTTCTAGAATGATTGTATTTTGCTTTTGGAGGCGTTCTATTATTCGTTCCTGGGCAATAAGGTATAAGGTGAGTTCCTCAATTTTTTCCAAGAGTTTCATGTCCATTTCTCCCAGTTGAATACCATTGGCCTCCAGTTCTTTGGCTGAGGGGATATTGGGCAAATGCCCGTGTTTTTGAATGTAGTTTTGGACTTCTTCCAGGGATTTGAGTTCATACCCCTCCTTAAAGACATAATCCGGGGCGGGAACGGCAAGATCTACCTTGATCTCTTCGGCGTGGATGTTCCCTTTTACAGTAAGTTTGGCGTCCGGGGCAGTAGTGCCGATGCCCACACGGCCATTTTGGTGGATTCCGATAAAACCACTTGCCGATTTTAGTAGTAGGCCATAGTATCCCGCTACTTGCACGGCACCTCTATCATGGGTATTGGAGAGGTCCATAAAATCGCTTCTCCCCAATCCATACCAAGGGCTGGCATTGGTAAGGTCCGTAATGGTTGACAAGGAAAACGTTGTCGCCCGAATACCATTGCCCTCCACATGTAATTGGGCCAATGGGGTATAGGTTCCTATCCCCACATTGCCACCGAGAAACAGTATTTCATTCGTCCCGTTCTCTACCTGGATTCGAAACTCACTTAGGGAAGTACTGAGTCCCATATAGGCTTTTCTGGTACCATTGCTCGATTTCCAATTGGTATAGAGCCAACTGTCATCACTGGTCTGGAACGTTTGTATGGCGTCGGTATCACTCGCAATATGGAGGGGGGACAATGGACTGCTGTACCCAATGCCCACATGTCCCGTCTCGTGGTCGATCCGCATGCGTTCGTTACCCTCCGTCTTGAACAAAAGGTCGTTGTTGTAGGAGGAAAAGGCATTTGTGGTGGTATAGACGTCCTTATTAAAAATAATATTGGGCCTATCCGTATAGATATGACCATGGGACGAATTAAAAGGTCCTATTTCAATGGTTCCGTGATTGGTGGTAAAGGTATGTTTGGTAGATCCGTTGTAGGTGGCCTGTGCGCTTACCAAAAAAGACAAAAGCAAAGCGCCAATGGGCAGCATGGCCCGGTAGGTTGTTTTCATATAGCGTGTTCTTGGTTAATTGGATGATTTTAAAAGAAAAATCGTATATAAAAGAAAGATTAATCTTGTTAATTTTTTATGATAAAAATCATAGTACCCTATTTTTTGTTTGTCTTCATCGAACTATTCGGTAGCTAGTGTGAAATAGATTGGCTGCTTTGCCACGGCAACAGCAAAACTTTTGAAATGGTGACGCGGCAGCGGTATAACCCTGTCGCCTTTGGTGGTTGGATTTCTCAGTCGCTTTGCTCCTTCGAAATGACGCGTTCAACTTAAAGGTCATTTCGAACGTATGTGGGAGACTTAGATCACAACAAAGCCACAACTTGAGTCATAGCCTCTTTTAGGTTTCTTATGCGTATTCTTGTGCCAAACCACCAATCCCGGACTGTTGGTGGCAGGAGGCGCCATTTGGAACCCAACATTCCCTACTGGGGGTATAGCAGTTAAACTAGGGTATCAGAGCTAATTTCAATTACCAGAAGATATATTTTAGAATAAGTCCAATTATTTAATCTTTTCTAAGAACACGGGTCACTTTTCTTTTTTCGCATTGAAGAAGAAGGATGTAGACTTAATAATACATTAATTTTTCACGTGTAACAATATCCAATGGGAGGCTTACAATTTCCGGGGGTTGTTGGTTCATACCTAAGTATTTATACAAATATTCAATACCATGATAGGCCTGTTCATAGGGCTTTTGGTTAATTAAAAAGTGTACCGTTCCATCCTGCAATAAGCTTTTGTTCTTTTCCAAAAGATCGTAACCCACAATACGAATATTGGAATCCTTTGAGAGTGCTTTGGACAAGATGTAAGATTTTGAATTGGGTACAAAAATCCCCTTTAAGTCAGGAATGGAGTTTAGTTTCGCTTTGGCCTTTTCCACCAGCTTGTAATCCTCTTGGGGAATTGAAAAAATCTCTATACTGGCTTTTTTAATTCCATTATTTTCAAAGTATTCCTGGAACCCTTCAATACGTTCTTTAACATTAAAATTGGGGTTCTCTGCTTTGGTTACATTGAACACTAAATAGTTGGAAGCCACTTTGTGGCCAAAACTGAGCAACTCTCCTGCAAGACGACCGCCTTGATGTGAGTTTTGTCCAATATAACTGATAGCCCCAGAATCGGAATGACTGGACCCAATGAGCACAAATGGAATCTTGTTGGCCTTACATTTACGTATAAATGCATTTGTTTCGTCAAAAAGAACTTGGGCCAGCAATACGGCTTCATTTTTGTCTTTGATGATTTGCTCTCCGACTTTTGAAAAAGACTCCTTTTTATTTTGGTCATATAGATATATTTTTACGATGACCCCAAGAGCCTTAAAATCCTTCATTGCTTTCTTGGCCCCTCTAATGGGATCGGACCAATACTCCCCCTTTTGATGTTTTGGAAGCAGAATAGCAATTTTGAAACTTTTGTTCAGGGCAAGGTTACGGGCAAATGTGTTGGGTACATAATCCAGATTTTCCATGATCTCTTTGATCAGTTGGGTGGTTTTCTTTGAAACATCCCCTCTGTTATGCAAGACACGGTCTACCGTTCCTATAGAAACATTTGCAAGTTTGGCAATTTCCTTTATGGTTGGCTTTTCTCCCATGAATATTTGTTATTGGCAATTATTGTCCAATTTTTTAAATAAAATTCAAAAATTAAGGTTTTTTATTTTGATATTTCAAATATAATTTAAACATTTGTTCAGTTCCGTGTGCGTTAACGGAGCTTTTTGGACAAATGTAAATATTAAATGGATTCAGAAAGATGTTTGAAGGAAAAATAAAAATCAATTGTAATCGGAATTTTTTTTTGCTCCAATACCGTTAACGCACACGGAAATTCAATTCGACAACTGTTTTTAACCAACTAATACTATCTAACATGGAAAAAAAATCAATTTTATCACTCGTTGGATTTTTGCTTTTGTTGCAACTAATGAGTGCACAATCCCAACAGGTCAGTGGTACAATTACCACGATGGACAATGTTTCATTGCCAGGGGTCAATATTATTGAAAAGGGAACCACGAACGGTGTTGTGTCGGATTTCGATGGAAATTATACGATTACCGTTACCGATGCGAATGCAGTTCTTATATTCAGTTCCATAGGATTTGTAAGCCAGGAAATTACGGTAAGTGGAAGAACAACGATCAATTTGGTCTTGGAAGAAGACATACAAAGCCTGGACGAAGTTGTGCTTATCGGTTATGGTACCCAGCGAAAACAGGATTTGACCGGAGCCATAGTCTCAGCAGATTTGGAACAGTTCCAAGAAGCACCGAATACGAGCGTATTACAAGCCTTGCAGGGTTCGCTGCCCGGTATCACCATAGGGCAGACCTCAACGGCGGGCGCGGAACCTAATATTCAGATTAGGGGGCAATCTACCCTAAATGGGAACCAAAGTCCGCTTATTGTATTGGACGGCGTAATCTATCGTGGTCGATTGACGGACTTGAACCCAAAGGATATTGAATCCGTGGATGTGCTTAAAGATCCCAGCAGTAAGGCCATCTATGGTGCCCAGGCCGCAAATGGTATTGTAATAGTGAGTACCAAAAAGGGCAAAACAGCTCAAAAGCCAGTATTCAACTACTCCACTTTTTATGCGGTACAGAGCCCTACAAACACCAGGAGAACCATGAACCGTGAGCAATATTTACGTGCCGCCAGGGATTTGGATTGGGAGAACGGGTTTTTAGGCCCCGACTTTACACGGGAAAATCCGGATTGGACTCTTGAGGACGATACTTTTTTCCTTCCACCACTTTTGGAAGGTCTGGCAAATGGGACTGATTTTGATTGGTTTGGCGAGGTGACCAATCCTGGATATACCATGGACCATCAATTGAGCATCCGTGGAAGTTCGGAAAGAACTTCCTACTACATTTCGGGCGGTCTTACCAAACAAGTGGGCTGGATGTTGAACGACAATTTTGACCGCCAAACGGTGAGGGTAAACATTGACACCAAACTTACGGATTGGTTAACCATTGGCGCAAATACCTTTGGTTCATTTTCCGACTTTTCGGGGGTTAGCCCAAATTTAAGGAGTCTCGTATTGATGAGCCCATTGGTAACCCCAAGGGACGCAGAAGGGGAATTTGTGATAAATCCCTTGGCCGACCTTAGGGTAAACCCCTTTTTACAAAGCTTACAGGATGATCGCGACAATCTGAACAATATCTCGGCTGTTTTTTATGCCTCCATAGATGTACCACAGATACCCGGGCTAAATTTTAGAATCAACTATAGTAATAACTATCGCTGGACTTTACGGGGCAATTCGGACATCTATGGAGCCGGTTTAACGGGCACCGCCTTTAAGCAAACCAATTCTACCCATGATGTGTTGCTGGACAATATTCTAACCTATGAAAAACGGTTTGGGAAGAACCAAGATCATAAATTGACAGCGACTCTGGTTGCCGGGTTTAATACCATTGATTTTGAACAGACCAGGGCACAAGGCACCAACTTCTCCAATTTGGCCCTATCATACAACAGTTTGGAACAAGCCGTAATCCAGGAAATTTTTTCGGACGCCTGGGAGGAACGTTTTACGGCCCAAACCGGAAGGATCAATTACGATTACAAAGGAAAGTACCTCATCAATGCAAGCCTTAGACGCGATGCCTTCAGTGGCTTTTCGGAAAATAACAAATCGGCCCTGTTTCCCTCAGTAGGGCTAGGCTGGGTAATGTCCAATGAGGGTTTTTTAAACACCTCCCAAACGATCAATTTGCTGAAATTCCGTGGGAGCTTTGGTAGCAATGGGAACCTGACCGACAGGTACAGTTCCCTGGCCAGGATTACGGCTCCGGAAAGCTCAAGGTATGTTTTTGGCGATGGGGGCTCCACCATAAACGGACAGACCGTGGCTTCCTTGGCCAATAACGATTTAAAATGGGAACGTACCGATGGGATAAATATCGGTGTCGATTTTGGCTTGTTTCAGAACCGTATCTCCGGAACCATTGACTATTACCAATCAACTACCAACGATTTGTTATGGGATTTTATACTTCCAGAAGTAAGCGGATTCAATCGCATCCGAGCCAATATTGGAGAAATTGAGAATACTGGTCTGGAGTTTATCCTGAATTTCAGCCCCGTTCGTTCAACCGATTTTAGTTGGGATTTTGGGGTAAACTTTGCCACCAATCAGAACCAGATCAAGAGCTTGTTAGGCGAAGATCGGGATGGCGACGGTAGGGAGGACGACCTTATCGCCAATGGACTGTTTATTGGGGAATCCATAGGCACTGTTTTTGATTATGAGGTAGACGGCCTTTACCAAATTGGCGATACGGATATTCCCGATGGTTGGCAGCCTGGGTTTCAGCGACTGGTGGATCAGGACGGGGAAGAAGGTATCACCCCCGAAGGTGACCGGCGCATACTGGGAAGGCAAGAGCCCGCCTATCAATTTGGTATCACCAATTCCTTGGTATATAAAAACTTCTCCTTTAAATTCTTTATCAATTCCATACAGGGAGGAAGGGATGGTTACCTAGGCCAGAACAATCCTTGGGAAGGAGGATATGATTCCCCTGCCAATGCACAGAATAGCAACAAATTTACAGATGTGGATTTTTGGACCCCGAACAATCCCAATGCCACGTATAGGAGGCCAGGTTTGCTTGGTCCGGTTACGGCAAGACGCTTTTTTGACCGCAGTTTTATCCGATTGCAGGACATTTCACTGGCCTATAATCTACCGAACAAAGTTTTGGAAAGCATGGGCTTTCAAGGCCTGAAACTGTTCTTGAGCGGCAAAAATTTGATTACCCTAACGGATTGGGAAGGTTGGGATCCGGAAACAGGACAGGGATTGGATGCTGCTTTTGATGGCCTGCCAGTGATGCGCAGTATAACCTTTGGTCTAGACCTCTCATTTTAAATAAAAAAACTATGAAAACGTTCAACAATAATTTAATAGCCCTGTTTACCGTCTTGTTTGTTTTTGTCTCTTGTAATGAAGACGATTTTTTAAGCGAAGAACCTTTGGACTTTTTTAGTCCGGGCAATTCGTTTGTTACTTCTGAAAACTTTCAGAGTTCTTTAGCGGACCTTTATGCCAAATACAGGTTTATATACTTTAATGGTGCCTTTGAGAATTACAATCATTTGTTGGGCACGGATATCATGTTCAATGCGCGAGCTACTGAGGACGGCAATAGGTTCGGAAATTATGTCACCGCCCTGGATGTCACCTCCTTTATTCCGGAATACCATTGGGACCGTTGGTACAAGATCATCGCCAATGCCAATACAATCATTGATAGATTACCGGATTCTGAAATTGATTTGGGCCAACAACCTCCTATTGAGGCCGAAGCTCGACTTTTCAGGGCCCTGGCATACAGACATCTGGTGTATTTGTATGGTGGCGTTCCTTTGATTGTGGCCGAAATAACATCGCCTCAAACCGATTTTGTAAGGGCCTCTAGGGAGGAAGTGCTTGATCAAATTGTGGAAGATGCCGTTTTTGCAACGGAGAATCTTCCCGGAATTTCGGAAGTGGTTGATGGTAAATTATCCAATTTGGTAGCCTGGCATCTCTTGGCGGAAACCTACATCTCCCAAGGTAATTTTGATGGAGCGATCGCAGCGGCATCCGTTGTCATTAACGATCCTGCCACAGCTTTGATGATGGATCGTTTTGGTTCGCGTGCCACGGAGCCTGGAGATGTGTATTGGGATCTGTTCCGTAGGGAAAACCAAAACAGGTCGTCCGGGAATAGCGAAGCCATTTGGGTCTCCCAAATGGAAGTGGATCTTCCAGGGGGTTTTATTACCACCGCCAACACAGCAACCAACAATCTGGAACGTTTTCTCGTCCCCGCCAGTTGGACCCTTAATGACCCGGACGGCAATTCCGGAATGCTCGGTTGGGTCGGTGACACCAACATCGGTGGTAGGGGGGTTTCGTTCATGAGACCTACGGCCTTTTTCGAAAATGAGCTATGGCAAAGCGATTTTGACAATGATCTTAGAAACTCGGAAGCAAATTACGTCCGTGATATTTTTTATGATAATCCGGATTCCCCCTTTTTCGGTCAAAGTGCCAAGGATAATCCCGGACCATTGTTGCAATCCCAAAGCTGGAGGTGGTATCCCTGGTTGACCAAGGCCACTACACCCAGCAACCATCCCCCCGAATTATATGAGGATCCGGATCGCCTGTTGTTAAAATCCTCGGCCGGGACCACGTATAGAGATCGCTACTACCTACGGTTGGCAGAAACCTATCTGCTCCGTGCAGAAGCCTATTTGGGAAATGGGGATGCGGCAAACGCTGCAACCGATATCAATGCAGTACGCCAACGCTCCAACGCCAACCCGGTTTCCGCTGGCGAGGTGGACATCGATTATATTTTGGATGAACGTGCCCGCGAATTAAGCTTGGAGGAGATGCGAAGAATAACCTTGCACCGTACCGGTAAGTTGGTAGAACGGGTGCGGCTATACAACGACCTAAATGCCGACGATATACTGGATTTTCATGGGCTATGGCCAATTCCAGCAAGGGAAATAGAAGCAAATATCAATGGTAACCTTGAACAAAACCCAGGATATTGATACAAAGTAGTTTGAGTTAGTTTAGTTTTTTTAAAAAGGTCCCAAGGAGCAATTCTTGGGACTTTCATTGGTTTTTTTACTGATGCCCTTAATTTTAAAATCGCTACTGCAATGGTAGATAACCCATTAAAAGCAAAATTTGGATAAACTAGCAACACTGGACTATGTTTCCCTGGGAATTTATCTAATTCTAATGGCAAGCGTAGGTTTGTTTTTTGGGTGGTTCGTAAAGGACATCAAAGGATATTTTAAAGGCGGCAGTACCATTCCATGGGGCATATCCGGCATTAGTAACTTTATGGGCTCTTTGAGCACCTTCGTGTTTATTGCCTATGCGGGAATTGCCTACAAGGACGGCCTCATTGGGGTTACCGTACTTTGGAGTGCTGTGGTACCCTTTTTATTTGCTGCCTTGGTTCTCGGAAAATTATGGATGCGTTCAAGGATCCTCACACCGGTTGAATATCTGGAAAAACGGTTCAATGCCAATATTCGGCAACTGTTTGGATGGACAGGTCTGGGCATGCGCTTTCTTGATAATATGGTCAGGCAATATGCCATGGGCATTTTTTTGGTCACGGCCACGGATTTAACATTTGTGCAGGCCATTATCCTTTCGGGGATGATCACAACACTTTTTACCATCGTTGGTGGGGTTTGGGCCGTGGTGGTGATGGATACGTTACAATTCGTTATCCTGCTTTTTGTTTCTTTTCTGTTAGTTCCCCTTTCCTTGGAAGCAACTGGTGGCCTTGGTGTACTCATGGAGAAATTGCCCGAACACTTTACGTTTTTCTCGGGTCCAAAAGGACAGCCTTTATGGTTAACGGTCTACTTTATCATGATTCTTTTTAAGTACAACGGGAATTGGGTCTTTATCCAGAGATTTTATAGCGTAAAGGATGAGCGGGCCACGAGAAAACTGGGCTTCCTTTCTGCTGTATTGTTGTTTGTGTTTCCCATTGTTTTTTTGCTTCCGGCTATTGCCGCTGCAGCTATTCTTCCGGGCTTGGAAGACCCCGAACAGGCGTATGTGGCCGTAGCTGTTCATTTGCTTCCTGCAGGCTTACTGGGCCTTATGATTGCTGCGATGTTCTCAGCGACCATGTCCTCCCTGAATTCGGAGTTCAATATAATGTCTGCGGTTTTGACCAACGATATCTACAAACGTTTGATCAATCCAAGTGCTACCGAAAAACAATTGATTCGTGTGGCGCGTATAAATATAGTCCTTGTTGGTTCTCTTGTGATCGTTGGTTCACTGTTCATAGGAAAATTGGGCGGTGCTTTTGAGGCAAACAAAATATTGACAGGACTTTTTGCCATTCCCCTGGCCATTCCGCTTGTTTTAGGGCTGCTGTTTAAAAGAACAAACTCGGTCGGAGCCTTCTTTACGGTATTGTCAGGTATTTTCACAGGCCTAGCCCTTACTATATTTAGCAGTATCACATGGGAAATGGCGACATTGATACAGATGGTAAGTTGCATTGTCGTATTCTTTGTCAGCGGATTCATTTTGGACTCGGAACAAGCCTATCGGGAAAAAGTGAATACGTTTTTCTTGAAAATACAAACCCCTTTGGCACCTGATGAAATTGGCAAGTCAAACCCAAAATTTCGTTTTGCCCTGGCCAACCTTTTTTCAATCGCCATAGCAGTATCCGGCTTGCTGTTTTGTTCTGTCAGTGTTATTTCCATTGAGCTCACCAGTGGAAAAATTGCGTTGGGTTTGGGAGCTATCTGTATGGTATTGGCTGTCTTTTTAAAATGGTTCACTACTGGAACATTTAAATTTTCAAAAATTCCTTGAGATGATAAAAACGAATTCCCTAGTGCATAACGATTTTTTACTAACGGATAAGCTGTCGAAATCGTTGTACCATGATTTTGCCAAAACATTGCCCATAATCGATTTTCACAATCATTTGAATCCATCTATGATTGCGAATGACAATCAGCCAGAAAACTTGTTCACCTTATGGGTCATGGTAGATCAATATAAACATAGGGCCATGCGCATGAATGGTGTTGCGGAAAATGGCATAACCGGAAATGCCAGCGATTATGGGAAGTATTTTAACTGGGCCAAGACCTTACCAAGAACGCTGGGCAATCCACTTTATCAATGGAGCTATCTTGAACTCCAACGTGTTTTCGATATCCAATTGGAATTGGATGAAAGTTCAGCCAGGGAAATATGGGAGGAATGCCAGGACCAAATCAATTCGGGCAAGCTATCAACCGTCATGCTCCTAAAAAAATTCAATGTTGAAGCGCTGTGTACTTCCGATGATTTACTGGACGATGTTTCCATACATAAAAAGGCCTCCGAAAAAGGGGTAAAGGTTTTACCTTCACTACGTACCGATAGTATCTTGGATCAATCGGATACCTTCCACTCATGGTGTACCGTTTTGGAAGGTTTGCTTCAAACCAAAATCAAAGATCTGGATAGCTTTGAAGCCGCTTTGGGAAAAAGATTCGACGTTTTTTCAGATGCAGGATGCAAACTGGTTGACCAAGCTTTGGATGCTGGTTTTGAATTCAATTGGGTCGATAAGTCCAAGGCCGATACCATTTTCAAGCAATTTTTGTCAGGAGAGCGATTGAACGATTTGGAGTCGGTTTCCCTACAGTCCTATCTTTTGGTCTGGATAGGAAGGGCCTGCGCCCAACGCGGTCTAATTTTACAGCTGCATATTGGAGCGCAGCGCAAGACCAGTTCTCGCCTAAGACAGCTGTTGGGAAACACTGGAGGCTTTGCGGCCATCGGAGCTCCCAGTAATGTGGCAACCTTGGTCGCTATTCTGGATACAATGGACAAAAACGGTCAGTTACCCAAAACGATACTTTACAATCTAAATCCGGCCGATAATGTTGCCTTTGCATCTTTGACCGGTTCTTTTTCTGAGGATGGTATTGTAGCGAAAATCCAATTTGGTCCAGCATGGTGGTATAACGATCATTACGAGGGCATCATAAATCAATTAAAGGCGTTGGCAAGTTATGGTCTATTGCATAATTCCATCGGTATGACCACAGATTCCAGAAGTTTTCTTTCCATGTCCCGGCATGAGTATTTCAGAAGGGTATTTTGTCAATTCATATCCGGATGGGTCAAAAAAGGGTTATTGCCCAATGATACTACTATTTTAAAGGAGCTTGTCCAGGATGTCTGTTACCGAAATGCAAAAAATTGGATATTGAAATCAACTATCAAATTATGAACGATAAGATTGCAGTAGTAACAGGGGCTGGTGGTACGCTCTGCTCGTCAATGGCGATAGATTTGGCAAAACAGGGGTATAAAGTGGCCTTGTTGGGAAGAACCTTGTCAAAACTAAAAAAGGTCAGTGATGAGATAAAAGCGAATAACGGTATTGCCCTATGTGTTCCCGCCGATGTTTCGGATGAGGTATCCGTAAAAAAGGCAAGGGATATCATTGAAAATCAACTGGGAACCTGCACTGTATTGATAAATGGTGCTGGAGGAAACCAGAATGATGCCTTGCCCAATATTGCAGCATTTGACGAACGTGAACTTAATGACGAAGAAGGGGTGAAGGGGTTTTTTAATTTGAGTATGGATGTTTTTCAAAATGTAATCGACATCAATACCATGGGTACGGTCATTCCGTGTTTTGTTTTTGGGAAAAGTATGGCAAAAAATAAAAAAGGGAACATCATCAATTTTGCGTCTATGACGAGTTATCGACCTATTACCAAAGTTGCGGCCTATGCCATGGCCAAAAGCGGCGTGGTAAGTTTTACGCAGTGGTTGGCGGCTTATTTGGCTCCAGCCAAAATACGCGTCAATGCCATTGCCCCTGGATTCTTTTTGAACGATCGCAGCCGTATGCTGATGTTGGACGAAGTTGGTTCACCTACGGAACGTGCACAAAATATATTAGGACATACGCCCATGGGCCGTTTTGGCGAAGCCCAAGAACTTATTGGTTGTATGAATTGGCTGATTGATGAAAAAAATGCTGGATTTGTAACAGGAATAACCATTCCAGTGGATGGGGGATTCCTGTCATGTCCCGGAGTTTAAAATTTATATGGAGGATGAAATGATGATTGAGTATAAGATTACATATCTATTTTTTGCTTTCCTGCTATGCACGTTGACCATGGCACAACAGGGGCTTGGTATTGCATCCGAGCCAATGGGGGATGTGCGACCAAGAAACGCTCACGAAATAGCTTCCTCCAATTGGTCACTTGGGGGCGAAACCATGGATCGGGATTTTACCGATTTCAGTGAATGGAAACAATATTTGGGTCCTACAGGAACAAAAAAAATCCGGTTACAAGCTGGTTGGGCCAAATGTGAACCCAAAAAAGGGGAGTACAATTTTGAATGGCTCGATACTATCATTGATGAAGTCATTGCCCAGGGCGTAGAACCTTGGTTGCAAACATCTTACGGAAATCCCATTTATGAAGGCGGGGGTATGCCCAATCTCTCTGGAGGTTTTCCGGTATCGGCGGAAGCATTGGCGGCATGGGACAAATGGGTCACCGAATTGGTCAAACGCTATAAAGGAAAAGTTAGGATTTGGGAAATTTGGAACGAGAGTGATGGCAATCCTAAAAATACACCGGAGGCCTATGCCAAGCTTTTCATCCGTACCGCAGAAATTATACGCTCCAAAATACCAAATGCACAAATCTATGCACTGTCCTTGGCCGAAATTGAAACCGAATATGTGGAACCCTTTTTACACTATTTGAAAGAACGGGATAAGCTTCAACTTGTGGACGTGATAACACTCCACGGCTATACGTACCGACCGGAGGATTGCTATGAAAAATACCAAAAAATAAGACAGTTGGTGGCACGGTATTCCAAAGATATCATAATCGGTCAGGGCGAGTTGGGTTGTCCTTCGGAAAATCAGCCACATTATGCGCTTAGAAATCACCCATGGACGGAAGTTTCGCAATCAAAATGGCTTTTGAGGAAAATGCTGGGAGATCTGGGCCGTGACATTCCTTCCTTATATTTTACCATAATCGATATGAATTATGTCAAGGTCCTGGGATATGAAAATGGAAGGGTAACAACACTCAAGGAACCCATATACACTATAAATACAAAAGGATTGATAAAAGCCAATAAGGATAATACCGTAGCGTATCTAAAACCTTCCTATACCGCGTTTCAAAACCTTACGTCGATTTTTGACCATTCATTAGCACGAATTTCCAATTATCCCTACAGGACCGATTCCTCGGATTCCCTTTCTGTATATGGTTTCCAATCGAAAAATTTCGATTACCAGATCGTTGTTATTTGGAAGGATAGTGACATCCCCAATGACTCCACAGAAAAAAGCAGTGTAAAATTCGAGTTCCCCAAAGCAAATTTTGCTGAGCCCGTTTATGTCGATATGCGAACTGGTGCGGTATATGAAATACTGAAAACCCACTGGAATAAAAACGGGACCTATTATGAGTTTTTAAATATTCCCATTTATGATTCCCCCATTTTGATTGCAGACAAAAGTCTTGTTCAGCTAGTTTACAAAGAATGAACTCATTTAAACTTTTTAGCCATTTGAAATAGCTTAAATGAGTTCAATAGATAAAACCAAGAAGTATGAGTATAGATGATTATAAGAAAGAGGTTGGTATGATGAATCTTGAAAAATTGATTCAAGTGCGTGAAGGTATCCCTACCAAAAAGTTCCCCATTCCGGAAAAGGAACTTTTGGATCGTTTCGAAAACATCTATACTGGGGCGATAAATGATGTGTTAAGGGAGTTTACGCTGTTGGACCAGGCATTGCCGATACGGATACAACCTTTGGAACGGTACAGGACGGTTGCGGGCATAGCTTTTACCGTGAAGAGTTCTTCCAGTACAAAGATCAGTGGCGAGATGGAATACCGTACCAAAATGCTTGATGCAATGCATGAAAATGCTTTTGTAGTGTACGATACCAGTGGTGATGAAGAATCTACGTCGTGGGGCGGGGTCATGACCGCAGCGGCAAAAAGTAAAGGGGTACGGGCAGCTTGTCTGGATGGGGGTATTAGGGATACACACCAGATATTGGAGGCCAATTTCCCTGTATTTTACAAGTACCGCTCCTCCAATGGTAGCTTAGGTAGATGCTTGATTACGGATTACCAAATTCCAATACAGATTGATAAATGCTTCATAAAACCGGGAGATATTATTGTAGGGGATATAGATGGTGTCCTTTCAGTCCCCAGAAATATTGCTTATGACGTGTTGTTAAGGGCAGAAGAAATCCGTAAAAACGAAAAGAAAATTTTCGGTTGGGTAGAAGAGGGCCAAACGGCCAAAGAAATATCGGATAAGGGCGGTTATTTTTAATATCCCACATCTTGAACAAAACCAAGTGCCCTAAAGATTTAAAACGCTATCGCCATGCAAAGGACTGGAAAACACATTAAATGAGACTCAGTTTTCTTTTTTTTGGAAATAAACCCGATGAAAGATGGCAGTTGTGCCGTCAAATGGGAATAGACCATGCCATTGCAAAATTGGCCCCCAATGTAACAGGGGAACCATCCATAGACAATTACGAATCTTTCGCCCGGTCAAAACTAATTTTTGAAGAACACGGCTTTCGACTCTGTGGACTAGAGGGCGATCAGTTCGACATGCATCGAATTAAACTTGGGCTACCCGGAAAAGAAAGGGACATTGAAGCATATCAAAAAATGCTCGAAAATATGGGGCGATTAAAGGTTTCCCTACTGTGCTATAATTTTATGGCCACGGGATGGTACCGTACCCATCGTGCCCTGCCAGAACGTGGAGGTGCACTGGTAAGTGGATTCAATTACAACACGGCCAAAAATGAACCCATTTCAACCTATGGCGCGTTTAGTGAAAATCAGATTTGGGACAACTACCAATGGTTTATTGAGCAGGTAATGCCAACAGCGGAGGCCAATAACGTAAAAATGGCCTTGCATCCAGATGATCCACCAATTGGTCCCATTCATGGAATAGCCCGTATTCTAACATCGGCAAAAGCAATGGAAAAGGCACTTTCATTCTCGGATAGTCCCTCCCATGGACTCACATTTTGCCAAGGCACTTTTGCCACAATGAATGAAAACTTGGAAGCCTTGTTTTTGAAGCATAAAAAGGCCAATAGGATTTTCTTCGTTCATATTCGGGATGTAAGAGGCACTCCTTTTAATTTTCGAGAGACTTTTCATGATAATGGCCCAACGGATATGTACAAGATGATGAAACGCTACAAAGAGCTTGGAGGTAATGTCCCTGTGCGTTCGGATCATGTTCCCACTATGGCAGGAGACGACAATGAAAATATGGGTTACACAATGAACGGTAGCTTGTTTGGTTTAGGCTACATAAAAGGCTTGATGCATGCGTGCGGAATTCAGGTCCCATGAGAGTAAAAAACCAATGGGAATGGAAAATAGGGGATCGATTTCAAGGTAGCCCCTTTTGGTGTTGATTAATTTGATGTATAGCATCACTACGAAAAAACAATTTTAAAAAACAACGAATGAGAACATTGATCCTTGTTGGTACACTTTTGGTATTCGCTCTAAAAAGCTTGGCCCAGACAAAAAATGAATTCCCCAATATTGTTTTAATGGTAGCTGATGATCTTGGTTATGGCGATCTTTCCTGTTATGGTCAAGGGAAATGGAAAACGCCAAGAATCGATAATCTGGCATCACAAGGTGCCCGTTTGACCGATTTTTATGTGCCTACCCCGTATTGTGCTCCCTCACGGGCAACACTGTTGACGGGCAAATATCCGTTCAATCATGGATTGATGGACAATCCGGCACCTGACGCAACGGCTTATTTGGATACTGTGGGGTTGTCCTTAAAAGAGAGGTTACTGAGCGATGTATTAAAAGAAGAAGGGTATGCAACCACCTGTATCGGAAAATGGCACCTTGGACATCAAGCAAAATACTTGCCTACACAACGGGGTTTTGATAGTTATTACGGTATTCCTTATTCAAATGATATGCGACCAGTACATCTGTTGGAAAACAAGGCCATAGTTGAATATCCTGTGGTGCAATCTACCCTAACGTCCAGATATACCGTGAGAGCTATGGAATTTATGGAAAAAAATAAGGATGTGCCGTTCTTTCTGTATTTACCACATGCCATGCCCCATAAGCCATTGGCGCCATCAACTGATTTTTACACCCCCGAAACCAAAAATGACCTGTATGCCGATGTAATAAGGGAATTGGATGATTCGGTTGGAATGGTTTTGGACAAGTTGAACGAACTCTCATTGACTGAAAATACCATTGTAATCTTTATGTCCGATAACGGTCCTTGGTTTGGAGGAAGTACTGGAGGGTTAAGGGGAATGAAAGCCCTTACCTGGGAAGGTGGTCTAAAGGTCCCATTCATCATCAGATGGCCTGGTAATATACCCCAAAATCAAGTACTGCACGATCCCGTAGCTTCCATGGATATTTTCCCAACATTGCTCAATATGGCAGGTATAGCAGTACCCAAAGAGAATACGCTGGATGGAAAGGACATCACACCAGTTTTGACCTTATCGTCGGAAACACCGCATAAGGCGTTATTAGGGATGTTCGGAAAGGAAATCTATACCGTACGCCGTGGCCCGTGGAAATTGCACATAAAAGCCCGCACCGATACACCAGACTATATGTTAACGGACTGGGAAGACCCAAGAGGGCCGGACGGGGTAACCATTTTAGGGCCTTATGAGCAACCAAGATCTTCTGAATATCCAGGAGTACTTTCTGGTGAAGGGCCTGAGGATATGATGTTATTCAATTTGGAAAAAGATCCTGGGGAACAGCATAATGTAGCCGCACAAAATCCGAAGGTGGTCAAAACACTAATGCGGTTCTACAAAAATCAACTACAACTAATTCAGGGGAATAGATAAAATGGGAAAATTCAAAAAATCCAATCTGCCAATGGGTACAAAAACTACCGTTTTTAGAACTATGGTAATACGTGTATTGGCCATCAGTTTCTGTGTACTATCATATGCGCAAGGTATTCAGGACCAAAACATAAAATGGGCATCACAATACCCGGGCACCTCTGCAAACGAAAAGATCGATAATGCGATAAAAAGCGCGGTAGAAACCCAGGGCAATAATGTTATCGGCATAGGTCCCAATGGTCCTGATGAAAATGGAATCTGGCTCTTGGACGAAAGCATAAAATTGCCCAGTAATACTACGTTGATTTTAGCTGGGGCACATCTTAAGATGGCAACAGGCGTAAAGGCCCTGCTCCTGGAAAATGAAGATACCGCAAACGGGAATACCGATATCCATATTGTAGGTTGGGGTCAGGCCATACTTGATGGAAATGCTAGCAGGGAACCGGAACGAACTGGGGGAGCGGTACATTTTTACAATGTCAAAAACCTAACCATTAAAGGGTTGCAGATTGGCGCAACAGCAGGATGGGCATTTACCTTGGAAAAGGTAAGCAATGTCCATGTAAATAACCTCAATTTCTTTCAAGGGAACGAGCATCCTTGGCAAGATGGAATACACATCGTAGGGCCGGCCAATTCCGTGGTAATAGACAATATTACCGGTACGTTCGGCGATGACGTTGTCGTTGTGGACAGTGCCATGGGAAGAATAGGTCAAGGTGGTGCGGTACAAGGTGTTACTATTTCCAATGTGGTGGCCACCAATATCTGGGGTGCTGCCATTTTGCGTACCATTGCGGCGAAGGGTAAGCCCGTTGAAGGGGTGTATTGTACCAATATGACCTTTCTAACAAAAGAAGGCGGTACGGACGCTGCCATTAAAATAGGCTGGGATGGAAGGCTCAAGGAAATCGATCCTTGGGAACATCCTTTACCGGAGGAGCACAAAAATATTGTTATTGAGAATCTATACATTCCACATTGGGAAGGCCCCATTGTAACGGTACAAAACCCTGTAAAGAACCTTACACTCAAAAATATTTCCGCTAGGCATAAAGGGCCTTTTTTCTATAACTTGGAACACACCGTTGATGGTCTTACCATAGACAATTGTCACTCTACCCTCATTGGAAATCCCCCTAAAACAATGGTGAGCAACTTTTACAGGGCCTTGACAGCCAATAAGGTATATCCGCTTATCACCCCTTATAAAGGAGATTTTATAAACGATCCACCGGGAACCATAGCTTTTGACCATGCATTGGTGAACGATCTCACAATTACAAACACCACTTTCGATTTTAAGGGTGTCACCAGTTCAGAGATGTACCCCATAGCGGTACGGATATACAAAACGGCGATAGTTGATGGCCTGTACCTCAATAACGTCAGGATAAAAAACTATTCCACAGGAATTCAAATCGATAAAGGAACCTCCATAAAGAACTTTGAGTACTCAAACATCCGATTTTCGGAAGTAGCTCATCAGATAAAAAAATAGCTTCAGAAAAGGAGAAAAACACAATTGCAAGCGCATCGCTTTGGGCAAGTTAAAATTTGTATCAAAAACACCAGGTTTTTTGTTCATCATTACAAAAAAATAAGGTTTGTAATCCGTTAATCAACTGGTTTACAAACCTTATACCTACTGTCATTAAAAAGTGACCTGACTGGGGCTCGAACCCAGGACCCTCTCCTTAAAAGGGAGATGCTCTACCAACTGAGCTATCAGGTCATTAAAAAAGAGCAACCCTATTGGGTTAAGCGGGTGCAAATATACAATCCTAAATTTATTATTCAAGTCATTTAATGATAAATTTGACGATTTAAGAAACATCATAATCATAAGGAATGAAAGTTGTGCTATTGGGCTATATGGCAAGTGGAAAATCCAGTGTGGGTAAGGCATTGGCAAAACGGTTGGATCTTAGTTTTTTAGACTTGGACGAGGAGATTTCGAAAGCCGTGGAAATGGATATTCCTGAAATCTTTTCACGGAAAGGGGAGATCTTTTTTAGGAAGAAGGAAGCGGAGGTCTTGAAGGAAGTTTTGACGCATACCCCCAATATGGTCCTTTCGTTGGGAGGGGGTACCCCTTGTTATGGACGTAATATGGAACTGATCGACCAATTAAGTGATCGGTCCTATTATTTAAAACTTTCCATTGGCAGTTTGGTGCAACGGATTATAAAGGAACGGGAACATCGGCCCCTGGTAAAGAATATTCCGGAAGCCGATCTTCCCGAGTTTATTGGAAAACACCTCTTTGAACGATCTCCCTTTTATGCGTTGGCAAACCAGACCATTGTTGCAGACCAAAAAACCTTGGATGAGGTGGTAAAAGAGATTGCGGATGATTTAGTCTAAATACACGCGATACCTTTTTGAGGTAAAGTCCACCGTAATATGTTCATGTAGGGATGTGGACAGGGAAATGCCCTTATAGTCCGCTTTAACCGGGTATTTTTTATGGTTCCTATTGACCAAAACAGCGGTTTTTAACTGTTTTAACGGTGTTTTTAAAAAATAATGGACCCCATAAATTAATGTGGTGCCGGAATTGAGTACGTCATCGATCAATACCACACTTTTGTTCGTATAGGCGCTTTCGTCCAGAGAGGTCTCGACCCCACTTTCCAGGGGATTTTTTTTATCCATGATCACCTTGCAGCGTGTGATGGTGGCATCGGTTACCCTATCCAATACCTGTGCGATCCGCTTGGCAAAAAGCACACCTCCCCCTTCAATTCCAGCGATGATGATCTCCTTTTCATTGGGATTGGCCTCATAGATCTGATAGGCAATTCTATTGATGATATGCTGGATTTGCTCATGTCCTAGAATTTGGTTCGTCATGGTAACGCTTTTTTCAAAGGTAATCAATCCGCTCCTTCGGCCGTTTTAAAATCTTCGTCCGTGAGGTATTCGTCAATATCCCTTCTGTCCTTTTTTGTGGGTCTTCCCGTGCCTTTTTTCCGGTAATGGTCTTTGGCAAATTGCAGCAGTTCATTGTGTTCAAATGCTTCTTTTGGGGTGGTGTCCTTGCGGTACAGTTCCACCAATTTTGCCCCAACACGGCTTTCCGGGATGTCCAATACCGTAAGTTGATGATCGATCTGGTTTTTACGGACCGTGATCTTATCCATGGGGTAGACTTCCCTTGACGGCTTGACCACATCGCCATTGATCCGTACATGCCCCTTTTTACAAGCGGTAGTGGCCAGGTTCCTGGTTTTAAAATAACGCGTGCTCCAAAGAAATTTATCGATACGCATAAAAAAAGCCCTAAAGATTAGGGCTTAATATTAAAACATTTTTTTGACTTAATTTGAAAGCTTGACGGAACTGATCCTATCCCTCCAATTTTTTCCAAAAAGCCCATTTCTGACTTGTCTAAGTTTGCGAAAACCTCGCACTTCTCCATTTCTTGCATCCAAAACAATTGAACTGCCCCCATAATTTGCATGCTCATAAAATCGTGCAAAAACATTTCTTGCTAATACGGATTCTAACCTGTCATTTGGTTTATTGTTAGATGACACATAGCAACCAAATGTTACGGATCCGGTAACTAAAGTCCATGCATCAACGTTTGCGAAATTCTTTAATCTCGATTCGTTATTGTAGAGGACCGTACAAATGGGACTAATGTCATTATCAAAATCCCAAAAAAACTCTTTTCTTGTATCATAACAACAGTCCCAATACAATTCAAGATTGAATGAAGTATACGGAAATGACCTAGCCGAAGTTGCACTTTCATTTTTGGTTGAACGCAGTGGGCTTCCAATTTCCTGTAAATACGCCTGCAACGCCAAATCATTTCTAAATAGAATGATGTTTGCATCATCCAAAACATATTCGATGTGGTTTTCATTCTCCAAAAGAAAATTGTTGATTAGCAGGGAATTGTCATTTTCCACTACTATAAGTTCATCATTTTCGACTACCTCAAAATCTACGGTCAGTGTTTTTCCATCTAGGGTATAGTGAATACTTTCAATGTTTGGATTTTCTTCAGAGGGGTTGTCTCCATCAGAAGTACAGGAGGCCAAAAGGACAAGCAGGGATGCGATAAGAATTTTTTTCATAATCATAAAATTTAGGATTTAATGCATTAAAATTGTAGCTATTTTCGTGCATAAATAGTGATAAAAATCATAAAATAGAAATTTTTCTTATAGTATATGGAGAAAAAATTTCGTTTTTGATTAAAATTTTCTGTATGGCTATACTATGCGTACACCCAATAAATGTTAATAAAACAAGCACAAGGTTTTGAAAATTGTATCTTAGGCCGCTTAAAAAGATCGTAGAGGAATGAAAAGATATTTTTTGCTGTTGGGTGCGGCTATTTTGGTATCTAGCTGTGGAGATGATGACGGCCCTGGTGGTATTCAGCTCGCAACTACAACCTTGGCCGAACAAATAGTGGAGGACGATGCAGCAATTCTGGACTATTTAGAAACCCATTTCTATAATTATGAGGAGTTTCAAAATCCACCGGAAAACTTTAATTTCAGGGTTCGGATTGAACCAATTACAGGGGACAACTCGGACAAAATCCCTCTTTCACAACAGGTTTCTTCGGCGGTAATCAACGTCAGTTCCAATGAAACTACTTTCCCGTTGCCAGGAGAGGAAACCGATGTACCACATACCTATTACTTTTTACAAATACGCGAAGGTCAGGGTCCTAGCCCTACTGTTGGAGATTCTACCTTGGTTAAAGTTGAAGGTCAGTTGCTTGACGGTTTCGTTTTTGAGAGTAGTGCGGATTTTGGTTGGCTTCCATTGTATAATACCGTAAGGGGCTTCGCAAATTCGATGGCACAGATGAAAGGAGGTACGCCTGAGGGCATTGTGGTTAATCCTGACGGGAGCTCCCAAATTACGGATAGTGGCATAGGCCTAATGATTATTCCTTCTGGCCTGGGCTTTTTTAACCGTCCCCGGGAAGGTTCGCAGGTTCCATTATTTGCACCATTGGTATTTACTTTTGAATTGGGTTTGGTAACAGAAAATACGGATACGGATAACGATGGGATTCCTAACATGGAAGAAGACTTGGATGAGGATGGGTTTTTATTCGACGATAATACAGATCTTGAAAGTGAGATAGAACGTGGATTACAAGTTGCCTTTGCTAATTTCCAAGATCCCGATGATGATGGGGATGGCGTTTTGACTAGGGATGAAATATCGGATGAAAATGGAAACATCATTTTTCCCTATCCGGATACGAACAATGACGGCACCCCGGATTATTTGGATCTCAATATTCTTAGGGAACCGGGCAATTAAAATAAAAAAAAGGGTGTCTAAAAAGTCGCAACAACACTAAAATGTCACATTGAGCGCAGTCGAAATACATTGATATTCCAAGGTCTGATTTTCTCGACTACGCTCGAAATGACAATAGTACAGACTTTTAGACACCTCTTTTTCGTTTTCCGTTTTTTCCGGCCTACAGTTTTAAACTAAAGCTTAGGATCAACTGGTCCGGCCGCGTATCTACCCGGTCATCCACGTTGACAATATTGGAGTTGATAAAGCTGATCTCATTTTCCGTAAAACCCCTTTCGTATCTAAGATCGATGCCAAATTTTCCCAAGTTGACACCGGCGCCAAGATTGAAACCCAAGGTCAGGTCATTGTCGATATCATCTATGGTGACATCATCGAATTTACTGTTAAGGATGTATTGGAAGGACGGACCGATAAAGGCATGTAAGGGGCCAATTATCTTGGTTCCCACAAGCAGCGGCACATCCAATTTTTGAATTTTCAGATCCCCTTCATCGTATCCGGAAGTGGTACTGGTGTACACCAATTCCGGCCTGAGATAGATCCTGTTTCCCAATTTTCCATAGACCCCAACATGGAAACCGGCATTTCGATCAGGGTTTTCAAAGGCATTTTCTACAGAGTTAAAGTAATCACCGTTACCATTGTAGTTCAATCCGGCCTTGATTCCAAAACCCGATCCCGCTTGCGCATGCAGTCCATAGCCTACCAAAATAGCGGCTACAATCAAAAGTGTTTTTCTCATAATGTGTTTCGTTTAATGAATTATGATGAAAAGGGTATCAAAGACGATACCAAAACCTATTTTCTTTTCAACACTTTTAAAACGGCGGCTTCAATGGCTTTATTGTTGAGCCCATACTTCTCCATGAGTTGGTCCGGGGTACCACTTTCCCCAAAGGTGTCCTGGGTAGCCACAAACTCCTGGGGTGTAGGCTGATGGAGTGCAAGGGTCCTTGCCACACTTTCACCCAGTCCCCCAAGAAAATTATGTTCCTCTGCGGTAACGATACATCCCGTTTTTCCTATGGAATCCAAAATGGCCTTTTCATCCAAGGGTTTTATGGTGTGTATGTTGATGATCTCGCAGGAAATACCCTGGTTTTCCAAATTTTCGGCGGCAAGCAATGCTTCCCAGACCAAATGTCCCGTAGCTACGATGGTCACATCCGTTCCCTCATTCAACAGTACGGCCTTGCCGATTTCAAACTCTTGGTCCACCGGGGTAAAATTGGCCACTTTGGGACGACCAAAACGTAGGTAGACCGGCCCGTGGTGTTCCGCAATGGCTATGGTCGCCGCTTTGGTTTGGTTAAAATCACAAGGATTGATTACGGTCATTCCGGGCAACATTTTCATCAATCCGATATCCTCAAGGATTTGATGGGTTGCCCCGTCCTCACCCAGGGTAACACCGGCATGGGAGGCGCAGATCTTTACATTTTTATGGGAGTAGGCGATGGACTGCCTAATTTGATCATAGACCCTACCTGTCGCAAAATTGGCGAAAGTAGTGGCAAAGGGAATTTTTCCGCCAATCGTTAAACCTGCGGCAATCCCCATCATATTGGCCTCGGCAATCCCCACTTGGAAAAAACGTTCCGGATTTTCGTCGATAAAGGTTTCGATCTTGAGCGATCCCACCAAATCGGCACATAAAGCGACCACATTAGGGTTGGTTCTTCCCAGTTCCGTCATTCCCGCACCAAAACCGCTGCGGGTATCTTTCTTTCCTTGATCTGTATATTTTGTCATTGCTATAGGTTATTCCCAATCCAGGGAATTGATTTTAATTAAATAGGTGTATTAGTAGTCGCCCAAGGTTTCCGGGTTTTGGGCCAATGCGGTTTCCAATTGTTCATCATTTGGGGCCTTGCCATGCCATGCATGGGTATGCATCATAAAATCCACGCCATTGCCCATCATGGTGGTCATTACGATACAGACCGGTCTTCCTTTCCCAGTCCTGCGTTTCGCCTCTTTTAATCCTTCAATGACCTGTCCTAAATCGTTTCCATTTTCAATTTCAAGGACATCCCATCCAAAAGCCCTGAATTTTTCAGGGACATCCCCCAAAGGCATCACTTTTTCGGTAGGACCGTCAATTTGTTGTCCATTGCGATCTACCGTGGCGATTAGGTTGTCCACTTTATGTGCGGCAGCGAACATTATGGCTTCCCAATTTTGTCCTTCCTGCAATTCCCCATCCCCATGAAGGCTGTATACCAGATGATCGTCCTTGTTCAGCTTTTTTGCCAAAGCCGCTCCCAGGGCAACGGACATTCCCTGACCCAGGGAACCACTGGCCACCCGTATTCCGGGAAGTCCTTCATGCGTGGTCGGGTGTCCCTGTAATCTCGAGTTGATCAGTCGAAAGGTATGGAGCTCTTCCAGTGGAAAATAACCGCGCCTTGCCAGTACACTGTAGAAAACAGGGGAAATGTGGCCGTTGGAAAGGAAAAACACGTCTTCGCCATCCCCATCCATATCAAAACCTTCTTTCAGGTCCATTATTTCATTGTACAATGTCACAAAAAACTCGGTACAACCCAAAGAGCCCCCGGGATGACCTGAATTCACCTTATGGACCATCCTCAGGATGTCCCGTCTCACCTGAACCACCAGTTCTTCCAATTCAGAAATCGTTGCCATGTATTATTTTTATTAAGGTACCAAATGTAACCGCAATCCTATCTTTTAGCAAATGAAATCCCTTCATTTTTATTAGAGACTATCAACAAAACTTTATTTGTTTGTTAAGGGAGTGCTCAAGCGGAGATGGCTATATTTGCTCCTTAAATTTTTTGTTTGAAATTTAACCTTCTTCATACGGATACCCACACAAAGGCCAGGGCCGGTGAGATTCAGACAGGGCACGGTACCATCCAAACCCCAATTTTTATGCCCGTGGGTACGGTGGCCTCGGTTAAAGGGGTCCACCAAAGGGAACTGAAAGAGGATATCGCACCGGATATCATCCTTGGAAATACCTATCACCTGTACCTAAGACCCGGCATTGAGATTATGGAAAAAGCGGGAGGGCTGCACCAATTCATGGGTTGGGATAGGAATATATTGACGGACAGTGGGGGATATCAGGTATATTCCCTATCCGGAAATCGTAAAATAAAGGAGGAAGGGGTAAATTTCAAATCCCATATTGACGGTTCCAGCCATTTTTTTTCGCCGGAACTGGTAATGGAAATCCAACGCTCCATAGGAGCGGATATCATAATGGCCTTTGATGAGTGTACCCCTTATCCCTGTGACTATGGCTATGCCAAGCGTTCCATGGATTTGACCCATAGGTGGTTGGACAGGTGTTTGGACCATTTGAAAAAGGTACCGGAAAAATACGATTACCCCCAGGCATTTTTTCCCATCGTACAGGGTTCTACCTATACCGACCTACGCAAGCAATCTGCAGAGTATATTGCCAATACCAATGCTTTTGGGAATGCCATAGGAGGACTTTCCGTTGGGGAACCGGCAGAGGAAATGTATGCCATGTCGGAAATTGTCTGTGATATCCTCCCCAAGGAAAAACCACGTTACCTGATGGGGGTGGGCACCCCAATCAACATTTTGGAAAACATTGCCCTGGGGATTGATATGTTTGACTGTGTGATGCCGACCAGGAATGCAAGAAATGGCATGTTGTTTACTGCGCATGGTACCATCAACATCAAAAACAAAAAATGGGAAGATGATTTTTCCCCAATTGATGAAATGGGTATTACGTTTGTGGACACGGAGTATTCCAAAGCCTATCTAAGACACCTTTTTGCGGCCAACGAATACCTGGGGAAACAGATCGCTACCATTCATAACCTGGGATTTTATCTTTGGCTGGTGCGAACGGCCAGGGAAAAGATCATAAACGGGGAGTTTGGAGCGTGGAAGGCCCAAATGGTAAAACAAATGAATAAGAGATTGTAGTGCTGACCATATTGGATAAATACATATTAAAGCGTTATGTCGCCACTTTTCTGGGGATTCTACTGCTGTTTATCCCTATTGGTATCATGATCAGTTTGGCGGAAAAAATCGGCAAAATCATTGATAACGAAGCCCCCCTTGGGGAAGTTATTATGTTTTATGGCAACTTTAGCCTGGTTCTGGGGAATTTGTTGATGCCCATATTGCTGTTTCTATCCATCATTTTCTTCACGTCCAAATTGGCAAGCAATACGGAGATCGTGGCGATGTTGAGTTCAGGGATTTCCTATAGACGGTTTCTACGGCCGTATTTCATTGGTGCCGCTATCGTGGCCGTCCTTATCTTTTTTATGGGGCAGTTTATAGTGCCCAATGCCAGTATTGGTTTTAATGAGTTTGAATATAAGTACTTTAAGAAGGGAAGACAGACCCGACAGACCACCAATATCTTCAACCAACTGAACGAAAAGGACTTTATTTATGTAAGCAGTTTTGATCCCGATCGAAAAATAGGTTACAATTTCACCTATGAGCGTTTTGATGGGGATGATGAGCTGGTCTTCAAGATAAGCGCGGCCAATATTCGATGGGTGGAAAAGGACAGTTTGTATCGGTTGACCTCCTACACAAAACGGAAGATAAAGGAGGGGCATGAACTCGTGGAAACCAAAAGAAGGTTGGATACCCTGTTTACCTTTCAAATAGGGGATTTGACCCCGGTCTCCTACGTGGCGGATACCAAAAACCTATTTGAACTCAATGATTTTATAGAAGACCAGCGTAAAAAAGGGGCCGCCAACATCAACACCTATATATTGGCCAAATACAAGAGATGGGCCTTACCCATAGCCGCATTTATCCTTACCATAATTGCCGTTGCGGTTTCCTCGGTCAAGAGAAGGGGCGGAATGGGCTTCAATTTGCTGGTGGGCATAGCCTTGGGGATGGTCTATATCTTTTTTGACAGGATTTTTGGCACCATGGCGGAACAGTCGGGATTTTCGCCATTGCTCGCTGTTTTGATCCCAAATGTTATTTTTGGTGTTATAGGGGTTTACCTGCTTCAAAAAGCCAAACGATAGCAGTTTGTACTTTAATGGGGTTGGGGAATACCTTGTGACATATCTTCCAATAGTTTTTATATTTGCCTCACCAACCAAATAATCAAGATCGTTTTCATGGAATACTTGGAATTTGAGCTTCCCATAAAAGAATTGGAGGAGCAACTCGAGAAATGTAAGGTGATTGGGGAAGAAAGTGACGTGGACGTTACCGAAACCTGTCAGCAGATTGAAAAAAAGCTAGCTGATACAAAAAAGGACATTTACAAGAATTTGACCGCATGGCAGAGGGTCCAGCTTTCCAGGCATCCCAACCGTCCCTATACCATGGATTACATCAACGCCATTTGCGGGGATTCCTTTTTGGAACTCCATGGTGACCGTACGGTCAGGGATGACAAGGCCATGGTAGGTGGTCTTGGTAAGATTGGTGACCAAAGCTATATGTTCATTGGACAACAAAAAGGGTACAATACAAAGACCAGGCAATATCGAAATTTTGGTATGGCCAATCCGGAAGGCTATCGGAAAGCCTTGCGGTTGATGCGTTCCGCAGAAAAATTTGGCATTCCCGTGGTCTCATTGGTCGATACTCCCGGGGCCTATCCCGGAATTGAAGCCGAAGAACGTGGTCAGGGAGAGGCCATTGCCCGAAATATCTTGGAAATGACCCGACTTAAAGTACCCATCATTGTGGTAATCATTGGAGAAGGAGCATCCGGAGGTGCCTTGGGAATTGGAGTGGGGGATAAGGTACTAATGTTGGAAAACACCTGGTATTCCGTCATTTCCCCGGAATCCTGCTCTTCCATTCTATGGAGAAGCTGGGAATATAAAGAACAAGCGGCCGAAGCCCTTAAACTAACGGCCACGGACATGAAAAAACTCAAGCTTATCGATGAAATTGTCCGGGAACCGTTGGGAGGTGCCCATAGTGATCGGGATAAGACCTTTGACATTGTCAAGAAGAAAATTGCATTGCATTTTGAAGAGCTCAAAAAGTTATCACCAAAAGATTTGGTACGGATTCGAATGGAAAAATACGCAGACATGGGCGTCTTTAATGGCTAAGCCCTATGTTTCTGTTTTTTAGAAATCGAATACTGTATTACTTTTCCTATTTTTTGTGTTGTTAACACATTTTATAAGTTATCAACAATACTTTTGTTGATGACAAGTGAACATCAGGACCTAAAACTTAAAGTTAACTAAAGGTTAATTCCATACTTTCGCAGACATGGAGAACACAAACCCAATTGTTGGTCGTCGCATAGACAAATCTACGATCATAAACTTGGAGCGCGGCAAAATACCGCCTCAAGCTGTTGATTTAGAGGAAGTTGTATTGGGAGCAATGATGATTGACAAAAAAGGGGTGGACGAAGTCATTGATATTTTGCATCCCGATGTGTTCTACAAGGATGCGCATCGCTTTATTTATGAAGCCATCTTCACACTCTTTGAATCCTCTGAACCGGTGGACTTATTAACCGTTTCCGCCCAATTAAAGAAGGAAGGGCACCTGGAAGCGGTGGGAGGCGATTTTTATTTGATCCGACTTACACAAAAAGTGGCCTCCTCGGCGCATATTGAGTTTCATGCGCGAATCGTCCTTCAAAAATATATTCAGCGTAGTTTGATCAAGATTTCAAACGAGATCATTGAAGATGCCTACGACGAATCCACCGATGTTTTTGATCTGTTGGATGGTGCTGAAGCCAAATTATACGAAGTCACCCAGGGCAATCTCAAACGTTCGGCGGAGACGGCCCAGAATTTGGTGATACAGGCGAAGAAGCGAATTGAGGAAATTTCAAATAAAGAAGGGTTAAGTGGTATCCCCTCCGGTTTTGATAAAGTGGATAAACTTACCTCAGGTTGGCAACCCAGTGATTTGGTCATTATTGCGGCCAGACCGGGTATGGGTAAAACCGCCCTGACGTTGTCCATGGCCCGAAATATGGCCGTAAATGCAGATATTCCCGTTGCGTTCTTTTCCCTTGAAATGTCTTCCGTACAATTGATTACCCGGTTAATTTCTTCGGAAACCGGACTTTCCTCGGAAAAACTAAGGACAGGAAAATTGGAAAAACACGAATGGGAGCAATTGAACGTTAAGGTAAAAGCTTTGGAAAAGGCACCGCTCTTTATAGACGATACCCCTTCATTGTCCATTTTTGATCTTAGGGCCAAAGCCAGAAGATTGGAATCCCAACACAAAATTAAACTGATTATCATTGATTATCTGCAGTTGATGACTGCCGGAGGAAGTCAAAAAGGGGGAAATAGGGAGCAGGAAATATCTACCATTTCACGGAATTTGAAGGCGTTGGCCAAAGAACTGAATGTTCCGGTAATCGCACTGTCCCAATTATCCCGTGCGGTGGAGACCCGAGGGGGTAGCAAGCGCCCTATTTTATCGGATTTAAGGGAATCGGGAGCCATCGAACAGGATGCCGACATTGTTTCCTTTATCTATCGTCCCGAATATTATAAAATTGAGGAATGGGACGATGAGGACCGCACCCCTACACAGGGTCAGGCAGAGTTTATTGTGGCCAAACACCGTAATGGGGGATTGGATAATATTAGGTTAAAGTTCATTGGTAACCTCGGTAAATTCGATAATTTAGATGAATTCGACTCACCTTTTGAGTTTCAATCCAAGATGAACGATGATGATGAAAACCCGTTCAACCCTACAACCTTGCCGAGTGCCGATCAGGCTTTTGGCAGTGCACTCAACGAAGGTGAAGAGGATGATATTCCCTTTTAACACATTCCGAACGCATGTGAGGAATCTCTTTATTACTGCACTATTCTTGTTCGTTATACCCTGTACACTATCCGCCTCCGTGATATTGTTGCCCATGGATGCTGAGGGCCAAAAGAATCATTTAAAAGCATATGGCATCACTTTTTGGGTATTGAACAAACAACAAAAAGTCCAGTGGTTGCTGAATTATCGCGGCGGCTCCTTTTTATTGCCGGATGGGGAAGCCATCAGAAAGGAGTGCCAGATACGGGGAGTCTCCTTTGAAGTACTTTCCGATGCCCAGGCAGAGTCCATTTTGGACGAAATCAGCAGTCCTTCCCAAAACCAGGATGCGGTCATTTTGGAGAAAGCACCAAAAATTGCGGTGTATTCCCCAAAGGACAACCAACCTTGGGATGACGCCGTAACCATGGTCCTTACCTATGCGGAAATACCCTATGTGACCATTTATGATGAGGAAGTCTTGGATGATAAGCTTGCCTTATACGATTGGCTACACCTTCATCATGAGGATTTTACGGGACAGTATGGAAAGTTTTATGGGGCCTACCGTGCCGCACCATGGTATATTGAAGGAAAACGCCTGGCAGAGGAACGGGCCGCCAAATTGGGATATTCCAAAGTTTCGGAGCAAAAGGGTGCTGTAGCGGAGAAGATCAGGAGATATGTCATAGGCGGGGGATTTATGTTTGCCATGTGCTCCGCCACGGACAGTTTTGATATTGCCCTGGCAGCAAACGGCGTGGATATATGTGAGCCCATGTTCGATGGTGATCCCTCGGAAGCAAACTATCAGGGAAAGCTGGACTTTTCCCGAACCTTTGCGTTTACGAACTTTTCACTCGAGCGAAACCCCTTGAAATATGAGTTTTCATCCATTGATATGACCGGAAAACGACGTAATGTCCCCAGGGAGTCCGATTACTTTTCCTTAATGGAGTTTTCTGCCAAATGGGATCCGGTACCCACCATGCTGACCCAAAATCACACCGCATTGATCAAAGGTTTTATGGGACAGACCACAGCTTTTGAGCGCTACGAAGTGAAACCTACCGTTATGGTCTTGGGGGAATGCAAACTCAATGGCGAGGCCCGTTACATTCATGGCATTAAAGGAAAAGGATTTTTTACCTTCTATGGTGGTCATGACCCGGAAGATTATCAACATCGGGTAGGGGACCCCAAAACGGAATTGGAACTGCACCCTACCTCCCCGGGATACAGACTGATTCTCAACAATGTATTGTTTCCGGCAGCGCGCAAAAAAAAGCAGAAAACCTAATAGTTTTTTTGGTTACAGGGCCGGATAAAGGGGAAAAGGGGTTCAATCACGCGTGTATTGCTCAATGATTTTTTTGTGCTCTGGAAATTTAGCGATCAATTCTTCCCTGGAACCCAATACGAAATCACCAAAATCGAAGCCCGGAGCTACCGTACAGCCTACCAATGCATAACCGTTATCGTCCATGACACTGGCTGCGAACCAATGTCCTTTTGGTACCACTAATTGCGGACTCTGATCGTTTTTAATAGCATTGCCTATACGATGTTCCAAATGTATACCGTCTTGTGAAATGGTATGGAGCTTTATGGGGGAGCCCAAATAGAAATGCCAGATTTCGTCTTGGTTGATTTTATGAAAAGCGGAAAAAGTAGCTGAGGTCAGTAGAAAGTAAATGCATGTGGAATAGGAACGACTGCCTTTAAACTCAGATGGAAGACCATTAGCACTGATTTCACCCGGACTTCGGTAGGTCTCCTTAAAAAAACCTCCTTCAGGGTGCGGTTGCAAGTCCAGTTTTTGAATGAGTTCCTTTGCAGTCATCATATCCATAGGCCATTTTGTGGTCAAACCAGTTTTTCCAGAATGGTTTCAACACCAAACTCATTATTGCTGGTGGTTTCATAGTTGGCTACCTTTTTTACGTCGGGATGGGCATTGGCCATGGCAAAACTGTGCTCTACCAGTTGTAACATTTCCAGGTCATTGAAGTAATCGCCAAAAACCAGAACCTCATTGGGTTGTATCCCCTGGGCGTCCATTACCCTTCCCAATGCATTTCCCTTATGGGCATCCAGGTGATTTAAATCCAACCAATTTTTTCCAGATACTTTGACTTTGAGCTCATTTTCCAGATGGGCCATTTCTGGATAGATGTATTGCTCCGCACTTACACCGTGATATACCGCGATTTTGATGATTTCATCTTTCACACTACCATAATGATCAACTATTTCAAAAGCGGAATAGTACTCTTTAAGTTGTTCCAGTGACACTACGGATTTGGTATCAAAATAGGATTTGTACTTCCCGCACAGCATGGCATGGGCACCGTCAATTCCGTCCACAATTTGCAGCAGTTCCCCTTTCAACACTTGGTTTATTGGTGTGACCGATACCTCTTCCCCCTGCTTTTTTATTAGGGCTCCATTTTCCGCAATAAAGATGATGTCATCCTGTATGGAGTCCAATTTACTGACCATACTATGATATTGACGACCACTGGCAGCAACAAATAAGATACCTTTGCTTTTCAATGCTTGAAAGAGTTCAAAAAAACGGTCACTTACTTGATGGCGGGAATTCAATAGTGTTCCATCCATGTCCGTGACCACCATTTTAATCTGTGACAGATCCATAGGCTTAAATTCAAGCTGCAAAGGTAGTTGGATAAAAGGGAATCAAGTAAAGTTTAGATTAAATTAAATTGTCCAATTAAATCATGCAGGAACCAGGCCATCCGGATTATACACCTATGCAACCATAAAAGTGCTTACTCATGAAATTCCATCAAAAAGAAATTCGGCTCAAGCCCTATTCCCGTGGCTTCCATTTGATTTCCAACGAGCTTTGGCAAGCCATCCCGGAAATTAAGACCATATCCATGGGTATGCTGCATGTTTTTATCAAACACACTTCTGCGAGCCTTACCATTAATGAAAATGCGGATCCTACGGTAAGGGTTGATTTTGAAAACCATATCAACACCCTGGTGCCGGAAAACCAATCGTACTACATCCACACGATGGAGGGACCGGACGATATGCCCGCCCATATTAAGGCTTCGCTAATGGGTTCCTCCGTACAAATACCCATAACCGACGGAAGGCCCAACCTTGGTATTTGGCAAGGAATATATTTATGCGAACATCGAAACCACGCTTCAGGGCGATGTCTGGTGCTGACCGCTTTTGGGCAATAAAAAACCCGCTCATGGAGCGGGTTAACGTAAGTGGGATATAGTTTATGTAAAATTGTTATTTCACCTTTTCAACGATGGCCTTGAAGGCATCCGGATGGTTCATGGCCAAATCCGCCAAAACTTTACGGTTTAGCTCAATTCCATTGGATTTTACCCTACCCATAAACTGGGAGTAGGACATTCCGTGCATTCTGGCACCGGCATTGATACGGGTGATCCAAAGTGCCCTAAAATTCCTCTTTTTATTTCTTCTGTCGCGGTAAGCATATTGCATTGCTTTCTCCACCGCATTTTTGGCTACTGTCCAGACATTTTTACGTCTTCCAAAGTACCCTTTGGCTTGCTTCATTACCTTTTTTCTTCTGGCTCTTGAAGCTACTGAATTAACTGATCTTGGCATTTTTTAATTTTTTTTGTAGCGGGCGTCCTCCAACGGAACTTTAATGGGCCCGACTCCAGGGTTAAACATTACTTAAACCGAAACAACCACTTACTTTAATCGCAATTGTTCTTTGATACTGTTGACATCCGACTCGTGTACTAAAGTAGAGTGCGTCAACCTAAGCTTACGCTTTTTTGACTTTTTGGTCAAAATGTGACTTTTAAAAGCGTGCTTTCTTTTGATTTTACCAGAACCGGTAAGCTTAAACCGCTTTTTGGCACTGGATTTTGTTTTCATCTTTGGCATTTTTCCTCTTTATATATTGAGCCAATACTTTGGCTTCCCACTTACTTTTTTGTGTTTTTGGGTGCAATGAACATGGTCATTCGCTTACCTTCCAATTTGGGCATCTGCTCCACTTTTCCATATTCTTCAAGTTCCTGTGCCAAGCGCAAAAGAAGGATTTCCCCTTGATCTTTGTACACTATGGACCTTCCTTTAAAGAATACGTAGGCCTTTAGTTTTGCTCCATCCTTAAGGAACTTTTCCGCATGCCGTTTTTTAAACTCATAATCATGGTCATCGGTCTGTGGTCCAAATCGGATTTCCTTTACGATAACCTTGGTTGCTTTGGCCTTCAGGGCCTTCTCCCGTTTCTTTTGTTCGTAGAGGAACTTTTTGTAATCTATTATTTTACAGACTGGGGGATTTGCTTTGGGAGATATTTCAACTAAATCCAATTCCAGTTCCTCTGCCTTTTGCAAGGCCTTTTGTATGGGATAAACACCCATCTCTACATTATCGCCCACTAAGCGTACTTCACGAGCGGTAATTTTGTCATTGATATTGTGGGGGTTTTTATTTTCCCTTCTTGGCTGGGGCCTTGATCTTCTTCGTATTGCTATGGTCTTTACTTTTTAAATTAAACTTTGATTTTTTAGAACGACTTTAAGGTACTATTTATTTCTGTTGAAATCAAATTGCCGAATGTGTCAATTTTTATACTTCCCAAATCTTCGCCACCATGCCTTCTAACAGCAATAGTTTCTTCCTCAACTTCCCGCTCTCCTACGATTACCATGAAAGGGATTTTTTGCATTTCGGCTTCCCGAATTTTCTTCCCTACGGTTTCGTTCCTATTATCAATGAGCGCGCGAATTTCGTGATTTTCCAATGAATTCAAAACTTTTTGCGCATAATTTTCGTGTTTCTCGCTGACCGGCAACACAATAGCTTGTGTTGGAATAAGCCATAATGGGAAATTTCCACCGGTATGTTCCAACAATATTGCTACAAAACGCTCCAGGCTTCCAAAAGGTGCCCGGTGAATCATAATGGGACGATGCAGTTCGTTGTCACTACCTTTATAAGTAAGGTCAAACCGCTCCGGCAAATTATAATCTACCTGAATCGTTCCCAACTGCCAGCTTCGACCGAGGGCATCTTTAACCATAAAATCCAGTTTAGGACCATAAAATGCTGCCTCTCCCTCTTCTATGCTGTATTTAAGCCCTTTGTCCTCGGCTGCTTCAATAATGGCACTTTCTGCTTTTTCCCAATTTTCTGCATTCCCAATATATTTTTCCGGTTTTTCCAAATCACGAACGGATACTTGGGCGGTGTAGTTGTCAAAACCTAAGGAACTTAGAACATACAAGGACAAATCAATTACATTTTTAAACTCGGATGCAAGCTGGTCTGGAGTACAGAATATGTGGGCGTCGTCCTGGGTAAATCCCCTAACCCTGGTAAGCCCATGCAGTTCACCACTTTGTTCATAACGATAAACCGTACCGAACTCGGCATAGCGCTTTGGAAGGTCTTTATAGCTCCAGGGACTGGCCTTATATATTTCACAGTGATGTGGACAGTTCATGGGCTTTAACAAGAACTCTTCTTCATCTTTTGGAGTTTGTATGGGCTGAAAGCTATCTTCCCCATATTTGGCATAGTGGCCAGAGGTGACATAGAGTTCTTTCTGTCCAATATGTGGGGTAACCACCATTTCATAACCTGCTTTTCGCTGTGCTTTTTTTAGAAAACTTTCTAGGCGCTCCCTCAAAGCGGCACCTTTTGGAAGCCAAAGTGGAAGTCCTTGTCCTACCTTTTGGGAAAAAGTGAAAAGTTCCAATTCCCTACCCAACTTTCTATGGTCGCGCTTTTTGGCCTCTTCCAAAAGCTCCAGATATTGGGTCAGTTCCTTTTGCTTTGGAAATGAAATGCCATAGACCCGGGTCAGTTGAGGGTTGTTTTCATCCCCTCTCCAATACGCACCGGCAGCATTCAATACTTTAAATGCCTTGATCATACCTGTATTTGGAATGTGCCCTCCCCTGCATAGGTCCGTAAATGTACTATGGTCGCAAAAGGTAATGTCCCCATCTTCGAGATTTTCGATGAGTTCCACCTTGTATTCGTTCCTCTCTTCCTTATAATGGGATAAGGCATCTGCTTTGGAAACTTCACGCATCTTAAAGTCATGTTTCCCGCGGGCAATCTCCAGGGCCCTCTTTTCTATTTGGGGAAAGTCCTTTTCAGAAATGGTATGCTCCCCAAAATCAACATCATAATAGAAACCGTTTTCTATTGCGGGTCCAATCGTCAATTTTATCCCCGGGTACAACTCTTGAAGGGCCTGTGCCAAAACATGTGAAGAAGAATGCCAGAAGGCTTTTTTGCCCTCATCATTGTTCCATGTAAATAAGGTCAGTTTTCCATCGGTCTCCAAGGGGGTGGTAACTTCTATGGTGTTTTCGTCATATTTTGCGGATATGACATTGCGAGCAAGACCTTCACTTATAGACTTGGCTACTTCCAAGGGAGTACTTCCCTTTGGCATTTCTTTGACCGCACCATCTGGTAGGCTTATTTGTATTGTTCCCACTATTTCGGTTGTTTAAACAGAGGGCAAAGATAACATCTCACCTAGAAGTATCAATAGAAAGAAACACTGAAAGTGAAGGAATGCAATATGCGTGCTATTGATTCATTCATTCCAAAAGTGACAATGGGATTTGTTGAGGGTTTTAAACATTTGTTAATCAAGGTGTTGAATTTTTTTTAAAATTTTATCCGCAAACATTTTGTTGGGGCGGAAAAAGGTATCTATATTTGCACCCGCTTTGCTGGTAAAGCATGGCGGGTTC
>WNKP01000040.1 GCA_009797885.1 Flavobacteriaceae bacterium GF1
TTGGCATTGGTTATCCCGTCGTTGGTCACGGAAATGGAGCTTGCGACGAGTGTCGCCCCCGTTCCCGTAGCGACGGTTATGGACCCGTCGGTTGCGGTAAGGTCCTGCCCGGTTATGGAGTTGGCATCGATCACGCCCCACTCGACATCGGTTCCAGCGGCATTGGTCCTAAGGACCTGGTTCGCGGTACCGTTTAGGATGTTCTCGACCTGCACGGCATCGTCCGCAATCTTGGCATTGGTTATCCCGTCGTTGGTCACGGAAATGGAACTTGCGACGAGAGTCGCCCCGGTCCCGGTGGCGACGGTGATGGACCCATCGGTGGCGGTAAGGTCCTGCCCGGTTATGGAGTTGGTATCGATCACGCCCCACTCGACATCGGTTCCGGCGGCATTGGTCCTAAGGACCTGGTTTGCGGTGCCGTTTAGGATGTTCTCGACCTGTACGGCATCGTCCGCTATCTT
>WNKP01000041.1 GCA_009797885.1 Flavobacteriaceae bacterium GF1
CGTACAGGGCGGCTTTGACGTGGACTTTGCCGTGGCCGACGGCTCCGCCATCGCACCCGGTGATTATACCGTGGCCACTGCCAACGGGACCCTCAGCTTTACCGGTACCAACGGCGAGGTACGTTCCGTGACCGTCACCATCATCGACGATACCCTGATAGAGGCACCGGAAGATCTAAGTATTACATTGTCCGGACTGACCACCTCACTGATCAACATCGTGAACGGCAGTGCGACGGGTACCATCAACGACAACGACGGGGGCGCCGGGTCCGGCATCGCCGTAACGGGCTTCAACGTCAACGAGGACGAGGGAACCGCCACCTTTGACGTTACCCTCAATGCCGACGTACAGGGCGGCTTCGATGTGGACT
>WNKP01000042.1 GCA_009797885.1 Flavobacteriaceae bacterium GF1
CATAGCTGGTTGGGTTGCATCTTCGGTATAGCAAAACCTAAAAAAGATTGAAAAGAAAACCCAAATTGAGACGATTTGGCTATGGATTGGTTTGATGAATGGATTCCTGCCTGCGCAGGAATGACAGAAATTAGGTTATAGGTAATCTGTCATTCCGTATTTATTGCGGAATCCATAAGTTCATCACCCCTTTGCTATCAATATGTACCGAGATTAGGTATGTTTTTACTTCATATCGTTCACGTATCAATGAAATCCTACATGAATTGGCTGGAATTTTCTTGGGGCTAAGCAACTTAATCATAGCTGGTTGGGTTGCATCTTCGGTATAGCAAAACCTAAAAAAGATTGAAAAGAA
>WNKP01000043.1 GCA_009797885.1 Flavobacteriaceae bacterium GF1
TCGTTGCCATTGGTGACCTCGTCGCCGTCCTCAACCCCATCACCGTCGCTGTCGACATTGTACGGATCCGTGCCATTCGTAACCTCATCACCGTTGGTTATGCCATCACCGTCACAGTCCGCAGCCGTCCAGATGGCGTTCGTACCGTCAAAACCGGTATAGCCCGCTGCTTGTAGCGGGTCGCAGGGGTCTAGGGGGTCATTCGTGTTGGTTACCTCGTCACCATCGTTAACCCCATCCCCATCAGTGTCACTATTGTACGGGTCTGTGCCATTGGTGAATTCATCGCCATTTGGAATCCCATCACCATCACAGTCCGCAGCCGTCCA
>WNKP01000044.1 GCA_009797885.1 Flavobacteriaceae bacterium GF1
GCGGGCACCGCCACCTTTGACGTCACGCTCAATGCCGACGTACAGGGCGGCTTTGACGTGGACTTTGCCGTGGCCGATGGCTCCGCCATCGCACCGGGTGATTATACCGTGGCCACTGCCAACGGGACCCTCAGCTTTACCGGTACCAACGGCGAGGTACGCTCCGTGACCGTCACCATCATCGACGATACCTTGATAGAAACACCGGAAGATCTAAATATCACATTGTCCGGACTGACCACCTCACTGATCAACATCGTGAACGGCACCGCTACGGGCACCATCAACGACAACGACGGCAGTGC
>WNKP01000045.1 GCA_009797885.1 Flavobacteriaceae bacterium GF1
GTACGGATCCGTGCCATTGGTCACCTCGTCACCGTTGGTTATGCCATCACCGTCACAGTCCGCAGCCGTCCAGATGGCGTTCGTACCATCAAAACCAGTGTAGCCCGGTGCTTGTATCGGGTCGCAGGGGTCCAGGGGGTCATTCGTGTTGGTTACCTCGTCACCATCGTTAACCCCATCCCCATCAGTGTCTCTATTGTACGGGTCTGTGCCATTGGTGAATTCATCGCCATTTGGAATCCCATCACCATCACAGTCCGCAGCCGTCCA
>WNKP01000046.1 GCA_009797885.1 Flavobacteriaceae bacterium GF1
TCGACCTGTACGGCATCGTCCGCTATCTTGGCATTGGTTATCCCGTCGTTGGTCACGGAAATGGAGCTTGCGACGAGAGTCGCCCCGGTTCCCGTGGCAACCGTTATGGACCCATCGGTGGCGGTAAGGTCCTGTCCGGTTATGGAGTTGGCATCGATCACGCCCCACTCGACATCGGTTCCCGCGGCATTGGTCCTAAGGACCTGGTTTGCGGTGCCGTTTAGGATGTTCTCGACCTGTACGGCATCGTCCGCTATCTT
>WNKP01000047.1 GCA_009797885.1 Flavobacteriaceae bacterium GF1
CAACGTAATCCAAATTTCATGATTATCAATTTCATTGCGTCACTTCGAGTGTTTTCAATGGAGCGGAAGCGAAATTGAAAAAGTATCGGGAAGCCTTTCAGGTACAATGGTTCTCGATACCTCCTCCTTCGTCGGACACTCGAACTGACAGTACCAACGTAATCCAAATTTCATGATTATCAATTTCATTGCGTCACTTCGAGTGTTTTCAATGGAGCGGAAGCGAAATTGAAAAAGTATCGGGAAGCCTTTC
>WNKP01000048.1 GCA_009797885.1 Flavobacteriaceae bacterium GF1
AATATAAATGATTATTGGATAGTTCCAAACCCATCAAATCAAGTATTGAGGGTTTTTATTTTTGACCGATACGAGAAGTTGTTAAAAGAAATAAGGGATATTTCGGTAGGTTGGGATGGTACATTCAATGGCCGCCCTATGATAGCTGATGACTATTGGTACTTAATAATTTATAGAGATGGTAAGATATTAAGGGGACATTTTAGTTTAATACGCTAAACTTCTAAACTAAATCAATTGGGATATAA
>WNKP01000049.1 GCA_009797885.1 Flavobacteriaceae bacterium GF1
CTGATCAACATCGTGAACGGCACCGCTACGGGCACCATCAACGACAACGACGGCAGCGCAGGGTCGGGAATCGCCGTAACGGGTTTCAACGTCAACGAGGACGCGGGAACCGCCACCTTTGACGTTACGCTCAATGCCGACGTACAGGGCGGCTTCGACGTGGACTTTGCCATTGCCGATGGCTCCGCCATTGCACCGGGTGATTATACCGTGGCCAATGCCAACGGCACCCTGAACTTTACCGGGAC
>WNKP01000004.1 GCA_009797885.1 Flavobacteriaceae bacterium GF1
CAATTTCGCTTCCGCTCCATTGAAAACACTCGAAGTGACGCAATGAAATTGATAATCATGAAATTTGGATTACGTTGATACTGTCAGTTCGAGTGTCCGACGAAGGAGGATGTATCGAGAACCATCGTACCAGAAAGGCTTCCCGATACATTTTCACTAATGCCTGTTTTCCAGAACTTTGACAACATCCTTCAATGAATAGCCTTTGGCCTGTAATAAAATCAAATAGTGGAACAATAAATCCGCACTTTCGTTTAAGAACAGTTCTTCGTCATTATCCTTGGCCTCAATAACAGTTTCCACGGCTTCTTCCCCCACTTTCTGGGCAATCTTATTGATTCCTTTTCGGAACAGTGAGGCTACATAACTCTTTTCATCCTCTTGGTTTTCCTTACGGGAAGCGATAATTTCCTCCAATTGGGATAAAAAGCCAAAAGATGGTTCATTCATCTCTCCCCAACAGGTGTCCGTTCCTTCATGACAGGTTGGCCCTACCGGATTGGCGCGCACCAATAGCGTATCGTTATCACAATCCACTTTTACATCGACCAATTCCAAAAAATGACCACTCTCCTCCCCTTTTGTCCATAGGCGTTGCTTGCTACGGCTAAAAAAAGTAACCTTTTTGGTATGCTGTGTTTTTTGAAGGGCTTCCTCGTTCATATAACCCAACATGAGAACAGCTTTGGTCTTGGCATCCTGAACAATTGCCGGTACGAGCTCGTTACCGTCTTTTTGAAAATCTATTTTCATTTCTTTCTAATTGGAGACATTAATCAATGGGTTCCCTATCATTATGCGAATGGGGCTGCGAAATCACAACAAACTCCAAATCGCTATCGGATTCATTCTTTATTTGGTGCACTTGATTTTTCCGAATGTGGATTCCTTCATGCGCTTTTACAATGGCAACCTGACCTTCTACATCAAGGGTCGCCTTACCCTTAAGAACAAAGAAAAATTGTTGGCAGTTCAAATGCTTGTGCTTGACCTCCGCCGTATGTGGTGGCATAAGTTCCTGAATAACACTTAACGCTTCGGTATTCACCAAATGCCAGCCTAAGCAGTTGCTTCCCCAGCTGTATTTTCTGCTATTTTCCTTAGTTGTTTTCATCTTCTTCCTTGTTACACTTCATGCGGAACCCATTCGTTTTCCTAGTTCTTGCTTTTCTTTGATAAACTAAGACGAGATGTAGGAATGACCATCATATTCTCACCGGAATCCCTTCCTTTTTTAATTCCTGCTTTAAGTCCTTAATGGCAATTTCCTTAAAATGAAAAACGCTTGCCGCCAAGGCGGCATCGGCCTTCCCTTGCACAAAAGTATCGGCAAAATGAACCATTTCCCCGGCACCCCCCGAAGCAATCAATGGGATGTTCACCATTTCCGAAAGTTGCGCCAGCGCTTCATTGGCAAATCCGTTTTTTGTGCCGTCATGGTTCATACTGGTAAACAGGATTTCCCCGGCGCCACGTTTTTCCACCTCTTTGGCCCATTGGAACAAATCCAATTCGGTGGGTACTTTGCCCCCGACCAAATGTACTTTCCACTGTCCGTTGATCCGTTTGGCATCTATGGCCACCACTATGCATTGTGAACCAAATTTGGCCACCAGCTCATTGATCAATTCGGGCCGTTTTACGGCCGAGGAATTGATGGAGACCTTATCGGCCCCATTTTTCAGTAAAATATCCACATCTTCAACAGAGGAAATTCCACCCCCAACGGTAAACGGAATATTGAGTTTCTCCGCCACATGATAGACCAAATCCGCAAGTGTCTTTCGCTTTTGTTCCGTTGCGGAAATATCCAAAAAGACCAGTTCATCGGCTCCCTCTTCTGCATAGCGCTGGGCCAATTCCACCGGGTCCCCGGCATCACGCAAATCCACAAAATTGATTCCCTTTACAGTCCGACCATCTTTGATGTCTAGGCAGGGTATGATTCGTTTGGTCAACATCTGTTTAATTTAGAGTTTAGAGTTTGGAATTTAGAATGACGAGTCATGGTTTTGACTGGTTCAACCTTTTTCTAACTGTTTTTATTGAACTGACGGCTATGGCCAAAAGCTCATTCCCCTCTTCCCACAATTTTTGAATAGTATCTTGTTTTCTTACCTCTGTTCTCTTCAACATTTCTAGCCAAAACATGCTTTCATCTACCTCTTCCTCAACTATTTTGAGCTTATTGATGAAATCTTTATCTGATTTTGCCCTACAAGCTGCTCTGTAATTGGCCCCTACGGAGCTTGAACTTCTAATAAGCTGCCTTACCCAAGCATCATATTCCCTGGACTTTGGGAACTCTTTGCAAAGCTTCCAACATTCAAAAGCAAAATCTTTAGTGCGCTTTTTCAAATCGTTCATGGCTCCTTTATTCCAATTCTAAAATTCATCATTATCTATTCGCAATTCGTCATTCGTCATTCAGCATCGTAAGATCATGTCCATCATAAAACCCTAATTGCGCATTGTGCAATTGTTTGACCCAAAAGGCAATCTGCCCCGTATGGTATGAAAAATGTTCGACCACATGGATACAGTTGCCAATGCCGGAGAACTGAAATCCCTGTACTTGTTTTTGTTTTAGAAAACGTTCAATAGTGGTGCTATTGAAGGTATCTTTTACGGTATTCACCGTTTCTTCAAGCAGGGCGAGCAACTGCTGCTTGGTATACCCGCCAGAAGTGGTAAATTCCTTATCCCTTTCCCGCCGATCTTCACTTTCCTCCAAAGAGGCAATTCCGTATTGGGTCATATTGCCACAGAGGTGCAAAACTAAATTGCCAATACTGTTCAAGGACGAATTGGGTTTCTGCCAGACCTGTGCTTCGGAAACCCGTTGCAAGGCAATTTGGATCATTCGCAAACTCTCATCCATTCGAAAGCAACAATTCTGAACAAACTCGACTTTAAAACGTTTAATATCATCCATACTGTACTCTATAATTTTCCAATTCCTTTAGGGATATCCTGTTCTCGTATATCGCCTTTCCGATGATTACCCCTTCACAACCTATTCGCTTAAGTTTTGGCAATTCCTCCAATGTTGAAATACCCCCACTTGCAATCAATTTGATGCCATTTTCCTCAATGTCCACAACACCACTACCTCCAATTTCAGTTCTGATGACCTTGGTTTTATTCAACAACTCTTTATAGACATCAAACGAAGGCCCCTCCAACATTCCGTCCTTCGAAATATCGGTACAAATCACATACCGCACCCCCTCTTTTTGAAACTTTTTCACAAATGGAACCAGTTGTTGCTTGGACTCCTCTTGCCAACCGGAAACGGCGATGTTCCCGTCTTTGGCATCGGCCCCAAGAATAATCTTAGTACTACCATAGGTTTTGAGCCAACCCAAAAAAGTAGCTTCATCCTTTACTGCAATGCTCCCTCCCGTTATTTGGTGGGCGCCACTTTCAAAGGCAATATGCAAATCCTCATCCGCTTTTAACCCACCCCCAAAGTCAATCTTTAAATCGGTCTTGGTAGCGATCTGTTCCAGAACCTTATGATTGACGATATGCCTGGATTTTGCCCCATCCAGGTCAACCAAATGCAGGTATTGGATGCCGTGGTCCTGAAATTGTTTTGCGACCTCCAAAGGATTTTCGTTGTACACCTTCTTCGTGTCATAGTCCCCTTTGGACAGGCGTACACATTTGCCATCAATAATATCAATCGCCGGAATGATTCTCATCTTAAACTGGAAATTAGAAATACGAAAATTAAAATGTTTGTTCTCAATTCCATTTTTTATCAAGTCTTTTTCGAGTCGTATTTATGGATGATACGGTAATAGCCAATAATTCATTGGCTTCATCATAAAGTTTTTTGAATTCGTTTTGATTTTCTTCCGTTATCTCCATGAATATTTCCAACCAATACAAACTTTCATCGCACTCTTCTTCAACAATCTTCAGCTTATTGATGAAATCCTTATCAGATTTTCCCCTTTGAGAAGCTCTAAAATTTGCCCCAACAGCGCTGGAACTTCGAATTAACTGATTGACAAAAGCATTGTATTTTCTTGACTTTGGAATTTTAGTACATAGTTTCCAACAATCAATTGCAAATTGTTTTGTTCTTTGTTCAACATTTTTCATATAACGAAATCCCTAATCTCCTATTTCTAATTTTGTATTTCATATTTCCAATTTATGGTTTGTTCTTTTTAAACATCCAGGTTTCGGGGTCAGGAATTTTAGTGAAGCCAAATTGACGATATAAACCATGTGCATCACTTGTGCGCAAACCGAAACCATTGACATTTTGTAAATCTGGATGGTTCAATATCTGATTTACCAACATTTTTCCGTAGCCTTTACCTTTAAATTCATCGGTAACAAACACATCCATTATCCAGGCAAAAACAACATAATCTGTGGCAACCCTTGCAAAACCGATTTGACTATTCGATGCTTTGCAAAACAAACTAAAACACAAAGAGTTCGCAATGGATTGCTTTACATCCTCCAGGGAACGCCCTTTGGCCCAATAGGACGTATAGGATAGATACCTATGGACAAATTCCAAATTGATCCTGTCTTTATCCGTTGATATTTCAAGTGCTTGTTCCATTAAAGATTCAAAAAGTTTTGAAGGATTTTGGAACCGTATTCGCCTGACTTTTCCGGATGGAATTGAACGCCATAGAAATTGTCCTTCTGAAGGGCAGCGCTATATTCCAGACCATATGTAGTCGTCGCGATAGCTTCATTTGTCTTAGGGGCATAAAAACTATGTACCAGGTAAATAAAGTCATTGTTCAAACCATTGAACAGTTCTCCCTTAAGGTTTTCAATCTTGTTCCAACCGATTTGAGGTACCTTAAGACCAGAATTGAATTTTACAACATCTGCATCAAAAATTTCCAAACCTTCGGTATTGCCTTCTTCTGATGAATTGCACATCAATTGCATACCTAAACATATACCCAGAACCGGTTGGGTCAAATCGGGGATCAAATCATGTAATCCGCTTTCCCAGAGCTTGCCCATGGCACTGCTCGCCTCACCTACACCAGGAAAAATGACTTTATCCGCCTTACTTATGGTTTCGGCATCATTGCTCAACATCGCCTCAACGCCCAGCCGTTGAAAGGCAAATTTTATGCTTTGGATATTTCCGGCACCGTAATCGATAATGATCAGATTCATTAAAATAGGTTAATGGTTAATGGTTAATGGTTAAAAGTATCAGGTACAACATAGAAGGTATGGATTTCTCAAAACAGTTCATCAAACATTATTTTTTATTCATCCTTGCCCTTTTAATTGAGGCCACAACAATTCAAATCATTCCCTTTGTGGAAGGTAAAACCATTTTTTCCACATCCCTTTTCACCGCCATTTTAATGGCCTTGGCAAAGGCCTTGAAAATAGCTTCTATCTTGTGATGCTCATTGGTTCCCTCGGCCTTGATGTTCAAATTGGCCTTAGCGCCATCGCTAAAGGATTTAAAAAAATGATGGAACATCTCCGTAGGCATGTCACCGACCATTTCACGTTTGAATTCAGCTTCCCAAACCAACCAGTTCCTACCGCCAAAATCAATGGCCACCTGTGCCAGGCAATCATCCATGGGCAAACAAAATCCATAACGTTCAATTCCCAGTTTTTCACCAAGGGTCTTGTAAAAAACCTCTCCCAGTGCGATTCCCGTATCTTCTATGGTGTGATGTTCATCCACTTCCAGATCGCCATTCACCTTAATGGTCAAATCCATCTGACCGTGTCTTGCCAATTGATCCAGCATATGGTCAAAAAACTTAAGGCCGGTATCGATGTTCGCCTCCCCTTTGCCATCCAAATCAAGTTCAATCCGGATGTCGGTTTCCTTGGTTTTTCTCTGGATTTTTCCAGTACGATTTGACAGTTTTAAAAACACGTAAATCGCTTCCCAGTCGTTGGTCTCCAGCGCGATATAGTCAGAAAGGTCTGTCTTCGAAATGGTGATTTCATCCAGTCCTAGGCGCGTTTCGTCATTGATGAAAATGCCTTTGGCCCCCAAATTCTTCGCTAATTCCATATCCGTAAGTCGGTCCCCAATCACAAATGAGTTGGGAAGGTCGTATTCTTCTGTCAGAAACCCTTCCAGTAAGCCGGTATTGGGTTTCCTTGTGGGGGCATTATCCTTGGCAAAGGTCCTATCTATCAGAACTTTTGAAAACCGAATCCCTTCATTCACCAGGGACTGCACCATAAAATTGTGGACGGGCCAAAATGTCTCTTCCGGAAAGGTTTCCGTACCCAAACCATCCTGGTTGGTGACCATAACCAGTTCAAAATCCAACTCTTTGGCAATTTTGCCCAAATACGTGAACATTTTGGGGTAAAACTCCAACTTCCCAAAGGCATCCAATTGTTCATCATCTGGTTCTTTGGCCAAGGTTCCGTCCCTATCAATAAACAAAACTCGTTTTCCCATTCTAAATCGTTCTTAGTACTTCAATCAATTTTTTATTTTCCTGTTCCGTGCCAATGGTAAACCTAAGGGTATTGTCACAAAGGGGTTGCGAACTTCTATTGCGCACCACTACCCCATGCGAAACCAATTGTTGGTAGCGCAAATCGGCCTTGTCCACCTTTACCAATACAAAATTGGCATCCGTTGGATATATTGTTTGTACAAAAGGGATTTGCCCAAGGGCCCTAATCAAATTATCTCGTTCCCTTAAAATACGGGCCACCTCCTGTTGTACCCTATTGGGTTGTGCTACCCGCTCCAACGCCCGTTGTTGTGTCAATTGGTTGACGTTATAGGGCGGTTTTATTTTTTTTAGGATTGTAATAATAGCTTCTGAAGCGTAGCAAATACCCAAACGGACACCGGCCATCCCATAGGCTTTGGACAAGGTTTGGGTAATGATAAGGTTTGGAAATTCCCCAAGTCTTGGTGACCAGCCCTCCTTGCTGGAAAAATCAATGTAGGCTTCATCAATGATTACCAATCCATTGAATTTTAACATAAGCTCCTCTACTTTTCCGGCATCAAATCCATTTCCCGTAGGATTGTTGGGCGAGCATAAAAACAACAATTTGGTATGCTCGTCCGATTGGTGTAAGATATGTTCCACAACGGGTTGAAAGTCCTCCCCGAGCAATACCTCCCTGTTTTCCACGGCATTGGTTTCTGCCAATACTTTGTACATACCGTAGGTAGGCGGCAGCGTAATCACATTATCTTTATGGGGTTCGCAAAATGCCCGGAAAATCAAATCCAGGACCTCATCGCTGCCATTGCCCAATAATGTCCGGGCGGTTTGTACCCCTTTTTGTTCCGCCAAAACTGATTTTAGGCTGCGCTGATGTGGATCGGGATAGCGGTTCACCCCATTTTCAAAAGGGTTTTCATTGGCATCCAAAAATACCATGTCCCTATCAAAATCCTTAAACTCATCACGGGCCGATGAATAGGGTTTTAACCGTTTTACGTTTTCCCGTACCAAACTATCCAGTTTAAACTTCTTCATATTTAAATCTCTCGACTCCGTTTGAAATGACATTAGCTCTTTAGTTCTTCCAATCTAAGGGTTACTGCGTTTTTATGGGCCTGTAAGCCTTCGGCCTCAGCCATCAATTCCACACTCTTTCCAATATTCTGAATTCCCTCTTTGGATATTTTTTGAAACGTCATGCTCTTCATAAAACTGTCCAAATTTACCCCGCTATATTGTTTGGCATAGCCATTGGTAGGAAGCGTATGATTGGTTCCCGAAGCATAGTCCCCCGCGCTTTCGGGCGTATAGTTTCCAATGAACACCGAACCTGCGTTCATTGTATTATCGATGTAAAAATCTTCGTTTTCCACACAGACAATATAGTGTTCCGGGCCATAGGCATTAATGAGTTCCAATGCCGTTGTATCATCTTCAACATAGATCAACCTACTGTTTTCAATGGCCCTTTTTGCAATATCCTTTCGGGGAAGCTCCTGAATTTGCTTTTCAATTTCCATTTCCACCTGCTCCATAAAAGGCGCTGAAGTGGAAACCAAAACGACCTGACTATCCACCCCATGTTCAGCCTGACTCAACAAATCTGAAGCAACAAATGCTGCATTGGCAGTTTCGTCCGCGACCACCAACAATTCACTTGGACCTGCGGGCATGTCAATGGCAACGCCCAGTTTAGTGGCGTACTGTTTCGCAACGGTTACATATTGGTTGCCCGGGCCAAAAAGCTTGTATACCTTGGGAATGGTATCGGTGCCATACGTCATTCCAGCTATGGCCTGGATACCTCCAATTTTAAAAATTCGCGTAACTCCACACAGTTTGGCCGTATAAATAATGGTCGCATCCAGATTGCCCTTTTCATCCGGGGGACTGCACAGCACAATCTCCTCACACCCTGCCAACTTTGCGGGAATGGCCAACATCAAAATTGTTGAAAACAAAGGGGCCGTACCACCGGGGATATATAGTCCCACTTTTTGAATGGGCCTTTTTTCCTGCCAACATTTTACTCCGGGCATGGTTTCCAAAACAACCTTCGTTGTTTTTTGCGCTTGATGAAATGATTCTATATTTGATTTGGCAATTTGGATGGCCGCTTTCAATTCTTCGGAAACACTGGCATCTGCTTGGGCCATTTCTTTTTGGTTGACCGTAAAATGGGATAGTTCCACCCCATCAAATTTTTTGGTAAAGGCTTTTATGGCGCTATCCCCGTTCTGGGACACTTCTTTAAATACCTCGGCCACGGTGGGTTCAATGGCCTCAAAAGATTGTGTGGGTCTCGCCAAGATTTCTGCCCAATGTGCACTATCCGGATTTTTATATTTTTTCATATACCTCCTTAACTTCCCTCAAACAGGAATTTTGTTCTTTCATTTCCTTCTTTTAATCACCTACACCACACCTCCTCCCTTCTGGGAAGGTCGGGAGGGGCTTATAACACCATTTTTTCAATTGGACAGACCAAAATACCTTCGGCACCGGCCAACCTCAATTCATCGATTACCTCCCAGAATTTGTCCTTGTTGATTACCGTATGTACGGAACTCCAGCCCTCGTCTGCCAGGGGCAATACCGTAGGGCTCCGCATCCCCGGTAAGATCTTCAATATTGCATCAAGACTGGTGTTGGGTACGTTCATCAGTACATAACGGTTTTTTCTTGCTTGCAGCACGGATCGGATCCTAAACCTAAGTTTATCCAGAATTTGCCTTCGTTCTTGATCGATTTTTGGGGAAACGGCCAAAACCGCTTCGCTCTTTAACAGTACTTCAACCTCCTTCAAATTGTTCTTGAACAAGGTGCTGCCGCTGGATACAATATCGCATATCACATCGGCCAGGCCAATATTGGGGGCTATTTCAACGGAACCATTGATCAAATGGATGTCCGCTGTTATTCCCCAACCCTCCAAAAACTTCTGTACTGTATGGGGGTATGAGGTGGCAATGCGTTTGCCCTCAAAATCCTTGTAATTACTGTAAGTTTTGCTTTTTGGGATGGCCATGGAAACTTTGCATTTTGAAAAACCGAGTTTTTCCGCGACTTCTATCCCCTCCCCTTTTTCAAAAAGTACATTTTCCCCTATTACGGCAATGTCCACCACACCATCCTTTAAATACTGTGGAATATCGCCATTGCGCAAATAAAAAACGTCCATAGGGAAATTCCTGGCACTGGCCTTTAGCTGGTCCTTACCATTGTCAATGGAAATCCCGCATTCCTTTAAAATCTTAAGGGAGTCTTCGTTGAGCCTTCCACTTTTTTGAATTGCAATCCTTAGGTTCATAACTTCTTGTCTTTCCTGCTTGTCACCCTGACCGCCCACCTGAATGCCAAGAGCGGGCAGTTAGTCGAAGGGTAGGCAGGAATCTAATTTAACTTTACAACTTATTTTAGTGCTACCCACTTTCGTGGGAATAAAAAAACCCGCTTGATTGCTCAAACGGGTCAGGTTATTTTGACTTACACAAAATATCGTTACCTCGCCTGAGCGATGCTATCGATATGATGGTGTGTAAATTTGTTTCTCATTTCGTTGACGAAGGTAAAATTTAATTTCTATACAAAAAAGAAATTATTAGTTATTTCCCAAAATCAAGGGAAGGCCATCATCTCCTGAACCAACGACCACTACTTTGGCATTTGGGGATTGCGATAGCTTTAAGGTGGCCTCTATACCCTTGTCCTGCAAAATCTTGTCCGTAAGGGACGCGCTCAAAATCTTGTTCGCATCGGCCTTACCTTGTGCCTCTATACGCTGACGTTCGGCTTCCTTCTCGGCGGTAACCAGTCGAAATTCATATTCCAAGGACTCCTGTTCCTGTTTTAATTTACGCTCAATCGCTTCCTTAATAGTTGGGGGGAGGGTAACATCGCGCACCAAGATTTCGTCGAGAACAATATGCTGGTCTTCCACGATTTTCTTGGTTTCTTCGAAAATCTCGGCCTGAATGGCATCCCTTTTACTGGAATACAATTGCTCAGGGGTGTAACGACCCACTACCGAACGTGCGGCAGAGCGTATGGTAGGCAGCAAAATCCTATCCAAATACCCTTCACCGATCTGTTGGTGAAGCTGGCCCAATTCCCCATATTTGGGCATATACCATGCCGAGGCATCCAATTGAATATCCAAACCATTGGAGGAAAGTACTTTCATTTTCTCAAATACCTCCTGTCTTCTTACTTCGTATATATACACCCTGTTCCAAGGGGCCACTAGATGAAAGCCTTCTCCCAAGGGAGGTTCGTCAGTAACCACACCACCACTAAAACGCTTCCAAAGTACCCCGGCTTCACCGGCACCAATGTTTATGGCCGATTTGGAAATTAAAATGAACACTAAAATTATGACCACCACGGTGGGCAATGCAATTTTTGGTAATCTATCCATAAGTTCTATTCTTTTATAATAATCCGTTATATTTTCTTATAAACCATTCCAGGGCAAGGGCAAAAACCATAATGCCCAACACTATGCTAAAATCTATTAAAGATACTACATTCTTTGTGCTTTTCTGAACTGGAAGAAATTGATTTTCGTTCAATAAATCTGTTATGAGACCAGAAACCTGGGAAGGGTAATACAAGTTCCCGGAATTGTTCTCCGCCAATCTTCTTAACTTTACATGATTGGCATTTAAGAACTGCTTTTCCAAATCAAAATCCAAAATTGTAAACTGCCCCGATTTGGAAATACGTTCCATGGTTTCCGTAACCGTAAAGCTATACTCCCCTTCTTCCAAGTCGCTCAAGTCTGCCTGAAATTGATTTCCTTTTAAAAGCATGGGAATGTCCCGGACCAGTCCATCATTACTTTTCAGATTTAAATTGAGACTGGCATTTTCATCAAAGCTATAGGTATTATCAAAAAAGGAGGCTTTGATTAAGGTTTCCGAAGTGTTTTCATAGGTTGTTTCAAAATCCAACTGCAATCGTTCCCTTTTCCCTGAGTTGGAAAGGTAGAATATGAGTTTTCCCATGAGTTCATCAAAGCCTGAAAAATCCTTTTCGTTCCTGTAGGTACGCAACCGCCACTTCCAAATATTGGCACCCAAAAGAAACGCCTGTTTATTGCCATCGGGGAGGACAAACCATAACGGTTCCTGCAAATTTACCCTACGAATCTGCTGGTAGGCAATTATACTGGGTTCCGTGTTGAATCGCAATTCCCCCAGTTCCCCTTCCAAAGGCGGAAATCCATCCATTAGGAAATTGGCAATATCAAATACCTCAAAAGCGGCATTTTTGAACGGAAGGATTTCCTCGCCCTGACCAAATGCTTCCATGGTAAAACCTTCCAATTTGGTATTTAAAAAGCTCCAATCCGTTTCGGGGCCCGTAATGGTAAAAACGCCCCCGCCCCGCTGTTTGATAAAATCATAGATGCTTCGAAAGGAGGCGTTGGGTTGGTAAAGGACAAAAACGTCAATGGCTTCCAACCTTTCCACGGGTGTATTGGGGGCCATGATGACCACCTGCCGTTGTTCATTGGATTCGATGGCTTTTTTTAAGGCCCCGATATCCGGATGCTTAAAGGAAGATACGATACCAACAACCGTTTTTTCATCAATGACCTCTATAGTGGTGCGCTTTACATTGTTTAAGACATTCCTTTCGTTTTCCAAGGCGGACAGGGCCACTTCAATGGTTTTGATGCCCGTAGATTGCGCCTTTAGGAGTATGTTGATGTTATGGGAGCGTTCATTTTTGGAAAACTGCAAGGATTCCCTGTGGACAACACGGCCGTCCATCGTGATCCTAACAGTGGTTCCAACTGTGAATTCCCCTGAATACACAAGCTGGGCCTCTAGTGGAAACTGATTGTCCAAGAAGGCATATTTGTTCAGGTTCACCAAACCCACCCCAACATCTTGATAGGATGTGGTATCCCCAACAACTATGGTATTGAGTTGTACTTGATTTCCCAAATCCAGGTACTCATAATCCCTTCCATAGGTCTGGTTTCCATCAGAGACCAGAATTACCGCATTATTTCCGCTGGCAAAGGTCTCCTTTAGGGTCGCCAGTCCATTTGAAATGTCAGTTCTTTTTCCAGTGAAATCCAGACTATCCAGAGGTTTTACCTCTTTTGAAAAAGCATACTGTCGGATGGAGAACTTTTCCTGCAATCCTTCATCCTGGGAAAATTGATTGACCAAATCCCTGACCCGCCCGGACTGTCCAAGGTTGGAAATGGAGGAGGATCCATCCACCAAAAGCACCAGATTAGACTTTTCCAGATGATAACCGTTCTTGGTAAATTCCGGGTTGATGAGCAACAAAAATCCCGAGAACAGCATCACAAAACGAAGTGCTATCAAAAGGATTTTTTTGGTTGCCCCACCTGTATATTTCCGGTAATGGAAAACTACAATACCCAGCGCCACGAGAAAGGCTATCAGCATCAGTACTATGGTCTGGATCTGCATAAAAAGGTTTACGTTAAGTCAGCATACCACCGTCCACGTTCAAGACCTGACCCGTTACATAAGCAGAAAGGTCAGAAGCCAGGAACAAACAGGCATTGGCAACATCTTCCGGTGAACCTCCCCTTTTCAAGGGAATGGCATCCCGCCAGCCCTGGACGGTTTTTTCATCCAACTTGTCGGTCATCTCGGTTTCGATAAAGCCTGGAGCGATTGCATTGCATCGAATATTTCGGGAGCCCAATTCCAGGGCGACCGATTTTGTGAAACCGATCATTCCGGCTTTGGAAGCCGCATAATTGGTTTGACCTGCATTTCCCTTAACGCCCACAACACTGCTCATATTAATGATGGAACCGGACCTTTGCTTTAAAAGGGTACGTTGCACGGCTTTGGTCATATTGAAAACGGACTTCAAATTGACCTCAATTACCTTGTCAAAATCTTCTTCCCCCATACGCATCAACAAGTTGTCCTTTGTGATTCCCGCATTGTTGATCAATACATCTATTCCGTCAAAATCTTGCAATACCGAAGCTACCAATTGCTCCGCTTCCTCAAAACTGGCAGCGTTGCTTTTGTAGGCTTTGGCTTTCACTCCCAAGGAGTTAAGCTCCTTTTCCAATTCCAGGGCAGGGCCTTCACTGGAACTATAGGTAAAGGCCACATTGGCTCCATGACGTGCAAATACTTCCGCAATTCCTTTGCCTATGCCCCTGCCGGCCCCGGTAATGATTACATTCTTATCGTCTAAAAGTTTCATAGGTTTTAATTAAGGTTGGTAAAATTCAAATATAGGATTTGTGAGGGTATAAGCCCATAAAAAAATCCCGACCTGGCCGGGATTTAGTATTGTTTTAACGGATTGCCCTACGCCATCACCTGTTTTACCGTGATGCCAATTTTGGCCGGAGAATCCACCACATGGATTCCACATTCCCGCATAATACGTTTTTTGGCCTGTGCCGTATCGTCACTACCTCCAACAATGGCGCCGGCATGGCCCATGGTACGACCGGCAGGTGCGGTTTCTCCCGCAATAAATCCGACTATCGGTTTTTTACTGCCACTTGCCTTATACCAATTGGCAGCATCGGCTTCCAATTGTCCCCCAATTTCGCCGATCATGACCACACAATCGGTATCTGGGTCATTTATTAAAAGTTCAACGGCTTCTTTTGTGGTAGTTCCGATGATGGGATCTCCACCAATTCCAATTGCCGTGGTTATTCCCAAACCTTGGCGAACCACTTGATCTGCGGCTTCATAGGTCAATGTTCCGGATTTGGAAACGATACCTACATTGCCTTCCTTAAAGACAAAGCCGGGCATGATCCCAACTTTGGCCTCACCAGGGGTGATCACACCTGGACAATTGGGTCCTATCAACGTGCAATCCAAGTCCTTGATATAGTCGTTTGCTTTTACCATATCGGCCACCGGAATACCTTCGGTTATCGTTATGATCACTTTTATCCCTGAATTGGCGGCTTCCATGATGGCATCTGCAGCAAAGGCAGGGGGCACAAAGATAATCGATGTATCGGCTCCAACCTTTTCAACGGCATCCGCTACCGTATTGAACACGGGCTTCCCTAGATGTTCCTGTCCACCCTTCCCCGGGGTGACCCCACCAACAACATTGGTTCCGTAAGCTATCATTTGTTCTGCATGAAAGGTTCCTTCACTTCCGGTAAAACCCTGTACAATTATTTTTGAGTCCTTATTGACCAATACACTCATTATATCTTTTTTAAAAAGTTCGACAAAAATAGGATATCATCAATGAATAATAAAGTCCGTTCCTTAAATGTTCTTTACTTTTTCCAATATACTAGGAATCTGTTTTACGCTTGCCATTTGCTTCAACTTTTCCCGGGCTTCTTCGGCAGGACTCCCAAAATAGGTTTTCCCGCCCTTTAAGGATTTTGCAATACCTGTCTGGGCAAGGACCACGGCTTTTTTTCCTACGGTAATTCCACTGGTCACGCCTACCTGTCCCCAAAGGGTGACCTCATCTTCAATGACCACACAACCTGCAATACCACATTGTGATGCAATGAGACATTTTTTACCAATAACGGTGTCGTGTCCAACCTGGATTTGATTATCCAATTTACTTCCTTCTTTGATTGTTGTATCTCCGGTAACTCCCCTGTCAATGGTACAACCGGCACCAATCTCGACCTCATCTTCAATTATTACCCGGCCTACTGAGAAAAACTTATCCCATTTTTCATCTCGCTTGTTGTAGTAAAAGGCGTCTCCCCCAAGGACCGTTCCTGAATGTATAATCACATTGTTCCCTATAATGCAATTATCATTAATGGCCACATTTGAATGAATTAGGCAATTTTCCCCAATCCTTACATTGTTTCCAATGAATACGTTGGGTTGAATTATGGTGTTCTTTCCAATGGTAGCGGATTCTGCGATACTTTGCGAAGCAGGTTGGAAGGGTTTGAAATGTGTTGTTAATTTATTGAAATCCCGAAACGGGTCATCGGAAATCAATAGGGATTTGCCTTCGGGACAATCCACTTTTTTATTGATCAATACGGTGGTCGCTGCCGAATCCAAGGCTTTTTGGTAGTATTTCGGATGGTCTACGAATACGATGTCCCCTGCTTCAACCACATGGATTTCATTCATTCCCAGCACCTCAAAATCGGGTGCACCTACAAATTCGGCTCCTATGAGTTCCGCAATTTCGCTTAAGGAGTATGGCCTGGCAAACTTCATCGCTACTTCTTATTCCTTGGCCCTTTCTTGATACGAGGCCGTTGCCGTATCTATTTTTATCCTGTCGCCTTCATTGATGAAAAGCGGAACATTGATCCTTGCTCCCGTCTCCACTGTTGCGGGTTTGGTCGCATTGGTCGCCGTGTTTCCCTTTACTCCGGGTTCGGTATGGGTTACTTCCAATATCACGCTTGCAGGCATTTCAACCGATAAGGGCATTTGGTCCTCCGTATTGAAGATTATGGTCACTACCTGTCCTTCCTTCATTAAGTCCGGTGAATCCAAGGCATCTTTCTGCAGTGCAATTTGATTGTAATCATCCGTATTCATGAAATGGAAGGTATCCCCCTCCGCATATAAATACTGATAGGAACGGGTCTCCACCCGTACATCCTCAATTTTATGACCTGCGGAAAACGTATTGTCGATGACCTTTCCCGTAGTAACACTTTTTAATTTGGTACGTACAAAAGCCGGTCCTTTTCCGGGTTTCACATGAAGGAATTCAACAATTTTATAAATATCATTGTTGTACTTGATGCACAACCCTTTTCTAATATCCGAAGTATTTGCCATAATTAGTTGTTGCTAAAATAACCTTTCATTATCCCTCGCTGGGAATCCCTAATAAACTGAAGTATCTCATCCCTTTCCGGAGTAGCTTCCATCTCGGCCTCTATAATTTCCGCAGCTTGGGAATTGTTGTAATTATTTTGATACAGTATTCTGTAAATGTTTTGAATCTCGCGAATCTTGTGGGATTCGAACCCCCTCCGTCTTAAGCCAACGGAATTGATTCCAACATAGGAAAGCGGTTCACGGGCCGCTTTTACGAACGGGGGAACATCTTTCCGCACCAATGATCCTCCGGTTACAAAGGCATGCCTTCCTACGGATACAAATTGGTGTACGGCCACCATTCCCGCCAATACTACATTTTCACCTACCGTGACATGACCGGCCAATGTTGAATTATTACTGAAAATACAACCGTCGCCCACCAAACAGTCATGGGCCACATGGCAGTAGGCCATAATTAGGCAATTGTTGCCAATGATTGTTTTCATACGATCTGAAGTCCCTTTATTGATGGTAGCACATTCCCTAATGGTAGTATTATCCCCAATATGGACGGTGGTTTCCTCGCCTTTGTATTTGAGATCCTGTGGTATGGCCGAAATTACGGCTCCAGGATAAATATTACAGTTTTTCCCGATTCGTGCGCCTTCCATGATGGTCACATTCGAACCAATCCAGGTACCCTGACCAATGGTTACATTATTATGGATGGTGGTAAATGGCTCAATGACCACATTTTTTGCGATTTTGGCTCCCGGATGGACATATGCCAAAGGTTGGTTCATGCTAATTTCCTTTTACTTTTGTTATTTGTGCCATTATTTCCGCTTCGGAAACCAATTTACCGTTTGCGTAAGCCCGTGCCTGCATCTGACATATTCCCCGTCTTATGGGGGACAATAGGTCCAATTTGAATATTAGCGTATCTCCTGGAACCACCTGATGTTTATACCTAACATTGTCAATTTTCAAAAGATAGGTCAGATAATTTTCCGGATCGGGCACCGTGCTCAGTACCAATATCCCTCCGGTCTGTGCCATAGCCTCAATCTGAAGTACTCCGGGCATCACGGGAGCTCCGGGAAAATGCCCCACAAAAAACGGTTCGTTCATGGTCACGTTCTTCATGCCAATGACATGCTCCTCTGACAGTTCCAAAATTTTATCGACCAATAAAAAAGGAGGGCGATGGGGAAGCATTTCCATAATTTGGTTGATGTCCTTTACGGGGGGAGCGTGCAAATCCACATCGGGAACATAATTTCTACGTTCCTGCTTTATAATTTTTTGAAGCTTTTTGGCAAATTGGGTATTCACAAAATGCCCCGGCTTATTGGCAATGACCTTTCCCCGTATCCGTGTACCTGTTAGGGCCAAATCCCCTACGACATCCAAAAGCTTGTGCCTGGCCGCTTCATTGGGCTGGTGCAGCGTAAGGTTATCCAATATCCCATTGGGTTTTACGGAGAGCTTTTTCTTGTCAAATGCCTTTTCCAATTTTTTCATGGTAGATTCGGAAATTTCCTTGTCCACATACACAATGGCATTGTTTAAATCGCCTCCTTTTATGAGGCCATGCTCCAACAGCATTTCCAGCTCATGCAAAAAACTAAAAGTTCTAGCACTGGCAATCTCGGATTTGAAATCCGACATATGTTCCAGGGTGGCATTTTGTGTCCCCAGGACTTTGGTGCCAAAATCCACCATCGTTGTTACCTGATATTCCTCGGCGGGGATTATGGTAATCTCACTATTTGTGGCTTCGTCCTTATAAGAGATAACGTCCTTTACCACATATTCATCCCGATCACCTTCCTGTTCCACAATTCCGGCTTCTTCCAGGGCTTCCACAAAAAAACGGGACGAGCCGTCCATAATGGGAGGTTCCGGGGCATCCAGTTCAATAAGTACATTATCGATGTCCATTCCGACCAAAGCGGCCAAAACATGTTCGGAGGTTTGAATCTTTACGCCGTTCTTCTCCAAATTGGTCCCCCGTTGGGTGTTCACCACATAGGAAGCATTGGCTTCTATGACCGGCTCACCTTCCAAGTCCACCCTTTTAAAAGCAAAACCGTGATTTTCCTTTGCAGGGACAAAGGTCATGGTCACATCTTCTCCTGTATGCAGACCTACACCTTTTAAAGTAACTGACTTAGCAATGGTTTTTTGCTTAGTGCTGTTGGCTTTCATGGTTGAATTTCTTTTCCAGTTCGTTAACTTGATTGATGATCTTTGGTAAGTTCTTAAAATGAACATAGGATTTGTTGTAATCCCCATAGTTCAGCGCAGGAGAACCCTGCAGTACTTCATCATCCTTGATATTTCTTCCTATACCGGACTGTGCCTGAATTTTTACCCTGTCCCCAATGGTAATATGCCCAACAATACCCACCTGGCCACCAATAAGGCAATACTTGCCAATTTTGGTGGACCCCGCAATTCCCGTTTGGGCCGCAATGGCGGTGTGTTCCCCAATTTCAACATTGTGGGCTATCTGTATCTGATTATCCAGTTTTACCCCTTTCCTGAGTACGGTTGACCCCAAGGTGGCCCTATCTATGGTGGTTCCGGCGCCAACATCAACATTGTCCTCCAAAATCACATTGCCGGTTTGTGGTACCTTGCTGTACTCACCATTGGTATTGGGTGTAAATCCAAAACCATCGGCACCGATAATCGCCCCACTGTGGATCACACAGTCATTGCCAATAATCGATTCCGAATAAATCTTGGCTCCTGCAAAAATGACGCAGTCGTTGCCTATGGTCACATTGTCCCCAATATATACATTGGGATAAACCTTTACATTGTTACCAATCTCCACATTATCGCCCAAATATGAAAACGCACCCAAATAAAAAGCTTCCCCATATTTGGCGGATTCCGAAACAAAGGAGGGTTTTTCAATCCCAACCTTGTTATTCTTTACCTGATTGTAGTATTCCAACAATTTGGAAAAGGACTTATAGGCATCATCTACCTTGATCAAAGTAGTGGTCAGTTCCTGTTCCGGAACAAAATCCTTGTTCACAATAGTTATGGATGCCTGGGTCGTGTAGATGTACGAAGTATACTTCGGGTTTGCGAGAAATGTAAGACTACCGTCCACTCCCTCTTCAATTTTGGAGAGTTTATGAACCATGATTTGGGGATTGCCTTCAATTTCTCCTCCAAGAATTCCGGCAATTTGGGCAGCTGTAAACTTCATTGCGGCAAAAGTAAGAAAATTTGTCAAACGCTTGCCTTGGGGTAACAAACATAGTATTTCACCACTTTGTTCGAGAGTGACCCAAGATTGAAATGATCCGAAGCCCTTGCTACATCGATCAGCTTTCCACTTTTGGTCAAAATATGGATGTTCTGATCTTTGGCATTATAGGCCTGATTGCTGATTTCCCCTTCAAAAACATAATACTCCAATTCCGCCTCCCCAATACCATAATTCATTTTGGTCCAGGCTCTCCGTTGTTCCAGTTTTACCTTATTATAGGGCTTGTCCTTGATCTTTATTTTCAAAAGGTTCCGGTGTAAAAGGCGTTTTGATAGATCGGAAAGGATAAAATCATCGTGGTATTGCCATTCTTTTAGGGCGGAAATCACATCCACATCGTCCAATTCCGAAAAGCACGCTAGATTTCCCCTATCAAAATCCGTTACTTCTTGCTGCAAAAATCCTATAAACGCCCCCGAACCCTTTAGGGATTTGCCTTCCTTCAATACATGTTTGGCCCTTTTTATCAGTTTTATCAACAAAGCCTCCGCAACCAGACTCGTTTTATGCAGGTATACCTGCCAATACATAAACCTGCGCGCCATTAAGAATTTCTCCACGGAATAGAGTCCCTTTTCCTCCACGACCAATTCGTTATTGGCCACATTCAACATCGTGATCAAGCGGTCCGAGCTAATGTTCCCTTCGGTTACTCCCGTATAAAAGCTGTCCCGCTTCAGGTAATCCAACCGATCCATATCCAGTTGGCTGGATACCAATTGGTTCAGGTATTTTTTGGGATGCTCCCCTTTAAAAATTTGCAGGGCCACTTCCAGTTCCCCTCCAAATTCCCCGTTCAACTCTTCCATGAACAACAGGGAAATCTGCTCGTGACTGCTATTGGGGATCAGGGAATGTTCCAGGGCGTGGGAAAAAGGGCCATGTCCAATATCGTGCAATAAAATGGCACAGAACAGTCCATTTTCCTCCTCAGGGGTAATCTCCACATGCTTGTACCGCAAAATCTGTACGGCCTTCTGCATTAAATGCATACAGCCCAGGGCATGGTGAAAACGCGTATGGTGCGCCCCGGGATAGACCAAGTAGGAAAGCCCCATTTGGGAAATCCTCCGCAAGCGCTGAAAATAGGGGTGCCCAATTAATTTAAAAATCAATTCACCGGGTGTCCCAATAAATCCATATATGGGATCGTTAAATATTTTAAGCTTGTTGGTCTGTGACAATAGGCTTATTTTGAAGACGCAAAGATAGCACTATAATGAGCATGAAAAAGATATCCATTCTATGGGTCGATGATGAAGTTGACCTTTTAAAGCCACACATCCTTTTTTTGGAAAACAAAGGCTATGGACTGACCACCGTTCAAAGTGGGCAGGAAGCTTTGGACGAAGTAGATCGCCAACGTTTTGATATTGTCTTTTTGGATGAGAATATGCCCGGGCTTTCCGGTCTGGACACCCTGGGTGAAATCAAACAACGGGAAGCCTCCCTGCCCGTGGTCATGATCACCAAGAGTGAGGAGGAATACATTATGGAAGAGGCCATTGGCAGTAAAATTGCGGACTATTTAATCAAGCCTGTCAATCCCAATCAAATCCTGCTTTCCCTAAAAAAGAATTTGGACCATTCCCGACTGGTATCCGAACGGACTACGGCCAATTACCAACAAGAATTCCGGAAGATTGCCATGGACCTTTCCATGGTCAATTGTTGTGAAGAGTGGGCGGAACTGTACCAAAAATTAATTTTTTGGGAATTGCAATTGGAGGAAATCGAGGATCAGAGCATGTTCGAAATATTGGAATCCCAAAAAGTGGAGGCCAATTCGCAGTTCAGCAAATTTGTGGATAAAAGGTACCGTTCCTGGTTCGAGGAGGATGATGGACCCGTACTTTCCCATATGTTATTTAAAAAGTGGGTGGTTCCAGAGCTAAAGGGTTCCAAAACACTTTTTGTGGTCATTGACAATCTGCGGTACGATCAATGGCTCGCTTTTGAGGACACGGTTTCCAATTTTTACCGAAAGAAAACGGAGCGCGCCTATTTTAGCATCCTGCCCACGGCAACCCAGTATGCCCGTAATGCCATCTTTTCGGGACTGACCCCTTTGGAGATGGAAAAACGGCATCGCGAATGGTGGAAAAACGATACCGATGAGGGTGGAAAAAACCTTTATGAAGCCGAGTTCCTGGGCGCACAACTTAAACGGTTGGGGCTGGACCTAAAGTGGGAATACCATAAAATAAGTAGCCTGAAGCAGGGAAAACAGTTGGCACAGAACTTTAACTCCCAAAAGGACAATGACCTAACCGCCATTGTATACAATTTTGTGGATATGCTGTCCCATTCCAAAACGGAAATGGAGGTGATTCGGGAACTGGCCAGTAACGATAAGGCCTATCGGTCCTTGACCCTTAGTTGGTTCAAAAACTCCCCTTTACTGGAAATCATCCAAAAGGCCCAAGCCCTGGGAATGAAACTTATCATTACCACCGATCACGGCACCATAAACGTAAAACAGCCGTCGAAGGTCATTGGCGATAGGGATACCAGCCTTAATCTGCGCTACAAAACGGGGCGGAGCCTAAGTTATAATGAAAAAGAGGTGCTGGCCGCCAAAGAACCCGCCAAGGTGCATTTACCCAATATTAATGTGAGCAGCTCCTATATTTTTGCCAAAAACGATCTGTTCTTTGCCTACCCCAACAATTACAACCACTACGTAAGCTATTATCGAAATACGTACCAACATGGAGGTATAAGTCTGGAGGAAATGATCATCCCCTTTGTGGTTTTGGAGGTGAAATAGGTCTTTTTAAATTACTGTTCTTAACTAAGGACTAGATAAATGTATTGTAATATATTAAAATCCAGTTCTCCATGTAATGAGAACTGGATTCTATATCATCTAAAAGGCACTCAAATTTAGAAGCTGATCAGACTTTCGGGATGCATAAGAAAAGAGTCTTTCCCAATTTCATAGAACAGACTAATTAAAAACACTACTATAAAAAGTGCACAGAAAAAAATTCCAATTAATCTATTTTCTTTGCTTTCAGTTTTCATAACCTTTTGAATTATCGTTAACACTAGATTAAACTTTCAGGGTGTAATTCGTATGAATCTTTTCCTAATTGATAAAAGAAACTAGTCACTGAAATCGCTGCTGCAATAGCCCAATGACCGCCATCAATACTCTTCAAATCGTTTCTAGAAATCTCTTCAATACTATTTTCATGTGGTTTCATAAAGATAAAAATTTTAAAATTATTATAAATAAAAGTCAAAAAAACCTCCCCCATCTTTCATATACTCTATTCTTCTACCTAAAAAAAATGCCCCTACTGCAAAGCCAATTAATCCACCTCCATTGGTGTGATTCAAGTCTTCTTCAGTCAATTCTGTGACATTTAATGATTTCAAATTATTCATTGTTTGATATTTTTTGGATTAAACATTCATTTTACACCAAAACCAGAAATTCTGTTGCGCGCTGTTTTGATGCTTTGGTAAAGATGGACAATGACACTCTCATTTTTTGAGAGTCATGGGGCCACAACTGTTAAAATTTCATCAATCTTTCAATAGTTTCAAAACCAAACCCACCGGTGAGGTCACGTTGGGCACCCTCATCCAAACTTTCCATAAAAAAGCCGCATTTAAATTCCGTAGGCTCCGAATACGCATAACTCTGTTGGACCACATCATAATACACCGGGGCGTTCAATTCCTTCATCGTTTCGATCATCCGAAACACGGTGGCTTCGGACACTTCAAGACATTCGGCCAATTTTTTGGGTTTTCCCGTTGCCCTTAACCGTATCAATCGGTCCACACGTTCCAAGAGGGCTATCTGTTTTGTTAATTGTCGCATAGCATGTTTAACTCGCTGATTTTAGTTTATAGGTCAATCTGGGCAATTGTTGCCTCCACAATTGGTAGTACCGGCCCTTTTTTGCATACAGGGATTCATGGGGCCCTTGTTCAATAACCTTACCTTTTTCCAGTACCACAATGGTATCGGCATTTACCACCGTACTCAAGCGATGGGCTATAAGGACAATCGTCTTGTTCTTTTGCCGCAATTCCATAATGGCTTTCTGGACAAAGTTTTCGGATCCGCTGTCAAGCGATGAGGTGGCTTCATCCAATACCAAAATCTCAGGTTTTTTATACAAGGCACGTGCAATGGCAATTCGCTGTTTTTGCCCACCCGAAAGGGTAGCGCCATTCTCACCAAGATAGGTTCCGAAGCCATTGGGCAAACTTTCAATGAACTCCATTATTCCCATTTGCTTACAGATTTCAATAATACATTCCATATCGGGCTCCAAATCGCCCACCGCAATGTTCTCGATTACATTCCCAGCAAAAAGATCTATTTTTTGGGGTACCACGGCCACCAATTTGCGCAAACTCTCATTATCCAAATAGGCAAGGTTGGCACTTCCTATGTGTATGGTTCCCTGATTAATTGGGTACATATTTTGGAGCAATGAAACCAAAGTAGATTTTCCGGAACCACTTTCACCTACAAAAGCGGTAATCTTCCCTTTTTTGATACCGAGGTTGAAATCTTTGAATACCTCTACTCGTGTTCCATAACTAAAACCAACGTTTTCAAAGGAGATATCCCCAATACCCTCTTTTGTCAAGGTAATCTTTTCCCCATGTTCCTCCCGCTCCAAGTCCAATATTTCAAACAAACGGTCCGCGGCAATCAAAGCATTTTGGATTTCCTTGTTCGCCCCGATCAAACTCACCAGAGGCCCCGTAAAATAACCTATAATGGCATAAAATGACAACAATTCCCCAGGGGTAATCTCCTTATCAATCACAAATCCTGAGCCAGCCCATAGAAGGATAATCACGAACAGTTGGGAAATAGTATTTGAAGAGGTATTGGAGAAAATGGAATTTAAAGCCGATTTATAACCACTGTAAAGCAGTTTAATAAACCTTGTTTCCGTTTTCACATTGGCGAAATCCTCCAATCCAAAACGTTTGATCGTACCCACAGCATTCAACGACTCCACCAATTGGCTTTCCAAATCCGCCCCATCTTCCATGACCTTGCGCTCCACCTTTCTGTTCAGTCGATTTACTACCCAATAGATAATGATATAAATGGGAATGATCACGGCCATAATCAAAGCGAGCTTCCAATAATAGGTGAACATCAAAACAAAGGAGAAAACCACGATTAAAATATTGACCGCCAGCGAGAGGGCCACCCCATTGATAAAATTTCGAATTTTCACCGCATCCCCAATCCGGGAAATGATCTCCCCTACCCGCATGGTATCAAAAAACTGTTGGGGCAATTTTAACAAGTGCTTGTAGTAACCAAGAATAAGCCTTGCATCAATCTGCTGGCCCGTCTTGATCAAGAAAATATCCTTAAATGCCCCGATGAACACCTTTGCGAGAAGTAAGGCGAGCATTATAAAGCTGAGTAGGTTCAGCAATTTCATATTTCCATCTACAAGCACATGATCTGTGATTTTTTGAATATAGATTGAGGTCGAAAATCCAAGCAGGGTATATAGCACAGCGCCTGCAAAAGCTTGGATCAAAACCGTTTTATGGGGCTTTAGAAGAAACCAAAAACGTTCCATGTTCGACACTTTTTCACTGCCTTCCATAAAGCCCTGGTTGGGCACCAAGAGGACCAGGACACCTGTCCATTCCTTTTTGAAATCCTCATGCAAAATTTTTTCCATCTTCCCTTTTCCCGGATCCATGACGAGCACATGGGTTACGGTAATGCCATAAATGACCACATAGTGATGCAATCGTTCTTTGACAATTACATGTGCTATGGCAGGTTTGGGAATTTTGAACAAGCTTTCAAAATCCCCCCGGACTCCTTTTGCGTCAAAACCCAACTTTTCTGCCGCTCTTATCAGACCAAAAACATTGGTCCCTTTTTTATCGGTTCCGGCATATTGCCGAATCCTGGCAATGGGGAATTTAAGACGATGGTGGGCAGCAATGGAAGCCAGACATGCAGCACCGCAATCCGTAATATCATGTTGTTTGATTACTTTTTTGGGCATGTCAATTATTTAATGTAACATTTTTCCGGTATCCAGGATTCAACCAATCGTCCATTTTATCATAAAGCAGTTGGTACACCGTTCGTTCCGTTAACTCAAATCTTGCCGTAAGGGTCATCCCTTTTCCAATTTGCCCTTGGTATCCATTTTTTAGGTAGAGTACCTTATTTTCTATGCGACATTGAATTTTATACGTGGGTTGATTTTCAATTAGCTCAACATCCGCGGCAATACTTGTGATTTTGCCATACAGAAAGCCCCATTGGTTGTAATTGAAAGCGTCTACCTGAAATTTCACTTCCTTACGGGCATCAATGAGTCCAATATCGCCGGGGGAAACATAGCATTCGGCAATCAATTCCGTATCGGGCGTTATTTCTCCAAGGATACTACCTGCATTAACAAAGCTCCCTATTTGCAGTCCCTCGGCGTTGATCAACGTACCCTGAATCGGTGCTTTGATGACATAGTTTTTCTTGTCCCCCAAGAGCTGTTGTATCGTATTTTCCAGTTCTTGTTTGGTATTTACTGACTCCGTCAAATTGGCCTGCCAACTATTGGCCTGCTGTTTTTGTAATTGATATAGGGCATTTTCAGCAAGATCATATGTCAATTTAACGTCTTCATATTCTGCCCGGGCAATAACCCCTTTTGCCAATAGTTTTTTATTCCTTTTATAGTCCTCCTTTAATTTCTTTATGGTGGTGTAGTGCTCGGTTACACTGGATTGGTAGGCAATAAGTTCCTTTTGATATTTTGGGGTCATCAGTTTTTTTGGGTTTCGGTATTTTTCCGAGACGAGATACTCCAAATCCTGAATTTCTTCGCTCAGTTGTTTGGCTTTTTTAGTATTGAGGTCAAGTTGTTCGTCCAAGACATTGGTTTCCAGAAGGATTATAGTATCCCCCTGATGTACATCCCGGCCATTCTTAAAGTTTAGAAAAGCAATCCTGCCAGGATGTATGCTGGTTAAGGACACCCGCTCTATACTTGGCTTGATATACCCACGGGCCGAGGAATAAATAGGTATGCTAACAAAAGGCATACTTAAAAAACCAAATCCCAAGATCAGAAGAATTAACGTATAGATGCTTTTACTCCTCACAGTGTTCTTAGGGATAAAGTGCTGAACGGAATGTTCAATGATTTCTTTTGGGAATATTTTCATAAGAGCTATTCGATATCCAAATATAAAGTATTTTCGATAAATTAATAATTATTTACACCTTATTTGAGTATTATTTCTCAATAATCTTTACTGTTTATTGACCAAATCAATAAAAAAGAGTATATTCGCTATACCTATCCTCAAAAAAATGGTAAAAACTATTGACCGTATCATACAGTTTATCCAATACGCAGGGCTGAGCGCCCGGAAGTTTGATATGTCCATTGGGGCCAGTAACGGCTATACCTTACGAATGAAGAAGAACCATGCTTCTGTGGGCAGTGATGTTATTGAAAATATTGTACGCACCTACCCGCAGTTGAACTTAATTTGGTTGATTACAGGCGAAGGGGAAATGCTCAATCCGGATGAGGCGGTTTTACATACGGGAAAGCTTTCCAAATCCCAGATTAAGGAAATAGAAGAGATTGTGGAAGCCAAGATCAAGGAACGCCAAGAAAGGGAACTCAAGGAAATGTTGGAGGATATTGCACACGAAATCACCAAAAGAACACGGGCAAAAGACAATTAACCTTGTTCCTATTCCACATCGATTCTTTACATCCGCTTTAATCGATCTTCCACTTCCTTCTTAAGCTTTAAAAGCGCATCCGTAGTGCCATCGGAAACCTCTGCCTGTTTTAGTTTATCCAATCTTTCCTGGGCCTCCTTTATTCTTTTGGTACTTTGGTCATGTTTACCGGATAGGTATTTTTCGACCCTTTGTGTAGCTTCATGGTATATGACTTTAAACCGGTATTGGTCCCGTGCGTTTTTGGATAGGGCCATCAATAGCAAAATGACCAGGCCAAAAATGGGTAAAGCGTTTAAAAACTCATATTCATCAAAATAGTATTCATCAGGTTTTAAAATAAGTCGTATTTGATGAACCATTACCAAAATTGGACTGAACAAAGCATATTTCCACCATTTCCTTTCCAGAATGAACCATAGCATTATCAACACTAAGAGGGTTATTTTAAAACCGAAGACCCAAAGAAACAATTCAACATCCATAAACCCATAACTCTTCAGGGAAATAAAGGAAATACGCATCGTTTCGCCCACACCATCCGGAATCAGTTTATAGGCTATGGCAGGAAATAGAATTAGAATGGTCAATGCGTATACGATCCAGTTCCGTTTGTCTTTAAATATCCGCCTTTTTCGAAATGTCGAATATTTAAAATATGAATACCATGATAGAGGTGAATAGAGAATGATTACAGCAAAAACAAATGCCACTAGGGATTTCATTTCTCGAATTTCGACGATACCATGAAGTAAGAACTCAAGTATTTCATAAAGGAAAAATAGCGCTATAAGGCGAATACCTTTCTTAAGATGTAAATTGGAAAAGCGGTAGGCCAATGCACAGTAAAACAGCACAACCAAATACCGCAATAGTACCCAAGCCATCAATTGCTTTTCCCTGGGCGAACAATCAAAGGTCAATCCGAATATCTCTACAACCGGAAAAGCGGCTTCCTCAAACAATAGATGCAACAAGGGGGCAAAAGGCAGTAGAAATAAAGCAAAGGCCAAAAAGATTTCCTGCCGATAAACTTTCCCTACTTTTGACCTTTGTTTGACCATATATTAAAAATACAACCTTTGGGGGAAATAATCTATAACCAAAAGACTATTGTCGAAGTGGCACGGTCTTTACTGCTTTACCAAAAAAGTCCGCTACTGGCGTTTTATGGGGCCATGGGGGTAGGGAAAACCACCTTGATCAAAACCTTGGTCAACGAACTTGGAGGTATTGACCTGGGCCATAGCCCCAGTTTTGGATTGGTGAACGAATACCACGACAAAAACGGAAATCTTTTGGCCTATCATTTTGATTTTTACCGCATCAATTCCCTGGAAGAGGCCTTGGATATTGGGCTGGAGGAGTATTTTTCCAGTGACGTCCACCTCTTTATCGAATGGCCCGAGAAAATTGAACCACTTTTGCCAGAAGGGTACCACAAGGTTTTGCTGTATTTTATCGATGAAACAACCCGTCGTATCGAATATTAAGGGACTATTAAGGCCTTCTTAAACAATACTTCCTATATTCAAATCAAAGTTCCTTCTACCGACAAACGGGGCAAAACTTCGGTTGAAATGCAAATAATCTCGATGAAATGCATTTTTAATCAAAACTTTTCCTACATTTGCCGTTGAATGAATTCATTTATTAACCAAAAATTTTAGTACGATGAACACTAAGAAAGTAATTTTTGGTATTTTGGCTTGTTTGACCTTGATGGCCGCTACTGCTGCACCTTACGCAACTTTAGATGAAAATCAAGAACTGGGTGTCGATAAAAGAAAATTGAGAGCACCTACCAAAGAATAGTCAAAATCTCGGATTTTTAAAAGGGCAATACTACATTGCCCTTTTTTTCGTTATAGCCCTATACCAAATAGCTTGCCAAGAGATGCGACGAGTAAAAACCGAAAAGGGGCAAAAGGCAAAAAAACGGATTCTAATCGAATCTGTTCTTGTATTTTTAATTATTCTGGCTCCTTTTCTTCATAAGGCATATGAGCTTTTTCCAGAAACTGAATCGATGGTTCTTTTTGGCATGGAACTACAAGGAGGTGCATGGTTTGATGTACGTACCTATGCATGGTTTCTTTTTTCCAAAATAGTGCCTTTGTACCTATTGTTCATTTGGTTTATGACCTGTAAGCATTGGTGGTATCATATTTTAATGATTCCCCTCATCATGTATACTTTTCAATTCTTTGAAGCCATTTTCGACCAGGACAACAATGTGGATAGCGAAAACCTGCTTTGGTTATTACCCATTTGCGTTGTCATTATTCCTTTTGTCTATTTTATCCGATTAAAGCTATACGACAAACATGTACATGGGATCGATTTGGAAGCCATGGATGCCGAATTAAAGATCCTCAAGGAAAAAGAGGAACTGCGTAAAGAACGTGAAAAGCTGGAACAACGCAAGATTACCCTTTCAAAAAAAATGTAACTTTGGCGTAAACATCCTGTTTACCTTATATGAACCAGCCTTCTTCTCCGTTTAGCAAGCAACAGTTGCTTCCCCAGGAAGAAACCTTGGAAATCTTAAAACAAAAAGGGGAACTTTTTATAGGTCTTCCCAAGGAAAATCAATACCAGGAAAAACGTATCTGTCTCACCCCGGATGCGGTCAATGCCATTACCGCCCATGGACATCGCGTACTAATGGAGTCCGGTGCCGGCGAAGGGGCCAACTACTCTGATGTGGATTATACCAATGCGGGTGCGGAAATCACCAACGACACCAAAAAGGTATTCTCATGCCCTTTGATCCTTAAGGTGGAACCCCCTACCCTTTCCGAAATTGATTTACTAAATCCTCAGGCGACCATTATTTCCGCCTTGCAAATCAAGACCCAAACCAAAAAATATTTTGAGCAACTCGCCAAAAAACGGATTACCGCCATTGCCTTTGAGTACATTAGGGATGAGGATGGGAAGTTTCCCGCGGTACGGTCCCTAAGTGAAATTGCGGGAATTTCTTCCATACTTATCGCATCGGAATTGATGGCGGTGACCAATCAGGGAAATGGATTGATGTTTGGCAACATCAGTGGGGTCCCACCGGTTGAAGTGGTCATCATTGGTGCGGGAACCGTTGGTGAATTTGCCGCAAGATCGGCCTTGGGCCTTGGGGCAAACATCAAAATTTTTGATAATTCCATTACCAAGCTCCGCAATATCCAAACCAATTTAAAGCAAACGGTGTACACCTCCACCATTCAGCCTAAAAACCTATTGAAGTCCTTAAAGCGTTGTGATGTGGCCATTGGTGCCGTACGCGGAAAGGACCGTTCCCCTATTGTGGTTTCCACCAGCATGGTGGAGCATATGAAGAAAGGTGCGGTCATTATTGATGTAAGTATTGATATGGGCGGTTGTTTTGAAACTACGGAAGTGACCGATCACGATCAACCTACCGTGGAAAAATATGGGGTCATCCATTATGGGGTTCCCAATATTCCCTCCAGGTACCCCAGGACCTCCACCATTTCCATAAGCAATATCTTCACTCCCTATCTCTTAAAAATTGGGGAGGACGGTGGTCTGGAGAACTCCCTGCGTTTTGATAAGGGGCTCCGCAATGGGCTGTATATGTACCACGGAATTTTGACCAATAAATCGGTTGGGGATTGGTTTGGCCTGTCCTATAACGATATTAATTTCCTTATTTTTTAATGAAAAGTGGCTTTTTAAAACGCCTGGGATGGTATCTCATTGGTTTTTCCATAGGGTTGGTATTCCTGGTGTTCTTCATCAAAAAGAAATCCGGGGAATCGGGCTTCGAGGTTTGCTATTTTCCCAATTGTAGGGTGTTAAAGGACATTCGTTCCAAACCCATTTCCTATGCCAATGGCCTTGAGGACACTTTTTCCAGGGATTCGGTTTTATGGTATTCCTTCTTTAAAGGGGGCACCATCGATTTTGGAAAAAGCGACACAAGGTCAGAGCCCTGCAAACGCTATCGTATTGAAAACGATGATGAAAAGGCCATTGTGGTCAAAAGCTGTCCGGAGGAGGTTATCGTGGAATCGTACAACTACCCTTAAATCTTACGCCGGGCCCTTTCCTTTTTCAACAACTCCATTTCCCTGGAGGTCTGTCCCGTTACCGAAGTATTCTCCTCCGCCCTTCTGATCAGATAGGGCATCACATCCCTGACCGGTCCGTACGGCAGGTATTTGGCCACATTATATCCGTGTTCCGCGAGGTTAAAGCTGATATGGTCACTCATCCCAAACAACTGCCCAAACCACACCCGATCGTCATCATGGGACAGTGCGTGCCCCGCAATCAATTCCATCAATTTATAGGAACTTTCCTCATTATGGGTTCCGGCAAAAATGGTAAAGGTGTCCAAATGATCGGCCATATAAGCAATGCCGTTATCAAAACTCTCGTCCGTCAGCTTTTTGGATGCACAGATAGGGCTTTTGTACCCTTGTTCCTCGGCCCTTTTGTTCTCCTTTTCCATATAAGCCCCCCGAACCGCTTTAATGCCCAGTTTAAATCCTTCCTGGACCGCTATTTGGTGGATTCCTTTTAAGAAATCCAATCGGTCCCAACGGTACATTTGGGCCGTATTGAAGACCACGGCCCTTTGGGTATTGTATTTTCGCATCATCTGCAGACAAAGCTCGTCCGCTGCATCCTGTATCCAACTTTCCTCGGCATCTATAAGTAGGGAAACCTCCAAATCGAATGCTTTTTGACATACTTTTTCGTACCTGCCCACAATCCGGTCCCATTCGGCCTGTTCCCCATCGCTCAATGGTTCCCCGGCACTCTTCTTCTCCAGTAAACCAAACCTTCCAAAGGCCGTGGGCTTAAAGACTGCAAAGGGAATGGCATTTTTTTCCTTTACAAAATCCAGGACCCGAAGTATTTTTTCAAGGGCACTATCCAGCTGGTTCTCCACCTCTTTCCCTTCAACCGAGTAATCCAAAATGGAGCAGACCCTTTTTTGGTACATCTTATCAATGATGGGGAGGCAATCCTCTTCACTGACCCCACCGCAAAAATGGTCGAATACCGTTGCCCTGATCAAGCCTTCAACAGGTAAATGCGCATTGATGGCAAAATTGGTTACTGCCGTACCAATACGCACCAGGGGCTCATTTGCAATAAGTCTGAAAAGGAAATACGCACGCTCCAGTTCGGAATCACTTTTTAGTGCAAATGCGGTTGCGGTATCTTCAAAAATTCGTCCCATATTTGTTAATTTCTCGATTTGGTAAAGATAAGCAGGTGTTAAATATTCTTTTTGTCAATTTATGGTTTTCTTTGACCCATATTTTAAAGTAATAGAAGCGTTATGGAAGCTGTTGTAGAAACCACCCATGAAATATACTTCAATGATGTAGCCAAGGCCGTCCTACATCAAAAATTGGGACAGCAGCGCTATTCCAAAGTATTTGTTCTGGTGGATGAAAACACCAAAACACATTGCCTACCGCTGTTCCAAGACCTATGTTCCCACCCGATAGAGGGCATTATTTCCATTAAGCCGGGCGAGAACTATAAAACGATAGCAACCTGCTCAAGGGTCTGGGGCCAATTGTCCGAAATGGGGGGCGATCGCAAAAGCCTGCTGATCAATCTTGGGGGCGGCGTGGTTACGGACCTAGGTGGGTTTGTAGCGGCTACTTTTAAAAGGGGCATTGACTTTATCAACATACCCACCACCCTATTGGCCATGGTGGACGCTTCCGTAGGTGGTAAGACAGGAGTGGATTTGGGCGTTTTAAAAAACCAAATAGGGGTCATCCAACAACCAAAAATGGTATTGGTCTTCCCAGAGTTTTTAAAGACCTTGGAGGAGCGTCAGATAAAAAGTGGATTTGCGGAAATGCTCAAGCACGGATTGATTATGGACGACACCTACTGGAACCATCTCCGATCGGAAGCCTTTTCGATCTATGACCAGGAACTGATAAAAACATCCATAAAAATTAAAGGAGGCATTGTTGCGAAGGACCCTACTGAACAAAACATTAGGAAAAAACTGAATTTTGGCCATACCCTCGGGCACGCCATAGAGTCCTATTGCCTTGAAAGCACGGAACGGGAGACCCTATTGCACGGGGAGGCCATTGCCATTGGAATGGTGTTGGAAAGTTACCTGTCCCATAAACTCACCGGATTATCAAAAATTGAATTGGACGAAATTAAAAGGGAGTTTAAGAAGTACTTTACACCCGTTGGCTTCTCCAAGGTCGAGATAGAAACAATCATAGCCCTTATGAAGCATGATAAAAAAAATCAGCATGGCAACATCAACTTTACGCTCTTGGCCAGTATCGGAAATGCCGTCATCAACATTAGGGTACCCCATGAGCTATTGGTGGACTCTTTCCTTTACTACATGGATGGATAACTTCATATACTAAAAAAATAGTTTTGACAACTCTTTAGTCCCATGGGTGGCTATTTTTTTTAGCTTTAATTGTCTAACCTAAGATACCTACTATGAGACGAGTAATTGTAGATTACAAAAGGCTGGATCGGGAGGTGGCCTCCCTGCTGATCGACCTTTATCCGCATGGCTATGGGGACAATGATATCATTGTCCTGAAAAAGCCCAACGGGGAGTTGATCGAAGCGGTTGAGGTCAAAACCGATGATACCATTTACCTGGTAAAAATCAGTCAAAGCCTATCCAACTTCATTTCCAATTTTGAGGAAAACATTGAAAAGGAACTGGGCAGTTCCGAGGAAGCGAAGCTTACCGAGGGGGCCGTTGATGGAAGTCCTGAAATAGAACCAGATTTCAGCTCGGATTCAGAGGATATTGCTTAGAAATAATAATCTTCCAAAACCTTTAAATGGTGTGCCTGGTGACCACAAATCACATAGCCTAATGCCCTTACGCTCATCTTAACCCCACTGGCCGTTCCCATTCGTTGCAAACTATCTTCATTGAACGACTTGAACAGGGAAATACTGGCCTGACGAATACCCATGAATTCTTCTAAAATCTCCGCTTTTGTCCTTTGGTTGGCAAAGCTTTCCACCACATAATCATCTTGCTCAAATCCTGGAAGTTCCGAACGGTCATTTCTGGCAAAACGCAACGCCCGGTACTGGAAAATCCGTTCCGCATCCAATAGGTGCACCAAAACTTCCGCTACGGTCCACTTACCTGTATCGTACGCAAATGTCAATTTATGGTCTTCCAGACTGGCCATAAAGGATTGCATATCCTTAAGCCCTTCTTCCAGCGCAGGCAGCAATGGCACATCTCCCATGGCCTTGATATAGGTGGAATAGTACGGATGGTACTCGCTTGGTTCAGGTTTGGAGGTATTCAATCCCCTATTTTAGAGTTCATTGAAAATGGTATGCATCAATCTTTTCTTGTCATTGATACTTTCTTCCAGGGAAATCATGGTTTCCGTTCTGCTGATGCCGTCAATATCATCAATCTTAAAAATAATATTCTTGGCATGTGTGGTATCCCTGGCCCGTATTTTGCAGAAAATATTGAACTTTCCTGTGGTGATATGGGCCACGGTGACATACGGAATCTGCGTAAGGCGTTCCAAAACAAACTTTGTTTGGTGCGTTTTCTCCAAAAAAATACCCACATAAGCTATAAAGGAGTATCCCAACTTCACATAATCCAAGGTTAGGGAAGAACCTTTGATGATACCAGCTTCTTCCATTTTTTTTACCCGCACGTGGACGGTTCCCGCAGAAATAAGGAGCTTCTTGGCGATATCCGTGAATGGGGTTCTGGTGTTGTCAATTAACATATCCAGAATCTGGTGGTCAATTTCGTCTAGCTTTACTTTGCTCATGCCAAAAGAATTTTCAGTAAAATTAATGAATTAAGAAATAAAATGTAATCAAAGCATTGCTTTTTTAAAAATAATGTAAGAATTCAGTGCCAGGTTTCGGTTCACACTTCAGTTCAAACTAAAAATACAAATTACATCCGTAAACAGTACATCCGTTGCCACTCGACACTTTTATCCATTTGTAAACATATCGGTTTACAATTGCCTACATAAAACTTTTAAAACACTTATCTTTTTATTTATCAAATAATTATAACACTTAATATCAATTATTAATTGATATTTTTTAATCTCGTTTTCATTTTAATTTGCAAAAATATCACAAGAATATATGCAATTGTAAATTACATTTGTAACAGTTATGATTGTAGAACGGCTTCAAAGCATAATGTCCCATTACGAATTAAGCGCTTCCTCCTTAGCGGATGCCATTGGCGTGCCAAGGTCCAGCATCTCCCACCTCCTATCCGGGCGGAACAAACCAAGTTTGGATTTTGTCCTTAAACTCATTAAGGCCTATCCGGAGGTCAATCTTTATTGGTTCTTAAGCGGTAAGGGAGAATTCCCTTCCGAGATTTCCGTTTTGGATGGGGAACATAACCCAAAGAAGGATTTGGTAACAAACCTTAAAAACAAGCCAACGCAACCTAAGGGGAAATCGGTTTCCAAAATTGTTTTTTTCTATGACGATGGTACATTTGAGACCTATCACCCCAAAAAATAGGGTTATTTTTACCCCATGAAGTCTTCATTTGTACGCCCCTTCCTTCTCTTTTTGGCTAGTATGGGAATCATGGCAAGCTGCCAAAGTCCCCCCCAACGAAACTGCACGGACTTTACCGAAGGGAAATTCAAGTTCTCCACTATTGTGGATGGAGATACGTTGACTACCGAGTTTCTAAGGCAAAAAAACATTGAAGTAGAGCATTTCGAGGGCAAACAGGACACCTCTTCCATACGATGGATCAACGATTGCGAATACGTCCTTAAGAAACTGAATCCAAAAAACAGGGCCGAGGAAAAATCCGTTCATATAAAAATCTTGACTACAACGGATAGTTCTTATACATTTGAATTTAGCACAGTAGGTGACCCAAAAAAGTTGCGGGGCACAGCTTTTAAAACACACTGACCATGTTTGAAATCTTCACGAGTCCAGATGCCTGGATGGCATTGCTGACACTCACCTTCCTTGAAATTATTCTGGGAATAGACAATATCATCTTTATTACCATTGCCGCAGGGAAACTGGAAAAAAAGGATCGGAAAAAAGCCACCAATATTGGACTTGTACTGGCCATGGTCATGCGGATTGTACTCTTGTTCGGAATTACCTGGCTCACTTCCCTTAAAAAGCCTTTTTTGGTCTTGAGCAAATCTTGGATACATGGCGGCATTAGTTGGCAGGCATTGATTTTATTTCTTGGTGGGCTATTCCTGCTCTACAAAAGCACCAAAGAGATCCATGAAAAGATTGAGGACCGTGGGCATGATGAACGTGAGGTTAAAAAAGGGCGTTCCTCCTCCTTAAAGAATGCCATTATCCAGATTACGGTCATCAATATTGTGTTTTCCTTTGATTCCATTTTAACGGCCATAGGGATGACCAACGGCATCTCTCCCAACCCCAATGATGCCCTGATCCTTATGATTGTGGCCGTTGTCATTTCCGTTGTCATCATGCTGTTGTTCGCCAACCCGGTTGGGGAATTTGTGAACCAACATCCCTCCATACAGGTTTTGGGACTTTCGTTCTTGATCCTTATCGGTTTTATGTTGATTGCCGAAGCTGCCCACCTTTCCCACTTAGTGGTATTTGATCAGGAAGTAGGCTCCATCCCCAAAGGGTATTTATATTTTGCCATTGCGTTTTCCCTTATGGTAGAATTCTTTGATATGCGGATGATGCGCAATAGAAAAAAGAACAGGGATGCGGAAGAAGTTTTGGAAAACGGCTAGTTGGGCCGTTTAAAAGCCAGTTCCGGCTGCACTTTCTTTTGTTTCTTAAAGAGGCGTTGCTGTTGTTTTACTGTTAAGGTGCTCCCATCATGGCTCCATCCGGGAGGACCAAAAATATACATGAGCTTATGGGAAAATTTCTTCGCCTTTTTTACATCCCTCCAAATATCCTTGAACTCATGTGTTAGAATTACCACGGGATTGTAGGAATTGGGAGAGTGGATTACTCCATATTTTACATCAATCCGATCGTCCAATTCCTTCCATGTTCCAAACATACGGTCAAAAATATTCAGGATTCCACCATGGTTCTTGTCCAGATATTCCACATTTTGGGAATGATGTACCTGATGCATGGTATGTGTGTTCAGGAATTTTTCCAAAAACCCAAGCTTGGGGATGTAAACGGAGTGCAATTGGAACTGCCAAAGTGCCTCTATCCCCAGGCAGACCACTACCATCTCCGGTGGAAACCCAATGGCCGGCATCCACATATAAAAAAGCGGTTTGTACAAGATGGTAAACCATCCATTGCGTACCGCTGTTCCCAAATTAAAATTATCCGAAGAATGATGCACAATATGGGCCGCCCATAGAATGCGTATCTCATGATTGGCCCTATGGAACCAATAATAGGTAAAATCATCTGCCAACATGCAAAAAATCCAAATGTACCAGGCGTAACCAAAAGATGCGTAACCCAAACGATTTGTACGAATTCCCTCTACCATGGGATTGCACAACTCATAAACCCCTTCAAAAAGGACGACGGCAAAGATTACTTTGAACAAAGGGCCCAGAATTGCCGAACCCACTCCCATAAAACCACTTGCGGCCAAATCCTTCCAATCGTATAAATGGTCGTCGCCGTGGGTTTTACTGTACGTAAGTTCAAATAGGATGAATGCGATAAAAACTGGCACGCCGTATACGAGCGGGTTGGTAAAATCCATATAGGGTATCTAAAAAATAAATGAGTAAATTTTCATAGCGGCGTTAAAGTAGGGAGAATATATGGTTAAAACAATGATGTTTGATCAGCTTTTCCTATATCATCATCACTACTGGTCACATTTTCCTCGTCAACGACCTCAATTTCTTCCGCTTCCTGGGTCTCGGCCTCTTCAAAGGGCAAGGGATCGAGGGCATTTACATTTTTAAGTTTCAACGCGGTCAATTGATTTCCCAAAGCCTTTATGCCCTTGATCGTAATAAATTTTTCCAGGTCCACATTTTCATTGGGCCTAGGCTCCTTCCCCCGCAACTTTGTAAATTCCAACTCCACCATTGGCCGCCAGTCCATGGAAATCAGTTCCAATTGGGATTTGGGATGCTCGGAAATGACCAATTCTTCCCTGTTTGGATTTTCAATCAAAAACCGTTTTACATAATACCTGTCCTTCCCCCCTTCATAATAAATGACCGATATGGGCTTTTTGGGATTCCATTTTTCCAGAACGATCATATCGTCATCAAAACGGGTGTTCAAATCTGGGGCAATGGTCTTTACAAATCCCCTTTGATTGGCCACCAACAACATGTCCTCTGCCCTGAACTCTCCTAATAATTCTCCCCTTCCATCCACATTTAACCGCTGTACCACCTCATCGAACCAAATCTTTCTGGGCTTTAGGGTGGACAATCCTTTTTCCTTGAGTTCAATACGCTTAACCGGATATTTGGTGACGATATTCCCCTTGGAAGCCCTTCCTTTTATCAATACATCGGCAAAGTCGAGGTCCCATTTCAATTTTTTGATACTCCCTGACTGTCTGAGGTGTACCGTAACCACCTCCGCCTCGCCATTGGGGTTGGCGCTAAAATAAAGCACATCCGAACTGGCCTTACCACTGGTCAAATCATACATTTTGTCCCTGGTGATGGAGGTCACGTTAAAGCGTTTGATATAGCTTGCACCTCCCCTTCCATCCTTATATATCATATTATAGGTTGTGCGCTTGTCCTTCTTTTTAAAGACCGCTACATAGATGATGTTTTTGTCAACAAAGGTTTTGGAATCCACCTTAGTGACCATCATTCCCCCTTTTTTGGTAAATACGATGATATCATCAATATCACTGCAATCCGTTACATATTCATCCCTTCTTAAGGAGGTCCCAATAAAACCTTCTTCACGATTGACATATAATTTGGTATTGCGAATGACCACTTTGGTAGCTTCGATATCATCAAATATTCGAATCTCGGATTTGCGCTCCTTGCCCTTGCCGTATTTTTTCTTCAGATTTTTGAAATAGTCAATGGCAAAATCAATGAGGTTTTCCAGGTGATTTTTAGTTTCCTGAATCCGGTCTTCCAAACTTTCAATATGTTGTTTGGCCTTGTCCAAATCAAACTTGGAGATACGTTTGATCCGTATTTCGGTCAAACGGGTAATGTCCTCCTCGGTCACGGCCCGTTTCAAATGTTTAACATAGGGCTTTAAACCCTTGTCTATGGCCCCAATTACTCCTTCCCAGGTCTCTTCTTCTTCTATGTCCCGGTAAATTCGGTTCTCGATAAAAATGCGCTCCAACGAGGAAAAATGCCATTGCTCCTCGAGTTCGTTCAACTGGATTTCCAGTTCTTGCCGCAGCAATTCAACGGTATTGTCCGTTGAACGCTTCAACACCTCACTAATACCGAGGAATATGGGTTTATTATCCTCAATAATACAGCTCAAAGGGGATATGGATGATTCACATGCCGTGAAAGCATAAAGTGCATCAATGGTTTTATCCGGTGATATCCCGCTGGGGATGTGCACCAAAATCTCGACCTCTGCCGCGGTATTATCCTCTATTTTCTTGACTTTTATTTTTCCTTTGTCGTTGGCCTTTAGGATGGAATCTATTAAACTGGAGGTATTACTGCCAAAAGGAATTTCCCGTATCACGAGCGTATTCTTGTCAAGACTCTCAATTCTTGCCCTAACCCGGACCTTACCGCCCCGTAAACCGTCGTTATAGTTCGTAACATCGATGATTCCCGCAGTTGGAAAATCCGGAAACAGCTTAAATCGTTGCCCTTTTAGATGTTTTATGGAAGCATCGATCAGTTCATTAAAATTGTGGGGAAGGATTTTGGTTGATAATCCAACCGCAATTCCCTCGGCGCCCTGGGCCAATACCAGGGGGAATTTTACCGGTAGGTGCACCGGTTCCCTTTTCCTACCATCGTAGGAAAGCTGCCACTCCGTAATCTTGGGACTAAAAACAACATCCAAGGCAAACTTGGAAAGCCTGGCCTCAATATACCGTGAAGCTGCAGCACTGTCCCCGGTCAAAATGTTCCCCCAGTTTCCCTGGGTATCTATGAGCAGGTCTTTTTGGCCTATTTGGACCATCGCATCCGCAATACTGGCGTCTCCATGCGGATGGTATTGCATGGTATGCCCCACAACGTTGGCCACCTTATTGTAACGCCCATCATCCAATTCCTTTAGGGCATGCATGATACGCCGTTGTACGGGCTTAAATCCATCTTCAATGGCAGGAACGGCCCTTTCCAGAATTACATAGGAGGCATAATCCAAAAACCAATCCTTGTACATTCCGGTTACCCTTGTTAAGGAGTCACCTTCATAATGTTCATTTTCTGATAAGTGTTCGTCGTTCAATTCGCCGTTCTCTTCCATTTAAATCCTATCGTCTGATTTACAATTGGTTTTCCTCTACCAAATCAAGTTCTACTTTCAAATTTTGTATGATGAATTGCTGCCTGTCCGGCGTATTTTTGCCCATGTAGAATTGGAGTAATTGGTCAATGGACATGGCCTTGTCCAACATCACCGGTTCCAAACGGATATCATCACCGATAAAGTGTTTGAACTCATCCGGGGATATTTCCCCCAATCCCTTAAAACGTGTGATTTCCGGTTTCCCTGAAAGTTTCGCAATCGCAGCCCTTTTCTCCTCCTCGGAATAGCAATAAATGGTCTCTTTTTTGTTCCGTACCCTAAAAAGCGGGGTTTGAAGGATGTATAGGTGGTTTTCTTTGATGAGTTCCGGAAAAAACTGTAAAAAGAAGGTAATGAGCAATAACCGGATATGCATTCCATCCACATCGGCATCCGTAGCAATTACAATATTGTTGTAACGAAGGTCTTCCAAGGAATCCTCAATATTCAAGGCGGCCTGCAACAAATTGAATTCCTCGTTCTCGTATACAATCTTTTTGGACATTCCGTACGAGTTTAAGGGCTTCCCCCGTAAACTAAATACGGCTTGTGTATTCACATCCCTTGATTTGGTGATGGAACCAGAGGCAGAATCCCCCTCGGTAATGAAAAGGGTGGTTTCCAAACGCCTGTCTTTCTTCATGTCCTGGAGATGGACACGACAATCCCGTAGTTTTTTGTTGTGGAGACTGGCTTTTTTAGCCCGTTCCCGGGCCAGTTTTCGAATACCGGAAAGCTCTTTTCGCTCCTTTTCGGCCTGTAAAATTTTGCGCAATAGCGCGTCTTTTACATCCTGATTTTTATGAAGGTAATTATCGAGGTATTTCCCCACAAAATCATTCACATAGGTCCGAACCGTAGGTAGATTTCCTCCCATATCCGTGGAACCCAATTTGGTTTTGGTCTGACTTTCAAATACGGGTTCCATCACCTTGATGGAAATAGCGGAAATAATGGACTTGCGTACATCCGAGGCATCAAAATTTTTGTTGTAATGCTCCCTCACGGTCTTGACAATGGCTTCCCGAAACGCCGCTTGATGTGTCCCCCCCTGTGTGGTATGCTGCCCATTGACAAAAGAATGGTATTCCTCACTGTATTGGGTCTTGCTATGGGTAATGGCTACCTCAATATCATCCCCCTTTAGATGGATAATGGGATACAGGAAGTCACTTTGGTTATTGTTATCCTCCAAAAGGTCCTTGAGGCCATTTTTGGAATGGTACTTTTCCCCATTGAACACAATGGTCAATCCCGGATTAAGGTAAACGTAATTCTTGAGCATGCGTTCCACATACTCATTTCGGTATTTGTATTTTTTAAAAATGGTCTCGTCCGGGATAAAACTTACCAAAGTACCCCGTCGTTTAGAGGATTCGGCCTGATTTTCATTGACCAGGTTTCCCGTATTGAATTCCGCTGTTTTGGATTGTCCATCACGTGTGGACTCTACTTTAAAAGAGGCGGATAGCGCATTTACGGCCTTCGTTCCAACACCATTCAATCCTACGGACTTTTTGAAGGCTCGCGTATCGTACTTCCCTCCGGTATTCATTTTGGATACCACATCCACGACCTTCCCTAAGGGGATACCGCGGCCATAATCCCGAACTTTTACCTCATTGTCCCTGATGGCAATTTCAATGGTCTTCCCTGCTCCCATGACAAACTCGTCGATACAATTGTCAATGACCTCTTTCAATAAAATGTAAATGCCATCATCGGCGGAAGAACCATCACCCAACTTACCAATATACATTCCGGGACGCATACGGATATGCTCCTTCCAATCCAGCGAGCGTATATTCTCTTCAGTATATTGTGTTTGAGCCATGTAATGGTTGTGTATTAAAGTTAACGGTCAATGGTAAAAATATGGAATAAAATCCTTGAAGGGAGCCTATCAATTTTTAACCAATAACGCTTAACTGCGAAGCGCAGCAAGGCCTTCGACCTGACTAATATAAAGTTTCGGGCCAAAAATCAAAATGTAGCAGTGGGAAAGTAATCAACAATAATCGGAATGGGATTGTTGATAGCGGCATGCTTAGTACTCCCGCTTTCCCGGTAATGAGAGAAAAGTCACCCCAAAAATGACGACCATCATACCGGAAAGCTGTAGGTAGGTAAGTTCCTCCCCTAAAAAAACATACGCCAAAAGTATGGTGGAAACCGGACCCAGGCTACCTAAGATGGAAAAATTGGACGCCCCCAATCGCTTAATGGACGTGGATACCAAAAATGAGGGAAGGAGTGTGGAAAGTATGGCCATCATAATACTGTACCCATAGACGGGCATTGGAAAGTTCCACAACTTCCAGTTTCCTTGCAACGCATAATGGACAACGACACAAAAGGTGGAAACCAACATGGCGTAGCACGTAAAACGGAGCACCCCATATTTTGGAATCAGCCATCCGCTGCCCACAAGGTATGCAGCATAGGCTACAGCGCTTAGCAGGACCAAAAAGCCTCCCCAAAGGGTCTTACTTCCCGAAATGTCCGCCTCATTCCAAAATATGATCAAAATCCCAAGATAGGTAATTCCAATGGCCAGGGCCTGGGGTTTGGTAATGGCACGTTTAAAAAACAGAAAGCCCAAAAGGACCACAATGGTTGGGTACACGAACAAAATGATCCGCTCCAATCCAGCTTTGATATAATTCAGTCCCAAAAAATCGAAATAACTGGCCAGATAGTACCCCAAAAACCCAAATAAGAGTACCCAAAGAAAATCCCTTTTTTGAGGTTGGACAATCCCTTTTTCCTTTGTTAAAAAAAGAATGATCAGGTAAAAGGGAAAGGAAAAGAGCATCCTAAAAAGCAATAATTCCAAGGTATCCACTTCATACCGATAGGCCAACTTGACAAGGATCGCTTTCGTGGAAAATAGCACTACCCCCAAAATACCAAAAAGGATTCCCCAGCCTTTAAAGTCATTTTTGTTGGCCATGGATCAAAGCTATCCATCTTTGGGATGGTCGATGGATTTCCTTTTAGCGAATTACTATGTTCAGGTATTACACGTTGAACCTAAAGTGCATCACATCACCGTCTTGCACCACGTATTCTTTTCCTTCCACGCGTATTTTCCCAGCCTCCTTGACTTTGGCCTCACTTCCATAATTCACATAATCCTCATAGGTAATTACCTCGGCCCGAATAAATCCCTTTTCAAAATCGGTATGGATAACGCCCGCCGCTTGGGGTGCGGTAGCCCCTTTTTTTATGGTCCAGGCCCTAACTTCCTTTTCCCCGGCCGTGAAATAGGTTTCCAAACGCAATAATCTGTACGCCCCTCGAATCAGCTTTGCGGAACCCGGTTCCGAGAGCCCTAAATCTTCCAAAAACAATTGGCGTTCCTCATAATCTTCCAATTCCGCAATATCCGCCTCAGTACCGACGGCCAAAAAAATCACTTCCGCATTTTCATCCTGTACGGCTTCCTGGACCTGTTTTACATAAGCATTGCCCGTGGTTGCCGCTGCCTCATCCACATTACAGATATACATGACAGGTTTATCCGTGATCAATTGCAATGGTTTTACGAATTCCGCATACCCTTCATCCCCAACGGCAATCGCCCTAACGGACTGTCCGGATTCCAGCCCGGTTTTAAGGGTGTTTAGAACTTCGGCTTCCTTCTGGGCGTCTTTGTTCCCGGTTTTGGCGGCACGCTTTACTTTTTCCAGTTTTTTTTCAACACTCTCCAAATCCTTCAATTGCAATTCCATATCAATGGTTTCCTTGTCCCGTATGGGGTCTACGGAACCATCTACATGAACCACATTATCGTTATCAAAACAGCGCAGTACATGGAGAATGGCATCGGTTTCCCGGATATTTCCCAAAAACTGGTTTCCCAGACCTTCCCCTTTGCTGGCCCCTTTCACCAAACCGGCAATATCAACAATTTCCACAGTGGCCGGAATGACCTGTTGTGGGTTGACCAACGCCTCAAGCTTTTCCAATCGCCTGTCGGGAACATTGACCACACCAATGTTGGGCTCAATGGTACAAAAAGGGAAATTGGCACTTTGTGCCTTTGCATTGGACAAACAATTGAATAATGTTGATTTCCCTACATTGGGCAATCCTACAATACCAGCTTTCATACAATCGATTTTAGAGCGTAAGACTTAAGGAGTCAGAAGGTTCAAACTGTGGTGGTCGGCACAATCAAAGGCCCGCAATTGGGTGTAGTCATAATAACCTATCCGTGAAGTTCTTGCTGCTAACGTCCCATATCTTAAAACGGCTGCAAATATAGGGTGAAGTTTTACGGAAAACCTAGAATCCCCGTATCAAATTAAATGCAAAAAGGACAATAATGGTGATGATTCCCAAAATGGCCAATGCCGACAGGAAACAGCCCAGTTTCATCCAAATTCCGGTATATTCGGCTTCTTTTTTTGACATGCACGGCAAGATACCATTTCAGCTTTCACTTAGCAAGGAACTTTAGGATTTTGGTATATTTAGGTCATGTCAAAAATCGTGGTACAAGGAATCCCATACGATGAAAAATCCTCTTTTTTACAAGGGCCTTCACTTGCCCCACCATTGATCAGGGAAGCGTACCACTCCCCTTCTGCCAATTACTATGCGGAAAATGGAACATTGCTTTCCAGTGAGCGACTTGTTGATAAAGGGGACTTTGACATTACCGATTATTTTGAAATCGAAGAGTTGACCCTAAAACATCTGGAAAGTGGATTACCCCTATTGACCTTTGGGGGCGACCACTCCATTACCTACCCCATTATAAGGGCCTTTCACAAAAAATATGGACAATTTCCCATACTCCATATCGATGCCCATAGCGACCTATATCCAGATTTTGAAGGAGACCCGTACTCCCATGCCTGCCCTTTTTACCATATCATGAAGGAAAACCTATGTAACCATCTCACACAGATTGGCATTAGGACATTAAATGGGGAGCAACGCAAAAACGCCTCTGAATTTGGCGTGACCATTGTTGGGATGAACGACTTGGCCGCTTTTAAAATACCCAAATACAAAACCCCCATTTACCTCTCTATGGATATGGACGCTTTGGATCCGGCTTTTGCACCAGGTGTTTCCCACCATGAACCTGGTGGGTTATCGACCCGTCAAGTGCTGGAAATTATTCAAAGTATACCTGTCCCCATTTTAGGGGCGGATATTGTGGAATACAATCCCAAAAGGGATAATAATGGCGTTACCGCCATGGTATGTGCAAAACTGTTCAAGGAAATTGCAACGAAAATGCTATAGCCTACCCGTCCGGGTGCATGAACTTTTGCTTGCCCAAAAGTTCTTCTTCCGTCTCCACCCTGTCCTCATCGGGCACACAGCAATCCACGGGGCATACCGCAGCACATTGGGGCTCTTCATGAAAGCCCATGCATTCGGTACATTTATCGGGAGCTATATAATAAACCTCATCGCTTATGGGTTCCTGGACCTCATCCGCATTTACTGCCTTGCCATCCGGTAATACGACATCCCCTGTCAAGGAAGTCCCATCACTGTAGCGCCATTCATCGGCACCTTCATAAATTGCGGTATTTGGGCATTCTGGCTCGCAGGCCCCACAATTAATACATTCGTCTGTTATAATGATTGCCATACTGATTCCTTTTTCAATGCGTAATTTTACACAAAATTAAGTGCTAAAAACATAGTCTACAAATATAACCATGGCTTACCCCAAACATTTACAGGCTTTTGTTAAACTGGGCGATTTATTTGCTAAATTTTGCGAAAGTAATACTACCAATTTGGACATATGGGCCCAAAAACTGGAAAATTGCATGTCCGAAGCAACAATCCAAAATGCCTGGTTCACCAAAGAAAACCTCCTATATGCCCTAAAAAATTGGGGCACACTTCTAAACGAAAGGGAGATATTGGATTGGCAATCCCAATATCCACAGACCGGGGGGCATATAAAAACCATCGCTGTTATAATGGCCGGGAACATCCCTTTGGTTGGATTTCACGATTTTTTATGTGTTGTACTGTCCGGAAATCGTGTTTTGGCCAAATTATCTTCCAATGACACCGTTTTGTTGCCCTTTATTGGAGAATTCCTGATGGCAAATGATGCTGGTTTAAAGGACAAAATTGAATTCACGGAGGGGAAAATGATCGGTTTCGATGCCGTAATTGCCACAGGCAGCAACAATACTGGCCGTTACTTTGAGTATTACTTTGGCCAATATCCCCATATTATCCGCAGGAACCGAAACTCCGTTGCCGTTCTGACCCATGATACCACTGAGACGCAACTCGAAGGACTTGGGAATGACGTTTTTAGGTACTTTGGATTGGGATGCCGCAGTGTTTCCAAACTCTTTGTTCCCAAGGGATATCCCCTTGATGCACTTTTTAATGCCCTATTCCCATGGAAAACGGTACTGGAGCACCATAAGTACGTCAATAATTACGACTACAATAAAGCGGTGTATTTAATGTCCGATAGTAAAATCCTGGACAATGGGTTCCTCATCCTAAAAGAGGATAGCAACTACGGATCTCCCATCGCCACTTTATTTTTTGAATATTACGATGATAAGGAGGACTTGGCGAAAAGACTTGACGCCGAGGCCGAAGCCATACAATGTGTTGTTTCCGAAGGTTTTACGGATTCCGAAATTCCTTTTGGACAAACCCAATCCCCAAAATTGTCCGATTATGCAGATGGTATTGACACCATGAAATTCCTATGTCAACTTGAAGATGGGCCAAGGGAATTGAATCCATAAAATTTTCGGACCTTTGCCGAGCAATTTCAAAAGACCTTTTTTCAAAGAAGATTTACATGAAAAAACACAATTTTAGTGCAGGCCCGTGCATTCTGCCAAAAGAAGTAATGCAAAAAGCCTCAGAGGCCGTTGTAGAACTGGATGGAAGTGGGCTATCCTTAATAGAAATTTCCCATAGAAGCAAAGCCTTTGTCGATATTATGGAGACGGCCCGTTCCCTGGCCCTGGAGCTTTTAGGACTGGAGGGCAAAGGATACCAGGCCTTATTTCTGCAAGGTGGTGCCAGTAGTCAATTTCTGAATGTGGCCTACAATTTACTGGAAAAACGGGCCGGCTATGTCAATACGGGAACCTGGAGCTTAAAAGCCATAAAGGAGGCCAGGCTCTTTGGTGAAGTCATGGAAGTGGCCTCTTCACAAGAGGATAATTTCAACCATATTCCAAAGGGGTATACCATCCCTGGGGACATGGATTACCTCCACCTAACCTCGAACAACACCATTTTTGGCACACAGATCAAGGAATTTCCAAAAACCGACGTTCCCCTGGTCTGTGATATGAGCTCGGATATTTTTTCACGTCAACTGGATTTTTCCAATTTCGACCTGATCTATGCCGGAGCACAAAAAAATATGGGTCCTGCGGGCACTACTCTAGTCGTCGTCAAAGAAGATGCCCTGGGCAAAGTATCCAGAAAAATACCATCCATGCTGGATTACAAAGTCCATATCAACAAGGATAGTATGTTCAATACCCCACCCGTTTTTGCGGTTTACGTCTCCATGTTGACCCTACAATGGTTAAAGGATTTGGGGGGTATTGCTGCGATTGAGGAAATCAATGATAAAAAAGCGAACCTTATCTATTCGGAAATCGACCTGAACCCAGTATTCTCCGGTTTTGCCGCCAAGGATGACCGTTCCGCAATGAACGCAACCTTTAACATTACCGACGATACCTTAAAGGAAACATTTGACGAGATGTGTAAAGAAGCCGGTATCAATGGTATCAACGGACATCGGTCAGTAGGTGGTTATAGGGCTTCCATGTACAATGCCCTTAGCTTGGAAAGTGTGGGCGCTTTGGTGGATATTATGAGCGAATTGGAACGTAAAGGATAGTTCTCAATTTGAAATTATAAATTTTAAGTTTTAAATGTCCAATATAGTTGAGGATAAGAGTTCTAAAGTTTTAAAAATGAGAATACTTGCAAATGATGGCCTTTCCCAAATGGGGAAAAGCAAATTAGAGGAAGCCGGTTTCGACGTTAGCGAAACCAAAGTGGCGCAGGAACAACTTGCAAACTACATCAATCAAAACCAAATAGATGTCCTCTTGGTAAGAAGTGCCACCCAGGTAGATAAAAAGATCATTGAAAACTGTGAAAGTCTAAAGTTGATCGGCCGAGGTGGTGTTGGGCTGGACAATATTGATGTGGACTATGCCAAATCAAAGGGAATACAGGTCATCAATACACCCGCAGCTTCTTCAGAATCCGTTGCGGAGTTGGTTATTGGCCATCTCCTCAATGGGGTTCGATTTTTGGCAGATGCAAACCGAAATATGCCGTTGGATGGGGATACCAAGTTTAAGCATCTTAAAAATCTATATCAAAAAGGAATAGAGTTAAAAGGGAAGACCCTGGGTATCATAGGGTTTGGACGAATTGGCCAAGCGGTTGCGGAAAGGGCCATTGGCATGGGAATGACCGTGGTTTTCCATGACCACCATCCCGAGGAAAGGGAATTCATAATGGATTTTTTTGATGGACAAAAAATGACCTTTAAACTTTCGGGGATTCCTATGGATGAGTTACTGCAACGTTCCGATTTTATTTCCATACATGTGCCACAGACCAATGGATACGTCATTGGAAAGGAGGAATTGCAAAAGCTGAAGTCGGGAACGGGCATTGTCAATGCGGCCAGGGGCGGCGTCTTGGATGAAGTGGCCCTTGTGGAGGCCCTGGATTCTGGAAAAGTTGCGTTTGCCGGACTGGATGTTTTTGAATCGGAACCCAAGCCCGAAATACGGATTTTAATGCATCCCAAAATATCCCTAAGTCCCCATATTGGGGGGTCTACGGTAGAAGCACAGGATCGCATTGGCCTTGAGCTGGCGGAACAGATCATTTCAATTTTGCAATAAGTACTTTTTTTCAAGGGTATTTACCTCCCAGTTTTGTACATTGAGCTTTCATTCTAAACACTAAAAACATGTCAGGATTATTGGATTTATTGGATAGCCCAATGGGCAAACAACTCATTAGTGGCGTAGCCGGACAAACGGGACAATCGGAAGACAAAACCGCAGGGGTATTGAGTATGGCACTACCCCTATTAATGGGCGCTATGAAAAGAAATACTTCCACCCCTGGAGGGGCCCAGGGTCTTATGAACGCACTTTCTTCAAAGCATGATGGTAGTATTTTGGACAATTTAGGCGGTTTGTTCAGTGGTGGTGTTGACCAAAATGTTATGGATGATGGTGCCGGAATCTTGGGCCACATTTTAGGAAGCAAACAACCACAAGTTGAAAACGCTTTGAGTACCAAGTCTGGATTGGATGCAGGCTCCATATCGCAAATCCTAAGAGTGGCCGCTCCCATCCTTCTAGGGTTTTTAGGAAAACAAACAAGACAACAGAATGTCAGCAGTCCGGACGGACTGAACGGACTTTTAGGCGGCCTAATGGGTGGTGGCAATGCAGCCAATCAACAACAATCCCTTATAGAGACCTTCTTGGATTCCGATGGTGATGGGAGCGTCCTGGATGATCTGGCCGGCATGGTGCTAAACAGTGGTGGACAGAAAAAAGGAGGACTTGGCGGATTGCTCGGTGGTCTTTTTGGGAAGTAAATCGCCCTGGAACTGGAATTAACAGGCCATTTGGAATTTTCCAAATGGCTTTTTTGTGTTTTGAAGTTATCCCTATAAATACCCTTTCGTTTCCCTTCTTGGGTTCCCCATTGTTTTGGAATAAAAACCAAAGGTTTCCAGAACCCAAAATGGATGCCTCGTTACACGGACCCCCTATGGACTATAGCCTTAAAACGAACTTTGGCTACCATGTCTACTGCAATTTTGTCCAGTTTCAGTAACCTACCAATTAAAAATTTGGTCCGTTTTTACCTAGAATTTAATCCTTATTTTTACCATCATTTTTTATGGATGGAAAAAATTAGAATTCGGTGGCAGATCACTAGAGATTGGCAGCTTTTATTTCCCTTCCTTGGAGCCTTTTTGGTCTTGCTCACGGCATACCTCTTTTCCAGACGTTTTTTGCATTTGTTTGGTTTGAACAACACCTTTTGGGAATGGCCGATGACCCTATTTCTTGTTGCCCTCTTTTATTGGATCATGGTAAGGTTTTTTCTTTGGTGCTTCAAAAAGCTTGAAAACCGTTGGGTAGTTGATCAACGTTGGGAGATGATCGCCATTTTTATTGTCTTCGCCATAACCGGTAGTGTTTCCGCAAAATTTGCGGAACCTTTGACCCATTTCATTGGAATAGATAGGGAAACCCACAGCGGATGGATCTATTGGCCCGTTCGAATTCTCATCATCTTACCGATATACCAAGTACTATTGGTCTTTTTTGGGTGGCTTTTTGGACAGTTTCGCTTTTTCTGGGATTTTGAAAAAAAGATGCTAAAACGCATGGGTTTGGGATTCTTTTTTCGTTAAACATTATGAATTCCTTAACATAAGTGGTGCATTCAAAAAAGTTAGATTTGCAGCTTATGAGGGCATCTAAGCTCATTTATTCGCTAGTTTTTCTCTCCTTATTAATTTTTAAGGTATCTAATTTTCATGCCTACTCACATCACGAGGACCATTTAGATATAGAAAGCTGTGAGCTATGTGAAGATGCCATTACAAATCAGACAGGTGAATTCTTAACTTCACCACAATTAGCAATACCCTTCAGCAAAACAACACTAACAGTCGAACTTCCACCCAAGAACTTCGAAGCCTCTATTTTTTCCGTACCATTATTCAAGTTTCCATTTTCCAGACCCCCTCCTACCGTTCATACCATTGCCTAGATAGAACCATACCTTGCCCATAAGGGGATTGCAAATTAGTTTCATGAGGATTTTATTAATCAATATGCTGTTTTTCAGCACTCTAACACATATCGTTGCACAAGACTGTGAAGCCCGTTTAACCGGTACGGTAGTGGATTACCATGATAAAACCGTTCTAGAGGGAGCTTCCATCCTAATCATTGGAACACAGACCCGAACCTATAGTGCTAAGGACGGTAGCTTTGCCTTTACCGGTATTTGTAAAGGCGTTTATGAATTGGAAGTGGCCCATCCTACCTGCGAAACCCTCATTGTTCCAGTGACCGTAAATGGCGATACCGCTGTGGAAATCAAATTGGAGCATCATTTGGAAGAACTGGAAGAAGTAAACGTTGTAGGTGATGTTATACGTAAAAAGACCAATTCCGCCCTGGAGGAATCCTTGAAATTGGAAACTTTGGAGAGCTACAGTGCGGCCAGTTTGGGTGATGCCCTTAAGGAACTTACCGGTATTTCGTCCTTAAATACCGGGGCAAACATAGTGAAGCCCATTATCCATGGGCTCAATGGCAGCAGGGTTTTGATTTTGAATGATGGTGTACGCATGCAGGATATGGAATGGGGCGATGAACATGCGCCCAATATCGATATCAATTCGGCGGGGACCATATCCGTAATCAAAGGGGCATCCGCACTTCAGTACGGTGGTGATGCCATTGGTGGGGTTATAGTTATGGAACAGGCCCGTGTTCCCAAAAAGGATACCCTCTATGGAAAAACACTACTTAACGGAATTAGCAATGGTAGGGGTGGCAGCATTTCCTCTGAACTCATCCGTGCTTTTGAAGGAGGTTTTTTTATCCGGGGCCAAGGGTCATACAAACGCTTGGGCGATCGCGAGGCACCAGATTATATTCTTTCCAATACCGGGGTTCGGGAAATTGGAACGTCAATAAAGTTCGGGAAACATAAATTCATTTGGGGTTGGGACGTTAGGTACTCCTATTATAATGCCGAGATTGGCATTTTACGCGCATCCCATATTGGCAACAACGATGATTTGATCAGGGCAATCAACAGCGGTGAACCCCTGTTCATAAGACCTTTTACCTACGACCTGTTAAACCCCAAGCAAGATGTGACCCATCACTTAGGGAAGTTCAAATTCTATCATCGATTTGAAGGGCTCGGCAGACTGAACTTTCAATACGATTTTCAAAGTAACCGAAGGTTTGAGTTTGATATCCGAAGGGGAGACCGCGACGATAGGGCTTCATTGGATCTTGAATTGACCACCCATACCCTGACCTCCGATTTTAAGTGGGATGCCAAGGAAAATGCGGAACTCCATTTTGGTTTAATGGGGAGATATCAGGAGAATTTTGCCAATCCCGATACCGGTGTGCGAAGGTTGATTCCAGATTATGACAAATATGATTTTGGGGCCTTTATCACAGGGGAATACCGCTTTGATAATTCCTTGCACCTGGAGGCTGGTATTCGTTACGATTTCAATAGAATTGATGCCCAAAAGTTCTACCTGACCTCCCGATGGGAAGAGCGGGGTTATGACAATGACTTTCAAGATCTGATCGTAGAGAACAGGGGAACGCAGTTGTTGGTGAATCCTGTTTTCGACTACCATAATATCTCCTCAACCTTGGGTGCGAAGTTCATTCTAGAAGATGAATACCTTATACGAGTGAACTATGCCCTGGCACAACGCGCACCTAATCCGGCAGAACTGTTCAGTGATGGCCTACATCATTCCGCTGCTAGAATTGAGCTCGGTGACTTACGCATTGGCAACGAAACATCACACAAAATAACCGCCTCCTTGGAGCGGGATTTTGCTCATTGGGTTTTTGTAATAGAACCCTACGCCAATTGGGTCAATGATTTTATTCTATTGGAACCGACAGGAGTGGAATTGTCCATCCGGGGCGCCTTCCCAGTTTGGGAATACAGACAGACCGATGCACGTTTATTGGGTGTTGATTTTTCGGCCTATGCCAACTGGACCAGCCATTGGACAAGTGGGCACAAGTTCTCCCTGGTCAAAGGAAACGATTTTGAAAATGATATTGCACTGATCAATATTCCGGCTGCAAATTTGAGGAACAGCATCACTTTTTCGAAAGCGGAATGGAACGATTTTGAACTTACCCTGGAGAGCCAATACGTATTTCGGCAGAACGAGTTTCCCGATAATATCACGGTTTTTTCCCCGGAACAACAGCAAGATGTGCTTTTGGAAATCAATACCCCTCCAGAAGCTTACCATCTTTTGGGATTGCAATCCAAAATTGGTTTCCAATTGGGAAAGACGACCGAATTAACAACCTCACTAAGAATAAACAATATAATGGATACGTCATTTAGGGACTATCTAAGCCGTCAACGCTTTTTTGCGGATGATTTGGGCAGAAATATCATTTTACAAGTAAAACTCAATTATTAATCTTAATCTTTTGTTATGAAAACAATCAAATTCTTATCAATGCTTGCCTTAACCGGTATCTTATTCACATCATGTTCAGATGATGACGATACACCGGAAGAGGTTAATGAAGAGGAAGTCATCACCACAATGACCGTTACACTTACCCCGCAAGGTGGTGGAACGAACATTACTTTGGTTTCCTTTGATGCAGATGGTGACGATGGGCCCATAGAACCGGTATTGACCGTTTCCGGGGATTTGGCAGCAGACACCACTTATGATGGTACTATAGTGTTGCTCAATACCACAGAATCACCGGCGGAACTGGTAAACGAGGAAATTGAGGGTGAAGCCGATGAGCACCAATTCTTCTTCGTTGTTGGTGGGGGCCTTAATGTGACAACAGCCTATGCCGATGATGAGTCGGACTATGTATCCGAGGCCACTGGGGAGAATTTTACCACAACCAATCCTGTCGGTATAGATTTTACCTTGACCACTGCCGCCGCAAGTAATGGGACATTGAACATCACATTGCTTCATGAGCCCACCAAACCCAATGATGGAACGGTGGAAGGTGCCGGAGGGGAAACCGATATTACGGCAACTTTTGCGTTGACCATCGAGTAATGGATGGTTCCTAGGTAAATATATTAACGGGGGTGGAATAGTGTATTCCACTCCCTTTTTCCCATGAGAGGCAACAAGGCAAGAAAGTGGTTTGGAATACTGTTGGCAACAGCGCTATTGGTACAGTTGTCATACCATACCATCCATGTCTTTACCTCCCATATATCGCATCCCCATATTGAGGGTGTCGATAATAATACCCAACTTCGCGATACCGCTTTTACCTGCGAACTATGCGCCAAACTATTAGGGCAAACGGCCTATTTCTGGCTTCTTCCAATTATACTGCCAATCGTTGTACCCACTTTTCTTGTCATACATGCAAGAACCTATTCTTTTGAGGCAGTAATTGAAGGTCCCCATTCCCTTAGGGATCCCCCTATGCCATTTTAAAGGTAGTATATACCCCGTCAAGGCGAAGCCCTTGAACCCTGATGCACCAAAATGTGTAATCCACCATAGGATTACTTTATGCGTGGTATAATGTAGTATTCAAATTTCTAAAATCATGATTATAACGAATAACCTTACAAAACAATATGGTGGAAACACCGCATTGGACCACCTTAACCTCGAGGTTAAGGAAGGTGAGATCTATTGCCTTTTAGGGGCCAATGGTGCAGGTAAGACCACTACCATCAACTTGCTTTTGGGATTTATCCCCCCAAGTTCCGGCAGTGCCTTTATCAACCAGTTGGATGTGCAGGAAAACAGTAAGGCCACCAAACAGTTTTTGGCCTATATCCCAGAAAACCTGATGCTGTACCCCAACCTGACTGCCTTGGAAAACCTGGACTATTTTTCTGGAATCGCGGGGAAAACCTTGTCAAAGTCAGATTTAAAAATAGTTCTTGAAGAAGCCGGTCTGGAGCAGGAAGCCTTTGAAAACCGGATATCCACTTTTTCAAAGGGAATGCGACAAAAGGTCGGCATAGCAATTGCATTGGCCAAGGATGCCAAAGTATTGCTGCTGGACGAACCTACCTCTGGGTTGGATCCAAAAGCCAGTAATGAATTTGGGTTACTTCTTCAAAAACTGCGTTCCAAGGGCGTTGCCACGCTCATGGCAACACACGACCTATTTCGGGCAAAGGAAGTGGCTACCCATATCGGCATTATGAAAGATGGTCAATTGAAACAACAATTTGTTGCCGATGCTATTTCCCTTCCCGAACTGGAAAAGGCCTATCTCAACACTATGGAATATAAAGAACTGGTACCATGATTTCAAAAACCTTTCTCAAAGAAACCAAGGAATTGCTGCGCGATGGACGTGTGCGAATTGCCATAATTATTGTCCTTTCGCTATTGGGGGTTGCCGTATGGATCAGTGCACGGCATTACCAAAATGTAAATGAGCAGTACGCCTTGGCCAAAACGGCCGAACGTGGCATATGGGACAATCAGGGCGAAAAGAATCCCCATTCGGCAGCACATTACGGCACCTATGCCTTTAAACCGAAATATCCCCTGTCCTTGGTCGACCAAGGGGTAGACAAATATGCGGGCACCTCCATATTCCTGGAGGCTCACAAACGAAATGAGGCTCAGTTCAGTGCAGCTGCGGACCAAACGGGATTGGCCCGTTTTGGGGATTTGACCCCAGACTTTATCCTACTCTTTATCATACCCCTTCTCATTATTCTTTTGGGATATAACAGTTTTACCAAAGAACGGGAAATGGGAACCCTAACCTTGTTAAAGAGCCAGGGAATATCCGGTTGGAAGTGGTTAATGGGAAAGTGGGCCGCACTTTTCCTGCCCATTTTTGGCATTACGGCCGTAGTATTCCTATTGGCAGGGGTGCTATTGGGCAACCTTTCGGATTTTGGGGTCTTTCGTTGGAATTCCCTGCTGATGCTATTTCTGGTTTACATGGCCTATTACATCATTTTCATCAATATTGTTTTATTGATTTCGTCCCGAACAAAGAAATCGGGGATTTCCCTTGTGGTATCCCTATGTGTTTGGATCATTACGTGTCTGGCCGCACCAAAGGCCGCCAGTAATATTGCAGAAACCAAACATCCCTATCCCACCCGACAGGAATTTGCGGCCAATGTCCTTAAGGACAAAAAAGAGGGGCTGGATGGCCATAATCCCTGGAGTAAGGAAGCCAAACTACTGGAAGAACAGGTTTTAAGGGAATACGGTGTGGACAGCCTCCACCAATTGCCCTTCAATTTTGATGGCTATCGCATGCAAAAGGGTGAGGAACACCAGGCAGAGGTCTATTTTAAGCATTACAATTACCTAAAAGAACAGTATACACAGCAGTCGAGGGTATATAAAGGTTTGGCAGCCATTTCACCCTATTTGCCCACTCGTTTTTTGAGTATGGCCATTGCCCATACCGACTACGATACGCATTGGGATTTTGCGGATGCCGCGGAAACATACCGCATCGCCACCCAAAAATTTTTGAACGACAATTTTGCCGTAAATTCATCTTATGGCGAATGGAGTTATAGGGCCGATGCCACCACATGGAAAGAATTACCTGCCTTCGAGTATAATCCGCCGGAATTGAATACCATTCTTTCCAGAAATAGCTCCAACCTCGGGATTCTGGGCATTTGGTTGTTGGCCTCTTTTGGCCTTTTGTTATTCACCTCTAAAACCATTTGACCATGTTGTCCTACAATTTTAAATACGAATTAAAACTGTTGCTGCGCAGTCGTTGGATCCAATTGTTGAGCATTGTGCTCTTATTACTCTTTGGGTTTTCTGTCTACAATGGCATGCAAAAAGTGGAAAAGCGCCAAAATGATATTGCCGCGGCCCAGCAAGAAGTAAAGGAAAATGATGCGATGATGTTGAAACTCCTGGACTCGGTGGAACGGGGAATGGAAGTAAGCGCTTCACCATGGACCATCCCCACCAGCCCCATGGCAGTGGGCAACTACCATCCAAGGGTAGCCGCCATGGAAACCCAATCCATGTCCTTTGTTTCCACAGGGCAGGCAGATTTGTTTACCCACTACGTAAAACCTACGGTAGCCGGGGACGATTTTGCCCTCAACTTTGCCGAGATGACCAGTCCGGTGCAACTGCTCTTTGGTAGTTTCGATCTGGCCTTTGTCATTATTTACCTTCTTCCCCTGCTCATTATTGCTTTTTCCTACAACGTACTTTCCTCGGAAAAAGAGAGCGGTTCGCTCCGCCTATTGGCCGCACAGCCCATAGGCATCCAAAACTGGGTGCTCCAAAAACTGGGGCTACGTTTTTTCTGGCTATCGGTATTGGTCATCGCCGCGTTGATCATTGTTTTTCTCTCTTTGGGCCTCAATCCGTTTGCTGGGACAACCCTCTTTTTTGGGCTGTTGGGTCTTATTCTGGTGTATATGCTCTTTTGGTTTGCTTTGGCGTTTTTGGTAAACCTGTGGGTAGGTAGTTCGGCAAAGAATGCTGTTGCCATGCTTGGTCTCTGGGTGGTTTTTGTGTTATTGGTCCCCTCGGTATTGAACCAATTGGGCAATACGATCTATCCCATGCCCTCACGTACCTTAATGATCAATGAAATGCGGAGTTTAAAGGCAGAGGTCACCAAAAAACAGGATGAGATATTGGACAATTTCCTAAGGGACCACCCCGAGTATGCCCTAAATGACACCACCCAGTCCAGGGGGTTCTACCATCGCTATATGGCTTCCCAAAAATTGGTCAAGGAGGAACTGTCCCCCGTGGTAAACGCTTATGAGGAACAATTACAAAAACAGCAACATTGGATAGGTCGTTTCAAGTGGATCTCCCCAGCCATTATAGCGCAGGAATCCCTGAACCATATGGCGGGTACTTCCACCCAGGATTATGAAAACTTCAGAAAGCAGGTGATAGCCTTTGCTGGAACCTGGAGGGAACATTTTATGCCCTTTTTGTACAACAATCAAAATTTTTCGCAAAAGGATTATCCCAATTTGCCCAGTTTTACCTATATCCAAAAAAGCCAAAGCAGGCTAAGCGCCATACTCTTGCTTTTGGGTATGGCCATCGGATTGTTTGGCCTGGGGTTTTTGGTTTCCAAAAAGGGAAAACATGTGAGCATATTGAATCAAGGATAAGATGAAAAGAATCGTTCCCAGTTCCATTTTTAGTTCATCTCCTTTGAGGTTGGGTCTGGTTTTCATCCTTTTCGCCAATAGTTTTTATACCGTTTATGCGCAATCCAATACGACCCCAAAACTTGAAGAAAGACGCAAAGGCACGGAAAAACTTGGTTTTCTTGTCGGTGAATGGGAAAGTGAAACTTGGTACTATTTGGATGGAAAGCGACCTAGTGAACCCGAAAAAGGAACCTACAAAGCGGAGTGGACTTTGAACGGTGCTTTTATCACGGACGACATTTCAGCTGCCCATCAGGGAAATCCGTATTTGGGAAAGAGCTATCACACATACAATCCCAATACCAAACTCTTTGAAACCTACTACTTTGATAGCGATGGACTGGTTGTACTGTACCCCAATGGGAAATGGGAAAATACGCAAACCTTGGTTTTCAGTGGCAAGGATGCTGACCATAGCAGGGTTATTGAAAAACGAACCTATTTTCAAATTCATTCAACAGATTCCTTTGATCTGGTAGAAAAACAGGATTATGGAGATGGTAAGGGATTTGTCACGGTTTTAGAAGTGAAATATCAACGAAAAAGGTAATCATGAGGACTATACTCCCTATTTTTTTGATGGTGTTTTTTTTCCTTTTGGGGTGCAAATCCGAAAACAAAAAAGAGCAAGTAGTATCTGGAACTAGGGCAATACCGGATTGGAATACTTCCGGGCATAAGGTAGTCCCAAAATATGCCAAAAAATTTTCAGTATCCTATCACGGTACGTACAAAGTCGTTCGAACCAATGCGACCTTGTTTGACGACCGTTCCGAAGATGGTGGGTCTACGGATATTGAAGATGTAATGGTGCTTGTCCAAAAGGGTACGGAACCACCGGAATTGAAAGGTGAACTTCAGAACGCTACTATCATTCATATCCCCGTTGAGAGCGTTGCAGTCAATGTGCAGCATTCAGAGAGTTATCTACGGGAAATTGGACTCGAAAGCCACATCAATGCGATAGGCGGACTCTATTCCTACAATAACGATATGCGGGAAAAAGCGCTTAACGGCACTATTGGTCAAATAGGATATAGTTGGCACAGTCCACCCAATTTTGAAGTATTGCTCCAAAGAAAACCGGAAGTTTTTTTAATGACTTTGGCCAGTTTAGGGCATCGGGAAAGTTTGGATAAATGCCGTCAATTTGGAATCCCTACCGTTACGGTTTTTGATTGGGCTGAGTTCGATTATTTGGCTAGGGCCGAATGGATAAAATTCTATTCGTTGTTTTTTAATGCCGAAAAGGAAGCCAACAAAGTCTTTGAAGCCATTGAAAGCAAGATTAATGGCCTAAAGGACCTGACAAGGAATATCAAGGTGAAGGAAAGTGCCTTATGGGGATATTATTCGAGCAAACAACGCTGGATCATGCAAATCAATAGCATTCCTGCGCAGTATTTGGTGGATGCCGGTTTGGAAAATGTCCTTTCCAATAATACGAAGGCCAATGCAGACGGATTCCAAGCCTTGACTACTGAAGAGTTACTCCTTAAAGGAAAGGAAGCCAAACATTGGGTAATTGGAGACATCCATGCTGCTCCCCTGCCCCAGGAACGCATTATGAATCATTTTGAATCTTGGCGGGCAAATAAGCTATATCATAATTTAAAACGTGTTAAGCCCAAGGAAAATACATCGGATTGGTACGCCAAAGCAATTGTGCGTCCGGATATTGTGTTGGAAGATTTGATACGGCTGGTCTATCCGCACCTATTGCCGGAACATATTCCGGTTTTCATGGGATTTTATGATAAAGTTTCTGAAGGGCCAATAGAACAACAGGGATAACTCATTTTGGAATGATGATAAAATCCACAAAAATAAAAACCCCACAAATCTTGCTGGTTGATACCACTGGTCTTCCCCATGTATTGCTATTTTTGTCCTTACTCGCTGTAGTTGGTGCTACGACCTTTAGTTGTGGCCCTCCAACAAAAAAGAATCAGATTGCTATTGAAAATGAAGGTTTGATCAGTCCTTTAATTGAAAAAGTAGCTGTTGAACATGCCAAAAACTTTTCAGTCACATACAGGGAAAACCATAAAATAGTCCACCTGCATTACAACAGCCCGGACAGAGGAGTGGTTTTTGATAGGAAATTGGTTTTGGTACAAAGGGGGACGGCCGCACCAGAGTTAACTGGTGAACTTGAGGATGCTTGGGTCGTGGAAGTGCCCCTAAAAACCATAGCTGCCAATGATGATGGCGAAATAACCCGAATAAAAGCACTTGGGTTGATGGAGCATATCATTGCCATGGGTGGAGGCGCTATTTATGATGCGGAGTTGAGACAGCGTTGGGAAGAAAAGAAAATTGCCTCCATAGGCTACAGTTTTCATAGACCGCCGCTACCAGAATTGATACTTTCCTTAAATCCGGATATCCTGATCCAATACACCTACAATCACGATGGATTGACATCTTTGGAAAAAATGAGGGCATTGGGCATCAATGCCGTCCCGCAATTTGCATGGGCAGAACCTTCTTTTTTGGGGAAAGCGGAATGGTTGAAGTTTACGGCGCTGTTCTTCAATAAGGAAAAGGAAGCCAACAACTTGTTCAAGGAAATCGTTGACCGATGCGAACAACTTATGGGAAAAGTCGAGCAAGAACAGGAAAAAGTAACCTCCTTTTTGGTATACTATCCTTCCGAGAACAGCGACTGGTCTGCCCATCGAAACGATTTTTACGCTTCTTTTTTGGAAGCTGCCGGTGCCATTAATGTGCTCGCCGATGATGGACCGACACATGCGGTAGGTATCAACAACGAAAAAATGCTCGACCTGGCCAAAGACGCAGATTTTTGGTTGGTGAACAGCGTATCTGATGGGACATGGCCAACAATTGAATACTTAAACGCCTTTAAGGCCTATCGTAAAGGGAATGTATACCACTATCAAAAGCGAACACGTTACGAGCACAACGCCTACGACTGGTATGAAACCCCAGAGGTCCGGCCGGATTTGGTACTGGAGGATTTGGTATCCATCTTTTACCCGAACGTCTTGCCCGATCACACACCTTTGTATTTTGAAAAAGTTAAGCTGACCAAAAACTAAGTGGGATGGAAACCTATTCAAATAAAATCGAGACTCCCGTAGTAAGGCCCAAACTCCCTTCCCAAAAGCGGGTCTATCTTTTCCCAATCCTCATAATTGGTATTCTAGTTTTAACCCTGCTGGAGTTGGGTATTGGTACCGTTTCCATTAGTATCAATGAAATATTGGCCGCAATCTTTAACCTGGACAATGCAGACCCTACACACAGTACAATAATCAAGGAGTTACGGCTGCCCAGAACCATAGCGGCAGGCATTGGTGGAGCGGCCCTGGGCACCGCAGGGCTACAATTGCAGACCATGTTTCGAAACCCGTTGGCCGGGCCCTGGGCCTTGGGTTTAACGGCCGGTGCGCAACTGGGGGTAGCCATGGTTGTTACTGCAGCGGCGGTTGTAGGTTCATCATTCCTTGAGAATTTTGAAGTCCTTGGTAATCTGAGTATCGTAGCCGGAGCAATGTTGGGCTGTTTTCTGGTATTGGTCCTAATAGCTGGAATCGCACGATATGTGAGCACCATTACCTTATTGATATTTGGATTGATGTTGGGCTATTTGGCGCAAGGACTCATCAGTGCCATCCTACATTTTACGAATGAATCACAAGGCAAAATCTTCTCCGGTTGGAATGATGGTAGTTTTGCCGGGGTGTATTGGGAACATTTCCCCATACTTATCCCAATGGCAATCATTGGACTGATCAGCGGTTGGTTAATGGCAAAACCGTTGAACGCTTTTTTGTTGGGGGAGAATTATGCGCGCGCACTGGGTATGTCCATAAAACGTACACGAATTATCACCTTGGGCAGTGCCGTGCTATTGGCCGCCCCGGTAACTGCCTACTGTGGGCCAGTTCTTTTTTTGGGATTGATCATTCCCCATTTGGCACGTGGAATATTTGGCACCTCTGACCACAGGATTCTGATACCGGCCGTGATGGTCTTGGGCTGTCTGGTTGCCATGGCCGCGGATCTATTTGTCCATCTCCCCTGGGAACGTCATTTTCTTCATCTCAATGCCGTAAATGCATTGATAGGTGCCCCTGTGGTCATGTGGGTTTTATTGAGAAACCGTAAAATGCGAACCTTTGAATTGTAATACAATGGATGAAGTTTTGAAATTGGAACGGTTGTCCATAGGGTATTCCTTAAAATCGGGAAATAAAATGGTAGCTGGCAATATCTCCGAAACCCTAAAAAAAGGGGAATTGGTATGTCTCCTTGGTCCCAATGGTGCTGGAAAATCCACCTTGATTCGTACCATTTCAGGTTCTCAAAAACCCTTGGATGGTCAGGTTTTTTTAGATGGGAAGGACATTTTTCAAATATCCTCACGAAAGTTGGCCCAAAAACTAAGTTTGGTACTTACAGAACGGGTTCATGGGGGTATGCTCAGTAGTTATGAAGTAGTTGGTTTAGGTAGGTATCCTTACACACGATGGTCTGGCAAATTGGAGGCCAGGGATCACGAGGTAATCCAATGGGCCATTGCAAAGGTAGGCGCCGAAGAACTTACAGAACGTATGTTGTCAGAGCTCAGCGATGGGGAGCGGCAAAAAATAATGGTGGCCAAAGCGCTGGCACAAGAGCCTGAAATTATGATTCTTGATGAAATCACCGCATTTTTGGATTTACCTAGGCGCATCGAAATCATGCAATTGATGCGGCAATTGGCCAAAAGGGAGAACAAATGCATCTTGATGTCTACCCATGACATGGAACTGGCCTTGAAATATTCGGATAAACTATGGTTAATGCCAAAGAACGGCGAACTATCCATAGGTGCACCGGAAGACTTAGTGTTGAAGGGTACGTTTGCCAAGACCTTTGAAAGTGAAGGTATCCATTTTGATATGCAAAAGGGCGCTTTTCAAAGCCAAGAACCGTATTACCATAAAGTAGCGTTGAGCGGTTCTGGGCATGAGCTACTTTGGACAAAAAAAGCCTTGGAGCGTGCTCGAATCGAAATCGTTCAAGACGCCGAAATAGCTGTTTCCGTACTAAATGGGGATAACGGGATGTTCTGGGAAATCAATGTAAAGGGTAAAAAGAAAGGTACCCACTCCATCTACGAAATGTTACAAATGATAAATGAGGATGATTAGAAAAAAGCATATTCGATTGACCCTAAGTGGGATGGTGCTTTTTGCGCTTTGGGTTCAAAATGTCGCAGCCCAACAGGATGAAACCGACAATTTTCCCCCTCCGGAAACACCCGTTACCATTAGGGCTTTCAAAACCAAAGGCGTGATTACCGTGGACGGACGATTGGATGAATCCGACTGGGATGCAACGGAACCCGTTACCAATTTCTTTCGCGTGGAACCGGTTCAAGGTGGTCCCATTAAAAATACGACGGAAGTGCGTATTCTGTATGATGATAAAAACCTTTATTTTGGGGTGTTTGCACGGGATTCCCTAGGCAAAAAAGGCATCCGAATGCAGGATTTAAGTAGGGATTTCAATGGCCTTGAAAATGATGTATTCGGAATTCAGATCGATGCCCAAAACACCAAACAATACGCCGTTTCCTTTCAAACAACCCCATATGGGAACCAACAAGACGTTCAGAATTTTAATGACAACAACCGGGATGAGGATTGGAACGCGTTATGGCGTGTACGTACCCAAAGAACGGATAAGGGGTATTATGCAGAATTTGCCATTCCCTTCAAATCAATTCGATATGACAAACCGATAGCAGGTGTTCCTGTGGAATGGGGAATTACGTTCTTTCGATTGGCCCGCAAAGACTTTGAAAAAACGGTTTTTCCGGCCATACCCCAATCGTTTTCGGAAAACCGGATGATCTATGCTGCCAAACTTACCGGTCTGGAGGTGCCACCACCTTCCGCCAATATTCGAATAGAACCTTACGCGCTGTACCAGTATGATGAGAACAAGGAAGGGGATGTGCTAACGGATCGTTTAAACGAACCAAAAGTGGGCGGTGACGTGAAATGGGCCATTAACCCCAATGCGGTTCTCGATTTGACCATCAATACTGATTTTGCCCAGGCCGATGTGGATAGGGCGGTGAATAACTTGGAACGATTTAACATCTTCTTTCCCGAACGTAGACAGTTCTTTTTGGAAAATTCCGGTATTTGGGCCGGTGGAGGTAATTCCCGGGTAAGGCCTTTCTTTAGCCGTACCATTGGTCTTTCAAATGCGTTCAACGCAGCTCCGGCGCCCCTGGATGCCGGAGTACGCTATACCGATCGCAATGAAAATCGCACCATTGCGGCCTTGGCGGTTCGGCAACGGGAAACCGATGATAGCCCTGGAAGCACGTTCGGGGTGGCCCGTTATACCCAAAACTATGGTAAGGAAAACAATATTGGGGCCATGGTTACCTATCGATTGGATGATTCTTTCGGGGATTTGGGGCTGGAAAATCAAAACAATACCACGATTTCCATAGATGGATTGATTCGCCCTAAACCGGACATCACATTGACCTATCTATTATCAACATCATTGGACAGTGAAACCGGAGATACCGGTTTTGCAGGAAGATTGGTGGCAACATCAACGACCAATAAGTATTACTTGGGGTATATCTCCGATATTGTCAGTGCCGATTACACGCCAGGTATGGGGTTTGTGTTCCAAAAAGATGTGGTGCTCCACAGTCCCGGAGGCTATGCCATTGTAAGACCCAAATGGCTTCCTTTTGTACGGCGCTGGGATCCAGGGGTTTTCTTTAACTACTTTCATGACTTTGAGGACTTTGGAAATTTTCAGCAGTCCAATCTCTATATTTTTCCCATATACACCTGGTTTAAGGACAATAGTTTTCTTGAGGCCTCCTTCACTCCTACCTGGCAAAACATCAATTTTGATTTTGCTCCCCTGGGCCTGGAAATTGAAGAGGGGGATTACAGTTACACGCGGTATTTGGTCAGATATAATTCCGACCGTTCCAAAAAGTTATCGGGTTCCATTCGGTTTGATTTCGGAAATTTTTATAACGGCACGCGAAATACGGTAATTGCGGGTTTACGTTATGCGCCCCTGCCCCACGTTTCCCTCACCGCAGATTATGAACATAACAACATTAACGGCGTTGGGATGCTATCAGAAGATCTCAATACGGATTTATATACGGGAAGTTTGCGATTGGCCTTAAATCCAAGGGTACAGTTATCCACTTTCTACCAATACAACAGCTTTGATGAACAAGGCCGCTGGAACATTCGGTTCAGTTGGGAATATATGCCCTTATCGTTTATTTATATCGTTTTTAATGATACCCAAACGGATATGTTCGACCCCGTACAACGAAGTACCCAGACCATAAGTAAGGTTACGTTTTTAAAGCAGTTTTAGAGCCTGTTTGGGAGTTTGTGATTGGAATTGTTATAGGCCATTTTTGCCTCGTGCCGTGCAAAAAGGGACATTAGAAAACAATTGACAAATTCCCAAACAGGCTCTTAGTTGAAAGTAAAAAAAGCCACGGAATCACGCAGAAGAACTTTTTTAAAAATATTTCTTTGGCCAAATTAGGGGTGGCAACCCTTAGAATTCCATCTGATATTGTATAGGATTTAAATACAAACGCTTCGTCAATTCTCCAGAATATTGGTCATAGCGTATATCTCATCAATTAAGGGAGTGGTGCTATTCTGATTGCCCGCACCAATGGTTACAGAAGTTATAACGGCCTCCCCTATAATATGTCTTCCTTTTAGTTTTCCGTCATCTGCTTGGTGTATTCCCTCTATGGGGTACCGGTCCAAAAAATCGGCCAATTGTTCATTGGAATAGGACGTTTTTAATCCCCAAATGGCGTGGAGGATCAAAGGTTCACCATTGGGAGCGTCGCCAACATATAACATATTGTGTCCCTTTTTTCTTAAAATGGTCAAAAAAGGTATTCCCTCTTCTTTAATCAACTTTATTTTTTCATCGGCCTTGTCCGGAAAGTCATATCGATGTCCTACCGCTATTTGGTCTTTGGAATCCCTTGGCAGCCATATTTTATAAGTGCCCAACAGATCACGGATCATGGAAGAGCAATCGCGGTTCCCTAAATAGCCTCCCCAGCCATAAGGTCTTCCCACCAATTTGGAAACCAATTGTTTAAGATTGGTTTCATTGAACTTGAAATTGCCCAAAGCGAGCATACTTCTATCCACTTTTGCTTTTAAAATTCGTGCATTTTGATTTTCATCTGCATTGCCATAGTAAACCAAAACCGTATCGGGATTGTTGGAAGTTTCTTCAAAGGGCAGTACCATGCCCATTTTGGCATTTATGGCATAATTGGAAACCGGGTTCTTTAAATTCACTTGATCGGACAAGGGCATGCTGTAAGCTACTGAAGACCACTGTTCCATAAAATCCTCATCGACAATGGCCACATCATGCACGGCCACCCAACCCTTGTAATACCCACTAATAACATAGCACCATTGGTTATCTTTTGAGGTATGCACCATTAATATGGGGGTATTGGCCCACAGTGTGGTTTCTTGAAAATAATCGAACGGATACCCCTCCCCTGCCTTCGAGTACTTGTCAAAACCTGGACGGTTTGTTGGGATTCTTCGCAAATCGGTATGTGCTATTACAATTCCTTTTTGAAGAAAATTGGGGAAACCCTCGGTATCTACATTGGTTACCACTTCTTCCCGTTGCCAATCGGTATGGGGCTTCTTGTTCTCACCGTACCACTCGTCATCATTTAGGTATTTTTCCAAATAGGTCAGGTCCTTTCCTGGAAAAGTGGCCAAAGAATCCAGTAATTCCTCAGGAGTCCTTGACCAAGGCACAAAATGATTTTCGATAAAACGTTTTGGTAACGACCCTGGAATTTCAACTGCTTCATTTGGGTACGTCAAATCATTGGGGGTAAAGGTTTTAACTTCAAAAGCCAATTCCGCTTTCTCCCCATTGTCGCACCCGACCAATACGGAACAACCCAATACTATAAAAACTAAAATAATACGCATTACCGCTAATTTACAATATGCTATTGCCGTATGGCCAAACTCATAAGAACTTACTTTGTTCGTTTTCATTTCCTTCCAACCGAAATCTGTGGGATGTTTTCTGTCTTTGCATTGATTCCTTTGATATCCGTAGTAATGATCTTATTCAATTTCCCCGATGCTACACTGACCTCCTCCTTCAACTGTGCCAACCTTGAAACCTGGGGTTGGGTAGGTTTGGCCGTTGCACCATATACTGCCCGCATCAATGAACGGATCTCTTCCCGAAGTCTTGGTCGTTGTCGATAGGTCATGGATGGGGGCGGCCTTTTCAAAACATCGTCCTGTATAGTTGAAATATGCTTCAAGGCACTCTCAATATCATCAAACAATGACCGGTCCATGTCCTGACCTTCACGTTGTTCCAGTTTTTTCTTCAACTCCAGTAACTGGGCACTATAGGTATTGGTGTTATTGATCATCGTATTCGTTTGTGACAATAGTGCTCGAAGTTCAAGCAATAGTTTGGTTTTTGCTTCGTAAGCTTCTTGTTCCAAACTCATTCTTGGGTCCGACCGAACCTCAATAGGGGTTTCCAACACCTCGCCATTTACTTTTAAGCGGGCCGTGTAGGTTCCTGGTGATACATATGGGTACATGGGTCCCGAAAAGAAGCCACCACCACTGGCACCTTTCATCTTTGTTGCCGCCTCATGTCCCAAATCCCAAACCATTCGATTTACCCCTGCAGTCACGGTGGAATCTTTCAAGGTCCTAATAACATCTCCGGTGGCATCAACAATTTCCAAAGTGGCGGTTGTCTTTTCGCTATTGGCAAGATAAAAGTTGATATTGGCTCCGTAATCCGGATTTTTTGCTTTGTAATGACGATCCCCCAGATTTTCGATTCGCCAAAACATATGCCATAGGGTAGCCCTTCGAACGGGAAAAAGATGGGAGGATTTCCCTTGGGTATCGGCCATCTCCTGAATGGGTCGGATATCGTCCAATATCCATGCTCCCCTTCCATGGGTACCCACAATTAAATCGCGATCCCTGGGCTGGATGCGAAGATCCCTCACGGATACATTCGGCAGGTTATTATTGATTTTGGCCCATGACCGACCTTTGTCCCAACTCGCATAGATGCCATGCTCCATACCGGCATACAATAGGTTTGGATTAATGGGGTCCTGTCGAACAACTTTTACATAATCATCCTGGGGGAGACCTTCGGTTATCTTGGTCCATGTTCGGCCATGATCGGTGGTCATAAAGGCATACGGTCGGAAGTCATCCATTCTATGGTGGTCCACGGTAACAAACGCCGTGCCCCCGTCATGTTCCGAGGCATGGATTTTGGAAACCCAGGCATACTTTGGAAGTCCTTTGATCCGATCGTTGAGTTTTGTCCAGGTTTCTCCCCCATCCCGGGTCAATTGCACATTGCCGTCATCGGTCCCGACCCATATGACGCCCTTTTCCACAGGGGATTCATCGATGTAAAGGATGGTACAGTGGAATTCGGCCGCCGTATTATCCTGGTATATTTCCCCGCCCGAAGTCCTTTGTTTGGATTTATCATTGGTGGTAAGATCTTCACTGATCTGCTCCCAGGAATGACCACGGTCCGTTGATTTGAAAACAACATTTCCTCCTGTGTAAACCGTATTGGGATCATGTGGGGAAATGACGATCGGGGCATCCCAGTTGAAGCGATATTTGTGATCTTCAATGGCATCCCCGGCAGATCCAATGATTTTTGGATAGGGATGGATGTTACGCACGTTGCCAAAACGGGAATCTACATGGAAAATCACCCCTCCCTGAAGATTGGCGTACACTTCATGCTCACTTCCGGGGATGGGAACGGCATAATAGCCGTCACCGTAGGCAAGTCCCTTCCAATGCCGTTTTAGTATTCCTGCTGAATACAATGAATTGCTTGGGCCCACCCAGGTACCATTGTCCTGCAATCCCCCATACACATTATAGGGGTCTTTATTATCGATGAAAATCTGGTAGAACTGTGACAATTCCACATTATTGATAATCTCCCAACTGTCCCCTCCGTCATAGGATACCTGATAGCCTCCATCGCTACCATTCAAAATACGGTTGGAGTTGGTAGGGTCAATCCAAAGTGCTTGATGGTCCCCGTGTACCGTGGTAGCAATTCGTTCCCAGGTTTTACCGCCGTCCTTGGACCGGCTAAGCCTACCAGAGATCGAGAAAAGAATATTGGGATTATTGGGATCGACCCGCACATCACTGTAATAGAAGGGACGAAAGTTGATATTGGGATCATCATTGACCATGACCCAATGATCCCCGCGATCTTCAGAACGGAATGCGGTGCCCCCTCCCTGGAATTCCGTCATCAGATAGATGATGTTGGGTTGGCTTTTTGCTATGTGTATACCAGGTCTCGCCATAGGTTTATCCGGAAGGCCCTCCATAATTTTTTTCCAGGTCTCGCCACCATCCATGGTACGGTATATAGCGGTTTCCTTTCCCCCATCATCAAAACGCCATGGTCTTCTCCGAAACGTCCACATACCGGCATACATAATGCGTGGATTGCTTAATTCCATGGCGATATCGGCACAACCCGTATCTTCGTCGATATATAGTATTTTTTTCCAATTTTTGCCGCCATCCGTGGTTTTAAAGACCCCTCGCTCAGAATTGGGCCCCCATTCCTTGCCCAAAGCACAAACACAGGCCACATCTGGATCATTGGGATCCACAACAATCCTTTTTATCCTTTCCGTCTCCTTAAGGCCAAGATGCGTCCAACTTTTTCCCGCATCTACCGAGCGATACACGCCCCAGCCATAACCGACACTGTTCCGGGGGTCGCCTTCCCCTGTACCCACCCAAAGTACATTATGATCGGAGGGAGCTATGGTCAACGCACCAATGGAGTACGCCCTTTGTCCCTCAAATATGGGAGTAAAATGCACCCCACCATTGGTGGTCTTAAAGATGCCCCCATCCGCACCCGATACATAGAAAGTGCTGGGATCTCCTGGGATACCATCGATATCCGTTACCCGGCCTCCCATATTGGCGGGGCCAATGGCCCTCCATTCATAGGATTTTAAAGCATCGACATAGTTCTTGTTTTGGGAGAATCCAGGATTGACACATAGAAGACTCCACAATAGTGTGAATAAGATGGAATGTTTCATAATAGGGAAGAATTAGCTAGTGGTAAATTCCCAACAAAATAGCCAAAATCAAAGAAATAAAAAAGGGACCCATGAAGTAATGGAAATATCCCGGCAAGTCTGGAAATTCAAATACATGCCAAAACTGAGATTTTCCTCCGAACATTCAATCAACAAAATAGTAAAAACATGGTGTCAAAAGGGAGATTATCCTTATCGGAAATTTTCCAGGATTTGTTCCAATGCTTCGGCCTTTACGTTTTTGGCAATAATCTTACCCGCCCTATCGAGCAATACATTTTGCGGTAGGGAAGACACGCTATACAAATCATTGATTTTGTTACCATTATCAAAAACATGTTGAAAATCCTCAATACCATCCTTTGCTATGGCTTTTTCCCATTGGACTTTATCCACATCTTGGGTGATACTCAATACATGGAACCCCAGGTTACGGTATTTTTTCAATACCGCAGCAATTTTTGGATGCTCCACCCTGCACGGCCTGCACCAATGTGCCCAAAAGTCGATAAGTACCACCTTTCCTTTGAATTGGCTTAAGATAACTTCATGGCCCGTCCTATCAATAACCTTAAAATCGGGTGGTATTTCACCTATTTCCGTGCTCCTGGCCTGATTCACCATTTTTCCCAGGGCCCGCGTGGGAACAGTACCGGGCGATTCTTTTTTGAAGGCTTTTAGCCGTTCTTCCACGAACACCCGCTCTTTGTTGAAATCGGTGTATTGTAAAGCATAAAAACCTGCTGAATCCGTTCCCATGTTTACAATCAGCTCTCGAAACTCACCCAGAAAATTCTGAAGGGCCACTGCCCCTTGCTGTTGCAACGCATCAATTCTTTCCTTATCACCCACTTTCATTGCATCATCCATCTGCACTTTTAATTCGCCAAAATGCTTGGCTTGTAATTCCCCGTTGCGCCTCACAAATTCCTGCATTTTTACAGAATTGGGAGATCCCTCAATAGCTACCGTGTTTTTCACGCGGGAAACAGTGACATTTCCCGCTCTTGGTATGGACAAGTGCACCATCTCTTTTTCATCAAAATTGAGTTCGAATAGATTGTCGCCCAAAAAGGGAATTTGAAAGCTGAAAAGCCCATCCTCATTCAAGGTTTTTGTTTCCAGGGATGCATACCCAAGAATTTCCGGGCTATACCGTTTAAGCGTTATCTCATTAAAAGTACCGAATCCATGACCACTTATCTGTACCAGTTTTTGCGCCAGCATTCCAGACCAACAAAGAAGACCGACTACAATCAAATACACCAATTTTTTCAAAACACGGGAATTAAAGGTTTTACAACCTCAAAACACGGTATTTATATCGATCAAGTCGTTCGTATGCATGAATCCGAACGCTTTTTAGCTTCGAAAATCCGTTTGAATTCCAGTAGGGAGAAAACCGAACGGCTATTGAGCCTGTCTTTTTTTGAACTCCGAAGGCGTACATCCGGTTTGCCGTTTAAAAAGTGTATTGAAAGACGACTTGGAGTTAAATCCCACAGCATACATGACTTCAAGAATGGTTTCGTTCTTGTCCACCACATTTTTCAAGCGTTCCTTTGCCATTTCAATCCTATAGGCATTTATAAAACTGACAAAGTTCTGTTGCTCATAATTGTTGATGAGTGAAGATAATTTTCGGGGTGCCATTGCCAGGGTGTCAGCCAATTCAGTAAGTGTAAGTTCCGGATTGCAAAAGATTTGGCTGTTTTGTACAAACTGCTTTACCCTTTCCAATTCCGAACGTTCCGCTTCGGTCGGGACGGGGTGGGGAGCACTCGTCCTTTCCTTTATCAGTAGCGCTTCAGAGTCCGTAATCCCCAAAAAAATCTGTGGTTGTCGCAGCCCTTTATAAAACATCCAATTCACCAAAAACAGAATACTTAGGTGTATTATGGAAAAACCGTACCAAAGGTGCATTGACCATAAAAACTGGTCTGCAATGTCCAGAAGCAAAATCGTAATAAAAAATAGAATCGTCCACTGCAACCATTTTAAATCGGTTTTGGCGGAAGTCGATTGGGTTTCCCGAACAATCTTTCGATAGCTAACCAATTCTTTTATTGCCATGGCAACGTAAATCACTAGACTGACATATAGAAAAACCCCAAAAGTCTGACAGGGATGATATCCAAGAACTACAAAAAAGACCAATACCGCAGCTGGAATGAGATGCAATACATGTTTGAAGCGAAACCGAAAAGAGCGAAATACCAGCGACCCCGTATAAAGATATAATGCTGGCCCATAAATAAAGCCATAGACGCAATACCCAGCGACCACAAAATCGGATTCAATCTGTAAATTCCCAAAAGTAATGGCCACAAACTGTAAACCCAATACCAGCATAAAAAAGGCCAAGTAGTAATTGCTTATTCGCTTGGGGCCCCTGTCCGATATGAGCACAAAAGCAAACAGTATGCTCTGAAAAAGAATCATTAAGGGGACACTATTGCCAATGGAAATAGTCATGTTGCTAAATTAAATGTGAACCGGGCATGTATAAAAGAGCGGCATTTCTTTGGAAAATGGGTTTATTGAACTGGATACTAAAGATATACCCTATTAAGATATACAACTAAGGGTTTATAATGGTTATTTTTAGGATTCCTTAAAACTACACTCTATGAAACCATTTTTACCGTACCTCTTTCTCGTACTATTCCTATTCCCTACAGATGATGCTACCGCCCAACGCAAAAAAAACAGAAACACAAACACCAAAGGCTATGCTGAGTCTTTGTACAATGCCGTCCAATGGCGTTTGGTCGGGCCATTTAGGGGAGGACGTGCCGGAACTGTTTCGGGAGTTTTGAACGATCCAAACCTTTATTATATGGGAACCGCTGGTGGCGGTGTCTGGAAAACCACTGATGCGGGCAATACCTGGAGCTGTATTTCCGACGGTTATTATGGAGGTTCCATTGGTGCCTTGGCGGTGTCGGAATCGGATCCCAATGTAATCTATGTTGGTGAAGGGGAACAAACCCTAAGGGGAAATGTTTCTTCCGGAAATGGTATTTGGAAAAGCCTGGATGCCGGCGAAACCTGGAAATTTATAGGGCTGGAAGGTTCGGAACATATTTCAAGAATCCGGATACACCCTACCAATCCCGATCTTGTATACGTTGCCGCAATCGGTAATCTTTGGAAACCCAATAAGACCCGTGGTGTCTATCGCTCCAAGGATGGCGGGCAAAGTTGGGAAAAGATACTTTATGAAAGTGATAAGGCCGGAGCCGGGGATTTGATACTGGACCCGAACAATCCAAGAATACTATATGCCGCAACTTGGCAGATGAAACGAAACGGATATCGAATGGACAGCGGAGGACCCGACAGTAAACTCTACAAAAGTACTGATGGTGGCGATACCTGGACCGATATTTCAAAATACAAAGGCTTGCCAAAGGGTCCATGGGGTATTGTGGGTATAGCGGTTTCCCCTTTGGATTCCAATAGGGTCTGGGCAATTATCGAAGCAGAAAATGGCGGCGTCTTTAGGTCAGATGATGCTGGTAAGAGCTGGAAAAAAATAAATGAAAACAGAGCTTTACGCCAAAGGGCATGGTACTACAGTCGCATCTATGCCGATACACAGAACAAGGACAAGGTGTATGTAATGAATGTGAGTTACGGGGTGTCCACCGATGGTGGAAAGACCTTTACCTTAAAGAATGCCCCGCATGGGGATCATCACGATCTATGGATCGATCCCAATAACAATAGCAGGATGGTCATTGCCGACGATGGAGGGGCACAGGTTTCGAACGATGGCGGAGAGAATTGGACCACCTATTACAATCAACCTACAGCACAGTTTTATCGAGTTACCACGGACAATTCGTTTCCCTACAGGATATACGGGGCACAGCAGGACAACAGTACGGTGCGTATCGCCCATCGCACTTCCGGTTCGAGTATAACGGAAAGCGATTGGGAGCCTACGGCGGGTGGCGAAAGTGCCCACCTGGCCCCTGACCCAAAGAACAATGCTATTGTCTATGGGGGAACGTATAAAGGATATATGATGCGACAAGATCATTCGGTGGATCAAACCCGTTCCATCAATATCTGGCCGGACAACCCTGCAGGTTCCGGGGCCGAGGTCATGAAATATCGTTTCAACTGGAATTTCCCGGTAAAGTTCAGTATCCATGACCGGAATACATTGTATGCGGGATCCAATTTCTTACATGTCACTACCAATGAGGGACAATCATGGAAAAGGGTTTCCCCCGATCTTACCCGTGGTTTGCCGGAAACCATAAAATCTTCCGGTGGACCAATTACCCAGGACAATACCGGGGCCGAGTTTTATTCCAACCTCTTTGCCATCAATGAGTCCCCTTTGGAGAAAGGTGTTATTTGGGTCGGTAGTGACGACGGCTTGATTCACATTTCAAAGGACAACGGCGAAAATTGGGAAAACATCACCCCTCCCGCTGGTATGAGTCCAAAACTCAATATGATCAATTGTATTGACCCAAGTCCGTTCAAGAAGGGTACTGCCTATGTGGCGGCTACTTCGTACAAATTTGGGGATTATACCCCTTACCTTTATAAGACTTCCGATTATGGCAAAACCTGGAAGATAATCACCCAGGGAATCAAAAGCAACCATTATACCAGGGCCATACGTGCGGATAAGGTTCGAGAGGGATTGCTCTACGCCGGAACGGAGTGGGGCATGTACGTTTCATTTGATGACGGCAACAGTTGGTCGCCTTTCCAATTGAACCTTCCTATTACCTCCATTCGGGATCTTCACGTGCGGGACAATGATTTGATTGCCGCTACCCACGGGCGTAGTTTTTGGATGATCGATGATCTGACTCCACTTCACCAACTTTCAGATGAAATCGCCAATTCGCAGTTCCATCTGTACAAGCCCGATGAGGCCTATCGCATGCAGCAATCGGGTGGTTGGCGCAAACCGAATACCAAGTTGGTCGGCAAAAACCATCCCAATGGAGCCATCATTAATTATTACATAAAGAACATCCAGGAAACCGATACGGTAACCATCGAGATTTCGGAAATGGATGGCACTTTGATCCAACGCTTTTCAAATGTGGCCAAGAAGGATAAATTGAACCCGGAAGCGGATAAACTTTTGGAAGTTAAATCGGGAGGAAACAGATTGATTTGGAATATGCGGTACCCAGGTTACAAAACCTTTAAGGGCATGGTGTTTTATTCATCACCAAATTCCGGGCCCAAAGCGGTGCCTGGCGACTACAGGATAAGATTGGGGTATAATGGACAAACTTCGGAACAGGTCCTTACCATTGTCAAAGACCCCCGAATGCCCAATACCCCTGGCGATTATCAAAAACAATTCGATTTCTTGATCGAAGTTCGGGACCAGGTCAGCCGGGCCAATACCGCAATTGTTGATATTAGGACCGTAAAGAAGGACCTGGACTACCTAAAGGGAAAAGAAGACATGAAAAAGGGTTTAAAAAATACGATTGCGGACTTTGAAGCGAAATTGGACGTTATCGAAAACAATATCCATATGACCAAGAACCAGAGTCGACAAGACCCCTTGAATTATGGGATTCGAATTAATAACCGTCTGGCATTTTTAATGACGGACTCCCAACGCGGGGATTATCCGCCAACAGATCAGGCAATGGAATTCTTTGTGGAGGTTACCAAGGAATTGGATCGTGAGATTTCCGCTTTAAATGGATTGATGGATGAGTACATTTCAAAAATCAACAAACAGATAGCGGAAAACAAAATGGAAATGATCTCTTTGAAGAAGTAAAAAAGTATGGAAAAGTATCTTTACTTAGGTTGCTTGCTTTTGTTTTCCCTAGGATATCCATTTTATGGGATATCCCAAAATGTTGAACTTGAAAAAGTCCCATCCAATCGATTTAAGCGATTGTACCGACTAAATGATTCCGTTTACAGATCGGAACAACCCAGTCGAAAAGGTTTCAGGGAGCTGGAAGCGGCAGGAATAAAGACTTCAATAACGTTTCGGCGAAATAAGGATGATGTAAAAAAAGCCAGGGGAACAGCACTGGAATTGATTCATATCCCTTTGAAAACTTCCGAACTTAATGAAGGTGATCTGATAAAAGCCCTACAAGCCATACAAGATGCCCAAAAACCGGTTTTGGTACATTGTTGGCATGGCTCCGATAGAACAGGGGCCATAATGGCAGCGTATCGTGTGGTTTTTGAAAATTGGTCTAAAGAAGATGCCATTGCTGAATTACTTAGACCTGAACTTGGCTATCACAAGAACTGGTACCCCAATGTCATTGATTTGATATCAAACCTGGATACGAATAAAATAAAGAAGGAATTAGGGTTATGACACAACTCCAATTTCAATTTTGATCAACGTAATGCTATCGGCAGACTCATTCCCCAGTAGTATGTAGGACCACGATAAGCTATATCCGAATTTTGTACTTTAGAAAACTAATAAAACATTATGAAAAATTTTTTCCGTTGCATTTTCTTCCTCTTTTTAATCATCCAATTTTCAACGGCCCAAGACCGAATCACGGGTGAACCCTTTGCGACCCGCTCCGAAGTATTGGGTCAAAACGGAATGGTGGCCACCAGCCATCCCCTGGCAACCCAAATTGGGCTTGATATCCTCAAAAGTGGTGGTAATGCCATCGATGCCGCGATTGCCGCAAATGCTGCCTTAGGACTTATGGAACCAACGGGATGTGGTATTGGAGGCGATCTTTTTGCCATTGTTTGGGACGGAAAGACCAAAAAACTGTATGGCCTCAATGCGAGTGGACGTTCTCCCCAAAAGTTGACCTTGGAATACTTTGAAAAAGAAGGGATGGAGAAAATCCCGTCCCACGGGCCATTGCCCGTTAGTGTGCCCGGTGCTGTGGATGGATGGTTTGAACTTCACCAAAAATTTGGGTCCAGGCCTATGACCGAAATCCTGGCCCCGGCCATTGATTATGCCGAAAAGGGCTTTCCCTTGACCGAACTCATTGCCTGGTACATGCAGCGTACCGTACCCTTTTTTGAATCCAAGGGTTTTCCCAATATTGAGGATACCTACAAATCACAAAATGGAGGAAAACTCCCCAATGAGGGGGAAGTTTATAAAAACCCATATTTGGCCAATACCTATCGGAAAATTGCAAAGGGTGGACGCGACGCTTTTTACAAGGGCGATATTGCCAAAACCATTGGTAAGTTTATCAAGGAACAAGGGGGCTTTCTTTCGGCCAAGGACCTGGCTGCTCATAAATCGGAATGGGTAGAACCGGTATCCATCAATTATAGGGGTTATGATGTTTGGGAACTTCCTCCCAATGGCCAGGGTATTGCTGCGCTCCAAATGTTGCAACTATTGGAGGGCTACGACTTTTCGGCTATTGAATTTGGAAGTACGGAACACCTTCACCTCTTTACCGAGGCCAAGAAATTGGCTTTTGAGGATCGCGCAAAATATTATGCCGATATGGATTTTTATGATGTCCCCGTTGCGCAATTGCTTTCGGACGATTATGCCGAAAACAGAAGAAAAGAAATCGGCGCCCGTGCCGGGAAATACGCCGCAGGGGAAATCTCCGCAGGAGAGACGATCTACATGACGGTAGCGGACAAGGAGGGTACCATGATATCCTTGATACAGAGCAATTATAGAGGTATGGGCTCCGGTATGGCACCACCAAAATTGGGCTTTATGCTTCAAGATCGTGGTGAACTGTTCAGTTTAAAACGGGGACAGGCCAATACCTATGAGCCTGCTAAGCGACCTTTTCACACCATTATTCCCGCCTTTATCACAAAAGATGGCAAACCCTATGTCAGTTTTGGGGTCATGGGCGGTGACTTTCAACCCATGGGCCATACGCAAATTGTAATGAACCTCATCGATTTTGGCATGAACCTCCAAGAAGCGGGTGATGCGCCACGTTGGGACCATACGGGAGGGGCCAGCCCCATGGGAAGGACTACGGAAAATACGGGATTAATACGAACCGAATCGGGTATCCCCTACACTACTATTCGTGGTCTAATGGATAAGGGCCATAAAATTGGCACCGCCCGAGGCATCTACGGTGGCTACCAGGCCATTTTGTGGGATGATGAAAACAAGGTCTATCATGGCGCTTCCGAAAGTCGTAAGGACGGGCAAGCGGCCGGGTATTAGAAAATAATTCCACTATAGTTTGAAAAGTGACCGCAATAGCGGTCACTTTGTTATGTAATTTATTGCTTAAGTCCGAAGAGCAGAAAGTCCTGCGAGCCCCGATTGCTTAGAAAAAGGTCTTTGATACCATCGCCGTTCAAATCCTCAAAATCGATATCGAAACCTCTTCCACCCATACCTTCGGGAATAAATGTATCGATGGCTTCAGCGAACTTCCCTGTCCCGTCATTGAGATAAACACTAAAGGGCGTAAGACCGCCAAACTTTGGGCCATTGGTATTTCCCGTCATAATATCCATATCCCCATCGCGGTCGATATCCAAAAAAGCGATTCCAAAACAACGATTGTCATCCTTGGGCAAATGGGTGCTGGTGATATCGGAAAAGAAACCATTTCCATCATTTAAAAGCAATCTGTTCTGACGGTCAGCATCCGCTACAAAGGCCTGAACATTACCGTATAAAATGTCCAGGTCACCATCCCCATCGATATCGGCCACGTCCACTTCCCTAGTTTCCTCTGGGGCGGTTCGGTATGGTAATCTGGCTGAAGATTCATCCTTAAAAAACCCATTTCCATCATTGATCAGTATGCGATTGGCATCTTCGTTGCCAACCAATACGTCCTCATCCCCATCATTATCAATATCCCCCAAGGTCAGGTCTTGTGTCACATCCATAAATTGGCCAAACCGTGCAATGGTCCCATCTTCGAAATACCCTTTACCATTGTTGATCAATAGGTTGTTTTGACCATTGTTTCCAATCATGACATCCGGCGCACCATCATTATTGACATCCACGACAACCACCGAATTGGAAGTGCCCGAAACAGGAATCCTGCTCCCCCCATCCTTAAAAGTGCCATCTCCATTGTTCAGATACAATTCGTTGGTTTTGTCATCTTCGCTAACGACTATGATATCAAGGTCGCCATCCAGATCAAAGTCGGCAATCCCAATATCCTCGCTATCATGATCAACCTGGGGTATCCGAGAGCTGCTTTCATTGGTGAATTTTCCTTTTCCATCGTTAATCAACAGAATATTGGGTTTATGCTCGTTCGCAATTAAAATGTCCAGGTCTCCATCCTGGTCCAAATCGGCAATTCCAGCATCCATGGATAGTTGCTGCAGGTCTTTATAGGGCAAACAGATTGTGGTGACATCTTTATAGAAGGCAGTGGTACGACTACTGTCACTTCCCGTTTTTTGACCGTTACCGAAGTAAAAAATGCCAACGGTCAGGCAAAGTATGGCTATCTTTTTCATTTTTTCATCCTAAATATGCCATGCTAATTTAAAGTATTTAAAGACGGGTCTAAGCACAATAAAAAGTAATGAAAGAAAAAGGATAGGTCTTACAACGTGATGGAGCTGCCTTGGAATCTTCCCCAACCGATGGGACATCTGCAAAGTAAATGCAACTATGTTGCATTTATCAACGCTTTCTTATATTTTTACTATTCAACTATTGGATTGCTTTTGTTACACAAGTCCTTTGCCGTAAATATTTCGTACTCGACTGAAAAATGATAAAAAACAACAAATTGCCGGTAATCATTCTTAGCGGATTGCTAGGGGCGAGAAAAACCACGCTCCTTAACCATGTCCCTGACAACAAAGAGGGTATGATGATCAATGGCCCGTGGAACGTGTATATGTTCTGGAATAAACGAAGGTATTAGTGTTTAAATCCATATGAAAAGAACGCGATTTGTAAAGAACCTTTTGGGATTTGGCCTACTTTCAACATTGGGCTGTAAAATTGATAACGGAGAAACAAAGACCACGGGAAATCATGCGAAAACTAGTTCAGGAGCAGTTAATACCTCGTCTGCGGATAACCTCCGGAAAGAATTAATGGAAGCCTGGCTTAAGTCAGAAAAAATGACTTTGGCCAATGTCGAACAAATGCCTCCTGAAGTCTTCAAATTCAAATATACCGAAGAAGCCATGACGTTTTCCGAACAATGGCGACACTGTGTTATCTATACCTGTGGACAATTGGCCGGTCGAGCTGGAATAGAAAACCCTTATGAGAATAGTAAACTTCCTGTCCAGATGCCAAAAAATGATGTCATCAAGGAGTTGAAAAACATGTACTCCCATGTTCGAGAATCGATTGTGGAATTATCGGATAAAAGGCTACTTTCAGATTGCGAATTTGCAGGTGAAACCATTCCAGTCTGGCGGTTGTTTTATGCCATGGAAAATCATATTATTCACCATCGTGGACAGTGCGTGGTATACTTGCGCCTAAATGGAATAATTCCAAAAGGGTATTATGGATGGTAGTAAAAAAACAGTCGATAAAATAATAAACCTTTAAATTTTCATCAATGCTACAAAGAAAATTTGCTGAAGTAGTAAAGACCTACTTCCCTGATGCCATGGATGCCAAGGATACCTCAATCCATTACCTTGGAAAAATGCAACTGGAGCACCATATCGATATTTCCCGGGTATTGATGGCAACTTCGGTGTGTTCGGATGATATCAATGTACCTTCCACGACCTTCTTCAATGTATTGTTCGGTCCATTTATTATGGGTGGACTGGGCGGACTGCCTTTTGCTGGGCAAACCGGCATGACCGCTTTTGCCCATCATATTCCAGATGATGGTAGCGCATTTGTCTTTTACGGTCCCCACATAGGGATTACCCTGGATGGGGATTTGGGAAAAATGTACCGTCCGCGCCAAGAACAGACCGGAAACTCCTGTGGCGCCCTTATGCTGGCATTAAGCCGATTCCAGGATAGCGCCTATAAACCGGTAATAAATGATGATGATTATCAACAGATGAAACTTGAGGAAAGCCTGCTTCCCTACCGACAAAAAATATTGGATAGTGAAAATCAAGAAAAGGCCATAACCGAAGCAACCTATGAGATTATTGATAGAAAGGTCCATGCGCATTTAAAGTCGTGTAAAAATGAATTCCATGTGGATAAGGTAACGCTTTTGGGAGGCATCATCATTAATACGGATTATGGATTGGACGACTATTTTGATGCCAGACATTTTAAAGTAATTGATGTCAAAAGCCTTTGACCTCAAACCAATGCCAGGACATCTATACTTTATATGCCCTACGGACTATCTTGAACCTATCATCAACGCTAGGTTCAAGCACAAAAACTACTATTATTCATCGCTTGGCAACTCTGTGGTGTTTGACAAGGATACCATCAATCAAATAGAAATATTGATTACAAAGTATACCATTAGAGAAATTTCTTTTGTATTGTCCATTAACAATGTGATGATATTGGATGCATTGGGAGGTCAAAGTTTTTCCAGGACAAAGGGGTTGAATCGCTTTTATAATGAAGTTATAAGGCAAAAGGAACGTTCAAACGTATCTTGGCAGGAGCCTAATAACAAATTCGCAATTCTTTCGTATTACTTGAACAAGAAAATAAGGGAATTGCAACTTGAATTAAATACGCTAATTTTTAACCAGATCAGGATAAACGGCAAAATTTATGATTCTCAGGGAAATGTATTTAAAGAAATATGTCCAGACCTGATCTGTAAAGAATACTTTAGCTTAAATTAGCCAGAATCAATGAAATTCCAAAGGAATTAATTCCTGGACCCAACTGTTTATGGGTATCCCGTAGCGATAAATGAGTAAATCCAAAAATCTGTCCCTTTTTAAACGTATCCCACATGCCATTACCATGCTCTTTGGCATAATTATATTGGTGACCCTATTGACCTACCTACTTCCGGCAGGGATGTATGAACGGGTTTTAATTGATGGTCGAAGTACGGTAGTTCCCGGCTCATACAAAACCATTCCCGTTACGCCCGTTGGTTTTTTGGACATGTTCAAGGCCATACCATTGGGTTTTAAGGCTGCCGTGGAAATCATATTTATTGTACTGGCAGGTGGCATTATGTTCGGGTTTATGGAAAAATCAAAGGCGGTAGAGAATGCGGTGGGAACACTTGTAAAAAACTTGGGCTTAAAAAACAAACACCTCATCATTGTCATCATGACCTTTATTTATGGTCTGCTTGGTGTTGCCGTGGGCTATGAAAACAATATTGCCATGGTACCCATTGCTGCGGTATTAAGTCTTGCCTTGGGAGGCGATTTAATTTTGGCCGCTGGAATTTCGGTGGGTGCCATGACCATCGGTTTTGGGTTGTCTCCAATAAACCCATATACCGTTGGAACCGGACATAAAATTGCCGAACTGTCCATGTTTTCCGGCGCCCTCCTCCGTAGTGTCCTCTGCTTTACGGGATTGGGCATTATGGCCTATTACAACGTGAGGTACTTCAAAACAATTACCCTGAACCCACAAAAAAGTTTGGGCATAGGCCTTAATGTAAGCGAATTGACGCTGTCCAGACCACTTCAGGAGTATAGAATGAGTGGAAACAATTGGTTGGTCATTTCGATATTTATGGCCGGACTCATGGCCATTTTATATGGCGTTTTTAACTTTCATTGGTACATCAATGAACTGTCCGCGGTATTTTTGATTATTGCCCTTCTTTGTGGCTTGGTTTCAAGAATGGGCGCCACCACAATGAGCGAAACCGTTTTAAAGTCAGTGGCAATCGCCGCACCTGGTGCTTTCATGGTGGGCTTTGCAACAACCATAAAGGTTCTTATGGAAATGGGAAATATCGGTGACACTATTTCATATCGGCTTTCCATGGTTTTGGAGGGATTGCCTTTATATGCCTCGGCAATTTGCATGTCCATTTCCCAAACGGTAATCAATTTTTTTATCCCTTCCGGAAGCGGTCAGGCATTGGCCACCTTGCCCGTAATGCTACCACTGGGAGAATCCTTGGGACTCACCAGGCAAACTACCATTTTGGCGTTTCAGATTGGTGATGGGTTGTCCAACCTTGTGAATCCAACTTTGGGAGGGCTCATCGCCATGCTCAGTATGTGTCGGGTGCCCATTGACAGATGGATTCGTTTTATATTTCCCGTATTGATCATCATCCTTCTCTTGGCATTTTTGGCCTTGATTATAGCCGTAGCAACAAATTACAATTAAAGTATATGACAGTAGAGCACATCCTTGCAAAATTGGTTTCCTTCCCGGTACTCGGGGGCGAAAGCAATTTAAGTATCATCCATTGGATAAGGGACTACATTACCTCCCATGGCGTTGAAGTGAATTTATTGCCCAATTCAGAAGGGAACAAAGCCTCATTGCATTGTAGGATAGGACCGGATACCGATGGTGGGGTCATTCTTTCCGGCCATACGGATGTAGTACCCGTAGAGGGGCAGGAATGGACCACGGATCCTTTTGTACTGACGGAAAAGGGGGACGGAAAATGGTACGGCAGAGGTTCTTGCGATATGAAAGGCTTTATTGCCTGTTGTTTGGCAGCATTGCCCCACATGGTAAAAGCCAACCTGAAAAAACCCATTTATTTTGCTTTTTCCTATGACGAGGAAGTAGGTTGTTTGGCAGGGCCCGAACTGGCCCAAGCTATGAAAACCCACTATAGGGAAACGCCAAAATATGCAATCATTGGCGAACCTTCCCTGATGGAACCCATTGTTGGGCAGAAGGGTATTTATATTCTTGAAACCTATGTCAACGGCTCCGCCGGACACAGCAGCCGTATAAAACAAGAGGTCAGTGCCATCCACGAATCCATGCGCTTGATTCTTTGGCTCGAAAACAAGATGGACCAATTAATCGCGAATCAACGATTGGATGACCGTTTTCATCCGCCGCACTCTTCCATTCACATTGGTTTGGTCAATGGGGGCATTGCGCCCAATGTAATAGCTGATAAGGCCCATTTTTATTGGGATTTACGCACCATTCCCATGGATGATATGGGGTCCATTGTCGCAGAATTTGAGGCCCATTGCCGCAAACGGGAGGAAGAATTACGGAAGCTGTTTCCCGATTTTTCAATAAAGACCGTTGAGAACCACCCTCCTGTACCCCATTTGGATACCAAGGCCGACGATGCTATTGTCGATTTGGTCAAAAGACTTTCGGGGAACGCAACACTAAATACAGTGTCCTATGCCGCAGAAGCAGGACAATTTGCAGATGAAGGTTTTCAATCCGCCATTTGTGGACCGGGGTCCATAGCCCAAGCCCATAGGGCCGATGAATACATCAGCCATGAACAATTGGAAAAAGGTATGGAAATGATGAACAAGTTGATCCAAGAGTTGTCCTCAGCTAGTTTTGCCTAAGTCGATTGAAGATTGGAAAGATTTATACCAAAAGTATCCCCTGCCCCATCTATTGTTGTACATTTAACTCTTATCAATAACATTAACCGGAATCCATGCTTAAATTACATCAAAGTTATCCCGTTTTTTTCCTCCTGATTTTGTTCATTGGTGGATGTAAAGAAAAATCAGCTCCTACTGATTCAAAAACCGAAGAAGACAAACTGGTTCAAAAGGCACTTGAGATTCATGAGCGTGTGCTCACCCTGGATACCCATGCAGATACGCCCTTGCGAATGATTGAACCGGGTTTTGACATGGCTGAACGTCATGATCCCAGGGAAACCGGCTCAAAAGTGGATTATCCCCGAATGATTGAAGGTGGATTGGACGCCATCTTCTTTGCGGCCTTTGTAGCTCAAGATATTCGTGATGATGATGGCAACACCCGAGCTAAGGCTCTCTGCCTCCAAATGATAGATTCAATCGTGGCCTCTACCCAAAAGAATTCGGATATTGTTGGACTGGCCGTTGACCCGGATGATGCGTATGCTTTGGAAAAGGAAGGAAAACGGGCCATTTACATTGGTATTGAGAACGGTTATCCCATTGGCAAAGATCTTTCCAATGTTGAACTCTACTTTGAAAAAGGGGTACGCTATATCACCCTGGTACATTCTTCCAACAACGATTTGGCCGATTCCGCTACCGATCCAAACGGAACCGAACACGGTGGTATCAGTGACTTTGGTGCCAAGGTCGTTGGTGAGATGAATCGCCTTGGTATTATGGTGGATGTTTCCCATGGCAATGATAGCGTATTCTATGATGCCGTAAAACTGTCAAAAGCACCAATCATTGCAAGTCATTCCAATGCCAGGGCCGTAACCAATCACCAACGTAATATGACCGATGAAATGTTGAAGATGATGACGGAAAATGGTGGTGTTGTCCAACTTACCATGCTCGCTGACTATCTAAGGGAAGCTCCCCCCAACGCCAAGCGCGACTCTGCAGTGGCCGCACTGCGGGCAAACATGAAGCCCATTGGGGAAATGACGAGGGAAGAACGAACGGCTTTACGGAAGTCCTTTCAGGAGTTGAATGAAAAATTCCCCAACCCTCCCGCAACCGTTACCCATGTTGTAGATCACATCGATCATATTGTAAAAGTAGCAGGGATAGACCATGTTGGAATTGGCTGTGATTTTGATGGAGGTGGTGGAATCGAAGGGGTTTTTGATGCCAGTGAGGTGATGAACATCACTATAGAACTCGTAAAGCGTGGGTATACCGAGGAACAGATCCGAAAAATCTGGGGCGGTAACCTCATCCGTGTTTTTAAGGAAGTCCAGGCCAAAGCGAAGGAGATACAATCCATCGAAGCCTCTTAATTCACAAGCATTTAAGCTGTGTTAAGATCAGTATTTGTTTTAATTACTTTGGCCGCGTCCATGCAAGTGGCCGCCCATCCTCTAAGGCTTTCGTTGTGCGAGATTGAGTATACATCAAGCAAACAATTGCTGACCATTAACCTAAAGCTGTTCTTAACCGATGTCAATGAGGCCTTGGTCTTTGATCCCTATAGCAAGGAGCTCGCCTTTTGCCAGCCCAATGAATCCGTTAAGGCCAATCAACTATTGCTGGACTATCTCAATCAGTTTTTCTATGTAAAAGCCAATAAAAAGGCTGTAGAATTGCAAATAAAGCGTAAGAAACTGAGCGGCGAAGGTGAGAATACCGCCTTATGGGTCTACTTCGAATATCAACAACCAGCGCCCTTGACCTCCCTGGAAATCAAAAATGCCGTTTTCACCGACCTGTTCTTTGATCAAAACAACATTGTCTATGTCCATGTCAACGGAAAATCCAATAGTTTGATGCTCAATAAAAAAACAGCTGTTCACCAACTGAAATTCTAAGATGCATCCATTCGAGTTTTATCTTAAACTTGGTTTTGACCATATTGCCGATATGGCCGCTTATGACCATATTCTTTTCTTGGTAGTGCTTTGTGCAGTTTATCGAATCGAACAATGGAAGAAGATTTTAATTTTGGTGACAGCCTTTACCATTGGCCACAGTATCACTTTGGTCCTAGTGTCCCTGGACATTTTCTCAATTCCTTCAAATTTGATAAAATTCCTTATCCCGGCTACCATATTTATTACGGCCCTTCACAATGTCATTGGTCCAAATACCACCGAAAAATCTTCAAGAATGAATCAAAACTACGGCATGGCCTTGTTCTTTGGATTGATTCATGGCATGGACTTTTCCAATTACTTCAAGGCCCTGATCATGGACCCTTCCGATATTGTCATACCCCTCTTGGGCTTTAATATTGGCATAGAGCTTGGTCAATTGTTGGTTGTGTTTTTTATCGTTGGTGGTGCCTTTCTTTTCCTCAATGTCATGAAGGTCAAGCACCGCGAATGGAATGTGTTCATTTCGGGCGCGGCCGCGGGAATGTCCCTGATTTCCATGTTGGAGAATACGTTCTGGTAAACGGTCTTTACACCCAAAAATCTATGGATACCAGCTATATGTCCCTATTGCAGTGCTTTTGGCAACACTAATACGTGTTCTGGAAAATGCGCATACAAGGTGAAGAAATAACCTTAGTATTAACATGGGTTCGATATAAGAAAATTACGTCGTTTTGAGTGTTTTTGCGATAGCAAAAATGAATCGAAAAACCTGCCTTCCTTGCCGGCAGGCAAGTAATTTTCTAGCAAAATCCTTATTTCGATACAGTTTTTCTTCATTTCATTACGAAAAACCACTCAATTTGACGGATTTTGGTTGATAAAAAATGATATCGAAGTCACCTTAGTGTTATTTCATCAATAAGGTTCAAGGTGTCGGGATTGATTACCCTCATTTTTACGGTGGGTCCATTCACATAAAATAGGCACACCGCGTTCTCCACACTAAAAGCTTTGGTATGTTCGCTCCAAGGCAGTACCTCCTGGGCATAATAGGGCGCTCCGGCGGCGCCGTTATTAATTTGATAAATGGGCCTGGACACATTCAGTTTTTTATGGGGATAATCCTCAGGATAGATGGTGACTTCCTTTGTCAACTTCAAGCGATTGTAATTATGCTCGTCCCCGGTCAAGACGGCCAATACCTTTTTGCTTTTATTGATGAGAATGTCCAAATACTGATCCCGCCGTTCCAAAATACCGTTTTCAAGGGCTTTGCCAGCTACGAAAGGGCGTTTTTCATTATTGCCGCTATACCACATATCATCCCGACTGTGACCTCCGTTAGGGAAAACTGGGGTGTGCTGGGTCACAAAAATATGGTCAATGGTCGGATCTTTCTCCAAAGAAGTTATGGTCCCTTCCAACCATTCCAATTGATTGTCCATAATATAGCCATGCAAACCACCGGATGTGGCCGTATTTCTTGAAAGGCTCGGTGCATACCAATAGTCACTGTTCAGTACTACAACGGCAACGTTATCATAGCGATAATGAAATACATTTTCAGAATATGACGGAAAATCAACGGTTTGGGAAGATGGGTCATACGTACTCCCATCCTCACTTTTTAGGGTGGACACGGGATTTACAAAGGCCTGGGCAAACGCCATTTCGGCCGATTCGGTATCAAATGGGAACTTGTCCACAAACCCCCTACTCCTTCCGGTACTATCCCTAAAAATATGTCCCAGGGCTTCGTGGTTCCCCATCCCCACTTGAAAGGGCATATAATGCCAAAAAGGTTCTACGGCCTTTTTCCAGTTGGTGTATTGTAATTGGGTCTCGGCGTTTGTTTCCAAGTAGCCATTGATCAGGTCCCCACTGAACTGCATAAATGAAGCATCATTGGCATAGGCCACCGCTGCAATTTTTTTCATGATATAGGCGTTGGCCCCATAGATTTTTCGTTCTCCCCCTCCCGAGGCATGTCTACTATCACTGGTATACGCAAAAACAAAGGGCTGCTTACTCCCTGGTCTTGGGGCCGTTTTTAAATGATATTGCTGGGTAAAACCATCATACGTGACCGAATACGTATACTTTGTATCCGGTGCCAGATCGGAAACCGATATTTCATGATGTGTCCCTAACGGACTTTCAATTGTTTTTCCATTGATTTGTAAGCTGGCCATCACCGGTAGGGTGGTATTGAACCAAAGGGTCGCACTGCTGTCCGTGAGCATATTCACAAAAGGCCCTTCATATATTGAGGAAGCAACGGTGAACGGGCCTTTCCCTTTTAGGGATACCTCACCGTCGTAGACCACCATACCGGTTTCATCCGTTAGCCGATAGCCTATGGAGAGCATCTGGTTCTTTTGCCAATCCACAAAATCATACGGATACCTAAAGTCCCTTTCAATATTGATGTCCGCCTTCCCCGATTCCAAAGTCTTTACAAACCGAAAGACGGGTAGTGGATGGGGTGCCTTTCCGTAGGGGATCAACCCATAGGTAATGGTCCCATTAAAATCCCCAAAATCCAGGGTTACTCCTTCCGTGGTCCCATTGGGATTACCAAAGCATTGCTGAAGTGTGTAGTTCGGTACCGCCTCTTTTGCATAATATCGCTGGCCGTTTTCTTGAAGATAGAGCCCGCTTTCATCACTGAAAATATTACTGTAGCTTTTTGGAACTTGCAATTCCTGGGCGGTTAACATAAGGTGCATCAGCACCAGCAGGGGCAAAACGAGTTTTTTCATGGGCTATTTTGGTCTTATGGGTTGCTAACAATCGGAACAGATTCCTCTGATAATGGTCTGTATGGTCTTGGTTTTAAATCCTTTGGGAACATTGATGTCTACTGTTGTCGCTTTTTCCATACAATAGACCGTTTCGCATTGTTCGCAAACAAAATGGGCATGATCGCGACCATGGTCGTGGACCTTGCCAAATGCATATTTGGCAACACCACTTTGATCATAAATACGATGAATGATGTCTGCTTCTTCAAAAGCGGCGAGGTTTCGGTAGAGCGTGGACCTGTCCACCCCTTCTCCCAACATCTGTTTGATATCTGGATAGGATAGTGCATGTTTGGTGTTTAGGAAACAATCCAAAAGTGCCATCCGCAGTTTTGTCCTTTTTAGTCCTTGTTGCTGCAGAAGGTCATCACCGATCACATATTCCATTTTGGGTTGCTATTTAGATTCCAAAAGCTTCGGCTTGTTCAATCAGGTAGTAACAGCGGGTTGGGTCATCCCGATTTAGACGTAGGATTCCCGTTACCGTAATTAAATCATCCATGGAAAACGAGGTTTTTTGGGCAAATGCAATTTCAGAGATGGTCTCTGGCCCACCATTACCACAGAAAAAACAGCTTGCCATTGGGTTTTTGGAAAGCATATAGACCGATTGATTCCCATCCAGCACCAAAAGAAACCCAATCAACGAAACTTCTTTTCCTTCCAAATCCGTGAGTTTGGTTGAAAAGTCCGCTTCCAAAAAACCGGGATATGCTTTTTTGGTGTCACTTTTTCTCCAAGTGATGCCCCGTTCCAAATCTGACCAGTCCAAAGCGGTTTGGGCCGTCAGTTCCATGGAAAAAACCAGGAGGGACAATAGCACTATGGTCTTCATATCAATTCACCAATTTTCCCGATGCCTCTTTTAAAATATAGTTACAATGATCTACATTATCGCCATTCAATTCCAGGACACCCGTAACCTGAACAATCTGGTCCGTCCTAAAGGGCGGCCTTTCCTTAAAAAGGACCTCAACGATACTCTCTGGCCCCGCAGCACCGCAAAAAAAGCAGGAAGCCATTGGATTGGCCGAAACTAAAAATACTTCACCTGTTCCGGAAATGTCCAAAAAATACCCGGTAATCTTGACTTTCTTTCCCTGGTAGGTTTTAATCCTTTCCCCAAATTTAGGCATCAAAAAGTGAACATCGTACTTTTCATTGTACACCGGTTCAAAATTCACATCAGCGAAATCCTGCCAGGTTACTTCCAGCTGCGCAGAAACGTTTTGAACCATAAGGACAACGGGAAAAAGGAACAAAAAAAATGGTTTATACATCGGCCAACGTTTTTGAAATGTTCAATTTAAAAATCGATGTGGACGCCAACAAAACAGCAATTATGGCAATGACCAAAGTTACCCCAAAAAGTAACAACTCTGGAAGGTCGGGTCCATTCAATTGCAAAACATATCCATATCCCGATTCAATATATCCCGACGCCAGGACCAGGGCCAAACGCCCGAATACCCATCCAAGCCAAAATCCTATCAAGGCCAAAAGGAGCCCTTCAAACAATACCAGGAAGAGCAATTTTCGCGTTCCCAGGCCATAGGTACGCAACAATGCCAGTTCCTGTCTTCGCTCCCGTATGGTCTTTAATAGACTGATGAAAATACTAAAACCAGAAACGAATAGAATGGCAAAAGCGATACCGTTTATGGTCTTTACGCCGGAACCCAGAAAACCCATAAGCCGTTGTATCTCAAAACCGGGAAGGGCGGCCTGCATATTGGTGTTTTCATTGATAAAGCGCGGTAACTGTACCAAGCCCAATGGACTTTTGAATTTTACCAAAAGAGAGGTAATCTCGAGTTCATCATCATGGTCTTCAAGGTCCTGTCCGGTGCTGTTAGCTTCATCATGAACCTCTTCTCCACCTTCATGTTCCTTATGATCATGTCCTTCTTGGTCATGGTCATGTTCCTCATGGTCATGTTCCCCTTCTTCATGCTTTTCATCTTCTTCATGTTCTTCTCCCCCATGATTTGCGTGCGCATCCCAGACACTTTGCAAATCACATATCAGTAACTGATCGACCACAGTTCCGGAGGGTTCCAAAATGCCAACAATGGTATAGGGATTATCGTCATGGGATTCCCCGCCAGCAGCGGCCAAACCATGGGAACTGGTAATCTTATCCCCTATTTGGAGTCCCAATTTTTTGGCAACGGTATTTCCTGCCACTATTTCAAAAGGTCTTTCAAATGGACCTCCTGCGCTCAAGACAACACCATAGTTATCCAAATAACTGGGTTCGGTACCCAAAATGCGATACCCTTTATAGTTATCCCCATAGGAAACGGATATGGCCGACCCTACAAATGGATGATTCTTAATGGACTCAGCTTCCCCCAGTTTAATGTTACCAGTAGGTACATCAATATGCAAAACGGAGGAAAGCACCAACTGCAACGGACTCCCCTTGGCCCCAACGACCATGTCCACAGGGGCAATGTTCTTGTCCATTTGTCCATTCAGTTGTTTGCCGAGTTGCAGGACAAAAGTGACCAAGGAAACACTAAGGACCAAAAGTACCAGGCTCAAAACCATGTTCAAGGGTTTTGAGACCATGTTCCGATAGGCTAAATACAAAAGGTTCATAGCACAATTTGATTTGAAAAATGTTGGGTAACGCGTTGGTCGTGGGTTATAATGACCAAACTGCTCCCACATAATTCAGCCTCATCCTTTAACAGCTTTATAACCTGATCGCAGTTAAAATCGTCCAAATTGGATGTGGGTTCATCTGCAAAGACTACCTGAGGTCGATGAATCAACCCCAACGCTATGGACAGCCGTTGTTGCTGTCCTTGACTCAATTGCGTTACTTTTTTCTTGAGGTACGGGGTCAAACCCAATCGTTCCGCAATGGCCAACCTTCGCTCCTTATCCATGGTCTTTTTGGGAAAGTTCTGTCGTAACCTAAGGTTTTCATCAACGTTCAAGGATTTTATGAAATGGTATTGCTGAAAAATGAGTCCAACATACGCGCCACGAAATAAATCCAGACCCTTTCGGTCCAAAGCAGTAATTTCAGTTTCATTAATGACAATGGAACCACTGGAGGCCGGTAATATTCCCGAAAGCAAATGGAGTAAAGTGGTCTTTCCAACGCCGGAAGGCCCCAACACCAATAGGTGTTCCTGGCTATTCAAAATAATATCGGGAAACTCAAAGGCCTGTCCCCCCGGGTACTTAAACTGAAGTCCTTCCGTTTTGACCATTTCCGTCATCCTACAAACTTAAGAAGAATTTTAAATGCGACTGAGTTGCGTTTGTGATTTTAAGTTATTTTTGCATTTCATTTTTGCATTTCATTTTTGCATTTCATTTTTGCATTTCATTTTTGCATTTCATTTTTGCATTTCATTTTTGCAAGTCATAAAACCATATGAATACCCTTCAATTGACATCAAAATCCGATATCGTTGGCGCCCTGGCCAGTGCCCTGTGTTTGGTACATTGTGTGGCCACTCCCTTTTTGTTTGTGGCCCAAGCAGGAATAGCAGGGGCTGGAGAATCGCATCCGCAATGGTGGGGCATACTTGATTTGGTCTTTTTGATCATTTCCTTTTTTGCCATTTGGTGGTCTGCCAAAACCACTTCCAAAAAATGGATGCGCAATCTACTTTGGGGTAGTTGGGGACTTTTGGCGATTATTGTTTTAAATGAGAAAATCCACCTATTTCCCTTAGCCGAACAGGCCATCTATTTTCCATCCATTGCCCTTGTCTTCTTTCATCTGTACAATAGGAAGTACTGTAACTGTGGATACGAACAGTGCTCTACCGAAGAAAAGCTGAATGCCTAAACCTTAATTGCCCATGATTGAGGACAACGACAGTTTTACCTCCGCTGTGGAATACTACGGAAAGTTTATGAATAGAAATTCACGTAGCTAATTCTACGGACTTTGTAAGAACAGCTTTAAGAGCCTTTAATCTTTAAGCTACTCCTCCAAAAATCGACTAATACACATAACGGTATTACCCTTGCTAATGGGTGGTGTCGCCAGGTTGTATAATACGATTCCGGAAACAGGTGCTTTGTATTGGGCAAGTTCCCTACCGAATTCATCCGTAGTACGACCAACAATATCGCCTTTGCTTACGGAATCACCCGCTTTGACAGCACTGTAGAAAATACCAGCCTCTTTTGACCTTATATAAACCTGATTGTTTAACCTAACGGGGTTGTTATTGGGCCCTTTACCCTCACCATACATTTTCATTTCGGCCAACATATTGTAAACGCCCTTCTTTATCAATGCTACCGCTTCTTTTTGCACATTCCCCAATTTTCCGCATTCAATACTCAAAGCCGTCTTGCCGTCCTGAACGGCTTGTTTGAAGGTATATTTTGCCGGTTCCCGGTCCGAAAGGGTGTAGGGATATGAAACGATATAATCAAATCCGCTTGCTTCAGAAAGCGCTTTGGCCCGTTGGGTCTGTTTCGGTCGCTTCTTATTGTTGTAATAGCAGATAAAGGGCAAAAGGTCTTCTGGAGCGTCACCACCATGGATGTCCAAAAACACATCGCTTACCGGAATGATGTCTTCGGTGATGATATGGGCCAAACGTTGTGTAATCGTTCCGTTGGGGTCGCCGGGAAAGGCGTTGTTCAAATTGACCTTATCTTGTGGATTGATAAATGGCGTTCTTGAGTAAAAAGAACCTCTGTTCGCGATAGGAATAAAGATTAGTGTACCCAACAATGAGTCCATTTTTATCTCTTGCATGATTTGCTGCGTGGCAACTATGGGTGGGTACTCAAATCCATGAACACCCGCAACTATGGTAAAAGTTGGCCCTTCTCGCATACCTTTTACGACGGAAACGGGCAAATAACCCCTATTGCCCAAACTGTCTTCCACTTGCATACGGAGGTTTTTCCTTGAAGGGCGTGTGTCATCCCCAAGTATTTGTTGCAGTGTTTGCTGGGAAATACCCATTTGGGCCGAAAGTAATAGGATAAGTACAGTACTGATTCTTGACATGGTTTCCAGTTTAAAACATAAAAACATCGTTTTGAAGATACCTCTTTTGGGAACGTTGTATTCCCCGCCCCTCCCAAGGTATAAAAAAGAAACGGGGCGGATACCCGATCAATCCCTACTTGACTTTGCCATATTTCAAGTCCTTGGCATGGATATCTTTCGTCCAAACCTCTTTTCCGTCCTTATCAAAAATGGTCATGTTTAGGACACGTTCCGTCCGTGGTCCGGAAACCTTTAAGATGCCGAAGTTATGTTCCCCAAATAAGGTTTCTTCCAGGCGATATTGGTTCAATTCCTCTTTATTGGGATAAGCGCCCGCAGTCAACGAAGAACAGGTGAGATCGTATAATGGATATACACTATCGCTTTCCTTCATACGACTGAGTCCCGTATGGTGTCGATCGCCATCCAAAAAGATAACGCCTTCAATTTTTGCTTCACGGATTTTTTGGAGTAAATACCCACGTTCCTCTGGGAAGGTGGCATAGTTCTCATGCATGGCTTCCGTACTTATCACCTGTCCGCCAACAACAACAAATTTAAAAGTCGCCCTACTTGACGCCAAGGCATTGATGAGCCAATCTATTTGAGTTTTCCCCAACATTTCCCGTTCCGTGGCAAAATTGGAGTTTGAGGTCCTAAAATAGCGATTGTCCAACAGGAAGAAATCCAAATCCGCCCATTGAAAGGTACCTGTAATACCTCCTTGTTCGATTACATCATAATTGGGATTGCCCCAAAAAAGCCTGAATATCTCAGAAGCCGTTGTCTTTAACCAAAAACTTCCATCGGAATCGTTGGGACCATAGTCGTGATCGTCCCAAATGGCATAATGGTGGGTAGAGGCCAGCAACGGTTGCAGCTCAGGTAATGAACGTGTATGTGTATAACGATGTAAAAAACCGGTTCTTGAGTTCCAATCAGCCTCCCTTAGGTAGGTATTATCCCCCATCCAAAGCATAAAATCCGGTTTTTTTTGATGGATGGCATCAAAAATTTCAAAATCACTGCCATACGGTTTACCAGGACGGTCAAAACGTTCTTCATTGACATAATTACAACTGCCCAAGGCAAAACGTACTTCCGGGGGATCGGTTCGCCACTGCCAAAGCTTTTGTGTCTGAAATTCCAATGGATAGTTGCGATCGATCTTAATTCCATCGATATATAGCTCATAGGTATAGGTTTTCCCAGGAAGCACTTGATCGGCAATAAGTTTGGCAACAAAACCTGTGTTGGATCGTGTATGCTGTTTTTTGGTTTTGAAGCGTTCTTTGGGATTTTCCTTGTCGAAATACTCAAAATGTACTTCCGCATCGGTTTTTGTTTGGGCCCAAAGAAGTACCTCTCGCATGGTTGAATACCCAACCATTGGTCCGGATTGAAGTGGGTCTTGGGCCAAAAGGTCAGCTATGTTCAGCATCCCTATAATTGCTATAAAAAAAAGTCTGTTTTTCATGGAATTAAATATCACTAAACGTTGGTTCATTTTACGATTGCAAAAGTAAAAAGCATTACTTCAGAAATTGTTATTCCAGTGTAAAGAAAGTATGGTTTGGCATCGTTTTAAATCATTGGCGCGTTCCAGAAATTCAATCCAACTATGAAGTTTCCCTTAAGACGAATCATCTTTAGTACAACCCTGCCAATATCTTGACGTGGGGACGGTGGCATTTGTAGAAGCTTGGCACCATTTGGACGGGCGAAAAAGCCACTTTTTAGGATTGGTTAAAAGGCCCTAGACGATGTTTTTTTTGTTTTTTCCGGACAAAAAATAGGTGTAGATCCACATGATGGTAAAGGTGGGGATAACGTCGAGCCCAGGCACGATCTCCTCTATAAAAGTGACTACCCCTGCTGCTTTTCCCACATTCCCCTTGTACATTCGGGTCATTAACCACCCTGCCAATGGGGCCCAGATCACATCCAATATATCGCCCAACCCGGGTATGAGCAATGAGGACATCCCGATACCATCAAAAAGTAATCCTAGAACTAAATTACGGGTACGCTTATCCGATGTGTTAGACATGTCCGAAAAATAAGCAAAAAAAAGGAACAGCGGTGCCGCTTAAGACAAATCGGAACTGATCAGTTTTAAAAACTCGTTCCGTGTTTCAATCTTTTCAAACTGTCCCCTAAATCCGGAAGTTGTGGTAACCGAGTTCTGTTTTTGCACTCCCCGCATCATCATGCACATATGGGATGCTTCAATAACCACGGCGACCCCCTTTGGTTTTAAGGTGTTGTTGATACATTCCAGAATATCATGGGTCAATCGTTCCTGAACCTGCAACCTTCTTGCAAACACATCCACAATCCTTGGAATTTTGCTCAATCCCACAATATGTCCATTGGGGATATAGGCAATATGCGCCTTCCCAAAAAAGGGAAGCATATGGTGTTCACAGAGCGAATACAGTTCAATATCCTTTATGATGACCATATCGTCATATTCCTCCTTGAACATGGCACTTCTTAAGATTTCCTCCGCATCCTGCTTGTATCCCTGGGTTAGGAAAAGCATGGCCTTAGCAGCACGTTCGGGGGTTTTTAAAAGTCCTTCCCGGGACACGTCCTCCCCTATCTCATCAATTATCTTTAAATAGCGGTCTTTGACCTCATTGGTCAATTCAATGTTATACTCCTCCAGGTTTTTATAGGGTGCCATGTTAATTCTTGACAGTGTTTAGTTTGTCCGCAAAGTGTTTTTGCAGTTTTTTGATTTTTGGATTGATGATGAATTGGCAATAGGGTTGAAGACCATGTTCATTATAATAATTGTGATGCTCCTCTTCGGCAACATAAAACGGTTTCTCTTCGGAAATAGCGGTAACGATTGGGTCCGAAAAGACTTTTTCCCCTTCTAAAAATTGAATATAGTGTTCCGCCAAACGTTTTTGCCCTTCCGTGGTATAGAAAATTTCACTTCTGTACTGGGTACCCACATCATTTCCCTGACGATTAAGTGTTGTAGGGTCATGCGTGGCAAAAAAAACTTCCAATAATTCCTGAAAGGAAATTTCCTTAGGGTCAAAAGTGATTTTGATGGCCTCCGCATGTCCTGTTCTTCCTGTACAGATTTCGCGATACGCAGGATTTTTGATGGTTCCCCCCGTATAACCCGATACTACCGACCTTACGCCTTTAAGTCTTTGAAATACAGCCTCCGTACACCAAAAACAGCCGTTGGCCAGAATGGCTGTTTCCAGGTTTTCGTTATTTTGTTTATACATTAATAGTAAAAGTTGAACAATTTATTGAAATATGCAATATTGACCGTACATTTAACTTTTGCTTAATAGTCGCAAAAATAGCAATAACCTTATGGTATCTTTTGTTGTTCGCTACATAGGGATTCCTTACTTTCACACCGATGAATTCCGGCATGATATACGCAAAAAACATTCATAAATCCTACGGAAATTTAGAGGTCTTAAAAGGTGTGGACCTAACAATCGAAAAAAGTGAAATTGTTTCCATTGTCGGAGCTTCGGGAGCTGGTAAGACCACCCTACTTCAGATTTTGGGCACTTTGGACATGGCCTCCAATCCAGGAGATAGCTCGATCCAAATCAATGGTATTGACGTGAATAATCTCAATGCCAAGGATTTGGCCAAATTTAGAAACGAACATATCGGTTTTATCTTTCAATTCCATCAACTCCTTCCCGAATTCACGGCACTGGAAAATGTCTGTATCCCCGCCTTCATCAAAAAAACGAACAGGCAGGAATCCGAGAAAAAAGCAAAGGAATTATTGGGATTTTTGGGATTGGAAAAACGGCATGACCATAAACCCAGTGCATTATCCGGTGGCGAACAGCAACGTGTGGCCGTAGCGCGTTCTTTGATTAATGGGCCTTCCGTAGTTTTGGCGGATGAACCCAGTGGAAATTTGGACTCCGAAAGTGCCGACAATTTGCACCACCTTTTCTTTAAGCTTAGGGAAGAATTTGGACAAACCTTTGTTATTGTGACCCACAACCAGGACTTGGCCAATATGGCAGACAGAAAACTGACAATGGTAGATGGAAAAATGGTTGTATGAACCTATTGAAAAAGGTTTGGGTATTTTTTCTTAGGCCCAAATATCAAACGTATACCTATCCCCGCACTTTACAAAGACGGGTCTTTTTAAACCTTTTGGGGTGGAATATTGCCATTGCCATTGGGGTAGGGTTCGTAATAGAAATAACAAGGGAAGCCCTGGATGTAGATGTCGGTACACATGGAATGAACCGATTATTTGGGGAATATCATCCCTTGGGGATTTTGGCCATGGCAGTAGTGTTGGCACCTGTTTTGGAAGAGTCCCTTTTTAGGGGGCCCTTGATCTTATTTAAAAAATCGACCTATTTTGCCTTGGCCCTTTATACCTCTATTTTTCTATTTGGACTGATCCATCTTTTTAATTTTGAGGGGTACCAAAATGCACTGTGGTTCGCCCCGCTCTTATTTTTACCCCAACTGATTACCGGTGTTTTTTTGAGTTATATAAGAGTGAGGATGGGTTTGGGCCACGCAATGCTTTTTCACGCCCTGTTCAATTTAATTTTGCTTGGACCCTTTGTATTGGTTGAACTCCTAAATCCATCTGCAAATTGAAAAAGTCCGAGCTTAAAACCTTTTTAGATGCCAAGGCAGCACAGTACGAACATCCAAAGTTTCTGGAATCGGACCCCATTCAAATCCCGCATCGATACACCAAAAAGGAAGATGTTGAAATCAGTGCATTTTTGACCGCCACCATTGCGTGGGGCAACCGTATGAGCATTATTAAAAGTGCCACACGGATGATGGAACTTATGGACAATTCCCCTTACGATTTTATCCGCAACCATGAAGCATCGGATTTGGAGCGTTTGGATGACTTTGTCCATAGGACTTTTAACGGAATGGATTTACGTTTTTTCACCACCACACTTAAATCCATATATGAAAATCACGGCGGGCTGGAACCTATTTTTTCCAAACATCAGGAACCACATACACTGCAACCGGCAATAGCTAGATTTAAGGAGTTGTTTTTTGAATTGCCGCACTCCAAACGTACTCAAAAACATGTATCCAATCCCAATTCGGGTTCCGCTGCCAAACGAATAAATATGTTTTTGCGCTGGATGGTACGGCCCGCTGCCAAAGGGGTGGATTTTGGTCTATGGAAATCCCTATCCCCAAACCAGTTATCCTGCCCCCTGGACGTGCACTCCGGAAACGTGGCGAGAAAACTAAAGCTATTAAAACGGAAACAAAACGATGCAAAAGCGGTTATGGAGTTAGACCATAGCCTTCGCCAATTGAGTCCCATCGATCCCGTTAAATACGATTTCGCCCTTTTTGGATTGGGGGTTTTCGAAAAGTTTTAATCCATAGTTTCAAATTCCTTATCCGTCAAGGTGCGCATAAAGGCAATAATGGCTTTGGTCTCCCCATCCGTTAGGTCCAAAGAATCGGGAGGCAAGGTTTGGTAGGGCACGTCCAATCCCATTCCTTGTCCACCTCCCACATTGTAAAATTGCATTACCTCTTCCAAAGTCTTGTAGACTCCATTATGCATATAAGGACCGGTAAGGGCAATGTTCCTGACCGTTGATGTTTTAAAAAACGATTTCTTCTCTTCCACCTTATAGGGAAAGTACTGTCCCAAATCTTCATCCAGGACGGGATGGGTAAAGCTGGCATTCCTGGGGAGCCCCAGATTTTCAAACTCGGTCTCCTGGTATTTTGGTGGGACCGTTCCATTAAAGGCAGGTGGAAAATGACAAGTGGCGCAAGCGGCCTTGCCCATAAATAGATTAAACCCCAGGACTTCCTCTTGTGTTAAACTTTCTTCCTTTCCCTGCATATTTCGGTCAAACTTGGAATCGAAAGGGGCCAAACTCCGAATATATGTGGCAATGGCATTTCGCACATTTTGATTCGTGACACCATCGCGATACAACGAATCGAATGCCGATTGGTACATTGCATTCGCTTTTACCCGCTCCTCCATCTTGTTCAAATCCATATGGAATTCATTTTCGTTATTGGCGACACTTACGATCTGCGCCTCCAGATCATCCCCGCTTCCATCATAGAAAAACGTTTTTTGATACACGGCATAGGAAAGCGTTGGCGTATTGCGTTGTAGGGGCTTTCCATTATTTCCCAATGCTTTTGACTGGCCATCTGTAAAGGCCTTTTCCTTAAGGTGGCAGGTGGCACAACTCATCAATCCTTCATTGGACAATGCGTTATCATTGAATAATGCCCTTCCCAAGGCTACCCGCTCTTCACTGATGGGTGGGGAATTGGGCAAAGCAAACATTTTAATATTAAAAAAGTCCTTGTCAAAAAGATTGTCGGCCTTGGGGTTCAATGGCCGTGAGGTGTTTAAATCGACCTGCCAATCCATAGCGGTGGCATTGATCAATTGAAGTTGCCCATGGGTATGTTCTTTAATAAAATTGTAGCGGTCAAAAGTTTCAAAATCCCCTTGCTCCAGGGTAGTCATTGCCGCATCCAATTCCGTCATCCATTCCTGGTATAAACCGGTATCCCGAAAAGCTTCCCTATAGATTTCAAGGATTTCTTTTAGGGTCCTGTAATTATCGATGGCTTCCGTGAGGGAATTGGATAGCATTGGGGAATCAAAACCAGTGATGCCCTTTGTGGCTACATTGACAATGGCATCCCTGATCATCTTTAAATGGTGCCTATCCAATTGTCTATAGATATTATGGTGCTTTCTGATGTAAGGAATACGGGACTGAAGGTATACCAGTACGTTATGTAACTCCTGGTTTGAAATGGAATCCCCTCCAAACAGCATTTCTTCCAAAACCTGGTAGCTCTTGGGCTTCCGTATTTTTATATCGGTATAATCATCAATCTCCACCTTCAACAAATTGGGCGCGTTCATGGAGAGGTAATTTTCATGGTCATACGCTATAAGCATCGGTTCCACACGCTTGTACCATTTTCTACTTTTTAGGAATGCATCCTGATTTTCCGTTAGGCTATGTAAGGTGTCCATTTGTTGGATATGGAAGGAAGCACTGTCCAAGGTCTTAAAATAGTATTGCCTTACGGCTTCGTTGAACCTGGAAGGTTCCTTGGTACTGGTAACTTTTTCGAAGGTTTTTTCCTGACAGGATAGCAGTAAAAGAAGGAGGACCAAATAATAGGACAACGGTTTCATTTTCATTTTCATGCAAAACATTGGTTAACGAGTGAAGGGCTCCCAACCTTAGGTTGGGAACCCTTTGAAAAAACTTTTATATAATGGCAATTATCTAGGAAGTCCAGTCAATTTAAAAAGGAAGGAACCTTCCAATCTACTTAGACTTTCATCAATTGCCGTGGGATCTACAAACTTTAGACCATCTGCCCTAACCGCTGTTTCGGGGGTGGTATTGAAATCCCACCCGTGAACTTGGGCACCTCCAAGAAAAGTAGACTCGGTGGCACCGATAATATCCGTAACATCAATCAAACCTGTGATTTCCCAGTATCTTGTTTCCGTACCAAAGCCCAATTGTGAAGCGGCAATTTGATTACATTCCAAAACCTCTTCCAAAGTCCCGGTGTTGATATTGTACTGCCATAGTTTGGCATATCCCTGAATATCTGTATTCAAATCCTGATAACCATTGGGGTCTTCCTGAATGTACACATAGTTTTCGGTAACCAAAATATTATCCGGGGAATGCATTCCATCACCGATACCTCCTTCACGATCACCGTCCACCACAACCGTTAGTTTGGCATCACCGGTTGGATCATCGGGATTTAACTCCAATTTATAGACCCGTCCAAAGGTAGTTCCCCTGTTGGCCAAATCCGGGTTATCGGACCGGTATCTTCCAGTGGCGTTGAAATAAACATTTCTATTGTTCTCGGCGGAACCTCTTTGCCAATCAATATCCTCAATTCTTTGAAAACCTATAGCTACTGAATCAATGGCTTCTTGATTCAACTCATCAATGGTACGTTCCGTTACCGCTACCCATTCCACATCATAAGTGGTATCTTCCACCATTCCCATTTCAAATTTTAGGCCACCACCTCCAATAGCCGTTTCCGTGGTATCCTTCCCCCTTAAAACATAAAGATCGCCACCATGTAGATCACCCAAACTACCAACATACATGGCAAAGTGGGCTTCTGGATAGGAGTTATTGCTGTCATCATCGCCCATAAAAACAACTGTTCTTCCTGGATATGCATCCTTGCCCACCACAACGGCATTTTCAGTGGACCATTCCCCCAATGCAGGTAGTCTTTCTGCTTCTACCCTATCTTCGGTATTCCGAAATGGATTGATACGATAAACCCCTTTGGCATTACCGCCCCACTCTCCGCCAGAAAGGTATAATGGACCAAAACCATGCTCTTCCGGAGTAATTGAAGAACCTGAACATTGCGCGGTAAAAGCCGTTGCCGTAGCATTTACAATATAATCACCTTCCAATGGCTGAAGGTCTTTGTTCATTCGGATACGGGCAATGGAATAATCGGATTCCAGATTGTTTATAAAGGCATACGTTCCATCTTCATTGGGATACAGTGCCGCTCCATCCATAAAGGAACCGTAAACAAAAGTGGAATCTGATGGTAAAATGTCCGCAGAGGACAATATCATCTGCAAATCGGCACTACTGGCAAAACTGCCTTTAAGTTCAAATACCTCATCGGGCACCACGGAACTTTCAAGAGGTACCAACTCGGAAATGGTGAAATCCTCACCATCCTGGCCGTCCTGACCGTCGGTTCCATCTACACCGTCCACACCGTCACGGCCGTCCGTACCATCTTCACCATCGCAACTGGAAAAAGTGACCATTAGGGATGCCAGTGTAAACAATAAGAATGCATTTTTTTTCAATTTCATGATTTAAAGCTTTTTAGGTTTTCGTATGCCCCAAAAATACTTTTAGCGAGCAGCTGGAAAGGTTAAGTAGTCATGGTGATACTGTCAAGAGTTGATGAAATAAAAGTTAAGCTTTTAATAGAATGTTAATACTTAGAATGGGTCTTGATAAGGGCAAAACACAAGAAAAGACTAATTGCCTGTCCCTAAGAAATATAGGGCATTTTTACCTCAAAAACAATGTAAAGCTTACCGTCACCGCACTGAGGCTTTTGTAAATTAAATCTTACTCATCCCGAAGGCCATGACGCCGTCTTTTTTAGATCAGGGATTTTGGAAAACTCTTAATAGCTATCCTAAACGTGCATGAAACGTAAACCCAAGATTGTGAAAAAAGCTAGGTTGGTCAGACTTGAAAATGGGAGCCTGGAAACAAAAAACTGGGCCCAAATGGTTGCTTGGTCCATTGAGCTCCACTTATCACGTTTAATGTCCATTTATTACTATTCAATTTTTTGGGTATAGGGATTTACACAATTTATACTCCGAAAGTATGCAAGGGATCCTTGTATTTCATATAGTGCTACTGGATTGACCATAAAAACAAGTACCTATTTTAAAAGATGAGCAAGGCCCCAGGTATTATTCTTGTCAGCATTTATATTTTCATTAATGCGCTTTTTACCTATAAATATGGCCAAAAACTGGGCTTTGCCTTACCGTTGGTCCCTCCTTTGATGTATACAAGCCTCATTGGATGTACGATTTTTTTTCTACGAAAAATGGCCATTCCACCTCTGAAAAAATCAACACCGATCATTTTATACTGGATAATCGTTGGAGTGTTTTCCGTGATATTCACCCTTGTTGTCCTATACACAGATGGGGAAAGTCTCAATGTGGATCGGTGGTCCGCTTTGGAGTTGACGGTCCAAGGAATAACTGAAGGTAAATACCCCTATTCCCGAAAAGACCATTTAGGCCAGATGAGCTCCAATTTTCCGGCCTTGGGGTTTCTGGGCTTGCCATTCTATTTGCTAGGTGATGTAGGGTATTTGCAAGTGTTTGTCTTTATCGTATTTTCCCTTTTCCTGTTCAAAACGTGTAGCGCAGGAAAAACATCCTTTTGTATACTGTTCCTTTACCTTTCCTCTCCTGCTTTGATTTGGGAAATCCTTGCAAAAAGTGATTTGGTCAGTAATCTTTTTCTTGTTTTTCTTTTTGTAGAGTACTGGAAGAAAAAATACCCTACGGATATGTTTAAAAAACCTATGGTATCGGGAGCGTTGATCTCATTTTTCGTATTGACAAGGGCAGTCGTTGTTATTCCATTGGTCATTTTATTCTTGCGGGATTTTTGGCAAAGTAAAATGGGTATTAAAATTAAAATAGTACTGTCAATAGCGCTAACAGGCCTCATCATCTGTCTACCCACACTTTTATCCGTTCCCGATTGGGGTACATTGAGAAATCTTAATCCAATTTCCCTTCAAACAAACAAAGTGCCTTTCATCGCTTACCTGTTAGTATTGACTACTTTTTATGTTCCCTGGATCACAAAAAAGCATAATGATCTTATCTTCTATAGTGCTTTGATCGTTTTTATGATACCCTTTATTGGAATGATTTCTACAATTGGACAAGTTGGTTGGCATAGGACCGTTTTCAATCACCAATTTGACATTTCTTACCTTAGTATGTGTATACCATCTATCCTTATTTGGATAAAAAACAATTTAGATTTTGAGCGTGGGGTCTAAAACCCGAAAACACAACATTTTGTATAAGTAATAACAGCTAAGGCTTTGATTATTAATACATATTTGCCCATAGTACGGAATTATCTGAACCCAATACGATATGGAAGTTAAAAAAATCATCGAGTTCATTAGCAGGGGACGTACAGATTATATTTTTCAACTTTTCAAAGAGGACAATTGGAAAGAATTGCTCCATAACGGTCCAGTAAAACCGGTGCAATGGCTTGTCTATTATAATGATACTACCGCGCTGAAAGCAGTTTTGGAATATGGTGGAACGCTAGAAAGTATTGACCTAAACGAAGAATTGGGAAATGCTGCATTTTTTGGCCATTGGAAAGTTTGTGACTTTTTGATAAACCATGGAGCTGATGTCAATGCCATTATTGACAAGACCAATGAAACACCGTTGCATAATGCCCTAACCAAGGCCGGTAGACCCTATTACTATTATGTGGTTAAGTTATTGGTAGAAAAGGGGGCGAACGTTAATGCCAAAACCCTTCCCGGAGTGGAAACGGGTGCTTTCATGCGTGACGTAAGAACTAAGGGAGAAACACCCTTACATCGGGCAGCGGCCTATGCCGATGAACGAACGATCAGCTTTCTTATTGAAAATGGTGCGGATAAAACGGAAAAAGATGCAAATGGGGATTCCCCCATGAGTTGGGCCAGCGAACATCTACGCCCCGGCACCATACTCTCTTTGTTAAGTTTCGGTGAACATACCATTGGCGATGCCCATAAAGTAAAAAATACAAGTGACCATGGACAAGGGTGGGGAAACAGCATGGACTGGAATTTACTGGGGGACTATTTGCCCGAAAACTGACGAAGCGGGACAAACGCTAAAAATGGATGTCCGAACCGAACCTGTGGCCATACACTTGCGGGGTCTGACTCCAAATCAATTTAGAATTGTACACATGCCAAAAGTAACTGGACGTTAGGGAACCAAATTATGGGTGTCAATGGTAAAACCATATGCTGCATTACACAGTTTAAATAGCACTAGGCCGTGATTTTCAACCGTCTTTTTTCAACCTCCAAAGCCAAAGCCGGGCTCAAAACCCAAAGATTGCTTCTTACCGCCCTCCTGTATCGACTTGTAAATGGCCTCCACAATCATCATATCCCGTTTTCCCATTTCCCCGGGGGCTAAATTTGGGGCATCGTAAAGAATATGTTTCGCAAAATCATCCATTTGTAGTTTTTGTTGACTTTCCTGTTTAAAGTCCAATTCCCCTCGTGAGGTCCTTCCGGCCAATGGAATATAGGTACTTGCTGGGTCCAATTCAAACCACCCGTTCTCACACGTGGCGTAAAGTCGGTTGGCTATCACGTTATGGGAGGTCATGATATTGGCCACTGCACCACTGGGAAACTCAAATTGGGCCGTTATGGTTTCATCGGTATCCTTAAAATATTCTGGACGGGTGCTGTACTCCTGTGCCTGGACTGAAATGGGATTTTGCCCAGTACCATAGATAGCGCTCTGTATGGCATAAACGCCCATATTGACGAGGGCACCACCACCGGACAATTTTCTATCCAAACGCCATTGATTGGGGTTGGAGGTAGAACGATAGGCCGCATCTGCAGATACATAAAGGACTTCCCCAAACGTTTTCTCCCTTACAAAACGCTTCACTTCTTGCGTATAGGGTTCGGAGTGCAAGCGGTAGCCCATTCCCAGTTTTACCCCAGCGTCTTTGCACGCTTTGATGATTTCATCACATTCCCTTACGTCCATGGCCATGGGTTTCTCGCAAATTACATGTTTGCCTGCTTTTGCCGCCCGGATGGAAAATTCCGCATGCATGGAATTGGGAAGTACAACATAGACCACATCAATTTCCCTATTTTCCTTGATCGTATCAAAATTTTCATAGTTGAAAATATTGCCCTCAGGAATATTATACCTGTTGGCCCATGTTTTTGCCTTGGCTGGGGTACCGGTCACTATCCCTGCCAAATAACAATGTTCGGTATCCATCAAAGCCGGTGCCAACTGATAGGTGCTGTAACCTCCAAGACCGACCAAGGCTACACCCAGTTTCTTCTTTTGATTGGAACCTGACATGGCACAGGCCAAAGGCACATTTGCCATCAATGTGGTTGCTCCAACTCCTTTTGATAGGGTCTTTGCAAATTTTCTTCGACTTAACTCTTTCATTGTTCCATTCGTTTCGTTTTCAAGTTAAAGAATAGTTTCCCTTCCAACACAAACTTTAGCGTATTCTTATCCAAAATCCCTATTTTTAACAGAGACGAATCCAAAACGAAAATGAAAAAAAAGCTACTCTATTTTTGTATCCTTTCCATAACTGGTCTCGTTGTTGCACAAGAACGGAAATTACCCATAGATACCACCGTTACCACGCAACACAGTGTTACGGTAAATGGAACTTCCTTTTCCTACACGGCTACCACGGGCACACAGCCTGTTTGGGATAAAATGGGAAAACCAATTGCCGCATTACATTATACGTACTACACCAGAAACAATGTGAAAAACAGGGAGGAACGCCCGCTATTGTTTTCGTTCAATGGAGGCCCTGGTTCAGGTTCCGTTTGGATGCACCTGGCCTATACCGGTCCCCGGATTTTAAAAATCGATGATGAAGGATACCCCGTTCAACCGTATGGGGCAAAGGAAAATCCATATTCCGTTTTGGACGTAACGGATATTGTATTCATAAACCCTGCAAATACGGGTTATTCCAGGACTATTCCCGAAATGGGTGAAGAAGTGGATAGGGATATGTTTTTTGGCATCAATGCCGATGTAAAATATTTGGCGGAGTGGATGAACACCTTTGTCACCCGAAATAACCGTTGGCGTTCCCCTAAATACATCATAGGCGAGAGCTATGGTGGAACCCGTGTTATGGGACTCTCCCTGGCCCTCCAAAACCAGCAATGGATGTATTTGAATGGGGTTATTATGGTTTCACCGGCCGATTATAAGGTAATCCGGGTTGGAGGTCCCGTTTCCAGTGCGTTGAATCTTCCGTATTACACAGCTGCAGCATGGCACCATAAGGCATTGCCTACCGAACTACAAAGCAAGGACCTCCTGGAAATCCTTTCGGAATCCGAGGAATATACCATAAACACTTTGATTCCCGCAATTGCCAAGGGAGGATTCATTTCCGATTCTGAACGAAATGCAGTTGCCAAAAAAATGGCATTTTATTCGGGATTGAAGGAGAAGGATATTTTGGATCATAATCTCGATGTACCCACCGCTTTCTTTTGGAAAAACCTAATGAAAGAGCGTGGGGGATATACCGTTGGAAGATTGGACAGCCGATATAGGGGCATCGACAAAAAATTGATTGGGATGCGCCCGGATTACAACTCCGAAATCACCTCGTGGCTACACAGTTTTACCCCTGCCATCAATTACTATCTCCAAGAGGAGTTAAAGTTTAAAACGGATATTAAATACAATATGTTTGGTCCGGTAAGGCCATGGAACAACGAAAACGATAATACGAGGGACAACCTTAGACAGGCCATGGCACAGAATCCATATTTGAACGTGCTGGTACAGTCTGGTTATTACGATGGTGCCACCACCTATTTCAATGCCAAATACACCATGTGGCAGGTAGATCCCAGTGGGCGGATGAAGGACCGGTTCGAATTTAAAGGATATCGTTCCGGCCATATGATGTACCTAAGGCGTGAGGATCTGCAAAAAGCCAACGAGGATTTAAGGGCCTTTATTCTACGAACCATGACCAAAGGTGAATCTGCAAAATATTAAAACCATGAAAAAAATAGCGTTAACGATCAGTCTGCTTTGTGCAATTGCAACTGCAAACAGTCAAGAAGTTCCACCAAAAGAATGGCAAATAAAAACGGCTTTGATGGCCGTGCCAAAGGATTATCAGGACGGGGCCATGGTGTACGGGTACGATTCCAATGGAAACTTTACAACCCTAAGGGAAGGTTCCAATGACTATATAGCCCTGGCGGATGATCCCAAAAAGGACAAGTTCTCCACTGCGGCCTATCATAAGGATTTGGACCCTTTTATGGCCAGGGGACGGGAGTTAAAAGCCCAGGGCAAGGAATTCCAGGAGATTTTTGACATTCGCGAGAATGAAGTGAAATCAGGTAAGCTCAAGATGCCCGACAAGGCTACACTTTGCGTATTTACAGCTGAGGTGAACCCTGAAACCAAGGAAATTGAGAACCCCTACCTTCGCTATGTGTTCTACATTCCTTTTGCTACTGGGGAATCTACAGGTTTACCTACTACCCCTACCCCACCTGGACATGCATGGATCATGGACCCGGGCACCCATAGGGCACATATTATGATTTCGCCTCCAAAAAAACAATGAAGAAAATAGTTTTTGAAAATCCCCATAGGAAAAAACATTTTGAGTTTTTTCATGGGATGAACCACCCCCATTTCAATCTTACCGCCAATGTGGATATTACCACATTCCTAAGGTGGGTCAAAGCCAAAAACCTGCCCTTGACCCTTACCTTGGTACACGAACTTTCCAAAACGGCCAATGGAATCAAGGAGTTTCGTTGGAGGATACGAAAAGATGAAGTGGTGGAACACGAGCTTGTCCATCCCTCTTTTACCGTTCCAACGGATGGGACGGATGTATTCAGTTTTTGTACGGTAAGGTATCAGCAAGAACTGAATGCTTTTATCCAAGAAGCGAATCAAGTGCAACAACGCATGAGGACAAGCCCTTCCGTTGAGGATGAACCCGACAGGGACGACTATCTTTTCATGTCCGCCATTCCGTGGGTCAGTTTTACCGGTTTACAACATGCCATGAGCTATCATCCCCATGATAGTGTTCCCCGAATCTCCTGGGGCAAGTTCTTTGAACAAAATGGCAGGACGTTGATGCCCCTATCCATACAGGCACACCATGCGTTGGTGGATGGAAGATATATGGGCGCTTATTTTAATAATTTTCAAAAATACCTTGATTCCCTTAAAATCTAAGTAAACAATTATGGATTTGGATTTCATGGCAGGGGAGCTGAAAAGTATAATCGTTCCATCTTAAAAAAGCGAAAACTTAAATCAAAAGATGAGGTATTTGGCCTCGAGGGAAATACCAAATTAGAGTTTAAAAAATCTACCGCGGAAGATATCCTCAGGGCAAGGAACCAAATACGGTTGTATAACCAAAAACTCAAAAGAATCGGCCGAACTTCATTTGGGATTACGATTGTTCTCCTTGAATTGCTCTCGTTATTGATTCGTTAATATTCCATACATTTAGGAAAACCTTAATCATGCTTAAAATTCGGATATTGATGTTATTGACTCCCCTTTTTTTTGGGCTTTTTCAGAAGAATACTGTCCTAGCACAGGACTGGGCCAATCTTGGCAAATATCAAGATGAAAATTCGGCGTTGGAACGCTATGACTCCCAAGATAATCGCGTGGTTTTTATGGGGAACAGTATAACGGAAGGCTGGTCCCAGGCAAATCCGAAATTCTTTGAAGGAAAGCCCTATGTAAACCGTGGTATTAGTGGACAGACCACCCCACAAATGCTGCTTAGGTTTCGGCAGGACGTCATTGACCTCAACCCAAAAATGGTTATCATTTTGGCCGGCACCAATGATATTGCGGAAAATACAGGGCCAATTACCTTGGAACAAATACGGGACAATATGCTTTCCATGGTAGAACTGGCCAAGGCAAACAACATTATTCCGATCGTTTGTTCGGTGCTGCCGGCTTACGACTATCCTTGGCGCCCTGGCAAAGCTCCAAATATTAAAATTCCCAAGCTGAACGAAATGCTCAGACAAATGAGTACGCAACTCAAGGTTCCGTATCTGGATTACTTTTCGGCAATGGTCGATGATCGTAATGGCCTACCTGAGGCCTATACCACGGATGAAGTCCATCTTACCAAAGAAGGATATGCAGTAATGGAAAAACTGGTGGAAAAGGCCATTGGCAAGGTGCTTCAGGAATAACAAAAAGTCCTCAAGGCCCGTGGACCAAAAAGCGACCATTGATTACTTTTATATTCCTTTACAGTAGTAGTTCGTTTTGGTAAGTATCATCATTCCCTTTAAAAATACCGCCCCCTTTTTACCGGAATGCCTCGATTCCATTCTAGGTCAATCTTACGTTAAGTGGGAAGTTCTGGCGGTAAATGATGGTTCTTTGGACCATAGTAATGAATTGGTTTCCCAATATGCAATCAAGGATAAGAGGATTCAATTGTTGCAAAACAAGGGCTCAGGAATCATACCCGCATTGCAAACAGCATATTCCCATGCCCGTGGGGAATTCATTACGCGAATGGACTCCGATGATATTATGAAACCCAATAGACTGGAAGTAATGGCAAAATCACTACGGGAATATGGTCCAGGACATTTGGCCGTTGGACAGGTCCAGTATTTTTCCCAAAGCGGCATCAGCGATGGTTACCATCGTTATGAACGGTGGTTGAACCAATTGACCACCACGGGAAGCAACTATTCGGAAATCTATAAGGAATGTGTTGTCCCCTCCCCTTGTTGGATGGCCCATCGAAATGACTTTGAAGCAAGTGAGGGCTTTTTGCCCAATAGATATCCCGAAGATTACGACCTTACCTTTCGATTTTATGAAAAAGGGCTTAAAGTTATCCCCTGTACCCAGGTACTCCATCTTTGGCGGGATTATGACACCCGCACTTCCAGAACCCATGAACACTACGCACAAAACTATTTCTTGGATATAAAAATCCATTACTTTTTAAAATTGGAACATGATCCCACCAGACCATTGGTGATTTGGGGCGCAGGTTTTAAAGGAAAAACCATTGCAAAAAGATTATTGGAAAACAATATCCAATTCACTTGGCTCTGTGATAATCCCAATAAAATTGATAAAAAGATATACGGGAAGGAATTAAAGCATTTTGATGTATTAAAAACCTTGAATAGACCCCAAAGTATTATTACCGTTGCCAATGGGCAAGCCCAAATCGAAATAAGGAAATACCTAAAGGACCTGGGACAAGAATCCATGAAGGATTTCTTTTTCTTCTGTTAGGGGTAAGATTGGCTTTCCATTAACATTGCTTTGCCAGTTCAGATAGGGCAAAACCTTATATTTGAACTTTAAAACTTGGAATGCAGTTCAAACATCCAGAAATTCTTTGGGCCTTACTTCTACTGCTCATCCCCATCCTGATTCATCTTTTACAGCTCCGCCGCTTTAAGAAGACTCCCTTCACCAATGTTGCCATGCTACAAAGGGTGGTTTCGGAATCCAGAAAAAGTCAAAATCTTAAAAAGTGGCTTTTATTGTTTACACGCCTTTTTTTGCTTGCCTCTTTAATTATCGCCTTCGCCCAACCCTTTTCCTCAAAGTTGGATGCACTGACCAAAAGGGAAACCTTGATTTATTTGGACAATTCCTTTAGTATGCAGGTCAAGAAGGACGGTATGGCCTTGTTGGGAAAATCCATCCAGGACCTGATACAGATTATTCCCGAAACCACTAATTTCACACTTTTCACCAACGAACAAACCTTTCAAAATGTTACCATAAAGCAAATACAAAATAATTTGCTTTCCTTGGAGACTTCCGCCAAGCAGTTGCGGTTGGACCAAATTGTTCTAAAAGCAAAATCCCTTTTTACCGAGGACGATAAAACTATTAAGGAATTGTTGATCATATCCGATCTACAGGAAAGAATGGCCACTACAAACGATGTCCTGGATATTGAAAACCTCCATATTGTCCAAACACTTCCTGTTAAAAGAAACAACATTTATATCGATTCACTTTTTTTGGGGCAAGTAGATGGAAATCAAGTATCCCTAAACCTACAGGTTGTTGGATTGGAAAATAATGAAACCATCCCCATTTCCCTTTATGACGACAACCGTTTAATAGCCAAAACCGCTGTAAAAGGAGGAGGTTCCGAACGGACGATCAGCGTTCTTTCCCTTGAAAACGGCAAGTCCATTAAAGGCAGGGCGGTAATTGAGGATCAAGTGCTTACCTACGATAACCAGTTTCATTTTACCATCAATGAACGCAGCAAACCCAAAATTTTGGCCATTTCTGAAGAGGATGCCTCTTTTTTGGAAAGAGTCTTTCCGAAGAGCGATTTCGATTTTTTGAAATTCGACCTGAACAACCTAAATTACAGTTTGTTGGAGTCTCAAAACACCATTATCCTAAACGGATTGCAGACCATTCCCAACAGTTTGGCGACAGTGCTTCTGGATTTTTCCAAAAATGGAGGTTCCATTGTCCTAATTCCTTCTGCCAAAGCTTTGGATATCAATTCTTACAATCTTTTTCTAAGGCAGATAACCCCTATTACATTGGAGAATTCCCTAGGTGGTACGGAAAAAATAACGAAAATAGCCTTTCAACATCCACTATTTGAAAACGTATTCGAAAAAAGGGTAACCAATTTTGACTACCCTGAAGTGAAATCCTTTTACAGGACACTTTCCAATGGTTCGGTGGCCCTTTCCTTACAAGATGGTTCCCCTTTCCTGATCACAGCGCAAAACTGCTATGTATTTACCGCTTCATTGCGCGCGGAAAACTCCAATTTCATTAATTCACCCTTGGTGGTACCCACTTTTTTTAATATTGGGGAACAAAGCCTAAAAAACCCTACCCTTTACCAAACCATAGGACAAAAACAAAGTGTGGATGTAAACCATAGGCTGGAACAGGACAATATCTTAAAATTGGGAAAGGGGGAAATTGAATTTATCCCATTGCAGCAGTCATTTTCCAATAAAGTTCGGTTGACTTTTGAAGAAAATCCTTCAAAAGATGGAACCTACGTAGTTTTAAGGGACAATGATACCCTCCAAAACCTGAGCTTCAATTTCCCAAGGAATGAAAGCAAACTCAATTACCTTGCTGCCACGGGTTTCGGCACTGCAACGGTCCATTCCAGTATTTCTGAGCTTTTTAGGACGTTGCAAGAAGATACTTCCATTACGGACTATTGGAAATGGTTTGTTATTTTTGCCTTGCTCTTTGCGGTGTTGGAACTATTGATTCAAAAACTGTTTCCATGAATGTACTTTTAAAATCTGCCACAATAGTAGCTCCGGGCCACAAAAACCTCCATCTTAAAAAAAGGGATATCCATATTAGAAATGGAAAAATTGAATCGATCAATGCAAAGATTTCCGTTGATGGGAACCTAAGGGTTATCGAACGGAAAAACCTTCATGTGTCGCTGGGATGGTTCGATTCTGGTGTGGCTTTCGGAGAACCTGGATTTGAGGAGCGGGAAACCCTTTCCAATGGCCTTGATGTTGCCTCAAAAAGCGGGTTCACCGAAATTCTACTGAATACCAATACCAATCCAAGACCCGATACAAGCTCGGACATTGTGTTTTTGAAGGAACGAAGTGCAAAAAAAAGTACCGTTCTTTATCCCCTGGGAAACGTAACTGCCAATGGTGAAGGTAAGGCTCTGGCCGAACTGTACGACATGCACCAAGCCGGCGCAGTGGCCTTTTATGATTTTAAGTCCCCTATTGCAAATGCCAATCTCATGAAAATTGCCCTGCAATATGCCCAGAATTTTCAAGGTCTGGTCTTCTCCTATCCCCTGGATAAGATGATAAAAGGCAAGGGGGTTGCCAATGAGGGAACCGTTTCCACAAGATTGGGACTAAAAGGGATTCCCGCGCTTGCCGAAGAACTTCAAATTGCAAGAGACCTATACATTCTGGAATATACTGGGGGGAAATCGCATATTCCTACCATTTCCACGGAAGGTTCGGTGCAATTGATCGCGGAGGCAAAGAAAAAAGGCTTGGACGTTAGCTGTAGTGTGGCACTTCACAACTTGGCACTCACGGATTCCTTGCTGGAGGATTTTGATTCGAACTATAAGGTAATGCCCCCCCTGCGCACATCAAGAGATACTAAGGCATTGCAGAAGGCGCTTTTAAAGGGTACCATAGACTTTGTCACGACGGACCATACCCCTTTGGATATTGAGGAAAAACGGGTGGAATTTGACAATGCAGCCTACGGAACCATAGGACTGGAAAGTGCATTTGGGGCACTGAATTCCATTTTTGGAATGGAAAAAGCAGTGGAAATACTCACCAGGGGCAGGGAACGTTTTGGATTGGAAACCCCGCAAATGGAAAAGGGGTCGCTGGCCAACCTAAGCTTGTTCAATCCGGATGGGGATATTGTTTTTGGGAACGAACATATCCATTCAACCTCAAAAAATAGCGCCTTTCTTGGACAGCAGCTTAAAGGCCATGTCTATGGGGTGGTCAATAACGGGAAAATAAACCTGGCGTAAACATGGATAAAACTGCTAAGAAGGGAAAAACTGTGGCCATAATAGCGTATTTGACAATTGTGGGATGCTTGATTGCCATTACGATGAATTTAGAGCCAAAAAATCCATTTTCAAGATTCCATATTCGGCAAGCATTTGGCATCCATGTACTTTATCACGTTTTGGCCATTGCCTTGAGTTATCTAGGGATGGCCTGGGCGGCCATAGTACTGTTTTTGGTTTACCTGCTCATCTGGGGATTCGGTTTTATCCATGCCATGAACGGAAAGAAAAAACCCTTGCCCATTTTGGGTGATCCATTTCAAAAATGGTTTACATTCATCCAATGAGTAAAATCTGATTACCGGTATTCCATTTTTTAGCGGAAATTCCACTTATATTTACCATCAAAAAAATGAACCCTGCCCCACTATCCCTGGAACATTTGATACGCCCCAACGGTATTCCCTCGGAACATATTCCTGTACTGTTCATGTTACATGGTTATGGTAGCAATGAGGAAGACTTATTTTCTTTTGCCCAGGAACTGCCCAAAGAGTTCTTCATCATTTCCTTAAGGGCACCCTATCACCTGGAACCTTTTGGTTATGCCTGGTATGCCATAAATTTTGATGCCGGTTCCGGCAAATGGAGTGATGATGCACAAGCCATCAACTCCAGGGAAAAAATAATGACTTTTATGGCTGAGGCATGTGAAGCCTATGGCTTGGATCAAAAAAACGTAACCCTATTGGGATTCAGTCAAGGTACTATCCTAAGTTATGCCGTAGCACTCTCCTATCCGGAAAAGGTAAAAAATGTGATCGCCTTAAGCGGTTACATCAATGAAGGGATCCTTACCGATGACCATGGGGAGAAGGACCATTCCAATTTAGATATCTATTGTTCGCACGGACAGGTAGACCAAGTCATTCCCTTGGAGTGGGCCCAACGCGCACCGGAAGTTTTGAAAAGCCTTGGAATTTCCCATAAATACGAAGAATTTCCCGTTGGCCATGGGGTTGCCCCCCAGAATTTTTATTCGTTCCGGGACTGGCTGACCACAAAAATCCAATAACTAATTGTTGCTCCGGGTATAGAGCAAGTGGTCCACTACAGTGAAATCAACGCTTAAGTTGTCCTTTAGTTCATATTTAATGACCAAATCCCCCCAGTACTTGCCATCCGAAAAATCCGCCAATAACCATTTATGGTTCAGTACCTTTATTTTATTGATCTTAAAATCACTTTCCATTCCGGCATAGGGGACCAAAGGGTTATCGCCTTTTGCTTCATTGGTTTCCAATAATTTGTCTTCGATATATCGCGTCGGATTCTCCAGATTGAGGTGGTCATAATAGGCCAATGCGTCATCATTGTTTTCCAGGGAAAAATATTGCATGTCCATTAATCGGAATTGCAGCTTTTCCGTTGAATCCTTCAAAGTGGCAATTTCATCTTCCAAAGCTTCAATTTTTTCAGTACTGGTTTTGGCCGTTTTGTTTCCTTTCATCAATAAAAAAAGGGCAATCAATGCCGCAAACACAAACAGGTATAAAAAGATATTCTTTCGCATTAAATTGAAATTTTTAAGTTGTCGTAGGCCAGATGTACATTATCGGGCAACTGCGCTTCCACTTCGTCATGAAAGCCCAGCAAATGGCTGATATGGGTAAAATAGGTTCGCTCGGCGCCAATGGTTTTGGCAAACTCCAAAGCCTCCTCCAAATTGAAATGGGAATAGTGCGGTTCGATCCGTAGCGCATTGACCACCATAACCTTAAGGTTCTGAAGTTTTTGGAGTTCAGGCTCCTCCATACGTTTCACATCGGTCAGATAGGCAAAATCCCGGATTCGGAAACCTAAAACCGGCAGTCTGTTGTGAAACGCCTCAATAGGGGTCACCGTTACCTCATCCAATTGAAACGGACTATCCTTATCGATCAATCGCACCTGAACGGCAGGGGCACCGGGATACCGATCTTCATCCGCAAAAATATAATCAAACCTCCGTTTTAAGGACTGTACCACACGTTCATGGGCATAGATGGGGATGTCCCCCTGCCTAAAGAAAAATGGACGGATATCGTCAATACCGGCCGTATGATCGGAATGTTCATGGGTAAAAAGGATGCCATCCAAGCGCTCAATGGGATTGGACAACATTTGTTGCCTAAAATCAGGTCCGCAATCAATGACGTAATTATAGGCCTTCCAGGAAACCAGAACCGAAACCCGTAGTCTTTTATCCTTAGGATTGGAGCTCAAACAAACAGGATGATTACTGCCAATAATGGGAATTCCCTGGGAAGTTCCCGTACCCAAAAAAGTAACGGTCAAACGCTGTTCCATTTAAGTCAAAATTATAACATTATTATAGAATAGATTTCATCATCTTCTTAACTTTGTTATTGTTAAAAACTCTGATATGCCCACCAAAACCAGTACAAACAATGGCTTTGAAAACATTCCTTCCATAAAAGCCAAGACCCTGAGAATAAATTTGAACCCAGACATTTATGGAACTTTTGCCGAAATAGGAGCTGGGCAGGAAACTGCAAGGCATTTTTTTAGGGCTGGAGGGGCTTCGGGAACCATCGCCAAGGCCATGAGTGCATATGACAAGGCCTTTAGTGATTCCATATATGGTATTGAAGATGATGGTAGGTACGTTACCCAATCGCGATTAGGGAAAATGTTGAAGCATGAAATGCGCTTGGTGGAAGAACGTATTGATCGCAGGGAAAACCCCAATTACCGCTTTTTCTCCTATGCCAATACGGTGGCAACAATTGATTTTTCCAAGCGGTACAAAGGACATGGATGGGTTGGGTTACGCTTTCAATTGGAACCCAACCAAAAGGAACCCAATGAAATCATCCTACACGTTCGTTTTAAACAAAATGAGGCAAGACTGCAACAGGAAACCTTGGGCATTATGGGGGTCAACCTCATTTATGGAGCTTATTTCAAACATGATAAGCCCAAAAAGTTACTGAAATACCTCTACGATCATATAGACAAGGACACCCTTGAAATTGACATGATCAATTTTCACGGACCCAGTTTTAAGGATGTGGACAATCGGTTAATGAGTCTACAACTTATTAAGAATGACATGACGGACGCCGTTATGTTCGGGCCCGATGGGCATAATTTATTGCCGGCAGCCGTACTTTACAAAAAGAATATCCTTGCCCTCCGGGGAAGTTTTAGGCCGGTGACCAAAGTGAACATGGATATGTTCCAAAAGTCCCATGACATTTTCATCCGTGAACAAACGGTGGATTATGACAATACCATTGTCATTTTTGAGATTACCTTGTCCAATCTAAAGGCCTCCGGGGAAATTGACGAACAGGATTTTATGGACAGGGCGGAGTTATTGAGTTCCTTGGGACATATGGTCATGATTTCCAAGTTTCAGGAATACTATAAACTGGTCGAATACTTTAATAATTACACCAAGGCGAAAATTGGACTTACCATGGGCGTCAACAACTTGGTCGATGTATTTGACGAGAAGTACTACCGTCACCTAAGTGGGGGAATTCTTGAAGCCTTTGGAAAGTTGTTCTTTAAGGATTTGAAGGTCTACCTATATCCCATGAAGGATTCCAAAACGGGCCAGATAATGACCAGCAATAATGTAAAGGTCCATCCCAGGATGAAGGAATTGTACAAATTCTTTAAGTACAATGGGAAGGTCATGGATATTATTGATTATGATCCGGACATTATGAACATCTTTTCCAGGGATGTCCTAAGGCGAATCACCAACGGTGAAGGGGGCTGGGAGGAAATGCTCCCCGAAGGTGTTGCCGAAATGATCAAAGAGAAAAATCTCTTTGTCCGTAAGGAGGTTCCGCAGGAAGAGGAGGTGGAAGAAGATTAAAAAATGCCCTGTTAAACAGGGCATTTTTTTATGCACTCAATATTTGGGCTGCATGGTCTTTGGTTTTCACCTTCTCAATTACCCGATCCACTACCCCATCTTCATTGATCAAAAAGGTCATCCGGTGTAAGCCGTCGTATTCCTTGCCCATAAACTTTTTCGGGCCCCAGACGCCAAACGTTTCAATAACGGTATGGTCCTCATCGGCCAATAGGGGAAAAGGAAATTCGTATTTATTCCTAAAATTGGCCTGTTTCTTTTCAGAATCCTCGCTAACGCCCAATAACTCATAGCCCTGTGCCTGTAAATCGGCATAGTTATCCCTTAAATTACAAGCTTCGGCGGTACATCCGGGCGTATTGGCCCTGGGATAGAAGAAAACTATGAGTTTCCTGCCCTTGTAATCGGAGAGCGAAATTGTATTTCCGTCTTGGTCTTTTGATGAAAAATCTGGTACTTTATCCCCTGCTTTGAGTGTATTCATTGTTTTCAAATTTTGTTTAATATTACAATATTCAAAGTTAAACAATAATGACTAAAAAAGAGAAAATAAACTTTACCATTCATACGCTGGAGGAGCTTTATCCGGAAATCCCGGTCCCTTTGGATCACAAAGATCCCTACACCCTTTTAATTGCTGTTTTATTATCAGCACAGAGTACGGATGTCCGCGTAAATCAAATCACCCCCAAATTATTCATGAGGGCGGATAATCCATTTGATATGGTAAAACTAACCGTGGAGGAAATACGGGAAATTATCAAACCCGTGGGGCTATCACCCATGAAATCCAAAGGAATCCATGGACTGTCCAAAATTTTGATTGAAAAATACAATGGTGAGGTACCCAAGGACATCGCCCTATTGGAGGAATTGCCGGCTGTTGGCCATAAAACGGCCAGCGTAGTGGTTTCCCAGGCCTTTGGCATCCCCGCTTTTCCGGTGGACACCCATATTCATCGTTTGATGTACCGTTGGGGGTTCTCCAACGGGAAAAACGTGGTACAAACCGAAAGGGATGCAAAACGACTTTTTCCCAAAGAACTTTGGAACCGTTTGCACTTACAGATCATTTGGTACGGTAGGGAATACTCGCCTGCCCGGGGTTGGGATTTGGAAAAGGACAGTATCACCAGGACCATAGGAAGAAAATCAGTGATCAACGACTATCTTAAAACCAAAAAAACCACCGGTCACTGAGTATTGTCAAAGTGCGGTGGTCTTTATTTTGATCAGGAGCGTTTTAGTTTAGAAAACGCTCAAATGTTAAGTTATCGTAATCGGCTACCTGGTACGACCTTGAAAACGCCATCAAAAAGGAAATGGTTTCAGGTCTAGCCTTTGCAATTCTGCAGGTTCTCGGTTCTTCTGAGTAAATTTCTTCCATATTCTAGCGTTTAAATTCAATATAGAAACGCCAGTAATTTGGAAATATTGCTCGGTTCGACCTAATGCAGATTAATTCGTTAAAACGATATTATTTCGTTGAACTACTTTTCTTAAATTAATCAAAGCATAGCGCATGCGTCCCAAGGCGGTATTAATGCTAACCCCGGTATTCTCCGCAATTTCCTTAAAGCTCATATCCTTATAGATACGCATAATCAAGACTTCGCGCTGATCGTCCGGTAATTCTTCAATCAAAAGGGACAGATCGCTATCAATTTGGTCTTTGATTATCTGTTTTTCCACATTGAGCTTCTCATCCTTAATAACGGAGAAAATGTTGAAGTCCTCACTTCCCTCAAACTTTGGCATACGTTTATTTTTCCGGAAATGATCAATGATCAGATTGTGGGCAATACGCATGACCCATGGCAAGAACTTACCTTCTTCACTGTAAGAACCACGTTTAAGGGTCTTTATTACTTTTATAAAAGTGTCTTGAAAGATGTCTTCTGCCACATCCCGGTTGAGCACTTTTGAATAAATAAAACTTAGGATTTTTTGATTGTGACGGTTAATAAGTACTTCCAAGGCTTTCTCTTCGCCATTTATGTACTTCTTGACCAATACAGAATCTTCTATTTGCAGTTCCATACAAATTACTTTTTTGGTTTAAACATCACCAGACCAACGGTTTGGACCGGCTTAGAGTTATTAGTTTAATTGTAAAAAAGTAATTATCGCTGTATAGGCCTATCAGTTTTTAATTACATTCCAAAGATATGTAATAAAGGAGGTTACCAAAAAAGTATGTTGTGATCTACTGTATTTTAGATGTCAACCGTCGCAATATAGACATTAAGACCCCTGAATCGTATCTTTGCCCAAATTTTTTCGACGAATGACATCAATACAAGATGTAGATCCCAAGCAAAACATTATCATAAAGGGTGCCAAACTGCACAATCTTAAAAATATAAATGTAGTAATTCCCAGAAATAAGCTGGTAGTGATTACGGGGCTTTCCGGTTCCGGCAAGTCTTCCCTAGCTTTTGACACCTTATATGCCGAAGGACAGCGCAGGTATGTAGAGAGTCTTTCCTCTTATGCCAGACAGTTCTTGGGCAAATTGGACAAACCCAAAGTAGATTATATTAAAGGTATAGCTCCCGCGATAGCCATTGAACAGAAGGTGAATTCCACCAATCCACGTTCTACGGTCGGAACCACCACCGAAATCTATGACTACTTGAAACTGTTGTTTGCCCGAATTGGAAAAACCATATCCCCAATTTCCGGTGAAGAGGTAAAAAAGCATACGGTGACCGATGTGGTCAACCATGTAAAAGCTTTTGAGGAAGGTACCAAACTACTGCTACTGGCCCCCATTACCATTCCAGAGACGAAGGACTCCCTAAAATCTTTGGAATTGTTCTCCAAGCAGGGGTATGCACGATTAAAGTATAAAGGGAAGGTCATTCGAATAGACCAAGCCCCAAGTGATATTGGAAAACAATTTGATCTTGTGGTCGATCGAATTGTGGTCAAAAAAGGGGATGAGGACTTCTTAAATCGATTGGGCAATGCCGTTGACAATGCTTTTTTTGAAGGTAAAGGGGTCTGTAGTATTGAGGAATTGACTTCGGGCAAACAAATGGAGTTCAGCAACCTGTTTGATTTGGACGGTATGAAGTTCCTGGAGCCCAATGTACATCTTTTTAGTTTCAACAACCCTTACGGAGCCTGTCCCAAATGTGAAGGCTATGGCGATGTGATCGGTATTGATCCAGACCTTGTAGTTCCCAACACCGCATTGTCCATCTATGAAAATGCCGTTTTTCCCTGGCGTGGCGAGAGCATGGGCTGGTATCGGGATCAGTTGGTGAACGCTGCTTACAAATTTGACTTCCCCATCCATAAACCTTGGTTTGAACTTTCTGAAGAGCAAAGACAATTGGTATGGGATGGCAACGAACACTTTATAGGTATCCATAAGTTCTTTGAACAACTGGAGGAGAAAAGCTATAAAATCCAGAATCGGGTGATGCTTTCCCGCTACCGCGGAAAAACAAAATGTCCGGTCTGTAAAGGAAAGCGTCTACGAAAGGAGGCCAACTATGTTAAGATTCAGGGACATTCCATTACCGATCTTATTGAACTGCCCATAAAACAGTTGGTAGGATTCTTTGCGGACCTACAGCTATCCAAACACGATACGGCCATTGCCAAACGCTTACTGAAAGAAATCACGACCCGATTGGACTTTTTGGATAAAGTAGGCCTTAGTTACCTAACGCTCAATCGTAAATCCAATACCTTATCGGGTGGGGAAAGCCAACGTATCAACTTGGCCACAAGTTTGGGCAGTAGTTTGGTAGGTTCCATGTACATTCTGGATGAACCCAGTATTGGGCTACATCCCAAGGATACCGAAAACCTGATAGCAGTTTTAAAATCGCTCCGCGATTTAGGGAATACCGTTATTGTGGTGGAACATGACGAGGATATCATGAAGGCTGCCGATGAAATCATTGATATTGGTCCGGAAGCGGGAACCTTGGGGGGTAAGGTCGTAGCCACAGGAACTTTTGAGGAAATCCTAAGCAAAGACACCCTAACAGGCAACTATCTCAGTGGAACTATGACGATAGCGGTACCGCGGGAGCGAAGAAATTCCAAAAATTACATTCAAATTAAGGGAGCCCGTGAAAACAACCTTAAAAATATTGATGTTACCTTTCCATTGAATGTTTTGACCGTAGTAACCGGGGTTTCCGGTAGCGGAAAAAGTACCCTGGTCAAAAAACTGTTGTATCCGGCCATCTTAAAGGAAGTGGGGGGATATGGCGAAAAGGCTGGTCAATTCACAACCTTGAAAGGAAAATATTCCCAATTAAAACACGTGGAGTTCGTGGATCAAAACCCAATTGGGCGTTCCTCCCGTTCCAACCCAGTAACCTATATCAAGGCCTATGACGATATCCGTGCGCTGTTTGCCGCACAGAAATTAAGCAAACTACGGGGTTATCAAGCCAAACATTTTTCCTTTAACGTGGATGGTGGTCGCTGTGAAAAGTGTAAGGGTGAAGGGAAAATCATTGTAGAAATGCAGTTTATGGCCGATGTACATTTGGTATGTGATGTCTGTGAGGGCAAGCGTTTTAAAAAGGATGTACTCGAAGTACGGTTTGAGGGAAAAAATATCAATGACATTCTCAATTTAACGATAGACGATGCCATTGTCCATTTCTCCGAACATGGGCAGCACAAAATTGTACAGAAGCTGCAGCCCCTTCAGGATGTAGGTCTTGGTTATGTGACCCTGGGGCAAAGCTCCTCTACCCTATCCGGTGGGGAAGCACAACGAATTAAGTTGGCCTCCTTTTTGGTAAAGGGAAATACCAAGGAAAAGGCCCTATTCATTTTTGATGAACCCACGACAGGCCTACATTTTCACGATATTAAAAAGCTATTAAAGTCTTTTGATGAATTGATTTCCAAGGGCCATTCCATCGTAGTGATCGAGCATAATATTGAACTGATCAAATGCGCGGATTATATTATTGATTTAGGTCCGGAAGGGGGTGAAAATGGCGGAAACCTGTTGGCCGAGGGCACTCCGGAAGAAGTGGCGCAAAGCAAGGAATCGTTTACGGCAAGGTATTTAGGGGAAAAGATATGACCTTCATTGTGCTATTGGGAAATCCATGAATTGTTACGAGTTACCCTCTTCCATGAAAAATTAGATTTCCCTCCTTCGGTTCGAAATGACAGAACAATAACGGTTGTCATTTCGAGCGAGCGTAGCGACGAGAAATCCCAATAAACAAGGTAGATTCTTCCCCTCACCCCGTTCAGGATTCAGAATGACGATCAGTGTGTGATTGGTAAATCCATAAATTGATACGAGTATCCCGCTATCTAAAAAATGGATTTCTCACCTTCGGTTCGAAATGACAGAACAACAACGGTTGTCATTTCGAGCGAGCGTAGCGCCAGGAAATCCCAATAAACAAAATAAGATTCTTCCCCTTGCTCCGTTCAGGGCTCAGAATGACAACTAACGCCTAAATGTCATTTCGAGTGAGCAAAGCGACGAGAAATCCCGATAAACAAAATAAGATTCTTCCTCCTCGCTCCCTTCAGGGTTCAGAATGACAATCAATCTACAATTGTCATTTCGAAATGAATCCGCAAATGCGGATGATTGAGAAATCCCATAAAATAGTAACTTTAAGCAAATCACAATGCTGTGAAAACCACCGAACCCCCCGTTATTGTCAAAGAATCCTTTCACGCTCCCGCAGAAAAGGTATGGAATGCCCTGACCCAAGTGGATGAAATGCGACAATGGTTTTTTCCCAATATTCCGGAATATAAAGCCAAGGTCGGCTTTGAAACCCGGTTTATAGTAAATACCGGGGAACGGAGCTTTCCCCATATATGGAAGGTTCTGGAGATTACCCCTCAACAAAAAATGGTGCAACACTGGCATTATGGGGGTTATGCCGGTCGGTGTACCGTAGCATTTGAACTGGAAGGAATGGAGGAACGGACCCAACTCACGGTCACGGCAACGGTTTTAGAGGATTTCCCAGATGACATCCCAGAGTTCAAGAGGGAAAGTTGCTTGGCAGGTTGGCAATACTTTATTCAAGAAGGCTTGAAGCAGTATTTGGATGGCTAAATCTACCTCTTAGTACCCATTTACGGACACATTACAATCGTTATATGCGGTAAGACCCCCTACTTGGGCTTCGTTCCAAATGTCATTCCCTCAGCGTATACCGACGAGGCATCCCAATAAACAGAATAGGATGCTTCCCCTTCACTTCGTTCAGGCCTCAGAATGACAATCAATGTGCTATTGGGAAATCCAGAATTTGATACAAGTATCCTGTTATCTAAAAAAATAGATTTCTCACCTTCGGTTCGAAATGACAGAACAACAACGATTGTCATTTCGAGCGAGCAAAGCAACGAGAAATCTCAATTAACAGAGTGAGATTTTCCCCTTTACTTCGTTCAGGGTTCAGAATGACAATCAAGGAACGAAACCGTGGTACTGCTGTAACAAATTCTGTTCGTATTCATCTTTACAGCAAAACTCCAACCAATGAACACGATCAAAAGCCTTTTGCCGACCTTTCTCTTTCTTTCCTTAGTAGTTGTTGGCTGCACTACAAAGCAGGAAAACAACACCGCCGATACCGCAACCCCATCAGTTTTGGATACCTTAAAATATCCTGGGGACTTTTTCCCGGAAGAACGGGCCAAGGTCCTGGTCGTAGGCACCTTCCATTTTGGCTATCCCGGATTGGATACCCATAAGACTTCCGAGGAGGACCAGGTAGATGTATTAAAGGAGCCCAAAAAGTCAGAATTGGAAGATTTGATTGCACATATTAAAAAGTTCCAACCCAATAAGGTTGCCATCGAAGCCCGCCCTACGTGGAACACCATGGAAAAGTTTGCGGCCTATAAAAGTGGGGCGCATTCAGATAAACGGGATGAACGCTATACCCTGGGAATGCGTATTGCAAAAGACATGGCATTGGATACACTTTATGCCATAGATGCCAAATCATTGTTTTATGATTTAAAAAAGAAGGATTCCGTCCTACTAAATTCCCTCATAGACCAAATAGATTGGGATGCCCCGGATCCCTATTGGGATATGGCCAAAGAGTGGTTGAGCTATGACGACAAAATCGTTTCCAAAATGCATCTGTTGGACTACTTTAAATACCTCAACTCCAGAAAAAACCACTTGGCCAACTACGGCCTTTACCTTACGGGCAATATGGGTAAGGTCGAAAATCAGGCCGCGGATAATCTGTCCCTATGGTGGTACAACCGAAACCTTCGCATTTTTTCGAAACTGGTCGGGATTTCCGAAGGCCCGGAAGACCGCATTTTGGTCATCATGGGAAATGGCCACGCTTCCTTGTTACGTCACTTGTTTGAATCCACTCCGCAATTTGAATTTGTGGAATTCGATAGCCTTTAAGGAATAGTATCGCCCAATATTCATTTTTATTGCACTAACAATCAATTACTTAAAACATAAATTCTTTTTTTGGCACGCTGTTTGATTCTTCTAGGGTGGGATGTAAATAGTTGCACCTAAAACTAAAATGAAACAGTTATGAGAAAGTTTGTATTCTTAATGGCAGCCCTGGTATTTGGAACTTCTGCTACACAAGCTGCGACGGTGAATGGTGAAACAGCAATGACCGCATTTCGTTATGGCAACTCGTTTATTTTTGTGGAAAACGGTATTACCTTTTCTGTATATCCCGATGGTGAATTTGATTTTTATATTGATAATCGGGTAAACGTAGGGGTCGGCGCACGTGTTGGGAATGTGGGTATCACCTTTAATTCCGGTTTTAATTATAACCCATTTGTACAGTATGATGATTTTGGTGCCGTAATCCAAGTGGAAAATGTACCTATCTTTTATGACTTCTACGGTCGGGTTTCCCAAATCGGTGGAGTGGATATTTGGTACAGAAACGGATTTGTGCGACGTTTGGGGGGATTGAACGTATTTTGGAATGGCGGTGTATTCAGTCATACTACCGGCTTTATTAACATCTACAACCGTGGCTATGTATTTAGGCCATGGCACAGATGGTTCGCCAGACCGGCAATAGGATTCTGTAATGTATGGACCACTCCCTATAGAAGGTGGTACAATCCCATCCGATACACATGGCACAGACCTTACAGGAACAATGTACGTAGAGCTTATGCACAAATAGGTCGCGAGTACCGATTCAACAGAACGCGAAGGGCAAAGATCTATAGGAATGACAGACGTGTTGCCGTCCGTGAAAACAATCGCATAAGACGTAATGATATCGGTAGGAGCAATCGAGCTGTTGCTGAAAGAAGATCGGTTAGGCGTTCCAACAATGCCATTGCACAAAGGAACAATAGGTCCACTACGATAAATCGGAGTAACAATACGCGACAAAATCAGGATCAGGTTAGGCGTAGCACTAGCAGGAGGAGTACTTCAGATGCTCGTCGATCCAACCGCAATACTTCGGTAACGCAGCGTTCGGTAAGTCGGACCCCACGGAGTACCACGGTGACCAAAAGGGAGGTAAGCCGTACCCCTAACCAGAGGACGGTAACGAAAAGGAGCAGTACCTATACGAAACCAAAGCGTACTGTAGCCCAGACCCGAAGTAGGAGTACCAGCGTTAAGCGAAGTACCCCCTCAAAAAGAACCGTGACCAGGAGTACGACAACCACAAGAAGGAGTTCTTCTGGAACAAAGAACAAAAACTCAAGAAGCACAAGAAATACAAGAAGTGCTCGAAGATTATAATAATTAGGATTGCTGGGTGAAGAAAGATGTTTCAACTTCGCCCAGCATTCGTTGGACCAACTGTTTTGTTCAATAACAAAATAGGGGTAGACAAAGTTTTTAGGTTGGTTAGTTGTTTGACCCCGGGGTAAATGTTCTGTTTACCCCGGGGTTTTTCAATGCGTTAGGAAATCTTTGATTTCCGTAAACGAATTGAACCCTGAGCTTGTCGAAGGGTCTTCAACCGGAGAGTTTGATGGTTGAATTGAACCCTGAGCTTGTCAAAAGGTACAATAACCTAGTATTTCAGACCAGAATTGAGCGGCTGGAAAGCGTAATTAGGGCAATTCAAGTCAATAGTCAATCCTTCCGATTCAAAAGCTTGGAAATCAATCCCGAAACATCTTCGGAAATATCAAAGCGGTATAAAATCCCCAAATACATTACTACCATGATGGCCGACTTTAGCCCAATGTTCAGGACAGGATGAAAGGAGAAGTTCAACTTCCAGAACAGAAACCCTAAAAGAAACAGGGTTGCCAAAATCTTAAAAGTTCCCCTTCCAAAGGGCAGGAATCCAAATTTTACCTTAACAAAGGCCATTTTAATGCAATTGAACAAGAAGATGGCAATAAAGCTCGCTATGGCCGCTCCTTCAATTCCAAACAGGGGAATGAACCATAAATTCAATAGAATGGTGGTAATGGCCAACAATACGCCCAATAGTAGAATGGTCTTATAGTACACGGAGTTGTACAAAATGGAATTCACATTGCCCAAAACGGAATCGAACACCTTGGCCAGGCCAATTAGAAACACGATGGCAAAACCTTTTCGGTACGTTTCAGGTAATAATAGGAACAAATCCTCCAAATTCAAGACAATCAGCAAGAATACGATACCCGAAGCGATAAACAGGGTCAAAGAGGTTTTTTTATAGAGGTTTTCCAGTCCAAACATATTTCCTTCACTCAGCAATTTGGCCGTTAAAGGATACGTGATTTGGTGCATGGCCCTGGAAGGCACAATGATAACCGTGGCAATGTAAATGGCAACCCCGTAATAGGCCACATTTTCAATGGCTACGTACTGATTGATCATAAACTTGTCGATTTCCAACAGCACTACTGCTGCGGAGCCTCCTAAAATGATAAGCGCACTGTACCAAAGGATCGCTTTGGTGTTTCTTGGAAAATCAAGATTGAATTTGGGCCTGTGTAGGCTATAGGCATATATTTTCATCACTAGGGTCCGTAACAGGTACATCCCTACGAGGGCATTTAAAAAAGATGGAATGGACAGCACCTCATAATAAACCAATACCAAAAGGACGGTCACTCCCAATCGGGCAAAAATCTCCTTCAAAAAATTTCCAAAAACCGATTTTAAATGTACCCTACTCCACGCATAAAACACCTCAAAATAGGCCAATGCCAAGCCAATCAAAAAAATATGCCAGACATAGTTGGACGCAATGACATTCTTTTGGGATAAAAAATCGGCAATGGGTTGAAAGCCCAAAAAAGTAAGAAGGGCCAAAGGGGCAATAGCCAGCAACGGGCTTAGTACCATAAGGGTCAGAAAACCGTTTTTTTTGTCCTCTTCCTGTTCATGATAGAACTTGACCAAAGTATTATGAACACCAAAGGCCATCAATGGCATTAGAATAGCAGCTGTGGCCAAAATAAAAGTGACCAATCCAAAATAGGCATCAGGTACGATCCGCGTGTAGAGAAACAAAACATTGATTGCGCCCAGGGCAAAGCCCACATAAGTGACCAAGGTATTTTTCAACGACTGCTTTAGGACGATTCCCATGTAAGGAGATTGGCTAGTTTTTTGGTCAGTTCCCGGCGATGGTACTGTTCAATTCCTTTGGAATTACAGGTTAATTTTCCCTTTTGGAACTGTTGAAATCCTTCCAAAAGTAAGGTTTTTATGGATTTGGTATCGTTTTGGGTCACGTAATTCCCTGCATTATGGGTTTGCACCATTTGTCCGGCTTCCCAGTTTTTGGGTCCTATGGCCCATATGGGGCGTTGGCTCTTTAAATATTCAAAAAGTTTGCCCGGGATGATACCCCGGGTTTCTTCGGAATCAATTTCCAACAACAATAATACCTGGGATTTGCATTGATACTCCAATACCTTGGAATGGGGAAGGTATCCCAAAATTTCAACATAATCGGTAATTCCATAGGCCTTGATGGATTCCAATACCCCCTCCCCTACAACACCTATCAATTGAACCTTCAAGCTTTCCTTAAACGCCTCGTTTTCCCGAACCAATTCCCCAATGGCCTCCCAAAGGGTCTTTGGGTTCCTTTCCGTCAATAAGGAGCCAATATGGGAAAGCGTAAAACCGGTATCCAAGGAAGAGTTCAATGGATTCCCATCATAGCCATTGGTAATAACGGAAATCGGTCTTTGCGTCAATTCCTCAAATTCCAATCGGGTGGTTTCACTGGTCACCACAATAGTGTCCGCCATAGTAAGGACCTGCTTTTCCAAAGCCTTGTGCTTTCGTTGCGAAGCTTTGGTCAATTTCAATTTTTTGTGATAGCCAATACTGGTCCAAGGATCGCGAAAATCGGCCAACCAGTTGATCTTTGAGCTTTCCTTTATCCTTTTTCCTATTAAGTGAACACTGTGTGGAGGGCCCGTAGTAATTATGGTTCCAATCTGTTCCTCCCGTATCAACCGGCTTATTTTTTGAACAGAAGGTCCTACCCAATACTTTCGTGCATCGGGGATAAAGAGATTCCCCCTGACCCACAACAGCATTCGCTCCAAAAACGACTGTTTTTTGTACTCTTGGATAATACCGGAACTGATCCGTTCGGTTTTCTTTTTGGATAGGAATGAAGCGAATCCATACGGCTCAAAAATCGATTGTTTGATGATGCGAAGTTCCTTGGGGACTTCAGTGACCAAAGATTCGTCATATAAGGGGTAATGGGGGTTTTTGGGAATGAATACGATAGGTTCAATATCAAAATTGGATAAGTACTTCACAAATTTCAACCATCGTTGTACCCCTGGGCCGCCAGCTGGTGGCCAATAATAGGTGATGATGAGCACCTTTTGCATCAATCCTCGGCTTTTCTTCCAAGTTTTCGGAACAACCAAACCATACCCCCCAGGGCAACCACTCCCAAAAGGAGGTTGCTTGCCAGTGCAATGGTGCTGCCCGTCTTCACCACCTCCGGATCGAACTGGAAAATCACGGTATGTTTTCCTTCGGGGACCTTCATTCCCCGAAGGGCGTAATTCACCCTGTAATGGGTTTCCTCCTTACCATCAATGGATGCATGCCATCCCTTGGGATAGTGCATTTCTGAAAAGACTACAAATCCTGCATTGGGGTTATCCATTTCATATGTAATGATATCGGGACGATGGTCCATCACTTTTATGGAGGCCAGTGAGTCCACTACAAACGTTTGTGGCTTTAACACTGTTTGATCGGTTTCATCAAAAACCGCCGATTTTTTGGTGTTTAAACTATCCAGGGCCTTAATTTCCTTATCGGCGCTGGAAACCGCAATCAGGTTGTTGATGAACCATGCCGGACCGTTGGCATCCGGATTTATGGTAGGAATTCGCTTTCCATCCTCGTCCTGTTGAAAAATGTATTTGACGTTCAACATATTCAGGACATCCAAATTAGTACTGTACAAATGGAAGTCAAATAAATCTTCAAGCTTGGCCGGTTTGGCGGCATGGTAACCGCTCAATGATTTATGGAAATACGATGTCCGTGAGCCGACAACACCTTCCGAAGGGTCAAAAACCCGGTAAATGGATTTATCCGTTTGTATTTGTCGATCTGCTTCCGTGGCTTGATAAGGTTGGTCCACCAAACGTTGCCGAACAAAATCATCCTCATTCACATAACGTTGGTTTACCCCTACCAAATCAAAAACAAGCAATATGCCAATGACGATCAGGGCCATATTCTTTTTTATCGCCCCCCTTACCATTAGAAACACCACTGCCGCAGTTAGCGCAAAATAAATCAGCGTCCTAAAGGTGTCACTAATGTACACTGCTTCCCGATCACGTTCTATCATAGACATCAATTCCTCCCCAAAATACTGTTGATAGGTGGCATCATTCAATCCCTCAAAACCGAACATTCCTTTTAGCACAAAAAGGACGATGACCAAACCCAGGGCGATGATTCCGGAGAATTGTAGGGCCTTTACTTTCTCCTTCTTTTTAATGGAATCGGCAAACAACTGTTTAAGACCCAAAATTGCCAAAATAGGGACACACAGTTCCAAAATGACCTGTATGGAAGAAACCGCCCGGAATTTATTGTACAAGGGAAAATAATCGATCATAAAGTTGGTCAAGGCCGGGAAGTTCTTCCCCCAGGATAGTACGAGTGATAAAAGCACCCCGCCCAACAACCACCATTTCTTCTTACCCTTGACCAAAAAAAGGCCCAATAAAAACAGAAAAAACACCACGGCCCCAATATATGCGGGGGCAGCTACCCCAGGTTGATTTCCCCAATACAAGGGGAGGCCCTGGGTAAACTCCAATGCCCGTGTAGGGGACAATCCCTGGCCGGTCAAAAATTCATAGGCTTTTGAGTCTTTCCCTAAATTCTCACTATTGGAACCGCCGAACAATCGAGGTACAAAAAGATTCAAGGATTCTGCAATTCCATAACTGTACTGGGTGATATATTCCCTGTCCAGTCCATTTTTAATTTCCTTTTCGGTACCATCCGGATTAATAGTGAGTTCCGATTTGCCCCTTGTACTCCAATCCGCATATTCCTTGGTTGCCAAAATTCCCGTTGCATTGGTGGCTATTCCCAGAAGTACGGCCGCAAGCAAAATGCCCACTGAAGCAAAAAAATGCTTTAGCTTCTTTTTTCGAATGGCCTCAATCAAATAGACCAGGCCAAGAATGAGTACCAACAACATGAAATAATAAGTCATCTGATAGTGATTGGCACTAATTTCAAGGGCCATGGCAATAGCAGTTAAAATAAAGCCAAGGATGTATTTCTTCCGAAACACCAAAAGAATTCCCCCTAAAACCATTGGCAGGTAGGCAATGGCATGGGCTTTCGCATTATGGCCCACGCCCAGGATAATGATGTAATAGGTTGAGAAACCGAAAGCCAGGCTCCCCAGGATGGCCAATCGCCAATCCATTTTCATGCAGAGCATTAAAATATAAAACCCAATAAAGTACAGGAACAGATAATCCGCAGGTCTTGGCAAAAACCGAATCAATCGGTCCAATTTCTTTATGTAATCGTGTGGGTAATTGGCCCCCAATTGATAGGTGGGCATGCCGCCAAAAGCACTATTGGTCCAGTAGGACTCCACTCCTGTATTTTCTTTGTAATCATCACGTTCCTTGGCCATTCCTTTGTAAAGGGCAATATCGGATTGATAGATGGCCTTTCCCTGAATCACGGGATAGAAGTACGCCAATGAGGCCACAATGAAAAAAAGAACAACGGCAATATGGGTAAAGATGGCTTTTGCAGAAAGCTTCATAATCTGGCTTTGAATGCCCAAAGATTATTCAATTTCTTCAAAATCTATGTATTCTCCAACTTTTTTTGAAGGATTGGATTTTGGATTGGGTGCTTTATGAACTGTAGTCTCCCCTTCCCGTTTTGGGTGCTGACGCGATTGTTGAAATTGTCCAAATTGTTGTCCAAAACGTTCCTCCGTTTTCTGAACGGCATAATTCAGCAGTTTTGGTGCCAACCATTTCCAAAGGATTTTAGCGATATAGTATACGATTATAAGAAATAATATCGTTTGTAGTACAACCATGGTGTATTGCTATTGATTCAAATTTACCCAACTAGTCCATTAAATTGAATATTCGTTTCATAAAATAGTATTAAAGTCTTACTATGGTGCATTACAGATTTTTCCTTTTGTTGTTGCTCTTACCCTTTTTGACCAAGGGTCAGTACACGGATGTGATCAACTCAAATCGTCCAGGGATTGGGGTAAGTGCTTATGCTGTTGGAAAAAATGTGGTCCAGGCAGAGACCGGTTTTTTATACGAAATGCGGGACCATAGCGTAGTGAATACTACTTCCTCCATTTTTGGTGGCGAACTGGCCCTACGTTACGGTTTTCTTTTTGAGGAATTGGAACTGAAGTATGAAGGTACCTATATAAGCGAGAACATCACCTTTGACAATTTTGGGGTGGATGAGCGGCGCACCGATTTTTCCCGGAACCGTATCGGACTCAAATATTTGGTCTTTGATCCCTTTAAAAATCCAGAGGCCAACAAACCTAATCTGTACAGTTGGCGTGCCAATAACAAGTTTCAGCTTAAAAACCTTATTCCAGCGGTTTCGTTGTATGCCGGGGCAACTTTTAATTTGGGCGATAATCCTTTTTATCCGGAGGATGGCACGATTTCTTACAGGGGTATGATAGCTACCCAAAGCCGTCTTACCCCAAAATCGGTTTTAATTACCAATGTGGCCTATGACCGCATCACTACGGATTTTCCGGAATTAAGCTATGCCATTTCCTATACCCGTGCTTTTAGAAACCCTAAATGGAGCATTTTTGTGGAACATCAGGGCATAGAGAGTGATCGTTTTTCCGATTTGTTGCTAAGGACGGGTATTGCCCATTTGTTCAATCCCAATTTTCAAGTGGATTTCAGTTTGGGCGCCAGTATCAAGGATACCCCGTTTAGGGCCTTTGGGAGGACTGGGCTTTCATACCGACTGGATTTTCACAAAGACGAGCTTAAACCCATCAACAAACAGGGCGCAAAAGCCAAGATCAAGCGCAACAGTATCAAGAAAAAGAAAAAACGACGCAAGAAGGATAAATTGGATTTCTAATTTTTTTCTGAGCAGATTATTCCCCATCTTGAGCCTTACAATCCTAACCTATGGTTCAAGTAAAAGAAGTTGTTTCAAAAGCAGATTTTAAAGCCTTTGTCAAATTTCCCTTCCGGCTGTACAAAGGCAATCCCTATTGGGTTCCCCCAATTATCAAGGATGAACTGGAAGTTTTTAATCGCCAAAAGAACCCCGCGTTTCAATCCGCCCAGGCCCAGTTTTTCCTGGCCATAAAAAATGGGAAAGTGGTCGGAAGAATTGCCGCCATCATCAATCATTTGGAGGTCAACGGACAAGGATTAAAAAAAATGCGCTTTGGATGGTTTGATTTTGTGGATGATCGGGAGGTATCCAAAATACTTTTGGGTGAGGTTGAGGCCATTGGTAAAGCGAATGGATTGGAATATATGGAAGGGCCCGTAGGATTTTCGAATCTGGACAAGGTTGGTGTTCTCATAGAAGGTTTTGATCATATTGGCACCATGATTACCTGGTACAACCATCCCTACTATCCAAAACACTATGAGGAACTCGGTTTTGTAAAGGAAAAAGAGTATTTGGAGAACAAATTCAAAGCCGCAGCGGCAGATCCCAAACTCTTTGCCAAGGCCAATATGCTCATTAAAAAACGTTTTGGCCTGCGCGAAATCAATTTTACGAATAGCAGTGAAATCATGCCCTGGGTGGACCAAATGTTCGATCTGTTCAATGAAAGTTACGCAAAGCTCTCCTCCTTTGTGAAGATCACCGATGTTCAAAAAGCCTATTTTAAAAAGAAGTACATCAGTTTTATCAATCCGGAGTATATCAAATTTGTTGTGGACGGCAATGATAAATTGGTTGCTTTTGCCATAGTAATGCCCTCCTTTTCCAAAGCCTTGCAAAAAGCTAATGGAAGGTTGTTCCCTTTTGGGATTTTCCATCTCCTAAAAGCAAAGAGAAGTAGTAAAGACGTGATTTTCTACTTAATAGGTATACGACCGGACTTTCAAAACAAAGGGGTTACGGCCGTTATCTTTAATGAATACTACCACACTTTTAAAGCCAAGGGCATTGTAAATTGTATCCGCACGCCAGAATTGGAAGAGAATACCGCTATACGCCAAATGTGGAAGCATTTTAATCCAATTACACATAAACGTAGGCGTACTTATCGAAAAGCTCTCTAATTGGACGCCTCATTTATACATCACGTTTTAGGGGAAAAGCCAATAGCCATTACGAGCGTTTCCGGAGGTGACATTGCACAGGCCTTTAAAGTGGAGACAGGAAGCCAGGATTATTTTGTGAAATCGGCCTCTTTCCAAAACGCCCGGGACCTCCTGCAGAAAGAAGCCCTAGGACTCCAAAAATTGGCCAGTACACATACCATTGCCATTCCTGAAGTCCTAGGGTTACATCATAACCAGGGAACGGCCTATCTTTTTTTAAGATTTATTATCTCCAAAAATCCCTCAAATCACGATATGGAAGTATTCGGTAGGGCCTTGACGGGACTTCATGAAATTCGTTTTGGAACCTTTGGACTGGAAACCGACAATTTCATCGGCAAACTACCCCAAAGCAACACCGTACACCAAAATTGGGTGGATTTCTATGTACAGGAACGATTGCACCCCCAACTGAAAATGGCCTTGGATCTGGGCAAATTGGACCAGGGCAGTTTACCATCCATCACTAAAATGGGCACTTGCTGTGAAGCTTTGTTTGGGGAAGTCAATGCATCTTTGTTACACGGCGACCTTTGGAGTGGAAATTACCTTATCTCAAATGAGGGAATACCTTATCTTATCGACCCAGCAGTCTATTATGGCCATAATGAGGTGGATTTGGCAATGACCAAACTTTTTGGTGGGTTTTCATCAACATTTTATGGGGCATATCATGAAGTCATTCCTCCCCATCCGAATCAAAAAGCGCTTGTGGACATCTACCAACTCTATTACCTGTTGGTCCATCTGAACCTTTTTGGGGTTTCCTATTTAGGTCCGGTGCTACGAATCCTGAAAAGGTATTTCGGCTAATTCCTACTCGCCCATGGCTGCAGCTACAGCCGCAGAAAGGCGTTTATAGGTTCCATTTTGAAGTCGTTCACGAATGGCAGAGAACGCATCCAGGGTTTCTGCAATATCTTCCATGGTATGTGTTGCCGTAGGAATCATTCGCAATAAGATCAATCCTTTAGGAATCACAGGGTAAACTACTATGGAACAGAAGATTCCATAATTTTCACGAAGGTCCTTTACCAAAGCCATTGCCTCCGGAATACTACCGTTCAAATATACCGGGGTTACACAACTTGTAGTGGTTCCTATATTAAATCCGCGTTCCTTAAGGCCGTTCTGTAAGGCATTGACATTTTCCCAAAGCTTTGCCTTTAATCCAGGCATGGTGCGAAGCATGTTCAACCGCTTCAACGCGCCTTTCACAAAAACCATGGGTAGGGACTTTGCGAACATCTGCGAACGCATATTGTATTTTAGATAGTCTATGATTTCCTTATCAGCCGCTAAAAAGGCACCTATTCCGGCCAAGGATTTTGCAAATGTGGCAAAATAGACATCGATTTCGTCTTGAATACCCTGCTCCTCTCCTGCTCCAGCACCTGTGGTACCCAAAGTTCCAAAACCATGGGCATCATCCACCAACAAACGGAACTGAAATTTCTTCTTAAGCGCTACTATTTCCTTCAGTATCCCCTGTTCTCCACGCATACCGAAGACGCCCTCGGAGATAACCAGGATACCTCCCCCGTTGTCCTGTGCCATTTTGGTGGCACGTTCCAGGTTTTTTTCCAGGCTTTCAACATCGTTATGCTTAAAAGTGAAGCGCTTGCCCATATGCAAACGTACCCCGTCTATGATACAGGCATGACAGTCCACATCATAAACAATAATATCGTCCTTAGCTACCAGAGCGTCTATACAGGACATGATTCCCTGATAACCGAAATTCAATAAATAGGCCGACTCTTTATCCACAAAATCGGCCAATTCACGCTCCAATTGCTCGTGATAATCGGTATGGCCACTCATCATACGCGCGCCCATGGGATAGGCAGCACCGTGTTCCAAAGCGGTATCCGAATCCACTTTTTTAACTTCAGGAAGATTGGCAAGCCCCAAGTAATCATTGATGCTCCAGGTAATTACCTCTTTACCCCTGAACTTCATCCTATTGGAAATAGGTCCTTCCAACTTTGGAAAAACAAAATACCCTTCTGCTTGCGAAGCCCATTTGCCCAAAGGCCCTTTGTTTTCAATAATTCTGTCAAAAATATCCCGCATTTGGCCGTGAATTTAATGAAATGCAAAAATAGCCAATTAAAACTTTCTTGCAACGTCATCGTATTAAAACAAAAAAGACGGCACCTTACCGTGCCGCCCCCTATCCTTAAACGTAAACTTTTCTTACTTAATGTACTCTATCTCTTTGGATTTCGGCGTTTTATCACCTTCAAAAAAACCTTGGTTTTCCATCCACTCATCGCTATATATCTTACTCATGTATCGGGAACCATGATCAGGGAAAACAACCACAACCTGACTATCGGCATTAAACTCACCTTCGGTATGGTATTGCATTACGGCTTGCATGGCCGCACCACTGGTATATCCCAAAAACAAACCTTCTTTGTGTGCAATTTGGCGTGCCATATGTGCGCTTTCTACATCTGTTACCTTGAGAAATCGGTCAATACTGTTGAAATCCGTTGTTTTAGGAATTAAATTTTTACCAAGACCTTCAATACGGTATGGATATACCTCATCGTGGTCAAACTCCCCTGTTTCATGGTATTTTTTTAGCACGGAACCGTAGGCATCCACGGCCAGTATCTTTATCTTGGGGTTCTGCTCCTTTAAGAAACGGGCTATTCCCGAAACGGTGCCCCCTGTACCACTACAGGCGACCAAATGCGTGATTTGACCTCCGGTCTGCTCCCAGATTTCGGGACCGGTAGTTTTGTAGTGGGCCTCAATATTCAAATCGTTGAAATATTGATTGATATAAATGGAACCGGGGGTTTCCTCGTGCAGTCGCTTGGCCACCTCATAATAGGAACGCGGATCGTCTGCACTAACATGTGCAGGGCACACATAGACTTTTGCACCCATAGAACGCAACATATCTATCTTATCCGGAGAAGACTTTGAACTCACGGCCAAGATGCAGTCGTATCCCTTTACCATGCTTACCATGGAAAGACTAAAACCAGTATTTCCGGAAGTGGTCTCTATAATGGTGCTTCCCGGTTTCAGTATTCCCTTTCGCTCTGCCTCCTCAATAATATGAACAGCAATCCTATCCTTGGCGGAATGTCCCGGATTGAACGCTTCCACTTTTGCATAGAAGTTACCGGTAAGGTGCGCTGTGATTTTATTCAACTTTATTAAGGGAGTGTTTCCCACCAAATCCAAGATACTATCGTGGGCCTTGATTGTATTTTCCATAATTCAGCTAGGTCAAGGAAAGTGTTTACAATTCCGCTGGCAAAAATACTACTTTTAATTTTATGGGACTTTTCCTTCCAGATCTAAAATAAAGGCATATTCCTTTGCGGTCTCCTTTAAGGCTTCGAACCTACCGGAAGCACCGCCATGACCTGCTTCCATATTGGTATCCAGAAACAACTGGTTGTCATCGGTCTTCAATTCCCGTAATTTGGCCACCCATTTCGCAGGTTCCCAATATTGCACCTGGGAATCATGCAAACCGGTGGAAACATACATATGGGGATAGGCTTTGGCCTCTAAATTATCATAAGGGGAGTAACTTTTGATATAGCTATAATACTCCTTATTGTTTGGATTTCCCCACTCGTCGTATTCCCCGGTGGTCAACGGAATGGAATCGTCAAGCATTGTGGTGACGACATCCACAAAGGGAACGGCCGCAATGACCCCGTTGTACAGTTCGGGTGCCATGTTTATTATAGCTCCCATCAACAATCCTCCGGCGGAACCACCCATGGCATACAACCGCTCAGGGGAGGTATATCCATTTTCAATCAAATACCTGGAGCAATCAATGAAATCGGTAAATGTATTTTTTTTGTTCAATAACCTTCCCCCTTCGTACCAGGGCCTACCCAAGTATTCCCCACCTCGCACATGGGATATGGCGTAAATAAAACCCCTCTCCAAAAGACTTAAACGTACGGAAGAGAAATAGGGGTCAATGGTGGAACCATAGGAACCATAGGCGTATTGTAGTAATGGACTTGTACCATCCAAGGGGGTATCCTTTCGATACACCAACGAGATAGGAACCTTTTTTCCATCTTGTGTATTGGCCCAGACCCTTTTAGATCGGTAATTGTCTTTATTGAACTTCCCTCCCAATACTTCCTGTTCCTTCAAAATTTCCTGTTCTCCCGTTTCCATATGGTATTCGATAATGGCATAGGGTGACGTCATGGCGTTATAGAAAAAACGAAGCTTGTCCGTATTAAAATCCAAATTGGTAAATGGGCCCGCAACGTAGGTCTCACTGGTGAAAGGGAGGTAGTAGGAATTGGTACCGTCCCAACGAACGACCCTCATTTTTGTCAAACCCCTTTCCCGCTCGGTAATTACGTAGTGGTCCCGAAACATTTCCACATCCTCCAACAACACCTCGGAGCGATGTGCTATGAACTCTTCCCAATATTCGGATGATGTGCTATCCACAGCACACCGCATCAATTTGAAGTTTGTGGCCCCATCCTTATTGGTCAAGACATAAAAATGGCCCCCATAGTGATTGATTTCGTATTCCAGGCCCCGTTCCCTTGCGCAGAAAACGGCAAACGAACCATTGGGGTCATCCGCTTTTAAAATCCGATATTCGGAAGTCATGGTACTGCTTGAACCTATGACAATATATTCCCTTGATTTTGTTTTGTACACAAAAGTGTTAAACGTCTCATCCTTTTCATGGAATACCTCTTCGTCCTGCGTTACCGGAGTACCCAATCTATGCTTAAAAATCCTGTCCGAACGTAAGGTTACCGGATCCTTTTTGGTGTAAAACAACGTTTTGTTATCTGAGGCCCAAACCGCACTTCCGGTGGTATTTTCGATTTTATCCGGATAAATCTCCCCCGTCTTTAAATTTTTGACCTGGATGGTATACTGTCTTCTGGAAACGGTATCCACCCCAAAAGCGGCCAAGGTATTGTCCGGACTTACGGAAATCCCCCTTAAATTGAAAAAATCATGTCCTTCCGCCATCTCATTGCAGTTAAAAAGAATCTCTTCCCGGGCTTCCAGACTTCCCTCCTTACGGGCATGGATGGGGTATTCTTTCCCTTCTTCATATCGAGTGAGGTAATAATATCCATTTAATTTGTAGGGCACCGAGGCATCGTCCTCCTTAATCCTTGACTTCATCTCCCGAAAAAGTACCCCCTGAAACTCTTTCGTATGGGCGGTCATTTGCCTGTAATAGCCATTTTCGGCCTCCAGGTAGGCAATAACATCGGAGTTCTCCCGCTCATTCAGCCAATAATAAGGGTCTATGCGAACATCACCATGTTTTTCAAGTGCTTTTGGTATTTTTTTTGCAATAGGAGGCTTTGGGTTCATTGTGTCTCTAAAGTGTGATTATGGAAAACTGCAAAAATAAGACACAGGACAAAGAGGTGGATATATTTATTTTGAATACTATGTTAATCAATTTACTTTTGGAAGTATAAAAACAAATGATATGTTCGGCGACTTAATGGGTATGATGGGGAAACTAAAGGAAACCCAAAAGAAAGTGGAAGAAACCAAAAAACGATTGGATACGGTACTGGTCGACGAAGCTTCAACCGATGGAAAACTAAAGGTTTCCATAACGGCCAATAGGGAGTTAAAATCCATTGCCATTGACGAATCCTTATTGACCGATAGGGAGGAGTTGGAGGATTATCTTATTTTAACCCTGAACAAAGCCATCCAAAAAGCATCCAAAGTACAGGAAGCGGAACTCGGAGCGGTTGCCAAAGAAGGTATGCCCAATATTCCGGGAATGGATTCCCTGTTCAAATAGTTATTGGCAGGAATTTCCTAATTTTAGGAATGGTCGAAATTCTAAAAATTGCTGAGGGAAAATTCCAACTTCGTATTGATTCTGAATCGGGGAGTCCACTATTGCACAGCATACCCTTCAAAAGCGAATCCGATGCCAAGGAAGTTTTGGACAAGGTGATTGCAAAACCCATTTTTGAACGAAAGACGGATCATCAGGGTAAATTCGTTATTACCTTAAAGACCGCCAACGGAGAAAATGTAGGGCAAAGCAATACCTATTCATCAGAAGCGGGAATGGAAAATGGCATTAAGAATTTAATGAAAAGCCTTTCCAAAGCCAGCATTTAATGTAAATGGGCCAATACCTCCAAAAAATGTGCATGCTTTTCTTCCGTATAGTCCAAGTGGGTGACCATTCGGAGCTTTCCTTGCCCCATACCAATAATGGAAATCTTATTTTCAGAGAGTTTTTTTAAAAAGATTTCTTCTGACAGTATGGATTGGTCCAATTCAAAAATGATGATGTTGGTTTCAATGGGCTCCACTTTCTTTATGAAGTCCAATTTTTTTAACACAGCTCCAATTTCCTGGGCCCTTCCATGGTCTTCCTCCAGACGTTGCACATGGTTGTCCAATGCGTGGATGCCGCATGCCGCCAAATATCCTGCCTGACGCATTCCCCCACCTAAAATCTTTCGAACCCGAATGGCATCGTAAATCAACTTTTCGCTTCCTATCAAAACCGACCCTACCGGACATCCCAAACCTTTGCTTAAACAAACGCTTATGGAATCAAACAATGCTCCGTATTGTTTGGCAGACTCCCCCTTGGCCACCAACGCATTCCAAAGTCGGGCCCCGTCCAAATGATACGCCAAATTGTGTTCCGCACAGACCTTTTGTATCCGTTTCAGTTCCCCAAAGTCCCAGCAGGCTCCCCCACCCTTGTTGGTCGTGTTTTCGACGCATACCAAACTGGTCAAAGGGCTATGGTAAAAATCAGGTGGGTTAATGGCCGCTTCCACTTGCTCGGCGGTCATCATGCCCCTATGGCCATCCACCAACCTACAGGATACCCCACTATTGAAACTTGCCCCACCACCCTCGTAATTGTAGACATGGGCATATTTGTCACATATCAATTGTTCTCCAGGATTGGTGTGGAGTTTAATGGCTGTTTGATTGGTCATACTGCCACTTGGGAAAAAGAGTGCGGCTTCCATGCCAAACATGTCGGCTACTTTCCGTTCCAACGCATTAACGGTTGGGTCGTTTTTAAATACATCATCACCTACTTCGGCTGCAAGCATAGCCTTTAGCATCCCAGGAGTTGGTTTGGTGACCGTATCGCTTATTAAATTTATTTCCATGCAGGTAAAAGAACTGCTATTTGGCAATCAAGTGTAGATGTCCGACTAGTCCATGCTAGTGGACCAATGGTTTTCAAAACAATCCATTCCAATGGGGGAACCATCGGGAATCTTTGGTGCTTTGGTTTTCGCCTCATACCCTCTGGGGTTCCCAATGAATTTTTCCACTTCCTTTTTCATTAAAATAGCAAATGGATCGGTTGCCCTGGGTCCCTCTCCCAAATACGTCTTCAGGCGCATCATCTCAAACAGGACCGTTTCAGTTATCTGGGGATAACTCTCTTTATGACCAGCTACCTGCATAAGATGCTGCAAAACCTGCCAGTTCACCAATTTTTGTATTTCCCCCTTATATCCCTTGTTTTTTTTGCCCTTAATGGTTTCCTCCAAAAGTGAGGCAACCACATTTTTAAATCCAAGTTGATCTTCATCCATGGCCTTTTGTTGTACCAATCTATTGGCACGTTCGTGGTGCAATAACAGCCCCAACGTTCCAGACGCAGCAGTTTCAGCTGCCCCATAGGGATCAAAGGCTACGCCGGTCTTGCCCTTAAAGGACTCCCTGGTTCTTGGATATCCAATACTTCTTGGCGGAAACAATTTCAATTTTTCCGCTGGTATGGCCAAAATGTCCGTTTCCAAGGATTTCAGCATGGCTTTCAAGGCTTTTTCTTGGGAAACTTTGTTTGCGGTGACCACACTGTTTTGACCATCGTCCTTAACCTTGTAATTATAGTCCAATCCTCCTATTACTTTGGCCGCCGCTTCAATTTGATAGCGGTGAAAAAAGTATAAGGGGACAAAAACATCCTCCAAAACGGAATACGGTTCCCCAGATTTTATGTTATCCGCGGAAAAGTTTGCAATTGCCCGTTTTCTTATTTCCAGCACGCGTTCCAATTCCTGGCTTGCACTTGGTCCATTGTCCCAAAGATGGGCAAGGGTATGTGCGCTTCCCAAAGGGCGCGCATCTTGATCGGACAAATAGCGCAACCCGTCTTTTTGTGCCTGTTCCAAAATCGCATTCAAGGCTTTTTTCTCATCGGTACCCTTGGGAAAATCCGAATAGGCATAGGCTACGGTAACTTTGTCCCATTCACCGATTCCCGTATCGTAAGCATTGGAAAAGTCCACGGTATTTCCATCCAACTGGAAATACGGATGTGGATAGTCCATAACGGAGGCCCTATTATTGGTGCTGGCCGCAAAATTATGGGCAAAACCGAGTGTGTGCCCTATTTCGTGAGCAGATAATTGGCGAATCCTTGCTAGGGCCAATTGCAGCATAGGCTCGTAGTTATCATCACGTTCTGAAAAAGGTTTGTCCATTAAGGCTTGGGCAATCAAAAAATCCTGTCGTATCCGTAAACTTCCCAAACTCACATGCCCTTTTATAATTTCACCCGTTCTGGGGTCCCGGACACTGGACCCATAACTCCACCCCCTGGTAGAGCGGTGCACCCACTGAATTACATGGTACCTTACATCCATGGGGTCGGCCTCATTTGGCAGTATTTTAACTTGAAAAGCATCTTTATAACCAATGGCCTCAAAGGCTTGGTTCCACCAACGCCCGCCTTCCAAAAGCGCCGAACGCACTGGTTCCGGGGTACCATTATCCAAATAATAAATGATGGGCTTCACTGCTTCACTTACTTCGGCCGTTGGGTTTTTCTTCTCCAATCGATGTCTTGGAATGTACCTTTTAAGAATAGGTTCCTGTACCGGAGTCGCATAGTCATAGTAACTGAAGGGGTATGTGCCACACCTTGGATCAAAATCCCTCTTTTTAAATCCTTCTTCCGGAAGTTCGATCAAGGAATGGTGCTGGGCCACGGTAACCAACTTGGGATTGGGGGCAACCGAGCGGATCCATGCCCCCTCGGGAGTGCCGGAAAATGTGAGTAACATGTCGAACTCCACATTTTTAGGGAAGGCTTTAGTGCGCTCAAAGGACAATGAACTTTTATCCTTGTCCAATTTATAGGAACCTTGCTTGGTCCTTTTTAACCTATCCGATACCCCGTGGGCATCGCGCATTAAAAAATCAGTGATATCAATAAGATAACTTCCTTTGGATTCTTCTTCAATTTTAAAACCATGGAGTACCGATTTGGCAAAAGCCTGCTCCACGGATTTGCGCTCCAGTTCATTTTCTGTTAAAGCCCTAAACGTAAGATTGGGCTGAACGAGCAATAGTTTCTGTCCCGCTTTTTTAAAAAAGACAACCTGTTCATTTCCAAGCTGTCCCCTATCCAATCCTATATCGTTGCTTCCAATCCCACTACTCAATGAATATACATAGAGGAATTCCTGTTCCAAATCATCTACCTGGAGGTAAATCCTATCGGAACCGTCATCGTAATAAAAATTAAAATACCCATTGAATTTTTGAAAGTCCCTGGCCTTTTCAAAGGTTTGGGAACCCAGGGAGAAAAAACTTAAGAAAAGAAAAAAAACACAGCTCGGTCTCATGCAAGAATATAAAGTTGTTAGACCTCTAAATTTATTGAAATTTGATTGCCCAGCAATAGTGAATTTCTATTTTTGCCCCAAACATTTTTAGATGGTAACCACAGATCAGCAAAAGGATCTTATTGAACGCCTGGGTGCGTTAAGGAGGTATCTTTGACATTGATGCCAAACGAATTGAAATAGAGAATGAGGAGGAGAAAACCTTGGTACCAGGGTTTTGGGACAATCCACAGCAGGCCCAAAAGCAGATGCAGGCTTTAAAATCCAAAAAGAGATGGGTCACTGATTTTGAAAATGCCAAAACCATGGTCGGTGATCTGGAAGTGCTCATGGAGTTTTATGAATTGGGCGAGGTTGACGAAGGGGAAGTGCAGGAAAAATACAATACTACCAAGGAAATCATTGAGAACCTTGAGTTCAAAAATATGCTTTCCGAAGAGGGTGACGAACTCACTGCAGTACTACAAATAACGGCTGGAGCCGGTGGAACGGAAAGTTGTGACTGGGCTTCCATGCTCATGCGTATGTATATGATGTGGGCCGAAAAAAATGGGTACAAGGTCAAGGAACTCAACTATCAGGAAGGGGATGTTGCCGGAATTAAAACAGTGACCCTGGAAATTGAGGGGGAGTTTGCCTTTGGTTGGTTAAAGGGCGAGAACGGGGTACATCGCTTGGTCCGCATCTCGCCATTTGATAGCAACGCCAAACGACATACCAGTTTTGCCTCGGTCTATGTTTACCCCTTGGTTGACGATTCCATAGAAATCGATATTAACCCTTCGGACATCGAAATTACCACGGCACGAAGTAGTGGTGCGGGCGGGCAAAATGTCAATAAGGTGGAGACCAAGGTACAACTGGTCCACAAACCCACTGGAATCCAGATCTCCTGCTCGGACTCCCGCTCCCAACATGATAATAGGGCTACGGCCATGCGTATGCTCAAATCCCAATTGTATGAAATTGAACTGAGAAAACGTCAAGAAGCCAGGGATGAAATTGAGGCATCCAAGATGAAGATTGAATGGGGTTCACAAATCCGAAACTACGTAATGCATCCCTACAAATTGGTGAAAGACGTACGCTCAAATGAAGAAACGGGCAATGTCGATGCCGTTATGAATGGGGAAATTGACTCTTTTTTAAAGGCTTACTTGATGATGATGGGGCAAAGGGAAGCGTAACTTCGCTAAATCCTTCCTAAATTTGTTTAGCTGTATTAGTCATTTAACAAAAAATTAACCAAGGCCCTTTAAACCTTCGGTTGGTTTTAAAATCCAATAGAACGATGAGAACCCTTGCAACTTCACTATTTGTACTCACTTGCTTCCTAATAAGTTCCGATCTCCATTCACAGTTCATCAACAACAACCGTTTTGGAAGACAAAGAAGCGCTATTCCCCAAACGCAAACACCTCCACCAGAACCTGAAAAATTGACCGCAGAACAACGTGTAGATCAGGAAATGCCCAAGCTCATTGAGGTTATGGACCTTGACCCTTTTGAACAAGCCATTGTAAGGTCCGTGCTCGTTAAAAGCGTTCAAAAAAGAATGGAACTCCAAATTCTGGACCTGGAACAGAAAAAGATGATGGAGGAATATGGAAAGATCGTAAAAGAACAGGATGAGGAACTAAAAGCCGGCCTTCCGGAAGAAAAATTCCAAATCTATATGGATATGAGGGAGAACCCTTCAAAAACCAAACGAAAACAGAAAAAGAAGAAGCGGCAATCGAAATCCTGATATGAAGAAACTGTTCCTAGTGTTCGTATGGATGCTACCCATACTGGCACTTGCCCAAAAACCCCAAAACTTTAAACCCATACAGATTACAGGAACAGTTATCGACAAGGATACGGGACTACCCCTCGAATATGCAACTTTAATAGTGCAAAGTATTCGAAATCCGGAAAGAATAACCGGAGGCATTACCGATGCTGAAGGAAAATTTGAGGTGGAAACACCTCCTGGCGTCTTTAACATTTCCGTGGAATACATTGCCTATACCACCTACGTATCCAAAAAACAACAACTTCGCTCCAACACCGATTTGGGAATAATTTATTTATCTCCCGATGTTTCCCTATTGGAAGAGGTTGAAGTAGTGGCAGAAAAGACTACGGTAGAGCTTCGATTGGATAAAAAAATCTACAATGTGGGCAAGGACCTTACGGTTCAAGGGGGAACGGTCAGCGACGTCTTGGACAATGTTCCATCCGTATCCGTTGATGTGGAGGGCAACGTACAGTTACGTGGTAATGACGATGTCCGCATCCTGATCAATGGGAAACCTTCTGCGATAACCGGATTGAACAGTACTGAGGCATTGCGCCAGTTACCCGCAGAATCCATAGAAAAGGTAGAAGTAATTACCTCCCCATCCGCTCGATACGATGCCGAGGGGTCCGGAGGAATCATCAATATCATTCTTAGAAGAAGTAAACTACAGGGCCTCAACGGTGCCCTTACCGTGAACGGGGGATATCCGAAATCCGCGGGAATCAATGGTAATCTCAACTATAGAACCGGCAACATCAATATTTTTACCAACACCGGATATAATTATAGAACACGCCCTGGAAATTCCCTAAATGATACCGATTTTTTCGATGCCGAGGGAAATTTTACCAATGCCCTACGCGAGGAACGCGATTTTGATAGAATCAGAAGAGGATTGAATGCCAACTTGGGCGTGGAATGGTACATCAATAAAACGGCTTCCGTTACACAATCCATCTTTGTAAGGGATTCGGACAATGAAAGCGAGACCACCAATAACTTTGTCCAAAGTGATGTTGCGGGAAATACCCGTTCAGGTTTTAGATTTGACCCAGAAACGGAGAAAGATGACACTTTTCAATATGCCTTTAATTTTGATAAGCAATTCAATGGGGAATTGGACCATACGCTCACCTTTGCCTTCCAATATGAAGAGAGTGATGAAGTTGAGGAATCCCTGATCGTCCAAAATGGATTTGATAGCGAAAGTGTGCGAACGGCAGAGGATCAAAGAAGGATCTTTATGCAATCCGACTATGTGGTGCCCCTGGGTAAAAACGGACAATTTGAAGTCGGTTACCGAGGGGATTTTAACCGTTTGAATACGGATTATGATGTGGTATTCATTGAACCCACCCTGGATGTCCTGGGAATAACCGATCCCAGTAACGTGCTCGACTTTAAGGAAACCATCAATGCGTTCTATACCCAATACGGGAACAAGTTCAAGGATTTTTCCTTTCTGGCGGGACTACGATATGAGGCCACGCGTTTAATCATCAACCAAATAGAGACCGGTGATTTTAACCGAAACAATTTTGATGGTCTTTTCCCTACCTTGAATTTGAATTACGAAATCTCCGAAAAAGAGAGTTTCCAACTGGGATACAATCGTAGAATACGCAGGCCACGGTCCAGGTTTCTGAATCCCTTCCCCTCTAGGTCAAGCCCTACCAACCTTTTTCAGGGAAATCCCAATCTAACCCCAAGCTTTTCCAATCAAATTGAGTTGGGATATCTTAAACGATGGGAAAAGTTGACGTTGAACGGATCGATCTATTTCCAACGCTCCACCAATGTCATCACTTTTATTGTGGAGGACACCGGGGAGGATACTTTCTTTGACGGGGAACAGCTCAGCATTTTAAGGCGCACCCCTGTAAACTTGGCCCGAAACGACCGATATGGACTGGATTTTACCGCTACCTACCGACCTACCCGAAAATGGAATCTGAATACCAATATCAATTTATTTAATTTTATCACCAGAGGCGACTTTAACGACCAAAATTTTGATGCCGAAAACCTAAGTTGGTTCATTCGCCTAAACAATAAAATTACCCTTCCCTCCAGCGTCGATTGGCAAACCCGAATCTTTTATCGTGGTCCCACGGAAAACGCCCAAACCAGGAATCAGGGCATTTTTTCCCTGGACTTGGCCTTTAGCAAGGATTTCTTTAAGGAACGGGCCTCCTTGGCCGTAAATGTAAGTGACCTGTTCAATAGCAGACGAAGAATCAGTGAAACGGTAACCCCTTTATTCAACAACGACAGTGAGTTCCAATGGAGAGTGCGGAGTTACAACCTGGCATTTACCTATCGTTTTAATCAAAAGAAAAAACGGGCTGGGGACAGGCAAAGGGATTATGAAGGTGGTGATGAAGAGTTTGGAGCCCCATAAAGAAAAAGGAGCCGAATGGCTCCTTTTTTTATTCTTCAAGCTCGGCCTTTTTGGCCTCGCGTCTTTCTTTCCACATTTCCATGAGGTTACCCGTTAACCAATAGGGCACTACAAAGGTCAATAAGAAAATCATTAGCCAAAAACCTATGGTCAAGATGGTCAAAAAGGCTAAAAATCCAAGATATTGGTCAAATTCTACCATGAGTTCTTATTTATATCACAAAGATACTTTGAAATAATTCAAAATTGCAAGGACAATAAAAAAAATATGATTCCAAACATTTATCAGGAACAAATACCTTTTTCATGGATTACCTTTGTACGGTAAAATTTTTCACAATGGAATTTAGGATTGAAAAAGACACTATGGGCGAGGTAAGGGTGCCTGCCGATAAGTATTGGGGTGCGCAAACGGAACGCTCCCGAAACAATTTTAAAATTGGACCTACGGCTTCCATGCCTTTGGAAGTGGTATATGGATTTGCCTACCTAAAAAAGGCCGCTGCATACGCCAATCATGAACTGGGCGTACTTACAAAGGAAAAAAGGGACTTGATCGCCACGGTTTGTGATGAGATTTTAGAGGGTAAGCATGACAACCAATTTCCATTGGTCATTTGGCAGACAGGTTCAGGGACCCAAAGTAATATGAATGTCAATGAGGTGATTGCCAACAGGGCCCACGAATTGGCCGGAAAAACCATTGGAGAGGGCGAGAAGACCATTCAACCCAATGACGATGTGAACAAATCACAATCCTCCAACGATACCTTCCCTACAGGAATGCATATTGCAGCTTACAAGAAAATAGTGGAGGTCACCATCCCCGGTGTTACGCAACTCCAAAATACCTTGAAAAAGAAGGCTGAAGAATTCAAGGAGGTCGTAAAGATTGGTAGGACCCATTTAATGGATGCCACTCCCCTAACATTGGGACAAGAGTTTTCAGGTTATGTTTCGCAATTGGACCACGGCCTTAAGGCGTTGAATAATACGTTGCCCCATCTTGCAGAATTAGCATTGGGGGGAACGGCAGTGGGCACAGGTTTGAATACGCCCAAAGGATATGATGTTCTGGTAGCAAAATATATTGCCGATTTCACTGGAATGCCCTTTGTTACGGCTGAGAATAAGTTTGAGGCCTTGGCCGCCCATGATGCGATTGTGGAAAGCCACGGTGCACTAAAACAATTGGCGGTCTCCTTAAATAAAATAGCCAATGATATCCGAATGATGGCTTCCGGGCCGCGCTCCGGGATTGGGGAAATCATCATCCCAGCCAATGAACCCGGCAGTTCCATTATGCCCGGAAAGGTAAATCCTACCCAATGTGAAGCCATGACCATGGTATGCGCCCAAGTAATTGGCAATGATGTGGCCATTGCTATTGGAGGAACACAAGGGCATTACGAATTGAACGTTTTTAAACCGGTCATGGCCGCGAATATCCTGCAATCGGCCCAATTGATCGGGGATGCTTGTGTGAGCTTTGATGTGAACTGTGCCGTGGGAATTGAACCCAATCATAAGACCATAACCAAGCTATTGAACGACTCCTTGATGTTGGTTACGGCACTGAACACTAAAATAGGATATTACAAAGCGGCAGAAATTGCCAATACTGCCCACAAGAATGGGACTACCCTAAGGGAAGAAGCCGTAAACCTGGGGTACGTTACCCCTGAAGAATATGATGAGTGGGTAAAACCCGAAGATATGGTTGGCAGCTTAAAATAAGTTGCGTACACAGGAAATAAAAAAGGGCATCCATTCTAATCTGGATGCCCTTTTTGCATATAGTGGATAGTGTGTTATTTAAGGGTGAACTTAGAAGTTCCCAATAGCTTTAAACCATCATCATAAACATTCACCATATAATTCCCTTTTTGGAACTCACTTGCCGGTTTATTGATGTAGTCACATACGTCCAATGAATTGTTCTCATAGTAAAAACTGGTTCCCTTGGTGTAGCTCACGGAAGCACCTTCTTCGGTACTGGCGGTCATTCCATCACCAACAACATTGCCTTGGGGGTCAAGAACCTCAATAAAGAACTCCCTATCACCAGCCTGTGCAATAGCATTGTCCGCCACTGTAAAGCATACCTTAAACTTGTCGGTAGCCTTGGCCCTTTGCGTTGAAACCAATCTACCACTGCTTCTTTCTTTGACGGCGTCAATTTTAAAATCGGAAAGATTAAGCGCAGAACCTCTTTCAACAGCATCTGCCAACTGTGTATTCTGAACTACCAAGGAGTCATTGAAAACTGTTTGCTTTTCCAACTCTACAAACGTGCTATCACGTTGCATTGCCAATAAGGTATTTGAAGTGGTCAAGGAATCAACTTGCTTCAACAACTCTTCACGTTCCGCTTTTAGTTGACTTACTTGCCTTCTATATCTGGAAAGGGAAGCAATATCAGCTTTCATGGTCTGAACGGAATCAATGTACTTTGCAATTCGATCACGGGCAGCAACCAATTCTTCATTGGTGGCATTACTCTCCAAAATAGCTTTGTCATATTCGGATTTCAAGCTATTTAAATCCTCAACAACCAAGTCTTTCTCTTGTTTCAAAGCGGTAGTAGTCTTCTTCTTATCTTGGTAAAGACTAACAGTGTAGATAATTGTTCCCAAAAGGACAACACCTAGCAATCCTGCTATTACCTTCAAACTGTTGTTACTTTTTGTTTCTGTCATAATCTCGATTTTTTGCTTTCTACAAATGAAAATTTGTTAGTGTCTGGTTTATATACGTCAATGGATTATGTTTAGACGTTTTTAAGGGGACAAAATGTTAAAGATGTTTGTGAATGCCCATGTTTACTTAGCTTTATACAACTATTTTTTTTATGAAAAATTTATATTTTCTCCTTATATCACTGTTTTGTTTAAGTATGGTGGGCTGTGGAAACAGGAAAAAGGAACCGATATCGGTTGAAGGCCCTACTGAAGAATTTCCAGTTTCCATTTTGGATATCAGACCAATTCAGCATGCTACCATGGTCATGGAATGGAACGGTATAACCATTTATGTTGATCCTGTTGGTGGCAAAAGTGCCTTTCAGGGACAAAAACAGGCCGATCTGATACTGATTACCGATATCCATGGGGATCACTTTAATTTGGAGACCCTACAGGAACTAAATACCAAAAAGGCCAAGATCATGGTTCCCCTAGCGGTAGCTGAAAGAATTCCTGATGAATTTACACCACAATTGGACGTATTGCACAATGGCGACACAAAAGAACGGTACGGAATATGTGTTGAGGCCGTCCCCATGTACAACTTAAGGGAGGAGGCGCTAAAGTACCATAAAAAAGGACGGGGGAATGGGTACGTACTGGAAATGAACGGAGAACGTATTTATATTTCCGGTGATACTGAGGATATTCCGGAAATGCGCGCACTGAGAAATATAGACAAAGCCTTTGTTTGTATGAACCTGCCGTATACCATGACTGTAGAAAGTGCGGCAGATGCCGTATTGGAGTTTAAGCCCAAGGAAGTATATCCCTATCATTACCGGGGTCCCGACGGATATAGTGATGTACAACGGTTTAAATCGCTGGTTGAGGAGGAAAATACCGATATAGGGGTAATTCTATTGAATTGGTACAAATCCTAAATCACCTTACCAGCTTTTTGTACTTAATACGTTTTGGCATGATATCAGCTCCCAAACGTTTCTTTTTGTTTTCCTCATAATCGGAGAAAGACCCCTCAAAGAAATAGACCTGGGAATCCCCTTCAAAGGCCAGGATATGGGTGCAAATCCGGTCCAAAAACCATCGGTCGTGTGAAATAATAACGGCACATCCAGCAAAATTCTCCAAGCCTTCTTCCAAAGCACGCAAGGTATTAACATCCAAATCATTGGTAGGCTCATCCAACAACAAAACATTGCCTTCCTCCTTTAGTGTCATGGCCAAGTGCAATCGGTTCCGCTCCCCACCGGAAAGCATGTTTACCTTTTTGTTTTGTTCACTTCCGGAAAAATTGAACCGACTTAAATATGCCCTGGAGTTCACCTGCTTCCCTCCCATCATCACCAATTCCTGTCCATCGCTGAAGTTTTCCCAAATGGATTTTTCTGGGTCAATATTTGAATGGGATTGGTCTACATAAGCCAATTTGGCTGTGTCGCCCACAACGAATTCCCCCTTATCAGGTGATTCTTCGTTCATGATCATTCTAAAAATAGTGGTCTTACCGGCACCATTGGGACCAATAATGCCCACGATACCTGCCTGTGGAAGATTAAAATTAAGATCCTCATAGAGGAGTTTATCCCCATAGACCTTGCTCACGCCTTTGGCCTCTATGACATTGGTCCCTAGCCTGGGGCCGTTGGGGATATATATTTCCAGTTTGTCTTCCAATTGCTTTTGGTCCTGGCTGGCCAACTTATCATAGTTCTTTAAACGCGCCTTTTGCTTTGCCTGCCGCCCTTTTGCTCCTTGACGTACCCATTCCAATTCCCGTTCCAGGGTTTTTTGACGTTTGGAGGCCTGTTTGCTTTCTTGGGCCAATCGCTTGGCCTTTTGATCCAGCCAACCTGAATAATTTCCTTTCCAGGGAATGCCTTCCCCCCGGTCCAGTTCCAGTATCCACCCGGCAACATTGTCCAGGAAATACCTGTCGTGGGTCACTGCAATCACCGTGCCTTTGTATTGGGCCAAATGGTGTTCCAACCAATGTACCGATTCCGCATCCAAATGGTTGGTAGGCTCATCCAAAAGCAGGACATCCGGTTCTTGCAATAATAAACGGCATAGGGCAACCCTCCTTCGTTCACCGCCGGAAAGCACTTCAATCTTCTTATCCGCTTCCGGGGTCCTCAGGGCGTCCATTGCTATTTCCAGTTTCGTGTCCAGTTCCCAGGCATTACTGGCATCAATCTTATCTTGCAGTACCGCCTGCCTGTCCATCAATTTTTGCATTTTATCCGCATCCTCATATACTTCCGGTAGGGCGAACATATCATTGATCTTATGGTACTCATCCAATGTAGCAACGGTTTCGGCTACCCCTTCTTTCACAATCTCAAGGACCGTCTTATCCGCATCCAACTGTGGTTCCTGCTCCAAATAACCAACGGAATAGCCCGGTGAAAAAACCACATCGCCTTGATAATTTTTATCCACTCCCGCAATTATTTTGAGCAAGGTGGACTTACCCGAGCCGTTTAAACCAAGAATACCAATCTTTGCCCCATAAAAAAAGCTTAAATAAATATTCTTAAGTACTGGTGTATTGGCATTCTTAAAGGTCTTGGTGACCCCTGCCATGGAAAAAATGACCTTTTTATCGTCAGACATGATTATGGTTAATGGTTAATAGTTGATGTTGATGGTTGATGGTTGATGGTTGATGGTTGATGGTTAATGGTTAATGGTTAATGGTTAATGGTTAATGGTTAATGGTTAATGGTTAATGGTTAATGGTTAATGGTTAATAGTTAATAGAAAGTAGAAAACTTTTAACTTTTAACTCTCAACTCTTAACTTTTTATAGGGTTTTCCCGAACAACTGCAATGTCTTTAAAATTCTACCTGAATCCAATCAAACCCTACCTTTTAGGGCATTGAACACCCAGGCTATTGCAAAAAAGCCAATTCCGACTGCGCCAAAACCGTATCCGGCTACTTCATCATATTTAAAAGCCCCAAGGGCAATCATTCCCAATCCCACCGCAATCATGATGATTGTGGCATAAGCCAGTACAGTATTTTTATTCATTCCCATTCGTACAAATTAAGTGTAAACTCAAATATCGGAAAAAATGCAAGAACCATCCTTACGGCAATCTCAATTGGCATTGTATCTTTAACAAATAAAGCATAAAACCCATAAAATGGATCTAAACTTCAATAAAAATGAAGATCATAATAAATTAATGCTTGCACAACTCCGACGAAAATTGGCCGATTTAAAGCTCGGAGGGGGTAAAAAACGAATTGAAAAGCACCATGCCAAAGGAAAAATGACCGCCAGGGAACGTATTGCCTATCTACTGGACTCCGATGAAGCGGCCATTGAAGTCGGCGCCTTTGCCGGCGAAGCCATGTATAAGGAACATGGGGGTTGTCCTTCCGGAGGTGTCGTGATCAAAATTGGCCATATTCAAGGAAAGCAATGTATTGTTGTGGCCAATGATGCTACCGTTAAGGCTGGTGCTTGGTTCCCCATAACAGGAAAAAAGAACCTTAGGGCACAGGAAATAGCCATAGAGAATCGACTTCCCATTATTTATCTCGTGGACAGTGCGGGAGTCTATCTCCCCATGCAGGATGAAATTTTTCCGGACAAGGAACATTTTGGACGCATATTCCGGAACAATGCCGTAATGAGCAGTATGGGAATCACCCAAATTTCGGCAGTCATGGGAAGTTGTGTCGCCGGGGGCGCCTATTTGCCTATTATGAGTGATGAGGCGCTGATCGTGGATAAGACAGGAAGTATTTTCCTAGCGGGAAGTTACCTGGTGAAGGCCGCCATTGGCGAAAGTATTGACAATGAAACCTTGGGAGGAGCCACAACGCACTGCGAGATTAGTGGTGTTACGGATTACAAGGCCAAAGATGATAAAGATGCCCTGGACACCATCAAAAACATTGTAGACAAAATAGGGACTTTTGAGAAAGCAGGCTACAATCGTATCGAACCCAAGGCCCCAACCGAAAATCAGGAGGAAATCTTTGGTATTCTACCCAAATCCAGAGCTGACCAATATGATATGTTGGAGATCATCAAGAGATTGGTGGATGATTCCAAATTTGAGCAATACAAGGAAGATTACGGAAAAACACTTTTGACGGGATATGCACGAATTGATGGCTGGGCCGTAGGCATTGTGGCCAACCAACGCAAAGTTGTAAAAAGTGGAAAAGGCGAAATGCAATTTGGAGGGGTTATCTATTCCGATTCCGCGGACAAAGCCACTCGATTTATAGCGAATTGCAATCAGAAGAAAATCCCTTTGGTGTTTTTGCAGGATGTTACTGGTTTTATGGTAGGCAGTAAAAGCGAACACGGCGGAATCATAAAGGATGGGGCCAAAATGGTGAACGCCGTTAGCAATTCAGTGGTTCCCAAATTCACCATAGTTGTTGGAAATAGTTATGGTGCCGGCAATTACGCCATGTGTGGTAAAGCTTATGACCCCAGGTTAATTGTAGCATGGCCCAGTGCGGAGCTGGCGGTAATGAGCGGTAATTCGGCAGCCAAAGTGTTGCTACAGATTGAAAAAGCCGCTTTGGAGAAAAAGGGAGAGGCCTTTGATACCGAAAAGGAAAAGGCCCTTTTTGAAAAAATAAAAACCCGGTACGATAATCAGGTATCGCCCTATTACGCTGCTGCACGTTTGTGGACCGACGCCATTATTGACCCTATGGCTACTAGAAGGTGGATCTCCATGGGTATCGAAGCCGCCAATCACGCTCCCATTGAAAAGCAGTTTAATCTAGGGGTATTGCAAGTATGATCACCTTGCACTCTTCATCATAATATTCGCCGTGGGTTTGTCACCTACCTTAAGTACCATGACCTGATATCCTTCCTTACGGAAAAATATCTCATCATTCGTATTGGCCGCTATGGTATAGCGTCCTTTGTCATCGGTAACCACGGTCTCTTTGGTTCGTTTATTGGTAACCTCCACACCTTGTACCATACGACCTCCCATTAAAGTGAAACCCGAAATGGTTCGAATTTTCTTCCTTTTACGTAACTCCCTTTTTTCAAAACGCTGCGCTACTTTTTCCGGTACCATCAGGGAAGTTTCCAGATAATAGGCCATGTTTTGGTCCGTAATCCGTTCCCATTTACCCTGACTTGCATATTTTCTATAGGAACCATACTTATCCGGCGCTCCGGCCAATATCAATCCCAATTCCTCATTCCCATATACCGTCAATAGTTCCAGTGATAGCATAAAGTCATTTCTAACGTAAAGATCGTATGGCTTTAAATCTACCCAGACGATCTTATCCGTCTTTTTTACGGTGACCAAAATATTCTCCCCGGATTTGTTCAAATTGGTCTTTGGCCTGCCCATTGTTCCATCATCCTTATAAATATTGACGCGGAGCAGCAGGCTGTCCGAAGGGTTGTGGAATACTTCGAACTGAAAGCGTTCCAATCTACGAAGTCCACTTTTTGCAATTATGCGGGTGGCCAACTCACCTCCCAGGGCAATCTGGTCTTTCCAATAACCAAAAATACGCTGGCCGGAGTTTTTATAACCAATGGTATTTTGAATAAACCGTTCGCCCTTGTTGGATACCACCACCTCATCCAATTCCACCCTGGTAGGTGTCATTTTAAAAACCGGATATTCATTGTAAACCAATGGCATTTCGGCTACCGGTATGTTCAAAGAACCGTAACCCAAGGCGGAAAAGAGTATAATTGCCTCGGATTCCACCTTATTTTTTTGAAAATAAAGATGGAAAAGACCTTCTTCGTCACTTACGGTTCCGATACCTTTTTCAACAATACCAATATTTACATAAGGAATGGGCTCCCCTGTTTTTGAATCCACCACCTTCCCTTTATAGTCTTTTTGGCCCACACCAAACTTAAAGACAAATAACAAGATGAACGAGGCCAATAAACGGACCTTAAAACTATGGTGTCCCAATACTTCCAATGGTCCTTACATTAAAAAGTTCTTGGTTCGTGTCCTTTACGTTCAATTTAAACACCCGTACTTCTTTGCGCTGTTCTTTGGAACCATAGTTGTGGTAAATGGTTGCCTTTAAATAGGTAGGGGTCAGACTCTTGTTGCCCTGGTATTTTATATTCGCCCTCCATATTCCTGGAATTGAACCATCTATAAGATATTCCGAGCAGGCATATCCCAGTTCCTTTTCCCGTAAAATGATTTCAGGATTTTCTTCAAGACTATGCTTCCAGGTGTAGTATTGCCCTTCCGGGTTTACAAATTGTAGATCAAATTCCGCTTCGCTATCGTTCCATTCGAATACCAAACGCGTTCCTTTATATTCTTCCCCATCCATACTAACCCGCTTACTTTTTACAACCCTGTCGTCAACCTCCAAAGCCAGCAGGTTATTGAACTCCCTTTTAATTATTGTTGAAAAGGTACTTGTATCGGTTTCCATAAATCCTTCATCCAACAAATAAAAATATCGCGCATAGACCTTCGCCGCCATGGCAGTTTTTCCCAAATTTCTATTACTATTGGCAAGTTCCAAATACGATTGCGCATAATGGGGCCTTAAAATGAATACATCTTTGGTCACCTGATGTGAAAGCCCAAACCTTTCCTGTGATTCATAGATGTAGGCCAATGCTTTCAATACTACGGGATTCCCGACAAAAGAATCCATGGCACCTTCCACTACGGCATCCGCAAACTGTTGCGCATTCCATTTTTCATAAAAAAACCTATAGGCATCCAAAATAAAGTAGGGATTGCCAGCATATTTGTCCAAATTGGATTCAAAGATTGCCTGGGCTTCCTCAAATGTTGTTGCGCTTTCCAATTCCCTTAAATACGTGGGTGCATTCTTTAAAGCTACTGAACTGGATACCACAGGTTCGCGTAAAAAATTATTCCTTAACCTAGCAGTATCCCAGGGCCTACCATTTTTATCCTTGGGTATGACCGTTCCTGTTTTTGTATTGATGACGATTACACCTCCCCTGGCCATTGTTCCATATTTAACCGTCCCTGCAGAGGAAGATAAAATACCTATCCGTCTTATGTTTTGAACATCTATAAAATCAGGAAAATCGGTAAACAATTGTCCGTCAATATCAAAGATGGCCCTTCCTCCCCTTAGCAAAACCGACCGTCCTGCATTGGCCCCGAAGGCCGCTCCAAACCCCACCGTTGTGGCATTGGGAGTTCCAACAGTTCCCGAACCCATGCCAAGACCATTCAACACCCTAATACCAGCAAATCTGTTTTGTAATACCAAGGCTAAATTGTATTCTCCCGGCAGAATGTCATTTCCATCCATTATTCTGACGGAATAGGATACTTTTGTTTTATCCAGATATCCAAAAAGGGTTTTGAGAATGTTTGGGTTGGTGGCGTATTGTGTCTCCAGTTCTTTCTGGCTGTTGTTCCTATTTTGGGTAACCGTGACATTTTTGAGTTTTACCACTTTGGGAAACATTTCCACATTTAATGTTTTTGTCACGTCTTCCACCCGTATTTGGATAGGTTCCATACCAGGATAATTGTAGAACAAGGCATCACCGGGCGAAGCCAAAATCCTATATTTTCCATCTTCGTCCGTATTGGTGGAAACCCCACTGTTAACGATTTGCACATTGGCGTTTGGGAGAAGATTCTCCCCATCCGTAATGGTACCTTTTATAAAACGTTCTTGTGCGGAGCAGATAAAAACTGAAATCGAAAGGATGAGGACAGTGTAAAATATTTTCATGGCAATTTTTCCAATAATTTATTCATAATCAGTCAAATTAACAACTGATTAAGGTAAACTTTAACGTTACCTTCAATTCCCTTGATATGTCCTAACACGAGGTATCACCAACAATTTGGTCTGGCGACCATTGACATATCGAAACCCCTCTTCCCCAAAAAAACCGGCTTCCTCCAACATGATTCGGATGTCCCTTTTCCATTCCGGAATCGTCACTGTGGTATTCAATTCAATGGCATACACCGTATTGGTGTTCAGTGGATAATTCTCCCCATCATCTTTCATTACGCCTTCCTGTGCATCCCACATACCAATGGTTGTTCCTGCAGAATGGCCATACAACCCCAGAGGGTGCGTATAAATAGTCGGTCGTAATCCCACTTTCCTGGCATCGGACAAGGCCTTTGCCAAAATTTGATTCCCTGTTTTACCCTGGATCATGTTCGTCGTTAAAAAATCCTGGACCCTGTTGCCCTCTTTTAAGGCATCGACCAAAAAACTGGGCGGACTTTTTTCCTTTGGTTTAAGTACATAGGCCAATTCCTGACAGTCCGTATTTAAGCGTAAATAGGTGATGCCAAAATCACAGTGCACTAAATCCCCCGGTAGGATAACCATATCTTCCGGCCTACCTGAAAATGAATACAAATGACTGACCAGTTCTTCACTACTACGTTGTACATCCACTGTTGGGTGAAACCAGGTTTCCAATCCCAAATCCGTAGCTTTTTGGCGCATCCACCATTCTACTTCCGATGTTGTGGTCACCCCCGGGGTAATTACTTTTTCTGAAAAGGCTTTGGCAATAATATCGTGGGTAATATCCACCAATTGGTTATAAATGATCATTTCCCGTTCGGTACGCGTTTCGATCCAGCGTACCGCCAACTGTTCGGCCGACACTATCCTGGAATGATATTTTTTAGGAAGGTTTTCAAGCAATTCTTCATAATCCGTTTTTACCAGGCCATCGGCAATATTGTGGTCTTTTGAAAAATTCAGGCCTATTTTCCTGGGATTGCGTTCGTCAATTAACTGCACCAATCTTTTCCACTGATTGGGCTCCTTGTCTTTATCCCATGCCGATTCTATATTCCTTCCTACATTATATCTGGCTACTGCCAACTTATGGATACTGTCCTTGGCCGCATCCCGATAAAAGAGCAGTATGGTCCTACGACGGGCATTTAACCAGGTTGCGGGCAACATGGTGCGTAAAACCGGATCCTCATTATACTCCCGTGAAATGATCAGCCACATGTCAATATCCGTCTTATCCATCAATTCTGGAAGTAGGTTATTGAACCGATCTGCTAAAATTTCATCGATTACCCGGGCGCGTTCCTTCTCTGGAAGGATCTGCTGGGTCAACACAAGGCATGGAAAGAGAAGAAAAATGTAGTGTACTAATTTCATGGAGTTTGATTTTTTCATGAAGATAATGAACTAGCTTGAGGAAGCGCCATCGAGATATCAGAATCAGGGGTTAGAGGTTAGGAGTTAGGGGTTAGGGATTAGAGGTTGGGAATTAGAAGTTGGGTGTTGGGAATTAGAAGTTGGGTGTTGGGTGTTGGGTGTTGGGTGTTGGAAGCTGGGAGTTAGGAATTGGAAGCGGGAAGTGGGAACTTAGGAGTTAGGAGTCAGAAGTTAGAAGTCAGAAGTGAGAAGTGAGAAGTGAGAAGTGAGAAGTGAGAAGTGAGAAGTGAGAAGTGAGAAGTTAAGAGTCGGGATAAAGCAATCTTGTTTCTTGAATCTTAAATCTTGACTCTTGATTCTTGATTCATGACCCTTGATTCATGACCCTTGATTCATGACCCTTGATTCTTGACCCTTGACTCTTGGCTCTTGATTCTTGGCTCTTGATTCTAGTCCCCGATGTGCTTTGACTACAGGTTTGTTACCCCTGAGGAAGGGTCTTGGGAGATTCCAATGGTTAAAACTTAGGGCTTTTGCAATTGAAGTACTGTTTCTTCCCGGCGAATCTTACCATTTTTGGTTTCCACAAATTTAGGCGTGCTTAGAATCCGCTTTGGCTTTTCAAACTTATCAAGGTCTCGCAGGCTATCTATTCTTTTTTGTAGTATTTCCCCATCCACATCCCCCTCAATTACAAGTACCAACTCCTCCCCTAGTTGCCCATGGGGAATGCCAAAAGCAAAAAACCTATTTTCAATTAATGGTGCCAATTTTTCCTCGATTCGCTCAGGAATCAATTTGACTCCTCCGGAATTGATGACATTGTCATACCTGCCCAGCCATTTAAAATGGGTGTCATCCCTAATTTCCACCAAATCATTGGTAATAATCCTTTCTGCAGAAACCTTTGGAGCCACAATGACCAGGCAGCCCCTTTCATCCCTTTCAATTTGAATATCGGGCAAGGTCTGGAAATAGGTCTCGTGAGTACCTGACTTGACATTTCCTATTTCCCTCACTGCAATGTGGGTCACCGTTTCCGTCATGCCATAGGTCTCAAAAATGGTTCCTTGCTGTTTTGCCAAGGCTTCTCGAAGCGATTTTGATATTGGTGCACCACCAACAATGAGTTTTTCAATATTTTGAAGACCGGCCAAGGAATTTTCCACCTGTAAGGGCACCATGGCACAAAAACCGTATTGCTTTTGAGGGACCGTCAAAGGTTTTGATGAGGGGGCAACAATATCCAATTCCAAACCTAAAATCAATGCCCTTACCAACATCATTTTCCCAGCAATATGTTGGGCAGAAAGACATAGAAGCGAAGAACTGCCTGGTCTAAGGTCAAAAAACCTACCTGTGGTCAACGCAGAGTTGACCATGAATTCCTTGTTGATTTCAATAATCTTGGGTTGACCTGTAGAACCGGAAGTTTGTACTGGGATACATTCTGACGGTCCAAGCCATTCCAATAGAAAATTACCTGCGGCCTTTTCAAAATCCTGCCCTTCCTTTACCCAGGAATAGGCCACTTCATATAATCCATCCCCATTAAAGTGGATACCATTGAGCTTAAACGCCGGATGAATTCCCATCTTGGATAGCTATAAACTTTTCTTTGGTCATCACATCACCAATCAATCGTTCCTTCCAATTGGACCATTTATACTTTCGTGAAAAGACAACCAACAAAATAGGGAATACCACAAAAACCGGAATAAATGCTTCCAACCCCAGACTGGGTTCGGAAACGTCCCTATAAATGGAATCTGTTTGGAAAGCGGTCCAATCGGCCGTCACCAACAATGCCGTTATCAAATTATTGGCGGCATGGAATCCCAGTGCGAGTTCCAAACCTTCGTCCATCAGCGTAATGATGCCCAAAAAGAAACCTGTTCCAATATAAAAGACCATAATGCCGAATCCTAGCTTTTCGACCTCTGGATTTGCAATATGCATCAGGCCAAATAGAACTGAAGTGATGACCAAGGGCAGCCAGCGATTTTTAGCCAAAATTCCCAATCCCTGCATCAAATATCCTCGGAAGAAATATTCTTCAAAACTTGTTTGGCAAGGTATCAGTAGTATAGCGATAACGGCAAGGGGAAGAAATCTCGATAGATTAAAATTAAAAACATAGTCCTGCGGGGAAAGGTAAATGCCAATTAAGGTAAAACAACAGGTAATAGTTCCCCAAATGAAAAAAGCAAAAAAGATTCGTTTCCAGTCTATTCGGGGTCTCGAGGTTGTCAAAGAAGTCAGTGTTTGTGGGTGCACCCATTTGACCCAACACAAAAGAATTAACAAAAAGGCGGTAAATTGCAACAAGTTTTCGGCAAGAAATCGATTACTCCCTTTTCGTTCAATTTCACTTTGCATTATCGCCTCAACATCCAGGCCCAAAAGTAAAATGCCTAAATATGCCACTGCCGTCAATCCAAAAAATACTGTTGGGATAATAAAATATTTCCAAATACCTAGTTTTCCTCTGTATCCTTGTTCTATGTACATATTGTTTTGATTATGTCCGCTTGCCAAGATAATCCTTTTCGGTAAAAAAGCTTACCATTCTCCACGATAAGCGGAGAATCGAAGTTATTGGTGAACAAGCTCCCGGTACCTAGGCCCTGGGGTAGTTTATTGTTTAAAGTGTAGGTCCATTGGGCTATGGCATTTAGGCCTATATTGCTTTCCAGCGCACTGGTGGCCCACCATCCCACACCATGCTCTTCTGCCAGTGCTATCCAATTTTCACTTTCAACAAATCCGCCCAACAAACTTGGTTTTAAAATGATGTACTGCGGGTTTACGGTTTGTACCAATTCCCTGCGTTTTGTTACATCGGTTATCCCGATCAACTCTTCATCCAGTGCAATGGGCAACGGGCTCTTTTCACAGAGTAATGCCATAGCTTCCCATTGTCCCGGTTTAATGGGTTGTTCTATGGAATGGAGATCCAAACTTGCCAGTATTTCCAATTTACGCATCGCCCCATCAGTAGTAAACGCTCCATTGGCATCGACACGAATCTCGATTTCTTCCTTTGGAAATTGTTTTCGGATATATCGCAGCAAGCCCAATTCCGTTTCAAAATCAATGGCCCCGATCTTCATTTTAATACATGAAAAACCCTCATTCAACTTTTGTTCGATCTGTTCGAACATAAAGTCCCTATCCCCCATCCAGACCAGACCATTTATGGCTATTGGGATTTCGGCAGAAAGAAAGTCGGAAGGGAAAAGATGGAACATGTTTTTTGACCGCAGGGACAAAAATGCTTGTTCCAGACCAAATTTTATTGATGGATAATCATTCAACTCCCTAGACAACTTTTGTTTTCCCAAGGCTATGTTGGTACAGGCCCATTTGAGTTTCTCCTCATAGTCCGGTCTATCGTCAAAGCTCAACCCCCTTAAAATACCACATTCCCCCAATCCCGATCCATCATCGGATTCCAGAACCAAAAACCAGGTTTCCTTCTCAATTAAAATTCCCCTTGAAGTTCCACTGGGTCGTTTAAACCGTAAAACATACTTATGGTAACTTGCCTTCATACTGTTGGCAAAAATACCTATAATGGAAAGCAAAAATTATAGCAGGTTACCTAATTTGAATTTATGGGCGCGAATTGCTTACAAATGCAATATGTTTACTGTCCGGTGACCAAGAATTTACATTAATGGTCCCTTGTCCCCCATACAAATGGGCAATTGTTCTAATGGCCCCTCCTTTGGTAGGCATTAAACGCAGCATCACCCGCTTAAAGGATGGATGTGAATTTAAGGGAATATCATTTCCATACGATAGAAACGCAATCCATTTCCCATCCGGGGAGATATGGGGGAACCAGTTGTTGTATTGGTCAAAGGTCAATTGCTCCTTTCGGCTCCCATCCGGCCGCATACGCCATATTTGCATGCTTCCGCCCTTGGTGGAACCATTGTAATAAATATACTTTCCATCGGGAGAATATTCACTGCCGTCCACATGTTCGTATTTCTTCACATCGGTAAGCTGTACTTCCTTGCTCCCTTTTTTAATGCCGATTTTATAAATATTGTAACCGCCGTTACCCCGCTTCGCCACATAGGTCAACTCCCTGTTGTTGGGTGCCCAACCATGCAGGAATGAGGGCTCTTTCTCTGTGATCAATCGTGGCGTTCCCCCCGATAAGGGCAATGTATAAATCTTGGAGGAAAGGCCTTCCCCATGACTAATGGCCAACTGTTTTCCATCAAAGGATATGCAGTGGTCATTGTTCAATTTATTGGCAAAACCGGTATTTAGTTTTTTAGGCGCTCCCCCGGTTATCGGCATGGTATAGGCAAAACCATCCATATTAAAGAGTAAACGCTCACCATCCGGCATCCAATTGGGAGCTTCAAAACGATTGTCCTTTTCAAAGATTACCTTGCGTTTACCGGTAAAAACATTCATGGTTTCCATACGGCAACCCATCCACCCTTCACTATAAGGGTCATACCCTTCTGCCACAGGTTGATCGATACGCACGTTCCATACTTTTGCCGTTTCCTTCGTATTGGCGTCATGGGAACAAATGACAATTCCCGTTAATACTTCTTCTGGCATGAACGGCAACTTTTTTCTGCTGATTTCCTGCAAAGGCGCACCGGCATGTGCTGCACGTACAATGAATTCACTGCCTTTTCGCTCCAATTGAATGATTTGGTAAAAGCGTTTTGGCGCCCAAACATCATCTTCGGGGTTTTGCATATCGGCCCCTCTCCTTTCACGCCATTGCCCCGCTGTGAGACCATCACCATGGAGGAACCCGCCGACCATTACCGCATTATCGGCCTCACTGGCCCGGGCCATCCATCCCGTCTTCCGATGTACTTCATTATATCCCTCAAATTCAAAATTGGCGGTGGCTATGAAATCCCCCTTGATTTTTTGGTACAAATACCTGAACTCGTCACGTTGGCCCCAAATGTTTTCTCCGGCCCCGACAATCGTATAGGTTTGTTCATCGTCATCATAAGAGGCATTACCCGAAATTTTAGGACTGCCGATGTCCCTATTGCCGGTAAAGATCCCCAAGCCCTGGTCTTGGGCAGCAATTACCTGGGTCATGAAAACGAAGCAAACAAAACAATATTGAAAGAGAAATTTTGACATGAAGATGCATTTGTTCCCTACAAGATATTCTTCTTGGACGAGAAAAAAGCATCCAATAGTTTCAATCTATGATACAAAAATAACGTCGTAAGGGATTTCCTGTGTTATTTATGAAAGTTTCCCATTCAGGAATTGTATCATCTTAGCGGAGCTGAACCCAATCATGCAATGCCAAAAAGGTAGTATAATCAATTGAAATTGAACCAGAAACGCACCCCTTCCTTATTACGGTCGATGTTTAGCTTGGATTGCAGTTGATTGACCAATCTATTGATAAGTCGTAACCCCATAGAGTTATTGGTACGTTCTTCCGTGTCCTCCGGAAGGCCCACTCCATTGTCCGCATATTCAAAATATCCTTCCTGGCCATTGTTCCGCAGGTGAATATAAATCTTGCCGTCGTCATCTCCCTCCGGAAAGGCATATTTAAAGGTATTGGATACCAACTCATTTAAAATAAGCCCAAAAGGTATGGCCCTATCGATATCCAACTCCGTTCCCTCTGCATCAACGGTAATACTAATGTTATGTCCCCCTTTTTTGTAGACGGGCTGTACGCTGTTAATGAGGCTTTCGATATAGCCTTGCATTTCAATTACGGACAAATCGTCGTTCTGATATAACTTTTGGTGTATCAAAGCCATCGCCTTTACCCTGCTCTTACCTTCTTCAAGGGCCACGATCGCCGCCTTGCTTTTGGTATTCCTGGTTTGTAGGCTCAAGAGACTGGAAACCATTTGTAAATTGTTCTTAACCCTATGGTGAATCTCTTTTAAGAGGGAATCCTTCTCTTTTAGGGAGTTTTCAATGATATGCTTCTGGTCTGCTATCAGACGCTGGTTTTTAATACTCTTCATGTAAGCATACACCAAGCCAGCAAAACCTAAAAGTGTAAAAATCAATGAAATGAAAACAAGATTGATTCGTTCGTCCTTGGCCTGTATCTCACTTCGGATCTTTTCATTGGCCAATTTTTGTTCGTTTATGATCCTACGTGAGTTTTCCAAATCCGAGTCCCCGACTATGGCCACCAACTGTTGGTTTAAAATGGAAACTTCATTGGTCTTTAACGAATCCGTTATTTGTTGGTTTCTTTTTAATAAAGCCGTTGAACTCTTGTAATTTTCGAACTTTTCGTGGTATGTAGCCAGGAGTTTGTTTCGTTTTATTTCCTGTTGGATGCCCATATCTTCAAACTCTTCATCCAAGAGCCTTTTTGCGGTTCTATTGTTTTCGAGCTTGAGATGCGCCTCGGCCAAAGCCAAAGTATTGTCCATAATATGCTGCCCATACCTTCCGTGATTGAATTCCTTCAATACCTTAATACCATCGGTCAAAAGGGGAATGGCTTCAATATGTTCCTTTAGGAGCACATGGCACTTTCCAATATTCCCTTCTATCTCTGCCCGCAATGCCTCACTTTCAAAAATATCATTCTCTGATTTTTGTTTGGAAATATCATTATTGTACACTTTCAAATACCCAAGTGCCTTATTGAACTCGTTGATAGCCGTAGCGGCAGATTTGTCCTTAAACAAATAATAGCCCACCTTGTTATGATGTTTGGCCAGACCTAAATGGTCATTGTCCGGGACAGCGATACCATCCGTTTGGATATACTGGTTCATCGCTTTACGATACAATCCCATACTGGCATAAATATCATAAAACCGAACTCCTTCGATCACCCCAAGGTGTTGCATTTTCTCCCGAGTCTCAATTTGTTTGTCAAACATCTGGAGGTTACCATAATTGTCATCCAAAAGCCTTAGGACCAGCGTAATAGATCGGGTGTCCAGACTGTCCGTAACATCATACAGTTCTTTGGCCAGGGCAATACTTTTATCAAAGTCACCAATATCATTATACAATTGGGCCTGCATTAGCCTGTAGGTATAAATCGCGCTGGAATCCTTGATTTTTTCGGCAGTACCCAAATAAACCATAACGGCTTCCAGCCAATCATAGGCCGAGCTTTGAACGTATCTGTTGGGAGTTTGGACAAAAAACTTCAATTTGCTGCTCGCACCTTCGGTTTCTTGAAACTCAATCAGTGGATCGTTATCCCTTACCTCCTCTTGGGGGTATAACAGCGTGAGTCCCAAAAAAAGGATTGACAGAAGATTTAGCAATTTTTTCCCTTCAAGAAGCATTCAATCAATACTTAATAAAAACCATAGTGTCCATTTGGGGCACTCTCCACCTCAAAATTAGCGTGAATTCACATCACTCCTTCATTTTTGTTGTAAAGCCCGCTCCATAAGTAGTGAAATCCCTTAAAAGTTGTTAATCCCTGCTTTAAAGGCCATCTTTTTGGATAATAAAAAGGACTGTACAGAAAACGTACAGCCCTTTTTTTGACACTATATCAAATTGTAAGATTTGGGGATTCATACAACTACATCAAAAATAGAACGAATGACCTTTAGGGATTTTGTTTTGTTGTGAAAGCGGTGTTTTTTGTTGTGAAATGGCCAATGGGAAATGTCAACATACTTTTTATCGATGTTTTGTGCATTTTGTGGAATGGGCCAACTACAACAAAAAAAAGATCCCACCTTTTAAGTGGGACCTTTGCACGAGAACACTATATGAAAATGAAAAAATTACTCTTTTTATGTTGTTAAGTAATTACAGTTCAAATGTAGGATCACCAAGCCGTATTTGGAAAATATTGTTGTGAACCTCCCTTAAAGTGTGGTGATTTTGGAAACCCGCGTGATTTGTAGGCTTATTCCATAAAAAAGCGGCCCTATAAAAGCCGCTTACCAGAAGTGTACTGTTCTAAATTATCTTTATGAATTCATGGAGGAGATGATGAACTCCTTAAAATCCTTGGAAATAGGAATCAATGTATTGTTGATCATAATATCCTTGGAGTTTATGGCATCTATATGATCTACATTCACAATATATGATTTGTGCGCCCTGTAAAACTTATTTTTAGGAAGTTTCTCCAAGTAGTCTTTAAGTGGGGACCGCACCAAAAACTTTTTGTCCACAGTATTTACCTCCAAGTATACGTTATCCGCTTTTATAAATTGGATATCCCCAAACTGAATCCTGTAATACAAGTGTTGTTTTTTCACAAATATGGAATCCTTTAAAACGGAATTGGAGGTAAAACTGTCCCCTCCACTTCCTGCAATATCGGTACTGGATTCCTTTTTGGAATAGTTGAAATTGGAGAGTGCAATCTCTATGGAAGTATATAGATCCTGTTGTTCGAAAGGTTTTACCAAATAACCATCAGGTTTCACCGTTTTGGCATTTTCCACCGTAGCCTTATCTGAATTGGAGGTCACAAATATGAACGGAATGTTGTAATTCTGACGGATATGTTTTCCTAAATCGATACCGGTTTTATCCGAGGCCAAAATTATATCGATCAAAACAAGGTCTACGTGGTTGTTTTTAAGTACCTCAATGGCTTGCTCATAAACTATGACGTTATCCACGACTTCATAGCCAATCTCTTCCAACATGGACTGCATATCATCTGCAATGATGACATTATCCTCAACGATGAGAATCTTAATGGGGTGTTCCAACTCAAGTAAGTTTTAGATAGTTTTAACAATCAAAACTACAAAAAATAATTAACAGTGGCGTAAAACAAAAGGGAGAGCAAAAATGTGGACAGTGCCAATTTCTTGAGCTCGGGATCGAGTAAAATCGGTTCCTTGGTTCCCATTACTTTGAACAAATGAACCAAAACAACGAGATAGGGAAGCATAAAGATAGCGTGTATCCCATTGGAAAACTGTAAAAAAATGTATCCTAAAAACGAAAGAAGGCTAAGACTCAACAGAAGAGCATGGTACACCTTTCCGTTTTGAAAACCCAGCTTGACCACCAGGGTGTTTTTATGGGATTTCCTATCGGATTCCACATCCCTTAAATTGTTCAGATTTAAAACCCCAACACATAAGAGACCGATTGCGGTTGCCGGCAAAACATCTATCCAATCCAATTTTAAAGTATATAGAAATTTTGTCCCAAGGACGGCCAAAAGCCCAAAAAACAAAAACACAAAGATATCTCCCAACCCCTTGTATCCATAAGCAGAATCCCCAACGGTATAGCGTATGGCCGCCCAAATACTTAGGATTCCCAGCAGGGCAAAAAGTAAGAAATACTGAAGTTGTTTTAGTCCAAAGGAATGAATCAATAAGACCAAGGCGAGCAACAGACTCAAAACAGCGGTTATTCCTATACCCCACTTCAGTTCTTTAGGGGTCAACTTCCCACTTTGCAAAGCACGTTCCGGTCCAATTCTATCGGCCGAATCCGTTCCTTTTATCCCATCCCCATAATCGTTGGCAAAATTTGAAGTGATTTGAAAACCTACCGTGACCAACAGACATAGGGCAAAAACCAAGCCATCCCTTTCGCCCGAAAAATTGGCCAATGCCGTACCCGTAATAATTCCGCTTAGGGATAAGGGCAGTGTACGAAGCCTAGCTGCGCTTAGCCAAACCTTAACTTTTTCCAATTAATTTGGGGATTCTATTTTAAGTCTTTGGCCATCTTGGTAGGACGCCACAAAAGCATCCTCAAAACCTAGGTTGACCAACTGCCTTCTAAATTTTTGGGCCTCTTCCAGAGTTTCAAAAGTACCCAGGGAATACGCATAGAAAGGGTTGGTTTTTACGAACATGGTATTTGTCAGTGCCTCCGATGCCAAGGTTACATTGTTCTCCACAAAAGATTTTACCTGAACCGAATAGACTTTCTCCTTTTCCAAGAACTGCTTTGCCAGGTAAAATTCTTTGACCAGGCTCAACTCTTCATTCTGTTCTTTGAGGTTACCGATACGGGTCTTAATTGCATCCAAGCTATCAATGGAGACCAGCAGGTTTTCCTGATTGTTCCTTGCCCTGGAGGTAGTGATACCGGAGAAGTAGGACCAAAGTCCAAAAACGGCAAGGAAAATGGCTGCGGCAATACCGGCCGAGATATTTCGTTGAATTTTTAATTTCCGTAAATCCTTATTTTTAAATTTGATTTGGTCCAGCAATCTTTCATTGATAATTTGGGACTTTTCAATGTCCTTGTGAAGGTCCAGCAAATCGTTTTCTTCAATAAATGGCATTACCTGTGTGCTTGAGGGATGTTCAGTACGTTAATGGTATAACTATCAGCTTGTTAAGCTTTTTACCTATTGCAAATGTATAATATTTAACAATAGTAAAAAACAGTAGGGTAAAAACTTCTTTAAAGTGTTGAAATCAAGGGTAAAAACCCATCATACTACTCCTTTAGCCGTATTCCATTGGGCAACAGTTCGATCTTGCGTTGTTTGTATAATATCCCAACACCTTTTTTAAAGGATTTTTTGCTTAAGTGCAACGTATCCCTTATTTCTTCCGGATTGGATTTATCATGCAATGGTAAGAACCCACCTTCGGCAACCAATCGATTGTATATTTTATCTGCCGTGGCGTCAAGCATTTGTGCTCCGATGGGTTCTAGGGAGACATCCAGCTTACCGTCCTCCCTCACCTTTTTTACAAACCCTTGAAACCTGTCCCCAATGGCCACCGGTCTAAAAACATCACTGAAAAATAGTAGGCCCTTAAAGCCATCCTCTACAATCACCTCCCACCCCAAATCTGTTTTCCTATTGACCAAAAGGTCCACTTGGGCATTGACCTCAAAATCCCCTTGGCGGTTTTTTAAAAACCTATCAACCTTAGTCGAGGCCACCAAACGAAAGCTCTTCTCATCCAAAAAGCAATGTACGACATACTTTTTTCCTTTCTCCAATTTCTTGTTTTGCTCTCTAAATGGCACCAAAAGCTGCTTCTCCAACCCCCAATCCATAAATGCACCGATATTGTTTACTTCGGCCACCTCCAGGAAAGCAAACCCATCCCTTTTTACCAGGGGTTCCAAAGTTGTCGCTATGGGACGCTCTTCATGGTCCAAATAGCAGAAAACCCTTAACTCTTGATCCAATTGTATCCCTTCCGGGACATATTTATTGGGCAATAATATCTCGGTACCTTCATTATCACCCAAAAAGACACCAACACTGGTACTTCTTATTACCCTTAGACTGTTGTAGTCCCCAATACGTATCATAAATTGTGCAAAACAAAAAACCGTGCCCAAAGCACGGTTGTTATTTTCAGTGTCAACTTGCTAATTGTAGATGGATTCCTTACCAAAATGTTTGGCCAATTGGTAATAGATCACGGCCCGGTGTTTGTTCTTATCGGATCTACCATAAGTGTCGATTACGGAGGTAATGGCATCCATAAGTTCCGGACTGTCTGAAAGCCCCAGCTTTTTGATCAGAAAATTGTTTTTTACGGTCTCCAGTTCCTTTTCATCACCACCGGAAACCTTGGAAGCATCCAAATTGTATATCGCAGGGCCTAGACCTACTGCAACCTTGGTCAACAAATCCATATCTGGATCCTGTCCAAATTTTTCTTTGATGTCCACGGCATATTTTTCAATCAACTCATCTCTTTTGCTCATAATTGTTAGTGTTTTTACAGAGGTTTAACTATAATCCGAAGATATAAAATCAAAGTAACCAAGCAAAATTTTGTCATTTACTTCCCTCGGGGTAAATATCTCCAGGAGTTTGGGTTTTTCCGAATCCTGAAAGAAGGAAGACAATGCGTTTTTTAATTCCATCATATTCGTTGCCGAACTGTAATCCAGATCAAATTGTTCACATTGCTGTTTGGCGGTCAGCCGATGCTTGGTCTCAAAAAAAGTTGCAAACTTTTCGGAGCCATCAAAGCCCGGTAAAATCCTGAAAATACCCCCACCCGAATTATTGATGAGAATAATCCTAAAATCACTTCTCAAATAATCGTTCCAAAGGGCATTACTATCATAAAAAAAGCTCAGATCCCCTGTAATTAGGATGGTCGGTTCTGTATGGTAGAGCGCGGAACCAATGGCTGTTGAGGTACATCCGTCAATGCCGCTTGTACCCCTATTGCAGTATACCTTTATGGATGGATTGATTGGGAACAGTTGGGCATATCGTACCGTTGAACTGTTGGATAAATGGACCTGGGCATGGGCCGGGAGTTGTTCCTGGACAAGGTGAAAAACGGAAAAATCCGAAAAGGGGGCGTTCGCAGCATAAACATTTCGTTTTGATTCATATGCTTTCTTCACCAACCCCCAGGTTTTGAAGTATGGACTCCCAAAAACTTCATTGTTGGACAACAACTTGGACAAGAAATCATTTGCATCGACCTTAAAGTGCCCTGTCAAGGAAAAGTAGGTATCATACGCTTTTGTTTCATGTACATGCCAATGATATTTGGGCCTATACTTTCGTAAGAAGGCCTTGACCTTTTTAGAAACCACCAATCCTCCCAAAGTCAACAAAACTTCAGGTCGTAAATCGGTAAAACGTTCATCGGTATTTTTCGATTTTTCAATAGGAAAAATAATGCTATCGATACTTGGGAAAAAACTGGGGTGATGCAAATTGGAGGTAGTTTCCGTAAACACAAGTATTGATGGGTCCTTACTCAATTCCCCCAACCAATGGGCATCAATGGAACCAGGTGAATTGACCCCTACAAGAACCATTTTCCGTTTGGATCCATTCCATATCTTTTTAATCTTGTCAAAATCCAAATCGATTTCCGTACTGGGTTCAATTGCCATATGCACGGTATCCTTGTCCTTTACCTCCCGAACCCCATAAAGCGGCTCTTCAAAAGGGATATTGATGTGTATGGGGAGCTTTTGCCCAAAGGCCACGGCAAAAGCGGAATTAATTTGCTTTTTATTATAATCATCTATGGACCCTTGTGTATTTTCCAAGTGTTCCGGAAAATAAACCGATACCCTTTCCCGGGCATGGGATACATCCATCTTTAGATTTGCGGAATACCCAATATGGCGATCAAACACATTGTCCTGCCTAATGGTCTGCCCGTCCCCGACATCAATCTTATAAGTTGGCCTATCTGCAGAGATTACCACCAGCGGGATATCACTGTAAAATGCCTCTGCTATGGCCGGATAATAGTTTAAAAGTGCACTGCCGGAGGTGCAGACAATAGCTGTGGGCCTCCTTTGGTTCTGTGCTATGCCCAGTGCGAAAAAAGCGGCACAGCGTTCATCTACAATGCTGAAACAATTGAAAAAGGGGTCAGCCGTAAAACTTACTGTTAAAGGGGCGTTTCTGGAACCCGGAGATATCACGATATCTTTTATTCCGGCCGCTTTGCATGAAAAGACTAGAAGTTGGGCCGCTGGGATGTTGGAGTACTTCATTGCCTACAAAAATACGGATGGAGTACCGTATTGTGCAACAGTATATCACAACACATCCAGAATGGTTTTGCTCTTGAATTGGGTCTCTTCCCATTCTTTTTGTGGAACGGACGCCGATGTAATTCCACCTCCTACAAAGATTTGTGCATTTCCAGCCCCATATTTGAAACACCTGAGATTTACGAATAAATCCATCTCTTCTTTATCTTCCACATTCAACGTACCCAAAAATCCAGTATAAAACTCCCGATCGTAACCTTCGTAATTCAGGATGAAATCAAATGCCCTTGTTTTTGGGAGTCCACAGACTGCAGGGGTCGGATGTAATTCGTTGACTATTCCGTACAAGTCCTTTTTCGATTCCAGACGTCCCTGTATTTCGGATTTCAAATGCCATAACCCTCCTGCCCTCACATTTTTTTGTTCCGAAACCTGTAGGTTTCCCACCTTGCCCTCCAAACTTTTTAAAATATAGTTGGTCACCATTTGTTGTTCTTCAAGCTCTTTTGGGGTCCATTTTGGGGCTATCCCTTTTTCCACGGGTAGGGTTCCCGCCAGTGAGGTCGTGAATAGTTCGCCATTCTTGTAGGTCAATAGCCGTTCCGGTGTGGCACCCAACCACATCCCCACTTTTGGATGGTACCACCAATAACAAAAGGCATTGGGATATTTGGCGAGGAGATCGCAAATAATAGCTACTGGATTTTTTTTAGTGGGTCTTTGTATGCGCCGTGATATCACAACTTTCCTTACCTCACTTTCCTGTATTTCTGAAACGGTTTTCTTTACAAGTTCCAGATAGGTTTCCATCCCATTTTCCGAAAGATCGACCGTTTTTTGATGTGTTTTAGTCTGTGGTGGGACAATTTCCCCCTTATTAACCTTTCCGGGCATCAGGACCATGTCACTGGTGGTATCAAAAGGTGCAAACAAGAAGCCTGAAACCTGAAAATCGGCTGCCGTGATAAGGGAGGCATCCTGTTGAAAAATACCCCGTACCCAAAAATCTCCCGGATAACGATAAATGACAAATGGAAGGCCATTTTTTAGCCATGCACTGGCCTTTTGGATAATTTCATTACTTTTTGGGGAGGGCAATGGTCGTCAATTTACAATTGGAGATAAGTTGTCCTTCCCCATCGGTTATTCGAATCTCCCAGAGTTGGGTCGTACGTCCTTTATGAAGTATACTGGCTTTGGCATATACAAAACCCTCCCTAATGCTCTTAACATGGTTGGCGGCTATCTCAATGCCCCTAATGTAATAATTGTTGCCATCCAAAAAAACATAGGATGCGGCACTTCCCACACTTTCGGCCAAAGCGACCGAGGCCCCGCCATGTAGCACGCCATCCGGCTGATGTACTTTTGGTGAAACCGGCATCCTGGCAATCAAGAAGTTTTCACCTACGTCCACATACTCAATATCCAAGGTCTCCATTAAAGTTCCCTTACGGATTTGATTGCAAATTGAAAGGATTTTTTCTTTATGGTCTTCCATAGTTTTCATTCAGCGCTAAAGTATGGGTACAAAAATAAGGATCAAATGTCCTTTGGGAGAACGTATCCTTTAATCCTTGGGAATTTCCAAATCTGCAACCGCTTTGGGATAGTAGTCTATTCTCCTTGTGGTAAATGTATTTTCCGGAGTCGTTATTTTTTTTACCCAATTCGGTTCTTCGTTGTCATCAAACTGAAAAATGTAGTCTTTTTCAGCTATGGCATTCCCTTTTTTAATAATCTCCTTGACCAGGACACCCTTTGGGTCATACTCAAATGAGTGCTTCTCCTGTAGGACAAATTCCCCTTTGGTCAAATCATGGAAAAAGATTTTTTCGGAAATCAATAAATTCCTGCTATCGGTGATTTGTTCAATGGCTTTATCAGGTTCTCCATCTACATAGTTTTTTGTCAAAACCACTTTTAAACTTCCCGTTCCCTTACTATTCTTTGCAGACTCCCGAATGGATTTTTGCACTATTCCATTTTCAAAATACGTCTTGGTCGTTTCATTTTTGTACGCCGTATATTCTATTTTTATCTCGTCCACTGCATTTTGATGGGAAGTAATGATTTTGGACAATCGATTCGCATCGTCGTATTGATATTCCTGAACCTCTACAAACTCCCTATCATAAGAAATGATCTGTTCGGTTATCGTTTTTGTTTCGGTACTATCTATGGTGTACAGATAGGCCATGGAGGAGGACAGATCCAATTCATTGTCCTTAAAACTCTCCACCCGTTTTTCCATGAGTTGATCTTTGTCAAATTTATAGGAAGTAACATCCTTGTCCTGATCGTTGTATTGGGTAGTTACCTGGACAAGTCTACCAAGGACATCAAATTCAAAGATTTCCTGTCCGTAGTCGGTAATGACCTGGCATGTCTTTACATTCCCTCTCAAGTCAAAGTCCTCCAAACCAAATTGTTTGATTTCCTGGGAAATGGCCATCGCGGACAAAAACAGAAAGGAAACAAGAAAAAAGGAGTAGTGTTTTATCATGTGGTAAAATTACGTTCTTGTTCCCCAACTGAAAAACAAATTCTGTACCACTTATCGAAATTATTGGGAGAACATGCCTTTTTTAAAATCTACGTTCGGGATGATAGGGTGTGAGGTCCAGGGAAGGGCGATGTCCTGAAATGATTTCGGATACCAATTTTCCGGTTGCCGGGCCCAAACTCCATCCCATCATGGCATGGCCCGTGGCAATGGTCAAATTTTGAAGGCTTTCCACCCTTCCAATATAGGGTAGCCCATCCGGACTTACGGGACGCAGTCCACAATCAGCACCTTCCAAGGCGTCCCTAGGAATTTCCAATCCCTCATAAAATCGCTTGGCACCATCGGCAATCGCTTGCACCCTCTCCCTTCGAATCCTTTTGTTAATCCCAGAAAACTCCATGGTTCCCGCAAAGCGGGTAAACCCTTTCATGGGTGTAACCGCAATTTTGGCTTCCAAAAGCAATGCAGGCATGGTTATTCCGGTGGATTTGGCCATATCGATCCGATAGCCTTTCCCAGCTTGAAGGAATAGTTGAATTCCCAACTTTTTGGTGAGATGGGAAGACCAGGTCCCAGAGGCCAAAACCACCTCATCGGCCTTGTATTGGTCACTTTTGGTCCGAATTGTAGTGATCCGTCCATTGGAAACGGAAAAATCCATCACCGCTTCGTTCTTATGGATCGCAACTCCCGATCTTTCCAAAAAGGAAATCATTTTGGACATGAAATCAAGGGGGGTTGTATGCCCATCACATAGGTAATGAACGGCGCCCAGCGCCTTTATTTTTATGTTAGGTTCCATTTTTCGGACTCCCTCCATATCGAAAATTTCGGATTGAAGCCCCAAACGTTTTGCCCTTAACGCTGTTTCCTTCTCATGATCTCCCTCCTTATGGGTTTGGTACAACATCAACAGTCCCTTGCGCTCATAGTGGAAATCCCCTATATCCTTAGAGGCCTTTATTTCATCAAAAAGGTCCCTACTGAAAACATTGATATTTCCAATATGGGGCATGGCCTTGGCCACCTTTGCCCTTGTTGATGATTTCTTGAAGGCCAAAGCCCATTTTATGAAGTCTTTGTCCCATCTAGGCTTCATGTAAAAAGGACTGGAAGAATTGAACATATATTTCAGTCCCTTGGAAATCATTCCGGGAGCGGCCAACGGTACAATATGACTAGGGGTGAGATACCCTGCATTCACATAACTGGCACCACTGTCCATGTTGGACTTATCAATAACGATAACTTGATGGCCTTCTTTTTGAAGGTAATAGGCCGTGCATAGGCCAATGATCCCCCCTCCAATGACTACAACGCGTTTATCCATCCTAAATTACTTGAAAACCATGGGCATAAGGATCATCTTCGTCATCAATGACAATGGTATTATAGCCATACACCTTGGCCCAGCCCTTAACACTTGGGATGATTGCCTTTTTCCCCGCTAAATCGATTTCCTTTTCAATTTTTCCCGTAAAGGTGGAACCAATATAGCTTTCATGGACATATTCCTCCCCAACCTTCAATTCCCCCTTTGCGTATAATTGTGCCAGACGTGCCGAAGTACCTGTCCCACAAGGGGAACGGTCAATGGCCTTATCCCCATAAAAAACGGCATTTCGTCCGTTGGAAGCTCCATCCAGGACCTTACCTGTCCAAAGGAGGTGTGACACATTCCGAATCGTCTCATTTTCGGGATGGACAAAATGGTCAGGATATTTCTGATTGATCAAGGATCGAAGCCTCTTAGATAATGTTATCAGTTTACTTGCCGTGAAATCCTGGATACCCGAAAAGTTTTGTTGTGGATCGATAATGGCATAGAAATTCCCTCCATAAGCCACATCAAAATGCAACTTCCCAAGCGATGGACAATGAATGGATAGCCCCTCTGCCGCCAAATAGCTGGTAACATTGGTCAGTTTTACCCATTCCACCTTGCCCTTTACCATTTGGTACTCAATTTCTACGAGGCCGGCAGGTGTTTCCAGGCGTAGTTCCCCTTCTTTTTTGGGTTGCACCAATCCTTCCTGCAAGGCAATGGTTATGGTCCCAATGGTTCCATGTCCACACATGGGCAAACATCCACTGGTCTCTATGAACAACACCGCCATATCGTTGGTTGGATCGTGGGGCGGATACAGCATACTGCCGCTCATCATATCATGCCCCCGGGGTTCAAACATCAATCCCGTACGGATCCAATCGTACTCCTTGATAAAGTGAAGACGCTTTTCATTCATGGTGTTCCCCATCAAGTCGGGACCTCCACTTTTCACCAATCGAACGGGATTGCCACAGGTATGGGCATCGATACATTCAAAAATATGCCTGGACATATCAGATGGGTTCCGATGTTACTTGATTATTGACCAAACGTGGTATCCCCAATGGATTTTCATCCTTTAAGGCATCTGGAAGCGACACATTGGGCCAGTTCTGATAACTTATGGGCCGCACCCATCGTTCAATGGCGTGAATGCCAACGGCTCCAAAACGACTATCCGTGGAAGCCGGATATGGTCCTCCGTGCTGCATAGCCGGACAAACTTCAACCCCGGTGGGCACTCCATTAAAAATTAATCGACCAACCCGATTTTGGAGGGCATTGATAACAGCTTGGTGTTCGACAAGTTCTTTTTGCCCAGCAATTACAGTTCCCGTAAGCTGTCCTTCCAATCCGGCTATGGCCTGTATCAATTCTTCTTCATGGGCACACTCCACTACCATGGAAAAAGGGCCGAAGACCTCTTGGTGCAATTTTGGGTTTTTGATAAATGAGGCTCCAGCAACCTTTACAATTGCCTGTCTTGCATGGTTTTCAGCCACTTCGGTTGTATAATCCGCAACTACATTCACACCTGGTTCACCAACCATACCCTTCTTGTTGTCCCGGTATTTGGAAATGATATTGGGATGTAACATGCTCGAAGGTTCAATTTGAACAATTTCATCCGACAAGGTTTGCACAAATTCGTTTAACCCATCACTTTTTATCCCTAAAAGTAAACCCGGATTGGTACAGAATTGTCCTGTACCCAGGGTAATGGAGCCTGCGTAGGTTTTTGCCCACTCGTTTGCCCTGGTACGTAACGCCCCGGGCAAGAACACTACGGGATTTATACTCCCCATTTCGGCAAAGACCGGAATAGGTTCCTCCCTTCTTGAAGCCATATCAAATAATGCGCGGCCGCCTTGGATACTACCTGTAAAACCGACACCCTTAATTTTAGGGTGATTGACCAATTGTTGACCTACTTCAATTCCACTACTGTTTAAATTGGAGAAAACGCCATTGGGCATTCCAGTTTTTTCCACAGCCTTGATGATTGCCGAAGCAATTAGCTCTCCAGTGCCCGCGTGCATGGGGTGGCTTTTGACCACCACCGGACAACCAGAGGCCAATGCGCTGGCCGTATCTCCACCTGCGGTAGAATAGGCCAAAGGAAAATTACTTGCACCAAAAACCGCTATGGGCCCAATGGGAACCGACATTTTTCGCAAATCAGGTTTTGGAATGGGATCTCGATTGGGCTCTGCGGTGTCAATAGTGGCGTTTACCCATGAACCTTCCTCCACTAAATTGGCAAAGGTTCGCAACTGAAAACAGGTCCGTCCCCGTTCCCCTTTAGCACGACCTTGCGGCAATCCGGTTTCCCGACAATACACTTGGATCAAATGGTCGTCAAGCGCTTCTATCTGATGTGCTATTTCCCTTAAAAATCCAGCTTTTCTTGACCCGGATATCTCCTGGTACTTGGAAAAGGCGTCCCAGGATAAGTCCACCGCTTGTTTCACCTCAGCTTCCGAAGCTTCATAAAATGTCCATTCCGTTTCCAGGTTTAGAAGGGGATCGAACGTTCTAAATTCCTTACTTCCTTTTGCCGAAAGCGCATTTCCGATATAGTTTTTACCTGTAATCATAACGATTTATACTCCGGCAATTTGGGCCGATTCTCTAAACTTTCCCTTATTATTCGTAAAACCCGTTCGCGTTCTTTTCCCATCAAAGGAAGTCTAGGCGGACGAACATTCTCCGTTCCTATGCCCGTGGCCACTTCGGCCAGTTTGATGTTTTGGACCAATTGTGGATTAATATCCAATTCCAATAATGGGAGGAACCAGCGATAAACAGCAATGGCCTCCTCAATTCTTCCCGCTTTGACCAACTTGTAAATGGCCACTGTCTCAGCAGGGAAAGCGCAAACCAAACCGGCAACCCATCCGTCGGCACCCATCACCAAACTCTCCAAAGCCAGGGTATCCACCCCACAAAGGATTTTCAATCTATCCCCAAAAGTATTCCGTATACGGGTAATATTGGAGATGTCGCGGGTAGATTCCTTAACGGCCAAAATATGGTCCACCTTCAAAAGGTCATCGAACATAGCCAAAGTTACCTCTATTTTGTAATCCACCGGATTATTGTAAATCATAATAGGTAAATCCGTATTGGAGGCAATGGACTTAAAATAGGTAACCACTTCTTGATCCGTGGCTTTATACTGCATGGGCGGAAGCAACATCAACCCCCTGGCGCCCCAATCCTTGGCATTTTTGGCCAAGGCAATGGCAGACCTTGTTGAACGTTCCGCTATATTCATGACAATAGGAACTTTTCCCTCCACAAAATCTGTGGCATGTTCCACCATCTTCTGCTTTTCTGCGCTGGTCAAAGTACTGGCTTCGCCTAAACTTCCCCCCAAAATAATAGCGTCAACCCCAGCATCCAACTGCGCTTTTAGGTTGATGGAAAACATTTCCAGATCCAGTTGGTCTTCATTGGTAAATTTGGTGGTAACCGCTGGCATAACACCTTTCCATTCCATAGTACGTTCTTAAAAGTTTCTTTCAAAAGTAATGGTGTTCCCTCTTTTATTCTTTCTAAAAATTAGTATATTCTACCTTTATATTACCCTTTTTTTCAACTCATACTCACAAGAAAGCCTAAATGAAGGTATATCCATTTAAAATTCCCAAAAAACCCAATGAAAATGTAATCTTTCAGGTAGACCGTGCCAGACGTTTTTATGACAAGCTTCACCAACATCAGGAAATCCAGTTAAGCTATATCATTTCCGGTAGGGGAAAACTGGTCGTTGGTAACGAGATTACCACCTTTAGATCGGGTGATTTTATTGGGATTGGTTCCAACCTACCCCATTTGTTCTTAAGCCATCCCGATTCGGATAGTTCCCATAGGGCCTCCATATTCTTTACGGAAAACGCTTTTGGCCCAGGCTTTTTTGAGAATCAGGAAATGATTGTCCTACAACCAGTATTTAAGGACCTACTTTTTGGTTTTATGCTGAAGGACAAAAATGGTTTTATTGCGGACCTGTTCCATCGGTTGAAAAACGAACATAAATTTCAACTCTTTCTAAAGCTTTTGGAACTTTTACGGTTTGTGTCAAAAGTGGATAAAACCCCCTTGGTCCAAAAACCGTATGCCTTTAGAATTTCCAAAAATCAAGGACAACGCCTACAACTCATATTCGACCATGTGATGCAGAACTTTCAAAATGAAATTTTATTGGAAGATGTCGCCCAAAAAATCCACATGAGCAAAAATGCTTTTTGTAGGTTCTTTAAACAACGTACGAACAAGACTTTCTTTCAATTTTTAACTGAGATACGTATTCAACATGCCTGTGAATTACTGAAAGAAATGCCGGAAACCCCAATTTCCGAGATTGCCCTACTATCGGGATACCCTTCCATTTCAAATTTTAACAGACAGTTCAAGGAAATTACCCATATCAACCCAAGCACCTATCGTTATCGCATTATTGAGGATATTGAGGCGTAATCCCTATTTTTGAACGTTATATAAATGGAAAAATGAAAAAACTGATTGCTGTTTTCGTAGCCATGGCCTTTGCCTGCAATTCTTCCCAGAAGACCGTAACGGAAACCCAAAAACCCCAAGAAGTAAACATTGATCCAGTGGATTTTGCATCGACCATTACGGAAGAGGAACTAAAAGAGCACCTTTTTACCTATGCCTCAGATGACTTTGAAGGGCGTGAAACGGGCCAACCCGGCCAGAAAAAGGCTGTGGAGTATCTCAAAGACTATTACGAAACACTAGGTATTCCCGCGGCAAAAGCAGATGGGGATTATTTCCAAAAAGTGGCGCTGTCCATAAGTAATGTTCCCGTAGGAACGATGATCATTAACGGTCAGGATTTCCCGCTGGGAGACGATATCCTCACATTTTCAAAAGCAGAAGGAACATTAAACGAAATACTATATGTTGGCTATGGGATAGAGGAAGGTCCCTACTCGGATTACCAGGGTATGGATGTTCAGGATAAAGTAGTGCTCATGAAATTTGGTGAGCCCAAAAACGAGGATGGTACTTATGTGATTTCCGGTACCAATGAGCAGTCCGTATGGAGCAATATGTCCGAGTCCATAGGAAAGCGTGTAGATCTTGCTACCCAAAAGGGCGCCAAAGGCGTGTTCTATTACGATCCGAATAATTTTGCGAGGTATAAACGCTATTTTGAATTTATGAAGACCAATAATAGTGGAAGGATGCAATTGAATGCAGAGACCAAGGATGATTTTTTGATCCTCCTTAATGATACGGCTATAGATGCCCTATATCCAAACCTGAAAAAAGATGATGGACAGGCCACCCTTTCTGCTTCCATAGATTTGCAAATTGAAAGTACGGATACCCAGATTGATTCTGAAAATGTGGTGGCCCTACTTAAAGGTTCCAAAAAGCCCGATGAGTACCTGGTCATCTCGTCACATTTGGACCATATTGGTATAACGGCAGATGGCAAAATCAATAATGGCGCCGATGATGACGGCTCCGGGACCGTTGCCATGTTGGAAATTGCCGAAGCTTTTAAAGATGCCGCCGATAAAGGTATGGGACCGGATCGATCCATTGTTTTCCTTCATGTCACCGGTGAAGAAAAAGGGCTTTTGGGCTCCCAATATTATACGGACTATGAACCGATTGTCCCCTTGAAGAATACCGTTGCCAATTTAAATATTGATATGATTGGGAGAATCGATCCCAAAAGGGAGGGCGACCGGAATTATGTGTATCTTATTGGTTCCGATAAATTGAGTACCGAACTCCATGAACTGTCCGAAGCGATCAACACCAAATACACCAACCTAGAATTGGACTACACCTATAATGACGAGAACGATCCCAATCGTTTTTATTATAGAAGTGATCACTACAATTTTGCAAAGAACAATATTCCCATCATCTTTTATTTTAACGGGACCCATGAGGATTACCATAGGCCCGGAGATACCCCTGATAAAATAAACTATGACCTTTTAAAAAACCGATCACAACTCATCTTCCACACGGCATGGGAAGTGGCCAATAGGGACAATCCCGTTCTTGTGGACAAGGCTATAAAGTAGTCCTATAAAAAACAAAAAGTCCCGCCTTTTCAAGGCAGGACTTCATTTCACTTTTTGGGGTGGAAGACCGGGTTCGAACCGGCGACCTCTGGAACCACAATCCAGCGCTCTAACCAACTGAGCTACAACCACCATTTTGAGCGGTCGCAAAGGTACTTTTTTTTGGAATAACCTACCAAATAAAAATAAAATAGCGTCATTAAAATTTGAAAAAAGCGTTCCGAGTCGTAAATTACTGGACATAAAATATTTAACTCATTTGGAGTTGCGACCCATCCGCTTACCTCATTTTGATATCAGTCCGTTCCCCTATCAGCGGTGGTTTGTTTATGCCCTTTTATTGGCACTTCTACAAGGAAATATCTATGCGCAAAAAAAACTGACGGACAGCTTAATCCAAGAGAAGGACAGGCTTGAAAAACACTATGGATTTCAGCCTACGGATACCAATTACATTAAGGTGTTGTACAACCTGGGAACGAGTTACATCTATCAAATTCCCGATAGTACGAAATCCATCTCGGAAAGGGTCATACGCCTCAGTAAAGAGAGCGGATTCACCAAGGGATTGGCCGGTGGAAAGTTAGGACTCGGCATTTACTGTCTTTTAAGGGGACACCACACAGCTGGATTTAAAAATATTGATGCGGCACTTGAACTGGCAAAAAAGGTAAATGCCGACACCATTTTTCTTAAAGGGTTGAATGCCAAAGCCCTCGGTCATTTTATGAAAGGGGATTACCCGGAAGCGTATTTGCTCTGTAAGGAAGGTGAACGGTATGCCGAAGAAAAAGGGGATACGGAAATGCAAGGATTCTTTCTCATGAACCTGGCCACGGCCTTTTCACTTCTAAAAGGTTACGAACAAGCCCTCCCCTATTATAACAAAGCACTACAACTCGTTGAAGCTTCCGGCGACGACCTACAGAAGGCACAGATCCAGGCCAATTTGGGGTATTTATACCTGCATACCAAAAACTATGAAAAGGCCAAGGAATATTGTAAAAAGTCCCTTGATGTACTGGGTAAAAAAAAGTATCAAGCTTTTGAGGCATTTGGATGGATTACGTTGGGAGAAGTGGCCATACGGGAAAAAAAATATGATGATGCGCTTGGATTCTTTTCAAAATCAGAAGCGCTATTGTTGCCCATCCAGGATCAACAACGTAAAGCGGAGACCTTGCAGGGAATGGCCGATACCTACTATTTCAAAAAGGATTTCGCAAAGAGTTCTGAATACGCTAAAGCGGCAAAAAAAATAGCTACCAATATCAGTTACCACCAGGGTATTGTTAGGGCCTCGGAACTATTGTACAAATTATATTTGGACCAGGACCAGTTAAAGGAAGCCCTGGAATATTTGCAGACCGCCAAGCATCTTTCCGACTCTATATTGGAGTCGGAGAACAAAACAAAGTTTTTGATGTTGGAAGCCCAGGCCAAATTTGACAGGGAGCAGGAATTAAAGGAATTTGAGAACGAAAATGAGTTGGCTAGGCAACGGACCATTACCTACATTTCGGGAATACTGCTGACCACCCTTCTCATTATAATTTTATTGATCAGAAAAAATGCGAGTAACCAGAAAAAAGCCAATCTGACCTTACGGGAACTGAACAAAACCAAGGACAGATTATTTTCAATCATTGGCCATGACCTTAAAACACCCATTGGTACTTTACAAGAATTGCTTGAACTGTACGATGCCAATGAAATTTCGGAAAAAGATATGGCCAAATTTGCCCCAAGGCTCAAGCAGAATGTCGACCATAGTTCATTTACACTAAATAATCTACTCTACTGGGCAAAGACCCAAATGAATGGAATACGACCCAATACAAAAGAGGTTTTGGTAAAACCCAAGGCCATGGACGTTCACAAGCTTTACAGCACCAAAATCAGGGCCAAGGAAATAAACATCCAATTTTCCATCGACTCCGATCTCAAAATCATGGTAGACCCCGTTCATCTGGATATTATTTTAAGGAATGTCTTCTCCAATGCCATTAAGTTTACCCCAGAAAAGGGTACGATTTACTTTGCGGGCAGTGATACGGGTGACAAGACTGAAATTTCCGTTCGGGATACGGGTATTGGAATGAATCAGGAAACCGTAAAAGCCATTACCAGCGGCTCAATCATCAATTCAACGCCCGGGACAAAAAAAGAAAAAGGTACCGGAATTGGTTTGCAAATAGCACAAGAACTGATCAGGGTCAACAAGGGCTCCTTGAAAATTGAGAGTCAACTCAATAAAGGGAGTAGTATCTACCTTTATTTTTCCAATAACTAAGAGCCTGTGTTTTCAATACTCCACGTAAAATCAATAATTGTCCACCACAACCGAAAAGTGGTTTGGATTTGTGGAACCACATTAAATTGGTCAAGGCAGTGTTATTTATCGACATAATACGGTTTTAGTCGCTAAAACACACAAAAAAGGACACTTCACAACATTTATTCGCACAAAATAAGCTGCACACCTAATTTTATACTATTAGATATTTTAGGTATGCCCAAGCACCTAACCTACGACAACTCCAAATATGGCAATATTAGGGTGGTTTCCCTAACCATACTTGCCATTCTTTTGCTGTACCCCATTAAAAAGGTGATTGGACAACAAAATGTCAGGGACAGCCTATCTGGAAAAATACATTTCATTGAAAAGACCACCCCAGATTACCAAAGGGACAAAACGTACATCAATCTTCTCAATGATTTGGCCCGGGAATATCGTTTTGTTAAAGAGGACAGCCTTCTCAACCTATCCAAAAAGGCACTCTCCTTGAGTAGAAAAATAAAATACCTTTCCGGGGAATCGGAAGCTTTGGCGAACATTGGAGGCTTTCATTCAGACAACGGCAATAATGAAATGGCCATCTCCTACTTCTCCAAAGCGTTAAATTTGGCAGGTTACCTGGAAGATCCGTCCACTAAAATGGGCATTTTGAACAGTCTGGCGAACGAGTATTCCTACTTGGGGGATTTTGAACAAGCACTAAAATATTTCCTGACAGGTTTGGACTTGGCAAATGCCTCTGAAAACAAGATCATGCAATCCATCCTAAATGAAAATATTGCAAGTCTGTATTCGGCCCAAAAAGAATACGATGAGGCGTTGGAATTCTACAAAAAGGTAAAGAAGATAAATCAAGAAATCGGGAATGGGATAATTATCGCGGAAACGCTGAGCAACCTTGCCGAGATTTATGCCGATATGGGGAACTACGATCATGCCATGTTCAATATCAACACGAGTATCGCCACATTTGAGAAAAATGAGATCTATGATTGGTTGGCATTTGCCTACAGCGTAAAGGGTGAGGTTTATTTAAGACAGGGAAAATACAAATGGGCTCTATATTGGTACGATCAGAGCAACCTTTTACACCAAAACCTGGAAGACGACCGAAGTAGGATCGACCTCCTAAATGGAATGGCAGCGGCCTATCTGGGAATGGGAGAGGATGAAAAATCGAATGAGTATGCTTTGGCCGCATTTGATGTAGCCAATACCATCAAATCCTTGGGAGGACAAAGGGATTGTGCTGAGACCCTCTATAAAATCAGTAAAAACGAAGGGGATTTTGAAAAAGCACTGCACTATCATGAAATCTTTCAAAAACTTACGGATTCCCTTTACAAGGATGAGAACAAAAGGAGTTTAATGCTTCTTAAAACAAAGTTGAAGTACGATAAGGATAAGCAACTATTGATTGCCGACAAGGAAAAGGAGTTGGCCAGACAACGTAACTTTATTAACGCTTCCATAATTATTTTAATGGTGTTACTGGCTACTGCCATCCCCCTTTATTTTAACCAAAAGAAGCTAAGAAGACTTTACAAGGCACTTAAGATCAATACCCAAAGCCTTGAGGAGAGTCAAACCGAGTTGAATTCCATTAACAAGACCAAGGATAAGCTGTTTTCCATCATTGGCCATGATTTAAGGGGCCCCATTGGGGCATTACAGGGATTACTTAAGCTTTTGGCAAGTGGGGATGTCGCCAAAGAGGACCTTTCCAAGTTCCTTCCCAAGCTTAGAGGGGATGTGGATCATATATTATTTACGCTGAACAATTTGCTGTCTTGGGGATATTCCCAAATGAATGGAACCGTTACCAAGCCAAAAATGGTCAAACTCAATAAACTTGTTCATGGCAGTATGAAACTCCTATCCGAAATGGCAAGCAACAAATCCATTAAAATCATGGATCAGATGCCTGAAAACTGTTTTATCCTGGCCGATGAAGATCAAGTTGATATCGTCATACGAAATTTGATCAGTAATGCCATAAAATTCACTCCAGAAAATGGCCTGATTACGCTAGAGGCTGAAGAAGATGGAAACTTTTGGAAGGTCAAAATAAGGGACACTGGTATTGGCATGAATGAAAAAACCAGAAAGAAATTGTTCCAGGAAAACTCAAATATTACCACTTATGGGACAAACAACGAAAAAGGGACTGGACTAGGACTCTCCCTCTGCAAGGAAATGGTTGAAAGGAATAAAGGTCAAATATGGGTGGAAAGTAAACCAAAGAAGGGGTCCATCTTTTACTTTACCGTTCCAAAGATCACTAAAAAATATCGCAAGGCCAGTTAGGGCCTGTTAGCGCTAACAGGCCCTGGTCAAATCAAGTCGTCCAAACTTTTGACCGCCACGTATCGCTCAGTTGTAAAGCCCTCTGCATAATCAACCCCCACCAATCTCCCTAAATCCCGGGCCCTGTAATTCACACTATCCAGGAAGTTCTTGCTACTGATGGGCGTCTCTGGCTCATCACTTTTTGGGTCAAAAAACTGTGAGGAATAGGCCAAAATGGCCTCTTGTTTTTTCTCGATAAAACGGCTTACATCCAGCACAAAATCCGGTTCAAGATTCTTCCATTGAATATAGTGATAGACCGCTTTTGGACGCCACGGCTCCTGCCATTCCCCGCTACCGGTCATTTTGGTATCAATTTTTACAAGTCCGCTCAAAAAACAGGCATCGCTGACCAGTTTTGCTCCCCTGGCATGGTCTATATGCCGATCATCAATCGCATTGCACAACACGATTTCCGGCCTGTATTTTCGAATCATTCGAATCACCTCCAACCGGTGTGGTCTGTCATTTACAAAAAAACCATCGGCAAATTCCAAATTTTCCCTAATTGAAATTCCCAGGATTTCCCCAGCTTTGGCCGCCTCTTTATCCCTTATCTCGGGAGTGCCCCTTGTGCCCAACTCCCCGCGGGTCAAATCCACTATGCCCACCTTCTTTCCGGCGGCTACTTCTTTTGCAATGGTCCCCCCTGCGCCCAACTCGGCATCATCGGGATGGGCACCAAAAACTAGGATATCCAATTTCATTGGGCAAGAACGATTTTAGATTTTAATTGATTGATTGCCTGGTCAATATCTTCCATCAAATCCTCCACTTCCTCAATACCCACGGAGAAACGGATCAATCCATCCCGAATGCCTTGGGCTTTCCTGTCTTCCTCGTTCATCAGGGCATGTGAGGTCATGACCGGCGATGTAACGGTACTTTCCACACCTGCCAAACTCATTGAGGGTTTGATCAATTGCAGGGATTTCATAAAATCGGACGGGTTGCTATCTTCTTTCAGTTCAAAGGAAAGCATCCCGCCAAAACCTTTCATCTGGGACTTGGCCAATCCATGTCCGGGATGTGATTTCAATCCAGGGTAATACACTTTATCGACAGCTGAATGATTGTCCAATAGTTCGGCCAGTTTGTGGGCATTATCACTTTGGGCCTTCACGCGAAGGCCCATTGTTTTTAAGCTCCGTTCCAACAACCATACGGTTTGGTCACTCAAACTACCTCCAAAACAAATGGAAGACTCCCATAGTCTCCTTATGTGGTCTTCAGAGGCTGCCACCGCCCCCGCGCAGATGTCCGAATGGCCACCCATATATTTGGTAGCGCTATGTATCATAATATCGATACCAAAATCAGCAGGGTTTTGATTGATAGGGCTTGCAAAGGTATTGTCGATCATGGTCAGGACCCCCTTGGATTTAGCCAAATCAGAAACTGCTTTTAAGTCGGTAATGGTCAATAAAGGGTTGGAAGGCGTCTCGATGTAAATTACCTTGGTGTTCGATTGCATTTTGGCCTCAAAGTCCTTTGCCTCCCAACCATGGGTAAAGGAATAGGAAATACCGTATTTTTCCAATTGGGTCGTTGCAAAATTATACGTACCCCCATATAGCGTCTGCTGAAAAACAATATGGTCCCCAGCCTGTAAGAAGGCCATTAATGTATGACTTATCGCTGCCATTCCACTACCAAAGATCATGGCATCCCCAGTGTGTTCCAGGGCGGCTATTTTTTTGGTCAACGCTTGTTGGTTGGGTGTATTGAAATACCGTGGGTAACGCTTCTCATCAACATCCTCAAAGGCGTATGAAGTGGCCATATACAAAGGTGAAATTGCCCCTTTATAACGTTCATCCCCAACCCCACCGACATGTGTACAAATGGTATTGATTCCTCTTGCTTTTTCCATGACTTTAAATTGATTTCTAAAAGTAAGAAAAATGGTGGCAACCCTAAACTTGGACCGCTTTCCAATTTCCTTTCCTAAACCAGACAATGGCAATTATGGCCAACAGCACTTCTGCCGTGGTAATGGCAATAAAAACACCCATTGCCCCAAAGCCCAAAACAAGTGCCAATAGGTAGGCCAAAGGCAATTGAAACAGCCAAAACGAAATCAGATTGATCTTTGTTGGGGTCTGTGTGTCCCCGGATCCGTTAAAGGCATTGGTCACTACCATTCCATAAGCATAGAAAATATAACCCGCAGCAATAATTTGAAGACAAAGTCCCCCATTATCCACTACCGAAGGGGTACTATTGAACATTCCAACGATTTGTTTTGCAAATAGCAGATAAACAATGGAGACCAACCCCATAAAATAGGCATTGTATTTTCCCGTTATCCAAACCGATTTCTCTGCACGTTCTGGTTGTTTTGCCCCCAGGTTCTGCCCTACCAGGGTTGCAGCAGCATTGCTCATTCCCCAGGACGGCATTAGGGTAAACATCATTACCCTTATGGCAATGGTATATCCCGCAAGGACCTCACTACCAAATTCACTCATGATTCGCATCAAGAACACCCAACTGGAAGTTCCAATGAGGAACTGTGCGATTCCCCCTAAGGAAACCCTGATCAGGTTGAGCATGACCTTAACATTCAATATAACGTCGTTCAACACCAATTTGATCTTGCCCCAGCCAAAGAATAAAATTCCCAATTGGAACACTACGGCCGTTCCCCTCCCAATATTGGTGGCAATGGCGGCCCCCATAACACCATATTCAGGTACGGGACCCCATCCAAAAATAAAGATGGGATCAAGGATGATGTTCAATCCGTTGGAAAGCACCAAGGTCCACATGGCGATACTGGCATCCCCGGCACCCCTAAAAATGGCATTGATCAGGAATAGTAAAAGAATGGTGATGTTCCCACCGATCAACCATTTGGTGTACCCATGGCCTTCCTCAATTAAATCGGGTTCGGCCCCCATCAAGGCCAGAATTTCCTTACTGTAGAGCAGGCCTATGACCCCAACGACAAGCGCGACCAATACCCCAAGGAAAATGGCCTGCACCGCAGCTTCCCGGGCTCCTTTCAAGTCTTGTTCCCCTACCCTACGGGCAACTACGGCCGTTGCGGCCATACTTAAGCCAATGGCAATGGCATAGACCAGGGTAATGACGGATTCCGTTAGACCAATGGTCGCTACGGCATTTACACTTACCCTGGAAACGTAGGCAATATCGACCAGGGCAAAAATGCTTTCCATAAGCATTTCCAAAATCATGGGGATCGATAACATAAAAATGGCCTTGCGAATGCTCCCACTGGTAAATTCCTGTTCCTTACCGGAAATGGCAATCCAGAAATACTTAAGTAATTGTTTTATTGATAGTTGTCGTGAAGACATGATTTAGAAATTATGATGTTAAAAAATGAAGAAAACTAGCGTGTAACCAAAAACTCCCTTTCGGTTACTTGGTCGGAAACAGATCCAAAAATGCCAGTGTATTCATAATTCCTAATACTTCATGATGGTGCAAAGATGCACAAAAGTTTTGAAAATAACATCAAAACCATAATTTTCTTAAAAATCCATATTTTTCCGTAGGCTAATTCAAGAATCATGAAGATACGTTCCATACTCATTGTCACCGTTTTTTTTCTAGTGCTTTTCGCTTGTAAAAACACCAAACCTACAACTGAAAAATCAGGATATCAAGGGCAAGGGCCCACCCCAATTGTTTCCACCAAAACGAAACCGGTACAGCGGCAATGGAAAGGGGTCTGGGCTTTTCAGGACAGTACGGTCTTTTTCAGCAATCAGTTTGATGGGGCCCGTTTAAATGGTGTTGCCCAGGATTCCAATACCCATTACACCCTTTGGTTTACTGCGGAAAACACCCCCGTAAACCCCAGTCCTTGGTATGGCTTCAAAGTTTGGAGCAACACAGCACAGGAAATTACCTTAAAGCTAACGTATCAGGACAGTCGAAGTCGATATTACCCAAAAGTAAGCGATGATGGCCTCTATTTCAAGGCCTTGGACAGCACCCAATTTAAAGCTATCAACCCAGGGGAGGGAGAATTTGGATTGAAGGCCACCCCGGAATTTGTGGAGATTACGGTTCGTGTTGGCGAAAAGCCAATTTGGATAACTGCCCAGGAATTGTATCCTTCCAAAAGGGTAAAACAATGGGTGGATTCCCTTTCCCAAAAACAGTTTATATCCAATTATGAAATTGGGAAGAGTCGGGAAGGCCGTACAATGAACCTTATGGAAGTGGACGAAGGTGCTTCAAAAAAAGCATTGGTGATCATTTCCCTTCAGCATCCACCGGAAATAACCGGTTTTTTGGCCATGAGGTCCTTTATGGAAACCCTTGCGGGAGATTCGGATCTAGCTAGGGCGTTTCGCAAAAAATTCACGGTCTTTAATGTGCCCTTGGTGAATCCCGATGGGGTGGACAATGGACACTGGAGACATAATTCCGGTGGTATTGACCTTAACAGGGATTGGCAGGAATTCAATCAGCCCGAGACCAGGGCAATCCGGGATTTTTTAAAGCAAAAGCGTGAGGATGGGTACGAATTTGTTTTTGGGGTCGACTTCCACTCTACCTGGGATGATATTTACTATCCTTTGGATACCACGGTCACTGGGGCAAGGGGTAAAATAGTATTTGATTGGATTACGCGCATCTCAAACCGTTTGCCATCAAAAAAGACCAATATCAGTGCTTCCCAAAAAGTGACGCCGACCATGGTCTCCAGAAACCATTTTTTTGTAGCCCACGGAATGCCCGCAATCGTATTTGAACTGGGTGACGACACTCCCAGGGATTTTTTAAGGGAAAAAGGAAAGGTAGCTGCCGAGGAATTGATGGGCTTGCTGATGGAATAATCCTAGTTAGAACCATAAATTTTTTCCCATGCCTCTTTCGTCAAAATTGTTAAACGGTCTTCTTTGCAATTCCATAAGGATACGTTCTTAGAAGACATTACTATATGTTGCTTCCACTTAGCATAATCCTGATAAAGTTTTAGGGTACAAATATCAGTAGGAGTTATCAGATCTCCAGTAACTTCATTGTGCGAGTGGATTGTCACTAAATCTGTTTCTTCTTCCTTGTAGTAAATGGGTATTATGTTGTTATGCAATGCCTTTTTTGAAATCACCTCAAATTCATTGTTAAACTCTATCAAGTAATCATTTCCAAAAATGACAACTCCCGTTATTTCTGGGCCAGTTAAAACATAAACCTTTTTTTTATTCCCGGTAACTATTGGTATTGGGTTAAGCCTAGTGTTTTTATAGTGTTTAAATAGCGTATCGGCATACATCAGATTTACTGCTTTTTGTCTAAGCCTGTAAATTTCATTTTCCAAGGAGGTGAACTCTCGAGGTAATGAATCTATAACTGCACTATTACGTTGGAAATCATTGTTAAAAGAAATTGTTGCCAAAACCTTTGGAATACTATCAAAGAAAAGGACTTTGTTAGTAATACTGTCGGGGGAATAAGAAAAATAGCCTTCAATAAGCTCTTTTTTATCTGGAAAACGGTCAAGGAAAATATCTGTGCCATGCCATGAAGCTTTTTCAGATTTATACAGAATTTCTGCTTCTTGTAATATTTCCTCCTTCGTTTGAGAAAAAATCGCCTGTAAACCCAGTAAAAAAAGAATAAATAGAGACTTTGAGTACATCGTAAAAAGCTAACCTATTTATTTACATAATTCGCCCGATACCTCCAGTAACTAACACTTCCAAGAAGGATAACGGCCAAAACAATGTATTTTACGTAGTCCGGGGTAATCGCTGCAGAACCGGATTGTGCATAGCTATGTAGCCCGACCAAATAAAAGTTGACCCCAAAATAGGTCATCATAATGGCGCCAAAGGCCGCCACGCTCATAAAGTTGAACAACCACCTGCCCTTAAGCGCAGGGACCAATCGCATGTGGAGCACAAAGGCATAGATCATTATGGAAACCAGGGCCCAGGTCTCTTTAGGATCCCAACCCCAATAACGCCCCCAGCTCTCATTGGCCCATTGCCCTCCCAAAAAGTTACCAATGGTCAACATCACCAAACCTACGGTAAGTGCCAGTTCATTAATGATGGTCAACTCTTTGAGGTTCAGTTCCATTTTTTTCTTGTTCTCTTTAGTGGTAAGGATAATGAGCAATAGGGATACGACCCCCAAAATCATTCCCACGGTCAACGGTCCATAGCTGCCCACAATGACCGCTACATGGATCATAAGCCAATAACTGTCCAAAACGGGGACCAAATTGGCTATGGAAGGGTCTACCCAACTTTGATGGGCGATCCATAATAACATGGAGGTGACAAAAGTACTGGCCGCAATGGTCAATTCACTTTTCCTACCAAAGGCCAATCCCATGGCCAAGGTGGCCCAAGCCACATATAAAATGCTTTCGTATGCATCACTCCAGGGGGCGTGGCCAGAGATATACCAGCGAAGGACCAACCCGGCCGTATGCCAAATAAAGAAGAGGATTATGATTCCCTTTAAAAAGTACGTGGCCGCTTTCCAAATCTCCCTATCCCTAAAAATACGAAGCACCAGTACGATGAACAACAACAATCCCACCATTCCATAATACTTGAACAAACGATTAAAAATGTCCAGTTTGTTGTACAGGATTTCGGTCTTGACCTTCTTTTCCGTGGGCAGTACTTCCTGCCCATGATTCCTTTGGTTCTGTTTAAAGGCTTCCAAGAGTTTATTCGATTCCGAATAATCCCCGGTAGTGATGGAATTTTGAAGTGTGTTCAGATAATAGGGCAAGCCGTTTGCCATAAAGTTGGCGTAAAGGGAATCCTGCACCTGATACTGTCCGGAACGAAACTCAACCGCCGAAATCCATTTGTTGTTCTCATCGTTCAAAAGCGGAAAAATCTTCAGAATCTGTCCGCTCAGCGCCATATTTAACAACCCTATGCGCTCATGTACCTTAATAAAATCCTTTTGGAACTTATTGGGATTTGTAGTGGATGTTGCCGCTTCCAAATACGGTTTTAGCTTGTACATACCGGTAGCATCGAACAAATCCGTGGCATTTATAAACTTCTGACCGCCTTCTGCGCCAATAATCTGTCGGATACTATCATTTTGCCTTTCCCCTACATTGATAAAATCGACATTATACCACAGTGGGGGATTCAACATCATGGAGAGAAATACCTGATCCGAGTTCAGGTCTTTGAATTTTTCCTTTCCACTCAGCTTACGCAGCAATTCCGAGGTAAAGGTATGCAAGGGTTTCATGCGTCCCCCCTCATCCTGGATGACAATCTCCCCAAACTTATCGGCATGGGCCACATCCACCGTTGTCGCACGAATCACGGAATCTATCTGCGCTTGGGTGGGCAAACCCGTATGGTCGTCATGTGGTGGTTCTTGTCCATAAGTGTGTAAACCAAAACAAAGGACCAGCACGGCAGTCAAAGTTGCCTTTTTCCTTTTCACTTTGTCCAGGGATTTTGCCAGCTCCTTAAAACGGGTTTTGCCAAAGAACATGATACCCAACAGTCCAATATATAAAAGGAAATACCCAATATACGTAATCCATGTGCCCCATTGATCGTGGTTTACGCTGAGCACCGTGCCTTTTTCATCGGGCATAAAACTGGATTGGAAAAAGCGATACCCCCTATGGTCCAAAATATGGTTCATGAAAATGTCATAGTCAAATGGACGTTCATCTTCAATGGTCACTTTGCTCATAAAGGACTTGTAGCTGCTTTCTGTTCCAGGGTACTTCTCCGCTATAAAGTCATTCAACCGTACATGGAACGGTAATTCATAAATCTTGGAACCATATCGAAGCGAAAAATCGAGTCCATTTAGGGTAAACTTATCAGAAAAGTCGGAAGGCCCTTGACTGCCCAGAAGTCTCTTCTCCACAGTTTCCCCATTTACGGTCACTGCTACCACCAATGCATCCTGGGTTTGCTCATTCATTTCATTTTCAGGAACCTTAACCACGCCATAAGATCCTTTCACCAAGGGTTCTGGAATCACAAATTGCATTCCGGCGGTAGTGTAAAGGGAACGTAATTGTAAGGGTTGGATACTGTCTTTTACCAGTTCCCCTTGAAACTGGTCCGCCATTCGCATGTACTGTCCTTCAAATGGGGATTGAATTTGATATTCCCCATCCCTGAAAAAAATATTGATGGCTCCTTTGGTTTCCTTGTTCAAAGCAAAGAGCACGTTGTGAATACTGGCAATGGAATTGTTCTCCAGGTAGTGCTCGTGCCGCTGGCCATCACCAGCCTCCACTATTTTTAGATATTCCTTGCCTTCCCCATCAAGAATCAAGCCTTCTTTTGCTCCTTTGATGAAGTCCACAAAGTCAATGGAAAAAGCTTGCCCATTGAAATCATCGTTCCAGGGGAGACTGGAACGTTTTCCTTCCGGGGTTACCAAAATATCATCCTCTAGTACCTTTCTGCGGTTCTGCCCATCAATTGGTCCATCTATATAGGCAGTGAGATAGGTTTTATCGGAATAAAATACCTTTTCCGAATTCCCCTCCCGGATGGGCATCATTCCCTCAAAACTGATGTAACGCGTTACAAATGCCCCAACAATGATCAAGATCCAAGATAGGTGCAATACCAAAACCGGCCATTTCTTCCACTGTAACAAATTGTATCGATAAATGTTGCCAAAAAAGTTGATGACAAAAAACACCATAATGGCTTCAAACCAGGTCGCGTTATAAATGTAAATCCGAGCGGTTTCGGTACTGTACCAACTTTCAATAAAGGTGCCTATTCCCATGGCGGCTGCGAAAAGCAAGAAGAGTACGGCCATCAATTTGGTGGAGAACAGTGTTTTCTTCAATAACTCGAACATAGGGCATTCGCTTTCGGCTTGCAAAATTACGACCTAGAAGTGATTTAACGGAATCGTTTGTCCATCAAATTCTTAAACAAAACCGTTAATTCTTTTTAAAAAGGCTCCTTCAAGTTTGTACTTTTGGGCATGCTTAGCGTAGTACTTCTTGGAACGGGGAATGTGGCCCATCACTTATTCCATGCCTTTTCCAAATCAAAGGACATTGCGGTTCACCAAGTATACGGGAGGAACAGCGAGGCCTTAAAGGATTTTGAACCAAAAGTTTCCACCACCACTTCCATAGCCAAAATTGCCGAGGCGGATATGTATATTTTGGCCGTTTCGGATTCTTCGGTGACCGAAGTCTCCAAAACTTTAAGGGGTAAAAAGGGGACAGTAGTCCACACTTCCGGAAGTGTTCCCATGGATGCCATTAAATCCAAGCAACGTGGGGTGTTCTATCCATTGCAGACCTTCACCAAAGGGAATGAAGTCGATTTCCGTGAAATTCCTATTTGCATTGAAGCCGAGGGTGAGGAAAATCGTTTGCTTCTGGAAACCCTGGGAAAATCAATAAGTAACCATGTATACAGGATTTCGTCCGCTCAGCGGAAAAAACTCCACCTCTGTGCGGTTTTGGTAAACAATTACCCAAATCACCTGTACCATATGGCCCACGAAATCTGTGCAGAAAATAAAATCCCTTTCCACTTATTGTTCCCACTGATTTTAGAAACCGTGAACAAAATCCGACATTTGTCACCTAAAGAAGCACAGACTGGCCCGGCCAGGAGAAACGATATCGTTACCATGCAACAGCATATCAGCCAATTACAGGACCCACTTCAACAAAAAATTTATCAATTACTGAGCGAATCGATTAAGGCATTGTATGAAAAAGAACTATAAGGAATACCTGAAGGACATCACCACTTTTATCTTTGATGTTGATGGCGTACTGACCGATGGGACCATTTTAGTGACCACATCGGGTGAGATGTTGCGAAAAATGAATGTAAAAGACGGTTACGCCCTTAAGACCGCATTGATCAAGGGGTACAATATTTGCATTATTACCGGGGGCAGCAACCAAGGGGTAAAAGATCGGTTAAAAGGCCTGGGCATTACCGATATTTATCTTGGAGCCCACTACAAGGAAGAACCCCTGGAAGAGTATTTGGACATCCACAACATTAACCCGGAAAATGTTTTGTACATGGGTGATGATATGCCCGATATCCCCCCTATGAGACGTGTAAAATTGGCCACCTGTCCCCAAAATGCGATAGCAGAGGTCAAGGCCATCTGCGATTATGTGTCCCATAAAAATGGCGGGGAAGGTTGCGTACGGGATATTATTGAACAGGTCCTAAAAGTTCGGGGCGACTGGGAAAACAACTTCAGTTCCAAAAATGACTGAAAATCCGCTTGCAGAGAAACTAAAAGGGTACAAACTCGTTTTGGCCTCCGGTTCCCCACGTCGAAAAAAGTTCTTTGAGGAATTGGGGCTGGAATTTGAGATTCGATTAAAACCCGTGGATGAAATACACCCCAAAGAATTAAAAGCGGAAGGGATATCGAACTATCTGGCAGAATTGAAGGCATCTGCCTTTAAGGGCATGCTCGGGGAAAACGAGATTTTGATTACCTCCGATACCGTGGTATGGTGGAACGGAATGTCCCTGGCAAAGGCCGTTGATTCCCAAGAAGCATCCCAAATGTTGCAAAAACTTTCCGGCGATTGGCATGAGGTCATTACCTCTGTTTGCTTTACCACCACAACACAACAGAAAACGGCACATACGGTCACCAAAGTAAAATTTAAGCATCTCGAGCAAGAGGAAATCGACTACTACATCCAAACCTGTCAACCTTTTGACAAGGCTGGTGCCTATGGTATTCAAGAATGGTTGGGAGCCATAGGAATTGAGCAAATCCATGGTTCCTACAACAATGTTGTAGGATTACCGACCCATCTGGTTTACAAAATGTTAAGTGAATGGTAAGGAAATCACAAAGTATCCCTATCATTTCGTTAATTGCCAGGGTTCCATAAAGAATTCGGTCTACATTTCGATTCATTCAAACTCCTGATACCATGAAAATATCCCTAATGTTCATTTTAATGGTGATGCTTTCCACTTGTGGAGGTGGAGAATCTTCAGAGGTAGCTGTGGACACCACATATGAAACGTCCACCGCCAAAATCACCGACTTTCAAGATTCCGAAACGCAACAGATTTCGAATCGAAAAATGATTTGGACCGGAAATGTGGAAATAAAGGTGAAAAGTGTGGACGAGACCACCGAAAAGGTCAATGAAATCTGTAAGAAGTACAATGCCTTTGTTTCAAAAATGAATTTGAACAATACCAGTTATGAAATCTCCAACAACATTACCATACGGGTTGAAAGTCAGCATTTCACTTCATTGATGGAAGACCTCAAAGGACAAGGGGATTTTGTAAAAAACGTTTCTATTTCATCCAATGACGTCACCGAGCAATATATTGATGTTACCAGCAGGTTAAAAACGAAAAAGGAAGTCCGGGAACGATACATTGAAATTTTGAAAAACAGGACCGGGAAGATTTCCGAGGTTTTGGAAGCAGAGGAGGCCATTAGAAAGATTACGGAAGAAATTGAGGCCAAAGAGGGGCAATTACGTTATTTGGAGGACAGAATTAAGTTCAGCACCATCAATCTGAGAATTTATGAAAAAGTAAATTTTCGGGAGGAACCGGATTCCTATGAAAAATCATTTGGCAGCAAAGTCGTCCAAGCTCTGGAAAATGGTTGGAGCATTGTTACCACCATGGTGCTTGTGCTGTTCAATATATGGCCATTGATACTGGTAGGTGGTGTACTGGTTTGGCGTTGGAAGTGGTTGCGAAGAAAGTTTAGTCGACGGAAATAGGCCCTTTCGTTCATATGTAACGTTCAACATTATGGTTTTAGGCAGTACCTTGATTAAATTTGCAAAAACGTACTGTTATGAAAAAAGGGTCAAAATTTGGATTGCGTGTTGGCATACTCGTATTCCTTAGTTGCGGAATTGGAGCATGTTCCCATGGCAAAAAAGAAGAAAAAACGCTTGCCGTCAATACAGGGACTGAAAAAGCAGAGACAGAAGGGACAACCCCTAAAAAGCCTTTGTCACAAGAGTTTAAGGATTACTGGTATGCCGGGGATGCCGAAATCACCTCATACCAATTGCAACAGGCCCGTTATGGTGAGCTGCGTGAGGGCAAGGCCGTATTGATTTATGTAACCGAACCTTTTCTGCCAGATGCACAAGTAAAGGCGGATGGAAACAATCCAACCAACGTTCCTGTGCTAAAACTCAATAAAACCAAGAAGTACCTTACCGGCATCTATCCCTATTCCATTATGAGCAGTACATTTTACCCTGTCCATGATAACCAACATGCACTCAAATCCAGTCTTTCCGTTCAAGAATGGTGTGGCCATGTCTATGCACAATTGAACAACCGTGAAGCATTTGAGTTTACCTCCCATAGTTATTTTGAAGGGGAAGCGGATCAAAACCTTAGCCTGGACAAAGCCCTTTTGGAAAATGAGATTTGGAACAGGATCCGGATCAACCCACAGGATTTACCGGTTGGTAAAATTGAAATCATACCGGCTTTGGAGTATTTCCGGGTGCAGCACAATCCCATACGGGCCTATACGGCCACGGCTTCGATCAGCACGGCCAATGGTATGAGCTCCTATTCCATTGTTTATGAAAATACGGAACGTAAACTGACCATTGACTTCAGTGCCACATTCCCATATGAAATTGAAGGCTGGGAGGAATCGTTCACAAGTGGATATGGTCCCAATGCAAAAACCATGGTTTCCAAGGGAAGTAAATTAAAAACCTTAAAAACACCCTATTGGGGGCAAAATTCCAACAAATATTTGCATCTTCGGGATAGTTTGGAACTCTAGAATGGAGCCTTTTTTACAGACATATCAGAACGAGCTACTGGCGTCCATATTAAGCCTTGTCGTTTTCTTTCTCCTCCGTTTTTTACTGGTAAAGACCATTCGTAAAATTGGACGTATAAGCGATATCAGCCACGTAAGGACCGGATTGGTCATTAGATATGTTTCCTTTGCCCTAGTGGTAATTCTGCTGTCGGTTTTGATTCTTGCATGGGGCATCAATATCCGTGAAATTGGTCTCATTGTTTCCTCCGTATTTGCGGTAATTGGCGTAGCACTTTTTGCCACCTGGTCCATTCTAAGTAATGTTACGGCCGGAATAATTTTGTTTTTTTACTTCCCTTACAAAATTGGTGATAGAATACGGATACAGGACAAGGATTTTCCGGACGAGGCCGTAATCGCGGATATTCAGGCCTTTACATTCCATTTGGTAAAGGATGATGGGGAATTATTGACCTATCCCAACAATTTACTACTGCAAAAGGGAGTAGTATTGGTAAAGAAACAGGTAGGTTTAACAAACGGTTCGAAGTCCGGTGTTTAGCTTGTTAAAGAAGTTCTAAAAACCAAAACTGGCCTGTTAAACTTTCTATCTTTGGAACAAGCTAATTAGACCAACTATGCGATTTTCTCGGGTGATTTGTGCATTTCTATTGACCATTCCCATCATGGTCTCGTCACAAAAACCAAAAAAATACACTACCTCCGAAATCCATCATGAAATCCAAAAATTGAACTTTCTTGGTACGGCGCTATTTGTTGCAGCCCATCCCGATGACGAAAATACAAGGCTTATAGCTTACCTATCCAATAAAGTTAAGGCAAGGACCGCTTACCTATCGTTGACCCGGGGCGATGGTGGCCAAAACCTTATTGGACCTGAATTGAGGGAGTTATTGGGGGTTTTGCGGACCCAGGAACTATTGGCTGCAAGAAGAGTTGATGGTGGGGAACAGTTTTTTTCCAGGGCCAATGACTTTGGATACTCCAAACATCCGGATGAGACTTTGACCATTTGGGACAAAGAAATGGTTTTGGGTGATGTGGTGTGGGCCATACGTAAGTTTAGACCCGATATTATAGTGAATCGTTTTGACCATAGGAGCCCTGGAACTACCCACGGACACCATACCACATCGGCCATGTTGAGTTTTGAGGCATTTGATTTGGTCAATGACCCCAGGGCATATCCTGAACAGTTGTCCAAAACCCAGGTTTGGGAGCCCAAGCGTTTATTTTTTAACACGTCCTGGTGGTTTTACGGAAGTAGGGAAAAGTTTGCGCAAGCCGACAAGTCCAACCTCACCCAAGTGGATGTCGGGGTGTTTTATCCCAATCTAGGACTGTCCAACAATGAAATTGCCAGTTCGGCAAGCAGTCAGCACCTTTGCCAAGGTTTTGGGCGATTGGCGGTACGTGGTGCGCAGCCGGATTATTTGGAATTTTTGAAAGGAGACCCCCTAAACGGTTCCACAGATATCTTTGAGGGAATCAATACCACCTGGTCCAGGGTAAAGGGCGGGGAAGCAGTGGGCGCCATTTTGAATGCGATAGAGGCCAAATTTAATTTTTCCGACCCGACAGAACATTTGCCGGATTTGATAAAGGCCTACAAATTGCTTCAGGAAGTTGAAGATGAACATTGGAAACAACTGAAATCGGAACACCTTAAGGATATCATATTGGCATGTGGGGGAATTTATTTGGAAGCCGGGGCAAATAGTGCTTCCGCCATTCCTGGAGAAAAAGTGAACGTTACCATTGAGGCCCTAAATCGAAGTAACACCTCCCTTACCTTACAATCCATAAAAATTGAGGGAACGGACGTAGGTACCACCCCAAATATTTCCTTGAGTCCAAATACCAAGGAAAATTTGGAAATTTCGTTTTCCGTACCCGAAGATACCCCTTACACTACCCCATACTGGTTACAGCAGAAAGGGACGTTGGGGATGTATCACGTGGACGATAAAAGCCTTATAGGCCAACCGGAAACCCCCGTGGCCTATACTGTGGATTTTGGACTTACCATTGATGGAGTCCCCATAACCTTTACAAAGCCATTAATACGTCGTTACAGTAAACCGGATGTTGGTGAAATTTATGAGCCTTTTGTAGTACTTCCAAAAGTGTCCGCTAGTTTTACCGAAGATGTATATCTCTTCAATACCCCAGAACCGGTAAATGTAAATCTTGCCATACGGGCCGGGACCAATAATGTAAGCGGTGTTGCAAAACTGAAACTGCCCCAGGGATGGTCCAGTCATCCATCAGTGATCAATTTTAACATTGCACAAAAGAACGCCGTCCAAAACGTAGCCTTTGAGGTCATTCCCCCAACAGGGGAAAATGTAGGTACGGTTTCACCTATTTTGATTGTGGACGGAGAGGAATTCCAAAAGAAATTGGTCGAAATCACCTATGACCATGTGCCCAAGCAGTCCATTCTTCTCCCTTCCGAAGCAAGGGTTGTGCGAATGGACATTAAAAAGGAAGGGGAACGGATCGGTTATATTGTTGGTGCTGGTGATAAGGTTCCGGAAAGCCTTTCCCAAATTGGATACCAGGTAGAGACTTTGGATGTATCGGAGTTGGAAATTGGAAGTTTAGCGCAATATGATGGCGTGGTTTTAGGGATTAGGGCGTATAACGTACTGGAAGAATTAAAGTTCAAGCAACCCATATTATTGGATTATGTGAAGAATGGCGGGAACATGATAGTCCAATACAACACTGCGGGCCGTTGGCGTGCCCAATTCGAGAATATTGCCCCCTACCCCATTACCATTTCCAGGGATCGGGTTACCGATGAAAACGCTCAGGTAACCATTTTGGCCAAAGAACATGCCATTATGAACTATCCCAATAAAATAGAAGCGAGGGATTTCAATGGATGGGTTCAGGAAAGAGGGCTTTATTTTCCAAATGAATGGAGTAAGGAATTCATTCCTATTCTGGCCATGGCCGATAAAGGGGAAAATAGCAAAGAGGGAAGTTTATTGGTCGCTTCGTACGGAAAAGGGAACTATATCTATACTGGTCTAAGCTTTTTTAGGGAGCTGCCTGCCGGTGTGCCAGGGGCATATAAGCTTTTTGCCAACATGCTTTCACTAAAGAAACAAAACACGCAGGATGAAGGTGAAATCAAAGGATAGTTTTCTTCAAAAAGTAGTATGGAAAAGGGAATATTCCGTTGTTCTTATTCTCAATGTCCTTTATATCCTGTACTTTGTGTACGTAATGCTTGCATACAACTAATTCATGGCTGTTCTTGACTGGATTGTACTTTTAGGTACGCTACTGTTCATTGTAGGGTTTGGCGTTTGGAAGACCAAGGGCAGTAACAGCGTGGATGATTACGTGAGGGGAGGACAGACCAAATGGTGGACCATTGGACTATCGGTAATGGCTACCCAAGCAAGCGCAATCACCTTCTTGTCCACGCCTGGCCAAGCCTTTCATGATGGAATGGGTTTTGTGCAGTTTTATTTTGGTCTTCCCTTGGCCATGATCGTCATATGTTTGGTCTTTATCCCCATCTATCATAAGCTTAAGGTATATACAGCCTACGAAATGTTGGAAACACGTTTCGACCTCAAAACGAGGACACTTACGGCCATTCTTTTTCTGGTACAACGTGGATTGGCCGCCGGAATTACCATTTTTGCGCCATCCATAATCCTTTCTGCCGTACTGGGATGGGATTTGAGGACCTTGAACATTATTATTGGCATATTGGTTATTATCTATACCGTAAGCGGAGGGACCAAAGCCGTGAACATCACCCAAAAACAGCAGATGTTCGTGATCATGATCGGGATGTTTTTCGCGTTTTTCTTTATTATGGGGAGTTTGCCCGCGGATATTTCTTTTGGTGAAGCCTTAAAAATTGCAGGGGCAAACGACAAACTTGAAATCCTGAATTTTGACTTTGATACCAAAAATAGATACACCTTCTGGAGTGGAATCACGGGAGGTTTCTTTTTGGCCCTAGCCTATTTTGGAACGGACCAAAGCCAGGTACAACGGTACCTCTCCGGGAAATCGGTAAGGGAAAGTCAACTGGGATTGGTCTTCAACGGTATTTTTAAAATACCAATGCAGTTCTTTATCCTTTTGGTAGGGGTTATGGTCTTTGTCTTTTATCAGTACAACCCCTCCCCCCTTCATTTTAACCCAGCCGCCAATGAGGCGATTAAATCATCCGACCTGGCAGGGGATTATGCCATTCTGGAAGAAGGTCATGCGGAATTGGTCAAGGAAAAGCGCATGGCCCAAAATGATTTTGTAACGGCATTAAAACTGAAGGATTTCAATGCCATTGAACAGGCTAAAATTAATTTGATCAAAGTAAATCAGGAAGAATTGCACAATCGGGAATCGGCCAGAATCCTCATTAATTCAGCAGATCCAAGCGTCGAGACCAATGATAAGGATTATGTGTTCATCCATTTTATACTCAACAACCTTCCGCGAGGCCTCATTGGTTTGTTGTTGGCGGTTATTTTATCTGCCGCAATGTCCTCCACCGCATCGGAATTAAATGCCTTGGGTACCATAACCGCTTTGGATCTCTACAAAAGAAACAAGGGCGGGGAATTCACACAAAAACAATTTGTGTATGCCACCAAGGGCTTTACCCTGGTATGGGGCGTAATTGCCATCCTAATAGCCTGTATTGCCAACCTTTTCGATAACCTGATTCAATTGGTGAATATCATAGGATCTATTTTCTACGGAAATGTCCTTGGCGTATTTCTATTGGCATTCTTCTTTAAGTTTGTGAAGGGAAATGCCGTTTTCATTGCGGCAATCATTACGCAGATCATCGTAATCTTGGGTTGGTACCAGGATTGGATGTCCTATTTATGGTTAAACGCTTTTGGTTGTTGTTTGGTCATTGTATTGGCCTTGCTTTTTGAAGTTCTGGACCAAACGTTAAGACGTCCTCCCATTAAGACATAAAAAAACCCCGATTGGTACAATCAGGGTCTTTGGATCGAAATTGTTTGAATTCCTATAAGGCGCCCCACTCCATTAGGGAATCCTTATTCATCTTCACGTAATCCTGGTTACCGGCGGCCTCAGCCGCGGCCAAGGATTTTTTGGCAGCCGCAATAGCTGCTTTTTTATCACCAAGTTTGGCATGGATCAGGGATTGTCTGCGCATTACCCAATACTGCTCTCCTTTGGCATCCATGGCTACTGCCTTATCTATCCATTCCCTGGCCTTCTCCATGTCCAATCCTTCTTCGTAATAGTAAGAAGCAGCTAAATACAAGTCCCTACCGCTAGGTCCTGCCATGGTGGATTCAATACTTTTTTGTGCTTTTTCGGCTGTGGGTACTTCAAATGGCACTCCTACATAGACATCTTCCCAGAGTATGCCAAGATTAGCTCCGTTGTTGGTTAGGTCATCAATGGTAATCGTGAATGTCTCCACTTTCATGGGCATTTTCATTACTTCCACCTTAACCGTAGCCGCTACTTTGGAAGCGTCCCAATCCCTGGGCGTTCCCCAATTTTCGGTATCGGTGTAAAAAATGACTTCCCAAACGGCTTCACCGGGTTTTGTGAAAATAGCGTATTCCCCTGCTTTCACATCTTTGCCACCAATTTTTACGTCATCACTGAACGAAATGGTCGTGTTTTTGTTTGCGCCGGTCCTCCAAAGCTGTCCATAGGGAACCAAGTCGCCAAAAATTGTTCTTCCCCTCATGGAAGGTCTTGCGTATTCCACTTCCACTTCCGTCAATCCAACCATTTGTTCCAACTCCGAACTTGGGCTGGGTTGGGGAGTTTGCATCTGTGCATTGACCGTAAGGGCCAACACTGCAAATAAACTTAAGAATCCTAATTTTTTCATTGTACGTATTTTTTTAAGAATTGACTAGTGCGACAAAGCTAGCTAATCTGTAAAGGGGTATTTGTTAACGATAACTTAAATACTCAATTCCTAAAAAATGGCGCGGAAATACTGGTATCCTGATAGAAAAAGCTGAGATAGTACAATCCAACGGCAAGTTGCGATATATCAATGGGACTATCAGAAATTCGTTCCAGGGGGGTAAATTCCACAAGACGGCCCATACCATCAAAGATACCCATACCAAAAATGGGGCGATCTGTATTCAATGAGTACTCCAATTGGGTTGACCCAAAACTTTTAAAAACAATTAAATCATCTTGGGGAATGCCTTCCGTTGGTGGTCCATTCGCTCCATCATCCAAAGTGAATGAAAAAAGTCTTGATGGGGAATCCACGATAGGGGGATTTGAAAAAGCTTCCGACGTCACATAGAAAACACCCCCGTGTAAAGTGATGGCTTCCATTTGGGCCTGCCCTACGGACAAATTGGTCTTGTTTTGGGAATCGCCAAATATGGCATTTTCAGAAACTGGACCTATTTCCACAAAGAAGGGTAACAGCAAGTTGGAATACCCCACTAAAAACAGGGTATTGGAAACGGAATCGTAAGTTGCATCCGTTACCAGGCCATTTACCTGGTAGGAGGCCAAACGTTCTGCCGTATAACTCCCCGGTGTTTTGGGAATTCTATAGGCAACCGTACCTTGTTGTTGCCATTGTTTGGTCAGAATTATAAGGGAATTATTGAGTACAAAAAAGGCTTCTGCATCAAAATCACTGTTTTCACTTGGCGTAAAATCCGTCTGGTCTTCATAGGTAAAATCAATACGTTCCGCCATCACCTCATCAGAATTATCCAATGCCTGCTTGGAAATCCTTAAAACGCGTAAATCCTGGCGCTCCCCCCTATTGTTTCCAAAGTCCCCTATATAGATGAAGTCGTCATCTTGGGCCATACCCTCCCAATCCGTATTGACCGTATTTATAAGCTCGATGACCCTTGTGATAGTCAAGGTTTCGGCATCGAATTCAAAAAGCTCCGCTGAATTGCCGGAATCGTTATGGGTCAACAATCTTCCATTGTAATAGAGCAAGCCAGAGGTCTCCCGTAAGGGTTCTGGTAGATTACCCACCACCGAAATATTGGATTGTGCCCAACCTATTTGAATGGACAATACTGAAAAAACGAATATGACCTTTCGCACCCTTATCTAATTCTGCCCTAAAAATAGCATAGTCAAACCAAAAACTAGGATTAACGGGATGAAGTCCTACACATTACCGTTCAACTAAGGGCGAGGTGTTCCTTTGGTTTCTCGTCCTTTAATATTGTTTAACTTTTTATATTTTAAATTAAACAAAATTGCTTTTATCTTTGTTAAAAATCTTGAATGAAACTCTACCAGCTTCAGGCTAAACAGGCTTTTCCAATAGACAGACAAACTGCTTGGGAATTCTTGTCCAATCCGGAAAACCTTAAAGTGATTACACCGGATCATATGGGGTTCCACATCCTTTCTGGAATAGAGCGCCCTATGTTTCCCGGTCAAATCATACAATACAAGGTGAGCCCATTTCCAGGTTTCACCACCAAATGGGTGACCGAAATAACCCATGTGAGGGAAGGGGAGTATTTTGTGGATGAACAGCGTTTTGGTCCCTATGCCCTCTGGCACCATAAACATTTTATCAATGAAATTGACGGTGGAATTGAAATGGAGGATATAATCGATTATAAAATCCCTTTGGGAGTTTTAGGACAGTTGGCCCACCCGATTCTGGTTAAAAAACAATTGTTGCAAATCTTTGAATACAGGGAGCGAACATTGCAAGAGCGTTTCGGGCAATTGGAGCACTATCAAAATACATTGGAAATGAAATCTATCTAAATTATGGGTAAAACTATTCTATTGATCGGCGGTTCTTATGGTATTGGATTTGAAATGGCCAAAGCCTTACACACGGACCATACCGTTTATATAGCCTCTAGGACCAAAGAAGGGCTTCATGGTCTAAATGTCAATCATATTACTTTTGACGCTACCTCGGATTCCTTGGAGGCATCACAACTACCGGATGGTATTGATGGTTTTGCCTACTGTCCGGGCAGTATTAACCTAAAGCCACTAAAAATGCTGTCCATGGAAGTTTTCCGGGAAGAAATGGAACTGAACTTTTTTTCATTGGTCAATGTGGTAAAGACCATCATGCCCAAAATGTCGGAAGGTGCCAGTATGGTCTTTTTTAGTACCGTTGCCGTGGGTACGGGAATGCCCTTCCACACCAGTATAGCTGCTGCTAAGGGTGCCATAGAAGGCTTTGCCAAATCCCTGGCGGCCGAGAGTGCTCCAAAAGTGCGCGTGAATTGTATTGCCCCGTCACTGGTCGATACCCCTTTGGCAGGACGCTTGCTGAGTAATGATAAAAAGAGGGAATTCATGTCACAGCGCCACCCCCTAAAACGTGTGGGAAACACAACCGATATTGCCAACTTAGCCGTATTTCTATTAAGTGACAAAAGTACCTGGGTTACCGGACAGATATTGGGTGTAGATGGGGGGATGTCTACTTTGAACATTTCATAAATGAACGGGAAAATTGCTATTTTTTGGTTTCGCCGTGACTTGAGGTTGGAGGACAATGTTGGACTGTACCAAGCCCTACAAAGTGGGTATCCGGTATACCCCATTTTCATATTTGACCCGGAAATATTGGATAAACTTCCTGAAAATGATGCCCGGGTCACCTTTATTCACGAGCAGCTCCAAAAAATTCGAAATCTACTCCAAGCCAAAGGTGATAGCTCGTTAGCCATTTACCATGGTTCCCCTAAAAAGATATTCTCGGAATTGATTGGGAAACATCATATACAGTATGTTTTTACCAACCATGATTATGAACCCTATGCCAGGGAACGTGATGTTGAAATAAAAAAGTTCCTCGAAAAGGAAGGTATTGGTTTCAAAACGTTTAGGGACCAGGTCATTTTTGAAAAAGATGAGGTGGTCAAGGACGATGGGACTCCTTATGTGGTGTACACACCGTACAAGAACCGTTGGAAGGAGACCTTTAACGCGGCAACGGATTTGGTAGATTACGCCATTGACTTTTCCAACTTTGTCAAGAATACCAAATTGCCCGATCTCAGTCTTTCGGACCTAAGGTTTACAACATCCCCCATAAAGGTTCCCGATTATATTGTAACAAAGGAGTTGATCCAAAACTATGAGGGGACACGTAATTTTCCCGCCAAGGAAAAAGGAACGTCCAGATTGGGCCCACATTTACGCTTTGGAACGGTTTCCATCCGTAAAATGGTAAGAAAGGCCATTCAGGAAGAAAACGAAGTGTTTTGGAACGAATTGATTTGGCGTGAGTTTTTTATGCAGATCCTCTGGCACTTTCCACATACGGTACATAAAGCTTTTAAAGCGAAATATGACCGAATCGCATGGCGTAACGACAGCATGGAATTTGAAAAGTGGAAGAAGGGGGAAACGGGGTATCCCCTTGTTGACGCAGGCATGCGCGAACTCAACCAAACCGGGTATATGCACAATAGGGTCCGTATGTTGGTGGCCAGCTTTTTGTGCAAGCACCTATTGATCGATTGGCGCTGGGGAGAAGCATATTTTGCGGAAAAATTACTGGATTTTGAACTGGCCAGCAATGTCGGTAATTGGCAGTGGGCCTCAGGTAGTGGAGTGGACGCTGCACCCTATTTTAGAATATTCAATCCCATGACCCAAATTGATAAGTTCGATAAGCAAAAAGCATACATCAATAGATGGGTGCCGGATTTGCAGGAGCTTAGCTATCCCCCTCCAATGGTTGAACATAAGTTCGCAAGGGATCGCTGCCTTAAAATTTATAAGGAAGCCCTGGGTTAAAACAAATTTTGGTACATTGGAAGCACTACTCAAAACCCTAGGAAAATGAAAAAAACAATACTCTTATTACTTCTGCTTGTTCCCCTAATGCTGGTTTCCCAGAAAATGGGCAAAAACAAAAAGGCAGTCCTGGCGTCGGTTGAAAAACACAAAGAGCACCTAATTCAACTAAGTGATTCCATTTGGGCCTTGGCTGAAATCGCCTTTGAAGAATCCCAATCTTCCGAGGTTTTGGCATCCTATGCCGAAAAGAACGGTCTAAAGGTCACCCGCGGCGTAGCCAATATCCCTACGGCATTCACGGCTACTTATGGGTCGGGAAAGCCCGTTATCAGTATCCTGGGCGAGTTTGATGCCCTTCCTGGGCTTTCACAAAAAACAGTTCCCGTAAAAAATCCAATAACCGAGGGCGCTCCTGGGCATGGATGTGGACATAATTTGTTTGGGGCCGCAAGCTTGGGATCGGCAATAGCCATTAAAGAATTGATCGAAACAGGCAAAATAAAGGGAACCGTTAAATTTTTGGGAACCCCAGCAGAGGAAAAATACTTTGCCAAAGTTTGGATGGTTGAAGCCGGACTTTGGGATGATGTGGACGTAAACATTAGTTGGCACCCTGGGGCCAATACCGAAGCGGACGTACAGAGTGGACTTTCACTAATTGACTTTATTGTTGAATTTTATGGCCAGGCGGCCCATGCCTCCGCCGATCCCTGGAATGGTCGAAGTGCCTCGGACGCCCTGGAACTCTATACCACGGGCATGAACTATTACCGTGAACATATCAAGCCCACCTCCAGAATACACTATCATATACAGGATGGTGGCCAGGTGGTGAATGTGGTTCCCGATTATTCAAAAATCTGGGTGCGCGTGCGCGACCCTAAACGCGAGGTCATGTTACCTACCTATGAACATGTCAAAAAAATGGCAGAAGGAGCTGCTATAATGGCCAATGTAGAATATAAAATCTCGTTGGTCTCAGGGATTTATGAGATGCTCGTAAACCGTTCGGGAGGGGAAATCATGCAGCGAAATCTGGAACTATTGGGTCCTATCACCTATACGGAAGAAGAAACCACCTTTGGAAAAGCCATCCAAAAGGCCACCGGCAAACCGGAAGTCGGTATGGACAGTAAAATCAATCCCCTTAGGGAGACCCAGGAACTCCCTGGAGGCGGTTCCACCGATGTTGGTGATGTAAGTTGGAATGTTGCCAACATCAATTTAAGCGTTACCACAGCACCAAAGGATACCCCATGGCATTCATGGGCGGTCGTCGCGTGCGGTGGAATGAGTATTGGCCATAAAGGCATGATCTATGCTTCCAAGGCTATGGCCATGACCATGTTGGACCTTTTTGAAAGTCCAAAGTTAGTTGAGAAGGTAAAAGAAGAATTTAGGACCCGTAAGGGAGATGTTGTGTATGAGGCCATGATAGATGGCCCACCTCCCATCAGTGAAAACTAAAATCATGGAAGCTGTTGTAATCCGTACTTTTCCGTTAGGTTTTCCCTGGGAAACCGAAGACCCCTTTTTATTCTGTGTCCATCATTTGGACCACTACCCTAAAGGCAATGGCGAAATGGGACCTGATCCCAAGCTTTTGGAAGGTCGAAACATAGGAAATGACTTCACCTTAAAGAACGGTTGGCGAATGTACCACGGAACCACCATTCCTGGCTTTCCCTACCATCCCCATCGAGGTTTCGAAACCATCACCATTGTGAACAAGGGATTCTGCGATCATTCGGATTCCTTGGGGGCATCTGGCCGTTTTGGTCAGGGAGACGTACAATGGATGACCGCAGGACGCGGGGTCCAGCATTCAGAAATGTTCCCTTTGCTCAACGATGATGCCGAAAATACTTTGGAGCTTTTTCAAATTTGGTTGAATCTCCCGAAATCGGACAAATTTGTCGAACCCCATTTTAAAATGCTGTGGCATGAAGATATTCCCATAGTGCAGGAACAAAATGCCCTCATCAAAGTCATTGCTGGAAATTACAAAGGGCATCAGGCGCCAAACCCTGCTCCCAATTCCTGGGCGGCCCATACCGAAAATGAAGTGGCTATTTGGAATATCCAGATTGAGGCAGAAACGCAATTCCTATTGCCCGAAGCTTTGGGGAATGTATCCAGGACCTTGCATTTCTATGAAGGGGACACCCTTTCACTTGGCGGACTCAAGGTAAATCCCAACTTTGGAATCCAATTGAACCCCAAGAAAGAGGTCAGCATTAAAGCGGGAAGCAAGAAAGCGGGTCTATTGATGTTACAAGGGAAACCAATTGCAGAACCCGTTGCCAAATATGGCCCCTTTGTAATGAATACGGAAGAGGAAATTCAACAGGCCATGCAAGAATACCGATTGACACAATTTGGAGGATGGCCCTGGCCTTATCCGGATAATGTACACGAAAAGGATAGCGGTCGCTTTGCCAAATATCCAAACGGAGAATTGGAAGTACGATGAAACTAACATTACGGCTGGCCGCCATTTACAATATTCTTTGGGGATTTTGGGTGGTAGCATTTCCCAATCATTTTTTTGAACTTGTGGGTATGGAGCCCCTTAACCATCCCATGGTTTGGCAAGGTATGGGAATGGTGATAGGTGTTTATGGCTTGGGCTATTGGTGGGCCTCCTTTGACCCGGTCAAGCACTGGCCCATTGTAGCCGTAGGTTTTCTCGGAAAAATTTTTGGCCCTCTGGGGTTTCTCTTTAATTACATCAAGGGTGATGTTCCACTGGAATTTATATATACCTTGATTACGAACGATTTCATATGGTGGGTTCCCTTTGCCATCATTTTGATAAGGGTGCACCGGCAAGTCCGTTGGAAACTTTAAGGGCCCAAGAAAATCATGAAATCGAACCTACTACGATATGGACTGGCATTTTTTATGTTCGCGGCGGGCATGAACCACTTTATCCATCCTTCGTTTTATTATCCACTTATTCCCGGTTATTTAAAGTATCCGGAACTTATAAATTTTGGTGCAGGTGCCTTGGAAGTCATATTTGCATTTATGCTCCTTAGCCGAAACTTTAGAACCTTTGCGGTGTATGGGATTATCCTATTGCTCCTCCTCTTTGTCCCATCACATATCCATTTCATCCAAATTGGTGGATGTATTCCCGATGGCCTCTGTACGCCGCAATGGGTGGCTTGGGTTCGATTGGTCCTCATTCATCCCCTACTGATCTATTGGGCCTGGAGCATCCGCAAGTAATACGTGCCGTTTTTGTTTAATCAGAATTCGCTTTTTGAGATTCGAATTAAACCATAGTACATTATCATCAACAGAGGCTATTCCAGCAATTGACCCAATTTTAAAAGTTCTTCACCCAAAATTCAAAAGTTAAACAGAATTTGAATTATATTTAAATCACAATCCATATAAAAAGTACATATGCATTCGCTAGTTTACCGTTCGGCAGCGAATGAATCCTTTACCATTCCAGAAATCTATGGTATGTTGAGTAATGCGAAGGATTACAATGCTGAACACGGCATCACTGGATGTCTATTATACCATAACTCACAATTTCTTCAACTTCTGGAAGGTGAGGAAGGCGAGGTCCTGAAATTGTTCCAAAAGATAACGATGGATAAGAGACACCATGATATTCTCTTGATTGAGAGTGAGTATTCCAATACGCGGCTTTTTGGCGAATGGAGCATGGCATTTCATGATTATGGGCAAAATGGACTATCTGCAAACTTAAAACTAAATCAGATCGATGCTTTTCTGAAGCAATCGGATGCCTTTAACAGAAAAAGCGCGCCCGTACTCAAATTTTTCTCTGCGGTTAAGGACATTTTATTTTCAAATTGAATTGCTGCAATCACTGTCCCTTATTTTTGATACCGGTTGCCTAATTCTTATTTGGCTGGTCCAACTGGTCATTTATCCCAGTTTTCAGTACTACAGCCCATCGGACTTAAAAAAGTGGCATTCCAAATATACCGGACAAATTACTGTGGTGGTATTGCCGTTAATGATGGGGCAGCTCATTACGTCCAGTATGTTGGCCTATCTGGAAATTTCCGCCCTAAACTTGACCAAACTTGCCTTAATCCTCATCAATTGGGTGTTGACCTTTGTGGTTTTTGTCCCCTTGCATCAAAAGTTGGAACATATTGCGGAGCCTTTGCAGCTTACCAACGCTTTGATCGTCAAAAATTGGCTAAGGACCTTTATTTGGAGTCTCATTTTCCTTCTCACTTTATTTAAAGGCCTTTAAACATCTCCATTGGTATTGCCCCAAATGGATTTTTAGCGTCAACTTCCATCCAAGCCCCAGAAAAGGCAACAAGGACTGTAACTTTTTCCAAAATCCATAGTCTTTGTAGGTATCCACTCAAATACAGCTGAAAAATGATTTCATCCGGCCCTATACATTATCGACTGGCCCTCTTGGCATGCCTTTTGTCAATGCCCTTCCTATTTGCGGAACCCTTAAGCACGCATATGCCCATATCCAATGGTGCCGTGGCATACGCCTACCCCATCCATTCTATTGTTATTGATGGAAATTCGGAGGATTGGCCCAGTTCTTTCCAGAAATACCCAATAGCGGTGACCCCCTATGGAAAATCGCCTGAAAAAGAGGATTTTGAAGCTTATTTCCAGGTAGGCCATAATTTGGATGAGCAAGCTCTTTATCTGCTTATTACCGTTATTGATGACAATCGTGTTGTGGATAACAGCGAAAATGCAAACTGGAATACCCAAGACACCTATACCCTATATCTTGATCCCAAGCACGACCATAGGGGATCTGGAGTAAGTTTTTTCCAGTTTGGCGAAAACTTCAAGGGTGATGTCAATTACAATACGAATTGGGATCCCGATGCAAAGGAATTTAATTGGGACAGTGTTGTAATACATACCGTGACATCTGGAAAAACCACTCATTATGAAGTCAAAGTAAACCTGGGGAACCATCTAAAACTAAACAAAACCATTGGCGTGGACCATGTTATTGTTGATAAGGACTTTGATGATGGCGAAGGGGACATATCTTTTATGGCCTGGGGAATGGAAGGTGGAAAAAGTCGGTCCCCCGTTCGCCTTGGGGACATTGTTCCCGTGGCTGGAAAGACTAAAATTGCAAAAGTGACGGGTATGGTGAAATGGAAAGATACTTCCATCAAGAAGATGACCAGTAGGGTAACGCTCCTCAATGCGGAATACAAAAATCTCTGGTCCGTAGCACAAATAGACAGTACCGGTAACTACGATATCATGCTACCCGAGGGTAGCTATATGGCAAAACCCTTTTGGCAATTTCGGGGTGACCACCGAATTGATGTAAATAAAAGCACGGTATCCTTTTCGATAAAGGATGGAGCCAATACTAAGGTAAAGGACCTTGAGCTTTTAACAGAAGCCCCTATGGATATTATTCCTGAAAAGGGAATACTGGCAACCTTTGACCCCAATAAACCGGATATCCTTGATGAATTTGTACAGCGTTACAGGGCGTATTATTCAATTCCCGGGGTCTCTTTGGCCGTAATAAAAGAAGGAAAAGTGGTTTATCACAACACCTACGGTTTCAAAAACGCTTACACCCAAGCCCCCGTTGATTCCAACACCCTGTTTGAGGCCGCTTCCATCACCAAGCCCGTTTTTGGCTTTGCCGTATGTAGGCTGGTGGAAAAGGGGGTATTGGATTTGGACAGACCATTATACACCTATTTACCGTTTGAGGAGATTGCACATGATGAGCGCTATAAACTCATTACGGCCAGACACGTTCTTTCCCACCAAACAGGTTTTCCCAATTGGGCCTGGATGAACGAGGATGGAAAAATCGACATTAAATTTACCCCGGGCACTGCCTATGGTTATTCCGGTGAAGGTTTTGAGTACTTAAAGCGTGTGGTGACAAAAATAACGGCTAAAGATGTTGAGACCATACTAACGGAAGAGGTTTTAAACCCATTGGGATTGACCAATACCTACTTCTCAGAAAACGATTATTTAAAGACTGTGGTCGCCAACGGCCATATTGGGAAGTTCCCTACCCGCTCCGATCTACCCAAAGAACCGGGAATGGCATGGAGCATGCATACCGAAGCCAAAGCTTTTTCCAGTTTTGCATTGGGCCTATTGGAAAAAAAGGGCTTACAACCGGAAACCTATGAAAACATGTTTGCCATACAAACCGAAATTGATTCCGATTCAACAAACGAGGAATGGAAGGAATATTTTGGTTTGGGTATTGCCTTGGAAGAAACTCCTTTTGGTCCTGCTTTTGGCCATGGCGGCAACAATGGTGACTTTAAGTGTCAGTTTAAAATATACTCCGAACTAAACACGGGATTCATTGTTTTCACCAACAGTAATAAAGGTGATGATTTGCACAGCGCACTGGATGAATTTTTAATTACCGGAAAAAGAGAGGACTAAACCCTCACAATTTCGGCGCCTATGGCACGTAATCGCTCGTCAATATTTTCATAACCCCTATCTATCTGTTCTATATTGTGGATCGTAGAGGTCCCTTTTGCGGATAATGCGGCTATTAACAAGGACACTCCCGCACGTATGTCTGGAGACGTCATTGTAGTTGCCTTTAAGGTGGACTTAAAATCGTGGCCAATGACTGTTGCCCTATGGGGATCACAAAGGATGATCTTAGCCCCCATATCCAACAGCTTATCCACAAAGAACAGTCGGCTTTCAAACATTTTCTGATGAATGACCACTTCTCCCCTGGCCTGGGTGGCAACGACCAGCAATATGCTCAATAAATCGGGCGTAAGGCCCGGCCATGGCGCATCCGCAATGGTCATGATGGACCCGTCTATGAAATTCTGGATTTCATACCCTTTATCGTGCTTTGGAATGTGAATATCATCCCCTATCAACTCCATTTGTATTCCCAGACGTTTAAAGGCACTTGGGATTTGGCCCAAGTTTTCCCAACTCACGTTTTTGATGGTCAATTCACTTCTGGTCATCGCAGCCAATCCAATCCAGCTTCCAATTTCAATCATATCCGGAAGCATGGTATGTTCGGTACCTCCAAGTTCGGTTACCCCTTCAATGGTCAATAAATTGGAACCTATTCCGGAAATCTTGGCCCCCATCTGTACCAACATCTTGCATAATTGTTGCAGATAGGGCTCACAGGCCGCATTGTAAATAGTGGTCGTTCCTTCTGCCAATACCGCGGCCATGACAATATTGGCTGTCCCGGTTACCGAAGCTTCATCAAGTAGCATGTAGGCCCCTTTGAGCCTTTTGGCCTCCACACCATAGAAATATTCCTCACGGTTGTATCGAAACTTCGCACCCAATTTTATGAAACCCTCAAAATGGGTATCCAATCGACGTCTACCGATTTTATCACCCCCTGGTTTTGGAATGTAGCCCTTTCCAAACCTCCCCAACAAGGGACCTACCAACATTATGGACCCCCTTAGGCCCCTTCCATCTTGTTTGAATTGGCTGGATTGAAGGTAATCCAGATTAACGTCGTCCGCTTTAAACGTATAAGAACCGTGACCCCTCTTTTGGATCTTAACCCCTAAATCTTCCAAAAGGAAGATGAGTTTGTTAACATCAACAATATCCGGGATATTATGGATGGTCACTTTTTCCGGGGTCAGTAAAACGGCACATAGGATTTGAAGTGCCTCGTTCTTTGCCCCTTGAGGGATGATTTCTCCTTGCAGTTGCTTTCCTCCCTCAATTCTAAATGTACCCATTTATTGACAAAAAGAAGTTAGTATCGTTTTCTGTTTCGACTGCTTTTTTGGCTTTTCTTGCCGTGGCTCCTATTGGATTTTTGTGCTTTGTTCCGTAAAAATTGTCCACTGTCGGTAAGGCTCTCACCATCCGGGGCCAAATCTATGGCACCATCACTTAACTCCTTAAGGTGCGCGAAGATAACTGCATCCTCTACCGAATCCTTGTTCCAGTTCAAATAGCACTTTTTCATGTGGTTTGCAATGGCATATTCCAGACCGTCCCTCATATCACCCTTATCCCACTTTACGGCCACATCTATCATACGTTTTATATTGTTCCCGTAAAAGCGGTATTTCGGAAAGTTCTGCGGGTATTCCAAAGGTTCCGGACGTTGTTGGAGTACTTCTTTGGACGTTATGGGAAATGGGGAGTCCACATCCAGCTTAAAATCGGACATAATGAACAACTGATCCCATAGTTTGTGCTGAAAATCCGGGACATCCCTTAAATGGGGCTGTAAATTACCCATGACACTGATGATGGATTGTGCCACCTTATTTCTCTCGTCCCTATCCGTAATGGAAACGGCATGATCTACCATTTTTTGAAAATGACGTCCGTATTCAGGAATATGCAATGGTGGACGTTCAGTGTTGTATTCTAGATTGTCTACTAAATTCAAATTGAAATTTTTAGGAAGTAAATATGTTGCAAAGTAATAAAATTATGCCGCTTTCGCACACTAAAGGGAAATGACACCTTCAATTATGGAGACCTCTTTGTATTTTTTGATGACCTCATCCGGATTTTTTAGATGTACCGTCACGGAAATACTGGTATAGGTCCCCTTTTTGGATTTTTTGGACTCGATCACGGCTCCGGTATTGTCAAAAATGGAATGTATCCGTTCAATCTTCTCCTTGTCCGTGGGCACAATGAACTTGTACAAGTAGTTCGCAGGCCATTTGGTGTTTTCCCAAAGTTGTTCCCTTAGGCGGGTATAAAACTCATCTGAATCGTTCCCTTCCATAAATCGATTTTTGCAAATATAGCGGGTAAACAACAATTTTTTATTGGAAAGCAATTGATTAATTTGTTCCCGAATTCCATTCAAAATGAAGGTAAAAAGAATTGTTGTTACCGGAGCCCCGGGAACTGGAAAAACCGTCGTGGTCCAGGAACTTGAAAAACTGGGATTTCATTGTTACCATGAAATCATAAGGGACATGACCGCTAAGGCAAAGCAAACCGAAACCAAGAATAAAATGGTTTCCAACCCCCTAGTGTTTGTGGATGACCCCATGGAGTTCAACAAAACCCTTTTATATGGTAGGGAAAAACACTTTAATGAGTCCCAAGACCTTAGGGAACCCATGTGCTTTTTTGATCGGGGCATTCCCGATGTCCTGGCGTACATGGATTTTTTTGGCCAAAAATATCCTTTTGATTTTGAAGGTTTAAGTCGGCAAAAAAGATACGATGCCATTTTTATCCTTCCCCCCTGGAAAGCGATTTATGTTTCGGACAATGAACGCCTGGAGAGCTTTGAAGAAGCAGAAAAGCTTCACCATCATTTAATGGAGACTTATACCAGGTTTGGGTACTCCCCCATTATTGTCCCAAAAGCTTCGATAAGGGAACGCACCTCATTTATCTTAGATACACTCCCCAAGTGAAAGGATCGCCCGAACATATCCTACAAAAGTTTTGGGGCCATGAAAACTTCAGGGGTTCACAACAGGAAATCATCAGATCTTTACTTCAAGATAAGGACGCACTGGTGCTAATGCCCACGGGAAGTGGAAAATCCATATGCTTTCAAGTCCCCGCCTTGGTCAGGGAGGGGATATGCATTGTAGTTTCCCCTTTGATCGCCCTAATCGAAAACCAGGTCCAGGTACTCAAGCAAAAAGGTATTAAAACCATTGGGCTTACCGGGAGTATCCCCCAACGTGATATGGATGCGCTTTTGGACAATTGCATACATGGAAATTATAAATTCCTATACCTCTCTCCAGAACGTTTACATCAGTCCTTGGTTAGGGAAAGGATTCAGCAAATGCCGGTGAACTTCATTGCCATTGATGAGGCACACTGCATTTCCGAATGGGGGCATGATTTTAGACCTGCGTATCGAAAGTGCTCCATACTTAGGGAGCTCCATCCCAGTATTCCCATGATAGCCCTTACGGCAACCGCCACAAAAAAAGTAGCGGATGATATTCTAAGTAACCTTCAAATGGAAAGCGCCAAGGTATTTCGGGATTCCTTTGAACGAAAAAATATTGAATTTCGGATCGAAAATAGGGAGGACAAGGGCTATGCCCTTAAACAAGCCCTAAAGAAAGATGCTCGAAGTGCCATAGTGTATGTGCGCACCAGAAGGGATTCCGTACTTCTCTCCAAGACATTGAATGAAAAAAAGGGAGTGGCGACCTATTTCCATGGCGGTCTTTCCGATTTTGGGAAAAAGGAAAGGTTGGAAGCCTGGTTGACCAACAAAGTGCGTGTTATGGTAGCTACCAATGCTTTTGGCATGGGGGTGGACAAACCGGACGTGGGCACCGTTATCCATTATCAACTCCCGGACAGTATTGAGAATTATTACCAGGAAGCTGGCAGGGCGGGGCGGGACGGAAAACCGGCAAAAGCGATCCTACTACTGAATGAAAACGACATTGAGAGGTTCAAAAAACAGTTTCAGGATTCCATACCCAATGTGGCCTTTATAAAAAAAGTATATAAAAAGTTGAATTCCAACTTTCAAATTGCCTACGGCGAAGGATCGGGTGAAAGTTTCGGTTTAAATTTCAATGAATTCTGCAATCATTATGGACTCCATACCCGGAAAACCTATACCGCAATTAAACTTTTGGACCAAAATGGTATCATCTCGGTTTCCGAAACCTCGCAAAACACAACATCAATCCAGTTTACCGCACACAAAAGGGAATTGTTCCATTGGATCGAACAACATGGAAAAATGGGCCATATTGTACAGGTGCTACTCCGGACCTATGGTGGGGTATTTGAGTTTGAAACCAAGATAAACCTGTCATTGCTCGCCACCAAAGCCAAGGAAAGTGTAAAATTTGTACTGCATACCTTGGAAAAAATAAGTCAGGATGGTTTAGCCACTTTTGTGTTTTCGCAACAAGACCTGAAAATTGTTTTTTTAAGGCCAAGGGAGGACGATGCTACCATTAATACGATTGCCTCAAACATTGAAAAACTGAATAGTACAAAACGGATGAAACTGCAATCCATGATTGCCTATTCGAAAAACAAAAAAAGCTGTAGGCTTGGATTTTTATTGGACTATTTTGATGAAAAAATGGTCGAACCCTGTGGAAAATGCGATGTTTGCACAACCAATGGACAACATGGACCTAAAGGTTCCGATATTAAGGCCACAATTATGGGGATTTTAAATGGGGGTGACAAAACCTCCCGTGAACTGGTTGCTAGTACCGCTTTTAGGGAGCGTGATGTGCTCAACGCCCTAAAGGAACTGCTGGAAGACGAAACGTTGGTCCTTAAAACAAATAACACCTATGGCATCCAATAAGGAAAAGAGACTATTGCGTATTGTTTTTATGGGAACCCCGGATTTTGCAGTGCAGGGACTTTCCCGATTGGTAGAAACAGGGTATACCGTTGTAGGGGTCATTACCGCTCCCGATAAACCTGCGGGAAGGGGAAGAAAACTGCATGAATCCGCGGTTAAACGGTACGCTGTCCAAAAAGGGCTCAAGGTCTTACAACCCAACAACTTAAAAGACCCGTTCTTTTTGGAGGAGTTAAAGGCCCTTAAACCCAATTTACAAATTGTGGTCGCCTTTAGGATGCTCCCAAAGGTGGTCTGGGAACTTCCGGAGTTCGGTACCTTTAACCTCCACGCTTCCCTATTGCCACAATATAGGGGTGCTGCCCCTATTAATTGGGCCATCATCAATGGGGAACTGGAAACCGGGGTCACCACATTTTTTATCGATGAGAAAATAGATACCGGGGAAATCATTCAACAAAAGAAAACCAAAATAGGCCCTGGGGAGGATGCGGGCTCCTTGCACGACAGGTTAATGCATTTGGGGGCCGACCTTATTTTGGAAACCGTAGGTTCCATTGAGAGCGGCTCTGTGGAGACCAAAAAACAGCCGCAATCAAAAGACCTAAAACAGGCCCCTAAAATTTTTAAGGAAGACTGTAAGATAGATTGGTCGTTACCGTTGGACCGGCTCTTTGATTTTATCCGGGGGTTGAACCCCTACCCTACGGCATGGACGGGTTTCAGCAATGGGGACGAAAGTACGACCCTTAAGATTTTTGCCGTGGGAAGGGAGTACGCACAACACCAACATGAGGTGGGAGCCTTATTGGTCTCCAAAACCCAACTAAAAATTGCCGTCAAGGACGGTTTTTTGCAATTGCTGGAGGTACAATTTCCGGGCAAACGAAAAATGGAAATCAAAGAGTTACTGAACGGCCTCAAATTACATAAAGATGCACATGTGCTTTAGCCCGCATTATTATTGGGCTAAGGAGAAAGGTTAAAATTAGGTCGCTTTTATCAACAAAGACTTCAAGTTATCAACAAAAACCCTGATTTCCCTTGAATTTACTTGGTTCGCCCGCAATTCCGTATAAATTTGTTCAGCATTTAAAGTTATATTAACAACAATTAATTTAAGTCAATTATGAACAAAACAGAATTAATCGATGCAATGGCCGCTGATGCTGGCATCACCAAGGCAGCTGCTAAAAAAGCATTGGAATCTTTCTTGGGCAATGTTGAAGGATCACTTAAAAAAGGAAACCGAGTTTCTTTAGTTGGTTTTGGATCATGGTCAGTTTCCAGAAGAAACGCCAGAGAGGGAAGAAACCCACAAACTGGTCAGACTATTAAGATTGCTGCAAAAAATGTTGTGAAGTTTAAGGCGGGTTCTGAGTTGAGCGATGCCGTAAACTAAAAGATATGTCTTTTACCGCTTAAAAAAGCACTTCGTTTCACTACGAAGTGCTTTTTATTTTTGGCAACTTTTGAAGTTATCATTTAAAACAGTACATTTAATAGTTATCAGAACAAAAAACAACGTGGAAATTAAACCTAAAAAAGGGAAACTATTGATTGCGGAACCGGCCTTAACAGGGGATGTTTCCTTTAATAGATCCGTTGTCCTTTTGGCGGAGCACAACACCGAAGGTGCGGTAGGTTTTATATTGAACAAGCCCTTGGAATACGACATCCGTGATTTGGTTTCTGAAATAAAGGTGCCGTTACGGGTTTTTAATGGAGGACCCGTGGAACAGGACAATTTGTACTTCATACACAAAGTACCCCATTTGATAGACGACAGTGTGGAAATTTCGGATGGTATCTACTGGGGAGGGGATTTTGAAAAAACCGTGGAATTGATCAATAACAATACCATTACGGAAAAGGACATTCGGTTCTTTTTGGGCTATTCCGGATGGGCCTCCCTGCAATTGGACCAGGAATTGGTATCCAAATCATGGGTAGTGGTACAAAACGAGTACCAAAGCGACATTATCCAAAAATCGACCACGGCCTTTTGGAAGGAAAAAATGATTGAATTGGGTGGCGAATATCTGATTTGGTCCAACTCTCCCGAGAATCCTATTTTAAACTAGCCAATCTGGCATTTGCATTGAGCTTGCCCAATAGATTCCTTGCCGTCTTGTTCCCGTAGACTTTTTTTCTGTATTGGGTAATAGGTTGTATACCCGTGGTATTGTTCACCACAAAGAGCTCATCCGCTTTTTGGAGCTCAAAAGGGGAAATGACAGCCTCTTCCACTTCAAACCCATCAATGGCCTTAATGATTTCATACAATTTCTTCCGCAAAACCCTGTTTTTTGCTCCTTCCGATAGCGGTGGTATTTTGACTTTTTCGTCCTTTACCAAAAAAATCGAGCCATGTATGGTTCCCACCACATGCTTTTTGGTGTTCAGGAGGATGCAATCAGAATAGCCATTTTCCCTGGCAAAGATGCTCGCCACCACTTCTACGGTTTTATTGTTGGTATCCAATTTGGAGAGCATATCATCATTGATCAGGTAATCCTTGAACAATTCCACCTCATAGGCATTTTCATCCAGGGTGTAAAATGGGGCAGAAAGCGCTATGGTATCCAGGACAAAAGATACGTTGTTCTGTTCGGGGGAAAAGGTAGTACCCCCATCCCGGAACACGGTAATACGCACCAAGGCCGGTTTTTCCATAAAACCATTGGACTCAAGGGTGGACAGGATCTGTTCTTCCAGAAATTCCATAGTAAACTCCATGGGGATTTCCATACGTAAAATCCGCATACTGGCCATGAGCCTAAAATAGTGGTCCTCCCAAAAGACGATTTGCCCATGGATTGCCCGTACTTCTTCAAAAAGTACATCCCCAAACAAGAACCCTCTATTGGTGTGGGTAAGAAAAGGCGAAGTACGTTCCAAAAGCGCCCCGTTAAAATTTACCATCACAGTATCCTTTAAAGTGCGCAAAGATAAGCTATGTGCCGTATTGATTATTTAGATCCCAAAACCTGTTTTAGATCTGCTATTTGATTACGCCAAAGCATTTTTACTTCGTCCATTTCGTCCTCTTCGGCAAAATCGGAGATAAACAGGGAAACATCCTTAGTGATTTCATCAACAATAATGCGCATTTCAAAATAGGTAGAATCGTCATTCTCCTCCCAGGCAAAACGCACAAATTCGTCACTTTTTCGCTTGAGCAATTTGGCGTTCTCCTCTGCCCCATCCCAAATGAAGGTGAACAGTTCACCCCTTGAATTTACATTGTCCGCAAACCATTCCGAAAGGCCGGAAGGAGTGGAAATGTAATTATAGAGCAGTTGGGGGGATGATTGTATAACAAACTCCATCTCGAACTTAGTTTTATCGCTCATGCGCTACGCTGTTTTATTGAATTGATATATTCCGGTAATATAAAAAAATAAATTACAACTAATAAAATAATCCTGAATTTTGAAGGAGCAGAAATTAACCAGTATATTTGCACCCGCCTTTGCAAAATGCTTGGGCATTTGCTGTGGTGGACAGGTCTACAAACTGTTCAAAGTGGCATCATTCAATTCAATCCGGCGAGGTAGCTCAGGTGGTTAGAGCGCAGGATTCATAACCCTGAGGTCGGGAGTTCAAGTCTCCCTCTCGCTACTTTTAAAAAAGGCTCTCAAGAAATTGGGAGCCTTATTGCTTTTCAGGGTACAACATAGGTACAACATTCAAAAAGTTTCCATGTTCATCATTTGAAATAGGCAGATTTACCAAGTATTGATTAATAAGGACCGGGTAAACCGTGTCCCTAAAAACGTTCAATTCTTAGGACTTCGGCAATCAATTATTTCCCATTGGAAAAACCGATGCGCTGGAAAAAACCATCTTTATAGGTATCGCTTATGGGTATTCTTTTGTCTCCAATTTTAATTCTGCTCCGCTCAACGAACTCTATTTTGTCAATAGATACAAGATAGGATTTATGTACCCTGATGAACCTATCCTTCGGCAAGTATTTTTCCAATTCGCCAAAGGTCTGCAAGGTTAAAATCTTTTTTCTTGGGGTCTGAATATTTCGATAATCTCCCATTCCTTCTATAAACAAAATGTCGGTAAAGGATATTTTTTCCATCCTGTATTCCGTCTTTACAAATAGGTAATCCTTCTCGTTAATTTCTTTATTATGGAAGTGGTTAGCGATTTTTTCAATCGCTTTTAGAAACCTCTCGAATCCAAAAGGCTTCAACAAATAATCTGCAATATCCAGTTCATACCCTTGCAATGCATAATTTTCATAGGCTGTTGTGATGATTACTTTTAGTTGGTTTTCCAGGGTTTTCAATAACTCGATTCCTGTTAAATCATCCATTTCTATGTCAAGAAGAATTAAGTCCACTTGATTAGATTTTAAGAACGCAAGAGCATCAAGGCCATTATTAAATTCACCAATTAAATTTAGATATGGAATCTTATGAACATAGCCTTTTGTTCGCTCCATGGCCAACGGTTCATCCTCAATTATAATACAATCAATAATCATGGTAGTGCAATTTCCAGTGTTACCTCAAAACAACCGTTTTCGGAAAGGATGTTCAACTCATAATTATCCTTATACATCAAATCCAACCTGCTCTCAACGGAAGCTAAACCAATACCTCCTTCTTTATTATGCTTACCCATAGGTTTTTCCCCAACAGTGTTCCTACATTTAAAAAACAACTTACGAGCTGATATTTCAATGCAAAGTCCAATTCCACGATTTTGTTTTTTATCGGCAACGTGCTTAAAAGCGTTTTCCACAAATACAATAAAAACCATAGGAGCGATGGTAATAGAAGCCGTATCTCCCTTAATGGTAAAATCCACAAACTTTGGATTTATCGATCGTATCTTTTGAAGATCGATATACTTTTTCAAATACTCGATTTCATCTTCCAAAGGAATCATATCCCTTTCGTTGACACGGTATAACATAAATCGCAACAGGTCGCCAAGTTTTCTTAAGTAATCGGAAGCGGCCTTAGGATTATTTTCAATTAATACATCAATATTGTTGATGGTGTTGAACAAAAAATGTGGGTTGATTTGGGTTTTTAAAAGATTAAGCTGGGTCTCTAATGTTTTCCGCTTCAATTCTGCATTCTCCTTGTCTTTTGTCTTTCCATATTCCCACACACGGAATAAGGCTCCAATCGCAGAGAAAAAAAGTAATATGGGATATGCAACATAGGAAGAAAGCCAGTCGATTTCAGGAAACAAAAAACTTAAGGAACGTAAAAAAATATACGTTGCTATAAAAAGTGCGATGACTAAGAGTAAAGTTTCGATAACCTTAGCTCTTTTAAGCACTTTTGGGGCAATGATGTAGTAAACTGCATAAAACCCAAGAGCACCAATAAAAACAATTATGAAGTTGCTCAGAATGTTGGTTTTGTAAGTTAACATTTCGAGGTAACCAACACTCTGAGTCTTTATTTGAACAATATTTTGGAAGAAAAAGATCCAAATAAAAAAAGATACGGTGAATGGGATGGATAGCCAGAACAGAACATGTGCTAAAAACGCTTTGTATTTTTTCATTATTTGGCTCTTTCTTTTCTGGAATAGCATTGGCCTAAGACTATGTTAGACCCAGTATAGTCGAAAAGTCATCGCAAACTGTAAATATTATACAATTCCTATAGCTTTTGTTTTGACGCTTCGAATAAAACTTTTTGCAATCATTGGGTTCAACAAAACAGTCGGAATGTTATGCAAAATCTACGTTAAAACCATATCTCCAATGAAGATAATAAATCTTCATCGACAGTGTTCTCGGCTCCTTTTTTTACAAATGTGTACACGATGTAACCTTGGGCATAATTGCCATAAGCTTCATAGGTGTGTAGCAGTTCCAGGGTTTGCTCGTCTCCTATTTGTAACTCAAAGTTCACTGGAATACCATCTACGGGGTCAAGGGAAAGGATATCGGTTTCCTTTGTCCAATGACCTTTACCCGTGGAAGATGTATAAGAGCCGTCCTCCAATAATTGCAGTTCATCCCCTAAATAAGCTTCCAAGGATTCAAAGCGCTGTGGAGTACCGTTATTCGAATTGACCATGATGGCATCCAATCTGGAATAGTCCCCTATAATTGAACTTTCTTCAATGGATTGACCGATTGCTGATTCTTCATCCTTTTCACAGGAAACGAAAGATTGAACAATCGCTACTAAACAAAGGGCAACAAAAAGTCCCAAATTTCCCTTTGTGTTTAGATTCGTTTTTTTCATGATTTCTAATTTTAATTGTTACACCAAAATTCAGGAAGTATTTTTCCATTAAAGAATGTAATCTGTGTAACTGGAAATCATATCTGTGAAACTGGAAACCTACTTATCCTTGTTTTCGTGGGGAACTCACTGTTCGGTTCTCAAACTTTCTACTGGATTTGCCTTAGCGACCCTAATTGATTGAAAGCTGACAGTTAAAAAGGTGATGAGCAAAGCCCCTGAGATAGCGATAGCAAACACCCACCATGAGACTGCTGTCCTATATTCATAGTTTTCCAACCATCGTTTCATAGCGAAGTGGATTATAGGAGTCGCTATAAAGCTTGAAATTACTACCAATTGCATGAAATCCTTGGATAGCATTTTCCACAAATCAAGTATTGAGGCACCCAAAACTTTTCGCACACCGATTTCCTTTGTTCGTTGTTCTCCCAAAAAGGAGACAAGACCATAAAGGCCAAGACAACTTATCAAAATCGCAAACACTGTAAATACCCCAGCTAAACTCCCCAATCGTTGTTCAGATTCGAACTTAAGTCCATATTCCTCATCCACAAACTTGTAATCAAAGTTGGCAGAGGGAACAACCTTGGCGAATACAGCTTCTATTCCAGATATTGCCTGACTCACCGTCGATTGTGGTTTCAATTTGATAACAATGTGGTTGACCCTGTCATACTCAATCCAGAACAGGGCCTGTTTCACGGGTTCATACGGCGATTGCATGACCATATCCTTAGCTACCCCAATAATCTCGAAACGTTCGTTTCCCGTGGTCATAAAACTCCCCACCGGGTTTTCCAATCCCATATACTCTTTTGCGGTCTCATTAATAATTACCGATATAAGGGAATCTGAAGCAAACTTCCGTGAAAAGTCCCTTCCTTCCAAGAACTGCCACCCTACCGTATTTCCATAATCATGGGTTACCCTTAGGAGTGCAAAACTACTTTCTTGCTCTGGGTCTTTTCCGGGCCAGTTGAACCCACCCACATTATTATGGACCCCGGTCAAAGGGGAAGAAGATTGTGCCATTTCTTCCACAAACCCTGTATTTATAAGTTCGTTGCGCAGCAGATTATATTTACCAAAATATTCGGGATCGTTCATTTCTACCGTAATAAGGTTGTTCCTATCATATCCAATGGGCCTATCCTTGGTAAACGCTATTTGGTTAAAAACAACGACAGTCCCTATCGCCAACATTATGGAAACAACAAGCTGGAACACTACTAGGATTTTCCTAGGAACTTCTGAATAAGCCCCTCCCTTGAAAGTACCTTTCAATACCTTTATGGGACGGAAGGAAGAAAGATATAATGCGGGATAACTTCCGGCCAATAATCCTGTAATACCTGTAAAGGAAAATATTGCTGTCCAAAAGATTAGGTTGCTCCAGGGAATACGTATATCCTTGCCAACAAGATCATTGAACCACGGCAGGGAAATTAGGACAAGTAAAAATGCTATGAATATGGCAAAGCATGATGTTAATAGCGATTCACCCAAGAACTGAGTAATCAATTGATTTTTATGGGCTCCAACGGACTTTCTCACACCAACTTCCTTGGAACGTTTTTCAGCACGTGCCGTGCTCAAATTCATGAAATTGATACACGCCAACAGTAGCACGAATATACCAATGACGGTAAAAAGCCATACGAATGTGATACGGCCTTTTGTTGGTTTGCCCAGTTCGTCAAATTCGGAATATAGGTGCCATTTGTCCATGGGATAGGCGAATGGATGCAAATTGGATTCCTCGTAATAATCCCTGTTTGCTGGAGGGCCATATTGGGTGTACAGCTTTTCGAGTGCATTGTTGGCAGCCTCAAGACTGATGCCAGGTCTTAATTGCACATATAGTTGAAAAGACCAATCCCCCCAAATCGTTTTTAGATTGGCGAACCGTTCGGGTTCCTTGGCTTCCAAAAGGTTCCAATTTGCAAAGAACTTGACATTCTCAAAACTATTGTTTTTTGGTAAATCCGAATAAACACCCTTTACCACGACATCCATTTGGTTATTGACTTTTATGGACTTTCCAACAGGGTCTGTCTTCCCGAATATGGCAAAAGCCGCCGATTCAGAGAGGACCAGGGCATTCAATTCTTCAAGACTAGCAAGAGAACCTCGCACCATGTTCAACGAGAGCATATCCAACGCACCACCTTCAATGAATTGCCCTGTATGCGAGTAGTTTTTCCCTGAGTTGGTAAGCACATGGTTTCCTACCCAACTTGCGCGTATCACCTGTTCAAAATAATCAGGATAATTCTCTTTTATAACAGTTCCCATTATATAAATAGTAGAAGGAAACGAGTTTAATTCCCCAGTGTTCTGGTTGATATTACGATTATATATCTGGGCTATTTTGTCATGGTTATCGTGATATGTGTTGAACGTCAATTCGTCCAAGACCCATAGGCCGATCACAATGACCACGGCCATTCCAAAGGATAGCCCACCTATGTTGATGATAGCGTAGCGCCTGTCGCGCTTTAGATTTCGCCAAGCTATTTTCAGATAGTTTTTTATCATGAGAACATGTTTTGATTGAATTTTATTTTCTCTTCATGAGAAGGGATGCATCTCCTTAAATGACATCCAGATTCTTAAAAATGGGAATTGCATTGAAACGATGAAAAAGGAATCCGTGAATCAGGGAATCATGTCCATGAAATAGGGAAGAAAAACCTGGGTTCTTAAAACGGCGAGTTATTGAGACTTTTTGAAGTGAATTAGTAGATTCCCTAAAAACGTTCTTATTGTAGGACGTCGCTATTCGTCGAATCCAATACGTAACACGTAATACAATACTTTTAGCAAAACGGCTTGTAAAATTAATGGACATTGACTGTAAACATTCTTTACAGCAAGATTAATCCATAGGCAAGTTTTTAATCGTAAGTAATTGATTTTAAGATTATTATAATCTTGGCATAATATAGGTGGACTTTTAAACCATACGGGGTTTATTTTTCAATTTCCGGAGTTGACCAATACTATTTTGCCCATCTATCAGTATAAATCACATACCATGTACAAAAACTACATCAAAACAGCTTGGAGGAATTTAAAGAAAAACGTTATGTTCTCCTCAATTAATATTCTTGGATTGGGGATGGGCATTGCCTGCTTTACCCTTTTTCTTCTTTTTGCATTGAACGAGTTCAATTACAATCGCTTTCATACGAACGCGGATAGAATTTATAGGGTGTATGAATGGACGGAAGGAATAAAAGGAAGGACTCCACAGGGTTTTGCTTCTGCCTACACGCCATTAGGTCCCTCAATGAAGTCGGATTTTACCGATATAGAACATTTTGTTCGGGTTTATCGGGATGAAGAAAAATTCTTCAAAATAGGTACCGAAATAAGTCAAAGTGAGATTTCTTATGCTGACCCTGAACTCTTTAAAGTGTTTTCCTTTGAAATTCTTGAAGGCAATAGTTCAGATCCATTAGGCGACCCAAATAATATAGTTCTTACTGAAAATGAAGCAATCCGGTTGTTTGGCTCTAAAAACGCTATTGGACAAACCCTTGAAATTAAAACTGAAGACAGTTTTGTCCCGTTCAAGGTATCGGCGGTGGCAGAGAACATTCCAAGTAACTCGTCAATCCAATTCAGCGCTTTGGGGAGTTATGAATATTTCCTATCCACGGGACTGGGCAAACAGACAATCAACAATTGGGATATGGGTATCAATAGCGAAACTTATGTTCAACTGAGTGAACAAAGTACTTTAATGGCTCAGCCAGAACGCATTGCAAAATTCAGGAAAAAGTACTATCCCAATGAAGAAAATCAGGCGAAGGAAATGGGTATATGGGATGGAAAAGGAGCATTTCCGATAAGTTTTCAACTACAACCTTTGGCAGAGGTTCACACCAATCCAAAGATCGATGGGATTGCCGATACCGTTGAACCCAAAAATATCTGGTTATTGATTGGTATAGCATCTGGAATATTGTTGATAGCCTGCATTAATTTTACAACTTTGTCCATTGGCCGTTCAGCTAAAAGGGTCAAGGAAATCGGATTAAGAAAGGTAATAGGTGGCAAAAGGAAACAGCTTCTCTACCAGTTTCTTTCCGAGTCCATACTCTTGAGTTTTCTTGCAGGGTTCTTGGGCCTTCTTATATTATTCTTGGTACTACCAATGTTCAATACCCTGGCGGAAACGAGCCTACAATTTTCATTTACCCAATTTCCTGAGTTTGCACTATATGTTGCTTTACTAGTTTTGTTGACCGGAATACTCGCCGGTACCTATCCTGCCTTTATCATGTCAGGACTCAGACCTGCTTTGGCCTTAAAGAATAACATAAAACTGAGCGGATCAAACCTCTTTACTAAATCCTTGGTTACGTTTCAGTTTGTTTTGTCGATTGCTCTTGGTGTTTCCACGTATATTATCCTCCAGCAATTGAATTTTATGCGATCGAAAGACCTTGGCTTTGAAAAAGAAAACGTTTTGGTAGTCGACGCAACCGGAACCGATGCTAGACGTATTTACCCGTTGTTAAAGCAGGAGTTGGCTACCACTAATTACATTAAAGGAATTACCGCTTCCGAAATGGGAATGGGTGCGCAACAGGGTACAATGCGTTTGTTCTTCGAATATGGCGATAAAAGTGGGCCTGTTGTGACTTATCCTGTTGATACGGATTTTGTAGACGTATTGGGTATGCAAATGGTATCAGGTAGAAGTTTCAATCCACGATTCGCGTCCGACTCCCTAAATTCTGTTATTGTAAATGAGGCATTTTTAAAGGAATATAATATCCCTCGGCAAGAGGCTATTGGAAAACTAGTTCTGGATAGAGTTCCGATTCCGAATGGGGAAATTAAGACACGTGCTATTATTGGGGTCATTAAGGATTTCAACTTTGGGGCATTGAGCAAAGGGGTGGAACCACAGATTTTTATCCAGCCGGCATCTCTAAATGCCCGAAAAATATATATCAGGTTGAATTCCAAGAATATTTCAAAATCAATTTCATTGATTGGCTCAAAATGGAGAGACGCTTCTGGTAATTTACCTTTTCAATACGCTTTTCTTGATAAGAATTTTGAAAGTTTTTATAAAAACGAAGAACGGTGGGGTCGAATTTCGGGTAGTGCCGGATTAACTGCAATTTTTCTAGCATGTCTTGGCTTGTTTGGTCTTACTGCTCTTTCCGCGGTAAAACGGACCAAGGAAATCGGAATACGAAAAGTATTGGGGGCCTCGTCATCGTCTGTCGCAAAATTATTATCCAAAGAATTCACAAAACTGGTGCTATTTGCAATATTAATTGCTTCGCCCATCGTCTGGTATGTAATGAATAAATGGCTTCAGGATTACGCCTACAGAATTAACATAGATTGGTGGGTGTTTATTGGGGCCGGTGCTTTGGCTATTGGCATAGCATTATTTACAGTAAGCTTTCAAGCAATTAAAGCTGCTAATACCAACCCTGTAAAAAGTTTAATGTCAGAGTAGCACCATAAAAAGGCCGTTTTGATTGGACTGGCCTTACAGCATAAACTCCAAGTGGTTTAAAAGTCCTTTTTACGGTCTCGTTTAGTAGTTTCGTGAATAGACCTTTTGTGGGACAGCATCATATATTTTCTGTTTCATTCTTTATTTTGATTTCAACTGATTACAAAGAGTGAAAAATCTTTTTTTACAATAACCTACCTACCAATGATTAGCTGCCAACGAGAGCAGGGGCCATTATTCTTTTAAAGCAATATCCTGGCTAATAGCATTGGCAAAATCAAATATCTGGGATAGGTCATTCACATCTTTGATGTTCAAGGATTTTTTCTTGATCAGCGCTGCGATCTGAATTTTCTCACTTTCAGCGAAAAAATCAATCAATTTCGATTTTTTGGTCGGAATTTGACTTGCAATATTGGTAACCAGGTCCAAAGCATAAAGTTCCGTACGGTGCACGAATTTACTCGGTACATCCAGCATAAAGGAATTCGCAGCCTTTTTTCCCTCTTTATAGGTCACCAAGGGTCTCTCCATAAGTTGATATTTGTCCCCTTTGCTTTTGGTCAATAGATATTCGTCATGCCGATTCCCTTTTTTATCCATAAACGCGACAAACTTCAACTCATCCTGATTGTCAAAAACAAATTTTAGGTTTTTATCCTTAACCAACACTTTCGCTATCTCGTCGGGGGAATTCCCTTTTTTGATTTCCAACTCTTTAGTAAAACCGTTATACCTGACATAAAAGGTGCCTGCAAGTTCTTCCCCATAAAACAAAGAACCTTTTTGAAAAGCATCCACGACATAAGGGCTTCCCAGAACATCCGAGATTTGGGTAGTTGTACCCTGGGCACTTGTTGATTTTAGATCGGCAAAAGTAAAGAAGTTGGAAGGAACCCTGGTTTCAGTATACCCAACAACACTTGCTTCGCAAGCGGCATGTACCGTATTTTGTGCGTAAATCGTCGTACTGCCAAAAATGGCCAGTACCCCGAGGATTAGTGTATTTTTCATCGTAAGTAGTTTTGAATTAGCGACTTGCCTAAAGTTAAGCGTTTGTTTTTGTGGAGAGTCAGAAAAATTAAATAATTTACTAAAAAGAAGTTTTTTTTGTTGATTTAATAGTTTTTAAAATTAAAACTTAAGGTATATTCATATTTTCAATCATTTTGTTGCCTACTCTTGAATTTAGTTTTTTGAAGGACTAAATGTCCCTCTTTCCTGCCGGTTTGCATTTCATGGGAAATGAAGTACCCAAAAACCTGCCCTAAAAGCCCTTATTAAAACACTTGAACAAAAGTTGCGCAATTCCCTTATTGAAGTAGGGATATTATTGTATACTAGCCTTCACTGTTTAAAGCGGCCATAATACCTTTGATATACCCAATGGTAAATGATCGCCCTCGCTCCTCCCAGGATGCATCCCCGATCATCTTTGGTACATGGCCCGGCATTATCATACCGCTAAAACCGACTTCCTTGAGTTTTTTGAGCACGGATACTGGGTCATAATAACCTGGCATATCAACAAAAATTTCATTCAGTGCGGTATTTCCCTCAGTAAGGGAATTGGAAACCGTTTGAAAATGTACGTATACCAATTTGTCCTTTTTTGCGAAATATTCCGTTACTGAGTTGATATCCTCGCCCATTGCGGAAAAATTACCCAAGCAATACTGCAGTCCATGATTTTCGCTTTTAATCATATCCATAGCCTTTCGATATGCCTTAAAGCTCCGGAACAATTGGGGTACGCCCGCCAAACTTGGTACCGGTGGATCATTTGGATGCAGCGCCAAAGTGACTCCTGCTTCCTCCGCAACCGGGAGTACCCCTTCTAAAAAATAGTGGTAGTAATCCCACATTTCATCTTCGGAAAATACGCGTCCATGGGAGAGCGGCGCGGTTTTAAAATCCTCCAGATTGATGCTCATGGATTGCGCTCCACCCCTAATTTTATACGTGGTGGAAGAACGCCAGACCCCAGTAGGTGTCCATCCATACCCGAGAACAGGAATACCGGCACCCCCCATATTGTAAACCGTCTCCTGTACATGCTTTAACTGCTCTTCCCTACCAGTTTGCCCCATCATTATTTTATCGTAAAAAGAAAATGGCATGTTCTCCAACGCCAACAATCGGATGCCTGCATTCCCAACTTTATTGCGAAGCATCACTAAATCCTTGTACTCCCATTGATGGTCCCCCGGGAGTGGTAAGGAATCAAAATTGGTGTCTATCAAATTGTTCCGATACATGTTCAAAATGATATCGTCGACCCCCAATTGTTTAATCAGTGTCAGTTTTTCTTCCGTGGGGTGCATAAATGAACCAAATCCGGGGCGCATGGGTAGGTCGGCCCATTTTCCCGTTTTCAATAATCTTTTCATAATTGTCGCGGTTGTTGATCCAGGTTCCCGGTTATGACTTAGTTGATGGTTACGGATTCCCCGTAAAACTTTGTGGTCAAAAGTGTGTTATCTTCATAAACCGAAAAGGTTTTTCGGGTGAGCTTGATACCAAAGTTCCTACCTTGCCAAACAATATTCTGTAATTGGGCTTCCCCAATATCTTCATGGTTAAAAGGTTTTATGCTCAGTTGGTTTGCTTCAATTTTCACCCCAAAAGTTCCAAAAACAATGGCCTCCCATCCAGCACCTGCCGAAATTTGCAAGGGCATCGACGAGCGATCTTGCTCTGGGGTATCAATACGCGGATTCTGTGGTAGGTATGGAAAGTGATCGATATATCTGATATTTCGTTTTAGCACATCCCAACCTTTTCCCGCGAACCCCCTTTGGTACAAGTTACGTGAAATACGTCCCGGCATACCCGCATATTGGCCTCCACCACCCCAATCCGAATCTATTAGATCCCAATGTACCGTATCCCTACGCGCAATGGAATACACCCCGTATTTGCCCAAAAACTCCCCTTCCTGTAAGTGACTTACCAACTTATAAGCCTGATGATCGGGAAGAAAATCCGTCCCCAAAAGATCAAATAAATGATACGTCCAAATGGTGCCTTTTGTGCCGTCTGGATAGTAGTTATCAAACCATCCCAAAGTTGCATTCCACAAGTACTTATCTACCAGCCCTTGAAGCTTTTCAGCATCTTTGTAATAGGTTTGCTTCAGCTTCTTTTCATTTCGTAGCTCGGCCCAATGGGACATGGTATACAACAAATCGACCGTCAAAGTATTGGTAATAGGTACTACATGGTTATACCCATCCGTTCTGATCTCAATGATTTTTTCCGTATTGTAGCCCACATCTATTAAACCCAGGTCGTTGATGTACGTATCCTGAAGTTCATCTACCCATCGCTGCATCCATTCCCAAACGGAAGAACCGGCCGCTTTTTGGTCAAAAATGGAATAATCGCCCGTATGCCTAAGGTAGGCTTCGATCATAAGCTGAAGTGCAAAGGGCTCCTGTATATAGAGTATGTCCCAATGGGCACCATTCCAACCGACGTAGGTTTTTTTTAATTGCACCTGTTCAAAGTTCGTTAGGATGGCATTTTTTAGGCTTTCAGGGTCCAACATGGCTATGAGGTCCGAGGTATAGGAGGTATCCCAACTTATGGTATAGGGCCATGTGCCTACCGCCCAAAACACATCTGAAATATAACTTGGATTCTCATAACGGCTCATTAGAACGGACAACGTGCAGCGATAATAGTACTGCTCCAATTGCTCGTTGGAGCTTGAAAATCTTGGAAGTTTTCCATAGGCCCAAGACAGCATGTCCCGTGTCTTTTTATCCGCTTTTTGCATTCTATCCCGGATGTCCGATTGGGTTATTGCTGGGGCTTCATCCTGTGGACTATAAAACTTTACGGCAAAATAATAGGTTGCCGTTTTGTTTGGGCCTATCGCGATTTCAAACCCCTGGTCACTTGTTTTTTCTATTGAGGATGACACCCGTACATGGGCCATTTCGCTTCCAATGGTAAATGCATCAAAGACCTCAGTCTTGTTGGAACCTTCCACTACCCCTTTCTTGGTATAGCGTTCCAATATCCCGGCTATCTGATTCGGGATAAGGGTCATCTCCAAATCCTTGGAATTCCTGTTGGTCAGGGTAAGTTTTATGAAGACCTCATTAGCATCGTAAGACACGTTTGTCCAGCTCTTTGCAGAAAAGCTGACCCACTTTTTGTTATATTCCTTATGGAACGTGGCTGTTCTTTCATATTGATTTGGCTGCCATCTTTCGTCCTGGGTAACCACTATTGATGGCGAGTTGGGTCTGAAATTGGAGCCCAGTGGATCAAAACTTTTGCCATCATCTATCCAAGATTTCCATTTGGTTGGCACATCATCCTCTATTAAACGACCGGTACCTTTGTCCAAGAAGTTTAGGTTGAATTCATATCGTGGTGCCCCAAAAGGTAAGAACCACACATTGGCAAACTGTGTTAGGCTATATTGTCTAGGGGACACAAACCCTCTGTGATTGAACAATAGCATTTGCTCGTCATCAAACGAAATGTCCTCCCTGTCCATGGCATAGTATTCAGGTTGGGCAGGTGTATATTCTTGTTGTGCAATGGATTTAGTATTGATAAGAACAACAATGAGCAGAAATAGATAAAAGAATGTTTTTGTATTCATTTCATTTTGAATTGATTAGATAAAAATCAATCAGCCTATTCCAAGACGGTAAGGCCGTGAGGTGTAAACGTGTTTGTAGTTGTGATCAGTAACTCAACCTGGGCATAAAACTAGTCTTCAGATAGGTATGGATTTTATGCCGTATTTTCCAATTATGAATGAATATTAACTATTTGCTTCATGTAGAAGGCGGTTGTTTTTGCAAAATCCAAGCTTTGTGGTCCGTTTTTTATAAAAGCACTCAACGAGAAATAGGTCTGAAAAGCCAAAGGATTTTCAAAGCCCATTTGCTTTTTTGTATTGGGAAGGGGTCAATCCATTATTCAGTTCCTTGAATTTTGAATTGAAATGCTGAACGCTTGGAAATCCAGATTTCTGGGCTATCAGGCCAATCGGGAGGTGTTTGTCATCCAGTAACATTCTTTTGGTATTGTTTACCCTATATTCATTCAAAAAGGTAAAAAAAGATTTTGAAGTTTTCTGTTTGAAAAAGCGACAGAAGGAAGGTTTCGTAAGGCAGGCCATATCCGCCATTTCCTGAAGCGTAATCTTATTTTCAATGTTATTCCTAATGTGCCGAAATATTTGGCTCATAAGGTTGCAGTCCCTGTTGGTGAACTTTGGCAGATAGCCAGGGCTTGCCAAAAGTCGGTAATCATAGGCCTCGGTAAGTTGTGATAAAAGATTGAACACAGCAGCCCATTTGGGCAGTCCCTTCTTTTTGTTAATGTCCAACAATAATGGGGAAATTTGACTACTGGTTTCCGTAGAAAAAGAGATTCCCCTTTCCGCTATCTTGAAAAGTTGGGCCAAAGGTTGTAATTCTATGGCATCCTTAAATATCCTACTCATAAAATCCTCAGGAAATTGAAGTGTAATCCTGCGGCTTCTTCCAACGGTATCTTCCAAACTCTTTTTATCGTTCAACCATAAATGCGGTAAATTTGGGCCTACCAGCACCAAATCCCCTGCTTTAAAGCTGGAGGTGTGGTCTCCGATATATCGAATCCCCTCACTTTCAAGAATCAAGGTCAACTCCAGTTCAGGATGAAAATGCCACGGATGATCAAAAACAGGAAGATCTATATAAGTGCATCGAAATGGTGTTTCTTCATCGAATATAATTTTGTAGTAGGAAGCCTTCATTCAAGATTTTTTTAATCTGGACAGCTATACCAGCTTAGTACCGTTCCATTGGATCGTGGATTTTATTCAGCGCATGAGTCCCAGTAGAACCTGGATTCCTTTGTACTGCCCGACCGAGACTAAAATAATCAAAACTTTCCTTCGATGTTAATATTCATTCAAAAAGAGCAGCAAGGGAGATGGTTCACAAACCTATGAATACTGATACATATCCTGTTGTAAAACGTACCAAAGAAGCAATAAACCAGGATTTCTAACCCTGAAGGTTTTTAACGCTCAATCTGGAGTGCTTTTGGTGGTACCACCTCCGCAATGTTACCTATCCAAAAATAGTAGGGCTAAAATCCAAGACTTGAAACGATTCCTTAATAGCGCGTTAAACTTGTCCCAATAGTGTAATGCTTCGGGGGTTTTTACGTCTAAAGGAACATGTAAATCGGGGTGCTTATTGCACCAAGTATAACAAATAGATAAGGAAGTAATCATGAAAAATACAAAGAAGCGAATCAATAGGAACAGCGCGATTATGGATAGGGTATTGGCCCGTCACGAAAGCTGGAAAAACCACCGAAGGCATACCGCACTGAAATTAATACGGTTTTCCTAAGGTAAGAGAACATAAAAAGGGGGCGGAAGCCCTCTTTTTTGTTTACCATCGTTTATGTGAACCATGCATTACATCCCATAAAAAGTCTAGGATGACCAGTAGGCCCCCTGAAAGCCTTTAGTAATTATACTCCCTTCTCTAGAAGGCCTAACAAGCACACCCCTTTCTACACTTTACGATAATTAAAGCCCCTATGCTTCTAAACGCCCTATTGTTCCCATATACTGCCAATTATGCAATTTGTGTTGGCTTTTTGGAGGGACTCGGATTAATTTAACGACCCATGAAGGGCATACAATGATCAAGGAAAGTGCAATTCCCTCAGGTCACGGTTTCCCGGCCCTCCCCTTTTATACCATTTAGACCTTACACTTGAACTGAACGCTTTTTTAGGACCCAAAAGATTCAAGGACCACAGGAACATTCGAACAACATATTACTCCCCAATTCTTAAGCCATGCATTTTAGCAACTAATTTTAGCCCCATGAAACCCAAAATCACACTCATTTTCATTTTTAGTTACGCAATTCTAGGAAATGCACAACAATACAATGAGGCAGAACGGATTGAATATTCACAGTACATGTACAACTCCTTTACGGTAAATCCTGGAATGACGGGGATCGAAGGAACGCCCAATTTTACCATTAATTACCGCTCAGAACTACTTCGGGACTTCAACCATTACAAAAGGGAATCCGCCATGTTCAGTTTGCCTTCCAAAAGAAAGAACATGGCATTCGGGTTTTCCATTATAAATGATGAGTATGATGATATGCAACATACGTACTTTGATCTTGCTACCGCATATGACCTTAAACTGAACGAGAAAGCGAACTTGTCATTCGGAATAAAGTTCAGGGGCAATCTATTGGACCATCGTTTTCCTGAATCCAATTCCCAACCTTTGCAGGATTTTTACAATAGCTTGGTCAATAGGTTCGTATTCAACATTGGGGCAGGCGCCGTATATAGCAATGACTGGTTCTTTGTAGGTCTTTCCGTCCCCAGTTTTTTAAATACGGTACATTATGATATTTCCGAGCTTCAGGTCGATACCCGACAACTCCCCATCGTATTCAACACGGCTTATGTTTTTCTATTGAACAACGATATCTCCTTTATGCCCATGTTTTATACTCGTATTCAAAATAAGGAAAACACCGATATTGATATTTCCACCAACTTTTTGTTTCAAGACAAGTTTGGACTCAATGTGGTATATCGATTGGACGACCATTATGGCGTATTTGCCAATTTTCAGATCTTGAACGCCGTTATGATAAGCCTTGGTTATGGCAACCAAACCAGTTTAAGGACCGAAGGCCTGGCAGCCAATGATGGCATTGTTCAAATCACCTTGCGCTATGAAAATGTATTGAAAAGGGGTGGGAAATTGTTTACCCGTTTTTGATGGCTCCCAGATGTACTGGCGTTATGGAATGCAACTTACAGCTTCGTAAATTACGTTGTCCAATACTACAACCCAGCCCGACTTTGGCGGCCAGTTCCGAACGGCGTCCTGTTTTAGAGCAGGAAAAGAATCGTCCTTTTCAGGTCAGTTCTTGTCAATGGCATACAATTGATACGGCCAGGGATAGCCGTCTTCCGGGGTTTGGTCTTCATTGATCCAAACAACATAAAAAGGCGCAGGGTCATTGTTGTTTTCCGTGGCAACGGGCTCCCTGTTGTCCGATCCCTCCACATCCAAATCCTCAAAAGCGATATAACCCCCAGATTCATTGGCCTGGACACTGGTGGCAGAATCTTGAAATCCATCCAATGCCAAAAAGGTGAAAGTTGAGTTCCCGATGGTATCCAGATTAATGGCATATCCCAGTTCCAAAACATCCCTTAGCTTAAAAGCACGAAGGTTCTTGGGCTTTTCGAATACCGTGTCATAATAACTGATCTCATGATTGATCAGCCTATTGAACATTTGATCTCTGGATAGTTCGTTCACCCTCACATCGGCCCGATTGAAAATCAAGGTTGGATTATTTGTTGGGGCTTCGGAGTCTTCGCTACAGGAACTAAATAGAAAAAGAAGTGGGAGTACGGCAAGGTGTATATTTTTCATGATGTTACAAGGGTGTTACTAATGACTGTTGAATTAAAATTTCAATTAATCGTATAGGGAATACCGGAATCCTGATTATTGTATTAATGGCTCCGCTAACCTCCAAAGCCTATGTACAAACTTCAAACGCAGCGGATGGCATCTTCTTCATTTTCCGCAATCTCCCCTACCCTAGCGAAAAAAAGTAAAACTTCCAATGGCAACAAGTGCGGTGTAATAAATGGGACCGTTCGTCAATAACAGGTAGAAAACTCTTCGTGAGCATAAAAACACCATAATACGGCGATTTCAAACGCTATTGGTCGATTTGCATAAGGAGAACAACCTAATGTAGCTTCTAAACACCAAGGATTGAAAACCAAGTTCAAGGAGCATAGTCATCTACAGTAAGAACGCATGTCCCAGACATCCTTGGTTGAAATTTGTTGAATTCCCACTTATTCCTATATACTCCCACTTATTACTAATATTTTTTATCTGCACAGAGATTTAGTGACGTTTGTTCGGACTAGTTGATTACGCATAGCGTGAATTCTGTTTTAAACTCCCAAGATTAGAAGCGAATATTGATTGTTGACTACCCCCTTATTCCAAAAAACTTTCATTCCAATTAAAACCCATTCCCATGAAGTACCTTTTTTCATTCGTGTTGTTAATTTTAATGGTTCTTGCCTGTGGCTCCCGAACAGGAGAACCCCAAAACAATACTTCCCAAAAGACAAACACCGTTCCGGAGAATCCCAATATCAGTATCCAGGTAGATGGTTTTGGGGCCGGTCCTGTTTATTTGATCGGTTTTTTTGCCGATTCCCAATATCGGGTAGACTCTACCGGTATGGATGCCAACGGGAAAGTGGTTTTTAAAAATAACTCCCCTTACAAGCCAGGGTTTTACATGGCCTACTTTGACAATGATAGCACCTTGCAGCTATTGGTGGACAAAGACCAGACCTTTAGCATGAAAACCCAAGCCAACGATTTGGTGAACAGTATGGTCGTAGAGGGCAGTCTGGACAATCAACTGCTTTATGAAACCCTAAACTACGAAACGGGCCACCAAAGAAAAATCCAGCCCATTACAAGTCGCCTAAAGGATATGGAAGAAACCGATTTAAATTATGCCTATTTAAAAACGCAACAGGAAAAAATCCAACAGGAGCGCCGGACCTATCTGGATGACGTATTTTCCAAGAATCCAAATACCTTTTTTACCAAATTCAAAAGAGCGGGGCAAAATCCAATCGTGTCGGATACCCGTGGTTTGGATGGCACTTTGGATAACGCTACAAAAGTTCATCGTTTTCGGACCCAATTCTGGGATAATGTCGATTTTAGCGATGAGCGCCTCTTGTATACCCCAGTAATTGCCAATAAATTGAAAAGGTATATGACACGATTGACCACACAACATGCGGATTCCATCAATAAGACTGCGAATCACCTGGTGGAAAAAGTGTTGAAATACCCTGAATATTTCAAGTTTTTTGCGAATTGGATTACCCTCAACTACGAGCCTTCCAAGACAACATTGATGGATTCAGAGGCCGTTTATGTGAATATGATCCAAAACTACTTTACCCATGATCGCGCATTTTGGTCAGACTCCACCTTAATAGACGCTTTACAAAGGCGTGCTGGGGAAATGGCGGCCAGTTTGGTGGGCAAAAAAGGACCCAATGTGGTGTCAACCGACGTAAACGGAAAAACAAGGTCGATTTTGGAACTTAAGGCACCTTATATCATTGTGTTCATGTACAATCCAACCTGTGACCATTGCATAGAAGAAACGCCCAAATTAGTGGCATTTTATGAGGAATGGAAGGATCGGGGAGTGGACGTATTTGGCATTGCCATTGATACCGATGATGCGGAATGGCGGGATTATGTCGCCAAAAGTGGTATGCCCTGGGTCAATGTATTTGACCCTACCAACAGGTCCATCTATGGAAAATACTATGTCGATATTACCCCTGAAATTTACGTGCTTGATCCCGATCGAACCATTATTGCCAAAAATCTGCAAGTCCATCAAATTGCCGAGGTCATCAATAAGGACAGGTCAAAACGGGAGGAGTGATGGGTGATGGGTGTTCGTTGTTCGTGATTCGTCATTAGCTCCATTCGTTGTTCGTGATTCGCCATTCGTAATTCGCCATTCGTGATTCGTTAAGGGTTATCGTGCAGTGTGTTATGGGCATCGCCACCATCCCAATACGTGGGAAAAGCCACAAATCTTGGACTAGAAGCGGACCGGACCGGGTTTACTTGCTATAATCATTTTCTTGAACCTCATCTTTTTGCAACACAGGGCAATTCCATCCGTCTTTTCCATACAAACCAAAATTCCACCACTATGAAAAGACTGTTTGTAATCCTCTTGCTCCTATTTACTGTAGTTTCCTGTAAAGTCGTATCCAAAACCGCTGGACTTAAAGAAATTGGTTCCAAAGGATGGTACACCACGATTGGACCATTTGCCGAGTTTGATCCCAAGCACAAATCCGTCGATATTTGGGTTCCGGATACTGTTGAAAAACCACCAGTTGTGGTGTATGCCCATGGAGGGGCAGGTTTCAGGGAAGATGATCAGGCCCGTATTGACCTATTCCGAAGGAACGGATTTGCCACCATATCATTTGATGCCTATCAAATGAATGGGCTGGACTGGAATTTTGTCACCCGAAGGGTAACCAACAAGGGGAAACAACAGCTGATCTGGGGGGTATTCCAGGGCGCGGTTGCCCATGCCAAAAAAAGTGGTTCGTTGGATACCCGAAACATCTTCCTATATGGGGCCTCCAATGGGGGACGCGTTGTACTGTATGCGGGAAGTGAACTACATACCACTACGGTTCGTGGTATAATTTCCGAGGCTCCGGCTGCCACCGGATATACCCTTGGGGATTATGATATTCCCACAATCATTCCCTTTGGAGCCTTGGATACCTGGGCGGGAAAATCGCCAACGGACTATGTATGGGAACGAACGTATCCTTCTTCACCCCTATCCATTGCGCAATGGGTAAAATTCCTTCAGGAAAAAGAGCGTACAATCAAGTTTGTTTTTTATGAAAATTCCGGTCACTTACTGTTCGAGGGACCCCTGGAAAAAGTAACCATAAGAAGGGGCGACACCATAGCTTTCACCGCATATCAAGGCGCCGATAAAGCCGCCTTGGAAAAGTATGAACGGGACGTCATTGCCTTTGTAAAAAACAATACGGTCAAATAAGGGGTAGTACATCTTGGTCCTGCTCCGTACGCTGTAGGGGAACTGTATCCCAATTCCAAAAAAGGCTTGGATTTCGAGGATGCTGCCCTGTTGGGTCAATTCAAGTCAGTGCCCTTCAAGTTAAAGTCGAAGTGCGCCATAAGGTCATATTGATTTGAAATTCAACCCATTGCCCCTAAAAAGCCCGTTTATCCCATCACTTCACCACTTATGCAGTTGTCTTTGTGACTATTGTCCCGCATAGGTAACTTAAGGAATGTCCCCATTAGGGATACCATACCACTGTACATTGAAAAAGCGTTTCTACTTATGGGCCATTATTTCCTTGGTTTCCGCCAGTAACTGCTCAAAGATTCCCGAAAACAACGATTCAATTCTTGGGATTTGGAGCAATGAGGCCAGGAACGAAGAAAATGGATATATCCGTCAAGAATGGATTTTTAATGATGTGTATCTCGGACGGTTTCACCAGTATAGCAATTACCAACTCGTTGTAATCACGGATTTTGGGTGGTCTCTGGAAGAGGGAGCCTATACCATCTCCTATCGTACTACCGATATGCCCAACGATGTTGTGCATATGGAGATCACGGAAGATACTGAAATGCTGGTAGACTTGGGAGGAAAAGTCCTTGCACGTAGGGAATAAGCTTACTTTATTGTTCCTATCTTCTGCTTCACCCACTATAAACTTTGTCATGCCGCTAGTTCCCATTAACGGGTAACCTGTCATTTCGACCAACGGGAGAAATCCAAATCCCATGAACGAGATTTCTCAATCGGGCCAAGCCCTCATATCGAAATGACACTTAAGTGTATTTTGTCATTTCGAACGTATGCGGGAAATCTCAACAACAAAAAATTATGGACGAGCATTAGCAGAAAAGATGAACTTGGAGTCCCGAAAAGTTGAAGTTACGTTTTGGCCGCAGTACGAACCTGTCCACTTTTTGTGGGTACTACGCTGTGGGGATTTCTCAGTCGCTTTGCTCCTTCGAAATGACACTCTCAAAGCAATGGTCATTTCGAACGGATGTGAGAAATCTCGATAAAAAAGGCCGAAAACTTTTGCTGTGACTCTCCCGCTGTAAAGTAGCTTGGCTGCTTCCCAATATCAACAGCAAAATTATTAAAACGGTTATACTGTAGCAGTATAACTACTGCGGAGCGGATTCTACAAAATGAATATTACTAAATATGTTATTATCGTAAAAAAATAAATGTTTAAAAATTTTAGTTTTTCATCTAAATAGCTCTAAATAAGATTATTAAGCCCCATATTATTAAGATAAGCATAACACTCCAAGTACCAACCAATTCCCCCCATGAAGCTAAGCCATGGTATTTCATATGAAATGATTCTTTCTTTTTCAACCTTAGAAATAGCCATATTAGCCCGGTTAAGGTCATGAGTGTACCTATTGTTAGCGGGTATTCTTCAATTAAACCAATCATTAAAATTCAAATGTTGTACTAAACCAATCTAAAACTCTTGTAAATACTTACTCTTGAACTGCTCCCCACTACCGCCAGTCTGCGACTGGCGGTATTACCCGTGCTGCTTTGCCATATTGACAGCAAAACTTTTAAAAGGGTTATACCGCCACAGTACCACCCCGTCCGCCATTTGCGAGTACTGCGCAACTGAGTGCTGTAACATTACGGAATTTCCAGTTTCTGCCCATCCTTTAAAAGTACAAAAGCCATGATAGTGGCACCATGACTTTTGTTCGTTTTGCTTACTCATTATCGCCACCAGATGCAAACGGGTGGTAGCGGTGGGATTGAATGTCTGCCATCCAAGCTAACGCTCAATGCTTTTTTGTATCTTTAAATCATGGATTTTTGGGCCATCATCGGTATCGTTTCATCACTTTTGGGGATTTACTCCTTCCTCAAGAACGACACGCCCTTTTTAAAAAAAATCCATTACTCTAACCAATTTCGGATACATATAAAAAAAACCTGATTTAAGGCACCATCACCATTTAGTATAGTTTTCTTATATTTTAGTTCTAATAATCTTATATTTTAATTGTATTAAGCACAATTTTTCGCATCCACTAGCTTATCGAATCCCAGATTTACTGCTTTCTTTAGATTTCCTAGGTTGCCCTGAACGTACCTTTCTCAGTGGCCGATGCGCAGGTGACCAGCCATTTGCTACCGCTGATACAAGGCACTCGCCCGCACAAGCACCGGCAGAGGAAATGAACTTAGAGTCTTAAAAAGTTGAAATTATATTTTGGCACTAGGCCAACCCTGTCCACCCCTAGCGGGTACTGTACAACTGAGTGCTGTAACATTACGGAATTTCCAGTTTCTGCCCATCCTTTAAAAGTACAAAAGCCATGATAGTGGCACCATGACTTTTGTTCGTTTTGCTTACTCATTATCGCCACCAGTTGCAAACTGGCGGTAGAGGGGGCTTATTTGTTGGGCTCATTTTTATTGATTTCAAAATTTCTTTAGGCCTTTTTTTTCTAATGAATGACAAGGGCGAAGATTCTTTGGAAAAATGGTAAATACCGGGGCCACCATTGCGAATAGTGTAATACAAACAATATGTTAACGGTTATTTTTAATACTATACTTTGGATAATTGTAAGTAATTTCGCCGCCTCAAAATTTGAAGGCATGGAGTGTTTGGAACTTAACCCAGCTCATGATTTTACCAAATGGGAAGATAAATACGTAAAGGAGCTCCATCTATTGGAGTTTGGTGAATCCCTTGGCAATGCAGTACTGTTTGAGGACAACACCATACGGCTATGGAACCTCAAATTGGATGTTGGGGAGCGTATTCCCTTTGTAAAAAACAACAAAAACTATTCTTGGATCTCAGAAACCGATGCCCTTTTAAAAAGTAGATCGGGCAATGGCAGGGTAAGCTTGATCAGGGTCAATAAAGGCGATACCAAATACTTCGAGAATTCCGGAAAGGATTACATCAATGACTTGGAAAACCTTGGTGAGACCGTAGTCCTATTTAAAGTCCTCGAATACAAACAGGGGTTCCATGACCTATTGCCTATATTGAATTGAGCCTCCCTTAGTTGTCACTACAGGTATCTTTCGATTTATTTTTTGATCGGGTGTTCCTAAAATTGCCATTAATGGTTAACTTATGGCATGAAGAATACCATCTCATTTCGCATTGCGGATTTTCTTAAAAGGTATCCTCCATTTTCCAATTTGTCAGTCGTGCAATTGGAAGCCTTATCCGAAGAGGTCTCCATTAGCTACAAAGAAAAGGACAGTCTGGTCTTTGAAATCGATGAGTCCGCACACGACCAATTCTATGTAGTCCATAAAGGTGCTGTGGCCCTTTGGGATACCGGGGAAAATGTAATCTTGGATATATGTGACGAAGGGGACATCTTTGGTTTAAGGCCGTTGATGGCCCATGAGAACTACAGGTTACGGGCAAGGACTCAGGAAGAAACCATTCTTTACGCCATTCCGATAGCTAAGTTCCGACCGTACATCAAGGAAAATAGAAGGGTTGCCGACTTTTTAGTGGAAAGCTTTGCCTCAAATACCCGAAATCCCTACGATAAAAGTAACAGGGGCCAGTTATTGGGAAATGCCGATCAGTTCAATCCCAGGAATGAATCGCGATTATTGGATTTACAGCCTGTTGAATTTTCAAAGGGTATCGTATCCGTTGCCCCGGAAACGAGTATCAAAGCCATTGCCCAACAAATGACTTCCAAAGGAATTGGTGCAATGCTCATAGAGCAAAGGGGAATACCCATTGGGATCATTACGGATAAAGACTTGCGCAATAAGATTGCCACGGGGGACCATTCTATTTCCGCCAAAGCAAAAGATATCATGTCCTCCCCAGTGATTACCTATCCAACAAAGCTTACCATTACACAGGCGCAGATGGCCATGATGAAAAGCAATATCAGCCATCTGGTACTGACCGAGGATGGCACCGTGAATACCAAGGCCATTGGCATCTTATCCAAACATGACCTTATGCTCTCCTTGGGCAATAATCCAGCCGTTTTGGTCAAAGCCATTAAACGTTCCAGGAGCGTTGAGGACATCAAACCCCTACGAAATGGGGTCATGAATTTGCTCAGGGGATATCTGGACCAAAATATCCCAATGGCCCTGACCTCCAAAATCATTTCGGAACTTAATGATTCCTGTATCAAGCAAGTGGTAAAACTGGCGATGGAAAAAATGCCCTCCAAACCCCCGGTAAAATTCGCCTGGTTGGCCATGGGGAGCCAGGGAAGAAGTGAACAGTTGCTGCATACCGATCAGGACAATGCCCTACTTTTTGAAGATGTGGCTGAAGATGACTTTGAAGCCACCCAAAGGTACTTTTTGGAATTGGCAAAATACATTACCAATGGACTTAACTTTATTGGTTATGAGTTTTGTCCGGCCGATATGATGGCCTCCAATCCAAAATGGTGCAATAGCCTTTCCGGTTATCAAAAAATGACCTCCAAATGGATTATGAACCCCGGACCTGATGAGGTATTGTTATCTTCCATTTTCTTTGATTACAATAGGGCCCATGGCGATAAGGAATTGGTGTCCAAATTGTCTCGACATATATTTGACACCGTTAAAAAATATCCCATTTTCTTAAGCCATTTGGCAAGCAGTTCGCTCATGAACCCTTCTCCCTCGGGCTTCTTTAGACAGTTCTTAGTAGAGCAGGATGGGGAACACAAAGACTTTTTTGATCTAAAACAACGGGCCCTAATGCCCTTGGTGGACGCCGCCCGGGTACTGATCCTACACCATAACGTCCCCGATATCAGTAATACTTGGGAGCGTTATGAGAAACTGGCAGAATTAGAACCCAATAATAAAGAGACTTTTTTGGCCTGCAGTTATGCCAGTAAAGCCTTGTTGCGCTTTAGGACAAAACAGGGCCTTCAAAACAATGATTCCGGTAGGTACATCAATTTAGAGCTATTGAGCAAAGAGGAAAAAATGAAACTCAAAAGAACCTTTAAAACCATTAAGGAAATCCAAGAGCTGTTGAATATTCGATTTATGGTTTCAAGAGTACGTTAAAAATGGCCGAAACCACCCCTACTCTTCCAGAATTCTGGAAAGCTTACGAAGCTTCCTTTCGTCAGGGACTCCCCAAAAAGGTCTCCGAAGCCAATTTTGTGGTTTTGGATACGGAAACCACAGGATTCGATCTAAAAAATGACCGGATTTTGAGCATTGGCGCACTTCGGATAAAAAATGGTACCATAAAGGCAAAGGAAGCCTTTGAGGTGTTTTTGGATCAAACCACCTTTGATGCCAAAACCGTGGAAATCCACGGCATCCTAAAAAAGGGAAAAGTAGCGCGAATTCCTGAACTCGAAGGGCTTCAAATCCTATTACGACTTTTGGAAAATGCGGTTTTGGTGGCACATCACGTACGTTTTGACGTGGGTATGGTGAATCAGGCCCTCAAAAGACAGGGATTGCCCAAATTGATGAACCCGGAATTGGATACTTCGGTGCTCTTCAACAAAAGCCTACCGAGGTTAAAGCGAAAGCAAGAGGGGCATTACAGTTTGGACGAGCTATCCGAATATTTCGATATTCCCAAAACGGATAGACATACGGCCTTGGGCGATGCCTATATCACAGCCATCGCATTTTTACACATTCTGGAAAGTTTACAACCTGTCTCCCTTGAAAAATTACTCAAAAAAGACAGGTTTTGGGAATTCTGGAAGTTCCTTTAAAGGGCTTCCTCCATAATTTTTTCTACCACTTCAGGATTCAATAAGGTGGAGGTATCCCCAAGATTCTTGGTGTCCTTGGATGCTATTTTTCTAAGGATACGACGCATGATTTTTCCACTTCGGGTCTTGGGAAGTCCAGGAACAAACTGAATCTTGTTCAGTTTTGCAATGGGTCCAATATGCTCCGTAATCACCTGATTGATTTCCTTTTTCAAATTGTCACGGTCTCGTGATTCCCCAGTTTCCTTCAGGATCACATAACCATATAGGGCATTTCCCTTAATGTCATGAGGGTAGCCCACAATGGCTGATTCCGCTACCGCGGGATGCTCATTGATAGCGTCTTCAATTGGGGCGGTTCCCAGGTTATGACCGGAAACGATGATGACATCATCCACACGTCCGGTGATGCGATAGTAACCAACTTCATCCCTTAAGGCCCCATCACCAGTGAAGTACATGTCCTTGAATGCAGAAAAATAGGTATCCTTATACCGTTGGTGGTTTCCCCATATGGACCGTGCCATTGAGGGCCATGGGAATTTAATGCAAAGTCGGCCATCTGTTTGGTTACCTTTGATTTCACTGCCATTTTCATCCATCAATGCAGGTTGTACCCCAGGCATGGGCAGGGTCGCATAGGTTGGTTTTGTAGGTGTGGCAAAAGGAATGGGCGAGATCAATATACCGCCGGTTTCGGTTTGCCACCACGTATCCACAATGGGACATTTCTTTTCCCCTACATGATCATTGTACCAGTGCCAGGCTTCTTCATTAATGGGTTCCCCTACCGTTCCCAAAACTTTTAGACAGGACAGATCGTATTTATTTACATAATCGAGGTTCTCCTTTGCCAAAGCCCTAATGGCAGTTGGGGCCGTATAAAATTGTGTGATTTTGTGCTTCTGCACAACTTCCCAAAACCGTCCAAAATCAGGATAGGACGGTACGCCTTCAAACATTACGGTCGTAGCGCCATTGGCCAAGGGGCCATAAACAATATAGGAGTGCCCGGTTATCCATCCAATATCAGCGGTACACCAATAAATATCATCCTCTCGATATTGGAATACGTTCTTAAAGGTATAGGAGGTATAGACCATATATCCTCCTGTGGTATGCACCATCCCTTTTGGTTTCCCGGTCGATCCGGAGGTATACAGGATGAACAGGGGATCTTCGGCATCCATAACTTCGGCCGGATAGTCCCCATATGCCTCCTCCATTAACGGCGCCAACCATTCGTCCCGCCCTTCTTTCATCGTAATATCGGAGTTGATCCGTTTGGCGACCAATACACTTTCAACACTTGGACAATCCTTTAAGGCATCATCCACAATTCCCTTTAGATCAATGGTTTTGGAACCCCTGTACGAACCATCGGAGGTCAACACCATTTTGGCTCCACAATCATTGATCCGGGTTGATAGTGCGGTAGAGGAGAATCCTGCAAATACTACGGAATGGACCGCCCCTATTCGGGCACAGGCCAAAAGGGATACGGCCAGCTCCGGAATCATGGGTAGATAGATGACCACCCTATCCCCTTTTTTTATGCCTTTGTCCCTTAATACGTTTGCCATTTTGCAGACCCTTTTGCGCAATTCCTTGTAAGTAATGTGCTGTGCCTCCTCTTCCGGATTATTGGGTTCAAAAAGAATAGCGGTTTTGTCGCCCCGGATATGGATATGGCGGTCGATACAGTTTTCGGTAATGTTGAGTTTGGCCCCCTCAAACCATTTGATTTCCGGTTTTGAAAAATCCCATTCCAGGACTTTGTCCCATTTTTTTCTCCAGACAAAGTGCTCCTCAGCGACTTCCTCCCAAAAATTTTCCGGATTACGAACTGATTTTCTGTATACTTGAAAGTATTCCTCTAGATGTTTTATGTGATAATTACTCATGTGGTTTGTTGTTTAAAGTTTCCTAAGTTATGTAATCTATATACTTGTTTTATTTCATCAATTATGGCCACGTCATCAATGGTGGATGGAATGGGGTATTCCGACTTATCGGCAATATTTCTGAGCAGTTTTCTAAGAATCTTTCCCGATCGTGTTTTTGGCAACCGGTCCACCACAAGCAATTGCTTGAATGAAGCTACCGCCCCTATTTCCTTACGAACGTTATGAATGACCTCTTTTTCCAAGTCCTTGGAGGCAATAGTGGTTCCTGATTTTAGAACCGCCAGACCTAATGGCCGTTGTCCCTTCAAGTCACAATGAACCCCAAAAACGGCGCATTCCGCAATATCCGGGTGAGATGCCACAATTTCCTCCATTTCTGCCGTAGACAGCCTATGCCCGGCTACATTGATGATATCATCTACCCGGCCTGTTATGTAGAGGTATCCTTCCTCATCTTTATAACCACCGTCACCGGAGAAATAATATCCCGGAAATCTTTCCAGATAGCCTGCGACAAAACGTGGGGTATTGTTCCAAACATCCAAAAGACAACCCGGGGGCAACGGCTGTTTTACCAAAACGTAGCCCTCTTCATTTGCGCCACAAGGCTGCCCATCGGCACCAATGATATGGATGTCATATCCACAAACGGGGAATCCGGCAGATCCAGGTTTTATTTTCTGAAGTTCCACACCTACCATATTCGCCAGCATTGGCCATCCGGATTCGGTCTGCCACCAGTGGTCTATGACAGGGACACCCAATTTTTCACTTGTCCACTCCAAGGTAGCCATATCACAGCGTTCTCCTGCCAAAAACTGATGTTTTAAACAACTTAGGTCATATTTTTTAAGGAGAAGACCCTCGGGATCTTCTTTTTTAATGGCTCGAATGGCCGTTGGGGCCGTAAACATCACTTTTACCTGATATTCGGAAATCACGCGCCAAAAGGTTGATGCATCCGGGGTTCGTATGGGCTTTCCTTCAAAAAGAACGGTACTGTTCCTATTCAATAAAGGGGCATAAACGATATAACTGTGACCAACGACCCACCCTACATCACTGGCCGCCCAATATACATCGCCTTCATCCACTCCGTATACATACTTCATGGAAAATTTAAGGGAAGTGGCATATCCCCCAGTATCCCTCACAATACCTTTGGGCTTTCCTGTTGTTCCAGAGGTGTAAAGGATGTAAAGCGGATGTGTCGATGGGACCCGAACGCAATCTGCAGGTTCCGATTCCTTTACCAGCGTATCATAATCAATATCATAATCATGCTTGGGAATGTGGACCCCCAGCTTTCGGTCATAGATCACCACACTTTCTGGCTTGTGGTTGGCCAGTGCAATGGCTTCGTCCACAAAAGGTTTATACGGTATTATTTTTTGGACCTCTATCCCGTTGGAAGCGGTTAAAATGGTTTTTGGCCTGCAATCATCAATTCGTATGGCAAGTTCATGGGGAGCGAATCCGCCGAAAACCACGGAATGTATGATTCCCAACCTCGCGCAGGCCAACATGGCATAAATGGCTTGTGGGATCATGGGCATGTAAATAATGGCCGTGTCCCCTTTTTCCATTCCCATTCGTTTGAGTCCCCCTGCAAGCCTGGAAACTTCGTCATACAATTGGCGGTAAGTGATATGGGCCTTGGTATCCGTTACCGGGGAATCATAATATAGGGCGACTTGGTTGCCATGGCCCGCCTCCACATGCCTATCCACACATAGATAACACATATTCAATTCCCCATCGGCAAACCAATGGTTGGCCCCGTTAGGGGCTTTTTTCACGATCTCCGTGGGAAAACGGTCCCATGCCAGTTGTTGGGCATGCTCCCTCCAAAACCCCTCTGGGTCTTGAATGCTCTCCGAATAAAAACTGTTGTATTTCATCATGGATTAGGCTATCATTTTTTCTACATCGGTAATCACCTTTTTTATGGAAAAGGGTTTGGTCACATAACTATCGGCCCCAAGTCCCAATCCCTTTTCAACATCGGCAGGTTTGCTTTTTGCTGATATAAAAATGACCTTGGTCCGTTTTAATTCCTCATTTTTTCGAATCTGTTTTAGCGTTTCATACCCATCCATCTTGGGCATCATAATGTCCAAAAGGATAACATGGGGCAATTCTGCTCTGGCAATTTCCAGAGCTTCGGTACCATCCCTGGCAATAAAAACCTGGAAATCCTTCTTTTTAAAAGCATATTCCAACGACATTACAATGTTGGGTTCATCATCCACTATTAAAATCTTTTTACTCATTTTGCTTTAGGTATCGTAAACACCAAGCGTGCCCCCTTTTTAAATTTCCGATCTGCCCAAATAGTTCCATTGTGACTTTCCACAATGCTCTTGCAAATGGCCAGGCCAAATCCACTTCCCTGGGGTTTCTTGGTATTCTGGTTTTTTGACTGATAGAATTTTTCAAAAATGTAATTGTGGTCCTCCTGTGGTATTCCGCGACCATTGTCCTCCACGGCTATGGCAATTTCCTTTTTCTTCTCCTCCAATACTATTTTTACCTTTCCATTTTTTCCTTCCGTAAATTTTAAGGAATTGGACAATAAATTGGTAAGCACCTGAAGGATACGGTCCTCATCATAGCGTCCCCCCAAGTATTCCGATTCCCTGAATTCCACTTGTATGCCTTTTTTTGTAGCGATCTGCTCAATGCCATTGACCGCCCTTTTTATGGTTCCGTTGATGTTCCTGGTTTGGATATTGAGTTCCGTGCGGTTGGAGGATAGCTTTTCCAAATCCAGGATATTATGGATCAGTTTGGCCAAACGGTCCGTATCCTTACCAATGTTCTCCAGAAATTGTTGCCGTAGTGCAATGGGCATATTTTCATCCTCCAGCACCTCCGATGCCGCTTTAATTGAGGTAATTGGCGTTTTTAATTCATGGGCGACCGTGTCCAAAAATTCGTCCTTTAACCTATCTTGTTGTCGCAGTTCTTCGTTGGCGGATTGCAATTTGGTTGCCATTTGGGACAACTCTTCGGACTTTTCCATCAACAGCCTATTGTTGGCCTTGGTCTCCTTGCTTTCCTCCAAAATATGAAGGACCTCCACCAGGCTAATGGGTTTTTCTTTGGAGACCGATGCCAAAAGAATTTTTGCCGATGCGCTACCAATGGAACCCGTGAGCAATTTTTCGGAAAAGTTGATCAATCTGGAATCCGCTTTCTCTTCTTTTTCAGAGATATTATATTTTTTATTGAAAAGGGATAAAGCCCTTTGCGTGCGTTGTTCCCCCAAAAAGCGATTCAACAACCGTCTGATATCGGCCACATAGGCTTCGCCCTTCCAGACAAATGCACCTTCCTGAAGATTCTCGTAGTTCTCATGGTGGACAAACATTTCCGCATAATTCCGTTCCCGATAATTGCCTTTGGCCCAAAGGGAGAGGCCAACAAAGGACAAGGTATTGAAGCTTACGCTCCATAAAAAGGCATTGCTCTCCGGAGTAAGGTACTCCAGTCCAAAAAGTTGGGAAGGTTTGAGCCATGATTGCCCCAATAGCCCTTCTTCCAAGAAGTCCGAAGCTGGGGTTACCACATTGACAATAATAGGAAGCAAAAGGGTATAGACAACTATTAAAATCCCTATGCCAATACCCATTTTTGCTGCTTTTGCAGTGCCCCTTCTCCAAAACAGTCCCAAAAAGAACGATGGCGCCAATTGGGCAATGACCACAAAGGAAATCAATCCAATGGAGTAGAGTGACAGCTGGGTAGAGAACTGGACGTAAAAAAAGTAGGCAACCGTAATCAATAAAAGAATGGCTATCCTTCTGATACCTTTAATACTTTTGGCATTTTCCTCTGGATTGCCTTCTACCAGTTTTTTGATAAATCCATAGGGAATGATAACATTATTGCTTACCATGGTGGACAATGCGAGCGTGGACACTACAATCATGGAAATCACCGCGGAGAACCCCCCCATAAAAACCAAAAGGGCCAAAGTGGTATTCCCAGTTTGTAACGGCAATAGCAGTGAATAGTAGTCGTGGTTCACCGTTTCCGGCAATCTAAGGTTGCCGGCCCAAGCAATAAAGATGACAAAAATGTTGAACAGCAATAAATAAAGGGGAAACATCCATATGGCCTTTTTAAGATGGTTCACATTGTGATTTTCAACTACGGCTACATGAAACTGTCTTGGCAACAAAAAGATGGCAAAAAACGAAAGAAGGATAGTGAACATCCAATTGAACCCATTTTCCAAGCCCCCAAAAGAACTCAATTGCTTGAAGCTCTCCATGGCCGATGCTTTTTGATGGATATCCGAGGTGCCATCAAATAGAAAATAAACCACAAAAATCCCAATGACCAAAAAGAAGAACAGCTTTAGGACGGACTCCAGGGCCACTGTAGCCATGATACCCCTTTTTCCCTGGGAGGCATCGGTGGACCGTGTCCCAAAAAAGGCCACAAAAACCGCAATGAGCAAAGCAATATAAAAAGTGGAGTCGTCCAGTATTCCGGTGGCCGCATAACCATTTTCACTGGAGACCAGGGCAAAGGTCTCCGAAACCGCTTTTAATTGTAGGGCGATATATGGAATTATGGCCAAAAGGCAGGTTAGGGTCACCAAAGCCCCCAAGGGTCTATTATTGCCATATCGCAGAGAAATAAAATCGGCAATACTTGAAATTTTATGCTGTTTTGAAATACGGATGATCTTTCGCATCAAAACGATCCATAGTGGTAAAGCGATTACCGGCCCTAGATAAATGGTCAGAAAGCTTATCCCCGACCTGGAGGCAATACCCACGCTACCGTAATAGGTCCATGCGGTACAATAAACTGCCAACGAAAGCACGTACACGTAAGGATTGTTCACCAATTTGCCACTATGTTTCCGCTCCGCCCAATAGGCCAGGAAAAAAAGGAATGCCAAATAGGCCACAATGATCAATATCAACACATAATTACTCATAAAACTTTTTAAGAATACGATATGCCACGATACTGGAAACCAACCAACTTAAAAAAATGAAGACGTAAAAGGCCGGAAAACCAAGAATTTGGAAATCTACATCAAAGATGGTAACAAAGGGGACGTTCCATAGCAGGAACAGCACCGCTGCCAACACCACCAATTTTTGTTGATGCCTTTTTTTCATTTTCATTAGGGATCAAATCTTTTAAAATTACGAAAACGGTGCGGCAAAATGTACCACACCGCTTTCACGTAACCAACTAAATATCAATTAGTGCGATGAGGCTTCACCCGCACCACTTGGGATTCTAATGTTCTCGACAATTTCCTGTACATCTTCCGGTGGCTCTTCCGTAAACTTGTTGACCACCACGGCTACGATAAAGTTGACCAACATGGCAATGGTACCGAAGCCTTCCGGTGAAATCCCGAACCACCAACTATCTTTTAGGCCCGCTACGGCTTCCTTACCACCATCAAATATTCCAAACTTGAACTTCAACATATAAAAGAGCATCAATGAAATACCGACGATCATACCGGTAACAGCACCTTTACTGTTCATTTTCTTATAGAAGATTCCGAGGATAATGGCTGGGAAGAACGATGCTGCTGCGAGACCAAAGGCCAATGCTACAACGGCAGCCACAAAACCGGGTGGGTTTATGCCAAAATACCCTGCAATTACTACAGCAACAGCAGCAGAAATACGAGCAGCCCAAAGCTCTCCTTTTTCGGACAGGTCAGGATTGAACACATTTTTGATCAAATCGTGGGAAACGGAAGAGGAGATGACCAACAACAATCCGGCGGCCGTGGATAAAGCTGCTGCCAGACCACCAGCCGCGATCAAACCGATTACCCAAGCCGGCAGATTTGCAATTTCCGGATTGGCCAATACCATAATATCACGATCTACTTTAAGTTCATTTACTTCCGGATTGGCCACATATTGAATGACACCATCACCATTCTTATCGTCATGACCTATCAGCCCTGTGGTCTCCCAATTTTTGAACCACTGTGGCATGGCCGCATATTCCTTTCCACTTACCGTTTCGATAAGGTTGGTTCTTGCAAATACGGCTACAGCTGGGGCAGTTGTGTAAAGTATGGCAATAAACAACAGGGCCAAACCAGCGGATTTCCGGGCATCTTTTACCCGCTTCACCGTAAAGAAACGCACAATAACATGGGGTAGGCCCGCGGTACCTACCATCAATGCCAAGGTAATCGCAAAAACGTCGATAAGACTTTTGGAACCGTTGGTATATTCCGCAAAACCGAGTTCGGTGGAAAGTCCGTCAAGCTTATCCAGAAGAAAAGTACCTGAACCATCGGACAAGGTACTTCCAAATCCTAGTTGCGGAATGGGATTACCGGTCATTTGCATCGAAATAAAAATGGCTGGAACCATAAAGGCAAAGATCAAGACACAATACTGGGCTACCTGGGTATAGGTAATTCCTTTCATACCCCCCAATACGGCGTAGAACAAGACAATGACCATCCCTATAATGACCCCGGTGTTGATATCCACCTCCAAATACCTGGAGAATACAATACCAACGCCACGCATTTGGCCCGCTACATAGGTAAAGGAAACAATCAGGGCACATATGACCGCAACGATCCGTGCCGTTTTGGAGTAGTAACGTTCTCCGATAAAATCAGGTACGGTAAACTTTCCAAACTTACGTAGGTAGGGAGCCAGAAGAAGTGCCAGGAGCACGTAACCCCCGGTCCAACCCATCAAATACACGGCCCCATCATAACCGGCAAAGGATATGATTCCCGCCATGGAAATAAAACTTGCTGCCGACATCCAATCGGCTGCTGTAGCCATTCCGTTGGCCAGTGGGGAAACGCCACCACCTGCCACGTAAAACTCCTTTGTGGAACCGGCCCTGGACCATACTGCAATTCCTATGTAAAGACCAAAGCTCAGCAACACCAAGACATAGGTCCAAATTTGTACATCATTCATAATTCTTTGAAGTTTTAGTTAGTTAATCGACGTCGTAGCCGTATTTTTTGTCCAGTTTGTTCATTAATCGCACGTAGACGAATATCAAAATCACGAAAACATAGATTGAACCTTGTTGGGCAAACCAAAACCCGAGTTTAAATCCACCAATCTTGATGTTGTTCAAGGCATCTTTGAAAATGATGCCCGCTCCATAGGAAACCGCAAACCAAATGATCAATAAGATGACCAGGTACCTAAGGTTTTCCTTCCAATACGCCGTAGCTTTTTGCTGTTTTTCTGTCATAATGTGTTGGTTTTATAAGTAAATCATTGCTTGAAGGGTCAATACCCCGGTACTATCCGCGTCCCCTATTTTTGAACTGGCATATTCCAGGCTCAATTTGGAATGGTGTCCCGTCATAAAAATATTTGCGCCCAGACCTAGCCTGGTGGCATTGTCATCTATAGCATCTATGGACCTTGTATTGTAGGACAAATAGGGCTGAAAACGGGTTTTGTCCTGGGGCCCGGCAATTAAATAGCCTACATGGCCATAGACCATATTTCCTGTGGCGTACGGTCCAAAATTGTAATTCTCCCCATAATCACTGTTTTGATAGGTGAGGTAAGCCGTGATGGCCGAACCATCCTGTCCCAAAGGAGCATCATAAAAAGCATCCACGGCAAAAATGTTCACATTGGCCCCATCGCCATCCGCTTCAACCACGCCATTGGGGTGGGAAAAAAATCCGGCACCAACATTGAAAACCTCTTTGGTGCCCAGGTAAGAACCTACCTTATAGGGCAATAACATCGATTCTTCATCCAAAAAGTTGTAATCAAAATACCCTTGGAATACCTTTCCGGCATCACCGGAACCCAGGATTCTTCGACCTCCGTAAACGGTTACGCCATCAATGGAAGGGTCCCGATTATCTATTGTACTTGCGCCTGCTTCATTTACGGCAACCCGATATTGCAGTTTTCCAATCTTACCTTTGGCATAAACCCCAATATGACGTGCAAACTGATCGGACAGCCCTAAGGTGGACCATGACTGTCGGTTGTTGTCCAGGGTCATCATATTTAGGGTGCTTTGGTTGTTTAACCTGGAAATCCCGTTCCAATAATGAAGCCCGGCACCGATATCCAAATTCTTGGTGACTTTCCATTCACCCCAAAAATCGTGGAAGAACAATTGTGCATTTTCACCAAAGCCAAGGGGACTTGTATTGCTTCCATTTAAGCTGTTCAATCCCCAATGTGTTAAAATCAGGAACTTTTTGTTCAATTGGGTAAAGGTCAACACCCTGGCACGCCTGACACTGAAATTAAGTTCGCTGGCGTCATCGGGTACGTTATCATTGTACTGTGCCCAGAATTGGCCCCATGCAATTATCCGTAGATACTTAGAACCGTCCTCATTGAATTTTACCTTGTAACCTCCAGTATATTCCGTGTTTCCTTGAGAAAAAGCAAGTGGGGCAATGAGTAGGAAAAATGCCAGTCCAAATAGTGATTTCTTCATTTTTATAGATGTTATTGATTTGTTTTCTGCCCAACGAACATCCTAAAAAAAAGGTCTAAAGAAAAAGTTAATATATTTTTACGCTAAATTGTTATATTTAATTCCGGAAACGTTCCCATTTTATGAGCATGAACTTGTCCCCCAGTTCCGTAATCAAGACTCCTGCACCTGAAATATTTTGGGGATTTTGGAAGTATTCCTGCAGCTCGGATAGATTCAGGATTTTATAGGTGGGGTGGTACTGGGCATGGTAAGGCCGCTTAATATTGTACTTGCGCACCCAATTCATTACGGACACATGGGAAACGCCGAGAATCCGTTCAATTTCGCGATAGGTCAATCCTTCCAAATACAACTGTAGTGCCTTATTGACGTAATAGTCATCTATTTTCTTCCCCAACTTTCCCACTGTGAAAAAGTAACCACAGGACTTGCATTTGTAACGCTGCCGGTTTTTGATGATTCCAGCTTTAATGAATGTATCCGAATTGCAGTTGGGACAGAATTCCATAGTGGATATATTTATTTAGCATAAATATATTAAATTAGCAATAAACAAAATAATTGTTCAAACATCTTATTTTAACATTTAACAAACTGTAGGGGAAATATAAATTAAGGCACCACAAAGGTATAGGGGGTATTTTAAACCAAAGCATGGGATTCTTGATCAACCGATGGGATGGTTTGAAAAAGTATTCGGAAACCGAAGTGGCCCAAATACAATGGAAGGTTGAACCTTAGCTGGATAGTTGACCCAAGTAGGTCGCAATGTTTAAGGCGATTCGCTCATGGATATTTGAGATGTCGGCCTTTTCAAAGGCTTCCCCGGTAATATTCTCATACAATTCAATATAACGCTCGGAAACCGACTGGACGTAGGCGTCACCCATTTCAGGCACGGTTTGCCCCTCCAGACCTTGAAATCCGTTGGACAGCAACCATTGCCTTACAAATTCCTTGGATAACTGTTTTTGCGGCTCTCCCCTATCCTGTCGTTCTTGATACCCTTGGGCATAAAAATAGCGCGAAGAATCCGGGGTATGGATTTCATCGATCAACACGATTTCCCCATCCTTGGTTTTTCCAAACTCATATTTGGTATCCACCAAAATCAAATCACGTTCAGCGGCGATTTCGGTCCCCCTTTGGAACAAGGCCTTGGTATACTTCTCCAGAACACTATAATCCTCTTCGGACACGATACCCCTGTCCAAAATGTCATCCCTGGAAATATCTTCGTCATGGTCGCCCTTTTCGGCTTTGGTGGCCGGGGTTATAATGGGTTCCGGAAAGGAATCGTTTTCCATCATTCCTTCCGGCATGGGCACCCCGCAGAGTAGGCGTTTTCCCAACTTATACTCCCGTGCTGCGTGGCCCGAAAGATAGCCCCGAATCACCATTTCCACTTTAAAAGGTGTACAGGCCATTCCAACGGCCACATTGGGATCGGGTGTGGCCATTAACCAATTGGGTACAATATCCTGTGTGGCCTCCATCATCTTTGTGGCAATTTGGTTCAGGATCTGCCCCTTGTACGGGATACCTTTTGGCATGACCACATCAAAGGCGGATAATCTATCCGTGGCGATCATGACCAAAATGTCATTTTCAAAATGATAGACTTCCCGGACTTTTCCACGATAAACGGATTTTTGACCTGGAAAACGGAAGTCCGTACCCATTAGCGTATTCGCCATGCTAGAATTGGTTTTGGTGTTCAATGTTCTGATAGGCATCAATGACCTTTTTCACCAACTTATGCCGAATGACATCCTTATCGTCCAAGTGAATGATACTTATTCCCTTAATGTTTTTCAAAATCAACAGGGCTTCCTTTAAGCCGGAGATCACCCTTCTGGGCAGATCAATCTGTCCTGGGTCACCGGTCAACAAAAATTTGGCATTTTTGCCCATTCGTGTCAAAAACATCTTCATTTGGGCATGGGTGGTATTTTGGGCTTCATCCAATATCACAAAAGCATTGTCCAACGTACGTCCGCGCATAAAGGCCATCGGCGCAATTTGGATGGTACCGTCCTCAATGTACTTTTCCAACTTTTCGGGAGCAATCATGTCCCGAAGGGCATCATAAAGCGGCTGCATGTAGGGATCCAGCTTCTCCTTTAAATCCCCCGGCAAAAAGCCTAAATTCTCTCCAGCCTCCACTGCAGGCCTCGTCAAAATTATTCTACGGACCTGCTTCTCTTTTAGCGCCTTTACGGCCAACGCAACACCTGTGTAGGTCTTACCCGTCCCGGCAGGACCAATGGCAAAGACCATATCGTTTTTGGAACAGGCATCCACCAATCTTCTTTGGTTCACCGTTTGGGCCTTGATCAACCTACCGTTGACCCCGTGCACCAACACCTCCCCGCTTGAGGCCGAAGACTCATAATCTTCCTTGCTGTTACTGGTGAGTAATCGTTCTATGGCGTTCTCATCCAGTTTGTTGTACTTGGCAAAGTGTTCCGTGATCATATCAAATCGACGGTCGAATTCCTCGAGCATCTCCTCATCTCCATAGACTTTGACCTTATTGCCCCTCGCGACAATTTTCAGTTTTGGAAAATATTTTTTGAGCAATTCTATATTCTCATTCTGAAGGCCAAAAAATTCCCTTGGGCTTATCTCCGTGAGTTCAATTATAAGTTCGTTCAAAAAATCAATAATTAGAAGTTAGTGGGGTTAGGAAGAAATCCTGTTTTCCTTTTACGTAAATTTACCGACAAACTTAACCAAAAATCATTTTTAGCATCAAGAATTCTTTCAACAATCCTTTATGGCCATTATTACCCTAACCACTGATTTTGGAACAAAAGACCATTTTGTGGCAGCAATTAAAGGAAGAATTCTATCCCAGGTACCCACTACCCAAATTGTTGATATTTCGCATCAGGTTTCGCCTTTCGACATCCACGAATGTGCGTACATCTTAAAATGCGCCTATCCCGAATTTCCAAAAGGGACGATTCATATCATTGGTCTGGAATCCGAGGAATCCCCGGAAAACGAACATATCTTGGTCCTAATGGACGGTCATTACTTTATTGGTGCGAACAACGGCGTCCTCTCCATTGTTGCCGCTGGTAAAACCCCTGAAAAAATAAATAGGATCAGCCTACCGAGTACCAAGCGTAATTCTTTTCCCGAATTGGAGGTATTTACCCAAGTAGCTTGCCATTTGGCCAGGGGCGGTAAGGAAGAAGTAGTGAGTAAACCATTGGGTGAATTAAAAGATACCAAAGTGGTTGAACCCAGACCCTCAAACAATGGAAAGACCATTACGGGGAATGTTATTTACATTGACCATTACGGAAATGTTGTGACCAATATTACCAAAAGTCTTTTTGAAGCCTATCGCAATGGCCGTTCCTTTGAATTGATTGCCCGGAGGCATAAACTCAAGACCATATTCAATAGCTATAATGGGCTCATAGATTTTGAGCTTCCAAAAAACCAAAGAAAGGGACCCAGTGATTTTTTGGCGCTCTTCAATGCCGCAGGTCACTTGGAATTGGCCATTTTTAAAAGTGACCTCAAAACCGTAGGGGGCGCTTCTTCCTTAATTGGCCTCAACCAGCAAGATATCATAACCATTAATTTCTTTTGAATGCTGATTAGAATCGTAAAATTGTCCTTTAAAGCGGAAAATATTTCTAGTTTTGAGCTCCTTTTCGAGGAGACCAAAGAAAAAATACGAAGTTTTGAAGGGTGCATGCATCTGGAGTTATATCGGGATTTGGAGAATCCGACCATTTTCTTCACTTATAGCAAGTGGGAAGACGAACGCTATCTGGATTCGTATCGAAAGTCGGATTTCTTCAAAACGGTCTGGGGCCGGACCAAAAAACTATTTCAGGACAAACCGGAAGCATGGAGTGTTACCCAATTGGCTTCTTTAGCGTAGAAAAATATGTTGGCCATTCTTAAAAAAGAGCTTCATTCCTTTTTCAACTCACCCATCGGTTATTTGATCCTCTTGCTATTCCTTACCCTCAATGGACTGTTCCTTTGGGTCTTTAGGGGAGGGTTTAACATTTTTGATTACGGTTTCGCGGATTTGGGCCATTTTTTCCTGCTCGCCCCATGGGTGTTCCTTTTTTTGATTCCGGCCATTACCATGCGTAGTTTCTCTGAGGAAAGGAAACTGGGAACATTGGAATTACTGTTGATCAAACCCCTCACCAAAACCAAAATTGTATTGGGTAAGTTTTTTGGGGCATTGAGCGTGGGAGCCATAGCCCTGCTTCCCACTTTTATTTACGTGTTTGCCATCTCCGATTTGGGCATTACCGAAGGGAATTACGATATGGGCGTGGTTATAGGTTCCTATTTTGGGGTTTTGTTCCTAATGGCACTGTATTGCAGTATGGGCATTTTCTCGTCGTCCTTATCCGAGAACCAGATATTCGCCTTTATATTGGGGGCGGCACTTTGTTTTTTGGTCTTTTATGGTCCTGAAGCCGCTGCTTCATTGACTTCAGATGGAACGACCCAACAACTCATCAAAAAAATTGGGGCCAAGGCCCACTTTGAGGATATCGCCAAAGGAGTTTTGGATACACGAGATCTTTTTTACTTCTTAAGCCTAACCGCCTTTTTCATCTTTTTGGCTATTGTACGATTGAAAAAAACAAACGCACTCAACTCATGAAAGGAACAAGTATCATTGGTGGGCTGCTGATCGTTATCGTGATCAATCTGATTTCGAACTATGCCTATCAACGTTTTGACCTCACTGAGGACAAACGTTTCACCTTATCGAAAGCGGCTTTGGAATCCACTTCACAATTTGATTCCCCCGTTGTGGTGGACATCCTCCTGGAAGGAAGCCTCCCCGGGGAGTTTGCCCGTTTACAGAACGAAACCGTTCTGCTCCTGGAACAATTTCAATCAAGGAACAAGAACATTGTTTACAACTTGGTGGACCCGTTGAAGGACCCTTCAACAAGGGAACGGACTATAGGTGACCTTCAAGGGCTTGGCCTAAAACCGGCAAGTGTAACCATTGAGGAAGGGGGGAAAATGACCCAGGAACTGGTTTTTCCCTGGGCTATGGTCAACCATGGGAACAAAACCGTAAAAGTTTCGCTCCTTAAGAACAAATTGGGTGCTTCTTCCGAGGACAGGATCAACAATTCGGTTCAAAACCTGGAATATGCGTTTGCCGATGCCTTTAAAAAAATAGGACTTACCCAAAGGAAGAAAATTGCCGTACTAAAAGGGAACGGGGAACTTGATGATCGATACATCGCCGATTTTTTAACGGGCCTTAAGGAGTATTACAATATTGGGGCCATTACCCTGGATTCCACCAAAAACCATCCGGAAAGGGTATTGGAACAGCTTTTGGGGTTTGATCTGGCTTTGATCGCAAAACCGACCGAAGCCTTTACGGAAGTTGAAAAATATGTTTTGGACCAGTACATTGTGAAAGGGGGAAAGTCCCTTTGGCTTGTTGACCAGGTGGCCATGGAACTGGATAGCCTGTTCAATGAAAGGGGAAGTAATGTAGCCGTGCGTAGGGATTTGAACCTGGACGATTTTTTCTTTAAATACGGGCTACGGATCAATCCTGTCTTGGTCAATGATCTTTACAATACGCCCATTGTGTTGGCCAATGGTGAGGCCAACGACTCACAGTACAATCCCCTACCCTGGGTTTTTCATCCCATGATTTTTTCCAAGGACAACCATCCCATTACCAATAACATGGAAGCAGTGCGATTGCAATTTGCAAATGCCATTGACACCTTGGTAAATGCCAATACCAAAACCGTTCTCCTGCAATCCTCTCCCCTATCCAAGGTGGAAGGTGTTCCCCAACAAATTGGTTTTGATCGACTCAACGCACCCTTGGACAAGGAAGCCTACCCTCCAAATCCCGGCTTTCCCGTGGCGGTACTTTTGGAAGGGAAATTCAACTCGGCCTATGTGAATCGGATCAAACCCTTTACACTAAAAAACCCCATTGAAAATGGGGATTCCAACAAAATGATTGTTATTGCGGACGGGGATATCATTAAGAACCAATTGCAGCAAGGTAGGCCGTTGGAACTGGGGTATGATAAATGGACCAACAGCTTCTATGGAAATAAGGAATTTCTGGTCAATTGTGTCAATTATTTGCTGGATGATGACGGATTTATAAACATCAGAAACAAAAATGTGGCGATTCCGTTATTGGATGCGGAAAAAGTGGTGGGGACCAAAACCAAATGGCAACTCCTAACTATTGGAATACCAATACTTTTGGTGGTTTTGGGTGGCCTGGTCCAAAACTACCTAAGAAAGCGAAGATTTGCGGCTTAAGTGTTGATAACTAAGTTTCCTAAGCCAGCAGTTTTAAAATATATTTGTCTTTACCCGCTAGCGGTTTTTGGCCATGCGGATCAAGCATACATTTACCTAGAAAATACTATTGATGAAATTTATTGTATCCAGCTCCTATTTACTCAAGCAATTACAGGTTTTGGGGGGCGTAATCAACTCGAGCAATACCCTTCCGATCCTGGATAACTTTTTGTTCGATTTAAGGCAAACCAAACTCATTGTATCGGCATCCGACCTGGAGACCACCATGAGTTCCGTTCTAGAGGTAGATTCAGAATCCGAGGGGCTCATTGCCGTGCCCGCCCGATTATTGTTGGATACTTTAAAAACGTTTCCGGAGCAGCCCTTGACTTTTGTGGTAGCGGATAACAATACGGTTGAGATAAGTTCCAATCACGGTAAATACGCCCTTGCCTATGCCGATGGAAATGAGTTTCCAAAGGCGGTGGAATTGACCAATCCCAGCACTACGACCGTTTTAGGTGATATTCTGGCCACAGCCATATCGAAAACTATTTTTGCCGCTGGAAATGACGACTTGCGACCTGTTATGAGCGGGGTATTCTTCCAATTTTCACCAGAGAGCCTAACCTTTGTTTCCACGGATGCCCATAAACTGGTCAAATATTCACGTACGGATATCAGCGCATCCGAAGTAGCGGAATTCATTATGCCCAAGAAACCCCTTAATCTCTTAAAAGGGATTTTGGCAGGTTCCGAGTCCGATGTTACCATAGAGTATAACGAAAGTAACGCCAAGTTTACTTTTGATGAGACTGAATTGATCTGTCGGTTGATTGATGGAAAGTATCCCAATTATGAAGCGGTGATTCCCAAGGAGAATCCCAATAAACTCTCGATATCCAGAAATCAGTTTCTGAGTTCGGTAAGAAGGGTTTCCATCTTTTCCAACAAAACAACACACCAGATACGTTTAAAGATTGCGGGTGCGGAGCTCAATATTTCTGCGGAGGATGTGGATTACAGCAATAAGGCGGAAGAACGGCTAAGCTGTTCTTATCAGGGGGATGATATGCAGATAGGGTTCAATTCCCGATTTTTGGTAGAAATGCTGAACAACTTGTCCTCTGAAGATGTTGCCTTGGAAATGAGCCTCCCCAACAGGGCAGGGATTTTAACCCCCTCGGATGGTTTGGACGAAGGAGAGCAGGTCACCATGCTGGTGATGCCCGTAATGCTCAATAACTAATTGAAGTTCAGAAGGTCAAATAGCAAAAAGTCAAGGGAATCCCTTGACTTTTCCTTTTATAAAAACTTAATGGTCAAAAAGTAGGACGGTGGTTCCCCATTGGCCGCTTTCACGGCATTTGCAATGGGCAAAACAAAGCCCAATATCCCCACTCCCAATAACGTTAGTAGTCCCAATCCCAAAAGGAGGATTGCCGGAATACTCAGGATAATATAAAGCAAAAGGCTTAATTGCAGGTTAATGATGGATCTTCCATGTTCATCCATGCCTTCCACACTTTTCCTGGAGGTCAACCAAATAATGAGTGGCACCAAAAAACCTCCAAAGCCCGTAATATAATGCAACAGCTGTGACAAGTGCGTAATGGCCAGCAGCCTATTGTCTTTTCGTAAAACCGTAGTATTGACTAATTCCATTTTATTATGATTGATGTATTTATATGTAGTCATTTTTAAGCAAATGTTACATCGGACTGGCTAATTTGTAATTTTGCTGCCATGTTTCAAGAAGATAACATTATTGCATTGGCAACGGCCGCAGGTATTGGGGCCATTGCCGTAATTCGCATATCCGGTCCAAACGCCATTGAAATCGTCGCCAACAAGTTTCAGGCCGTCGGCAAAAAAAGCTTGGAAGCCCAAAAAAGCCATACCGTACACTTGGGCCATATTGTGGAAAATGACACCGTTATCGATCAGGTGTTGGTATCGATTTTTAAGGGTCCCAATTCCTATACCGGTGAAAATGTGGTGGAAATATCATGCCATGGTTCGCCCTATATCCAACAAAAGTTGATTCAGCTGTTCTTAAAAAATGGTTGTAGGATGGCAACTCCGGGGGAATTCACGCTCCGTGCCTTTCTGAATGGAAAAATGGATTTGAGTCAGGCAGAGGCGGTAGCCGATTTAATTGCAAGCGATAGCGAGGCCTCCCATCAAATTGCCATACAACAAATGCGTGGTGGTTTTAGCAATGAAATCCAACACCTACGTGAAGAACTCTTGAATTTTGCATCGCTCATTGAATTGGAACTGGATTTTTCACAGGAAGATGTGGAATTTGCGGATAGAAGCCAGTTCAATGAATTGTTGACCCGAATTGTCCATGTCCTGGAGCGACTGATCGATTCCTTTGCCCTGGGCAACGTTATTAAAAATGGAATTCCCGTGGCCATTGTGGGCGAACCCAATGTGGGCAAATCCACCTTATTGAATGCGCTTCTAAATGAGGAAAGGGCCATAGTAAGTGCCATCGCGGGAACCACCCGGGATACGGTTGAAGATCAAATTGCCATTGGCGGAATTACTTTTAGGTTCATTGATACCGCTGGAATTCGGGATACCCAGGACCATGTTGAAAAAATAGGCATTGAGCGGGCCTATGAAAAAATAGAGCAGGCTGCTTTGGTGTTCTATCTCATTGATGCCAAGAGTAATCGACAGCAAGAAATAAAGAATCTTCAAGAAAAATATCCGGATAAAAAAATTCTGGTCATTGCCAATAAAATTGATGGGGCCACAGCATCCCAACGCAACTTCCTCAAGGCGAACCATACCAATCTATCCCTGATTTCCGCTAAGTTTGGTGATGGTATCGATGATTTAAAAGATATGCTCTTGCAACTCACCAATACGGGGGAATTGGGTAAAAACGATACCATCATCACCAATTCGAGGCACTACGATGCGCTCTTAAAAGCCTTGGAAGCCATTCAAAAGGTCAAAGAAGCCCTTGCTGAGGGGTTGGCCAGTGACCTTATGGCCATTGATATCCGGGAAGCACTGTTCCATTTAGGGGAAATTACGGGCAGTGTCACTACCGATGATCTGTTGGGGAATATCTTTTCGAATTTTTGTATTGGGAAATAAGGAAAGTAGTAAAGATGGTTCCTGAATTGGAAATCGGATAAATTCCTCCTAGAGCAATTCTATAAGTGTCCCATAAAAGGTCAATTAACGGTACTACTAGTAAAGACCAAGTATGGGACTTATACCTTTAGTGAATATTCAATTCAGAGTTTTGTCCTTTAAATCGGCTGTTTTATGAGTCTATTCGATTATTAAAAAGGACTAGCAACATTTAACAAAGTAGTTTCGGTGACCTAGATGTAGACTGCGTTCGCCTTAATAGAGTTGTGCCCAAAACTTTTTAGATGACCCTGATATCTATGCCATTTTCCAATAACCGCGTTCCGTAGCTATGCCACAAGGCATGCGTATACCTCTTAACAAACGGTTTGTGCATGTCTTCTTGCGCAGATTTTGTTACGGTTCTTTCAAGCAATAAAAAAGCTAAGGTCATTGGGCAAGAAACTGGTGGTGGTTATAAAGGAAACACAAGCGGCGTGATGCCCGAGGAAGCTGTAAATGAGTTTATGTCCGTGACCATTCCATTACAGAAATATATCAATTATGTAGATTCCATGAAAAACTTTGACGGAAGAACAATTCCCAACTACATTGTCAAACACACTGTTGACAGTTGGATTGAAGAAGAGGATTTAGAAATTGAATAGGTCAAAATGCTCTTAAAAAATCGTAATTTAAAACACTAACTTTTTATAAATTCTTATGCGCCACTTTATTTTAATGGCTGCTATATTAGCCTCAACTTCAATTTGTTCCCAAAATGCAAGTTTAAAAAATCGTATTGACATCGAATACAATGAATTTTCCACAGCATTGGATTCCTTAAGAGTAGCGCAACACATTCCTGGACTTGCTGCTGCGATTGTAAAAGACCAAGAGCTAGTATGGTCTAAAGGCTTTGGGAGTTCACACTTTGATACTGGCGATGGTTTAGAATTCAAAAAGGTAACCCCAGAAACCCCATTTTGGATTGCTTCAGTTACAAAGACCTTTGTTGGTCTTTCTTTTCTTCAACTTGAAGAAGAAGGTATTGTAAACCTCAATGCTTTCATTAACGATATGCCCGGTTGGAGTGAATTTTGCGGTTGGCTGTCAAATTCGCCTATTGTTTTTGGTAAAGACCTGCGCTGTGCTTCGGAAATAACAATAAAAAATATTCTTAATCACACTGTTAATGGTGAACCAGGAACTCAATTTTTATATAACCCTTTGATGTATTCGAGACTCTCTAGGTATTTGGAATATGTTTACGGAAATCCTATTTCAGCTGCTGAGACAGGGCACAACAAACTAGCCCAACATATTGAAAAAAGAATTCTTGGTCCAGCAGGAATGACCAGAACGATGTCCAGTCAATGGCAAAGCGAAAAGGCATCGGTATTTTTTGATATGTCAGATGGATACAAGTACAAAGACGGAAGATACCGTACTTTAATGGCTCCTGAAAGACACCTTGCAGGAGGAGCAGGTATCGTTTCAACAGTTAATGACCTTGCAAAATATGACATTGCATTGGATAATGGTTTGCTTGCTTCTGATGAAGTAATGAAAAAGCTTTGGTCGCCAGCTACTGCACCCGACGGTGCCGAATTGCCCTATGCTTTTGGTTGGTATGTGCAGCAGTATAACGGGGAAAACCTAATATGGCACGCTGGTTGGGATGAAGAAGCAGGGTTTACAGCGCTTTACCTAAAGGTTCCCAATGAAAATATAACTCTAATTATTCTAGCGAATAGTGAAGGTATGTGGTGGGGAAACCCTTTAGACAGTGCAGAAGTAGAACAGTCATTATTTGCAAAATTATTTCTTGACATATTTCTTTTGAACGATTAACAACACGACTTCGGCCATGTCAATGTTATGTGAGATTAAAAAATATCCTGTAAAGAATGAAGATTATTAAATCAATTTTGACTTTGATATTAGCTCTTAAAACTTTGGGAGTTTACTCGCAAAGCGATGAATATCCATATCCTTCATTAAGTCCTAAAGGAATAATAAATCAAACTGTTGGAAATACAATTATCACAATAGAATACGAAAGACCTTCGGCTCGAAAAAGAGAAGTTTTTGGGAACTTAGTTCCTTGGAATAAAGTTTGGCGAACAGGTGCTGGACATTGTACAAAAATCAGTTTTGACAAAAATGTCATTGTCGGCGGACAGAGCATTAATGCTGGAAAGTACTCTCTTTTCACAATACCAAACGAAAAAGAATGGATTGTAATCATTAACAAGGACTCAACCCTTTACGGGAGCTACAACTATGACTTGAATAAGGACGTTGCAAGATTTATTAGCATTCCCGAAAAAACAAATCGATTCTATGAAACTCTGAATTTTGATATTGAAATCATATCGAACAATGCGAAAATTTTTATTTCTTGGGCACACACCCAATTAAGTTTTGATGTAGAAACCACTACAGATGATAATTTAAACGACTTTATAACAAAGGAGCTTTTTACAAGAAAGAATAAGGAATCAAACATTTATGCAGGTGCATCAGAATACCTATTTTATAAAGGTGACAATTTAACTAACGCCATAAAACTTGCTGACATCGCCATCGGACTAGATGCAAATAATGGTTGGGCAAGAAGTTTAAAAGTCAGGATTTTTGAAACCCTGAAATTATATGACAAAGCAATCAATGAAATCAATTTGGCAATTCAAAACATAAATTCAAGATATTATAGGGATAAAACCGAAAAAGAAAACGAACTGAGCCAATTCAAAAAGGATTTGGACAGGATAAAAAAGTTAAAAGAAAAATAACCACACATACAAAGATGGCTATAAGTAATTGCTATATATTGCTTATTTCTGAAAATCCGCAGGGATTTTCAGTTTTGTGTGTATTTGCAAAGTTAACCGCTAAACCACGCAACTGCCCATAGCAGAGACAGATATCATTGTACTAAAGGATTTGAAACTTTTCGTATCAGATAGAAGTTTTTATGTGGATAACCATATTACATGGAAAATTTGTTGGTTTTATAAAATCAACCTTACGAATCTACAGTGAATTCCACAAGATTTATGATAATCCTTCATTCATAAGCAACCTTTTCTATTTCGTTTATCTTTTAAAAAAAAGAAAAATGAAAAGACTGATTTTAATCCTGTTTTGTATACTATTCGTTTCCTGTTCAAACGAATCTGTTATAGATAGTGAGGATTTGGTTGGGGTTTGGGCAATCGACCTTGGCCCATTGGATGATGATTTGGAACAGTCAATTACCTATGAGTTCAGGACGGGTGGTTCCATGGAGGTCCAGACCATTATTCAGACGAACGAGGGAGCAAACCTTGGCTTTCGCTATAGGGCAATAGGGACTTACGCTGTGGCTAGTGGTAGTCTGTTCATGAACAGGGAAAAGATTTATAGCCTAGGGAGCAACAATGTGGAATTCGTTGAATCATTGGAAGAACTGATACTATCCGGCGAACAGTGGGATGAGATAGTGAAGGCCACTATTGGTCCTGACGGTAGGTCTTTGACATTTGATTATGGTCCTTGCAATGATACGTCCAACTGCATTGGAACCTTAGAGCTCACCAGAACGGATTAAGCTATTGAGATGACCGATACAATTGCCACGCTCAATACAACTATTATCCATTGCATAACCTTTTCTTCCCTATTGGCTTTCATGTAAACGAAAATACTAGTTGAAGCTCGTCTAAATTATTAATTTTTAATAAGATACTGAATGATGAAAATGTTCCTCACCTTTCGGTAAATAAAGGAAAGCTCAGATTAGTGTTCCATAGCTTTGCCAGGCTCCAATAAAATTCGCTGGCCCTAGTACACCCAATATGATTCGATACCCAAGAATTCAAGACCAACTTCAGGGGTTTTCATTTTAAGGCTATTTTTAAGTCCCCTAACCAATTCGTTTTTTAAGCATTCGACTACTTCCGAAGTCTTCGTCCCATCAATCCCAATACTGCCTATCAACATGGCTTTTTATTGTTTTTCAATGAATAACCTGAAAGAAATAGTACGGTGACACATCTGGAGGGGGCACCAGTCACTTTACAATGGAAATCGGTAACTCTTTTTGCCGCAGCTTGTTTTTGTTCCGTTGTTGGCTTGTCTTTCGTCAATGTGATATATACCGGCATAACAGAGGTTTCAAAATGATGAATCAAAAGCGAAATACTCCTTTCGGGTCTTGTTGAAAGCAAGATTGGACAATATATGGAAGTAGAATTTTACTTTGCCCAAGCCCGTCAACTGTTGACTGACCCTTCTTAGGAAGGCTTCGAAAATGGGCTGTTCCAGAATGGCGATGACCAAATCATCCGGATGCTGACCAGTGATGGCCAACTAATCCTCCGAACAATTTTCGAACATCTGTACCCTTTTTCTTGATCAAAACCCACTTCAGAGCCCATGCTTATTATGGAAGGTTGTTTTTGCTGGTAATCTTCATGGCAATCCCCCTTGGGGACTTGGTTCCATAGTACTCGAGCATTCTCCTGGGAGATATGGTTTCTATAGTGCTGTTGAAGGATATGTTTAAGACTCCTGATCTGAGAATCAGTGAACTGGTTTTTTCCGATTGTAATCAATATAACCTACATAACACTTTCCTATAAAACAGGGGCAAGTTAGACAGGGCTCGGATGGAAGGTTTTACCTTAGGGTAAAAAAGAGTCAGGAAATCAATTTTCTTCTGATCCTACTTAAACTTTGTATGGTAATCCCCAAATATGAGGCAATATAGGAGAGTTTGGTCCTATGAAAAATATTTGGATGATGCCTGATCAGTTGTAAATAACGGTACTCCGCGGATTCGGTATGGATACTCATTATCCTCCTGCTCAACTGTATGGTGTAATCCACTATAAGTTTTCTAAATACTACATCAAACCCAGGAACATTTTTGGAAGCTGCCTCTAAGTGCTCATGGGTGATCAATAATAGTTTGCAGTCCTCAAGCGCCTCAAAGTTCAGGATGTTCTCATTGCCATTGAAAAAACTGTCGGGAGAGGTAATCATCGTATCCTGGGAGCTGAACCAATGGGTAACCTCATGCCCATCACGGTCATAGTAGAATATACGCATGAGTCCCTCGATGATATAGTAGAAGTAGTCACATTTTTGTCCTTGTTTAAGAAATACCCCACCCTTTTTCACTTCCGCTCCATCAATTTTTAAGTCCAACCTATCAGACCATTTGTAGATATCCTGGAGGGCAATGTATTTATCGGTCTGCACCATTTTACCTTTTCCTTATTGGATAGGATATAAAGATACTTAATGGTCTTCTTACAGTGCATCATAAACCGCGTTGTTGAGCTTAAAATCCACAAAACCCATTTTATACAAAACCCGTCTTTTACGAATTTGGATTCAACGGGTAAATCGGTTGGTCATATCGGGCCATGGAACGCTTCAATGCCATTATGTTTTTTATGTAAAAAAATCGTAGTTACCGTGTTTTTTTACCCTAGGGTAAAAAATTTGATTTTTATCCGAAATAACTTGCATTCGAGAGTTACAGCCGATTGATAACCCTAAAAATATGTAGCCATGAAAATTTTAGTCCCCTTTGATTTTTCCCAAGAATCCATAAACGCTCTTAAACTGGGCAAGGAAATGTCAACCAAACTGAAACTGGACTTAAAAGTGATCCACTCATTAGGTATATCAGATTACCCCTATTACAAAACAGAAGAGGCCGATCGTTTAAAGGAAATTGTTTTAACCAATGCCAAATCCGAAATGAGAAAGATCCTGAAAGGGTTTTTTATTGATCCCAATGCCATTGAATTGGAGATTGCGGATAGCAAGGCTTCACCCCACATCATTCGTACTTCCCGAGAAAGGGAAATCATATTTACCGTCCTTGGGCGAAAAGACCAGCACATTCCCGACAGGATTGGATCCACTACCCGCGATATTATCCGTTATGCCAATAATTCAGTGATAAGCATTTCCAAAGAGCTTCAATTTGACACACTTAAGGATATCCTTTTTGTTACTGATTTTGAACCTACCCCAGTCAACGCGCTGTCGACCGTTAAAATGATCCAAAGGGCGAACAATGCAACCCTTAAACTTCTTTATGTGAACACCAGGGAAAATTGGCAATCTACTTCGGAAACTAAAAATAGGATGGAGGAATTCTGTAAGTTACATGGATTGGCCAATGCCGATTTGGAAATCATCAATGATGATAGTCTTGAAAAGGGCGTTTTGAACCATATAAAAAGTGCACCGGTAGACCTTATTGCCATAAGAATAAACAGCTCTTATGGAAAACTGGACATCATGGATACACATCTTAGTGCTGAGCGAATTATGGACCATTCCGAAACACCTATTTTGACCTACTCAAAAGACCGGTATTTAGGATAAGATCTTGGTTCAATAAAATGGGCATATATATGCAATTATTGCCCAAACTTGAATTTAGTATTAAGAACATGGGAAATTATTGTTTGGAATAGTTATAAATAACTCTTTGGATTAAATTTATAGTTAATTCATACGTGTTTTAATGTTTAACACCCAACTATATTTACCGTGATTAAATTCAAACGTTTTTACCTGTTCTTGACAGTCTTTCCAATTCTGGTTTCCTGTGATGATGACAATGATTGTTGTACAATAATTGAAGCTGGAATTGAATTTGTCGCCAATATTGATGGACAAGATTACTTTTCTACAATTAATCGGGATGGGATAGCGGTTTTCAATTTTAACGGCGAGACCTACGAATTGGTAAACAGGCCAGACAGGGATAACAACCAGGGTTATTCAATAATCCCTCCAGAGGCTTCTGATGGTAATGGATTTATCGTATTAGTTGAACTGAATATAGAGTACATCGATAGCGATAATGCCTCACTGACCCGAATTGCCTGGACACCAAACGACATCGATACCGTTAAGGCCATATTTGACCGCAGCAATAACAATCTTGTTGTAATCGAAGTCCAAATAGAAGGTGAAACCGTTTGGACAGCAGCTGAGGGTGGCCAAGTCGTATTGAACAAATAGTGTAGTGGCAGTGATTTTGCCCAAGGAGCAAAATTTTAAAGGACCGCATCGGTTTTCAAAACTTTACGAGAGGCAAAGTGAAGGACCACACCAATAGGATTCCTATTTCAGTTATAGGATATCACTAACGTCTTTTAATTAATCCTACATCCCCTTTAGCCAAAAGCCCTGGGAAGACAATTCCGAATTCAGCATTCGTTCTCTTTTCATTTTTCATTCATACCGTAGGGCTTCCGAAGGGTTTCGCTGAGCCGTTCGTATATAGTTTGCCGATGAAATTAGGGCAATCAATACCAGTATAAAAAGACTGGATACGGTAAAAATGGTCCAATCCAAGGGAATCTTATGGGCAAAGTTCTGCATCCACCTATCAGCTACGAGCCAAGCCCCTACAAGCCCTACCCCTACAGCGGGTACGGCCACTAACTCTAAATCCGAAATAAAAGTCCTTAAGATATCCGAAAGGGTAGCTCCACTTATCCTTCGTATCGCCAGTTCCTTACGTCTACGTATTGATTCATTGGTGGTATAGCCCACAATACCTATTACCGTAATGATGAGGATAATGATATTGCCGATAAGCATCGCATTTTTAAATCCTTTTTCCTCTTGGTATGTATTGATTCGCTCATCCTCAAGGCTCTTTACAACGGCATCTTTGTAGGGAAATCCCAAATTGAAAACGTCTGTGATTTTGTCCAGTATTCCCGCCTGCACATTTTCATTGACCTGCACCAAAATATTGAATGCCGATGACGGACGTTGGATCTTAAGCTCTTCAAATCCTTCTTTGGACAGATAGAAAAAAACGGCTGGACGATGATCGGGTGACGAGATGGAGTGTATCACAAAATCATTGAACACCCCTTTTATGGTAGTACTTCCATGCTCGGTAATGGTAACTTGTTTACCCACCACACCATCCTGCCAACTATTGTTTAGCTTGAGCAACCCCGCTCCCTTTTCACTGATGATCATATGCTCTGCCACGCTGTTATCCTTTGAAAAACCTTCGCCCCTAACCATATTGATACCCAAAATGGAAAGATAATCCTCATCCACACTATAAAAATCAGCCACATTAAAGAGTTCCCGTTTTTGATCTGGTGAAAGTATGTTGTTGCCAGAGGCCCCATCGATGGGCACTCCATCACCAAGGCCCACTTTTTCCACACCAGGAAGGGCTTTGAGCTCGTTGATGACCATACCCAATTTTTGACCATCCATTCCCGTGGTGCTCCCATAAAAAACACCTTGGGTAGTGTACCCATGGTCAAGATTCCTCATGTCGTTATACTGAAAGGTGACAATGACCAATACGGTAAGTATAAAGGTGGCCCCCATAAACTGTAGTGATAGCAAGGCCAGCTTCCATTTGCTCTTTTTCTGTTTGTAGTTGCGAAAAACAGTCGATACCGGGATTCGGGAATAAAACCTACCAGGAAAATAGCCTATCAGAACCATTAAAACCAGTGCCAAAAGGGCAATCGGGCCAACAATATAAAAAGAGGTCAACGCCTCCAAGCTATGTCCCATCTGTGCCTCGGCCAACGGCTTTATTCCCCATATGGTCAATACAGCCCCGATAATGGCAATGGCAAAAAGGACGAATGTTTCGGCAAAAATCATTTTTTGAAGATTTTTTGCCTTGGCACCACAGGTCTTGTGTATGGCTGAATTTTTGGCCCGTTTGATCAACGCCCCCATTGTCAACAGCACATAGTTGAGCAACGACACAAACAAAACTGCAAATGCAATGGTGGCAAGTATGATTATCCTGGTTTTCACTCCTTTGGCATGTAGCTTTGTGATGGGTTCGAACGAATATTGTAAGACCACGCCATTGTTTTCCTCCTCCAACCGTTCAATATCCTGATGTTTTACCTGCATGGCCCTCACAGCTGGGGCAAGGCTTTCAGGTTCTATATTGGGTTTGAGCTTTACACAAGCGTAGTAGCGGTCATTGCCCATCCAATTGGTGGTACCGTCCCATGAAAAGAATTGATCGGTGGAAACCATGGAAATTAACATGTCGAACCTATAATTGGTATTCTCGGGAAGGGTCTCAAAAATCCCTTTAATGGTTACCTTCTTATCGGGGTATCGTTTAAGTTCTATGGTTTTTCCCATAACGTTTCCGCCAATTCGTTCGGCCATTTCCTGGGAGATCATGCAGCTCACGGGACTGGTAAGGATTTCTTGGGCATTGCCAGTAACCATGGTACGGGGCAACACCTCGAACAGATGTTCATCGGCCAGGGAAACATCTGCTTTGATGCTTTTTAGTTCCTGGGTATATATCATTTGTTCGCCAATTGAATTTAACCGGGTGGCCGATTCGATCCCAGGTACTTCTGCCTTTAAACCAGGAGCAATGGCACCACTTACCCGTGGATAGCTTTCCAATTGAGTCGAGGATTCATCCCTTTTAAAATTTTCGTGTACCACATAAATGCGCTCGGAATCGGGATAAAAACTGTCATAACTATAATTGTACAGTACCTCGGACAATAGTAGGAGGCTAAAAGCGAGGCCCGCAATCAACGAAACAAGCCGAATGGGCGTCTGCTCGCCTTTTCGAAACAATGTGCGGAAAGCCATTTTTATTGTATTCATAGGTTGCTACTTAGCTTTAAATTCCTTGTTTGTGAATATCCTTTTGGTCATGGTACTAAATGAAAAAATGGTTCCATCCTGTCAAATACCCTGTCAAGCGATTTTTGTGTAATCCCGTCCATAGTTCCCATTTTATGTTCACATACCACCGGGTTTTTCTGCACTAATGGTTAATGGGATACTATCGATAAAAAAATTCCATTTTTTTAATATCCATATTTATGCCAATATCCCATACTGCTGCAAATCAATCATATACCCAAACTAGTATGTACCTGCCATCAAAAAAGTGTAAAATTATTTGACGGTTTATGTGAAGATTTTAGACACTAAATAGTGATGACTCTTTCGTAGGAGTGGCATTTCCAAACGTTTTTCCTACCGGTCGTATGCTGCGTTAAACAAAACGCCGGTTTTAAACTACCAATTGGAACAGGAGTAACTAAAGTAAAAACTTTATCCACTAATAAATTAGTATTTCTACTAAATAATTAGTAGTATTGTTCCATAATCAAATTATCCATGAAGAAATTGACGGAGCGTGAAGACCAGATCATGCAAATAATATGGCAAACCGATGGCATCTTTATCCGAGATATCGTAGCGGAATTGCCCGAGCCAAAACCCCATTACAATACGGTCGCAACCATTGTAAAGATTTTGGTCAAAAAGGGCTTTCTCGAATCCACAAAGCTTGGAAATATAGACAGGTATAGTGCCGTAATACCATTGGACGACTATAGAAAGCAGCATGTGGAGGACATTAAGAAAAAATATTTTGGAAACTCTTTGACCAAAATGATGGCACACTTTGCAAAACAGGAAAAACTATCCGATAGTGAGATTGAAGAACTGATCACCATTATAAAATCAAAAAAGTCTTAGACCATGGTATTCCTAGTAAAGGCTTCTGTTGTGATTTTGATTTTGTGGATTTTTTACAAACTGTTGTTGCAGCAGGAAAGTTTTTTTGCCCTAAACCGTATCTATCTTATGGTGGGTTTATTGCTAGTCTTTTTACTTCCTCTTATTGCTCTTCCAGAATTGGTAAACCATCAGGGAGTCGTTAGTAATTGGCTGGAACAAACACCACTACAGGAACCCCCACAGGGTTATGTTTCTTCAGTGGAATCCGAACCGGAAAATGTGAGGTCGACCAATGATGCAATGTCCGAAGAAAATAGCCCAATCAATGTTCCGCCTGCCAATAGTAAAAGCATTGGATCTTGGCTGTTTTTAATTTACGTTTTTGGTGTGATGGTATTAACCGCACATCTACTCTTTCAATTGGCAACCGTTTTTTTTCAAGTGCGAAGAACGAATGATAAAGTGGATGATGTGAACTGCACCATAGTTAATGTGGATGATGATAATGGTCCCCGCTCCTTTTTCAAATATGTCCTTTTAAATCCAAAGAAATACAATTCCGAAACCTACGAGCAAATACTGGAGCATGAGAAAATCCATGTAAAACTGATGCATTCCATTGACTTGCTCATCGCTGAAATTGCCATTATTATCCTTTGGTTCAACCCAATCGTATGGTTCTTCAAGAAAGAGGTTGAGAAAAATATTGAATACCAAACTGATGCACTCCTTGTAAAATCCCCAGCGGTTGAAACGGAAAAGTATCAGTTGAACCTTATTGAGATAGGTGTGGAGCGAAAGCCGCTCACCATCGTCTCGAATTACAATCAATCATTAATTAAAAAACGAATCGTCATGATGAACAAAAAGAAATCGAACACAAACAGTTATTGGAAGTATGCATTCATTGCTCCAACCCTAGTAGTAACCTTGTTGTTACTCAATCAACCCCTTTCGGCCAAAGCGCAGGGAAAAGTGGTATCCCTTGGTGAACGTAACACTGCGGAAAGATTTGATAATGAATATGATGATGACGTTGACCGAGATCTTGCGCCGCTTTTGTATGCAGTTCGAATTGGGGATTTTGATCGGGTCAAAGAATTGATTGCGAAAGGTGCTGACGTAAATCTTGTGCAAGAGGGAGAGGGAACGGCCCTGGTTATGGCAATCAGGCAAAACAGACTTCAGATAGCCCGGTATTTATTGGAAAAGGGAGCTGATCCAAATCTAGGGACCAATAGCGATGGCCATCCGCTATGGTTGGCCGCCCGGAATGGGGATATTGAACTGGTCGAGCTTTTGGTTTCCAAAGGGGTCGATGTAAACAAAAAATTCCCTGGGGATGGTAGTGCTTTGATTCAAGCTTCCAAGAACGGGGACCTGGCCATGGCAAAAGCATTGGTCAGATTGAAAGCAGATATCAATATGGGAGTTCAGGGTGATGGTAGTCCCTTGATTATGGCTTCCAAAGGTGGACATTTCGAATTAGTCGAATACTTGGTGGGATTAGGGGCAGCTGTAAACCAAGAGGTAAAGGGCGATGAAACCCCTTTGATCAACGCAAGTGAACAAGGGCATCTTGCGATAGTAAAATTTCTTATCGAAAATGGAGCGGACGTAAACAAAATATGTACTGAAAGACTTCGTGATGGCAATATTAGGGTCCGAACTGCCTTGTTGATGGCCGATAAAAAGGGACATGATTCCATTGTCAGGTACTTGAAATCCAAAGGTGCAAAGGATAATTGATCAAAAATGGAAATGATCGGATTACTGGTAATCGTTCCATTTGCGTTCCCCGTCTTCTCTTGGAAATCGCATACTTCGAAGATGTTGACCAACGGGTAAGGGTCAAAAAAGAGTAGTGTAAATTTCCAATGAATTCATTTAGTTGCCAAAGGGTGTCGGAAGCATTCGGCACCCTATTGTTTTTTTGCTCAAACGGTCAAGTAAATCCAGTGAACGATACACGTGGCCCATATGTAATTCCCAAAGTGAAAATAAAGCCGTAATTTATCAAAACTAACCTTACCAGTTCCATCACCGGTATTTGGGATGATCAAACAATGAGAGCGGTAGAAAAAAATTGGTTGGAAACAGGGTATCGATGTTTTGCCAAAGAGGGTCCGAACGGCCTTAAGGTGGAGCGATTATCCAGAGCGGTCGGAAAAAACAAATCCTCATTTTACCATTTGTTTGCCGATTTGGAAGTTTTTATGGAAAGGCTCTTGGAATTTCATTTGGGCCGGGCAAAGACCATTTCAAAAAAAGAGTCGGAGGCAAGGAACGAAAATGAATTGATAGCGATTCTCCTTGAGCACAAGACAGACCTGTTGTTCCATCGCCAATTAAGAATCCATAGGGACAATCTAAGTTTCAAAAAATACCTTGACCATATTGGCCAATTTTCAGTCCAGGGACTGCTTCCCGTTTGGAAGAACATCATTTCCCTAACCGAGAATGGTTATTTGGCGCAGATGGTCTTTCACCTCAGTTTAGAGAATTTTTATCTTCAAATTACCGATGAAACCCTCAACGAGCCCTGGTTAAAGTCATACTTTGCCAATATTCGACAAATGGTCCTTCTTTTAAGGCAATCGAAACACTGACCAAAATAGACGGAAACGTCTAAAATCCCGTGCCCGGCCCGCATAATTTTGTAAAAAAGATAAACTCGAATGAAGCCGGACAGATTGTATTTTCCAATACTCTATTTGGCCTTGTCAATTAACCTGGGCTGTACGATGGTTAAAGTAACAATAAGCGAAAAGAGGAATCCCATACCGCAACAAGTAGCCGTTGGAGAAAATACCACCTTAACGACCTGGGGTGCCATTAAAGTGAACAAAGCCCACTTCTTCCCTTCAAGTTTTCAATTGAAAACGGATAATACGATTATTTACATCGACCCCGTGGAGGTAGCGAATGCGGAACCGGCCGATTTTATTTTGTTGACCCATGGGCACCCGGACCATTTTTCCATCAAGGACATCAAAAACCTTCTTAAAAGCGGAACGGTCATTGTTTGCCCAAAAGGGGTATCAAAAAAACTAAAAAATATCACCGATAAAATACATGAGGTAAGACCAAAAGAGCAGTTAATCCTTGAAGGCATCCATATTGAGACGACCTGGGCATACAATACGAAATCCGTTTTTTTATGGATTAGGGCACACCCCAGGGCAAAAGAGAATGTGGGTTATGTCCTTACCTTGAAAAATGGAACAAAAGTATACCATGCCGGCGATACCGATTATATTCCGGAAATGAGGGAAATAAGGGATGTTGATGTTGCTTTAGTACCGATAGGAGGTGATAACCTAACAATGAACGGGGAAGAGGCAGCTAAGATCATTAATGAAATCAAGCCTGGAATTGTTATTCCAATGCACTATGAAATCAAAAATCGAAATGAATTGAAACGGTTTGAAACTTTGGTCAACGGGAAAATTAAAATGATCAAATTGGATCGTGAAAATCAACTTAAGAAAAATGACGATGGAAGATTTGGGCTATACTAAACATTTCGAGACACTAAGGATAAAAAACAACCTTGGGGACTTCGGAATCGGAAGGGTCGTGGCCGAACACAAGGAAAGATATATTGTGAAGAACGGAAAAGGCGAATTTGAGGCCGTTATCACGGGAAATTTAAGGTTTTCAGCCAATAACCGTGAAGATTTTCCCGCTGTAGGGGATTGGGTTGCGCTTATAGACCATGATTCCGATTTTGTGATCATCCATAGCGTTTTCCCCAGATTATCGACCCTGGCACGTCAAGCCGTTGGAAAGTTTGGGGAACGCCAAGTAATCGCAACAAATATTGATTATGCCCTTATTCTACAAGCCGTGGATAGGGATTTTAACATCAACCGCATAGAACGGTATTTGACCCTTTGCAATTCCTCCGGAATAAAAGCAATCATCCTTCTCAACAAAATAGATTTGATTGCCCAAAAAAGTTTGGAAAGGTTGATCGGCGCCATACAAGAAAGGATAGATCAAGTGCCGATCATTCCAATAAGCAATATATCGCAAGAAGGAATTGCAGTTCTGAACACCTACTTGCAAAAAGGCAAAACCTTTTGTTTATTGGGTTCATCCGGAGTGGGTAAGTCCTCGCTCATCAATATCCTGGTTGGCGAAGAAGTGATGATCACGGGGGAAATCAGTAGCAGTATTGACCGGGGAAGACATATTACCACCCATCGGGAACTATTGGTTACCGAAAAAGGCATTTTCATTGACAATCCAGGGATGCGGGAAGTTGGAATCGCAGACTCCTCCCATGGATTGGAAGTTACGTTTGAAACCATAACCGTACTATCCAAAAATTGCAGGTTCAACGACTGTTCGCATACTACGGAAATCGGGTGTGCCATAACCGCGGCCGTTGAAAATGGAGAAATTGATAAAACGTCCTACGAAAACTATTTGAAAATGGAACGGGAAAAAGACCACTTTGAATCCACTCTGGCCGAAAGACGAAAGAAGGAAAAGGATTTTGGTAAGATGATAAAGAATTATAAAAAAGACAGAAAACTGAAGAAATACTGAATATGGCAATGTGATCGTATTCATCTGCTATTGATTATACGCGTGGAAATGGCATTACTTCCTTGAAGGATATTTGGGGGCATACCCTTGGACTGCAAACGAATATAATCACAATGCAAGACCATAGGCACGCTCTCGATTGCCATCAATTTCGACTGGACTACCCCATATAACCTATTCTTTCCTTAGCTCATATGTGTACAATCCGATATCGTTTTTACTGGCGGAAATAGTCAACCGGTCATCATTGATGGAATAATCGTATTCCCCATTTAAAATTAGGTTCCAGTCAAAATGGGCCAGCCAAATGTTGGTATCGGAAAAAATAATTTTAGAATTCTCCATTTGATACGTTCCATTTCCACCTGCCGGATAAAAATCATTAGCATTTCCATCTCCGCTGCTACTATACGTATTGGGTTCGGAAAAAAGAACCGTCACGGAGTTGGTATGTATTGTTCCATCGGCGTATTCCACGGTAAATGTTCCCGAGTAGTTTCCATTCAAATTTTGGGTCAAACCATCGTCGTTATCACAGGAGCCCATTCCGATCAAAATGACTGCCCCAATCATTAGTTTTTTCATCATCATTTTGTTTTAAAAAAAGATGGATCAATGCGCATTTGGTTGCTTCAAATTGTCCGCAGCGATCTTCGTTATACCTAACCTAATGCAAAGCTTTAAGTTACTTTGCCATCTCTTCACGGATTGCCTTATTTGGTTTAATATGGGATATAACCATGTAAGACAGTTTTCATTTCTCCATTTTTTCTTTTTTGGCTCATGAATGACCGGTTGATGTTTATTCATCCCTAAGACCAATAATTGGATTATTTTGTGCAGCCTTAATTGCTTGACTACCTACCGTCAATATGGCTACGGACAGTGCCGTAAGTCCGGCCATTAAAAAATACCAGATATGTAACGGAATTCGGTAGGCAAAACTGGAAAGCCAATTGTTCACTAAGAGATAGGCAACGGGAAGGGCTATTATTACTGAAATCAATACGGGTTTGGCAAACTCGCTGGACAGCATAAAAGCAATTTGGGAAGAGCTTTGACCAAGGACCTTTCTAATACTGATTTCTTTGCTTCTCCTTTCAGCATTAAAGGTAGCCAGCCCGAAAAGTCCCAAACAAGAAATCAATATAGCCAGTCCCGCAAAATATTTGGCAAGGATGGAAACCTGTTGTTCTGCAGCATATTGCGCCGCGTATGTCCGGTCAAGAAACCTGTATTCGAAATCACCTTTGGAACTATACCGTCCATAAAAATCCCGAAGATTGTCCAAAGCAATTTTTTCCTTTCCTGCTTGAATCCTGACCATTACGGTGCGTGTCCATTCTGGACGCAACACGAAGAAAAGGGGTTTGATTTCCTCATGAAGCGATGCAAAATGAAAATCTTCCGTGACACCTACAATTTCAAAATCCGTATTTTCCAAAGAGACCTTTTTACCAATAGGATTTTTAAGTCCCATCGCTTCGATGGCCGTTCGATTAAAGACAATTTTAGACTCCTCGGCCCCGTATTCCCTGGAAAAGGGTCTTCCTTGAACCATGTCAATATCAAAAATCTCTATCATATTATAATTTACGGGACGTATCTGGAATACCTCTTGTTGATCGGGCATCTTTCCCGGCCATTCCAGTCGCGTAGTCGTATTGTTCCCACCGACAATATTAGTGGAAATGCTACTGGACGATCTCACTCCTTCAAGCTGTCCCAGTGCCGATAGGAAAGTATCAAGGTTTTGCCTTATTTTTCCATCGATATCAAAATATACGATGTTATCCTTGTTGTATCCCAAGTTTTTGTTCTGGGTATATTCCAGTTGTTTGTATATAATAAAAACAAAAAGGATCAAAACCGTGGAAAGCACAAATTGAAAGATGACCAGGCTCCTACGGGCAAATACTTCTTTGGAAGACGTATTCAACTTCCCTTTCAGTGTTGCAATTGTATTGAGCCCCGAGAGATAAAATGCCGGATAACTGCCAGCCAAAAGACTTGTGACCAATAGAATGGCACCAAAGACCCATAGGTATTCCGATGTAAAGACCAGCTCCATTTCCTTTGCCGTAAGTGCATTGAATTGGGGCAACAACAAAGCTACCATCAATACAGCAAATACAGTGGACAGTAGTGTCATCATCAGGGATTCCGTCAGGTATTGGGACATCAACACATTGCGTTTTGACCCCATGGCCTTTTTTATCCCTATTTCCTTTAACCTTCGGGAAGCGTTGGCCGTAGAAAGGTTCATAAAATTGATACACGCGATGGTCAAAATCAAAAAGGCAATTAAGGAAAAAAGGCGAACGTAGGTGATTCTCCCCGATTTTTCCACCCTGTCCCGAAATTTGTCATGGAGATAGTTGTCGGAGAACAATCGTGTGGAAAGGAGTCTGCCATCGGCATCGGTCTTTGTACCGATAAAACCTTCAATCTTGGAATTGAAATTGGTAATATCGCTACCTTCCTTTAGCACAAGGTAAACGCTGACAGTGTTATAATCCCAATTCAAAGTATTGGGACTTATCTCCTTAAAATGGTCAAATGGCAAAACAAAATCGAATTGGATGGAGGAATTGACAGGTACCTTTTTTAGCACTCCCGAAACCGTGAACAGCTTGTCACCAAAAAGCTTCACAGATTTTCCAAGGGCATTTTCCGTGCCTGTGAAAAGGCGTTTGGCCAAAACCTCCGATACCACAATTGAGTTTCTATTTGAAAGTATGTTCCTTTTGTTCCCCTGAACAAGTGGAAAGGAGAATACATCAAAAAACTCCTTATCGGTAAAGAGTCCGTTAGCTTTAAGGTTGTTTTTTTCAAATGAAAGTACCATTTCGTCGGTTTCCCTGACGCTTGTGCTGTGCTCGACCTCTGGGAATTCTTGTTTTATGGTTTCGGCCAATAGTCCTGCCGTACTTGGGTTCTGGACCCGGCGACCATCAATTTCAGGGGTTTCAACAATCTGATATAACCTTTTATCATTCTTGTGGAATTTATCCACCTTGAGTTCATCAAAGACCCAAAGGGCTATCAAGATTACGCAGGCAAGACCTGTTGAAAGTCCAATGACATTGATGAAGAAAATACTTTTGTTCTTTTTTATGGTCCTAAAGAATAACAGGAGATTGTGCCTTACCATGACCCCGATGATTTTAATTGATTCTACTAGCTTGATAAACGGTAATGGACGGTGCTCATTTAATACAACAGTCCATAGTAATGCCAAAAAATCCCCGAAGATTGTGCCAAAAACATAAGATTTTGAAAGTCAGTATTCTACAGATAAATACCTTTACATAAAACAGGTGAAACGTAAAATATTTAGACATGAAAATGTCAAAAATATTGACACCTTCAAGAAAGATGGAAATGGTTCCTTCAGATAAAATCCATCATTCCCATGTATTGTATGAGTGAAACAACTACCGGGAATTCCATTTACCCGTGATCCCCCGTTCTAGTTGGTGATTTTTGGAACTTCGACTTAGTCCACCCTAAACTGCTTTTTTATGGAAACCGGCTCCCCTAAAAAGGTAAATCCTTCCAATACTACTTCGTACGTACCCGGCACATCAGAGGTAAAAAGTTCAACGGTTTCCGTCATGGTCTCCAGCTCAATTTTTGGAAGCCAGAGCAACTGATGCCTATAATCCGGTATCTTTTTTAAACCCAGCCTGTTTTCTGAGGTATATACCTGTTTAAAATAGTTTTTATTCGTCAAAGGTTTTAATAGGGTTACCTCCCGTGCATATGGGGCACGTACCATTCGATCATCGTTTTCAAAGGTTTCCACGTCAAGTATGCCTTGAAATATGCGTCCCCCGATCATGTAGAGGTCTTTTGTTATGCTTATGGTCTTTATGTTTCTGGCATCGTATTGAATTAGCTTTTCAAAATCTTGGAGCACATGGCCATCAACAATAACAAGGGGTTGGTATCCAATGTCATAGGAACTGGAATTTTTGGCTCCCATCCTTAAGGTAGGTTGCCCGGATTTGTCCTTGGTGACCCAAATATTACTTACGATTTCCACTATGGTTTCCTTGAATGTTGGAAATCTAGTGTAGTCGTCCAGGTGGTATACTGTTGCCTTTGTTCCATAAAAGGGAGTCCCCTTTTTGGCTGTTTTGACCGTATCCGGCTTTGCACTGAAATACGCATTTTCAACTTGATTATGAATACTCCGCTCCAAAATCAATTTTTCCATTTCTGGGTGCAACGCGAACTTTTTAAACGTGAAATGGCCGTAGTTTGGATACAATTTCCCTTTTAGCGTTATCGTATAGTTTTCCCTTTCATGTCCCAAAACCTGAAATACAGCGGTATCACTTGTGTATTGATTGTTCAAGGAGAAGCTAAAATCACCTTTTTCATTGGTGGTCAACACTTTTAGATCATATTCCTCCCCGGCCATCGAAAACAAAACCTTTTGATCATCCAGTGACAAAAGTGGTTTGTCCGTGCTGATGGTTCCGGAAAACAGATCTCCCCTCATTTCCGGTAGGATATTTTTTGGGGACAACACTTCCTGGGAGCCCCGATCAAGTTCTTCTTTGAAGCCTATGGAGTTTGCCCTTTCAAGATGATAAAGACTATCATATCTCCTTACGGAAATAGAAAAACGGCCAAAGGAGGACTCATCGCCCATACTCCGCAAAACCATGGTGACCTTTTCCCTTTTTGACATGGTATCCTTTGCCAGGTCCAATGTTACTTTACTGCCGTTTTTACTTGATACGGACTGACTTTTCTGTTCCCCTTCCATTTGTATTGACGGGGTATTTCCGGTTGCTCCACTGGCATCTTGATCGGCAAGAAAAGGCTTTTGTACATTGGTATACGGGTTGAGAATGCTAACATCGCCCTGAAAAAAGGAGGCTTCGCCCCAATTCATCATCCATTGCGTGTATCCAATAAGCTTATAATTTCCAGAGGGCACGGATACGGGGATAAAGAAATCCCCTTGACCACTTCCATTCTCCAAACCTATCTTTTGTCTAAATATTACCGTACCGTTCTCCCCAATCAGTTCCACATAGGCTATTTTACTGATATCACTCGCTTTACCGGTTTTCTTGTTCTGGCAATACACACTGTAGTACAAATATTCCCCAACAAAAAGTAAGGAAGCGTTATAATGGATAAATACACCCTCTTTCCCTATTTGGGAATACATTGAGGTATCGTCATTGTGCGTTTCATACTGTCCGTAGTGACTACAGCAAAACAGAAAAGCGACCCATATAATTATTTTATTTTTAAACATATCCATAACTAATCTTCCCAGAAATCCGGTCTAACATTTGTGCCAAATACCGTACAGTCCACGCATCGCGTTTTGACCAATAAGTAGGTTGTCTGAGTCTCATCCAAGGGATCTGTGGACAAAAATCGCCAATTGCCCGATGTTATCAGCGCAAACAGTCCAGGGTCAAACAATCTAATGCTCCGTGTTTCTTCACATTCGGAAATAAGAGTGGCCGGATCTTCTTCCGTAAAAATGTCATTAAAATCGAAAAATATTCTTTTAGAGGTCACTGCTGTTGCCTCAAAAAAGCCCAATACCCTGTCTTTGGGATCATTGTCGGAGCTTATATTGCCATTGATAAAACCGGGTTGGGTCTGCGTGAACACACTCTCAATACCCGAAAATTCCTGTAAGGTTTCATAAAAAACATGTGCTTCCCTTGATTGCTTGAACTGTTTCACCAAAATGCTGTATCTGCTCGCAACTATCCTATCCCTTCTATCAATAAACCGCACTTGAAAATCACTTACTTTGTTTTCCGAAAAACCTTCCGTATCCGTTATGGAAATTGTATTGGAAGTCTGTCCATTGTAACAAAAACGCTCATTTCTATCATTCCAAACCAGTTCAAGCGTTGGTGGGTCCTCTGAGACCACTACCAATCGCTCAAATCCTACCAAAGCGGATTGAATCCTATAGGTCTCTTCATATTCATATCTGTAAAATCCAGCACCATCATCCTGACCAATACTATTGATCAATATGGCCACACCATCAATACCCCTTTCATTGGTAGTCCTCACTGCACGGAGCTCTTGAATTTCCGCTTTGGAAGGAAGTGTCACCACGGTGGAAGAATAGGAAGCACCATCGGCCGTACTAACCTGTAACCTATATTCGCGTCCCTCCACAGCTCCAAAATCAATAGTGGATCTATACAGACCCGGTTCTGCTTCTTGAAACTGATATGCAACCCCCACATCATCGCTAATGCTTACAGTGGCACCACGCTCTTGAACCACTTCTTCGTCCGCGACAAACGAACGGGACAAAAACACCTCCTGTGTCTTCATCTCGTCCGTAATACCTGCTTCAATTATTAAAACGTTTTCAAATTCTTCCGCGTTAAATTCAAAGGGTTCCGTACAGCTGGGAATGACCAAGAGCATACCCATGACGGTGAGAACACTTTTACAATACCTTTCAAGAGGCAACCCATCAACTTTATGGCTGAAATCCTTATAGCACCATCTGCCCCTGGACACTGGAAAAACAAATGATATGGCTATTGGATTTCTCAACATAGTAAAAATCAATCTTCCCAAAAATTAGGTACAACGGTTGTATTGAACACGCTGCAATCCACGCAACGGGCAGGTGCAATTTCATAGATCAGTATGACATCCGAATCCGTGGGAAGTATCGATAGAAATCTCCACCTATTGGATGTTATGAGATTGAACAGGGAGGGATCCCTGGAATCTATGGTCCTTATTTCACAAAAGGGAGCGAAGGGAACCTCATTGGGGAAAATATCCTCAAAACTGAAGAACACTCTTTGCGATGTGACCGAGGTCACCTCAAAAAAACCCAGTGCCCTTTCCCCGGAATCATTGTCCGGGCTTATATTGCCATTGATAAAGCCCGGCTGGGTTTGCGTAAACAGGTTTTCAATGCCCGAAAATTCCCGTAAGGTTTCATAAAAGACATGCGCTTCCCGGGATTGCGTATGCTGTTTGACCAAAATACTGTACCTACTCGCAATTATTTCGTCGTTTTGTGGAATAAACCTCACCTGAAAATCACTCACCCTATTTTCCGAAAAACCTTCCGTATCGGTTATTGCAATCACATTTGAAACCACTGTGTTGTAACAAATGCGTTGTTCCCTATCTATTTGATTGAGTTCAAGCAGGGGTGGATCTTCGGAAACGACCACCAACTCCGCAAAGGTTATAAAAGGCGAAACTATTCTGTAGGTCTCTTCATACTCATATCTATAGTACCCAACCTCTCCTGCCGGCCCCATACCATTGGCCAATATCGCCACCCCATCAATACCACTCTCGTTGGTGGTTCTTACAACTTCAAGCTCCGCCATCTCCGCTTTGGGGGGAAGTGTCACCATACTGGAAGAATACGCATCCCCATCATTCGTCCGCACCTGTAAGCTATAATCCCGCCCTTCTACAGCTCCAAAATCAATAGTGGACCTATACAGCCCCGGTTCGGCTTCCTGGAACTGATATTCAACCCCCATATCATCCCTAATACTTACCATGGCACCACTTTCTTGAACAGCGGTTTCATCCGAGACGAACGAACGGGACAAAAACACCTCTTGCGTCTTTACCTCATCCGTTATACTCGCATCAATAATCAAAACATTTTCAAACGCTTCTGCCTCAAATTCAAAAGGCTCCGTGCAGCTGTAGGTCAACAAGAGAATACTTGCAATCGTTAAACCATTATCCATGTATCCTACCAATGCCTCCATCCCTCAAAATCTGAAATTATAGGTTATTGCCGGCACAGGTATGGTGAAAATAGAGCTTTTAACAGCCTGGACCTGACCATCGTCCGTTACAAAAAAGACCGAGAAGGGGTTGTTTCTTCCCAGGACATTATACACGGAAATGGTCCAAAAACTATGGGCAAATTTTTTGATTTTATGGTTTCCTTCAATATTAAGACCAATATCAAGCCTATAAAAGTCCGGAATCCTAAAGCTATTGCGGTCGCTGAACAAGGAGAATTCGGCGTCATTAAAGTTGAAATTGCCGACCGGAACGGTTACGGGCCTTCCGGTTTGGTAGACAAAATTCGTGGAAAGGCTAAACCTTTTTGTAAGCTTGTAGTTCGCTACCAAACTAAGGTCGTGCGGTCGGTCAAAATTAGAGGGGAAAAACTCGCCATCATTGATCCGTTCCTCAGAAAAAGGGCTGTCAAATTGGATGAATGAACGGGAATAGGTGTACCCTAACCATCCATTCAACCTTCCACTGTTTTTACGTACCAGGAATTCAACTCCGTAGGATTTCCCTTTTCCCTGTACAACTTCGGTTGCAATATTCTCATTTAGGAGAAGTTGCGCTCCGGTTTTGAAATCCAAAATGTCATTACTCCTTTTATAATACCCTTCAAGGCTCAACTCATAAGTGTTCCGATCAAAATTTTTATAGAACCCCAGGGAAAATTGCCTTCCCCTTTGCGGGCTGATGTTCAGGTCCGAAAGTTTCCAGGTATCTATGGGTGAAACGGTTGTATTGTTGGTTAACCTATGTATATATTGGATCATATTGTTGTAACTGGCTTTTACGGAAAAATCCGGTGCCAATAAATATCTTGCCCCAACACGAAACTCCGGACCACCATAGGTTTCGATAACTTCATTCCTATCAAAGTTCAACGTATCTATCACGGTCCCTTCATTTCTCGGGTTCCCTTCGGCAAATACCCGTTGGGAGGCTTCTCCCAATGCCGCATAAAAGGAATATCGGATACCGGCATCTATGGAAAACTTATCCGTAATATCATAGTTCCCTGATAGGAACACGGCAGATTCCAGGGCCCTTTCCTCATCAATATCCAAGGGTTCTACAATGGAACCGCCGCCCAAAGGTTCAATGCTCCCAGGTGATACATTGTATAATTTACTTTCCAGTCCGTAGTTGACTCTAAATTTTTGATTGTACAGGTAGTTCATGTTTAGTTTTGCCCCGGTTTCCATGATGGCATATCCCAAGTCAAAATCATCATCGGAATCGCTGTCAAACTCAATGTTGAACCCGTATTCACTGTTGGTCAAGGTAAGGCTCCCAGTGGTTTTCTCGCTGAATTGGCGATTCCATGCCAAAGAAAAGAGCCTGTTGGAATAAATGTACAGGGAGTCGGAAGAGATACTGAAATCATCCCTACTGTAATACGCAGTGGCCTTAAGGCTATTTTTCTCATTAAATTGATGTCTGTAGCTGGCCATGACATCGTAGAAGGAAGCTTCACTGTCGTTCAATGACTCATCATCCAATGATCTCAAAATCCAATTGGCGTAAGCTCCCCTCCCTCCTACTAAAAGTGAGGACTTTTCCTTTACCACGGGAACTTCCAATAACAGATTACCGGTTACTGGACCAATTGAGGCCTCTCCGGCAAATTCTTCGGTATTTCCATTTTTTGTTTTGATGTCGAATACCGAAGAAAGCCTTCCCCCGAATTCTGCCGGGATATTGCCCTTATTGATATTAAGCTCACCAATGGCGAATGGATTCAATGCCGAAAAAATGCCAAAAAAGTGTTGTGGATTATATATGACGGCCTGATCAAAAAGTATAAGGTTCTGATCGGCATTGCCTCCCCTTACGTTAAAACCGATCGCACCCTCGCCTGCCGTAGAAATTCCAGGTAGGGAAGTGGCAACTTTCAGCACATCCCTTTCCCCAAGGACCAGAGGTATGTTTTTTGACGCTTCAACATCAATTTCTTCTGTACCCGTACTGGTATCCGTTACATTTTTATTGGCTTCTGCCGTCACCGTTACTTCATCCAGTCGTTGCAGACTTTCTTTGAGCTCCATATTGAGCGTGCCATCGTTGTACATGATAATGCGCTTCTCAACATTTTCAATTCCAAGGGCTTTGATTTGAAGCATATTGACACCCGCCACTAAATCAATTTCGTAGAAACCATCATCATCGGTTACGGTACCCCGATTTTGGTTCTTTACCACTACGGCCAAATTGGAAATGGGTTCCCCCGTTTCCTTTCTTTTGACAAAACCGGATAATTTATAGTTTTCCCGAATGTTATCCGTATTCTCCTTTCCAATTCTATGGGTCTCTATTCTTTTGCTATCAGTGGAGATGAAATCATCGTAAAAAACCGGGGATGTTTCTTTTTCTGCTGCTGTCCCAGTGATTGCGGTTTTTGCTTTCCTTCCAAAAAAACCCTGGGGTAATTGGTCATAAATACTGTTGTTTTGGGTAAGCACAACCTTTTGATCCCCAATCAAAAAATAATTGATATTCCCACCTTCAAAAATAGCGTCCAATAGAAATTCTATGGACACCTCTTGGTAATCGCCCGTAATGAGCTCATTGTTGAACCACTCCGGAATATAAAAGAACTCATATTCCGTAATTTCTTCCAATTGCTCCAAAACCCCTACCCGTGTTACGTCCGTAAAAGTTATCGAGATGGGACCCGTGTTTTGTTGGGCGCTGGAGTAAAGACCCCATATCATCATCAAATACACTACTATGCGATTTCCCATGGTCAAAAAGTGGTGTTTTGGACCTGTTCCAACGGGAACAAGTGATCGAAAGCCATGGCCGTAAAGGCATCAATATCCTTTCTTCTTAATGCGCCGTATGCCTTGTGGTAGTTTTTAATGGCCTCCTTGTGGTTAGGGAAGGCCAACATCCATTCCCTTTTGGAATCCACCGGATAAAGCGTATTGGCATGCCATACAAAAAAGTTGACCCTTTGTTCAAACTCCTGGTATACTGTTCTGGTTTCCCGTTTATCCACTTTCACTTTCCTATACTTCTTAAGAAGCATGGACGTCCCTTTTTTGAAAACAATCTCACAGAATCCCAACGCCCCTGAAGATGCTTCGACATTTTTATCCACCTTAATAAATGGGTGTCCGTTTATTGAGAAACCTTCCGTTCTTGTACGTTCCAGGACAATGAGCAAGGCATTGGTCTGGTCCGTGGGTGTAATCAATAGGGCATCGTTGAACAAATCATATTTTATTTTTTGGTCATAATAGGTTTGTCCATCAAATGTTACGCTTCCCAATTCCAGTCCCGGAGAATTAAAAAACTGATGCTTTTCATTAATGACCGTGAAATTATCGGTATAAACGGTTCCTTTGTACAATCCGGAATTCTCAATACCAATCCTGGTGTCAAACCAATTGTAAAAAGGCTCCGTATTCCTATCCGTTTGGGCGTAAATGCCATTGAACAACAATAGTGCTACTCCCAATAGACCATATTTCCGAAGTAAGTTTGAAGAATAAAAAAAATTCAAGAGCAAGTTTCTAGTAGTCAGATCGATTTTAAAGATAATATGCAATAACAATCCACAAACACTGCCCCAAGCAGTAGGACAACTTTTGTTTGAAATTACGTTTCGGTGTTTTCGAAGTTTAACCGGAAAAAAACCTTATTGATATGGTGTTAAAATCGACATGAAGTCCCCAAACACCCCATTAACAATCAGATATCCAGCATTTTAGTTAAATAAAGGCCATGCATACTTCCATTCCAGTGGTAATAGGTGGCTCCCACAGCTCCATCCCCCTAATTGTTTTCCGCACATTAAGGAATTCCAAACACATTCGTATGTCAATACCGATCCTTCATATCATTAATTCTTACTTCTAGCATTTAATGTTGCTGGAAATATGTAATCTGAAGTAGTATTGGGCATGATTTCCACGGTTGGGAACAACTTAAAATTTCCCAAGCCGAAGCCCCATAAAAGATTCCATCCAATGAATAGGGGTTACCATATCATAAAGAAACGGGGGCATGACATTATACAGATACCGTCATTACGAAAAAACAAATCCTAAATCAAATAATATGTTCAAACTAGCACAATTCTCATCCAAAGAAAAAAAGTACAGTATCCCAAGGGCAAGACCCAGCAGTGTTGTCCTTCTAGTTGGGCTGCTATTTTTATGGGCCTGCAACAATGACGATGATGGCGCGATTGCACCTGAATTCTTTATTTCGGGCGATACACAAAATACAACCCTTACTTATGAACAGACGATTTTTGATGGGGGAAGCAACAATGCCATCAACACATTCAGCAAAGCGGACAAAACCACCACATTGCAAACCTTTAGGGAAAAAGTTGAGAGCCCCGATGGGTTTTGGACCATACGAATGGTCAACCTCGATATTGAAGAACTCAACCTGCCCTATACCCTAAAGCGTGATGAGGGCACCATTTCATGGATAGATGAATCCATTAAGGAACTGCAATCTTCCTGTTCACGTGCCGATGTGCTTTGTTTTTACGCTGGAATCGGGGACGAAGAAGTGAAAATCACCATTAGCTCGGTCGAAAACGGCATAGTTGAAGGGCATTTTACCGGACGGTTGTTTCATTACACCATAAATCCAACGGTAACCAAGGACGAAAATGACTTTATAGAAGTATCCCAAGGGAAATTTGTAGTACGCTACTTGAATATTTGATCCCTTTAATCACAAAATATTCGCAATATCAATAAGAATGGACAGCTATGTAGTGTTTAATGTTCATTCAGTGGGTAGTTTTACGTAGTCTTTTAAAGTTAAATCGAGAAGAAAATAAATTGGCAAAATGAAATCATTGATGATTGGAAACGGTTTGATCGCACTTTTGATCGGTATTTCTTCCTTCGGCCAGTCCACCAAAGGGGCAGTTCCCATGAATATCCAAAATTGGGAGCTATCCGAAAGGGATACTACAGTTTTTGAAACTTTCGATGGAAGGGAAACCGTGGTACTCAACGGAGAGGCCATCCTAAAAAACGAAAACTTTGTAAATGGTACCATAGAATTGGAGATATATGCCAATGACAACAGAAGCTTTGCCGGTATCATCTTTAGAAAACAAGAAGATACCATGGAGGAAGTCCTGATCCGTTGTCACAAATCAAACCAGGTTGATGCCATGCAGTACACCCCTATTTTCCATAAAGAGACCAATTGGCAACTGTATAGGGAGTATCAGGCCAAAGTAGCGTTCAAGAAAAAAGGGTGGAACAAGCTCAAATTAGCGGTTGTAGGTCACAGCGCGACAGTGTTTTTGAATGATAAGGAGGTCTTCTCCATTGACCATTTGCGGACATCGAACAAGGACGGCGAAATAGGGATATTCTCATTGTATGCCAACCGGTTTTCAAATTTCAGGTTTTCAAAATCGGACAGCGATTATGAGGGCAACACAATACCAGCGAACAAAAGCACTAATCCCAGTATGATAAGGAAGTGGTACTTATCCGAAGGATTTCCATTCCAAAAGGAAGATTTCTCATTGGAAAGGGCGCTCAAGCTACCGGATAAGGAAGTGAATACCGAAAGTTCGGGATTACTCCCCATTTCCAAATATGTCAGAAGAAAATCCGCTGGTAGGTTTGAAAACAATAGGGAATATGCTGCCATCGTTTCCAAAAATATTGAAGTTGATAAAGACACCATACGGCGTTTTTCATTCGACTTTAGTGATCGGGTTACGGTCTATTTGAACATGAAACCCATCTTCTCGGGGAACAATGCTTTCCGGGCGAAAGGACCACAGCACACGGGCCACCTGGATATCGACACCAATGTGTTGCATCTGAACCTTAAAGAAGGTAACAATACATTGCATTGCTTGGTCATTGATAAGGCCAACGGATGGGGATTTATGGGGAAATTGGATTGAGATGGAAGAAGGGGGGGTCAACCCCATTAGCTTTTAGGTCCACAAACCAAATGACGGAAGTAGTGTATATTCGTTTATTCAGACGGCAAAAATGAAGTATAAATCCTTGATTTGTATGGGCATAGGGTATATTGTCCTTAAATGGGCGATTATTATTGGGGTGGCAGGATATCTCTATGAATTGGGTATTTGGAGCAATTGGTATATCCTTTTTGTGCCGCTAATAGGCCTTATCCTTTTCAGGTTTATTAAAAGGGTTTTTCTAAAAAAGGCCCACTTCCTTGGATACAGGAAATCCTTTTATACAATGTTAAAACACTACTATCCGGAACACTACAGATCCCTTTACCATCAAACTGAAAAGAGATTTGAGGAAATCTCAAAAGATGTTTCCTTTGCGGCCACTTCAAAAAATCCCATGGACAAACGTTTGGACTTCTGCGCATTCTTTTTGGGTTTGATACAAGTGCTTGAAAAAAATGGGGAATCTTATCCGCAGATCAAAGCGATAGCCATTGGAATTGCAGAAGACTATGTCAGGCCCAAAAACAGGATACAGGCCTATGTAAAGAAATTGCCCGTAAAATTAATTGGTACGGCTCCAGGAAAATTTCTAGTTGGGAAACTGAACAAGAGAATTCAAACCAAAGGACATGAAGACGGTTTCAAGGCCCACATTGTAACGGATAAAAAGGAAACCTTTGGTCTGGGGTACGGTATAAACATATCGGAATGTGGAATTTGCAAGCTATTCCTAAAGCATGGAGCATCCGAATACAGTCCCATTCTCTGTGAAGTTGACAAGATTACCACCCGCCTGGCAGGTTTGGAAATGATCAGGACCGGGACCATTGCCACGGGTGCGGATATTTGTGATTTTAGGTATAGAAAAATCTGAAATAGCGTGAGTTTCGATATTAGAAAATTACGTGATTTTGAGTGTTTTTGCGATAGCAAAAATGTATCGAAAAACCTGCCTGGCCGGCCAGGCAGGCAAGTAATTTTCTTGCAAAATCCTAATTTCGATACAATTTTTCTTCATTTCATTACGAAAAACCACTCAATTTGACGGATTTTGGCTGATAAAAAATAATATCGAAAAACTCATGTTAAAATACCCCACTGGTTACACCCAAAATTCATCCTTTTATAAAATCCGATTTCAATTTACCGATGTCCCAAGATAAAGAAAGGTCCAACTTTTAGATAAAGCTGGACCTACGTTATTTTATCTTTCGCTCATTATCGATAGTGCTCGATGCCGGATTTCAGTCTTTTCCCTTTATAGGATTCGGTTGTACCTGCATAATTTCACTGATCGATAAGGTGGGCCTGGCATTCGTGTAATTCTTGAAGTCACTAATGATTGCCTCCCTATTTTTTGTTATGGCTTCATTATAATCCGCGATATCCTTAATGTAAAAATATCCAATAGCCACAAAGGGCGCTTTATCATTAGGTGTCCTGCCCGCTATGCCCTTATCTATTTCGTAAAATCTTAAGTTTTCCCCTAAAAACCCAGCTACCATGGGCATATGCTTTTCCTGGTAGTAGTTCATGTCAAAGGTCACATTTTCCTCGTTTGGATACAGTATGGCTACTTTGAACCTGCCCATTTCTGGAGCCGATGCGTGTTTCAGTTGGCTCGTTTTACAGCTTGCCAAAGCGGTAAAAACCAAGATTATTGAAAGGAGTTTGATTTTTGTGGTCATATACATCGGTTTTATCATTAATTTTTCATTTCGTCCTTTTTCCCTGATACCTAGGCTATTTGGTTAAATTTAGACAAAGTCTTACTAAAAACCCCCCAAATGTTAATAGAAGGTTCATAAGGCCAGTACGCTCTTTTTGATGGGCAGTTTCCTTATTCGTTTTCCAGTAGCGGCAAAAATGGCGTTGCATACAGCGGCATAGGTGGGTGGTCCAGCTATTTCCCCCACACCCCATGGTCGGGTTTCATCGTTTTCACAAATATGCACCTCGATTTCAGGGATTTCATTGATTCGAAGTACCGGATTATCGTGAAAGTTGCTACGCTTCACAACACCGTTCGCATATTCCGTTCCTCCGTGGAATATGGCGGACAGTGCCCATATGACGCCGCCTTCCATTTGTTGCCTTACCTGATCCGGGTTTATGACCAGGCCACAGTCGATCGAAGCGGTGATTTTGGTCACTTTTATTTCATTATTGGCAATGGATACTTCGGCCACAACCGCTCCATAGCCGTTACCATGCATATATGGATATACCGCTATGCCCTGAGCACTATCTTCGGGCATCGATTTTCCCCATTTCGCTTTTTTCGCGACCAATTCCAGAGCACCGCGCAGCCTATTGATGTTGCATTTATAACTGTGCTTGAAATCCACCATTTTGTTCCGAGGAAGCAGACTGAGCCGAAATTCCAGAGGATCCCTGTTCAATTCATGGGCCACTTCATCAATAAAGCATTCCGTGGAAAAGCCTTCTGCATTGGCCATTACCGACCGCCATGCGCCAACCTGGGTGAATCCATCCACTGTTATTTGTGTTCCAGAACAGTTGGGAATATCATAATACATCCAACCCAGTAATCCCCCCCAATTGGCCATTACATTCTTGAAATCCCAAAATAGTGGCCTACCATCCTTAATACCAACCGTGTGCTTGTTGAGTTCAAAAGGATTCAAATAATCGAACTTGATATCATCTTCCCGGCTATAGCACATTTTAACCAAATCACCACCTGCAGCTTTGGATACCACCATGGATTCCACCGCATATTCGGAGGAATACCGCAAACCAAAACCTCCACCACTGGGATGACAGTTGATTTTTATATTTTCTTTTGGGATTCCCAAATGTTTTTCAATGTTGGCGATGATTTTGTCCGCCGATTGTGTACCCACCCACATTTCACAGGAATCCCCTTTAAAATGCGATGTGGCATTCAAAGGTTCCATACAGGCATGGTGTTGATAGGGGAACTCATAGGTATATGAAATGATTTGATCCATTTCGGAGGTATTGATTTTCTTACCTATTCGCAAAATCTCGGTACCTCTGTTGCTATCCAATTGCTCCAGACAATCGGCTACAAATTTTTGGTGCTCCATTTTGGCATTTTCGCCCAAATCCCACTCGGCCTTTACGGCTAACTTTCCCTGAAATGCGGCCCAGGTGGAATTGGCGATTACCGCAACCCCATCCCTGATATGGGTAGCCGCATCCAGAATAACGCCATCAACCTTCACTACTTTTTCAACACCTGGTATTCTTAGCGCATCGGAGGCGTCAAAACTGAGCAGTTTTCCTTTGAATACAGGGCATCTAAGTACGGCCGCATACTTCATGTTGGGCAAACGCACATCAATACTGAAAGGATGTTTTCCGGTTACGATATCGGGAATTATTTTGCTTTTGAGACTTTTACCGATCAGCTTGAATTTGGATTGATATTTAAGCGGAACTTCGTCAAAAAGGGTTTGATAGCTCTCCGGGACCACAACCTTCTCCACGAGTTCCCCATATCCCAATTTTACAGTACTTCCATGTTGGTGGATATGCCCATTTTCAGCATAACATTGATCTTCGTAGACCGTCCATTCCTTGGCCGCTGCCTCAATTAAGAGGTATTTTGCAAAGGCCCCAGCTTTTCGAAGTAGATCCCAATGTAGCAGTGTGCTCGTACTCCCTCCGGTGATATCGGATTCACTAACTGAGGATTTGATGTATTTTATATTGATTTTTTCCCAATCGGCCTCAAGCTCTTCCGCAAGGATAGAGGACAATCCTGTACTCACCCCTTGTCCCATTTCATATTTTGTAAGGCTCAGAAAAACGCTGCCATCGGGCCTTATTTGTAAAAAGTCCGTTACGGAAAGTGCTCCTTGGGCTTGAAAACCATTTTCTAAATCGACCAGAGGTGCAGCATTTTTAGGGATATTGACCACCTCATTGACACAACTTTGTAGGAAATTCAGTCCTATGACCAACCCACCGCTTGCCAAGCCTGTTCTTTTTAGAAAATCCCTTCTGGAGTTCATTGTTTTCATATGCCATTGTTCTTGGAGGATTGTTCCACTACGGATTTTATCGCCTTTAAAATTCTGGGATAGGTCCCACACCTGCAGATATTACCGGACATTGCATTTAGAATCGCTTCGTCGGTTGGATTTGGATTGCTTTTTAAAAACCCGATGGCATTCATTAATTGACCACTTTGGCAATAGCCACATTGGGGTACTTGCTGATCGATCCATGCTTGTTGCAAAGAACGAAAAGGGGTAGCTTCGACCCCCTCAATGGTTTCTATGTTTTTATCCATGGCAGACTGTACCCCCATACTACATGACCGTACCGCCTGCCCATCAACAAGTACCGTACAGGCCCCGCATTGGGCAATACCGCAGCCAAATTTTGTGCCGGTCAATCCCAGGATGTCCCTTAACACCCAGAGCAATGGCATATTGGGGTCCATCTCCTTTTCATGGACAATTCCATTTACATTAAGTCGTATAGTGGCCATAGGGTTCGTTTTAATGGTTGCGTGTTACAATGGTTGAGTCTGGTTCTGGCATCTTTTCTATATAAAGCAGTTCCATAATGATGCCGGCAATCGGCAACTGAAAATACCCAAATTCAAATGCCGATTCCGTTTTCCCGTACTGGATCGGTTTGAAACCCTTACCGATCAAATCACTTTTTGCGGATACAAAAGCACTATGGTCATAAAACGAGATTCCCGAATGGTGGTAGCCTTCCCCCCTACTTGCCAAATGTTGATCCAAAATGCTTTCCCCCGTAAAAGGGGAAATGAGCTCAAGGTTGCTCGTACCAATGGAAGCAATGGCCACCTTAAATGAATAGGGTTTAAAATCCCCATTCACCAGGCAAATTTCAGGTGCTATTTTCCAAACATTAAAGGTAATCCCCATGATATTGGTCAGCGTTGCAGCTTCGCTTTCCAAATCTTTGACCAGAAAGGATTGATGGTGCAGATGTGCCGCATGTGTTATTGAACTCATTTAAACTTGTTTTTAAAAGTCCTACGTGGAATCCCCGTAATATTAAAAGGTAAATACTTTGGGGCCCGGGTCAAAATGACGAAGAAGCGTTTTTCAGGTACATACACTTAAAAAAGTATTACCAATGCAATAGGTGAAATCAAAAAGTTAGGTTCCTACCATCACCAAAATCCTTCCTGAAACCATTTTTCCTTTACATCCGGGATTACAAACCTCCTGTATTTGCAAAATCCCCTGGACAGCCATGTCGGTAGGCCCGAACCGATTTTATCCAGATCCTTTGTTTAAATTGGCAACTAGAATTCCTGCACCGTAGGACGAAGTACAATTTCATTGATATCTACATCCAAAGGTTGTTCAATGGCAAAAGCAATTGCCTTGGCCACGGATTCCGCTGGAATGGCAATCTTATAGAAATCATTGAGCAAAGCCGCACTTGATTCATGGGAGGTACCATATTGCAGTTCAGATGCCACCGCGCCGGGTTCTATGGTCGTCGTCCGTATTTTTTCGCCAACTTCATGCCTAAATCCTTCAGAGATGGCCCTAACCGCAAATTTGGTCGCACTGTAGACGGTTCCCCCTGGACTAAAAACCTTTAGGCCGGCCACTGAGGAAAGATTGATAAAATGGCCGGATTGTTGTTTCTCAAATATGGGCAATGCCTCAGCAATACCATAAAGCACTCCTTTGATATTGACATCGATCATGTTGTCCCATTCTTCCACTTTAAGTGCTTGCAAGGGTGCAATGGACATTATACCCGCATTGTTGACCAGAACGTCCAATCTTCCAAAGGTTTCCACGGTCTTTTCCACAAAAATCCTTACCTCATCCCTATTGGTCACATCCATTTCCATATATGCTGCCGTACCGCCATTTTTGTTGATTTCATCGGTAATGCTCCTTAGCCTATCCGATCGTCTGGCCCCTAACAACACTTTTCCGCCTTTAGCGGCCAAAAACCTTGCGGTGGCTTCTCCCAGTCCACTACTTGCTCCCGTAATGGCAATAACTTTTTCCTTGATTTCACCCATCTTTTGCAGATTTAGTTCGCTAATCTTTTGTGTGTGATTTGTGATTTCGAACCACTTTTAAAGCCCATATGACACGATTAAAAATAGTTGAAGGAAGTGTTTAAATGGGCGGTAAAATGCCGAACTGGGGTACTAATGGTACTAAGAAGGTGTTTAATGGTCCAAAACGAATAGGGACATGATCGAATGCCATATCCCATTGTCCCCTTCCGGCTTCAAATACCCAATTCGGTAACCGACCAATGGGAAAGAATTCGCATTGTACAGTGTTATTGCCAATCTAAATCACTACGCTTCCGGGATGGGAAGATAGGGTTCCAAAACGACTTACTTTATCCGCACTTTGCCCAACAAGTACTACATGATCCCATCATCAGGTTTGGGGCCAGTGACTTGTTATTTCTGAAATGGTAAAATAAAAGAGGCCATAGCTGCCCGAAATACCCTGCCTGACGGTATCATCCCATAATTGAACTCCTGAGCGCAAAGGAAGTGTATATTTGTACTCCAAATTTTACGCATGTTCACATTTTTCTCCAAGAAAGGGTTTTTAGTTGATTATTTGGCGGGCTTTATTGACATCCACAACCACATCCTACCCGGTATAGACGATGGGGCCAAGAATGTGGGGGAATCAATGGAATTGATCAAGGGGTTTGCAGAAATTGGGGTAACGGATTTTATCTGTACGCCACATATCATGAGCAATTATTATGACAATACGCCAGAGACTATAGGAACATCTTATGAAAAGCTCAAAAAAAATCTTAACAGAACTGATTTCAAAGGTGTTAATCTGAATTATGCTGCGGAACACATGATCGACGATAACTTTGATAAAATCTTGGCCAATAATGAAGTGCTCCCCTTAAATAAGGACCATATCTTGATAGAAATGTCCTATCTGCAACCAAGTATTAATTTTGAGGCTTCCATTGAACTCATAAAAAACGCTGGATATTTTCCTGTTTTAGCGCACCCTGAGCGTTATCAATATCTTAGCAAGGACTTTAAGAGCTATTTGAAATATAAATCCGCAGGTGTCAAATTTCAGTTAAACCTACTTTCGTTAGGGGGTCATTACGGGGAGGAAATCAAACGGACTTCCTGGAAGTTATTGGATACCGGAAATTATGACTTTCTAGGTAGCGATGTCCATAATTTATCGCATTTAAAGGGTATCAGGTCAATAAAAATAAAGAAAGCCCATATTAACGAAATTCAAGTTCTTAAGCATCGCAATGCCGAGCTATTTCAGAATTGACCTATCCAAAAATTTGGTACCATTTCTTTTTGTTCGTACCGTAACCGTAGCCATATTTTCCGCCGTAACCCAAATTGGATGACTTAACACCATTAACGATAAACGACAGGCCTTTTAATTTCCCCTCCTTTTGTAATTGAATTGGGAATGAAACAACATTGGTTTCTGTAATACCCGCCCTGGTCACATATAAGGTTTGATCAGCATTTTTACTAATTAGTAAGGTATCTGAGACTACCATTAAAGGAGCTGTATCCACGATGATATAGTCATATTTTTGCCTTACGTATTCAAAGAGTTCATCAACCCTTTCGTTCATTAACAATTCCGTCGGATTTGGTGGAATATTACCTGCGAATATGATATCAATGGTTTGATTATTGGCAAGAATTGAGGAAATAATTTGCTTTGGAATAAAATCACTGTTGGAAAGAAAGTCCGTTAATCCCTTATTATCCTTGTTCATTTGGGATTTGGCCAATTTATCTACATTCTTTGTGTTGTAAAATTCATAAATCTTTGGATTCCTGATATCAGCACCTATGAGAAGAACTTTCTTCCCGGCATTGGCATAAATCATCGCCAGATTAAATGAAACCAATGTCTTTCCTTCACCTGGAACACTTGAGGTGACAAAAATGGAATTGCCAAATTCCCTTCTATTCGATTTTGATTTTAAAATGTAATCGAGATTGGTACGCAAAATTCTAAGGGATTCGGCCAATACTGTCCTTTCATCTGTTTTAATTAAGGTCTCTTCTTTTTTGGAAATCTTTGGTAGCTCAGCTAGAACCGGAACGTTTCCAGTTAATTTTTCCAAATTGGCCTTGTTATGAATTTTGTTATCCAAAACATCTTTAACATAAATTATGGAAAAAGGAAGTAAGAGTCCCAAAACGAGAGAGGCCAACAAAACAATCTTTTTTTTCGGTGAGACCGGAATTTCACTAACCAAATAAGCATCATCAATAACTTTGGATTTTGGTGCTGCAGATGCAAAAGTAATTTGTGACTCTTCCCTTTTTTGCAGCAGATATAAGTATAAGGATTCCGTCGTTTGTTGCTGCCTACCTATATCCCTCAAAGCACGTTCATTTTTTGGTGCAGAATAAATTTTTGAATTAATACGTGAGAGTTGCTCACTAAGACTGTTTACCTGAAGGGTCAGATTATTTTCCATTCCATTTAGACTGGATAACATGCTCCGTTTTAATCCATCTAGTTGTTGGTCAAGATTAACGATAATTGGGTTTTTTTCATTGGAACTCTCCAATAATCGTTTTCGCTCCAGAGCCAGTTCATTATATCGAGCTGTGGTATTGGCAATGGTAGCATCAGTCAAACCAACATTAGCCGGAAGTAATTCGTAGCCCGCCTGACTTTCGACTATATCTTTCATCGAAGAAGCGATATCCAACTGTACTGATGCGTTTTGCAATTCCTGCTGATTGGTGGCCCCAATATTTAAATTTACGCTGGTCTGTGCGGCTATATCCGCAATTCCCCGACCAGCCTTGAAATCCTCAGCATTTTGATCCACCGCGGAAAGGTTTCCATAAATATCGGCAATACGATCATTAATAAAATTGGACGTGCGATCGGCAATAGCTTTTTTATCATCTATTGCGTTTTGATTGTATCGATCAATGAGTGCATTAATAACGTCTTTTCCTCTTGAAACAATGGCATCTTCCAAAGAAATCGTGATGATGTTGGAAATATCACCAGAATTCAATAAGGCAACACTTCTTTGATAGAACTCTGCGATTGCTGACAAAGGAACCACGGTTATGTTATATTCCTTCTCAAAAGTTGTGGAAAAGTTATCTAGGGTCGGAGTAACTATAATTTCGCCAACTTCTGTTTCAATTTTTTCCCCAAATGAATATCTTTTATCGTATTCTCCTCTCTCAATGCCATATAGAAACGACGTTTTATTGATTGGCTTCAAATAAAAATTTAAATCCCCGGAAGAATTTCTTAAGGTATCAGGAGATAAAAAGTTAATATTAAATGGTGGATCATCGTATAACTCAGAATCTAGAATATTTCCTACTGCCTTAATTTGAATGTTCAAGTCCAGTTCCCTCGCAACACTTATTATATTGGAACGGGACAAAAAGACTTCCATCTCGTCCATAACTTTGGCTTCACCTGAACCGGTGAGAACATCCAACTCTTTAAAGGGATTAAGCGAAGGGCCCGAAGATTCTTCGTCCAAAATTCTAATCTTGGCTTCAACTGCGTATTTTGGAACTGAATAGCGGATATGAAGCAAGCCCAAACTAATAGCTATAAAAACACTAACAAAAAACCATATTACATTTTTCAAATAGGGTTTTAATAATAAATTGAAATCAACCCCAGAATTTCCGTATTCTTTGGTATTCATGTATCAAGCTTTTATTTCAGAGATTAATTTCTGGTTATAAGAATTACCGTAGATGTTATTAAAACTGAAACAAGGGAAACATAAATTCCAGTACGGGAGTCTAATGACGTCTCCTTAATTCCTGACTTATTAGGTTCAACGTAGACAACATCATTTTGAGTCAAATAATAAACAGGCGACTTTACCATATTTTTTGAAGTTAAATCGATACGGTTATAAACCTTGGTGCCGTTAAAGTCTCGAATTACCAGTACATTCTCTCTTTTTCCCCTTATCGTTAAATCACCGGCAAAACCAAGAGCTTCAAGAATTGTAATCTGCTCTCCATTGACTGGATATGTGCCAGGTCTGGAGACCTCTCCAAGGACAGAGACCGTAAAATTACGCAATCTAATATTGATGATGGGGTCTTTTAAATATTCGGATAGTTTACCCCGTAATAACTGGCGTAGTTCGTCTGGTGATAATCCTTCGACCTTTAGTTTTCCAATAACGGGAAAGTCTATCTCCCCGGCCTGGTCGACCAAATAATCCACTTGTTCTGCTTGAAAACCACCCTCCCCGGCCCCTCTAAATAGATTGAATGGTGCACTCGCTTCGGGGTTTAAAGAAGATACATGAATCGATATTAAATCATCAACTTTAAACTTAGAGACAAAGGAGTTGTCATTGACCAAGGTTTCAAAATTCCCAGTGTCCTGAAAATAAACTACCTCTTTCCTGGAAGCACAGGAAGACAGTACGATCAGAACAATCACAGGAATTACCCTACCGAATAACATCGAATAATTTTTTTTCATGAAACAAGGAGTATTAAACTATTTAATTTAGTGCGCTGTGGGGTTGCTCTGCCTTAATTTTGCCTTCTGTCTCAAAAGTAGTGTTTTCTTTCTTATCCAATTTGCAAAATTCAGAGTTGTTCGATATAAATTCTGGAACAATATGCTTCATTAGCTGCACCGTATTATTTCCAAAAAACATATTGGCAATACAAAGCTCGTCTATGAGGGATTTTAGTTTTCCATATTCCAATTCCCTGGTTTTACCAATTTTTATTTTTTTATGATAGGTGGGCAGTGTGTTTTCTCCGTTTGCCAATAATTCCTCGTACAACTTCTCACCTGGTCTTAAGCCGGTGATGGAAATATCGATATCCTCAGGGTAACGCAAGCCAGAAAGTTTGATCATATTTTTTGCCAAATCAAAAATTTTCACTGATTCACCCATGTCAAAAATGAAAATCTCTCCGCCCTGACCCATGGCACCAGCTTCCAAAACGAGTTGGGAAGCTTCCGGTATGGTCATGAAATAACGTGTAATATCTTTGTGTGTGACCGTTAAAGGGCCGCCTTGCTCAATTTGTCTTCTAAACAGTGGTATTACGGAACCATTTGAGCCCAAAACGTTTCCAAAACGGGTTGTAATATATTTGGTTCCATTATTTTCCTGCCGTTGCATGCAACTAACGTAAATCTCCGCAATGCGTTTACTGGCCCCCATGATATTGGTTGGGTTAACCGCTTTGTCCGTAGAGACCAAAACAAACTTATCTATATTATGTGCTGAAGCTAGGTCGACAATATTTTTGGTTCCGGCAATATTTATTTTTACAGCTTCATAACTGTTCCCTTCCATCAAGGGAACATGTTTATATGCAGCCGCGTGAAAGACCATTTGAGGTTTGTGTTCGTCAAAAAGCATATTCATTCTCTTTTTATCACGAACATCCCCCACTACAGGAACAAAGTTCTGGAACCCTTTTTGCTTGAGTTCTTGTTGAAGATCGTAAAGTGCTGATTCTGCCTGATCTATAATAATCAGGGATTTGTATTTATAATTGCATATCTGCCGTACTATTTCACTGCCTATTGAGCCCGCACCACCTGTAACAAAAATACTCTTGCCATTGAGTTCCTCACTTATATTGGAGTTGGCAATGTTTATAGGCGCTCTGTTCAATAAGTCCTCAATTTGTACATTTTTAATTTGGGAAGCCTTCAATTCCCCATTGATCCAATCCTCTACGGGAGGTACAATTTTTACTACCAAAGGATAGTCTACAAGTCCTTCCACCAATTTCTTTAACCGCTGGTGTGTTATATTCTGGATACAAAAGATTATTTCCGAAATACCTTTTTTTACAATAAATTCCTCGGTCAGTATTTCCGGAGAATAAACGATTACCCCATTTATCAGTTTACCGATCTTTTTCTTATCATTGTCAATATACCCTATGACCTTAACATTACTTTTGGAATGGTTGGTAATGGCGCCATAAGTCAAAATTCCTGACTCCCCTGCTCCATAGATCAATACATTCTTGGATGAATTGACCCCATTTTCATTGAGCATACTCAAGAATAATGTTTTGAAAACGTACCGTAATGTCACCAAGGCCATAAAACTAATAAGGCTATTGATTATTATAATGGAGAGTGGTATGGTGAAATTTTCTGCAAGTTGAAATTTTTTGTTCGCAATTATCAGGAATATGGTCAATATACTGGCCAGACAGATGGCATTGAAAATATTGTAAACATCCCGAACCCCTGTATGTCTCACAATTCCCTTGTACGAACCGACAATCAAAAAAGAACATAAGGCAATAAGCGATATCCAAGGTATCTGTACAAAAAGTTTTTCGACATCAAAATCAAATGTGAGGTTGAATCTAATAAAATAGGATAGGACAAATGATATGGCTACAATTGAGACGTCCACGGCAAGCACCAACCATTTTGAAGCGTACCTTTCAACTTTTCCAGTGAGGTAGTTTTGTATCATTCTAAAGTGAATTTAATAATTTGTATCACTCGTTCTAAATCTTCAAGAGAAAGATTGGACCCACTTGGTAAGCACAGCCCCCTTTCAAACAAGTCTTCCGAGGTACCATCTGCAAAACTTGGCACGTTTTCGAAAACGGGCTGCAAATGCATGGGTTTCCATAGTGGTCTTGACTCTATGTTCTCATTGGCCAGTGCCTTCCGAATTTCTTCCCTTATCGCAAAAGAAGGGGTAAGAATACAACTCAGCCATCGATTGGAAAACATCCCTTGTGGTTCAGGCAGAAAGGATAAGCCCTCGATATCATTAAGTTCTTCAAGGTAATACCTGTAATTCCTTCTCCTTCCCGCTACCCTATCTTCCAGGACTTCCATTTGTCCCCTTCCAATTCCTGCCAAAACATTGCTCATCCGATAATTGTGACCAATTTCAGAATGCTGATAATGTGGCGCGTTATCCCTGGCTTGGGTGGCCAGGAAAACGGCTTTTTCCTTTTTGTTTATGTCCTTGGATACTAGAGCACCCCCTCCAGACGTAGTTATGATTTTATTGCCGTTGAAAGAGAGTATGGCGATCTCACCAAAGGTACCGCAGTTTTGACCGGCCCAAGAACTTCCTAGGGCCTCTGCGCTATCTTCCAATATGGGAATACCATACTTTTCGCCTATGGCATGAATTTCTCCAACTTTGTAGGGCATTCCATATAAATGTACGGCAATTATGGCTTTGGGTTTTACACCAGCTTCCAAACGTTGAAGAATAGCCATCTCCAAAAGTTCAGGTGACATATTCCAAGTTTCCAGCTCGCTATCAATGAAAACAGGTCGGGCGCCTAGGTAGGTAATTGGATTGGCGGAAGCCGAAAAAGTAAAACTTTGACACAACACCTCATCACCAGGACCAACCTCCAATAACTTGAGTCCAAGATGTATGGCCGCTGTGCCAGAGCTCAAGGCCGCAACATGCACGTCATTTCCCAGATAATCCTCAATGGACTTCTCAAATCCAGATACATTTGGACCAAGAGGTGCAATCCAATTGGTTCTAAAAGCTTCTTCTACGAAACTTTGTTCGTTGCTTCCCATGTGGGGGGAGGAAAGCCAAATCTTAGTTAGTGTCACAACAAAGTTAAATTTCAGTAAGATTCAATTCAAATACATCGCCAAATTAGCTATAGTTTTGAAGCCCAAGTCAAAATTTGGGTATAATTCGATTAATACTAAAAAAATATCGGTTAAAGGGCTTTTTTTAACCCAAACAAATCGAGTTGAAGTCCCTTATCCGATAGCTAAACATCTTGTCGCTTTAATCATTCATTTGTCGACAATATTTTATTAAATGTTAAGTTATTTACTAATCTTTGCACGCTCAATGAACAAAATAATTTCATGAAGAGAATTACGGAAATATGCTGTATTGGAGCAGGATACGTTGGAGGACCTACCATGGCGGTTATCGCGAATCAATGTCCTGATATCAATATTACGGTGGTTGATATAAATCAAAAACGAATTGACGACTGGAACGACGAAGATCTTGACAGGCTTCCCATATATGAACCGGGACTTAAAGAAATCGTTGCTGAGAACAGAAACAAAAACCTTTTCTTCTCAACCGAGGTCGATAAGGCCATTGATAAGGCCCAAATGATTTTTATTTCGGTCAATACACCAACAAAAACGTATGGTAAGGGAAAAGGTCAGGCGGCAGATTTAAAATATATTGAGCTATGTGCAAGAAATATTGCAGAGGTAGCCAAAGATGACAAAATAGTGGTTGAAAAATCCACCTTGCCGGTCAGAACGGCCCAAGCGATAAAAAGCATATTGGACAATACAGGTAAAGGAGTGCATTTTGAGATACTTTCCAATCCGGAATTTTTGGCTGAAGGCACGGCGGTCGATGACCTTCTCAATGCTGATAGGGTCTTAATAGGTGGCGATGACACCCCTACTGGCCAAGAAGCCAAAGATGCGCTGAGTGGTGTCTATGAAAATTGGATTCCCAAGGAGAAAATATTACAGACCAATGTATGGTCCTCCGAGTTATCAAAATTGGTGGCCAACGCCTTCTTGGCACAGAGGGTCTCTTCCATCAATTCGATTTCCGCCCTTTGTGAAAAGACGGACGCCAACGTGCAAGAAGTATCAAAAGCCATCGGTTTTGATAGTAGAATAGGCCCAAAGTTTTTGCAAGCTTCGGTGGGTTTTGGTGGCTCCTGTTTTCAAAAAGACATCCTAAATCTGGTATACATTGCCCGAAGTTATGGATTGACAGAAGTAGCTGATTATTGGGAGCAGGTGATTATAATGAACGATTACCAAAAACGCCGTTTCGCGGAGAATATCGTAACCACACTTTACAACACGGTTTCTGGAAAGAAAATTGTTATGTACGGTTGGGCATTCAAAAAGGATACCAATGATACTCGGGAATCCGCTGCTATCTATGTTGCCGACGCACTGCTGGAGGAGAAAGCGGAGATTGTTGTTTATGACCCTAAAGTATCAGAAGATCAGATCTATGCCGACCTTGATTACTTGGGAAGTCGAGATTCAAGCCTAACCAGAGAATTATTGAAAGTAGTCAAAGACCCCATTAAAGCAACCGAAAAAGCACATGCCGTGGCTATAATGACGGAATGGGACGAGTTCAAAACATTGGACTGGGAAAAAGTCTTTGAACATATGTTAAAACCTGCCTTCCTTTTTGACGGCCGACGTTTGTTGGAAACAAAAAAAATGGAAGATATCGGGTTTAAATATTACAAAATAGGGCAATCATGAAAATTTTGGTGACCGGGGCAGCCGGTTTTATAGGTTACCACGTTTGTAAAAGTCTTTTAGAAAAAAGTCACAACGTGGTCGGTCTTGATAATATCAATGATTATTACGACACAAAACTAAAATTTGACAGACTTAAAGAACTCGGTATCTCGGAAGAGAAGGCAAAAAATTATAATGTACCCGTGCAGAGTGGTACCCATACAAAGTTTAGTTTTGTAAGAATGGCCTTGGAAGACCGCAAAAATCTTCCTGAACTCTTCAAAACGGAATCGTTTGATATTGTCTGTAACTTGGCGGCACAGGCAGGTGTTCGTTACAGTCTGGAAAATCCTGAGGCCTATATTGACAGCAATTTGGTAGGGTTCTTAAATATATTGGAGGCCTCTCGCCATAACAATATTAAACATTTGGTATACGCGAGCAGTTCAAGTGTTTATGGGGCCAATGAAAAGGTCCCTTTTGAAACAAAAGATCGCGTAGACAACCCCGTAAGTCTTTATGCAGCAACAAAAAAAAGCAACGAATTGATGGCTCATACTTATAGTCATTTGTTCAATCTTCCGACCACTGGGCTTCGCTTTTTTACGGTATATGGTCCATGGGGAAGACCAGACATGGCCATGTTTCTGTTCACGGATGCCATTTTAAATGATAGGCCCATTAAGGTCTTTAATAACGGCCAACTTGAACGTGATTTCACCTATATCGATGATATTGTTGAAGGCGTTACAAAAATCATCGAATCGGATACAGCCAATCAAACAGCTGACGTACCGTATAAGGTATATAATATAGGGAACAATCAATCCGTAAAACTTATGGATTTTATTCAATCCATAGAAGAATGTTTAGGGGTTAACGCAAAAAAAGATATGTTGCCCATGCAACCTGGGGACGTGGTGAGAACCTGGGCCGATGTGAATGATCTGATCACCGACCATGGCTACAGTCCAAATACTCCTGTAAAGGAAGGCATAGCGCATTTCATAGATTGGTATAAAAACTACTATGCCTAGTTGAAGTTGATTTAGCGTGGTTCTTTTTTGATTTACGACTCAAGAACGAAATTGAACAGATGTTCTAGAAAAAGGTGTTATGGATTCAAAAAAAGATTTTTTTCTAACAGCGATTGCAGCATCTATTGAGGCCGGCATGGCAATACTGAAGGTTTATAACAAGCCTGATTTTGAGGTATCTTCAAAAGAAGATTCCTCGCCTTTGACGGAGGCCGATTTGATTTCAAGCGAAATCATCAACAAACATTTGGACCAAACTCCCTTTCCTATTATTAGTGAAGAAGTAAAAACCGAGGAAGAATCCATTAGAAGGTCATGGACGACGTGCTGGATAGTGGACCCCCTTGATGGTACCAAAGAGTTCGTGAAACGAAATGGCGAATTTACCGTTAACATCGCCCTTTGCGAAGGGGGAACACCAACATCAGGGGTGATTTACACCCCGGTAACCCGGGAACTGTATTATGCCAAGGTCAAAGATGGAGTCGCTTACAAAACAATATTGGATGAAAATCACGAAATAATCGGTGGACTTTTCAGTGAAAAGGATCGTATCCAACCTTCAACTGTTGATCGGAAAAAAATTCGCATTGTTGGTAGTCGTTCTCACATGAATGATGATACCGTAGATTTTCTTACAGAATTGAAGACTAAATATGACGACGTTGAAATAGTTTCAAAGGGCAGTTCGCTAAAGTTCTGTCTAGTGGCCGAGGGTAAAGCCGATCTCTATCCAAGACTGGCACCCACCATGGAATGGGATACTGCCGCTGGCCAGGCTATTTGTATGGCTGTCGGGCTAAAGGTACTCTCAAAGGATACAGGGAAAGAACTCAAATATAATAAGAAAGAATTATTGAATCCTCATTTCATAGTATGTCAGTAAAGAAAGAGGTCTCCTATAAAAGGCACCTAGCCAAAACCGTCACTTGGCGGATTGTAGGTACTTTGGACACCATTCTGCTTTCTTGGTTGATCACGGGAAATCCAATGACTGGCCTAAAAATTGGATTTGCTGAAGTGATTACCAAGATGGTACTATACTTTTTTCATGAAAGGCTATGGCTCAAACTTGGGTTTCCCGACAGTAGAAAGCGGCATCTAGTCAAGACGTTTACCTGGCGCGCAGTCGGCACTTTGGACACTATGGTCTTATCATGGCTGATTACCGGTAATCCTCTTATCGGTCTACAAATCGGTTTTGTTGAGGCCATCACAAAAATGATCTTGTACTATCTTCACGAAAGGGTATGGTATCGAATTAATTTTGGTCTTGATAAACGAATAAGAGCAAAGAAATGGCGAAGAACATTGTAAGACACACATATAGAATCACTCGAAAAGAACGAAGGGAGGACAATTCGCACAATTCTTTTTTAATATTTTTAACCGGTCTTTCGGGATCTGGAAAATCCACTATTGCCAACGCATTGGAGCAACAGTTGTTTTCGGAAGGGATCAAAACCTATGTGCTGGATGGTGATAATGTTAGAAAGGGCATCAATAAAGATTTAAGTTTTAGCCCCGAGGACCGTTCTGAAAACAATCGCAGAATTGGCGAGGTTGCAAAACTGCTCATTGATGCCGGTCTAGTGGTAATCGCAGCTTTTGTGGCGCCCTACAAAAAAGACAGGGCATTTATTAGGAATACTGTTGGGGCAGAGAATTATTTTGAAGTTTTCGTCAATACCAGTCTTGAAGAATGTGAAAGAAGAGATGTAAAAGGATTGTACAAAAAAGCACGCGAAGGTAAAATTAAAAACATGACCGGTATTTCAGCTCCTTATGAAGAACCAGAAGCCCCTGGTGTCGAGGTTACTGAAAAAAATACGGTAGAAGAGTCAGTGGAACTCATTTACGATACAATAGCGAATAAACTAAGGCTCTAAGAACATGAGTAAGTACTATTTAAATTATCTCGATGAACTCGAATCAGAGGCCATCTATGTGATGCGAGAAGTATGGGCACAATTTCAAAATCCGGTAATACTATTCTCTGGAGGAAAAGATTCCATAGTGGTGACCCATTTGGCAAAAAAGGCATTTCACCCCAGCAAAATTCCTTTTGCACTCATGCACGTGGATACTGGTCATAATTTTCCTGAAACTATAAAGTTTAGGGATGATTTAATAAAAGAGTTGGATGCTCGACTAATTATCGGCTCGGTTCAGGAATCCATAGATACGGGAAGGGTTGCTGAGGAAAAGGGGAAAAACGCCACACGAAACGCGCTACAAATCACCACTTTACTTGATGCCATAGAATCAAATAAGGTAGACTGCGCCATAGGTGGTGGCAGAAGGGATGAAGAAAAGGCTAGGGCCAAGGAACGTTTCTTCTCACATCGTGATGATTTTGGGCAGTGGGATCCCAAAAATCAAAGGCCTGAACTGTGGAATCTCTTTAACGGAAAACACTTTGAAGGCGAACACTTTAGGGCATTCCCCATAAGCAATTGGACCGAAATGGATGTCTGGAACTATATCGCAAGAGAGGAAATAGCAATTCCCTCCCTCTATTTGGCACATGAGCGTGAGGTAATTTGGCGAAATGATTCTTGGATTCCTAAATCCGAATTTTTGGTGATTGAAGATGACGAAAAAGTGGAAACCAAAAAAATAAGGTTCAGAACTCTTGGGGATATTACCATTACAGGGGGAATAGAATCAGATGCCGATACCATTGAGAAAATTGTTTTAGAGGTATCTGCAATGCGCAAAACCGAACGTGGTAACCGAAGTGATGATAAAAGATCGGAGACGGCGATGGAAGACAGAAAAAAACAAGGGTATTTTTAAAGTATTGGTGATATGTCGATAAATAACAATCAATTACTGCGATTTACAACAGCAGGGAGCGTAGACGACGGTAAGAGCACACTCATTGGAAGGCTTCTTTATGATTCAAAATCAATTTTCGAGGACCAGCTTGAGGCAATTACCGATACCAGTAAAAAGAAAGGCCATGATGGGGTTGATTTGGCTCTCTTTACTGATGGACTTCGTGATGAGAGGGAGCAAGGGATTACTATAGATGTGGCTTATCGCTATTTTACCACCCCAAAACGAAAGTTCATCATAGCCGACACCCCTGGTCACATCCAATACACTAGGAATATGGTTACGGGTGCGTCTACGGCCAATGCTGCGATTATTTTAGTGGATGCCCGGCATGGAGTCATTGAACAAACCAAAAGACATGCTTTTATTGCATCCTTGCTGCAAATACCCCATATTATTGTCTGTATCAATAAAATGGACTTAGTGGATTTCAAAGAAGAGGCCTACGATACAATTCTGAGGCAATTTGAAGAATTTTCATCAAAGCTTCTAATTACCGATGTTCGGTTTATCCCCATTAGCGCCCTATTGGGCGACAACGTGGTCAATCGATCAGAAAACATGCCTTGGTACCAGGGTGCTCCCCTATTGCATACTTTGGAGACCATGCACATCAGTAGTGACCTCAATAAAGTTGATGCAAGATTTCCTGTTCAAACCGTACTTCGCCCGCAACGGGAAGGGTTTATTGATTATAGGGGTTACGCCGGCAGGATTTCCAGTGGGATTTTTAGAATCGGTGATGAAATCACTGCGATGCCCTCTGGTTTTACCTCAAAAATCAAGTCAATTCAAGGACCCACAGGTGAGTTGCCTGAGGCCTTCGCTTCAATGTCAGTAGCCATGACATTGGAAGATGATATTGACGTAGGCAGAGGCGACATGATTGTTCGTTCCAACAACAAGCCTGACGCTTCACAAGACATAGAGGTCATGCTATGCTGGTTGCACAACGAGTCAGCCAAACCCCGGGCCAAATACGCCATAAGACACACTTCAAATGAACAAACAGCCATGATTAAAGAAATCATTTATAAAATTGATATCAATACCTTGGGCAGAAAAATGGATGATTCTTCTTTGAACATGAACGATATCAGTAAGGTTAGAATACGAACGACCAAGCCCCTGATGGTCGATTCGTATCGTGAAAATCGAATAACGGGGAGCATAATCCTTATCGATGAAAATACCAATGAGACCGTAGCGGCGGGTATGGTGGTTTAACCTAATCCTTGGTATATAGTTTTAATTTCACCCTGTCTTTTGAGAATTATTTTTTGAGTTAAGAAAATAATGCTGAAAGTTATCTAGTAGTATGAAACGATACCGTTTGGCAAAAATATGGCGTTTTTCAGCCAAATTTATTTTTAATGAAAGAAAAAAGATAAAGTTTTACGTCTTATCCATTCTGTCCTAATACGTTGTTATGCTATTCAATTCCCTGGATTTTGCAATTTTCCTCCCTCTGGTTTTTGTGTCCTACTGGTTCGTGACTGGAAGGAATCTCAAGCTCCAGAATTTGCTAATAGTCATCGCGAGTTACATATTTTATGGATGGTGGGATTGGAGATTTTTATCCTTGATTCTCTTTAGTACAATTGTTGATTACTCCGTCGGACTAGGATTGGCAAAGGAAAAAAATGCTTTAAAACGAAAGATTTTGCTGATTACCAGTCTGTGTGTTAATCTAGGTTTTCTAGGATTTTTTAAATACTACAATTTCTTTCTTGACAATTTTATAACAGCTTTTTCATTTTTTGGTAGGGAGATACAAGGCAACACCTTAAACATAATTTTACCAGTAGGGATAAGTTTTTACACCTTCCAAACTTTGAGCTATACCATTGATGTCTACAAGAAAAAACTTGTGCCTACAAAAGACTTCATTGCATTTTCCGCATTCGTAAGCTTTTTCCCTCAGTTGGTTGCGGGCCCCATTGAACGTGCAACCCACCTACTACCTCAGTTTTATAAAAAACGAGTATTCGACTATCGCAAAGCTGTAGATGGTTTAAGACAAATTTTATGGGGCCTTTTTAAAAAGGTGGTAATCGCAGATAATTGCGCACAGTATGCAAACATAATCTTTGAGAGTCATACAGATTATTCAGGCAGCACCTTGGTTTTGGGTGCACTTTTCTTTGCCTTCCAGATATATGGTGATTTCTCAGGCTATTCTGACATTGCAATAGGAACATCCAGGCTTTTTGGATTTGACTTAATGAAGAACTTTGCATTTCCTTATTTCTCGAGGGACATAGCGGAATTTTGGAGGCGCTGGCACATTTCCCTATCCACCTGGTTCCGGGATTACTTGTATATTCCTTTAGGCGGAAGCAGAGGCGGTACTTGGATGAAGGTAAGAAATACCTTCATCATTTTTATCGTCAGCGGATTCTGGCATGGAGCAAATTGGACATTTATTATTTGGGGAGCTTTGAACGCAGTGTATTTTCTGCCTTTATTACTACTTAAAAAAAATAGGGCCAATACCGATGTGGTGGCTAATGGCAAATTTCTACCATCCATTAAAGATTTCTTAAATATTGCTTCAACATTCGGTTTAACACTGCTTGCCTGGATTTTTTTTAGGGCTGAAACTGTTCAAGGGGCCCTTGACTACATTGGAGGGATTTTTTCAAAAACTTTATTCGATAAACCTGAAGTCCTTCCATATAAACTAATGCCATTTATTCTCCTACTTATTCTGGTCGAATGGGTACAACGAGAAAATTCCCATGCTTTGGAAATGGAAGTGGACAAACCCATTCTTTCCCGCCCAACTCGATGGGCAATGTATATTGGGCTCATAGTTTTGATTTTTTCTTTTGGAGGCTCCCAACAAGAATTCATTTATTTTCAATTCTAAAATATCATGAAAAAATTTATCCTTCTTCTTCTAAAATTCTCAACGGCACTAGTAGGCGTCGTCACTTTTTTGGTCATTATATCCGCACTAATCGGGAGGAGTCTTTTTCCTTTCCAAATCCAAGAAGATAAAAATATTTTAATCCTGGGAAATTCCCACCCGGAATGCGCTATTAACGACAATGAAATAGATGGTGTCATTAATTTGGCACAAAGTGGTACTGCATATTTCTATGATTACCTAAAATTGCGGGAATTTGTCAATAAAAATCATCATATAGACACCGTTATCCTGGGTTACACTTATTCAGATCTAAAAAAGGAAATGGATGAGTGGGTGACCGGAGAGGATAAACTAAAATTTAAAATAAGGGATTATTTTATTTTGTTTAATTCCAAAGATTATTTTGCACTGGCTTTTTCCAATCCTGTAGGCGTAATTACCAATACCCCTCAAACTATATTTTACAATTTGAATGCGGGCATAAAAGGACTTCCCCATATGGGGGGGTTCAAATATTTGGAAAGAAACAAATTGAAGGAAGCAAAAGAGAGGCTAAAAAAGCAAAATACCAACGAAACGCCTTTTAAAATCTCTAATTATCAAGGTAAGTATCTAAAAAAAATATACGCCTTTTGCAAAGAACGTAACATTACGTTAATTTTATTAAGCACCCCATTGCATCCTATGGAAGTTGAGTATCAAAAAGAAATGCTTCAGAGTTACAACAATTTTGCAAGTAAAAATTTACCAGAAGCGTTGCTTATCAACCATTCCAACTTCCAGCTTCCAGAATCTTATTATGCGGATTTAGACCATTTAAACCATAAGGGTGCACGTTTGTATACCCAATATTTGAAAACAAACTATTTTGATCGATGAAAAATTGAATCAACCTCAAGGCCCCAAATTAATTTCTTCTTTAGCCCAAGAATTTCTTTAAGGACAGTTCTATTTTTTATTTCCAATTAGAAGAAATATATTTCACTTAGTTTGGATGATCGACCTAGTATATTTACAGAACCCGATAACTAATGAAAAATAATATCTCAAAAGTTCTATTGCTATCAGGGATAGCGATAACGGGTTTGGTCTTGGGTGTATTTTTGGAATCCGGGTTTCCCGTAATAGCGCGATTAAAAACCGAAATATACTCAAAGCTTAAGAAAAGTAGAACTGAAAGAATATTATGGAATGATGATTTTGAATTGGTTAAAATCAAATCATCCTTGGATAAAAAAAAGCAAAGTGCTTATTTCTACAAAGCCAAGACTTCTTTAAAAGCTCCGCTTATTGTCAGTTTACACTCTTGGAGTGGTGATTACTCACAATTTGATAGCCTTGGTTTGTTATGTAAATCAAAAGATATCAATTACATCCACCCCAATTTTAGAGGTCCAAATTCAACGCCAGATGCTTGTTGCAGTAAATTCGTTTTAAGTGATATTGATGACGCCATCAGTTATGCAATTCAAAATTCCAATGTAGATACAAATAAAATATCAATTGTTGGTGCAAGCGGTGGTGGTTATGCAGCTTTATGTGCTTACATGAAATCAAGACATTCTATTTCGAAGATTTCAGCATGGGCTCCCATTGCGAACCTAGAGGCATGGTACGAGCAAAATCGTATTAGGGACGGAGCCTATTTAAAAGACATCCTAAATTGCACAGATTCCAAAAATGAAGTGTTAAATGTTAAAAAGGCAAGAGATAGGTCTCCTTTTTTTTGGAATGCTCCGAATACCAGGTTTGAAAATACAAGCCTTTTTCTGTACACTGGTATTTATGATGGTTTGCAAGGAAGTGTTCCTATTACCCAATCCATTAATTTTTACAATAAACTACTAAGTGATTTGTCCGTACCTGATTCTTCGAAATATGTCTCTGAAAGAGAAAAGAGGTTGTTGCTGGAACACAGAAAGGCTTTGGATTCCTTTGGTAAACTACTTAATAGGCGAGTCATCCTTCGAAAGAAATTTGAAAACGTAAAATTGGTAGTCTATGAAGGAGGGCATGAAATACTGAGCACATATGCCTTGAACGAATTACTTGGAATAGAATAATCTTATTGCCCAACCTATTCCCCAGGAGTTTTTCAAAAACATTCCGGGTTATATTCATCCTAAGCATATTCTACCAGAATCTTTCTGCAAAAAGATAGACCCTTACATCTAATTATTATAATAATACAACTATAATTAAGTCATTTTAGAGCAATTTGCTTTTTCTTTGCCCTCTCAATGGATGGTGAAAATACAATTCATTTAAGTCGCAACCGTATGTCTATAAAAAAACTAAACTTTGACAAAAATCAACATGTGTTGGTTACTGGTGGTGCCGGTTTTATTGGCTCCAATTTATGTGAGGCATTGCTTGAGAACGGTAATCATGTAACCTGTTTGGATAATTTCGCAACTGGGAAAAGAGAAAACATTGCCCCTTTGTTGAACAATTCAAAGTTTTCGCTCATCGAAGGTGATATCCGCAACCTTGAAGACTGCAACAAGGCCTGTGCAGAAGCAGATTACGTACTGCACCAGGCAGCCTTGGGTTCGGTTCCCCGTTCCATAAAAGACCCCATTACAAGTAACGATGTCAATGTTGCCGGTTTTTTGAATATGTTGGTTGCCGTCAGGGATTCGAACGTAAAACGATTGGTATACGCAGCAAGTTCCTCCACCTATGGAGACTCTGAAAAAATGCCAAAGGTCGAAGAGGTTATCGGTAAACCCTTATCACCTTATGCCATTACCAAATATGTGAATGAACTTTATGCGGATATTTTCAACAAAACCTACGGTTTGGAATCGATTGGTTTACGTTACTTCAACGTATTTGGACGCAAACAAGACCCGAATGGAGCCTATGCCGCCGTCATCCCTAAGTTTGTAATGCAACTGATGAAGCATGAATCACCCGTAATTAATGGTGACGGTAGTTATTCAAGGGATTTCACCTATATCGACAATGTGGTGGAGATGAATATACGATCTTTACTGACTGATAATAAGAAAGCGGTAAATACCGTTTATAATGTGGCTTTTGGAGAACGTACCAATTTAAATGAACTGGTCGACCTTCTAAAGAAATATCTTAGCAAGTTCGATAAAGAAATAGCCAAAGTACCTGTACAATATGGACCGGAGCGTCCCGGAGACGTACCACACTCACTGGCCTCGATTGAAAAGGCAAAAAAACTATTGGGATACAATCCTCAATATAATATTGTTTCGGGATTGAAGGAAGCAGTGCATTGGTACTGGGAAAACTTATAAGGTGTGATAAGCTTAAACAAAATCAGTAAAAATATATGGTGCGTTGCCCGACAAAAGATTGGACTTATCACCAATCATGTGGCATCCATGAATTTTAGTTAAACAACAAAATAAAAATGAAAGATATTCAAATAGCAATTATAGGATTGGGCTATGTAGGACTTCCCCTGGCAAGATTGTTTGGCACAAAATACCCTGTCGTTGGATTCGACATCAATCAAGCTCGAGTTGCTGAGTTGATGACTGGTCATGACAGTACATTGGAGGTAGAGGACAACGTGCTACAAGCTGTTTTAAAACAGCACCCCAATTTGGAAAAAGGGCTCTATTGTACAAACCAACTAAAAGATATTGCCGATTGCAATTATTACATTGTTACCGTTCCCACTCCCGTAGACCGTACCAATAGGCCTATACTTACCCCTTTGTATAAAGCCAGCGAAACTGTTGGGCAAGTCCTAAAAAAGGGAGACACTGTCATTTATGAATCCACGGTTTATCCCGGTGTAACGGAAGAGGAATGTGTCCCGGTCTTGGAAAAGGTAAGTGGTCTGAAATATAATGAGGATTTCTTTGCCGGTTATTCACCTGAAAGAATCAACCCGGGGGATAAGGAACATACGGTGGAAAAAATTTTAAAGGTTACCTCTGGATCTACTCCCGAGGTTGGCAAAAAAGTGGATGAGCTTTATGCTTCGGTCATAACAGCCGGAACACATTTGGCACCTACCATAAAGGTAGCGGAGGCAGCGAAAGTGATTGAAAACTCCCAGCGCGACATTAATATCGCCTTTGTCAATGAATTGGCTAAAATTTTTAATTTGATGGAGATCGATACACATTCTGTTCTAGAGGCCGCTGGCACAAAATGGAATTTCCTGCCTTTTAAGCCAGGCTTGGTCGGTGGACATTGTATTGGCGTGGACCCTTACTATTTGGCCCAAAAGGCCCAGGAATTCGGTTATCATCCTGAAATTATTTTGGCCGGACGCCGCATGAATGATACCATGGGAAAATACGTTGCTTCAGAAGTTGTAAAACTTATGGTACAAAACGACATAAAGGTCAAAGGTGCACGAATATTAATATTGGGCATAACCTTCAAAGAAAATTGTCCCGATGTACGAAATACCAAAGCCATAGACGTAATAACCAATTTGCAAAGCTATGGGGCTAAAATCACCACTCATGACCCTTGGGCCTCACCCGAAGAGGTTGCCAATGAATACGGCATACCCATTACCAAAAATTTACCCAATGAAAAATTTGATGCTGTTGTGCTCACCGTTGCCCACAAAGAGTTCCTTCAGTTAAGGTTTAGGGAACTGTTGAATGGCAATGGTGTACTTTACGATGTTAAGAGTATCATTCAAGAGCAGGTAGACTCCAGGCTATAGAATGCAGAATAGTACATTTCCGGGTATTGGCTTAACTAAAATAGGTGCTAAAAACCGGTAGACCTTTTTCATACCCCGAGTTGATGTATTGGTCTAATCCTAAAAATACCCTTTGACCTTATTGCATTGAGGTCACTTGGACCTGTATTTGGATAGAATGTCGGGGCTGCGGACACATTTGCGTTGTTGAACATAAAACAAAGCCCATGGCAAAGTACTTGATAAAGACATCATAGAAATGGAGATAGTCCCCTAGATACCACTTCCCAAACGCAGTTTTCCCCTTGGGCTGGCGCTGCATGGGATAGGCAATGCTGTCCTTTACAAAATGAAGACTGGGGTACAGCGGCAATGTTTAACCGCAACCGCTCTTTTGCCAAAGAACCATCGGGTGGATATACGCTGAAATATTTTGTCTCTTAAGGTGAAAACAAACCCTAAAAATGGGTGGTAGGGCCCAAAAAAAGGCCTTCTACTAGCACAGTAAAGGACTATTAAAATGAAAATTAATAAGCTATACTACTTCTGAATTTCTCTAAATAAGAATGAAGAATAAGGTGCTTGCGATAAAAATTATTTTTACCGCATATCATTAGTACCATCTATCATGGTCTCAAAACCTCCAGCATAAAACTCTGCGCAAATTTCCAGATTAGAATACCCAGCACTATTGTTTACTTGGTATGCTCCAAAATCCCAGTCTTGGGTAATAGTGTCTCGGTCGTTGGGGTCATTGGGATCCAAATGGGAATGTTGATTCTCAAACCAATCCGGCATATAGTCCTCATCAGTATCTGTGTACAAGGAGATTCCCGTGAAAGACGAATTACTCCATTCCGAAACTGCTCTGTAGGTTGATTCTGTCGTGCTTTTTAAAGAATTTGTAACGTATTTAGCATCATTATCATCTCTGAAGAATCCTGGACTCCCATCATTATTAATTCCTCTATTGTGGCCAACGCTAGCGAGTACCTTTTGCTTTACTTCCATCCAGTCCCAAATACCGTCATTTGGATCTTCAAAATAATGTTGTCTTGAATTTACATAATGGTTTGATTCAATTGGTTGGTTATCTTTACCGGCATCATTATCCTTATAATTAACCCATAAATTTTTCTGATTATCCGCCGGTTCGTCAGCTACTCCATCGACAAAATTCCAACCTGTATATGTTCTAAAGCCTGACTTTGGAAGACCCATTTTATTTACTGGAATGGAAGAAGTTTGAGCTTTGTTTCCCTTCTCCATATAATTTGAAAAATAATCTATCAAAACTCCCCCATTTGTTCTAACAATTCTTGATAATAAGTTTACACCGTAATTATTATAATTTTCGTGCTTATGCACACTACCCGATACGTTAGGAAATCTATGGCTTAAATTATATACCATATTCCTAGCAAAAGTACTTTGGCCAGTATCCGTAGCCCCACTCCCTGAATCGCCTAGTATGCCTCCAGTCCTATGTTCTCTGTCCCCCTCCGCCAAAAGGCAATAAGCAACTGTTATTTTATTATCGGAATGCCTGGAAATAACATCTAGGGTTTGATCTCTGCCATATCTAGCTGAAATGTGATCCAAATATACCCCACCTCCAGGAGGTAAATCCTCAACTCGTATTGTAGAAAATCCTACATCTCCTTCGTTTTGTCCAGTAAAGTGACGCATAATTATGTTGGTAGAATTATCCATTACCAATCTATGCCCCCTAAACGTTAAACCTCTTCCTGGTGCAAACTGTCCCCATATAGTCAAATCACCTTGTGCAGCCCTTGTGGTTAGCAGGGGAGACTGTAAATTAACCAAGCCTTCCACTTTAATAATAACAATTCTAGGACCAGTGGCGGTCAACGCCTCTCGAAGTGATCCAGGTCCGGAATCATTCAGATTGGTAACCTCATATATCTTACCGCCCCTACCACCTGTTAATTCTTTCCCGGCTCCAAAGGCACTTGGAAAAGCCTTCATGCCAGTTAGATAAATTGTCTTATCCGAACCGGATGGGCTAATAGTGTCCTGACTGGATGTGCTAATAGTATCCTGTGGTTCATCAAATTTATTGGAATTGTCATTGCCAGATTCCATTTCCTGATTTTGGAGAACATATTCATTGAATAGGTCAGAATCTTTTGAACATGAAAAGAAGATTAAGAATAAAATGGAATAGAGGCACACTTTTGTGGGGTAATTAGTGTCTACGTTCATGGGGAATATAGGTTAAGATTTCTTCTTGCACACGATTTGGATGTTGAAATTATTTAAATATTTGCTTTTATCGATGAAAATTGTTTTTTTTTCGATGAAACGCACCATTGATATTTGCCTTGATACGTCAATAAGCTGTGTTTAGATTTTCATCGATCATTTTATTCGACAAAACGCACTTTTTTTTAACAATATTTAGGAGATTATACCTTTTGGGTAATGCTGGCGGTTATTGGTGATATAAGGCCAAAAACTGAGGTAGCTTGAAAATATCATAATTTTTGGATAGCCTTAATTCAAATTGGTTTTTCCTTGGAGCATGGGCAAGGAAAATTCAATATTTGAAGAGAGGATTATAACGGTTTTCAACCGAACAGCTCATTGGGGGAATATGTCCAGCAACGCATACATGGAATTTAACAAAAATAGCCCAGATTCCCTGGTTATTACAGACGCCTAATCTCGGTAGGATGGCAAATAGGATAAGGTTACACTCAAAGGGCATTGTAATTCATCGATAATAACATTCAATACACTAGAAAAAAGGCAAATTATAATTCTATTTTTGTGACCTTTGAATATAAATTGAATTTAAATATTTCAATAGAGGGTTTGCAATTGAATCCAATTTATACTGAATCGCATTATTCGAATAATCCCATTTTCTATCCAATCATGAAAAGAGTAAAAGGTAGTATCAGCAGATTTTTAGGGAACTGGATAGACCTCCTCTGGAATATTCGCTTATATCAATCACTTAGACAAAATTGAGAGTATTTATTGTCTTTCGGGTCAAGTGGAAATGTAAATCAAGTATATATGAATTTTAATAGCTCCAAGGAATCTGCAACGAAAAAAGGCATTTCAGGTATCTTATGGAATTTCTCAGGTTCGATTGTTACCGTATTCTTGCAGCTATTTGTTATTGGCATCTTAGCCCGTTTACTAACTCCTGAAGAGTTTGGCGTGGTGGCAATTATTATGATCCTTGTCTCTTTTTCCGATCTGTTCAGGGAAATGGGCATTGGAAGTGCACTTATTCAATTGCCCAATATACATAGCAAGCATATTTCATTGGGCTTTACTTTGTCCCTTATCATCGGTTTAACCATAGGCATCCTGTTTTATCTTTTGGCTCCTTGGATAGGAACTTTTTTTGAACTCCAAAATGCGGATTTGGCAATTCAGTTTTTTGCAATTTTCTTTCCCTTAAGAAGTGTAAGCAGTGTTAGTGGTGCCCTATTGAGAAGAAACTTGCAATTTTCACTCTTGGTGAAGATTGATTTAATTTCATACATCTCAGGTAGTGGCATTATTGCAATTGTTTTGGCATATTTAAACTATGGATACTGGTCTTTAATACTTGGCCAGTTTGCATCTTTAATGATATCATTAATTATACTTACCTATTTCAAAAGACCACGTTTTTCATTCCGTTTTCACAAAAAAGTGGTGCGCGATCTTCTTTATTTTGGTTCAGGTCATACTTTGGGTTCTGTCTTCAATTATTTTGCAGAAAATGCGGATAACATTGTGGTTGGAAAACTGTATGGAACGGTCGTTTTGGGAATATATTCCAAAGCCTTTCAGATCATGTCAATGCCAGCCATGTTTTTTGGTAAGATTTTTGACAGGGTATTGTTCCCGATCCTAGCACAAAAACAAGATCAAAAAAAAAAATTATCCGATTTTTACCTATTCAGTAATTCACTCTGTTTCGCGCTGTTAATTCCAATTGCAGTATTAATATTTATTAATGCTGAACTAATTGTAAATACCTTATTAGGTGACCAATGGCAAGAAGTCATCGTCCCACTTAAGATATTAATTTTAGGCCTCGCTTATCGTTTCGGAACTAAAATAAATAAATCTTACATCAAGGCGCTTGGAATTATATATCGAGGAGCTTATTATCAACTGATATTTGCTTTATTAATGGTTTCCAGCACTTTAATAGGGGGATATTACTTTGGGCTAAACGGAGTGGCCTTTGGGGTACTTAATGCCACTGTTCTCAATTATTTACAAGTAAGCTACCGGTTGTACAAGGAACTAAAGTTTCCATCACGGTATTATTATGCGTTACATATTAAAGTCTTAGCCTTGTCAGCTCCTTTTATAATTTTTACTATGCTATTATATTATTACAATATCACCTCTCAATGGATACATTTAGTTATCACTATAACACTATATGTGCCTGTAATGCTTTTTGTATTTATCCATAAGGATTACATAGTTTTTAATAATCAGAATTCAACAATTATTACTCAAGTGTTACAAGTTTTACCTTCAGTTGTAAAGCAAAAACTTATGAAAATTCGGGTCTTAAGAAAATACAATGCATAGAAATAGGGTTTTATTTATTGCACCAAGATTTCATACCAATCAATATTTCCTCACCAAACAATTAATTCAAAAAAATGTTGAGGTATCTTTTTTATCAATCTATGTTGGTGGTAGCGAAAACCATAAGTACGTTACACCTATAATTTCAGAACCATCATTAATTACAAAGTTTACCCTAAGGGACAAGAACGTTGTAAATGCAAAAGATAGAGAAATAATAAGTAAATATCATTTGACATCCTTCTCACATTGTAGAAAAATATACCGCGATTCAAGCCCAGATGCTGTGATCATAAGAAATCTACGAAATCTCATCTCAATACAACATATGATCATCTCATTACTATTGGGGAAAAAAATCTATTTATATACGCAAAATAAATACAAAGAAAATATTAGTTCAAAAAGGAAGTTCTTATATCGACTTTTTGGAGTTGCGGGTATACAGCAAATAACACCGGTCTATGGCGAAGAAATTGATGCAATAGTTCCAAATACACTTTATACGCCTTTTGTGATAAATAAGTTAGTTACTAAAATCTCAGTAAGAAATAAAGGGAAAACTCCTGGGATTAAGTTGATTACAATAGGGAAAATGCAGGAAAGAAAAAATATAATTGAATTAATTGATTCTTTAATAAGAATCAATTTCTTTGGATCAGAAAGCAACTCTTTAGTTATCGTGTCTGAATGTATCTCCGTTCAAAACTATCAATATCTTGATAGGATTAAGGAAAAAATCAAACTATTTGAATCTCAGGTGTCCCTTAAGTTAAATATCAAGCATAACGAGGTATTTAGTCTGTTAAAATCTTCCGATCTATTTATCCTACCAAGTCATGCAGAACCTGCAGCTTTTTCAATATTGGAGGCTATGGCCTGCGGTTTGGCAGTAGTAAGTTCCAATAGAAATGGCACCAAATGTTATATAAAGGATGGAGTGAACGGGCGAATTTTTAGATATAGTAAGGACTTCGGAGATTTGGACAACGTATTAAGTGAAATGTTGGATAAAAACACGCTTATGGAGTATGGCCTGGGAAGTTTAAAACTTATTGAAGACAACCACGGGATTGACAGCTTTTATAAACAGGTGGTAATTGGGCAACTTAAATGAGAACAGTATATATCATAATTGCGGTATTATTGGCCTTGGACAATGTATTTATACATTTTAAAGTCCCTGTCCTGGGGTTAAGTTATGATAGGTTTTTAGAATTTATTTTATTCTTTGCTTTTATTAAACAATATATATCTGAAATTAGGATAAATCCATTTTTCAAAAAATGGAACACTTTTATAATTCTCTTTGCATTACTGCAATTATTGATGAATTTATACTTAGTTCTCCAAGGAAAAATGGAATTTGAATTCGTATACAAATTTTTTGTAAAGTGTCTTTCCTTTCTGGTTTACTCATTTTTGTTTCTAATACTGGTAAAGAAGAAAATAGAATATGTTAATATAATTCTTGTAATTCATTTTTTAATAATACTGTTCGCTCTCTTGCACCATCCCTTGTCTCCAATGGCAAGCCAAATGATGGGGTTCAAGCAATTCTTATATTCTGCGAGTAACGTACATGGAATAGAAGATAAACTGATGTTGGAAGAAGTATATATCGCAGGCGGTGGATTCGCCGACCGTTTTAGACTTTCCGGACCTTTTAATTCATCTATAGGTTTTTCTTATTTCGCAATCAGTAGTTTTATTATTGGTTTCTATATGTACCTAAAACTAAAAAGAAGAATCTATTTGGCATTTTTAATTTTGGTGTTTATCGCTTCGATATTGACCCAAACCAGGTCATTACTTCTCGCTGAAATATTTCTTGTTTTTGGGTATTTGTTTTTTGTTCCTTCAATTAAAAATACCCTAAATAAGTTAGTTATCATATCTGGAGCACTACTTGCCATAATTGTGGTTTACGCGAGTAAAGATGTTTTGACATTTGGAAATAGCAGATTGGTTCAAAATCACAGTGAAAATAGACCCCTATTATGGGCAACTGGAATATATACCGTAATGAATTACCCGTTTGGTGTCGCGGATGAAGATTATATGAAAATAAAAAATGAGATGTTTACCCGATATAAAAATCCCGGGATACTAGTGCTATCTGCACATAATGGGATTGTTAATATTGGTTTTCATTACTCAATAATTGGCTATTTTCTATTTACGGCCTTTGTAATATTTATTTTGCGTCATATCAAGTTCTTGGAGCCAAAATTCATTGTATTTTTTAGATTAGCATTGCTTGCCTATTTAATACATTCCAGTTTTCATAATGATTTTATACTAAGCTCAGATTATCCTTATTTAATGGTACTGATCCTTATATCAACAGAATCCCTTACTAATAATAAGCAAAAGATGGATTTGGTGCACAAAGACCATCTTTAAGGTCGATAATACAAAAGTATTGGCCTTTTAGATTTTATGACATTAACAATGAATGGCAACAAAATAAAAATTCTTTTCGTTTTACCCACGTTGACCGCTGGAGGTGCCGAAAAAATAATTGCATACATCGCCCAAAATATTAACAGGAAATATTTTGAATCTTATCTCATTATTGTAGGTCACGAAGCCGAAGCAAAATATAAGATTAAAGGGATTGAGGTGAAGTTTTTAAATAAGGACAGGGTGCTGTACGCAATTCCCGCTTTGTTTTCGGTGTTATATTCATATCGACCGAATGTGGTACTGAGTTCAATTGGGCACTTAAATACCATTATGGGCCTTCTGTCTTTTTTCTTTGCCAAAACCAAGTTTGCCATTAGGGAATCAAGCGTCATTAGTGAAAGGAGTAAATTTGGGAAATCCAGAAAACTTGGGAATTTCAGTGGCCTTCTTTCAAAAATAGCGTACGATCAGGTAGATTGCGTTATTTGTCAATCCAGGGATATGGCCGAGGATTTCAAAAAAATATATAACATTCCCGATACTAAGATTGACATCATCAACAACCCCATAACCCTAACCATAAAACCTAAAAGCAAGTCGGCTATCTCAGGCATAACTAAGTTTATCACGATTGGCAGACTCAGTCAGGAAAAGGGGCATCTTCGAGTTCTTGAATTACTTGCCAAACTAAAAAAACCCTTTCAATACACGATAATTGGTTCTGGTACAGAGAAAGATGTAATATTTGAGCGTATCAAAGAACTTAACTTGGAAGATAGGATAACGCACATTCAGCATACTGATGACGTATACCAATATTTGAAAACACATGATTTATTTCTTCAAGGTTCGTTTGTTGAGGGATTTCCGAATGCAGTATTGGAAAGTTGTGTTGCCGGAACCCCAGTTTTAGCCTTTAATGTGCCCGGAGGAACCAAAGAAATAATTGAACACAATATAAATGGGTTTCTAGTAGGCAATGAAGAAGAGTTTTTATCCTGTTTGAACTCAGATAGAAAATGGGACCCTACAGTAATTCATACCACAGTGTATGAAAAATATAATAGTGAAAAAATCGTTGGGCTTTATGAAAACTTATTTAAAAGACTTTTAAATGGATAAACAAACATTTGCGAAAACGCTTCCGATCTTAGTCTTAAAATGTACTTGAACAGAGACATCGATACCAATATGGACAGGACTTCAATGGCATTTTCCTTGGAGGCAAAATTCTCGCTTTTGGACTATCGAATATTGGAATTTGCCAATAGATTACCCACAGATTTTAAATTCAAAGCAAAAAATCAAAAACGCATTTTAAAGGAAATTCTTTTCAAGGATGTGCAAGAAGACCTCTTAAGCGGCCCCAAAGCAGGCTTCACCATGCCCCTAAAAAAATGGTTTCAAAATGAGCTTGAAACCTACGTAACTAACAATCCTCGGAATGACAAATCGTTTTTTGTTTTGAACGATACAAGTTACCAATATGCAGAAAAAATGGTCAATGACCAAATGAAACAGGTCTTTGAATCGTTCTTCCAGCTTATGGAGTATTTTGGCTTTAAAGAAGTGAATAAGCAACAATTCCGTAGGGCTTTCACCAAGCGGTTCAACTTTAAATAAATATAAAACCATGTTTTACGAATCAATTTGAAAGTGCGGGAACATTGATTTGAGTGCACCAGTTATTCAAATAATTTTTTAAATGAACAAACAAAACCTAAGTATTCTAACCATAACAATGGGTAGCGGTGGAGCCCAAAAAGTAATCAGCCTACTCTTAAAGGAACTGATCAAAGACTTCAACGTATCCCTTGTGCTCTTTTACAATCAGGTTCATTTTGATATTCCCAAAGAGGTCGATTTAGTGGTTTTTAGCACGGAGCCCTCCGAGGAAAGGGGTGTATTTCAGAAATTTTCTGACTTTGTCAAATTCTGCCGCAACTACCGAAAACTATTGAGAACGCGTAACATTCATTATTCAATCGCATTTCTAGCCTTTCCAAACATAGTTAGTGGTATCGTATCACTATTCAACAAAAACTGTAAAATGGTTATTAGCGAACGGGGATTTCCGTCTGACAACATAACGAGCAAACTATCATTATATATTTCAAAAACTGCCTACCCCCTGTTTTACAACAAATGTGACTCGCTTTTTTCGAACTCAACACATATCAACCATGATTTAAAGAAAAATTTTGGCGTTGACATACCTATGGAGGTCATCTACAACCCTATTGAACCGCCTACGGTTTTTCGAACACCAAAAACCTATTTGGCGTCCAATAAAGACTATAAGATCATTACTGCTGGCTCAGTAATTACCCGTAAAAATCAGGAAATGATTTTACGAGCCCTAAAACGTATCAATTCAAAGGTTTTCACTTTCTCTGTTTTAGGTGATGGTCATTTGAAAGGAGCACTTCAACAAAAAGCAAAGAGTCTGGGAATTGACTCTCAAGTGGTTTTTCATGGAACAGTAAAAAACGTTGGCGCTTATTTGCCCCAATATGATTGCTTTGTTCTCTCATCGTTTACCGAGGGCTTTCCCAATGCGCTTTTGGAAGGCATGAGCTACGGGCTGCCCTGTATTTCCACCAATTGTTTATCGGGACCTTTGGAAATGCTGAATGAAAATAAGCCTGTTACCATCGGTGAAGGCGAGTTTGTAGAAGCCAAATATGGAATTTTGATCAACAATGATGATGACAAGGCCCTGTCAGCCGCATTGGTGTTTTTGCAACAAAGGCCTGACAAACAGGCCTATTATAGCAAAATGAGCCGCCAAAGAGCAATGGACTACGATCTTAAAACGGTCTACAACCAATTTAAAACCTTTATACAGTCTTAAAAGCATTTTAAATGTGTGGAATTAACGGCATAATAGTAAAACAAGGCGCCAACGGAAGAGATATTCCCGCTGTTCTTAAAAGAATGAACGATTTGATTTTCCACCGAGGTCCAGATGAAGACGGGACTTTTGCGCAAACTGAAGATAAATATGGAGTGGGGATGGCCATGAGAAGGCTCTCCATTATCGACCTAACTTCTGGACAACAGCCCATCTATTCTGACGATAAAAAAATCGTTATAACCTTCAATGGCGAAATCTATAATTACAGAGAGTTAAAAGCAGAGTTAGAAGCCAAAAACGTAAGTTTTAAAACCAATAGTGACACCGAGGTCATTCTTAAGCTTTATGAAAGGGAAGGTCCTAGTTCTTTTTCAAAACTTGATGGAATGTTCGCTTTTGCCATTTATGATGAGCACCTAAAAAAGGTATTTATTGCGAGGGATTTTTTTGGCGAAAAACCCTTGTACTACACCACGGAAAACAGTTCTTTTTTCTGGGCATCCGAACTTAAGTCGATAATGGGTGAATTGGGCCAAAAACCCAAGATTTCAAAAAAGGGCCTAAATCTTTTTTTGCGGCTAACTTATGTTCCTGCGCCGCATACCATTTATGAGGGTATACACAAGCTTGAAGCGAATCATTTTTTAACCTACGATCTCGTTGCGCATACTTTTACTATTGAAAGAATTAACGAGGAACCTAAACCCATTCCTAGTCCAATTACTTTTGAACAGGCGAAATCGAGAGTTAAGGATATCGTGGAGCGAAGTGTAGATAGTCGTTCAGTATCCGATGTTCCACTGGGAACTTTTCTCTCTGGGGGTGTGGACTCTTCAATAGTTTCCCTGTGTTTGTCCCAGGTTTCCTCCAAAAAAGTGGAAACCTTCTCCATTGGATTCAAGAAAAATACCTTTGATGAAACGGATAAATCGCAGCTCGTGGCCAAACTCATTAATAGCAATCACCATGAATTCAAAATAGATGAAAATGATCTAAAGAACAATATTCATGAAATATTGGTAAACTTTGATGAGCCCTTTTCGGACACAGCCTCCTTGCCTACCTATCTGGTATCTAAAAAGACCAGGGAACATGTTACCGTAGCCCTAACCGGAGACGGAGGTGATGAAGTTTTTGGGGGCTATAACAAGTACTATGTGGGCAAGATGAACAGGAGATATACGAAATGGGTCCCCAAGGCTTTACATTCTACCGTAAGGGGGCTTGCCAATTCAATGCTAGCAACGAAAAATGACCATAGAGGTAGGCGCTTTCAAATTAGAAAACTATTGAACAGCATCGACTACGATGGGCAGTTTTTCTGGAATATTATCTCACTTGCCAACACCGAAAATCAATTGTCCGAAATATTATTACCACATAATCTCGAAATTGATTTGTTTGATGAGTACAAAAAGATACTTGATTTAGACAAGGCGACCTCACTGACGGACTTTAGGCAAATTGATAAAATAATCAGTCTGGAAGGAGGAATGTTACCCAAGGTAGATCGCACAAGTATGATGAATTCCCTGGAATGTAGGGCGCCTTTTCTAAACAGGGAACTATGGGAGTTTACAAACACGCTTCCTGAACAGTATCTTATGAAGGGTTGGAACAAAAAGTATATTCTAAAGGAGGCCTTCAAAGATCAATTTCCCGACCAATTTTTGGAACGAAGTAAAAGTGGTTTTGGTTCCCCCGTTGGTGATTGGTTAAGATCGAGTTTACGCAAAGAATTGGAATCTTATATCGATATCAAATTTTTAAAATCACAGGAGTTGTTTAACGCTGACACTATAGTACCCTTGGTTAAAAATCATTTATCGAGAAAGCAGGATAATACGTTTCGAGTTTGGGCATTTTACTGCTTTCAGAAATGGTATACCTACAATTATCTCAAAATATAAAATCAGGCATGAACAAAAAAATACTATTAATAGCATCGTTGGCCGAATCCCTAATTCATTTTAGGGGTGATTTTATGGCCGCTTTGGTAAAACAAGGTTATACCGTTTTTGCTGCTGCACCTGATATTTCCAGAGAAGTGTTAGATGATTTGAAGGAACTACAGGTAAATCCCCTTGCCATTGATTTGGACAGAACCGGACTTAATCCCCTTAATGATCTTAGGTTAGTATTACAGTTAAAAAAAATTGTACGTAAATACGAAATCGATTTGGTATTTCCGTACACCATTAAACCCGTGGTCTATGGTTCAATGGCGGCAAGAATGGTCGGGGTGCCAGTAATATCCCTGATAACTGGTCTTGGGTTTACCTTCAGTGGAGCATCAAGAAAAGCTAAATTTTTGCAACAAATAACGAAAAGATTATATCGGTTTGCGCTACGAAGTAACAAACTGGTTATTTTTCAAAATGAGGACGATCTGCAGCTTTTTAAAAAAAGTAACATACTTGCAAAAGACCAAAGGACCTCAATTGTGAATGGCTCTGGGGTAAATTTGAACAGATATCCCTTCCGCATCAAAAAAGCGAATACGGCCACTATAAAATTTGTCATTGTGGCACGATTGATTAGGGAAAAAGGCATTCAACTTTTTATGGATTCGGCAACGGCGCTTAAGGAGCACTTTACCAATGCAGAATTTCATGTGATTGGTGGACAGGCAGATCCCCCCTCTGGTATAAATGTTGATGTTTTAAGGCAATTGGATGACGCCAATATTATTGTTTTTCATGGCATAAAGGACAATGTTCCCGAATTCTTGCAGGAGATGGATGTTTTTGTACTACCCACTTTTTACAGGGAGGGAGTCCCAAGATCTATTTTGGAAGCCTTATCCGTGGGGATGCCTGTAATTACTACCGATATGCCAGGGTGCAAGGAGACGGTTATTCCCAAGAAAAATGGATTTTTGATTCCACCCAATAGTTTGGACCACTTGTTGGATGCATGCCGTTATTTTCTTGAAAACCCCTCTGCCGTAGAGGAAATGGGAAAACAAAGTAGGCTCTTGGCCGAAAGAAAATTTGATGTGAATATCATAAACAATTCATTAATACAGCACATTAAAACCGTAATATAATCCCATGGACTCCTGTTTTTGACCTATTTGGCGAAATGGGAAATCCTATTGAACGTTCAAAGAGGTTTGTTCTTCGATCTATGCTTCCCGTGGTTCGCCTAAAAAGAAAAATTAATATAATTTAGTTATCTAAAATCTGTTAATAAGGCTTTAAAAACCAAAAACTTGAACGATTTATAAAGAAAGTGATTGGTAAAATAATCTGGTTATTATGTACAAAAGGTTTTTTAAAAGAGTTTTAGACTTTTTCGCATCTCTGGTAGCACTGATTTTATTTTCTCCCTTAATTATTACCTTGATTGTTCTGCTACTATTCGCCAATAACGGCAAACCGTTCTTCTTCCAAAAAAGACCCGGGAAGCATACGAAGATATTCACGATCATAAAGTTCAAGACGATGAGGGACCCGAAAAAAGATGAAAGTGAATTAATCAATCAAGAACAGCGTATTACAAAAATTGGGGCATTTATTCGAAAGACTTCCTTAGATGAGCTTTTGCAATTGGTTAATGTTTTGAAGGGCGACATGTCACTCATTGGCCCTAGACCCTTGTTAATTGATTATCTTCCATTATATAATGAAGAACAAGCGAGAAGGCATTTGGTAAAACCCGGCATCACTGGATGGGCTCAAGTGAATGGTCGCACGGCCCTATCATGGGAGGAAAAATTCGCTTATGACGTATGGTACGTTGATAACTTAAGCTTTTATAACGATTTGAAAATCTTATTAAAAACAATTCAAAAAGTCTTCAATCGACAGGCGATGTCGTCCATTGAAGAGGCTTCATTTGCGGGTTGGAAAGGGAACACTTGAACGTGTGTTAATTAGTCACGGAAGTCCTCTGCGCAGTCCAAAAAGGGATATTCAGAAGTAAAGTGACCTATTGATTTACATTCAAATGCTTAGTAACTTTTAGTTATCCCAAATCCCAAAATTGGTCGATATCGTTCAAAAACAGGGTTTTATCTTTTATAGATGACATAAAACACTAGGATAATCCTAGAATAATTGTAATTTGTATTGTTATGGGTCTACTATAACTTTTTTAAGGTTATTAAAAATGGCTGCCATTGAAAGATTAAAGTTCTATTTAGTAAAATCCCCATTAGGAAGATATTTAAGATATATACAGGGAAAATTGATATATCTAAAATTAAGCAGATACAGTCCTATAGTCCATCCCTCGAAAAAAACTGTGTATTGTATTTCCCCATATAAAACAGGTACCACTTACCTTTCCAGTGTTTTTAGTTCTGAAGTTTCCATGCACGAACCTATACATTATATCACCTATAAGATTCTTGACAAGGATTTTGATAAATACTTCGTAAAAAGAATGAATTACTTGGGGTTAAAGTTGGAATGCTCCGGTTGTTGGAGTGCTTATATCGACCAATTGGCCAACAATGAAGTCGCAAAAGACCTAGAATACATATGCATTTTAAGACCCCCTTCATCCTGGATAACATCTGTAATAAACTATTGGAATAAGCCAACAATGTTAGAGTTTCAGTTTCAAATTGCGGTAGACTTTTTCTGGAAAGATAAAGTTGGAGTCGATTTGCACTCTTTCAATTTTGATGGGGACACCAAAACAAATGAGCGAATAATAAATAAGTTAATTGATTTCTATTTCAAGTTTACAAACAAAACAAGATTATTGAACAATATTACTTATATACATTTGAAAGAAATCAACGAAAACCTGCCGCTCATAGAATCACTAATAAATGAGAAAGCAATCGTGGAGAATGGATGGAAGAAAATAAATAATGAAAAGAAATTTATTTATAACAATGAAAATATTGACAAGCAATACAAAGAACTGATCGATAAATTGAAAGTTTCCCCGGATTAGAACTACCTACTTTTCTAAAATTTCTATAACCTTATTGTTGTCAGTTCTTTTAGGTCTGGCCCTTAAGAATCAAGTCTTCCATATTTTACAGGTTGCATTTTGTTCGCTAATTTCCAGCAATTAACTCATTTTAGATTCCTATTTGTCTTTTCAAAAAAACACATTTATGTTTGATGGTCCTATTGTAGTACACCTTTAAAATTTGAAAGGGAAAGTTGAAGTCCATAGAGATATGTCCTTTTTAGGGAGTTCGTTTAACTTGAAGCGTTGGGGAAATCGGATTTTATGAAAAGTAGTCGAATTTTCAAAGTCTTTCATCGTTAATATGGTTTGGGATAAGTACTCCCTTATTAATTTTAGGCTCCCTATCCAACATGGAAAAGATAGGCGGTAAATACCAAATTCATGAGCATAACCAATTCGATTAAACGCTTTATTGTTCGAACTCCTTTCGCCGAAATTGTAAAAAATATTCAAGCTGGAATATTGTATGCACAAATACCCCCTTTGAAATCGAAGATTGAACGAAAAACGGTCTACTGCATTTCACCGTATAAAACAGGCACTACTTATTTGGCGAGCTGTTTTGGTCCAGAAATATCACAACACGAACCGCTTCATCACGTAACATTGAAATATCTTGATAAAAATTTTGACGGGTTTTTCGCAAAACGGATGAACCATCTAAATCTTAAGTTGGAATGTTCAGGATTTTTGAGCGCTTACGTCACTGAATTATCTCAAAATGAAGTGGCTCGGGATTTGGAATACATATGGACTTTAAGACCTCCGTCTGCATGGATAACTTCTTTGGTCAACTACTATTACAGAACAGATTCCCTACTCCATTTCCAATTTGATTTTGTCGTTGATTTGTTTTGGAAAAGAAAGGTCGGTATAGATTTACGTGAATTTCAAATTGGGGCGGAAACAAAAAAGAACCAAGAAATAATTGACAAATTGATTCAGGTTTATTTTGAATGGACTAAAAAAAGTAGTTTGTTAAAAAATGTGACTTACATTGAGATAAAGGAAATAGACAACAATTTGCCAATGGTTGAGTCGATGATCGGTGCAACTTCTACAATCAAAAATCGTTCGAGAAACAAAGCAACAAACAAAGCCTTCTCTTATAAAAACGAATCCATTGACGCGGAATACGAGCTTTTAACGGCAAAGTTAATTAAGGAAAGAAACTCATTGGTTTAAATGAAAAGCGTTAGGTAAACCCTTAAAGAAATTTACACGTTGTTAATTGCTATTTGAGGCTAGCCAATACGGACCTACGGTCATGCACGACTGTTGGGCTTAACAAGAATAAAAAAGTATTTTAGGCCGGGCACCGGTTGGAGTAGGAAATAAAGGAAAACCAATGCCGCAAAGACTCAATATTTTTGTCAACTTCAGTGTTCATCCGTAACCTAATAAAAATAGAATTCCTCTCGCAACCCTGGAGTAATGAATCTAAAGCGATAGTTCTGGAATTTACTATATAGCCGTTTGAGACTTTGCACCGAAATCCAATTCCCATGGTTATTGAACTTTTTTACATTTTGGGAAGACATATAAATATTTTCACCGTTTCCTACGCTATATATCCCAGCTGAAAAAGGAACCTTCTTCAATTCTATACTTGAGTCGAGAGTCGTTAAGCGATGATCAAAATAGAATGTCGAATCGATACCAATAAAATATTTTACAAGCTCGGGCTTAACAATTATTGAACTCCCACATAGATCGTTAAACTTAAAGGTTTTAACCAAGAACTTTTTCCCCTCGAAATGGATATATCCGTTTTTTATGTACCAACCAGGGATATGCTTGCTGCTGTTATTTACAAATGCTGAAATATTTTTACTTATAAAATCATCTGAATCTACCGTCATGATATAATCGGTCTTGAACTCTTTGGAAGCATACTCCGCCCCTAGCAATATTTTCTTTCCCTTATCTATTTCCTTGCCTCTATAACTGTTCTCCGAACTTTCTAAGTCATTGGAAATTGGAGGTTCAAAATCAGCTTGTAGGTAATGAAGGTTTTGATGACTAAAAGTAGTCTCCGGAATTTCATGACAGACCACTACAACTTTAAAATTGGAATCCGTCTGATTGCAAATTGACTTCAGAGTGCTTTCAAATAATTGACTGAATTTATTCCAATCTGATGTTACTGTCTTACTCTTAACGGGAACAACGAAGGTCAACATGGAACAATCTATTTGATGAATCGAATAAAGAACAATTATTGGTCACATTGGAGTTTTATCGACTAATAACAACAAATTCGGACCAGATCGCTTTTAACATAAACAGTGCAATATAAACAACTTGGCAACTGTTTCATCCAACCCATGATTCTTATTTTGGGGTAACTTCAAGTCCTTGGCAGGTCTTGGTATAGCCCTTTTACCATTTCAATAAATTCCATGTTACTGAGGTAATGCACCACATGGCAATTTATCAAATTTATTGGATGCATTAAACAAAACCAGCGTAAGACTTTCAACCGCAAGGCTACTCCTTTCCTATTAAACGAGAATAATTTACTTACACAGAAGAAAAAAAATTACAATGGAATAAATAACTAGATTTGAGACGTATTTTTCAAACAGAAATCAAAGCATTGTTAATGAAAACAGTAATGATTTTAGGAGGAGTTAAAGGAGTTGGTAAAGAAATTCTTTACTCCTGTTTAGAAAAAGGTTACAATGTATCCTTTTGTGGAAGAAATGAAAAACTTGGCCAGGAAATTATAACCTCTTCAAAATCTAAAAATCAACTTTACTTTCATCAGTTGGACTTAAACAAAATTGATGAACTCCAAAATTACCATGATGAAACCCTAAAAAGGTTTGGAAAAATTGATGCTTTAATTTTGTATGCGGGAATTACACCGGTTGCTTCTATTTTGGATACTGAAGAACAACTTTATGACAGTGTTTTCAATGTCAATCTTAAGGCACCTTTTTTCCTTTTAAAACATGTTTTAAGAACTATGGTAAAGGCCCAATCAGGATCCATAGTGTTTTTTGGGTCGGCGCATATGGATTATGGGCAAGAAGATAGGACGGCCTACGCACTTACGAAAAGTACACTTTATACCTTATCGACACATATCGCCCATCACTATGCAAAACATGGTATTCGGTCAAATTATCTCGTGATGGGTTGGACCCATACCGAAGGTGAAGTTGAACTAAGGGCTAGCGAAGGGATTAACGAAAAAGACTTAAAAAATAAGGCAAAAGGCATCATCCCCATGGGCCGAATGCTAAATCCAACCGATCCCGTGCCTGCAGTGCTCTATTTTATTTCCGATGAATCTTCAATGACCACTGGTTCTCTAATGAGAATTACAGGTGGCGAATATATTTGATTGACCATGCAAGCCCAACTCATTTTTTATGCAGACAATGAACTATTGGAAGGTCCAATATTCGATTCAAGCAATAACCTACTGTACTTTGTATCAATCTTTGATGGTTTGGTTTATTGCTATGAACCTAATACCAAAAAAATCTTAAGTGTACGATTGGATTCGCCAGTTAGTAATGTTTATCTAAAAGATTATAAAAAGGTTATGGCGGCGTCTAAGAATGGGTTTTATGAAATAGATTTTAATACCTTGCAGGCAACCTTCTCCTTTCAAATTGAAATTGAGCATGATATGCGATTCAATGATGGCATCGAAGATGCAAAAGGTAGATTCATTATAGGCACCATGGGCTATCCAGACGTACTGCCGAATAGAGGAAAAGTCTTTTCATATCATAAAGGGGAGTATGAGGTCATCATAGAAAATACAACCATTTCAAATGGTCTTGCGTTCTCCATGGACAATACCTTGCTCTATTTTATTGACACTCCCTCAAAGAAAGTGGCAAGGTATTCTTATAATATGGTCAGTGGTGATGTAGAGTTCATGGATTACATTATTGAATTCAAGGAAAAAGGCAGCCCAGATGGTATGTGCCGTGATGCCAATGGAAATCTTTGGATAGCGGAATGGGGAGGTGCATGTGTATCTGTTTGGAATGCCACTTCTGGTAAAAAGCTACAAGTTTTAGAGTTGCCTTGCCCAAATGTTACTTCTTGTACTTTTGACAATAAAGGAGGTTTGTATGTAACCACGGCAAAATCCGAGGACCAAGACAATAATTTGGGAGGAGGATTGTTTTATTTTGAGAACAAAAATTTCCAGTAAATGACCACACCATTAGTTAGTGTGATTGTTCCTATTTATAGGATAGAGAATTATCTACCTAAGTGTATTGATAGTCTGTTGAATCAGTCATTCTTAAACTTTGAGTTAATTCTTGTGGATGATGGAAGTCCGGACAATTGTCCTGATATCTGTGATGCATATGCCAAAAAAGATTCCAGAGTCAAAGTAATCCATAAAGAGAATGGAGGGTTATTAAGTGCTAGAAAGGCTGGACTTAAAAATGCGAAGGGAAAGTATGTTTCTTATGTAGATGGGGACGATTGGGTGGATAGGTACTATCTGGATGTTCTTTTTAAGTTGGCTGAAGCCAACGCTGCAGATCTTGTGGTCACAGGGCATTTCAGGGAATTTGATGGTAAAATAGAAACGATAAAACCCAAATACACAGGCATTTTTGATGAAACGGAAATACAATCTTCAATACTTCCCAAAGTCATCTATAATGGTCGCTTTTGTGAACATGAGATATCAACCTACGTCTGGAACAAACTTTTTAGGCGGGACTTGCTGTTAGAAGTACTTTTTGATGTGCCCAACGAGATAATCATGGGCGAAGATGCCGCAATTACGTATGCCTATTTAGCTTTGTCAAAGAAACTTACCATAAGTAAAATTCCACTTTACTATTACCGACAAAGACACGATTCCATAGTTAAGTCCATTGAAAATCCTACGATGGAATACTACAGGTTAGGACTACTTATGAACTTTCTTAAGCTAAATCTCGGTAAAGTACTTGACGAGAAGAACTTAAATAGGCAACTCCTGTATTATTTATACTCGCAAATTTTGGTGAGGTCCGGAGGAATGATCTATGACAGCTCTGAAAAGGTTCTTTTTAATCCGTTTTTAAATGTAGAACAGAATGCGAAAGTCGTTGTTTATAGCTCGGGTTCGTTTGGACAGCATCTTCTTTCCACAAATGCAAAAACTAACTTTTTTCAAATTGTAAGATGGATAGACGTGGACCATCACGAGTTGAATGTCAATGGAAACTTTGTTAAGCCTCTCAGTTCAATCGATAATGAAGAGTTTGACTCTTTAATTATAGCTACAATAAATCCCACAAGCTATGAATCCATAAAAGCCGAATTAGCGCTAATGGGTATTGATGAAAAAAAGATAATAGAAATCAATACAGATGAAAAACAAATCAAGAGACTCTTGGTACATTTGGGATTCCAAGATGACTTTAGTTACCTATTGAATAAAACAGAAGAACAATCGAATTAGATTTTATAAAATCCTTTAATCCATCAAATAAATGACCAAAAAACTTATAATACTAGGGGGTAATCCTGAAACGGGAGTATTAGTGGACATCGCAAACGCTATGGGCATTTACACTATTGTTATAGACCCCAACCCCAATGCACCTGCGAAAAAGAATGCTGCAGAAACCCATGATATCGATGGCTTCGACATTGATGGCATTGTTGCGGTTGCAAGGGAAAGAAAGGTAGATGGAGTATTGGTAGGAGTCGCCGATATATTGGTCAAACCTTATCGTGAAATTTGTGAGAGATTGGGTGTACATTGCTATGCTAACGAGAAGACAATAGAGGCCTTTTGCAGTAAAGATGGTTATAAGCGTTACTGCGCTGAATATGGCGTTCAAGATATTCCAGGGATTTACTTGACCCGCGATACCGATGTAACGAAACCACAAAATGTAGATTTTCCACTAATGGTTAAACCAGTAGATAGTGGTGGAGGTGTCGGTATGAAGATTTGCCGTGATCAAGAAGACTATATCGCAACTGTTCAGAACGTTTTGAAATTCTCTAAAAAAGGTGTGGTTTTGGTCGAAAAATACATGGACTCCCATTGTGATGATATGGCCGTTTACTATACGTTCAAAGATGGTGTTCCCTATCTTTCTGCGACCTATGATAGATACCTTACCAGACTTCAAGGCGATTCCAGTCCTATTGCCATTGGTACGGTGTACCCATCAACGTATACCGATTTTTTTGTGAAAAACGTACACCCCAAACTATGTGAAATGTTCAAAGGTTTGGAAATTCAAACAGGTGTTCTTAACGTACAATTCTTTGTAGAGGATAATGTTTTTTACAGCTATGATCCCGGGTTTCGTTTGCAAGGTGAGGCACCACATATACACCTGGCCCACATCAATGGGTTTGATCATCGCAAGATGTTGATAAATTATGCTCTAACCGGTGTTTTTGGTGAAAGTGATTTTTCAGAGAAAAATGATTACATGTTAAAGGGAGGCGCCGCCTGCTCGGTTTGGGTGCTGTTAAAAGGTGGAAAAATCGAATCAATTGAAGGGTTGGATGCTATTAAATCACATAAAAACGTGAATTTCGTCGTCGAACGATTTAAAGTTGGGGATACCGTGAAGGATGAATGGATTGGAACGGAAAGACAGGTTTTATTCAGAATTTATACGGCAGCAGATTCCATCTTTGGAATCAATGAAACCATCGAAGACATAAAAAACACCCTTAAGGTCAATGATTCCAACGGTGATGACATGGTAATCGAGTGGTTGAAACCCTGGAAAACCGAAGATTATATTTTCAGCTAAAATTCTGGTATTTCCTCAGGAATTATATCTACACTACTTATTATTCTCAATATCAACATGTTAAAAAGATTAATGGAATGAACATTTTAGACAAATTTAGTTTAAAGGGAAAGAAGGCAATTGTCGTGGGAGGTGCAGGAGATCTTGGCAAAGCCATGGTAGAAGCCATAAGTCAAGCGGGGGCACAAACCGTGGTCATTGATTTTGATCAGCGGGTTTTTGAGATTTGTGATGAGTTCAAAGCAGACGGCCTTGATGTAAGTGCCATTCAAGCAGATGTAAGTCAGATTGAACAAATTAAGGAGTCTTATGCTACTTCACTCGAAATACTAGGTGGTACGGTTGATATCTTAATCAACTCCGCGGGTATCCAAAGAAGATATCCCAGTGAAGACTTTCCAGAAGAGGAATGGAGTAAGGTAATAGCAATTAATTTAGACGCCACATTCTACTATTGTAAGTATGCGGGGAATACCATGATTGAAAATGGCGGAGGAAAAATTATAAATATCGCTTCCTTAATGAGTTTTCTTGGCGGAATTACCATACCGGCCTATGCGGCTTCCAAAGGAGGTGTAGGACAGTTGACCAAAGCCCTTTCAAATGATTGGGCTGCAAAAGGTATTTGCGTTAACGCAATTGCTCCGGGGTATATGGATACTCAATTGAACACTGCGCTGATCAATGATAAAAAACGTACTGATGAGGTATTTATGAGAGTACCCATGAAAAGATGGGGAAAAGGAGAAGACTTACAAGGATTGACGGTTTTTTTAGCTTCCGAGGCCAGTGATTACGTAACTGGAACTGTAATTCCTGTAGATGGAGGGTATTTGGGTCGATAACATGCCAGTAAGGGGCACAATCACCCTACTACACCTAGACAACCCACTTTTTTATAGTGCTCCCAAAGCTATGAGGGTGGTTTTTCAAGGACCAAAGATCGATTGAATTCTTATATCCAAGTCAGGTTACATTCAGTATTTCTGACAAACCATCCTTTATAGACATTTTTGGAAAAAAGTCTAACTTCTGGTAAATGGTATCATCGAATGTAAATCCCTGACCTGATTCTTTTCTATCCCTTAAAAATTCAATGTTTACAGGGTTATTCGTTAATTCATAAACGATACTGGCAATCTCCAAATAAGTATTGGGCGTCCTTGTAATAGAATCATATACACCGAACACTCCATTTTTGACTACCCTAGCAATGGTTTCCGTAAAATCCTTAATGTGAAGATAGTTCGCACTCCCACCATGCTTTCCAAATAAGGTGATTTTCTCACCTTTGGACGCCATTTCTATAATTTGATAAAGAAATGGATGATGAGGTATAAAAGAAGGGTCATTGCCATATAATTGAGAGGGCCTTAAAATGGTGTATGGAATTTCGTCCCGTTTCAAACAATATTGTATAATCTCTTCTGAATGCCTTTTGGAAATAGAGTATATGCTATAGAGTGGCGAACTTTCTTCCAAATGAGCAAATATGCTTGAAATGTAAACATAGTGTTTCACCTTCATTTTTTTCAAATGAAAACACAAGTCCATGGTGTCCAATACATTAAACTTTTGAGTTTCATATATCTCCTCATCTGTTTGCCTTCCGAATGCAGCGGCTGTATGGATCACAATGTCTACCTGATCGGGAAGTTGGTCAGTAAACGGTCTATTGGGATCTAAATTAATATCACAGTCCCTACGACCTACTGTAATTATTTCATAATCTTCTGATAACAAAGGGATTAGATGCCTCGAAACGCTGGAATTACCTCCGGTAATAAGTATCTTCATTTACTCTAAATAATTTCAAAAAAAGTGAACCACCTATCTCCCAAGGTGAACTAAATACAAATTTTAACAAAAATAAAACAAATATCAGTTTAGCTCGCGCCGTATCTAAAAAAGGTTGTTTCAGCTGCCTTCCAACACTAAATTGAAAGAACCAACTTTCAATTCATGATCACAATTTTGATTCAAACCAAGCGCAAATAAGTTAGCTATTGGACAATAGATAAATCGATAATTTCCCGTTCTGACGACAACGGACCTGAACTACTAACAAATGCCGGAAATCCTTAAACTGAAATAGTTGTCGTGAAGGCACCACAAGAGCTAAAAAACAATAGTCGAAATGAGTTCATGTTCACGTGTTACCATTCAGCGGCACAAAGAAGTAAATAATCCAAAAACTTTTCTGATTTTGAATTTTTTGAAATAATTGGTTTTACTTCGCGTTTAGTTATTTTTAAAACAAATGGGATACTAAATAAAACCATAAATAATGAAAAAAGAGTATTTAGAAAAGGTACAAACCATTGATGATTTGATTACTGCATTCTACGCTTGTCTTGGTGGTGAGCCTGGTGAAAAAAGGGACTGGGAGTTCATGAAATTTTTATTTCACCCCCAAGGAATGAAAATTGGTTATGAGTACGACATCAACCGAAACTTTAGACCTCAATGGATACATCCAAATGACTATATAGAACGTATTGGTTTTTGGTTCAATAATACTCGAGAAACTGCTTTTTATGAAAGAGAACTGGGTAGGGTGGTAGAAACCTATGGGAATATTGGTCATGCCTTTAGTCATTGTGAAGCTTTCCATAGCAAGGAAGATATGGCAAACAATAAGCCTTACAAACAAGATGTAAAAAGTATTCAACTGGCCTATTATCAGGACAGATGGTGGATTATAAACATGTTTTGGCACGGTGTTACTCCAGAATTCCCTGTACCTGATAGATACAGGAAATTTCAACAATTCCCTTGATTTCTTTTAGCTAGTAGTATTATAAAGTTTCTTTACATAAGCCAACTGGGCCAAGGTGTGGGAAATTTTAAATCATGGGGATAATCTAAACGGAGCTTTGTTTTTACTAAAGGTAACCCAAGAATATTAAAAACTATTTTAAAATTAAAAATTGGGCTCCGTTTGGAGTCCTTTTTATTATGTTACGATCTGGATATACGACCCAAAACCAAGGTATGGTTTTACCAAGCATAGGGAACTATATCGAAAAATTGGAATTATATTTAAAGTTCTGGCCTGTTAAAAGCGAACAAAACTATAAATTATCACCTTATCATATAAAAATTACAAGTCATTCAAATAAATCGGCTAAACCCTTTAATTATGGACTTAAAAATATTTCATTCCCTCCATCGTTCTAATAAATATCGATATTCCGGTGCTCAACAATAGGCCCTTACTTTTTTTGGCCTCAGGGATCAAGAGACTATTTCCGGCTGGTTAAACTATGATAATCCATATAAAGTTCTTTTTCTTAGATGATTACCAAAATTTGTTTCGATTCCTGTCGTTTCTTAAGAAGTGAACCTCTCCTTAATAAAGGAGTGGTAATTGTAATCCCCCTGATGTAAATGATTCAAGTTATTGAAGAAAAAAAATACTGGGACGACTTTATCTCTAGCTTTGAAGAGTCAGATTTATATCACACGTTTGATTATCATAGTATTTCAAAAGGTGAAGGAAGACCCATACTTTTAAAGTATTGTGACGGACAAGTTTGCATTGGTCTTCCCCTACTTGTACGAAAAATTCCCGATACCGCTTTTTACGATGCCACTTCAGTTTATGGTTATGCCGGACCTTTGTACAAAAACATTTCAAATAGCTTTGATAACCGCCGTTTTGAAAACGAACTTCTTGAATATTTCGCATCCAACAACATAATTTCCGTTTTTTCAAGGCTCAACCCTTTTTTGTCATTGCAACACCTGGTACTAAAGAATATAGGTGATATTGAAAAGAAAGGGCCCGTTGTTACCATTGATCTTAAAAAAGATATCGATATACAACGCCAGGAATTTGGAAGAAGGCTCAAAGGCCAGTTAAATAAGGTAAGAAGGTATTGCTCTGTTAAAAAAGCGGCCAATGATAGAGAGTTCCAGGATTTTATTGAAATCTATCATGAAAACATGGATAGGGTCAATGCCAAGCCCATGTATTATTTTGACGATGACTATTTTAAGGTGCTGGCAAAGAGTAATGGTTTTAATACCGAAACACTTTTAGCCATTCACAATGAATCCGGCGAGGTAATTGGTGCCAGTCTATTTTTTTACAAAAATTCCATCGTCCACTACCACTTGTCCGGCACAAAAAGCGAATACCTACACTTGATGCCCACCAAGCTTTTGATAGACGAAATGAGAATAAAAGCCACCAATATGGGCCTCAGCCAGTTTAATTTAGGTGGTGGGCTTGCCGGAGCCAATGATACCTTGCTCCAATTCAAATCTTCGTTCTCAAAAGACATGACGGATTTTTACGTCTGGAAACTGATCGTGAAACCCAAGGTTTACAAGAAAATGATTGCAGAAAGCGACAAACCCAATGGGGTGGGCTTTTTTCCGCTGTACCGATATAACGGTGACTAATCAACAGGACAAAATGATTCAATCCAATCCATTCCTTTCCCATACTTTTCTTTCGTATTGGTCAAAGCACTTCCTGACCGATCAAAAGACACGGACTTTTTGTTTTGTTAAAAATCTTTTGTTCTATAAATCCAAGTGCCCTGGGCTGTACATCAATACAGGAAAGAACTTGACCAAGGGCATCAATTATGAACTGAATGGTGAATTCTCCAAAGAGGCAAAGGGAAAAACCCTATTTATTTATGATGTTATAGACGTTTTGGGAAAAGAAGCGTTTTTGAAGAAGAATGCCATGGGCCTTTATTCAGTGAGGCAATATCCCGGTTTTTTAATAGAGCTCGGGGCTTACCAAACTTTAGATGATTTTGTCTCAAGGACCTTCAAAAAAAGTAGTCGGTATAAGTTACGTAAATACAAAAAACGGTTGGAGGAATGCTTTAATATCTCTTTCAAGGCTTATAACGATGAATTGTCCAAAGAGGGTTATGATGCTATTTTTGATGACTTTAGGCGACTTTTGGAGAAACGCTTTTCAGAAAAAAAAATCAGCAACAATAACCTTGCCCCCAAAGAATGGAATTTTTATAAGGATGTCGCGTATCCGATGATCAAAGAGAAAAAGGCCACTTTGTTTGTACTATACAACAACGATGAAGCCATAAGCATTACATTGGCCTATATGTCTGAGAACAGGGTGTTTGATGCCATTACCGTCTTTGATATTGACTATGCAAAATTCCACCTTGGTAGCATAAAAATTATGTATTTGATCGATTGGTGCTTGAAAAACAATTGGGACGTACTTGATTTTTCCAAAGGACATTTTGATTATAAATTACGCTGGTCCAACAGGAAGTTTGATTTTCATTACCATATTCTATATGACAAAAACTCGCTATGGGCTCGAATTTTGTCTTTCACCCTAATGCATTTTTTTACGTTCAAACAGTACCTCAGGGAAAAAAGATTCAATGAAAGTTTGTACAAACTTACTTATGTACTCAGGAATAAAAAGGAAAAATATATTGATTACTCATTTTTGGAATGGGATGGTGAATGCACCGATGGTGATTTGAAACCTGTTGATATAAACACGGCTGAATACGCTTTCCTAAAAGGTATCTGTAATGATTTTTTATATCTCCACCAAGAACATGTGCAAAACCTCAATGTGCTCAAGGTGGATAAAACAGAGGATTTCTTCCTGTTGGTTGGTCAAAACAAGAAAATAGGTTTGAAATTGATGATGTAACACCGCTAAAACATGGCTTCTCACAAAACAAAAAGTTTGGCCCTGCTCACCGATCTTTACGTAAATCAGCGGGCAATCTCACAGGTATACTCCTATGTAGGACTTGCTACCCATCAATCCAGTAACCTACTTGCAATTGCACCTGCACCGTCCCCGGATAAACACATTTATTCCTTTACCTATGTCCCTGATTATATAAAGGCAGAAATCTCCAACCCTGACTTATGGAAGGAAAAAACCTTTCCATCCGTTAACGGTTATGCCATATGCTTGCATGATTGCCCCAGCATAGAGGATTATTTACGCAATAACCTCAAAAGTAGGCGTAAGGCCATTAATCGGGCGGTTAAAAGACTGGAAACGTGTTTTAATATAAGCTATAAGGTATTTCAAAAGAATACAACGGAGGACGAATACCATTTTTTAATGGGGAAGTTAAAAACAATGATCATCAAGAGATTTGAACAAAGAGGTCAAAAAAGTGATTCCTTGGCCGTCTGGGACAAAGTAGTTTCTACCTCACTTGATTTGATCAAACAGGGAAAAGCATCCCTTTTTGTAATCTACGATGAAGATAATCCCATAGTTATTTCCTTTAACTATAACTATGATACCATGTTGTTCAGTTACATTTCTTCATACGATATCGACTATGCCAAATTCAGTCCGGGTCAAATAGAGATTTACAGGCAATTGGAATGGTGTATCAACAACGGGTACACCCAATACGATATGGGTTGGGGTGATATGGCGTATAAAAAATGGTGGTCCAATAAAATATATAGGTTCAATCATCATATACTTTACCCCAAACATTCAATCCCTGGTTTTCTATATGCCCTTCGCAAAGGGAACAAGTCCAGAATCTTCGCGTTTTTAATTGCTAAGGGTGTTAATACCCGACTGAACAAAATCAAGAAAATATTAAGACAGGACCATAAGATTTCCAACAATGGACCACAATATACGTTTGGAGAAGCTACACTATCACCATCGGAATCATGGGAAGAAATCGACCTTAGGACAAAAGAATTGCCAATCAGCAAACAAATTATAAATGATTTTTTATTCTTGACCCAAGAGCATTCGGAAGATGTGTCCCTGCATTATTCCAAGACCAAGGACATTTATGCCCTAAAAGGCAAAAAGGAAGTAAAAACAATCGTGTTCAATAACATAAACAACTAAGAGATGTTATTTAATTCCATAGAATTTCTGCTTTTCCTTCCCCTGGTATTTTGTTTGTATTGGTTTGTTTTCAAAAAAAAGGTCACCGTACAAAACCTTTTCTTGATTTTTGCCAGCTACGTCTTCTATGGCTGGTGGGATTGGCGGTTTCTCTTGCTGATTTTCCTCAGTACCCTCGTTGATTTTTTCGTAGGTCAAAAAATCCATCAGAACCTCGATGTCAAGAAAAAAGCCAGGCATTGGTTATGGGTAAGCATGGCGTTCAACATTGGAATGTTGGGGTTTTTTAAGTACAGTAATTTCTTTGTCGATTCTTTTATTGACATGGTCAGTGCTATGGGCTATACCATAAAAAGTACATGGACCTTGAGGATTATCTTACCCGTAGGTATTTCCTTTTATACGTTCCAGACCATGTCCTATTCATTTGACATTTATTATAAAAAATTGACACCCTCCAAGAATTTCATAGCTTTCACGGCTTTTGTGTCATTTTTTCCACAATTGGTTGCAGGTCCCATTGAAAGGGCCTCCAACTTATTGTCCCAAATCATCAATAAACGTGTTTTTAGTTATGCGCAGGCCGCAAGCGGTATGAAACTTGTCTTGTGGGGGCTCTTTAAAAAAATAGTCATAGCGGATTCAATCGCACCAATAGTTGATGATGTTTTTGCCAACTATCAGGATTATCCCGCCTCGACCCTTATCCTGGGTGTTTGCCTGTTCAGTTTTCAAGTATATGGGGATTTCAGCGGGTATTCCGATATCGCAATTGGTACGGCAAAGCTTTTTGGAATTGAGCTCAAGTCCAATTTTAAGTTTCCCAATTTTTCAAGAAACGTGGCAGAATATTGGCAACGATGGCACGTTTCCCTATCTACATGGTTCAGGCACTATCTTTATATCCCAATGGGTGGCTCAAGGGTGAGCAAACTTAAATCCGTAAGGAACATTATTGTAATTTTTGTTGTGAGCGGTTTCTGGCATGGTGCCAATTGGACCTTCATTTTTTGGGGAGGACTTCATGCCCTATTCTATATTCCGGTTTTCCTTATGGGACGTAATAGAATGTACGCCCATAATGTAGTGGGGGAAAAAAGCCTCTTCCCCACTCCAATAGAAATCTTACAAGTACTGGTGACCTTTACCCTGGTGACCTTTTCCCGTATCTTCTTTAGATCGCCTTCACTCACGGATTCGTTCCAGTATATCGATACTATTGTCTACAATTTCACATACGAACCTTATGTTCACCCCATGGGGTACAGAATGCTGGATTTTTATGTGTTACTTGCCTTATTCGTATTTTACGAGTACTTGATAAGAAAAGATGAACGGAGCCCGTTCAAATTCAAATCAAAAATCGTACGCCTTTTACTATATACCATCGTGGTGTTGGCCATGCTTCTATTTTATGATGATGGGGTGAACCGATCATTTATTTATTTTCAATTCTAGTGGTATGAAAAAGTTTCTGTTAAAAACCATATTATATATTTTTCTGATCTTGGTGCTATTGGAACTTCTGGTACGGGCTTTGCACCTATATACTGAGGACCCCCCACGATACATTGATGAAAACAATGTTGAGAAACGTGTTCCCGGACATAATGGCTACGCTGTAACCGGAAACAGGAACCAGAACTTTTCCGAATTCCATATCAATAAAGCTGGATTTAACTCGCATAGGGAATTTCTTCCGACCAAGGAAAAATTCGAGATAGCACTCATTGGGGATTCGTTCATTGAGGGGTTCCATCAGGATTATTACGATTCCACGGGAAGAAAAATAGAAACAAAACTGGATACCGTTGAAGTCTATGAGTATGGGTATGCAGGATACGATTTGGCAAACCAAATGCATTTGATCAATGCCTATAAGGAGCAATTCGCCCTTATTGACGAAATCATCATTTATCTCAATTTTGAAAGTGACCTGAAAAGGGGCGCCTATGAACCTAATGTGGGACGGATAGCCATGTTGTCTTCCACTGTATTTAAAATAAGGGATAATATTAAGCTATTGGCCTACGGTTCAAAAATTGGGATTCTAGAACCCCTAAAAAAGTTAGTGACCGGCCAAGCGTTCCAAAACGCCTCCCAGGCCTATGAAACCAATAAAATTGAGGTTGATGTTCGTGAACAAGAGCAGGAGTACCTGGATAATTTCAAAAGCCTTGTAGCGCTCTACGGATACGATAAGTGCAAAACAACCATACTACTGGACTCGAGAAAGACCAGTGCTTCCTTTTTGGCCTATTGCAATCAAAACAACTTCAGGTATATTGATTTTGCCCCCACTTTTGAGCGTACGACCAAGCCCGTTACCTTAATTTATGACTGGCATTGGAACAACCATGGAAGGCAATTGATTGCCAATGTCATTGTGGACCATATAAAAGGCCCTAAGAAATCCAAAGACTGTAGGTAATTATAGCAGTGAAAGCTTTTTTGGCAGATTGACCGTGTTTCATTAGCACCTTCAATACGCAAAACACAACCAAAAAGTGCTACCGGAGCTCGAATTATGGAACTAACCAGACCTGTATTGAACGTTCAGATTGATATCTAAAGTGCAGTCATACCACGGATTAATCCCCAAATATTCCCTAATCCACACCTCATAACCTTGATTCAATCGGTATCTCCGCCCCTATTGAGCAACCACCTCCTTAGAAAAAGTTACCTCCAAGATTGCGCCTATTGGAATTCGTTATAAAATCAAATCTCAAAAACACTTCGAAGGAACCATCATTGAACCGTGTACTCCCCAGTTCACTGGTTTCCCAATCATAAGCCAATCCCAATAACAGCTTTTCAGAGACCTGAAAGCCAAAGAGGCCACTCACGGCACTATCCAACCGATAGGCGGCTCCAAATGAAAAGCGTTCATTAAAGAGGATGCTTGCTGTGATATCGGCAGAAAGCGGCGCGCCTTGTACCGCCTTTAAAAGTATGCCGGGCCTTAACTTTAAATCCCTGGTCAGTTCAAAAATGTATCCTGAAATCAAGTAGAAATTCATTCGTTCCGTGGCTAGAAAGGTTTCTTCGGAATCATTGTCAAAATGATCGGTCTCAAAGATACGTGGTACGGATAACCCCAGGTAAAACCTATCCGTGTTCAAATAGGTTCCGATACCAAAATTCGGTGTAAATCTATTATCAACATTTGGAAGGGAGGTTTCCGCCCCGAAGTTAACCAGTTGGGAGAAATCAAGATTTAAAATATGGGCACTTGCATTGATCCCAAAAGTGATATTGGCAAAATCCGATATGGGGATGCTATATGAAAAAGCAGCATCAAGAAAGGTTTCCTGGCTGGTCCCATTTCCAATTTCGTCGTTTACTGCAGAAAAACCGATACCTACTTTCTCGGATAAGGGTGTACTAAAATTTAAGGTTTGCGTAGTTGGCGCCCCATCCAGGCCAAGCCATTGCGAACGATGCAATATTCCTATTGTGGATACCCCTCTTAAACCAACCAAAGCCGGATTTATAACTTGTGTATTGAGCATATATTGGGTATACTGAGGGTCTTGCTGACCCTTTAAGGTATTGATCATTGCCAATACTACCACTATGCCCAGGAAAACTGATTTTTTCATTTTTCAAGCTTTTTCTTTTCTAGCGATTAATATATAAGTAACCGGATTTTGATTTGGATCGGTTTCCATTATCAAATTGTATGGTATAGAAATACACCCCGGCCGGTAACTGTTCCCCTTCACCTAATGTGGCCCTTCCTTCGGAATTCCCCCTGAAGGCAACCGCATTATTGTCATATCCACTGGCTTCAAAAACGACCACCCCCCATCGGTTGTAAATCTGTACCGTGTTGTTCGGAAAAGCTTCGATGTTTGTAATGTCGAAAAAGTCGTTGACCCCATCGCCATTGGCCGAGATTATTGAATTTCCTATTGCGATATCGCAAACGGCATCACTTGGTGGGGTACCTCCTATGGAATCACAAGGGTCCAGGGGATCTGTATTATCCTCCTCCTCTTGACCATCGTTTATTCCATCACCATCCGTATCAGGATCGTTGGGGTCCGTTCCCAAGTCGTTTTCTTCCTGAAAGGTCAGTCCATCGGAATCGCAATCACTCGCCAGGGCAGGTGTTCCACCAATGGAATCACATTCATCCAAGGGATTCGTATTATCCAAAACTTCCTGTCCGTCACCAATGCCATCGCCATCACTGTCCGGGTTATAGGGTTCCGTCCCAAGGATAATTTCTTCTCCATTGTTCAACTGGTCTCCATCGCAATCGGCTGATGCCCATATCGTATTCGCACTATCAAAGCCTGTATAGCCTGTGGTTTGTGCCGGGTCACAGGGGTCGTTTGGATTTGTGCCATTGGTAATTTCAACGCTGTTCTCTATACCATCGCCATCCGTATCCCCATTGATTGTATACGGATCTGTACCATTGGCCACTTCATCACCGTTGGTAATCCCATCACCATCACAGTCCTCGGCGGCCCAGATAGTGTTTGTACCGTCAAAACCGGTATAGCCTGTTGCCTGTAACGGGTCGCAGGGGTCTAAGGGATCGTTGCCATTGGCCACTTCGTCGCCATCCTCAACCCCATCACCGTCGCTGTCAACATTGTACGGATCCGTGCCATTGGTCACCTCGTCACCGTTGGTTATGCCATCACCATCACAGTCCGCAGCCGTCCAGATGGGGTTCGTACCGTCAAAACCGGTATAGCCCGCTGCTTGTAATGGGTCACAGGGATCGTTTGGATTTGTCCCATTGGTAATTTCAACGCTGTTCTCTATACCATCGCCATCCGTATCCCCATTGATTGTATACGGATCTGTGCCATTCGTAACCTCATCACCGTTGATCACGCCATCGCCGTCACAGTCCGCCGCCGTCCAGATGGGGTTGGTACCGTCAAAACCGATATAGCCTGTTGCCTGTAACGGGTCGCAGGGGTCCAGGGGATCGTTCCCATTGGCCACCTCGTCGCCGTCCTCAACCCCATCACCGTCACTGTCGACATTGTACGGATCCGTGCCATTGGTCACCTCGTCACCGTTGGTTATGCCATCACCGTCACAGTCCGCAGCCGTCCAGATGGGGTTGGTACCGTCAGAACCGGTATAGCCCGCTGCTTGTATCGGGTCGCAGGGGTCCAGGGGATCGTTGCCATTGGCCACCTCGTCGCCGTCCTCAACCCCATCACCGTCGCTGTCGACATTGTACGGATCCGTGCCATTGGTCACCTCGTCACCGTTGGTTATGCCATCACCGTCACAGTCAGCAGCCGTCCAGATGGGGTTCGTACCATCAAAACCAGTGTAGCCCGGTGCTTGTATCGGGTCGCAGGGGTCTAGGGGATCGTTCCCATTGGCCACCTCGTCGCCGTCCTCAACCCCATCACCGTCACTGTCGACATTGTACGGGTCCGTGCCATTCGTAACCTCATCACCGTTGATGACGCCATCGCCGTCACAGTCCGCAGCCGTCCAGATGGCGTTTGTACCGTCAAAACCGGTATAGCCCGCTGCTTGTATCGGGTCGCAGGGGTCCAGGGGATCGTTGCCATTGGTGACCTCGTCGCCGTCCTCAACCCCATCACCGTCGCTGTCGACATTGTACGGATCCGTGCCATT
>WNKP01000050.1 GCA_009797885.1 Flavobacteriaceae bacterium GF1
GCGGTCTCGAAGGCGACGTCAAAGGCGTCCTGGAAGTCCCCGGTAAGCCTTACCTCAAAGGTGGCGGTCACGCCCGCGCTCTCGGTCACGGTCACATCGGTGGCGACAAAGTCAATCCCCGACCCGGCGCCCCCGTCGTTGTCGTTGATGGTTCCCGTCGCACTGCCGTTCACGATGTTGATCAGTGAGGTGGTCAGCCCGGAGAGGGTGATACTTAGATTTTCCGGTCCCTCTATCAAG
>WNKP01000051.1 GCA_009797885.1 Flavobacteriaceae bacterium GF1
ATCACCCTCTCCGGGCTGACCACCTCACTGATCAACATCGTGAACGGCACCGCTACGGGCACCATCAACGACAACGATGGGGGCGCAGGGTCCGGCATCGCCGTAACGGGCTTCAACGTCAACGAGGACGCGGGCACCGCCACCTTTGACGTTACCCTCAACGCCGACGTACAGGGCGGCTTCGACGTGGACTTTGCCATTGCCGATGGCTCGGCCATCGCACCGGGTGACTA
>WNKP01000052.1 GCA_009797885.1 Flavobacteriaceae bacterium GF1
GAACCCACGGAGGGCTACTTTGTAAACCTCTTGAGCACCACAAATCCCCTTGTGGCCATCAACACGCCACAGGCAACAGGGACCATCCTTGATGACGACCTGGATCCAAACGATGGCCTTGACTTTGTCGCCACCGATGTGACCGTAACCGAGGGTGCGGGCGTGACCGCCACCTTTGAGGTAAGGCTTACCGGGGACTTCCAGGACGCCTTTGACGTCGCCTTCGAGACCGC
>WNKP01000053.1 GCA_009797885.1 Flavobacteriaceae bacterium GF1
AGCAACCTGGAGGTCAAGGCGACGGATGCCCCCGACCTGAGCGGTGTGACCGATATGGGCTATATGTTTGCCCGTTGCGGGGCAGTTACGGGAACGGGCTTCTCCACCTGGAACACCGGCAATGTGACCAATATGAACGAGTTGTTCTGGGGCGCGAGCGTCTTCAATGGGGCCATCGGCTCCTGGGACACCGGTAGCGTGACCGATATGAACTCCCTGTTATCCTGGGC
>WNKP01000054.1 GCA_009797885.1 Flavobacteriaceae bacterium GF1
GCGCCCCCGTCGTTGTCGTTGATGGTGCCCGTAGCGGTGCCGTTCACGATGTTGATCAGTGAGGTGGTCAGCCCGGACAATGTGATATTTAGATCTTCCGGCGCCTCGATGATAGTATCGTCGATGATGGTGACGGTCACTGACCGTACCTCACCGTTGGTCCCGGTAAAGTTCAGGGTGCCGTTCGCATTGACCACGGTATAGTCGTTCGGTGCAATAGCGGAGCCGTC
>WNKP01000055.1 GCA_009797885.1 Flavobacteriaceae bacterium GF1
ATGGTTTCATGGCCCCGGCCCAAAGTTTGCTTGCAAACTTTGATGGTCGAAGTTACCCTGAGCGCAGCCGAAGGGTCCTTTGATGGTTTCATGGCCCTGGCCCAAAGTTTGCTTGCAAACTTTGATGGTCGAAGTTACCCTGAGCGCAGCCGAAGGGTCTTTTAATGGTTTCATGGCCCCGGCCCAAAGTTTGCTTGCAAACTTTGATGGTCGAAGTTACCGTGAGC
>WNKP01000056.1 GCA_009797885.1 Flavobacteriaceae bacterium GF1
GTGACGGGCTTTACCGTCAACGAGGACGCGGGCACCGCCACCTTTGACGTTACGCTCAATGCCGACGTACAGGGCGGTTTTGACGTGGACTTTGCCATTGCCGACGGCTCCGCCATCGCACCCGGTGATTATACCGTGGTCAATGCGAACGGCACCCTGAACTTTATCGGGACCAACGGGGAGGTACGCTCCGTGACCGTCACCATCATCGACGATACCTTGAT
>WNKP01000057.1 GCA_009797885.1 Flavobacteriaceae bacterium GF1
TTGTAGCCCGTAGGGGAATCGAACCCCTGTTACCAGGATGAAAACCTGGCGTCCTAACCCCTAGACGAACGGGCCATTGCCTTGAAATGTCAAATTAAAAAACCAAAGGGAAACCATTTGATTTTTAATCCATCACTTCATTTGTAGCCCGTAGGGGAATCGAACCCCTGTTACCAGGATGAAAACCTGGCGTCCTAACCCCTAGACGAACGGGCCA
>WNKP01000058.1 GCA_009797885.1 Flavobacteriaceae bacterium GF1
CTTTACCGTGGCCGACGGCTCCGCCATTGCACCGGGTGATTATACCGTGGCCAATGCCAACGGCACCCTGAACTTTATCGGGACCAACGGTGAGGTACGCTCCGTGACCGTCACCATCATCGACGATACCCTGATAGAAACACCGGAAGATCTAAGTATCACCCTCTCCGGGCTGACCACCTCACTGATCAACATCGTGAACGGCACCGC
>WNKP01000005.1 GCA_009797885.1 Flavobacteriaceae bacterium GF1
TTCAGCATTTCGGGCATTCCAGGGCCACCTTTGGGGCCTTCATACCGAATAACGACCACATCCCCTTTTTTCACCAAGCCATTCTTAATACCATCATTGGCATCAAACTCACCGGCAAAAACTTTGGCCGGTCCGGAAAAATATAGGCCTTCCTTACCCGTAATTTTGGCTACTGCACCCTGTGCGGCGATATTTCCATAAAGAATTCGGATATGTCCGGTTTCCTTGATGGGATCGTCCAAATCATGAACTATTTTTTGCCCATCCAATAAACTGGGGACCTCGGCCAGGTTTTCGGCCACTGTTTCACCGGTTACGGTAAGGCAATCCCCATGCAGCATTCCTTTTTCCAACATGAATTTCATAACGGCCGGAATTCCACCGACACGGTGGACATCTTCCATCAAAAACTTACCGCTGGGCTTTAAATCGGCCAGGAATGGTGTAGTATCACTTATCCGTTGAAAATCACTTAGGTCAAATTGGATTTCAGCCGCCTTGGCAATGGCCAAAAAGTGTAGGACCGCATTGGTGGATCCCCCGAGGACGGTAATCAATCGAACTGCATTTTCCAATGATTTTTTCGAAATGATATCGGAGGGTTTGATATCCTTTTCCAAAAGATGGCGCAGCGCTTTTCCAGAAGCGATGCAATCTTCCCTTTTTTCCGTTCCCGTTGCAGGGTTTGAGGAATTGTAGGGCATGGCCATTCCCAATGCTTCAATGGCGGAGGCCATGGTATTGGCCGTATACATTCCACCACAGGCTCCCGCGCCGGGACAAGCATTTTGTATCACCGCCTTGTATTCCTCTTCATTCATGGTTCCCGCCACTTTTTCGCCCCAGGCTTCAAAAGCAGAGACCACATCGAGCTTTTTATTGTTCAAACACCCCGAGGCAATGGTTCCGCCATAGACCAGAACGGATGGTCTGTTCAATCGAATCATGGCCATTAGTGCTCCCGGCATATTCTTATCGCAACCCACTACCGTTACCAAGCCATCATAGTTCATGGCCTGTACCACGGTTTCCATGGAATCCGCAATAATATCCCTTGAAGGCAGGGAATACCGCATTCCATAGGTTCCCATGGAAATCCCGTCGCTAACACCAATGGTGTTAAAAATCAAGCCTACCAAATCCGTGGATTGAATCCCTTCCTTGACATATTCGGATAGCTCATTGAGATGCATATTACAAGGATTGCCCTCGTAACCCGTGCTTCCTATCCCTATTAAGGGCTTTTTTAAATCGGTTTCGGTTAAGCCAATGGCATGCAACATTGCCTGAGCGGCAGGTTGGGTGGGGTCTTGGGTAACGTTTTTGCTGTATTTGTTAAGTTCCATTAAAGATTTTCAGTATTCTCGTTAAAACAGTATATATTCTTCAACATCCAAAAATATACTATAGAATTACCCTATTCTTTTGGCGAATGGCAACGATTTAAATCCATTTTATTTTGAATCTGTTCAAAATTCTGTTATTCAGCCACTTAAACACCTTTTTCATACCATATCCAAAAATTAAAAAGTCGATAAAAAAAGCCTGTATCGTCTTGGATACAGGCTTCTCTTGATTACGACATTAGCCAAATCAACTCCTCCCAGAATTGAATTTTAGAATGCGGTTAATCAAGCGATATCTTTATACTCTTAAAGATAGTCAATTTAAAGACTACAACAAACTGCTTTACCATTATCTTTGAAAATGATGGAAAAAACCGTTACCGAGGCCATAGGCCACAGACGTTCTGTTCGAGTATTTAAAGAGGAGGAGGAACTGGACAGTAAAAAAGTTGAACAATGCGTTAAAAATGCCGTTTTGGCGCCCACCAGCAGTAATCTCCAACTCTGGGAATTTTATCATATCACCGACAAAACCACCATGAATAAAATGACCAAGGCGTGTTTGGGCCAGAATGCCGCCAAAACGGCCAAGCAACTTATCGTTGTAGTGGTAAGAAAGGACCTCTGGAATAAACGTGCCCAGGCGAACATAGACTTTCTGAAAAAATCCTATGGCCCTAAACCGGCTTCGGAATACACAAAGCGGGAAAAGTTTGCCCTTAGTTATTACCAAAAACTGATTCCTACCGTGTATTTTGATTTTCTCGGTTTTTTGGGTTGGATCAAATATGCCGCTTTTCAGCTTATTGGACTCTTTAAGCCCATTTACCGGCAAGTACGTGCGTCCGATATGCGTATTGTTGCCCATAAAAGTGCCGGATTGGCCGCTCAAAACTTCATGATCAGTATGGCCGCCATTGGTTATGATACCTGTCCCATGGAAGGAAGTGATACCCTAAGGATCAAAAAGATATTGGGTCTACCCTGGGGTGCTGAGATAAACATGGTCATTGGCTGTGGGGTAAGAGCGGAAAATGGGGTTTATGGCCCAAGGTTTAGGGTGCCTTTTGAATCGGTTTACCACAAAATCTAACCGTAAATAAATCGAATGGTGTCCCCTGCTTTTTTTTGGGCCAGTATGGATATGCTTTCTTTTGTCAACTGTAATATTCTTGGATATCCACCTGTGGTTTGACCGTCTTTCATTAAAACGATGAGTTTTCCCGCAGGTGTCAACTGCACCGTCCCTGGTAGTGTTGCCGAAGTAAGCATCGTGATGGAATGTTCTCCAATTTTCTCCTCTAACTGATAGGCCATCCTATTATTTTCCTTGGAAACCGAAAACCTAAGATCAAACAATTGTTCCTGTTGTTTTTGGGTTAAAATTCCAAATTCCGGTCCTGGGTTTACCCTGAGTTCCTGGTTTTCCAAATAGTCCCCTACCTTTAAGTTGGTCAATTTAGGATCAAATGAGCGAATAGGATAGTATTCTATTTCATCACCTTCCTTTATGCATTGTTTGTTGGTCAAGGGAATGTATTGGGAGGTACTTCCCAATACATTTGCAAAAACAAATCCTTCCTTTATCCCCAAATAGCCTCGAAACCCTTTTTCCAGTCGGCCATAGGACAAAATATCCCCTTGGGCAACAGGATACACCCGATAATTTTCAATAGGTTCATTGTTTAAGGTAGCAGAAAGTTCGGCACCTCCCAAACAGATGTAGGTCTGTTGCTCAAATAAGAGTGTGGGTCCCGTCATGGTAATTTCCAAAACCGTGGCATCGGAAGGATTTTCCAAAAGTGTATTGACCCGATGTCTTGCCATGTCATCCATGGTACCGGAAACCGGAACGCCCTTATGCTTCCATGCAAATCTTCCCTTATCCTGAACAGTGGTGTAAAAACCGGATTTTAGAACCTTAAGCATCCAAGACTATTTTTTCAGGTTGATAAATTCCAACTTCGGCCTCTATTATTTTTAAATCGAAGGTCGCACGTTCAATGGGAACGAACTGAATCTGATCACCAACATTGATAAAACAGGGCTCCTTACGATTTAAATTGAACATGGGCACCGGACACCTTCCAATAATGTTCCATCCCCCTGGGGAGTCTTGAGGGTAAATTCCTGTCTGTTTTCCTGCCAGTCCCACCGAACCTTTTGCGACATGAAGCCTAGGGCTTGCCCTTCTTTTCGTCTCTAGATTCTTTGGCAATCCGCCCAAATACATAAACCCTGGAAGAAAGCCAATACTATACACCGTATACCTATGTGAGGTGTGGCGTTGTACTAACTCTTCTACCGAAATAACCAACTTCTGCGCGGTGGTTTCCAAATCAAGTCCAAAATCCAGGTCATAGCAGACCGGAAGTTTCCACAGGTTTCGTTTCAGGGAGAATTCAGCACGGGGAGCAGCGTACCATTCCAGAAGTTTGTCCTTAAAACCGGTAAATTCGAAATCGGAATTTTGACAGATTAAAGTCAACGAATTGTAAGACGGAACCATAACCCATTTTGCTTCCAAGACGGTTTTTAAGAATTCTTGAAAACCAATGATATCGTTAAGGATGGCTTCATCTACTTTTTGCGGCCATTCCATTAAAATTGCGGTATCACCGAAAGGTTTTACGGTAATGGGGAACAAACTCACTTTCTAATTTGGATGTTATGATTTGGCAATTCCCTATGAAGATACGTTAATATTTCCAATGCACGGGGGGTATCTCCATGTATACAAAAAGTATCTGCTTTTATTTCAATTTCCATTCCTTGTACGGACCATATTTTCTTTTCATGAACCATTTTCAATAAATGTTGGAGTACCTCTTCCGGGGCTTGGATCAAAGCATTCCCTTCCTTTCTGGAAACCAAGCTGTAATCGGCATTGTAATTCCGGTCCGCAAAGGCCTCCAATTTTATCGGAATTCCCTTTTTTTTGGCTTCCTCCTCAATTTTGGAGCAAAATGGCACGTAAATAGGAATATCACTAAACGCTTTCACTGCCTCCAAAAAAACCATGGCCAAATCGGTATCTATTGCTATTTCGTTATAAAGTGCACCATGTGGTTTAATATGGTGCAACTCCCCTCCCTCTTCCTTCAAAACCTTCAAAAATAGCGCCAATTGTGCTTGAATACTTGCGATAAGATCGTTTGTGGAAATGTCCATTACCTTTCTTCCAAAATTCTCTTTGTCGGGATAACCGGGATGGGCCCCCAGCTTTACATTATACTGTCGGGCAACACGAATAGTGGTCCCCATAGTGCGTTCATCCCCTGCATGTCCACCACAGGCAATATTACATGAACTAAGGAACGGCATTAACTGGGCTTCATTGCCAATACCCTCTCCCACATCGCTATTTAAGTCAATCCATTTCATTTTAGAACAATCCAAAAACCTTAACTATACTTTTTAGTCCCAAAACCAAACATACACCAATTATGAGAATGCCATAAATATTTTGTGGCATGTTATTTTTATACGACCCCATTACCTGCCCCTTATTGACTATCCAAACCAACAAAATGGCTATAACGGGTAGAAGTACCCCATTCGCGACCTGTGCAAACGTAATGACTTCAATGGGTTTAAAGTTATAGAGCAAGGTAGCCACCCCTACCAATAAGACCGTTATCCAGACCATTCTAAACTTCGTATCCTTTAAACCGGCCTTCCAATCAAAGCAACTATTGGCCACATAAGCTGCTGCCAATGGTGCGGTAATGGATGAGGTAATACCAGCAGCAAAAAGGCCAATTCCCATAAAATAACGTGCCATATTCCCAAAGAGCGGTTCGAGTCCTTTGGCCAAATCCGTAGCCATTGTAACTTCTTGAAGGGGAATTGCTGCCGCGGACACGATAATGGACATCGAAACCAATCCCCCCAGTCCAATGGAAATTACGGTATCTGACCGTGCCATTTTTACATCGGACTGTTTTTTCCACTTTTCGTTGACCAACGAAGCATGTAGAAAGAGGTTGTAAGGTACAATTGTAGTTCCTATTAGGGCTATAATGGTCAGTAATCCATCTTTGGGAATTGAGGGAACAAAAAGGCCTTTGGCCAGTTCCAATACATTTGGTTTTGTCAGAACAGCCGTTATCAAAAAGGACAGGCTCATCAATGCGATCAGGAATATAAAGACCTTTTCGAGCATTTTATAGTTTCCCAGCCATAATAGGAGAAAGGCTATCCCACCAATGATGAGTGCAAAATAGGAGTTGTTTCCTTTGTCAAAAATAGCTTCGAGACCAAGAACGGCACCTCCTATATTTCCGGCTTCATAAGCCGCATTACCTATTAAAATAGCCATCAAAATAATGCCGATGACGGCAACACGGATCCATTTTATTTGCAGTTGATCACGTATCGCATCGGCCAACCCCTTTTTTGTTACAATGCCCAATCTAGCTGCCATTTCCTGTAGGACAATCGTTGCCAGAACGGAAAACAACATGGCCCATAACAGGGCATAACCAAAGGAAACCCCGGCCAAAGTGCAGGCTGTAATGGTGCCTGGTCCTATAAATGCAGCGGCGATTAAAACCCCAGGTCCTATTCTTTTCAAAAAGTGATTTTTTTTTCACCACAAAAAATAACACTTTCCCAACAATGGAATTACCATTCGTCTAAAAAAATGCATTTCATCTAATATTTACGTGCTACTCATCGAGTGGATATACGAATCCAAAAATGTCAAAGTTATTATAGTCCCAAATCTTATTATTGACCAAACTTAACTACTTACATGACGTGCAAGGAGTGTAACAAAAGTATAACCCCCGAGGTTGGCCAACATGCTAAAGATTCATTTGGTGTAGAACTCTGTGAAAGACATACCAAGTTAGTGAAGCGTATTGTTGAGGAGAACCAAACACCAATTGAAGCCATTCAACTGTATTATGCCCTCAAGGAGGTTGGAGCTAATCCCATGCTGGAATGGTGGGATGGCCAGAAATCCATTGATATTGCAATTTCCAGGGTAAAGCTCAATATTGAAATTGAAACGGACTACCATTTAATTACACATGAACAAGCGATAAACGACCTGGAAGAAGCCATGCACTCCTTCAAGAATGGTTTTACTACCGTGCGTATCCCACATGTGGTGATTAAATACTACTTGGAAGAGACCGTTAAAAATATACTGGGCATCATACAAGGACTAAAGTCCAACCTAAAGGTGATCTAGACTTTTCTACCCATTTTTCCGAATAGCATTACAAAGATTTTGATAACTTACGGGTAATTGGACCCAAGATAGGTTCATCGAAACTTTTGTATTGATGGCATCCCATGGTATGGTAAAATCCATTCCGCATGTAAAGCGGCATGCCAAAACAGTAGCTAGCTATGGATAATATTGATCGTAGAAAATGGTTAAAAACTGCGGGCTTGGGCAGTGGTTTTACGCTCTTGGGCGGATTTGGCACATGGGCCGCGACATCCGATACATACATGGATTACAAGGGGGAAAATCCCATCGCCAAGCTCAATTCCAATGAAAACCCGTATGGCCCTTCAAAACGGGTGCGTTCCGCAATTACGAACGCTTTTGATAAGGCCTGTAGATATCCCTCACTGGTATTCAAACCCCTTTTGGAGCAAATTGCCAGAAAGGAAGGGGTTGGAACAGACCACATTGTGGTTACGGGCGGATCTACCGAAGGATTGAAAGCCACTGGGCTGACTTATGGTATTGATGGGGGCGAAATCATAGCGGCGGACCCCACTTTCCAAGCCATGCTGCGTTATGCAGAAGGTTTTGGTGCCTATGTCCATAGGGTTCCCGTGGACGGACAAATGGGGCATGATTTGGAAGCCATGTCCCAACGCATCAATAACCGAACGCGACTGGTATTTATCTGTAATCCCAACAACCCAACAGGAACCTTGCTCGACAAGGATGTCCTTAGGGATTTCTGTAGCTCGGTAAGTAAGAAAACCGTAGTGTTCAGTGATGAAGCCTATTATGATTTTATTACCGAACCGGATTACCCTTCCATGGTGGAACTGGTAAAAGAAGGAATGAATGTCATTGTTTCCAAAACATTTTCCAAGGTTTATGGATTGGCCGGAATGCGTATTGGTTATTTGGTAGCAAGGCCCGATATCGCCAAACGTTTGCAAAAAAACATTATGGCCATGACCAATGTTCTTGCCATTGAAGCTGCCAAGGAGGCTTTAAAGGACGATGATTTTTACAAATTCAGCTTGTTGAAGAATATGGAAGCCAAAAATAGGATTTATCAAACCCTGAATGATCTGAATTTGGCGTATGTGAAATCGCATACTAATTTTGTTTTCTTTAAAACTGGAAGGCCCATTACCGAAATGATCGCTGAAATGAAAAAAGAAAACGTGATGATAGGAAGACCCTTTCCCCCATTTTACGAATGGGCAAGAATCAGTTCCGGTACTGCATCGGATATGTCACGTTTTGACCTTGCGCTGAAAAAAGTCTTGGGCTAATATTCTGGTATGCGAAAAAATGCGGTGTTTTGCATAAAACCATAGCCTTCCAATAACGGTTTTTAAGAAGCTGATCAGCAGGTATGGATTCACTCACACAAATTGTCCTTGGCGCATCGGTCGGCGAGGCTGTTTTGGGAAAAAAAGTGGGTAACAAAGCCCTGCTATGGGGCGCTGTGGCCGGAACAATCCCAGATTTGGATGTATTGTCCAACTATTTTTTGGATACGGTAACCGCCATAGAAGTACATCGTGGGTTCAGCCATTCGATTTTTTTCGCACTCCTATTTTCCCCCTTGTTTGGCTGGCTGGTGTGGAAGTTGTACGCCAAAAAGGAAGCGTCATGGAGGGACTGGTCCCTTTTGTTTTTTTGGTGCCTATTTACACATCCTTTGCTGGATGCCTTTACCACATGGGGGACACAACTATTTTGGCCTTTGGAAATCCGTTTGGCATTCCAGAGCATCTTTGTGATCGATCCCCTATATACCCTACCCTTTTTGATTATTGTACTTATGGTGTTACGGCTCAAAAAATCAAATCCAAGGAGAAAACAACTGAACCGCTGGGGACTTGTCATAAGTTCAGGTTACTTAATGGTCACCTTGATGTTAAAAGGTTTTGCCAACCATAGCTTTGCCCAGGCATTGGAACAACAAAAGATATCCTACAGTAGCTTATCAACGAGACCGGCCCCTTTCAATACCATACTCTGGATGGCGAATGTGGAAACCCAGGATTCGTATCTTATTGGGGAATATTCCTTTTTTGATACCAAACCTATTTCCTTTGAACGTATTCCCAAAAACCATCACCTATTGGAAAGCTTTGCCTCCGATGATAAGGTAAAAAGACTTATTCGGATAACGGAGGGTTGGTACGCCATGACCAAAAAAGGGGAAAGACTTTATTTTAATGATCTGCGTTTTGGCCTTTTGAGCTTGGACCCGGAGGAGACCCAATTTGCCTTTTCCTATGAATTGCGGCACAATGCAAACGGACTGGAATTTCATGAGGTTCCCAAATTCCGGGGGGATGCCCAAAGATTGCTCCATGCACTTTGGGAAAGACTTAGGGGGAACTAGTCATTCATTTCAGTTGCTTCCTAGTGGTATCGGTTGCCACTAAAATCTAGCTAAAAAGGGTCAAATTGACCCGGGTAATAGCATCCCCATTAAAACATATGGACTAGAAGGTTTGTTCAACGTCTTCCTGCAACATCGGTCTCTACATACTTTTTAAATTCCAATAGACGTTGTTCCAACATATCTCCATAATCCGTCCCCTTATATTTTTCAAAAGTGCGTTTTGAAATACCGGTGTACCAAACGGTTTCGGTGAGTTCCAATGCTGCTTTTTGTTCAAGGCTACGCATAATGTAAATGTTTCCGGAACTAAGTTTATATCGTATGGTATACGATTCACTATCCACCAAATCCACAATTTCCACATCAAATATCTCTCCAGATCCCACAATGACCTTACAGCGCTTATTCTTTGCCAACCCATCTCCACATCTTACATCAACAACATTGCTGTCCCATAAGCTAATGGTAGAAAAATCGGTTATGGCGTTCCAAACGTTTTCAGCGTTTTGGTCGAGTTCAATCGTATTTTTAAAGGTTTTGGACGTTGCCCCTTGGGCAAAAATGATAAAGGGCACCAAAAAAAAAGTGAGTTTTAAAAAATTTTTCATGACCAATGATTTTAGTTATGCTAAAGTTCAGCCAAACATTGGATTAAGACTGTGTCATTTGACACAATAATGGATGCTACCAAAAATTTATGCGGCGGTGAGCTTACGTCGAATTCGGTGTAGGGTTTCCCGCGAAGTGCCAATATAGGAAGCGATAATACTAACGGGAACTTCTTGCACCATTGCGGGATTGTTTTGCAATAAATCGAGGTATCGCTCTTCAACGGACAATTTGGAATTCTTATTGGCCTCCACAACTTTGGCCGATAAAATGTATTCCGTAATCGTCTGAATGAAATTGGCCAATTCTTGATTTTCCGACTTAATCGCTACATAACCGGACCGCTTTAACTCGCAGTATTGAACATCGGTAAGGGCCTGACACTCGTCCATAGTGGACTTTTGATGGAAGAAACTATCCATAATGGTCCAACAGGAGTTTGGGCTAATTACTTTTAGGGTAACCCTTTCGCCCAGATTACTATAGGAATAGTAATGAAGAAAACCGCTTTCAAAAAAATAAATGCTATCTACTTTTTGACTAGGTTGTATCAACTTATCCCCCTTATTTAAGGTTCCTTCTGTACATTGATTCAAAAGAAAATCCATATTCGGGGCCGAAAGCGGTCCAAAACCCTCAAAAAATCTTCGAAGCATTTCCATATATTAAAAATACCACTTTTTGAACCATTACCATTGTTAAAAAAGATATGGACCCCGTTACGGTCCTCAGGGCACTCCATGGCACATTATCCCAAGTTTTCTCCATTGAAGAATTGGGCAAGACCCGAACAACTATCCTAAAGGAGACAAAATATTCCATTTTTTGGCCTCTTATGGACAAATCCAAAGTAAACTAATTATGAAAAGTTGCACTTTTTTCTGCATAAAGGCGTTTAATTGTAGCGATTAGACTCATGGATGGTTCCTTAATAATCCCATGATACATGGATTTTCGTATGAACGATCTTATCATAAACTTCACACCAACCGGGATGATTCCAACCAAGGAAATGACCCCTCATGTACCTGTAGCTATTAACGAAATCGTAGAAGATGTTCTAAGGGCTTCAGAACTTGGGATTACCATGGTACACTTACATGCCCGTGACAAAAAATCCGGGGAACCCACCTATAAAAAGGAAGTGTATGCTACGATAATTGAGGGAATACGAAGTCATGCCCCTGAACTTGTGATCTGTGTGTCATTAAGCGGCAGGAATTTCAGTGAACTGCAGCAAAGGGCCGACCCCTTATATTTAACTGGAAATCTAAAGCCCGATATGGGAAGCTTAACCCTAAGCTCCCTGAATTTTAATAGGGTGGCCAGCATGAATTCGCCCAAAATGATTCAGGATCTGGCCCGTATTATGAAGGAAAGGAAAATAATTCCCGAGTTGGAAGTATTTGATAGCGGTATGATCAATTATGCCAAATATCTTGAAACGAAAGGGCTTATACAACCACCGCATTACTTTAATCTTTTGTTTGGCAATATTGCCTGTGCGCAATCTGATTTGCTACACGCGGGGGTCCTGTTAAATGATTTGCCCAAAAATTCGTTATGGAGTATTGCGGGCATAGGAAAAACCCAATTACCAATGAATGCCATTGCAGTGGCTATGGGCGGCGGTGTAAGAGTTGGATTGGAGGACAATATATGGTGGGATGACCAGCGCACCCATCTGGCCACCAATTATGACCTTTTAAAAAGAATTCACGACCTGGCAAATATCAACGGACGAAATTTTATGAAGCCTTCAAGGTTCAGGGAACTCATGGACATGGCTCCCGGTAATGGTACGTATGGCTTAAAAGAATGACATGGGTTTAGAAAAACAGCAGAAAAATTATACCATAGCACTAATTCGAAACCGATTTAAAAATGGTTTGGTGTTATACAGCTTAAACAATCTTTTGACCAGAACCGGGATAGATATCAATCTCTATTATTGGGTACGTGAGGGATCAGCGGATTTTGATGCTCCAAAAATAAAGGGCAAGGAAACGCACTATACATTCCAATTTTTGGAACTGGAAGATGTTGAAGCCTTGCGTTCCTTAAAAATGCGCTACAATAAAAGTGAACTGATTGAAGGGATAAAAAACGGTCAAAAATGCATTGCCCTTAAGGATGCGGACAATTTAGCGGCACTTATGTTTATTGAGTACAACAGTTTTAAGTTCAAAGGGAAAGACTTTACGCTAGGTAAAGAGGATGCCTATCTGCTAAATATGTACACCCTGAATGAATACAGGGGAAGGAATCTGGCCCCCTACTTACGGTACAAGTCATACGAATTGCTCAAGGAAGCGGGCAAAAAAAACCTCTACAGTATTACGGAATACTTTAATTATTCCTCCAGGAAATTCAAGGAAAAGCTAAAGGCACAACATATATCGCTCTATCTAAATATCGTACTCTTCAAGAAAAAAAAATGGACTTTTAAACTAAGGGATTTTAAAAATAACTGAAGTTACCCCAGCCGTCCTTCCCAATCCAAACTTCTACACTGAATGGTTTCTGAAATATGGTCTCCGGTTATGGCCTTCGCATTTCCCGGGCTGTGGATAGCTCCCCCCTCCTACCAAAACCACATCTGTTATAGTATATAATGTGATGGTCTTATTCAATTCAATTCATATCAATAACCAATTAATGGCTTATATCCTACCCAGATCAATTCGGAGCGCCGGACCAATCTTATAATAGTCGTGAGGAAATAGGCAAGGAAAACAATCGGGAGGTTATTTAGTTCACGTTCCAGCTGATTCCGAGGGTTGGGAACTGACCACTGACTGATCAAGAGGCGTTTCGTCCGTGTGGACCCGAATGACCTCCTGAACGATACTGTAGAGATCGGTAATCACGCGCTGGGCTATCTTGGATTGGTTATTCAGCAATACACAAATACCCAAATCTTCCTCAGGAAAGACCGCTATTTCATTGCGGAAGTGGTTAACGCTTCCCCCATGGTGCCATATGGTGTTTTCGACCGTTGGGTTACCTGAACGGTAGGTATGGATCCTCCAGCCAAAACCGTAATACGAGGCTATATGTCCAGGCCAGCGTTGATAGTACTTCTGCCTACCCGGTATCTCAACAAATGGCGTAAAGGCCTCCTGTAAGGCTTCGCGTGTCATTACATCAGGATGATGGCCGAGCAAAAGCTGCATCCATTTCGCCATATCCTCGGCGTTCGAATTGATGCCCCCCGCAGCAACGGCATTAAAGTAGGAGTTCGTTAGCCTTTCGGATTTCCATCCACTTCGAGATTTGACATGTGGTTTGGCCTTATTCCCCGTCTTCCCAAGTGCCTCAAAGTCCGTGGTCGTCGCGCACATTTCAAGCGGTTTGAAAAAGCGTTCTTCCAAGGATGTGGTAATCTCCTCCCCGGTAACCTTCGCCATCATTTCGCCGGAAAGCGCAAATAGTGCGTTTTGATAGCTATACATTTCCCCTGGCCTACTTATAGGCTGTACCTCAGCAAATCGGCCTGCGATTTCATCCAGGGATAGCCCTGCCTCAACCAGATTTGTGTAGCTGTGATAGGGTGCTCCCGAGGTATGTGATAACAAATGGGCCAATGTGATGTTTTCGGTATTCTCGCGATTTCCCAATTCAAATTCGGGAATGCAGTCACTGACCCTGTCTTCCCAGGTCAACATGCCTTCACGCTTTAGATCTGCCGCAAGCACCCCCGTAAATCCCTTTGAAAGCGAACCCAGTCGGAAGACCGTTTGCCCGTCTACCTTTTTGCCTGTAAGGCTATTCTTTATTCCGAATCCGTCTGCCAACAGCACTTGTTTCCCATGTACAATGCTCACACCGGCACCCACAACCTCCCCAGCCGCTATGGCCTTATGGAAATAGGAGTCAACGGCCTGTTGCAGGGCAATCCGCAATTCTTTGTCTAAAACCTTATTGTTCTGTTTTAGGGTTATGTAGATATTCCCATCCAAGGTTTCCATTGAAGAACGACTGGCTGAAACGAAGTCATTGCCACTTGACGTCAGAACAAATAGGAAAAGAAACAAAATCGCCAAACCAGCGAAGACTTTAAATCGGTACATGTACAAAAATGGCTTTCGTCCGGATTTGGAATGTCACAGGACGTTTGGATAGTAAACCCATTAATCCGTTGATTATTATATGTTCTGGAATTTTTATCAAGAAACCGTTAAATTTAATGAAAATCCAGTCACGCTGTACGCATATTCTTTTCAATACTAAGCAAAATGGACTTATGCGTTGGAAGCTTACAACAAAAAACTAGAACCACGCCCTCGCTACCGCCAGTTTGCCACTGGTGGTTATATTATGAATATCACCCCAACCAACCTTCCCGATCCAAACTTCTGTACTGAATGGCTTCTGAAATATGGTCCCCGGTTATGGCCTTTGCATTTTCCAGGTCGGCTATGGTCCTGGCCACTTTAAGTATTCTATCGTAGGCCCGGGCGGATAGGTTTAGCCGTTCCATCGCGTTTTTAAGAAGCTGTAATGAGGCCTGGTTTAATTTACAATACTCCCGAATCTGCTTGGTGTTCATTTGTGCATTGTAGTGTACCTTTTCCAGGTCCTTAAACCGCTCGGTCTGCAGTTCACGAGCTTTGGTGACCCGTTTTCTGATGTCAACACTGCCCTCGCCTTTTCTGTCATCGGACAATTTTTCAAAAGGTACCGGGGTCACCTCAATATGGATATCGATCCTATCCAATAAGGGTCCGGAAATCTTTCCCAGATAGCGTTGCATCTCTGCCTGGGAAGAGGTTACCGGGGCATCGGGGTCATTAAAATATCCCCCGGGACTGGGATTCATGCTCGCCACCAACATAAAGCTGCTGGGATAGGTCACCGTAAACTTCGCTCGTGAAATGGTCACCTCCCGATCTTCCAGGGGTTGTCGCATTACCTCAAGAACGGTACGCTTAAATTCAGGCAATTCATCCAAAAACAGGACCCCATTGTGGGCCAGTGATATTTCCCCGGGCTGTGGATAGCTCCCACCACCAACCAAAGCCACATCGGAAATGGTATGATGGGGCGAACGGAAGGGCCGCTGACTCATCAATCCCATGTCCTTTATCTTACCCACCACACTATGGATTTTAGTGGTTTCCAAGGCTTCATGAAGTGTCATTGGGGGCAAAATTGATGGTAACCGTTTTGCCAGCATGGTCTTTCCAGCTCCCGGAGGACCAATCAAAATGATGTTATGGCCTCCTGCCGCTGCAATTTCCATACAACGTTTGATGCTTTCCTGGCCCCTCACATCAGAGAAATCAAATTCAGGAAAGTCCAATTTGTTATAAAACTCCTCCCTGGTATCAATAATCGTCGGTTCCAATGGCTTTCCAACATCAAAAAAATCAATGACTTCCTGGATACACTCCACACCATATACTTCCAACTTTCCGACTATGGCCGCTTCTTTGGCATTTTCCTTTGGGAGAATAAATCCCTTATATCCTTCTTCCTGTGCCTTTATCGCAATGGGAAGGGCCCCTTTAATAGGCTGAACGGCACCATCCAGGGACAGTTCACCCATGATAAGGTAATCTTCAATGTTGGGCGACTTAATTTGACCAGAGGCCGCCAGAATTCCCAAAGCCAAAGTCAGATCATAGGCAGAACCTTCCTTTCGCAAATCGGCGGGCGCCATATTGATGGTTATTTTCTTCCCTGGGATTTTGTAACCATTGTTCTTGAGTGCTGCCGCTATCCTATAATTGCTTTCCTTAATGGCATTGTCCGGTAATCCCACAAGGTGATAGCCTATACCGTTATCCACATTCACTTCAACGGTGATCGTAGTGGCCTCCACCCCAAAGACGGCACTTCCAAAAACTTTAGTGAGCATTAGTATTGTTTGGGGCTAAAAATTAATAAATGTGGTGAGGTTGATTTGATTTCCTCCTCGTTCATCATCATCTTTCGGAACTCCCCTTTGACAAACATTTCCGCCTGATCCTTGTAATGCTTGCTCAAGGGATTGCCAGACTGCCCAGTTGGCAATATGCTAATGCTGTTTTCAATATCCGAAAAGTCCACAATCCTTCTGGTGGAAGGAATACTGGAAACCTTGTAACGTCCATCCGCCATGGTCCTAAAACCCTGATTGTTCAAGGTGCCCGAAGTGCCCGAGGATGGAAACGGCCCTACGGTAAAATACTTTTTCAGGGAAGCGACCCTGCCTATGGGATGGTCATGTTCCAAATAATGGGCCTTATCCCAGGTCCAATCGGTATAGTCCCCGCCCAACTCATTGGACAATTGCTCCCATGTATCCTTGAACGAACGGGTGACAATATGGGTTCGATTTTCCCTAATGTCCTTGGTAGTGACATCATCCCACCAAATGGACTCGGGGTTATGGAACACTTTCCTTAACTTTAATTGTACCGTATAGGAAAGATATTCCTCCTTTGAGGAAAACTCATCCGCGAAAATATTCCTATGCAGGTTTTGCCCCATTTTTTCAAAAAACAGGCCCCCAACACTTTTTAGGCCAAAACTACCATCCCAAGCTTTTAATACATCTAAATATGCCAGTTGTTCCGTGGACAGCCCATCTATTTCCATATCCTTCAGAAAACTCGCGATCCTATCTGTTGCCGTTCGTAAGGTAATGTCATTGACCATTCGTTTCATATCATCCACGGTCCATCCTTCTTTTTTGGCCTCCATCAAGTCCATTATTCGGCCCGCACGTCTGCTGGAATTTGCAAAATAACCCGGGACATACATTCCCGCCGTGGAGTCCGGTTGATTGTTTGCGGAATACACATAAGATGCCCATGGATTGATCGATTTTGGATTATGCTCAAAACTTAAATAGGCAACCGGCTCATCGTCTCCACTGGCGCCATCCAGAATAAACTTGGTGCTTGTACTATCCGGCATTTGGTACAGTTTTGCTGTTCCCCACCATGCGATATTACCATCTGCATCTCCATACATAACATTGAGTCCAGGCGCATGGATATTGGGCAGGAACTTACTGAATTCCTGCATATCGGAAGCGTGATTTAACCCATAGAGGCCCTGTACCAACTTATTTTCGAATTGGGTAAACAACCAGTACATGCTTACCAAACGTTCCCCTTCCACTCGGGTCCTATTGGCATGATTGGCATTCACAATTGGCCCATGATGCGTTTTTCGATATTGAAAATCGACAGCGCCTACATCCTTTACCTCAATTGTTTTGTTCACATATTCAAACTTCCTCCATTCGTCTTTGAAACGATACAGTGTGGTGTCGTTTGGATGCTGTTCTTCATAGTAAAAATTGGTATCGTCATTGGCCAGCATGGTAAAACCGTGGACCATCTTGCGGTCATGGGACAACAGCGGAAAAGGGACCCCGGCCAAATAATAACCGTATTTCTCATAATTTGGGGTCACCAAATGGGCTTCATACCAAACTGAAGGCTGCGCTTGGGCAATATGTGGGTCATTTTCAAACAATACTTTGCCTGTAGCCGTTTTTTCAGGTGCCAACACCCAGCTATTGCTGCCATAAATTTCCGGAATGGGTAGGTTATCAAGGGCACTTACAATGCGCTTTTGGATAGCTTCAAGGGCAACTACCGAAGAATCCCTATACACCGGAATTTTGATTTCTTTTGAGGGGTCATTCGCAAAAAGCTCATTGGTATAAGACGAATCCAATACTTTGAGCAAGTTGGTGTTTACAATGTCCCTTGCTCCTTTATTGAAGGTAAAACCCATATAGGCCACGGCGTTGTAGACATCCTTCAACACAAATTTTTGTTTCTCCAGTCCCGTTAAATAGAATTCAATAGGTGTTGGGCCATCTTCGATAAATTGATTGATCCCATCCAAATATGCATTGGCCAAGACAATACTGGGATGGTTACTGTCCAAATTTGCCAAGGCTTCTTCATTATGGTCATCAATTCCCAGGGAAAGAAAAAACTTATCCGTTTCCAGTGTTAGCTCTCCAAAAATTTCGGATAGCCTTCCCGATCCTGCCCTTCGCAATAGCTCCATTTGCCAAAGTCTGTCCTGGGCATGGACATAACCCAAAGTACGCATGGCGTCTTCTTCGTTGGCCGCATAAATATGCGGAATACCGTAGGGGTCAAAATACACTTGAACGGTATCGGAAATGGCATCCATCTCCTTTTCCCCTTCATAAGTGGGTGTTAGACTGTTCAGAAAAATAAATGCAGCAAAGACTATCAGTGTGATTAGCCCCAGTAGGACCAATAGCACTCTCTTCAGTTTATTCATGGTGGGGTATTTTAGTTGCTAACTAAAATACTAATTCATGGACAATTGGTATTGATTTAATCCGAATTTTAGCCATTCTTCATATGTATCCGTATCCACATACTGCACGGCAGTGTTCAAAACTTCCAATTCTGGAGAAAGCAGTACGTAATAGGGTTGGGAGGCCGAATTGAAATTAATGGTCTGAAAAGTACCCCATTTTTGCCCTATTGTTTTAATGGTCTTGATACGACCGGATTCATATTGGAAATCAAACTGCTGCGATTCCGGAAGCTCTTTTCGATCGTCCACATAAAGCGATATTAAGATGTAATCATCCCTGAGCATCGGATAAATCCTGGGATCGCTCCATACATTTTCCTCCATCCTCCGACAATTCACGCAGCCCCAGCCCGTGAAATCCAACAATATGGGTTTGTTCATCGCCCGGGCGGCGGCCACACCTTCTTCAAAAACCTTGTAACAGTCCAATCCCAACGGACATTCACTCTGCTTTTCTGAAATGGAATAAAAATCGGGGGGAGGAAAACCACTCAAAGGTTTAAGATGGGTAATGTTCGTCAATCCCAGAATAAGATATACCCCGAAAGCCATACTGAACACCCCGGTTGCTTTTCTCCCAAGGGACGGCTTTTGCCTTTGCCCATCATGGGGAAAACGGAAGATTCCAAAAAGGTAAAGCGCCAATAACAGAAAAATAACGATCCAAATACCCAAGAAAATCTCGCGTTTAAAAATGCCCCAATTCCCCACCAAATCCGCATTGGATAGGAACTTAAAGGCCATGGCAAGCTCAAGGAAGCCCAAAACCACTTTTACCGTAGTCATCCAACCCCCGGATTTGGGCAATGAATTCAACCATGTTGGAAAAAGGGCAAATAAGGCAAAAGGAAGGGCCAATGCCAACCCGAATCCCGTCATTCCAATGGTAAGATTGGTAGCCACACTGCCCTGCGCCAATGTTGTACTTCCCAAAAGCCCTCCCAATATAGGTCCGGTACAGGAAAAGGAGACTATGGCCAACGTAAGCGCCATAAAAAAGATACCCAAACCACCGCCAACCTTATTGGAAGCGCTATCCAATTTATTGGCCCAGGAACTGGGTAAGGTAAGCTCATAATATCCAAAAAATGAAAATGCAAAAAAGACAAAAATGGCAAAGAAAAATACGTTCAACCATACATTTGTTGCAATGGTATTCAGTATTTGGGAATCAACGGAATCAAATAAATGAAAGGGAAGACTCAATAAAAAGTAAATCAAGACAATAAAAAACCCATAGAGCAAGGCGCTTTTTATTCCTTTGGAACGATTTGCGGAGTGCTTGGTAAAGAAGGACACCGTTAAGGGAATCAACGGGAAAACGCAGGGAGTGAGCAAGGCAATAAATCCGCCCAAAAAGCCCAATCCAAAAAGCATCCAAAAGTTGGTTGAAGAGGATTTTTGATGTAGTGAACCTTCCTCCAATTTGGATTTTTGCTTTAAATCGAGCTTTAGGGCATTGGTCATTGCCAAACTGCGTTCATCAAGTGTGCGATCTTCCACAACCACTTCCCCCCCGCTCAGCGAAATGGTAAAAACCTCCTCTTTTAGAACACAAACTTCCTTACAGATTTGGTAGTACAGAATGACCTCCACCTGTTTTACGTCCTTATTGAGAAGTCGAATCTTCTGTTTAAAAAGTGCTTTTTCCTTAAAGAAGGTTTCTTCAACATCAAAGACCTCCGTATATTTTTTATAGGTTTTCCCTTCCTCGGTAGGGCCAAGGAGTTCGTAGTCCGTACCGGCTCCCACAAATTCAAATTCACTGGGCATTGACCCTCCTTCCGCAGTGTACAGGGAGTAGATAAACCAGTCCTGATAAATATCCGCCTTAAAAATCAATTCGTACCCATCCTGGTCGAGCTCAACTACTTCGTGGCTCCATACAGCCGGATTTTCATCGGATTGGGCATATCCAAAAATGGAAAGCAAAAGCGTCGCTAATAAAAGAACTGTGTATTTCATGAAACCCATGTGAACTTTAGAATTTCTTTTGTTAATCCGGTTACTTTAAATCTATCATCCAGTCGTTTTCCCAACACCCAAACTATTTTATCCCTCGAACAAAGGAGCCACTGGCTTTCTTTTTGAAGGGTCGTATATTTTTCATCCTTAAAGAATTTCGACAGTTTTTTTCTCCCTTCCATTCCCAACGGATAAAAGTAGTCGCCAATTTTCCATTTCCTTAATTTTAACGGATAGTTTAACTTTTCCTTATCAACATAAATCACATTGGGTGAAAAGGCTCCTATGGCATTGACCGCATCCATCGTAAGCTGCAACGGTTCTTTTATATGGTTTTCATCTTCGGTAAGCAGGAATACCTTTTCTTCGGATTTGGCAATGGGCGCCAAAATCAAATGATCCCTATCCTTTATCATCCGGTGGGTCCGGGACTGTACTTCCTTTCCACTTTGGGCGGTAAGCAAATGGGTCAAATCTTCCCACTGGGTAAATCCAAAATCCCTAAAAAGTAAGTGGAGGTAGCCGTTCACTGGACTTAGCTTATCCAATTCCGATATTGGAATGTGGATTTCACCATTGGTTGCCGTAAAAAGTCTGGCTTTCAATTCTTCCTTGTAATTCCCCAACAACTGACTACTGTAGTCCAGATACTCCTGTGTTTGTTGGAAGTTGGAAAGAAAGGTTGGATTTAGTTCCTTTAGTTTCGGAACGATTTCATGACGGATTTCATTTCGTAGGTATTTCAAATCCTTGTTGCTAAGGTCCTCTCTCCAGGCAATACCATTGGCCTTGGCAAATTCCAAAATCTCATCTTTGGAAAAAGTCAGTAGCGGTCTAATAATATCTTGGTTTTTTCTTGGGATTCCCCGCAAACCTTCCAAACCTGTACCTCTGGATAGGTTGATGAGAAAGGTTTCCAAGTCATCATCCAAATGATGGGCCGTAAGGATATGGTCAAAACCTTTGGTTGTTGCTAGTTTTTGAAACCAATGGTACCGCAGCTCCCTCGCTTTAAGTTGCACCGAACCTGTTTCTTGGCTTAGGTCAAAAGTTTTAAAGAAAGCCGTTATTTTGTTTTTTGCGGCCCAGGCAACCACAAATTCTTCATCTCTATCGGAATCCTTCGCCCTAAGCTTGTAATTGCAATGGGCAACGGAAAAATTATAGCCGTTCTCCAACAATAGCTGGGCCAATACCATACTATCCAATCCTCCACTGCAAGCCAGCAATAACCTCTTTTTTTTCAAAAAAGGAAAGTGATTTTCAATATGGCTATTCAACTTGTCCAACACTGGACAAAAGTAATATTTAAAGAATTTCCAGGAATTTGTCCAAGGCCGTTCGATGTTGATCGGCCAATTCCGCAGTTACGATTTTTCCGGAGCGATCAAAGTTTTCAGCAAATGAGGGCAGGGAAAACGTAGCGACCACTTCCGCGCCAAACCGTGGCAATAGTTTTTCGGTAACGCCCAATGCACCCTTACCGCCACCTTTTCCCCTGGAGGTAGAAATCAACAGCACTTTTTTACCCGGTAAAAACTTACGCTCCAATCGGGACAACCAGTCCAGCAGATTTTTAAAGTAAGCCGATGGATTGCCGTTGTGTTCATTAACGGAAATAATGAGGGCGTCCATTTTTTGGATATCATTCTTCAACTCCACCAATGAATTTGAATATCCTTCTTTTTTTTCCAGGTCCTCACTATACAGGGGAAAGGGATAATTGGCCATGTTCAACAAGCGGGTTTCATGATGTTTGATCAATGATACCGTATATTTCACCAATTCGTAATTAATGGATGTGGAAGAATTACTTCCTGCGAATGCTAAAATCTTAGCCATGTTCAAAAAAGTTAATGTATTCTGCAATAATCTCTAAAAATCAGCCTATTGCGTGTTTTTTATCTAATTTTGGCACCTAAAATAATCCAAATCCCTCTGGATTACGAATATTAAGTGAAGAACTACAGATGAAAGTTGAGTCCAAAAGATTGTTTTTTATAGATGCCATGCGGGCATGGGCAATCTTAATGATGCTCCAGGGTCATTTTATCGATGGGCTTTTAGATCCCCTCTTCAGAAATCCCGACAATTCCGTTTATTCGGTATGGCTGTACTTTAGGGGAATCACCGCTCCTGTTTTCTTTACGGTTTCGGGATTCATCTTTACCTACCTCTTGTTGAGGGTGCCGGAAAAAGGGTTTGAAAACCCACGCATACGGAAGGGCATAAAACGAGGGTTGCAACTGTTGGTAATCGGTTATGCGCTACGATTAAACTTATTTGGGCTCCTTAAAGGGCAAATCTATGATGGTTTTTACTTGGTGGATGTGCTTCATTGTATAGGTCTGTCCATTTTGGCCATCATTGGATTTTATCTTTTGACCAGTCGAAGGAAAGCCTATCTTTTTCCTTTACTACTGCTCTCTACCACTGTCCTGTTGTTTCTTTTTGAACCCGTTTACAAGCAATGGTCTTTTTCCTGGTTGCCTGCGGGCCTGGCCAATTATTTTAGCAAGGCCAATGGTTCGGTATTCACCATTATTCCGTGGCTGGGCTATACTACTTTGGGCGCAGCGCTTTCCCTAGTATTTATAAAATTCAAGGATTTTAAACAATTGTATCCTGTCTCGATCGTGTCGTCCCTCATTTTAGGGGTATTTCTTATTTATTTCTCTTCTCCCATGTTCATGGCACTGCACGAAATGACCGGTGTCGATTTGTTTGCTCTTATTTATTCGAACAATTATCTATTTATTCGCCTAGGGGACGTGTTTGTTGTATTTGCCGTATTTATGTTGATCCGTGGCGTATTGACCAATACAACCCTACTGAACATTGGGTCCAATACATTATCCATATATGTTATCCATTTCATTATCCTTTATGGGAGCTTTACGGGCCTGGGATTATATAAATTCTTTCACCACCAACTACATCCGTTACTGGCCATTGGTGGTTCCGTACTGTTTATGTTGGTATGTACATATTTGGCACTTCAATACAACCAGAGGGAAGGCGAAGTAAAGGCAAAGGGAGCCACGCTTATTGCCAATGGAAAGATGCAACTATCCCTATTCTCCAAAAAGGCCATTCCGGTCATCAAAGAGCAATTGGTTCGAGTTAAGTTGTCCTTCCTACGTTTTTTGGCTACTTCCAAAAACTAAAAAGCGACTCAATTACATCTGTGCATTTTAAGGTTAAACGTGGATGGCCCTATCCTCCGTGGCGGCCAGGGCGGCTTCCTTCACAGCTTCGGCATAGGTTGGGTGTGCATGGCTCATTCGGGCCATATCCTCGGCAGAAGCCCTAAACTCCATTGCGGTTACGGCTTCCGTAATTAAATCCGCGCAGCGCGCGCCAATCATATGTACACCTAAGACTTCATCGGTTTTGGCATCGGCAAGGATCTTCACAAAACCATCAATGTCCATACTGGCACGGGCACGACCCAGGGCCCGCATTGGAAATTGTCCAACTTTGTAGTCTACACCTGCTTCTTTTAACTCTTCCTCGGTTTTGCCCACTGCGGCAACTTCCGGCCAGGTATAGACCACTCCCGGAATCAGGTTATAATCGATATGGGGTTTCTGTCCCGCAAGGATTTCTGCCACCATGGTCCCCTCTTCCTCAGCCTTGTGGGCCAACATGGCACCACGTATAACATCACCGATGGCATAAATATTGGGTGCCGTAGTCTGCAAATGGTCATTTACCACTACCCTGCCCCTTTCATCCAGTTGAACCCCTGCCGCTTCGGCATTGAGTCCATCCGTATAGGGTCTTCGACCAACGGAAACCAAGCAATAATCGCCTTTAAACTCAACCTCTTGACCTTTTTTGTCGTCGGCTCTCACAATGATTTCAGTGTCTTTGCGTTCCACGGATTTCACCTTGTGGGACAAAAAGAATTTTACTTTTTGTTTTTTCATGGACCGCATCAATTCCTTGGACAGTGCGCCGTCCATACCGGGTATTATTCGGTCCATAAACTCAATAACGCTCACTTCCGCTCCCAAGCGTTTGTACACTTGACCCAGTTCCAATCCTATGACCCCTCCACCAATCACGATCATATGTTTTGGAATTTCGGACAGTTTCAAGGCTTCGGTGGACGTAATGATCCGTTCCTTATCAATCTCAATAAAAGGTAAGGTAGATGGCTTGGATCCTGTAGCGATAATCGCATTCTTGGCTTCAATGGTTTCTGTTTTTCCATCCGCCTTTTTAATGGCAATGTGGGTGGCATCCTTAAAACTCCCCAGGCCTTCAAAAACATCAATTTTGTTTTTATCCATCAAAAACTGAATTCCCTTGGTGGTTTGGTCCACCACACCATCTTTACGGGAAATCATCTGTTTTAAGTTTACTTTGATTTCGCCAGGGATGTCAATCCCATGTTCCTCAAAATGTTTTACTGCATCTTCATAATGATGGGACGAGTCCAACAAGGCCTTTGAAGGAATACAACCTACATTTAGGCAGGTACCGCCCAAGGTGGCATATTTTTCCACAATTGCTGTTTTCATACCCAATTGGGCACATCGAATAGCGGCCACGTACCCACCGGGGCCAGAACCGATAACGGCTACATCATATTGACTCATATGTAAAAGGATTTCCGAATTAGAATTTTTTTTGGAACGACCTCAAAAATACGAATGTTTTTCGGGAACAATTGCAGATTTAGGCTGGGGAGAGCGGAAATTTAATACCGCCATAATACCCCATCCACAAACCTGAGAGTAGGGTTGTACTTAGCAGCACATCAAACCAAAACGGACTGGGATGGGCCTCACAACCTACAAAGAACAAAACCTTGGCCAAAACGGCCGTGGAGAGCACAAGATTGGGATAATAATTGTCCTGTAGGACCAACAGCGATGTCAAAAAACCGGTAATCAATCCTGCCGAGCCGATACCTAAGGTTTTAAATGTCAATTGTATACTGTCGGCGTTACAAAAAGTAAAACCTTTAAAAAGAACATCCTCCACCAAAGTCGTGTATAACAGCAGAACGGACAAACCAATGAGTGTGGCAAATAATGTTAGGGCGAACCGAAGCCGGGGTGTCATGTTGGGTTGTTTTTTGATTGATGTGATGTAACAACCTCAAGTTAGGTGTAAATAGTGCACGAACACCCCTTTTTTAACGTGGTTTTAGGTTAAACTTTCTTAAAGTGCTATGGCCGTGGTCTTTTTGACCTCATTGATGCCAAAGGAACTTTGGGTACTTCCAATTTGATCGATTGCCGTAAGCTTATGTACCATAAACTCCCTGTAAGCGGTCATATCGGCAACGTTCACCCGGAGGATATAATCATAATCCCCACTGATATGGTGGCATTCCTGAACCTCGTCCAGTTGTTGGACCTGATATTCAAACCGTATCACATTATCTTTAGTGTGCTGTACCAATTTCACGTGACAGAATACGGTAAACGACCTACGAATGGCCTCCCTATCCACCAGGGCCACATAATGGGTGATTACATTTTCACGTTCCAGCTTCCGAATGCGTTCAAAAGCGGCCGTAGTGGAAAGTCCCAATTCGGCGGCATAGGCTTTTGTAGTCCGTTTGCAGTCTTCCTGTAAAAGATTCAACAATTTTCTATCTGTTTGATCCAAAGTCATTTCCGATAATTTTTCGTTCGACCCTGTGCAATTTAATGAAAATAGAATTAAATTCTATATAGTTGAATAAATTTAAAATAATTTACTGTACATGATTCTTATCATTGAATTTCATATTGAAATGATAGAAATTGGTAGTTAAATTATATGCATAATGAAAAGCAAATCGGCACAAAAGCTACAGGACCTTCACTATTTCGGTGAATTTGGTGGAGTGAATCCATCCATATCAGATTCCTCGACCTACACCTTTCTTTCAGCAAAAAAGATGTTCGATACCTTTGAAGGCAATACCGAGGGCTGTTACCTGTACAGTAGACATTCCTCTCCTTCCAACCTTTATTTGGGTGAAGCCCTGGCCGCTTTGGAAGGTACGGAAACCGCCAATGTCTATGCTTCCGGAATGGGCGCGATTTCCGCAGTGATCATGCAACTCTGTGAAGCAGGCAGCCATATGGTGAGCAGCCGAACCATTTACGGAGGCACCTATGCGCTTATGAAAAACTTTTTGCCAAAATTGGGCATTGACACTTCTTTCGTGGACATTACCAATTTGGAAAAAGTGGAAGAATCCATTACCAAGAACACTAAAATGCTTTATTGTGAAGCCATAAGCAATCCATTACTGGAGGTAGCGGATATTCGTTCCCTATCCAAATTGGCCAAAGCCCATGGTATTCCCCTGGTAGTGGACAACACCTTCTCTCCCCTAAGCATAAGTCCAGTACACCTGGGCGCGGATATTGTAATTCACAGCCTCACCAAATTCATTAATGGATCCAGCGATTGTGTAGCCGGCGCAGTCTGTGCTTCAACCGAATTTTGCCTAAGCCTTAAAGATGTCAATAACGGTGCTGGAATGCTCTTGGGCAGTACTTTGGACAGTTTACGTGCGGCCTCTATTTTAAAGAATATGCGAACCCTGCATATTCGAATCAAAAAGCACAGTGAAAATACGCTCTACCTGGCCCAAAAATTCCAGGAAGATGGATTAAAAGTAGCGCATCCCGGGCTTTCCTCCCACCCCGGTCATAACACCATGAAGGAGCAAATGAACCCACAATATGGTTTTGGCGGATTAATGACCCTTGATGTGGGTTCCCTGGACAAAGCGAATGCCCTAATGGAACTGATGCAAAAAGAAAACCTGGGCTATTTGGCCGTAAGTCTTGGATTCTACAAGACCTTGTTCAGCGCTCCCGGCACCTCGACCTCATCGGAAATACCTTTGGAAGAACAAGAGGAGATGGGCTTAACGGATGGCCTGATTCGGTTTTCAATTGGTCTGGACAACAACATTGAAAATACCTATCAACGGATGAAACACTGTATGGAAAGACTTCATATCCTAGGTCCCAAAACCACCACATTGGCTTAGAGGGAACCCCTCCAGGTTTGCACAACAGGGCTCAAAGTTGTAATATTAGGCTTGCACAACTCAATAGCCCATGACCCAAAAGACCAAGAAAGCCAAGTACAGACAGGATGAACAAGTAGTTGAAAATAGGGAACTGAACATATGGGAAGCTTTGATTCCCGTGGTTGCGCTTGTCGGGATGTTGGCATATAACGTGTACGTGTTTGGGGACGATGCGTTGAGTGGTTCCAATCAATTTATACTTCTTATGGGCGGTGCCGTTGCCGCTACCGTAGGCTTTTTTAATAAGGTCTCTTACAAACAGATGCTGGCGGAAGTGGCGGAAAACGTGCGTTCCACTACCGGTGCATTACTGATTCTTTTAATGGTCGGGGCATTGGCGGGCACATGGCTGGTCAGTGGAATCATTCCTGCCATGGTCTATTACGGGCTTCAAATATTGAACCCAACCATTTTCTTGGCGGCCTGTGTCATTATTTGTGCCATTATTTCCATTGCCACGGGGAGTAGTTGGACCACGGCAGCCACGGTGGGTATAGCGTTGGTAGGCATTGGCGAGGCTTTAGGTATTTCTTTGGGGATGACCGCAGGTGCGGTCCTGTCTGGAGCTTATTTTGGGGATAAAATGTCCCCTTTGAGCGACACCACCAATCTGGCTCCGGCAATGGCCGGTGGCGAGTTGTTTTCGCATATACGCTATATGGCATGGACCACAATTCCTACCATCTCCATTACGCTTTTGGTTTTCATCATAATTGGCTTTACCAATGATACCTCCGGCGTTGCCGATACAGGAACAATTTTGACCACTATTAATTCTTCCTTTAATATCAATGGTTGGCTTTTTATAGTGCCGGTCGTTGTCATCCTACTTATCGTTAGGAAAGCGCCACCCTTGCTGGGGTTGTTGATAGGAACGCTATTGGGCGGGGTTTTCGCCTTAATTTTTCAACCGGATATCGTGGCCAAAATTGGTGGTGGGGCCCATTTGGATTTCGCGACGGGCTACAAGGGAATTTTGAATGCCATAACCGTTGATACGGCAGTGGAAACTTCCGACCCTGCCTTGAACGAGCTCTTTTCATCTGGGGGAATGGCAGGCATGTTGGGTACCATTTGGCTTATTGTCTGTGCCATGGTCTTTGGGGGAATTATGGATGGTATAGGTGCCTTACAGCGTATTACAAAATCCCTGTTGAATCTGGCCAAGACCACTTTCGGGCTTTTTGCCAGTACGGTGGGCAGCTGTCTGGCATTGAATGTCACAGCATCCGATCAATATTTGGCCCTGGTGGTTCCGGGCAAAATGTTTTCCAAAGCCTACGAAGAACGGGGACTGGCCCCTGAGAACCTGAGTCGGACCTTGGAGGATTCGGGAACGGTAACCTCTGTTTTGGTACCGTGGAATACCTGTGGGGCTTATCACAGTGGAGTGTTGGGAGTAGCCGTGGGCGATTATTTTTTCTACGCCATCTTTAATTGGCTAAGCCCCTTCATGACCCTCTTCTTTGCTGCTTTTAAAATCAAGATAAAACAATTGGTTAACGCTTCCAAAGCATAGAATTCGGCGTCAAATTTTATACCTTCGCAACTCCTGCCGCATAATGGGGGAAAACTGACAATAATTCACTTTTAAACACATATAAAATGGCTACAGTAACCTTAAAAGGAAACGAAATACATACTATGGGAAATCTCCCAGGCAACGGAAGTCAGGCACCTGATTTCACATTGGTCAAAAATGATTTGGGCACCACTACCTTGTCCGATTATAAAGGGCAAAAGGTCGTCTTGAACATTTTTCCAAGTATTGACACCGGAACCTGTGCCCAATCCGTAAGACAGTTCAACCAGGAGGCCGCCGAACTTGTGAACACGAAAATTCTTTGTATATCCAAGGACCTCCCCTTTGCGCAAGCGCGTTTCTGTGGAGCTGAGGGTATTGAAAAGGTAGAAACCCTTTCCGATTTCCGTGATGGCAATTTTGGGAAATCCTATAACGTTGAGTTTACGGATGGCCCGTTACAGGGCCTTCACTCAAGGGCCGTTGTGGTCTTGGATGAGAACGGTACGGTAACCTATTCCGAGCAAGTTCCAGAAATTGTGGACGAACCCAATTATAAAGCTGCGCTGGAAGCACTAATGGATGCCTAAGGAGCCTTTTATCATCAACCGGATCAAAAGTATTGGCTTTGCCTTTAAGGGCCTTTTTATCCTCCTTAGGACGGAGTCCAGTATTCAAATTCAACTGGTGATAGCCCTGGCAGTGACCGTGGCGGGCTTTTATTTTGGAATATCCAAAACAGAGTGGATGTTACAGTGTGTCTGCATTGGAATGGTCATGGGAATAGAGGGGTTAAATACGGCGGTTGAAAAAATCGCCGACTACATTCAACCGGAATATGACCAAAAAATAGGATTGATTAAAGATATTTCCGCTGGGGCCGTAATGACCGTTTCCATTGTGGCCGTCATCGTTGGCTGTATCATTTATTGGCCAAAAGTTTTTTAGCGCAACATCCCACAGCCCTTTGGGAAACGTAAATTTGTAACTTAGCTCCTTATTTTAGAAATGGCGACCAAGCGAAGAAAATCAAAGGCTGCTTCCGTAAAGAAAAAGCAATCCCCCCTAAAGGTGTCAAAGAAGAATAAAATCATCTTTGGCAGTTTTTTGATCGTTTTAAGTATAGCCCTGTTTTTTTCTTTCATTTCTTTCTACTTCACCTGGCAGGAAGACCAAAGCCTTCTGGCCGAGTTTTCGGACAGAAATGCCGAAACCGATAATCTATTGAACAAATTTGGTGCAGCAATCAGTCATTTTTTCATGTTCAAGGGATTTGGTCTCGCCTCTTTTGCATTTCCCGTTTTATTGGCGGTAACAGGCTTGTACTGGTTTCTGGGACTCAAAGGCACACGCCTCTTGGGGAAATGGATTTGGGGACTTTTGGGTATTGTTTGGGTTTCCATTGCCTTGGGTTTCCTCTTTTATGAGCAACCGCTTCTTGGAGGTCAGATCGGCTTTGAAATGAATGACTTTCTCCAGGACTACATGGGTAAAATTGGAGTCTTCCTCCTTTTGCTATTTACCCTTGTGGTGATTATGGTGCGATTGTTCAATTTTTCGCCCGAGGGCATAGGGAATTATTTTAAAGGCGTCAATTTCCCAAAACCCAAACCAAAACCAAGGGTCAAGGCCGAAATATTGGATTCCGAAAAAGGGTCCATTGAATTGAGTTTGGAAACCGGGGAGGAAGAAATCAAAATAGATACCTACACGCACAAAAAGGACATTCCGCCATTGAATCCCGAATCCGGTTTGGATGTGAACCTTCCTAAAATGGAGGACGAGGAAATTGATTTAAAAGTCGAAAAAATAGCGGAGGAAAAACTCGAAACCGATGTCAAGGCGGCCAAACTGGTCAAGGATTTTGGTGAGTTTGATCCCAAATTGGAATTGGGGAACTATAAATTCCCCCCCATACAACTGCTGGAAGAACATGGCGCTTCCAGGGGAATTACCATAAATCAGGAAGAACTGGAGGAAAACAAGAACAGAATTGTTTCCACCCTTAAAAATTATAAGATTGGTATTGCGCAGATCAAGGCAACCATAGGTCCCACAGTAACACTTTATGAGATTGTCCCTGAAGCCGGGATCCGTATTTCCAGGATAAAAAACCTGGAAGATGACATCGCACTTTCATTGGCAGCATTGGGCATACGAATCATTGCGCCCATTCCTGGAAAGGGCACCATTGGTATAGAGGTACCCAATAAAAATGCCACCGTTGTTTCCATGCGATCGGTGATCGCATCCTCCAAATTCCAAAAAGCGGAGATGCAGTTGCCCGTTGCTTTTGGAAAAACCATCAGCAATGAAACCTTTGTGGTGGATTTGGCCAAAATGCCCCACTTACTTATGGCGGGGGCCACGGGACAGGGAAAATCCGTGGGCCTGAATGCCGTGATTACCTCTTTGCTCTATAAAAAGCATCCGGCAGAGATCAAGTTTGTTCTGGTAGACCCCAAGAAGGTGGAATTGACCCTGTACAATAAAATTGAACGTCACTTTTTGGCAAAATTACCGGATTCCGAAGAGGCCATTATTACCGACAATACCAAGGTGATCAATACACTCAACTCCCTTTGCATTGAAATGGACCATCGATATGAATTGTTGAAATTGGCCATGGTCCGAAATATCAAGGAATACAATGTAAAGTTCAAGTCCAGAAAGCTCAACCCAAATGACGGCCATAAATTCCTACCCTATATTGTTTTGGTGATCGATGAGTTTGCGGATTTGATCATGACCGCCGGCAAGGAAGTGGAAGCCCCTATAGCCCGACTTGCACAATTGGCCCGGGCCATTGGAATCCACTTGATCATTGCCACCCAAAGGCCATCGGTAAATGTGATCACAGGAATAATCAAGGCCAATTTCCCGGCGCGAATAGCTTTTAGGGTAACCTCCAAAATTGATTCCAGGACCATATTGGACACTCAGGGGGCCGATCAATTGATCGGACGTGGGGACATGTTGTTTACCCAGGGCAATGATGTGACCCGATTGCAATGTGCCTTTGTGGACACCCCGGAAGTAGCAAAGATTACGGAATACATCGGTTCGCAACGCGCCTATCCGGATGCGCACCTACTACCGGAATATGTGGGCGAGGATTCTGGCACAGGAATTGATTATGAAATCAGTGAACGCGATAGCATGTTCCGAGAGGCGGCGGAAGTTATCGTAAATGCGCAACAAGGTTCTGCTTCCCTGATACAGCGAAAATTGAAATTGGGATACAACAGGGCCGGTCGTATTATTGATCAATTGGAGGCCGCCGGTATTGTTGGGCCCTTTGAGGGCAGTAAGGCCAGACAGGTTTTGATACCGGATATCCTGGCTTTGGAACAACTTTTACAGAACGAAACACAGAATAGAAATTAATTACAACACATGATCAGGAAAACACTTACCGTACTAACGATTCTAACCCTTTGCTTTTCCCTACAGGCACAGAATTCCCAAAAGGCAAAAGCACTTTTGGATGAGGTTTACACCAAGGTCGTATCCTATGACAATATTGCCATAGATTTTAAATATGCCCTGGAAAATACGGATGCCAATACCAAAAGTGAGACCAAGGGGTCCGCAACATTGGAAGGGGATAAATACTTGGTGGAACTCTTTGGTTCCACACAGTTGTACGATGGAAAAAAGGTGTATACCGTTGTTCCCGATAACGAAGAGGTGACCATAGAGGACAAATCCAATGATGAGCAAACGATTACCCCTTCAAAAATGCTGACGTTTTACAAAGAGGGGCACAATTACGAATGGGATATTCTGCAAAACATCCAAGGTCGAAAAGTTCAGTTTGTAAAACTGACGCCCATTGATTCCAATTCGGATATCAAATCCATCCTTTTGGGGATTGATGCTGAAACCAAGCATATCTACAAGCTTATTGAAACAGGGCAGAACGGGACCAAGACCACCATTACCGTTAATTCTTTCAAAACCAATCAACCCTTATCAAAAAGCTTGTTTACCTTTGATGAGGCCAAATACGAGGATGAAGGCTATTATATCATAAAGAATTAGCGTGTTGCCCATAATTGACCGATATATATTATCGCGTTTTCTCTATAATTTTTTCAGCTCTTTCGCCATATTAATGGTGATTTTCATTTTTCAGACCGTTTGGCTGTTCATTGATGATTTGGCAGGAAAGGATTTGGATCTCCTGATTATTGGCAAGTTCCTGTTCTACTACATGCCCACATTGATTGATAAAGTGCTGCCTTTAACGGTCCTCCTGGCCTCCCTTCTCACCTTTGGTACTTTTGCGGAGAACTATGAGTTTGCCGCCATGAAAGCCTCCGGGGTCTCCCTGCAGAAGGCCATGCGCAGTATTATTGTTTTTGTCATTTTGTTGGGTGTTGGGGCCTTCTTTCTGGCCAATAACATCATTCCGGCCTCCGAGCAAAAGATATTCAATATGCGTCGGAACATTGCCAAGGTAAAACCTGCTGCAGTGATTGTGGAAGGGGTTTTCAGTGATATTGAAGGAACGGACATGAATATGAAGGTGGCCAAAAAGTCCGGTGACAAGGACCAGTATCTTCAGGATGTCATCATCCACCAAAAAACAAAGACCAATATCAATACGGTGGTCATTAAGGCTCAAAATGGGGAATTGATCAGTAGTGAGGCGTCCGATATCATTCAGTTGGAACTTAAGAATGGCTACTATTATGAGGAAATTCAAAAAAGGTCCGCCAAGGACAAACGAAAGTTTCCCTTTACCCGGGTAAACTTTGAAACCTATGTCAAGAATATTGATGTATCTGACTTAAACAATCAGGATATTGAGGCAGAATCCGATATCATGACGGACAAAATGAAAAATGTATTCCGATTGACCAAGGATATCGATTCGCTTCGCGACAACAATCTTAAACAGGTTAAGGCCTTTTCTAAAAACATCACCATACGCATGGGTGCCTTTCCCGTAACAACAAAGGACAGCACCAAAACCAATGATGCAAGGGACGAGAAGGAAGTGCTCCTGGAAATGATGGAAAAGAAGGTAGATTCCACGGTTGATTTAAATGACCTCACTACACTGGTTCCCGAATGGCAGGAATCACAATTATACAATAATGCAAAAAACGCCCTAACTAATATTCTAAACACGGTCAATGGTAAAAAAGTGGAACTTGGGAAACGTTACGAAATCTATAACAGGCATATTCTGTCCCTACATAAGAAGTTTGCCTTGGGTTTTGCCTGTATTATCCTGTTCTTCGTGGGTGCCCCATTGGGCGCTATTATACGAAAAGGGGGATTGGGACTTCCCATGGTCATTGCCATTATTCTGTTCCTAACATATTACTTTATTGGGGTCTTTGCGGAGAATTCCGCAAAAAAAGGAGGAATCAATCCTGTCTTAGGGGCATGGCTTTCCACCATTATCATGTTGCCTTTGAGCATCTATTTCACAAAAAGGGCCACGGCAGACCGTGGATTGATGGGCGATGGTAATTTTATACAACGTATTGCAGAATTTTTTAAGTTTAAGAAGAAAGCACAAAACACATAAAATGGAAATCGCCACAAAACTGAATACGATAGAAGAAGCCATTGCGGATATTAGGCAGGGCAAGGTCATTATTGTGGTTGATGATGAGAACCGGGAAAATGAAGGGGATTTTTTGGCCGCTGCCGAATTGATCACCCCTGAGACCATCAACTTTATGGCCACCCATGGAAAAGGCCTTATCTGCGCCCCACTTACGGAAGGTAGGTGTAAACAACTGGGGCTGCATAAGATGGTATCCCATAATACCGATCCATTGGAAACTGCCTTTACGGTTTCGGTAGATTTAAGGGGAAATGGGGTTACCACCGGTATTTCCGCTTCTGACCGTGCCAAAACCGTTTTGGCGTTGACGGATGAAAGTACCAAAGCCCATGAACTGGGGCGCCCAGGACATATTTTCCCCCTAATTGCAAAGGAAGGTGGGGTGCTCAGACGGACCGGGCATACGGAAGCCGCCATTGATTTTGCACGTTTGGCGGGATTAAAACCTGCCGGGGTCATCGTTGAAATAATGAATGAGGACGGCAGTATGGCCAGACTGCCCGAGCTGTTTGAAGTGGCCAAAAAGTTCAATTTGAAAATCGTCTCCATTGAAGATCTTATTGCCTATAGAATGGAGCACGATAGCCTTATAGAAAAAAAGGAGGATTTTGATATCCAAACCCGATTTGGAGCATTCCGACTAAGGGCCTATCAACAGACCACCAATGATCAGGTCCATATTGCCTTGACCAAGGGAAACTGGAACAAAGGGGACCGTATACTGACCCGAATTAATTCCACCCTGGTAAACAATGATATTCTGGGTACGCTCACCAATAATCCTGAGGATAAGTTAGTGGACATGTTCAAGGCCATCAATGCCGAGGAAAAAGGCGCTTTTATTTTTATCAACCAGGATTCCAAATCCATAAAGCTCCTGAGCAGGTTGGGCGAATTGAAGGAGCTACAGGCCAAAGGAATCTATAAGGCCCCAAAAATAGAAATGGACTCCAAGGATTTTGGGGTCGGAGCGCAAATCCTGCACGATCTGAACATTACCAAAATCCGTTTGCTCACCAATTCAGTGCAGACCAAACGCGTGGGTATCGTTGGCTATGGCCTGGAGATTGTGGAATATGTGCGCTATTAAAGTTTAGGGGTTATCCCTCGCAGTATTTCGGACATCTTTTCTGCCCTTTGTGCTACCTCACTTTGCGTCCACCCCAATTTAACCAAACAGGAAATCGTACGTCCTATCCAATGATCGGAAGCCGAAAAATCCATAGTTGAATACTCGGGAAGCTGTTTAACGACTTGTTCCGGTAAGTTCCCAATTGACTTTTTTTCGATAAGGTGCTCCCATTTTCGGTAGTAGTGCCAATTGTTGTCATACCAGTAAAAACAGCCATCCACCCCGGCTTCGGCCAAAGCACGATGTGCCTTTTTGGCCAATTCCGCGGTAGGAAGGAAGAAATTGAGGAAGGAATAGTTTTCTTCCCCCCCTTCGGGCACCCTTCTAAAGCTAATCCTCGCAATGGAGTGCAAGGCTTCCTTCAATACGGCATAATGGTTTTTTTGGATATGGACAAACTCATCCAAACGTTGGACCTGGGCGCAGCCCACTGCGGCATTCAATTCAGAAATCCTAAAATTGTACCCCAGGAAGGGATGGGTTTCCGCTCCCCTATCGTTGCCTAAATGATCATGCCCATGATCGGCATACTTATGGGCATTTTCATAGAATTCCAAACGGTCCGTTACCAAAGCCCCTCCTTCACCACAGGTAATCGTTTTTACAAAATCAAAGGAAAAACAACCCAAATCCCCAATACTTCCCAAAGGTTTCCCTTTATAGGAACCCCCTATGGCCTGGCAAGCGTCTTCCAAAAGCAGGAGATCATGCGTTTTACAAATGGCCTTCAAAGCATCCAAATCGGCCATGGAGCCACACATATGTACGGGCATGACCACTTTGGTGTTTTGGGTGATGGCCCTTTCAACGGCATTGGGATCTAAGGTCAATGTATCGTCTACATCAACCAAAATGGGAACCGCCCCCAGTGCTAAAATGGACTCAAAACTGGCTACAAAGGTAAAAGTGGGCATGATCACTTCATCCCCAGCCCCTACTCCTGCACTGGCCAGGGCCACGGTTAGTGCCGCCGTACCGCTGCTTACGGCATGGGCATATTGGGTCTGCATCCGTTCTGCCAGTGCAACTTCCAAGGTTTTTGCTTTCCAATGCCCCTTGCGCATACCGTCAAAACCGTAACGCATCAGGACCCCATGGTCCAAAACATCTTGTACTTGTTTTTTTTCAGCTTCCCCAAACAATTCAAATCCAGGCATATCCCTTTAAATAAAAAACCACAGTCGGATTGCCATTGCAACCACCATGATAATTAAAAATGCTTTTATGAACCCGTCTCCCTTTTTAACCGAAAACCGACTCGCGATCCAGGCACCAGAACCCTGGCCAATGGCCAAAATACAGCCTACCAGCCAGTTGACCTTATCATTAAAAACGAATACGGCCAACGCCGCCAAAGTGTACACAAAAACCGCAGCAACTTTGGTGGCATTGACCCGCACCAAATTCATGCGGTGTACGTAATGCAAATATAGGATGATGACAAAACCAATACCGGCATTGATAAATCCTCCGTAGATACCGATCAAAAAGAAGACAAAAATTCCCAACCAAAGGTATTTCCCTGTGAGTCTTTCAGCCAAATCGGTCATATTCACCTTGGGTTTTAAAACAATAAGCAGCACAACGGCAATCATGATACCGGCAAGAATACGGTTAAAGGTCTCCCCTTTAATGTCCACAGCTATCTGTGCCCCGATAATGGCCCCAAAGAAAGCCGCTATCCCCAGGTACAAATTGAACGGAAATGTGGAAACCCCCTTACTTCTAAATCCTGCCACTCCCATGGCCGTTTGTATGGTGATGGCCACCCTATTGGTTCCATTGGCTACAGCCGGTGGGAGTCCCAAAAAAATAAGGGTGGGCAATGTAATGAGGGAAGCCCCTCCTGCAATGGTATTGATAAAGCCCACAGTGAAACCCACCAAAACCAAAAGTGGGTAGTGCCATAATTCTTCCATGTGCACAAATGTACCATCAAAACAAAAAAGGAATACCATAAAAATTAAAACCAATCGCTTTAGTGAAAATAAAAAGCTATGTATATTTGCACCCGCCTTCGCAAAGGCTCCGGCGGTAAAACCGCAAATTTTTATTGGGAGGAATGGCAGAGTGGTCGAATGCGGCAGTCTTGAAAACTGTTGAGGGTCACACCTCCGGGGGTTCGAATCCCTCTTCCTCCGCAAAGAAAAGCTTCACAATTGTGAAGCTTTTTTATTTCTAAAGCAAACCTAGCCCGCTTGTGATTTGCAGAAGAGATAAAAAAGAGCTACCCTATGTAGCTTTTCTTTGTATTGGATTCCCTTTTGGGATGCACGAGCGAAGCGCTGTGAATCCCTTTTTGGAAAAAATTGGACTTTTATTTAAATAAATATCTTACCACTAGTTCAGGATTTTAAAGTCCTGATTCTTTAGAGATTTATTGTTCCGACTATGGGAACCTGAGTTTGCAACATAGAAGGTCAAGGGAACACTTAGTGAATCCCACTTCCTCTGCAAGAGCAATAGGAAAGCCTCTGTTCAAGGCGCTTTTTTTATAGTATTGTTGCACTCCATACGACACCAAACTATTTTCGATGTAAGGAAACACCAGTAGGGAATTGAAAACAAGTTTACTAGGCACTACATGCGCGCTATCCCCTAAAGGGTGAATTAACGAAACCGCCAAATGAGACCAGAAATGGAACAATCCAACAAATGGAGAAAGGTTTTGTCAATTCTGTCCCTTAAAACGACCCAATTTTAAATCTTCGAAACAACACTATATCCCTTTCGATTCAGGTCAAATCCTTAACTGTTTCTTTTAATTTTTCTTTTTTGTTTTTCATTTTGAAATGGCATTTCCACTATTGCCCCCCTTTTCCTTTCGATAATAGGTGCCGCCAACAACCAGTGCTGCCGAAATTATCAGCAGATTTTTGATGATATACTGTCCTTCAAGGGTTGGCATCAAGTAATTACCATTCTGAAAGGTTACCTCTGGAAGGAACACCAAGGGCATAAGAGTACCAACCATTTGCAAGAATAGTAGGCCAATGGCAATACGTGTGGTGCTCTTAAAAAGAAAGGTTATTCCAATGACTACTTCCCACCAACCAATTACCATGAGCCAATTTTCTGCTGAGCCAAAAGGTAACCATGCTACTGTAGCTTTCAATAACCCTTCGGCTGCTGACAGATGAAATGGTTTTAATATTCCGAACCAGAAAAAAATTACTGCAAACGAAATTCGCATGGCTGGAATGCCCCACAGCTTCATGTGGCGTGCAATGTATTGATCTAGTTTGTTGATATCTGCATTCATCCTTTTATTATTTGGTTATGTAAACATATTATTGCCATCATTAATTCTGATTTTATTGTAACCTCTTACCCTGTTTACTGACTTTAAGCAACCACTTCCAACGCTGAGAAATGTTCGAGCTTTTTATGGGTGCCAAATAAGTAACTTTTACAGGTTTGACTCCACAAAATTCCAAAACCCCCTTTTTGAACTGATTTATAACCGGGTTTTTCATTACCCAGTTGTTATACCAGCTAACGGTATCAGCAGTAACAATGATTCTGGCCGTTTTTCCTTTAAGTAGTTTGTCTGGAAACAACTTTCCTTTTTGATACTTAAAGGTTGTCCCCGGCAGAAAGGTTCGGTCAATAAAACCTTTCAAAACCGCAGGGACTCCATACCACCACATAGGAAACACCCACACAAGATGATTGGCTTCTTTGATCTTCTCAATAGCGGTTTCCAAATCCGGTTCTAAGGGATGTGGCTTTCGGTAACCATATTTCAAAATTGGATCGAAATCCAAATCGACTAAGTTGATTGTTTCAACCTCGGCACTGCTTTTACGAGCAGCGTCACCATAAGCTTTAACAATCGCCCAATTGAAACTTTCCCTATCTGGATGTCCGTTTATGATTAGTATATTTTTCATTTTTATCCTTCCAATTTTCGTAAGCGGTTCAATAGAAGCTGCGTGATTTTATCAATTAAAACGTTAAATATTTACCCCAACAAAAAAACCAATAAGCTCTATTTTAAAGGACCTGGTGGACAAGGCCCTGAACCAAGGTGTCCCAATTCCAAATCTCAAATTTTTGTATTGCAGGCCCAAGCGATACAGATTGCTAAGACTGGTATTGCCAGAAAAGTCAATAGACCCGTTTAACTGCCCCCGAAAATACAAATCAATCCATTTGCCTATTGGTGATTGGTACTCCAATAACATTCTTGTATAGAGGCTTCTCTTATCTGAAATTCTATAGGATGGAAAAACATCAAACCGAAAATTGTTTTTCGTATAACTGTATTGAGCTCCGAATGCCAGAATGAGACCCTTTTGGTTCCATGCTATCTCGGTGGCCAATGAAACACCTTTTTTTATTTCGTAAAACAAAAAATTGTCAATTAGGTAACTTTCGGATATCCTTTCAAAGTTGTAATCCGTGCTTATTGAAGTCAAATTGAAAAAACTAAGTTTGGTAAGCTCACTGTTCTTGAAGAAAGTATATTGATATTTAACCCGCTCATCCATAAAAGTACTTTCCATATAGGAACTCTGGGAGAGCAAACAAGATTGTATCCCAAATAATATCCCTATGAAAGCCATGTACTTCATTACCGAGGTATTTTTTATCCTTTTTTTCGTAGGTATTTAACCTTTTGATACTTACCATTTAATTTCTTTAGGTCTTTATTGGCATCTTTATACCGTTTCAAACAACTCTTCCACAGTTTTTCTGACCTTTTTTCGGTACTGCGTCTGATCTTCTTCTGAACGATATCCCACTGGGGCAATGACCGATGCATTCAGCCCTCTCCCATCAAGTCCTAGTATTTTATTGTAGGCCACTGTATCAAAACCCTCCATTGGGCAGGCATCTATCTTCAATTCCGCGCACGCATTCAATAAATTGGCCAAGGACAGATATGTTTGTTGTTTGGACCAGGATTGCCATTCAGAAGTAGTTTTTTTTGCCAAGTTTTCCTTGATGAAGTCCCCATAGCCAGCTACATCCGAAATGGCAATTTTCTGAGTCTTGGCTATGTTGCCAATGTAGTCCTCTATATATTCCTCTTTATGTTCGGAAAAATTGCAAAAAACGAACAGGTGGGACGCTTCCGTTACTTGCGATTGTCCCCAGGAAAACTCCCTTAGCTTCGCTCTTACCAATGCATCCTCTACAATCAAAACCTTGTACAGCTGCAAGCCATAGGAGGATACGGATAGTTGCACTGCCTCTTTCAGGTATTCCAAATCTTGTTCGGGTACAATTTTATTCGAATCAAACTTCTTAGTGGCGTAACGCCATTTTAAATTTTCTACAAGTTTCATTTTAATTGGTTTTTTTGATTAAACGCTTTTTTTGTTTTACTTAAACCTGTATTGATAGTGCATAGTTGCTCATTGCGAATTGTTCTTCAAATCCCAACTTTTCATACAGGCCTTTGCCCATAGCTGAAGCTTGCAGCACTGCATGGGAAGACCCTCTCCCCATAGCTTCATGCAACATAGATTGCATCATTTTTTCCGCATAGCCTTTTCTTCGCATCTCTGGAATTATCCCCATAGAATGGATTCCCACGATTTGATTTCCCGTGCTATAGGCTACTGCAGTACCTACTGGGAAGGTTTGGTCGTAGGCGATTAAATAATCCACATCATCGAGGCTTTTCAATATCAACTCATAATGAATCTTATAATTAAAGGCCCTTTCGAACAATAACTCCCACAATTGGGCAGCTTTCCTGTTTTCTACTTTTTGGAGCTTAAGTCCGGAAGGGGTGAAATCCCCTTTAGAAAGATCGAGGGCCATCCCGACCTGCTCCAAAACCTTTTCAAACCCGTTTTTTGCAAATAGGGATTCGTAATCGTTACCCTCTATTTCCCAATAAGGAATTGTAAGTTTAGTGGAAGTAGAAGCGATGATCTCCTTTGCAATAATGATATCCTCAGGGGTAGGTTTTTTTGTAAACCAAAGTTTGTTGGGCCAATCTGAGTAGGTTATTGTTCCATGGTCAAAAACGTCACCTGGTACATAGGCTCCTGCCCTACGATCCACCAATTGCCAAAGTGAGATCAAATTGTCGATGTTGAGTTTCTTTAAGTCCATTTTTTATGTGTTTTTGATTAAAATAATACCTAATGTCATAGCGATTACACCGAAAATCTTCTTGCAGGCTATAGGTTCCGTTGGCATTCCAAACCAGCCAAAATGACCCGCAACGACTGAAAACAAAATTTGTCCAAAAAGACCAATGGAAATCATTGTGGAGATGCCCAATTTTGGTATGGTATAATAATACAGACCAATACCAATAACACTGAACAATGCGCCAGAAAACCACAGATAGTAAGGGACATCCTTTAATTTGTAGAATGACGGCAGGTGCTTTGTGCATACCATAACTGCAAAAAGGGCTAACAAAGCACTAATTATATAGGCCACGAGTGAGGTTAACAATGGGCTTTTTAGTTGGACACTTAATTGTGAATTAAAACCCCCATGAAGTGCCAAAAAAACACCTCCCATAAAAGCTAACAGAATTGGTGTAGTCTGACTCATAATTCAAATGATTAATGATTTATAGGTCAAATGTACCGCAGTGATTATCCTTGCGCATTTACATATGTCGATAAATGGAATTAAAGCCCTTTTCTAATCCTACTAAGCTGGGTAGGAGTAATTCCGAGGTAGGATGCTATAAGCCATTGAGGGACCCGCTGGGGTAATTTAGGGTACCTATTGAGGAAGGTGATATACCGCTCTGTTGCGCTCTCCGCAGCAAATGAAATATGGCGTCTTTCATTTTCTATGATCCAGTTTTCCTCTAGGTTCGAAATATAATAGTTCTTTAAGTCCTCGTGTTTATAAATGACTTCCTTGTAGCGCTGATAGTCCATCTCCAAGATTGTGCTGTCCACAACACATTCAATGCCAAATCCTGAGGGAGTTTGTGTAAGCATGGATACCGTGGAACCTGCCAAATGTCCCTCCACAAAAAAGTTTTTGACATATACATTGGCTTCATCGTCCATCCACTGGGATACCAAAATTCCTTCACAAACAAAATAAATGTTCCTTGCGGTTTGACCATGATATACTATGCTCTCATTTTTCTTGATATCCTTAATCGCTATATATGGTAAAAATGCCTCAAAAGAACTTTGTGAAACAGAGGCAAAGCTGTTAACATACTGATAGAATAATTGGCTGTATGGATGGTCGAAAGAAATCACTATTGGTTCACGTCTAACTCGTTGATTGAGTTAAAGATACCATATTATCCAGAATGAAATGGCCGCCAAATGAAATAGAATCAAAGGGTTGCAATACGGAATCACTTAATATCCCATGGTTTATATCCATTATCAAAAAGAACAGTACTTCCCTTGATTCAATACCATCCAGAAATGGAGCCCAGATATCTCAAATGAAAGGTCTGGGCTTATTAATGTTTGGATATCAATTAAGCTGTTCGAGGCAAACTTTTCCTTATTAAATCATTTCATCCGCTAAAAATCAAACGACAGGCTCTTGAATTTCAATTGCCTTAACCTGATATTTCCCCGGAGCAAATTTGAATGTTTTCATTAACCTTGTCCAAGTATTGATTTGGGCTATAGCCAAAGTCAAATAACTTATCTCCGATTTATTGAAGTACTTTAGCAAAGCATCTATTTCTTCATCGCTGATGTGCGAGTTTGATATGTTCGTTATCCGTTCGGTGAATCTCAGTACCTCTATTTCCTTTTCGTTGAAGAAAGGCGAATCTTCCCATGTGGAAAGCAAAACCAGGCGTAGTTCGGATTCCCCCAAATGTTTTAGCTCTTTATAATGCATATCTGTGCAATATGCACATCCATTGATTTGCCCGACCCGTAATCGGATAAGCTCCAAAAGTTTCATCTCAATTGGAGAATTGTTTAAGAAATGTTCCACTTCCATCAACTTTTCGAACATCCCTTGAGGAATGTCATTGTAACTAATTCGTTCCATAATTTCGATTTATTTATGTTATCTATTTTTCCCCTTCGATGGCGTCCTCTTGGGTGTAAGTCGCACCAACTAATTTTAACGATAAAGAGACTGTGGGTACATTCACCCTTCACTTTATGATGAAGTAAAAATAGTTTTACTAAAACCCCTTGACAATTACATATGTTGATGGATTTGATATTTAGGTCGGACAAGCACAGGGTTTCATTTAGTTTGATATTTTAAAAAAGCGTTGTAGTAATTTCCCAAATGAGATTTAAACATTATTGAGTACGAAACCCATTTATATGTTTAGTTAAATCCTTAAGCCCTAATAATGATTTTCCAGAAGTTTACTTGTATAGAAGCTTTTAAAAGACATCATTACCTAGTTAATCTTTAAAGGTTCAGAAAACCAACGATTCTTGGGAATTCGTCCTGTCTTCGCAATCAGTCCCATTAACTCGCCTTTTAACTGGACCAAAATAATTCCCTTTTTATCAAGGAACGATTGTTGATCAAGGTTGATAAATGGTGTAAACTTATTGGACATCTTTTGTAAAAATCTTTTACACGCCGAAAGATATTCCTATCAATATATTCTTATAAAACATTAACAATTAATACATTACATTTTTTGGTATGAAATTAGATATTAACGTGTACTCAAGAGTATTTACAGTAATAACTTTTATTGTACAGTACTTTTTCTACCAAGGAAATTAACCCAAAAAACGCACAAATAATGTTCAAAAACTATCTAAAGGTAGCGCTGCGAAATATAAGTAGAAACAAGACTTTTTCGGCTATCAACTTGCTGGGTATAGTTTTAGGCATGATAAGTTTTCTATTTATATTTCTTTGGATACAAGATGAAAGAAGCATCGATAACTTTCATGAGAATGCGGATAACCTTTTTAACGTATACTACACCATAGAGTCGGAAGGAAAATTGAATGCCACCTACCAAAGCCCAACTGGTTTCAATGATACGCGGTTTTATCCCCTTGTCGAAGGTGCAAAAAAAAGTGTTCCAGGAATAAAGCACATTTCTTTTTATGCGTCGGGCTATGATTTGCCCTGGGGGTTTCCTGAAACTTTTGTAGTCGGTGATAAGATGTACAAGCTTGAAGGTTCAAGGGCCAGTTCCGAGTTTTTCAAGATGTTTGACTATCCGATTATTTCCGGTGATTCTGAGACCCCACTTTCCAATATCAATACAATTGCCATTTCAAGAAAAATGGCGGAGATGTTTTTTGGTTCCCCGCAAAACGCAATTGACAAAATAGTCAAGTACAATGGTGAATTGGACTTGACAGTTACTTCTGTTTTCGAAAACGTTACTACGAAAAGCTCTTTAGTTTTTGATTATCTTATCGATTGGGAAACCTTCGCAAGAGAACAGGTAAAGTATGCCTCGGACGATTTATTTGCCACGGTACAAATTGAAGGCAACACCGACGCCGCAGAGGTCGAACGAAATATTAATGAATACCTGCAAACACGTGTTGACCAGAATCAGCCGGTCAAAATTGAAGCCAAATTGGCCCCATATCAAGATCGTTACCTTAAGGCCAATTTTAAAAATGGGAGGCCCCATGGAGGAAGAACGGATTATTTGAAGCTTTTTGGAGCAGTGGCACTTTTTGTCCTTGTAGTTGCCTGTATCAATTACATGAACCTTTCGACTGCTCGGTCTATAAAAAGGGCAAAAGAAGTTGGTGTTCGCAAAGTAGTTGGTTCTTCCCGAAAGCATTTGATAAGACAATTTTTGATTGAATCCATTTTGCTTTCACTTTTTGCCGTGGTTATCTCGGTATTGCTTACTTGGATACTTCTCCCTTATATCAATGCCATTACCGGAAAGCAAATTAGCCTTCCGTTCATGGTGCCTTCATATTGGTTGGCAGTAATGGGATTAATTTTGGTGACCGGTCTTGTCGCGGGAAGCTATCCCGCACTCTTTATGTCTTACTTAAAACCAGTAGAGGTTCTACAGGGCTCCGTACAGTTTTCCGGTTCCTCAAAATGGTTCAGAAAAGGTCTTATCGTATTTCAATTTGGCCTTTCGATATTTCTCTTAATAGCTACTTTGGTCGTTTCAAGACAAGCAGATTACGTCCAAAACTCCCATTTGGGGTATAACCGTGAAAATCTGGTATACATTCGAATCGAAGGTACGCTATCCAACCCTGAGAAGTACGCGACCTTTAAACAGGAAGCTTCTAAATTACCAGGGGTTGCTCTTGTAGACAGAAGTAGCGAAGCGCCACATTCGATGACTTTTGAAGTATTAGATGCTATCAACTGGGAGGGAAAAAGTCATGGAGAATCAGTTGGGTTTATGCCCAAATCCGTTGGATATGATTATTTACGGATTATGGACCTGAAGGTGGGTGAAGGACGTGGTTTTTCAAGAGCTATAGCAACGGATTCTTCGGACGCCTTCATGGTAAACCAGGAGGCGGTCAAACAAATGGGAATGACGGACCCTTTGGGCAAATGGATATCGGCATGGAAAAAGAAGGGTCGTATTGTAGGTGTTTTAGAGGACTATCATACGGCCTCACTTCATCAAAGAATTAAACCGGTAATAGTTGATATAAAAGAGCATCTTCCGTTTGGCTTTATTCTTGTAAGAACACTACCGGGCAGGACAAAGGAAGCACTGGCAGGACTGGAACAGCTATATGGCCGTATCAACCCCAACCGACCTTTCGATTTCAAGTTTGCAGACAGTGAGTACCTGGCTATGTATAAAAGTGAAGAGGTGATTGCTAAACTCTCCAATATCTTTTCCTTTTTGTCCATCTTTATTTCCTGTTTGGGGTTATTTGGGCTCGCCATGTTCTCGGCCCAGCAAAGAATAAAGGAAGTTGCTGTTCGTAAAGTGCTTGGTGCATCCGTTGCTAACATCATGGGGCTTTTTTCAAAAGATATCATGAAATTAATAGGATTCTCATTTCTGATAAGTATTCCAGTAGGGTGGTATGCCATGAGTGAATGGTTGAAGGGTTTCGCCTATAAAGTGGACCTATCATGGTGGATATTTCTACTGGCCGGAATCATATCGAGTTTGATTGCTTTGGCAACTATTAGTTCCCAGTCATTGAAGGTGGCCTTTTCCAATCCTGCAAAATCCTTGCGAGCAGAATGATTCGTGAGCCTAGTATTTTAAAAAAACTGCAGCCTTGTATAAATATAGTCGTCTCAGTTTAAAGGCTAAGCCATACTTAATAATGAAAATTTGTTTGTACGCGGGCCTGTGATTTTGCTTATTAATACCTTGTGTTTTTGCCAAGGATTATCCGAAGGAGGTATTGGAATTTCTTTAAATGGAAATTAAGAGAAAAAATTCCAAGACCACAGGTTGACGAAAATCTCGCCTCTTCCCCGACAATCGTTTAGCCTGAGGTTTTATTGGGTCATTGGTACAAACTATAGCTATTGATGTAACTTTATTTCTGAATTTCAGTCTTTCTTTCTACAAACGTTTGGCACTAAAAATGAGTAGGTTTATTAACAAAAAACCAGTAAAGGAACTAGAACATTTAGTGCATAGTTTTTATTTTCAATCCTTTTACAATAAGGAACAAAAAAACTCTGGTCTTATTGCTGATGATGGATGTTACGAAATCATGTTGGTAAAAGAAGAGAATGCCATTTTAAAGACAGGTAAACAAACTAAATACCAAATACCCAAGACCTATACCATCCATAAAGTAGAACAACCGTTTGGAATTGAATATGCAGGTAGTTTCAATACATTTTGCATAAAACTTCAACCATGGGTAAACGCTTTGTTTTTCTCAGATGGTCTGCCACAAGGGGTAATTGACCTGAGAATGGTATTTGGTGAAGAAATTTCTTGTTTACATGACAGGGTTTTTTCAGTTTCTGATTTTGACGAAATGGTTGAAATAGCGGAAGAATTTATAATTCGGTTAAATATTCATTCATCGCCTGAGACAAAGTTCATCAATAAAGTCTGTGATGAAATTTATGTCAAAAACGGCAATGTTACAGTTAAAGAACTGGCAGATTTGTTTCAAACAAGTAGGCAGGCATTGAACAAACTCTTTTACTACAACGTAAAACACACCTTAAAAAAGTTCATTCTTCTAATTAGAATCAGGGCTTCTATTGAATATAAGCTTACCCATCCTGATACGCCTTTGACTTCTATTGCATATATGTTCGGATATTCAGATCAAGCGCATTTTGTGAACAATTTTAAAAGACTTTGTGGAACAACCCCTTCGGACTTCGTTAAAAATAGATCTTACTCATGTAACGATTTAAGATAAGGGCGTTCTTTACACCAAAATTACAATTCCGTAAATACAGCACCATTTATCTTTGAGCCTTGCAGCAGTAATTGTTTTAAGCATGTATTTAAAATTACATTACATTTTTTTGATTATTGTACTATTACAAACTTCAATTGTAAAACCACAAAATTCTAGAGCAGAAATATCTGATGGGGATACCATCACCAAGACTTTAAAACTGGGTGAAGCCCACAATTATCAAATAGCGTTGAACCAAGGAGAACTTGCCGTTCTTACGCTATATGACTATACAATAAATACCAAAAGTATAGTCACAAATGAGGAAAATTACATTGTAGAGCAATCGGATACATGGGACATATCGAATTATATTGTTTTTTATGCCGATGAAAGTGAAGAATTCAGTATTGAAATTGAGCCTTTCAATAATAGCCAAGAAAAAGGTGTTTATTCTTTAAAAACAAAAGTATATCGCTCAGAAACCAATGACAAAACGGAGACGATAAATCAATTTCTGTCCATCTTTTATGAAGATGATGGCCCTGGGGCATCCATACTTATTTTGGATAATGGTATTCCCAAATACAAAAGGAGCTTTGGCCTATCGAACCTAGAGTATAATATCCCAGTTACTGAAAATACAGTTTTTAACCTCGCATCTGTTTCAAAACAAATTACGGCTTTTGGCATTGCTATTCTTGCTTATAGGGGCATCATCTCTTTAAAAGACGATATCAGAAAATACATCCCTGAATTACCCGAATATGACCATGTAGTCACTATTCAACACCTTATCGACCATACTAGCGGATTATATGAAAGCAGGCATGCATTGGTTCTTGCTGGATATGGGTCGGAAGGTTTTTATGATAAGGATAGGGTATTACGGTATTTATCCAGACAAAAAAACTTGCTGTTTACACCAGGCGAGCGTCTTCAATACAGTAATTCCGGTTATATACTTTTGTCAGAAGTAATCTCTAGGTCAACGGGTATTGGATTTGCCGAATGGATAAAGGAAAATATTTTTTCTCCTTTGGAAATGAATAATTCTCTCATCAGGGATAATCCAGAATTGATAATTGAGAAAAGGGCGTACCCCTATTATGCGACAAGCGAGGAAGATCATGCACAATCCCTGAATGATTTCGGAGCAATAGGAGCTTCTGGGGTATATAGTTCTATCAACGATTTAGCCAAATGGCTGAATAATTACAAGACAGGAAAAGTTGGAGGGCCAGAAATTTTGGCTATCGTAAATAGGCAAGGTGTTTTAAATAATGGAGATCGGACCAACTATGCTTTTGGAAACTGGAAATCTGATAACAAGGGTTTGAATAGAATAAATCACTTGGGTCTGACTTCAGGGTATAGAACATCGGTCACTCGTTATCCTGACAAAGATGTGGCTATCATATATCTTGCGAATGACGGCGCATTCCGAACCTATTATTTGGCAAGAAAAATTGAGGATATCTTTTTATTGGATTCTTATAGCTTCGTTAAAAAGGAAAGTGAAGGGAGTAAAACTATTGATACGAATAAGGATACCTCATCTGAGGAATTGGAAAGTGAAAAAAGAATAGACACGGACATTACTGAATACCTTGGGGTTTACTACAGTAATGAGATTGTTGCTTCATATGATTTCGTAGAAAAAAACGGGAAAATTCAAATTGTAAGTACGAAACATAGGCCAATAGACTTGGAACAAACTAACAATGATATTTTTAAAGGAAATCAATGGTTTTTTGATCAGATAAAATTCCAGAGAGATAAATCCAACAAAATCATTGGCTGCATAGTTTTTAGTGACAGCGATGGTACGGGTATTGAATTTAGAAAAGAATAAAACCAATGGGGGGGTTATAAATAAAAAGTAAAAGTCTATTGCAGCTCTCTGCTGAAAGGTCGGTGTGTGAAAATCCGATTGTTCCTACATTTAGAATTTGGATGAAGAAACCTCCTGGGTGCACTTTCAACTAATCTGCCTCATTTGCCTAAAAGACATTTTTCTCGTTTCAGCCTGTGCAAAATACATTTTAGGTCCTTTCGTTTTCAGATTTACCTACCTTTTTATTCTTGTAGTTGGATTTTTTGAGTTTGCCGAAGTTATAGGAAGCAGAAAATCTAATAAAGTTGGTGTTAAATCTGTTACCGTAAATGATATCAGTGGTGCCGGAACGATAATTACCGTCAGCTCGTATACCTTGAAAGACATCATTAAAATCAAGATTTAGTTTTAATGTATCCCCAAAGAATTGTTTCTCAACTCCTATATTCACCGTGTACTGATTTTTTCTTAAATAAATCCCGTCTTGTAGGTCACTCAAATACCAACCTGTTAAGTAAAAGGTGAACAAATCACCAATTGTAAAACTATTTTGGGAGTAAAAATAAAAGCTTGGTTCATTGTCCCTGATTTCAAAAACGCCCGTATTGTCGATTAACTCATTGTAGTTTACAATTATGTTATTAATGGATTGCCACCATTTGAGATTGATGGTTCTACTTAAAGAGGCAAAAAAGGCATGTTCCCTATCAAAATTGATGGTCTGTAATACATATTCCCGTGACGAGTTTTCCAGTTGGAACGCCGCTCTTGTAATCCGTTCAATAGTGTAGGTATACCCAAATTTTAGATTCCAGTCTTTATAGGTTCCACCTGTTTCAAAACTATGTACTCGGGAAGGTTGCAAATTGGGATTTCCCCTAATGGAGGTAAACTCATCTTGGTATATCACAAAAGGATTTAAGGTTTCATAGGAAGGTCTTCGTATTCTGGAGGAATAAGTAATAAATATATTCGTGTTTTCGGACAATTTGGTGTCAAAGGAGGCATTGGGAAAGACATTGATGTAATTATCTTCAATGACCGCCCCCCCGTTCACACTGGTGAACAAGGTATAATCCGTGAATTCTGTTCTAAAACCAAGACTATAGTTTGTGTTTTCGTTCAAACGCTTGCTAAAATTTAAATATAAAGCGGGCACCCTTTCATCGTATTGAAAATTATTGGAAAGCTCAGTGTCCCTGATCAAAGTACCATCTTCCTCCAAATCAAAGAAATCGGTAAATGATGTATTGTTTACATAAGCAAACTTACCTCCCATTTCTAGACTGCTCTTGTCGTAAACCTTGGTGAAGTCCAATTGAACGCTGACAATCTGAATGTTCCCCTCACCTGAATTATTAAGCTTGGAGTTGCTTTCTACCCCATCGATTGTACTTGACTCGTTGATTTCGTTATCAAAGTCGTTCTTATAAGAGGCATACTGCCCCCCTATAAATAGAATGGTGCCCAAGCTATCTATTTGGGTTGAATAGTTTAGGTTTAAAATGTTTTTACGATTCAAATCGTCCATTTCCAAAACGCTATTGTAGAGGCCGATTTCATTATCGATTATCACATTGTTGCTTAGTTGATCACCTCCCATATCTTCATAAGCACCATTGTACTCTAGGGAAATGTATGAATCTTCTGAGATGTCATACTGGCCACCAAGGCTGTAGTTGGAGAAGTTATTCCGCTCGTACAACCAATCCAACTCTATATCCGAGCTAAAAAAGTCCCCAACTTCATCTCGTGTACGCGTTGTGTTTTTAAACCATCTATCATTTCCCACCAGCAACCCATAGGAGGCATTCATTGACCACTTACCTCTCCCGTAATTTAGGTCTAGGTTGGTCCTATTGTCATACCCTGCAAAATCACTGTAACTGTAGTAGTTTTTAAGCATCCCTTTTATCCCCTCTTCTGTATTGCGTTTGGTTTTAATGTTAATGACCGCATTACCCTCGGCATCATATCGCGGTCCAGGATTGGTTATGATTTCAATCTTGTCGATGTTGGAGGGCGCAATGGTGGACAAACGCTCATCGCTCACCTTTATCCCATTGATGAATATCACGGCATCCCCCTTTCCAAAAATGCTTATCCCGTTATTTTCATCGACTAAAACGCTGGGTGATTTGCTGAGTATTTCTTGCGCAGAGGTACTGGTGGCCAAGGTGGTATTTTCAACTTTTATTTCAACTGAACCATCTGCTCTTTGTTTTACCAAAGGGGTTTTGGAAACCACAACTACTTCATCCAACTCTGTGGATGCTTCTTCAACCACTATATCACCCAAATCAATCAATGTCTGGCCCTCAAATTCCACATTGATATATGTGTCCTGAAATTCCAAAGAAGTTAGTTTTAGCAGAACACGTGGTGTATTCAGGTTTTCCAGTTCAAATTTTCCATCAAAGAAACTGGTTCCAGCTATGATTGTAGAGTCCGTGGGAGACAATACCAGTGCATTACCCGTCATAATAGCTCCATCAGAATTCACTACGTTGCCAGATATGGATTCTATGGATTGCCCATGCGCAGCTATAAGAGAAAAAAGTAAACAAATCAGCAATAACAGCAAACCCCAGCAGTCTTGAAGTTTATGATACCTCGTTATAATGCGTTTCTGGTTCAACATTAGTTTCATAGGAATTTCCTCAAATGGCTACATACTGGGCTCAAAGAAAAACTAGGCTAAAGTTGAAGTATTTCGGCCAGGACGAGGTATCCTATTGAAAATCCGTAGTCCGGATTTATAAATGGCAACCCCTCTATTCTATAGTAGAATGTTGTTCCCGATAGTTTGAAGGTGTTAAACCAGTAAGCTTCTTAAACGTCGAAAAAAAAGTAGACTTAGAATTAAATCCACAATCATAGCCTATGGTTTCAAGGGTGAAGTTATTATTACTCAATAATTTCTTTTTAGCAGCTTCAATTCGATGTTCATTTATAAAAATTGCAAAGCTTTTACCGAGATTATCATTTAAGAATTGTGAGAGAAGGTACGGGGGTATTTGAAGTTTATCTGCCACATCGGCAATTTTCAAATTAGGATTTCTAAACAATTCCCCTTCTTTAAATAAACTATACAATTTTGTAGTAAGAATTTGTTCCTCGGAAGCATCTATTTTCTTCGAGGCATACTTCAAATGCCGTTCAAAAAAACCTGATGTCCTCCGGAATTTGAAAATCCAGAGAATGAGTAGACCATAAAAAATAATAGAAAATGATAATGCACCTACCATGTAGGTGGTGCGTGAAGTTACAATAGGTCCAATCCAAAAAACAACAATTCCCAAAAAGAGACTAACCAGCCAGGTTTCTTCATCATTCAACTTGAATTTGCTCTGAAATACTTTGCCAAAACTTTTTTTAAGAAGGACTGCTGACAGCGCCAAATAAACAAACCATTGGAAGTATATGAAGGCTACCACATATTGTGAGAGTAAGGTAGGGCCATTCACATAACTAAAGGTCAATGGATAGAGTAAGCCTATTATTGGAATCGAAACGACCGCTGGAATTATATGGACCCACCAATATGCTTTTGTATTCGTATTGTCTTTTATTGAACACTTTACATACAAATAAAAAAATGGCCCAATCAAAGCATTTGCGGAAAACCCTATTTCCACTATGATTTCAGAGAGGCCCCAATCAAAATAAAGAAAAACAGACGTTACTATTTTGACACCAATTGCCAATAGTAGCGCAGCCAGAAAATAATTTGCATTGGCCCTATGTTTAATGAGGAAGGCAAAATAAATACCTAAAAACAGGGCGTTAAAAGCACCAAGTGCCCCAAAGAAAAATAATATTTGATTTTGAGTATCCAAGCCAATAATAAAAATACAAATTACACAAGCCAAATCTCCTGAATAAAGAGATAACTGTTGATTTTAATTGTTTAAGGTTTTGTAAGGAATCTAACATTAGTTTTATTGGATGGAGTAACCTATTCGGTGAGCATAAAATTGTATATGACCGAAAATCTGCTACTTATTATTATTTTGAAAGATAGATTCTAATCCCATATTGACCTTTTGATTTAAATGGTTTGAAACTATGTCATTTCAATGGAGCAGTAAGTACTCTATCGGAAACTGGATTCCTTAAAAATGGTTTTCTTTGACAAGCCTCAAATTGAATTTCCAAAAACACAATTAATGAATGTTATAAGAATCGAACCGCCAAAAAAACTAAGAAAGGTCGTCAGGCATTTTTGGTGTTCAAGCTTCCCAAATCCAAATGCTTTCGCCAAGCAATATAAAATCTTGGCCGACGGTTCGCCAGGAATTGTTTTTCAACATTCCACTGGCAATTCATCTGTTTTAAATAGCGACGGGGAGCCTTTGCCCATAGCATTTTTGTACGGTCAAAAAACTACTGCTTGCACAAACCTGATCAGGGGCACTCCAACTATTATTGGGGTCAGCTTTTACCCTGTTGCCTTTAGGTCACTTTTCAATATTGATGCTTCCGACCTTACAAACGACATTTTGGACATCGAGTATTTTTTTCCTCCTGGATTTGTTGACCTATTGTTGAATACCACAGATACAGAACAAGCGATCGAGTTGTTCTGCGATACATTATATCAACAATCTTCAAGACAAGAACAGGATGCGGTAATAAAAGAAAGTGTCCATCGTATTATTGGAAACACTGCAAATGCAAATGCAAGGGATGTATCCTCATATTCCAATACCTCAAGGCGACAGTTCCAGCGAAGGTTCAAAGAATGTATCGGAGTGGCCCCTGGGACCTATATCCGTATCATCAAGTTTCAAAAAGCGGTCCAATTGCTTAGAAATGGTCATTTTGAAAAGTTGAGCGACATTGCCTATGTGCTGAACTATTCCGACCAGTCCCATTTCATAAGGGAGTTTAAGAACTTTTCGGGCCACACACCCAAGATATTTTTAAGGAAAAGTCCCGATTACAACCCAACGCATATGGGCAATGAAAGTTCCTTCTCCCCTTTGCGTTTATTGGAGTGTTGAGGAACCATGTCGCCCTTGTTCTATTTTAACAACCCCCCAAACATTATTTTGCAATGAAGTATGGTGCATGTACATCACATAAACTGCGTTCAAATAGAATCGCCTTTTGGTCCTGCTATCGGTCATTGTGTTTTGATCGAAACGCTTCAAGGACTTACACTCATTGATGCCGGATTGGGAATGGCGGAAACCAAGGCTCCCGAAAAAAGACTGGGAAGGGAGTTGGTTGAAATTACAGGATTCAAATTTGACGAAAATCTTACGGCAATTCGGCAAATTGAGCAACTAGGTTTAGACCCGAAAAGTGTAAACCATATAGTTTGCTCCCATCTTGATCCGGATCATATCGGAGGGCTCGCGGACTTTCCCAAAGCTAAAGTTCATGTTTCCAAGGAAGAGTATGTGAGCTTTCAAAATGGCCACAAACGATATTTGCCCCAACAACTATCCCATGGGCCCAAAATTGAGCTTTATGAAAAAAACGACAGTGAATGGTTTGGCCTCCCTGCCAGAAAAGTGAATCTGGATTTCGAAATCTATTTGATACCCTTGTTCGGACATACCCTTGGACATTGCGGTATAGCATACAGAACCAACGGACAGTGGACATTTTACGTTGGGGATGCATATTACCTAAAGGCCGAACTGCAAGATAAAAATCACCCAGTAGACCAATTGGCGACCCTAAGGGCAATGGACAATTTCATAAGAAAAGAATCTTTGGAAAAGGTAAGAAAGGTTATCAGGAAACATGGCCATGATATGGTGTATTTTGGCTACCACGATCCAACGGAGTTCCAATAAAAGTAACCTTTTTTGAAGTACCTCAGCTTCTTTCCAACCTATAAAAAAATTGGCTTAGGAATGTAACTTTTCTGGTTTCGGGAAGTATCCTCTTCATTAAGAATAAACAAATCCCGAAAATTCGGAAAATCATGAAGAATATTTTATACCCATTTTTAATAATCCCTATGCTGCTAGCCTGTCAATTGAAAAATGGACAACCTTCTAGTGGTGAAGTCTCCGTCTCAGCGTCAGCACACATTATGGAAAGAGTTGAAAATAACATTCTTCCATTGAAAAAAGAAGGAGAGATTCAAGAACCCCAACCTCAGACTGTTCTAAACCGGATGGGGGAATACGGAATCCATGGAGTAAGCATTGCTGTTTTTGACAATAACGAAATAGTATGGGCCAAAGGATATGGGGTAAGTGATAAAAGCTCAGAAGAAGCCGTGGATACGACTACAGTCCTTCAAGCTGCATCAATTTCAAAACCAGTGACAAGTGTAGGAGCATTTAGACTTATTGAAGAGGGTAAAATGAACCTATATGAAGATGTAAATCTTCAATTAAAAAGATGGCAGATACCGATAAATGGATTTACTTCAGAACAAAAGGTTACTCCGGCACGTATAATGAGCCATATGTCGGGTTTAAGCACTCCGGGATTTGTTGGTTATTATCAAGGAGCTGAACTTCCTAGTCTTAGAGAAATAGTTGAAGGTGGTCCACTATCGAACTCTGACCCGATTAAGGTATTATAAGAACCTGGGAAGTCAGAGAGTTATTCAGGTGGAGGATTTATCGTCCTTCAAATGTTAATGGAAGATGTTTCTAAAGAGGATTTTTCTGGGTTGCTATCAAATCTGGTTTTACAACCAGCCGGAATGATTAATAGCACTTTTGAAAATCCTTTGTCCAAGAAATTGGAAGCTCAAGCTTCAAAGGGTTATTTAAAGAATGGTGAAATGGTAGAAGGTGGCTATCTCGTGCATCCCGAATTGGCTGCTGCAGGACTTTGGGCCACACCTTCGGATTTGGCTCGTTTTATGATACGTTTTGGTAAATCATACAGAGGGGAAAAAGGCGGTCTGGTCAAGCATGAGACTGCAAAAAAGATGTTGACCAAGATTCCTGGCACTGGAGGTATGGGTTTTGGTCTTCGAGGAGAGGGAGATACATTTCGTTTTCAACATAGTGGAAGAAATAAAGGATTTACTTGTTATGCGGTTTCTTTCGCAAATACAGGTAGGGGTGTTGTTATAATGACAAATTCTGATGAGGGATTTCCATTTATGCAAGAAATGTCAAAAACCATATCAAGGGAATTTAATTGGCCCGATATATGCCTTGGTGGTCTTTCGGTATCGCTGCTATGATAACATTGGGCATCGCAATTTTTACCTTGAGCTTTCAATCCATAAAAGCTGCAAATGCCAATCCTGTAAAAAGTCTACGGACAGAATAATCCTTTAAAAAGAACATTTTAAGGGAATTCTCCTTCCTTTTTGATTGGTCCCGTTAAGTCGCCGTTTAATAGTACGGTGCTTATTAGCTAAAACCACTTAACAATGGGTGGTTAGCCAATTGGAGAAAGAAGGGTCCACCTAGAACTTGTAAGCAATCGAAACGTTCAAAAAATCAGCCACCTCCGACGGGCTCGGGTTCTGCTCGATAGCTCCTCTCCCAAAAAAATGGGCATAAGTGGCCAAGACGGATATATTCCGGTTCACCTTCCAGAAAAATTCCGTATTCGCTTGACTTCCCAAATAGTTCTCATTTCCAATCGATAATGGATTGTTAGGTAACCCGTTTGGGGCGTACGTTCCATCCGCTGTACTTGGCCTCCAGTACCAAGACCAATCCAGCACCAATTGCATATCCTTGGCAGGTTTGAGTATTAATTCGGGATGGACACTGGCAAGATTTGCCGCCGCAAACGCCGCTGCACCCCTAAAGTATCCCTGCCTCGGAAATAGTACATTAACCGTGTTTAGGTCCAAATCGTCCGAATCACGGTCGCCACTTATGTAGTCCGCTTTAAGCCCTATCCTTGGGGTACAGAACAGTTGTTGGAAGGTATAGCCTGCATTGAAGCCACCACCATATGCCTTTATATTCCCTTTCCCAGCATCTTGGTCGAAGGTTCCAAACTGATAACCGCCTTCGATGTCGTAGTCAAAGTTCCCCTTATTTCCGAAAAAGCGTGCCCCCAGTATATACCTATTTTCATCACCACTACCTTGATGGAAACGGGCGTTTTCGTTATTGTAGCCCAGAAAAAACAGGTCATAGGTAAAATTGGTTCTTACCGTTTTGTTGGCATATAGCCCGAACAGATCCCGGCCGTTTTCAAAAATCCTGTTGTCAAAAGGGCCTCGCCGATTGTTCACTGGACGTAGGTACAAAAGGTTGATGTCCCATTTGCTCCAATTTATTAAAGTTCGTATTCCGTCGAAGCTCAACCGGGTATTTGGCCCTTCCCGCATAGTGATCAATCTCGAAGCCCCTAGGACCGTTTCCTGTCTTCCTATCCTTAAAACGATATTCCCTTGGACCGTAAAATTGATTTTGATGTCCGCAAATAGCTGATGTATAAAAGCATTGTCCTCATCAATTGGTCTTGGCCCCAACTGCCTTCCATTTTCCTGGGTACTCCCGAGCTGGCCAAACATTCTGAAGTTTTTTCCCAGACGTACATCCGTATGCAGCATAAAACGGCTCAAGAGATAACCGTCATCCGAGGTCTGTCCCTCAAAACGGTTATTGACCCATTCATATAAAAATCGGACATCCCCTCCAATACTGGCATAAAAGTCAGGGTCGGTCTTACTCAGCGATACGTACTTGACAGGGTCAAAAAAATCAATGTGCTGGGTACTGTCCGCCAATAAACGATAGTCTTCCAAATAGCGCAGCATCATAATGGGCTGGGATGGCTTGGGTTCGGTTTGTTGTGCCTCACCATGATAAAAGGCCATGGACCAAACCAATGCAAACGTTAGGAGTTTTTTTAAATCTTTTGCCCTCATTCGAATAGGTTATAAAATTGCCAATTCCCCCATTTCACCACGCCCAAAACGACGTTTGGCGGCCTCTAACTGTTCCTGTGAGGTCATTACGTAGGGCCCACCGTAAACGATGGGTTCCTTATGGGGTTTGCCCGAAGCCAAAGTGAAGTTGATAGGGTCTTGGGCTGTTTTGATTTTTATAGTATCGCCTTCTTCGTCAAAAAGAACAAGATGCTGACTTGAAATGGTTTCTTCCGCGACCTCTCCGGAACCTGAAACCACATATACAAATGTCATCTCCTCTCCTTCTAACTCGATTTCTTGATAGGGCTCCAGATATACATCCAATAGAGTTACCGGGGTCACCATCTGAAGAATGGACCTTTTGTTTCCATAGTTTCCATGTATTACCCGTACTTTTTTGCCTTCGGTTACGACTTCAGGAACCTGATTGGAATTTGCGTGCAAAGCTTTTGGAGCTACAAGACGGTTTTTATCGGAATGGTTGACCCAAATCTGAAAACCATGGCTGTCCACCCCTGTGGTTTCGGGAACTTCATCATGCTGGATACCACTCCCCGCTTGGGTAACGTGCACGCCACCCGCATCAATGATACTGTGGTCGCCCAAACTGTCCCTGTTGATGAAACCTCCCTTGCTGTCCGGGTGTATATAGGTTATTACCGAGACTCCTGCGTGGGGATGGGGGCCAAAAATTGGACGGTTCATATGGTATTCGGTAAAGGCCAAAAAAGGTTCAATGGGAATTTCATTGTTGAAATGGTTGACCGTTGAAAAACCGGATCGGTTCTGCTCAAAGTGCTTTATACTGATGTGTTTTATCTGTTTTTCCATTTTTTTTGAATTTATTGGTTGTCAATTAGGGAAGTCTTTGCTTCTACTTTTCCGTTATTTTTTGTTACGAGATAAAAGATTCCTATTACACCCGAGATCATTGCCATTGCCACAAAGGTGTACCCAAGGCCCATTTTGGTTGCCAAGGGCTGTGCGAGAATCGGTGAGGCAAATTGTCCTATGAACAGTGCACTGGTAAAGAGCCCCATAATCGTCCCCCGTTGGGGAAGTGGTGTTATTTCCAATAGCCATACCGTGCCGTTGGGCATCAGCAGACCGACTCCGAACCCGCTGATCAGTAGACCTGTCAATGCAAGAACATAGGTGGTTCCGAATCCTACTATGGCATAGCCCAACGCCAATGTGACAAAGGTAATGGCGAAGAGTTTCTGAAAGGAAAGTTTCCGTTTCAAACGGGCATAAAAACCTGCCCCGATGGCGCCGCCAATGGTAGAAAAGGCAATAGCCAATCCTGACAGGCTTGCAGATTCCGCGCCCCTTTCCTGAAGCAAGAAGGGAATCTGTACAGGGGTCATATAGAACACCACCATTGCAATGAACAATGTTGCCAAGATTGCACCAATCTTTTGATACGGCAGATTTCGGTTATTGCCAACGGCTTTGTTATCGTTTTTGAATTCGTCTTTTGGCTCTACCAATGAAATGGCGACCAATACCATTACGACGATTGAGAAAAGATAGATTGCAAATGGAAAACGCCAATCCATATCGGCCAGCAAACCACCAAGACCCACAAAAACAATCCCCCCGGCTGACATGAAAAGGCTCTGTAACCCTGAAAAACTGTTCCGTTCCTCTCCGGTAAAATAATCCCCGACCAAAGTACTGCTGACTGTCATGATGCCGCCGACGGCGACACCCAAAAAAGCCCTGCCTATCAGAATGTCATAGAGGTCATTCATCCAAAGTCCCGTGCTCCCCGCAATGGCGTAGATGGCCAACGAAATATACAATAACCGCAACCTACCGAAACGGTTGATCAACACCCCTACAAAGGGTGCTGCCAAGGCAATAAAAAGTGCGGGCAGTGTAAGGACCAATTTGGTCAGGAGTGCCGCATTGGGTACTTGGTCGAAAAGTTCGTTCATCGCAGGTAATGAAGGTGCTATGGTGGCCCCACTCATTACCGTAAGGCTAGCGGCCAATAACAATGTCAGTTTAAGAAGGCTCTGTTTTTTCATCATTTTTATAATTTGATGTTACAAAGCTATCCACCAAGGAGGCGCTAGGGAAGGTCTAGGTTTCTGTAAAAATGGTCTATTGGTCAGAATCGATTTAGTTGGGGCTCAGTTCAAGCCAACGAAGCACGAAAGGCCTTCGGACTTCTCCCTTCATGTCTTTTGAAGAACTTCCCAAAAAAGGAGGCATCCGAGAAGTGTAGTTCCCGTGCCACCTCGCTGATGTTCAAATCTACGTTTTGCAGTAGCACCTTGGCCTCTAGCATCACCATTTCATTGACCCAGTCACTTGGTGACTTGCCCGATTCTTCCTTGACGACCTGGGAGAGGTATTTGGGATTGATAAAGAGTTGGTCGGCATAGAATTGGACGCTTCGTTCCGTTCTAAAATGCTTGGCCAACAGATCTTTGAAGTTTCTGAGTATGCGATGCCCATTGGTAATGGATACGGAAGTTTTATGGATAACGCTTTCATATATATCGGCCACTTCATGGAGCAAGGCGGATATATAGGAGCGTATAGCATCATTCGAATGTGCCGTATTCCTGTCCTGTCTATCCGCTATAATGGAGAACAATAGCCGTAAGTGCAGTTCCTGTTTTTTGGTAATCGGAAAATTATGCGTGCCGGAAGTTCCAAAAAAAGGGAACCGTTTCAGGTAATCGATGTTTTTTAGGTCTTTGACAAAAAAATCTTTGGTAAAGAACAAGGCGGTGTTCTGAGTGCCGTTCCCACCTTCTTTCCATTGCCGGATGATTTCAGGCCCCATGGCGATCAGGGAGGGCGGGGTAACTTCATAGGACGTTAAATCAGCAACAAGGACCGTTCTCCCTCCCGTAACCAAAGAAAGGCCGTAAGTCTGGGTCCTGTAAGGCTCTTTGAGACTGAATTTTCGGGTATGCTCAGGAACGACAAAGAAATTGCGTTTTTTTTGGAAGGGCCCAAAATTCGTCCGGAGTTCATCAATGTTTAATCTGTCTATGCCGCTCATGTCCTTAAAAATAAAACACAAACTCTTAATTCTCAATTTGCATTATTACAGAATCCCAATTTTTTTGGAAAAGTCATAACTTCATTAGGACAAGCCTACCTGGAAGTTCTGTAATTATTCTTTTATACAATCCCATAAAACCAACCATTTACAGAACTTCTTGATATAGTTTTATGCGTACTGCTTTGATTTGCTATCAAATGAAAGTCAAAGAAGGCAGAAGTGTTGAAGTATAGTTAAAAAGGTGTCCCTTTCGGTGCCACCCAAATTTTGGGCTTCTTTGAAGCCTTAAAAACAGTCATATCATCTAATTTCTATAAGACCCTCTTCCTCCGCTTCTTTACACGAAAAGCCCCCTGTTTAATGGGCTTTTTTGTGGTATTGTGAGACCTACGGTCGCTTTTTCGTCTTCGCGTTGGATACTCCATATTTCGTTTATTTTAAATCCTCTGTTTTGCAAAACCAACCATTTAAAGGACATTGCCCATTTTTCCATTACATCTCTTAAAACGCAGTTTGATCAAACCATTTTTCTGAGGTTCCATGGTAGGAGTTTTTAGATTATGTATTTACTTCGTATTAAGTTTACAGAAATGAATAGGAGTTAATCAAAAAACAACTTCCATTACTTTTAAAATTGGACAAAATTCAACGTCATACCATCACCGATCTATACCATACCTTGGGCATGAGCGTGGATGATGAGATTAACTTCACAATTCTAAACGTTCCTAATATTCACACGGAAATCCCCTTCAAATCCCCGGTTTTAAGGGCAGAGTATTTTTCTTTTATCCTGACCAAGAAAGGTTCAGGTGTGTATAAGCTTGACGACAACACTTTCCCATTTGGGAATAAATCCATCTATTTCACCAACCCTGGGCATATCAAGTCATACGAATTGTTCTCCTCGAAAGAGGCCCAGATCATTATGTTGACGGAAAAATTCCTTCAGGAAAACGTACATCCTGAGATTTATAGCGAGTTTCCCTTTCTTCTGGCTGAGATCGTGCCCCCGAACGAACAGACCGAAACAGAGTTCAAGGAATTGGAAATGCTTTTTGATCAGGTGGACTTTGAGTTTAAAAATGATTCCAATTACAAGGATAAGATCATTGGCAATATGATATTGGTATTGCTGATGAAGATCAAAGAACGGTTTTGGGCCAACTACAATCCCCTTGTCGAAGGTGAGCACAGCTCTAGAATTGTCAAGTCGTTCAAAAAAATACTGGAATCCGAATTCAAAAAAATATTGGGCGACAAACAGGGACAGGTAAAACTACAGGCCCAGTACTTTGCCGAACAACTCAACCTTCATCCCAATTACCTTAATTCCGTCCTAAAAAGCAAAACGGGCAGGACCCTCAGTGATTGGATATCCCAACGCGCCCTTTCTGTATCCAAATCCCTTTTGGTGGATTCTTCCTTATCGCTCAAAGAGATATCCTATTTGTTGGGCTATAGTGAGCCCACACACTTCAGCAGATTCTTCAAAAAGAACACAAAACTATCCCCAAGAGCCTTCAGGGCAGCCAATAAGAGCCTGTAATCTTTGAAATTGGTCAGTTTTCGTTTGGACTGGGTTCGTGAACAGCCCTTGTTCCTCGGCACCTTTGTATCAAATAATTACGAACAATAAAAACGAAAAAAATGACTGATTTAAGTAGTACATCAAGAAACAAAATCAATATGCCACTTGTTGGATTTGGCACCTACCAACTATCAACCAAAGAAGCTGAATCCAGTGTGGCGGAAGCTTTGAGGGCCGGATACAGACATATAGACTCGGCCGAAGGCTACAACAATGAAAAAGGAACCGGCAATGCCATTAAAAAGTCCGGTATTGCCAGGGACGAGATTTTTTTGACAACCAAACTTTTTCCAGGAAACACACAATGGGGCGTTCAGGAAAAAACGTATAATTCCACCATTGCCACCCTGAAAAACCAATTAAAGGAACTCCAGGTTGACTATGTTGACCTTTATCTTATCCACGCCCCGCTTGCGTCATTGCGATTGGAACAATGGAGAGCCTTGATTGAATTGAAAAAACAGGGGCTGGCCAAACATATTGGGGTATCCAACTATAATGAAGAGACCATCAATGAGATTTTGGACGCGGGTCTGGAAAAACCTGAAATCAATCAAATTGAATTCCATCCCCTTTGTGCACAGCCAAAGTTGACCCAGTATCTGAATGAAAATTCCATTGCGTCCACTGCGTACAGTTCGCTGGCCCCACTTTCCACTTGGAGAACGGCCGAAGGCCAAGGCGGTGAAGTATTGGCCGAAAAAAAGCAGGATGCACAGTCCATCATAAGGGAGGTTGCCAATGAATTGAATGTCTCTGAAGCCAAACTCCTACTAAGATGGGGATTGCAAAACGGGTACAGCGTACTTACCAGAAGTACAAAACCGGAGCGTATCAAAGAAAACATAGACCTTTTTGATTTTACCATCCCAAACGGTCAAATGCAACAATTGAACGATTTGAACCAAAACCAGGCCTTTGCCTGGGCGGCCAACGGGCTAAATCCCATGGAAGCGGCTCCTGCTTTGAAATAATAGGATACCCGAACAAAAGTTGAACAAAAATTACTAACACTAAAGAATCATAAGATGACAACGACGGGAATATCATTTGCTCCAAATACAACGGAAATAGACAGGTCTTCAAATTCAATGGTTGCCAGATATCTCAAAAACAATCCTTTGGGCGTGGGTTTCCTGTTGGATAGGAATAAAAAAGATGAAATAAAAAGTGAGGGCAATCATTTTGGATACCTGCCTTTTACGAACGAAACAATATACAGAGATTACCTACCATCAGATATCGTTTCAAGATGGGATTAATAAAAACAATAAAACAGTAATACAATGAAAAACATAAATAAAATGAGCCGTAGGGAAATTTTAAAAAAAGGCAGCTTGGGTGCAACAGGCCTTGCAGCAACCACATTGCTTGGGAGCAATACCCTTGCAGCACAGGAAGACAATGGGAAAGTGTTCAGCGCCCAAGTAACGGCAAAGACCGCCTTTATCACGGGGGGTGCGAGGGGAATAGGTCTCGCTACCGCCCAGGAACTTGCCAAGGCAGGAATCAACATTGTCCTTTTTGATATTGCCACGGAAGATATACCCCATGTGGGCTATAAACTGTCCTCAGAAAGTGATTTGGCAAGCGCAAAGAAAAAAATAGAATCCCTAAATGTGAAATGTTTGGCCATCAAGGGTGATGTTAGAAACATTGATGACCTAAAGAGTGCGATGCAAAAAACGGTAGACACCTTCGGAAGTTTGGATATTCTCGTCGCAAACGCCGGGGTGACCCAGGTGGGAGCAATTGAAGAATTCAGCCCAAAGGAGATAGATGTGGTCTACGATATAAATGTCGGCGGCATAATCAAGACCACTCAGGCTGCCGCCCCCTTCATGAAGCAACAAAAATCCGGAAGAATGGTATTCCTATCTTCGGCACTGGGCCGTATGGGAAATGAACTTTTCCCTGTCTATGCTTCTACCAAATGGGCGATTATCGGTTTTGCCAAAAGTGCTGCCCTTACCTATGGCAAGGACAATATTATGTGCAATGTGGTGGCCCCGGGATTGGTCCGCACCAAGTTGGCCGATAATCCCTATGTGTTGGGGAAAATGATGCCCAACGATCCGGATGCAACCTTCGACAGTGTTTCTGAAACTTTGAAACCGGGTAATCCCATACCGGTTGGGCATCTAGAGCCCGAAGATGTTGCCAAGGCAATTGCCCTTTTCGCTTCGGACGCTACAAACAAGGTCACCGGAGAGGTGTTTGACGTAAGTTACGGGTCATTGGCGAGAAGTATCGCATAGTCAATCAAGAATATGAAATATAAGCGATTCGTTTATCCAAAGCACGAATCGCTTTTTTGTTGGAAAATTGTTACTCTGATTATCATGTGGCTTGAATATGGGTTGTGGGACAACTAGTTAAGAAACCGTCCCGGCTTAAAATGGTACACATTTGAAAAACAAGTCTCCCTTTACACTATCCTCCCTTAACTGAGGCGTTTTTTGAGTCCGGGAAATGTTTAAAGTAATTAAATCTTGATCTAACAGGGTAAAATTTAAGGACAAGAAGCCATTACATCTTTATCCAGTGATATATTGTTTCTGTCTATTAGCTCGCACAACTCTTGAGGTAGTTCAGTAATTTGGTTCTCCTGTATGTATAGTACCAGCAAACCATCGAGCATACCCATCTCTGATGGTAATTGTGCCAAGCGATTTTTTTGAAGCTGTAAAGTCCTAAGTCTTACCAGGTTTCCGATTTCTTGAGGTATCTCTTGAAGCCTATTTTCATCAATCCGTAAATCAATTAGGTTGGTCAAGTTGCCCAACGAACTTGGAATATTCGAAAGATTGCACCAGCCCAAATTAAGGTTTATCAACTGGGTCAGGTCTCCAATTTGAGTAGGTATCGAGGCCAATTGTCTGCTTCCATAGACCGACAAACTTTGAAGATTTTCAAGCTCACCCACCCGACTTGGCAAACTGTTCAAATTATTGAACGTTAGGTCCAGTTGAATCAAACTTTTAAGATTCCCAATCTCGGGTGGCAAAACATTTATTTCATTATTATGAAGCACCAGGGATTGTAAACTTGTAAGATTGCCAATTTCCGCTGGGAGATTTTCCAAACTGTTATGCGTCAAATCCAAAACCCGTAATTTTTGTAAACTTCCCATTTGGATTGGCAAAGACGAAATTCCATGTCCTACAAGTCTCAAGGAGTTAAGTTCGGTCAGGTATTCAATCAATGGGGTTATTGATGTTAGCCCTTTATCTTGAATATTTATTTGCACCACCCTGTCATCAGTAGCAGTGATTCCTTGCCAATCGTTGATTTCTTTAGAAAAATCCCAATCAAGGGTGTTGCCCGGGTTCAGATTGTACCATGCTATGAGTACATCCCTATCGGTCACTAAAGCATTGGTAATGGTAACCACATATGCTTCGGAACTTCCATCCTCTGCCTTGACCTCATATACCATATCATTATTGAAATCTGCGGCAACTTTATCTTGTGGATTCACTTCGGCATCCCCCGAAATCTCCAAGGTCGGGACCAATGCATCCAAAGAGACATTAAAAGGGACTTCTGCCGTAACCGTTTTATTCTTTTCATCTATAACGGCAACAATGTCCGTTGACAACCCATTGTTCTCCGAGGCTAAAAAAACAAAGGTCAGCAGTTGCTTTTCGCTGGACTTAGGTAAGCTAACGGTCACTTCATAGTCTTGGTCAGAACCGTCCTCCGCCGTGACCTTATAGGTTATTGGATTTGAATAGTCCGTTGCAACCTGATCATCAGGACTAATTGTAGCGTTTTCTGAAATGGTAATGGTCGGTTTTAGCTCAGCAATATCAATTTTATCAAAAAGTTCAACAACTACGGTTTTGTTGTCTTCATCGATGGTACCATTGATGTCATTGGATAATTCATCATTGTCTTTTGACAAAAAGGAAAATGTCAGGATTTTATTCTCTTTACTGGGATCGGTTTGGTCATCATTGGTACATGAAACCATATTAAAAAGCAAAAGCGCGGTTAAAAAGATTGTTTTCTTCATGATTTGGGTTTAGAAGTTTGCCTGGATGGCAATTCAAAAGTATATGGAAACCTGTGTACCCTGCTTGTCAAAAAGTGGATTTTTTAATGACAAAAGCAACGAAATTGGATGAGGGAAGAACAAGTGTTTGTGGTATAATGATTCCCACTTGTTGTTTTCTTCGGATATTTTTTCATTTTGTCCCAACCTGTCCTAAAAGCAAAACTCCTGTAGCAATACATGCCTTTAGGGTTGTTGACATAGATCTATTTCTTTTTGCGTATTTGTTACTCCCCTACCATTGCTGAAAAGGATGACGTTTTTTATTCGCTGACCGACAGCGTGATGTTATTGTATCTTTTGGAGTGTGTTCTATTTGAGATTGCTTTGGGTACCGTTAGCCAACTATTTTTATTTATCACAAATCTAAACTCATGGGTGTTTGATTTTTGGAAGTTAGCTATTGGAACCGATAATTCATAGACACCTTGCCCCAGACCATTCATTTGGTAAGAATCGTGATTTGGATTCCAGTCATTAAAGGTTCCCGCAACTGAAATGCTTTTGATGTGATGATTGTCCAGTTTTTCAGAATGCACATATCGAAAAACGACATTGTCATTTTTAATGCTATAGCCGTAATTTTCACCGTGGTATTGGTTAAAGTCATTTAAGTCGGCTACAATTGCGTTTTCGGCAATTTGAAGTTTTTCATGTGTCATGGGCGTACTTTGATTGATCACAATTAAAACACCAAGGTTCTGTTCAGGATAGGCAACAAACAGGTTCTGCACACCATATGCCCCGCCATGTTTGATACAACGAATCCCATTTCTGGTAATATTTATATTGTCCCATAGATATCCGTTCCAATTTTCATTTGAATTTCCAATGTTACTGCGGGACTCCAAAACCACTTTGTCCTGTAAATGCAAGTGGTACTTCAAAAATTTGCCAAGGTCACCCATAGTGGATTTTAGCATCCCGCCAGCCCCCCATATGGCATACGAAAAATTTGGCATCAAGATTTCGTTTTCATTGTAACCATTCAGCAGTTTTTTAGAAGGTGGGACCGTAAAAAAGGTGTTGTTCATTTCAAGTGCCTCAAGAAGCTCGTCTTCAACAATTTTCCTGTAATCCTTTTGATAGACCCTTTCCAGAATATATCCCGTAAGTTCAGGACACAGTTCATTATAGTAATTGGTTGCACCGGGGAAAGTGTCCAACGCTACTTTTCCCAGGTCTTCAAAAAATTTTGACTTGTCGTAGGCCGCGCCAAATTCCTTTAGCCTAAAGGTAGTGCTATCATCTTCCATCGTTCTTAATGAACTTACATCTGGAAATTTCTGATTGATCCCCGACCTAAACCCCAATAAATCTTTAATCCTAATGGCCCTATTTTGAAACTCAAGGTTGGGATAATGTCCGGGCAAAAACTTTCTGACATCATCATCCAAATTTACCTTTCCTCCCAAGACAGCCTTGGCCATTAGGGTTCCTGTAAATACCTTGGTGACCGAAGCAATCTCAAAAAGAGTGGTATCCGTAATTTTATTGGCCTTTCCTTTATCAATTTCACCATAGTGTTTTGTAAAAGTCTTTTCATTTTTCACAATGGATATGGATACGGCAAAAGCCTTAGTGTCTTGTAATAGCTTTTGGGCATTGGTATCAAGTACTTCGTTTACATCTGGTTCAATCGATCCGCGATGGGATTGACAGGAGACGGGCAATACGGAAAGAAAAAGAAAAGTTGCCGCCAAAAATGTTTTCATGGAATTCTAGGTTTTTTCTGTTATTATGAGTTTGAAAAGAAGTAGTATATACCGTACTGGCCAAACCATCTTCTATCTATAGTTCAGTTAATATGGCCGGCACAAGCTCTTGAAAAAAGACATTGTTATAATACCTTCCACTGCAATTTGTTATAATGCTCATGCTGGTTTTCTCCTTTTCATTTACAAACAAAAGGGACTGGTACTTTAGCGTTCCACCCATATGTCCTACATATTCCTCACCATTATAGGTGAGCTTCATAAGTCCATTTCCGTATTCCGCAATTTTTCCTTCGGTACCAATTGGAATGGTATCCGGGCTCATTGGAACCCATTTTTTCAGCTGGTCCATTGATTCCTGGTTCAGTATCGCCCCATCAATGAAAAGTGCTTCCGAAAATCTGTGAAGTGCCTCTGAGGTTGTGTATACCCCGCCGGCGTAGCCATAATGTTCACGCCAATCCGAAACTTCTGAAATGGCATCAAGTGTCTCAGCAAAAAAACTTTGGATTTTCGTTTCTGGTCGTCCAAGTCTTATTTCCCCAAACCCCTGGTCTCCATAAAACTCGTTGAACGCCCTTGTATACGACTTGCCTGATATCGATTCCACAACCTTTTCCAAAACCAGATAATTGGTATTGCTATAGGCAAAGACACCACTTGTGTTTCTTTTCCCATCGACCAGGGACATTTTCTGTTCAAATGTTTTGGGCGTATTGTTAGTAATAACCATTTGAATCCAGGATGGATGTTTAGTAAAGTCTTGTAATCCGCTTGTATGGGACAAAATATTGCGCACAGTGGTATTTTCTATGTTTTCTATATGTCCAAGATTGCCAACATGTTTCACCAATTTGTCTTCCAATGAGACTTTTTCTTGTTCGGCCAATTTTAGGACCAATACTGCTGAAAGTAACTTGGTAGTACTGCCAATACCATATATTTTCTGTTTCTCGACATCCTCATTGTTATATTTCATGCTCCAAACACTTCCTTGTTGGGATATGGTAAGGGTCAACGATGGTAGCTTTTTCCCCTCAGCTATTTCCAACACTTTTTGTTTGATTTCCTTCCGGTGAAATGATGGCTTTTTCTCATGTAAAGTGCAGGAAACCAAACCTGCCATTAGTGCCATTACGGTTGACCACACGGTATTGTCCATTAGAATTCTAACCATTCCGCTACTTCATTTTTTAGCACAAGATTATTGTTCGATTTCTTTACGAATTTGTTCTGAAGGGCTGTAATAAGACCTAATGCGGTACGATGCCCGAGCTCATCAAAGCACTTCCATTTTTTAAATGGTGGGATTACTAGGATGGTGAAAACGAGGAGTTGCGTTACTGGTTCCATAGGGTGTGCAGTAATTTTTGAAATCAAATAACGCATTTATCAGCTCCGTATACTTGTCAAAAACTGGTTATTCTTTGGCAGAATCTATTGGATGAAGTGTGATGGGGCCTTTCCAAAGGTTTTTTTGAATAACTTGCTAAAGGTCGGCAAATCCGGAAAATTCAGGATTGCACTTACCTCTGAAACCTTAGCCGATTTTTCCTGGAGCATTTCTTTTGCCTTAATCATTTTTTGTGCATTTATATATTGGTGCGGTGTGTTGCCAAAAACATTCTTGAAGGAGTTGTACAAGTGAAACTCCGAAAGACTGGATAAAGCCGCCAATTCTTGTATGGATATGTTTTCCGTTACGTTGTCATGGATGTATTCAAAAGCCACTAAAAGTCTTTTCAAGGTTTCTATCTGCGTTGAGGTTTTGACCGCCTTAATTTTCTTTGATTGCTCATAAAAGCGGAACTGATCTTTCAGTATACGTTCCAAGACTTCCCTACTTACCTCGTCTGGATTTATTGATGAGGGTCCTAGGGTGTTGGAAAGATTATGGATTCTTTTCAATAGTTTACCAGATTTGTGACAATTCACATTAAAGTTCTGCTCGAAAAAAAAAGTACTCCGAGACTTTGTTTCGAAAGGTGTATCCAAAAGCTGTTCGTGATCGGCGTTTACAAAAAAATCGAGTTTCGTCAGCAACTGTTCTGATAAAATAAAACTCAAAACATCGATATCTTCATCTTTACAATTAATGTACTCCCAACGACTACTCGGATTCAAAATGATAAACTTTTGGTTTGAAACCTTTAGTTTTTTTCCATCGACCATTAAATGGCCTTTACCCTTATTGAAATATATTACTGTTAAGCTGTTTCCATGGTATGAGTAGTAGGGTAGTTTTGTATTGAACCTCATAATATAGTTTTCCATTTCCTGGAATTGGGGAGGAACCGAACTCTGCTTGTTGTTGAAAAAATCGTAATAGGTATTGCAGTAGTTCATTCTTTGATTTATTGGCATAGACTAAGGCTTTCATGTAATACTTTAAAAAACGCGAAAGGTTACAACTCTTATTAGTAACGGGGAATTGCCCTGAAAACTATGCTTGACTCGAACATTTGGTGTAAAAAAGTATTAATGTTCATGGTATTTGATGATTCGTGGGAGCTTCAAGCCGTAATAGGTCTTTTTCAGCAACCCCTTTTGCGACCCATTCCAAATCCGTTGCCAGATCAAATCAATCCTTTCTTTTTAGTATATTCAAGTGGATGTTTTCTTTTAACGAGGCATAGCAATGAGTTAATTTTAAATGAGCAAGGCCACCAAGATTTCACTTGTATCCAATGGAAAAATTATACCAGCAGCTCCCAAAGGGTCAGTGAAACACGCGTTGGATTTAAACGGTCTGATCATAGAGCACCATGCGTTGGAGAAAGGCGAACTCCCGGAGCATACCATTGTAGATCATAGGATGGCCATTACCACTGGCCCAAGAACGATACCCTTTGAGTACAGGGAAAAAGGAAAATGGAATGGTCTTTCGCTGCAACCGGGATCCTTTAACATGCAGAACCATGGGGATATTGGCATTCCCAGATGGTTGGAGGATTACCAATTTTTGGCAGTGGCCATTAAGCCGCAGTTTTATGAAAAAATCCTACCCAAAGCGAATCATCAACAATTGGAATTCATCACCCAGAGAGGTACTATGGACAAAAATGTGATGCTTTTTGCCCATCTTTTTCATACTGAGCTCTCCAAAAACAATGGGCATCGAAAGCTCTATAGAGATACCTTAGGTGCGGCTTTTGCCACCTATCTCCTAAATCAATACGCCACTGGCGGCCAAAGAATCAAAAAACCAAAGGGGAAGCTTTTTGGCATACAGACCAAAAACATATTGGACTTCGTAATGTCCAACCTCCATCAAGACCTCAATCTGGAATCGCTATCTGAATTGGTTTATCAAAGTCCATATCATTTTGCAAAGGTGTTTAAGAATACTACCGGCCTATCCCCGCACCAGTTCGTCCTGAAACTCCGACTGGAGAAAGCAGGGGAGCTCATCCGCATGAAAAAATCCAGCCTTACCGAAATAGCCCATTCCATTGGGTTTTACGACCAAAGCCATTTCACAAATAGTTTTAAACGATTTTATGGAATGACCCCGAAGCAATTTCATAAAAGGGTTTAAATACCCCAAGAATTTACAATTTTTTGCTCCGGCCCAACTCTACTTTTGGGTTGTAATTGAGTGTATAACCAAAAAATTGTAAGATATGGACAGAAAGGATTTTTTAAAATCAGTAGGATTGGCCACCGCTGGCGTAGCCGTAAGCACCACAGGTGCCTTTGCACAAAACACTGATAAAACGGACCCTAAGGATGTAAAGGGAAAAACAGCTTTGATTACTGGTGCTGCCCGGGGAATTGGTCTTGGAATCGCTATCGATTTCGCAAAGCAGGGCATCAATATCGCGCTATTGGATATTGCCGACCCCACAGGAGGTATGGCCATTGATGGCTATCGTTTGGCCAACAAGTCGGAACTGGATTCAGCCACCATGCAAGTTCAAAAGCTTGGGGTGAAAGCCATCGGTATTCAGGTAGATGTTCGAAATCTGGAAGCTATGAAAAAAACTGTGGACAGAACCATTTTGGAATTGGGTGGACTTGACATCGTTGTTGCGAACGCTGGAGTAGGCATTTGGTCACCCTTTGAAGATATGAACGAAAAACAATGGAAAGACGTAATCGACGTGAATCTTACCGGGGTGGCAAATACAATCTGGGCCTCACTCCCGCAATTGAAGAAACAAAAAAGCGGAAGCATTATAACCCTAAGCTCCATAGGTGGAAGACAGGGTGTACCGGGAGTGGCCAACTATGCTTCCACCAAATGGGCCGTTATAGGACTTACCAAAACATTGTCCTTGGAGTTGGGAAAGTACAATATACGGGTAAACTCCATTGCACCAACAGCGGTAAACACCCCTCTTTACAGAAGTGAAGGCCAGTATAAATCCACGGGTATGTCATCCTTTGAGGACCAGGACAGGGCAATGCTAGGCTATCACGCGCTGCCGACACCTGCCCTGGATCCGGAAGACATCGCGCAATCCGCTACGTTTCTAGCATCGGACAATTCGAAATTTATAAGTGGTTTGGTATTGGACGTAGCCGCTGGTGGTAACGCAAGGTATACGGGATAAAAATGAAGTCAACCAAAAAAATTAAAATCATGACAAAAGAAAATAGTAAAGTATGGTTCATCACGGGGGCATCCTCTGGTTTCGGAAAGGCATTGACCCAATATGCAGTTTCCCAAGGACATAAGGTAGTGGCGACAGCGAGAAGGCAGGAAAAGCTGGAACAACTTGCGAAGACCGCATCGGAACAAATCCTACCAATTTCAATGGACGTCACCAAACGGGAGGAAATTAAAAATGCGGTCAAAAAAGCCATTGAAAAATACAACAGGATAGATGTCCTGATCAACAATGCGGGCTACGGTATCGTTGGGGCATTGGAGGAGACTCCGGAAGCAGAGTTTCGAAATCAAATGGAAACCAATTTCTTTGGGGCACTTGCGGTTACCCAGGAGGTACTGCCACAATTGAGGAAACAGAAAAGTGGTGCCATAGTCAATATGAGCAGTATGGGCGGTAATATGAGTTTTGGTGGTTTCAGTGCCTATTCGGCTTCAAAATTTGCACTGGAAGGCGCATCGGAGGCCCTGGCCCAAGAGGTCGCCCCTTTTGGTATCAAGACAATGATTGTAGAGCCCGGGGCATTCAGGACCGAATTTGCCGGAAGCGCACTAAAACATATGCCCAGAATAGAAGCGTATGACGCTATTGTAGGTGGCACGCGTGATTTTGCCAAAGACATGGACGGGACACAGCAAGGAGACCCTTTTAAAGCTGCAAAAGCCATTGAAATTGCACTAGATTCCGAGCATACCCCACTTCGCCTGCAGTTGGGCAAAGATGCAGTGGATGCGATTAAAGAACATGCGGAGCAACTTCTGGAAGACCTTGAGTCTTGGCGAGAAACGGCCATAGCTACCTCGTTTTAGGGACTGTCCGTATTTTACCTTGCGTGGCAGCTATACGTTTTGACATAAAAGATTGCCCGTCCAAGGGGTTTGCGATGATATTTCCTACCAGAAGTTATATCTTCATATCATGAGAAAGCTCCTTTTCTTTCTAATCCTTCTTTCTGGTTGTCAAACTGAGCATTCAAGTTCCAAAATTCAGGTCCTCAAGGGAGCTACCGTTTTTGATGGCAATGGATTATCCATTGAGAACGGAACGATTATTATAAGTGATGGTGTGATCAAAGAAATAGGAGGTTCGGGAATAGCAATTCCCAAAAAGTCAGAACTGATCGATCTCAATGGTAAATTCATTACACCAGGTCTTATAGACAGTCATATCCATTTTGCCCAAACAGGTTTTTTTGATGGAAGGCCGGATTTTTTGGACGTTCGGGATACCATCAATTTTGATGATCTACAAAATGATATTAAAAACAACCCAGAGTCGTACTATGAAGCTTATTTAAGATCGGGGGTGACCGGGGTTTATGACGTGGGAGGGTTCCACTGGAGCATCGATCGTCAATTAGAGGCCGAAAACAACCTTAATGCGCCCCATGTCGCGGCTTCCGGCCCGTTTCTTTCCGGTGTGCCAGAAGCGTATTTGGACTATTTAAACACTTCCGAAGCAAAGCAAATGGTTTATTTGGCGTCACCTGAAATTGGGCGGAAAGCAGTAAAAAATCACACGGAGCTCGGTTCAACAGGAATCAAAATTTGGGGCGTTTTTCTGCAGGACGCGAATTTCATGGAAAGTCTGGGCGCTGTAGCCGATGAAGCCTTCCAACAGGGAAACAAGTTGATTGTCCATGCCACACAGCTGAATCAGGCAAAAGCGGCGTTGAACCTAGGTGCAAAAATACTGGTGCACAGCGTTGACGATTTTGAGGTTGATGATGAATTTATTCAAATGGCCAAATCCAATGATATTATTTACCAACCAACCCTTATAGCCCCCAAGGGATATTTGATGGCCTATACGTCGTTACAGCACCAAATCGTTATGGAAGATCCAAATGGGGTGATGGATAAACGGGCGAAGAACTTACTGAAGTCCACTACCAAATTCAGGAAATTTGCAGATTCCGCTTTTGTAGCCGCTAGGATAGAACTATTTGAAAACCTGGTCAGTACAAGGGATAGTATAGTATCGATAAATCTCAGGAAAATGTACGACAACGGTATAAAAATCGCAGTTGGAACGGACGCGGGAAACCCTTTTACATTTCACGGGATATCGATTTATGATGAGATGGAAGCGATGCAGGATGCCGGAATTCCTGCAAGGGATTTGATTATTATGGCCACCAAAAACGGTGCATTGGCCATGGATCGGCTGGACGATTTTGGAACACTTGAAAGAGGAAAACTGGCCGACCTGATCATACTGGACAAAGACCCTTCCCGCAGCATTTCAAACATGAGATCGATAAGTCATGTAATGCGTGGAGGGAAGCTTAGGCCAGTGAACAAAAGTTTTGGGAACGATTCTTAGTGAATATACCTCGTTTAAAAGGGAAAAGTATTTGATTTGACCATAAGAAGTAAAAACCTACTTGCAATGTTTATCACGGATAACGGTTTTAGCCCAAAAGCCTGCTGTTCTCAAAATTTGAAAACACACTCTTCCACCGCAATCAAGTGCGACATGTTTTGCGCTGATCGATAAGATCCCAACAAGTTTACTTGATTGGGATTTTTTGATTTTAAGTGCCAATCATACTACTCGACCTGCGTGATGCTCCGATCTATTGTGTTTCCAACGTTTATGGGTCCACAACCAGTATTGAGGAGCACTTAAAATATCTTCTTCCAATTGTTTTGTGAAACTCTTTGTAATTTCCCCTTGCTTTAGTTTACAATGATTATCGGAAATAAGTGTAAAAACTACTTTGTATTGCCCACGTGCTACTTTTAAGTTTGAGCCTGCAATGATGGGCATGTCAAATTCCCTTGCCATTCTCTCAGCACCATAAGCTACTGCCGTTTCTTGGTTCAAAAATGTAGTGAAACATGCTAATTGCGATTTTCTCGGCGATTGGTCGCTTCCAAAAATCACTGCAAATTGCTCTTCTTTCTCCATTTTCATTTTTTGAAGAACCGAATCGATTTTCAACATATGCAGTCCATATTTGGAACGGCTTTCAGTAATCTTTTTTTCCCAAAACTTGTTCTTTAATGGAGAATAAAGGGCCATGGGGGTATGTTTGATCTGTCCTGCAACAGCAAGTGCAAACAGTTCCCAACTGTTGTAATGGCCCCCTACCAAAACAACACTCTGTCCCTTGTTGAAATAGTGTTCCAACAATTCTGCATTGACAATTTTCATACGCCTCTTGGAGTCGGCTTCGGAAATGGTAAAGTTTTTTATGCTTTCCACTATCAAGTCTCCAAGATGTCGATAAAAAGCTCTTTCAATCCCACGTATCTCGGCTAGCGATTTTTCAGGAAAGGAACATGTCAAATTATTTTTTACCACGGTCCTTCGATATCTAAATATTCGATAAATGATAACGTACAGCACATTGGAAATGCCATACAACACAAAAAGTGGCAAACGCGATATTGGTATAAGCAAGAAATAGTAGATAAGTTTGTCCATCATAATCTGTTCATTCCTGAGGATGTTGCCCTGGCATAAGCTTTTGTAACCTTATTACAGTTGATATCTCTTCACTACCACTGTTCTTCAGAATAACATTCTCAACAAATGAAATCATGAAATTTCCCCCAACATGTTCATCCATGTGCAATGGATATTTTTCAAGTATGACCGATAGAATCTCATCAAAAACGACTATCTCTTCAATTCCCGGCGCTGTTTTGCAACAAAACGAATACCCTCCCTCAACACGTCCCAGATAAATCCCTTCAACTTGTTTGATCTGTGTTAATCCCTGTGAAACCGAAATGGAAAACGAGGTCAGAAATAATAAGGACAGTGCTATCTGATTGGTCATCTTCATCCCTGGTTGTGCTTAAAAATACTTGGCGGAAACAAGAGCGCCGAAAATAAATTGAGAATCTGTGAAGACTAAATAATCCGCGCTTTATAAATTTAAACCTTGCGAACATACCACTAAATTCAGCAGCGTGCCCCAATACTATGTTAAATGTTAAGAATAGGCATTTAAAGAATAAACCGCACTTGGATTAAAATTTCCATAGCGGATTAATTTGCGAATACTCAGCTGCCGGTGCGATAGGAAAGAGAAACAGGCTGTCTAAAAATAAAAAGAATAAAAGAGATCGGTTCCGATTTAAATCCTTTCCTTTACAACAACTCACGGATTTTATTGTTCGCTTGCATGTATTCTGTCCTTTATTTTTTCCGAATTAAAACCATCCAGTTCCCCAAGTAGATTGGGCAGAAACTGCTCAAAACTTTTGTATTGATCATCCTTTTCGTACTCCTTGATTTTGGATTCAAATTCGGGCAAAAAGATAAAGTGCAACTCTTCCGTATGATATTGGCGTAACTCCTTGGCCCATTCTTTATGATTACTTCTTTCGGCAAGTCTTATTTCGCCCAATCGGACCAAATGTTCTGCCACGCAATCAAACCAGCTATCATAGTTTTGTTCATCCATGACTTTTTGAAGTTCAGGGGTGAACAGATGTTCGTATTTTTTGAGTAGTGCCTTATTCCCTTTTTTTGCCAATATTGGGTTAACAAATGCGTGACCAAATTCATGATATGAATTGCGCAGAACGAATTCTTTATTGTCAAAACCAAAATAGTGATACTCATTTGACAAACTATCTTTTTCCACGGGCAACGAGGCACTGATTACCTGATAAATCAACATTCCATCCGAGGTATGGACATAAGGGCCAATTCCCCGATATCCATAGGCGCCGCCGGTGGGCATTTCAGGTGCCGGCAGTATGGTATACTTTATTTTACGCTCCCTGTAGTATTCCTCAATCAGGTTGACAAAGTCTTTAGAAGGTAAGTTCTTCAATACTTCTTGCCTCGCCCCTTCATAAAATGCTTCATTTTCGTTCAAAAAGGACGCTACATTGGCATCAACGTAGAATTCGGATAAGCTTTTGACCCATTTATTGATAATTCCCGTTCTATCCGAATAAGGGGAGTTTTCAAGAGGATATTTAAAGTCGGTACTTGGAAAATCTTCCATGTACAATAGAATTTCAGTAAGCTCATCGAAGTAGAAAATTTCATTTTGCAATAAACTGTCGGAAAGCTTTATGGCCGGGTGGTTTTTAAATGGCTCAAAATAGTTTTGGGCGGCGACGCACATGGGGCGTGTTGGATATTCACCTGGCCAGACGAACAACTCTACAATATGTGAAGTGTGAATGTTGGGATTAAACACTACCTGAATTTGCTTTTCAACAACTACTTTTTTGTCACCTTTGTTTTTCTCGGTTTTACAGCTTAAAAAAGCAAAGAGGATCAGTGACCCCCAAAGATGGGATTTCATGTTTTTAATTGTAAACAAAGGGCACACAAGACTATTGATGAAGTACTTCATTAGTTGTAAAATAAAAGTGGATCATTATTCAATTTCATCTGGTAAAACAAAGGATGCTTAAATACGGCGGTGTAATGGAACTCAATACAGAAATGCTAAAATTCCTGATCAACTGTCATTTCCAGAGACTTGGAAATGATCAATGCCAGCTACCTGACCAGGTCGTTTTTTAATGCGGTTTAGGCTTCATCGTGGACTTTTTAACGCTATGCTCATTCTGTTTTCACCCCTTTATGGTCCCAAAGTTGAATTCCAACAACCTTTTTATCCTCAAATAGGAAGGTGTAATACGTTCCACTATTTTTATTGAAGTACGTACTATCCGTTTCTGGCAGAAGAAGTATGGGCACATTCGTAAATTCGCCATCTATTTCGAGGCCATTTTCCTTGATGGAAACATAGGTTTCGCCCAGTTCTGGAAACCTATACGTTCCTACCATTGGTGAGCGCTCTTCAATTGATTTGCTGATAACCTTTCTGGACATTGGATCAATCCCGGGCAACTCATATTCATTGGCTATACTTAACAAGATTTCCTGGATGATGCTTTCATTATCGGAATTAACCATAATTACAACGGCTATCGGTTGTTCTTTCCATGCGACTAGATTTGCCCTAAATCCTTCGTCTGCACCACTATGGCCAAAAGTATGTTCATTTACGGCAGGACCAAGACCGTGGTCGTTCATACCCGGAGTTAGCATTTCATTTACCGTTTTTACTTTTAACAGTCCATCTTTTTGACCTTGCTGTATTTTTTGAATCTCTTCTGCCCAAAGAATAAGTTGTGATGGGGTTGTCCATAGTCCGGCCGCAGCCATTTCCGGATATATGGGCCATTTACCCTCCACCTCATCACCATTTTCCCTGTAACCCGTAGCAGCCATGGAATGGAACTCGTCCGGAAGTGGATTTTCAAAAGTACTTTTGGTCATTCCCAGGGGCATTAATACGTTGGATTGCATTATTTCTGGAAACGATTTTTTTTCAAGATCCGTGATCATGAGTTGCATAATGGTATAACCTCCACCCGAATACATCCAACTTTCACCAGGTTCTTTATAGACGCGAACCGCATCTGTATTCCCTTTGCCGTCCAACACCTCAGACACGCTCGGTATCGTATCTCCTTTATCATAGCCAGGAAATCCCCATACCGTTAATCCGGCGGTATGGTTTAATATTCTTCGGGTGGTTACCTTTTCATTTTCCGTAAATTCATTATCGGGTAGATTCCAACTGGATAGGTACTGGTTCACATTTGAATCCAGATTTAGTACGCCCTCCTCTACAAGTTGGTGGGCCCTGGTTGCTGCAACAGGTTTGCTAATTGATCCTGCAAGGAACAGGGTTTCGGTAGTTACCGGTCTATTTTCCAAACTATCCGCTATTCCATAGCCTTTGGCCCATTCAATTTCACCATTGTTGATAATAGCAATACTTACTCCCGGAATACCCAGTTCCTTCATTCTCTTTTCAATATTGTAGTTTGGTATACTTTCCCCCTGTATTTGAAGATTTGGTTGCAGTCCGTTTTCAATTCTTAAAATTCGTTCGGATAGTATGTCCCCCTCTTTTTTGGACTTTGTTGAGCAACTGGCCAGAATCAGGAGAATAGCAATAGGTGCAAATAGTTTCATAGTTGGATATATTTATCGAATAAAGGTCACGCCCTGATTTTTATATGGAACTTGAACTGCCTCCGGATAAAACCGTCCCAGTCCATAAGCTAACCTAGCTGGTAACTGAAATTCCAGGGACAACCAGGGGCTCTTACGTACCAAGGGCGAAGTGAATTTACGCAACTATCAAAAACCACATTGGTCAAATAGTGATTTTTTTTAATCGATGCTCTTATTGGGATAAAGTAGTTGTTAGGGCCTTTGGTTTTAAGTATCCAAACGTAATGTCATTAGTCACGTGTTCATAATTTTTACCACTTTTGTATCCTAAATGCCATCATTTTATGGAAGCAAATCAACTAATGGGACTTATGGTACTGGCACTGTACCTGCTCATCATTTTTGCTCCATTTTTACTCTTGACCATTCTGATGTTCAAAAAGAACAGGGAATTTCATGATAAGGTACTGATGGCCTGGCTGGCTGTGTCCATTACAAATTCCTTCATAGAGTTTTTAAAGATAAGCGAGCCCCCAAGTTCCATCCCTTTTTTACTCGATTTGAACAAGGCGCTCCTGGTTTCAAACCTCTTCTTCTTCCATTGGTATTTTAGCACTTTGCTTCGAGGCAAATATACATGGGATAGCAAGTTGACATGGACACTTTTACCATTTTTGGTTTGGGTGACCGCATGCCTCGGCAAATGGGCTACCCAGTGGTTATTCTTTGGTAATTACACGTACAATTCACTCGCATTGGAATACGAGCAATTTGCTGGGTGGTTGGAAGTGCCCGTAGTTTTAGGCCTGATATTGGTCGGCTTATGGATTTGGTCCAAGTTAAAGGAAATGGGGAAATCCGAGACCGGTAGTGTGCTTTTAAAAGAGGTTTGGAATTTAAAGAAGACTTTTGTAACACTGATTATCATTTATTTTACTGTAGCCGGTTGGGAATATGGTCTCTCCAAAATCTTAAGCAACCAGGGGCTTCGTTTGATATGGATTACGTTGCTTTTGTCACTTATTGTGGTGCTCTTGGTAGCCCTTGGTTTCTTTTTCTTCAAACAGAAGGGTATATTGAAAAAAAGAAAAAACTTCCCGAAGACCAGTGAGTTGATTGACCAATTGTTTCAAAAGGTGACAAAGTCGATGATGGACGACAAACCCTATTTGAATCCAGGTTTGACCATTTCAAAACTCGCGGTTTTGTTGGAAGAAACACCACAGAAGGTCTCTGAAACCATCAAGATAAAAACGGAACAAAGCTTTTACTCATTTATTAACAAACATAGGGTTGAGGAAGCCAAAAGATTATTGAAGGATACCAGCTATAGTTCTTACTCCATAGTTTCAATTGGTTTGGAATCAGGGTTTAATTCCAAAGCTACATTCAATAGGGTGTTTAAAAACGAAACCGGCATGACACCATCCCGTTACGGGGAACTTTTCAAAAGCGCCAAGGACATTCCTTCCAAATTCCCACACTGATTGATGGCATCCCTGGACCAGACCAATCTTAACAGGATTTCTTAGGAGCCCATTGCCGGATTCTCAAGATTTTGGCCTTCCCGGTGGAGAACTGTCCCATTGGATCACTTCTTTTTGTCCAATACGTCAATGGCCTTGACGATAAGAGGGTCAATATTTGTCTTAATGTCCTCCGGTTGATTCAATAGCTTTATATCTGGTTGCACACCCCTACCCTCGTAATTCACTTTTTCGGACGAAAGATATCTTTGATGGGACAGGGTTGCATTCCAACCATTGGGTAGTTTAAAGCTGTACATGTCCGAGAAAATTCCTTGTGTACGGTCCCCAATAATCGTAACGTATGGCAACTCTTTCATCATTAAGGCGAAAACATCTGCCGCACTAGCCGTATGGTCACTTGTTAAGATGACCACGGGCTTTGTAAACTGTCTCTTTCCTTTCGGCTTTAAATATTTGGTTTTCAATTTCGTATAGGAATTTGTTCCTTTCTTGCGTTGGTGCTTATAATATCCTATTCTTTTCTTATCGGCAAACCTTCCGGAAATGATATGTGAGTTCCCGTCCATACCTCCCCCATTGGTCCTGATGTCAATGATTACTCCTTTTTTATCAGCAAAAGCCCTTACCGCATTATCCATAAAACGGCTTAGTTCACCAAGTCGAAAACCTTGCATTGCCGAGATCAAAAGATATCCATAGTCATCGGAAACGGCGTATCGCAAAAGGTGGCCTTTGGCTATTTCGAATTCACCGAATCCGTTGTCGTTAAGGGTACTTTTCGTAGTCTCAAAAAGCTGATAAACATTGGGTTGCGCATCTCTGGACATAGAAAAATTTGAGGAAAGGACACTGGGGGTTGCATCGTCACTCCTACGGATTATTTTTCCCTTTTTATGGTAGATTAGATTTACGTGGCCATCCTTAAGTTCCTTGAGCATTGCGTTACAAACTGTGAAAAGGCTGTCGTTCGAAGTATTCTTATTGATTAAAGGTCTATACTTTTCATGGATAGCTTGCCAGTCCACATTTTTGAGCTCGAAAAAAGCGTATCTCCCATCAAATTTACCCCAAAGCCTTTCAAAGTTTTTTATAGGGTCTTGAATCCTATAATCCTGCCCGGAAGAATAGTTCATAAGGGTTAATAAAATAACGCAAGCTGATAATCTTTTCATGACATGATTAGTATTGCATAAATAATTTAACTGAAACGAAGATGTCCTCAAATCTTTGTTGAGCTACAATTGGTTGATTGCCACCACTCGTAAAAACTGTCAAAATCTTACATGGTATAGCTGACTTAGGATTGAGCTATTTGAGCAGGTGTCAAAATAGGATATCTTTTCATCAAAAAAATGCCGTAAATCAAGCATGGTGATACGAGAATGACAATGGCTATTGCATTTTCAGCCGATACGGATTGGGTTGTTTCCCCTGTGACCGGAATGCCCATCGAGTCCAATTTTGCGACAAAATCAACAATGGCATGAAGAATTATCAAGGGATAAATTCTTTTCGTGATCAACAGTAAAAACCCAAACATCACTCCAATAAATAGCGCAAAACACACTTGGGACAATTCACCATAAATCCCTTTATCAAACTTTATGAAGTGGATTATTCCAAAAAGAAGGGCACTTAGAAATACAGAAAGCCTTAACCTTTTTCTTGTAGTGCCAAAAAACCGAATGAAGTGGGACTGTAAAAACCCCCGAATACTTAATTCCTCGGCAAAACCAATCGATATGGCGTAAATCGCCAACAAAAGGAGGTTAACCAAAAGGTTATCGGTCGGTAAGTCATCCATTAGGAATACATTGAGCAACACCAGATAGACCAATGGAAAAATAAGGAGAAATCCCTTCTCCAACTCTTTGTTGGCCAAACCTGCAAGGGTTTCAAGATTGTTCTTGCCAATCAAGTAAAATGAAAAAACAATCAAAATAACATTGGCTGCAATCCCCAGTAGCATATGGGCGCTATAATTTCCGATGCCTCTTTTTACCAACTGAAGGGCTGCGTATTCCCTGGTCAAAAGGATTGTTACGAGAATTGCCATAAATACTGACAATTGAGTCCAAAAAACCGATCTTGACATTGACTGACTTTTAAGGGTTCAACTCCAAACTAATCACAATCAATTCGCTGTTTGCTTCCAGGAATGACCCTTCTGTAGAACAACGGCCCGGAAAACTCACTTCCATTATAGGCCTGACCAATGGTAAACTCTTCCACCATACATTTTCCGCTGTCATGGGCGGTGTAGGCATAAAATCGAATTTCCCTGACCCTTGAAGTTTTTCCGTAGGCTGTGGCATAGAAAGATTCCCAATCCGTATTGAATTTTACCTTTTGTACCTTTCCATCCCATCCGTTATCCTTAAATATTTTTTGCATGATCTTGACCACCTCGCTGGCTAGCGCCGGGTCTTTTCTTCCTTCGTCAAGACCTGCAAAACTCTTGCCTGTTGACAACATACCGTTGCCATCTTTGACCAGGGTAAACTCACCTACGGCCAAGGGCCTTATGATATATTCCTCCAGCACATCCGGAACGTATTCAATTCGAATTTTGTGCTCACCAGCCGGTAACTTTTCAAGTTCTTGTAACCAATAGCGTGAAACCGGTTCATCTTCAGGTTTGGGGGCCAACCAGACCTGGCGTGTGGTGTGGTGCAACGATTCTTCCGTAAAACTTACGTTTTGGATCGACCAACTTGACAATTCATCGTTGATATACAGACGGTAAGTGGCACCGGCCGACCTATACATGGCATCGCCACGGCTGACCCACACCTTCTTTTTGTTCGTGAGCAGTTGTAGCCCTTCCCTTCGGTCTTCATCCCTGGTCACACTACCATAGAGGGTATCATTCGGTATGGAGCATATCAAGTACATGCGCCCGTAAATGTGGTCCGAAGCGTTGAGCCTTCCCTTTATTTTTGAGGGGTCTTCATTCTTAAAGGGAATCTTTTCATTGGAAAAGACAATCTTTCCAATGTTTGCGCGGTGCATTTCGCTTGTGATTTCCTGTTGCGGTAGATTTTCCTTGTTCCAGTTTAAGGCAATATAGTTGACCCCATCTTTTTGAAATTGATGGGTTCTTTTGCCCCTATGAAAACGTTGGCCATAAAAATTGCTTGAAACAAGTAAAATTGCGATTAGAAACAGTCTTTGCATCATTTGGGTTATCTTCATTTTTTAGTTTGATTTAATCTAGTGTAAAGTCGTATTGCTTTTAGTAGCTCTTGTATTCCCTATCCAAAGCATTTGAGGCAGTTATGTCTTTTTGAAAATCTTTAGTATCCACTATCAGGAAAGCAAATGCAATCAGCGTATTGAGGTTATCGGTATTTTCATCCTTGCCCAATGAAAACAGGGTTGAAAGGGCTAACGACAATAAGAGTATTCTTTCCATTGATTTATATGAAATGTAAAGTTGACGACAAAGCTAGATTGGGGCATTCGTATGCTTTCGTCAAAAAATGAATATTTGAATTTCATCCACTGCAATGGCCAAATCAACTTTGATCATTCGACTGGGAAATGCGTAAAAAAAAATGGACTTAGCTATCCGTCCGAAAATCGGAGGGACAATGACCGTATCTTTTTTTAAACACCTTGCCAAACACCGAAATGTCACCATATCCCAAAAAGTCGGCTATTTCACCTATGGAAAACTGTCCTTTCTCCAGATAGCTTTTGGCCCTGGACATTTTTAAGCTATTGATATACTGATGTGGTGTTTGACCAAACACATTTTTAAAAGAAGAATACAGGTGGAATCTGGAAAGTGCCGAAACCTGGCTAAGTTCAGTAAAAGAAATGTCCTTTTCGAGATTATCATTGATATACTCATTGACAATCAATAACCGTTTTAAGGTTTCCATTTTTGTGGAGGATTTCTTAGCTTCAATGCGGGAAGCCAGATCGTATCCTTTCTTTTGATCTGCGTATAGGGCCTTCAGGACCTCTATACAGTGCTCATCCGCACATTTTAGTGCGTGTTTTTTGTGGTTGCTGAGTGCGTAAATCGCTTCCAGCAATCTCCCGGACCTGTAGTTTTCCGCTCTGAAAGCCTGTTCAATAAAATAAGGTTTTTCACGGTCGCGCTTTTGGGGGTCGTCGAGCAACTTTGTGGAGGAAGCTTTGGTATAATGACTGAACTGTTCTTGAAAAGTATCCGAAACCACCATGCTCAGGACATCAATATAATCCAATTTATGGTTTATAAACTCCCAATCCACCCCGGGATTTAGAACAATGAACTTTTCAGCCCCCATTTTAAAGCTTTTGTTGCCCACGACAAATTCACCTGACCCCTGTTTAAAATGAACAATGGTTAAGTTGCTGTTATTGAACCGGTAGTACGGAAGTTTCGTGCAAAAACGCATCATATAGCATTGATCTTTTTCAAAGACCGGAGGAGTTGCACTTCTACGTCCAGAAAAATGGTCATAGTAATGGTCTAGATATTCTGCTATCACAGCTTTTGTGTTATTGAAATTTTCGGCTTGTGTTATAGTGATTCAATCCCAAACCAACCCTTCAAAAACACTCTGGGCCCAATGGTCCGTATTGTCATCGTTTGGATATTGAAGCTAATGGTGCAAATATGAAGGAGGATGATTCGACACAAGTCCCACTTTTTTATTAGTGGGACTCCATTCCATAAAAAACTGTAAAAAGACTTCCATACCGATCCAATCGGTGATGGGAATCCATTCATTACCAACCAAGCAGGCCGACCGAATTTTGTATTTAATGAATGGACTGCTACAGTGTTCTTGCCATACCTTTTAACCTACGCTATATTCAGAAAATAAGGTGTCGACGGGACGTAGTACAAACATTGATTTACAGTAAAAAAGTAGTAATTTTAGTACTGTACCTGTATACATTGGTCACTGATAATTTAAGTCAAAATGCCATGAACTTTATTAAGCCCCTTTTCCTTATCATCCTTATGGTATTTGTTTCCTGCAGTTCCAATGAGGATGACGATTCCCAAGCCAATATTGGAGTTGTCAATTTTCTCAATGAGGTGGTGAATATTATGGAAGTGAATTCTATCAATAGAAACACAATTGATTGGAGCAACTTCAGAAATCAAGTTTTGGAAAAAGGCTCGACAGTTCAGCGTATTGATCAAACAGATGATGCCTTACGCCTCGCTTTGGTGCTGCTAGGCGATAACCATAGCTCCATAAGAAAACAAAATGGTACGTTCGTTACTGGGTCGAATGCAAATTGTCCACCGTCATCGCTCGAAACGGTTGCTATACCCGACAATATTGGTTATATACAAGTACGTTCTTTTGGGGGAGCCGATCCGGAAGCCGTGGTCGCCTTTGCAGAAAACATTCAAGAAGACATTAAAACACAGGACAATCAAGGTATAACGGGTTGGATCGTTGATTTAAGAAATAACACAGGGGGCAACATGTGGCCGATGCTCGCAGGAATTGGCCCTATTCTCGGTGAAGGGACCGTTGGTTATTTCATCGGACCGGACAATTCTCGTCAGGTGTGGTCCTTTTCAGGTGGTGCGGCTATTCTTAGCTCCCGTCCATTAGCTAGGGTTTTAGATAATTATGAACTGCTCAATCCAAACCCAAAAGTAGCCGTGCTGTTAAACAAAGCTGTGGCGAGTTCTGGAGAAGCCATAGCAATTTCCTTTATTGGCCGGGAAAATACCATGAGTTTTGGAAGTGAAACCTGTGGATTATCCACTGCAAATTTAGCATTTACCCTTAGCAATGGGTGGATTTTGGCGCTTACCACCTCTTACATGGCAGATCGCAACCAAAACGTATTTGGCGTACCAATTACTCCCGACACGCCAGCAACAAATAGGACAATTGTCCAAGATGCAATCAGTTATCTGAACAATTAAAACCAGCTTCAGTGGCTATAAATGGCGCCGTTCTCGCCTACCCCTTGGCTAAGCTCACAACGGGCCTCTGAAAATCCTAACGGATTTTCAGCCAAGTTTCCCCTTCGGTCCCACCGAAACTCCTGTCTTCTAAAAAAGGCCAAAAAACAGGGTGTTTTCTGAATTTCAAAAGGACATACTTTTGTGGCGGCCCAGTGCAATCCATCAAAAAACCGCCTCCAAGATTTTCCTGGGGCGGTCTAAACCTGCAATAATTAGGTCATCCTAATTGCCATCGCTGTAGGGCAATGACGACTGGTGGGCCACTATCCTCAACTTCCCGGATTTGTCCTTGACATAAGCGAAAGTGTATTCCACTTTGGTCACATTGCCGTCCGTTGCCGTAAAAAAGTAATTCCCCATTGCCACAGCCATTCTACAACTGTTGTTGATGATACCCGTATTGTCAAAAGTGACCTTGGTGTAAGGTCTTATCGCGAATCCCTTGTCCTCAGGATAGGCATCGTTGCCAGCAACAAAATAGGAAAGTGCCGCATCAAAACTCGACCTGAACTGGTCTTCTGACGCCAGTGTGGGCTTGAACAGTACACTACTCAAATCATATCCGTACATATTTTGGATGAAGTCAGCGGCTTCTTTTGAATAATCCCCATTATCGGTAAAAACCTTACCAATTCTGACGATGCCTGCGCCCCATTGTTTTTGGGCCTCCACTACCTCACGTTCGGTAATACATTCGTCCGAATACAATAGTGAGGCCTCATTGTTGGGATTTGATGTCCCGGTATTTGTCGCGTCATTGGTTGACGGGGTATTCTGGTTTGGGTTGCACGATAACAGTGCAAAAGCACCCATTACCATTATAAAAGTTGAAATTGTCTTTATTCTAGTTTTCATGATTACTTATTTTTTGTCTAAAAAGTGTGATGCATACTAAATTGTAACTGTCCTTTTTCCCAATTGACCGTGGTCTGTTTCATCCACCCCAACTGGAACCGTATCTTGTCACTGACCGCATATCCCAACCCGAGATAGGTCCGGTTCCGGTCAAAAAACTGTACGGTGCGGTCATTGCCGATTTCCCGTTCGCCATTGATAAACAGTTCGTTGTAAAAAGCAAAATAAGGTGTACCCTTGTCCAGGGTGGTGCCTTCAAAAGGCACATTCGCAAAGATGTTATAGCGAAAACGTGTCCGAAAGTCCTGGCCCTCCACCCACCGCTGCTCATATCGAAACCGGTGCGTTAACAAAACGCGTTTCAAAATGGTATTGGAAAACAGTGCCTCTTGATACATACGGTTTTCCAATACGGGGTTATCAATTTCGGTACCGAACTGTCCCGTGGAGATATTGGCATACCCCAAGGTGAACATAACGTTACCATCATTGGGCCGAAAAGTCAGTCCAGATCGCAGCAACAATTGCTCCCGATCTCCCAGACCGCGCCAGTCCCTGTATTGGAAATCCCCCTGTATGCCCCAGTTGGATTCCTTGAAGGGTGAGTTGTAAAAATACATGTACCAAGCACCCAACTGGTCTTCATCAGGGCCTTGGGCAAAACTTACCAGTGTGAAGAACATACCGGTAAAAAGTGAACTTACTTTTTTCATAGTTGTTTTCGATTATTCGTACCTCCGTGAATCCGTTGGGAATTGCGGCGTAATCAGGTCTCTTTTGGAACAGACTTCTTCACAGCCAAATTCCTTGGATATGGCCTTCTTAGGGTAAGGTTTACCCAGGCCTCCTAAACAGCGATTCCAATCTAACCGAAACGTTAGGTGAAACCCCATTTAGTGTTGCGATTGATGGCATTATTGGCCGATTACAATCGCTGATTTGATTTTACAGGATGTATTCAGGCGGAATATCAGGAATACCTCGGGCCAAGGAAATGGTGAAGGCGGTTTTATGTTCGATTGAAGCGAAATCCATAGCGATGTTTTCTTTTTCGGGAAATTCAATGGCATCATCCGAGACTTCATCCCAGACTTCAAATAAACCTGAATCCATGAAAGGCTCAAATTGATTGGGTTCCACACTTACGGCCGCTGGAATCCCATCGGAGTGAATTTTCAGATGGATTAGCATACCATCAGGGATTCCTTGAGAATGCAAAAGGTGGCAACGCCAGTTGTGGTGATCAATATAACCACCTGCCAAGGGATACGATGCTTCAATAGCATAAGAAGTGGGATTTACCTGATTAAAACCCATCAGCCAATGTTCCTGATTTAGGTTCCGCAATGTATTGGAAGTAGGCAAAGATGATAGTGCAAAAGATGTACAGCACCAAAGGGAAATAATCAGGAGATATTTCAAGGGTTTGATTTTTTATGGAAATCGCACAATAATAGCGCCAAAAACACCTCACTTTAAGCTTTAACACTTTTTTAATAGTAGTATTCGCAAGGCTGATGGAAAACCACAGTTGAAATGCACAGCCCATTATGGATTTTTCAGTGTTTCGGCCAATGGCCATTCCATGAAATTCCTATTTTTTTGGGTTCGGATTACCGTTCGTTTACTCTTAATCCATCCGAATGGGAACTTCGCAAAAGGATAATGCTTACATTTAAGTATGACCAGAATCCAAATTCTACTTCTTTTTTTTATTTCGGCTTGGGTTTGTCCACAATCAAAAACCGACAGTCTGGAGCAGCTGCTCTCTGCGGAGAAAGTGGATTCATCCAAGGTCAACATCTTATTGGACCTGGTAGCGGAATATCGATATGAAAATCCTGAAAAAGCGGAGCAGTATGTCCTGGACGCCCTAAAAATTGCCCATACGATCAATGATAAAAAACATGAAGTATCGGGACTGATATCCCGTGCCGACCTATTGACCGATGGTGCCAGTTTTGATTCCGCCATCACCTTCTTTAAACAAGCGCTTTCGATATCGGAACGAATAGGGTTCGGTGACGGCAAGAGTGCGGCTTTGATTGGCCTGGGAAATACAAATACCAGAAAGGGGAATCTCGCCAAGGGTGCGGAATATCTTCGGCTAAACATTGCCTTCGCCACTGAAATCAAAGATTCTGTAGGGCTTGCCAGTTCCTATAACAACCTGGGTAATATCTATAATGAACAAGGGGAATACAAAGCGGCAATGGAAGCCTACACCGAAGCGGCAAAAATGAATACACAGATCGGCCATGAAAAACATGCGGCCATCAATATGGCCAATATGGGCATGATCTATCATAAACTTGAAAATTATGAAAATGCCCTAGCGTACTTCAAAAAAAGTGATAGCCTTTTCGTTAAGCTGGACTTTCAGGCAGGACGTGTGTTTGTCATGGAGAATATGGGCATTATTTTAAGAAATCAGGGCAAACCCGATGAAGCGCTGGTTCTATATCGGAAAGTCCTTGAAAGCTATGACAGATTGGGTCAAAAACGAGAGCTGTCACAGATATATAGTAAGATTGGAAATATTTATTCCGACAAAATGCAATCGGACAAAGCCGTTGAAAATTATCGCCGGTCCTTATCCATTGCCCGCGAAATCAACGATTCCATTGATATGGCCCATGGCAACCAGGCATTAGGTCGGGAATTCCTCTATTCCAAACAACTGGACAGTGCAGCAAAGTATGCCCAAAAAGCCATTGAAATTGCTCAACACATTGGTGCCCATCCGAATGAAATGGATGGTTACAAAACGCTATCAGAAGTGAATTACGCCAAGGGAAACCACCAAAAGGCGTATGACCTTAGACTTACATATGAGGAGCGAAAGGACAGTTTGTACACTTTGGAAAAGCGGGACCTGGCCGAAGAAATCGAGGCCAAATACCAAAACGAACAACAGGCCAAGGAAATCGCCCTTTTGGCCTCTGAAAAAGAGGTGCAGGCATTGCAATTGGGCAAAAGAAAGAATGAACGCAATGCCTTTATTGCCATTGCGGTATTGATTCTTTTGTTGTCCATCCTATTGTACAACCAATACCGCGTAAAACAAAAGGCCAATAAAAAGCTTGAACAACTCAACCAATTGAAATCCAACTTTTTTTCCAACATTTCCCACGAGTTTAGAACGCCTTTGACCTTGATCGAAGGCCCTATTGCCCATTTGGAGCAAAATCCTGAGGAAAATCTTGCCAAGGAAGACATCAAAATGATACGCCGCAATACGAATAGGGTTTTGGGTCTGGTCAACCAACTATTGGACTTATCAAGAATGGATGAGGGCAAGCTGCGCTTAAAGTCCACGGAGGGTGATGTCTTCAAATGTCTGAGAACTGCGGCGGTGTCCTTTAATTCCCACGCAGCACAGCGTAAAATGGATTATAGGGTAAAAGTGCCGAACGAAACACTTTGGGCATCTTTTGACCGTGATAAATTGGAAAAAATCGCCTACAACCTTTTGAGTAATGCATTTAAATTCAGTGATGATGGCGAGATGGTCGGCTTTGATGTGTCCTATTCCGGCCAGGAACTGCTGATCCAGGTTTCTGATTCCGGCAGGGGTATTGCCGACGATAAACTCCCTTTTGTTTTTGATCGCTTTTACCAGGTTGATGGTAGTGCTACCAAGGATCGTGAGGGATCGGGCATTGGATTGTCCCTGTCAAAAGATTTAGTTGAGTTGATGGACGGCACCATTACTGTTTCCAGCGAAGAAGGCAAGGGCACTTATTTTACGGTCCATATTCCCATGGAGAAAATCAAGATGCCAAAAAGCAGGACGGATAGTGTTTCCGAACCCCTTGAGGACTATAGGAACAAAAAAACCTTTGAGCTTTCCAAAACCGATGTCCGACAGCTGCCTAAAATCCTGGTCATTGAAGATAATGAGGATATGCGCCATTATATCAAAAAGCGGCTTTCCCACAACTATCGAATTGAGGAAGCAAAAGACGGGGCCAATGGTCTAAAAATGGCCGCCAATGATACTCCCGACCTCATCATAACCGATGTGATGATGCCAAAGATGGACGGCATGGCGCTATGCAAGAAGCTGAAGACCAATTTGGATACGAGCCATATTCCAATAATCATGCTCACGGCCAGAGCAGGTGTGGAAAATAAAATTGAGGGATTGGAAATGGGCGCCGATGCTTATTTGACCAAACCTTTTAGCTCCGAGGAACTATTGGCCCAGAGTAAGAACCTTATTGCCCAAAGATTGCGTTTACAAGAACATTACCTAAAGGATGGGCACATCATAACACCGGAAAAAATTACGGTCACGTCCTTGGACAAAAAGTTTTTGGAGTTGGTACTTGATGTATTGGAAAAAAACCATGCAAACCCCGATTTTGGTGTGCCGCAAATGCAACGGGAACTTGCCATGAGCAAAACCCAGCTCAACAGAAAGCTAAAAGCCCTGACCCAGGAATCCCCTCGGGATATACTGCGTAACTTTCGTTTAAAACGGGCCGCGCAATTGTTGGCCCAAAAATCGGATACCGTTTCACAGATTGCCTATCAAGTGGGATTCAACAACCTATCCTATTTCGCCAAGTGCTTCAAGGAACAATACGGCGTTTCCCCTTCTTCCTATTGATTTATAGGGAAGTACGGACGTTGTTCATTCGGGCATAAACTCGTCAGTTTGAGTGAATTTTACGATTGAAATGAGTAAAATTTGTATCGAAAACAAAAGTTTTATTGTTCAGATTGGTTCTCGATACGATTTTTCGTTCCGCTTCGGCAAGCTGACCGACCAAGAAAAATCACTCGGACTGACGGCCCTTGGTCACACACATTAAAAACGCATAACGGCTGAAAGTACAGGATTTGGTTCGCCCATGGTATTTTTTGGTTCCCATGTGGTAGTCTTAAAATGAGTGACAACCTACTTTTGAAACCATAGCCAAAGCTCCCTATCATTTTTCAATTCAAATCCCACAACTATGAAAAATAGTATAGTAAAATACTGTCTAGTTGGTTTTCTTTTCGTTTTCCTGTACGCATGTGAATCTGATGATGGTACTATGGAAACCCCAAATTTGGATGCCATAGGTTTTGATATCAATGTCTCCGGGGACTTTTCCAGAAACATGCAGGGTACCAATGCCTACTACAGGTTTCAGGAGTTGCCCAGTTCATTGACCACTACCCACCAGTTGTCCATTTATTTGTCCGATGGCGAAGGGTATACGGTAACCGCCATTATAGGTGTGAACGGGGCATCAACGCCCCCACCGGGCACCTATCCCGCACTCAACCTTACGGGTAATGGATATAACGGCGACGACCCGTTGACCGTAACATTTTTATTTGGGAAAGATGGAGGAATTAGCCATACCAGCAACCTACAGGGTCAAGGAGGGCTTTCCATTCTAACAACAAGGGAAGGTCTTTTGAGTGGGTCTCTGGAAACACCATTGGTCCCTAGCGGAACCGGAGCTGGAAACATCCTTGTCAGCGGCACTTTTACCGCGGAGTTCAATCCCTGATCAACATATAAATAAGTAGAATCAAATCGAAACCATCGGTAATCGGTTTGGGAAATGAATCCATTAACATAATTCTGATACTATGAAAAATTCAACAAAAAAATGGCTTTGGCAACACCCAAGGAATATAATGGCCATACTCTTGATGTTCCTTGTTATCGCCTGCAGTGATGACGAGGATAGTGCCCCGGAAATTACCTTGGGGCAATTGAGTAGCGAATATGAAGGTCCTTGTAACCATGGTAGTGGTTTTACGGGAGCGGACTACGCAATTTCAATACCGTACAGTGGGACGGAAAACGACAACCTGAGCAGCATATTGTACACGATAACGGTTGAAGGTGGCCCTACCCAGGAAACGCAATCAAACTTTAACGACTTCGAGTTGAACGATGGCAGTGGAACGCTGACCTGGAACAGTTGTATATTGTTTTTGGATGCCGATTGGATCGATTTGGAAATTCGGATTGAAACTACGGATGGTGTTGTCAGCAGTGCTGCATCCATTCGATTGAATCGAACTGATTTTGATAATTGACAAACATTCCAAATACCTGTAAAATGAAAAACAATAATTGTGCAGCGTTGTTTGCCTTTTTGTTTGTGATGTCGGCTTTGGGCCAAGATCACCCAAGGGCAAGGGAATTGGGTATCCCATTCAACGGTACAACGGGAAAATACAACAACATCACTGATGTACCGGGGGTACAAGTCGGCTACAAAACACTTATTAAGGGAGAAGGAAAATTGATAGAAGGCGAAGGGCCTATCAGAACCGGGGTGACGGTCATTATTCCAGCAGGTAAAGAAGATCGCAAGGCGATTCCTGCTGGTATTTTTTCCTTTAATGGGGACGGCGAATTGACGGGATCACACTTTATCGAAGATTATGGATTTCTTCCCGGGGCAATTATTGGAATCACCAATACCTATAGCGTTGGAGTGGTTCGCGATGCTATTGGAGAGTGGCAGGTAAAGAATTTTCCGAGACCTGATTATGTTGATTTTAGGTTTGGTTTGCCAATTGTGGGTGAAACGTATGATGGTAATTTTAATGATATAAATGGTCTTCATGTTACTAAAGAGCATGTTTTTGAAGCCATTGATACCTCCAAATCCGGTGTAATAGCAGAGGGCAATGTGGGGGGAGGTACGGGAATGTGGCTCTATGGCTTTAAAGGGGGTACAGGTTCCTCATCAAGGGTTATCAGTATTGGAGCTGGGAACTATACGGTCGGGGTCTTGGTACAGGCCAATTTTGGGCATCGTGAAGACTTAGTCGTTACAGGTGTTCCGGTTGGAAAGCTCATAACGGACCTACAACCTGTTTTCAACCAACCAAAACAAGATGGTTCCATTATTGTGGTGGTAGCCACCGATGCCCCTATATTACCTATCCATTTAAAACAAGTGGCAAAAAGGGCAACAAATGGAATTGCACGTACAGGAGCATTTGGTGGTAATGGCTCCGGGGATATATTTTTGGCATTTTCCACCGCCCAGCCCACCTTTAACGAGGATTTGACAATGGGAAGCATTTCCGCACTCACCAAGTGGTCATTGGATCCCATTTATAAAGCAACCGTAGAAGCAACCGAGGAAGCCATAATCAATGCCTTGGTGGCCGCAAAAACCTTAAAAGGGGCAAATGACAATATTATGTACGAATGCCCCGAAGATAAATTGATTGAATTGATGAAGGAATACAACAGAATAGATGATTAACTTCAACTTTGTAGTACTTTTTATATCCTAGGCAAATGAAGCAACTTGGCGTTCTAATTATGGTTATCCTTGGATTGGGCTGCCGTCCAGAACCGACGGCCGAGTACGATTTGGTCATTTCCAATGTCAATCTGATTGACGGTACGGGAAGCCAACTTCAAAATGGGGTTTCCATAGCGGTAATTGAGGGAAAGATCAGTGCCATTGAAAAGATGGTGAAGGGCAAAGCCAAAATGCACATAGACGGCAAAGGAAAATACCTTATTCCAGGTTTGTTCGATTGCCATATCCATACCATTGATTATCGTAAGGACTTTCCAAAGTTTATGCATTATGGGGTGACATCGGTGTTCATCACCGGGGGCAGTCTGTGTACGGATGCCTATTATGTAGAGATGCGTCAACACGGTAACCAGGATAGTATCCCTTCACCACGGGTCTTTCATACCAGTCAACACTTTACAATGGAGGGAAGACATCCGTCCAAAACCTACGTAGGCAATCAATGGCGGGATGGTGAATCCATTTTTTACCTGAAAGACACCCTACAGATCGAAAAATTGGTGGAACGGGTAGCGAAACAACCCATAGCCGGAATTAAATTGACCATTGAAGATGGGCCCCATCCACCTTTTGTGGAACGGATGCCCATCGCGTTCATTGAGAAAACGGTAAAGGAAGGGGAAAAACGTGGACTTGAGGTATTTGCCCATGTGAGTGACAATGAAGAATTGGAAATGGCGATATCGGCGAAGGTTCAGAATTTGGTCCACTTCACAGGAGTGGATATCGATTTGAAGGATGGAACCCAGGTACAACTATTGTCAGAATTTAAAAAGAGGGATCCTTCTTGGGTGACCACCTTAATGATCGATAAATCGTTTTGGTATCCTTTGTATCCCAAGTGGTTTGAAAAGGAAACCCTCCTTCCCGAATACCGGAAAATGACCCGAGCGGTAACAGAAAAATCAAAATGGTTTGCAAAGGGATATTTAAATAGGTACAAGGAATTTTATGAACTTGAAAGCGATAGTCTTAAGGACTTGATTACCCCCCAGGTAGAGGACATTCAGTGGTTGTATGAAAATGGGTTCAATATGGTTCTGGGAACCGATATCGGAGGGGATTTCAATTTCCAGGGGCATAGTTTACATGAGGAAATGGAGTTGTTGCAAATGGGTGGAATGCTGCCTTTGGACATTCTTAAAATGGGAACATTGAATGCGGCAAAAATGTTGAACGTTGAAGCGGAACTGGGGTCCATTGAAGTGGGAAAAATAGCTGATTTGGTGCTCTTGGACCACAACCCCTTGGAAACGATAACCAATACCTTGTCCATTCATACGGTCCTAAAAAATGGAAAGATCCAGAAAAGAATAGCCCAATAAAGCCAAGTTCATTGAAATGAATAAAATCATTACCATAGTGTCAATTCTAATCTTGGGGCCATTTTTGGTCCTTGGTCAAAAATCAATTCAGGCAAGCGACATCGAGATCCATACGCAACTGACTTTCCTAAAAGTGTCCCATCGGGATGTTGTAAATTTTGAACGCGATATGGGGCTATTGCGCAAGTTGTCAAAAGAGGGGAAGCTTGAGGAGCACTTTGATTGGCTAACGTACAGGTCCGATACCGACCAATACCTCATTATAAATTTCAGCAATGGTCTTGACGATATTTTGACCCTTGAAGGTTATCGAAATGCCTTCCATGAAAAAGGGACTGGAGAAGCATTTGATGCCCTGATAAAATCTATGGCAGACCTCAATATCTCAGTGGAAAGGAATTACATTATTCAAATGCTATTGCCCTGGAGTACTGTTGCCGCCATATCGGTATCCGAATTTCCTTTGGCCACAATGACGGAATATGATATTCCAACCAATACCATTGAACAATTTGATGTTGCAATGCGGCAATTGGTGGCATTGCTCAAGAAAACGGATTACCCCTACCCCTTGGAAAGTAATAGGGGAAGCATTGGCGCATATGGTACCATGGCCCTGGTATGGTTTTATGATGATCAAGACGATTATATGGGGAAAAATAATCTTTTGAACTGGATGGAAAGGCATGGTGCCACACAAACGTTGCAATCTATTGTGAATATGCTTGATAGCATTAGTGAATCAACCAGGACGTATAACCTCAGGTATGAAAAATCATTGAGTTATTAGACGAAACAATACGATAATGGGCAATGCTTAATTTGGGAGGTAGGATGATTTCGAAAAGGGAATAGTACTATGGCTTCTTTAAAATGTTGGAAAAAAATCAAATGGAATTGGATAAAGAGGTTTGTTGGAAATCAAATGCACTCCGTCCCATAAAAGGTCTATTAATGAAAGTATTCAATGAGGCCTAGAATGGGACATTCAAGTACATTGTGCGGTTTTTACCGTGACAGTCCCGGAAAACAATAGTTTTACAAGACAATTCAATTTTATAAATCCTATTTTTTGATGCTACATATCCATGATTTTCTTAGAGGATATCCGTGGTTTCAAACAGTTGTTTAAATCTTTGTTTTTCAGCGGTTGGAACCGCATTCAATACTTTTTGGTAAAAGTCTTTAAAAACTTTGGGCTTTTCAGGATCTGTATTTCCAAATTCCTTGAGTAGCGTATTAAACCTTTGACCGCCTATGGATTCCATCATTTCATACAGTGCAATGGCTCCTTTATTCTCTTCCATATAATCCGTACCATCCGCATAGATTAGGACGGGTTCGGTGTTGGGTTCGTTGTTTTTGTCCTTGGCATACTTGTCGGTTTTCTTTTCAATAAGCAGATTAACCGCCTCTTCACCTAAGTTCCCTTTTACAAATTGAAGGCCCAGGGCCTCCGGCAGACCCAACATAAACATATCTGCACCTTGTACATTGGCAATGGTCAGCTTTTTTTGCAACCATAGTTTGGCCAATCCACTACCAATAGTTTGGTAGATATAGGCTTTTTCCTGTAGGCCTTTGGTATTTGCCACCCATCCTTCTTTTTCGGAAAGGGCAATGGTGTTGGCGAAAGTATACCTATCGTCTTGCCAACGGTGTATTTCTATCAACTGTAACTGATTTTCAACTGCATTTGCACCAAATTTGGTTTCCATAAAGGCAACCCCTTTTTTAATAGCTTCTTGATATAGCGCTATATTAAAAGCATGTGTAGGTTTGTACAAAATGGAATAAGCTACCTTGTCTGCTTTTCCCTGGAAAACGGTATAATCCGATGAACCTACATACCAATTGAACACTTGAGGGCTATCCACCATATATGTCGCTACGGTCCGGCCATTCTTGGTTTCCATTTTTTGTAAAACTCCCGCTGCAAACGGTATTTGTCCTTCTTCGGTGCTAATGGTCAGCTTACCGGTCACCCTATCGGCATCTGTGGTATAAGCATTTTGGCTTAGCGCGAAGACGTCGTCTATGCTTGCCATTCTGGAATCCAACCGGGTGAGGCCCTGTTCTTGGCGTTTACGGTTTTCCAACAATTCCTTGTCACTATCATAACCAATTACGGGCAAAAATTCCTGTACACTGCCAAAGCTTCCTTTGTTTGTTAAATCTGCCTGAAAATCACGCTGTACAAAACCTATATATTGCTTGGTTCCCACCAATGAAAGCTGCAACAAACTGTCTTTTTGTATGGCTTTCGGAATTCGATAGGCAGTCAGGTTTTGCTCGGCGTCCGCTTTTGCGATAGTCAATTCCCGTCCGTTGAGCTTTATGTTGGTCAATTGGGCAAAATCCTTGGTATTCAGAAATAGGGTATCCACCCCTTTTTTATTGTTCAACGTAATATCCGCAGAAAATTCGGCCCTTCTTTCCAAAGGAAAAAGGTCCAGTTTTAGTGCTACCGTTTCATATTTGGGTTGCGGTTTGGTTTCCAAGTATTTGTACTTCTTCTCATACTCGGCATCCAACCTTTCTTCTTCCGCTTCTGGGACAAAGTTTCCGTTCTCATAGACATTTTTGGTAATGAAGGACATTAAAAACAAAAACAGCCCTAAAAACGCAACCATCACAACTTTGGAAACCAAACCGAGTTGCATGTTCCTTAGGGAAAGTCGGTTTTTCCATTTTTTGTCCGAGCCCCGTTTCCACAGCCAAACCCCAGCCATAACCAGGGTAATGCCCAATGCCAGCCACAATAGGAAAAACCAATTGGCCGATTGTTGAAATATGCCATACCCACTTGTTTCGGAAAAATCCTCTATCCCAGGGGTAAAACCATAACCGAGTCTTAAATCTTCAATAATACCCATATCAAAGGAAACCACCAGGAAAATAAAAAAACCAACACAAAGGAGATGGGTGAGTATCCGATGGCTCGTCAAAGCCCCCACAAAAAACACCAACGAGGCCCAAAGCACAAAATTCAGAAAGGCCCAGCGGTAGAGTAAGAGGTCTTCTGTGAACCTTCCCAATTCTATGTAGGAAGCACCGCCCAACAATACCTGGGTAAAGAGTGAAACCAAAATAAAGCTTAGACTTAAGATAAAAGATAGTCCAATAACGGCCGCCAATCGTGAAAGTTGGGTTACCCAAACGGGTACGGGCAAAGAATCCGTTATTTGCCAGATATTCACCGTTTTGTCCTTAAAGAACAGCTCACCTGCCCAAATCATGATCAACATGTTGACAAAAACACCCCATTGCAGTCTAAAAAAGGTCATATTGCTACTAATGGGATGTTCATTACCAATGTAGTAGGCAGCATTCCAAGTAACGTTTTGCATAAAGACCATCAATAAAATAATCCCCAAAATTATTTTGAAGGAGGTAGGACGAACAATGTTCATGAGCTCCAATTTTGAGAGCGACCATAGTTTGGTCAAAAAATTGGGCACCCGATATTGTTTCACCACCTCAGGTAATTTTATGGATGCAGCAGAGAATACCACTTTCTTGTTTTCCTTGATTTTTTTGGATTTATCGGTACCTGCCTGTATAAAATATTTAAAGGAAAACCTAACATATGATGCTATGGCGAGTATAAGGGCCAGCCCCATCCAAAGCAGCCTGTTCTGTAAAACATAGCCGGAAAGGGTGAAGAGTTCCGTGTTTTTCTGTGCCGGTGTCAACAATTCTGTGTAGTGCTGTGCGGCCACATACCCGCCGGAATCGGCCAAAATATAGGCTATTATATTATCACCACCACCGGTCTCATAAGAGGTCTGTGCAATTAAAAAGATGATGACCACCAAAAAAACGGCCAAATAACTGGTTGCAATTTTTCTGGTAAATACTATGGAAAAGAATACCAGGGCCACATAAAAAAACAGATTGGGAACGGTAAACATGATCCAACCGTGAAATAAGGGTCCCCATTGCGTAGGACCAAAACGGCTTGCCTCCCCTATACCGGAATAAGGCACCAATAAATGTCCAACAATCATACCCGTGCTTAGAATGACCAAGTACAGGAAGGCGGCCAAAAACCGGCCAACAAAAAACTGTTTGTCACTGATAGGCATGGCATATGTCCATTGCGCCGATTTATATCTTATATCCTTATACAAGACCCCGCCTGTGGCAATGGCGATGATAATGATCATTAGCATGCCCATTCCGGCGTAGTTTCGGTACAGTATACTGGAGGCATTCATCAATACCCCTTCATTGGCAAAAAAATCGAATGAACCCTTGGTGTACCAAATCATCTGAAACGCCAACATGAGAAAGAAAATAAGGGTCACCCAACTGAATATGCGCTGTTTGAGCTCGTTTTTTAGTATGGATACTATTGTTTTCATTTTAATTTTCGCTTAAGATTTTAAAGTAGGCATCTTCCAGCGATGGCGCTTTGACATCAAACCCTCCGGAAGGCATATCATCTGCCATCACCGTAATCATCAATTTACCGGCAAAAAAACGTTGGGAAATCACCTTAAATTTTTCTTGATACGTTGTGAGTTGATCTTTTTTAATGGGCATCTCATAGAGTTTCCCCCGCATGGCCTCTTGCACTTCATCCGGTTTACCGGTTAGCACTACTTCACCATTTCCAATAATGGCCATATCGGAACAAAGGGTACTGACGTCCTCTACAATATGGGTGGAAAGTATGACCACAGCATTTTCGCCCAATTCCGACAATAAATTGTAGAAGCGATTACGTTCCATAGGGTCCAGACCGGCGGTAGGTTCATCAACAATAATCAATTCTGGATTGCCTACCAAGGCCTGGGCAATACCAAAACGTTGCTTCATTCCGCCAGAATAACCATCCAATTTTTTAGTTCTAACATCATAGAGGTTCACTTTTTGCAACAGGGCCTCCACCGTCTCCTTGCGTTCCCCTTTATGTACTATACCTTTCATGTCGGCGATATGCGTCAGCAACTCTTCGGCCGTTACATTAGGGTATACCCCAAATTCCTGTGGAAGGTATCCAAGTGTCTTTCTTAGTGCTTCAGGGCTTTTTAGAACATTAATTTCATTAAAATTAACATCACCTGAATCCGGATCTTGTAAAGTTGCGATAGTGCGCATTAAAGTTGATTTTCCCGCACCGTTTTGGCCCAAAAGCCCAAACATGCCCTTTCCAACGCTCAGGGAAACATTTTTAAGGGCCTGCACCCCATTAGGATAGGTTTTTGAGAGGTTTTTAATTTCTAGTTTCATAGTATTTCGTTGTTATACATTATTGATGGTTTCTTGTTTTACGTATCATCATCATTCGCTTGGACCTGAGGCAATTTTTCATTCCCCAATCCCTGAAAACTTTTATAGACGATATAGCCCAACCATAGGGTGACCACAATGTCAATCAAGGTGGAACCATAGTAAACCCCGCTAATGCCCATCCACCTGGGAAGCAAAAGCATCACCGGGACATAGAATATCAATTGTCTGGCTATTCCAATAATACTGGCATATTTAGGCTGTTCTATGGCAGGCAAATGGGTAAGGGCCATAAACACAAAGGGGAGAAAAGGAATAATGGCCATATATACCCTAAAATCAATTAGTTCCGAGTTTGTCATTACCTTATTGGGAAGTACCATTTGAATACCCAGTTCTGGAAATAGCATCAGGAACAACCAGAAAGGCAAGACCAACCAAAGTCCGGTTTTGCAGAAAAGAAAAAATCCTTTCCTGACTCGGCCGTATTGTTCTGCTCCAAAATTTACCCCCACAACGGGCTGAAGGGCACGCATCAACCCAAATAACGGGGTCATTAAAAAAAGTAGAATGCGATTGGCTGCAGCAAAAAAGGCCAAATCTTCATCCGTACCGTAATCTACAACTGCATTAAAAACCACTATCGCCTGAATCAGGCCCATTAAGCTCAGTATAAATCCAGGGAGTCCTAACTTCAGAATGGCTTTAAAGACTTCGCCATCATAAAGAATAGCGTTGATATTTGACTCAAAGGAAGCGCTGCCCCTTACAAAATAGAGATAACCCACCACGCAATACACTAACATTCCAATGTTTGTGGCCCATGCGGCACCATCCACATCCATATGCAGATGGATAATGGCCAAGGGTGTTAAAATAAGGTTGACCACCAAGCCATAGGCCATAAATACAGCGGCGGTCATCATTTTACCTTCCGCACGAACGATCATATTGAGTTGTAGGCCGAAGACCCAGAGCGGGAAAGCCAGCAGCGTAATCTTAAAATAGCGCAAACCATATTCCAAAATCTCACCCGAACCGCCCATCATCTCTATCAAAGGAGTAGCAAAAATGTAACAGGGAATGGCAAAAATAAGACTACTTATTAGGGTAAAAAGTGTTGCATTTGGAATGATTTTTTTTAAGGCTTCACTATCATCTTTGCCCAATAGCACGCTCAAGTGATTCCCTGCTCCAGTTCCTACCCATGCACCTACTCCCATAGCCATTGAGGTGAGTGGGTAAGCCAATGCTACACCAGCCAGGGCCGTTTCGTTAAGCAGTTGACCAATATAAATAGTATCCATAAAGGCATTCAAACCATAGAGTACCATGGCTAAAATTGCTGGTAAGGACAACTTCCACATGACTTTGGTCAAGTTGCCATTAAGGATAAATTCTTTTTGGTCTTTGGTTTGGTTCACTTTATGCCTTTACTTGTGATTTTTTAGTTAGTAAGTTTTTGTGTAATCCATCCACTATAAATAGTGGTTTGAAAAAAACGTGTAGGGGATTTAAAACCTGCACGTTCCAATAATTTCCGTAACTCCTCTTCTGAGGTACGGTGTAAGGAATTTGTTATTCGTTCCAGTCGTTCCTCAATTTCTTTTTCGCTCAAATCATTTGGCAATAAGGACTCCAGAACTTTAAGATTGCCCCTAAGCTGTTCCCGATTTCCAAATATTCCCATGATAACGAAGGGGGCTCCGGGTTTCAGTCGTCTTTGAATTTCCCTAAGCAATGCCAGCTTTTCATTGGGGTATTTGATAAAATGTAGCACTAGGATGAGCGTAGCTGCACCAAAAAGCTTTTGGTTTTCAAGTTGCCCCACTTCACCAATAAGGAATTCAACCTCTTCATAGGAAGCCAACTTTTGTTGGGCAAAGTGTATCATTTCGGGGGAGGGATCGACTCCCTTAATGTACCATTCCCCATCAAATTCCTTTAAAGCAATCAGTTCGTTGCCTGTACCACATCCTACTGCCAACATCGTTTTTTCCGATGCCTTGGCCAATAGTTTTGGAAAGGTGGACATGAAGTACTCATAGTTGGGTATCCACTGTTGTACAAAACTATCGTAATTGGCGGCCCGCTCTCCTTCAAAAATAACTAGATCTTTTTCCGTTGTTTCCATTAAAATAGTTTGGGAATTAAACGTTTTGTTTTTTGTTTGTAGACTTTGTACTGTTGGCCAAATTGGATTTCCATCATTTGCTCCTCTTTTGCAACCCTTAGAAAATACAACACCCCAAAACTGATGAGCCCGGATAGTCCAGCGATATAGTTTTGCAACAAAAGTGCTTGGCAAATGACCCAAAGCCAAATTGCGGTGTACATGGGATGCCTAATATGTTTATAGATTCCAGAGCTTACCAAAGTATGTTCGTCCCTTATTTCCAAGGTGGCGGACCAGTTTTGTCCAAGGTCGCGGTGCGAACGATAAAACAGCATCATTACTGGAATAAGCATTATCAAACCAAAAATTCCCCAAGCATTTGGCAAATGGTAGTCTGCAAAGCTGAACCAAGGGGTAGCCACGTAAACAATGGGAAGTAACAACATACCCAAAGATGTGAGGGCCAGGGTAAATTTTTCAATACCGTCCTTTTTGTCTGATACAATGTTATTTTTCTTGTTTTGTTGGGCAAAGGGGTATCGTATAATGAACATGCATATCCAGAAAACCATAAATGATATTTCAAATACCAAGCGCATCATATCCATGAGTTTTCTTTTTTAAGCAATACCGTTTTCCATTCGTTATACCTTCCAAATAGGAGAAAAAGGTTCAACGCCAACATTAGACTATCAAATAGGATAAATGGGGGATATCTTGAAAAAAACACATGGGTCATCAACAAACAAAGTATCAATGGTACCAGCATGATGCTGCCCAAGAGATAGGTCCGCCGGAATATCAGTAATAAACCGCACAATAATTGAAAAAAGCCTACAAAATAGAGATAGCCCGAGCCCTGCAATAAATCATAATAGGTGAAAAATAAGGGGTGAGCCTCAGCGGCATCCGTTCTAAACACCGATGGGTCGTACGGCAGGAACAGCTTTTCTATCCCCGCGTAAATAAAAAGGAAGGCCAAAAGGAATCGTATAATGTAGGCTACTATGCGCATTGATTTAAAACTTACCGGTTAACGTAGCGCCGTAGGTTTGTGGTAGCCCATAAGAGGCAAATATACCGGAACCGCTTACGGAATAGCCATAGCTCAAGTAGGTTACGTCCGTTAGGTTTTTTGCCCAAAGTGCAAATTCCAAATTTTTTGACCCCAGTACCAATCTACTATTCAACAATCCGTATGCATCTTGACTTGATGTATTTTCGGGATCGAAAAAGACCTCGGACTGAAATTGATAGTCCACAACAATGGAACCTTTCCACTTTTTGTTCAAATTGGTCGTATAATTGACCCCAAGGCTACCGCTCCATTCTGGGGACATTACTTGCATATTTCCCTCGTTGTTGATTTCAACCCCAGTGAACCCGATATAGGTATAATCCGTAAATTCCGTCTTTAAATACCCCAAATTCCCGACAAGGTTGAGTCCATTGGCCAAAATGAACTCCGTTTCCAACTCCACACCATAGCTTCTGGAATTACCAATATTTTCCCTACCTATACTAAAGGTGGTAAGGTCAAGTACATTAAAGAGCTGCTGGTCGGTGTAGTCGATATAGAAAAGAGTGGCATTGAGTTTCACCTTATTGTTCCACAACATATTTTTTATGCCCAATTCATAATTCCAACTGAATTCCGGATCGAAAGTCGCTCGACTTTCATCGAGAACAAATTCATTGACGCCCCCTGGACGGTATCCCCGGGTTACGTTAGCGAATAATAGCGAATTTTCATTGGCTTGATAGCCCAAGCTAAATTTGGGGGAGAAAGCACTAAACTCGGTTTCCTTATCAAATTCTGCTGGTACGGCACCCAAATTTGGGTAAACAAAATCTTGCCCGTCTTGTTCAAATCTGTTATTGACTTCCAAGCTACTATCTTCAATTTCGTATCGTAGCCCCGCAGTTGCGGTCAGTTTAGCCGTGAGTTGATAAGAAGCCTGTCCAAATAGGGATAAGCCCGTCTGGCCAATTTCGGTATCTGTGAGCTGGTCGTAGGGATATTGGGCCGCATCTTCCGGGGGCAGCTCGGGATTAAAGGCATTATCCGCTCCATTTCGTGTTCTTCTATCGCTTTCGTTCGAAACCGAATAGAGATACAGACCCCCTATCCAATCCAATTTACTTTTGGTGTTTGAACTCAATCGAATTTCTTGGCTAATGGTGGACAGGTCCGAATTGTCCGAAGCGACTGCCTGAATATCCGCGGGAGAAAAATCAAAATCGTCTCCACTTCTATCCAAGTCGGTAAATTGATAAGCTGTAATCGCTTCAATTTTTATTTTATCGTTTGTAAACTTAAGATTGAAAGCGTTGTTCAAAATATCCGTGACATAAAGGCCATTGGTATTTTGGGCAACTTGAAAAGGGTTGTTGTTCACGGCATCTTCAATTACTGTTGCGGTCGCCCCGAATCCTCCAACAAAGGCATAAGCATCCACTTCACGTCTTTCATAACCCGAACTGAATTTAAACAACCAATCATCATTGGCCACATAGGTCAATTTTAAGTTACCATTGTAGGCTTTTCTCCCTAATAGTTCTGTGTCGTTCAAAAAGGTATTTTCTATGTAACCATCCCGTTCCGTGAGTCCGCCATTGATTTTAACAAAGAGTTTGTCCCTTATAATGGGCGTGCTGATTCCGGCCTGTACATCATATTGATTGAGGTTTCCATAACCGGTAGTCACGTATCCCTTGGTATGGTTCGTTGGGTTTTTACTGATGATGTTGATTACCCCTCCTATTGAATTTCTGCCGTAAAGTGTGCCCTGTGGTCCTTTCAAAATTTCAATACGTTCTATATCCCCGAAATACGAGGGAAACGAAGACACATTAAAAAGGGGCACATCGTCAACATACACTCCAACGACCGGTGTCGCATCTATAGTGGTAATACCTCTTGTGGAAACGAGGGGAAAGGAGCCTCCTCCGTCATCGTAGGTTCTAAAATTGGATGTAATACGACCAAGTTCGTTGATGTTACCAATCTGAAGATCAGCTACCTCTTGTGCATTTGCCACGGATACCGAGGCGGCGGTCTTTTGAACATTTTGTAACCTTCTATTGGCCGCGGTTACGACTACTTCATTAAGTTGACCTGAAGTTTTGGCTAAAGCAAAATCCAAAGTAGTGTCCGCGTTCAGTTCTATTTCCTTGGTCACGCTTTGATAACCCAAATAACTTACTTGGATAAAGTAGTTTGATGCAGAAATATCACTCATGGTAAATTCACCATCCATATTGGTCGAGGTTCCCCTACCCGTGCCCAATAAAAGCACATTGGCCCCAAAAACAGGTTGGTTGTTTTCATCGGTGACTTTTCCTGAAATTGACACAGTTTCTTGTGCTTTAGCTGCAAATGCAAAGAGCAGCACAAAACAACTTAGGTGTAGTATTCTCATTTGAAAGGTTGTTATTTAAAATTGGTCTAAATTAAAATAATTTTGTTCAACAAGACCCTATTTATAGTTTTTTCTTTTTGTTGAATTGGAATTAGCCGCTTGGACAAAGTAGATATGGACCCATAGGCATGAGTCTTACTCTCCGCAATAGCTAAATCCTGAAAATGTTGAAACGATATCTTAGGAAAAGAATAAGGGCGGAGGCCTACAGTGACAGTTGGCTATCCTTTTTTTGTTTTTGTACCGCGTGGTGGCGAAAACCAACTTCTCCGCGAAAAGAATTTCTGGTCGGAACAGTTCGAGGCCTTCCACTGGAGTACTAATCCCCTCCAATTCAAGTGCATCACTAACCAGCAGGCAATTCTCGCAGGGCGTATCGGAATGCTCCGGGGAATCGTGATGTTCGCAAACATGGAATGCCGAAATCTTAATCAGAAGTACACCGATTAGGATAGTGGGCCAGAAATACCGAACTATGGCTTTCATGCTAAGCGAACCTCTTTATTTGTGCATATGGGCCATTCCTTCATTCCAAATTAACCTCAAAGGTCATTATGACCCCTTCTTCTTTAAACCTTGACCGGGCCGAAATACCTTCATGGCCTCTGGATTTGATTCCAGATAAGGTCCCCCAATCAAATCGATACAGTACGGAATGGCTGGAAATACCGCTTCCAAACATTCCCGAATGGATTTTGGTTTGCCCGGAAGGTTTATGATCAATGTACTTCCTCGGATTCCAGCCGTTTGACGGGAAAGAATGGCGGTAGGTACATATTGCAAACTCACCTGCCTCATCTGCTCGCCAAACCCGGGAAGTAGTTTTTCACAAACGGCAATGGTGGCTTCCGGTGTCACATCCCTTACGGCCGGTCCTGTGCCGCCTGTCGTTACGATTAGGGCACAGGCCTTGTTATCGGCCATATCGATCAATTCCTTTTCCAGTAGGTCCTGTTCATCGGGAATGACCGCGTACTCCGCTTCCCAAGGACTGGACAACCACAATTTCAGCAGTCGTTGCACCTCCTGGCCGGGTAAATCTTCATATTCGCCTCGACTAGCACGGTCTGAAACATTGATAATGCCAATTTTTGCTTTTTCCACTTATCCTCAACTTTAGAATTCAACAAAAGTATCATTGTTGTGATGGTACAAAAACGAAAAGAAACAAAAATTCAGTTGCTTTTCTGACTTTATTCGGCTTAATGGTTGATGGTTAATGGTTAATGGTTAATGGTTAATGGTTTATGGTTTTTCACCGATCACCTAGCGTTAAGCATCACTAAAAACTGGTCATTTGTCTTAAGCCAAGGATTTATTGAAATTAATTACGGTCAAAATCGATGGTACGTTTGATCTTTATTCCAATGCATATGCCCTGTTTACTGGCCATTCATCATCATATCCCACCATCCACTTTCGTGATGCAAGTTCGTTGTCCGTGGCCAAGCATGCATCGAGATCTGCCCGTATAACGGCTTCATCCATATCCTGACCTATGAATACGATTTCATTTTTCCGGTCCCCAAAGGTTTTGTCCCAATTTGATTCAATATGTTCTTGATTCTCCAAAAACACCAAATACTCCGCCCGTTTTTGAAAAGGCATACTGCTCCACCAGACCCCGGCGCCATCAGTCCTTAAAGATCCTCCCGCTTGGCCCCACACCAAGGCTTGTTCGGGTCGTGAAGCAATCCAAAACAGCCCCTTACTACGAATGATGGTAGTTGGAAATCGATATTGTACATACTGCCAAAAACGTTCTGGATCAAAAGGCTTTCTGCTTCGATACACAAAGGAACCAATGCCATACTCCTCGGTTTCGGGGGTATGTTCTTCCTTTTTGAGTTCCTCGATCCAACCGGCACTTTGCTCCGCCTCCTCAAAATTGAAAAGCCCGGTATTGAGTACGTCTCCAGGGCTTACTTTTCCAAAGTGGGATTCAATGATACGGGCGGAAGGATTCAACTTGGCAATGGTCGCATGTAAGATTCCCAAATGCTCTTCGGACACCAGGTCTGTTTTATTCAGAACAATGACATTGGCAAACTCTATCTGATCCGTTAGTAGGTTTACAATGGTACGATAGTCACCCTCCATATCCGTAAGGTCCCTATCCATTAAGGTTTCCGGACTGCCAAAATCCTTGAAAAAATTGAAGGCGTCTACCACAGTAACCATGGTATCCACATAACTGAATCGGGAGAGGTCGATGTTGTTCTCCTCATCGACAAAGGAAAAAGTCTGGGCGACCGGCACGGGTTCGCTGATGCCCGTACTTTCAATAAGCAAATAATCAAATCGATTTTCCTTGGCCAAACGCTCAACTTCCACCATCAAATCCTCCCTAAGGGTGCAGCAAATACAGCCGTTGCTCATTTCCACCAGCTTTTCCTCCGTACGGGAAAGGGTGTTTTCGCTCTTTACCAATTCCGCATCCACGTTGACCTCGCTCATATCATTTACGATCACGGCAACTTTCAAGCCCTCCTTGTTGTGGAGAACATGGTTTAGCAAAGTGGTCTTTCCTGCGCCTAAAAACCCGCTCAACACGGTTACGGGGAGTTTCTTTTCTGTTTCCATATCTTCTTAATTATCCAACTATTTTTTAACATCCAATGTTCCCTGTCCACAGGAACTTCTATTTTTGTACATTTTTTATCCGGTCAATTTTGCATCCCGCAAATGAGCTTGTTGCCCTCTTTTTTGTTTAAGGAATATCATATCGGAAGATTCAGGGATTGATTGGGGTCGATACTAAGCAACAATCGTTCTTCACCGCTTTCTTCAATGTTTGGACTGCGGTGCAAAACAGGGGTTGAGTCCGGATATAGGGCACCTTTTAAAACCACTACATCCCCAGTGGCAACCTGCTGAATAAGACTTTTGTCAGGCACAATATTTTGATTGCCTTTTCCGCTTAGATAGGCTTTTCGATCAACGGCGTTCTCAGGTAGCCATAACGTACCTGGCCCATAATAGGTGCAAAGCATTCTGAGTTCATTATTGTCCGCATGGAACCTGGAGCACATATTGGTGCTTACGGTGGCCAGTGAAACGCGGAAAGAAGATACCTTGGTCACTTGTTGGAACAATTCCAAAAGATTTAAAATGTCCCCCAATAGGCCCACATGCTCCGGAAGTACATTGGTCAAATAAGAGCTAAGGGAAAATATGATTTCTTCCACTGTACCATTTGCCCGGCATTCCATCGGTCGTTTGGCGACTTGGGCAAGCTCCCCCTTCAATTGTGTTATCCCACGTCGGTAAACGGCGAGATTCTTGGTTTTCAAGTGAATGTCCTGTAATATGCTTACATCGGTGCCAATTGCGGCATGATCATCCAAGGTGTTGATTGGTGTCATTGATCGGTGTTTTCAGCGGTGACTTTCATCCTGGATTTTTTACAATGGCGATGGTTATACAAATGGGCTATAACCAAGGTAATGGAGCCAACATACATGAACCATATCCCGTGGTGGAAATGAAAGCTCTCGGATAAAAGCCCAATGGCAAAAATGCTCCATGCCCCCCATAAAACCCTCTTAATACCAGTATGGTCGGTATGTCTTGCAGAATACCAAACCGCGGCCAGACTCAAGACCAGAAAAAGGTAATCCAATAGCGCCCAAAAACCGGGGCCATGACTATGCTTGCCCATGGCGGTCTCCAAAACCGGTCTAGCGGCAAAGAACACGGGGGTCAGGGCACAATGAATAGCGCAAAGGCCACTGGCCGCTGCCCCGAGGAAGTCGGAATAACCTAATTTTTCCATTTGCCCTATACTGCGCATCATGTATTTTTATGGTCTTAAATGCAACTGAGTCGCAAAAATAAACAAACAATTTGTTATTGCAACTCAGTTGCAATAAATTTACGGCATGGGAATAATTCGAAGGACCAAGTCGGTCAAGGCATTGCTCAATGAATTTGTGCAGACCAAAATGGCCCTGTCCACAATGGAACTGGTGGAACGGCTGCATCACCAAATGAACAAGTCCACGGTCTACCGGATTCTTGAGCGTTTGGAAGATGATGGTATCCTGCATTCGTTTGCCGGAAAAGATGGACTTACTTGGTACGCACTATGTAACAACAATGGTTGTTCGCACCAGCAACATAGGGATACCCATCCGCATTTTCAGTGTCGGGATTGTGGCAAAACGGAATGCCTGCCCATTAGTATTCCTATTCCAGAGGTTGCGGAACACCGCATAGATTCCGTCTCCCTTTTGTTGATAGGGAAATGTGCCGATTGTATTTCCTAGTGTGAAGTAAAAAAGAAACGTATACACTCGTTTTGGGGGAATCCGCACCAATTTACACCGTCTTTACCAATAGGGAACAATTATAAAATATGAAAGGTAAGAACAGCTTTGAGATCATTATCATTGGCGGAAGTTATTCAGGGCTATCAGCAGGTATGTCCTTGGGCAGGGCATTAAAAAGTGTTTTGATCATAGACAGCGGACAACCTTGTAATAGTCAAACGCCGCATTCACACAACTTTATTACCCAGGACGGAAAAACCCCAAAGGAAATCGCTACGCTTGCCAGACAACAAGTAGAAGAATATGGGACCGTTGAATTTTATGATGGCCTTGCAACGGGCGCAAAAAAAACAACCAATGGATTTGAAGTAACGACCGAAAGGGGCGATATATTCGCAGCGCGGAAACTCATTTTTGCCACAGGGGTTAAGGACCTAATGCCCAACATAGGAGGTTTTGCAGAATGTTGGGGAAAATCCGTTATTCATTGTCCGTATTGCCACGGTTACGAAGTAAGAAATGAAAGAACCGGCATATTGGCCAATGGGGATCCTGCATTCCATTATGCCCAACTCATTAGTAATTGGACAAAAGATCTGACCCTATTCACAAATGGAAAAAGTACCTTAAATCAAGTACAGATTGAAAAGATAACAAAACACGATATTTCCATTGTGGAGAAGAAAATTGTTTCTTTTGAACACCGTAATGGCAATATCCATCAAATTGTTTTTGAAGATCGTTCCACTTTTGAGCTCAAAGCCATCTACGCGCGACCAGACTTTGAACAACATTGTAAGATTCCAGAAAAACTGGGATGCGAGTTGACGGAGGAAGGACTCCTAAAAGTAGATTTCTTTCAAAAAACGACAGTGGAAGGTGTTCTCGCCTGTGGGGACAATGCAAGCCCTTTGCGGGCCGTCTCATATGCCGTGGCAACGGGAACCATTGCAGGTGCCATGCTCAACAACGGAATGACCGAGGAAGCGTTTTAATGGGAATAAGATGTACCAAACCATTTGTAGTACCCTCATTGCCAACAAGAGCGGGGAACGCCTCACAAGACCGTTATTGACAAAACTGTGGCTCCAAAGAATTGGGCCTGTAAAATATTTAACAAAGAAATAAACTCCGTTACGAATCAGAAAGTCCTTCAGATTTTTAGTTTAGACCCGCAAAAATGAACGTTGGACCTATAAAGAAATTAAAAGAATGAAGCTATTCAATTATCTAGCATTGCGAGTTGCCATCCTGGCATGCCTCACGGTTGTTCCTGTTATTGCACAACATCATCATGATGACCTACACCATTGGGAGGTTCCCAGCCGGGATCCCGATCGGATCATGTTGACGTTCCATGGTGATCCATCAACGAGCCGAGCGGTAACCTGGCGTACCGATACCAGTATTACCAAAGCCGTTGCACAAATTGCGGAGGCCACGGTAAATTCCGGGTTTGCCGATGATGCGGTGACCATGGATGCCAAAACGGAACCATTCGATTTGGGTCTGTACAAAAGTAATGCCTCCCTGATCGTCCACTACCATAGTGTCGTATTCGAAGGGCTGAAACCGGATGTGCTGTATGCCTATCGTGTTGGGGACGGCAACGATTACTGGTCCGAATGGATTCAGTTTCGCACGGCAAAACCTGATTATGCCCCGACCCAATTCGTATATTTTGGTGACGCCCAAAACGATGTTCTCGCCCATTGGTCCCGTACGATCCGTATGGCCTACCAAACTGCCCCCAATGCCTCATTTGTGGTCCATGCCGGAGACCTGATCAACACTGCCCATCGCGACCAGGAGTGGGCGGAATGGTATAAAGCCGGTGGATTTATCCATAGCCAATGGACAGCGATACCCGTTGTTGGGAATCATGAATTCTCGTCCATTGAAAAAGGGGAGGCAAGGAAGCTTTCCATTCAATGGCGGCCACAGTTCACACTGCCAGTAGAGAAGGATTTGGACCCAAAACTACATGAGACCGTGTATACCGTAGATTATCAAGATGTACGGATTATTGCCCTCAACTCCAATGATTTGCTGGAAGAACAAACCGCGTATCTTGAACAGCAACTGAAAAATTGTACCGCTAAATGGAAGATCATTACCTGCCACCATTCCGTATTCTCACCAGCCAAGGGACGTGACTTCCAGTTCGCGCGAGAAAACTGGAAACCACTTCTTGACAAATATGGTGTGGATTTAGTGCTCAATGGTCATGATCACACGTATGCAAGAGGTCATGTGCCTATTAGAACCACGGATTCGGAAAATAGCGATGACCTCGGTACGGTCTATGTCACATCTGTAAGTGGTCCTAAACAGTATCAGGTGGATGCCGAGCAAATGAAAGCCTATGCAACCCAGGGATATCGTTTGGACAAATCGGCCGAACAAACCCAATTCTTCCAGGTCATTACCATTGAGAACAACACGCTCACCTACGTGGCGTATACAACCTTGGGTGAAGAATATGACCGGGCCTTGATCACCAAGGACTTCAGTACAGGAAAGAAAGCACTATGGCATAAGGCAGAGTAGCTCCGCAATCAAGCAAACGTTCTTGTTGCCGTTTAAAGGAAAATCCCACCAAGTACTTGTGTGGGATTTTTTAAACTATGAATTTCCTAGAACTAGTGGATACATAGGATAATGGTCCAACCGTTTCATACAATATGTTTTCTTTACGGTTGACTTTTCGTCATAAGAAATCTATTATTTATGAAAGTTATTTCATATTTTTATGAAATATTATTTAAAACTATGTGGCTAGAAGATTTAGGATATTTATCCATTGGCTCCCAAATGCGAAGGGTCTACGAGAAACTGCAATCCGAAGGAGATAGCATTTACAAGCACATGGGAATTCCGTTCAAGTCCAGTTGGTTTCCCATCTACTATGTGTTAAGCCAGACCACCAGGGCATTGACCGTTATGGAACTAACAGAAAGCATTTCCTACAGTAGGATAACGGTTAAAAATGTGATTCGCGAACTGGAGAAAGCGGGATATGTGACCATACTATCCAACCCAACTGACAATCGTTCAAAACTCATTCAGCTTACTGCGAAGGGAAAAGGTATGGAACCCGAATTACAGTCGATTTGGCGCTTGTTCCACAAGCATTTGGAAAATCTTTTTGGTAAGGACGATTTTTTACATCAGCTTATTGAGATCAATCATAAATTAAACACAACCTCCCTAAAGAAAGAAATCATAAAAGAGTACACGAACTACATGGTTAGAAATGCAAAGGAGACCGAATTTGAACGCATTGGGGAGTTATTGGTTGAAGTCTATTCCGCGCTCAGCGGATTTCCCAAAAAAGAGGAACAACCCCAATACTATGAAATGCTCGGGAACGTGGGAAAACTAACAGAAAATAAAAATGTGGAATTGCTTGCCGCAGTTTCCGAACAAGGAAATATAGGCGGGGCGGTAGTTTACTTTAACGATATGAAGGATTACGGATCCGGAGGGACCGCAACCCAGGAAAAAAACGCCTGCGGGTTCAGATTGCTCGGGGTGGATGCCAAAACCAGGGGTTTGGGAATAGGCAAAATGCTCACGGAGTACTGCATGGAAAAAGGGAAAAAAAGCAATGCTGAAACAATGGTGATCCACACTACAAAGTCCATGAAAACAGCCTGGAAGATGTACGAACGACTTGGATTTAAGAGAGCTCAAGATCTGGATTTCATGCAAGGGAACCTGCCCGTATTTGGATTTCGCTTGCCATTGAAATAACGGAAACGCACTAGAAAAAACCTGTAATTTAACTAGCTCCGGCCAAGTATATCCTACTTGTTTTCGTTAACTTCACCTGTAAACCCACAACGCCCGTCATTGGCCTCGTTCCCATGGGTTCATCATCCTTGGGGCAGGAACAAGTAATGGTTAAGAACAGCGTACGGATGGAGAAATCAACAGTAAAATACTAGTATGGAAAAACGGGATTTTCTTAAAAATACGGCGGCAGCGGTTATTAGCTGTTCCCTATTTCCAGGAAAAGCGATAGGTAGCTTTGCGAGTAAAAGCCTTAGCAGCATTGGGATTCAATTATTTTCACTGCCCAAATTACTTGAAAAGGATTTCAGGGCTGGGATCGAGATGCTTTCCAAAATGGGCTATAAAGAAGTTGAACTCTATGGACCATTTCCATTTAGTGACAATTCCGTAAAAGAGGGTTGGAAGGCCATTACCCCCAATCTGGGATTTAGTGGAAGCGGTTATTTTGGACATACCCCCAAGGAAATAAAATCCATTTTAACGGATAATGGCATAAGGGCAACCGCCATCCATACCGATATGGTGACCCTACAAAACAATATGGAGGAAATTGCGGAGGCCAGTGACATACTTGGTTTTGACTATGCCGGAATACCTGCCATACCCCAGGAAAAAAGAATGACCCTGGATGGTTATAAATCCGTAGCAGAGGAATTCAATAAAATCGGTGAGCAGGCCAAAAAGATGGGCTTAAAATTCTCCTATCACAATCACGGTTATGGGTTGCAGGAAATGGATGGTGGGATTCCTTTGAACCTGATCCTGGACCAAACGGATGAAGGCCTCGTGTTCTTTGAAATGGATATATATTGGACAACGGCCGGGGGTGCCGATCCCATTGCTTATCTCGAAGCCTATCCAAATCGTTATCATTTAATGCACATTAAGGATATGAAGGAGAAAGTCCGGTTTTCCGGGGATGGAGGTGACCCAAATCAGTGGATTGAATTATTTCCCTACATGACGACTGCCGGTGATGGCATATTCGATCTGGAATCTATTGTAGCGGCCGGTAAACAGGCAGGGGTCAAACATTTTTTTGTAGAGCAGGATATGGTGCATCAACCCGAAATAGCCCTGAAAAAAAGCATCGACTATTTGAAAAACCTATAATACCCTTGACCAAAAACAAAATGACGAAAGTATTCTTGCGGCTCTTTCTTGTGATGGGATTGATTTTTCTTTCGTGCAAGGAATCGCCCTCTGGACAAAATCGTACAAAACAAAACTCCACAAACGAAGACTCCAAGAAACAAACGGTTGGGGGTTCCATAGTCCATCAAACCGAAAACTTGATCATTCAAAAGCTTTCAAATCATAGCTATACGCATATTTCATATTTGCATACCGAAGATTACGGAAAGGTGGCCTGTAATGGAATGTTGATTGTAAACGAAGGCAAGGGCATTGTTTTTGACACCCCAACGGACGACACGGCTTCCTTAGAACTACTGAAATTTGTTGCCAATAGGCTTAGAAGTGAGGTGATTGCCCTTGTTCCCACCCATTTTCACGACGACTGTATTGGTGGAATAAAAGCATTTGAACAACACAATGTTCCGACTTATGCCACCCACAAAACTATAGAACTATTAAAAAAGAATGGGGAAACCCTCCCCAGGAAAATTCAGGAATTTGACAGCACACTAACCTTAGCTGTTGGGAATAAAAGGGTTGATATCGCCTACTTTGGTGAAGGCCATACCAAGGACAACTGTATAGCGTATTTTCCTGAGGATAATGTGCTCTTTGGTGGTTGTCTGATCAAAAGCGATGGGGCTGGAAAAGGATATTTGGGAGATGCGAATACTATGGCCTGGCCAGAAACTGTTCGTAAGATCAAATTGAAATATCCAAATATCGAAATTGTCATTCCCGGACACGGAAAATGGGGTGGCACGGAACTCTTGGACTATACCATTGAACTATTTAAATAAATTACATAGTTGCGAACAAGGGTAATAATTCATCTGTCCATTGGTTCAGGTGTTGCGTACGGCACGTATAATTGTAGCTTTGTACCCTACCAAAAAGATAAGAATCGGTTGGTGGTTGACTTCCCAACGGAATAGTCCTTATTAAAGGCCCCCCTACCCTTCTACAAGTTCAGCTTGGTATAAGGCAAGGATGTTTAATGGACCGACCGTTCTGTACAGCAGGAAATCCTAGCCAAGACCTTTGGCAAAACACAAAAAATGGAAATTGAATTTAGAATATATACGGATAATGACAAACCTGATGTTTTGGAAATGATGGAAGCATTCAATAAAATTGATGGGTATGATTTTGACTTCGCCGTGGGAGCGAAAAACCTACTGGACTTTACTTCAAATGAAATGCTGGGTAGGTTGTATTTGATTACCCATGGTGAAGAAAACATCGGTTATATTGTACTTTCATTTGGGTTTAGCTTTGAATACAACGGTAGGGATGCATTTATTGATGAACTTTACATAAAACAGCCTTTCCGAAGTAAAGGAATCGGAAAACTGGCCATGGATTTTGTGGAATCGGAATCGAAAAAACTAAATATAAACGCAGTGCATTTGGAAGTTGAACCCCACAACAGTAATGCCAATCAACTTTACAGGAGTAAGGGTTACCAACCGAATGGACGTACGCTATTGACAAAACAAATAACGGCCACTTTGGCCAATGACTAAACAAAGGAAATGAAGAACAAGGTATTTATTGCCACAAGTATGGATGGGTATATTGCGGATAAAGATGGAGGCATCGAGTGGCTACATTCCATCCCAAACCCCAATAATATTGACATGGGGTATGAAGATTTTATGTCGCAAATAGATGCCCTGGTCATGGGACGCACGACTTTTGAAACCGTATGTGGATTTGATATGGACTGGCCGTATCAAAAGCCCGTTTTTGTTTTGAGCAACAGTTTAAAAAGCATTCCCATGGAATACAGGAACAAGGCCGAACTGATGAAAGGAACTTTAAAGGAAATTCTGGAAGAAATCCATCGGAAGAAATGCCATAACCTTTATATAGATGGCGGAAAAACGATTCAGGGTTTTTTAAAAGAGGATTTAATCGACGAAATGACCATATCCATAATTCCCTATATTCTGGGAGGCGGTATTCCCTTGTTTGGTGAACTTTCGAACCGATTGGATTTTGAATGCGTTGACTCAAAAATCTATCTGGACAAGATTGTTCAAAATAGGTTTGTTAGAAAAACAAATGTCAATGGTGAATAGGTAAAATACAATGATAGATAAAAAAGTCAGGGGCAACACTGACTATTATTTAAATACTCCATACCTGAATACAACTTCCAAATACCAAAACCATCCTCAAAACCGTTCCAGTTCGGCCATTACCCGTGCATCTTCGAAATAGCCGGTATGGCCCCCAGATCCAGTTTCGATATTCTTCGGATATCTCGACGTTTCGTCAACACCAGATTCATAAGGGGCAATATAAGTGCCAATATAATCATCGCTACAATAGATGTTCAGCCAAGGATTTTTACCTAATACTTTTTTAATGGTCTCATACCTTTCATTTTGGGTAAAAATATCAGGAAAATAATGTTGGTAAACATATGTAAATGGTGAGCCCATGGTCACCAGTACCACGGAATCAAATCCTGCCAACCGTGACTGGTTTTTAGGATTGGAGACATAATCCAATCCAAAGATGGTTCCCTGGCTATGGGTGACCAGAATCAATTTTTTAGCACCCTCTCCCTGGGCTGCAAAATCCATTATTTTATCCAGCCTTTGCAAAACCTGTTCCCTGAATTCAAATCCAATCTTATCATAAGCTGTCCGCCATGGTTTAAATGCCTGGGATGGTTTTGGTTTGAAGTAGTTCACGATATCCAAAGTGAGGTCCAGTGCCAGTCTGATTCCCGGTTTGGCCAGGGCCAACAGGGGTAAAATCAGAGGAATGGTAACAATCACTCCCAAACGTAGAACATCGGTAAGCTCGTTTATGTATTCAAGGGCTTTGATGTCCACAAATCGTCCCATAAGGTTTATAAAAAAAGCGGCAATCGCTGGGACAGAAAGTGTAAACAATACCCAGAACAAAAACGGACTGAAGACCAATCGTGGAGGACTGTTGTCCGAGCTAATCTGATTTGTGTTATTACTGAACCATTGTGCCCTTAAATAAGCCAATAGTAGAGCGAAAACCACCACGATTACGAAACCGATCCATATCCAGCCCACAGTTGGGAGGCTGGTTTTGACCACCTTGTCCATATCGGCAAATTGAAGGCTCGTCGGAGTAAGTGTATTTGAACCAATGATCAGTATTGGAATAGCCGCGATAAGAAAAACCATGGTAAGGATTGTGCTTAATGCGGGAATGATGATATAAGGATGATTTTTTATGCCAAAACGTATGTGCTGCACGAAAGTGGCTCCAAATAACAGCAACATAACTACATTTGTCACTGCCCAGAATCCAACAACTGGAATTACTATTGCAGAAAAAATACTATCACTAACTGTTGTAAAGTCGTCTGGTCGGTAATGGTTCAGTATTGGAAAGGCAATTACCAAAACTAGTGCCAGAATCGCCACGCACTTCATGGTCCAGTAACTTCTAAGTCTTTCCCCCTTTACCTTTAAGGGTAATAGAAGAATTACAAACCCAATGAATAGGCATACCAATGGGAACACCCAATTGAGTTGATGATTCAAAAGTTCCTGAACCTGCTGGCTCTCATAATGTAACTGCATCCCACCGTGGATGGCCAATAGTATGGCCCAGACCATAAATACCAAGGCAGATCCCCCGAGTATAGGCCCTCCCACCAGCCAAAAGAAAACTTGCGCCAGGATGGCCAAAGGCTTACTTTGTTCATTTTTTTCTGTTGGTGTAACGAGATGCCTTAAGCCTGTGACCACGTTGAAAAGCCCTTTGGCGATACCCCACCATGACTCCTTAACGGTAGACAAGTCATTCCAATAGAGTTCCTTGAAATGGGTGGTTTGATTTGGACTTGAAGCATCAACCATAGGTACATGGAAGGTTTTGATCTTGCTGTCATCCCCACCTTCGGCGAGATAGCAGTCCTTTTGACTTTGAACGGTAGCATGGTTTCGGGTACCCAGGCTCCGTGCCAGTGCAGTTACGGTTTCACCCGGTTTCTGGTTGCCAATACCGGGAATCACCACCCATGTTGTTTGTTTCATTGATAGATAGTGTTGTTTCCTAAAAATCAACAAATTTTTTTGAATTTCCTATATCGTATTTGGGATTTTTAATTAAGGTCCCCTGAAACAGAATACAAAACGTTTATCATTTACAGTAACAATTCTGTAACTTCAAACTTACAAAGCCAAAGTGTGGACTTCTTGAATCACTCCCCTCTTTTTTACATAGTTGGGATTGTTGGAGTTCAATACTAAACCATGGTCGAAATCACGGTACTACCTTTTCGGAATTAAATGAAAAAAACAGTTTAAAAATCAATTCTTGATCAAAACATAACAAATGAAAAAATCACTAAGTATCGTATTGATGGTATCCACGCTAGTGGGACAAGCACAGGAAACGCTTCCAAAGGTTATCAGCGGTACAATTGAGCGTATCGGGAACTTTAAGTCGGACCATGTCACCGCAAGGACCATCGATATCTGGTTGCCGGAAGGCTATTCCAAATCAAAAAAGTATGCGGTCCTATATATGCACGATGGACAAATGCTTTTTGACCCCGAAAGCACCTGGAACAAACAGGCATGGAATGTGGATGATGTCGCTTCCAGTTTATTCAAGTCCAATAAGGTGGAGCCCTTCATTGTAGTTGGCATATGGAACGGAGGGACAACACGACATCCGGATTATTTCCCTCAAAAGCCCTTTGAATCACTGTCCAGGTTGGAAAAGGATACGGTTACGTCACAATTAAAAAGGGCTTCCATTCCGGTGTCAGGGACTTTTAGCCCCCAATCGGACAACTATTTAAAATTCCTGGTAGCGGAACTAAAACCGTACATCGATACCAACTATTCGGTCTACACGGACAGGGACAATACCTATGTTGCGGGTAGTAGTATGGGGGGATTGATTTCCATGTATGCCATCTGCGAGTATCCCAAAGTATTTGGAGGTGCGGCGTGTCTGTCCACACATTGGGTAGGATCTTTTGGCCTTGAAAATAATCCTATGCCAGATGCATTCCTGAACTATCTAAAAAGCAATCTGCCCAATCCCAAAGAACATAAAATTTACTTTGACTGTGGTGATGAAACCTTGGATAGGTTATACCCGGAAATCCAAAAGAAAGTGGATCAAGTAATGATCGAAAAAGGATACGGGCCCTTACATTGGACCACGAAGTACTTCCCCGGTGAAGACCACAGTGAAAATGCCTGGAATAGAAGGTTGGCCATTCCTTTGGAGTTTTTGTTACCAAAACAGCCATAGCCGACATGCCCCAAAATAGTAGCATCCTTTGCGGTTATCATAGGTATGCGTTGTCGTTCCGTTCCATTCAACAAAAAATCAATGGATATGGGTACGGACAAACTCCCGGGGACTTTGGCGCTTATATTTTTTAAAAGTGCGGTTAAAATGGCTCAAACTTTCAAATCCCGAACAAAAGGCAATTTCCTGTATGGGCATCTTACGGTGCGCCAACAAGTGACATGCATTTTCCACTCGGGTTTTATTTAAAAAAGTAATGAACGAATGTCCTGAATTCTGTTTGAACCACCTACAAAAAGACTGGGGCACCATATGGGTAAAATCCGCCATTTGTGCTACCGTTAGCTTTTGTTCCAGATGATCTAAAATGTAGTTGTTCACCTTGGCAAACTTATCCACTCTGTGTTTCTGGTTGTGATTGTACACATAGATTTCAGTGGCCAATAATGTTTTGTCCTTGTGCAAAACCAATAAATTCAAAAGTTCCAGCAAGGCCCCGAGCTGTTGTATGGCAGTTAGGTATTCGAACCTGGTAATTAAAGCCACGATGGCTTCCGTGGGGTTTTTGAATTGTATGCCACGTTTGGCCAATTCAAACAACGCATTAAAGCGCGCGCATTCTTTAAAGGAGGAAAAAATACCGGTATTGAACTGAAATACGATCGCTTTTTGTTTTTCCCCGGTATTATGCTTTACGCCGACCCAATTGTGCGGTATGTTCTTACCCACCAATACCAAATCACCATTTGAGAAAGGTGCAATGGAATTTCCAACAAACCTGGTCCCGTCACCATTGATGATATAGGTAAGTTCCACCTCCGGATGATAATGCCAAAATGGGGTAAAGAAAACCGTTTCCCTTTTGAAAAAACGGAAGGATTGTTGTGTGGTTGCAATGTCAATTTGTTCCAGTTCCGGCTTCAAAATAGTGTATTATAATCCTTTTATTGATTTAAAATTATAAAAATAGGTTTAGATATGCATAGTATTGATTAAAATTGAAGAATACATTCCTCTGGGTTCCATTTACTTTTGGACTATCAATCCGTAACATCATGGAAACCTTAAAATTATTGGACCGCCCCTATTCCCTGACTTCAGAACACATCGATTTCTACCAAAAGAACAAGTACATAAAATTGAAACAGGTGTTGGAAACCGATTTTCTAGCGCACCTAAATGAAGTAATTTCAAAAAAAGTCGATGAACTGAATCAACAGGACACTCCAATGGAAAAGCGGAGTACGTATGGAAAGGCATTTTTGCAATTGTTCAATTTATGGAAACAGCACGAGACCATAAAGGAACTGGTTTTTAGCAAACGCCTGGCAAAAATCGCAACGGACCTCATGCAAGTGGACGGTGTACGATTGTATCACGATCAGGCACTGTTCAAAGAAGGCGGCGGCGGTATTACACCCTGGCATGCAGATCAACATTATTGGCCATTGGCAACGGACAAGACTATAACGGCATGGATTCCATTGCAGGAAACACCACTGGAGATGGGACCTTTGGAATTTAGTGCCGGTAGTCATGCCATTTTGGAGGGCAGGGAACTATCCATTGGCGATACCAGTGAACGTTTTATTGAAAAACGTTTAAAAGTAACCGATTTTAAACATGTTATAGCCCCTTTTGATATTGGTGAAATCAGTTTTCACTCTGGTTGGGTCTTTCATCGTGCCGGTGCCAATACGACCCAAAAAACACGGAAAGTGATGACCATAATCTATATGGACAAGGACATGAAATTGAAGCAACCGGAGAATGACGGCCAAATAAACGATTGGAATACCTGGTGCCCCGGTGCGGAAATAGGCAAGATCATCAACACCCCATTAAATCCAGTCCTCTATTGAATGGATAACATAAAGTATCTATATCCCTATTGGGGCAGTGAACATTTACCGCCCGATGCCTTCTTGGATTTTACCATTGCCAAGGGCTTTGATGGCATAGAAATCAATATTCCCCAAAATCCTGCTTTTGAAACCTCCTTTTTCGAGTCCCTTACCGCCTTAAGACAGGAAAAACCCGAATTCATTTGTGGTTTACAACAGGTTCTTGGGTCAAAAGGGGAAATCCCGCAAGACTATCTTGACAATGTACTGAACCGTTTGGACAACTTAGTGAAGTACAGCCCATCATTTATCAACTCCCACACCGGAAAAGACCATTATTCCTTTTCGGACAATTGTAAAATAATTGATGCCACAGAAGAATTTTCCCAAAAACACCGGATACCCGTATATCATGAAATCCATAGGGGAAGATTCACCTTTCACGGCAGATCTACGCTGCAATATCTGGAAGTATTCCCACAGTTAAAATTTGTTGGGGATTTTTCCCATTGGTGCACGGTTTCGGAATCGATGTTGGAAGACCAGGAAGCTATTATTTCCAAAGTGGTTCCAAAAATATATCATATCCATGCCCGGGTTGGCCATGCCCAGTCGCCCCAGGTCAATAATCCATTTGCACCGGAATGGAAGGCACATCTGGACCAATTCGTAAAATGGTGGCAAGCCATCGTGGACCATCATTCAAGCTATCGGGAAATGTCGATCACTCCAGAGTTTGGCCCATTTCCATACATGCCAAGTATTCCATTTACCAAGGAACCTCTGGCAAACCAAAGCGAGTTGAACAGTAAAATGAAAGATTATTTAAAAATGGCCTTAAAATGAAAAAAATACTAATTATGATTTTGATCATACTCTCTTGTTGCAAGCCTTCAAGAGAAGATTCACAAGGGGAGAATTTTTCCAAAAATGTAAATAAAGTGGCGGAACAGCTCATTGATGACAGTGATGCCCTACCCTTCTTCACCCATAAGACCAGTCCATTAAAATCCAGTTTTCAAGCTTTCAAAACAGGCAGTGTACTCCCTAAAGGATGGATTTTGGAGATGATGCAAAATGACCTGGAAAAAGGAATCGTCGGTGCATTGGATGAACTCTATCCCGGAATTAAAGCAGATGATCTGTATTATACCGCACGTAGGGGTGGCATGGAAGATATTCCGGAAATGGGGGATTTGGAACTCACAGGTCAGGCCTGGGAAAAATCCATCATGTGGTGGAATGCGGAAACCATAGGCAACTGGTGGGATGGTTTTGTCAGACATGCTTTTTTGACCCAAAATCCCAGGGCAATTGCGCAGTCCCATACCATTATTGCAAACCTACTGGAATCCCAGGACCAGGATGGTTATATCGGAATCTACAAACCCAATCTTCGTTACCAGCACGAAGGCTCCAATGGGGAGCTGTGGGCACAAACTACGGCTTTCAGGACCCTATTGGCCTATTATGAATTTACAAATTCCAAGGAAGTATTACATGCGGTGGAACGCGCTATGACTCTCACAATGGAAAAATATGGTGAAAACGGTAGGAACCCATTTTATCTGAAAAACGCTTTTGGCGGTGTTACCCACGGTCTCATGTTGACCGATGTTTGTGAAACGCTTTACCGCATTACCGGCAATGAAAAATATCAGGAGTATGCCACCTATCTGTACAAGGCATTTTCCACCTATGGTATCAACCGGTCGTTCAATGATCTGCGGTACCCCTATTTAATTGAACAAGATTCCCTCTTTCAAGGGCATGCCGTACATACCTATGAACATATTCGTGCCATGGCCAATGCTTACTACAATACGGGTTACCCGGAATTGAAAACGGCCTATGAAAATATGCTATCAAAACTGGAGTCCTGTATTTTGCCCAGTGGTGCCGGTCATGGTGATGAGTGGATTTTAAAATTGGAAGCCGATCCCAACGAAACAGCCGCCGAGTACTGCGCCATGCTTGAGTTAAGAAATTCTTATGGCAGTCTGATGCAAAAAACGGGAAGTACGGAGTTCGCGGATGCAGCGGAGCAGTTGACCTATAATGCCATGTTGGGGGCCAGAAATCAGGATGGAACGGCCATTACCTATTCCAAACACGACAACTGCCACGCGCTCGACGGTAAACATCACCAAGGGGATGCCTCCACCAGTGAACCCAGATATAAGTATTCCCCAACACATTCGGAACCTGCCGTCTGTTGCGTGCCAAATTATGGAAGAAACCTCCCCTATTTCCTTCATCAAATGTACATGAGGGCGGAGGATGGCATCGTCGTTCTTATGTACGGACCATCCGAGTTGACAACAGAACTGGAGGACACGACCATTTCCCTGGAACAGCTAACAGACTATCCCTGGACAAATGCAGTGACTTTTAAAATCAGGACGGCAAAGCCCGTACGATTCACATTAAAACTACGAAAACCGGAATGGAGTGCATCCATGGATTTTCCATCAAATATGGAATCCGTTACGCTTATTGGTGACTATTATGCCATGACCAAAACATGGCAGGGCGAAGAAACATTTACCATTGAGTTCATCAATCCGATCAAACGGAAAAAAGCAAACAATGGGGATGTGTATGTACAGCAAGGTCCTTTGGTATTTGCCTACGCAATTCCGCATACGGAACAGGTCATCAAAACCTATGGCGATTCCCCTTTCAAAGATTACCATTGCCTCCCTGAAAATGAGGCCCATAAGAATTTGGTCATCCCAACGGATGTTGATCTTAAACGTACAGAAGATAGTGGTCCGATAATGGAGGGACAGCTTTTTGATGCATCAAAACAAAAAGAAGTGCCCGTACGACTGGTGCCAATGGGCAAAACTGTTTTAAGGCGTGTCACCTTCCCTGAAAAAAGAACGACGAAATGAAAACGATTACAAAATACATTTGCGTTTCCATAGTGCTGGGAACGATTTTTTCCTGCGAAACACAAAAAAAGCAGGAAGCAACCAAAACCATGGAAGCGTTCACTATTCCACAAGACCCCATCAATTGGAACAATGAAGTCATTTACCACGTGATGCAACGCAGTTTTTATGATAGCGATGGTGACCTACATGGCGATCTCAATGGGTTTACCAAAAAACTGGATTATCTCAAGGAACTTGGCGTGACCACCATTTTGTTCACCCCTTTATACGAATCCGGTTTTTACCACAACTATTTCCCGACGAATTACGAAAACATAGACCAGGAATACGGAACCAAGGAGGACTATCTGAATTTTGTGGAGGCCGTACATCAAAAAGGGCTTAAGTTCCTTATGGACATGGAAACCCAGTATGCACAAAGCGGACATATTTGGTTTGATGATTCCTATCAAAATCCAGACTCCGAATATTCGGACTTCATTTATTATTCGGATTCCCTGAACCAATTTCCAGAGCAAATTTTTAGGCCTTCCAAATCGCCCTTATATGAGTTCACGGCCTGGCCTGGCAACAAACACAACATCGTTTTTCTCGATTTGAACCATCCCCGTGTCAAACAGTGGATGATCGATTTCTACAGCTATTGGGTTGACCCCAATAACGATGGGGATTTCAGTGATGGGGTTGATGGTTTTAGGATTGATCATATTATGGACGATCTGGATTACAAGGGGATTTTCACCAATATGTACCAGGATTTTTGGCAACCCATTTTTAAGGCCTGTAAGGACATCAATCCAGCTGTTTTTATTTTGGGGGAGCAGTCCAATTGGAATGAGTACGGTGACCAAATGATCATAGAAAGTGGTGCTGATGCAGCTTTTGGTTTTCCGCTTAGGTTCGCCATTGCCGGAGAGGAAGGCACCCATGATATGTACATTGACCCATCTTCCAATGGGGTTACTATGGAACCCAATCGAGTCCATAAGGTGGTTTTGGAAAGTCTCAACAGATTCAGCGATAGCATTTTCTCGGTGAATTTTTTGGAAAACCATGATACGGCACGATGGGCAACGGTGGTACAGGGCAACGAAAACCAAAAACGAAATGCCGCTATTTTGAATCTGCTTTTGCCTGGAATTCCCTCCATTTATTATGGCCAGGAGTTGGGGGTCGTAGGCCAGACCCACGAATGGGGAAGCGATGCCAACCATATTCCAGTTCGGGAGGCTTTTCCATGGACCGCTAGGATTAACGACCCAGGAAATGCGCTATGGTATAAGGACAGTGCCCCCGTTTGGGATACTTCCTTTTGGAAATCGGATTTGATCGATCAGTTGAGTCTAGCGCATCAAAAGAAAGATCCAAATTCCCTTTGGTGGCATTATCAGCAGCTCATTACCCTTAGAAAGGAACACCCCAGTCTTCGGTTAGGCGATTATATGCCCCTATTTGAAAATAGGGAAGGGATTATGGCGTTTCAACGAACGTATCAAAATGAAAGGACGATTGTGTTGATCAATATCAGTAATGAACGACAAGACATCCCAATGGACACCGAAGGGTACACAACATTATATGCAAAGGGAGCCACCCCTGCCAACACAACACTAAGGTTAGCCCCTTTTAGCCATTATATTGCGATGGACAAAACGAATTGATCCCAACCCCAACCCATAACTGGACTACAATGCTTCTTTGTTTAGCAGCAATTTAGACAATTCCTTTCATTTTGTGGCGCGTTAAAAAACTGATAAAGAACATCGTCATCATTCAGCAATCCCTAACTTTAAACGGTTTCACTTCGTAGTTGTAAAATCATGAAGGTTTTTTGAAGTGGGGCCATAACCGAGAACCTTATAGCACCGTTGGAATAGCATCCATTTAAACCAGATTATGAAACAATCCCCAATTTTTGCTTCGTTCTTTTTTTTCCTGTTGACCTGTTATGTCCAGGGACAGAGCGCTAAAGACAGCCTGGAGATAAAACAGGTGGCATTGGATTATATCGAATCCCAACATCTGGTGAAACCGGAACAGTTTGAACGCTCGGCCCACCCAAGAATGGTCAAAAGGACCTTTTGGACGGACAAAAAAACGGGAAAGGAATATTTGCGCGAAACCTTTACCGATGCCATGGTCCTACTGGCTGAGACCTATAACCAAGACGGCGATGGATTCCCGGAAAACCCAAAAAAAGAGGTCATTATCCTGGATATTTATGATAAAACGGCTTCTGTTAAGCTCATAGCGGATGAATGGATAGATTATATGCATATCGTAAAACTGAACGGAAAGTGGCAATTGGTAAATGTACTTTGGCAGTTCAATGATTCCGAATCCCATTGAAAACTTGAGGGCGGAAAGCCTAAGATAACATGACGTAGGACGAATTTGAGGGGATTTTCAAGGCTTCATCCAAGCGCTGGGAAAAGGATTAAAAACCCGTAGCACTTTAATCTGCCATCAATAACATTCCCTTTGTACCTTGCGTCAACTTCCAACAACCGGTCCGTTGGAATTGCCGACAGTAGCTTCACCAAGACGCTCAATTGTATATCAAGGGAAATGGGGCACAGCTAATACTATAAAAGGGTGTCTGCTGCCATCATCCACAAATAAAAATGCTAACCTCAAAACAATGGAATGTACCCCGCACTAAAAGCACATCATAAAGAGGCCATAGAAAACCTTGTTCGGGAATACCGGAATGACCAAAGGTTCCATGCCATAATTATTGGGGGTTCGGTGGCAAAACAATGTGCAAGGGACGATTCGGATGTTGATTTTATGATTATCGCCACTGAAGAGGAATTCAAACTCCGGAAATCCAAAGGGGACCTCTTCATTAACCGGACAGATCTCTGCAATTACCCAAGTGGATTTGTTGATGGGAAAATTATAGACCTTCATTATCTCAACCAAGTGGCGGAAAAAGGAAATGAACCCTCCAGAGCAGCTTTTGATGGTGCTTTTATAGCCTATTCAAGGATAAAAGGCCTTGAGCAAATTTTAAATAGAATACCCGTTTACCCCGAAAAAGAAAGGAATGAGCGCCTAAAATCATTTTATTGTATGGCATTCATACAAAACTGGCTAATGGGAGAAGCAGAGCGTCATGGCACCCTGTACACAAGGTCAAGGGCTGCGTCCCAACTTTCATTATATGCGGGTAGACTGATCCTGGCCCATAACCGCATTCTTTTCCCTTATCACAAATGGTTTGTACATTATTTGGAAAAGTGTGGAGACAAGCCTTCCGGTTTTATTGAACGTATGAACCGTCTTTTAAAGGAGCCAACCTCTAAAAATGCAGGTGTTTTATTCCAAAGCATTAGGGATTTTAGGGATTGGGGGATAAGTGACCATGAGGCCTATATGTGGTTTATGACCAAAATGGAATGGAGCTGGATGCATGGCACCACTGCCTTGGAAGACCTATGAAATCATTTTCAAAATATTGTACGACGTTGCCATACCCAGTTCTTAAATTAAAAAAATATGCAGTTTAACTTAGACAAATCAATCGAGGTACTGGAAAAAACACCCGCCATTTTGGAGTCTTATTTATTGGACCTCTCGGACGATTGGCTGAGAGAGAATGAAGGGGGAGCTACATGGAGTCCCTATACTGTTGTAGGGCATTTGATCTTTGGGGAGAAAACCGATTGGATGGTGCGAATCAAAATAATCCTCAGTACTTCGAAAAACAAATTGTTTGAACCCTTTGATAGGTTTGCACAGCAAAAGGAGGACCAAAGTAGGCCCATTAAAGATTTGCTCCTTGATTTCAGGGAATTGAGAAGTAAAAATTTGGACGAACTCAAATCTTTGAAAATAACCCAAAACGAATTGAAGCGCACCGGAATACATCCCGAATTTGGGGAGGTAACACTGGAACAACTTATTGCCGCTTGGACCGTTCATGACTTGGGCCATATTGGGCAAATCAGCAGGGTCATGGCCAAACAATACACCAAAGAAGTGGGACCGTGGATCGCTTATCTGGGAATTTTAAAAAAATAGTAGGCCCATAAAAGCGAACCAAAACCACCATCAATTACCCAAACCCTAAGGGCAATTGTAATGGAAAAAAGGGAAATCCAAAAGTAGGAATATCGAATAATCCCTATTTGGACACCCAGGGCCCACAAGTGAAAAAGAACTGCCATCGAAAATGGAAAAATGAACTAAAAAAATCCCAATAACGTTTATAATTCACCTAGTTTTCAGTGTATTGTACCGTAATACTCCGGCAAAACAAGGTCGGATTTCCTAAGTCAAACAAGCTATTGAAAGCGATAAATCATCGGTAAAATACACGTTCAAACCGACAAACAACAAAACCTATGAATTTTTCATAGGGGATTCCAGGAAAGCTTTGTGGAAATTTGTAAGAGTTAAACGTCCAAAATCTTACAATATGATACGCACAGCTACAATTTTTATGATAGGGGCATTTTTGCTACATGTTGGGGCTACAAAAGTTGTGGCCCAAGGCGATGCCCATCCACGACCTATTTTTGGGGATGAAGAAGCTACCCAACGAATTGATGATTATTTAAATCTACTTAACCAGGGCTACTCGGAAATTGAAATATTTCAAGATTTGGGTAATGCCAATTTATTAAGTGAAAACTATGATTCCGCATCGTTTTGGTTCGAGCGTTTATTGGAAAATACACCGGACCCGCAGCAAAGGGAACGGTTTCAGGAACGTTATGCCTATGCGAGTCAGAAGGCCCTTGGAAAATTAAAAAACGAGCAAAGGGACTGGACCAATACCGTAATGAATGATTACAGGTCCATAAGTCCATCCCAGCAACTAAAAAATGCCTCTGCTGTAGTCGTTTCCGGGAAAAACAGCCTACGGAACACCAAAGCGGAATCCCTGGCACATATGAAGGAGCAGTACACCCCAAAACTCACCATAACGGCAGATGGAAAAATGGCATTCTTTAGCAAGGCCACTGTCCAAAAACCGGAGACCGGTATATTCTCCAAAAAGGAAATCGTTTATGAAATCTATCGTGCAGAGAATATCAATGGGGAGTGGAAGAACATCACAAAGGTCCAGGTATGTCCAAAACACTATTCTGCCAAGCATCCTACGGTTTCTTCCGATGGCACACGACTGTTCTTTGCATCCAATATGCCCGGCACCTTTGGGAAATATGATATTTATGTTTCCACGATCAATACGGATGGTAGCTTGGGACAGCCCAAAAACCTGGGGGCCAAGGTCAATACCAGAAAGGACGATATGTATCCAAGTTTATTGAACGGTTCCACCCTGGTATTTGCATCCAACGGTAGAAAAGGACAGGGTGGTTTCGACCTCTATGCGGTAACCGTGGAAGGCAATCGATTGAGCAAATCCAAAAACCTGGGCAATCGTATCAATAGCCGGTATGATGATTATGCCCTTACCTTCTCACCGTCCAAGGGAATGGGATTTGTATTGTCCAATCGTGGTGACCAGCGTACCGTTGGCCAATATTCCATTGCACCACGGGAAGAGGGTTTACTGTCCAATGTGGAAAAGGACGATCAGAAACTCTGGAAGGCCTTACATGACGGAAACCAAACGGAGTATTCCTCGACAGTTTTTGAGGACGAGTAAAAAAATCCCCTTACGATCTCTATAAAAGGAAAACCCCTTTGTTGACCCATACAGTTTCACTTTAACCCCGAAAAGATGGACTATTTAAAAAAACATTTCAACACCATAGTGGCCCCACTGTTTTTGGGCATCCTATTGACCCATTCCATGGTGGTGGCACAGGAACAGCAAGTTCCCCAAAATACAAGGGATCCATTTCACAATCAATTGTTCTTTAACCGATTCCTCATCAATCCTACCTTCTCATTGGTACGTGAGAATAAGTCCTATTTAAATGTACTTTTAAGAAATCAATATGCAGGCTTTGAGGATAACAACCAAAACTACTTTTTGGGATTTAGCAACAAATTGGATGAGAACACCGCACTGGGGCTGGGCATTTATGGGCAATGGTCCGGTGTTATCCAAGAGTTTGGGTTTCATGCCAATTATGCCACGGCCGTAAAATTGGGAGAAAAAAGTGCCCTAAGTTTTGGTGCCAATGTGAACTACAGGAGCCAGGGTTTGGATAGGAACCGTGTTGTGGTGAATGAAGAAGATCCCACGCTGAATGAGGTGGAAAAAATCAATTCCCTGTCCATTGAACCAGGTCTTACCCTATCCCTGGGAAAGTGGGATTTTGGGATGTACTTTACGGATATGGTTCGGTATAACCAAACCAATGAAGAGCTTGCCACCAATTTTGGACTGGATTATTTAAGACCTCAGCTCCAATATACCCATACCTTTAAAAGGGGGACGGGACTATTTGAGGACGCCAGGCTCATTCCCTTGGTCCAGGCAGGTAGGGATATCAACAGCGAATGGTCCATGACAGGTTCATTACTGATGGATTTGCCAAAAATGGGTTGGCTACAAGCGAGCTATGACCAGCGCTATGGACTTTCCTCGGGTTTGGGGTTCAATTTGAACAAAAGACTGTCCTTGGGCTACCTGATGGAGAAAAGCCTTACCGAGCAAGGTGAAAACCTGGGGTGGAACCATGAGCTTTCCCTTGCCTATACCATGAACGATGAACTTCGTGGAACCGGGATTAATGTACAATTGGCTTCCAATGAAGACGATGAATTTGTTGATGAAATTGTACGCAATTACGAAGAACAATTAAACGATTTAAAACAAAAGATGGATGCCACACCGGCCACCACTTTTGATGAAGCAAGCTTGGCCTACCAAAATAGGATGTTGATCGATGAACTGATCTTAAGACAGGACTCCATAGAAGAATTAAGGAATCAGATGTTTGAAAAACGGTTTGAAAGTATGGTGCGTTTGCTGCGAAGGGAAATACAACAAAATGGTGCCAAACCCGAATCCAGATCAAGGGGAAGGTTCCATGGTGTACAAACGGGTGTTGCCAGCACGGACAATACCGTTCGACCCAAAAACAGGGAAGAACGATTTGAAGAATTTAACGAAATCCCCATAAAAGCTAAAAATCGGTCAGATGCTATCGGGGTTAATTCAGGTTTCTATTTAATTGCCAATGTATTTAAAAACAAATCCAATGTAAGATCATTTATAAAGGATTTGTCCAATAAGGGGTTGGAGGCAAGGCAATTTTACAACAAGGAAAACGGGTTACATTATGTCTATCTGGCCGATTTTAATACTAAGGACGATGCGGATGTTGCCGTTATTTCGGATTTGGACGGATCCTACAAAGACGATAAATGGATCATGGAAGTCTATAACACTACACAGACCGCAGATATCGGTTTTGAAATGGAATAACCATATACACTTCATTAACTCAAACCTATACCATAGGTAAAATGCGAAGTAGCCATTGTCCAGTCTCGTGCTGGGCGATGGCTTTTTAATTCTACATGGGATACCCCGATTTGAGGAAAATTCCTTAGATAAAAGTGCATTTGGACGAAAATACCTACAATTTCATCGACAGCTCAAATAATTCCAGTATTTTACAATCATATAATAGAGTAACCCCGAAAATTCTAATATATGTTAACCTACAACTACACTCAGAGAACTGGCTCCGGCCCACCCAAAAAAGTTCCTTGGCACCAAGGAAATTTTCAATTGAACATTTTGTACGAGCGAAACGGCTAACGCTTTTTTGTTCATAGGTCAATAGCCCTACCCCAATGGTATTGAGGTAAACATTACCGTTTTGCCTTGTTGTCATTTCCATCCTTTGTCATAAAGGGATGTGCCTCGCTATGGCCAAAATTCAAAGAATTTGTAACCCCAAATCATACATAACATGAAAACCCCGAATCATGTCATGGTCTTGGACCATGACCCTAGTACCGTAGAACTTTGCAACAGTATTTTTGAAGAAATGCAGGACTATTCCCTAAAAGTGGTCTGCCACTCCCTAAGGGAGGCCCTTACGAATGAGGACCGTTACAGTTTTGATCTATTGATAACGGAGACCAAGGTAAACGGGCAGTCCGGTTTGCGCTTTGTGAACAGTATTTTACAGCGAAATCCACAATTGAAAGTGCTTGTGGTAAGTTCGGACAACGATTTTGAACTCATCAAGCAGGCATTTAAAATTGGTGTTCACGGCTATTTGACCAAACCCGTAACACCGGAACGACTGTTATCTGCCTTAAAAACGATTGAGGAAGAGGGCACGGCATTGAGCAATGACGTTTCCAAAAAAATAGTCTCCGTATTCCGCGAGAAACGCTATTCCATGCTTTCCCAACGGGAAAACCAGATTATTGGATATTTAGGTCAAGGCGCTACCTATAAGGATATTGCTAAAAAGCTCTTTGTAACGCCAAGCACGGTCAATTTTCATTTGCAGAACATTTATTTAAAGTTGAATGTACGTTCAAAATCCGAGGCTTTACATCGTCTTAAGACCATAGGTGCACCCGCTTACTAAAGCAAATGCAAAAAAAAAGCCCCTGTCGCTATCGTCAGGGGCTTAACTATCTAAATTCTCGTTGCTTACTTCACTTCCTCAAAATCAACATCCTCTACATTGTCACCTTCAGTGGCTCCATTTCCGGCCCCACCGCTAGCAGTATCCCCAGCAGCATCCGCACCTCCAGCTTGCGAGGCTTCTGCTTGTGCTTTGTACATCTCCTCTGAGGCTACCTTCCACGCTTCGTTTATTTTGGTCAAGGCAGGGTCAATAACCGCTACATCCTTGGTTTCATACGCCTTTTTCAATTCTTCCAATGCCTCTTCAATCGGCTTTTTCTTATCATCGGAAAGCTTATCGCCAAACTCGCCCAACTGTTTTTCCGTCTGGAAAATCATACTATCGGCCTCATTCAATTTATCGGCTTTCTCTTTGGCCGCCTTATCCGCTTCGGCATTGGCTTCGGCCTCAGCCTTCATTTTTTGAATTTCCTCCTCGGTCAATCCGGAAGAGGCTTCAATTCGGATATCCTGTGATTTTCCAGTGGCCTTATCCGTTGCGGAAACCTTGATGATTCCATTCGCATCAATATCAAAGGTAACTTCGATTTGAGGTGTTCCCCTTGGTGCAGGTGGAATGCCGTCCAAATGGAAGCGACCAATGGTTTTGTTATCTGCGGCCATCGGCCTCTCTCCCTGTAATACATGGATTTCCACCGAAGGTTGATTGTCCGCTGCTGTTGAGAATACCTGAGATTTCTTTGTAGGAATCGTAGTATTCGCCTCAATCAATTTTGTATTTACACTACCCATGGTTTCGATACCCAAGGAAAGTGGGGTCACGTCCAAAAGCAGTACATCCTTTACATCCCCGGTCAATACGCCCCCTTGGATGGCAGCACCTACGGCCACTACCTCATCGGGATTTACCCCTTTGGAAGGTTTTTTCCCAAAGAATTTCTCTACAGCTTCCTGTACGGCTGGAATCCTTGTAGATCCTCCAACCAAAATGATTTCGTCAATATCACTTTTTGAAAGACCGGCAGATTTTAACGCACTCGCACAAGGTTCAATGGTACGTTTGACCAAATCGGCAATCAGTTGTTCAAATTTGGAACGACTCAGGGTTCGCACAAGGTGCTTGGGTCCTGAGGCGGTTGCCGTTACATAGGGCAGGTTAATTTCGGTCTGAGAGGAAGCCGATAATTCTATTTTTGCCTTTTCGGCCGCTTCGCGAAGACGTTGTAAGGCCATGGCATCATCCCGCAAATCCAAACCTTCGTCGGACTTGAATTCCTCTGCCAACCAGTCAATGATCTTCTGATCCACATCATCACCACCCAAATGGGTATCCCCATCAGTGGACAATACTTCAAAGACACCGTCCCCCAATTCCAGGATGGAAACATCATGTGTTCCCCCACCAAAGTCAAAGACAACGATCTTCTGATCGGAGTCCTTTTTGTCCAATCCGTATGCCAAAGAGGCAGCGGTAGGCTCGTTGATGATACGCTCTACGGTAAGTCCGGCAATTTCACCCGCTTCTTTTGTGGCCTGACGCTGGGAGTCGTTAAAATAAGCCGGCACGGTAATCACCGCCCGGGTCACATCCTGTCCCAAATAATCCTCCGCCGTTTTCTTCATCTTTTGAAGAATGATGGCAGAAAGTTCCTGTGGGGTGTACAAACGTCCTTCAATATCTACCCTTGGGGTATCATTATCCCCCTTTACCACCTTGTAGGGAACCCGTTCGGCTTCCTTTTGGGATTCCGAATATTTGTTCCCCATAAAACGTTTTATGGAGTAAATGGTCTTATGTGGGTTTGTCACTGCTTGCCTTTTCGCCGGGTCACCAACCTTGATCTCCCCGCCCTCAACAAAAGCAATGACAGATGGTGTTGTCCTTTTTCCTTCTGCGTTTGGGATTACCACTGGCTCGTTACCTTCCATTACGGAAACACAAGAGTTGGTCGTTCCCAAATCGATACCAATAATTTTGCTCATGTTTACTATTTAAAGTTGTTGAATTTCTGTTTTTAACAATCTTTAGTAGTCAATGACTATGCCATCCACGGAGATATGACAAGCTGACAGTTTGACGAAGTACAAAATTGGGATTGGAACCGATGCCAAATGAAAAAGGGACATTGTATATTTCATATCTATGCTATGCAACATTCGTCATTCGCAAAGCCTAATTCCGGCTTATCTTTGGGCCACAAATCGGTAGCTAATGGAATGTATCAGTGTTTTTGACATGCTCAAAATTGGGGTAGGTCCTTCCAGTTCCCATACACTGGGCCCATGGCGGGCAGCGGAACGATGGTTGGAGGAATTGCAGGAAACCCATGCTCTTCCCACCGTAGTTTCGGTAAAGGTGCAACTCTACGGTTCCCTGTCCCTTACGGGAAAGGGACATGCCACGGATATTGCCGTAATCCTGGGATTGATGGGGGAAGACCCCGTGACCATTGCCTGTGACAGTATTCCTGCCAAAATTGAAGCCATAACCTCCAAAAGGCAGTTGTTTTTGAATCAAAAGCACCGTATTGCCTTTATACCGGAAGAGGATATCAACTACAACCGGGAATTCCTGCCCTTCCATGCCAATGGCATGCGCTTTGAGGCCCAATTGACCAACGGGGAGACGGTCTCCGAGACCTATTATTCCATTGGCGGTGGATTTGTAGTGAAGGAAGAGCGGCAACACGCCAAGGAAAACAAAGTGCTTTTTAAGACCTTCCCCTGCCCTATTAAAACCGGGGACGAGCTATTGGCCTATTGCTCCAAAAAGGGAAAATCCATTTCGGAAATAGTTTGGGAAAATGAACGTTCCCTCAGGTCCGAAGACGAAATCAATAAAAGGCTACAGGAGATTTGGGATGCCATGTTGGAATCTATGTATTTGGGTTGCCATACCGAGGGAACCTTGCCCGGCGGCCTCAATGTAAAACGCCGTGCCTTTGCCATGCACCAAAAACTAAAGGGCAGTGTCCCCTACTCCACCCCTCGCGAATGGTTGGAAAGCATTCGGGATACCGAAGTGAAATTCCGTCAAATCCTGAAATGGGTCAGCTGTTTTGCGCTTTCCGTAAATGAGGTCAACGCTTCCCTGGGCCGTGTGGTCACGGCACCCACCAATGGCAGTGCAGGGGTAATTCCCGCTGTACTCATGTATTATCTGGTGATTGAAAACCACGATGGGGATTTCGATGATGTGAAACGTTTTCTGCTCACGGCCAGTGAAATTGGCAGCATTTTTAAGAAGGGGGCCACCATTTCTGCGGCCATGGGGGGCTGCCAGGCCGAAATTGGGGTCTCTTCCGCCATGGCCGCCGCTGGACTGACGGAATTGATGGGTGGAACCCCAGATCAGGTGTTAATGGCCGCGGAAATCGCCATGGAGCACCATTTGGGGCTGACTTGCGATCCCATTGGTGGTTTGGTTCAGGTACCCTGTATAGAACGCAATAGCATGGGGGCCATTAAGGCCATCAATGCTTCGGAAATGGCCCTGGATGCCGATCCTTCAGAAGCCATTGTCCCCTTGGATAAGGTGGTCAATACCATGTGGGAGACCGCCAAGGACATGAACAGCAAATACAAGGAAACCTCGGAAGGTGGATTGGCCGTTGGGGTATTTTTAAGTGATTGTTGATAGAATCGGAGGGATTTCCTGCGTGTTACCAAAGAGGATGCACAAAAACGAAAGGTTATCCATTATCTTTAAAGCTAAACGGACATTTTTAGTTTTTATGCCTTCTTTTCGCAATCAGTGATTGCTTGTTGGAGGTAAAAGAAAATCATAGCAGAAATCGTTGGATATAATTGAAGAAAATGTGGTTCCAAAAGAAAATTAAACCCGAAGAAATAAAGGATAGGAATACTAAACAATTGCGTTCTTCAGGGATTGAGGTAATTGAACATTTACCTTATTTGGACAATCCCGTATTCAGAGAACCTAAAGAAATTGCTCGTAGAGTGATGATTCTAACCGCATTATTCCAACTCCATCTTGAAGCACCCAAAGACATTATAAAAAAGTGGCTTAAGGAGAATGGACTTATGCCGTACTTAAACGAAGAGGAGTTGGGATATTTGGAAACAGAATATTTTGAATTACCGGAACAGACTCAAATAGATATGTATTGGTTCGTAGAAGCGATTTGGGCTTTTGCCTGGATAGGCGGACTTCATAATAATCTAACTTTAAATACCGGAGTTGAAGATTCACTTGCAACACTAATTCCAAACATTGCGAAAAATGAACCAGCAGAAAAATTCATATCTGATTTCAGATTGAGGAATCAAGTAGAAATCTTTGAAATGTTGGATAAATTCTATCGTGCTCATTGGTTTGCTCGAAATAATCATTTGACAGGCAAACAATCGGATAAAGTTGATTTGGATATAATAATGGAAAGAAGAAAAGCACTTGAATTCACCGTATACAAAGAATTTGACTGGAATGAAATATCGCTTGACACATAAAAACAACTATCCACAACATTGGCCGGCAAGTAGCTGCAATTCCTTAACTTCAAACGTAGAAACCTCTAATCGCCGGGTCTACCATGGTTGGAAATGCCCCGTATCGCTGAACCACCAAATCATAACCGAAACCGTTGTGTGTCATTTTGATCGACCACCTCTCAAATGATAAAAAATGTACCAAAGGAATTTGAATACCAACAGTATCTTCGGGAGATACTAATCCAAAGCGAACCACAAATTCCATTATACATTGCAACAGAAAAGGATTTCGAAAAAAGCGAAGGCATAAACTATCCATACCGAAGTCATTTTTATGCTTTCGGGGTATTGCACGAAAGCGACTGCAAACTTCAAATAGGTATCGACACCTATCACCTAAAGAAAAAATCGCTTACCATGGTAGGCCCTGGAATTGTGAGAAACTGGCTGTCCAATACGTGGGATATGAAAAACACTACGGTTTTCTTCAAGGAGTCGTTTTTTAAAAAGCCTTTCCACAATAATTTTCTTTTGGACTATAAATTTTTTAAGGTAGGGGCAAATCACGTTGTCCAATTAACGGATGACAACTATACTACCCTAAACAACTTACTGGGAACTTTGGAAAACTTTAAAGCCGATCAGGGAATCGCAAGGGGCATCTTGTTTTCCATTCTAGAATTCATCAATTCCATATACCTGGAAAATTTAAACAAAAGCCCGCTTTCAAGAAGTGAGGAAATCACCAGGAAGTTCAATGACCTTTTGACCAGGAATTATCGAACCCAAAAAAGTGTCGGTTTCTACGCGGACGAAATGAACCTTAGCGCAAAGCATCTTTCCGATGTCCTGAAAGAGACCGTTGGCAAAACCGTAAAACAATCCATTGAAGCGCTCATAGTGATTGAAAGTCAAAGCTTACTTAAACAAACGGCAATGGACATAAAGGAAATTGTGTACTGGTTAGGTTTTGAAGACCAGTCCTATTTCACCAAGTTTTTTAAGAAAAAAACAGGTTTGACACCCTCAGATTACCGCTTAACCCCATAAATCCGTAAAAAGTACCAACCTAACCGATTTTCGCACTAACACCCACCTCTTGAGTAGTTCAATATTTGTGTTGTAACAAATTAAAAACTAAAAAAGACAGCAGTTATGAAGACTCAAAACCTAAAAGTGAATCAACTTTCAGAGGAGGTATATAGAAACTATTTATTGTATCTGGAAGCCATGGACAACAAAGACTTGGAAACTTATGGTAAATTCCTTGCCGATGATGTAGAAATGTGGTTCAACAACGAACAGTTTGGTAGTGGAAAGAAAACTATCTTGAAAGGGCTTGGAGCCTATTGGCAAAGCTTTGCCAGCATCGAGCACGACTTGACCAACATTTATGGCACGGACAGGAATTATGTTCTCGAAGCATTGAACCACTACAAGAGACACGATGGAAAAGATGCAACGGTCAAGGCAGTTGCTTTTACGGACTTGAACGACCATGGAAAGGTTAAATCCGTTCGGCTCTATATGGTCATGGATCCAGTATTCAAGTAGAAAACGGCACAGAACAAACTATAAACATCCTAACGGTTCGGGTTCAAACCTTGACCGTTTTTGCTTTAGTTTGAATATCTTTCCAATTGAAAAGAAATAGCTTAAAACCCATAGCTAACGGTTACAAAGGATCATTATGTACGATGAACCAAAATCAACATTTATGAAAAGAACCTTTTGTTTTCTGATTGTCGTTTTAATACTATCAAAAACTACCTCTGGCCAACATGATAAAATCACTGCGAATTGGAAAACCATAAGTATCCATGACAATAGTTTAGGTGAAATTGAATACCATGTCCACAAAAATAAAATTAGCTCAAACAAACCTTTAATAGTTTATCTACAGGGTTCCAAAAACTTTCCTTTGTATTGGCTTAACCCCAATGGAAGATATTCCACCAGTACCACCCTTGATTTTACATCCATAAGCAATGCGTATCATATTGTTCTTATCAGTAAGCCCAACATCCCTTTTGTGGACAGTATCCAAATAGCACCATCGGGCAGGAAGTATTATCCTTTGAATGAAGACTATCGTGAGAAGTATAGTTTGGATTGGAGAACAAATGCCGCTGACAAGGTCATCAATGACGCCTTAAAAAAACTGAATGTGGATAGCTCCACGGTCATTGTTTGGGGACATTCGGAAGGTTCGCAAGTGGCACCCGCAGTAGCAACAAACAACAAAAACGTTACCCATGTCATCTCCATGATGGGCAATTCGCTTAATCATCTGTATGATTTTATACTTCAGGAAAGGGTTTCCGCCTTAAATGGTCAAATATCAAATGAAAAGGCACAGTCGAACATCGATTCTTTATATGCCGAATATGAAAAAATATACAAAGACCCGGAATCCACCACAAAAGAATGGTTTGGGGAAACCTATTACAAGTGGAGCAGTTTTACCTTAAGTTCCCCTTTAGAAAATATGCTGAAGCTCGATATCCCCATTCTTTATGTCGCCGGAGGAGCGGACCACCAGAGTATCTTGAATATGGATTATGCGAAACTCGAGTTCCTGAGGAAAGGAAAGGACAATCTGACCTATAAAGTATTTCCAAACTGTGACCATTTTTTTATGGAGACCAGGACTGACGAATCGGGTAAAAAAGAATGGATCGACCATTTGGATGAAGTCAATGACTTTGCTTTGGAATGGGTAACCAAAAATTGATAAATGCCCTACAAATAACTTGGACAACCATAGTTATGGCTTATTCGACTGCCCATGTAAACGATGGGGACAGGTTGGAATCCCTGCCTATGGCACTTCAGGTTCCTCGCCTTCCCATAATTAGGAACACTGAATGAAAAGATAGTGGCAGTGGTATTGTTGTATTTTTGGAAAACCCTGTTTATAAAGATTACGGAATATTAAGACCGTTCTTTTAACTGACTCACAATGGAAGATTTGAGCCATGGCACCCTGGTCTTTCTGGACTACTTCTTTTTAATATTCCACTCTGCCTATACCCTCTTTAGCATTTTTGGATGGATCTGGCAAAAAACAAGGGTTGTACACCTGCTTACTTCCCTGCTTACTTTGTTTTCATGGTTACTTATGGGCATCTGGTATGGTCTTGGATATTGCTTCTTGACCGACTGGCATTGGGACGTCCGTACTGCCCTTGGAAAACCTCCAAATTCCAGTTCTTATATACATTTTCTGATTCGGGAAATTACAGGTTTTGATCTTCACGCGCCACTCGTTGATAAGTGGGTAGTTTTGGTATTTACAGCTTGTTTTCTTCTTTCCATAGCGCTAAATTTAAGGGATTACAAAAGAAGAAAGCATAGCCGCTAGAAGCAAAGAAGGGAAAGCAGGTAAAATGGCTTGGGTGATGTTCTTGTAAGGTGAATATTCGTTACTACAACAAATACTTCACACTTATAAAGATATTTAGAATTGATCATGATCCGTTTGCCCATAGTGACAAGCACAACAAAAACATACATGAACAGATTATAGTATTGATGAACTTCCCTCAAACCAAAAACGATTACGAATGAGCAGTATTCAGGACATGAATAATCGGATGAAGCAAAACCGTAATCTGAGACCTTCAAAACGCGCAAAATTCAAAGAAAACAATCGAAGAACGATATATACGGAATCCAACCCAGAGGATAGGCCCGCCTTTAAGGAATTTTCAGCGTTTCAAGTAAAAATGACAATTGACAAATTTAGACAGGAGATTAAAGCCAAAAAGCGACTGGAATTAATTGTATTGATTGTCTTTTTGGGAGTTGCAGGTTCTTTCATAAGCTATCAAATCATTTCTAAAAAAGATAATCCCAGAAAACCTGAAATCAATAAATCCACAATTGATTATTATTTCCCAACTCCAATAGTATGGAGTGGGAAATTGTCCGAGCCCCTAAGAGTTCCCCATTCGGACTACTTCTACATTCCGATAGTGGGAAATCTGGATTATATTGATTTAGGCCGAACGTACCTGATATCCCCCAATAATATGGTCGTGGATTACACCAGTAATATTCTTTTTCTCGACAAGAACTGCGATATCCTTGGCAAACTGCTACCTGAAAATGGGTCCATCAGGTATATGATGGTTATTCCAAGTAACGAAGAGTTTAAACCAAAAAAAATTATATATAGCTTAACACAAGATGAACCAAATGTCTTTGGCAAATTATATAATATCAAAAAGCACCATATATACATTTCCGACTTGGACGGCAACAACTTAACCAAAATAACAGACCGTGAAGTGCGAAGTTTTCAGTGGGACGATGAGCGCAAGGAGATAGTATTCTACTTTTCTTATGATAAGAAAATGAACGATAGTATTTATGGTGTCTTTAATATGGAATCAAATAAATTCAGATTAACAAATCGATTGGAATAAAACAAAAGCGTTGCACAGCCAAGGCTAGAATTCATTATGATAACGAATTAAAACAAAGTCTAATTTGTGAATCAAACGGCTGGATTTCGTGAACTACCCCTAACCTTAACCCATATGGACCAATAAAACCCTCCATTCCAAATAAAATTTGTGTAACCGAACAGTTACATTTATATTTGTAACCAATCGGTTACCTAAATGTGATGAGAAGGGACGTCTTTCAGGCCATTGCGGACCCCACCAGACGGGATATTATAAACATGCTGTCCAAAGAAGCGTTGAGTGTGAACGAGATTGCCGAAAGATTTGACATGAGTAGGCCGGCCATCTCAAAGCACCTCAAAATCCTAAACGAATGCAGCATTATCCAATTCAAGAAAATGGGAAGGGAACGGATCTGCTTAATTCAGCCGCAAGAACTCATTCCAGCATTTTTATGGATCAACCAATACCACAAACTTTGGGAGGCCCGAATAGATGCGTTTGAAGCGTATGTAAATCAACTAAAAAATAAGTAATCATGGGCAATTTAAATGACAGGACCTTAACCATTAAAAAGACTTTTGACGCACCCATAGATGTCGTTTGGCAAGCCTGGACCAAACCAGAACACCTTGCCAAATGGTGGGTTCCCAGTGGAATGGAAATTAAGATTATAGCACATGATTTTCGCGAGGGGGGAAAGTGGAAATACGAAATGCTAATGCCGGATGGAAATATGTTCGTATCCGAGGGAACATATATGGAAATCGTTGAATTTGAAAAAATAATCACGTCAGCTGATTTTAGACCCATGACCCACAATGTGGAGTTGCAATGCTTCTTTAAAGCTGAAGGGGATAAAACTATTTTTATATTTAACGTGGTACACGAAACTGCCGAATATTGTAAACAACAGGAGGAAATGGGCTTTTACAACGGATGGGGTTCCGCTTTTGAACGATTGGAAAAACTGGTAGTAAAAAAATAGAAGTTGCCCATATGTGGATTTTTTCCGCCTTTTATGCTTTACTCGTGTCCCGATGGCCATCGGGACCCGTCGGGGGCAAGAACGACCCAACCGAACGCCCACCTTGCCTTTCGGGCAAGCAATGCTCAGTGCTTGCGGGAATACTAACTGAGACCGTTGTACATCACAATGTAACTGCGTAAATACCAATGCAAAGACCCAATTTTGAAGACATAAAAACCGGAGAGGAATTTAATCAATGGTATTGGTTAAAGTCGGAAATGGTTGAAATCTGTAAATGTTCCGGATTGCCCACTACAGGCAGAAAGTTTGACCTACGCGATAGAATTATGTATGCTTTGGACCATGATGGGAAATTAAAACCCGAACCAAAAAAGCAGAAAACCAAATCAAAATTCAATTGGGCGAAATCTGAATTATCCCTTGAAACCATAATCACCGACAATGTGTCCTTCGGACCAAATTTCAGGCGATTTATGAAAGGTATCATCGGAAATAAGTTTTCCTGTCATAGCGATTTTATGGACTGGGTAAAGTCCAACGAAGGAAAAACATTGGCCGAAGCCGTTAAAAAATGGCACGAACTTGAAGAAAGAAAAGCGGATCCGGATTTCAAAAGGACAATTGCCGACAATAATATGCTCGCTCAATATACACGTGATTTTCTTGAGGACAATAAAAACAGAACTTTAAAGGACGCTAAAAAATATTGGAACTTAAAAAAGCAATTGCCCACAAAAGATGGATTTGTGAGGTATGAAAGCGCCGATTTAAAACTTGGGTAAGAAAAAATAACCCCGCATCAAAAAGGCCATAATCCATTGCTTCCTCTTTCCAAAAATCGTTTTTAGTTAGATCGAACCGAAAATTAAAAGGCCCACGAATGTCAAAAGTGTCCTCCCCTCCCCTTTTACATACTCGGCATCCTCGTTCGCATTAACTCATTAGACATAGCCTATTGGCATGAATTGGGAAAAATGGGGGCGTATACCTAAAGTGGTAATCAACTGTAACAAAATACGGCCTGGTTCTTCATACTTCTTTAAATCAAAAAATGAAAATGAAAGACAGGAAAAAAATAGCAAGGACTGCCGGTTTCTTTTATCTATTGGTTGTGATTTTCAGCTTTCTCACCATGGCAATTATTCCCTCTAAAATTGTTGTGTGGGAAGATCACATAGCAACTATGGGAAACCTTGTCGCATACGAACCACTATTTAGGTTTGGGATTGTTGCCGGAATTTTGGTTCATTTAAGCTATATCGTATTACCACTAACGTTATACAGGCTATTGTATCATATCAATAAAAACTATGCAACCTTAATGGTGGTATTTGCCCTAATAAGTGTGCCCATATCATATACCTTATTGTTGGATCAATTTGAAATTATAGAATTGTTAAAAGAGTATAGCTCATTTGGAGCAGCTGAAAAGGAACAAGCCGGTCTACAGGTGCTAACAATGTATGATAACCTTTATGATGGCTTTTTCCTATGTCAGGTGTTTTGGGGACTTTGGTTACTACCCTTTGGTTACCTGATCTTTAAATCCGGGTTTTTGCCTAAAACATTAGGTGTTTTTTTGATGCTCGGTTGCCTTGCCTATCTGACCAATGTTTTTGGACGAATTCTTTACCCAGACTTTTCGGATTACATAAACACACGCCTGCTTATTTTACCGGCCACGATTGGGGAAATAGGAATTTGTCTGTGGCTGTTAATCATTGGGATAAAGGAAAATATCAAATTCTGACGATCGGGGTACCCTATCCAAAAAAGAACAATGCCGCAAGGTATATCGCCATTGTGGTATTTTCCATACATAGCCCACTTTGACAGGTGCAGTGCAGGTCACGCATTATGAGCCTGGAATTTCCTGTAATCAATTATCTTTATTGTCCGACGGGCATTTTCCACAGGTTTGTTTTAAACCTACAATCTTGAATTGTTCGTCAGGGGCAACAAATAGGAAAAACCCAGATAAGATGCAGGCCATCATTCGAAACTTTACTTCGCTCCTTATTGTCCTTTCCCTACTTCAGCTAGGGTGCGATAACAGCAAGAATGTAAAATCGACAGGGACAATGCACGAGCAGAACAATAGTTTTGAACACCTTACCACCGAAAATTTGGGGGATTTCAAGTGGCTCAATGAACCCAAATCTTTTGAAGTGAACGATGGGATTTTAAAGGTCATCGCTGAAAAGGAAACCGATTTCTTTAATAATCCGGAAGACCACAAAAAGACCGCTACCGCACCGATGTTATATAAGGAACTGGAAGGTGACTTTGTGGCAAAAGCATTGGTAAGACCTGATTTTTCTTCATTGTGGAATGCGGTAGCACTCATGGTTCATATAGACAACGATAACTGGATAAAGTTCGCTTTTGAAAATTCCGATGCCACAGGAAGAAGCATTGTTTCCGTGGTGACCAAAGAGACTTCGGATGATGCCAATGGCGTAATCCTAAAAGATCAGGACCAAATCTGGTTAAAATTGGTCCGAAAAGACAACAATTACTCCATGCTTTGGTCAAAGAATGGAAAAGAGTACAAAATGACCCGATTAAGTACCTTGCCAAGCGTGGACCCAATTAAGATTGGAATAGAAGTCCAAAGTCCCGTTGGAGCATCTGCAACGCATGAAATTGTCTATTTTGAGATCGTAAAAACTACGGTCAAGGATTTAAGAAAAGGAGAATGAAAACTAACGATAATCCTGTATATGATGATTACGCCCGGCAAAAGCCGGTCATGTCACCTATATGAAACCGTCGATTGCCATACAAACACCTATGAAAGAAATCATTAGAACACCAGAAAATAGATTTGAAAATTTGGAAGATTACGATTTCCAAAGCAACTATATCGACATAGATGAAGGTTTACGATTACATTATGTTGAGGAAGGCACTGGGAACAAACCAACGGTTTTATTGCTTCATGGTGAACCAAGTTGGTCCTATTTGTATCGTAAAATGATTCCTATACTTTCGAATAATTTTAGGGTCATAGCACCAGACTTAATTGGGTTTGGCAAGTCGGACAAATTCGTGGACAAAAAAGAGTATTCCTATCAAAAGCATGTCGACTGGATGTCAACCTTTATCAAGAAAGTAAACCTGAACAATATCATCCTCTTTTGTCAAGACTGGGGAGGGTTGATCGGATTGCGAATTGTAACGGAAATGAGTGATAGATTTGACATGGTTGTAGCTTCCAACACTACTTTACCAACGGGCAAAACGCCCATGCCCGATAGTTTTTTAAAATGGAGGGCATACTCCCAGCACTCGCCTGGATTCAACATTGGTAAAGTATTGGATATGGGAACCGTTCAATCGTTATCAGAAGGCGTTTACAAAGCTTATAATGCGCCATTCCCTTCTGAAGAATATAAGGCCGGAGCACGAATTTTTCCAACTTTGGTCCCCATCGAAGAAGATGATCCTGAATCCATAAAAAATCTTGGGGCGTGGGAGAAATTAAAATCTTGGAACAAACCATTCCTCACCATCTTTGGAGACGAAGACAATATTATGCTTGGAGCTGAAAAAGCATTTCAAAAATTGGTTCCGGGTGCAAAAGGACAACAGCATAAAATTCTACATGCCGGACATTTTATCCAAGAAGAGAAAGGAGAAGAGCTTGCCAATTTGATCATTGAATTTTACAAAAAGAATACTACGGCCAACAATGCTTAACCCCACACACCAAACACAACCCGTTTTTAGACGGCACTTAAATGGGGACAGTGCCCGACCTAAAATCACCTAACTTCCCTTGATATATGGACGTTGCGTGCCATCGGAACAAATCGAATGAACTATCAGGAAAAACATAGCAAAGGGTTTATTGCCAACTTTATAAAGAGCTTTTGGGAATTTGAAAGTTCAAAGGAAGACTGCTGTTATGAAATCCTGCCCGATGGGTGTTTTGACCTTATTTTTGAAATCCGAAACAGACAGATTTCAGAAGTTTCGTTAACAGGGGTTTGGACGGAACAAATTCAAATCTCCATACCTAAAAACACCAAACTAATAGGTATTCGCTTCAAACTGATTTCCGCTGAATATATTTTCAAACGGTCCCTCAGGGAATTAAAAAACACGGAAACGAAACTCCCAACAACCTTTTGGAGCAGTGAAAACCTCAACGTTCAAGACTTTGGGGAATTTACCGATTCCATAACCGGAAAATTACAATTTGAGCTCGAAAACCTCAAGGGAATAGACCACAGAAAATTTGAGTTGTTCAGGATACTTTACGAACGAAAAGGGGGGATTACCGTCAAACAACTTTCAGAAAGCATTTTTTGGAGCAGTCGGCAAATCAATAGGTATTTCAACGACCGTTTTGGCTTTTCACTAAAAACATTCTGCAATATTTTAAAATGCCATTCTTCGCTTACCCATATTGCAAAAGGAAAACTTTTTCCCGAGCGCGATTATTACGACCAAGCGCATTTTATTAAGCAAATAAAGCAGATTACCGGTGCTACACCGAACACCTTATACGTGAACAAAAACGACCGATTTTTACAATTGACCACGATTAAGGCAACTTAAATTTGGGCTTTCACAAAACCGGAAGGAAAATGAAAGCAAACAAATTGACACCCAACCTGGAAGTAACGAACATTAGGGAAACGATCGAATTCTATCAGTCTGTTTTGGACTTTTCACTTGTAATGGCCGTACCTGAAACACAGGATGGGATAGAACAAACATTGGCAGACGAAAAGGAGTATGTTTATGCTTTGGTACGCAAGGATCGCGTTGAAATGATGTTCCAACGAACCGACAGTTTCAAAGAAGACATACCACTTGCAAAAGACCTTTCCATGGGCGCTAGTGTTTCGTTTTACATGGAAATTGAGGGGCTCGACAGTTTCTATAACCAAATAAAAGGCAAAGGGTTAAACCCCACAGAATTAAAAACAGCTTGGTATGGGATGCGGGAATTCTATATTACGGACAACAATGGCTACATCCTTGGCTTTGCCGAAAAAAGTGCAGAATAATCAACTTTAAAAAATAGGCCCTTAACACCCATACAGGCTATAATACAGCCTTACCCTTGAACCCAAAACAAAATTCCTAATTTTAAACGCCGTGGTTTCGCAATTGAAAAATCTTTGGATTTCCCAAGTCGAAACCATGGTTTGTACTTGGAATATGTTACGGATACTGCATGAAGCTATCAAAAGATAACTATTTAAAAGCAAGGGATTTTATATTGACAAATGCTAGAATGATAGAAAGGCGTTTGTTTCATTTTCATTTTGAAAACGACGGTCCGGAAGGTGTTTTTCATGCGGTTTATGCCTATCGAAACCCGGACGGCGGCTTTGGACATGGAATGGAACCGGATACGGCCTCACCTGAAAGTCAACCACTATTCAGTATTATGGCCCTTGAAACACTGGACGAAGTTGATTACCTGAATAAAGAGATTATTCTAAATGACTTTATGCCCTATTTTAAAAGCATAACCACCAAAAAAGGTGGAATACCCTGGATGCTCAGACCTAAAAGCAATTATCCATGTGAAGAACACTTCAAGACCGTTAAGGAATGGGCCGCTTTGAGCACCACTGCACCCTTATTGGGGATTCTGGAAAAATATAAAATCGATATTCCTTGGAAGCAAAAGGCAGAACAGTTTGTTTGGGGTGAATTTGACCGAATAAAGGAAAAGCATGTATTTTGTTACCTCTGTGTTCCCAGATGGCTCACATTTTTAAAGTATACCAAAAGTCAGGACAAAGCCCAGGAAACAATCAAAAATCTTAAAAATTGGATATTGACCAGCGGAGTGATTTGCGAAGATAAATCGGACACCGGTTGGGGGCTTTATGGAAAGCCCCATAGCCTAAATTATGCAACTTCTCCCCAAAGCATCCTATATTCTATATTTACTCAAGAGACCATTGAATCTGACTTAAAGGAATTGATCAATAGACAGCAAGAAGATGGTAGATGGGGTACATGGTATGGCATTAGTGAAGGAACAAAGTTGGAATGGGCAGGAATCCAAACCCTATGGACTTTAAAAACCCTAAAAAATTACAATAGAATAGAAAAATAGACCGCGTACAACAATGAAAAGCATATCCTAGCCAGGACCATTACCTGTAAGCGGAAGATAACCATGGATGCTAAGTATAATAAAATAGGAATTGCGTACAATGTCACCCGAAAGGCCGACCCATATATAGCCGAACAACTGCTAAAATACTTACGGCCGAAATCGGAAGGAATATATTTGGATATCGGTTGTGGAACGGGAAACTATACCAACGAATTCCAAAAAAGAGGACTTCAATTTATCGGAATTGACCCTTCCACGGAAATGCTCGAAAAAGCACGACAAAAGAATAAAAACATAGATTGGCGAATAGGTACTGCGGAAAGCATTGAACTTTTGGACAACACTGTTGATGGTATTGTGGGAAGTTTGACCATTCATCATTGGACCGATCTGGATAAAGGCTTTTCAGAGCTTTACCGCGTGGTAAAACCAAATGGTAACATAGTGATTTTCACGTCGACTCCGAAACAGATGAAAGGCTATTGGCTCAATCATTATTTTCCTAAAATGATGGCGGACTCCATAGCGCAAATGCCAAGTCTATTGCACATAAAAAATGCCATGCGGAATTGCGGAATTGAAATTTCCGGGATTGACAATTATTTTATCCAACCCGATCTACAGGATAAATTTCTGTACTGCGGAAAACATAAACCAGAACTGTATTTTGATCAACGGATTAGAAATGGGATTTCTTCCTTCTCAGCTTTGGCAAATCGAACCGAAGTCCAGCAGGGACTGTCCAAACTCAAAACAGATATGGACAGTGGAGAAATCAAGGTAATAATCGACTCCTACAGCAATGATTTGGGGGATTATGTGTACATCGTTGGAAAAAAGCCGACAGCGAACAAGGTGTATACATGATAGTGGTCTTGGTGACAGAAAATAGTACCATAAAAACCCATACCTAGCGGTTGGGACCCTTGGTAACTATTTAATAACATAAATCAGCGCGTCAAAATAGATGTATTTTCTTACAAAATTTGTAACTTCATGCGAGCTAGGTCATTACTTATAAAAGTGCGGACTTTCATCATAAACAAAATGGAAAAATTCCCCCAGCTTTTTTAAAAGTTGGTTAATTCCTTACAATTAAAAGCTATGAAAAAAGTCTTTCTTGTGTTCATTATTGCCCTTTCTTTCGCATTCATTTCAAACGCAGAACCTACAACTGCTATAAAAAGCAATCCATCCCTAAAAGAGATGATAGGTGCAGAAAATGAAGCGTTAGATCAATGTTTTATTATTGACATACCAGACGAAAATGGTAAGTGTTATGAGTTATGTCCTCCTTTATGGGAGCGCGAAGAAATTCCGTGTCGCTAAATAAAACGTTAGAGTTAGAGTAAGGGGATTGTTTCGTTTTTGGGCAATCCCCTTTTTTAGTGCTCAACCGCTATCACTACCATAGATTCAAGTACAGCGGATTTAATTACCCTTCCATATGCCCTTGGTCTGCGATAGCGTAAAAACTTCACCCTGCTCGTAACCTTTGCCAAAAAACCGTGTCTTGAAGTAAACATGATACCAGATGAAAAGATTTTTTTTAGCAGTTATGGTATGTACGGTCCATCATTTCTGCACCGCCCAAAACGAGTTAAAGACCGTTGCTACCAACAAGGACCACCTTTCTAAAGTAAGCCCAGAGGACAAAGCATTTATAAATTGGGTAGAGGGAAAAATAGATAGTGTGCGTCAAAAAAATAAAATTCCAGCGATATCCGTAGGTATCATCAAGGATGGCAAGATCCTTTTTTCTGGCGGATTTGGTCTGCATAATCTAAAGGGAACACGCAAAGCAAGCGAAATTTCAATCTATCAAATTGCATCCGACACCAAAAAAATGACGGGAATAATTGCCAATAACCTGGCTAATGAGGAAAAGTTGAAATTGGACGAACCCATTATAAGGTATTTGGGAAATTCAATTGAAAAGGAAGCCCAAAAAAGACTGGGAGGCATTACATTAAGACAGCTGCTAACACACAAATCCGGTTTGCCCTATCGACAACCGACCATGAAAAGAAAAGATGGAGAGCCGCTGCTGATCCCGTATACCGAACAGGATTTGTTAAAGGACTTAAATAATGTAACGTTAAAATCCGAACCGGGAACGGAGTTTGGTTATTCCAATTTTGGATATGCCGTTGCCGGCTACATCTGCGAAAAAGCAAGTGGGGAAAAGTATGGCGAATTGGTTGATCGCTATATTTCAAAAGCATACCACATGCCCAACACCACAATTTCACTTACAGAAGAACAAAGCAAGGATTTAACGACTCCCTATAGAAAAGAAAACAGGACCATGGAGACAAAACCCTTTATCATGGGTAAGCTGGCTGCCGCTGGCGGTGTTTACTCAACCATAAGTGACCTAACGAACCTTATGCTCCATCAAATAGATGCGTACGCAAACTACACCCCACAAGGGAAATCAAATCCCCTGATACTCCACAAAAAGCCTTTTGAAAGAGAAGATGGTTATGGTTTTGGATTAGGGAAAAAAGTTTTTGAAACCGGTATTCAATTTGGACATGGCGGGGATCTTGATGGTTTTGCAAGTGCTTACATATTTTCACCAGAGTATAAGTCCGGAGTGATCCTACTGACCTCCAGTGGTGGGAAATGGGTAGGACAAATGGAAAGGGAAATCTTCCATAAGTTAACGGGCAGAAAGTAGTACCACCAAAAAAGGCGAATACAGACCAGCCAAAAACACTGTTTTCCAAAGGGTGTTGAAAAATAACAAACGGACAACAATAGGAATAATTGGGCCTTCCCTTTAAGTGGAGGACAAAATTCCTAACTTTAAATCGGCCTGATTTCTTAACTTGAATTCTCGCGGATAAGTTCCAAGCCGGAATCCTAGTCTAAATTGTTGTATGACATCGTTAAAAACAAAAAGTGCATCCCTTTAAGAAATACATCTTAACGTATCAATCCCTAGGCTTAGAAGAATGGGAGCAAATTGAGCGCTGCCTTAGCCGAAAGGAATATGCTAAAGGCGAAGTGATTCTGGCCAGTGGTAAAATATGTAGAAAGCTATATTTTCTGGAAGATGGTTTCCTGCGGTTTTACATTCTGAAAGATGGAGAAACAGTTTCCAAATTCTTTACGGAAGCGCCCTACTGTTTTACATCGCAGCGAAGTTTTGCGAATGGAATTCCCACAGATGATACGATTGAAGCATTAAAGGACTCCATAATCTGGGAAATGGATAAAACGGATGCCTTTGACCTGTTGCGGATTCCGAATTGGAGTGAGTTTATACGAAAACTGATCCAAGAAGTGCAATACTTTACGGAACAAATCCTGGAAGAGACCCAAAATTATACTGCTGAGGAAAGGTACCGCAGAATGCTGGAACAGAACAGCAGTATTTTGCTTCACGCTCCATTAAAGGATGTTGCCAGCTATCTTGGAATTGCGCCCCAATCCTTAAGTAGGATCAGAAAAAATATTGGCCAAGTAAACCGAAGTTAACATAGGTGCAGTGGATTTGAAGGGGTAACCTGGAATTTTGGAAAAAACAAATTCCATGCGATTCATACCTTTCATTATTATGGCAATCATTTTTACAACGCTCAAAGCCCAAGACAAGGCGCCTACCAACAAGCACTTCTGGTATACCTTGGAAACTACGGCCTCACCAGGTGCCATTTGGCAAATATGGACCGATGTTCCCAATTGGAAAAACTGGGATACGGGTTTAAAAGATGCTTCGATTAAAAGAGCTTTCGGTCTTGGGGCAAAGGGAACAATAACGTCCCTGGAAGACCGCAAGTCAAAATTTAAGGTTGTAGCCTTTGAAGAAGGCAGGTCATACACATACAAAACCAAACTGCCCCTTGGGAGTTTATATGTAAAACGGTATCTGAAAACGGAAAATGGTATAACCACCTTCACCCACGAGGTTTGGTTCAAAGGACTGACCGGCGGAGCCTTTGCCAATGCATTTGGCGAAAAGTTCAGGAAAATGCTGCCCGAAGTATTGCAAAACATCAAACACATGGCAGAAAGCCAATGAAGGCCATACGTCCAATGGTAGTTATCCCGTAACAAAACCCAGTATTGAAGGAATATTTTAAGATGATGATTGCGATGAAAATAATGTACTTTGCCAACGTAATTGTTGCAGGTGCAATCAGTATTACCAGTTTGTTTTATCCAAAAACTGCCCAAAAGAGCATTTTCACTGATGCTTTTGAATATTCGGAAAGCATTCGTTTAATCGGGGCACTTTGGTTTGCAATTTTTGTGTTGTCCCTTATAGGGCTATGGTATCCAAAACAAATGAGTTTGGTTTTTGTCTTTCAGTTGATCTATAAATCAAGTTGGCTATTGTTTGCAGCCATCCCTGCTATGATGAATGCCCATCCATACCCAAAAGCAATGGCCTCATTTTTTTTGGTTTGGGTTATTGTCCTCCCGTTTGTCATCCCTTGGAAAGAAATGCTAAATTGAGGAAGGAAAACAGGGTACACTACAATGGAAAACCGCACAAAGCGTTCTAACGACCAAACGCGGCCATGGTGTATCATTTTTAAAAAACCGAAAAAGCAATATGAAGGCAGTGATTTATGAAAAATATGGGCCGCCGAAAGTCCTTAAGCTAAAGGATATAAAAAAACCCGTACCTAAAGATGATGAAATACTGGTAAAAATATATGCGGCTACGGTTACTTCGGGGGATGTACGGCTTCGGAGTTCTGATTTCCCTCCGTTATTTTGGCTTCCAGCCCGATTGATCTTTGGATTTTTCAAACCCAAAAAGAAAATTTTGGGACATGAATTGGCCGGAGTGGTTGAAGAGGTTGGAAAAAATGTTACTGAATTCAAGGTTGGCGATAGCGTGTTTGGAACCACTACCATGCTCAACACTGGTTCCTATGCCGAATATATATGCGTGCCCCAAAAATGGAAAAATGGTGTAATCGAACTAAAACCGAAGAATTTGGGGTATCATGAGGCTGCCGCATTACCCGTTGGAGCAATGACCGCAATTTACCTTTTGGAGAAAGCGAATTTAAAAAGTGGACAGAACGTACTGGTTTATGGTGCCTCCGGAAGTGTTGGAAGTTATGCCGTACAACTTGCAAACCAAAAAGGCTCAAGGGTGACTGGCGTATGCAGCACCTCGAATTTTGAAATGGTAAGATCACTTGGTGCCGAAAGTTTGCTGGATTATAAAACGGAGGACTTTTCCAAAAGCAATGAAAAGTTCGATATCATTTTTGATGCCGTTGGGAAGACAACAAAAGCCAAAGCAAAAAAGGTCTTAAAGGCTGGTGGCACTTTTGTCTCTGTTAAAATGCTCACAAAAGAGAGCGATGAACATCTTAAGCTGATAAAAACAATGGCAGAAAAAGGAACCTTAACTCCTTTTATCGACAAACACTTTAAACTTGGTGACATAGTAAAAGCCCACGAATACGTTGACCGAGGGCGAAAAAGGGGAAATGTGGTACTGGATATCGCATAACAAAAACAAAAAAGCAGTAGACTTCTAGGGACTATAATCCGTTGCTACATTTTAGTTAACTTCAAACCTGTAAATTTTTAGTTTGGTCGAACTCGCCACGCTTGGACAAGCTTAGCTGTAGGAACGGGAAATCCAGCAGTTTCCATGGAACAACTTCCCCTAACAGCCTATGCTTGCCCCATAAGGGCAAGAATAAACGATGGTGAGGGCCATGGTACCTAATACAAGAGAAAAAATGAGAATTCCAGTCATTGCCATTTGCCTTTTATTGGCCAATACCGTAGTTGCCCAAAAAACCTCAATAGACTATGAGCTGAACGGTAGACCTTCCAATACAGAAATACAGGATGCATTGGACAGGTCACAAAACCCGTTTGCCAAATATATTGGTGAATGGACATTGAAAGAAGACACCTGGATCCAGAACTGGGGGGATAAAACGGATACTATAAAAATTCCTGGACATCACACCATATCCAATCAGATCAATACGGACAACAGTTTGTTTTCCATAATCGATGGTCCAGAGCCCAATGGACATATTTTTTGGTCGTACAACCCAAATACAAAGGAGGTTGGACATTTATCCAGTTTTGGGGCTTTTAGGGCCGGAACGGGAACTGGGGAATTTTATGGCGAAGGAAATTTAAGGTTAAAAATACGTTTCGAAGGCGAGGCACCGGGAACATATCGCATATACACTTACGAGTGGATCAATGGTGATGAATATGCCCTAAACTCCATTCAGTTTGATAAAAATGACCAACCCACCGGATTATTCTACAAAGGGAACTTTATCCGAATACGGTCAAGAAAACACATCAAAAAGGAAATGGAAGAAATCCTTAAAATTCTTGATGACCATCAAATCCCCAAAGAGGAACAAATAGCCGTATATGCAGAAAATGTTGTCCATATGGCTCCGAACAATCAGGTAATTACCAATAAAAAAGACTTATTGACCTATCTCAACGGACAAAAAGCGTTTGGATATTCGGATATGGAACATCAAATAGTGGAATTTTCCACCCATGGGGACATCGTTATGATGAGGGGTAAGGTAGAGGGAACCTTTTATCCGAGCAATGGAGAGAAAGAAATTACTTTTTTAACCAAAAATCTCTTTATTTTCACAAGGATCGATGGGGAATTAAAAATTTCGAAGATAATCTATAATATAAGCCCTCAAGATTGAACCAAACAAAAAGCGTGAAGACCTTACCACTGTTAGCGGCGATTTTCTTTTTGGGCCTGTCATGTAATTCCACAGGCAAAAAACAACAGGAGCAAATAAAGGTTACCCGACAAATGGCCGAATTTGAAAAATTGGATGCACTTTGGCTTATTTGGCCAACTACGGACCATAAGCAAGGGGAGTCGGTAGAAAAGGTAACCATGGCCCTGGTTGATATCTTAATAAACGATATAAAAATCGTTATAAGTTGTGCCGATGATAAAGTGCTTCAAAAGGCCAAATCCAAATTAAATGAAAAGCATACCAATTCGGAAAACCTTATTTTTCGTGTTATCCCATCCGTGGAAATATGGGCAAGGGACATGGGGCCCGTCTTTGTGGAAACCAGGAATGGCAACCATGCCATTGCAGATTTTAATTTTGATTCCTGGGGATATGCCGATACATTGGATGTAAATTCAATGACCGAAGAGACCTATGACGAAAAGGTTGCCGAATTATTAAATCTTCCCCTTGTTTCAAGTACAATGATCAGCGAAGGAGGCAACCGCGAACTTAATGGTAAAGGGACCCTAATGGTGACCGAGACCGTGGAAAAAGGTCGTAACCCAAAGCTATCCAAGGCTGAAATGGAGGCGGAATATCAAAGATTATTGGGTGTCAAAAAAGTCATTTGGCTAAAAGAAGGGCTTCTGGAAGATCGCCATACCTTTCTCGGTCCTTTATCCACAGCGGATAACACAAAAGTGTACACCGTGGTGACCACCAATGGCCATGTGGATGAATTTGCCCGATTTGTCAATGATTCCACTATTCTTTTGGCCAGTATTGACAGTACCGAATTAAAAGATCCCATGGCCCGGGAAAACCATAGGCGTTTGGAAGAAAATTTTAGAATACTTTCCGAAAGTACGGACCAAAACGGTAAGCCGTTTAAAATTGTACGATTGCCCTTACCACGGACCATTCTTACAACCATGGGGCCCGGTGATTATGTATACGATTATATTAAAACCCTTGAATATAGCGACGGAAGTGAATTTCCCAAAGGAGATACCATAACCGTTGTGGCACCGGCCAGTTACCTGAATTTCATTATTACCAATAGGGTTATTATTGGCCAGAAATACTGGCGGGAAGGAATGCCCCTTACAATTAAAATGCAGGACGAAGAAGCGCTTCGGATACTTAAAGAGGTATTCCCTGCTAGAAAGGTGGTACTGCTGGATGCTTTGGCCGTCAACTTGGGAGGTGGGGGCTTGCATTGCATAAGTATGCACCAACCAAGGTTGTTGAAAAATTAAATGCCAAAATACAAGGTTAAAAGTGGTCTTCAATTCCTTGTAATCGTATTCCTTACAACGGAATCCTTTACAATCCATTATCTTTAGGGAAAGGAGGACCGTTTCCTAACTTTGGCTACAACAAGCTTACAGGAAAAGTCCATAACCGATCATTTACAAAACCTTCAAAAAGGAAAAAGAAATGAAAGCTACCGAAGAACATAACAAACGAATCGCAAAATTGACGTTTTCCTCCGTTTATCCCCATTATAGGGCAAAGGTGGAAAAAAAGGGAAGGACAAAGGAAGAACTGCACCAGGTCATAAGGTGGTTGACCGGTTTTGAGGATGATAGCCTACAAGAGTTCATTGATAACAAGGCAACATTTGAAACCTTCTTTCAAAACGCAAAACTAAATCAAAACGCACACCTCATTAAAGGGGTAATCTGCGGTTATAGAATAGAAGAAATTGACAATACGCTAACACGGCAGGTCCGATATCTGGATAAGTTGGTGGATGAATTGGCAAAAGGTCGTAAAATGGAGAAGATTTTACGGAAAGAAGGGAAATGAAAACTGGGAATTCCAGAGTAACGATCCATATGGTGTCCAGTCTGGATGGATTTATTGCCAAGAAGGACGGAAGCGTTTCATGGATGCATTCAAAAGATACATACCAGAAGGGAATTGAACTCTCTGATGAATATGTTGCCAACTTCCTCAAATCAATAGACTGTTACGTTATGGGTTCGCGGACCTATGAACAGGCCATTGAACTCGGTTGGCCGTATGGTGAAGTTCCCGTTTTTGTGTTTTCCAACAGAGCATTGAAATCCGATAAAAAGAGCGTGCGCTTCCTTTCAGGTGATCTGACCCAAATTGTGAATCACCAATTAAAACCAAGCTATAGGAACATTTGGATGGTTGGTGGGACCCTGTTAACAAAAGAATTTCTACGACTTGGATTGGCAGATGAAATTAACATAACCATAATTCCAACGCTCTTGGGGGACGGTAAGCCCTTCTTTGATGATATTGGAAAGGAACTAGCATTGCACCTAAAAGATGTAACCCCCTTTAAGGATGGAATGGTTGAACTGGTGTATGGGATAAAAAAAGATTAAAAATAGGACTAAAAATGAGTATAGTTCAGTACGCCTTGGAGCCGGAACAAACCCCAATATTCCGTTTTGGTGCATCTGGGCATATAACCATTCATCAATGGTCAATTCCGCAACAACCACAAGATGCAAAGTAAAATATGGCCCAATTGAAAGTATCAGCAGAAAATCCGGTGGTGTATTTTGAAATACCTGTTGATGATATGGACCGGGCAATAAAATTTTATACCGCGGTATTCAACTTTAGTTTTGAAAAGCAAATTATTGACCATAATGAAATGGCCTTGTTTCCCTTCACGGATGGACAAAGGGGAATTTCCGGTGCCTTGGCTAAAGGAGAGACGTACAAACCCGCAAAAAACGGGGTGATTGTCTATTTTAAAACCCTGGATATTGAAAGTACCTTGGAACTTACCGTTAAAAACAACGGTCATGTGCTTTACCCAAAAACTTCAATCGGGGAACTTGGTTTTGTGGCGGAATTTGAGGACAGTGAAGGAAATCGAATTGCGCTGCACCAGACAAAAGAAGTAAAAAACAACAACTAAGGTTTTGATCCTGGAACCGATGACGGATTTTGCTATATTTCCCTTAAATTCAATATTGACACGCTAACTGTTCCCAGTAGCACGGCGCTGTGGGTCATTAAAAACACGCTATGAAACAAATAAAATGGTTTGAACGGAAATTCGACTTTTCGTTTGAACAAAATATTTTCCCTTCAATAATCGAGAGGCTCTCCGGTACCCCTATACGGTTAAAATCAAAAATTGGGGAAATTCCACCAGAGCTCCTAGAACCCAAGTTTGAGGGTAAATGGTCCATCAAAGAAAATATTGGACATCTTATTGATCTGGAACCCTTATGGCAAGGACGACTTGATGATATATTGGAAGGCAAGGAATATCTAAGGGCAACCGACCTGAACAATACCAAAACGGACATTGCACAACATAACAAAGTTGATATTGCCCGATTATTATCCCAATTCGTAGCGCTTCGGAAAGAAACATTGCACAAACTAGGGGCATTAAAGGAAGTGGATATCTATAAAACCGCATTGCATCCAAGACTTGAAAAACCCATGCGAACGATGGATTTGTTCTTATTTGTTGCCGAACACGATGACCACCATTTAAGCCGGATAACAGCAATAATGGCCGACCACAACAAGATATAAACTGCATTGAAACAATTGGTGATCGCAACAACCGTTGGCAGTAATGAATGCAAAGACCAGCAGCGGATAAGACCCTATTACTTCACAAAATCATGGTTTATGGCAGAAACAGTTTACCCTAAAAACACATCTAAGGTTATTGTTGAAAGTATAGCCATTGAATACCAGGGTGCGATGGTGAAAGCAAAAAGACTGACCGTTTCGTCCAGAATCCCAATGGCCATTGAAAGCGCTTGGGAGAATGTCCAAACTCCGGAACTCCTGCAATTTGTTGCCAAAGGAATGATCAGGTTTCAACCGACCGATGGTGGATTTCCAAAAAAATGGCAAATGGGGCGCACCTATGGGGCCAAAATGGGAATCTTTGGCTTTTTACCCTTTGGGGGAACACATTATTTAAAAATTGAGCGAATTGATAACAGTACGTACGAAATAGAAACCCGGGAATGGGACAAAAGTGCAAAGGTTTGGAACCATATGGTACGATTAAAGGACCTGGGAAATAATTCAATTTACTATGAAGACTCCATCGTAATCTACGGGGGATTACTCACTGGGTTTATCACAACCTTTGCAAAGGTTTTCTATAAACACAGACAGAGGAGATGGCAAATCGTAGCGAAGGAAAAAATGATCTTTGGAAAATAAGCTACGCCGTTCCACAATTGGTATAAAATAGGTTGAGGACTTCGTTTGCCCTAGTGTTCGGCCCTTCTCAGGTTTGGATAGGGCACTTCCAGTTCCGTTACCGGAAATTTTACGCAGCATCGACTTCGGATTTTGCCATATTTCCTTTAAATTCAACATAAGCACGTCAACTACTTTGCAGATTGTATGCCAAGTGTGTTGCCCAAAGAACTGCCAATGCTAGAAAATCGGCAAAAAATAATTGAACGAATTTTTGATCGGAGCGATGGGGATGGGCTGTGGGAGTTAATTCCCAAAACCCACAAATACTATCCCGACTATTTGCACTATGTCCCTAATTATAAGGCATCCCTTTGGACATTGCTCTTATTGGCAGAACTTGAATGTAAAAGGGATGATCAAAGGGTAACGAAACCGCTTGAAGAAATTAAAAACCATTTATTTGATGAGGACCATGGTATCTATACGCTAAAAGAAGACCATTTCCCCATACCCTGCCTTAATGGGAATATGCTCTATATAGATTGTTATTTTAATGGAAAACCAGATGAAAAAAGCGAACGCCTTTTGGATTTCTTTTGTAGAAATCAGCGATTTGATGATGGCGCGTATGAGGAACCCAAAAACCCGTTCTGTTCCAATAAGAGCTGCTATGGAAAACACACGTGCTACTGGGGGGTGGTTAAGCTGTTAAAGGGAATATCATTTATACCTAAGCAATACAGAAATAAAGCCGTAATGGAACTCAGACAAAAATGTGTTGATTTTGTCTTAAAACATAAGGTGTGCTATAGTTCGAACCATCCGTCAAAACTAATGATTTCGAAATTGGATCATTTGACCTTCCCCAATTTTTATAAAGGGGATTTTTTAGAGATTTTATGGCTATTAAAACGTGAGGAAATCCATTCAAGGAAACTGGTACCGGCATTGGAGTTGTTAAAGTCGAAACAAAGAAGTGATGGGATGTGGGAATTGGAAAGAAAAATGAACAATATGGTGGTATCCATAGGAAACGTAAACCAACCCAACCCATTTGTAACAAAAAGGGCAAATGAAGTTTTGGATTATTATAAAAACAATACTTCAGGAGAAACTGTGCAGGACGAACAAAAGCCCAGAAACGGGAGTTGACCCTAATTCCATTGCTAACCTCGGGGTCACTTGTTCCGGGATTAGAGGCCACTCATAACCGATACCTAATGGCGGCAAACACGATTTTAGCATAGCATGATTTAGCAGCCAATGAAGGGACCAATGGGCAATACCGATCATCGCCAATGGAAGACGCCGCTTTCCCTGCAATACCTGAAGGAATTTTACTATATTTCCTTAAAATTCCCCCGACATCACACAACCTTCTAAATGTAACTTTTAAAACACCCATATGTCACCCTTTACAACAAAGCTAATCGAGTTTTTAATGCAGGAATGGAACTTTTTTGGAAACCCTGAAATTAGATTGAACGGAACCGTCAAAGATGGCATAAAGGAATACCAGGACGGTGCATGGCAGAGAGTGGCCGATTATTGGGAATTTATTGGTGGCCCGTATAAGAACCTCACCGGAAAGGACCGGGGGACCCCATGGTCGGCGGCATTTATATCGTTTGCATTCAACCAAGCAGGCGCTGGGAACCTATTTCCTTATTCTGCCGGGCATGCAACATACATTAACCAAGCGATCAGGAATTTCGACAACAACCAGTTGAATGCACCAATTGTGGGAAGAAAATTAAAAGATTACCCACTCAAACCAGGAGACCTGATCGGATATTGGAGGGGCGAAAGAAAGATCACTGTTGAAAATGCCAGAAGGATCGGATGGTATCAAAGCCATACGGATATTGTGGTGGAAGTAGGTCGAAACCATGCCTATGTCATAGGAGGGAACGTTATGCATTCCGTCACACGGAGACAGGTGCGATTAAATAACAATGGTGAGTTAACGGACAGAAGAAAAAATTGGTTTGTCGCCATTCAAAACAATATTTAGAATTCCAGTAAAAGGGAAAAACCGAACTCAAATGGGCATACAATGACCATTAGAAAAATTAAGGCAAATGAGCTAAACTTCTTGGCGGACATGCTTTATGAAGCATTGTTTGTCCCGGAAGGTCATGAACCCTTTCCCAAGGAGATCATTCACGATAGGTCGTTGTCCAAATACATAGATAATTGGGGCAAGGACAAATACGATATCGCTTTTGTGGTGGAAATTGACCGTCAATTGGTCGGGGCAATTTGGGGACGACTATTGACCCAGGAAAACAAAGGGTACGGATTTGTTGACAACAATACGCCTGAATTGAGCATAGCAGTAAAATCCGGGTATCGCAATAAGGGAATTGGAACGGAATTGATGCGTACAATAGCTTCTGAGTACAAAAAGATCGGGGTCGACCAATTATCCTTAAGTGTCGATATGGCCAATCCTGCCTCCAACCTTTACAAAAGACTGAGATACAAAATTGTTGAAGAAACCGAAACGTCATGGACAATGAAAAAGGAAATAGGATAAAGGACGTACGAGATGGTATTTATCCATTGGCCTACGGCCTTTCCACTCATAAGTAAAAAAACATGCCCTGAGAGGGATAGCCATTAATTCGATGTTGGTTTTCCTTATATTTCCCAAAAAATCGCCGAACTTCCCGGTGGGTATTCACAATAATTTGACCGATGAAACTAAAGGATATTGCAGCTTTCAATCAATACACCGGGGCAAAACCTCCAAAACATAAATCGATTGACATTGGTTCTTATCCCAAGGACTTTTTATTGGCTTCCCCACCCGTTTATCCCAATTTTTACCGTATTTCCATCAAGTACGGTTTAGAAAATGAAAGCGATAAGGGGTTCATGTATTTTTCAAGTCCCAATCAACCCATTACATGGGAAACAAAAACGCCATGGAGGGGGTACTACATTCAACTTACGGAAGCTATTTTTTCCAATCATCAGCATTTGGCCTATTCCTTCCTTACCTATGGACTGCATGAACCGCTTTATTTGGAGAAGGACGAGGAAACCATCATAACCCAATTGTTCCGGGGCGCGTTAAAGGAATATGAAAGGGAAAACTTTTCCCTGAATCTCCTGGTGGCCTATTGTAACCTTTTATTTGCCCATGTTTCAAGATTTTATGAGCGGCAATTTGGGGAAAGAAAGGAACAATACAATACATTGATCAACAACTTCTTTAGCCTTTTGAACTCCTACTATGACAACGATAATGTCCAAAATATCGTTCAACCCACGGTAAGCTATTTTGCCAATAAACTGAACGTTACACCAAATTATTTGAGCGACTTAATAAAATTCCACACTGGGAAACCTGTTTTGGAACATATCCATGTACAAATCATAGACACCGCAAAACGTCGCTTAAAACATGATGAACTGACTATTTCAGAGGTGGCCTATGGATTGGGGTTTGAATATCCGAATTACTTTTCCCGTTTGTTTAGAAAAGCAACCGGAAAATCCCCCTCGAGCTTCCGAAATCAGTAATTTGTATCCGAACACCCTTTATTTGTTTTCATAGTCATTGGCCTGTCCTATCGAAATTTACAGTAGTAATTTCATTAAAAATCCAGCCTTATGGCATTTAAAAGAACATTAGACTACACAACGGACAATACCCTGGAGGGAAGAATGGGAAAAGAAGCCTTTAATAAGGCCCTGGAGCAACAAAAAAACATCTCGGAAAAAGAATACGCAACTATTACATATTTGGCGGAGTTCGCTGTTCGCCCCATGTTCAGAACACCTGTCCACAAGACCCCCAGTGCCCATGGAATGCATCAGTGGGAGGACATCCATTTCCCTTCCAGCGATGGAACACCATTGGAAGGATGGTACATTCCTTCAATACTGGGTGAATCGGACAAACTAATCATCATCAACCATCCCATGCCCATGAGCCGCTCGGGTTTTACAGGGCACCTAGGCGAGCCCTTCTCAAGTGTGGACACCTTGGAAATTGATTTTGTTGCGCATATGAAACACTTATCCGAAGCAGGATACAATATTTTGGCTTATGATTTAAGAAACCATGGCAATAGTGGCGCCGCAAATGGTGGAATTTGTGGTATTGGGCGTTATGAGTGGCGCGATGTGGTAGGTGCACAAAACTATGTAAACAATCATCCCAAACTCAGTAGGATGAAATGCGGATTATACAATCGTTGTACCGGTGGGAATGCTGCCTATGAAGCCATGTATCGACAGCCCGAACTATTTGAGAATATCCTATGCTTTTTTGGACCAATGACCGTGTCCATGACGGCTTTGATGACTTCGTTTGCAGGATTGATGGGACTGGAAAAGTATATGGAACTCATGGACCTGGAGCAACTGAAACTAGGTGGCTTTACGAACGGTGAAATGCATCCCCAGAATTACGCGCAGGCCGTTAAAGTCCCTTATTTTATGGCCGAAGTATTGGATGATGATTGGACGGACAATCCCCGTGATGCCCAAGAAATATTTGATAACATCAGCGCAACGGACAAGGAATTGTTCTGGATCGAAAATACAAACCGTAGATTCGATGGATACAATTATTTTGGGGTACATCCTGAAAAGATGATTGCCTTTTTTGACAGGCATATGAAATAGGACCTCCAGTAACAATACAGTTATGACGCAACGCGCATAGGTGTTGGGCATGGAAAAATGAATTACGGCGGTCAATGGTTTGGATGCTGGTTCCACGCAACCAAACCATTGTTTTCATATCATTATAGAAAACAGTTTATGAAAGCCCTTTACCTAACAAAAATGATATGCGTTGTAGTTGCCCTTTGTCTTTCCGTTGGTTGCTCAAAAGATGATACTGAGGTTTCATATGATTTGGCGGGAAACTGGAAAGTAGTTTACTACATGGACGGTAGCGAGACCATAACCAAAACAGATGAAAATACTTGGCCCGATATCAACAACGGAGACGTTACCGCAAATTTTACAGAACCGGATGATGACGGGGAGGGAGCTATTTCCGGAATTACGGTCACCAATGCCTACCAGGGGAACTATACCCTTGGAGCAGAGGGAGAAATAACCATTGGACCGGTCGCCACTACATTTATCAATGAACCCGAATGGACGAATTTATTCCGTATCAGTGGAGCGCAAAATTACGAGGTCAAGAACTCAAGACTTTTTATCTACTATAATGATGGGCAAAATGCAATTGTCCTTGAACGAAATTAGTACCCCATTTTTTCACATTGACTAAAAAGTCATGCCCAAATGGGTTTCCCATTAATAGCTTTTCAGAATTTGAGGGAAAACTTAGTGCAATCCATTATCTTTAACATCAAGCGGGCGCTTCCTTTTGGCTCCCCTCCCCTGTTGGGGATCAAGGCTTTTGGAGGCCGGAACCACGGAAGTAACCGCTAGTACCCATTGAAATTAACAAACGAATAATGAAAACCATTATTTGGAAACTACATCTAAAATCATCGCCCAATATTGTTTTTGATTTACTGACCACTTCCGAAGGAAGGGCAAAATTCTGGTCCGAAGAAGCGACAGAAGAAAACGGTGTAATTCACTTCCTGTTTCCCAATGGTCAGACCTGTCATAGTAAGATACTACGGCATACACCCAATAAAGAATTTCATATCGTCTATTTTGATAGTTTGGTCAAATTCTCCCTAACTCCTTCCGAAGGTAACGGAACGGACCTGACCATGACCAATGAAAACGTAATGGAAAGTGATTTTTCCGAAGTAAAGGCTGGATGGGTCTCCGTTCTCATGAATCTTAAAGCAGTAGCCGATTTTCAGTGCGATTTAAGAACCCATGACCCAAAAAGAACCTGGGATCAGGGATATGCCGATAATTAATGAAAAAACATGGTGCCAGGGATTTTTACAAAATGCTGGGGCTCCTGTTCAACGCAAGGGAAACTAAATTATAATTATCCAAAAAAACCAAGGGACAAGAGATCATAGTACTTCGCCCCTCGCCGGATATCCGGATTTTACGATATAATCAACCGCTTTTACAAAAGAAGCAAGATAAGGTCTTCCCCAGGGATTGCTGTTCACGGCCGCATAATAAACCTCGTTGTTGGCATCGATGAGGAAAAGTCCGGGCTCGCTAAAAATATCGGGTTCACCCTCCTTTACCGCACTACTGATATACAGACCCCATTTTTTCGCAGTTTCCAAATCGAGCTTATAGCCCATTGTTAAATCCTTCAATGCCCAATCCTTTCTGGACAAACGCGCCCTTTTTTCTGAATCCATGCTAACCGCCACAACATTGACCCCACGTTCTTGAAAATCTGGGAGCAATGCTTCCAGTTGCTGTAGGTATTTCTTGCATATGGGACAATGTAATCCCCTGTAGAAAACGACTAACGTAAAACTTTGGGGATTTTGTTCATTTAAATGCCATTGCCTTCCATCCAACAATGGAAACTTCAAATTTGGCGCCTTATGTTTTGGTGTTGGTCTGTTCATGAGGTGTTACTTTAAAAAATGGTTCTTCAAATGGGTATTAAAACGGATAAAATCGTTTGCTATTTCTGGATTTTTCATCACATCATAGGCCATGAATGTGGGCATGGGTTCAAAACCGAACCACTTAAAATTTAAATGCATCGGGCGTAGCAATTCATCCTCACTTAGACCGTCAAAGAACTTTTCCTTTGGATTATTGAACGCTTCCTTTGGTGCATTGGCCGTAACGGATATCATATATTTCCCATTAAGCTTTCCGCCAAGGCCATAGTTCATTTTGGGATTTTCCCTGGTCCTTCCATCACCTTCGGACATTTCACCCATCATGCCCATGGAAAAAACCTCATCAATATATTTTTTGAACGACCAACTCACCCCCATCCAGTTTAGTGGCGTTTGCAGGAAAACCAAATCGGCCCATTTAAATTTTTCAATTTCCTCATGGATGGTATAGCTATCTTCCATAGTGGTTTTCTTTATTTCAAATCCGTTATCGGAAAAGAAATGCTCCGCTTTTTCGGTTAAGCTAGCATTCAACTTTCCTTCGGAAAAGGGATATTTTTGATGTCCGTTCAGTAGAAACACTTTTTTCATTCCAGTATCAAATCATATTTGTTTCACAAAGAAACTTATATTAGTTTACAAAAGAAACTAATATTCAAATTCTTGGCTAAATTTGTGGTGACCAAAAAGTAACCAATGGCGCGAAAGTATATTGATAATCCTAATTCTTGTTCCCTGGTGCATACCATGAATATCATTGGCAACAAATGGAAACCCATAATTATCTACCTATTATCAAACGGCTCCCTGCGTTTTGGGCAGTTAAATGCATTGATCCCGGCAATCTCAAAAAAAGTATTGACAAACCAACTTAAGGAATTGGAAGGTGATCAGCTCCTCTTAAGACAATCTTTCGCGGAGATCCCACCACGCGTGGAATATTCCCTGACGGAAAAAGCCATTGGGCTCCTGCCAATTCTAAAGCGACTTAGTGAATGGGCGGACCATACGTATCCCGAAATAAAATTTGAAGAATGTAGGATAAAGGAAATACAGCATAAACCAACCTAAAGTAACCGGACCATTCGAAAAGTGGATTTTTGTTTTCAAAATCGCTAATTTGGTTTTCAAAGTTTTTTGAATTAAAAATCCCCAATTCCAATCGTTTCCATCATACTATTGAACATACCAATGCCACTTCGGGACTCTTTAAGGGCAAAGATTAGGATAGGGCTACCGTATGTACTTTTCATCCTGGTATATGTTTTTGCCAGTACACTTAAACTATATGCCCAAAAATTTGTACCCCAAGATGGGAAATGCCTTGTATTTATTGGGCAGGATTTGGAAGCAACGGGCGGTTTGGATAACTATGACCAAGGGTATTCGGATTACTTTGACATTCCTGCCGGGGTTACGGTGTATACCAACTTATCGCCGGGAAGTGAGTCTTATGGCCATTACAACAAAGGACTTGATGGCATCAAAACAAAAGCAAATTGGGGAGCAGGGGATTCCTGGGCCAACCTTTATATTGAGGATGCTGCCTATACCAATAGTGCCATTGCCATAGGACTGTCCATGGTCAATCACGAGAAGCGAATTTCCAAAGGAGAACATGATCCCTTGATTCGGGAACTGGGTGCTTGGATCCATTCCATAAAACGTCCTGTTTTCTTAAGGATTGGTTATGAATTTGATGGTTGGGAATGGAATCATTACAAGAGGAGACACTATTTAAAAGCTTGGAAAAGAATACACTCCATTTTTAAAGCGTTAAAGGTGGATAATGTGGCATTTGTATGGCAATCCAAAGGTACAGGCTCAAATCAGGCTGTCCTGGAGGCATGGTATCCTGGAGATGACCTGGTGGATTGGTGTGCCTATTCTTATTTTGGACAGCCCGATGAAGAAATGATTGTATTTGCACGTAGGCATCATAAACCTGTGTTTATTGCCGAAGCTACCCCAGTAAGGCAATCGGACAATCTGTACTTTGACACCGACTTAAAAAAAGAAGGATTGGAGCGAACCATTTGGCAAGAGTGGTTTATCCCCTTTTTTCAGACATTGGAGAAAAACAATGATGTGATCAAAGCCTTCAGCTATATAAATTCGGATTGGTCTTCCCAACCCATGTGGATAACAAATCCCGTATTTCAAAAAGTTGATTCCAGAATTCAGGTCAGTGACTATATCTCACGGCAGTGGAGGGAAGAAATGAAAAAACCTCGATACCTCCATGCAACCCAAGGGCTGTGGAATGGCCTATCAAAGAACTAAACCCATAGTTCCATACGCAATTAGCGCTCCAAATAGGCCCAGGTAAAATTTGGATGGTGCCCGTTGACTCGAACCATTTTGACCCAAAGTAAGGTCATATGTTCCAAATGTAGGGATTGGGACAAATCCCCAACATCCAAAGTTTCAAATCCCAAATCCGCATTTAGGGTATTGACCGTAGCCTTGCTGTTTACATCATTCCCCGAAATAAGCATGACGGGTTTGACACTGTAATTGGGGAAAACAGGATTCTCCAAATTCTCGAAACCATAAATAGTGTGCGATTTGACCACTTTGGCATTGGAGGTCCATTCCTGAACTTTTTCCGCTCCTGAAATCTTACTTTCCAAACCATGGGAGATTCCCGCTCCCACAGGATTGGTACAGTCCACCAAAATCTTGTTTCCAAAATCCAGGGGCTTCAATAGCGTTTCGTTACTGTTAAAAGGGGTGGCCAAAAAAATTACATCAGCTCTATTTATGGCGTCTTGAATGGGAAATGCCTGGAATGAAGGATTCCTTTCCTGTGCCCTCAGTACACTATGGCTGGTTACATCATCATGGGCTATGATGATTTCATGTCCACTTTTCTGAAAATTATTGGCCAATGCAAACCCTACCTTGCCAACACCTATAAATGCTAATTTCATCTTACTTGGATAATTGTTGAACTACCATTCTTGCCACGGCAACACCCGAATTTTGTTGCTGACCCGTTATGAGATTTCCGTCTGCAATTGCAAAGGAACTAAAAGGTGCAGCTGTTTTAAAGTTTGTGTTCGGTATTTTTTTGGCTTCTTCCCCTATCCAATACGGTTGTATTTTCTGCCCAACGGCCTTATCCGCATAGGCTTCTTCCGCATTTGCGAAACCCGTCCACGTTTTGCCATCCACAATAGGTTTTCCATTTGATTTTTTAGCGCCCAGCAAAAGTGCGGTTGCATGACATACCACAGCACTCGGTTTACCCGATTCATAAAAATCGGCAAACAATTTTTCCAAGTTGTGATTCCCTTTGAAGGTATACATGGGACCTTGCCCGCCGACCAAAAAAATGGCGTCATACCCATTGCAGCTTACATCTGTAAGTTTTTTGGTGCTTTCCAACATTTGATCAAACCAATCCAACTGCATATAACCCAATGAGATGACATCATGCGCGGCATAGCCACTTTCATCAGTGGGATTGGAATAGCCGTCCATAACTATTTTCCCACCTTCCGTTGAGGCCAATTCAACTTCATAACCGGCTTCTTGGAAAACGTACAAGGGGTGGGTCAATTCTGCAGCCCAAAACCCGATTGGCCAACCGGTTTGTTCAGAAACGGTTGGGCTACTGACCACCATAAGGATTTTTCCTTTATAAGGCATGCCATGGGCATGCACGTAAGCGTTGCTCTCTTTTACAATTGATTCCATTATCGTTTTATTCTAGTTAATTCCTGATTATTGACAACACATAAGATTTAATGTCCTATTGCAGTAAAAACTTGATTTCAAGTTCTGCACTTTCCTGTTGAATACAAAGCTATTTTTATTACTTACCTTTGGCAATATACTTACCAAATGGAATGGTACTTACTTTTTAGAAAGTATCAATAAAATCAAGGGAACATGCCAGATTTCATTTATAACAACAAAGTATATTACAATCCGGTAGAATTTGCAATGGACCGAATTGGGGGAACCTGGAAAATGCCAATTCTTTGGCGATTGAAGGAACGGATATTCCGTTTTGGTGAACTCAAGAAGGACATACCCCACATTACGGACAAAATGCTTACCACACAATTACGGCAATTGGAAGCCGAAGGATTCATTAATAGAAAAGTATATCCCGTAGTACCCCCAAAAGTGGAATATTCCATCACGGAAAAGGGAAGAACTGCAATTCCAATTATTGAAACCATACGAAACTATGGTCTTGAACTCATGGAAAGGGAAGGGATAAAACATAAGGTGAAAAGAAAACAATAGGGAGAACATCCTGGTATTAATGATGGAATACGCGCCACGCTTTTTATACACCGTAATTCCAAAAGATAATCAGTCCATATCCACTATTTGGATATATGAAAAACGATAAAAGAGCATTACTTTTGAATGGTGTTCGCCCAATTGAGAAATAGCGCATTTACCAGAATCCTATGGGGATTCATGGGGCTTTATCTATTGAACATAAGCGTTGACTCGGCGGATCCCAATCCAGAGCATATTCCGGAAGACCTTTCAATCAATGATCAAGAGAGTATTATTGAAATTGTATTTGAGAAAATTCTAGGTTACGAAGATGCCTTTGAGGAATATGATGACCCTGATACAGAGGACCACAACAAGAAGACCAATGTCAAAATAGACTTGATTGCCCAGTACCGCACCAAATCCAATATTAAAGGATTCTTCCACGAAATGGTCAATCAAAATTTTCCAGACCATACCGCTTACCTGACCAGCGGTTTCCATCGATTTGATACTCCTCCGCCCAAACTGTGATTTGTTTTACATACTGACCGATTCCTACCGCTGAATGGTGGTGGGATGAATCCATAATGCTTAAAAAACAAATCAAAAATGAAAATAAAAACAGTAATACTGCCAATACTGGTATTGGCAACTTCCACCTATTCCATTGCACAAATTACCAAATCCGAAAAGGACAGTCTATATATCCAACATGTAGAGGACCACAAGGAACCCCACAAGGTTTTGCATGCAGAGCCCCTGTACATTGACCTGATACGCGATTTGGGTGCAAGAAAAGGGGAAAAAGAGTGGAATATAGGCCTGGGCTTGACCGATAACCTAAAATTTGACTCCTATGAGGCCTTAATCGAGTACGAATGGGCTCCCGTTGACCGGTTGGGTCTGGAAATTGAACTCCCTTTTACGCTATATTCGGCCGTAAATGGAACAGCGAGGGATTCGGTTCCTTCAAATCAATTGAACAGTATTAAAATGGCCATACAGTGGTCGTTCTTTGTAAACGAACCCATGGCTACCTCAATGGCCCTTGGCTATATCAATGAGTTTGAGTTGTCGGATTTTAGGAACTTTGGCAGACCTTTTATTAAAGGGAATGTCTACAATCCATTTTTGGTAATTGCCAAACGTTGGGGGACCAATTTTCATTCATTGATCTACACCGGACCCTTGATAGAACAGGATTTTAGCACTTCTACATTTCACACTGTCTATGACGCCAATACCAGTTTTCATTATATGATTTCCGGTACTAGAAACTTTATTGGTGTGGAACTCAACAAAACGTTTGCCAGTGGTGACTTTGACATGACCTTACGCCCTCAAATGCGTTTGGGCATTGCCGACAATCTCCTGATAGGAATAGTGGGCGGCATCCCGGTAAGTAGGGAAAATCAAAGATTGAGTTCGTTTGTACGTCTCATATGGGAACCTGGGCATAAAAAACACTAACGAGAACGATTTCCAACACCAAATAAGCATAGTGGGCGGCTCTCCTCCCACTATGCTTATACCCATTCATAATCCTTGTATTTGACTACAACAACCAATCGATTTGATGCAAAGGATATTTTCCCATAACCACAGGTGACAATTCATTGACCAAACGGTCATAACCATGACAATTCCCCACATCTTGTCCAGAGAAGGATTACCTTTAGTGCACTATTTAAAACCACCATGACGGAAAAGGAGAAAATGCTCAAAGGGGAGAATTATAATTCAAGGGACCCGGAATTGTTGGGCATGTACCATAGGGCCAGAAAACTTTTAAATGCCTACAATGCGCTGGATTCCGAACTAACGGCGGAACGTGAACGGATATTACATGACTTATTGGGAAGTAAGGGCAAGGGGGTTTGGATCGAAACCCCATTTTATTGCGATTATGGCGAAAACATCATTATTGGGAAAAATACCTTTATCAACACCAATTGTATTTTTTTGGATGACAATACCATCACTATTGGGAAAAACGGATTGATTGCTCCTTATGTACAAATCTATACGGCCACGCATCCGTTAAGGGCATCGGAGAGAATCGTTGAGGAGGGTCATGGGAACAGTTACATAACCTCGACCAAACCCGTGATTATTGGGGACAATGTTTGGATTGGGGGAAATTCCGTGATTTTGCCAGGGGTAACCATTGGAAATAATGTGACCATTGGGGCAGGCAGCGTGGTCACCAAAAGTCTTCCGGACAATGTCCTGGCCTATGGAAATCCCTGTAAAAAAATTAAGGATTTATAAGGGCATAAAACCCACACATATTTTGCTATCCTGTTCGGGGGTTCGGCACAAGTTTTGATAGTATTTGGGAAACGATTAAAAATGGTAAGAAGTCTTTTTTTGGCTATTCTACTGCTTGTTTCCGTAACCGCGACCGCACAGACCAAAAAAACAAAAAAAATGTTGGAAAGAATTGAAGGCGAATGGTCCTTGGATGATTCCGGCAATATTACGTATCAACGAATACTGGAACTATCCCATCTTTCCAAAGACGAAATTTACCACAGGGCACTCGGCTATTTTTTATACGGACATGAAGGGGAACCCCTGGACATAACACAAGACAAGGAATTGGGAAGAATAGTGGTCAAAGGAATCTACGAAGATGTCCATATTGCCAGTTTTTTTCTCAATTCCACACATATCCATTGCTGGCATATTGTTCGGATTGATGTAAAGGAAGGGAGAACCCGGATTTTGTTGACCCTAACGGCTTATGATAAGGAGGAAATTTATATTGCGGATGGTGAATTACCCTTTGTCACCTCAACCAAAATAAACCGTGAATTTCCCATAAACCCGGCAGGGCTGAACAAAACGATGATGGGCAAGGCTTTTTACAAGGCTCATGGCAGGGCCATGCTGACCTTTGACAATTTGTCCCGGGCAATTCGTGAGGGCAATACCTCCCCATTTTTGGAAAATAACGATTGGTGAAGGGATATACTTTTAAATCGTTTGGGAAAAGTCAAGCGAAAATGGAGATCATTCCTCCAAACACCCTGCCCTACCCCTTGTATCAATCAAATAAATGATTTTCCATTCCCCATCAAAATCTACCATTTGGAAAGAATTGATACCGCAATGACTGAAATTTCCATTTAACCAAAATTCATACCCGACCCACGCATTGGCCATGGTACGATCCACTTGGATGTTCCATGAAGTTAGCTTTTCCTCAAAGGAGACACTATCAGGGATACTCACAATGGATTCATACAGTTTCCCAATCGGTGTGGTCCTTAACATGGTTTTACCCTCTTTGTTGCGTCCCGTTGTTTGCAGAACGACATTATCGCCGACAAAACTTTTCATCCCTAAGGAATCCTGCTTATGAAAAGCCTCAAAAAACCCTTCTACCACGTTCTTGACCGCTTCCCTTTCAGCATCTTGGGCATTACCAATAGGTGCATTCAGAAAAAAGGTCACCAGTATTAAAATTCCATATCTCATGCTATTCAGTTTTTTGATTGATGGTCAAATTAACCAAAACTAATTACATTTAGGGCATAAACCTGTTCTATATGTCCACCGCCAAAAAAGAATACAAGCGCGTAACGGTAAAATCGCTTGTGGAAATGAAGCAAAATGGTGAAAAAATCTCCATGCTCACTGCCTACGACTATTCCATGGCAAAAATTGTGGATTCCGCCAATGTGGACGTTATTTTAGTTGGTGATTCCGCCAGCAATGTCATGGCCGGTCACGAAACCACATTGCCCATCACCCTGGACCAGATGATTTATCATGCCTCTTCAGTAGTAAAGGCTGCTAAAAGGGCTTTGGTAGTAGTGGATATTCCCTTTGGAAGTTATCAAAGTGATAGTAAGGGGGCCTTGCGTTCCGCCATTCGGATTATGAAGGAAAGCGGCGGACATGCCGTTAAGGTCGAAGGAGGCTTGGAAATCAAGGATTCCGTTAAGCGAATCATACAGGCGGGGATTCCCGTGATGGGACATTTGGGATTGACCCCACAGTCCATTTATAAGTTTGGCACCTATACCGTTCGGGCCAAGGAGGAGGCCGAAGCCAAAAAACTCAAGGAGGACGCCAAGATGCTCGAGAAAATTGGCTGCTTTGGCGTGGTCCTCGAAAAAATTCCGGCCCAATTGGCCAAAGAGGTCGCGGAAAGCCTAACGATTCCGGTCATTGGTATTGGTGCAGGTGGCGGAGTCGATGGTCAGGTACTCGTGGTACATGATTTATTGGGAATGACCCATGAGTTCAATCCCCGGTTCCTAAGGCGTTACATGAATCTTTATGACGAAATGGGTGCTGCTATCGGGAATTATGTCACCGATGTAAAAAGCAGGAGCTTTCCAAGTGAGGACGAAAGCTATTAAAATAGTAGTACGAAAATAGAATACCCTTGTCCGTTCGTTCCACCCATAGTAACCTTGATGTTTTGTTCGAAGACAACCACTTAATTGTGGTCAATAAGCGTCCAGGTGATATTGTACAAGGGGATAAAACGGGAGATGTTCCCTTGTCCGAAGTAGTCAAAACCTATCTCAAAACCAAGTATGACAAACCTGGAAACGTCTACTTGGGAGTTGTACATCGACTGGACAGGCCCACTTCGGGAATTGTGGTCTTTGCCAAAACTTCCAAGGCCTTGCCACGCCTGAACAGGTTGTTCTCCGAAGGGAAAACGAAGAAAGTGTATTGGGCAGTAGTAACCCGGACACCGCCCAAAGACAGGGATATTTTGGAGCACTGGTTGGTGCGCAATCCCAAACAAAACAAATCGTATGCCCATGGCAACGAGGTATCCAATGGCAAGAAGGCAATTTTGGAGTATAAAGTGGTCAAAAAGTTGGATAACCATGTGCTCCTGGAAATCGACCTAAAAACGGGCCGGCACCACCAAATTCGCGCGCAGTTGGCCGCGATTGGATGTACCATTAAGGGAGATTTGAAATACGGAGCTCCCAGAAGCAATAAAAATGGCAGTATACACTTGCACGCCAGGACGCTTACCCTGGAGCACCCAGTGAAAAAGCAATCGATTTCCTTTGTTGCACCACCACCGGAAGATGCTGTTTGGAAGGCTTGTCCGTAATTCTTATACTACGGCAGGTGTTGACAATGGCAGTCCATTGAAAGATAACAAACTTGCCAACGCACCCAAGGGCCATCGGCACAACTTGTTTCTTCCCCGAACTCAATTTACATTTTATGGGTGCGAAGGCTTTCTATGGCCACCGCGCTCAAAATCAATGTTCCCCCGAGCACGGTAACCAACGAGGGGATTTCCTTCAAAAAAATGGCACCAAGAATGATTCCATATATGGGTTGGACACTGCTAAGGATACTTATGGTCGTAATGGAGAAATAGCGGAAACAGCCCAGAAACATTGTATGTCCAATAGCCGTGGTCAAGAGTGCCAAAATAAAAACCCAGGGTAGTTGGTCAGGTACCGCATTGATGGCATCGGTAAAAAAGAAGGGGGACAAAACAACGACAATGACAATCATTTGAAAACACATCAAGCTGGAACCGTTGTAATCGGTTACACGATTTTTCAATATGATATTTCTTAGGGAATACAGTATTGCTGAAAAAACCCCTATGGCCACGGCGATGGTATTGCCATTTTCAAAGTCAAGGTTTGGATTTAAAAGATAAATTCCCGCAAGGACCAGCAATCCCAGTAGCAGATGTATTTTCTGAAACTTTGTTTTTAAGATCAAAGGCTCTAGAAAAGAGGTAATAATGGGATAGGTAAAAAGGGATAACATTCCAATGGCCACACTGGAAAGCTGTAAGGAATAAAAATAAGTTATCCAGTGGGCGCCCAAAAAGATACCGCTCAATACAATGGGCAAACGATGTCTTTTATCCGTTTTAAAGGAAAAACCTTTATAACGACAATACCCATAGAGAATAACAAGGGCCAAAACCGAACGAAGGGCTATGGTCAGAGGAACAGGTAAATCAATATATCTGCCCAAAGCACCGGAAGTGCCCATAAAGATCATGGCAAAGTTTATTTCAACAAGATGGGCTAAGGGTTGGTTTTTTAGCTGCAAAATGATGGTTATCTGGTTAGGGACAAGGCTTTCTCCCTAATGATTTCCGCCACTGGCCTATTTTGAAGGTGACTTTCCAACCAGGATAGAATATCCAGATATAGGAAAGCCCGTTTCTCATAGGGGTGGTCTTCATATTTTTTCAATTCGTTGTACAGTTTTTGAAATTCCCCTTTGAGTTCAGTGGGGTAAATATCACCCAAACTCCTTAAAAACTTGATCATTTCATGCTGAACGGCATGCAAATCGTTCATTTTCAGTAAGAATTTATAGGTACTCTTAAGCTGTACCTCCAGATGATAGTCCATTCCTGCCTCATAATGTGCCACCAAACTGAGTACCCTGGCGAAGCACATAAGGTCCTCCCGCATTTTAAGCTGCTTGTTATTGATGATTTTCTTAAGATAGGCGATGCAATTTTTATGATCGCCACAACCAAAGTACAAACAGGCTATTTTGTAATATAGGAGCATGATGTGGTGCTGGTCTATTCGATCGCTGTGCTTCTTTATGCCATACTCGATAATATTCACCAGGTACAGGCCCTTGTCAAAGGTTCCCTCCAAAAAATGAAGGTTTAATTTATTGCTGTTCAGATAAAGGAAGGAAAGGGAGGCAATATTGTCATTTTTCGGAAAATGATCATTGGAGACTATCCTTTCCAATTGCTGTAGGGTTTCCCGAAATTGGGAACTGTACTTCACAAAAAACAAGGATTCCAAAAGGTAATGGTTACCCTTTAGATAAAACACGGGATTCAAATAAATCATTTCCTCGTTTTCGTGGAACAGATCTACCCATTTACTGGAATACCTATAGGCGGAAAGGAAATCCTGAATCAATAGACTGTACCAAAGATGTGCTTTGTACAGCCAAAGTTTCTCCCTAAAACCTAAGTCGTCCAAGGTATAAACGGGCAAATTGGCCTCAAAGTAGTCCTTAACGCCCCTTAAATCATCATCATTTCTAACATAACCCACCTTAAGCATTTTTCCATACAATTGGAGGGACAGATTGGATAGTTTGCTGGTCATGAGATTATGTTCCGAAAGTGTTTTGGCCTGGCTGGCCAGTTCCTCTGCCCTATCCGGTATACTGCGGGTGATGTATTGGGTTTCAATTATTTTTTCGAGCTCAACAATTTCGTAGGCCACATTTTTCTCTTGATTCTCAATGGCCATGGTTTTGGCCTTGTCCAAAAGTTTCAAGCTCTGTTTGTAAAGTCCCTTTTGGTACAAAATAGTGGCAAAATCAAGCTGCTCCCTAATTTGCACCCTAATATTCTGATTTACAGGGTTTAATCGGAGACTTATCAGGATTTGTTTATAGAGGTGCGCTTTAAGATTGGATAACTGTGCTTTTTTCACAATACCGCTGGAAAGGATCTGTGCTTCATCATATGATCGCAGTTTATCCAATAAATTGAACAATGCCAGAAATTTGGCATCCGTGTTTACCCCTAACCTACCCACATATAATTTAAATTGTCTTTTTTCTGACTTTGATAAGGATTTGACCAAAACAAACAGACTGTCCTTGGGGGTGCTAACCATCGTAAAAAAATATAATTATACTACTGACTATCAAAATTTTATACTTAGCTCCGTGTGCTTCAACATTGTAACGCCAATACTTTAAAAACAAGCTATGCCAAGGGTGTTTCTAACTTCGTAAAGATTAGGTAAAACCAACGATAATCATGGGTAAAGATAAGGTACATATTTTTGACACCACACTTAGGGATGGTGAACAGGTGCCAGGCTGCAAATTGGATACCAAACAAAAATTGGTCATTGCAGAGCGATTGGACGAACTTGGGGTGGATATTATTGAAGCGGGGTTTCCCATATCGAGTCCCGGTGATTTCAATTCGGTCAGTGAAATTGCCAAATTGGTCAAAAACGCCACCGTTTGTGGACTTACCCGTTCCGTGAAGAAAGATATTGAAGTTGCTGCCGAGGCCATAAAATCTGCCAAAAGGCCCAGAATACATACGGGCATAGGCACTTCGGACTCCCATATCACCCATAAATTCAAGAGCAATCGGGAAGACATTTTGGAAAGGGCGGTAGCTGCGGTGAAATATGCGAAAAGTTTTGTGGAGGACGTTGAGTTTTATGCCGAAGACGCTGGAAGAACGGACAACGACTATCTGGCAAGGGTCTGCGAGGCGGTCATCAAGGCTGGGGCCACTGTCCTGAACATTCCAGACACCACAGGGTATTGTCTGCCAGAGGAGTACGGTGCCAAAATGAAATATTTAAAGGAAAACGTAAAGGGCGTTGAAAAGGCCATCCTTTCCTGTCATTGCCATAATGATCTGGGCTTGGCCACGGCCAATTCCATTTCCGGGGTGATCAATGGTGCGCGGCAAATTGAGTGTACCATCAACGGAATTGGGGAACGTGCAGGGAATACTTCCTTGGAGGAAGTGGTTATGATCATGCGCCAACATCCGTATTTGAACCTGGACACCAACATCAACAGCAAATTATTGTATGATACCAGTTTAATGGTTTCCGATAAAATGGGAATGGTTGTACAGCCTAACAAGGCCATAGTAGGCTCCAATGCTTTTGCGCACAGCTCGGGAATCCATCAGGATGGGGTCATCAAAAACAGGGAAACCTATGAAATCATGGATCCCCATGATGTTGGGGTCAACGAATCCTCCATTGTACTTACTGCAAGGAGCGGTAGGGCGGCTTTGGCCTACAGGGCCAAAAATGTAGGCTACGAGTTGACCAAGACCCAATTGGACGTTGTCTATGAAAATTTCTTGAAATTCGCCGATCGAAAAAAGGAAATACTGGATACGGACATCCACAAAATTGTGGAGACCAGTAATATCAGTATTTCCACACTCACATAATAAACACGGCCCATTGTTCCATAAAACGGTACTCGATTTATCTTTGCTTGAAAAGTAAAGCACTCCGTCCATGAATTTGAATATCGCATTGTTACCTGGTGATGGAATAGGCCCAGAAGTATTGGAACAAGGGGTGAGATGTCTGGAAGCTGTTGAAGAAGCTTTTGGCCATCACTTTGTATTTAAAGAGGCTCCGGTAGGTGCCATTGCCATTGATAAAACCGGAACACCTTTACCCAATAGTACGTTACAACTGTGTAAGAATGCCGATGCCGTTCTTTTTGGTGCAATTGGAGACCCCAAATATGATAATGACCCACATTCAGTGGTGCGACCTGAACATGGATTGCTCCAATTAAGAAAAGAACTGGGACTGTTCGCCAATATCCGACCTGTAAAGGTATTCCCATCCCTAATTGATCGGTCCCCTTTAAAAAAGGAACGGATTACAGGAACGGATTTCACCATCTACAGGGAATTGACAGGCGGTATTTATTTTGGGGAAAAGCGGTTGAGTGAAGATGGTACGGTAGCCTCCGACCTATGTGAATATTCTGAAAGGGAAATCAGTAGAATTGCCCACTTGGCCTTCAAAGCTGCTAGAAATCGTAAAAATAAGCTCACCCTTGTGGACAAGGCCAATGTACTTGAATCATCAAGACTTTGGCGTAAAACCGTTACCAAAATTGGTGAAAGCTACCCGGATGTGGGGTTGGATTTCCTTTTTGTGGATAATGCTGCCATGCAAATCATCATCAACCCAAGCCAGTTTGACGTTATTTTGACAGAGAATATGTTCGGGGACATTATTTCGGATGAAGGTAGTGTCATTGGTGGATCCATAGGACTGTTGGCTTCGGCATCCATTGGGGAAGGGAACGCCCTTTTTGAACCCATACACGGTTCTTATCCCCAGGCCAAGGGCCAAAATATCGCAAATCCGGTCGCCTCCATTCTATCGGTGGCGATGCTTTTGGAGCATTTTCAACTTTTTGAGGAAGCTATGGCCGTCAGGGAAGCTGTTGACAAATCCCTCCAAAAAGGAATCATGACACCCGATTTGGACCCTAAAAGCAAATATGGAACCAATCATGTTGGGGATTTTATTGCCAATGGCATTGTAGACGATGATCACCGGTTGAACATGAACGATGAGAACATTGGACTGGGCAAATCAACCATTATTTGATCATTCCCCAAGTAATTCCTCCAAGGTTTCCGAAAACTCCTGTTGAAACTCCAAATGTTTATCCCCGGTGGCGGGACCATTGAATCCGGTATGTATTTTGCGTACCTCCCCTTTTTTATCAATATAAATGGTAGTGGGATAGGACAGTACATGATTGAGCATGGGCAATTTTTCGTTGGCCTTGGTCTTACTACTGGTCCCCACCTGGGCCAAAAGCACAGGGTACTCCACACCAACATTGTTCTTTAATCTTTCAATTCCCTCAAACGCCTTTTCTTCGGTCTTTGCATATTCAAAGGCCAAGGCCACAAACTCCAACCTGGGATGCGGATTCTTCCTGAGGTAATCGACATAAAACCTGGTTTCATCCAAACAGTTGGGACACCACGTACCCATAATCTGAACCAGGACCACCTTATCCTGGAACTTTTCATCGCTTAAAGAAACCATTCTTCCTGAAACGTCCGGAAAGGAAAATTCAAACTTCCCATATCCCTCTTTAAGGTATGTTAGACTATTGGCATCGGGCAATTCAAAAGCGGTGTTCCGCTTTGCCCTAAAATTCTCCACGGAATGATTTCCAGAAAAAAAGGTTCCATCCATGGTACTATCCGTTACCTTGGCAGTGAACAGGAAAACATGGGCTCCGTCAAAAGCCGATAGCTTAAGGGAATCCCCATCCACAACGCCCTCCAAATAACGATAATCCCCGGTGGTGGTCCTAAAGGTGCCAGTAAGCTTGTTTCCCGATTGATAAAATATTCCCTTTGCCGGATACGGTTCTTCGGTATCAAAATCAAAATGGGTCTCCCAAATCCCGGAGACATCCACTTTGGCTTTGGAAGGAGCCGTAAATCTTTCAGACTCACCGTATGATGCCGTAAAAGGAACGTAACGCTCCAGACTTTCCTTGATAAACTGACCGCTGATGGTCGTATCTGAAAAAGTTCCGGCAATATAGCCCTCAAATACCGGCATTCTTATGATTATGGAATCCCGTTCCACAGAAATCCCATCCACAACAATGACTTCATCGGCATTGCGCATTTTTAGGAAAAAACTCCCTTCGGCATCTTTGGAAACTACAAAATTAAAGGGCAGTTTCTGGTCCTTGGAAACCTGCATTTCACCTCTCCACTCTCCCAATGACAACCCTTTTTTAGGTTCTTCCTGGCATGAGGCCATAAAGACCAGTACAAGTACAACCAAAATTCTATACATCATTTTCAAAAAGTTTTTCAATAATATCGAAAATATGGGAACATCCTTACTTTTAAACCGAAAAACCTAATACCAAAGGCATTGAAAGTAAGGTCCCAAAATCCTATCTTTGCTGACTTTAAATTCGGGCAATGAAGATTTCTTACAACTGGCTCAAACAATTTTTGCATATCGATTGGGAAGCGGAAAAGACTGCAGAGCTCTTGACCAATTTGGGTTTGGAGATAGAGGGCGTGGAATCTTTTGAGTCCGTAAAGGGTGGATTGAAGGGTGTAGTGGTCGGCCATGTGCTGTCCTGTGAAAAACATCCCAATGCAGATCGTTTAAAACTGACCTCGGTAGATATTGGCCAAGTTGAACCCGTTCAAATTGTTTGTGGTGCCCCAAATGTAGCCAAAGGTCAAAAGGTACCCGTGGCCACCATTGGTACCACACTTTACACCCCGGAAGGGGAAGCATGGCAAATTAAAAAGGGCAAGATTCGGGGAGAGGAAAGCCATGGAATGATATGTGCCGAAGACGAACTGGGACTTGGGCATGGTCATGAAGGTATAATGGTTTTAGAGGAGTCCCTTGAACCGGGCACGCCTTGTGATGAAGTCTTCCAAATTGAAAACGATAGGGTATTTGAGATTGGACTTACCCCCAACCGCTCAGATGCTATGAGCCATTTTGGAGTGGCACGGGATCTAAGGGCAGGATTGGAGCAACACAAAATCAAAAAGGAACTGATTACCCCTTCCACAAGTAATTTTTTGGTCGACAACCGTTCCTTAAAAATTGACGTTGATGTAATCCATACGGAATTGGCACCAAGATATTGCGGCGTCACCATAAAGGACATCCTCGTCCAAGAATCCCCGGACTGGCTAAAAAATAGGTTAGGGGCCATAGGACTCGTCCCCATCAACAATATTGTGGATATCACCAATTACGTATTGCACGAATTGGGGCAGCCCTTGCACGCCTTTGATGCGGCAAGGATAAAGGGCAATAAGGTAATTGTACAGACCCTGCCCAAAGGAACAAAATTTGTTACCCTGGATAATGTGGAGCGGGAGCTCCATGAAGATGACCTGATGATCTGTGATGCAGAAAAACCCATGTGTATTGCCGGGGTTTTTGGGGGAATCCATTCCGGGGTTACGGAAAACACGACTTCCATATTTTTGGAGAGCGCCTATTTTGATCCCATTTCCATTAGAAAAACGGCAAAGCGACATGGTTTGAATACGGATGCCTCTTTCCGTTTTGAGCGGGGTATTGACATTAACCTTACCGAATATGCCCTAAAACGGGCCGCTGCCCTAATCAAGGAAGTTGCGGGAGGTGAAATAAGTTCCGAGGTGGTAGACCTCTATCCGGTAAAGAAAAAGGACCATCAGGTTTTCCTGACCTTTGATAAGATCAACCGATTGATTGGGCAAGAGATTCCAAGGGATTCCATCAAATCCATTTTAACCTCCCTGGAAATAAAGATCAATAACGTTACCGAAGCCGGCCTTGGTCTGACCATTCCTTCCTACCGAACCGACGTGGAAAGGGAAGTGGATGTCATTGAGGAAATTTTAAGGGTGTATGGTTACAATAATATCGATTTCAAGGAAAAAATAAACGCTTCCGTTGCCAAAACGGCCAAGGTAGAAAACCATAAATTGCAAAATACCGTAGGCAATTTTCTGGCGTCCAATGGCTTTTATGAAATAATGACCAATAGTTTGGTTTCCCCGGAAAGCGGTTTTGAAAATGCGGGGGTTCCCGTGGAAATCGTAAACCCACTTAGTGCGGATTTGGCATCATTACGAACTTCAATGTTGCCCAGTGGCCTACAAAGTTTGGTCTACAACCAAAATCGGAAATCCTCCAACTTACGGTTTTTTGAATTTGGAAAGGTATACCATAAACGGGATGGGGGTTTTGAGGAAAAGACCCGTTTGGCCCTTTATACCATGGGAAATACCGATGAGGACCATTGGAACGTTTCGGAAAAAGCCTCGGATTTCTTCTATTTAAAAGGTATCGTCCATACCGTTTTGGTAAGATTGGGGTTGGAAGGGACTAAGGAAGAACCGAGCAACAATATCATTTTCTCAGAAGGGATTTCTTTGAAAAAGGGTAAAAAACAGTTGTTGGAATTGGGGTTGATAAAACAGTCCATTACCAATGCACAGGGCCTAAAAGAAAGTGTCTTTTTTGTGGACATCGACTGGGATGCCCTACTTGGGTTTGCCACCCAGGTGGAAGTGTCCTATCAGGAAATCCCAAAATATCCGGCAGTGAAGCGGGATTTTGCCCTGTTACTCGATGAAAAGGTCCGTTTTAATGAAATTTACGAATTGGCCTATCAAACGGAACGCAATCTTCTCAAGGAAGTATCACTATTTGATGTGTATAAAGGAAAAAGCCTCCCTGAGGGCAAGAAGTCCTATGCCGTAAGTTTTACACTTCAGGACAGTTCCAAAACACTGACCGATAAGCAGATTGATAAAATTATGTCCAAATTGGAACATAGTTACGTACAAAAACTAGGGGCCAGTTTAAGGTAAGGGAAAGCTACAGATCGGTAGGTAGTATGACACTATCTATTTGGTGGACAACCCCATTGCTATAGTCCACATCTGCATTGGTAATTCTGGCCTGATTTCCCAAGCCATCCGTTAAAACAATATCCGTACCGTGCATGGTTGCGATAATCTTATTTCCCTGAACCGTGGTGAAGGAGGCACTTCCCTCTCCCCTGCACATCGCCCTTAGGATTTTTGAGGCGGTAAGATTTCCTGCGACCATATGGTAGGTCAATAAGGTTTTTAGTTTTTTCTTGTTTTCTTCCTTGAATAAATCCGCCAACTCCTCTTGGGTAAATTTTGAAAAAGCATTATCGGTAGGCGCAAACACCGTAAATGGTCCGCTCATATCCAAAACCTCTTCCATATCAACCGCCTTTACAACGGCAAAAAGCAAATTGTGCGAATCTGAATTCAACGAAGTTTGAATACTATTTTTCCCGGCATCCAGATATACGGTAGAGGGTAAGCTGGAAAGGGATTGCGCCTGGGAGTATAAGGCGTGGCAGCACAGGCAACACAGCAGGTAGCATAGGATTTGGGGAACTTTCATAATAAGGGCACTTAGGATCTCGTTAATTCAAGAAATATAGTCTTTTCAGCCCTTCATCGATGAAACGCTCAAAAACATCGTTAAGATAGCGTTTTACAGAAAACATTCCGCAAACCTGACTGACCACTCATAGAAATTAACTAAATATTAACATAAAGTCCAGTGACATCCAATGTTAAAAAAAAGGGTTTTGATTAATTTTGAGGTAATTGCTAGAAAAGAAGAAGAAAATGCTATTCCACAAAACCAACATTGAGGAAAAACTTTCCATTCTCAAGGAGAAAACGATTTCGGAAAAAGAAGTCCTTAACCAAGTGTATGAAATTCTAAAAAGGGAGTCCCAGAAGGAGGAGCACATCACAAAACGATTGAAGGATTCTAAAAACTCCACTACCAATACATTCACTTTTGATGAACTGGAGTCCCATAGGATTTTTCACATCAGTCAGATACAAAAAATTTGTATCGACTACAGGCTACGATTTTTGGACAGTAGGTACTTTAAGGGTAAAATTCCACAAGCAGCTATTTCAGAGGTCAAACGTTTGGAAAAAATACATCGCACGGAAATCAAGGGTTTCAAGATTATGGCTCCCTCCAAACTATTTAAATTGGAGGATAAGGACGATCCCTTATTGTTTGCCCCCATTGGTAATGAATACTATTACCTCATCCATAAATGGGGGAATGATCTACATCCGCTGCGCAAGTTATTGGTTTGGCCCTTCAAAAGCATTGTCAATTTGGCATTGACCACTTTGGTCATAAGCTACTTTGCAACGCTTTTGGTCCCCAACGGACTTTTTAGTAAGAGCAATACTTCTGCCGAGTTTTGGATGATTTTCTTTTTCATGTTCAAATCCATTGGTGCCGTAGTCATCTTTTATGGATTTGCCCTGGGGAAAAATTTCAATCCGGCAATTTGGAACAGTAAGTACTTTAATGCCTAATAACCTCCGGGTCTTACATTAAGCGGGTACGGCATACATTTTCTCGCGCTGGGCCTTTATGGACTTGTCCGTCATGTAATCATCGAAGCTTAGATAGCGGTCAATGGCACCTTTTGGGGTCAGTTCAATGATCCTATTGGCAACGGTATGCACAAATTCGTGGTCATGGGTCGTCAACAGTACGGTCCCCTTAAAATTCTTAAGGGAATTGTTAAAGGCCGTAATGCTTTCCAGATCCAAATGATTGGTAGGTTCATCCAACAACAGTACATTGGCACGCAACAGCATCATACGGCTCAACATACAACGTACTTTTTCGCCTCCGGACAACACCGTGGATTTTTTTAAGGCCTCTTCCCCACTAAAAAGCATCTTCCCCAAAAACCCCCGGACGTAAACCTCTTCGCGTTCCTCTTCCGTTTTGGTCCATTGGCGTAACCAATCCACCAAATTAATGTCCTGGGTAAAGTAATTGTCGTTATTGGCGGGCAGGTAGGACTGTGTTGTGGTAATGCCCCACTGGTATTTTCCGGAATTTGCTTTTTGGTTTCCCGTTATAATTTCGTAAAAAGCACTGGTTGCCCTGGAGTCTTTGGAGATAATGGCCACCTTGTCCCCTTTGGCCAGATTAATATCCACCTGGTCAAAAAGGAGGTCACCATCCTCCGAAACGGCCCTTAATCCTTCAACATTAAGGATTTGGTCACCGGCTTCACGCTCCCTTTCAAAAATTAGGGCGGGATATCTTCTACTGGAAGGCTTAATATCCTCCACCTTGAGTTTTTCGAGCATCTTTTTTCGGGAAGTTGCCTGTTTGCTTTTCGCCACGTTGGCACTGAACCGTTGGATGAATTCTTGGAGTTCCTTGGCCTTCTCCTCCGCTTTTTTGTTCTGTTGGGCACGTTGCCTGGCAGCCAATTGACTACTTTCGTACCAGAAAGTGTAGTTCCCACTGAACAGATTGATCTTGCCAAAATCAATGTCCGCAATATGTGTGCAGACCGCATCCAAAAAATGCCTGTCATGGGACACCACAATGACCGTATTGTCATAATTGGCCAGGAAATTTTCCAGCCAACTAATGGTTTCATAATCCAAATCGTTGGTTGGCTCATCCATGATCAGTACATCGGGATTACCAAACAAGGCCTGCGCCAACAATACGCGAACTTTCAGTTTCGAGTCCAGATCGGACATCATAGTGTAGTGCAGATCCTCCTTAATTCCCAGATTGGATAGCAGGGCAGCGGCTGCACTTTCGGCATTCCACCCGTCCATTTCCTCAAACTGGACCTGTAGCTCTCCTATCTTATTGGCATTTTCATCGGTGTAATCCGCGTAAAGGGCATCAATCTGTTTTTTTATTTCAAATAACGGTTTGTTTCCCATTACTACGGATTCCAATATGGGAAACCCGTCATAGGCATTGTGATTTTGTTCCAAAACGGACATGCGCTTTCCAGGTTCCAAATGAACGTGTCCCGAGGTCGCATCCATCTTTCCCGAAATAATCTTCAAAAAAGTGGATTTCCCCGCTCCATTTGCCCCTATGATACCATAGCAATTGCCCTGGGTAAAGGAGACATTCACCTCATCAAAAAGGACCCTTTTGCCAAATTGTACGGATAAGTTTGATACTGAAAGCATAGCCTACTTTTAAATTTTGTGCAAAAGTAGCTAAAATTAAGACCTTGACATAACCAAAGGAAAATGTATTTTCACCCATTAAAACCCCAGTTTAACAACATTTAACTGCTCATTAACAGCCCTCTTTTTTCCCTATGGTTAAGTTTGTCTTTACCAAAAAGGTATATGAAGCGACTTTTACTTATTCTTACCCTTATTGTCCAGTTTTCATGTTCGGAGAACACCACTTCTTCCGACACGGTCTTTTTTGCGGGGGAAATAGTGAATCCTACCAGCGATTATGTTGTGCTGTACAAGAACGAAACCGTTGTTGATTCGGCAAAATTGGACGACAACAATAGATTTTCCTTCACGCTCAGCACCATAGATGAAGGCCTGCACCATTTTGATCATGCCCCGCAATACCAATATGTATTTCTTGAAAAAGGGGATAGCCTTTTAATACGATTAAATGCGTCTCCCGCTTATTTTGATGAATCCCTCGTCTTCTCTGGAGACAATGAGGAAGTAAATAATTTTATGATTGAGATGTTCCTTACCTACGAAGACGAGGAGCACTTGGTCTATTCCTTCTTTAAACTTCCCCCGGAAAAATTCAGCCAGAAAATAGATTCCCTAAGGAGTCAAAAACTGGAGGAACTGGAGTTGTTGCTGAATAATGAGGAAATCTCCGATAATGCCTATGCCATAGCAAAAGCCTCAGTAGATTACAATAGTTATCTCTATAAGGAGAAGTACCCCTTTTATCACAAAAAGAAAACAGGTGAGGATACGATCCATGAACTGGACAGTAACTTTTATGACTATCGTTCCACCTTAAATCTAAATGATAAGGATTTAAGCTACTTCAGACCCTATTACGATTTCGTGAAGCACCATTTTGGCAATCTTTCCTATATGGCGTGTTCCCAAGATTGTGGAATGGAAGATTTCACTTCGGCTAAAAGTCAGCTCCACCTCAATAAGCACAAGATGGGCATGATAGATAGTTTGGTGAGGGAAGAAAGCTTACGGGACAATCTTTTTCGCAATGTAGCCATGGACTACCTTCTTAAGGTACATATGGCCAACGACGAATGTGACAAATTTATCAAGGACTTTGAACGCTTATCCAGCAACGCGGCCCATATTGAGGAAATAAAGCATTTGTACAAGGGCATACAAGGGTTACAACCCAACAGTGAACTTCCACATTTAACCTTGGAGGATACCGAGGGCAACATGACCACCCTAAAGGAAATATCAAGACATCACAAGCATACGGTATTCTATTTTTGGACGGCCGATCAAAAAAGGCATTTCAGAAATGTCATCAAGCATGTGGCCAAACTCAAGAAACTATATCCAAAACACAAATTTGTGGGAATCAATCTACGGACGGGAAAAGCCAATTGGCTCGCTACGCTCGAGGACGGCAATTTTGATTTGGATGAGCACTACTGGGGTGGAGATTTTAAAATGGTCCAAAATACCCTTATCGTGGATCATTTGAATAAGTGCATCATTACCCAGGACACTTTGATTTTAGATGCCTTCGGTCATCTATATGCTTCATTTTAATCCATAAAAAAACCTGGGTGTTGGCCCAGGTCCTTGGTAAGTACAAGTTGTTTTAGGAATTGCCCTTTCTGTAATCCGCAAGGAATTTTTCCAAACCAATATCCGTAAGTGGATGTTTCAACAAGCCCTCAATGGCACTTAACGGCCCGGTCATAACATCGGCCCCAAGTTTGGCACAATCGATCACGTGCATGGTGTGACGTACCGAAGCTGCCAAAATCTGGGTATCAAACCCATAATTATCATATATCAGTCTTATTTCCGCAATTAGGTTCAATCCGTCCGTGGAAACATCATCCAATCGCCCAATAAAGGGAGACACATAGGTAGCTCCCGCCTTTGCCGCCAATAAGGCTTGTCCCGGTGAAAATACCAGGGTGCAATTGGTCTTTATCCCTTTGTCGGAAAAATATTTTAGGGCTTTGACCCCATCTTTGATCATGGGAACTTTCACCACGATTTGTTCATGCAACTCCGCCAACGCCTCACCTTCCTTGATGATTCCTTCAAAATCGGTGGCCACAACTTCCGCAGAGACATCGCCGTCCACAATTTCACAAATGTCAACATAGTGCTTTAAAATCGTATCGTGACCGGTTATTCCTTCCTTGGCCATTAGTGAAGGATTAGTGGTAACACCATCCAGAACACCCAATTGTTGGGCTTCCCGAATGTGGTCCAAATTGGCAGTATCAATAAAAAACTTCATAAATACATCTTAGATTAACAATAGTTCTACAACTTATAATGGTTTAAAAGTAACTTTTCAAATACTTTATCGGGTAAAATTTTCTTTAAAAAAATCGAAAATCGCTGCATAAAGGTCCCTACCAGGTAATGGCCCTTTGGATTTTTGGCAATGATAATGGTGTACACCTTTTTGGCCACCAAAATGGGGTCCCCTGCCGCCTGCACATCGTCATTTATGGTTTCCAACGTTCTGGCATAATGCGTATAGGGAGAATCCTGTAATACGGGCGCATGGTATCTTCCTGCCGCTATGTTGGTGGCAAAATCCCCGGGTGCCAGGTTTACGATTTGGATTCCAAAGGTGCGGGTTTCCATACGCAACGCTTCGGTAACCAACTCCAGGCTTCCCTTTGTTGCAGAATAAATACCGCGAAAGGGCAAACCCATATAACCGGCAATGGAAGTAATATTGATGATCAATCCCTTCCCCTGCTTGCGCATATGGGGAAGTACGGACTGCATCATCCGTAACGGTCCATAAAGATTACTGTCAAATGTATTTTGGACTTCCTCCAGGGGTGTTTCCTCAATAGGACCTGTAATACCAACACCGGCATTATTGATCAGCACATCTATCCTGCCTTCCCTGGACATAATGGTAGCAATGGCCCTATCAATGGTTTCATGGTCCTTTACATCCAACTGCAAAAGGGTAAAGTGTGCAAAATCCGGATACTTTTCCAAGTTTCGTGTGGTACCGTATACCTTCATCCCCTTTGAGGATAAAAATATCCCGGTGGTTTTCCCAATCCCGGAAGAGCCCCCGGTTATGAGTACAACTTTACTATCCATTGGTTCAAATGAGGTAAAACCTTGATATCAACGCATAAAAAATGGCAAGCTACCTACATCGCACCGCTACAACCACATACCCTTGCTGCGTTCCCGCCCTGGGGGATTTTGTAGGAGCTGGTCGTGTAGGACTTGCCATTGGCAAATATACGACCTTTTAAATTTGTCCCAATCCAAAGACCTATGTAATTTGGCTGTAATTAATCACAATCTGCTCATATATGCGAATTCCTATTGTGCTCTTTTTGCTGACCACTTTCCTGGTAGATTCCTGTGGTCACTCGGAAAAACCCGCCAACCTCTTTGAAATTCAACTAGAGGGGCGAAAAAAACAGTTCCAAAACGGACAAAAAGTGGGAATTGCCATTAAGAACAAAAAGGAAAAGGACATCAAAAAGGTGACCTACTTTCTTGACAACAAGGAGCTGGATGTGGAAAATGGAAAAATCAGCTTGGATGTCGCCACTTTGGGAAGCAAACGCTTAAAGGCCAAAGTTGATTATGAAGAGCGCTCCGTTGAAGTGGAAAAAAAAGTACGCATTTTGGCCAAAAACCCTCCCGAGGTGTATACGTACAGGATTTTGAATACCTATCCCCATGATAAAAAAGCATTTACCCAAGGGCTTGAATTTCATGGAGATACCCTTTTTGAAAGTACGGGAAACCCCAGTAATGCCTCAAAATCCGTACTTCGAAAATTCAATTTCGAAACCGGGGAGATCTATACCGAAATCGAGTTGGCCAAATCGGATTTTGGAGAGGGACTGACATTGATCAATGGCAAGGTCATCCAGTTGACATGGCGCAGTGGAATAGGTTACGTCTATAACCAATCCAATTTGGAGAAAACGGCAAGCTTCAGCTATGGGAAAAGTAAGGAAGGATGGGGACTGTGCAATGATGGGGAAATCATTTACAAGAGTGATGGCACCGAAAAAATTTGGAAACTGGACCCCGAGACCTTAACGGAGCAAAGCTATATTGAAACGGTTACCAACAAATCCATATTCAACAAGGCCAATGAACTGGAATATGCCAATGGAAAAATCTATGCCAATGTCTGGCAAAAGGAAAGTATGATGATCATTGATCCGAAGACGGGTGCCATTGAAGGGGTCATCAACTTTGGCGGATTAAAGGACAAGGTAGAACAACATTCCAGTGTGGATGTTTTAAATGGCGTTGCCTATCATCATGGACGAAACACGTTTTTTGTAACCGGAAAAAACTGGGACAAACTTTTTGAGGTAGAAATTCTAAAAAAGTAATATGTCCACCTACATTAAAACCGTAAGGGTGCAAACCCATGATTTGGATTCCCTGAAGCACGTAAACAATGTGCGCTACGTGGAATGGATACAGGATATCTCCAAGGAACATTGGGAAAGCCAGGTCAAGCAAAGCGTTCAGGGAGAATTGATATGGGTGGTCCGAAACCACAACATTACCTATCACGGAAGTGCCGTTCTCAACGACCTTATTGAAATCAGCACCAAAGTTGAAGCATGGAGGGGCCCTATTTCAGTTCGTAAAGTGGAAATGAGGGACAATAAAACCAAAAAATTATTGGTTATGGCTATTACGGAATGGTGTGCATTGCATCCCAAAACCCTAAAACCTGTACGTGTCCCAGAAGGAGTACAACAGCTTTTCACGAACAACGGATGAATACATGGAATAATATCTTTTGGACGGTCGCCGTACTGTTTTTGATTGCCTTTGCCTCCTGTCGTGAGGATTTTGAATTCAGCCCCACCACGGGAACCCTGGAATTTTCAAAAGATACCGTTTTCCTCGATACCGTTTTTACCAATATTGGCAGTAGCACCTATACGCTAAAAGTGTACAACCGAAGTGATACGGACATCCGAATTCCCCAAGTAGGGCTACGAAGGGGAACGGAAAGCAGTTATAGGCTCAATGTTGATGGAGTGGCGGGAAACAGTTTTGAAAATGTCCCCTTACTGGCGCGCGACAGTTTATTCGTTTTCATTGAAACTACATTTGATGTAGGTCCCACCGGGGAAAATGAATTTCTCAATACCGATGGCATCCTATTCGGTGAAACCGGAAACTACCAAGAGGTAGCGTTGGTCACCTTGGTTCGTGATGCCATATTCCTTTATCCCAGAACCGAAAGTGATGGCAGTAGGGAAACCTTGCTTCTTGGATTGGATGAAGCCGGAAATGAAATACGGATCGAAGGATTTGTCCTTGAGGACAACGAGCTCCAGTTCACCAGGGAAAAGCCCTACGTCATCTATGGCTATGCAGCAGTTGCAGAGGGCAGCACGCTTAGCATGGAAGCCGGAACGCGGGTCCATTTTCATCAGGATTCCGGAATCCTGGTAGGAAACGGCGGTTCCTTGCAAATCCAGGGAAGCCTGAGTGCGGATAGGGAAGTTTTGGAAAACGAGGTCATCTTTGAAGGGGATCGCCTGGAACCTGATTTTAGCGATACCCCCGGACAATGGGGAACCATTTGGCTGTCCCCCGGGAGTATTGGCAATGCCGTGGAATACCTCACCATTAAGAACGCCACGGTTGGGCTCCTGGTCGACGGGGACGGTTTATTGGAAACCCCTACCCTAACCCTTTCCAACACCCAAATACACAACAGCTCCAATAGAAATCTTTGGGCAAGGAATGCCAAGGTGGAAGCCCTAAATACAATTTTTGGCAATGCGGGAGCCGTTTCCCTACATTGCAATTTGGGAGGTGATTATGTTTTTAAACACTGTACCATAGCCAACTATTGGCGCTTTGGTTTCCGAAACAGTCCTACCCTATTAATAGACGATGCCATGGCGTTGCCATCAGGTCAGTTGATGACCCAAGACCTTGACGGGGCCTCGTTTTCCAATTGTATCATTGATGGTAACCGGGACGTGGAACTGCTGTTTTCCAACCAAGGCGAAGGTAGTTTCAATTATCAATTTGTAAACTGCTCCATCCGTTTTAGGGATGCCCGCGGGGATTTTGCCAACAATCCCCTCTATGATTTTGAAAACCAGACGCTGTTCCAAAATGTATTTCTGAATCCGTCCACCTCTTTTTTGGATGTGACCGAAAACAATTTTAACCTCACTCCAGATTCTGAAATCCTGGACTTGGGAAACCTTGAAACTGCCCTTGAAATTCCTTTGGATATTTTGGGCAATGACAGGACCATGGCTCCAGATTTGGGTGCTTTTGAGCTAAATCAGTAAAAAACAGGCCGTTTTTGTGTAAAAACCCCAGATATTTTGCGGTAAAAACGCAACAAGGTTTTGATTTCTGGTAGTACCTTGGAATCAGTAATTTGGGGATGGAACACTCTTACGCCATTATAGACACAAACGCGGCCTCAAATCTGCAGCTGCAATTGCAGTTGCAGGAGTACAATGATTTCTACCATTTAGGTACGGTCAGCACTGCGGAAGATGGGTTAAATCTTATCCTTAAAATGTTGCCCGACATGGTCATTGTCAACCTTTCCCAAAATGCCAACCTCCTTTTCCAAATGATCATGCAACTACATCAGTACCTGGATAAAATTCCGGTATTGATTGCCGTCTCCCAAACCAAGGCCTACGCCTATGATGCCATAAAAGGGGGCTTTTTTGATTATTGGTTGCTGCCCCATAATGAATTTGAGATACGCAAGACCATTTTTAAGTTACGAAAGGAAATTCCCAAGGAACATCCACCCACTACACTCTGCCTAAAAACGTATAATGATTACCAGTATTTGGACACCAATGATATCCTATATCTTAAAGCAGACAACAACTCCACGGATTTCTTTATGCGAAACGGTCAAAAAATCAGTGCGTACAAGACCTTAAAAACCTTTGAATCCGCTTTGCCCAAAAACTTTGTACGCATACACCAAAGTTATATCCTTAATGTTAAGTTTATCTCCAGGATAAACTACGGTAAGAATACCTGTTCCCTAAAGAACAGCAAAAACACCTTGCCCTTTTCCAAAACCTATCGAAGGAAAATCGATGAGCTCAAAACATTGCTCTCCAAAAACGCGATTAATACCTTTAATTAAAAAAATTCTAGCCAAACCGGTCCATTTACCCTTAAAAGTGGGCCAACTACATTGAATGTTCGAGTGTGAGAGGGGTTGGGAAGGGCTGTATGTTAATTTCCACCCTGAATCAAATTTTAACCCCTCAAAATGGAATCATTATGAAAAAAGTATTTACTATTCTAGCAATAACGGTATTCTCCTTAGGATTATTTTCCTGTGAAGCAGAAAGTACGGCAAGCCAAGAAGAACTGTATATAGACTCTCCTGATGGCAGTACTGCCGATGATGTAAAGCGGGATTAAAAATTTTTATTCCTTATATAAAAACCCCAAATTTTAACATTTGGGGTTTTTTTGTATCTTGTATGTAGGTAAATTGTTACAGTGCAACTTTCGGTTTATGAAGCGAGCCCTACTGATTCTTCTACTCATCTTTGCGTATGTTGCGTGCAATACCCCCAGTACCGATAGTACCACAGTTGGGAATGAAACGGTTACCGATAGTGTAAACGTTTGGCTCAACTGGGTTAGGGACAGTGCGGCCCTGACCAAGCCCCAGAAATCCAAGTTGCTCCAAAAGGCCTACGACCTGAGTTTACAGAGTTCGGATAAGGTCTATAAAACCGAATCCCTGGCCAAAATATCGTATCAAAGTCTTCTTTTAAATGACTCCCTTAATTTTAGGGCGGCCAATGCCGAATTGCTGGAAGCCGCTAAAGCAATTGACGATCACAAGGCCCATGGCCTTGCCCATTGGGATTTGGCCGATTTCCACAAAAACAAATCCCCGGACAGTGCCTATTACCAGTATCGGGAGGCCTATATCCAGTTCTCCGAGGCCGATCTGGAAGGCACCCATCGGGACTACCCTGCCCGGATGCTGTACGCCATGGCCAACGTTAAGGAAAAAAGCAAGGACTATGTGGGGGCGGAGCAAGATGCCATAAAGGCCATTGCACTATTTAAGGAATTCGACTCTAAGCAATATTTGTCCAGTAGCTACGATCTGTTGGGTATTATCCAAAACGGATTGGAGAAATTTGACAAGGCCCTGGAATATCACCTGAAGTCACAGACCTATATCAAATCGGTTTTGCCTAATGAACGTTATGAATTTAGGATACGTACTACCAATAACATTGCTTCCACCTATCTAAGAAGCAGGAATTACGAAAAGGCCTCAGAAATGTATAGCTCTTTAAAACGGGAAGACAGTCTATACCTCAAAAACCCGAGGCTCTATGCCCAGGTATTGGCCAGCAGTGCCTACAGTGATTTTAAGAATGGTAGTACCGATTATACGAACCTTCTTGATCAAATCACCGAATCCACCACCATTCTGGATAGTTTGGACAATCGTTATGTCCAAGCCAGAAACCATCAATTTATAGCAGAAATTCTGGCCAACCGGGGAGATTCGCTCCAGGCCATACAAAGCGGATTGCGGGCCATAGAAATCGCCAAAGAGACCCAAAACAATGACCGTTTATTGAGTTCCCTTAAATTGTTGACCACGCTGGACAAGAGAAACAGTGCCGCCCATGCCAAGGCCTATTTTAATCTAAGCGAGAAGCTTCATCTGGAGGAGCGGGCCATACAAGATAAATTTGCGCGCATCCAAATGGAGACCGATCAAATCATTGAAAAAAACGAATCCCTGGCCAAGCGAACACAGCTATTGGCGGGAATCTCCATAGGACTTTTAATCATTTGTATCGGGATTTTCATCATCATTTCCCAACGGATCAGTAACCAGCGGTTAAAGTTCAACCAAAAACAACAGGAGAGCAATCAGGAAATCTACAGTCTTATGCTGGCTCAGCACGGTAAAATGGAGGAGGGCAAAAAATCCGAACAGAAAAGGGTTTCCGAAGAACTCCACGACGGAATTTTGGGCCAAATGCTGGGCATACGACTGGTCCTAAGCGGATTGAACGAACGTGACGATGCCTCTGCCATTGAACAACGGGCAGAACTCATTGTAAAACTTCAGGAACTGGAAGAGGAAATCAGGACCATTTCCCATGAGCTCAGTGCGGCAGCCTACAAAAAGGTGCACAATTTTATTCTTTCCATAAAAGATTTGGTAAAAACGGTGCAACAATCCTCCAATATCGCCATACATTTTGAATATGCGGACACTTTTGACTGGGATGGGCTGGATAGTGACATTAAAATCAACACCTATAGAATTACTCAGGAATTGTTACAGAATTCCGTAAAACATGCCAAATGTAAAAACATTAGGGTAGCTTTCCTGAAAAACAAAAATTTACTACATTTAACAATACAGGACGATGGAATCGGTTTTGGAAAGTCCAAAGGGAAAAGAGGTATTGGGCTAAAAAATATTAATTCACGGGTAGAAAAGATGGGGGCAACGTTTGCTATTGAGAGCGAACCTTCAAGGGGAACGACGGTCAATATCAAAATCCCGAACATCGATTTAAAACAACAAGATCCAAAACCCAAAACCATACGTACCACTGTTGCAGATGCACAATTCATAGATAAGGGATGAAAACACTTAGGATTTTAGCGGTTGACGATCATGAAATGACCATGTTGGGCTACAAGTTCATTTTGGAGCGGATTGTTTTTGATGACCATAATATTATTGTGGATACGGCCAATACCTATGAAGGTGGAAAGCAAAAGATAGAGGAATCACTCCATTCCTTTAAATACGACATTATATTTCTTGATGTGCAACTGTTTCCTCCCAATGAGGAACAACCCAACAATGGCGAGGACCTGGGAATTTTGGCCAGAAAACTGGTTCCGGAATCCAAAATCATCTTCATGTCTTCCTTTAGTGATAACTATCGCATAAACAGTATCCTGAAATCTGTGGACCCGGATGGATACATGGTAAAGACGGATATAGATCCCAAATCCCTGGAGCAGGCCGTTAAGACTGTGACCACCCAACCGCCCTACTACTCTTCCAAAGCCCTGGGAGCCATCCGCAAGAAAATGTCCAATGACATTACCTTAGACGAAAACGACAAAAAAATTCTCTACCACCTGTCCATTGGTACCAAAACCAAGGATTTGGAGAAACATATAGAGCTTTCCTCCTCTTCCATCGAAAATAGAAAGCGGCATTTGAAATCCCTTTTTGGTACTGAAAAGGAAAATGACCTTGCTTTAATCCTTGCTGCCAAGAACAGGGGCTTTATATAGGCAGTTCATGATTTGATTTTCACGGTTCAACAGGGGGTTTATACCGTTCAGAACTATTTCTTTAACACTTTTTTAACAAAAAATCAATAATTTCCAAGGTAAACCCCAGTTTTTTTAAGGTAAAACTTCAATTATTCCTTAATCATTCATTCTAACTTCGAAGTACAATTCAAAAGGTATAGCATATGTCAACTCCGAAAAAGTCAAATGAGTATATACAGAATAGTGCTTTTGATTCCGCTAAGCTTGCCGGACTGGCAAGTTTAAAACGTATTTTAGAACGTGATTTCTTTTGTGAGACCACCATTGATGTATTTGCACACAATGATAAAAAAGTTGACTTGGTCGTTCATCTGTATTGTAATTATGGGTTAACGGAAAGTCTGTTCCACTTGAACAAGGGTACCTGGGGAAGCTTTCGGAATGCCATTTCAGGTGACGTAAAGACCTCTCCTTTTCAAGCTGCACTCTGGGAACTGGAATCCAATACCAATACTATTTTTGATATTAAGGAACTTTCCATCCACTTACGGGATACCTCCCTAATCATCTACAAATTGCCAAACCAGCAGATACAGGATAATTTGGAATCCATCCTGGATTTTGTGAGCGGAAATTTTGTGTATTTCACCAGGGGGCTCTCCGAAATGCCCTATGAAATATTTGTTCCCATTCACGAAGAAACCCAAAACAGTTTTTCACATTCCGAAAAGGGAAGGAACGGAAAGTCCAAATACCTTCAGTTTTGGGGTGTCTATTTTGAAGGCGATGATGATCTGCAGGTATACGATGTCACCAATAAAACCATAATTGAGCAAAGCGACTCTTTTCTCTTGAACTATTGGGAATAGCTTTTTGCACCCTGTTCCTGATATTGAAATAAAGGCCTTGAGGACATCATTTCATTAATGGCGTCCTTTATTTTGGAAATGCCCTCTTCATCATCGGGTTCATTGACCACCTGATCGATAAAGGAGACGATGGTTTCCATATCCTGTTCTTTCAAGCCCCGTGTGGTAACCGCTGGCGTTCCCAATCGAATGCCCGAGGTGATAAAGGGGGATTTATCGTCAAAAGGAACCATATTCTTATTGGCGGTAATATCTGCCCGCTCCAATGCTTTTTCGGCATCCTTTCCCGTAATTCCCTTGTTCCTTAGATCGATCAATACCATATGGTTATCGGTTCCGCCGGATATTACTTTATAACCCCGGTTCACCAAGGCACTGGACAAGGCCTCCGCATTTTTCTTAACCTGGATCATATAATGTAAAAAATGGTCCTCCAACGCTTCCCCAAAAGCTATGGCCTTTGCCGCAATAATGTGCTCCAAGGGTCCGCCTTGATTTCCGGGAAACACGGCCAAATCCAAAAGTCCCGACATTTTTCTAAGATTCCCGTTCTTTAACCGTATCCCAAAAGGATTTTCAAAATTCTTGCCCATTAAAATGAGACCTCCCCTAGGGCCTCGCAAGGTTTTATGGGTGGTCGTGGTAACGATATGGCAATGCGGCATGGGATCATTCAGAATGCCTTTGGCAATCAGTCCGGATGGATGGGAAATATCCGCCAACAGTAATGCATTCACACTATCCGCAATCTCCCGAAACCGTTTAAAATCCATATCCCGACTATAAGCGGAGGCACCGGCGATAATCAATTTGGGTTTTTCGCGATCAGCAATTTCCTGGATCCCATCATAATCAAGCGTTCCCATTTCCTCATCCACACCATAAAAAACAGGACGGTACAATTTCCCGGAAAAATTTACGGGCGAACCATGGGTGAGGTGGCCACCGTGGGACAGGTCAAATCCCAAAATAGTATCCCCGGGCTGCAAACAGGCGTGGTATACGGCAGCATTCGCTTGGGAACCGGAGTGCGGTTGCACATTGGCATAAACGGCCCCAAAAAGTGTTTTGGCCCTGGCTATGGCCAATTCCTCAACTTCATCCACTACCTCACAGCCACCATAATAGCGCTTTCCGGGATAACCTTCGGCATATTTGTTCGTTAAAACCGACCCTGCCGCTTCCATGACCTGTGGGCTGGTAAAGTTTTCTGAGGCTATCAGTTCAATTCCCCGGGTCTGTCGTTGTCTTTCCCTTTGGATAAGTTCAAATATCTGCTCGTCTCGTTGCATTTTCCCGCTAAAAGTTAAGTGGCAAAAATACAAATTGATCGCTCCTTTCCATCACGAATAATGCGGATTTGAAATAGACTTTTCAACTAAAAAGTGAACAATTGGCGCCGCTTCCAAAATAAGGGAAAATCCGAAGAAAATGTGTATTTCGTCGATATTATACTACTGTTCAACCTTTTTCGTTTCTAAACTATAGCATTTTGGCACGCCAATTGAAAAAAACGAATCAAACCATAAATCAAAAAGCCATGAAAAAATCAGTACTGTTCCTCATGTGCGCCGTACTCCTAGCTGCCTGTGGAGGGGTCAAGAAAACCCAACAGGCCTTAAACAGCGGCAATTATACGGTGGCCATTAACAGGGCCCTGAAAAACCTTAGGGAGAACAAGGCAAAAAAGGGAAATCAGGACTACGTTGTCCTTTTGGAGGAAGCTTTTGCCAAAAACGCCGAAAAAGAGATCGGCAGGATCAAGTTTTTGGAAAATGATGGCAATCCGGCCAATCTCATGGCCATTTATGAAGGATACTCCAATTTAAAGAACCTTCAGGAAAGGATACGACCCCTACTGCCCCTCCCCATTTATGACGAGGATAGGAATGCACGCTTCAAATTTGTGGATTATGACAATGCCATTTTGAACACCAAGGATGAGCTTTCCGCCTATTTGTATGACAATGCCACCAATTTGCTCTCCAATGCACGAAATAAAATGGAATATAGAAGGGCCTATGATGATCTGAAGTATTTGGAGGACATCAATCCCGGATATGGGGATACGGCACAAAAAATGGATGAAGCCTATCAAAAAGGATTGGATTTTGTTAAAGTGGAATTGAAAAACAAAACCCAGCAAATCATCCCGGAACGATTGGAATCCGAACTATTGGATTTCAACACCTATGGCATCAATAATTTTTGGATGCAGTTCCATGCCAATCCCATGGACAATGTGAACTACGATTTTTCCATGGAACTGGATTTTAATCAAATCAATATTTCCCCGGAACAGGTCAATGAGAGGCAGATTATTAAGGAGAAGGTGATTAAGGATGGGTTTGAATACGTTCTGGACGAAAACGGGAATGTCGCCAAGGATAGCTTGGGCAACGACATCAAGGTGGACAAGCTCAAAACCGTTACCTGTAACTTTTATGAGTTTACCCAATTGAAAACAGCACAGATTGGCGCCAATGTAAGCTTTAAGGATTTAAGGAGCGGACAGGTCATCAACTCCTATCCCCTATCCAGTGAATTTATTTTCCAACATATTTATGCAAATTTTGATGGTGATAGAAGGGCTTTGGACAATAACCTCGTGGCTTTATTGGATTTGGCCGCAGTTTCCTTTCCGACCAATGAACAGATGGTATATGATGCTGGTGAGGACCTAAAGGCCAGGTTGAAGGCCATTGTAAATCGCCATGAATTCAATTGATCATTCCATAGGTCCGGTCAGATGACCGGACTTTTTTTTATAGGAACCGTTCCAGATCCACCTCCGTGATTGCCCCATGTGAGGTATGGAAAACAACGGCCCCATTCTTTATCACCAATAACTGTGGGGATTGGTGCACTACCTGAAAGCTGGCGGCAACGGCATTGGATACATCCCTATGCGCATGTAAATCCAAAAAATACAAATCGGCATTCCTTTCATTAAAGGGATAATTTCCCGTGAACATCCCCAACACCATTCTGCTGATGCCACAGGTAGTGGAATGTTTAAAGATCAGTTGTGGCTTTTCCTTGGAACGTTCCTTAATCTCATTGAACTGTTCCCGATCGTTAAGGGCAATCCAGGGTAGTCCCCCCTCTTTTTCCTTTACGTCGTTTTTGCCCCCTTTAAATAAACCTCCAAATAATCCCATGCTATAAATTTAGGGGTTCTGTCGTCCAATATCAAAATTCATTACAACTGACTAAATGTCGTCTGTTTCTAAGCATTTAGCGCCATTTTGTCTGATGCCCGGTATTGGTAAGGTTGTTGAAATAGCAATTCAAAAAAACGATATGAACTTCAACAACTTCACTATAAAATCACAGGAGGCCATACAACAGGCGCAACAGATTGCGCAAGGATATGGTCACCAACAAATAGAAAATGAACACTTGTTCAAGGCCATTGCTGAGGTGGACCAAAACGTCCTGCCCTTTTTGCTTAAAAAATTGGATGTCAACAACAATTTGGTCAATCAGGTGGTCGACATGGAATTGGAGAGCTTCCCCAAAGTGTCCGGAGGGGAAATCATGGTCTCCCGCGAAGCCGGAAAATCCCTTAACGAAGCCAGTATTATTGCAAAAAAAATGGAAGATGAATACGTGTCCATTGAACACTTGTTACTTGCCATTTTTAAATCGAAAAGTAAAATTGCCCAGATACTAAAGGACAATGGGGTCACGGAAAAAGGACTGACCACGGCAATTACTGAACTCCGAAAAGGCGGTAACGTAACCTCCCAAAGTGCCGAAGACACCTATAATTCGCTTCAGAAGTATGCGCGCAACCTCAATGAATTGGCCGATTCCGGAAAGTTGGACCCCGTTATTGGCCGGGATGAGGAAATCCGACGGGTACTACAAATCCTATCAAGAAGGACAAAAAACAATCCCATGCTGGTGGGAGAACCTGGGGTAGGTAAAACCGCAATAGCAGAAGGTTTGGCCCATCGAATAGTACAGGGGGATGTTCCTGAAAACCTAAAGGAAAAAACCATTTATTCCCTGGATATGGGTGCTTTGATAGCGGGCGCCAAATACAAGGGTGAATTTGAGGAGCGTTTAAAATCGGTCATTAAAGAGGTTACCACTTCGGATGGATCCATAGTATTGTTTATTGATGAAATTCACACCTTGGTCGGGGCCGGAGGTGGCCAAGGGGCCATGGATGCGGCGAACATCCTAAAACCTGCACTTGCCAGGGGCGAGTTAAGGGCCATTGGAGCCACAACCTTGGACGAATACCAGAAATATTTTGAAAAGGACAAGGCATTGGAAAGAAGGTTCCAAAAAGTAGTGGTGGATGAGCCCGATACGGAAAGTGCCATCTCCATTCTTAGGGGTATCAAGGAGAAGTACGAAGCCCACCACAAGGTACGTATTAAGGATGAAGCGGTCATTTCGGCCGTGGAACTGTCCCAGCGGTATATCACCAATCGGTTTTTACCGGATAAAGCCATTGATTTGATGGACGAAGCGGCATCCAAACTCCGTATGGAAATCAATTCAAAGCCCGAGGAATTGGATGCGCTTGACCGAAAAATCATGCAGTTGGAAATTGAAATCGAAGCCATAAAGCGGGAGAATGATGAGACCAAGCTTAAATCCTTGAATCTGGAATTGGCAAACCTTAAAGAGGAGCGAAATGAAATCTTCGCGCAGTGGGAAGGTGAAAAGTCCGTAGTGGATACCATCCAAAAGACCAAACAGGATATTGAGAACTATAAATTGGAGGCCGAGCGGGCAGAACGCAATGGTGACTACGGAAAAGTAGCCGAACTTCGCTATGGAAAAATAAAAGAAGCACAGGAGGCCCTGGAAGAATTGCAGCTGGAACTTAAAGCGCAACAAACAGCAGGAACCCTGATCAAAGAAGAGGTCACCAACGAGGATATTGCCGAAGTAGTAGCCAAATGGACCGGGATTCCCGTTACCAAAATGTTACAAAGTGAACGTGACAAACTATTGAAACTGGAATCCGTACTGCACCAAAGGGTGGTTGGCCAGGAGGAGGCTATTGAAGCCGTTTCCGATGCCATTCGTAGAAGTAGGGCCGGCCTTCAGGATGCCAAGAAACCTATTGGCTCCTTTCTATTTCTGGGGACCACGGGAGTGGGAAAAACGGAACTGGCAAAAACCCTGGCGGCTTATCTATTTGATGATGAAAATGCGATGACCCGCATTGATATGAGTGAATACCAAGAACGGCATGCTGTGAGCAGACTGGTGGGTGCACCCCCAGGATATGTAGGATACGATGAAGGTGGACAGTTGACCGAAGCCGTTAGAAGGAGACCCTATTCGGTGGTCTTACTGGATGAAATTGAAAAAGCACATCCTGACACCTTCAACATTTTACTCCAGGTCTTGGATGAAGGAAGGCTAACCGACAACAAGGGTCGAGTAGCCGATTTTAAAAACGCCATCATTATCATGACGAGTAATATGGGAAGCCATATCATCCAGGAGAAGTTCGAAAACTCCAATGATATATACAGTGCCACGGAAGCTGCACGGATTGAGGTTTTGGGGCTTTTACGAAAAACCATCCGTCCTGAGTTTTTGAACCGAATCGATGACATCATCATGTTCACCCCATTGAGCAAAAAGGATATTACAAAAATTGTTGGTCTACAGTTGGAACAATTAAAAAAGCGACTGTCCACACAAAATATCACTTTAGATGCCACCGAAGAGGCCATACAGTATTTATCTGAAAAAGGATACGACCCCCAATATGGAGCACGCCCCATTAAAAGGTTGATTCAGAAGGAGGTCCTCAATACACTGTCCAAAGAACTTTTAAAAGGAACCATTAAAAGTGAAAGCATCATTCTGCTGGACTCGTTTGATGACGGTCTGGTCTTTAGAAATCAAAGTGAAGTGGCGGTTTAGGAATACGGGTTACGGTAAAAAGGGCGGTCCATGGACCGCCCTTTTTTAGTTATACCATCCAGTATATAATTTTTATATCTTAGCCTAAAACACAGACCTATGTCTTCCAAAGCCGAACGGACCACAAAATACATCATAGAGACCGTAGCTCCTATTTTTACCAAACACGGTTATGTGGGTACGAGTATGAGTCATTTGACCGAAGCCACCGGCCTCACCAAAGGCGCAATCTATGGGAACTTTGAGAACAAGGAAGCATTGGCACTCTCCGCTTTTGAATATAACAGAAACCAATTGCTCACCAAATTTGATGAACTTTTATCAGTAGAGGGAAGTGCCATGGACAAAATCCATTCCTTGCTGGGTTTCTATAGACAGTATGATGTATTTACCATGCCCATGGGGGGCTGTCCGGTATTGAGTGTGGGGGTAGACGCGCAAAACAATAACAAATTGTTAGTGGCCGCTTGTCACGAAACACTCAATGAACTGGAAGGGAAAATTGCACTGGTTTTGGAAAATGGGGTAAAAGCAGGAGAAATCAAAATTCCTGTTCCTCCCCTTCAATTTGCGAAACAACTGTACACCATGCTCAGTGGGGCCGTTGCCATGGCCACAATGACCAAGGACCGAAAGTATTTGGTCAATACCGTCGCGTATTTAATCCATTTGGTCGACAACGAAGTAAAATAAAATAGTTCCAATCAGCGTATTCTAAAAATCCAAAGTTTATCCTGGTATTTACCATTGAACTTGCTATCCCTTGCTTTTCTCGCCTCGTTAATGGAATTGTATCGCTGTAAATAGACATAGTTGTACCCATTGACGTTACGGTAAAATGAACCTGGGCTCAATCCTCTGCCTTTCAATGTTTTCATGAAATTTTCATAATACCTTTTGGTACCGAACACATTGGCAATCAAATAAAATCCGGGTTCCAGACCATCCTCCTTGGCAACTTCCTCATACCGTTCATTGGGAAGTAAGACCACATCTTTATTGAGCTCGACTTGGGCAATACTGTCCTGTCTGGCTTTCTCCCTTAAAAGTGCCATTTCCTTGGATTTTGCCTTTGCAATGGAATCCAGTTCCGCTTGTATTCGCCTTTGTTGCTCCCTGGCTCGGGCAATACTGTCCAATCGATTTTTTTCCTTTCTGGCGGCATTTGCCGCAATTATAGCCTGATCAATGGAGTCCTGTCTTCTTTTTTCCTGAAGTCGCAACTGTCTTCTTGAGGGTCTTTTAGGCGTAACTTCGGGCACCTTTTTTGTATCCTTTGTAGTGTCCACAGTTTTATTCTCCTTGGCGGGTTCGGTTTTCTCTTCGGTCAGCGGTTTTTCTTCCAGCATTGGCTTTTCTTCCAACAATGGTTCCTCTTCCACTTGGGGCTTTTTTGCGAAAGTTTGCTTGCCGATGAAGTAAGAGACCGTTAGCTCAAAAGTGGGGTCTTCTTCTGAAATTTCATTATCCGTGGGAAATTCCAAAAGCCCTCCTATTGCTATTTTTTTTGCCAAAGTAACGCCCAATCCCAAAGAGGGCCCATAAAAATTATTGTACCCTCCCTGCGCCCAAAATTGGGGATGTCCCAGTAAGGCATTGATTCCTACCTGGGTGTCAAAACCCGAAATGGCATTCAAGTACAATTGAGGTCTAAAGAACGTGTGGTTACCCCAGAGCTGAAAAGGGAAATCATTACTGACAAATCCTACAACGGAACCGTTGCTTTCAGGATTATCAGGTCCGCTTAGTGTTAGGGACACCGCATTTTGGACAGCAATTCCCACACTGAACGTATTACTGGTCAATCGTATCCCGGGTGAAATTTGAGTGGAAAAACTATTTTCGGTATTGATGGATTGCAATTCACTTTCGGGTAAAAGAATCAATTGTTCATCGGCGAGTTTTTGGTCAAACGAAAAAATGTTCACCCCGAGGTAGATGGTCGTATTATCATCCAAAGCTCCTGCCCATGCTACATTTAGATTGAGTCCCGTCTGTAGGTATATCCCTGTGTTGTGCTGTAGAAAACCAAGACCCCCTGCGAGGGTTTCATTGAGTTTTTGGGTATAGTTTACAAATAGGGTTGTTGGATCTCCATCAATACTTTGCCACTGCCATCGGGACCAAAGGGCCAAGGACTGTGGAAGGTTTCGATCCAGTGAAAATGTGGGGTTGAACAAACTGGAATTGATTTGATTGAGATTGTGCTGTCTAAAGTCCGTTGGCAACTCCGCATTTTGGGCAATACCGGCGAATGAAATTGATCCAAAAACAAAAAGCAAAAAATACCGCAACATATTTGGATAAAAAATTAAATGCTACTTTTAAGTTAATTATTTATTGAATACGATATGGGGAAGCTTCCAAAATCTTTAAAAACCCTAGTTTTTACATGCCTACTGTTAGCGCCTTTTATAGTGGGCCTTGTGGGCTGCAAGCAGGATGATAAAGATATTGAAATAAATAAAGAACCTGTTGTTTCCACTTTTTATTTGATCAGGCATTCCGAAAAAGATCGGAGCAATCCCAATAATCCCGACCCCGAGTTGGAACAAAAAGGTTTGGATCGTGCCATACGTTGGGCAGAGGTATTTGATCATGTGGCCCTGGATGCCATCTATTCTACCAATTATGAACGCACCACCATGACCGCCGCACCAACATCGGTCAAGAAAGATATTGACATTGCGTTTTATGATCCCAATAGTCTGGACATAGAAGATTTTAAATTACAAAACAGGGGAAAACAGGTTCTCATCGTGGGCCATAGCAATACCACACCCAATTTCGCCAATGGCCTTCTGGGCATTGAAAAATACGAAGCAATGGATGATGATGACAATGCCAGCCTTTTTATTGTGCGCATAGTCGATGGGCAGGCCACCGACATGCGATTGAAATTGGACTAGGGCTCGTTAATCCTGATCAACAGGGGTCACCTGGATGTTTTCAAGTTCTATTTTGGATAACAGCTCCAATTCGTTTTTTTCAAACAAACTATCAATCTTAAAAAAATCCACTACTGCACCCTTTTGGGGTTTAAAATTGTTATAATCCACAAAACGGATACCTCCTACGTACCTTTCATTGTACGCTTCACGAAAACGTATCCCACCACCGTTGACATGGAATTCGTAGGCCAAATATTCGGGCTTAAAACTTTGTTTTTCAAACCAATATAAATAGGTGTCCTCAAAATCATCGCCACCATTTTCCTGGCTGAACGTAACCTTGACCTTGTAATACGCTTTTTCATTGATGATACGTTCTCCCAACAACTCCTTTTTGACCGCTTTATCGTTCAACCCCAAGGGAAGTCTGGAAAAGTAGTGTACGGAATTTACCGAATTGGCGTACGTATTGGCAAGGGTATCGGGAAGAACGATCAGACTATCATTAAAGAATCGTTGAAAGTCGGTGTTTGTTTTTTTATCGGTAATGGTTACCGAATCCGTTCGGGTTACCCGTTTTAAGAGCTTTTTGCCACTCTTATTCAAGGATTCGTAGGTCCTATCCCTAAAAACAAAGGATACCTTGGTGTTGTCATAGCCCTCTCCACCACTTGCTTGTATGGATTTGTCAACAATTTGCTGGGCGGTCATTTCACTGTCCGCAGAGGATTTACAGGACAGTAGGCCAAGTACTAAAAAAAGGTAAAGGAAGCTTTTCATAAGTTGTTTTTAAATCTATCGTAAAAATCCCGGTTTCATTACAGTTTTTGCAAATCGGATTATTTTTGCATTTATGCAGAAGCAAATCAACATTAAGAACAAACGTGCCCAATTCGACTTTGAACTATTGGACAAATATACTGCCGGTATCGTTCTTTCGGGCACAGAGATAAAATCACTTCGTTTGGGCAAGGCCTCACTTTCCCAGAGCTTTTGCGAATTCAATGACAAGGGGGAACTTTTTATCATCAACATGCAGATCGATGAATATAGCCATGGCGGATATTACAACCATAGGCCCAAAGCGGAAAGAAAGCTACTTTTGAACAAAAGGGAACTCAAAAAACTACATAAGGAAGTCTCCACTGCCGGGCTTACCATTGTGCCGCTAAATGCCTTCATCAATGATAAGGGCCTGGCCAAAATAAATATTGCCCTGGCCAGGGGTAAAAAACAATACGACAAAAGGGAAACCATTAAAGATCGGGACAACAAGCGCAATTTGGACCGAATCAAAAAAAGTTACAGATAGTAACGGAAAAACGAATTTTAACAAAAACTAAACGCCTTTGCGTAATTCTTAGCTTTAATATTACAGGCGCAAACCAAAATTTTCCGCCCTTTTGAAGTCATATCCGCTTCTCTTCATTATTTGCTTGTCCGGTTTTGCTTATTTGAATGCACAAATAGTTGGAAAGGTTTCCGATAGCAATGGGGAGTCTTTGGCCTTTGTCAATATCTATTTTGATTCAACGGCCAATGGGACCACAACCAATGAAAATGGGGAATATGCCCTAGACCTTAATGAGAAGGGGAAGTATACCTTAGTATTTAAATATTTGGGCTATAAAACCCAAAAAAAGTCCATTACCATAGATCAATTCCCCTATGAACTTGATGTTCTTTTGGAAAAGCAACGCCTGGAACTGGATGAAATCACTGTAAAGGCGAAAGAAAATCCTGCCAATAGGGTCATCCGAAATGCCATTGCAAAAAGGAAACAGTACAAGGAAGAACTCTCCTCCTATAGGGCGGATTTTTATTCCAAGGGTCTCATACGTATAAAGGATGCTCCTGAACGAATCCTGGGACAGGACCTTGGTGACTTTGGTGGGGGCTTGGATTCCACACGGTCGGGCATCATTTATTTGTCCGAGACCATTTCCAAAATCGCCAAAAACAAAAATGCATTTAAAGAAAAGATTTTGGCTTCCAAGGTTAGTGGCGATGACAATGGGTTTAGTTTTAACAATGCATCCGATGTCAACTTTTCCTTTTACAACAATACGGTCACCTTTGGTGGCGAACTTATCTCTCCCATAGCGGACAATGCTTTTTCGTACTATCGCTATATTTTGGAAGGCACTTTTTATGATGAGGGAAATCGATTGATCAATAAGATCAAGGTTGTACCAAAACGGCCGAACGATAGGGTTTTTTCCGGAGAATTGTTTATTGTGGAAGACTCATGGGCCATATATGCATTGGATTTCAGTGCAACTGGTGAACAAACACGGATTGTTCCCGTGGACACCATCCACTTAAAACAGGATTTCAATTACATTCCCAAAGAAGACACCTGGTTAAAGACCCTGCAGCGCATCGATTTTCAATATGGTATCCTTGGATTCAAGGGAAATGGCCGTTTTACGGCAGGATATAAGAACTATGAACTGAATCCCAATTTTTCCAAAAAAGAGTTCACCAATGAAGTTTTATCGTTTGAGGACAATGCGAACAAAAAGGACTCTATTTTTTGGAATGATGTTAGACCGGTGCCCCTAACGGATGAAGAAACTACGGACTATTTGAAAAAGGACAGTCTACAGGTCATTCGAAAATCCCAAAAATACCTGGACTCGGTTGATGCCGTAGGCAATAAATTCACTTTGGGTTCCTTGTTATTTGGTTATACCTATAGCAATACGTTCAAGGAAAAATACTATTCCGTTGCCTCTCCCCTGGCCAACGTTAGCTTTAATACCGTTCAGGGTTTTAGGGGAGGTTTTGAATTCAACTACCGAAAGCGCAATGAAGAGAAGGGAACTCGGTTTAATCTCAATACCGTTTTTGACTACGGGGTGTCCGATAAACGTTTTAGGCCTTCGGGTTCCATTTCCTACCGTTTTAATAATTTCTCCCGTCCTTTTTTACGCTTTAGTGCAGGTAACCGGGTAATGCAGTTCAACAACAACAATCCCATTACCCCTTTTGGCAACTCCATCCTCTCCCTGTTCTTTGAGAACAACTTTGCCAAATTCTATGAACTGAATTTTTCCGAGCTGTTCTATTCACAGGAATTGGTCAATGGCATTTCCGTGTACCTGAATTTTGGATACGAAGAGCGGAAGCCGCTCTTTAACGCCACTAACTTTGTCATCTTTAAGGGCAATGCGGATTTTACATCCAATAACCCTTTGGATTCCCAAGATTTTGATAACGCCGCCATAACCGGACACCACATTTTAAAATTGTCCCTTACTACGCGAATTCGGTTTGGGCAAAAGTACCTGAACTATCCCGATGGGAAATTCAATTTTTCCGAGGATCGGTTCCCCACGCTTTATCTGGGATACGAAAAAGGGTTTGCCGGCAGCGAACCCGAAAACCATTTTGACCAATTGAAGCTGCGACTGGTCCAGGATTTTGCCATAGCGGACAAGGGTAGGTTTTACTATAACTTTAGGGCGGGAACTTTTCTCAACGCCGGGGACATTTCCTTTGTGGACTACCAACATTTTAACGGAAATCGTACCCGGATCACCCGCGGCAACTACCTCAATTCATTTTTTCTTTTGCCCTATTACGATCTCAGCACGAACCAAAACTATTTTGAAGGTCATGTTGAACACAATTTTCTGGGGTATATCATGGGGAAGATACCTTTGCTAAAAAAACTGAAATCCAACTTAATTGTAAGTGGCAAGGTACTTTCCATATCCGAGAACGATCCTTATGCGGAATGGGGTATCTCCCTTGGGAATTTGGGCTGGAAAAAATTTCGGTTCCTAAGGGCAGGTTTCGTACAGAGCCATTATCGGGGAGTTACGGAAAGTGGTTTCAATATTGGACTCCAGTTCTAAGGCCAAAAATGGTCCTAACTAAAAAATCAATTAAATAATCCCAAACAGGCGCCTAATTTTTGTCTTCCAACAAGGGGACAAACCTAAAGCTCCCAAAGGTCTTTTTCTCAAATTCCTTTTCGGACTTTCTACTGTAAAGCGTCATTTCCTGTTCTTCCACGCCCACGGGAATGACCAGCCTACCCCCTACCTTTAATTGGGAAAGTAAGGCCTTTGGTGTCTCCGGTGCCCCGGCGGTCACAATAATTCCATCAAATGGTGCTTCTTCCATGAGGCCCTTATAGCCATCCCCAAAAACAGTTTTTTTGGGGCGATATCCCATTTTAGTAAAAAAGAGCTTGGTGCGTTTAAACAATTCGTGCTGCCTTTCTATAGTAAACACCTTTGCCTTTAAATGCAATAAAACGGCGGTTTGATAGCCACTTCCCGTTCCAATTTCCAACACCTTGTCATCTGGTTTGATCCCCAGCAACTGTGTTTGAAAAGCAACCGTATAGGGTTGTGAAATGGTTTGGTTAGCACCGATGGGGAACGCTTTGTCCTGATAAGCATGATCTTCAAAACTACTATCCAAAAATAGATGTCTTGGGATAGCCTTTATGGCGTTCAAAACGGTTGTATCCGTTATTCCCTTGGCTTTCAAGGTCTTTGCCAGTTTATTGCGCATTCCCTTGTGTTTAAAGGTGTCCTGCATGATGTAGTTGGTTTGGAATACGAAAGTACACAACCCCCAAAAAAGTAGCACGGTTTTTTTTATCTCCGTATTTTTGAAAAAACAAATCCTATGCTCAAAGTCGGCGTCCTAGGAGCGGGACACTTAGGGAAAATTCACCTTCGCCTTTTAAATCAATCCGAAAAATATCAACTGGTTGGGTTTTATGACCCAGATGAAATCAACGCCAAAAATGTCCAGGAAGAATTTGGGTACACCTATTTTGAAAACCTGAATGACTTGATTGATGCCGTTGATGTGGTCGATATTGTTACTCCTACCCTTTCGCATTACGAATGCGCAAAAAAATCCATGGAAAAGGGAAAGCACATATTTATTGAAAAACCCATTACCAATACGCTGCAGGAAGCCGAGGAATTGATCGAATTGGAAAAAAAGTATGGCGTAAAAGGGCAGGTGGGCCATGTAGAACGTTTTAACCCTGCGTTTTTGGCGGTAAAGGACAAAATCGTTGACCCGATGTTCATCGAAACCCATCGTTTGGCGGAATTTAATCCGCGGGGGACCGATGTTCCCGTGGTTTTGGATTTAATGATCCATGATATTGACGCCATTCTAAGCGTTGTCCCTTCAAAAGTGAAGCAAATAAATGCCAGTGGGGTTTCCGTAATCAGTACATCACCGGATATCGCAAATGCCAGAATCGTATTCGAAAATGGGTGTGTTGCCAATCTGACCTCCAGTCGGATTTCCTTAAAAAACATGCGTAAATCCCGATTCTTTCAAAAGGACGCCTACATATCGGTGGATTTTCTGGACAAAAAAGTGGAAGTGGTCAAAATGAAGGATGCCCCGGAAAAACCCGGGGATTTTGACATGATATTGCAAAATGCAGAAGGTGAAAAAAAACAGATTTATTTTGAAAATCCCGAAATAGAACCCAACAACGCCATATTGGACGAGTTGGAAACCTTTGCAGATGCCATTACACAAAATACAAAACCGGCAATCACCTTAACAGAAGGCACCGAAGCATTAAGGGTAGCCCTTAAAATCATTGCATCATTCTAAAATCAGGAAATGGATAAAATAGCGATTATAGGAGCAGGTACCATGGGCAACGGAATTGCCCATGTTTTTGCACAAAATGGATATGCCGTGAACCTGGTGGACATTTCTGAGGATTCCCTGGGAAGGGGAATGGCCACTATTGCCAAAAATTTGGATCGTATGGTAGCCAAAGCGCGTATTTCCGAAGAAGTAAAAAAGGCCACACTTTCCAAGATTACCACTTTTGCCAATCTGGAAAACGGGGTAAAGGACGTGGACCTTGTGGTCGAGGCCGCGACCGAGAGTTTAAAAATCAAGCTTGAGCTTTTCAAGAACCTGGATTCCATTTGCAAAAAGAGCACCATTTTGGCCACCAACACTTCGTCCATTTCCATCACCCAGATTGCTGCAATCACCAAAAGGGCCGATAAGGTCATTGGAATGCATTTTATGAATCCCGTGCCTATAATGAAATTGGTGGAAATCATCCGCGGGTACAGCACTTCCGACGAAGTAACGCAGACCATAATGGATTTGTCCAAAAAACTGGGCAAAACCCCCACTGAGGTGAACGATTATCCCGGATTTGTTGCAAACCGTATCTTAATGCCCATGATAAATGAGGCCGTTGAAACCTTGTACAATGGAGTGGCCGGAGTAACAGAAATAGACACGGTAATGAAACTGGGAATGGCACATCCCATGGGTCCCTTGCAATTGGCGGATTTTATTGGTTTGGATGTCTGCCTGTCCATATTGAACGTCATGTACGATGGATTTAAAAACCCCAAATATGCACCCTGTCCCCTATTGGTAAATATGGTTGCCGCCGGAAAACTCGGGGTGAAATCCGGAGAAGGGTTTTACGACTATTCGGAATCCAAAAAAGCCGAAAAAGTTTCCAATCAATTTGCCTGATCAATGGCAGTCATTAAACCCTTTAGAGCCATAAGGCCAGCCAAGGACAAAGTGGCCTTTGTTGCTTCCCGTTCCTATGAGGAATATGATAAGAAGGAAAGGAACTATCACTTGAAGTACAATCCTTTTTCCTTTCTTCATATCATAAATCCCGGGTACAAGTTTCAGAAAACCATTTTTGGCGAAGAGCGATTTACATTAATTCGAAATCGTTACCTGGAATTTTTGGAAGAACAAATCTTCATCAAGGACAAAACGGAATCCTTTTACCTCTATCAGATCCAAAAGGGAGACTTTACTACCTTAGGAATTTTTTGTGCCACAAGTGTTTTGGATTACAGGAATGACGTCATAAAAAAACATGAGGACACCATCCACAAAAGGGAACACCTCTTTGCCAATTACCTAAAATCCGTGGGCTTTAATGCGGAACCCGTTTTAATAACCTATCCACAGAATGATACCATTCAAAACCTAATTGCCAAAAAAACGGAAAAAACCCCCGAATATGATTTTACGACCCCCGATAAAAAAAGGCATCGGCTCTGGTGTGTAACCGATCGGGCCACAATCGTCAATCTGCAAAAAGCCTTTGCAAAAATAGATATGATCTATATTGCGGATGGCCATCATAGGAGTGCCTCGTCCAATTTGCTATCCAAAGATTTGGAGGCAGAAAACGAACAGCATTCCGGTACGGAGCCCTATAACTTTTTCCTGAGCTATCTTATTCCTGAATCGGAAATACGGATTTACGAATTCAACAGAATGGTAAAGGACCTCAATGGCCTTACCAAAGAGGAATTCCTTATAAAATTGGATGCGCACTACAGAATTGAAAAACGGGACGATGGTCTGTACAAACCTACAAGGAAACATCATTTCAGTATGTATTTGGAGGGGGAGTTCTATTCACTATACTTGAGGAAACAAGTGTATGGGTTTACCGACGCCCTGAGCGAATTGGACACCCATATTCTATACAAAACCATTTTGGAGCCTATTTTGGGGATTCGGGATTTGCGCAATGACAAACGTATTTCCTATGGTTACGGGAAGCACAACCTCATAAAAATGAAGGATAGCATTGATAATGGGGATTTTTCGGTTGGTTTTAGCCTGGTACCGATAACCATCGAAGAAATTAAGGCCATTGCAGACGCGAATCTGGTCATGCCCCCAAAAAGCACTTATATAGAACCCAAATTACGCAGTGGGTTAACCATTTATGAGATTTAACTTAGATCGATCCCAATGTCAATACAACAAAATCTGGATACCATAAGGCAAACCTTACCCAATACTGTGACCTTGGTCGCAGTATCCAAAACCAAACCCTTGGATGCCATCTTGGCCGCTTACGAGGCAGGACAGCGGGTGTTTGGAGAGAATAAAATTCAGGAAATGACCCAAAAATGGGAAGCCCTGCCCAAAGATATCCAATGGCATATGATCGGTCATGTACAACGAAATAAGGTAAAGTATATGGCCGCATACGTTTCCCTGATTCATGGAGTGGACAGTCTTAAACTTCTTAAAGAAATTGACAAACAGGCCAAAAAACACCAAAGAAATATCAATTGCCTATTGCAGATCCATATTGCCGAAGAGGAAACCAAATTCGGCCTAAGCCTTGAAGAATTGGAACAATTGGTGTCTTCGCCGGAATTTCAGGAACTCACAAACGTAACGATCAAGGGCGTGATGGGAATGGCCACTTTTACCCAAAACACCGAACAAATCCGAAAAGAGTTTCGGTTTTTAAAGTCCGTTTTTGGTTCCCTTCAACAAAAACTTCAAGGAATTGACACACTTTCCATGGGTATGAGCGGGGATTATAGGATTGCGGTTGCGGAAGGAAGTACCATGGTACGTATTGGAAGTAGTATATTTGGAGTTCGCAACTATCCCTAAAACTTTTGAATGTACGCCATTCTGGATATAGAAAGTACTGGAGGAAAGTACAATGAAGAAGGCATCATGGAAATTGCCATCTATCGTTTTGATGGTGAAAACACCGTGGATCGTTTTATAAGTTTGGTAAATCCGGAGCGGGAAATCCAACCGTTTGTGGTGAAGCTTACCGGAATAAACAATAAGATGCTTCGTTCCGCCCCTAAGTTTCACGAAGTGGCCAAGCGAATCATAGAAATAACCCAGGGCACTACTTTAGTTGCGCACAACGCCCAATTTGACTATCGTATCCTAAGGACGGAGTTCAGAAGATTGGGCTATAATTTTGAACGAAAGACCCTCTGCACCGTAGATCTTTCCAAAAAATTACTTCCCGATGCGGAATCCCACAGCCTGGGAAAGCTGGTTCGCTCCCTGGGCATTCCCGTAAGCGACCGACATAGGGCCAATGGCGATGCCTTGGCCACATTAAAGCTTTTTAAGCTTTTGCTGGCAAAGGATATAGATAAATCCATTGTAAGAGAAGTCGTTAGGGCAGAAACCCTGGGAGAATTGACCAAAAAACAATTGGATATTGTAGAAAGCCTGCCTTCGGAAACCGGCGTGTATTACATGCACAACAGAGATGGGGACATCCTGTTTCTGGGAAAAACAAAAAATATCAAAAAAAGGGTAAACCAACATTTTACCAATGAGGGGCAATTGGCAAGAATACTTCAAAAAGAAACCAAAAAAGTGACCTTTGAGCGCACGGGAAGTGAATTGGCCGCAATATTAAAGGAAGGGGTGGAACTGCAGGAGAACAAGCCCAAGTTCAATAAAAAAATAAAGGACCAATGCTTTTCCCACGGCGTATATATTGCAAAGGATAAAAATGGCATACTTACCTTAAAAGCTGAGCAGGCCAACGGGCACGCCAGACGCTTAAGTAGTTTTAATTCCCTAAAGGCCTCCAGGAATTTTTTGAACGAAGTCTTGAAAAAATATCAATTGGATTCCCTTATTGAACCGGAAAAACGGAATGAACTCATCACAGAAATAGAAAAAAAACACAGCGTCCAAAATAGGACACTGGCCCTTTTGGACAAGGGGCGGCAACTCGGGGAAAAAAGTGTCTTCTTCATCAAAAATGGAACCTTCCAAGGCTTTGGATATGCCGATCTTAACCATCAAATCAATAATATTCCTATATTAGAATCCATAATTACCCCAATGAAGGGAAACCCAAATACCACATTCATCATTGAATCCTATCTAAGGAAGTATAAAATTCAAATAGTTGAATTGGAATCGTAAACAAGTTTGAAATACAATAAGCCAAATAAAAGCTGGAGGGCGAAATTACACGGGGTCATCTACGGCACACATACCACGGCGGGTAGATGGTTCGATATCATTCTATTGATCGTTATTGTCTACAGCGTTATTGTGGTCATGCTGGAGAGTATACCCCGTTATGACCAAAGGTTTCATGAATTTTTCAATATTTCGGAGTGGGTGGTGACCATCCTTTTTACCATTGAATATATTTTACGGATCATATGCATTAAGCGTCCCAGCAAATACATATTCAGTTTTTTCGGTATAGTGGACCTACTCTCCACCATACCCAAGTATTTGTCCTTCTTCTTTGTGGGGACCCAGTATTTTACGGCGTTTAGGGCATTGCGATTACTGCGGATCTTTAGAATATTGAAGTTGGTCAGGTACACGGGCGCTTCAAACAATTTGATCAAGGCCTTAAATGCAAGTAAAAGAAAAATTTTCATTTTTATCTTTTTTGTGCTGGTGGTCTCCATTCTTTTGGGAACCGTGATGTATTTGATAGAAGGTCCCGAACACGGATTTAACAGTATTCCGCATAGTGTCTATTGGACCATAGTAACACTTACCACCGTAGGTTATGGGGATATCTCCCCGGAAACCGGTCTTGGGCAGTTCCTGGCTACGTTCATTATGATCATCGGTTACGGCATCATTGCGGTTCCAACGGGTATTGTTTCCGCAGAATATGCATCGGCAAGGGAAAGGATCGAAGACGATAAGGGAAGATGTTGCTCCAATTGTGCCACGGAAGTACTTCGGGAAGATGCCGTCTATTGCAGAAAATGCGGTGAAAAACTAGAAGAAGTCGACTAATGGCCAAATATGTCATTGCCATCGTTGGCCCAACGGCCATTGGAAAAACGGCTCGTGCCATTGCATTGGCCAAACACTTCGCGACAGAGATCATCTCCACGGATTCGCGGCAGTTTTTCAAAGAGATGCATATTGGCACTGCCGTACCTTCACCTCAGGAATTGAACCAGATCAAACATCATTTTATTCAACATCTCAGTATTTTTGATTCCTATTCCGTAGGTGATTTTGAGCGGGATACCCTTCTTTTATTGGAAAAACTGTTTCGTTCCCATGATGTTGTACTACTTGTGGGGGGAAGCGGACTCTATATGGATGCCGTTTTGTATGGGCTTGATGATTTCCCGGAAACCGATCCCAGCTTAAGACATGGGTTAAATGCCGTTTTTACTAAAGAAGGGATAGGTGCCTTGCAGGACAGGCTACAAGAGTTGGATCCGGACTATTATGCCAAAGTGGATTTGGAGAACCCACATCGATTGATCAGGGCATTGGAAATCAGTATTTCCTCCGGAAGACCCTATTCCTCGTTTCTGGCGGGCAAAAAAAAAGAACGGGGGTTTACCCCCATACTTATTGGAATTGATGCGGAAAGGAAGGTCATTTATGAGCGAATAAACAGGCGCGTGGACAAAATGATGAAAAATGGACTATTGGAGGAGGCCCGGGAATTGTTCAAGCACAGCACGTTAAATGCACTCAATACCGTTGGATATAAAGAGCTGTTTGCTCATTTTGAGGGAAAGATTACCTTGGAAAAGGCCGTTGGGGAAATAAAGAAAAATACCAGAAGGTTTGCCAAACGGCAATTGACCTGGTACAGAAAAAATGAACATCTGGTTTGGCTGGACCATACGTTGTCCGACGCCGAATTCATCAGTAACGTCGAACACCTTTTAAAAGAACGTTCCCATGCGTAAACCCAAACTTTATGTAATCATGGGGGTATCCGGAACCGGCAAAACCACTATCGGTAATCTATTGGCAAAGGCCATTGGCATTCCCTTTTTTGATGGGGATGATTTTCATCCAAGGGCAAACCTCGAAAAAATGGAATCCGGTCAGCCACTCAATGATGATGATCGCCATGGTTGGCTGGTTTCATTGAACCAACTGTTAAAATCCAAAAAGGAATCCGGGGCAATCGTAGCTTGCTCCGCTCTTAAAAAAACGTATCGCACCATTCTGATCGATGGTTTAACGGACCAATTGAAGTTTATTTTTTTGCAAGGAACTTTTGAAGAGGTAAAAACAAGAATGGAGCAACGAAAAGGGCATTTCATGCCCTTGGAATTGCTACAATCCCAATTTGAAACCTTGGAGGAACCGGAGAATGCCATAAAAGTGTCCATAAGGGACGCCCCATCCCAAATACTCCAAAAACTGCTGGATCAGCTATAATTGACATTCCCATCACTTCCGTTTCGGATAGTATAGGTATTAAAACAATAAGACCGCCCCAAGGGGCGGTCTTAGTATATGCTTCTGTGCACCACTACATGGTTTCACCTTCCGTTTTTATGACCAGACGGAAGCCTTCTCCATGAATATTCAATATTTCAACCACATCATCGCGCTTTAAATATTTGCGCAATTTGGCAATATATACGTCCATACTTCTGGAAGTGAAATAGTTGTCATCCCGCCAAATCTTTGTCAACGCCAATTCCCTGGGCATTAGGTCGTTCTCATGAAGTGCCAAAAGTCGTAACAGTTCGTTTTCCTTTGGTGATAATTTAATGGGTTCCTCATCCATATATTTTAGGAAGCGGAGTTTGGAGTTCAAATGGAAGTTTCCTATTTGAAATTCAAACTGCTTACTGTCGGCCAATGAATTGGATGCCTTTCGTTGGAGTATTGCCTTGAGTTTCATAAGCAGTACCTCAGAATCAAAAGGCTTGTTCAAGTAATCATCCGCGCCGGCTTTGTACCCCTTGAGTACATCTTCCTTCATGGTTTTTGCCGTCAAAAAGATAATAGGCACATTTTCATTCTTCTCACGGATTTCCTTGGCAAGGGTAAAGCCATCCTTGTAGGGCATCATCACATCTAAAATACAGACATCAAAGTTGTCCTTTTTAAACTTTTCAAAACCCTCCATCCCATTCTTGGCAAGAACAACATCAAAATCATTCATTTGGAGATAGTCCTTTAATACTATTCCAAAATTTGGGTCATCCTCTACCAACAATATTTTTTTATTCTCTGTTTCCATACAATTTAAATTAAAGGTAGCTTTATGAAGAAAGTACTTCCCTTCCCTTTTTCACTCTCCACATAAATCTCACCTTGGTGATCATCTACTATTTTTTTAACGTAGGCCAATCCTAAACCGTGGCCTTTTACATTATGTATATTCCCGGTATGTTCCCGGTAAAATTTTTCAAAAATTCTTTTTTGGACCGCTTTGCTCATCCCTGCCCCTTGATCTTGTACCCTGATGACCACGAAATTCTTTGCAATCTCCGTAAATACATCAATTTTTGGGGATTCAGGGGAATACTTAATGGCATTATCCAAAATATTTACTATGACATTGGTAAAATGTACATCATTGGCCAAAACATCCGAACGTTCGGCATCCAGATGTGTATGGATGTAACCTCCCCTATCCTGGACTATCAACTCTACATGGGCCATGGCATCGGTAATAATGTCATGGACATCTACGCGATCCTTATTGATATCCAACTGATTCTTTTCCAACTTTGAAATACGCAGTACATTTTCCACCTGTGCATGCATCCGCTTGTTCTCATCCCTGATCATTCCCAAATAACGCGTCAACTTATCCGCATCTCCAATGGATTTTGGATTTCGTATGGCCTCTACGGCCAGGTTAATTGTGGCAATCGGTGTTTTGAACTCATGGGTCATATTGTTAATGAAGTCCGATTTAATTTCCGAAATCTGCTTCTGCTGTATCAGCTGATAAATGGCACTGGAATACGCCACTACAATCACCAAAGTGAACAATAGGGATAAAATGGCCATGGTCATTATACTGCTGAGCAAGAACTTTTTCTTTTGGGGAAAGCTCAATAGCAATGAAAAGTTGGTCTGGCCCTCGCTATCCCTAAAAATCAAGGTCCTATAAATTGTACCCTTATCAAATTTGAATTTTTTGGACCTTACCTTGGTGGGAAAACCACGACTATAAATTCCATATTCATAATCGATGGCGATGCCCCTATTTTCAAGCTCCCGATTCAGCAAAAGTTCCAACTCCTGTCTGGATACCCGTTCATGGATAGGCACTGTTTTGGCCATTTCACTAAAAACGTCCTCATACACAGCTTTATCAATTGCCGAAAGCCCACCTATTTTTTCCACCCTTTGAATGGGGGTCAACGCATAACGTTTCCCATCCAAGCCATAATCTTCCTTATAAATAGCGGATGTGCGCCTACTGGTAAAATTCTTTATCGTTGTTGAATCATCTAAAGCGTTGTCAAAGAACATGGACGAGATATCATAGTTTTCTTCCAATATACCATGGGAATAAAACTTAATTTCGTCAGAATTCAAATCCCGATCAACGAAGAATATGTTTCGTAAATGAGCTGATTTAGGCTGTTCAACACTGTCTACCAATTCTGCAACGCGGTCCACGTAGTCCTTGCGTTCCCTACTTTCAACCCTATCGGCCACCTCTCCCAAAACATCTTCGACCGTATTTGAAAACTGCTCCCGCTTGTCGTCTACCGATTTTTGAATCCAATAAACCTGTACTGAAATAATACCGACGAGTGAGAGACTCATCAAAATGACCAGAAGAACAAATCGTCTCTTGTTCATTTACTCAAAATTAGAAATTTAACATTCAGCGCCTTTGGCGTTTAACCTATCATTAACAAAAATGTTAAAGTCATGATTTTTTTAAAGCTTTTGTCAAAATTATTTTGTGGAGCTTTCCAACGTCTTTTTTGGTCTGCTTTAAATCGATATTTTCTATGATATGATCGGCCAGTGGAATCTTGGTTTCATCTGATAATTGGTTTCTCAATCGTGCCCTAATTTGCCCTTCCGACATGGCATCCCTACCCATAACCCTTTGAATTCTAACCTGTTCCGGAGCTGTAACCAGAATGACCATGTCGTAGCTCTTCTGCATCTTGTTCTCAAAAATCAAAGCTGTTTCTTGGATTACATAGGGAAAATCCCTGCTCTGGACCCAACTTGAAAAATGCCTTCGTACTGCTGGATGGACCACGGCATTTAACTGTTTTAGCTTTTCCTTTTCATTAAATACAATTTTGGAAATGAACGCTTTGTTTAACTTTTTATCATGGTATGCCTCAGGACCAAATAATTGGACGATGTCCTTTCTAACCTCTTCTGAATCAACCATTAACAACTTGGCCTCTTCATCGGAATCATAAACGGGAACCCCTAATTCCCTGAAAAATGCGGCTACGGTACTCTTTCCACTCCCCATACCGCCGGTCAACCCTACTATCATATCTTTTCTAAAACAAACTCTACCCTATTTTGCAATAATCGTACTGAGAATACATCGTCGGGCTTCTTTTCCAACTCAATGAAAAGGTATTTTTTATCTACAAGGGCATCATAGTCCACAAAAACTTCAAAATCCGTTGTTTTCAGGTCTTTCAATTGTTCGATCCCCGCTTTACAGACGATGGTAATATGATCGGGAAACGTCCTTAAACGAAAACCTTCCGGAACGTGGCGTGTTTTTATCCCAATAACGAACTCCTTTTCCGAAAAACGTACTACTTCCCCAGAAACCGTTACCTTTTTTGTATCAATTACAATATTCCCCAGGGAATCCAGCGATTCCAAAGCCAGTTCTCTTGAAAAATTGGCCGAAACCTCATTTAACTCAAAAGGGACGGTGGATATTTCCTTGACCTTGCTGATGAATTTCTTGGGGCCCCTAATCCTAATGCTATCCGGGTTTACCTTAAGCGGACCTTTTAGCAAGTGGTTTTGGGCCAATTGGAGGCTTATCTTGGGCAAAACCGGAACGTGCTTGAAATCCACCCGATAAAGATCGGTATAGAAAATGGGGGCATCCAGTTCTATTAAGGAAACACTATTGGGCAGTTGCCGTTCCATCTGATTCTTAACCGTATTTGCGGTCAGGAAGTATTCCCCTTCCTGCTCAAGAACGCCGCCCAAATCCAACACTATCGATTTGGGACTTAGGGAATACCCCAAAAATTGAAAACCACTGGCCTTTATCTTGGCAGTCAATAGCCGACTGGAATTACGGTTTAAGAGCAAACTATCCGGGATATTTTGGTGGACAATCCTAAAGTTGGCCCTGGATTCGTAGACTTCCGATAGTTTGCTAATGGCCCATGCCAAAAAAGAACAAAGCAGAAACAGCAGGAAAACCTTTAGTTTCCTTTGGTTCAATTTCCCTAAAGCCCTTTTTATACTGCTCACCCTTTTTTAAAAAACAAGTTAGGAAATACCGTTTCTGGTTCTTTAGGGTTAAAATTAAGTAAGATGGTTGATTTAAGAAAACCCAAGCCGTAGCCAAAAAACTGAACAACAACGGCCACAATGGACAAAAGGGCTACGATCATACTCTTGTTCATGAATAGGGAATCCATAAAAACAAGCAGGAAATACAGTCCAAAAAGCACGCTAAGATACCACCATCCCAAAATCATCAATACCATGGAAGTGAATAGTAGGACCATAAAACAGGTAGGAAACCAATAGGTAGGTTTAGCCGTTTCTGGATGCCATTGGTTTAAAATGCCCCTTACCATGCCAAATTTTTTGACCTGAGTATGGAACTTGCCCCAATCTATCCTACGTTTGTGATAGACAAAGGCTTTAGGAAAGAATCGGGTCCTATACCCCGCTTTCCAAATACGAAAGGTCAAATCTGGATCTTCCCCTGGATGAATGCTACCAAATCCCTTGGTTTTTTTGAACAACTCTTGGGAAATACCCATATTAAAGCTTCTGGGCTGGAATTTTCCGAGTGTCTTTTTTCTGCCACGGATACCCCCTGTGGTCCAAAGCGATGTCATGGCATAATTGATTGCCTTCTGAACATTACTGAAGGAATGGTGGGCCGCATCGGCTCCCCCAAAACAATGGACAAAATCCTGTCCAAGCTCCCTATCCACTTCATTCAAGTACTGTGGGGGAAGGATACAGTCCGAATCCAGGACAATAAAATAGTTGCCCCTGGCCTTTTTCATCCCATAATTTCTGGAATCCCCAGGACCTGTATTTTCCTTTTTGTAGTATGAAATTTGTAGCCCATCACTAAAATCATCCACCACCTTTTCCGAGGTTTTTGTGGAGCCATCCTCTATAATGACCACTTCAAAATCCCCCTTATAATCCATTTGAACCATACTTTCCAGTAGTTCTTGGATTTCATCCGGTCGGTTATAAACGGGGATGATAAAAGAAAAATGCCATCGATCCATAGGTAAACATATAAGCGGACGCCCAAAAACAACTCAAATGTCAATTTGAACACCCACCTAAATGCTACGGGCGGGCGGGCAGTCGAAAATATTTAAAATTCTGGAATTCAAATAGGTTTCGACTGCGCTCAACCGGACAAACGCTATTTTTTATGGTTTTTAGACAGCCTCTTTAGAGTAGACTTCATTCATTATTCGCTAAAAACATCGATCACTTCCTGGCTGACCCCAGTATTGGAGAAACCACCATCATGGAAGAGATTTTGCATAGTGACTTTTTTGGTCAGATCCGAGAACAAGCTCACCGTGTAATTTGCACAATCATCCGCTGTAGCATTTCCCAAAGGTGACATTTTTTCCGCATATGCAATAAAACCATCAAAACCCTTTACCCCTTGCCCTGCCGTAGTGGGCGTTGGTGATTGGGAAATGGTGTTCACCCTTACGTTCTTTTCCTTGCCAAAAAAGTATCCAAAACTGCGGGCAACGGATTCCAAATAGGCCTTATTATCGGCCATATCATTATAATCCGGGAAGGTGCGCTGTGCTGCCATATAGGTCAAGGCCACAATGCTTCCCCATTCGTTCATGGCATCGGCCTTGTACAAGGTCTGCATCACTTTGTGAAATGAAAGTGCGGAAACATCCCATCCCTTAGTGGTAAAATCATATTTTTCATCCGTATAGTGACGGCCTTTTCGAACGTTTATGGACATTCCAATGGAGTGCAGGACAAAGTCAAGTTTTCCTCCCAACAGTTCCATGGACTTGGAAACCAAATTTTGTAAATCCTCCTCATTGGTCGCATCTGCGGGAACAATTTCCGAAGCTGTTTTTTCCGCCAGGGTCTTTATTTGCCCCATTCGCATGGCGATTGGTGCATTGGTCAGCACAAATTCCCCTCCTTCCTCATGCACGCGTTCAGCAGTTTTCCAGGCAATGGAGTTTTCGTCCAAAGCCCCAAAAATAATTCCCTTTTTTCCTTTCAATAAGTTATGCCCCATTGTTTGTCGGTTTTAGTGCTGCAAAGATATGGATTTCAAAAGTTGTTAAAAGTCTTTGATTGCGTGTTCGCCCTCCCAATCCTAATTCTCATGTAGCAACTGCTTGGCATGGGAAACCGCCGAATCCGAAAACGACTTCCCCCCTAGCATTTCAGCCAGTTCCTGAACGCGTTCATCCCCTATCAATCGCTTCATTTTTGTTGAAGTGGTATTTCCTATTTCTTCTTTGTACACTTTGAACTGGTGCTCCCCTTTGGAGGCAACCTGTGGTAAATGTGTAATGGAGAACATTTGCATGTTATGCGCCATCCCTTTCATGATTTCCCCCATCTTATTTGAGATTTCCCCGGAAACCCCGGTATCGATCTCATCAAAAATGAGGGTGGGCAATTTTTCATAGGAGGCCAATATGGATTTGATGGCCAACATGATTCGTGAAAGCTCCCCGCCCGAGGCTACTTTTTTTAGTTCTCCATAATGGGAGCCTTTGTTCGCAGAGAATTGAAATAGCAAGCCATCCATTCCATTTCGTTTAAAGTCTTCCAATGGAAATAGTTCAATTTTGAATGAAGCTGCTTGCATCCCCAAGGACGAAATACGTTCCGTCAACTTCTTCCCCAGCATTGGAATGGCCTTTTGCCTGCGCTGTCTTATCGCCCTCCCAACTTCTTCAAGGTCTTTTTTACGTTGGGCCACCTCCAACTCCTTTTGTTGGATGGTGTCATCAATATTTAAGGAAGTTCCCACTTTTTGCGCCAGATCTTCCTTAATGGTCAATAATTCATCCACCTCACTTACTTGATGTTTTTTAAACAGGTCATGAAGCAATTGTAATTCTCCGTTTACCTTCTCCAAACGTTCCGGATTTGGCTCTATGGCTTCGGAGAGGTTCTCAAGTTCATTTCCCAAATCCGTAAGTTCTATCGCAATGGATTGCACCCTATCATTGAGGTTTCCGTACTTTTTGCCAAATTCGCTGAGTCGCTGGGTCAATTGTTTAAGCTGTGTAATGGAACTTAATATGCCCATTTGCTCTTCATTCAATAATTGATGGGAATTGGACAAGAGTTCCATCAAACTTTCCACATTGTTCAAGGCTTCGTATTCGGCCTCCAATTCTTCCACAATGCCGTGGTCCAATGTGACATTTTCCAGTTCCTGCAATAAAAAGGAATTGTAATCCAAATCCTTTTCAGCTTCGTTTTTATGGGCAATTAGGCGTTCAAGTTCCCTGGACGCCAGATTGTACCCCTGCAACCTGGCACCGTAATTATCCAATAGGTCCGTATTGCCCGCCAAGGCATCAATTACCCGAAATTGAAAGGCATTATCCGTAAGCTGTAGGGTTTGGTGTTGGGAATGGATGTCCACCAACAGCCTTCCCAGAGTGGATAGGACGTCCAAAGTAACCGGAGTGTCATTGACAAAGGCCCTGGACTTTCCGCTGGGCAATATCTCCCTTCGCATAATGGTCTGCTGCTCATAATCCAGGTCATTGTCCTTAAAATAACGCTTTAAGTTATAGTTGGAGATCGAAAATTCGGCTTCAATGACACATTTGGAGGAACCGTCCTTTAGGGATGATAAATCGGCACGCTTTCCCAAGACCAATGAAAGGGCCCCCAAAAGAATGGACTTACCCGCTCCCGTTTCACCGGTAATTGTGGTAAAACCGGCATCAAAGGACACATTTAGGTCATCAATAAGGGCAAAGTTTTTTATGGAAAGTTGGACTAGCACCTCTCTTTATTTAGGCTAGCAAAGATAACCATCAAAAGATATCGAACTCATTATCAATAGGAGATTTCATTCCAAGTAGTGGAATAAAATGGGGCAACCTTATTTAAACTTTCTTTAAGCTTAACAATATCCACCTTGGGGCCATCGGAAAATATGTTGCTGATTTCCTCTGCTTTGGCATCAAAAAAAGTTTGTATGAGAAAGGCGTTGGGCCTTCGTTTTATCAAGGTTTCAAACAACCGGAGGCTTCCGGCAATAACCTGTTTTCCCGTACTATTGTTGTCTGCCAAAACATCCATGCCCTTACGGTGGTAATTGTACATCGCGATGCGGTATTCCTTAAAGGTGTTGGACAATAAATTGTCCACCAATTCAAATCGGGTGCGTTCCCCGGTCTGTTGTGCCCAACCTCCGAAATTGGTGCCTTGCGCCTGAGTAACGATATTTTGTGCCAAACGGTAGTACTCATCGCCACCCTGCAAGCTGTAGGTATCCGCATCCAGCCCCAAAATGATATAGACGTAATACGATATCACACCTATTAAATTGGAATCGAAGGAATTGGGATTGTAAACCAATGGTTCAAACTCCTGGTATAAAAAATTAAGGGCATTGTCCTTATAATTGAATACTGAAGTTTCGTAAGACGTATTATATACGGGACGTGATGATTGAATTTGGATACTGGCCTCAAATCTATCCGCTTCATATTCGGTGACCGTGATAAACATACGTGCACTTACACGCTCGTTTTCCCCATAGACCCGATTTGTCCATTTGTTTTTATTGACAAAATCATTCAACGAACGCTCCAAGGTCCTAAAAATCTGCTGGTTCGTTTGGTTGACCTGATCGGAATTCACGGTAACCTCACAATCCAATTCTTGGGCCTTGGCCACAATTGGACCCAGAAAGAGAAAAACGATGATAAAAAACCTATGCATGAATCCTTTGGATGATTTCTTCCCAAATATCCGAAGCTACTTCGGACTTGTCTTTTACTTTAAACGTTTTTGAGACCGAATTCTTATCGAAGAAGGTGATTTTATTGGTTGTCGTACCAAATCCAGCCCCTTGGTCATTTAGTGAATTTAGGACTATGGCATCCAGGTTTTTCCGAATCAACTTATCCTTGGCGTTCTGTAGTTCGTTTTGGGTCTCCAGGGCAAACCCAACAATATATTGCTGTTTTTTGGTTTCTCCCATGAAAAGCAGGATGTCCTTGGTACGTTCCAAGGCTATGGTCATTCCCTCGCCTTCCTTCTTTTTTATTTTTTGGTTGGAAACCTCCTTAGGCCTATAATCCGCAACGGCGGCGGCACTAATGGCAATATCCACCTCTGGGTAGTGTTTGTGTACTTCCTGGTACATTTCCTCCGCTGTGGTGACCCGTTTCAATTCCATGGCGTCACCTTCTACGGCCAAGGTGGTTGGGCCCATGATCAAAACTACATCCCCACCTAAGGCCACTGCCCTTTTCGCCAATTCCAATCCCATGGTTCCCGTGGAACGATTCCCTAGAAAACGAACCGGGTCAATGGGTTCATGGGTGGGACCGGCGGTAATCAGTATCTTTTTTCCAAACAATGGCTGTCCTTCTTTTAGATGCGATTCCATAAAATGGACAATATGTTCGGGTTCTGCCATTCGTCCTTCCCCGCTCAATCCACTGGCAAGTTCCCCAGATTCTGCAGGAATCATGATATTCCCAAAAGACTGTAATTTTTTAAAGGACGCCTTGGTCGATGAATGTTGGTACATATCCAAATCCATTGCCGGAGCAAAATAGACCGGACATTTTGCCGATAGGTAGGCTGCCAATAATAAATTATCGCAGGTACCATTGGACATTTTGGAAAGGGTATTTGCCGTTGCAGGGGCAATTAACATGATATCTGCCCAAAGTCCCAATTCCACATGGTTGTTCCATGATAAGCTTCCATCTTCTTGGTTGATAAAATCCATTAAAACCGGATTTTTGGATAGGGTGGAAAGCGTTAAGGGGGTAACAAAAGAGCTGGCACTTTGGGTCATCACAACTCTGACCTTGGCACCAGCTTTTATCAATAATCTTACTAAGAACGAGGTCTTATACGCGGCAATCCCCCCGGTAATGCCCAAAAGGATGTTTTTTCCGCTTAGCATCTATGCGTCCTTCTCCGTGTTTCTGTAATAAATTTTATCCTCCAACCACTCTTGTACGGCAAGTGCATGTGGTTTTGGAAGCTTTTCATAAAACTTGGAAACTTCAATCTGTTCCTTGTTTTCAAAAACTTCCTCCAAGCTGTCGCTATAGGTAGCAAACTCTTCCAATTTCTCCAACAATTCCTTTTTTATTTCGGAATTGATCTGAATGGCCCTCTTGGAGGCAATGGAAATGGCCTCGTAGATATTATCCGTTTTGCCATCAAACTCATTGCGGTTGTGGGTAACGGTGGAAATTGGGGCCTTCGTGTTTTTTAAATCCTTCATACGGTAAATGGAATTTATTTTGATGTCGCCTCTACAGGCAATTTTAATTGCTTTTGAATGGTTTCATAATAACTACTTGCTTCTTTCTTATACTTTGTTTCAGGATAAGATTTTATCAAAGCTTCGTAATATTTTAAGGCTTCCTTGTAACGTTCTTCCTGTTTAAAGGAGGTACTGTTCCTGGCCAGGGTCATCTCGGATTTCAAGCGGTAGAAAAAAGCATCTTCCCTATATATCGCACCAGGATTATCCAGAACAAAGTTGTTGAACGCTGCAATGGAGGAAATCAATATTGGGAAATTGAATTCGCCCAACTTGTCGAATTGTTTCGCGATTTCAAACTCCTTCTTTTGTTTTTTAAAAGTGAGTTCCTGGGCCATCTCATTGGCTTGGGCAAAAAATTCGGAATCCGGATATGTATTGATGTAATTCTGAAGTTTGGCCAATGCCTTATCGGTATCAGTTTGATCCAGGGAATACCTTGGTGAGAGTTGGTAATAGCTCTTTGCCTCCAAAAAAACGGCTTCCGGTAATTTTTCGCTATTGGGATAGGATTTGATAAAACGCTCAAACTGATAGCCTGCCAAATAATACTGTTCCGTCTTGAAATAAGAGTCGGCAAAAAAGAACATGACCCGCTCCCCCTGGGGTTTCCCAACGTATCTTGGCGCAATCTGCTCAAAAAGGCGATTTGCCCGTTTAAAATCCCCTTCATTGTAATACCTTTCCGCCAAATCGTATTTTGCCTTTACATCTTCATTTTTGAGTACCTTTTGATACTCATTACAAGAAGCAAAAAAGACAATAGCTATTGGGAGTAGGAAATAAAACGACCTCATTTTCAAAAACATTCGGCAAAATTAGTAATTATCCATTGATTACTAAAACCCAATTTGCCAATAAAAATCAGTCTTAAAAAGCCCAACAGGGATTTTTGGGCAAAATTTAACTTCTTAGGCGTTTACATGCTGCAGTTGTCCCAGGAACCGATTGATCTTGCTTTTGAGTGCTGTACTGGCAGAAACGAGTGGCAGTCGCACTTGAGAGCCCCCCACGCCAAAATATTCCAATACCGTTTTGATACCAGCGGGATTTCCTTCCTCAAAAATGAGGTGCATCCCGTCCAGCAGGGTTTGGTGAATGCCATAAGCACGCTCCGAATCGCCCTGTAATCCAAGACTGATCATATGGGAAAAAGCTTCGGGCAGTCCCTGTCCCAATACGGATATAACCCCGGAACCTCCTGCCAAAACGGTGGAAAGTGCAGTAAAATCATCTCCCGAAATAATATGGAAACCATCGGGTTTTTGCTGCATTAACTGATCGATCTGGATTTGATCGGCACATGCTTCTTTTATAGCAACGATATTTTTAAAATCCTTCGCCAGGCGAATTGTTGTGCTTGGTAACATATTACTGCCCGTCCTGGACGGTACATTATACACAATAATGGGCAAGGGAGAAGCTTTGGAAATTTCCCTGAAATGTTGGTATATGCCTTCCTGGGTAGGTTTATTGTAAGCTGGGGAAACCGATAGTATGGCCTCAAAATCCATGAAATCCAGGGTTTGCAATTCTTTTACCACGGCCATGGTATTATTGCCCCCAACACCTACCACCAATGGTAAGCGGCCAGCATTGGCCAATGATATGGTCTGCATGACCAGGCGTTTTTCCTCTTTTGTCAAGGTAACCGACTCCGCCGTGGTGCCCAAAGCCACCAAATAATCCACGCCACCGGAAATACAATGCTCCACAAGGTTCTCCAATGCCTTGGTATCAATTGACAGGTCTGTCCTAAAAGGAGTGACCAATGCTACACCTGTTCCAACTAAGCTTTCCATTATCCCAATTCATTTAAAATTCTTAAATATTTCTCCAACTCGGTCTTAAAGGTTTTAAAGTCACTCAAACCACAATCAAAAATCAGGTCATTCATTGTATTATCAGCTTCCTTTAGTCCAACCCGAATTCGGGCATTGATTTTGGTGGACATCAATTTTAAAACCAATCGATCATCGGTAAAGTAATTGACCAATACGTCATATTCCCTACCTGAAAACTCGGAAAAGTCCCCATTCTCAATAGATCCATTCCAGCCTAAGTCCTTATCCGTACAAAAGGGAATGGAAAACATCCCGTGTTTGTCCTGCCCTCTTTTGTATCCCATTACATGTACCGCATTGGGCTTAAGTCCCATTTGTTGTATCAGGGATTGAAAGACTTCGGCATTTCTAAACTTATCCATATCCACTATACACGCAATACTGGACACCCCTTTTTTATCCCTTACAAACCTTGGCTTTTTTAGTTCGTCCTCAAGATACTTATGTCCGGATTTTGCCTTAAACTTTTCCTGTATTCCTTTAAAGACCATACCTATAATTGCATTTTTACAAATGTAGGCAATCTGTTTATCCAATACGAAGGTAGTGGGAACTGAAGTTTTAAAAAATTAACAAATTGTGTTATTTGTAACTTTTAATTTTTTTTGAGCTCAACTGTAACACTTTGGAAAATCACTCGTCCTTAGGGTACAAATCATCAATCAAGAACATGTTTTAATTCATCAATCAAGAACATGTTTTCAACGTTAAAAAGGCGGTACTGCCAATGTCCAGTACCGCCTTTATTTTTTCCTTAAACAGATTAACTGAAGCTGTTTTTAGGTAAGGTTGCGTTTTATGAATTGTTGGATTCCGTCATCCCCAATTTGCTTTCGCACTCTTTCTAAATGATGATAACCCTAAAACGTTGGGCGCCTCTTGGACCTCTTTGAATATCAGTCAATTCATCGGTCTTTAGCTAAAAAATCTGGGTCGCTAGTTCAAAACCGCATGGACCAACTGTGTCCATTCCTCCTCCAGGGGCCCTTCAAAATAGGGTTGTCCAGCTTGGCGATACCAATAGTCCGCATTCCATTCATCACCTTCTTTTCGGTGTAAATAGGCATGTACCCAATTTGCCATTGGTGTTTCCAAACCATCGACCAAGTCATGGGCCGCCTCCCAGTCGTCCTTAGCATCGAGCCATAGGGATTTTAAGGGGTTGGGCCAGCTCTGTGGTGGCTCGTTTTGATGCAGTGTGCCTTTAAATCCGTCAAAATCCTTGGGTAATGCCATACCTCAAAATTACAACTCGGTATCGAAAACCAACAGTTCGGTAGCTTAGCATTTCGTTAAAAATTTTTCCTAAGCTATTTTTAACCGAAAATCAAATCGTATGAACTTAGACCATATTATAACGGACAATACGGGCATGGTGCACACTATTGCCTCTATTTTGGCCTTACTATTTGGTACATGGGTGCTACTGGCCAAAAAAGGGGATCGGTTCCACAAACAAATGGGGTATGCCTATACCGGAAGCATGGCGGTTCTTTTACTCACCTCTTTTTTTATGTATAACCTTTTTGGCGGATTTGGGATTTTTCATGTGTTTGCCATCATTAGCTCCCTTACCTTGATTGCCGGAATGGTTCCCATTCTTAGGAGAAAACCCAAAACCTATATTTCCTTGCATTATAATTTTATGTATTGGTCGGTCATTGGACTTTATGGTGCTTTTTTGGCCGAGATACTGACCCGAATACCTCCAATGCTCATTAAGGACAAGGAAATACTACCGCTGTTCTTTAATCTCGTGGGACTTTCCATATTTATAATAATGGGAATTGGATATTATATCATGTTCAAAAAACGTAAGGATTGGGCCAAATTTGAAAACGAAGGCTCATAATCAAGGATCGACATCGCAATACATCTTTTCGTTCAACACGATACGGTCTAGCTTTCATTTTTCTAATTTAGCTTTAATGATACAGAACCTAAAAATGGCACTCCTTTCCCTTGGACTTTTTCTTTTGTCCATAACCGTGAGGGCCCAGCCCCCTTTTGATGATAATCGCCCCGTAACACCGGTTGATTATAATAATTTGGACTATTGGGCGGCACATCCCGACAAAAAGGATAATGCCGATAGAATTCCTGGAACGGAATTTTTGGCCAAGAACAATTTGAAGGCCGATGTATTTTTTATCCATCCGACCATCTATTCCGAAAAAGATGACAAATTACCATGGAATCCCAATATTGATGACCTGGAACTGAACAAAAAGGTGGATGAGGGTACCATTTTGTTCCAAGCCAGTGCCTTTAACGCCGCAGGCCGAATTTTTGCGCCAAGATACCGACAAGCCCACTTGAGAAGTTATTCCACCACGGATACGGCATCTGCAAAAAAAGCCTTTGCCCTGGCCTATGCCGATGTGAGGAATGCTTTTGAGCATTACCTGAGGTATTATAATCACGGACGCCCTTTTATCATTGCTTCACACAGTCAAGGCACCACACATGCCGGACCTTTAATTCGAGAATTTATTGATGGTAAGGACCTGGAAAGGAAATTGGTAGCCGCCTACCTTATAGGCTTGCCCGTTCCAAAAACCTATTTCAAATCCATACGGCCTTGTGAAAGTGCCCATGATTTGAACTGTAGTATTTCATGGCGTACCTTCAAACGGGACTACCTTCCTGAAAATCGCCCATTGGGGGACAGTATTTTGGTGACCAATCCCTTGAATTGGACAATGGACACTACCTACGTGTCCAAAAGCCAGAACAAAGGGGCGGTTCTTCGGAATTTTGATAAAATTCTCCCCAAGAGGGTCGATGCCCAAATACACAATGGAATTCTATGGGCCAATAAACCCCGATTTCCCTGGAGTTTTTTGCTCAGACGAAAAAATTACCACATTGCGGACATCAATTTTTATTACGGCAACATCCGGGAAAATGCGAAACACCGCGTGAGCGAATTCTTTGAAAGGAATTAAACCATTGCCAGAAACTGCTGTTCCGAAATAATGGGCACCCCAAGGTTTTCTGCCTTGGTCCGTTTACTGGGGCCCATCTTATCCCCAGCGACCAAAAAAGTGGTTTTTGATGAAATGGATGACGAAACTTTGCCTCCATTGTCCTCAATCAGTTTTTTAAGCGCATTCCGTTCCAAAGTTTCAAATACGCCGGAAACCACAAAGCTCTTCCCTTTTAGAATTTCGGACTGCCCTTGCAGTTGCTCCGCCGACAATGAAAACTGGAGTCCATAGGACTTCAATCGATCTACAATGGTAAGGTTTTCCGTGTTGCTAAAGAATTGAACCACACTTTCTGCAATACGTTCCCCAATTTCATCAACCGCTACCAGTTCATCCGCACTGGCCGCGATCAAGGCATCAATGGTCCTATAGGCCTTCGCCAATTTCTTGGCCACCGTTTCCCCTACATAGCGGATGCCCAGGGCAAACAAAACCCGTTCAAAAGGAATTGCCTTGGAAGCCTCTACCCCATTTATTAGGTTCTCCGCCGATTTTTCGGCCATGCGTTCCAAAGGCGTGATTTGTTCCTTGGTCAAGGCATATAAATCCGCATAATTCGCCACCAACCCCTCTTTAAACAACAATTCCACGGTTTCTCCGCCCAGACCTTCAATGTCCATGGCCTTTCTAGAGATAAAATGCTGGATGCGTCCCGTAATCTGGGGAGGGCACCCGGTATCATTCGGACAAAAGTGCTGCGCCTCACCCACCTTTCGAATCAACCTCGTTTGGCACTCAGGGCAGTGGGTGATGTATTTCGTTGGTTGGGAATCCAGTGGTCTTTTGGTAAAATCCACCGCAATGATCTTGGGAATGATCTCACCCCCTTTTTCCACAAAAACGGTATCCCTTTCCCGAATATCCAGTTTAGCGATTTGATCGGCATTATGTAAAGAGGCCCGTTTTACCGTAGTCCCGGCCAATAGCACCGGTTGTAAATTGGCTACGGGCGTAATGGCCCCCGTTCGCCCCACCTGATACGTGATTTCATTCAAAACCGTTGCTGCCTGTTCCGCCTTGAATTTATAGGCCATGGCCCATCTAGGGGCCTTGGCCGTATGCCCTAGTTCATCCTGGTGTCGGAGATTATTTACCTTTACCACTACCCCATCTGTTTCATAGGGCAAATCATGTCGATTCCCATCCCAATGTTCCACAAACCGAAGTACCTCATCGGTAGATGTGCAAAGGGCGGCCACCTTAGGGACCTTAAACCCCCAGGAACGTGCTTTTTCCAACATTTCGAATTGGGTCCCCAAATTTAAGTTGGGGCCAACAATACTGTACAACAAACAATCCAATGGCCGTTGGGCCACCAGGGCACTGTCCTGCAATTTTAAACTACCGGAAGCCGTGTTTCTGGGGTTCATATACGGTTCCTCACCATTGGCCATACGTTCCCGATTCATTTTTGCAAAGCCTTCCAAGGTCAGGATAATTTCCCCACGAATGTCAAACTTGGGAGGATAATCCCCCTTTAGTTGCAATGGAACCGATTTTATGGTCTTTACGTTGGCCGTCACGTTGTCCCCTTGAAAACCATCGCCACGTGTAACCGCCCTAACCAATTTACCTTCTTCGTAGGTAAGACTAATGGAAGCGCCATCGTACTTCAGTTCGCAGGTATACGTTACCTGAACATCACCCAAGATTCGTTGGATGCGTTTTTCCCAATCCTGTAAATCTTCCTTGTTATAAGAATTGTCCAGGGAGTACATCCGGTATTCATGGGCAACGGTTTCAAAATTCTTTGTAATCGCACCGCCTACCCTTAGGGTGGGGGACGTAGCATCATAAAACTCTGGATGCGCCGCCTCCAATTTTTGGAGTTCTTCAAGTTTCATATCAAACTCATAATCCGTAATGGTAGGATTATCAAGGATGTAATAGTTGTAGTTGTGCTCCCGGAGTTCTTCCCGTAAAGCCTTGATTTTATCTTTTATCTGCATTATTATAAAAGTCCGATTTTTGGTTTACGTTTGGTCCTTTTCCATCCATTTTGGAACACCCCGGGAGGTATATTGCTCCATTTGGGCAGTCAGGCCCTCCAAGGTTTCATCGACCAGAACCATTTTTCTATGCGTATCCCTTAAAAAACGATTGGCGACCATTTTGTCAAACATCTTAATAAGATCATCATAAAAGCCATTGCTATTCAATATGCCCATAGGTTTTTGGTGCAATCCCAATTGCCCCCATGTCAACATCTCAAAAAACTCCTCAAAGGTCCCAAAACCGCCTGGCAACATGATTACCCCATCCGAAAGGTGGTTCATCCTCAACTTGCGTTCATGCATGGTATCCACCAAAATTAATTCCGATAGCCCGGTATGATGGATTTCTTTTTGTTTAAGGAAATGTGGAATAACCCCAATAACTTTTCCATTGTTGTCCAGGGCGCCTTTGGCCACAAGTCCCATTAAACCAACTTTGCCCCCACCATATACCAAGGTCATCCCCTTTTGGGCAAAATAGGCCCCTGTTTTGTAAGCATTCGCTATAATTCCCTCATCCTTTCCGGGACTGCTCCCACAAAAAACCGCAACACTTTTCAAGTTTCCTAGTTTTAATCGTCTATGGCCCAACTGCTTTTAACATTCGGAAATTACCAAAAATATCCTTTCGTAATTCCACTTGTCCAAAATCATTTTCCAACATTAATTTTTCACTTTCCGATGACAGGTATTGATTGATTTCCAAAAACAATCTGCCTCCCGAATTAAGCTGTTTTTTGGCAAATTGGACAATCGCGCTATAAAATACCAACGGAGCTTCATCTGAAACGAACAATGCCGTGGAGGGTTCATATTTTGCGACATTGTTCCGCATTTCCACCTTCTCCAACTCTCTAACATAGGGAGGATTGGAAACGATGATTTCAAATTTGTGGTCCAGGGTCAGCTCAGGATCCAAAATATCGGCTTCCATAAAATGGATATCCACTTGATTGGTCATGGCATTTTGTCTTGCTACTTCCAGTGCTCCTTTGGAAATGTCCATGGCAAAAACCCGGGCATTTGGAAATGCTTTTGCCAAACTGATGGCGATGCAGCCACTTCCCGTTCCGATATCAAGGATATTGAATTCCGAGTTTTGGGTTTTCGATTCCCTGATGACCCACTCCACGAGTTCCTCAGTTTCCGGCCTTGGTATCAACACATGTTTGTTTACCCTTAATTCAATATCCCTGAAATACGCCTTTCCCAAAATGTACTGGACAGGTTCTTCCAACTTAAGACGGGCGAGCCCCTCAAAAAAAGGTTGCTCCTCCTCCTTGGAAAGAACATATTCTGGTTGTAAGGCCAAAATAAAGCGTTCCAATTTCAGATAATGCTCCAGAAATAGTGAAAAGAAGCTGTCCACCTCTGTTTTGGGATAAATAGCATCCAGTTCCTTATGGAATAGGGTCTTTATTTCCTTGAGGAGCATTTTTAGAACGTATTGAGCATTCGAACGGTACAAGCATGGTGGCCCGTATCCCCCAGGGCTTCCTTAAGATAGGTAAATCCCTTTTTTTGGTATAGGCCCTGGGCGGCATTCATATAGGGCATTGTTTCCAAGTAGCAAGCTTCAAAACCAAATTCCCTGGCCGATGCCAAACAGGCCTCAAGTAGTTGGGTGGCAATACCTTTTCCCCTGGTTTTTTTTGAAACATACATTTTTTGGAGCTCGCAAATATTGCCATCATAATTGTCCAATGGGGCTATGCCCCCACATCCTATTATCTCTTCACCATTTTCAGCTACATAGAACACCGACCTTGGTCTTTGATAGGTTTGGAACATACGGTCCAATGCTTTATCCCCATAAGCGGTTCCAACCTTTGGAACGCCCATTTCTTCTAAGGTGGATCGTATTAAATGGGCCACTTGTGAATTGTCCTTCAGTGCTATTTTTTGAATCTGCACAATACTTGTTTGCTAATTTAAGTGGTATTTTTATTGCGTGAAGATAAGGCATAAATATATGCTCAGGGCCATTGCACTGGGCAAGAATGCGTTCGGCTCCGCAGCTCCAAATCCAATGGTAGGATGTTGTATCGTGCACAACGACACCATTATTGGAGAAGGTTTCACCAGCGCTTATGGAGGAGCCCACGCTGAGGTCAATGCCATAAACTCCGTAAGGGATAAGGCATTGTTGTTGGAATCCACCTTATATGTTACCCTGGAACCCTGCTCCCATTTCGGAAATACCCCACCATGCAGTGATTTGATCATTCGGCACCAAATTCCAAAAGTGGTTATTGGATTAAAAGATCCACATACCAAGGTAGCGGGCAAAGGAATTGAAAAGCTTAAGGCCGCAGGGGTTTCGGTGGAAGTTGGGATATTGGAGGAAGCCTGTAGGGCACATCACAAAAGGTTTCTGACCTTCCATGAAAAAAAGAGGCCCTTTATTATCTTAAAGTGGGCACAAAGTTGGGATGGTTTTATTGCTCTCACCCCGGATAAAAGAACAACATCCCCAGCACCTTTTTGGATTACCAATACCTACTCCAGGCAATTGGTCCATCAATGGCGAAGCGGGGAACAGGCCATTTTGGTAGGAACCCGGACCGTAATCGCAGACAATCCTAAATTGGACGTACGCCACTGGAAAGGCAAAAATCCGATTCGAATAGTTTTGGACAGATCTTTGAAGATCCCGAAAGAATATAATGTGATGGACGGTACCATCAAAACCATTGTACTTACTGAAGTTGATACGCAATCGAATTCCAACAGTTTGATATTTGAAAAGATAGATTTTGAAAAGGAACTGGCGCATCAAGTTTGCAAGGTACTTTACCGGCATCATATAGCCTCGGTCATTATAGAAGGAGGGGCTACAACACTTCAGACATTTATTGAGGCCAATTTATGGGATGAAGCATGGATATTTAAAGGACAGACAACCCTAACCTCTGGAATACCCGCACCAAAGATATCCGGGAAAATACAATCCATCACCTCCCTGTTTGGCGACTCCTTAACCCTTTTGAAATATGATTAAGAATATTATCCTTGATTTTGGGGACATCTTTATTAATTTGGACAAACCGGCGACAGCACTTGAAATGACCAAATATGGTTTTGCAGAAATCACACCGGAATTGGATACCCTGTTCAAGAACTATGAAATGGGATTGGTCAGTTCTGATGACTTCTTAAATTATACCGGACATCTTTTTCCAAAAGCGAGTAGACAGAACCTTATTGATGCCTGGAATGCCATTTTTTTGGATTTTCCCGATGAACGCCTGGAATATGTGGAATCCCTCGCCAAAGAAGGACACTACCGTCTTTTTCTTCTTAGCAATACAAATGAAATTCATATAGATTATGTGAAAGGGACAATGGGAATTGGAAAATTCCAACGTTTTAAGAATTCTTTTGAAGTTTTCTACCTTTCCCACGAAATGGGAAAACGTAAACCTGACTTAGCCATATTCCAGCAAGTTCTGGAGGAGAATGGACTTATTTCCGAGGAAACCTTTTTTGTGGACGATATCAAGGAGAATACGGATGCGGCTTCCAGATTGGGCATCAAGACCTGGAATCTGATCGTGGGCAGAGAGGATATTACCGAACTAAAGGCCCATCTCCAATGATAGATCTGGCCCTGAGCGTACTTTGCTCCAGTCTCATCTTTGTGGTCTTCAAATTGTTTTCGGTCCATAAGGTCCATACCTTATCGGCCATAATTACCAACTATGTCGTGGCCAGTATCTGTGGATTGGTATTCAATCCTTTAACCATCAGCCTGCCACAGCTTATGTCCAAACCTTGGTTTTTGGGCACCGTACTGCTTGGCGTATTTTTCCTTTTGGTGTTCAACATTATGGCCAAATCTTCCCAAATTAACGGGGTGGGCGTTACTTCCGTGGCTACAAAAATGTCTTTGGTGGTTCCTGTGTTGTTCGCCGTCATGTATTATAGGGATAAACTTTCCATTCTTCAGATTATGGGGATTATCCTGGCACTTGCCGCGGTTTATCTGGCCTCCAGTAGGGAAAGTGGCCTAAAGATGGAGAGGAACCATTTGTGGTTGCCCGTATTGGTATTTCTCGGTTCCGGATGTATTGATACCAGCATCAAATTTATTCAAGAAGGCTATTTAATGGACAGTGACTATCCTATTTTTTCTTCTACGGTTTTTGGAGCTGCCGCCCTTTCCGGTTTTGTTTTTCTTGGGATAAAGGGCACAGGAACCGCTGCAAACTTTCGTTTTAAAAGTGTATTGGGCGGGATTGGTCTGGGAATCCCCAATTATTTTTCGATCTTCTTCTTGCTAAGGGCCCTCAACCATGACAGTTTGAACAGTGCCTCCATATTCACCATTAACAATGTCGCCATTGTATTGTTCACTACCTTGCTCGGTATTATCCTGTTCAAAGAGATTTTGACCTCAAAAAACTGGCTCGGGGTAGGTCTTGCAGTAATCAGTATTGTTTTGGTAGCTTTGTTTTGATGCATTCCCCATCCGATAGCTATAAAACCATTGCCCAACCATCAACAGTAGTACTTTTCAAAGATCGGAAGAGCAAATTCTATGGTCAGGCCTTTCCATTGGAAACGCCAGAAGAGGTAAAACCTATCTTGGAATCCCTGAAAAAACAGTACCCTTCGGCAAACCACTTTTGTTATGCCTGGCAAATGGGCATTGGAAAACCGAACTATCGGGCCAATGATGATGGGGAACCTAAAAATTCCGCTGGAATGCCTATTTATGGACAGATCCAATCTTTTGAAGTGACTAATATTCTTCTGGTCGTCGTTCGTGTGTTTGGAGGTGCCAAACTAGGGGTAAGTGGATTGATCAACGCCTATAGAACAGCATCCCAAATGGCTTTGGAAACCGCAGTTATCAAGGAACGATTGATTCAAACGATTTTAGAACTGCAGTTCCAGTACGACCGCATGAATGAGGTGATGCGTACGTTAAAAAGGTTTAAGGTCCATATTGTTTCACAGAAGATGGAAATTCAATGTCTCCTTAAAATTGCAGTGCCCAAGAGCGAAACAGAAAAGGTACGACAAGGATTGGAAAAAATCCGGCATTTGAATATTACGATACTTTAATCCAATTTGTCTAAAATGTATTCTGGACATTTCATGGGTTTTAAGGTGTGTTTATCCATAAATGCCAAAACCGTAGAGGCTTCTGCCAGTAACTCCCCACTTTCATTACGGATTTTATAATCAAAGGTAATCTTTACCATGGGTCTGTTTACCAATATGGTTTCAATTGTAAGAAGGTCATCGTACTTAGCAGATTTTTTGTAATCGATTTGTAGGTGTATTACGGGAAGGATAATTCCATCCTCTTCCATTTCCTTATAAGTTAACCCGAGTTTACGTAGCCACTCCGTGCGTCCAATTTCCAGATAGTCAACATAATTGCCATGGTATACCACACCCATTTGGTCCGTTTCCGCATAGCGGACGCGGAAAGAAAAGTGATTTAAATTCATTTTGTTTCGCGAAAAAGTATATATTTATAGGCTTTGTAACTGCGATTGAAACATGCGAAAAAAAAAGTACATTTTCAACGGGTAAATGATTTTTTTTTTAGGTTTTTTGTCCACATATTTGTCGCGTTCTAAGCATCAGGGAAAACCCCTAAAGTTTTAATAAAAACTTTTACACTAACCAGCAAACTAAGGAACTTTTAGCATGAATGTTACTGCGTCTTCCGTTTGGGAAAATTGTTTGGCTTTTATCCAAGATAACATCCAACCGCAGGCATTCAAAACATGGTTCCTTCCCATTAAACCGGTCAAGCTTTCCGATAGTGCTTTGAGTATTGAGGTGCCCAGTAAGTTTTTTTACGAATGGTTGGAAGAACATTATGTGAAGTTATTAAAAGTTGCCCTGCGCAAAGAGCTGGGTCCAAACGCCAAATTGATTTATCTGATTAAAATGGAGAACAAATATGGCAATAAGGAACCCTTTACGGAAAAAATTCCAAGTTCCAACCGTTCTGCTTTGATTCCACAAGAACTGGATGTTCCCATTACGTCTAAAAATCCAGAGCTGAAAAACCCTTTTGTAATTCCCGGTATCAGGAACATCAAAATTGAGTCACAACTCAATGCCAATTACAATTTTGACAATTTTTTGGAAGGGGACTCCAACCGTTTGGCGCGTTCGGCAGGCATGGCCGTGGCCAACAAACCGGGCGGCACTTCATTTAATCCCTTAATGGTATTTGGAGGTGTTGGTTTGGGGAAAACCCATTTGGCCCATGCCATAGGGGTAGAAATCAAGGACAAGTACCCAGAAAAGACCGTTCTCTATATTTCCGCAGAAAAGTTTACCCAACAGTATATTGAATCCGTAAAAAAGAATACCCGAAACGATTTCATCCACTTTTACCAATTGATCGATGTACTGATCATTGATGATGTACAGTTCTTGTCCGGCAAATCCGGAACACAAGATGTGTTCTTTCATATTTTCAACCACTTGCACCAAAACGGAAAACAGGTCATATTGACTTCGGACAAGGCTCCTGTGGACATGCAGGATATTGAACAACGACTGCTTTCCAGATTCAAATGGGGACTCTCAGCAGAGTTACAAAGTCCGGATTACGAAACCCGGGTTTCCATATTAAGAAACAAATTGTACCGCGATGGTGTTGAAATGTCCGATGAGATTGTAGATCATGTGGCAAAGAACATCAAGACCAATATTCGCGAATTGGAGGGTGCCATTATTTCCTTGATTGCGCAAGCCTCTTTTACCAGAAAGGAAGTCACCCTGGAACTGGCACAGCAAATTGTTGAAAAATTCGTCAAGAATACCAAGCGGGAGGTTTCCATAGATTATATCCAAAAAGTCGTTTCGGACTATTTTGAAATGGATGTGGCCACACTGCAATCCAAGACCAGAAAGCGCCATATTGTCCAGGCAAGACAGCTGGCCATGTTCTTTGCCAAAAAGTTCACCAAAGCCTCCCTGGCAAGTATAGGCTCACAAATTGGCAAACGGGATCACGCCACCGTACTACATGCCTGTAAAACTGTGGAGAACCTGGCGGAGACCGATAAACAGTTCCGTAAATACAAGGAAGACCTCAACAAAAAATTCTCCTAACACCTTCTTTAATGACCAAAATTCTAATGGTATGTTTGGGGAATATTTGTAGATCCCCATTGGCCGAAGGTATCTTAAAATCAAAGGTAGATCCTTCGGAAGTCCAAGTAGATTCGGCAGGAACCGCCGGGTACCATGTAGGAAGCCTCCCAGATCCACGATCAATGGATGTCGCGCGCAAACATGGTATTGACATTGGGAACCAAGAATGCAGAAAGTTCACTTCCCTGGACTTTAAGGAATTTGACCGAATCTACGTTATGGATAAGAGCAATTATGCCAATGTCATCGCACTTTCCAAAACAAAAGAAGAAGAAGAAAAAGTAAAATTGCTTTTGGAGGTCGCCGAATTGGGTGTTGCGGAAGTCCCCGATCCCTATTATGGCGGACAGGATGGTTTTGAATACGTTTATCAATTAATAGACAGGGCGTGCGATCAAATTGTCAAGGATTTGGGAAATGGAGGAAAATAAGGGTCCGAATTTAGTGGTAGGGAAACTCTATTTGGTCCCAACAATGTTGGGTGACAATGCACCGTTGGAAGTACTCCCCATATCCATAAAACGTACCATTGAGAATGTGGATCACTATATAGCGGAAAATGAAAAGTCGGCCAGAAGGTTCATTAAACGCATAAGCCCTGCAAAAAATCAACCGGACCTCCACTTTGAACTATTGAATAAATATACGGACCCCACTGAAATTCCCACCTTTCTGGATGCATGCATCCAAGGCTTTGATATGGTATTGCTGTCTGAGGCAGGTGCCCCAGGGATTGCAGATCCAGGAGCAGATGTAGTCCGTATTGCCCATAAGAAAAAAATACAGGTGGTTCCCATGGTTGGCCCCTCTTCCATTACCATGGCAATGATGGCAAGCGGCATGAACGGTCAAAACTTCGCTTTTACGGGATACTTGCCAATAGATACGGCGCTCAGGGGAAAAGCCATCAAATCCCTGGAAAAACTATCATTGGAAACGGGGCAGGCCCAAATCTTTATTGAGACGCCCTACCGCAATGAAAAGCTATTCCAGGAACTCATTAAAAAACTAAGGCCTTCCACCCTACTTTGTGTTGCCTGCGATATTACCTTACCATCTGAACAAATTGTCACAAAGACAGCCAATGAATGGAAAAGATATCCATTGGATTTACAAAAAAGACCCACGGTCTTTATTATCCAGGCGTGATTCTTTTTCTCAGACCCTGGGATTGTTCTGTGCTTTTATTTGAGAAATATCGTATCCACCAAATTTGTTGATATAAATGGCTATGGTACTGCCATAAGCATCGGAGAAATCCGTCCGTCCATAAGAACGGAGGTATTTCTTAACATTGCCGGCCCCGGCTAAGTGCGCTGCCGCAACAATACCGGATTCGGTAATGGTTACACCGTTTATCCTTTTCCCTACAAAACGTTTGATATCCCTTCTTAATATCCACTTATTCCGGGCAACATTCATTTTAAATAATGTTTCCTGAAGAATGGGGCTGTTAAGGAAATCATCGGTATCGTGAACACCCATTAGTTTTAAGGTATTCCTTCCAAACTGGTATTTCCCCAAATATCCCAAAGTGTTTATGGTAGTGTAGTTTCCTTGTGACTCCTTGAACGCCAGTGCTTCCTTGAAACCAAGAAAGGACCTGTCCAGGAAAACTGAGGTCGAAAATTCCTCTTGGGTGTCCAGGGAAGTTTCTGGTTCGACCCAGTAGCATTCATCCAAACCACTTTTTAACGCTGGTGGAACCTCTATTCTTTTTGGTTCAACACTAAAAGTGGCAAAACTGGTCAAAATGGCAATTATGGCAAGATGACCTAAAAAATAAATCCATCTTTTCATAAACATATAGTTGCGAATCTACCTTAGATTCAATTTAGCCGGCAAATATAGTGGGGGTTTTGTTAAACTTGAATGATAAAAGTCATAAGTTTTTGCCAAAAACGGGGTGAATCCGGTTGAACAGGCAAAAAAATCGTTGAAGCAGCCTTATCGCCTGATTTTCTGTTGGTTCAACCACTCGACGTACTGTACTTTATTGCGGTTGTGCTGCTGTAAGCTCCCTGCAAACTTGTGATAACCAAAGTTGGAAACGTCCGCGACAAAGTAAAAATAGCTATGCTCTTCCGCATTCAAAACAGCATCCAGGGAAGATATGTCCGGCATGGTTATCGGTCCTGGAGGTACCCCTGAATATTTATAGGTATTGTATGGCGAATCCATTTCCAAATCCCTATAAAGGACCCTTTTTATAATAGTATCAAAATTTCCCGTTTCCTTTTTAATGGCATGGATGACCGTTGGATCGGCCTGTAATAGCATTCCCTTTTGTAATCGGTTAATATAAACGCCTGCAACCCTTGGACGTTCATCTACTTTTACCGTTTCCTTCTGAACGATTGCCGCGAGTGAAGAAACCTCGGTTAAGGTTAAACCCAACTCCTGGGCTTTCTTTTTTCGGTCCTCATTCCAAAAACGATGGTACTCCTTAAACATGCGGTCTCTGAATTCCTTGGCATCGGTGTTCCAAAAAAACTCATAGGTATTGGGCAAATAGGGCGTAATCATATTGTCATTGTCAAACCCATTTTCCGCAAGAAAAGCAGTATCCTTAAATACCTGCACCAGGGCCAAACTATCCGCTTCCAATTGTTGTGCGATTCTCCCTGCCAAGTCTTCAACGGTTTCCTGATTGTTAAAGGAAACCTTGACCGGAATATTGGCACTTCGCAAGGAATTGATAATGTCATTATTGTTCATTCCCCTTTTAATGGCGTATTTCCCTGCCTTTATATTGGAAGTATACCCCTTACGCTGTGCCACGGCCTCAAAAGAACCAAGGTTTTTGACCAATGGTTCCACTAACGACTTTACCTCATCGAAATTCGAATCAGAGGGAATAAAAACATAAGCTTTCTCATTCCCAAAAGCGGTATTGGGGTTAAAAATGGCACTGTATATCTGATACGCGACAACACCACAGATAACCAGTCCCAAAATGGCGGTGGCCCAAAGTACTTTTTTAAGATTGCTCAAGGTTTCAGTTTTTGATATAACAATTCATTTTTAAATTTTCCATCCCACCGAATCCAATCCTTTTTTAGGCCTACCTGCTGAAAACCCAATTTTTCAAACAAATGGATGCTCATAAGATTATCTTCTAAAATATTCGCATATACCTGATGCAACTCCAGCACGGAAAATGTATAATCCAATAATAAGGAAAGTGCTTCCGCCCCCAATCCTCTATTTCTATTGGTGGTATTTAAAATGATGCCTATACCTGCACGGCTATGTTTTGGGTCAAAGTCAAACAAGTCTATAAACCCTACACTTTCGTCCTTTGGGTTACATATACACAGACGCAACTGTTTAACCTCGTAGATATCGCGATGGGCATTCTCCAAATAATTCTTTAACACAGCTCTGGAGTAGGGTTTTAGGGTATTGCTTATTTCCCATATTTCCGTGTCGTTCTCCAGCGCATAAAGGAAATCCAAATCCTTTGGTTCCAAAGCCCTCAGCTTGCAGTGTTTTCCCTTTAGGATTGGCATTCCCATTCTCCTTTAAATACGTGTTTGGCAGGCCCGGAAAGCCATATGGAAACATAGTCGGTTCCGGATTTTTCAAAACCTACCCTTAACCGTCCTCCTCTGGTTTCAATGGATACCGAAGTGGAAGCCGTTTTTCCCCCATGGAACATGGCTATCGCTACGGCAGTTACCCCGGTGCCGCAGGAAAGGGTCTCCCCCTCTACCCCACGCTCATACGTTCTCACTTTAAAGGAATCCTTTGCCTTTTGTTCCACAAAGTTGATATTGCTTCCTTTTTGGCCATAAATACCATATCTAAGTTTTGCCCCTTCAATTTTCACATCCAACTGGTCCAGATGGTCCACCAATTGCACGTGATGCGGTGAACCCGTATCAAGAAAATAGTATTTCCCCGTTTCCCTAACAGCGTCCACATCGATCATTTTTAAAGTAACATCCGTTCCCTTGATTTCTGCCTCATGCATACCGTCTATAGCACTAAAGGTGGTTTTATCCCCTATTAGGTCAAGTTCTTTTGCGAAGGCTACGATACATCTTCCCCCATTGCCGCACATGGTGCTTTCATTCCCATCGGAATTGTAGTAGACCATTTTAAAATCTGCCAGATCGTCATTCTCCAAAAGGATAAGCCCATCCGCTCCAATACCAAACCTGCGATCGCATATATCCCGAATGAGTCTGACGTCTTTCTCGGGAAAGACACCTTTGCGATTATCGATTAAAACAAAATCATTTCCAGTACCCTGGTATTTATGGAAATGTAAGGATCGTTCTTGATTCATGCCGCAAATATAGTACATTCCACAGAGGGGATATGGCCAGTTAAAAGCGCGTTAAACTGTTAAAACTGGTATGATTTATGTATAATTTTAAAATGCTAAATGCATTCAATTAATAAAAAGAACCATGAAAAGAACAGCACAATTATTTCTTGTAGCGCTCTTGGCAGGAGGAATTACCCTTGGCGCGTACAAGTATTTTTTTGAAACAAAAACGTTGACCTTGGTTTCCCAGAATGATGAAACTCCCTTTATTACGACAAACCTTCCCGCATCACCCAGAGGTGCTGGAATCAATGAGGTGGATTTTACCATAGCTGCGGAAAAGACCGTTAATGCTGTTGTACACGTAAAAAATATGACCATTAGTCGGGGAAACCCCATTGCAGAATTCTTCTATGGCTCCGAAGCTACACAACGACCACAGATCGGGACAGGCTCCGGTGTCATTATTTCTCCCGATGGCTATATTGTGACCAACAACCATGTAATTGATAAAGCCAGGGCCTTGGAAGTTACCCTGAACAATAATAAGAGCTATGATGCGGAAATCATTGGAGCCGATCCTTCATCGGATATCGCCTTGCTTAAGATCAATGTAGAAAAGCCCCTTCCCTATTTGGCCTTTGGGGATTCGGATAATGCCAAGATTGGCGAATGGGTGTTGGCCGTTGGAAATCCCTTCAATTTAACGTCCACCGTTACTGCCGGAATTGTAAGTGCCAAGGCTCGTTCCATTTCCCCCGGAAGAAATCAGTCCTTTATACAGACCGATGCTGCCGTCAACCCGGGTAATAGTGGAGGTGCATTGGTGAACACCAATGGGGACCTCATTGGGATAAATACGGCAATAACCTCGCAAACCGGATCGTATGTGGGCTATTCCTTTGCCGTACCCAGTAATATTGCCAAAAAAGTTGTTGACGATTTATTGGAATATGGAAAAGTACAAAAAGGAATACTTGGAATATCTGCATTGAATGTGGACAGTCCACAGGCCAAAGAAGAGGGATTGGATGAAATTGCAGGGGTATACGTCGCCGGCATTGAAGAAGATTCCGGTGCGCAAACGGCAGGCATCAAAGAAGGGGATATCATCAAGAAAGTAGGTAATGTCAAAGTGACCAAATTTTCGGAACTCACGGGCTATCTCTCTTCCAAAAGACCGGGAGATCAAGTTCAGGTCACCATAGATAGGAACGGAAAAAAAATGACCTTTCCGGTAGTTCTTAAGAAAAAGCAAACGGAGCGACTTCCGGTTATGGGTATTGAGGTGAAAAACCTTTCCGAGGAAGATCAAAAAGCATATGGAATAAAAAGTGGGGTCAAAATCACCAGTGTCCCGGAGCAATATCGGGACTATGGGCTACTGAACAAGGTAATGATAGAAGTGGATGATAAGGAAATTGAGGATGTTGAGGATGCCAAAAACCTATTTGGTAAAATTTCCAGATATGGAAGGACCAGCATAACCCTATTGGACGAAAATGGGGAAAAGGAACGATTGATTTTTCAATGACCCGTAGCGTGATCCATACGCCTTAATAAATTAAACGCCCGGAATCTGGGCGTTTTTTTATGCGCTTCCCCTTTTTCGAAATCGTTTGAAATTTTATTTTTGCGCTTCAATGTAAAACACTTTCCATGAGCGATATTAAATCGTACGAAAAAGAATTGGCATTCCAGGCCGACAGAAGAAAAGCAACCACCGAATTCATTAAAATAATAAGTGATCTATGGTACGACAAGGCCATTGAAATTGTGCTGTTCAAAAATCAGGTCATTGATAAAAATGTAAGCGATATCATTAACTTACATGAGTACGCCGGTGAGTTTGTCCAGAAACCCATTTCCATTTTTGATTCGGTGGAAATCCTTAGGGCCATCAATGATATTCCAATGCCTCCCGCAAAAATCGATATCGGTAAGCTTACCTACGAGTACCATTCCCAGGATAACGGTCACCATAACGTCAAGTCCTTTGTTCTGGACAAGCTGAAAGGTGCCGAGAAAACAAGGGAAATCAAACCAAAAGATGTGGTACTGTATGGTTTTGGAAGGATTGGTCGTCTTTTGGCCAGGGAACTGATGGCAAAGACCGGAAAAGGAAACCAGTTAAGGTTAAGGGCCATTGTTACCCGTGGGGAAATCAGTACCGACGTGCTTGAAAAAAGAGCGGCATTACTACGCACGGATTCCGTTCATGGTCAATTCAGCGGAACAGTAGAGGTGGATGGGGAAAAAAAGGCCCTGGTAATCAATGGTACTACGGTTTATTTAATTTCCGCCGGTCAACCGGAAGATATTGATTATACCAAATACGGTATCTACAATGCCCTTGTTATTGATAATACCGGTGCATTTAGGGATAAGGAGGCACTTTCCAAACATTTAAAATCCAAAGGTTGTGGAAGGGTATTGCTAACAGCCCCTGGAAAGGAGGTTCCCAACATTGTTCACGGGGTAAACCACCGGGATTACGATCCTGAAAAAACTAAAATCTATTCTGCGGCATCCTGCACTACAAATGCCATAACCCCGGTCCTAAAAGTGATAGAGGATTCATTGGGTATTAAAAAAGGACATTTGGAAACCATCCATGCCTACACAAACGACCAGAATTTAGTGGACAATATGCACAAAAAATACCGTAGGGGCCGTGCAGCAGCCTTAAATATGGTCATTACGGAGACCGGAGCAGGAAAAGCCGTGGCAAAGGCCCTTCCCGTACTGGAGGGAAAACTGACTTCCAACGCCATAAGGGTCCCCGTACCCAATGGATCCCTGGCCATTTTAAATTTGGAGGTAAAACACAAAACCTCCTCGGATGCGGTAAACACCATCTTAAAAAAATATGCCCTGGAAGGGGATTTGGTGGAGCAAATCAAGTATTCGCTGAGCAATGAACTGGTTTCATCGGATATTGTGGGGGCTTCCGCTCCAGCAATTTACGATAGCAAGGCCACCATAGTCTCCGGGGATGGGAAAAACATTGTCCTATATGTTTGGTATGACAACGAATTTGGATACTCCCACCAAGTCATTCGATTGGCCAAATACATTGCCAGGGTAAGGAGGTTTACCTATTACTAGCATGAAGTTTTTGGGGATAATTGGGTAATGTGTACCTTCGTTGCCACCCTGAATCCTAATTTAAAGATAACACCTATGAAAAACCTCATCGTACCTATCATTGCACTGCTCGTTTGTGCAGTGACCTTAAATGCCCAAAATGAACAGGGGCGAACCCTACAGGACGACAACTCCATTCAAGGCCAGTTTGAGACTGTCATTAGAAAGTCCACCAATTATAGGCAAAACGGAAAACGCTATGAAGTGGTCCGTTTAATAGAGTTGAATGCCTTACAAAAAAACGTATTGGACTCCATAAGTACGGCCAACAACACCATCAATAGTCTTAAATCCACTATTGCGGAGAATGAGACTGCCATTGGTTCGTTGAATGCAAAACTGGATGAAACCACCAAAAATCTAAATCAGATTACCGAAGAAAAGGACAGTATGCCGTTCTTCGGAAGTTTGGTTTCAAAATCCACCTACAAACTGGTGGTGTGGTCCATAATTGTGGGGCTAATCATCTTTTTAATCTTTTTCGTCTTTAAGTTCAGAAGTAGTAATACGTTGACCCAACAGGCAAAAACTGCCTTGGCCGACCTGGAAGAAGAATACGAACAACACCGAAGAAGGGCTTTGGAGCGGGAACAAAAGATAAGTAGGGAACTCCATGACGAGCGTAATAAAAACAAAAAAAGTTCCTAATCCCAACACTAGGCTATGCTAAAAATCATTCGTGCCACGGCGCAGGATGTTCCTATTATTGCCCCTTTATTTGATGCATATCGTGTTTTCTATAAACAAGAATCCGATATGGAAACCGCCCATAACTTTCTTAAGTTGCGCCTTTCCAATGAACAGTCCATTATACTTATCGCATTTTGGGCCGGGGAAGCTGTTGGCTTTACCCAATTGTACACGACCTATTCCTCGGTTTCCCTACAACCTTTTTACATTTTAAATGACCTTTTTGTAAAACCGGAATCCCGTGGAAAAGGAATTGGTGAAAGTCTTTTGACCGAAACCAAAAAAGTGTGCAAATCATCCCAATTTAAAGGATTGGCATTGGAAACCGCTGTGGACAATCCTGCACAAGTACTTTATGAAAAATTGGGCTGGAAGAAAGATGCCGGGTATTTCCACTATTTTTGGACCAATACGGACCTTGACCTATAGTTGTTCGGGTCCAATCCAGGGTAGATATGCGCATTGATATAATTACCGTTTTACCAGAATTGCTCAAAAGCCCTTTTGATGCCTCCATCCTCAAGCGTGCGATCGACAAGAACCTCGTTGAAGTTGAAATCCATAACCTCAGGGATTATGGTATTGGGAACTACAAACAGGTGGATGACTACCAATTTGGCGGGGGCGCAGGAATGGTTTTAATGATTGAACCCATTGATAAGTGCATTTCAGAACTAAAAGGAAAGCGAAATTATGACGAAGTCATTTATATGGCCCCAGATGGTGAACGATTGAACCAGGGCATGGCCAACGAATTGTCCCTAAGACAGAACATTATTATGCTTTGTGGACATTACAAAGGTGTTGACCAAAGGGTACGTGACCAATTGGTGACCATGGAGATATCCATTGGGGATTATGTCCTTTCCGGGGGTGAACTGGCAGCTGCGGTACTATCGGATTCCATAATACGCCTACTGCCCGGGGTTTTGAATGATGAAACTTCTGCCCTTACCGATACCTTCCAGGACAACCTTTTGGCACCTCCCGTTTATACCCGACCAGCTCGTTATAAGGAGTGGGAAGTACCTTCCATTTTAATGAGTGGGAATACGCCCAAAATTGAAGAATGGAGGGAAGAGGAAGCCCTAAAGCACACACAGAAAAGAAGACCTGATTTACTGGAAGATTGATTTTTTATATTTTTTTCCCAACCGGTTGTCAATTTCAAAATATAGACTAATTTTGCAGTCCAGAAAAATCAACCTCTGGCGAAGGACGTGAATGTTGGTTTTGGATAAATCCATAAACGAAATAGAAAAATGGAGTCTTTAGTAAAATTTGTAGAAAACGAATTGGTAGAGAAAAAAGAATTCCCAGATTTTTCCTCTGGTGATACCATTACGGTTTACTACGAAATTAAGGAAGGTGAAAAAACACGTACCCAGTTTTTTAAAGGGGTGGTCATCCAAAGACGTGGTAGTGGAATCACCGAAACCTTCACCATCAGAAAGATGTCAGGTACGGTTGGCGTAGAGCGTATCTTCCCAATCAACATGCCGGCACTTCAGAAAATTGAAGTCAACAAAAAAGGTAAAGTACGTAGGGCCCGAATCTTTTATTTCCGAGGTCTTACCGGTAAGAAAGCCCGTATTAAGGAAGTACGTTCCTAAGCGTGGTGAAAACTTTTACGGCAAAGCATCCTTTAAGGGATGCTTTTTTTATGAACAATTGTTAATAACAGTGGTTTATAAAATGTTGATTTTTAGTTATTTAATTTTCTTGCACAACAATAATTTTAAGATATATTTACAAAAGAATCATGAGAGGGTAACCTTGATTGGTTCCTTTAAAGCAAGCGTTCTTTGAGGTGTTGTCCATGAGGTTTATTTTTAGTTGGTAACACTACTGATCAAAAAGTAAATCATGTTGTGAGTGAGCACTTCGGTGTAATCGAATGACATGGGTATCATGTGCGGATGGAAGAGCAATTTTCCATCTTGATGGTACAGTGGGCGGCAAATAAGACTTTGGTTTTGTCAAATCGCAAGATTAGGGAAAACTGGAGATCCAAACGTTTTAGAACTCTTTTCAACACTTACCGCAAGGTATGGGCAAGACGGCAACGTTGAGTCCAAGTATTGAAAAAAGTTTTAAAGAAGCCATATCGTTCCAGCAATGGAAAGATATGGCTTTTATTCTTTTCGGATTTGTCAATCGACCTATCCATTATTTACCATTTTCCCATTAAAATCTGCTGTCTTAATCCGTATATTTGCACCGCAAAAAACGTGCGCTTTTATGGCCAAAATCCTTTATACCAAAACTGACGAGGCCCCTGCCTTGGCAACACAATCCTTTCTTCCCATTGTAAAAGCATTTACTAAAACCGCAAACCTGGAAATCCAGACAAAGGATATTTCCCTGGCAGGCAGGATATTGGCTACCTTCCCAGAGTTGCTTTCCGAGCAACAACAGGTTTCGGATGATTTGGCACTATTGGGGGATATGGCCAAGGCACCAGAAGCCAATATCATAAAATTACCGAATATCAGTGCCTCAATTCCCCAACTTACGGAGGCCATAGAAGAGCTTCAAAGTAAGGGATATCCAATTCCAAGTTATCCTGCTGAACCTTCAGGGGTCGAGGAGCAAGCCATAAAGGCGAAATACGACAAAATAAAGGGAAGTGCCGTAAACCCGGTACTTAGGGAAGGAAATTCCGATCGAAGGGCCCCCAAAGCGGTAAAAAATTATGCCAAGAAAAATCCACATAAAATGGGCGAATGGTCCAGGAATTCCGAGACCCATGTGGCCACAATGTCTTCCGGTGACTTCAAATCCAACGAAAAATCACTGACCTTGAACGATGCCACGACCATAGCAATCGTATTGCATCATAACAATGGTAAAAAGATACTCAGGGAAGGCATAGATCTTCAAAAAGGGGAGATTATAGATGCCACCGTAATGAGCAAAAAAGCACTGATCCAATTTCTTTCCCATGAAATAGCGGACGCCAAGGAAAAAGGGCTCTTACTTTCACTACATCTCAAAGCCACCATGATGAAGGTTTCCGACCCCATTATTTTCGGTCATGCCATGCGCGCGTATTTTGGGGAACTATTTGATACCTACGCAGAGGTATTTGAGGATTTGGGGATTTCACCAAATAACGGTTTGGAAAGTCTTTTTGATAAATTGGACCAACTGCCGGAAGCTAAAAAAGCGGCAATCACCAACGCCATTGAAAAAGCTATTGAAAATGGTCCGGACCTTGCCATGGTCAATTCCGACAAGGGAATTACCAACCTACATGTGCCGAGTGATATTATTATCGATGCTTCCATGCCTGCGATGATCCGTAACTCGGGAAAAATGTGGAATGCTTCGGGCAACCTTCAGGACACGAAAGCGGTAATTCCAGACAGCAGTTATTCCGGTATTTACGAAGCCACCATTGATTTCTGTAAGGAACATGGCGCTTTTGACCCAACTACCATGGGTACCGTACCCAATGTTGGGCTTATGGCTCAAAAAGCGGAAGAATATGGGTCCCATGACAAAACATTTGAAATTTCGGATTCAGGTACTGTAGAAGTGGTCGATTCCAACTCGGGTGAGGTTTTATTGAAACACCATGTTGAGCAAGGGGACATTTGGAGAATGTGCCAGGTAAAGGATGCTCCCATTCAGGATTGGGTAAAGCTCGCAGTAAGTCGGGCAAAGGCCACCAATACCCCAGCAGTATTTTGGCTGGATGAGGAAAGGGCGCATGATGCGCAATTGATAAATAAAGTAACCCAATACCTCTCCCATTACGATACTTCCGGATTGGAAATCCATATTTTATCCCCCATTGAGGCTACTAAGTTTACCCTTAAACGTATCAAAGAGGGAAAAGACACCATTTCTGTATCAGGAAATGTATTACGGGATTATTTAACGGACCTGTTCCCAATCCTGGAGGTGGGAACCAGCGCCAAAATGCTTTCCATTGTTCCATTGATGAATGGTGGAGGCCTCTTTGAAACAGGAGCTGGTGGTTCTGCGCCCAAGCACGTAGAGCAGTTTTTGGAAGAGGGACACCTTAGATGGGATTCCTTGGGGGAATTCCTGGCCCTTGGGGTTTCCTTGGAACACTATGGGGAAAAAAGTGGCAACAAAGATGCCCTGGTACTGGCAGAAGCACTGGACAAGGCCACCGAAAAGTTTCTGGACAATGACAAATCCCCATCGAGGAAAGTGAACGAACTGGATACCAGGGGGAGTCATTTTTACCTTGCCCTGTATTGGGCCGAAGCTTTGGCCGAACAAAACGATAGCATAATGCTAAAAGATAGGTTCCAGCCTATTTTTAATGCGATGTCGGCCGAGGAAGAAAAAATCAATAAAGAACTACTGGATGCCCAAGGCAAACCTATGGACATAGGAGGGTATTATTTGCCGGATTTCAAAAAGGCTTCGGAAACAATGCGTCCCAGCCCAACCTTCAATGGCATTTTGGAAAAAATCTAAGGCATCTTTCACTTTAGGAACAAGGGTATTTGAAACACTTGGACGGCTAAGAGGTTGAACCTGGCAACTCCTGTACCAAAATACGTCCCATTGCACGGCATATGATGAATGACCGTTTGCCACAAGGGGTATCCCCCAGAACGTTCTACAGCTTTTTTAGGGTATTTAACGTGGGTTCGATATAGGAAAATTATGTCATTTTGAGTGTTTTTGCGACAGCAAAAATGCATCGAAAAACCTGCCTTGCCGGCCAGGCAGGCAAGTAATTTTCTTGCAAAATCCTAGTTTCGATACAATTTTTCTTCATTTCATTTCGAAAAACCACTCAATTTGACGGATTTTGATTGATAAAAAAATATATCCAACCAACGTTACCTAATATGTTTTTGCAGCGCGTCAAATATGCATCTTAAAACGGTTCAAAAGTTATGCATGAATATGGAGAATCCTTAACTTTAGGAAAACCAAATTAATGACCAAAAGATTACTGTTGCTTCACGCTACGCTGTTGTACTCCATTTGTGTGGTCAATGCCCAACAAAAATATACCATAAGCGGAACAGTAAGGGAAGCCACAAGTAACGAAACACTGATTGGGGTAACCATTGCCATTCAAGACCTTAGAACGGGAACCTCCACCAACGAATACGGTTTCTATTCCATTACACTGCCCGAAGGGGAATACAATATTGTCATTAGCTATATAGGCTTTCAAGATGTCCGCAGATCGGTTTCGCTGAATTCGAATCTTAAGCTTGATTTTAACCTTCAAGAAAAGGCAGAACAGCTCGATGAGGTCATCGTTACGGAAAATGCAGAACGGATGGACATCCGAAAACCACAAATGAGTGTCAATACCTTATCCGTGGAAACCATAAAAAAAGTTCCCGTTGTTCTTGGAGAAGCGGATGTCATCAGGTCTTTGGTACTTTTACCCGGGGTCACCAACGCTGGGGAAGCCTCATCCGGTTTTAATGTACGTGGTGGCGCTACCGATCAAAACCTTATCCTATTGGACGAAGCCATTATTTTTAATTCCTCCCACCTTTTTGGCTTTTTCTCGGTATTCAATCCCGATGCCATAAAGGATGTGAAACTCTTCAAAGGAGGTATCCCTTCCCGTTATGGCGGTCGGGTTTCCTCGGTTTTGGAAATCTTTCAAAAAGAAGGGAACAGTAAGGAGTTAAAAGTAAATGGGGGAATAGGTGCCGTTGCGAGTCGACTCTTGGTGGAAGGTCCAATAATAAAAGACCGTACAGCATTTCTTGCAGGGGGCCGAGCCTCCTACGCCCATCTTTTCCTTCCACTTTTCGATATTGACAACAGCGCTTATTTCTATGATCTGAACACCAAAATAAGCCATCGAATAAATGAACGTAACAGCATATTCCTGTCCGGATATTTTGGACGTGATCTCTTTAGCATCAATGATAGTTTTGTCAATACTTATGGGAATGCCGTAGGTAATTTTAGGTGGAACCATTTGTTTTCAGACAAATTGTTCTCCAACCTTTCCCTGATCTATTCCGATTATTTCTACGGATTGGAATTGGATTTTGTGGGTTTTGAATGGGACTCCGGTATTCAGAATTTCAACCTAAAATATGACCTAAAGCACTATTTGAACGATAAACTCCAAATCAATTACGGACTCAATAATATCTATTATGTGTTTAATCCCGGTGAGATAAAACCAAATAGTGAAGATTCCGGAATTGTTGCCGACCAATTGACCAAAAAATATGCGAACGAAGCAGCAGCATATGTGGATGTTGAGCAAAAAATCACAGAAAACCTAAGTGTCAATTATGGTCTTAGGGTGAGTCAGTTTACCCGCCTGGGTCAAGATGAACTGTTCGTTTACGAAAATGACCAACCCGTTTTATTCGACCCATTTCAACTGATTTACAGGGAAGCCACGCCCATTGACACCATTAATCCGGGCAGGAGTGGTAACCTGAGTACATTTTTCAATTTTGAACCAAGGGTCTCGGCAGCCTATGCCATAAATAATGATAATTCCATTAAGGCCAGTTACACAAGGCTCGCACAATACTTGCATCTACTTTCCAACACCAGTTCCCCCACTCCATTGGATGTATGGACGCCGAGTGGTCCTTTTATAGAACCCCAATTATTGGATCAGTATGCCTTGGGCTATTTCAAGAACTTTAAGGGGGGCGAATTTACCTTGGAAATCGAAGGCTTTTACAAGGATATTCAGAACCGAATCGATTATATCGACGGTGCCGATTTGATAGCAAACGATGCCATTGAGCAAGTCATTTTAAATGGGGAGGCCCGCGCCTATGGACTAGAACTATTATTACGAAAGAACGAGGGCCGTTTTCAAGGTTGGCTGGCCTATACCCTTTCACGCTCGGAACAACGAACCCCGGGCCGGGATCCCGTTGTGGATAATGGTCGTTCCAATTTGGAGACTGGCATCAACCAGGGAGAATGGTATCCTACCCCTTTTGACAAAACCCATGATATTGCCCTTTTTGGGAACTACGAACTGAACACTAAATGGAGTTTTAATGCCAATTTCATTTTTCAAACGGGACAACCAACAAACTACCCCGTAGGGCAATTTGAATTTGAGGAATTGGTCGTTCCCTTTTTTGGCCTAAGGAACCAAACGAGATTGCCTGATTACCACAGGCTGGATATCTCCGCAACCCTAAAACCCAAGAAAAATCGCAATAGCGCCTTTCAGTCAGAATGGGTATTCAGCATTTATAATGTCTATAGCCGTTTGAACGCGGCATCCATCAATTTTAGACAGAATCAGGATACGGGAAGGAATGAAGCCATTCGGACCTCAATCTTCGGAATTGTTCCGGCCATCACCTATAATTTCAAATTTTAAGCAATGAAAAAGGGACTTTTTTTAACCGTGGTTTTGTTGATCGTCCTCTCCTGTGAAGACGTCATTGATGTAGAAACCCAACCCGAACCCTCAAGGTTGGTGGTTAACGGTTTGGTACGGGTAGATGTGACACAAGAGTTTGTCGACGTACGTATCGCGGTAACGGAGACCAGTGACTTTTTTAATGACAACACCATAACACAGTTGGAAAGTGCCGTCATTCTTTTGGGCAGGGTCAATCCAGATGCACTTTCCGGTGTGGAATTTGGGGGGACTTCAGTACTGGAGGAGTCTGAACCGGGCAGCGGGGTATACATCCCCAGTTACATCCCTGGATCTGATACCGATGATCGAATCAGAACAGCAGGGCTTTCTGCGGAAACAGCATTTTTACTGATCATAGAACACAAAGGTAGAAGGTATGCCGCCCAAACCTTATACGCACCCGCGGTACCCATAGATAACATAGAACAAGGGGATGAAACCCTGTTTGATGAAGATGATACCGAAATCAAAATCACCATAACGGATATACCGGATGCTGAAAATTATTATGTTTTCGATTTTGGGGAAGGAGAGTTTTTGGCTTTGGACGATCAGTTTATTGATGGACAGGAATTTGAGTTTTCCTATTTTCCCGAAAGGGATTTAGAACCGGGAGAGGAGGTGGAGGTGAGTATCCTGGGGGCCGACCAGGAGTTTTTTAATTACATAGACCTGCTGGTGGAGCAAACTGAAAATGATGGCGGGGTGTTTGAAACCCCCGCAGCTACCGTTCGTGGCAATGTCTTTGATATCACCGGCCTGGACAACATTGAAATCTTTGACAATGTGGAAAGACCCAATGAATTCGCCCTGGGCTATTTTGCCTTTGTTCAAGAGTTTACGGAAACCATCACTATTGAATAGCGGCTTTTAGCCCAATAGCAGATAAAGACCCAAAATGATGAGAATACCTGTCAACCCCTGAAAAAACGTGGCCAACGTATGTCCCCTTAAGGCCGTCTTCATATCCATATGTGAAAATTCCGCCACGACCCAAAAGTAACTGTCATTCACATGGGAAACGGTCATTGCCCCGGCACCAATGGCGAGAACGGCCAGGGCCTTGTTCACGATACCCTCAAGACCAAATGTTCCCAACAATGGGGCAATAATGGCGGCTGTTGTAATAATGGATACCGTGGAGGAACCTTGTGCGGTCTTCAGTACCGCAGCAATACCAAACGCCAGAAGCAAACCGCCCAACCCGGAAGCCGAACCAATTTGCAATAAGGACTCAAAGTCCAAAGTCCTTAAAATGGCTCCAAAAGCACCTCCGGCACCCGTAATCAAGACAATGGATCCGGCTTGTTTCAAAGATTCGGCAACCCACTCCTGATTTTGCTTTTTTCCTACGCCCCGAACCATTGTAAAACTGAATAGTACCCCTATGAACAATGCAGTGATAGGGTTTCCCAAAAAACCCAGTAATGAGGCCAAAACACCTTCTCCCAATGGGAATGTTGGATATTCGGCAACAGATTTTAACGCAATCAACAATAAAGGGAGGAACAACGGTAAAAGCGTTTTCAACAGACTGGGGTAATCTTCCCTCCCACTGGTGTCCATAATCGTTTTATTGGTTTCGGGAACCTCCTCTTGGGTGTTCAGTCGTTTCCCCATATACAAGGCCCAAAGATATCCTGCGAGTGAAACACAAACCGCAACCAAAAGGCCAAAGAGCATTACCATTCCCAAATCGGCCTCCAAAATGGCTGCGGCTGCCAAAGGACCGGGTGTGGGAGGTACAAAAACATGGGCGGAATAGAGACCTGTGGCCAGTGCAATGGCGAATACCAATATTTTTATGCCAGCCTTTTTACTCAATGCTTTGTTCAAGGAAGAAAGAATAACAAAACCTGAATCGCAGTACACGGGAATGGAAATAATTAACCCTGCCAAATTCAGTGCCAATGGGGATCTTTGTAAGCCAACCCCTTTTATTATGGCATTTGCCAAGACTTTGGTCCCTCCCGTTCTCTCCAAAAATGTTCCAATAACAGTCCCAAAAGCTATGACAAGTCCAATACTGGAAAGCGTTTTGCCAAAACCTTCCCCAATGGTATTCATGACATTTCCGGGAGATAACCCAAATAGTAACCCACAAACAATTGCGGCCAGGGTCAAGGAAAAGACAGGATGGACTTTGAACCTCACCGTGGCTATAATGATTAGGACAATAACGGAAAAAAGAACGATCAGTTCCATTGGCGTGGATGGTTATTTATGGCATAAAATAAGGATTATCCACAAAGGGGGCAATACTAAGATACATTGTATTCCCATAAAACTGGAATACCGTACTTTTGGAGTGTACACGGATTTTATGAAAAGAACGGACAAAGATCTATTGGTAAAAGGTATAAAGTCATTTGTTTATACCGCACTCCTCATGTTTATTGCACCTGTGGTTCTTTATCAGGCCTTTAAGAATACGGATAAGCCGCTGTTCATACCTGTTTTGGTCATAGGAATTGCCTTGGCGGGATTTGCCATTTATATGGGGTTCCGTTCGGTAAATATCGTAATGGATGCTGTATTCGGTAAAAAGAAAACCTAGTTCCACGTTATTGTTCCATTTAAATTTTGTCATCAAAATTCACGTTTTTGTCCCCTTGAGCGCAGTCGAAAGGTCAACAAAAACATTTCGACTGCCTGCTCGACGATGTCATTCAGGCGGGCGCTCGATATGACGGAAAAATCCCCTACTGGAACAATTATGGCTATGCGCTGAAGAAAACCTAGTTCTTGATGGGAAGATTGGTCTTCCACTTATTGTTTAAGGTAGCATAATCGTAATCCAACACCGACTTTTGACGTTTTAAGCGATTGGAAGCAAATGCCCGTTGCAGGATATCTTCAATGAGGTAATCTTCATGCACCTCTGCAGGTCTGAATTCCCTTTTTAAGTTGATTTTAAATGCTTTGGCCGTAGTCTGGTACCAGAAGGCCCTCCAACCACTCCGCAAATTCTTTACCAAATCAAATGAGGTGCTCCCAGTTTGTCTATGAATGAGTTTCACCAATATCTGTCCCTCGGTCCTGGTCAGTTTTTTCAGCTCATCGGAAAACTCTCCTTCAATATACTTTTGTACTTTCTTCGTATACCGCTTTTTGTGACGTTTCTTTTTGATGTATTGCAAGCTGTCATTGAGCTCCACCAAACGTTCCGCTGCCAATTTTGCGTAGGGATATACTTTAAGGGTTTTTCGTCTTAGGATATAATAATGCAGTTTTTCCTTTTTGTCCGTAAACTCCAACTGACTAAAAATATAAACGTCATCCAGGGCAATGGCCCTAATCCATGAAGAATCCCCTTCCATCCGCACATAGTAGGCCGTAGAATCTATGATTTCGTCTTCAATTTGGGCAATGGCCTCAAACTGCACACACACTAACAGGAATACTACAATTTGCTTCATGGAGAGTAAACAGTGCAAAAACCGCGTCAAAAGTAAGGATATTGAACAGCTCATATTATTAAATAAACGTGAATATTGCTAAGTTTGGTGTTCAATTTTAAAATATGACATCAAACAAAATCATTACCAAAAAATCACTGGAGTTCTTTGAGAAATACCTTAATAATGCCTCACCCACGGGTTATGAGTGGGAAGGGCAAAAAATCTGGATGGAGTATTTAAAACCTTATGTGGATGATTTTATTACGGATACCTATGGAACTGCGGTGGCGGTCATCAATCCCAAGGCGGATTATAAAGTGGTGATCGAAGGGCATTCCGATGAAATTTCTTGGTATGTGAATTACATAACTGATAATGGTTTACTCTATGTCATACGAAATGGAGGGAGTGATCATCAGATTGCGCCGTCCAAATGGGTAAATATCCATACTAAAACCGGCATTGTAAAAGGAGTTTTTGGATGGCCCGCCATCCATACCCGAAGAAGTGGTAAGGAAGAACCTCCAAAAATTGAAAACATCTTTATAGATATTGGGGCAAAAGATAAGGAAGAAGTGGAAAAAATGGGGGTGCACGTGGGTTGCGTTATTACCTATCCGGATGAATTCAACATACTGAACAAGGACAAATTTGTATGTCGTGCCCTGGACAACCGTGCCGGTGGGTTCATGATTGCCGAAGTGGCCCGATTGCTTCATGAGAACGACAAAAAACTACCTTTTGGGTTGTACATTACCAATTCCGTTCAAGAAGAAATCGGTTTAAGGGGAGCTGAAATGATTACCCAGACCATAAAACCCAATGTGGCCATTGTAACCGACGTTACGCATGATACCACTACCCCAATGATAGAAAAGAAAACACAGGGGGATTGTGCCATGGGAAAAGGACCGGTCATTGCCTATGCCCCCGCTGTACAACAAAAACTAAGGGAACGTATCATAGAAACGGCCGAGGCCAAAAAGATTCCCTTTCAGAGAGCGGCCAATTCACGTTACACGGGTACGGACACGGATGCCTTTGCCTATAGTAATGGCGGTGTTGCTTCCGCTTTAATTTCCCTGCCCTTGCGTTATATGCATACTACCGTGGAAACCGTACATAGGGATGATGTTGAAAACGTAATCCGATTGATCTATGAAACGCTACTCACTATTGAAGCTGGGGAAACGTTCAGTTATTTTGAGTAGGACCCTACTTTATTTTGGAAAAAGCTATGGTTGGGAAACCCAACAGGGCGTTTCGTTTTTCATCTTCCTGCCTGTGCCATAAGCAAGTGTTCACAACAACAGGGGAAGTACAATACTGCAATGGACGAATTGGTTGATATACTTGATGAGCTAGGGAATTCTACCGGAAAGGTGACCATGAAATCAGAGGCCCACAAACTGGGCCTTTTCCATCCTACCGTGCACGTCTGGTGCTATTCAAAAAACGGTAAGGTCCTGTTACAGCAACGTGGCGCGAACAAAGATACCTTTCCTTTAAAATGGGATGTTTCCGTAGCAGGACATGTAAGTGCGGGAGAGGTATTGGAAATTGCTGCTTTTAGGGAGGTCCAGGAAGAGATCGGGATTACCATCAATACCTCCGCATTAAAAAAAATAGGCATTTTCAAAACAGAAAAAAAGCATTCGGAAATGATTTGGGACAGGGAATTTACGCATACCTTCCTTTACGAATTGGACGATAAAACACCATTGACCAGGCAAGAGTCCGAAGTGGAATCCTTAAAATGGTTGTCGATACAAACCTTTGAGCAACTCGTTTTACAGGAGGACTCGGGCTTTGTTCCAAATTCAACCGCCCGTTATTTGGATGTTATAAAAGCAATACGGTCGTGTTTATAGTGTTGCCGTAAAATCCTCCGGTTTGTCCAGGGGGTACGACTTTTGTTCCCCGGTTTTCATGTTCTTCACCACAAAACTGCCCATTTGCAGTTCTTTGGCCCCTAAAAGAATTACGTAAGGTACCTTGCGCTTATCCGCATACTTAAACTGTTTTGGCACCTTGGCAGAAGAAGGGTACAAATCGGCACGTAGGCCACTTTTCCGTAATTTGGAGACCAATTGCAAAGCAGCCTTTCCTTCTTCCTTTCCAAAATTCAAACAAAGGACATCCAAGCTTTGCCCCAATGCTTGGGGAAATAGATTTAGTTCTTCCAACACCAAATAAATACGATCCAATCCAAATGAAATACCAACCCCACTCACATCCTTCAATCCAAAAATTCCGGTCAGGTCGTCATATCGGCCACCGCCACCAATGGATCCCATTTGCACCCCTTCCGGAGCGGCAACTTCAAATATGGTACCCGTATAGTAGTTCAAGCCACGGGCCAAGGTAACATCCAGGGCCAATTGCGCAGATTGTAAGCCCAAACTTTCAACCACTCCAAAAATAGTTTCCAACTCCCCTACTCCTTCAAGGCCCACATTGGAATTTACAAGTAAATCCTTCAGTTGGTCCAATTGCGTTTGATGGTCCCCTTCCATTGTAAACAAAGGACTGGCCTTATCAATTGCCGAGGTTGTGATTCCCTTGGAACGCATTTCCTCTTTTACCTTTTCCTCCCCAATTTTATCGAGCTTGTCCAAGGCTACCGTAAAGTCCAACAACAGCTGTTGCGCACCTATTACCTCGGCAATACCCGATAATATTTTTCGATTGTTCATTTTAATGGTGCAACCTTCCAAACCCAATTCGGAAAAAACGGCATCGTACAATTGTACAAACTCCACTTCCTGTAGTAGGGATTTGGCACCGACCACATCGGCATCGCATTGATAAAATTCCCGAAAACGTCCCTTTTGGGGCCTATCTGCCCGCCATACGGGTTGGATTTGGTACCGTTTAAAAGGAAAATCCAGTTCATTTTGATGCATCACCACATAACGGGCAAAGGGTACGGTAAGATCGTAGCGGAGTGCTTTTTCCGTGATTTTGGGTGCCAGGGAGGCAGAATTCTTAGAGCTATAGGTAACATCATCGACTTTTGAGATGAAATCCCCAGAATTCAATATCTTAAAGATTAAACGATCCCCTTCTTCTCCATACTTCCCCAACAAGGTGTCCGAATTTTCAAAACTGGGCGTTTCTATAGGTTGAAAACCGTAAATTTCAAAGTGTTTTTTGACCGTGGAAATGATGTGGTTTCGCTTGGCCACCTCAATGGGTGAAAAATCCCTTGTCCCTTTTGGTATACTTGGTTTTTGTGGCATGCACAAATATAAGCCTCCCCCTGACCCCCTCCAAAGGAGGGGAATAAATTTCAATCTCTTTTCATTGAGGAATTCTCCCTTTTTGGGGAAGTTAGAAGGGGCTTATAATTTCATCAAACCATTGGTAAAGTTCGCCTTTGGTAATTACAGCTCCCTGTTCAATTAATTGAAATTTGTCCAAGTTTTTATCGTGGGTATAGGCCTTTGATGCCGTTAGGTAATCCACAAAATCGGACTGCCAGTTCTTCTTGAACCAACCAAAACCTTCGCTGGTCCGTAAATCCACTTTGGGGTTCATCACCTTTACGGAAATGAGCTTCATTTCCTTATCCTCAAGTTCAAATAAATGCATATGGTTGGCTGAGATGTTTTCCAAATACTTGACCTTGGACAATACGCCCTCCCAGATCAAATCACTGAAGACATCCAATTCCTCTTCGGCCACTTCAGGATTCTTTTGCTTTATGTCCTTCCACTCATCCGCCGTAATGGATTGGGTCGCCAAGAAATTGATAAACTCCCCATGCAGTTCCTCAAACTGCTCTTTTGTCAGCCTTTTAAACTTCATTGTAAAAAATAATTGGCACAAAAATAAAGCCCCGAAATCAATCGGGGCCTTAGAAAAACACTAAAAATGGATTTCCTTAAAATATGTATCGTATACCTACTTGCGCCTGCCATCTGGAAATCAAATCAAAATTATCAACAAATGTCGAGGTTTGGGAAGGATCAAAACTATACACAGGGGTTGGATTTTCTTGGGAAAAGTCCACGGACACCCCTACGGGCTGTGTGTTCCTTTCAATTTGAAAAACACCCCAATTGGAATTTAGCAAGTTGCCAAAGTTCAAAATATCCAAACTTAACTGTAACGTATTTTTATTATCCCCTATAGCGTTAAAATTGAGATCTTGAAGAATTTTCACGTCCCATCTTCCTGTCCATGGTCTCTTTAAATCATTTCTACCCGTAAAACTACCTCGTCTGGCGCTCAGGTAATCGTCCTGTTGGATGAAGGCCTCAAAGGCATCCCGTTGTTCTTGTATTGAAGGATTGCCAGGGAATTGTGGCGCAACAAAATTAAGTTGCTGAACTTCTGCCGTAGTTGGCACATAAAGCAAATCGTTGGTAAAAGAACCATCGTTATTGATATCCCCAGAATAGGTATACGAGAAACGTTGACCGGAGGCATATTCAAAAAACGCACCTATGGATGTGGCCCATTTCCCCTTACCATAGCTCCATTGTTTGTTCAACTGCCCTATAATACGGTGCGTATTGCCAAACAGACTGGGCGTTAAAGGGGCGCGGTTGGCATTTCCTACAACCGGATTTAAATCAAACAGGTCACTGGAAATCTCGGCGGACATGGAATTCACATCAAATGCTTCCAAGAAGTTATAGGCCACCATGGCATAAAGGTTTTTCTGAAATTGTTTTTGAAGTTTAAAACTCCAGTTAAAGGAGCGTCCTTCATCAATATTGGAAATAACATAAGCGTTTGTGGCCCCACCAAATATTTGGGCTCGGTCTTCAAGTTGATAAATGGGGCGGGAATCTGGTCCCGTAAGTCTTCCCGTGGGTGTTCCCAGTCCAAAATTATAGGTTGTTGCAGCATTCAAATCCCTGGTGAAAATAATGTCCGTAGTAGCAATAATTCCATTATCGAACTTATAATCGATACCCAGGTTAGATCGCCAAACTTGCGGAAATTGGAAATTTGGATTGGTAGGTGTGTAAAAGAAGAAGTCCGTATTTTGAACTTGGTTCCCTACCCATACAAATGGAAACCTTCCGGAAAAAACTCCAGTACCACCCCGAATTTGAAAACTTTGGTCATCACGGACGTCCCAGTTAAATCCAAGTCGTGGGGACCAAAGAATGGAATTATCCGGTAAATCAAAGCTATCGAGAAGGATAGGTTCCCCGTTTTCATCAAAATATTGGATATCCGGAGCATAGGTACCCCCTGCTGACAGGAGCCCACCCTTTCGGTCAATATTTTCATCAATCAAATCACGGGTATTAAAATAGAGTGGTTTATCGGCCCTTAACCCGTAAGTAAGTTTAAAATTGTCGGTGATGTCCCATTCATCCTGTATGTAAAATGCCAATTGGCCCACGCTGGTCTCTGCTAAGTTCCATCCGCCCGGCGCCCCTATGGGCAATTGATTGTTTGCATTGAATGTGGCCTCGGCATTGGCAATAGAAGCGCCAATAAGCCCGTTGTCAACCGCTTCCAAAAAAGCGTCGACACTTGAAAAATCAGGAGCAAACGTCCCTACGCCTCCATTTTCATTGAAAAAGACATAGCTACCCAGGTTAAAGGAGTTGAAGAAGTCGAATTTTTCATAGGAAAAACCAACCGTTACCGTATGGTCCCCAGAGAAAAACGTTAAATTATTGGTGATTTGAAATACATCCTGTTCCAGACGGTTGTTAATGGAAAATGGTTCGTGCCCTGCAACAATGGCCCGTACCCCATCCTGCAAAATGTTGATATCCGGTGCAGGAGCTGAAAAAGGATTTCTGAAATCATTAAAACTGGTATAGCCTATCTGGAGCTTATTCACGGCCGTGCCATCACCCAAGGTGGAATTCAATTCTGCCAAAAATGAATTGATCTCGTTATTGATCTGGTATCCGCTATTGGCGAACTGTAAGGTCGTGGCATCAGGACCACGACGGCCAATGGCCAATGGATTCGCATTCAAATCCCGACTGGCATCCAAAAAATTATAGATGAGTGCCAACCGATTGTTGTCATTAATGTTCCAATCCAATTTTAAGATGCCCTTGGTGGATTCAGAGCCACGCAAGAAACCCTCAAATGGTCCGGTTTCGTACCCTAATCCTGCCAATGCATCCGAGACCAATTGCAAATCACTGGCACTGACCCGGGCCACATTGTTACCCCCTTGTCCCCTATCGGCAAAAAAATTGGAACCCAAATCCTCCCTATCGTCCACTTCAAAGTTGGCAAAAAAGAAAAGCTTGTTTTTTACGATAGGCCCTCCAATACTGATACCATACTGGGTTTGTGTCAGGTCCGGGACAAAAATATCATCTCCGGAAACCTTACCTCCGGTCAAATCCTGATTTCTATAGAACCCGTAAACCGTTCCCCTAAATTCATTGGTTCCACTTTTTGTAACCGCATTTACTGCTGCTCCCGTAAAACCGGCCTGCCTAACATCATAGGGAGCCAGGGATACTTGGACCTGATCTATGGCATCCAGGGAAATGGGCTGTGCGTTGGACTGTCCGCCGGGGGTTGGGGCGTCCAGGCCAAATGGATTGTTAAAAATAGAGCCATCCAACGAAAAGTTATTAAACTGGTTGTTCCTCCCCCCAAAGGAAATCCCATCGGAAGATGCCGTTGGTTCCAAACGGGTGAAATCTGCCTGGGAACGACTAATAGTAGGTAATCTTCGTAGTTCGCGGTCCCCCAAATTGGTTTCCGAACCCGTCCTATCACTACCAAAAGTTCCACTTCTGTCGGAAATCACCACCACTTCATCCAACTGTTGGCTCTCGGAAACCAGTTGTGCATCCAAATTAAAGGTCTTGCCCAGGGCAAGGAATATGCCTGTTTCCTTTTGTTCCTTAAAACCCACATAGGAAATCGTTATCTCATAGGGACCACCAACCCTAAGGTTTAAAAGGGTAAATCTTCCATCTTCATTGGTTATGGCGCCGTACCTTGTTCCAGTTGGGGTATGTACCCCTATTACATTAGCACCTAAAAGGGGTACATTTTGGTCATCCACGACCGTACCCCGAATATTTGAGGTGGTCACCTGCGAATAGGAAAAAACCATGGAACTGCATATGGCAATTCCCAAGAGTAAAAATCTTTTCATAATGTTCTCTGTTAGTTCATGTTAAAGCCAATGCAAACATATCGCAAAAAAAAGAGCTATGAATCCATAGCTCTTAACAATTTATTAACCAAAATGTGGTTTTTTTTTCACTTTGCCTCAGCAATCACTTCAAAAGGGAAATCTATAACAACTTCCCTATGTAATCTGATCTTGGCATTGTAAGGTCCTGTTCTTTTAATGGTACCCCCCTGGATGGCAATAAACTTCTTGTCAATGCTCTCCCCGGCCTTGGAAATGGCTTCTGCCAAATCTATATTGGTTACGGAACCAAACAGTTTGTCGCCAACACCTACTTTGGCAGGTATCTTAATCTCCATTGCCTTTATGGAATCCGCCACTTTATTGGCATCGTCAATGATCTGTTTCTCCTTGTGGGCCCTTTGCCTCAAATTTTCGGCCAAAACCTTTTTGGCGGATGGCGTAGCCAAGGATGCCATTCCCTTGGGAATTAGAAAGTTTCTGCCATAACCGGGCTTTACGGTGACAATATCGTCCTTGAAGCCCAAATCCTGTACGTCTTGTTTTAAAATCAATTCCATTGCTCCAATTCTTTTATTTTAACATATCACCTACATAGGGCATCAAGGCCAGATGGCGTGCCCTCTTTACTGCTTGTGCGACCTTTCTTTGGTACTTTAGGGAAGTTCCCGTTAGCCTTCTGGGCAACAATTTCCCTTGTTCATTTACCAATTTCATCAAGAAATCCGGGTCTTTGTAATCAATATATTTGATTCCGGATTTTTTGAAACGGCAATACTTCTTTTGTTTTGTGGTCTCTATGTTCAATGGGGTCAAATACCTGATTTCCCCATCTTTTTTAGCTTTTGCTTGTTGTTCTATGGATGACATACCCTACGCTTTTACTTTTAGTTTGGTTCTTCTTTTCTCTGCCCATGCAATTGCATGTTTGTCCAACTTAACGGTAAGAAAACGCATAACACGTTCGTCCCTTCTAAACTCAACTTCATAAGGAGTGATCACTTCTCCTGATGATGCAAATTCAAACAAGTGGTAAAACCCACTTTTTTTGTTCTGGATCGGGTAGGCCAATTTTTTAAGCCCCCAATCTTCTTTGGCCACCATTTTGGCGCCATTCTTAACCAAGAAATCCTCAAATTTCTTGACTGTTTCCTCTATCTGCGTTTCAGATAGAACGGGATTCAAAATGAAAACAGTTTCGTAATGGTTCATAAATCTATTTTTTTAAAGGAGCGCAAAAGTAATCATATTTCATTCCGTTCACAAGAAAAATGATAATTGTTCGTTAACCATTTAGGAAGTTATTAACAACTAAAATCAAAAACAAACCTACATCGTGCATAATACCGAATACACAACAGAATAGGCCATGTTTACATCTTTTGTTGCTGTTTATCGAGTTTATTATGTAATTTGCCGATGATTTAACCCCACAAATCACCCCATTTATGAAACTAAAAAGTATAATTGTAGACGATTCTTCTATGCAGCGTATGGCGGTAGCTAAGTTAGTCAACAATCACCCACATCTTGCCTTGGTAGCCGAATACAGTAATGCTATAGAAGCCAAAAATGGTTTAAAGAACAATGAGGTAGACCTTATCTTTCTTGATGTTGAAATGCCCATTATCAGCGGTTTTGACCTACTTGAAGCCTTGGAAAATCCACCTCAGGTCATCTTAATTACGGGAAAGCCCGACTATGCGCTCAAAGCTTTTGATTATGATGTGACCGATTATCTGCACAAACCCATAACACTTGCAAGATTTGAAGCATCCGTAAAACGTGCTGTTTCAAAGTACGAGCAAATGCATCGTTCCGAAGAGGACGAGGAGCATATTTTTGTAAAAAGCAACCTTAAGAAACGTAAGGTTATCCTTAATGACATCAAATGGATCGAAGCGCTTGGGGATTATATTAAACTGGTGACGGATGAAGCAAATATTGTTATCCTGTCAACCATGAAATCCTTTGAAAAACAACTACCGGCAGAAAAATTCCTAAGAATTCACAAGTCCTATATTGTGAACCTGGAAAAAATTGAAAAGTTCAACAGTAAAAATGTGGAAGTGGGGGGGCGTCAAATTCCTTTAAGTAGGAACAAAAAGACCGAATTGGCAGAGGCTTTGGCCAATGTTTAATTAAATGTGGTCCACGTTATAGACCACCCTAACACTTCTGAAGTTAGAAATGGCATCAAAAGAGTGATTCACTCTTTTGATGCTTTTTTTTGTTTTGGCCACAGGCTCGGCAGTAGTGAACTTGATCAAGATATTCTTTAAGTATTGATTTCTTATCCTGGAGATTGCAGGGGATTCGGGGCCCAAAACCGTACATTTTAAAACATTTCGCAAGGAAGTCGCAAACCAATCGGAAGCCTCGTTAAGCTTATTGTAATCACGGTCCTTTAACGTAATCCTTAGAATCTTTGTCCCAGGGGGATATTTAAACTGCTCCCTCTCATACACTTGATCATGAAAAAACTTGGGGTAATCATAACTGGAAACCTGTTGGAGCACTTGATGGTAGGGATTGTAGGTCTGCACCAGTACGTTTCCCCTTTTTTGTGTCCTCCCCGATCTTCCCGCCACCTGGACCAATAGCTGAAAACTACGCTCATGGGCCCGGTAATCGGGAAAATTCAATAGGGAATCTGCATTCATGATGCCGACCAAACCGACATTTCTAAAATCCAATCCCTTGGTAATCATCTGGGTCCCCACCAAAATATCCAACTCCTGTGCTTCAAAAGCGTTTATGAGTTTGTCATAGGAATATTTGCCACGGGTAGTATCCAAATCCATACGGCCCACATTGGCATCCGGAAAAAGATGTTTTAATTCTTCTTGAATTTGTTCGGTCCCAAAGCCCTTGGTATCCAATGTGCTGCTACCGCAGGCCTGGCAACTTTGTAAAATTGGAATATGAAATCCACAGTAATGGCAGCGCAACTGCTCCCGATGCTGATGCAGTGTTAAGCTTACATCACAATTTGGGCATTGAGCGGCGTGACCACAGGTGGTACATTCCAAAATTGGAGCAAACCCCCTCCTGTTTTGAAAAAGGATGATTTGCTCATTTTCTTCAAGTGCTGTTTCCATGGCCTTGAGAAGTCGCTCGGAAAAATGTCCCTTCATCCGTTTTTTCCTATGGGCCTCCTTAATATCGACCAACTCAATCTCCGGCATCAAAACTTCCCCATAACGCCTTGGAATTTCAGCAATTCCATACTTTCCTTTTTTGACGTTGTGATAACTCTCTATACTGGGGGTGGCAGAACCCAATAGACAATTGGCCCCATGGAGGTTGGCCAGAACAATGGCGGCATCCCGGGCATGATATCTCGGGGCAGGGTCAAATTGTTTGTAGGATTGTTCATGTTCTTCATCAACCACAACCAAACCCAACTTGGAAAAGGGAAGAAACAAAGCGGACCGGGCACCAAGGATTACCTGGGCTTTTTCACTTTGATGTAGAACGTTGTTCCAGACCTCAATACGTTCGTTAAAACTATATCTGGAGTGATATACAGCTACGGTATTCCCAAAATAGGCCTTTAATCGATTGATCAATTGGGTCGTCAATGCAATTTCCGGTAGCAGGTACAACACCTGTTTGCCGCTATCAATGACCTTTTTGATGAGTTTGATGTATACTTCGGTCTTACCCGAAGAAGTGACACCGTGCAACAGACATACCCTGGGTTTTTCAAAACTCTCCTGAATAGCCCCAATGGCCTCGGTCTGTAACGGGTTAAGTTGAATATCCCCTACCTTGCGCGCTCCTTCTTCATAGACCACCCTATCCGTTTGAAGTTCGTACGCTTCAAAAACCGATTTCCCGATCAATGCTTTGATGACCGATTTGGAGATTCTACTGGTTTTTTCAAAATCAGTTAATCTAACTGGCTTCTTTTGTCGTCCGTAAATGCTGAAGTACGAGAGTACCGCCTGGCTCTGTTTTGGGGCCCGCGTCAACGTTTCCAACAAGTTTTGTAAGGCCGTTTCCGATTCGTATTCTGAATTTAACCGGATATACTTAACGGTCTTTGGTCTGTACTTTTCATGGATTTCCTCTTTTAATCGTACCACCCCTTTCTCCACCAAGCCATTGATAAGGGGAAGTACCCTTTTGCGGTCCGTAATATCCGCTACGTCCTTAATCTGTAAAGAGGATTGGTGACGTAATGCCTCAACAATCAAGAATTCATCATCGGTCAATTCACTTTCCGGCAATTTATCCAATACATGGGGGAGTATCAATGTTTCACTTTCCAACAATAAGGCGTTGGGAAGCCCTGCCCTGACAACTTCGCCCAGTGTGCACATATAATAGTCGGCTATCCATTGCCAAAACTGGATCTGTGTGGGCACCAACACTGGGTGGGCATCCAATATCTCATGAATTTCCTTGGCCTCATAGGCCGTTGGTGGATTTTGATGGACATGGAAGGCAATAGCTGTGTAAATCTTGGATTTTCCAAAAGGTACGGCCACCCGCATACCTTTTTTAAGGGCAGCGGCCTCTTCGGAAGCAATCTTATAGGTAAACGTCCGTTCTATCCGAATGGGTAGGATGACATCCAAGAAATACTGCATAGGTGCTATAGGTCGTTAACCCGTAACCACGTTTGGGTACGGTAGAAAAAGGCTAGATATCCCCTGACTTTGAGTCTGTTTTCATTGTCCGGATCCAACCAAATCTTTCCTCTAACGGTCAGTCCCTTGGTCGGGTCAGTCAACCTTTTGCCCTTGTAAGCACCGTCCTCTTCCTTAGTAAAACCGTCAATTATGGGCAATCCCAAGATCGGTCTATCCTTTAACTTACCATCACATTTGATGCATTTGGCATCTTTGCGGTCTTTATTTAAAATCTTAATCACCCTTCCAAAAAGCTTTCCCTGTTCCCGAGTGATTTCCACCAAGGCTTTTGCCTCTCCGGTTTCATCATCAATCGTCTTCCACTTTCCCAGGACGGATTGGGCATTGCCAACATGTACGCCCAACATCAAAAAACTAATCAAAAAAACTATTCTTCCCATTGTTCAATCTTCTATTTACATTTTTCCGCAACGCATGGAGTGTTGCATTCAATTCAAAACCCAATAATAGGATATTGGAATTTAACCAGATGTAGAACATCAAAATTAATAGACCTCCCAAAGCCCCATACAATTCGTTATACCTTGCAAACTTTTCCACATATACCCCAAACAGATAGGACGTCAACAAGAATAGGATGGCCGTCACCAAGGCACCAATGGAGAAAAACCTTGCCTTTCTACCCTCAACGGTTCCAAAATAGTACAAAATGGCAGTGGTAAGGTAGGAAAGTAGGAAAAAGAACAAAACCTTGGCCATTTGCAATCCAAAGTCATCGCCTTTCTCCGCATCATAGCCGAAGGTTTTGCCAAAATATTCACTGGTGTATTCCACAATGTAAAATTCAAAATACACAAAGGCCACTGCGCCCACTATCAATAAAATACTAAGAAGTAGGCCCACCATGAGGGCATAGGCATATTGCCGGACGAAATTCCTTGTCAATTCAACGTGATAGGAATACTCGAAAGCACTAAAAATGGAATTCACCCCATTGGCCACCAAAAAAATGGAGAGCCCGAATGCGGAGGACAACAATCCTCCATGTTTTTGGTCTTTTATCTGCTGGTATATCTCCTCAAAATAGTCACCGGTAGCGGTAGGTAAAAAGGATTCCAGGAAAAGTAGAAACTGGGTATCAAAATTTTCATTGCCTATACGTACATAGGGAATGACAAAGGGAATCAAGGTTACCAAAAAAATCAATAAGGGAAAAATGGCAAGAAAAACACTAAAAGCAATAGCGCTTGCCCTACTGGAAAGGGCGCCCTGGATAATGCCAATAATATAGATTTCGGAAAGGTCATACGTAGAAAGCCCTTCAAAACCTGGCAATTTGATCCGTTTCAACAACCTCACAAGCCAATTGACAACGGGTATCTTCTCCAATTTCTCCTCAATCTCCTGGGACATCTAAAACGCTTTAAGGCTTAAGTCCATATTGTGTACCGAATGGGTCAATGCACCTGATGAAATATAGTCCACACCGCACTCTGCATACTTTCGGATGGTTTTTTCATTTATTCCGCCAGAGGATTCCGTTAGACATTGATCACCGATAAGGTCAATGGCCTTTTTGGTATCGGAATACGTAAAATTATCCAAAAGAATACGGTATACCCCCTGGGATTCCAGTATTTCGGATACCTCATTCAGATTTCGGGCTTCAACAATAATTTTTAGGTCCTTACCAATTTGCCTTAAGTAGTTTTTGGTCATTCCAATGGCCTTGGTAATTCCCCCTGCAAAATCGATGTGGTTGTCCTTAAGCATGATCATATCATATAGTGCGAACCTATGGTTCTCCCCTCCCCCAATTTTAACGGCCCATTTTTCCAAGGCTCGTATTCCCGGTGTGGTCTTACGGGTATCCAAAATCTTGGTTCCCGTTCCTTCCAACAGGTCAACATAAAAAGCTGTCTTGGTGGCAATGGCACTCATTCGCTGCATGGCATTCAACACCAATCGTTCCGCCTTTAAGATACTTTGGGACTTCCCCTTGACAACAAAGGCGATATCCCCAAAATTCACCCGTTCACCATCCCCAATCCGTACATCCACTTCAAGTTCATTGTCCACATAGGCAAAAACCTGTTTCGCAAAATCCACACCTGCCAAAATTCCCTCATCCTTCACCAAAAGCTTTGCTTTTCCCTGAACGGTTTCGGGGATACAGGCAAGTGAGCTATGATCACCATCACCCACATCTTCCCGAATGGCATTTGAGATGATATATTCCAACTCTTTTTGAAATTGTTCCTTGGAAATCATATGGAAGAAATTTAGGACGAAAATACTAAAAAGCACACCTATGACCGAAGGGTGGAACCGTACTTGTACTACTTTTGGGGGAAATCACATTTTCAATGACCATAAAAGTGTTTTTTGTAGGTAAAACGGACAGCAAGGAGCTTCGTAAGCTTTTTGAGGACTATACCAATCGTTTAAAGCATTATGTAAAGTTGGAGATTACGGAATTACCTGATCTGAAAAATACCAAGAACCTTTCTGAAAACGAACAGAAGTTGAAGGAGGGCACACGTATCCTGGAACAATTGGAAAATGCGGACCATCTAGTGGTATTGGACGAAAATGGTAAGCAATTCACTTCCATGGAATTTTCCGGATACCTCCAGAAAAAGATGAACAGTGGTTTAAAAAATTTGGTGTTTGTGGTCGGTGGGTCTTATGGTTTTCACGAAGCCGTCCTACAAAGGAGCAATGCAAAAATCAGTTTGTCCCCAATGACCTTTTCACATCAAATGGTGCGTTTGTTCTTTATTGAACAAGTTTACCGTGCCTTTACGATTCTACGGAACGAACCATATCATCATCGGTAACATCCTTTGTGGGCGCAAGGTGATATTTTTCCAGAAGGCCCTCGACCTTCCTTAAAACCTTAAGATGGGGCTTTCGCATACCCTCGTTCTTTTTTAAGGCCTTGACCATATTATTGGATACCTGATTAAGGTGGTCCAATTCCTCTGAAATAAAACGGACTATTTCGTCCCGTCGTTCCGGTTTTTTCTCCACCTTAAGGACATATTGAAGGTCTTTTATATTCCTCATATGTGATGCAAAGACATGGGATTGGTGCCAGGCAATCTCGGCAAGTTTTTTCTTTTGTTCCATTATCCTACTGATAATGGGGTTTACAATGAAGAAAATTTCAAAGAGGACGATCAGAACAGAAAAAATGGCCAACTCCAGTTCAATTATTCGCATGGCCTTGATGTCATCCTCGGCCCTCTTTTGGAACTGTAGCACAATATCATCCATAATGGCCGTAAATCGATCTACCCGATACCGCAAATCATTGAAGGAAATCTGATCCACATGCTGTAAGTCGGCCAACTTTGACTGAAACCAAATGAGATACGGATGTAGCTTTCTAAAATTCCTGGCGATATCCTCGTCTTCCAAGGGATCTATCCCCAATTTTTCACTACCATTTTGTAGTATCCCGTTCCTTTGCACCAATCGATTTATGGAAAGTTTAAGCTCGGCGTAATCACAGGTATGGAAGCGGCAAGAGTAGATTTCGTTCAAAAGGTTTTGGCTCAGTGTACGTTGAAAACCCGCTAAATTGACCACAAGGGCAGTATCCCGCTGTTTTTCCAGGGAGTATTGAACAATGGTCTGTATGGCAATGGTTAATCCTATTATGGAAACCACCAACAAATAATACGCCCTAAAGCCTTTTTTGAACAATGTAAATTTCCCTACTTTCACTGCGCCCAGTACTAGATTATAAGAATTTGCCTACAATTTATGGCTAAAATCGAAGGGGAAATCAAAAATGTTGTGAAAGGGTTAAGAGTGCTAGTGAAACCCGGTTGGATTTGTTGTCGCTACCAAACCACTTTTTAAAACCCTTAGTTTTAAATGAAACAATGGAGTTCTCCCGTGGCTTGTATCACATTTGGATTTCCTCCGTCATTTCGAAATGAGGTGCGAAGTGCCGATTGAGAAATCTACTTCATTTTAGATTTCTCCCGTTGGTCGAAATGACAATAAGTGGATGATTAAATATAAAGGTCACTTCACGGCAGGGCAATCGAAGTATTGGAATCAAGACCCCAGCGCTGCGGAAGCCAAGAAACAAGATTTACATTATCTGGCCCCATAACCTTAACTCCGAACTTTTAACTCCAAACTTTTAACTATTAACCCTTAACCCTTACCAACTCTCCACATGTTGCACCCGAGGCGGTATTGGGGAATCCTTAAGATCAATAGAGTACACGGAACTTAATGGTATGTTCCACACTTTTCAATGCTTTAACGACCTCCTTATTGTAATCCTTGTCCAAATCCGTAATTACATACCCCACTTCGGAGTCTGTGGAGAGATATTGCCCGGTTATATTCATTTCAAACTTGGCCAAAACCTCATTTATTTCGGCCATTACCCCCGAGACGTTATCGTGGATGTGCAAAAACCGATGGGAATTGTTCTGCTTGGGCAAACGAATATTTGGAAAGTTCACGGCATCTACCGTATTTCCGGAATTAATGTAATCCATGATCTTGTTGGGAACGAAATCCGCTATGTCCTTTTGGGCCTCTTGGGTGCTTCCCCCCACGTGCGGTGTCAGGATTACATTTTCCAATCCTTGGAGTTCGGTTTTAAAATCACCATTACTTCTAGGTTCTTCGGGATATACATCAATCCCTGCGCCCCTTATTTTTTTGGACTTTAAGGCTTTGACCAAGGCTTCGATATCCACGACAAATCCCCGTGAAAGATTAATGAGTATTGCCCCATCACGCATTTGATCAATTTCCCGTTCCCCAATAAAATTTTTATTGGCCTTATTATCATCCACATGAAGGGTTACCACGTCCGAAACCGACAACAAGTCCTCCAAGGTCGTGCACTTAATGGCATTACCCAATCCCAACTGGTCCTCCACATCATAGTAATACACACGCATTCCAATGGCTTCTGCCAGCACGGAAAGCTGTTTCCCAATGTTACCATAGCCCACAATACCCAAGTTCTTGCCCCGGACCTCATGGGAGTCAAGGGCCGTTTTAAACCACTGCCCCTGGTGGATTTCGGTACTACGGGCAAAGACGCTCCGCATGAGCATGATGATCTGACCAATGGCCAACTCCACTACCGAGCGTGTATTGCTGTAGGGCGCGTTAAAGACCACTACCCCTTTTTTCTTGGCTGCAATCAAATCTATCTGTGTGGTACCAATACAAAAAGCCCCGATGACCAAAAGTCGGTCTGCTGCTTCCAGTACCTTTTTTGTTACCTGGGTCTTGGAACGAATACCAAGAACGTGAATTCCCTTTATCTTTTCAATAAGTTCCTCTTCTGGTAAACTATGTTTTACCAATTCTACAGAAAATCCTTCATTGGAAAGGTTATCAAATGCATCCGGATGAACATTTTCCAACAACAGAATCTTGATTCGATTTTTCGGATATGATATTTTTCTGGGCAAATCGTTCACAAACAAAAATTCATTAAGGTTAGGCGCCACATGGTCGGCATGGGTAGCTGCTTTTTCACGATGCACATTTTCAGTATAGGCAAAAAACTTATCGGCAATACCAGCTTCCCGCATTACATAATCACTATAGCCATCGCCAATCACCTGGACCTCGCCATCCAAATCCAGCTTTTTTAAGCACTCAATCTTTCCATTATGTGATGATAGCACATTGGTTTCATCAAAACCAATGATTTGGCCATGGTCATCAAATTTAAAGGTATTTGCATAAACCCGCTCCGAAGGGATATTGTAATCTGCTACAATGGGGTCAATGAATTCCTTGAACCCGCAGGAAATTACATAAATGTCCTCGGCATGTAAATGGAAGAACTCTTTGTTTTCCTTAATGGATTTGGATATTTTTTGACGTAAATCATCAATTAGTGGATCCAGGTCACTCTTATGGGCTTCCAGAAGCCGTATCCTCCGTTCCAAAGATTCCGTGAAGGAAATCTCCCCATCTATCCCCAAATTGGTAATGTTCTGGATTTCCTTAAGGATTTCATCTTTATTTGACTTGCCCTTTAAGGTCATTTCCGCCAAAACATCCAAGGCCTCAACCTGGGTAAGGGTGCTATCAAAATCAAAAACGTATTTACGCCCCGTTTCCACCATCGTCTAAAAATTAAGCTGTAAATGTAATTATTAAAAAAAGTGAAGATCGGCGTTGTTCAAAAAAAGGCCAAACGGTGAATAAAAAATCGTTTTTGATCAGCAAATTGACTTTTTTCACCACTAAAAATTATCAATTTCCCAATAGCTAAAACCAACGCCTTACGGCTTTGCAATACAATTGGTACTTTTTACCGAACTTTTTGTTCAAGGCTGCTTCTTCCCCCTTGATCTGAAAATGGTTCATATAATACACAAAACCCGCCGCCAAAAGGGTATTGAAGGCATTTCCCAAATGAAGGCCAAAAGCGATAAGAAACAGCAGCATGCCCAAATACATTGGATTCCTTGTATAACGGTATATCCCATGACTTACCAAGCTATTGGCTTTCTCGGGGTTCAAGGGATTTGTTGTGGTTTTTGCCCTGACAAATTGAAATAGCGCCAATCCCATGACCAAAAGACCTAGTACCGCTAAAAAATACAGCATCCATTTACGACCAAAAAAGTCAAACTCCCCAACAGGAAGAAATCGGTCCAAGAGGTACATAAGGGCTCCAAAAACGATCATGACCAAAGGAGGTGGTATTTTAAATTTCATTTTTCTAAAGTACTATTTTTACCCCCAAGAAATGTAGTTTATGAAATTGGTCTTTGCGACACACAACCAAAACAAGTTCCAAGAAGTAAAAAACCTGGTCCCAACCTCTGTGGAATTGGTTTCCTTACAGGACATTGGTTGTTACAGTGAAATCCCGGAAACAGGAAAAACACTGGAAGAAAATGCTAAAATAAAGGCAGATTTTGTGACATCTACCTACGGACTTCCCTGTTTTTCCGATGATACCGGATTATTGGTGAATGCCTTAAAAGGGGCGCCGGGGGTCTACTCTGCGAGATATGCAGGACCAGACAAGGATGCCAATTCCAATATGGACAAACTCCTGCAAGAACTTAACGCTATTGGGGACAGGTCGGCCAGATTTGAGACGGTCATTGCCTTGAACCTGAACTCAGAATGCCATTTTTTCAAAGGGGTGGTCCATGGAAACATTACCAAGGAAAAAAAAGGAAAAAAAGGCTTTGGTTATGACCCCGTTTTTCGACCCAAGGGTTACGACAAAACCTTTGCCGAACTCCCCATGGAAGAGAAAAATGGGATAAGCCATAGAGCCAAGGCCGTTAAACAGTTGGTTGACTTTCTTGCTTCTTTGCCCAATAGCTGATGAAATAAATGTACATTTGCCGCTTATTTAATGTCGCGCCCGAGGAAAATGGGTAAAAAGGGGTGTTGTGATGGGCTTTGTTTATAAGGTTTTCGCTCGATACAGCACAATAATTGCGAGTTTATAAACAATGATATGACACCATTTGAAAGTTTGGGACTGCAGGAGTCCTTATTAACGGCAATTTCGGATTTAGGGTTTGAATCCCCATCCGAAGTCCAGGAAAAAGCCATTCCCATTTTATTGGAGGACGAAACCGACCTGGTGGCACTGGCACAAACAGGAACCGGAAAAACTGCTGCATTCGGGTTTCCACTGCTCCAGAAAATTGATGCCCAAAGTAGAACCACGCAAGGTCTCATCCTATCCCCTACGAGGGAATTATGTCTACAGATCACCAATGAAATGCAACTCTACTCCAAATATGAAAAGGGAGTCAATATTGTTGCCATCTATGGCGGTGCCAGTATTACCGAACAAGCCAAACAGATCAAAAGAGGGGCACAGATCGTGGTCGCCACCCCAGGTCGTATGAAGGATATGATCCAAAGGGGAATCGTTGACATTACCAAAATTGAGTACTGTATTTTGGATGAGGCCGATGAAATGCTCAATATGGGCTTTTATGAGGATATTAGGGATATCCTTTCCAATACGCCCGATGATAAGTCCACCTGGTTATTTTCGGCCACCATGCCCAAAGAAGTGGCCAGCATTGCCAAAAAGTTCATGCACAAACCCAAGGAGATTACGGTAGGGACCAAAAATGCAGGCGCAGTGACCGTGCAGCATGAATATTATTTGGTGAGTGGCAGGGACAGGTACGCCGCGCTCAAGCGATTGGCCGATGCGAATCCTGGAATATTTTCCGTGGTTTTTTGTAGGACCAAAAGGGATACGCAAAAAATTGCCGAAAAACTAATTGAAGACGGATACAATGCCGGGGCCTTACATGGAGACCTAAGTCAGAATCAAAGGGATTTGGCCATGAACGCCTTTCGCAAAAAACAAATCCAACTATTGATAGCAACCGATGTGGCAGCTCGCGGAATAGACGTGGATGATGTCACACATGTGATCAACTATCAATTGCCGGATGAGATCGAAACCTACACGCACCGAAGCGGACGTACGGGAAGGGCAGGAAAATCCGGTATTTCCATGGTCATCACTACACGAAGTGAACTTAGGAAAATAAAGGCCATTGAAAAGAAAATTCGACAGGATTTCATCGAAAAGAAAATTCCAACGGGAATTGAAATTTGCGAAATACAATTGTACCATTTGGCCAGTAAAATTAGGGATACCAACATTGATCCGGATATTGAGAATTACCTTCCGGCCATTTATGACGTTTTGGAAGGCCTTGATCGGGATGAAATCATCAAAAAGATGGTTTCGGTCGAATTTACGAGGTTCTTTAGATATTACAGTAATACCCGGGATTTGGATGAACAGAAATCATCCAAAGGGGAAAAAGGCCAAGAAGAAAGGCCAAAGGACGGTTCGGTCCGTTATTTTATCAATGTAGGGGAACGGGATGGGTACGACTGGATGTCGCTAAAGGACTTCTTACGTAAGACCCTTAATCTGGACAAGGAAGATATTTACAGGGTGGATACAAAGGACAGCTTTTCCTTCTTCAATACGGATGCTAATTTAATGCCTTTAGTACTGGAAGCCTTTCAGGATTTTAAAGTCGATGGACGTTTCGTCAATGTAGAGGTTTCCAAAAACCCGGGCCGCAGTGGAAAGGGCAAAAAACGGGACCGTAGGAGAGGTGGACGAAAGGACGGGGGCGCACCCTTCAACAAAAAGAAAAAATCTTCATCCAGACGAAAAAAGGGAAGGAATCCAGGCTTTTTTTAGTTAATGCATTCCAAAAAGGCACGGCAGCCCCATTAAATTCCGTTGTTTTGTATCTTTAAGGTCGAAAATTGCTTGATGAAAAGACTTTTATGCTTCACTTTCCTTCTCCTGGGGACACTGGTATTTAGCCAGGAAAATGAGGAAGATACCCAGACCGGAGACATCGTTGCCACAGTGCTCAATGCCCAAACGAACTTCCCTTTGGAAAGTGTGCATGTCATTAACTTGAACAAGGTGATCGGAACCATCACCAACCAAGATGGTGAATTTAGGATTACCGCTGCAGTTAATGACACCCTTTATTTGACCTACCTTGGTTTTAAGCCCCAAAAAGTAAGGGTGACCAATGACATGTTTCGAATTAAGGACACCAAGATATTCCTAACGGAATTGGCTTATGCCCTGGAAGAGGTGATTGTAAGGCCCTATCAGCTTACAGGATACCTGGAGATAGACGTAAAGAACCTACCGGTCAACAACGCGTATCAATACAGTATTTCAGGACTTAACAAGAGTTATGAAGGGGGTAGTAAAAGTCCAAGTGCCGTCACCAAAGTGCTGGGTGCCATCCTAAATCCCGCAGACCAGCTCCGCAACCTATTTGGCAAGAAACCACAGCAGATGCGAAAATTGCGGAAAATGAAAGAGGATGAGAACATCCGGGATTTATTGGCTTCAAAATTTGACCGGGAAACACTGAAACAGCTACTGCAACTCGAAAAGATGGATATTGAGGACATTCTCAACAACTGCAGTTATTCACGGTCGTTCATACGAACTGCGAATGACCTACAGATTTTGGATGCCATAAGTAATTGCTATGAGGAATATAAGGTACTTAACAAAGGGTAAGGCTTTACATTTTCCAATTTTCCGAAATCCCTATTTAAATAAATTTTCTATTCTTGCGAGCATTTTATAGCTTTAGGCAAAATCCTCAAAGCATGAGAAAACTACTTATCGCTATGTCGATATTGACTTCTCTTTTTGGCTGCAAAAACTCTCAAAAAGAAACGCCCCAAAAAAACCCGGAAACCCTAGCCACAAACCAAAAGCAGGAAGAGCATTCCCGAAGCCCCTTTGTTTGGGAGGGGGCCAACATCTATTTCCTTTTAACGGATAGGTTTAACAATGGACAACCCGAAAAGGATATCAATTTTGAGCGTAAGGACTCCACGGCAGTCCTCAGGGGATTTGAAGGAGGGGATATTGCCGGAATCACCCAAAAAATTGAAAACGGATACTTTACCAATTTAGGAATCAATGCAATTTGGTTTACCCCAGTGGTTGAACAAATCCATGGCGCCACGGATGAAGGAACCGGAGTCACCTATGGCTACCACGGGTATTGGACCAAGGATTGGACTACGATCGACCCTAATTTTGGCACGAAAAAAGATTTAGAGAACCTGGTCAAAACGGCCCATGCCAGAGGAATCCGCGTTTTACTGGATGTAGTTCTCAATCATACAGGACCGGTAACGGCCATTGATCCCGTTTGGCCCGATGAGTGGGTGCGAACATCCCCGGCTTGCGCATTTGACAATTATGAAAATACTACCGCCTGTACCCTTGTACGCAATCTTCCGGATATTTTAACGGAATCTGATGAGCCCGTGGAACTACCGGATACCTTATTGGCCAAATGGAAAGAGGAAGGCCGTCTAAGTCAGGAATTGGATGAACTTAATCTTTTCTTTGAACGTACGGGATATCCCAGGGCGCCACGATTTTACATTATCAAATGGCTTACGGATTACATCCATGAATTTGGAGTGGACGGGTTCCGGGTGGATACGGTCAAACACGTTAATGAAAATGCATGGGCAGAATTAAAAAAGGAAGCGGATTATGCCTTTGAAACCTGGAAAAAGAAGCATCCCAACAGCGTATTGGACGATAAACCGTTCTACATGGTAGGGGAAGTTTATAATTATGGTATCTCAGGTGGGCGTAATTTTGATTTTGGTGATAAAAAGGTGGACTACTTTGCCAACGGTTTCACCAGCCTGATCAATTTTGATCTAAAAAATGATGCTACCCAGACCTACGAAAAAGTATTTAAGAAGTACAGTTACCTGCTCAACACAAAATTCCAGGGAAAAAGTGTCCTTAACTACCTCACTTCACATGATGATGGGAACCCCTATGATGCTGACCGAAGTAAACCCTATCGCTCGGCAAACATGCTATTGTTGACCCCGGGGGCCTCGCAGGTATATTATGGTGATGAAACCATGCGTCCCCTTAAAGTGGAGGGCGCAGAAGGGGATGCGAACCTTAGATCCTACATGAACTGGGAGGACCTGGATACCGTACCAGAGGTTAAAAAGGTCCATGAACACTGGCAAAAACTGGGAAAATTCAGAAGAGATCATCCCGCCATTGGAGCTGGTAAGCACAAAAGGTTGGCCAAAAGCCCCTATGTTTTTTCCAGAACTTATATTGATGGGGAGTACCGTGATAAAGTTGTCGTTGGACTGGATTTGCCCAAAGGCGAAAAATCCCTCCGGGTAAAAGGGTTCTTTGGTGATGGCACCGTATTGTACGATGCCTATTCCGATACTCGGGTCATGGTCAAAAACGGTAAGGTCGTTCTTGAAAACGACTACGACACTGCCCTCTTGGAACCCAACGAATAGGGTTATTTCCTGGAGTGTAACGCTATGCGGTTACCTTCCGAGTCATGGAACAACCCCATATAGCCGACATCCGGACTTATGTGGGTTTTGGCTTTTAAGATGCGGCCTCCGGCATTTTCTATTCGGTCCAACTCATTTTGGACGTCCTCACTGGCAAAGTAGATCAATACACCTTCCTTATGGCTTGGAATATACCATTCTGGCTGTAAAATCAAGGAACCTGAACAACCCGATTTCCCTTCGGACCAGGGAAACCAGCCCATTAGTGTTCCCCCAAAATCCTGTACTTGAATGGTAATTTCAAATACTTCTTCGTAAAACTTCCTTGCACGGTCCATATCCGTTACTGGAATTTCAAACCAACCTACCATATTCTGTTCCATCACGTTATTTTTCCAATAGGCCCTTTAACGAAGCCAATCCCTCCTCAAAATCCTTTCCCACCATCTTATCCATGCTCATGAATAGCATCATGATACTGAACGGAAACTTGTTCTTCCCCGAAAAACCCCAGGTGACCTTTGTCTTTCCCGATTCTGCATCTTCCGTTTCAAAATAGCAATCGGATTCGGACTTCCAGGGTTTTAGGAATCGTAGTTCCCCTTCAATACGTTTACCATCCACAATTTTGGTGATTTCCTGTTCGCCCTCTCCAACTTCTTTGTTCCCGTTCCAATAGCTCACCGAGCCAACTTCACCATCGTTTCCCCTATATTCCTTGTGCATGTTAGGGTCTCTTTTTGCCCAGGGAGACCATTCGTCCTGTTTTTTTAAAGAACGTAAAAAAGGAAAAACCTTGTCCTTAGGGCTATCGATCACTATAGAACGGGAAACATCATACGTTTTGGGGGCCAGCATTGCCAGGATAAGTATGAGCAATACAATTCCGGCCAGAATGTAAAGTAGTGTAGTCATCTGTTTATAAATTGGTTACGTTTAAATGTACAAAAAACATCAATTCCCCTGGTAACGACTGATAATCTGTTCCACCTTCTTGATGGACTTTTTGGTCCAATCCAGCCGTTTTTCCAATAGTTCGGCTTGGGTCAATTGCCAAGGAAGTGTTGTTTTTCTAAGGTTATTGGCAAGCTGTTGAATGATTATAGCGGCTGAAACGGATACGTTAAGGCTCTCGGAAAAACCTACCATTGGAACTTTTAAAAACCTATCGGCCTGTTCCAAAACCTCCGTGCTCAATCCTTCCCATTCCGTTCCAAAAAACACTGCTGTTTTTGTATCCACTTGAAATTCGGAAAGTGAATATGCATCTTGGTGGGGGACCGTTGCCACAATGCAATATCCCCTTTCCCTAAGGGTCTTGATACAATCCGTAGTGTTTTGGTGCCGTACCACATCTACCCATTGTTGTGCCCCCAAGGCAATGTTCTTATCCAACTTGTCCCCAAATCGGCCCTCAATACTATGCACTTCTTGAATACCAAAGGCATCGCAACTTCTAAGAATGGCACTGGTATTGTGCATTTGGTATACATCTTCAATGGCCACGGTCAAAAATTTGGTACGCTCGGAGAGCACTTTGCGAAAACGCTCTTTTCGGTTCTCCGTAAGGTAATCTTCCAAATAGGCCAGCAAATCACAATCGATCATAGGATCAAGATAATGAAAATACTATTTTTGAATTCCAGCTTCCATTTAAGTAAGTTGGACACCGATATACGTATCCAAAAACACCTAGCAATGGACAAAAAAAGAGTTGTTGTTCTCACTGGAGCCGGAATGAGTGCCGAAAGTGGCCTCAAAACCTTTAGGGATGCCAATGGGCTATGGGAGGGCCACGATGTTATGGAAGTTGCCTCCCCACAAGGCTTTTCCAGAAATCCAGAATTGGTTTTGGAATTTTACAATCAAAGACGTCGGCAGCTTTTACAAGTGGAACCCAATGCTGGCCACAAAGCCCTGGTGGAACTGGAAAACTACTCCAACGTTGCTATTGTTACCCAAAATATAGACAACCTCCACGAGAAAGCGGGGAGTTCCAAAGTACTACACCTACATGGCGAGCTTTTAAAGGTCCGAAGCATTAGGGATGAAACTACGATATTGGATTGGACCACTGATCTTGTTTTGGGTGATCTGGACGCCAGGGGCCACCAACTTAGGCCCCATGTGGTGTGGTTTGGGGAAATGGTACCGATGTTGGAACCCGCTATTGCAATTACTGCCATGGCGGATGTATTGATCATTATTGGTACATCAATGCAGGTATATCCCGCCGCAAGTCTCATAAACTATGTTCCCTCGGGTACACCCATTTATTTTGTGGACCCCAGACCTACTATTCGGGAAATGGATTTTGAACACCTGACCATTATCTCCAAAACGGCTGTTGAAGGTGTTCCCCAATTGGTTCAAAAACTTCGTAAAGACCTATGACGGTCCAGGAGTTACATCGGCAACTAAATGCGGGGCGAATAAACAAACCGGATGTGGACAGAATTGTTGCCCATGTACTGGCTTCCCCAGAATTGGTGGACCCATTGTTCAAGGAAGTATTTATCCATGATAAGGAGGATAATTTTGCGGCAAGCTGGATATTTGACCATGTCATGCGTAAGAAATTGGAATTGATCGTACCCATTCTCAATGATTTTATCGAGGGATTGGATCAGATGCAATCGGAATCCTCCATACGTCCCATGGCCCATATATGTCAACTGTTGACACAGGCCTACTACAGGGCGAAACGCCCCCTTTTCAGAAATGCCTTATCCTTGGCTTATTTAGAAAAGATGGCTACGGTGTGTTTTGACTGGCTCATTGAGGAGCATAAAGTGGCCACGAAGGTTTTTGCCATGACCAGTCTGCTCTATCTGGGTGAAACCTTTGATTGGATACGTCCCGAGCTGAAATCCGTTTTGGAACAACATCTTCCCCAAGGTTCCGCCGGGTTTCAAAATAGGGGAATTAAAATCCTGAACAAACTAAAGAAGTTGGGGTATTAAGCTATCTTTGAGGTTTTCTAAAATCCACTTCAATGTCTTTGAATCCACTAAATGCCATTTCACCGGTCGACGGACGTTATCGAAACAAAACAACATCACTTTCAGCCTTTTTCTCAGAAGAGGCCTTAATAAAGTATCGCGTTCAGGTTGAGATTGAATATTTTATCGCCCTATGTGAATTGCCCCTCCCCCAATTAGCGGATTTTGATGTTCAAAAATTTGAGGAATTAAGAAAAATCCATCGTTCATTTTCAGCCGAGGACGCCGCCACCATTAAGGAAATAGAAAGGACCACAAACCATGATGTAAAAGCTGTTGAATACTTTATCAAACAAAAGTTTGATGTTTTGGGCATAAGTGGGCATAAAGAGTTTATCCACTTTGGCCTAACATCCCAGGATATCAATAATACCGCCATTCCACTTTCCATTAAGGATGCCATGAACGACAGCTATGTCCCCGTTTATGTCAAGCTCTTTGAAAAACTAAAGGATTTGGGCAAGGTTTGGGCATCAGTTCCCATGCTGGCCAGGACACACGGCCAACCCGCTTCGCCAACCCGATTGGGCAAGGAAATAGAGGTGTTTGTGGAACGTCTAAAACAACAATTCGATCTACTGAACGATATCCCTTCGGCCGCAAAGTTTGGAGGGGCCACAGGAAACTACAATGCCCACAAAGTGGCCTACCCACAAATTGATTGGAAAGCTTTTGGGCAACAATTTGTACAACAGAAACTAGGCCTTCACCATTCGTTTCCCACTACCCAAATTGAACATTATGATCATATGGCCGCCCTATTCGATGGTTTAAAACGAATCAATACCATTTTAATCGATCTAAATCGAGATATCTGGACCTATATTTCCATGGACTATTTTAAACAGACCATCAAAAAGGGGGAAGTAGGTTCTTCGGCCATGCCCCATAAGGTAAATCCCATCGATTTTGAAAACTCGGAAGGAAATCTGGGTATGGCCAATGCCATTTTTGAATACTTGTCGGCCAAACTTCCCATTTCAAGACTACAACGGGATTTAACGGATAGTACGGTCCTCAGGAACATTGGGGTACCCTTTGCACATACCCTTATTGCATTTCAGTCTACCTTAAAAGGCTTGGATAAATTGGTGTTGAACCAAGAAAAATTTGAGGCAGACCTTGAGGATAATTGGGCTGTTGTTGCCGAAGCCATCCAAACTGTTTTACGTAGGGAAGGATACCCAAATCCCTATGAAGCGCTAAAGGGATTGACCCGAACCAACACGAAAATAACCCAGAAGACCATGGCGGATTTTATTGAAACCCTGGACATATCCCCAACCATAAAAGCTGAACTAAAAAAAATAACCCCAGCCAATTATACTGGGGTTTAATTGCTCCAATTCAATTTACCGGTCATTTCAAACTGTCAGACTTCGTTTGGTAAAGGCCAAGGTAGAAAATGTATAGTGATGGGTGCGTATTTCCCATGGCAGATTCCTCCGAAATGACAATTTTGCAATCCCTTATTTCTTCTCAATCTGTACTTCGTGGGGATAGGGAATTTCAATACCCGCCTCATCCAGGGCCATTTTACATCCTTCATAGGTAGCAAAATATACATCCCAATAGTGCTCTGGTTTGCAAAATGGACGTACCGCAAAGTTTACGGAACTATCCGCCAATTCCAAAACATTGACCGAAGGTGCTGGCTCTTTCAAAACATTGGGGTTGGATGTCAACACTTCCAACAATACATTTTTGGTCTTTTTAATGTCTTCTTCATAGGCCACACCTATAACCGTATCCACACGTATTTTTCCCTCGGCGGTATAGTTTACTATGTTCCCGTTGGCCATGGCCCCATTGGGAACAATGATCAATTTATTCTCTGGGGACACCATTTTTGTGGTGAATATTTCAATTTCCTTGACCACACCAAGCTCTCCTTGTGCCTCAATAAGGTCACCAATCCTATACGGTTTAAAAATCATGATCAATACACCTCCCGCAAAATTGGAAAGGGAGCCTTGCAGAGCCAGACCAACGGCCAAACCAGCTGCTGCGATTACCGCTGCGAAGGTGGTCACGTCAACCCCTAACTGGGAAATGACCAAAAGAATTAAGAACACCTTCAACGTCCAACTGAGAAGGTTTAAAAGAAATCGTTGTAAAGATTCGTCATACTTACTTTTCGCCATTACTTTCCTAAGCCCTCCGATCAGCTTTTTAACGATCCATGAACCAACGATATAAATAAGGATGGCCGTTAACAGCTTTGGTCCAAATTCTTTGGCCAAGTCCAAACCATAGGTTATCCATTCTTGTGCTTTTTCCATTTTGCTTTAGATTTTGTTAGTGTTCCATTTAGGTATTAAGACACTAAGATAATCAGTAAGTCACCTCCCTTTTTTAACTTAAGGTCAATTATGGGCACAAAAAAATCCCAACTTTAAAAAAGCTGGGATAATGAGTATTGATTTTGTTTAGGCCTACCCTTTTAAAAACTTGCCTATCTCTCCTAATCCTTCACCCTTGTATTCCGATTTCTGGATGGCCTGCATGAGCTGTACAATATGGGCAGGGTTCATATTTTTTCCCAATACCCGAACCAGGGCGAATCCCTGCTCCTTACTATCCCCATAAATAATGACCTCATCAATGGCATCGTCCTCACCTAGGTATTTTATGACCCCCTTCCCATATTGGGAGTTGATTTTCATGAGTTCCACAAAATCCTCGTTCTTTAGGATTTCCTTTACCTTGGCCTTCTCAATTTTGTACTCCGCTACATTTTCGCTGGTTTTTTTGAACGCCAACAAATTGAACTTTTTTAAGGATTCCACAGCTTCCCTTTGCACATTGGTCAGTTCCACCTCTTCCATTTTGAGGATACTGGCGGGAATATCCAAGGCTATAAAATTGGGGTTTTCCATATTGTCCACATAATACTCCTGTAGACTGGGTTGGGACGCACAGGAAGCCATGAACACGAGTGCAACCATTGCCAATCCTTTTACTATCTTCTTCATTGTTCCTTAATTGATTGATTTTTTAATAGGTATGGGTTTAGGGTCTTTTGTTACACTCCCTTAACCAACTTTTATTCTTCTTTGTTAACTTTTTCCAAATCTTTGGGAAGGTTCATTTTATTGACCAGTGAACCAATTTTGGTCAAATCAATATCCCCTGTCATGGTAACAAGAACAGTTTCAAAATTGGCATGTTCCGTCTTTTTGTCCATACCCGTCACCAACATCACCATTTCACTCACATGGTCACTGTCCTTTCCTTCCTTAACATAAAAGTCTACATTGGAATCGTCATCCCTTACCTTCATTAAGCTTTCCAATTTTGATGTTTTGATATATCCTTTTGCGGTGGATTTCATCATGTTTGACGCATCATGATCTTCGGAAACAAATACCTTGATATTGGTAATGCTTTTGGCCAATTCAATGAATTCCTGTGTTTCCTTATCCTTGTCATCGGCGGACATACTGGCCACTATGCCCAACATTCCTTTACTTATGGTCACTGTTCCGATTTTGTCCGAATCCTCCAATTTGTCAAATACGGATTGGCCTATGGCCATAACCGGTACAAGAAAGAGGAAGACCACTATTGTTCTGATTGTATTTTTCATGTTCTTTTAATGATTGATGCCCTTGGACTTTGCCTAGGGCAAATTTTAAGAAAACGGATTGGTAGCAATTCCCACTACCAACCCGGTGTTTCTAATTATTCTCCTTTTTTACCTGCTTTGTTCAACTCTTCCGGAAGGTTCATTTTTTTGGTCAGGGAACTGATTTTGTTCAAATCAATATTTCCGGTCAATGACAACAGTACCGTTTCAAACCGCCTGCCATCGGCTTCAACTTCTTTGAGTCCGGTAACAAACATCAACAATTCACTGACATGGTCGCTGTCCCTACCTTCTTTGATATAAAACTTCACATTGGCATCTTTGTCCTTAACACGCATCAATTCAGTTAGGGAAGCTGATTTTAGATACTTGCCCACGGAAGCTTTCATATCGGCACCAATGGACTCATTATCCGTTGTAAATACTTTTAGGCTATTGACGCTTGTAGCAATATCCATAAAGTCCTGGGCGTCTGGATCATCGACCTCAATATCCATTTTGGCCAACAATTCAAAAGCTTTCTTGGAAACGACCACGGAGGTCACGTCATCCAAATCCTCATACTTGTCAAATAAAGATTGGGAAAAACCGGCAACCGGTATCACGGCAATCAATACGATTAAAATATACTTCTTCATTTTTTCACTTTTTAATTTCTATTTTTCATTGAACACTTTTGATCTTGCAACTTCAAACTCATTTAAATAGGCCATCTTTTGGGTTCCTTTTCCAAAATTCTCGGCCAATAGGTTCAAAGCCTTCTTTGTTTCCTCATAGGCAAGTTCTGCCTCCTTTTTATCTTGGTATGCCTGATATTGGTCAGGACCAAAATAGATGCCAAAAGCCAGTACAACTGCCGCTGCAGCGGAAATCCACCCATAGTTGATCTTCTTTCTGGTGTTTAGTGGAACCTGCTTGGTAAATTGTTCTTTCTTGGCAACGGAAAAGTAATTGAACATGGGCCTGTATTGTTCCAGGTGCGGTGCAACCGCCTTTTGGGCAAAATAGTTCCCAAGTTCCTTCTCTTCAGCAACCGTAGTGTTCGCTTCAAAGTACTTCTCCAAAAGCTTTTCTATGTAGTTATCCAATTCCATAACTATGTTTTTGTTGTAATTTTTCCCTAACTGTTTTTCTTGCCCTTGAAAGGGTCACCCTCACCGCCGTTGGTTTCATATCCAACATCTGGGCTATCTCATCATAATCATAATCCTCCACGTCCCGCAATTGTAAAACCATTTTTTGTTGCTCTGGTAGTTCCTCCATTATCCGTTCTACCCATCCCACACTATCCTCAGCTTCCAATTGTCGCTGTACGGAAACCGTTTCGTCCTTGTAATTACTGTGGACCAATTTCAAGTTTCCCGCTTGTTTGGATTTTAATCGGTCCAAACAAAAATTCTTCGTCATGGTCATCGCAAAAGCCTCTACACTTTTGTATTGGCCCATGGATTCATTTTTGGACCAAAGCTTTAGCAATATTTCCTGAGTAGCATCCTCGGCCTCTTCCCGTGAAACCAATAATCGTTTGGCCATGCGGTAAAGCTTATCCTTAAAAGGCGTAACCAGTGCTATAAACTCTTTTTGTTGCATTTGGTGGTTTCGTGTTTTGTATATCTTGTTATCGACTTACACCTTCATGACGACATACAACGAATTTTGTTACAAATTCATTTCTATTTTAATTGAATGTAAGTATTTTAGGGTTTTTGAAACTAAGATTGTTATAGAATACCACCGGGAATTCGCAAAGCTGGAACGATTCTTGGTGGTACAATGAAAATTTAATTGCTATGAGAAACCTATTTATTCCACTGACCCTTTTGTGTTTTTTTCTGACTTCATGTTCCAACGATGATGATACGCCCGAAATGGAACAGCAACCACCACCAGAGGAGGAAATTGTGGAATTGCAAAGTGAAATCAATGAATTTATTTGGAGCGCAATGAATACATGGTATTTATGGCAGGACGAGGTCAATGACCTGGCGGACGACCGATTCGCCGATACCAATGCGTTCTATACCTATTTAAATGGCTTTAATTCCCCAGAGGGATTGCATAGTGCCATTTTATCACCCAAAGACAGATTTAGTGTCATTGTAAGTGATTATGATGTTTTGTTCAATTCATTTTCCGGGGTCGCCACCACAAATGGGGTGGAATTTGTATTGACAAGACCACCTGAGGGAGGAACTGCCGTTGTTGGAGTGGTACGGTACGTAATCAACGGTTCTGATGCGGAAACCAAAGGGGTTCAACGCGGGGATGTCTTTTATGCCATAAACGGTACTGCCCTTTTTGCTGAAACGGATGCTTCGGGACGGATCACCAACAGTAATCTTGATCTGCTCGATCCCACCACATATACCCTGAATTTTGCGACCATTGACAATGATACGACCACACCAAATGGGGTAAATATTGAGTTGACCAAAACACAGCTTGTGGAAAACCCCGTACATATAGCCAAAACCCTGGATGTCGGTGCCCACAAAATTGGATATGTAATGTACAACAGCTTTACCGGTGATTTTGATGATGAACTGAACGCTGCTTTTGGACAATTACAGAGTGAAAACATAACGGATTTGGTATTGGATTTACGGTACAATCCGGGCGGTTCGGTACGATCGGCAATTCGATTGTCCAGTATGATCACGGGACAGTTCACCGGGCAGCTTTTTTCAAGACAGCGATGGAATCAAAAATGGAATAATCTCCTGGGCGGTGAAGATAGTTTTGTAGATACTATAGTTATAGGTGATGGCGATGATGAAACTACAATTCCAATCAATAGTCTCAATTTAAGTCGTGTTTACATCATAACCACGGACGATAGTGCCTCTGCAAGTGAATTGGTCATAAATAGTTTGGATCCATATATTACTGTTGTCCATATTGGGGACACCACCTTTGGAAAAAATGAGTTTTCGGTGACCCTGGTGGACAATCCCAATCAAGAAGTGGGTCTTACCAATGGAGAATCCATTCCATTTCCATATATCTTCAATGGAGATCAAACTTTGAATGGCGCGGATCCAGATCATAGATATGCCCTGCAACCTTTGGTAGGTACCAATGAAAATGCCGTAGGGTTCAGTGATTTCACCAGTGGCCTGGAACCGGACATTGTAGTATTGGAATCCTTGGGCAATTTAGGATTACTGGGCGAGCCGGATGAACCCTTACTGGCCAGGGCCATTGAGGAAATTACGGGACCGGTTGCCAAGGGTAGGGCTTTGGAAGCACCGTCCCATATGCAAATCCGTACCATTTCCAGTTCCAATAGGTTAAATCCTCTAAAAGGGGGAACGATCTATGATGTATTTTCGAATTAATACCCTATGGAATATTTGTACCGTTTACTGACAAAGAAGTTGTGGCAAGGCAAAATAGTGCTGCTAGGCAGTATGGCCCTTGTCCTCCTTTCTTGCAGTGATGACGATGACGGAGGCCCGAACCCGATTTCAAATGATGTCACGGTACAAGACTTTATGTGGAAGGCGATGAATGAGTGGTACTTTTGGCAAGCGGACGTTCTAGATTTAGCGGATGAACGGTTTGCCAATGATCAGGAATACACCGAGTTTTTGCAGGCTACCCCAAATCCTGAGGATTTTATACGAAGCCTCCTGTTTGCTGAAGACCGATTTACTTTTTTTAATGAGGATTTTGAAGTACTGCTTAACTCCCTATCGGGAGTGAGCAAAAGCAATGGATTGCAGTTCTTTATTATTGACCTAACGGAAGATGATACCAACAATGTATTTGGATTTGTACGAAATGTTGTCCCAGGGTCTACTGCAGCGGAGGCAGGGCTTAAAAGAGGGGATATTTTTTATGGGGTTGATGGACAGGTGCTGACACCCGATAATTTTGGGGATTTATTGTTTGGTGAGAATGATACCTATACCTTAAATATGGGTGAGGCGGATATCGCCAATAGGTTGGTAAACCAAACCGAAAATGAAATCACCTTGACGAAAATTGAAGATTTCTTGGAACCTCCTATTCGGGAAGCGAGAACCCTTGACATGAATGGCCAAAAAATCGGATACCTGATGTACCAACGCTTTAATAGGGACTTCAATGATGAGCTAAATGAGGTATTCGGACAATTTGTGGCGAATGGTGTTACGGATCTGGTTTTGGATATGCGTTACAATCCCGGTGGCTCGGTAAACACCTCACGCCTTTTGGCGAGTATGATTTACGGTCCAAATACAAATGACCTCTATATCCGGCAACGCTGGAACGATAAACAACAATCACGTTTTTCGAATCAGCAACTGGAAGATTATTTTGCCAATGAAGTACGATCCGGTGTAGCGCTCAATTCCCTAAACCTCAATAGGGTGTTTGTCTTGGCTACCAATCGATCGGCTTCGGCAAGTGAATTGCTCATGAATGGTCTGGACCCTTACGTTGAGGTCATTCATATTGGCACAACAACGACTGGAAAAAATGAATTCTCCATCTCTTTGGTGGATGATCCCACGGGGGTAAATGGTCCCTACACCTATGGGGATGGAAGAAGGGAAAACCGGATCAATCCCGACAACAGATGGATCATACAGCCATTGGTGGGGAGAAATGAAAATTCGGTTGGCTTTTTGGACTATACGGCTGGTTTTGCCCCGGATGTTGAGCTTAGGGAAGACGTATTCAATCTGGGAGAATTGGGTGATGTCAATGAGCCCTTATTGGCAAGAGCATTGGAGGAAATCACAGGGGTTTCCAGCAAACAGGCCCAAAAGTCCAGTTTTGGGGAACCTGCGCCTTATAGGGATTTTAAAACACCGGTTAGGGAATTTATGATTCTGGACAAACCCTTGGATTTGAATTAATACGAGGGCAAACAACATGGGTTGTTTCCCGTACCTCAACCCTTCAACCGCAAATCGCAGTACCAAAACCCATATTCGGAACCATCTGCATTTTGTCCTGTTTGGGGAGCGGGATAGGTTTTATATACGATATCACCCTGGGTAAAGGCAATCGGCCATTGAAACAATGGGCCGTCAAAACAAAAGGTGTGAAACTCACCATTTTCCCCGCAGGGATCTACATTTGAGGGCAGGTCATCCAAAAACGACTGGTCGATCAACCGGCCACAAAAGGATTTGTCCAATACCTGGGCGTTTACACAAATGACTATTGCCTTCAACCCTAAGCCAATAAAATCCAAAAGTAATTGTCGGGTATCCTTTTTCCAAAGTGGAAAAACCGCCTTAAATCCCAAGGGATGTAACATCTGTTCCCTATAGGCCTTTAAATCCTCCAAAAAAATATCCCCAAAATAAGAATTGGCATAGCCTTGGTTTTGGAGCAATGTGAGGCGTTCCCGCATCGTAGCTCCATAAACTTCCATAGAAGGGCTTTCCGGTAGCTCAATGATCTCCAACGGAATACTAAGGGATGCAGCCTGTGCCTCCAGTAAACTTCTATGGAGACCGTGCATGGATACCCTTTGATATTCTTTACTGATAGTGGTTACCAGCAGGTCAACTTCTTTACCTTCCTTTTGAACCATATGCAGTGCCATGGCCGCATCCTTGCCACTGCTCCAATTAAAAAATGCTTTTCCCTTATCCATATTTTTCTTTCCAATCCAACAGGAGTTTATGTACGAGCGGCAAACCGTCCAGCAGGGTAGCAGGACCGGGTTGCAGGATGATTTCGGATTTTATTTCATGGATGGAATCGGTTTTTAGGGCGTTGATGTGCTCCCATCCCTCGCGCGTTATCATTTTGTCCTTTTTAAACATTTTACCACACCAGGAGGCCAGTATCACATCAGGATTCCGGTCAATTACCATACTGTGGTTGGCCAGGATACGATTCTTTGCCAATGACGCCTGTCTATCTTTAAAAACATCGGTCCCACCAGCAATTTCAATGATTTCACTTACCCATTGGATCCCTGTTATCAGGGGATCATACCATTCTTCAAAGTATACCCTGGGTTTTTTGGTCCAGCTTTTGGTTTTCTGTTTCATCTGAAGGATATCGTCCTCAATTCTTCGTACCAAATCCAAAGCGGCATCTTTTTTATCCACCAAGGCTCCCAACTGCACCATCATTTGTAATATCCCTTGAATACTTCTATGATTGTTGACCCAAACCGTGATGCCCTGGGCAATTAATTCTTTGGCAATGGTAGCTTGAATATCGGAAAAGCCAATAACCAAATCGGGTCGTAACGCCAAGATATCGTCTGTTTTAGCCTCTAAAAATGTGGAGACCTTGGGTTTTTCCTTTCTGGCCCTTTTTGGTCTGACCGTAAAACCGGATATCCCAACAATCCGTGCTTCTTCGCCCAGTAGATATAGGGTTTCCGTAGTTTCTTCCGTAAGGCATACAATACGTTTGGGGCTATAATCCATCTCATTGCTAAGTTAGTATAGATACTTTTGGGAATATTACCATATAAGTGGGTAATTACCGATGACATTGGGCAAAAGGAGTGTCATCTATTAAAAAAGGTGGAATACAATACCATTGTAAACCACCCTCTTTTTTATAGTATAATGGTTTATCGCTCTGCCGTACCGTTAAAATAGACCTCCCCAGGGTTAAGGTCTACCTCCAACGAAGTTAAACGTGAATTATCCGAAAGGTCATAAACATCCAGCGAACCTGGACTTCTGAAGTCCTTTGCGTCCACACCATACAACCTTCCATCATTTACCGTCATATCGTAAAAGGAAACACCTTCAATCTCCGGAGATGAGGGTAAAGCAGTGTCTGAAACATTGAATTCAAACACGTTCCCACCCAAATAATAGTACAGCGCGTCCCCATCTATTGAAAGATAATTGGGATGCTCCGTTTGGGCAAATTCAAAAGTGGCCTCTACCGTATTGGTTGCTATATTAATTCTATCCAACTGGCCAGCGGTCTCATTTCCTGTAAATGCGGGATTTCCCCCAGAAAGCACCCATAAATTGTCATTCGCATCCAGTTGTAACGTATTGGGTCGATTTGCAACCGGGATGGTTGTGGTAACCATATTGGTCGTTGCATCAATAACCGTAATAATGTTATTTTGGCCAAAGCCTCCTTGCATGGACACATATATGGTATTATCCTTTACAATTAAGCGTTCCGGGCCTTCCGCTACGGAAATCCTGCTCTCTACCGTATTGTTCTCTAGATTTACCACGGCCACAAAATCATCATTGGGATTTAATCCATCACCCCAATTCGTCACATAGCCTGTGCCATTGACAATAGCCATATAACGTGGATTTAAAAAGTCATCTTCATCGGCTCCCCCTATGGTAGCCACCGATTCAAACGTATAGCGATTGACAACTTCCACTTTTTGCGAATTATTCACTACGATATAGCCCAAATCTCCGTTGAAGGCCATACTTTGGGCGGTATCGCCCCAGGCATCCACCTCGTTTACCGATTTGAATATCCCGTTCTCCACAGTGCTCAAATCAGCCGTAACAAAGGACATGGATGAATCACCACGGCCAAAACCACCTTCATGAAGCACTAAAATCCCATTTTCAAAAGGAAAAGAATCATTGTCCGTAAGGGTTATCGTAATGGAATTGGATGGTCCTATAAAATCTGTTGCGCCGTTTACGGCCGTTAAGGTCAGGATAATTTCTTCACTGGGTTCAACGGCATCGTCATCTATGATTACAAGGTTTTGGGTAACGGTACGCTGACCAGCACCTAGCACCAAACTTCCGGATAGGGCCTCGTAATCCTCCCCTGCGGTAGCAGTTCCCGAAACTTCGTAGGTTAGTGTTACATCGGTGGTAAACGCATCGGTTGTAGTAAATGATACCGCAATGGTACCGTCACCTTCCGAAAAGGTATCTTGGGTCACGGAGACATTTATCCCCGGTAATACGGGTTGATCGTCATCATCGCTACAGCTGGTAAAAAACAGCCCTGTTAGGGCAACCATCAAAAAAAATCGGTTTTTTCTCATTTTAAAAGTTTAATACTAATTGGGTTTGAATATTTCTATTGGGCATAGGTCGCAGTGCAATATTTTCATAATACACGTTGAATACGTTGTTAAGGGTGAAACCAAGCCTACAGTGTAACTTGCCTTCTGTTTTAAAGGAATAGGTTACCCCGGCATTGGCTACTTGGTACCCTTCCAATTCTCCACCGATAATTGCTACCGAACCATTGTAGAGATGCTGGTAAAAAGCACTAAAATTGGAGAAGCGATAGGCCAGGGAAGCATTGCCCCTATGAAAAGGCACATAAATCAATTGCTCCCCCGTTGCTTTATCTTCGGAAACGGTATAGGCATAATTGGCTTTAAAGTCCACTTCTTGTTTTTCACCAATGGATTGCTGTATTCCGAGCTCCACTTCCACACCATAGATTTGTACATCATCCACATTGACAGGAGACCAGATTCCTTGGGTATTGGGCAGCCACCGAATCATGTCCACGGTGGAAATGTAGTAGCCGTTCAATTGCAGTGTTAGCGGATCCAGCTTGAACCGGTGTCCCAAATCCACTTGATACGATTGTTCCGGTTGTAATTCCAAATTGCCGCCGGGTTGCCAGTATAGATCATTAAAGGTGGGGATTCGGAAATTACGGGATGCATTCAATTGAAGTTTGTACACACGACCAAAATCATAACTCCCGTCCCATGCAAAAACAATGGGACTGGAAAAATCCGATGAAAAATCCTGCCGTAGGCTCAGGTTGTACCTCAATTTTTCCGTTAACGTATGTTTTACCAATGCTGTAACGGCAAAATCGTTTCGTTCCGGTGCACCAAAACTGCTTCCCCTACCCGTAAAATTGTTGTATTCCACGAAAGAATTCAATCGAAATGAATTTGAGAGTTCAACATCCAGTGAATAGCGCGCCAATACCGTGGTCACCCGGCCATCCGAGAAATTGTCCGAATCCCTATTTTCAAAATACTTGAACCCTTCGTACAAGTGTGCCACCTTTAGTTTACTAATGGCTTTTTTTCCAAATCTTCCCCATTCCAATTGGGTCCGAAATTGATTGTCCTCGTATCGGCTACGCCCAGGTGCAACCAGGTTACCGGATAGATTTCGGTCCCCTATAAAGCTTTGATGGTACAAACGAAGTACATCGCGGTCATTTAATCGGTAACCGGTGTTAAAGTTGATATTAAGGTGTTCAAACTCGCCATTGGTATTTCGTTCATCCGTTTCCAGGTACAAATAGTCATTATCGGAGCTATTGTAGTTGACCCCAAAACTCGAAGACCAATTTCCTGTCCCAAAACTATTGCTGTAATTCAGACTACGGGTATCAAAACTGCCATAGCCCGTCACCACTTGATGATCGGAGTGCTTTTCGAACTTTAAATCATTATTTAAATGAACGGAACCTCCTATGGCCCCGGTACCAAACTGGACGCTACCGCCACCGCTACGTATCGCCACCGAACTATAGTTCAAAGGATTGACCGTATTGAAATCTACCTGGCCATTGAGCTGGGAGTTGATGTTGATGCCGTTCCATACAACCGCAGTATGGGAGGCATTGGTCCCTCGAAACGAAGGGGAAGACACCATTCCCAAGCCGTTTTCCTTAAAATAAATGGCACTGTTAAAGTGTAAAAGGGAGGTGAGGAACGTACCATTGCGTTGTATGGTACTGTCTTTTAGTACGGTAACCTTATGACCTTCCGCATAACGCTTTACACGCACATCGGAAACGGTAACCTCATCCAAACGATGGGTAGTCATTTCCTGGGCGCTTAATCTAAAAAGCGATACTAATGCCAGCGATATAAAGAGGTGTCCAGTCTTCATAACAGCAAACCTTTATCCCGAAGGTTTTTAAGTTTTAATCGAATCAGGCAGGTCTCCTGGCTTTCAATTTGTTATTCTACCTTCCCATCCCAATCGGAACAGTGGCATTGCAGACAATAACAACTCTTTGCAGAGATGCTGAAAACGCTTCAGCATATGATAACAGTTGCGGGAACAGCTCCGGATTTACACCGAATTCCCTTTTAATTGAAAAACTCCCCTTATTGGGAATCCTTCAAACCTAAATCTTGAACGAAAGTACGTATTTAAATTCAACTGCGGATTCTTTTCCCATAATTTTCAATTCGTCTAATTTTGGGGCCATGATAAAAATGAAATTTTTTCCATTGCTACTTCTTGGGCTGGTTATCTCCTGCAAGAAAAATGTAAGATCGGTCCAGCAAGTTCAGGTACCAAATACTACCACCAGCTACGCCAAAAGCTTCTCCATTGAAAGCGGCGATGGATTTACGGTGCTTCAAGTAAACCGCCCTTGGCCTGGGGCTTCCAAGGCGTTTCGCTATTTAGTGGCTCCCAAGGAAAAACTGGCCGCTATGACCTTCCCTTCCGATGCCTATGACGCCGTGGTTGCCACGCCCATTACCTCTTTGATTGCTACCTCCACAACGCATATTCCTGCCTTGGAAAGTTTAGGGGGCTTGGATAAATTGATTGGATTTCCCGACACAAAATACATTTCCTCCATGCCGGCAAGGGAATTGATTTCCACTGGAAAAATAAAAGAATTGGGTACCAATGAAAGCCTTAACACTGAGATGGTTTTGGAATTACGACCCGATGTGATCGTCGGTTTTGGTATCGACGACCAAAACAGCGCATATCACGTTTTCCAAAAAGCCAATATCCCCGTGGTATTCAATGGGGATTGGACGGAAGAAACCCCATTGGGCAAAGCCGAATGGATTAAATTCTTTGGGGTGCTGTTGGATAAACAAAAGGAAGCCGACAGTATATTCAAGGCAATTGAAACTTCCTATCAAGAAGTGAAAAAAATAGCCGCTAAAGCCGCCAAAAAACCTACGGTATTGAGTGGTGCCCTCTTCAAGGACGTCTGGTATTTACCGGCTGGGGAAAGTTGGGCCGCCCAATTCATCAAAGATGCCAATGGGGAATATCTTTATCAAGCGACCTCGGGAACCGGTAGTTTGTCCTTGAGCTTGGAAAGCGTTTTGGAAAAGGGGCAACAAGCCAATGTTTGGATTGCCCCTTCACGGTTCACATCGTATCAAGAAATGGAACAGGCCAATGCCCACTATCAACAGTTCAACGCTTTTAGGGTCAAAAAGATATATACTTTTGCCAATACCCGGGGGGCTACCGGTGGCCTCCTGTACTATGAGCTGGCGCCGCAACGGCCCGATTTGGTACTACAGGATTTGGTGCATTTTTTCCATCCGGAAATCCTACCGGACCATAATCCTTACTTTTTTACACCTTTGCAATAGTGCAGACCATAGCCTCCCATAAGCCGCAATTTATCGTATTGTTCCTGATCCTATTGGCATCGGGCCTGCTAAACATTAGTTTGGGATCGGTAGCCATACCCCTATCCCAAACCTTTAAGGCCCTTTTTGGGGAAGCTATGGAGAATACCTCATGGGAATACATTATTTACAGTTATCGCCTGCCAAAGGCCGCAACGGCCATTTTGGTCGGGGGCGGGCTTTCCTTAAGCGGTCTGCTCATGCAGACGCTGTTTCGAAACCCATTGGCGGGACCGTTTGTATTGGGTATCAGTTCCGGAGCTAGCCTTGGGGCAGCCCTTCTTTTGATGGGGGCAACACTCCTGGGCAGCATTTTGGTATCCGATGTTTCTTTGGTAGTGGCAGCCAGTGCCGGTAGTTTTTTGGTACTATTGGTGGTGGTTCTGGTGGCCAATCGCGTTAGGGATACAATGGCCTTGCTGATCATAGGTTTAATGTTCGGGAGCATTACAGCTGCTATAGTAAGTGTATTGGCCTATTTTTCGGATGCAGAACAATTGCAACGCTTCATTTTTTGGACCTATGGAAGTGTAGGAAACCTCTCCTGGAACCAAAATGCCTTGCTCGGAGCGGTGGTCATTGTTGGTGTGGCCCTAAGTGTGCTCCACATTAAAAGCCTAAACGCCCTCCTATTGGGAGAACAGTACGCCCAAAGCCTGGGGATAACCTTAAAAAAATCACGTTTGGGAATAATTTTGGTTACAGGCCTATTGGCCGGTAGCATAACCGCGTTTGCGGGTCCCATTGCCTTTGTGGGGCTTGCCGTTCCCCATTTGACCCGGCAAATATTCAAGACCATGGATCATAAGGTGTTGGTCCCTGCAGTCTTTTTGTACGGTGCCATTTTATTGTTACTATGTGATACCATTGCCCAATTGCCTTCATCGGCCCAAGTGTTGCCCATTAATGCCATTACATCCATTGTAGGGGCTCCCGTGGTCATTTGGCTGTTGGTGAGAAAACGTAAACTATTCTTTTGATGCAGCACCTCATTTCCATAAAGGACTTATCCGTTGGTTATAAATCCAAGGCCGTGGTCGAACATGTCAATTTTCAACTTGAAAAAGGGGAACTGTGTGGAATTGTTGGTGTCAATGGCATAGGAAAGTCCACTCTATTAAGGACGATGGCTAAGCTACAATCCAAAATCGCCGGTGAGATATGTATAGGAACAAAACCGCTATCCAGCTTTTCACCACTGGAGCTCGCAAAGCAACTATCCTTGGTCCTTACCGAATCCATTGCCACAAAAAATCTAACCGTCCAAGAGTTAATTGCGCTCGCCAGGCAGCCCTACACCAATTGGTTGGGGACATTGACCGAGGGTGACATGGAAAAAATTGAAGGGAGTATCCAGCAATTTTACCTAGGTGGACTAAAAACCAAAAAATGCTATGAACTTAGTGACGGTCAGTTGCAACGCGTTTTAATTGCACGAGCCATGGCACAGGATACCCCTTTGTTGTTTTTGGATGAGCCTACCACACATTTGGATCTTTCCAACAAGGTCCAGATTTTTACCCTGTTACGGAAAGTGGCCCATAAACATCAAAAAACAGTGGTCTTTACTACCCATGAAATCGATTTGGCCATTCAACTTTGTGATAAAATCCTGATTCTGGATGGAAAAACCAACCCTTTTGCCGCTCCTTGTGAATTGATCGAAAAAGGAAGTTTTGAACATATATTCCCTTCCGAATTGGTACAGTTTGATGCCAAAACCGGCTCTTTTAAAATAAAGAAGTAACAAACCTATCATTCCCGAGCAGGAAGGAATCCAGGAACGTCCATTTTTTGGATCCCGCATCAAGTGTGGAATGACAATTCAACTATCTTTACGTTAAGATTTTATTTTATGAGTCAAGAACTGATGTATTTGCTTGTGGGCCTTCTGGCCGTTGTTGTAGGTATTTTGGTGGGCATCTACATTCAAAAACTAAAAACAAAATCCAACGAAAGTGTTTGGCAGGAACGTGAGCAACAACTAAATCAATCCCTTACGGCCCTCAATGAGAAGTTGGGCCTTGAAAACGAGGAGAAAAAACAGATTCAAAACGAAAAAGAACAGTTGGGCCATCAACTGGTACGTTATCAGGCTGACTTGGAGAACCTGGAGCGTATCAATTCGGAGCAAAAAGAAGAAGTAGAAAAACTTCAGGAAAAGTTTACCAAGGATTTTGAAAATTTGGCCAACAAAATCCTGGATGAAAAAAGCAGCAAATTTACCGAGCAAAATCAAAAAAACATAAAGCAGATCTTAAGTCCGCTGCAGGAGCGGATCCAATTGTTTGAAAAGAAGGTTGAGGAAACCCAAAAAGAAAACATTAGCATCCATTCCGCTTTAAAAGAGCAATTGCTCAACCTCCAAAATCAAAACTTAAAAATTACACAGGAAGCCGAAAACCTTACCAAGGCACTGAAAGGGGATAGCAAAATGCAAGGGAATTGGGGAGAATTGGTTTTGGAACGTGTTTTGGAAAAATCCGGATTGGAAAAAGACCGGGAGTATAGCGTACAGCAAAGCTTTAAGAGGGAAGATGGGGCCCGGGTGATGCCTGATGTCATCATCCATCTTCCCGACGGGAAAAAAATGGTGGTCGATTCCAAGGTTTCCTTAACGGATTACGAGCGCTACACCAATGCCCAAGAAGATGAAAAACCCAGATTCTTAAAAGACCACATCAATTCCCTACGCAAACATGTGGAACAACTCTCTGCCAAAAAGTACGAAGATCTGTATGAAATGGAAAGTCCTGATTTTGTATTGATGTTCGTGCCCATAGAGCCGGCTTTTGCCGTGGCAATCAATGAGGACAACACCATTTACAATAGGGCCTTTGAACAAAACATCGTCATTGTTACCCCTTCTACCCTATTGGCGACCTTACGCACCATAGATACGATGTGGAGCAATGAAAAACAACAGCGCAACGCTATTGAAATAGCACGGCAGGCCGGTGCCCTTTATGATAAATTCGAAGGTTTTGTGTCGGACCTTACCCGTGTAGGGAAAAAGATGGACGAGGCCAAAAACGAATACCGCGGGGCCATGAACAAATTGGTCGAGGGCCGCGGGAATATCGTTATCAGTATTGAAAAATTAAAGAAAATGGGGGCCAAGGCCAAAAAGTCGATTCCGGAACCCATTCTAAAACGGGCAGAAGAAGATGATCACGAAATGGAAAATGAACAACCTAAATTAAAACTTTAGATGCGTAAAATTATCTTTATTCTCATCTCGGTCATCCTACTGGGTAGTGCCATTTACTTTGCTTTTGTGTATTACGTGCCCTTTAGCGAAGGCTATCGGTCCGGGGAACTCATAAAATTTAGCAACAAAGGGGTTTTGGCCAAAACCTGGGAAGGAGAACTAAGTCAGGGAATTTCCGGAGCGCAGATTTTTAAGTTTTCCGTACAGGATTCGGAAGAGGAAATCATCCAGAAACTAATAGCCTATCAAGGAAAATATGTCAAGGTCACCTACAAAGAACGGTATGCCACTTTTTTTTGGCTGGGGGACACCAAATATTTTATTACCGATGTGGTATTGGAAAAGTCGCCCCATTTCAATAAATGAAAAAGTTTAAAACCTCAAAAGAGTCCTGGGTATCGATTACGGAACTGATGCTTCCCTCCCACTCCAATTTTGGAGGCAAGGTACATGGCGGGCATATCTTGAACCTGATGGACCAAATTGCCTTTGCCTGTGCCAGTAAACATTCGCAGGCCTATTGTGTAACGGCCTCCGTAAATCGAGTCGATTTTCTGAACCCGATAGAAGTTGGGGAACTGGTTACCCTTAAAGCCAGTGTGAACTACACCGGACGGACCAGTATGGTTATTGGGGTTCGGGTAGAGGCCGAAACCGTGACCACCGGGGAAAAACGACATTGCAATTCTTCCTATTTTACCATGGTGGCCAAGGACGGTAAAGGAAATAATGTAAAGGTGCCTGGACTATTGATTACCGACAAACAGGGACTACGAAGGTATGCTCGAAGTGTGGAACGCAAAATGGCGGTGCGGCAACGGGATACCAAATACCACGGCAAAATGTTCAAGGTAAACGAATATTTGAAATACCTGGAAAATGAGAACGTGAAATTGGATTTGGACTAACGGCCGCTTTTATCCGTTTAGAAAAGATTGCGATTGGGAAATTATAATTTCCCTCTTTGGTTGGAAATGACTGATTTACTATGAATTAGAAGCCGCCGCCTCATCCAAAAACCAAATGAGCTTTCCGGATTTTGGATGTACCAGGGAGGCTGGATAGGTTTTATAGCCCTCCCTGTTATTGTGGATTTCATCCACTTTCCCAGCTTTGGAGGCACCCGTAACCAAAAAGGCAACTTCCTTGGCCGTATTGATGACCTTACCATTAATGGAAACCCGTTTTTGACCGGAATCCGGATGTGTAGCGACCACACAATGGTCTTTGGTTTCCCAGAGTTCAATTTCATGGGGAAAAATGGAAGCGGTATGGCCGTCATCCCCCATCCCTAGGATGACTAAATCAAATTGGGGAATGCCATCCACCCTATCCAAATAAATCTCCAATAAATTGGCATAGCGCATGGCCTCCCGTTGCGGCTCCGATTCCCCTAAAATTCTATGGACATTTTTTTCCGGGACATTGATTTTCGAGAATAAATGCTCCACGGTCATCTTATAATTGCTCTGATCATCGGTCGGGGGCACGCAACGTTCATCGCCCCAGTAAAAATGGATTTTGGACCAAGCAATGGCGTCTCCATAGGCCAAAGCCAATTCATCAAAAACAATTTTTGGGGTGCTCCCTCCCGAGAGGGCCACATGGAAAACGTCCTTCCCTTTTGTCAATTCAGCAAAATAGGCCGAAAACTGTTTGGCAACCTCTTGTTTGTCCTTAAAAACCCTTACCTCCATTGTATATTTTTCCTTTATTTTAAAACCGACTTAAGCTAATAAATACACTAAGATCTATCGGTTATTGCGGCCTTTCCCAATACTATTCCCCTTACCTTACTTCCAGCATCCGTCATCATTCATCTAACACCAACAACCAACAACCAACAACCATCAACCAACAACCAACAACCAACAACCAACTCCTAACAAATCACACAAAAGCCGGGGTCATCCGTTAAATTGGGACCGGGATTGCGCCAAAAACCAATGCCATCAATCAGTTCATCCGCATTTTCAGGCCCCCAAACCCCAGCGGCATACCCGTACATACGAACATCCTTTCCATTCTTCCAATAGTCCAAAATGGGGTCAACAAATTCCCAGGCGGCTTCCACTTCATCCGCTCGGGCATAGAGTGTGGCATCGCCCTGCATACAATCCAGTAATAACCGTTCATACGCCTCCATGACGTGAGTCTGTGCCAAATTGGAATAGTAAAAATCCAAATTGGCCCTTTCTACCTTAAATCCTTGACCAGGTACTTTTACCCCAAACTTGATCAAAATCCCCTCGTCCGGCTGGATTCGAATCACCAATTTGTTGTCCTTACTGTTCATCCCTGAGTCCTTGAATATTTGGTGATGGGGCGTTTTAAAATGGATGACCGCTTCAGTCACTTTGGTTGGCATCCGTTTGGCCGTGCGCACATAAAAAGGTACCCCTTCCCATCGCCAATTGTCCACAAAAAACTTAATGGCCGCATAGGTTTCGGTAGTGGAATCGGAATCCACGCCTTCCTCTTCCCGATACCCCTGCACCTGCTCCCCATCGATTGACGAAGCCATATATTGTGCTCGAATGGTTTGCATATGCAAGGTTTTTTCGTCCTTCATAATACGTAGTGATTTCAGAGCCTTAACTTTTTCATTGCGAATATCCTCCGGGGCATCACCAATTGGGGGCTCCATCACGATCAAAGAAACAATTTGTAACAGGTGGTTTTGAAACATATCCCTCAAGGCCCCTGATTTATCATAGTATCCTCCTCTTTTTTCGACCCCAACACTTTCAGCGTTCGTAATCTCTACGTGATGGATGTAGTTTCTGTTCCACAAGGGTTCAAAAATACTGTTGGCAAATCGGGTCACTAAAAGGTTTTGAACCGTTTCCTTCCCCAGATAATGATCTATTCTATAAATCTGCTGTTCCTGAAAGTGATGCTGTAAGCCTTCGTTCAACGCCTTTGCCGTATCCAAACTGTAACCAAACGGCTTTTCCACAATCAGACGTTTCCAGCCATTCTTTTGGGTATTTAACCCGGCTCTGGCCAGGTTTTTGGCAATGGTTTCATATAGGGTGGGTGGAGTGGATAAGTAGTAAATGATGTTCCCAGAGGTGTTATACTCATTTTTTAAATCCGCTATCCGTTTGCGCAGACCGTCATATGAGGTGTCATAGTCACTTCCCAAATCCTCATAAAAGAATTGGTCCGAAAATTTGGAAATAAAATTCGTCTTTAAATTCGCTATTCGTTCCTTCAAATACTTACTTTCCAAAACCACTTTATTCCGGAAATCCATGTCCGTCATGTTACTGCGGCTCACTCCCAAAACCACGAAGTTCTCGGGCAGTTGCTGCGCTATGAAAAGATTGAAAAGTGCAGGTACCAACTTCCGGGCCGTTAAGTCCCCGGAGGCACCAAAGATCACCAGCATTTGATTTTCGGTTTTTTTCATTTTAAAGTGTCGGATTAGTTGAGCGTAACGAATATAACGTTTATTTTAGGTAGCGATTTAGGGACGTCCCTTACTTAGCGATGTCTTAACAATTAAATTAACGGGAATACGATGGCAGATACATACGATTTTGGATTGGTGGGCCTTGGCGTCATGGGCAGGAACTTTATTTTGAATGTGGCGGATAATGGCTTTTCAGCCTTTGGAAATGACTTGGACCAAGAAAAAGTAAACGCATTGATCGAAGAAGGAGGTGATCCCAAAAAAGTCAATGCCAGTACCGATGCCCAAGTATTTGTCAACGCCCTAAGTACCCCCAGGAAAATAATGCTGTTGGTCCCTGCCGGGAAAATTGTGGATGCGGTCATCGAAAGTCTATTGCCCCTTTTGGATGATGGGGATATCATCATTGATGGGGGAAATTCCTTCTTTACGGACACGGACCGTAGGGAAGCCTATCTCAAGGAAAAGGGCATTAATTTCTTTGGTGCCGGGGTATCCGGTGGTGCCAAGGGGGCACGCTTGGGTCCTAGTATCATGCCCGGTGGCTCCCGGGAGGCCTATCAGCATGTAAAACCCATTTTTGAAGCCGTCGCCGCCAAGTACAAGGAGGAGCCCTGCGTGGCCTATTTAGGGCCCAAATCCGCAGGAAACTATGTAAAAATGGTACATAATGGTATTGAATATGGACTAATGCAATTGACCTCGGAGATTTACGATTTGCTCAAAAAGGCGGGAAAACTCACCAATAATGAACTCCATAGGACTTATGCGGACTGGAATGGAGGTCGTTTACAGTCGTTTTTAGTGGAGATCACCTCGGAAATCCTGGCCCAAAAGGATGATCTTACGGACAATGATTTGGTGGATATGATTTTGGATAAGGCCAAACAGAAGGGTACGGGGAAATGGACCTCGCAAAATGCCATGGACCTGGGAATTCCCGTCCCCACCATAGATATTGCCGTAAGCATGCGTGAAATCTCTGCACTGAAGGCAGAACGGACCAAGGCGGATTCACTTTATGATCGACCCACTCCGGAAGAGACTGTGAAATCCTCATTGGTGGACCAATGCGAACAGGCGCTTTATTTTGCCTTTATCATGGCTTATGCCCAGGGCATGCATCAATTGGCAGATGCCAGTAAGGAATACGGTTATGGACTGGATTTAGGGGAAATCGCAAAAATATGGCGTGCCGGATGTATTATCCGCGCAGCCTTACTGGCGGATATTACCGAAGCTTACAGGGCAGAACCGGAATTGCAAAACCTCTTGCTCTCAAAATCCTTTATCGGAAAAGTGCAGGATACCGTAACGGCTGCCAGGAAATTGGTGAGCTACGGGGCCCTTAATGGAATACCCTTGCCAGGACTTTCCAATGCACTTACCTACTTTGATGCCTATACCTCACAACGCCTGCCCTTGAACCTGATCCAGGCCCAAAGGGATTACTTTGGCTCGCATACCTATGAACGTAAGGATAGGGAAGGTATTTTTCATACCCAGTGGGAGAAATAACCCTGCAGGGCTAAGATGCCCATGGGTATCCATAAACTTGGGTATTGAACTGGAAGTGATAGTCTACTAATATGCGCCATATAAAATCATCATCTTGGGCATGAACAATGGGGATTGTCATAAGGAAAATGGAAACCAATAAACACCAAAATGTTCCTGCTTGGTGGAGTTGGTCATCCCATGGATCATGGCTTATTGAATAATAAAATAGTGTACCCCGCGCATTAGCTGAACGAATTTTCTTGGAATCAGGGTCGGTCCATCCGGTTTTTCCATCAAACGCCAAAAATCCAACCCACCTTTTCCCCTGCCCGTGGTATTTCTATTGAAATTGGCAACAACAAGGTTTTTACCGCTCCGGTCAAAGCTTATGCATTCCGGCAATGTTCCATCAAAATCGAATTCGCCCAAAAAGGAAGCCTTTCCATTCTCCTTATCCAGGCCAAACAAGGTCAATGAGCTCTCTTTTGTCTTTCCCGGATACGAATCCGGCAACCAACTCGCTTTCATGTTCAATCCCACTACGTAGCTATCATCGGGGCTAATGGCGAATGTTTCTACATATCCGTTGCCAAAGGAAATATGTGCGGTCTTGGTATGCTTTACCTTTTCGGATAGGTACGTCTCCTTTCCGCTATCGGCTCGCGTCCTGGGAGAGTCAGGAACGTTGGTATCATCAAATCGGTAAATGGAAAGAATACTGGTGTTGTCGGCATAAGATGCCTCTTCAATATCGGAGGTCAAATTAATATTGGTCAATAGGAAAAAGCGACCGTTATTGGTAAAATAACCAACGCCCGGTAAGGGAGCTGTCTTAAGGACATTACCCCATGTACTAAGTTTTTTGTCCGATGTCGGGTCATATTTTAGGAACATCAACCTATCATTTCCTGCAAGTGTCACAGCGGCAAATTCACCCGAGGGATGCCAAGTAAAATGCGGGATGGCGGGAATGGTTTCACCATCCAGGGACAATCGAACCTTGTCGATAATCTTAATTTTATCCCTTTCAATTGTTCCCAGAGCAATTTCGTCGGTACCCAGTAAGGTCAGGGCAAACAGGTTTTTATGTGGATGAAAGCCCACCGATGTCGGTATGGCCTCAAAAAAAGCTTCATCTACCAATTTAGGGACGGTATGGGTTCCGGTGAGATTTACCAAACTTAACTTTGATGCTTTGGGAATCTCATTGATATTGGATGCATTTAAAGGAGCTTGACCATCCTGTTCGGCTATGAGCAAATGTGTTCCGTTCGTGTTCATGGACATGCTATTGGGCCATCTTCTCACGGAATTGCTCACATCCATGGAAGCCACCTCTTGGAGGCCGTTTTTTTCCATGTGAAATACCTGAAGGACATCCTTGGATTTCCCCTTCCCTTGAACTTTTCCATCAATATAGGCGGTAGCAGGCATGTCCCCATCGGTCAACAAAAAAATTTTGTCGGCATCAAAAAGGGTTTGATCGGATTTCCCAATATGTTCATAGGATACAAAAGCGAACTTTTTTCCGTCAGGTGACCAGGAAGGCACATTTATAGTGCCTTGTCCTCCAATGAACCTAAACAGTTCCTTTATCCCATTGGTTTCAAGGTCATACAATCGAAGGGCAACCTTTTGCATTGCCGGGTGCTTGTCCCCTTGATTATCCAGGTAGGACAAAAAGACAAAATGCTTCCCATCGGGTGAGGGATGTGGAAACCAGTTTGAGTACTCGTCAAAGGTCAGTTGGACTTTATTTCCACCATCCCTGTCCATTCGCCAAATTTGCATGTTACCGGATTGCATGGAGTTGTAATAGATGTACTGCCCATCATGCGAATAATCGGGACCATCATCAAGACCTGGGGATGCTGTTAAACGTATTTCGGTTCCACCATCAACAGGAATGGTATAAATATCAAACTCTCCTCCACTTCGCAAGGCTGTATAAGCAAGTTCCTTACCGTCCGGAGACCAACCATGCCAAAAAGAGGGTGCTTTTTGGGTAATCTTTTTTGGCGTACCCCCCATAATGGGAACGGTATATATTGTGGAAGACCTAAAATCCCTGTCCGCATAGGGAACTTTGAGCTGGTCATAGTGACTGATGACCAATGATTGCCCATCTGGTGATATCCCGTGATCGTTATTGCACTTATCCGCAAAGTCCGTATAGATCAGTTCCTTTTTGGAACCATCCAAAAGGATTCGGTAGAGCAGCCCACCACCGTTAACCACAAAAAAGTCATTGTTCGGACTCCAATTTGGTGCCTCAAAATGGGTATCCTCTTGATATATGGTTTCCCTTAAACCTGTGTCCACGTCATAAACCTCCAATAGGGAACGAACATTTTCCAATTGTCCAAAAGTGGATATGGAAATCACAAATAGTAGTGTTGTAAAAAAGTATTTCATTGGTGTAAATATTTATCAAAATCAACGTATTATCCAATTAAAAATGAGAGTAGACGGTATATTCCCTAGCAGGTATTTTCCATTTCCCATTAAGAGTGGAGGGACGAATCCAAGCAGGGAAACAAGTGTCATCTCCCATTTTAGGCAAAGGGATTCCCCCCATCGGGCCTTAAAAGGGAATATTGACACGAAACCCTTTAAAATCAGACTTGAAATAGGGGTTATCATCCCAAAAAGAAGTAACGGAAAAAATAAGATGTCACCTGTTGATGTCAATAAAATTAGGAGTTTATTCGTAAACTTCACGAAGGCAAAGAACGCTACACGTTCAACCTTCGAAAAGGACTTTTTCCAATTCAAAAAACCATGGACTACCAACATTACAACATCGGGGCTTGTTCTTAAAAAGCCATTGGCGATAGCGTTCACGAGCTTGTTTCTTAGTAACGAGCTAAGTTATGGGAAGCATACTATTTGAATAAAATCAAAAGAAAAGGAAAAATAATCAAAATCAATTATTTTGGTATTTATATTCTTGTGGGGACTTTCCTGTAATCCTTTTGAAGAACCTTGAAAAATTTGTGGGCTCCTCGAAACCCAGGGAATAGGAAATATCGGATATGGAACTATCGCTGTAGCTGAGTTGTAACTTGGCGGTTTTAACAACATTATCTTCTATAATTTCCTTTGCCGTTTTACCGGTATTGCGCTTACTAATGGCATTAAGATGGTTAGGCGTTACCCCTAATTGTTCAGCATAAAACAACACTTTTCGCTCTTTTAAATGAAGACTGGCAACAAGATTAAGGTATCGCTTGAATAAACTTGTGGAACTGGCTTTCCGGTTTGATTGCGATTCATTTTTAAGCCAGATTTCCTTAATGAAAAACAATAGAAAAGTCAGGTAAGCTATAATCTTATTTCGACGACAAGGACTGTTGGAAGTATAAATACTTTGGAGTTGCTCCAGTTGTTCTCTAAGTTTGGAAAAATCTTTTGACCCTACTGACAGCATATTCTCATTCTCAATATTGAACAGCCCATCAAATTCCGAATTCAGGAAATTTGCCCTTTCCAAATCGAAAAGACTTTTTTTGAAATATATCAAGTATCCGTCCAAATTTTCATTTCGTACCCAAGAATATATATGTGCGGGGGAGATAAAGTAAATATTTCCAGAATCCTGCGTATACTTTCTTTCATCAATCCGATAGGCTCCAACATCTCCCGTGGTAATGATATTGATTTGAAAGAAATTTTTCTGAAATGCCGACATGATGGGAACGGTATTTTCTCCTAGATTCGATATTTGAACAATAAAAAAATCCTCCAGTTCGCTCCTTACAGAGCAGTTGGCCGCCTCAAGATAGGCATTGATTGATTCGTATCTTGTTATCCTGTTTTTCATCTTTGAAAAAGATAGGAATTGGTTTTAACTTTTAAAATCTTGGCTATTCTGAATTATCACATCCCTTAAAACAATCCTTTTAAACGGTGTAAAACCTTTGTATGATGCTCGAAACAATTAATTCGTAAATCTTGAAAATACAGGAAAAATAGATGGGAAGAGCCAACAATGCGCACAAAAAAGGGGGGGGCAAAGCGTTGACGCACCTATCCCAAACCACAATCTTTTTGAAGAATGTTTGTTTTGATCCATTTTTTAATGGGACATTTTAGCGTGTAAAATGATACGTCCCAAATTATCCTTTACGGTAACGCACTCCATTAGATCATGCTTCCAAAAGGAACTTCCTGTCCAATTCCCCAGGATCTCCCACTTATTATTAAATAAAAGCACTTGTTACACTGAAAGAAAACACTTGTTACATCAGTGTTAAAGTATTGTCTTCAAGGGGATACCTTTACAGGATATAGTGTCATACAATACTTCCGATAGGTAACCTTCCCGTCTTGCAAACCTTGGAATACTTCGGATCCAAAGCAACGGGTTCGTTCGGTTGGATGAGTTGAAAAGATTGGCCTACAAGGGATTTACCGTTTTGGAAAACCATGGGAAAACAATGTCCGGGATGTCGTGCAGTATGGGGTGCTTGGAAGTTACAGGGCATCCCTGGGATTTTTTGCGTCCATTTCCGTTCCCTACACCAGTTCCATGGCCCTTTCGTTGGGATCCGAAGCACCCTTTTTGCCCTACGGCAATACCAATCAATCCGAGAACCACTGCTTTATACCAATACCTTGATAAGTTATGAGAACAAACTACCCAATGGGCCTAAGGGGGTCCGTGCTTCCCTTTTTTATATGCCTATGGATGACTACGGGCCTCTTTGCCCAAAGGGAATTGATCACCACCTGGGATACCAAGAAAGCCGGATCGTCCGACAGCAATTCCATCCGCATCGAGGCCAGGGGAACTTATGATGTGGACCTGGGGAATGATGGTACCTATGATCTGTTTGACCAGGAAGGGGTAACCGAGATAGATGTCACTGAACATAACTATGCCGCCGGAGAGATACAAGTGGCTCTTCGCAGTGCCATCTCCGGGGCCGGGACTCTTGGCGGGATATTTTTCGTCAATAAACACGACAAGCTGAAGCTACTTTCCGTGGACCAGTGGGGAACCGATACCTCGTGGAGCGGCTACATTTATGGTGCATTTTGGGGATGTACCAATTTGGATGTAGTGGCGACCGATACTCCCGACCTAAGCCAGGTGATCAGTATGGAGGGCATGTTTGGCGAGTGTACCTCCCTTAAGGGGAATGCAAGTTTCGATACCTGGGACGTGAGCAACGTGAGGAGTATGCGATGGGTATTTTTGAATGCAACTTCTTTTAACGCGTACATCGGTTCCTGGAATGTGGCCAAGGTCACCAATTTTGGTTCGATGTTTGAAGGTGCAACAACCTTTAACCAGAATATCAGTTCCTGGAACACCAGCAGTGCCAACGGTATGACAGAAATGTTCAAAGGGGCGGTCTCCTTCAATCAAAACCTGGGCAATTGGTACCTCGGTGCGCTTTACGATGACTATACAGGTTCAGGTCCACATCAAAATGGTACCGGTATGCTTGACAATAGTGGGCTTTCCGGTGCAAACTGGGACAAAACGATCATCGGTTGGTACGTTCAGGGCTTTACCAACGAGCCTACTATAGGTGCCGAAGGGCTGTTCTATTGCAACGCCGGACCGTACCGTGACGCCATGAGCTTCATTTTTGTCGGCGACAAAGAGAAAGTTGGTGGTCCCGTTGCCCGGTGCAAGCAGGAGGTAACGCTTCATCTAAATGCCAGTGGTACGGCCACGTTAACGCCCGATCTTGTGGACAATGGAACCTATGATACCTGTGGCATTAAGTCCCTAAGCGTGTCCCAGAGCAGCTTCTCTACCAACGACCTTGGGGAAAACACGGTCACCTTGATTGCGTTCAACAATCGTACTTGGGGATCTTCCTGCACTACAACGGTAAATGTAGAGCCGCGCTCAAGGGTATTTATGACCACCTGGGATACGTCCGAGACTGGCACTGGCACATCCGATGCGAACTCCATCACCATCCCCGCTTTGGGGACCTACGATGTGGATTTGGGCAATGATGGCAGCTATGACCTGTTCGATCAGACCAATGAAATTACCGTAGATGTCACGGAGTATGGCCACACCGCAGGGGAAATACAAGTGGCCCTCCGCAATGCGGCCTCCGGAACGCTGACCGGAATACGTTTCAGCACTACGGCCGATCCTCAGAAGTTGCTCTCCGTGGATCAATGGGGCAGTAGCATAGCCTGGAGCACTATGGAGGATGCATTTAGCGGCTGTAGTAATCTGGATGTTAAGGCGACCGATGTTCCCGACCTGGGCAATGTGACCGATATGACCCGGATGTTTCGGGGGTGTACCTCCCTTAAGGGGACAGCGAGCTTCTCCAATTGGAACACCAGCAATGTGACCGATATGGACTATATGTTTATGAATGCAAGCAGCTTTGACCAAAACATAGGTCCCTGGAATGTGGCCCAGGTGACCACAATGCAAACCATGCTTTCTGGTGCAGGCACCTTTGACCAGAACCTGGGGAACTGGAACCTGGGACAGTTGACCGATGGCGATGCCATGCTCAGGAACAGTGGCCTTTCCGTGGACAACTGGGATGCCACACTGACCGGTTGGCACAAGCAGGGCCTCACCAACACCGCAAACATCGGTGCCCAAGGACTGGTCTACTGCGCTGCCTATGCCGAGCGTGCCGCACTGACCTTCAACATTATGGGCGATAGCAAGGCCACTACCCAGCCGATACCACAGTGCCAGGAAGCGACAATTCAACTGGACTTCGAGGGAACTGCCACCCTGGATGCCTCTCTTGTGGACAACGATAGCTATGGCTGCGGGATTTCATTGCGTGTATCCCAGAGCAACTTTACCACCGACAATATCGGCACGAACACGGTCACCCTAACGGTAACAGACTCCAGTGCGAATGAAAAAACCTGTCTGGCCACGGTGAACGTGCTGTCCTTTCCAAAAAATCGGTTCATCACCACCTGGGACACGGCCAAAACCAATGCCCACTCATCCAACAGCAACTCCATCACCATACCCGCCACGGGGGCCTACGATGTGGACCTCGGCAATGACGGTACGTTTGACCTGTTCGATCAGACCGATGAAACTACCGTGAACGTCACCAACTACACTGACCCCGACGGCAACAACTATACGGCGGGGGAGATACAAGTGGCCCTTCGCAATGCCATCTCCGGAAATGGTAACCTCACCAGGATACATTTCAATAATGTGGGTGACCGAGAGAAGCTGCTCTCCGTAGACCAGTGGGGCAACAATATCCCCTGGAGCACCATGGAAAATGCATTTTACGGCTGCGCCAATATGGATGTGCTGGCCACCGATGCCCCCGTCCTAAGCAACGTGATCAGTATGTATTGGATGTTCACCGGATGCACGAAACTCAGGGGAGAGACGAGTTTCTCCACCTGGAACACCAGCAAGGTGACCGATATGACCAGCATGTTTAGTGGCTTGAGTGCCTTTAACGGGGCCATCGGTTCCTGGGACACCAGTAGCGTTACCACTATGGCCGGCATGCTTTTGGGCACAACTGCCTTTGATCAGAACTTGGGCAAATGGGACTTGAGGGCATTGAGCAGTGCCAGTTTCGGTGGTGGTTTTGCCATGCTCAATAACAGTGGGCTCTCCGTGGAAAACTGGGACAACACGTTAATCGGTTGGCACCAGCAGGGCTTCACCAATACCCCCACTATTAACGCTTTAGGACTGACCTACTGCAAGGCCCATGCTGAGCGTGATGCATTGACCTTCAATATTTCCGGCGATGTCCTATCCGATGTCACGAAAGCTGTATGTAAGACAGCAGTGACACTCCGATTGGGCCTCGACGGTACAGCGACCCTGGAAGCCTACCGTGTGGATAATGGCAGCGTGGGTTGTGGGGGTACCTCACTAGCGTTGTCCAAGAGCAACTTCTCCACTGACGACATCGGCACGCATACGGTCACCCTAACGGTGAGCGGTGGCAACAACAAGACGGATACCTGCACCACCACAGTGACCGTGGAGAATCCCCCCACGAACCTTTTTATCACTACATGGGACACGACCAAACCCGGTTCCAATGCGAGTTCCATTCGTATCCCTGCTGCTGGGGGAGCCTACGATGTAGACCTGGGCAACGATGGCACCTATGAACTGTCCGATCAGACCGGGACCATCGATATAGATGTCACAACCTATAATTATCAGACCGGGAAAATACAAGTGGCTCTTCGCAATGCCATCTCCGGTAATGGGAATCTGGCCAGGATACATTTTAACGGTACGGGAGATAGGCGGAAACTGCTCTCCGTGGACCAATGGGGCAGCGCTATCTCCTGGAGCTCCATGGAAAATGCATTTTGGGGCTGTACCAATCTGGATGTTAAGGCGACCGACACCCCCGACCTAAGCAATGTGACCAGTATGGAGGGTATGTTCCGCCTATGTACATCACTTACGGGGACGACGAGCTTCCCTAGTTGGAACACCAGTAGTGTAACCGATATGGACTATATGTTCATGAACGCAACCGAGTTTAACGGGAACATTAGTTCCTGGAATGTGGCCAAAGTAACCACTATGCATACCATGTTTGGGAGTGCAAGCACCTTTGACCAGGACATCGGTTCCTGGAACACCAGCAGCGTGTCCGATATGAAGTGGATGTTCTTGAATGCAAGCGCCTTTGACCAGGATTTGAGTTCTTGGGACACCAGCAGCGTAACCGATATGTTAGGGATGTTTGCTGGAACAGTGGCCTTTAACAGGGACATCGGTTCCTGGAACACCAGCAGCGTTTCCGATATGGGCAATATGTTTGCGGTCACAAGTGCCTTTGACCAGGACTTAAATTCCTGGGATACCAGCGAAGTGACCAATATGGGCAGTATGTTCCGGGAGGCCAGCGCCTTCAACGGGAACATTAGTTCCTGGAATACGAGCAAGGTAACCGATATGGGCCAGATGTTCGATGGCGCAACTGTCTTTGACCGGAACCTGGGGGGCTGGGACCTGGAGCAGTTGACCAATGGTACCGATATGCTCGACAAGAGTGGGCTTTCGCTTAACAGCTGGGATGCCACCATCAAAGGTTGGCACCAGCAAGGATTCAAAAACACCATCACTATAGGCGCCGATGGCCTGGTCTACTGCACCGCCTATGTCGAGCGTGCCGCATTGACCCTTAACATTGTCGATGATCGCGCAGAAACCATCCTTCCGGATGCGCGTTGCAAATCGGCGACAATCCAACTGGATCCCACGGGATCGGCCACCCTGACTGCCGATCTTGTGGATGATGGTTCCAGCGATGCCTGTGGGATTTCATTGAGTATATCCCAGGGCAGCTTCACTACCGACGACATTGGCGAGAACACGATTACCCTGACAGTAACCGACTCCAATGGGAACAAGGATACCTGCCCGGCCACGGTCACCGTAGAGGAGAAATCCGCAAACCCTTTCGTTACCACCTGGGACACCACCAAATCCGGCACTTCCAATGGGAATTCCATCAAAATCCCCGCTATAGGGACCTATGATGTGGACCTCGGCAATGATGGCACCTACGAACTGCGGGGAAGGACCGGGACCATTGAGATAGATATCACTCAATATAACCATACCGCCGGCGAAATACAGGTGGCCCTCCGCAATGCCCTCACCGGGAACCTGACCGGGATACGGTTCAACAATACGGGTGACCGGCAAAAGCTGCTCTCTGTGGACCAATGGGGAGACGGAATCCCCTGGAGCGCCATGGCAGGTGCATACCATGGTTGTACCAATCTGGAAATCCAGGCCACCGATGTTCCCGACATGGGTAGTGTGACCAATATGGGTTCGATGTTCTACGGATGCAGTTCACTTTCGGGAACCAAGGGCTTCTCCAACTGGAATACGGGCAATGTGACCAATATGGGCTATATGTTCTATGGGGCAAGCAATTTTAATGGGGACATCGGTTCCTGGAATACGGCCAAAGTGACCACTATGGAGCGGATGTTCTCCGGCGCAAGCACTTTTAACGTGGACATCGGTTCCTGGAATGTCTCCAAAGTGACTTCTATGGAGCGGATGTTCTTCAGGGCAAGCGCCTTTGACCAGGATTTGGGTTGGAACACGGGCAGCGTGACCGATATGGGCCTTATGTTTCAGAAAGCAAGTGCCTTTAACGGGGACATTAGCTCCTGGAACACGGCTAGCGTTACCGATATGGCCGATATGTTCGTCGATGCAACTGCCTTTGATCAGGACATCGGTTCCTGGAGCACGGACAAGGTGGTTAATATGGCCGGCATGTTTTGGAAAGCAAATGCCTTTAACCAGGACATTGGCTCTTGGAATGTGGGCAGTGTGACCAGTATGCGCGCGATGTTCAGGGAGGCAAGTGCCTTCAATCAAAATATTGGTGCCTGGAACACAAGTGAGGTGACCGATATGACCGGCATGTTTGCGAACGCAACCGTCTTCAATCAGAACCTGGGCTTATGGAAACTGGGGAAGTTGGGCAATGGCATGGATATGCTGGACAACAGTGGGCTCTCCATGGACAATTGGGATGCCACCCTCATTGGTTGGCATGATCAGGGTCTTACCAATACACCCACTGTTGGCGCCGATGGGTTGGTCTACTGTAGATCGGCTATACAGCGTACCGCGCTGACCCTAAACATCTCCGACGACAGCCTGTCTAATATCCAGCCAAAGGCGGAGTGCAGGGACACTACAATTCGACTGGACATTTACGGCACGGCTACCCTGGATCCCTCCCTTATGGACAACGGTAGCGATGGTTGCGGGATTTCACTGGCGCTGTCCGATACCAGCTTTACTACCATCGGCGATAAAACGGTAACCCTAACGGTGACTGATATCAGCGGCACCGCTAAAAGCTGTACGGCCAAGGTGACCGTGATTGGCCTCCCTTCAAACCTGTTTGTCACTACCTGGGACACCACCAAACCCGGAGTTTCCGATGGGAATTCCATCAAAATACCCGCCGTGGGGACCTATGATGTGGATCTGGGCAATGACGGCAGCTATGAACTGCAGGGCCAGACTGGGACCACAGAAATCAATGTCACCACCCATAATTATCCTGCCGGGAAAATACAGGTGGCCCTTCGTAATGCGGAATCTGGGAACCTGACCAGGATATGGTTCAATAATACGGGCGACAAACGGAAGCTGCTCTTCGTGGACCAATGGGGCACCTCAATGGCCTGGAGTTCCATGGAAGGTGCATTTCATGGCTGTTCCAATCTGGAGATCAAGGCAATCGATGCCCCCGACCTGGGCAGTGTGACCAATATGAGTGAGACGTTTGCAGGGTGCATTGCACTTACGGGAACAACGGGCCTCTCCACTTGGAACACGGCCAAGGTAACCAACATGTCAGGGATGTTTGCCAGTGCAATCGCCTTTAAGGGGGACATCAGTTCCTGGAACACAGGCAGCGTGTCCAATATGGATCATATGTTTGCTGTCGCAACCGCCTTTGACCGGGACATTGGTTCATGGAATACCGGCAACGTAATAAGTATGGCTGGCATGTTTCTAAGTGCAAGTACCTTTAACCAGGATATCGGTTCCTGGAATGTGGCCAAGGTAGAAAATATGGAATCGATATTTCAGGGCGCAATTGCCTTCGACCAAAACATCGGTTCCTGGAAGACGGGCAATGTGACCAATATGTCGGGAATGTTCTGGAAAGCAACGGCCTTTGATCAAAACATCGGTTCCTGGAATGTGGCCAAAGCGGAAAATATGGGATCTATGTTCCGGGAGGCAAGCGCCTTTAACCAAAACATCGGTTCCTGGAATGTGGCCAGCGCAACCCATATGGGCCATATGTTTTTTCTTGCAACTGCCTTTGACCAAAACATCGGTTCCTGGAATGTGGCCGAGGTGACCACTATGCAAACCATGTTTTCCGGTGCAACTGCCTTTGACCAAAACATTGGTTCCTGGAACGTGGCCAAAGTGGAAAATATGGGGTCAATGTTCCAGGGTGCAACCGCCTTTAACCAGGACATCGGTTCCTGGAATGTGGGCAATGTGACTGCAATGGGCTCCATGTTCCGGGGCGCAACCACCTTTAACCAAAACATTGGTTCTTGGAATGTGGCCAAAGTGACCAATATGGTTTCCATGTTCAATGGCGCGAGCGCCTTTGACCAAAACCTGGGGACTTGGAACCTGAAGCAACTAAGCCTTGGCAGCTCCATGCTTAATGGCACTGCGCTCTCCGTGAACAATTGGGATGCCACCCTCATCGATTGGCATAAACAGGGCTTCACCAACACCCCCACCATTGGAGCCTCTGGACTGGTCTATTGCAAAGCCTACGCCGAGCGGGCCGCTCTGACCTTGAACATCACTGGCGACAGCCCGGAGGATACTGACCCAACACCCCAGTGCAAGTCGGTAGTGACACTAACACTGGGCACCAACGGTACGGCCACCCTGGATCCCTCCCTGGTGGACGACGGTTCCAGCGATACCTGCGCAAGCGTCTCGCTAAGCGTTTCCCCAAGCAGTTTCACGACCTCCGACCTCGGCCCAAATACGGTGACCCTTACAGTGACTGACGGTAACGGGAACACAAGTACCTGTCAGGCCACGGTGAACGTATGGGCGGAAAATCCCACAAGCGTATTCGTCACCACCTGGAACACCACTTACTTTGGCAGGTCCGACGATAACTCCATCACCATCCCCGCTACGGGGACCTATGATGTGGACCTCGGCAATGATGGCTCATTTGAACTACTGGACCAGAGCGACATCACCGAAATCAATGTTACCACATATAATTATCCCGCAGGGGAGATACAGGTGGCCCTTCGCAATGCCATCTCTGGAAACGGGACCCTGGAAAGGATAAGCTTTTGGACATACAACTATGAAGCCGATAGGGATAAGCTACTCTCCGTGGACCAGTGGGGCAGCAGTATCTCCTGGAGCACTATGAGGTCTGCATTTGACAGCTGTAGCCTTATGGACGTCAAAGCGACCGATACGCCCAACTTGGGCAGCGTGAGCGGTATGTCCAGTATGTTTTCCGGGTGTACCTCACTTAGGGGGAATGCGAGCTTCTCCAACTGGAATACGGACAAGGTAACCAATATGCGCAATATGTTCAGCGGTGCAAGCACCTTTAATCAGGACATCGGTTCCTGGAACACCAGCAGCGTGGCCAGTATGGCCAATATGTTCAGTGGTGCAAGCACCTTTGACCAGGACATCAGTTCCTGGGACGTCAGCCAGGTGGAATATATGAGCGGCATGTTTCACGGGGCAACCGCCTTTAACCAAAACATTGGTTCATGGAACACATCCAAGGTATATTATATGAGCAACATGTTCAATGGCGCAACCGCCTTTGACCAGAACCTGGGCAATTGGAGCCTGAAAGGGTTGGCCTATGGTTCCAAAATGTTAGACAATACGGCACTTTCCGTTGACAACTGGGATGCTACGCTTATCGGTTGGCACAATCAGGGCCTAAGCAAGATCAATACTGTAAACATCGGCGCCCTGGGACTGGTCTATTGCCATGCTTTTGCACAACGTCAAGAGTTGGGGTCTGATTTTAACTTTATCGGTGACAGTCCAAAGGTTTCCCGGCCGTCGGCGTATTGCAAGACAGCCTCAGTCCAACTGGGTACCAATGGCACGGTCACCCTGGAACCCTTACTTCTGGATAACGGTTCCTCCACTCCCTGTGGGGTTGAGTCCTTGTCCTATTTCGTGTCCCCAAACACCTTTTCCACCTCCCATCTTGGTCCAAACAACGTGACCCTTACGGTGCAATCTGCCTCCGGCCATACGGACACCTGCTATACCACGGTAAATGTCATGTATGAGGATCCTAAAGGCGCATTTGTAACCACCTGGGACACCACCAAAATCAGCAACGGCTCGTCTGGGAGTAACGAAATCGCCATCCCCGCCATTGGGACCTTCCATGTGGACCTGGGCAATGACGGGATTTACGAGCTGACGAACAAGACCGTGATCGAGGGCAGGTCCTTGATCGTGAATGTCACCGAATATACCAACCCTGCTACCAGTAATAAATTTACCGCCGGGGAGATCCAGGTGGCCCTTCTTAATACTGCTTCCGGGACCACCCTGACCGGGATACAGTTCAACAATAAAGGCGACAAGGATAAGCTCCTCTCCGTGGACCAATGGGGCAGTAGTATCGCCTGGAGCACTATTGAGGAGGCATTTCATGGCTGTACCAACCTAGAGGTCAAGGCCACGGATGCCCCCGACCTTAGCAAGGTGACCAGTATAGAAAGCATGTTCCGCAGGTGTACCTCATTTATGGGGAATGCGAACCTCTCCAAGGCCACCCTCTCCAACTGGGACACCAGCAACGTGACCGATATGAGCTATATGTTCGCTGACTGTAGCGCGTTTACCGGAACAGCAACGGACTTTTCCACCTGGGACACCAGTAAGGTGACCGATATGGCCGGCATGTTCAATGGCGCAACCGTCTTTGACCGGGACATCGGTTCCTGGGATGTGGGCAACGTGACCACTATGAGGTGGATGTTTAATGCCACAAAGGCTTTTAACCGGGACATTAGTTCCTGGGACACAGAAAGCGTAACTGACATGACTGGCATGTTCGAGCAAGCAAGCGGCTTTAACCAGAACATCGGTTCCTGGAATGTGGCCAACGTGACCAATATGACCAACATGTTCAATTACGCAACCGCCTTTGATCAAAACCTGGGCAATTGGAGCCCAAAAAAGTTGGCCAATGGCAGGTTTATGCTCAATCAGAGTGGGCTTTCCATGGACAACTGGGACGCGACGCTCAAAGGCTGGCACAAGCAGGACCTTACCAACACGCCCACCATCGGGGCCGATGGCCTGGTCTACTGCACCGCCTATGCCGAGCGTGCTGCGCTGCCCTTCAACTTTGTCGGGGACAGCCCGGAAATCCTGCCGAAGGCCGAATGTCATCCGCAACTGACACTGCAACTGGACCTGGACGCCAGCGCCACAGCCACCCTAACGACCGACCTTGTCGACAATGGTTCGAGCAAGACTACCTGTGGACCCATTTCACTAAGCCTGTCCCAGAGCAATTTCACGACCGCTGATCTCGGCACAAAAACGGTGACCCTCACCGCGACAGACCCCAATGGGAATACGGATACCTGTACCACCACCTTGACCGTCGAGAGTTATGCTGCCTCCACCTTCGTCACCACCTGGGACACGACCAAAACCAGTTCCCGCTCATCCAACAGCAACTCCATCACCATCCCCGCAACGGGGACCTACGATGTGGACCTGGGCAATGACGGTATCTATGACCTGTTCGATCAGACCGATGAAACTACCGTGAATGTCACCAACTATACTGACCCTGATGGTAACAACTACGCGGCGGGGGAGATACAAGTGGCCCTTCGCAATCACTCCAGTACCGAAAAACTGACCAGGATACATTTCAACAATTCGGATGACAATGACAGGCAGAAGTTGCTTTCGGTGGACCAATGGGGCAATATCCCCTGGAGTACCATGGAGGATGCATTTTTCGGCTGTACCAATCTGGATGTGCTGGCGACCGATGCCCCAGATCTAAGCAGTGTGACCAGTATGTCCTTAATGTTTGCTGGATGTTTGGCACTCAAGGCTGAGACGGGCTTCACTACCTGGAACACCAGCAAGGTGACCGATATGACCAGCATGTTTGGCAGTGCGATCGCCTTTAACGGGGACATTAGTTCCTGGAACACCAGCAGCGTTACCACTATGGCCGGAATGCTTGTGGGCACCGCCGCCTTTGACCAGAACCTGGGGGCATGGGACCTGAGGCAGTTAACCAAAGGTATCGGCATGCTCAACAACAGCGGGCTCTCCGTGGAGAACTGGGACAACACCTTGATCGGTTGGCACGGGCAGAGCTTTACCAATACCCCCACTATTAACGCTTTGGGGCTGATCTACTGCAAGGCCCATGCTGAGCGTGACGCATTGACCTTCAATATTTCCGGCGATGTCCTGTCAGATGGCGATCCAGAAGCGGTATGCAAGGAAGCGGTGACGCTCCGATTGGGCTCCGACGGTACGGCCATCCTGGATCCCGCTCTTGTGGACGACGGTAGTGTGGGTTGCGGGGGCACCTCACTAAGCTTATCAAAAAACAGCTTTACCACTTCCGATATTGATGATATACACACAGTGACCCTGACGGTCACCGGCGGCAATAACAAGACCAACACCTGCACGGCCACGGTAATCGTGGAAGATTCCGCAAGTATATTTGTGACCACCTGGGACACCACCAAATCCGGTATATCCGATGGCAACTCGCTCAATATTCCTTTGTCCGGGACCTACGATGTGGATTTGGGCAATGATGGCAGCTATGAACTGCGGGACCAGGGCGGGAACCTTAGCGTGGATGTCACTGAATATAACTATACCGCCGGGGAGATACAGGTGGCCCTCCGTAATGCTGCCTCCGGTGCCGGGGACCTGACCGGGATACGTTTCGCCCTAAACCAAGAGAACGACAAACTGAAGCTGCTCTCGGTGGACCAATGGGGCAGCAGTATAGCCTGGAGTTCCATGAACAATGCATTTGCCCAATGTTCCAATCTGGACGTTTTGGCAACCGATGCCCCCGACCTAAGCAATGTGACCACTATGGTTTATATGTTTTTCGGGTGCACGGCCCTCGAGGGCACGGCAACGAACAACTTCTCCGGTTGGAACACCAGCAAGGTGACCAATATGGGGTCACTATTTTCGGGCGCAAGCAACTTTAACCAGGACATCAGTTCCTGGAACACCAGCAACGTGACCCAGATGGGCGACATGTTTCGGAATGCCACCGTCTTTGACCAGGACCTCGGTTCCTGGAACACCAGCAACGTGACCAATATGGGCGGTATGTTCAACGGTGCTACAACCTTTAATCAGGACCTCAATTCCTGGGACACCAGCAATGTGACCAATATGTTTTACATGTTCTCCAGTGCAAGTGCCTTTAACGGAAACATCACTTCCTGGAACACCAGCAAGGTGGCCAGTATGGTCAACATGTTCAATGGGGCAAGCGCCTTTAATCAGAACATTGGTTCCTGGAACACGGGTGGGGTGTTCAATATGGAAGACATGTTCGCCAGGGCGAGTGCCTTTAACGGGGACATCGGGTCCTGGAACACCGCCAAGGTGGAGAATATGTCCGATATGTTCCGGAGCGCGAGTTCCTTTAACGCAGCAATCGGTTTGTGGAACATTGGCGGTGTGACCAATATGGAAAGGATGTTTTTTAATGCAAGTGCCTTTAACCAGAATTTGGGTGGATGGAATCTGACGCAGTTGACCAATGGCACCAATATGCTCTACAACTGTGGGCTCTCCATGGAGAACTGGGACAACACGCTGATCGGTTGGAAAAACCAGAGCCTCACCAACACGGTCACCATTGGCGCCTCCGGACTGATCTACTGTACCGCCGGTTCCGAGCGTGCCGCACTGACTCTTAACATTACCGGTGACCGCGCGGAAACCACTGCGCCAACGGCGCAGTGCAAGACCACGGTAGCACTGCAATTGGGCACAAGGGGTGCGGCTACCCTAACGACCGACCTTGTGGACGATGGTTCCAACGATACCTGTGGCATTGCTTCGCTAGTTCTGTCCCAAAACAGTTTCACCACCTCAGACCTCGGCGCAAATACGGTCACCCTTACGGTGACCGACTCCAATGGGAACAAAAACACCTGCCAAGCCACTGTGAACGTATGGGCAGACAATCCCGCAAGCGTATTTGTCACCACATGGGACACCACCAAATCCGGCTCCTCCAACGGGAACTCCATCACCATCCCCGCCACTGGAACTTATGATGTGGACCTCGGTAACGATGGTTCCTTTGAACTGCTGGACCAGGAAGGGATAACCGAAATCAATATTACCTCCTATAACCATCCCGCTGGGGAAATACAGGTGGCCCTTCGCAATGCCATCTCCGGAAATGGGACCCTGAGCAGGATACATTTTCCCTTTGGTCAAACCGACGATAGGCAGAAGCTGCTCTCTGTGGACCAATGGGGCAGTAGCATCTTGTGGAGCACTATGCAGGATGCCTTCCATGGATGTACCAATCTGGACGTTTTGGCTACCGATGTTCCGGACCTAAGTAATGTGACCAATATGGGTCAGATGTTTTTTAGGTGCTCCACGCTCAAGGGAACGGCGACCAATAATTTTTCCGGTTGGAACACCAGCAATGTGACCAACATGGCCTTCCTGTTCGCTGGCGCAAGTGCCTTCAATCAGGATCTGGATTCGTGGAATGTGTCCAAGGTGACCACTATGGAACAAATGTTTTCCGGGACAAGGGCCTTTGACCAGGATTTGGATTCCTGGAACACGGGCAAGGTGACCGATATGTCCAATATGTTTTACAATGCCAGTGCCTTTAACGGGGACATCCGTTCCTGGGACACCAGCAACGTGGACGATATGTCCTGGATGTTCGCTGGCGCAAGCAGCTTTGACCGCAACATCGGTTCCTGGAATACGGTCAAGGTGAGCGATATGGACTCCATGTTCTCTGGTGCAAGCGCCTTTGATCAGAACCTGGGGAATTGGTACATGGGGAAGGTGAGCGATGGTATCGGTATGCTCAACAACAGTGGGCTCTCGGTAGCCAACTGGGATGCCACACTAATTGGTTGGCACGGCCAGAACCTTACCAACACACCTCTCATCGGTGCCTCCGGCCTAGCCTACTGCATGGCCCATACCGAGCGTGCCGCGCTAACCCTAAAAGTTACCGGCGATAGCCTATCAGATGCCAATCCGGTAGCTGCATGCAAGGAGGTGGTAACGCTCCGATTGGGCCCCGAGGGTACGGCCACCCTCGATCCCTCCCTTTTGGACAACGGTAGCCAGAGTTGCGGGGGCATCTCACTAAGCCTGTCAAAGACCAACTTCACCACTGAAGACATTGGCACTTATCCCCCTATATGCCAATATCAAGGTGACCCTTGGGACCCCGCTACCGGCGCTGGATGCCGCACTTGTATGCAAGAATACCAACGATGCCTACGGGACCGCAGCAGTGCCATCGAAGCAAACGCGGTCACCCTAACGGTGACCGACCCCGATGGGATGACGGATGACTGCACGACCTCGGTAATAGTGGAAGATTCCGCAAGCGTATTTGTGACCACCTGGGATACCACCAAGTCCGGTATATCCGACGGGAACTCACTCAATATTCCTTTGGTAGGGACCTACGATGTGGACCTGGGCAATGATGGCAGTTATGAACTAACGGACCAGACCGGAACCCTTATCGTGGATGTCACCGACCATAACTATACCGCCGGGGAGATACAGGTGGCCCTCCGCAATGCCATCTCAGGAGTCGGGGACCTGACAGGGATACAGTTCAACAAGACAGGTGATCTTCAGAAACTGCTTGCCGTGGATCAATGGGGCAGCAGCATCCTTTGGAGTACTGTAAACGCCGCATTTTACGGGTGTAGCAACATGGACGTTAAGGCATCGGACGTTCCCGACCTGAGCAACGTGACCGATTTAAGTCAGATGTTTAGAGGAGCGACCACCTTTAACGGAGATATCAGTTCCTGGAACACAAGCAAGGTAACCAATATGGACTGGATGTTCTGGAATGCAAACGCCTTTGACCAGGACCTCGGTTCTTGGAACGTGTCCAACGTTATCAGTATGAAAGCCATGTTTGCTTATGCAAGTACCTTTGACCAGGACCTTGGTTCCTGGAACACAAACAGTGTGACGGACATGTACGGCGTGTTTGCTGGTGCCACTGCTTTTAACCAGGACATCGGTTCCTGGAATACGGGCATCGTGACCGACATGAGCTTCATGTTCGATGGCGCAAGTGCCTTTGACCAGAACATTGGTTCTTGGGACACCAGCAACGTGACCAAAATGGGCTGGATGTTTCAGGATGCGACAGCCTTTGATCAGGACATTGGTTCATGGAATACGGCCATGGTGACCAATATGGACTCCATGTTCAATGGGGCAAGCGCCTTTAACCAAAACATCGGTTCCTGGAACACCGCACAGGTGACCACTATGATGTCCATGTTCAATGATGCGAGCGCCTTTGACCAGAATCTGGGAAATTGGGACCTGGCAGCGTTGACCGAAGCCCTCAGTATGCTCAACAAAAGTGGTCTCTCGGTTGCCAACTGGGACAACACGATTATCGGTTGGTACAACCAGAGACAGGGCTTCACCAATACCGTAACCATCGGTGCTTCCGGTTTGGTCTATTGTACGGCCGGAGATGAGCGTGCCGAGTTGAACAACAATTACCCTTTCAGTATTACTGGCGATAGCGCAGAAACTACAGCCCCAACAGCACAATGCAAGACGACGGTGACACTCCGACTGAACGCCAATGGTACCGCTACCCTGGAAGCCTCCCTTGTGGACGATGGTTCCAGTGATGCCTGCGGCAACGTCACACTAAATGTATCAACAAATAGCTTTACGACCGCCAATCTTGGTGGGAACATAGTCACGCTTACAGTGACCGACCCCAATGGGAACAAGGCCGAATGTCCTGCTACAGTAATCGTGGAGGACCCCAATAGCGTATTTGTGACCACATGGAAAACGGACATTTCTGGTACGACCAACAGCAACACCATTACCATCCCTGCCATTGGGACCTACGATGTGGATTTGGGCAATGATGGCAGCTATGAACTAACGGACCAGAACGGGACCATTACTGTGGATGTCACTGCCTATAACTATTCCCCCGGAGAGATACAGGTGGCCCTCCGCAATCACTCCAGTACCGAAAAACTGAACAGTATACGGTTCAACGAGGGTGGCGATGGGAAGCTGCGTTCCGTGGACCAATGGGGTAGTACGATAGCCTGGACCACCATGGAAAATGCGTTTAACGGCTGTGTAGATCTGGAGATGAAGGCCACGGACGCCCCCGACCTCAGTGGTGTGACCGATATGTCCAATATGTTCAACGGATGTACCTCCCTTACAGGGACGACAAGCTTCTCCACCTGGAACACCAGCAAGGTGACCGATATGCACCGGATGTTCCTGAGGGCAAGCAATTTTAATCAGGACATTGGTTCCTGGAATACGGAAAGTGTGACCAATATGGGCTACATGTTCCAGGGCGCAAGCACCTTTGATCAGGACATCAGCTCCTGGAACGTATCCAAGGTGACCAATATGAACTGGATGTTCCAGGGCGCAACTGCCTTTGATAAGAACATCGGTTCCTGGAACACCAGCAGTGTGGAGAATATGGACTCCATGTTCTGGAATGCAACCAGCTTTAATCAGAATATCGATTCCTGGGACACCAGTAAGGTGAACGATATGGCGGGCATGTTCTGGAATGCAACCAGCTTTAACCAGGACATCAGTGGTTGGAACACAAGCAACGTGACCACTATGATGATTATGTTCAAGAACGCAACGGCCTTCAATGTGGACATCGGCAGTTGGAACACAAGTAAAGTGGCCGATATGAGTTCAATGTTTTATTCCGCAACCGCTTTTAACCAGGACATCGGTTCCTGGGACACCAGCAAGGTGAAATTTATGCAATTCATGTTTCAGAACGCAACCGCCTTTGATCAGGACATCAGTTCCTGGAAAACCGGCAGTGCGGAGAATATGGCGGGGATGTTCGAGAGCGCTAGCACCTTTAACCAGGACATCAGCGGTTGGAACACAAGCAACGTGACCCGAATGGAATCTATGTTTAATCAGGCAACCACCTTTAATGTGGATATCGGTAGTTGGAACACCAGTAAGGTGACCGATATGGGCGAAATGTTCAATGGGGCCAGTGCCTTCAACGGAAACATTGGTTCGTGGAACACGCCCAAAGTGGAGGATATGGGCAACATGTTCAATGGGGCAAGCGCCTTTGACCAGGACATCAGTTCATGGGACACGGGCGAAGTTCAAAATATGGCCAATATGTTCAATGGCGCAAGTACCTTTAACAGGAACATCGGTTCCTGGAACACCAGCAAAGTGACCGATATGCTTTCCATGTTCACTAATGCAACCGCATTTGACCAGAACCTGGAGAATTGGTACATGGGGGCGTTGACCAATGGCACCAATATGCTGGACAACAGTGGGCTCTCCGTGGACAACTGGGACAAAACGATCATCGGTTGGGACAGACAGGGCTTTACCAACGATGTCACCGTCGGCGCTTTAGGACTGGTCTACTGTAGGGCCCGTACCCAGCGTGACGCATTGAAACTCGAGGGCTTTAACATTACCGGCGACAGCAAGGCGACTACCCAACCAACGGCCGGGTGCCAGCAGACCGCGGTGACGCTACAACTGGGCTTTAATGGCACGGCCACCCTGACACCCGATCTTGTAGACGACGGTAGCGATGGTTGTGGAATCTCACTGGGACTGGATAAAACCAGCTTCACGACAGCGGATATTGGCACAGAAACAGTGACCTTAACGGTGGACGATGGCAGCACCACAGCCGAGTGTACTGCCACGGTAACCGTAGCGGCGTATCCCACGACTGTATTCGTAACCACCTGGAACACCTCCAACGCCTCTTCAATCACCATCCCCGCCACTGGGACCTACGATGTGGATCTGGGCGCTGACGGAAGCTATGAACTATTGGACCAGACCGATGAAACTACCGTGGATCTCACGGACCATACGGCCGGGCAAATTCAAGTGGCCCTTCGAAATCACTCCAGTACCGAAAGACTGACAAGGATAGCGTTCAACAATGGCGGCGACAAGGAGAAGCTGCTCTCAGTGGACCAATGGGGCAGCAGCATAGCCTGGAGCAGCATGGAAGGCGCATTTCATGGCTGTAGCAATCTGGAGGTCAAGGCGACCGATGCCCCCGACCTGAGCAATGTGACCAATATGCACGGGATGTTCAGGAACTGTAGCTGGCTTAAGGGAACGACCGGCCTCTCCAACTGGAACACGGCCAAGGTGACCAATATGGGCTTTATGTTTTTTCTCGCAGGCAACTTTAAAGGGAATATCGGTTCGTGGAACACAGCAGAGGTAACCACTATGGAGCGGATGTTTGAAGGCGCCGAAGCCTTTGACCAAAACATTGGCGGTTGGAACACAAGCAAGGTTGAGAACATGGCATATATGTTCTATGGAATCGCATCCTTCGACCAGGACATCGGTTCCTGGAACACCGGTAGTGTGACCGATATGAACTCCATGTTTTACCATGCAAACGACTTTGACCAGGATATTAGCGGTTGGAACACAAGCAAGGTCAAGAACATGTCCAATATGTTCTACGACGCAGTTACCTTTAATCAAGACATTGGCAGCTGGGATGTGGGCAGCGTCACCAACATGTACGGGATGTTCCAAGAAGCCCAATACTTCGACCAGGACATCGGTTCCTGGGACACAAGCGAGGTAACCGATATGAATAGAATGTTTAAAGCTGCATATGTCTTTAACAGGGACATTAGCGGCTGGAACACCGGGAAGGTGACCAATATGTACGAGATGTTCTATGGTGCAGGGGACTTTGACCAGGACCTTGGGGATTGGGACCTGGGGGCATTGACCAAAGACGAAAACCTTAGTGGTGGCCGCAGAATGCTCGATTACAGTGGGCTTTCCGTGGACAATTGGGACAACACCATCATCGGTTGGCACGATAAGGGTTATCATGATGCAACCAAATTCCCTAGTTTCCAGACCATCGGCGCCTCCGGCCTGGTTTACTGCAATGCCCGCACCCAACGTGACGATTTTGACACTAAAATTACCGGTGACAGCAAGGCAACTACCCAAACAAAGGCAAGTTGCAAAGCCGTAACACTCGAATTGGGCACCGATGGCACGGCCACCCTGACCATCGAAGATGTGGACGGCGGCAGTGATGGTTGTGGAATCACCCTGGGCCTTTCCGAAACCAGCTTTGATGCCACCGCCCTTGGGGACAACACGGTGACCTTGACGGTGACCGACCCCGACAGCACCACGAAGACCTGTACCGCCACGGTGACCGTGGGGGACAGCACACTCCCCACCCCAAGTTGCAGGGACACCAGCGTACAACTTAGCGCCTCGGGCAGCGCAACGATAGCCACCTCGGACATCGACAACGGCTCCTCCGACAACAGTGGCACCGCCGTTACCCTTTCCCTGGACACCACCAGCTTTGGCTGTTCCGACCTTGGGGACAACACGGTGACCTTGACGGTGACCGACGCCAGCAGCAACTCGGACAGCTGTACCGCCACGGTGACCGTAGAGGACAGCACGCTCCCCACTCCAGGTTGCCAGGACATCAGCGTACAACTGGGCGCATCGGGCAGCGCAACAATCACTACATCGGACATCGACAATGGTTCCTCCGACAACTGCGGGAGCGTCACCCTGGCCTTGTCCAAGACCAGCTTTGGGGCCAATGAGCTTGGGGACAACACGGTGACCTTGACGGTGACCGACGCCAGCAGCAACTCGGACAGCTGTACGGCAACGGTGACCGTGGGGGACAGCACGCTCCCCACGCCAAGTTGCAAGGACATCAGCGTGGAACTGGATACCTCGGGCAGCGCAACAATAGCCACATCCGACATCGACAACGGCTCCTCCGACAACAGTGGCACCGCCGTTACCCTTTCCCTGGACACCACCAGCTTTGGCTGTTCCGACCTTGGGGACAAAACGGTGACCTTGACGGTGACCGACGCCAGCAGCAACTCGGACACCTGTACCGCTACGGTAACGGTGGAGGACAAAACGGCGCCCACGCCAAGTTGCCGGGACATCAGCGTACAACTGGGCGCATCGGGTAGCGCAACGATAATGGCGGCGGACGTCGACAACAGTTCCAGCGATACCTGCGGGAGCATTACCCTGGCCTTGTCCAAGACCAGCTTTGATGCCGACGAGCTAGGGGACAACACGGTGACCCTTACCGCAACGGACGCCAGTAGCAACTCGGACAGCTGTACGGCAACGGTGACCGTGGGGGACAATACGCTCCCCACCCCAAGTTGCAAGGACATCAGCGTGGAACTGGACACCTCGGGCAGCGCAACGATCGCCGCCTCGGATATCGACAACGGTTCCTCCGACAACAGTGGTACCGTCGTTACCCTTTCCCTGGACATCACCAGCTTTGGCTGTTCCGACCTGGGGGACAACACGGTGACCTTGACGGTAACGGACGCCAGCAGCAACTCGGACAGCTGTACCGCCACGGTGACGGTGGAGGACAAAACGGCCCCCTCACCAAGCTGCCGGGACATCAGCGTACAACTGGGCTCATCGGGCAGTGCAACGATTATCACATCGGACGTGGATAACGGTTCCAGCGATACCTGCGGGAGTGTTACCCTGGCCTTGTCCAAAGCCAGCTTTGGTGCCAACGAGCTTGGGAACAACACGGTGACCTTGACGGTGACCGATGCCAGCAGCAACTCGGACAGCTGTACGGCTACGGTGACCGTGGGGGACAGCACGCTCCCCACCCCCAGCTGCCAGGACATCGGCGTGGAACTGGATGCCTCGGGCAGCGCAACAATAGCCACATCCGACATCGACAATGGTTCCTCCGACAACAGTGGTACTGCTGTATCACTTTCCCTGGACACCACCAGCTTTGGTTGTTCCGACCTTGGGGACAACACGGTGACCCTTACAGTGACGGACGCCAGCAACAACTCGGACAGCTGTACCGCTGTGGTGACGGTGGAGGACAAAACGGCCCCCTCACCAAGCTGCCAGGACATCAGCGTGCAACTGGGGGCATCGGGTAGCGCAACGATCACCACCTCGGACATCGACAACGGTTCCTCCGACAACTGCGGGAGCATTACCCTATCATTGTCCAAAGCCAGCTTTGGCGCTGACGAGCTCCGGGACAACACGGTGACCCTAACGGTAACGGACGCCAGCAACAACTCGGACACCTGTACCGCCACGGTGACCGTAGGGGACAGCACGCTCCCCACGCCAAGTTGCAAGGACATTACCGTACAACTGAATGCCCTCGGTAGTGCAACGATTACCACATCCGACATCGACAACGGCTCTTCCGACAACAGCGGCACCACCCCTGCCCTTTCCCTTGACAAGACGACTTTCGGCTGTTCCGACCTTGGGGACAACACGGTGACCCTTACCGTAACAGACGCCAGCAACAACTCGGACAGCTGTACTGCCACAGCAACGGTGGAGGACAAAACGGCCCCCTCACCAAGCTGCCAGGACATCAGGGTACAACTGGATGCCTCGGGCAGCGCAGCGATAGTGGCGGCGGACGTGGACAACGGTTCCAGCGATGTCTGCGGGGGCATTACCCTGGTGGTGTCCAAGACCGGCTTTGATGCCAACAACCTTGGGGACAACACGGTGACCCTTACGGTGACCGACCCCAGCAGCAACTCGGACAGCTGTACGGCCACGGTGACCGTGGGGGACAATACGCTCCCCACCCCAAGTTGCAAGGACATCACCGTGGAACTGGGTGCTGCAGGCAGCGCAACGATTACCACATCGGACATCGACAACGGCTCCTCCGACAACAGCGGCGCCGCCCCTGCCCTTTCCCTTGACAAGACGACTTTCGGCTGTTCCGACTTGGGGGACAACACGGTGACCCTTACCGTGACGGACGCCAGCAACAATTCGGACACCTGTACTGCCACGGTAACGGTGGAGGACAAAACGGCCCCCTCACCAAACTGCCGGGACATCAGCGTACAACTGGATACCTCGGGCAGCGCAACGATTGTGGCGGCGGACGTGGACAACGGTTCCAGCGATGCCTGCGGGGGCGTTACCCTGGTGGTATCCAAGACCGGTTTTGGCGCCAACGACCTTGGGGACAACACGGTGACCTTGACGGTGACCGACCCCAGCAACAACTCGGACAGCTGTACAGCCACGGTGAGCGTTGGGGACACCACGCTCCCCACCCCAAGTTGCCGGGACATCAGCGTGGAATTAAGCACCTCGGGCAGTGCAACGATAGCCACCTCGGACATCGACAACGGTTCCTCCGACAATAGTGGCACTACTGTATCTCTATCCCTGGACAAGACGACCTTCGCCTGTTCCGACCTTGGGGACAACACAGTAACCTTGACGGTGACGGACGCCAGCAACAACTCGGACACCTGTACCGCTATAGTGACCGTGGAGGACAAAACAGCCCCCTCACCAAGCTGCCGGGACATCAGCGTACAACTGGACACCTTGGGCAACGCAATGATCGTGGCTGCGGACGTGGACAACGGTTCCTCCGACAACTGTGGGAGCGTTACCCTGGCCTTGTCCAAGGCCAGTTTTGATGCCGACGAGCTCGGGGACAACACCGTGACCCTGACTGTGACCGACTCCAGCAGCAACTCGGAAACCTGTACCGCTGTGGTGACCGTGGAGGACAGGACCGCCCCCACCCCAAATTGCCGGGACATTACCGTGGAACTGGTTGCTGCGGGCAGCGCAACGATTGTGGCGACAGACATCGACAACGGCTCCTCCGACAACAGTGGTACCGCCGTTACCCTTTCCCTGGATACCACCAGCTTTGGCTGTTCCGACCTTGGGGACAACACTATAACCTTGACGGTAACAGACGCCAGTAGCAACTCGGACACCTGTACCGCCTTGGTAACGGTAGAGGACGATACTGCCCCAACGGCGGTGTGCCAACAGCAAGGGGTCATATTCCAAATGGGTACCAACGGCGTGGCCATTCCGGATGTCGCCCTTCTGGACGGCGGTTCGAGCTCTCCATGCGGTAGCGTCTCGCTAAATATAATCCCGAATAGCCTCACCACTGTCGGCACGCACACGGTGACCCTGAGGGCAATCAATGGCAACAACAAAACGCACAGTTGTACCGCTGTGGTGACTGTGGAAGACAAGATCGTGCCCACCGCAATTTGCAGGGACGTTACTGTGCAGTTGGATGCCTCGGACAGTGCGACGATATCCGCATTGGACGTGGACAACGGCTCCTCCGACAACAGTGGTAACACCGTGGCCCTTTCCCTTGACAGGACCGGTTTTGGTTGTTCGCATGTGGGGGACAACACTGTGACCTTGACAGTAACGGACACCAGCGGCAACTCGGACAACTGTACCGCTAAGGTGACTGTGGAAGATAACACGGTTCCCACGGCCATATGCCAACAACAGGGGGTCATATTCCAACTGGATGCCAATGGCCTGGCCATTCTGGATGCCACCCTTCTGGACAACGGTTCCAGCGATACCTGCAGCGGAATTGCCCTAAGCGTGTCACCGAGCAGCTTTACGGCCGATGACCTTGGGGACAACACGGTGACCCTCATTGTGGACGATGGCAGCAACATTGCGACCTGCCAGACCACGGTCACCTTGGTGGACGTCATGGCCCCAACGCCAAGTTGCCGGGACATCACCGTGGAATTAGACGCTTTGGATAGCGCAACGATTGCCACATCAGACATCGACAACGGTTCCTTCGACAACAGCGGCACCACCCCTGCCTTTTCCCTTGACAGGACCAGCTTTGGCTGTTCCGATGTGGGAGACAGCATAGTAACCCTTACCGTAACGGACGCCAGCGGTAACTCCGACAGTTGCACCGCCACCGTGGCCGTGAAGGACAGAACTGCCCCCACGGCATTGTGCAAGACAGCGGTAGCGCTAGAATTGGGCACCGATGGCATGGCCAATCTAGATGCGTCTTTAGTGGACGACGGTTCCAACGATTCCTGCGGGAGCGTCTCGCTAAATGTGTACCCAAGTAGTTTTACAGGCTCATTCCTTGGTACGAACACGGTAATCTTGAGGGTAATCGATGGCAGTAACAACACGAACAGTTGTACCGCTTTGGTCACCGTGTTGGACAAAAAGGCCCCCAATGCCATCTGTAGTGACGTTACCGTGCAGTTGGATGCAGCGAACAGTGCGACAATTTCTGAATTGGACATCAACAACGGCTCGTACGACAACAGTAGTGCTGCCATTTCCTTTTCCCTGGATAGGACCAATTTTGACTGTTCCGATGTGGGGCAGAACATGGTGACCCTTACCGTAAGGGACGCCAGCGGCAACCCGGCCGAATGTACCGCTTCGGTGGACGTGGAGGATAGGACCGCTCCCACGGCGAGCAATCCAGCACCGATGAGCGTACAGTGTCTTCCCGAAGCGGATATCACGGTAGTGACCGATGAAGCCGACAATTGTACGACCAGCCCAACGGTCACCTTTGTAAGTGACACAAGCGATGGGAAGCAGAACCCTGGAACAGTCACACGGACCTATAGGGTGACCGATGCCTCAGGAAACAGTACCCATGTGTACCAGACGATAACGGTAAACGATACCCAAGCACCCACGGCGAGCAATCCATCACCGATCAACGTACAGTGTAGTGCCCCTGCACCGGACACCACAGTGGTGACCAATGCCACGGACAACTGTACGGTCAACCCAATAGTGGCCTTTGTGGGTGATACAAGTGATGGTAAACAAAACCCGGAAACAATTACTAGGACCTATAGCGTGACAGATGCCATGGGGAACAGTACCAATGTGTACCAGACCATCACGGTGCAAGACACACAAGCGCCAACGGCAAGCGACCCAGCACCAATCCATGTACAGTGTAGCGCCCCCGCACCGGACACCGCAGTGGTGACCAATGCTACGGACAACTGTGGCACGCCAACCATTACCTTTGTAAGTGATGTGAGCGATGGCAATAGCAACCCGGAAACGATTACCCGGACCTATAGGTTGAGCGATGCCGCGGGGAACAGTACCACCGTTACCCAGACCATCACAATACGGGATACGACCACCCCTACGGCCAGCAACCCCGTAGCGGTGAGCGTACAGTGTTCCTCCAATATCCCTGCCGCGGACATCACCGTGGTGACCGGAGTTTCGGACAACTGCGGCACACCAACCATTACCTTTGTAAGTGATGTGAGCGATGGCAATAGCAACCCGGAAACGATTACCCGGACCTACAGGGTGAGCGATGCTGCTGGGAACAGTACGACCGTGGCCCAAATCATCACAATACGGGATACGACCCCCCCTACGGCCAGCAACCCGGTAGCGGAGAACGTACAATGCGCCTCCAATATCCCTGCCGCGGACACCACAGTGGTGACCGGAGTTTCGGACAACTGCACGGCCAACCCAACGGTCGCTTTCCTAAGTGATGTGAGCGATGGGCAAAGCAACCCGGAAACGATTACCCGGACTTACAGGGTGAGCGATGCTGCTGGGAACAGTACGACTGTGGCCCAAATCATCACAATACGGGATACTACCCCCCCTACGGCCAGCAACCCGGTAGCGGAGAATGTACAATGTGCCTCCAATATCCCTGCCGTGGACACCACAGTGGTGACCGGAGTTTCGGACAACTGCACGGCCAACCCAACGGTCGCTTTCCTAAGTGATGTGAGCG
>WNKP01000059.1 GCA_009797885.1 Flavobacteriaceae bacterium GF1
CTGATCAACATCGTGAACGGCACCGCTACGGGCACCATCAACGACAACGACGGCAGCGCAGGGTCGGGAATCGCCGTGACGGGCTTCAACGTCAACGAGGACGCGGGCACCGCCACCTTTGACGTTACGCTCAACGCCGACGTACAGGGCGGCTTCGACGTGGACTTTGCCATTGCCGATGGCTCGGCCATCGCACCGGGTGACTA
>WNKP01000060.1 GCA_009797885.1 Flavobacteriaceae bacterium GF1
AGGGTTGCCGTGACGGTAAGGATTTCCATGGAGGGTTGTGACGAATTTCCGGACGCGAACAGGCTCGGCTTCTCCCCTAATGGCGATGGGGTAAACGACACCTTTTCCATTTCCTGGCTGAAGGTCGATTACCCCAATTATGCCATGTCGGTCTATGACCGTAACGGCACCCTGGTGTACCAAGGGAACATCAGCACACCGG
>WNKP01000061.1 GCA_009797885.1 Flavobacteriaceae bacterium GF1
CATCCTTGATGATGATTTGGGTCCAAACGATGGCCTTGACTTTGTCGCCACCGATGTGACCGTCACCGAGGGTGCGGGCGTGACTGCCACCTTTGAGGTAAGGCTTACCGGGGACTTCCAGGACGCCTTTGATGTTGCCTTCGAGACCGCTTTCGGTACCGCTACCGCAACGGACCTTGTCCCACAGGCGGACAACATTTC
>WNKP01000062.1 GCA_009797885.1 Flavobacteriaceae bacterium GF1
GTGACGGGCTTTACCGTCAACGAGGACGCGGGCACCGCCACCTTTGACGTTACGCTCAATGCCGACGTACAGGGCGGCTTCGACGTGGACTTTGCCATTGCCGACGGCTCCGCCATCGCACCCGGTGATTATACCGTGGCCAATGCCAACGGCACCCTGAACTTTACCGGGACCAACGGGGAGGTACGCTCCGTGACCGT
>WNKP01000006.1 GCA_009797885.1 Flavobacteriaceae bacterium GF1
ACACCTAACACCTAACACCTAACACCTAACACCTAACACCTAACACCTAACACCTAACACCTAACACCTAACACCTACATGGACTACGACAACATCTACATCGAAGAGGAGGGAACTATTGCTACCATTACCATCGATAGACCAAAAAAACTAAATGCACTGAACAAGGCCACCATAGAAGAACTCCACCAGGCTTTTAAGGAATTGGATGAGGATGGGGAAATCAAGGTCATCATCATTACCGGAAGTGGGGAAAAGGCTTTTGTTGCGGGGGCCGATATTTCCGAGTTTGCGCATTTTAATGTTGAGCAAGGGGGCAAGCTGGCCGCAAAAGGGCAAGAATTGTTGTTCGATTTTGTCCAGGACCTCTCTACCCCGGTAATCGCCGCCGTCAATGGTTTTGCCTTGGGAGGTGGATTGGAACTGGCCATGGCCTGTCATTTTAGGGTGGCCAGTGCTAATGCCAAAATGGGGCTGCCCGAAGTTTCCCTTGGGGTTATCCCCGGTTATGGGGGAACACAACGACTTCCCCAATTGGTGGGAAAAGGGATTGCCATGGAAATGATAATGACAGCGGGAATGGTGGATGCCCAACGGGCCTTACACCATGGATTGGTGAATTATGTGGTGCCGCAGGAAGAATTATTGGCACTTTGTCGAAAATTGGCCCAAAAAATCACAAACAACTCCACTGTGGCCATTGCACAGGCAATAAAAGCGGTCAATGCGGGTTATAAACCTAAAGAGGACGGCTACGCTGTTGAAATCAATGCGTTTGGCCATTGTTTTGGTACTGGGGATTTCAAGGAAGGTACCACGGCCTTTTTGGAAAAGCGCAAAGCAGATTTCCCCGGCAACTAGCCAGCCCTAAACTAATGCCCCACAATGAAAAACCTACTACTCTCCCTATTGGGATGCATCACCCTTTTTGGATATGCCCAAGACATGCCAATCGCGTATGATTTTGGTGAAAAATTTACCGATAGGCACCGCTATTCCAATCTACTGACCATTTCCGAGGACGGTGATGGCGGGTATATTTTGGTCCGTTCCTATTTTCAGGGACTTATTCTAAGGCCCAAGGGATACTTGTTGGAACGCTACGATAAAGATCTTAACCTAATTGAGGAATACAACTACAAGTTCAGGGATATGCAATTTGTGGATGGCTTCATCAAGGATGGGGTGCTACGTCTCATTTTTTTCAATTATGACTATGAGCGCGAACAATATGAATACTGGGTACACCAAAGTGCCACTACCAGTTTCAATTTCACCAAGGAAAAAATATTGAGTATAAAATCCAAAGTGGTCGAAGGGGCCTACGGGAAGAACTATTACAACCGGAACTTCTCCAATGGTTTTACGACCACCTTACTCTTCGATTCCGATAAAAATGGATTTGTGATCAGTACGCACCATACCAAGGGAAAGGAAAGTAAACATACGCTGCACCTTTTCGATACCCATTTAAACAAGCGTTGGGAGCATGATTTTTCGCAAGAGGCCGAGGAAAAAAACTATGCCTTTGAGCAATTGACGCTTTCCAATGATTTGAGCACGGCCTATTTAGTGGGCAAGGCCTATTTTAAGAAGCGACGTTTTAAAGCGGAAGAACGAAAATTCCGGTACGAAGTGGTCAAGGTATCCAATACCTCCTCATCAACGCAACACTTCAATACTCCTGGAAAATATCCAGAGGCACTGTACCCCATTCTAAAGGGCAACGATTTAAAATATGTAGGGTTCTATGCCGACCGAAAGGACAATAGGTACAACGGATTGGCCTATTACGAACTCAACGCCAATACCCTGGCCATAGAAAAGGAGAAATACAATGCGTTCTCCCAGGAATTTATGTACGATAAGTTTGGTAGGGAGGAAGACAAGGAGATAAAAAACCTCATTTTTAAAAGTGTGGATGTTACGCCCAACAACGAAATCCTGTTCAATGCCGAAGAGTACTTTGTGACCCATAGCATGCATAGGACCGGGGCAGGACAGCGAATGCGGGTGGATCGCTACCATTACAATGACATTGTGAGTGCGAAGCTGGATGCCGATGGCAATATGCTCTGGGCACGAAATATTAATAAGTCCGAAGTTACCCAAGGCGATGAGTCCTATGCCTCTTACAGTGCCTACACCAAAAATGGAAAAACCTTCTTTTTTATCTGTACCGCGGCAGAAAACCCCCAATTGATCAATGATGAGCGACTGGTATTCAGACAGGGGTTGAGCCGTAACCGAAACGTGTTTGCCATTTCTTTGGATGAAAATGGAAAGATGGCCTATAAAAAGATTATAGACAATCAAGAGGCAAGATTGCCCCTAATGGTTTCCAAGCCTTTGGTGGATAGAAATGAAGATCAAATGTTGTTCTATGCCAAACGCGGAAACAAAAAACAATTGGTCGAAGTAGCGTTTAATTAAAAACACCCCAAATGAAAAGAACACTATTCCTATGGCTATTGATGGGCCTCGTTTTAAGTATTGGAGCTTGTAGCGATTCCGATGACGGTTCGCAGGACAATCCCATTTCAGGAACCTGGAGGATTACTGAAATTCAGGTTTCGCAACAGCAACTCACCCAGTTTTCACCAGCGGACGAAACCATTTCCATTTCTTTTGCTGCGGATGGCAACTTCTCTGGGGAAACCCCGGGAAACCAATTTCAAGGGCGGTATGAACTGGATGGAGGCACCTTGACCATGCTTGAGTTTTCTACCACCGAGGTCGCGGACACCCAATATGCTGCAGCTTTTTATAATGCCATTGAGGAAGCCCGGGTGCCCAATGAAACCTTTGCCCAGTTTGGATACAACTTTGACAGTTTGGACCTGGTATTGGTTTTTGGGAATTCCGGCCGAATGACCTTGGAAAAGCAATAGGTTTTTAGTTTAAATAACGGCAGTTCGATATCATTTTTCATCAACCAAAATCCGTCAAATGGAGTGGTTTTTCGTAATGAAATGAAGAAAAATTGTATCGAACAGGATTTTGCAAGAAAATTACTTGCCTGTCTTGCCGGCCAGGCAGGTTTTCCGATACATTTTTGCTATCGCAAAAACACTCAAAATGACGTAATTTTCTTATATCCGACTCATGCCAAATAAATTGTCTTGAATTAGGAATAATTCCATAAATTTGGAATAAATCCTTAATTGAAATCAAAACATTACATCAAAGGCCGTGGTGCGCAACTCAATGCCCATAACCGCTTCCTAAAGCATATCTACGAGCAACGAGAGGATTTCCTGGAGTTCTGTCGTGTGGAAGGAGAGGAAGCGGACAAGAACAAAACGGAGTATATCCCTGTTTTTCCCAAAACTGTGGTCAATAAGGTCACCAGCCCGGATGTAGGGATGGGATACTCCCTGAATCCCTATCAAGGCTGTGAACATGGCTGTGTGTACTGCTATGCACGGAATGCCCATGAATTTTGGGGATATGATGCCGGTCTGGACTTTGAGCGAAAGATTTTGGTAAAAAAAGAGGCTGCACGACTATTGGAAGAAAAGCTCCAAAGCAAAACCTGGAAAGCGGCCACCATAGTTTTATCCGGAAATACCGATTGTTACCAACCCGCGGAACGTCAATTTGAAATTACCCGGCGGTGCTTGGAAGTTTTTTATAAATACAGGCATCCCGTAGGAATCATTACCAAGAATGCATTGGTTCTTAGGGACTTGGATGTTTTAAAACAATTGAATGCACACCAACTTGTGGGCATCAACATTTCAATTACCTCCCTCTCCGAAAAAACGAGACGGCTTTTGGAGCCCAGGACGGCAACGATCAAAAGACGATTGCAAACGGTAAAGACCCTATCGGAGCATGGGATTCCCGTAAATGCCATGTTGGCCCCCATCATACCCGGAATCAACAGTCATGAACTGATGAAACTGGCCAAAACGGCAGCGGATCATGGCGCTTTATCCTTTGGGTTCACCGTGGTTCGTTTAAATGGTGCCATAGGTCAGATTTTTACGGACTGGATAAAAAAGGCCATGCCGGACCGTGCCGAAAAAGTACTGCACTTGATTCAGGATTGCCATGGCGGAAGTATCAATGATAGTCGGTTTGGCATTCGAAGCCGCGGGGAAGGTAAGATAGCGGAGCAGATTCATGATATGGCCCGATTGGCACGGCAGAAGTATTTTAAAAACAGGGCATTTCCCAAACTACGAACCGATTTGTACGATCAATATAAGAATGGGCAGATGAAACTTTTTTAAATATTTTTAGGGAAGTTGTCCAATAATGGTCCGTAGTTACGTCATTACACCAAAATCAATAGTATAAACAGTTCGTTTTTGGCGGACATAAAACGTAAAAAGATGAGTAATTTTTTGTATTTGTTCAGAGGAGGCCACGAAGCCTACCAAGAATTGTCCCAAGAGGAAAAGCAGGCCCATATGGAAGTTTGGGGGCAATGGATGGGAAAGTTAAAAGAAAAAGGCCAGCTATTGGATGGGCTCCCCTTGGCCGAGGATGGTCGGGTGGTCCATAACAGAGGGGAGTTGGTCACCAACGGCCCTTTTGCCGAAGGGGCCGAATTGGTCGGGGGCTACCTGATCGTATCGACAAAAGACATTGATGAAGCGGTGGAAATCTCCAAGGGATGCCCCATTTTTGATTATGAGGGCAGTAATGTGGAGGTACGGGAAATCCTTTCGATGGATGACAACCATTAAGATACATGAAAAAGCCTGATGCATTTCAGGCTTTTTTCTTTCACATGGGAAAAAAACAACTTAACGATACCGTAGACCATCTTTTCCGAAATGAGTATGGAAAGGTACTCTCCTTGTTGACCAGTAAATTTGGGACATCACATCTGGAGGCGATAGAGGATGCCGTACAGGATACTTTTTTAAAGGCCATGCGGGTTTGGGCCTATCAGGAAGTCCCGCAAAATCCAACTGCCTGGCTATACCGCGTGGCAAACAATGCCATGATTGATATGCTGCGAAAGCGCAAAAAAATCCAATACGGGGAAACGGCCCATGAAAAAAACAATGGGGAGGAAAGCAAGGAATATACTTCGGAAAATGAAATTACCGACAGTCAGTTACAGTTGGTTTTTGCCTGTTGCGATCCCGTCCTTTCCCAGGAATATCAGGTGATATTGAGTTTAAAGTTAATGGGCGGTTTCAGTAATCATGAACTTGCCGAAGCCCTTTTGAAAAAGGAGGAAACGGTGGCCAAATCGTATACCCGCGCAAAAAAGAAGTTTCGGGAACAGGTGCAACTGTTACGCTTTCCTGTGGAGATGGGCCTGCAATCGCGATTGTTTGTGGTATTGCGGGTCGTTTACCTCCTCTTTACGGAAGGGTATTCCCCAACCTCGGGTTCTAATGTGCTTAAAAAGGATATTTGCTATGAGGCCTTACGATTGGCACTCTTATTGAGAAAAAACAAGTATTGCCAACATCCCAATCTGGAAGCCCTGATTGCCTTGATGTGCTTTCATGCCTCTCGATTTGATGCCCGATTGGATGATGCCGGGGAATTGGTGACCCTGGAACATCAGGACCGTTCCCATTACAATCAAGAACTTATACGTATTGGATTGTGCCATTTGGAAAATGCAGGGACCAAGGACCGACTGCCTTCGCAGTACCATTTGGAGGCTGCCGTTTCGTATTATCATTCCGTAGCAAAGGAGTTTGGTAAAACGGATTGGAAGAGCATCCTCTATTTGTATGACATCCACTTGCAACAGCAGTTTTCCCCCATGGTCGCCTTAAATAGGATAGTGGCCTTAGGCAAGGTCCATGGGGCCAAAAAGGCACTTGGAGCGTTGGATGCCGTTTCAAAAAGAAGCGATTACTCCAAAACGGGATTGTATTATGCAATTCGTGCGGAACTACTTCAAGAATTGGGCGACGAAAACTATAAGCAGGAGTTGCAAAAGGCCATTGAACGTACCGAAAATGATTTGGTGAAACGACATTTGTTAAAAAAAGGGAAGTTTGACGGATAGCTATCCCAGTAAACGCCATTCTTAAGTGTCGGCAGCAGCCGTCGTGATTTTATCTAATGCCGAAGCTACTTTGGAAAGGAGGTCATCAGCATCCGAAATGCCATGTCTATTTTTTAAATATTCGGGGTCGTTATAGGATAGGTGGACAACACCGGAACCATTTTCGTGGACCAATACTTTCTGGGGCAGATCCAAACCGAGTGTTTGGGCACTTTGCATCAATGGGGTTCCTAGATTGGGATTGCCAAAAACAATCAGTTTGGAAGGATTTAATGCAAGTCCCTTTTTGTTGGCATTCGCCTGATGGTCAAGCTCCAACATCACATTTAAATTGGGATTGTTGTCAATGGTTTCCTTTAATTTTTGGTAGGTATTGGAAAAGTTTTGTCGGCTGATTTTGGTAATAATGCCTTTTGTATCCATAAGTGTGTTATTGTTGTACGATTACTTTTACTACTTGGTAGTACACGCAAGGCAATGCTTACAACAAGGCCGGTTTTCCATGCAGGAATCGGGATTACCGATTCATATGCCTTTTGGGCATTGATAACTAAAAAGGGATGACCTTTCCTCTTCCAAGAATTTGATTCCATTGTCCAATGAACGTTTATAAAATAACAAGAGTTTTATATAAGAAAATTACGTCATTTTGAGTGTTTTTGCGATAGCAAAAATGTATCGAAAAACGAGTAATTTTCTTGCAAAATCCTGTTCGATACGATTTTTCTTCATTTCATTACGAAAAACCACTCCATTTGACGGATTTTAGTAAAGCGGATCTAACGGAAATCCTAGAATAGAAAACGCCAGGTAAAATGCACGGGAAACACCTCCGTTGATCCATTTTTCAACATGGGTGTAAATTGATACATAAAACCAAGTGTGGAGGCATTGAGCAAATCAATTTTTTTGAAAAACTGGCCTTTAAATCCTATCATGAGTTCTGCCTGAAGTAGGGTGGGGTTGGTAAAATCGCTAATTGAAGTTCGGTTGTCTTCCCCCCTGCTTCGATAAAAGTAGGTAGAGCCTAGATTTTCCGAACCAATGAAGTCCAATGTTTGGACCAAACGAAACCCGGTCTGTACGAACATATTCTTGGCGTCGGCATTGTTGTTTTCGTAGAAGTACGCCCTCATTTGCAAAGGGAATGCAATATTACGCTGTCTGATACTCGTGTATTTTTTGTCCTCCCCTGCCCGCACAAGGCTTAAAGTAGACGAAGAAGTCAGTTCAATATCGGCATCAAGGTTGTAGGATACCTGTTCGAACTCTACGCCGGCGACCCAGGAAAAACGCTTGTGGAAGGCCCTTTCGTACATCGCACCCAATTGTAAGTTGGTACTTCCCGAAAAATAAATATCGGCGGGGGATTGCCTGAGCATGGAGGACCCTGCTCCAACGCTAATGTATATATTGCTATGCCTTTGGAAGTCACTGGAATTTTCCTGGGCAACCAAGTTGATTTTCACCAGTACAAGTGTCCAAATCGGTATCAAAAAGTGTCTAAAATGTAGTGCCATAACCCGCATTGTTTTTATAGTACAATGCAAAGGTATTGGGCGGAAAATCCAGAAAAATTAACCCTGGTTAAGTTCGTCACTTATTCCCATAAATCCTTCTTTTTATCCTGCTCAGGGATTCCGGTTTTACATGGAGGTAGGTGGCCAAATACTTTTGTGGAATACGGTTGACATAAATTGGATAATGCGAGATCAAGTCAAGGTAGAGCTCTTCTGGGGTCATTGTTAGCAACATGAGCTCCCGTTCTTCCCTATAGATATAGTAGTTTTCCGTAGTCAGTCTTCCAATGCGCTCCCCGATGGCCGATTCTTCATAGAGTTCCTGTAAACTATCGTAATGAATGCTCACCAAACTCACATCTTCCATGGCTTCGATATATAGACGGGATGGGGCTCTGGACAGCAATGAGGCGTATGAACTGCTCAATTCATTTTCAAAGGCAAACTCATAACTGATTTCTTCCTCGCCTTTTACAATAAAATACCGAAGGCAACCGACTGCCACAGCAGAGAGATAGTTTTCCACCTCCCCTTCACGGATAATGTACTCCCCTTTCTTATAGTGTCGTAGCTTTAATAATGGCCTAATGGTAGACCAGTTTTCATCCGGTATGGGGGCACCTTCCTCAAGAGCGTTTCTAAATGCATTGTATAAGCTCATCTTTGACTATAACATAAGTTTAAGAATAGCAATAAACCCTATGTTCCATCTTTTGGGTCACGTCTTGGCATTCCTCCTTTTTTCCTTGTAAAAGTCCTTATTGGCAATATAGATAACCTTTCTTACTTCGCAATACACGTGTGTATTGTTTTTGTCCTTTAATAGCGTGGTTTTTGTAATTTCCACTTCATTTTCCCGGTCCACCCTTTCCTTGATTTCTTTCAATTCTTCCTGGGTATAAATGAAATCTGCATAGAGATGGGTCTTTGCCGGTCTTTTAAAGAAAATTTCGGCGGATTTATCCCAAACCACATAGGAACTGTCCAATAGATTAATAAGCTGAACCATGGGAATGGGGTCAACGGCTGAAAAAAGACTGCCACCAAAAATGGAGTTCACGTAATTTCTGTTCTTATAACTTAAGGGCAGTTTAATGCGCACATGTAACAGATCTTCAGAAACCTTAATGATCCTGCCCGTACTCCTCCGATACATGGGAGAAAGGTTGAACCCATATTTAAAAATGGTTTTCTTCTTAAATACCCTGGTTCCCAGCTCAGCTATTTTTTGATAAAAAGACATGGTATTATTTAGAATTGAATTGGTTTAAAATCGCTCCTTGGAATCGTCCAATTTCCAGATATTGTTTTTGAGTCCGAATTCTTTGAACAGTTGTTTTGCTTCGTCCATGGTCCACTTTGTCCATTCTGGGTTCAAATGGTTTCCATACCACTTTTTTGAAAAGTTCCATATGTTTTCAAGCGGTTGGATGTCGCCCTTAGGGATATGGTGTCTTGTGGTCCATTCATCAATTTGCGCCTCGTTTTCAAAAACCAACATCGTGCTACAGGTATACATTACATTGTCCCAGGCATTTTTCATGGGTACGGGAAAATGAATGTAGTACTCCTTCTCCTGGATTTCCCCATTGCGGATATTGATTTCGATTTGTTTGGTTTTCGCTCCAATGGTGGTGGTTATTTTCACCTCTCCTTGGACCAAGGCCGCAATTCCAAGGGAACACCAGGCACAGTTTCCCCACCATTCCCCTTTTTCGGATTCCACATAAAAATTGGTGGGGGCCAATGAAAATGGATGAATTACCCAAACACTCGGTTTGTTGGGATGAAGGATAACCCCATGATATTCCTGAAGGGCGTACAGTTCTTTGACGATTTCCGCTTTTTTGGCATTTAAGGTCTTTGAAAGGACCTCAACGCTTGGGGCAAATCCGTTGTCAATGATTCCTTTGATTATGGTGTAGTGAAGATTTGAATGTGTTATCATTTATGCTCTGGAGGTACTGTTTTTCAACTCGGGTACAACGTTCTGGAATTTTTATGGAAATATACTCAAAACCAAGATAGAAGGGAGTAGATCGCCATTGATCTGTGGTTATGTTTTGAGGTGTCCCTTATAAAAAATCCCAGGATTCCATTTTGTTGCGATCTGGTCCTTTTTGCCTCAATCGGCGCTCAGCTTTTCTCTTTTTTGTACAGGAATATAAGATCGGTGTAGTTTGGGTTTTCCATAGACCCACAGTTTAGAAACCCATTTTTTTCCGCCACTTTTATGGAAGCCATATTACGCTGCGTAATGGGTGCCACTACCGTTTTATAATCGGTTTTCGCAAACACGTATGCCGTCAAACCTTTTAAAACCTCCGTGGCAAATCCCTTTCCCCAATACTTTGGGAGCAATGCGTAAAAAACTTCAATTTCTTTATTTTCCAAGGGACTGAACCCAGCGACACCCACAAAACCATGGTTGCTTTCGGTAATGGCAAAGGATAATAATGGTTTTTCAGAATCGTAAGCGTCAATGGTCATGTCCAGTAGATTGGAAACCCCTTCTTTTGTAAGGATTTCCTGCGGGAAGGCCATATTTTGGGTTACCGAGGTATCACAAAGTAGTTCAACGAGGGATGACTTATCCCCGGGTTGAAATCTTCGGATGACCGTTCTGGATGTGGATAAGGATTCAAAGGATTTCATCTTATGAAATTAGGGACAAAGGGGAAACAAATCGTAGTGGCAATGTTATTTTTTTACGGGAGGGATGGGGAACGATTATCGTTCCCCATTCCATTCGGCATAAAACTGTTGCAAATAATCCAGTAGGAATTGATGGCGTTGCTCGGCCAGCTTTTTCCCGGTGGAAGTGTTCATTTGGTCCTTGAGCAATAATAGTTTTTCATAAAAGTGGTTGATGGTGGGCGATTTGGATTTCTTGTACGCTTCTTTGTTGAGGTCGGGCCGTGGGGAGATATCGGGATTGTAGAGCTCCCGATTTTTATACCCTCCATAGTTAAAGGCACGGGCAATACCAATGGCACCAATGGCATCCAACCTATCGGCATCCTGGACAACTTCCAATTCCCTGGAATGGAATTTTTCGTGTTTCGACTTATCCAGTGAATTCTTGAAGGAGATGTTTTCGATGATTTTTAATACATGTTGCCTTACCTCTTTTTGTACACCTAAGGAGGACAGAAATTCCGATGCGATTTTAGGCCCAAGGGTTTCGTCCCCATCGTGAAATTTGGCATCCGCAATATCATGGAGCAGGGCGGCAAGGCTTACCACCAGAACATTGACTTCCTCGTCCTTGGCAATGTGCAGGCTATTTCTGAAAACACGTTGGATATGGAACCAATCATGCCCCCCTTCGGCACCCCGTAAGGTTTCCTTGACAAAGGCTATGGTTTCCTCAATGAGTTCAGTATCGGTCATGCTTGTATTCCTTTTTTGATGACGGCTTCGGTTTTTTCAATAAGGGCATCATGGCTCCCCTCATTGGGTATGGGTTCATGGACATCGAAGGTCAAATGACAGTTCAATCCCATGGGAAACTTCCCGTATCGTAGCAATTTCCATGAATTATTGATGCTGATGGGTACCACCAAAGCAGAAGGTGCATTCTTCAAAAGGGTTTTCAATCCCGTGGGTTTAAAGGGTTTGGGATATCCATTCCTACTTCGTGTCCCTTCCGGAAAAATGACGGCGCTTCGTTGGTTGTTTTCTATATAGGCCCCAAGCTTTGCAATTTCCGATAAGGCCTGAACCCCATCTTTTCGATCGATGAGCGCCGATCCCCCATGCCTTAGGTTAAAGGAAACACTGGGAATACCTTTGCCCAACTCCTTTTTACTCACAAACTTGGGATGGTGTTTTCGCATATGCCATATAATTGGGGGAATATCGTACATGCTTTGGTGGTTGGTCACAATGATCAAAGGTTTGTTGGTCGGAATGGTGTATGGATTTCGAAAGCTAAATCGAGTTCCCAGGAGATTCAGGCATCGCATCAAAAACCAGTTAAGGATGGATACGCTTTTTTTATGGGCATTGTATCCAAATACATTTAGGCATAGCCATTGAATAGGGTGAAAAATGACCAAGGTCAACCCAAAGAATAAAAAATAGATTACGGAAAGGGGATACGCAATCAGCTTCATCAGGACAAAAATAAAAAACCACCCCAATGGAGTGGCTTTTTGACATTCTTAATTTTTGACCAATGGGCTAACAGTGCTCGTTATAGGCCTCCATTAGGTTTTCCGCGATTACTTCCGCCGGACGACCTTCAATATGGTGGCGTTCGATCATGTGTACCAACTCCCCATCCTTAAATAGGGCCATACTTGGCGATGATGGGGGAAAGGGAACCATATGTGCCCTTGCGGTATTGACCGCCTCGGTGTCCACCCCTGCAAATACCGTTACCAAATGGCTTGGGGTCTTGCCGTTTTGAAGGCTCAATTTAGCCGCCGGTCTGGCATTGGCCGCGGCACAGCCACACACGGAGTTGACCACCACCAAGGTGGTGCCATCTTGTTTCAAAGCCTCTTCCACGGCTTCACTGCTATATAATTCTTGAAAACCGGCAACGGCCAAATCCTGTCGCATTGGTTTTACTAATTCTTCTGGATACATAGTCAAATTTTTAATGTTGTAAAGATAAGGTAATTGTCGGTATTCCTTCCAATGCCTTAACAGCGCTTTCACGCTTTTAATGTATGGCAATACTGTATCTTTATGCCCTCAATGGAAATCAGCTATGATAAAATGGGCAGCCGCCTTCATCGGATTTTTTATTAGGGGTGTCTTAGGCGCGGTTATCGGTTTCTTTGTGGGCAGTGTCCTGGACGGGCTGTATTCCGGAAAATCGGGTGGAGGGCGTTCCGTTTTTGAGGACCTTACCCGCTCCAATGTATCTCCTGCGGACTTTGAATTGCACCTGCTTTCCCTTTGCTCCATTGTGATCAAGGCCGATGGAAGCGTTAGCCAACGGGAATTGGATTATGTGCGGCAGTATTTTTTGAGCACCTATGGAAAGGAAAAGGCGAACGCAATTTTTAGGACCTTTAATGAGGTCATCAAAAAAAGGGAGGTTTCCGCACAGCGCATTTGTAGCTATCTCAACCAACGGACCCGCTATGAAGTGCGCTTGCAACTGCTGCATTTTTTGTTTGGCATAGCACAGTCCGATGGTCGTGTAAGCCAGGCGGAGTTGGACAAGCTGACCCAATTGGCGGGATTTCTCCGGATTGGAAGCTATGATTTCTCCAGCATAAAGGCCATGTTCTTTAAAGAGGCCGACCAAGCCTACAAAATTTTGGAAATTGAAAAGTCGGTCAGTGATGAGGAGGTAAAGAAAGCCTATCGGAAAATGGCAAAAAAATACCACCCCGATCGAGTAGTGACCCAGGACGAAGCGATAAAGAAGGGGGCCGAGGAGAAGTTCAAGCAGGTGCAAAAAGCATATGAAACCATTCAGAAAGAACGGGGAATGGGCTGATGGTTTCGAAAAAGTACGAATACGATAACTCTTTAAACTTGAAATGATGAATGATTTCTGGTTTTATATCACATTGGGATTTGAACACGTGTTGGATTTGGGCGCTTATGACCATATCCTTTTTTTAACGGCACTGGCCGTCCCTTTTTCCTTTAAGAATTGGAAACAAGTGGTGATATTGGCAACGATTTTTACCGTGGCCCATTGCACTTCCCTGGCACTTTCTGCCTACGATGTGCTCAAAGTGGATGTGGGGTTGATTGAGTTTTTGATCCCGGTCACCATTGCACTCACGGCCTTGTTCAATATGTACCGCATCCTTAAGAACGAAGGGAACACGGGAATCTACTTTATAGGCTTGGCCACTGCTTTTTTTGGTTTGATCCATGGTTTTGGCTTTTCAAACTACTTTAACATGCTCATGGCCGAAGAGGAACAAAAACTGACCCCTCTTTTGGGGTTTGCCACAGGGATAGAATTTTCCCAGGTGGCCATTATCATGGTAGTGTTGTTGTTGGCCTTTGTGGTACAGGATATGTTGCGTCTAAAACGGAACTATTTTATCCTTGGCGCTTCCATTTTGATCGTGTTGGTTACAATACCAATGTTGATGGATACGTTTCCTTTTTAACCAATCACGTTAATTTTATCGGAATGGTGTTGTGAGATGCCCATAAAGCAGGTATATTTAGTTTGATGAAGGACAGTAAACAGGAAAAGTACGATCGTGCATACCTGCGTATGGCCCTGGAATGGGGGAAGCTATCCTATTGCAAGCGCAAACAGGTTGGGGCAATTATTGTTAAGGAACGAATGATCATTTCGGACGGGTACAATGGTACCCCCACGGGCTTTGAAAACTATTGTGAGGACGACGAAGGATATACCAAGTGGTATGTTTTGCATGCCGAAGCGAATGCAATTTTAAAGGTAGCCTCATCCACCCAGTCGTGTGAAGGGGCCACATTGTACATTACCTTGTCACCATGCAGGGAATGTAGTAAACTAATTCATCAAGCAGGGATAAAACGAGTGGTATATAAAACGGCTTATAAAGATGATTCGGGGCTAACATTTTTGGAAAGGGCAGGCGTGGAGCTATTGCATTTGCCCATTATTGAAGAACTGGCCCAATAAATTGCTATGAAAAAGAAATACGGATATATCTGGCCCACGGTTTTGGCGCTGGCATTGGCCATGGGCATTTTTATTGGAGGGAAATTGCACTTTAACGATACCCCGGAAAAGCTTTTTTCCACCAATTCCAAAAAAGATAAGCTCAACCGGCTTATTGATTACATAGATTATGAATATGTGGACGATATTGATACGGATAGTATTGTGGATATTACCGTAAACAATATTCTGGATAAGTTGGATCCACATTCGGTTTACATTCCCAAAGATCAAATGGCGGCCATTGAGGAAAGTATGAAGGGTGATTTTGTGGGAATCGGCATACGCTTCAATAAATTTAGGGATACCGTTACCGTAGTCCGGACCATAAAGGATGGGCCCAGCTATGAAAAAGGACTTCAGGCCGGGGATAAGATCCTAATGGCCGATGGGGATACCCTTTTTGGAAAACGCATTCCCAATAACCGGCTTGTGGAAAAGCTAAAGGGACAAAGTGGGACCAAAGTCAAATTAAAAATCTATCGCAAGTCGGAAAATAAAACCTTTAACGTTACCCTTAAAAGGGACGTGGTGCCCATACGAAGCGTGGACGCCCAATTTATGCTTACCAATGATATGGGCTACCTTAGAATCAATCGATTTGCGGAATCTACTTTTAAGGAATTCAAAAATGCCCTTTTCGATTTGGAAAGAAGGGGGGCAAAAAAACTCGTACTGGATTTAAGGGACAATCCGGGGGGGTATTTGGGTATTGCCGAAAAAATGGCCGATGAATTCCTGGAAGAGGGAAAACTCATTCTTTTTACCAAGAACAAAAAAGGGAAGGTGGATAGGGCCTATGCCAGCAATCGCGGGGCTTTTGAAAATAGACCTGTATACGTGTTGATCAATGAGCGTTCCGCCTCGGCAAGTGAAATTATAGCCGGGGCCCTTCAGGACAATGATGTGGGAACCATAGTGGGGCGTAGGTCATTTGGAAAAGGGCTTGTACAGCGCGAAATGGATTTGGGTGACGGGTCCGCCGTTCGTTTGACCGTATCACGGTATTATACGCCAACAGGACGTTCCATTCAACGGCCCTATACCAATGGTAGTGAGGATTATTATCAAAAGTTCCTAGATCGCTATAACAGTGGGGAGTTGGTTTCCGTAGACAGCATCAAAGTTGCCGATTCCCTTAAATTCATCACTCCAAAAGGGAAAGTGGTGTATGGTGGAGGAGGGATCATTCCGGATGTTTTTGTACCTATAGGTACTTTGGATGAAGAGAAAGTGGAAAGTTTGGATTCCTCTGGGTTTTTCTCCGATTTCGTGTTTCGTTTTTTGGAATTGGACCGCAGCAGGTTCTACAATTACCCGCAAAATGAATTTGTGGAGGAGTACCGCGTGGATGACATTATCTTTGAGCGGTTCATAGACTATCTCCTCAATAGGAACATAAAGATGGATTTCTATGGCAATGAGCAAAAAATAAAAACCTATATCAAGGCCAATATCGCAGAACAATTGTATTCCCCAAACCTGGCATCACAGATAAAATCGGCACATGACCACATGCTCAAAAGGATATTGGAATTGGACGACAGGGAATTGGAGGCCACCTTGGAGGAGCCACTTCGGAAATAGGCTATTTATCCTTGAGTTTCCGCTGGATTTTCTTTGAGGTCGAAAAAATGAGCAAGAGCAGTATTGCACACGTAGAGGCCAGAATACCGATGCATGCCACAAGACTGTCACCTTCAAAAGGATCGTCAAAGTCCAGTAGGGTAATGTTATACACCATTAACCCCAAGGCTAAAAAAATCAAGATCGCAAGTACGGTTTTATTCATTTTTTCATCATTAGCATAGCTCACTTGCATTGGTGGCGAACAGCTTAACGGCTATGGCCAACAAAATTACACCAAAAACCTTTCGGATTACGCTAAGGCCGTTTTTCCCCAGTACTTTTTCTATTTTTCGGGAAGATTTTAGGACAATGTAGACAAAGAGGACGTTCACCAAGATGGCAACCACAATGTTTTGGACGGCATACTCGGCCCTTAGGGCCAAAATGGACGTCATGGTTCCCGCCCCGGCGATCAATGGAAAAGCAATGGGAACAATGGAGGCCGTTTCCGGCTCATCGTCCCGGAACAGGGTAATGCCCAAAATCATTTCAACCGCCAGAAAGAAAATGACAAAGGCACCGGCAACCGCAAAGGAATTCACATCGATCCCAATTAAATGGAGGATACGCTCCCCTACAAACAGAAAGGCCACCATAATTCCGGCAGCGACCAGGGAAGCCTTTTCAGATTGAATGTGGCCTACCTTGTTCCGTAACGAAATGATGATGGGAACGCTTCCCAAAATATCGATTACGGCAAATAAAACCATGCTGGCCGTCGCGATTTCCTTAAAGCTAAGATTCATTTCAAAAAATTTGGATGCAAATCTACGAGCAAAATAGTAGGTTTGGATTATTGGGTTAACATTAAATTTGTTGTATAACTTTAGCCATGTTTCAGATTTCAAATACCATTGTTTCCGAAGAGATTTTGGATAAGGATTTTGTATGCAACCTCAATGCCTGTAAAGGGGCCTGCTGTGTGGATGGCCAGTCCGGAGCACCCTTGGAGGATGGGGAAACCAAAATTCTTGATGCCATTTTTGAGAAGGTAAGGCCTTACTTAAGTGATGAGGGCATTGCCGTCATTGAGGAACAGGGCACTTTTGTGAAGGGGGATGATGGGGAATGGGAGACTCCCTTGGTGAACAATAATGAATGTGCCTATGTTATTTTTGATGACAGGGGTATTGCCAAATGTGGTCTTGAAGAAGCGTACCATCAAGGGGCCACCGATTGGAAAAAACCGGTTTCCTGCCATTTATACCCCGTCCGAACACGAAAATACTCTGAGTTTACCGCAGTAAACTACCATAAATGGGAAATATGTGACCCTGCCTGTGCGCTGGGGAACGAACTCAAGGTGCCCATTTATAAATTTGTGAAGGAGGCCCTGATCCGAAAGTTTGGGGAATCCTGGTATGCCGAATTGGAGGAAGTTGCGGAGGAGCATGCTAAATAGTCGGGATTTCCAAAACTACTTTGGTCCCCTTTGGGTTGCCCTCATCATCGTAAAGATCAATGATTTCCACATCAAAGCCGTACTGATAGTCCTTGGCAAAATTGGCCAATCGTTCCTTGGTGATGTCAATACCGACCGATTTCCTTTTTAACACCCTGTTTTCCTTTATTTTTTCCGATGTGGCCCTGCCCACTCCATTATCTATAATGCTGATGAGCATATGGACATCGTCTTTTCTGGAAATGTTGAGCCAGAGGTTTTTTTCGCCCTCTTTGGCAGAAAGTCCATGCCAAATGGCATTTTCCAAAAATGGCTGGAGCACCAGCGATGGAATCTTGGTGGTTTCCGTATCAATGCCATCTTCAACGTTTATGGAATAGGTAATACCTTCGGAAAAACGGATGTTCTCAATGTTGAGATATAGTTCCACGGTTTCCAGTTCCTCTGCCAGTGTAGTCTCCTTAAGACTGGAACCATCCAAGATCCGCCGGACCAATTTGGAGAACTTGTTCAAGTAATGGACAGCGTTCTTTTTATCATTGTTGATGATATAAAGCTTTATGGAATTCAAGGAATTAAATAAAAAATGGGGGTTCATTTGGCTCCTGAGCATATTCTGTTCCAACCCCATGACCCTTTTCTCGTAGTTGGATTGGTATTGGCGATACATGATAAACAGAATGGTCCCCACTAGGCCAACCACCAAGGTGCTTACCAAAATAGTGGTTTGATTTCTTCGTAAGCGAAGTTTCACCAATTCGTTCTCATTGGCCAAATTGGAAATCTGGTTATCCCGCTTTTCCGTTTCATACCTAAGGATAAGATCGTTGATATAACGAAGGTTACGATCGTCCTTTAGTTCATTGTCAAATTTTTCAGCTTCCTTGTAATAGTCCAATGCCTTTTTATAATCCCCCCTTTTGGCCTCCAATTGGGACAACAATCTTTGGGCATAGATGACCTGGCTTGGCATGGTGTTCTCGGCCGCCATTTTAAGGGCATCCTTCATTTTCCGTTCGGCCGTTTCATAATTGCTTATTTCCATGTTTGCCCAACCCGTATTGCTAAGAATGGACGACCAAATGAACTTATCCTTGATCTTTGATATGGGTTCCGCAAGTTGTTCCAAAAGTTCCAGGGCTTTATGGGGCAATCCCTGTTTTAAATAAATTTGGGCAATCGCGTTTTTACAGATGACCTTCCCATAGGTATTTTTGATTTCTTCATTGAGTGCCAGGGATTTTTGGTAACGTTTTAGCGCCTCCCCCAGGTTTCCCTTGTGTTCCAGGCAATCCCCAATATTTTGGTTGTTAATGGCAAGTCCCAGTTTATTGCCCAGTTGTCCTTCCAGTTCCAGGGCCCGTTCAAATTGCGAAATGGCCAAATCGTATTGTCCCAAGGTTTGATACAGGTTTCCCAGACTGTTCAGGGACACATTTATGTTCCGCTTAATGTGGTAGGAAGGATCCGCAATGGATTCTGCCACCTCCAAGGCCCTTTGATTGTAATCCAAAGCGGTTTTTATGGCGTCCGTCCTCCTATAGACCACTCCCAGCATGTTTAGGCTAAAGACTATGAATTCCTTGTTGTCCACTTCAGTTGCCACATCCAGGGCATTTTGGTGCAATGCCGCGGCTTTTTTGAATTGGGAAAGGTTTCGGTAAACCGTACCTTTTTGGTTTAGGGCATAGGACAGTGCTTCCGGATATTGGGATTTATTCAGGGAATTTAAAATGGCGTTCAGGGCAACGGTATCCCTTTTAAAGGGCCTTAGGGCGCCGTCTATTTTTTGATAGGATTTTGGATTGAGATCAATTAGTTCCCTGATGGTCTTATCCAACTCCGCATTTTGGGGAGTAAAGGACACGAAAACCAAACAGGCCATAATAAAAATAAGACCAAGAATTGTTCTTGGCCTTACCGTGTAGTTATGATTGTGTTTAGTTTTTAAATAAAAGGGCATTCACATAGGTTATAATAAATCCAGAAAATCCGATTTTTTCTGTCTGGAAACAGGAATTTTATGGTTGGTCTTCAATACAACATAACCATCGGTTTTTAAAAACTCCTTTATTTTTCCAAGGTTGACGATAAACGAATTATGTATCCTAAAAAAAGAATCTGAGGGCAAGAGTTGATTAACTTCCTTTAGCTTTTTGGTCAATAATATTTTTTGTCCACCTTCCAGGTACAACGTACTGTAATTTCCATCCGATTCGGCATACAGAATTTCTTCACTTTCCAGAAAGAGGAGTTTGCCATCCGTATTTATGGTTATCTTCTTGTCCAGGGATTTTGAATTGAAATTGAGCAGGATTTGCTCCAGCTTTTCCGCAGTCTGGTTCTTACTGTTGAATTTTTTTATTTTGGAGATGGTATCATTTAGATCGTCACTATCAATGGGCTTTAATAAGTAGTCGATAGCTTCATTCTTTAAGGCCTTTAGGGCATATTGGTTATAGGCCGTAGTGATGATGACCGGAAAATTTTTGTTCTTAAGGTTCTTGATAAATTGAAAGCCGTCCATAATGGGCATTTCAATATCCAAAAAAAGGCAGTCCGGTGTATTTTTTTCAAGATATCCCAAGGCTTCATGTGCATTGGTAAAGGAAGCCACCACTTTTACTTCATCGCTCAAATTACTGAGTTCCCAACTCAGGCTTTCCAAAGCTTTCGCTTCATCGTCGACTAAAACCGCTTCCAACATGAATAAGATAAATATGAGCCAATAAAAATAGGATTATTCCCCTTTATTTATACAGAATTATGTGCATCTGGGCATTATGCAGTTATAATTGGACATAAAATATACAAAAATGGATTGGGTCCCTATATATGTGAAATCCCAATTTCCGATGTTTTTAGGTATTCGTATTCCCATCCGTACAAATTTTTCTACCAATTATACATTGACCCACTTTTTGGGGAACCTGCTCATTAATTTTAGGAAACCAAACAAGCTCTAACCAAAAATGAGAAAGTGTCTACTATTGTTCATGCTGTTGTTGGCAACCTTGGTTTTTGCCGTAGTGTTGGAGAACACCGAAAAGCAAGGTGATATTCAAGAGGTGGCCATCAATGAATAGGAAATACGGATGAAACTTACCAACCATCGTACGGCCGACCAAAATATGCGCAAGCATGTGAATGTACAAAATAGTTAACGTCACTTTTGCGATGCCTTTTTAGGTTTCGGGGGAACTACCTAAGGGGTTAAGCGTTTAAAGTGATATTGGCCGTACGGTTTGGTGGTAAATCTACAGATAAGACCAAAAGGTATGTTTTTTATACGTTTTGGTCTTTTTTATTTTATCGCTTTTTTGTTGAAAATCCGAAAGTTAGGTGGATTTAGGGCAATGCCGGATTGTGCCTGCTTAAAAACTACATTTCAACAACTGGTGTTAAAAACTTTACAAGCGTTTTGCTTAAACAAACTTTACTCGTAAGCGACATTTTCCAATCTTTGTTAGTCAGTGCCGCAAGGTAATTTTCATTCAAACATACTAAACACCTTAAAAAACAGCATACTTATGTCCACTGCCATTGAGCCTATATTGGAAGAAAATGAAGATAGATTTGTAATTTTTCCCATTCAACACCACGATTTGTGGGAATGGTACAAAAAATGTGAGGCTTGTTTTTGGACAGCGGAAGAAATTGATCTGCACCAGGATTTGACGGATTGGAATACCAAATTGAGCGACGACGAGCGTTATTTTATAAAGCACATTTTGGCCTTCTTTGCCGCTTCGGATGGTATTGTAAATGAAAATTTAGCGGAAAACTTTGTAAACGAAGTCCAGTATTCAGAGGCTAAATTTTTCTATGGCTTCCAAATAATGATGGAAAACATTCACTCAGAAACGTATTCCCTTTTAATAGATACCTATGTGAAGGATGAAAAGGAAAAGAATGTCCTTTTCAAGGCCATTGAGAACTTTCCTGCCATTAAGAAAAAGGCGGATTGGGCTTTGCGCTGGATAGAATCCCCAAGCTTTGCGGAACGTTTAATTGCTTTCGCCGCTGTGGAAGGGATTTTCTTTTCGGGGGCGTTCTGTTCCATTTTCTGGCTCAAGAAAAGAGGGTTGATGCCTGGGCTGACATTTTCAAATGAGCTGATTTCCAGGGACGAGGGAATGCACTGTGACTATGCTGTTCATCTGCATAACAAGCATTTGGTCAACAAAGTTCCAAAAGAACGAATTACGGAAATCATTGTGGACGCCCTGAACATAGAAAGGGAGTTCATTACCGAGTCCCTTCCTGTTAGCCTAATTGGTATGAATGCCAAATTGATGACGCAATATTTGGAGTTTGTCACCGATAGGCTGTTGGTCGAATTGGAGTGCGAGAAGGTGTATAACGCCACCAATCCATTCGACTTCATGGATATGATTTCGTTGCAAGGAAAGACCAATTTCTTTGAAAAGCGGGTTTCGGAATACCAAAAGGCCGGTGTTTTGAATAAGGAGAAAGACACGGATTCCCAGAAAATCAGTTTTGACGCTGATTTCTAAAGCGTACTGTACCCAGTGCCCCTGACCCCAAAAGGGAGTGCTGTTTTTGGTTGCCAAATCAACAGGGAAACCGCCTACTGTTTGGGTATAAAAAATGTATCACTTGTTAAAGCATAAAAAATGTATGTAGTTAAAAGGGACGGAAGAAAGGAACCAATAATGTTTGATAAGATCACGGCTCGGGTAAGAAAGCTGTGCTATGGTCTTAACAGTCTTGTGGACCCCGTAAAGGTAGCCATGCGCGTTATAGAAGGGTTGTATGATGGGGTGACCACCTCGGAGTTGGACAATCTAGCTGCAGAGATTGCCGCCACCATGACCACTACCCATCCGGACTACGCGAAATTGGCCGCTCGTATTTCCGTTTCCAACCTACATAAGAACACCAAGAAATCCTTCTCAGAAACCATGAAGGATTTATACGAATATGTAAATCCACGTACGGGAAAAAAGGCACCACTGCTTTCGGATGAGGTGTATCAGGTAATCTCCGAAAATGTGGACAAGTTGGATTCCACCATTATTTACAACCGCGATTTTGGATATGATTATTTCGGTTTTAAGACCTTGGAGCGTTCCTACCTTCTAAAGCTCAATGGAAAAATAGCGGAAAGGCCCCAACATATGTTAATGCGCGTGGCAGTAGGTATTCATTTGAACGATTTGGACTCAGCATTGGAAACCTATGAGCTGATGTCCAAAAAGTACTTCACGCACGCCACTCCAACACTATTCAATTCGGGTACGCCAAAACCCCAAATGTCCTCGTGTTTCCTACTGGCCATGAAGGAGGATAGCATTGATGGTATTTATGATACCTTGAAGCAGACCGCCAAAATTTCCCAATCCGCCGGGGGAATTGGACTTTCCATCCATAATATCAGGGCAACGGGATCCTATATTGCCGGTACCAATGGTACATCCAATGGCATTGTCCCCATGCTTAGGGTCTTTAATGATACTGCCCGTTATGTGGATCAGGGTGGGGGAAAACGCAAAGGAAGTTTTGCCATTTATGTCGAGCCTTGGCATGCGGATATTTTTGAATTTTTGGATTTGAAGAAAAACCACGGTAAGGAAGAGATGCGCGCCCGGGATTTGTTCTATGCCATGTGGATTCCGGATTTGTTCATGAAAAGGGTAGAGGCTGACGGGGAATGGACCTTAATGTGCCCCAATGAGTGTCCTGGATTGTTCAGCAACCACAGTGAGGAGTTCGAAGCATTGTACACTACCTACGAAGCCGAGGGAAAAGGAAGAAAAACGATCAAGGCAAGGGATCTATGGGAAAAAATCCTGGAATCCCAAATAGAGACGGGAACCCCTTATATGCTCTATAAAGATGCGGCCAATCGAAAGAGCAATCAAAAGAACCTGGGAACCATCCGTTCTTCAAATCTATGTACGGAGATTCTGGAGTATACCTCTCCCGATGAGGTGGCCGTATGTAATTTGGCATCCATTGCTTTGCCCATGTTCGTTAAAAATGGACAATTTGACCATAAGGAACTGTTCAAGGTCACCAAAAGGGTCACCAAAAACCTAAATAGGGTGATCGATCGAAATTACTACCCGGTTGAGGAGGCCAAAAATTCCAATATGCGCCACCGACCCATTGGACTGGGCGTTCAAGGCCTGGCAGATGCATTTATCATGCTGCGTTTGCCCTTTACAAGCGATGAGGCCAAAAAACTGAATCAAGAAATTTTTGAAACACTGTATTATGCCGCGGTAACCGCCTCCATGGAGGAAGCGAAAACCGAAGGGGCCTATTCCTCTTATAAAGGCTCCCCTATGGCAGAAGGGGAATTCCAGCATAACCTATGGGGAATAAAGGATGAAGAACTTTCCGGAAGATGGGACTGGGCCAAGTTGCGAAAAGAGGTAAAAAAACATGGGGTGCGGAACTCATTATTGGTCGCTCCAATGCCAACGGCCTCTACTTCCCAAATTTTGGGAAATAACGAATGTTTTGAACCCTACACTTCCAATATTTATACCAGAAGGGTACTTTCTGGAGAGTTCATTGTAGTAAACAAACATCTTTTGGAGGATTTGGTCAAACTTGGTCTATGGAACGATGGTTTGAAACAGGAACTCATGAGGGCCAACGGCTCCATTCAACATATTGATGGTATTCCAGAGGATATCAAGGAATTGTACAAGACGGTCTGGGAACTGAGTATGAAAGATATCATAGACATGAGCCGTCAAAGGGGATATTTCATAGACCAGAGCCAGTCATTGAACCTCTTCATGGAAAATGCCAACTATGCCAAGCTTACCTCCATGCATTTTTACGCCTGGAAGAGCGGATTAAAAACAGGAATGTATTATTTAAGGACCAAAGCGGCAGTGGATGCCATCAAATTTACCTTGGACAACACCAAAAAGAAGGAGGTTCCCATAAGTGTGGCCGCAGAAGCCGAAGTTGAAGCGGCCAATCCCAAGGCAGCCACGAATTTAAAAGTACAGGCAACCCCTGTTGTGCAGCAAGAAGTTGATGTTCAGCCAATGACCGAAGCAGAGATGGCGGCATTGATAGCGAGGGCCAAAGAAGGACAGGCCGATGACGACTGTCTTATGTGTGGTTCTTAGCCATTTAAAGAAAATGGGTGGTCCAATGGCTATTGGAGATTCATTTAAGCGATAGTGTTTATTTAATCAAGGCACCCCGGAATGGTATCTCGTTTTGGGGTGTTTTTATGCCTGTCCTAAGAGGTTGTCCAAAAAGTCTGTATTCTTGTCTTTTCGAGCGCAGTCGATAAAATTAAACCTTTGAATATCAATATGTTTCGACTGTGCTTAATGTGACATTTCAATATTGTTGCGACGTTTTAGACACCACCGTTCAATTACTTTTTAAAGGGACCAAGCCTTTCCTTGTGTAAGTTCATCCACATCGCCACAGGCAATATATTCCCCTGGAATTGGCAAATAAACCAAGACTTCCTCACCAATGTATTCCGAGTTTTTATAGGCCCAAATAGCCATTTCCCTTACATTTCCCGCAAAGGTGTAACAGGCAATGGCATCATCCAATTCCGCTTCCGAACCGGACATCTTGGCCTTCATATATTCGCCAATGGCCTTTTCATGGGCTTCCTCTTCAGCATCGGATCGCTTGGCGAGATATTTGTTCAGTAGGGGTTCAAAATCCGCTTCCTCAACATCCCTTAGGCTGTCCTGTCCAGATTCAGCCAACAATTTGTCCATGAATTTGTCCATTAGGAGTTTAGTGAATTCCTGCTGTTCCATAGGGAGCACCTCGTTGGCAAACCTATCAATGAACAGGTGTACACCAACTTCAGTTGCGGAAGGCGTATCTGTTTTTGGCAGGAGTACATCTACCATTTTGGCCAGGGCATAACCTTTGTCATTATCAAAGAACGAAGGGACCCACTCGGCATAGGATGGTTTTTCCTTGCAGGACTGTAATACGCTTAGTAAGGTTGGAGTGGCAGCGGCATAGCCGAATACCATTCCCATATTTTTAAGTGCCGATCTTCGTTTCATATCAAATAGTTCCTTTTTTTAGTTCCTGGGCAGCATGGTTGGCTGCTCTGGCCGAAAAAGCCATATAGGTCAAAGAGGGGTTCACACATGCGGCAGAGGTCATGAATGCCCCATCCGTTACATACACATTTTTACACGCATGTACTTGATTGTAGGCGTTTAGGACAGAAGTTTTTGGATCGCGCCCCATCCGTGCAGTTCCCATTTCATGGATTCCAAGACCCAAGCCTCCGGGATCATCGAACGGTTCCACATCGCGTAACCCTGCCTTGGTAAGCATTTCAACCGCTTGCTCCTTCATATCCTCGCGCATTTTCCATTCATTTTCCTTGAAATCGGCATCAAAAGTCACTGTGGGCAAACCCCATTGATCCAGTTTGTCATAATCCAGGGTCATCCGGTTGTCCTCATAGGGCAATACTTCCCCAAATCCTCCCATTCCAAAAGTCCAACCCCCAGGTTTTAGGATGGCATCCTTCAATTCCTTGCCATGGGACACTTCTGCGATAATGTCTTCCCAGTTCCCCCTACTGGCCCCGCCTTGGTATCCATAACCCCTAAGAAACTTATCCGTATTGGAAGCCCCCCCAATGTTTCGGAACCTGGGAACGTAAATACCTGCCGGTTTTCTTCCTTTGTAATAGTTGTCTTCAAAACCGTCAAATTTACCTGCAGCACCTACACCCAAATGGTGGTCCATAATGTTCCTTCCCAACTGATCGGAATCATTTCCCAAACCATCCGGAAACCTATCGGATTTGGACTGCATCAAAATAGCTGTGGATGCAATGGCCGAGGCACACAGGAAAATGACCTTTGCCTTAAATTCAAATTCCTCTTTGGTAATCCTGTCAATAACCTTTACCCCCGTAGCTTTTTTGGTATCGGGGTCATAGACGACCTCATGCACAATGGAATCCGGCCTTAGCGTCATATTACCGGTTGCTTCGGCCGCCGGTAAGGTAGACGATAGGCTACTGAAATAAGCGCCAAAGGGACATCCCCTAATACAACGGTTTCTAAATTGGCAACGTATTCTTCCGTTTCCCTCAAAACGTTTGTCACTGTTAATATGTGCCACACGCCCAGCGGTCATCACCCTTCCATTAAAGTGCTCCGCAATCTTTTCGCGAACGTGTTGTTCCACGCAGTTCAGCTCCATCATGGGCTCAAAAACGCTGTCGGGAAGCTGGGGAAGGCCCAACGCTTCTCCCGAGATGCCTACGTAGCGTTCAACATGGGCATACCAGGGTGCAATGTCCTTATAACGCAATGGCCAATCAACAGCAATTCCCTCCTTTTTATTTGCTTCAAAATCAATGTCGCTCCATCGATAGCTTTGACGCCCCCACATTAAGGAACGTCCACCAACATGATAACCGCGCATCCAATCAAAGCGCCTGGTCTCATTGTAAGGATGATCAAGGTCATTTACAAACCAGTGTTTGGCATCTGCTCTGGTCGTATAACCGGTACGGTTTTGTTTTCCCTGTTTTTTCAGGTCTTCCTGTGTAGGTTGGCCGCCATTGGGAAAATCCCAAGGGTCCATTTTTGCCGTTTTATAATCATCACGGTGTTTTACCATCCTTCCACGTTCCAGCACCAAGGTCTTTAAGCCGTTTCCACACAATTCCTTTGCCGCCCATCCACCGCTTATGCCGGTTCCGACCACAATTGCATCATAAGATTCCTGTTCCTCGTTGTAATAGAATTTACTCATTTAAAATGCCATTGTTTAATTCCTAAATGTATCAAATATTAAATTAATTTTCTACATTTAAACCTTAGGGTAATTAAGAAATCCGCACTATAACGTTGTAGTAAACGTCAATTCCATAACACTAAGAAATTCAAACCGAATCAATGAAAAGAAGAAAATTTATCAATCAGTCCGCAACCATGGGAACAGGAGTGCTCCTATTCGGTTCCTTTGCCTGTAAGCAAGCAAAGAAAGAAACAGAAAACACTATGGGGGAAGAGGAAGCCACCATGGAGTCCCCTGAGCTGTTTTTTAAACTTTCCCTGGCGCAATGGTCCATCAATAAAATGATTAGGGAAGACGGCGTAGATCCGTACACCTTTGCAGAAAAGGCAAAGGCATGGGGATTTACAGGGCTGGAATATGTTAGCGGATTGTACTATCCAGAACTGGAAAAAGAGGATTTTTCTGAAGCCGCCATGAACGCTTTTGTGGAAAAAAGCAATGCGGAAGCCGAAAAACACGGTTTGGAAAACCTGCTCATCATGATTGATGGTCAAGGGAACCTGGCTGCCTCCGATGAAGCCGAGCGAATTGCAGCAGTGGAGAACCATTATAAATGGGTGGATGCTGCCCTAGCCATGGGATGTCATTCCATTAGGGTCAACCTCAGTGGAAGTAAGGAACAAGAAGAATGGACGAACGCCTCAATTGATGGGCTGACCAAATTGGCGACCTATGCCCAACCCAAGAACATCAACATTATCGTTGAAAACCATGGTGGACTTTCCTCCAACGGAGCCCTTTTGGCCAAAGTAATGGAGCAAGTGAACATGGAGAATTGTGGGACCCTGCCCGATTTTGGCAATTTTTGCATTGAACGGGACAAGGACGACTGGACCAATTGTTTGGAAGAATACGACAGGTACCAGGGAATGGCAGAGCTCATGCCCTTTGCCAAGGCGGTAAGTGCCAAATCCCATGAATTTGATGAAAATGGCAATGAGAAGCATACGGATTATTCCAGAGTGCTCCAATTGGTCAAGGATGCTGGGTATAAGGGATACATAGGTGTGGAATATGAAGGGAGAGGGCTTAGTGAGGAAGAAGGGATCATTGCCACCCGTGATTTGCTGATCAAGGCAGGTAAAGCGATGTCATAAACCCTGTTTGCCAATGCGTTCATTGTTCCATCAACTCTTTGATTACAACTTCTATTGCAACAGGAAGCTCATTGAACAGGCGGTTGCCCTAAAGAAGTTTCCTGAAAAAAGCCAGGGGCTGTTCAGTCATATCTTGAACACCCATCATATTTGGAATAAAAGGGTACTGGATGAAGATTGGGAATATGGGGTTTGGCAAGTCCATGATATAAAGAATTGGGAAGATATCCACTATGAAAACCAAAGGACGACCTTCGAAATTATTACGAATACGGATAATTTTGCCAAGCGGATAGATTATAAGACAACAGAGGGAAGGATATTTGCCAATGAACTAAAGGACGTTTTGTTTCATATCATCAATCATTCTACCCACCACAGGGGACAAATAGCTGCCGATTTTAGAAAAAACAAGATCGTACCGGAGCAATTGGATTATATCTTTTACAAAAGATGATTGTAAGTATATTCCATGAGGCCCATCGTTAAATTTCAGTTGTCCTTTATGATGTTCCTCGAGTTTTTTATTTGGGGAGGGTGGTTTGTAACCTTGGGCACTTTTTTGGGCGATAACCTAAATGCTACCGGGGGTGAAATTGCCCAGGCATTTTCAACGCAGTCCTGGGGTGCCATTATTGCCCCTTTTATTATTGGCCTGATTGCCGATCGCTATTTTAATGCGGAAAGGATTTTGGGCGTTCTACATCTTCTAGGGGCATTTTTAATGTACCAGATGTATGGGGCGCCGAACTTTTTGGTTTTCTATCCCTATGTACTGGGTTATATGATCCTCTATATGCCAACTTTGGCATTGGTAAATTCAATTTCATTCAACCAAATGAAAGACCCTGCAAAGGAGTTTTCCCCGATCAGGGTGTTTGGGACCATGGGTTGGATCATTGCCGGATTGACCATCAGTTATGTGTTTGTCTGGGATTCTTCCGAAGCCAGGGCAGCCGGAATGTTGAAAAATACTTTTTTAATGGTGGGTGTTGCTTCGGCCATTTTGGGCCTGTTCAGTTTTACGCTGCCCAAGACCCCGCCCCGAATATCCAAAGAGGGAAAAGTCAACCTCTCCGGATTATTGGGATTGGACGCATTAAAGCTTTTAAAGGATAGGAACTTCCTGGTATTTTTTATCTCTTCGGTGTTGATTTGTATTCCACTGGCCTTTTATTATCAGAATGCAAATCCTTTTTTATCGGAAATTGGAATGAACAACCCAACAGGAAAAATGACCATTGGACAGATTTCCGAAGTGCTTTTTATGCTATTGCTCCCCTGGTTCTTTACGAAATATGGCTTTAAAAAAACCGTTTTGGCGGGAATGCTGGCCTGGGTGGTGCGATACTTTCTTTTCGCCTACGGAAATGCAGGGGAGCTGGCCTTTATGTTGATCATTGGAATTGCCCTTCATGGTATTTGTTATGATTTCTTTTTTGTGTCCGGTCAGATTTATACGGACACCAAGGCCGGGGAAAAGTATAAAAGTGCCGCTCAGGGATTGATTACTCTGGCGACCTATGGCGTAGGGATGCTCATTGGGTTTTGGATTGCCGGAAGGATTGCGGATGCCTATCTCCTGGAAGGGGGAACACACGCCTGGGAAACCATTTGGATATACCCCGGATTATTTGCCGCTGTTGTCTTTGTGTTGTTTGTTTTAGTGTTTAAGAACGAAAAAGTGGCGTATCGGGAATAGGGAAAATGGACCGGAATTATTTTATTGGTCAGGTCAAATAGAATATCACAAAAAAATCAAAAGAAATAGAAGTATAAATTAAAGAAACATGCCAAAAAAAATTAGACTTGGAATTTTAGGAGGAGGGGGAGATTCCCTAATAGGAGTATTACATCGTGTTGCGGCCTATATCAATGACAACTATGAAATAGTTGGGGCCGTTTTCAACCCCGATCATGGCAAGAGCTTGGATTTTGCCAGGGAATTGGACATTCCCATCAATCGTATTTATAAGGATTTTGATACGTTGATCGAGGAGGAAGGTAAACTTCCCGAAGAAGAACGGATTCAGGTGTGTTCTGTCCAGACCCCAAATTTCCTGCACTTCCCCATGGCAAAGAAACTATTGGACAATGGATTTCATGTCATCTGTGAAAAACCCATGACCATGGATTATACGGAGGCCAAAGCACTTGAGGAAGCCCATCAAAAATCAGGAAAGGTATTTGCCCTCACCCATACGTATACCGGTTATCCCATGGTTCGTCAAATTCGGCAGATGATAAAGGATGGCGCATTGGGGAAAATCCATAAAGTAGATGCCAGATACTATCAAGGGTGGATCAATCCCATTATTCACAATGAGGAACAACGGTCGGCCGTATGGCGGTTGGATCCCAAAAAAGCGGGCATCAGTTCCTGTATGGGGGATATTGGGGTACATGCTTTTAACCTTTTGGAGTTTACCACTGGCCTTAAGGTGAAGTCGCTCCTGTGTGATTTCAACTACATCTATGATGATAACCAAATGGATGTGGACGGTACCGTTTTGGTCCGATTGGACAAACATGTCAAAGGGGTCATACGCGCCAGCCAGGTGGCCACGGGGGAAGAAAATGGACTGGCCATTCGTATTTACGGTGAAAAAGGAGGATTTGTTTGGGAACAGGAGAATCCCAATTACCTGTATTATTTTGTTGAAGGGAAACCACTTCAAGTATATAAGCCCGGACATGCGTATAACTCAAAATTGTCATTGGATGGCACCAAATTACCACCAGGACACCCAGAAGGGATATTTGACTCCATGGCCAATATTTATTTGGGTGCTGCTAAGGCGATACGTGGTGAAGCCTATGATGATGGGGAATTCCCAACCATGGAAGACGGTGTCCGAGGGATGAATTTTATAGAGAGCACGGTACATTCCCATAAACAGGGAAATGTCTGGATAGATTTGGATTAGCATATCCTTTGCCCCAAATACAACAATGGCCGCTATTAGCGGCCATTGTTGATTCGAGTGAAATTTTGTAATCCATTCAATACCCTAGGTCGCTTATAAAAGCGAGGATCTCCCCGCAGATGTTCTGGGCACTTTCCTTAAGGGAGAAAATGGTAATATGGCCCCCCTTTAGAAAAAATACATTGCCGTTACTGGAACGACTCGCCATCTCTTTCTGCATTTTTGCCCGTTCGGTTCGTAAGAAATCCGGATCAAAGCCCATTTTTCGAAGTAAGGGTTCATTCAGATTCGTGCCTGCAAACACCCGAATGGGTAGGGTATCGAATTTGCTGATAGTTCTGGATAAGTCTACCAAATCCTTATGTTTTTTTTCTTCCTTAATATAGCCCCACAAATAGTTTCCATCCACCCAGTAGTCCCTGTACCCTTCAATGACCTCCTTAGGAAGGCCAGGTGCCCAAGCCAAGGGTCTTTTTGCGAAACGACCGTGTAAATTCAAAATACCCAAATCGCCGGCAACGGCACCTAAATAGTACAAAGGTCTCAAGTAGCTCGGAGAGTGGGGAAGATTTAACCGTTCACTTTCGTCAGGATGGGGAGCGTCCAAAAAAACCATTCCAACAACCTCGTTTGGGTACATTTGTTTAAAGATGCGAATGTAATGGCCGCCATAGGAATGTCCAGCCAGAATATAGGGTGGTTTTTCACCTGAATTCTTCAACAACCGGTGCAATTCCTCGGCGATGGTTTCCGGATTTCTGGGTCGATCACTAAACTCGCTATAACCTATCCCAGCGCGATCATAGCGTATTACCCGAATACTGTCTTTGAGCAATTCCCCCAACCAATAATAGTATTCACTGGGTGCTCCTGCCCCCGATTCAATGACCAAGGTCGGTTTGTGGTTTCTTTCACCCACAGCGTTGATATGAAGTTTAAAACCGCCAATATCCACAAGTTGACCCGGCGGTTTTGATTCGGGAGTGAGAAGTCTTGACGTCAATCCTGCGAGTATCAATAGCAACAAAAGGGACCCTAGGGAGATCCCGATCCATTTTAAAATTTTCTTGACTGTTTTCATGGTCGTAGTTTTTGAAATACATTCCAAACATAATTTCCCCATGCTTTGGCAGCGATTAAATAGGATGAACCTAAGGAATGGTGTTTTACATGAGACCGAAATATGGATGAACCGAATTGGACAGGAAAATGGAAGGGTTTGACAACAAAAGCCTTGTGTTGGTCAAAATAGATGGTTCCCGCTTATGGTGATTACTATTTTTGTTTTATGCAATGGTTTCTTCCAAAAGACTATAAGATTCTTCTCTTAAGCGGATTGATTACTGCCGGTTTGACTCTTTTACTGGTTCAACTGGGATATGTGATTTTGGATTCAGGCGGTATGGGGAAGCCCTTTTTTGTGCTGATCAACGTTCTGGGCCTATCGATAACCTTGTACATCTTTTATTTTTTATTGACGAGGTATCCTATGTATCAAGTACTTGGAGTCATCGGTTTATTGGCTATAGCTGCACTGGCCGAACACTTTCTTCATATCAGTGAGAATCCTATTACCGTTCCATTTATCATCTTGTTTTGGCTGGGAGTGGCCTATCTGATTCTTCCACAGTTTTTTAGGAAGTATTGGATGGGCATTCTTTTGGTATATGGTATGATCATAGCCTATTATTTTTTCAGTTTCATTTCAGCTACCGATTATGGAGGGGATGATCGTGCAAGCTTTGTAAAATACATGCTGCTACCAATTCCGGTGTTTGTGGTGCTGTGGATATATGAACAATGGCGTTGGGTACGAAATTTAAAGGCCGACAGGACAAAGGCCGAACTCACTTTACTGAAAAGCCAGGTAAACCCACACTTCTTCTTTAACACGCTCAACAATTTATACGGATTGATCATGGAGAAGTCCCCCCAAGCCCCGGATGTGGTGCTGAAGCTATCGGATATGATGCGCTATACCATTGATATGGGAAAGGAAGATAAAGTGAGCATTAGGGATGAGGTCAGTTTTTTGGAAAACTACATTGCGCTTCATAAAATCCGCTATCAGAAAAATGTGGATATCCAATTTGACCATGATGTGGATACGGACATTCAGGTAGCTCCCTTACTTTTTATCAATTTACTGGAAAATGCATTCAAGCATGGGGTGGAACCCCTAACGGAGAATGCCTATGTCCATCTAAGTTTGAGAACCATACAGAATCGAGTCGTGTTTAAGATTGCCAACAATTATGAAACCGATGCATCCAACACTAAGAATGGAACAGGTTTGGATAATCTTAAAAAACGTTTGGAACATGCTTATCCCAATAGGTACGAATTATCGATGGACAAGACGGAAACCATGTACTCGGTACATCTAAGCTTATTGTTGAATATAACTGCTGCCGGATGACAAGATATATGATCATAGATGACGAGCCCATTGCCCACCGAATAATCGAGGGCTATTGCGAGGAATTGCCATACCTGCAAAAAGCGGGCAATGCCTACAACGTATTTCAAGCCTCTGAAATACTGTCGCAGCAAAAAGTGGATTTGGTTTTTTTGGATATCAACATGCCCAAAATGACGGGTTTTGAATGGTTGAAGACGTTTTCCAATCCTCCAGGGATTATCGTGACCTCAGCGTATAAGGAATATGCTTTGGAAGGATACGAATTGAACATTTTGGACTATCTGCTCAAACCATTTTCCTTTGTACGTTTTTTAAAGGCCATTAATAAGGTCAATGGGCCCAAAAAAGAAGAAGTTGAGCGCACCAATCCTGGTAGTGAAGGGCCCGGCAGTATTTTTCTAAAGGGAGATAAAGCGCACCATCAAATTCACTTGCCAGACATTTTATTCGTTGAGGCGTATGGAAATTATGTAAAGGTCTTTTTTAAAGGGGAAATGAAAGTAAGCCATCAAAAAATATCAACCTTGGAAGATTTACTTCCAAAAAGTAGGTTTATACGGGTCCATAAATCATTTATAGTGTCTTTGGATAAAATTGAACAAATTCAAGGGAACCAAGTTTTCATCGATAGGCACAAAATTCCTATAGGACAGACCTATCGAAATAAGATTAGAGATTTGTTGGGCGGGTGATTACGCTTTGGAAGCTTCCAATCTATCGGTCAAACACCTTCTCAAAGCGTTCAAAAACGACAATCATACTTTCCAGGGGTTTTTTCCCAAAAGCGGCAAGTTCACGGGTATAGTATTCCCAATGGACCTTTTTCCAGTATTCCAAACTCTTATCGCCCTCTCCCTCCAAACGGGCATGCTCTGCATGTATGGCAAAGTAGGGAATCAACTTTACCGAGGTGGTTCGGATAATGCATTTTGCTTTTCCCTTCCAGTCGGTAACCACAAAAAAGTCGCCAATTTTGGGTAACGGTTCATTTCGTTGTTGTAGTCCCAATAAGGAGTGTGAAGTGGCCCTTTTGATGTCTTTTAGGACCAAACCTACCAGTGTATTGGCGTCTTTTTCATTATCTCCAAAATAACCTACCTGTGGTGCGGGCTCATTGGCAAACTCTAAATGGGCATCCAAAAAATCACCCCAAAGACTGCGTGCAGAAGCATTTTCCATACAAAGACAATATTAAGAAAATTTACCAAGTTTGAGCTGTTCCGCAGCATGATTTGCTGCCCTGGCGGTAAAGGCCATATACGTTAATGAAGGGTTCACACAACTTGCCGAAGTCATAAAGGCCCCATCCGTTACATAAACGTTGGGGACATCGTGCAATTGATTGTGTTTATTGGTGACGGAGGTTCTTGGGTTCCATCCCATACGGGCACCCCCCATCTCATGGATTCCCAATCCGGGGCCTGTGTCATTATCATACACATGGACGTCCCTAAAACCGGCCGATCGTAACATTTTGGCGGCTTCTTCCTTAATGGCTTCCCGCATACGGTATTCATTTTGTTTGAATTCCACATCAAAATCCAACTGTGGCAGTCCCCATTGGTCTTTTTGATCCCTGCTTAGGGAAACCCGGTTATCATGGTAGGGTAACATTTCCCCAAACCCAGTCATCCCAATTTGCCAACCTCCCGGTTTTAGAATGGCCTCTTTCAAGGCTTTTCCATAGCCCATTTCAGCAACCATCTCCGACCAATTTTGACGACTTGCACCCCCTTGATAACCAAAACCCCTTAAAAACGTTGTTCGTTTGGTCTTTTCGTCCAAATTCACAAAACGGGGAATATAAAATCCATTGGGCCTTCGCCCTTTATAGTATTTATCCAGGTGACCATCCACTTTGGCAGAAGCTCCCAGTTGATAGTGGTGATCCATAACATTACGCCCCAATTGGTCATGGTTGTTCCCCATTCCATTGGGGAAGGTTTGGGACTTGGATTGCCATAAGATTCCCACGGAGGCCATTGCAGAAGCACATAGAAAGATAAGCTTTCCTTTAAACTCCATTTTTTCATGGGTTTCCGTATCGATTACCTTTACGCCAATGGCCTTTTTGGTGGTCTCATCATAAAGTACTTCATGGACAATGGAATTGGCCCGAAGCGTAAGGTTGCCTGTTCGTTCCGCGGCGGGCAAGGTAGATGAATTGCTACTGAAATACCCACCAAAAGGGCACCCCCTCCAGCACCGATTGCGGTATTGGCATGGGCCCCTACCCTCAATTTGTGCATCTTTATCCGTAATGTTTGCCGTACGCCCAATGGTCAATACCCGACCATCATCAAATCGTTCCGTCAAGGATTGTTGTAGTTCCTTTTCAACACAGTTCAATTCCATTGGTGGATGGAATTTGCCATCGGGCAATTGTTTCAGTCCAAGATGTTCACCACTGACCCCAATATATTGCTCAACGGTATCGTACCAGGGTGCAATATCCTTGTAACGCACTGGCCAATCCACGGCAATGCCTTCCTTGAGGTTCGCTTCAAAATCCATGTCGCTCCATCGATAGCTTTGGCGCCCCCATGTCAATGAACGCCCCCCAACATGGTAACCCCGTATCCAATCAAAGCGTTTGGTCTCCTGGTAGGGATGCTCCAGGTCGTTGACAAAAAAATGTTTTACATCCTCCCTTGGTGCCCACCCCACCCGTAATTGTTTGTGGTATTCTTTTTTTTGTTCCCTATCCAGTTCCCCATGGTATTTATAATCCCAGGGGTCATCGTGCATGGTGGGATAATCCTGAACATGTTTTACCATTCGACCACGTTCCAAAACCAAGGTTTTTAGGCCATTTTCACAAAGTTCCTTAGCGGCCCAACCGCCTGTAATTCCAGTACCTACAACAATGGCGTCATAGACAGTATTTGGATTTGCCATGAAATGTATTTTTAGTGTCGGAATCGCTATATTTATAGTGATTCGCAGACGGAAGGACGAAAAATGTCCATCCGATTAAATATAGCGGAATAATCTGATAGTTAACCAATAAATATATGATATGAAGACGATAAAAGGACCTGCCGTCTTTTTGGCTCAATTTGTGGACAGTAAACCCCCTTTCAATTCCTTGGAAGGGCTATGCGAGTGGGCATCCGGTTTGGGCTATAAGGGCATTCAAATCCCCACTTGGGAAAAATTCCTGATCGATTTGGATAAAGCGGCAGCGTCCCAGGATTATTGTGATGAACTTAAGGGTAAAATCAATTCCTACGGTCTGGAGATTACCGAATTATCCACCCACTTGCAGGGACAGCTTGTGGCCGTACATCCTGCCTATGACATTATGTTCGATAATTTTGCTCCCGACGCATTAAAGGGAAAACCAAAAGAGCGTACTGCCTGGGCCGTGGAGACCGTTAAAAAGGCGGCCACGGCGAGTAGGAGATTGGGCATAAAGGCACATGCCACCTTTTCAGGAGCCTTGTTATGGCATACTGCCCATCCCTGGCCCCAGCGACCACCCGGATTGGTGGAAATGGGCTTTGAGGAACTCGCCAACCGTTGGATGCCGATCCTAAACCATTTTGATGAAGAAGGTGTTGATGTTTGCTATGAAATACATCCGGGAGAGGATTTGCACGATGGCGATACTTTTGAGCGTTTCTTGGCAGCAACGGGCAACCATAAGCGGGTGAACATTTTGTATGACCCCAGCCATTTTGTACTGCAGCAACTGGATTACATTACCTACATAGACCATTATCATGAATTTATTAGATCCTTTCACGTAAAGGATTCCGAATTTAACCCAACAGGAAAAAAAGGGGCCTTTGGGGGCTATAACGATTGGGGGGACCGGGCTGGACGCTATCGTTCGCTCGGAGACGGACAAATTGATTTTAAGAGCATTTTTTCCAAACTGACGCAGTACGGATGTGATGTCTGGGCCGTAATGGAATGGGAGTGTTGTATCAAGAGTCCAGAACAAGGGGCCAGGGAAGGGGCCAAGTTTATCGCCGATCATATTATTGAAGCTACCCAAAAAACCTTTGATGATTTTGCAGGTGCCGCGATCGATAAGGAACAACTAAGGAAAATTTTAGGGCTGTGACCATGGAACACGATGAATGGGAGGTTCTATTTGATGGTACTTCCTTTGATGGTTGGCATTTTTACAATGGTGGGGCGGTTACCAAACCATGGGAATTGGAACAAGGCGCCATGGTGTTTTATCCCCCTGAGAACAGACCTGATGGACAGGGCTACAATATAGTCACGGACAAAGAATACACCAACTTTGTACTGTCTTTGGAATGGAAGGTTTCCGAAGGGGGCAATAGTGGTATTTTTTGGGGTGTTTTTGAGGACAAAAGATTTGTGCAACCCTACGAAACAGGACCGGAAATCCAAGTGTTGGACGATGATCGCCATCCGGATGCCAAAAATGGTACCACGCACCAGGCAGGTGCCCTTTATGATTTGGTCGCCCCATCCCAAAAAGCTGTAAAACCAGCAGGCGAATGGAATACGGTAGAATTGACCGTAGACCATAAAAGTAATGGGGGAAGGGTACTTCTTAATACGATAAAGATTGTTGAATTTCCAGTTCATGGTGCTGCCTGGGACGCTATGGTCGCCAATTCCAAATTTGCCGATTGGGAAGGTTTTGGAACCTACAGAACGGGAAAGATAGGACTACAAGATCATGGGGATATCGTTGCTTACAGAAATATTAAAGTTAAAATGTTATAATATGAAGTTTTTTGTGCCCATTGCATTGTTGTCCGTATTGGTTTCGTGCCAACAAAAAGTTACTGTCGAAAATTCGGAGATCAAGGAGGGGAAAACTGTTCAGGAAGAACCCACAAAACCGGAAGCTACGGAGTTCTATGAGCCGGTACCCCCAAAAATTACCGTGGGGGAAAATGGGATGCCCAGTGATGCCATTATACTGTTCAATGGAAGTGATTTTGACGAATGGGTCAGTGCACGGGACAGTACGGCAGTACAATGGCATTTGAACGAAGACGGTAGCATGACGGTGAAGGACAAAGCCGGTGACATCCAAACCAAACGAAACTTTGGGAGTGTGCAGTTGCACATCGAGTGGAAATCCCCAGCGGAGATTCAAGGCGAAGGCCAGAGTAGGGGCAACAGCGGAGTATTTTTACAAAGTAGGTATGAAGTGCAGGTGCTGGACAATAATGACAACAAAACCTATGTCAATGGTCAGGTAGGCTCCATTTACAAGCAATCCGTTCCTTTGGCCATGGCTTCCAGGCCCTCTGGCGAATGGAATACCTATGATATCCTTTTTCATGCCCCCGAGTTTGACGAATCCGGCACCAAAACCCGGTCCGGCACCATAACCGTACTGCACAATGGGGTTTTGATACAGGATCATGTGGAGATTGAAGGTACCACGGAATATATTGGTTGGCCCAAGAACAAGGCCCATGGACCGGCACCAATTAAATTACAGGACCACCAAGACAATAGTAGGGTCAGTTATCGAAATATTTGGGTGAGGGAGTTATAGGCGTCAAAGGAGGGCACTAATGGTACCTCTTTGGAGGGTTGAACGGTCAAACGGAAAAACCATAAACACTTTTCCTACCTTTGCCAAAACCCAATTAGTTGTATGATTCAATCCATGACGGGCTATGGGAAGCAGGTCGTTCAGCTTCCAACCAAAAAAATTACCGTAGAACTCAAATCCCTCAACAGTAAAAATCTGGACATCAATTCACGCATTCCGCAAGGCTACCGGGATAAGGAACTGGTGCTTCGCAAGCTCATTGCGGATAGTTTGGTCCGGGGCAAGGTAGATTTTGGCCTGTATGTTGAAATCACTGGGGAGGACACTTCAGCGGAAATCAACCAAGGGGTGGTGAAAAAGTATATGGAGCAGTTATCCACAATTGCAAATGGGGATGACTTTAAGCTGTTGGAACTGGCCTTACGAATGCCGGATACCCTAAAAACGGATAGGGACGATATTGATGAGGGAGAGATAGCTGCCATAAAGGAGGCCCTTAAAAAGGCCCTTGCCGCTTTACAAAGTTTTCGGACAACCGAAGGACAAGTGTTGGAAAAAGACTTTGAAACCCGTTTGAAAATGCTTCGGGAGTTACTGCAAGAGGTTATTTCCATTGACCCGAACAGATTGAAATCCATACGGGAGCGATTGGAGAAGGCGGTGGCCGATTTAAAAACCGATGTGGATGAAAATCGATTTGAGCAAGAGTTGATCTATTATTTGGAAAAGTATGATATCACCGAGGAAAAGGTCCGTCTCGGAAATCATCTGGATTATTTTGAGACCACTTTGCATTCTTCGAATTCCAACGGCAAGAAACTTGGCTTTATCTGTCAGGAGATTGGGAGGGAAATCAATACCATTGGTTCCAAGGCAAATTATGCACCCATGCAGCAGATTGTGGTCCAAATGAAGGATGAGTTGGAAAAGATCAAAGAACAATTGTTGAACGTGCTATGACAAAAGGGGGCAAGCTTATCATATTTTCGGCACCTTCGGGAAGTGGTAAGACCACCATAGTACGCCATTTATTGAAACAACCCGAACTGAATTTGGCATTTTCCGTTTCGGCTACCTCAAGACCTAAAAGGGGACGGGAAAAACAAGGGCAGCACTATTATTTCATGTCCATTTCGGAATTTAAGAAACATATCAAGGACGGTGATTTTTTGGAATGGGAAGAGGTATATCGGGACAGTTTTTACGGCACCTTGAAAAGTGAGGTGGAACGTCTTTGGGCAGAAGGGAAAAACGTAATTTTCGATATTGATGTCGCAGGCGGTTTACGGATAAAAAGAAAGTATCCCAAGGAAACCTTGGCCGTTTTTGTAAAACCGCCGAGTGTGGACGAATTAAAGATCCGACTTAAAAAGCGAAGTACGGAGAGTGAGGACAAAATCAATATGCGGATAGCGAAGGCATCGGTGGAACTGGCCACGGCGCCACAATTTGATACCGTGATCAAGAACTACGATTTGGACATTGCCCTGGGCGAGGCCCATAAATTGGTAGCCGATTTTGTAGGGGCCACGATACCCAATCCATCTGAAAAGGAATGAAAAAAGTAGGGCTCTATTTTGGGACCTTTAATCCCATTCATATCGGTCATTTGATCATTGCGAACCACATGGCGGAGTTTTCCGATCTGGATGAGGTTTGGTTTGTAGTTACCCCTAAAAGCCCTTTTAAACAAAAACAGTCCCTTTTGGATAACCACCATCGGTACCAAATGGTTTTTGAGGCCATTCAAGACTACCCAAAACTAAAGGCCAGCAAAATTGAATTTGACCTTCCCCAACCCAATTACACGATCAATACCCTGGCACACATTGGGGAACGTTATCCAGACCATCGCTTTTGTCTTATTATGGGCGAGGACAATTTAAAAGGATTTCACAAATGGAAGAATTATGAGGCCATTTTGGATGGATATGATATTTATATGTATCCCAGAATCTCCAGTGGTATTACGGAGAATACGTTTAAGGACCATCCAAAAATCCATAGGGTAGATGCTCCCATAATGGAGATTTCCTCCACCTTTATTCGAAAGGAACATAAAAACGGAAGGAATATTAGGGCACTTTTGCCAGATACCGTTTGGAAATACCTGGACGAGATGAATTTTTACAGGTAATATTTCCAATCATTTGTGGCCACGATCAGTTCAATAGATCCACCCCAAGGAATTTGTCGTCCTTATTGTAGTACCACTTCCTGGTTTTTGGCATTTTTATTCCATTGATCTCCTCCAGTCCGCTGAGCAAAATATATTCGCCATCATTCTTGGATTCCTCATGATAAAACTGGTAGACCTCCATGGCATAGGTTTGTGGGTCAAAGTAAAAATACCAGGTATCCTTTCCCACACCTTCGTCATAGTTTACCCTAAGTACCAAGTATTCCTTCCCTTTAAATGGTCTGCGTTGCACGGTTTCATGCACCAGGGTACCAGGATCCTTGAGTTTCATGGGCAGCCCATAAAGGTAAGTGTAGTAATCCCTCATGGTTTGTCCCCGTTCGCAGGTCAATCGAAATTTTTTGATGTCCGCTTCCGAAATCTTGGAAGTTCCATTAAGTGAAGTTTCACAGGTATCCCCATTGAATTGGTAACCGTAGGAATCACCATCCTTGGTAATTTGCAATTCAAATACGGATTTTGGAAGGTCCATCCCAATTTTGCTGATTCTTTTTGAGGAATTGGGCGTCTCCATGGTGACTTGAAACGTTCCCTTAAAGGTTTTCCAGTTGTTGTCGGGATCGTGATAGGCAATGGTCTTTTCGAGCAGTTCCGGACCGGTCAGTTCCTGGGCTAAAGTGGGCATGGTGAACAATGGGATAATACCAAGTAAGGGGAACAAACTTCTCACGACACGGTCTTAATATCGATTTTTGCCGGTTCCACGGAACTGTCGTGCTCTAAATAATAGAGTTCCAAAAGCTTCATGGTGGCTTTGATCAAATCCTTGCTTTCCGTCAATAAGGAAAAATAAAGTCGTGTGTTCTTTGGGCTGGATTCCTCCGTACGTGTTCTTGCGACCTGTTTTTCGATTTTTTCATCTACCAAGGTGATATACGAATCCTTGGTGGACAGCATTTTCCCAATACGTTCAAAAGAACGGTCGTTGAAGGTTTCCGAAGTATCATTAAAAAGCTTTTCCAGATTGAAGTCCAAATCCTTTAACTCCTTGATTTGATTGTACTTGAGCTTTTTATGGTTGTTGTTGACATGGGTGTAGCCTATTTTGGAAATCAATTCCAGGGATTGGGCCAAATCCTGTAAGTGGTCCAACAAATTGATATAAAAATTACTCGCCCCTCCAACGCTGGAATCGTCCAGGTTTTTGATGAAATAGAAGATATTGTTCTGTAGATCCTCTATCTCTTTGGACATTTTGGAGACCCCCTTGTTGTTCTTTCGTAACGCTTCCAGATCATGTCTGGCCAAACCGTTAATGGCCCCTGTGTAGATTTTATTGGTGCGTTTTATCATTTTGCCAATGTTGTCCGCACTTTCCTCAATTACCCCTTGTATGGAACTGCTATGGGCCCTGCGCAAACTGTCCTCTGCCTTAATGACCTTGGTTTTTTTGTTGTGCGCCATATAGTTTCGCAATATCAGGGCCGCTGCAACCACTAAAAGGATAATGAGGGAAACCAGACCTCCAAGATGCAGGATATAGGCGATGACGGCCGCTGCCGTAAACGCACTGAATGCCGTAAAAAACCAGCCACCAATAACATTTAACACCCCGGCAACCCGGTACACCGCACTTTCCGCACCCCATGCACGGTCGGCCAGGGAGGTGCCCATGGTCACCATAAAAGTGACATATGTGGTGGATAGCGGTAATTTCATTGAGGTGGCAATGGAAATAAGTACACTGGCCACCATGAGGTTAACGGCCGCCCTAACCATATCAAAAGCGGGCATGTCCTGGACCTTACTTTTGGGGATATAGGTATTTGGGGTCTCAAATTGTTTATCGATGCGTTTGCTCAACGATGGTGGAATAATCGCCGATAGGCTTTCAAAGGCGGTTACACTGAATTTAACGATTTGCCGGGACAGATAATTGGGTTGAAAACGTTCTTCGCCCTCATCTTGTCTCGCCAAATCCACACTGGTCTTTACCACGCTTTTTGCCTTGGAGGAAAACCATAGGGTCAGTACCATTATCCCTCCTGATAACAAAAGTAATAGGGTAGGTGTCTGTACCGCAGCGGTAAGCCCCTGCATATTGAATTCGGTGGATGCAATACCGGAACCCTGCCAGTTTTGGAACGACTGCAATGCGGCAATGGGAACACCAATGAAATTGACCAAGTCGTTTCCGGCAAAGGCCATGGCCAAGGCAAAAGTACCGAGCACAATGACCACCCTGTAAATGTTCCATTTTAACCATGCGGAAAATGCCCAGGAAAGCAAGGTCCAAAAAATGATATTTTCAAGAATGAAAATTTCTGTATACTCGTAAATAAAACTGATAACCGATTCATCAAAGAGGTCCGCACTTTTTAACCCTTTGACCAAAATGAAATAAATAATTGCGGTTATGGCCAGTCCCCCAAAAAGGGCTTCTACCCATTTGGGCTTTTCTTCAAATTTGAATGAAATCAATACCCTGGAAAGGAACTGTACTATGGCACCTATGGTAAAGGCTATAAATACCGATAAGAGGATACCAAATATAATCTCTGTTGCCTTTTCCGTATTGATGTAGGATCCAAGGTCCGAGAAGCTGCCATCAACGGCAATTATCTTAACCAATGAAATGGCCACTGCAGCACCTAAAAGCTCAAAAACGATGGAAACGGTCGTTGAGGTCGGCATACCCAGTGTATTGAAAAAATCCAGCAACAGGATATCGGTAATCATGACGGCCATAAAAATTATCATGATTTCGGCAAAGACAAATTCGGTAGGGTTGAATATTCCCTTACGGGCGACTTCCATCATCCCACTGGAGGAGACTGCGCCAAAAGCAATGCCCAGACTGGCCACGATCATGATGGTCCTGAATGAAATTGCTTTTGAACCTATGGCCGAGTTCAAAAAGTTAACGGCATCATTACTTACACCAACCACAAGATCCGTTATTGCCAAAATAGCCAAAGCAATAACCATAAAAATGTAGATGTTCTCGCCCATATAGAATTCTGAAAGTAAGCAAAAATGCTACTATAATTTCTTTAGTAAGTTAAAATAAGGTTATGAAACCAGTAGTGTTTTTTGTTCTCCAGCGAAAATAAAGGCCAAGTTTTTTCGAAACTTAGGTCCCCACGTCCCAAAAAGGGGTACTTCTTTATCGCTTTGCTTTGCTTGCCTTTCCCACGGAACCCTGTTCCGCCAAAACGGTAGTATGGGCATCGGATAGTTGTAACCGGGAGGAGTCTTCGGAGAGAGCCGCCAAGCTTTGGTTCACGGAAGTGGTGTTTCCCGCTTTAACGACCAAAGGAAATTCCATGGTTTCGTAACCCAAAAAACTGACTACCATGATATAGGTGCCTGGAGCAACGTCCGTAAATTCAAAGTTTCCGTGAAAATTGGTCTGATCTGAGAACAAAGTGTTCTTTAAATTGACATTGGCGAACAGCAAGGGTTCCCCGTCCATTTCCATGTCCGTAATCTTCCCTGAAATCCTTCCTGTTTGTTGGGCCGAAACAAAATAGGCGCCAATCAACGCAATGCATAAAAAAAGTGTTCTTCTCAAAATCCTTGAAATTGGAAAGCAAATAAAAGAAGTTTAGGTTAACCTATGGTTATGCCAAAGTTAACTTAGTAGTTGGAGGGTGATATTTATTGCGGAGGAACGAATCTTGTCCATCCCTTTGGATACGGTGCTAAAAATGTATCTTGCAGCAAAAAATTTAGGTATTGATGTATTGGGAGCAGTTGCTTTCCTTAAAACGGTTTGGTGACACCACAAAAAGAGTAAGGGCAGCACAGGACGAAACCCGTTTGGGGTTTGAGGTGGACTATGACCGGATCATTTTTTCGGCCGCTTTCCGCAGTTTGCAGGACAAGACCCAAGTAGTGCCATTGCCCATACATATGGGGGCCAATAAGGATTTTGTGCATACCCGTTTAACACACAGTTTGGAGGTTTCGGTCGTGGGTCGCAGTTTAGGGCGCATTGCGGGTAAGGCACTGTTGGAAAAGTATCCGTACTTGCGGGACTCCCTGGGATATCAATTCAATGATTTTGGTGCTATTGTGGCGGCGTCCTCATTGGCCCATGATATTGGCAACCCCCCTTTTGGACATAGCGGGGAAAAGGCAATCGGCGTTTTTTTTGAAGCAGGGGAAGGAAAAAAATACCAATCGGTCTTAAGTGAAAAGGAATATCAGGACCTTGTGGATTTTGAAGGAAATGCCAATGGGTTCAAGTTACTCACCCAATCCCGCGAAGGAGTCCCGGGGGGATTGCGTTTAAGTTATGCCACTTTGGGCGCTTTTATGAAGTATCCCAAAGAGTCCTTGCCCAAAAGACCTACAAGACATATCTCCGATAAAAAATTTGGTTTCTTTCAAGAAGGGAAGGAACTGTTTTATGAGGTGGCCCAAGAATTGGGGCTTCAAGAAAAGAAGGGGAAAGGAGGGCGGAGTTTTCATCGCCATCCCTTAACCTATCTAGTCGAAGCGGCAGACGATATTTGTTATACCATAATCGATTTTGAAGACGGTATTAACCGTGGGTTCATTCCCGAGGATTACGCGCTGGAATATCTGATCAAACTGGTTAAGGACACCATAAGCACTGCTAAGTACAACCAAATGGCGCATACCAGTGACCGATTGAGCTATTTAAGGGCGCTTGCCATCAATACACTTATCCAGGAAGCCGTGAGCATCTTTGTGGAGCACGAAGAGGAGATACTTCATGGGAAATTCCCAACCGCCCTGTTGGACAAGAGCCAATTCACCGCCCAGATCAATGACATCATTGCATTGAGTGTGGAAAGGATTTACCAATCCCCGGAAGTGGTCGAAAAAGAGCTTTCGGGCTATACGGTCATTGGGGATATTCTTAAGGTATATACCGAAGCCCTCGTTGCCAAAAAGGAGAACAATGAAAGTGCGTACCACAAACTGGTGTTGCGAACCTTGCCCATGCCCTATCGAGCAACAGTGGGCTCCCACTACGAAATCTTATTGAATACGTGCTGTTTTGTGGCAAGTCTTTCGGACAGTGCAGCGGTGCAGTTGCACCAAAAGATAGGCGGGCAGTTTTAAAAACTATACCCCAGGCCAAGTCCCAGTGCCTGTTTGAATTGTATTCTTGGTATGCCGGGATCGATGACATCCCCTGCATCATTTACCACCTGGTCAAACTTAATGTCGTCGTCGTAAATGACATGCGTCCCTATATTCGCACTGATATATTCATTGACCTTAAACTGAAAATTGAGTTCCCAGTCCATGTCCACATTTCCAAAGCTTCTTAAATAGTCCGTATACAGATTGATGCGATGGTTCATCTGTACATTTTTAAAGACTTCGGTTTGCCAGGTCTGTGTCAATAAAAAACCAAATTCGATAAAGGAATTGTTCCCGGGGGTGACCCCAAAAGCTCCATTGTCCGCCAGTGCCTGGTCCAATACAAAGGTGGCCTTTAGCGTGGTCGGCGATATATAGATGTTAAGGGAATTGTCCGGTTTTATATAAGAGGTTCCTGCTCCAAAGAAAAGATAACCGGGGGCCATAAACCGGGAAATGGGGGTTTCCCTGTCCGGGTAATTGAAACCATTGGAAAATTGTGTATTGAACTTGGCCTTGGCAGAGTAGAACCAGTTGCTCAAGGTGTCTTTTCGAAAACCAAAAGTGGATGTGAAACGGATCAGGTCCTCTGTTTTTCGCAATGATCTTCCTTCCTGGGCATTGATACCATACCTAAAACGAAGTTCATTCTCCCAAGTGAGGTATCGAAATTTATAATTTCGAACAAAAGCCAGATTGGCCAAAGCGGAAATGGAGTTGTCCCCACCGGCATTCCAATTCACAAAAGCTACTTCATTGATATTGAGGCCAAGATTGTTTTGCTTTAACCAAAAGGTGGGGGGGACAAACTTTTTTGGCTTTTCGGTGAATGCCTTGGTTTTGTTCAATCCTGTTTTTGGTGCGATACGACGAACCCCAAGAGCATTGATTTTCAACTTGGTTTTTTTCCATCGGATTACAATGGTATCTATTTTTGTGGTGTCCGACTTTTGGCTGAGGGAATCTTTTACGGTATCCTGGGTACGCTGTCCAAAGACCACATGGGAACAGCAGATAGCGACAAAGAGGAAAAACTTATACGATTTGTTCAAGGTATGTGGTAATATGTTTCTCGTTCAAAGCACAAATATCATGCAATTCTGGTATCGTGCCATGCTCAATAAACGTATCTGGGACGGCAAATACCTTTATTGTTCTTTGATAGTTGTTTTCATTGGCAAATTCTATTATCGCCGACCCAAAACCTCCTATCTGGCAACCATCTTCCAAAGTTATGATATGCTGGTATTCTTCAAAAATGGTATGGAGCAGTTTAACATCCAAAGGTTTTACAAATCGCATATCATAATGGCCAAATAGTTCCGGTGAATGATGTTCTGCGATCAGTTTCTTTATTTGGTGACCTATGGGCCCCAGGGTCAAAAAAGCCACCTTATTCCCTTTTTTTAGTGTTTTCCCGGTGCCAATTTCAATCTCCTCAAAGGGTTGCTCCCAGTTTAGGGTGTTCCCGCGTCCCCTTGGATAGCGAATGGCAATGGGCTGTTGTAAACCCTTTTGGGCCGTGAACATCATATTTCGCAATTCCATTTCGTTCATTGGCGAAAAAACCAGCATATTTGGAATGCAACGCAAATAGGCCAGATCAAAGACCCCATGATGGGTAGGCCCATCCTGTCCCACCAAACCTGCGCGGTCCAAACAGAAAATGACGGGAATATTCTGTAGGGCCACATCATGGATTACCTGGTCATAGGCCCGTTGCAAAAAGGTGGAATAGATATTGCAAAAAGGGATGGATCCCCCAATGACCATTCCCGCAGCCAAGGTTACGGCATGCTGTTCGGCAATGCCAACGTCAAATGCCCTTTCCGGGATTTCCTCCATCATAAATTTAAGGGAACTTCCGGTGGGCATAGCCGGGGTTATGCCCACTATCTTTTTGTTCTCCCTGGCCAGTTCAACCAAGGTACGCCCAAAAACATCCTGGAACTTTGGAGGTTGCGCTTCCCTTTTTTTGATGATCTGCTTTCCGGTTTTTGCATCAAACCTACCCGGGGCATGGTACACGACCTGATTTTCCTCCGCCTGTTTCAACCCTTTTCCCTTAAGGGTACTAATATGCAATAGGCGCGGGCCTTTTATGGTTTTAAGTCGTTCCAGTTCCTGGATTAGTGCTTCCAGGTCATGCCCATCAATGGGTCCCGAGTAATTCAGGTTCAAACATTCAAAAATATTTTCGTCTTTGGCGGTTCCCTTTTTAACGTTGGTCAGGTACTTTTTTAACGCCCCCACACTTGGGTCAATACCAATGGCATTATCATTGAGTACGATCAAGACATTGGCATCGGTAACGCCCAAATGGTTCAATCCTTCAAAGGCCATACCACTGGCTATGGAGGCATCCCCAATGACTGCAATGTGCTGTCTATCCTTTTCCCCGTTGATTTTTGAGGCCAAGGCCATTCCCAAGATGGCGGAAATTGATGTTGAACTGTGCCCCGTACCAAAATCATCATAGGGACTTTCACTTCTTTTGGGGAACCCACTGATCCCTCCCAATTGCCGATTGGTGTCAAAAAGGTTTTTTCGCCCGGTCAATATCTTATGTCCGTAAGCCTGGTGCCCCACGTCCCAAATTAACTTGTCATTTGGAGTGTCAAAAACATAATGAAGGGCAATGGTCAGTTCCACTACGCCCAAACTGGCGCCCAGATGACCTTCCTTGGTGGCCACAATATTGATGATGAACTCCCGGAGCTCTTTCGCAGTTGTGGTTAAATCGGCTAAAGATAACTTCCTTAAATCGCCCAGTGAGTTGATATCTGATAATATGGATTCCATGAAGCTGTAAAAATACCTAATATGAAGTCTTTATTACCTATTCATTTGTAGATTTGGATGTAGGTAATAGCTACTATGAAAAACCCATTTGACGACAATTATTTTATGAAAAAGGCGCTGCAAGAGGCCGAAACCGCTTTTGAAAATGGTGAGGTGCCCGTGGGTGCCGTGGTTGTGATCAACAATCGAATTATAGGCCGGGCGCATAATTTAACGGAGAAATTGCATGATGTAACCGCACATGCCGAAATGCAGGCCATAACGGCGGCTTCCAATTTTTTAGGGGGTAAGTACCTCACTGGATGTACAATGTACGTAACCTTGGAGCCCTGCCAGATGTGTGCCGGGGCCTTGTATTGGAGCCAGATTTCCAAATTGGTGTACGGGGCAAGGGATTTGGAAAGGGGTTTTGGTGTCATGGGAACAACACTTCATCCCAAAACCGAAGTGGTCAGTGGAATTATGGAGTTGGAATCAGCGGAATTGCTAAAACGCTTTTTTATCCAAAAAAGAAATCTGAATTAACGTCCGTTCGATTTATTGGAAATCGATCATCCGTATTAAAGTGTTTTAATGAAGAAACCCTGTCATTCCGAACGAGGAACGAGGAGGAATCTCATTACGCGAGATGTCTCGTCGCTCATACTTCGCTCTGTCGACATGACACAGATATAATCCAAATGATTAATTAATTCAACTCTTTTGAATGCTGTTTACTTCGAACAGATGTTAAATTAAGTGGATCCATCGGATATTAGTTACAAAAAAACCCGAGCAAACAGCTCGGGCGAATGCGTACTCAAAATAAAATATTACGATCAAATAATTTGGACCTGTCCGGCTACCAAACCTTTTCTTCCTTCTTCTTCTACATATTCTACCTTGTCACCATCATTCAACTGTAAACCGTTGAGTGCTGTTACATGAACAAAAATGTCCTTGCCTGTTTCATCGTTGGTAATAAATCCATAACCCTTGGACTCATTGAAAAATTTTACTGTACCAGTCATTAGAAATAGTAATGTGTTAAAGTGCGAAAGTAATCCTTTTGTAATAGAATGGTTTAAATTGAATTTAAATAATCTAAAAATTATTGATTTTTATCTTTTTTCTGCTCTTTCTTTCGCATTTTTCTAATGTTTTCTTCGGTTAACATATAATCCTTCATTTTTTTACCCTTGCTTTCCTTGTAGAGAAATAGGGGCATGGCAACCAAAAATAGCCCAAGGGTGCCAAAACCAATGAATTTGTTTCCCAAGGCGTTCGCATCGGGTTTTATATGAAAGCCATAAATAATGGAGCCAAAAGAAGCCAAAACGATGGCCACTATCAGATATTTCAATTTCATTTTAACGCGTATAAGTGATCAATTTTCTTCTGTAGGCCGTCAATAGCTTTGATTTGGAAACAAATCCCAGGTATTCGTCCTCTTTGATAACAGGAAGGTTCCAGGCACCACTATCCTGAAATTTTTGCATTACCTGTTTCATACTGTCCGTTTTGTAAAAGATAAATTCTGGGGCCCGGTGCATATAATCCTTTACAAAGGTGCTATCATGTTTTTTGGTATCAAACATAAACTCCCTAATATCATCCAGCAGCACAACACCCACCATTCGCTTTTCAACAAGTACCGGAAAAATATTTCGATTGGATTTGGAAACCGATTCGTGCAACATTTCCCCCAAGGTCATTTCGGGATGTACGGATTTGAAGTTGGTTTCAATCACGTCATCCAGTTGCATCAATGTGAGTACGGCCTCATCCTTATTGTGGGTCAACAGTTCCCCTTTTGCCGCCAGTTCCTTGGTGTAAATGGTATAGTCCAAGGTGTTTTTGGTAATGAGGTATGATATGGAGGCCGTAATCATTAGGGGAACAAAGAGTTGATATCCACCGGTTATTTCCGCAATTAAAAAGATTGCGGTCAACGGGGCGTGGATGACCCCGGCAATTAGGCCAGCCATACCAATTAGGGTAAAATTGCTCTCATTGACCTGAAAACCAAAACCGATGTTATTGATGATTTTGGCTACCACATTGCCCAGGGCACTGCCCATGACCATGGTAGGGATAAACACCCCTCCCGCACCGCCGGCCGCAAAAGTGGTGGTCATGGCTATGGCCTTAAAAATGGTAATACCGAAAAGCAGGGCAATTACGACCCAAATGTTGTCCAAATAATCATTGAAGGGGGTGTTCCCCAAGGCTATCAATGCCCTTCCGTCCAACAGATCATTGATAAACCCAAAGCCCTCCCCATAAAGCGGTGGAATAACGTACAGCATGGCACCAATGGCAATCCCCCCGATCAAAAGCTTGTATTTTGGACTTTTAAAAGGTTTGAACAATGAAAGGATCCAGAAGTACATTTTTGTAAAATACACGGAGGCAATTCCCGTGCCCAATCCCAAAACAATGTAGAAAAGCGTGTCCTCGAGACGGAACCCTTCTGAAAGTGAAAAATTGAACAGGGTTTCGTTCCCCAGAAAAAAATAGGAGGTAAGCACTCCGGATATGGATGCCAATAACAGGGGCAACACGGATAACATGGTCAGGTCCAAACTAAAGACCTCAACGGCAAAAATAATGGCTGCTATGGGGGACTGGAAAATGGAGGCTATGGCCCCTGCAGATGCACAGGCAATCAAGAGGGAGCGGGTCTTTGCCTCAATATGGAAAAATCGGCTCAGGTTTGAGCTTACGGCGGCTCCGGATTCAATTGCAGGGCCCAACAACCCAACAGAACCTCCAAACCCAACGGTCAAGGGAGCGGCAATTAAAGGGGAGTATATTTTTTTGATGTCCAACAGGCCCTTGTTTTTGGACAGGGAGAACAAAATGGAGGAAATGGCATGTCCCAAGGGGTGTTTATGGATAAACTTCACATATAGATACACCAAAGCAAGCCCTATAACGGGCAGGATAAAATACAATTGGTTTTGGGAGATACTGATCCCTTTTTCAAGAAGGGCCTCAATAAAATAGGTGAGGTTTTTTAAGGTGACGGCAACCAATCCTGCCAAAAAGCCTACCAAAACGCTCATAATCTGTATAAAGGTCTTGTTGGAGATATTTCTGTATCGCCATTTGAGGAATTTTCGGAGGAGTATTTTCAGGTTTGGCACGTTTACCCGGTTATAAATTGGTAAAATTAAGGCAATAAGGAGGATTTTAATTCCTCAATATCCGATAAGTAAATTTGATAGGGCATTTCCACATAGTTATGGGAAAGCCGTAATTTGTTTTTATAATCTGCCAGGGCCTCGTTCAACAACGGTATTGCTTCTTCTTTTTTGCCCAAGGCCAGCAAACACTTGGCCCAATAGTATTTTGACTCGGCAGAGTGTTTAAAATAGTCCTTTATCTTTTGAAAATTGGCGATTGCTTTTTGGAATTCGCCCATTTCATAAAAAACAATGCCACGGTACAAAAATGCTTCCAGTTCAACCCAATCCTCACCAGATGCTTCGGATTCTTTTTTGATATGCTTGTTCCAGTAGTGTATAGCGGCCTCGTAATCTTTAAGCCCCAGATAGGCAATGCCCCGCCAGTAGTCCACACTATGCCCCTGGGGGTAATCCAAATGGGGGGTCAGGGTATCCGAAGCGTTGAAGTCCGCGATGGCTTTTTTGTAATCGCGATAAAAGAGAAGATAAAGATATCCGCGCATGGGAACCCATGTCTGAGGGTCTTGTTTTACGGCCTTTTCATAAAGCGGTTTCCATTCGTAAGGCATGCCCCTTTTTAGAAAGGGGACGGAAATTTCCCTTAGGGCGTCGTCATGGGTTGAATCGACCTGAATTACTTTCTGAAGTATTTGCTGACTTTCCTTTGACCCTTGAAAAAGTTTTTTGTCCAGATTGAAGATGGAATCGGCCTCTTTTGTGTGATTTAGTTTTTCAGTGCTTTTCTGTCCATGGCATGAGACCATCAATACAACTGAAAGACTATGGAAGAATTTCGACCACTTTCCCATTTTCAATTCTAAATAGTAAATACATATAGTAGTCCATTGGCTTTTCCACCAAATTGAAATTCCAATTCTCCTTTTTAAAGGCAAGCTCCTTTAATTTATCCACCAAGGCTTTGGACATCGTTATTTTTTCAAAACCATAATCCAATTCATTCACCTCAATATCCCCGACTTCTCCATGACAATTAATCATAAAGCGGAGATTTAAAATACCGTTGTCATCAAAATCATTGTTATTGAAACGTTCAAGAATGAATTTTCTGAACTTGCTTTTGTTCCCTTTGTAGATGTAAGGTCCTGAACTACTATAAAAACCTAGGGGAAGGTTTGGATTGCACCGTATAAAATCCTGGGAATGGTCTTTATTGGACGGGGGCAAATACCCCACTTGATCTTTGTAAAGAAGTTCGCTGGGTTTTTGTTGGGCCCCACTATTTGGAGCGGTTGCCAGTACCGTCAAAAACACCCATAGTTTAACCCATTCTTTCATTTCCACTAAAGGTAGTAAGGATTGGACGTCTTCATGAGGTCTTCGGAACAATACGATTGTATAAATGCCATCACGGAGGTGGTCTTATGTCCAAAGACCATTATAAATCCAATTTCAAATGTAACTCCTTCAATTGCGCTCCATCAATTGTTGCCGGGGCATCGATCATCACATCCCGACCACTATTGTTTTTGGGGAAGGCGATAAAGTCACGAATGGTTTCCTGGCCACCTAAAATGGCGACCAATCGATCTAAACCAAAGGCAATACCGCCATGTGGTGGCGCACCATATTGAAAGGCGTCCATTAAAAAGCCGAATTGGGCCCTGGCCTCTTCGGGCGTAAAACCTAAATGCTTAAACATAATGGCCTGTGTTTCCTTGTCGTGGATTCGAATGGAACCACCCCCAATTTCATTACCGTTCAGCACCAAATCATAGGCATTGGCCCGCACCGCCCCGGGATCGGAATCCAGGAGTTCCAATTGACCAGGTTTTGGGGAGGTGAAAGGATGGTGCATGGCGTGGTAGTGTCCTGTTTCTTCATCCAACTCCAATAAAGGGAAGTCAATGACCCAAAGCGGGGCAAATTCATCTGGTTTTCGTAAACCCAATCGTTCCGCCATTTCCATACGCAAGGCACTAAGTTGGCTTCTTGTGGAATTTCTTTCCCCGGAAAGGACACAGATTAAATCCCCTTTCTGGGCTCCAGTGGCCAGTGCCCATTTGGCCAAATCGTCCTGATCATAGAATTTGTCGACGGAGGATTTATAGGAACCGTCTTCATTGCACTTTACATAGACCATTCCCTTGGCACCCACTTGTGGCCGTTTTACCCAATCAATGAGCTTGTCAATTTCCTTTCTGGTGTAGGAAGCAGCACCTGGAACGGCGATGCCCACTACCAATTCGGCGGCATTGAAAACGTTGAAATCCCTGTGCTGTGAAATTTCATTGAGTTCGCCAAACTCCATGCCAAAACGGATATCGGGTTTGTCATTTCCATATCGTTTCATGGCTTCGTCATAGGTCATTCTGGGGAAATCCCCTACCACTACACCCTTGGTTTCCTTAAGCAGGTATTTGGTCAATCCTTCAAAGGTGTTCAGAATATCTTCTTGTTCCACAAAGGCCATTTCACAGTCTATCTGGGTGAACTCCGGCTGACGGTCCGCTCGGAGATCTTCATCCCTAAAACACTTTACTATCTGGAAGTACTTGTCCATTCCTCCCACCATAAGCAACTGTTTAAAGGTCTGGGGGGATTGGGGCAGGGCATAGAATTGGCCTTCGTTCATTCGGCTTGGCACCAAAAAATCACGTGCCCCTTCGGGGGTGGATTTGATCAAATACGGGGTTTCCACCTCAATGAATCCGTGGTCGGACAGATATTTACGAACCTCCATGGTAACCTTGTGCCTAAAGATGAGGTTGTTTTTTACCGGATTCCTACGAATGTCCAAATAGCGATATTTCATCCGAAGGTCTTCCCCACCGTCGGACTCATCCTCAATGGTAAAGGGGGGGAGCAGTGCTTCATTGAGAATGGTGAGCTCATTGACCAATACTTCTATGGCACCGGTTGGAATATTGGGGTTTTTGGAGGCACGTTCAATGACCTTGCCTTTTACCTGTAGTACAGTTTCCCTTCCCAGGTTTCGGGCCTGTTCCAAAAGGTCTTTTGGAGTTCGTTCTTCATCAAAGACGAGCTGCGTTATCCCGTAACGGTCGCGTAAATCTATCCAGACCACAAAGCCTTTATCACGTAATTTGGCAATCCAACCACTTAAAACGATCTGTTGGTCAATATGCGAGGCTCCTAATTCGCCACAGGTATGGGTTCTGTACATGGATATGCATTTTGAACGGCAAATTTAGTGAGTTCCATTTTTGCTGGGACATTTTTTGCCCAGCTTTTAAAGTACCGTTTATACGGTTTTTTTGACCGTTTGTACAGAATATAAATTTTTACAGTTTTTCTTGAAAAAACTCAACTAACTATAAAACAGATATTTATCTGTTTAATGTAAATTTAATGTAAACAAATAGTTACTTTAAAATGAATTAAAAGTAAAATAATTTGTATCTTTGTGTCGTTAATGTTAAAGACAGAAATAACAAACCCATATATTATGAAGAAAGTATTATTGATTCTTGCGGTTATGTTTTCGGTTGGTATGTACGCGCAAAATACCAAACCGACTTTGGAAAAAGTGGGGAAAATGGTAAAAGCTACATATTTTCATGAAAATGGTGAAATAGCACAAACAGGATATCTGTTAAAAGGTAAATTACACGGACAATGGTTCATGTACGATGTAAAAGGTAAAAAAATTGCCTCTGGGAAATATGTGGATGGCAAAAGGGAAGGAAAATGGTTTTTCTGGGAAGGCGAAATTCTAAGGGAGGTGGATTTTGAGAACAATCGGATTGCCTCTGTAAAGAATTGGAACCAGTCAGAAGTGGTTTCGGTACAATTATAGTTAACGTAATGAATTAAAAAAGCCCCGGACAAAATGCCGGGGCTTTTTTTATACCTGCTTTGAAGGGTTATGCCGCCATGCCCAACTCTTCTTTTTTCTTCTCTACTTTTTGTATCCTGTTCCTTTTGATGCGGATCTTTACTTTGTAGACGATACTGAATAAAATTGGGACCACGACCAAGGTTAGGAATGTGGCCACAATAAGACCATAGATTACCGTCCAGGCCAAGGGACCCCAAAAGATAACATTGTCACCGCCAAAATAGATTTGTGGATTGAACTCACTGAGCAAGGTAAAAAAGTTGATGTTAAAACCGGTTGCCAGCGGAATTAATCCAAGAATGGTGGTAATGGCAGTAAGCAATACAGGACGTAATCTTGCTTTTCCTCCTTTTACTACGGCCTCATAAAAGTCATGGGGCTCCAACATATCCTCTTCATTGAGGCCAAGGGCCACTTTTTTACGATCTATCAGCAACTGTGTATAATCCAACAGCACCACTCCATTATTCACAACGATTCCGGCCAAGGATATGATTCCCATCATGGTCATCATAATCACAAAAGCACTACCGGTCAATACAATTCCACCAAATACCCCTATTAAGCTTAAGAAGATGGCCAACATAATGATTGCCGGTTTTGTGACCGAATTAAATTGGAATATCAAGATGAAGAAGATCAATCCCAATCCAGTGAAAAAGGCACCCATCAAAAAGGCCATTTGTTTTGCCTCCTCTTCCAATTGCCCAGTGTAGTCTATTTTAATGGTATCGGGCAATTCCGTGAAAGAGGTCATCTCATCTTGAATTTTGCTCACCACCGCACCAGCATCCGTAAATCCGGGCGCCAAAGCGGAGTAAACGGTCACCACCCTTCGGGTATCCCTATGTTTTATAGCACTGAACCCAGAGGTATTTACCTGTTTTGCAACTGCAGAAACCGGTACTTCCTTGATTTGACCTGAAGACTGGTCCCTAAAGGTGATGCGTTGGTTAAAAATGGAACTGGTATTGTATCGGTTTTCCTCATTAAAACGCACATAGATATCATAATCCTCCCCATCTTCTTTATAGATTCCCGCTTTTGCACCAAAAATGGAATTTCTAAGTTGCTGTCCTACCATGCCAGTAGGCACGCCCAACTCCCCTGCTTTTTTGCGATCTACCTGGACCGCCATGGAGGGTTTGGATTTGTTCACATCAATTTTGAGCTCATCCACCCCTGGGATATTTTTGGAGTTAATGTAGTTTCGCATTCGCTCTGCCACATTGATCAACTCGTTATAATCATCGCCTTCCAATTCAATGTTGATGGAGTATCCGGATGGCGGTCCAACCGCATCTTTTTCCACTGAAATCGCAACTCCTGGATATACGTCCTTAAGTGCTTCCTGTATCTTTTTTAGGAGTTCATTACTATCCGCACCCTCTCGGAATTTGTATTCCCGCATGGTAGCGGTAATCTTTCCACGGTGTGGCATTTCGGCAGACGAACCGCCATCCGTCATCGGGTTTCCAGCACCTTCCCCTACTTGTGATACAGCACTTTCCGTTAAGAAATTGTACCCCCCTTCCTGATAAGCGTCCTCGTTTATGATAGTGTACACACGCTTCTCAATATCTGCAGTAATGGCATTGGTCTTTTCTATATCGGTACCCTCTGGATATTCAATATAAACCGTAATCTGGTTGGGCGTATTGTCCGGGAAGAATTCCACCTTGGTACGTTGGTTTGCAACGGAAATACCAAATCCCACAAATGCTATGATCAACAGCACAAAGGTGCCCGCGGCTATCAGGATGGGTTTTCTTCCAGAAAGGGCGTAACGCAAGGTTTTTTCATACCAACGTTCCCATTTTGGCAAAACTTTGTTTTGGAATCCATGGGTCCATTTCCTTAAGAAAAGGCGATAGCCCCAAAGTAAAATGGCCGTAACGATCATCAATGATCCCAAAGCACGGTATCCGCCTCCAAAAATCAATATAATGAGACCAAAGGCGGAAAGGATTCCGGTTATCCTGACAATTTGTTTTAAAGGCATTTCATCGTCTTCGGTTTTCATATACTGTGATACCAAAACAGAATTGAAAAATATGGCCACAAAGAGTGATGATCCCAAGACTACGGATAAAGTTACGGGGAAGTAAATCATAAACTGTCCCATGACTCCGGGCCATAAACCCAATGGAATAAAGGCCGCAACGGTAGTTGCGGTGGAAATGATAATGGGAAAGGCAATCTCCCCAATACCTTTTTTTGCCGCCTGGATTCTTGACATTCCCTCTTTATCCATTAGGCGATAGACATTTTCCACTACCACAATCCCGTTATCCACCAACATCCCAAGTCCCATAATTAAACCGAACAAGATCATGGTGTTCATGGTATACCCAAGGGCATTTAAAATCATAAGGGACATGAACATGGACATCGGGATGGCAAAGCCAACGAAGAGTGCATTTTTAAAGCCGAGAAAGAACATTAAAACGGTAACCACCAGGATGATTCCAAAGATGATGTTGTTCACCAGGTCATCAACTTGTCCAATGGTCTTTGAAGACTGATCGTTGGTAATCGTTACTTTAAGATCCTGAGGAAAGAAATTATCCTGGGCATTTTTAACAATTTCCTGTATTTCCTCCGCCGCTGCCACCATGTTTTTTCCTGCGCGCTTTTTGACATCCAGCATTACTACGGGGGCGCCAAAGTCTCGGGCATAGGTGGTCCTGTCTTCCTCCTTAAAGGAGATTTTGGCAATATCCTTAAGATAGATGGGATTGTTGTCCTCTGATTTGACCACAAAATCTTCCAGTTCATTTGGATTTTGAATCTCACCAAGGACCCTAATGGTACGTCGTTGACCACTTGTGATCAAATTTCCCGCGGAAATGGTCGTGTTTTCTTGGCTGATTTTATTGATGATATCATCAAAACTCACCTGGGCGGCCATCATTTTATAGATGTCCACCGCTACCTCAACCTCTTTTTCCTGGGCGCCTCTTATATCTACTTCTTTTATTTCCGGTAAACCTTCAATTCTGTCTTCCAGGAATTCACCGTATTCCTTTAGTTTTTCTATGGGATAATCCCCGGAGATATTGATGTTAAGGATGGGAATTTCCTCGGAAAGACTGAGGTCAAATACATTGGGTTCTACCTTAGCGTCGTTGAAGGTGGGCCAATCCTCACCGGATGTTTTGGTATCCACTTCGTCCTTTACCTTTTGTCGGGCAGCTTCCACTGAAATGTTCTCATCAAACTCAACAACGATTATGGAATAGTCCTCCTGTGAGGTGGAAGTAATCTCTATTACATTGCTTACTGTTTTTAACTCGTCCTCCAAAGGGTCGGTGATGAGCTTTTCAATGTCCTCCGCGGTGTTTCCTGGATAAAGGGAACTGATATAAATCTTGGTTTCCTTGATTTCGGGAAAGTTCTCCCTTGGCATCCCAAAATAGGCCGAGGCCCCAAGAAATAGAATCAAGACAATCAAAACATACATCGTAGTCTTGTTGTCAATGGCCCAGGAGGACAGTTTAAATTCTTTATCTACACTTTTTTGCTGTTTTCCCATGATGTTTTAATTGGTTGTTAATCCTAAACCGTTGGAGTGTATTTTCACTTTTTGGCCATCCCTAATACTTCGTGCCCCTTCATCAATAATACCATCTCCATTATTAATCCCGGATAGGACTTCCACATAATCCCCTTGGGTCTTCCCTGTGGTTATAATGGTCTTTTTGGCCACGGACTCCGAACTTGAGGAATCTGCAGCAATTAGGTATACATATTGTTCACCCTCGGCATTTTCCGATACTATACTTTGCGGAATAAGAATCGCCTTTTCATTGGTGTAATCATTGATCATAACCTTGGCGGTTAGATTGGGTTTTACCTTGCCATCCTTACCGGGAACAGGGATTTCCACCGTAAAGGCCCTATTAGCGGGATTAATGAAATTTCCCGTTTGGCGAATTTTGGTGATGACACTATCTCCCAAAACGGGGAAGTATACTTTGGCCTCTTTGCCCGGGGTAACATTAGGGAGGTGACTTTCCGGCACCTCAACTTTGATGTACATATTGGAAAGGTTTACGATACGGAACACCTCCGAACCTGGTCCAGGAGCGACCACGGTACCTTGGTCTTTGATCACATCATCAATAATGCCGGAGAAGGGCGCCCGTATACTGGATTTGTCCACCTGACTTTGCATTTGTGCGACGGCACTTTCTTGGGCCTCATACAGGGTTTTTGCTTCCAGATATTGAATTTCGGAACCAATATTTTGATCCCATAACCTTTTTTGACGGTCAAAAGTGGTCTTGGCCAAATCCAATTGGGTTTTCATTTGTGCCAATTGGCTGAATAGTCCTCCATCATCAATAGTGGCCAACAACTGTCCCTTGCCTACTTTTTGTCCCTCCTTTACGTAAACACGTTGTAAGGTCCCGGACATTTCCGGATAAATAAGTACATTTTGCTTGGTAGTTACATCGCCCTGCAGTTCCAGAAAATGATTAAACCGCTGTTCTTTGGCTTCAAAAGTGGTTACCAAAGGCAGTTTGGCGTTGTCATCTTTGGCGGCTATGGCAGAATCCAACAGGGCAATTTGGTTTTCCAACGCCTTGAGTTGGGTCTCTACCTCGGTTCTCTTTGCCCGAATCGTCTTGACATCCTTACCTAGCACGTCTTCAACCGAGCTGGAGCTTCCACCACCACAAGAGATGATGACCAATGCCGTAAGTATAAGTAAAACAATTTTTCTCATTTTGATTGATTTTATTTGTTTAAAATAATTTCCAAATCAGTCTTGCGGTTGATCACATCTACCATGGACTGCAGGTATTCTTGTTGGGTATCGTATAATTGGGTCTGTGCTTGGCGCAGTTCAAAACTGGTGGCCAGACCTTCGGAATATTTTATCTGGTTTTTGTTTTCAATCCGTTCCGCCAGCTCCAAATTATCCTTGGAGGTCTGGTATTCCTCTATGGCCAGAATGTAATCGCTTTTGGCATTTTCCAATTGCAACCTTACTTGTTCCTGGGTTTCCGTAAGCTGGGTCTTTGCTTTTTCATAGGCAATTTTGGCCCGCTGGGTACTGGCACTTCTTCCCAAAGAACTAAAAATGGGAATGTTCAAATCTACCCCAAAGGTGGAGAAGCCGAACCATTGTTGGCCCTGACTTAGAAAGTTGAATTGGTCGCTAAAGGAGTTCCCTCCATAGTTTATAAAAGCGTTTAAGGTGGGCAGCGCCCTACTTTTCGCCAATTTTAACTCAAAGAATCGTTGCTCATTAAGGTTAAAGACCGTCTTGTAGTCTATGTTTTCTTCCATTACAAGCTGGGTATCCAAAAGGCCGTAATCTATTTTCCTTTGCGTAAGGGCATCCAGATTTTCGGTCAGTTGGGTAGGATTGTCCAAAGGTATGCCCATCATAAGGTTGAGCATCTGTAAGGTAATCTTTTCCAATCGCCTTGCATTCTTTAATTGGTTGTCCACGGAGGAAAGGGTAATCTGCAACTGGTCCACGCTCTCTTCATCCCCCAAGCCGTTTTCAAAAATCTTTTTGGTCTCATAAAGGTTTTTCTCCAAGGTGGCCGTGTTCTTTTCAAAGATGGCCACGCTCTCTTGGGCCAGCAATACGTTACCATAGGCTTCTACCACGGATTGTGTGACGTCCAAATCGGTTTTTTCCTTGTTGTTCTTGCTAAATTGGATGAAGGCCTTGGTGGCCTGTACACCTACAATATAGGAGCCATCAAAGATTTGCTGGGTCAAGGTGGCAGATGCAATGGCTGTCTGCGGCTGACCGAAGGCGACCTCTATAAAGGTTCCTGGCTCTGCACCCGGGACAAGATCCCCTGGAATCTGTGCCAACTGCTGTTTTATTTGGTTTTGGTAGGACACGCTTCCATCAATTTGTGGCAATCCGGAGGCGATGGTCTCCCATTTTTGTTTTTGGGCGTCCACCAAATCCCTACTGGCATTAATGGATTGGTAGTTGTGTTCCAGCGCATAGGCTATGGCCTCATCCAAAGAGAATGAGGTTTTGGTTTCCTGTGCACTTAGTGGTACGGACCAAAACAATAGTACTATACTTAGTTTGATGATCGTTCGCATTTATTCTTGATTTGAATTGATGATTTCGTTCAATATTTTTCGTCCTTTTGGGGTGACGATCCCCCTTAGATGATATTCCAGAAAGTAGTCTTCCAGTTCAACTTTATTGAATAGGGAAATCGGAAAAAGATCGTGGTCACTTAGACTTATGGCACCGGAAAAATAAATACGGGCAACAAACTGCACATTTAAGTTCTCCCGGTAAATACCAATCTCCATTCCCCTTCTAATGTTATCGACCAAACAGTCCTGCATTACGTCAATCTCCTTTTTCTTTAAGGTCTCAAAGAGTCTGGGATAGTATTTCTGTAACTGGTAAAGTGTGGAGGCCTTCTCATCCTTTAAACGGACCATTACGAATTTTTTGATTTCATATAACTCTTCGATGGGGTTTTTCTTTAGCGCAATGATATGGTCTATTCCATTTGATATTTCCCAAAAAAGGTTCATTGTGGCCTCTTCAACCAACTTGGTCTTATTTTCAAAATGACTGTAAATGGTCTTTTTGGATATCCCCATTTCCTGGGCCAAATCATCCATGGTCACACTTTTAAACCCGTAGTTTAAAAAAAGATCGGTCGCCTTATTTAAAATGTCGTTTCTCATTTGAGGGACCAAAACTAAACTGGAAACTGTAAAAACAAAAAAAGTTTCCAAAGTTTTACATTTATTTAACGAGTTCCTGATTTTCTACAAACCTTGTTTATAATGACGTAGGAATAGGATGAAATTGGACCGAGTTGCTGTTTTTTTACCTGAAATGGTAAAAAAACCGCTGAATCTGGGTGACCTACGCCTAACATGGATACGGTTATTCTTTTTCTCCATGGTTTCTCTGTTTTTCTACGTAGGCCTTAAAGGCGGACTCCCCTTCTTCTTTCCAAAACCTATCGTAGTATTTCCATTCTGAAAAGTCCTTTCGGAGCGGACCACAGGACTTTGGGGTTCGCTGGGATTTCCATTTTCTTTTGTATTTCTTTCCCGGGCCATTTCCCCCGCCAAAACCAAAAATGATTTTGGCCAGTATTAGGACGCCCATGGCCTGCCAGTAAGTAATGGTCGCTAATCCAAATAGTTCTGGCATCAACCAGTTCCATAATAGCATTACGACATAACCGATAAGGAAAAGCAATCCTACCATAAACAGGGCAAAAAAGAAGATTTTAAAACCCTTGGCCACATAATCGGTTACCTTATGTTCTATCTTTTGTTCCAATTCATTTTTGTAATCCATGATCTTTATTTTTTATGAAGTTATGTTGTGTTCCAGTTTCTTTAAGAGGAGGGACATGGCCCTATGCCTTCTGGACATTAAAGTACCTTCGGGAATCCCCGTTTCCGCTGAAATCTCCTTATAGGAATAGCCCTCAAAGTCAACAGCAAGAATAATGTCCCGATATGGGGGTTTTAATTCCATGATGGCCGTCTTTAATTTATTGATGACATGTGTTGGATAAGGAAAATCTTCCGTTCCGTAAAACAAGTCCGCAAATTCCGTCCAAAGGTGGTCCAAATCACTTTCCTCGTAGCGTTTCTCCTTTTTTGTCCGCATAGTGTCTATTATTCTGTTCTTAATTGCGCTGTACACAAAACCGGGAATGTTGTTTATGGGCAGCGCACTTTCCGGTCTGGAGAATATCCTAAGGGCCACATCTTGGAGTATATCCTCGGCATCCCTATCGGCAGTATCATCAATTTTAGAGGTAACATACCCTTTTAGTGCATGGTACTCTTCTGCGAAAAATGCCGATATTTTTAGTTGGCTATTGTTTTTCGGACTCATCCGTTAGCATTTTTATGCCCTTATTCAACTATAAAGACGATGGATTTAAAATCCATTGCATTTTTTTTGAAATTTTCTACTTCTGTTGGACGTGCATACAACTTAATTGTAACAGGCAATGTATTTTTAAGCAAAATTATTCGCATGCAGCCCCTTACTTTTTATCAGAAACAGTTTGTAGCGTATTTGGAAGGTTATCAAGGCCCCCAAGAGCCCAATGGACTGTATGATCCCGTTGCCTACATTCTGGGTTTGGGCGGAAAACGATTGCGTCCTGTACTTACACTAATTGCAGCTGAATTGTTTGGAACGGATTACCGATCGGCATTGGATGCGGCAATGGCCGTGGAAGTGTTCCATAACTTTTCCCTTGTCCATGATGATATTATGGACGATGCCCCATTGCGAAGGGGAAAACAAACAGTTCACGAAAAATGGGACATAAACACGGGAATCCTCTCCGGTGATGTTATGCTCATTAATTCCTATCGGTTTTTGGAAGGATATGGGGGTGATGTGCTCAAGGAACTTTTTCTGTTGTTCAACAAAACGGCAAAGGAAGTGTGTGAGGGGCAGCAATACGATGTGGACTTTGAAACAAGGATGGACGTTACCATTCCGGAATATTTAAAAATGATAGAATACAAAACTTCGGTTTTGATCGCTGCCGCTTTAAAAATGGGTGCAATCATAGCTAGGGCTTCCACAAAAAATCAGGATTTGATCTATGAATTTGGCAAGAACCTCGGTATTGCCTTTCAGTTGCAAGACGATTATTTGGATGCTTTTGGAAATCCAGAGACTTTTGGAAAACAAGTGGGAGGGGACATCATTGAGAACAAAAAAACCTTCCTATACCTTAAGGCAATGGAACTGGCGAATGAAAAGGATAGGGAAACCTTACTACAGGAATTTGGGGTCCAGCTCAGGGATAATACAGGCAAGGTTGCCCTGGTTAAGAAGCTTTTCACAACAAGTGGTGCCGTGGGGGCCACAAAAAATGCCATTGCGCATTATACCCAATTGGCCTTTGGTTCACTTTCCAGAATTGAGGGGGATGAAGAAGGAAAAAGGGTACTTCGACTTATGGGCGAAAACTTAATGGAACGAAGTAACTGATTGGAATCCTCCAAACGGTGTTCCGGCACGCAACCTTGGAAATAATAAAGGTTTTTTGGGCTTGGGCACAACTTAAAAAACGTTGCCCATAAAGATAGTATCCCACTTTGGGACATAGTGTAATGTGACCGGCATTATAATACCTTAGGATTATTTAGCCTTAAAATTAAGTTTTTGTAAACCGTTGTTTGAGCACTTAAAAAGCGGTATCTTACATAAGATATAGAATAACCCTACAAAAATGAAAAGATTCGCCCTATTACTTACAGTTTTATTGGTTTACGCCTGCGATACGGAAGATTCAGAGGCTTTGGAGACCACAGAGATCATCACTGTGGATTACTTGGCAAGTGAACAATCCTTCACCTTTGAAGAGGGATTGGAGTTGGTTAAGATCGAAATGGAATGTATTTATCCCTGTGCACAGCAATTTGATGACAAAACCAGATTTCAATTTGATGACACACAATTTGTGGATTTTACGCCCGAAATCATCAATAACACCATAATTTTCAAAAAAGAGTACAACATACCGACATCAAATTATGGCTATTGGGATACGAACAAAAAATTCAAGTTAACCTTTAATCGAAAGTTTTAGTCATGAGGTATTTGTTCGTTTTCTTGTTGTTGGTTTCCCAGGGCGTTGCTTCCCAGGCCCTTGAAGTAATTGATAGTTATGAGTATGTTGTGGGACAATTGCTCCTTGACGCCGGTAAAGGGGGTATTGGATTGGGGGCAACTGTAAAAACAATTCATGATCCGGGTAGGTATGAATTGGAAATTACCCAAATAGATGGGCCTGATATCATCGTCAATGGTGTTAATCTGGGTCCGTTGAAATCCATAAAAGTTGATGTTTATACCTATGTAACTTCAAGATCTGGAAACAGGATACGAATTTTGGCAGGCACAAGAAACCAGCCAGAAAGGGTGGAAATTGGAGAAATTGAAGTATGGGGCGCCTATCCGGGAGGGGTCACCACAGCAATTTATAAGGTTATTCTTCCAGAAGGTTTTAGGCCAAGATCCGGAGGAAGCGGCGGCGGTAGAGGTCGGAGTAATAGTGGTGGAAGTCGAAGAAGTGGCTGATACCCGGGAGAACAAGGGGACATCTATTTTTAAAGGGTCCCAGCAACACCAAGGGATTGAATTGCTCAAAGTATGTAAAGCCCTATGGGTTGAATTTGGTGGGAATTTGAGGAAACCAACCGTTTAAAAAAGCCTGCCCCAAAGCGCCTTGATAAATGGCCATGGTTTTGGGGCAGCCATAATATACAGTTCCTCAGGGAGTGCGGTGTCCTGGTCCAAAAACTTAAAGATGAGTTGTGGTTTGCGACGTCTAAAAAGGGATTCAAATATGTCCCTTCCCAAATGGTTACTCCTAAAAAGAATATCCAATAGCAAGAGGTCATAAAACCAAAATCGATTCTTTTTCTGAAAATCCTTTAGCGGTTTGTTCAACTTAAGATGGTTGACCAACTGTGTTACCCTTCTTGTTGAGCTATAAAAGGTATATCCCGTACTGGCCTTTGCCCAACCTCCGGCAATCCCAATTTTCAAAATACGATTGGTGTTTTCCTGAGCAAAATCATGACAGGTCATGGGGATGTTTCCCTGTTCAATATCCGTTATGGTATACTCCGTTATGCCTAAATCCTGTGCAATGTACTCTTCAATTGCCTTTTCGTATTCCGTTTTTTCCAGCACATTTTCAGAGAACAGGGTATACTCTACCAAGGCCTCGGTTGTGGAAAATGGTAGCACGTACATAAAACGGGTATTCCCTTTCTGCGGAATGGAAAAATCCATAAAAGTAGCCGTATCCACATCAAAAACAGGGCGATCGGTCTGTATGAACCATCCCAAAAAGTGCTGCTGCAAAATGGGATATTTGGACTGTGATTTTAGTTTTTGGTACTCAAATCGGCTATCGAATATATAGCGTCCCTCAAAGGTTTGGTTTTTGCCCAAGACCAACACCTTGTCGTTTTTTTCTGCCAATTCCTGAACGCTTTCTTCGAGGAAATCTACGTTGGGGTAGGCCCTTATCTTTTGTAAATAGTGATTGTAAAAGTCGATGCCCCTTAACATTTTATAGGAATAGGGGGCAATTTCGGGCTTGATATTCAGTTTTTCCCCGGCAAAATGAATTTTTGGCCACCTTCGGTAAAGGATATCGTCAAATTGCCCTTTACCCGCTTCCCAAAAGCACCAGGTCCTATCGTTTTTATTTTTTTGATCCCGATCAAGGACTAAAATCGATTTGTCCGAAAAAAAGCGGTCATTTCCCAAGGCGTCGGCCAATAAAAGGCCAGAAGCTCCTGCACCAATAATAATGTAGTCGTAGGTGGGCATTCCTCAAAGGTAACCATATAACCAGATCTTACCTATCCCAAATAGTAACGGATCACTGAATTATATGCTGTTTTTGGAAATCACTTCCTTATACCAAAGTGCTGATTTTTTAGGGGTCCGTTCCAAGGTTTCAAAATCGACATAATGTAGCCCAAACCGTTTTTCGTAGCCGGAGGCCCATTCAAAATTGTCCATAAAGGACCAAGCAAAGTATCCTTTGAGCGGAATACCTTCCGCAATGGCTTGCTGACATGCTTCCAAATACCCTTTATAAAATGCAACCCGTAGCGTATCGTCCACTTTGCCATCCACGAGCACATCGGGATACGCGCATCCGTTTTCGGTGATATAAATGTCGGGCCGATCGTACCTGTCGTTAATCCATCCCAAAAGCTTTCGGCAACCCCATGGAACCACCGCCCAATTCATGGAGGTCAACGGCCAATTTGGGTCCTGCAAGAGGGTCACGCCCTGATCTTCGGAAATCCCTCCATTACCATAAACACTGCTTTCCTTCAATCGCCCATTATGATGGGCGGCATACATGGTCGTGTAATGGTTCAATCCAAAAAAGTCCGAAGTTCCTTTGATCAACTCTTTTTCCTGGTCCGTAAACTGTGGTAGTCTGGATCCCAGCCGCTCCCTCATCACTTGTGGATAATCCCCTTTGTAAATAGGGTCGGCAAACCAGGCCAGAAAGAATTCCAATGCACGTTCAGCGGCTTCCAAATCCTTTTTGTCCGGGGTCAGGGGCTCCCTCCAATCGCCATTGTTGGTAATGCCTATTTTTCCATTTTGATGCCCATATTCCTTACGGTAAATGGTGACCGCCTTTGCATGTGCCAAAATCAATTGGTGTGCGGCGCGATAGGGTTCGGAGTTGGATGTACGTCCCGGGGCAAAAACCCCTTGTCCATAACCCAGCATGGCCGCGACCCAAGGTTCGTTTAAGGTAATCCAGTTTTTGACACGATCTCCAAAACGGTCAAAGCAGATTTTGGCGTAATTGGCAAAATGGTCCGGTAACGCGCTTCCCAACCAACCATCATCCTCCAGTTGAAGGGCCAAAGGCAAATCCCAATGGTACAAGGTCACCCAGGGTTCTATACCGGCCCTTAAAAGGGAATCGATCAATTTGGAATAAAATTGAATCCCTTTTTCATTGACGACACCCTTGCCTGATGGCAGTATACGGGACCACGATATGGAAAAACGATAGGCGTTAACGCCCATATTTTTCATCAGTTGGATATCTTCTTCGAATCTATGGTAATGGTCACAGGCCAAATCGCCCGTTTCGTTGTTTTTTATCTTACCGGGAATGGAGGCAAAGGCATCCCATATGGAAGGACCTTTTCCATCTAAATTGGCCGCTCCCTCAATTTGGTAGGAAGAGGTGGCCGTACCCCACAAAAAGTCATTTGGAAAATGTTTCATTTCTAATTCAGTATAAGCGTATTATTGGTCTCTGCGTTGATTTAGGGCTTCCGTGATCTGCGCCATTTTGGTGTTGGTCAAAGGATACCTCACCATTAACGCGGCAGCTATGACGGCAACGATACAAGGTACCCAACTCATTAACATTTTGATTCCTGGAATTGCCGCTGGAATGGTGGACATATCTTGGCCATCATAATGAAAAGCCCCTAGAATCAGTCCGATGATCGCTCCGGCAATACCGCCCCCAAATTTAGTGGCAAAGGAGCCTGCGGAATAAATCAATCCCGTTGCCCTTCTACCATTTTTCCATTCGGAGTAATCTGCCGCATCACCCAACATGACAAAAAACAGGGTAGGGAACATGGCCGCAGCAAATTCCGAAAGGATACCTATGCCAAATATGGCAATGATGTCCTCCGGCCCACAAAATACAATAAGGGCATTTACCAATCCGGAAAACAGTAGGGCAACCATAAAAAGATTTCGTTTGCCCAATCTTTTCCCCAAAGATGCCGTTGCAATTGCCCCTCCAATGGAAGCCAACATGAGCCCTACCAAATAGGATGCGGACAACAGCTGGTCATTCAGGTAATGGGTAAAATAGATGATGGTGATGCCCTGTTTAATGGAATTGTATATGTTGAACAATAGTCCAATTGCCAATAATACCAACCATGGTTTATTTGCAATGAGATCGCTGAAATCCTGTTTCAGGTTATTTAGCTGCCCTTTTGGAGGTTGCACCCTTTCCTTGGTGCTATAAAACGTAAAGAACATAAATAGCGCCAGGAAGGCGGACATGAGATACATGGAATGGCTGTATCCCTTACTTTGGTCAATAATGGAGAAGGATTCCGGACGTAGGTTTTGTTCTCCACTCACAAGGAACGAATACGTTTCGCCCTTTTTCATTTGAAAACTCTTTGTGTTCGTTGGGGAATTCCCACCTGTACCCATCTTGGAATCCAACCATACAAACTGGCCTATGCCATTTTCCGTTTTGAGGTGTACATTTTCAACATCCTTAGAAGCCGTAACGGCCACCTTGAATTTCTCGGGTTCCATTTTTTCTACCTGTACCAAGGGATTGACATTACCAAAATAAACGACCAAAAATAGCAAGGCCCCCTGGACAAGCATTCCCCCGGCAAAAGCCCCAACCATCCTAAAGGAACCTATACTGATCCGTTCCTTATCATCCCCTGTCATGACCGCCATTAAGGCACCATAGGGAATATTGTTGGCGGTGTAGAGCAGTGTAAACAAGATGTACGTGATATAGGCATAGACCACTTTACCGGTATCGCTAAAATCAGGGTTGGTGAACAACAGGGCAAGAATGGCTGCCAATGGAACGGCTGTCCAAAGGATCCAGGGTCGGAACTTTCCATATTTGGATTTGGTCCGATCTCCTAAAATACCCATCAAAACATCACTTATCCCATCCCCAAAGCGTGCCACCAAGAAGAGTACGCCCACGGTTACGGGATCGAGGCCAACAACATCGGTATAATAGATAAACAAAAATGTGGCTACTCCACGCCAGGCAATATTGGCCGCACCATCACCTAGGGCGTAACCAATTTTTTCTTTAAGGGGAATCCTATGTAGAGCCTCCATGGATACGGGTTGTGGTTTGCGCTCTAAAGTAGCGAAAAATTACTAGGAAAAGGGCACTTAATTTTCTTGTAACACCTTCAATATCAGTTCATTTGAAAAAATAATATTGGTTTTTAAGATTATCTGGGGCCAGTTATTTACGGGTAAAATGTGCATGTATATATGAACATCAAGTACATACCATAGGCCAATCGGCTATTTTAAACGAAGGAATGGTGTGAAGAAATAGTATCAAAGTTTTTCTATCGGTATTGGAGAGGGTGAAGACTTACCCGTTTTCGGACAGTGATTAAATTAAACAAAATGATTTTTTAGTTTTTGGCAAAATATTTTTTCTCAAGCAACGCAGACGGAAACCTTGTTTTAATAGGTTAAAATGTTTTGGAACAAATCAAAATATATATGCTATTAATCTAAATTGGTACTTAAAAACTGGTTTAATTTCTCGGCTGATAAGTTCTTCTCAATAATCTTACCATTTGCATCGACTAAAAATGTTGTGGGAAAACTTACAATGTCGAGTTTTCTTGTTTCCAATCCATTTTCATCAAGGTAATGTGACCAAGCAAAATTCTTTTCATTGATTACCTTGACCCAATTTGGAATATCCTCAGTATTGTCAACAGATATGCTGACTATTTCAAATCCATCGTTTTTATACTTTGAATATATTGGAATATACTTGGGCATTTCAAGTAAACAAGGTTTACAAAAAGAAAACCAAAAATCAATTAATATGTATTTGTTTTTAAGGTTCTTTATATCCAAGACTACGGATTGGTCATTTAAAGACTTTAAGGGTATTAATGTATGCTCAAAGGAGAAGTTCTTTTTTTTGATTAGGGCTTTTTTAAAAATCTTGTATAGAGGAATACTTTGTATTTCCTTGGAAAAGAAAGAAAGTGCATTTTCATAGCTTTTGTTGTACTCAGACCCTGATTTGCAAAACCTATCGATCATAAGCCAGAGGGCGACATAGGAATTTGGATTTTCCCTTAAATGATTGATAATTGCATCATCTATATCCTTCGAACGTTTTATTCTTTCTTGCCTCGATTTTGAATGCTTTAAATTTTGATAAATAGAATCCAGTTTGGTCGATACCAATAGCTCATATTCCTTTTGGGTCCGGGATTTAGTGCTTTCTGAAATTTGAACTTTTCTATCGCGGTTTATAAAGCTTACGGACAAATGCGTATCCCCCCCCTCGATAAAAAAGGGAGTTGAAATACCAATTTTTGGCGAGTGTAGGTTCATCATTTGTGGATAGGGGGCTTTCCCTTTAAACGAAAAATTTCCCTTTTCAACTATACTACTAAAATCGTACAATGTAGTGTCCAGGAATTTTTTGGAAATAAAGCCAGGGTAAATGTGGATTGAATCCAAATCAGCCTCCATTTTACCCTGGATTTCAAAGGTCATATTGTCCTCTTTTTCTTTGCAACAAGAAAGAGCGGCCAACAACCCGAGTAAGACTAAAACATCTTTCATACATAAATATATTTAGTAGATTATTCTTTAATTCAATGTAGTAAATTTATATGGCATAGTGGTTGTAGGTTTTTAATTAAAAAGCGTAAGTCTTTCGAGAACAAACTTGGCACACTTGCTAAAGTTTAACCCTATTGAACGTATGGAAAACTAAAAAGGAATCAAAAAAACCTACTTGACTTTTTAGAACCTATTTGGGGATTTGTCAACTATTTTCTTATATCCCTTCCTGCCTTGACAGGGGGCTGTTTTGCACGGTACATGGTTAAAATTTTAGTCTATCAAGCACTTCGGAAACCTTCAAAAGGGACACAAGTTTTCGACCGGTTCAAAATGCTTTGAATGAAATTACCCTGGGCCATAGGGATGAAGGTTTCCATTCCAGGTGAAAAATATTATTTTGTATCTTTCCTTATGCGGATTTGAAATTCCGGGGTTCTCCGTTGAGTAATTTTAATCGCACAAAATTGTTTGTTCGTCATATTTGTGGGGATAGTCCGCTTTAGATTTTGAATTGACCTACATGAATAATCAGTGGCTTGGTACCATAGAAAAGCTGTTTAAGAAGCAATATCAAGGGCTATGTTTACTTGCCTATAGCTATGTTGCAAATCTTGCCGAAGCCGAGGATATTGTACAGGACGTTTTCATTTCGTTGTTGACCCGGGAAAATTACGATGTACGGGATATGGAAGGGTACGTTAGGAAATCGGTGAAAAATGCCTGTCTCAATAAAATCAGGCAATCAAAAAAAATGGAGCCCATTACCGAGAGCGTATTGAAGTTTCCCCTTAACGAAAATCTGCCAAAACAAGACCATGATGATGATATTAGAAAGGCTGTACAGAACTTACCCCTACAATGCAAAAAAGTGTTTGAACTCTGTGCCATGGAAGGGCAAAAATACAGTAGTGCTGCCGAAACCTTAAATATTTCCGTAAACACCGTTAAATCCCATATGAAAAAAGCGTATCGGATCCTTCGTGTGGAACTCCAGGACACGCAATCCCTTCTGCTGTTATTGTTAATTTCGTATTGGAAGTAGCCCTTTTTTGTTTTTTTTCAATTTTAACATCACCCTTTTTATGATATTCTGTGTCCTACTATAAAGGGGCATACCTATTAATCCATGAAATTGGTTTATGGAAATAGCTAAACTTATCGTAAAAAAACTGACGTCCACTCTTTCCGAGATGGAACAGCGGGAATTCGATTCATGGCTACATTCGTCAAATGAAAACAGGAAAATCTTTGATCGGATAGCGCTGATTCAGAAATCCGGTAAGGATATCAGGGAATTGGAAACCTTGGACGAAACCGCCGTTTGGGAAAAGGTACTCCAGAAAATCGACCCAATTGCAATCCCCCCAAGAAAGCTGCTTTGGACAAGACCTATTTTTAGATATGCCGCTGTTTTTATAGGCCTTTTGGGTATTGCTGCTTGGTACCTGTTCAATTCGGTACAAACCCAGGAGGAAAGGCTGCCAATAGTTGACAAAAATGCGATTACCCTGCAGTTGGAAAACGGGGAGGTGAAAGTATTGTCGGAGGACGGGTCTTTGACCATCAAAGATGATGAAGGAAATGTGGTGGTGGCCAAACAAGGAACCAACCTCTCGTATTCGGATTCGGTTCCTGTGGATAAATTGGTCTACAACACCTTAACGGTTCCCTATGCCAAGCGATTTGGGATAACCCTTTCAGATGGGACAAAAGTGCACCTCAATTCCGGTTCTTCCATAAAGTACCCGATTAAGTTCATCAGAGGGAAACATAGGGAGGTATTTTTAACGGGCGAGGCCTTTTTTGAGGTAAGCGAGGATGCGAAACGTCCTTTTATCGTTACCAGCAATGATTTGGTTGTAACGGTATTGGGCACGGCTTTTAATGTAAAGGCGTATCCCGAGGACAAGGAGATAAATACGGTTCTGGTCTCAGGTTCCGTAGGCCTTTCCAACAAAAACAAACCGATTGCCGACCCCATAGTGTTGGCGCCTGGACATATGGCCTCCTGGGACAAAACCAACGATGCCATGGTCATGGAAGCGGTAGATACGGAACTTTACACCTCATGGATCCACGGGAGACTGGTGTTGAAACGAACACCTTTTGCACAGATCATTCCCAAGTTGCAACGGTTTTATGACGTATCCATTACCAATGATTACCCAAGCTTAAACGACAAGGTATTCACCGCGAGCTATGATATTGAAACCATTGGGGAAGTAATGGAATCCCTTAGCGAAATCATCCCTTTCCATTTTGAGGTCCATGGGGACCAAATCATTATAAACAAACCCAAGAATTGAACAAACTTAAAATACCATTGCCCATGAAATAAATGCCAAAAAACCACAGATAAAAAAATCGGGAAATGCTGGTACCATTCCCCGATAGATCAATAATCAACTAGTAGTTAACTAAAATCCTTTAAAATTATGGAAAAATTCAAAGGAATTGGATTTTTTGAGTCTAATTCCGTTAAAATCGGCCTAGCGGTGAAGCTCACGCTCTTTCTCTTACTAGCCTCCATCCTATCGATACATGCCAATATCTATTCCCAGCGGGCCAAGGTTACCCTAAACTTTGAGGACACGGCCATGCAACGGGTACTTGAGGAAATAGAGGCCCTCACGGACTTTAAGTTTGTGTACATGAACGATGAAATTAATGCGGACCAACGGGTTTCCCTGTCCGCAGATAACGAAAAGTTATCCAGCGTTTTAAAAAGACTGTTTCAACAAACGGATATCTCCTATAAGTTAAGACGAAAACTGATTATCCTGCGCTCCCTTCCCGTGCCGAAGGCTGCCGAGGTAGTTCCCCCACCAGAAAAAAACGAGGAAGATCAACAACTTCAAGTATCGGGTACGGTCACCGATGTGAACGGCAATCCCTTGCCAGGAGCGAACGTTCTTGAAAAGGGCACGCAAAATGGGGTGGTCACGGATTTTGATGGCAAGTTTACCATTTCCATCCAAAACAGTGATGCCGTGCTGGTCTTCTCTTATATTGGTTTTGAGGCCAAAGAGGTAAATGCTACCCCAGGTCAGGAAATGATGGTCCAACTCAGTACGGATACCGCACAATTGGAGGAGGTAGTATTGGTGGGCTACGGAGTACAGCGAAAGTCCGATGTGACAGGTTCCGTGTCCAGTGTGGACGGCGAAGCCATTTTACAAAGACCGGTGGCCAATGCCATACAGGGCCTGCAGGGCCGGGTTGCTGGGGCCAATGTGTACCTGAATTCCGGAAGCCCGACCGCCCAACCACGGATTATTATAAGGGGACTGGGCACCATTAACTCCAGTTCCAATCCACTTTTTGTGGTGGACGGGGTGGTCATGGAAGATTTTCAGTTTCTCAATCCCAATGATATCGCGAGCATGGAGGTGCTTAAGGATGCCTCTTCCACGGCAATCTATGGTGCGCGTGGTGCCAACGGCGTTATCCTGGTTACTACAAAACGTGGGGCAAAGACCGATGGGTTAACGGTTTCCTATGATGCCTTTGTAAGTGCGGGGACATTACGGAAAAAGTTGGATCTGCTCAATGCCGAGGAGTTTCTGGAAGTAGTGGAGACCGGTTTTGCCAACACTCCAAAATATCGTGACGATATTACCATAGCACCCATATTGACCAGGGAGGATCCCCGGCTTTTTGACGCCCAGGGCAATCCATTGTACGATACGGATTGGCAAGAAGAGGCCACCCGTACGGCCTTTACGCACAACCACCAATTGGCCATTCAGCAAAGAAGTGGGAACTCTTCGGTTGGGGTCTTTTTGAACTTCGCGGACATTGAGGGAATCATGCTGAACAATGATCTGGAACGTTGGAACGGAAAATTGGCCTATGACACCAAAATAAGGGATTGGCTATCCTTTGGGGCCAATGTATTGGTGAACTATACCGTAGAGAATTCATTTCAAGAAGGTGGGGGAAACCAAAATCCAAGGCGTACCATGATCGAGATGCCGCCCATCTTCCCGGTACGTTTTCCGGACGGTAGCTGGTCCAACAGCCGTACCATAACCGATAACTTTAATTTAGAGGCCATGGCCAACCCGGTCCATGTCTTGGAAACCGAGGTACGCCGTAGGTTGCGAAACCAGGTATTCGGAAATGTTTACTTTGAGTTCAACATCATGGAGGGACTGGATTTTAAAACCCAGTTTGGTATAGACAAACAGGACCGGACCTTTCAAAATTTTGAACCGAACGATTTGCTCAACATTTCGGCCCCCTTGGGCAGGGCGAGTGTTGCTGAAGAAAAAGTAACCTTTTGGCAACAGGAGAATTTCCTAACCTATAACAAATCCTTTGAAAATTCACGGATCAATGCGATTTTGGGAGCGAGTTGGCAACAGCGGACCTCCTTTGGATTCAGTGCAAGATCTGAAGGGTTTCCGGACAATTCCCTTTCATTCTATCGCTTACAATCGGGCAGTATTTTTGGCGAGCCTAGATCAGGTTACAATGATTGGTCCATCAACTCCTATTTTACCAGGATAGGTTATACCTATAAGGACAAGTATTTGGTGACCTTGACCGGTCGTGTGGACGGTTCTTCCCGTTTTGGGGACAACAACAAATATGGCTTCTTTCCCTCCGTAGGTTTGGGTTGGGTGCTGTCCGAAGAGGATTTCCTTTCGGAGTCTTCCTTTGTGAACCGGTTAAAACTAAGGGCCAGCTACGGGGTTACCGGTAATACGGAAATAGCTCCGTATTCCACCCTGTCCACCATTACCTCGGGTACGGCCCTGATCAATGGCCAACGGGTGAACGATAGTTTTGTGGAACGTCTTCCCAATCCCGATGTAGGCTGGGAAACCACCACCCAATTTGATGTGGGCGTGGAATTGAGCACTAAAACAAATCCACAGATCAATCTGGAGCTGGATTATTATTACAAACTTACCGAAGACCTATTGCTCAATAGGCCTATACCGCGTTCCACTGGTTTTTCCACCATTCGGGATAACATTGGTTCCATCTCCAACAGAGGAGCGGATATCTCTATAAGTTCGAAGTATTCCAAGGAGAATTTCTTTTGGGAGTCCGTGTTCAACATGAACTACAATATCAACCGAATAGAAGAGTTGGGGGCCAATGACGAGGATATCTTTCCTGGGCCGGGCTTTGTTTCCGGTAGCAACACCATTCTGCGTGTAGGCGAACCGGTCGCATCTTTCTGGGGTCTGGAACGCCTAGGTATTTGGGGTACGGACCAAGCTGCAGAAGCTGCGGCGGTAGGGGCGCTGCCCGGTGAGGCAAGACGCTCGGCAGAGCGTACCATTATCGGTAACGGGTTACCCGTATGGACAGGGAGTTTTATCAACAACTTCCGTCTGGGCAGATTCGATTTTACCATGGACCTACAGTTTGTTTTTGATGTGGATATTCTACAGCAGGCCCTTCATTCCACGGAGGACCGGTCCGGTATTGCCAATGGTTTACGTACCATATTGACCGAAGGGTGGACCCCCCAAAACCAAAATACCCAGGTTCAGGAAATCCGAAATCAAGGGACGTCCGGCCAGAACAGTCAGGTAGATAGTCGTTGGGTGGCGGATGGCTCGTACCTTCGGGGCAATTTGTTCACCCTGGGCTATACCCTACCTGAGGAATTTGTCAATTCCATAGGCCTTAATATGCTTAGGGTATATACAAGTGTGGACAACGCGTTTGTTATACAGTCCGATAGTTTTCAGGGCTTCGATCCTGAGGGTTCCTCGTATGACCCAAATTTGACCGGTGGTCAATTCGCTCAGAACATTTTCTTTTTTCAATATCCAAGGCCCAGGACCTTTACCCTTGGCTTTAACCTTAATTTTTAATGGCTATGAAAACTTTAAGAATACTAGGCTTTTTGAGTTTTGTCCTATTCACGGTATCCTGTTCCGACTTTTTGGAAGAGGAACCACGGGACCAGCTAAGTGTCGATCAATTCTTTACGGAGCCCGGCCAAGCGCAGAGTGCCGTAAACTTTTTATATCAGAATGGGGCTCCCCAGATGTATATCAGTCAGGGGGTGTTCAGTGGAGCACGGATTATGTACCTACAGTACCTTTCCGGTTTCTTCGATAATGAGTTCAATGGCCAGGAGCGCCAGGTAGATCTTGCCCAGCAACTGGCAATTTCCCCTACGGAAATTGACGCTACATTAAATGGCATATGGGCAAGTCTTTATGTGGGTATTTCTGGGGCCAACCTGGCCATTGCAAATATTCCCGATACCCCGGGCCTTTCCGAAGCGGAACGGAGTGATTTATTGGCACAGGCGAGTTTCTTTCGTGCCTTTGCGTACTTCTATCTGGTGCGCATGTTTGGGGATGTACCCCTAATTCTAGAACCCGTGGGCAGTGTGGACGAGATTTTTGTGGCCCGGGCCCCGGTTTCCGAAGTCTATGCCCAAATAGTGGCCGATTTGAACATTGCCATCGCGGCGGGAAGTCTCCCTAGTGGTACTATGGTAGATAATGGTTTCCGAATCACTACGGAAACCGCCCAGATGCTGTTGGCAGATGTATACCTCACCATGAGTGGATTTCCCTTGTCCCAGGACAACTATGCCAATGCGGCAACCGCCGCACGTGAGGTAATCAATAGTGGCGCCTTCTCCCTTACTACGCATGATAGGGATGGGGATGGAAACGTTATACTTGAAAACAGTGCCTATAACAAAATGCGCTTGGCCAAAACCTTGGCCAATGACTATATCTATCAAATAGAATATGAAGTAGGTATCCGTGCGTTTCCCTATCCACAATGGTCTTTTCCGGCCTCCGTCAGTGGTTCGGTGGGGTCTGCCTACGCTAATATCCAAAATGCGTACGGGCCAAGACCTGAACTTTATGAACAGTACGATCAAACGCTTGACCTTAGGGCCCAGGAAAAGCAGTATTTCCATACCAACTTTGTGACGAATGGCGGAGATGAGATTACCTTTCCGGTAACCCCCTACATCTGGTTGGACGAAGAACCGTTCTTTACTACGGCACAGTCTTCCAAAAATTTGAGGGTATACAGCTATCCAGAGGCCTTGTTGATTGCTGCGGAGGCCATAGCCCGATCTGAGGGGGTAACTGCCGAAGCCGTGGATTACTTGACCCAGGTAAGGGCCAGGGCCTACTGGACCACGGACCCCGAGACCATACGGACAGAACTTGCCGGGCTTTCCGTGACAGGTTTTGTGGAAGAGGTTTGGAAGGAGCGAAACCGCGAATTGATATTCGACTTTAAGCTTTGGTTCGATATGGTGCGGACACGTTTGTATCCTTCAGGTTCCAATGGCGAGGTAACCTTTTTTACTTTGGTGGGAAGGCAAAATACCTTTGGCCAAATCTTTGAGGAAAGACATCTGTTGTTGCCCATAGCGGACTCCGAAATGCAACGGAATCCAGAGTTGGTCCAAAACCCTGGGTATTAAGTTTTAAAAGAATCAATAATTAGTTAGTTTAGTTTCAGTTAGTTAGTTAAAACCGGTGTACATTCTGTCGCCGGTTTTTTTTGGTACTTAAGGAAACTACTTGGGGGCAGTGGCTTAGAAGTACTGGCATCAAGACTGTTGCACTCCGGAACCCAACAAACCGGACTTGTTTTATCTTAACTTCCAACCTTTAACCTTTAACCTTTAACCTTTAACTTCTAACTTCTAACTTCTAACTTCTAACTTCTAACCATCAACCATCAACCATCAACCATCAACCATCAACCATCAACCAATAACTTCAAATCCTAAATTTAGATGAATCTAAAAATAGTTTTTGATAAATAAAATGTATTTTTGCGGAAAGCTTTTTTCTTGACACGGGCCGAAGAAAACTATATCAAGACCATTTTTCATTTGGGAGGGAATGAAACCCAGTTGATTTCCACCAATTCCATTGCAGAGGAGATGGAGACCAAACCCTCTTCCGTTACGGACATGGCCAAGAGATTGGCCCGCAAGGGTTTGGTGAATTATGTGCGTTATCAAGGGGTGACCTTAACCGAAAAGGGTAAAAAAACGGCTTTGTCCATTGTTAGAAAACATCGACTTTGGGAAGTGTTTTTGGTAAAAAAGTTGGATTTTAATTGGGATGAAGTCCATGAAGTGGCCGAACAATTGGAACATATTAAAAGTGAAAAGCTGATCGATAAGATTGATGAACTGCTCGATTTTCCCAAGTATGATCCCCATGGCGATCCCATTCCCACCAAAAGCGGGGAATTTCAAGAACGGGATAAGCAGTTGTTGAGCGAACTACCGATAATGGCCAAAGGGGTCTGCGTAGGGGTGAAGGATACCTCGTCCTCCTTTTTACAGTATTTGGACAAAAACAATATTGCCCTTGGTCATTCCATCCAGATATTGGAACGGGAAGATTTTGATGATTCCATCGAAATAGCGATTGATGGTCGTCGGTTGCATATATCCAATCAAATAGCGTCCAACCTTTATGTAAAACAACACGATTAATGGAACAGCTAATTACCTATTTTGAAAGTATTGATCCCATCTTGGCCGCCCTGTACGCTACCCTTTTTACCTGGGGGTTGACCGCTGCCGGGGCCGGATTGGTCTTTTTGTTCAAAAGCCCAAACCGGGCACTGATGGACGGGATGTTGGGTTTTACGGGAGGCGTCATGGTCGCCGCGAGTTTTTGGAGCTTATTGGCCCCGGGCATAGAAATGAGTGAAGGTGAAGGCTTTGTAAAGGTAATTCCGGCCGCGATAGGTTTTTTGCTGGGGGCACTGTTCATTTTTGGACTCGACAAGGTAATGCCGCACTTGCATATCAATTTTAAAATAGATGAGGCCGAAGGGGTAAAAACGCCCTGGCACCGTACCACACTTTTGGTATTGGCCATTACCTTGCACAATATTCCAGAAGGATTAGCGGTAGGTGTGCTCTTTGGAGGAGTGGCCTCCGGTTTTGAAGGTGCCACTATTGGAGGTGCCATAGCTTTGGCATTGGGAATTGGATTACAGAACTTTCCCGAGGGTTTTGCCGTAGCCGTCCCCATGCGGAGACAGGGGTTAAGCCGAAGGAAGAGTTGGATGTACGGCCAGGCTTCTGCAATTGTGGAACCCATTGCCGGGGTGTTGGGGGCATGGGCCGTTCTTACCTTTGAACCTATTTTGCCCTATGCCCTGGCTTTTGCAGCTGGAGCAATGATTTTTGTGGTGGTTGAAGAGGTCATCCCGGAAACCCAACGGGATAAATACACCGATGTGGCCACTATGGGCTTTATCGGCGGATTTATTATAATGATGACTCTGGATGTGGGGTTGGGATAACACTCAAAAATCCACAACAATCCCTATACTCGGTATAATTTGGCCAGTATCACTTTCAATGGCCACAAGACTTCTGGGTTCTATTATGGTACCGTCCGTACCCCGCGCCAATCCAAATTCAGTAGGTTGGGGAATTTCTTGGCCCAAAACGTTTTGTGCTTCCACAAAAACATCCAAGGAAAGCTTTTTCAGGTTCCATTTTTTGTCAATCCGAAGGTCCAATTGGCTAAAAACGGCCAAGTTTTCCTCTCCAAGTCGATTGTAATCGAGAATCACTTCCGGGTAATTGGCCAAAGTGGCCTCCAAATCGGTCGGTACAAATGGTGTTTCCCCTGCAAAACGGTAACGGGCACTAATTTCCCAGTTGCGTTTTAATTTATAGCCACCCACAAAGGAAATAAGGTGGCGGCTGTCCCAGACAGACGGTAAAAAAGCATTCCTATCAAAACCGGTGAATTCACTGTAGAACCAAGTGTAGGAGAAAATACCATAAAAATTGTTCGATAACTTTTGTTGGAACTGTAGCTCGGCACCATAACTTCTGCCCCGGCCCACGGTTTCCACATCCTCACTGCCCAACACCTCAAAATCAGCTCCCTTATTGGCCAGGGAAACCCCATCCAGGACGGAAACGGGATAATCATCATACCATTTGTAGAACCCTTCCAATGAAATGCTCGATGAAGGCCCAAAATAATGTTGTAGTCCCAAAACAAGGTGGTCACTTTGGGTATACCGCACATTTTGGTTCACTAAATCCCCATCATTATTTCTAAAGCCAAGAATGGTATAGGGGGGCAACTTGAAATAGCGACCTAAAGAGCCATTGACCCTCCAGTTCTCAGAAAACTCATAAGACAGGGATAGCCTGGGCGAAAATGTGGATAATAGATTGTCCTGTTCGGTAAAGGTGTCATCGTCCAATCGAAAACCAATCGAAAAATCCAGTTTATCATTAAAAAAGGACTTTGTAACGTTGGAAAAGAATCCGTATTTAAAAAAATCTATGGCCGAGTTGAAAGCTATGTTATCCGTAAGGTTTTGCGTTTCGTTTTCATAGTCGGAGAATTGTACATTAAAACCGGAGTTGAATTTCCAATCCCCAAAGAACTTTGTCAGGTCATAGCGCAGTTTGGTCTCGGATTCGGTGGCATCGTTTCTAAAGATCACACCAACTTTGTTTTCCGGATCTTCATAGCGGGTAAAGGTGTTCACCAAGGTATTGTTGCTCAAGGTGGCCTGCATAAACCCGCTACCGTCCTTGAATCTGTTTTTCCAGCTTAGTCCAATGGCATTTGTCCGTTGTTCGATAAAGGGCGCCTGGTCCAATTGCGCTTGTTGTTCCGCTTCGAATTCTTCCGGCGCTTCGACCGAAAAATCATCAATAGATCCCAAACCAATGAGGCTGATATCATTATACGAATCGATTTTATGATTGATTTTATACTGATAATCCCAATAATTGGGACGGAAGGGCAGGCCAATGACTTCAAACAGAAATTGAAGGTAACTTCGTCTCACCGAGGCGAGAAACGTTGTTTTTGACTCATCGGCGCTTTTTTTGAAAAGGGGACCTTCCAGGGTTAGGGCCGCTTCACTGGCGCTGACCCTAAAATTACCATTGAAATTGCGATTATTGCCGTTTCGCTGACTGAATTGAAGCACCCCGGATAACGGATTGTCATACCGGGCCCCAAAAGCCGACGTGGACAAGGTAACGTTATCAATAAAGGAGACATTGATCATACCCACGGGACCACCGGCACTACCTTGTGTTGAAAAGTGGTTGATGTTTGGTATTTCCATGCCATCCAGATAATACACCGTTTCATTGGGTGCCCCACCACGAATGATTAAGTCGTTACGGAAGCCTCCAATGGAAGGGGACACCCCGGGAAGCGTCTGTGCTACTTGGACTACATCATTATTGCTTCCGGGATAGGTGGCAATTTCAACCGCAGATAGTGTTTGCGTGGATAAAGGGGTTTCTTTAGGTCTACTTATGGTATTGGCGTTGGAAACCACAACTTCATCCAATTGCTGGGCCGCTTCCTTAAGTACAAAATTATAATTTGGCGTACCTTTTGAACGGATAATGACATTGTATTGGGTCTGGGTCTCGTATCCAATATAGCTTGCGATAAGGTTGTACGTTCCAGGAGTGATGTCCAGGATTTCATAATTGCCATCAAAATCGGTTTGAGCTCCTTTTTCAGTCCCTTCAAGATAAACGGATGCTCCTGCAATTGGTGCGCCCAATTCATCCGTTACGGTTCCATACAGGGCGGTAGTGATTTGGGCATTGGCCAGATATGAAGTAAACAGGAGAAATAGCGGTAATAGGATTACAGTTGACCTGACTTTGTTCATTTTGTTTTATTATTTATTACAAATATTAAACAAAAAGATACTAAAAAATAGTATTTTTATTTAATTTAGTGTTAAATAGTGGTTTTATGGATGCTTATGATCTCACCAAGGAACTGGTTTTGCTCGTGGGGGAATTTAAAAAGGAGGACCATGGGGGACCTAGTGACTTGGTTACCTTTTTGGAATGGTTGCCTACGAGGAAGGATGCCAGGACCGGATCCAACACACTTTCCATAACCGGACATAGTATTGAAGCCGAATTGGCGGCCCATCTCGGCAGATTGAATCGCTATGCCAATACCTATATAAAAATGGTTTTGGAAGGTACCCCTTTTGCTACAGCTATGGAATTTACTTTTTCTGCTGTTCTTGATAGAAACGGGGAAGTGGCCAAAACAGATTTAATTCGCATGATGGCTTTCGATAAATCCACAGGTATGGGGGTCATAAAACGGTTGCTGAACAAAGGACTTATCGAAGAGTTTCCCAATCCGGAAGATAAACGGAGCAAACTCCTGCGGTTGACCCAGAACGGTAAAAAAGCGGTATTGTTGGGGTATCAAACCGTACCGAGTGCGGCAAATATGATTTCTAAAAATTTAAAGGACGATGAAAAGCAAAAATTACTACACTTGTTAAAAAAACTGGATGGTTTCCATTACCCTATTTACTTGAATGGTCAGGAAAAATTGTATTTAAGGACTTAGACTATTGTCGTAGATGTCCAATAAGAACCCCCCAGGCATTCTATGGCTTTTCAATTTTCGCAATCACTGATCAATTTTTTTTGAACACTATATTTTTTGCTCTGGGTGCATCTAGATTAAAACCGATTACATGGCCCATTTCGTTCCTTTGGAATTTCAAAGTGAACATTCCCATGGCAGAAAATTGATCTTTGGTAAGGGCTTCCAAAGGAAATTTTTGGCCAAAGATTGGGAACATCAAGAGGTCGTTTTCCATTTCCAGAATCAGCTCCATCCCCAATTCCCCATTTACATATTTCGAATTGAAATCAACCAGGTCTTCCTTGGTAAGGGACGCTTTTACATAGCTTTTTGCATTTAAGGTAATAGGGCCATCCTCAAAGACAATTCGTTTTTCCCCAGAAGCTTTAAAATCGAATGTCAATGTAACGTTTGGTCGTTCCTCAAAAGTTAGTTTTGTTTTTGAAAGGGGCAACAAATTACTGGATGGACCACCAGGGCGAACATAAATGAGACGATTGTTTTCTCTTTGAATTGACCTATATTCATTGGTTTCCAAAAAATGGAAATCCCCACAGAAAATATCAAGGTCGTTAGTTGTCAAGTGCGTTCCCCTTTCCTTGTTTAAAGTGCGGTGCTTTTCAATTTGGGTTTCATCAGGGAGGAGCCTTTTGGCCAAGTCCATTGCATATGACCTAATGTTATACCAGTTTTGATTGCCCAGGACCAGTATGGAAAGATGATGTTCCGGGAACCTGACCAAATCTGAACTAAAACCTGGGTTTTGACCACTATGCGAAACCATGGTTTCCCCATTGAATTCTCCTACTATCAAGCCAGAGGCGTATGCAATGGTCTTCCCGTTTTCCAATTTTCCTTTTTCGAGCATTGAGTTCCAAAATGACTTGGAAAATAGTTTAGGAGAATGAAATTCATTCTCCCATTTGACCAAATCCTTTATGCTGGAGACCACTCCACCATCCCCTACCACAGGGGACAGGTATTCATATGCCGTTCGTTCGCAATCGGGACAGGCGCTAACGTATCCCGAAGCCTTATTTGCCCACACGGAACCCGGTTTTTCCATGTAGGTTGTATGGTGCATACCCAAAGGTGTAAAAATGTTATCTTTTGCGTAGGTCCCCAATGACTTTCCGCTCACTTTTTTGACTATCTGGCCCAATAACCAATAATTGGTATTTGAATAATCATGTTGCGAGCCACTTTCAAAGGAAAGCCCTTTTTGTTTGGTTATCAGGTTTATCAAGTCTACATCGTTCCCTGTAAAATTGTTGAAAAAGTCCATTTTTTCTGAGCCCTTTAGCATCAAAAGGGACAGGTAATCCCTAATTCCCGAAGTATGGTTCAATAGCTGTTTAATGGTGACGTTCCCAATTTTTTTTGAAAATTCAGGAAAGAATTCTGATAGGGGATCTTCCAACTTTAGTTGGCCATTTTCCACTAAATGAAGTATACAAGCTGCCGTAAATTGTTTTGAAGAGGAGGACAATCTAAAGTTGGTTGAGCTGTCTATGGGAACACTGTGGTCCAAGTTTGCCAAACCTTTGGAGTTGTCCAGTACCAAAACCCCCTCTTTAACTATACCAATGGCAACTCCCGGACCATTGGGATCAACTTCGGATAGCACTGAATCCAAAGTTTTGGCAATATCCAATGATTGTGCCGTCAAAAACAGGGGTAGGACAACGATAAACAAGGTCATGGGATTTTTCATGATTCACGATTTTAGAATATATGTCCATAGGATACCGGAAGGTTGGAAAAGGTTACAGACACTTATTTATTTCTTTTTTCATGGCTTTTGTAACCTTACATGGAAAGTGGATATCTAACCCATAACAACAAGTAAAAAAAGAATTATGATTGGACCGGGATTGGTGGTCATCGGCTTTTTGGCCTCAGCAGCATTTACCATTTTTTATTTGATAAAAAGTAGGCATATCGAACGAATGGCAAAAATTGAACATGGAATTATAGGAGATGAAGAACCTGCTCCAAATAAGGCCATGTTAACATTGGGAGTTTTGTTTTCCGCATTGGGGGTCGCTGTTTTTACATCCTACGTATTGAGTTTGTACACGGCCATTCCAGATTATATCAGTATGCCAGGATTTTTGCTGCTCTTTGGTGGGTTGGGTTTCATTTTCTCTTATGCAATTGGTAAAGGAAAGCACGGTTGAAGCTTGATGAGGACGTAATCCATATTCGCAAAGTGCTGTCTGGAGATACCAATGCTTTTCGATACTTTGTGAGAACCTATCAAGAAATGGGGTATTCCATCGCTGTTTCGATACTAAAACATGAAAGTGATGCAAAAGATGTTGTTCAAAATGCTTTTATACGGGCCTACAAGTGTCTACATACATTTAAACGGGACGCCAAGTTTTCTACTTGGTTCTACAGGATTGTTGTCAATGAAGCGCTTAAGCACTTAAGAAGGGATAAAAAGAATAAGGAAATCACCAACTTTAAAGGAGATACCGCTAAAAACACTGTAGTTTTTAATGAGATGGTAGCGCATTTTGATCATAATGATGACAAGGCCAAAATTGACAGGGTACTTCGGTTAATGAAACCGAAAGAGGCCTTGGTCCTAAAATTGCACTATTTACATGAAGCACCGATCGTTGAAATTGAAAAAATAACAGGCTTCACCAAAAGCAATGTGAAAGTGCTGCTCCATAGGGCAAGGAAAAGCTTTCAGGCCCTCTTCATCCAAACGTAAAGATTATAAAGATGGATACAACAGACAAGAACATCAGAAAAGTGCTCTCCCACTATGAAACAAATTTTGAACTTGGTATGGAAGAGGAAGTCATTCGTGGAATAGGGCGTCAAAAAGGGTATGGAGCACTTCGCTTTAGGTTCAAAGGAAAAGTAAAGTTTGGAATTCTATTGACCACGGTATTGGGAATTGTCCATTTTTTATTGATTTATTTTGGATGCTGGGGTAATCCCAATTCCAAGGATTTGGATTTACATACCTATTTGCCATCGATTTATGGGGCTATGCTCATTGTGGTTTTATACGCCATGTTATTTTTTAAACTGGAAAGTCTTAAGAAATCCGATTCCCAGATTTCCAAGGCTAAGTACAAACCCCTTAACTAGTTAAAAAGCCCCTTGACACTTTTACTACATTTTTTACAATGAGGACTATGGGTCGTGGGTTAGCTTAAAAATTCATTCCGTGCTTTGAGTACCCTATTCAAACTTCTGGTCGTAATACCCAGGTAATTGGCAATGTCATTTTTTGGGATTTCATGGAGTAGGTCGGGAAATTCATTCAATACTCTTTTAAGGTTCGCCTCCAGCGAATGGGATTGATTATAGGAATGCCGCAAGGCGGTATATCTGATTTTTGAGGCCATCAACTTCAGTACAAGCGAATTGAATTTGGCATCGTTCTGTATGAGGGCGAGAAATGCTTTTTTGGGTATTTTATAATAGGTCATGGGAGTAAGGGTCTCAATGGTGCAAAAACTCAACTCTCCCGTGAATATTTCCAATTCGCCAAATACTTCCCCGGCCCCAAAAAATTCCTGGATAAAGTCATTCCCGGTGTCCTCGGTCAGATAACATTTTGCCAATCCCTCCTTTACAATGGAAACATGAAAGACAACGGTCCTTTGCGTAATGATCTTTTCTCCTTTGGATGCTTCCTGCTCAATAATGGTATGGGTGGAATCCTGCCCCTTCAACTTAATGATATATTCTAAGAATGCTTTGTTTTCCCGTATCATTTTTTAATTGAGGACAAATGTCCTTTATAACATAAGAAAGCTGTTATTTCTTTATCAAAAGTATAGGAACTCAAGAAGAGTTCCAATGGATAAGGGGTACGACCATAGGAATGAAAAAAAATAATGCCATCTACAACGTAACATTTGGGACCGTCTGCCTAAGTTCTTTATTGTTTTCGGCGAGTTACAATATGTTGATTCCTGAATTGCCCGGTTATTTGTCCACGTTGGGTGGCTCGGAATACATAGGCCTGATCATAGCATTGTTTACCTTGACCGCCGGCCTTTCCAGACCCTTTAGTGGAAAGCTCACAGATAGGATTGGGCGGAAACCTGTCATTGTTTTTGGCGCAATGGTATGTGTAGTTTGCGGATTTCTTTATCCAATTTTGGGAACGGTGTCCGGATTTTTGTGGCTGAGGTTGGCACATGGATTCTCCACGGGTTTTACCCCAACGGCAATTGCCGCCTATGTAGCGGATAGTGTTCCGCGTGAGAGATGGGGTGAAGCCTTTGGTATCCAAGGGGTGTTTTTTACCGGGGGCCTGGCGTTGGGACCCGCTATAGGGAGCTCCATAAAACTGTTTTACTCCTACGAGGTTTTGTTCCATTGTTCCTCAACGGTCGCGTTTTTGTCCATTGTTTTGGTGTTCCGATTGAAGGAAACCCTGGGAAAAACGGAGCCATTTAGGTTTTCCATGTTGAAAATTTCAAAGACAGATATCATTTCCATAGCGGTACTGAAACCGGCATTGCTTACATTTTTGATTTATTTTTCCTTTGGAATGGTGCTGACCTTAATTCCTGATTGGAGCGATCATTTGGGCATAAAAAACAGAGGTAGTTTTTTCATGGCATTTACGGTGGCATCCCTAACCATCCGTTTTTTGGCGGGAAAGGCCTCGGATAAGTTGGGACGCAGAAAGGTATCCGTTATAGGGCTTATTATCCTGACCGCGGCATTGATGGCAATGGGTACTTTTGAAACCGCTATTGGCCTTATGGTAGCTGCCGTTTTTTATGGCCTATCCATGGGCATATTGTCACCGGCATTAAACGCATGGACAGCGGATTTGAGCCCTTTGGAACATCGCGGGAAGGGCATTGCCACCATGTTCATTGCCCTTGAGGCGGGCATAGGATTGGGGGCCTTGTTATCCGGGATGTACTATCGGGATACGTATGCAAATATTCCTGTGACCATGTATGGTTGTGCCTTTATGGCGCTACTGGGATTGGTCTATCTGCAACTTGGAAATAGGAATACCTAAAAACAGCCCTGCAGGGCCAAGGGAAGTAATCACAGATTTTCAATGGTCACTATTTTTTTGTTGAACGTATATACGATATTTTCTACCTGGTCGATTACAAACGAATCCTCATTGTCCAACTGCTTCAATTGTTCTTCTTCCCCTGTGGGGATGTGCAACCGAATGATGTCTTTTGTTTCATCGGCTTTTGGGGTGATGACCAATATATAATCCTCTCCTTTTTTACCTTTCTGAATTCTTGCGAAAACCGTTTCCAATCCTGAACTAAAACCCAGTTCATTAAGATTGGCGATGATTTGTTTGGGGTTTTGGATAAGCCGATAGGAACCGTAAACGCTAGATCCAAAATCTGTTAGGAACCCCAGTTCTCCGGAGGCCAGGGTTCCGGTTACCGATTCAATGGCCTGATTGTAGACAAAGGAGGTTGCTGCCCTATACGTACCCAACCCCCTTTTTACATAGTAATAGGCCTCCCTAAAAAAAGAGGGTTCCTCATTGGAAGGGTATGCTTTCCTATATTTTAGCTTACCTAGGGTATCAAACAGAAAAAAGGTGTTGTCGTTTTCAAGAAAATAGCCATACGCTCTCATTCGTAAATCTGGGAGGGTCCTCCCAAAATCAAACGAATACAGGGGCTTGGGGGTGTTGGTCGAATTGCCGTTCACTACGTAGAACGTATTGTTGCTGTAAATGGGGTATTGCTTGGCAATACTATCGTACCATATGCTGTAGGTAGGTAGTTTAAGCTTTAGGTTTCTCGAAATAAAATCCGCATCGTTGAGGATGATGTCATCCCATATTTTGCTTCCATTTTCAATCCTCACTTTGTTGGCCCTGGATGGGGTAATATAAATGGCGGTGGAATCTTCCTTGATGAGGTATATAGGTGTTTCAGTATTGGAAAGTGAAATTTTTATGGGTTTTTTCCATACCCTCCTTCCCTTTTTCCCAATGAGGGATAAAAACTTTTCCTGAGCCACCAAAAAGCCTTCATTAACGGGGACGATCTTCTTTATAAATGGGAGTGATTCCATTTCTTCCCATTGTTTTGTACCCTTGTTGTCCAGTATATTGAAACCTGTTGAGGAAATGGCTATGAGTTTGTCCCCATCAAAGACAACTTCGGTAATTGCCCCTTGGATTTTTGCAGGGTTTTTCCATAAAGGCGCCATTGCATCTGTGGAATAGGCCATAACATCCGTGGTCCGTTTAAGTTTTTCCCCTTGTTTGGCATTTGAAAATAAGAAAATTACCGCTCTGGAATTGTCAATCGCAATGGATGCTACTTGTTCCTTTTCATAGAGGATTTTACCGGATGTGCCGTCTATTTTTAGGAGGTAATTGTTTCGTAACCAAAACACATTTTGCTTTTTGTCCAGAAGCACTTTCTCTTTTTTAAAAAGGGTGCCTTGTAGGTTTTTAAAAAAACTGGAATGGGTCAGGTTGGTCTTCCATAGCATTTTTTGACCTTCATAGCTGTAAAGGGCAATAGCCAGTTCGTTGTCCATAACCCCATCGATCAGAACGGCCTTCCGTTCTGGGATCAATAGGGTACGGTTAACGGATTTAAATCCTATCCCTTCCGAATTGAACAGCACTTTTCCATTGACCACATTGACCATAATCCTGGATAGGCCCTTGGTGTTGACCGTATTTGAAAGCAGTTTTGAATTTACGGTAGGTTTATTTTCAAAAACGACCAATGGTGTAAATGGAATCTCATGGTACGATTTAAAACTCACTTTGCCCAAGGATTCGTTTTTCCATTGAATAGAACGATTTGTCGGACTTATCCCATACAGTTCCTTGCCGGTCCTTACCAATAACATACCGGTGTTCACATTAATGATGCTTTCCTTTACCGGATGGGACAGCGCAATCTCCTCCTGGGCCAGTAGGACCATCTGACTCCAAAAAAACAGGGCCGGCAAAAGGAAATATTTCGAGGTCATAATTCTATATCCTGTTCCAAAAGGACAAAAAAGAAGTCCACTGAAAAGGTACTACATTTTTCAGTGGACCAGCTTTTGTTATGCGTTTGAAAGGCTACTTTTTCAAGTAGGCAACTACTTCACCCATAGCGGCATTAACGGCATCAGTCTCAAAATACAATTGCTGTTGGTTGTAATCGTTGAGCCATTTTATGTCTTTTTCCCCGGGGAGCAGTCCATAGAAATCCTTGGTGCCCTGAGGAACCGCCCCACTTTCACTATGCACGATAAAAACCGGTTGCGAGATGTCCTTGCCTACGGAGATACCGTCAAAAGTCAACCAAGGTTCCCAACTACCTATGGCAAAACGGTTGTCGTATTTTGGACCGGCCGCTTTGGATGGATTTAGGTAGTAATCAAATGCATTTTGGGGAACGTACATGGCGCTTAGGGGATCCAGTTCGCTGGCTGCAAGTACATACGCCATTTGACCGGTTTCCGCATAGTTGACTTTGGCGTCCTTAGCCGCTTGTAAAAGGCCGGCTGTCCCACCCGGACGGGAATCATAGATCATTTTGGCAATTTCCGGATTGTGCAACCATGGGGCTACCAAAACCAGTCTTTTAATGCGCTTGTCCTGGGCGGTGGCGTGAGCCATATAGCCCGAGCTGGCACAAACCCCCAAGCCGGAAAGGTTTTCCTCATCTACATTGTTATGCTGAATCAAATAATCCACCGCAGCTTTGATATCATCGATTTTCAAGTTGTAGTCCTCCACTTGTCGGGGTTGACCCTCACTTTCGCCAAATCCGGTAAAATCAAAGGTCAGGGTAATAAAACCGTCTTTTGCCATGACGCTGGCATATTCATCGGGCATTTGCTCCTTAACACTGGTCCAACTGCCCGTTACAATTGCAGCAGGATATTTTTTGGCGGCATCAAAGTTGGGGGGCAAAAACAGATGTCCCTTTAAAAGGACCCCATTACTGCTAAAGGCCACTTCTTCCTGGATAACACCACTATCCGTTCTTGCACCTGCCGCGTGCACCGAATAGGTTTCGGGTTGCAGTCCAGGCCAACCGTTCAACAGGATATTGGGATTGAACTGTTCTACAAACGCCGTAATTTTTCCGTCGTTAACGGTATAGATACCCACGTAGGCGTTGTTGTACGGTTTGCCCTCGGAAGTGGTAATGGTTCCCTCAAATTTTACCAAAACCGTATTGGGATCCGCTGTTCCGAATACCTCACGCTGGTAGCTTTGTGTATAGTCCATGACACCGGCGTACTGTTTTTTCATGACCTCAATACCGACCAGTTCTTTTGGAAAGTTGGTCGGGGCCAAGGGCATTTTTTGAACCACGTTGGAATCCAAAGTGGCCAACAAATCCTCCAGGTTTTGGTTCTCCAGAGCTGAGAAGAATGCTTCAACCACGGTTTGGGTTTCGTTAGTGGCGCTTTTCAGCTCAGGAATTTGATTGTTTTCCACATTTTTCAAAGCCGCCAAGGGCAATGCCGTATTCCCATTTTGATCATATAGGCTTAGATCGATTCGCGCGATTTTCCAAGCATCATTTTCTTTAATATACTCGGTGTCATAGCCCACAAAGACGGTCCATTGGTCATTGTTCAAAAAGTGGGTGGCAATAGCATCCATGGTCGCGGTAGCCCGGTTACCTGCTACCCAAATGGCTTTATTGTGCACCTTATGGACGGTTCGCTCAAAACCGGGAAGCAATGCCTTCCATCCGGTCAAAATTTCATCGGGGGTCTTGAATCCAGAATCCCCGCCCAAAGCTGTGTAATCGGTATACACGGAATCTGCCATAGTCTTTTTTACAACTTCCCAATCGCGTTGATCCACTCCATTGAACAAGGTGTTGATCACGGCATCGATTTGTGAGGTCTCAATCGCGGTTGCGGTTTGCGCAGTTGTCATAGCTGTTTCTTTTTCAGTTGATACTTCTTTTTTTGTTTCGTTTATACAGGCTATCAAACCAAGGGCGATAGCTGCTGTTGTGATTACTTTTTTCATATTACTTTTTTTAGCTGATCTGTATTATCAATTAATTATGCTGTAAAAGTAATCTTGGGGAATAGGGCATGCGCTACGCAATTCAAAGGGGGAAGTACGGAATTCAAAGATGTATTGTATTCTTAAGGGTTCGGGATAGCATTGCTATAAAAAAAGGCCCTTTAAGGGGCCTTTGGAAAGTTTTCCAACTCGTTTTCTACCACTGGATTTCCTTTTTATCACGAAAAAATTTAGCCGTGGGGCCATCATCGGGGAACAAGGCTGCCCAAATGATGGTTTCGGCACCCTCTTCTGGGCTTTTTGGGGCACCGCTCCCGCCCATTTCGGTACGCACCCAACCTGGGCAAACCGCATTGACCAAAATATGGGTCCCCTTTACATACCTTGCAAAGCTGATGGTCAAGGCGTTCAGTGCCACTTTGGAAATACTGTAACCCGGGGTTCCCCCGGTTAAGGCCGACAATTCCCCGGCCCCGCTACTCACGTTTACGATACGTCCAAACTTGTTTTTTTGCATTAAGGGCAAAAAAGCCTGAATCATTCGCCATGGCCCCATCACATTGGTTTCCATGGTTTCCTGAACATTGGTCAAATCTGCGTTAGCAACATTTTGCCAGGTGTCGTAATTGATGCCCGCATTGTTGATCAAAATATCCAACCTACCAAATTCCTTTTCTACGTAGTTGGCAAGTCGGTCAATGCTTTCGGGTGAGGTAACGTCCAAGGAATGATAGTAGACATTTTCGCTGTTCAGTTTCTCTACTGCTTCCTTTCCGTCAGACTCCTTTCTGCTGGTTAAAATAACGGAGATTCCGTTTTTCAATAATCCTTGGGCAACGGCAAAACCGATTCCACGATTGGAACCGGTTACCAAGGCTATTTTAGTTGTAGTTTTCATAATACTGTTTCCTTAAAGCATAAAGGGGCGGTTATGTATAATATTCTCAAACTGCCCACCGTAGGTTACGGCTTGTGTACTCTTTAAAAAGTCATAAGGGAACCCAAGTTCCATAGCGCTGATTTCATCCAGTTCCTTGGTATCTTCTACGCTCAACCCGAAATCTATACTTCTTAAATTCGATTCGATATGGCTTGCCTTGGTACCCCCAAGAATGGGAATGATGCCTTTTTGCTTTACATAGGCAATGGCCACGGCTGATGGAGCGATATTGTTTCGTTCCGCAATTTCGACCACTTTATCGCCAATGGCCAAATTTCTATCGGTCAGGGCTACAAAAGCGGCGGTGTCCAATCTTCGATTGCCTGGGTTGTTGGCTTTTCCATTTTTTTGACTGTACTTGCCGGTCAAGATTCCCGAAGCCAATGGTGACCAGCCCAAGGTGGTCATGCCCTCACTTTTGGCCATGGGCAGTAAATCGCGCTCTCCCGTGCGTTGGATGAGACTGTATTCAATTTGCGAGGCTTCAAAAGGGGTCAATCCGTTCATACGGGCGTACATATTGGCTTTGGAAATGACCCATGCGGGGGCATCTGAAATTCCGAGATAGAGCACTTTTCCCTGGCGCACCATGTCATCCAAAGCGCGCATGACCTCTTGTACGGGAGACATGAAATCCCATGCATGTACCCAGAATACATCAACATAATCCGTATCCAAACGTTTTAAGCTTCGTTCCAGGGATTGCATCATATTTTTGCGACTGTTACCAGCCCTGTTCGGGTCGTTGCCCGGCATGGCATCGGTATATTTAGTGCCCAAAACGATGTACTCCCGATTTGACTTGATAAATTCCCCGGTAAATTTTTCACTGGTCCCCCCAGTATAAATTTCGTTTGCGGTATCCACAAAATTGCCACCGGCATTGACAAAGGCGTCAAACATTTTCTTACTGGTTTCCTTATCGGCACCCCAGCCAGCTTCAGTACCAAAGGTCATTGTTCCCAAGGCCACTTCCGAGACCCGTAATCCTGTATTTCCCAATAATTTGTATTTCATGATTTTTTGATTTTTAAATGATATCCCAAAGTTAAGGGCAGGCTTTGGGCAAAAAGTATCGTATTCAAAGCAGGAAGTACAGAATTCAAAGAAACCATGAAAAAGTAGTGATCATTGCCCCTTTCGGAACTGATTGGGGGTCATTCCCGTCTGTTTTTTAAAGAAATTGGCAAAGTGGTTGGGGTAATTGTAATAGAGATCGAACGCAATTTCCTTAATCGACTTTTCGGTATTTTGCAAGCGCGATTTGGCCAGGGCAACCATGTGTTTGTAAATGATTTCCGAGGCGGATTGGGAAGCAATTCGTTTGACCACGGCATTCAAATGATTGGGATGTAGATGCAACTTGTCCGCGTAGAACTGTACCTTGTGGGGCTCCCCATTTTCGAAAGCTTGGTCGGGATAAAAGCTGGTCTCGACCAATGTTTTAAAACGACTAACCAAAGCTAAATCATTGTCCCTGTGGATATGGGTCTGTTGCTGGGTAGGGACTTTTTCCTTAAAAAGCCGGGCCACTTTGTGGAGAAGAATGGAAGTATTTAAATGGCAGATGGTCTTTGATGTCGCATCGTTTTTTTTGTGCTCCCTTAAAATATCCACAAACGTCCCGATGAAAAGTGATGCTTCCTGCTCCGAGATTTCAAGAGGGATGGTGTTGTCCACCAAAAAAAAAGGGAAATCGGTGCTGATTTTCTTTTTGGGCTGCCCAAATTGGTAAAAGTCTTCAGAGAATATGATGTAATAACCGTTCCAATCGGGTGCAATGTCCCATTGTATGATTTGATAGGGGGAATTGAAAAAGACGGTCGCGGTAAGGTCCTCTGTTGAGTAATTTCCGGTTTTTGCATAGCCACTGCCCCCAAGTTTTAATGCAATGGCGTAGAACTCATGTTTAAACGAGGGCATTTTGTGCGCCACCGTTTTCATATTTTCTTCAAACGTGCGCACATCGAAGTCCTCCCATTTTGGGGAGGGAATGTTTATGGCGTTGCAGTAGTCCTTAAGTGTTGCGTAATGATCCATATGTCTATACTATTGCCTTATTAAAAGAAGTGGGGAGATTTTGACCATAGCTACAACCCTATTTTTCCGTTGACCCAACCGGAACCGGCCAGATAAAAATCCATACGGGTTTCCTTCTGGATGTCGACCAAAGTGTTTCGGAGTGCTATTGATCTTATGTTCAACTGTTTTCGTAGCGCGTTGGATTGGGATAGTTGATCTTTATTGAGATATTCAATATACCCATAGCCGGCCTTTTGGCGGTCATACTTTACGGCGATTCTCCAATCTTCGATTAGGGCAAACTCATAAGGGTTCAGTTCACCCTTGGTGATGGCCACAAGCAGTTGGGGCCTAAGGGCCTCGTACAACGTATCCCGCTTGCTAAAGTCTTCGGAAACCGAATTATGATGGGACAATATCACGGACATCCAGGTTCCATCACCCACTAACTTCTCCCCCGGATAACCATGGATTTCCAAGATGGTCCGCAACTGCTCCATTTGTTTTTTGGTGTGGGGGACCACTTTTTTGTTCGCGTATTTTTCCTTTGCTTTTTGACCGATCCTAAAAAGGTAGCCCAAGGCCAATTTTTGATCTCTTTTAAACATGTCATGGACCTCTTCGTGAAGTTTGCCATTAACAGTCCCTTGATGTTCGGTCGCTAAAATAGGGTATGATTTCATTAGTTTTTTCCAGGAGTGACTCCGCTTTAAGGGTTTAAAGAAAGCATTTCGCCTGATTTCCTTTAGCGACCATCCCGATTTGATCCCCTCTTTAACTAACTGGAAGGTCTTTAGGGTATCCCCAGTTTTTAAGGCCAGTTGTGATGCAATTTTGTACTCTTTTAAAAAGACAAAATCATAGTCCATCATAATCTGCTCCAGTTGCTGCAGTGCACCTTTAAAGTCACGATCGGCAATTCGTGCTTCAGCGGTCAATACCTCTTGATGATAGGTGGCGTAATCCGGATTTTGTTGACTCCACGCCTTTAGGGAGGGTAGGAACAGGACAAGAAGCCATAGGTTTCGCATGCCAGTTGGATTTTGAATTCAAGATAACCCCCTCGCAATCAACCTACAGGTAATATTTTGTTAATTCTAATGTCTGATTTCTTCAAGCAGAACACCATAATCGTATTGTAAATCTTCATGGAGGAGGGCAATTTTTTTCTCCAGATAGGCCAATTGCCGTTCATACAAATTGGTTAAAGTGGTATTTCTGCGAATGGATGGGGTGAAATTTTTGAGTTGTTCACAGAAGTATAACAGGAGTACCACTTCAGTTTCTTTGTTACCGGAATAACGAATGTATTTTTTTAGGGCCCTCAGAATTTTACGGACACTTTTTTTAATGTAGAAATAGCTATTTGTATTGATATCCAGGAACAGTCCATCCACTTCGGCTTTAACGGTTTCAATATATCCTGCTTCATCGTCCGCTTCAAAAAGGAGGTAGGTGAGGAGTTCCTTGTTTTCTTTTTTGAATTTGGACAATCGCAAACAGAGTTCCAATAGTTCTTCCGGGTTACGATGTTGTAATTCTTTTTTAAGTTGGGAAACGGTGGCTGCTTTCATCCTGTATCTGTTATCCAACGATCAATTGTTCCAAAAAGTCACCTACAAAATAGGCCACGACCGCTGCAATTCCCCCCAAAACAAGGGTTTCCAAAATTCCTTTGAGTATTGGGGTTTGGTTCACATAGGTCTTTAACCATCCAATGAGCAGAAAACCGATTGCCGTTAGGATGGAGGCGATAAGAAATAGGTTTTTATCCAATGGGGTGATGTAATCCACCACATAGATAAACAAGGGGATCACACCGATCAATATAAAGGACATATAGGTGGTTGCCCCAATCCAAAAGGGGGAACGTTCTTCCTTGATCATTTGCAACTCTTCCTTCATCATGGTGTTTACCCAAACCTCCTTGTCGCGTGTTAGTACTTCCACCACTTGATCCAATAACGCCCCTTCAAAACCCTTGGCGGCATAGATTTCGCGAATTTCCTCTTTTTCAAGCTCGGGGAGGTTCTCCACTTCCCAATATTCCACCTGTTTGTGCTTGTTGTAATTGTCCTGTTCCGATTTGGTGGAGAGGTAGGCCCCAACGGACATGGCGAATCCATCCGCCAATAAGTTCGCAAACCCTAAAATGATGATAATGGCACTGTCCAGTCCGGCTCCAACAGATCCCGCTACCACGGCAAAGGTGGTTACGCAGCCATCAATACCACCATAGACAAATTCCCCGAGATACTTTTCAAAACGTTTGAACCCCCCCGACTTTTTATGGATTTGATCTTCGTTGTGTATGGGTATTGCCATACCTGAGCTTTTCAGCTCCTAAGATACGAAGTGGGATGCGAAATGGAATCAGCGAATCAGTTCACGAACCGCATTCCGGGCAGAACGGGCCGCAGTGTGGACTGCACTCCAATCGTCTTCCTGGGTATAGGAATCCCCGGCAAAATACAGTTTGCCATTGATTGATTTGGCCATGTCCCTAGAAGTGGAACTAGATGCTACATCCGCCAAATAAGCGGCACGGGCAAAGGGCTGTTCGTTCCAGTTTTGCACCAGAATGTCCTGAAAAGTTTCTGAGGCCTTCCCATTGAAAATGATATCCAATTCATTTAAAACATAGTTTTTTAGGGCTTCCCCGTTTACGTTTTGGTAAGGCTCCGCTTGTTTTCCCACAGCAAACAGACCCAATATATTTTCCGATGTGTTCTGTGCATAGGCGGCATCATAGCAGACACGTTGCCCGTCGTTGGTTTCGCTATCATCAAACTCCAAGAACGTAGGATAGAATTTCTCCGAAAACTTCAAAAAGATTTTGATACCTCCCCAAATATTCGCCTGTGCTATGGCCTGTTGTTTGGTGTTTGGCAAGGACGGGGTAAAGTCGATTTTGCCCAACTGCAAGATTTTTAAGGGAACGGTGAGCACCAACTTATCCGCTTCATAGGCCAAACCCTGTGTATCGCGGGCCATAACTTTGCTGCCCGAATAGTCAATGGAAACAATTTCGGTGTTAAACTGCATCTTATTACGGATACTGGGAACGATATACGCTTCAAAAAAATCGAACCAAGAGGAATTCTTAAATTTTTGATCGATAAAACTGTCGATTTCGTTTCCAATTTCAACAACGTTCAGTTCCCCATTGCTGAAATACCCATAAGTGTCCGAAGCAGAATAGCGTTGGGTTATTGTCTTGATTTGTACCGAACCATCATTTACAATTGCTGGCAACTCTGATTCCGAAACGTGCAGCCATTCCGCTCCCAAGGAAATCGGAAAATCCGTAAAGGAGGTATTGGTACGAAAACGCCCGCCATAGGAAATGTCCGCTTCCAAAATTCGGTACTCGATACCCTGTTGTTGTAACAAATAAGCCGTTGCCATACCCGCGGCCCCAGCACCAATAATTAAGACAGTGCCATTAAAATTACCGGCGGTTATCGATGTTTCATCATCATTGGAACAGGCTTGGATTACGGATTGAAAAGGCAATGAGATGCCGAATAAACCACAGGCTGCAATAAATTCTTTTCTATTCATTTTTATTGAAACTGATTGGGATTACCCAGCAAATGTGGTGAACATCTTCCAGATCAGGTCCGAACTTTTTAAAAGTGTTGTATTTCGGACCCATTTCCGGGATCAATGCGAAGCCTGAAATGATTTCTTAAATGAAGATGGGGTTTGCCCGGTATATTTTTTGAACAGGGAATTGAAAGTGGATTTTGAGTTGAAACCACTTTCCAAGGCAATTCCCATGATACTGTATTGATTGTAATCGGTATCCATTAATTTCTTTTTTGCCTCCGCTACACGATATTGGTTGACGAACTCGAAGAAGTTTTTGCCCTCCTTTTCCCTGATGATTTGGGAAAGATACCCTGGGCTGATTTTGAGAAGTTCCGCCAAATATGGAAGGTTTAGCTCCGGGTCCATATAAATCGTTTCGGTTTCCATCATGTCAAGTAGTTTTTTGTGGTATTCGTCCGTTTTTGGGGATAGCTTTTTTTTGGCTTTCAAATGCGTTTTCCCTGGGTCATAAGGGATGACCTTAAATAGGGAATAGTGTAGAATCACAAAATAACCCATCAAAAAAAGAAAAAGGATCAATCCCAGGGATACCAAGGTGTAGATGCCCTCATTGTCATACCCGAGAATAAACAGCATATGACTCAAAAGCCAAATAACCACAATCACTAAAAAGATGATGATAAGGTTTCGTAATCCTATCAGACTTTTCCCGGAAAGGGTTGAGTAATTGTTCAAAAGAAACTTTTGATAGCGATTTATTTTTTGAACAACCAAGGACAGTAAAACAACACTTGTTAGAAGCCCAATGGATTCTTCGGTTATAAGAAGTACATATTCCATACCGACTATGGTATTTTCTTCCAAGAAGAGATTAACTGGAATGTAGGCCAGTTCTGTAATGACTTCCACTAAAATGGGCAGGTACCAAAGGCGTTCCCATTTGTTCAACTGGCTTTTTGGATCAATCAAATAACGGACAAAGAAATAAAGTCCTATGGGAATTGCAGTCCTTATGTAAATGGGCATGTACTGAATGACCAAGGGCAGTTCTTCCTCTTCAAAGGAATAATAGAAGAAGTCATAGCAAACAATTATGGAGACCCCCAAAAGGGTCATGGCAAAAAACCGATTGGATGTAGATCCAAATCTTTTGCTGAAAAGGAGAATTGTTGCCAAAAGCAGCCCTTGGAGCCCCGCCATTATGTGTACGGCGCTGAGAAAGCCATATATAAAAGGTTCTTCCAACTATTGAGACGATTAACTTCTTAAGTAGGAGGCTCCATTAACATCTATAATGGTCCCCGAAGAATATTCAGCGCCTTCCGAAGCCAAAAACAGTATGGCATGGGCCACTTCCTTGGGTTGGGCCATACGTTGAAAAGGGGATTCCCGTAACAGGTTCCCACGTTCTACGGGGGTCAGCGTCTTCGCGGCCATTTCGGTTTCGGTAAATCCCGGGGCCACTACGCCCAGATAGATATGATGTGGTGCCAATTTCTTGGCCAACGACTGTGTCATGGCGTTTAGTGCCGCCTTGCTGGCCCCATAGGCCGGTTTTGTGGGTTCACCACGAAAGGCACCACGGGAAGAAACGTTGACGATTCGGCCACCACCCGTTTTCATCATGGCCCGTGCCGCCCAATAGCTCATATTGGCGGCGGCAAAGAGATTGGTTTTAAAGGTTTCCTCCCAGGCATGGGTCCAGTGGTCAAAATCGACCTTGTCAATTTCATGAAAAATTGAAATGCCCGCATTATTGACCAATACATCCAGTTGACCATAGGAACCCACAAATTCATCAATGAGCTCTTGGCAGTTTTCTTTTCTTCCAATGTCTTTTTGAAAGAGTTGATGGCCTTTGCCCGGTAACTCCGAAAGTGTTTTTTCCGCTTCCTTTTGATTGGATCGGTAATTGAGTCCGACAATGCCCCCCTTATTTGCAAATTCGATTGCGGTTGCCTTACCAATGCCCCTCGAGGCGCCTGTCACCAGTATATGCTTTCCTGAAAAATCCATGGCCGGGATGTATAATTTTTAATTCGTTGGTTGTTCCAAAAGTGCTAAGAGGGTTTCTGTGTCCTTTCGTACCCTTTCATTGAAAATCTCTTGTGCTTTATACAGATTTATGGTGCTGGAAAGGTAATTGTGCAACAGGCGGTACTGTCCGGAGGCCAAATCATCCTTCCAGTTTCGCACCTCGGCGTGTTCCGAAAGGGAGCGTCCAAGGTCAAAGGCCAAATCGGTATTTGCTATGAACAGTTCTTCCTTATTCATCAAGGTGTTGATAGTGATTCGTTCGTAATAGGTATTTTTTTCGTGGGTGTTCCTTAGCTTTAGGATTGCCTCTTTCTTTTCCTTTTCGAACAAGGCCAGATTTCCTGTAGTAATAAGGTCTTCTATAGTGTAAGCCGTACTGTTAAAGGTGTTTTTGCTGGTATTCAATTGGTCTATTTTCATTTTTAAGGTGTCCAAATCGGGGGTAACCGTGTTGAAATGGTCAAAGTAATCCTGAATGGTCTTTTCCCTTGCCAAGAACATACTGTTCAGGGACGCCAATTGCCCTAGGTCCGCCCTTAACTCTTCAATCAAACTTTTTTCGTATGTTTTTAGGAGCCCATCACTTTTTCGGCTTTCGTTCCAATTATTGATCTGCAGGGCAATCAAAATACCGATGACCACCAAGACAATCTCACCAACGGCATACAGCAGGTATTTTGAGAATTTGTTCCCGGCAAGCAGGGTTTGGCGGATGTGGCGGAAGAATTGAATCACTGAGCTTCTGGTTGTTCCTAAATATACTAAGAAATCACATTTTAAATGGATTCCTTGGTTGAGGGAGTAGCGGTGAAAAGCACACTGGTTTCTTACGAAACCAAGGTGCTTTTCTTTGGACAGGATTACTTTTATGCCCCTTCCCCAAACATAAAAAGGAAACCTTCAAAAGGGATGTCGTTCTTATTTAAAAATTCATGGGTACTGTTGGCCGGGACCAATATGGCCTCGCCGGCCTTCATTGTCGTGGTAAGACCATCAATAATAATGGTGGCCTCTCCTTTAATGGCAATAAAGAGCGAAGGAAATGGATTGCTTTTGGAACGCTCATCCTCATTGGCATGCTGCCCTTTTTTAAGGGCAAAGTATCCTGAGCGAAATCCTTTTTGGTAATAGAAAATTGATGCTTGTGCCCCATGGGTAAAGCGTGTGTAATCCAAACCGAAGGGGATACGTTCGGGAATACCCCTGGTCCAAAAGTGGAAGTATACGGAAAACATATCGTCCACAAAGTCCGCATTGGGCTGAAACCCCGTCATGGTATCCACATCAAAAGGGGTAACATCTGTGGAAAAAGCTTTTGCGGATGCGGTAAGGGCATTTAGCTCACCCTTGTCGATCTTTTCCAATGTAGCCAGATCCGTTTTAAAATAATAGGTAGCTGTTGGGGGTTCTCCCTTGAACAATTGAACCGAGGCCGCGCCAGTTTCGGTTTTGGCCTTGGCCTTTACATGCCAGAATACGGTATCCACCTTAATTCCAAAAAGGGCATCCTTGGTAAGGGCAATGTCTTTTTGATAGTCCTCCACATAACGCATCAGAATACGCTCGGCTGTTTCGCTTTGGGGAAAAACGGCAAAAGGGTTGCCCATGGACAATAGTAGGGCAACCCCTAATTTTAAAGGTAATCTTTTTGATTTCATGATCTACTGGTTTTTGTTTATCAAGAAGACATGAGGGAAGCAAGTACTGTTACTTGAATTTGCGGTTTAGGGATGAACATCACCGTTTTAGGGATGGATCGGAGGGCAGGGAAGGGTTTTTTAGTTGCCACAATAGTTTGGACTGACGGGACTTGGAGACTTCAAAGGGTTCTGGGATGTGATGTAGTTTTATTTTTAGGCTGCCCGATTGATTTCTAAAGGATTCCAGATGTGTTTTATTGATCAGTATGGAGCGGTTGATCCTTAGGATGGTGCTTGAGGTCAGTTTCCCTTCCAGTTTGGCCAAGGTCAACCGAATCAAATACTGCTTTACGGTCCCATTTTCGAGATAGTTGATACTGGCATAGTTATCTTCGGATTTAATGAAGAGGATATGTTCCAAGGGCAGCGCAATTTCATCGTTTTTATAATCGCCTTTTAGTAGGATCATCCCATCTGGTCCAGGGGTATCCTGTGCAACGGAAAGCACCTCCTCAAACTCCCTTTTTACTTGGATATGCTTAAAATAAAAGTGAATTCCAATGAACGATATGACCAATATGGAACCAATTTCAAGAAGATGTTTAAAATAGCTTGGGAACGAAAAGTCATGAAAACCACCCAAAACATTGTAGACCATAAAAGTAGCATTGGCCGTAAGCCATAACTCCAAAATAACCCAAACCATGTAATGACGTGGCTTGCGTTTGGGGAAAAGCCAATGATAGATGACAAATTCGGCCAGCAAAAGAACCAAAATCACCACCGAAGCAAAAATGAAAAGGGCCAGAATGAGCAGCGGGGTAATTTTTTCATCCGGTCTATAGTTATTAACGCCAAAAGGTTGGAAGAACAATAAAAACAAAAAAATAAACAATCCGGAAAGGGTCGCCAATGCAATTTTGAACTTCCTGGAATCTGTATACTCAACTAGGTGCTTGTTGTTCATCTCAAGTTGTACTGATATGGCGCAAATAAAACGGAAGACGTTAGCGGTTTAACCAAATGTATGGTGCTAACGGGTCTATCTTGCTGTATTTGTTTGCCCATAGTTCCTTTAGGGTGCCCAAAAGCACTGTTTGGTGGATGTGTTTAGCGTACCTAATCATCAAAAATGGTTTTTAGATGCCCTTTTTCCCCTGTCATTTGCCAATGTCCCAATGCCATGGGGATATTGCCCATACTATTGAGGGTATCAAAAAAGGCCTTGGTGCTGAAGGGTTGGCCCCTTAGCTCCAAAATTCGTGCATAATCGGCCATAGCGGTTTCCATCAGGTATTTTCCCGTAATATAGCTGGTGCCATAACCCGGTTGCCGCAAATAGAGATGCTGCTCAAAGATGAGCAGTTCCTTTTCGGTTTTCATCCATCCCCTTGGGGTGTATTCCGAGTGGATGCCTCCTGCTTCTTCCATGGTCATTTCATTGGCATGGGCGTAAAGTGATCCCAATCCACGTGCCGCTCGTTGGGCAATCATGATATAAACAATTTCCCGACTTCTAGGTGAATCCTCATATAGCCCGGCATCCATAAACATTTCTTCCACGGCAGTGGCCGTACCTTCATTGCGCGAATCAAAAATGTTGTACAACAAGGGTTCCCTGCGAATTTCGCTTTGGTGCGGTTCAATTTCCATTCGGGCCAGTTCAAACCAATGGTAAAAATGGGAATAAAGGGGTCGTTGATCATAGTGTGCCCCGATCCAAAAGAAATTACGTTTCGCTTCGGGCACGAAACTTCCCAATTGTTCACGAAGTGCGGGCTCAAAATAGGGTTTTACGGTAACAATGTCCTGTTGATCTAGAAAATCAATCAAACTTCTTGCCGATTCATTGGCCATTTTATCATATGCTTCCGGGGAGTCCGCGGCAACCAATTCAGGTAAATTGCGATTTCTGTGTTCTTCTAGTTTTAGGGAAGCCCATGCCCTGGCCAATTCCCGTTTCAAAATCATTACTTCGTCTTCCCAAGTAAGCGGCACTAGATGTACATTCTGTAAATACCACGTATAGTTTTCCTTGCCAATACCCGATGGACCCGTTTTTGTCTTTGCCTCTTCTTCCAACCATTGGGCGAATGCATCGGTAGCGCCAATCGCTTCATTAAGAGCCGTTACCAATTCCGTATGATTCTTAACTTCGGGTTCTTCAAGAACCCCACTTAAAACCAAGCTTTGGGTTTTGATATCCCTTATTCCGGTAACCCATAGGTCTTTGGCATTGCCTGTAAGATTCAGTTGCGCTTGTTCGTTCAAAGGGGGAATGACCTTCAGGTCACTGATCAACCGTTCTTTTTCACTTTCGGAAAGTGGAAATTCATAGGTCCATAGTTCCGTAGTGCCATGATGTGTTGGTCCTTCATGTGCGGGAACATCGCTTTTGTAGGTCCAAACGGTTTTGTAAAATGCGGGATCCCGTTCCCACGGCTTTAAAACCCTATGGTTAAAGTCATACCCATTCATTTCGGCCCAAACGATCATCCAGTCCACTTGCCGATCAATTGCCCAGGCCGTGGTGTCAATTTGCAGCAGCTTTTGTTGTAACGCCTTAAATTCTGGCCAACGTTTTTCAAAGGTTGCTTTGGTATAATCTGGAGCGCCCTCAAGTTTTGGTGGGTTTTCAAAGGCGCGCCATTCATGAAAGAGGTCGACGAGATCAGCATAGTCTTTGGTCGTAAAGGTGAAGTTTTTGGATTCGGCAGTTTTTTCTGCATTCTTGTTTTCACATCCTATGAAGGTAAAGATGATCCATAGTGCCAAAAGAATGGTATTTTTCATGAGCGCTGTTTTCGTTTTTAATGGTATTGGACGGGTATTAAAGGCGGACTAATTGGTTGAAAGTTGGGTTGTTGCCTTAAAGATATAAGATAATTGTTTAGAAAAGTAGTTTGCCAAAACCTCCCTTTCTGGCTACCTTTAGAAGCTACTAAAAACAAGAAGATGCGACTATTTCCCAGTTTTATTGCAATACTATGTATTGCGCTGCTCTCAAATGCCCAAAAACCCGGTTTTTCTTATTTGGATGTTTTTGATTTACAGTATGTCCAAGACCCACAGATATCCCCAAAGGGAGATTGGGTGGTTTATCGGCGTATGGGTTTTGATATCATGAAGGACCGTGCCTGGGGCAATCTTTGGTTGATACGGACAGATGGGAGCCAACACCAAAAACTAACTTCCCGCGAGGTATCCGAAAATGGCCCAAAATGGTCTCCCAGCGGGGATCGAATTGCTTTTTCCAGCAGTACGGATGAAGGCTCGGAAATTTATGTCCATTGGGTGGAAACAGGGAAAACAGCACGATTGTCCCAACTGCCTTTTGCTCCCAGTTCATTGACATGGTCGCCGAACGGGGCGTATTTGGCCTTTTCCATGAATGTGCCCAAGTCGCCTCCGGTGATTGCCAAAATGCCCAAAAAGCCCAAAGGGGCCAAATGGGCGGATACACCAAGAATTACGGATAGGGTCTATCATGAAGCGGATGGACGTGGGTACCTTAAACCCGGGTTCAATCACATTTTTGTAATGCCCTCAAATGGGGGAGCCCCAAGACAGGTTACTTTAGGGGACTGGCATCATCGAGGGACCTTATCATGGGCCCCGAACGGTTCAAAAATTTACTTCTCCGCAAATAGGGTGGAGGATTGGGAATATCGCTTTCGCAACAGTGAAATATACGCCGTGGATGTGGAATCCGGAAACATTACCGCCCTGACCGATAGGGACGGTCCGGACTATGGTCCCCAGGTTTCACCGGACGGGCGTTATATTGCCTATATCGGCAACGAGGATAAAAGGGAGGCCTACCAGGTCCGCAAACTTCATCTTATGAATGCGGACGGAAGCAACAAAAGGAGTATTTCCGATGATTTGGACAGGAGCATTTCCAATATTACCTGGGATTCCAAAAGTGGGGGACTATATTTCAATTATGACGATAAGGGCAATGGAAAAATAGGTCATATTACGCTCTCGGGAAAGGTGACCAAACTGGCAGATGACCGCGGAGGCACTACGTTGGGAAGACCTTATGGTAGTGGCACGTACAGCGTTTCCAAAAATGGGGCCATAGCCTATACCCACTCCAGACCGGATTATCCGGCGGAATTGGCCATCGTGCCCGTAAAAGCAAAAACCCCCCGGAAGGTCACCGATTTAAATGGTGCACTTTTGGATTATAGGACCCTGGGCAAAGTAGAAGAAGTTTGGTACAAATCTTCCTATGACAATCGGGATATTCAAGGATGGGTGGTTTATCCCCCTAATTATGATGCGTCCAAAAAATATCCCTTTATGGTGGAGAACCATGGAGGGCCTATTTTGAATTATGGGGACCGATTTTCCATTGAGATGCAACTTTATGCAGCTGCGGGCTATGTGGTGTTTTATCCCAATGCCAGGGGGAGTACCAGCTATGGGGAGGAATTCGGAAATTTATTGTACCGTAATTATCCTGGACAGGATTATGATGATACCATGGATGGTGTTGACCATTGCATACAAATGGGCATTGCCCATGAAGACCAATTGTTTGTCACAGGAGGTTCCGCTGGAGGAATTATGACCGCATGGATGATCGGGAAGAACAATAGGTTTGAGGCGGCAGTGGTCGCCAAGCCCGTTATGAATTGGATCAGTAAGACCTTGGTGGCGGACAATTATTTTGGTTACGCCAATACCCGCTATGAAGGGCAGCCATGGGAAAATTTTGAGCACTACTGGAAATTTTCGCCCATTTCCCTCGTTGGTAATATTGAGACCCCAACCATGGTGATGGTAGGGATGAACGATTTGCGTACCCCGCCCAGTGAGGCCAAACAACTGTACCATGCCCTAAAATTGCGCAAAAAGGAGACGGTACTGGTAGAAATACCTGGAGCCAGCCATGGAATTGCCAGTAGACCAAGTAACCTCATCACCAAGATTTCACACACCGTGGCCTGGTTTGATAAGTATAGGAAGGATTCAAAAGATGAAGAAAAGGAGTAATTGGTTTTGGAATATTTTAATTATTGCCACCCTTTTGCTATGCACTTTTGTCTTTATACTCCATTATAAAAACTATACCAAAATCAAAGAGGGCCATTTTCAGGTGGTTTCCGGTTTTTACAAAGAGCGGATACCTTTGACCAACATACATGGGGTGGAATTTGTTCCCAGAATCCCGGAAATGGAACGGAAGAATGGTTTTTCCTGGTTGACCCGGGAAAAAGGAGTCTTCCTGGATTCCGTATCGGGAAACAAGATCTATGTTTTTGTGGACGATTTGCAACAACGGAAACTGAAGATCCAATATGGGGAGTCACGGGAACTCTACTTAAATTTGACCGATAGTTTGGAAACCCAAAAAATCTATACGACCCTCAAGACTTTTATGGACCCTACTACGGAATAAGCGAAGTTTTATAAAAGACATAGGTCCACCATGGTTTTGGCATAGTTGGCCCTGTTTTTGTGTTATTGGTTTTGAACTGTTTTAAGCATGAAGAAAAGCGTTGTACTGTGGATGTTGTTGATTGGCCAGGTCATGGTGTTACAATCACAGCATAAATTAACGGTAACGGTAAATGACGTCCCTGACTCAATGGGCAAAATAAGTGTGGCCCTGTACAATGATGCGGAAGGGTTTTTGAAATTTGACCGAGTGTTTCTTTCAGAATCCGTGGCTGCCAACAAAGGGAATACCAAAGTGATTTTGGAAGGGGTCCCCAATGGCAACTATGCGGTTGCCCTCTTCTACGATAAAAACGGAAATGATGAGTTGGACACCAATTGGATGGGCATTCCTAAGGAAAAGGTGGCTTTCTCCAATGCCAAAATGAAACTTTTTGGCCCCCCTTCCTTTAGGGAGTGTGCCTTTGATATCTATCAGGACAAGACCATCCAGATCGGCCTCTGAGCAAAAAGGGTAAGATTACTCCAAAAAGCACCTGGTTTTACTAACAGCTTTGTCAATCCTATACCTTTAAAAAGAATTATTTAGCGGGAGTTCGATATCATTTTTATCAGCCAAAATCCGTCAAATTGAGTGGTTTTTCGTAATGAAATGAAGAAAAATTGTATCGAACAGGATTTTGCAAGAAAATTACTTGCCTGCCTTGCCGGCCAGGCAGTTTTCGATACATTTTTGCTGTCGCAAAAACACTCAAAATGGTGTAATTTTCTTATATCGAGCCCACGGTATTTAAAATCCAGCATAAAGAAAAAGGCACCTGTTTCGGGTGCCTTCTATTTTACGAATCACATAGGGCGCTTTAAAGCCTCAAATACATATTCCCATTGATGGTATTGAGTTTTAATTTGGTCACCCCGGCAAAGGTCAAACTCTCCACCTTCTGGCCCACATGGCGATCGTGTGATTTTAACTTTAGCTTTTCATCCGCATAAATATCGCCGTGAATGGTTTCGGCAGTGAAATCCACGTTGTTTACTTTTACATCTATTTCCCCATTGATGGTATTTAACTTCAAGTTGCCGGAATATTGCTTGATTTCAATATCGCCATTGATCAAATCAGCTTCAAAATCCCCTTCTATGCTATCGGATTGTAGACTTCCATTGATGCTTTTTACCTTGAACTGGGCGTTTTTGGGAACGTAAAGAACATAATTGAACTCGTATTCCTGACACCAGTACTGCTTCTTTTGAGCCATACGCTTTTCCTTATAAGCTTCAAAAAGTGCTTCGGTATCCGATGCGATAGAAATCAAACTACGCTCCTCTTTTACTTCCAATTTGTAAAGCTCCAATAATTCAGGGGTTTCCGAGGAAAGGGTGGCCTTAAAATAAACGGTCGGTTTGTCCCAGGTCTTTACTTCAATGTTTGAAGCGAAAGGGGTATCCATTTCTATAAACTGGCCTTTATGGTCCAGGTTCTTTTCGATGGTTTTCTGGGCCATTCCAACAGAAACCATAAGGCAGAGCGCGATAAGAATTGTTGTTTTTTTCATGATTGCTCGTTTTTTGCTATGGACGGATTATTTTTTTCTCAAGTAAATGTTACCGTTGGTGGACTTCAGCTTTATGCTGACCCCTCCATTGTTGATATTGCCCTTTATGTTTTGGCTGGAAATTGTGGTAAGCCCTTCTTTCTGTGGTCTTTTAAGGTCGAAGTTGGTATAGACCTCCCCGTTTGTGGTCCCCAGGGAAAGATTGGCGGGCGTACTGGAAGGCATGGTAATATCCACGGCACCATTGGTGGTATAAATTGAAGTGGGGGAACTTTGCTTTACGGTTTTAAACACCACTTCAATATCCCCGTTCAGTGCATTGGCGGTTACGGGCCCTGTTACATCCATAATTTTAATACCTCCATTAAGTTGGGCATCGGCCTCGATTTCTCCTGAAAAACCTTCAATTTCCACATCGCCATGCCAGGTCGTCTTTACGGATACGTTTTGTGAAGCTGGAAGATAAATTAGGGCATGATCCGACTTTCTAAGGTTTTTTACAATAAGGTTGTTGCCATCTTGTACCACGGAAAACCCAACATCGGTATTGTCCGTTCCGCCCCCACTCACCAGTTTTAGTCCTTTTGCCCTATTCGGCCTTTCCTCCCGCGCTTCGCTTTTAATCAATAATTGGTCGCTGTCGTGCGTCCTAAGGATAATTTCTGCCTTGGATTCAATCTTTACCCATTCAATTCCATTTAAGGATTTGGTATAATCGTTTTGGGCGTGTGTGAAGGCCGTAACCGCACACAGTATTAGAATAGTTGCTAATCGTCTCATAATTGTTCGCTTTTTGATATTTATATAATTTTTGGTAATAATGAATTGATTTCTTCTTTGATAAAGGGCTGGGTATCTTCTTTTTCCAAAAGCTCCCGCATCGGTGCAATCGCTTTTTTCTCCTGCATATCGACCAGTATTTTAATGAGGGTCACCTGGATGCTTGGGTCCTTTTCCGTTTGCAGGGCCTGGATAAAAAAGGCCTTCACCTGTTCGGATTGTGTAAATCGCGATAAGGCTTCCACAGCCGTTAGGCGCACATTGGTATTGTCATCGGTCAACATACGTTCTGCAAGGGCTTCCACAATGGCTTCATCCGGTTCGGGAAACTCATCGATAAACTGTACCCCTTGGATCCGTTTACTTGCGGATTGGTTCTCCATTAGGGAAATCATGGTGGTCTGCTTCAATTCAAGCTGCTCTCCCTGTACCAGGGCCATGGTTTCCTGTGTTTCCCGGGATTCAAAATAACGTCCCATGAAGAAAGAACCCACTAAGATGGCGATGCTGGCCGCCACCCTAAAGACCTGGGCAATACCTTTGCTTGGTTTTGATGGTAAGGAAATTACCTTAACCTGATTGTTTTTCTCTTCTTGGAGCATCCTCTCAAAATTGGTGGCCAATCGTTTTGAAGGTGCTACGGTTTCCTCGGTCTTTATGGCTTCAAAGAGTATTTTGAATTCCTCAACTTCTTTTCGAAAATCATCATCTGCCGATAGCTGCCTTTCAAATGCAGCAACTTCGGACTTGGACAATGTACCATCTAAATAGTCCGATATTTTCGCTTCCATTTCCTTTTTTTCCATGACTAAATGGTTTGCAGGTATATTGTTTTTAATTTTTTAAGGGCGCGACTCATCTTTGTCTTGACCGCACCTGGGGTGGTCTCCATGATTTCCGCCAATTCCTGGTATCTGATCCCTTGAAACCGGTTGAGGATCACCACTTCCCGATCGGAAGCCTCCAATTGTTGCAAAGCCTTGTGCAAATGGGAATAATCCTCTGTCCGGTCCTCTTCCCCAATGCGATAGGTTACGGATTCCAAATCCCCATGCACCTCCTTATTCCTGGTGAAATGGGTCTTTAGACTGTTCCTGGCTATGGTAAACAACCATGAAATAAAACTACCGTTGTTGTATGTTGTCTTGTACTTGATCACTTTGTAAAATACATCCTGGGTTAAATCCTCACTTAACATTTTGTCCCCGGTCATCTTGAACAGAAAATTGTACACATGCCTATGGTGCCTGTTAAATAAGATTTGGAGCATATCCAAATTTCCATGGGCCACTTCGGCCATTAACTGCTCGTCATTCTGTTCGTTCAACGATCCTGTTTTTAGTTGGTGTTCAGTCTATATAGTCAGGAAAATACAAAAGGTTACATCCCCATGCACATTTTTTTGGGAGCGGTCCTTGAAAAGGGGATGAAAAAGGAATCAACAGCCACAGTCCGTGCCGCAGCCCTTGGAAGATTTCTTTTTTGATGATAAAAGGGGGAGGGGTACAATAAATCGGTGCACCAAATAGACCAGTGCCGCTGCAAGAATGAGGTATGCAATTAACTGTTGTACCATTTATTTTAGGAATTGATAAGCCGTCAAGGCTACAAGATACGCTATTCCGCTCATAAATACCAGTTGTAGGATGGGCCATTTCCAGGAGTTGGTCTCCCGTTTTACAATGGCCAGTGTGCTCATGCACTGCATGGCAAAGGCGTAAAACAGCATTAGGGAAATCCCCGAGGCCAAATTAAAGAGCGGTCTTTGATTTGTTTCGTCCAATTCTGCCGCCATCCTATTTTTAATGGTTTCCTCCTCATCATTGCCAACGCTGTAAATGGTGGCCAATGTACCCACAAATACTTCCCTAGCCGCAAATGAGGTTAACACGGCGATGCCTATTTTCCAGTCATAGCCCAAGGGTTTTACCACGGGTTCAATGAACTTCCCTGCATAGCCTATATAGGAATGTTCCAATTTATAGCTTGCGATTTCCTGGGCCTTTGCCCTTTTAAAAAGCTCGTTGTTCAGTAAACGCAATGAATCCTGTTCCACGGTAAGGTCCAGGGGATTGGGTATTTTACCGGTATCCTCCCCCTTTTCCGTAGCAAAGGTCAGCACGTTTTTCCTGATGTAGTTTTTGCTATAATCGTTTAACCCATGTTCCTGGATTCGTTTCCCAACGATTTCCTCTGCATTTTTAAACTCTTTGGAATACCCATTGGAGCCCAAAAACCACAGTACGATGGATATGGCCAAAATGATCTTTCCCGCTCCAAAAACAAAGCTCTTGGTCTTTTCGACCACTGTATACCCCACGTTTTTGAACAGGGGCATTCTATAGGTAGGCATCTCTATCATGAAAAGGGACCTACTTTTAATTTTTAGGATACTGTTCAACACCTTGGCAGAAATGATTGCCATGGCAAACCCAAGGAGATAGAGGAGCATAAGGGTCAAGGCCTGATAACTTAAACCAATGAAACGCCCTTCCGGAATGACCAGGGCGATTAGAATAAGGTAAACGGGCAAACGCGCGGAACAGGTGGTAAAAGGGACCACCAAAATGGTAATGAGCCGTTCCTTCCAGTCTTCAATGGTCCGTGTGGCCATGACCGCCGGAATGGCGCATGCCGTTCCCGAAATCAAGGGAACTACACTTTTTCCGCTCAGACCAAAGGGGCGCATCAATTTGTCCATTAAGAACACTACCCTGCTCATATATCCGGATTCCTCCAAGAGCGCAATGAACAGGAACAAAAAAGCGATTTGGGGAATAAAAACGGCAATACCCCCAATTCCGGCCAGGATACCTTCCGCTAACAAATCCGTTAATATTCCAGACGGAAGGGTTTCCTTTAGCCATTCGCCAGCGGCGGCAAATTGCTCATCGATAAAATCACTGGGGTAGCTGCTCCATTCAAAAATGGCCTGAAAGATGAGGAGCAGGATGGCCATAAAAATAAGGTATCCGAACACGCGGTGGGTCAGTATCCTATCCAGGTTGGCACCAACGCCCTTTGCCGCCTTTGCGTCCACTTTATAGGTGTCCTTTAAGATCCCATTGATAAACTGGTAGCGCAGGACCGTTTCCCGATGCTGTAATTTCTTGAGTTCCGTTTTTGATTTGGTGGAAAAGGAGGTGGCGTCCTGTATGCGTTTTTTCTCAATGGGCATGAAGTTCACGTCCTGGGTAATTACCAACCAAAGCTTGTACAGATTCTCTTTGGGGAAGGTGTTCTGCAAGCGCTCAAAATAGTCGGGGGCAATTTTTGAGGCATTGAGATTGGGTGTATTGGCCAGGCTGGTATAGTTGGCAATCAACTCCTTGATGTGTTGGATACCCTCCGATTTTCGGGTACTGACCAAGGCGATTTTGGTGCCCAACTTTTGTTCCAGGGCCCCAATGTCAATCGAAATCCCATTTTTGGACATGCGATCGCTCATATTGATGACCAAGATGGCAGGAATCCTTAAATCCTTGATCTGGGTGAAAAGCAACAGGTTGCGTTTAAGGTTTTCCACATCGGTAATCACAATGGCGACATCCGGGTAGTCCTTATCGTTTTTGTTGAGCAATAGTTCCACCACAACACTTTCATCCAGGGAAGTGGTGTTGAGGCTGTAGGTACCGGGCAAATCCAGGATATGTGCTTTGTTCCCATTGGGGAGCTTGCAGATGCCCTCTTTCTTTTCCACGGTAATACCGGGATAATTGCCGACCTTTTGCTTGAGTCCGGTAAGCTGATTGAAAACGGAGGTTTTTCCTGTATTTGGATTCCCAATAAGGGCAACTTTGATGCTTTTGCTCATTGGCCGATATGGTCTTCAAGTAGTTCCAATTCAATTCTTTCGGCCGTGGCTCTTCTAATGGCGATTCGGGATCCGTTGACGTTAATGTAGATGGGGTCCTTTAGCGGGGCAATTTGCAGGAGTTCCACTTCATTTCCGGGAAGGCAACCCAGTTCCAAAAGTTTAATGGGAATGGTGGTATCCCCAAAATCCTTGATTATTCCCCTCTGACCTTGTTTTAGTGTAGCAACGGAAGCCAATACTTTTTATTTAGAATCATTTTAATTAAACAAAAGTAAGGTAAAAAAATGAAAGCCTAGTTGTTATAGGAATTCTTTAGGATGGCCAGGTCCTGCAACAGTTTCTGGATTTCTTCCGTATTGGTACCATCATAGAATCCGCGAATCCGCTTTTCCTTATCCACCAAAATGAAGTTTTCGGTATGAATCATATCAAAGGGACCCCCATCCCCATCGGTTTTGACCGCTAAATACGATTTTCTGGCGAGCTCATAGATTTGTCTTTTATCCCCGGTGACCAGGTTCCATTTGGAATCCAATACCCCTTTTTCAAGGGCGTAGCGCTTTAATTGGGCAACAGTGTCAATCTGTGGGGTTACCGAGTGGGAAAGGAGCATCACATCATTATCATCAAGGATGTTTCCCTGGATTTCAACCATATTTTTGGTCATGATAGGGCAAATGGTGGGACAGGTGGTAAAAAAGAAATCGGCCACATAGATTTTGTCCGTGTACGCCTCCTGTGTGATGGTATCCCCATTCTGGTTGATTAACTCAAAATTGGCAATGGTATGGTACTTTTTTACGTCCAGCAAAGTGCTGTCCACCAATTCCGGGTTAACCATATTGGGCTGGTAGATCGGTAATCTTTTGTTGGGCTTAAGGGCATCATAAATAAAGTAAATGATGATCAGGGACAGCAGAGAGAAAACCAGGGCAAAAAGACGGTATTTGGCAAAAAATCGACGCATAGTTGCAAAATTACGTCCAGAAAATCCCTTTTCAAATAGTTTTTGGACATCGGCTTGCCAAAACTTTCTTAAATGCCTTGGTCTTTAAAGTCTTTGTTTTTTGTATGCCCTGTTAAAAATGTACTTTTGTCCGTCCTAAGAGAAAAAGTACCCATGAATCCCATAGTCATACAAGTCATACAATTTTTTCTGAGTTTGTCCATCTTGATCGTTCTGCATGAGCTTGGCCATTTTATCCCTGCCAAACTCTTTAAGACCCGAGTGGAGAAGTTTTACCTCTTCTTTGACGTCAAGTTTTCCCTGTTCAAAAAGAAAATTGGGGAAACGGTATACGGGATTGGATGGCTGCCATTGGGGGGCTATGTAAAGATTTCCGGGATGATTGATGAAAGTATGGACACGGAGCAAATGAAGGAAGAGCCCAAACCCTGGGAGTTTCGGAGTAAACCGGCCTGGCAGCGATTGATCATTATGTTGGGCGGTGTCACCGTAAACTTTGTCCTTGCCGTGATTATCTACATTGGAATGGCCTACCAATATGGCGATCAATACGTTAGAATGGATAGTTTAAAGGATGGTGTTTGGGTAGTGGAAAAAAACATAGGGGATAAGGCAGGCATTCAAACAGGGGACAAGATTTTGGCCGTGGATGGCAATACCCTGGAGTCCTTTAGAAGCGTATATCTTGAATTGATCAATGGTAATTCCATAACCATTGAGCGCGATGGACAGGTATTGGAACAAGAACTCCCCGTCGATTTTATCGCCACGCTTTTGGAAGATGAGGACAAAGTACGGTTTTTGTCCATGCGCCAGCCTTTTATCGTTCAGGAGGTATCCAAAGGTTCGCATAACGAAGGGGTCGATTTTAGGGAAGGGGATGCCGTTTTGGCCATCAATGGAAAACCTGCCAATTATCTGGATCAGGTGACCCCTATTCTGGAAGCCAACAAAAACCAGGAGGTCAATGTTTTGGTCCAAAGGGAAAATGGTGGGGAACAACTGGTGGTGGCCAAGGTCAATGAGGATGCCAAACTCGGAATTGGACTTAAGGGCCTTACCCCTGAAGAATATGAGGCGAAGGGATATCTTAAGATCGAAGAGATTGAATATAGTTTTTTGGAGGCCATACCTGCAGGCATCAACAAAGGGGTGGAAACCCTGACGGGTTATGCCAAGCAACTCAAAAAAATCTTTAACCCCTCTACCGGTGCCTATAAAGGAGTGGGTGGTTTTGCCGCCATTGGCAGCATGTTCCCGCCAACCTGGGACTGGGTGGCCTTTTGGTCCACTACGGCACTGATATCCATTATTTTGGCCTTTATGAACATTCTTCCGATTCCCGCTTTGGATGGCGGGCATGTGATGTTCCTATTGTATGAAATGGTATCGGGAAGAAAACCGAGTGATAAGTTTTTGGAGTATGCCCAAATGGTTGGTTTCTTTTTGTTGATTGCCTTACTTTTATTTGCCAACGGAAACGATCTGTACAAAGCGGTTTTTAAATAGAGAAATCAAACTTTTTGTTTGTAGTCTATTCAAGAATCGGCTATATTTGCACCCGCTAAAAGCAAAACATTCCTCCTTAGCTCAGTTGGTTAGAGCATCTGACTGTTAATCAGAGGGTCCTTGGTTCGAGCCCAAGAGGGGGAGCGAAGAAGTGGAAAAGCTGCCGGAAATGGCGGCTTTTTTTGTGGAGCTGCCTGGGCGAGAAGTTTACCCTGAGCGAAGCCGAAGGGAGCCCAAGAGGGGGAGCGAAGAAGTGGAAAAGCTGCCGGAAATGGCGGCTTTTTTTGTGAAGGTATTTGGGCGAGAAGTTTACCCTGAGCGAAGCCGAAGGGAGCCCAAGAGGGGGAGCGAAGAAGTGGAAAAGCTGCCAGGAATGGCGGCTTTTTTTGTGGAGCTGCCTGGGCGAGAAGTTTACCCTGAGCGAAGCCGAAGGGAGCCCAAGAGGGGGAGCGAAGAAATGGAAAAGCTGCCAGAAAATGGCGGCTTTTTTTGTGGAGCTGCCTGTCCTTGCTCCAACGACCGGCCATTTTGAAAAGTGGAACCTATAGGTGCAATCTTTCCTTTACCAGGGCCACATACCTATGGGTCGCTTCCAGCTCGGGAAAATGTCCGCAATCATCAAACACGATAATCTCACAACTGGGTACGTGCTCCAGAATGGATGTACGGTCTGTTTTTCTGTGCGTATAGTCCCGCTCTCCCCAGAGCATGGTGGATGGGGTATCCAACAATCTCAGGGAATGGTGCAGATCTCCCTTTAGGCCTTGGACCAGCCCTGATAGGCAGAAACATCCCCCGCGGTCCAATGCGTTCAATGCCGTATCCTGATAGCTGGAGATGTCCATACCCTTTGGCAGGGCATATCGGTACCAGGTCCTCGCCAGTTTTTTTTCGAAAAGGGAATTGGCCACCTGACCGATCACTGGAAGTTTAAGAACATTGGGGATGGTGCCTTCCGTCCATTTTTCCATGGCCGGCAACGAGGGGGTTTGGGACAGGAACAGGTGCGCAATGCGCTCAGGAAAAAGCCCAGCGGCCTTTATGGCATAAAATCCGTTGGAACAGGAAAAGGCCAGGGTGGCCCTATCCACTTTTAGGATATCCATAATATGGATAATCAATTTGGCGGCGGCGGCAATGGAATAATCGTATTTCCTGTTCGGATAGGAAAAACCGGTCCCAGGGAATTCAAAGCAAATGACCCTAAAATTCCGGGAGAGTTCCTTGATCAGTCCCAAATGGTGTTCGATAACGTTGGGGCCATCGGGCACATTAAGGATAACAGGTTTTGTCCCCCCGGTGTCCAAGACCCTGACCACCCCATGATCGGTATGGAGGAACCCAATGTTGGGGTCCAGGAAGGAAGGCCTGCGTTTCAGGCCAAACCTCAAGGTATCTATGAAGTTTCCGGTCATTGTTCCTGTTCCAATAGGTCAAAACCAGGGTGCCAACACCATATGCTGTTCAGCGCTGTCCTTTTCCATAGCTTAAAAATAGGGAATAAAGGGATGCTCGAACCACTTGACCAAATGGAAACTGGAACGGCGCCTTTACGTATAGCCAATGCTATGTACAGTTATGGGTTTGTTTTAAGGATTCCTTCGTAAAAACTGGCTAGAAACAACGAATTATGCGTGTCATTTTCATAGAATTCCTTGGATAGGATAATCGATTCAGTATCCTCAAGTTCTTGGATGAACTCTTCTATCTTTCCCCTGTGAAATTCCGGTTTTGGTTGATAGGTGATATGTATCCTGGTAGTCTTGTTATAGTTGGATTTTTTAAATCGTTGTATCACCTCCCCATCACTGTACCATAGGGAAGGGTCATACATATGTATGATTTCAAAAGGATGTTCCAATGATAAGAGGTAACCCCCAAAATAGCCCCCATAGGAATGCCCTATGAGTGTTTCGTGCGTATTGGTAGCATAGTTTTTATCGACATCCGGAATCAGTTCTTTGATCAGGTAATTGTAAAAAGACATTGCTTTACCCGAATTGGAGTCAGTGTACCATGTGGAATCCACTTTCTCCCCATCATACTCAATTCTCGACTGACTAAAAGTAAGGTCTTGCCCTCTTTTGTTTTCCCAATCCATATGTGGAATCCCAATAATAATGGAATTCCGTATTTTCTTGTTTGCTCCCAGATCAAACGCTATGTTTTTAATTAAATCGAACCGCCACTCCGCATCAAAAACATAAATTGCCGGGTACGTTAGGGAATCGGAATATTTGAGGGGCAAACTCACCCAATACTCCCTGTTTTCATCCAGATATTCGGACTTAATGGTATGCTTGATAGTTGTATTTAAGCAAATTGTGTCTTGGGCTACGGCCTTAAAAGTCATTACGGCCAGTAGTAGAAGTAGTAGGCTATTTTTCATTTAGAATGTATTGTACAAAGCGTTTTGTATAAATGTAGTTGCGCGGCTACCAGCAATTATCGCTTATACCTTGTTAAAGCACGTTTTTATTTTCAATGTTGGTTATAAATTCCTCCAATTTCAATTCATTTTGTTCACCAGCAATTGTATGAATGTGTCCAAAATAATTCATTCCTAAGTACTTTGCAGTTTCTGAAAATGGAAGCCAAAAAGAGTCATCCAAATTATTTCCTATAGAACAACTGATTGCAGCCATATTTTTTCCACGTAATTTTCGTCCAAGGTCTTTTTCAATTTCCAATAAATCGGTTATGCGGTCAAAAAATACTTTCATTATTCCGCTCATGGAATACCAATAGACCGGTGTTGCAAAAATCAGCGTGTCATATTTTTCAATTATTTGTTTCATTAAACCAAGGTAGTCGTCGTTTCTGTTTTCGTGGTTGTAATCATAATAACTGAAATTGTAGTCATTTAGGTTAATTAAATCCCATTTGGATTTTTCAATCAGTACACTTGTCAAATTGGAGGTATCTCCGTCATTTCTTGAACTTCCAACTATTACTACTTTTTTCATTCAGAATTTCGATTTTTTCTAATGTGCCACAACCCGGGAATATAGATTGTAATCTCTTTTATGTAGTGAACTAAGATAAGGGATTTTTGACCCGATTAAAGCAGGTTTTACCTGCTATCGCCAATCCGTAACTCGGGATTGATTTTTGAACGGCCAAACAATTCTAATGGTATTCTAATCTCCTCAAGGCGGGGGTTGCACCTCATTTTTTATCTTTAAGGACGATAAAAAACAGAACAATTCCAACTTCATTTGACGCCTCCGTAAATGTCCAAAAGAATATTGGTCATAGAAGATGAACGGAACGTGGCCACCTTTATAGGAAAGGGACTCCGTGAAGCGGGCCATGAGATTTTTTTGGCCTATGATGGGCCGCAGGGCCTGGAACGGTTGGCACGGGAGGAAATCGATTTGGTGATCCTTGACATTGTACTGCCCACCATGGACGGACGTTTGGTAGCCAAAAAAATCAGGGGACTCGGTTACAAAAACCTGCCCATTATCATGCTTACTGCGCTGGGCACCACGGAGAATGTGGTGGAAGGATTGGATTCCGGAGCGGATGACTACCTGGTGAAGCCCTTTAAGTTCAAGGAGCTTTTGGCCAGGATCCGCGCATTGTCAAGAAGGCATGTTCCCATGGAGACGGTGAACCGAAAACTGACGGTGTCCGACCTGGAACTTGACCGGGATGCCAAGACGGTAAAAAGGGCGGGGAACAACATCAAACTGACTTCCACCGAGTTTCGGTTACTGGAGTTCTTTCTAAGGAACAAGAACAGGGTATTGAGCCGTATCGATATTCTAGAGAGTGTATGGGACATCAATTTCAATCTGGGGACCAACGTGGTGGATGTCTATGTCAATTATCTAAGAAACAAGATCGACCGGCCTTATGGCCCCAGACTTATCCATACCGTGATCGGTATGGGCTATGCCTTGCGGGAATCCGAAGAACATGAAGATTAGGAACAAAATAGCACTGATCTTTGTACTGCTCACCGCCCTGCTGCTGTTGTCGGTCTTTTTGTTCATTTACTTTTCCGTGGAGAACCACACGCATAATGAATTCTATCTCCGCTTGCGGCAAAGGGCATCGATTGCGGCCCAGGCCTATCTGGAAAAAGATGAACTGAGTTCCAGTATCTACGAGGAAATCCGCAAAAAGCACGTACGGACCCTGCCCAATGAAAAAGAAGAGATCTTCAAGGTCAATATGGACAAAGGAACCTTGGCTCCGCCCCATACGCTTCCCTTGGAAAAGGAATTCTTCAGTGAAGTCCTTACCGCAGGCCATGCCAAGGCCAAGATTGGGAAAGCCTATTTCACGGCCATCCTTTATCGGGACAACCAGGGGGATTTCATCGTGGTACTGTCCGCGGAGGACCTTTATGGGTCGGCCAAAATGCGGAACCTTTTAAGAACCTTGCTCATGGCCTATGTCCTGAGCTTGATCATCCTTTTTGTATTGGGCCGGGATTATGCCAAAAGGGTGCTGAAGCCCATTTCGGATATTACCCGACAGGTCAATGGGATACGGGCGAAAAAGCTCCATTTGCGATTGCCCAATGGACACAGAAACGATGAACTGGGGGAGCTGTCCCGTACGTTCAACAATATGCTGGACAGGCTCGAGGCCTCTTTTGAGATGAAGAACAATTTTGTGCGCAATGCCTCCCATGAACTTAAGAACCCCTTAACGGCCATCATCGGGCAGACGGAGGTCGCCCTTGGCAGTGCAAGGAGCGAACAGGAATATATCACCACCCTGCGGACCATTGAAAGGGAGGCCTCACGACTCAACGGACTCATCAATGCCCTGTTGGAACTGGCCCATGCCGAAAACGACTCCAAGGCGCTGTTGGGAGAGTATATACGGGCCGATGAGCTGTTGATGGAACTTCAAACGGAATTTGATGTGCCCACTTCTGGAACGGTAAACTGCGACCTCCGGTTTTTGCCAAAAGATCCGGACAAACTGATCTTTAAGGGAAATGCTGGCCTTATACGCGCAGCCCTGTTCAACGTCCTGGACAATGCGTTGAAGTATTCCAAAGACGGGAATGTCGATTTGGGTATCCAGGTGAGGGAACAGACCATCCTGATTTCCGTAAGGGATGAGGGCATCGGTATTCCCAAAGAGGACCTTAAAAATGTGTTGGAACCGTTTTCCAGGGGATCCAACGCCAGGGGTTTTAAAGGTTTTGGCCTTGGCCTCCCCCTGTCCCGGAAAATTGTACGGCTGCATGGGGGCGAACTGCAGATTGATTCAGAAATCGGGAAGGGAACCCGGGTCATGGTACAGTTGCCCAATATCCATGCCACCGCCAATACGGGCCACTGAAAATCTAATGCCTTTCCAATCCCTTTCTTATCCCATTTTAATGTTGCAGGCTTAGTATTGTACCTATATAAAATCGAAACGTCATGAAAAAAATATTGGTACCCACGGATTTCAGTGTCAAATCCTTAAAATTGGCAGCCTATGCCCTTAAACTGTACCACCAGGAGATTATCGATATTGTCCTGGTCTACCCTTATAGGATACCGTTATCGGATTCGGAGCTCTATGGCTTTTCACCGCGAAGGATTGTATCGGAACTCAAGAGCGAGGAATTTTTGAGGGCCAGGAACGAGCTCGTCCATAGGTTCTACGTGAACATCGGTACGATCCAGGTGGAACTTTTCACCGGCCTAAATTCGCCCGCCTTTCAAAACTTCACGGACCGCCTCAAGGTTCATACGGCAGTGGTGCCGCAAAAAGGCTTTTTGGACTTTTCGCAGAGCACTACGTTCGATCCCTTGCCCCTTATCCAAAAGAACATCCCTGAGATACATAGGATTTGCTTTAAAGAAGAGGAAATCGGCGAACCGTTTACCGAGCAGCGGACCAAAGGCATTTTTTCCTCTTTAAAAAGTGTCTTTCAAGGTTTTTAAAGCAAAGTATGCTCCATATTCGAAGGAAAATGGCCAACCATTTTCGAGCAGCGTTGCGTCAATCCTCCGTTGCCAAGGGCGGGACACCGCCCTGTTTTGTAGCCTTTGTACCTGAGCCCAAAAGGGGTGTGGTTGTTCCCCGCTGCGAAGTAGTTTGACTGCTTTGCCCTAGCGTTATCAAAACCTTTGAAACGTTTAGGCCGCAATGTATAACCCAATCCGCCTTTGGTGGATACTGCGGAGCGGGGATTTTCCAATCACTTTGCGCTTTCGAAATGACGCTCTCGTAAAGGTCATTTCGAGCGTATGTGAGAAATCCCGACAACAAAAAAGCCACGGCTTTAGCCGTGGCTTTTTTGTTTTGTTTTTTGCCTACTCGATACGGCACTCGTCAGAGACGAGCGCTAGCGGGGGGGGTCTATTATTTTAACAGTTGTAATTAATTAAAGCTACACTTTATCACTTTGCCGTGTCCAATGTAAGCCGTCATTCTCTCATCTTCGTAAAATGATACTGGTTTTATGTACAGAGCTTCTTCTACAAGTTGATTATCCCAAGTCAACCCATCATCTTTAGATAAAAAGATTTCTGGTTTAGTGCCTCCAAAACCACCTAGCATATTTTTATCAATCTGCGATGTGAGCACCACAATCACATCATTGTATCTATACAATTGGTTAGGCGAAAGGTCTGCATCTTTTGAAAAGGTTTTTACGTTTGCTATTTTTCCATCTTCATAATGCTGTAATACCGTTCTGTCTGTATCCTTTCCTAACAGCCAGTAATCACCATTTTTCCCAATAGTAAAATCTACTATATTTAAGTCAAATTGCAATGAATCTAGCTCATTACTTTTCTTATCGATTGTGTAAATCCAGTCCTTTTTATCATTTCTTTTGTAAGAAAGAAAGTAGAACTTTTTTTTTATTGACTTTACCTTTTCTATAGGCTTTTCTAATTTCAAAGTGTCCCAACTTACACCACCATCAATAGTTTTCATAAAACCACCATCACGAGCATAATTAGACAGCCTCCCAAAAATGTAACCTACTGAATCGTTCTCAAAAAAGACGCTCTTAGGGTATATATTTCCTAACTCAGATATTTTTTGCAATTCATCTGTATCCAAATTTACCTTATATAATATCGTTTTTGAATTGGAAAAAGATAATTTTTGGGTAAATATTTCATTGATTAAATAGATGTGTTTATCTGTAAAAGAAGTTTCACGATTCTCCCCAGGCACTCTTATATCAAGTAGTTTAAAATTTGTATTGCCTTTCCGTTTATAAATTATAGTCTCTTTTGTTCTATAATCTTGGGAATCTCCTGTCGTTCCAATCATATAACCATACTGTCCTTTATCAACAATGGATTTATAATACTCAAACTCAAGTTTAACGTACTCTATACTACAATTGCTATTGTTGTTAAAGGAACACGATACACAAGTTAGCATTGCAATTATTAAACTTAAAAACATTATTTCTTTATTCATTATAAACCTCCTAATCTTAAATAAGTAGGGTTCTTCGTTTTATTGTATAGTGATGACGGAGAAGACTTAAAAGAATTAAATAATAATTGTTTATTAAGAATCTTTCCTATCTGTGCTCTCCCTAAACCAGAACCAAAAGAATCACTGAAATTAGGAGTTACCATAATTCTCAACTTATCCGACATACCTAAATTGAATAGCTTATCTCCTTTTGAGTATGCAGGTACGTGTGATTCAAACGCAAACTTTTGGAAAGTTTCATTATTTAGCTCAATGCTCGGGTTTTCTCTCAAAGCTTCTTCCATTAAAACCTGTAATTCAATAGAAGTTTGGTCTAACCATTCTTTCCCAGTTTCCGAAAGTCCATCTCTGGTTTCATTCGTAAATCGAACATTGTACTTATGCCCATATCCTAAATAATAATCTGGTGGACGAGTACCATATTTTTCGATATGTTTTTTATATCTATTAATATAATAATCTGCACTACCATCAAGTGTTTCTTCAGTATATTCAGCTTCAACAGAATCTGGGTCTGCTCCATTTGTCAATTGCCAGCCATCATTTTCAGTATATGTCCAGTCATATCCAAAAGCTCCTTGCCTTGTATCTCCAACACTACCTTCTTCGCAAGGCACATATTCATCATTTTCAGATTTTGTAAAGCAATTGCCATCAGGATCAATAAATACATTGGGATTATTAGCCATAGCAGAGTATGGAGAAAATGCAATCTGCTTCTCGTGGTCAGCCATTGCATCAATACTTGTCCATCTACCTAAAGTAGCATCATAATTTCTTGCTCCGAAGTCGTGCCATTTTAAACCAAGTTCCTCCTGATTCTCTTTTCCTTGATAATCATAAGGATGATGTGTACCATTCACAACATTGTTGTATCCTTTATGACGTAAACCAAAGGGATAATAGTTGTTCTCCTCAATGATCTCAAGGGTTCCGTTGTTGTCAGTATATGATAGACGGACGTTCCCCAAATGATCTTTGTATTGGTACACATAGTCATAACCACTACTGTTATTGGGCATCACATAGCCCTCTGGGTGGCCAAAGAACTGTAGGGCATTATTCTCATAGATGTAGTTGCCCGCATAATCGGTCGTGGTCGAAACACCGTTGTTATAGGTCATTTTCTTCAGTTTCGTTCCAAGGGCATCGTAAATATAGCTGATCTTTTTGTTAGTATTGTTGTCAAACTTTACCTCTGTCGGTAGATTTAGATGGTTATAGCCGATCCCATCCACACTGGTGGTCCCAATGCCCTTGTTCAGGTCGCGCACCATGTTCCCGTTGGCATCGTACCAATAGTCTTGGCCATCGGTTGTACTATCCTTGAAGCCATAGGTTTTACGTCCAATGTCCAAAACCTTGGTGAGCTTGTTACCGGCATCATAACTATAACCCAATCTGTCCATTGGGCCGAAAGTGGTGGCTGTGGCATTGGTATGCCCATTTCTGTTCAGTTCGGTAATGTTACCGTTCTTATCATACAGGGCCGTCATATTATAATGGCCCGTTTGGACAACGGCAGAGGTAAGCCGGTTCAGCGCATCATAGCCATAGCGGTACCATTTTAGGGAACTGTCGGTATTGGCCGTACGCCACTCCGTTTCCGCAATATTGCCATTGTACAGTTTGGTCCCACTATGGGCCACAGTATTGTAGTTAATCGCAAAGGCAAAGAGATCGTCGCCGAGGCTGGAAGGGTTGTTAATCTTTGTGAGCCATCCCCTAACATTATAAGCATACTTCACGGTCTGTAGGCCCATGGTCGCATCATAGGTTGCCCCTGGGCTACCGCCCACTTTCTTCCGTACCAATTGTCCGAGTTCATCATAGTTGTTGTAAACGATCAGTTCCTGTGCAAATTGGGGATCGATCTTGGCAGTATAGCTCAAACCAGGGGCTGCCACTACGTGAAAGCCAGGGCGCAGGATAATACTGCTGGTGGCAATATCCGTTCGGGAACCGGTCACCGGGGTACTCAAAACAAGGGAGGTATCCCCAATAGCACTGTTGCAGGTATCGCCAAGGGTCGCGTCCCCTATACACTGGGTCTGGCTGAGCAATCGCCCCACATGGTCATAGGCAAAATTATCAATGGTCACAATGGTCTCTTCAACTCCGTCCAGAGTCCTGGTATGGGCACTACGTACCTTTAGGGACCTGCCCCCAAAGTCTAGCTGGGTCCCTACCACGTCGGTGGTGCCCAAATACGTATTCTTGCTGGCCGTATAGATGGCCCTGCCCTTGGCATCGTAACCGGTCAGGGTAGTAATCCAGTCGGCCTGTCCTGCAGTTGCCGAGGAATCCAGTACCCTTACCTTGCTTACCGTAGCAAGGCCCTTTACGTTGCTGGCCTTGGTTTGCCCCAGAACCGTTGTAGGTACGGTAAGACCATCGGTATCCACATAGCTGTCGTAATAGTTTACCATATGGATCTCCATGGCAAGTGTATTGGGGTAGGCGCTATTGGAATACAGTACAGTTTCGTCTGCCAGGCTAGGGGAACTTGTCCGCCGGGATTCGTGCTGGGCAGTGGCATTGTTTGCCCCGGTTTGCAGGCTGGCCCGATTACTGGTGCTACTTACCATTCCGGTATAGGCCACACGGCCATGGACATCGTATTTGGTAAACAGCCATTTTCCCTGTACCCTTAGGATGGGATCGCGGGTCATGATCGGTTGGTCCAGTTTGTTGTACACAATCTCTTCCCAGGTACTTGCCGTACCCTTGCCGGGCAATTTCTTTTCCACCAAACGGTTGCGGTGATCGTACTTGTATTGGTAACAGAGTTCGTTGAGCTCCGTGGTACTCACCCCATTGGAGGTGTCCACCTTGGGCGGGATCACATAGGTCAGGTTCCCGTAGTCATCATACACATAATAGGTGTCGTGGGCCGTTATAGTGCTCCCGACCAGGGCATAAGTACGCTTGAGCACCACACGGCCCTGTTTATCGGTAAACTCCTCAGTGCTGTGCAGTTTTGAGGTCGAAGCGTGGTTTTCATCTTTGGTTATGGTCTTGTACAGTTCCCCCGTAGCATAGTGTTCCTCCGCACCACTGCCCTTACGAAGCTCGGGCAGTTCCGTGTTTCCTCCAACGAAGGCCACATAAAAATAAGGCACTTCCGAAGCAGTATTGATATGGTGTCCAAATTCCACTTCATGCCCCCCGCCCATACGCCAATCGTACCCGGGGGCGGCCTGTTTCAATACCCGGTCTAGGGGCGAGGCCTCAAAGGCCCTTTCCGAAAAGGGATTGGGTGTTGCCGATACAATATCGCCCGGATAATTGGCCACATAGTAGCCATGGGCATCACTTTGGGCCGTGGTATGCAACTGGCCCACCGTACCTGTTGCGGGATAGGGGAGGTATTCTCTTTCCACACGGCCGTAATCGTCATATTCCATATGCGTCACCAGATCCCTGCCTTTTGGGGTGGCCTTGAGCGCCAAATCCTGCATAGGTCTTCCCAGACCATCATAATAGGTCAACCGTTCGATCACATCGTTGTTGTTCACTAAGGTGCTGCTGCCCGTAATGGCCCTCTGATAGGAACGCACATGTAGATAGTTGGCATTGGTCATGATAGGGGCCGCATACCCACATCCATTGGCAAGCCCCGGAAAGTTGGGGCATTGATCGGAAGCGTTGTCCACATGATCCGGGGGACGGTCGCAAGTGGTGGTACTTACCGACGGATCCCCAAATCCGTCCCCATCGGTATCGGCATACCAGGTGGGCGGTGGGTTGACCGTTATCGTTACCGTGCCCGTGTACTTGGTTTGTCCACAGGATACCACCTGTCTGCGGTACCAGTGCGAGACCGAAATCGGGCCCGGGGCATACGAGGCGCTCGTGGCACCAGCAATGTTGACAAAGCCCGAAGTGGCACCGGTGGTCGATCGCTGCCACTGGTAGGCATAGCTGCCATTGCCGCCCGAAGCCGTTGAAACACTGGAAAGGTTCCCTGGATCCTTGTCCGCACAAAGGTTCTGTGTACCATTGATGCTGCCCGGGAACAGATTGGGCCGAACGGTCACTTTGATACTTGGGGTATATTTTGTCTGCCCACAGGAAATCACCCGCCTACGGTACCACCGTGTGGCCGTTTGGTTACCAGGGGGGTTGTAGCTGCTTTCCGTGGCACCACTGATGTTGCCCCAGGAGCTGTTGTTCGACGATATTTGCCACTGGTAGGCATACCCACCCAACCCGTTCGAGGGTGAGGCATAATAGCCCAGGGTAATTGGATCACCACCGTAACAGACCGTTTGCGTGCCGTTGATGTTGCCCGCCGTTAGGGGCGGCAGGACGGTCACCTTTACCGACCCGGTGTACTTGGTCTGTCCGCAGGAAATCACCCGCCTGCGGAACCACCGTGTAGCCGTTTGGTTCCCCGGCGGATCGTAGGTGCTTGCCGTGGCACCGCTGATATTGCCCCAGGAACTGTTGTTCGACGATATTTGCCATTGGTAACTATAGCCGCCCAACCCGTTCGAGGGCGAGACTTCGTTGCCCAAGGGGGACGGATTGCTACTAAAACAGACCGTTTGCGTGCCGTTGATGTTGCCCGCCGTTAGGGGCGGCAGAACGGTCACCTTAACGCTCCCTGTATATCTGGTCTGGGAGGCGCATTGCGCACGCCTGCGGTACCATCTAGAGACCTTCTGTCCCCCAGGGGGGTTGTACGTGGTGGCGGTGGCCCCACTGATGTTGGTCCAACCACTACTGCCATTATTGGAATACTGCCATTGATAGGAAACACTCCCACTAACGCCGCTGGCCGAAGCGCTATTGCCAAGCGTACCGGGATTGCCATCATAACAAATGGTTTGGGTTCCGGAAATGGACCCTGCACCAAGGTTAACGATGGAAACATAACGCGATCCCGAACTGGTACTCCACTGGGCACTACCGGTGTGGTAGGCCCGGATATAATAGGTTCCCGTTCCCTCGTTGGCGACAAAGGTGGTGCCCTTTCCCTTGTTGATATGGGTACCATTGGGGTTCTTTCCCTGCCAGTACCAGTCAACATCCTCTGGCGGTGAGCCATTCCGTGTGAGCAAGGCCTGGCCACAGCCATTATCGGATATGGACGGGGTGCCGGGTGCAGCAGTAGGAACGAACGCAACCGTTACTTCAATTTCAACTATAGAAAAATTTCCACTGACACCCATGGTCTCGTAGACAACCACCAGGGGTTGAGTGCCTGGAATGTTCCATCTCACCGTGGCGCTGGTGTTGTTCGAACTTGTGATTACTCCTCCCGCGTCCCAATCAGCATAGGTGACGTCACCCCTGACAAGGGTATAGGTTTCCACATCTCCCAGGTTTACCGATCTATCGCCAATCAACTGGCCGTAAAGGCCGTTGTAGGTCAAAAACAACGATAGTAGTGTAACAATCAGCGGTATTTTATAATTTTTATTGGTATTGAAGCTGTTTTGCATTTTTATGGTTGTGTATGGATTTTATATTTGAGGTTGGGAAAAATCTCATCCAGTCCTGTTGAAAAAGAGTCTTTTGAACAGTATGTCCTTCGTTGCTGCACCCTGCGGTACAAGTATCAGTAGGTTTCCATCAAGACTAGCTATATAGTCGATCTCTATGCTGTTCCCATCGATCATGGCCAATAGGCCCAGATTATTAAGGGTCCAGCTTCCCGAAAGTACCGTACCGTCCGTATTGGTTATGGTATACATACCGTTGCTGTGGAAGTCAAAACGCCTGCCGTTCAAAAACTGCCTCATCCTGTTCTGTAGCGTACCGCTTACCTTTTGATAAAGCTGTCTTTCGTTGCCCGATACATCGGCCAGGGTCAGGTCGTAGTTCAGGGACCAACTTCCCCTAATATCGGTGGGGTCCCCCTGCTGTTGGCCGTGCGAGGCATATGATAGTACCGATAGACATGCAATTAGCATTACACTTGGTAGCTTGATAATCAATTTTTGTGTTTTCATGGTTTCTACCTTTGGTTTATTGTCCTTTATAATGGTATTCATAATCGGTCACCAGATTGTTATTCGCATCCCGGATGGATTCCAAACGGTTGAAGTCATCATAGTGATAGGTCATCTTATATCCTGTGGGATCGGTCATACTCGTAACACCCACCAAAGGATCATAGGTATAGGTGGTGACCAGGGCGTCACTCATGGTAGAGTGGTTACGGAGTGTATTTTCCTGTGTGGAGGTAAGGCCCCCGGAACCGGTATCGAAATTAGGATCAAAACCGGGCAGTGCCTCTATCAATGTTCTGGTGGCATTTTCTACCTTGGCCACCGGATATTGCCCATCATAGCCCCAGATATAACTGATGGAGGGTCCGTTGGCCCTGGACACCTCCAGGGGGTTGCCCCAATTATCATAATCATGGTAAGTTATACGCTGTTCCGCAGCGGAATTTGACCCTTTGAGGGTTTCCATGGATTCTGGTAAAACAGCACCCGACGGCCAGTTTTTAAAACGGACAAAATCCTTCTGCAGCAGTTCATTGGCGTCCTCCATGGTATCGTTGTCAAGATCTAAAAAGGTGGAGGATTCAATAACCTCGTACTGGTGATTGGTCTTCATTTGTGTTTCTGCCGCCGTCAATGAAGGGGGCTTATCCTGTGGATAGGTCGATTTGGTTATCCTATTTTGACCCTTACTGTCAACCGTTTTTGTTTTTTGTACTTGATAGTGTTTACTATAATCATATAGATATTCCGTATGGTTGGTAACATTGCCGTTTTCGAGATAGTCTACGGTTTCAGAACTACTTAGTTTGCATACCCCTGCACTCAAATAAAAAACCTTGTAATTACTATGGCTAATAGGGGATTGGGTGTTGGGGTTATAACCAAATACCACCAGGTCGGTTTCCTTATAGGTGCGCGGGTCAAGGTCAAAAACGTATTCGTAAACATTGTTTGTTTCCCTTACCCGTTCATAAACACCATTGTTGTTCCTGTAGTTGGTGATTTTTAGGGGCTTGCCCCTTAAGCGTTCGTTACTGTTGGGCAAGTGGTAAGGAGGTATGTAATACTGACCTCCATCATACATCGTAGTGAAGGTGTATTCGTTCTTTCCTATATTGTTGGTCTTATCCCCTATATATTCCGTTACAAAGGCATATCCACCGTGATTGCCCTGTTCCAGGGTCAAGGTGTTTGCTGGCTTGAACATCACATGATGGAAGATCTTAACCTGCACACCTCCTTGAATGGTGGTGGTCCCATATCCGTAGTAAGAAGGAAGGGCAAATACCTTTCCCGAAGTGCTTCCATCGGCATAGGTATATTCATATTTTTTTTCTAGGGTATTGCCGCTGCCATCCTTGAGCAGGATCTGTTTTATACGATTACCTCCCGTATAAATAAGGGTTTCCTCTTCTGGGGTAACATATTCCTGCCAGCTTAGCTGTATCCCAAAATTATCCCCCCCATCGTACGGATCTTCAAGGGCCTTATCCGTAGGGATGACCCTGAGGATGTAATTTCCAGGGGTTATTGAAATGAAATTCGAGGTTTTATGGAGGGTAGCATAGATATTGGTGCCGTTCTCATGAAAAATCTTGACAAAGTATGGGCAGTCATAACTTTCAACATCTGTGCAGTCGGGGTCGTCCAGAAAAACCTCTGTTTTGATGGCACCGGCGTCAATCAAATGGGGTGGGACCGTGAATGCTTGGGATGGGACGATGTTCTCGATGGTAAATGGGATGGAATACTCCTTTGTCTGGAAATCATAAAATTTGGGGTCCTTGTCCAGGACAACATATCTGGGAACCGTAGGATTATTCTGTGCAAATGCCACATGATCCCTTAAATGATCGGGAAATTCTGCCTTGTTGGCCTCATATACATATTCAGCGGAACCCCCTGTAGGGTACTTGATTTTGGTCAGCAGGCCGGCCTGGACCTTATCGGTGTCTATGGTCGTTCCTCCTATTTGGTACAGATTGTCCGCGAAAACGGAAAAAAAGCCATTGTTTCTGCCGTTGTAGTACCCCCACTTATCATGGGAAGTTGAAAACCTGCTTGGCAGTACCTGCGGATTGTAGGTGAATTCATATGGTGGAAGGTAACTATTGTCATTGCCCTGTTCCCTTATGGAATTCAGGAATAACCGCTGTTTTGATTCCGGTGCATTTGTGTTCAAATGATGGAGAATATTGGTGCTTTTGTTCGACACCGTATGGACATAGTCAAAAACATATTTCTTTATCCGTTTGCCAGTATTATTGTTCACCTCCATACTGGTAAGGGCCTTGGGCGGTTTTGTGCTATCGTAGGCCTTTAGATCATCCCTTGTGGTATTGTAATTGAAAGTAATCTTCCCATGCCCAAAATCTATTTGGCCTATCTTCTGTTGGGAGTTTTTGATTTCGGAAAAGTAGGAGGTGTTCACAAAGCTATTGCCGTCTTTTTCTGCCACCTCCCCATTTCTTTGGTACATTCTTGATTCTTCCTTTTCATAGGTAAAGGTTATGGTCTGCCCCGACAGTGGAATTATTTCCAACAGGTACCATGAATTTTTTTTAATGGGTGCCTGGGAAACATTTTCGGTCAGTCCATTTTGATGGGAAAAGGAGTAATCCGTGATGGTATGGTTACTTTCGGTAGCGGTAATGGCCCCCGAACTCGACTTTCCAAAATAATATTTTGTGCCCTTGGTGTCGGTTACTATGAATCCCTCAATTTCCTGGGTAAGGTTACCGACCGTTTCTATTTTTAGGTCATCAAAGGTCTCTAGAATGGGTTTGTTTGGGTTCCCCCTGTCGTATATGAACTTTCCGCTATATCCAAGAAAATTGAAGAAGAACTGGTCCGGCATTCGGTCAAAAGTCCCATTGATTTCTGCCGAATAGGCATTCTGCCTTGTAGTGGATGAGGTAAAGAAGGTGTCATAATAACTCTGGTACAGATAGCCCTGTCCGGAATCGTCGGCATTCCCCCTGATCTGTCTGGTGATAACACCACCAGCATTCAGGGACCAGCCCATTCCATAGCTCGAGGCCAATTCCGCAACTTTTACGCCCCTTGCATGATAGGCCAGATTTATGGGGACCTGTACGTTCCCCTGGGAGATATGGTACAGGGGAATATGGATGTCCGGGAGCCCCGTATAATGGGATACGGGGATTTCCACGAACTGTGCCAAAGAGGCTGCGTTGGGAGATGGGGGTACAATTTTTGGCAAACCCTGTGCATAGGGTTTTATGCTAAGGCATAGCAGGCTAATCACTAGAATTGTTCTTTTCATTTTCTTATGTTATATACCATTTCAGTTTCAGTCTTATAGCTCAAAGAGCTTACGGGATTGCTCCATGGAGAATACCACCCAACATGGATTTCGCTACATCCACAACTCAGAAGATTGCCTTTGGCAAATCTTAATTTTACTAGAATAGTATGACCAAAAAAAGTGTTGAAATCGGTTGAATTGGGGACGAAAAAGGGGATTGGAGGGACATCCCAAGAGCCAGTATCGAAAAGGTGGAACTGATTCTGGTTGGGGATTCCATAATTTCCAGAAGGAAGGGTATTGTTTGTTTTAAAGGTAATGTAGCTAACAGGAAAATCCCGATCAAACTTTTTGATGGCATTTTTAAAACCAATGCTAGAGGATTTTGGCCCATGCCCGGCTTTGGAAATACCATTGGGTTTGGGAACTGAAAAACTGGCCTTGATTTCTTCGTTAGGGATGTTTCCTGTTACGGTAGGCTTAACATCCGGGACATAGGTGCCGATACGCAACTTGTCTTTACCTTTCATGGGTGTCCATTGAAAAGGTGGTGGATGCTATAGGGAGATATCCCATTGCCTTAAAAAATGGGGGAAAAATGGTGTGCACTGGAATAAGTGCTCGGGTTGAAGTGTGCATGTACGCCAAAAGAGTTAGCGGTCGCGAATTTCAAGCACTGGGGGTTGAATTAAAAACCTAATGTAACAAGCGAAAGTTTAGGGGGATGGTTGGGCGATTATTAGAGGTATACAGCCCATTCGCTTCACAGGCAACTGGAATGGTGTCACAGACGATTGGGGGTACCCCCCTTTAAGGGGCCAGGAACTCCTTTGCCACGTTAAGGGCGGAAATTGTCCCCTACTTTAAACATCTTTCCATGACCGGGAATGATGTAATCGGCATTTTTTAGAAGTGTTTTTCTACTTTCTACCAGGGCCTTCATATCCATATCCGTTGACTGAAGATGGTCTTTTTGATATAAATCGAACCGTTGTTCTTCGGTATCAAGCCACCAAATTACATCCCCGGCTACCGCAACTTTTCCCTGTGGCGTACGGACGATTAGGGAAAGATGTTCGGCTACATGTCCCGGTGTATGAACAATTTCAATATCCTCACCAAGGATAGTTGCATCAAATTCGATCATCACATCTTTTTCATACATTAAATCGGCATCAAAGGTGATGTATGTGGCCTTTTCAAATAGGCCTGCCAATAGCATATGATCGGGATGGCGATGGGATAGGAAAACATAATCAATATCAGCTGTTTTCAGGTTCTCGTCATGTAATGCGTTAAGTAAGGCTTCCCGGTTACATCCGGGATCGGTGATGATTTTTTTGTCTTCCGTGGTGATCAAACACACGGTTGAACTCGCTTTCCAACCTTTGTCGAGTGGTCTGGCATAACCTTCGACTAAAACCTTGATTTTGGCCATAGTGCAATTAAAAATTTGGGGCAAGTCCGCTCCCATGACGAAAAGTGAAACGAATTCGTTTTTAACGGAACCAGGCTTTCAGTAGGCGAATATATCCAAATGTTAGGAAAGATCTTTCATGGTACCGGTTTTTGGCATGGCTTAGGGCATGGCTGCACGGGGCCCTAGCGAATACTTCACCTTTAGGCCATGGTCGACCATCAGTGGTGGTACACCGGTTGGGTCGGATGAAATCGTATCGTGATAAAACGCTGCGCCCTTTATATAGAAACCCAATCATCGCAATACATATTCAACTTGTTTTAAATACGGTATTTGAAACAACCACTGCTTTTTCGTTTCAATTGTACAGCGCAATTTTGTTTGAAATCCAGGATAACGTTGCACTTGGAGGTTTTTGGGTAGTGCGGAAGTCCCGTTTGTTTTTTGATTTAAAAATACATATGCCATACTTCTTTTGTACAGCTATGGCAGGGAAGGTTCACCACCATCCCCTACTAATAATCCAGATTTTAGGGTGGGTTGACTACGAACAAATGCGTAACAAGAACACTTTTCCACGGGGTGTCAAGAACCAAAAATGTAGCAGGAAAACAGGAGATTATTTTTCCATACGGCGGCCATTTTGATTGCCAAAAAGACGAGCAACATTATAAAAGAACTACAATGAGGGAACCGTTTAAGATTTACAATTATTTTTTAATGATATGCTACCTGTCCATTCCTTTTTACGTAATAGGCTTTTGGGGCAGTGCTTTGTTTCCTGTGGATTTACCTATTAGCGCCCTAATGGTAGTTTGCCCTGCACTTGCCCTATGGGGCTATCATTCCTATTCGAAATTAAAAGAAATCATATTAAAGTCCCTTGCCTTTAAAACCGGGAAGATGGCTGGATATGTTTTGGCCTTCCTGACCATGCCCATTGCATTGACCTTCACATTTTTGGTAATGTCCTATGTAGGTATCGAACTACCGCCCTTTCAAGTATCCCTATGGGATATTATGATTTTAGTGCCGCTTTTTTTTGTGGGTTCCTTCTTGGAAGAAATAGGGTGGACGGGATACGCAACCAAAAGTTTACTACGAAAAAAGGGTGTTTTATATACAGGTGTCAGTATCGGTGTTTTATGGGGTGTATGGCACATCATACCCTACCTTCAAATGGGAAAGGACCCTTCCTGGATTTTCTGGCAATGCTTTGGGTCAGTGCTCAAAAGGATAGTCATGGTTTGGATATACGCAAAGTATGGAAGAAACCTGTTTATGATTGTGGTATTTCATGCCTTTATTAATATTTCAGTCTTTGTTTTCCCATCAATGGGCTCGCACTATAACCCTTACTACTTCAGCCTGGTATTCCTTGTAATGATGGGGTTGGGCCTAATTTATGTTTACCTGTCCAATAGGAAGCGCTTCATTCAGGGGAAAGACTTCCCCAAAAAGACTTTTTGAACAAATCATCTTCAATCAAAATCCAAATCACATCATGAAAATTGTTAAAATTATCATTGTTTCCGTAGTTATTTGGCAAGCCTCACAAGCTCAGGACTCGACTGCAGGGAGGAAATACGATTTGCTTCCCGTTATAACATACGCTGCGGAATCTGCCCTTAATCTTGGGGCAATTGGATTCAAATATTTTGACTTAAGTAGGGAAAACAAGAACATTCCTGTCTCATTCTTGAACGCAGCCGCTATTTATACCACGCGAAACCAATTGTTTCTTGAGTCGGGCTATCAATTTTTCCTATCCAATGCCGATCGACTCAATGGTCGTTTTTACTATTTCGATGCGCCTGATAGAAATTATGGCCTTGGCAATGATCCAAGTCTTAGAATTCTTGAAAATGACACCCAAGAAATCCTAAATTATATAAATGTGGATGTTACGAGGATTGGATTTATGGCGAACTATCAAAAAAAGATAGCCGGGAAACTCTTTTTTGGGCCATCCGTGAAAATTGAAGACGTCATAAAATATGATACCATACCAAATTCCTTTGAAGTCCTTCAAGGTGCCCAAAAGATCGATCGTCTTCAAAATCGAACTGAAGGCAGGAGGGTGGGCGTTGGGTTTACGGTCACCCATGATACCCGAGATCAAGTTATAAATTCGAGGACAGGCCATTTTTTTGAATCCTCCTTCTTACTCCATTCAAAAATTTTCGCCAGCGATTTTGAATATGCGGCCATACGGACGGAATTCATTAAATACCTAAATCCATTTAACAATCACACCCTGGCATTCCGGATAATCCAAGACTGGAAATATCCGAATAGGAATGGCGGAAATGTTCCGCTCTATGGACTTTCCCGTCCAAATGGAAGGGGATATTTTCAAGGAACGTTCCAAGACCAACATTCCCAACAAATAGATGTGGAATATCGCTTGCCCTTTTGGAGGGATACGGATATGGAGTATCCCAGATTCCATTTTTGGAAGGGCCTGGGGGCAGTTTTTTTTATAAGTGGCCAACAGGCCTATGGAGAAACAGGTCCATACCGTGTTTCAAACACCAATTTGGCCTTGGGAACGGGTTTAAGGGTTCTTTTTAACAAGAAGAATCGAATGAACCTTAGGGTTGATTTTGCCTATGGTTTATTGGAGAACGGTAATGGGATCAATGGTCGTCAGACCACATTTTCATTTAATCTGTCGGAAGCATTTTGAGATGATATTGATTAAGAACGGCCTATTTTTTTCAGGGGATTTGAATGACAAAGCCACGCGAAAAAATATCGTAATCGACGGCAAAGGAAAGATTGGCAAAATAACGTCTGCCGAAATTTCAACAAGCCCTGATTTTAGGATCATAGATGCCACGGACAAGTGGGTAGTTCCGGGTTTTATAGATTGCCATACACATTATGACGCAGAAGTGATCGTATCACCAGGATTGAAAGAATCTGCCCGCCACGGAATTACAACCGTAATCCTTGGAAGTTGCTCGGTATCTGCCGTTTACAATAGCCCGGAAGATACTTCGGATTGTTTTGCCAGGGTCGAAGCGGTGCCAAGGGAAATCATCCTGCCCATATTAAGAAAAAATAAGACCTGGGAGACCGCAGCGGAATGGAAATCCTACATTAATGGGCTCCCTCTTGGAATCAACGTTGGTTCCTTTATCGGGCATTCCGATATTCGAATGAAAGCTATGGGGATCAGCAGGTCCTTAAAGGAGGGTGAAAGGGCAACGGCAAAGGAAAAAAGCGTAATGGACCATATGTTGAATGAGGCCTTGGATGCTGGGTTCTTTGGGCTTTCCACCATGGACAGTCCATGGGATAAAATGGATGGAAACCGCTATTGGTCCCATAAAACCCCTTCCTTTTACGCCTCTTGGAAAGAAAGAAAAGGATTACTGGCCATTCTTAGAAAGCGTGGAGCGATTTTGCAAGGAACTCCAAATGTGGTCACCAGGATAAATGCAATTCACTATATGATGGCAAGCATGGGATGGTTCAGAAAACCATTGAAAACTTCAATGCTTGCAATGATGGATTTGATAGGTGACCGATATATCCTCCCCCTGACCAGCTTCACCTCAAGATTCACCAATGTCATAGGAAGGGGGGATTTTAGGATGCAATCCCTCCCCTGTCCTTTTACGGTGTATTATGATGGCATTGAATCCGTTATGTTCGAAGAATTTCCCAGCGGTGAAGCATTACGGCACCTGGCCAAAGCGCTTGATCAACGAAATAAACTGATACGGGACAAAGCCTTTAGGGAAAGGTTTAAGTCCGAAATGAGAAGAAAGTTTGCGCCAAAAATTTGGCATAAGGATTTGAGCCGCTCAATAATCCTAAGCGCACCTGACAAAGAACTAATCGGACAGGATTTTTTCGGTCTGGCCATACGACGAAAAGAACATCCGGTGGATACTTTTTTGGACTTGATTTTGCAATATGATAAGAACATCCAATGGACAACCACCATCGCCAATGATAGAAAGGAAAAATACCGACATATGTATAACTTTCCCTATAATCTGATTGGGTTTTCAGATGCGGGAGCCCACTTGAACAATATGGCCTTCTACAATTTCCCGTTACAAATGATTCAAGTCGTTAAGGAGTCCATTGAAAGGGGAAATCCAATCATGCGAATGGAAAAATGTATCTGGCGACTTACCAAAGAATTGGCAGATTGGTTTGGGATGGAAAGGGGCTTTTTGGCTGAAGGAAGAATAGCCGATATAGCCATTCTTGATCCAAAGAAATTTGATAGTGTTTCCGGGGATGTATACTCAGATGTTATCGAGGATTTCAATAATTATAAAAGACTGGTCAATAGGAATTGTGGAGCAGTTTCACAAGTAATTGTCAAAGGGGAAATTATCTTTGATATGGGGAAATTTGTTAGGGACTACGGAAAGAAAAAGAAGTTTGGATGCTTCATTGAAAAATCAAAATAAGACGAAAATTTATACGAATTGGATGGTAAGACCTGGGCCGGAACCCCGCTATCGGTATTCAAATTCATCTAAGTTATCACCATTTTAAATACAGCGAAAATGACAAAAAAGATGTACTGGTTTAATGAGCCTGATACGTGGGAAACCATGGGCAATTCGTCATTGGCCATGAAGGTTACTCCCAAAACGGATTATTGGAGACAAACGCATTACGGATTTACCATTGATGATGGCCCCTTTTATTATGTAATGATGGGAGGGGAGTTTGAGGCACGGGTCAAAATATCCGGGGCATTCAAAAACCAATATGATCAAATGGGATTAATGATCAGAAAGAATAAGAAAAGATGGATCAAAAGCGGCGCTGAATTTGTGGACGGAAAAGTACATTTGAGTACGGTCGTTACCAATAAATTTAGTGACTGGAGTCTGGTTGAACTGGAAAAAGCACCTAAGGCTATTTGGTTAAAGGCAATCAGAAGGTTGGATAGTCTAAAATTATACCATTCATTGGACGGAAAGAATTTTACGTTGGGAAGACTGGCCTACCTTCCCAACAATAGCCCGGTTATGGTTGGAATAATGGCGGCAAGTCCTGATGGGGATGGGTTCAACGCTGTTTTTGAAGATTTTGTTTTGAAGCAACTTCCCGATCAAAAACGAATGGAATGGTCAAACAATTCCTAATCCTCCCGTAATCATAGGACAACTGAATTCTTGGAGTTCAAAGAAAGAAGATTACATGAAAGGATGTTGTTTAACGTTGGTGGGGAATGATCAAGGATGATAACGAATGAAAGCATTTTAAGACACTATAATGGGACGAAAGGAAATCGAAATAAAAGAACTTAAACCTGATGATGTAGAAGATTTTATGGCATCGATACAGCTTTTTGAGGAGGTGTTCGATATGAAAGACTTTTCACCTCCAAGCACCTCGTATGTTCAAAAATTACTTGGACAACAAGATTTCCATGTTTTTGCCGCCATTGGAAACGGAAAAATTATTGGGGCTTTAACATCGTATGTGCTAAGACCGTATTACGCAGAAAGACCACTTGCCTACATATTTGATTTGGCAGTGTCCAGGGATATGCAAAGACGTGAGATTGGAACCTTATTGATGGAAGAAACCATTCGGTTTTTTAAAGAAAGAGGATTTGAAGAGGTCTTTGTTCAGGCGGATCAAGCGGAACAATATGCCCTTGACTTTTATCGCTCGACAAAACCTACGGAGGAGGAAAAAGTAATTCACTTTTACTATCGTTTACACCCATAGCAAAAGCCCGACATTTACCCATGAAAAAAGACGGTTGTAGGCTTAGGGCGTAGGTGTTTTTGAGCTGTTTTTTCGAAATTCTCCAGGGGAACACCCCAATTTTTTCTTGAACGCATAGTATAAGGCTGACCTGGAATTGAATCCGGATTCCATGCCAACACCTTCAATGGAAAGCTTATTTTCCGTATCATTTTCAATAAGCTCCCTTGCTTTTTGAATTCTAAAATCGTTTACCCATTCATTGAAGTTTTTTCCAAAGCTTCGGTTTAGGGAATCGGAAATTTTTCTCGGAGACATATGTATGGCTTCGGCAAAGGAATGTAAGGTCAAATCTTTCTTTAAAAAAAATTTGTTCTCCATCATCAATGCCTCAATATTGTCCGGGCTTAGCTGTGGTTTTTGGAGGTTTTTGGAAAGCTGCCCAACTTCCAAATTTTTAGTCCCCAAAATGCTTTTGGGAAGTTTATCAAACAAGTTGGGATGCAAATAGGCCTGATAACTTAAATAATACAGGAAAACTCCGATAAGACAAAATAGCGGGACATCAAAAACGTCTGCATATTTAGGAACAAAAACCACGGTGAACAAGGCTATTCCCCAAAGCAGGATTACCGGAACAAGAAAGTAAATAAAATTCATCAACCAATTCATTTGGAGCAAGCTAAAATCCGAGAATTCGTTTCGCACCAATTTTTTGAATTGCCTAATCTCCCATGCTGCAATGGAAAAAGTGTACACTGTGACAAGGAATCCAAGTAATTTAACCCCAAAATGGGCCCAGTAAACCGTTTCCACCCCAAACATTTTGGTGAGGGAGGAATCTTTGAAAAAGAATAGATAAATATTGACAAAGGTAACCGCGCCAATAACTGTTGCCAGGGAATAATGGATACCTAAGAAATTTCGATAACTATGGGTATTCCCGAGTTTTTCGAGAACAAAATGAAAAAAAAGAATTGGGATAAAGATAACCACATCTGGAAGGGAAAAATATGCATCAATATCATAACTGCCAATAGTATGGTAAGGCCAAATCGCAGTTATGGCTTCAAGAATTATGGCCAATAAAAATAAACCCAGCAACTTGTTCGCAAAAATTCTATTCTTTTTTGAAAACATATATAGAATTGCCAGGAAAAGACCATGTAACAAAGCCGCCCATACAATAAAGAATACTATAGAACCCATTGCTAACAAGTAACTTACAATAAAGATAGTAATCAAATTTATGTAGTCAACACCATTCGGTTATGTGCTTCAATACAGGGCTGTTTTGTATTTGAACGCTGCTCATCCGAGGTAACTTTATGTTCACCCAAACATTTAAATGAATTTTTCCATGGAAAAACCAAGATGGCCTTAAAGACTTACCGGAATATCCATTAGGGAATTTAAAAAACAGGGAGAGTATCAATTATTGAAACGGAGCGTTTGTTGATTTTTTCCTTGCAACAAGGGTAAGGGAATGTAACTTGGCTTTTCACCTAATGGACCAAAGGATTTTTCCATCCACAAATGAAAAAAGGACATTGTCTTTATGGTGCTTGGATCAACGCCACTTTACCTTTACAAACCGTGTATTCTTTTTAAACGACTTTGGCGTATGCTCCAGAATTGATTTTCGCAATTCAGAAATCAACCGTTCCCTTGTAAAGTTTTTATGGGTGACAATACTGATTTCCCTAACAGGTTGGGGTTCTTCAAATCGAATGGTATTTTCCTGGTCGGTGTGTTTGCTATAAGAAAGTTCTGGTATTAAGGTATAACCGGATATTTCCTTGATCATTTTTTTAAGGGTCTCAATGGAGCCCCCTTCCATAAAAAGGTTGCGGTTGTAATCCAAGGTATCAAATTCGCAGACGTTCAGAGTATGGTTTCGAAAACAATGGCCCTGCCCCAATAGCCAAAGGCCTTCTGGTGTCAGATCACTTGCGTGTATCTTTTCATCGTTATGGATCAGGGTATCCTTATCGTCCGTGTAAACTAGGAACGGTTCATAGAATAAAGTGATTTCACGGATATTGTTCTCGTTTAAGGGTGTGGCCAAAAGGCCAATGTCCAAAAGGTCCTTTTCCAATTTGGTGATGATATCGTTGCTCTTCAATTCCTGTATTTCAAGTTTTATTTCTGGAAATTGGGCTAAAAATTCCTTAATGAACAAGGGCAATAAATAAGGGGCCAAGGTGGGAATAATACCAACCCTAAAGGTGCCGTTCATTAGATTTCTCTCATCGTTTACCATTGCCTTTAACAGTTGTATCTCCCCAAGGATTTCCCTGGCCTTTTGAATAAAAATCTCGCCCATGGGAGTGGGCTTTAAGGGTTGGCTACTGCGGTCAAAGAGCATCAGGGCCATCTGTTCTTCCAATTTTTTTACCTGTAAGGTCAATGTAGGTTGGGCCACATGACAACTCTCTGCCGCTTTTACAAAATGCCGGTGATTGTCCAGTGCTACCACATAAGTCAATTGTTGGATAGTCATATTTATTTTATAAATATAATTTAATAAAATATCTATTTGATAAATATAGTGCAATCGTTTTTTTTTGTCAAAAAATAGTTAGATATCATGAAAACATTTCACATTACCTTCATCTGTGCCTTGTTGGCCCTAAGTGTAACGGGACAGCAGATGACCACTAATTTTGGCGCTCCGGTAGGGGACAACCAAAACTCCAAAACCGCTGGGGAATATGGACCCGTGTTGTTGGAAGACATCCATTTGATTGAAAAATTGGCAGCTTTTGACCGGGAACGTATTCCGGAACGTGTCGTTCATGCCAGAGGCGCAGGTGCGTTTGGATATTTTGAGGCTTCAAAGGATATGTCCCTATTTACCATGGCCGTCCCATTTCAGGAAGTCGGTAAAAAAACGGAGCTTGCCGTACGTTTTTCAACAGTGATCCATGGTAAGGGATCGCCAGAGACCGCAAGAGATCCCCGGGGATTTGCCGTAAAATTCTATACCGAAGATGGGAACTATGATATCGTGGGCAATAACTTGCCCGTATTCTTTATCAGGGATGCCATTAAATTTCCGGATATGGTCCATTCCCTAAAACCTTCACCGGTTACGAACAAACAGGATCCCAATAGGTTCTTTGACTTTTTTTCGCACATCCCAGAGGCTACCCATATGCTCACCCGTGTGTACTCGGATTATGGTATCCCGGCAGGATATCAATTTATGAACGGCAGTAGTGTACATGGATTCAAATGGATCAATGGAAAAGGGGAGGTTACCTATGTAAAATACCATTGGGAATCAAAACAGGGTGAGAAAAACTTAACGGTTGCCGATGCCACCATGCAACAAGGTAAGGACTGGCAACATGCCACGGTAAGCTTAAGAAAGGATATTGATGAGGAACGGTTTCCCCAGTGGGATCTTTATGTACAAATGATTAAGCCTGAAGATATGCAGAACTTTGATTTTTGGCCCCTGGATGCTACCAAGGATTGGCCTGCCAATGAAGTGGAACGCATCAGGATAGGAACAATGACCCTCAACAAAAACCCAATGAATTATTTTCAGGAGGTGGAATCCATCGCATTTTCCCCTGGCTCTTTGATCCCTGGGGTCGAAGCATCGGAAGATAGGCTATTGCAAGGTCGATTGTTCTCTTATTTTGATACCCACAGACATCGCCTTGGCCCAAATTATTTACAGATAGCGGTAAACAAACCCAGGGAAAAGGTGGTCAATTACAACTCGGATAGTTATTCGAGTGCCAGAAATGATGATTTTGTGAATGCGGATGTGAATTATCAACCAAGCTCAAAAACACCTACAACGGACAATAACAAATACAATTATGCTACACAGACCTTGGAGAAGGTGACCATAGGTCAGCAAAAAATTTCCAAAACCAATGATTTTAAGCAGGCAGGTGATTTTTACAGGAGCCTCACCAAAAAAGGGCAGGATAATCTGGTAAGCAACCTTCTTGGAGATTTGGGGCAGGTCAAGAGCAAGGACATCCAAAAAACCATGATTACCTACTTCTATAGGGCTGATAGGGATTTTGGAATGAAATTGGCTACTGGTCTGGGCTTTTCAATGAAGGATTTTTCCAAGGGAAGCTCTAAATACGGCAAGGTACGATAGGGAATGGATAGGTCTGTGGTGTATGGCCTTACGCCGCAGATTTCTTAAAGAACAGTTACGATGAAGAATAGAGTAATGTATGTGGGTATTGCCCATGAAACGGCTTCGGTTTCAGAAAGGGCCCATTACGCGCTCAATGATGGTCAAAAAGCGCAATTTATTGCCCGTCTAAAAAGGGAACTGTCCCTAAAAGGTGTGGTAGTATTGAGCACGTGCAACCGTACTGAAATTTATTTTGAGTCATATGGGGCAACCCCTGACCTTGTGCGTGATGCTCTGATGGATTTTGTCAAGCCTGGGCATCTCGTCAATTTAAAAAGGTCGGTTTTCAAAATGTTTGATGATACCCGGGAAACGGTACACCATCTGTTGAAGGTATCCAATGGCTTAAAATCTGCAATCATTGGGGACAAACAGATTATTACCCAAATAAAGGGGGCTTATCAAGAAGCACTTAAAAACCGGGATCAGGGTTCATTGTTGGAAAGGGCCTTTCAATCCGTGTTCAAAAGTCATAAGAGAATTTCCAGGGAATCGCTTTACCAGAATGGAAGCACCTCTGCCGCCTACCTTTCCATAAAGATGGTTAAGCAATTTTTGGCCAAACGGCCCCTATCCCAAAACAAACTGTTGCTGATCGGAGCAGGCCAGATAACACAGGATATACTCAAATACCTGGGGAAGTTTGGGTTGACCAATGTGTTCATTGCCAACAGAACGGCGGAAAAGGCAATTAAATTGGCAGAGCAATATGCCTTGGGCATCTACGACTGGAACCGTGTACTCCAAAATGATCTGTCCTCTTTTGATGCTATAATTTCTGCAGTAGGAAACCAAAAGCATTTGGTAAGATCAATTAAAAAGTACGACAAAAAGCGAATATGGATTGATTTAGCGATGCCTTCAAATATTGACAAGGCCATTTCCAATCCCTTCAATACCATTTACAATATTGATGAGATCAGTAAAAAGATAGACATGGCCAATCAGGACCATTTAAGGGCCATACCTGTTGTGGAAGCCATTATTGAAGAGGAATTGGATGCTTTTATGTCCTGGGCGAATAGGAATGCCACATGCTATATTTTCCATGTCGACAAAAAAATGCACGGCTCTCAGACCGTGATCGCTTCGACAACCATAAAAGGGGCAGGTGAAATATATCTGGCCAGTTAATCCAAATAACAATACAATGAAAAAAAAATTAATTATCCTGATAGGGGTTATGGCAACAAATATGATCAAGGCCCAGACCACTATTTATGATGCGTGCAGAAAGGGTGACCTTAGTAGAGTGCGCGAACTGATAATGGAGACTACCGACCTGGTAAATCAAAGGGATCCGATGGGATTTAGCCCGCTGATTTTGGCGGTATATAACGACCGGCCAAAAGTAGTGGAACTGTTGATTCAGGCAGGGGCAGATGTCAATGCCTATGATAAATTCGGGAATACGGCTTTAATGGGCGCAATTTTCAAGGGCTATCTACATCAGGTAGAAACGCTTGTGGAAGCTGGAGCGGATGTAAATCAACAAAATTATAATAAGGCAACTGCCCTAACCTTTGCCGCCACTTTTGGAGGGGAGGAACTCGCAAAACTACTGATGAAAGCCGGTGGCGACCCATCCATTAAGGACAATCAGGGAAAGACACCCTTGGACCATGCCATCTTTCAGGGAAACAATGCGGTGGTAGCGGTTTTCATGAACTAAGGTTACATTTCGAATAGTCCACTGATACGGTTGGAACGGGATAAAAGTTCCAAATGGAATGCTTTAGTGCCGTCCCAAAAAAAGGCTCCATTTTTGGAGCCTTTTTTGATTCTGCCATATGATGTGGATGCATAAAAAACAAATCAACCGGTGTAGGGTGGGTCAATGCTGTTGGTTACGCCTCACAACTGGCACATTCTTTTTTTTGTTTAAATTTTTGTGCGGCATTCATACTGTGCTGGTAGTACAGGGATTTTAGGCCCAACTTCCAGGCGGTGACATGAATTTTATTGACATCCTTTGTTGGCATATCCGGATGCACGATGATGTTTACGGACTGTCCCTGATCAATATGGTTTTGCCTATTGGCCGCTTGGTATACAATGTCCAATTGGTCTATTTCGGAATAGGTTTTGAAGACCGCTTTTTCATCATCCGTCAAGAATTCCAAGTGTTGGACGGAGCCATCACGGTCGCGAATGCTTTTCCAAACTTCCGAGGTGTTCATGCCCTTTTCTTCCAACAGATCCCTTAAATACTGGTTTTTAATGGTCACTTTTATTTTGGCAATGTCCTTTACATAAATGTTGGACCAAATGGGCTCAATGCCTTGTGAAACCTGCCCTAAAATAAAAGCGGACGATGTGGTGGGCGCAATGGCATTCAACGTAGCGTTACGCCTTCCGTAGCCCTTAAGCACCTTTGGTTCGCCAAAACGTGCCGCCAACTCCTGGGATGCTTTGTAGGATCGGTCTTTCATGGCCTTGAAGATCTCACTGTTCAAATCATAGGCCTCTTGGCTGTTAAAGGCCAACATTTTGGATTGTAAAAGCGAATGCCATCCCAAGGCCCCCAAGCCCAAAGCCCTGTTTTCCTTTGCAAAATTATAGGCCCTTTCCATGAACAAAAAGGTTTGGCGGTCGTCCCTATCCGAGGAATCCCGATACGCATCCAATTTTTCGATAAATTCAGTAATCACCGCATCCAGGAAGAATACCATGGTTTCCACCGCATCCGTGTTTTTCCATTTGTCATAGTGCAAGAGGTTGATGCTGGAAAGTACACAAACAAAGGACCAATTGTCATTGGACGGTAACATGATCTCCGTACAAAGGTTACTTGCGTAAATACGGTGCTGCTTTTCCTGATATACATCCACGGAACCATTGTTGGCATTGTCCGAGAAGAAAACATAGGGATAGCCCATTTCCCCTCTGCGCTGCAATACCTTGGCCCAAACCGTGCGTTTTTCCACGTCCCCATCCACCATTTCCTGCATCCATTGGTTGCCAACGGTGACTCCGTGGGTCAATTGCTGAATGGGGTTTCCTTCGGTACCTATTTCCAAAAACTCCATGATGTCCGGATGATCAATGGGTAAATAGGGGGAAAAACGACCCCTGCGCACGGAACCTTGGCTCACCACATCCACCATGGATTCAAACAATTGCATAATATGCACTGCTCCGGATGCCTCACCATTATTTTTAACGGGGGCACCTCGATGACGGATTTTTCCAAAATACCCGGAAGTACCACCGCCCAATTTGGACATCATGCCCACCTCTGATTGGGTATAAAGGATATTGCCCATGTCATCATCAATATGGGAACCAAAACAGCTAATGGGAAGCCCACGTTCCTTTCCAAAATTGGACCATACGGGGGAGGCCAGGGAAAAGAATCCTTCGGACATATAATTGTAAAATTTGTCCGAATAACCCGGAATCTGCAAAATTTGTTCCGCACGATCGGCAATTTCCCGGATACGGCCTTCCGGCGAAATCCCTTCGGTGAGATAACCAGAGGCCAAAAATTGTCGGCTATACTCATTGAGCCATTGGAACCCCTCGGCGTCCTTTTCCGGTTTTAGGGTGGACAAGGCCTCTTTTCTGGCATTGACCAGGGTTTGGGTGGTATTCTCTTTGGTGAGTTCGGCGTGTTGTGTATGGGTGCTTTTTTCCATGGGTTAAAAAAGATCGTCGCTGGTTATACTTTGTGTTCTTTTGCTATAATTGATGGATCGTTTCACGAAGAAATCCCCGTGTTTTGTTCCTATAATTTCGTCATCAAACCATTCGGTCTGGGCCAATAGGTCTGGGTCTACCTCAAAAACCTTGGCTATTCCAATACTTTCCAGGGAATTGTTGAAACGGTTTTTAATGAATTCGTTCACCACGGCCTTGGGCAGGAAATCAATCTCTCCGTCCTCAAAAATCCAGTCCACAATTCGGCTTTCGGCAAGGAAGGCATCTTCACACAACTGCTGGATCATGGCATGATATGCTTCATCGAACCATTCCGGATGCTCTTTCTTTATGATGTTGATTACGTCAATTCCAAAATCCCCATGTATCTGCTCCTCCTTGGAAGTGGCCTCCACAACATTGGAGATGCCCTTTAGCATGTTCTTATGCTTGTTGAAGGCCATAATAATCAAAAACTGGGAAAAGAGGGAAACGTGTTCTATGAACAGGGAGAACAGCAAAATCGACTCGGCATACTCTTTATTGTCCTCACTTTTGGCATTTTTCAATGCGGTTTCCAGGTACTGGACCCGCTTCATGATAACGGGTTTTTTCTTTAAGGTTTCAAACTCACGGTTCAACCCCAAAATTTCCAAAAGATGGGAATAGGCGTCATGGTGCCTCACTTCACTTTCGGCAAAGGTGGCCCCCACAGAACCAATTTCTGGTTTGGGCATGCGGTGGTAGATATCCCCCCAAAAAGTCTTTACGGCCACCTCAATTTGTGAAATGGCCAACATGGTATTCTTTATGGCACTTCGTTCCACACTCGTCAATCGGGACTTGAAATCCTGAATATCGCTGGTGAAATTGAACTCGGTATGTATCCAATACGAATGGCGGATGGCGGGGACGTATTCATACAGCTCTGGGTATTCGTAAGGCTTTAAGTTGATGCGTTTTTCAAAAATGTTGGACTTTCTGCTTTGGGCCTGTTGGTTTCGATAAATGATATAGGCTTTGGCCACATCCTGGAATTCACTGAGCATTAATTTTTGCTCAACAATATCCTGTACTTCCTCTACAGTAGGAACGTAATCCTTAACTTGGGCCTTGCGCTCGATCAATGCAGCATATACCTGCTCTGCAATGGTCTGGGCATCGCCCATTTCGCCGTGATTGACAGCGGTCATGGCCTTTAAAACCGCGTTGGTGATTTTGAAAAGCTCAAAGGGTTTGGTACTAAAATCCCTTTTAGTAATTTGGGTAATTTCCATAAAGTGTCTGAATAAAATTGGAACCGTCCTAAAAACAGCGAAGTAAAATTCACATTTTCTTGACATTGATTTTACATCATCGAATTTTGATTCTCAACAATGTTATCAACAGGGGTGTTTTTCCCGTGACAGAAAACCGTTTTTAATTAAAAAATAAATTGTAAGTATTTGAAAGTAAGTGTTTTGTATTCTAACGGCTATGGGTCCCACTAAAACGAACCATGAATTTCGATACTCCTTTTTAAGTGTAAAGCTATTAGGTTGGGGGCTTGGATTTTGATGTCGATTTAGACCTTTAAAATTAGGGAATTGACGCTCCTATGATCCAATTTTCCACCTGGGAAAGTGTAAAAAATGTTGGATGGATGATGAAAGGTACTTTCCTTGGAAAATTTAAATTTTTCAGTAAAGGGACATGTCCTTCTTTAAAACTTTGCAAAAGTTGAAGGCAGCGATGACCAGATTTTCATAGCTCGAGCCCATGGCCTCCTCCAGGGTCTGAAAATTCCGAAGTATGGAGGTGGTATAAGTAATCCCCAAGGTCTCTTGTTCCGAAATGGAAAGATCGATAATGCCACAAATCGCCGCAACGTCGGTTCGTTGTTTCATTGCCGATTCCAATACGCCGGCAATGGTTTTTCCCGAAAGGGTCTGACTGTCCAATTTACCTTCTCCGGTAATGATCCAATTGGCATCCCTAATAACGGCGTCAAAATCCGCAATTTCCTTTATAAAGCCTATTCCCGAAATCAATGAGGCATTCAAAAAGGCCATGGCACCCCCACCCAGGCCGCCGGCAGCTCCCGCCCCGGGGATACGTTGAACGTCCAACCCAAAATGGTTTTTTATGGCTGTTGAAAATGTCCGTAGGCCCTTATCCAAAAAAACGACTTCTTCCACTGTTGCGCCTTTTTGCGGACCATAAACGTATGCCGCTCCGTTGGGCCCGTAAAAAGGATTGTCCACATCACAGGCAACCCTTACTTTGGTCTGCGCTAACCCCTTATGAAGGGTGTCGGACACAATACGTTTTACTTTTTCCAGGTTCCCGCCAATGGGATTGATCGTATTTCCGTTATGGTCCAGAAATCGATACCCCAGGGCATGGGCCATTCCCATACCGCCATCGTTGGTCGCGCTACCGCCAATGCCCAGAATGATTTCATGGGCACCCCTGTCCAGGGCATCTGCAATAAGTTGACCGGTACCAAGGGAAGTGGTATCCATACAATTGAGTTCCGCAGGTTTTAACAATCGATGCCCCGAAGCTTCCGACATCTCAATAAAGGCAATTTTGCGTCTCTTGGAGAAGAGGTAAGTAGCCTCAATGTCCCGAAACAAGGGATCCTTGACCTGCACTTTTATTTCATGGGCATTGAGGTAGTCCTTAACCACTTCCATGGTGCCATCACCGCCATCGGCCAGCGGTTTCTTGATGATTACGGCCGTTGGGAATACTTTGCGGATTCCTTCCTCAACCGCTTCACAGAACTCAAGTCCCGTTAAAGAGCCCTTAAACTTATCGGGTGCAAGTACAAACTTCATTGGCTAAATTAGTCATCAAGTAAGGTAGCCAAAAAAATCACAAATCGAATAAAAAACCCGCCCTTTTATAGCTGCCACGAAATTGCGGCTTAATTTACTTCCTGCATTTGCCTTATTTGTTTTAGGAGCACTTTTTTGGGGGTAAAGGGAATCATTTTCATCATTACTTTTTGTGAAGTGGTAAGCCCGGAAACCACATCAAGTTTACCTTGCATCATTCCGTTGTACCCATCTTCCGCAACACTTCTTGCGCTTACCGTTTTTTCAAATAGATTGGTCTTGTCCATGCCGGAGGTTTTGGCAAATTCGGTTTCGGTGGCTCCGGGCATGAGGTTTGTGACCGTAATTTTAGTGTCATATAGCTCTTCCGCAATGGCGTTACTGAAGAAGGTAACATAGGCCTTTGTAGCAAAATAAACCGCCTGTAACGGGCCGGGCATAAAGCTGGCCGTGGAAGAGGTGTTCAATATTTTACCGTCATTTCTTTTGACCATGTCCGGCAAAAAGAACCGGGTCAATGCCGTTAAGGCCGTAATGTTTAGATTGATCATACTTAAGTCCTGTTCCCATGGACGTTCGTGGAATTTGCCATGACCCCCAAATCCAGCATTGTTGATGAGGTAATCAATTTGAATCCCGGCGGCCTTTACTTCGTCATAGATCAGTTTGGCGGCATGGGGATCGGTCAAATCCCTGGCCATGATTTCCACTTGAACCGAATGCTTTTCTTCCAGTTCCGACTTTAAGACCTCAAGTTTGTCCTTGCTTCTGGCAATCAACACCAAATCCCCGCCTTTTTCTGCGTGGATTTTTGCGAGTTCCTTACCAATTCCACTTGAGGCTCCTGTGATTAATGCTACTTTTTTCATAATGTGTGAGTACTTACTTATAATTGTTTTAAAAATTTTTTTAGAGGTTATATTTTTTAAGCAAAAAGCTTTTTAAAGGTGCTTGACTGTCCAATCCTTCCTTGATGATGCCCCCGGCAATCCCTTCGAGTAAATGGTTCAGTAGTTCTGCTTCTTTTTTTGATTCGTCATAGCCCAGTTGTTCAAAGGCCCATTGGAGTTTGTCAATAAAGGGCTGCATTTTTTCACGGCCGGAAATCTCCAACTCCCATTTTAATTTAAACTGTAGTTTCCAAAAATGGTATTCACTTTTTTTGACCTCAAAAGGCAGGGTTATGGCCTTCCAAAGTACCTGTTTGGGGTCTTGTTCCGCAATGATATGGGCATATAAAGCAGTTGCCTTTTCAAAGGCTTGAACCAAAATGGCATCCAAAAGCCCTTGTTTGTTTTTGTAATGCCTAAATATCAACCCTTCGGAAACACCGGCGTGTTTTGCTATTTTGTTTGTAGGTACCGCATTATAGCCCTCCGTTGCAAATAACTCAAGTGCCGAACTAAGAATTTTTTCCTGCTTCTCCGTCATAAAAGTGAGTAATCACTTGCAAAAATAGATTTTTTATTCGATTCATAACATATTTTAAGGAAAGATTATCACAAAAGGTGTTTTATGCGCTTTGTGATGCGATCGGAAAGTTTGTAGGGAGGATAACGCATGGGCAAATCCAACAAAAAGGGTTTTTTGACAATGGCCTTTTTATGGGAAAAAAGGTAGAAGGAATGCTCCCCATGATATCCACCAAAACCCGAATTGCCCACACCACCAAAGGGCATTCTTTTATTGGCGATATGAATGACACAATCATTAATACCCCCACCGCCAAAGGCATAGTTGCCCAACAGATGGTCCTGGAACTTTTTCCGTTTGGAAAACACATAAAGGGCCAGGGGTTTCCCGTACCTTTTTATGAAGCCTTCCAAATCCTGCAGGGTGGTATAGCTATAAATGGGGAGGATCGGGCCAAAGATTTCATCCTGCATGAGTTCGGAGTCCAGGGCGGGGCTATCCACCAGTGTAGGGGCAATATAGCGGTCCCTATCATTGTATTCCCCTCCCCAGATCACGTTTTCATCCGTGAGCATTTTTTTTAATCGGTCATATTGCTTCTTGGTGGCAATTCTGGCCAAATGGGGTGAGGATTGCACATCCTCTCCATAAAACCGTTGCACCGATTTTTTAATGGCGGCAATCAGTTTCTCCTTCACCGAATGGTGTACCAATAGGTAATCCGGGGCCAAACAGGTCTGGCCTGCATTGAGCAATTTTCCCCATGTAATACGCCTTGCAGCAACGGCAATGGACGCACTATCATCCACAATACAGGGATTTTTTCCACCCAGTTCCAAGGTCACGGGCGTGAGCTGTTCTGCGGCGCTTTTGTACACGATCTTTCCAACACGGGTACTTCCCGTAAAGAAGAGGTAATCCCATTTAAGGGACAACAATTCCTGTGAGACTTCCGCGTCACCCTCTACTACGGTGACGTGTCCCGGTTCAAAAGCTTCTGCAATGATTTCCAAAAGGATCTTGGATGTTGCCGGACTTAACTCCGACGGTTTCAAAACCACGGTATTCCCTGCAGCAACCGCACCCACAAGTGGGGAAATGGCCAGCATAAAAGGATAGTTCCAGGGAGAAATGACCAGAATGGTCCCAAAGGGCTCATATTGGATCCAATCTTTGGATGGAAAACTGCTTAAACTGCCCGATACCCTTTTGGGCCTGGCCCAAAACGAAACATTGTTCAGTATGTATTGCAGTTCCGAGAGCACGAACTGGGTCTCTGAAACCAAACCCTCAAATTTCGGCTTTTTAAAGTCGGCATAAAGCGCATCACATATGGCATCTTCCTTTTGTGTGATTACTTGCTTTAGTTTTTTTAAGGCCTTTTTTCGATAGCCAATGTCCTTGCTTTTTCCACTGGAAAAAAAGGACCGTTGCTGTGCGTACAATTCAGAAATTGGGGAAGGCATAAAAGGTGGATTAAAAAGAAGTATAGGTATAAATATAAAGGGAATTCCCCTATTTTTAGGGGATGGAATTGGATTTAAAATCGAGTTTTGAAAACATCTTTGAACCCCAGTTGTTAAAGGAAATTGAGGCGCTTGGCATCTATAGGGAATTCCAGGAAGGGGAAAAGATCATGGAAATTGGGGAATACATCAAGGGAATGCCGCTTTTGATTTCCGGTGTCATCAAGATTTTGCGGGAAGATGAGGATGGGGACGAACTCTTGCTCTATTATTTGGAGCGGGGGGACACCTGCAGTATGACGATGGCCTGTTGTTTGGGGGATACCCAAAGTGAAATACGGGCCATAGCGGAAACTGATGTTTCCCTGATCATAGTCCCGGTCCGGAAAATGGAGGAGTGGATTTCACAATACCGTTCCTGGCGGAATTTTGTCTTTGAAAGTTACCACAACCGACTGAATGAAATGTTGTCCACCATAGATAGCATTGCCTTTATGAATATGGACCAAAGACTTATCGAATATTTAAAGGAAAAAGCCCGGATCAATCAATCCAACACCATTCAGAATACCCATCAGGAAATTGCATATGACCTGCACAGTGCCCGTGTGGTCATTTCACGGCTATTAAAGAAATTGGAGCACTTGGGTAAAATTAGATTGCATCGAAACTCAATTGAAATCCTGGATTTATAAGCGTGGACGGTTAAAACTTTGGTCCCTGATACGCTAAAAAAAGATTAAAGGGGACAACCAAATATCGGTTTTTGTTTTTTCCTATTTGTTGTGAAGTAAAACAGCAGGTATCCTGTCTTTGGAAATACATTTCAATTCAGCAACATAGATTACATCCGCCTTAAACCCCCAGATTTGATTAAGGTCGCTTAACCTGGACTTTTCCTGTCAGTTGAACAGGATTCCATAGATGCTTAAAACTTTTCCATTGGTATATCCGTATCAACCATGAACAAACTTGAACGAAGATGAACGGTCAATACGCCTAAAAACGGAGTTGGTCACTGTACATTGGGATGTCATAAATCGATCCAATCAAAAAAAGTGCTTGATATGAAAAACAGTCTTTACAACCTGCTGATTCTTCTTGTGGGCATTCCCATAGTATCCTGTGTCCAGGAAAACAAAAAAACCAGTACGGTCCAGGATTTTGCCTTTACGGAAAACAACTGGGAAATTGAAAATACGGACGGTTCAATGGATACCATAACTATCTTGGAACATCAGGGAAGGCAGGCCCTATTGTTGGAATCCAATCAAAAGGCGTATTTGAAAGGTGCTACCTTCAAAAACTTCCAATTGGAGTTCCATTGTAACGGCCAAGTTCCAGGATTGGGTTTTAGGATTCAGGACAAGAAAAACTATGAGTACCTCTACCTAAGAATGATGATGAGCGGAAAAAAAGATGCGTTGCAATACATTCCCATTTACAATGGAAGCTTGCCTTGGCAACTCTATAATTATCCCAAATATGAGGGGAATGCCGTATTTCCAAGAAAGGAAGTGGCCACTTTGCCGCTTTCCCTGGAGGAGGAACTGGTTCAGGGAAAAGTGGGGAAAACGCTTTTAAAGGCCTTGGAGGAGGAAGGGATTTTGTATTCCGAGGAATCGTTCATTGATCTTCCCAACGAAACCATGTCCTATATTTATGATCCACAGCGCAATGAAGCGCTACTTTTTGAAAAACGGAAAGATTCCATTGTGTTCCTGGATATCCGTACCTGGATTCCTGCCAAAATAGTGGTCATTGAGGATAAAATGTCGGTTTATGTTGGGGATATGGGCACTCCCACCTTTGTTGTTGATAACCTAAAAGGTGAATCCAAGGCGGGGGGAATAAGCCTGTTCAGTACTTTTGGCCAGGTATATTTTAGTGATGTCTCCATTCAGGAAATCAAAGAGTCCGATATACCAAAACACCAGGGGACTGAAGAGGGAATTCCCTCCAACTATTTGACCACGTGGCAAATGTCTGAAATGTTTGTCATGGACACCTTGAATTTTGTGGCACAGGTGGATTCCCTTCTTAAATCCAGGGATAGCTTCAAAACTGTAAAGGCCGATACGGATGGGCTTCTCAACATTAGTCGATTTTATGATGATATGGACAAAACGGTTGTGCTCACGTGTACCCTGCTATCGGATTCCGATCAGGAGGTTAGCCTGAATTTTGATTACGCCGATCACTTGGTAATCGTATTGAACTCCAAGGTACTGTTCGATGGGGGAATGAACTTTCGGCCACCTCCTGAAAAGGGTACGGAAGGAAGGGTGTTCGTGGATGATGAACAAACCGTATTGAACTTGCGCAAGGGAACCAATGATTTAACCTTTGTACTGTCCGGGGATAACCGTCAGAAATACAATTGGGGATGTATTGCCAAACTGGCGCATTTGGACGGGATTTCATTGGAATGAGTAGTAATATGGATCTAATGTCCCTCCAAAAAATAAGGAACTATTGTACTGCCTTACTCGGGATTGTGCTTGTTGGTTGTGTGGATGGTGGAAGTAAACCCTCCCAGGACAAACAAAAAGGGCCTACGGTATCGGCAAGGCAAATGGAATTGGTCCAGGAGACGCTTCAGACCTTTCCCGAGGGGACCGAGTTTTCCTTAGGGTTTCTGTATGAGGGGGAAACACACTATTTTGGAGCAAGGTTGGTCGATGGCCATAGCGAAGAGGTTGCCAACAGCAATCATCTTTTTGAAATCGGTTCCATCACCAAGGTCTTCACTTCAACACTCCTTACTTCGCTGGTACTGGAAGGTCAGGTCAGGTTGGAAGATCCGGTCCAAAAGCACATAGGTTTTACGCTGGGGACAGCACAGGAAATCACCTTAGAGCAACTTGCGAACCATACCTCTGGACTACCGCGGATGCCTTCCAATCTGGACCTGTTCGAAGATCCCGACAATCCGTACAAGGCGTACGACGATCAAAAAATGAAAGCATACCTGGTCAATGACCTTAAGTTGAACCATCCACCTGGGACAGAATATGAGTATTCAAATCTCGGGGCCGGACTTTTGGGGTTTCTGGTTGCCAAACTATCAGGTTCCCCTTATGAAGAATTCGTTCGGGACAAGGTTTTTTCAGAATATGAAATGCTCCACTCCACGACGGACCGTACCAAAATTCGTGGCAAACTTGTACCGGGATTGGATCCTGACGGAAGGGAAGTATCCAATTGGGATTTTGATGCATTGACCGGTGCCGGTGCCATTTTTTCTTCTGTTGTGGACTTGGCAAAATTTGGAAATGCCCAGTTCGATTCCACAGACACAAAACTTGTCATGACCCAACGACCTACTTTCATCCCCAACGATGAGTTCAAAGTTGGCCTGGGGTGGCATATTTTAAACCAGGAGAATGGCAAGGAATTGCTCTGGCATAATGGCGGTACCGGGGGGTATTCATCTTCGATGGCATTGGATGTCCAGAACAAACAAGGGATTATCGTCTTGTCCAATGTCTCCGCTTTCCATCCTTTTAGGCGTAATGTGGACGAGCTTTGCCTTTCCCTGATGGAAACCTTTAAAAAATGAGATCAATGGAACTTGCCACTGGAAAATTGCATGAAACAGCATACCGCTGCCAATTTAATGTTCACGATCGACCTGGTCCACTATGAATAAAACATTTTGGTAGCTACCCTGTCTTAGGAAGTATCGCCCAGTTGGATAACCTATTTTAGGTCTATGTCATCCAGGTTACTGACCTAACGGTAAAAGGTGGTTACCTTTGTGGCCATGTTAAAACGGTATTTCCCAATATTGGAGTGGTTGCCCAATTATAAAAGGGCATACCTTTCCGGGGATATTTCGGCGGGGATAACGGTAGGGGTCATGTTGATACCACAGGGAATGGCCTATGCCCTTATTGCCGGCCTGCCCCCGGTGTACGGGTTGTACGCTGCCCTGGTCCCCAACCTACTTTACGCCTTTACGGGGTCCAGCAGAAAACTGGCCGTTGGCCCTGTGGCCTTGGACTCCTTGATTGTGGCCTCAAGTTTGGCAGCCATGAAACTGGCGAATATGGAGGACTACATTGCCATGGCCCTTTTTTTGGCATTGTTGGTCGGGGTTTTGCAACTGGTCATGGGATTTTTCCGAATGGGGTTTTTGGCCAACTTTCTTTCCAGGCCAGTGGTCAATGGATTTACCTCGGCAGCGGCACTGGTCATTGCTGTGAGCCAATTGAAATACCTCTTTGGTCTGGAACTGGAAACCATAGGCACTTTTTCTACTTTTAGTGCGGTACTCCAAAACCTGGGACAAACCAATTTTTATGACCTTTCCATTGGAATTGGTGCCATTCTTGTCATTTGGGGATTAAAAAAATTGAACCGTAAGCTTCCGGCTGCCATGCTGGTGGTCATCCTGTCCATTATCGGCATCTATTTTTTTATGGTAAACGAAACCGATGTCCATATTCTGGGTACGGTCCCCCAGGGATTGCCGGCCTTTGTGCTGCCAAAGTTTACAACGTCACAGTTGGTCATAGCCCTCCCCACAGCTTTGGCTTTGGCTTTTATCGCTTTTGCAGAGGCCATGGCCATAGCCAAAGCGGTTGAGCAACAATCCGAGGACCAGCATACGGAGCCAAACCAGGAGTTAAGGGCATTGGGCTTCTCCAATCTCGTAGGTTCCTTTTTTCAGTCCTTTCCGACAAACGCAGGCTTGTCACGAACCGCAGTGAATGTGGAAGAAGGTGCCCAAACAGGTTTTGCCTCAATTATAAGTGCCATCATAGTTGGAGCAACATTGCTGTTCTTGACCCCGTTTTTTTACTATTTGCCCAAGTCCGTTTTGGGAGCCATTATATTAGTAGCGGTCTACAGCCTTATTGACATGCAATACCCGAGGCAATTGCTCAAACAGCAAAAGGACGAATTTGTTTTGTTCCTAATTACCTTTTTCACCACACTTCTAATCGGGATATCCGAAGGCATCATTTTTGGGGTATTGTTCTCCTTGGTCCTGTTGGTGTATAGAATCTCCAAGCCCCATATTGCAGTTCTTGGAAAAATAAAGGGAATGGAGTATTTTAAGAATGTAGATCGTTTTAGTGAAGAGGTGGAAGTCCATGATGCGGTTTTAATGATACGTTTTGATGCTCAATTGTTTTTTGCCAATGTGCAGTATTTCAAAACCGCCCTGTTAAAGGAAGTGGATAAAAAAGGCGAAGCATTAAAATATATCATTCTCAATGCCGAGCCTGTAAATTACCTGGACGATACCGCGGCAAAGCAATTACAGACCTTGATCGTTCAATTGCGTGATAGGGGCATTGTCTTTAAACTGGCCGGGGCCATTGGTCCCCTACGGGACATCCTTAAAAAAAGCGGATTGGTGGACGTAATAGGGCAGGACAACATCTATGTGAGAACGGCAGAGGCCTATGCGGACAGTTTGGAAAAAGTGGAGCGTACCGCCATTCAGGAAAAAGTTTCACTCCAACATAAAGAATTGTAATTTATGTGACAAAAGTTACCTCCTTTTTAAGGGGTTACCCCTAATTTTGAATTAAATTTTTAGCGAGATGAACATAGAACAGATATACACCGGATGCTTGGCTCAAGGGGCCTATTATATTGAAAGTGAGGGAGAGGTGGCCATTATAGATCCCCTTCGTGAGGTACAACCGTATCTTGAGCGCGCAAAACGGGATAAGGCCAAGATCAAATACATTTTTGAAACCCACTTTCATGCCGATTTTGTGAGTGGCCATGTAACCCTTTCCAGGGAAACCGGGGCCCCAATAGTATATGGTCCCAGCGCCAACCCCTCCTTTGACGCCATTATTGCGGAAGATGGTCAGGCGTTTCCCTTGGGGAAGCTCAAGATCATAGCGTTGCATACCCCGGGACATACCATGGAGAGCACTACCTATTTGTTGCGGGATGAAAACGGGAAAGATCATGCCATTTTTAGTGGGGATACCCTTTTCCTGGGGGATGTGGGACGCCCTGATTTGGCACAAAAAGCAGCCAGTATGACCCAAGAAGAACTGGCCGCCACCTTATACGATAGCCTTAGGACCAAGATCATGCCCCTTGCAGATGATGTCATCGTATATCCTGCGCACGGTGCAGGTTCTGCATGTGGTAAGAATATGATGAAGGAAACGGTGGATACGTTGGGGAACCAGAAACAAATGAACTATGCCCTACGGGCCGATATGACCAAGGAAGAGTTTGTGAAGGAGGTTACGGACGGACTATTGCCCCCACCCCAGTACTTCCCGTTGAACGTTAAAATGAATAAGGAAGGATATGATGATATTGAGGACGTTATCGAACGTGGAGCCGTTGGGCTGTCCCCGGAAGCTTTTGAAACTGCGGCCAACGAAACCGGAGCCGTGGTGTTGGACGTTCGCCACCAAAATGATTTTGCCAAAGCACATATCCCCAGATCCATTTTTATTGGTTTGGGCGGGAGTTTTGCCCCTTGGGTGGGCGCTTTGATTGCCGATGTAAAACAGCCTATTTTGTTGATTACCCCCGAAGGCAAGGAAGAAGAAACCATAACTCGACTGTCCAGGGTTGGTTTTGATGGTACCATAGGATTTTTAAAAGGGGGTCTGGAGGCTTGGATAGCGGCCGGTAAAGATACGGATAGCGTAACAAGCATGGATGCGGAAACCTTTAAAGCCCATGTTGAAGCAAAGGCACCCATCTTTGACGTTAGAAAGGAAACGGAATACAATGCAGAACATCTGGAAGATGCCCACTTAACGCCCCTCGATTTTTTGAACGACCACTTGGCGGCGTTTCCGGCAAAGGACACCTTCTACGTACACTGTGCCGGAGGCTACAGAAGTATGATAGCGGCCTCCATCCTCAAGAGTCGTGGTATCCATAATTTGGTGGATGTTGCAGGGGGATTTGGAGCCATTAAAAAAGCGGGAATCAAAACTACGGACTTCGTTTGTCCAACAACTTCAAACTAATACTATGAAAACTACAATTGCCATTCAAAATCTAAAGTGCGGTGGTTGTGCTGCCACTATTAAAAACAAGGTAAGTGAACTTGAAGGGGTGGATACCGTTGAGGTCGATGAATTGGAAGGCGCGGTACGTGTTGTGTATGCCCACGAAAATGTACTTTTGGGCATAAAGCAAAAGCTGGCGGCCCTGGGCTATCCCGAGGTGGATAGCGAAAACGGGTTGCTTACCAAAGCAAAGTCTTTTGTGAGCTGTGCCGCCGGTCGACTATCAAAATCATGAAGCGTTGCTTGCTTTGTTGCCTGTTCTTGGGGCTTAGTCTTTCCTGTAAAGAGAAAATGCCTGCAAAGATCACCGTAGTGGATAAAACCTTTTTTCAGAAAGAGGTTCTTGGGAAAGAGGTACAATTGGTGGATGTACGTACCCAGGAGGAGTACGAATCCGGGCATATCGATGATGCTCTGAACTTTAACATTATTGATAAAAAAACCTTTTTGGAACAGATAGAGACCCTGGACAAAGAAGAACCGGTGTACCTGTATTGCAGAATGGGAGGGCGCAGCAATAGGGCCGCCCTATTGATGAAAGGAAAAGGGTTTACCCAAGTCTTTGATTATTCAGGCGGTTACAATGATTGGATGGGGGTTAATGCAGGGGTTCCACGGGACCAAATCAGCAAAAAATGATTATTGGTATTCCCTCGCAGCGCTGCTAATGCATCCGCTGTCTTTCAGTTGTTCCATACAAGGAAAAACTTTCCGGACAATGTAACCCAGGTTACTGTGGCAAAAGTTCGCCTAAACTACTTTTGAACCAAAATACAAGGTAACAATGTCCATATTCAATACACTATTCGGTAAGAAAGGAATTTCAGATAAGGTCAAGGTGCTATCAAAAGCGGATTATGCCCAAGCCATAAAAGGAGGTAATGTGCAACTGGTAGACGTTAGAACGGCAAGGGAATTCCGTTCCGGCCATATCAAAGGGGCCCAAAACATCGACTTTTTTAGTCTGGGCAACTTTAACGCCTCCTTTGAAAAATTGGATAAGGACAGCGCGGTTTATCTCTATTGCCAATCCGGTAACCGTAGCCAAAAAGCGGCAAAACGGTTGGTTAAAATGGGTTTTGAAACCGTCATTGACCTTTCCGGGGGATACAGTGCCTGGTCACGCTAATCCAAAACCATAGCCCAATGGCAAGACCATCCATTGTCCTGATGACCATTTTGATATTATCCCTCTCCTGTAAGAACCAAAAGGGGGACAATTTGGACTCCATTAATAGTGTCAAAAATACATTTTCACTAACGGACTACGGTGAGGGCAAAAGGCTCATGGCGCAACAATGTTACCTATGCCATAGTCCATCAGCGTCCCAAAAAGAGGGCAGGGTAGGGCCTCCCATGATAGCGATCAAGGCCCATTACCAACAACACTTTACCAATAGGCAAATGTTCTTGGATTCCTTTGTTCAATTTGTAATGGACCCCAAGGCACCCAATGCCAAATTAAAAGGAGCGGTACAAAGGTTTGGATTGATGCCCAAACAGGTGTTTCGCAGCGATGAAGTTGAAAAAATGGCTGCCTATCTCCGTGACTACCAAATTGAGGAACCCGATTGGTTTGAAGCACATTGGGCTTCCCAAGGTTCTGAACCATATACGAACAGGGAGCAAAAGAAATGGATTGGGGAGGAGGATAAGGGCTACGCCGAAATTGGGCTGTCCTATGCTTTGGGCACAAAAAAGGTGTTGGGGGCCAACCTAATGGGGGCGCTACAGGAAAAGGGACCGGTTGAAGCCGTTACATTTTGTAACGAAAGGGCCTATCCCCTTACCGATAGTATGTCCGTAGTTTTCAATGCGAAGATCAAACGGGTGACCGATAGACCACGTAACCCGAGCAATGCTGCCGATGCTAGGGAGTTGAAACATATAAAAACGTTTCAAACCTTGGTCTTTAACAATGAAAAGCTCGTGCCCGTTGTTGAGGATTTGGGGGAAAAGGTGCAGTTTTATTATCCCATAGTCACCAATGACCTATGTTTGAAATGCCATGGAAACCCCAAAACGGATGTATCTTTGGAGGTACGGAACCTCTTACGGGAAAAGTATCCCACTGATAAGGCCTTGGGCTATGGTATCAACGAGGTTAGGGGAATTTGGAGCATAACGTTTGATAAACTGGAAAATGTCGAGTTTTAAGGAAATCATCACAGGGGACAAACCGGTCCTAATCGATTTTTATGCCACGTGGTGTGGCCCATGCCAAACCATGATGCCCATTTTGGAACAGGTAAAGGACCAAGTGGGGGATGCGGCAAAAATCATTAAGATAGATGTGGATAAAAACCAGGCTTTGGCGCAAAAATATCAGGTGCGCGGCGTACCTACCTTAATGGTCTTCAAAAATGGGGAATTGGTGTGGCGCCAATCCGGAGTGGTGCAGGCCAACCAGTTGGTAGGGTTGCTAACTTAAGGCCCGGCACCCCCCTTTTCTTAAGATATTCCGGTAAGGACTTTTTTGAACCCCGATCAGTTCGTTTTTTTCCGATATTCAAATTTTTGTTACGATAGAGGTGTAGATAACGGACCAAATTAAACCCAAGATCAGTGCAATAACCGCTAATTTGATCATGGTTTGTTTGCGTTTGACGGCTAGTCCCAGAAAGTAGATATCGGTAGTTAGTTCATCAAAAACCGTCTCTCCATTTTTCGTGATGTTTTTAAATTGTGATTGGAACTCAGGCAGTGATTTATCGGCAAAATTCCCAGCGTACAAGTTCCCTTGATACCCACTTTGTTTGTATGTTTTCCCAACATATTTATGGGGGAGCATGCCAACAAGCGCAATTATCATGGAGATGAGGCAAAAATAAACCAGTGATGAAATAAAAATCCCAATATTTTCTTTTCCCACTCCTTCAACATGATTTATTGCTCCATAGGACACCGTTATCAATATGGAATTAACGGTTAGGATTATGGCAGCTTTGGTGTCCACCATTCGTAAAAGCGTATAATGATTGCGTGATAGGGTCCTAAATAAGGTGTCCATTCCTTTAGCATCAAGCCTATCCCTGGCCTTGTCCTTTTTCTTTTTGGATTTAAGGATTTGTTGTCCTTCTTCTATTTCCATTTAGGTGCGCCTGCTTTACAAATTCAAGAAGTTAACGTATTGTTGTTATCGGGAGGGGCTCCAAGAAATGCACCCCTGTTTTATTCATCATAACTAAATTACAAAAGAAGCAAGAGAAAAAGCGATAGGTATGCCCTTGGTTCGAACATTTTAGTGCGACCCCCAACTTAACATTGGCAAGGACGGGCAATCCATAGCCATGATAGGGGCTTTTCTATTTTTCGGATTCCAGTTTTTCCAGCCTTGATTGCAATTCAAAAAGTTCCTTGTCCAAGGACTTCATTTTTTCGTTTTCCCTTTCAAGATGTTTGATTTTCTTTTCTTGCTGAATGGTGTAAAGTGTCAATTCCTCAATTTTCTGAAGGAGTTTAATATTCAGCTCTCCGATCAGAACGCCGTTCTCCAGCATGTCTTTTTCGGGAGCAATTTCAGGAAGGTGTTTATACCGATTGATGAACCTTTCGGTCTCTTCAAGCGATCTTAGATCATAGGAATCGTTAAAAACAAAGTCGGCACCGGCGTCGACCGTAACCTTAATTTCACGGGAGTGAATATTCCCGGCCACCGTTAGCTTTGCATCCGGGCCTTCCGTTCCTATGCCCACATTGCCATTGTCTTCCAATACCAATTTGATGTCATTGGCCGAATTCCTGAATTCAAGTTGATTATAACCTGACCAGATCCTAAAATCCGCCGGACTTGTCCCCGTTCTTCTTAACCGAATGTTGGCATAGGAATTCTCTTCTTCAATGGTCAAAAGGTCACTTGGGGAAGTGGTATTTATTCCGACCCTTCCCCCACCTTTTACCAGTACAACATTCCCTGTCTCATTATGATTTATGAAAACAGGGCCATTGGAAGTGCCTCCATGCAAATGTAAGATTCCGTCATTGGCCCTACCGTAAATATGGGTGTATCCCCTTATTCTGCTTTCAATATCTCCTCCTTCATAAATGATATCATTGCCACTGTCAAAAAGTGATTTCCATGAATACCATTGGTCCCCGGCAGAAAAATTGGCAAACCTAATTTTGAGTTGCGGTAACGAATGGCCCTTAAATAGCTGATAGGAATAGCCATACCCATTGTTTGCATTGGAATATCCAAAAAGCGAACCATGGGAGGCTGGATAATTGGTAAGGTCATTTGTAACAAATCCACCATAAAACTGACTCCAAGGTGTTTGGGAAGGTAGGGTATGACCCTCCCCTATATAACTTTGATCAAATTGCCCAAAAGTTGTTTTGACCGTGAATAGGGCAATCCCAATGAAGAGCGCTATCTTTCTCATAATTTAAATGGGTTAGGAACTTAAAATAAAAGGGTTACGGAGTGCAACCCTGTGTTTAATTTGCCTATTAAAAATACGAAATATTTTTCCTACAATAAGAAAGGAAAACGACTAAATATGATGGTTTTAAACCGGGAAATTCTTTTGCAATTGCCGTTGCCAATCTAGGCAGTTAGTACTTGCGTTGTTTTTTCCTTTTTTTGAATTCCTTGACCATTTTTCCGAAGTCCTTGTCTTTTTTTCGTTTCTCGGCCACCGTCAATTCAAAGTGTTCTTTTTCCCGCTCCATTTTTAGGTAATTTTCATAGGCCGATGGATCAATTTCCCCATGGGAAAGCGCTTCCAAAACTGCGCAATCAATTTCATTGGTATGCGTACAATCCGAAAATTTGCATTGTGCGGAGAATTCTATGATGGCATCGAAGGTCATATCCAGTCCATCCGGAGCATCTGTCATACCCACCTCCCGCATTCCAGGGTTGTCAATTAAAATTCCCATTTCCGTTACGATCAATTCCCGGTGCGTAGTGGTATGCTTTCCCCGATTAATACGTTCGCTAATTGCGGTAGTGGCCATGACTTCCATCCCAATCAGATTATTGATGAGTGTGGATTTTCCTACTCCCGAGGATCCCAATAAACAATAGGTTTTTCCTTTTCTTAGGTACGCTTTCAGGGTTTCCATGCCTTGCTGCGATTCATTGCTCAAGGGAATTACCGGAACCCGTTGTATTCTTTTTTGAAGGGTGTCGACCAGCTCCGTTAGTTGGGGGGCGTCTATGAGATCGGTTTTGGTAAGGATAATAAGGGGTTCTACTTTGGCCGCATGGCAAATGGTCAGGTACCGTTCGATTCGGTTAAGGTTGAAATCCCGATCGACCGCCTGCAAAATAAGGGAATGGTCAATATTGGCGGCAATGATCTGTTTCTCTCCCTGTTTCCCTACCGCTTGGCGTTCAATACTGCTTTTTCTTGGTAATACGGAATGGATGAGTACTTTATTTTCATCATACGCAGAAATGACCACCCAATCACCCACTGCAGGAAAATCCGCCCTGCTACTTGCGGAAAAACGTAAATTTCCAATGATTTCCCCATCATATTCATTTTCAGTATTCTTTACCACATACCGCTCCTTATGCTCGGAGATCACCCGTCCTATTCCAAATGAATCCAAACCATGTTCCTTTCGGTAATTCTCCAGTGCTGTGGTATATCCTAAATCTTCCAGGGTCATGTTTAAGTTTTCGGGTAAACCTAGGGCTTTGGTCTTACTACGGGCAGTGGAAAGGTAACGCTTAGTACAGCCCTAGGTTCCGTTCGTCCAAACGAAGTTACAAAAGAATCAAGGGAGCATACGGGTCGCGTCCCTAAAAAAGACAATTCTATTAAAGAGATGGAGCGAGGGGATACATAGTCCTGGTGCTCCGTTCCGTACTATCGCATTTTGGGATGCCGCCGATGGCAGTGCGCTGGTCTTTAAAATACCATTGCCGGCAATAGATACTCCCTTAGTATTTCCCGTGGTTGATTGCCTTTCCGATTTCGAAAATTTCCGGAGGTGATGACAACCACGGATTCCAATTCCGGGATAATAAAAATAAATTGACCCCCGGCCCCCCTGGCTTCCACAGTTTCAATGGTTTTGTTCTTAACGGTATACATATCATGCCACCATTGGTATCCGTAGGCGTTCTTGTCCCTTACATCTTGTAGTTGCACGTGTTTTTCAAATGATTCTTCCACCCAACTTTCAGCAATGATTTGTGTGCCCTTCCATTTCCCCTTGTTGAGATAGAGTTGTCCAAATTTGAGCATGTCCCTGGGGGTAATGAGCATTCCACCACCAAAATAGGGAGAGGACTTTGTGTCATCGGTCTGATTGATGTAGTTGGTAATACCCAAAGGCGCGAACAGTTTTTCATCCATATAGCGTTCCATGGGTTTTTGCAGGCGCTCCTGTAAACAGACCCCCAATAAAAAAGGATTCGCCGAACCATAATCGGCATAGGTTCCGGGTTCTTCCACCATGGGTGCTTCCAAAACCGTTTTTAGCCAACTGTTGGAATTATTGGGATTTTGGTAATAGTCTTCAGAGGCCAGATTGTTTACGTCCAATCCGGAACTCATCGTCAATAAGTCCTTGATTCGTATGTTGGATTTTAAGGGATTTTTTGTGTATTGATATGCTTCGGGGACAAAGTCGTACAGTTTTTCGTCAACACTTTCCATAAGGCCATCATTAAGGGCAATACCTATCACTGCAGATGAAATGCTCTTTGATGCCGAGCGCTGATCATGGGGAATATGGGCATTAAAACCATCAAAATAGGTTTCAAATACCAGTTTCCCTTCCTTGGCAATGAGAATACTATGGGTATTTACGAGTTTTTTGGAATTGACGTTATCGATCAATTCCTGCAATTTGGTTTTGTTGATGGCATGGTCGTTACCATCTGCTACGGCCCATCCATCGTCCAACTGTGGCGGTTTGTTGGTAGTCTGGGTTTTATCGGTGGTATCCACCTCATATTCCCAATCCTCTTCCGAATGTTGCAGGGTGGTCTTTGTAATAAGGGCATCGACCAAGTACATTTCCAACCCAATGGCATTTTTGGAGAATAGGGCGCGAAAATTAAAGCCTGTGTTGTCGTCACTAAAAAAGAGGGTGTCCCCTTTCTTTTCAAACCCACTTGCCCAGGTACCCCTAAACCGTTGATCGCCAAAAAAGGGATAGGCAACAAGCCCGGATTCATTGGTTTTTTCAACGTAGAGCAGTATATCATCGGATATAAGGCCGTCATCAAACATAAACGGATTCCAGCGCCCTTCATAGGTGTTGTGTTCCACCTGTTTTAGGCTCATATGGTAAAGAAACCTTCCGGATTTAATGAAACCGGTAAGTTCCTGTCCATTTTTCATGGGATAAAGCTCAAAGTGGAGCTGATCATCAATGGAAAACTGGACATGGTCATTGGACATCGATTTCACCTCCCTATCCATAATGGTTTTGGTATTGGCAATGATCAGGTGATAGCGGCCGGATGCTGTATTTTCAAGGGCGACCTTAAAATTGAAACCCTGTCTGTCCGGTAAAGTACCGATCCAGTTTCCGTTATGGTCCTGTGGACCTTGCTGTCCACAACCAAACAAAGTGAAAAATGATAGGAGTATTGCAAAAATGGTGTATTTGAACATGCCTTAGGATATTTAAGTACAAATCTAAAGGGTAGGTTTTTTTTAAAATTGTACCAGATTAACATGGCCGTTTTTTAAAACGTGCTACCGTTCCTTGGATTTGCCGTTAGGTAGGAATTTCCCCTTGGGAAGGGAGCGCTTAATTTGAAGGGTCATGACGCCCCTTTTTTAAATCCATGGACCAACTGCCCCCAAAATCCTTTGGGCATCCGTTCGTCCCCTTTATAGCCCAATGCAATGGTCCCACTGTCCTCGGGAATATGATGGGTTTTAAAGAGATAATCCCATAGGCTGAGGCTAATCCCAAAATTCACCCCATATTTTCCTTCGGGCAGCACATAGGAATGGTGGTAGAGGTGCATGACAGGGTTATTAAAAATGTATTTCAAAGGGCCATAGGTCAGTTTAATATTGGCATGGTTCAGGTGCCCAATGGCAATGGCCACAAAATGGACAATATAGGCCTGTTCGGGCTCAAATCCTCCCAAAAGCATTACCCCAAATGTCTTTAACGGTTTGTAAAGGATGTTTTCCATCCAATGGTAACGTAGGTGGGCCGCAAATCCCATTTCCTTCACACTGTGGTGCACTTGATGAAACCGCCAGAGCAATGGAAACTTATGAAGGGCAATATGGGTGAGCCACTGTACAAAATCCAGTAGTACAAAGAAGACCAAAAGTTGTAGCCACATAGGCCAGGAACCGATACTCAAAAGCGCCAGGCTTTGTGCGGTAATCCCCAATTGTCCAAAGCCTACTTCCAATATATTGTAAACGCCTTGTATGACGATGGCGAAGACAAAAAAGTTGAAGAACATATAAAACCCATCCAGCCAAAAATCCTTTCGAAAGATGGACTGGTCCTTTCGCCAGGGGAAGACCATTTCCAATAACCAGACCACCAATGAAATGGCAACCAACCCCCAAAAGTAATTTTTGTACCACGGCACTTGAAACAAAATGGATTTCCACGTATAATTTACCGTACCGTTAAAACCGTTTAAAAATGCTTCCCAATAGACTTCCATAGTTATTCCAATTCATACCAATCCTCATTGGTCAGGTTTTGTCTTCGACCTTTACGTTCGGGGCCATAGTTTTTGGCCAAATAGGCCACTATTTTCCCATGGTTGGCTCCCAAATCCCATAGGTTTTGTGTTTCCTGCATCCAGGTAATGGTAGCTTCCCAGCCTTCTTTGCTCATTCGGTTTTGCGTTACCAATTTGGCCGAATGGCATTGGGTGCAATTTTGAATAACGCCCGATACCCCTTCGTCATTGATAAATCCTGATTGTGCAATGGTTTGGGCATCCAAGAGTACCATTTCGGATTCATCGGCAGGCAAGACTTCATAGACCTCGCTTGATTTTAGGGCATCCGGATTGTTTTTTAGATAGAAAATCCCCATAAATACCGTTACCAACAAAAGCCCAAAGACCATAAGTAACCTGCCCAACGATGTAATCTGTTTCCGAAAGTTTTCCTGCATCTTATACTACTTTTAGGGCAATACGGTGGCAGGCGTTGTTCAAATATCCCTTTGGGTTCCATCCGGGCAACACCATGGGCTGGCTTTTGCCCGCGCTGTCCGTGGCTTTTGCCCATATTTCATAATACCCTTTTTTAGGAAAACTGACCTGTGCCCTAAAATGCTGCCAAGCCAATCGGTTTACGGGCTTTTCCAGGGTACACCCATGCCAGGTACTTCCAAAATCAATGGAGTAGTGAACCTGGGACACTTCCAGTTCCCCAGCCCAGGCATGCCCGTTAATGACCAGGCTCTTCCCTTTTTTAAGAAGCGCCCCGCTCTTTGGAAAGGTAATCAAGGACTTTACGGGCATGGATTCGATAATGCACATATTTTGATCCGTCACTTCACTGCCGGGAGCAACGCTTTCACAAGGGACCCGATAAGAGGCACCTCCCATTTTGGCACCATCATGTACCTGGTTTCGGATACTGATGCGTTGTATCCATTTTCCGGAAGCGGAAGCTGGCCAACCACCACAGACCAAGCGCAGGGGATAGCCATGTGCCAGGGGAATATCCTTTCCATTCATCTGAAAAGCCAGAAGGGTCTCCTCTTGCATGGCTTTTGAAATGGGCACTCCACGGGAAATGGGCTCTTTTTTGGGGTCACCACTCAAATGGGTATCCGCCGCATGGTAACCAATGTATACGGCCTCGGGTTTTATACCAACATCCTGGAGTAGATCACGTAACCGAATCCCTGTCCAGTTGGCACAGGAAACTGCTCCCACGGTCCATTGGTTCCCCTTGGCAGGGGGATCGAACTCGCTTCTGCCATTGCCTCCACACTCCAAGGTCAATTGATAGGTGTGTTGTGGAAATTTTGTCTTTAACTCCGCCAACGAATACACTTTTTTCCGTTCTACGGCTTCACCATCAATAGTCAATGTCCAATTGTCGGCATCTATCTGTTTTGGTAGTATCCCGTTGTTTCGGATGAACATGTACCTGTTTGGGGTAACGGCATCGTTTAGAAGATGGGCCTTGGCCTCAATATTCCATGGACGGTCGTTCAAAACCGTCATTTCCCTATCCTTAGCGAACAGTGAAAAGGGGTCTGGGTCCTGAAGCGCCAGGGGAACGTAATTTTTGGGAATAGTACCGGCAAAAACAACCGGAGCGCCAATTGCACTGGCAATTCCCGCCATTGTCAAGCTTTTGGAGAAATCCCTTCTGTCCATACCTTGCAAGATTCAATTTAAAACTTAGAGCCTGTTTAGGAATTTGTCAATTGTTTTCTTATGTCCCTTTTTGCACGGCACATCGTTAAAATTTTAGTCCATAACTATGGCTATGCCTTTCCATCGCCCCAGCTCGCCCATAGCTTTCGCTATGTCGTGCCTCGTTCCGCACTAAAAATGGCCTACAACAATTCCAATCATAAATTCCTAGACAGGCTCTAAGATAAAAAATGTGGTCGTTGTGTAACCGAGGTTACCAAAAGTAAGATGGGAGTACCGTTATATTTGAGGATGAAACTGAAGAAATGGCAAAAACTTATCATGGTCTGCCTTATCTGTGCTGGAATGGTAACCATAGCGGTTTTGTCCATTGAACGTTTAAATAGATAGCTATGAAAAAAAATATGGGTAGATTGGATCGTATCGCGAGATTGGTTATTGCAGCCATAGTGGGCACCTTGTATTTTACAGGTGTTGTGCAAGGTATTTTGGGGTATGTGCTTTTGGCCTTGGCCGGTATTTTTGTGCTCACCTCCTTTGTAAGCTTTTGTCCACTGTACGCCCTTGTAGGGCTCAATACGTGCCGAAGAAAAAATTAGTTTTTTGGTTGAATGTAAAAAGCCATTCCGTTGGTATCGGGATGGCTTTTTAATGGGGTTTGGGGTAAAATTGAGATTTATCATGTTTTGGCAATCATACTGATTTTAAATTTGGTGTACTAAACCAAATAACTATGGGTGAACTTCTTACATTACCGTTGGTTTCCTGGGATAACGGTATTTTGATGATTGGCGTTTTTGCGCTGGTCGTTGTGTTATTGATTGCAGCTGTTTTTATGTTAATGAACAGCGGTAAGAAATAGTTTTTACCGGTCACAGCCGTATTCCTTACGCCGGTCTTTTGTTGGATTTTGGTTTCCGACAAATGACCCGCTTTTGTATTGCCATTAGGGGACCATCTTTCTTTCAGCCTCTTCACGCCCCAACACTTTTTTAGCCCGTTTTAAGGACTTTCAATCAAGGTAACCAATGTTACTGTGTCGGCCATAGGGTCAACGTAGCTTTGGACTCAAATTCAAAACGATGACGATTAAACTTTGGGTTGTTACCTTGGTTCTATTTGGGTGGATCCTTCCCCTTAAAGCACAACAGCTCAAACCCATTACGCTGAATGAGGTATTGATAAAAGTGCAGGAATCCAATGCGGATATTAAGATATCAGAATTTGAACTTACCGAAGCACAGGGGGACTTTACTATGGGTAATGCCATCTTTCTGCCCACTATTTCGATTTCCCATACCGGTATGGCAACGACCAATCCCCTAATGGCCTTTGGCACAAAACTGAACCAGGAAATCCTGACGGCCGCAGATTTTAATCCGGATTTGCTTAACGACCCCGATCAGATTGAGAACTACGCCACTACCCTGGTCATAGAACAACCCCTGGTCAATATGGATGGGCTTTTTCAACGAAAGGCCGCTAAATCCACGATGGAAGCACGGGAGCAACAGGTTTATAGAACCAAGGACTATCTGGCGTTTGAAGCAACCCGTGCATTCATGCAACTACAGTTGGCCCACAAGCGTGTTGAAGTTCTTGAAAAGGCCGTCAAAGCGGCATTGGCCAATGAAACCATGGTTGCCGATCGCTTTGAGGAAGGGTTATTGCAAAAGGCGGATTTGTTGCAGGCCAAGGTAAGGACCACAGGGATGGAGAACCAATTGATTTCCGCACAAAGCAACTTGAGCAATGCTTCCGACTATCTTGCTTTTTTGATGGATGAGGATGTAGCAGGGGACTATGTTCCCACCAAGGGATTGGAACTGGTGGACTACGTTATGGCGGATACTGACCGTGCAATTGAGGATCGGCCCGATGTAAAGGCCCTGGAGTTGGTTTCACAGGCCTATCGTTCGACCTATAAAGCGGATAAAATGGCCTTTTTGCCGCGGTTGAATGCGTTTGGCTCCTATCAGCTTTTCGACGACGATCTTTTTCAGGCCAATTCCCAAGGTTACACCTTTGGTGCAAGTTTGAGCTGGGATGCGTTTCAAGGGGCCAAACGCTTTGCCAAAATCAAAAAAAGTCGAGCCACCTATGAAAAGGCACAAGTGGCCTATGAGCACTATCGTTCAAAGAGCGAACTGGAATTGCAAAAAGCTGGGAGAATGCTACTGGATGCGAAAAATCGTGCATCTACCTCTGCCTTGACGCTGGAACAGTCCGCGGAAACCCTACACATACGTTCCAATCGATTTAAGGAGGGCCTTGAAAGCACCTCGGAACTTTTAAGGGCAGAGGCACAATATGCCGAGAAGGAACTGGACCATTACAATGCGATTTATGAATACAATTACGCTGTGGCGTACCATAATTTTTTAACCAAGAGATAAAATGATACGTAAGATTTTAATGTACGGTCCCAAAAGATGGCTGTTCCCACTGATGGCAAGTCTTTTTTTAGTGGCGTGCGGAGAGGTAAAGAAAGAGGATGTTCATCAGAAGGATAGGATATCGGTCGCCGTAGCTACAGTAGGTATGGGAATGGAGGAGTACCTAACCGTTGGTAGTGGGCAGGTCACTTCGGTGAACAGTGCCACTTTGAGCACCCGTATGATGGGGCATGTTGAGCGTATTCCCGTAAAAGTTGGGGAAGCAGTGGACAAGGGCGATTTGTTGGTGGTGATCAACAATACTGACCTCAGGGCCAGAAAAGCCCAGGTGACCGCAAGTGTTATGGAGGCCCAAGCTTCCTTTGCCAATGCCAAAAAGGATTATGAACGCTATGTAAACCTTTTTGAAAAGAACAGCGCCTCGCAAAAAGAACTTGAGGATATGACCACCCGCTATGAAAGGGCCAAAGCGGGATTGGCAGCAGCACGGGAACTGGGCAAAGAGGTTGAGGCCCAATTTGCTTATGCAAACGTTAGGGCCCCATTTAAAGGTGTAGTGACCAACACTTTTGTAGATGTGGGGACAATGGCCAATCCTGGTGCCCCTTTAATCTCGATTGAAAAACCAGGGACGTATGAAGTGATGGCCAGGATTCCTGAAAATAGGATTAGTGGTATTGCAGTCGGGATGAAAGCTAAGGTCACCATTAAGGTTTTGGACACCGTGCTCACTGGGGAATTAACTGAACTCAGTACCTCCGCAAGCAGAACCGGCGGGCAATATTTGGCTACCGTTGAACTTACGGGCACTCCTTCTTCGGTACGGTCCGGGATGTACACTGCTGTGGCCCTTCCTGCAACAGATGTCGCCCCAAAAACAGTTGTCGTGCCCAAAGAAGCTTTGGTGGAACAAGGACAACTCATAGGGATATATACCCTAGGGCAGGACAATACAGCCATTCTGCGTTGGCTCCGTTTGGGGGAAACTCTGGACAATGGCGTGGAGGTATTGTCCGGGTTGTCGGAAGGGGAAACCTATATCACTTCCTCCCAAGGAAAATTGTTCAATGGAGCAAAGGTCAGTATTCAATAAAGACGAATAGATGAAAGAAGGTCTAGCAGGAAAGATAGCCAAAGGATTTATGACATCGAGACTTACGGTGCTCTTGATGGTCGTATTCATGGTCATCGGGATTTACAGTTCGTTTTTGATCCCAAGGGAGGAGGAACCTCAGATTGATGTCCCCATGGCTGATATTTTTGTGGGCTATCCAGGGGCAAATCCAACCGAGGTGGAGTCACGTATCACCAAGCCACTTGAGAAAATCATTTCGAATATTAAAGGGGTGGAATATGTGTATTCCACTTCCATGAAAGAAGCGGGGATGGTTATCGTACAGTTCTACGTTGGGGAGGATATTGAGCGGTCGTTGGTGAGACTGTACGATGAGATCAACAAGCATATGGACCAAATGCCCCAGGGAGTGACCATGCCCTTGGTCAAGACCAGGGCCATTGATGATGTCCCCATGCTTTCATTGACCTTGTGGAGCGAAACCTATGATGACTATCAATTGGGTCAAATTTCGAATGAGTTGCTCAACGAAATTGAAAAAGTGAACGATGTGGCCATTACCAAAAAGATAGGGGGTCGTGATCGGCAGTTGCGCGTCGTATTGGATAAAGAAAGAATGGCCGGAAGCGGACTGGATTTTTTAAGGATTGCCGAAGTCATAAAGGCGAACAATGTACAAATGGGCGCAGGGGATTTTTACGCCAATGATACGGAGTTTCATGTAACGAGCGGAACATTTTTGTCCTCAAAGGAAGATGTAGAAAACCTGGTTGTGGGCACATTGGAAAACCAGCCCATATATCTCAAACAGGTGGCCGAGGTCATCGATGGACCGCAGTTGGCCAATGCCTATGTTTCCTTTGGATATGGCGGAGCCAATGGGGCTGCCCGTGCGTTTCCTTCCGAATATCCCGCCGTTACCTTATCCATTGCCAAACGAAAGGGAGCGGATGCCATGAAAATTGCGGATAGGGTACTGCAGAAGGTGGAACATCTTAAAAGAACCCTATTGCCCAATGAAGTACACGTGGCGGTCACTCGAAATTACGGGGAAACGGCTTCACAAAAAGTATCGGAACTGTTGCTCCACCTAATTGGTGCCATCATTGCCGTAACCTTTGTGGTCATGTTGGCTATGGGCTGGCGCGGGGGCTTGGTGGTATTTTTGTCCGTACCCATCACCTTTGCCCTCACACTGCTCAACTACTATATGCTGGAGTATACGTTGAACCGCATCACGCTTTTTGCACTGGTCTTTGTAACCGGTATTGTGGTGGATGATTCCATCATCATAGCCGAGAACATGCACCGTCATTTTAAGATGAAGCGATTGCCGTTCAAAGATGCCGCCCTTTTTGCCATAAATGAGGTGGGCAACCCAACTATTTTGGCCACGTTTACGGTCATTGCTTCGGTATTGCCCATGGCTTTTGTTTCGGGCTTAATGGGGCCGTATATGTCACCAATGCCCATTGGGGCCTCAATTGCCATGCTGTTGTCACTTTTTGTGGCCTTGACGATCACGCCATATCTCGGCTATCTGTTTTTACGGGAAAAAGACCGGAAGAAAAGTGAAAAGACAACGGTACAAATTCAGGACACCGTTATCTTCAAAACCTATGAACGGTTCCAACGCCCATTGATCGAAAACCGAAAGAAAAGGTGGTTGTTCATTGGGGTTACCGTTATATTGCTTTTGGGCTCGGTAGGGTTGTTCTTCACCAAATCCGTGGCGGTAAAAATGCTTCCATTCGATAACAAGAATGAATTTCAGGTCATTATCGATATGCCGGAAGGGACAACACTGGAGCGGACGGCCGTGGTGACCAAAGAAATCGCTTCCTATTTGGCCTCAAGGCCAGAGGTGATGGATTATCAGGCCTATGTGGGGACTTCCGCGCCCATTACCTTTAATGGTTTGGTACGGCATTACGATTTGCGTGGAGGGAGCAATATGGCCGATATCCAGGTAAACCTTGTGGATAAACACGATCGAAATGTACAAAGCCATGATATCGCTAAAATGTTACGGCCCCGTATACAGGAAATTGGGGCTTCCTATAAGGCCAATGTAAAAGTGGTCGAGGTGCCCCCGGGACCCCCTGTGCTCTCTACCATAGTGGCCGAAGTCTACGGTCCCGATTATGAAAAACAGATTGCTTTGGCTAATGGGGTGAAGACCATTCTTGAAAATACCGCTGATGTGGTTGATGTGGACTGGATGGTCGAAGCGGACCAAAAACAATATGATTTTGTGGTAGATAAGGAAAAGGCGTTACGCCATGGGGTCAACACGGCCCAAATTGTACATACCTTGAATATGGCCATGGCCGAACGTCCCGTAACCTATCTGTACCAAACAAATGCCTTTGATCATATTGGAATTGTATTGACGTTGAGTGAGAACGACCGCTCGGGATTGGATAATCTGAAACAAATACGGGTGGTCTCCAAAAATGGACAAACGCTTCCCATTGGGGATTTGGTCACTATTACAGAAACCACCAAGGACAAAAGCATCTATCGGAAGAACCAAAAAAGAGTGGTCTATGTCACCTCTGATATGGCAGGGGATTTGGAAAGCCCCGTTTATGCCATTTTAGGAATGACCGATAAGTTAAGGGATTTGGAACTCCCCCAAGGATATGGGATAAACGAATTGTATATGTCCCAGCCCGAGCTTGAAGATGATTTTACCATAAAATGGGATGGGGAATGGCGGATTACGCTTGAAGTGTTCCGTGATTTGGGAATTGCCTTTTTAGGGGTAATCGTCATCATCTATATGTTGATTGTGGGGTGGTTCCAAAATTTTAGGGCACCATTGGTTATGATGGTGGCGATTCCCCTATCGTTAATAGGAATAGTCCTAGGGCATTGGATTCTGGGTGCTTTTTTCACGGCTACCTCGTTTATTGGGATGATAGCTTTGGCGGGAATCATGGTAAGGAATTCGGTCTTACTTATTGATTTTGTCAATCTGCGAACGCAGGAAGGGGTTCCTTTAAAACAAGCGGTAATTGAAGCTGGAGCAGTTAGGACAACGCCCATTCTACTAACGGCCGGGACGGTGGTCATCGGGGCCTTTGTGATTTTGTTCGACCCCATATTTCAGGGCTTGGCGATTTCTTTAATGGGGGGTACCATTGCCTCTACCGTGCTGACCTTGTTGGTGGTGCCCCTGGTCTACTATATGATGGAACGTAAAAATGAAACAAAATGAAAAATAGGATTGTAAGGGCCGTAGCAGGGAGCTTTGTACTCATCAGCTTGTTATTGGCGGTGTATGTGAATATAAATTGGTTATGGTTTACTGCCTTTGTGGGTGCCAATTTATTGCAGTCGTCCATTACCAAATGGTGCTTAATGGAAGATATTTTAAGGAAATTGGGTGTAAAGGACTAGTGTTTTGTCCCATTTGTCAGGTATGGGGCCAATGGCCGGGGTCAAGGGATATGTTTCTTAGGGTTATTTGTGCATTTTTGTAAAAAAAACGAGTAATGGAAGCAGTATACAACCCTTGGCCCTGGTATGTTTCTGGGCCTTTGATTGCATTGACCATGGCAATTTTGATTTTATTGGGCAAACGGTTTGGTATGTCTTCAAACCTGGAGACCTTTTGCTCGATGGGAGGCGCCGGGAAATTTGTGGATTATTTTAAGGTGGACACAAAACCCCGCAGATGGAATTTGATGGTGGTCCTTGGGACGGTCATTGGAGGTTTCATTGGCGCCAATGTGCTATCCCCGCAAGATCAAGTGGCCATAAACAAGAAAAGCGTCGAGACCTTGAAAGCATTTGGTTTTGATAGTGCCGGGGAAGCCTATTTACCTACCGAGCTGTTCTCGGCCCAATCCCTGTCGGACCCCAAAATTTGGATCATTTTACTTGTTGGGGGCTTTCTGGTAGGTTTTGGCGCCCGATACGCGGGCGGCTGCACATCCGGTCATGCCATTTCTGGATTGAGCGATCTACAGATTCCTTCGTTGATTGCCGTTATTGGTTTTTTTGTAGGTGGACTGGTCATGGTCCATATGGTGTTCCCCTTAATTTTTTAGTGTTATGCGAAGTATTGGCTATGTGTTGGTCGGCGTTTTTTTTGGAATAGTGCTGTTTAAATCAGAAGCTGCCTCCTGGTTTCGGATATATGAGATGTTTCAGTTTGATAGTTTTCATATGTATGGTATTATGGGTTCTGCCCTGATATTGGGTGCGTTGTTCACCCAATGGGTCAAAAAATCGGGAACAAAATCGTTTTTTGGCGAGAAAATCAGCATTGTGCCCAAGGAAAAAGGGTATGTCCGTTATGCCATTGGAGGTATTCTTTTTGGCTTGGGCTGGGCATTGGCCGGAGCTTGTCCAGGACCCATGTACGTATTGGTGGGAGCGGGGTACTGGCCTATTCTTATTGTACTGGGAAGTGCGGTGTTTGGGGCCTTTTGCTATGGCCTGTTGCGGAGGAAATTACCGCATTGACCAATTCTGTTGTAGTTTTACAGCAGTAAAAGGCGTACGTTATTAAGAATTCCTACTCCATTTGTATTATTGAGGACGATATGGTTTCCCAGTTTGCCTCACGTTATTGCCTGGAACAATTTGCCCGGGAGACCTTTGTTATTTCCACCTTTGATTCTGCAGAAGTGGCTTTGGACGCTTTTGGAAAAAACATAAAGGAAGGAAGTCCATTGCCCAAACTTATCTTTCTGGATTTGGGTTTGGATGAAATGGATGGTTGGGGGTTTATTGAGGCATTACAAGAGTTAGTGGGTGCCCGCACCATGCCGGAAATCTATATTCTATCTGCATTTGGCAAGGCCAAGGACCGTGAATTGGCCCAAAAACACCCTCATGTCTTGGGGTATATCGATAAACCTTTGACCCGTAATCGACTGGAAAAGATCTTTGAAGCGGGTCAAGTCTGATTTTTGCTAAAGCTGTAATGTTTAAGAGTTTAGGGCTTATTTGGCCTTATGAATGCACTTCTTTGAACACCATTGTTAAACTCCTCATAAAAGCGGATGTTGGTGTCTGCTCCATTTTAAAAATCCAAAAATGTTTAAGATATTTACAATATTATTAAACAAAATTGATATGGATTTATTGATGAAAGCAGACGAATTCGAAAAGATGAAGATGAGTCATATGTCTACCAGCGATAGGGTAAAAGCATCAAGGCATGCCAAAGAATTGGTTTTGGCCATCAATGAAATTTATAAAAAGACCAAAGATTCCAAACTAATGGATGCCATGAAGCGCATTACCGAGAAAAAGAAAAAGATAGATAAACGGTTAAAGGGAAGACTTACCGTCTAAATGTTAGGGTGCCGCTAGGCCAATGGATTTTGGGAACTAAATTGCTATGAATAACGTTTTCGGTTATACATTGTGTTTCTATTGGTTGAACTACACATGCGGCACCCTTCTATTTCATTGCACCTAAGATTTTCGGGATGAGGTGGTCTCACTCCGCCACTTTCTCCCAAACGAGTTCCGAGGAAAGTCGAAAACTGGAAATAAAGTCAAAAGAGCACTCGTTAGGCTTCAAAATGGACAAAAAGTGGGAACTTCCCTTTCCTTTGTATAAATAGTAGGTCTTGCCTACTATGGGCTTAAAATTATAATCTGCGCCATAGACCAATCGATTGTATTCATAGCGCTCCTGCAGGGCAAGGTACTTATTTCGCAACTCCTCAAATTCAGCGGCAATGGAATCATTTACCGATTTAATGCCCCTGGTTTTCCAGGGGCCAAGATTTTCGATCTTAATTGCCGGGGCTCCAAGGTTTGTACCGTATTCCTTTAAACGTGCGTCATAGGAATTGGTTTCCGTGTTGAATACAATGTTATCCGGTTTTTTGGCCATTTCAAAACACTTGGTGATGGAAAAACTAAATGAAGTTTTTGGTAATCCTTTTACTTAAGGGTGATGTTGTCGAATAATAATACGCAATAAGGTTACCCGAAGGACCGACTAAATATTTCTGAAAATTCCACCGTACGGTACTGTTTGATTTTCCATTGAATTGCCTTTGGGTCAACCATTGGTACAATTCGTGTTGATGGGCACCCTTTACATTGGCCTTTTCGGTCAAAACAAAAGTGACACCATAGTTTAGTTCGCAAAAGGCCTTGATTTCGGATGCTGCACCGGGCTCCTGGGATGCAAATTGATTGCACGGTACACCTATGACCATTAACCTGTCCTTGTATTCGCTGTATAGCTTTTCCAAATCTTTGTACTGCGGGGTAAACCCACACTTACTGGCAACGTTGACAATCAACAGGAATTTGCCCTTGTATTTTGAAAAATCCAGATCACTCCCATCTAAGTGTTTCATTTGAATGGAATACATTGATTTCTCAGGCCCGTTGACTTCGCCTCGCCTATTTCTGAACGCTTTATTGCTGAAGGAATCCAGTAGTTTCAAAACAAATTAGTTATTGATGTAATTGTAGAGTTCCTGGATTTTTTCTGGACGATTGAATTGACCTCCGTAAAAAGCGGTTACAGTGGCCGAAGTATCGTCTTTTATCCCTCTGGAAGAGACACACAAATGTTTGGCATCAATGATAACAGCAACGTCCTCTGTATTCAGGATGGTTTGAAGTTCAATGGCAATTTGATTGGTCAACCGTTCCTGCACTTGGGGCCTTTTGGCAAAATATTGCACAATTCGGTTCAGCTTTGAGAGGCCTATGACCTTTCCGGAAGAAATATAGGCAACATGGGCCTTTCCAATTATGGGAACAAAATGGTGTTCACAATTGGAGTAAAATGTAATGTCCTTTTCAACCAACATTTGATTGTAATGATACTTGTTTTCGAAGAGGGCCACTTTTGGCTTGTTATCCGGATTTAGGCCGGAGAATATTTCATCGATAAACATTTTGGCCACCCGTTTTGGGGTACCCTTTAAGGAATCATCATTAAGATCAAGGCCCATTACATCCATTATCTCCCCGAATAAGATGGCGATCATTTCCTTTTTCTTTGCGTCCGATAGGTCAAACGCGCCCTTTTTCATAGGGGTTTCGATGCCCGTATATAAATGGTCGTCCCCAATTTCTTCATGGGTCAATTGTTCCGGTATGGCAGTGGAGTTCAAAACTTCATTAAGAACTACTTCTTGGGTTTTAATTTTCATAAGTTTATTTTGAAATTGTATTTGGGCTTGGACAAGCTTCGCCCTTATGATTTTGGGTAAATCTATTTAATATGTTTAATAAATTCTGTTAAAGTTTAAACAAAATTACCAAATCAATTTTTGAGCGGGTTGGCAAGCCTTATTTTCGCCTTACGCATTTGTTGAGCAATGGGAATGGAAAAATCAGATTATAAAATCCATATTGTTGGTGCCGGGGTTAGTGGCCTCATTGCCGCCTTGGTCCTGGAAGAAAAAGGCTATAGCCCCACAATTATCGAAGCAACAAATAGTATAGGGGGTCGGGTAAAAACGGATGTTGTGGATGGGGTTCCCTTGGACCATGGTTTCCAGGTTATGCTAACCGCCTATCCCATGGTCAATACCTATCTTGATTTAAAAGCGCTGGATCTTTGCCATTTTCAATCCGGGGCAACAGTTTATACCCAAGGCCGTATCACTAAAATTGGGGACCCCCGGCGCAATCCTTCCCTATTGTTTCCAACCCTATGGAGTTCCCTGGCCACTTTGGGGGACAAAATCAAAATTTTTAAGCTACAGCAAGAACTCAAAAGGAAATCCATTGCCCAGATTTTTGAAACCCCTGAGCAAAGTACGCGGTCCTATCTTAAAGGGCGGGGATTTAGTGAAACTGTGATACAACAATTTTTTGTTCCTTTTTTCAGTGGTATTTTTCTGGAAAACGACCTTCAAACATCAAGTCGGATGTTTGAGTTTGTCTATAAGATGTTCGGTGAGGGTTTGGCGGCAATTCCCCGCCAAGGTATTGGAGCTATCCCAGAACAGCTCAGAGCTAAACTGAAAAGGACCAGGTTTCTATTGGACACCGTCGTTTTTGAGGTAAAGGACGACCACATTTTTTTGAAGGATGGAACCAAATTGGACACTCACTTTACCATTATTGCCACTGATGCCAGTGCCATGGTTTCCAATTTACGGAAACAGGAGGTGCAATGGAAGCGTTGTGATACGCTCTATTTTGAAGTTCCCAGAATGAAATCCAGGGCAAGATTAATTGGATTGGTGGCAGATGGGGATGCCCTTATCAACACTATAGTATCGCTCTCCAACCTCTTTGGACTACCCAACAAAAAGGATATACTTTCCGTTACCGTGGTAAAGCAACATCCTTGGTCCTCGGAACAACTTGACACAAAGGTTTCGGAAGAACTCAGAAAGATTTTGGGAATTGAAGCCCCCCAATTGATAAGACACTATGCAATCCCAAAGGCGTTGCCGGATATTTCAAACCTAAAAAATGATTTGGAACCGGAAGAGACCCGTTTGACCACAAGAATTTTTCTAGCCGGGGATACCTTGCTCAATGGTTCGCTCAATGCCGCCATGAAGGCTGGGGAACAAGCGGCTTACGGTGTTGTAAACCTATTGGAGGACAGCCCGGATTTAGCACAGTTTACCACGGAATACCTTTAAATGGAAGGGAATGATCCCAAGGGAAATCAATGTGATTATTGCCCAGGGAGCATCATTTTGATCAAGCCCAATGTAGCCCACGATTTCAAAGCTCAGCCCTTTTTGGGTAAATAAAAACCCCTCGTTGGAAAGGGCTTGCGAATTCTTGCGAATTCAGGCTAAATCATACATGTCGAGTAAGTTAATGACATTTTAAACCTTGATAGTACTCCGATTCAAGGGATATCCTAATTGTCATTTGAAATATTTACAACGATTGATATATCCGCGCCTGTTACTTGAAAAGCCTCAGAAACCTCTTCTGTAGTCCAATCATAGCGGTAAAAGCTGTTTTCTGTTTGTGTTGCAACAGGTAGGTATATGCCGCCATTATGGAAAAATGTGTCATTGGCCGAAAAAACACCAGTGGGAGGTACCCCGGGAATAGGGGTTACGGTTAGTGCAACCAAGTCCAAAACGCACCACGAAGCCGACTCTGCGGTGAACAGAATATTGAAAATCGTATCAATCTGATTGGAGGTTAAATTTGCGAGGTTGCCTCCAACACTTAAAACAATATCAACAACTTCTTGTGGTACAGAGGCATTTACCCTAGCAATGGCCGTTCCGTTCGGCAATACTTTAAAACCGCCAAATGTGGGTAAAAAGACATTTGTGGGATTTAATGTCACCGCCGGAAGAAAAACGTAACCGGGATCTATTTCATTACTCCCAGCAGGAATTTTGTTGACTGCCGCCGCAACTCCTTGACCGGTGAAATTCCCGGCATCAGTAATGTAGAGATTACCATTGGGGTCGGTTAAGTTTTGACCAAAACTATTGAGTGTGGTGATTTCGGCAACTCCATTGCCGTCTCTTTGTGTATCACCAACAAATTGACCGGATGCAACATTGGCTTGGTGCAGAATTAGGGACGTAAAGCTTTCACCGTTCACATTTCCCCTAATCGGCGCAAACACGTCATCATCCCTAAAAATAAACCGTTGGTAACGTTGTGCGATATCATCTGGGACAAAACCTTCGGTCATATCAACTCCTCCAATTACTTCCATGGTTGTGGGGTTGAAAATCGAAATATTATCTGATGTTGCCCTGTCCTGAAAAACGCCATAGCTGGAATCCCTGGCATCAATCCTAAATGAACCCGAATTTAGAGTGGGTATTGAACCTGCTTCGAAAAGGCCGCCATTCGCACCAACAATATATTTTGAGAAGCCAGGAAAACCATCAGGTCTGGGCAAAAATAGTGCATGGTCAATACATGAGTTGGGAACAAATCTCTGAAAACCAAATCCATCTGTTAGGTCTATGGTTCCTGTTGGGATATCTTGAAAGTACTTTACCAACGCTGTATTGGATGCAGTGGTTCCCACTACCACAAAACCAGACGTTTGTTGAACGACGTTATTGTCCTCTAAATCATTGAATCCATCATCACATGAAATAACGATAACCAATACTAAACCAAATACAGGTAGTTTCGTTATGAGTTTGGATAGGTTTCTTAGTTTCATTTTCATTTTTTTAGAATGAATAATTTATCTTAAAGTTGTAATTGGTTCCCGGTCTAGGTACACTGAAGTTGTCAAATACCTCTTGGTTAAATACATTTTGTACGCCCAAGGAAAAGATCAATTTCTGCCTTGGCATGGTGTATGTCACATTCACATTATTTAAATGCTGTCTTGGTATTGAATTTATTGAAGTTGCCGCATCCAAGCTTTCCAATGGGATAAATCCAAAAACATCCACAAAGAAATAGTTCCAAGCAATGTCAAATTCATTATTGGAATTAAACACGCTGTCAAACTTATATCGTGCACTTAAATTTGCAAACGTTGTTGGAATGTTGGGCACAGGACTGCCTTCAAAACTTACGGAACTGACACTATTTGCTTCGGCAATTTCTAATTTTTGAATCGTTAGATTCCCATTAAGAAATAGATTTTTCCAGGTATAGCTTGAGCTGACTTCAACACCTATGCTTTCTACGAAAGCTTCGTTAACGAATTGAGAGTTCTCCGGACCAAAGGGTATAGTTCTTATTAAATCTTCTTGGTCTCTAAAAAAGAATCCCAGGTCAACCTTTAAAGCCTTACTATCATTAAATTGATTGGTATATCGAATCCCTACATTGTAATTATTACTTCGTTCCGGACGTAATTCAAAATTTGGTATGATGGCTGCAAAATCCCCAAAAACTTCGCCTTGCGTAGGAAAACGAATGGTTTTTTCATAGCTTGACCTCACAAACAATTTGGGATTGATTTGGTATTTAAACCCTCCTCCATAGCCATTATCATTGGAATTCACAGTTCGTAATGGAATAGTGGTCACTCCGCTTGTATTATTGAACTGAATGGACTCAGCGCTATAATCGTAGTTTTTGAACAGTCCGAAAACGGTAAGTCTTTTGTCAAAAAATTTGAATGTGGTTTCTGCTCCTATAATGTTGGATTGTAAAGTAGATGGAATCGTATTGGGGTCAATCATTTCATCTCCCAAGGCAATCCTTGCTCCAATAGGGTCGTTGCCTTGTATAACGTATTTGTTGTTGAACTCGGATATGTTGATGTTTATGTCGTCTGTTAGGTTGATTCTTAAGGTAAGTCTATGGGCAGTTCCTTCATCTTCTCCCTCCCTCTGGGTAGGGACACCCGAAATTTCCGATCCAACATCATTTTGCGTTATCAACTGTTGCCCCCTCCAATTGTAAAGTGCCGTTGTACTATCAGTGACCTTATTATCTATCCTTGAAAAAAGACCATGGTACTTCAAATCCAACAAATTGTCAAAGAATCGTTTTCTATACTTGACTTCTCCAATAAATGCTTCATTTTCCCTTTCCGCTTCACCTACCGCTAAGCCCGTAATGAACGTTCCATTTTGGATTTGATTATCCCTTCTCGAAGCAATGAGGGAAGCTTCCAATTCATCGGCCACTACAATATCAGTAAACCTTAGCGCTCCTTTAACGAAAGAAGACCGAAAACGGTCGTGAAAACGCCTCGCATCTATCCGTTCTTCAGAAATACTGGCCACTGTCCCATCTGACCTTAGATTCTCCACAAAATTTGGAATGTCACGCATTAAATAATCATTATCGGTATAGTTGACGAACGATTGTAAGGAAATTGCAATGTTGTCATTGAAATTATGATTGCCATTCACTGTTACCCTATGCGTATTGAACGATCCAAAGGAATACGAAATCCTGGCATAATCTTCAGATCTTTCAAAAGAGACCAGGTTAATCCCCCCACCGAGGGCGTCGGTACCTATACCAACGGGCATAACCCCTTTGTAAATATCAACCCTTGACAGTATATCCACAGGTATGTCATTTATCTGGAATGCTCCGCCATATAGTTCTAAGGGCATACCATCATAGTATGTTCTTACGGCTTGTCCTGTCAATCCATTTAAATTGATGTTTACTTGACTTCCAAGGCCTCCGCTTTGCCGAACTACCACACCTGTGGATTGCTTTATGACAGATTCTACCCCGAGTGCTTGATTCTGAAGTTTTTTTACATCCAGCGAGTTAATGGTGAGCGCTTTAGCACTTTGTCGTTGCTCTTGGGATTCTGCAAACAAAGTCACTCCTTCCAATGCTTCGGCCCCTTCCCGAAGTGTTACACTGAGTTTGACATTTTCATTTAGATCAATTGTTTTCTTGAAGGAAGTGAATCCAATAAAAGATATAGTTATGTTGTACGTGCCGGCATCAATGTTTGTTATTTTGAACTTTCCATTTTCGTCGGTTATTGCGTATTTGTTGCTCCCTTCCAAAACCACATTGGCAAAGGAAATCGGTGCTCCAGTAATCTCCTTCACCTCTCCGGTTATGTCTAGCTCTTGTTGTGAAAATAATTGGGTGGATATAAGGAACAGTAGTAAGGGAATGGTTCTCATTAGTTGGTTTGTTTTCATTTAAAACGGAGCTAAGATAATTTTTATTTAGAATAAATAAAAATAACTTTGAAACTAACACCTATATATTCAATGATCAGCTAAATACTTCTATTCCGGTTTTGTAGAGCTCTGTAGCATGGGGGTGGGCTTTTCCCGGGATATTACTTCTTCTGTTTTATGCGCCTGTTGTTCTTCCTTGTTTTTGGTATTTTCAGAGGACCTTCCCTTTAAATAAAACTGGCAGACCAACACTCCGATGATACCGATGATCAACCAGGTGGCATCTACGCTGAAAACATAGAATTGTCCATTCAAGAGGGTATTCCAAATCCAGTCTCCGGTGACCACTCCATTTGCAATAGGAATCAATAGGCCCAAAATACTTCCGAGAAGGATATAGTTTCTATTGAGTTTTCGATAGTCATTCCAGAACAGCCCAATTATGGTGAGTACCAGCCATCCTAAAAAGAAAGTGGAATTGACATAGAATACCCGTCCTGGCATTTCCATGGGTACGAGCTTATTGGCAATGAAAATAAGTCCCAATGCAGGAAACATGGAAAGGCAAATGGCCAAATACACCTTGGTCACGCGATGATGGAACCTTCGTTGTTTAGAGGTATAAGATGGTTTATCCCTTGCGGTGCGCCAAATCATTACCCCGCTAATAATAATGTAACAGGTAATCATGGCCAGGATAAAGTAAATGATTTTGAGGAAAATTCCGCCAAAAGTGGCATAGTGCAGTTTTATAAGCACTGCCAAAGTGCCCTTGGAGTACGGCCTGGTTTCAGGTTCGGTTGCATCAAGCAATTTACCGTCCTTATGTCCGTAAATAAAAATACCATCCCCGCCAATTCCTTTAAAATCATCTATCCGAACACCTATGGTGCCGTCCTCCTTACCAAAATTATTGGTGTAGAGATAGGTGACCTCCGTTTCCGGGTATGCGGCATCCACCTTATGGTAAATCTCATTAAAACCAATGCCATTTTCAATGGTCAGGGCATTTTCATCATAGGAGATTCCTGCACCGGGCCTAACGGCGTTTATAACTTCGGAGGTATCACCATTAAACATTAAGAAAGCACTTGGGGCCAATAGAAGAATGGAAAGCCCCAACAGCGCACCTGTTACCGCATAGATAATTTGAAAGGGTAGTGTAATGAAGCCCAATGATATATGTCCATTGGTCCAAATCTGTTTCCATTTGCCCTTAGTGGTGAAGGCATAGAATTTATTGACTATGTTTTTCCAATGGGTCAAGAGGCCCGTAAAGATGGCGAAAAGAAAAAAGAAGGCCACCAAACCCGAAAGGTATATCCCCACTATGGGAATTTGATGGAAATAATGCAGCTCATAAATGGTGCGTGCCATATGTGTTTTCTCTTCCGTCCCATCAGAAAGGACTTTATAGGTAACTGGATTTATGGCAGAATGGAAACGTTCTGTTTTTCCTTCGGAGTCCTTTGTTCCTCCGTAGAATTCAATCAATGGATTTTTTTTGTTCGGAGGGACCATTCCAAATGTGGCACCAGGGTCAAAATTCTGGATGTCACCCTTTATGGCCTCATAAGCCTTGTCATAGTCTACTGTTGCGGGGTCCACGGGTTCAATGCGGGCCTCGGGATTTTCCCATTGATAGAGTTCATCCATAAATAGGGCCACGGCACCGGCATAAAAACAAACAAAAAGGGCAAAACTTATCACAATCCCTGAAACCGTATGGGTGTGGAACATCACATTGTGCAGTCGGGGTTTTAGGGCTTTCAGTTTCATGATGCTGGATTTACGCTTTTTTCATTGCTATTTATTTAGAAAGATGACCGCTCCAAGCAGAACGATGATCAAGAGATAGATACCCCATATCTTCCAGCCATTTTTGACCATAAAGGCAACGACCATTAAGGCTGCCCATAAAATAAAGGAAGTGTAACCTGTTGTAATGATAAGTCCTCCCTTTGATTCCAATAGGGTTCCTATGGCATTGTGAAAAAGAATCGTGACGATGAACCCACCTAAAATACCAGCAGTGGTCTTTAAAAATCGTTGGCCTCCGGAAGAGAGGTATTTTGCATTGGCAGGCATTTATAGCGAGTTTTCAACAATGATGGACAATAGGCTTAGACCCACCATTAGGTAGGCGTATTTCTTGTTCAGGGGCAAAAACATAATGGTTAGGCTTAGCCCGAACATTAGGGTAATCAAAAAAATGACCAACCCGGTGGCCACTCCATTTTGCAGGCAAAGAACCACCATGGAAAGTAAGAACATGCCATAGGAAATCAATCGTAAGGATTTTGGGTTTTCCCTTGCCCTTCTTTTGAAGTTGGCAAAGTAATCGGGAAAATGCTTGGATTTGGCGTAGAGCAAAGAACATCCCAAAAAAACTAAAATTATGCCCATTTCCTTTAACTGGATTTTAAGAAAACAAACATAAATATTATTTTTAATAATTCTAAATAAAGATTATTATTATATCGTAACTATTTTTGGTGAGGGTTTCCTTAGCCAAAAGTTTGATTTTGGGATCATTTAAAAGAGTACAGTTATGGCATGTGAAAGTAGTTTCAATATTATCAAGGGGGTATTTACCTCTTTTCTAGAAGAAAAGGGACATCGAAAAACACCGGAGCGATACGCTATTCTAAAAGAGCTTTACGACTCCGAGGAACATTTGGATATTGATACCCTCTATGTTCAAATGAAAGAGAAAGGTTTTAGGGTCAGCCGTGCGACGCTGTACAACACGATAGAGCTATTGCTGGAATGTAACTTGGTTCGAAAACATCAGTTTGTGGATAAAGTGGCACTGTATGAAAAGTCCTTTTTTAGCAGTAAACACGATCACATCATTTTAACGGATACCGGCGAGGTGGTTGAGTTTTGCGACCCACGGGTGGAATCCATTAAAAAAACCATAGAGGAGACGTTCAATATTAAAGTTGACAAGCATTCCCTATATTTTTATGGCGTTCGCAATGAGAGGTCCACAGCAACATAAAAGATCGTATGAAAGGGGATGTCCTGTGAATCTTTGAATCTCCTACTGGGAAAGCCAAATCGTAAGATCGAAATAAGACGCATTTGCCATATGCCCAACTATTCTTTCCGTTCCAGTAGTTGTTGCCATGATGCTCTTAAAACAACAAAGACCATCAAATTAAATCAGCTAAAAAAGATAACATTGCTTTAGCATGTTACCCTTTGACGTTACATTTCCCGTCCTGCCAGCAGGACAAAAATATAAACACTAAGTAATCTTTTAATTAATCATATCCTATGAAAAGGATGCAAATCCATTAATTCTTAAAACCCCTGGAAAACAAGGTTATAGGGAATAAAACACGTAGCTTTTTACCATTCATTCATAGAATCTTAAACTTCATGGCCCCGATTCTTATGTTCATTATATAGTGATTTTTAATCGTCACCGATCTCATGACTTTTGTCGTGAAAATTATTAAAACGTAAAACAAAATGGGATTACATAAGAAATTAAAAGGGATGATAATAGTTATTCTATTATCGGGATGGAGTGTTTTAACTAATGCTCAGGAAAACGCAGAAAGTAAAAAATCACAAATCACATTTATTTATCCATTGGGCACCAACGGAGTAAATTCCGCAGACTATACCAATAATGTCTCGTTTAATGTGCTAATGGGACTTAATGGTGGGGTGAATGGATTTGAATTTGGGGGCTTGGTTAATTACAACAAAGGAAATGTAAGGGGATTTCAATTTGGAGGATTGGCCAATATAAATACGGGAAGCACCCAGGGAATTCAGATTTCGGGGATTGCCAATATAGCGAATCAAAACTCCAAAGGATTTCAGATGGGATTGACCAATATTGTTAAAGGGGAGTATAAAGGGCTACAACTTGGACTTTTTAATTATGCCAAAAGACTCAATGGCGTACAGTTTGGACTGATCAATGTTTCGGATTCAATTTCCAGTGGAACACCAATTGGATTGATCAATATTGCAAAAAATGGGTACTATGCCTTAGAAGTGTCCGGTGGAGAAACGCTGTTTGCAAATACAAGTTTCAAATTTGGCGTAAGGGAATTCTATACCATGATCAAAACTGGCTATTCCCGATTTCAGGGGGAAAATGTTTATAGCGTCGGTTTGGGCTTCGGATCATTGTTTTCGTTTGCCAAAAGGCACGGAATTTCCTTGGAGTTGAGCGGCAATAACATTCTTTACAATGGTACCTGGGATGGTTTGAATATTTTGGGCAAACTTGATTTTAACTTTCAGTATTCCCTAAACGATAAATTTAAAATAGTTGCCGGACCATCCTTTAATACCTATATCACGGATCAAGAAGTTGATGGAAAATTCGGAACTTTAAACATACCGTATACCATTTTCGAAGATATTAACGACGATAGATTGTTAAGCGCGTGGATCGGTTTTAATCTTGGTGTTGCGCTGGAACTTTAATTTTGAATATGCCGTACAGTTAAATGAAGAACTTCATGAAATCGAATAAAACAATGATATGGGTGACCTCGATTATAGGGGTTGCGCTCTACTTTCTACTGTTGTTATATTTTCGGTTTTTACTGGTGGAGGATGAAACAAGTTTTTTTCCAAAACTGGTGCAGGAGTTCTTCTTTAATTTACCTGTACTGCTGGTCAACATCTTTCTTATTTTCATAGTTGTAAGGTTGTTTAACCGCCTCTTTTCCGCAAAGTTTTACCTAAGGCTATTATTGGAAATCGTTTCAATATTTTTCATTACGGCCATACTGGTCTTTGCAACTGGGGTATTGATAGAGCTTACGCAAAACATCAATGAGTTTGAGCTAAAGGAGCATATAAACATCTTTGGGGACACTTTTGTGATGGCATTGCTCATTGGTGTATTCACCCTTACGATTCTTGAGACACATTTTCAAATAAGGGTAAGCAACGAAAAGGAAATTGAGAATGAGCGACTCAATCAGGAGAATCTTAGCTTAAAGTACATACAGCTTAAGAACCAGATTAATCCTCATTTTTTATTCAATAGCTTGAGCATTCTATCGGCCTTGGTCAAATCAAATCAGGATAATGCGCAATTGTTCATTCAGAATCTTTCGGAGATTTATCGCTATGTGCTTTTTCAGGATCAAAAAGACCTGGTTCCATTGAAAGAAGAGCTTGAATTCATAAAAAGTTTTATTGAAATACTAAGATTTAGATATGATGAAGGACTGCAAGTTCATTTTAATATCAATGATGGGGCGCAGAGTAAAAAAATAATTCCAATGACGCTTCAATTGTTGATTGAAAATGCGGTCAAGCACAATATAGTTGATGAAAATTGCCCCTTGGAGGTTGATATAAAATCAATGGGAAATGAGCTTATTGTGAGCAACAAGCTGAACAAAAAAATTGTTATCTCCAAAGGAAATAAAATAGGGTTGACTATGATCAGAAAGAGATATAGGGTTGTAAATGGTTCGGAGATTATGGTCACTAATGAAAATGACAGATTTACCGTAAAAATTCCCCTGCTATGAAAGTATTGATAATAGAGGATGAAAGACTTTCAAGGAATCATTTAAAAACGGAGTTGAACAAATATTTCCCAGATATCTCCGTAATTGGCGAAACGGCTTCCGTAAAAGCATCAATTGAATGGTTAAAGAAAAACAAAGTTGATTTAATATTTATGGATGTTCAATTGTCGGACGGCTTATCATTTGAGATTTTTAAGCATGTTTCCATTGAAGCTCCAATTATTTTCACCACGGCCTATGACAAATATGCCATTCAGGCATTTCAGGAAAATTCAATTGGATATTTGTTGAAACCTATTTCCAGGATCAAGTTGAAAAATGCCATGGATAAATATAAAAATTTGTTCACCCAGGAAAAGCTCAACGTTGATTTACGGGAATTGGTTTCCTATTACCAAAAGAACAGTTATAGGCAACGCATTTCCGTACAAATAGGTGATAGAATTAGTTTTATCAACATCAATGAAGTTGCCTATTTTTTATCGGAAGAGACCGCAACTTTTGCGGTTCTCAAAAATGGAAAGCGTAAAATAATTGACCATAGCCTATCTGATCTGGAACAGGAAATAAATCAAGATGTCTTTTTTCGCATAACAAGAAATTGTATCGTCAATATTGAATCCATTGAGTCCGTTCATCGCTATTTCAATAGTCGTTTAAAAGTTAATTTAAAACCAACTTTTAATGGGGAATTGGTTATTAGTCGAGTAAGGTCGATAGCGTTTAAAAATTGGCTCGACAAATAATGTCAATCCTCGGATACAAAACGGATAAAGGCTATAAAGCAGTCAAAAAATGGAAGATTTTAAGTTTGATACCAAACGGCTCCAGCTAGTCCCTTTTTTATTGGAAGACAGCGAAGAGTTCCTACTCTTGAACAATGACCCCTATGTAAGGAAATTCCTTTGGGATGATAAGGGTATTGATGCCATGACAGCCGATGATATTATGGAACAAAACACAAGACATTTTGAAGAAAATCAATATGGTCTTTGGAAAATACGTTTAAAAAACAGGGAGAAAATCATTGGTTATGTTGGGTTATGGTACTTCTTTGATGAACCGCAGCCACAACTGATCTATGCGTTGCTAGAACCCTTTACCAAAAAAGGGTATGCCACTGAGGCAAGTCGATCAATAATAAGATATGCTTTTAAAGAGCTTGGTTTTGAATACCTGCTGGCAGCGACCGATGAACCTCATTTGGACTCACAACGGGTAGCACAAAGATTGGGGATGTCATTCGTTGAAAAACGGATGGAAGACAACAAGCCGACCATGTTTTATAAAATTGAAAAAACCGAAACACTATAAATCGTATTGATTTTTGCGTAAAGCAATTCAATTTCAATGTGAAGCTCGATTCAAAAGCTTCGCTTTTCAAATGCGCTGCATTTGTTGCGAACCTACTTCGTAGCCCCGGGAAGCATCATTTCGGCCTGGCTCAATGTGAACTTCGATTCAAAAGCTTCGCTTTTCAAATGCACTGCATTTGTTGCGAACCTACTTCGTAGCCCCGGCAAGAATCATTTCGGCCTGGCTCAATGTGAACTTCGATTCAAAAGCTGCGCTTTTCAAATGCGCTGCATTTGTTGCGAACCTACTTCGTAGCCCCGGCAAGAATCGAACTTGCATCTAAAGTTTAGGAAACTTCTATTCTATCCATTGAACTACGGGGCCAAAGGGATGCCAAAAATAGTGTTTTTTGATGTATCTAAAAATGTAGTTTTAACTATTCTTGACCACTCTTAAACACTGCGAACAGAAATTACAAACATGTCAACCATAGGGGGTGATTTTGCAAAACTTTTGACCGGAATTTTACGAATCTTACCGCTCCAATGGGAAGCTTACGCTTACCCTATCTCCCGCTTCTCTCCCTGTAGGAGTAAAGAAAGGGCCATTGGGATAATCGATCTGGTTTTCGTATCGGGTTAGTGATAAGATCATCTCACCTGAATTGTCTATGGAGTTTCTGCTTAAACCCTGGGCGTTCAAATACTCAATAATCTCGGTTGGAATTTCCAACTTGTCAAAAGGATTTTCGATTGATTCCCGATACCTGTTTTTATAGGTTCTTTTAAAGATGAAATCTTTCCCCTGAAGGGATTCTGTGATTTTCAAATCGAGTTCCAAGAAATCGTATTCTCCATTTGTGGCGATACTATTTTCTACTTTTTGAACAGAGAGTGGCGGAATCGTAACCTCGGTCAAATCTTTTGTCAAATATCTAACTATTCTGCCATCCGTTAAGTTAAGGTCGAGACCTCTCTCTAGAACAGGATATTCGCTCAGATTGGGGTATTGAAACAAAAAGCCTGATTCTTGGGTAAGCCTACCATAGAAAAACAGCAACCTAAAGTTTCCTTGTCGATAGTTTTCATTACTGGAATACCCTAAGAGCCAAGTAGTAAATTTTTCCACAAGTTCAGGTAAACCTACGGTAACAATATCATCTTCACTCACCGTTGAAAGCTCCTCAAATCTTAACGTCCGATCCGTGAAGTCTTCAATAAAAAGGTAACGGTAGTCCTCAAATATTTTCTCGTTTGATTGATTTAGATAATACAAAAAAATATCGTTAGTGAGTTCTTGATTATAGTCTAAAGTAAGGGTATAAGAAGAACTGTAGCTCGAGGAAGATCGATTTCCCATACCATAATTGGAACCTATTGCGGAAAAAAGCAACGGAAAAGAACGGCCTTCAACCGTTACATCGAATTGGTCGTTCTTAGTGTTGTTGGATGGTTCCAGGCCAAGCTCGTTTCGGACTTCTTGGTCCGTTAGCCGTATTGTGCCAGGTTTCACACCTCCGGTTGACATAGCTAAATGATAAAGATCTTCCAACCCGCCTTTATCAATATAATATTCGGTTGCAATGATATCTTGTTCCTCAAATCCATCAGGGGCATAGAAAATGCGGTCATCATCGGTAATCATCTTTTTATGGGCAATGAGCTCTCCAGTACTTTCCAAATTTAGTGCCACATAGAAATCTATGGATTCACTTGAACGTCCTACAAGATTTTGAAATAGTAGCTTTTTCAGTTCAAACACATGGGTTTTCACGTTTTCGTTATTAGCCTCATCGGTAGCGGTGATCGTTAAGGTGGTCTCGCCATTTGGAAAATCAAAGGGATTTAAGGTGTAGGTAAACTGTTTTTCGGAACTGGTCATGACCTCTTCATCGTTGATCTTTACCACGGTATTCACAAGATTTGAAGCATCTTGAACGGAGATTTGAAGGGTGCTGCGCAGCTCTACTTCCTCACCAATACCTTGAAAGGTAATGCTGGGCGGGGTTGTATCCAATTCTTCTATAACCTGGTTTGGCGAATCTTCATTTTCCGAGTCGCACCCCAATAGGATTAAAAAAAGGAAGGTCGGTAAGAGGAGTTTTTTGATCATAGCAAATTAGTAAACGGAAACCGTATTTTGTGTTTCATCCAAAATTCCATGACCGCTAAATAAGTAAAAGGGCCCTTAGATTAATATGATAAAAATCAGGGGTGTCCCAGAAATAGAAATCTGGCCCTGTCAAAAGTGTCTTTTAGTTTGCTACCTTAGCGAAAAGTGTTGTGATCATGGAAAGGAAAATCAAAAACGTTTTTGTCCAAGGGGCCATAACTCCTAAGTTTATCGCCAATTCCATTGCCAAACATCAATCCAAAACAACCATTGGGGCACATGATATTTTCCTGGGCCAGGTACGGGCCGACAAAATTGATGGTAAAACGGTGGGTGCCATCGACTATACCGCGTATGAATCCATGGCCAATGAAAAGTTTCATGAGATTCGAGAGGCCACTTTTAAAAGTTTTGAATTGACCTGTATGCATATTTATCACAGCTTGGGAAAGGTGGCCGTTGGGGAGATATGCTTATTTGTATTTGTGTCCTCCCCACATCGGAAGGAAGTGTTTGAAGCGCTGCACCATGTGGTAGAGGAAATCAAAAAGGAAGTTCCGGTTTTTGGTAAGGAGTTGTTTGAGGATGATTCCTATCAATGGAAGGTAAATACCTAATCATGGTCGATATCACTCAAAAACAAAACACCCACAGAACTGCAGTTGCCCAGGCCATTGTAAAGCTAGGGTCCCTGGAAACCGTTAGGGCCATTGAAGAGAAAAGGGTGCCCAAGGGCGATGTATTTGCCATGAGTCGGGCAGCAGGCTTTTTAGGCCTAAAAAAGACTCCGGAACTGTTGCCGGACTGTCACCCATTGCCCATAGAATATGCCGGTATTGAGTATGAAATTGACGGGCTGAACGTTGTGGTCAAAGTCACGGTGAAGACATTTTACAAAACAGGAGTGGAAGTGGAGGCCATGCATGGGGCGAGTGTTGTTGCCCTTAATATGTACGATATGCTCAAACCTATTGACAAGGCCATTGAAATACAGCAGATCAAACTTTTGCTGAAAACAGGGGGAAAATCCGATATAAAGAGCAAATAGCGGTTTTTTGAAATGAAGATCAGTGGGATTTTTTCTTAACTTTAAATATAAATCAACCATAAAACTTGAAGAATCTAAAACGGGTCATCGTCGATTTTAAAAAGCTTACTCCAGAAGTACTGAAGCTTCTTGTTGAGGAATATCCAGATGGTTATGGTGATGACGATATCATTTCGTTCAAGAATGCTGCGGGTGCAAAAGTGGAATGTGTTGAGGTGCTTACCCTGGATACCAAATACTTGATTAAAATCAGTTCAAAGTTGGAACGTACCATGGCCAACTATGATGAGGATAATTATGCCGATTTTGATTCCGATGATCCGGAAGCGGTCATTGATCCCGATATGATGCCCCCCAAGGATGAAGAGGAATAGCACAGGTTCTGGGAATCTTAAAATCGAATAGGAAAGACCTGGACTTTCGTGCAGAACCTTGAGGGTTTTCTCCCAGATCGAACCCGAATTCACAACGCTATTTCCAAAGCTAAACACCAGTAGATGAGAGGAATAGGCACTTTTCCCAAAAATAGAATTGACCGAATTGTTAAAAAAATGCAAATGTGTAAGTGAAACCGCACAAATGCGTTAATCTTATACTAATCCTTCAATTTTTACGCAACGCTATCGTTCTAAAGTTATCCTAACCATGTAAATGAGAATAAATGTTCATGAAGGCAGAGAACAAAAATACCAAGGGGTATTTGCAGAGAGCTATAGTTTTTTACCTGATCTTTTTAGCGGTAACAGTTTATTTTTTGATAAAACTGGGCGTAAAGATTTTTGAAAATATGTAATACGCGGGTATTACTTTTTCAGGTTTTCCAGCATTTCCGATGTAATTCGATTGAGGTCAAACGTAGGCTTCCATCCCCAGTCCTCCCTTGCCATGGAGTCATCAATGGATGATGGCCACGAATCAGCAATTTGCTGTCTGAAATCCGGCTCATAACTGATTTCAAAATCGGGAATATGGCTTGTAATACTTTGAGCTATTTCGGATGGTGTACAACTAATGGCACCCAGGTTGTAAGAAGAGCGTACCGTAAGATTACCAGCATTGGCATCCATTAAGGAGATGGTGGCACGGATGGCATCGTCCATATACATCATGGGCAGTTTGGTCCCTTCGGACAAAAAGCAGTTATAGGCTTTTTCTTCCAATGCTTTATGGTAGATTTCCACGGCATAATCCGTTGTGCCCCCACCAGGTGAGGTCTTCCAACTAATAAGTCCCGGATAACGAAGGCTTCGTACGTCCACCCCAAACTTTTTAGAATAGTATTCACACCACCGTTCCCCGGATTGCTTGCTAATTCCATAAACGGTGCTCGGTTCCATTAAGGTATGCTGTGGAGTGTGTTCCTTGGGGGTGTTGGGTCCAAAAACCGCAATACTGGAAGGCCAGAATATCTTATCTATTTTCTTGTCCTTTCCCAGGTTCAGGATATTGAACAATGAGTTCATGTTCAAGTTCCAGGCCCTCATGGGAAACTTTTCCGCCGTAGCACTGAGCATGGCGGCCATAAGATATACTTCCTGGATTTCATAGTGCATGACCACATCTTCAATGGCCTCGTAATTGGTAGCGTCCAAAAGCTCAAATGGACCTGATTCCATTAAGGGACCACTCCCTTCCCGAATATCACTGGCCACAACCACATCATTACCATATTTTTGTCTTAATACCATGGTAAGCTCCGTGCCGATCTGTCCGCAGGCACCCAGGATTAAAATAGATTTGTCCATTCTAATTTGTCATTAAATCATTGTGAAAGTAAAGATAGCTTTTCCCAAGAATTTGTACTTTGGCAATATGGGGAAACATATTGTTTGGCTATGGGTATGCATAACTTTTTTTGCTTGTAGAAACCAAAAAGAAGGAGAGGTTGCCACGGATGATGCACCGGAATCATTTTCGTTTCAAAATCTGCCCCAGGACGCCACGTTGGACGAAGCAGCAGCCACTTTGGTGGCCGACTGGCAAGAATTTAAGGCAATTGAAACAAGCTATGCCATCTTAAAGCGTGCCACCAATACCGAAGACCTGATGCTGGCCATAGACGATTTGATCGAAAGGGAAAAGACCTTGGCCGAAGGTAGTTATCCGGAACCGTTTGATAAGCTTCAAATTAAGAGTAGACAGCAGGTCTTCCGTACCTTTCTTTATAAGGTGAAGGGAAACCTCCAGGATAGGAGGGAGGTGAACAAATCCATGGAAGAGATGATGTTGGCCTATAATGCCTTCAAAAACCAATTCAACAATATTGTAAACAATACCCTAGATCCAAAATTGATATTGAATGGGGAATAATGTAATCCTGGCCTATCTTTTGTTTGTTGGGGCCCTGCTTTCCGCCCAGGAAAGTGAGAAAGCGACCATTGGCCGTGTTTTGGACAATTGGCACCTTGCCGCTTCAAATGCCGATTATGAGGGATATTTTTCCCTGATGACGGATGATAGCGTGTTTTTGGGAACCGATGCCACGGAAAACTGGCAAAACCAGGAATTCAAGGATTTCTCCAAACCGTATTTTGACCGGGACAAAGCATGGAGTTTTACCGCAGTGGAACGCAATATATACTTGGATGATAAAGGGCAATTCGCTTGGTTCGATGAATTGCTGGACACCCAAATGAAGCTTTGTAGGGGATCTGGAGTATTGAGAAATGTAGATGGCAACTGGAAAATTGCCCATTATGTACTTTCCATAGCCGTGCCCAATGAAAATGTTAAGGCATTGGTGCAACTAAAAAAGCAGAAGGACAGCCTTCTGCTTATCGATTTTAAAAGAAAATCCGTTCCAAAAGGAAATTAATTTCCGGTATCCCCTTCGGTTTTGCGCTTTTCCAACGCCTGTTTGCTTAAACTGGCAAGGTTAAAGTTGGAATCCAAATCCAACGCCTTGTCCATAAAAGCGATGGCTTCATCAACCTTGCTTTTGTCCCCATTGAAGATTACCAGTCCCTTTAAGTGATAAAAAGCGGCTTTTAGAGGTACCTCATAGGGTTGCTGGCGCTCATAAAAGGCATGCTTCATGTTCAACGTAGAATTTGCAATACCATATTCAATGTCTTTCGAAGCACTTTCCATTTCACCGATTTGGATTTTTAAATCGGCCAATTCATAGGCGATGTAAGGGTCAGCTTTCCGGTCATACAGTACCTGAAATTGTTCTATGGCCCTTTTCGGTTGATTTAAAGCTTTTAAGGATACGGCCTTTACCTGCAAGGCCAAATTGGAATCCGATTCATTTTTTTCAATTCCAATGGTATTCAAGGCCTGCAAATGCTGGTTGCCGTTCATATAAACATAAGCCAAAGTATCCTTTCTTTCCTGGGATGGGGCTATGACGTTTAAATGGGTCAGGGCGTTGATGACCCCATTGACATCGCCCTGCTTTCTCATCTCCAGGTAATACTTTTCAAAATGGCTCTTTAAATCGGCATTGCTTTGCGAAAAAAGGGATGCCGAAGCCAATAATACGGTGATAAAAAATAATTTTTTCATCCTTTTATTGCTTTAGTGCGGCAAAACTAAAAAAATAAACCCAAGCGGGCTGTTAAAGATTTGGAAAGTACCCAAACAAAAAAAGATGCCCAAAGCATCTTTTTCAGTAGCGATTTTTGGTTTTAAGCTCAAACGGCAAGATGCACCGTCTCCTTGTTCGATAAATCCTTGATCAATTTAGCATAAAAAGCAATGCTCTTGGCATCCCCTTCCAAACACGATTTTAAAAAATCCCGAAGATTTTTGAAGAAAAGGTTCGTGGGCAAAACCACAAGGTCCATGTTTACCGTTTTGGGATCATAACCACTTTCGTCCATGACCACATTCATCTTTACCCTACTGCGATGGTAATCAATAGTGACATCCACGGCATTGTAGTGCTTTTTGATAATGGCTTCATGAAACAACTTTGCTTTTGGGGTCATTTCCCTTTTTGAACTACTGCGAGCGATTAGACTTTCCATTTCCATCAAAATCCTCGATTTTACATTAAAAGTTTCCATAACTATACATTTTTGATGTGTTGTAAAACTATGCATTTCGTCGTTAAGCCTTTTAAATCAATACTTTAATTAACAGCAATACAGGGCTTTTGTTGTGAAACACTTTTTAGTTGTGGTGTATCAAGAAGAAATGGATGTGGTCAGAAGGTGCTTTTTAACATAAAAATTTCTAAAAATCACCTTCTTCCTGTTGGCTTTCGCAGCGCCCTGTGTGTAGTTGGGGGGTGGGACCCCCCTTTTTTTTGCCTCTAGGGTGTAATATTCCGCTTTGGTTGGGTGATAGGGATAGACCCCATTAAAAATCTGGTTCCAGTATCCATTTTCTAGGATGGTTCGTATCATATGGATACAATCGTTTTTATGGATTAAATTGATGAGTTCCCCTCCGTTGGTGAGGGTTCTCCCGGAAAGTTGGGTAATGGGATGCCGGTCTTCCCCAATAAGGCCCCCAAATCGAATGATAGTGGTTGAAAACCCCGTTTCGTTTAAGAACAATCGTTCGGCCTCCAAAAGCTGTTTTCCGGACTTTGTCACAGGTTGCGGAACGGTATCTTCCGTTATTTCACCCTCCACGTCACCATATACCGAAGTACTGCTCACAAAAAGGATATGGTGTATTGGAAAACCTTTGATGTTTTCCAGGAGCACTTGCATTTTGGCTACGTAATCACTTGAAGGATCTTTACGCAAATTGGGAGGTACGTTAATGACCAAAACATCCAGATCGGTCAGGAATTCCCTTATCTTTCCATCCATTGAGCCTTCCTTAAGGTGGATAGGGTAAGCCAGGATGCCCATTTGGCTCAAGGAATCCAACTTGTTTGTAGACGTCGTGGAACCTTTTATCTGATGGCCGTCTTTTAAGAGGCTTACGCCCAAAGAAGTGCCCAGCCAACCACAGCCAAGTATCCCGATGGTCTTATTCAAACTTCATTTTTTTGATGACCAAAATAGCATCATTCAGGACAAAAGGCATGGGAATACTGCTTTTGGGACGCTCGGGAACAGTGAATAAAGGATTGATCAGTAAATCATTTGAGGCCTCATAGAAAGAAAGTTCAAGTGTTTTGTCCTTTGGAATGGTCAAATCAATTTCCGTATAGGCATTATCGCTGATAAAATGCGTAATCAGTTTGCCATTTCTACGATTTTGTAAGTAATATTCGGAAAGGGAAACTCCGTTCACGACACAATTTTGGATTGCAATGTCATTGGTGAACACCTCCAATCGATTGACCGCACGCTTTGGCGTAACACAAACCGTCAATTGCCTTCTATCCGCAATCACCGTATCCTTGGTAACTAAAATCTCCGGTAGTCCAATATTCTTTTTTTGTGCTTGGGCCGTATGCTTAAAACGGGTATTGTATTTGCTGCTCAATGTGTTCAGGTCTTTTGTCTGCCGGTCTTCTTCCGCAGTTTTTAGGAACTGGGCGTTCCAATCGATCAATACCTCGTCATAGGAGGCCCATTGGGCTTCATCTCTATCTGCATGGTATACATAGAGTAAGCTGCTTGGTTTTGGATGTTCCTCGGAAAAGGAAGCATTTAAATGTGCCCTGATCCCATAAACGGCAAACAGTAATAGAGCCAGTATCCCCAGGGTCGTATACTTTTTTATCCTTCCCAATAGGGGAAGCGTTAAAAAGAACAGCAAAGAGGTCAAAACAGTAGCCGCAACCATCATTTTGAGGCCCAGACCAACGGGAAACATTTGGATAAAGGGGGAATGCATAAAAACAGCAGGCAGGCAAAGGAACAATAGCAATAGGGGATTGGGTTTTTCTTGGTTGATGAACACCAATAATGCCGCCAGCAAACCAAAGACCGGAACAATGAAAAAACTGGCCCCTTTTAGGTACACCGCCACCAATCCGCATATGAGAAGCCAGATGACTGTTGGAGCGACCAGTAAATTAGCCAATTTTATTTTTTTGAACCCTTTATACACAAAAAAGCATACGGCTATGGCGAATAGGCTCATTTCCATGATGTACAGATGGCCGTTATAGGTAAAGCCGTGTAAAATATCCTTATACCATGGATACCACCATTTTAAAATAGGCCAGGTGAAGTATCCGGCCAATCCGTTGATTATCAGGATAAGCACTACCGGTAAAAATCCAATAAGGATGCTTTTTACTTCCAGTTCCCCTTTTCTAAACCCGTGTATCAATAGCAGAACAAATAAAATACAGGCCAAGCCAAACATGGGCCATATCCACTCGAAGGGATAGGAGATAAATTGAAACACGGGGATATTGAAATACACGAGATCGCTAAGGCTTTTAAGGTCCGTTAAATCCATCCCGGAAAAGTGCTCCATTAGGGGCATTAAATAACTGGCTTGATGGATCAATGAGTTGCGATCCAATCTTTCATGGATATCCAGTGCAGTATGGTAGTCATAGTGATCATCGATAAAGGCGAAATTGAACCCCTCAATGTCCCCATCTTCCCGAAACACCGTCAAATCCGTGTCATTGGGAAGCATTTTGTAGATGCTATAGGCCAAAGAGTTTGCTACCGGATACTTGGGATTGGCTGCCGAAAATTCCTTGATCAGCTTACTATTGCCCCTATTGGTTTCAATAAGCATATAACTGGGCCCACCACTTCCACGGGCTTCAAAATTCAGTACAAGCCCTATGTTTTTTGCCCAAGGATGTTGATGTACAAAAAGCTCCGCCCCATTAAGCCCCAATTCCTCCGCATCGCTTATGAGGACGATGATATCATTCTTTGGGGCCTTCCCACTTGCCAACAAGGCCCGTACCCCTTCCAAAATGGTGGCGACCCCACTTGCCGCGTCACTTGCACCGTGGGAAGAATGGGGGGCACTATCATAGTGGCAGAGCAATAGAAGCGCCTTTCCTTTGGAAGTTCCTTTTATCTTGGCCAAAATGTTGGTCGCCTTGCAGAGATTGCCCCCGTCCCCAGCAATAAACCCTTCCTGGGTGCTCACCTGTAACCCCATTCTTTTAAGCTCGGAGACCACATAGTTCATGGCATTGGTATGCCCTGGAAACCCAACCGCATGCTGTGTAAGGGAGAGCGTTTTAACGTGTTTCAATGCATTGTCCAATTGAAAGTCCCATTGCTCCAATTCCGCATCGGCCACCGTATTGGGCATAAGGGAACGGTAACTCCAATAGACGGCAAAAAGGAGGAGGAAAAAGGCAACGATCTTTGAAAAGTTCATGTTGGTTTTGGTTACGTATTAAAAATAGGAAATATTAACAGCTTCTCAGGTTTAGGCACTTAAATTTAGATTCTTCGCAAGAAAATCACTAACTTTAATAGTTAACCAATAAAATACACTAACATGGGAATCAAGAGTTTTCAAGGGGCGCGGGCTAAAGTGGATAGTAAAAAGGATTCCGGGGGGCCTATTTTGGTTTCCGACTATATGACCAGAAAATTAGTGACTTTTTCTCCAAAGCAATCCGTTCTGGAAGTCATGGAGGCCTTTGCAAAATATAAAATTTCCGGAGGTCCGGTCATGGATGATAGCGGGTTTCTTGTCGGGATTATTTCTGAAGCGGACTGTATGAAGCAAATCTCTGAAAGCAGGTACTTTAATCAACCTATTTTGGACAAGAGTGTGGAACGTTTTATGACCAAGAACGTGGAGACCATTCCCCACGATATGAGCATATTTGATGCTGCCGGTGTTTTTGACAGGCATAACCGAAGGCGGTTGCCCGTAATGAAGGATGGGATACTGGTGGGCCAGATCAGTAGAAAGGATATTGTTATTGCCGCATTGAAGTTAAGTGGGGCCAATTGGAAATAAGCTATTCCCGCTTTACGATCATATAAAAATCATTGTCCAAAGGAAGATACCCCAGATCATAGACAAAGAAATAGGTAGTGCCCTTCTTTGTGGTATACAGATTGGTAAGGTATTCAAAATCGAATCCCTTATCCAATAAACGGGTTTTGGTGGTCCGTGTTTTTCCATCCTTGAGTTCAAAACTGTCCAATATCCGGTAGTTTTTTCGCAATCTGTTGTTGATATTGCGAACCAAGTTTTTACTATCCTTATTGAGCTTGTTATTGTAGGCATTGCGACAGTAGTCCGAACAGAATTTTTTATCTGCCCTTCCCCGGATTTCGATACCACACTCAATGCAGTTCCTCATGTGCTACTGCCTGTTATAATTAAAAACCACCTCAGTGGTTGTGCCATCATCATTGCCTATTAGACCGTAAATGGCAATTTTATGGGGACCGATGTTTTCAAAGGTGAATCCATCAAAATAGACCCGATTGCCTTCAGCTTTTATGAACTTGAACCGTTGTACTTCATCTCTGGCTTCCCAGCCGTGTAAATTGGCATCAAAGTGTTTTAGCTCAAAAATAAGGCTGTTACCCACTTCACGAATGTGACCTATTTCGTAAAAGTTTACCTTGTCATCAATAACATGTCTAAAAACAAACATCATACTCCCGCCAATAGCCGGACTCCATATTTCCTCCGTGACACCCCCAAATGCGGTACCGGTCCAATGCCCTTCCATAAATTCCACAAGCGCAATGGTGGCGGTAGGTGAAGTATCCCCTTGTTCCATTTGTAGGGTGTTTTGCGCAAGTAACACCTGTAATGGCGCCAATAGAAAGAGTGCAAGGCGTCTCATAGTGGTTTATTGGAGGTTAGTTGACTACAATATCGTATTTTTTCAGGAGACCAATGAGTCCCCCTTGGCTGAACCTTGCTTTTTTGATCCTGTTTTTGTTGGGGTCTATGGTATAATTGAATGCCGAAACAAAGTTTGCCCTTTCCAGATGGGTTCCTTCAAAAACGGCGTCCTTAAAATCGCATTCGGGAAAATTGCACTTGGATAGTACGCTCGCCGTAAAATCTACCTTGTGCATTCGGCAACCCAGGAAATGGGTGCCCGAAATATCCATTTCGTAAAAGGAAGCCAAGGTGAGATTACATCCCTTGAACCCAAGGCCCAATAGCAAAGGATCACAGGTCTCAAAATGTACGCCCACCAATTTGCATCCTTCAAATCTTACGTCATTGAATTGGGTATGTGCCACATTGGTATTGGTCAAATCACAGTTTACAAACCGGCACTCCACAAAATTCTGGTTGTCCAAAAGGCCCTCCTGGAACTGACAGTTTTCAAAAACACAGTTTTCATAGTCCCCTTTGGGAAGGTGTTTTTCCCTAAAGTCTTTTGTAATGTATTTCCGGTCGGCAAAAAAAGCCCTCATTCATCTCCGCTCATTAGTATGGCCGGGAGGTTCAATGATTTGAACAATTCATTATATTCACGCATCTCCGTCCCAACAATACTGTTTTTTTCGTTCTTATACGTATCCCATGCCGCCAATAAATCCCGTAACCGTTCTTTGGCCCCCAGGGTTACCTTAGGTTCGGGAACATCAACAAAGCCCTTTAAATGCATGAAATCTGCATTGAGCTGATTGTGGAAATTGATCACATCCTGAAAGGTTTTCTGTTTGGGTTGAATTAAATGTTCCTCCCAAGTGGTAATGCGTTTTAGCAGACTGTCGCCTTTGGATATAAGTGTTTCCGCCGCAGTATTGTTTTTCAACAGTTTCTTGTACGATTTCAATTGACTTTTGGCCGAACGCATTTGATTGACCGCTTTATGCATTGCCCGTAGCGTATTTTCAATCTGATCAAGGACCGCTTGCTGGTCCGCATACTCCGTTGGCGAAGCCTCAATTTTAGGATTTGCCAAAACCGTTGCCGTGGTCGCCACCGTTTCCCCTTCCAAACTTAGTTTTAGGGTATAGGTGCCGGGGGCAACCCTTGAACCTTGGTAGTTCCCAAATACAAATACATTGTTGATGGCCGGAATGGCCTCCTTCCTAAAATCCCAAGTAAACCGATTGTATCCCTTTTTACTGGGGAGTACCTGTGGTTTGGGCGGCCCACCGGGCCAAGATTTGAAATCCTTTGGTTTTTGATTGGTATAGGTGCGGATTACCTTCCCTTCTTGTAGTACTTCGAGTTTTAGGGGAATTGAATCCAGTTTTTTGGGCAGGTAATAATCAATGGCAACCCCGGATTTTGGATTTTGTCCCAAACCTGGGATCGGTTTATCTTGACTGCCACCAAAAATGCGATAGCTGGGTTTGGGAGGTACCACTTTGAGCTTTTCAGCAGTATCAAAACTGTTTTGAATGGCTCCCAGATCATCCAAAATCCAAAAGGAACGTCCTGCAGTGGCAACGACCATGTCGTTGTCCTGTATGGCTATGTCATTGATAGGGACAACGGGAAGGTTTAATTGGAACCTTTGCCAGTTTTGTCCATCATCCATTGAAATGTAAAGCCCGGTTTCCGTTCCGGCATAGAGCAATCCCTTTTTCTTTGGATCCTCCCTCACCACACGTACAAAGGTGTGCTTATCCGTTAGGCCATTCACGATTTTTGTCCATGTCTGTCCATAGTCCGTTGTTTTAAAAATATAGGGTTTTAAATCCATGGATTTATAACGCATTATGGCGGCGTAGGCGGTAGCGGGATTATGGAGGGATATTTCAATGCTATTGATAATTCCGTCCCCAATATTTGGCGGGGTAATATCTGTCCAGTTGGTACCCCCGTCCCGGGTAATGTGCATCAAACCATCGTCGCTACCGGTATAGAGGACCCCTTTTTCATGTGGGGATTCCACCAAGTACATTAAGGTATTATAGTTTTCACCACCAGCGGCCTCATTGGTATAGGGTCCACCACCCGGACCCTGTTTTTCCTTTTGGTTACGGGTCAGATCCGGACTGATTGCCTCCCAACCATGACCTCCATCCTCGGTTTTGAACACCACATTGCCTGCATGGTAAATCGTGTTCCGATCATGCGGGGAACTTATAATGGGTGCATTCCAATTGTATCGGTATTTGAAGTCCTTGGGAACCTTGCCCAAGCCCAATTCAGGATAGGCCTTAATTGGTTTTCCCTCCCGGGAAGCCTTTATCCATTTTTCAATGATACCTTGATAACACCCCCCGTAAACCACTTCTGGGTTATCCGGATCAAATGCCAAATAGGCACTTTCACAGCCGGCCACGGAATACCAGTCCTTCCAGTCAATTCCAGCATCATTGGTGCGACTGGCAATGGCAATGGCCGAATTGTCCTGTTGCCCACCATATACGTTGTAGGGCACCAGGTTATCGGTAATGACCCTATAGAACTGCGAGGTGGCCTGATTTTGCTGGGTACTCCAGCTTTTTCCACCATTGTTGGAGACGTTTGCGCCCCCATCATTGGAATTGACCATTTTGGTATTGTCATGGGGATGTATCCATAAATGGTGGTTGTCTCCATGGGGTGTTGGCAGGGGCGTAAAGGTTTTGCCCCCATCAATGGATTTGGTCACAGGGGCATTAAGTACGTATACCACATTTTCATCCTGTGGATCGGCAAAAATCTCCATATAGTACCAGGAACGGGCAATATTGATCCGGTCTTTGTTGACCTGTTTCCATTTTTTACCGGCATCGTCGCTTCGGTATACCCCTCCTTTGGTGCCTTCTGCCTCAATTACGGCAAATACGAGTTCTGGGTTGGCCCTTGAGACCGAAATTCCAGCTTTGCCAAATTCCTTGGGGAGCCCTTCCTTAAGCTGTTTCCATGTGGTTCCTCCGTCAGTGGATTTGTATATGCCCGAAGAAGGTCCACCGGATTCCATTTTCCAAGGATAACGCCGGTGCTGCCACATGGCGGCATAGAGATGCAATGGGTTGTTCATATCCATGGATAGGGAAGAGGCCCCGGTATTTTCATCTACAAAAAGGACCCGTTCCCAGGTAGTTCCCCCATTACGTGATCGATAGACCCCACGTTCCTGGGATGGACCATATTGTGCGCCCTGCGCAGCAACAAATAGGATATCCGGGTTGGTGGGATGGATGATCACATCAGAGATGTGTCGGCTTTCATCCAAACCAATGTGTTTCCATGTTTTTCCCGCATCAGTGGATTTATAGACCCCATCCCCCATTGAGGTCATTACGCCCCGGGCAGCGTGTTCGCCCATTCCCACCACAACAGTATTGGGATTGCTTTCCGAAACTGCCATGGCACCTACCGTCCCTGTTTTTAACTGGCCATCCGAAATGTTTTTCCAGGTAATGCCATCATCCACGGTTTTCCAAATTCCACCTCCGGTGGTACCCATATAATAGGTCATGGGCCGTCCAACAACACCAGACGATGCCACACTCCTTCCTCCCCTAAAAGGACCAATATTGCGCCATTTAAGACCAGTGTACATGGAATCGTTCAAAACAATGGTCGGGACGGTTGCCTTCCTTTTCCTTTTTTGGGCACTTAACAAAAAAGGCATGACGAAAAGGACAACAAAGAACAGTTTTAGGAATTTCATACGGTTGGATTTTAATGGAGTAAGATACAAAAGAGCGGTTACAATTGTAAAATAATGTTAAAGTCTATTTTTTATTTGGAACGTTCGTTCCGTTATTAATATGTTTGTATTGGAACAATCGTTCTAAAATAAATTAATAATTACAAAAAATCATATCAAATGAAAAAATTGGAAAACAAAGTGGCCATTATCACCGGAGCGACCAGTGGAATGGGATTGCAAACAGCCAAGCGCTTTTTGGAAGAAGGTGCAAAAGTAGTGTTGACCGGAAGGAGTCAGGAGAAATTGGATGCCCTGAAATCCGAACTGTCCGGGGAGTATCTTTTGGTGAAGGCGGAAGCTTCGAGCATATCGGAAAGTGAAGCTTTGATAACCCAAACGGTGGAAACCTTTGGTAAAATCGATGTCCTCTTCTTAAATGCCGGGATCTTTAGAGTGGAGACCATTGATGGGTTGACCCCTGATATTTTTGATGAGGTGCATAATATCAATGTACGGGGGCCGCTGTTTACGGTAAAGGCGGCCAATGCCCATTTAAATGAGGGGGCCAGTATCATTTTCAATACCTCCGTGGTCAATATCAAAGGCTTTGCAGGAATGGCGGCCTACGCCTCGAGTAAGGCGGCGTTGCGCTCTCTTACCAGGACATTGGCGGCAGAATTTGGCCCAAAGGGGATTCGGGTGAATGCCATAGCGCCCGGACCGATCGATACGCCCATTTATGGGAAGCACAATGTGCCCCAGGAGAATATTGATGCCATGGCAGCCAACTTTCCTTCCCTGGTGAGTTTGGGAAGATTTGGTCATTCGGATGAAGTGGCCACCACCGCGCTGTTTCTGGCCTCATCGGATAGCAGCTATATCACCGGAGCCGAGATTCCAGTGGATGGTGGCTTTGCACAGGTGTAGTTTTTTTGGATAAATTTGGAACATAGTCCAATTATGCCACGCACAAAGCAATTTAATGAGAAAGAAGTATTGAACAAGGCCATGGAACTCTTTTGGGAAAAAGGGTTCCATGCCACTTCAATACAGGATCTGGTGTCACACCTTGGCATTAACAGGGCCAGTCTTTATGATACGTTTGGCGGGAAAGAGGCTTTGTTCGATAGTGCATTTGCCCACTACAGGACGACCTCAGGGGAAAAAATCCAGGAAATATTCCATACTTCGGCAACGGTGAAAGAGGGATTTCAAAGATTATTTGAAATGGCCATTGAAGAGGCGGCCAACGATCCCGGTCGAAAAGGCTGTTTTGTGGTCAATACCACCACCGAGATGATACCGGGCAATGAAAAAATACATCAGACCCTTATTGCTAATAAGGAAAATGCAGAAAACCTTTTTGCGGGCTATGTACAAGAAGGAATCAACAATGGGGAACTTTCCCCCTCTATCAATCCCCAGGAAATTGGGTTAATGCTTTTTGCCCTGTACAATGGGATTCGGGTTGTAGCCAAGGTGGATTCCGATGCTGAGAAGCTTAGGAAAGTAGTGAACTCCGGACTTTCTGTATTGGATTGATTGTCTAATACGCATAAAGAAGTCCATCCTCCCAATCGGTCAATCTTAAAATAATGGCATTACTTCCCGATATTCGTAAAGGAGTAAGTTCAAAAGTGTAGGTCCTTAAAACTATGGCATCGCAAGGTTCCGTGTTGGTGAGTCCCAGTATAATGGATCGTTGTTCCGGGGAGGATTCTGCGATTGAACCGGAATCAATGAGTTCCGGAACCCACGAATTTCCGTCACAACCACCGCTTTCAATTTGAATGGAAAGACAATCGTCTTCAATCCCGGCACTTATAATGGAGTAGCCGGAGGAAGGGGTGTTGGCAAATTTTTGGGCATCCACCTGGACCAAAAAGTCACAGATTTCGGATTTGGGATCGTTGTCATCGGAATTGCAGGAGGACCATGGCAATGACAGTACGGCCAAAAGCAGTAGGAACTTTTTCATCGTTAGGTTTTCCTACTAGATGTCCCAAAATCCAAAAAGCTGCGTCGAACGATCTATTCGGTGAGCTTAAATTTTACGTTCACCGTACTTTCCACTCGAATTTTTTCAAAACCAATATCCAAGGGTTCAGCTTCTGCCATATCCATGGCCATGGTCTTCATTTCCATTCGGGCTTGATTGTACCTTGGGTAATAAGGTTGCGAATTGTCCACAATATGAATGGCCCTCCCCACTTGTTGTCCCAAGGGTTGGGTAAGGGCGTCCGCTTTCTTCTTTGCCTTTTTTACCGCCTTTGACTTTAATTCCAATTCCAGCTCGTCCATTTTGGAATATTCGGTCTTTTCCAAATAGGTATTGGCAATATCCAAATCTTCCAGGGCAGCCATGACCTTTCCGGCGGTCAGGCCATCACGGACCAATAGGGAATATTGCTTGCTTTTCAATACTTCCTTTGAACGTAAAAAATACTTCCTATAGTTACTGGCCAAATCCTTTATCGTTAACTGCTTATCAACATCAATACCTAGATTTCTTAGGCTTTGTGCCATTTTGTTTTCCTGTTCTTCTACCGATTTTCTCCCTTTGGAGTCCTTTTCCTGAATGGTAATACTTAGATAAATCTTGTCCGGGGTGACCAAAGTATCCACTCGGGCCGAGGTTTCAAGATAGGGAACGTCCAAAAAGTTTCTGGATTGGGCCGAAAGGACGATTGTTACGGTAAAAAAGAGTAGGCTATACGCTAATTTCATGACTAAAAGTTTGGTCAAAATTACGATAACGGCATCTAAAAAGAAACCGATAATGAGTAAGCGTGTGCAATTGAAATGCGACCCCACTTTTTCATTTGGTGAACGGTTGTATTTTGTCCGAAATGGGGTACATATTTTTTGAAATTGGCCAGGGTAAAAGGAGGTCTTTGACAGTTTAGGAAGTATCTTTGTCAAACGTAATTTTTTAACCCCTACTTACATGAACAAAGCGGTCTATATAGGCACTTTAGGACCCCATAGCGGGAAATCACTTTTTGTACTTGGATTTATGAATATGCTTTTGGGAAAGCTCCCAAAAGTGGGATATTTTCGACCTGTTATTGATGAGGTGGAAGATGGTGGACTGGACAACCATATCGCTACCGTCCTGCAGCATTTTCAGCTGGATTTGCCCCCCGAAGATGCCTATGGTTTGGTCATCAATGAAGTGGTGCGCCTATACAATGATGACCGTAAGGATGAAATCTTGGATCGCATCATCTCCAAGTACAAAAAAATAGAAGCGACCCACGATTTTGTACTGGTAGAGGGTAGTGACTTTTCCGATGAAGGTAAGGTCATTGAATTTGACCTGAACAGAGACATTGCCAAAAATCTTGGAATCCCAGTGGTATTGGTGGACAATGCCAAAGGCAAAAGCTTGGAAGACTTTTCAAGAAACCTTGATGCCGCGGTCAAGACCTATCTTCAGCATGACATTCAGGTGTTGGCCGTATTGGCCAACAAAATCAGGCCCGAGAATTTGCAATTGGTCAAAACGGAATTGACCAAAGGCCTGTCCAATGGGGTAGAGGTATATACCGTGCCAAGGGTAAGGAATTTGTCCCATCCCACCCTCAAGGAAATTGTTGAGACCTTGGACGGGGAAGTACTTTTTGGGCATTCGTATTTGGATAACCAAACTGGTAGCTTTGGGGTGGGGGCCATGCAATTGCATAACTATCTTATACACCTTCGTGAGCAAAGTTTGGTGATTACGCCAGGGGATCGTTCAGATATTATTTTGGGTGCGTTACAGGCGCATCAATCTGAAAAATATCCCAACGTTTCAGGGATTATTTTGACCGGGGGACTGTCACCGGAACCTTCCATTTTGAAACTGTTGGAAAGCACCACCAATGTGCCGATCATCAGCGTACAGCAAGGGACTTTTAAAACGACCAACATTGTTGGAAATATCAAGTCACAGATTTATGCACAGAGCAAACAGAAAATAGAAACTTCCATGGCTTTGTTTGAACAGCATATAGATGGGGAGGCTTTGCTGAAACGGTTGACAGGATTTACATCCCATGTCATGACCCCACGTATGTTCCAATACAATTTGGTGCAACGGGCGCGTATGGAAAAAAAGCATATTGTGTTGGCCGAGGGGGAAGATGCACGAATTTTAAAGGCGGCCACGGAGTTGGTGCAGGGAGATATCGTATCTATAACCCTTTTGGGTGACATCCACCGTATAGCTGCCGAAGCGGCCCGTTTGGGCCTTGATATTTCCCAATTGAACGTCATTAATCCCAAGGATAACGGAATCATGGAATCCTATGCAGAGACCTTTTACGAGCTGCGAAAACACAAGGGGGTAAATATGGATATGGCCCGTGATATGATGAATGATGTGTCGTATTTTGCCACTATGATGGTATACCGTGGGGATGCCGATGGTATGGTTTCGGGCGCCGTACATACCACCCAGCACACCATAAGACCGGCATTGCAGTTTATCAAGACCAAACCGGAAGCCAACGTAGTTTCATCAATCTTTTTTATGTGCCTGCCCAATAGGGTATGTGTATTTGGCGATTGTGCCATTAATCCCAATCCCACAGCTGAACAATTGGCGGAAATTGCCATAGCTTCGGCTACCACAGCTTCCAATTTTGGAATTGAACCCAAGGTTGCCATGCTTTCCTATTCCTCGGGCAATTCAGGCCAAGGCGAGGATGTGGAACGTGTTCGTGAAGCGACCCAACGGGTACGCGAACAACATCCTAAATTGGAGGTCGAAGGCCCAATACAATATGATGCAGCGGTGGATCCCATCGTGGGCCGCGGCAAAATGCCGGATTCCAAAGTAGCAGGACAGGCATCCGTACTGATTTTTCCCGACCTAAATACCGGAAACAACACCTACAAGGCCGTACAACGGGAAACAGGGGCATTGGCAATAGGACCTGTATTGCAGGGATTGAACAAACCTGTCAATGATCTAAGCCGTGGCTGCACCGTGGACGATGTGTTCAACACCGTAGTGGTTACCGCCATCCAAGCCCAGAACAATTGAAATAAGACCATGAAGATTTTGATCATTAATTCTGGGAGTTCTTCCATTAAGTTTCAGGTGATAGTAATGCCCCAGGGCCATAGCCTCTGCAAAGGCATCGTAGAACGATTGGGTCAGGAAAACGGGCATGTACGCTATGAAAAGGGTACGGCATCCTTAAAACGTGCCATGCACATCAAAGACCATAAATCCGGTCTTGGTGAGATTATGGAATTATTAAAGGACCCTTCGCACGGCGTATTGGAAGGTGATGGGGAAATTGACTGTGTTGGACATAGGGTGGTCCATGGCGGTGATGCCTTCAGTGGCGCTACGGAAATAAGTGATGCAGTGCTGGAAAAGATCAAGGCACTTTCCTTTCTGGCGCCCTTGCACAATCCCGCCAATGCCATCGGTATTGAAGTGGCCCAGACCCTTTTTCCCACAGCCAAACAAGTTGCGGTATTTGATACCGCATTTCATCAAAGCATTCCCCCGGAGGCCCATGTTTATGCCATTCCCAAAAAATTAACCCAGGACCATGGGATTCGGGTGTACGGATTTCATGGTACCAGCCATAAATATGTTTCGGAAAAAGCAATCGCGTATTTGGGAAAGCCCGAATCAAAAATCATTACTGTGCATTTGGGCAATGGTTCCAGCATCACTGCCGTGAAAGATGGGAAAAGCATAGAACATTCCCTTGGATTCGGACCTTCAAATGGTTTAATTATGGGAACGCGGAGTGGCGATATTGATCAGTCCGTTGTGTTTTTCCTAATGGATTCCTGTGGGATGGATTCCCAGGAAGTAAATACGGTGCTCCAGAAGGAAAGTGGGTTGTTGGGACTGACGGGACACTCCGATCTAAGGGAAATCCAACGGTTGGCGGAAGAAGGGGACAAAGACTGCCTGTTGGCTTTGGAGATGATCTCACATCGCATAAAAAAGTATATTGGGGCCTATATCGCCATTCTCAATGGGGTGGACGCTATTGTATTCACCGCAGGAATTGGGGAAAATTCTGCATTAATCCGTCAAATGGCCTGTACCGGAATGGAAGCCATGGGTATTGTTTTGGAAGGTGAAAGTAATGCATCGATCAATACCGAAAACGAAGTCTCCGAATTTCAGGGCAAGGACAGCCGGGTTCGCCTTTTGGTAATCCCTACCAATGAAGAGTTGGAAATTGCCCGGCAATGTCACGAGCTGTTGGGAAAGGGATAGTTGCAATTAAAATTTCGGAAAGAATCCCCATCTTACCCCTTGTTGGGTTCCTCCACAAATGCACTGTCCCATCAACCTACAAAAGCAATGGTCTTATGGGTGCCGTCACAATAGGGTTTATTGTTCGATGCCCCACAACGACAAAATGCCGTTGATCGTTTTTTGATTTCTTCGGTACCATCGGAAAGAACAACCTTAAGATTGCCACTTACCAGCAAGGGGCCGTTTTCTACAATACTGCATTCTGTTATTTTGGTTTCCTCCATTTTGGTTTCTCCTTTGTACGTATAGGTCAATGCACCTGAAGGACATTTTTCGATTTGCGATTTTAATGCCTCAACCGAGGCATTTTCAGGTTTGATCCATGGTTTGCCCTTGGGATCATAGACTTCGGGAAGCGTTTTGAAACAAATCTCCGAATGGATGCACTTTTTGGGTTTCCATACCACGGTAAAGTCACCATGGGTATATTCCTTTACAATTTCTTTTTCCATGTTATGCGATGTTAATGCCCTTTAAGACCAGTTCCCGCCATTGCGGATGCTTTTTGATATATGCCGCCACAAACGGGCACAATGGAACTAGGGTCAATTCCTTTTTCTTGATATCTTCCAGTACCTGCCTTACCAGTTCCGTACCAATGCCTTGGCCTTCCAGCGCTATCGGTACTTCGGTATGGGTCAGGTAAATCTTGTCCTTTGCCTTAATGTATTCGATATGGGGGGTATGTTCCGATAATTGAAATTCGTATTGTTTTTTATCCGAATTGTCGATAAGGGTGTAACTCATGTAGTAGCAATTTCCTTAAAGATAAGAAGTATTCGGCAGCTCTGGACATCCAGGGAAAGGCGACTTGAAAATTTGTGCGGTAACCCAAAGGGAATTCTCAGTATTACTGTTTTGAAACCCTTGTCCCTGAAGGGGTATGGGTGCTAAATTACCTGACATCATCAAGATGGAACCCAAAGCGATTCCAATTCACCTTACTTAAACTTAATGTTCAACGGGGGCAGTTGAACATATCATAATTTCTTGGAGAGGTTATCCTAACAATGGTAAAATACCTTGCCCGTCTCAAAACTATAGACCATGAAAACCCTTTTTCTCTACGGAATCGTTTCCCTTTTAGGAATTTTAAATTGTTATCCCCAGGATTCAGGCACCATACGCGGGAAAGTAACGGATGCCAACGGCGTGCCGCTTATAGGAGCCAATGTCATTATTGAAAGCCTTTCCTTAGGGGTGGTCACCGATAATTCCGGGGACTATATATTCTCGGAATTGGCAAATGGGGATTACAACATAAAAGTGACCTATATAGGTTTTGAAACCCGGACCGTCACTGTAACCGTGGGTGGTGTGGGAACGCAACAGGATTTTGTGCTCGTGGAATCATCGGTGCAATTGGAAGGCCTGGTGGTCACAGCGCAAAAACGGGAGCAGCGAAATAAGGAAGTTCCCATAGCCATTACTTCCTATGGGAGCGAATTCATCAACAATAACAATACCTTCGAATACGATGCTTTTTCTGAATATGTGCCCGGTTTACAGGTGCAAATACAGAGTGTGAACAACCCTGGAATTGTGGTGCGTGGAATTACCAGTGATGATGGGGATTCCCGAGTGGAACCAAGGGTTTCCGTCTTTCAGGATGGCGTTTCGATCAGTAAATCCAGGGGCTCGGTGGTGGAGCTTTTCGATTTGGAACGCATAGAGGTTTTAAAAGGGCCGCAGGGAACACTTTTTGGACGAAGTGCCCAAATTGGTGCCATGCACATCATTCAGAACAAGGCGAAAAATGAAACTTCAGGAAGTTTGAAAATCGGCTATGGCGATTTCAACCAAACCCTATTGAACGGGCATTACAACCTTCCACTGGTCAAGGACAAATTGTTTTTAAGGGTTGCCGGAATCTACAATGCAAGGGATGGTTTTATTGAAAACAATTCGGGAGGGGACTTGAACGGAAAGGAGACATTGGCTTTTCGCGGCTCGTTGCGCTATTTGTTCTCGGACAAGACCTTTTTTGACCTCATCGTGAATTGGCAGAAAGATACCCCTCCAGGGACCTCCTTCAAAAGTGGGACATTTGCCCCGCTCAATGGGGACGTTGACCCCAACAGTTTTGCCGACCTGGAACGTGGAGAGGAACTAAGCCTGGATAGGGATGTATACGGCATTACGGGAATCCTAAAACACAATATCAATGAGATGTGGGATTTCACGTCGATTACCGCTTTTCGGGAATTTGATTCCAACGAGGCTTTTGATGCTGATGGAACGGCTGCTCCCGTTCTGTTTTTTAGGGAAATTGCCAAGGGAAAACAATTTAGCCAGGAGGTACGGTTCAATTTTGATAACAACAGAAGGTTTCGTGGGTTTTTTGGGGCCAATTTCTTTTACGAAGATGGTTCACAGTCCGTACCCTTTGAAGTAAATGAACAAAGTTTGGGGGTACTGCTTTTGGACCCCGGGAATTTGGTGGTCAATGGCGTTCCGGTCCTTTTACCCAACATTCCGGACGACCCGGAAACCTTTGGGCCTCTTGCGGGAGCACCTTTATTGCCCTTTAACAGGGAAGTGTTTACCAATTTTGGTGAAAACTATACGGGTGATATTTTTGCGGACGCCTCCGTGGATGTAACCAACCAATTGACGGTTACCTTGGGGCTTCGGGGGACCTTGGAGAACATCAATGCCGGATTTGAGGCGGAAGATGCCGAACAACCTGGAGTGCTCGGTAATTTTTTAGGGGTGTTTCCCAACAACCTGTTCGCCTCAACCAATGGGGAACGGATCAATGCCAGTGACAACTTTACTTCCGTGGTAGGACGCTTGGCCGCGGATTTTGATGTCAACGATGAAGTGACCTTGTTTGGCAGTGTTTCCAGGGGAAGGCGGCCCAATGTCATCAATGTAACGGCAACTGAAGTGGATGTCCTGTCCGCCGAAACCGTATGGTCCTATGAAATAGGGGGAAAATCCCTATTTATGAACAATCGATTGCAATTGGACCTCAACGCTTTCTTTTACGATTACAACAATTTCCAGACCAATATCGCTACCGTAGATGCGGAAGGTGGGGTGGATTTTAACCCGGATGATAGTGGTAGTGCTTCAGCCTTTGGTGCCGAGTTTGCCTTTCAATATGCCTTTGGTAAGAAAAGTACGGTATTTGCGAATTATGCGTATATCGATGCGACCTTTGATGATACCGATGAAAATGGAAATCCCCAGGAGCTGGCAGGAAACCGGTTTCGATTGACTCCGGAACATTCATTTTCCCTGGGATTGAACCTGAACCCACAAATCAATTCAACCACCGATCTGTTTTTTAGGCCTACCTATACCTACAAATCGGAAGTGTTTTTTGAGGAAACCAATTTGCCGGGAATTTCACAGGAAGGTTACGGTCTCTTGAACGTTCGGGCCGGATTGATCTTCAATAAGAAATACGAATTCAATGTATATGTGACCAATTTATTGGATGAATCCTTTATCATCGATGCAGGAAATACGGGAGGGGCTTTTGGTATCCCTACCTTTATTGCCGGTCCTCCCCGTTTTTTTGGAGGACAAGTGGCCGTTAGATTTTAAAACAAGCGATCATGGAAATCCAATTAAATCGTATTCGAGTAACACTATTGACTTTTTTGTTGGTTGGTTTGGTACAGGGCCAAATCGTTACCCAGGATATCCCCTTAATTGAATTGGACGGGTACCTCGCCACCAAAGAACAAAAAGTTGGGAATGTAAAACTGGGAAATGCGGCTAAGGTGCTATGGGTATCAGACCACAAGTACCAAAAAACGCCCTACGCTTTTGTATACCTTCATGGATTTGGGGCCAGTCATAGGGAGGGGGAACCCATTATGTCCAAACTATCCGAAGCCTTTGGCGCGCATGTATATATGTCGCGTTTGGAAGAGCACGGTCTGGACCGGGAGAACGGATATGAATATTTGACCCCGGAAAGCCATTTGGCCTCTGCTGAGAACGCCTTGGCCATGGGCAAACTCCTTGGGGAAAAGGTGGTTTTGGTAAGTACCTCCACAGGGGGTACCCTATCCCTCCATTTGGCGGCAAAGGATGCGGATATTGCCGGACTGATCATGTATTCCCCGTTTATAGGCCTGTTCAATCCCATGATGGAAAAGATTATTGAACCGGGAGGGAAAGAGTTTTTTGTGGCTCAGGCCGGGGGTGAAATCCAAAAACAGGCCCGGGAACCTGAGGTAGCTAAATATTGGTCCACCAACTATCATGTCAATGGCTATGTATCCCTTATCAGTATGCTAAAACAGACCATGGTCAGTGAGACCTTTGAAAAGGTGAAGTGCCCGGTTTTTATGGGCTATTATTATAAAAATGAGGAAGAACAGGATAAGGTGGTCTCCGTGGCCGCCATGCTGGAAATGTTTGATCAGTTGGGAACACCGCCTTCCGACAAGCTAAGTATGGCATTTCCGAATACGGGGAACCATGTGATAGGCTGTGATCTGCGGTCAAAAGATTGGTCGAGCGTATATGAAGAAACGGTGACTTTCATCAATGATGTTATCCAGAGGTAAGATGAAAAGAAAAAGATGGCTTGTCTATTTTATGGGAATCCTCTTGATTTCCGCTTGTAGACCAAAGGACCGAAGTACTTCCCAGACAGGGTTGCCGACCAATACGGCGAAGGAGCAGGTAACATTTGAATTTGACCTACAGGGCCATAGAGGGGCCAGGGGCCTCGCCCCTGAAAACAGTCTGCCCGCATTTAAAAAGGCACTTGAATTGGGGGTAAATACCCTGGAATTGGATGTTGTGGTCACTAAGGACAAACAGCTGTTGGTTTCCCATGAACCATGGATGAATCCCGAAATTTGTTTGGATGCTAAGGGGGATAGTATCCCAAAAACCAAGGCAAGGCAGCTCAACATTTACCAAATGGACTATGAGGAAACCCAAGGGTTTGATTGTGGTAGTATGGGCAATCCCAATTTTTTGGAACAGGAAAAATATAAGGTTACCAAACCCTTGCTAAAAGAGGTCATTGCTTATGCAGAGGATTATGGTGTGCAAAGCCAACAGCAGGTCAACTACAATATTGAAATTAAGAGTTTGCCCAGAGGGGATGGCATTTACCATCCAGAACCGGCGGAATTTTCAGAATTGTTGATGAAGCTCCTTAAAGAAAAGCTACCCCAAGAACGAGTGGTGGTACAGAGTTTTGACTTTCGGGTGCTCCACTACTTACATCAAAACTATCCCGATCAACGATTGGCAGCTTTGGTGTACGAAGATGATGCCACCACAAATCTGGAAAAACTTGGCTTTTCGCCGGCGATATATAGCCCTTACCACAAATTGGTTTCGGAAGACATGGTCAAAAGCTTACACGAAAAAAACATTGCAGTGATCCCTTGGACGGTGAATGACACCTTAGCGATGAAGGATTTGCTTTTAATGGGGGTCGATGGGCTTATTACCGATTACCCCAACCTGGCTTTGCGTTTTAAGAAGTAAGCAAGTTTTTAGGGCCAATCACTGCTTCAAAGCGAATACTACGCTGTTATTGATATTGTGTTTTATTCATTTTTCTAAGCAGGAGGTATCCATAAAGCTTTTTATCGTTGACCTGAAGGCTGTCACAGGTCTTGGCGTACAACCGAAGCTCGTCTCCATGAAACTCCACCCGACACCTGTCCACCCGTGAATGGGGGGCATAGACAAACCGATATGCATTGTTGTTCAAACGGTGCCAGGTTCCCTTCCAGGGCGACCCAATAACCTCCCAGGTGCCATCCGACCTGAATTCTTCCTCCAAGGCTATCTGTTTCGTTTCCGTGCGGATGAGCTTGTCGGTAGCGCATTCATGAACATAGTACCCCACACGCTGCCATTGGCCCACCAAAGGGTCTTCTTGTCCATACCCACAGAAACCAAATACTACGGATAGCAATAGGAATGTTCTCATTTTTAAGGTTCGCTACGATATCAAGAAGCAATGGTAGGACAAAGTATTTGGTCCCCATAAGACAAATGAATAAATGAGGGATAATGGGAATATTCGGATAAAAGAACCTCAAAAGAAAGCGCATTTTGACCATATCTACCGGAATTGCCCAACTACCGTGATGGTGATCGGAAAAGTAATGCCCATAGCCAAAAATCAAGGGGATTGGGTCCCTTCGGGATGATTCTACGAACGAGTTGGGCATTTTTAAAGTAGCTTTACGTAAAAAAGCATACCCATGTTATTGTTGCCCACCGAGTTACTTCAAACCGAAGATTCGCACAGGACCATAGGCCTGGATGGATGTACCATAGTGGAAAGCTGTTTTTACGAAGAACGATTGGCGGATACCGCCTTTCTCTCAGAACATGAACTCATTTATCTACGGTCCGGAAAAATTATCATACGGGCATCGGGCCAGGAAGTGGAACTGACCAAAGGGGAATCCGTACTTATCAAAAAGGGGCAACTGTTCGAATTCACCAAATTGGGAGCGGCAGATATTGGTTATTACGAGAGTTTGCTCTTCTTTATCAAACCAAAATTCATGAAAGAGTTTATCCAATGGTATGATTTTCAGGATTCGCCGGAAATTTCGTATGACCAACCCATGCTTAAACTGGGGAAGTCCGCTATTATGGATGGATTTATGCTTTCCCTACTTCCGTATTTTGATGAAACTGATGCTGCGGCCGAAGCGGTTTTGAAATTGAAAACCTTTGAACTTTTAGTGCACCTTACCAAAAAGAACAACAAGGCATTTAGCTTCCTTTCCCAGTTTCGGGAGCATAGGAAAATGGATTTGGTGAAGACCATGGATGCCTTCTATTTAAAAAACCTTTCCCTAGCGGAATATGCCCGTCTGTCCGGCAGAAGTTTGGCCGCCTTTAAACGCGATTTTAAGACCATTTTCAATGAACCCCCCGGTAAATGGTTAAAACGGCGAAGGTTGGAGTATGCCAACCGACTCCTTCGAAAGACCAATAAAAGGCCATCAATGGTATACCTGGAGGCCGGCTTTGAGGATTACGGGCATTTTTCACGTTCGTACAAGGCCCATTTTGGGATAAATCCCTCTCAGACAACTTGAGCTTTTCAGACATGTAGTTTGAACTTCTGGAACAGCCGCTGCATATATCGCCCTATTACTTTTGAAGTGTTTAAAATAGGGCGATGAAATACAATAATCTTGGTAATACGGGACTTTTGGTCTCGGAGTTGTGCCTTGGGGCAATGACCTTTGGTGGCCGCGGCATGTGGAAAGCCATTGGGGAACAATCTTTGGGGGAAGCCCAAAGGTTAATGGAAACGGCCGTGGATCGGGGAATCAATTTTTTTGATAATGCCAATGCCTACAGTGAAGGTCTGGCGGAAGAGATCATGGGGAAGATTCTAACAGGACTACCACAATCCAATGAACTGGTCATTGCCACTAAATTACGTATTCGAACGGGCGAAGGACCAAATCAGGTAGGATTAAGCCGGCATCATATTCATCAGGAGGTGGAGAACAGTCTCAGGAGGCTACAACGGGACCGTATTGATGTACTGTACGTCCATGGGGTGGATCCCATTACGCCTTTGGAGGAAACCATGCGCGGGCTTGAAGATGTGGTGCGGAGCGGTAAAGTGCGTTATCTGGGCATATGCAATCATCCGGCATGGATGGTGGCCAAGGCCAACGGTATTGCGTGGAACAAGGGTTGGACCTCCTTTTCCGCATTGCAATATTACTATAGTCTGGCCGGAAGGGATATTGAGCATACCATTTTGCCGTATGCCAAATCGGAAGGCCTCTCCGTACTGCCCTGGAGTCCGCTGGCAGGAGGGTTCTTAAGTGGGAAGTACCACCGCGGGAAGGAAAAAACCGGGAATGGCCGTCGGGATGAATTTGACTTTCCTCCCGTGGATAGGGAGCAGGTCTATGGAATCATAGATGAACTTCGTGCCATTGCCGCCACCAAAAATGTTTCCGTACCACAGATTGCATTGCGGTGGCTATTGGAACAGGAAGCGGTTGATAGTGTCATTATTGGCGCCAAGAACGAGAATCAACTCTTGGACAATATGGGCACTACCGAAATCACCTTGAGCCCGGAAGAAGTACAACGATTAAATGAGGTTAGCGCCATTACGCTTCCCTATCCCAATTGGATGGTGGACTTTCAGCAAGGGGATCGATTCCCTGCCAGTGCGGGCTAACAATATTGCTATTCTTAAATTAAAATTCAATCATGAAAAAAATTGCTTTGGCTTTTACGGCCGTACTATGGATAAATGCGGTAGTTGCACAGAAATTGCCGTTTGATTTTACCGCTAAAAAGCTGCTGGTGCTTTCAGATGCGGATATGGTTTCCTCGGCCTATATTGATGGCCATCTTAAGACCGAAAGTGGAGTAGCGGACGCACTCACCGTAATTAATTGGGGGGATTCGGTTGCCAAGATTGAAGATCAGCGGCTTCATATTCCCAATTCAGTGACCAATTGGGTGGACGGAATGGATATTGCACTGGACAAAAAAGTGGCGTTTGTTATCGATACCAAAAAATCACTTCCCAGGAGCATTCAAAATGTTGAAAACGTATTTACCGACCTTCCCGATGGATCGGCGGTTTACGCCGTTGCCATTTCAGATACGGAAGCGCCCAAATTGCTGGACAGCATCAAAGTTCCCGGGAATCCCCTGGCAATTTCCGTAAATCCGAAAACAGGGAACCTTCTGGTCATTTGTAGGGAAAAAGGCAAGGAAATCAATTTGATCGATTGGCAGGGGGATAGCTTTGGAGCAATACATACCCAATCCCTGGAGGTGGGGGAGAATGCCGCCACACACGGAAGCTGGCATCCAGATGGGAAACACTTTGCGGTAACCCTGGAACCCGCATCTGAAATTCAGTTTTATTCCCTGGGGAAGAACAACCAAATAGCCAATATGGGACAAGCGGTAAAAGCAGGAACCTTTGCCGGCGCGGGGAAATTCTCAAAAAATGGCGCTTACTATCTCGTTCCCGATTTAAAGTGGGACCAGGGCTATAACGTTAAGGGCAATCTCCTTTCCATTGCTTTCTCGGAACAAGGAAATCATAAGGTGAAAGCTACAGTCGAGGTGGGTGTAAGCCCAGAAGGTTTTGCGATAAGTCCTGACGGAAAATTGATTGCGGTCTCTAATATGGGGACCAATTTTATGCCCATGGATTTTGCCTTATTTGGGCAAAAAGCCTCCATAAGCTTACTGGCTTTTGATGAAAACGAAGGTCGTTTTACCCCATTGGATGAGCAGGCGTGGGCAGGAATCCTACCGGAAGGCATAGCATTTGATGCCGATGGGGACATGTTGGTGCTCACTAGCTTTGATCGTTTGGATCTATCCCATAGGTCTGGTTACCTGTCCTTTTGGAAGGTAGTGGAAAACAATGGTAAAACGGTTTTGGAACCTACGGGATTTGAATATGGCCTTACCAGGGGTAGCCATTATGTAAAACTTATCGGAAACTGACCTCCATTTTTATTTGGTAATGATGCCATGACGATTTTTCCCGGTCCATGTAACCATTTGTAAAAGTTGTTGTCTATAGGACAAATACTTCCTTTTGGTGCAAACACATTTTAATTCCGGAAAAATCATGAAATGTATTCAAGGCCTTATTGGTTGCGTGATGTATGGCTGTTCTTTTCTTTCCTTGGCGCAAGGTGGCGATGTGCTACTTGCCGGAAAGGACAACACCAATACCGTATCGCAGTTGCAATTGAAAGCGGATAACATACAACTAAGGGATGATGGTAGCTTTGAACACGGATTTCTTTTGGATACCCCTTCTTTTGTGAACCTCGAAATGGGGAATCAGGATGTTGAACTGTTTTTATGCCCGGGGGACAGCTTGTTCGTATCCATTGATGCTACGGGTTTACAATTTAGTGGGAAGGGAGCGGAAATCAATACGTTTTTGGTGGACCATAGGAAACGGGCACAGGACAATTCGGAATTTCTTGATGAACAAAATGAAAAGGTATTTACCAGAACGCCACAGGCCTTTACGGCCATCATTGATTCCCTGGAGCATTTGGAAACGAAATTGTTTGACGCATTTGTAAAAGATGGGTCTCTGGTAAGCATACATTTTAAAGAACGGATATACACGGATATCACTTTTAGAAACCGAAGGTATCGGTTACTCTACCCACAGAACTATCATCGCCATCATGAATACCGTGAGGTCGCTCCGGTGGCATCAACCTATCTTGAAGAGGTGATGCAGGGGAGTTTTGATGATTCCGCCATGATCAAGTCGTCCCACTATTTACGATGTGTAAATTTCTATCTTGATTTGTTGGCCACTGGGCCGTACAAAATGAAACATCCATATCATGCCCCGGTAAAACGAATGGATGCCCGATACAATGCCATTATCGATTTAGGTGCTCAAGAAGCCATTCAGGACGCGCTCATCAAAGCCCACTTTGACCAGCATATCTGGACCTATCGCGTGGAGGCTTTGGCGAAAAGCTATGATCGTGCCAAGTTGGACGTAAAGGACCCGTCCATTCGCAATGAGATCAAAAACCTAATGGATGTGGGCCATAACAGACGAAACGATGCCGATACCGTGCTATTGTACAAAACCACTTCGGAAGCGAAACTCTATGCCCATGTTTTCCTGCCAAAGGATAAGAGTAGCCTGAAGCCGGCACATTTGTTTTTTCATGGGGGAGGATGGGCCATGGGGATGCCGGAGTGGTCCTATGGCGCTTGTAAGGAAGCTGCGGTAGAAGGCAGGGTCGGCATTACTTTCGACTATCGGCTAAGGAATGTGCACGGGGCTACCATTAAAGACGCTGTTGGCGATGCTTTGGCGGCAGTGGCCTGGGTGCGGGAAAATGCACCGCAGTTGGGGATTGATATCCGTAAAATCCTTGTAGAAGGTTTTTCTGCCGGGGGACATTTGGCCTTGGCCACTGCCATGGTGGACCAAAAGGAATTTGGTATTCCCGAAAAATACAGCGCACGACCGGATGCCCTTATTCTGGGCTCCACGCCATATGATGTGACCCATAGGGACGTTTATGATGTTCCGTATGATGCCAAGGAAATTTCCCCCTTGTTCCTGGTGCAAGAAGGCCTACCGCCGATATTGGCTTTTCATGGTGAGGACGATACCATGGTAAAGTTTTCTGAATTTGAAGCCTTTTGGAACAAAATGGAAGGGACTTCGAACACGTTTCACTATCGGTCGTTTCCCAACGCCGGGCATTTTTTTAATGGGGGCGCAGCAGGGGATAGGGCGTTGCGGCAAAGGATGCAAGATACCTTTTTGATCAAAAATGGGTTTTTGGACTAGTAAAGGGGCAACTATATACCATATGGGACAAAGGCATAGTTAAAACATGCTGATTAAGTCGTTTAGCAGATATAAGAGAGCAACTAAAACTATCATACCGCCTGTAAACATCAATATCCAATACTTTGCAGTGGATGTTTTCCTTTCTTGCTCATCTTCTTTTTTGATGTTCCAATCGGCAAGCCAGAATAAAACTGCGCCCGCTGCCAATAACAAGATATGTTGAACAACTTCCCTCATGTTATAAAACTAATTAAAAACCCTCCTGAACCTGAAAAGAAATCTCACAATTGGAATGCGAAATTCATTTACAAACGACAACAAACGTTTACAAACGAAAATAAATGGTTCCCAACCGATTCACGTTTTAAGGGCACCCTATGTTTGCCCTGTCGAGTGAGGGACATTCGATAGTATTAACTGTTTACAGAATAAAAAATTAAAAAAATGAACGCACTTAAAAACAAAGTACAGTTGATTGGGAATCTGGGCCAGGACCCAGAAGTTGTTACCTTGGAAAATGGGAGCAAACTCGCCAAATTTTCCATCGCCACCAGCGATAGTTATAAAAATGCCCAAGGGGAAAAAGTAGAGGATACCCAGTGGCACAATATTGTGGCCTGGGGAAAAATTGCCGAAATAGTGGAGAATTATTTGAACAAAGGGAAACAAGTGGCTATTGAGGGCAAGCTTACCCACCGTTCCTATGAGACCAAAGAAGGTGAAAAGCGCTATATTACCGAAGTTCGCTGCAATGAACTTCTGATGTTGGGGAAATAGGGTTTTCCCGCAGACTAACGATAAAAGGGGCATTTTGCCCCTTTTCTTTTTACAAATGCGATTTTAACAATAACTTAAAGTAAATCGTGCAACCTTTAACAACATTATCCGTCTATTAATACGTAGTTATTACGATGAAGGCAAATTTGTTACATATCTTTTTGTTGCTGCTTTGCATACCGCTTTCCGGGTTTTCCCAGATTGGGGGTCAGGAACCTGAATTTTACCAAAAATTGGGGATTCAGGATGCAACGCACGAACTTGCCTTGACCAACTTAAATGAAGAGGATGAAAAGGACTTTTGGTCGGACCAAAAAGCATTCGAAAAACTGTTGGAGGAAAAAGACCCCATCGGACACCAATCCTACCTTAATGGAAAATATGTGGTATACAGGGAGCACCAAATCCTCTGTGGCAATCGTTGCGAACACAGCTACGAATTTTTAAAGCAAATGGCCTACTATCTTATCAATGGCAATGCGAGCAGTGGGGGTACAGAGGTCGTCCTTGCTCCAAAGCAATAGAGCCTTCCTGTAACAGTGCTACGCTACTTTCTTGAGCAAATCATAACAAGGGCATTTTTTGCAGCGCTTGCTTTCCGACTTTTTATACTTTTTACAGCATTTGGTCTTGCACTTACCGGGATTTAAATCCCGTAACCTGGTCAGATCCGTTGTTTTAAGGGTTTGCTTCTTTTTGCCCATACTGGGGGCAAATATAAGGCGAAACCCTTTTATTTTAAATAAATCTAAATAAAAATTCTAAGATCCTGTTTGAGAATTTGTGATTGGAATTGTTATAGGCCATTTTTAGTGCGGAACGAGGCAAAATTTTTGTGCATAGCCATAGTTACGGACTAAAATTTTAACAACGTGCCGTGCAAAAAGGGACCTAAGAAAACAATTGACAAATTCCCAAACAGAATCTAAAACTATTCTTCCATAGTATCCGAAGCGGCGCTCTCCACGGTCAATTGCTGGATATCCCTGTCAAATAAATACAGTCCGCCTTTATCGTCGCCGATAAGGTTGATCTTATCCAAAACCGTTCTGGCCAATGCTTCTTCCTCCAATTGTTCGGCTACGTACCACTGTAGGAAGTTGTGGGTGGCATAGTCCTTTTCCTCAAGGGTGATATGAACCAATTCGTTGATGCTCTGGGATACAAATACTTCGTGGTCATACAATTTCTGAAGCATTTTCTGTAACGATCCAAATTCGGTTTCAGGTTCTTTAAGATCCGAGATTTGCGCATGGCCACCGCGTTCATTGACGTACTTGACCAATTTTAGCATATGCATGCGCTCCTCATCCGAATGGCCATACATAAAACCTGCCACGCCCTCAAGTCCGTTCACTTCGGCCCATGAGGCCATGGAAAGATAAACCTGAGAGGATTCCGCTTCTATTCGAATTTGATGATTTAGTGCTTTTTCGAGCTTTTGGGATAACATAGGAAATTGTTTTTTGCAAAATTACGAAATGGAAACAGAGCGTTGCACGTTCCTTTTTAGAATTGTACCACCAATCCCATTCGGTTTGGACCAAAGGTAAGGTTCCAACTGACAGTGCTCTCTTTACGTTCCGGATTGTACTTTTCGGTATATTTTCTATCCAGATAACGGTCAATGGATTCCACAACGAATATACTGAACACCGTGCTGAAGGCCACATCCGAAATCCAATGAAAACCATCCACTACCCTTACCAAACCGGGAATTGATCCAATGGTATAAAGGCCTGCTTTCACCCAAGGGCTTTTAAACTGTTTGGCTATGGCGTAGGCATTGGTAAAGGCCAGCATGGCATGTCCGGAAGGGAAGGAATCGTAGTTGAATACCCGATCTAGATTCAAAGGGTCAAAAGTAAATGAGGAATCCCCGCTTTTAGGTCTCGCCCTACCAATGATACGTTTACTTACTTGTTGAAAAAAACCACTTGCCGTTGCGGAGGAAATCAAGAGCACCCCGGTCCTCCTGAGCTTTTCGCTCTTGGTAAAAAGACCGGCCAGATAAACGCTTCCGGTCAACATATAGTTTTTATCGGGATTTCCATATTCGTTCCCATAATCCTTCACGAATTGAGGAACGTCATCCCGAAAGCCATCGATCCATCCATCCACTTCGTCATCAACGGTAAAAAGAAGTGCCGTGCCCGCCATGGTGTACCCAAAATTGGCCCATTGCCGACCTTTCCAATGAAATGGTCGACTGTAGGAATAACCAATTCCCCCAAAGACATTTTCCATATCATAAGTGAAATTCTTCCAGAGGTTTCCCCGATCGGCATTGATTTGAAGTTCCTGGGCATGGCCCGCTACAGCAATAAAAAATACGAGAATGCTAACTTTCCAATAGTTCATTTGATGATTTCAGGCCCCAAAACTAAAAAAATATTTCCTGCGCCAGACGAAAGGTATTGGCATGGGCCTCAATAATAGTTTTAATGTTGGGGGAATAGCCACCGCCCATACTGCACTGTACCGGAATACCATGGTCCTTACAGGTTTGGAGCACAAAACGGTCCCGCTCCCGACAACCGTCAACGGTCATCCCCAGGGTCCCCAATTTGTCGGTTGCCACCACATCCACGCCACAGAGGTAAAAGATAAAATCGGGACGAACGTCATCCAGTACCCTGGAAAGGGTTTCTTTCAGGATGGAAAGATAGGTGTCGTCATCGGTTCCCTTTTCCATGGGAATATCCAAATCGGAGATTTCCTTTTTGAAGGGATAGTTGGCCTTGCCATGCATGGAAAACGTAAAGACCGACCTGTCCTTTTGGAATATTTCCGCAGTACCATTGCCCTGATGTACATCCAAATCCACAATCAATAGCTGTTGTGCCAACTCCTTGGCCTGAAGGTATCTCGCCCCTATGGCTTGATCGTTCAGCATACAAAAGGCCTCCCCGCGATCGGAATAGGCGTGATGGGTGCCACCGGCAATATTCATGGCAATCCCATGTTCCAGGGCAAAATGACAGCCTTGGATAGTACCGTCGGCAATGATCCGCTCCCGTTGCACCAATTCCTTCGATAACGGAAAACCAATCTTGCGGACCTCACTGGGCTTTAGTTGAAGTCCCACCAGCCTATTAAAATAGGCCTCTTGATGGGCTTTCAGGATATGGTGATCCTCGGGGAGTATGGGCTCAAAAAAGTTATCCGGACCACAGGTGCCCTCGTGAAGCAATTGTTCGGGCAATAGCTCGTATTTGATCATCGGAAAACGATGGCCTTCCGGAAGGGGGTGTTTGTAAATGGGATGGTACGCTATTTTTAGCAATTTGGGTTTTCTATGGTTTATGAAGTTTTAACTGAATCCTTTTTCGGGCCCTATCCACATCCAAAACCTTTACAATGAGCTGTTGGTGAAGGCTTACGTGGGCATTTACATCTTTTACGAAACCGTCCGCAAGATTGGAAATGTGGATGAGGCCGCTCTCTTTGATGCCGATGTCCACAAAACAACCAAAATTGGTGATATTGTTGACAATACCGGGCAACAGTTGGCCTTCCCGCAAGTCATCAATGGTCCTAATGTTTTGATCAAAGGTGAACACTTTTGCCTTGTCCCTGCGGTCCAGCCCCGGTTTTTCCAACTCCTCTAGGATATCGTTCAGGGTAGGCAGTCCAATGGCCTCGGTGGTATAATTTTCAAGGGGAATGCTTTTCAGAATTTCTTTGTTTCCCAGGATTTCACCCAAGGGGACCTTCCTGTCCGCAGCCATTTTTTTCACTATGGGATAGCTTTCCGGATGCACTGCGGAATCGTCCAATGGATGGTCCCCATCTTTTATTCGAAGAAATCCAGCTCCCTGCTCAAACGCCTTATGCCCTAAACGCGGTACGTTTTTGATGGCCTCCCTATTTTTGAAAGGACCATTTTGATTGCGGTACAAGACAATGTTTTCGGCAATCCTGGGCCCAACGCCCGACACATAGCTCAACAGGGAAATACTTGCGGTATTGATGTTCACCCCCACGGAGTTGACACAACTTTCCACAACCGTATCCAAAGAGGTTTTCAGCTTGGTTTGGTCCACATCGTGCTGGTACTGTCCCACACCAATGGATTTTGGATCGATCTTGACCAATTCCGCCAAGGGGTCCGCCAAACGTCTGCCAATGGAAACCGCTCCCCTTACCGTTACATCATAATTTGGGAATTCGTCCCGGGCAATTTTTGAAGCGGAATAAATGGAAGCCCCAGCTTCACTGACCACAAAAACCTCAATGGGGTTCTTAAAGGCAATACGTTTTACTAGACGTTCCGTTTCCCGTGATGCCGTGCCATTGCCAATGGCTATGGCCTCTATTTTATGGGCATCTACCAGGGAGCTTAGTTTTTTAATGGCCCCTTTGCTATCATTTTTTGGGGCATGGGGATAGATGGTTTCATTGTGCTTTAAATCGCCCTGGGCATCCAAACAAACCACTTTGCATCCTGTCCTAAAACCGGGGTCGATGGCCAATATCCGTTTTTCACCTAGGGGGGCACCCAACAATAACTGTTTTAGGTTTTTTGAAAAGACCTGTATGGCCTCGTCATCGGCTTTCCCTTTTGCCGATTTTAAAAGCTCATTTGATAAGGAAGGGAACAGCAAACGCTTATACGCATCAACTATGGCCAGTTCAATATGAGGGGTACACGAATTGTTTGATTTAATGATGCGACGTTCGATGTTTTGGATGGCGCGTTCATCGTCCAACATGATTTTAAGTCGAATAAACCCTTCCTTTTCGGCACGCTGTATGGCCAAAAACCGATGTGAGGGACAACGGTTCAAGGGTTCGGAGAAATCAAAATAATCCCTGAATTTTTGGGCGGCCTCCTCGTCCGCCTTGGTCTTTATGGCCTTGGTGGTGATAAGGGCATGTCTTTCCAGTTGATTTCGCAATTGGTTGCGGATGTCCGTACGCTCATTGATCCATTCCGCGATGATGTGGCGGGCGCCCTCCAACGCTTCGTCCTCACTGTTGATCGTAGTGCTCAGATACTTTGAAGCGATAAAATCGATATCCTCCGTACGTTGGGCCATGATGATTTTAGCCAAGGGCTCGAGTCCATTTTTACGGGCCGTTTCGGCTTTGGTCTTTTTACTCTTTTTAAAGGGCAGGTACAGATCTTCCAAAGCCGTAAGATTGGTACAGTCCTCAAATTTTGATTTTAGTTCCGCGGTCAGTACGCCTTGTTCTTCCACTGCTTTTAGAATGGCCATTTTTCGTTTTTCGAGCGCTTCAAACTGTGTTTTGAACTTTACGATGGCGCCAACCGCAACTTCATCCAAATTGCCCGTACGTTCTTTACGATAGCGGGATATAAAGGGAATGGTACAATCCTCGTTTAGAAGTTGGACCGTGTTTTCAACACTTTTTAATGGAATGTCCGTGTGTTGGGCGATAAAGGAAATTAACTGCATTTATGGATTGTTCTAAATTGGGGTCAATGGATTCCTTCCCCAGTTGCAACAAAAAGAATCATTCACCGATCCTCCAATGTTACGGTAAAATCTTTACCAATTTGTACGTGCCCTCTTTTTTATTGTAACTACCGTGGAGAAAGAAATCCCCATATTTTACAAATGCCACCAGGCGATTGCTTTTCTTCTTATACTTGTCCAACTTATCATAGATATCCTCATAGGTCTCTTCATTAAGTACCCCATAGTTTTCAGAATTCAATAGCAAATATTTATCAAATCCGTAAGAAGAGGTACTAAATGATGGGTTTCCCCCAAAATACATGGGCGGGGTACTGGCAATTGACACATTTCCAAAGGCGTCGGAGCTCGCACTGACAGAGCCCGGGGACATTAACATTCCTCCTCCAGCAGAGCTGCTGGGCGGGGTATATCCACCGATTTTCAATAAAATGCGCTCTCTTGTTGATTGCACGTATAATCCCGAGAATGTAGCATATTTTAAACTTCTGAAAAAAGCCTTGGCATCCTTTGTTTTTTCTTTCGTTTTTGATGTTTCAATTGATGCCGGTCCTACGGGTGATATTAACAATTTTGTACTCTTGAAGTTTATCCCTTGATTGGGGTCAAGTTTCAAAACCTTTAATACCTTTTTACTTTCCAAATCCTTGATGTCAATGACAAGGAGTTTTTTTGAGACAATCAGCGAATAAATTTTGTTCTCGGATATAAAGGAGTTTGTTCTCAAAGAGCTTTCCACACCCTCGGCAAATTCCCTTGTTGGAATTGGTGCGTAATCGGCTTTTGCCGTTCCTTTTTGTTGGTCCAGGGATATAATTCTTGTGCCATTTTTATTGTTGTTCAAGGAAATGGTGATTGTGTTTTTTGACGGGTATATTTTTATTGACTTACCATATTGAATGGCCTTGTTGGACAGTTCACCGGTAATAGTGGCCACATTCCCTGCATATAAAACATCGGATAAAGGAACTATTTTGGAATCTTTCGAATAAAATCTTTCCTTGTTTAGATCAAAAGACGTTTTTTGAGGGTCATTTCCATTGAATTTATAAAGATTTAAAATTGACTGATTGCGATTAACGGTGAGCATCATAAATTGATTGTTATCGCTCATATATTGTACAACTTTTTCTTTCTTGATCTTAAGGTCGAAACTATGATTTTTAAAAGTTCCATTTTCATCAATGGAAACCCGATTGAATTTGCCCTTAGCTTTTTTATGAAAATAAAGACTAATTGTATTTTCCGTGTCCACCGCAATGCCTACTGCTTGTTTAAATGAAAGGTCATCAGGCTTTTGGTATGTATTGAGATTCATTTCCCTGATAGCGGAATCGTATTTGATATGGATGATATTTTGATCGGTAATACTTTTTGAAATGGCAAAAATGTGAACGTTTTTATTATGGTCCACCTGAGGGAATACTACTGTGGACTCAAACTCCTTTAATTTCATTTTTGCCGAAGCTATTTCTTCTTGGGCAAATGAATGGTACATGCCCAGCAAAAGGGCTATGGTTAGGGCGCAAAGATGTTTAACCATTTAATAGTTCTTTTATTAGCTAATTATGACACCATTATCGGTGCCGCTTTCATCCGGATTTACAAAGACCAATTTACCTTCGGAATTTTCAGTCATCAGGATCATTCCCTGGCTCTCCACGCCACGGAGCTTTCTGGGGGCAAGATTCACTAATACGGTCACCTGTTTGCCTATGATTTCCTCTGGGGCAAAGCTTTCGGCAATACCGGAAACAATGGTTCGTACATCCAATCCCGTATCCACCTTTAGGACCAATAGCTTATCTGCCTTGGGCATTTTAGCAGCTTCCAGGACGGTCCCTACGCGCATGTCCATTTTCGCAAAATCATCATAGGTAATGATGTCTTTTTGAGGAGTCAATGGATTCTCATCAGCACCGTCGGAAGTACCTGTGCTGAGGGTAGTCGAAGCATTGGACAATTTGGTAGCTTCCAACTTGGCCAACTGGGCTTCAATCTCGGTATTCTCTATCTTTCGAAACAGCAGTTCACTCTTTCCAATCCCGTGACCGGATGGGAGTAGGGTTTCGTTTTCCGAAATGGCACGCCAATCGTTTTCGATATTATTTTCAGTTATGCGGAGGATTTCTTTCAATTTAGTTGAGGTAAAGGGCAAAAAAGGTTCGCTTAACGCTGCCAGTCCAGCGGCAATTTGGAGCGCAACGTACATTACGGTCCTGGTCCGCCCTTCATCGGTCTTGACCAATTTCCAAGGTTCCTCATCGGCCAGGTACTTATTCCCCAAACGGGCGAGATTCAATAATTCCTGACTGGCCTCCCGAAAACGGTAACGTTCCAATGAATCACTAAGTTTTGACGGAAATCCCTGAAGCAATGCCAGCGTTTGTTGGTCCACCTCGTTGAACTCCGAAGTTTTTGGAACAATGCCGTCATAATACTTATGGGTCAATACCACCACCCGATTGATAAAATTCCCAAAAATGGCCACCAATTCGTTGTTGTTCCTGGCCTGGAAATCCTTCCAGGTAAAATCATTGTCCTTGGTTTCAGGTGCATTTGCGGTTAAAGTGTACCGCAGTACATCCTGCATATTGGGAAATTCCTCCAAATATTCATGTAACCATACCGCCCAATTTTTGGAAGTGGACAACTTGTTTCCCTCCAGGTTCAAGAATTCATTCGCGGGCACGTTTTCCGGAAGCACATAATCCCCATGGGCCTTTAACATACTAGGGAAAATAATGCAGTGGAATACAATGTTGTCCTTACCGATAAAGTGAAGCAATTTGGTGTTTTTGTCCTTCCAGTAGGGCTCCCAATCCGTGCCTTTTCTTTTGGCCCACTCCTTGGTGGAGGAAATATAACCGATAGGGGCGTCAAACCAGACATACAGCACTTTGCCTTCGCCTCCTTCCACCGGCACCGGGATTCCCCAATCCAGATCGCGGGTTACCGCCCGGGGTTTTAGGCCGTCATCGATCCAGGATTTGCATTGGCCATAGACGTTGGGTTTCCAATCCGATTTATGGCCTTCCAAAATCCATTCCTTTAGAAAGCTTTCATACCTGTCCAAAGGTAAAAACCAATGTTTGGTGTGCTTTAAGGTGGGAACGGCTCCTGACAGCGTGGACTTGGGATTGATCAGGTCCGTTGCATTTAAGGAAGAACCGCAATTCTCGCATTGATCGCCATAGGCCTCTTCATATCCGCAACGGGGGCAAGTACCGGTAACAAAACGGTCTGCCAAAAACTGGTTTGCCTCTTCATCATACAATTGTTCAGTGACCTCCTCAATAAAATCCCCTTGGTCGTACAATTTTTTAAAGAAGTCCGATGCGGTTTCATGATGCACCTGGGCCGAAGTTCTGGAGTAGTTATCAAAGGAAATTCCGAATTCCGCAAAGGATTTTTGGATGATGGCGTGGTATTTATCAATAATCTCCTTTGGTGAAACGCCTTCCTTTTTGGCCTTCATAGGGATGGCCACCCCATGTTCGTCACTTCCACAAATAAAGGCCACATCCTTCCCCTGAAGCCTTTGGTAACGGGCATAGATATCTGCGGGCACATACACCCCTGCCAAGTGACCGATATGTATGGGGCCATTGGTGTAGGGCAATGCTGCCGTTATGGTAATTCTAGAAGGATTGTCTAGGGACATATGGACCAATTTAAGCCGCAAAAATAGCGATTTTACCACTGTAAATTAGGCGAGGCCCAAAAAAGGAAACCCTCGAACTGCGCATCCAAATTGGGGTGGGGGACTACGCAGTCGAGGGATTCTGGAAAAAAAATGATTTTCCCTACATGATCATTACGGATTTACTCATTTTCTGGTCCGCAACGTTAATTTGATAAATGTATTTGCCAGTGGAAAGGGTTCCCCGCACCCGTTCACGGATATTGATTTCCGCAGCACCTTCCAGAACCATTTCATTGTAAACGGTTCCTACATTTTGTCCAAGGATATTGTACAATTGAATATCCACATGGGCGCTAAAGGGCATTTCCAAATAGATATGGGGGTTGTTATCCGTTGGATAGTAAGGTCTATGAACCACCTGGGAACGTTGGTCCTCGTTGGCCATACCTTCTTCGTCATCCCTTGGGGGAGTGTCCGGTAAGGTGGGTGGATCGTTGTCCATGGCAATTTCATCAAAGGTTTCACCACTACAATTGAAACCAAGGTCAACGGCTTGATATTGATAGCCAAGTAGGTGCTGTTCCACTGCCGCTCTTGGCACACAAAGCCATTCGGCCAATACGGTTCCATAGAGATTCCTAAAATCCATGGTATATTCCAGGTTACCGCGGCCGTTGGGCTGATCCAGGGATGGATGGTCACCTACAAAAGCACTTCCGTCGAGGCCGGATCCAAAGAATAATGTTGGGGCGGCTTTTCCATGGTCGGTTCCATTAGATCCATTTTCAAAAATTCGACGCCCGAACTCGGAAAACGTCATGCTCATCACCTTATTATCCTGTTCCGTAAATGCCAAATCCTCGTAGAAGTTATTTACGGCAATGGACAATGTGGACATGAGGCGTTCATGGGCCAAAGGCTGGTTTCCGTGGGTATCAAAACCACCCATGGAAATCATATATACCTTGGTTCCAAGGTTTCCTTTAATGAGTCGGGCCAACAAGGCCAGCTGTCTGGCAAAACCATTGTCCTGGTATTCCACTTGGTTTTGTCCCCGCTCATAGGCCTCATGGATTTTACCGGCATATTCGTAGGTCGTGTTCGCTACCCCCCTTAAGAACCGCAATTGGTCGCCATACATACAATTGTCAAAAGGTGCAGTGGCGATATCATAGAAGAATCCGGTTTCCGCAATTTCCTCCAATTGATCGATATTATTGGTAACGAAGGCATAATTGGTTTCATCGCCCTGGAAAACCAAATTGGCAATGTTTCCAATTTGAATGGCCGCCGGGGCTTCCGGTGGATTGATCAGATAGTCGGGATAGATATTCTCAAAATACCTTCCCATCCAACCCGTATTCAAACCACTGAATCCGGTAGTGGTCAAATCCGTATTGGCATAGATATCGGAACCAGTAAAGTGGGACAAACTCTGGTTTTCATAACCTACACCGTGTACGGCCTTGAACTGCCCTTGGCCCCAAAGGGGTTCCAAAGCGCTCATGTACGAGGGGATTCCAAAATCATCCGTTAATTTTAGAACCTTACTTTCCGGAATGTAGATGTTTGGCCTTTGATTGGCATAAGTGTCATACTGTTGAATTGGGATAACGGTACTTAAACCATCATTACCTCCATTTAACCGTATCAGCACCAAGATATTATCCGTCTGGGCTTGGTTGATAGCGGACATTAAAGGAGAAGGTCCTGAGGCAGATAATAGATTACTGCCCAAAAACATGGATCCAGAACCGGCTATTCCCAATGCTTGCATAAAGGAACGCCTGCTCCAGTTCTTGTGTTCTTGATCATGGCCTTCGTGTTCAAGGCCTTTGTAGGGGGAATTATCGTGGGTATGGTGGGTATCGCACATAACAAGTAGGTTTATTTTAGTTGAAACTCAGGTTCTCTTACAAGGTGTAATAACAGGAGGAAAACCTGTGATGGCGTATCATCCAAAAGCATGTTCCAGCTTCCTGTTTCAAACATATTGGTATCCTCGTAAGGCTCCCTAAAGACCGAAATGGCAATGTCGTAATCTGCATCCGTCAATAGTCCCTTGGGCAGGAACTTGTCTATTATTGCCCGCGCAACAATATTGGGGTCATTTATGGTTGCCCCATTTGGGCCCGCGGCAGCAATCCCCAAGGCCCTAAATTGATTGGGATCGGCCTGGAAGAATTGTTCCAGGAAAACTTCGGCGGTCAACCATCTTCCAATAATGAAGTTGGTGTTTATCCATTCGCGGTCCCGTTGCCATCCGGCCACATCAACTGGGTCCCAGAGCTCCTGGCCGATCATGGCCGAAGCATCCATGGCATTGGTGACGTTGCCATCATTGTAGGCAAATCCCGTTTCCTTAAAAAGGTTAAGGTAAAGGTCGAACGGGCTCTTGATGATGACTCCAATAGTCGTTTCGTCAAAAAAGTGTTCGCTTTTGAACATTTGCCGCAATACTGGGGCAATTTCAAAATTATTGGCAACAAAAGTTTGCGCAAGCTCATTGATAATGCCTTGCGGGTGCCCAGGGGGATAGGTCGCCCCAGGGTTATATTCATCCCTTTTGCTGTCTGGATGGACAAAAAACTCATAAAATTTCGTACAAATGAATCTGGCGATGGAATCGGCCCTATTGTCGAACAGGATGTTCATCACGTCATCATACCCCCAATTACCGGTCTGGCCCAATATGGTTTTGGGGTCCGTATCAAATTGTTCCGGGTTAAAAGTGATTTTGGTACATCCCACATCACCACGGTTCACATATCCGGTAAGTGCACGTGAGGTTTCAATGATATCCTCTTCGGTATAGGCATTGCCCTCGCCCAGTGTAAACAGCTCGTATAACTCACGAGAGTAGTTTTCATTGGGTCGATTCCTATTATTAAATGCGCCGTCCAAATAGCGTAACATGGCACTGGTCAACCCAATCTCACTTACAAATGTCTTAAAGTTGCCCAAGGCATTGCGTTGCAGGCAATTGACATATTCGTACAAAAAGGAGTTACAGTCGTACACATCCAATTCCGTAACAAAATGGTTGCTCCAGAAGAAACTCATTCTATCCAGAAGGTTGTTGTTCAATAGGCCATTTCCATAGGCCGTGTTCAACTCTTCCCGCTGCGCCCTCCGAACTTGTCTGGCAAGGTCATCATCTTCGGGATAATTGGCATTTGTCCATTCGGACCATGCAGGAGCTGGAATTGGCGGTATGGCCAGGGCTTGGTCAACAAGGTTGTCCACCAATGCCGTTGCGGATTGTCCGACGGCTTGATTAACGGTTTCCACAGAAGCGCTAAACCCCAAACGACGGTATAAATGTCTAGCCCTAAGGGCGTCCAAGGGTGTAGTGTAGGGTGCTAATGTGGAAGTATTACAATTAACGAATAGTTCCATAGCAAAATTTGGCGTTAAGGTGTTCCATAGTCTTTGGGTTAACTATGTGTACTAGGTAGGTGTGGTTCTTTTGAAGTTCCAAAGTACAATCTTAACGTTAGACATTGGATGAAGCACCAATTTTTTCGATGAAATGCACAATCTTTTTCATATTTTTCAAAACTGATGGGGAAACACAATGAATTTGGACGCCTTGGAGAGCAGTTGGCAGCGGATTTTCTTCTTAAAAAGGGATATCGCATCAAATACAGGAATTACCGTTACCTAAAAGCAGAAATCGATATCCTTGCCCAAAAGCAGGATGTTTTGGCCGTGGTTGAAGTGAAATCCCGTAGTTCCAACCATATTCAGGAAATTGCCGAGACCGTAAATAAAAAGAAAATAGACTTATTGGTTTCGGCAGCAGATCACTATGTGGACACCAACAATTTGGATGTTGAGGTACGATTTGATATCATCACCATACTTAAAAAGGGAAAAGAATATGCCATAGAACATCTGGAGGATGCATTCTTTCATTTTTAACCATTTGTTTTATTTGTAACAAAAAGTTATTTTTGCTCAAAACCAATTTGAAATGAAAACCATTTCCGCCGTTGTTGAGCAGTACATTAAAAAGAAGCCTTTTTTGCAAAGTGCCCTGTCCCAAGGCATCATTAACCTTACGTCCTTATCACGTATTGTACGACCGGAAATTGAGGAGGAACTGGGAAAGGACGTTAGGAACGGTGCTATTGTTATGGCCCTAAAGCGATTGTCCGATGACATGGAATTTCGGGCTACCCACCGCATTGTCAAGGTGCTCAAAAACATTGGGGAGATTACAGTGCGCTCCAATCTTACGGATTATACCTTTCTTTCTTCCGAAACCATTCTGGCACAGCAGGCCAAGCTATTGGAAAAGGTACATGAAAACCAGGATATTTTTTATACGTCCTCCCGTGGGGTCAATGAGATTAACATTGTGGTCAGCAATAGTTTGGACGGCACGGTAGAGGAACTGTTCCAAGGGGAACGTTGTACCCAAAAAGTGGGGAATCTTTCTTCCGTTACGGTCAAGTTGCCAGCGGAAAACGTTTCCGTACCTGGAATCTACTATTTTATATTTCAGCGTTTGGCCTGGGAAGGTATCGTTTTGTATGAAGTCATTTCCACCACCAATGAATTTACCATTCTCGTAAATGATGACCAAGTGGACGTAGCCTTTAAGACCATAAAGGATCTAAAAACGTTGTGATGGTCCAAAATCAGTCTCTTGTCATTAATTCCAAAGCGTCAAAAGACTCGGATCTTATCGGAAGTATCCCATATGTTGTTTCCCCATTCCGTACCGGTTTTCCAATAAGATCGTAGTTGGAAAGATGATTCTTGAACTTTTTGTTCGCTGAACTTGAAGCAAGGATATTCCCCAGTGTTAAGCCTGGACCCAATACCAGTCCAATAGGAATTGGATTTGAATCCTCCTCGAAATTGTTTGAGTCGGTTTCTGAAATGTACAGGTTGAGGGGAGTCATTAATAAGTACAGGGCATAAATCGCAGACCCCTGTTTTACCGATCGGTATGTATTTTCTTTATCTAAAAAATGTACCTCCCTGCCGGATTTGTAGCGTAAAAACAAATTTTCACCAAAAATATAGTCCTTACCTGAAGTATTGATTATTTTAAGGGCTATGACCTTTACACCATTTCTTTCTTCCTTCTTGGCGTATTTGGTGTCCAACAAATCATATTTATAATAAAGTTTCAGTCCTTCTACAGTTGAGGTGTGGGATACAAAGTTCATATCCTCCGGACTGGGCACCCGGTAACTTGATGCACAACCCGTCAATACGAGAAAGGACATGGGGACCAAAACAAGACCAAAAATGAGTTTGGTTGGCATGAACGGAATGCGGGCTCGAAAGAGCCCGCTTTTTGTTTCATTGTTATTCACAGTTTGAATCAATGGAAAACCTAAAATTCTTGTCGCTCATTCGTGTAATCGCAGCATCATTTCGGTGGTCGGGTTTATAAGATGCCCCAGTTCCAAGGTCTACGGCTATCCCCAAAAGGCCCCAAGAAAGTACACTGAGAATGAAATTTCCCGTTCTAAACCTATTGTCAAAATTCTTGGTGATTGGTTCGCAACCTTCCTCTTTAATTTCAACTTTTAGATCCTTGTCCCTTTTGAGCATTTTGGTCACTTCTCCCTGACCTACTTTTTCCCCGTTTATAAAGATGTCCGCATTGGGCCTACCGTTGGCTACAAAGGTTCCATTGTATCTGCTTCCGCCAAATATGACACCACAACTGGTCAGTTGGGAAGCTAGAAAGATGGCCGCTAAAAAAATTGATAGTCTGTTTTTCATTTTACAGGTTTGGTTAAAATTTGGCGGCTAACATAAAGCGTATTGTTAAAACACTTCATGACTTTTCTCAGCTTTGTTAAAAAAAAGTGCAATTGGCAATCTTCGAAACAGTTTATTGAAATTCTTGCAATTTCCTGTTCATGACCCAAAACCATAGTGGCTGTACTACGGCCAAAAGCATCATACCGGGATAACCCGTGGGCATCTGTGGACTTTTCTCATGTGATTTTAAAATCTGATACTTTTTGCTGCCATTATAATGATGGTCCGAATGTCTGGATAGATTAAAGAGCAATGTTCTTCCTATGGGATGGTCGGAGTTCCAACTGTGATGATGTCGTACTGCCTCATAGCGTCCATGTTCGTTCTTTTTCCGGAGAAGGCCATAGTGTTCAATATAGTTTACGGTCTCCAGAAGGATAATACCAATAGCAGCCGCAAAGAGGAAGGCAATCAATACGGAAGTGCCAAAGGCAAAAAACACCCCACCTATTAAAAGGACATTGGCCAAGGAATACACTATCATTCTATTTTGAAGGGAGAACCATCGCCTGCCTTCATTTTTCAAGCGTTGATTTTCCAGTTGCCAAGCCTCGATATAACTTCCAAAATGCGAACGGAACCAATACACGAACAGTAGTTCGTTTTTCCGGGCAGTGGCCGAGTCTTCCGGTGTGGCCACATTTCTATGGTGTCCGGCGTTATGGTAGGGCAGAAAATGGGTATCCAAGGAGGTCAACAAAAGGATTTCCCCCAATAATTGTTCCCACCGCTTATGCCGATGCCCCAATTCATGTCCCACATTAATACCGATTACACCGCACATAAAGCCCATGGCCGTAATGCGGCCCACATACTCCAAAGAACCATAGGGGGTATCCCCGATCACAAAAAGAAAGTAGATTAAAAATCCCACTTGTATGGGTAGGGTCCCGTATAAGATATAGTCGTATATCTTTTTGTTTTTCTCGTCATCCATCAGTTTTTTATCCATGTTTTCCCTGTCCGGAGGGACCAGTAGTTCAAGGAGCGGAACAAGGCCAAAAAACACGATCAAGGGTAGAAATGTCCAAATCCCTTCCCAGTTAAAGGCAATAAAGGCCGTTACCGGAATGGTATAAACAAAAAGGTATTTAAGTCGTTTCACGGTATTTTATTTTGAGATTCCCTTGGTGATAATAGTGATAAGATTGTCGAAATGGGCTTCCAAACGGTCGTACTCCCCTTTCAGATAAAAGTTGGGCTCCAGCCCTTGTAAGAGCATAACCAGTACTTGACTGTAGACCAAATGGTCGCCGGGTAATTCCAGCTCCCCCCTTTCAATGCCTCGATGGATCAATTGCATGATCTGTGAAACCTCCCACTCAATCATCCCTTGTTTTACATTGTTGACAAAATCATAATGCTCGTAGAAGTTGGGACGAAGGGTCTCCTGATAGTTGAGGGCATGTCGTAAGACTTCCATCCGCTTCAGCATATAATTACGAAGTACTTCCCTGGTATCGGAATCGATATCCGCAAAGACCTGGACCAATTCGGATTTCAATCGGTTCAGTTCCTCAAGTACAACGGCTTCAAACAAGAGTTCCTTACTACCAAAATGATAGTATAAGGAACCTTTGGCCTTTTGTGCGGCGGTCGCAATATCTTCCATGGCCGTTTTGTAATATCCATATTTGCTAAAGGTGGTACTGGCTATTTCCAGCAATTGATTTTTAATTTTTGACATTTTGACCAAAAATGAATAATAGTCAAATATATAAAATCCATTGAATAAAACCGAAGGTCAAAAGTCTTGATCCAAAATCAGTTACGAATAGGACCCTGGTATCGTTTTTGTTGTTTATCTTGTAGCTACCGTAAAAATTTCTGACAAAATGAGACTTTGTTTTTTGCTTTTGCCGTTTTTCTTGTTTGTCCAGGTTATGCTGCCCCAAAATCCCATGGCCCTTCACGATGATTTTAGGGGAGTGTTTTATAATCCTGCAATGTATGTACAGCGCTATGAGATTGAAGATGGTTCACCCTACCTGAATCTAAAATTTCAGCCAGCAAAGATCGGGGACCGGGATAAAACCTATTTGGTGCGATTTAATGCGTACGAGGGGAGCGTAGAGGTTTGGATACAGGAAAATAAGGTGATTGAATTGAATAGCCCGGGAGAGGAACGCATCAAAATGTTGGACGGCTCCGATAAGGAATATCTGCTCACCACATATGAAAGTCCCAAAGGAGGAAAGGAAAAGGGTTTTCTGGAAGAACTAAAAGTCTGCGAAGCCTATACCCTTTATAAGAAAGAGACCATAAAGTACTTTAAAAAGGTTAAAGCGGAAGCCTACGCCAAGGAGAAACCCGCACGATTTGAACAGTCCACTCCCCAATTTTATATCAAACTTGCCGGTGGGGATGCGCCGATCAGGTACCTGTCCAATAGCAAGAAAAAATTTCTTGGTGCGTTTGATGCCCAAAATGCGACCAAAGCCAAAACCATCATAAAAAAAGAAAAACTTAGTTTGACCAAAAGCGAAGATATCATCCGCATTTTGGACAGTATGTACAACTAGCATCCGTAAGATTCCTTTATTCTGACAACGTACCGTTCGATAAAATGCACGCTGTTTCGGTAAGTGGTTTTTAGGGCCAAAAACAGTTGTCGATCCTTTTTTACACTTTGTCCATTCCCTTGTTTTTCAGCGAGTTTTTTACCGGTATGAACGACCAAAATCGACTGTTGGGGTAGCTGCTGGGTAATTTTACCCTGTAACAATTACCCAAGTCATGAAAGCAGTTTTAACCTTCGTTTTTTTCATCTTCATCGCAACAACGGCTATGGCTCAAGCACCTAAAAAGGAAGTAAAGGTTAAAACCATGACAATGGAAGTTGAATTGAACATCACCATTGCCCAAGACGATGCGCCCCAAACCGAAGTGGCTCGTTTGTACAAGTTCAAGAATTCCAGGGTAAAAAAGGCATTGAAGTTCTCCACTAAAAACAATCGTTCCAAGATTGCGTAATCCAACTTTTTTATAATTTACAGGAAAACTTGTGACCCAACCTATCTTGGGTTAGCTCAGTATTTCTGGGAAATGTCGCTTAAATGTCGGGTCAAATCCAAGCAAAATCCTTGGGTACATTTAGTTTTGCAGCTAACATTGTTCCAGGTTTTCAAAAACAAGTGATATGAAACAGCCAGAGTTAGGATTACGAATTACGGAGCTACGAAAACAAAAGGGACTTACCCAAGATGAGTTGGTGGAATTGTGCAATATTAATGTGCGGACCCTCCAACGGATTGAAAATGGCGAGGTATCTCCAAGAAGCTATACGATAAAGACCATTTTATCCGCCTTGGATTATGATTACGAAAGTTTACGGGCAGAAGAGGCTACGGTCACTGCTGCTACCCTCGCGCAAATTCCCACCAAGGAGGCCAGGACCGTCCATTCATTGTTGACCATGGCCTGGATTGCCGGAATTCTGTTTGCTATCCTTGCCGTTTTTGAAGGGATATCGGATTATGTACGGATAGAGGATGGGGATTTTATCTATGGGCAATGGGGGCATGTTGTCGTGAAGTTCCTGGTCCTTATTTGTAATGTATTGTTATTGTATGGCTTTTTGATTTCCGGGAAGTTGTTACAGAACTATCTGATGAAAATTGCGACCATCTTAATGATGATCGCCCTGTTCTGTTTTTATAGCTATGATATTGTCTCCGTTTTTAGTGGTTCCCTGGATATAGAAGTCGTTTTTATGGCAGAAGCCGTAGCCTTTGGCGCTTTGGGGGTCCTATTTGGGATTTCAATACTAAAATCAAGGAATATTTTAGGAAATACGGGAATTGCCTCAGGAGTGGGAGAACTGCTCATGGCCTTTTGTCTGGTGACGGTGGTATTGTCACCTGTTTCCCTATTCCTGTTCTTCCCGGTTATCGTTCTGGAAATATTGGTCCTTTACAAAGTTTCTACCATGGTAAAAGAAAAGCCACAGTATTGAAAAGTTGGGTACGAATGGATGCCCAAACTCATTACGCTTTCATTTTAAAACGATTTCGATAATGGTATCAATAGGGTCCATCTTTTCCTCAGGTAGTTTTATGAAAAGGCCATACTTGGTTTTCTGGGTTTTTAGTTTTGTTTTTCCATTGAACAGGATAACTTCTTTCACATTTTCATTAAAATCCCTTAAAAAAACCAGGTTTTCTTTTGAATCCAACCAATGTAGATATACCACCTTGCCTTTTTGCGTAGAGGCTATTTTATCCGATGGTGCTATTGGGCCTTTTCGGGTCCCATAGATGGTTTCGCCATTAGTGCGCATCCATTCCCCCATTTTTTTAAGGGAGGCCTTATGTTCTTTTTGAATTTCGCCATTGGGCATTGGCCCCACATTAAGTAAAAGGTTACTGCCATAACCTGAAGCCTTTACGATGTAATGTACCAATTCCTTAAAAGTCTTATGCTTATCGTCTTGTAGATTGAAGCCCCAAGATGTATTTATGGTTTCACAAACTTCTAACGGAAGCGTACCAATATCGTTTGAACTGGTACCCCAACCTGTGGTGTTTTTTCCAGGCAGATCTTTCTCAAACATTTGAAAATCTTCCCCTTGAATTGGTGCCAAGTGATGGTTGTTCCCAATAAGGCAGTGGGGCTGTAATTCATGGATCAATTGATAAATTTCATCATAGTGCCAATCTACTTTTACTTTACCGAATCTTTTACCGTCCCACTCTTTTTGATCCCAATGGCCATCAAACCATATTCCAGCAATTTCGCCATAGTTGGTCAACAATTCGGTTAATTGTGCTTTCATAAATGAAATATAGGTGTTCCAGTCGCCTTTTCCACGACCGGGTATGGTATTGCCCGTTCTTCCCCGTGGATAATAATCATCGCGATGCCAATCCAATAGGGAATAATAGAAAAACAGCTTAATATCCTCTTTTTTACAGGCTTCGGCAAGTTGTTTTAAGACGTCTTTTTTATATGGGGTACGATCAACAATATCATAATCCGTTGTATTGCTGTCGAACATCGAAAAGCCATCATGGTGGCGACTGGTAATGGTAATGTATTTCATGCCTGCATCCTTGGCCATTTTTACCCAATCATCGGCATTGTAGGCAACAGGATTAAATAAATGGGGCAATTTTTCATAGTTGTCAATGGAGATATTCTGATTGTTCATGACCCATTCCCCATCACCAAGTACGCTATATACACCCCAATGTATAAATAGGCCAAATTTGGCTTGTTGAAACCATTCGCGGGCCTCTAGATTTTCTGGTGTTGGTTGATAAGAACTGTCTTGTTGGCCAAATGTTACAGGACCCGAGAACAAAAGGCAAATGAATACGAATTGGATAGGTTTCATCTATAAAAGGTGTATTCCCAAATGTAGGGAATATAGCGGCCAAGTTTACCGCATATGACCGGGATGTTTGGGAATTCGGGCGGTAAGGTTATACTGGCCCCTAAACTTTTTTCATGGGATGCTGTAACAAATTCGCCCCAACATTGTCTTCTAATACATTAAACCTATGAAACCCCTAGACCATGAAATTGTCCTTTCGTCCATCCCAGGCATTTACCTCTTTTACGGCCATTCTTTTCACGATTTTTGTTTTCGGTCAAAAAGATTTGGGGTTGTCCATGGTTAAGCTGGAAAGCGAACTATCCAAAATCAGCGAAATAGGCTTGATCAAAGGGTATGGGGTTATCATAGTTTCCAAGGACAGCACTCTTTTTGCAAAAGGATATGGGTATTCCGATGTTCAGAATCAATCACCCTATACCCTAAACTCCATTCAGAATATAGCTTCGGTATCTAAAACCTTGATCGGCATTGCGCTTTTGAAAGCCCAGGAAATGGGGAAGTTACAACTTGATGATGCTATTAATGACCACCTGGATTTTAAGGTTACCAATCCTTACCATCCCAAGAAACCCATTTTGATTCGGCATTTGGCCACCCATACAGGAACCATTTTGGACACGGATTTGTACGATGAAAAAGCGTATTACGTGATCAATGCGGAGGATTTGAAATTACCAGTGGTAAAAAATATTGGGGAAACCCTACATACGCTTGAAACGAAGGTTTCCATGGAAACCTATCTCAAGAATTTTCTTTCGGAAGAAGGTGTTTGGTACAAGAAAAAAAACTTTCTAAAGAAAAGACCAGGAACAACATATGAATATAGCAATGTGGGGGCCACTCTGGCGGCTTACGTTTTGGAAAAGGCCACAGGAATACCTTATGACGAATTTACCCGGCGACACGTTTTAGAGCCTTTGGGCATGAAAGCCAGCGGATGGACATTCGATACCATTGACCAAAGCAAGCATTCCAAATTGTATACGGACACAGGGGAAGAGATACCCCGCTACGCCTTGGTCACCTATCCAGATGGTGGGTTGTTGACTGATTTACATGATTTTGGAACCTATCTTTCCGAATTGATGAAAGGCTATCATGGCGAGGGTACCTTATTGGACAAAGGGTCCTATCAGGAAATTTTCAGACAACAGTTACCGGCAAAAAAAGTACCCAAAAAACCCAATAGCTACGATGATGAGTTCAATTCGGGTATTTTTATGGGTTTCTCACCAAAGGGGACCATAGGCCATACCGGGGGAGATCCAGGAATCAGCACCTTTATGTTTTTTAATCCAAAAACAGGCCTGGGCCATATCGTAATGCTCAATACTTCTCTAAGTGAGGCATCCATAAACCAGCAACTGATACCGATTTTTAAGGCACTGCAAAAAGCCTTGAATTAGATTTCCCAATCGTTGCTTTGCTCCTCATGTCGAAATGACTCTCTGGTTCAAATTGTCATTTCGAACGCATGTGAGAAATCTTATTATTGCGTGTTACAGGTATCAATGGTTATAATTGGATTTCTCAATCGTCGCTTCGCTCCTCATGTCGAAATGACATTTGGGTCCTTTTTGTCATTTCGAACGTACGTGAGAAATCTTATGATTAATTGTTACAGGTATCAATGGTTATAATTGGATTTCTCAATCGTCGCCTTTGCTCCTCATGTCGAAATGACGATTGGGTCCTTTTGTCATTTCGAACGTACGTGAGAAATCTTATTATTGCGTGTTACAGGTATTGATAGTTCTAATTGGATTTCTCAATCGTCGCTTCGCTCCTCATGTCGAAATGACTCTCTGGTTGCAATTGTCATTTCGAACGCATGTGAGAAATCTTATGATTAATTGTTACAGGTATCAATGGTTATAATTGGATTTCTCAATCGTTGCTTCGCTCCTCATGTCGAAATGACTCTCTGGTTGCAATTGTCATTTCGAACGCATGTGAGAAATCTCAAACCACCTCATGATTCAAAAACTCCCAATTCGAATTGAATGCTGAAATGAGTTCGTCTTTCTTTTCCCTACGCCATTTTTTTAATTCTTTTTCCCTTAAAATCGCAGATTCAATAGAATCAAAACCTTCATAATACAACAAATAGAAACAGTTGTATCTTCCTGCAAATGATTTCTTCGCATTTTGGCTGTCAAAGTAATGTTGGGAAAGTCTTTTTTGAATATCGTTTGTGACACCAATGTAAAGTGTGGTTTTGTTTTCGTTGGTGACGATATAGACAAAGTAGGAATGAAGCATTCTTAAAGATAGTTTTTTTGAGATTTCTCAATTGTCGCTCTGCTCCTCATTTCGAAATGAATACCTGGTTCCGGTTGTCATTTCGAACGCATGTGAGAAATCTTATTATTGAGTGTTACCGGTATTGATAGTTGTAATTGGATTTCTCAATCGTTGCTTCGCTCCTCATGTCGAAATGACTGTTGCGGTTCTTTTGTCATTTCGAACCGAAACTGAACATCGTGAAATTGACCATGGGAAATCTGGATTCCATTGGGACACTTTCCAAAGAAGACGAATCCACTACGGGAGTACTTCACTCCGTTCCTGTAGTGGCCGTAGAACTTGCATTGCCTTCTCAATAGCGGTAATCCCCTCAAAGACCAATAACAACCGCAGTCCATTTCGGGTCTGTTTTTCTTTGAGTTGACATGCCCTTGGGTTGGCTTGAACGAATTGCAATACGCGGGTAAAAGCTTCAGTTTGGTAAAATGGGGATTGTTGGTCGGCAATAAAATAACCCAAAAACTTGCCTTTTTTCAAAATCACTTTTTCAAGTCCAATTGAGGTGGCCATCCATTTCACACGAACGGAGTTGAGCAAGTCCACCGCCTGTTCCGGAAGTTCCCCAAAACGGTCCACCAACTCGGTTTCAAATTTCTGGAGTGCTTCCTCATCCTCCACTTCGTTAAGCTGTGTGTACAGGTTTAAGCGCTCTGTAATATTGTTCACATAATCATCGGGGAAGAGCAGTTCAAAATCGGTATCCAATTGGGTGTCTTTTACAAATACCTTTTCCTTTTCGCCCTCTACTTCATCATACAACTCCTTAAATTCATTTTCCTTGAGCTCTTCTATGGCTTCGGTCAATATTTTTTGGTAGGTCTCAAATCCGATCTCATTGATAAATCCACTTTGTTCACCCCCAAGAAGATCACCAGCTCCACGGATTTCCAAATCTTTCATGGCAATATTGAAACCACTGCCCAGTTCGGTAAATTGTTCCAAGGCCTGAATTCGTTTTCGTGCATCCGGAGTCATCACTTCATAAGGTGGGGTAATGAAAAAGCAAAATGCCTTTTTGTTACTTCGACCAACACGTCCGCGCATTTGGTGCAGATCACTTAACCCAAAATTATTGGCATTATGGATAAAAATGGTATTGGCATTGGTTACATCCAGGCCACTTTCCACGATGGTCGTGGAAACCAGGACATCAAATTCCCCATTCATAAAGGCGAGCATCAGTTGTTCCAATTTCTTACCTTCCATCTGCCCATGACCAATGCCAATTTTGGCATCGGGCACCAGGCGTTGGATCATCCCCGCCATTTCTTTTATATTTTCAATGCGGTTATGGATAAAGAATACCTGTCCGCCTCTTTGGATTTCATAGGAAATGGCATCCCTTATGATTTCCTCGTTAAAACGGATGACCCTGCTCTCAATGGGGTAACGGTTGGGAGGTGCCGTATTGATGACCGAAAGGTCCCGTGCCGCCATTAAGCTAAACTGTAGTGTCCTTGGAATGGGTGTTGCGGTCAAGGTGAGCACATCCACATTTTCCTTAATGGACTTGAGTTTGTCCTTAACGGCCACTCCAAACTTTTGTTCTTCATCCACAATAAGGAGTCCCAAGTCCTTAAATTGCACACTTTTGTTCACCAATTGGTGCGTACCGATAATAATATCGATTTTGCCCTGGGCCAGCTGTTCCAGTATTTCACGTTTCTCTTTGGCCGTTCGAAACCGGTTAAGGTAGTCCACGGTAACCGGCAGTTCCCCAAACCGCTTTTTAAAGGTATTGTTGTGTTGAAAGGCCAGAATGGTGGTAGGAACCAAAATGGCCACTTGCTTACCATTGTCCACGGCCTTAAATGCGGCCCTAATGGCCACTTCGGTCTTACCGAAACCAACATCCCCACAGATAAGACGGTCCATAGGCCGCTCGCTCTCCATATCCTTTTTGACATCGGCAGTGGATTTGGCCTGATCGGGGGTATCCTCATAAATAAAGGAGGCTTCCAGTTCATGTTGCAAATAGGAGTCTGGGCCGTACTGAAATCCTTTTTCGAGCCTGCGTTTGGCATATACCTTAATGAGGTCAAAGGCAATCTTTTTGACCCTACTCTTTGTTTTCTGTTTTAATTTTTTCCAAGCTGCGGAGCCCAGTTTGTAAATCTTGGGAGCTGCACCATCCTTACCGTTGTATTTGGAGATTTTATGGAGGGAATGGATACTGACATATAGGATATCCCGGTCCCCATATACCAATTTAATGGCCTCCTGTTTTTTGCCCTCAACATCAATTTTTTGTAGTCCCCCAAACTTGCCAATACCGTGGTCAATATGGGTCACGTAATCCCCAAGTTCCAATTTGTTCAGTTCCTTGAGCGTAATGGCCTGTTTTTTCGCATAACCATTCTTTAAATGGAACTTGTGATAACGTTCAAAGATTTGATGGTCCGTATAACAGGCCAATTGCAAATCATGGTCAATAAAACCTTGGTATAGCGGAAAAACAAGGGTGTGGTAGCCAATGTCGTCATTGGTATCGTCATCATCACCTAAAATTACGGTCTTGATGATGTCCTTTAGTCGCTTGGCCTGTTGTTCCGTGGAGCAACAAATTACATTTTCAAAGCCTTTGTCATGATTTTCCTGAAGGTCTTGAACCAACAATTCAAATTTTTTATTGAAAGCGGGTTGTGGTTTGCTACGGAAGGAAAAGGCATTTTCACCAGGATCGGTTCTTGAAGAAGGGGAATGGTTTTGGTGACCGAACGAGGCCGAAGCTCCCATTTCCACTACGGTAAAATCACTTAGTTGACTTTTTAGCAAAGTGGAGTCCACAAAAAGTTCCCCTGGCTGGGCGTGCTTTATTTCCTTGCTCAGTTTTTCAAAGCTTTCTTTGGCCTTTTCAAAATTTGAGTCAATTCTATGAAAAACGAGGCTCAGGTTTTTGGAGAAGATGACCGTTTTTGGGGAAATATATTTTAGGAAACTCTCTCGGGTCTCTTGCAGGAATTTGTTCTCCACATTGGGGATAATGGTTATTTTTTTTACTTTTTCCGTGGAAAGCTGTGTTTCGACATCAAAAGTGCGAATACTGTCCACTTCGTCCCCAAAAAACTCAATTCTATAAGGTTCATCGTGTGAAAAGGAAAAGACATCCACGATACTCCCCCGAACTGAAAACTCTCCGGGTTCAGTTACAAAATCCACCCTTTTGAACTCGTATTCAAACAAGACCTCGTTGAGAAAATCCAGGGAAAGGGTATCCTCCAATTTTATTTTTAGAGTGTTTTTTTCCAACTCTTTACGGGTGACCACTTTTTCAAAAAGCGCATCGGGATAGGTAACGATGACCGCTGGTTTCCTTCTGGAATTGATCCGATTCAGAACTTCGGCCCGCAAAAGCACATTGGCATTGTCCGTTTCCTCTATTTGATAGGGCCTTCTATAGCTTCCCGGGTAGAAGAGCACATCTTTTTCCCCAACCAATTGCTCCAGATCATTTAATATGTACGCGGCCTCTTCCTTATCGTTCAAAAGGACAAGGAATGGATTTTCGGATAATCCAAACAGACTGGAAATTGCAAAAGAAAAAGAGGATCCGACAAGACCTTGGACATGGATGCCTTTTTGGGACTGGGCAATGGTTTCCCACAGTTCCCGAAGTTTCGGGGACTGTTCAAAACGTGCTAAAATGGACGATTTGGTCAATCCATACGATTTGGAGGCAAAAATAAATTAATTTGTCATTCCTGCCTACGAAGGAATGAGAGAATCAAATTCTCACCACTTCCCCCTCAACGATTACAAAGACCTCATCGGTTTTTTTTGGTTTCAGGGCATGGTTGCCCGTAAATTCGCCAAAAGCGGGGAGTATAAGCTGGTTTTTTGTTTTAAAAAAACACGGTAGCTTTAAGCGTTGTCGTCCAAAACCTTGCAAACGGACGGCAGGGTGTATATGTCCACAAAAATTGAAAAACCCGTCCCGTTCTTCAGGATGGTGGGTGAAAAGGAAATCGTCCCATTGTAATTCCTTAAAAACCGTTATCCCCAGGGCTTCGAATTTTTCGGGGGCGATAATATCATGGTTTCCCACCACCAAACTGATTTTGGAGGGTGTCTTCGCCACCCAATTTTCAAAAAAGTCCCACTCCCTATTGAAGGAGGAATGGAATAAATCCCCGAGAAAACACAAATGAAAAGGTTGAAAATGGCCTACAATTTTATCCAGTAAGAGAAAGTTTTTGTGGATGGCCTTCCGTGGGACTGCGGCTCCAAACTTTCTAAAATGGGCGACCTTGCCCAGATGTACATCACCAATGAGCAACAGGGATTTTTCTTCCCAGAACATACCGCCCAGGGGGTGCAGGATAAAGGATTGGTTTTTTATTAGTACGGTATGGGTCATGAAACCACCTCTTTCTCCGCCGAAGGCGGATTCATTCTCCTCCTTAAGAAGGAGGAGAGCTTTTAGTTGTTTTAAAATTTTCAGAAATGGTTTTCAGGACGCCATCCAAATCATCGAAAACCAATTTGTTTTCAAATCTTAGAACGGTAAAACCCAACTTTTCAAGGCGTTTATCCCTTTTCAGGTCTTTTTCCATCGCCTCTGGACGGTTGTGATATTCACCGTCAAGTTCAATTATCAGTTTTTCGAAAGGGCAATAAAAGTCTACTACAAAGTTTTCTATGCTTTGTTGTCTTCTAAATTTTCTGCCTCGCAATTTACTCTTGGAAAGGTATTTCCAAAGAAATGCTTCTGCTGAAGTAGCATTATTTCTAAGTTCCTTCCGTGTTTCCTTTAGGTATTTATGATTATACATCAACCCAAAAATACAGACAAAATACTCCCCTCCTAATTTTAGGAGGGGTGATTCCAACGAAGTTGGAATCGGGGTGGTTTACTTCATCAAGATTTTGGTCATTCGTTTAATGCGATCGGCCAATTTTTCATTGGAGAGTTTTTCCCGAAGCCTATCGGTGATCAATGGAAAGGAAAATGGAGTTGCATTTTGACATTGCTTCCAAACGATTTCTTGCGTAGCGATACGTTCCAGTGCCATTCGCAATCGGCCTTCTTCCAATTGATGTTCAAAGGTTTCCGTAAACGCTTGTTTAAAGAGGAGGTTTTCCGGTTCGTAATCCCGGAAGACATCAAACAAGAGTTGGGAACTGCTTTGAAGGTGCTTCATTTTTATTCCTTTTTCCGGATAGCCGGTAAAGACCATACCACTGATAACGGCAATGTCACGAAATTTTCTGCGGGCCATTTCATTGGAATTCAGACTTTTTTGCAAATCGGGGAGCATGTATTCGGAAGTAAACAGATTATTGTCTATTACCGCTTGAATGTCAATGGGTTTATCGGATAACATCTCAAAGCCATAGTCGTTAAAAGCCAATGAGCAAGTGATAGGGGAGAGCAGGCCTATGCGGTACGATAGCAAACTGCTCATAGCTTCGTGTACGGCACGTCCTTCAAAAGGATAAAAAATATGGTGGTAGCCGTCCCTTGTCTTAAAGGTTTCAATCAAAAATTCACTGGGTTTGGGAACGCTACTTTCCTCTCTTTGTTTCTCAAAGATATGTTGGAGTGCTACCAGTTCCTTGCTAAGATTGGCTTCGGTAGCCGCCTTGTACAGCTCCAATCGCAACAACTTGGACATTTCGGAAGAAAAACTCAATCGACCACCGGCCCAAGCAGGGACCTTATTGGTGCGTTTTGTGGAATTGCGCACCTGTACCTTCATGCTACGAATGCGGATAAATTCCAAATTCCGTCCGGCAAATACAAATACGTCCCCAGGATTGAGTTTTGAAACAAAATATTCTTCAATGGAACCGATATATCCCCCTTTTTGATAATGTACGGAAAGGTTGGCGTCGCCCACAATGGTCCCTATCTGAAAACGATGTCTCATCGCAATGCCTTTGTTGTTTACCTTGAACCTTCCATCCGCTTCCACTTCCACTTTTTTGTATTCATCGTAGCTTTTTAAGCTTTGGCTGCCCATAACCAAAAAATTGAGCAACCATTGCCATTCCTCTTCGGTAAGACCTTGGTAACAAAAGGTCTGTTTAATTTCAGGAAGGATTTCATCGGGATAAAAGCCATCGGAAACGGCCAGGGTGGTCAAATATTGGATGAGCACGTCATAACTGTTTAAAAACGGTAAGCGGTCCTCAACAGCATTTTCCTTTACCGCAACCTGAAGTGCGGAAGCCTCGATCAGTTCAATGGCGTGGGTAGGTAAAAAATAGATGACACTTGTTTCCCCAGGGCGATGACCGCTGCGTCCGGCACGCTGTAAAAAGCGGGCCACCCCTTTTGGCCCGCCTATTTGGATGACGGTTTCCACCGGTGCAAAATCCACCCCCAAATCCAAACTGGAGGTGCAGACCACGGCCTTTAAACTTTCGTTTCGTATGGCCTGTTCCACCCATATGCGCGTTTCTTTGTTCACACTACCATGGTGCATGGCCATTTCACCGGCAAACTCCGGGTAACGTTCCAATATTTTTTGAAACCAAATCTCGCATTGACTACGTGTGTTGGTAAAAAGGAGTGTTGTTTTACTCTTTTTTATGATGGGGATAACATCATCCAGTAAATGCAGGCCCAAATGCCCACGCCATGGGAAGGTTTCCATCTGTTTTGGGATGATACTGTTGACCTTGATTTTCTTTTTGAGATTGGCCCTTACCAAAACCGAATTCTCCATTTCGGGAGAAGTGGGGCCTAGAAGTACTTGGCGGGCTTGGGGTAAATTGCCGATTGTGGCCGAAATGCCCCAAATACGAAGGTCTTTGCATACGGTCTTTAGCCGGGAAAGGCCCAACTCCATCTGGATTCCCCGCTTGGTCCCCAAAAGTTCATGCCACTCATCAACAACGATGGCCGAACAGTCTTTAAATGTTCTGTCATACGCTTTTGAAGCCAACAATAACTGTAGGCTTTCTGGGGTAGTAATCAGTAAATCGGGCATAGTGGTTCGTTGTCGTGCCCGCTCTTTTGTAGTAGTGTCCCCTGTTCTGATCCCTACGGTCATTGGGAGTTCCAAATCGGCCACTATACGTTCGGCAGATTGTTTTATTTCTTGGGAAAGGGCGCGCAAGGGGGTGATCCAAACCGCTTTCAATCCTTTTTTATGCTTGGTTTTGTATTCAGGATGGTTTTTAATGTAATTCAAGACAATGGGAAACCAAAGGGCATAGGTTTTTCCACTTCCCGTAGGGGCGTTCAATAATCCGTGTTTGCCCTGTAAAAAGGCCGTCCAGGTCTCTTTTTGGAATGCATGGGGTTTCCAACCTTGCTGTTGGAACCAGGTCAATGCAATTTCAAAGAGTTGTTTACGAGTGATAGCGAAGTAATCTTTTTATGTGTGTCTCTAAAATTAAAAAGATTCTTTACTCCCATCAAACCAACTTTCTGACAAATCATTCCATTCCGGATTTATCGAGTTGATTAGTTTTTCCTTTCGTTTTCTGTTGCCTGCTTTCCATTGCCGCTCTCTTTTAAAGGAATCCTTGATAGTATCAAATTCTTCAAAATAGACCAAAAGGGTACAATTGTATTTTTTGGTGAAAGCGTTTTTGTATTTACCATTCTTATGCTCGCTGACCCTTCTTTCCAAATTATTTGTAGCACCGACATACAGTACAGTTTTGTTTTTATTGGTAAGGATATAGCAGTAGCCTTTCATAGCGGGCAGAGCGAAGTCAACGGTTTTATGGAGGTTCTTGTTTTATCTGATTTGGGTTCTTTTTTAGGTATTGGGTTTACCTACTAAAAGCTCCCTTCATTCCGCCTTAGCGGAATTCGGGATCAGTGATTTTAAATCTTCCAACGAATTCGCTTCCTCAATTTTTTTGTCCTTACGCCATCTTAAGATCCTGGGGAACCGTGTGGCCACACCACTTTTATGTCTTTTGGAAAAGGCAATGCCCTCAAAGGCAATCTCAAACACATGATGTGGTGTTACGCTGCGTACAGGACCAAAGCGTTCCAGGGTATTCCTTTTTATCCAGGCATCAACTTCCTGAAACTCCTTATCGGTCAGACCGGAATATGCCTTTGCAAAAGTGACCAGTTCCCGTTCCCCTTTTTCATTTGCTTTCCAAAGGGCAAAGGTGTAGTCGGTAAACAAATTACTTCTTCGACCATGCCCGCGCATGGCATACGTTAACACGGCGTCAATGGTCAATGGGTCCACTTTCCATTTCCACCAGTCCCCTTTTTTACGCCCTACTTGGTACGGTGAATCCAAGCGTTTTACCATTAAACCTTCACTGTGTTTGGCTCTGGAGACCTCCCGTTCTTGGGCCACCTCGTCCCAGGAGTTGAACTGCATCCGCTCGGAGAGGAGTAACGGTAAGTCACTTCCACTGCCTTCGATCACGGACGAATAAAGATTTTCCAGAAGTCGCCTCCGTTCCACAAATGGTTTATCCCGAATGTCCGTTCCATTCCATTCCAACAAATCATAGGCTTTTATGATTACCGGGGTTTTCTGCAAAAGCGATTTTGAGACCGTTTTCCGGCCGATGCGAGTCTGGAGGTCATTAAAGGTGCCAATAGTCCCATTGGGATAGGGAAGTAATTCGCCATCGAGTACTGTCCCATTGGGGAGTATTCCAATAAATTTTTGAAACTCTGGGTATTTATCCGTTACCAGTTCCTCCCCTCGGCTCCAAACAAACAATTGATTGTTCCTAATAATAAGTTGTGCGCGGATGCCGTCCCATTTGTGTTCCACGGACCATTGGGTCACATCCCCCAACTCCCGGGGAAGGTCCTCCAGGGCATAGGCCAAATAAAAGGGATAGGGTTTTGAGAGAAAATCACCTTCGTTTTCTTCCAATACCAGATTTTGGAATGAGATGGTACCGGGGTCCCAATTGCCCATGAGTTTATAGGCCAAAATGTCTTCATCCACACCAGTGGCTTTGGAAAGGGCCTTGGTCATTAATTTTTGGCTTACCCCAATTCGAAAACCACCTGTAATCAATTTTGTAAATACGAAACGGCCATAGTAATCCAATTGCTGCCAATTTTCAAAAAGATATGCCTTTTTATCCTCGTCCGTTTGTTTTTTCAACCATATCATTTCTTCCAAAAAATGGGTCAAATCCTTATCCGTGGAATGTTCGTTAGATGGGACGACGAGGGCAATTGTTTCGGCCAGATCGCCTACAATATGATAACTTTCCTCAAACAACCACAATGGGATTTTTGCGAGTTCGGAAGCCCATTCCCGCAATAAGGTGGTATTGACCGGTCTGGGCGGACGCCGATGTGAAAGGATGGCAATGGTCCAGACTTTATCGGTATCCGGGGCCATCAAAAAATAATTGGCCAATGCCTGTACCTTGACATTGGTCTTGTTGGTGCTATCCAAAGTCTTGATGAGTTGGGAAAAGCCCCCCATCCCCCGAAGGGGGGGTATCGGGTCTTTTTTATTTTTATTGGGGTTTTTCATAATGATACCTCATCGTTTTTAACTCCCTCCCCTTTGGGGAGGGCTGGGGAGGGGCTTTTATCTTCCTCCTCGCCATATTGGGTATGCTCGGTTCTTGCATCGTAACCCAGCTCCCGCAAATACCTGGAAAAGATTTCGGTATAACCATGGGTGCAGATTACTTTTTCTGCCGTGGTGTCCTTTATGGCCTTCAAAAGTCCCGGCCAATCACAATGATCGCTAAGTACAAAGCCTTTATCCACAGCACGTCTTCGTCTGGCGCCTCTAAAGGCCATCCATCCGCTGGCGGTCCCGGTCACAAATGGGGTCATTTTTCGAATCCAGGTACTGCCGTGTGCCGATGGTGGTGCCAGTACAAGGCTCCCCTTTAGGTCTTCTTTTTTAGTGTCCTTGGTCACCAATTCCGTTTGATGAAAATCCGCAAACTGCCGGAGGACCTGGGTCATATTTTCAACCGCTCCATGGGTGTAAATTTTACCAATGGAAGGGTCCAATAGTTTTAAAAGGCGCTGTGCCTTTCCCAGCGAATAGCCAAAAAGTACGGAGGTTTGCCCATTGGCCCTATTGGTGGCCCACCACTCATTAATGTCTTTTTTAACCTCTTCCTGTGGTCTCCAGAGAAATGCGGGCAATCCAAAGGTGCATTCCGTGATAAACGTGTGGCACTTAACGGATTCGTAGGGTGTGGCCAAGCCATCGTCCTCAATTTTGTAGTCCCCCGTAAAGACCCATACCTCACCTTTATGTTCCACACGGATCTGAGAAGATCCCAAAATGTGCCCTGCGGGGTGCAGACTGAATTTTACGCCTTTCACACTAAAGGTTTCCCCCCATTCTTTTCCTGAAATGGCAATGGTTCCCAAACGATGTTTTACGATAGGGACGTTTTGATGGTGGGTAATATAGTTTTTATGTCCCCAACGACTGTGATCGGCATGACCGTGGGAAATTATGGCCTTGGATACCGGCCGCCAGGGATCCAAGTACACATCTGCAGCTTCGCAATAAATGCCCTTGTCCGTAAAACGTAGAAGAGGAGGGTTCATAGCATGGTGAAGATACAAATTTGTAGGTCAACCCGCGTTAGGGATTGTAGCGGTAACCCACAGCCCAATACAATATTGGGCGAGGATTTTAGCGAAAAGCCCGACCAAAAACAGGTTTTTGGGAACGCCCAAATTGGGTCTTTTTATTTCGTATTTCGGTAGTGAAATGGTTTATATTTGCGCAACAAAATTTTATACAATGCCAATTGTTGACCTATACGAGCACAGTGATCAGCGGCATAATCTTGCCCATTTTGCCACATTGGCCAGTTTAGCGGCGGTTGATGGGGAAATCAATGAAAAGGAAAAAGCTGTTTTGGACAAGTTTGCCTTTAAGCTGAACATTACCAGTGCGGAATATAAGGAGGTAATGAAGAAAGAGAACAAGTATCCCATTCAGACCCCCCATAGTGGTGAGAAGCGGTTAAAGCGACTGTTCGAATTATTCCAGATGGTATTTGCCGATTATTTTATAGAAGAGGACCAAATGAACCTTATAGAGCGGTACGCCATAGGTCTGGGCTATTCGCCCGATGCGGCCAAGGTGCTTATTGAAAAATCCTATGCGATTTTTCGGGGAAAAATCGCTTTTGAGGACTATCAGTATTTGATGGAGAAACAGCCTTAGTGGTATTTCGCCAAAAACTCCTGTAACTTCAATACCATATTTTTGCTTCCGCAGAAAAAAGGCACCCTTTGGTGCAGTTCTTTGGGAACGATATCCAGTATTCGGTTCTTTCCACCAATGGCAACTCCATTGGCCTGTTCGGCCAAAAAGGCCATGGGATTGCATTCGTAGAGCAATCTAAGTTTCCCGTTTCCGGTCACACTGCTTTTTGGATACATATAAATCCCTCCCTTGATCATGTTTCGGTGAAAGTCCGAAACCAAAGAGCCTATGTACCTTGAAGTATAAGGACGATCGCCCTCTTCCATTTGGCAATACTTTATATAGTCCTTTACCCCTTGTAAAAAATGGATGTAGTTCCCCTCGTTTACGGAATAAATTTTTCCATTCTCGGGGAATTGCATGTTTGGATGCGACAAATAAAAGGTTCCGATGGCAGGATTTAACGTAAAACCGTTCACCCCGTTCCCTGTGGTGTACACCAGCATTGTGGAAGTTCCATAAATAACATAGCCCGCCGCGACCTGTTGGTTACCGGGCTGTAAAAAGTCCTCGAGTTGCACAGGGGTGCCTACAGGTGTAATTCTCCGATAAATGGAAAATATGGTTCCAACGGAAACATTGACATCAATATTGGATGAACCATCCAGGGGATCGATAAGGACCACGTATTTGTTTTGGTGGTTTTCATCATGGCTGTTAATGGAAATAAAATGATCCTCTTCTTCCGAAGCAATACCACAGACAATTTCCCTGTTTTTTAGGGTTTGAATAAACTTTTCGTTGGCCAAGACATCCAATTTCTTTTGATCCTCACCTTGAATGTTGGTGTCCCCGGCATCCCCAAGAATATCGACAAGTCCTGCTTTGTTCACTTCATGGTTGACTACTTTGGCCGCCAGGCGTATGGCATTGATCAATTTGGAAAGCTCCCCGGTTGAATATTGAAAATCGGTTTGGTTTTCAATAATGAATTCTCCAAGGGTCTTGTTCTTTGTGTGCATTGAAAGAGGTTGTTTTATTTAGGTGCAAAGTTCGTGCTTTTTGTGATACTACAACGATTTCGACAAACCTTTGTTGGTTTATATTATAACAAAGTGTTTTATTTGCAACAATATGGATTTTTTAATTCGAGAAGCAGTACAAGCGGACATGGAATCCGTCCACCAATTGGTAACTGAACTGGCGGTTTTTGAAAAAATGCCCAATGCCGTTAAGGTCACAGTTGAGGAGCTGACCAGGGATGGATTTGGGGAAAGACCGTTGTTCCACTGTTTTGTGGCAGAGGCGGACTCCACCCTTATCGGTATCGCGTTGGTGTACCCCAGATATTCCACATGGAATGGCCCGGTCATCCATTTGGAGGATTTGATAGTTACGCAATCCATGAGGGGAAAAGGAGTAGGGAAGGCCCTTTTAAAGCGGGTGGTTGCCTATGGTCTGGAGAAAAAAGTACGACGCATTGGATGGGAAGTGCTGGATTGGAACGAACCTGCCATACAATTTTATGAGAACAGTGGCGCCATTGTGCTCAGGGATTGGGATGTGGTACAAATGGATAGGGCTGCCATGAAAAAATTTATGGAAGAATGAGAATATTCAAATTTGGGGGGGCATCCGTAAAGGACGCCGAAGGCGTACGCAATGTGGTCAAGGTATTGCAAACGGTGGGCCACGAAAATACCTTAATGGTAGTCTCAGCGATGGGGAAAATGACCAATGCCATGGAGGCCGTGGTCAATGCCTATTTTAAGGATGAGTCCCTTTTGGATGAAAAAATCCAGTTTATAGCGGATTACCATAAAGGTATTATCAATGACTTGTTTGAAGCCAAAAATCATGGGATACACCACAAACTCAATAAACTGATTGAGGAGTTCCGCGGGTTTTTGCTCTGGAACAAATCACCAAAGTATGGTTTTGTCTATGATCAAGTGGTAGGGTATGGGGAGTTGATATCCACGGCAATCGTAAGTGCTTATCTTAGGGAAATAGGTATTGAAAACGAGTGGTTGGACGTCCGCGAATTGATCAAGACGGACAATGCCTATCGTGAAGGCAAAGTGGACTGGGAAGTCACAGGGAATCGTATCCGATCCCGTATCGATACCAAAAAATTGAATGTTACCCAGGGGTTTTTGGGAAGTGATGAGAATAACTTCACTACTACCTTGGGAAGGGAAGGTTCGGACTATACCGCTGCCATATTGGGGTATTGCCTGGATGCCGACTCCGTCACCATTTGGAAAGACGTGCCCGGGGTTTTGAACGCCGATCCCAGACATTTTCAGGAAACCCGGAAACTGGAACAGATCAGTTATCGGGAAGCCATAGAACTGGCATTTTATGGAGCGTCGGTAATTCACCCTAAAACCCTACAGCCCTTACAGCGGAAGGGAATACCCCTGTTCGTGAAATCATTTGTGGATCCAAGGACCTCGGGAACCAAGGTGGGCAAAGGGGTGAAGATTTCCCCAGATGTCCCCTGTTTTATAGTGAAGAAGGAACAAGTACTTTTAAAACTGTCGTCATTGGATTTTTCCTTTATCGTGGAAGACAACATCAGTGCAATTTTCAAGCTCTTCCATGAGCATCGGTTAAAGGTGGATTTGATTCAAAATTCGGCCATTAGCTTTTCCGTCTGTTTGGACAATAAATTTGATGGTTTAAAAACCCTTCTTCCCGTTTTGGAAGAACGGTTTAAAGTGGTATGCCACGAAGGGGTCTCCCTTTACACTATAAGACATTTTGATGAAAATGCCGTTGAGTCCATCTTAAATGGGTTTGATGTTTTGGTGGAGCAAAGGGGAAAAGAGACGGTGCAACTTGTGGTGAAATAGGATTTCTTCGGTCGCTACTTCTGCTATTTTTCTATATTTACCGTAACTAAATCAATCACATGGGGCTGGTTTCTGCGAAAGAGGTTGCCAAGGTTGTCCATTTGGATAAGTACGGATTTGTTGGAACATTTATAGGTTGGTTGTTGATGCAGGTTACCCGTATCTCCACCATGAACAACTTTTATGACAAGCACCAGGATTTGGATGGCCATGAGTTCTGCGAGGCTATCCTGGAGCATTATGAGATTGATTTTGAATTGGTTGAGGAAGAACTGAAACGTTTGCCCAAAAACGGTCCCTTTATTACCATCTCCAACCACCCATTGGGCGGGATAGATGGGGTACTTCTCTTAAAACTGATGCTGGAACAGCGATCGGACTTCAAAATCATTGCCAACTTCCTTTTGCACCGGATAGAACCTTTGAAGCCTTACATCATGCCGGTCAATCCTTTTGAAAATCATAAGGATGCCAAAAGTAGTATTACCGGTTTCAAAAATGCATTACAGCACTTACAGGAAGGGCATCCGTTGGGGATTTTCCCGGCAGGTGAGGTATCCACATATCGCGATGGTAAATTGTTGGTGGATAAGCCTTGGGAGGAAGCCGCGTTAAAACTGATCAAGAAAGCGGAGGTACCCGTGGTACCGATTTATTTTCATGCGCGCAACAGCCGACTGTTTTACCGCCTTTCAAAAATCAATGATGTTTTTAGAACGGCAAAATTGCCCTCGGAACTGACCACCCAAAGTAGACGCCCCATTAAAGTTAGGATAGGCCAACCCATATCGGTGGCCGCCCAAAAGGAAGAGGAAACCTTGGAAGGTTTTACGGAATTACTCCGTAAAAAAACCTATCTCCTGGCCAATGTTTTTGAGAAGGAGCGATTAATAGATAAAGTACCCACAAGTTTAAAGATTCCCAAACCACCACGAAAGATTGCCACTGCGATACGCACGGAAGTCCTTGAAGGTGAAATTGGGAAACTTCGCGAAAAGGACATGCGCTTGTTACAAAGTAAGAACTATGAAGTCTTCCTGGCCCAAGAAGGGGATATGCCCTTCCTTTTAAAGGAAATTGGGCGACAACGCGAGGTAACGTTCCGGGAAGTGGGGGAGGGTACCAATAATCCCATTGATCTGGATGAATTTGACTCCTATTACCACCACCTGTTCCTTTGGGATGACCAAGATAAATGTATTGTTGGGGCTTACCGAATGGGACTTGGCTCGGAGATATTCAAAAACTACGGCATTGATGGTTTTTACCTACAGGACCTATTTGGTTTTGAACCGGAGTTGCACGGGATGATGGCCAGATCCATTGAGATGGGCAGGGCTTATATTGTAAAGGAATATCAGCAAAAGCCCATGCCCCTATTTTTGCTTTGGAAGGGTATTGTGCACACCACACTGCGCTTTCCGGAACACAAATATTTAATTGGTGGGGTAAGTATCAGCAACCAATTCTCGAACTTCTCCAAGTCATTGATGATCGAATTTATGAAGTCCCATTATTGGGATCCTTATGTGGCACAGTATATCCATCCAAAAAAGGAATTTAAGGTAAAGCTTAAAGATGCCGATAAGGAGTTTGTGTTTGATGAAGCCAAAGCGGACCTCAATAAGTTTGACAGGCTTATTGAAGAAGTGGAACCGGGGAGTCTACGTTTACCGGTATTGATCAAAAAATACATTAAGCAAAACGCCAAGGTGGTGGCCTTTAATGTAGATCCACTTTTTAATAATTCAGTGGACGGATTGATGTACATAAGAATTGCGGACCTACCAGAAAGCACCGTAAAACCTGTGATGGAGGAATTTCAAGCTGAATTGGAACGCAAAATGTCCGAACCTTAATTCACCAATTCCTCCTTAACAAAGGTCTCACAAAACTCTTTTATGTGGTTCCGGGTTTCCAAAAAAGCACGATGCTTCTCCTCACTGGTCCCTTCCACCTTGGAAGGGTCCTTAAAGTTATGGTGCAAACGTTGGGCATTTTTGGCGGGAATAAATGGACAGTTTTCCTTGGCATGGTCACAAACGGTAATAATGTAATCCCACTCTATGCCCTCATACTCATCCACGTGATTGGAGGTATGATGGGAAATATCCACGCCATCTTCCTTCATAATGGAAACGGCGCCTGGATTTAGTCCATGTGTTTCTATACCGGCACTATACACCGTTGCCAATTCACTTTGGTAATAATTTAAGTACCCGTGAGCCATCTGACTGCGACAGGAATTTCCCGTGCACAACACCAATACATTTTTCATAACTGAACTTTCTTTACGCTATTCCAACCTTTTTACTTCGTCTTTCAAAAAGCAAGTTGTCTTTCCAAATCCCGTCATTGGTCTTCCCTATGGATTCCCTTTTGCCCAAAAATCGGAAACCAAGCCGTTCGTGCAATTTGATACTTGCTTTGTTTTCGGGAAAAATCCCGGATTGCAGGGTCCAATACCCAGCTTGCTCACTTTCTGCAATGAGTCGCGCCAATAGTACTTTCCCAACGCCTTTGCCCCGTGCGTTTTCACCGATATAAATACTGATTTCGGCAACCCCTCCATAGACACAACGACTGCTAACGGGTGAAAGGGCGGCCCAACCCTGAATGGAGCCATCTTCTTCGGCAATTAGGCGGCACAGTTTTATATGGGCCTTGTCCCAATCCCCATATTGGGGAACATTGGTCTCAAAAGTGGCATATCCCGTGGCGATGCCTTCGTTATAGATTCGAGCTACATCGCTCCAATCGCTTTGAGTCATTTCTCTAATCACCATAGGAGGCACTTAACAACATCCGCTGCCGGGCACACAGGAAACGGCAACGTCTGAAACAACCTCTTCAGGGATACCACAGGTTTCCTTGGCCTTACAATCGGTTTTTTCTACCGCAAGTTTAATAACTAATTCGTTAGCGTTCCACAACAGGTCATTAACAAAAAGTTGCGCGGTGTGAAAGTTATCGTTACTATATTCAAACTTTACTTCCGCTTCCCTTGCCATTGGTTTAATCTTGTCCACCCGATTTAGGATGGACAGTGCCTTACGAACGGTCATGAATTCCTTTTTATCCTTTTCTACCGGACTTTCATAAAGCTGTATTACGGTTTCCTTCCAATAGTCCGTATTGGCTCCGCAATCAACGGAGTCCACGATGGTATTTTTGATTTCGGTAATATGGTAATTGGCTTTTACGAATTCTCCTTGCCGGTATTCAAATAATAGCGATTTGTTCTGATGGGATTCAAGTGTCTCCAATAATTCTTTTGTTTGCATGATTAACAGCAATTTTGATTAATACTAGAGAAAAAAGAGTTGAAAAACTGCTGCAGTTCCAACCATTTTTCCTGATCGATACAATAACAAAGGTTCTTACCTTCAAAGGTTCCCTTTAGTAACCCAATTTTTTTGATTTCGTTTAGGTGTTGGGAAATAGTGGGTTGCGCAAGACCAATCTCATCCACCAAATCCGTGCAAATACAACTATCCTGTTTGCTTATAAATTCCAGGATGGCTATCCTCGCTGGATGGGCCATGACTTTGGCGGCCTGGGCCAGTTCATTATGGCGGATGGAAAAGATATGTGTTTTTGTTGCTCCCATTATAAAATGATATTGCAATATTACGATGATATATTGAAATAAAAAAGGTCAGAAGCATTTTTCTGACCTTTGGAGTCTAGAACCAAGGTTTTTTGCCCACTTGATAGGTGTTGTAAAACTCTTCATCTGACTTGGTCAGATAAATAATTCCTTCAATAAGCCCAACTAGGCCTGTTGCCCATACTAAAAATACACCTACTCCTACACATGTTAGTACCATCCCGACAACCGTTATGCCCAACAAGATGAAACCTTCTTTTTGATACCCTAAAATGAATTTGTGGATACCTAGCGAACCTACAATAATTCCGAGGATACCTGCCAAGATTTTTTTGTTGTCCCCGCTGGCATTTTTAAGTCCCTCTGAGAATTCATTAGCGGTTTTCTTGGCTTCATCGGCAAAATCACTGGCTGCTTCTTTGGCATCTGCAGCTGCATCCTTGGCGGCTTCCTTTGCTTTGTCAAAAGCTTCTTCGGCCTTATCTCCTAAATCTTTTTTTTCTTCAGACATGGTTTTTTTTTATGTGGGTTGAACAATGTTAAATGTAGCAATTTTTTTGATACTCCAATGAATTGTCCATCAGTGTTTTACTCAGAGCCTGTTTGGGAATTTGTCAATTGTTTTCTTATGTCCCTTTTTGCAGCCAGCGCACCATCCGGCCCCTCTTTCAAAGGCCAAACCGTTGGCCTTTTCTTCCGGTCCTGTTAAAATTTTAGTCCATAACTATGGCTATGGACTAAAATTTTGCCTCGTTCCGCACTAAAAATGGCCTATAACAATTCCAATCACGAATTCCCAAACAGGCTCTCAAACCAATTTGGTGCTGATAATTTTTACGGGACACGCTTTTTGGGCTTCCTTACATGGAGTATAGCTGGCATCATCAGTGGATTTGAAGGTATGGAATCCCTTTTTCTCTACCGAATGTAATAAAACGCTCTTGCCATCATTACGTGCCATTTGAAAATACGCTGGCGCCAACTCCACACAGTAGTTACAGCCTATGCACTTTTTACGTTGTAGGGTAACCACTACCATCAGGTATTCTTTACAATTTTATACAGTTTGTCCGATGGTCTTATGCGGAAATCCAAAGGGATGGTGCACGAATCGTTCTTGGTCGCCTTTTCCTTTTTTTCGTCATTGACCAACATTTGGGTGAGCACAAATTCCTTGGCACCCGTAGTGGGACCGGTTATCAATACGGTGTCGCCAATGTTCAGGTCATAGGCCTCTATTTTGAACTCCCCGATTTTTGCTTTGGGAAAATAATGCTGCCCTTTACCTAAATAGACCTTTTTCTGGGTGGCCTTGGAACCATCCACATTGCTCCATTCCCCCAATTTCTGCCCCAGGTAATAGCCGCTCCAAAAGCCCCGGTTGTATACTTTTTTGAGCTCTTCCATCCAATGGGCCACCTTAACCTGGTCATAGGTTCCCTTATAATGGGTATCGATGGCCTCTCGATAGGTTTTTATTACCTTGGCCACATATTCAGGAGCACGCCCGCGCCCTTCAATTTTGAGTACTTTGGCCCCAGCAGCTATGACCTGATCCAAAAAATCCAATGTACAGAGATCTTTGGGGGACATCATGTATTCGTTATCCAATGCTATCTCGAAACCGGTATCCTGGTCGATTACTGTATACTTTTTCCGGCAGTTTTGCTTGCATGCCCCTCTATTGGCCGAAGAATTGTGGGCGTGTAGGCTTAGGTAACATTTTCCTGAAACCGCCATGCAGAGTGCTCCATGTCCAAAGATTTCAATTTCCACCAAATTACCCGAAGGCCCCCTAACATTTTCCTTTTTGATCTGATCGGTGATTTTTTGGATTTGCCGTAGGCTCAGTTCCCTGCTCAGTACCATGGTGTCCGCAAACAAGGCATAAAATTTCACCGTTTCTATGTTGGTGATATTGATTTGTGTGGAGATGTGGACTTCCATCCCAATTTGGCGTGCATACGCAATAACGGCCTGGTCCATAGCGATTACCGCAGTGATCTCCGCAGCTTTGGCCGCATTGAGGAGGGTCTTTACAAGCGATAGGTCATGGTCATAAATAATGGTGTTCAAGGTAAGGTAGGTACGTACATTTTTGGCCCTGCACCGTTCTGCCACCTCTTGCAGATCGTTAAGACCAAAGTTGATATTGGACCGTGCCCGCATATTGAGTTGTTCCACACCAAAATAGACCGAATCCGCCCCATTGTCCAAAGCGGCCTGAAGTGACTCAAAATTGCCCGCCGGGGCCATAAGCTCTATTTTTCCCGTTGTTGTCATGCCAAGATTTCCAGTGGGGCAAAATTACAAAATGGGCGGCAATGCACTACGCATTTGAAGGTATTGGTCCTATTGGTCCAGGAAAGCTTTGTCCACGGGTTCCCAAAGTTCTATTTTATTGCCCTCGGGGTCCAATATCCATCCAAATTTACCGTAATCGTATTCTTCCATTTCACCAACAACGGTTACGCCTTCCTCTTTGAGGACCTCCAAAAGCGCTTCTAGATTTTCCACCCGGAAGTTCATCATAAACTGTTTTTCACTGGGCTGAAAATAGGTGGTATTTTCCTTAAAGGGACTCCATTGTGTTGAACAGTCGTTTCCGTCCTGGTCTCTCCACCAGAATGTCCATCCGTATTGATCTGTGGGGATTCCCAAATGGGTCTTGTACCAACTTTTAATTTCATCCGGATTCTTGGTTTTAAAAAAGAATCCTCCCAGGCCTGTTACTCTTTTTTTCATCTTTTTGTGTTTTTTTCATATAGTGTAATCCAATCTTCCAAGGTCATTTTTTGACACAGCTCCCCGATCAATGGATAGGGGATATTTTCCACTTTTTTAAATCGGATGCAACTTTTCCCCATATCCAATTTGGTCTTCACATACTTGGGATATTCCCCAACAAACCAGTCCAGCAGGTTTTTGTCAGCGTAGATACCGGAATGGTAAAGGGCCACAAAATTCTTCTGGGAGGCAATATTGATGAACGGTAAGGGCAATTTTGGATCACAATGATACCCATGGGGATAAATGGAATGTGGGACAAAATACCCTATCATTTTATACGATATGCCCTCTTCAAAACCTTTGGGCAAATTGTTTTTAACGGTGTCCCGAAGTTTGGAAATTGCAGCAGTGCGTTCTTTGGGCACCTTTGTAATGTATTCCTCTACGGTATTGGCATCTATGGTCATGATAAAATGGTTTATTTACGTTGTAGGATTACCGCCGAAATCAAGGAAATAATGAATCCAATCACCAAAACCGTTCCACTCATTACGGCAAAAAGAAAAAAACTGTTCGAAAAAAGTTCCCGTTGCGACTCCAACTCCCGTAGTTTTAATTCAACTTCGTTGGCGGGTAATGTGTTCTTCATTTCCTCAATGGCATTGTTGTAATACGTTTGGGTGAAATCTGGATTGAGGTATTTCACATAAATGGTGTCGATTATCCCAAAACCTATCGCGGTAATAAGACTAATGAGGATACCGATCAACAACGCCTTTTTAAAACTGATTCTTCCTGAATTTTCCTTATCCCTAAAGTTTTTGATACCGAAGAACACAAACGAGAGCGATACGATCATGGATAAATAGCCAAGGGCCTCGCCCGAAGCAAAATCACTGTCCTTTAAAAGGAACCAAGTGGCAAGAAATAGAATGGTGATGGTCAACGCTCCATAAAGGCCATATCTAAGGACTGTTTTTTTCATTGGATTTGTATTTTGATTGGACTCAAATGTAGGGCCGGTTGGACCAAAACCATTCATACTAAAGTACCAAAAAGCTGGTACTTTGGGCGGAACCCAAGGGCCTATTGGGGAATTAGCGAGAGTTCTTTGGCAATTTGGATGGCCTGCGTGCGCCGTTTGGCATTGAGTTTTACCAAAAGATTGGACACGTGCGTCTTGATGGTACTTTCCGAAATATGAAGCTTTTTACCAATTTCCTTATTGGAAAGCCCTTTTGCTATTTCTATGAGCACCTCATATTCCCTATCGCTTATGCCAAGGGTCTTGACCTTTTTGAAATCAACGTGATTGGGTTCCCGGACGGATTGCGCTTTCCGCCGATTGATATACAGTCCAATTCCGAGGAAGACAATGGCCACTATGGAGATAACGATTTCAATGGACGTATTCCCGGAAATAAAGGAATACTCTCCCAACTTAAATAGGACAAGCAAGGAAATGATTAGTGCCGAAAAGACAAAAATGGTCTTCTTCACCTTTAAATTTAGCAAAATTTCGCCTTGATCTTGTCTACAATGGTCTGGGCCAGTTTTTCCTTACTTTCCACGGTCCAGCCGGCAACATGCGGGGTTAACAGAACATTGGGCGCTTTTCTCAGGTATTTAAAAGGTTTGGGTTTGTTCATGAACCAATCCTCAAAGTCAAAGGACTTTTTTTCATATTCCAAAACATCCAATCCAGCCCCAAGGATCTTGCCCGATTTTAAGGCTTCTACCAGGTCCTTGGTCACCACACATTTTCCACGGGCCGTGTTCAAAAACCAAAAAGGGTTGTGGAAGGCATTGATGAACTCGCGATTTATCATCCCGTTGCTGGTTTCCGTCAAGGGAACGTGCAGGCTGATCACATCCGATTTTTGCTGGAGTTCCAAAATCCCTACCTGACGGGCGTTTTCATCGCCCACACCACCAATAATGTCATAGCAAATGACTTCAACATCAAAACCCTGTAACTTTTTGGCAAAAGCTTTTCCCATATTGCCATAACCGATGATTCCAACAGTCTTTCCGTTGAGTTCCGTTCCCCGATTTCCTTCACGGTCCCATTTTCCCTTTCGGACCTCGCGGTGGGCCTTGATCATTTTGTTCATTAGGGAAAGCAACAGTCCAAGGGTATGTTCCCCTACGGCGTTTCTGTTTCCTTCCGGGGCATTGGCCAAAAACACATCCCTTTCCCGGGCATAACGAACATCAATATTTTCTAGCCCGGCACCTACCCTCCCAACAAATTTTAGGTTTTTCGCTTTGTCCAAAAAGCGTTGATCGATAGGGAAACGACTTCTGATGATAATACCATCGTACTCTTGGATCTTTTCCTCAATTTCCTTTTTGGAAGAGGTATAGTCTTCATGGTTTTCGAATCCCAACTCGGCCAACTTCTCCAGCAGTAGGGGGTGATTGGTATCTAAATGAAGGACCTTCATATTCTTGGGTAATGGTTTTGGGTCATTTCATGTGCTACATTGCCCGTATGGGCGGTGCTCAATTTTTCAAAAAGCAATAGATGGACTTCTTCATTATCCTTTGTGGAAGGGCAGTGTTCCACTCCTTTGGGGACAACAATCAGTTCCCCCTCTTTAACGACCTCGGTCCGGTCCCTGAATTTCATATACAGGGTTCCCTTTAGTACCTGAAAAAGCTCATCCTCATTTTCATGGGAATGCCAAACAAATTCACCCTGAATTTTGGCCAGGATGACCTGCATATCGTCGACCACGGCAATTTGGTGCGGGTGCCATTGTTTGGTAAACAAGCCATGTTTTTCTTTTAAGTTGATGGGTTTCATAAAAAGGAATTAAATACCTAGGATTAGTTTGGCGATCCAGAAATAAATTAAAATACCAAAAATATCATTACTGGTGGTGATAAATGGTCCTGTTGCAATGGCAGGGTCTATATTTCTCTTGTCCAGGAACAAGGGAATAAAGGTTCCGATCAGTCCGGCCACTACGATAACGGCCACCAGGGACAATGAAATGGCCAGGGCGGTGTTGAACTCCCCTTTCCACAACCAGGTAAACAATAGCAACAATATGGAGAGGATAAATCCATTTAAAAGTGCCAGGAGCATTTCTTTCCAAAGGCGATTGCCAATACTTCCCTTTAGGTCATCGTTGGCCAACCCCTGAACTATAATGGCACTTGATTGCACCCCAACATTACCGGCCATTGCGGCAATAAGTGGCGTGAAAAAAAGGATTTCGGGAGCATTTTTGACAATGGTCTCAAAACTTCCCATGATGACAGCTGCCCCCAATCCCCCAAAGAGCCCTAAAATCAACCAGGGTAGGCGAGCGCGGGTCAGTTCCCAAATACTGTCGTCCGCCTCCACATCCTGGGAGATACCGGCCGCCAGTTGGTAATCCCTTTCGGCTTCGTCCCGGATGACATCCACAATATCGTCAATAGTGATACGGCCTACCAACCGTCCAATTTCATCCACAACGGGAATGGCCTCCAAGTCGTATTTGGACATAATTTTAGCAACTTCCTCTGGCTTTTCATTGACATTTACGGAATCTACCTTAGGAATATAAACCTCTTTGATATGGGTTGTGGTGGAAGTGGTCAATAAGTCTTTTAAGGATAGGCGTCCTTTTAGTTTTTCCTCATCGTCCACAACATAAATGGAGTGTACCCTTGTAACATTTTCTGCTTGGGCACGCATCTCCTTCACACATTTGAGTACGTTCCAATTTTCATTGACCTTAACAAGCTCCTTTGCCATTAGACCACCTGCCGTATCCTCATCATAGCGCAAGAGGTCTACGATGTACTTGGCATGCTCCCTGTCCTCTATCTCTGAAATGACCTCCTGGACAATTTCCTTGGGAAGTTCCCCAACAATATCCGCAGCGTCATCGGTATCCAATTCCTCGATCTCACCGGCAATTTCCTTGGGGGAGAGATTGCTCAAAATGGCTTCACGCACATCTTCATCAAGCTCGGTAAGTGCGTCCGAGGTTTTTTCACTGTCCAACAGCTTGATCAAATAGGTTGCCTGTTCCTCTTCCAGTTCATTGGCAATTTCTGCCACGTCCGCATAGTGGAATTCCTTCATCAAAAGACGTAGGTCACCATCTTTTTGGCCTTCAATGAGCATTTCTATCTGCTCGATCAGTTCGTCTGTGAGTTTAAACGGCGTCATTTGTGATCATTCTAGTAAGTGTTACAAAATCGATGACACTCAGCTGTTCCGGTCGCTTGTCAAATATAGTGTCTTCCTTAAGATTTAGGGAAAGCTTAAAGGATTTCAAACTATTTCTAATGGTTTTACGTCTTTGGTTAAATGCCGCCTTTACCACTTTAAAGAAAAGGGTTTCGTCACATTGGAGTTGATAATCGGTTTTCCTGATTAATCGCAGTACCCCGGACTGTACCTTGGGAGGGGGGTCAAAAACCTGGGGATGAACGGTAAACAGGTATTCGGCGTCATAAAAGGCCTGTACCAAAACGGACAGGATACCATAGGTTTTGTTCCCTGGGGGTTCACAAATGCGTTGGGCCACTTCCTTTTGGAACATTCCTGAAAATTCTGGAATTTGATTGCGCATTTCCAATACTTTGAATACAATTTGGGTGGAAATATTGTAAGGGAAGTTGCCCGTTATCGCAAATTGGTCTTTTCCATAGAGTTGATTTAAATCGAATTTCAGAAAGTCACCTTCAATGACCTGAAACCTGTTGTTTTGCCCTAAAACCTTGGGATGCTCCAAAGGAAAGCTATGTTTGAGATAGACGATGGACTCGCCATCCAAATCCATTGCCGTTAAATCTATACCCCGAAGTAATAAATATTTGGTAAGGACCCCCGTTCCCGGACCAATTTCCAAAACATGGCCATAACCTTCCAATGACAGGGTTTCAGCAATACGTTGCGCAATGGTTTCATCCTTGAGAAAATGTTGACCGAGGTGTTTTTTTGCTTTTACGGATGGGGAACTCCCTTGTTTTTCAGATGGCCCTTGCTTTTGAGAAGCATATTTTTTGTTCCCTTTTTTAGCCATAGGAGGATTTTCATGACAAGGTAAGGTGATCAATCGAAATTTTCGACATATGTCCAGGCTTTTATACCGGACTTTACCATGATTTGAATGCGTTTGTAAACCGAAGTTTCATAGTGATCGATTTCATGCAGTTCAAAATGGGAAACTTTGAACAGCATTCCCTGAACAACGTCTGATTCCGTTGATGAGGGTTCAATTAAAGGATACCTCCCATGGACCTTCTTTTTGGACATCCGATACCCCACCAAAACGGCAACTTTCCCGGAAAGTGTCCTGTTCAAAACCACTTTTTGTACTTCTTTGTTTTGAAGGGTGCCGTAGGCAAAAAGATATTGTGTATATCTCAAAGGGTTTGTTCGTTAATTATTTCCAATTCGGTTCTAAAGGCCACAAATTTGTTTGGGAACAATCGATTTCCTTCACTCCGCATCCTTTCCGCATCTTCCTGATAATAACGCTCCAGGGTTTCCCTATCCGGGGTTTTGTATTGAATGGAATAGGTAGTGCCACCCATTTCCTCTTCAACCATTACCCTGCACATTTTCGCTTCCAGAAATTTTTGGGTCGCCAGCATATCCGGAATATGCTTGTCCCTCATCCAAATGAGCCAGTCCTCATGGACGGAATCGTCAATGTTTATGGTAACATTATAAATAAGCATGTTTGTAGCGCTACTTTGGTTTTGATGGAAAACGGTTAAGTTAAGTTAAAGTGTCCAATGAATTTAGTGGGGGAGATAAAATTCGCCGGACGGCATGACAAAAGTCAATAAGTTCAATTTATACTGTCCCCACGAAGCCTTCTGAAATTTTTTCGTGCTTGGGGAAAGTAATAACTATCCTGGTAATTGTATATTATTTTTTCGTAGTGATATTTTGCCTTTTCAGTATCGGAAATATGATTTTCATACAGTTGTGCCAAGGCAAAATGGGCATCATCGGCCAAAATATCCTCACCGTAAAACTCCACTATTTTTTGGTAGTTGAACCTGGCCCCGGAAAAATTCTTTTGGGCCTCAAAAAGTTTACCTTGCCGCAGTAAGGCTTCATCCTCAATTTTTTCCCCTTTGTGGTTTTCAAGAATATCATCCAATATGGAAATGGCCTCCCCATCGTTGTTCTGATAGGCCAAAAGGTCGGCTCGGGCATATTTCTTTAGGGCGGTTTGGGTGGAATCTTCCAGGCTATTGTCAGATATCAACAAACTCAATTGCATGGCATCATTGGCAATAAGCTGCGAAGTGGAACCACGCAATACTTTTAGTTGGGTAAGCGCCCAATCAAAATCCCCTTTATAAAAACTGGTTTGGGCCACTTTAAAACGGGCATCCTGCCCCAAAACATCATTTTTGAGGCTTTTTTGGACCTGGGTAAAATAGATCAAAGCTTCGTTAAAGCGTTGGTCGTATACCAAAATATCGCCCAGGGCCAATTTAATGTAGGCCTTCCCAAACCGACCCAGGGATTCTTCCAAACTTCGCTTTAACATGCCAATGGCAGGTTCTGGATTTTCTTTTTTGAAGGTTAGGAAATTGGCATAGGCAATTTGCAACTGAAGGGTCTTGTTATCATAACCATAGTCCTCCAGTAAGGATTCGAACTTTTTGCCCACAGCATCCAGTTTTTTGCCCTTGGCATCCATCAATTCAATATCTATAAGGCTTAGCTGTGCATTTAACCTAATGCCGGGTTGGCCGGCATTTTCAACAATGAATTCAAAGATTGTGGTGGCGGTTTCCCTATCACCATTCTCGAGCGTAATTTCCCCTAAATTGACCATGCGGTCCAACGAAGATTCCCCCGTTCGTTTATAAATCGCCTTTTCTTGGGCGAAGGCACTTTTGTATTGCGCCTGTTGGATGAAAAGCCAACTCAACAACTCGTTCCACAGGACATCCGGATTTTTTTGGGCGTTGAGCAATAAGGTCTTTCTGAGCGTTATGTTATTTTGGTTGTTGGGGTCTTCCGTTATAAAATCATCCAGGTTTCGCAATACATTGGCCCTTGAGGTTTTCCCTTCGTAAATAAGCCTTAGGTACGATTGGTACATTTTTTCAATGTCCCCCTTTTCCCCATAGATCCGTGCCAGTTGAAAATCGTAATTGAGCTCCGACTTCAACGCCATTGCTTTTGTGTATGCTGTTATGGCCTCCTCCAACAGGGCATACTTTTGAAAGCGATACCCTACGGCATAGCCAAAGTTTGGGTTTTCCTCAATCTTTTGAATGGCACGTTGGTAGTATTCCGAAGCTTTTTCCGGTTGGTTCTGAAGGGTATAATTATAGCCTAACTCAATGAAAAACGTAGGGAAGGCATAGGTCTGTTCAATTTTGTTCAAAAGAAAGGTTTCTGCATCCCCGTAGCGTTCCAATTGTTGGTAGCAAGCGACCAATCCTTCTGAATAATCCGTTCTTCTTGGGTTTTGTTCCACCAACTTTTCGTAGAAAACAACAGCTTTTTCAAATTCACCGTCATTAAAATACTGCTTGGCCAAGAAATCCTCCTGGGCCTTGGCCCCGAGCAAAAAAAGCAAACACAAAATAAGGTAAATGCTACGCATGGTCTAAATATAACGAAGCAATCAACGGTATTGTGTTAACTTATCCTGAAAACTAATCGATAACCTCAAATCCGCAGTAAGGAACCAATACCTCTGGAATGGCAATACCGTTTTCCGTTTGATAGTTCTCCAAAATGCCGGCCAAAACACGGGGTAAGGCCAAAGCACTGCCATTTAGGGTGTGTGCCAGATGCCGTTTTCCATCCGCATCCTTAAAACGAAGCTTTAACCGATTGGCCTGATAGGTTTCAAAATTGGAAACGGAACTGATTTCCAACCATCGATCCTGTGCCGTGGAAAACACTTCAAAATCATAGGTCAGGGCAGAAGTGAACCCGAGATCACCACCGCAAAGCCTAAGAATACGGTAGGGAAGTTTCAATTCCCTTAAGATGTTTTTGACATGTTCCACCATCTCATCCAATGCTTTGTAGGAGTGGTCCGGATGCTCTACCCGTACAATTTCGACCTTATCAAATTGGTGCAGTCGGTTCAAACCACGTACATGTGCACCGTAACTGCCTGCTTCCCTTCTAAAGCACGGGGTATAGCCTGTATATTTTATTGGGAAATTGGATGCGTTCAAAATTTCGCCCCTAAAAATATTGGTGACCGGTACTTCCGCAGTAGGGATCAGATACAGATTGTCTTCCCCAATATGGTACATCTGTCCCTCTTTATCCGGTAACTGTCCGGTCCCATACCCTGAAGCCTCGTTCACCAAATGGGGCACCTGTATTTCGGTATAGCCGGCTTTGGTATTTTTGTCCAAAAAGTAGGAAATCAAGGCCCTTTGCAAACGGGCCCCCTTTCCTTTATAAATCGGGAAACCGGCACCAGTGACTTTTACCCCAAGTTCAAAGTCTATGATGTCATACTTTTTGGCCAACTCCCAATGGGGGAGTGCCCCTTGCTGCAATTCGGGGATTTCCCCTTCCCTAAAAATTTCCTCATTGTCTTCGTCGGCATTTCCCTTGGGCACGGAATCATGGGGAATATTGGGAATCTGGTACAACAGTTCCTGAAGTTCCTCTGAGACCAGATTAAGCTGCTCCCCAAGATTTTTGGACGTTTCCTTGAGCTCGGCGGTCGTAGCTTTTATGGCGTTTGCTTCGGCTGTCTTGCCACTTTTAAAGAGCATTCCTATTTCCCTGGAAAGTGTATTGGATTTTGCCAAAGTGGCATCCAGCTCGGTTTGTGTTGCACGGCGTTTTTCATCAAGCTGTAACGCATCGTCCAGAAGTTTGCCCCCTTCAATGTTTCTTTTTGCCAAGGCCTCAATATAGGCTTCTTTATTCTCCCTTATTTTCTGCAGCTGAAGCATAGTTTTTGCTTTAGGGGTGCAAAATTACTTTTTTGGATTCGATTTTTCATTTTCCCGGGGCAAAATCCATTCATGATGGGAGAAATGTTTCCAGGGAACGGCTGCCAAATCGATATTTGGGTCTATGAGGGTATGATACTTCCCTGCATTGACCTTGACCCTTGAAGTGACAAATACGCTTACGTCCTCTCCTTTTTTGGCATACTCCTTTTTGAGCCTTTGTGCAAATTGCCAAATATAGTCCGGATAGCTGCCTGTCTTACGGCGTTGTTTTTTTGTGAGGTAATCATCTAAATTCACGGATATGGTATCCTTGGTTTCTTTGTTCACCACTTTAAAATGTGTGTATCCGGAACGCGTTCGCAACATCATCCGCCAACTTAATCGATGTCCTTCTTCGGTCCAAAGCACATCATCTTCAAAGGTGTGGTGCCTTAGGGGGAGTAGAAGCTGTATGATCAAATAGATACTTATGGCTCCAGTTATCCATTTGTACCTACTCGGAAAACCCAACTTTGAAGGAATATCAGCATTTTTCTTCTTCAAGAATACGTTTCTTATGGTCTGTGCATCAAAGAAAAACACGCAAAATGCCAGTGAGAGATAAGGAAAAATCCCAATTCGGAATACATAACTGTTAAAAAGATGGAAAAAGATGGAAAAGCCAAAGGCAACCTTTCTGGTCGGTTTCCACAATAGGGCGGGAATCACCAATAGATCAAAGAGAATCCCAAACACGGCAACTGCTTTATGCAACCATTTCTCCTGAAGCAGTTCGCCAATCAACCAATACTCTTTTTTTCCTTTCATCAAAAGTTCAATGATGCTAAAATCCAGCCAATCGGCATATAGCTTTGCTACGGAGGCATAGGTGTATACAATGAACAATTGTGCAATGATCAACCATCGTACCCAATTGTGCATCCAATCCTTTTTTATCTTGGGGTTGCGGCTGGCATCAAGGGAAAGGTTTTTGTGCGCGGGCAAAAGTCCCATTACAAATGCCAACAACATTAAAAGGTAATAGTGGTTATTGTACGAGGTTTTTTGCATGAGATATACCCCGGACCACATAAACGCAAACGCAAATGCACTGAAACGATACTTATAGCCCAAAGTGATGAGGATTCCAAAGATTCCCATAACTACAAAATAGTAGTACATACCATCCCCGGGCAGTGGTTGCAACCACTCGAAGCCAATGAAATTAAAAGTGAACTTAGGTTCAATAAAAGTACGTCTTACCCAGCCTGTGGCAATGGCACCAAAGGCTTCACAACAGACGAGGATACCATAAAAAACCCGAAAGACCACCAACTGGGCATTGTCAATTTTACGGAAGAGGAACTGGTTAATAGATTTCATTTTTCAGGAATTCCAGTGCATTTTCTTTATCTGTCCTTAATTGATTACTGAGGGATTGGAGCGAGTCAAATTTTTGTTCGTCCCTAATTTTTTTTATGAGGCGTATCTGAAGGTCCTTGTTATATAGGTCCTGGTCCACATTAAAAAGGTGCACCTCTATGTTCTTGTTTTTGCCGTCCACAGTAGGGTTATACCCTATATTCATCATTCCCTGGGTGATTTTATCCTCAAATTCACAGGTTATGATGTAGGCCCCGTTTTGCGGAATGAGTTTGTAAGCCTCCTCAATTTTTAGATTTGCCGTTGGGAATCCTAAATCCTTTCCAAGTCCCTTACCCCTTACCACCTTTCCGGAAAGCATGTATTTATATCCCAAATAGGCGTTCGCCGTTTCGATATCCCCATTGAGCAATGCATTTCTGATTTTTGTTGAACTTACCGAAACTTCGTCAATTTCCTGGGCGGGGATTTCTTCAACCCTAAAATCAAAGGTATTTCCAAAACCTATGAGATCCTTGATATTGGCATTCCTGTTGCGTCCAAATCTGTGATCGTAGCCGATTACCACACTTTTGACCTTAAGTTTATTGACCAAAATGTCACGGACAAATTCCAATGCGGTAAGTCTTGAAAATGCTTTGGTAAATGGATGGACAATAAGGAAATCCAGTCCCATTTCCCTTAAAATCTGTTGTTTTTCTGCAAGGGTGTTCAACAGCTTTATTTCCGAGTCCTTTTGGAGCACCATCCTTGGGTGCGGAAAAAAAGTGAGCACGGTAGACCGGGTTCCTGTATTTTTGGCATTGTTTATGAGGCGTTCCAAGATACGTTTATGACCAATGTGCACGCCATCAAATGTGCCAATGGTAATTGCGGTGTTATTATAAGAGTTGAATTGTGAGATGCCTTGGATCGTTTCCACGGGACAAAAATAAAAAGGCTTACTTTTGATCAAGTATCGCCCCCTTTTAGATGAAAGCTAAGTTACACTTTGTTTTATCAATAACCATACTTTTTAGTGGGTTTTATGGCTTGGCCCAGGAAGGCTATTGGAAGCAAATGCAATCTTCGGTTTCCAATGGTACTTCCAAGTTGTCAAGTGAAAAGACTGTTTTTGAATTACGTCCGGATCAATTTGGGAAAGTCCTCCAACAAATTGACGTGGAAAAATCCGAAATGCTCCAACTTCCCGACCAGCAGGGCAATTTGCGTGCTTTTACGGTAAGGGAAACCCCTGTATTCCATCCGGACCTCGCTAAGAAATATCCACAGATTCAATCTTTTACCGGGACTTCACTGGATGGTGAACAAAGAGTTCGTTTTAGTTATTCCCCCAAGGGATTGCAAGGCACATTGCTGGACTATAAAACAGGAGTACGCAGTTTCATTGAAAAGGAGGATGGAATCTCACACAGGTACCATGTCCACCAAGGATCCAGAACAACCGAAAAATCCGGTTTTATATGTTCTACCATGGGTATATCCGGTCTAAAACATAGTCTTACATCAAAAAATCTTGTGGGTGATCGGATTCTCAGGAAATATAGGATAGCCGTATCCGTAACAGGCGAGTACACCACTTATCATGGGGGAACGGTCACGGATGCCCTAACGGCCATTAATGCAACCCTTACCCGGGTCAATGAAGTTTTTGAAACAGATTTGGGGGTGACTTTGGAACTTGTTCCCAATAATGACTTGGTCATATTTACCAATGCAGCTACAGACCCCTATACCGGGAGCTTCAACGCCCAAGTTCAGAATACGCTAAGTACCATTATCGGGGAGGAAAACTATGATGTTGGACATTTATTCCACAGGGATAATGATAGCGGCAACGCTGGATTTATAGGTTCCGTTTGCGTGGACAATAGAAAGGGAAGTGCATTTGCTTCGGCACTTGTTCCGGAGGGCGACCTATTCGATTTGGATTTTGTGGCCCATGAATTGGGGCATCAATTTGGTGCCAACCATACGTGGTCTTTTCAGTCCGAAGGAACCGGAGTCCAATCCGAACCTGCGAGTGGAACCACTATTATGGGTTATGCCGGTATTGTGGAGACCGACAATAACGTGGCTCCCAATGGGGACGATTATTTTCACCATAACAGTATAGTTCAAATCCAGGATTATTTGGAAACTACCAGCTGTTCCCAAAACACCACATTACTAAATAGTCCTCCCATTCTAAATCCGTTATCAGACCATATCATACCCAAGGGCACCGCATTTGTCCTTACCGGTGACGCAACGGATATTGATGGGGATGTCCTGACCTATGCATGGGAACAAATTGATGATGGCGTGGTCATAAGCTCCACTTTTGGTCCCGACAACGTTTCCGGGGCCAATTTTAGATCGTTGCCGCCAACAACGAGATCCTCTAGGTATTTTCCGCGACTTTCCCGGATTCTCAGCGGCAACCTGGAACAGCTGAACCCAATTACCAATGATGCCTGGGAGACCGTTGCCAATGTGGAGCGTGAACTAAACTTTGCCATAACGGTAAGGGACAATAATGCAGAAGGGGGACAAGTGGCTTCGGACTCCGTAAAGATCAGTGTGGTGAATGGGGCCGGACCATTTGTGGTCACTTCCCAAAATAGCAATGAGGTCTATACTGCGGGAAGTGTACAGGACATTACCTGGGATGTTGCCAACACCAATACGGCTCCCATTAATGCCGAAACCGTGGATATCCTGCTATCAACGGACGGAGGTTCCAGTTTTTCCGAAGTATTGGCAGAGGATGTCCCCAATACCGGTCTTGCACAGCTTCAACTACCCGGAATTGCCACTACGAATGCAAGAATCATGGTCATGGCCAACAACAATGTTTTTTTTGCCATCAATAGTTCGCAATTCACCATTGAAGAATCCCAGGCCATTCTCAATATTGATCAATTGGTCCGGACTACTTGCCAACCAAATGCTATTGTAGTTCCTTTTGTATATGAAACCTATGGTGGTTTTTCAGAGCCAATGGATTTGACCGTAAACACTTCGGTGCCATTCACTATTTCTTTCTCGCAGGACAATGTGGTGGACAATGGTACGGACGTTACGTTGACCCTTGGCAATGTGGAGAACGTACCCGTGGGGTCGCATCAAGTAGAGGTGGTGGCTACGGGGCCCAGTTTTTCTACTGCTACCATTTTACAGGTCAATGTGCAGGATAATACTTTTAATGATGTTGTTCTTACCTTCCCAGAAGATTTAGCTATAGGAACCCGTATTAATCCTGAGTTTACCTGGCAGGAAGACACTAATTTTTCATCATTCGATATAGAAATTGCCACTGATGAAGCGTTCACTGATATCGTTGAATCGGCACGGGTATCCTTTAATTTCTATCAAAGTTCTGCCCTCCTCCCCGAAACTACATATTATTGGCGGGTAAAACCCAACAATCCATGTGGGGAAGGGACTTTTGGGCTGCCCTTTAGTTTTATCACCTCCGTGGTCAATTGCAAGGTTTTTAGTGCCAATGGGCAACCTTTGGAGATTTCCGCAGAAGGCACCCCAATAGTTACGTCCAGTATCTTTTTGGCTGAAAATTTGGTTATATCGGATGTGAATGTAAATCTTGAACTGTCCCATACCTTTTTGGAAGATTTGGTGGTAACCTTAATTTCTCCTTTAGGGACCAAGGTCGTATTGGTTTCAAAGAATTGTGGCGATTCAAATAATATTAATGCTGTTTTTGATGATGGGGGAGATCCCATAAACTGCTCTGGTAACCCAGCGATTTCGGGTATTGTAAAACCTTTGGGGTCATTATCGGCTTTAAATGGGGAATCAACATTGGGGGAGTGGATATTGGAGGTTGAGGATACCGTACCTTCTGATGGGGGGTTCCTGGAAGATTTTTCCCTGGAATTTTGTGTTGAAGGAGCTTTTAGGCCCGATGATGATGAAGATGGCGTCTTTGATGATGGGGATGACCTTTGCCTGGGAACGCCAAAAGGTGTCCAGGTGGATACTTCCGGATGTCCGTTAAATGCCTTCCCGTCCAATAACTTTTCTGTTTCCATACAAAGTGAAGCCTGTAGGGGGAACAATGATGGTGCCGTTTCTATTTCTGCCTTGGATACTACAATCGATTATGCGGCAACCCTAACGGGAAATGGAATTGATATATTGAATCAATTTACGGAAGAAGCACAATTTGTAAACCTGGGTTCAGGAACCTATCAACTTTGTATCAATGGTAGTGATGGGTCAATCAACTATAGGGAAACCTGTTTTGAAATTGTAATTGAAGAGCCTGAGGAATTAAGTGTGTTGGCAAATTTACTGGCGAATGAAAACCAGGTGCGCTTACAGATGTCCGGAAGTGAATTCTATTCCATTGAACTGAATGGATTGGTTACCCAGACCACCGAAAGTGAAATCACACTGAATTTAAACAAAGGATTGAACCAATTAAGGGTATCAACGGGATTATTGTGCCAAGGCGTTTTTGAAACACAGTTTTTTGTTGGGGATGCCCCTGTGCTTTTGCCAAATCCAACCTCGGATTGGGTGACCATTACATCCCAATTTCAGAATCAAGATGTAATGGTCAATGTCTTTGGTTCGGATGGGAGGTTAGTGATGCAACGGCTAAAGCGGACCACAAACTTTATTTTTGACTTGGACGTTACCAGATTATCCAACGGACTGTATTATTTGGTAATGGAGTCCAATGGGGTGTCCTTAACCACTAAAATGATAAAACGATGAGGAATTGGACAGCCGTAGTTGTTTTTGGCCTCCTACTCGGATGTGGGGGAGGGGATGATGGCCCACCACCTTCACCAGAAGGGGTTGTATTGGTATTTCCCTTTGAGAATTCTGAGTGTACCACAGGGGTGGATGTAACTGAGGACCTTAGTCAAGTAACTTTTGAATGGCAACCAGCCAACAATACGGATAATTACACCCTAACGGTAATCAATTTACTTACCAATATACCACAGACAATTAGTACAACAAGCACTTCTGTGGCCCTTTCCATAGAAAAGGGCGCGCCCTTCTCTTGGTCCGTACTGTCTACCAATAATGAATCTGACGAAACCGCCACTAGCGAATCCTGGCTTTTCTACAATGCAGGTTCGCAGACAACCTATGCCCCGTTTCCAGCGCAAATCAGGTCACCCGAAGCAGGCAGTACGGTGCAGGCGACAGCTAATGAGGTGGTACTTTCTTGGACCGGTGCGGATGTGGAAGGGGATATCGAAACTTTTGAGGTTTATTTCTCTGAAAACAACCCGCCGGAAACACTTTTGATTACTACTGATCCACAAACTATGGAAACTATGGGGAATGTGGTTTCAGGTCAAATTTACTATTGGAAAGTCATTACCATTGATGCAGAAGGCAATAAATCGGATTCGGGAGTCTTTGATTTTAAGGTGTTTTAAAGGGCTTAAGTGCCATTAAAGAGGTTCATGGTGTTTTTTGCGCCAGCAAAAATAAAGGAACGTATAAGTTCAGTGCTTCTTTTCAAGCGCTCTTCTAAAGCTTGTTCTTCACTTTCCGTCCATTTCCCCAGTACGTAGTCCACTTGCCTGCCTTGGGAAAATTCTGCACCAATGCCAAAACGAAATCTGTGATAGTGAGTGGTCCGTAACACATGCTGAATATCCTTTAATCCATTATGTCCGCCATCACTTCCCTTGCCCTTTAAACGCAGCGTTCCAAAGGGAAGGTTAATATCATCCGTAACGATAAGTACATTTTCCAATGGGATTTTTTCGTGCTCCATCCAATATTTCACAGCTTTTCCACTAAGGTTCATATAGGTCGAAGGCTTAAGGCATACTATAGCCTTTCCTTTAAACTTAAAACTGGCCACTGCCCCCAATCTAACATCTTTAAATATAAAATCTTCCTCCGTTGCCAACTGGTCCAAGACCGCAAATCCAATATTGTGTCTTGTCCCGGCATATTTTTCCCCAATATTGCCCAGGCCTACGACCAAAAACTTTTTCATGCCATCGATTTCTTCAAGTATAGGTGCACTGGTGTTGGTCAACAGTGATTTTAAAAATTGAAACACTTTGTTTTTCTTCAAAAATAAAAAAGCATCCGAAACAAGGAGTCCGGATGCTTTTGTTTCGATAGCGTTAAAAGGTTAACTTTCCGCTGATGCCGCTGCATCTGCTGAAGGTGCTTCCGCACCCTCTGCTGCGGCACCTTCTTCCTCTTCTTCCTCTTCATCCGCAACAGCATTACGGGAGGCCTTCACTTGTACAACGGTAATGTTGTCTGGATGCACAATGGTATACTCATCCGTTCTAAGGGTTTCCACGGCTACCTTACCCCCAATTTTTAATTTGGAAATATCGACGGTAATCTCGTCTGGAAGCAAATCCGGTAATGCCTTCACAGAAAGCTTTCTTTTGCGGAACAATAGGCGTCCACCATTTCTGACCCCCGGAGAATTTCCTTCCAAACGGACAGGGATTTCCATGGTTACGGGCTTGTCCTTAAAGAGCTGATAGAAGTCGATATGCAAAATCTTATCCGTTACCGGATGAAATTGAATATCCTGTAATACAGCTTTGAAGGTCTCACCACCTTCCAATTCAACTACCGCTGTGTAGGCATTGGGGGTATACACTAAATCTTTAAACGCGATTTCATCAGCTGAAAAGTGCATTGGTTTTTCCCCTCCGTACAGCACGCAAGGGACCTTTCCAGCATTACGTAAGGCTTTGGTCGAAACCTTGCCCACGCTTTCTCTTTGGGATCCTTTGATCGTAATTGATTTCATTTTTTCTAATAAATAATTAAACTTTCATTGTATCGATTTGCCGGGCAGTTCACTCCTGGCGTAGTCGAAGGCTACATAATAAATTTGGACGAGATTGAAGTATTGTGGTGCACGCGGTGCATGACATCCGCGAATAGTTCCGCACAACTTAAAACCCGTATTTTTTCACTGTTTTCATGAGAAGGAATAGAGTCTGTTATGATCAATTCCTGTAACTTGGATTTTTTAATTTTTTCATAGGCATCACCGGATAACAGCCCATGAGTGGTAATGGCCCGCACACTCAATGCGCCCCTTTCCATCATCAGATCGGCCGCCTTGGTCAGTGTACCAGCGGTATCCACCATGTCATCCACCAATACCACGTTTTTGCCCTTTACTTCCCCGATCAATTCCATTTTGGAAATAACATTGGCCTTGGCACGTTGCTTGTAACAAATGACCACATCACTTTCCAGTGCTTTGGAATACGCATAGGCCCTTTTGGATCCCCCCATGTCCGGGGAAGCGATACAAAGGTTCTCCAGATTAAGGTTTTGTAGATAGGGAAAGAAAAGGGTGGAGGCAAACAAGTGATCCACCGGTTTTTCGAAAAAACCTTGAATTTGATCGGCATGCAAATCCATGGTAATGATCCGTGTTGCACCCGCAGTTTCCAACATTTTGGCAATCAACTTGGCTGCAATTGGAACCCTGGGCTTATCCTTTCTATCCTGTCTGGCCCACCCAAAATAGGGCATTACCGCTGTAATATGTCTTGCTGAGGCCCTTTTGGCGGCATCCAGCATCAATAGCATTTCCATCAAATTTTCCGGGCCGGGATTGGTGGAACCAATGATAAAAATTCGGGCCCCTCTTATGGATTCCTCAAAGGAGGGCTGGAACTCTCCGTCACTGTATCTTGAGAAATGTACTTTTCCCAAATCGGCCCCATACGCTTTGGCAATATTTTCGCCCAATACGGTACTTTGCGTACATGCAAATATTTTTGGTTCCGGAACTTGATATGGCATTGCTTACAATTTATAACAGTGCTAAAAGCTAAGCCTGTTCAAAAGCGGTGCAAATTTAAAAATTAATCTGGCTTGCTAAAGGATAATTGTGGTTATTTTGGTTTTGGGATTCAAATTATTTTTTAGCTTTGCAGTCCCATTGGCCGAAGTGGCGGAATTGGTAGACGCGCTGGATTCAAAATCCAGTGGTAGCAATACCGTGTGGGTTCGATTCCCACCTTCGGTACAAATTGAGCCCCTGAAATTTTTCAGGGGCTTTTTGTTTCAGATCAATTTTTCCCACCATTACGTCATCATATGCTTTTTAATAATCAATGGATAACCTTAAGCTAATTCAGGGAACCTAATTTTGGAGTGGACATTCAGTGATTTCGGCATATCCTTGTTATGGAACGACCAATCAATACAGACCACGAGAATTTTGACCTTTTCCATTATTTAAGGGATGGTTTGGGCCATAACCTCGACGACAAAGTATCTGAACTGATTGTTCAAAAAAATGAATATGTATACAAACCTGCATTGGAACACAAGTATATTTATGAAGTGATCAATGGAGCCCTGAAGTTGGGAAGTTATACCGAACAGGGTGAGGAATTTGTCTATGATGTAGTATCGGAAAAAGATTTCTTCGGAAATCTTAAATATCTCAACAATCAATTCTTTGAATTTTCAAAAACACTTACGGCTACCCGATTGCGGGTCTATCAATTGTCCTTTTTTAAGGGGGTAATCATAGAAGAACCCGCTATTGCAGAATGGTTTATCTCCTACATTGTAAAAAGATGGTGCACCGCAGAGAAGAAACTGCGCAAAATAAACGAAAGGAACACTTCGGAAAAACTTCGGTTTTTGGAATCCTATTTTAACAAAAATATCAATGATGATACGGGTTCCATGCACAAGCTGTATGACCTTTTAACCCAAAAGGACCTTGGTGATCTTATTGGGGCAACCCGACAGACCATCTCCAGTGCCTTGAAGAAAAAATCAGTTTCCACGATTTAAAACACCTGATGAAATACCCCAGCATACAATGAACCAGTTTCGTCCTTTTTCTCATCAGGGTCTATTTATAAAATTCATTTTAAAAAGTAAGGTGACGTTTTCATAAGAGGGGTTTGTTCAGTTCAAACCCCTCTCCATAGCTAATAAACAACTCAACTTAATTAAAGGTGTATCGTGCGCCCAGCTGAAGTCGCCAAGGGGTACCGTTTATAGGCTCGGTGCCAGCTCCTGTCTGTACGCTATAATCGTATGAATTTGTTGCCTGATCAAAGCCGTTGATACGCATAAAATCCCTTCTCCTTCCAAAGTTGTTGGTACGCCCCCATTCCTTGTTCAATAAATTGGCAAAATTGAACACGTCCGCTGTGAGTTCAAGACCATGTTTGTTCCTGTTAAAGCTGAACCTTTTCTGTAAGCGCAGGTCAATGATGGCCCTAAAGGGGTTTTTGCCTCCGTTGCGCTCTGCAAAACCACCAAAGCTTTCCCGTAAATATTCCTTAAATCCATCGGGGGTCTCGGGATCGTTCAATACTTCATTGTAGCCGTCTATAATGGCTTGCGGTGTATTGGGATCACCGGGGTCAAAAATATAGGCAATATCATTTCGTAAATTGAAATCCCCATTGGCACTGGTATTGTCGTCTACATGAAGTGAATAACGAGTACCTCCCGTTCCAATAATGGTAGCTCCAAAGTTGAATCCTTTCCAAGTGGGCGTGGAACCATTAAGGACCACTTTGGTGTCAAAATGATTGTCGGAAAAGCCGTAGTTCAGATCCCTGGGATCTCCTTCCACAGGTAAGAACGTAGAGGTATTGGCCACACAACAGTTATAGGAGGAATTGTCCTTGGTCCTGTTCCATGTAAAACTACCGTTTACATAACCATCGCGACCAATACGGGCAGATCCTTCCACAATGACCGAGATGTTGTCCAATACCCCATCGGATGTCAAGACCAAAGTACGCCCTACCTGATCGGATACCCTTGAATTTGTCCAATCGGTAAGTCCGTTCTCACCAATCGTATTTGCCGGGACAAATACTTCACGTCCTTCTATGGGCGTGGTAAAAAAAGGCTCTGCCACCAAGTTGGCTTCCTGATATACATAATTGTTGGTCGTATGGCTAAAAATAGCATTGATGCCCAACGTGTAACGATCTCCAAAAAAACGGGTATAACTAATGTTTCCTTTGTATATGGTGGGGACTTCAAAATTGGGGCTAACCGCATTTATGGTTGAAAATGGGGTCTCTCCCTCCGGAACTCCCGGTACGGTACTGGGATCATTGCGATAGGAAATAAAATCAGGTGTTGGAACGGCATCCCCCGTCACATCTATGGCGCCGAGCAAAGTGCCACTATTTTGAATATTGTTCACCTGGGCATAATAATGGGGCTGTGCACTAAAGGCACCCCCTCCAATTTTGATGATATCGGTATTCTTGCCTTTTACGTTCCACGTTAATTGAAAGCGAGGTTGGATATTGTCAAAGTCGTCGATTTTTTCATTGGTGCGTATGCCCAATTCTTGAAATACGGTGGGATTGAATTCGGCCTCATCCATAAATATGGTGGCATCCCAACGGATTCCGGCCATTAAGTTGAGGTTTTTTGCCAGATCAAACTCCACCTGTCCAAACAAGGAAAGATCTAGAACGGTCTGTTCCACCAAAGGTAATCCTTGCAACGGAACCTCACGGGCATATCTGGATGCGTTCAAATTTTCAAAATCATCAAGGGAGTCAAAGAAAAAACGCCCGTTCTGCTCATTTGAAAGCAATGTTTCCAAATAGGTGATAAGATTGTCCGTTCCAAATGTAAAATTGAATTTTCCGGAGTTGACATAGGTTGTATTGGCGATTTGTAATTGGTTTTCCAAATTCGTTTCCGGGGTAAAGCGTTGTCCGCCCAATTGCACACTGCGGTTTCTTGTATTACCATTGGGCAATACCGAAGACACCTCAACAATGGCCCTGGGGATATTGGAAGAAGGGAGTTCGGTATTTGGGGTGAATTGGCGTTCGGCATGTTGGTACTGTATTTTGAACTCGTTGATCACTGTTGGGGAAAATATGGAACGTAAGGACAACAATGTGCTATTTTCCTGTGATTCAAAATTTGAAAAGGATTCCGCTACTTCAATATTGGAGTTGTCACTTACACTGAAGGGATTCTCCCATTTGTTGTATAGGTTCCTAAGGGTAAGCCTATGTTTGTCATTAATCTGCCAATCCAGGCGGACAAACAAGTTGTTAGCCTCGGTTTCCCTATCAAACTGACCGGTCTGTCTAGAGTCGCTCAGGCCATACACATCACGTCCTATCTGTAAAAAACGATTTAAATTCTCTTGGGAAATACCTAAAAGGTTTTGATCATTGTCACTTTGAATGTCCGCGATGCTTAGGGGCTCCCCAGCATCCTGTCGCTCATAAACCGCAAAGAAGTGTAACTTGTCTTTGATGATGGGACCGGATAAACTAAACCCATACTGGGAGGTAAAGAAATTGGCATCGCGATCTTCTCCGCGAATGTTGAATTGGCTTTGTAGTGCATCGGCCCTATGATAGAAAAAGGCGCTTCCACTAAGTGTGTTGGTCCCGGATTTGGTCACGGCGTTGATGGCGCCCCCACCTTGTCTGCCCTGGAGCACGGAATAATCATTTGTGGCCACTTCAAACTCCCTAATGGCTTCTTGGGAAATGGTGTAAGGGCCCCTTCCAATTTCTCCTGCCGTTAATTGGTTTCTGGCGTTCACCCCATCTATGGTGACATTGGTAGAGGTACGTCTTTGCCCTGCCAAATTGATGGATCCACCACCCTGTAATGGGGAAAGACTGGTGAGGCCGGTAAAGTTCCTTCCTTCCAGGGGAAGTGTTTTTATTTGATCGGTGCCTATTTTGGTGGATGCGCCCAATTGCTCTATCCGTTTGGTAAGGGTATTGGATGTTACGACCACTTCATCCAGTTCGGTGGAAGCTTCTTGCATCACAAAATCCAAAACCAGGGCATCACTTAAGTTAAGGGTAAACCCTTCCCTTACGCTATCTTGAAAACCCAGATATTGAACAGTAACCGAATAGGGTCCCCCCAGTGGTAATTGTTGTACCCTATAGTTTCCATTTTCATTGGTCACCGTACCCGAAACGAATCCGGTGGACGTATTCTTTACCACTATGGCGGCTCCCATTAGGGATTCACCATTTGCATCTGTAATCTTACCCCGGATTGAGGCATTGGTGGCTTGGCCAAAGGACACCGAGTAAAACATTACAATACCTAAAAAGGCAATTAATTTTTGTGCCCCTTTACCTTGTTTTTGACGGCTGGGTCGGTAGATTTTCATTTTCATAAATTTTGATTGAAATGTAAATCTAGACCCAGGTCAGAGGGATTACATGTTAAGTTTTAACATGCACATTCATGTTAACCTTAACTTTAATTTTTTTTAAAATTACAGGGATACGCGTTTTGCGCCTTCACGGAAATACACATGAAAGTCCGTACGAATGGATCAAACGTCTTTTAGACCATATTTATCCAGGAAAACATCGAGATCTTTAATGGAAGGGTTTTTTAGAAAATCAGTGCCGTAGGTCACCGTTGGGAATTTTAGATCCCCATTGTAGAGTTTGCGAACGCTTTGTTCCGCCTCGGCATCGGTCTCCACATTATAATCGTCAAATGTGACCCAAATCGATTGCAGGTAATTGCGCAAATTGGCAGATTTGGGACACCAGTCGGCGCCATATAGTTTTAGGGTATCCTTAGCCATGGGTCTTTATTTTGAGGAGTTTGGCAAACCTGGGGTGTATATGTTCTGCCTGGGTCACGATTATGGGCGTTACGGACATCAACAGAATGGATACGGCCAAAAAGATTTGATAGTTGTTCTGGCTGATCAGTTCGTATTGCAATCCACTTTGTGCCAATACAAAGGAGAACTCCCCAATCTGCGCAATGGAAAAGCCAACGGCCAGGGCGGTCTTCCATTCCAGTTTCATCACTTTTACGGCCAAAATGCCCGCAATGGCCTTAACGGTCAACGCAAAGAAGAACCAAAAAACGATCCATCCCCCATCCGTAGTGAAAATGCGATAATCCAACAACATGCCCATTGAAATAAAGAAAAAGCTCATGAACACATATCGGAAGGGTAAAAAGCAAGAAATGGCCATACGGTTATAATCCGTTTCTGCAATGATAAGTCCGGCAATAAAGGCACCCAATGCCAGTGACAGTCCCAATTTCTCGGTCAGTAGGGCAATGCCGGTCACAATGAACACCAGGGCAATCAAAAAAACCTCCTGACTTTGTATTTTCATGACCGTCTTCAAGAAATAAGGAATAATGAACCGTGCCAATAAATAGGCTATTCCACCCATTAGTACCAATTTACCCAATAACCATAGCAAAGCCTCAAAGGCACTGCTTTCCCCCGCACCTGCCAAAATGGGTGTAAACAGCATAAGGGGGACAATCATAATGTCCTGGAACAACAAGACCGCCAAAATGAACTTGCCATGGGGCGTATTGATTTTGTTGCTATCCTGTAATACCTTGACCACGATGGCCGTGCTGCTCAAGGCATAGAGGAAGCCCCAAAACAGGCTTTCCTCCAAAGAGGGACGCATTAACAACCAAATAAGCGCCGCTGTAAGGAATATGGTAAAAAACACTTGTGAGGCCCCGCCTACAAGCACATAGTTTTTTATGCGCTTCAAATTGCTGAACGAAAATTCCAGTCCAACGGTGAACAGTAAGAGGATAATGCCTATTTCGGCATACACTTCCACCTCCTCCATATCGGCAAAATAAGAGGTGGTGTTTGGACTTAACAGAACGCCGGTAATGAGATATCCGATAATGTATCGGATTTTCAGAAATTTACAAATGATGATGACCGCCGTAGCAACTCCGAAAATAGCAAAGAGGTTAAGGAGTACATGATGCTGCATAGCTTGGTTTTAGTGCAAGGTGAAATTACGAATATTAAGTGATTTCTTAAGGAAGAATCCATGTGGTATTTGCCAAAATACAATAGGTGGTTTTTCCCTACAAGTTCCCTATCTTTCAGTTATGAAAAAACATGCTTTTTCATAAAAAAGAAATGTTGTATGATTGAGGCTTTAAACGACTTTTCCAAACTCAATAATGTGCCTGAGGCGCAGTTGCAATGGTTAAGTAAGCATATGGAAATGGTGGATATTCCCAAAGGAGGGTTTCTTTTCCAAAAGGGTAGCCCAATAGACCATTTGATGCTCATTTTTGAAGGTGATTTTGAGTTGTACCTGGTAAACAATAACAGTAGAAAAGCCTTTGGCCGCTTGCAAAAACATGATATTACGGGGATGCTTCCTTTTTCCAGGGCAAAGCAGGCCACTGGTTTTGCCGTTGCCAGAAAACCGGCAAAGGTGGGGAAGCTACATCGGGAAAAAATGCGGGAGTTGATAAGGGACCATTATGAGTTGACGGAAGTTCTGGTCCATGAAATGAACAACCGTATTCGAAACATCACCCAAATCGAGGTGCAGAATGAGAAACTGATTGCGTTGGGAAAACTTTCCGCCGGTCTGGCGCATGAATTGAACAATCCCGCTTCGGCAATGGTCCGCAGTGCTTCCTTATTGGAACAGCACCTTATGGGATTACCGGCCGATTTTAAACGTGTCATTAAAATAAAGACCGATGATGCCGCCATAGACGCCGTCAACGACTTCATGTATCAAAAGCTAACGGAAAAGCCCTCGGAACTTACGCTTCTGGAGCAAAACATTTTGGAAGATGAGTTGTACGACTGGTTTTCAGATTGCAGTCTCGATGACAAATATGACTTGGTACCCCTGTTGGTGGAATATCAGTTCAACGTTGAGGACCTGCAATTTGTAAAGTCGTTGCTCAGGGAAGAGGATTTCAATCCCGTCCTCAAATGGATCGTACAGAATATGACTACGAACAAAACGGTAACTGATATCAAAGAGGCCTCATCGCGAATTGAAACACTGATACAATCCGTAAAGACATACTCCTACATGGACCAGAGCCTGGACTTTCAATGGTTGGACCTTCACCAGGGTATCCAAAGTACGTTGAACGTGCTTAATCATAAATTGCGGAAAGTAGGACATGAGGTGGTCACGGAATTTGATGAAGCCATGCCAAAAATCATGGGATTGCCGGGCGAATTGAATCAGGTATGGACAAATCTTATTGATAACGCGATAGATGCCCTGCCCCCAAAAGGAGGCCGATTGACCATACGCACAAAGGCAACGGAAAATTTTGCCTATACCTATGTACAGGATAATGGCCATGGCATTGCCCAAGAGCACCTGAACCACATTTTTGAACCCTTTTATACGACCAAGGAAGTAGGTAAGGGGACAGGTCTTGGATTGGACGTAACCCAAAAAATCATAAAGCAACATAACGGTCAGGTAAAGGCCACCTCAAAACCTGGTGAGACCATTTTTGAGGTCTGCTTGCCCATTGACCCTAATCCAGAATAAGATTTTCGTGAAAAAACCCATTATACTAGCCGTGGACGATGATGCCCAAGTATTGGCCGCCATTAGAAGTGACCTTCGTTCACGTTACCGAAACGATTACCGAATCATGGCCACCACCTCTGCCAATGAGGCGCTGGAAGCCATTGTTTCCTTGAAGAACAAAGGTGAGGAAGCTGCACTGTTTCTTTCTGACCAGCGCATGCCGGAAATGCTGGGGGTCGACTTTTTGGAAAAGGCATTGGTCACTTTTCCACAGGCCAAGCGTGTCTTGCTTACCGCATACTCCGATACGGATGCCGCCATCAAGGCCATAAATGATGTTCAGCTAGATTACTACTTGCTAAAACCCTGGAACCCACCTGAAGAAAAACTGTTTCCTGTAATTGATGATGTCCTCCAAGATTGGTTGGCGCACTACTCACCACCATTTACGGGCCTGCGGATAGTGGGGTATCAATTTTCACCCAATACACATTATATCAAGGATTTTTTGGCGGGCAATATGTTTCCCTACCAATTCCTGAATATTGAAAATGATGCAACGGCCAAAGAATTGAGCGAAAGCAATTCTCTGGAAGACAAAGACTTGCCCGTAGTTTTCCTCGAGGACGGCAGCTTATTGAAAAATCCGAAGCTTACCACCATTGCTGAAAAATTGGGGCTCAATATCAAAGCCCAGGAAGAACTGTACGATGTCATCATCATAGGAGCCGGACCAGCGGGATTGGCAGCGGCGGTTTATGGAGGAAGCGAAGGACTTAAGACCCTTCTCATTGATAAAAAAGCCCCTGGAGGGCAAGCGGGAACAAGTTCACGCATCGAAAACTATTTGGGTTTTCCCAAAGGGCTTAGTGGGTCTGATTTGGCCCGGCGCGCCATTACCCAGGCCACACGTTTTGGCATTGAGTTCCTATCCCCGGTTGAGGTCAAGGCCATTGAGGTCAAGGATTCCTACAAAATCGTTACCCTGTCCAACAACGCCCAGGTAAAGAGCAAAACAGTGGTCATTGCCACGGGTGTTGATTATCGTAAACTCCCTAATAAGGGGATGGAAGAATTCACGGGTGCCGGGGTGTATTATGGAGCCGCCACTACTGAAGCGCATACCTGTAAGAACGGTGAGGTATATGTTGTAGGCGGCGGGAACAGTGCTGGTCAGGGTGCAATGTACTTATCCAAATTTGCAAAAAGGGTATACATTGTAATTCGCCGTGATTCCTTGGTATCCACCATGAGTTCGTATTTGATAGACCAAATCAATACTACGGAGAATATTGAGGTCCTGCCCAATTCGGAAATTATTGAAGCCAAAGGCGATAGCCATTTAGAAGCTTTAGTGCTACGTAATAATATAAATGGCCAGGAAACGGACCATGAGGCAAGGGCCATCTTTATCTTTATTGGGGCAAAGCCCTATACCGAGTGGACGGGTAATCTGTTCCTTAAGGATAACAAGGGTTTTTTAGTCACCGGACGGGAGGTATTGGACCACGAAAATGGAAGCATGGTATGGAAACAGGACAAAACACCTTATCTTTTGGAAACCAGTGTGCCGGGTATTTTTGCATCCGGTGATGTGCGCAGTGGTGCGATGAATCGCGTAGCCTCTGCTGTTGGGGAGGGTTCTATGTCCATCAGTTTGGTACACAAATATTTGAACGAGAACTAAGCGCCTGTTTGGGAATTTGTCAATTGTTTTCTTATGTCCCTTTTACGGCACATTGTTAAAATTTTAGTCCTTAACTATGGCTATGGACAAAAATTTTGCCTCGTTCCGCACTAAAAATGACCTATAACAATTCCAATCACAAATTCCTAAACAGGCTCTAAGGTTCACAGTTAGGTTGAAAGCTATTCAGGGGCGCAATACAACAAATGAATGGCCTTGGATATGGAAGAAATCCCATCGGTTTGTGCCCTTAAACGTTCTGGGACCCGTATCGGAATGTGCAGATCTGGGATAAATTGTCCGTAAGGTTTTGTCCGATTCGCCCAGAGGTACTCAAAAGATTTTGGAAATGCCTTGGTGACGATGACAAACCTGTATACTACCATAAAAAAAGCACGGTTTTAAACCGTGCTTTTTACTTCTATGGATTCAATGGATTCTCCTAGGGATACCCTTGAATTAAAGCTCCTTAATTTTTATGTTTCGGAACCACACATCATCGCCATGGTCCTGTAAACCTATATAGCCCTCCGTGGCAACATCGGCCCAATTTTCATTTAATCCCGGGAATTTGCTTCCGGCTACCATTTCATTCCATTCCGGGGTCCATAAATGATATTCCACAACTTTCTCCCCATTCATTTTATGCCAAACAGAGCCTTTGTAGACCATTATTTCCACTTGGTTCCACTCCCCAACGGGTTTTGCATTTTGGGGCTTGGCAGGAATAAGGTCATATAGGGATCCCGCTTGTCTGTTCCCGTCCGTACCCATCTTTGCATCCGGGTGTTTGTCATTGTCCAAAACCTGCATTTCCGGAGCGGTTTTCCAGATATAATCAAGCTCATCGGATTCCTGTCCTAAGTAGAATATGCCGGAATTACCACCTTCAGAAATTTTCCATTCCAATTTCAAGTGAAAATTTGAAAACATGGAACCTCCATAAATGATATCCCCTCTATCCTTTCCTCCGGCTTCGCCCCTGCCGGAACCGGGGCAGTGTATCATTCCATCCGCAATGACCCAACCTTCAGGAAAGGTTTCCTTTCCATAACTTCTCCAACCGGATGGGCCGTCCCCATCAAACAGGAGTTTCCAGCCTTCTGCCTTTTCTTCATCAGTAAGGGCATTGGGTACCATTGCCATCTCGGTTTTTTCCATTACCGGTTCTTCCTGTGCTGCTTGTTTTTCTTCTTTTTTGGAAGAATTACATGAAAATAACAGTCCTGCGAGCACCACTACAATTATTTGTGATTTTTTCATTGACTTTGTTTTGTTTGTTATTAATAGCTCCAGCCTTCCCTATAGGTCTTTTTGATATAGCTTTCGGCGGCTTCTTTTGCATTTAGATTGGCGTATTGCGTATCAAATTTTGGATCACCATCAATTACGGTAAAACTATCAGTGGTTACCACTCGAATTTCATCTGAATCGCTGATGTTCGTGATTTTCATATTTTCGGCATCCCATTCCAGTCTTCTACGTAGATCTTGTAAACGTACCGCAAGATTTCCGGCAACGACCGTTTCGTTCAATGGTCCTGCATATTCAAAATTGGAACTACACTCCACGCGGTTTTCCTTATTTTCTTTGCACGCACGGACCCAATCCATTTCATGACCACCTTCCATGGCATTCGGAATTCTTCGCAATTCATTGGTGATTCGAGGTGGATTGTCCTCCCTGCCTATGATAAATGGATCCCTCGCATAGGTTCCGCAGATAAGGGTTCCTTTGGTGCCGTAAAAAATGGCACCACCTCCCCAGTCGCCCAGGAATACGCCAGGTTTTAGCCCTTCAGGACGTTTTGGAGTCAGACCGCCATCGTACCAAGTAAACTGTACGGCCGGCATTTTTACCTTTCCTTTCTTTGGTCGCTCACCAAAATAGTAGGTTACTTTTTCCGATATGGGTGCACTTTCCGTGTTCACCTGGGAAGAAGAGGCCTCAAAAGCATATGGGAATCCTAAATTCAACGCTTTATAGACTGGATCCATAATATGGCACGCCATATCCCCCAATGCCCCGGTTCCAAAATCCCACCAGGCCCTCCAGTTCCATGGGGTATAGGACGGGTGGTAAGGACGCCATTCCGCTGGTCCAATGAACAAATCCCAGTCAAGGGTGGGAGGTAGGGAAGGTGTTTCCAATGGTCTTTCCAACCCTTGTGGCCATATGGGACGATTTGTCCAGGCATCCACTTTGGTTACGGTTCCAATCTCGCCGTTCCAAATCCATTCGCATACTTTTCGCATATCATCACTGGAGTTCCCTTGATTTCCCATTTGAGTGGCAACTCCTGTCTCTTGGGCAAGTTCTCGGAGTTTTCGGGATTCATACACGGAATGTGTCAAGGGCTTTTGAAGATAAACGTGTTTGCCCATCCGCATGGAATCCGCTGCGGAAACATAGTGGGTATGGTCTGGGGTAGCGATTACCACCGCATCTACATCCTTACCCATTTCATCCAGCATTTTTCGATAATCCTTGTACTTTTTTGCATCGGGGTAGTCATCGAAACAGCGTTTGGCATATTTCCAATCCACATCTACCAGGGCCACAATATTCTGGGTGTTCATATTTCTCAGGTTTGCGCGGCCCATTCCGCCTACACCGATACCGGCGATATTCAGTTTATCGCTCGGGGCGGTGTGTCCCATTCCTGAAATGACATGGCTTGGTACTATGGAAATGCCTGCCAAGGCTACCCCCGACTTTTTTAAAAAGTCCCTTCTCTCATTTTTTGCTTTCTTATGTGTCATACATTTTTATTTTGCAATTTGCTTAATTGGTTCCGATTTGTCCCAAAAATACAGAACTTTTTGATGTTTTATCAATGCTGGCCATTGTTATGTGTGATATTCTTAAAAACGAAATACCGACTATCCCCTAAAGTTCGATGCCAAAACCGTTTTTTCCAAACAAAAAGGCTTAAAAATGACCTGTTCCATAAAGGCGGCTTTATTTAGCGGATCTCAAATTGGTCTCTACTTTCGCGACAAAAAAGTGTTAAGATACTATTTCCCATTATGAATTCAAATAGTCCAGGTGTTTGAAAAATGAAGGGAAACGAGCTTAAATCTTTTTGAGTGCAGTAGGACGCTTCCATTACTTTTGGAAGCCCTCGTCATCCTATGGACTAAAGGGCCATTATCCCAGTACACTGCCCAACTTGAACATGGGAAGGTACATGGCAATAAGAATGACGCCCACAAAAATCCCGACCACCAGGATGATCATTGGTTCCAATAGGGTTGAAAGCAATTTGGACCGTTGTTGGACTTCTATACTGTATTGGGAGTTTAATCGCTCAAAGATATATTCGGTCTGGTTGGTCTCCTCCGCCACTTTGACCAGGGAAACCATTTTGGAATCGAACAATGTATTGTCTTTTAAGCTTTGGGACAGGCTCTTTCCCTGCAGTATTTTTTGGTTTACTTCCGCCAGGGCATCTTTTAAAGGAATAAAATCTATCATTTTTCCGGCCAGCTCAATACTGTTCAGCATGGGCAATCGGGAAGCGGTCAATAGACTCAATGCCCGGGTAAATTGGGCTAGATAGACTGCCTTAATAAAAGTACCCACATAGGGAATCCTTAATAGGATACGATCGCGCATCCTTTTAACGGATACATTGTTCCGCAGCAGCCTCCTTGAAAAAATGATGGCTAAAACCACCAATAAAAACCACAATCCATACGATTGTAGGAAATCAGAGGCCGAGACCACCACTTTAGTGATCCAGGGCAATTCCACATTGTTTTGTTCAAAGATGTCCTGAAACATGGGTACCACCAAACGAAGCATAAAAAGAACGACCAATATTGCTGTGACCAGAATAATGATGGGATAAGTCAGGGCGTTGATCAGGTTTCTGCGCTGTTCATTTTTTTTGGCAAAAAAATTACCCAGTTCATCGGTTATCTCAGCCAATGTTCCGGATTCCTCCCCTATTTTGATGGAATGGTATTCGTATTCCGTAAATTCCTTCTTTTGGCGAATGGATTCGGAAAAACTTCGACCGGATACCAGGTGTTCCGTCAACCCTTCAAAGAAATCTGCCAGTTTTTCCTTTTTTTGGCCTTTTTGTATAAGTTCCAGGGCTTCCTTTAACGTAATTCCCGCTTTTAACAGTACACCGAGTTCCGTGTAGAAATCCTCTTTTTTCTTATTGGAAAAAAGCGACCCAAACCAATGGATTTCCTTTTTCCAGATATCCACACTGGGCTTGGTTTTTGCTTTTCCCCCAACGGTACCTGTTGCTATGTTGTCCAGTTTAAATCCCATTCAATCCATAAATGATTCGGCGGCATTGATCTTATAGACCAATAACGGCTGTCTTATGCTGTCGTTCCATTGCAGTTCCAAAGCATCCACTTCACCGGATATTATAGGTCTGCCCATGAAATAGTATTTTTTGTGCCCGATTGCCACCTCAAAGGTATCGTTGGCCCGTACGATGTAATCCCTATAAAACAAGTACTGGATTTGCCCCCCTGGACCATCACAGAAGAGTCCATCCCCATTTTCGGTGGCGTATATTCTGGAAAACGTTCTTACGTCCTTCCAAAGTGCTTGTTTCAATAAACGTACTTCCATATTGGCCCCATACTCCTTACGAACGCCTGCCATTTGTTTTTGTACCAGATTCAATACCGAAAAGGCCAGGCCCACTACAATAACGGTGAGTAAAAGGACCACCATCATCTCACTTAGGGTAAACGCTTTTATTTTTTGGTTAAAATGGATCATTGGCAACTAGAATGGATTCGAGGTTTTTTTGGGACGTTTTATGTGTAGCTTCCAGTCGGACCACGGGAACATTGATGTCTTTTTCAAGGATAGCCCTTATGCTCCAGTCGTTCCAATCCTCCTGATAGGGCAATTGCAGCAATCCATTGACATACTGATATTCCAATCGATGTAGTCGTTCCGAGATATTACCTGTATTTGCTGTTACCTGAGCGGCCATCAGTGAATTCATAATCAGGCTGGCCACCATGAAGATGATGACGATCAGGATGGTGGCCACCATGGTCTCCATAAGTGTGGATGCCCGTATTTTTTTTAGTAGAGCCATTTGGCCACCCCTCCTTTCCCTTGCTGTCCATAACCCAGCCCCACATACTGTAAGGGTAGGACCCCGGCATCTATTTTGCCCTGAAAGAGGTGGTTTTGGTATACACTGCCATTCTCCATGGCAACAAAACTGTCCGTGGTTACATTACCGTGGACACTGCCCTTTAACTCCAAATGCTTTTCACAATAGACCTGTCCAATCACAGTGGCCCCTGCATCAATCCTTACCTGGGGATGGTATCGCTGCTTGTGTTCCCTAACGTCCTCCCAATACCCTATGATGCCTTTTAGACTGCTATTGGTCTGTATTTGAATGTTGGGCACGGGAATACCCTGATTTAAATCGGTGCGACTTTCCTTATGGAAGACCGCCAATGCCGAGGGGTAGCGCAACAAACAGTTTTTTCCTACCACAATGGTTTTGGAAGCTATGGCCTGAAAACTTCCCGTGACACCATCCTGAATCACAATTTCCGGGGCTACCAGAATTACATCAGTGAGTAGGGTAGTGGCAGAGACCACAATCCTATAATCCGCCTTAAGGACAACATTGCCCGTTATTTTTTTTCCTGCCAACTGCAATACCTCTCCCCAAACTACCAGGGGAGGTTCCAAAAAGGAATGGACCAGTTCATTGGTCTGCAGGCCATTCAAGCGTTTTGATCGTGCCGGGATAAAAGCCGGTGATGCCCATTGTTCCAAACTGTTTTTTAGTTGTCCTGCTATCGGGGGGAGTGCACTATTGCTCCGTTTTTGCTTGCCCTGTACCGGGGTATTGCCATAAAAGGACTGTCCTGCAATATTGCCGGGACGTATACCTTGATCGGGCAAATACGCATCCCCTTTGATACGGGCATGGCCCACAATGATCATGGGACGTTGATTGTCCTTAAGGTAAAGTGCCGCATCATTTGTGGGCCTTCTCGTTCCCACAAGGGCCATTTTGGTAAACTGGGTTTTTTGGAAGGAGGCGTCAATCCTATATACATCAAATAAGCCCCAGCGCTCCTGAACCACAATGGTTTCAATGCCTTTTTGGGAGAAGTCCCTTAATCCCACCTGGCCTCCATTGGGATTGTTCAAGGCCATTTCCAGAGCCAAATCGGCCTGTTTGATAATCTCAATATAGGTATCCGACTTTTTTGAAAACTGAATGTGCATATGGCTCAACAACACAAAGGTGAGCAGGAGTACCGCAATGACCGCTCCAATGAACAGGACAAACTGCAGGGAACCGCCCTTTATTTTGGTGAGCCACTTCATTGTTGCAATTCAATCTTCTTGAGAATGCCCTTATAGCGTACCGTAATGGTCTTTTCCGAACCGTTGACCAGGCTTACCCCTTGTGCCTGCTTGCCTTTTTCCATCAAGGATTGCTGACCATTTATGCTCACAAAGAAAATACGTTGTCCACTATTACTGTTCAACATGGAACCTGTATAGCGCACATCAATGTCAAAGCGTTCTTTCTTTGGCCCGTTTCGTTTGGTTTTCTTTTTAACTTTTGGATGATGTAGGGTCCCTAAAAAAGGATCTCTATAGTCTGCCTTAATGCTAAAGGTGTCCCTTTCAATTTTTTCCAAAGGTTTTAGTACCGTCTCTGTGAGAACCAATTGCTCGTTTGGTTCCGGAGAAATTGTGGAAAGTATACGGTACCCTATGATTCCCCAGATGACAAGTACCAGGCCCAACAAGAGATATGTTTTTGTGTTTGCGTTCAATAATTTAGTTTATGGTAAAACTGAACACCGTACTGTCCTCGCTTTCATTGCCGGCCAGGTCAAAGGCTTTGACGAACCAGTAAAAGGTGCCCGCGGCAAAATCAGCGGAAAAGGTCTTATTGGCACCAATATCCTTACCGACCAGATTTTGTAGGGCTTCATCGGAAAAGAAATAAATGCTATCGCGTTCTGCCGTCCCGGGAATATCTTCCCTTGTCCAACGGAACGTCACTGTGGCCTCATCCTGTGTGGCCCCGTTTACAGGTGCCACCAATTGCGGGGTATTGGGTGGGTCCAGATCAATATTTTCATCCCCGTTCACCACAAAGGTCTGCAATGCATAGGGGGTTTCAAAACCGCTGTTCAGGGCCTTGATGCGCCATGCATAATTCCCGTTCAGCAAATCCTGTTGGATTTGGGTAGCGACCCTACCCAGGGTGTCCTCCACAAAAAGGGTGTCCAACAATATCTGGGCCGTATCCACAAAATCCGGTGCGGCCAGTTGAAAGCGGTAGGACGTGGCATCCGTGAGGCGATCCCAGTTAAACCGTACGCTATTGTCCGTTACCGTGGTACTGTCCAAAGGGGCAAATACGGTAACACGTTGATTGGAGATGTCCACCTCTTCCAAAATATCCTCACAACTGGCCATCCCCATTAAAGCCAATACTAATCCCAACTTTACTATCCGCAACTGCATATTCAAAATTTTACATAAGATTGATTTGCTTTGACCTTATCGGGCTTGGTATACGTTCCCTTGGGACATTTTTCCCCTTCGGGCGCGATATGCTCAATCTGGAGCCTGTGGTATTGGTCCTCCCCCCAACAAAAACTGGAATATCCATAATTGAATACCCGCAGATCTGATAGGTAATAGGCTTGTTCCGTACCACTATCCACAATATTCAGTATAACGGTACCATAATCGTCCTTTCGTAGTTCAAAGGCTTCGGCTTGATTGAAAAAAGTGATTTCCGTCTCAGAGAGGGCCAAATCGACCGAAGTGACCATTTTTAGGTCCCCATCTTTTTCCAGATAGCTCCGGACCGTTCTGTTTTTTGAGGTATTGAGCAGTTCGGTGATTTCTATTTTGTCCAATAGTTGTAGCCGAATGTACTTAGGTTTGTACTGTAGGGAATCCATGTAGGGAATGCTATTGATCTTACCTGCCCTATGGGTGGCTTTGGCATAGGCAAAGTAGCTTTCCCGGTTGAAGGGCATTTCCTGGGCCGTGACCCTAAGCTGGGTCCATTGGGGCAACCCTACTTGTTCCGTGGCACTGTACCAAAGATTGCCCTTTACCTTAACAATGGCACCCAGTTCCGGAAAGGGTAATAAAGCTTCCTGTTTTTTGGCCTGGTAAGAGGAACATGAAAAAGTGAATAGGGCTATACAACTGATTAGGAAGTAGGTAAACGTTGTTTTCAAGGGGATAGTATTTACTATTAAAAGTAAGAAATTTAACAGGAATTATCCCAACGAGGACGTAATTTTAATTTTATCGTTTTAGGGAGAAATGCCCGGAAAGTATTTTGCCATTATGATATTCAAACTTAAACCAGTAGTCATCGGGTGGGGCTGGATTTCCCAAATAGTTGCCATCCCAGCCCTTACTGTTTGTTGGGATCTGTTGTATAAGTTTTCCAAATTGGTCATAGATGGCCGTTGAAGCGTCAGGAAGGCGCTCCGCCCCAATGATGTTCCAATAATCGTTGGCATTATCCCCATTCGGGGTAAAAAACTTTTGATACCCAATTGCGGCCACCTCTTCCATCAATATCCTACATCGGGAAGATGTTCTGGCATACACGGTATACACCCCGGGAAAGATTTGAAATACGTTGTCGGTCTGGTAGGTGTTCCCATCTACCGAATATTCAAGGTCCCCGGTTCCGGTGGCGGTCACAGTTAAGGTGATCACATCGGAAAACCCACTTGTGGAAACCGATAGGGTTTCCGGAACATCGGAGTCGAACACTTCAAAGTATACGGTCTTTTCACAGTCAATTCCATTTTGGGTTTGTATTGCGGTTAGGGAATACTTTCCGGAATCCTCGATTACAACGGTTCTGTCTTCGCTTATAATTTCTCCATTTTCTTTTTTAATCCATACCCAACTATCAAAATTATCACCACCATCCAGTTGAAGTGCCGCGTCGTCTGGGCAAATGAAGTACGTTTCTTTCAGATTTGGTTGTGGCAAAGGATTGATGAATAACTGAAAAGAGGAGGTCGTATAGCAATGATCATTTGCGATTCGCACGAAAATAGTTTGTTCAGGGGCAGTAGTGGAAAATGTGGTGGGATTCTCTAGCCAGTCCTTACCCTTATCCGCATCTTCCCATGAGGTATAATAGGTGATGTTGAACTGTGAGGCTTCCTGTTGGCCGGCCAAGATCTCATCTTCCTTTTCGGTAAGGTCAAAGGTATGGAACCCATCATTGTTGTTATCGCAGACCACCCAATTTTCGACTTTGTTTGCCACCGGGGTATCGTTGACGATCAGCTGAAAGGAGGAGGTGGCATGGCAATCGGCACTGTCCCGATTCTCAATCCGTGCATAAACGGTTTGTCCGGGAGCCTTAGTGGAAAATGCGCTGGGATTCAGCAGCGGATTCGTACCCGAGTCCGCATGTTCCTGGGAGGTATGGTAGGTGATGTTGAACTGTGAGGCCCCCTGTTGGTCGGTCAAGGTCAAGATCTCATCTTCCTTTTTGGTAAGGTCAAAGGTATGTTCTCCATCATTGTCGTCATCGCATACGGTCCAATTTTCGACCTTTTCCGCCACGGGGACATCGATGACCAATTGAAAGGATGTGGTGGCATGGCAACTGGCATTTGCGACCCGTACGTAAATGGTTTGTTGGTACCGGAGCGTATTGGTAAATGTGGTAGGATTCTCCAGCGGATTTGTACCCTTCTCCGCATTTTCCGGGGTGGTGTGGTAGGTAATGATGAACTGCGAGGCCCCCTGTTGGCCGGTCAGGGTCAAGATTTCATTTTCCTTTTCGGTAAGGTCAAAGGTATGAAACCCATCATTGTTATCGTCGCAGACTGTCCAATTGTCCACGTCCTTTTCCACAGAGGGGTATTCGTTGACAATCAAATTAAAGGAAGTGGTGCTATGGCAATTTTCATTCACAATGCGAGCGTAAATGGTCTGTGCAGGGTCCGTACTTGATAGGGTGACATTCAGCAGTGGACTGACATTGTTTTGGGCATCGCCCGGGCTACTGTGGTAGCTTACCGAATATTCGTGTGTCGGCTGCCCTCCGAGGATTTTATCGTTTTGTTCGGTAAGGTCGAAGGTATAACTTCCAGCACCGCTGTCAAGGCATACGGTCAAGTTTTCAATCGGTTTCGCCAAGGGGGTATTGCTGACGATCAGGTCAAAAGTGGCTGTGCTATGGCAATGTTCATTTGAGATGCGCGCGTAAATGGTCTGTCTGGGTTCCGTAGTGGATAGGGTGACGTCCTTCAGTTTATTGGCATCATTTTGGGCATCGTCCTGGCTGCCGTGATAGGTTATAGTGTAGTCATCCGACGATCGCCCGTCCAGGATCTCATCATCTTTGTCGGAAAGCTTGAAGGTATAAAGTCCATCACCGTGATCGCAGACCGCCCAATCGTTCACTTCCTTTGCCATAGGGGTAGGGTGGATGATCAGGTCAAAAGAAGTGGTGCTATAGCATTGGGTTGTCCGATTCTCGACCCTTGTGTAAATAGTTTGTAGGTTCGGGACGGTATTGGAAAATGCCATAGCATTCAACGGATTCACATCCCCTTCGGCATCCACTAGGCTAGGGTGGTAGCTTACCGCATATTCGGTTGGCGATTGCCTGCCGAGGATTTCACCGTCTTTGTCGGAAAGCTCAAAGGTATACAATCCGTCATTGTTGTCATCGCAGACCTCCCAATCGTTCACTTCGTTTGCTACAGGAGTATCGATGATCAAATCAAAAAGGGTAGTGCTATAGCATTGGGTTGCTAGATTCTCGACCCGCGCGTAAATAGTTTGCCCGGGGGCCGCGCTGGAGAATGTGGTAGCATTCTGTGGATTCGTATCCCCTTCAGCATCCGTCTGGCTGAGGTGGTAGCTTACGGCATGCTCGGTTGGCGATTGCCCGCCCAGGATGCCATCATCATTAATGGTAAGGTCAAAGGTATGGAAGCCATCAATGTCGTCATCGCAGACCGACCAGTCGTCCACTTCGTTTGCCACAGGGGTATCACTAATGATCAGATCAAAATTTGTCACATCGTAACAATCGGGCTTTTTATTCGCGTAGATCCTTGCATAAATGGTCTGTTGGTCCGGAATGGTATTGGAAAATGCGGTGATGTTGAGTGGGTTCATATTCCCTTCGGCCTCCGTTTGGCTGAGGTGGTAGCTTACCACATATTCGGTTGGCGATTGCGTGCCCAGGATTTCACCGTTTTTGTCGGAAAGCTTGAAGGTATAAGACCCATCATGGTTGTCATCGCAGACCGACCAGTCGTCTACTTCGTTCGCCACAGGGGTAGCGTTGATGATCAGGTCAAAATCCGTCACATCGTAACAATTGGGGTTTTTATTCGCCTGGATCCGTGCATAAATTGTTAGTTCGGGGGCAGTACTGGAAAATACGTTGGCATTCAGCGGATTCGTATTCCCTTCGGCCTCCGTTTGGCTGAGGTGGTAGCTTACGGTATGTTCGGTTGGCGATTGCCCGCCCAGAACATCATCATTTTTGTCAGAAAGCTTGAAGGTATAAGACCCATCATTGTTGTCATCGCAGACCGACCAGTCGTCTACTTCGTTCGCCACAGGGGTATTGTGGACGATCAGGTTAAAATCCGTCACATCGTAACAATCGGGGTTATTGTTCGCCTGGATCCGTGCGTAAATGGCTTGTTGGTACGTGATGGTATTGGAAAATGCGGTAGCGTTCAGGGGATTCGCACCCCCTTGGGCATCCGTGAGGCTTATGTGGTAGCTTACTGCATGTTCGGTTGGTGATTGCCCTCCGAGGATTTCACCGTCTTTGTCAGTAAGCTCAAAGGTATACAATCCATCATTGTTGTCATCGCAGACCGTCCAATCGTTCACTTGGTTTGCCACAGGGGGGGCATTGATGATCAGTTGAAATGAAGTGGTGCTATAGCACCGGGTTGCCCTATTCTCGATACGCACGTAAATGGTTTGTCCAGGAGCGGTACTGGAAAATGCGGTAGCGTTCAATGGATTCGTACCCCCTTGGGCGTCCGAGATGTTCGTGTGGTAGCTTAGGGTGTATTCGGTTGGTGACTGCGTCCCCAGGATCTCACCATCTTTGTCGGAAAGCTTGAAGGTATAACTTCCATGATTGTTATCATCACAGGCCAACCAATCGTCCACTTCGTTCGCCACAGGGGGGGTATTGATGATCAGGTCAAAAGAGGTGGTGCTATAACATTGGGTCGCCCGATTCTCGACCCGGACGTAAATAATTTGTAGGTTTGGGACGGTATTGGAAAACGCGGTAGCGTTCAGAGGATTCGCATCCCCTTCGGCATCCGTCAGACTGGTATGGTAGCTTAGGGGGTAGTCGGATGGTGATTGCCCGCCCAGAATTTCCCCATCTTTGTCGGTGAGTTTAAAGGTATACAACCCATCATCGTTGTCATCGCAGACTATCCAGTCGTTTACGCTGTTTACAACAGGGATATCGTTGATGATCAGGTCAAAAGAGGTAGTACCATAACATTGGGTCGCCTTACTCTCAACACGCGCGTAAATAGTTTGTTGATCCGGGACGGTATTGGAAAATGCGGTTGCGTTCAGCGGATTCGTATTTCCTTCGGCATCTGTCTGGCTTGTGTGGTAGCTTACGGTATACTGGTCTGGCGACTGTGTGCCCAGAATGTCCCTATTTTTGTCGGAAAGTTTGAAGGTATACAATCCATCATTGTTGTCATCGCAGACCGTCCAATCGTCCACTTGGCTTGCCAAAGGGGGGGTATTGATGATCAGGTCAAAAGTGGTGGTGCTATAGCAATACGTTGTAAGATTCTCGACCCTTGCGTAAATGGTTTGTAGGTTTGGAACGGTATTGGAAAATGCCGAAGTGTTCAGCGAATTCACATCGCCTTCGGCCTCCGCTAGGCTGGTGTGGTAGCTTACGGCGTATTTGGTAGGCGACTGCGTGCCCAGAATATCCCCGTTTTTGTCGGAGAGTTTGAAGGTATACAATCCATCATTGTTGTCATCGCAGACAGACCAATCGTTGATGTTGTTGACTACTGGTGGGGTATTGATGATCAGGTTAAAAGAGGTGGTGCTATAACACTGTGTTGTAAGATTCTCGACCCGGACGTAAATAGTTTGTAGGTTTGGGACGGTATTGGAAAATGCAGTAGCGTTCAGTGGATTCGTATCCCCTTCGGCATCCGTTAGGCTGGTGTGATAGCTTACATCATACTGATTTGGTGCCTGTGTGCCCAGAATGTCCCCATTTTTGTCGGAAAGTTTGAAGGTATACAATCCATCATTGTTGTCATCGCAGACGGACCAATCGCTTATGTTGTTGGCTACAGGTGGGGTATTGATGATCAGGTCAAAAGAGGTAGTGCTATAGCAAGAAGTTGTCCGATTTTCGACCCGAGCGTAAATGGTTTGTCCAGGGGTGGTACTGGAAAATCCGGTGGCGTTCAGCGAATTCACGTTCCCTTCGGCATCCGTCCGGCTTGTGTGGTAGCTTACGGCATACTGGTCTGGTGCCTGTGTGCCCAGAATGTCCCCATTTTTGTCCGAAAGTTTGAAGGTATACAATCCATTATTGTTGTCATTGCAAACGGGCCAATCGTTTATGTTGTTGGCTACAGGTGGGGTATTGATGATCAGGTCAAAAGGGGTGGTGTTGTAGCACTGTGTTGCCCGATTCTCAACCCGCGCGTAAATAGTTTGTTGGTGTGAGATGGTATTGGAAAATGTGGTAGTGTTCAGTGGATTTGTATCCCCTTCGGCGTCCGTCAGGCTGGTGTGGTAGCTTACGTCATATTCCATTGGCGATTGTGTACCCAGAATGTCTCCATTTTTGTCGCTAAGCTTGAAGGTATAAACCCCATCATTGTTATCATCGCAGACGGCCCAATCGTCCACTTCGTTTGCTATGGCACTGGCCTTGATGATCAGGTCAAAGGAGACGGTGCCATAGCAAGAGTTTGACAGATTCTCGACCCGCGCGTAAATAGTTTGTCTGGGGGAGGTACCGGAAAATACCGAAGTGTTCAGCGGATTCGCATCGCCTTCAGCATCCGTTAAACTGAGGTGGTAGCTTACGACATACTGGTCTGACGATTGCCCGCCAAGAATCTCAATATCTTTATCGGAAAGTTTGAAGGTATAAACTCCATCTTTGTCGTCATCGCACACCGTCCAATCGCTCGTGTTGTTTGCCACGGGAGTATCGTTGATGATCAGTTTAAAAGAAGTGGTGCTATAACAAGAGTTTGACAGATTCTCGACCCGCACATAAATAGTTTGTTGATATTGGACAGTATTGGAAAATGCGGTGGTGTTTAGTGGATTCGCATCCCCTTCGGCGTCCGTCAGGCTGGAGTGGTAGCTAATGGCATAATCGGTTGGTGATTTTCCGTCGAGGATCTCACTATCTTTATCGTTAAGCTTGAAGGTATAAACTCCATCACCGTTGTCATCACAGACCGTCCAATCGTTCACTTCATTTTCCACGGGAGTATCGATAATCAGGTCAAAAGAGGTGGTGCTATGGCAATGGGTCGCCAGATTCTCGACCCGCATGTAAATAGTTTGTTGATACTGAACAGTATTGGAAAATGCGGTAGCGTTCAGCGGATTTGCATCCCCATCGGCATCCGTCTGGCTGTTGTGATAGCTTACATCATACTGGTTTGGTGCCTGTGTGCCCAGAATCTCACTGTCCTTGTCGGAAAGGTTGAAGGTATAAAATCCATCATTGTCGTCATCGCAAATCAACCAATCATTCACTTCGTTCGCCACGGGGGAGGGATTGATAATCAGGTCAAAAGAGGTGGTGCTATAGCACTGTGTTGTCAGATTCTCGAGCCGCGCGTAAATAGTTTGTAGGTTGGGAACGGTATTGGTAAAGGCGTTAGCGTTCAGCGGTTTCGTATTCCCTTCGGCGTCCATAAGGGTACTGTGGTAGGTAACCTCAAAATTGCCATCGGTTTGCCCGGTCAGAATCTCACCATCTTTGTCACTAAGCTTGAAGGTATACAATCCGTCACTGTTGTCATCGCAGACCGGCCAATCACTCACTGCGCTTGTCACTATAGGGGTATTCTTGATGACTAGATCAAAAGAGGTTGTGCTGTAGCACGAGGTTGACAGATTCTCGACCCTCGCGTAAATGATCTGTCGATACGGGATGGTATTGGAAAATGCGGTAGCGTTCAGGGGACTCGTATCCCCTTCGGCATCTGCCAGGGTGGGATGGTAACTTATGTCATACTCGGTCGGCGATTGTGTACCCAGGATCTCACTGTCTTTGTCACTAAGCTTGAAGGAGTAATATCCGTCATTGTTGTCATCGCAGATCGAAATATCGGCTCCTGAAGAGGGGACCGTTGGCAGTGAGTAGATTGTGATATCCTTTGTTTCGTTGGAGGTGTTCACTATCAAACTTACCGTATAATCACCAGTTGTGCTATACTTATGATAATAGACATCCTGCGGGGTTTCACCATCTATAACGGTACCATCGCCAAAGTCCCATTCAAACCTCCAAATGGTTTCACTTGATATAATCCGAAACTCAGTGAACTCGCCGAAACATAGGTTTGTGACTTCGATTTGTTGGCCTGTGGCACCAAAGCCAACGGAAAACATCAAAATACAGACTAGTTTTTTCACACAACGGTATTTTTTATTTTGGACCTGTTAGTTCCAAAGGATAGTGTGAGGAAGTCCTATTACGGACATCCCACCACTACCGCCAATTGGCAACCGGGGGTTGCCCATTCCCGGAAACCCCATTTGATCGCTCTCATGGAAAGGGCTACATACACGTCCTTCCCTTCTGAAAATGAGCAACTTGAAACTAATGCAGGGAGGGAAGAAAGGCAAAGACCGATGCATAAGTGGTTTGTTGAAAAAATAAGTGTGCTGTAGCGCTTGTTTAGGAATCCATTCCTATGGGACATATTGTGGATTCCGCATCATACTTCGACTTCGCTCAGCATCCGTGCGGAATGACAAGAAGACCAAATTTCATTTCGAATCGTGAGGTGATAAATCCGGCCACAAATTGTAAACTGGCGGTAGCTATGGTTACCAACTCGCTACAGTGGGATGTTTCATTTTTTTAATAGCCATCACGAAAGTTGTGACTCTTTTTATTCTTGTTTTATTTAATGTACCGCAGCAGTGAAACCCTGTCCGCCTTTGGTGGATACTTCGGACAAGGTTCCTTTTGGCTTGGAGCCTATCCCGTGTAGCGGTTGAGAAACACTGGTGGAATGACCATAGGAATTTGTTTTGCCATTTTGAGTCCACCGGTTTTATGCTATAATTCCAATCGTCAAATTTTCATAACCTGACCCCAGCTCCTATTTTAACTACAGTAATATTCCTGAAAGAGCTACTATCCGGCAAACTATCCCCGCCACTAAGTTTAATGATATCAATTTGGCCAACAATAAACAGTTTTGGTAAAATATCGACCGAGACTCCAAGATTAAAATTCAATCCATTCCATTTGAAACTGATATCTTCCAAATCAGGGAACTCATTCTTCTGATTCCAAAAAACATAACCCAAACCCGCAAAAGGTCTAAACCGGGTCAATTTTAATTCTACTAAAACCTTAGGTTGTATTAAAGAACTCTTTCTTACAAAGTCAATAGTTTCATTTTTCTCATCATAAACCCCAACATTTAGCCCACCACCCAAGTATAGGTTTCCAAAGGTTATGACTCGGTATGCTACACCCAAATCAACAATGCCATCCAATTGTCCAAAGTTGTTTTCGCCCATAGGCAATGGGTAAGAAATCGTAGTACTGAATTTACCGGTCTGGGCTAAAAGTCCGCTAGTAAACAAAACGAGCGCAATGATAAGTTTCATGATTCCTTTTGTGGTGTCATTCCATGTCATTGTATTGCTTGACCCAATCTACCAAGGCTATCTCTTTCTTTTTTTTTGGTTTGGATCAGCGCCGTAAGTTGGGGGGCATTTGGAAAATAAACTTCCGGATGTTGTAAGAGGTCTTTTTCTTCAACAAAAGTTATGGTACCCTCCCGTTCCAGGTAATGTTCATTTACATACCATGTGCTTAGACCTTCTCCAGGGATGCCGCTGGTCATTTTTATGCTGTAGCGATATAGATTGGCTTTAGGCCCACTCACCACCCGGTGCATAAACACCGGTTTGCCCTTTTGATTTAAATGTGCCCTATGGGTGTCGCTGCCTACCTCAACTTTTTTGGCATACGCAGGGTTAATCTTCATTTTTTGTTTTTTTGCATTGACCAACTTAAAGCCATGGGCCAAGTCATAGCCCGGATGGTAACGTTTAATGCTTCCTTCTATAACCGATCCGGTTTGGGTGGTTACTTCACAAGGGGTATATTTTTGGCCCTTGGCCGTGATACCCCAGAATACCAATAGGGATAGTAAAAAGCATTTGGTTATCATTGGCAAGGGTATTCGTGTTGCTTTTTTCATATTCTGTTTTTTATGTTCACAGTATAGTTTTATATGAGGGTAGTGGCATATTAAGATTTCAGGATTTCTATGTTTTTGAAATATAATTCTATCTAATGGCTATCTATTTTCCTACAAAGGAAGCTAGACAATCCATAAAAATCATGAGAAATGTCATTTTTTGTAGTTCATTATGGTACGGATTCGTACTGCGTTATCAAGAAGGCCTGCATCTCCTTAGCCATAGGACCAGAAAACAGGAATCCCCATCGCTTGGCCCGTCATTTCGACCAACGGGAGAAATCTAAATCCCGAGAACAAGATTTCCCGATCAGTGCTTCGCACCTCTTTTCGAAATGACAAAGGAAACCCGAATGGTTGGTACGGGCTTGTTGAAGGGAAGGCAGGAATCCACTCATGAAGGACATAAGGTTGGATTCCGCATCATACTTCGACTTCGCTCAGCATCCGTGCGGAATGACAAAAAAACCGAATGTCATTTTGACCAACGGGAGAAGTCCAAATCCCGAGAACGAGATTTCTCAATCGTCGTTGTACACCTCATTTCGAACCGAAACTGAACATCGTGAAGTTGAGCGTGAGAAATCTAAAGAATTAGAGTATTGAAAAACTCTAAATAGTAACAATGGTATTTGCCGGTGAAGGATTTTTTGGCATTTTGGTCATGGAAGTAGTATTGTGATCATCTCTTTTGCATGTTTTTGGGAAATCCCAATAACAAAAAGCCAAGACATCACTGTCTTGGCTTTCTTTAAATCTAATCTTGCATACTCCTGTAGCCGCTAGTCATAGAATTGCAGTAGCAGGGAACTTAGGCCTTACTTGCCATCTTTACATTTGTATTTTATTATCAATTCTTTATCAAACCAAACTTTATTTTCCAAATTCTTTAGTTCGTCCCTATACTTTATCAAAAATTTTTCTTCGCTTGAAAACCAGTAATAGTCCATTATTGCAGGAGACAGTAAAAAATCCTTAAAGGAATATATTACCATCTTTTTTTTGGTATTAATATCATATACTACAATCGAATTATTTCCATTTAAGCAAGCTAGTTTTTGCTTTCCTTGCAACCACATAACATCCGTACCCTGTAAGTCTGTCTTTGAAATAATCCTTGACTGAAATTCCAGTATAAATACTTGATCCAAATCATTGTATAAAACAACATGGGTTTCATCAGAAGACCATGGGTTTTGATAAAGATAAATGTTTCCTTGTTCAACAAACTGTTGGAATATTTCTTTTTTCCGAATTAGGTCAATTATTTTAATAATATTATTTCCATCGCCTTTATCACTCTTCGAGATAAAAATCGCCTTATCTCCATTTGGAGAGACAAAAAAGTCTTTCACGCTCCTCAAACCTAATGGACTTAAATCCATGGAATCTAAAACAATAGATTGTCTATTGATCTTCATCAAAAAATACTCCTTCTCTTTGTTAGGTATAAATCTTGATACCCGTATTATGAAAACCGAACTATCCCTTAGAAAATTGTCAGTTAAGTAGTAGTTGTATTTATCTTTTTCATATAAATCAATTACATTATCTTTAAAAGGCAACTTTTGCAGCGAGCCCCGTTTAGTAACATCAATAAAATTTGTTCTATCCAATTTATGATGGTTATATGAAAGGCAGTTTTCCTCGTGTGTGCTCTTACACGATAGAAGAAGTAAAATACTAGAAAGAAGTAAAAAAAATTTGATCATCAATTATCACGGTCTGGGTTCGCTAAGAAAAATCCATTTGAGAGTTCTCCGGAAGAATCTGTGAAAAAAGCAGGAATGGGGTTTTGATTGGGAATATTTGCATGTCCTGCGTTCAATGCATCAATTGCAAAGTTTTTGCAGTTTTCACCTGTAAAATGATAATCATATGTACCTACGTGACTATTTGCATATTCTAATGCTAGTTCTTTGTTGGGGACATATACAAGATGGAAGGACAAATCACCCCTTTCTTTCCCACCTGCATTGAATTCCCAAAAATCTTCATCAGTTAAATTTCTTTGCCTTATAATACTTTTTTCGTTTCCATAAAGATATCTACTAACTGCACCATGTCTTGTACCTCCTTTATCATTAAAAGGATGCGAGGCTTCCCAAAAATCAAGTGTTTTAGGATCAGCCAAAAAAGAATGCGTGGACCCTCCAGCTTCAGCTACATATAATAAATAACCCCCTTTACCCGCATCTCCTTGAAATGCGCTGACCGTAACACCATATCCATCACTTCTAGCCCATCCATTTTCAGTCATTGTCCATTCGTATCCTGCTGCTCCTGTTGTTGTTGTTCCAATTGCCGCATTAAGATCACAATCACTTCCATCTTCATTAAAACATCCACCGTCAGGATCTATGCCATTTATGGGATTATTTCCCATTCCTAGATAAGGCGAGGAATATTGTTTATAGGGATCAGGGCTTAACCACCGCCCAATACGACTGTCCCAAATCCTCAATTCAAAAGCTTCTTTGCCTGTATTTGGGTCCTTTTCCTGTCCTTGATAGGCGTAACGGTATTCATTGGCGTTTAAACTATTGTCTGGACCAGGCATGGGCATGCCATAGGGATAATAGTCCGCATAACTTTCCGTAGTTCCATTAAAGATTACCCGTACATTCCCCAAATGATCCGTTAACTCATACATATAGGAGCTATTACTTCCACTTCTAAAGTTGATACCCAATCTACTGTTTCCATAAATGGGCTGTTCCTTTAACGCAACACTGCCTGTTCCCATTTTTTGGTAAATGGCCATAACCGTACCGGACAAATCCCTAACATAATAGGTAGTACTGGACATACTACCTCCCGCATATACTTCTTTCCTTACCCTATGGTTACGGTCATTGTAATACAGCTTTAACAGTGTTTGCCCGTCCTTTTTAATCTCTGTAACCAAACCATTGACGTTATAGCTATATGCCACATTCTCTGCGGTATTTAAAGTCAATTGACCAATGCCATTGTAGTGGTAATTGCCCGCACTTTGGTCTCCAATATCGTCCGCACCGCTCACATTGCCAGCAGCATCGTCTACATGGCCCAAACGATTGGGCCCATTTTGTGCAGTACCTGGATAGCTATAGGTAAGGTTGTCCATGGCCGTACCCGCATTGTCCGTGCCCTTATTCCGTTGCAAAGTTAAGATATTACCATTGGCATCATAAGTAACGTTCTCCACATCATAGGCATCGTTGGGATTATTAACGCCATCATTAATCACTATACGCGCTGTGTAGACGCTCCCATACTTCGCATGGAAACCTGGCAACAATCGTATGCGCTGCGATGCCAGTTGGGTTTGGGTAACGCCACTATTGTATATGTTGGTATCGTCCACCGTTGGAGTTGCCGTGGTTCCGCTGGTACCAAAACCTGCGTAATCAGCGTCTGTTAACCAATTGTTCCGATTGTAACTATAGCTATATAATTTTTCCAAATCGGGCTGTACGGTCCGATCGTTGTTCCAACGAATCCCTTTTATGTTTCCATTAAGCTGATCCGTGCCGTAGTTTGGTGACAAGACGTTGGTCCCCGAAGTTCTTTGATAATCGTCCACATTATAATCCAACTGCATCCCAAACAGGTCATTACCATCCCCACCAGGGTCTTTCCCAGCTTCCAAAGAAGGGTGGTTGATGGCCTTTAACTGGCCCGCCAAATTGTATACAAAGTCAATGCCCTGCAGGCCATTGGCTATCTCTGTACGCTTTAACTCCCCGGAGTCATAATATTCGTAGTCCGCGTGTGTCACATAATTAGTGCCATTGGTGGAAGTTTCCACCTTGGTCAATTGGTCACGTTCATTATAGGTGTAGCGATGGTAAAATTGTTCATTGGCCACCCCTTTTTGGTAAATAACTTGACGCACATTGCCAGAAAATGGATCGTATTCGTAATCCAAGGTTTTTGCCGGGATGTCATCGTTATTGATAACCAACCAATCTACCCTGCCATAGCTATCATAGCTGTAGTAGGTCTGGGATTCGTCATTTCTGGTGGAAGAAACATTACCGGACAAGAATTTGGGATTATGATAATCACTGGGTAAGGTGCTCAAAAAATTAAGTTGGTGCTGTTCTAGATAATCGTACTGGGTATATACTCGTTCTCGTTGAAACTCCAAATTCTGATTGGTGTCCGGATCTAGGTTTTCAAATACCAAATTGTTAGGATTCCCTGGTTGTGGTATAAACCCAGCAACCCCACTTTGTATAGGACGGCCCAAATCGTCATAGTGGGTATAGGAATACTCTTCGGTATAAGTACTCTCATATTTCTGTTTGCTGTTTTGGGAATACCTAATCTGTCCATCTTTCCTATATTTAAACCATGCATCCCCTTCGTCCGGGCTCTTGGTATGCACCAACTGTCCCAACGAATTGTATTCATAGGTGGTAAAGGGTTTGGCACTTTTGGTAGCCCCTTTGGGCTGGTATGATTTTACAAGCCGATCGGCTTCATCATATTCGTTAAGGGAATAATCATAGTAATTTACCTTGTACCTCACAAAAATGGTATTGGGGGTATAGTTTTCCAAATCCTTGACAGCCACACGAAAAAAACCTTTTGCCAAATTCCCCATAGGGATATAAGTCCGATGATCTGCGATTAAGTTGTACACCGTAACTGCTGAATCATTGCTGGTGGAAATTCCTGTGATTCCCTCTGGAATGTGAATATCCACATAGCCTTGTTCCCCTATAAAAAGATTCATTTGCGCAGAAGTAGTTCCATCCTCACCTGACCTGGCCGCAGCAAGGACTTTTCCATCTGTATCCGTAAATACTACATTTTCGTTGCCATTGGCATCCCTGGTGACCGTTTTGTAGGTTTCAATGTTTCCATATGATACATCCCCAAAGGCTACATTTAGGGTGAGTTCATTTGTTGCTGGCATGGTGAACGTATAAGGCTTTGGCCATTTAGCATTAACTTTGTTGCCGCCAATAACGGTCATGGGTTGATCTTTAATATCACTGTACAGGGTCCTACTAAACGGATAACCGGTTATGTCTTGATAAATATTCTCTGTATTTAGTGTACTATAAAACCGTCCCAAATTACTGCTGGTGCCCACAATTCTAGGATTGAATTCATTTGCTGGCGCATCAAAGTCAAGGATGTTATAGGTAGTGTTATCACTGTTCAAAACAAAATCTGCTTTGTACCCCGTCAAAGAGGTGGCACCAAGAATAGGTGCGCTGAACGAGGTAAGAGCCGGTCTGCCCTCATAATCGTATAAGGTCTGTTGTGCCCAAATTTTATTGGTGGCAAAATCCTTGGATTGGGTCTGTATCAACCGTCCCAGTTGATCAAAATAACTTACTGAATTTACATACTCTGTGCTGCCGTTTAGCCTAAAAGACTTGGTAGCCACATAATTTCCTGAGCCATATTCTTGACCAGTAACAAATTGACCAAGAATAAATATTACTGTTAGGACGAAGAAAAACTTTTTCATTTTGGAATCTTTTATTGGTTTTGGTAGCCGTATTTGTACCGTTGTGAATTAATATAGCCGCCGTTGGCAATAGGGGTAGTACCTGCTTCTACTTCAATGCCAACACTGGTCAATCTGCCCATTGTGTCATAACTATAATGGGTGCCCATATTATTTGGCCCTAGAAGGAAGCTCAACCTACCATCCTCATCATACACATAACTATTCATACTGGCCCAAACAGGGTGCATTCTAAAATCATCAAAATAGACCGTGCCACTTGCCGACGTAACATAAACTGGTTGCTGGCCGTTCAAATCAAAATAATGGTTCATTTGTGTCCAATGTCCAGCAATGATTTCTTCACCATTAAAACTCTCATTTCCGTTACCCACATTGACCCTTGCATTGGATTTATTGGTATTGTTTACCCAAACCGAGACTTTATATTTTCCCGGACGAGCGGTGTGATCGGTAAATACCCTAAAGCCTTGAAGTCCGGCTGTGGCCTTTACCGAATAACTGCCGGTATGTGCTTTTTCCGTAGATTGTCCGCTAGATCGTATCTCCCCATCAAAATATCCTACATTTCTATAGTGGATGTATTCCGCACCACTATAGTAGGCCTCTGTATAGGACGCAGTTGATGTAGAAAATACCCATGAATCCCTATTGCCCATTTTGGTGGAGGCTTTGTTGTCATTGATATCGGCCACTTCCAGTGGATGCGAGTTCCGATCATATAATGCTGTTGTGGAGATTTTCTTCCAATCGGTTGTTGATTGGGATGCCCCTATGGACCAATTAAAACCGTCGTCATTCGTTAAATTATAATTCAAGAACTGCCCATTGGCATCCAAATCACCTTCCCAAACATAATTTTCATGTTTGCGCCATATTCGCTCCTCAGGACTCAGATCATCATTCCAATACAAAATAGCCCCACTATAATTTCTATAATTCCATCTATCATTCCATGTGGTAATATTGGCATCAATAGGCACCCAAGTCCCACTATTGTCCAAGAGGGTGTAATTCATAGCTTCTTGCACCAACATATGGTGATTGTTTTCATTAACCACTTTACTGCCCATATCCGGGTACTTATCATATGCCGGTACTTTGGTCACCCTAACTCTTGTGCCATCTGCCCTTGTGGTTTCCGTAGTCCTAAACGCTCCGGTCTCTGGATCGGCATCAAAATACTCTTCCATGGAGGTAAAACCTCCAGAAACTGTTTCCACAGATTTTAACACACTGGAATATTCTTCCTTGGAAGAGACGGAGATCAATCGTTTCTTAAGTACGGGATTGTCATCATTCGAATTTGTAGTAAACACCGACTTCATGGTCTGGAACGATTCCCTTACGGCACCCCTACCATCAATATTTTTGGCAGCTTCCCCACTTAGGTAATTGTTTGTGGTTTTGGAAACCAAATGGCCAAACCGATTATAGTTGGAAATTGATTTAAACTGCCCAATCAAAGAGGTATTCACCTTTAAATCCACTTCTTTAGCATAGGCCTTCACATCTGCATTGGGAATCCATATCCCGCCATAACCAGGGTCAAACACCTCTGATTTGAATATAGAGGTATTGTCCACATCGAACATTTCAATATTTGGATCAAAAATGTCAAAAATGGGTTGTAGCACGTAAAATTCATAGGCGGTCTTGCCCATGGAACTGCCATCATCGGCAAAAGGCTCCATGGTCACATGTTCGTACATGACCCCGGGACTTGGCAACTCTGGCTGGTAGGGTACAAACTTTAAACTGCGCTCTGGTGCAAAAGAGGTAATACCGGAAGAAACATAATCTGGATGATCGGGGTCTTCATTTGTGCCCGGTTTGTTGTAATGATAAGCTGTTTTATATTTATCAGCAAACTCGTTCTCTAAAGTAATACTCTTTACACGCAATCCTCCGCCGGTAAGATCACGGTCTACTTTATTTGCCAAGAGTTTATAAGTCATGGTGTGACGATTAGCACCATCCCCAACACTATTTATATATTTTCCTCTAGGTAATGACACATAAATATTACTTCCTACACCGTTCTTTTTTGCAAAATATTTTAACGGGCTTGTACCGTTCCACGCATAATCAATTACCGCCTCTAAGTCGCATCTTGTGGATGAGCCTGGACTCGGGCAAACTTGTGGGTTGTTAAAAGGGTCTCTATATACTTTTAGGACCAAAGTGTTATCGGAAGTTATTTCATCAACTACGATTGCATAAGGGTATTGGCCGGGCATATCAACACCACCAAGAAAATCTTCTGAAAATAATCCCGGGTCATAAGTTCTAACCAACCATAAATCAAAGTAAACTCTTTCCCCAACTGAAAAATAATTTTTAAAATCCACTTCAATGTCATCTCGAAGGCCGTTCATATTTTTGATATGGAAATACATGTAGCTTCCAGGCACGCTATTGTTATCAGTTGTTACAGCAATTTGTAGGTTATCCTGCCAAAACTTTCGGGAGAAGGCCTCTATATAGTAATCGTCTTCTTCATATTCCATAGTAATGGTTCCCCCCGTGGGTGTCTTTATTTGGGTAAGGCTCCAGTTGTCCGGACCATATTTCACATGATCCGTGGAATTGTTAAGTGCTGCTACATATTTCTCATCTATAAAGCCCCAAGGGTCTTTGGCATAGTCTACGGTCAATTGGGACGTTTGTGTCTTTTCCGAATTGGGCACATTGGGATAGCCCATTTCATTTTTGTACGCAAACTCAAATGGTGGTATGTAGGCGGCTTTATTTTTTCCTTGGAATTGGACGCTCTTTAAGGTCAATCTCCCTGCAGTAGGATTGGCAGTACATGCAATAGAACTGGGAGTTCCCGGTGCCAATGAATAATCCTGGTCAAACTGGATGACCTTTATGGCTTTATTGTAATCAAAAGAGGAGAAATCCAAGACATCATATACGTTGTATTCCCTAAAAACAGAATAGGAAGATGTGCCATATTCGGACCAAAAACCACCTCCCAAATCATACCCCGGATTGCTTGAAGTGGATTTTGAATAGCCAGGAAGACAGTTGTATTCATCCAAATCCGCAGTGGCGGTTCCAGTCTTACCAACATTTCCATCACTGTCATTCACTAGGAGAATATGATCCAATTTTAACTGGAAAGAGCGCTTATAAAAGTTCCGATCTCCAACATAAGTCTGTCCTTGACCCACCGCATTTTGAACGTTGGATGGTCCATTAAACTCATATTCATATCTGGTAGTACTGCTCGTTAGCGTCCCATTGTTGTCACCATAGGCACCTGTAGCATCATAGCGTACATCCTTAACAAAATAAGCGGTCTGTGTTTTTGTGACAATTTTGTCCAGATAATACAATTGCTTACGGCCCAATTGGTAGTTTCCAAAATCCTTTTCCTCGATGTCCCCAACTAAATTGGTGTCATAGTTTTTTCCCTGATACGGAGACCGCCAGACGAACCCATCTGACCACTGCCCATGGTCCAAACGCACCCAGTATCCATAATCATCTTTATCCGGTATGTTGTTGTTGTTGAAATCCACAAAGTCCGGACCGGTAACCGCAGTTAGCAACCAATGGGTGGCAAAAGGGGTATACTGCCTTTTCTCATTCACATGGTTTTCATTGTTATCCTTTAAAACGGTACGTTCTATACGTTCGTAATGGTATACCGGCAATGAGTAGTGATATGTTTTACCGTCAGGTGCCGTGATTTTATAGGCTCCAATTCCGTCTGCCGGCAAACTTCCATAATTTGATTGTTGAAATGTTTCGGGATACATGATCTGTGTGGTACTACCGGTTGCCAATTGCTGGTTGGTAAATACCTCTACATAATTTCCAGATTTCTGTCTTTGGTTTATATTGTTTTCATATCCATTGTTCGGTTGCTGTAATGCCAACATGTCGTCAAAACTATTTGCCCCAGAGAAATAGGCCAATGACCTGGAAAGAATACCAAAATCTTCTGTAAACTGTCCATTGAAATAAAATTTGATATCCGAAGAGGAGTTTGAAGTGGAGGTCCCAAATGTTTTAGTGGTAGTGATTCCATTTCCGTGATGGTAGTACACCCTCATTTTTTTATTGCTATCATCAGAATCGGAACCATAATACCCCATTCCCAACAAGATTGCGTTTTGAAGTACTTTTGGCTGTACAATCCCAGAAATTCCAGGGGCATTTACCTCATAGGAGTCATAACTGGCAAATGAAAAGTTCACCTTTTCCCTATTATTCTTATAATCTGCTACGAACTCGTCTTGAAACACAGGAATGGCTTCCTCATAGGCATCCCCATAGACATAGCGGTTTTGTAAGTCTTTAAATCGATCGTTTTGTATGTCGTTGTTTGTAGAAGTAACATCAGCATCCCTGGCATATAAAATACCATAGCCATTTCTGGGGTACGCTTTGTCCAATTTATAGGTAATCTTTCGTTTCCCAAAACCAAAGTTTAAAACACCAAGATTAATGGGAACATAAAACCCTTTACTACTAATATCGTAATCCCCGGCTGAATAATTTGATAAAGACAGGCTTGCCGATCCTGCTTGTCTCTTATCAAGGGATTGTCTGTTACTTAGGCCCGCACCTATGGAAAAGGAATTGGAACCAAAACCATAGCCCAAACTGGCAAATGCGCCCGTATTGGTTGCTGCCCCAACGCCCACTCCAACATTAAGCCCAGATTGGTTCACATTACCGGATACGGATAGCGAACCTCCAAAATTAGACCCCTGTTTGCTGATACCGACTCCAACACCATAATTGCCATCCGTATCAATACTCGCAGAAACAAAGGCAAGACTGGCATAAACCGATCCGGTTAAGCTCTTATTTGAACCCCAAGACAAACCAACACCTACTTCAGCTGCTTCAGAAATGCCCACCCCAACATTGATGCTATAAAACTCTTGTGAATCACTATAATGGATGAAATCCAAGGAGTTAGCATTCTTCCAATCGTCCGGAGTTCCACTAATTCCCCTATTTACTGCCCCTGTATTTATATTCCATCCAAGGCCAATCCAACTGGACTCCATATCCAAAGGAACCCCGGCGTGATATGACAATGTTACCGGGAAACCATCCATATCCAGTAAAGGCATTACATAACTTAGGTCCCCTGTTGAAAGATTGACCATATCCGTGGCATCAACAGGTTCAAAACCTGCCGCTTCCGGAGCATTTGGACCGTTATTTGAAGCAAATAACATGTTGGTTGGCATTAGACTGGGCAAGAATGTCAATGTTAAAAACACTGCCATCATCCTATGTGAAAACTTGGTCCGTCTCATTTTGTTTGCTGTATTTTTCATGTTAAAGTGTTCTATTAAAATTTAATCTTGGTTCTTCAGAAAGGGCTTTGGTCTTTATTTTGAATGCTACTTCTCCAGTAGCAAAACCTAAATCCTTTATGGTGAAAAAGAAATATTCTTCTTTCAAAAAGCTATTGTCTTTTGGGTATACCAAAAGCATGTCCGTACTATTGCTCATCCCATACATCCGGGGATATACATAGTCCAACATTTCAATAGTGTCCCGACTTTTACCAATTAGGGTTAAATTCTCCTTCATGCCAAAAGCCAATTTGTTGACCATGGCCCTAAAAGCACTTCTATTGCCAACTTTACCATTTAATATTTCCTTATTGTTGGCAGTGATGCCCAAATTGAAATAGAGGTAGTCCTTATATTTATTTCTTAGACTGTCTATGGTCCGTTCCGAAAAATCATTTGGCAACATTTGTTTGACCATTACATCCGTTGGACGATAGGTCAAGCTATAGGTTATCTGACCTACTTTCTTTTCATGGAAATACCCATTTTCAGGAGTTTTTACATAAGCCCATAATTCCTTTTCGGAATCGAAACGTTTTTGGGAACAAGACATCACAAGTATCGAAAGCAGGAGAATGGGATATTTGAGTTGAAGCCTTTCCATTATCTACCTTGGTATTGCGCATTAAGTCCATCCAGAATGGTTTCCGTTAAATCCGAGGCATCTTCAGCATACATGATATTTCCACTGCCTTTTGCCCCAAAAATGATACGAAAGCCGTTTTGTTTTCCGTAGTCCTTGACATAGTCATTGATATCATTGATCACCGTCTGGGTCATTTTTTGATCTTCTTCCTGAATCTGTTTTTGAATGGCCTGCTGGTAATTACCGATTTGTTGTTGCTTGTTCTGTAGTAATTCCTGTTTTAACTCCAATTCCTTTTTGGTCATGGAACTTCGTTCCTTTTCATAGTTTTTCAGCTCGTCCTGCCAACTCACCATTAGGCTGTCTACATTGGCTTTTAAGGTGCTGGCTTTTTTCTCAAAGGCCGTTCTTTCTACTTTGGTACGTTCATAGCCCTCTACCAATTGGTTGATGTCCACATACACCAGTTCGGACTTTGATTGCCCTAGGAAAAAGGTCAATATACTGGCCAATAAAGCCAGAACAGCTATGGGCAAGGCAAGCTTGTTCATAGGATGGATGGTTTGTTGCTTGTTATTTTTCATGATTATTGGTTATGAGTTGTTTTAGGTTTTTGAATTCTTCTTTCAATTCTTGGTATGCTAATTTTTGAGCTTCCAATTCTTCTTGTTGTTGTAGGGTATAGAGGGTCAACTCCTCAATCTTTTCCAACAACAGTTTGTTCATTTCGCCCAATTGGAGGCCATTTTCTTCCACCTCGGTTGCTGAGGGAATGTTGATCAAATGGCCCTTTTCTCGAATATGTTGTTCCACTTCCGCTAAACTGGGCAGATCATACCCTTTTTTAAAGACATAGTCCGGCCATCCCACCAAGTCTACCTTGACTTCCTTGGCATGGATGTTTCCGTTTACGGCCAGTTTTGAATCTGGGTCGGTGGTGCCAATGCCTAGATTGCCGTTCGTGGTCAATCGCATTTTCTCACTTGTACCGGTACCGAAAACAATTTTTCCTTGGGGATTGCCGGCTATAATATTCAACCCATTGACATCACTTGCGGACAACCAAGTGGAATTTGCATAGGTATAGTCTCCCCAATTCCCCACATAATCTGAATTATGATGTGCCAAATACCCATAATTGCCCCCAAAGGGCTGCTCCCCTACAAGAAGTATGGCCCTTGAATTGGGCGAAGCATTTTGATTCAGAATATAAGCAGATGTAGAGCCGTCAAAATTCTTGCTGATTTCCAGGGTGGCGTTTGGGTTATTGCTGCCAATCCCAACATTGCCATTTTCTGAAAAAACAATCTTATCTTCAATTCCATTGGGTTGAAAACGAATCTTGCCCGAGGCCGTTCTTAGTACCAAACCGTTCAATAACTGGCTGTCCGTATTTAAAACCCCAGAACTGGCCCATGTGGAAACGGCATCGAAATTTGCGGAGGTCGAAAAGAAATGGGCAGTATGACCTAATGTTCCATTACCAGTAGCGATACCCCTTCTTGCCAAGTTTCCGGTGTTGGTGTTGGTAATCTCGACAAAGGTTGAACTATTATGGTTCTGTTCGATATCCAGTTTGGAACTGGGAGCGGTAGTGCCAATACCAACGCTACCAGTAGAGGGGAATGGAAAAGTATTGGTCTGCGCCAATGCAAACAGGGGTATTAATAGTGATACAACAGATAGTTTAATGGCTCTCATGGGGAACAAGTTTTTTGATTATGTTTTTTAACTTCTTTACGTCTTCTTTAAGCGTCTTAAGTTCATTTTCCTGGTCCAGGGTATAGAGGGTCAGTTCCTCAATCTTTTCCAACAGTTTCATGTTCATCCCTCCAAGTTCAATTCCGTCTTCCTCCATCTCCTGGGCAGAAGGGACATTGGGTAAATGCCCGTGTTCTTTTATGTAGTCCTGGATTTCTTGCAGGGATTTGAGGTCATAGCCATCCTTAAAGACATAGTCGGGAGCTGGTACATTGAGATCTACTTTGACCTCTTCGGCATGGATACTGCCCTTAACGGCAAGTTTGGCATCTGGTGTAGTAGTGCCAATGCCCATCTCGCCCGTATTTTTAATGGTCAATAGTTTTACTTGAGCTACACTGGCCCCTTGGGAAATTGTAAGTCTGTTGTCCAGGGTATGTGAAATATGGAATTGGGAATCTCCATCATTTGGTAAAAAGCTAATGGATGAGGTATTCCCATAGTTGAACCGTATTCCATTATTGTTGCCACTTCTAACTTCCAAAAGACCTGTCGGATTTGTGGTGCCAATACCTACATTTCCATTGGATTTAATTGCCATTACACTGGGATTGTTATGTATATTGGCAGTGCCGAAGTTTATTCTAAGACTGGAATCCCCGGCACCCCCTGTGGTCATTCTGGCCAGGGACCAAACATCGGTATTGGAACTTCCGTTCCCTTCAATAAGGTTAATGGTTGAACCCCAAGACCCATCTGAACTGGAAGTTAAATCCAGTTGTGCATCAATGGCTTCCATTACAAACGCTGCATGTACGGAGTTTATGCCTGAATTTTCCTTGACTACATGGAGTTTGGCTGTTGGACTAAGGGTTCCTATTCCCACATCTCCAGATGGAGGAAATGTATTGGTCTGGCCATAAAGAATTGCCGGGAAAACCAAGAGTATCTGCAGTAATAGGTGCTTAAATGGTTTCATATGCTTTTATTGATTGGGCCGTTTTTCCAAGATTTCAAGTCGTTTTAAAATCTGGTCAATTGTTTTGTCTTTTTCCTTAAGTTTCTTTTCCTGTTCCAGAGTGTAAAGCGTCAACTCCTCAATCTTTTCCAACAACAGTTTGTTCATTTCGCCCAATTGGAGGCCATTTTCTTCCACCTCGGTTGC
>WNKP01000007.1 GCA_009797885.1 Flavobacteriaceae bacterium GF1
ACACGGGTGGTGGCACTGCGACGGCGGGCACGGACTACACGGCGATCGTCGGGGGCAGCGGCACGATACTGAACGGAGCCCCGAGCACCACGGTCACGGTCGTTGTGAGCGGTGACACGGACATAGAGGCCGACGAGACCTTCAATGTCACGCTGAGCGCACCGGTGAACGGGACGATCAACGACGGCATAGGATTGGGTACGATAACGAACGACGACAGCCAGTCGATAAGCATCAGTGATGTAACGTTGGCCGAGGGCAACTCGGGTACGACGAACTTCGAGTTCACGGTGAGCGTTGACGGTGGGGTGAACGCAGTTGGCGACATCGACTTCACGGTAAACACGGGTGGTGGCACTGCGACGGCGGGCACGGACTATACGGCGATTGTCGGGGGCAGCGGCACGATACTGAACGGAGCCCCGAGCACCACGGTCACGGTCACGGTCAACGGTGATAATGTTGTTGAGGGCAATGAGACCTTCAACGTGACACTTAGTGGGGTGACCAATGGCACAATAGGGGATGGCGTAGGAGTAGGTACAATAACCAATGATGACAGCGCAGGCCTCACAATAATTCAAAGTCTTGGAAGTACGGAAACCAGCGAATCCGGGACGTCCGATACTTTTACGGTAGCACTTACTGCACAGCCACTGACCAATGTGCGTTTAAGCGTGGTTTCCCTTAATACCGCGGAAGGAACGGTTGCACCTGCAGTATTGACATTTACCAACGGCAATTGGAACGTTCCGCAAACTGTTACGGTTACAGGGGAAGATGATGATGTAGTGGATGGAACACAGGGTTATACTGTTCGTGTTCGGGTATTGCCCGGAACCAGTGACGATGCATATGATCTTGTACCCGATGCGTTGGTGGCAGCCACAAATTTGGATGACGATATGCCAGGGGTCAGGGTTGATAATACTGCAGGCAACACCACCGAAATAGGTGGATCCGTGACTTTTACTTTTAGGTTGGATTCCAGACCAACGGGTGATGTGGTCATTCCATTGACCGGATATGATGATACGGAAGGAAGTGGCCCGAGCCAGGTGGTACTCACTCCGACCAATTGGACCGGGGTTGAAATTATCGTCATGGGAGTGGATGATTTAATCGATGATGGTGATATTGCCTATACTATCGATACCGGAGATGTTACCTCAACAGATGGTGCTTACGATGCACTCACGGCAGCAGATGTACCGCAACTTCAAATAATAAATGAAGATAATGATCAGGCATTGGTGTCCGTAGGTGATGCGGCCATAGAGGAAGATACGGCCTCAGGGGAACTCAATATTCCGGTTACACTGGACATTGAAAAACCAGGAGGGTTTAGCGTGCCATATACCTTACTGGATGGTACTGCTACGGGGGGAGTGGACTATGACAATACCGGAGGTTCCATAGTGTTTTTGGGAAATAGCGGAGAGACCCAATTCATTGTAGTTCCTATTATTGATGATAACGAGTTGGAAAACAGTGAAACGTTTACGGTGCAATTAGGTACGCCAAGCAACGGGGTGCTTTTGGCCGATGGAGGTACGGCCACAGGAACTATTTTAGACGATGACAATTGTTTGCCGTCACCCATTCTTGACACTGCACAACCCACCAATTTTTGTGATATGTTGGCAGTGGATTTGAATGACTACATCATAGGAACCCCTCCTTCCGATGCTGTATTAATATGGAGTACAAGTCCAGATCAAACACTGAGCAGTGCCTACAGGCCCAGTACGGTTTCCTTCCCAGGTACGTTTTATGGATTTTATTTGGATGAAGATGATAGTTGTTTCAGTCCAACGGTGGAAGTTACATTGGTCATTAACACAACACCTTCAATTTTGTCCACTGCCGGGGGAATTCTCTGTGGTCGGGGCGAAGTAACACTAACGGCTACTGCATCGGTGGGTGCAATCCTAAATTGGTTCGATTCACCTACATCAACAACAATATTGGGTTCTGGGGATTCTTTTACTACACCAACATTGACCAGCACTACCTCTTTTTATGTGGAGGCCACGGAAAATGGCTGTCCATCTGTACGTACTGAGGTTGTCGCCACGGTCAATAACGAACCCTCCCCTGGAACACCTACGGATACCACGGCTTGTTCGCAAGTTGGCCCCGGAGGTACCACTATTTTGGATTTGGACACCACTTTGACGGGTGCGGATCCAGGATTTTGGGCCGTTAGTACAGATCCTTCCAATGGATCGATTTCCATCAATCCGGATAATACGGTTGATTTTTCCGGCTTACCGGAGGGAAACTACGGGTTTGTTTATACCACCAATGGGGCACAAGCTCCATGTACCAACCAATCTGTGGAAGTGACGGTAAGTGTTATCGATTGTTTGCTGGATGCGGATTTTGATGGACTCGATGATGACGAGGAAATAGCTTTGGGAACCGATCCCAATAATCCCGATACGGATGGTGACGGCATTGAAGATGGTCAAGAAGTGAATGTGGACGCAACAGATCCATTGGACGATTGTGATTCGGTAGGGGGAACCCCTCTTGGGACCAGTGATTGTGATATGGATGGTCTTACCAATGCCGAGGAAATTGATTTGGGGACCGATCCTTTTGATGCGGATTCCGATGATGATGGATTGACGGACGGGGAGGAAGTTTTGGTTGTGGACGATCCCACTACTGATGCAGTTCCGGAGCGGCCAAGTGATCCCCTGGATAATTGTGACCCCTTCCTTACTGCAGATTGCAATGCAGAACCTATAGATATTTTGGTTGAAAAATCAGTGGATTTTCCCGAACCGCTACTTGGGGATGTCATCAATTTTACGATTACGGCAACCAACCTAAGTATGGAAAGGGGGATAGATGTTGTGGTTTTGGATTTAATTGATGGAAATTCAGGTTTTGAGATTGTAACGACAAATGCAGAGTCCGGAATTTATGATAGTACCACAGGCCTTTGGACCATACCGGAATTGTTGGGGGACGCCTCCACCAATTTGTTTATTTCGGTAAGGGTGGCCCAATTGGGAAGATTGGAGAATACGGCCAGTTTAATTAGCTCGGTACCAATAGATGGGGATAATTCCAATAATTCGGCAACGGTGGAAATCAGATCATCTCAAAGTGAATGTGTTGATCAAGGGACTTTATGCAATCTGTTTTCGCCAAATGGTGATGGCGTAAATGATACCTTAATCTTGGTGGGACATCAAAATTTCCCCAACAATAACATTCAAATTTTTGACCGATATGGCAATTTGGTCTATGAAGAACAAGGATATGACAGTACATGGGATGGTACTGGGGATAATGGGGATTTACCCAAAGGAACCTACTTTTATGTCTTGGATTTAGGTGATGGTTCGGATGCAACAAAGGGGTGGATTCAAATTATAAAATAACCGTAAGAGCATGTTTAGAAAACAGCATTATATCTATTTAACCCTTACATTCAGCATGGTCTGGTGTATGGTTCGTGCTCAACAGGAACCTCAATATACCCAATACATGTACAATATTGGGAGTTTTAATCCGGCCTACGTAGGTTCTGTGGAATCGGCGGAATTCTCAGGATTGTATAGGGCACAATGGGTAGATATTCCCGGTGCCCCAAGAAACATTAGGTTCGGGGCCAATATTCCCTTTTCCAATGAAAAAATGGGGCTTGGATTTAACGTGGTCAGCGATGTGTTGGGGCCATCCACCCAAACGTTTATTGATGTTGCCTATTCCTACCAAATAAAAATGTCCGATGACTCCTGGCTGTCGTTTGGTATCGATGCTGGGGGATCCATCCTGGACCTGGATTTTTCCAAGGGGAATTTTCAAAATCCAGGAGAACCTTTGATTGGAGGCGAGAATTTCAATCAGTTCTATCCAACCATTGGGGCGGGATTGTTTATGTATGGAGAGCAATGGTACGCCGGTTTGTCCATTCCCAACTTTTTGACTTTGGGAATCTATGAGGCGGAATTGGAGTCTGTTGTGGACAACGATCTGCAATACAATATCATAGGAGGTTATATTTTCGATATCTCTGACCGAACCAAATTTAAACCGGCCGTATTACTGAACTATCTTCCAGGAATCCCCGTTAACTTCAATCTATCGGCAAATTTTCTTTTTTTGGACGCTTTGACATTAGGGGCCAACTATCGAATCAACAACTCAATTAGTGGCGTGGCGGGACTACAAGTTTCCAATAGTATATTTTTTGGCTATTCGTATGATTACAACACCAATGGTCTTGGGGAGTTTGCTGGCGCTTCACATGAGGCCATAGTAAAGTTCTATTTGGGGCGCGGTGATGGAGGTTCCAAGACCAGGAACAAAAGAAATAATAAGTTAAAAGGCAAACCAAAACAAATAGATTCGCCAAGGTTTTTTTAATTTCAAGTCCATGTGTAGGAAGATGAACATACTTTTTTGCTTTGTCCTCGGATGTGCAATGCTCCATGGACAGTACAAGGAATCCAGGGGCGATGGTTATTTCTTTTCCTATGCCTATGCCAATGCCATTTCGGCCTACGAAAAGGATTTGGAAAAAGGGGTCAGTCTGTCCCCAAGGCAATATTTGAATTTGGCAGACTCTTATTTTAAAACCAACAAGTTTGAAAAGGCAACGGATATTTATCTCGAGCTGTTTGCCCAGGACAGTATAATGGAAGGGTATCACCTTAATATGTTGCTCCAAGGACTGGGAAGGACCTCCGACAAAGAAAGACTGGCCACTTTTCTTGCGGACAAAAAATTGGACTTCTCCAGGGAATTACAGGAAAATGCCGAGTTTAACATGGAATTGTTGACTTCAAATAGAAGCGATGAAGACTTGAATTATAAGGTGTTTAATTTGGAAGCCAACAGCACCCAGTCCGATTTTTCACCAGCTTTTTACGGAACCGGTTTACTGTTGACCAGTGGACGCCCACTGGGAAATGGCGAAAGTTACGAACCTACGGGTGAGGCCTACTTGGATGTTTTTGAGGGTGAGATCGCCGCAAATGGCCAAGTGGCAGAGGTAGATAGGCTGAATGTCATTCGAGATTCGGATTATCATAAGGCTACGCCCTATTTTTCAGAAGATTTGAACAGCATCTTTTATGTACTTTCCAATACCCTTGAAGGAGAACTTGAATTTGATGAAAGTGGAAAAAATGCTCTTTCCATAGGGATGCAAAAAATAGGAGGGAGTTTTAAATTCCTTTGGAGGGATCTAAGTACTTCGTTTTATTATCCCTTTTACGACGATAGCACTTCAAGACTCTACTTTTCCGCTAATTTGAAAGATGGTTATGGAGGTACCGATATTTATTATGTAAATACCAGTAATGGTCAAATAATGTCCGCCCCAATCAATCTAGGACCAAAAATAAATACCCCGGGCAATGAAATAGCCCCATACATTTTTGAAGGTGTTTTTTATTTTTCATCGGATGTGTTCTATGGTCTCGGAGGGATGGATATTTATAAGGCAAATTTTAAGGAAGGTGGCTTTACCATTCCCGTGAATCTGGGCAAACCCATTAATTCCGAAGCAGATGATTTTGGGTTTATCATCAAAAATCATGGAGACGGTTTACAGGGGTATTTTTCTTCCAATAGGGTAGGTGGTAAGGGAAAAGATGACGTGTTTGGATTTTTTGTCGATGAAAAACCTGGAATCAAGACCTTTGCATTGAATGGCAAGGTGGTAAGATTGAACAATATGCAGGGTGTATCCGATGCCCGTATTAAAGTATATGGGCCGGGAGGCGAACTTTTGCAGGAAACGCTTTCCAACGATCGAGGGGACTACTCCATTGAAATTCCATGGCAATCAAAAGTTCGTATTGAAGGCGCAAAGGACAGATTCTCCATCTTTTCCGCAATATTTGAAGGAGGGCAAATAGAGGAGGTTCAAAAAGGGAACCTAAATATTGGAATCGCACTTTATGATGATTTGGTCGAAGAAAGGGAAGGGCAGAAAGTTGTAAAACTCAAAAAGTTTTTCTTTGGGAATGGTGTATCAAAAGTTAGCCCGGATATTGCCATTGAATTGGACAAGGTTGTTGATTTTGTGGAGCGTTTTCCAGCGGTTCAGTTACGAATAGAAAGCCATACGGACAGTCGAGGTGGGTCCGCCACCAATTTTAGACTTACCCAGGCACGTTCGGATGCCATTAAGGACTATCTTGTGAATCATGGCGTTCCCACGAGCAATATTTTGTACTCCATTGGTTACGGTGAAGATAAAATCCTGAACAATTGTAAAAATGGGGTGTATTGCTTGGAAATGTTGCATCGGCAAAATAGACGCTCCCTCATCGTCGTTCTAAACGACAATATTTTGTTTGATTAAGAGCTGGGTTTAGGAGAAGAAACTTAACCAGCAATAATACAGTGCAAACGCACTAAGAAAGAATATGCCCAAATAACTTAATGTTTGTAAGGTTTTTCCAGGCTGATATGTATGGGGAACTTCTTTGGAGATGATGGTTTTATGGTTCATCCAACCCAAAATGGGGGCAAAGACAAATGAAACGAATGTGGCCAAGGCTACAAGATTCCCCATATTCGCACTTAAAAGTGTAATAACCACCCAATTGATTACCGCCATAATCAGAACTCCCAAGGTAAACGCCTTTTTGTTTTGACCGAACCTACGGGTATCCAAAAGTTTGTCCAAAACATCGAGACTTACACGTGTGATGGCATCATGGGCGGTCATACAAGTACTGAACATAGTGGCAAATGCTGCTACGGCAATGAGAAAGTACGACCAGTCTCCTATATGTGCGGTAAACAAGGTGACCACCTGATCGGCAAAAACCACGGCATTTCCACTTAGTTCGGTTTGGGTTCCGTATAAGGTTTTCCAACCAATTACCATAAAGAATACGGCTAAAGCGGTCGTCAAAAAATAACCAAGGTTAAACTCCTGTAACGCCTGTTTGGTGGTGGGTGGTCGATCCATTGATTTTAATTTTTCCATACCCCAAAGGCTAACCCATCCGGAAGCCTCCACTGCCGTTGGCATCCACCCAATAAGTCCAATTAAAAATAGGACCCCGACTTCATTAAAGATAGGAGGGGCCGTAAAATCCACAACCGGGGCAACCTGGCCTTTATAAAATACCAGAACGGTAGTGATCAAAAGGGAAACGAACAGGACACTGACCACCAGTTTTAGGGAGTTCTCCAATAGCCGATAACGTCCAATGATCAGTACCAAACTAATTAGGGCAAATAATCCTAGCGCAATAATATGTACGGGAATTCCCGAAATTTTAAAAAGATTGGCAAAAAGCCCTGCCGTAACAATGTACAATGCCGCTAAAATGGTAAAAGTGGAAATGAGGGTAATGAAGGCATATAACCACAAATAACGTTTCCCAAGGTTTTGATAGCCTTCAATAAGGCTTTTTTTAGTGACGTTGGTATAACGAATACCGAATTCAAAAAAAGGGTACTTCAAAAGATTGGCAAGCAGGATCGGAACAATCATGATCCAACCATATTGTGCTCCGGCTTTAGTGGAAAGCACCAAATGGGATGTGCCAATGGCCATACTGGCAAATAAAAGTCCCGGTCCCAGGCTTTTAAGGAAACTATGAATTTTGGACAAGTTGTTTAAATCAATTAGACAAAAAATAAAGGAAAGTATAATTTTACGTAAAATTTGGCGGTCATGAAAGGGCCTGCTCCTAAGATTGGAAGGAGAAGGTCCATAGACGTTTGTATTTGGATTGCCAATAAGCCGCATATATGAAATCATTGGTTACGTTATTGAAGGTTTTGGCGGGCACCGTTGGTGTTCTGGTCATAGTATATTTTTTAGGACCAAAAGTAGATTCACCAAATTTGGATAAATCGCTTCCAGAGGTACCTTCGAATCTATTGCAACTTGAGCAGATCATCCAAAAAAGGGAAGCTTCCCTAAAAAATATAAGGCCTGACAACCACGCTAGGATCATTTGGTCCGATAGTGTTCCCACCAAGACGCCCTGCAGTATCGTGTATCTACATGGTTGGTCCGCAAGTCAGGAAGAGGGCGACCCCATCCATAGGGAAACGGCCAAGCGATTTGGTTGTAATCTTTATTTGCCGAGACTGGCAGGACATGGTGTGCATGAAGAAGAGCCCATGTTGAATTTAACTGCGGACGCCGTTTTGGAATCCGCAAAAGAAGCTATTGCAATCGGGAAGCAATTGGGGGAAAAAGTGATTTTGATGGCTACCTCCACGGGGGGCACATTGGCTCTACATCTCGCTGGAGGCGATCCTGATATTTCGGCTTTACTTTTGTATTCACCCAATATTGAAATTTTTGACCCCAATGCAAAGCTTTTGGCAAAACCTTGGGGACTACAGCTGGCAAAACTGGTCAAGGGTAGTGATTACCATCAATTTGATACGGATATCGCTTTAAAAAATCAGTATTGGACCACCAAATACCGTCTGGAGGCGTTGACCCATCTGCAGATATTGATGGATGAAACCATGACTCCCGAAACGTTTCAACAAATAACGCAACCGTTATTTCTCGGATACTATTACAAAGATGAAATCCACCAGGACAGTGTGGTTTCCGTAGGGGCAATGCTAAAAATGTTCGATTCGTTAGGGACTCCAAAAGGGAAAAAGGAAAAAGTTGCCTTTCCCAATGCAGGAGACCATGTGATGACTTCGTACATTACCTCAAAGGACCTTGAATCCGTTAAAAGGGAAACCTTTCAGTTCATGGAGGAAGTCATGGAATTGGAACGGCTCAGGTAATCCATCCGTTCCAAATCCTAGCCGACAACCTTCAATATATTATGTATTTCCGGGAGATTGACTGTTTCGTCAACCCCCTGTTACAGCCTGCCTTTTTTCCTCCTCTTCTTGCTCGCGGGACATATCCTCCAAGCTTCTCCCCTTGGTTTCCTTAACCAGTGATTTGACGAAGAAGTAAGCTACAAAACCAAACAGTGCATAAACGCCGTAGGAGAAACCGAGTCCTAAATAGTTCAACATAATGGGGAAGGTCATTGTTATGGCAAAGTTCGATCCCCATTGGGCGATACCGCAAACGGCCAAAGCCGCGCCCCTGTATTGATTTGGGAACATTTCTCCCAGCATCACCCACATTACCGGACCCCAGGAGGCCGCAAAAAAGGCGATGTAAGCATTAGCGGCCAATAAGGCATAGGTTCCATTATTTCCCTCTAAAATAAGGTTGTTGGCGCTATCCACGGTTGCCGTACCAAAAAGATAGGCAAGGACACCCAGCATTACGGCCTGACCAATGGAACCGACCAATAACAAAGGTTTTCTACCTACCTTATCTATCAGGACTATGGCCACAAAAGTGAAAAATATATTGACACTTCCACTAATGACATTGGTCAGTAAAGCATCGGATTCCGCAAATCCTGCGGCTTGCCAAAGTGTGGCCCCATAATAAAAAATGACATTGATACCTGTAAGCTGTTGCAGTACGGCAATGCCGATGCCAATCCAAACCAATGGGTGGATTTTGCCGGTATACTTACTGATAATGTCGTTAAGTTTGGGGCGGCTGTCTTCCCGTACCGTAGATTTTATATCTGCTACCTTGGCGGCCGCTTGGGTGGCATTGCTGATGGAGGCAAGCACTTTGGTCGCTTTTTCGGATTGGTTGGAAGCTACTAAATACCTAGGTGATTCAGGGATGAAAATCAGCACAAGAACAAATATGGCTGCTGGTAGTATTTCCGCCCAAAACATCCATGACCAGGTTTGAAATCCCCACCAGAGCTCAGCATCGGCACTACCGGAAGACCCCGCAAGTAAATAATTGCTCATAAATGCCATAAAGAGCCCAATTACAATCATAAGTTGTTGTAATGTGGCCAGTCGGCCCCTTATTTTCGAAGGTGCAATTTCACTAATGTAAAGTGGTGCCAGTATACTGGCCGCACCTACGGCCAACCCACCAATCAATCGATAAATCACAAATTCCAATGAACCTTGGGAGATACCTGAACCCCATGCGCTAATGATAAAAAGCACACCTGCGGTCAACATCATGGGTTTTCTCCCGAACCGGTCAGCCAGTGTGCCGGCAAAAAATGCACCTACAACACATCCCAAAAGTACCGAGGCGACATTAAACCCCGTACCCGTTGCATCTGAGTTGAATGCCGACTGTAAGGCATCTACCGTACCGTTTATTACTCCACTGTCAAACCCAAATAAAAATCCGCCTATCGCGGCCACAAATGCCAGAAAGATGACCTTGGGTAAATTATAACTCTCCGTTGGAATGGATTCATGTTGTTGATCGCTCATTTTGTTTAGAAATTAGTTGGTTGTTTTGTTGCCCACACTGGGCTTTTTTTGCCATTGAGCTATAGCTCGATTTTAATTTGCGGTAGTGAATATAATCGTTTATTTTACTATTACCTAATCGCAGGAGAATCCAATCGTATTTTTATTTTGTCCCTATGTTGGGCGTGAAGGTTGGACTTTAAAGTGGCAAAAGTGGCGTAATCCCTAGATGATCTTTAGTATTGGCTTTATGGTCGGAATTATTTTCTATCTTACAAAACCAATCGTTTTTGGAAGTTAACATTTCTGCCCAATGCGTGACGATACCAATCGCCGAAACTTTATCAAAAATACCGCTTTCCTGTCCCTGGGAAGTTTATTGCTCCCCAAAACTGTTTTAGGGTTTGATAAAATCAATACGACCAAAGTGAAGCTCTGTGGCCATCTTTGGGTCTATGCCAGCAATTATCCGCCCAATTGGGACTGCAGTCCTATATTGGAGCAGGTCTTTTCGGATATGTCCTACGCAGGTCTTTATGGCGTGGAACTGATGGAAGTGGTGTTGCGCCCAGATGACGCAGTTACCCGGATTTCGGAATATTCAAAAAAGCACGATATCAAGGTATCCGGCTCCTCGTATGGTGTTGGATTTCAAATGTGCGATAGGAAGCAACATCCAAAGATTTGGGAGGATATCCAATTGGTCGTCCCTAGATTGGCCGAGCTGGGTGGGGAGACTTTTGGTATTTCCGTTGGCGGTGTCGGTCGCAAGAAAACGGAATTGGAACTGGACGACCAAGCCGAACTGCTAAAGAAAATCATTGGGTTTTGCGAGGTATATGGTATTCAACCCAATCTCCATAACCATACCTACGAGGTAGAATACGATTTACATGACTTAAAGGGAACACTGGAAAGAATTCCGGAAGCTAAGTTAGGTCCGGATATCAATTGGTTGATCAGGGCCGGGGTTGATCCAGTTGAATTCATCCAAACCTATGGCGATAAATTCGTGTACTTGCACATTAGGGACCAGTACGATAATGGCGAATGGACCGAATATGTTGGACAGGGCACCACTGATTTCAATGCCATAGGAAAGGTTTTGAAGGCCAAGGGATTCCATGGAATGGCGGGAATAGAACTGGCTTTTCCAAACGGTTTTGAGCCTGAATTTCCCTTAAAGGAAGATTGGAAAAAGAGTCGGGAGTATGTACAACGGATTTTTAATTGGAGCTAGGGCCCATCTTATAGGAGTTGATAAAAACTATGAAATACAGTTCGCTAAAAGTCAATGCAAAGGGAAAAGAACAACATACTTATGATGCCATTGTTATTGGTTCGGGAATAAGCGGAGGTTGGGCGGCCAAGGAATTGTGTGAAAAAGGATTAAAAACACTGGTTTTGGAACGCGGTAGGATGGTAGAACACCGAAAGGATTATCCTACAGCTACAAAACACATTTGGGAATTGCCCTATCGGAATCGATTGACCCAGGAACAAATCAGCGAAAATCCCATTTTAAGTCGATGTTACGCCTATGAACAAGCGACCGAGCATTTTTTTGTAAAGGACAAGGAGCATCCCTACATTCAGAAGAAGCCGTTTGATTGGATCAGGGGATATCAGGTAGGTGGAAAGTCCCTGCTTTGGGCACGTTGGACGCAACGATGGAGCGATTTGGATTTTGAGGCCAATGCCAGGGAAGGGGTCGCTATTGATTGGCCAATTCGGTACCGGGATATTGCGCCTTGGTACAGTTATGTGGAAAGATTTGCCGGAATTAGCGGTAATAGGGATGGATTACCCCAAATTCCGGACGGGGAGTTTTTGCCCCCCATGGAAATGAACTGTGCGGAGGTTTATTTTAGGGATCAATTAAAGACCCATTATAAGGACCGCCATCTGGTCATTTCCAGAACGGCGAACCTCACCCGCCCCCATTTGGGAAGGGGCCCGTGCCAGCATCGGGATCTGTGTTATAGGGGCTGTCCTTTTGGAGGATATTTTAGCAGTAATTCAGCTACGCTTCCTGCGGCTGAAAAAACGGGAAACCTAACCATTCGTCCCTTTTCTGTGGTACATTCCATCATTTATGATGAACGCACCCAAAAAGCAAAAGGGGTGCGCGTTATCGATACCAACACCAAGGAAACCATGGAATTCTTTTCCAAAATAGTTTTCTTGAATGCAGCCACCTTGAATTCCACCTTGGTATTGATGAATTCCAAATCATCGCGTTTTCCCAATGGTCTGGGAAATGATAGTGGGGAATTGGGCCACAATTTAATGGACCACAACTATAACGCTAGGGTAGAAGCCACCTTGGAAGGTTTTGAGGATAAATCCCCCTTTGGTAAGCGCCCAACGGGAACCTACCTGCCCCGGTTTAGGAATTTTGGTCAGGATAGGCAATCCAATTTCTCCAGGGGTTATGCCTATTCCGTTGGGGGTTCAAGGAGTTCGGGATCGGAACGGGGCGAGTCCATGATTGGAACCGAACTGAAAAAGGACTTAACAAGCCTGGGACCATGGAAGATAGAGATGACAGGGATGGGAGAATGTCTTCCCTATCATGAAAATAAGGTAAGCTTAAGCAAAACCGAAAAAGACGATTGGGATATGCCGCTGTTGGAGATTGACGCGGAGTACAAAACCAATGAATTGAACATGCAAAAGGATATGGTGGACTCGGCCATTGAGATGTTACAAAAGGCAAATTTGAAGAATATCGAAGAGGTCCCTATGAACCGAAATTTTGGATTGAACATCCATGAAATGGGTACGGCGAGGATGGGTAAAGACCCAAAAACATCCATTTTGAACCCTTATAATCAGGTATGGGGCTGTGAGAATGTATTTGTAACGGATGGTTCCTGTATGACCTCCAGTGCCTGTCAAAACCCATCATTGACCTATATGGCCATTACGGCAAGGGCCGCGGACCATGCTATAAAGGAATTGAAAAAACAAAACCTATGACCACCATGGATAGAAAAGGTTTTTTACAGCAGTTGACGTTCTTGGGTGGATGCACTTTGATGGCACCTACCGTTTTATTGCAATCCTGTAAGGTGGAACCAAGGATTTGGAGCAGCCTGTCCGCTAAGGATATCGCACTGTTGGATGAATTGGGGGAAACCATTTTGCCAAAGACCGAGGGGCAACCTGGAGCCAGGGAAATGGAAATAGGCAAGTATGTGGTTGAGGTGGTCAATGCCTGTTTGTCCCCCGAAGATCAGGACACCTTCCTCTATGGTCTGACTTCCATTGATGCCAACAGTATTGCCGATTTTGGAAAACCCTTTGAGGATTTGGGCCAAGAAGATCGGTATGGCATACTAAAGGCCTTACAGGATGAAGCGGTCGCCTTTAACGAACAACAGCAAGGGAAACTTGAACCGGAAATCCATTATTTCTCCCTGTTAAAAGAATTGGTGGTTACAGGCTATTTCACCTCAAAAAAGGTAATGACCGAAGTATTCGACTACCATCCCGTTCCAGGTAAGTATGAAGGATGCGTGGATTTTGATGTCGCGAAAGACAAACCGTATAAAGGGTAGTGGTGTCATGAATTTGGTAATTGTCCACAGGGGCTCTCTACAGGTTTCCAGGTGTTTTCAATACATGGGGAGCCAGTAGGTTGAATATCCAATCCATTCCAACCCTTTCCCATATAATGAGGCATTACTTACACGATTCTTTGTTGCTAAAATTGGCAGCAAGCGCTACTGCGTCATTCTCCATAATGGTTTCCTGGTGCAGCAATATTCTATCTATGGCATGGAAATCGGATCGCGCAGCAACCTCCAGTAGGTAGGTTCCCGCAGTTTCAAAGCTAACGTAGATATCATGTGCATCGTGATCGGAAGTTCTGGCCTGCCATTTAAACGCATTGTCATCCCCGCTTCGGTAAATCTTGAACCATCCATCCTTTGAAGCACCGTTGGGATTTGGCTGCTTACCGGAACCGTTCGGATAGACCACACTACCATCGTTTTTCATTCCAAAAAAGTCATCGGCATCCGGGAACCTTAACCAGGAATCGTTGTGCTCAGTTCCATTGTCCCCCTTTCTATACGAAGACTTCCAATTAAATCGGTAAACTCCGGTATTGGAAATTCGTATGGGAAAAGTAACCATGCCATTACCGGGATCACCCATACTTGGAGTACCTTCCCATTGCATATATCCGTCCCCGGAAACATCGGAAACATCATTTTTCAAAACCCAGCCCCGGGGAAATTCATTGTTCTCAAATTCGATGGAAACGATACCATTGCTTTCCTCAAAAACAAATCCAATGGATGCTGGGCAATTGTCCCCAGTATCGGATTCTTGTCCAGAATTGTTGTCAACCAATGGATCTTCCACGGTGTTTTCCTCGCTACTACAGGATAGTAGTAACAAAATAAGGGTAAAGGGTAGTAGGTACGCGGTTCGCATGGGACTGGGGTTTATGCTGGCAACGCTGATGGGGAATGTATATTGCCCGGAAGGTTGAACATTCGATAAAAATCAAACTAGTTGTGCATTTGGTCCGGAAATGTGGTGTTCCGAAGTAGGATTCAAACAAAATACCCCTAATGATCAAAAGATTGACAGGATATACCTGCCCACCATTTTGTTGGGTAAATTATAGCCTCTGTTGACGTGTTTTTTAATCAAACCCTGCGCTGAAGAATTCCCCAGATATCAAAGTCCTTGGCTTTTTTTAACTTTAGGAGTCTTTCTCTTGGCTCATGCGGTTCAAAATCTTCATTCTTATTTTCTCCTTGGCCATATATTCCGTTTATGCGCAAAAGTTTAAATACGCCTATTATCATGGGGAGGAGGTGCCGTTTCAAAGTGTAAACCATGTTGTTCAGGATGGTAAGGGATTTGTGTGGTTGGCCACCGATCAAGGTTTGTATCGATTTGATGGCCATACCTTTGATGACTATAACACCACTTTGAGAAGCAAAACAATCAGGAATTTTGTTTCGTGGGATGAAAATACCCTATTCTTTACCAACGATACTGGAATCCATAGTATTACCAATACCAATGGACGGCCGCAAATACGCTCGTTTGATATAAATGCCAGTTTACACTACCCCACGACCCTGTTTAAGGATAGCCGAAAAAGATTGTGGACGGGACAAATGGATGGTTCCATACTGCTGTTTTCCGGTGCTATGGATACTATGGACAGATTTGACCTCATATCCGGGGAAAAAGTGTCCAAAGTGGTCTTTGGAGAAGACCCGTTCCATACCATATGGGTGTTGGTTCCCGAACATGGATTGTTCTATTTTGACGAAACGACACAAAAATTTCAGGCCGTTAAAAACTATGAATCAGGTAATGACTTCCTTATCACAGGGAATACCATTTGGTTGGTAGGCGAGCGGTTGGAAAGATTAGAGGTTACCCGCGATCATACGATTACCAATAAGCAACTGTTTTTTTCGGACAGGAAATTCCGGAACATCACCATGAATGGGCATGGGACGCTGTTTTTAAATTCGGAATCTACCCTATACACACTTCAAACCCAAGAAAACAAGGCGCAATTGTCCAAGGTCTTTGGCGCCAATGACCCGCACCGTGTGGAAAATCTCTCTTTTGGAACCATAAACCATTTGCAGTTTACCGAAAGTGAAGCTGGAATTGATGATGTCATTTGGGTATGTACCGATAAGGGCCTTACCCTATTGTGGTCCAGTTTTTTTCAAAGTGTGTCCGGTCTGGGCCATGATAATATTAGGGCCATGAATTCGACCCCGGAAGGACCGGTTTTAATATCCCAGGGTACGGTTTCCAGGATTTATGGGAAGGGTATGGCAAAGGGGTATGAGAAAGTTGATGACCTTAATGATATTGTGGGGATTGGATCCATAGAGGATAAGGTTTGGTATGGTTCAGCCGAGGGGATGATATTTCAATATCAGGATAACGAATTGAAAAGGACCTATGATTTAAGTCAACGTGGGAGCGGAGTCTTCTTTATTTATGCGGACCACAATGACAATCTATGGGTCTGTCAGGCGCCCTCCGATAGGCCCGTAGTTGGAGCCGCACGTATCGATTCAAAAGGTAATTTTAGTGAATATGGCAGGGATAAGGGTTTTGACAATCGAATCCTGGTGATGCGGGAAGGTGGGAAAAACGAATTGTACGCGGCAGGCATTGGCACGGACTCTTATCTGTATAAATACGACCCATCATCAGATCGATTTCAAAACAAGAGTCTTCCCTTTCCATTTAAGGTCAGCGGTAATTTTGAAGTGCATGATATGGCCGTGGACCGTTTGGGTATTGTATGGCTCGCTACTACCGATGGACTGTTAAAGTATGACACGGAAACCATACGAAAAGTTGATCTTGGGGGATTCACCTATAACGAGGTGAGATCCATTACCGCCATGCCCGATGGTGCGCTTTGGCTGGCTACGGATACCAATGGACTTATTCATTTGGATGGGGAGGGCAACTATGTGGTTTTTGATGAGGTCAGTGGCACGCCGTCCAAGATTTCTTCATACCGTTGTATGGTGCTTTTTGATAATTCACAACTCTGGGTAGGCACTCCCGAGGGGGTTGTGTATTCCTCGCAGGTCCATCCAAGGCCCCATCAAACCAAAACTCCGGTCTTAAAAAAGGTGGTGGTGGATAATGTGGAAATCGAAAAAAACACATCAATTCAACTAAAAGAAACACAAAAAACCACCCTTTCCATGGCAACACTCACTTTCCCAAGTGAGGATGTTAGGTACCAATACAAAATTTTTGAAAACAGTTTGTCAAAGGAAGACGTTGAAGATATTGAATGGAGGGCAACCCATACCACGGAATTTGCATTGGAAGGACTCAATGGCGGGAGTTATACCTTATGGGTACGAGGTCAAAAATCCGGGGGGTTTCAATGGAGTGCACCTTTGTCCATTCCCGTTGCGGTAGCTCCAAAATGGTATCGTACGTGGTGGGGGATAGGCTTGCAGGTTGCTTTGGGATTTTATTTCTTTTGGTTCTTTGCAAGGCGCTGGGTACTCAAAAAAATAGGGGGATTGCAAGCTTCCTTGTCGCAAAAACAAAAAGAGCTGGAAGAAATGGAGGCTGAACTGGTCGTTAAGAGCAGTGCCCTGCAACGGAAAAAGAAAGAGTTGAAAAGTGCTGGAGTGAACAGTTATTTGTTGCACAGATTGATCAGACAGATTCCCAAAGATCCACATTGGAACGTCATATTGCCGATTCTAAGCAAACTGGTGGAGCTGCCCACCCGAATGGATTTGTTCGAAATCGGGTATAAAAAAGGGGAAGTGATTGAGTACAAAGGATACCAACGGGGAAATCCGGATATGGTGACAAGGGAAGAAGCATTTGATGAAAAGAACAATTTGCCCAGTTATGTACTGGTTACCGATAAATCCCTTATGATCAATGATTGTGACAAAGAAGTGCGCCATTATATAAGCCAACACGATAGCCATGGGTATTTTTCACGGTTGTATGTGCCTTTTGAACAAAAAAAGGGCAGCAACCTGGTTTTTTGTGTCTATTCCAAGGAAAAAAATGTGTTTTCACAGCAGACCGTAGCTTTGCTGGGGATTCTGGTTCGGTTTTTAGCCCTGAATGTGGTGGATGAACTGCAATACTATGACAAAAATGTATCGTAACATAGTTCTTTTGGTATCCCTCCTGTTGGTGGATTTGGGTCTCGCCCAAACACCACAGGATGCCTTACGGATTGGAATCTACATCGATCCCCCTTTTGTGGTGAAGGGTTCTGAGGGGTATACGGGAGTGTCCATTGATCTTTGGGAGCGCATTGTATCCGAAATGGAGGTTCCCTACGAATACGTGGAACATAGTGATGCCATAAGCATTGTCCGCTCGTTGGACTATGAGGAGTTGGACATTGCCATTAACCCGCTAAGCAATAGTCCGAGTAGGGTTGAGCGGTTTCAGGTGAGTCAGCCCTTCTATGTTTCCAGTTTGGGCGTTTCCACGACCGTAAACAGTCAAAGTCAGTTTCAAATTTTCATCAACAACTTTTTTTCCCGTGATTTTTTGAATATCGTACTGCTCCTGCTGGTCATTTTGCTCACCTTTGGTACCATTCTATGGTTTGTGGAACGCAAGGCAAATAAATACCAGTTTAGACCAGGTGTAAAGGGACTTTTCGATGGCCTTTGGTGGGCTGCGGTAACCATGACCACGGTGGGTTATGGCGATAAGGCACCCAAAACGCATTTGGGAAAAACGATTGCCATTGTGTGGATGTTTACGGCCATCATCATCATTTCCGGATTTACGGCGACCATTGCCTCAACCTTAACGGTAAATACGCTGGAGGCGGACATCAATGGTTTGGAAGACCTTCAAAATATTCCGGATATAGGTGTTGTGGGCGCTTCGGACGCGGAACTTTTTTTACAAAAACACGGGTTGCAACCTGCCGAGGTATACAGAACGCCATTACAGGCCCTAAGGGCCTTATCACGGAGGAAAATTGAGGTTTTGGTTTCCGATAGGACCACCACGGAATATTTGATACAGACCAATGATATGCAGGATAATATACGGTCCCTACCGTTTACGTTTCAAAAACAGTATCGCAGTTTTATCATGGCGAAGAACCAACCTTACTTTAATGAGGTCAACAAACAGTTGATCACGCAAATTCAATCGGTATCCTGGGAAGAAGTATTAAAGAAATATGGGTTGGACGAGTAAATGACCATATGGAAATGAGATAAGATGTTATTTGTTCAACAATGATATGGGTTTTGATAGGACACATTGTTATATGCCATTTTTAGGATATTTGATATTCTTATGGGTCAGGATAAGTCAGTAATAATAGGGCAACTTGAATTCCATCGTAAAGGACGTGCGCATAAACAAGTGGCATTAGTCGTTTCTTTTTCAAAAAGAAATAGCCACTTACCATTCCTTTGATACCAATGGTTACCATCCCGTACGGGCCTTGACTCCAATGGGCCAAACCTATGATGATTGCTGAAATAAAAATGACCGTCATTGCCCAAATAGGTCTTTTGGACCATTTCCATAAGCTGGTCAAAACAAATACTCTTATAAGCTCTTCGTACAGCGCAATTCCAAGCCAGAGCACAGGTCCAAACCAAACAAACATCAGGAGTGGGTTTTTCCTCATATCGAGCATTAGGCCCAATAGTTCCCTATTGGAATTGAACTGTAATACATTGGATAATGTCAGTCGTTCCAGATAAAATAGAAGGAAATAGATAACGGTCAGAATGAGACCCCAAAAAATGTCAGTAGTCCATCTTCCTTTCCCCGAATTAAAATCGATCAGCTTTTCCTTAAGGAAAAACTTTTTTATGAAAACGAGTATTGCAATACTCAATCCTCCAAACAGTAAAGGATATGTGATAAGTTCAAGACTGGCAAAACCTGTTGATTGATGATTTCTAATCCATAGCATCAGTCCAAATGGAATGAAGACAATAATGGATAAAGCAATTATCGATTTTATTTTGTTCATTTTCCTCAATGGCACACAACGAACAATGATATACGGAATATGACCATAGGGACTATTCCTGCATATAACATGTTCGCCATGGTTTTAGTACCTCAGTTGTCGTTTTTTGAATTCTTTCACCCCATTGCTAGCTGGCTTAACTGTCCCTATTTATTTCTCGACATCCTTTACCGTCTCCTGCAACCATTTAAAGAATTCCCTTTGCCAGACCAAGCTGTTTTGGGCCGAAAGCACCCAGTGGTTCTCTTCGGGGAAAAACAAAAGCCTCGATGGTATACCCTGCAGTTGTGCCGCCTGAAAAGCTTCCAGTCCCTGTCCAATGGGTACCCTAAAATCCTTTCCTCCTTGAATAATAAGGATTGGAGTATCCCATTTATCAACAAAATTTATCGGATTGAATTCTGCATAGGTTTTTTGGGCAGCAGCATTTGCTTTATCCCAATACGCTCCACCAAGATCCCAATTCACAAAAAATAATTCTTCAGTGGTTCCATACATCGACCTCCAATTGAAAATACCGTCGTGCGATATAAATGATTGAAACCTACCTTCATGTCTTGAAGCCAAATAAAAAACGGAGTATCCTCCATAACTTGCCCCAACACAACCCAGTCTACTGGTATCCACATAGGGTTCTTTGGCAATGGCATCAATGGCAGAAAGGTAATCGTCCATATTTTGCCCACCGTAATCCTTTGAGATTTGTTCGTTCCATTCAACACCATGACCGGGCATGCCCCTTCTATTGGGGGCAACGATTATGTAGCCATTTGCAGCCATCAATTGAAAATTCCATCGGAACGAGTAAAATTGGGATAAAGCACCTTGAGGCCCACCTTGACAATAGAGCAGGGTAGGGTATTTTTTAGTGGGGTCAAAATCCGGGGGATAAATCACCCAGGTAACCATATCCTTCCCATCGGTTGTTTTGACCATTCTCTTTTCTACCTTGGACATTTTGATGCCTTCATAGACTTCATTATTTGCTTCGGACAATTGTTTCATTGCACCAGTTGCGATATTTAGATTATAAATCTCAGTGGCATGATTCATATCCCTTCTGTACACAATTAAATGTTCCCCGCTTTGCCCTATGATCCCATTTACGTCAAATTGACCTTCAGAGATCTGTTTCGGCCTTGACGGGGTTCTGCTACCAACCGGAACATCAATCTCAAAGGCTTGGACCGTGCCACCAACAGGAGCGTTATAATAAATCTTTGATCCATCTTTACTCCAAATAAAGCCATTGACCGTGCCATCCCAATCTTTGGTAAGGTTCACGTCTCCTTTTGGTAGCCTAACGATGATATCATTTTTATCGGACTCATAGCCATCCCTTTCCATTTGCAACCAGGCGAGGGTACCTTTGGAAGAAAATGCAGGATGCGTATCATAGCCTTTATTGTTCGCTGTCAGGTTTTTTGTTTGTCTTGTTTCTATATTATATTCATAGATATCTGAATTGGTGCTGACGGCATATTCCGTGCCCGCCAACTTTTTAGTGACGTACAAAACGCTTTTGGAATCGGGGCTCCATATATAATCTTCATCACCTCCAAATGGTTTCTGCGGACAATCAAAAGGTTCTCCCTCCATCAAATCAATTCCACTATCCTGGGTATCGGTTGCAGATTGTAGCATGACATGGCTGTAGGCTCCATCTTCCCAAGTGTCCCAGTGTCTGTAGTTGAGTTGGTCATAGATGTAAACATTGGAATTGGGGACATCATCATAGTGATCCATGCCACTTACTTTCTGGAGTTTTACTTCTTTGGCCATTAATTTCCATTTTCCGTCCGGGGACAGATTTTTGCCCCTCACCAACTTTCCTGCATCATCCAATGGCTTCAGATCTCCACCGTCTATGGAAACTGAAAATGTTTTACTCGAGCGGGTATTCGTCTTTAGATCAAAGGATGAGGTTTTGTAAACTACCTGCGACCCATCATTGGTTAGGCCCACAGCAGAAACCCTATTTAATTCAATGAGCTGCTCTGGTGTCATTACTTTGGATTGGCCGATTCCAAAAGTTATCATGCCAGTGCTAAAGAGTAGTACTATCAAGTTTTTTTTCATGATTATGGTGTTACGATTAAAGTTGTCCTAAAAATTGATTCGTGTTTATAGTATTTTGAACGTCACACAACGTTTGGTATATAAAGCCTAACCCCCAAATGGGAACGATGATCTTATAAACAGGGTCAGCATCAGAATTTGTTGAGCTGTAATTCCCACCACGTAAAACCTTCCCTACCCCCTTTGGAATTTTGTATGGTGGTCACCATTCCGAAATTTCCATTTTTGAGCGGGATTATTGGAAAATACTCACCTCCTGTGGCCCGCTGATAATCATCTGTTTGAAACCGGGACCAGATATCCAGCTTTTGGGGTTCCAAGGCATTGATCTGAATGTTTCCTTCCTCAATAGTAAGAATTGCTGCATGATGTCTAGTGTTTTCGTTAAAACCGGAAACCCAGGTGCAAAGAATTCCTTGTTCGCTCATTTCCATATAAGGAAAATAGAGGGTATCCTTACTTTGTACGATGCTATGCTCCTCCCAAGCATTACCATTGGTATGGGTTGTTCCCAATTTCAGGGTATTGCCCTCACTCCAAAGCAAATAAAGCTTATCTTCCTGATCCCATACCGCAGGCTCTACCCACCTTGGGACTCCGCTAAAATCCTTTGTCCAGGTTCTTTTTCCGGGTATGGTAACCTCTTTCCATGATTTACCATTATCCAAGCTCAGACGGATCAAGTCGATACCTTCATCCATTTGCTGACCTGATGCGGACAACGGCGTAACCCGAACTGCCAATTGTCCATTGGGACCGTTGGCAAGGAAACTGGAACCTCCTTTCTTGGATATATCAGGTCGGTTCAACCAAGTCTCCCCTTCATTAGTGCTTACGACATGATGGATTCCTTTTCCATCGTTCCATATAATGTGAAGTGTCCCATCCGTGGTGGCCGTAATCCATGGTCTGTCATCATAGTCATTTTCTGAGATGGTTTTCCAATTCCATGATTGCCCATCATCCTTACTTACGCCTACCGCAATGCGTTCCCCTTTCATACTTGAGTAATCAAAACCGTCCAAATTCTCAGGTAGTTGGGTATAGGTCATGCTTAGTAGGTAGATATTCCCTTTCTTATCAATAAACAGGTCCACATCGGAATTTCCGATGGCCCCTTGATCTGTGGTCCCCACATCCACTTTTTGCCAGGTCTTCCCCTCATTAGTGCTTTTCCATAACTGGGGGCTACCACTTCCATTTCTATACCCTGAGACAAATAGCGTACCATTGGGATGCTCACAGACCATGGGTTCCCTTGCCAATGTGGTCATATGGTCAATCTTATTTTTTACAATCAGCTCCGTATGCGATTGCGCCATTGCTGATAGACTAAAGGAAGTCAAAATTATCAGTAACGATTTATTCATTTTCTTGCTTTTTTGATGCTAATGGTCTTGTATATGATTGGTTACGGGAAAATCCTACTGGATTTTTCCTGCCTGTAGTAAAGATAATTGATTGCAGGAAATTCTAAGCCAGTGCCGATCTTGTCGAAATATGGAAATTCCGGCAGCAATGAGCTACAATGTTACAGCAGATTTTTAGTTTTTAATACTCTTTTGGCAGCCTCTCTTGCCTCGTTGGTAAATTTTGAGTTTCCGTCAACGATTTCATTCAATTCAAGGATAGTTTTGTCCTTAAATTTTGATTCAAAGGATTTTATCAGATTCTCGTTCAAAGTCCTTTCGTTCGTCCCTGCTTTTTCGGGTAAAAATTTGTCCATCTGTTTCTTGCTCACTGCGAAGAACAACATCAATAGGCCTAAAAAAATGGGATTTACTCCAACTCCCGCGAATCCAACTGTATAGGTGGTTATGTAAAAGTCCAAAAATCCGATTAGCCCGATTGTTAGGGTCAATGCATAAAATAAGAAGTAAACTTTTCTATTCGCAAAATAGAGAATCGTAGCTATTGTCAGACAACCCATTCCGATGTAGTGCTCGGTCGCGAAAACTTGGGTGGTTGTCAATGTAATTCCAAATGAAATCAGAACTAATACAATCGAAATGACTAGCGGTAATATGTTGAATTTAACTTTTGACAAAATGTGCTGTAACGTTCTCGTGGATGGGCAGTAGCGGATTTTAAGTCGTTGCTTTGCGCAAGGCAATATACTTCAATAAAAAGAAAAAGCGGTTTGGGTACTAACCCAAACCGCTATTGCGTATACACATTGTTTTGTATTGTGCTTCATTTTTCCAGCAACTCAAATTTTACATTTTCTGGAAGATCACGCCAATCCAAATCCAATAAAGCTCCTTGCAATGAATAAAGGTAATAGCATTTTGGAATGGTTTTATTTGGGTAATTATCGCAAATCTTTTGATAAGCCACCTTGGGTGTCATTTCGGCTAAATCGGCCAAGGTAAACACACCGATCTCATTCAGTCTTTTAGATATCGTCTTCCCGATATTCTTTGCTGTCATTCCTCCTGTGGTTTTGTAAAAGTGATAATGTCAATTCCAATTCCATTAGGGTCAATTATTGCAAAATGCCGGTCTCCCCATGGCTCATCCCTAATCTCAATTTCAATTGCAATTTCTTTGCTTTTGATTTCTTTGTAAACCTCATCAACATTGGTTACTTCGATAGTCAAATAAACTCCTTTTCCATTAAATGGCGTTTGGAAAATAGGTTTTTGACTGGGATGATTTGGCAACAGAAAACTGATTTCTGAAGATTTGTCCGGTGTGTGCATTAAAAGATAGAACTCATTTTCAAAAGCCACTCCAAAATCCAAAATTTGGGTGTAGAATTCCTTGGTTTCCTGTAATTTATCCGTTATAATTCCTGCGTTTAGCTTCATTTTGTTTGCTGTTTTCACATTTGCTTTATGATAATTGGGGCGAATGCGGTTTTAAATTCATTCACATTCCACTTGTTTAGGTTGGGCAAATTTAGAATGTGTTGATTGGCAGGGATTGTAAAAATCGGACAAAGTCTAGTTGAAGGCTTCGGACGGTATTACACCGTAAAACCTTTTAAAATCTTTAATAAAATGGGCTTGGTCAAAAAAACCAACGTCAAAGTAAAGTTTATCTTCTTTAAGACTTTGTTTCGAGGGCCTTGCATTCAAAATGTACTGAAACCGTACGACATTACTAAATGATTTTGCAGTTGTGCCGATGTAATAATTAAAGATTCTGCGAAGTTGTCGGGAACTCAAACCTGTATTTAAGTCTTTTTCAGTATCCAAATACCCATTTTTTTGAAAAATCAGGTTTAATGCGTCTAAAAAGCGGTGGTCACAATGAACAACTTTGTTTTTTAGACATCCGATTATTTTTTCGTTGAGGGCTTTTAAGATGGTTTGAAGTGAATCCGAAGGTTTGATGTCTGACTTAATCCAGTCTGAAAAGTTTGGTAAAATTTTATGTAGTTCTTGGGATTGATTGCTTAAAGTTTTGGCATCGACACCATACAAATGTGTGAAAGCGGAAGGTAAAAACCGAATACCGATGTAATCGAACTCTTTTCCAATCTGGAATTCGGTATATTTTCGGCAAAATCCCATTATAAAACTTTCAGCTGGTCGTCTATGGTCAAAAAAAATGTCAATACAACCATCGGATACCACTCGATAGCTGTAATCTTGGTCTAAGGATTTTTGTGTTTTAAGTTGCCAAAAGCAGTACACATAATTCTCAATTTCTTTGTAAGGTTGGGCTTCTTGATAACTTATTTCGTCATCATTTTCTGAAACGGATGGTTGGATTGGTTTAAAGTATTTTCTTATGCTTTTTAGTTCGTTCACTGCGTTTTTTTTAGCATTATGCCCAACGGTCCCGTGTATGGCTTGGTTGGGGACTTTTCATATGGGCTGGGCGTAGTCGAAACATGGAAATTCCGAGCGCAATACGTATACAGCGCGTTGCGGCCAGTTATTTTTTAGCAATCGTCCGTCTTGCCCTTTTAATTATTTTTTCCGTTTCCTTCGTTGGTGATTCTTTCTGCCATTTTTCACACAATTGAATCACAAAATCTGGTTTGGATTTGCTTGCATCATTTAACCAATTTCCAACACTATCCTGAACGTACTTGGAGGTATCGGACTTCAGTTTTTCCAAAATGGGCAATGCACTTTCAGGATTGTCCTTTAGTTGTTCAATATGTTTGCACCAAACTCCTCTTGGTCGGGTTGATTCCGTTGTGAACCGTCTTATATTTTCATCTTCATTAGTGGCCCAATCACTCAATATTTTGATGGATTCTTCCAGGTTTCTGTCAATTGCAGGTCGTAACGCCATCCATACGACTTCCCGAACTCCAAAATGACCATCGGCAACCAATTTTTGCGATTTGGTTAATTTTTCGCGAATGGTTAAATCTTCATTCAATCCTATGAGGTAAGGTGCATAGCAACGAACCGAGTCGGACAAATGAGCGCTTAGTTTGTCCAGTATGTCGTCAAGAGTTGTCGTTTTTGCATACCATTGAAAAATTGTTGAACCCACCAGTTTGGTTGTATTCATTGCAGAGGGTTTGTTTTGGGATTCAATTTTTTTGGAAATCAGGGCGATTTTGTCCTGTTCGATCCCTAATTCTGGAAATACGGTTTTTATGAGTTTTACATGGTCAACAGCCAACCACTCGGTCAGGTTTACTGTTTCTACTTTTCCATTGTTCAGTAATTCCAAGACTTCTGAAGGAATGTCCTGAGCTTTTCTTGCTCCTTTTCGACTGATTAGTGCTTCGTTCATTTTGCGGTTTTCCCCTAATGGGCTACAACGGTCATGAATAACCGTCCGTTAGGGGTTTGAAGTTACCATTTTTCGGTTTAGAACGGACATTGGAAATTCCGAATGTGCTGACGTTTTTGGTCAGTACACCGTGTGCGGTTATAGCTTGTTGCCTGCAGGCTTTATTCCAACTCTTCGCAGTAAAACCCGTCCATTCTCAAATGAAAGCATATGAGTTTGGCAATGTTCTTTCTACTCTCAACCCTCAAAATGTTGTCGCAATCTTCCAAATCATAGTTCCATGTGCAATTCGGAATTAAAGTGCGCAGTAGTTCATTGACGCTTCTTATATCTTGAGGTTCAATAGAGGTCTTAAAAACATAAATATTCATCGACCTGTCTTTTTGTGAATCGGTTTCAGAATCTTAAGGTCGATGTAAAATGTTCCAAATGGAATGATACAGGCCAACAATACTTTCCAGGTTGTTTGTCTGAATTTCCACCCATATTCCGTCCCTACACTAATGGTGTTGAAAACGAACAACAGGAAAAGTATGCCGTGAATAGGGCCTAAAACTGAGGAAAGTTGGGTAATACCGAAAATATACTTGAGCGGAACGGATACAAAGACCAACCCGAGCAATGACAATCCTTCCAAGATTGCCAATAAACGAAGCCTGCCGATATTGGAAACAAGGAATTTGTTCATTTAAAATGCCCTTATGTACGGTCGATTTGCCAATGGCGAAAATGGCCAGGGAATGGCAATAAAAATCAAAATAAGCGCGATGGAATAGGTTACAAGAATGGTCTTGAATTTTTCCCGTGCCGTTTTTTTCCGTTTGGCTTTTGCGGAACCTATGGTGATGAGCACTATGGCACCAATCATAAGGATAAAATGGAAAAGACCGTAAAAAGTCAAATTCCAATCAGAAACCAAATTCTTAAAATCGGAGAAGTAGTATTGGATAATTGGACTTTTGATATAAACGAGAATCCCCAAAATAAGCTGAATATGGGCAATTGTTGCTGTCCAATGTCGAACCTTGTTGTCCAAATAGGAAAAGGGCGACTTGGAAGTATACCCTTTGTACGCTCGGTATATCGCGAAGCCTAATGAGAGTAGTACCAGCCATCTGAATAAGGAATGTAGGGTCAATACGGTTGAATACATCGGCGTCAAATTTTCAAATGCAAAGGTCTTTATAGTATCAAAAAAGGACTATGAAGTATTATTCCAAGGTTAGGACTTTTCAATCATTTTTCGAAATCCTGTTGGGGAAACCTTGGCTCGTTTTTTAAAAAACCGAGTGAAGTAGGAAGCGTCCAAATATCCCATTTCATATGAAATTTCGCTAATTGATAAACCCGATTGGTATAATAAAAATTTGATTTCAATTAGTTTTATTTCATCATTGATTTTGGATGCGGACTTGGAGGTGATGCTTTTAACCGATTTGTTTAAATGGTTGGGACTGATATTCATCATTTCGGCAAAGTCGGCCACTTTTAGATTCTTTTTCACGTTTTGGTGTGCCAATTTTCTGAATTGGGAAGTAATTTGAAACGAAGCACTTCGATTAACCGAACTGTTCGTACCAAAAAGAAGTTTTAATTCGGCAAGCAGCGTGTAAAGGTAAGAGTGAACGATGGTCGGGTTTGGTCGGTCATCGGATTTGAACTCGGCACACAGCCTTTCCAATACGTTCAGAATAGCAGGTTTCGCGTCTTGGGTTACATTGATAATAGGGTGGTTACCCACATGTAAAAACTCAAAATCCGTTAGTAGGGTGTGGTTTCCAAATTGGCCAATAAGAATGTCCGGATGAAAATGGCAGGTAAAGCCGTTCACTTTAGTATTGATTTGTTCCGTCGAAAAAACCGCACCTGCCTGATAGATTACGATTTGGTCGGGTTTGACCGTATATTCCTTAAAACCGATTTTGGTTGTATAGGTACCTTCCGTCACAAAGATTATCGTATGGCTTTCTTCCCTTGAAGGTGATATGGGCTTACGTACCCTTTCACTGATGTCTTCGATTCTGAAGCAGAAAAAGTCTTCAAGACTTTTCTTAAAAAGTTGTTCCAATTCCGGACTGGCGTTCAAGTATTCATTCCGAAAATCTTCAGAGTTATATGTTTTGATTTTGGACTTCACGTAGGTAATTCAAAGCGGTGTTTTGTGATTCGTGGGCAACGGTCCAGCTAAAATGTGGTGCAACGGTTAGCTTGGTCGGGTATGCATTTTAACCTTTGTTGTGACACTTTTTTTAAAGAACTTGCCGTTATGCGTACCTCCAAAGTTAACTCGTGGGCGCCATAGTCCTCATTACATATCGATTGGATTTTTTCGAAATCAGGGTTTTTGGCCGATTTTATGCCTAATTCGGTGCGCGTATACTTTTAAAAACAAAGCTAAAATTAGGCATGGTCAATCCTCACTTTTCGCTCTTATTTTCTTTTTAATGAGGATGATTTGTCCAAGATGGTAATAGGTATGTTCAATAATTACATCAATACTTCTGTAATAGGAACCATATTCTTCTTTTACAAAAACATCCATTAATCTCTGGGGTTTCATATTCCGGACCAATTGGATGAAGTTTTCCGAATCCTTTGCCAATTTTTCCTTTCTCAGGTTCCATTCCCTTTCACTTTTGATTTCCGGTGCATCAAAACTGTACTTGTCCCTAATGGTAAGCTCCCCGCCTTTAAAAACGTCCATAACTCCCGACAGGTAATAGTTGATATGGAACGTGATACTCGAAATCGAATTAAAGTTTTCCACCTTTTTTGTTGCTTCCGTCCACGTTAAGTCTTCCAGCTGTTCCTTAAAGTTCGTTCCCACAACCCATTTACCGCTTAAAAGAACCTCCCTGAGTCGATTTGCCAAGTATTCATTATAATTCATATTGGGTTTTTTAATTGGCTACAATGGTTTTGCGTATGAAATCCGGCCGTGTTCATGGTTATTAGGTTTAAAGTTAGGAAGAACGCTTGGATGAATTATGGCCCTTGTTGTGCACGGTGATTATTGTTCTTTTATGTTGTTAATTGCTAATTCCACATATTTTTTGAAATGATAATCTGAATAGTTCAAACTATTTCTCAACCCCAAAAGTTTATTTACTTTTTCTTGACTTGAATTCCAACCATTAGGCATTTTATACAATGTGAAAGCAATATTGAAATTCATTCGATAAGCGTTTTTTTCTTTATCTGGTAGGATGTTGTCCAAAAGTTTGTTTGTGATTTCCTCTTTTTTGCTCTCACTTAGTTGGATAAGAAAGTCAGTTGCTTTACGTCTTACTTGCGTCTTCGGGTAATCTAATAATGTAATATAGTAATCAACATTTTCATCTTCTTTGACGATATAATCGACTAGATTCTCATTTATAATTCTATCCACTTGTTTTTCCCCTTCCTCCCATATACTCTTGCTATCCTCTGTCTTTTTAGTTGATTTTATTTTTCTAAATACTATCTCATTAATTTCAGATGGAAAAGATACCAGCATAACATCTCTCATTAATGCTTGTTCGGTTGTGTCAGAGGAAAAAATTTGACTATGGTTTTCCGATATAAATTTTGCTAAGTCCAGTGAATATCTTCGATTGTCTTCAATTTTAGCCAATTCCAATTGTTGTGCGGAAAGTTCAAGTTCTTTCTCATTGGTATTCTTAGATTTCATAAACTGAAGAATAGAGACAATTATTGTAGCAATTGAAACTATTGAAGTTATGATAATCCCAATCTGTTTCAGGTTGAATTTTTTTTCTTTTTCAAATGAATCAGCTTGAAATTTTAGTTTATTTTCCTCTAAGTCTAATTTTCTGTTTTCTAGGTCAATTTCTTCCTTTGTCATAATGAACTAAATTTTGTTAGCATTGTGCACAACGGTCTCGTGTATGATTAGTTGCGGACTTTTCATTTAGGCTTGAGCGTAGTTGAGGCCAGGAAAATGTCCGTATGAAATCCAGCCGTGTTCATGGTTACCAGGTTTAAAGTTAGCAAGAATACCTGGATGAATTATAGCCCTTGTTCCACACCGTTTTAATGGGCCTTGTGTAACGTGACATCCAGATTTGGATATTTCTCAATTTTCTTGACAAAAGAATCCAGGGTATCTTCCTTGATAAATAGATCAATGTTCGCTGCATAGTTGGCGAGAAGTGTACTGCCTGCGTTTGGTTCCATTTCCCTTGGCGAGGTCTTAAGAAAGGTCCAATCCGCTATGCTAAAATGTCCGGCATTCCTATAGGCCAATTCCACTACATTTTCCTTGAAATTAAAATCTTCATGTAACACTGCCCGCTCCAATGCCAATAACAAAACATCTTGTTTTAAATTTTTCAATTCTTCCTTATTGCCAAGTTTGGCGTCCAGACTTACACATTTTGTAATTCTTACGTCCATTAGGGCTGCGCCCTTTGTAGAAAGGAAACCTGCGGATTGCCCTATCGAAACAATTTTTTTAGTGTTGATTCGTCCAGATAGTATGGAATTAACACTATTGTTTTGTTTCCACAAATAGTGAAGTACCCATAATTGGTCTGCCCCTAAATAGTCCCTAAAATCCTCGTAGCTTTTGAATCCTTGGTCTGTGGGTGGGGTTAAAGCGCCATTCCTATTGGCATATCCCATAAACGGATGGTCCAAAATCGCCACGATATTGCCCATGCTAGCCAAATGTTCCACCAATATGGTGAACTCCAAACGAGTGGCCTGCCAGCCAGGGGAAAAGATGATGAGGGGATATTTTTGGTTTCTCGTCGAGATTCTACCAAGATATGCGGAATTGGTCTTAATTCCTTGATTTACAATTTTGAATTGAAGCGAATCCAAAACATCGGCATAAAGCTTTGGATTTTCCCAATAGGGCACTTTTACCAAAGAAGAGTTGTCCGTTGGATAGAAAAGATCAAAGTTTAATTTCCGAAATTCTTCATGTCCAGAAATTGCCCGTTCAATTCTAGTGGTGTCGGACAGCTCAATATTTTTAATGGTTGAAATACCGTAAGATCCAATTGGTTTAGGCAATTCGGGATGGGTTTGGGCATGTATTTGATAAAATAGACACAACGCTAGTCCTAAGAAGTAATATTTCATGGAAAACAATTTCTATTACTCCTAAAGAACCATAAAAACAAAAAGCGTTACATCGGGTAGTAAGGAAATGGTGTGGAACGTTTCGGCTATGATTTCGACCCGGAAGGGTGGCAATCAAGCCGATTCTTTTGATTAGATCCTAAAGTAGGATTTTTTTAAATAAGGAAGCAGGGTAGGGGTGAATTATAACCCTTGTTGTAGCGTGTTTTTTAATTGCATTCTTTTTAAAGAAAAAGTTTTGGAATTGTTGTTCAAAAAGTCCAAAATTACAATCCCTTTTTTTGCTAGTTCAGACCCAAAGTCGTTTTGCAAATTCCCAACCAGAGCGGTAATCAGTTCTGCTAACTTTTCCAAATGTTGCTCGTCCAGTCCCTCTAGTTTTTTCGTTAGTTTTGAATCGTCCAGATTGGTAATTTCCCTTAATGTCAAATCAAATTCATTTTTTAAATCCGATTCGATATTTTGGAACCCTTGTTCAAAGTCATTGGTGCTCAAGCCAACTGCCTTTCCGATGAGTTTTGTTAAAAACAAAGTCAAACGTTGAATTTCCCTTTGGATTACATCTTTTTCTTGTTGCATTTCTTTCTAGGGTATTATCAAATACGCTACAACGGGTCCTGGCTATGATTTCGGATTGACAGGGTAGAAACTCAGCCGTGTTCATGGTTCATAAATTTAAAGTTAGGAAGAATTGTAGCTACCTGCTCGCCAATTAGGTGGGTAAATTATAGCCCTTGTTATCTACTGGCTTTATATTCGGCCAAAAAACTGTTTCCCTTCTCAATGAGAATCTTGGCGCTTAGAAAGTTCGTTTTTGATTCCCAAATTATATGTCCATTACTTAAGAAAATTTCCTTTTTTTCATCTTTCCCATCAGGATTTTCTTTTATTACAACCGCGTGTATTAAATCACCGAATTTGTAATAATAATTTTCTGTCCAAATTTCGTCAGTACTTTGTGTGTATTTTACACGAACCAACTCATTTTTTCCTTCCTCGCCATAAACAAACTTAAAACATGAATAGCCTCCAATATCTTCGAATTTCGGACCATAGCTGATTTTGCCCTCTGTTATGGATTCCGTTAGTTTTTTGTCAATACTTCTGTAGTAAGCATATTCTTTTATTTGTTTTATAATTTCAACCTTTGGTAAATTTTCGGGTTGCAGACGTTTGTATTTGGCTCCTTTTTTTAGTTTGCTCTTCTTCCCTTCATAGTAGTAGATCATGTTATCATCTGTCACCATAAATCTTCCAAGGTCAAAATCTTGATTAAACGATTTCAGAATGTAAAAATCTCCTTCTTTTCTATATTTTCCTTCGTCTGTAATGGGTTTATAATATCTGTAGCCCTCTCGTTGAAATTTGTTGTCAAGCCGATAATTCCTGAATGTATAGGTCGAATCAGAACGGAGAGTATATTCTTGAACTGCAAATTTTTTATTTATTTCATGAGTTTTACCTTCTACTTTATAGATTCTAATTTCATTCTGACTGGAGCAGCGGAAAGAAAGAAAAACCAATAGAATTAGCAGTTGTAACCTCATTCATTCATTTTTTTTAAGCTGGCAGATAACGCTGCGCTATTTACGACATCTGCGTGGGCAGTGCGCGATTTGGAGCGTTGGTGGCGAATTATTACGGAAATATAAGAAAACCTGTAACGATGTGAAGGTTATCTGTCCCTATGCGGGGTTGTGTGGACCTTCATATCGGTCGTGGATAAGGCCATGTAATGGCCGTATATCTTGGTTTTCGTTGTGTTGGGAGTAAAATTTGTCGACCAGATTGCATTTAGCGTTCTGATGTGTCGAGTAGTTCAGCCGTTGCAAATAGCTCCCTTATCCTACGGATTTTGCAATCTGGCATGGCGCGGCGATGGTGTCAACCAGATTTTGGCTGCATTGCCTGCTAAGCAGCACAGTTAAAAGTACGCCATAAGCGTATTTGACACCATCGGCTATGTATAAGAATAGTTGCGTGGTTTAGTATTTTATTCAGTAAAAGTTGAGAACCAGAGGAAAATTCGTGGGATTTTCTGAATAGGAACAGACCGAGCAATTATTTTTATACTTTGTTAGCACACGTTATTAATGAAATTCAACCATTTTGCAGATTTCCGAAATGTTACAATATTCTACTTTAATACCTAGCCTATTAATTGCATTTTTGAAATGATTCCTATTTTCATAAGTGAAATGTTCTTTTTCAATTCTAAATAGTGTTAGTTTTTTTCCAGCAGCAAGAGCTATCCTTTTATCTTTATCCTCAATATTTGGGTAAGGGGCAATATAATAGCCGTAATGATAAAATTGGTTAATATCAAGTCTCTTCATGACATCAAGGATATGGCGAATGATGACTTCTTTACCATCTATGTAATATGAAACCGTTTTAAAATAAGCAGGACCCAAACCTGAATTGGTTACTACCACTTCACAAATTTGGTTTGTTGGATTATCTTCAAATGTGAAAGATAGAATCGGTTGATTTGCTTTTTCAAATTGTTTTTGGATTCTTATCCCTGCAATCCTAATAGAATCATTTCTCTCAATTAATTCTTTTTCTAAGCTTTGAAGTTTTATTCTTCTTGCATTGAGAATCTTATTCTTACTTATTAAGGTTTGTTCTTCTATTAAAAGATTCTCTTTGCTGCTCTCAAGAATTTTTTCATTCTTTTTAAGAACCTCTTGCTTGGCCTCAAGTTCTCGTGTACTTGTTAACAATTGCTGCTTATTCAATTCCAGTAAATCTTTTTCTTCCTGTAATTCCTTGTTCTCATCAATAAGATTTTCTCTTTGAATTCTTAATTCTGCAAATTTTACATCAAAAAAGCCTGTTATATAAAGCATAACTAAGGTAGAAATTGTGCCTATAATGGGAACTAAGAAAGAAGGTTTTCTAAACCAAGGTTTTTTAAGTTCATTGATTTCTAGTTGAAGTTTTGTCTTCTTCAAATCGTCTTCACTAATTTCTATATCATTATCTTCTTGCATGATTTTTATGTGTGCTAACATAGGAACATAGATCACCTGACCTATATATCTTTTACATATGGAACTAAAATAAGAGATCTTTGCCCCTTTGCATAGGCTTTATCCTGGTTCCGCCTCGGAACCGCTCTCCAATTTTAACAAGCCACGAAAGGCATCCGCTACGGTATTCCCCTCATACAATACTTTGTAGACCTCTTCGGAGATGGGCATGTCCACCTTATATTCCTTGGCAAGTTCCATGACCACTTTGGCCGTTTTGACCCCTTCGGCAACCTCGGACATTTCTTCAATTATTTCGTTGAGCTTTTTCCCTTTTCCCAATTGAAAACCAACATGGCGATTTCTACTTTTGGCACTGCTACAGGTGGCCACAAGGTCTCCCATACCCGCCAACCCGGCAAAGGTTCTTCTTCTTCCGCCCATGGCCGTGCCCAAACGCGTTAATTCAGAAAGTCCCCTTGTAATCAGTGCCGCCCGGGTATTGTCACCCGCATTGGCTCCATCGCCCATTCCCGTGGCGATGGCCATAATGTTTTTTAGGGCACCCCCCAATTCACAGCCGATCACATCGTTATTGGTATACACACGAAAGAGCCCCGAGTTGAATACCCCTTGCAATTTTTTGGCGATGATTTCATCCACCATGGCAATTACCGCTGCCGCTGCCTGACCGTTATGGATTTCCTTGGCCAAATTGGGACCGGTCAATACCCCTACGGGATGTCCGGGCAGTATTTCGGCCACCACTTCCGTCATCCTTTTTTTGGTGCCCATTTCCAGGCCTTTGGCCAAACTCACAATGGGAATCCACGGACGGACAAAAGGTTTTGCGGTTTCCAGCACTTCCCTAAAGTTTTGCGAGGGAATCCCCATAACCAGTAAATCCGCATTTTTTACGGTTTCTTCTATGGATGCTGAGGCTTTCAGGTTTTTGTTCAAAAGTGCTCCCGGTAGGTATTTTGAATTGGTCCGATGGGTATTGATTTCATTCACCGTTTCTTCATTTCGGGCCCAAACGGTGGGATTTGCATTTCTTGCCGTTAGCGAGGCAACGGTGGTTCCCCACGAACCTCCTCCCAATATTCCTACGTTCAATGGCATATGTTTTGTTTTTTTGGTTTGGCCCGGCAATATCAGGACCCCACTAGTGATTCAGCTCCGCAACGAACAGTTCACGTACCTCTTCAATGTATTGATTCAAGTTTTTCCGTTTCCAAAGTGCCGTTTCCACGGGATCCAAAACCACTACCTCAATATGGGTTGGACGCAACATCATGGAGCCTTTTTTCACCGCCTGGTACGCGTTTTTGATGACGATGGGAACAATGGGAACCCCTGCTTGCATGGCCAAATGGAAGGCTCCTTTTTTAAAGGGTCCCAATTCCGCGGTGCCACTTCGTGTCCCCTCGGGGGCAATAGCCACCGAAACCCCATTTTTTAATGCTTCCACTGCCGGTTTCATGGCCTCTATGGCTTTGGCTTTGTTGCTTCGGTCGATATAGATGGCCCCCAACGCTTTGAATATGGGTCCAATAGGTGTTCTTTCCAGTTCTTTTTTGGCAACACCGGTGAAATCCCTACGTAAGAGTTTCATAATAATGAAGAAATCGGCTGCACTTTGATGGTTAAAACAAAACACTGCAGGGCGAAAATCGGTCAGGTTACGTTTGCCCCTCACGGATATTTGCAATCCGGCCAGGCGGGTACCAAAATCACCAATACTTGAAAAGGTGGTATTGGCGGCCTCCTGCCGTGATAGGGTGACCAATCCCTTTACCGCACCCCTGACCGCAGACGGATAAATGCTCGCCGCCGCTAAGCCTGTCCGCAAGCCATTGACCACCGGTTTTTCAGTGGTTTCCTTAAATCTAAGAATGGGCCAGTCGTTCTCAAAGGCGACCTGGGAAAGTGCATTATCCGGGTTTGTGGCCACAGGTTTGCCCACAATTTTGAATAAGGGATAATCGTCAAAACTATCCGAATAAAAATAGCTTTTGGAGAGGTCAATGTTATTCTCCCTGGCAAAGATTCGTGCAGCTCGTGCCTTGCCTTCGCCCCAACGCATCTCTGCAATGCGCCCCGTAAATTTTCCGTTTTGCAGTTCCATTTGGGTGCAATACACATCGGAAATTCCCAATTCCTTGGCCACGGGATTGGTTTGGTAGGGGGTAGCGGCCGAGATAATAACCACCCGATGTCCTTTTTCAAAATGTTTTTTGATCAATTCGCGGGATTCCGGATAGATGGTCGGTAACAGGTATTCCTCAAATACCTCTTGTCCCAGATCGGCAAAAACCTTTTCAGGAATGCCTTTGACCCCCAAGGCGGCAATTTTGGTCAGCACTTCAAAATCGCGATTGCCGAACGAAAAGACCAGGGCTGTCATAAACTGGGTGATGTATTCCTTGGCCGTTGTTTCGCCACTAAATAGCCGGGTACGCATAAATCGCTTCGCGGAAAAGTCATTGATTATGGTCCGATCCAGATCAAAATAGGCGGCAATATGCGGTCCTTCTTCCTCTTCTTCTATTTTCTTTCTTGATTTGGGTGCTTTTGCCTCGGGTACCAAGCTATTTTGGCGTGACAGCAACCCCAGGCTTTTGGTACTGGGTTCCACCTCAATCGCTTTCAGGTACGTCAATCGGGCCGTCAAGTCCTCAAGTTGGTGCATCCAATCTTCGAGTCCCTTGTGGTTTGTCTTTTGGTCGGTTATGCCAAGTCCGGCATTTTCGGCAAAGCGATAGGCATTGCTCAAAAAGGGTTTTGAAATACTTCCCAATCGCGTGATTCGACTATGCCAATGGAGCTCTTTTCCCTTAAAAATACAAAGCTCCAGGAACTCTTCTTCCGTGAATACATCGTTTTCGTCCCAATGGCTCAACGTATGGCATACCACCTTATTCGCTTCAATATAGGAAAGGAGCAGCGCCCTGGAGATGAATAGATCTTGTTTTTTCAGGATTTCGGAAACATCCTTTTTGGGGTCATTGAGTATTTCCCGCCAATTCTTATCGAACCGATTGAGCTCTGCTTCAATTTCATCACTGAATTTCGCCTTGTTGGTATAGAAAAATTCAAATTTGAAAAGATTGCGAAGGTTCATGATCTCCTCCCAAAAGTGAACTATTCTATCCGGGGAAGTGTCGTCCTTCACTTTTACCAGGGCCATCTCCACAAATGCGGAGTGGTACAGATGGCCCGCAACCATATTGGCATAATAGGTGGCCGACAGGTACTCCGTGGAAATGACACTGAACTGCGCTTTTTGACCAGCCCTGCTTTTCCGAATGATATGGCCTGCTTGAAGCAGATTTAATGCTTTTTGTACACTCACGGCAATGGGATTGCCTCGATCCATCAGCGAATCCTCTTGCTTTTTGCCAATGTATTCCATCAACTTTTTCACCTTGAATTCGATTTCCTTTTTGGTGAGTGCAAAGTCGTTAAGGAGGACATTGCAAATCAGGGAAACCGTGGAAACCGGGGTGATCCTGGACATTTGATTGATAAGATCGAAGGCGAAAAAGGGCAAAGTGTCCTTGCGCTTATAGGTATCATCCTCAAACTGGGGAACCGCGACATTATGGGTTTCATTGATTTCGACCGGGTCACCAAAACGGATGGCGGCCCTGCCATAATTGCTGCCCAGACTTCGAACGTATTTGATGCCCTCGGAAAGGTTTTCCGACTTTTTCTTGGCCCCTTTTGCTTGCTCCGTCATTTCCTTGACGTCTGGAATAAGGTCGTAGGCTATGGAAACAGGGACGTACTTAACATCCCTGGAACTCTGCTTTTCCGCATCCATGATGTATTTTAGGATCCCCATTTGGGGATGCAGGATTTTACCCGTCCGGGAACGGGTACCTTCAATATTCCAAGTGAGGTGGTCCCCCTTGTCTATAATGGTTGAAATGTAGTGCCTGAGCGCAATTTTATAGATTGGGTTATCCTTAAAACTTCTACGGATAAAAACAATGCCGGCACTTTTCCCCAATTGCTTCAATCCGGGGAATGCCAGGTTTATCCCCCCAAAGGAATAGGGTACGGGCATCCCATAACGGGCCAGGGTAGAGATCAGGACCAAGGTATCCAGATAGGTCTTGTGGGTCATGATAAAAGCGACGGAATGCTTCCGCATCAATTTCATCAGCTTTTTAATGCCCTTGGGGTCAACGTCTATTTTTTCACTGTAGGCCCGGGAAAGGATATAGTCAAAACCCCGCACGGAGACCAGTCTTGCCGCGGGATGTTGCTGGGCATAGAGTTCCTTAATGTATTTTTCAGCTTCTTTTTGAACATCTTCAATAGCTAGCTTGTGGTCTTTAGCTGCTCGCTTTAAAGACTCCTGAAATTTTTCGCTATGGATAATGTCCTGCATTTCAACTTAGGGGTTGAACTTCTAATTTAAAAAAAACAAACTTCTTTTTTTCTTGTTCCAGTAAAAAGGATAAAGGATGCGTTCTACTTCCAGAGTGGTCTCTTTGATCGTTTTTCCTTGAATATTGGCACTCAGTGCATTGGCCGTTATCAACAGCACACTGACGTTGGCACCCAGACCCGAATGGCTGCCGTAGACCTCAATATTCTTTATGTCCTCACGATAGCTTTCGGCTTCCATGCAATGTTTCCAGGGCAATAGGCCATCTGTTTTTGTGTAAATACACGTAATCGGCACATTGGGTATGGGTTCAAGTTCTTCAATAAACCTTTTGTTCCTTTCTTTTAGGGATTTTCCCCTAAAAAACTCTAAAATGCCATTGACCGGGGTTTTCATATCCATAACGCCCCATACGGGTGACCCAATGGTGAGGATCTGTTGTACCTGCTTCGGATGGCGATTGGCAATGATCTTGGCAAAAAGGCCGCCTCCGCTCCAACCCACGATACTCACTTTTTCACCGTGAATCCGATAGATATCATCCAGTTTTTCCTCAAGTCGGGGGATGTAATGTGATTTGACCAAATTGAAGCCCTGGTCCCATTTATACGTTTTAAAGCCTAAGGAGGTCAAATACCGACGGACAAAGGACGTTGAATAATCATCACCCAAATACGGCGGGATCAATAATACGGGCTTGCCCTCTCCTTTAATGCGTTTTGGAATAAAAGGATAAATGGCATAAATGGACGCCCATTCCACCAAGGACCTACTTTCCAAAAGCATGTTGAATAGGGGAGGTTTGGGAATCTTCTGATTGATCAGCGTTATTTCCTCTTGGAATCTGCTCAAGACCTTTTTGGACAGCTCATCGGCTTCCGGATTGCCTTTCCGGGTTATTTCACTCGTGATGTTCTCCAATAGGGTGATCAGGGTAAAGTATTCACGACTTGGACCCAATTCATCACACATTCTAATGCATTCATCAAAAAGAAAATCCAGGTCTTTATCGTCCGAGGTCACTTCGTTGACAATGGGCATCAGTTCATCCGAATACGTGTGAATTTTAAAACTTCCCGTTAGGACTTTCTTGACTTTAGTAATGGGAAGGCCTCCGCGTACCCCTACATAGGCCGTGAACTTGATAAAAGTCTCATATAAATGCAATTTATCTTCCATGGTTCTCGGGGATGTGGGTGTTAAGCCATGTTATCATATCTTCCTCCACTTCTTGACTATTCTTTTCGTTGAGCATTTCGTGCCTTCCTCCTCTGTAGAGGTTGAACGTAAGGGTTGCGTTGCCATTCTTTTTGTAGTTCCTGGCCACTTTGCTTACCCCTTTTCCCATTTCACCCACGGGATCTTCATCTCCCGAAAAGATTAAAATGGGCAGTTTGTCCGGGGTATTTACAAAAGCACTTTTTTTATTCAATTCCCTGGAATTGATCAGAATATCGGCAAAGACCCCAATGGAGAAGTTCTCAATGCGATAGGGGTCGGCCTCAAAGGCATCCACGGCGGCTTCGTCGCTACTTATCCAATCCAATTTTGTTCGATTGGGCTTGAATTTTTTATTGAATTCATCAAAGAAGAAGCTTCTCAGGGTTTGATTGCCCCGTTCCCGCCCCCGGATAGCACTCACCACTTTTGTGCTTGCCAGCCCAAAATGCCCCAATCCCTTGATAAAATTTGCGGTACCCGATAAAATCAAGGCATCGATTTCATCGCCATAACGGAGCACATATTTTCTGCTCAAAAGGGACCCCATGCTATGGCCGAACAAAATAAATTTAGCCTCAGGGTGTTCGTTGCGCATCAATTCGGTTAGGGAATGCATGTCTTCCACTACATCCTCAAAGTAATTTTTGCCATCGTAAAAACCAAAAAGCCGTTTTATTTCGGCTGTTTTCCCATGTGCCCGATGATCGTTGGCATAAACGGTGAACCCTTCTTGCTGTAAACGGTGCGCTATGCTGTCGTAACGCCCTGCATGCTCCCCAATACCATGGGCAATCTGCACAATGCCACGATTCTTGTTGGCATTAAGGGCTTCCCACTTATAGTAGCAGATAATTTCACCGTCCTTGGCGGTAAATGTATTGGTCTTGTAATACATTTTATCGGGTTAAAAAAGCTTTGATGAGGTTCGTCAACTTACGTTTGTTGCCCACCGTACCGGACAATTTTAAACGTTGTTGAATTTTTAGTTCATCAAACAACAGTTTTTTCTTGTACAGCGCATATAGATTGGCATCCTCAATTTCCAAAACGGTTTTTGGGTCCAGTGTCGTTGTTTTTTTAATGGTCGCTGCTTCTTTGGTGAGGTCAATTTCCCAACATTCGCTAGTGGCACCCATATCTACATGAACGTGGTAGACGCCCCGGTATTTTTTGATAAGTCCGATTTCCTTTTTCAAGTACCGCCTTAAGGCATTGAAAAAAGCGGTGCTTTCACTTTTTTGTTTTGTGGGTTTCCCCGCTGGGGATTTTTTCTTCTGGCTCCCCAAAATCAATTCTTCCAGTTCGTTGGCGGATTCGCGGATGTACCTTGAGAAAACATAACAATCCGGCATCGTCCGTTTGTCCGAAGTCGTGGTAATGCTGATTTTACCATTGTAACTAAAAGCGGCAATAATCAAGCCAAAACCATTGGCCACCGGGGTCAGACCAAAAATGGAAACCACCTTGTGCCCGTTCAGGTAGAGTAGTTTTGTGGGTCCGGGTACATTGGTAATGGTTACATTGAATGGGGGGCGGTGCAAGTCCTTGATATTGTATTTGCCGTAGATTCTAGCGGCAAGATTGGCCAATCCGAAAGGTACGGCATCCGCTATTTTTGCCAAGGTTTTGGCGCCCATGGTCTTATGTCTTGCCTTACCCAGCATGGTCTGTTCCTGAATGTATTCCAAACGCTCCAAAGGATCTTCAATATGCGTGCCCAATTGAACCAACATATTGGCTATTTGATTATTTTGTGAATCGTCATTTTCACCACGTATGGAGATGGGAACATTGGCGACCAGGGGTTGCAAGGGCAGTTTTTCCTTTTCTTGAAGATAACGTCGTATCGCCCCGGCGCAGACGGCCAAAATAAGGTCGTTGATACTGACACCTACTAATTTTCGCAGGCTATTGACACGGTCAAATGAAAGGATTGCCGTTCCCCATGTTCTTCTGGGGGAAACGTTTCCATTAAATATGGTAATCGGTACGGGATAACGTGCCGTGGCAAATTCCTTTTGGATGCTTAAGGTTTTTGAAGCCTTGTTTTTCACAAAGGCTATTGCGGTATCCGCTATGGTTTTTGGAATTCTGAGCGGATTTTTTAAAAAGCCGTACCCGCTTTTCAGCAGTAAACTGATATCATCCGGTAGGGGGTTGGGATCGTACTTTTTGATTTCCGATTTGTCAATGGTCCTGACCTTGTCGTCTTTGTCAAATAGAATACCCATTAGGCCCACTCCAGAGCTGCCGTCGATCATGACATGGTGCACTTTGCTGACTATGGCCACAGAGCCTTTGGGAATTTGGGGAATTTCATCTATGCCTTCTATAAAGTGGATGGACCAAAGTGGCCGCCTTAAATCCAGGGGTGCACTAAAAATACGGGAAGTCGTTCTTCGTAAGGATTCCCAGTTGGAGGGATCGGCCAGTTTCATTCGGTTAAGATGTAGGTCCAGCTCAAAATTTGGATCATCGACCCAATAGGGGTAATCCAAATCCATGGGTACGTGCAGGAGGCGTTGTCTGAATTTTGGGATCAAATGGAGTTTGGAAGCAACTATTCTTTTGAAATCCTTAAAATTCATGGAACCTTCAACGATGACCAAAGTGGCAATATGCATTGGGCTTGTGGGCGATTCCGCATAAAGAAAAGCCGCTTCATAACCTGAAATCTGTTTAAAATTCCCGTCAAATACTTCTTGTGCAATATCCTTCAGATCTATTTTCGATGCCATGTGTTCTCTATTTTACCAGCAGTTCTTGGTCAGTGTTTTGAACAAACTGGGTGTAATTGTGTGTTTTTATGTTTTTAGCCTTCAGATCGAACATCAAACTGTACAGTCCAAAAAAGGTCCTGTTCATGTAAATGATATGTTTTGATCCCCGGTCGGCATTCATGTTCATTAGGGTGGATTTCTTTAGATACTGTTCTCCAAAGGCCGAGATTTTATCAAAAAATTCCCGGTCGGAGAAATCAAAGGTTTCCACTTGAAAAGGTTTGGTAAACCATTCCAAAACATCAAAGAATAGTTTGGTGAAAAAAGCACGTTCCGTCTCGCTATCCTCTTCCTTCAAGACCTCAAGTGCAAAGAGATTTTTTTCAAAACTATCCGGATCATTGATGACCTCCCATTTGAACAGCTCAAAATAGGGGCTGTAAAAGTCTTCCGGTATGGCCTTCATACAACCGAAATCAAGTGCGATGACTTCATGCGCATTGGAAACGAGAAAATTACCGGGATGTGGGTCGGCATGGACTTTGTGTAGCACATGCAATTGGTACATATAAAAGTCCCACAAGGTCTGTCCCACTAGATTGGCTGCTTCTTGGTCGGTATTATTTTGGGCAAATTCAGAAAGGTGTGCGCCGTGCATCCAATCCATGGTAATGATTTCAGGGGAGGAATATTCCGGATAATAGGTCGGAAACCTCAAATTTGGAAGATGACCGCACAATAGTTTGATTTCCTGACTTTGGGCGAGTTCCAGTTCATAATCGGTTTCCTCCACAAGTTTATTTTCCACCTCTTTAAAATACTGTTCCGAATGCTCACCCGAAATGTTGAACATTTTCATGGCTACCGGCTTTACAATGGCCAAATCCGATTTAATGCTTTGTGCCACTCCGGGGTATTGGATTTTTACCGCGAATTGCTGTCCGTCTTTTTCGGCCAGATGCACTTGACCGATACTGGCGGCGTTCATGGCCTTATTGTTGAATTGGTCAAACAGTTGATGGGGAAATTTTCCAAAGGACCGTTTGAATGTTTTTAGTACCAAGGGCGCTGAAAGCGGCGGTACGGAGAATTGGGCGAGCGAAAACTTTTCCACAAAGGCCTTTGGCATGATGCTTTTTTCCATGCTCATCATTTGGGCCATCTTTAAGGCACTGCCCTTCAGGGTTTTTAAACTATCGTAAATATCATTGGCATTGTTTTCATCCAATCGTGCTTTTGCCTCTTCCTCGGAATTGACCATTTTGTCCCCATAGTACTTCAAATAATTCACACCAACTTTGGCACCTGTTTGCATCAATTTTGAGGTGCGCTGTAGCTTTGAAAGAGGAATATTCTTTGAAGTCTTCATGAAGGATCTTTCGACTTTATTTTTTCAGCATATAAAAATTTACCCAGGTCAATAATGTTTTGAAGTGATTTGGTGTTCAATAATTCCATTCCCGTATTGATGGATTTTTCAATGAAAATATCCGTTTTATGGCATTGATGGGAATCATCGGACATCCAAAACTTGACCGTCAACAAAAACTGTATCCAAACGCCTTCCCTAATCGATCTTTTTTGAATGGATTCCAAGCTCTCACTTATCCTGAAGGTCTCCAACTGCAACGAGTCGATAAAGGCCATAAAACTTTCCTTCAGTTCTTTAAAGAGGGATAGGGCATCAAAACTTAGACCGTAACTTTTTATGGTAAGTAAAACAAAATCCCGATTCAATGTAAAATTTTCGAAAAGCGTATAAAACAGGCTCAATAGTTTGTCCTTTTTGTCAAATGATACAAAATCAGGACTTTCGGCCAGCGTGGCAATGGATGTATCAATCAGAATCTTGAATATGGACCTGTCCAAATCTTCAAAACCCTCGTAGTATTCATAGAACCCATCGGGGTGAAAATCATAATCACTTGCCAAATCTTCTATCGAGGATGGTCTGCCTTCGTATTTCACAACGGCATCCATATAAAAATCGATAAGATCTTCTTCCGCTATTTTCTGTTTACTTGCCAATTCAAAACTTCAAAACCCAACTTCGTTTAGCGAAAACCCACTTTAAAAAGAAGTTGTCGTACCTCTTGCTAAAATAACGAATTTACCCGTTACTATGCATGCATACTAAAAAACCAGCTGGTCCCTGGAAGGGACAAACTGGTTTTCCATACAAACTCAATTAACTAATGCTACTATGCTACCAGTTTGCTAAATTTCTTTCTACCGATTTTTAAATCGTTCTTGACCTCATTTAAAATGTCAAAGACCAAATCCTGTTGGTTTGCCGCCAATTTTAATCCACCTTTTAGGGCCTTATCCGCAACATTTTGCCATTGGGCCGTTATTTCCAAGGAGGTGGTAACCAATTCTTCAGTTCTTGTAAGGGCTCTATCATTTGCCTTTAACGCCATTTCTTTTGTTTTGGCCATAGCTTTGCCGATAAGTCCTTTAGCGTTTTTCTTAGTGCTTTTATTTTTCATCATTCCTTGATTTAAAGATTAACAATAGGGCTTTGGGCCAATTTCCTTTGTGGCCTTTTAGCCTCTGGTTTTGGCTTCCTTTTTCCAATCGGAAAAATTGAGGTTCTTAAAGATGGGACCGGCCTTATCAAGAATACCCTGGATTTTTTCATCGCTGGCCTCTGCCAATTCCATAAAGGTTTCGATACCATTCTCGTTAAAGATTCGCTCCAGTTTAGGGCCAATTCCCTTGATCAACTTCAAATCGTCTTTCCCGGAAACTTCGACCTCTATTTTAGCTACGGCTTCTTCGGTTTGGGCCTTGGCTTTCACCGTTTTTTTGGCTTTGGTCGCCTTGCCTTTGGAGGGTTTTAACGCTTCATCAACAAATTCCTCCCCCTTATGGATTACTTTTTTGACCTGCCCCAAAACATCTTCCTTAACATCGTTGAATTTGGCGGTACCCTTTGTTTTAATGTCTTTGGCCGTTTTTTCAACTTTTTTGATCGTTGGGTTTTCGGTAACTTTCTCTTTAATGTTTTCGGTTACCTTCAAGACCGTTTTTCCAACGGGTGTTTTGGAAACATATTCATAAGCGCGTTCCGCAGTTCCTTCATCATAACCTACGAGGTCCAATGTTCTTTCTTTACCGGATTTTACCTGTTTTTTAACCGTGTTGGCCGTATCAAAGAACATATCCATTTGCTTTCTTCGAACTGGCTCGGATTTCTTCACCAATTTCTTGGTCAATTTTTGCCATTTTTCGCCATTCTCCAAAGTGGTATTGATGGTGGCCACAGTGGCGTTGATCAATGCACTATTGAGGCTTTTTGCTTTCTCTTTTTTTCTTTTTACAGTCGTTGTCGCCATGATATTTTTTTTAAAGTATTCTTTTTGATCTATGTATGGTGCAAATCTAAATGCCATAAGTTACAGCTGAGTTGCACTCTTGCTTTTGGGCAGATGGCCCTAGTCCTTACTGATTTTTTTCTTTATGCCATTCAACACATCAAAAACAAGATCTTGTTGCGTTGCAGTGATGTCCAATCCTTTTTTGATCACTGTAGAAGTGATGTTCAAGGACTTTTCTGCCACTTTAAAAGAGGTATCAAACACTTTTTCGGTGGTGCCTAAGGCAAAATCGTTCGCTTTGGTGGCCAAACACAGAACGTTGTTCGCGGTTTTTTCGACTAGCGTTTGCTTTGTTTTGTTAGTTGCCATAGCTCTATATTTTTTGCGTTCTAAATTTTATAGGACAAACATAAAACCAGGTAGTTACAAATGAGTTGCAAACTGGGGTAGGGGTTGGGCTTTTTTCTATGGATGTGAGGTAACTATTTTATTTACAGTGGGTTGGTACAGTAGAATTTCATCAAGCAATGGCTTCGATTTCCTTTAATAATGCCCTAGTGGCCGGTAGCGGGGGTATCCCATATTCCTCATCAAGGATATCGGCACATTTTTGATAGGTTTTTAGGGCCTGTGGCCGATTGCCCTTGGCAATATAGGCCGACATTTGAATGCGGTAGGCATCCTCCCAGGTTTTGTCAATGGCAATCGCCTGTTGCGCAAGGCGAATACTCTCCATGGGATTGGTGGTCACCAACAGCTCGGCAAGATTGACCAATGCGCCAAGAATCAGGATCTGTGTTTTTTCCCGTTCCTCGGAGGACCAATCCTCAAAAATCCGATTTGGCAGATACATCCCCTGATAGAGTACAATGGCATTTTGGTACGCCTCTTTAGCAATTTTCGGAAAGCTTCCCAGCGCGCTATTGCCGATAATGATATATTTTTCAATGGCATCAACATCAATCCAAACCAAATCCAGATTCAGTTGATAGGTCACGCCCTGGCGTTCTACATAAATGGCTTCCGTTCTTGCGGGTCGATGGGGTTCCAACACTTTATTTACGCCGTGGAGTGCCACCTTAAAATCACGGTCGTCACCTTCTTCCCACAAATGCTCCATAATCTGTTCTTTATGAAGGGCGTGTTTGTTCCGATAGGAAATAAGGTATTGGATCAGTTGGATGGTTTTGTCCCTGCCCCAATCCTTTGCGCTGACCTTCTCGCCTTCACGCCATAGGGCAAACCGTCCCAAAGTCTGAAATTTGATCGGTGCTTTGAGCTGAAACTCTTTAAGGTCCGCCAACCGGGCTGTCAGTTCCTTGCTTGACACGGCTTATTTTGCTTTAGAGGGCGGGGTTTTTGCTTTGGCCGCTGGTTTTTTCGCAGTCCTAGACGTTCTTGAGGAAGTTCTTGTTTTTTTTGCCGCTGCCCCAGACAGGGCATCCACTTTTTTGGACAGTTCCGCTACTGAATGGGTCAATTCCACCAAGGTTTCATGTATGGTCTTAAAATCCGATTTGGAAGCATTCCGCCATTGGTCTATTGGTACTTTGTCCCACAATTCCTCCCCATATTCACTCAATTGATCTTGTAAATTGGCCACTTGCTTTCGGGGATCTTTCAGGGTTTCCTTTAGTATCTTGGGCCCTGTTGTGGCCACTGACTTAAAAAGGGAAAAGCTTTTGGTTAAAATGTTTTCCTGCTCTTCCGATGTTCGGTCATTTGTGGCATTCATGGTCAAATCTGCCAGATGCTGCCGTATAAAGGCCACGGCTTCCTTAAAGTCGGAGAAATTCAGGTCTTCACCGCCTTGAACGTGCGAAACATTTCCTCGCCATTGTACTTCGGATTCCCCATTTTCATCATAAATCTTTTGTGTAAACCGCATCATAAAAGATGCCGTTTGTGCTGCCTTTTTTGCCATTCTTCTTTTTTTAATTGGGTTTAGGGAATTTGCTATTCCTAAAAATAGCCATAATTCTTTGGGTTTGGGATTACGTTTTGCCAAAAAACGAGTAAAACCAACAAGGCTCAAAAAAATACCAGATCTGAACTACAGAACAGGCGGGTGGTGTTCTTAAGGGCAATCGCATATGTATAGCAAGTGGCCGGGTGCCATAACGTACGATAGTACAGATGTCGGTGACGCTATTCCTTTTGCATATTAATCAGATATAGGATGCCGAGCAAGTTATACCAAAGGAAGAAAAAGTGGCTTAAGCATAAAAGAACATATTCACGGTCTTTGGGAGACTGGACTATGGCTTTTCATGGGATACATTGTTGTAACACGTTATTTTTCAAAATCAGTTTTGTTTTTAATCACAAATGCAATTAATAATTCGGTCAAATTATCCTGATATTCGTAAAATTCCGAATCACATTTATTCCAATTTTCTTCAGCCTTTTCTTCAATCAGTTCCAGTTCATTTTGTCTTTCAGCTCTGTCCTTTGGTACAGTTCCGTTTTTAAATTCCGAATTTGCCTTTTTAACTATTTCCGCTGTTTTATTCGCTCCAATTTTAGTCAGAGCGTCAATAGTTTCATTTGCATAGTTTCCACTTGAGTTCCAGTAAAATTGATGAAATCCACCATTATTAATTTCGCGCTCTAGATTTTCAACAATCAACAAGACTTTTTGCGATTCGTTCAGTCGGTCAATTTTCTCTCCGAATTCACATTTTTTGTTCAGATATGTGTCAATTTTCATTACAATCATATCTCGTCTTTCGATTTTGAGAACTTTGTCCAAATCAAAATCAGTTTGTGAACTTGCATTGGCTGAAAATAATGAAGCTATGAATATTAATAGTTTTTTCATGGGTTCTCTTTAATGTGTTACAACGGCTAGTATATGCGTAGTGCGACCGATTGGGGAGCATTATCACATATACAGTGTTAGTAGCGAGCTTCTTTTCTTTTAAGAGCAACGTATTTAGCATACTCAAACCCGCCATTTTTTGGAATCCCGTAGACTGGGAAATTCAAATCTTTCGTTTCATCATCCCCGTAGAAGAAATTCAGGTTTACATTATAGTCAACAGAGTTTACATTTTGGCTGTAATAATTGTTAAGCATTTCTATATCGTCTATTTCCGGATTTAATAATTGCTTGCCACTGGCAATATTTACATATACTTCCTGTTCCAAGCAATCATAAAGGGTTTCAGGTTTTCCATTTTTTATCCAATAAATGGTTCTGTATACATATTCTTTTGTTCTCTGAACAATGATTTCCTCACTAACGGTTTCACTTGTCCAAAAAATAGGCGTACAAAAATTTCGATTGACCAAGCCGTCAAATTCAAACTTATTCTTGTAGTCCGTTACAGCATAATTTGACCATGAGCCCTCGACATCATCAATTAAATTGATTGCGACCTGTAAGGTACGGCCTGGTGAATCATCCAATTCGTAATTGATCTGTTCAAGACTCTTACTTACCAACTCCTCCGCATCAAATTCAATTAATGCCTCTATTTTGTTCAAAGCAAGTTCCTTTCCCATTGGATTGAAACCGGCAATGGGCAAAACCATTTCGTCTTTATTTGCTCCTTGCAATAAGAACAAGTACTTATCAAATCGCGCTTTATTTCTTGGCAATTGATACAATGCTAAAATCTTATCCAAAACTTTCAGTAATTCGAATTTCATATTTTGGTTCAGCTTGTCTCTAACGGTATAGTGTATGGGTGGTAGCGGGTTTCTACCGACAAACCTTTCGGTTTTGTATTGACCTTAATTTTGCCTTAATGCTTTCGTTTTATCACTTAAACCGCTATTACTTATACACTGTGTTACCCACAGGCTTTCTTTCTTTAAATTCAGTTGGGTCGTGATAACCGAAATATTCCATTTGATTACCATATTTTCCGATTACTTCTCTAACTGTTTCTAATGATTCAAGCCTTAATTGCTTATCAACTGCCCTAATTGTCGCTAATTGATCAATAGGATGGTTTTTATCTTCCAGTTCAGCTCTTAAATAGTAAGCGTCTCCAACATAAAAAGTCCATTTATTATTGGTCTTTATGGCAATTCCACAATGCCCAAGTGTATGTCCGAACAGGGGGATTAAAAGCACTTCTGTTTGTGTGTTTAGGTCAACTTTTCTTGCTGGAAGTCCGAACCATTCAGTATCATTTGTTTCATAAAGTTCCAAATCTGGTTTGTGAGATAATTGTTGCGGTAAGTATCTTTCGTTTCCGCTTTTAAAACCCTCATACTCTTCTTTTGAAACGTGAACCTTAGCTTTAGGGAAATCTGCCAATCCTCCGACGTGGTCAGGGTCTAGATGTGAACAGACAATATTCTCAACGTTATTGGGATTAAGTCCAAGCTTTTCAATCTGTCTAATAGCAGTTAAACCTTCTTCAAATTCAAATCCAGTAACTTCAATCAACTCTTTTCCTAATCTTTTTTCGGGTTCTTTGGATTCTAAGAGTCCAATTCCAGCATCAATGAGGATTAGTTTTTCATTTTCTTGAATGAGCAAACAATGGCCAATAGCAGAACCCATTGGTGATTCAATTTTGACGCAATTTAGATGATGAATTTTTCCCATAGCTATATGTGGTTTTGTGTATTCAGCTCGTGTAGAACGACCCGCTAAACGTAGTTCCGGGATTTTAGGGAAATATAGCGAAATCGATTAACAATGCCGCAAGAAACGAACATCCGATTTCTCTTGTGGCGTTGTTTGCCAGGTAGGTCCCATAGGGACCGTTGCTTGTCGATTTAACAGCCGCTTTTATTTTCCTTCTATAATCTCTATTAAATCAGCTACAGCGTTTTTATGACCATGAAGTATGTTTTCTTTTCTAAAAACCTTTAACTCAATATCAGGTGTAACGCCGGATACCTCATAAAATTCACCATCTGTATTAACTAATCTTTGATTGGAATAGGTCGTATAAAAATCACTGATTGATTTTCCCAACATACCAGATAGCGTACCTAACGTATTTGTTCCTACAAGTTTAGCATTCGGTAAGGCGCCCATCATCATAGCAAAGCCTTCCGCTGCGCTTCTGCTAATGTCCGTCATAAGCACATAAACGGGCTTTGTAAACCGTATGGAATCAGCTGGATATATAATCACATCATCCTCATCATAAAACTCACCATTAGTGTAGACCTGACTTGTATGGGAAGAAACGGGAATGTCCGTAAAATAGCTGGCAATCGTGAGTGCGGTTGCATCATATCCTCCAAAATTGAAACTGACATCAATAATGATGGCCTCTTTCGTTTGAAAAGTTTCCATTATTCTTCGCATTTGTGCGTTAAGGCTATCTATTTGCTGCTTTCTTGAAAATTCTTTATCTAAAAAACCGGCAAAAGAGTGAATATGGATATAGCCAATATTTTCAGTTAACTGCCCCCATTCTATTTTGTCATTTGCTATTTTTTGCCCATTTCCTTGCAACAGGCCATCCGATATATTGCTATAACTGGTATTGAAAAACAAATCAAAATAGGCGTTAAGGTCTTTTATCTCCGATTGTTCTTTGAACGCTTCCTTTACAATTTCCGCTGATGGTGTTATGCGATATTGCAGCGACTTTCCGGTCTTGGAAATAACCTTTGTATGCTGGTCTTTTGTTAGTGTTGCAACTTTTCCCATAGTGTTGAACAGGGCTTCATTTCCCATTGAAACACTATCCTTGTACTTGGTATGCAATTCCGTCCAATTCAGATTCCTTTCATCACTAAAAGCATAATTTTCCTGCATTGTCTCTAGATATAATTTAAAGGAATCTTCAGGATTCAGTGCTGTCATTTCGGAAAATTCAAGTGTATTTTTAGGAAGTTTATCAACGCTAATAAAGTCTTTTTTTGTCTGTAGTATTTGGGTTTTATCACCGAAATCGGTTAGGTAAATTCCCAAAGTATCTTCACGAAGTGTAAATTGACTTTGTGAATTTAATAGACCTTCCAGATAATCATTTTTTTCTTTATAGTTGAAGTTCTTGGTATAACTGTAAAGCAAAATACTGTCCTTGCGTACTTCCAGGTAATATCCATTTCCAATCGACTTCCAGATACCTTGGATTAAAGGATTGGTTTTGTTGGCCTCACTTAGAAAAGTACGTTGAGGCTTATTGGTTGGATCAACTTTCTTTTTGGCACAACCTAAAAGAAATAGAATGGTCAATAGGTAAAGGCTACATCTCATAATTAAAAATCTCAAGGTGAATCTAAATGGCCGTTAACGGCTTCGGCTATGATTTCGACCAGGAAGGGGAGAAATCAAGCTAAATTATTTGTTAGTCCAATTTAGGAATATTTGGAAAGAGACTTCAAGGTAGGAGTGAATTATAGCCCCTGTTGTTTGTAGTATTTTTGACTTTCTCAAGAGTTCTTTCCACAAAATCTTTGATTTCGATAACTCTAACTCCGGAGTAAACCCTTGGATAAGCTATCGTTTTAAATATTCTTTCGCTGATACCAAAACTTATTATACCACTGTTCTTAAGATAAATATCAAAAGCGTACTCTTTATTTTTTTTGGACTTTAACAGGTTTTTATATGGTAAAGCATTAACAAGTTTGATCTTTTCAATATCGCGGTAAAAGATTTCATATACTCGAAACCTTTTTTTAATTACCAATCCCTTTTCAAATAAAGCAATATATCTAAAGCGGTTTCCCAGATAAATGTATAAAGGAATAGTCAATCCAAGTGTTATTAGTAAAGGTGGTATCCAAACTTTACCCGTTTCCTGGAAGTTTGAGTTATAAATTGTCAGTATGCCTATCACCAGCGAGAGAATCGAAAACACAAATACCGCAAACAAATCTTTCGAAAAAGTTGTTGAATATATCTTTAAAGGAGTTCCGAACTTCGACTTGAAGTCTAGCGGTTTATAGGATGTGTCAAAAATGTTCATTTATGTTGCACACAACGGTCTAGGCTATGATTTCGTTAATGCCTCCGATGACCCTGAGCACAGCGAAGGGGAGAGGAAGGCACAGTTGAATTTATTGCCGATGCTTGTTCGTTGGATATTAAATTTAAATAAAATTTCGGGGGTAGGACGGAAGCAATGAATTAAAGCCTGTGTTGGCTGCAGTTTTTATTTTAATATTTTTCCGATTGATTCAGAATCCACTTTTAGTGCTTTCAAAATATATTCGGCATATTCCTTATTCGATTTTTTATACTTGTCGAAATGGTCAAGCAAGTCAGTTGCGAATAATCTTTCATTAACAGTCATTCCATGTATTTCCGCCACCTTTGAAAGTCCCTCATTAATTCTCTTTTGCAAGTCAAACCATTCTAATTGTCTTTCAATCCGTTTATTTATTTCCGAATCACTATCGTTATAAATATCTCTTAAGTTATAGCTTGGGTTTCTTGGGTCAGTCGTTTTTTGAAACTCATTTATTCCAAGATTGAAAATAGCTTGTCCGAATCTTTGGTCAGGATGATTCTCTAAATATTGATTTATTTTCTCAATTATTAATTTGTGTTCTTTCTTCATTTAGTCAACAGGATTTTCTACTTGACTTATTTCTCTTAATATACTTGCAAGTCGGTCAAAATCTACAAATGTTACTATTCTATCCTTTTCGGTAATCAACTTCCTTAATTCCATTAAATCATCTTGCAAGTCGCCTAGACTAATTTCGGATGCGGAAAACCAATCTTCCGGTTTATCAAATTTGTCCCATTTTTCAGTTGGGATTAATCGATAAATAATTGTTTTCAATTCCAATTCGGTTTCGAGTTTCTCAATTATTCTATCAAATAATATTCTGAGTTCAGAAACTTTAATTTTATTCATTTTTCAAATTGTAGCCAACGGTCCCGGCTATGATTTCGTTGCGTATTTGAAATTAGTAGAATTTCTAATCGTAGAAATCGAGCCAATTAAAGGTTTATAGATTTAAAGTTAGAAAGAATACAGCAATGAATTATAGGCATTGTTGGCGTAAGTAGTTTTAATTTTTTTTCAATCCACACTTGTGTAGTATTGACTTTCTTTCTTTTTAAAGAATCCAACAAACACATATGCTCTAATTGCGAAAATCAGAATCATTGGCAATTCGTCAGGGCTTATTGGTCTGTTAAGAAAGAACAAAACCGTTTCGGTAAATGTTAATAGAGTAAGAAGTATCCGTGTCCACTTATTTTTTAATCCAGAGAAAATTGTCAGTCCAAGAATTGCTAACTCGATGAAAAAGAAAGCCGAGAGGATTTGATGTGCCCCGTTAGTTGTCACTAATTCGTCAAATATTGACTGACCTGCTGCCAGTCCTACCGTCAGACACAGCAAGAATTTCGCTCGTTTGATTGTCATTTGTGTCTTATCAGCCATTTTAAAGTTGGAGATTTTGTTTTAGGTTGAAAGGGAAAGTTGAATTATAGCTATTGTTGTAGCTGGTTTTTATTCAGTTTAATTTCCACCATTTTGGTTTTTTTGATTTTTCCCAACGTTTAAATCTTTTGTCCAATAAAGGCCTGAATTTTTCATAATTCTCCCAATTATCTTGGATATGATATAGTGTTGGTAAATCAGTCCCTAAAGTTTTTGAATAATCTTCTAAAAATTTTCCTTTCTCATAGTACTTATAGGTGAATTCATTTCCTAATTCAGTCAAATCATCGTCCATTAACACACCGTCAAGATTACGTTTAAAAAACTCAGCTCCAGTCAATTCCCTTTTTTTGACTTTAGAAATTTCAGAATTCAAGTAATCATCTCCATTTGTATCGAAAAGTCCGTTTTCGATAATCCAAGTCAAATAAAATCCTGTGTGCACATATCCTTGAAAAATGTCAAGCTCTCTAGGGAATTCTCCTCTAAAATGCCATTTAGCTTTATCATAAACCCCATTAAAATCAGTTGGCCTTTGTTTTGAGTTGACTTCAACGTATTTTTTGTCAAGAAATTCCTGTTTTATCTTATTTGCTTCGATAATAGCGTTTTCATATGTTCCGCAATGCTTTCCCCATTTTGGTCCGCCAGTTTTTTTAACTTTTCCCTCTCTGACATTCAGAATTTCTTTGTCAATTTCTATTTCGACAAAGTCCGTTGTTACTCTATTTTTTTTCTCTAAACGGATTCTCATTTCAAATTGGCTACAAGGGTCTGGTCATGATTTTGACTTGGGAAATCCACTAGGATTTTTCAAGTGGGAAATCGAGCCGTTTTAAAGTTAGGGATTTTGTTTTTGGCTCAGGACAAAGCTGAATTATAGCCCTTGTTGTAAGCTGTTATTTATTTCTTCTTCCGTTAAATTCAATCCATCGAACTTCTTGAACATTGAGAATTTTGCTCCAAAGTATTTTTCATGCGGTTCACTTCTTTCCCAAGTAAGTTCATTTTCTCTTCCGTCATAAATTAGTCGGTGATTTCGACCTGAAATTCGGTAAGCCAACAAGCCGTTTCCAAAGCTGAAAGGTTCGTAGTGAAACTCTAATAATTCATATCTGGTAATTGAATTGAGTTTATTCTCAATATGATTTCCAAATTCTTCAAAGTTCATCTTCGTCAATTGAATTTTCTCGGTAATCCTTAATTCCGTTTTCTATGTCTTTTAGAAAATCGAGGTTGCTATTCAAAAGTCTTGAGTTCGGACAAGCAAGTTCTGTTAATGCTCCCAAAGTATAATCGAACCATTGATAATTACCACGAAGAGGTGGAATTGCATGAGCCTCTTCCATGTAATTTATTGCCCTTATGATAATTTCAGATTGACCTTCAAGTGCTTCAATATTTTCAAGATAAAATTTGGCCGTCTCTAAGAACTTTTCTGTCATTTGGTTGAGTTCAGTCATATTTGACTCAATTCTTTCCAAAGTCAAATTGTTTTTTTCCCACATTAAGCTTGTACTTAAATTGAAACAGGCTTCTCTTATTTTATCTTCAGTACTTATCATCTTTTAATGGAACACAGCGGTCTAAGCTATGATTTGTGGCGGCATTGAAAATCTACTTACCCTGAGCTTATCGAAGGGCAGATTTCTCGCTGAGGCAAATCCAGCCGTTGCTAGTTTCTATGTTTGAAGTTAACGAATGGCAGCAACTTGCTCGCCAATCAGGTGGGTAATTATAGCCATTGTTAGGCATAGTATTTATTTTACTACAATTTACATACTTGCCATTAATATTTCAATTGGTTCTGGTCATTCTATTGTGATTCGTAATTTTAAGTAGTAGTTTATTCAATTATATGACTTTATGTATTTCTTGGATTAGAAAAGTAACCTCTCAAGTTGAAGAGTTAGTTATAGCAACCGATAGCAGATTAAGATCGGCGGGTGCTTGGGATGCAAACCCAAAAATATTTCCCCTTCCCAGAAATGACAGTTTCATTGCATTTGCTGGTGATACCAATTATGCATATCCAATGATTGCTCAATTGATTAATGCAGTAAAGAATCACCCAAAATCAAAACAAAGATTTCAGGACTTGGCATTTTTTAAAGGATTCGTAGTGAGGTGTTTCAATGATTTGCTTGAATTTAGGAGTGACTTAGTAGAAGGTCATGTTATTCCTGACGCGCAGTTTATTCTCGGAGGTTATTCATGGAAGTACGGTAAATACTTTTTATGGACTATTCATTATGATAGCCATATTGATGCCTTCACCCATCGACCAGCTACATATTGGAGGGGTATTGATGGTGAAAGGAAAATTATTTTTCTTGGAGATTATGTCGATGAAGCCAAGGAAGAACTTATAAAGATTCTTAGAGAAAGGAATAAGATAAGTGAGGGGGGGTTGGATTACGAGCCATTTGAAATATTATGTAAGATGTTGAAAAGTAATGAAGATAAACCTAACATCGGAGGAGCTCCTCAAATGTTAAAGGTTTACCGACATATTAACACAGTCCCTTTTGCGGTTAAATGGAGTATTAATGGAAACGAAAGAATTACTTTATTCGGTAGACCATTGCAAACGCCTGAAAAAATTAATCACCCTTTAATTGATCCGCAAATAATGAGCATAACAAATTATGGACAAAGCAGTATGTAAAAGGTACTCTTTAAAATGGGGAAATGGTAGTTTTAAGCACTAATCTGTTGAACTTTTATACATACTTGTCAATAACACTTCTGGGTCAATATTTCCTGTTAGTTCAGTAAGTACTTTGCCAGCATCATATCTGTCTAGCTCAAATCTATAGTCATTGGCTTGTCGCATGAGCTTTGTTCTTATACAGTCAATACCTGCTAATTTACCTTCTTGATAAACAATGTTCATAAACCGCCGGAACTGGTCATCATTTAACCGGGGTTGACCATTTCGCTTGACGAACTGAGCGAAATATTTTGCGCACTCTTTGCTCATGGATAAATTCCAAAAACATGGATAAAATCCATTATTTCTTTATGTGGAATGCGTTAAGTGTTTAAAGTAACTAGTATTCAAGTGTGTTCTTTTTAAGAAGAGTAAATGTTTTCTTTTTATCTTCGGAAAAGGCTATCCAAATGATTGCTCAATTGATTTGAGGCCAAGTTATTTTTGTTGTAAATGAAGTTTATAAGTACCAATAAAAAGGAAATAGTAATTGGAATAATAGCTGGCCTAATTGTCTTTTTTTTGAGCCCTCTTTTAAATTTTGTAGGGCAAAAATTACTTGAACTTTTTTTAAAACTTAATGACGCTTTTTCGGAAGCATATTATACTGATATTGCTAGAAACAATGAAAGTCGGTTCTCTGATGGAAATAATCTAATTCTTATTTTTTTCATGGTGATGCTATGTCTTGCAATATTTTTTCTGCTCTTGGAAATGTTAGACAGGCGAAAAAAATTGATAGAAGATGCAATGGAAACATTAGATGGGCCTAAGAGACCTACAGAGGAAGAATTAAATGCAAGAAAAACTCGACTGAGAAAAGCAGTGGAAAGATACCATTCAACAAAGAAACGTTATAGGATATTTTCTTGGGGTATGGGAATTATCTTGATTCTACTTAGTATTTCAATGATATCTAGCCATTTTGTTATTCAATCAGTTGCAAAGGAGAATTTAGAATTTCAAAATGATTTGAATAAAATACACCCCTATATAACAGATGAGAACTTATTACTATTAAAATCTAACTGGGCCAACATAAAGAATGAAAATGATTTTGACAAGGTCAAAAAGCAGGTAGATTCTATAAAATCTGGTATAAAGTCAGGAATCGTAAACCTTAAGTAAACTTTTAAAAATAAAAAATCCCTGAAAATCAATTGATTTTCAGGGATAAAAGTACTCGGAGCGGGCCCCTCAATACTTCGGCAGTAAACACAAGCCCCGCTTTTATTTCACTTCGTTCAATAAAAAAAGCCCTTACTTCGTAAGAGCTTTCCTCGTTGTACTCGGAGCGGGACTTGAACCCGCACGGCCACAATGGCCATTGGATTTTAAGTCCAACGTGTCTACCAATTCCACCACCCGAGCATTCCTGGACTTGAAATAAAAAACTCCACTTAGCGGCGGCTGAGCATAGCCGAAGCCGAGCGGAGTCGATAGTTGAGCGAAAAACGGGATTCGAACCCGCGACCTCCACCTTGGCAAGGTGATGCTCTACCAACTGAGCTATTTTCGCATGTTAATGAACTGACACCTCTAAAAAGATGCGGATGCAAATTTAATACAATTCTTTTATTTCAAAAGAATTTTCAAATTGAAAATTCTTCTATTCCGTCATTCCCACGTGTCACCCTGAGCTCGCCCAGGGGAAAGCCGGAATCCATAAAAAGTGGATTCCGCATCAAGTGCGGAATGACAGGCTCTAAGAACTCGCCTTCTTCTTTTTGCTTAAAAGACGTTTAATTTCATTCAGTTTCATCAAGGCTTCAACCGGGGTAAGGGTATCAATGTCCAGGTGAAGGATTTCCTCCTTGATTTCCTCCAACAAAGGGTCGTCCAAATTAAAGAAGCTCAGTTGCATCTCGCCTTGTACGGCCTGCAATTTGTTGCCCACTTCCTCATTGGAATGGGATTGCTCCAGTTTTTTTAGGATTTTGTTCGCTTTTTGGATGACCTGCTGTGGCATTCCGGCCATCTTGGCGACGTGGATGCCAAAACTATGCTCACTGCCCCCGGGAACCAGTTTTCGGAGGAAGAGCACATTGTCCTTCAATTCCTTGATGGAAACATTGTAATTCTTGATGCGCTCAAAACTTTGGGTCATATCATTGAGCTCATGGTAATGCGTCGCGAACAGGGTCTTGGCACGGGATGGATGCTCGTGAAGGTATTCTGAAATGGCCCAGGCAATGGAGATACCGTCATAGGTGCTGGTACCACGTCCAATTTCATCCAATAGAACCAAACTGCGCTCGGAGAGATTGTTCAAAATGGAAGCGGTCTCGTTCATCTCCACCATAAAAGTGGATTCTCCCATGGAGATATTGTCACTGGCCCCTACCCGGGTAAAGATTTTGTCCACCACGCCTATTTTTGCCGAAACGGCGGGGACAAAACTTCCCATTTGAGCCAAAAGGACAATGAGGGCCGTTTGCCGCAAAATGGCCGACTTACCACTCATATTGGGACCGGTGATCATGATGATCTGCTGTTCTTCCCTATCGAGCAACACGTCATTGGTGATGTAAGGTTCACCCAGGGGCAATTGTTTTTCAATGACGGGGTGGCGGCCTTCCCTGATCTCAAGGACCGTGGAATTCGTTATTTCCGGTTGTACGTAATGGTTCTCCCTGGCCAGTTGGGCAAAACCACAAAGGCAGTCGAGTTGTGCGATGATCTGTGCATTGCGCTGTACCTCTGGGATATACTCCTGCATCCATACCAAAAGTTGCTCAAACAACTGCTCTTCCAGACTTAAAATACGTTCTTCCGCCCCTAAAATTTTGGTTTCGTATTCCTTTAACTCCTCCGTGATATAACGTTCTGCATTCACCAAGGTCTGCTTACGGATCCAATTCTCGGGAACTTTGTCCTTATGGGTATTTCGGACCTCTATATAATACCCGAATACATTGTTTGATGCTATTTTTAGGGAAGTAATCCCAGTGGCCTCCGTTTCCCGTTCCAGCATTTTGTCCAGATAATCCTTACTGGAAAAAGCCAATTGCCGCAATTCATCCAGTTCTTCGGAATAGCCATTCGCAATGGTTTGGCCTTTACCTATGCTCATGGGGGCACCCTCATTGAGCATTTGCTTTATTTTGCCTCGTAAGGCTTCGCATTCGCTGAGCCCATTGCCCAACTCCTGCAAAGCTTCGCTTTCGCATTGGACCGTAAGTTGCTTTACCGGAACAATGACCTCCAGGGAATTTTTGAGCTGTACCATTTCCTTTGGGGTGATTTTTCCCGTGGCCACTTTGGAAATAAGTCGTTCCAAATCGCCCATTTGCTTCATCCAATGACGGAGTTTTTCCAAAGTGTTTTCTTCGGATTTTAAATGGGAGACAATGCGGTTTCGAAATTCGATCTTCTCCTTGCTCTTTAAGGGCAGGGCCAACCAACGTTTTAACAAGCGCCCACCCATGGGGGAAATGGTTTTGTCTATGACCTCCAGCAGGGTAATGGCATTTTCATTGGTGGAATGGTACAATTCAAGATTGCGAATGGTAAAACGATCCATCCAAATATAGTCCTCTTCCGCAATGCGTTGCAGTCTATTGATATGCTGTAATTGCCTATGCTGTGTTTCGGAGAGGTAATGGAGTATGGCCCCCGAGGCAATGATTCCCTCCTGCAGGTGGTTCACCCCAAAACCTTGTAAAGATTTGGTCTTGAAGAGGTTGGTCAGGCTTTCCTGGGCATAATCTTCCTGAAATATCCAATCTTCCAAAAAGTAGGGATGCCAGCGATTCCCATAATACGAGGTAAATTCCGTTCTATGATTTTTTGAAATAAGGACTTCATTGGGCGAAAAATTCTGGAGCAATTTATCTATTTGTTCCACGGAGCCTTCAGAAGTCAAGAACTCACCCGTGGAGATATCCAAAAAGGCTATCCCCAATTTATTGCGACCAAAATGGACGGCGGCCAGAAAATTGTTGCTCTTCGCATTAAGGATATCGTCATTTAAGGCAACTCCGGGTGTGACCAGTTCGGTTACGCCCCGTTTTACGATGCTTTTGGTCTGTTTGGGGTCTTCCAGTTGGTCGCAAATGGCCACCCGTTGCCCGGCTTTGACCAATTTGGGTAAATAGGTATTTAGGGAATGGTGCGGAAAACCGGCAAGTTCGGTTTGGTCCCCACCGTTATTTCTATGGGTGAGGACAATACCCAATATCTGGGCGGCTTTTATGGCGTCTTCCCCAAAGGTCTCATAAAAGTCACCCACACGAAAAAGCAGTAACGCATCGGGATGCTTTGCCTTAATGGCATTGTACTGCTTCATCAATGGTGTTTCTTTCTTGTTTTTGGAGGTCGGCACGGTACTTTTTGATTTAATTTTGCCAAATTATAAAGTTGAAGGTGTTTACCGTTCAATTGTTGATATTTCTCACTTAAAAGTGGATAATTTATGCGAAAGTTGGCGAATGCGGAATTAGACCGTTTGGATATCCCAGGGTTTAAAAAAACCAAAAAAACACCCTTGATTTTAGTCTTGGACAATATTAGAAGTTTGAATAACATAGGCTCGATTTTTCGTACAGCTGATGCTTTTTTAATACAGAAAATCTATCTCTGCGGGATAACCGCCAAACCCCCGCACAAGGATATTCACAAAACGGCGTTGGGCGCAACGGAAAGTGTGGATTGGGAGTATGTGGAAACGACCATGGATGCCCTGGGCAAACTACAGCAACAGGGTGTCCAGGTGATTTCTGTGGAGCAAGCTGAAAGTGCTACCCAGTTGCAGCATGTAGAGGTACAACCGGATACGACCTATGCCCTGATCTTTGGCAATGAAGTGAAAGGGGTGTCCCAGGAAGTGGTCTCCGCAAGTGACGGGGTGGTGGAAATCCCCCAGTTTGGGACCAAGCATTCCTTGAATATTTCCGTGAGCGCTGGGATAGTGGTATGGGATTTCTGGACCAAACTCAATGGTATAAAAAGAAAACCCTGACGGTTTCCCGTCAGGGCGAAACATATAGTTTGAGTTAGTTAGTTTCTGACTTAGCAGGGTGCTAATAAAATAAAACCATTCGTTATATCCAAATAAAATCCAAAAATTGTCTTAATAGAGAACTTCCAAAATTTTAGTTTCCAATAAGCCCAAGATTGTTTTATAGTCCTCTGGATTATTCACAAAATCCAATTCCTGTAGATCGATGAGCAGGGTTTCCTGTTCGGGATGACTTTTGATAAAATCCAGATATCCCCTATGTATGTTGTCCAGATATTCCGGTGCAATCTGTTGTTCATAATCCCGCCCACGCGTTTTGATGTTGCGCAGCAGTCTTTCGGTGCTTTGGTAGAGATATACATAAATATCCGGTTTTCGAACCTCGTTGTACATGAAATTAAAGACCTTTCGATACAATTCAAACTCATCTTTTTGAAGGGTAATCTGGGCAAAAATCAAGGATTTAAAAATATCATAATCCCCTACCATAAAGGTTTTGAACAAATCGAATTGGGAGGTGTCGTCCATAAACTGTTGATACCTATCGGCCAAAAAGGACATTTCCAGCGGAAAGGCATATCGCCCCTGGTCCTCGTAGAACTTGGGTAAAAATGGATTGTCCGCGAATCGTTCCAAAACCAGTTTGGCATTGAAGTCCTGGGCAATTTTCTTGGCCAAAGTGGATTTGCCCGCTCCAATGTTTCCTTCAATGGCCAGGAACTGCAACTGGGAGAACAGGGTGCGCTGTTCCTTGAACAGCTTATAGGGTGTTTTAGTCAGCGGATTGCCATCCTTGGACTGTTGCAAAAGGTTCCTGGTGTCCTTCTTTAAAACCGGATGGTAGAACTGCGGGGCAATATCGGCAAGGGGTTTTAGGACAAAATTCCGCTCCGCCATTTTCGGGTGGGGAACCGTAAGGTTTTCATGGGATATGATGTCCTCATTAAAATAAATGATATCAATATCCAGGGTACGTGAGGAATAGTGTCCGGTTTCAGACCGTTCCCTGCCCATTTCCTTTTCCAGGGCAAGGATTTCCGTGAGGACTTCCGTAGGATTCCTTTCCGTTTCCAAAAGGATACAGGCGTTCAAAAAATCATCGCCCACAAAGCCAACGGCGGCATTTTCATAGACGCTGGACATGGCCAAGGTTTTTCCCAGGCGCTCATTCAACCTAAAAATGCACTGCTGGAGTTGGGCAAGCCGATTTCCCTGATTACTTCCCAGCGATAGATATACCTTATTGTAACTCCCCATAAGCCAATGGCAAAGTAAGTAAAACAAAGGTAGATTCCGTATCTTTGCCGCCTGAAATAAATCAGTTTCCATATGAAATTCTTACGCAATCTTTTGGCAGCCATTCTGGGTTGTCTTATTGCTATCGGTCTTCTTTTTATCATGTTTTTCATTTTTCTCACGTTAATAGGGAATGCCGGCGATGGTGTGGTCGTTAAGGAAAACTCGGTGCTTAAGATTTCCATTACCGAACCTGTATATGATTATTACGGTACGGATGGAAGCGATCCTTTTGCCGGATTTTTTGAAGAAGGCCAGGGGCTGGATCAAATCTTACACGCCGTTAAAGTGGCAAAAACAGATAACCGCATCCAAGGCATCAGCATAAAAAACAATTTCCTGATGGCCGGGCTGGCCCAAACGCAGGAATTGCGCAAAGCCCTGGAGGATTTCAAGGAATCGGGAAAGAAAATCTATGCGCTATCCGATTATTACTCCCAGAAGGATTATTATTTGGCCAGTGTGGCCGATAAGGTGTTCATCAATCCGCAGGGATTGATGGATTTTAAGGGCTTATCCTCGGAAGTGCTATATTATAAGGACCTACAAGAAAAAACGGGAATAAAGATGGAGGTCATTCGTCATGGGAAGTACAAAAGTGCGGTGGAACCTTTCCTATCCGATACGATGAGTGATGAAAACAGGACCCAGATCAAAGCACTTTTAGACGCTATTTGGACCGCCATGCTTACGGATATTGGCGAATCCAGGGAATTGTCCTTGGAACAGTTGAATATCCTGGCGGATACCTTAGGGGCGAGAACCCCTGAGATGGCCGTAACTTCAGGACTTCTGGACGGTACACGTTACCAGGATGAATATCAAATGGAATGGAAGGAGGTCTTGGGATTAGGGGAAGAACAGGATATCAATGTTATTTCACTTTCGGACTATATGACCGCAACGAAAAACAAAAACCTCCCTTCCGGCAAGGAAAAGATTGCCATTGTGTACGCTCAAGGTGAAATATTGTACGGTGAGGGAAATCGGGATGTCATTGGCCAGGGGACTTTAATGCGTGCCTTGAAAAAGGTTCGGGAAAATGACAATATAAAGGCCGTGGTACTTCGGGTGGACTCACCTGGGGGAAGTAGTTTGGTTTCTGATATTATCTGGCGCGAAGTGGAACTCGTTAAGGCAGAAAAACCCGTTTTCGTCTCTTTTGGGAACATTGCGGCTTCCGGGGGGTATTATTTGGCGGTTGGAGCGGATAGGATTTTTGCGGAATCCACTACCATCACGGGGTCAATTGGGGTATTCGGAACCATTCCCAATATCCATGGGTTGAGCAATGACATCGGAATCAATGCGGAACAGGTGGGGACCAATGCCAATTCCGTGGATTATTCCTTTTTTGAACCGATGACCGATAGGTTCCGAAAACAGTTGGAGGAAAGCATTGAAATGACCTATGATACTTTTGTACAGCGTGTAGCCGATGGTAGAAATATGTCCAAGGAAGCGGTGGATGAGGTCGCACAAGGTCGGGTTTGGAGCGGTGTGGATGCGGTGGAACTCGGTTTGGTGGATGAATTGGGCACTTTGGGGGACGCGATTGCCGCAGCAGCTGAAACGGCGGGACTGGAATCCTACGGTATTCGCAAGTACCCAAAATTTAAATCGGATTTTGAACGCCTCATGGAAGATTTGAGCGCAGCAAAATTGAAAATTGGGGAATCCATGATCAAGGAAGAGATTGGGGAAGAAGCGTTCCAGACCCTAAAACAACTCAAACGAATGACGGAACAAAAAGGAATTCAGGCAAGAATGCCGTTCAACTTGAATATCCAGTAGTCCTTGATGGTTCCAAAGAGAAAAAAAGAGGCTTTCCACATCTACCTCTACCTCGGCGCCTTGTTCATTACCTCACTGGTGGTATCGAACTTAATCTTCCAAAAGTTTTTCTTTTGGAAACCTTTTGGGGACGTGACGGTTTTTGGAGCACCCCTTTTTGAACTTTCCGTCGGTATCCTGCCGTATCCCATCACTTTTTTGATTACGGATTTAATTTCGGAAATCTATGGACAAAAAAAGGCCAATCAAGTGGTTACTGCGGGTATTTTTGCCTCGGTTTTTTCCATGGGAATCATTTTTGTGGCCAACTATGTCCCGGCCATTGAAAGTTCTCCGGTAAATGACGCCACCTTTATCGAGGTTTTTGGGCTATCACCCCTGGGGGTTTTGGCCTCCATGTTGGCCTATTTGGCGGCCCAGTATATCGATATTTCCATTTATCATTTCTGGAAGCGGTTTACCAATGGTCGCTACCTATGGCTACGGAACAATTTCTCCACATTTACCTCCCAATTCGTGGACACCTTTACCGTTGTAGGGTTGTTATGCCTTTTTGGGGTGTTGCCATGGTCCCTCTTTTATGGCCTTGTCGTCAGCGGATTTCTTTTTAAGGTTTTAATCGCCCTGCTCGACACCCCTTTGCTCTATCTTTTCGTATATCTTTTTAGAAAAAGATTTAACCTAAAGTTAGGAGAGGAAATATCATTGGATTGATTTTCCTTCGTTTCTTGTAAAAAAATAGCAGCATGAAGAAAAAGATCCTCCGGGTTTTGGGAATATTGATTTTGGTCTTCCTGGGCCTCATTATAGCCCTTCCGTTCTTTTTGGAAGGAAAAATTGCCGATATTATAAAGAATAAGGTCAATCAAAATATCAATGCCACTTTGGATTTTGAAGAGGCCAATCTCAGTTTGATCAAGAGCTTTCCGTATGCCTATGTGGATTTAAAAGGGATTTCCCTGGTGAATAAAGCCCCTTTTGAGGGGGATACCCTATTTGCTGCCCGGGACATTGCTTTGGATATGTCCATAAAGGAACTGTTCAAAACGGCAGATGACCCCATTGGGATACGCAAGCTTACGGTAGATGGCGCTGTTTTGCACATTCAAGTGGACGAAGCCGAAAACGCCAACTACGATATTGCCCTGGAAAAGGAAACCGCACCATCAAGTGAGGAAGAAACCAGTACCAACTTCACACTGGATCTAGAGGAATATGGTATTATGGATTCCGAAGTGGTCTATGACGATTTCTCCAGTGGAATGCATTTGGTCATTTCGGAAATGAACCATTCGGGGACTGGTGATCTGTCACTGGAAAGTTCACAATTGAAGACAAGGACGGATGCCCTGGTCTCCTTCGAAATGGATAGTACGGCATATCTCAATAATAATAAAGTGGCCCTGGATGCCCTTATTGGTATTGATCTGACCCAAAACAAATATTCTTTTTTGGAGAACAAGGCGCTGGTGAATCAACTGCCTTTGGTCTTTGATGGTTTTGTGCAGCTCAATGAGGACAATCAGGAAGTGGACGTTACGTTTAAAACACCTTCGTCAGATTTTAAAAACTTCTTGGCGGTCATCCCGGAAGCGTATTCCAAAAACATTGAGGATGTGGAGACCACAGGGAATTTTGAGGTAAATGGACAGTTTAAAGGTATTGTTGACGATGTCCATATTCCCACGTTTACCATCGGTATCAATTCGCAAAATGCCTCCTTTAACTATCCTGACTTACCAAAAGCAGTGGAAAACGTCTATATCGATGCACAAATTTATAACCAAACCGGTATTGTTGAGGACACCTATGTAGATATCAATCGGCTTTCCTTTAAGATCGATGGGGATCAATTCAACCTCAATGCCAAGATTAAGGAGCTGTTGGGGAATGCAAAAGTGGATTTGCATGCGGATGGTGTCATTAACCTAGCCAATATTTCACAGGCATATCCGCTACCGGCGGACTACAATCTTACGGGAATCGTACAGGCCGATGTTACCACCGCCTTTGACATGGCCTCTGTGGAAAATCATCGCTATGAAAATACAAAGACCAGTGGCACAGCAAGATTAACGGGCTTCAACTACAATTCCGAGGAACTTAAAAACCCCATTGCCATTTCGGACGCTTCCGTAAGCTTTACACCCAATACGGTTTCCTTGGATGCCTTTGAGGGAAAAACAGGGCAAACGGACTTTAAAGCCAATGGTACTATTGACAATCTTCTAGGCTATCTTTTTAATAAGGAAAATATAGAGGGAAACTTTAGTCTGCAGTCCAACACCTTTGCCGTAAACGATTTTATGACGGAGGAAACGAGTGGCGATGGGGAAGGAGGGACCACTCCGGAAGTTTCGGAGCGTGTACAAATTCCGTCGTTCTTGGATTGTACCATCGATGCCAGTGCGCAAAACGTGCTTTATGATAATCTGGCCCTAAGAAATATGTCCGGTCGCTTGCGAATCAAGGATGAAACGGCCTACTTGGAAGATGTTACCTCCTCCATTTTTGATGGGAAGGTAAAACTGAACGGTTCGGTATCCACTAAACCGGAGACACCCACCTTTGATATGGCGATGGGCCTGGATGCCATTAAGATCAGTGAGTCGTTTCAATTGTTGGATATGTTCAAAGCACTTGCTCCGGTAGCCAAGGCTTTGGAAGGGCGTTTGAATACGGATATTAAACTATCGGGTAATTTAAAGGAGGATATGACCCCCAATCTGGGGACACTCTCGGGGGACCTACTGGCACAATTGCTTTCCGCCAAGGTGGATACTAAAAATGCACCTTTATTGACGGCGTTGGACGGGCAGTTTGCGTTTTTGGACTTGAAGCAATTGAATTTGAACGACCTCAAAACGGCCTTGTCATTCAACGATGGCAAAGTAAGTGTAAAACCCTTTGCCATTACCTATCAGGATATTGTGGTCAATGTATCCGGAGGACATACGTTTGACCAACAATTGGCCTACACGGCTTCTTTGGACATTCCGGCGAAATACCTGGGGGATGAGGTCAACACGTTGATTGCAAAAATTAATGATGACAGTCTTAAGGATTTGACCATTCCGGTGACCGCCACCATTGGAGGGAACTATACCAGTCCCAAAGTAAACACGGATTTGACTTCTGGTGTCAAAAGCCTTACTACGGAACTGGTGGAAATCCAGAAACAGAAACTGCTGAACCAAGGGAAGGATAAGGCAAAGGATTTGATCGGGGGATTTTTAAAAGAGGATAAAACCGACAGTACCCAAACCCAGGGTTCTGGGGTAACGGAGGCCCTTGGCGGATTATTGGGCGGTAAAAAAGATGCGGAACAAACGGATACCACAGCGGCTAAAAAAGATGAAGTGAAGGAAGCTGCAAAAAGTATCCTTGGTGGATTGCTTAAAAAGAAAAAGGATACAACGAAGAAAAATTAAAATCCCCTTTTGGGAGTGGTTTGTAACGGTTCATGTCAGACCAAGTAAGTCAAAACCCGCGAATTATTGTTGGGGGATGAAGGGAAGTCTTCAAAAAGTGTGAGTTTTCAATGGGATGTTAAGTGCCCTGTCCTCCATCATCAACCAAAAATTGGAGTAGGTTGTATTTTCCATGACTGCTATGGCTTAAAGATAGCTCCTTAATACGCCTTCCAACGTTGCTAATATAGGGTCTGGATCCGTATGATTACTTTGCTGAAGAAGTTTTTTAGCTTTTTTGAAATCGTCGGCCGCTAATTCAAATTGCCTTTCTTCAATTCTAAAAACACATCTCATTTTATAAAAGATGGCTTCTTCAAATCCCGAATCTATCGCTTGTGTTAGAATATACACTCCCTTATCGAATCGTTTCATTTCGTAGTACAGCGAACTTAAATTCATATAAAGACGTTGATTCTTGTTTGTTTTTAAACAGTGTAGGTAGTACGCTTCGGCGGTGTCATACGATTTGATCTTTTGATAAGCCTTACCAGCGTTTTCCAGGTTGGGTAAAGTAGGATATAAACTGGCTGCCTTGCTAAAATACTCCGCTGATTTCTCCGGATCGCTTTCTGTGGTCATCATACCCAAGGAGCCGTATAGATAGCCATATTTTTCCGGTTCAAACCTGTAATCGGGTTTTTGATCCACTTTCTCGAAATCCCTTTTTGCCTCCGCATACATCTTCTTTTCATAATACAGATTGCCACGCATTCCATTTGAAAAAGTTGACTTTTGATGTTTTAAATTATTTGACCACAATGTTATGGTATCTTTCCAGTAAGTAGTTTGGACTTTGGCCATTCCAAAAAACAATCCCAAAACAAGAACCCCAATAATTGACACCGTTCTTTTTTGCTTTTGCCCTACCAGACTAAATACGGCTATCCAAATGCCCAGCGTTGAAAGGTAACCATATCGATCGGCGAAGGGGCTCAAAAATTTTGTAAAGAAAGTGGTGTGCAAAATGATATTGGACAAAAAGAACAAAATCCCAAATACAAACAGTTTGTTCTTTCGCTTTGCAAAAGAGAGGTAACCGATAGCGATTACTATTCCTATGGATACAAAAAACCATAAACTTTTAATTTGTTCAGGCCAATCGTATACTATTCCCAATTTTATGGGAACGAAAGACTTATAGATGTACCAGGCAATTTGTGAAGGCACAAGGTATATGGGGTTGTAATCCCCTGAAAAACCGGATTGGTCCTGTCTAAAGCCTAAACCAATAAAAAGAAAAATAAGCGCAATGGTAAGGAAAGGAATTTTTGAAAGTATTCTTTTGGCATCAATCAGTTTTTCACTCCGTAAATAATCCAATAAGAACAAAATCCCTACAAAGGGTATGATCTGTACTTTGGAAAAGCATCCCAATAAAAAAAGTAAAATGGAATAGACGTAGTATTTTCTTTTGGTATGCTCCAGGTACCTGTCATATTGAATCGTTGCCATTAAAAAGAAACAGGTAAAAAGGACCGTACTGGTCGCCGACACCCAGGAGACCGCCTCTACGGCCAATGGGTGCAAGGCAAAGAGCAAAGGAATAAGATAGGGGTTTATTCTATTTGAAAAGAGGCGTTTTCCAAGAACGTAGACCAGAAAAGTATTGATAATGTGTACCGAAATGCTAAAGAAATGAAACGCGGTCGCTGTCTTAAATCCAAAAAGTGCAATGATAAAGGCAAAGCACAAAGAGGTCAGCGGTTGATACATCTTTATGGTATCAGTGGTGAAAATTGATTTCAAATTTTCACCGGTCAACTCATGGATGATCACATTGTCCAAAACTTGATTTCCGTCATCAATGGCAATAAATCCATACCCAACATTGGTCATGTATAAAATAATAACCGGGACACTTAATATAAAAAATGGAAGTAGCTTTTTCATTAAAGTGGATGTTCATGGTATAAAGACATCCTGACTCCGATGTCTTACCATGGTCTTGTGAAGGATTTTGTCACCTAAATTGGGTAAATCCCTGAACTGAAAAAATAGAATAGTAATAAATGGACGTTAAAAGGAATAAGTGGAAATACAATAGACCCTACATCCTATTATCGGGTCGCCTTTTTTATTTCAGTTGTTTGGGAAGTGATGCTTTTCGTCTGTAGTTCAAGGGAGAAAATTTCCAATTCCGTTTTTAAGTTCATTTCCATTTCCAGATGGAACTTTGTAAAAAACTGCTTTGCTATGTCATAATCTATATGTCCCTTTCCGGTCCCCTCCAATTCCATTTCATAGTCTTTTGTTGCAGATTTTAGGGTGTAAACTTGGTCAAGGTCAAAATATCCAATTCCGTTTTCCACTTTTTTTAAGGTGTAAATTGAATTTATCTCCATCTCAATGGTTATCTCTGCAATTGGCAGTGACATCGGATTTTTTTGTTCGAAGCTTTCTCCAACCTTAATTTTCTTATTTGGATATTCAATTTGGTTTATCATCGATTCCATTGCAGGAAGTAGTATTCTCTTTTTTTCTTCGGTCATTGTCGGTGAAGAAATAGAGTCAATTTTGGTTTTTCCATCAATCCATGTTCCAAAAAATTTGGTTCCACTCACCAGTGTGGGATTATTGGACTCCAACAGTTCTATGGCAATCGGAAATTCGTTTCCATTCCATTCACCGGTTTTGGAAACACTTTTTAAGAAGCTTGTGTCCTTGATGACGGTCGGATTTTTAATTCCGTTGTTTTTTAGGTTCTGAATTATCTCGTCAGAGGCGATATAGGTTACCTTGTTTTCCGAAATCTGTTCCTGGGTCAAGGTGTAATTGAAGTTTGGTAAGTATCCCACTTTAAAGTCTATTTCCTTTTGACCCCTGCAGCAATACGTTGCCAATATCAATAAAAGAAGTAGGGATGCTTTTTTCATTTTGTTTATTGGGCTATAGGTAATCGTTTTTTATGACCATATGTCCATGATATCCCTAAGTGATATCAATCCCCACATAATAGCCTTCACTTCCCCGAACATTAAAAACGGTTTGATCCTCAAAAAGGAGGTATTGCCCTTTTATGCCCTTTAACACCCCTTCATAGCTTGGGGTTTTCTCTAGATTCAGGCTTTTTACCTTTTGGGGATATTGCAATACGGGGAATTCCAGATGGGTCTCCGTATGATCTTCAAGAAAGTAATTTGAGGCCTCTTCTGGGATAAAGGGTTTTAACTTGTTGCGCCATTCCACCAAATCCAAGTCCTCCAAATCGTTTTTTAGCATTTTTTGCCAACTGGTCTTGTCGCTCACATGTTCTTTGAGGGCCACTTCGGTAATTCCGGCCAGGTAGCGGTTGGGTACTTCCACAATTTCTATGGCCTCATGGGCACCCTGGTCGATCCATCGGGTGGGGACCTGTGTCTTTCGGGTTACCCCAACCTTAACATTACTGCTATTGGCCAAATACACGATATGGGGTTGTAGCTGCATTCTTTTTTCATAGTCCAGATCGCGGTCCTCTATGTTCAGGTGTGCAGTGCTGAGTTCAGGTCGCATTATCCAATCACCTGCTGCCGCAGATTCAAAAAAATATGATTTACAAAATCCTTGGCGGTAAATGGGTTCATTTTTACCGGTGCCAAGACATTGGTACTTGATAAATTGAATTTTAAGCCTTTTGTTCAAGGCTTGGTTAAGGTTGAGGACATCGTCCTCCAGCATCAAATAATACTGGATGGGCGAACCCATTTCGGTTCGCATTTTTCGCAGGACCCCTTCGTAAAGCATAGTAAGGTTGTTTGAACAAATTTGAAATAAAGGTTATTTTAGCTACTGGCCAAACCGGCCCGTTAAAGATACCCAAAATGCCAATACCGTTATTCAATTCCATTGCTTCCTGGTTGCTAAAAAAGCGGTACCACCAAATTGAGCTTTTTATAAAATACCCAGTGGATGTGCAGCAAGAGGTCCTACGGCAGCTGTTTGACTATGCCAAGGACACGGAAGTAGGTAAAATGCACCATTTTGAGTCCATTACCACCTATGAGGATTTTACGGAGCGTGTGCCTATTGTCAGTTATGAGTGCGTTGCACCAATGATTGAGCGCACCCGAAGGGGGGAACAGAATGTGTTTTGGCCCACCCATATTAAATGGTTTGCAAAGAGCAGTGGCACTACCAATGCGAAAAGCAAATTTATTCCAGTGAGTATGGAGGCGTTGGAGGACTGTCATTACAAATCGGGGAAGGATTTACTCTGCCTGTACCTGAACAATAATGAAAACTCACAACTGTTCAACGGCAAAAGTTTGCGGTTGGGGGGGAGCAAGGAACTGTACGAGGACAACGGGAGCTTTTTTGGGGACCTTTCCGCCATTCTTATAGATAATATGCCCTTGTGGGCAGAATATAGCAGCACACCGAGCAATAAGGTGTCCTTGATGAGCGAATGGGAACTAAAGATGGACGCCATTATAGAAGAAAGTATCAAGGAAAATGTAACCAGCCTGGCAGGGGTGCCTTCATGGATGTTGGTATTGTTGAACAATGTGCTGGAGAAAACGGGAAAAAACCACCTTTTTGAGATTTGGGAGAATTTGGAGGTCTATTTTCATGGGGGGGTGAGTTTTGCACCCTATCGGGACCAGTACAAAAAGTTGTTGCCCAGAAAACGATTCAACTATTATGAGACCTATAATGCTTCTGAAGGCTTTTTTGGCATACAGGACCGGAACAATTCCGAGGACTTATTGCTGATGCTGGACTATGGTATTTTTTATGAGTTCATACCCATGGATTCCTATGGCAAAGAGGAGCAGCGGGCCATTCCCATTTGGGAGGTTCGAACGGGAATCAATTATGCCATGGTGATTAGCACCAATGCTGGGCTATGGCGCTATAAAATTGGGGATACTGTTCGATTTACCTCCCTGGACCCTTATCGCATTCGGATAACGGGTCGTACCAAACATCACATCAATGCTTTTGGCGAGGAGTTGATCATTGAAAATGCGGAAGAAGCCCTTGAACAGGTCTGTAAAAAGACAGGTTCGGAAATTAAGGATTATACGGCGGCCCCTATTTTTATGAATGGTACCGAAAAGGGATCCCATGAATGGATCATTGAGTTTCGAAGGGCTCCGGAAAACCTCAATTATTTTATTGAACTGATGGACAATGCCTTAAAATCACTCAATTCGGATTATGAGGCCAAACGCTATAACAACATTACCCTAAAAATGCCACGTGTCCACATGGCGCGGGAAGATCTGTTTTATGATTGGTTAAAGTCCAAGAACAAATTGGGTGGGCAACATAAGATTCCACGATTGTCCAATTCCCGCGAACATTTGGAAGAACTTATGGATTTAAACAGACAATCCGTACACTAATCAGGTCATTTGATACAGACTCCAAACGATTTACGAAAACGTTTTCGTAACTTCCCGTAGTTTATCGAACAAAAATTGAAACTGAACCAATATTTTAGGAATTACTTCGTTTTGTAGTCACCTTTAGGTCACCAAAACTTGCAACAATCATTTACAATGGCAGAAAAACTACTCGTCTTATCAGATATGTGGGGCATTAAAAAAGGCCTCTGGATCACTTCTTATTTTGGATACCTGCAGCAGTATTATAACATTGAATTTTATGATATACAGCAATTGGCAAATCTGGATATTCCGGTTATGACGGAGGAAAACATACACCAATCTTTTGTGGAAGGAGGTATCGATACCGCTGTTGCCCATTTGTTGAAGAAAGAAACCAAACCATGCCATGTGTTGGCTTTTAGCATGGGGGGCACAATTGCATGGAAGGCCGGTCTTAACGGATTGCCCATGAAATCCCTCACTGCCATATCACCAACACGGATTCGATTTGAAAATGAAGCTCCCAATTGTGAGATCAACTTGATTTATGGAGAGTGTGATAAATTTAAACCTAGTATGAAGTGGTTCAAAACCATGGATGTGGATTTTAAAATTGTTTCCAGTTTTGGTCACGAACTATATTCGGATGAGAAGATCATAGGTGAGGTTTGCGTTAAGATGCTCCAAAAAATCACTCAAAAAGCGGTTTAGTCAATACCATATAGCAAACAAAAAGGGGCATGTGCCCCTTTTTTGTATACCTGAATCCTGGTTGTCTAGGAGACGGCTTTAAGCTTTTTAATGGTCTCCATGGAAAGTTTTTCCTCGGCATAGGCCTTGGTCACCTTAAATTCCTTTTCCTCCGAACTGGGTAGGGTAAACATGGCATCCGTGAAAATGGCCTCACATAATGATCGAAGTCCCCTGGCGCCCAGTTTATATTCCACGGCCTTATCCACTATATAGTTCAGGGCCTGTTCGGTAATATCAAAAGTTATCCCGTCCATGCCAAATAACTTTTCGTACTGCTTAATGATGGCGTTCTTGGGTTCGGTAAGAATGGCACGTAACGTTTTTCTGTCCAATGGATTCATATGCGTTAGCACGGGAAGGCGTCCAATGATTTCAGGAATCAAACCGAATTCCTTTAAATCCTTCGGAATAATGTATTGCAAAATGTTTTCGGCATCCAGTCTATCTTCCGCTTTGGAAGCACTGTAGCCCACCGCTTGCATGTTCAAGCGTTTGTTGATGATTCGTTCTATGCCGTCAAAAGCCCCACCGGCAACAAATAGGATGTTCTCGGTATTTACCTCAATAAACTTCTGGTCTGGATGTTTTCGTCCTCCTTTAGGGGGAACATTGACCACCGTCCCTTCCAATAATTTTAGTAGGCCCTGTTGTACGCCCTCTCCGGAGACATCACGGGTTATTGACGGGTTGTCACTTTTACGGGCAATTTTATCAATTTCATCAATAAATACGATACCTCTTTCGGCTTTCTCCAAGTTGTAATCCGCAGCCTGCAATAATCGGGTCAAAATACTCTCCACATCTTCACCTACATAACCCGCTTCGGTCAAAACCGTGGCATCAACAATGGCCAGGGGCACATTGAGCATTTTGGCAATGGTTTTTGCCATCAAGGTCTTACCAGTACCCGTTTGGCCAACCATAACAATATTGCTTTTTTGAATTTCCACCCCATCATCTTTACTCGAGGGCTGTAACAAACGCTTGTAATGGTTGTAAACCGCAACGGACATCACCTTTTTGGTACGTTCCTGTCCAATGATAAAGGTGTCCAGAAAATCCTTGATTTCCAACGGTTTTTTAAGGACCAATTCCGAAGATAGGTCATTGGTTTTGGATTGCTTGGACTCTTCGGCCACTATACTGTATGCTTGTTCAATGCAGCGATCACAGATGTGCGCGTCCAAGCCGGCAATCAAAAGATTGGTTTCCGGTTTTTTCCTTCCACAAAATGAACATTCCAAATTTTCCTTCGCCATTGTCTTATCTTAACAGTACAGCTATAACGTGTAAAACGTGCTGAAATTCTACAATTAGGTACTTAAGCCAATGTTAAGTACGGATTTATCCTTTTTCCCTTACTAAAATCTCGTCAATCATACCATAATCCCTGGCTTCCGGAGCTTTCATCCAATAATCCCGATCACTGTCCTCATAAACCTTATCAAAGGTTTGCCCGGAATGATTGGCGATGATATGATATAATTCATCCTTAATTTTCAATACTTCCTTGGCCGCAATTTCAATGTCGCTGGCCTGACCTTGGGCACCTGACAGGGGTTGGTGGATCATAACCCTGGAATGCGGCAATCCACTGCGTTTTCCCTTTTCACCGGCACAGAGCAATACCGCAGCCATAGAGGCAGCTATTCCTGTACAGATCGTTGCAACATCGGGCTTGATGAACTGCATGGTATCATAAATGCCCAATCCTGCATAAACCCCACCACCAGGGGAATTGATATAAATGGATATGTCCTTTGATGCATCGGTGCTTTCCAAAAACAACAACTGTGCCTGGACAATGTTCGCAACTTGATCATTGATTCCCGTGCCCATAAAAATGATGCGATCCATCATTAAACGGGAGAAAACATCAAAAACAGCGATGTTCATTTGGCGTTCCTCAATTATATTCGGGGTCATGTTTACGGGAAGCATACTACTTACGATTTGGTCGTAGTACATGCTGCTTATCCCGTGGTGCTTGGTAGCGTATTTTTCAAATTCCTTTCCGTAATCCATAGGATTTTCAATGGGTTTAAAACAAAAAACGGTCCTGAAAAACTCAAATTTTCAGAACCGTAAATATACAATTATTTGGTGCGTTAGCCGTAAACCTCTTTTACAAAGTTTTCGTAACTGATTTCTTTGTTTTTAAGGTTGGCCTTCTCTTTGTAAAGGGTGAGTAACTTCTGGCTCATCAATTGCTCGGAAAGGCGCTTTACCTCATCTTGGTTACCCATGACACGGGCGGCAATGTTTTCCAATTCCTCCTCTTTAGGGTCCATATGACCGTATTGTGCCATCTGTGATTTGATAAATCCTTTGGCAAACTCCTTCAGCTCGTCAAACTGGACTTGAAGATCATTCTCCTTAATCACCTTACCTTCAATCAATTGGTACCGTAATCCTTTTTCCGATTTCTCGTATTCCTCTGAGGCCTCTACTTCCGTCAGTTCCTTTTCCCCACTGACTTGGATCCATTTTTTTAGAAATTCCGAAGGCAGATCGAACTTGGTTTCCTCAATAAGCTTTTCCGTAATGTCATTGAGCAATTTTTGATCGGACTGTTGTTCAAACTGTTTTTCAGAGTCTGTCTTAATTTTTTCCTTCATTTCCGCCTCACTTTTGACCGTGTCTTCCCCAAAAAGCTTATCGAAAAGTTCTTGGTTCAGTTCGGCAGGCTCACGTTCATTGATTTCTTCAATGGTGAGCGTGACTTCAATGTTGAGGTTTTCGGCTTTTTCCTGGGGAATGCCCAAACTTGAGGACAATAGATAGTCTTCCTTAAAGAGTCCTTTGGTCTTTAAAGTAACGGTCTCCCCAACCTTTTTGCCCAATAAGGTATCAATGGCCTTTTTGGCCTTTATTTTGGAAAGTTCAATTGTGGTTTTATGGTCTATTTCCTCGGTTTCGTTTTTGAACGTTCCATTTACCTCTGCTGTCTTGGTAACCTCGGGTTTGGAGACAATTTTCCCATATTGCTTCTGCAGTCGCTCCACTTGTTCATTCACCATCTTTTTATCAGCCACAATTTTGTAATGGGTAATGGGCTTTTTGGTGTTCAACTTTACCTCAAATTCAGGGGCCAGGCCCAGTTCAAATTCAAAGTCGAAGTTTTCCTTGTCCCAATCAAAATTTTCCTGAGGTTTTGGCAATGGATTTCCAAGGACGTCCAATTTTTCTTCCGTAAGATATTTGTTGAGGTTGTCCTGAAGCAATTTGTTCACTTCATCCACCAATACCGCTTTTCCGTATTGTTTTTTGATCAACCCCATGGGAACCTGCCCTTTTCTAAAACCGGGGATGTTGGCCTGCTTTCTATAATTTTTAAGGATGTCGTTCACCTTTTCCTCATAGTCCTCCTTGGTGATGGCAACCTTGACCACTGCATTTAAACTGTCTATCTGCTCTTTTGAAATGTTCATTACAACCTACTTTTGAATGGCTGGCAAAAGTACTACATTTTGTTTTGCTCAACAAGTTTTTAAGGAGTTGTGTATCAGCTATAAACCTTACTTCTTTTTGTCCTCTTTTAAAAGGGAAAACAGTATGGATTGCAAGAAGGACAGCAAAAGACTGAATAATAGCGCCCACCAAATATTGGCTACCGAAAACCCAGGGATAAAATAATCTGCAAGTAGTATAATAATGGCATTGATAAAAAGAAGGAATATCCCAAGGGTCACAATGGTAATGGGCAGGGTCAAAACGATCAATATCGGTTTAACGACAAAGTTGAGCAAACTCAGCACAATGGCGACTAGGATTGCGGTGATGTAAGTGTCCACGGCGACGCCGGGAAGAAGTTCGGATAGGATGACCACGGCCAACGCACTCAAAAGTAGTCGAAGGATAAATTTCATGATATGGTTTTTAAATGAAAAAGCACCGCCTAAGCGGTGCTTTTAATATAGTGATTTTTTGATTCTAATTGAGGTAAAGGCCGGTAAATGCCAATGGATTTACTTCGGGTAATGTGGAACCATATTTTTCATTGATCGCCCCGATAAAGGCGTTGGCCAAAATGGCATAACCCCTTGGTGACGGATGAACTCCGTCCAAAGAGAAACCACCACCTGTGGCAAAAACGGAGGTCACTAAACTTCCATCGGCCAATGGAAAGCCATTTTCGTTAATATTGGCCAAAAGGGCATTGGCATCAACAAAAGCCAAATCAAAAGTTTGGGCCAGTTGTTCAATTAACTGGTTGTAGGCCATTAGCGCGGTATTGGCAGTTGCTTGTTCTTCCGGAGTCAAAACCCACTGGTCTTCCAATGGCCAGGTAATACCATTTACTGATAACTGCCCTGCAGTGGCAGCATCAACGCCCAAATCCTGAAGAAATGCAAAAGCATCCGCATTGGGTTCCGCAATTACGCCCTGGCTGGTCAAAACCAAAAGATCTTCCGCTGTAGCCTGTCTTGCCTGCCCATAGACCAAGCCGAGAACGGTAGCCGTACCGGCATCAAGGCCCCCTCCAATAAGTACTTGTGTCAATTGTGCGGACAAGTCGACTAAATCTTCATCCTTAATGACCACAGCACTGGCTGCGGTAGTACTGAACTCCAATTTCCGGTCTGGGAAACCCAAAAAATCGAAGGCTTGGTTCAGTCCAGCAAATTGTGCGTTCAGGGCCGGTATTTGGGGAGCAAAATCAGGGTTTGCCGGACTTAGTGGCGCAAAAGGTACCGTTGTCAAAAATGGAATAGTGGTCACATCGGGAAGATTGGCAATCACACCTTCCGCACCAGTAGCGGCCATGGCTTCCAAAATTCCTTGAATGGAACCGGCAACCACACTGGGGTCGGAAATATCGGAACCACCATAGGTGGATGGATCCATATTACCACTTTGGTCAATACCTGCCCCACCAGCAGTTACATATCCCAAAACATCATTATTTCCTATCCAAAGGGTAAAAAATGTTGGATTCTGTGCTACGGCATCGCCTAGTACGGTAGCTGTTGGACCAGAAGCAAATCGGGCAAAATAAGGATTGGCCAATCCAGCAGCTATGCCGGCGACGTTGCCATAACCCGGGGCCAGTAAGTGATAGCTCTTGGCTCCTGGGACACCCATGTTGTTAAAACTTCCAGATAAGGTATTTGTAATTTCCGTGCTACCCTGACCTCCAAGACGAGTGGGTGTGGGTGAACCGGATGCGAAAGATAGAATAAAGCGGTTATCGAATTCAGGAATTCCATCCCCGTTCAAATCTGCCATTCCATTCAAGGTCATTCCACCCAAATCATCTGCCATAAGGGGAATTTCAAAGGAACCCCCTCCGGCCAATGCAAATTGTGTTGCCAGCATGTTGGGTAAGGAAGCTGCCTGCCCCGATCTAAAAAGGGCACCATCGGAAAAACCGGCTGTTAAGGAATTGCCCAAGGCCACATAATTCGAAAAATCTGCTGAACCATTGGTGACTTCGACCATGGTTTCCATTTCAGTGCCATCGTCGTCATCGTCACATGCCACAAAGATTAATCCAAGCAAGGGCAAAAGGGCGAGGAACTTTTTCATGTTCTAATAATTTACGTTAGTTTAAGTTGAAGTTATAGTTAAATCAGTATGTTCAAAACTAGCGGAAATTTGTCACCCATACAACGAAAGGCCCAAAAAAATTATGCATGCATAATAAAATGGGGTGAATTTTAACGATTTAGGAATTCCAGGGATTTGATGAAAAAAGCCTTTGGATTCTCTGCATGTAGCCAATGACCTGCCTGATCAATGGTAGCTATCGTGGCCTTTGGAAAGTGTTTTTTGATAAGGGTGGCATCGTTGGGATGGATATATTCCGATCGGCTGCCCCTTAAAAACAGTGTAGGTTCCCCAAAAGTCTCCATTTCCGAAATGGCCTCCCCAATTTCCTCCAACTTGTTTTGGAGTACGGGCAGATTGAAACGCAAACCTAATTGTCCTTTTTCCACCCAAAACAGGTTTTTCAGCAAAAACTGACGGATTCCAAAATCAGTGAGCGATTCTGACAACTTCTTATCGGCTTCCGATCTGGTTTTGATCTCGTCAAAATCTAAGGTGTTCAGTGCAGTAACAATAGCTTGGTGGTGTGGGGGATAATATTTAGGGGCAATGTCGGCCACTACCAATTTTTCCAACTTTTCCGGAAATTCCACGGCAAACTGCATTGCCGTTTTTCCACCCATGGAATGACCTAAAACATGGGCCTTGGTAGTGTCATGGTACTCCATATAGGTATTAAGGTCCTGCGCCAAAATTTCATAATTGAATTCTTCTGAATGAAAACTTCGCCCATGGTTTCTTTGGTCGATCAAGTGTACTTGAAAGCCATTTTCGGCATATTTGTTTCCTAAAGTTTTCCAATTATCGGACATTCCAAGAAACCCATGGAGTATAAAAAGGGGATGGCCATCCCCTATAATGGTGGAGTGAAGGATTTTATTCATTTCAAGCGATGTAAATACATGTTCACCACATTTTCCAAACCAAGATAAATGGACTCGCAGATAAGGGCATGCCCTATGGAGACCTCAAGTAGGTCGGGAATGCTTTCCTTAAAAAAAGCAATGTTGTCCAAGTTTAGGTCATGTCCTGCATTGATTCCCAATCCCATCTTTTGTGCTACTTCGGCAGCTTTTATAAAAGGAACAATACCTTCCTTGTTTCCCTCGGCATAGGTTTTTGCAAAACTTTCGGTGTACAATTCAATTCTATCGGTCCCTGTTGCAACGGCCCCTTCCACCATTTTGGGATCGGGATCTACAAATATGGAGGTGCGGATTCCATTTTCCCTAAAAGTGCCTATGGTGTCCTTTAGAAAATCCTTGTGTCTTAAAGTGTCCCAGCCTGCGTTGGAAGTAAGGGCGTTCTCGGCATCAGGAACAAGGGTCACCTGGGTAGGCTTTACCTTTAGCACCAAATCTACAAATTTTGGTATGGGATTACCTTCTATATTAAATTCGGTCTTTACGACCGATTTTAAATCCAGGGCATCCTGGTAGCGGATATGGCGCTCATCCGGTCTTGGATGAATGGTGATTCCTTGCGCCCCAAAAGCTTCAATATCCTGTGCGGACTGCACTATATTTGGCATGTTACCTCCCCTTGAATTTCGTAAAGTAGCCAGCTTGTTGATGTTTACACTGAGTTTTGTCATGGTCTAAAACTGTTGGAGCGAGCAAAAATACAAAATGGGCACACCTTTTGCGCTGTATTAATTTGTAGTTTTGCCTTGATTTTTAATCATGAACATACAAGAACACATCGTAACGTCCTTACCTGTTTTTCAAGTAACCGAAAACTTGAATAAGGTCATCTCCTTTTTTGAGGAAACCACGTTCTCACATGTTGCCGTAGCGGAAAAAGATGGTTTTTTGGGGTTGTTGTCCGAAAATGACCTGGCCTGTTTTGAGCCGGAAAGGACAATTGAGGAATTTCGCTATCAATTGGAGACTTTTCATGTAACCAAAGAAACCCTTTGGTTGGACGTTTTGGAGGTCTTTGCCCGGAACGAGGCGAATATACTTCCCGTTTTGGATACCAATGCCCATAGGGTACTGGGATACTATGATCTTAATAATGTGGTTTCCCAATTCATAGGAACACCTTTCTTTACCGAACCCGGGGGTATTTTAGTGGTTTCAAAGGGGATTAAGGATTATTCCCTGAGTGAGATTTCCCAAATAGTGGAGAGTAATAACGGCAAATTATTGGGAGCCCTTGTAACCGATAACCAAAACGATTTGGTACAGGTGACCCTTAAAATCAACAGTGGCAATCTCAACGAGGTCATTCAAACATTTAGACGCTACAGTTATAACATATTGTTCGGTAACAATGATGACCAATTTTTGGAAGATTTAAAAGAGCGCTCTGCCTATTTGGACAAATATCTAAACGTCTAACATGAAAGTCGCTATCTATGGCCAAGTGTTACAGGAACATGATGTGGTGCATGTCCATAGTCTGTTGGACGCCCTAAAAGAGGAAGGGGCTTTCATCGCCATAGAAAAAGAATTTCTTGCCCTTTTAAATTCCCATACAAAAATCGGGGCGTTTTCCAGTTTTACACAAGAGAAGGGGCTGGACAGTTCTTTTGGGTTATTTGTAAGCTTTGGTGGTGATGGAACAATGTTACGGGCCATCTCCTATATAGGACATTTGGGCATTCCCATAGTTGGTGTCAACACTGGACGATTGGGTTTTTTGTCCACCTTTAAAAAGGAGGATGCTCGAAAATTGGTTGCTGAGTTCGTAGCCGGTAATTTTACCTTGGAAGAAAGGAGCTTGGTGGAAATCAGCTCGGATTCCAATATTGGGGAATTTGGGGAGCTTAATTTTGCGCTGAACGAGATTACGGTCAGTCGTAAGGATACTACCTCTATGATAACCGTTGAAACATTTTTAAATGATGAGTATTTGACCTCGTATTGGGCCGATGGACTTATTGTCTCCACACCTACGGGTTCCACAGGGTATTCCTTGAGTTGTGGCGGTCCGGTCATGGCCCCTACGGCCAAATCCTTAGTGCTCACCCCCATAGCTCCACATAACTTGAACGCACGCCCCTTTGTGATTTCCGATGATACCAAAATTCGGTTAAAGGTTTCGGGCAGGGAAGAGCACCATCTGGTTTCTTTGGATTCCAGGATTGCCACAATTCCAAACGGAAAGGAGATTATAGTACAAAAGTCACCTTTTACCATCAATATGGTGGTGTATACATCGGAGAGCTTTCTAAAAACACTTCGCAATAAGCTTCTTTGGGGGGAAGACCGCCGTAACTAAGGGTTTCAATAACAATAAATGGCGTTAAAAGTTGTTTTACAAGGGAACACTATTTGGCAATGAAAGGGGCTTTCCCTGCCATTGTTAGTTATGCAACCGTATTTATGAGAACAATTGTTTTGGTTTGTTTGTTCGCCATTGGCAGTATCAAGGCGCAAACCTATGAAGTTGGTTTATTTGCTGGTGGAATGAACCATATTGGTGATGTGGGCAGGACCAATTACATCTTACCATCAGGGGGGGCTTTTGGAGCCCTGTTCAAATGGAACAAGAGAAAACGATATGCCTGGAGGGCAAGTGTCTATAGGGGAAGTTTTGTTGCGGACGACTCAAAGTCCAGTAAAGCCTCCCGACAGCAACGTGGATTTCGTGTAGAAAATTCAATCACCGAATATTCCGCAGGAATGGAATTCAACTTTGTGGATTATAACCTACATAAGTTGGGACCGGCCTTTACTCCTTATTTATATACCGGGTTTACCTATTTTAGATATGACTTTAACTACATAGATGCACAACAAGTTCAGGATATTAACCAAAAAGATGGTAGTTTCGCGATTCCAATGACCGTTGGGGCCAAGTTTCGTTTAAACCAGTTTTTAATTATAGGGGCGGAAATAGGGGCTAGGTATACCTTTACGGATAATTTGGATGCCAGTAATCCGGAAGGTTCGAATTTTGAACAATTCAGATTTGGCAATATTTTAAGTGAAGATTGGTACGTGTTTTCGGGTATTACGTTGACCTACACTTTTGGAAGAAAACCTTGCCAAGACTGTTTTGAATGAAAAATGAGCAATCTGGACCACATCAATGAAGAGAATTTGCCAAGGCACATCGCCATTATAATGGATGGCAATGGTAGATGGGCAAAGCAACGCGGTAAGATGAGGGTTTTTGGTCATGAGAATGGGGTCGAAGCTGTGCGGAGAACCGTTGAGAACTGTGCAAAACTTAAAATAGATTTCCTCACCCTTTATGCGTTTTCCACAGAAAACTGGAAGCGACCGAAAATTGAAGTACAGACCCTGATGCGTTTGTTGGTAGCCTCCCTTCGAAAAGAATTAAAAACACTCAACGACAATAGCATTCGTTTAAATGCCATCGGAAATTTGGATTTTCTTCCTGCAAAGGTGGCCAAAGAGCTAAATGAAGTCATCTTAAAAACATCAAACAACAAAGGATTGACCCTAACTTTGGCCCTTAGTTACGGTTCTCGGGAAGAACTAAAATCGGCTGTTAAGGCCATAAGTGCCAAAGTTAAAAATAACATAATTTCAGAGGATGATATTGACGAAACCGTTATTAATACTCATCTTTACACGCATGACCTGCCAGATGTGGACCTGCTTATTCGTACAAGCGGAGAGCACAGAATAAGCAATTTTCTACTTTGGCAAATTGCATATGCCGAATTATATTTTATTGACGTATTTTGGCCCGATTTTAATGAGCAGCATTTGGTTGATGCAATTATCAATTACCAGAATAGAGAACGAAGATTTGGAAAGACTAGTGAACAACTCGGTTAGAGGGTTAAAAAAAATTACGTTACTCGGCAAAATTCTCCTTCTTTTTTTAGCAATTCCACAGATGACTTCGGCGCAACAGACCTCGCTTGAGGCTGCTAAGAAATACATTCTTGGAGGGTTGGAGGTTACAGGGCTTCAAAGCTATAATGAACAGACCGTAAAAACATATACCGGGCTTAGGATAGGTCAACCCATCACCATTCCAGGGGAGGAGATCAGTGGTGTTATAAAAAAACTTTGGGGGCTGGAACTTTTTAGTGAATTGGATTTCTTTTATGCGGTTGAGGACGATAAGGTTTTCCTTGAATTGCGCATAAAAGAGCGACCAACACTTTCCGGGGTTACGGTTTATGGGGTAAAAAAGCGAAAGGTCCAAGGTATTATTGATGATACGGATTTAAAGAAGGGAAAGAAAATCACCGAGAGCCTCATCGCAAATACCAAAAACTACCTTGAGAATAAATACAAAAAACAAGGCTTTCTTAATGCAAAGGTGACCATTGCCACTGCAAAGGATACCGTTGGCACCAATAGCGAAAGTATGGTCGTTAACGTTAAAAAGGGGGATAAGGTCAAAATTAAAAGTATAGAATTTGAAGGAAATGAAAAAGTTTCCAACAAAAGATTGCGCAAGGCCTTGGGAAAGGCCAAGATTCGAAAGAAAAAACTCGGGGCCTTCTGGCAACGCTCAAAATATACGGAAGAAGAATACAAAGAAGGGTTGGATAATTTGGTGGATGCCTATGCCGAAAGGGGTTACAGGGATGCCAGGGTGGTTTCCGATACCTTTATTAAATTGGATGAAAACAATATCGCCTTAAAAATAGGGGTGGAAGAAGGGGACCGTTATTATTTTGGGAATGTTGATTTTGTAGGCAACTCGGTGTATACCGATCGGCAATTGGCCCAAGTCCTCGGAATAAAGAAAGGGGATGTCTACAATGGGGTACTTTTGAAGGAACGAATTGCGGACGACTCAAAACCAGATGGAGAGGATTTAACCAATTTATACCAAAATAATGGATATCTCTTCTCAAGTATTAATCCGGTGGAAGTTTCTGCGATAAATGACACCATAAATTTTGAAATACGGATCATTGAGGGAAAGGAAACCTTTCTGAACCATGTTACGGTTACCGGAAATGACAAAACCAATGACCATGTCATTTTTCGTGAACTCCGCACAAGGCCCGGACAACGATACAGCAAGGACAATATCATAAGAAGTGTACGTGAATTGGGCCAATTGGGATTCTTTGACGCAGAACAGATCGTTCCGGACATTCAGAATCCAGATCCAAATTCCGGAACTGTAGATCTAAAATATAGTTTGGTGGAAGCAGGTTCCAGTCAAATTGAACTCCAAGGAGGTTTTGGGGGTGGCGGTTTTATAGGGACATTGGGTCTGTCCTTTAATAACTTTTCCTTTCAAAACATTTTCAATGGGGAAGCCTATAAGCCCGTACCCATGGGAGATGGCCAAACCTTTGCCCTTAGGTTACAGGCCAGTAGATCCTTTAGGGTATACAGCCTTAACTTTGCCGAACCATGGTTGGGTGGTCGAAAACCGGTTCGATTTAATCTTTCTTTTTCAAGAACACAGCAATTCGATACCAGATTTGATAACCGGGGTCGATTGGATATAGATAGGGACCGGAGTTTTTCCATAACCGGGGTTTCCATGGGACTGGCAAAACGGGTTCAGTGGCCAGACGACTTTTTTACCATTTCCCATTCCGTGAATTATCAACTTTATGATTTTAATGACTTCAATAGGGGGTTGTTCAATTTTGGGAACGGTAGCTCCAATTCTTTGACCTATACTTTAGGTATTGCCAGAAGTTCTCAAGGTCCGAGTAGGATTTTTCCATTGACCGGTTCCAATTTTGAGCTTACGGCAAGGCTTACCCCACCATTCTCCCTTTGGAGCGGCAAGGATTTTAAGGCCATTCGAGAGGAAATAGAGGAAGTTACCCTGGAATTATTGGAAATTGGCCCAAATGATCCAGCGGCACCGGCCTTAAGCGATCAATTGGAACGTTTGGAGGAAGAGCGTTTTAAATGGTTGGAGTTTTTCAAGATCAAGTTCAGGGGGGATTGGTACACCCGCTTGGTGGACAAATTGGTCTTGAGAACCAATGCCGAGTTTGGCTTCTTAGGGGCGTTCAACAACGATATTGGCAATGTTCCCTTTGAACGATTTTTTGTAGGGGGTGACGGACTAGGAAACTTTACCCTGGACGGAAGGGAAATCATACAATTACGCGGCTACGAGAACAGTTCCATTACCCCTGTAAGCACCAATCCAATTACAGGTGGACAAGAGCAGGATGGCGGTACCATCTACAATAAGTATACAATGGAGCTCAGATATCCCCTCACGCTAAAGCCTTCTGCTTCCATTTATGTACAGTCTTTTTTGGAAGCAGGTAACGCTTGGAATAATTTTAATGATTTTAATCCGTTTCAGTTAAAGAGATCGGCTGGAGTGGGGCTACGAATTTTTATGCCAGCCTTTGGACTCTTGGGGATAGATTTTGGATACGGCTTCGACGAAGACCTTCGCCCACAATCCGTAGGCAATGGCCCAAGTGGATGGCAAACCCACTTCATTATTGGTCAACAGTTTTAACAAAATTGGAAAATTCGGCCATATTTAAAAGCGCTAAAGCATTCATTTTAAAATATTTAAATATTTTGGCATGATATTTTCTATGTAAAAAATCGGATTCAACAATGAAGACAAAAACGTTCTTTTTTTTAGGGCTCTTCTTAGTTGCCATGAGTTCTTTTGCACAACGTGCCGTAGGGGTCAGGATTGGATATGTGGATATGGAATACATCCTTGAAAATGTTGAGGAGTACCGTGATGCTACGGAACAATTAAGCGCAAAGGCGGCTAAGTGGAAACAGGAGGTGGAATTGCAGTTGGGCAAAATTGAACAATTGAAGAAAGACCTTGCAGCAGAAAAAGTGCTGCTAACGGATGAGTTGATTGCCGAACGGGAAGAAGAGATCCAACTATTGGAGACCGAGGCGTTGAACTATCAACAAGATCGATTTGGTCCACAGGGAGACCTGGTGCTACAAAAAAAGCTGTTGGTACAACCGATACAAGATCAAGTTTTTGTTGAGGTACAGAAAATAGGTAAAAATAAAAGGTACGATTTTATTTTTGATAAATCCGCAGATGTCGTAATGTTGTACTCCGAAAAAAGGCACGATATCAGTGACTTGGTTTTAAGGGAAATAGGGCGCACGAGAAGAATAAGCAAATCCAATAGGGCGGAGAAGGAAAGAAACAGATTAAAGGAGTTTCAGGAAGAAGAGGCCCAGGTGGACAAGGAAATAAGTGAAGCACTAAAAGAAAGGCAGGAAAAGGCCAAAGCAGACAAGGAGTCCAGGACCAAGGCAGTTGAGGATAGGAGGGCAGAGCAATTGCGCCTGCGGGAAGAACGGAAAAAGGCCTATGAAGAACGAAGAAAGAAATTACTGGAAGAACGGGAGGCCAAACGAAAGGCAAAAATGGAAGAACGAAATAAGGAACAACAGAAAGATTCAACAAATCAAGGATAAACTGAACACTAAAATTGTATACTCAAATTAAACTATTAGGAATTATGAAAAATGTAAGGAAGTTGGTTGTTGCGGTGGTGTTGATAGCGGCAACCGGATTTGTAAATGCACAGAGTAAGGTAGCCCATATTAATGTGCAGGAGTTATTGGGAGCAATGCCAGAGATGAAATCCGCCCAGGCAGAACTAAAAAAATTGCAGGAAACATATCGCGCAGATTTGGAAAGCTCAATGACCGAGCTAAAAAATAAGTTGACGCAGTATCAGAACGAGGCTTCTTCCATCTCAAAGGAAGAAAATGAAAAGCGTGCGCTCGAACTACAGGGTTTCGAGAGAAATATTCAGGAAGCGGAGGCATCGGCGATGCAGGAAATGCAAAAGAAGCAAGCAGAACTCTTTGCGCCCATCACGGAAAAAGCAAAGGTGGCCATTGAAAAGGTGGCAGCTGCCCAAGGTTTTGACTATGTGATAGATGCCTCACAAGGGGGTGGTCTAATCGTAGCCAAAGGAAAGGATCTGCTTCCAGAGGTAAAACAAGAACTTGGTTTCTAATACTTAAGTTAAAAAAGGATTTAAAACCGTCGGTGCTTGTCAGTTAAAGTCCGACGGTTTTTTAGTTGCAAATTTATGCATGGACCAATAGGGGTTTTCGATTCGGGAATTGGAGGTACCTCCATTTGGAAGGAAATTACAAAGCTTTTGCCTTTCGAAAACACCGTCTATCTTGCTGATAGTAAGAATGCACCTTACGGGGAAAAATCAGAGGAGGACATCCTGCAGTTGAGTATCAAGAATACAGATCTTCTGCTCAAAAAAAAGTGCAAACTCATTGTGGTGGCCTGTAATACGGCCACAACCAACGCCATACACTTCTTAAGAAAAAACTATTCGGTACCCTTTATTGGAATAGAACCTGCCATAAAGCCTGCGGCATTACGGACCAAAACCAAAAAAGTTGGTGTTTTGGCCACCAAAGGGACATTGTCCAGTACACTGTTTCACAACACGGCCAAAATACATGCGTCCGGGATACAGATTGTGGAACAAGAAGGAAAAGGTTTGGTGGAACTTATTGAAAAGGGAAAAGTGAATGCCAAGGAAACTGCGGTTTTGTTGGGAAAATACATCACCCCCATGCTGGAACAGGACATTGACTGTCTTGTTTTGGGATGCACCCATTATCCCTATCTCGTCCCTGTTTTAAAAAGAATCTTACCTGGAAACGTACAAATTATAGACTCCGGATTTGCTGTTGCCAAACAGACCAAAGTAGTATTGGAGCGTACGCAGATGTTGAATACCGGACAAAAGGAACCTAAACACTTTTTCCATATCAATACGAATTCGGAAGTGCTCAAATCTTTTGTTGATCAAAAGAACACCTCTATTTCCATCCTGGATTTTTAGTTGGGGTTCCGTTCAAAGGTCTGGTACGTAAAACTGAATTGGTGGCGTTCATCTTTTGCGTGATGTTCTTCTTTGACCAATTTCCATTTCTTCAGATCAATTTCCGGAAAGAACGTATCTGCCTCGAACGAGTGGTGAATTCGGGTAAGCTCAATATGTGTGGCATGCTCCATGGATTGCCGGTAAATTTCCCCGCCACCAATAATGTATGCTTTGGAGTCCTCGCCAATCAATTGTAGGGCCTCCTCCAGGGAGTTCACAAGGGTACATGGAAATTTGGGTCGGTACGTTTTGTCCCGCGTAATGGCAATATGTTCCCTATTGGGGAGCGGTTTTGGAAAACTATCCAAAGTCTTGCGGCCCATAACGATCTTATGACCTGAGGTCAATTGTTTAAAACGTCTAAAATCATCGGGAAGGTGCCAAGGTAAATCGTTGTTGATGCCCAGGGCGTTGTTTTCTCCGGCTGCGGCGATTATAATGAGTTCGTTCACTCTTTTTTTTTATTGATTTGGGATAATGGAAAGTCCGTTTCTATTTCCTTTTGCAATGTAGCAATTCGTTCCTTTTGTTTTTTTACCAACTGTTCCCTTTGTTTGCGTTCCCATTCCTTTCCCATGAACTTATGGGTGATAAAGACGTTGAAAGCGTGGATGGCGAACAAAAAGGCCCAGGCGATCGTGACCCATATGGACCAATCATAACCTTCGCCGTATTTCAGGATTTTGTTGATTAACACAAGAAATACGCCGCCTATCAAAAAAATCACGAAATGACTGAACAGACGTTTTTTTTGTTTGATACGCCTTTGGGCATTTTCCAACAGTTCATGTTGCTCAAGCTCTATTTGGGAACCCTCCTTCTTTTTTGAGAACATCATTGGCTATCTTTAGCAACAAAGATAAGCAATGGGCATTTCACCAAAATTGAGAAAAAAATTCCCCGTCCTTAGACAGGGTATTTATGCAAATACGGCAACTTCGGGATTGTTGAGTGAGGATCTGTTGGAATGGCGGCAGGAGCATGACCTCGATTTTTTGATTGGTGGAAGCGGGGCCAAAATGGGAAGCGATAAATTATTGGCCGCTACAAGGCTTACCGTTGCCCGGTTTTTCAATTTCATGGACGAAAACGTGGCATTGGTGCCAAGTTTTAGCCAAGGCCTGAATCTGTTATTGGAAGGGTTGGGTAATTCTGAGAAAATTCTCTTGTTAAAAGGGGACTATCCCTCTTTAAATTGGCCGTTTGAAAGCCGGGACTTTTCCATCGTATATCTTGAGATTGGTAAAGATTTGGAAGAACGGATCTATACGGAGGTCAAAGACAGGAACATTACTGTTTTTGCCTGTAGTGCCGTTCAGTGGTTGAATGGATTTAAAATCGATTTTGATTTTTTAAAGCAACTTAAAGCGGACTTCCCCCATTTGTTGGTCCTAATGGACGGCACCCAGTTCTGTGGTACGGAGTATTTTGATTTTTCCGGATCAGGAATTGACGTACTGGGTTCCAGTGGTTATAAGTGGTTACTTTCCGGATACGGTAATGGGTTTTTTCTGGTGAAGCCGGAAATTCAGGATCGGTTCAGATTAAGGAGCAAAGGCTATGGTTCCGGAAGAAATTCTAAACATCAAAAGGACGGTAGGGAATTTTGTAAGCACTTGGAACCGGGACATCTGGATTCCCTGAGTTTTGGAAGCCTCGATTTTTCCATGAAATTTTTGATGGATGTTGGATTGGAGGCCATAGGGGAGCACAATCAAAAACTGGCAAGTTTTACAAAGGACAATTTGGTTTCCCATGGGCTTTTGGATGATGTCGTGGCCCATAGGGGGCCCTGGGGTACCATTTTTAATATCCAGAAGAAAGATGGTTATGATGATTTAGTGAAGAATACTATCGTATGTGCACGCCGTGGTGATGGAATCCGGTTGAGTTTTCACTTTTATAATACCATCAACGAAGTGGAGGCCATTCTGGAAATTCTTAAAAAATAGCTTCTTTTTGTCATTAGAAATGAATTGGCCTTACTTTTTTGAAAAAGTCAAGCTTAGTTGAACCATATTTTATTAAAATGATAAATCGCACGTAACCTATTGACAGCTAATAGTTTTATGATTTGCTTTGTCCTTTAATTCAATAATAAACAATATTTACCATGGCAATTAAAAAACAATATCTAAAAAGCAAACCAGTTTGCAAGGTAACTTTTAGTGTTCCGGCAAAAGATGCAGATACAGTAGCCGTTGTTGGCGATTTCAATGACTGGAACCCAAAAGGGAGCATGTTGAAAAAACTAAAGAACGGAACGTTCAAAGGGACTTTTGAGCTTCCCAAGGAAAATTCTTATGAATTCCGCTATTTAGTGGATGATGCCTATGTGAACGACAGTGAGGCAGATCGTTACCAATGGAACGATTATGCTGGAACCGAAAATGCGGTTCTCGAAGTATAATAATTCAAAACTCGCCATTGGAGATTATTCTTCAATGGCGACTCCTTTCCAAAAAGCTACATAGCCCTTAATTTGCTTGGCGAGTTCGCTTGTCTCCGGATAGTACCAGGCAGCATCTGTATTTCGCTTTCCATCCACTTCCAAGGTGTAATAGGAAGCGACTCCCTTCCAGGGGCAAGTGGTGTGGGTGTCACTAGGTTTAAAAAACTCCGTACTAATACTGTTGGGGGGAAAATAATGATTTCCTTCAATTACTTTGGTCTCATTGCTTTCTGCAATGATCTGTCCATTCCATATGGCTTTCATATCAATTTTTCTTAAAAATATAATCTTTAAAATATCCCTTTTTGTCCTCAAATGAAGTGAGGATTTGGAGTCCGGCTTCATTGGCCAACCATTTGACCACCTCGTCATCATATTTTTGGGAAATTTCGGTATGGATGGTCTCCCAAGGTTTAAAGGAAACCCCCAAATCCAAGGCGTCAATAAAAACTTCCTGTGCTTTTTTGGATACTAAATAACTTTTTGCCGTACCATTTTCAGGGTCGTAGACTTCCCAATGTAGAAACCCCTCCAAATCAAAGTTGCCGCCCAATTCCATATTAATGCGCTGCAGAACGTTTTTGTTGAAGGCTTCGGTAATACCTGTTTTGTCATTATAGGCATCCAAAACAACCTGGGGATGTTTTTTTTGGTCCATTCCCATAAAAAGTAAGTCGTCCGGGGCCATTACGTCCTTTAATTGCCTCAAAAAGGAAATGGCATTGGGATGCAGTAAGTTGCCAATGTTGGAGCCCAAAAACAGGATGACCTTCCGTTTTTCCTGTTGTTTCCCAATAGCCGCCAAGGTCTCAAAATAGGTGCCTTGAAGCGGATTGATCGTAATTGGGGGCAGTTCCTTGATCAATGTTTTTTCAAGACTATCCAGGGCATTTTGGCTGATATCAATGGGACGGTAGTCAAAACGGTACCCATTGTCAATTAAATGTCTCAGTAATATTTTGGTCTTTTTGCCATCTCCCGCCCCTAATTCAAAAAGACTAAAATCCTCGTCCTTATGGGAAAACAGTTTTGCAATCTCTGCAACGTGATCTAAAAGTATTTCGAGCTCACTATCGGTCAAATAGTACTCGGGCATATCCATAATCTGTTGGAACAATCGATCTCCGGTTTCGTCATAGAAGTATTTGGACGACAAGTATTTGGGGAAGCTCGTCAATCCTTCCCGTACCTCATTGGCAAAAACCGAGGTAAGGTGTTGGGTGGTGTTCTCTTGCATGTAATTTTTGTCGAAATTATTGTGCCAACCTTAATCCGGTAAACTGCCATCTCAAGGAGGGTTGAAAAAAGTTGCGGTACGTGGGTCGGGTATGATGACTTGGTGTGGCTATGGAAGCTCCTCGAAGAACTTTTTGATTGACCATAAATTTACCATTGTATTCCCCCAAAGCGCCATCTGCCTTTTGGTAGTTGGGGTATGGTAGATAGGCACTTTCAGTCCATTCCCATCGTTTTCCCCAGGGAAAATAGGGCGCAGCGACTTCCCATTCAAACTCCGTTGGAAGGCGTAAACCTTTCCATTGTGCATAAGCAAAGGCTTCGTAATAGGAAATATGGGTTATTGGGGCATCCAATGGAACTTTCTGCAATCCCGAGAAGCTATAATGGTACCATTCGCCTTCTACAGGGTGCCAATATAGTGGGGCTGAGATTTGATTTTGGTTTACCCAGTCCCATCCTTCGGCATGCCAAAGCTCAAAGCGGGCATATCCCCTATCACTTACAAACTCCAAAAACTCCCTATTGGTCACCAACTTGTTCGAAATTTGGTAAGAATGAAGATAAACCTTGTGCCTGCCGAGTTCATTATCGTAACAGAACCCACTGGAACCATGCCCAATATCATAAACCCCTTCATCCACGGAAACCCAATCTTGCTGGTACGTTTCTATCGGATGTTCCGCAATGGTTTTGGAATATACGGGAAGCAATGGGTTATTGCCCAAAATGAATTTAATATCGGTCAATAGCAATTCCTGATGCTGCTTTTCATGATGGATGCCGATTTCCAATAAATCCTGAAGTTCCTTTGACTGGTCTGATTCAAAAAGACTTTTAATACCCTCGGTTACATAATCCCGATATTCATACACTTTCTTGACCGAAGGTCTACTTAGGTTTCCCCTATCTGCCCGAACCACCCGTTTTCCTACCGTTTCATAATAACTATTGAAGACAAAGGAAAAATCGACATCAAAAACCTTATAATTACTGGCGTAAGGCTTTAAGATGAACTCTTCAAAGAACCACGTAGTATGTCCCAGGTGCCATTTAGGTGGGCTTACATCCACAACGGGCTGTACTACATAATCTTCAATTTCAAGGGGTTCACAAATCGCTTCGGAATGCTTTCGGGTTTCGATGAAAAAATCCAAAAGCGAAACAGTCATTAACATGAAAGGCAGTTTTTTTAAAGATAGTCAATAATCGAATTGACCAAGGGATTTTAAACCAAACTTAACCCATTTTGATAGACAGGAAGGCTAAAACTAAATGTAGTACCCTCATTGGGCCTACTGAACACCTTGATACTGGCATCATGCAATTCAATTATTTTGCGTACAATGGCCAGTCCCAATCCGGCCCCTTCCTTTTCCTTTCCTGTTTTGGTCTGCCTGTATCGTTCAAAGACCAACTGCTGGTTTTCTTTTGTTATTCCCGGACCGGAGTCCTTTATGGCGATTTCCACATTTTTTTTCACCAGTTTTATTTCTACGATGACCTCACCATTTTCCGGTGTGAACTTAAGGGCATTATCCATTAAATTCTGTATGGCCCGTTCCACCAGGGAGATATCCGCAAAGACCAAGGGCACTTGTTCTTCCATATTTAATTTGAGGGCAATGTTTTTCTTGTTGGCCAACATTTGATAATCCCTATGGATATCATTGGCCAGTTCCGAAATCAGGAACGGCTCTTTTTGTGGCTCTACCTGATTGGCTTCCAGTTTTGAATATTCAAACAATTGTGTGATCAACTTGGACAGGCGCTCTCCACTGGAATTGATTTTGTTGAGATAGTCCTCGCGTTCCACAGGGGTAAGTTCGGACTCCTTCATTTGAAGGGTTTCTATATACCCCTGTATAATGGCCAAAGGGGTTCGTAGGTCATGGGAAATATTGGCTATTAAGTCCCTACGTAGTTTTTCCAGGGATTTTATCTTGTCCATATCCGTTAAAATGGTCTCGGCCATATTGTTGTAAGTTTGGGCCAGACCGGTAAGGTCGGTCTTATGGTGCTCCGCAATCCGATATCCCAGATCGCCCTGTTGGAAACGTTGGGCAGCATAGTTGATTTCCCTTAGGTTTTTGGTCAAGTACCAAATGGAGAGCACCCCTAAAACAGCAGCGAAAAACAAGGTAAGGAAAGAAGCGCCCAACCCCACTTTTAACGCATAGCTTCCAAAAAGGGTGTTCTGTGTGGCCAAATATTTTTCCCCTGCCAAGACAATATAAATGTATCCCTCCTTGCCCCCTTTGTTGAATTTTGCTGCAGAGAATACCTTTTTGTTTTCAGGATCTCTTGGGTCATCTCCCAAAATGTAGTCTTGCCCTTTGGATGCAATAAAGCGGTGAATGGGTTCAAGGGAAACTTTTTCGGGTATGGAATTGGGGTCGGAATGGTCCAATACCACCGAATATTGAACGTTTCCCTCAACATCAAGGAGGTAGACCTCAATTGCCCTGTTCACGGCCATCATATCGTGCATGAGGTCACCAAAAAGCGCTTTGTTCACCTTTCCCAAACTGTCTATTGGACTTTGTTCCACAAATTTTTCGTCAATAAGGTCCTGCGCAAGATGGGCATGCAAACGTTGATTGGTCTCACTAAAGTACTTGTTCGAATAATATAGTGTGGAAAGCATGTACCCTATCCCGGCCAGCAACAGAATGGCGATGGAACTGAGGATTAATTTGGTAATCAGTTTGTTGGAGAAAAGGGAATTGTTCATAGCTCTTCATTGAATTTGTACCCTACACCCCAGGTGGTCAAAATATATTTGGGATTGCTCATGTCCGGTTCTATTTTGGAACGCAATCTATTGATATGGGAATTTACGGTATGTTCGTAGCCTTTAAAATCATAGCCCCAAATCAAGTTCAACAGCTTGGTTCTGTCATAGCTTTTTCCGGGATTGGAAGATAGTAGGGCCAAAAGTTCAAATTCTTTCGGGGAAAGCTCGATCCGCAATCCGTTGTGGACCACTTTTCGTTGGTCTATGTTTATGGTCAACCCATCAAATTTTAAGGACTGTTGATCTTTGGTGTGCCCTTTTGGGCTTTTGCTCATTTTCTGTCTTCGGAAGATGGCCTTTACCCGCGCTATGAATTCCCGTACACTAAAAGGTTTGGTCAGATAATCGTCCGCACCGACCTCCAATCCCAGTACCTTATCTATTTCCTCGGATTTTGAGGTCAACATCATAATTGGGGACTGTACATTGTTGGCCCTTATTTTTTGGCAGACTTCAATACCATCCATTTCAGGTAGCATTACGTCCAAAATCACCAGATCGGGTTCATGTTCAATGGCCATTCGCAAACCAGAGTCCCCCTGTTTAGCGGAAATTGTGGAACAGCCCAAATCCTTTAGATGGATTTCCAAAAGTTGGATGATCTCCGGGTCATCCTCAACAATGAGTACATTTTTCATTGGGTTCAAATTAAAAGGTAAAATCTCACGAAAAGTTCACGGGATCGTCCCAGCTACGGGGGTATTGGTCGTGAAAACCTTTGGGAAATTGCGAAAACTTAAAAAGAAAATACGTAACTACCTAAAATATAGGGTGTTGTAAAATTTGAAGTTTGTGTGAACTTTCTGCAACAACTTACAAATTTCTTTGTGATAGCATTAAAACATATATAAAAGCTATGAACTTAAAAACATTGACAAAGGGTATGGCAGCAATGATGCTCATCATTGGCTGTTCAGATGATTCGGATGATGACAATCCGGTAGTATTGGAGGCAGGAACACTATCAGGGGGACCCTACAGTTTTACGGTGGACGGGGTTCCGGATATGGTGAGTGGAATAAGCCTATCTGGATTTAATGGAACAGGGGATGTGCAATCCTATGTGATTACCGATGATTCCAGAAACATTTTGGGACTACCACCTACCTTGGAGGCGTTGGAGGACGTTGATTTTGATGGTGCAGGCGTAGGGGACTGCTATATTTACCATATCACCTACACTGAAGGACTAACAGGGCTCGTGACCGAAGAAAACCTGGATGACCTTTCCGGTAATTTTGATCTTTCCAATTTTGTTGTGGTCAACCGTAGTGCACTCAATGCAGGCGAGCTTTCCGGTGGGCCATATGAATTTGTGGTGGATGGCTTGCCGGATATGGTGAGTGGTATTGTTTTGGACGATTCCAACTTGAACGGCGATAACCAAACCTATGTCATCACCGACGATTCCAGGAACATCCTGGGTATTCCACCAACATTGGAGGCCGTTGAAGGGGTGGATTTTGATGGTGCAGGCGTAGGGGACTGCTATATCTACCATCTCACCTATTCCACAGGTCTTGGTGGGCTGGAAATGGGCAATAACCTGGATGATGTAACAGGGCTATTTAATCTTTCCAATTTTATTGAGGTGAATAGGATAGCGTTAAATGCAGGCGAGCTTTCCGGTGGTCCTTATGAATTTGTGGTGGATGGTTTACCGGATATGGTATCCAATATTGCCCTGGATGATTCCAATTTAACCGGTACTAACCAAACCTATGTGATAACCGATGATTCCAGAAATATTCTGGGTATTCCACCAACCTTGGAGGCGGTGGAAGGGGTGGATTTTGATGCGGCCGGTGTAGGGGACTGCTATATCTACCATCTCACCTATTCCACTGGACTTGGTGGGCTGGAAATGGGCAATAATTTGGATGATCTGACCGGTGAATTCGGCTTGTCCAATTTTATTGAGGTGCGTAGGATGGCTTTGGATGCGGGGGTGCTCTCAGGTGGTCCTTACAATTTTCTAGTCGATGGAAACCCGGATATGGTATCCAATATTGCCTTGGATGACACTGGCCTTAACGGCAATAATCAGACCTATGTCATTACGGATGACAATCGGAACATTTTGGGTATTCCTCCAACGCTTGAAGCGGTAATGGGTGTGGATTTTGATACCGCTGGGGTAGGCTCTTGCTACATTTATCATTTGACCTACTCCACAGGCCTTGGGGGGCTGGAAATGGGTAATAATTTAGATGACCTCACTGGCCTGTTCGACCTTTCCAATTTTGTGGTCGTAAACAGAAATGCGTTGAATGCAGGTACCTTAAACGGTGGACCCTATATGTTCTCTGTCGATGGAACTCCGGACATGGTAAGTGGAATCTCTTTGGATGCGACCAATCTTACGGGTACCAACCAGGGTTATATTATTACTGATGGGGATTTAAACATTTTAGGCCTTCCCCCAACTTTGGAGGCCGTTGAGGGTGTGGATTTTGATGCAGCAGGGATTGGTCTTTGCCTTATTTGGCATATTACGTATGAAGATGGTATTACGGGACTGAGCATGGGTGAAAATGCGGCTAACCTGGATGGCTTTTTTGCGCTCTCCAATTCCATTAGGGTGTACCGAAACCCAAATGCGGGAACCATTTCTGGGGGCCCATACACTTTTACGGTTGACGGTACACCGGATATGGTCAGTGGTCTAAGCTTGGATGCAAGCACTGCCACGGGGACCAATGGTACATGGATCATCACTGACGATCAGAACAACATTTTAGGATTGCCACCAACATTGGCCGCTGTGGAAAATGTTGATTTCGATGCTGCCGGAACAGGCATCTGCTACATCTGGTACATGCGTTATGAAGATGGACTTACCGGTTTGGAAATGGGAAGCAATATCATGACAGATTTGGAGGGCCTTTATGGCTTGTCCAATGGTGTCAGGGTTACGAGAAATTAAGCTTATGAAAAAGAAAGATGTTTTGTAGTGTTGTTTATGCTTAATTAGTTGTAAAACGCCCAGACCTTGGTATGGGCGTTTTTTGAAGGAAAAACTTTTACTGTAACTGGATGATATCCGCCTAGATGTAAACATGATCTCCGTTAAACCGCAACCACGGCCTTAATGTGTGGATGTGGGTCATAATTCAATAGCGTGAAGTCGTTAAATGTAAAATCAAATATATCCTTGACCTCCGGGTTAAGGTGTATGGTGGGCAAAGGCCTTGGTTCACGGGACAGTTGCAGTTCCACTTGCTCCAAATGGTTACTGTAAATATGGGCATCACCAAAAGTATGTATAAACTCTCCCGGTTCATAGCCACAAACCTGGGCCATCATTAAGGTAAATAGGGAGTAGCTGGCAATGTTAAAAGGAACGCCCAGGAAAATATCCGCACTGCGTTGGTAGAGCTGGCAACTCAGCCTGCCTTCGGCTACATAAAACTGAAAAAAGGCATGACACGGAGGTAATGCTGCCTTGCCGTTGGCCACATTTTCCGAAAAGGAAACCGAGGTATCCGGTAAAACGCTGGGGTTCCAGGCAGAGACTAACATTCTACGACTATTGGGATTCGATTTTAAAGTTTCAACCACTTCTTTGATCTGGTCGATTTCCTCAGAGTTCCAATTTCTCCATTGATGGCCGTATACCGGGCCCAGGTCCCCATTTTCATCCGCCCACTCGTTCCAGATACGGACGCCGTTTTCCTGAAGGTAGCCCACATTGGTATCACCCCGTAAAAACCAGAGTAGTTCATGGACAATCGATTTTAAGTGCAACTTTTTCGTGGTCACCATGGGGAAACCTTCCTGTAGATCAAACCGCATTTGGTATCCAAAAACACTTATGGTCCCGGTTCCTGTGCGGTCGCCTTTTTGATTTCCTTGCTTTAAAACATGCTCTAATAAGTCATGATACTGCTTCATTCAAAAGTATTTTTAAGATAAAATAATCAATTCAAGTGATTTCAGATGGCTGAAATGGTATCGAGGATAGGTTTTAAAAACCCGTTTTTGATACGTCTAAATCCGCTTCAAACACTCAAACTGACGTTTCTAAAAAATCCTAACTAAAGTAATGGGAATCCCAATCTTAAATTGGATAAGGATACATCAGTTATAAAATAATTATCAACCAAAAAATCCCTAAACTCTGAGGTAGTGAATTTAGCCGAGGAGATTTATCCAAGGATCATACCCGCAATGGTGGCAGAAATCAATGAGGCCAAGGTGCCACCAAGAACGGCACGCATTCCGAATTCGGATAAGGTCTTGCGTTGGCCTGGGGCCAGGGAACCAATACCGCCAATTTGAATACCGATGGAAGCAAAATTCGCAAAGCCACAGAGCATATAAGTGGCCATAATAACGGACTTATTGTAGGTAAAATGGGTGATGCTGGCCATATTTTTGAGTTCGGCCAGCTGAATATATCCAACAAACTCACTGGCGGCCAATTTAATGCCCAACAATTGTCCCATGAGCATGATATCCTCGTTGTTTACACCGATCAGCCACATCAATGGTGCGAAAACCGTTCCCAATATGGCTTCCAGGGAAAATGCTTCATAGGGTGAATTGGCAGCGATCCAATGGTTTAAGGTTGTCCAATCGCCCATCCAACCCAAAATTCCATTGATCATAGCGATAAAAGCCACAAAGACCAGGAGCATGGCTCCAACATTTAGTGCGAGTTTTAGTCCTTCCGTAGTTCCATTGGCAATGGCATCCAAAAAATTTGCCCCAATTTTATCGGAGGAAACATGTACATCGGTATTTATCCCTTCTGTTTGTGGATATAGTATTTTGGAGACCACAATGGCACCGGGAGCGGCCATCACGGATGCTGCAAGCAAGTGCTTTGCAAAAACCAATTGTAGCGCTGGGTCATCACCTCCCAAAAAACCAATATAGGCGGCCAAAACAGCACCGGCAACGGTTGCCATACCACCAATCATGACCAGGAGGATTTCCGATTTGCTCATCTTCTCCAAATAGGCTTTGATCAGCAAGGGTGCTTCGGTCTGTCCCAAAAAGATATTACCGGCAATGGAAAGACTTTCCGCTCCGGAAATGCCCAAAGATTTGGTCAGCAACCACGCAAGTGCCTTGACCACTTTTTGAATAATCCCCAAATAGAACAACACCGAAGTGAGTGCAGAGAAGAAAACAATGGTGGGCAATACCTGAAAGGCAAAAATATATCCAAAAGTGTCCGTGTCCACCACTAGGCCTTCAAACAGGAACTTACTTCCGGAACGCGTAAAATCAAGGATGCTGATGAATACCTTTCCAATACTCTCGAATGCGATTTTCACAAAAGGTATTTTTAGGACCCCAATGGCAATGAGCAACTGGATGCCCAGACCAATCCCAACGGTTTTCCATTTAATGGCCCTTCGGTTGGCACTGAACAGATATGAAATCAATATTAAAACGGCCATGCCCAAGGCTCCTCTGGCCAGTCCGCCCCAGGTAAAACCCTCATTGGGGACCAGTCTGTCCACCTCCGTGGAGGTTGATGTCAAAACCGCTGTTTCCTGGCCCAAGACCTCACCAAAGCATGCCAATAGCAAGATGAGCATCAAAAGTCCAGTTTTTCTCATGTAAGGTTGGTTGGTTCTACTTTCGTTTGGAAATCTCGTCCCGTAGTTTGGCCGCTTTTTCGTAATCTTCGTTGGCAACGGCCTTGTCCAGTTCTTTATGAAGTTCCTCCAGGGTCATTTCCCGATAGGCATCACCTGCCCCAGATTCAATTTCCACGGTTTCCCCTTCTTGAAGGATTTCGTCCACCATAATGCTATCATCGTTTTCTTCATCTTTTTCCTTGGAAGAAAACTTCAAGAAAATGCCAGCCTTGTCCAAAATGGTTTTATAGGTAAAGATTGGCGCATTGAACCGCAGGGCCAGTGCAATGGCATCGCTGGTTCTTGCATCAACAATCTCTTCATCGCCATCCCGTTCGCTGATAATACTCGAGTAAAAAACACCATCCACCAGTTTGTGGATAATGACCTGTTTTACCACAATGCCAAAACGATCGCAAAAGTTTTTGAACAGATCATGGGTCAAGGGTCTTGGCGGCTTTATTTCCTTTTCAAGAGCTATGGCTATGGACTGGGCCTCAAAGGCACCAATGACAATAGGCAGTTTTCGGTCACCTTCCACTTCGTTCAGAATAAGTGCATAGGCACCGTTCTGGGTCTGGCTATATGAAATCCCTTTTATTTTAAGTCGTACTAAACTCATGAAATATCTTAGGATAAAATAAAAAAGCTGTTCAAATAAGTGGCTCTATGCATTATCTGAACAGCCGCTTCAAAGAAGCAAAGTAACAAAATTTAGGCGTTCTGGGCCTTAAATTCCTTCAATTTTTCGATGAGTTCGGGAACCACCTCAAAGGCATCCCCAACTATACCATAATCTGCGGCTTTAAAGAAAGGAGCCTCAGGATCATTGTTAATGACCACCTTTGTTTTGGAAGCACTTACACCGGCCAAATGCTGAATTGCACCTGAAATTCCGATGGCTATGTAAAGATTGCTCGCTACAGGCTTTCCCGTTTGTCCCACGTGCTCCCCGTGGGGCCTCCAGCCCAAGTCGGAAACAGGTTTGGAACAAGCGGTTGCCGCTCCCAAAACATCGGCCAATTCTTCTATCATTCCCCAATTTTCAGGGCCTTTAAGTCCACGGCCTGCAGAGACCACAATATCGGCATCGGCAATGGTTGCCTTCCCGACCACTTTATCCACTTCCACGGATTTTACACCAAAATCATTATCGTTAATGTTGGGATCAAAGGGCTCCACAACGGCATCCGTAGTATTTTCAACAAGGCCAAATGCATTATTGGAAACACCTATAATTTTAACTTCGGAAGAGATTTCGGTATGGGCAAAACCCTTGTTGCTAAAGGCTGTCCTTTTAACCACAAAAGGGGAAATACCCTCTGGTGCCGCTACAACGTTTGGAACATATCCGGCATTGAGTCTTGCCGCAAGGATTCCACTTAAATATTTACTGTCCGCGCTTGAGCATACAATGATGACCTTACTCCCTTCCAATTCTGCGGCCTGTGCAATGGCACTGGCATACGCTTTTGCGTTAAAGCCTTTTAGGGAGTCATTGGATATTCCCAACACTTTTGAAACGCCATAAGTTCCCAATTCATCGGCATTTTCGGCATTTATGGCAAGGGCAGTGACACTTTCGCCCATTTGATCGGCAACGTGCTTGGCATAGGACGCCACTTCAAAAGCGTTTTTCTTAAATTTTCCGTTATCAGTTTCTGTATATACGAGTATTGACATAACTTTTTGAATTAAAGGGCTTTAGCTTCGTTGTGCAATAAATTCACCAGTTCACCTACGTTTCCGGCATCTACCAATTTTACCGGTCCCTTGGCTGCGGGACGCTCAAACTTTTTGTCATTGGTTGGGGAAGGTGCATCAATTGGGTCTACAATGTTCAAGGCTTTTTTTCTGGCCATCATGATTCCGCGCATATTGGGAATACGAAGGTCGCTTTCTTCAACCAGACCCTTTTGCCCTCCTATGATGAGTGGAAGACTGGTGCTTATTTTTTCCTTACCGCCATCAATTTCCCTTTGGGCCGTAGCCTCGGTACCATCAACTTCCAAATCAATGCAGGTATTTACAAAGTTCATGTCCAACAAAGAGGCCATAATCCCAGGTACCATTCCGCCATTGTAATCAATGGACTCACGTCCGGCAATGACAAGGTCATATCCTCCATTTTTGACGATTTCGGCGAGTTGTCTGGCCACAAAAAAACCATCTTTGGGCGCAGCATTTATTCGAATGCCCTCATCAGCGCCAATGGCCAATGCCTTGCGTATAGTTGGTTCAACGGAAGCATCGCCTACAGTGGCCACATGTACGGTGGCACCTTGTTTTTCCTTGAACCACATGGCCCTTGTTAGACCAAATTCATCATTTGGATTAATTACAAACTGTACGCCATTGGTGTCAAACTTGGTATCATCATCGGTAAAGTTGATTTTTGACGTGGTATCGGGTACATTACTGATACAAACCAAAATCTTCATATGTAGAAATTTTATCGGCGTCAAAGATATTAAAAACAATCTAATTTATTATGCATGCATAATAAATTTTTCGTTCAAAATTTGAGCGGTCCCACCTTTCGTTTCCTATAGATTTTCCTATTTTTGTTCGCACTTTAAAAACGCTCCATCAATATGAAAACATTACAATTTAGGGAAGCAATTGCAGAGGCCATGTCCGAGGAGATGCGGCGGGACGAGTCCATTTATTTAATGGGTGAGGAAGTAGCCGAGTACAACGGCGCTTACAAGGCTTCCAAGGGCATGTTGGACGAGTTTGGTCCCGACCGGGTTTTGGATACCCCGATTTCTGAATTGGGTTTTGCAGGTGTTGGAGTGGGTTCGGCAATGAATGGCAACCGTCCGATCATTGAGTTCATGACCTTCAACTTTTCCCTGGTGGGAATTGATCAAATTATCAACAATGCCGCTAAAATTAGGCAAATGTCCGGGGGACAGTTCAATTGTCCAATAGTGTTCCGGGGGCCTACGGCGTCAGCAGGCCAATTGGCAGCGACCCATTCACAGGCATTTGAGAGCTGGTATGCCAACTGTCCGGGTCTTAAGGTAGTTGTTCCTTCCAATCCGGCGGATGCCAAAGGTTTATTGAAGAGCGCCATTCGGGATGACGATCCCGTAATCTTTATGGAATCGGAACAGATGTACGGTGATAAAGGTGAAGTGCCTGAAGGGGAATATACCATTCCGTTAGGTGTTGCGGATATCAAGAGGGAGGGTACGGATGTCACCATTGTGTCCTTTGGAAAAATTATCAAGGAAGCCTACAAGGCCGCAGAGGAATTGGAAAAAGATGGCATAAGCTGCGAAATCATTGACATTAGAACAGTAAGGCCAATGGATTACGATGCCATTCTCAACTCGGTAAAGAAGACCAATCGATTGGTTATCCTGGAAGAGGCTTGGCCCTTTGGCAATGTAGCCACTGAAATTATCTATCAAGTACAACACCAGGCATTTGACTATTTGGATGCCCCGGTAGTTAAATTGAACACTGCGGATACCCCGGCACCCTATTCCCCCGTGCTTTTGGCAGAGTGGTTGCCCAATGCCCAAGATGTCATTAAGGCTGTTAAGAAAGTGTTATACAAAAACTAGAACAAAATTTGTAAGCTATATTAGCCCCGTCAACTTAAGTTGGTGGGGTTTTTCTTTTAAAGGGAACATTTTATTGATAGACTTCTACACGCAATCAAAGTAAACGAATAGTACAGGGAACCAGGGTAATGGTTTCCTATTTTATTATGAAAGGATTCCTTTTAACTGTTTTCTTTTTTGTTATCGCCTTCTCGTATTCCCAAACTAAGGTTGGAGGTATTGTAGTAGATGAATCTGGAGACCCCGTTGCCTTTGCCAATGTGTTGTTCAAGAATTCTTCGGAAGGTGCCATTACCAATGATAATGGCCGTTTTTATTTTGAATCGGATAACGACTACGATGTACTTATAATTTCCTTTATTGGGTATGAAACCCAAGAGTTGGAATTAAAGGGCAGTGTAAACCAAAATCTAAGGATAGTACTTCAAGAATCGACCGAGCAATTAAATGAAGTGGTCATTTATGTAGGAAAACAATCCAAAAAGAACAACCCTGCAATCGACATCCTCAAAAAAATCTGGGCCAAGAAACGGGAGAATGGGGTTCGGATGTTCAAGAGTTACGAATATGATAAATACGAAAAGGTCGAATTCGATCTAAACACCATAGACAGTGCCCTTATTAAAAGCAGGTTGTTCAAGGGATTGGAATTTATGTTCGAGAATTTGGATACTTCTCGAATTACGGGGAAGACCTACCTGCCCATGTTTTTGAATGAAGTTTCTTCCAAGATTTATGGCGATAATGGTTTGGGACTGGAAAAAGAGGATGTACTGGGAAACAAAAGCTCCGGATTTGGGGGAAACCAAGCCATTACGGCTTTTGTGGAAGATTTATATTCGGATTACAACATTTACGATAATTACCTCAAATTCTTTGATAAAAGCTTTACAAGTCCCTTGTCCAAGACCGGAGTGGATGTGTACAACTATGTGCTTTCGGACAGTACATTTATCGATAACAAATGGTGTTACAACATTATTTATTATCCCCGCAGAAAAAATGAACTCACCTTTAAGGGGGACTTTTGGGTAAATGATACCACCTTCGCCATAAAGAAAATTAATATGGAGGTGGTGAAAAGTGCCAATATCAACTGGGTCAAGGAAATCTATATTGAACAGGATTTCAATGTCGTAAATGATTCGGTTTTCCTCTTAAAACGGGACTATATGCTCACCGATTTTGCTTTTTCCAAAAAGGAAACATCACGTGGGGTATATGGCAAGCGTACTACGGTTTTCGATAATTATCAATTTAATCTGGACCGACCCAAGGACTTTTATAAGGCCGAATCCGATCCCTATGATCCCAGGGTCTTTTCCAGGGACAGTATCTTTTGGAGAAATGCCCGACTGGAGAAATTGAATGATGATGAGGCCGGAATTTTTAAATTGCTCGATACCCTGAAAACCGTTCCCAAGTTTAGGACCTATTATGACATTGTAAGTATTCTTGGTTCTGGATATATTGAGATTGACAAGTGGGATCTGGACATTGGCGATATTTACAGCACTTTTGGTTTTAATGACGCAGAAGGGATTCGTCTACGGGCAGGGGCCCGAACCTTTTTTGGTCAAAATGACACCTGGCGTCTGGAGGGTTATATGGCCTATGGATTTGAGGATAAAAAGTTCAAGCACGGATTTTCAGGTAAGTTTTTATTGGATCGAAAAAATCGTTTGATCCTTTCGGGAGGTAACCGAAGGGATATTGAACAACTGGGAATTAGTCTTACCAGTACCACGGATGTATTGGGAAGGAGTATTGCTTCTTCGGCTTTGGTCACGGTGGGCAACAATAATCGGTTGAGCAACATCAACCTTTCCGTTTTGGCCCTGGAAATGGAACCGGTAAAAAATCTTCGCTTTAGGGTAGGGGGTTCCTTTCGCACCTTAAGTTCTGCCTTGCCGGAGGATTTCAGTTTGGATTATGTCGATCCAAGTTCTCCCACCGGGATTTCCTCTGAAGTAAAGCAATTTGATATCAATACCACACTCATTTATACCCCCAACAGGAGAACTATTGGCTATGGCGTGGAACGCAAGGACGTAAATGAAAACTATAGTACGCTGGTATTGAACTATACCAAAGGCTCCGAAGGTTTTCTGGAGAGTGATTTTAACTATCAACGGCTTCAGTTTTCCTATATCCAACCATGGCAACTGGGTGGTTTTGGGAGATTGCGAAGTACCGTGGAGTTGGGCAAAACGTTTGGGGAAGTACCGCTTGGCCTGTTGAGTGTTATCCCCGGCAATCAAACCTTATTTTCCCTGTACAATACTTTTCCGAATTTGGATTTTTACGAGTTTGTAACGGATACCTATGCCACAGTGCATTTAGAACACAATTTTAACGGTCGTCTTTTTTCCAGGATTCCCTTGCTCCGAAAATTGAACCTTCGGGAAATTGTGGGTGTCAGAGGTGCTTGGGGCTCCATTTCCGATGCAAATATTGCGCTGAGCTCTCCAAGCAATATCCCACTTCAGGCCCCTGATAAGGAACCGTATTGGGAATATTCCTTTGGAGTGGGCAATATCTTTAAGATTTTTCGAATCGATTTTAATTTCCGCGGCAATTACCTGGATGCTCCAAATGCCAGGCCTTTTGGTGTTACCGGTACTTTTGGTTTCAGCTTTTAAACCTAAAATAATCTAAAGCAGAACAATTTCGTACAATTACCTGCGTTCCACTACCTTTACCCAATAAAAACTAAAAACCATGTCCGAAAAAGATAACGTAACCTTTGATGTTCTCATAGAAATACCCAAAGGAAGTCGTAACAAATATGAGTACGATTTCACCCTGCATAAAATTCGATTTGATAGAACCCTGTTCTCTTCAATGATGTACCCTGGGGATTATGGGTTTATACCAGAAACACTGGCTTTGGACCAAGATCCCTTGGATGTGCTGGTCATTGGGACCGAACCAACCTTTCCCATGGTGGTCATGGAGGTAAAACCTATTGGGGTTTTCCATATGACCGATGAAAAGGGCCCTGATGAGAAGATCATATGTGTTCCGGTGAACGATCCCATTTGGAGCAAAAACAATGATATAAGCGATTTAAATCCCCACAGGTTAAAGGAAATAGAACATTTCTTCCAAGTGTATAAGGATCTGGAGGAAAAAAAAGTGGATACCGGTGGCTGGAGTGGGGCCGACGATGCCAAGGAGATTTATAGAAAATGCGTTCAACGTTATCAGGAGAGCAGCCATAAAATGAAACGTACTTTTATGATTTAAGCACTTCAAAATGAAATAAAAAGCCCGTTGCTGATGCCAGTAACGGGCTTTTTTTATTCTAAGTCATTTTACTACATTTGCAGCCATCAAAAATTCTTAAGAAAACCTGAAAATTAACTGAATAAACTATGGAACAAATCGTAACATTTTTACCGGCCTTTGGTGTCCTTGGCCTATTGTATGTCTTTATTAGGAGCGGATGGGTCTCCAAACAAGACGTGGGCGAGGAGAAAATGGCCAAAATTGCCAAAAACATTGCGGATGGAGCTATGTCCTTTCTTAAAGCCGAATACAAAATCCTGAGTGTTTTTGTGGCGGCAGTAGCGGTTTTGCTCTTTTTCAAAGGAAGCAATGAACCCGGTAGCAATGGTATGGTGGCCGTTTCTTTCATAGTAGGTGCCATTTGTTCCGCCCTGGCCGGATTTATTGGAATGAAGGTCGCGACCAAAGCCAACGTGAGGACGACCCAAGCGGCGAGGACTTCACTGGGCAAGGCCTTGGAAGTTGCTTTTGCCGGAGGTGCCGTAATGGGACTTGGTGTTGTTGGTTTGGGCGTATTGGGTCTTAGCGGGTTGTTTATGATATATAGCGGACAAGGTTGGGAAATTGGAGAGGTATTGAACGTCCTTTCCGGGTTCTCCCTGGGTGCATCGTCCATTGCATTATTTGCCCGTGTAGGGGGAGGTATTTACACCAAGGCTGCCGATGTTGGTGCCGACCTTGTTGGTAAAGTGGAGGCAGGCATTCCGGAAGACCACCCTTTAAACCCTGCCACCATTGCGGATAATGTAGGGGATAATGTAGGTGATGTGGCCGGTATGGGTGCTGACCTTTTTGAGTCTTACGTTGGGTCCATCATAGGGACCATGGTATTGGGTGCCGCATTTACCCAAATTCCCGCATTCCAGGGAACCTTTGACGGTCTTGGGGCGGTATATCTTCCGTTGGTATTGGCTGCCGTTGGTATTTTGATGTCCATTATCGGTACCTTCTTTGTCCGTGTTAAGGACGGGGGAAATCCACAAACAGCACTGAATATCGGTGAATTTGGTTCTGCCGGGTTGATGTTGGTGGCGTGTTATTTTATCATCACTTCCATGTTGCCGGAAAGCTGGACCTTCAATGGGATAGAATATGGTTCTTTAGGTGTTTTTATTGCAGTGCTTGCTGGATTGATCGCCGGACTCGCCGTAGGTAAGGTAACGGAATATTATACCGGAACCGGTACAAAACCGGTGAACTCCATTGTACGTCAGTCAGAAACGGGTTCAGCTACCAATATCATTGCTGGTCTAGGGGTAGGTATGATGTCTACCATGTTCCCCATTATCCTGATCGCAGGAGCAATTTTGGTTTCGCATCACTTTGCAGGTCTCTATGGAATTGCGATTGCCGCCGTTGGGATGTTGGCCAATACGGGCATTCAGTTGGCGGTTGATGCTTACGGACCTATTTCCGACAATGCCGGTGGTATTGCGGAGATGGCAGAACTGCCCAGCGAAGTACGCGAACGTACCGATAAATTGGATGCCGTTGGAAATACGACCGCTGCCATTGGTAAAGGATTTGCCATTGCTTCAGCGGCCTTAACAGCTTTGGCCTTGTTTGCGGCCTTCATGCAAACGGCAAATGTGCAGGGAATTGATGTTTCCAAGCCTACCGTAATGGCTGGACTATTGGTGGGAGGGATGCTCCCATTTGTATTCTCAGCACTATCAATGAATGCCGTAGGAAGGGCTGCCATGGCAATGATTGAGGAAGTACGTCGCCAATTTAGGGACATTCCCGCATTGAAAGCGGCTTTGGAAGTTATGCGCAAATACGATTCCGATTTGTCCAAAGCTTCGGATGCGGATAGAAAAATATTTGATGCCGCCGATGGTGTTGCGGAGTACGATAAATGTGTGGAAATTTCCACACAAGCATCCATCAAGGAAATGGTATTGCCCGGGCTATTGGCCATTGCCGTTCCTGTGGCTGTAGGCTTTATTGGTGGAGCGGAAATGTTGGGCGGATTGTTGGCCGGTGTGACCACCGCGGGGGTACTGATGGCTATTTTCCAATCCAATGCCGGTGGGGCATGGGATAACGCCAAAAAAACTATTGAAGGAGAAGGGCGAAAAGGTTCTGATGCCCACAAGGCTGCCGTTGTAGGGGATACGGTTGGTGATCCCTTTAAAGATACTTCTGGACCTTCGTTGAACATTTTGTTGAAGTTAATGAGTGTTGTGGCACTGGTTATTGCACCCAGTATAGCCATTAGTGCGGATAAAATGATGGCCTATAATGAAGAAAGGATACCTACCGAAGTTGTGGAACAACAAGAGCAACAAATTCGTGTAGAGATGAGCAATACTGAAGATGGTACGTTCAAAGCAATTGTTACGACCACTACCGAAATCAATGGTGAAGTGAGTGAAGAGGTCAAAGAATTTACCGGAACTACCAAGGAAGAGGTCAACGCAAAAGTAGCGGCGTATAACAAAAATATATCCATGGAATAAATAGCTAATTCAAATAATTCCATTGAAAAACCATCCGTTTACGGATGGTTTTTTCGTTTTGTACTGACCTCTTTAAGTTATTGAAGGACAAAATTAATGGGCACTGAAAAAGGAACTTTTACCGGTGTCCCCCGTTGTTTTCCCGGGGTCATTTTAGGAAGTTTTGAAATGATTCGGGCTGCTTCCTTCTCCAGGATTTGATAAGGCCCCCGAAGTTTTACATCATCAACGGTACCGTCTTTTTGAATGGTAAATTGTACATACACTTTTCCCTGTTGGTTCATCGAAATGGCCGATTCGGGGTACTTAAAATTTCTCCGAATATGTTTTTGCATCATTTCCTGAAAACAAGCATATTTATCCGAGGCACTTTCACAGCCTGGGAATACAGGCTTTTCTTCCACCACAATGAAATCTATGGTTTCATTGATAGTAGGTTCTACATAATCGGGAATAGTTGGAACATCGGGGATTTCAGTCCCTGGGTCAGGTTCAATAAATTCAGGGATGGATTCTTCCACATCCATATCATCGGGAAAGGGCTCATTGATAATTGGAATAAACTTTGGTTTTGGGGGTTCTGGATGATTTGTAATTGGGGGTATATTTTCATGTGTATCATCCTGTCCGCCCACGTAAACCAATTCACGGAATGGAGTATCGTCATAGGTTTTCCATTCCAATGCGACATACGATAGCCCTAAGACCAGACACAATCCCAAAACAAAGTACAAACCTGAATTTTTCTCAATTCGCATCTTTTCATTCTTTTTTGCTTCCATGATATCAAATTTTAGTTACTACCTTGAAAGTAAAGGTGGCCACTGGACTTTGAAACCTAGAATGAGGGAAGTCCCTATTTGGTTTAGGGTAATTTGGGATTTCCCTTCGCTTTGCACTTTCGAAATGACAATACATAGGTTATCGTCATTTCAACTGTAGTGGGAAATCTAGATAAAAAGGAATTTAATCCTGCACGGAAGTAAGAACGGGATGTAATTAAAACAACCCATGGATTTCTGCATCGATACGGTTGATGACTTCTCCCAAATCTTCGGGATTGTCCACAAAATTGATGTCATCTACATTAAAAACCAATAATTTGCCTTTTTCATAGGTATTGATCCACGCTTCATAGCGTTCGTTCAATCGGCTCAAATAATCAATGGAGATGCTGCTTTCATATTCCCTGCCCCGGGTATGGATCTGCTCTACCAGGTTGGGGATGGAACTCCGCAGGTATATCATTAAATCTGGTGGTTGCACCAAACTTTCCATCAATTCAAACAGACTTTTGTAGTTGTTAAAGTCCCTATTGGTCATCAAGCCCATGGCATGCAGGTTGGGAGCGAAAATATGGGCGTCCTCATAAATGGTACGATCCTGAATCACATTTTTCCCACTTTGCCGAATCCTCAAAATCTGCCGATACCGACTATTTAAGAAATAGATTTGCAGGTTAAAGCTCCAACGTTCCATTTGGGTATAAAAATCATCCAAATACGGATTGTCCACCACATCCTCAAAATGGGCTTCCCATTTGTAATGTTTTGCCAATAAAGTGGTCAATGTGGTTTTTCCTGCTCCTATATTTCCAGCTACGGCAATGTGCATGGGGTCGTATTTTTGTTAGCGGATTTTTTGAAAGTCGGAGCCCGCAATATACAACGAATAATGGTTTTTTTAGGAACATTAAGAACTGAAATTCCACAGGTTTCAACAAATCAATTTGTATCCATAACCGCGCACGTTGATTATCTGTATGTTCTCATCCTTCTTGAGCTTTTTACGCAATTTGGTGATGAATACGTCCATGCTACGGGCATTAAAGAAGTCATCATCGCCCCATAGACGTTTCAGAATAATGGAGCGATCTAAAATCTCATTGCGCTTTTCAGTTAAATGATAAAGTAGTTCGGCCTCTCGATGGGTCAGATGGATTTCCTCATGTTCAATCTGTAGGAGTTGTTTTATATAGTTGAAATGAAACCTCCCAATTGAAATGACCTCTTTGGACCTTTTGTGCTGTATTCGGCCCAACAGCGCCTTAATTCGCACAATCAACTCTTCCATGCTGAATGGCTTTTTCAAATAATCATTCCCCCCATGAACAAAACCCTGGACAACGTCTTTAGTTTGTGACTTGGCCGTCAAAAAGATGATGGGGATTTGCTTATCATAACTCCTGATTTCCTGGGCCAGTGCAAAACCATCCAATTTTGGCATCATCACATCCAGGACCAGGAGTTCAGGTTTTTTGGCTTTGTAGACCTGCAGGGCTTTTTCGCCGTCTTCGCAAAGAAATACTTCAAAATCACGGGTTTCCAGACTTTCCTTAATGATCATGCCCAATGCGGGTTCATCTTCGGCGAGCAGGATTTTGATGGTTGCGCTCATAAGGTTACTTTAAAGACGGTATTTTTTTTGGTAGGCACCAATTGTATGCTGCCACCATGCTTCTCGATAATTTTTTTGGTATAAAAAAGGCCAATTCCAAAGCCTTTTACATCATGGCGGTTACCCGTGGGAATCCGATAAAATTTATCGAAGATTTTTTCGCGTTGCGAAGAATCAATGGGTCCACCGTCATCGGCTACTGTAATTTCAAGGCCATCCATTACTGAAGTAATGTTCAACTCTATTTTCCTTCCCCCATATTTGATGGCGTTGTCAATTAAATTGGCCAATGCATTTTCAAAGTGAAAAGCATCTACCTTTACATTCAATTCGGAAACATTGGTGCTGAACAACAACTCCTTATTCGGGGCGATCATCCGGTATTTTTCCACCAACTGATGTAATAGCTTCACCACATCCAACCCTTCCTTGTTGATGAGTAATTTATCATTGTCCAGGGTAGCGGTTTCCAACAACTTTTCAACCATTTGATGCAGTTTCCGTAGCTGTTGGTTGGAGATATCAAGGTACTTTTCCGTTTTCGCCCGATCATTGGTGGCATTGAAATTCTTAATTCCCTCAATGGCCGTGGAAACCGTGGCAATAGGGGTTTTGAATTCATGGGTGATGTTACTGATCAGGTCGTTTTTGATTTCGGCCAACTGCTTTTGCTTTTTAATGATGTGCAGCAAAAAGAACAAACTGCCAATGATTAAGCCAGACAGCAAAACGGATAAAAGAATACCGGTTAAGCTACGTTTTAGGACCATCAAAGTTGGATTGTTGAACTTTAACAGCAAGGTTTCGTCCTGGGGAAGGTAGGTTGATTTGGACAAGGTGGACAAGAGGAGCTTGCCGTTTCGCGTATCAGTGTTCCATCTAAAAACGGTGTCCTTGGTCGTATGGGTAAATGAATACAGAATATCGATTTTTTTTCGGCTGAGTTCATTTTCAAAATAATCCCTCAATCTCGGGAAATCCAAGGAATCCCTCGTGAACGAAATAATGATCTTATTCGCCAGACCTTCAATATCGCGAATACTATCTGCAGTTTTTCCGCGAAAGACGGAAACGGCCGATATATTGCCCAAGGTATCAACTGTCACGCCCGAGGTAGAATCGAATAATTGTGTAAAACCAATGGGCTTTTGTGTAAGCCCTGAGGTATCTGCGCCCAGTTCCAAAAACAGGGAATCAATGCGGTTACCCTTTATTTTGGAAATGAAGCTGCCTGCTTTTTTCGTAAAATCCTGATTTGGTGTTCTATTATCCACAAAAGCCAGGACATTGGTTTTGGCAATATCGGCAAAGTAGGCCTCAACACCATTGTCAAGACTTATTTGCACTTCATTGATGAGCCGCTGTTTATTGGCCGCGTAATGCTGTGCGTTCCAATAGACCTGAATGGCGATCGTAATTACAATGGTAATCCCAATAAGATAGGCGATATGATTGAATCGATTTCGGTTCACTACCCAAAAGTAGCTACAAAATTTGGGCGATTTTCCCTTGGTTAACACTCGTTAACGTTGGTTAACCTTTTTCTGTTTTTGCAAAGGGCAAATTTGTGGCATAGAAAAACCCATTTATAAACTACTCCGTTATGAAAAATTTGATTTTAATAGCCGCACTACTTGGGATGTTGTGCCCCTTTGCCCTTAATGCACAAGAATTTACAGGCCTTGCAACGTACAAAACGGCCGCAAAAATGTCCATCACTTTGGATAGTACAAAAACTTCTTCCGCTGAACAGGAAATGATCAACCAAAGGTTAATGAAGGCCCTGCAGAAGGAATACGAACTGACGTTTAACAAAACAGAGTCCAATTGGAAAGAAGTTGAAAAGTTGGACAACGGTGCCACGGGCGCCGGTGTTGAAGTAGTGATGATAGGTATGGGTGGTGGCAGTGATGGACTGCTGTACAAAAATACCAAGGACAAGACTTCCCTGGAGACCACCGATAGCTTTGGAAAACTTTTTTTGGTCTCCGGCAATTTGGTTCCCTATGAATGGGAAATGACCTCGGATACCAAACAGATAGGGCGCTATACCTGTTACAAGGCAATCGCAAAACGTGAAACTACCCAAATCCGCGTTGCTGAGGTCAATGGGGAAAAAGAGGAGAAATCAGAAAAAAGGACCCAAACCATAACGGCCTGGTATACCCCGGAAATTCCGGTTACCCATGGCCCGGACGACTATTGGGGACTTCCGGGTTTGATTATGGAAATCAGTAATGGCAGTAGGATCATGGTATGCAATAAGGTAGTGTTGAATCCAAAAGAGGCCATTGCCATTGAAATTCCTTCCAAGGGAAAAGAGGTAACCGATGAGGAATACGAAGTGATCATGAAAGAGCAGGTCCAAAAAATGAAAAATAGATATGGGGGAGAAAGGCGAAAAGGAAAAAATGCCAATGTCGAAATCAAAATAGGGGGTTAGGAACCAGAATTCCTTTACATAACCAACCTAAAACAATCAAAAAATGATCAGAATTGCTGTTGCCCTTATTTATGGGGTGGTGACGTTGTCTTGCCTTACCGGACGTGCCCAAAACGTCGTAATCAACGGTAAGGTAAGCGACACCATCAATAATCCACTGGAACTTGCCAATATCATCGCCATAAGCAAACGGACCAACGCCATAGCTTCGTATGGCATTACGGATAGTGACGGTAAATTTCAGTTGCGATTAAAAAAAGATAGCCTCTATACCTTTCGGGCCAGCTATTTGGGCTTTGAAACTTGGGAAGAGGACTTTAGGGCAACCAATGACCAAACCAAGAACATTGTCTTACGGCCATCACCAAATCAGTTGGATGAGATTGAATTGGTGGAAGAGTTTCCGGTAACCGTATCCGGCGATACCATTACCTATAACGCCGATTCCTTTACCACAGGAAGGGAAAAGAAATTGGAGCATGTGCTGGAACGCCTACCGGGCTTTGAAGTTACCGATGAGGGAGAAGTAAAGGTGCAGGGCAAGAAGGTTGAAAAAGTGTTGGTCGAGGGGAAAGCCTTCTTTGATGGCGATAGTAAAATGGCCACCAGGAACATTCCCGCAAATGCCATAGACAAGGTGCAGGTACTCCGGGACTTTAATGAAGTGGGCCCATTGAACGGAATCAGTGATAGTGATGCCATTGCTTTGAACGTTAAGCTCAAGGACGGAAAGAAAAACCTTTGGTTCGGTGACGTCGCTGTAGGCGCCGGACCCGAAGGACGCTATCTTGCCCATCCGAATTTGTTCTATTATTCGCCCAAGACCAGTTTTAATTTTATTGGGGATTTGAACAATATTGGGGAACAGGCATTTACCCTGCAGGATTATTTTCGCTTTAACGGGGGCTTGGCAAATCTGGGCAAAAGGTCGGGATCTACGGTTGAGCTTTCGAGCGATGATATTGGTCTTTCACTTTTGCAGAACAATCGGGCGCAGCAAATAGAATCACAGTTGGCGGCCATCAATTTTAACCATAATCCCAATAAAAAATGGAAGCTTTCCGGTTTTGGTATTTTCTCGGATGTCGATACCGATCTATCAAGTGTTTCAAGACGGACCTATATTCGGGAAACGGGTGATAATCTAGAGACCTTAACGTCCAACACACTGCAAAAGAACACTGCCGCCTTGTTAAAAGTGGCCTCCACCTATACTCCAGATTCAAGATGGCACGTAAGCTATGATGGTTTTTTAAAGGGAGCAAAAATTGAGGATATTGGTGTGCTGGCCTCTAATTTTGAAACCTTTAGCAACAGTATTCGCCCTACCGATTTGCGAAGGCCTTTTTCAGTGGAACAATCGCTGAACGCTTTTTTTGCCAAAGACGACAAAAATGTGTTTTCGCTTGAGACCAATTATCTTTTTAAAGAACAACGACCTGATTATGATTTGATATCGACCCAACAACCCTTTTTGGGTACCATACCCTTGCAGGCCGATACTCCCTTTAACCTGTTTCAATCGCAAACGATTTTGACCAATAAGTTGGATGCCGAGATCAATTATTACAGGGTATTGAACAACACCAACCATTTGAATTTTACATTGGGCACGGTCATCAATGGGCAGCGCATGCAATCGGCACTTTCGCAGCGTTTTCAAGGTGGTTCTGAACAGGAATTGGGCCAACGTCAATTTAACAATCAGGCCAGTTTTGATTTTTGGGACCTTTATATGGGTCTTTCCTATCGTGTAAAACTTGGAAAATTAACGCTAAACCCGGGCGTGACCTTTCATATCTATGATACAGGGAATACACAGTTTGAGGAAGAAGTAAATCTGGATAAAACCTTACTGTTGCCCCAATTACGGGCCAAGTATAAGTTTAACAAAGCGCAGAGCCTACAACTGGATTATAGCATTCAGGCAGAATTCGCTGATATCCGAAATTTGGCACAAGCCACATTGCTCTCGGGCTACAATAGTCTTTTTGCGGGTAATCCGGGACTTCGTAATGCCTGGTACCATAATGCCACATTGAACTATTTTAATTTTAGTATGTTCAATTTTACCAACATCAATGGGGGAATCGTTTATCAAAAAAGGTTTGAGGCCATCACCAATACTTTACGTTTTGTTGGTTTGGACCGCGAAGCAACACCGATCAATATTGATGAACCCAATGAGACCTTTTCCCTTTTTGGGAATTATGAACGTCGATTTCCATATGTAAAAGGACGTTTGGAAGCAAAGTTGGGCTATAGTAAGTTTAATAACCAAATTGATGGGCTAGCCAATTTCAATCGTTCCTTTACCCAGAATTACACGATTTCATTGGAGACCCGTTTTAAGGAAGCACCCAACGTGGAAGTGGGTTTTGAGAAGATATGGAACGACTATGGTACGGCGACCATTGACAACCGCTTTGTGACAAATCGTCCTTTTGCCAATATCGAAGCCTATTTTCTTAAAAACTTTACGATGACCGTTGACTATGAGTACAACGAATACAAAAACCGGGCAGGAGGGGTGAGCAGTTACTATGATTTTTTGAATGCCGCTTTGTATTTTGAAAAGGAAGATAGTCCATGGGAGTTTAAGATTACAGGGTTGAACCTTTTGAACACGGCTTCGATCCGTCAGGATTCCTTTAGTGAAAACCTGATCAGCACCTTTGAATATTTTGTACAGCCAAGGTATTTTCTGCTCAGTGTAAAATATTCCCTTTGATTTTTTGTGAAAACGGGTCTGACAATGAAAGATTTTATATTTTTGGCCTCCGATAATGAGGACAGATTTGACTGATTGCAACCTCTATAAAAAATGCTAAAAAGCAGTGTAAACTTCTTTGAGGGCATTCGTCAAATCTTGTCACTAAACTAAATTGAATGCCGTATTTATTTACCTCTGAATCCGTAAGTGAGGGACATCCGGATAAAATTGCGGACCAAATCAGCGATGCCTTATTGGATAATTTTTTGGCCTTTGATAGCAATAGTAAAGTGGCTTGTGAAACTTTGGTCACAACAGGACAGGTGGTATTGGCCGGAGAAGTGAAGAGCGGAACGTATTTGGATGTGCAGACCATTGCCCGGGAGGTCATTAACAAAATTGGCTATACCAAAGGCGAATATAAATTCAGTGGGGATTCCTGTGGGGTGATTTCCCTAATTCATGAACAATCCCAAGATATCAATCAAGGTGTGGATAGGACCACCAAAGAAGAACAGGGTGCTGGGGATCAGGGAATGATGTTTGGGTATGCTACCAAGGAAACGGAGAATTATATGCCCCTGGCTTTGGATATTTCACATAAAATCCTACAGGTTTTGGCTGAGCTAAGACGCGAGGGAGATACAGTTACCTATTTACGCCCAGATGCCAAAGCCCAAGTAACCATTGAATATTCCGATGATAACGTGCCCCAACGAATCGATACCATAGTGGTGTCCACCCAGCATGACGATTTTGACGCAGATGAAGCCATGCTGGCTAAAATAAAGACGGATATCATCGAAACCTTGATTCCCAGGGTTAAATCACAATTGCCCAGTACTATCCAGCAACTCTTTGATGATGATATTACCTATCACATCAATCCAACGGGAAAATTTGTTATTGGAGGCCCACATGGTGATGCAGGGCTCACCGGGCGTAAAATTGTGGTAGATACCTATGGGGGAAAGGGAGCACATGGAGGAGGTGCTTTTAGTGGGAAAGACCCCAGCAAGGTAGACCGAAGTGCAGCCTACGCGGCCAGACATGCTGCAAAGAATTTGGTGGCGGCCGGAGTTGCGGATGAGCTATTGGTCCAGGTAAGTTATGCTATTGGGGTGGTGGAACCCACATCCATTTTTGTAGATAGCTATGGTACTTCAAAAGTTGGTCTTAGTGATGGAGAGATTGCCAAGAAAGTGGCCACTCTTTTTGATATGAAACCCTATGCCATAGAGAACAGATTAAAGCTTCGAAACCCCATATATTCGGAAACTGCGGCCTATGGACATTTTGGGAAAGCACCCAAAACGGTAACCAAGGTATTTGAGTCACCCTACAATGGTCGCATTGAAAAAGAGGTAGAGCTTTTCACTTGGGAAAAATTGGACAAGGTGGAAGAGGTAAAGACCGCTTTTGGGTTGTAGACTTAGAATAACGCTGGCTTCGAGAAGCTTAGCCATCAAGAATTAGGTTTTTCCGCATGGTCTATGTTGCCTGAGGTAACTCGAAGGCAACACTTTAGCTAAATTCACCAATCCTAAAGAATAGGCATAAGTACCCAGTCCCATTCTTTTGCCTTCTTAATTCTTTGTAGTTTTAGAGCCTGTTTGGGAATCTGTCAATTGTTTTCTTATGTCCCTTTTTGCACGGCACATTGTTAAAATTTTAGTCCATAACTATGGCTATGTACAAAAATTTAGCCGCGTTCCGCACAAAAATGACCTGTAACAATTCCAATCACAAATTCCCAAACAGGCTCTTAAATTTCAATCCAATATAAAAATTCCATGAAGCAGACCGTTCGTCTTTTTGTTCTTTCGGCTTTCTTTTTGATCGCGTTTCAGTCCTGTAAAAAAACAACCCAAAAGGTAGGACTTGACGTAGCTGAAAACTATGTGGCCAACAACTATACCAAGCAGGAGGTGGATATAGCAATGAGGGATGGGGTAAAATTGCATACCACCATCTACTCCCCAAGGGATACCTCCAAAGAATACCCCATTATCATGCAGCGAACGCCTTACAGTTCAAGGCCTTATGGAAAAGGGAACTTTAGAAAGCAGATAGGACCCAATATCAATATGATGAAGGACGGCTACATTGTGGTGTATCAAGATGTCAGGGGGCGTTGGTTAAGTGAAGGGCATTATGAAAATATGAGGGCCTATATTCCAAACAAAACGGATAGTACCCAGGTTGATGAAAGCTCGGATACCTATGATACCATTGAATGGCTGGTAAACCACGTAGCTAACAATAATGGGCGTGTTGGGCTTTGGGGCATTTCATATCCCGGGTTCTATGCTACCTATGGGACCATTGATCCACATCCTGCCTTAAAGGCATCTTCACCCCAAGCCTGTATTGGGGATTTCTTTTTTGACGATTTTCACCATAATGGTGCCTATTTGTTGAGTTATTTCCGGGCGACCTCCCTTTTTGGAACACCACGACCTAACGGAGATCAACCTATTGATACCGCCTGGTATACCCTTCCAGATATTGGAACGGAAGACCAATATGAATTTTTCCTGGAGGCCGGCCCCCTCAAAAATCTAAACACTTTCTTTGAGTACGATATCAAAGACCAAATCTCCTTGGCCCCAGATGGGATGACCGATGATTTCTTTTGGAATGAATTGAAGGAACATCCCAACTATGATGAACTCTGGCAACGGCGGGGATTGATACAACATTTGGACAAAACCAAACCGCATGTGGCCACGATGATCGTGGGGGGATGGTTTGATGCCGAAGATTTATATGGTCCCCTGGAAACCTACAAAAACATTGAAAAACACAATACGGGAGCATACAACACTATGGTTTTTGGTCCCTGGGACCATGGCCGGTGGGCAAGACGCAATGGCCGGAGTTTGGTGGGCAATTATTATTTTGGGGATTCCATTTCGGAGTTTTACCAGGACAAGATCGAGACGCGGTTTTTTCATCACTTTTTAAAGGGAGAGGCCGATGGCAAAACGGGACTGCCAGAAGCTTATGTGTACGATTCCGGCAGAAAGGAATGGAGCGAAATGGATGCCTGGCCTCCCAAGAAGACCACAAAGAAAACGATGTTCCTTTCAGAAAATCAGGAATTGACCTTGGAGCCTAAAGGGACCAAGGGCATTCAGTTCGTTAGTGATATCAAAAAGCCAGTTCCCTATTCCGAGGATATTAAATCGGTCTTTACCCCAAGAAAGTACATGACGGATGACCAACGGTTCGCTGCAAGACGTTCCGATGTTTTGGTTTTTGAGACTGAGATATTGGAAGAAGATTTGACTTTGGCCGGGCCCATTATGGCCAATCTTAAGGTTGCTACCACCGGCACTGCGGCCGATTGGATCGTAAAAGTAATAGATGTACATCCGGCCAATGCGGAAACCAATGCGGAAATGCAGGATCATCTAAAAATGAGCAACTACCATTTAATGGTTCGGAGTGAAGTGTTGCGGGGACGTTTTCGAAATAGCTTTACCGATCCGGAGCCATTTACCCCAAATGCAAAGACCACTGTCGATATCAAATTACAAGATGTCTTTCATACGTTTAAAAAGGGACATAAACTTCAGGTTCAAGTGCAGAGTACCTGGTTTCCATTGATTGATCTAAATCCGCAGACCTATGTGGAAAATATCTTTAAAGCGGACGAAAGCGATTTTAAAACACAGACCCATACCGTGTTTACGGACTCTAGTCTTGAGTTTTCCATTTTGGAATAAATAAATTGATTTTTAATGAAAAAGTATTGCGCGTTCGGTATTTATGGGAGATGATTCCAAAAAGGGAACTAAAGAACCATGGCCCACAAAGGCGGCAATGGAACAAATCTACGCGGCCAAGCTATGGGGGGACAATGGGTCTAGGTTTTACTCCGGTCACGGTTCCCACCATCCAAGGTTGGTTGATCCTTATATTGGGATTTTAACGGCATTCCTGAAATCTTTTGAGGAACCCATTACGGTGTGTGATTTGGGCTGTGGCGATTTTAATATTGGAAAGGAATTGGTGCCCTATGTCCGGAAATATATTGCGGTGGATATTGTTCCCGAACTCATTGATTTTAATACCAAAGTGTTCCAATATCCAAATTTGGAATTCCAGTGTTTGGATATGGCGAAAGACGATTTGCCAGATGGGGACTGTGCAATTTTAAGGCACGTATTGCAACATTTATCGAATGATGAAGTTGAAAATGTGGTGAACAAGTTGTATGATTTTGACTATGTTATTTTAACGGAACATGTCCCAGAGGGCCATTTTATACCCAATATGGACATTGTTTCCGGTCAGGGAATCCGTTTAAAAAGACAAAGTGGTTTGGATTTGTTAAAAGCTCCATTTCACTTGAAGGTAAAAGAAGGGAAACCGTTATTGTCCGTTTGCCCAACGGATCAAAAAGGAGTGATCGTCACCACCTTATACAGGTTGTCTTGATTTGTGTTTTCCTGGAAGGTACCATTATAACTCGCGATATAAGGGTCGTTTCGAACGAATGTGGGAAATCCAAAAATCGCAAAGTCCCACCAATCCACTGGGATTTTGTGAATTTTTTCAAAATGATTAGGTTTTTCAAAAATTCTGCCTTTATATTTGTCCCAATAAGTTCAAACACGTATTGAATAGTTATCAAGAAAGGTGGAGGGAATAGACCCTGTGAAGCCTTAGCAACCCTCGTCTTCGAGAAGGTGCTAAATTCTACCCATTCCAAACTTGTCTTTGGGACCGGTTGAAGTGATTTCAACTATTTATGGGAAGGATAACAACTACCGATGTATTCGGTATCGCTTTCTTATAACTTTTTGATTTTGCTGCTCTCATAAGGAGGGAAGCTTCGTGTTTTTAAATCATTTTATAACTAAAAATTTAAAACCATGAGCGATCAAAATTTTTCAAACGCAACAAACGCCCTACATGCCGGGCATGACACCACGCAAACCAGCGGTACACGAGCGGTACCCATTTTTCAGTCCACTTCCTATGTCTTTAAGGATACAGACCATGCTGCCAATCTTTTTTCCTTGGCTGAATTGGGTTTTATTTACACCCGTCTGAATAATCCGACGAACCAAATCCTGCAAGAGCGCTTAGCTGCTGTTGAAGGTGGGGTAGGGGCGGTGGTATTTGCTTCGGGCACAGCGGCCATTTCAACTGGACTATTGACCTTGTTGAGGGCTGGTGACCATATTGTGGCATCGAGCAGCCTTTATGGGGGAACCTTTAATCTCTTAAAGGTCACCTTACCGCGTTTAGGTATCACCACCACATTTGTGGATGCATCCGATCCAGGGAATTTTGGAAAGGCCGTACAGGAAAATACTCGGGCTATTTTTGTGGAATCCCTGGGGAACCCAAAATTGGACGTATTGGATTTAAAAGCGATATCAGCACAGGCCAAAGCTGCCAAAGTTCCGTTTATTGTTGATAATACCGTGGCCACTCCGGGACTTTTAAATCCTATTGAACACGGAGCAAACCTGGTTATTCATTCCTTGACCAAATACATCAACGGAAATGGAACCGCTTTAGGTGGTGCCATAATTGATGCCGGCACCTTTGATTGGGCCAATGGCAAATTCCCTGAATTTACGGAACCTTCTGCGGGCTATCATGGATTGGTGTATCATGAGGCATTGGGCGCTGCCGCATTTACCTTCAAATTGATTTTGGAAGGTCTTCGCGATTTTGGGGGTGCCCTGAGCCCGTTCAATGCATTCCAGATTATACAGGGCTTGGAAACACTGGACGTTCGTATCAAAAAGCACAGCGAAAATGCATTGGCTTTGGCGAAGTGGTTACAGGATAGGGATGAAGTAGCTTGGGTAAACTATCCTGGGCTGGCATCCAGCAAATACAAAGATTTGGCCGATGCATACTTGCCAAAAGGCCAGAGTGGTTTGGTAACTTTCGGGGTGAAGGGTGGTTTTGAAGCGGCCAAGCAATTGACCGATGCAACAAAGGTGTTCTCCTTATTGGCCAATATCGGTGACACCAAGTCTTTGATCATACATCCTGCCAGTACGACCCACCAACAATTGTCCGAACAAGAACAGTTAAGTACCGGGGTATCCCAGGATTTGATTCGTTTATCCGTAGGTCTTGAAGATTTGGATGATTTAAAGGCCGATTTAGAGCAGGCATTTGCCACGATTGACAAATCAATTCTTGCATAAAAATGATTGGCCCGTAAGGTTTAAAAGGCCTTACAATTATTGAATTTGTAGAGGAATATGCTCCAAAAATTGGAAATAAAGGATTTCACTACCCTTAGTGGTCATACCCAGGACATTCAACTGTCCTATGAGGTCTTTGGACAGCCTTTGGACAAGGCACCTATTGTTTTGGTCAATCATGCCCTAACGGGAAATTCCAATGTGGCCGGAGCAAAGGGGTGGTGGACTGATTTGATTGGCGATGGGAAGTGCATCAATACCCAGAAGTTTGCCGTTTTGGCCTTTAATATTCCGGGCAATGGTTACGATGGATTTGTTATTGATGCCTATAAGGAGTTTGTGGCCGGAGACATGGCTCGTATTTTTGTGAAAGGACTGGAACTCTTGGGGATTACCCGTCTTTTTGCCATCATTGGTGGGTCTCTGGGGGGCGGAATTGCCTGGGAAATGGCTGCCCTGAATCCCAATCTGACAAAACATTTAATTCCTGTGGCCTCTGATTGGAAGTCCACGGATTGGCTGATCGCCAATTGTCAGATTCAGGAACAGATTTTAAAAAACTCGAGTCAGCCCGTCCATGATGCCCGGATGCATGCCATGCTGTGTTACCGCACACCGGAATCCTTTAAGGAACGTTTTCAACGCAGTACAAATGAGGAACTGAACGTTTTTAATGTAGAGAGTTGGTTGATGCACCATGGGAAAAAGTTGCAGGAACGCTTTCAATTGTCGGCGTACCGCCTCATGAACCAATTGCTAAAGACCATTGATATCACCCGAAATGGGGATGGGAATTTTGAAGCCCTGCAAAACAGTGCTATCAAAATCCATATTGTTGGGGTAAATTCCGATTTGTTCTTCACTGCCGAGGAAAATAAGGAGACCTACCGCAGAATTGCACAGACCAATTCCAATGTTACCTATGGTGAGGTGCAATCCCTTCATGGACATGACGCCTTTTTAATCGAGTTCAAACAACTGGAAAACCTTTTAAAAGCGGTTTTTCCCTCAGAAAATGACAAACCATTTAAGGTCCTTAAGTTTGGGGGAAAATCCCTTAGCAATGGCAATGGCCTTAAAACCGTACTTCAAATTATCGAAAAACGGGCTTTAGAGGGGGAACGTTTGGCGGTGGTACTGTCGGCCCGTGAACGTACTACCGATAAGTTGGAAGAGGTCCTTGAGCTGGCCGCAAAAGGCAGGGATTTCAAATCGACCTTGGCACAATTGTTTGCGTATCAAACCGAAGGATTTCAAATTGATTTTTCCCATGAAATTGAAAGGCTTACCAAAATATTGGAAGGGGTTTCCCTTATTGGGGATTACAGTTTAAAGACCAAAGATGAGGTCCTGGCGTTTGGTGAGGTATTTTCGGTGAAATTGGTGGCGAAGTTATTGGGGGAACAAGGGTTGTCAACACATTTTGTGGATTCACGGGAACTTTTGGTAACCGATAGTACTTTTGGCGATGCCAGAATCAATGAAAATGGATCAAAGGCCAAAGTGCTGGCACGTTTTGTGGACTTTTCAAATGGCGATTTGCCCATTATTACCGGGTTCATAGCAGCCAATGAACAAGGGGAAACCACCACTTTGGGTAGGAATGGCAGCAATTATACCGCCGCTTTATTGGCCAATTACCTGGACGCGGAGGAGCTCCTCAACTATACCCATGTGGATGGGATATACACGGCCAATCCGGACTTGGTCAGGGAAGCAAAGATTATTGAAAACCTGTCCTACGGGGAGGCCAATGAGTTGGCCAATTTTGGCGCTAAGGTCCTGCACGCCAAGACCATCATCCCACTGATTGAAAAAAACATCCCACTTCGGATTTTAAATACGTTCAATCCTGATACCACCGGAACCCTAATCAGTTCCAAAAGCCAGAAAGATGGTATTACCTCACTTTCGGTTTTGGAGGATGTTTCTTTGATCAATTTGGAAGGTAGGGGTCTTTTGGGCAAGGTTGGTGTGGATGCCCGTATTTTTAGTGCATTGGAGAAAAGGAATATCAATGTGGGAATTATTTCCCAAGGTTCTTCGGAACGTGGTATTGGCCTTGTGGTGGATTCCAACAGGGCGGAGGATGCCAAAAAGGCCCTGCAGGATGAGTTTCGGACCGATTATACCAGTAAGGATGTCAACTCCATTTCGGTTCGGAAGGATGTGGCGGTTATTTCGGCTGTGGGTCAGGACCTAAGCTCGTTTCACAGACCCTTCAATGCTTTGGTGAAGAACAAGGTTGTGCCTTTGTTGTTCAACAATACGGTCTCTGGGAAGAATGTGAGCTTGGTGGTGAAAAAGGAAGATTTGACCAAGGCCGTAAATGTGATGCATGGACAGTTGTTCGGTGTGAACAAACGCATTAATCTGTTCATTTTCGGACACGGTACGGTTGGGGGTACCCTGGTTGATCAAATCTTACGATCCGCAAAGAAAATTGAAGGGCGAAAAGGCATTGAATTGGTTTTGGTGGGCATAGCCAATTCACGCGAAGTACTTTTAAGGGTTGAGGGGATTTCCGGAAACTGGAAGAAGCAATTGAAGGAACAAGGGGAACCCTATCTAATTGCGGACATTATGGACTATGCCTCAAAACACCATTTGGAAAACCTTATTGCCGTGGACAATACGGCGAGCATTGATTTTGTCCAAAATTATGAGGCATTGATCAACGAAGGTTTTGATTTGGTATCTTCCAATAAAATAGCCAATACGTTGGACTTTGATTTTTATGGCAAGGTGCGTCATGCCCTGGGGGAAAATCAAAAGCAATATTTGTACGAAACCAATGTAGGGGCCGGCCTACCCTTAATTGATACCATTCAGTTGTTACATCTTTCAGGAGAAAACATTACCCGTATTAAGGGAGTGTTCTCAGGATCGTTAAGTTATATTTTCAATGGTTTTTCGGACTTGGACAAGCCTTTTTCCACGATAGTCATTGAAGCTATGGAAAAAGGATATACCGAACCGGACCCCAGGGAGGATTTGTCAGGTAATGATGTGGGACGAAAACTTCTCATCCTAGCACGGGAACTTGATTTGCACAACGAGTTTACGGATATTTCAATAGAAAATTTGATTCCTAAGGAATTGGAACAAATAGAAAAGGAAGAGTTCATCTCAAAGGTGTCCGTTTTGGATTCAAAATTTCAGGAAATCAAATTGCAACAGAAACCGGATCATGTATTGCGATACATTGGGGACTTGCATGGCGATTTACAACAGGAAAAGGGCATTTTGGAAGTGAAGCTGGTTTCAGTTCCAAAAAGTAGTTCTCTTGGACAGGTCAAAGGTTCGGACTCCATCATTGAAATCTATACCGAATCTTATGGCGATAAACCTTTGGTCATCCAAGGGGCGGGAGCAGGTGCCGCGGTAACGGCTAGAGGGGTATTTGGGGATATTTTAAGAATAGCGGAGAAATTGTAGGAACATAGATTTTGGAAATACGAATTTAGAATGGCATTGTGTGAAAAACGAATAGCATAAAGCGAATGGGGTAGAGTGAATTATGAAAAAAACGGACAACCAACAATCAACAACGAATAACCAGCGTTTTGAAACCAACGCCATCAGGAACCAATTGGATAGAACCCAATATTTGGAGCACTCTTCCCCTATGTTTTTGACTTCCAGTTACGTGTTTGAAGATGCGGAAGATATGCGGGCGTCCTTTGCAGAGGAAAAGGAACGCAATATTTATTCGCGCTATTCCAATCCCAATACTTCTGAATTTGTTGAAAAAGTATGCCAAATGGAAGGTGCGGAAGCGGGCTTTGCCTTTGCGTCTGGAATGGCAGCCGTATTCTCCACTTTTGCGGCACTTTTGGATAGCGGGGACCACATTCTAAGCGCCCGAAGTGTTTTTGGCTCTACCCACAGCTTGTACACCAACTTTTTTCCGAAGTGGAATATAAAGACCTCATTTTTTGAGGTCGATGATTTAGAAGGTCTGGAGTCCAAGATTCAGTCAAATACGAAGATAATCTATGCCGAATCCCCTACAAACCCCGGAGTGGATGTACTCGATTTGGAATTTATAGGTCAAGTAGCCAAAAAACATGATTTGATCTTTATTGTGGATAATTGTTTCGCATCCCCCTATTTGCAACAACCCATACAATTCGGAGCTGATTTGGTGATTCATTCAGGAACCAAACTTATGGATGGTCAGGGAAGGGTCTTGGCCGGAATTACTGTAGGGAACAGGGCACTGGTGGAAAAGATATATCGCTTCTCCCGGATCACGGGTCCGGCTTTGTCCCCGTTTAATGCCTGGGTGCTTTCAAAGAGCTTGGAGACTTTGGCGATACGAGTGGAAAGGCATTGTAAAAATGCACTGCAATTGGCCGAATTTTTGGAAGGACACGGTAAAATCAATTGGGTGAAATATCCGTTTCTGAAATCACATCCAAATTATGAAATGGCCAAAAAACAGATGAAGGCAGGAGGATGTGTCGTGGCTTTTGAAGTGAAGGGTGGACTGGAAGCCGGTCGTAAGTTCTTTGATTCCATTAAATTATTATCCCTGTCTGCCAATCTGGGGGATTCCAGAAGTATCGTTACCCATCCCGCATCGACCACCCACAGCAAGCTTTCGGAAGAAGAGCGTTCAAGGGTTGGGATTACCGATGGCATGGTGCGCGTTTCGGTTGGGTTGGAACATATTGAGGATATTATCGCAGATGTTAAGCGGGCACTGGAGGAAATGAAATGACAGCATACGACAAAACTGTGGGCTATTCCCTTTTATTTTCCTGTTTTGATTGCACCCAGCACCAAAGAGAGCGCGGAAAAAACCAGTAGAACCCCGGGAACGACAGCACCCAAATAGAACGCTAACAGGGCATCGATGCATACGAGGAGGGAGGTAAAAAACAATACCTTTTTAATTTCATGCTTCATAAAAAGCGTCAATAACCCAAATCCAGCCAATCCCAAAAGGTGGATGGATGGATGGGCGAATAAAACGGGAAAAATATCAATTAAAAAAGGTTTGGAGTTGGACTGTTGCATTAGCTCGTTGACGTAATGAAGTCCACTTCCGTGAAATAGCGCCATACCCATTAGAAGGGTGCAACTAAATACAGTAGATGCCTTGGCAATTTTGGATTTAGCCATTTTTTAAATTTTAGTGTCTATCGGAATAGACGCCAAATTTCCTTAAATGGATGCTTGAGAGCACTAATTAGTGGTTTGTGGCTGACTTAAAGCAATAAACCTAGCGCTTTTATTGCTGTGGAACCATCACGAAATCGTTCACTTGGAATAGTCTAACACCATACATGGCTAAACCTTGGTAGCTGTAATTTTGTCCAATTCCAATTCCATTTCCAGTTGTTCAAGATTCTTTTGAAATCCCATCTTATGGAAAAAATCGTTTATGCCTTTCGACCTTTTGTCCACATTAATGATCGAAAACGTATTTCCATATTTTTTTGTCAATTCAAAAATTAGGGTGGAGGCCATTCCTTTTTTTCTAAAATCCCTATCAATAGCGATTTGCTGTATTCTTTGGGTTGTTGGATTGTAAATCACATAACCGACCAACCGATTGTCAAAATAGGCACCCAAGGAAACAGTGCTGGTCTTTAATTCATCCAGGATATGGCTTGAATTTTGCCAAGTGGGAAAAACATCCCAAAAGGATTTCATCAAATCCCAGTCATAGCTTTGCAAATTTTTGAGCGTAACACCTTTGTTGGTTTTTGATATGTTGACCTCCCCTTTATAGCATACCAATTCCCTTTTAATTGTAAAACCGGATTTTTTATAGGATTTTATGGCCTGAACGTTTTCAGCAATGACTTCCAGCAAAAGTCTATGGATTCCTTTTCCTTTTAAAAGAGGTAGAATAAAAAGATACATTTGTTTGGTCAGCCCAGCCCCCCTTTTTTCCGGGATTACTCCGGTTCCTCCATTGTATACCACTTTTTGATTGGTGATGATATCAAATCCGTGTAAAATAAAGGCAATCAGTTTTCCATTTTCAAAGGCGCCAACAGACAGTTCAAGGTTGGTTTTATCTGCCACTATTTTTGACGCCAATTGTTCCGCGGTTAGCTTAAGTGGAATGAAATAGTCGGAAAACGAGTCATTGAATGCTTTTAGAATTTCTTTGTTATCCGTCCCGCTTAAGGTTTTAATTTCCATTTGGATTTTTCTGATTGAATTTAACGAATTGATATACAGTCCAATGATAGGTGTTCCATCCCATCTATCGTTAAAATTAAAACTTTTTTGGAGGCATCATTTCCCGTGTCCTTTCAATGGCCCCTGTGCTTTTAATGATAGATGTTCCATAAAATGGGAATACAAGGGATGGTGAAACACTTTTTGGAGGTTGTCGCACCATGGTTTTCAGTGCCGTTCTTTTTGATAAATAGTGGTTTATGGAGGGTCCCAGCCATTCCCTGCCTACTAAATCTGCCCTTTTTCCCTATATTCGTTACAATGCTCTCTAAAAAAACGAAATACGGTTTAAAAGCACTTACCTTTTTGGCTTCAAGGGATAGTCAGGATCCCATTCAGATTGCCGAAATTGCCGAAAGTGAGAATATTTCCCAAAAGTTCCTGGAAAGTATTCTGCTCACCTTGAGAAGAAATGGTTTTTTGGGTTCCAAAAAAGGTAAGGGGGGAGGCTATTATTTGATCAAAGAGCCAAAGGACATTCCCATGACCGCTGTGATGCGCATTTTGGAAGGACCCATTGCCATGGTGCCCTGCGTAAGTCTGAACTTCTATGAGAAATGTGATGACTGTCCAGATGAAAAACAGTGCTCCGTCCATGATTTAATGCTTAAGGTCCGGGACGCCAATCTCGAAGTATACCGAAATACAACATTGGCCGATTTAATTCCTACTAAATCGTGAGAATCGTTGTCAATATTCAAATATTTTCATTGTTTGACTAATAATCTATAAAAACTATGGGGTAGATTAAAAAATTATCGTTCCATTAACGAATTGGATTGATAAAAGAATTATGTTTGTATTTCCTACTAAATCTATAGGATAATAAAATAAGGGATAGTTTTTTGAAATCTTAATTATGGCAGCAAACATTGACATTGAATATTACAATAAGCAATTCAGGGGAATCCCACCAGAGGAAATTATTAGTTGGGCACTAACGTTGTCCCATAAACGAATTGTTACCACTAGCTTTGGTAAGTATTCTGCAGTGTTATTGAGTACTTTTCAAAGGATAGAGCCCAATATAGATATTGTTTGGTGCGATACAGGTTATAATCTGCCGGAAACCTATGAACATGCTTCCCATCTAACCAGACGGTTTGATTTAAATCTCAATACTTATGTGCCCAAAGAGACCAAGGCTTTTACGGAACATCGATTAGGTTTTCCCTCAGCTGACCAATCGGAACACGCAGAATTTTCGGAAATCGTAAAACTGGAACCCTTTAGAAGGGCTTTGTCGGAATTTCAACCCGATATTTGGTTCACTAACATTAGAATACGTCAGACCGAATTAAGAAGTTCAAAAGATATTTTAAGTCGTAGTAAAGAAGGTATCTTAAAAGTAAGTCCATTTTATTATTGGAATGATGATGATTTGGATGATTATCTAGAAGCACATGACCTCCCTAAAAATAGCACCTATTTTGATCCGGTAAAGGCACTCGAGACCCGAGAGTGTGGTATTCATTTGCAATAACTCATGAACTTGGAAAAGGAACTTCCATCGTTTAAAAATTAATGTTTATAAACCTACTAAAAAAATAGGGTAAATAGGACAATGAAAAGTTTTAGAACAGAAATAGAAAATCCAGTTGTTGAAAAGGACATCATAGAACTGGAACACAAAATACGCCAGTTTAAGGAAGGCAATGTTGATGAGGAAAAGTTTCGGAGTCTTCGTTTGGCCAGAGGGGTTTATGGACAACGTCAGCAGGGTGTACAGATGATTCGAATAAAACTGCCCTATGGCAAGGTCACTTCCAATCAGTTGTTGCGTATTTGCGATGTTTCCGATGAATATTCCACGGGGAGATTACATATTACCACCCGTCAGGACATTCAAATCCATTATGTAGACCTGGAACGGACGCCCGAGCTCTGGGCGCAATTGGAAAAAGACCAGGTTACACTTCGTGAGGCCTGCGGGAATACCGTTCGTAATGTTACCGCAAGTGAAACGGCGGGCATAGACCCTAACGAACCCTTTGATGTCTCTCCGTATGCGCAGGCAGTTTTTGAATATTTCCTTCGAAATCCCATTGGTCAAGAGATGGGCAGGAAATTTAAGGTTTCCTTTTCGGCGACGGATGCAGATACCGGTTTGTCCTACATGCATGATCTGGGATTTATAGCAAAAATAAGAGATGGCCAACGAGGCTTCAAAGTAATGCTTGGCGGTGGACTTGGTTCGCAACCCAGACATGCCGATGTGCTGTTCGAGTTTCTTTCAACGGAAAAGATTATTCCAATGATGGAAGGGGTTATTCGTGTGTTCGATCGCTATGGGGAACGTAAAAGTCGTGCCAAGGCCAGAATGAAATTTTTGATAAAGGATATTGGCCTGGAAGGGTTTCGGGAGTTGCTACAACAGGAACAAAAAGCCATACCGATCCAGTCTTACCCCATTGACTTTGAGAATTATCCAAAGGTCACGGTAACTGAAATAGAAGTTCCACAGCTTGCCATCGCAGATCGGGAGAGCTTTGAACAATGGAAGGCAACGAACATCGTTCCTCAAAAGCAAGAAGGATATGTTGCCATTGGTATCAAAGTACTCTTGGGGGATTTTTATACGGATAAGGCGCGATTACTTGCCCAATTGGTGCAGAAGTATGCTGCTGGTGAAATTCGTTTGTCGCTACGACAGAATATCTTGATTCCCCATGTGAAGGAAGAATTGCTTCCGTTTTTCTATCAAGAACTTAAGAAATTGGGGTTTGCCGAAGTCGGTTACAATAAAGCATTGGACATTACGGCCTGCCCAGGTACCGATACCTGCAATTTGGGAATTGCAAGCAGCACGGGTATTGCAGAAAAACTGGAGGAGGTCATCAAGGAAGAATATCCCCAATACGTCAATAATCCGGATGTGGTCATTAAGATCAGCGGCTGTATGAATGCCTGTGGACAACATAATATGGCGCATATTGGGTTTCAAGGGATGAGTGTCCGTACCAAGGATAAGTTGGTGGCCCCTGCACTGCAAGTGCTATTGGGTGGTGGAAACCATGGCAATGGAAAAGGGACCTTTGCAGATAAAGTGGTTAAAATTCCGAGTAAACGTGGACCCGAGGCCCTAAGGCTGATTCTGAACGATTTTGACGCGCATGGCAATGGCCAAAAATTTGAGGACTATTATGCAACCAAAGGCGAACACTATTTTTATGATTTTTTGAAACACCTTTCGAATGTAGACAATTTGACCCCTGAGGATTTTATCGATTGGGGAAATTCGGAAAAGTATAAAAAGGAAATCGGAATTGGGGAATGTGCCGGTGTCATAGTGGATTTGGTAGCCACCTTGTTTTTTGAAAGCGATGAAAAAATAGAAAATGCGCAAGAAGCATTGCAAGAGGGAAAATGTGCCGCCAGTATTTACTATAGTTACCAATCCATGGTCAATTCCGCAAAAGCTTTATTGACTGCCGAGAAAACCAAAACCAATACCCATTCCAGTATTATCAAGGATTTTGACAAGCTATTTGTTCAAACGGGGAAAGTCACGTTTTCCCCCTTTGGGAGAACGGAAAGGGGGCTTGGAAGTTTTGAGGACATGGTCCTTCAGTTGAACAAAACAAAACCCTCTGAAGAATTTGCGAAATCATATTTGGAAGATGCCAAGGCTGTATTGGGCCAACTCCAGGCATTTAGAAAACTTGAACTTCAAGAAGCATGAGAATTAAAGGGACACAGCAGTATCATCCCCCCTTTGATGGGACCGAAGGAGGGTTTGGAAAATTGACGGTGGTAGGCGCTGGTCCTGGGGCCATCGACTTGATTACGCTTAGGGGTATTAAAGCATTGCAATCGGCAGATGTGGTTTTGTACGATGCTTTGGTCGATCCAGAATTGCTTGAATATGCCCCAAAATCCGAACACATATTTGTTGGGAAGCGAAAAGGTTGTTATCGCTATCAACAGCAACAAATCAATGAATTGATCGTACAACGGGGAAAACAAGGTAAACATGTGGTGCGATTAAAAGGAGGAGATCCCTTCGTTTTTGGTCGAGGGGCTGAGGAAATGGAATATGCCGCTGAATACGGTCTTGAAGTAGCCGTCGTTCCTGGAATCTCATCCTCGGTTGCCGTGCCGGCCAATGCAAATATTCCCGTGACCAAAAGGGGTGCAGCCGAAAGCTTTTGGGTGATTACAGGGACCACCAAGGAACATAGGCTTTCCAATGATGTTACGTTGGCGGCAAAATCCAGTGCAACCGTGGTGATTTTAATGGGAATGTCAAAGCTTGCGGAAATCATGGAACTTTTCAAAAAAGAAGGCAAGGGGGATACCCCAGTGGCCATTATTCAAGAAGGGACCACAAGGAACGAAAAAATTGGAATTGGCACTGTTGCTACCATTGAAGCCAAGGTCAGGGAGCAACAGTTGTCCAATCCAGCGATTATTGTAATCGGGGAAGTGGTGAAACACCACAACAAATTGATGGAAATTCAAAAACAACAAATGGTTTTTACCTAATGGAACGAAACAATCTCTATCCCATTTTCTTAAAGACTTCCCAGTTGGAGGTGCTCATTGTGGGCGGGGGCTATGTTGCGGAGGAAAAATTGCATTTTCTCACCAAGTCAAGCCCAGATGCCAAGGTTACCATGGTTGCCCCTATGTTTCGGGAAGCTACTTTGGATATCGCGAAACAATTCAACGTGACCATAGTCGAAGATGAATACAACGCTAATTATTTGTATCGAAAACACATGGTAGTTGCCACAACGGACGTGCCTGAAGTGAATCTTAGGATATACAATGACTGTCGCAAGCTGCATACTTTGGTCAATGTTGCGGACAATCCCCCATTATGTGATTTCTATATGGGGGGTATTGTGACCAAAGGTCATGTAAAGGTGGCAATCTCCACCAATGGAAAATCACCAACAACAGCGAAACGTCTTCGACAATTTTTTGAAGAGGTGCTACCTGAAGATATCAGTAAAATGGTACAGAACCTAAATGAATTTAGAAAAACGATAAAAGGTGATTTTGAAGAAAAAGTGGACAAAATGAATAAAATCACACAAAAATTGGTTGAAAAAGCCTGAGCAAGTAGTAAGATACGAGTACTTAGGATTTATGGAATTACCCTTAAAATAGAATACTAATGATTGAGATAATTAAAGACTTGAAGTCAATGGCATGCCATTTTTCTATCGTCTTATTACTCAATACTAATAACTAATAATAGAAATGATTAAAACCGATATATTGATAATTGGGGCAGGCCCAACAGGATTGTTTACCGTATTTGAAGCTGGATTATTAAAACTGAAATGTCATTTGATCGATGCATTGCCCCAACCAGGGGGGCAGTGTTCGGAAATCTATCCAAAGAAACCCATTTATGACATTCCTGCCTATCCGGAGATTTTAGCCGGGGATTTGGTTGAACGTCTCTTGGAACAGATAAAGCCATTCAATGCTGGATATACTTTGGGAGAGCGGGCCGAAACATTGGAAAAACAAGAAGATGGTTCGTTCATTGTAACCACCAATAAAGGAACCAAGCACCATGCACCGGTAGTCGTAATCGCTGGAGGATTGGGGTCTTTTGAACCTCGCAAGCCACAACTCGAGAATTTGGAAAGGTTTGAGGATAAGGGTGTCTCCTATATCATTAAGGACCCTGAAATCTATAGGGATAGGAAGGTGGTAATTGCAGGGGGTGGCGATTCGGCTTTGGACTGGGCCATTTATCTGGCCGATGTGGCCTCCGAAGTATCACTGGTCCATAGAAGGAATGAATTTAGGGGGGCATTGGATTCCGTGGAAAAAGCACGGGAGTTGGCACAATTGGGGAAAATCAAGTTATATACCAAGGCAGAGGTAAAGGAATTGCATGGAAATAAGGAACTTCAGGCCGTAGTTATTAAAAGTACCGAGCCGGATAAAGAACCAACATATTTGGAAGTTGACCATTTTATCCCCTTGTTCGGACTTTCCCCTAAACTGGGGCCTTTGGGGAATTGGGGTCTCGAAATCGAAAAAAATGCCATTAGAGTAAATAACGCCAAGGATTACCAAACCAATATTCCAGGGGTTTTTGCCATTGGCGATGTCAACACCTATGAAGGGAAACTAAAACTGATTTTATCTGGTTTTCATGAAGCGGCCGTTATGTGCCAATACGCCTATCAAATTATAAATCCGGACAAGCGGTTTGTGATGAAATATACCACTGTCGGTGGTGTTGAAGGATTTGATGGCACCAAAAAGGAAGCCAAAAAAGAAGTGGTACAAAGTATCATATAGATTTTTCGTGACGCTAAACCTCACGAACTCAAGACATGTTCTAAAGTGGAAAAGCCTTTCAATTTCTTTTTGGAAGGTTTTTTTGGTTTTCAAAACAATGCGCCGTTTCTTTGCGCAAGAGTTCATTTAAAAATTGAAAGTTATCAAGAAAGGTGGAGGGAATAGACCCTATGATGCCTTAGCAACCCTCGGTTTATCCTGATGCCGATCAGGACCTGAGAAGGTGCTACATTCTACCCACCCCAAATTTGTTTGGGACCTGCTAAAGTAATTACAGGATGATATGGGAAGGATAACAGAATAAGACGTTTCTGTCTGTTTCCCGATACATTTTCTTGATGCTGACTTTCTCAAAGAAGAAAAAATAGACCTATGTCAAAGATTGAAGAAATACTAAGTGAACGCATTTTGGTATTGGATGGTGCCATGGGCACCATGTTGCAGCGTTATAAATTTACCGAAGAAGACTTTAGGGGAGAACGTTTCAAAGATTGGCCCATACCGTTGAAGGGAAATAACGACTTATTATCTCTGACACAACCGGAAACAATCGCAGAAATACATAGAAAATATTTTGAAGCCGGTGCCGATTTGATTGAAACCAATACGTTCTCCAGTACGACCATTGCCATGGCCGATTATGAAATGGAAGAACTGGTTTATGAACTCAACTATGAGTCCGCAAGAATTGCAAAAAAGGTCGCGGATGAATTTACTATAAGAGAGCCCAATAAACCACGATTTGTAATCGGTACCATGGGACCTACCAATAAAACAGCGAGTATGTCACCTGATGTAAATGATCCAGGCTATCGGGCAATTACCTTTGAAGATTTGCGTGTTGCCTACAAGCAGCAGGCAGAGGCGTTGCTTGATGGTGGTGCCGATATTTTGATGGTAGAAACCATTTTTGACACCTTGAATGCCAAGGCGGCCCTTTTTGCCATTGAAGAAATTATTGAAGAAAGAGATAAAAAAGTGCCCATTATGGTCAGTGGAACCATAACGGATGCTAGTGGTAGAACCTTGTCCGGGCAAACCGCTGAAGCCTTTTTGATTTCAGTTTCCCACCTTCCCCTTTTATCTGTAGGGTTTAATTGTGCTTTAGGGGCAAAACAGTTGATTCCCTATTTAGAGGTGATATCCGCAAAATCTAATTTTGCCATATCCGCGCATCCCAATGCAGGGCTTCCAAATGCTTTTGGTGAGTATGATGAGACCTCGGAAAGTATGGCAAATCAAATTGGGGAATATTTGGAGAAAGGACTAATTAACGTCGTCGGTGGCTGTTGCGGCACTACAGAGGAACATATTAAGGCGATTGCCGATTTGGTTGCCAATTATCGACCGCGAAAATTTGAATTTTCTACATAACGTCCGTAGATGAGTAATGTGGAATCAAAATATATGCGTTTAAGTGGTCTTGAACCACTTGTGATTACTCCGGAAAGTAATTTCATTAATGTTGGGGAGCGCACTAATGTAGCTGGGTCGCGGAAATTTCTGCGTTTGATCAAAGAGGATAAGTACGAGGAAGCACTTGAAATTGCGAGACATCAAGTAGAGGGCGGGGCCCAGATTATTGACATCAATATGGATGACGGTCTTATTGATGGCAAGCAGGCCATGGTCAGGTTTTTGAATTTGATCGTTGCCGAACCCGACATCGCGCGTGTTCCCATCATGATAGATAGTTCCAAATGGGAGATTATTGAAGCAGGGCTTCAAGTGGTCCAGGGAAAATGTGTGGTAAACTCCATTAGCTTAAAGGAAGGTAAAGAAGAGTTCGTCCGCCAGGCTAAATTAATCAAGCGGTACGGTGCAGCGGTAATTATCATGGCGTTTGATGAGGTGGGCCAAGCAGATAATTTGGAACGACGGATTGAAATAGCCGAACGTTCTTATAAAATCTTAGTGGATGAGGTGGGCTTTCCTCCGGAAGACATCATTTTTGACCTCAATATTTTTCCTGTAGCTACAGGAATGGATGAACACAAGCGAAATGCACTCGACTTTATTGAAGGTACGCAATGGGTGCGTAGCAATCTTCCCCACTGCAGTGTGAGTGGAGGGGTCAGTAATGTTTCCTTTTCCTTTAGAGGTAATAACCCCGTACGGGAAGCGATGCATTCCGTTTTCTTATATCACGCCATTCAGGCCGGAATGAACATAGGTATTGTCAATCCGGCTTTGTTGGAGGTTTATGACGATATCCCAAAGGACCTTTTGGAATATGTGGAAGATGTAATTCTTAATCGAAGGGAAGATGCCACGGAAAGACTGTTGGAATTTGCTGAAACCGTCCAGGGAAAGACCAAAGAGAGTAAAGTGGACCTTTCCTGGCGTCAAGAACCACTGCAAGACCGTATCACTCGGGCCTTGGTCAAAGGAATAGACCAATACATTATTGAAGATGTTGAAGAAGCCCGTCAAAACGCTTCAAAACCACTTGAAGTTATAGAGGGAAATCTAATGACCGGTATGAACGTTGTGGGGGATTTGTTCGGCAGCGGAAAAATGTTTTTGCCGCAAGTAGTGAAATCGGCCAGGGTCATGAAAAAAGCCGTTGCCCATCTAGAGCCTTTTATTGAAGAGGAGAAAAAGAACAATGCCGACATAACTGTCGGCCAAGCGGCCGGGCGTATTCTAATGGCTACCGTTAAAGGTGATGTGCACGATATCGGAAAAAACATTGTATCCGTGGTCCTGGCCTGTAACAACTATGAAATTGTTGATTTGGGGGTAATGGTACCTCCTGAAAAAATTATTAATAGGGCGATTGAAGAAAAAGTTGATATCATTGGATTGAGTGGATTGATAACCCCTTCACTTGATGAAATGGTCTTCTTGGCCAAGGAGATGGAACGTCAAAACTTCGACGTTCCGCTATTGATTGGTGGGGCAACTACGAGCAAGGCCCACACGGCGGTCAAAATAGACCCAATGTACAGCCAATCCGTGGTGCATGTACATGATGCTTCAAGAGCTGTAACCGTGGTTGGGGACTTGCTTCAAAAAGAAACTTCCGAAACTTACAAGAAATCAATTAAACTCGACTACGAAAGCTTTCGTGAAAAATTTTTAAATCGAACCAAACAGAAAGAATATCTAAGCTTGGAAGAAGCACGGGCGAATAAATTGCAAATTGAATTTAAAGAAGAGGACATTTACAAGCCCAATCAACTGGGCATAGAGGTCTGGGATAATTTTGATTTATCCAAACTCAAGGAATTTATTGATTGGACCCCTTTTTTCCGTTCCTGGGACCTGCATGGAAAATACCCTGCTATTTTGGAAGATGAGGTAGTCGGTGAACAAGCAAATGAACTTTTTCATGATGCCCAAATTCTGCTCAAAAAAGTCTTGGATGAAAAGCTGTTGAAGGGTAAGGCCATCTTTGGGCTCTTCCCTGCAAATACCATAGATGGGGATGATATTGAAGTCCTTTCCAAGGAACATGGAAAATTTACGTTTCGAACCTTACGTCAACAGCTCAAAAAACGAGATGGCGTTCCCAATATGGCTTTAGCGGATTTTATAGCCCCAAAAGGAACCGGTATTCAGGATTACATGGGTTGTTTTTGTGTAACCGCTGGTTTTGGCACAAAAGAATTGGCCACAGCATTTGAAAAAGATCATGATGATTATGGCTCAATTATGATCAAGGCCCTTGCCGACCGATTGGCCGAAGCTTTTGCCGAATATTTGCACAAAGAGGTGAGGACAAGATATTGGGGTTATGCGGCCAAGGAAAAATTGGATAACGATGCCTTGATTGATGAAAAATATAAGGGAATCCGTCCCGCCCCGGGTTATCCGGCCTGTCCGGACCACTTGGAAAAACTGACCATTTGGGAATTACTGGGAGTAAACGAAAAAATAGGGGTAACACTGACCGAGAGTTTGGCGATGTGGCCCGCGGCCAGTGTCAGTGGCTATTATTTTGGGCACCATAAATCCAAATATTTTGGGCTTGGGAAAATTAAACCGGACCAAGTTGAAGATTATGCAAAACGGAAAAACTTGGGCTTGGAGGAAGCCAAGAAGTGGCTAGCTCCGAATTTGGTTGATCAATAACAAAATGTCATTCCTGTGAAAACAGGAATCCATAATAGAAAGATTCCCACCTACGCGGGAATAGCAAAAACAAAGAATGAAAGTAACCGAGCATATTACAAAAGCAAAAGGGGAAACCCTTTTTAGTTTTGAGATTATTCCTCCCGTCAAGGGAAAGAGCATTCAAGAACTGTATGACAATATTGACCCGTTAATGGAATTTAAACCCCCGTTTATTGACGTAACAACTTCACGCGAGGAGTATGTCTATATTGACCGTGATGGGCTTTTGGATAAAAAACTCACCCGCATGCGGCCCGGGACATTGGGTATTTGCGCTTCCATCAAACACAAATACGATGTGGACGCCATTCCACATGTACTTTGTGGCGGATTTACCAAAGAAGAGACGGAATATCTTTTGGTGGATTGTCACTATTTGGGTCTTGATAATGTAATGGCGCTAAGGGGGGATGCCATGAAGGAAGAAAGGTATTTTGAGCCAACAAAAGGGGGACATCAATACGCATCGGACTTGGTACGGCAAATTCAGGAATTGAACTGTGGAAATTACCTCCATGAAGTAATTGAAACCGATAACTGTGCCAACTTTTGTATTGGAGTGGCCGGTTATCCGGAAAAACATATGGAAGCCCCTTCATTAAAAACCGATTTAAAACGGCTAAAAGAGAAAATTGATTTGGGTGCCGATTATGTGGTGACCCAAATGTTTTTTGACAACAAAAAGTACTTTGCCTTTGTGGAGGCCGCCAGGGAAATGGGTATAGAGGTGCCCATTATACCCGGAATAAAGCCCATCGCCATAAAAAAACATTTACAGTTATTGCCCCAGGTGTTTCGGGTGGATATTCCGGAGGATTTGATTGAGGCCGTTGAACAGTGCAGTACAAACAAGGAAGTTCGGCAAGTTGGGATAGAATGGTGTATAGAACAATCAAAAGAATTGAAAAAGGCCGGTGTTCCCGTATTGCACTATTATTCCATGGGAAAATCCGATAATATCAAGGCCATTGCCAAAGCCATTTTTTAAAGTTTAGGGCAATACAACAAGTCTCCAGGTCAAAATCATCGAGCAATTATCCCTACTTTTATGGCGCATGAAGGACCTACTTTTACTTTGCTTCCTATTCAGCATTTGTTGTGGTTTCTCCCAAGAGGAAAAAAGGGCCAAAAAGTATGTTCTAGATCTTAGTCAGTTCAATGGATCTATACTCCTACACAATCCCGATATCTCCCACTTAATTACGGCGCACCCGGCAGGATTTATTCTGGGGTTCAATCGTAAACGGTTCGGCGAACAGGAATGGGAAGCGGACTATGGCTATCCGGATTCCGGCTTTACTTTTGTGTATCAAGACATGAGGAACCCTACCCTCGGGGAACATTTTGGTATCTATGCCCACTATAATTTCTATTTCTTTAAAAGGAATCTGCAGTTTAGAATTGGTCAGGGCATTGCCTACAATACCAATCCATATGACAAAAACAACAATTTCCGTAACAATGCCTACGGTTCCCATTTGTTGAGTTCCACCATGGCCATGGTAAACTATCACAAGGAAAATGTGATTGCAGGTTTAGGTTTTAAAGTAGGCCTTTCGTTGATCCATTACTCCAACGCCAATTTTAAAGCACCCAATACCTCAACAAATACGGCGGCTTTTAATTTTGGACTTACCTATGATTTGAACCAAGAATTGGTCTATGAATTTAAAAAACCAGAGAACGGAAAAAAGATGGTAGAGCCCATTCGTTACAATTTTGCACTACGGGGAGGGGTAAATGAAAGTGATGTGGTGAATTCGGGGCGATATGGTTTTTGGATCGTTTCTGCCTACATGGATAAAAGATTGGGTAGAAAGAGCGCCATTCAAGTGGGTGCGGATGCTTTCTTCTCCAATTTTTTAAAAGAACTGATTCGTTTCCAATCAATTTCGTTTCCTGAAATGAATGTAGCTCCAGATACGGATTTTAAAAGGGTTGGGGTTTTTCTCGGACACGAGCTTTTTATCAATAAATTGAGCGTCATAACCCAATTGGGTTATTATGTGTACTATCCTTTTGATTTTGAGGGGAGGGTTTACAATAGAATTGGTCTGAAGCACTATTTTGGAGATCGTTTTTTTGGTGCGGTTACGCTAAAATCCCATGGGGCGGCGGCCGAGGCAGTGGAATTTGGAATTGGAATTAGACTTTAAAGAATTGATGTTGAAAATTAGATTTTTACACGGGTATTCTCACAAAGAAGGCGTTAAGAAGTTACACCTTATGTCCTGGGTCCTAATCCTTATATCTTTTCCCTTCTTTTCCTGCAATTCAGAAAATGTTCCCGATTGCCTTCAAAATGCCGGGGACCTTACCCGAATCGAAGTTGAGGTGCCTGATTTCAACAATATCACCGTCTTTGAGAATTTGAATTTGGTGATAAAACAGGGAGATGAACAAAAAGTGGAGCTGGAATCCGGTGAGTTTTTATTGAATGAAATCTCGGCCAGGGTTGAAGAAGATCGATTGCTGTTGAGAAATGACAACGGCTGCAATATCTTTAGGGAATATGGGCTATCCACGGTGTATGTAACATCGCCTAATATTGAAGAGATACGAAGTAGTACGGGATTGTTGATTTCCAGCGATGGTGCGTTAAACTACCCCAACCTCAATTTGGTTTCCGAGAGCTTCAATGAACCGGAATCGGAAACCACGGACGGCTCATTTGATATTGAGGTAGCTAATGGGCGTGTGGGTATTGTGGTCAATGGGATAGCTTATTTTAAAGTAAGGGGAATAACAAATAACTTTAGTATCACAGTTGCAGCTGGGGATTCCAGAATTGAGGCAGAAGGACTTGTTGCTCAGGAAGTATCCGTGAACCATAGGGGGTCCAACGATGTTTTTGTCAATCCACAACAACGCATTTCGGGTATCATCAGTGGCTATGGGGACGTCATCAGTTTCAATCGTCCCATTGATGTAGAAGTAGAGGAACTATTCAATGGACGTCTAATCTTTAGGGATTAGTTGCATTCATGCAAGGAAAGGAATCCATAACTCATTTCCTTTAAAAAGATTAGTGTAATGGGCTTTATTTCTTACATCAAGGATTTTTTTCGGGAATCCCACAAATTCAAAGAACTTAAGGATTTCCAGGGGATTGATTTCGCGGATGCCCAATATCACAACTTGGTGATTGGGAATAGGGTTCCGGGAATTTCAATTACCATAGTAAAAGAAGGGAAACCCGTTTTACAGAAGGGCTACGGACATTCCAGTGTAGAACGCAAGACGTATGTAGACCCAAAAAATACGGCATTTAGAATAGCCAGTATCTCAAAATGCATTACCGGTTTGGCACTGGGGAAAATGGTGGAAGAGGGAATTGTGCATTGGGACGATTCCTTTTATAACTACGTATCCTATTATCCAAAAAAGAAATATGACTTTACGCTTGGGCAGCTAGCTTCGCATACTGCTGGAATGCGAGGGTATCGGGGCAAGGAATTTGCTTTGAACAAACCCTATTCCATCAAAGATAGTATTGAGGTTTTTAAAGATGATCCCCTGGTTTTTGAACCTGGAAATGGCTACTTGTACAACAGTTACGATTTTGTACTGTTGTCATTGGCAATGCAAGAAGCTTGTGGCATTCCATTTGAAGACTATGTAAGGGAAAAGATACTGATTCCTTTGGGAATGAAACGGACCTTTACGCCCCGGGAAATAAATTCATCATTTTCCAAGGGACGGAAAAGCTTAAAAACCGATTTCTATACCAGGAATTCAACGGGTTTAAAGAAAGCGGTTGCGGTCAATAATCATTACAAATTGGCTGGGGGGGGTTATCTGTCCACAAGTGCGGATATTGCAAAAATGGGCCAAGCGATTCTGGAACAAAAGCTTTTGGCAAAAGAAACCTATGAGCAGTTATTGACCGCTCAAACCATACATGGAAAACCTACCTATTATGGGTTTGGTTTTCAGGTGAGTGAAGATCCTGACGGGAGGGCATTTGTTGGTCATGTAGGGAATAGTGTGGGGGCATATACCAATTTTTTTGTCTATCCGAATGAAAGCGTGGTCATTTCAATTTTAATAAATGCTACGGATCCTAAAGTGCAATCCTATTTGGATGACACCATAAGTGCTGTTTTAAGGGAAGACTTCCCATAATTGGGACCTAGAATTGGGGAGACCATTAATTGGAATTTCGGAGGGAAAACCGCCGAAAAGCAAGACCATGGACCATTGGTGCCAGTGCGCGAATATTCTTGCATTTCTCAAATAAAGATTGGAAATGCCCGAGTTAAAATGACCCTATATAACATTTCGACCTTATTTTTTGGCAATACATAGAAAAATACGGAATGTAAGGCCTAGAAGTAATAGTTTCACATCAGATAAGCTAACCGAAATGAGAAAAAGTATACTTCTGTTTTTTCTGTTAATTGCAGCGATTTTCCTCCTAAAGTTAAATATGGCCGTTGAGGAGGATGAGTTAAAAAACACTGCCGTTGAAGAATTGGTGTCTGAAACGGAGGACACAAAAATCGCCAATAAATAAAAAGTCGCCGCGCTGTTTGCTTGTGTGGTATATCTAGCACAACCTTCCCATATTTCCTTCAGGGCTTAGCAGCAATACATGGTATGTAAACCATAATGGTACGGGATCATTGCTCCCAACTGGATAAAAGGTAACAGGATTTGATTACTTTTTTTTGCCCGGTTACCCATTTTTATTGAACTTTAATCATTATCGATTTTATAATGGGTTCCAAAAGATACGTATTGATTATTGGTTTTATACTGTTAACCCATTCCATATTTGGACAAGAGGAGGGCACCAGTCTTTCTGCCTTGGAATTGGGAGACAAGACCTACAAAGAGTTATCACAGGCAGAATGGAAGAAGTTTAAACAGTTTGAAAAGAAACTGGAGTTTACCAAAACAGATGAGGAAAGACAATTGCGCGCCTATGCCAGGGATTCCATTCAGATTTTGGAAGTTAAGCTAATGGCAGTCAAACTACTACGGGAAAAAAACTTGTTGGAAAAGGACATTTCGGAAAACAGTGCTTATTATATGACTTTGTTGGAGGAGCTTCGTAAAAGTGGTATACCCCAGATGGAATATCAGTTTTTAGAGGAGAAACTAGCTTTTATAAATCAAGTGGCTTTGGAGAAGAAACTGTCCCAAAGCAGATGGTTGAACCTTGGACTGCTGTTACTTTCCCTTTCACTGATTTTTTTCGTATTTCGATTTAGAAAGAAAACCACGCTGCCACCAGAACTTAGTAAGCAGGAGACCACTGTACGGAACCTTATCCTACAAGGTAAAACCAATAAGGAAATTGCCAATGAGCTTTTCATTAGCTTAAGTACGGTAAAGACGCACATTACCAACATTTATGGGAAGTTGAATGTTTCCAACAGGCACGAGCTTTTCCAAAAAGGTACGGGTACTAGTACTTAAATCAGACCACGATATGGCTTCTTAAAAACGGTTTGGTCGTTAATTGTACCCCAGTTCTATTCGTACAATTGACATGTTTTCCAAACTAAAATCCCTTTATACACATTCAAAATTCAAATTTTGGAACCTCACCTTGGGTTGGTTGGTCTTCCTCAACGCATTGGTGACCTATACATTGACCATGGAACCCACTGTAAGCTTTTGGGACTGTGGGGAATACATCGCCACCTCGGCAAAACTTGAAGTAGGTCACCCGCCGGGGGCACCACTCTTTCAGATGATAGGTGCCTTTTTTGCCACCTTCACAACGGACGTAAGGCAAATCGCAAAAATGGTCAATTATGTTTCGGTCGTGGCCAGTGCCTTTACTATCCTCTTTATGTTTTGGACCATTACCAATTTAATTCAAAAACTGGTGGGGACAAACCGATGCCAAGTGAAGAACGGTGCCATTTTGGGCAGTGCCCTAGTGGGCTGCTTGAGTTTTACCTATTCGGATAGCTTTTGGTTCAATGCTACGGAGACGGAGGTATACGCAATGGCAAGTCTGCTCATGGCCATTTTGATATGGCTGGGTTTACGATGGATGGACCATATCGATGCTACGAGGGGCAATAAATGGCTTTTACTTATTTGTTTCATTATTGGACTCACCTTTGGCGTACAGTTTATGGGTTTTTTGGCCATTCCATCCATAGTTTTAATGATCTATTTTAAAAGATACCACAGGACAACCTTTAAAAACTTCATGCTTTTTAACACAATAGCCATAGGTGTTTTGTTCTTCGTATTTAAATTTTCCTTGACCTATGTCTTAAAAGTATTTGCATGGGGGGAGCTGTTTTTTGTGAATCAGGTTGGCTTGCCATTCAATGTAGGCTTACTTATCATGGGATTGCTCCTCTCTTTTATTTTCCACGGTATGATTGGGTATACCAAAAAAAAAGGTTATGTGACGGCCAATACGGTCATTCTCTGTTTCCTCTTTTTGTTCCTGGGTTTTTCTACGTGGTTGCTATTGCCCATAAGGGCCAACGCCCATGTGGGAATCAATGAAAATGACCCCTCTGATGCAAGAACGCTTTTGGCATACTATAACAGGGAACAATATGGTGGTGTTGAGAGTCCTTTTTACGGCACCTATTATTCAGATATGTTTGCGGATTCCAGCGAGGATTTGGATGATAAGCCTAAGTATGAAAGGGATGAAAAGCTTGGAAAATATGTAATTGTGAACGATTATAAGGATGCCCTGAGGGCACCCAACAAAAAACATAAAGGTTTTCTGCCAAGATTATGGAGCAGTGATCATGCCGAAAATTACATGCGCTTTTTTGGTCGATTGGATTTTAAGATTAAACCGGAATATGCTACCAACGGTGAATTGAGAAACGCAATAAATGAGTTTAAAAAGCTAAATGCCAATGGTGAAATTGATACGGAGCAATACATAGAATTCCTTCGCCAATTCAATGAATATATTGACGTTGCTCCCCCTTCCCTAAAACAAAACCTCGCTTTTTTGTTCGAATATCAGTGGGGTTTTATGTACCTGCGTTATTTTTTCTGGAATTTTGTCGGTAGGCAGAATGATGTACAATGGCGCTATGATGGCAATGGACATTGGTTGAGCGGCATTGACTTTATTGACAAAATAAGGTTGGGCAGCCAGCAGGACCTGCCTTCGGAAGCCCTTGATAACAAGGCACGTAACACCTATTTTTTTCTTCCGCTCTTACTGGGATTTCTGGGAATCGTTTTTCAGATTTCCCGTGACCCCAAACAATTTTGGGTACTCTTTGTGTTTTTCTTGCTTACAGGTGTTGCCATCCAATTTTATACCAACCCCTATATTTTCCAGCCAAGGGAGCGCGATTATTCGCTGGTGGGTTCGTTCTACGCCTTTGCCATATGGATAGGTATGGGTGCCTACCAGGTTTTTATCCTCCTTTGCAAATACCTATCGAAAAAAAATACGGCCATTGTTGGTATGTTGTGCTGTTTTTGCTGTGTTCCCTTGTTGATGGCCCATCAAAATTGGGACGATCATGATAGATCGGACCGGTTTACGGCAAGGGCTTCGGCCATGGCATATCTGGATTCCACAAAGCAAGGTTCGGGTGCCATTTTGTTTACCATTGGAGACAATGATAATTTTCCACTTTGGTACCTTCAGGAAATAGAAGGCTATCGAACGGACGTTAGGGTAATTGTCTCGGGGTATTTTGCAACGGACTGGTACATTGATCAAATGAAACGAAAGGCCTATGAAAGTGATCCCATTCCATCGCAGTTGAACCACGAACATTATAAATACGGGAGCCGGGACGTTATCCATTATAGCGGATTGCCCAACGTTCAGGAAAACAGATGGGACATCAAGGATTTTATGGATTGGGTGGCCAGTGACAAACCCCAGACCAAACTAAGGTACCTATTTGAAAAAATGGGCAGGGACACTTCCAATTATTCGGAAAGTATATTGAACATGGTGTACTATCCTACAAATAAGATACGTGTTCCGGTAAACAAGGCCAATGTTCTTAAAAATGGTCTGGTTCAAGAGAAAGATGCGGATTTAATCGTGGATCATATTGATATTGACCTTCCCCAAAGCTATATCACCAAGAATAGGATACTAATGTTGGATATCATTGCCAATAATGACTGGGAACGCCCTATTTATTTTTCAGGGGGCAGTTTTGATAAGGCAGAATACATATGGATGGAAGATTATCTCCAATTGGATGGGCTCGCCTACAAATTGGTGCCCATCAAGACCGAAAATGGTAGCGCATTTGGAATGGGCCGTATTGATACGGATTTGATGTATGATATTGTACAAAAATGGGACTGGGGCAATGCCGGTAGCCCTCAAGTATATCATGATCCCCAGACTCGAAAGCAATTTGGGGTAACCTTCAGGTTGGCCATGGCCAGATTGGTGGAAACGCTTATAGCGGAAGGTAAACAGGTAGAAGCAAGGGAAATATTGAAAATGGCCACACATAACATTCCTTTTGAGCATTATGGGTATTATGCTTTTGTTGAACCCTTTCTTGAAAGCTATTATAAAGTGGGGCAATTGGATGAAGCAAGGAAACTATTCCAAAAACTGAAAAAAGTCTATCGGGAAAGATTGAATTATTACGCGCAATTGCCCATGGAGGAAAAGTACATGCAGTTGGAAAGCATTGGTAGTGATATCCAGGCCTATCAACGCAATATTGACATACTTATTGAAAATGATGATGCCGTATATGCAGAGAATGAATATGAACTATTCAATTCCCTCATCGGTATGTTCGTTGAATTCGATACGGAATAATGGTTTGGTCTACCGTCAAATTGATCTAAAAAACTCCATTTCTTATGGCGATGCCAAGAGGGAAGATTGTTTTGCAAACGCCTCGCAAAGTGCCAGGGTATGTTGAATATCCTCCCAGGTGGTTCTGGGATTGATCAGACACATGCGCAAAACCACTTGGTCGTGAAGGGAGGTGGTGGCCAATAATGCCCGTTGGGATTCCATGACCTGTTCGGAAATGGAATGGTTCAACTCATCCAATTGGGATTCGCTCAGATTTTCCTCTATGGGATGGTACCTAAAATTGATGACGGCCAAAGTGGCCGGAAATACCACCTGCCATTGTTTGCTTTGTCGTAAATGGGCTTCCAGGCGTTCCGCCAAATCAATGCCCGAACCGATTGCTTTCCTAAAAGCGTTCAATCCAAAGGTTTTGACCGACATATAAAACTTCAAAGCATTGAATCGTCTTGTCATTTGCACTCCCAAATCATAGAAATTTATTTCGGAAGTGTTTCCCTCAATATCCTTTAAATATTCTGGACGCTCCGTAAAGGTATGGGTAAGGTGGCGGTAATTGCGTACCAACAGACAGCCCATCTCATAGGGTTGAAAGAACCATTTATGAGGGTCCACGGTCAGGGAATCCGCTTTGGAAATACCTTTCAACACCTTTTTTCCCTTGGGCGATAACATTGCAGCACCACCATAGGCGCCATCAATATGGAACCAGATATCCTCTTCCTTGCAAATCTTGGATAGTTGGGTCAACGGATCAACACTACCTGTGTTCGTAGTTCCTGCATTACCAATTACACAGAAGGGATGCAATCCATTTAAGCGGTCTTTGGCTATGCAGTTTTTAAGCTTATTGAGCGATAGTTTAAATTCATTGTCCGTTGGGATGATTCGGATTTGTTCTTTTTTAAAGCCCAGAATCCGAATGGCCTTGATATTGGAAGAGTGGGTTTGATCGGATAGGTAAATCACCGCTTTGGAAAAATCATCCCCACATTTAATGTTTCTGGCAGTGGCCAAAGCGGTTAAATTGGCCATGGATCCACCGCTGGTAAAAATACCACCACCTTTTTTCTTCGGAAGGCCAAACAGTCGCAACAACCATTGTATGGTAACAATTTCGAGCTCTGCAGCAGCAGGGGAAGTCACCCAACTCCCTGAAAAAATGTTATAGCCCGTTGCCAATGCATCCCCAATAACACTAACGTAATTGCTGGGACCGGGAACAAAGGCATATGATTTTGGATGTGACAGCAATGTACTTCTGGTAAGTACCTTCTCCACAACAAATTCCAGAACCTCATTGGCATTGGAAGGTTTTTCAGGAGCCTCCTCCAAAAAGAGAGAGTCCATTTCTTCTCTTGAGGCCAATGCCAAGGGTTTTTTTTCATGTTGGGTCTTATGGTGCGCCACAATAGCGTCAATCATTTGATATCCCAATTTTCGCATGTCTTCTTCAGAAAGGGTCAATGTATTTTGGTCCATTGGCATTGGATGGTTTTACTATAAAAAGTGCCTAAAAATAGGGTAGGCTCGGGAAATAAAAACTGACTTTACCCCACTTTGGGGAAAAATTAAATTTTAATGGAATCAACTGGTAAGTTCCGTGAACAAACTCTCCAAATTCTTGCTTTTTCGGCTTAGCTGTAGGGTTTTTAATTGATTGTCATGCGCAAAATCAAAGACGGCGGGACGCATATCCTGGTCGGTGTTGAAGACAATTTCGTAGACAAATCCACCAGTATTCCTTACGGCGGATACATTGGGCAATTGATGTAACAATACTTCCTCTACACGATAATCAAACTCAACTTCAATGATCTGGTCCTCTACCTTCCTAAGTTCTTCCATCTTTTTATCGGCAACAATTTCACCCTTGTTGATAATGATGACCCGATCGCAAACCGCTTCCACTTCCTTCATAATATGTGTGGAGAATAGAATGGTTTTATGTTTGCCGATTTCACGAATAAGTTTACGTATGTCTACCAATTGATTGGGGTCCAAACCCGTTGTGGGCTCGTCCAAAATCAGAACTTCCGGTTCATGCAATAGGGCAGCGGCCAAACCAACACGCTGGCGATAGCCTTTAGAGAGCTTTCCTATGGTTTTATGGGCCTCGGGAGTCAATCCCGTTTGTTGGATGACCTCTGCTATCCTGGATTTTGACACCTTGTACACTTCCGCATTAAAAGCCAGATATTCTTTTATGTACATATCCAAATAGAGCGGGTTGTGCTCAGGCAGATAACCAATGCTTTTTTGAACTTTGCGCATTTCCTTGCCAACATCAAACCCATTGACTTTTGCAGTGCCTTGATCTGCCTGATAATAGGTGGTCAAAATCCGCATCATGGTGGATTTTCCAGCACCATTGGGACCTAAAAACCCTACTATTTCACCCTTTTGGATTTCAAAAGAGACGTTGTTCAATGCTATTTGCCTACCAAATGTTTTGGTGATTTTTTGGGCTACGATGGACATAAAGTGGAATTTGGTTTCAAAAATAGATATTTCTAATAAGGGATGGATCGTCCTCTACATTTCAAAAAGCAACTCCCCTCCGCAGCTCGCAAAAAATCCCATATTCTAAATTTATTCGTGAAATGGTTTCAGAATAACCAAAGAATTGAACAAAATCAAAAAATATCAAAAAAATTCCATCATTCTTTTTGAATTTTGAAAGGAATACCCAATCTTAGCCAAGAATTTAAGTTTACATGAAGAATACTTATTTCTGGAACGGTTTTTATTTCTACTTCTTTTATCGAGGGGGTACGGGACTGTTCTAGTGATAGCTAAATATAGAAAGTATAAGTCCCGGAATTCGTTCGGGGCTTTTTTTTTGAATGAAACTGAAGGTAGCCATACAAGGTATTAAAGGGAGTAACCATCATCAAGTAGCCACGGAGTTCCTTGGTAAGGATATTGAATTGGTGGAATGTTTGTCCTTTGATAAACTAATTGACCGTGTTTTAGACGGGACAGCGGACAAAGGGGTAATGGCCATTGAAAATTCCATAGCCGGTTCCATAATTCCCAACTACAATCTGGTGTACCACAATAACATTCACATTATTGGGGAACACTATCTGAGTATCCATCATAACTTAATGGTATTAAAAGGGCAGACGCTGGAACAGATTAAAGAGGTGAGAACCCACCCCATGGCCCTCTTGCAGTGTATGGAATTTTTAAAGCAATACCCCCAGTTGAAATTGGTGGAGGATGTGGACACTGCCGAAACAGCACGTCAAATACAGGAGAAACAATTAAAACACGTAGCTGCGATAGCCCCAACGGTGGCCGCGGAACTTTATGGGTTGGACATCATTGCCCCGGAAATCCAGACCATAAAAAACAATGCTACCCGTTTCATTATACTGAAAAAGCAGAACAAGGTCTTGCCCAAGGAAGAAATCAATAAAGCATCACTTCGCTTTATTACCGATCATAAACGTGGGAGTTTGGCAACAGTGTTGAACGTTATGAGCGACTGCAATATGAACCTTACCAAAATACAGTCACTTCCAGTAATTGAGACCCCTTGGAAATATGCCTTTTTTGTGGATGTCACTTTTGAAAAGTACGACCATTTTAACAAGGCAAAGTCCTTGTTGGAGATTATGTCGGAGGATTTCAGGGTATTGGGGGAATATAAAAATGCGTTAATAGGATGATTACGGCAAAACGATTGGATAGCGTCCAGGAATATTACTTCTCCAAGAAATTACGTGAGGTACGCGGACTTGTTGCAAAGGGTAGACCAATAATCAATATGGGAATTGGCTCCCCTGATCTGGCACCGCCACCCCAGGCATTAAAAGGGTTGAGTGCAACACTCCACCAAGAGGGTGCGCATCAGTACCAGAGCTATCAGGGATTACCGGAATTACGGGAAGCTATGGCAGATTTTTATAAAGAACGCTTTGGGGTTACCGTAAATCCCCAGAACGAATTGTTGCCCCTAATAGGTTCCAAGGAAGGTATTATGCACATTAGCCTTGCCTTCCTGAATGTAGGTGATGGGGTTCTGGTACCCAATCCCGGTTATCCTACCTACACTTCCGTAACGAGGTTGATTGGCGCCATTCCAATGGAATATGACCTAACGGAAGAAAATGGTTGGTTGCCGGATTTGGAGGCCATTGAACAAATGGACCTGTCCAAGGTCAAGCTCATGTGGATCAGCTATCCCAATATGCCCACCGGAGCCAAGATCACCATGGATAAAATGGAAGTATTGTTGACATTTGCCCGTAAACACAATATTTTATTGGTAAATGATAATCCCTACAGCTTTGTTCTGAATGATGCGCCTACAAGTATCTTACAAATTTCAGGGGCCAAGGACCATGCTTTGGAATTGAATTCCCTGAGTAAAACATTTAATCTCGCTGGTTGGCGAGTAGGTATGGTCATGGGAAGTGCAGAACATATCCTGGCGGTGCTAAAGGTGAAAAGCAATATGGATTCCGGAATGTTTTATGGAATCCAAAAAGGGGCAATTTCGGCATTGCACAGCGGAAAAGGTTGGTTTCAACAGCTGAATGAAACCTATAACGCCAGAAGGGAACTGATGTTCCAGTTAGTGGACAAATTGGAATGCACCTACGATACGGACGCGGCCGGAATGTTTGTTTGGGCCAAGTTGCCCAAAGGGGCAAAACCATCTGAGGATTTTATAGACGAAGTCCTGTATGACAAGGACATTTTCATTGCCCCCGGAACCATATTCGGCAGTAATGGAGAAGGGTATATTCGATTTTCACTATGTGTGAAAAAGGAAGAAATCAAAAAGGCCATAGCGCGATTTTAGTATGGACAGTATAGTTATTGTGGGCATTGGTTTGATCGGGGGATCTTTTGCAAAGGGGTTAAAACGCTTGTTTCCGGAATCCAGGATCATTGGATTTGACAAGGATGAAAATAACCTTTCCGAAGCTTTGCAATTGGGATTGATTGATGAAAAGGGAACGGACCGTACCTTAAATAGTGCCAATATGGTACTGTTAGCGATTCCCGTAGATGCGTTGGTGAATGAACTTCCCAAAATCCTGGACAACGTAAGTGATGATTGCTTAGTGCTGGATGCAGGCTCTACCAAGGCCGCCATTTGCCAAAGTGTGGAAAACCATCCCAAGAGAAGGAATTTTTTGGCATGCCATCCTATTGCGGGAACGGAGTTTTCCGGACCTTCTGCGGCTTTTGATGGCTTGTACGACGGAAAGACGAACATTATTTGTGAAGTGGAAAAAACGGCGTTTAAGTTACAGGAAAAAGCATTGGAACTTTTCCAAAAACTGGGAATGCGTATCCGCTATATGAACCCTGAAGCACACGATAAGCACATTGCCTATGTGTCGCATTTATCCCACATTAGTTCATTTATGTTGGGAAAGACCGTAATAAGGGAAGAACAGAACGAACGGGATATTTTTGATATGGCCGGAAGTGGATTTGAAAGCACGGTCCGCCTGGCGAAAAGCTCACCGGATATGTGGACCCCAATTTTTGAACAGAACAAGGATAATGTGGTCAAGAGCTTGGAAGAGTACATAAAAAATTTGGAGTCCTTTAAACAGCTTATGGAAGAGAACGACTTTAAGGGAATTCATGATCAAATGAACAATACCAATAGAATAAAGCAAATTTTAAAAGGAATACCACTTACTAAAACACCTAAATGAAATGGAAAATTCAAAGGAATTAAGAACATGGTTGGATGATTTGCAGTTGCCTCATCCACTGGTGATTGCCGGGCCTTGTAGTGCGGAAACCGAAGATCAAGTATTGCATATTGCACATGAACTTAAGGATTCTGACGTAAGTTACTATCGCGCAGGAATATGGAAACCACGGACAAGACCGGGAAATTTTGAAGGTGTAGGTGCCATAGGCCTTAAATGGCTGCAAAAAGTCAAGGAAGAAACAGGTTTGAAAACGGCCACCGAGGTCGCCAATAGGACACATGTGGATTTGGCTTTGGAGCATGATATCGATTTGTTATGGATAGGTGCCCGTTCCACAGTAAGCCCATTTATAGTTCAGGAGATTGCAGATGCCCTAAAAGGTACGGACAAGGTGGTTTTGGTCAAAAACCCGGTCAACCCGGATTTGTCCCTTTGGTTGGGGGCAGTGGAACGTTTATCCAAGTCCAATATCAAAAAATTGGGGGTTATCCATCGAGGGTTTTCCACGTATCAGAAAACAAAGTACAGGAACATTCCCGAATGGCAATTGGCTATTGAATTGCAGACCAAGTTTCCCGATTTGCCATTGATAAACGATCCCAGTCATATTACTGGAAAACGTGAATTGGTATTTGACATTTCACAGACCGCACTGGACCTAAATTTTGATGGATTGATGATCGAAACCCACATTGATCCGGATAATGCTTGGAGTGATGCCGCACAACAAGTAACACCCACCTCGTTAAAACAAATGTTCAAAGACTTAAAAATGCGGAAAGAAACTGATGAAGCAGCGGAATATAATGCGCAATTGGCCAATCTTAGGGCCCAAATCGATGTTTTGGACAATGAACTGATTGATTTGTTGGGCAAAAGGATGAAAGTTTCCGATGGTATCGGTGAATTGAAAAAGAAGCGTAACGTCGCTGTTCTTCAGACAAACCGATGGAATTCCATTTTGGGCAATATGATCTTGGAAGGGGAACAACGTGGTTTGAGTGAGGAATTCGTCCTTAGGATGTTCAAGGCCATCCACCAAGAATCCATTAACCATCAAGAAAAGATTATCAATTCCTAATAACGGACGGCCCTTAGGTGTATTTGACATCTTTTTGGGTTGTGGATAGGAGCTTACGGAACCATTTAGACGTGGTATTGGAATTATGCCCCAAAGTGTAACAATCTTATTTTTTGTTCATCATTTAACAAACAAAAAGGAAAACCATGGGAAAAATAAGTACACTTCTGTTCGTCTTACTAACAGTGCCCTTGTTCGGGCAGCGCATTATTGATAAAGACGTTGGGGAATTTCATGCAGTGAAGGTTTTTGATTTGATCGAGGTGAACTTGATCCAATCGGACGAAAATAAGATTTTGATCAAAGGAAGAAATGTAGATGACATCAAGTGGGTGAATAAGGATGGAGTCCTTAAGCTACGAATGCAATTGGATAGGAAATTCACCGGGGAAGATACCTTTATAGAAGTGTATTATACCGATTTGGATGTCATCGATGCCAATGAAGGATCGGAGATTACCTGCAATGAAATGGTAAAGAAGAACAAAATTGAGCTTAGGGCACAGGAAGGGGGTAAAATCACCATTGGAATGGATGTGCAGGTAGTTGAAATACGCGCAGTGACGGGAGGTATTGTACAAGCTTCCGGTTTAGCGGAAAACCAATCCATAGTCATTAATACGGGAGGTATTTTTGAGGGGAGCGATTTGCGGACCTCCAACTCAGAAGTAAAGATATCCGCTGGGGGCGAAGCCGAGGTATTTGCTTCGGAACGGATAGATATAGATGTAAAGGCCGGTGGGGATGTTACGGTATATGGACAACCAAAACGAGTGAACAAGAAGACCTTTGTAGGTGGTAGGATACGAATGGTCGACTAGGGTTGTGGAATCTGATGAATAAACAAAAAAAAGCCCCATAAATTGGGGCTTTTCCTTTTTGATAGGGTGCTTATTTTTTGAAAATGTAGCGTGTAATGAATATTCCCTTTCCATCGCCTTTGCCCCCTTCACTTTCCACTGCGCTGATTACATGTGCCAACGCCCATCCCTCGGCAATCATGGAATTGATCATGTTGGTAATGATAGCGTCGTTTGCAGCGATATTTTGAAAGCGGATTCCACCCAAATTGTAGAAGTTCAGAAGTTTGGTCTCTTCAAAATTCTTTACCCTAATGTCACCCCTATCCGATTTATTTCTCGAATTGTCTTCATCGGAACGTACCGAAGTGTATTCCTTATAATCTTTTTCCTCAAGGGCGTTGATAATTCTGGAACGTCCCAGTCCATTGGGTACAATGGACTCCACACTGGTAATCACTTTGTACTGTTGGGCATTCCCTTCAAAAAATGTTGCAATGGCGATGGCTGCCAAAAAAAGGATTTTTTTCATAATTGATTTGTGTTGATTTTAATTTGCCACCAATGTTAACAGGAATTTGTAAGAAAAGAAAGTTGTTTCTTTGTTATTGTATGAATTGTTATCAACATATGATGTAATGTACGGACTGGTGTATAAATCGACAGGCAGTTGGTACACCGTTAAGACAACGGAGGGACAATTCTATGATTGTAGGATCAAAGGTAAGTTTCGAATTAAGGGTATAAAAAGCACCAATCCGGTGGCTGTTGGGGATGAAGTGACCTTTGAATTGGAAACCAATGGAGACGAGACCTATGGGATCATCACTGCAATTTCGGAACGTAAAAACTATATTATCCGCAAATCGGTAAACCTGTCCAAGCAGGTCCACATTATTGCTTCCAATTTGGATCAGGCATTTTTGATGGTCACGCTCAATAATCCAACCACATTCACCAGCTTTATAGATCGATTTTTGGTGACCGCGGAAGCTTATGATATCCCAGCCGTTTTGTTGTTCAATAAAATGGATAGCTATGATGCTGATGAAAAAGTGGAGGTCGAGTATTTGATGGACCTTTATAAAAGTATAGGTTATACAACCATAGCATTATCTGCCAAAGAGGGTGTAAATGTTAACGCTGTAAAAGAAATGATGGTCGGAAAAACCAGTATGTTCTCCGGCCATTCCGGAGTGGGAAAATCCACATTGATCAATGCACTTGAGCCTGGGCTGGAACTAAAAACGGCCGAAATTTCCGAACAGCACTTACAGGGACAGCACACGACCACCTTTGCCGAAATGTTCGATCTGTCCTTTGATGCCCGAATTATTGATACCCCCGGAATTCGTGGTTTCGGAATCGTAGAAATGGAAAAAGACGAGATAGGGGATTATTTTCCAGAGTTTTTTGAATTGAAATCCAATTGCAAGTTCAATAACTGCCTTCATTTGGATGAACCCCAATGTGCCGTAAAGGCTGCTCTGGAGAACAACGAATTGGCATGGAGCCGTTACCGAAGTTATGTACAAATGTTGGAGGAAGATGTTGAAGAAAACTACCGAATGGATATTTATAAGGAAAAGTAATGCGCGCGGTAGTTCAACGGGTATCCAAGGCAAGTGTTACTGTGGAAGGGGAAAAGGTTTCCGAAATCCGAAATGGACTTTTGGTATTATTGGGTGTTGAAAATGCCGATAACCAAGATGATGTTGCCTGGCTTTCCAAAAAAATAGTGAACCTTAGGATTTTTAATGATCATGAAGGTGTCATGAACCGTTCCCTGATTGATCAAAATGGGGATATTATTGTGGTAAGCCAATTTACCTTACATGCTTCCACCAAAAAAGGAAATCGCCCTTCTTATATAAAAGCGGCAAAGCCCCCCATTGCAATTCCATTATACGAACAATTGGTGTCCCAAATAGAGCGGGATTTGGGAAAATCGGTGGGAACGGGAGTTTTTGGGGCCGATATGAAGGTGGAGTTATTAAATGACGGTCCAGTGACAATTGTCATAGATTCTAAAAATCGTGAGTGATATCTTTAAGCGATTTTATTAAATATCGATAGTTAACCTACCTAACCAAACTTTTATGCGATTGTTAATCGGGATGATCCTTGTCCCACTTTTTCTATGTTCCCAGTCCCTTGATTATAGTATATCCAGTATTCCCCAAGGATTCGGAAAAGGTTCCAATGCCGTAGTACGTTCCAATGTTATGGAGGTAAATATTGCCTCCATAAAATCCATGAGTGCTTCATATAAACGGATAGTGACCATAATGAACGAAACTGGAAACGAACATGTAAAGGGCTATGTGAGCTATGATGATGGAATTAGGGTCAAAGATGTTTCAGCTAAAATTTATAATAGTAATGGTGAACTCATTGAGAAGTTAAAGCGCAATGATTTTATTGATGTCAGTGCTGTGGATGGAGGCTCTCTCTATACAGATTCCAGAATGTTGCTGTTAAATTATTTCCCGGTGGAATATCCCTATACCGTAGAATTTGACTACACTATAAGCTCAAGCAATACGGGAATGCTTCCCTATTGGTACTTTCAGGGTGATTTTTTGGTGGACGTGCTTTATTCCAAATATTCAGTATCCTATAAGTCACCTGAATTAAAGCCAAAAATTAAGGAGAAAAACTTTGATGGGTTTCATATTGAGCGTGAGGAGATTGGAAATTCCATTGTGTATTCCACGAAAAATATCAAAATGCTCAGAGATGAGGCATTACGCCCCTCCCGGACCAATATTATGCCACATATTTTGGTGGCACCAAGCAACTTTTATTATGAAGGGTTCGAGGGGAAAATTCAGGATTGGAAAGAGGTGGGGCAATGGATGAACACAAAAATCCTATCTGGACAAGAGGTGCTACCGGAAAGTACTGTCAATAAGGTAAAATCACTGGTCGCCGGTATTGAAGATAATTTGGAAAAAGCTAAAATTATTTTCAAATATGTTCAGGAAAACACAAGGTATATAAGTGTCCAGGTAGGTATTGGTGGCATAAGACCTATTAGTGCACAAGAAGTGGACCAAGTGAAATATGGCGATTGTAAAGGACTTTCAAACTATACAAAATCACTACTGGCTGCAGTGGGTGTGGAATCTTTTTATGTCCACGTGGAAGCAGGTAAGGACAAAGTAAATTTAGAAGAAGATTTTGCCTCCTTGGCACAAGGTAACCACGTCATTCTGGCCCTTCCCTACAAGGGGCAGTACTATTGGTTGGACAGTACTTCACAAATCATACCCTTTGGTTATATAGCGGATTTTACGGATGATCGGGATGTGCTGGTGATAAAACCCGAGGGTGGTGAACTGCATAGGACACGTTCGTATGGGGATGAACAGAACATTCAGCAGACCACTGGGTGGTATAGAATCGATCATCAGGGAAATATAGAAGGGGAGGTCAATATAAAGACCCAGGGCACACAGTATGGAGATCATTATTATTTGGATACCATGGAAGCATTGGAGATAGATAAATACTACAAGAACTATTGGTCCAATGTCAACAATTTTCATCTGCTTTCATATGGGTTTGAGAACGATAAGGAAAATGTTCGGTTCGAAGAAGACGTAAAGTTCAAAGCTGAAAAATATGCAACCACCTTAGAAGAAAAGATGATGTTTGTGGCGAATACTTTTAACAACCACCAATATATACCACCAAGATATAGGGCCAGGAATTTTCCATTTGAAATCCAAAGGGGGTTTCTGGACAAGGACGAATACCGTATCAAATTGCCTGAGGGTTATGAAGTGGAATCCCTACCTGACGAAACAGACTTGACCAGTGAATTTGGGAGGTTCCACTTAAGTTTTTCTGCCATTGAAAATGGTGAAATACAGGTCAGTAGAAATATACTCCTAAAAAAAGGACACTATCCCAAAGAGGATTACCAGGCATTTAGGTCATTTATGCGAAGTATTGCAAAACACGATAAATCAAAAATAATCATTCATAAAAAAACACAACCATGAACCAAAAATACATTTTGGCAGTATTTGCCTTGATAACAATGGCCATCAACTCCCAAGAAGTTGAATTTGGAAAGGTAAGCAATGAGGAATTGGCCGAACAGGAATATCCTCATAACAAAGATGCGGCTGCGGCCATTACGTACAAAAAACAAAACACCTACTATACGACCTCCAATGGCAATAGTAGTTTGATAACAGAAGTTCATGAGCGAATTAAAATCTATAAAAAAGAGGGTTTTGACTATGCCACGGAATACATCAACTTGTACAAGGGCCGTCGTGACGAGGAAAGGGTAAGTAGGATTAATGCGTTTACCTATAATTTGGTTGATGGTAAGGTTGTCCGGAACAAATTGGAAAAAGAACAGATTTTCGAGACCGAGGCAAGTTATAATTATAACAGGGTAACTTTCACCATGCCCAATGTGCAGGTGGGTTCCGTAATCGAATTTAAATATAAGATTACTTCCCCCTTTATATGGAATATTGACGAGTTTCAATTTCAGTATGAAATCCCGGTCAAAAAAATGATTGCGGAAATAAGAACACCCAAGGGATTTCGATTTAACCAAACCCCTAAAGGGTATTTAAGTATCTTCCCGGAAACTTCCAAAAGGAATGATAATAGAATTGGAATGGATGTCATGGTCAAGACTTACACCATGGACAATGTCCCGGCAATGAAGGAAGAGAGTTTTGTGGACAATATTGATAATTATCGCTCTGGAGTTATGTTTGAATTGGTTTCCATTGATTTGCCGGGTTATTACAAAAGTTTTGCCAAATCATGGTCCGACGTTGCCAAAACCATAGGCAATTCCGATGACTACGAAGATCAGTTGGACAAGACCAAGTCCTTTGATGACGAGTTGGATGTTCTTTTGGCCAATCATCCAGATCCACAATCCAAAATGAAGGCTATTTTTAAGTACGTAAAGCAGAACGTAACTTGGAACGGGATGGGAGGAAAGTATTTCTACTACGGCCTTAAAAAGGCATTAAAAGAAAAAAAAGGAAATGCAGCAGATATGAACCTGTTGTTGGTCGCCATGTTAAGGTATGCAGGTATAGATTCCAATCCTGTGGTAATCAGTACAAAAGACAATACCATACCCTTATTTCCAACTGTTGAACGATTGAACCATGTTATTGCCTATGCAGTAATTGATGACAAACCTTATTTTTTGGACGCCACCGAAGAATTTAGTGATATCAATGTACTGCCGGAAAAAGATTACAATTGGAAAGGGATACTTATCAATAACCACGATATGGTCTGGCAACAGATTGACATTGTGTCCCCCCCTAAGAGCAATAGAATGTTTGCGTTAAATCTAAAACTTATGGAGGATGGTAGTTGTGAGGGAACCTACAAATCCAGATTGGATAAACATAGTGCCCTAAGATTTAGAAAAAAAGCCAAGAATTTGGATATGGAGACATATCTAACGGAACTGGAAAATCGTTTCCATGGAATTGAGATAAGTGATCATAAATTGGAGAACATAGAGGATTATGAAGGATTTGTAAAGGAATCTTTTGCATTTTACGATGAAGCCGGTACTGAAATGATAGATGGGAAACTTTATGTTGATCCACTTGCATTTTTACGAATGGAAGAAAATCCGTTCAAGCTGGAAAATAGGACCTATCCGGTAGATTTTGGATTTCCTTTTAAAAATACTTATATGGTGAATATAGATTTTCCGGAAGGGTACGTAGTCTCCACTGTTCCCGAACCCATGATTATGACCTTGCCCGATGACAGCGGAGTATTTAAATATACCATTCAGAAAAAGCCTGGAGGCATAAGTGTTTTGGTAAACTATGAAATCAACAGGGCTATGGTTCCAGTGACCACTTATCCACTGCTCAAGGAGTTTTACAAGCAAGCCATAGGAAAGCAGGCAGAAAAAGTAATCTTGGAAAAGAAGACGTTGTAAGTCGGCCAATGAGAATATCGGTTGTTCTTATACTATTGTCCTGTACGGCCATGTTTGGCCAATCCACTTCCACATTTGGTGTGCTATCCAAAGCGGAAAAAGAGTTTGCGCGTTTTGATAAGGACACCACTGCCAATGCGGTCTATCTCTTTGAAAAAGGGGAGAATTTCTTTCAAGAAAGGGGGCGCTACATTCGATTGATCACCCGATACCATGCAAAGGTCAAAATCCTAAAAAAGGAAGGTTTTGACCAAGCTACCATAGAAATACCCTATTACCACAATGAAGATCTAACGGAAAAGGTAGGGAAAATAGTGGCACTGACCCATAACGGGATCGTGAAGGACTACGTAAAAAAATCCCAGGTATATGATGTGGACCTTTCTGAAAGATGGTCTGCCAAAAAGCTCACTTTTCCCAAGATATCTGTGGGCTCCGTTCTGGAGTATACCTATGAGGTGGAATCCCCTTTCTTTTTCAATCTTTCCGGCTGGAAATTCCAGGCGGACATTCCAAAAGTCTACACGGAATACAATGCTAAAATACCAGGTAATTGGGTCTATAATAGAAGTTTAATAGGGAGTCTCGAACTCGATTTTAATGATGCAAAACTTGAAAAGAACTGCTTTTCCGTTTCATGGGTTCCGAATGAAGCTTCATGTGAGGTCCTCAAATATGCCATGCGGGATGTTCCCGCTTTTAAGGAATCGGAAGCATTTATGCTGTCAAGCAGCAACTATCGCTCAAACTTGGAATTCCAGCTGGCCCAATATACCACTTTTAAAGGGGCAAAAAGAAAGTTCACCAAAACTTGGAGAGATGTGGACGAAGAATTTAGGACGGAAAAAAATATAGGCCAACAATTGCGGAAAAAGAATTTTTTCGAAAAAAATGTTCCGGCGGAATTATTGACCCAAGGGACGGCTATGGAAAGGGCCAAAAACATCTATTCTTTTGTCCAAAACCACTATACATGGAATAAGAAATATAGACTTTGGCGGGATAACAAGGTCAAAAAAGCCTTTGAGGAAGGTAAAGGAAGCATTGCGGAAATTAACATTACGCTCATCAATCTTCTTAATGCAGCAGGAATTGAGACTAAAATGATGATGTCCAGCACCCGTAATCATGGATTGCCAAAAAAGACACATCCGGTCATATCGGATTTCAACTACATTTTGGCCAAAGCCACCATAGAGGGGAAAGACTATTTATTGGATGCGACGGATAAATTTGTTCCTTTTGGGATGTTACCCTATCGCTGTCTCAACTATTATGGTCGTGTCATGGATTTTGATAATGAAAGCTACTGGCAAAACATAGTACCGGAAGTAGATAACAAAAGGGTCATTAGGGCACAGATCAGTTACGATCTGGAAAATGGAATTGCAAAAGGGGGTTTCAACGATATCAGTACGGGTTATGAAAGTATCCGCCAACGTAAGAAGTTAAGTGAAATGGATGAAGATGCCTATGTTTCGGAAGCGGAAGGCAATTTTGAGGACGATGTTTTTATCACCGATCACGTAATAAACGAGCAAAACTCGAATGAAAAAAGACTTATCCAACAATTTAAATTTGAGTTGGAGGATATCTTTAAAGAGCAGGAAATTTTTGTTAATCCATTCCTAATAAGGTTTTTTGATGAGAATCCTTTTAAGGCGGAGGAACGAAACTATCCAGTAGATTTCGGCTACCCCAGAAAATATGAGTTTGCCCTGTCCATGGCTGTTCCCGAAGGTTATAAGGTCAAAAGCCTTCCGGAAAAAGTGGGCCTGCAATTACCAGGGGAGGCAGGTCTGCTAAAATTGAACAGTAGCGAAGAGTTTGGGACGGTCAGTGTGTCCTTTGAGTTTTCGGTAAATGCAACCCAAATCAGTAGTAAGGCTTACGAACTCATTAAAACATTCTTTGGAAAAGCGGTAGAAATCCAAAACCAGTCGTATATCGTTTTGGAGAAGGTATAGTTCTGTCCTAGTTCATACATTTGTCAAAAAAGGAACAATGAACATCCAAAATGCGCAAAAAGCTGTGGACGCCTGGATAAAAACCCACGGGGTCCGTTATTTCAACGAACTTACCAATATGGCCCAACTAACGGAGGAAGTAGGCGAGGTGGCGCGCATCATTGCCAGAAGATATGGAGAGCAGAGTGAAAAAGAATCGGACAAAAACAAGGATTTGGGTGAAGAATTGGCCGATGTCCTTTTTGTGGTGCTCTGTCTGGCCAACCAGACCGGGGTGGATTTGCAACAATCCTTTGAAAAAAAATTGGAAATCAAGACCAATAGGGATCACGATAGGCACCATAACAATCAAAAGCTCAAATAAATCTATATTTGGGCTTTTGTTTAATCCAATAAAAGGTCCAATTTGAAACTTCATCTTTCAGCACCTTCCAATACTATCCTTGACTCAGAAATTGCCATAACGGGATCTAAAAGCGAAACCAATCGCCTTTTGCTGTTACAGGCCTTGTTCCCAAATGTAAGGATTGAAAACAGCTCTAATTCAGATGATGCGGAAGTGATGCAAAAAGGGTTGGCAATTTCCAAGGGAGTTGTGGACATTCACCATGCAGGCACCGCCATGCGTTTTTTGACCTCCTACTTTGCTTCCCAAGAAGGAAAAGAAGTGCTATTGACCGGTTCTGGGCGTATGAAGCAGCGACCTATAAAGGTATTGGTCGATGCATTGACAGGGTTGGGGGCCGATATCGAATACCAGGAAAATGAAGGATATCCACCTTTGAAAATCAAGGGCAAAAAAATAACGGAATCCACGGTAAGCCTTCCTGCCGACATAAGTAGCCAGTACATCTCATCCCTATGTCTTGTGGCACCAAGTTTGGAAAATGGATTGATTATCGATTTGGTAGGGAAGATCACTTCCGTGCCATATATTAAAATGACGCTTGCCCTTTTAAAAGAACTTGGGGTAAGGACATCCTTCCAGGGAAATCAAATAAAGGTCCATCCCCAACTAGAAATTGAACCCTTAAATCTTGTGGTGGAATCGGATTGGAGCGCGGCAAGCTACTATTACAGTATAACTGCATTGGCCGCATTGGGCTCAGAAATAAAACTGTCGTCCTACAAGCGCAATTCCCTCCAAGGTGACAGCGTACTTTCAGAAATCTATAAGGACTTTGGGGTGGATACCGATTTTGCCCATAATTCAATTGTCCTTAAAAAAACACGAAAGCACACACCAAAACCCTTGCATTACGATCTTTCCAATGCACCGGATATTGCACAGACCATAGCCGTGACCTGTTTTGGTCTAGGAATGGAATGCCGTTTAACGGGCCTTCATACCTTGCCCATTAAAGAGACGGATCGTTTGGCAGCCATGAAAACAGAGCTTGAAAAGTTTGGTGCGTCAGTTGTCATAGACCACGAAAGTTTAGCATTGCAGACCACTTCCCAACTAAATGAAAATGTAGAGGTGGATACCTATAACGATCATAGAATGGCTATGGCCTTTGCCCCTTTGGCATTGAAAATTGATTTAACGGTGAACGATGCCGGTGTAGTTTCAAAGTCCTATCCGGATTTTTGGAACCATATGAAAAAAGTGGGCTTTAAAGTTTCCCATGCCTAAGGAATTAATACGGGTTTTACTTGACAACGCCTTAGGCCAGATTGTATATTTGCGCTCCTTAAAAAAAAATCATTCGATAAGATGAAATTGTCCAACTTCAATTTTGAGCTCCCCAAGGAGCTTTTGGCTGAGTATCCAGCAGAAAATAGAGATGAATCCAGATTAATGGTTATCCATAGGGAAACCGGGAAAATTGAACATAAAATGTTCAAGGACCTTATCGAGTATTTTGATGAGGGGGACGTTATGGTCCTGAACAATACCAAGGTATTTCCTGCGAGACTTTATGGAAATAAGGAAAAGACCGGGGCGCGGATTGAAGTATTCTTGTTACGCGAATTGAATGATGAACAAAGACTTTGGGATGTGTTGGTTGATCCGGCCCGTAAAATAAGGATAGGCAACAAGCTCTACTTTGGGGACGATGAAAGTTTGGTGGCCGAGGTTATAGATAATACCACCTCCCGTGGGAGGACCCTACGTTTTCTCTATGATGGTTCCTACACCGACTTCAGGAGAAAACTGCGCGAGCTTGGGGAAACCCCGCTGCCCAAGTACATCAAAAGGGAGGTTACCCCAGAGGATGAGGAGCGCTACCAGACCATATATGCCAAACATGAGGGTGCCGTTGCTGCTCCAACCGCAGGCCTTCACTTTTCCAAGCACCTATTGAAACGATTGGAGATCAAAGGTGTGGATTTTGCTGAGGTAACCTTGCATGTAGGTTTGGGTACTTTTAATCCGGTTGAGGTAGAAGACCTTTCCAAGCACAAAATGGACAGTGAGGAATTGGTTATCGATGAGAAGGCCACTGAGGTTGTAAATAGCGCCAAGGCCAATAAAAATAAGGTTTGTGCCGTAGGGACAACCGTAATGCGTGGATTGGAGAGCGCAGTTTCCTCAGAACGCACTTTAAATACCTTTGAAGGGTGGACCAATAAGTTTATTTTCCCTCCGTACGATTTTAGTATTGCCGATTGTATGATCACCAATTTCCATTTGCCAAAGTCGACTTTATTGATGATGATTTCGGCTTTTGTTGGGCACGATTTAATGAAGAAAGCCTACAAACAGGCCATTTTGGAGCAATACCGCTTTTATTCCTATGGCGATGCCATGTTGATCCTATAAGATAAAACACCATGGTTTCCAGTGCAATTGTGAACCGGACAGTAAAAAAATCCCGATATGCGATCGGGATTTTTCTTTTCTAACTTTGCCCCTATGCCAGAAACCAAAAAAGATATACGAGCATTGACCAGGGAACAGCTACGGCATTTCTTTGTTTCAAAAGGGGATAAGGCATTTCGGGGAAATCAGGTATACGAATGGCTGTGGCAAAAATCGGCCCATTCTTTTGATGGAATGACCAATCTCTCCAAGGAAACCCGGCAAATGTTAGAGGACCATTTCGTTATCAATCATATTCGGGTGGACCAGATGCAACGAAGCAATGATGGTACCATTAAGAACGCCGTACAGTTGCATGACGATTTGGTGGTGGAATCGGTCCTTATTCCAACCGATACAAGGACAACGGCCTGTGTTTCCAGTCAAGTAGGCTGTAGTTTGGATTGTAGATTTTGTGCCACCGCACGTTTAAAGCGTATGCGAAACCTTAACCCGGATGAAATCTATGATCAAGTGGTCGCTATTGACAATCAAAGCAAATTGTATTTTGATAGGCCTTTGAGCAATATTGTTTTTATGGGGATGGGGGAACCTTTAATGAATTACAACAATGTATTGAAGGCCATTGATAAGATTACCTCCCCGGACGGTCTTGGAATGTCCCCAAAAAGGATTACGGTTTCCACCTCTGGTGTTCCAAAGATGATTAAAAAAATGGCCGACGAAGGGGTGAAATTTAATTTGGCGGTCTCCTTACATTCCGCCATTGATGAACTACGCACTTCCATTATGCCCTTTAATGCCACTTTTCCACTTTCGGATTTAAGGGAGTCCCTACAGTACTGGTACCAAAAGACAAAAAAGAGGATTACCTATGAGTATGTAGTTTGGGAAGGTATCAACGATACCCAAAAAGATGTTGATGCTTTGGTGAAGTTTTGTCGTTTTGCACCTTCAAAAGTCAATCTTATTGAGTATAACCCTATTGATGATGGGGAGTTTTCCCAAGCATCCGAAGAAGCCATTCAACGATATGTGCATACTTTGGAGAAAAATCATATTACGGTCACCATAAGAAGATCAAGGGGAAAGGATATTGATGCCGCCTGTGGCCAATTGGCCAATAAAGGCTAAGTTTAAAAGCTTTGCTTTTACGTATTATCCATGGTTTTCCATCAAAAGTCGAAATCTATGCATAATGCCCATAAAACATTCGGCTTTTCCATACTTTTGATTTTCTGTGTAAAATATAGTAGTACGTGCCTCGGAAAATCGTTTCACAAATACGGGAGCCTATAGAACGGGAAATGGAACTTTTTGAACAAAAGTTTTATGAGTCCATGTCTTCCAAAGTGGCCTTGCTCAATCGTATTACCTATTATATTGTAAACAGAAAGGGGAAACAGATGCGTCCCATGTTCGTTTTTCTAACGGCAAAAATGCTGAACCATGGCGAGGTCGCAGAACGGACCTATACGGGCGCTTCCATTATAGAGTTGATACACACGGCCAGTTTGGTACATGATGATGTGGTGGACGAAAGCTATAAGCGTCGCGGGTTTTTTTCAATAAATGCCCTATGGAAAAATAAAATTGCGGTTTTGGTTGGGGATTACCTCTTTTCAAAAGGGCTGTTGGTTTCCCTGGAAAAAGGGGATTATGACCTACTTCAAATCATATCGGATTCGGTTAAATCCATGAGCGAAGGGGAGCTCTTACAAATTGAAAAGGCCCGGCTTTTGGATATCACAGAGGAAGTCTACTATGATATCATAAGACAGAAGACGGCGACATTGATCGCCGCTTGCTGTAGCATGGGTGCCGCTTCCGTAAGACCTCATTCCGAAGAAGTGGAGATCTTTAGGAAGTTTGGTGAATTATGCGGCATGGCATTCCAGATAAAGGACGACCTATTTGATTATGGGACCGAGCAAATAGGTAAACCTACCGGAATAGACATTAAAGAACAGAAAATGACCCTTCCTTTGATTTATGCCTTAAATCAAAGCGATAAAGCGAATAAAAAGTGGCTCATCAATTCCATTAAAAATCACAATAAGGACAAAAAACGGGTCAAAGAAGTGATTGCCTACGTCAAGGAAATGGGAGGGCTGGATTATGCGGTTTCCAAAATGATGGAATTTAAGGATGAAGCTTTGGAAATCCTCAACAACTACCCAAATTCGGATTACAAAGCAGCGCTTACCCTTATGGTAAACTACGTTGTTGACCGAAAAAAGTAGTTTTTTTTGGAATTTGGGCAACCGTTTATAAACTACTGACGTCTGTACTAATAGAAGACAAATCGAGAACCATTGAAAGTCATCTCTTTTTATAGTAATGAAAAGCAATTGATAAAACGGGCCATTGCGGGGAGTCAAGGGGCGCAAAAAACCATTTATGATAGGTTTGCCCCCAAAATGCTAAGTGTTTGCCGTCAGTATATCAAAGATTTGCATTACGCCGAAGATGTTATGGTGAACGGATTTGTAAAAGCTTTTAAAAATCTCGATGCTTTTGAGCACCGGGGCAGTTTTGAGGGCTGGATTCGAAAGATTATGGTGAGGGAAAGTATCTCCCACCTAAGAAAACGGCAATTTGTGGTGTATGATGATGAGATGGTGGATTTGAATCAAATGGATTCCCATTCAGATGCATCCTTAATGGACGTGGAATACATTCAAAGGTTGATAGATGCATTGCCCGAAGGATATAAAATGGTTTTTGTGCTCTATGCCGTTGAAGGATACAAACACCATGAAATAGCGGACATGCTGAACATTTCGGAAGGAACGTCCAAATCCCAATTGTTTAAGGCAAGGAAACTGTTACAGGAAAACTTAAAATTAAAAGGATTATCGACCCAATTACGGTCCAAGAACAAATAGTACAGACATGGATAAGTTGGAAAAACATATAAAACAAAAATTGGAGAAGCGGGAAATTACGCCTTCGCCCAGGGCATGGGATAGGATTTCCGAGGGTTTGGGTACGGAAACCAGGAAATCGGCAAATAAAACATACTGGTGGATGGTGGCCGCGGGCTTTGCAGCTTTGGTTGTATTGTCCCTGGGAGTTTTAATCAATAAGGAGGACCCTTTGGAGGGCAGTGGGAACAGTGTTTTGGTGGAAGGGAAAAATGCCACGGTTAACGACAGTGAAAACCAACTTGGAACACCCCTGGAAAATAAGGCCATTGTCTCCGTGGGGGAAGAAAGGGCAGCTATTGAAAGTGAGGTCCCGGAATCGGGAATGGCAATTAAGGAAATAACGCATCAGAACCAAAACACAACGGATGAATTGGTCGCACTAAAAGAAACTCCACAGGAGAAGGTCCTGGAAGTGCCCTTAAAAGATAAAATCATCGAGGATAAACTGGAAGAAGTACTGGCCCAGGTAAACGATATGGAAAATAACGCCATTACCGTTTCCGATGCGGAGATAGATTCATTGCTCATGGTCGCACAGAGAGAACTTTTGGCCACCAAAGTTTTTAAAGAAGATGGAAAGGTGGATGCTGTGGCACTTTTAAATGAAGTGGAGATGGAGCTGTATGATGATGCCCGCAATCCATTGTTCATAAAACTAAGGGAAGGTTTCTTTAAGCTACGCACGGCAGTGGCCGATCGTAATAATTAATATTCATCAATCAAACCAATCCTTATTCATGCCCCTCGGTAACGAGGGGCTGTTCAAGGGCGGACCAAAATCAAAAAACAATCATGAAAAAAATTACTGTATTCTTATTATTACTTTTTATTGCTTCATCGATCTCGAACGCTTATGCACAAGACAGTTCCGTTCAAAAGAAAATCCGGGTATTGGAGCGCCAAAAGGAAGAGGTTTCCAAACAAGAAAAGAAAGCTTTGAAGGAAGAGGTCAAAGCCATTCACGAACGTTTGGAGAAAGGTCTTATTACCGAAAATGAGGCCCAAATACTTAAGGAGGAAGCCGCACGAAAAAGGGCGCTGAACATTGAGAACAGACTGGCCATTATTAACAACAGGATTGCCCTTTTGGAAAGAAATCAAGAGCTAACGGATGATTCCATTTTAGAAGGGGAAAACACCATGATCATAGATTTCACCGGTGGTAATGATGAGGATTATCGAATTTTGGGAATTCGTTTTAAGGACAAGGATTGGGACAGACCTGTTAAATACGATCGTAGAACATACTCGGATTTTGTTTTTGCGATAGGTTTTAACAATGCATTGATTGAAGGACAGTCCTTGGATGATTCCCCGTATAAAATTGGTGGGAGTCGGTTTTTTGAAATGGGTTTCCAATGGCGGACAAGGGTATTCAGAAATTCCAACTGGCTTCGTCTTAACTATGGATTGTCATTTCAATTTAATGGCCTAAAGCCAGACGGTAATCAATATTTTGTACAGAATGGGGACCAAACGGAACTCCAGGAGTTTGATGTGGAACTGGACAAATCCAAATTGCGCATGGATAATTTGGTTTTTCCCGTTCATTTTGAATTTGGCCCTTCCAGGCTTTATGAGACTGAGGAAAAAATACGGTATTCGCTCAGGAGACAGTTTAGAATGGGCATTGGGGGATATGGAGGGTTCAATATAGGGACCAGGCAAAAACTAAAGTACAGCAGGGATGGGGAAGACGTCAAAGAGAAGTTCAAACGCGGTTACAACACCAGCAATTTAATATATGGACTAAGTGCATATGCCGGTTTTGGCAATACCTCACTTTATCTAAAATACGATTTGAACCCCATTTTTAGAAATGCAGAGGTGGACCAAAGGAACATTTCCTTGGGACTGCGTTTTGATTTGGATTGAGAAACCAACCGGACTTTTCAGGATGCCGATCGCTTCATTTCCGCTGTAAATTCGTCTTCATGGTACACACGTTTGCAATGGGAGCATTCCGCATAGCGGGACGTCTGTATGGTAAATAGGGGCAACCAGAACAGGTGGAAATAGTTGGGGCGTGAAACCAGTGTCAATGTACCCATTTGGTTGCAATGGGAACAGGAAACACCGTGAAGTTGCCGTTCCATCTTTTTTCCCGGGCGTGTACCAAAGAAAAGAATCATTTTTATGATAAATTTGAAGGTTTAACCACAAATTTAGGTTTTAAGACCTTCAAGTTTATAAGATAGTCCAATGATTTCAAAGACCACCATAGATCAAGTATATGAAACGGCACGGGTAGAGGAGGTCATAGGTGATTTTGTACAGTTGAAAAAATCCGGCTCCAATTTCAAGGGATTAAGCCCCTTCTCGGATGAGCGAACCCCAAGTTTTATGGTTTCCCCCGTGAAACAGATTTGGAAGGACTTTAGTAGTGGTAAGGGAGGAAATGTGGTCGCTTTCTTAATGGAGCATGAGCATTTTAGCTATCCGGAAGCCATCAGGTATTTGGCCAAAAAATACAATATAGAAGTTGAGGAGACCCAACAAACGGATGAGCAAAAGGAGCAGGCCAACGAACGGGAGAGTATGTACTTGGTCTCCGAGTATGCCCAGGATTATTTTGTAAGGACATTGTGGGAAACCGAGCAAGGCAAGGCCATTGGTCTCAGTTATTTTAAAGAGCGTGGCTTTTTGGACGGGACCATAAAAAAGTTTGGATTGGGCTATGGTTTGGACCAATGGGAAGCCTTTACCAAAGATGCGTTGGACAAAGGATATCAATTGGAGTTTTTGGAGAAGACCGGTTTGACCATTGTGAAGGAACAAGCGGGAAAAGCACCAAAAACCTTCGATCGTTTTAAAGGAAGGGTACTCTTTCCCATCCACTCCATGAGCGGACGTGTATTGGGATTTGGGGGAAGGATTCTCGGTAATGATAAAAAGGCGGCGAAATACCTGAATTCCCCAGAGAGTGAAATATACCATAAAAGTAAAGTGCTTTACGGCATTTATTTTGCAAAACAAGCCATAGCCAAGGAAGACAATTGTTATTTGGTTGAAGGGTATACCGATGTTATTCAAATGTACCAATCCGGCATAGAAAATGTAGTGGCTTCCAGTGGAACGGCACTTACTCCGGAGCAAATTCGATTGATCAACAGGCTTACAAAGAACATTACCGTTCTTTTTGATGGGGATGCTGCAGGACTCCGGGCTTCCCTTCGTGGGATAGACCTGATCTTGGAACAGGGCATGAACGTAAAGGTCTGTTCCTTTCCGGAAGGTGAGGATCCGGATAGTTTCACCAGACATCATGCGTATGAAGATGTGGTATTGTACTTGGAATCAAATTCCAAGGATTTTATTCAATTTAAAACATCACTGTTGGCCGAGGAGGCCGCTAATGATCCCATTAAACGTGCCGATACGGTAAGGGATATTGTCAACAGTATTTCAAAGATTCCGGACCGGATAAAGCAGGAGATCTATATACAGGAGTGTGCCAAAATCATGCAGGTTTCCGAAGAGGTGCTGTATAACACCCTGGCACAGATCAACAAGAAAGGGATTGCGGATGCCGGCAAAAAACTTAGGCAGGAACCGAAATCCTTTGAAGTCGTTAAAAACGAACGGTCCGTTGAAAAGGTAGATGTTCAAAATGAACTGGAACGAAAAATCATTGAGATTCTACTGCTTTATGGAAACCAGAAACAGGAGTTTGAGGACTTGGTATTGAAGGAAAACGAAGAAGGGGATTTGGTTTTGGAGCCCGAAACAATAGAAGCCAAAGTCTATGAGAAGGTGTATCTGGATTTACAGGAAGATGAAATTGAACTTTCCAATGAACGATTTAGGGATGTGTATTATGGTTTGGTACAAAAACTGAATGAGGAAAAGGATTTTTCCATAAGTACCTTTATTTCCAGTTTGGATCAAGAAATAGGCAATGAAGTCTCTTCAATTTTAATGGAAGAGGAGAAATATGTATTGCACAATTGGGAAAGTAAGGATATTTACCCAAAACCAAAGGATTATGGTATAGCGCAGTTGGTAAGTGAAACCATATTGACTTTGCGGTGCAACTTAATCAAGAACAGAATATCCTTGTTGCAAAAAAATACCCAGGACTCTATGGAACACAATGCGGAGGTATTGGAAGAAATTATGAATTACCTTCAATTGAACAAGCTTCTCAACGAAAAGCTCAATAGGGTACTCTCCTAAAAACTAAAAACCCCAGAATTTCTGGGGTTTTTAATCGAAACACTAATGGATTCTTCTTAATAAAGCTCCAAGGCTTTGGCTTGTTGCAACAAATCCACTAGGTTATCCACGTTCAACTTGCGCATTAAACGTGCTTTGTACGTACTAACAGTTTTTTCATTGAGGTTTAAGCCTTCGGCAACCTCTTTATTGCGCTTTCCGCTGGCCAGAAGTTTCAGTACTTCCACCTCTCTGGTGGAAAGCTTTCTAAAGAACCTTCTTGGTTTTTGTGTTCCTTCATCAAAGGCCAAACGTTGCGCCAGTTCATTGGTAATAAACATATTTCCTTCCGCTACCTTTTTAATGGCAGCGATAATGTAATCTACATCAGCGGTTTTGGATAGATAACCAAAGGCACCAGCCCTTATGGTACTTAGGGCGTAGACATCTTCGGATTGACCACTGTACATTAAGACTTTTGTGGTAGGAAATTCTTGCTTGATTTTTCTCAGGGTAGCAATCCCATTAATTTCTGGAATATCCATTTCCAGCATTACGACATCGGGGGTAACTTTTTCCAAGGCCGCAAAAAGCTCAGTAGTGGATGCGACATCCGCTACGACTTCGAAACCTGAAGCAGAAGCCAAGACCTGCTTTATCCCTAAACGGACAATCGGATGGCTATCAGCTATTAAAACGTTGATCATGTGGGTAGTTTTTACTTTAACTTTATATTGGTTGTTATTCTTTTTAGTACTTAAAAGCCTACAAAGAATGACGGGCAAGTTAACAAAATAGCAATACAAAACTCCCAAAATTTGATTAAAACCACAGAATTTTTGGGGTTTTATTCGTTTTAATTGCGATAAATACGGTTAAGATGCAGATTTTAGCGAATCAGGGATTTCACAAATGGGTATAGGAATCATCTTATGCTTATTTGCCGAATTGAATTTTTTGTAGATGGCAAACACTTCTTTTTTCCTGTCAGAAAAGTCAGCAATGGTCTTTCCTTCGTCATCCATTTGCATGGCCCATTCCAATTCAGGGTAACTGGCCCCAATTTGGTCCTCGTCCGTTCTATGGTCTCCCCAAAGACCATCTGTGGGAGGTGCCTCCATAATGTCTTGGTTTACCCCCAAAACCGATCCCAGCGCATACACCTCGGTCTTAACAAGGTCTGCGATAGGGCTTAAATCCACGCCTCCATCCCCATATTTGGTGTAAAAACCAATACCAAAGTCCTCTACCTTATTCCCAGTTCCGGCAACCAGGTAGCCTTTGAGGGCAGCAAAGTAATATAAGGTTGTCATGCGTAACCTGGCACGGGTATTCGCCAAGGACATAAAACGTTTTTCTTCGTCCACTACCTTTGGCAAGGCGGCCACTAAACTGTCAAAAACGGGGGTAAGGTTTACGGGTTGGCGCTTTACAGTGGTATAATTGTCCATTAGCCAGTTGATATGCCCATCCGCACGTGTCACTTGGCTTTCCCCTTGGTGTATGGGCATTTCCACGCATAGGAGTTCCAATCCGGTTCTGGCACATAAGGTGGAGGTTACGGCCGAATCAATACCTCCGGAAACTCCAATGACAAAACCTTTCACATTGGCATTGATGGCATAATCCCTCAACCAATTGACAATATGTTCAATTACCTTTTCTGTTTGCATTATGTTTTATTTATGAATCTAAAAATTACCTTTGCAGCTTGTAAATTTAAACGCTGGGACGCTAATAATGCAGTGGGTACAAAAATACTTTCCGTCATTGTTGTTTATTCTTTTAATTTCATGTGGGGAAGACAATACATTGGAACAGGAGATTGCCAAGATTCCAATTGATATGAAAATTGAGCGGTTCGATCGGGAATTCGCCCAAGCAGGCCCTGATCAAATTCCCGCACTTAAGTCCAAATACCCTTATTTATTCCCAAAACAATTTCCAGATAGCGTTTGGGTGGCCAAGCTTACGGATACAATTCAACAGGAATTGCTTTCCGAAGTTGATAAGGCTTTCGGGGATTTTAGGGAACAAGAGTCGGAATTGATCTCCTTGTTCCGGCACATCAAGTATTATTTTCCAAAATATAAGGTTCCCAAAGGGATTACCCTAACGTCCGAAGTACAGTATGAAAATCGGGTTGTTTTGTCGGATTCCCTTTTGTTATTGGGTTTGGACAATTACTTGGGGCAGGATCATCATTTCTACAGGAGTATTTCAAGATATATTGCCCAGGGATTGGACAAGAAGTTCCTGGTTTCCGATGTAGCTGGTGCTTTTGCCAAAACGATCAATCATTATCCCCGCAATAGAACATTTCTTTCCAGGATGGTTTATTATGGGAAGGAACTTTATCTAAAGGATATTTTGATTCCCAATGCCACTGATGCCCGGAAAATAAACTATACTGATGCGGAAATGGAGTGGGCCACCGCCAATGAAGAACAGATTTGGCGTTATTTTGTGGAAAGGGAGTTGTTGTACAGCACGGAATCTGCGCTGGACCGACGGTTTCTGGATCCAGCGCCATTCTCAAAGTTTCAACTGGAATTGGATAGCGAATCACCCGGAAGGCTGGGGCGTTATATGGGCTGGCAAATTATTAAGGCATTTGCACAAAGAAATCCTGGAGTTCCCTTGGTGGAGCTCTTGGACATGCCCGCTGATGAAATTTTCAAAAAATCAAACTATAAACCGAAAAAGTAATGGCAGTAGCACATACTTCAGAAATACGATTAAAAGTGGGACTGGACGAGAATAGGGTTCCAGAGGAACTCACCTGGTCCGCGGAAGACGGTGGCGTGGAAAATGAGGAAGCAAAGGCCATGTTGCTATCTGTTTGGGACAGTAAAAACAAGGAATCCTTAAAAATTGATCTTTGGACCAAGGATATGCCCGTTGACGAGATGAAACTCTTTTTTCATCAAACCTTGGTCACCTTGTCAGACACCTTTATGCGTGCCACCCAAGATGAGAAAATGACCGCGACCATGAAGGACTTTTGCGAGTACTTTGCCGAAAAATTGGAGCTTAACGGCTAAGCCTGTTGTTATAACGGTAATGTCCTATGATTTTATAATCAAACAGGCAATCCTGCAAAACCTGTCCCGAACCAATGTTATGGACCACTAGGGGTCGTTTTCCATCAGGGGATTTTTTTGGGCTCACAATACCAATATGGGTAACGGCCCCGCCAAGGTTCCAACATACGATAGCTCCGGGCTTGTAATCTTTTCCATCCCTGGTAATGGGCAGCGTTTCTCCAAATCGCCCAAAAAATACCATGAGATTGGGAACCCTCCTGTGGTCAATATTGGTATCCGGTCTTTTTAAGCCCCAAATCTTGGGATAGTTGTCAAAGTTGGACCGCATGTCTTCATGAACTTCTTTTTGAAGATCGATATCCATTTTGCGATAAGCCCTTATGATCACATCCGTGCAAACTCCCTTGTCCGAAGGAACATCCCCATTGGGGTAAGGGATCGCGAAATAACCGGGGTCGTAAACCACCTTGTCCTCAGTAAGGACAAGGGCATTTTCAGCTAATTTTTGATAAAATCCATCTTGACCTAAGGTAGGGGTTACGCATAGGATACTCAGAAACAGGGTTAATATGTGGTCACGCATTAGGGTAAAGGTTCGTCCAGGTTATGAAACTGTCTTTTATGTTCCCCTTTGAGTTGTAAATCACTTTCTATTTTTGATGATTTGGGGCGCAATACAAACAAATAAAGCAGTAAAACCCCACCAACGGTCAGGAACAAAGCATTGCCCGTTTGTCCAAACCAGATAATGTTCAAAAGGGCCGGTCCTTCCAGTAATGCATATTGGATGAGCAGGGCAGATTGAAGTCCAGTCAATTTTTCAGCTAGGGTTTCCTTTGGAAGAAGTGGATTTAGGAATAGCTTATGAAGAAACTTCCCCCCAAAAATACCTATGAGCCCAATCAAGGGAAAAACATAGATGAACACAGCATTGCCGTCTTGTTCCGCAGTATTTATTATTTCGGTGTTCAGGAAAAAGAAAGTACCCAACAAAAGTGGCCCTATCATTAAAGCCGTATGGATTAGGGTAAGTGTTTTAATGTATGAACGCGGTGTGATTTGCATTTAGGTGGATTTAATTAACGGCTATAATGCCAAAACATCGGAATTTATAAAGGTCCAATACAAACAGAGGGTATGCAGTAATTGGTCAAAACCCAAAATAGGATAGAAAATATTGGGCCTGTCGTGATATTTTGTGGTCAATTTACTGGTAAAAAAGTCTACAATCAGGTGCAAGGCACCATTAAATAGCGTATATCCAAGACCAACCTGCCATGAAAACAGGAACTGGGCCACAACAAAAAGCACTGCGGTATACGTAAATACATGGATTAGGAGCCATTTGATACTGCTACTCTTTTTAATGGCCATGTTTCTGGTCTGGACCAGGTAATCCCCAATCCAGTGGCCAATAAGGACAATAATGAAATCCATGGGTTTAAGATAACATATTTAAATCATGAAAAAGAATGCACAACAATAACCCTTGTTCAACATAAAGCAAATGCTGTTATACACCTTAAAAGGATTTTGAACCGATGCCATAACTAATTGTGTTCTTCCAACCACCGCTTTGCTTCCGAAGTGTACCAAAAAGGGGAAAAGTTTTTGGCATTCGCAATAGTCTCAAAATGGGATCGGGCCTTGTCCAAATTTCCCTTGCGATCATGGAAAGTTCCCATATAGACATTCACATAGGGATTGTTTTGATCTTTTTCCAATAGGGTATTCGCTATGGCTTCAATTTGGGGGTCAAATTCATCAAATGATCCTAAATCCTTATGAAAATGTACGTCTTTGATAAATGTAAGGTTGTGCAATAGGTTGAGGTCGGCATAGGCCAAATAATCGGGATACTCCAGGAATACGCGTCGAAGCAATTTTTTGCTTTTTTCCAGTTCCGAATCCTCAAAACGGGCCATAAAAGAAGAGGCCAACGCTTCCGCAAGCAGTTTTTTCCGGTGCAGCTCGGTATTTTGAAATTTTTCCGTGCCGCCTTCAAATAGGGGCATCTCACCAAAATCAAACACGTAATTTTTTAAAAAGCTCTGGGTGAAGAGTGAGGAAAGACCATCGCCATAGATAAGTCGAGCCGGGTCGCTCATCAAATTGTTATTGGCAAAAACGATAAGGCTCAAACGGTCCTCGGGAACTTTTAAAAGCAAACTGGAATAGGAATCGTATTGCCCATAGGCCCAAATTACTTTTTTGCCATTAAACACCTGAGAGAAAATACCATGGCCGTAGGGAAGGTGGGATGCGAAGGGAGCGTACATCCCAAGCTTCGAGGTTTCGTCCAATAATAGGTTGTTATCCAGGGCTTTACAGAATTTGGCCATATCCCTTGGATTGGTAACAATCCCGGCAGAAGCAGAGGCACCATATTCCACTTGTCCTGCTACCACCTGTCCATCAAAATTGTAGGGTCTGGCCATAGTCTTGGTAACCGAAGTTGAATCCGTTAGCAAAAATGTATGCTGCAAATCCAAGGGTACAAAAATCCCATTCCCAATATAATCCCCAAACGACGTTTTAGATGCCTTTTCAATGACTTGGGTCAGCGCCCCAAAACGATAACTGTAATAAAAGTTTTCACCTGGGCTTCCCTGCGAGGTATGGGACAGGACGTGTTTAATTTTGATGGAATCGTCAAAAATGGGGCCGTCAAAATAATTGTTGATGGGGTCTTCAAAAGAAAGCTTTCCCTCTTCTCGTAGTTTGAACAAAGCAACACTCGCAAAAACCTTGGTAATGGACGCGATGGGGAATTGGGTAGTGGAATCCACCTTGATATTCTCCTCAATATTGGCATGGCCAAGGTAATCCTCGTAAAGTACGGAATCCCCTTTTTGGACCAATACCGCCAGTCCGGGAACATGGAAATACGCCTTTAACTGCTGTAGTTCAGATTTAAACTGTTCATTGTTTTTCGTAAAACTTTTCTCCTTATCGGAGGTATTGCAACTTATCAATAGGAGTAATGCAACAAGGGCAAAGCAGCTATTTTTCATTTTCATGGTTTGATTCGGTCAAAATAAGGACAATCCGAGGAAAAAATAATTACTATTATGCGTTATCTTTTAAGAGAAATGGAAAACGTTCAAAAACTACTTTTTATCTACAACGCCAACTCGGGCAAGGCCAATGCTTTTTTGGATAGTATGCACAAGGTGTTCAGTCCCCAAACCTATGACTGTAAGTTATGCGAATTGACCTTTGGCGCAGTCTTGGAAAATAGGACATGGAAAAAATTTAGACAGGAAACCGACCTGGAGATGGTATTTCTCCATAAAGACGAGTTTACCAAAAAATACAAAAGCAAGTTTGGGTACAAATTTTCTTTTCCCATTGTCCTAACCGAAGGGGGAAATGGTTTGGAAGTTGTGATTGCTACCGAAGAACTCAATCAATTAAAAACGGTTCAATCTTTGGTTCGTTTGGTAAAAGAGCGAACCTAGTTTTAAAAAGAATACCCCCTCTAAAAAGAGGGGATTCAGCGAGGGCGAAATGGCCTTAATTGATTTTTTCAGCCACCCAAATGGCCAGAAATCCCCTTTGAACGGCATGGGTGCTTCCATAGAGTTTTCCATTTTTAAAATAAAAAGCACTATTGTATTCCCCGGAATTATCTCCCGAGATAAGTGCTCCGTAAATAATAGCCGACTGTGTATTGATACGTCCATTTCTAAGTTTGACACCCTCCCTGTAAAAAGTGCCTTTCATTTCGTTGTTATCAACGCTGGTTATTCGCATCATGGCAAAATTGTTGTCGTTCGGGTTTTGAGGGCTCATGTCCAGTTTCCACTCCCCCAAGAGGACTTCGGTGTTGATTTCATCAGTTTCTTGGGCCGAAACCAAGAACATGGAGCATAGTAGAATTAGGACCGTTACGTTTACTTTCATGATTTAAAAATTTATTGTTTCCCCAAACGTAGAAAGCTTATGATGGCCATACGTTCCAATTTCGTAATTGAGTCCAACTTGAGGAAAGCGGGAAGTGTCAATTAAAAAAATGAACCTTACAGCTTGGTCTTTAATTCGGTAGGTGAGATTCCAAGGTGCTTCTTTACGGCTCTATTGAACGATGATTTTGAATTAAAACCGGCCTCGTAGGCCAGACTTAACAATGTGAATTTTTCATTTTCGGGTTGCTGGAGTAAATGTTTCAATTCCTCAACTCGTAATTGATTGATATAATCAGCAAACTTTTGGTCAATCACCGCATTCAAACATTTGGTAAGTAAATAGGGTTTGATTTGCATTTTACCAGCAAGGTTTGATAACGTCAGTTCGGGGTCTTTGAACCATTTATTTTCTTCCATCGATCGCATTAAATTATCGGCAATGACTTGAAGCTGCTTTTGTTCTTCTTCAGAAAACTTTGGTTTTGTGGCTACTTTTTTGAGGTCTTTTCGTTTGTAACCTTCCAATCCCAACCAATAGGTCAAACCTGAAATACCGATGAAAAAAGGATAATAGTAAAACTTGGTGAAGTAGAAATAGCTCATGAAATCGGAACTGCCCGTTACAATCAAGTCAACGACCAAAATGCCCATGACCAATGAAAAGTAGATTTTAAAGGCCAATAAAACTCGCCTTAACCAAATCATTCGTTCCTTGGAATATGATTTTTTTTGCTCTTGAAGTCTTACTAGCTTTTGGGATTTGGTGGCATAAACTATAATCAAAATACTGGCAACAAGGTAAATGGTGCACAGGTTCATCCATACGACATAACCCCAATAGCCCAACCAAGATAAACTTTCACGGGTTCCATCCCAATAAAGATTTTGCAAGCGCACAAAAATGCTAAAGGAAACCTGAATCACAAATGGGATAAGATGTAGTAAATCACTTTTTTTAAATTTAAAGTCGGTATTTAGGTGTGATTTCACATAAAAATAGAGCAGCGGACCGTGAATCCAACTGAAGTCAAGCATTACGTAGTACCAACCATCATAATACCCCAACCCATACAAACGCAATATCTGAACCAATAAACGGTAGGATAAAAAGAACAAAATGATGGCCAATATCCGATTGGCCATTTTATTGTTTGCAGTACTCCTAAGAAGTATTCCCCCATAAACGATACCTTGGGTGGCACCAAGAGCGAGCAATAGTATAATTAGGGTATTTGAAACACTCATCTAGGTAGAAAATTAAGCATTTCAATATAATGTAACACCAAAAAACATAAACAGAATCTTTGGATCAAAATGAAATCGGTCCAGGGATTTCCTCGAAGAAATCTTTCCTTTTTTCTAACTTTTAATTGTTGGTAATGCCATAGGTACTTCCATCAACCGAACCCGACCACCATCAAGTTTATATTCCTTTTAAGTAGATTCGGTTTGTCTTTACTTTTTTAAGGACAAAATAGGGTAAATGGCGTATGGCGGGGTTGATCGGATCCTCCATTTCGATTACGGAAAATATCTTCCATGCGGGAAATGCCGAAAAAGACATTTACTTTAGTGCCGTCAATAGCATACTAGGCTTTCGTATCTTCAAAATCTACTTTGGGCAACCTTATGGTTGATATCATCAATATAGGCCAATAGCGCTTCGCGTCCCAAATATTTTGTGGATGAGGTTATAAAATGTGGGGGCACCTCTTCCCAGGCGCCTTCCTTTAGGGTATTGAGATAAAAATCTACCCGGGTGTTTATGGCTTCGGACTTAAGTTTGTCTGCTTTGGTGAAAACAATGGAAAATGGGATGCCATTGGTCCCCAGCCATTCCATAAATTCCATGTCGATTTTTTGGGGCTCGTGCCTAATATCAACCAGCACAAATGCGGAAACCAGTTGCTTTCGTTTCAAGAAATAGGCGGTGATGTATTTTTGAAAGGTCTTTTTTTCCTTTTTGGACACACGTGCATAGCCATAACCGGGCAGGTCCACTAAAAACCAGTTGTTATTGATTTTGAAATGGTTGATGAGCTGGGTCTTGCCTGGTCTTCCAGAGGTTTTGGCCATGTTTTTGTTATCGACCAGCATATTGATAAGTGATGACTTTCCCACATTGGATCGGCCAATAAAGGCGTATTCAGGTAACGCTTCCTTGGGGCATTTGAGCACATCGGAATTGCTCATTACAAATTCGGCAGCTGTAATTTTCATTGTACCGGGATAGAAAATCAATTACAAAGATACAGGACATAAACGCTATACCAGGATGTATACCGGGTGTTGTTAAAAGCCCCGTTTCACCAACCAGGCATCCAAGATTTGATTGAATTGTTCAGGATGCTCCATCATGGGCGCGTGGCCACATTTGTCGATCCAGAACAATTCGGAATCCGGTAAGAGCTCATGAAACTCCTCTGCTACGTTTGGAGGGGTAACGTTGTCCTGTTTCCCCCAAATAATACAAGTAGGTGTCTGCATATTGGGCAAATCCTTGGCCATGTTATGGCGAATGGCGCTTTTGGCAATGGCCAAAGTCTTCACCAGTTTCATTCGGTCATTTACCGTTGCAAATACCTCGTCCACAATCTCTTTGGTAGCCACTTTAGGGTCATAGAAGACATCTTGGGCCTTCTTTTTAATGAATTCGTAATCCCCGCGTTTGGGATAGCCATCACCCATAGCACTTTCATAGAGCCCTGAGCTGCCCGTTATCACCAATGCCTTTATTTTTTCTGGAAATAGTTTGGTATGTAAAAGGCCAATGTGGCCGCCTAGGGAATTTCCCAAAAGGATAACGTCTTTTAGGTTTTTGTGGGCTATAAACTCCTCCAGGAACTTAGCAAAGTTTTTTACCGTGGTTTTGAGCATGGGCATATCATAGATGGGCAATTCGGGCACCAAAACTTGATAACCTTTGGTTGGAAAAAAATGGGTAACCCCTTGGAAATTGCTTAAACCCCCCATGAGCCCATGAAGAATGATAATGGGCTTCCCTTCACCAATTTCAATGTAACGGTATTTACCGTCTGTTATGATTTCGTCTTCCATCTAAGTTGGTTCGGCATCGAGCGGCAAATATAGGCATTTCAAAACACAACATTTTGGGATGGGAATGGGTAGGGAAAGTGTAGAAATGTGCAAAAGTGAGTGTCTTTTAGTGGATTAAGTTATCAACAAAGTGGAGATTTGTGGATTATTAGGTAATAATTTATATATATTTGGGTTAGTAATTACAATAAAGGGTTTTCTAAGAAGTGACTTCCATTGTTGGACAACATGATTGTAAAGCGGATGCCAAGGGTAGGATTATTCTGCCCACATCGCTAAAAAACAAATTAATGCCCTTTATGGGGGATGATTTTGTTATTAAGCGTTCCGTGGACCATGATTGCTTGGAATTGTATCCACGGGTGAAGTTCGATGAATTGATGAAACAGGTCATGTCCCATCCCAACAAGGGTAAAAAATTTCGTCTTTGGTTGCGAAAATACACAGCAGGGTTAAAAGATGATGTCACTATTGATAGGGATTCGGGAAGACTTCAGATACCAAAGAACCTAATAGGGTTTGCGGGGATTGAGAAGGAAGTCGTGCTGAATGCGGCCCATACGTTCGTAGAAATATGGGCTAAACCAAAATATGAGGAGAATCTGGATTCCATGACCGATATGGAATTTGACGATTTCTCCGAAGAGATTTTCAATGGAGGAGCACAGGGCATACCACCTACCGGTACTTCTTAAGGAATCGGTAGATGGATTAAACATAAAAGAAGATGGAGTTTATGTGGATGTCACCTTTGGTGGAGGGGGCCATTCCACTGAAATATTGAAACGGCTGGGCAGTAAGGGAAGGTTGATTGCCTTTGATCAAGATGAAGATGCGCTGGCCAATACCATTAAGGATGGGAGATTCCAATTGATCAATGAGAATTTTCGATTCCTTAAACGATTTTTAAAGTTCTATGGCATTCTAAAAGTTGATGGAATCTTGGCTGACTTTGGGGTGTCTTCCCATCAGTTTGATGTGGCGGAACGAGGATTTTCCACAAGGTTTGATGCGGCATTGGATATGCGAATGGACCAAAGAATGGCCAAAAGTGCCTATCATTTGGTGAATCAACGTAGTGCGGAGGAGTTGACCAGGGTCTTTCTTGAATTTGGGGAACTGCGAAGTGCTAAGGGCATAGCGCATGCCATTGTGGCCGAAAGGTCGCGGAGGCCGATTAAAACAACGGAAGGCCTTAAGCGTGCCATTGCAAAGTTTTTACCAAGGGGAAAGGAGAATAAAACTTTGGCAAAGATTTATCAAGCCATTCGGATTGAGGTGAATGAAGAGGTCTTGGCGTTGAAGGAATTCTTGGAGCAGGTTCCCGAAGTGTTGGAGAAAGGGGGGAGGTTGAGTGTCATAAGTTACCATTCCCTGGAAGACAGGTTGGTAAAGCGGTTCATCCGGGATGGCAAATTTGAAGGTCAGGCAGAAAAGGATTTTTATGGTAATGTAAACGTGCCATTGAAAAAGATAGGGGGGCTCATAGTTCCGTCAAGTGGGGAAATAGCAAAAAACAATAGGGCACGTAGTGCTAAGCTCCGGATAGCGGAGCGAATTTAGGATTGGAAAAAACAATCGGCAGAAAATGAAAAAAGGATTATTGGATATTTTAAAAGGCGGGTTTTTGGTGAGTGGGGATGCTCCCAAAAACTGGCTGTTCCTTCTTTTTGCATCCTTTCTGGCGGCCCTAATGATTTCCAGTAGCCATCGTGCGGATAAAAAAGTTACCAAAATTTCCGAATTGAACGAAGAAGTGCGTGCAATGCGCAGCGAGTTTGTGGCTTTGCGACAACAACTTCAACAAATGCGTTTGGAATCCACTTTGCGAGTGGAAGTAGTGGATAATGGATTGAAACCTACAGCAGTTCCCCCTCAAAAAATAATAGTTAAATCCGAAGAATAGTGCCCATTACCGAGAAACATATCATGAATAGGTTGTATCTGGTTGCCGGGGGATTGTTCGTTTTTGCCATTGGGGTAGTGGCCAAACTTGTGGATATCCAAATGGTAAAAGGGGAAACCTACAAGGCCAAGGCCCTACAAAAGACCGAACGTATGTTCACCATTGAGCCCAATCGCGGCAATATCTATGCCGATGATGGAAGTCTATTGGCGGCTTCGGTGGCCAAATATGAAATCCGGTTTGATGCCAACACCGTGAAACCCAAGGTTTGGGAAGAGCATATTGGTCCACTGTGTGATTCCTTGGGCCAATTGTTCAATAAGCCCTCATCCCATTACCTTCAAATGCTACGCAAGGCAAGGGCCAATAAGAACGGCTATAAGCTCATTGCCCGTAATGTCTCCTATTTGGATTATGCCAGAATGCGAAAGTTTCCCATGTTTCGATTGGGTCCCAACAGAGGGGGATTTATAGAAAAGCATCGCGTTGTTCGTGAATATCCATTGGGAAAAATGGCGGCTCGGACCATTGGTTATGAAAGGGTGGATGAAAACGGATACTTTACCCGTGTGGGATTGGACGGTGCTTTTGGCTTTAGTTATTTACGCGGGAGGGAAGGCAAGCGTCTTAAGCAGAAAAGTGCGGGCAGCCAGTGGAAACCTGTGGGGTTTAACAACACCGTGGAACCAAAGGACGGTCAGGATATCGTAACGACAATCAACACCAATATTCAAGATGTGGCCCATCATGCCCTATTGGCACAATTGGAGAAATACAAAGCAGACCATGGTTGTGTTGTGGTCATGGAAACAAGAACAGGGGAAATCAAGGCCATTTCAAATCTGGGGAGGACTGAAGAAGGCACGTACTACGAAAAGTTAAACTATGCCATTGGGGAATCCCATGAACCGGGCTCCACCTTTAAATTAATGAGTTTGTTGGCGGCATTGGAAGATCAGGTGATCGATACAAGCACTGTTGTGGACACCGGAAAGGGAAAATATAAGGTCTATGATCGTATTGTCAAAGATTCCAAATGGGGCGGATACGGTGAAATCTCGGTGGCAGAGGCCTTTGCGGTTTCCTCCAATACGGCATTTGCCAAAATCATCCATGAAAACTATAAAGAAAGGCCGGAAAAGTTTGTAAACCGCTTAATGAATATGGGACTGCATCAAGATTTGGATTTGCCGATCGTTGGTGAAGGTCAGCCCGTATTGAGGTATCCAGGGGACAAGGGATGGTCTGGAATTTCATTGGCCTGGATGTCCCATGGGTATGAGGTGGCCATGACCCCAATACAGACATTGACATTTTACAATGCTATTGCCAATGATGGGGAAATGGTACGTCCCCGTTTTTTAAAAGAAGCCCGGATAGGGGGCAAGGTGATCAAGGAATTTAAGAAAGACGTTATCAATTCCTCCATCTGTTCCAGGGAGAATGTAAAAAAAGCACAACAACTGCTCAAAAATGTAGTGGATAATGATATTGGAACAGGAAACGGGCTGTATTCGGCCAATTTTTCCATGGCTGGAAAAACAGGGACCTGTCAAAAGAATTATGTGGCCAAGGACCCGGACAAATTGGCCTATATTTCTTCATTTGTAGGTTATTTTCCAGCGGACAATCCCAAGTATTCCTGTATTGTGGTCATTCATGAACCGGATAAAAGTGTGGGGTATTATGGTGCGGACGTATCTGGCCCCGTATTTAAGTCCCTTGCACAAAAAATATATTCCAATTCACCGGTAGTGGAAGAGATAACATCTTTAACCCCGAAAAACGAAGGGTTGGAAGGGAATTATGGGCGATTCTATGCCAGGGCCCAAGAAAAGTTGAATGCGATTCCCAACCTCCGTGGCATGAGTGCCATGGATGCCATTTCCCTATTGGAAAATATGGGACTGGAAGTTGAGGTCAAGGGGAATGGGAAGGTAAAAGCACAATCCGTAAAGGCTGGGACCCATACCAAGGAGGTCAATAAAATTGTTTTGGAACTGTCGTGAAGTTGTTGAAGGACATATTATACGGGGTTGGCCTAAAGGCAGTACATGGGGATACCAATGTTGTGGTAAATGCCATTCATTTCGATTCCAGAAAAGTCGATATGGATGATGTTTTCGTGGCTATTCCGGGGACACAAATGGATGGGCATAAGTTCATACCACAAGCGGTCAATACGGGTGCAAAAGCTATTATTTGCGAGGAGTTCCCAGAATTGATGGTCAACGGGGTGACCTACCTTCAGGTAGACAATAGTCAAAAGGCATTGGCCATTATGGCGGCCAATTTCTATGGAAATCCCTCCAAAAACCTAAAACTTGTTGGAGTTACCGGCACCAATGGGAAAACAACGGTAACCACCTTGTTGTATCGACTCTTTAAAAAAGCCGGTTATAAAGTGGGTTTAATTTCCACCATTAAAATTATGGTGGATGATAACGAACACCCAGCCACCCATACCACTCCCGATTCACTGACCATCAATAGTTATTTGGATATGATGAGCGAAGAAGGGGTCGAGTACTGTTTTATGGAAGTGAGCTCCCATGGCATTCACCAAAAACGTGCGGAAGGCTTATTTTTTGAAGGCGCCATTTTTACCAATTTATCACATGATCATTTGGATTACCACAAAACGTTTGCCGCCTATCGCGATACCAAGAAAAAGCTGTTCGACGGTTTGCCTAAAACGGCCTTTGCGCTCACCAATGCGGATGACAAGAATGGAATGGTGATGTTACAGAACACCAAAGCAAGAAAAGTCACCTACGCCTTAAAATCATATGCCGATTATCGGGGTCAGATCCTGGAGCGGCAAATCAATGGACAGCTGTTAAAGTTTAATGACAATGAGCTGTGGTCCAAACTTATAGGGGACTTTAATGCGTACAATCTGTTGGCCATTTATGCCATGGCGGATATGCTTGGATTGGAAACCCTGGAAATATTGCGCCTGGTGAGCGAATTGGAAAATGTGGACGGGAGATTCCAATATTTTATATCGAAAAAGAAAATTACGGCAATTGTTGATTATGCCCATACACCGGATGCACTTAAAAATGTGCTGATTACCATCAACGCATTGAGGACTGGAAATGAAAACGTCATCACCGTAGTGGGGTGTGGTGGTGATCGTGATAAGTCGAAGCGTCCGGTTATGGGTCATATCGCATCGGAAATGAGCAATCAGGCCATTTTTACATCGGACAATCCAAGAAGTGAATCCCCGAGTAAGATCATTGATGAAATGGAAAAAGGTGTGGAAGCCCAGAATACCAAAAAGGTACTGTCCATAGAAAATAGGAAGCAGGCAATTAAAACCGCCTGTAAACTGGCCATGGCCAATGACATCATATTGGTTGCGGGAAAGGGGCATGAGACCTATCAGGAAACGCAGGGCGTACGTGCGGATTTTGATGATTTTAAAGAAGTGACCACAGCATTAAAGGAATTAAATAAGTAGATAAGGATGCTTTACTATTTGTTTGAATATTTGGAACAACAATACCAACTTCCCGGAGCTTCCCTGTTTCAGTTCCTCACCTTTCGGGCAGCTGTAGCAGTAATCCTTTCCCTGCTTATTGCCATGGTATATGGTAAGCGAATCATTCTTTTTCTTCAAAAGCAACAAATAGGGGAAACCATCCGCGATCTGGGATTGGAGGGGCAACAGCAAAAAGCGGGTACTCCAACCATGGGTGGTATCATTATTATTATGTCCACTTTAATACCGGTACTGTTGGTCGGGGACCTAAAGAATATTTATGTCGTCCTATTGATCGTTACCATGCTCTGGATGGGAATTATCGGGTTTATTGACGACTACATTAAAATATTTAAAAAGGACAAAAAGGGCCTAAAGGGCCGCTTTAAGGTAATGGGCCAAATTGTTTTGGGACTCATTGTGGGTGCCGTGCTGTATTTCCATCCCATGGTCACCATGAAAGAAAAGGATACCATGACCATTACCCAGGACTTTAAGGTGGAAAAGGTCTATGGGCAGGAAATTAAATCCGTTCGTACCAATATTCCTTTTTTCAAGAATAATGAGTTGGACTACGCGGACCTCATTTCATGGATAGGGGATGGCACAGCGGATTATGCATGGTTGATTTTTATTCCAATTGTGATTCTTATCGTAACCGCGGTGTCCAATGGTGCCAATTTAACCGATGGGATCGATGGTTTGGCAGGAGGATCCTCGGCAATCATTGTGTTGACTTTGGGCATATTCGCCTGGGTATCGGGTAACATACAGTTCTCTGACTACCTGGATATTTTCTATATCCCAAGGGTAGGGGAATTGGTGGTTTTTATAGCGGCCTTTGTAGGTGGACTTGTAGGTTTTCTTTGGTACAATACCTATCCTGCCCAGGTCTTTATGGGAGATACGGGAAGCTTGACAATTGGTGGGGTCATAGCCGTAATAGCCATCATTGTTCGCAAGGAGTTGTTGATTCCATTGTTATGCGGAATTTTTTTCGCCGAGTCCATATCGGTGATGTTACAGGTTGGATATTTCAAGCATACAAAGAAAAGATACGGAGAGGGCAGGCGTATCTTTTTAATGGCGCCATTGCACCATCACTACCAAAAGAAAATGTACCATGAAAGCAAAATTGTGACCCGTTTTTGGATCGTGGGAATTTTGCTGGCCATACTAAGTATAGTAACACTTAAAATACGCTAGCAATGAAGCGTTTAGTGGTGCTTGGTGGAGGGGAGAGTGGTGTAGGTACGGCCATTTTGGGAAAACAAAAAGGGTTTGGGGTCTTTGTTTCGGACAAAGGGGAAATCAAACCTGAATATAAGGAAGTTCTTGAACATTTTGAGATTGAATGGGAAGATAACCGGCATACCGAGGAAAGGATTTTAAATGCTGACCTGGTGATGAAAAGTCCGGGCATCCCGGACAAGGTACCGTTGGTGCAAAAATTGGTAGGGCAGGATACCCCGGTGATTTCAGAAATTGAATTTGCATCCCAATATACGGATGCCACCATTATTGGAATCACGGGAACCAATGGAAAAACAACCACTACGAGCCTTGCTTATCATTTGCTGAAAGAGGCAGGCTTACATGTGGGTTGCGCGGGAAATATTGGGGACAGTTATGCCAAAATGGTTGCCGAAAAAGACCTGGATCATTATGTGTTGGAAATAAGCAGTTTTCAACTGGATGGCATTGTTGATTTTAAGCCAAAAGTCGCGGTGATAACCAATATTACGGAAGACCATTTGGACCGCTATGAGTACCAATTTGAAAAATATATCGCGGCCAAATTCAGGATAGCCATGAATCAGGATGAAAATGACTATCTGATTTATGATGCCGATGACAAGATTATTCAGGAGGGGCTGCAAAAGCACACCATTCGATCAAAACAGGTTCCTTTTTCCTTGACCACAAGGCAGGAAATGGGCGCTTGGATGGAAAATGAGATAATACGATTTAAACTAGAAGCTAATACGATAGATATGAGTACGGATTTTTTGACTTTGGAAGGACAACATAATATTAAGAATACCATGGCCGCAGGTTTGGCAGCTATGTTGGTCGGTGTTCGTAAGGAGGCCATCAAACAAAGTATCCAATCATTCCAAGGGGTGCCACACCGATTGGAAAAGGTGTTGAAAATCAATCATGTGGAATATCTGAATGATTCCAAGGCCACCAATGTAAATGCTGCGTATTATGCTCTTGAAGGTATAAAAAAACCAATTGTTTGGATTGTTGGCGGGGTGGATAAAGGTAACGACTACACGCCGCTAATGCCTTTGGTAAGGGAAAAGGTAAAAGGCATTATTTGTTTGGGAATGGACAACACCAAGCTCATGAACACCTTTAGTGGGGTAGTGGAACCCATGGTAGAGACCTTTTCAATGGAACAAGCCGTGAAGGTGGCCTATAAAATGGCCACTCGTGGGGATGCCGTTCTACTTTCCCCGGCCTGTGCAAGTTTCGACCTGTTCGAAAACTACGAGGATAGGGGTAATCAGTTTAAAGCGGCAATCAGAAAATTATAGGGATGAAAGCACTATTGCACAACTTAAAGGGAGATCGGGCTATTTGGGGCATTGTTGCCCTTTTGGCATTGTTTTCCTTTTTGCCGGTATATAGTGCAAGTACCAACTTGGTCTACGTAAAGGACGCAGGTACGACCATTGGTCATTTGGTAAAACATGGTGTGTTACTGTTTTTGGGTTTCATGATCATTTATGCCATACACCGGGTACCCACACATTACTTTAAAGGTCTGTCCCTAATAGCAATGCCCATTATCATACCACTCTTGGCATACACCTTGACTGTGGAAACCCAAATTGGGGAGGTAACGGCAAATAGATGGATTCGCATACCGGTCATCGGAGTGAATTTTCAAACCTCCACCCTGGCCTCTGTGGTCCTGATGATTTGGATAGCCCGGTACTTGACCAAAATCAAGGATAGCCACATCACCTTTAAGGACAGTATTTTACCACTATGGATTCCCACGGCTTTGGTTATTGTCCTGATTTTACCCGAAAACTTTTCCACGGCAGCCATTTTAAGCTTTATGGTATTGATGTTGTGCTTTCTGGGCGGCTATCCGTTGAAGTATCTTTTGAGCATGGTGGGTGTCGGTCTTCTTGTTGTGGCCATGTTCATAACCGTACTGTTTGCAGCCCCGGACAAGATTCCGTCCCAAAGGGCAATTACCTGGAAAAACCGTATAGAGACCTTTTTATATCCCGAAAAAGCTTCGGCAGATGCGTCAAGACAGGTGGAATATGCAAAAATGGCCGTTGCGGAAGGTGGCCTAGTGGGTAAGGGCGCTGGAAAGAGTGTGATGAAAAATCTGTTATCACAGAGCACCTCGGATTTCATATTTGCGATTATTATAGAGGAATATGGACTTATTGGTGGTTTGGGCTTACTGTTCTTTTACCTATTGCTGCTATTTCGAATCGTGGTCGTAGCGAATTCGGCCAAATCGGTTTTTGCCAAATTACTGGTGATAGGAGTGGGGTTGCCCATCGTATTTCAGGCATTTATAAATATGGCCGTGGTTGTGGAATTATTTCCAACTACAGGTCAGCCATTGCCGTTGATAAGTATGGGGGGGACCTCAATATGGATGACCTGTTTGGCCATAGGAATAGTGCTGAGCGCGAGTGATAAAAAACAAGAGGAAACAGCTTCGGCGGAAGTTGATGATACCAACCCTTTGGAAGTATTAAGTGGGCAATTATAAAATCATACTATCCGGAGGAGGGACTGGCGGACATATTTATCCCGCCATAGCAATTGCCAACGAAATAAAAAGGCGGTATCCCACTACCAACTTTTTATTTGTAGGGGCAAAGGACAAAATGGAAATGGAAAAAGTTCCGCGGGCAGGCTATAAGATCAAAGGTCTTTGGATAAGCGGACTCCAACGGAAACTGACGTTTAAAAATCTGATGTTTCCCATAAAATTGATGCATAGTTTGTGGAGTGCAAGAAAAATAGTGAACCAATTTAAACCCGATGTTGTCATTGGCACCGGAGGTTTTGCAAGCGGTCCACTTTTAAGGGTGGCGTCTGGCAAGGGAATTCCCTGTGTGCTACAAGAGCAAAATTCCTATGCCGGTATTACCAATAAGCTTTTGGCCAATAAGGCCGAAAAAATATGCGTCGCCTATGATGGTATGGAGCGCTATTTCCCAAAGGAAAAAATCGTGAAAACTGGAAATCCCGTTCGGGCAGATTTGGTAAATACACAATCGGATAAAGGCACAACGGCATCAGTTTTTGGATTGGAACCAAACAAGGCCATACTCCTCATTTTAGGGGGAAGTCTGGGAGCGAGGCGAATCAATCAGTTGGTGGAGGCCAAGTTGGATTTTTTTAAGGAGTTGGGCATTCAGCTCCTTTGGCAATGTGGGAAACTGTATGTGGAGGACTATGGAAAACATACTTCGGAAGAAGTCAAAGTAGTGCCATTTATCAACGATATGGACAAAGCCTTTGCAACTGCCGATATTATTGTTTCAAGGGCTGGGGCAAGTTCGGTCTCCGAGCTGTGTATTGTGGGTAAGCCCGTACTCTTTATTCCATCACCCAATGTTGCGGAAGACCATCAGACCAAAAATGCTTTGGCATTGGTAAAGGAAGACGCTGCTTTGATGTTGAAGGAATCCCGGTTGGATGGGGAATTTGAGGCCACCTTTACGGAATTGATGCATTCAAAAGAGCGGCAGGCAACGCTTGGAAAGAATATAAGGAAATTGGCCTTGCCCAATGCAACTGGGCATATTGTAGATGAGATAGAAAAACTTTTGAATTGAAAATAAAGGATATACATAGCGTTTACTTCATTGGAATAGGAGGCATTGGAATGTCGGCCTTAGCGCGCTATTTCCTTTACATTGGCAAGGAAGTGGCTGGATACGATAAAACGGCCACCCCACTGACCAAGGAATTGGAAAATCTTGGGATAGCCGTCCACTATAAGGATTCCGTGGAGCATATTTCCAAAGGATTCACCAGGGCGGGTTCCACCCTTGTGGTGTACACTCCTGCCGTTCCAGACACACATTCGGAGCTCTGTTATTTTAGGAAGAACAGATTTGAGGTCAAAAAACGTTCCGAGGTTTTGGGCCTCATCACAAAGGATACCTTCTGTTTTGCCGTTGCCGGTACCCATGGGAAAACAACCACTTCCTGTATTCTGGCCCATTTGTTAAAGGAGGTGGACAGTTCGTTTACGGCTTTTCTCGGCGGGATTTCGGAGGACTTTAACAGCAATTTTGTTTTTGAGGGCAATACCTATTCCGTAGTGGAAGCAGATGAGTTTGATCGGTCCTTTTTACAGCTTTCCCCAAATGTGGCCTGTGTGACCTCGATGGATGCGGACCATTTGGACATTTACGGCACGGTATCCGATTTGATCGTGGCATTTGAGGAGTTTACCAAAAAACTCGGTGTGGCGGGTAAGCTGCTGGTGAAAAAGGGTTTGCCTTTGGAAGGTATCACCTACGGTATTGAGGACGGTGCGGATTATTGTGTAAAAAACATTCGGATCGAAGAGGGTGTTTATCTTTTTGACATCCGTACCCCTTCCGGGACTTTACAGGAGGTAATGTTCCAAAAACCGGGAAGACATAATCTATTGAATGCGCTCGCTGCCTTTGCCATGGCAGTGGAAGCTGGATTTCCGGCAGAACCACTGGCTCGGGGACTTCAATCCTTTAAAGGGGTACAGCGAAGATTCTCTTATCAAATTAAGGAAAAGGACTTTGTATTTATTGATGACTATGCCCATCATCCAACAGAGATAGAAGCAGTCTATGACGCGGTTTCGGAGATGCACCCCAATCTGTTCATGACGGTGGTGTTCCAACCCCATCTGTTCAGTCGGACCAGGGATTTCGTGGACGGATTTGCGACTTCCTTGGCAAAGTTCGACAGGATATTCCTTCTGGATATCTATCCTGCAAGGGAGAAGCCAATTCCAGGGGTTACCTCGGACTGGCTATTGAAGAAAATCGATAATCCCAATAAAAAATTGGTTGAAAAAGCAGGCCTTTTGGTAGAGATACAAAATGATAGACCGGATGTATTGATCACCCTGGGTGCAGGGGATATTGGTTTGGAAGTTCCTAAAATCAAAAAAGCACTAGCCTATGCGAGTTAATTGGAATTATATAAAGTTGTCGGTTTTGATTCTGGCCATTGCAGGGCTGTATGGTTTTGCGGACTACCGGGGAAAAAATAGAAAGATTGATGATATACAGATTAAGTTTCTGGGAGAGAGCGATTTGTATATAACCGAAGATGCAGTTAATAAATTGTTAATACAAAATTACGGCAGCGTAAAAAACAGGAAAAAAGAACAAGTAGTTTTGAATACCATAGAAGAGATCATCGAGTCCAATCCTATGGTTAAAAATGCCCAAGTCTACTTCTCAATTGAGGGGAAACTTATTTCAGAAATCGTTCAACGTAATCCTATTGGAAGAATAGAAGGGGTCAACAGGTTCTATCTGGATGATGAGGGAAAACATATGCCGCTGTCAAGGTACCACTCGGCCCGTGTTCCCATTATTACAGGTAAGATTACGGGCAAGAGCCTGGAGGATGCCTATGTTATCCTGGATTACATCAATAGGGATGACTTTTTGAGAAAAAATGTAATAGGGATTCATATCAAGGATGAAGGGGACTACCAATTGAAGTTAAGGGTGGAGGATTTTGTGGTACATCTTGGCGATGTGGAAAACCTGGACGAGAAGTTCAAGAACTTCATGGCTTTTTACTTAAAAGCAACCAGGGACAAGACGTTGGGAAAATATGCTGTAGTGAGTTTGGAATTTGATAATCAAGTGGTTTGCACCAAAATATAAATTATGGAACAAGGTAAGTATTCAGTCGGGTTAGACATTGGGACAACCAAAATTGTAGCCATCATTGGCCGCGAGAACGAATATGGTAAAATAGAGGTTTTGGGCACGGGTCGTTCAAAAAGTTTGGGTGTCCATAGGGGCGTTGTCAATAATATTACCCAAACAATCTCTTCCATACAACAAGCAGTGGAACAGGCAGAATTGAATGCAGGTTTGAAAATTGGTTCCGTTGTGGTGGGTATTGCCGGACAACATATACGAAGCTTACAGCATAGTGATTATATCACCAGATTGGACGCTGAAGAAGTCATCAATGAAAATGATTTGGACAAATTGTGTAACCAAGTCTACAAATTGGTGATGTTGCCCGGGGAGGAAATTATCCATGTGCTACCACAGGAATATCGGGTGGATGGCCAATCGGAGATCAAACAACCCATTGGAATGTACGGTGGTCGACTAGAAGCCAATTTCCATGTGGTGGTAGGTCAGGTTTCATCCATAAAGAATATTGGCAGGTGCATTAAAAGTGCTGGATTGGATTTGGGGAATATCACCTTGGAACCCCTTGCTTCCGCAGAAGCGGTACTGAGCCAGGAAGAGAAGGAAGCAGGTGTGGCTTTAATAGACATAGGTGGCGGTACCAGTGATTTGGCGATTTTCAAGGATGGGATCATCCGCCATACCGCAGTTATCCCTTTTGGGGGCAATGTCATTACCGAGGACATTAAGGAAGGCTGTTCCATAATAGAAAAGCAGGCAGAGTTGCTCAAAATCAAATTTGGATCGGCCTGGCCTGGGGAAAACAAGGATAATGAAATTGTGTCCATACCCGGACTTAGGGGAAGGGAACCCAAGGAAATTACCCTGAAAAACCTTTCCAAGATCATCCACGCCAGGGTTGTTGAAATTATAGAGCAGGTGTATGTGGAAATCAAGAATTACGGACATGAAGAGCAGAAGAGAAAGTTGATTGCCGGAATCGTACTTACCGGTGGGGGAAGTCAGTTAAAGCACCTAAAACAATTGGTGGAATACATTACGGGGATGGATACCAGAATCGGATACCCCAATGAACATTTGGCAGGCGATTCCGATGATGAAATTGCAAGCCCACTGTATGCCACAGCGGTCGGACTTCTTATGAATGCAGTACAATCCGATGCCAAAAATCAGCAACAGGAAGATGTTGACCCAGAACCTGAAAAGGTGTTGGCTGGCGAAGAGGCCCAAGCTGCAGGAAATACTGTTCAGGTAAAAGAACGAAAGACCATTTTTGATAAATGGTCAGAAAAACTGAAGGACTTTTTAGACAACGCAGAATAAGAATTTAGATACACACCCACAAAATACAACAGCACCATGAGTAAGAACAATGAATTTGATAACATCGCATTCGATTTACCAAAGAACACAAGCAACGTCATAAAGGTAATTGGCGTTGGCGGTGGAGGTAGTAATGCCATAAACCATATGTACCAGGCCGGCATTAACGGCGTGGATTTTGTTATTTGCAATACGGACTCACAGGCACTTGACAATAGTTCGGTGCCCAACAGGATCCAACTGGGGGTTTCCCTCACCGAGGGCCTTGGCGCAGGGGCCAATCCGGAAATCGGGGAACAGGCTGCCCTGGAAAGTATGGAGGATCTTAAGGAGATGCTGGAAAGTACCACCAAAATGGTATTTATTACAGCCGGTATGGGTGGTGGAACGGGTACGGGAGCAGCGCCTGTCATTGCCAAGGTTGCCAGGGAAATGGATATTCTCACGGTGGGTATCGTCACCATTCCATTTCAGTTTGAAGGTGCCATGCGTTGCAAACAAGCTCAGTTGGGTATTGAAAAACTTCGTTCCAATGTGGATTCATTAATCGTTATCAATAACAATAAGCTTCGGGAAGTTTATGGTAATCTCGGTTTCAAGGCCGGGTTCTCAAAGGCAGATGAGGTATTGGCCACAGCAGCTCGTGGTATCGCTGAAGTGATTACCCACCATTATACACAGAATATTGACTTAAGGGATGCTAAAACCGTCCTGTCCGATAGTGGTACGGCAATTATGGGATCCGCAACCGCTTCAGGTTCGGGAAGGGCCAATGAAGCCATTATGAAAGCTTTGGATTCTCCATTATTAAATGACAACAAAATTACTGGTGCTAAAAACGTTTTGTTGCTCATTGTTTCCGGTACGCAGGAAATTACCATAGACGAAATCGGTGAAATCAATGACCATATCCAAATAGAGGCTGGTCACGGCGCAAATATTATTATGGGGGTGGGTGAAGATGAGAATTTAGGGGATGCCATAGCAGTAACCGTTATTGCTACCGGTTTTGCAGTGGACCAGCAAGATGACATTGTGAATACGGAATCCAAAAAGATTATCCACACCTTGGAAGATGAGCAAAAAGCAGTTCAAAACTTGAGCTCGGAAAGCACTATGGTCAGTAAGCCCGCTTTCACTGAACCTTCGGAAGGGGAACCGGTAATCAAGCATACTTTGGAAGAAGAGTCTGGAGAACCGGAATCCGATATCATACCCACTACCAACTATATTCGAAACTTCAATGTGTTTTACGAGGAAGTGCTGCCAAAGCCTGTGGAAGAGGTTGTGGCCAGTACCACAATGGATGACGATTTCATTATTATAGAAGCTAAGGACGTTATTAATGACATCAATGTCATTGATGCTGAAGTTGTTTCGCCAAAACTCGAGGAAGACCAAATCACATTAACCTTTGATATGCCTTTAAACGAGGTGAAAGAGGAAAAGCCTTTTGAGAATACCATCACTTTTGATCTGGACAAGGAAACAAAGGACATGGAAGTTCAGGAATATGTGGAAGTGAGTCCGGTCCTGGATTACAATTTGGATGGTGAAACACGATATAACCTGGAAGAGTATATGGAGTTGGAGACCCAACTCACCGGTGCCCGTTCCGTTGCGGAGACCCATGAACCAAAATTAGTGGAGAACGAATTGGTCTTTGAGAAAAAGACCATAAAAACTGAGGCTTCCTCAGACAAGGAAACAGGAGGGGATGGCAACGTAGATCCCTTTAATACGTCAATAAGCGATCTGTTAAAAGAACGTGCCGAAGAGCGCAAACGTAAACTTAAAAATTTCAATTACACCTTTAAGAACAATAGAAAGAGTGTGGATGATATTGAAAAGGAGCCTGCGTATAAGCGCCAGGGAATTGATTTGAATGAAAACCCAAAGGAACAAAAGGTATCCAGGATGAGTTTGGGGGAAGACAGTAATGATGAAATTCAACTGCGCTCCAATAATTCATTTCTCCATGACAATGTTGATTAGTAGTGTTTAGTTTGTTTCCATTTTAATGGAGCGTTTAGACCCGAAAATAGTACAATATTTTCGGGTTTATTTTTTATCTTCGCAGCCCTTAACAATAGTATGGTATGGGATTGCAAGAAAACATAATGACGGAGCTAAAAGCAGCAATGAAGGCAAAGGATACCGTTGCTTTGGAAGCGTTGCGTGCCATTAAATCGGCTATATTGTTGGCGCAGACCGAAAAGGGTGGGGGAGCAGGACTTTCTGAGGAAGATGAAGCGAAGTTGGTGCAAAAGCTGGTAAAGCAGCGCAAGGACAGTGCCACCATTTTTAAGGAGCAGGGCAGGGAAGACCTTGCGGAACCGGAATTGGCACAAGTTGCGGTTATCGAAAGGTTTTTGCCCGAACAATTGACCGAAGAGGAAATAGAAAAAGTGGTGGTGCAGACCATAGATGCATTGGGAGCGTCCGGAATGCAGGATATGGGGAAGGTAATGGGTGTGGTGACCAAGGAATTGGCAGGACAGGCCGATGGGAAGACCATCTCCACCATTGTTAGAAATAAATTGGCCACGTAGCTCAGCTGAATAGAGCACTGGATTTCGGCTCCAGCGGTCGGGGGTTTGAATCCCTCCGTGGTCACTAAAGGGGAGTTTCTACAAATCGAGTGGAAACTCCCCTTTTCCATATCCTTCAAACTACCTGCATCCGGATGGTTTTCAGTGTTCATTGGATTCCAAGGTAGAGGCTCAAAGCTTCCCAACCCTTGGGAACTATTTGATATGCATGGCAATGATAGGCTTCCGATGGGGAAAATACCCAACAACACCTTCCATTTCCTGTTTAGCTCTATCGTTGTGCTCAATTAAAATAATTACACTACGATTGTTTTTCCTGGCATGGGGATGTTGTAGCTTCCATCCGCATTGGGTTTTACGGGAGCTGGGGAATCCCAACTTAAATTTTTGGGGACCAACTCCAGATTGGAGGCCATGGCTTCGTCCCATTTAATGATTTTTCCCGAATAGGTGGCCATCCTCCCCATAATGGCGGTCATGGTGCTTTTTGCCCCATGTTCCGCATCCGCGATTACCGAACCGCTCCTAATGGCCTGAAACAGTTTCACATGTTCCTCCTCGTAGGGGTTGGGATCATTCCTTTCTTCATATTGAAAAACGTCACGGCCTTTCCAATCTTTGATTTTGGTGGTATAACCTTCTGTGGAAATGGTTCCCTTGGTTCCCTGGAAAAACTCGGATACCCTGGTCATGGTGTCCGGTTGATGCCTACATTGGCTGGCTACCACCGCTCCGCCGGGATATGTGAATTCAACAAAATGGTGATCGTAGATTTCCCCATATTCATTGCCGGTGCGTACTAGTCTCCCTCCCATTCCCTGGGCGGAAACCGGATACTCCCCAATGAACCAATTGGCCACATCAATGTTATGTATATGCTGTTCCAGGATGTGGTCCCCGCATAGCCAGTTAAAATAGTACCAATTCCGCATCTGATATTCCAATTCCGTCTGCCCAGGTTGTCTTTCTTTGACCCAAACTCCACCACTGTTCCAGTATACTTGACCCGACACAATTTTCCCAACGTCCCCTTTTTTTAGCCGGTTGATTGCGGCAAGGTAATTGCCTTGATACCTCCTCTGCAGCCCAACTACAACATTCAATTTGTTTTCCTTTGCTTTCTTTGCCGCGGCCAAAACCTTTCTTACCCCGGGCACATCCGTGGCCACTGGTTTTTCCATGAAAACGTGTTTTCCGTTATTTACCGCATATTCAAAATGTTCCGGTCTAAATCCGGGAGGCGTGGCCAAGATGACCACATCTGCCATATCCATTGCTTTTTTTGCCGCTTCAAAACCGGAAAAGAGGTGCTCCTCCTTCACATTAATTTTCTCCGTATCGCCCATGGCCCCTTTTATATTGGCCAAGCTTTCCCTGGTTCTATCTTCAAATGCATCCGCCAAAGCGACCAGTTCAATGTTGTCATCTGCGTTCAATGCCTGTACCGCAGCTCCGGTACCGCGTCCGCCACAGCCCACCAATGCCACTTTTAATTTTTTTTCGTTAAAAACGTTTACCATACCGCTCATTTGTAAACTGGGCAATAACATTGTACCGCTGGCAAACAATGTAGTGTTCTTCACAAAAGACCTGCGGGAATCCTTGTTGTTTTTTATTGCTTTTTTCTTGGAAGTTTTCATAGTTCAAAAATTGTCTTTATTCCTAGGTAAGGTATAAAATATCTCTTTGTGTTCCTTCAGTTAAAATGGCACTAAATCTTTATTTTTTTGTTCAAGTCCATATCATCGGAGTGGTCCAATGGCTGATAAAACCCTTTCTTGTCAGTGAGCTGTAATCTTTCCACCTTTTCATTGGGCTGTGGCCCTCCCTTTATGTAACGTTGCTCCCTACCGAAATCCTTACTATACCGGTTGAACCTGGATTGGAATTCATGCCCATTGCCGGTTTGGACAGTGAGGACACCGAATGTAAACTTATCGACCACGTAGTCACAAGCATTCTTGTGTAAAACAAGTTGGGTGTTAAATATGGGGGTTTCGACATACACAAAAAAAAGACTGCTCTTTTAACAAGAGCAGTCCCTGCTTGAATAAACTAACTAAACTCCTATTTTTATCTTTAAGAAGATCATGTTAGAAGCTTTCCTTTAAATTGTTCAGTGCCTTATACATTAAGTTACGAGCCGATTTTATATTGGTCATACCCATGAATTCGGCAACTTGTTTGTAACTGTAATTTTCATAATAAAATAACCGAATTGCCTTTCTTTGATTTTCTGGAAGTTTTTCAAAGGATTTTTTCAGCATTTCCTTTTTCTTTTCATCAGGGTGATTTGAAGTTAAGGTAAATTCAAATGGCATTTCAGAACCCAGTTTGTCCTGAATTTTGTGATTTTCCAAGCCAAAACTTGTAAATCGCTCTTCTTTTTTTAAATATCGTGTCAATTTTCGCTTGGCTGAGAGAAATAAATATGCTTTTATGGAATGCGCAGGACCTAAATTCTTTCGGTTTTTATGAATCGTGATAAATAGGTCTTGGATGCAATCTTGTATTACACTGTCGCAATTTGAAAATCTAGAACAAAAATGGTGTAAGGCATTAAAGTTATCACTGTAAATAAAATTAAAAGCTTCTTCGCTACCTGCCCTAAACTCATCCCAGATAACCCTATCATTGTAGGTTTTGAAATCAAAATTCCCCCTTCTAATGGGAAGCGAATTATATTCTTGGCGTAACGTTTGGTTCATTGTTTTGTTTCTTTAGAGCGATATCACTTGGATAAGTAGCATCAATAGACTGGTCACCAATAGCATGAGGAATATTTCTGTTATCCATCTACACTGCTTTTTTCTTGGTATTCGAATTCTATTCTTCCTACGACACACTATTTGAAATACCTGTGTGGTAACCCAAAAAAACGCTTGGGTAATCCAGTCTTTAAATTTGTTGTGATGAAAGTAATTGAAGGCCTACACAATCATTTTGCATATTGTCCAAACCTTTTGACGTATAGTCCAATTGTGAAGTAATTCCTAAAAAAGACTGTTTTTTAAAGATAAATCTGAAGTATTTGGAAGTAAATTCTTAATTTCTATAATGTTGGAAACATGCTGTTAAAAAGCTTTTTCATTTAGCATGCTGGGGCCTTATCTACTCAAAAGTTAAGTGTCATCCGTTACGCACCGCTTGAGTATCATGTTCGGCATAAACCCACACGTTAATCGAGTGTCTATCCTTAAAGACGCATTCCTCCAATCTACCTATCGAATCCTGTTTTAATAACCCCATACCGGAAGAGATGCGCTAAAATGGAAAGCGGAAGCCTATTTGCCTCTTAGGGAGAATTCAGGGACGTTTTGATCATGAACCGCTACTCCTGTTCAATCCAACCCGGAGGTGCGACGGCTGTCCTAAAACGACCTTCCTCACAAGCGATGTTGGTAACAGGGACACATGTCCCGGGTCTTGGGCTTGGTGGGCATCCTTCGGTTGGGCAGACCTCAAAGCAAGCCTCTACCTGGATAAACCCCCTGCCCTCCAGCGCATTCTCCCGGATATTCGTACGATCCACAAAAATGGTAGCTTCTGAGAAAGAAGCCGCAGTAAAACGTCCCAGGACAAATTCATCTGGATCTTCTGGATTGGACAAATTGCCTAAAAGTGCGGCTGGCGGCGGCGCGTTTATACTACCATTATTATCCACCAAATCATTTAGGATGAGATAGTAATCATATGCACTTTTTGATATTGAGAATTGCCACAAATTGACCAGAATATCTTCTTTTGAAAAAAGGATGATGTTTCCCACGGGGAGGTTGTTCACGGTATTTCCATTTACAAACTCATCCGAAAAAATATTAATGCTGGCTGAAGTTTCAATATCCCAGCAATCCCCATCACAACGATAATCATAGTAGGATTTTCTCCTTACATTTGGGGGATTGGGTTGACATTGGCCCTCTCTAAATATACCGCCTTCACAGCGTTCGCAGAACAATGTTTTCTCAAAGGACTCAAAATTCCAAAAGTAATAATTGGTTTCGTTTACGGGATCGTCAAAATCCACGGATATGAAATGTCCCGGAACAAAAGTACCCTCGGCATCACTGAACAGTAGTTCGGGGTTATATGTTGCGTTGATGGCATTGATCCCTACCGGATCCAATACCGTTTCTACATCGGACATGTAACGTCTTCCATCTGGAAATTCTACGTGCATTTGCCAGGATTGTCCGGGAGCAACCACAAAACTGGCGTCTGGAAAATAGCGCTCCCCTTCCTCCATTAATTGAACGATCTCTCCATTATCAATATTCTGAAAAGACACATTTGCCCCTGGCACAAAAACGTTCTCATAATCCCCATTACTTATTGCCGATTCAGTTATGGAAACATAGGAAGCGCCGGCATCCGTGGCAGCAAAGGCATCGATGTAAACAATCCCTTCCTCGAAATCGAACTCCGGTTCCACAGCATCTACACATGCATACAATATCAGTACGCCAAAGAGGTAAAGGAGGTTTTTCAATTTGATGGTATGATTCGGAATATTCATTGTTTTATATAAGCTATTTTAAAAAATGCGACCTATTGTCCCCAAATTATTCTTTCCGTTTCCTGACCGCTCAATAGAATCCTTTTCGCCTTCTTTCTTTACTGAAATGTGAAATTATAGGACAACGAAAACAATGGCGCATTAAGGACTGATATCTCATAAGTTCCGAGCGGGTTGTCCAAAAAGATATCCGTGTTTTCGTCGCCAACACGTTGTGCATAATATCTGTTGTAAGGATTTCTCCTGCCATATACATTGTAAATGGTAAATGTCCAATCCCCAATCCAGCGTCTTTTCTCTTTTTTGGAGTACTTAATGGTCCATGAGAAATCCAGGCGGTGGTAGGTTGGCAATCTTGCATTGTTACGCTCCAAAAAAATGGGAACATCAATACCGTCTACTTCTACAAAGCCATTGGCTATCGTGTAAGGGCGCCCTGTCTGGGCCGTGAAATTTAGACTTACCGTATTGAATTTGTTTCCTTCAAAATTAACGGTACCATTGAACACATGGGGGCGGTCAAAGTCAGATGGGAACCAATCATTGTCATTGATTCTGCTCCGGAGGTCTTCGTCCACTGTGCGCATAAGGCTCCGGGACCAGGAATAATTGAACCATCCATTTACCTTACCGGTTGGCTTTCTATAGCTCAGTTCCAATCCATAGGCCCTTCCCTGTCCCTGAACCACAAACTGGTCTAAAAACTCTTCCAAAAAGAAATCGGCACCAGGCTTATAGGTCAATACATTTTGAATGTCCCTGTAGTATGCTTCCACCCCAATTTCCACACCGCCATCATTTAGATTTTTAAACCATCCCACACTGTAATTATCACTTATCTGCGGTTGAATATTGGGGCTGGCGACGGTCCACCGGGATGTGGGCAAGGGTGTTGTACTATTGAACACATTTTGAAGATATTGATTCAACCTGGCATAGCTCGCTTTTATGGATGAACTTTCCCCCAACCTAAGGCTCAAGCCTAGTCTGGGTTCCAAACTGTTATATGAAGTTACACCTTCCCCTTCTTCAAAAAATTGGGAGTCCGTAATTTCGCCCGTATCATCAAAACTGGCCAGATTATAAGGCCCCACCAACGAAAAATGGTTGTAACGCAACCCGCCCGAAAGGCTTAAGTTTTCTGTGGGTTTCCAATCTACATTGACGTAACTTGATAATTCATAGCTGTTTTCCTCTTCCAAGGAAACGGACAGGACATTATCCGCACCCCCCGGGTCAAGGTCTCCGGGGTGAATATTATAGTGGTTGGCCTGTACCCCCAGATAGTAACTGAAATCCTTGCTTTTACGTTTGTTGAATTCCGTAATCAAACTGTAATAATTGATTTTTGATTCATACACTATTTCGTTATCACTATCAACTTCAGGAAAAATGATTTTAGGAAAATAGGTACTGCCCACCAAAACGGTCTTTAGGTTCGTATCCTCATCAAAGCTGTGCAGCCAGTCCAGAGTTCCATTTAGAATGCCAAAATCGTACTGGTTGTTTTCCGAGTTTACATTTTCTATGCGGGTCACCAAATCCAATTGATAAAAGTCTTCGCTATAAAAACCGGATAATGACAGTTGGTCTTTTTCTGTGGGCAAATACAACAACTTCAAGGTCCCATCGGCGAATCTGGCTTTGGTATTCTGCAATCGTTCAGAAAATAAGGGCAATAGAAAATCATTGAGCCCAACCCTACCCCCTGCAATCATCATAAGTTTATCCTTGATCAAAGGAGTTTCAAAAGTAAGGTTACTGGACACCAGCCCAATACCACCACTTAACTTTGGGATGGGGCTGTAAGGCTTTTTCATCCTAACATCAAGAACCGATGTTGTTCTTCCGCCATATTTTGCGGGTATGTTTGCCCGGAACAAATCCGCTGAAGCCACCAAATCAGGAGTGAAGACAGAGAACAGCCCGAACAAATGTGTGGGATTGAAAACCGGTGCATAATCATACAATACCAAGTTCTGGTCCAAAGATCCCCCTCTTACGGAAAGCCCATTGCTTATTTCCCCGGCATCATTCACTCCCGGCAATAAGACTAAGGAACGAAGTACATCGAACTCTCCCAGGGCCAAAGGTATTTTTTTTATGTCCTGTGCACTTAACTGTAGCACTCCCATTTGTGGTCGTTCCAGGTTCTCATTAATTCTTTTGGCTCGCAACACCACCTCGGAAAGTTGTTCTTCTTGTTCGGCCAGATCAAAACGTAGTTCTCGATCATTATTGAGCAATAAGGTTCTGGACTGCTCCTTAAAGCCCAGGAAATTTACGGTAATGGTATAGGTGTTGGGGGGAAGGGAAATTGTAAAACGCCCACCATTGTCCGTAATTCCCCCGCAATTACAGGGGGTAATGGATATTTGGGCACCATCCATTGGACTATTGTTGGACAATTCATTTACCTGAAAAGAAAGCTGGTATGCTGCGGTTTGGCCACATAGATAGTGTACTGTAAAAACAAAAAAACCGATCAGTAGCGTTTTTGGGGCCATCTTTTACACTTAAATAGTTGTTGTATTTGGTCTGGTAGGCATCCCAGCATTACTGCTTTCCATCTAATAGCGTTCATCATAGGGTATCCCATCCAAATAATTTTCCTTGTCTTCTCAAAAAACACAGGGAAGCATTTTCACTGTTTTATTTTATAGAGATGAGCCCCATCATTGTGTAAAGAAACCAAAAGATGGGGTTCGTCTTTTATGTGCAATAGGCCTAGGCCACGTGTCACTTTATGTTGTAACTCCAATCCCAACTCGTTCCCATGGATGATGGTAGTTTCATCTTCGATAAGAGCAGATGAAAAACCATCAAATCTTCCGTGATATGGGGTGACACCGAAAAAATTTCCTGCGCACAGCACTTCGTTTTTGTTGTCCGAATCAAAATCGAAGGACAAAAAACAGTTAATGGGGGCTACTTGAAGGGCGTCTTGGAACGGTTCAAAGATGAAGTTTCCCTGGTCATTTCGTAAAAACCCGGAAGCCAAGGTATGTACCTGCAATACATTGGCCTTTTGTAACAAGCCCCCAAAGATTTCCTCGATATCTTGACCGGCAAAATCTCGATAGGAAGTATATTTTTTCCGTATTGGATTGGGCAACTGTTCCGAAAGCTCATCATATCCCTTGGTTGTATAATACCTTCCCTTTTTTTCAATGGCAACTATACTTTCCGAGGTTCCGTTTTGGTCAATATCTCCGTGATATAACAAAAGCGGGAATTCTTTGCTTGCGGTAAACTTGGAATTCATTCCCCAGTTCCCCAAGAGGTAGTCCATATCACCATCATGGTCAATATCAAAAGGGGTTATGGCCCTCCAAAGACCATTGAGTTTTTCTGGTAAATATCTCGGAGTTACATTGGTAAAGTCACCATTTTTGTTGCGGAAGAATTGGGGTTTTGTCCATTCCCCTACTACAATAAGGTCTTTTAGGCCATCTTTATCAAAATCTGTCCAAAGAGCGTCGGTGACCATACCAATTTTATCAAAAGCATCTATTTTTTTGTGTTTTAATATCCCTTTATCGTTTTCAAGGATATATGAGGAAGGGAGTGCACCAAAGTTGTTCGCAATGGCAGATACTCCAATGAAAATGTCCACGTCACCATCCTGGTCAAAATCATAAGGCCGTGCAATACTGCTATTGGCGTAAGGTTCGGGAATGGTCATCTTTGTTAGGCCACCATTTGAATTAAGGTACAATTTGTCTAGAAGCGCGTTGGATTCCCCAAAAAATTCACCTCCCCCCGAGGCCACGAACAAATCTTGTTTTCCATCGGCATTAACGTCCAGAAAAAGAGCCGTTTCAGTCTCTAAAAGGGAATCCATTTCAAATACTTTTTGGTACGAGCCTTCAAAAACTCCGGTGTTGTTCTGAAGGAACAATTTGTTCTTTACATGTTTCCCATTCCCAAAAAAGACATCTTCCAGGCCATCCCCATTAAAATCATCTATTGCAAAGGCCGGGCCCCGGTCGGAAATTTTGTATGGAATAAGCTTGGATCGATTAAAATCGATATAAGAATTTTCTTCATGGATGTACGCTAAACCAAGGGAATCTTCCCGTTCAAAAAGTATTCTTTCATAGGGATGGGACTTTGCAAACGTGTTTTTGTTCCCTTGTTCATAAATTACGTTAAGGTGTTGGTTTGCTTTAATATTATACAGTCGTTGTACTTTTCTGTCTGGCCATACGACTTGCAAAGAGTCCACCATTTTGGACGGTCCCAGTCCAAAATGGATGGTATACTGCGAAGAAGATTGGAAACCTCTTGAAGGAATCAGCTGTTTATACTGCAGTTGGCCTTGGCAATACGCATAAACCTCGGCTCCTATGGCGAAAGGATTTTGTTGTCCGTATTTCAGGTTTAGTCTTAGAAAATGATTTTTTGAATTATCGGTCAAATTTTTATAAAGGGTGGGGGGTTGGTTTAAATTGTTGGTGATTAAATCCAAATCGCCATCATTATCAAAATCCGCAAAGGCCGAACCATTGGATATTATTGGGGTTTTTCCATCCCAACGACCACTCATGTCCTTAAACTTTAGAGAAGAACTGCCCTTGAAAAAGTAATTGGATATCATCCCTGGGGGCATCTTTTCCAAAGCTTGGTTATCCATTATTTTGGTCTCATTCAGATGTCTTTGAATTTCTTCATTGGATATAAATTTGATGTAATCCAAATCATTGGGTCTTTTGGAAATACCGTTTGTCACGAACAAATCCTGTTCCCCGTCTTGATCAAAATCCGCAAATAGAGGGCTCCAACTCCAATCGGTACTGGCAATATTGGACATTAGGCCCTGTTCTGAAAAAAACTGACCGTTACGATTGATTTGTAGCATGTTTCTGGCATATTGATAATGGTAACCCAGGTTTTGGGTCCTGATGCGCATACGGGAATAATTATCATCACCTGCAGAAGATTTTAGCACTTTCTCATCTTCCGGAAGCATGTCCAAAGAAATCAGGTCGGGATAGCCATCGTGGTTAATATCGCTTGCATCATTCCCCATGGAGAATTTACTGGTATGCCCAAAGAACGCTTTAAGGGACTCTTTAAAAGTTCCATCACCGTTATTGAGGTAGAAATAGTCGTCCTCGTGGAAATCATTTCCCACATAAATATCTGGGTAACCATCTTGGTTAAAATCCGCTACGGATAATCCTAAGCCATATCCGTTGACGCCCCCAAAAATCCCAGCCGCCTCACTTACGTCAACAAACCTGCCCATGTTGTTCCGTAAGAGTTTGTCCCCACTTTCGTAGTCTCTTTTATTTCTTATGTTGGCATTTCCAAAGGAGGTTTCGGTATGGACTGCATGATTTAGAAGATACACATCCAAATCCCCATCCAGGTCATAGTCAAAAAAGCTTGCGGACGAACTAAAGTTGTCGATATCCAGTCCGTACTCTTCGGATTTCTCCTCAAAGGTACCGTTGCCATTATTGATGAATAGTTCATTATGCCCTCTAAAGCCATGTATCCCCACTACGGCACATACATAGATGTCCAAAAAGCCATCTCCGTTAATGTCCGCCATGGTGACTCCTGTATTCCAATCACTATTTCCGGCTACTCCTGCTTTTTCGGTAATATCCTCAAAACGTAGGTTACCCTTGTTCAAGTAGAGTTTGTTCTTTACCATATTTCCGGAAAAATAGATGTCCGATAGGCCGTCATTATTGATATCTCCCACGGCAACCCCACCTCCATTGTAGAAGTATAGATAGTCCAAAATGTTCAAATCTTCGGTTGGGGAGAGCTTGTTCACAAATTTTAGACCCGTTTCGGAGGCTTCAGGAGTGGAAAACAAGGTTTCCTTTGGTTCTGTACAGCTATGAGTTAAGCATAACAGTACTATTACTATGTAAATATTAGTTCTCATTCAAGCGGAAAAATCTGGGCTTCGCATTGTTCAGAATAGCCATAATGGATATATCCCCTTCTTTATCTTTAATCGTGGCCAAACGCTGAATCTGTCCCTTTACGAAAAACCCGGATTGTTCAAAAGGCACCCATTCGTATCCTTCGGATTGTCTGGTAAATACACTTCCAAAGCTGGCATCCAATCTAGAAAACTGGGGCTTTAAGCTGTAATTGTTACCACCAATAAGCAAATCTGGCAAGCCATCAGCGTTTACGTCCAAATCCAAAATGGTATTGATACAGGAAAATTGAGCTTCTTGTGGTAACTGTTCCAAGCGAAATTCCTCTCCTCCTTCATTGATCAACAGGACGCTTTCACAGATCACATTGGTTTTGACCGTGATTTCATCCAAAATACTAGCATCAAAAAGATCCTCCATGGATTTTGTGGCATATTCCGAAAACTTAAGATTCTCTTTTTTAAGAAAGTTTAGCTGTCGTGTGAGTTCCCCTTTAATGTGTATGGGCTTGTCCTTTTTACCTACGGTTTGCGTTGTGATTTGCTCAATGGTGCCATTTTTGTCAAAATCACCGATATAAAGTTTCATAGGAGCGCCTGGGGCAGGTCTATAGGGTAGATTGGAACCTTGATTACCAAGAACTATGTCTTTGTCGCCATCATTATCAATATCCAAGACCCTTACCGTATTCCATTTTCCTGAAAGACTGTCCAGAGTAGTGTTTTGCAGCAATTGTAAGCGGTTTCTTTCCACTTTGAATATTTTTGGCGTACCCCAATCCGAAACTGTGATAAGTTCATTGGCCCCATCATTATTGAAATCTACCCAGGTAGCATCGGTGACCATACCTATATTTTGTAACGGATACCCTCTTCTTTCGGTAACATCCTTAAAATTCCCTGAACCGTCGTTTTCAAGTAACAAATGCTTTGGATCCATTCCATAGATTCCAGGTACGCTCCGAGAGGTAATAACAACATCAATATCTCCATCGTTGTCAAAATCCTCCGGTGCAATAGTGGAAATGTTGTGCTGGGTAGCGGGCAGGTTTCTTACCTGTGTAAAGGTTCCCTTTCCATTGTTGAGGAACAAACGGTTTGTTGATCGTTGGTTTGGGTCGTTCCCTCCATAGCCCAACAATAAATCCAAATCCCCATCTCCGTCTGCATCAAAAAGCGCTGCAGCGGTCTCTTCGAGCGGCTTATTGGATTCAAATAGGGTTTGGGATTTAGGGGTGAACTTGCCTTTTTCGTAAAGATAGAGGGTTCCAATAGTGCCAAATGCGCTACCAATGTAAATGTCTTCGTTTCCGTCCCCATTAACGTCACCAACAGCAACGGCGGGTCCTTCCCTGGAAAGCATTTGTGATATGAGCCCTTCATAATCAAAGTCAACAAAGGCATCCTCTTCATGGGGTTCTAGGGTGTGAACCATTTTTTTTAGAAGGTGCTTCGATTCTTGTCCTCCATGAAATTTTGATGTTGACGGGGTTGCGGCTTTTTGCTCCAGGGTAAGTGTGGTATTTGTAGGAACCTGGATGATGGATTGTCGTTTGAGATCTGGCCAAACAATGACAAGGGAATCTATGGTAACCTGTGTACCCAAGCCAATTGTCATCGTGTGTGGGATTGAAGATTGAAACCCTTTGGCAGTAATCATTTCTTGACGGACAACTCCTTTGTCCTTGGTATAAATTTCCAAGTTACTTCCAATGCCGAACGTATTGGGTTGTTCTCCTTTTAATCTAATTTTAATGTAGTTGTGGTCGAATCTGGAATCTGTTTTGTTTTCGTAAATAAATGCGGGTTGATTCACATTGTTGACTACAAGATCTAAATCGCCGTCATTGTCCAAATCGCCATAAGCGGCACCATTGGAAAAACTGGGAATGTCCATCCCCCAGGCTTTCGATACTTTTTTAAAAGTAAGATTCCCATTATTTTTAAAAGCATAGTTGGGGATAGGTTTTTTGGGCATTTTGTCGATGACGTCCTCTACCTCTTCCTTATTCCCCGTCAACACCATTTTCCTAATAATATCATTGGCGAAAAAGTCTATAAAGTCCTGATTGGTCAAATCGTGGTAGATGCCATTGCAGACGTAGATATCTTTATACCCATCATTGTCCATGTCAAAAAGCAGGGCACCCCAGCTCCAGTCTGTCTTGGACACATTGGCATAGTGGGCAATTTCAAAAAAGCTTTCATTTCCCGTATTGATTTGCAACGTATTTTGCATAAACTGGTTGTAGAAACCCAGATTATATTTTCGATTAAAAACATCATAGGAATCAAAATTGGTGGTGTTTTTAAGACGTTCATCATCCTCCGGCAACATATCCGTGACAAAAATGTCAGTTTTGTTGTCATTGTTGATATCGGCCATATCTGCACCCATGGAAAACAGGCTCAAGTGGGAGACATAGTTTTCCAAATCCTCCGTAAATGTCCCATTTTGATTATTGATGTACAGATAATCCCTCTCAAAAAAATCGTTTGAAACGTAGATATCAGGATAATGGTCACCATTAATGTCCCCTACGGTTACGCCAAGACCAAATCCAATGAGGCTGCCATAGATCCCGGCCTCCTGGCTGGCGTCTTCAAAACGCCCGTCCACGTTTTTCAATAGTTTATCGCCTCCTCCCCTGTAAACTTCCGGTAAATTCCAGTTTTCTGCCCGCAAGTCCCGTTTATTGGAGTAGTTCAATGTATTTGCGGGAATAAAACTATTATTCAAAATATAGGCATCGAGGTCACCGTCAAGATCATAATCAAAAAAAGCGGCGTGGGTGGTAAATCCACTATCGGCCAGATTATATAGTTCTGCGCTTTCCGTAAAAGTCAAATCCCCATTGTTAACAAAGAGCTCGTTTTTTTGGTCATCCCCTTTGATGTTTCCGGAATTGCAGACATAGATGTCCAATAAACCGTCAGCGTTGATATCTACCATAGTAACTCCAGTGGACCAGGAGCGCTGGCCCCCAGTTCCGGAGCTTTCGGAAATATCTTTGAATGTAAAGTTTCCGGTATTTAAATAAAGCTTGTTTTTACCTAGATTTGAGGTGAGGTATATGTCTACAAGACCATCATTGTTGATATCGCCCAAACCAACCCCACCACCATTATAAAAATTCCGGTAGCTGAATATATTGAAATCCCTATCGTTGTAAATGGTATTCTGGAACGACACCTTGGTTATGGTACTATCCAACAATACAAATAACCGATCATCATTAAGAAGCTGTTTTTGAGAAGTTGTATCGCTATGGGTACAAGAAAACAATGCGCTTTTAAAAACAATGACCAGGGATATCAAAAAAAAAGACTTTGGTGAGGTGTTCATAAAAAAAATATGATGGCATCAAAAAACAGTTCATTGTTGTAGCCATCCTTGTAATTGATATAAATAAAAGTTAGGTCAATATCGCCCGGAAAAATGAAAAGGGTCCAAATAGGTTTGAACCCTTTATCATCCAACCTTGTAAAAGTTTATTGGTTTTGGGTCAAATTGGGATTTGCATCCAACTGTTGCTGCGGAATAAAGAAAAACCTACGGTTAGGATCGGTTACCTCTTTGAATTCCCAGGTTTCCGTGGTGAATCTACCATGGCGTATCATATCCGGACGTCTTTTGCCTCCTAATATCAGTTCACGTCCACGCTCGTTGTAAACATCATCCAATGTAGGGTTTGGTATTGGATCCACCCCGGCCCGTTCCCGTATGGGATTGATCAATGCCGCTGCCTCGCCTACCTGTCCCAGTCTAATATGGGCTTCGGCTTTTGCCAACATAATCTCGGCCAGGCCAAAGACCACAAAATCAATGGCATGTTCATTACCGACCGGCGTGGCCGTCCTGGGATCATATTTGTTCCAACGGACACCCGCAGTTTCAATATCATCACCAGTAAGTCTCGGTGCAGAAATCTCCCTTGTGAAAATCAACGGCCGACCTTGGCGATTTTCCAGCGGAGTAACCCCATCTGCATCAAACTGTTGCCCTTCCAAAAACCAAGCTGCTTTTCGGGCGTCAACATCTTCATAACGATCATAAAAAGAGGCCAACGTGGCCCAGCCGTTCCATCCACCACCGGGAGTGTTCATGGATTCCCCTTGGTTATAGTGAATCGTTCTTCTCGCAAAGTTCATACTATTTTGGGTTCCCGTACCCGGAACATTTTCGGGTACGACCCAGATATTCTCGGTCGAGGTCTCATTATCACCGGAGTAGTTGTTGGGCAGACCATCGGTAACAAGGGTGAATTGACCTGAATTAATGATGGCATCCGCTTGTGCAATAGCGTCTTCCCATCTTGGTGTGCCAAGATAGGTTTCAGCATTTAAATACAGGTTGGTAAGTACAGCTCTTGCGGCATCTTGATCAATGGTACCCCTGGCATCAGCACTGGGAGCAAGATTTGGAATCGCCTCCAATAGTTCAGATTCAACAAACGAGAATAAGGCTTCCGGTGTGGAATTTGTGGGCAGATTGTTGGGGTCAATCTGTGCGTCGGTGACCAAAGGCGGGGTTTGGAAGAGATCCAATAACTGCCAATAGGCATAAGCCCTTAGGGTCTTGGCCTGTGCAAGACCGTCCAACTGTGAGGCGTTTAGATCGCCAAGACTTTCAATGGTTTCAATAAGCGAATTAGACCGAGCCACAAATCTATATAAGTCTACCCAAGTGTTGTTTGCCGGGGGATGCTCTACGGTCCACGTATGTTGGTGGGTAGCCAATGGAATACCACCATCGTCCCAATCCCCACCCCTTATGGGGATGAACAACTCGTCTGTGGATAGCGTCTGCAGACCCAAAATACTACCTGCAATCTCATTTTGGGCCCTATATACACTGGCCAATCCCTGGGCAATCTCCCCTTCGGTAGTAAAGAAAGTGGATCCTTCAAATTGGTCAAATAATTCTTCGTCCAAATCGGTACAGGCCGAAGCTAGCAGTAGGGCCGCACCTAAACTCAATGTTAAAAATTTACTTTTTTTCATAACTTTTTTTTAAAAATTAACATTTATGCCCACAGAAATCGTCGTGGGCCTTGGGTAAGTCAGGTAGTCTACACCGACTATTTGTATGTTTCCGTTATCATCATCCACAATCTGGGTATTTACCTCAGGATCTGGGCCATTATACGATGAGATCAAGAAAACATTCTGTGCGGACAGGGTGATACGTGCGGTATCCCCCAAGTTGAAAAAACCGTTTTGCAAGGTATAGCCCAGTGACACATTATCCAATCTAAAGAAAGATCCGTCTTCCAAAAACCGTGAAGAGAACTGTCTTGAGGCACCTTCGGTACTTTCACCCTCTTCAATAAAGCCACGAATTAGGTTACGACTACTGACCCGTGTCGGCAGGCCGAAGGTCTGGTTGGTATTGTTGAAGATGTCAATGCCGGAAACACCCCTAAAGAAGAGTCTAAAATCCCAGTTCTTATACTGTAGGTTTGACGTCAGGGAATAGGTAAAATCTGGCTGGGAATCCCCGATAAAGGTACGGTCGTCAATATCTACATCCCCATCGCCATTTAAATCCGCATAGGTTTCCTGGCCGTCTACAATACCATCAAATACCCGCCCGTAAAATGCGCCCAAGGGCTGACCAACTTCAATCCGGAAAATATTGTCGCCACTGGCACCTTCCCCGGATACATTGCCATAGGCAATGAATTCACGTGAAAATTCGGAACTGCTTAAAGAGGTGACCTCATTGTCAAGAGTGGCAAATACCGCACCCAAATCCCATTTCAGGTTGGATGTGCTAATGGCGGAAAAATTGATGCTCCCCTCAAAACCCTGGTTGCGAACACTGCCCACGTTGGCTAAAATCTGATTGGGATCGGCAGGTTGCGGTAAGGGTATTTCAAACAAAAGGTCATCGGTATCCGATATGTAGTATTCAAAAGTACCGGAAAGCCGCCCGTCCAGAACGCCCCAATCCAAACCTATGTTAAGCGTAGAGGTCTCCTCCCACTTCAAATCAGGGTTGGCAAAATTATTAAAGAAAACAGCCTGTAGTATCTCATTACCATTGTTAAACTGGTCTTCCGCTTCCAACGTGGCCAGAGATCGATAATTCCCAATTTCTTGGTTACCAATGGTACCATAAGAGGCTCTTAATTTAAGATTGGTAAAAGTGTTCTGGGATTCCATAAAATCTTCGTTCGTAATATTCCATGCACCCGAAAATGCGGGAAAATAGCCCCACTTATTGTCATCACCAAATCGCGTGGATCCATCAGCCCTGAAAGTAACCCCTAAGATATACTTGCTTTGATGGCTGTATTGCGCCCTACCGTAAAATGAGACCAATTTGGAACCTTCGCGCTCAACTCGTGGTCTTTCCGGAGCAGGTTGGTTGGTATCAAAACTATTACTTCCAAGATTTGGGAAGGAAAGGTCTATCGCACGAACTCCGAAACCACTATTATCAAACTGTTGAAAAGAGTATCCCCCCACAATTTGTAGGTTGTTTGCATCGTTGGCACCAAAAAAATTGTCATAGGTAAAAAAGGTTTCCAAGACTTTTGACTGTACCGTAGCGGTATTTCTTTCGACACTACTGAATGCGTCGCCGGGTATTTCATCGGATCGAAGGACACTTCGTTCCCCTTGGTTGTAATCAAAACCAAGTCTTGCTGTTCCCGTGAAATTTTTGAACAGTTTGGCGTTCGCCTCGAAGCTACCCAATAAACGGGTTTCAAAACCACGGTCGGTGACACCTTCAATTAACTGAACAGGATTGTTAAAGTTACCATTTACGGAAAAACTTCCATCCTCCTGACGAACGGGCTGCGTTGGACTGTAATTGAATGTTCCATTTAAAAGACCACCGTTAAAACCACCGGCTTGTTCATTTGGGGCAAACCCTCTATTGATTCGTGAAACCGTCAGGTTGGTTGATAAGGTCAGTTTGTCATCCAACACGGATTGTGAAAAATTAAAACGCCCTGTAATCCGTTCTAGATAGGAGTCTGGAAGCACACCTTCAGTGTCACTATAGTTTAAAGAAGCAAAGTAATTATTGCCTTCCCCACCACCGCTCATGGTGATGTTATGGTTTTGGCTATATCCAACCTGATAGATTTCATCTTCCCAGTCCGTGTTTCCACCTGAATCAGTGATGTCTACCGGAACATTTAAGCTTCGCAATTCATCGGCAGAGTAGGTGTCAAACCCTTTGCGCACAAAAGAAATGGAACTGTTATGGGTATATGAAAACTTGGCTTCCCCGGACTGCCCACGTTTGGTGGTAATCAGAATAACACCATTTGAACCCCTCGAACCATAAATGGCAGCCGCGGCAGCGTCTTTTAAGACGTTGATGGAGGCAATGTCCTGAGGGTTTAAAAACGCCAATGGATTTCCGGTATCCTCGTTAAAGCTCCCTTCATTCGACAATGATGATCGGTTATCGATTGGCACACCGTCAATAATATAGAGCGGGGCATTACTTGCCGTTATGGACTTACCACCACGAATTCTAATATTTAAACCGGCTCCCGGTTCACCACTGGATGGGGTTATACTGACACCGGCGGCTTTCCCTTGAATTAATTCTTCCGGAGCATTGATAACCCCCTGGTAAAATTCGTCCTCACCTACGGAGATTACCGATGTAGTCTGATCTTCTTTTCTTACCGTACCATATCCAATAATGACCACCTCATCCAAAGCTTCGGCATCCTCTACCAAAGTAACGTTAATCGTTGAGCGTCCATTGACTCCAACTTCTTGTGAGGCATATCCAATATAACTAATCACTAGGGTCGCATTGTTTGCAACACCATCCAATGTATAATTTCCATCAAAATCGGTTTGTGTACCGTTGGTTGTGCCCTTAACTACAACACTTGCCCCTGGTAAAGGCCCGTTTGCATCAGATACTGTACCCGATACGGTTTGGGCTTGCATTGTTACCATGCATAAAAGTGTGCTGGACAACAGTAAACTTTTAAGTAACGTAATCTTCATAAATCATTAATTTTAAGTTTTGGTTATTTATTTCAGTTTCAAGTTTTTCGTTTTGTTCAATTTTTAAGGATTAACCCTTTCATCCAGCCTTATTTTTCCTGTGGTAAACAGGATTCTTTCATAAACCATTTAACTATTGGTATTCCCCTGCCCATTAAGGTTTCCAACTTTGGATTCTGCTTTATTTGTTCTTTCCAATACGCATTGCCCTCCTTAGTGGGGGCATTTACCCAGTTTTTGAATTTTTCATCCAGCAACAGTTGAGTCAGTTGGGTGTACTCAAAGGGAGTCATTACTATTAAATTCTTGATTTAATCTCAATACTTTATATAGTAAAGACACGACTCTTAAAAAGAACATTCTGAATATTGAGGGCAGCTATCGAGAAATTCATTAAAAAAACGGATTTCTTTTTGCGAATGCCATATTTTTATCATCTTTACTCTATTGGGGTAGAGTAAAATGCGGTTACGATTGTTGAGGCGACATATTGTCATTTTCCTATTGGCCATACCGGCCTATGCTTGGAGCCAAGCACTTAATGGCTTTGAGCATCTTTCCATATCGGATGGTCTGTCCCATAATGAAGTACAGTGTATAGTACAGGACAAAAGCGGGTATCTATGGATAGGCACCTATGATGGCCTAAACCGATATAATGGATGTTCATTTGATATTTTTCAGAAAGGAAGTGGAGATGATTCCGGTTTGCCCGATGGCAATATTTACTCCCTATTGGTTGATCGTTACGGAGCACTATGGGTAGGTTCCAAATACGGAGGATTAGCGCGATTTGACCCCGAAAGGGAAACTTTCGAAAAATGGCAGCATGATCCCAATGACCCTAACAGTATATCGGACGACTGGATTTTTACCATGTACGAGGATGCCATGGGCCAAATCTGGATAGGGACAAGCTACGGCTTGAATAAAATTGTATTCCAGGAGTTCCAGGAACCAAACCAAAGGGAAATAGCTTTTTTTGAACAGTACCACCACACCCAGGATCCCGACCGAAAGATTCAGAAGATAGTACAACAAGGAGATATCCTTTATTTGGCCACTTCTGAGGGAATACTGCTTTTTGATACTCAAAAGAAAGCTTATATATCATCCTATCTGGACCATGACAATCATACTTTTAAAGACAAGAACGATATTTCTGGGGGTATACTCTTTGCTAAACAGGACAGCTTGATCGTAGGGTCCCATTCAGGAATCTACCATCTTGATCTTAAGGATTCCAGTTTAGAACCTATGACGTTTGATTTTCAGGATAAAATGGAGATTTCACGTGTTAATGCCATTCTGGAAGACAAAGGGAAAAACCTCTGGATTGGTTTTAATGACGGTTTGGTCCTTTACGATACAAAAGAACACCATTCCCAACGGTTTATGCACGATTTCAGAAATCCGGTATCCCTTTCGGACAACCAGGTCCTGGCACTCTATGAGGATGCCTCTGGAATTGTTTGGATAGGAACAGGGGCAGGGGTTAGCAAATATGATCCCAATAAGGCAAAGTTCCCCCTCACCCATCCTGAAATAAATCTTGCCCCGGATCAGTATAAACGATCGTTTAAATCGGCCTTTACAAGTTCTGATGGGCATGATTGGATCGGAAACGACAGTGGACTTTATGAGTTTTCCGGGGATACTTTGATCAATTCCTTTGTTCCGGATGACAATAGGTATTCCATTTCCAGAGGAGGTGTCACTAAAATCATGGAAATGGACAATGGGGATATGATGGTGGCCACATGGGGTGGTGGACTGAACCGTTTGGATCGAAAAATCAATCGTTTCCACCGCTATGGCTATTCTTTCAGCGAAGGGATGAACACCAATGATCAATTGAGTTGTTGTATAACCGATATGCTGAAAGATGCCAACGGAACCCTATGGTTAAGTACGCTTTACGGCTTTTTGGAAAGGTTTGATAGTCAAAAGGATACTTTTAAATCGTTTAAACTAGGGGAGTGGATATGGGACATTTGGTTGGATGAAGGTTCTCAGGAACTGTTTGCGGCAACCGAGAACGGCCTGGTTCTGTTTGATGTCAATACGGGGCAAATGGAGCATTTTGTCCACCAGGAAGACAATCCCAACAGTATAGGCCATAACCGTACATGGGCCGTTTTCAACGATTCCAACAACAGAATTTGGGTGGGCACATATAGAGGATTGGAAGCTTTTGACCGTACCACCAACACCTTCACCCTCCATACGGATACTACATTAGATCACCTTTCGGTCTATACCATTTTAGAGGATGAAACGGGCAATCTGTGGTTAGGGACACAAAACGGTATTTCCAAGTTTGATCCCGATCTCAATGTATTTAGACATTTCACGGCGGAAGACGGTGCCTATCCAGAATCCAAATGGGCGTATAAAAGTCCAGATAAAAAAATGTTCTTTGGGGGCGCTGGGGGTTTCAATCATTTTGATCCCACTTCCATTAAAATCAATGAGCGTATTCCAGAAGTCGTTTTTACAGAGTTCAAAATTTTCAACGAATCCGTGGAACTGGGAGCTGATTCACCCCTTCAGCGCGCGATCAATGTTTCCGAACAAATAACCCTTCCGTATCGATCCAACGTGTTTTCCATAGAATTTGCCTCACTCAATTATTCTTCTACATCCAAAAACAACTATGCCTATAAACTTGAGGGTTTTGATGAGGACTGGAACTATTCGGGTGCCCGAAGAACGGCCAGCTACACCAATCTAAACCCTGGGGAGTACCTGTTCAGGGTAAGGGGATCAAATAATGACCACGTCTGGAACAATGAAGGTGCATCCCTAAAAATCCATATTACACCACCTTTTTGGGGCACATGGTGGTTTAGGATTTTGTTGGTCGTTTTTATCCTTGCCATTGTTGTAGTATGGTTTCAAGTCCGTTTCCATCAAATCAGGAAGAAGAAGCTTATCCTGGAAAAATTGGTCCGAAAACGTACCGGGGAACTGGAAATCATAAACCGATCACTAGAAGAACAAAAACAGCAGGTATTGGTCAAAAACGAGGCTTTGGAAGTTATGGCGAAGGAAGTGCGGCGATCGTCCCAAATGCGAACCAATTTTTTTACCAATGTCTCCCATGAATTCCGAACCCCCCTTACTTTGATCATAGCCCCACTGGAAAAGCTTCTGGAAGAAACCAGGAACAGTCCCAAAATAAACAGGTCCATAGAACTGGCCACTAAGAATTCGCGAAGGTTGCTTAGGTTGATCAATCAATTGTTGGACGTTTCCAAAATCGATGGCGGTTTTATGAAATTAAAATTGGAAGAGGGAAACATAACGGCCCTTATTGAGCAAATATTCCACTCCTTTAATTTTAGGGCGGAAAAACATAATATTCAATACAAGTTTTTTTCGCAATTGGATAATTCCCGGTGCTATTTTGATGCCGATAAATTGGAAAAAATAATTTATAACTTGATTGACAATGCGTTTAAGTTTACTCCCGAAGGAGGAAAAATTGAGGTAATCCTCAAGGGGGAGTATTGCAGGGGCGTACTGAAATATGTAAACGTAAGCGTTTCGGATACCGGTTCCGGGATAAGACCGGAAGATTTGAAGGTTATATTCGAAAGGTTTGTGCGAAGTGAGGAATTTAGCAATTGGGAAGGTACATCCACTTCCACAGGGATAGGACTCTCTTTGGCCAAGAGTTTGGCAGAGCTGCACCGTGGGGGCATTACCGTAAAGAGTAGGGAGAACGAGGGCGCCCTTTTCACTGTTAAACTGGGAGTTGATAGGAACATGTATTCAGATAGTCGGATTGAGGTCAATCCGTTGCAGGATACTAGCGAAGGAAGCATGGAACTCGCGGATTATGAAGATTATGTGGACACACTTTCAGAAAACCGGATGAACGAACTGCACCAGGATTCGCCCTTGATCCTTATCGTTGAGGACAATGTGGAACTTGGTCATTTCATGGCTATGGAATTATCCTCGTCTTATAATGTTATTGTGGCACGTAATGGACGAGAGGGCTGGAAAAAATGCAGACAAAACCTTCCCGATATGGTAATTTCGGATATCATGATGCCCGAAATGAATGGAATTGAGCTTTGCAAACGCATTAAGGAAGACGCGGGCACCTGCCATATTTTAACTATTTTATTGACTGCCAAGGCCACATATGAAGATCAAAAGATCGGATTGGGGATAGGGGCGGACGGTTATGTTACCAAACCCTTTAATATAGCGATACTTCACCTTAAGATCCGAAACCTTTTACAGACCAAGGCCAATATGCAGAAAAGGTTAAAGAAAGGTGGGTTCGCCCCGGAACTTATTGTTGGGGACCGTAGGGACAAGGTTCTTTTGGATGCCTGTGTTACTTTGGTGAACGAAGAAATAGCCAATCCTGATCTGGACGTCCATTTTTTATGCAAGAAAATTGGAATAAGCCGTTCATTACTTTATTCCAAGATGAAGGCCATCACTGGAGAGTCCGTAAATGCCTTTATCCGGAACATAAGGCTTCAGGCGGCCGCGGAAATCCTACTCCGCTATCACGATAGGCCTTTGGGACAGATTTTTACGGATGTGGGCTTCTCCAATCAATCGCATTTCAATAGGAGCTTTAAGGAAAAATATGGCGTACCCCCCCAAAAATACCGAAAACTCCATCTTAACGAATCGGAATGAATTAACCCGTCTTGAGTTTACCCCGAAGCCTTGAGGCTACAAAAAGAGTCCAAAGATACCCGTTGTGCATTTTGAATGTGAAATGACCAAAGGCTGTCAGTTCGAGTGATTTTGAGGCACGAAAAACCGTATCGAGAACCAATCTGAAAGATAAAACTCTTGCCTGTCTGCCGACAGGTAGATTTTCGATACAAATTTTACTCCTTTCAATAGAAAATTCACTCGAACTGACGAGTTTATCTCAAAATGCACAAGGGGTTTCAAAGCTATTTTATGGTCATGTCCATTAGTGGAGCCCAGTTCCCTTTCCGTTGAAAGCAAATGTCCTTGGAAGGGAAAGCAAATGGGAACCCTTTGCTTTTAAGGTGTTTATTTGAGCTTGAATTCGGTGTTCCCTGCGTCCAGTATAAGCACCCAATCTTGGGCAGATGGAGAAGTAAAGTCAATACTACCCTTGGTGGAATAGCTACCCAGATAATCCACTTTGCCATTAATAGGGTTATACCAATAGGCGTCAAGCTTTTTGCCCTTTAACGTTTGTGGATTTACGGTAAAAGAACGTTGTGATGGCACGTAAGACAAAGCAAAACCCCCGTCATGGGCTATCACTGAAGTTGCGTAGTCATTGGTGGCGTAGGTGTCGTTTCCCCCTACGATCAGGCTACCTGAAATATCCGGCCTTACTTTAGTCCACGGCAGGGAATGGAACAAATTCTTAAGATGCACCAAGGTTATTGCACCCTTAAAATTCCTGAGGTTCTCTTTCCATTCAGGTGGGATATTCCAATTGGCCGAGCCATAGGCATGGCCTGCACCTCCCGAAAAAACGGACCAGTAGGCCTGCTTTCGTATTTGCAATGGACTTCCCATAGGGTCGTGCTCCCTTTCATAGGTGGATTCGCCAAGGAAAAACGGTCTTTTGGGAGTTTTTTGATACTCTGTATAGCCTACCTCATACACATCTGGTTGCCTCCAGTTCCACGCTTTATTAAAACCCCGGAAGTAGGTGTAGATCATGGAGACGTCCAACCAATCCGGATTGTCCCAAACATCGGTGCTGGAGTGTGTTGATGCGGCGTGATAGGTCATTAATTGGTGTGGGGCATTTGCCTTTAGGGCTTTGGCCAATGCATCATACTCCTCAACGCTGGTTTTGGGGTCATTGTCTCCACCAATGATCCAAAATATGTTATCAAACTTCCCAAACTTTTGGGCCAGATATTCGCCAAACCATCGGCTTTTATCTATCCCATTGTTGTTCATAAATTCATTACGGCCACCATATCCCTCCCCGCAGCACCCGGCCCATAAGGGAGCAATGGCAATTACCAGGTTCAGGGATTCTGCTATTTGAATAACTTCCTGAACATGTCCCATATATTCGTCATTTACGGTACTAAAATCATTTGAGTCCGAAAAGGGACGGCGTCTTGCGATGTCCGTGTTTCCGTCAAAGCCAGTGAGCATGGTCTGTACCACGGTAAATCCGTTTCTCTTTCGATCCTCAAGATAGTGTTGGGCTTCCTCAAGGTCTAGCTTTAAAAACAGCTTCCAGGCCGTATCCGCACTATAGAAGAAAGTCTTTCCCGATTGGTCTTCAAAATACCGTTGGTCAGGAGAAATCCTAAGTGGAAAAAGATAATCTTGTTCTTGGCCGCAAACCGTTGATATCCATAGTAAAAAAAATAAAACTATTTTAAAATATGATGTTTTAATTGCCATTAACCCCTGATAAATAGTTATTGTTCAATTCCTTTGGTAAATTCCAATCCTAGCGCTGGAATAATTCAGCGTTCAACGCTTAAGAGTACTAGGACGTTCACCTTAATAAGAATGGAAATCCTCAAATAACATCGCTATAACCATTTTTTATTGGATTTTTTAAAACATCTTAGGGCCACCGGAACGCTTGCCTTTTTAATTCTATATGTTTTTTTCTTGGGTATTGCTTATCCGACCAAAAAACGGATATATAGTAGAGCTAAGGAATAAATGATAAGGTGGGATGCGGGCATGCGTCACTAGTTTCGCAACTCTTGAGGTTTAGGGATAGGTTAAGGACAAGTCTTTGTTTTCATATGCTTATACAAGGTCAAGGATAAAGGGTTTATGTGGTATTTTTTACCCCTACCTTGGGGTTTTTTTTATCTCCCTAAAAGAAAACAAGCGGGAAATCCAAATTGGAAATCCCGCTTAAACCCTATGTCCATGGTTCCCTTTTTCAACGAGCACAAAACTAGGAATTGGCTCTTTTTTGGTCTTAGAATTGGCTCTTTTTTGGTCTTATACTTGGGTCTTGCCTGGAACGGGAACCGGGTAATCCCCATTGGCCAAAGGCAAAATTGGGGGTACACTATTGAAGTCCGTTTCGTCCGTATAGTCAAATAGCTTTACTTCAGATGCGATTGCGTCCTCCCATTTCATATTCCTTCCCGACCATGCGGACATACGTCCAAAGGTTCCGGTCATGCATGATTTTGCTGCATAGAAGGCGTCATTTATGTATTTTTTCTTGTTGTAGATGCCTTCCAATAAATCCTTTTGTACAATTCCATGAACTCCATGAAAGTTGCCATCGTATTCCTTTTTGCTGTCAAAAATTAGCTTTCCTTTGCTGTTAAAGGCCTGCGCATTGTCTCCGGTAATGACAACCCTACCTTTTGTGCCATAAAACCATTCCCCGTTCTTGACCGAACAATTGGGAAGATTACGGCTATAACTATGAACCGAGATATCATTCTCATATATAAAATGGGATGATATGCTATCAAAGCCACCAAGGGAGCCCGAATATAGTTTCTCCGATATTTTCCCGCCGTGTGCCGTTACCGTCAATGGGTTCTCCTGTTGCAATGCCCAGTTTACAACATCAATATTGTGTACATGATATTCTTCTATGTTACCGCCGCTGACCCATGAGAACGAACGCCAATGCCTGTTTTGAAACTCCATCTCTGTCCACGAGTCCTCTCGTGGCCTGCTCAAATCGCCAATGGGACCGCCAAACCAGTAGCACTCCGCAGAAAATATATCCCCAATAATCCCATCATGTATGAGCTCCACTATTTTTTGGTAACCCGGGGAATACCTTCTTTGCAGCCCTCCTGCCACATAAAGTCTGTTCTTTTTGGCCAAAGCTGCGGTTTCCATGATCTTTTTGAATCCATAGGCATCCACACTTACGGGTTTTTCAATAAAAACATGTTTTCCTTGTTTAATGGCCTCTTCAAACATAATGGGTTTGTATGCCGCCGGTGTGGTCAAAAAAGCAATATCGCAAAGGGCAATTGCTTTTTTGTAGCCTTGAAACCCCGTAAACCTGGTATCCTCGGTGACCTTCAACTGCGTTTTGTCCTTCACCCTTTCCACCAATGCGTTGTAGTGGAGATCGATCCTATCCGAAAACAAATCGGCCATGGCAACGAGTTCTGCAGGCACTCCGCAGTTAAGGGCGTCCAATACGGCCCCCGTTCCCCTACCTCCACAACCAATTAGGGCAATTTTGAGCCTATCCTGACCTTGGGATCCAATATTTGCCCCCAATATACCGGGTGCGGCCAACGCCCCTGTGCCGGCTATGGCTGTTGATTTTACAAATTCGCGTCTTTTCATTATTCCTATTTTTTTGGTTCGTATTCTTTTGATTCATTCCAAAAACGATGAGAAAAAGGCTTCCGCTTCTTCTTTTGTGGGTTGCTTCAATGGGCGTACCAAACGAAAGCCCACAAATTCGGAATCGGTGTTCCACCAAAAGCTCTTGGGGATTTGTGGGTCGCGCGCTTTCCACTTATCGATGGAACGCTCACGGTTTGAGGTTCTACAGCTAAGGGCATCATCCCTAAACGAGCCTCCCCTCACCGAACGGGGGTTCAATGCTGTTGGTTTTCCCCAGGGGCCTTTTTCATTCTCCTTGATGGTCGAATAAAAATCCGGGTAATATTGATCCAGGCACCATTCGGCAACGTTTCCATAGATATCGTAGAGGCCATTGGGGTTGGGTTCCTTTAATCCAACTTCATGAAACTCGCCATTGGAGTTTTCACTGTACCAGGCATAATCCTTAAGTTTTCGCTTCTTCTTACCAAAAAAATAAGGTTCGTCCATTCCCGCTCCTGCGGCGTATTCCCATTCGAGTTCCGTGGGAAGGCGATAAAAAATACCTGTTCTTTGGTACAACCATCGGCAATAGGATAGTGCACTGTATTGGGTCATTCCAACAGCAGGCTCCCTATCCTTGTCCCCAAGACCTTTTGAAGGATCTTCATACGGGCTGGAAGGTCTTGAAATCACTACATCGTTCATTTCTCCGCTGGGCAGCAAGTCTCGCGTTATATCCCTAAAAAGAAGAAATTCACCGTGGGTCACTTCAAATGCACCCATCCAGAAAGAGGAAAGCTCCACTTGTTTTCTGGGCAATTCATCGGTTTCCGCGTTTTTATCCTTTTTTGATGCCCCAATCGTAAAAATGCCTCCCTCGATGGGAACCATTTTAAATGTAATCTCCGTACCGTCGATTCGTTGGTCATATTCCTTAAAATCATCCTGCCCGAAGGCGTAAGCACTCCAAAGTGCCATTCCGAATAAAAAAACTGTTATTTTCATTGATTAGGATTGCTTTATAAATGTTAAATCCAATTGAATGGTGATATCATCATCGGTGGAAAGCTGTCCAAAAAAAGCTGTTGGTCGCTCAATATTGAAAGCCGATAGTTTTAAAGGCTTGCTCCCCTGCATTTTTAAGGTTTTCCCGTCATTGCTTAGTTGTGCCTTAACGTTGACATCTATGTTTTTTTCTTCTCCCGCCATTTTCAATATGCCATGGAACACCATGGTCACTTCATTGCCATTTGCTTCCGTGACCTCATTTGAGATGGCCGCATAGTTTACTTGGGGATACTGCTCAAATTTTAGGGCGTTTTGAACCTTTTTGTCCATGATGGGGCCTCTTCCACCGGTCATTTTATCAGCTGGTGCCGAGAATGTCAGTTTAGAGATGAATTTAGAACCCAATTCCAGGGGAACTGAATCATTCACTTGCAGTTCGCCCTGAAATCCCTGAACGTCCAGTTGCCAGTCGCTGACATTGGAAGAACCGTCAACATGTATTTTGGTACCTTCCTCATCAAGAATAAAGATACTCTGTCCATTGGCTAAGGAGCTTAACGTAATGAACAATGCCGTGAAAATCATTTTAGTTTTGGTCATCGATATATACTTCTAATAGTTTGTGCCTTTATTGTAAGGTTCCCATGGAAATCCGCTCATTTAACATCCTCCAGTATTGGAAATGATTCACTTTTCAGGATAATCCCATCTCTGGAAAACAATATAAAATCGGTGTTCTTTTCTTTTTTTGTTATAGCCTCAATCAATTTTGAATCTTCGACAATATTCAAGGTCGACGCCAAATAATCGGCAGCTACCGCATTATCCGCAATTACGGTGGATATCGTGTTATGGGTAACCGGTGTCAAGGTTTTTGGATCGATGATATGCGAATACCTACGCCCTTTTATTTGTCTAAACCGATAGGTGCTTCCTGAGGTTGCAATTGCCTGCCCGGATTTAAGTTTTACGTAAAAACCCAAACGGGCATCCGGTGAAACACTTATGGGCCAATACGGACTTTCCGGGGGGCTGCCACAAACCCTGATATCCCCTGCCGCTTCAACCAAGAAATCTTCAAACCCTTGGTCATACAAAAACAGGTACACTTTGTCAATGATATATCCTTTTGCGATTCCGCCCAAATTCAATGTTATGTTGCTGTTTATTTCCAGACGAAGTGAATCCATCCTAATCACAGCATTGGAGAACCCGACCGAAGTTCGCGCTTTTTTCAACTTGCGCTTTGATGGTAACCGTTTCTCCCTGGCCGCCTTGTTCCAGATATCGATAGCCGATTGAATGGAAATGTCAAAATATCCTTCACTGTTTTCAAAAGCCTCCCGGCTACGAATCAATAAGTTTACCAAATCGGTCGGTGGGGCAACAAGGGTTTTGGATGCATTCAATCTGCTCAGGTGACTATCGTTTGAATAACTGCTGAATATTTCAACCAAGGAATCCACAAGTTGATAGGCTTCTTCTATTGGGGCCAGCACCCCTTTGTCATCTTCTGAATAGATCACGATCCTAAAATCGCCCCCCATTTTTTCCCTGTTAAATTCAATGCGCTTTTCTTGCGCGTTTTCATGTGCAAATGAAAATGCCGTGGCCAGGACTGGAAGCAAACAGACATATTTTAGTTTCATTGCCAACATAGCGATCTGAAATAAAAGGATTCTTGACAATTGCTCTTAAAGATATTGATGGCTTTATAAATAGACCTTACACAAGCCTTACACAGACCTTACAAAAAAGGAAGGAATCACGTAAAAGCAACCATTAATCACGGATTAAAAAAGCATAACCAATTTTTTGACAAAAAAAATCCTCGTATTTTTCAACTCCTATTTCAATGGGTTTCCCATAAAATTACGGTTGATATGCGTGCGCTGCACGGCTTAAATGTATTAGGCTCACAAAGGAGCTTACCAGTATTGGATGAATGAAATGAATGATTACTGTACTCATAGATATAGGCGGTTTGTCCCCACCGTATGTGCCATAGTCTGCATGCTGTTCTGCAGATTGGATCTAAAGGCCAATAACATTACCAGATATTCCTTTGCCATTGGGGAATTTTCAACAAGGGTGGGCTTGAACGATTACTTGGAGTCCCTGGTAAAAATGCAAAATCCCGGGCTTTCACTATCACTTCAGATCAAAGCGACCAATGGGGCAATGCATGTGGTAATGCAGGACTCCATCGAAATGCCCTTTTCCAAGGTACTGCGCGAAATTGATAGCTATCTGACACAAAGAAGCATGATATTTCCGTTATTTATTGATTATGATGGGAACGAGGAAAGCTTTGTCGGAGCATTGGAAGAATACGGTCTTTTAGATCAAGTATTCGTGTTGCCTGATGACGGAGTATGGCCGGATATCGATGACCTCATACGGAACAAAAGAAAGCTCATTGTTTTTAACACATCAAACAATGCGGTGGCAAGCAGGTTTTGGGCCAATTTCAACAAACATGTGTATGAATATCCCTTGCGTACCTCTGTTATAAGAAAAGGCGAATCGGTTTGGAACGGCAATGGCCAAACACAACGGTTCATGTCGCTGAAAAGTTTCACCAGACCTTTTTTGAACACAAATAGTTTCAACGATGACTCGTACAATATAAACACAAATGCCTACCTTCTTGAGCATTCCCTGGAGTGTTGGGAAAGAACCGGTAAGGTGCCCAATTTTATTTTTTTTTCAGACAATAGATCGGGAGGCCAGATCAGAAGGTTGACCGAACTGCTAAACAAATACCCCAGAACACATGGGATCGTGACTTTCAACGGGGCCGTGCTAAGCCAACTATCCTGGAAGCACAACAAACAGTCATTGACCCACGGGATGTTCACTTTCCCGCTCCAAGAGAACGCGGACATTTCCCTTACCCCTGTTAAAAGTGGATACCAATTTTCGCCCAAACAGTTTCCGTTGCGTGCAGACGTCCCTGGTCCGCATCTGGAATTCGTAGGGAAGCAATCAGAAATCAACAAAGGAATTTCTGCGTATTACAAGTTCGATAATACGCTAAAAAATGCCGTCCTTCCTTTTCAGGAACATGAAGGAGGAGTGTTTGTTAATGACCCGGAGCGGGGAAAGGTGTTAAAACTTGAAAACAGATCATTTCTGGAGTTGGACGATGTGGAAAAATATAAAATTGTAAACAGTAGTTTTACGATAAGTATTTACGTTAAGTTCTCGAGCCAGGAGGATCATGAAGATTATTGTATCCTGGGCAGCAATACCAATCTATACCGCAAAGGCTTGCATATCAATATTCGAGAAGGCAAGCCTTACTTTGGTTTTTATACCAACGATATTTCTTCTTCAGATATCTTACATCCATCAAGATGGTATCATATAGTTGCGCGCTACAACGTCGAAAACGGTGAACAGAGCATTTTTGTAGATGGGAAAAAAGTTGGCGTGTCTTGGAACCACCCCTCCTTTATAGGGGGAGGTCCTTTGCTTCTAGGGCACGGGATTCAACAGGAGAACTACATCGATGGCCTACTGGATGATTTATACATATGGAACAGGGCGTTAAGTGATGAAGAAATAGAAGTAGTTAGCATTAGAAGTATTGAAAACATAAATCAAGGGAAATGGATCAAAATCACGGTTGTGGTTTTACTTGCCCTTTTGTTGGGAACCGTTTTGTTTATAGGGATTGTGCAAAAGAGGTTGTCAACAAAAAATAGTTCGGATGTCCCGGAAGTCACAGGCTCCATTCACCTGTTCGGTGGGTTCAAGGTCCACAATACTACTGGAGAGGACATTACCCCAATTTTCACGCCAAAGAACAGAGAGCTTTTTTTGCTATTACTTTTCCATACGATCAAAAATCCAAAAGGTATTGCCAAGGATGAACTGACACAGATACTATGGGGGAATCTTGCACGTTCAAAAATATCCAACAACAGAAGTGTTTCTTTTAACCGGCTCAAAAAAGTATTACGGCATTTTGATGAAATCAATGTTGTTTTTGAAAACAATTTTTGGAAATTGGACGGTGTTTTAGCCGTTCCCTGTGATTATAAAGAGGTGTTCTCATTAATTCAAAATGATGATGCATCATTGCATCATTTTATTCCCTATATCAAGAAGGGCAAATTTTTGCCGGAAATTCAAAAAGAGTGGCTTCTGGATTTTCGGGCCGCTTTCAACTTTGAGCTGATGGACAAGTTGCTTTTTCTGATAAAGAAAAACGAAGATGAACCTGAAGACATATACTTGGCTTGCCACTATGTCCTGGAACTGGATGACCAAAATGAAACAGCGCTGTTTTATTTAATGCGTAACATGCTTCATTCCGGAGGTAGTAATAAGGCTAGATTTATATTTGATAAATTCTGCAAGACCTACAGATTGATAAACGCTTCGGATTTTCCCTATGATTTCGATTCGTTCGTACAGGCCGACTATTCTTAGGCTTTTGGGATAGGGGTAACGTCTTCTTTGCTATTTTCAATTTGACCTATCCCAGGATGCCGGGCTTGAATTGGAAACGGTAGATGCGGAATCATCCCTATTTCTATACTATCTTTATGAACTAACTTGTATTTGTGCTATGGAATTCGAGTTTTGTAAAACAAATCTTCATCGCCCTGGCTTCCAATCCAAAAAAGACCTAAATCACTTCAAGTAAAAGAAAAAACCATACTATGAAAACCATGCGCATAAAAACCAACCATTTGTTTTTTTTATTGCTTTTGATCATCACAGCTCATTCCTGCATACAACAAAACATTCAACCCACTTTGAAAATCACGGATAAAAACAAATTGAATGAGGTATTGGATTCTTTTGTTACAGAAGATTTTTACCCTTTTGTTTATGCAAGATTGGAAGATTTGGATGGAAATGTTATTTATGAGCATAGTTCGGTGAACAAAGACTTACTTCCAAACACTGAAGTAGATGGAAATACCTGGATCCGAATTTGGTCAATGAGCAAGATAGTGACCATCTCCGTTGCCCTGGATTTAATAGAGGATGGGATTTTAAAAATGAATGACCCGGTTACGAAATATATTCCTGAATTCGAAAATCTCCAAGTAGCGGTTTCCAGTACTGGAAAGAGTTTAACAGAATACAAATGGAATGAAAGAAATAATGCCTGCCCGGTGGAGTTTGTCCCAAATGATTCCGTTATGACCGTTCTTCATCTCATTAACCATGAAGCAGGATTTTATTATGCTACTACGGGTTTCCCCTGTATAGATTCTTTAATTGCTGAACAGAATTTACCGATGGCAAAAAACTCGGATGACCTCATTAAAAGGATGTCTGGTTTACCTTTAATACAACATCCGGGCACCGATCATTTTTATGGTACCAACACTACAGTATTGGGTTTGGTTGCTGAGAGGGCAACAGGCAAAAATTTAAACCAATTGGTTGTCGAACGAATAACCGATCCAATGAAGATAAAAGGGCTAAAATATGGACTGCCTGTTAACGAAAAACTGTTGCCAAAGTTTACAGGGAGGGATTCCATTTTGCGGAAAGCTAAAAGGGGAGAGTTGGACATCTTTGGTCCCGATGTTCCCGATTATGATTTAAATCATCCATTGTATTTAGGTGGAGAAGGAATGATAGGAACGGCAGATGGGTATGCAGATTTTATCAGGATGCTACTGAAAAGAGGGGAATTGAATGGTCATAGATTTTTGGAAAAGGAAACAGTTGAAGATATATATGCACCGCACACCCAAAAAGATAATCCCTATGGGTATAATGGATATAACCTATGGGTTAGTAGTGATTCCATGAAAATAAAAAAACAAGGAGATGCCGGGCTTTGGATTGGTGGGGGATATGAATGCACTCATTTTTGGGCAGACCCTAAACGAAATTTTGTAGGAATTGTAATGTCCCAAAATAATGAAGTACGTGAACCAGGTAATACGTTGAATGATACATTCCGTGGTGAATTATATCAACAAATTTGGGCAAATGAAAAAAAGAACTAAAAATATTTGACAAGAAAACCAAAGCATAACAGTGGATATGGATTATTGTTGCTCTTTGCCAAATCAGAACAAAATAGTCATTAACAGCTGTTTTCTCCGAGGAGTAATTCTATGGATGCTTCCGTAAAAAAGCAAACCCGAAACCATTAACTACAGTTAAAACCTGCATTGAATGGAATATTTACAATGCAGGCTATATTTCCTTTCGTGATATTCATTTCCAACATTTGTGTACTCCTATCTAAAGCGTAAAACGGTGTTCATTTTGGAGTTGGCGCTAAGGAAAAAGTAATTCCATATGTCAATGGTATCTCAAAAGGAAACTGTATACGTCCGTTATTGGGTCTTTTGGAGGTTTTAATGTTACTATCACAGGAAAGACTTTTATTGCCCTTGTTTGCGATGGTGTTGGTTATTACCTTTATTCCGGGGTTTGGTTTATGGATTCCCATCTTATTTGATGTATCAACTTTTTTAAAATGAAAAATATGAAGCAATATGCAATGCCCATGCTAATAGCGGCTTTCCTTATGTTGGGATGCGCTGGAACGGAAAGGGATGGGACGCCGTGGGTGGCACTTTTTGATGGGGAGACCTTAAATGGGTTTACCCAAAAAGGAGGTGAAGCAAGATATGAGGTTAGGGACGGCATGATAGTAGGCACTACGGTACATGGAACACCCAATTCTTTTATGGCCACCGAAAAAATGTATGATGATTTTATATTGGAATTGGAGTATAAAGTAGATCCTTCCATGAATTCGGGCATACAGATACGGAGCAATAGCTTTCCCCATTACCGAAATGGGCGTGTGCATGGGTATCAAGTTGAAATCGATCCCTCCGATCGGGCTTGGAGTGCAGGAATTTATGACGAGGCCCGTCGAGGATGGCTTAACCCATTGGACGGCAATTCGGAAGCTCAAAAGGCTTTTAAACAGAACCAATGGAACCAATATCGTATTGAGGCTATTGGGGATACGCTAAAAACTTGGATCAATGGGGTGCCAGCGGCCCATTTGATCGATGACAAGACCGCAAGTGGATTTATTGCCTTGCAGGTGCACAGTATAGGGGACGATCAGGAGGCTGGAACGGAAATCGCATGGCGCAACATAAAAATATTGACCGATAGCCTTCAAAAGTACTCCAAACCTTCGCCTTTGCAACCTATAGTCACCAAAAACCAACTCACGTTGGACGAAAGGAAAAATGGTTGGAAACTACTCTGGGACGGCCAAACCACAAATGGCTGGCGCGGAGCCAAACTTGACGGTTTCCCTGAAAAAGGGTGGATCATTGAAAACGGGGAATTAACGGTACTGGCCTCGGGAGGCTCGGAATCCGCTGCGGGTGGTGATATTGTAACCACGGATGCGTACGGTGATTTTGAGTTGACGGTGGACTTCAAATTGACCGAAGGGGCCAATAGTGGCATCAAGTATTATGTGGATACCGAACTCAACAAAGGTCCGGGCTCTTCCATAGGGTTGGAATACCAGATTTTGGACGATGCCAAACATCCAGATGCCAAACTGGGCAATCATGAAGGAAGTCGTACGCTTGCCTCTTTGTACGATTTGATTCAAGCCAACCCTGACAAACCTGCCCATCCCATAGGAGAATGGAACACGGCTCGGATTTTGTCCCAAGATAACAACGTGGAACACTGGCTCAATGGCTCCAAAGTGTTGCAATATGAGCGCAAAAGTGATGCGTATCGAAAACTGGTGTCCGAAAGCAAATACGAAAAATGGCCCGATTTTGGAGAGCTGGATAACGGCCAAATCCTGTTACAGGACCATGGTGATCGGGTAAGCTTTAAGAATATCAAAATCAGACCAATCACAAAAAAAGACTAAACATGACCTCAAGAAGAAGTTTTATTAAGAAGACCGCCGGTGGAACGACCGCGATAACCTTGGGTGGCATTTTTATGCCCCAAATGGCAAAATCCAACATCCTTGGTGCCAATGATCAAATCAATTGTGCGGTAATTGGGGTTAGAAGTAGGGCAAAAGCCCATGTGTTGGCCATTCACAAAGACCCCAATGCCAAAATTCTTTACAATTGTGATGTGGATGAGTTGATCATCGAGGAACACAATACATGGTGCCAAGAGAAAATCGGTTACGTGCCCAAAGTAGAGCGGGATTTTCGTAAAATTTTGGAAGATAAGGATGTAGATGCGGTGTTCATTGCCACTCCGGAACATTGGCATGCCCCCATGGCCATAATGGCGCTACAGGCGGGAAAACATGTCTATGTGGAGAAACCCTGTAGCCACAATCCCCATGAAAACCAACTGTTGGTCGCTGCACAGAAGAAGTATGGTAAAAAAGTACAGATGGGAAACCAACAACGTTCTTCAAGAACATCCAAAAGGGCCATCGAAGACATTAAGAACGGGATAATTGGAGAGGTTTACAAGGGCGAGGCCTACTACTCCAATAATCGAGGTTCCATCGGAAAGGGTTTAAAAGTGGATGTGCCCAAAACCCTGGATTGGGAACTATGGCAAGGTCCCGCCCCTAAAGAAGATTACAGGGATAATGTACACCCTTATAACTGGCATTGGTTCCGCACTTGGGGCACTGGTGAAATCCATAATAACGGTACCCATGAAATAGATATTTGTAGATGGGCCCTGGGCGTAGATCTCCCCGAATCCGTTACCTCGTTTGGGGGGATATATACGTATGATGATGATTGGGAATTTGTGGACAACCAACAAGTGACCTACACCTTTCCAAACAACAAGTTCATTACCTGGACTGGGCATAGCAGGGGAATGATGAAACCCAAAAGACCGGGTAGGGGAATTACCATTTACGGGAGTAAGGGTACCATTGAACTGAGTAGGGAATTCTATAGATTGTACAATCTAGGGGGCAGCCCCATAAAATTTGAATTTGAGTCCGGGCAACAGAGCAACTCCACCAATACCGTGGGTGCGGGGGATTTGGATTTGGACCATGTAGGGAATTTTTTTAAGGCGATTCGCGAAGACGTTTCCCTGAATTCGGATATCAATGATGCCAGCATTTCTACCATGTTGTGCCATTTGGGGAACATGGCCCAAGACGCGGGACATACCTTGCAAATCGATACCCAAACAGGAAAGGTGTTGAACAGTGAGAAGGCCATGAAAAGTTGGAAACGGGAATATGCCAAGGGATGGGAACCTAAATTGTAACATTGGATGAAACGTAGGGATTTTGTAATCAATGGAGGATTGGCCATCCCCGGAGCAATGTACGCCACTTCAACAGTTGGACTAAATGATTTCACTACTGCCAATGAAACCATCAATATCGGTATCATAGGTACGGGTGACCGTGGTGGTGGGCTTATTCCTATTATCAATGAAATCCCTGGTTTTCGGGTAGTGGCCTGTTGCGATATTATCCCATTTCGTCTCGATGAAGCACTGGCCAAAGTACAGGGCAAGGTAAAAGGATACCAAGATTATAGAAAGTTGTTGGACAAAAAATCCATTGACGCAGTACTCATAGCGACACCATTTAGTACCCACGCCCAAATTGCCTTGGAGGCTTTGGATGCGGGAAAGCATGTGTTTTGTGAAAAGACCTTGGCCAAAGGATACGATGCCGTAGAAGGCCTGGTAAGAGCATCCAAAGCGTCCAAAACCATTTTTCAGACGGGGCACCAATATCACAGTTCACGACTCTATACCCATATCGTGGGACAAATAAAACAAGGAAAAATTGGCAATATCACTGCTTTTGAGTGCCAATGGAATAGAAATGGGGATTGGCGAAAACCTGTACCTGACCCTAGATGGGAAAAAATGATCAATTGGCGTATGTACCGTGAATACTCTGGAGGACTCCTGGCCGAACTCTGCTCCCATCAGCTGGACTTTGTGAATTGGGTGACCGAAAGTGTCCCGGATAAAGTGATGGGGACTGGAGGCATTGACTACTGGAAGGATGGTCGGGAAACTTATGACAATATCCATTTAATTTACAATTATCCCAATGGAATAAAAGCGAAGTTTACTTGTTTGACCAGCAATAGCATGGGAGATTACAAAATAAAGGTGCTGGGAGACAAGGGCAGCTACATTTTGGATTATGTAAAAGCATGGTATTACCCCGAAGGAACATATGAGAAGAAATTAGGGGAAGTGGACGGGGTTTCCGGGGCCACGGTGAACTGGAATCGAGGCTTGGGAATTCCGTTGGAAGTACAGCATACCGATCCCAGCAAACAGGCCCTAATTGATTTTAAGGACAGTATTGTGAACAATAGGGAGCCCGTCTCCAATATCGAAACCGGGGCAAAAGCGGCCTTATGCGTGCAAATGGGGCTGGATGCAATGTATGACCAAAAGATAGTGGATTGGCCTAATAACCATGGGATGTGATGGTTGCCATAGATACGGGATGCCACCCCTTTAAATGCCGTTTAGGGGAATGTACCCACTGTAGTGCGCATTGTGACGATAGGATTACTGTTTTATTCCTAAGGTGGTGCCAGCAATAGCACTCCAGAAAACAGGGTGCAAATCCGTCCAAAAACCTTCGGGGGAGGAAGTCTTGGTACCTTGGCACCTGTGAATGGTATTTTACATTTTAATCTTTTGAACTCCAGAATACTTCTTCCTTTTTCCAGATATCCGGATCGTATGCGATACCCAGTCCGGGAACTGTGAAGATTTGCATACTCCCATTTTCAGGAACTACGGGAGAGTGCCAATCTTTTTGGCTTTTCTCACCACCTACTGCGTATTCCTGGTGGTGTGATAATACAGGGCAAACGGCAAATACCTGGTTGGCCGCCGCTGCCATAGGCCCAGCTTTTGGGGAATGGGGCGTAAACCCAATTCCATAATAATTCGCCAGATGTGATATTTTTAAAGTGCGAACCATACCTCCATGATAGTATACATCAGGTTGGAGTGTATCCATAGCTCCTATTTCTGCCATCAATTTGAACTGATCAAAACTGAAATCCTGCTCTCCCCCTGCAATAGCGCAGGTGGTTGCAGCATCCTTAACCAATTTATGTGACCACAGGTCCTGCCAGTAGCAAGGTTCTTCAAAAAACGCTATGTTATGATCCTCTAGCATATGAAGTACCTCAATGGCCTCGTGGGCAGAGTATGAACCGTTTCCATCAACGTACAGCGTGATGTTTTCGCCCACTCGTTTGCGCATGTAGGGCACCCATTGGTTGGTGCGGGTAATATAGGGCTCGATATTTTTCATTCGTCCCCCAATCTTAAATTTTATGGCTTCGGACCCCGTAGCCTCAATGGTATTCATAATTCTATCGGTTTCAACCTCGTAGGGATTTTCCCGTTCAAGACTGGATATGTAGACAGGATATTTTGTTCGCACTTGTTCACCTAAAAAGGAGTGGGCAGGGGCATTGGCCAACTTTCCCAATAAATCCCATATGGCAATCTCAACGGTACCAATACCGTTCCAGTAGGGCAGTCCTACAAATTTGTAATTTCGTCCGTATCTCAAAAATTCGTTGGGCAAATTGGCGACTTCCCTTGCATCTTTGCCCGCAAAGTTCTTGGCGGCCAGTTGGGTAAATATGGTCTGGGTTGCCAAAAAGCGGCCCGTGTTCATGACCGTTACCCCTTGGTTACCCTCTGTATCGGTGACCCGAAGAAAGAAACGCTTTTTCGTATCGACCACCTCGACCTTGTCAATAATTATCGGAGCGGAAAATGTGGCCTTTACCCTTTCGGTGATATCGGCCTCTAAGGTACCCCCAGCATAAGGTTTTTTATTGCTTTCTTCGGCTTTGATGCCCTGCACCGCATCATTGCAGCCCGTAATAGGTAAAGTAACTGCCGCAGCACTTGCCACGGTCGTTGTTCTTAAAAATTTTCTTCTATCGAACATAGTATTCTTGCTTTTTAATTGTGCTGATATCTTTTTCCAGAATAGTACTTAGTTAATGTTCTAAGGAAAAAAGTTTACGGAATTCCGGATTTATCAGAAATCAGCGGTCTCCAAAAAATGGCTGCGTGACTGTTATCCAATTGTCTACTTTTTTGCTGCAAGTCCAACTAAGTAGAGGTAACTTTTATTGATGGGGGCAAACCCATTTTGATGGCTTTACTATGATTATTCGATAGCTACTCAGCCCCTTTTCTTCTATTGATCCAAACATAAAGAACTATAAACAATACAACCAATATTGCAGGAAGCACTGACATGTTTCGAAGTGTTGTGGCGGCACCTGCGGTTTCAATGGATTTTCCCATAATTGGAAGAATCATCGATGTAGCTACGAAACCTGCTCCGCCAAGGATCGACATTCCCAGGGCACCACTTTTAGGTACATACTCCGAAGTAACCCCAATCATCGTAGGCCAGAAGTAACAAACACCAACGGCAAATACAGCGGCAGAAGCAACGGTCATGACCGGTCCGCTTGAGATACTTAGCAGTAACAATCCGGCCACTGAGAATATTGCCGAACCCAGCAATACCCCGGTCGGATTTAAGCGATGAATCAAACCGCCGGCAAAATAACGCCCTACTGCCATAATTCCAGTAACTACCGCCAGAATTATCATCGGATGAATTCCATTCTCCGCCAACAATGCGTTGATCCACTGTGTGGTTCCCAATTCGGTCGATGCTGTAAGCAACATGCAGAAAAAGATGAATGGAAACAACAGACTCATCTTGTTGACCACTTTACCTTCAATGACAATAAATAGGGTAATTACGGCTATGATAATTAGTGGGAGTGCATAGTTCGAAGTAACCATTGCGGCTACATCTGGTCTGGTCGCTACCAAGATCATAAAGATTACTGCCAAGGTTATGGTGTATGGCGCTCCAATATTTCTCATCATTTCCTTATAGGTAACTCCGGTCGTAACTCTTTCTGTTTCAGGTATTTCTTGTCGGAAAAACAAGAACCCGTATAACGCCAAGGGAATAAATAACAGGCTGACCAACACCTGCCATGACAGGTCCATTTGATCCATTACCAAAGCTGCAAGTAAACTTCCGACTACAATTCCACCTGGAAACCAAACATGGAAACGGTTCAACATTTTTGTTTTCCTATCAGGAAAAATCGTTGCGACCAGCGGATTGCATGCCGCCTCAACACTACCATTGCCCAAACCAATAAATACATTGGCAAGAAATAGGGAGGTATAGTCTTTTGCCATAAGTAATGAAACAATACCAACTAAGTGTAGTGCAAATGCAAGCCATACAATGGTTTTGGTCTTAACGATATCGATAATATATCCACCCGCGAACATGGCCACCGCAAAACCCCAAAAAGCCGGCCCAAATGCACGCCCAACTTGTTCTTTAGTAAGTCCATATTCATCAGTAAATACGCCTTCTATCTTTGCACGAATGGCAAAGGTTATGGCAGTTACGAGCAGTGCCAAGCAAGATGCGACAAATAGTCTTTTTTGATTTATATTTTTCATGGTTTGGTTATTTAATCGGTTTCACGATAAGAAAATTAAAAATTTTGTACTACTGTACAAAAACATTTATCATCTTCATTGACCATCAAGGTCCTTTTGCAAATGGGCTTTTTGCTAAGACTACAAATCCGTTTTTATGGTTCTCCAAAGACGGAACAATAGTCTTATCGAATATCTTTTTTGCACATCCAAGAAGTAATCCAAAAGGCAAGGGTATTGACGGGGAAAGGGAAAAACCTTCGAGAACACCGATCATAGCAATGACTACCGAGGATAGACCTGGAGATAAGGACTTCATTACCAAAACCGGCTACCACGGACAAAGGCGCTCATTATATTTTAAAAGTGAACCCGGTAAAGTTAGGCTTCAAACGTTCCGTATACGTGCCAAACACGTCGCTCAAAAAAGATGCAAGTCTTATACCAACAATCCATTCCTTTGACGGCGGTATCACCCTATGATTGTATTCTTCCCAATGCCCCGTTAAGTCATAGTGATTTCATGCATTTGTGTAATAACAAGTTCTTATCTCTTAATAATTTTTTTGTAATAGTTTTTAGTACCCTTTTTTATCCTTAGGATGTAAATTCCATTTTTTTTCTCACTTAAATCTATTTTTATCAAATTAGGATTTGATTCGTCTATTGTATACTTATCTATAAGTTCTCCTAGCAAGGACCTGACTTCCAGTGTTCCTTGAATTATTTTTTCCCTATTATTGATTTCCAAATAAAAAACACCTCCGTTACTGGGATTTGGTGAAACTATAAAATCATTTTTTTCAGATAATACGTTCGGAGGATTATTTTGAGTTGTTTTTTCCGTTAGGGAATAATCGTAATTTTCCCACCTAAGTTTTGCAGGTATATTTTGGTTAATGATGATTTGATTAAGAGTCATGGGTCCTATTGCCGGCCATGAAACATCACCGTAGTTATTAAAGAAACTTGGTTTTTCGCTTAAGTATAATGAAGATTCTCCTAAAAATTTATAAGTTTCTCGTATACCACCATCTTCGTTATAAAGATTATAGCTAAAATCATACAATATAAATGTGCTTGGTTCTGATATCGTATCGTTTTTTCCATAGATGATTTCGTTATACTGATTGCCAACGATATTAGTTTTTTCAGTATGATCTAAATAGATATTACCTAATTTATCTGGTTCTTTGTAAACATAATTTCTGAAAAGGGTATTATTTTCCCCATTTCGGTTTTCTCCACTTTGATAATCAGAAACTATATATTCCACATAATTTCCTTCGAATAAATTGCTATTTGGATTACCGCCGTGTAAAATAAGGTCACCTACATCATTACTGGTTTTTTCACGTGAATAATTATATGCAAAAACATTATATTTTGCATTATGGTTCAATAGCATTGAGTGTCGGAAATTTTTAAAAATATTGTTTTCTATTTTATTATACTTTCCTTCCAAATCTTCTGTACAATCTTTTCCCGAAATAGCTATCCCATAACCCTGTCCTCCACCTCCAAAGCATAAAGCGTCATGAAAAAAGCTATCCCTAATTTCAATATTATTTGAACAGGCCAGGCTTATCCCAACATTATAAATCCCTGATAGCTCTATGTTTTTTACCCAACAATTATCAGATTTTCTAAATTCTATTAGCCTAAATCCTTTTAAGTTTACATTGCATTCTATCGTATTTCCTGGCCCATATCTAAGAGACAAATTTTCTATACCTATTTCTGAGCCATTGGTAATTTGTATGTAATTGTTATTGTTAGGAATACCAGATGAATCCACGTTAATGTCAAAAATTATTTCGGTATAAGTGGGATTATTATCCGCCACAGTACCTTTGCCTTTTAAAATAATGTTTGAAAGATTATATCGATTGCTATCAATTGTTATGTCATCTCCTAAATAAATTGCATCAGAAAAATGATATGTTCCGGATTGAAACTGTACGATTATATGGTCGTCGGGATGTTGATTTTTAAGATTATTGGCTTCAATCAGTGCATTCTTAAGGTTTAAATAATTCTGATTTGAATCCAATACGGGATTCTGTACATTAACAACACAATTGGCACAAGTGTTTTCTGGAATCGAAATAATATTGGATTGATAACCCGCATTTCTCCATTCTGATATTGAAAACTCTTGATTTTCCCTATCTAGAGGAACTGATTTAAAGTTTAAATAAGAATGCTCCTTATAAGTAAAGACATTCCCATAACTATTATAGGCCCATATATTTGTACCCTCATTAACTATTAAATCGTCCGTTCCATCACCATCCAAATCTCCAAATGAAAGAAGTCTATCATTATGACTTGCTAGTGTATTTGTAATTTCATAGTTAAACCTTGCCCCATCCGATTCATAGAGCCAGAGCTTTTTGCCTTCTGTAGTATTGCTGGCTAAAATCAAATCCGAAAAATTATCTTTGATTCTATTTGAATTCAGAAAAAAGATTTCTTTTCCTTTTTGATCGACTAAGTTGGTATATGCTAGGTAGTCAAATTTAATTCCGTCAGATTTATAGACCCAAACCCGCTGATCATGGTTGTAATCCTGTACAAGGATTAGGTCTTTTTTGTTATCCCCAGTTATATCAGCGAAATACTCCTTTTTTAGATACGCATCAATAAACTTGGTATATGAGTTGTCTTGATAAACAAAATCCCCACCGATATAGTTATATGTCCATAGTTCTTTATCTGGACCAGAATTCTTGATTAGGACTAATTCTTCTTTATTGTCATTATTAATATCTGCGAATATTTGATTGGTTTCGTCACTTCCAGAAATAGGAATAAATGTCTGTCCTTTACTTGGGAAATGTTCTGGTAATATCTCAAAATACCATAAATTCTTACCGGTAGGTGTGTTTTCTATTAAAATCAAATTGGCCCTATTATCTCCATTGATGTCAGCAATGGTGAAAGAGTCAAAATTATTGGAAGGACTAAACATAATCTCGCTTAGAAAAGTAAAAACATAATTACTATTTCCTATATAGTTTTGTCTTATTAATAACTCATCTCCCTCTTTGGATATAGTTATAAAATCATCTTTATGATCTCCGTTTATATCCGTCAAAAACTTTTTTTCTTGACTGAATAGATTTAGTACAACTAAGAATAATAAAATTGTAAGTAGGTAATAGTTTTTCATTTTTTTGGGATGTTTATGTAATACATCGTAAGAATATAAGCCATAAATCCATATATCCATTATGTAAAGAACCAAGATAAGCGCTTCTTTCCCGTTAAATACTGACAACGGTCATTTTTGCCCATAATACCAATTCGTACCTTTCCCAATATTGTTTTGTCAATTGATATGTAAAAAATTGGTTATGGTACCTAAAAAGAAAAACTACATTTCACCTATTCTAAGTTTTGATTTCTATCTGGAGAATTACCACAAGCTATTGAAAAAATTGAAAGTGGAAAACGATTTGAAACAATTGGGATCCCTATTAAAAAGAAACATCGATCCAAGCATCCAGGAAGTTCTAGAAACTGCTGATTATGAAGCACTTGTGGTTACCGATTCCAATAGGGAAATTGTATGGGCCGATAACGGATTTAGGGAAATGACGGGATATGCCAAGGACTTTGCCATAGGCAAACGACCTACCTTTTTGCACGGTACGAACACATCAGAAGCTACTAGGGGTGAAATACGGCAGTTATTAAAGGAAGAGAAGCGTTTTAAGGCCGCTATTACCAATTACCGCAAAAATGGCGAAGAATATCAATGCCAGATTGATGTTTTGCCCTTATATGACTCGGAAAACAGACTTACCCACTTTCTTGCTATGGAGCGCGAAAAAAAAGCAGCTTAGTCGGATCAGTCCGCAAGTATCTCCAACATCACTTTCGGTGGAATATATTCAAAATAGCGTTCACGCATCTGGAACCTCTCGTTCAGGATTACAATAGCGGGCAACGAAAAGGGGCTTCCTTCCCTAGAAGCTAGGAGCAAAGGAATTTCATGGGTTGGGTTTCGTTTTTTGCCCAATTCCCTGTTATAAAAAGTATCCCCTCCAAAAGATATGGTGTCCTTGGATTCGACATTCATTTTAACCGCATAGTAATTACTGTTCAATTGGGCAACGACCCCTTCATCCCTAAAGGCCGCCCTGTCCATTTTCTTGCAGTAGGCGCACCAATCCGCATAAAAATCAATGAATACCTTTTTGGGCTTTAGGGCAAGGGAGTCTTCCAACTGTTCAAAATCCAACCAATTGATTGTTACCTGTTGGGAATGGCATATGCCTATGAAGAACAAGCAACAGCCAAACCATAACGATATCCTCAACTTCATAGCTTCCCGATCTAGTGCAACTTTCCAAATTTAACTCCAAAGAAAAAGGTCCTTGGCGCAGCGGGTCCGTAAACATAGTCCGAATCCCGCATTGGTCCTATATCAAAGTCGTCCTGAAAACTATTGAAAATGTTTCGTACCCCGGCAAAGAATGTTGTCATAAAGTTTTCATTAAAATCGATATGGGATTCCAATTTGATATTGAGATCAAAAAACGTATCCACCTCGTTCAGCTGTAAAAAACCCGTATCACTTATGACCAACGGTACCGTCATACTTCCCGTATAGGTCCCAGTGAGGTCTACATTGAAGGTTTTATTGGGAATCCAAGTGGAATTTAGATATCCATAGAGGTTGGGCACGCGCACAAATTCTTCAATAATAATATCCGATTCTCCTGGAGTCCCGTCGGATTCAAATAAAATCTGGGGTTCGTCAAATTCAGCTTTTTGCAGGGTGCCTCCCAATTGAAATTGCCATTTTGGATTGGGGGAAACCCCAAATTCAAAGTTGGTACCATAGACCTGAGCCCCCTCTCCATTACGCACTTCTTCCAAAATGGAGCCATTTTCCAATACTGCTCCCGTACTCACCAAAGTAAAGGGATTTTCCAGGGTGGTGTAAAAACCCTCTATCAGAAAATCCATTTGTAGCAACCCTACATTTTTTGAGTAATTCAACGAACCGGTATAGGCATTTGAGTATTCCGTGTCCAGCTCATTGGAGAGAATAACGAACTGCGGCTCACCCCCAACGCTTGAAATATGAAGGTCTTCATTAAAGGCCTGTGGTGCCCGGAATCCCCTTGCATAGCCTCCCCTGAACTTGAGTTCCTCGGTCAATTGATAGGAAAGCGTTATGCGGGGGGAAAAGGCCGTTTGGTCAATATCAACCCCCCGGTCAATTCCGCCAATGGTATAGTCCCCATCCACACGTACATTATCCAAACGGGTACCGATAAGGGCAGTGAATTTCTCGGTGGGTTTCCACTCGTATTGCGCATATGCTCCCAAAGAGTTTACGCTTTGATCGATCAAACGATTGTAGCCGGGAATAATATCCTCGGTATTTGCATGGTTGTATTCGGTACCCACGGTAAGGACATCTTTGTTTTGAAAGGTCTTGGTATACTGTACTCCATTTACCCAGGCCAAATCCCTGGTACTGCCAAAGGCATTGTTGGCCAAAACACTGTCCTGTTCGGTACGTCCTCCACCAAGGCCACCATAAAAACTATCCCTATTGGTGTAGGATGCGGAGGTATAGATCTGAAACTTTCCGGTATTGTCCTTACTTGTGAGTTCGTAGTCCGCTCCGCCAATAAAGGTATCGTGATCCAATTCCTCAGTAATATCCGTAAACTGTGGGGCCAGATTCAAACGGTCCCCTCCCCGGCGATATTCCCGTATGGCATTTAAATTGACCGAGATCCGACTGCGGTCGGTAGGGCGCAAAAATGCTTTTGCCCCCACGGTATTGTTCCTAAGTTCCACTATTTCCGTAAAACCATCGTCATTGGCATCGTATGCTTCCCGATTCCTATAGGTACCGAACATGGTTATTCCACTTTTAAGGTCATCGGCCACAATAGAAGCATTAAAGGTCAATAAGCGATCGGGTTGTTCGCCATCGATAAGGGCAAGATTGCTTCCAATTTCCCAGGTATTTAGAACGGGGTCCTTGGTAATTACGTTAACGGTTCCCGCTATGGCATTGGAGCCATAGAGTGCGGAACCACCGCTACGGACCACCTCAACGCGTTCAATTATATTTGTTGGAATCTGTTCCAGGCCATATACCCCCAATAATGAAGTAAATACGGGCCTGCTATTCAGCAGAATCTGGGTATATGCCCCATCCAGACCATTTAAACGTACCTGTGTAAAACCACAGTTCTGGCAATTGGTCTCCACACGAACCCCGGGAGCAAAATTCAGGCCATCGGCCAGGGAAATGGATTGTGTTGCCGTGAGCAACCTGGGTTTTAAAGTAGATACCACAACAGGGGCACTCCTGCGTTCCACACGGTTTCGTGTGGCACTGATGACCACTTCATCCAAGCCCAATATATCTTCGATCATCTCAAAGTTAAGGGTAACCGATTCATTGGCAGAGACCGTAATGGTCGTTTCTGTTTTTCGGTAGCCCTGCGAACTGACCTGCAACGATAATGCTCCAGGGTCTACCTTAAGTTCATAATACCCATCGGCGTTTGAGGTAGTACCATTGGTGCCATTTTGCACAAATACGGTGGCAAAGGGTACGGGCTCATTGTTGGAGGTAACTTGACCCGAAATCGTTGCTTGATCGTTCTGTGAAAAGACGGATGTGGCAGCGATAAGTAAACACAAAAAAAGATATTTTTTTGACCTCATGAAGTAATATTTAAAATAAGCTCAATAAATTTTTAGACAAAGCTAATAATTTTTTTAACCATACGGAAAATGTAGCTGGATTTTTTAAGGAAGATTTGAAATGAAAACTATTTAGACTAAATTTAAATAAAGCGAAGGTAGGGTTTGATAACTCATCATCAAAGTATTCAACCCTATATTTTATGGGAATGTGTTGAAAAGGATTGGCGTGTAAACAAAGATGGGTTCCTATTCGTTCAAGATGATTCTCCGTTGGATTTGGCCTTTTTACCTATGCTGTATTAATGACCGTGTTCTACTTCCCCTTTTTTCATTTCGGCCATGAGATAATAGGCATTGTTATGGGCAAATTGGGTTTCCCGGGGAAAATCTTCCCGAAAGGAGATACCCACCCAACCGGCATCCTGCACGTTAACTGTAATCTCCACAGGATTAAATACCCATCCATTGTCTTGTCTGTCCGCCATGAAGACGAAGTTTTTGCCATCCTCCTCGACTACTGCCGTTTGTGGTAAGGCCATGTTTTTGGCATTGCCTACTTCAATACGGCCCTGGACAAAACTTCCAGGGATTAAGATAATATCCGTCTTAGGGATTTCCGCATGTACGTGAATGGCCCTTGGATTTTCTTCAAAGGCCTTGCTAATGGTATAGATTTCCGTCATCAACTCAATCTTGGAACTTGAGGGTACCATAAAATGTACCTTTTGACCTATGGCCACTTTGTGGGCATCTTTTTCGTAAACTCTTAAGTCCACATGCACATGGTCGGTATCCACCACCTCAAAAACAGGTGTCTGTGGCGCTACATACTGCCCGGTTTTGGCTTCTATGGTCTGTACATAACCACTGATCGGACTCCGTAAGGCCACTCGGTTACTGATGTTGCCCTGCTGAATATGTTCTACGGAAATGCCCAACTGTTTTACCTGTGCCTCAAGGGCCAATACGTTTCCTTGGGAAGCTTTATAGGCGGCTTCCGCTTTCTGAAAGTTCATGCCGGATCCCACACCATTTTCGTACAATTTCCTTTGTCTTTCAAACTCTTCCCGTAAAAATTCACTATCACTGTAGGCCTTTACATAATTGGATTGTATTTCTACTATGTTCGGATGTGATAGATAGGCCAAAGGCTGTCCCTTTTTTACCCGATCTCCTATCAATACTTCTATACTGGCAATGGTACCGCCGACCACGGTGGTTACAACGGCATCATTTTGTGGGGGCAGGTGCAGTTCTCCCGTGGCTTCTATGTAATCACTAAGATTACGGCTCCCTATGGTATCTATTTTCATTTTTAGCATTTTAAATTGTTGGGGGGTCAATTCAACATGGGGTGCTTCAGCATGTTGGTTCCCACCTTCCTCCTTATGGCCCGTTTTACCTTCATGATGATCACGTCCATCCTTATGTTGGTGCTCTCCACAGGCGAGGAAAAGAAAAAAGAAGAGTGCCGGATATATTTTTTTGATATTCATTTTCTTAGTTTTTAAAGTACTGTAATTGAAATAGGGCATATAAATAATTGGTTAGGGCATCTAAGCCGTCCAATTCGGTTTGCAGTGTAGAATCCATCAATTGCGCAAAACCCAAATAGTCTATGGCCCCTTCTTGATAGGCGAACAACGCACCTTTTCGTTGTGCTTTGGCCAAAGGAAGGGCCTCATACTGGTAAAACTGCCAACTTCTGTTCCACTTTTCATAAGTTTGAAGGGCGTTTTCATAACGTGTATTCAATTGCCTGGACACCAATTCGGTGTTATTTTCTGCTTGCTGCAACGCTATTTGGGCAGCCCTCGCCTTGGCTTTGACCGGCCCTGAAAAAAAAGGAATGTACATACCTGCTTGATAGCTGTAAAAACCATTGTTGCCGTCCACCCGTTGCAATCCGCCTTGAAAATTCAACTGTGGCAACAGATTGGACCGCATTGCGGATAGCTCGGCCTTGGCCGATTCCAACTGTTTGTTGGCCAATACTTGACTTTGATGTTCGGTAGCATCAAATCCTTCGAGTTTGAGTTCCATTTCGATGCTATCCAATTCTTCGGTCGGTACATAAAAACCATCCGAAAACAGCCACAGATTTAGGTTTTGCAAGGCAATTTGCAAATCGTTGTATAGCTGTTGCTGTTTGTTCCTGTTCTGTAGAATTTGACTTTTTGCAGCATTATATTCCAGCTTGGATATGGCTTCTACTTCAAAATTGAGGTCAATGGTCTTGTCAAAACCAATATAAATGGAGTCCATTTGTTGGTACAAATCGTGAATGCGTCCTGCCAGATAAGCCTTGGCCCAAAGTTGTTTTACTTGCTGTTCCACTTCCAATACGGATAGGCCATACGCAGCTTCGGCCACCTCTTGTTGCCGTTCTTGCCATTTTTTTCTGGGACCAATGGCAAAAAGGGCAATATTTTGTTGTCCCACTCCAATGGTGGTATATACACTACCATCATTTCCTATTTCCTCACCACTAGTGAGTATTTGGGTGTTGCCGAATGCATTTGCATTGGCTTTCAATACGTTTTGTTTTTCAACTTCCAAAAGCTGGTTCCGTACTACCGGATAATTGGTTTTTGCCAGTTCAACCGCTTCCGAAATCCCGATTTTTATGGGTGCGGGATGTTCCTGCGCCCGTGCTATGGGAATTCCCAAAAAGAACAATAAAATGACAGGGACAGGTGCCAGGCGTTTTTTTATGTGGCGATTGAATTTGCCTTCCTCGACCCAATGGTATAAAATGGGCAAAATAAACAAGGTCAAAAGGGTGGATATCAATAAACCACCAATGACCACAGTGGCCAGGGGCCTTTGTACCTCTGCTCCGGCAGTAGTGGAGATTGCCATGGGGACAAAGCCCAGAATATCGGTAAAGGCAGTCAACATAATGGGACGGATCCTACGGGTGGTCCCCTGCAGGATACGGTCTTTTAAACTGATGACACCTTCGGCTTTGAGTTCGTTCAAACCGTTGATCATCACTAACCCATTGAGCACTGCCACGCCAAAAAGTACGATGAAACCGACCCCTGCTGAAATACTGAATGGCATATCCCTTACCCATAATGCAAACACCCCACCGATAGTCGCCAAGGGAATGGCTAGGTAGATGATCAAGGTTTGTTTTAGGGAGCGTAGCGCGAAGAAAATCAAAATAAAGATCAATAATAGGGCCACGGGCACCAAGGTTTTCAATCGTTGGGTGGCCCGTTGTAGGTTCTCGAACGCACCGCCATAACGGATAAAATACCCTGGGGGTAATTGTAGCTCGGCATTCAATTTCTCCTGGATGTCCATTACCACGGACTGCACATCACGATTGCGGACATTGATACCCACATAAGTTCGTCGATTGGTATTGTCCCTGCCAATTTGCATTGGGCCTGGGCTATAGCTTATCTCCGCCAGCTCGCGTAGGGGAATCTGGGCTCCTGAGGGAAGATCGATGTATAGGTTTTTTACATCTTCCAGGCTTTGTCGATACGCTTTCTGAAAACGCACTACCAGATCAAAACGTTTTTCCCCCTCAAAAATCACCCCGGCCCTACTTCCTGCGAAAGCGGCTTGTACCAACACATTCAGGTCGTTGATATGCAGGCCGTATTGCGCCAATTTGTAGCGGTCATACTGAATTGTGATTTGGGGAAGCCCCGTGGTGGCCTCCACTTTTAGGTCGGCTACTCCGGGAATTGTGGAAATAAGCCTTTCCATTTCCTGGGCCTTTTTCGCCAAAACCTGTAAATCCCCACCATATAATTTGATCGCCACATCTTCCCGTACCCCAGCAATAAGTTCGTTAAAACGCATTTCTATGGGTTGGGTGAATTCAAAATTGACCCCGGGGAGGACACCGATGGTTTGTTTGATCTTGTCTATCAGTTCCTCTTTGCGCTTTGCGGAAACCCATTCATCCTTAGGTTTTAGGATGATAAATGAGTCGGCAATATCCATAGGCATGGGATCTGTGGGCACTTCGGATTGCCCAATTCTACTGATTACTTGTTTCGCTTCGGGAAAATTGGCTTTGATCAATTGTTCTACCTTGGTGGTAGTTTCCAAGGTTTCCGAAAGCGAACTGCCCGGTTTGCAGATGACGTGAAAGGCAATGTCCCCTTCATCCAACTTGGGGATAAACTCCCCTCCCAAACGGGTAAAGGTAAAAATGGCCAGTACCAATAAGGCCAAGGTAGCTCCAAGGACCATTCCTTTCTTACGCTGTGAGCGTTCCAACAAGGGTTGAAAATTTCGCTCGATCCAATTTACAAAGTGTTCCCCCCAAACAATTTTATCGGAAGATGGCTTTAAAAACAGTGCTGACATCATGGGAACATAGGTAAGGCATAAGATCATTGCACCCAACATGGCAAAAATAAAGGTCAATGCCATGGGGCGGAACATCTTGCCTTCGATACCCTCCAGGGCCAGGATGGGAACAAAGACAATCAAAATAATAAGTTGTCCAAAAAAGGCGGCATTCATCATTTTTTTGGAGGCTTCTGCGGTAATCCTGTTTTTTTCTGTTTTACCTATAGGTTGTTTTTTTTGCATTTGCCGATACATAAGAAAGACCGCACTTTCCACAATAATGACGGCTCCGTCCACAATAATGCCAAAATCAATGGCGCCCAAGCTCATTAAATTGGCAGAAACCCCAAAAAGGTGCATACAGATAAAAGCGAACAATAATGAAAGTGGGATGGTAGAGGCGACAATTAGCCCGCCACGCCAATTGCCCAATAGCAATACCAAAACCAGGATTACAATAAGCCCACCCTCCAAAAGGTTTCCCGTTACGGTATTGGTGGTATTGGCGATCAAGTTGCTTCTATCCAAAAATGGGGCAATGGTGATTCCTTCCGGCAGCGATTGTTGGATCTGTGCCATTCGTATTTTGACCCTTTCAATAACATCGTTGGAGTTAGCGCCCTTCAGCATCAATATCATCCCGCCAACGGCTTCACCTTCCCCATTTTTAGTCAGGGCCCCATAACGGATGTCGGCCCCTATGTTTACCTTTCCGATATCCTTGATGCGTATGGGAATGCCGTTCACATTTTTGACCACCGTATTTTCAATATCCGCCACGTTGCGCAGTATACCCTCTCCCCGAACAAAAGTGGCCTTGCGATTGCGCTCAATATAGGCACCTCCCGTATTTTGGTTGTTGCTTTCAAGGGCGGAAAAGACCTCTGCAATCGTTACTCCAGCAGAACGTAACATCCTTGGATCTAAGGCCACCTCATATTGTTTGGACTTACCTCCAAAGGCATTTACTTCCACAACCCCAGGCACCATGGCCATTTGCCGTTTAATGATCCAGTCCTGTACGGTCCGTAATTCCGTCACGGAGTAGTCATTTTTATAATCGTCGTCCACTTCCAACGTGTATTGATAGATTTCACTTAATCCCGTGGAAATGGGACCGATGTAGGGACTGCCAAAACCTTCTGGGATATCACTTTGGATTTCCGGTAGCTTTTCGGCTACCAATTGCCTGGGCAGATAGGTGCCTATGGCGTCTTTAAACACTACGGTTACCAAGGAAAGGCCACTTCTTGAGATGGAACGGATTTCCGTCACATCCGGTAAATTGCCAAGGGCTATTTCTATGGGATAGGTGACGAACTGTTCAATGTCCTCGGTACCCAAGTTGGGGGAAACCGTAATGACCTGTACCTGGTTGTTGGTAATGTCCGGTACGGCATCAATGGGTACTTTGGACAAACTCCAAATACCAGTTCCTACCAAACCTACCGTAAAAAGACTGATAAGAATTTTATTGTTGATTGAAAAATCAATGATTCTGTTGATCATGAAAAGGGGTTGATTCGGTTGAAAATAGAATTAAACATTTTTCTCCTGGGCAAGCGGAAAAACAAGCTATCAACATAATCCAGTCAATAGTATCAATCGGACATACCTATCCCGCTAATCGACTAAACTTGAGGTGGCGGAAAATAAGAACCTTGATAGCTGTTGTAGTTCGTATCCAAATGGCTATAATTTTCCTGTAACGTGGAATCGATCAAATACTGGAGTTCCGATGTATTGAAAACCATTATGTGGGAATGGTTACAATGGCAATAGCAGAAAGGTGGGCAAAGATTGCGGTCAACACCATGGTCGTTGTTCAAATCCACAACCAAAACAACTTGAATTCCACCTTCCCTATCTGCGGAATCACTACAGGGAACCATGTTCAGCGCCAAAACACAAATGGACAATATGGCGGCGAATATTCTCACAACATAAAGATAGCAAGAATTGTAAGCAACTGGATTGCAAACGAATGTCAAAAACTAAATTTAGAAATTGTCTGATTAAAAGTAAACCAGAAAGGCCAGCCCTACTCCATTTTTGGACGCAAGGGATACTTTTTTAATACCATTGACCAAAGGTTTTCAAAGTTTCTAAAGTGAGGACAAATAGTGCTCTGCGTTTTTTAAATGTGTCGCCTTTTTTTCGGGCTCCATCTTATCAAAGGTTCTGACCAGCATTCCCAAACGCGGATTTTTAAGGAAAAAACTGCGATGGGTATCCATAAACCGCCAGAAAAGGCCATCCCAGGTGCTTTGCCATTCACCCTTTTGATAATTGCCCATCTTTAGCAAATAATTACTTCCACTGATATAAGGTTTAGTGGCAAAAAGACCCCCATCCGAAAATTGGCTCATACCATAAATATTGGGAACCATAACCCAATCATAAGCATCTATAAAGAGTTCCATAAACCATTGATAAACGTCATCGGGATCAATTTCACACAACAACATAAAGTTTCCCAATACCATAAGCCGCTCAATATGATGGCAATATCCTGTTTTCAATACTTTTTTTATGGTATGGTCAATAGGGGGGATACCTGTGGTACCGTCATAAAAAGAGGAAGGCATTTTTCGTTTGAAACCCCAAAAATTCCGGGTACGTTCCGCTCTGCCGTGGAACGTATAGATGCCACGAATGAACTCACGCCAACCTACTATTTGGCGTATAAATCCTTCAATGGAGTTCAAGGGAATTCCTGCCTGTTTTCCAAACGAAATGGACTCCTCAACAATAAAGTCCGGTGTTAACAATCCCACATTGAGCATAGGTGTTAGGACGCTATGGTTTAGAATATGTTGGTCTTGGACTATGGCATCTTCATAGGCTCCAAAATCATGAAATCGATACTCCAAGAATTGCTGAAGCCATTCCTTGGCATCATCAAAATTGGTGGGGTATAACGGAGCGTTTCCCAGTTCCCCAAAATTGTCATTGAAGTTTTGGTCCACGTACGTTTGGGCTTCTTCAAAGAAAGTATTGGAAGCTGGATAATGAATGGGGGGCGGAACCTTTTTTGAGGGATATTTTTTTCTGTTGTCGGTATCAAAGGTCCATTTGCCTCCCAGAGCCTTGCCGGATTCGTCCAATAAAAGGTGTCGTGTTTTTCGTTGCTCAATATAGAATTGGGTTTGATGGTATTTCTTCCGTTCTTTTTTAAAATACGTGCGTAACACGTCAAGGCTGTTCAAAAAGGAAGGGGAATCATATTCATGCGTGGTGATACCATGTTTCCCGCAAGCGTTTTTGATTCGGGTAGCGAGCCAATCATCCACGAGATCAACAAAGCCTATTTCCTTGATTTGGCTTTTTGCGAATTGCGTTATCAATTCCCGGATATCCGAAGTTGACTCATCACTGGCTATGTAGTATACCTTTTTTCCCAGGTCCGTCAAGTACTTTTCATAATACTTCATGCTCGCCCTATGGAAGGCAATTTTCTGTTTATGAAAATTGTATTGAGTAAAGAAGAGCCTTTCTTCAACCAAATAAAATTCCTGTCCATTGGAGAACAAAGGGCTATGCTCAAATAGTTGATGTGGAAATACAAGATTAATGTTGCCCATGGTTTTTATTTTTTCTACATCGCGCACTACAGTAGCGCACATTTTCCCAGTCCTTCTCCCATTTTTTTCTCCAACTGAAAGGGAGGCCACATACGATACAGTATTTTATGGGGAGCTGTGATTTTTTCATTGTCCTTTATTGAAGTCAGGGACTTCTTCGGCCCTTGCATAGGGATATTCCGCTATTTTCTTCAGTTCATAATACGAATTAAGCCCAGAGATACCAATACCATTGGCTTTTGATAGGTTGATTTCATGACCTGCCCCCACAATTTCGGAAGGAAGTCTTAGATAAACGATTTCTCCAATGACCATTATGGTTCCATTTTGCTGTATAGGGATGGTATCTACGAGTTGCATCCCCATTTGAATATTACTTTCCTTAACAAAAGGGGCCTCAATATCCGATACGTACTCTTCTGTCAGCTGACATCGTTCAAATTCGGAACTGTCCTTATCAAATTTAGCTGAGGTATAATGGGCCCTTTCCATGATATCCTTGTTGATATGGTTAATGGTGTATTCCCCAGTGCTTAAAATATTTTCTAAAGTATGCCTGGGTACTGTGGTCGGTCTGGATATGTAGGCCATTAAGGGCGGATTGCTGCCTAGATGTACTACAGAACTGATCAGGGCAAGGTTGGTCTGTCCATCCTTGGAAATTGTGCCAATAAGGTTTGCCGGTTTAATGCCTGAAATGGCATTTATGAATTTTAAACGCATAATGCGCTCCATAGCTGCCAAATCATCTTTTAAGAACTCCATGTCAATATGTTAATTCCTTTTTACAGCGTTTCCAGAAGGCAAAGAACGAAGGGTAATATCCTTCCACCGAAAACATCCAGTCGCGACTTTCCCGTATACCTTTATAATGTTTGTTCAGGGGATGTTCCTTAAAATGGGGACGATGTACCTGGTGATGTTCCAGGAACGCATCGAATTCCCCTACAAATACTTGGATTCCTTCAATATTGGTGCTTAGTTCGAGCATAAAAGCAACCGATTTTTCCGAGATGGGATAGATTTCAAAAAGGGAAGGTTCCAACAGAAGGATCCTATTGGCGTTGAGGTCTTTTTTCCAATAGGGGTCCAAATTATAAAAGTTATAGAGTAGGGTAGGCAGGTCGGGATTTATGGAAACTGGTTTTGGTTCAGGGAGCGGGGTCTCCAAATTAAGTTGGATGGCCCGGGACAGTTCGGAAGGGATGCCCATGTTGGGTAACGCTTCATAGGGGGCATCCAGATAAGTGTCTTTTTGGGTGGTATAACAAAACCTATTGATGTTTTCTTGATTCGCATAATATTGCTTGTTGCTATTTGCCCCGGCCACCCATTGCCAACTTAAGGCGTTGCTTGCCCAATCCCCGTCCAGTAGGTGATAGTACATCCATTTTGCGGGGTTGTGCCAATGATATCTGCCAATGGTACAGCACAACGAAGCAATATACATGCGTACATGATTGTGCAAATAGCCTGTTTTGTAGAAATTTTCAATGGCAGTGTCTATGGCTTCTATCGCCGTTTTCCCGACAACTATTGCGTCCGGTATTCCGGAATTTTCAACATGGGGCTGGGGTCTTTTAATATCGGAATTGATGTGGTCCCCCTTCGCAATCCAAACCTGTTGCCAGTAATCCCTCCAAGCCAGTTCCTGTATAAACTTTTCAATGTTCTTGGGGGAATATCCCTTTTCCAATACGGCCCTCAAAACGTGTTTGGTTGAAATAACGCCCCTGGAGATATAGGGGGACAGATAACTGACGGCTCCATCAATAAAGTTTCGAGTCTTACCGTAAACCACCGGGTCTATTTTCGCAATTCGTTCTTGAATATGGTCCAGTGACGTGCTAAATGAAATCTCTTTGGAATATGGTCCTTTCAATTATCGTTTGCTGATTTTATTTCCAGAGATGGCGCGCTGTCTGGAACATTTAAAGCGATTGATTTCCGTACTGCGTTTCTTCAAGTGTTTTTGACTAACACCACTATTTACGCGCTTTCGCCAAAGGTTAAAACTACTTCGTTTAAGATGCGATCGCATTAGTTTGATAACATCCTTTTCTTTTAGGCCAAATTGGTAATCTATGGCTTCAAACGGTGTTCTGTCCTCCCAGGCCATTTCAATGATCCGATCCAGTTGTTGCGTGTCCAAGGAACCCTGCATCTTAATACTAATCAAGAAGTTCAATTTTCTTCATCACCGCATCGGCCTGTGCTACTTTTTCGTCGCTAAGCTTTCGGTTGGTCGTGGAGAGCTTATGTGCTTCCCCCATCAACTTGGCGTATAAATCCTGTAATTTTTCTTTTTCCGTTTTCTTTTTGAACAGTCCAAACATTTCTTTTTCCAATTACTTTTTCGAGGCCTAAAAATACAAAATGTTTAACGTTTACTTAAATATTTTAAACAAAATTATGATTTTGTACCTATTGTCGCACAATTCTAAAAATGACCACAATGAGTGCCCTTTTCTGCACGTATTGATGGAAAGTCCCTATGGAATCCCAACAATGTTAAAATTTATCCTAACTTAAGACGTAATGTTAAAATTGATGCTTCGACCTAATAGTCAATAACTAATCTAATACGAGAACAACATGACTGAACAACTGAAAAACCTCACGGAAAAGCATTGTGAAAATCCACCTTCAAGCTATACGGATTTAAAGGTCCTTTTTTTGAATTGTACCTTGAACAGGACCCCGGTTTTATCCCATACGGAAGGCTTAATCAAAGTAGCCCAGAACATTTTTGAAAAAAATGGGGTAAGTACAAAGATTATCCGTCCCGTAGATTATGAGATTCCCGCGGGATTGGGGCTGGATATGTCCAGAACCCCAGAATGGGATAGGGACGACTGGCCGGTGATTCAAAAGGAAATTGATGCCTGTGATATTTTGGTCATCTGTACTTCGGTCTGGTTGGGCGAAAAATCATCGGTATGCAACCGTACCCTGGAAAGGATGTATGGATATACCCATCAATTCAATACCAAAGGACAATACCGGGATTATGGAAAGGTAGGTGCTACTTTGATTACGGGAAATGAAGATGGGGTAAAGCACTGTGCCATGAATATTTTGTTTTCCTTATCCCATATAGGATACACCGTACCCCCGCAGGCAGATGCGGGTTGGATGGGGGAAGCAGGTCCAGGCCCTTCTTATAGGGACGAGGGCTCCGGTGGTCCGGAAAATGACTTTACCAACAGAAATACCACCTTTTTAGTTTGGAATTGCCTCCATTTGGCGAGGATGCTAAAGGATCAGGGGGGAATACCTGCCTATGGAAACCAACCGGATGAATGGAAAGCAGGTTGCCAAGCTGGTTTTGACAGTCCTGAGCACAAGCGATAATAGAAACGGATCGGGTATGAACTTCTAATCGATTGCCGGAATGGAACAAGAAAAAAGAATTATTTGGCATAAGGTCCTGGACAACAAAAATGACTTGCCGGAAGGCCGCGTAAAAACGGTTACTGCTGCACATAAAGGTATCTGTTTAACCCATTTTGAAGGAAAATTTTCGGCTTTGGACAATAAATGTCCACATCAAGGTGGACCTTTGGGCGAGGGTTCCATTGAAAATGGGATGTTGCGTTGCCCTTGGCATGGTTGGGATTTTCATCCCTGTACGGGGAAACCGCCGGGAGGCTATGATGATGGTGTTCCCACGTACCCGGTAAAAGAAGAGGATGGCGCTGTATTTGTTGGAATGGAGCCGGAGGATGCCCATGAAACCACCGTCTCCGATGTTATGGTCGAGACCATGGTAAACTGGGGAGTGGATACCGTTTTCGGAATGGTCGGCCATTCCAATTTGGGTTTTGCCGATGCCATGCGACGGCAGGAGGAAAAAGGCAAGCTCAATTTTTATGGTATTCGTCACGAGGGGGCAGGTGCGTTCGCGGCGTCCGCCTACGGAAAACTCACGGGAAAACCAGCGGCCTGCTTCTCCATTGCCGGTCCTGGGGCCACCAATATGTATACCGGGATGTGGGATGCCAAAGTGGATAGGGCCCCCCTTTTGGCCCTTACCGGTCAAGTGGCCACGCAGGTTGTGGGCACCGGAAATTTCCAGGAAGTGGATTTGGTGAGGGGATTCAATACTGTAGCGGAATTCAACCAAAGGGTGCAACAAGACAGTAAACATGCAGAATTGATGTCCCTGGCCATAAAACACGCCATTTTAAAGCGGGATGTGTCCCATTTGACCTTTCCGGATGAGGTACAGGAACGTAAGGTGCCGGATACCAGTAAACCGCAAACCCCCGAACAACGGATAACGGCTATGGACATCGCACCCCCAAAACAAGCCGTGGCCAATGCCGTGGAGCTGATCAAAAAGTCCAAAAGACCGGTTATTATTATGGGGCACGGATCTCGGTTTCAAAAAAAGGAAATCGTAGGTTTTGCCGAAAAACTTAAAGCTCCGGTAGTGACTACCTTTAAGGGCAAAGGACTCATACCCGACGATCATCCATTGGGTGGTGGCGTTTTGGGCCGAAGTGGCACTCCCATTGCTTCCTGGTTCATGAACGAATCGGATTTACTTATCGTTTTTGGGGCATCTTTTTCGAACCACACGGGAATTACTTCCAAAAAACCAACGATTCAGGTCGATTTTGACCCCTTGGCATTAAGCAAATTTCATAAAGTCGATGTGGCGGTTTGGGGTGAAATATCCAGGACCTTGGAGATTTTTGAAGCCGAATTGAAAGGAAAAATCAACACCAATGACCAAACGGATGAAATAGCGGAACGTTGGAAAATCTGGCATGAAGAAAAGAAGAGGCGGCTAAAGGAGACCTCGGACAAAGGCATAAGCTCCATTGCGGTTTTTGAAGCCATGAACCAACTGGCCCCGGAGAATGCCGTAATGTGTGTGGATGTGGGGAACAATGCCTATTCCTTTGGTAGGTATTTTGAATCCAAAGCACATGATTTCATCATGTCAGGATATTTGGGTTCCATTGGCTTTGCCCTGCCCGCGGCTATCGGCGCGTGGTCCGCGGTCAAGGATTCCCGACCGGTGGTTGCCGTTGCAGGTGATGGCGGTATATGCCAGTATCTGGCTGAAATTACAACCCTGGTCAAATATGGAATGGCCGTAAAATTGATTGTTTTGAACAATCATGAGTTGGGAAAGATTTCCAAAGAGCAACGAGCCGGGGAGTTGGAGGTGTGGAAGACCTCATTGTCCAATCCAAATTTTGCGGACTTCGCACAATCTTGTGGGGCGTGGGGAAAAAGGGTGGATAATCAAGAAAAGCTAAAAGAGGAAATGGCCACACTTTTTGCACAAGAGGGACCGGCTGTTTTGGAAGTGATGACGGATGTTGATTTGATTTAGATGGAAGTCGTAGTTTCAATTTTTTTGGGGGTCATGGCAGCCTATTTTATAGCAGGAATCCTTTTTGCGCTCTTCGTGGTATTTGTTGCAGCCTCCAAAATAGATCCGTTGTTGGCCCATAGTAAGAAAAAGGTTAGGGCACTGATTTTCCCTGGACTGGTAGCCACTTGGCCTTTTTTATTGGGAAAATTGTTCAAATCAGGACCACAATGATTTCAAGTCAGCGAAAAGCGCACAAATTCATTTGGTTGGGCATAATTGTCATCATTCCCATACTGTTATTTTTTGCGATCAGGGACCTGGATTTTTCTTCGCCCTTTGCCAAAAATCAAGCACAGCAGGAAGAACTTAGTGTTTCCTTGGATAGGCCCCTGGTTAAGGTACATTTACACCGACCACTAAAGAGCCCATCGGTAGTGGTCTACGAATTGGATTCCGAAGGAAAACGAGGAGCGGTATTGGGCCAATTGGAAGGCGTGGGCACCTATACATTTTCAACGACACCCAGGAGTAAAGGGATTCTGATTTTTGATGAAATTAAGAAAGAAGAACGCTATAAAATCGAATTTTAATGGGACTCGATTACAAGTTGGTGCTTTGGAACAAGCACAAAAAGACCTATGACAAGATTATCGTTGTTGGGATGGTGCTCTATCTGGTTTTGTTCTTTGTCATCAGTGTTTTGACCAATCCCGAAATGATCGCTGAGACCATCATCATCAGGGCCTTTGGTTCCTTGGCCATTTTAATGTTGCACATTATTCTGATTATTGGGCCTTTGACACGGCTGAGCCCAAGGTACCTGCCATTGCTATACAATCGCAGACATCTGGGCGTAAGTATGTTTTTGGCCGCTTTAATACATGGGGTATTTTCAACCATACAATTTCACGCATTGGGCAGTGTAACCCCAATTTATTCCATTTTTACGTCCAATATGGAGTATGGTTCCCTGACCAATTTTCCCTTTCAGGTATTGGGTTTCTTGGCACTTTTGATTCTGTTCGCAATGGCTTCCACTAGCCATGATTTCTTTTTGCATAACCTTTCCGCCAAAATTTGGAAGCGTTTGCATATGATGGTTTACCTTGCCTATATTTTGGTGGTCATGCATGTGTTCTTAGGTGCATTTCAGCAAGAGACTTCCCCATTCACTATGGGATTCCTCATTTTTGGATTTGTAACGGTAGCCTCGCTTCACCTGAGGGCCGCATTTAAGGAATCCAAAGTGGACGGACATAAGGCAGTAAAGGAAGATGGATGGTTGAAAGTAGGTCGCCTGGATGAAATTGCAGAAAATAGGGCCAAGATTTTTACCGTGGAAAATGAACGCGTGGCCATTTTTAAATACCAGGGGAAACTATCGGCAATCCACAATGTTTGCAAGCATCAGGGAGGGCCCCTGGGCGAAGGTAAGATTGTGGATGGTTGTATCACCTGTCCTTGGCATGGATACCAATATTTGCCCCATAATGGGCAATCGCCACCACCTTTTACGGAAAAAGTGAAGACCTACGCCTTAAAGAATGTGGAGGGTACGATATATATCAATCCAAATGCTTTTGAAGAAGGTACTGAAATTACCCCAATTTCTTGTTAGTTATGGAAAAGGATGAGTTTTATATCGGTTATGTGGAGAAGGTGGGCACCCGCACCAAAAAGTCGTTGAAACGGTTTGTTTTTTTGGCCCTTTCGGTTGTGATTGTTACCGCATTGTTATTCGGTTTTTTTCAAAAGCCTGCCGTAAACAGTTCTTTTAATTTTGGAAACCCGACCAAAGTTTCGGGCATCTATCACGAATCCCCTTATCCCATGCTCAGGGTGCCTTTGGCAGCAGGGGAGTATAAGGATATTGTACTGTTGGGCGTTGGTAAATTTGGTCCAAACCCTTATCTAAAGGAAATTAGGGAAAAGGAGGGGGATATTAGGAACAAGGCCCTCACCATTGAAGGCCAGCTGATTTATTACAACGGAAAAACCCTGTTGGAGATTGATGATGGTCAAAAAGTATCCTTGGGCAACTTACCACAAGCGGAAATTGTTACGGAGCAACTTGGTGTTGTTGAAGTGGAAGGGGAAATCGTAGATCCAAAGTGTTATTTTGGTGTCATGAAACCGGGATATGGTAAAATCCATAGAAGTTGTGCGGCCCTTTGCATTTTGGGGGGTATCCCTCCCGTGCTGGTCGCGTCCGATAAAGACGGGATGGCAAATTATTTTTTATTGACCGATTTGAAAGGAAATCCCATTCATAAAGACATAATACCATATATAGGCCAACCTTCCTTCGTGCAAGGAGCGGTCCAAAAAACAGGGGATTGGCATACGATGCGCATCGATGTTAACCAAATAAAAAGAATGGATAAAAAATCTGAAATCTATTAAAATGAAAAATACAGTATTCGGAATGTTTTTGTTCCTGGGCATAACTATGGTGGCCCAGTCCGTGGATTACAATACCAAAAAAGGATATGTAGCCAATGGATACGATGTGGTTGCTTATTTTGATGGTGCTGCATTGAAGGGGAATAAAACTTTTGTGACCGAATACACAGGGGCAAAGTTTACGTTTGCTTCCGATGAAAACTTAAAAAAGTTCATTGCCAATCCTGAAATGTACCTGCCCAAATATGGAGGCTATTGCGCCTATGCGGTTGCCGTGGCGGGTAAGAAGGTATCCATAAATCCAGAAACCTACGAGATTAGGGATGGTGAACTGTATCTATTCTACAACTCTGGCAAAAACAATACACTGGAAAGTTGGTTGGCCGAATCTCCGGAAAAACTTAAAGTCAAAGCCGACAAAAATTGGGAAACCATTAAAAAGAAATAGATACTGGGTATTTTGCAGCAGGGAATGTCTATGATAAACCATTTAAAAATTTTGGGTGTAGGTCTTTTGATCAGTTGGCTGGGGGCCTTGCCTTTGGGCACGCTAAATATCACTGCTTTTGATATTGCGGCTTCCCAAGGATTTCAAAATGCCGTATGGTTTGCCCTCGCCGCTATCCTCGTTGAATTATGTTACGTACGGCTTACCCTTTGGGGCAATGGAAAGCTGCATTTAGACGAACAATGGCTTTCTCTACTGTTACCCTTTGGAGCATTATTGTTGCTATATCTATCATTTTCCAGTTTTACGTCCGTCACATCCGGTGAAGCCATCCCGGAAAACCATTGGGTGTCTTCATTACATTCCCCTATTCTCTTAGGGCTGCTTTTAAGTGCCTTAAACCCGATGCAGGTGCCTTTTTGGCTCACTTGGAATAAGGTATTGTCATCAAAAAACATCTTGGGGAACACTGGCCTATCACGCTCCTTTTATATGCTTGGTATTGGGTTGGGAACACTGCTTGCCCTGTTGCTTTTCATTTGGTTGGGAGGAATTGTGATGGCAGATTATGAGGTCTACGCTTTATATACAAATAGGGCCCTGGGTATCATTTACCTTGGGTTTTCATTATATCTCTTGTTTTTATTCTATCAAAGAAGTCTTAAACCAATATTTCAATGACCTTATTTAAATCTTCAGTGGATACACTTGAACAATTTAAATCAATTTTAGGCAAGTTGCCCAAGGATTCCTATGCTGCACCCTGTGAAGTGCTTTCCCAGGCCACTATTGGCCAGCACACGCGCCATGTGATAGAACTGTACCTGTGCTTGATACAAGGTTATGATAATGGGCAGGTATCGTATGATAAAAGACAACGGAACAAACGAATTGAAAATGAAGTTTCCTTTGCCATTGAACAGTTGAACTATATCCAGGTCCATTTGGAGAAACCGGACAGAAAGGTCGAAATGGAATACGAATTAAATGGTGTAGGGAATAGTATGTCATCCAACTATTATCGCGAGGTGATGTATAACCTGGAACATGCCATCCATCATCATGCCCTGATCAAAATAGGCATCAAATACTTTACTGAAATGGAACTTCCGGAATCTTTTGGGGTTGCCCCATCAACAATGCATTATCGAAAAGTATGTGCACAGTAACCTATATACCGACTGGAAACAGGGCTTTCATCACTTCCAATCGTGATGAACATGTTTCACGTAAAGCACTTTTGACCCCAAAGAAGGAATTGCTGAATGGTCTAAAGGTGGTTTATCCTAAGGATAAAACAGCAGGAGGGACGTGGTTTGCCCTTAATGAAAATGGGACAGTGACCGTTTTATTGAACGGTGCCGCTCAAAATCATGAAAGACAACCGCCTTACCGAAAAAGCAGGGGACTCATTGTTTTGGATATTGTTTCAAAATTCGAGCCTGTTGCGTATTTAAAGGAAATCGATTTAAAAGGTATAGAGCCGTTTACCCTTATTGTGTACAAGGATTCCGTTTTGTTTGAATTTCGTTGGGATGCTGTCCAAAAACAGCTAAAACAACTGGATGCGGCCCTCCCGCACATTTGGTCCTCATGGACGTTATATAACAAAGCAGCACAGCTAAAGCGAAATGACCATTTTCAGGATTTTGTCAATGGTACCATTGAGTTTGAAAGGGCCTCAATTTTGGATTTTCATCGGACGGATCACGGCGATGCTGAAAACGGTTTTGTTATTGACCGCTCAAATGGGCTAAAGACCTTAAGTATCAGTCAAGCCATTGTAGGGGCGGAGGAAATTCGTTTAAACCATCATGATCTCACCTCGGATGAAATGGTTTCGCAAGCGCTTCCCATCAACTCACCAATACGTGCAACATCATGAAATTGCTATGGCATAAAATAACGCATTGGGAGTTTTGGCCTTTTAATCTCATTTACTACCCGCTGTTTCCGGTTTGGCTGTTTTTTTCGGCCAAAGCGCGTTCTTTTTTCTTTTTTAATACAGTAAATCCGTCCATGAAAAACGGCGGAATGGCCATGGAATCCAAAATGGATATCTATAGGAACATCCCTGAAAAATTTATTCCTATTACCGTATTTGTTGGGAAAGACGCTTCGGTTGAAAGTGTTTTGGAAGACATTTCATCGCATGGCATACAATTTCCCTGCATAGCAAAACCGGATATTGGCATGAAAGCCTTTGCGGTGCAAAAATTGGATACGATATCGGACCTAATGGAGTATTTGAAAAAAACACCGGCCGATTTTTTAATTCAAGAGTTCGTTCCTTATCAAAAAGAAGTGGGGATTTTTTATGTGCGCTATCCCGGAGAGGCCAAAGGTAGGATCACGGGAATTGTGTCCAAGGAATTTTTGGCGGTAATCGGGGATGGAAAAAGCACCCTTTTGGAATTGATCAAAAAAGATGCTAGAAGCCATTTGCAGCTAAAAGTCCTACGCAAGAGACTGGGCGCTGAATTGGATACGGTTTTAAAAGATGGTGAGCGACGTGTCCTGGTGCCTTACGGAAGCCATACCCGGGGAGCCAAGTTTATTGACTTTACACATAGGAACAACCCTCATCTAGAGGAGACATTCCATAACATTTGTGCTCAAATCAATGGATTTTACTATGGTCGTATGGATGTGCTCTATGAGTCTTTTGAGACCCTTTCCCAGGGTAAGGATTTCAGTATCATTGAGGTTAACGGAGCGGGTAGCGAGCCTACCCATATCTATGATCCAAAACACTCATTGCTATTTGGGTGGAAGGAAATTATTGGGCATTGGAACCATATGTGTAAAATCAGTATCATAAATCATAAGAAAGGACATCCCTATATGAGTTTTAAAGCGGGTAGGGCAATGTTAAAGGAAAATGAAGTATTGGAGTCCCAGCTAAAAATGATATAGATGTTACCGAGGCAATTTTTGTTTTTGGTGCTTTTTTGGGTTTGTGCAACGACAATGTCCCAACAAACCGCAACGCTATCCGATCAAGTTGGATTATCGGCACAGTTTTATCCGGCTGGTTTTATCCCTACGGTAAATTATGAGCATTTTTTCAATGGGAAGGGTTCCGTAGTCTTTCGATTGGGGTTTAATTTCACGGACCGACAGGATTTTAGCGACGTTAATTTGACCGAGGAAGGGGAAGGTTTTGGAGGGTCCTTTGGATATCGAAAACATTTCCCGGTGGGAAAAGGAAGGATTATAGTTGGGCTTAACACCGATATTTGGAGTATGGAAATAGATTGGACCGATGTGGTTCAGGAAAGTCCGAGTGGCCCAATTACCCCAATTTCTGGCAATACCAATATTTTAGTGGTACAACCCTGGTTGGAAGGGGGATATTTTCTACCCATCAAGAATACAAAATCTTCCTTTGGGGCAACGCTCGGTTTTGGGAGGGAAATCAATGTGATAACCGATGGGGAAGAGGTTGCCCAAGGATTTATCGGTAGTGTCAGTGTACAGTACCTGATATCCATTTAATCCTTCACTTTAAACTGGTCCTGCTTTATCCGTACCGCCCTAAAGGAAAAAACGATCAATAAGACCAATGCTACCAGGCAACATATGATGCCACCTACGGAAAAGTAAATCGGAATATTGTCGATCATGGTATGGGAACTTTGATATAATCCCGCAATTAAGCCGGAAACCACAAAAAAGGCGACCGATGCATAAAGAAAGACCATGGCCAGGTTGATCAGTTTTAATTGCACCAACTTTCGTTCCAGTAAGTTGTTGTATCCCGTATGTTCCGAAATAAGATTTTTGATTTCCAGGCTGAGTTGTCCCAACAAATTGGAAGTCGACATCAATAGCAATCCAATTCCGGGTACAATGGTGATAGGCACATACCAGTTTTCCATCATGGTCTGGAGTATTGTTCAAAAGCTTCCCCGAAAAACCGAACGACCTTTTCCTCGGTAGTATTGGATGCAGGAAGTATGGCTCCCTTAAAACCATTATTATGCCAGAGCCCGTCACTCAATTTTCCAAAAGCGGAGGTATCCAGACCAATATGGCCTTCATATCCGGAGATATAGAAGTAATGATCGTCCACAAGGGAATCTGGAATGCCCATACCCATTCCTATGGATCTATTGGAGCCCTTATGGAGTGCTGTAAAAGCGCCAGTATCAAAGTGATGGGGCCAAATACGGATGTCCGATGACAAGTGCTCTTTTTCCAGGAATGAACGTAAGGATGTAGTTGCCAATGTTCGTAAGTGTATGGTTTCCAATAGTGTTTTTTCATCCGGCCGTTGAAATAGATAATCCCCATTCCACGAAAAAGGTAGGTCATAGTGCAAATTAAAATGGTAAGGTCTGTGGAATCCCATCCTTTTTGCAGATTCGGAAAGCAACGCAACGATGGCGGCATGGGTATTCCCGATCAACGCTATGCTTTTCTCGGAATCGGCGGTCCATTTCAAGCTAAAATCGTTGAGGTCCAAGGTCAATTTTAACCCCTTGTTGTCCAGCTCCCAGGTTTCAAATCTCTTGCTGTGGGCATCGAATCCGATATTGGTATGACTGTCATCATCCTTTGGCGCCAAAAAACTTTTGCCTGCCATGGCCAAATACTGTGTCGCCAAATGGATTACATCAAGCATTGGTCCGCTCTTTTTTCCTTTCCACTATGGAATTGATGATCATTGGGGCATGTATCCGCGAGTTTTCAATAAACCATTTATGGGTTTCCATACCACCACAGATAACACCTGCCAAATACAATCCTTCTACATTGGTCTCCATGGTTTCGGAATTGTAATAAGGTTTTCGCTTGTCATCATTGGAAAGTGCAATGCCCAATCCTTCCAAAAAAGTAAAATTGGGCTTGTAGCCCGTAAGGGCAAGGACAAAATCATTTTCCAGCACTATTTCCCCTTCCGGGGTATTTACAACCAGTTCCGTGTTTTTGATCTCCGTGACGTTGGCATTGTAATAGGCTTTGATACTTCCCTCATTGATACGATTGATAATATCTGGACGAACCCAGTATTTTACGCGTTGTCCCACCTCGGGTCCACGAATGATCAAGGTTACTTCGGAACCCTTTCGCCAGCATTCCAAAGCGGCATCTATTGCCGAATTACTTGCGCCGATAACGGCTAATTTTTGACTGGCATAAAAATGGGGGTCCTTATAATAATGAGACACCTTGGGTAAATCCTCACCGGGAATATTGAGTGTATTGGGAATATCGTAAAAACCCGTAGCCAAGATGATATGGGAAGCTTTGTATTCCCTTTTTGAGGTCTTGACAAGAAAACCGTCATTACTTTTTTCTACCAAATCCACCTTTTCAAACAAATTGATATGGAGTTTATTGGAGGTGACAATCCTTCGATAATACTCCAGGGCTTCGTTTCGCTTGGGTTTGGCTTCTTTACTGATAAAGGGGATTTCATCAATTTCCAACTTCTCGGAAGAGGAGAAGAATTGCATATTGATGGGATAATTGAATAACGAATTGACAATGGGGCCTTTTTCAATAATCACATATGAGAGTCCCTTTTTTTTGGCTTCCAGGCCACACGCAATGCCAATGGGACCACCACCAACGATAATGACATCAAATTCCTGCATCAGCCAATCACTTTCTTTAGGTTTTTGATTGTTTCGGAGGGATTGCCACTTTTAAACACAAAGCTTCCAGCAACCAATACATCCGCTCCTACATCAACCAATCTTTTTGCATTGGTCGCATTGACCCCCCCATCAATTTCAATTAGGGCATTGGAATCCTTCCTTTCGATCAGCTTTTTAAGGTCACTGGCCTTTTGATAGGTGTTTTCAATGAAGGATTGTCCACCAAACCCTGGATTTACGCTCATTAAACAGACCAAATCGATTTCTTTGATACTATCCTCCAATAACGCAACCGAAGTATGTGGGTTGAGCGCCACCCCTACTTTCATTCCTGTGGCTTTAATGGCCTGTATGGTCCTGTGAAGGTGTGTGCAAGCTTCGTAATGAACCGTTAAGATAGCCGCACCCAAATCCGCAAAGGTTGTGATGTACCTATCTGGGTCAATAATCATTAAATGGACATCCAACGTTTTTTTGGCATGTTTTGAAATGGCCTTGACCACCGGCATTCCAAAAGAGATATTGGGAACAAAGACTCCGTCCATGATATCGAGGTGGAACCAATCGGCTTCACTTTTATTGACCATTTCAATATCATGTTGAAGATTGGCAAAATCCGCTGCCAATAGGGAAGGGGCTATGAGTTTTTGGTTCATGCATTAAGAATTGAACCGCAAAGTTACTTATAAAGAAACTATGGATAAATCCATTCGCTCCCGTAAGGGAAATGGACGAAAAAACACAAATACACTTAACATTAAATTAATATTTAATTAACTTTGCATCAACATTAAAATCTCACGAATGTCGAAAAAAAACGAATTGAAAAAAGCGTTCAAAAAAGCCAAAAAAAATGTTTCCGTTAAAAAGAAAGCATTTGCAAAGGCTTTGAAGGAACTTAAAAAGTTAAAACAAAAGAAAAGCAAGAAAAAAGTGTTGAAAAAGGCCCGTAAAGAAGCCAAGGTTTATAAGTTGGCCGTGAAAAAGGCCAACAAAAAAGCATTGATTGCCAAGAAAGCATTGAAAAAAGCAGCTTGATTAATGAATGTATGGTGTTTTTTGAACAAAAGGGGCGGTAACGCCCTTTTTTTATGCTACCCTATAAATGAAAAAACTCCGGTAATCAGCCGGAGTTTATTCATCAATCAAAAAACGAACAGTCATGATAAACTGCTGTAGTGTACTAAATTACAATTTTCTTGCCAAAAAAACAATTTAAGGTAAGTTTAACTGTAATATGTTGGTTTTAACCCAAGTATGTCTTTAAAATTTTGCTTCTGGAAGTATGCTTTAATCGACGAATGGCCTTCTCCTTGATTTGACGGACACGCTCTCGGGTCAAATCGAAGGTTTCACCAATTTCCTCCAGGGTCATGGAGTGTTGGCCCGCCAGACCAAAGTACAGACGAATTACATCCGCTTCCCTTGGGGTCAACGTTTCCAGGGCACGTTCAATCTCCGTACGCAATGATTCGTGCAACAGTTCCTTATCAGGATTTGGGGATTCCCCACTTTTTAATACATCGTACAAATTGGAATCCTCACCATCAATGAGGGGTGCATCCATGGATACATGGCGACCAGAGTTTTTCAAGGACTGCTTTACGTCCTCTACGGTCATATCCAATTCCTTGGCAATTTCCTCTGCGGAAGGAACACGTTCGTGCGCTTGCTCCAAAAAGGCAAAGGTTTTATTGATTTTATTGATTGAACCAATCTTGTTCAATGGTAAACGAACGATTCTGGATTGCTCGGCCAATGCCTGTAATATGGATTGACGAATCCACCATACGGCATAGGAAATAAACTTAAATCCCCTTGTTTCATCGAATCGTTGGGCGGCCTTGATCAATCCCAGATTCCCTTCATTAATAAGATCAGGTAAGGTAAGGCCTTGGTTTTGGTACTGTTTTGCCACGGATACCACAAACCTAAGGTTGGCCTTGGTCAATTTCTCCAGTGCAATTTGATCTCCAGCTTTGATTCGCTGTGCCAATTCCACCTCTTCATCTGCAGTAATCAAATCGACCTTGCCAATTTCCTGTAAGTATTTGTCCAAAGACGCGGTTTCCCTGTTGGTAACCTGTTTTGTAATCTTTAACTGTCTCATCTAATTTTCCCTTTCTGTTATTTTTTGGAACACTCTCCTTTTACTTATACGTAAGAAAGCTGAAAAAGTTACAATTTGTTTTAGTTTATTTAAAATATGTGATTTGTAGAGGGTTTACATTACAGTTTTATCGCAATTCCGAAATTGGCATTCAGTAAAATAGGATTATCGACTTGAGAGGTGTTAAAAGTACCGAAAGTAGGTTTTGATATTAGCTCTAGACGAAGGGACAGGTAATCGTTGAAATTGTAATTGATTCCAGTTCCCAAACGAATACTCAATATATATTTGGCGTAGTTTTTATTTTCTCCCAAAAAGAGAAGATCACCACTTTCCGTCAAAGCATTCAAACGGTTTTTTAACAAGATGGAAGTACCTGCACCAGCCATTACATCCGCTGTCCATTTACTTTTTTTCCATACCCTATAAACGAAATCCACAGGAAACTCAAGGTAAGCCAATTCTTCCTGTAACGTTAGTTGCTCTGGTTGCGAAAACGAATTTGAAAAACTGTCATAGTTTAATCCATTTTTGAAATCGACATTTGTATAGTAATTTGTATTGCTATCGTTGGGTATGATACTAACATCGAAGGTCTTTTTTGAATAATTCGAATACAGAATGCCTAATCGGATTTCAAACTTAGGATTCACACGAACCGAACCATAGCCGCCAAAGCCAAATCTTAGGTTGGAGGTTTTTTTATTTCCATCCAGTGCCCTATCAATTGTAGATTCGTCTTTAAGCCTGCTATATAAAGAAGTGTTTACCAAGGGCAAAAAGTAGTATTCTAAATTGGATTTCTTTTTATGATTGGTAGAATCGACAGCATTTTTTTTCAATTTCCTGTCTATTTTGGTAATCTTACTTGATTTCTTCGACCTTAAGGAATCAATGTGCTTAGACCTAAGACTATCGGATTCTGTAATGGGATTTTGAAATTTATCAATTTTATCGGCATTTTGTTCTATGGCTATTTCATCAGTGAATCTCCTTAACTTTTTGGCAATTTCAGGATTGCTTTGATTGACTATGGTTGTTGTTTTATTTGATTTGTCATTTATGTCCCGATGGTTTGCTTTAGTACCAATTGGACTATTTTTTTCCTGATTTGGGTAAAGCCCGTGCAGTTTTTCGCCATTGTTTGATTTCCCAATAGAGGACGTTGAAGCCTCTTGGGATGTCCCTTCAATAAAATTTTCTTTACCATTCTTTGTTTTTAGGTTTTCTGTTGCGTTCTTGGTCTGGGTAAGCGTAAGTTTGCGATAAGAAGCACCTTTTTCACCTAAAATTTGAATGTCGATCGAGTCTTTAAAAAGGCCGGAGTTTGTCGATGTTTGATTTCCATTTTCCTTTTTGACATTGGATTTTACATTATTTCTATCTGAGCTATCATTTTTAGAATCCTTTGCCACCTTTGGTATTGTTTGTTTTTCATTTCTTTTTTCTTGGATGGCTGGAAGAACGAGCAAATAGGACAGTGATGTCAGTACCACAATTGTAGAAACCCAAATAAGCCCCAACCGTAAGAATCTTCGGCGCCTTAGGGTTTTCTCTATAGCCTTCCACACGAGGCTGTTCGACTGTTCAACCTCGGAATCTGACAATTGCTCTGCTATGAGCTTTCCTATGTCTTTTTCACTTTCCATTTTTTACTGCACTACGTTTTTTAAGTGCTACAACTTTTTCCTTTAGCTTTATTTTGGCCCGATGTAAATTTGATTTGGATGTTCCCTCGGATATATTCAACATAAGGGCTATCTCTTTATGACTATAACCATCCAATTGATAAAGGTTGAAAACCAACCTGTATTGGTCGGGCAATTCCCTGATCAATCCGATTACATCTTCAATTGAAGCAGGCAATTCATTGGGGGCTATGGTCACATCTTCGGTTAAGATTTCAATTTTATCATCCTTAAGGTCATACGTCCTGATTTTCTTGTATTTATCTATGGCCTTGTTGATGGCAATCCTCTTCATCCATCCTTCGAAAGAACCCTTCCCTTTGTATTTTTTTATGTTTTCGAAGATTTCTATAAAAACATCATGGAGGTGATCTTCAGCTTCTTCAAGGGAACGACAATATTTTAGGCAAACTTGAAAAAGCCTCTTTTCATATTTATGATATAACTCTTCTCGTGCCCTACGATTCTTTTTTGCACAACTTTTTATAAGTTGGTCTAATTCCAAGTAACCCTATTTATTGAGTTTTAAAAGACTGCATGTTTTGATCGGTTTCTGTAGATTTTTTAGCATTTTAACGGCGTCAGGATATCATAATTTTATTGTTTTAGGAAAACCGAATCCCTGCCAACACATCTTTCCGATCCATCAGGGGCATAAATTATGGCCTTTACCAATCCACCTTTAAAATTGGAATCAAACTCCAGTATCACATACTGTTCTTTAGCGTCGCTTATTTTTATTCCTTCTCCAGTGATTTGCCATTCGTAGGTGAGTCCTTGGGGCTCATAGGTTGGTCCGCTACCATCATTTATGACATATCTACTGCCCCCGGCGTACCTTTCATTAACGATGACGGAATCTGGAAAAACAACACAACAATTTGCCCCTTCGTTATTTCCCAACGATTCATCACAATTATCCAAAACTTCCAAATCAACGGCATTAAGGGTTGTCAACAGCAATTCCTCGGTTACTTCCAATCTTGTTTCTTCCGTGGAACATCCTAAAACGAAAAGACAGCTCAGTAAAAGACCATATTGGACAAGTTTATTTTTTTTCATATCCTAAATTTAATTTTTAAATGTTTGATTTTTAAACTAATGGTGTTTATGTGGTTTATCCGTGATTTTTTAATTGCTCATGAAAACTTGTTTTAGGGCAAAAGCCGATTTTTTGAAACGTCCTTCGTAATGTTGTAATTGGTTTGCCATGGTATGGAGGTGCCTATGATGGCGGGTGGGGGCGTGAAGTTATCACTTGATAAAAGGGTGATATCCAATCTTCCTGAGAAATCTCCTGCCAGCTCATATGAAACCAAGCTTTCAGATGCATCGGGATTTGAGTTGCTATCCGGTTCGTTTTCCGAATCATTGGATTTGATGACCAATTCTGATAGGTCAAAGTTCCCTGAGCATGCCATTGTTATGAGGATTAAAATCAGGGGTATTTTTCCTAACATTCCTCGTTTCATACTAGTATTGATTTTTGGCTTAGATATTCAGTAGTCTGTTTTTTGAAAAAAAGTTGCGTAAAAAAAAGCCCTAACTTTTGTTAGGGCTTTAAAAAACTAAAGGGTTTGGGATTGATCTTTAGTCCTCCCTTTTTGGCCTTCTATCTCGGTTATCGCGACTTCCGCCTCGTCGGTCATTGTTTCTGCGATCACCTCCTCTTCGATCTCCCCTGTCATTTCTGGAAGGGCGCTCAACAAAGCCTTCTGGCTTCGGCAAAAGTGCTTTTCGCGACACTTTTTCCTTTTTGGTCCTTGGGTCAAGTCCAAAATATTTCACATCGATAACATCACCAAGGTTGACCACATCGGTTACCTTATCGGTTCGTTCCCACGCCAATTCAGAGACATGGAGCAATACCTCATTACCAGGAGCTTCAACATATTCCACGACGGCTCCAAAATCAAGTAATTTGATGACCTGTACCTCATATGCGCTACCAACTTCCGGTTTGAACATAACGGCTTCAATCTTGGCAATGACAGCATCGATACCGGCTTGGTCCGTACCTAAAATTTCCACGATTCCCTCTTCCGTTTCCGGATCCTCATTGATGACTATAGTGGTATTGGTCTCTTTTTGAAGTTCTTGGATAACTTTTCCTCCAGAACCAATAACCGCACCTATGTATTCTCCTGGAATGATCTTAGTAACAATTTTGGGTGCGTAGGATTTCACTTCAGGTCTCGGTGCTTCAATGGTATCGGTAAGGTGCTTTAATATGTGCAACCTTCCCTCTTTTGCCTGCATTAGGGCTTTTACCAATATTTCATAGGAAAGCCCCTTAACCTTAATGTCCATTTGGCAGGCCGTAATACCCTCTTCAGTACCGGTTACCTTAAAGTCCATGTCCCCAAGATGATCTTCATCACCAAGGATGTCGGAGAGTACTGCGTATTTACCGGTTTCCGTATCCGTTATCAACCCCATGGCAATTCCGGACACCGGCTTTTTTAATTGCACCCCAGCATCCATGATGGCCATGGTTCCCGAGCAAACGGTGGCCATGGAAGAGGAACCATTGGATTCCAATACCTCGGATACTACACGAACAGTATAAGGACAATCCTCAGGAATCATGCCTTTTAAAGCACGTTGTGCCAAATTTCCATGTCCCACTTCCCTACGCGAAGTACCACGAATGGGCCTTGCTTCACCCGTTGAAAACGGAGGGAAATTGTAATGGAGGTAAAATGATTCCTCACCTTCGTATGAAGGCATGTCTATAATATTGGAATCCCTGGATGTTCCGAGGGTCACCGTTGCCAGTGCTTGTGTCTCTCCCCTGGTAAAGATGGATGAACCATGTACGGAAGGCAAATAATCCACCTCACACCAAATAGGCCTGATATCCGTGGTTTTTCTACCATCCAATCGCAATCCTTCATTCAATGTTAGGTTACGAACAGCCTCTTTATGGGCTTTAGCAAAGTACTTATGGATCAGTCCTCCCAATTCTTCTTGCTCTTCTTCTGTGTAGGATTCAAAGACTTCTTCCTTTAAATCACTGAATGCCTGGCCCCGTTCTTGTTTGGAACTTCCTGCTTTGGCTATGGCATATGACTTGTCATAAACCATTTCATACACCTTTTTCTCAAGTTCTTCATCTTCGGGTTCCGGGTCATATTCACGAACCTCTTTTTTGCCAAAGGCTTCGGCCAATTTTCGTTGGGCCTCGCATTGTGCCTTAATGGCATCATGGGCAAATTCAATGGCCTTGACCATTTCCTCTTCGGAGATTTCCTTCAGCTCACCCTCCACCATCATTACGGAATCCTCGGAAGCCCCAATGACCATATCAATATCGGATTCCTTCAATTGATTTAGGGTTGGGTTGATGATCAATTCACCATTTATACGTCCTACCCTTACTTCCGAAATTGGACATTCAAAGGGAATATCCGATAACTGAATTGCCGTGGATGCCGCCAAACCGGCCATGGCATCCGGCATAACATCTTCGTCATGTGACATTAATTGAATCATCACCTGTGTTTCAGCGTGATAATCCTTTGGAAACAGTGGGCGCAATACACGGTCCACCAATCGCATGGTCAGCACCTCTCCATCACTGGGACGCGCCTCACGTTTAAAAAATCCACCTGGATAACGTCCCGCCGCCGCGAATTTTTCACGATAATCAACGGTAAGGGGTAAAAAATCCACATCGGCCGCGTGGTAGTTGGATACTACTGTTGCCAATAGCATGCATTTACCGGATTGTACCACTACCGAACCATGTGCTTGCTTGGCCAGTTTTCCGGTTTCGATAGAGATTTCCCTACCATCACCTAGGTCAATGACCTCTTTAAAAGTTTTTGGAATCATAAAAATTGTGTTGCCTTCTTTGTTGAAGGTCTTGTTAAACATTTGGTCTACCGCCTATCCGGGCGGTCGGGTTGTGTTGTTGCATTGTATAGACCAATGAAAGCTCGAACAGCTTTTTGTATGCCCCGAACCACGTTCAGGGTCTTTGTTATGTGGTTTCATCGAACCTAACTACTTCGACAAAAAAGAAATGGGGCGTTGATAGCCCCATTATTTTATTTTCTAATACCTAACTCTTTTATAAGTGCACGGTATTTTTCAATGTCTTTTTTCTTAAGGTAATCCAACAAACTACGTCTTTTACCTACCAATTTCACCAAGGAACGTTCTGTGTTGAAGTCCTTATGGTTTTCCTTCAAATGCTTTGTAAGGTGGTTGATACGATACGTGAACAACGCAATTTGTCCTTCCGTTGACCCGGTGTTTCCCTCGGAACCACCGTGTTTTTTAAAAATTTCCGCTTTTTTTTCTTTACTTAAATACATGCCAATATTGTTAAAATGATTTTTATGTATTTGATTGGTTTTCCATTGTTTACAATGGATTCCAGCAATCAAGGCGCAAAGATACTTCTTTTTTTGTTCTAAAAAATTTTATTTGGGATTAAACCTTTTTTCCCTGGTCAAGTCATAAGGACAAACTTTAAAATTTGATCGTTATGAAAAAGAGCCTTAAACCAATGAACCTGGTTGGACTTTTACTACTGTCCGGTTTGACATTTACTGCTTGTAGTGAAGAAGAAACTGCAACAGAAGAAATTTTTACCGATGCCGAAGTCATTACCGTTGCGGAATTGCAATACAGTGATGAAGCGGAACAAATGGCGGATGATATTGCTGAAATTGCGGAGGATGCTTACGTTTCCGATGAAATGTCGGTAACCTCAAAAGGCATATACCTATCGGATTATTTACCTGATTGTGTGACCGTCACTACGATTGAAACGGACACTACCAAGGAAAAGACCATCGACTTTGGGCAGGGATGCGAACTAAGAAATGGGAACGTACTTGCCGGAATTGTCAAGTTAAGTTATGTCAAGGATATGGAAGCTGCTTCCAAAACTATCACCCTAACCTTGGAAAACTTTGTCTTCAATGAGGTATCCGTAGAAGGTGGCGCCAGTATTCTTAGGGTACGGTCCAATGAAAATGACAATCCACAGTCAACCGCCACACGAAACTACAATGCAACATGGCCGGATGGCGAAACCGCTTCTTTTTCAGGAACCAGAACCAGGGAATGGATAGAAGGTTTCGGAACAGGTTTTTGGGGGGACAACGTTTTCTTGATTACGGGCAGTGGTACATTTACCAACAGGGCAGGAAATGTTTTTTCCAAAGAAATTACCACGCCGTTAAGACGGGAAATGAGCTGTAGGTTTATTGTACAGGGCGTTTTGGAAATTTCTAGAAACGGCGCTACGGCAAGCCTGGATTTTGGGGATGGCAGTTGTGATGCGAAAGGGATTTTGACCAAACCCGATGGAACCTCGGAAGAAGTGTTTTTAAGAAGGTTTTTTAAAAACTAAACGTTTTTTTGTTTGGAGGTGAATAAAAAAAAGAACCCGTTAGGCAACGGGTTCTTCTTCTTTTCGTAAAGGTTGGTTTGTAATCAAATCGATATACTGGTTAATCTTCCTTTTTAAGTCCCTGCGATGGACAATGAAATCCAGGAATCCATGTTCCTTGACAAATTCAGCGGTTTGGAAGCCATCCGGTAAATCCTTGCCTGTAGTATCCTTTACTACCCTAGGTCCTGCAAAACCGATCAAGGCACCGGGCTCTGAGATGTTGATGTCACCCAACATGGCATAAGAAGCGGTTGTACCTCCCGTAGTGGGATCGGTACAGAGTGAAATATATGGAATTTTGGCTTCGGCCAATTGGGCCAATTTTGCCGAGGTTTTTGCCAATTGCATCAAGGAAAGTGCTGCCTCCATCATTCTTGCCCCGCCAGATTTGGAAATCATCAAAAAGGGCAACTTCCTTTTTTTTGCATAATCCACTGCACGTGCAATTTTTTCCCCAACTACACTTCCCATGGACCCTCCAATAAAACCAAAGTCCATACAGGCAACAACCAGGTCCTTGCCCATGGATTTGCCAACTGCGGTCTTAACGGCATCGTTTAGGCCCGTTTTGGCTTTTGCGGCTTTCAATCGGTCCGAGTATTTTTTGGTGTCCACAAATTTTAAGGGATCCTTTGAACTTAATTTTTCGTCCAATTCCTTGAATTTGTTATCGTCAAAAAGAATTTCAAAATACTCTTTACTGCCTATTCGAACGTGGTAATCGTCTTCTGGGCTAACATAAAAATTCTTCGCCAAATCCTCGGACTCCACAATTTTTCCCGTAGGGGATTTGTACCAAAGCCCTTTGGGGGTGTCCTTTTTCTCTTCGGTAGACGTCTGTATACCTTTTTCCTTTCTTTTGAACCAAGATGACATATGAGGGAGCTTTTGACTGTCTAAAGTGTATTGATATTGTTCAAATCCTCAAAGGCACTTTTTAATCGTTCCGAAAATGATTTCTCACCTTCCCTTAACCAAACCCTGGGGTCATAGAATTTTTTGTTGGGCACATCATCACCTTCCGGATTACCGATTTGCCCCTGTAAATAGGCACTTTTGCCCTGGACATAATCCCTTACACCGGCCATAAATGCATATTGCAGGTCAGTGTCGATATTCATTTTAATGACGCCATAACCAATAGCTTCCCGAATCTCCTCCACAGTTGAGCCCGAACCGCCATGGAAAACAAAATCAATATGGTTATGGCCAACGCCGTATTTATTTGAAATGTACTCCTGGGAATTCTTTAAAATTTTAGGGGTCAATTTTACGTTTCCGGGTTTATATACCCCGTGCACGTTGCCAAAGGCAGCGGCAACGGTAAATCTTGGACTTACCTTGGACAATTCTTCATAAGCATACGCTACTTCTTCCGGTTGGGTGTACAGTTTGGAACTATCAACATCTGTATTATCCACACCGTCTTCCTCCCCACCGGTAACCCCGAGTTCTATCTCCAGGGTCATGTCCATTTTGGACATGCGCTCCAAATATCTTTTACATATTTCAATATTTTCTTCAATGGGCTCTTCGGATAAATCGATCATGTGCGAGCTGTAGAGTGACCTTCCGGTTGACTTGTAATGTGCCTCGCTGGCATCAAGCAATCCATCGATCCAAGGCAACAATTTCTTTGCACAGTGATCGGTGTGCAGGATTACACTGGCCCCATAGGCTTCTGCCATTTGGTGTACGTGCTTTGCTCCTGCGATTCCGCCTAAAATGGCCGATCTTTGATTTTCATTGGACAACCCTTTGCCCGCATTGAACTGCGCGCCTCCGTTGGAGAATTGAATAATAACCGGAGCGTTCAAGGACGCTGCGGTTTCCATTACGGCATTGACCGTGTTTGAGCCTATTACGTTTACTGCTGGAAGGGCGAATCCCTTCTCCTTCGCATAATTGAAAATTTCCTGTACTTGATCGCCCGTTGCAACGCCAGGCTTTATGTTGTGCGCCATATCTTAAGTTGGTTACTTGTTTGAATAGTCCACAAAAATAACAATAATTGGTCTTAAAAAGGATAGTTGATACCAATGTTGAAAACAGCTTCCCGAAAATTGAAATCCGTAAACCATCGATCCGAACCCTCCAAAGCAGGATTGTAGGTCTTAAAGCCTGTATCCAAGCGTATTACAAAATAGGTAAAGTCGTACCGAAGGCCAAACCCGGTCCCGAGTGCCAAATCGCCCAAAGAACTGAATCCGTTAAAAGTGGCATCAGGGTCCTCCACATTATCAAAAACATTCCAAATATTGCCGGCATCCGCAAAAAATGCACCCTTTATATCCCCCACAATGGGGAACCTGTATTCCAAATTCAATGCCAGTTTAAGATTGGCCTCGTTGAATTCATTTTCGTTGTCCGTCCGTCCCGGACCCAGGGCATATACCCTCCAGGCCCTGTTGTCGTTGGATCCACCCCCAAAGTAACTCCGAACAAAGGGAATGCTATTGGAATTCCCATAGGGAATGGCCATTCCAAAAAATCCCCTAAAGGCCAAAACCTTTGATGTGGAAAGTCCCCAATGCTTAATATAGTCGAATTCCGTTTTTACATATTGGGAATAGGGAACACTGAAAACCAATCCCCGGCCATTGTCATCTTGGTTGAACGGGATAATATTTTCAACCAGGGAAAGAACGTTTCCAGCACTTTCGAATCGAATACGGTATTGAAAAAAATCATTGTCATTGATGCTTTCCCTGTTGTTCTTCTGAAACGTGTAATTTGAAGTGAAAATGAGGTTGTCACTGGTCAAACGATCTTTTCTTTCCTCTATGATCCGGACTTCCCTCAAATCTTCGGAAGCTATGGGAAAGCCAGGTGCCGTAACAGCATCAATAAAACCCCGGGTGCCCTCTGGCACGGACAGTCTTAGGGAATCGGTGGCATTTTGTACCGTTTCAAAAAAGGCTGCCAGTTCCGGGAAATCCTCTACGGGATCGGTGGGATTTTCCATGATTCCGTCAAATCCATCGGCAATAAGATCTAGGCTGTTGTAGGAGTTATTGTAAACATTGAAGAAATTATCCGGATCCGTATTTCTTACAAATTCAATGTTCAATAATTCAATCGTATTTCTCCTTAAGTTATCTGGGGACCAATTGTAGGATAGGATGGAGTTTAAGGACTGTCTATCCAATCCAATATTGCGCTGAAAATTGGTACCTACGGTTAGTCTTGTTTGGGGGGCCATATAATAGGGGATAAGCTTCTCGGTTTTAATGGGAAACCATATCCGGGGAAAGGTAAGGTTGATGTCACCGCCAATTTCCGATGTAAAGTTGTCATCCAGATTCTCATCCGCAAGGATACCAATGGAACCCCTACCGGAGAGGCTTAAGGTTTCCGCACCTTTAAAAACGTTCCTGATGATGACCGAACCGCCAAACCCTATCCCTACTTGTTGAATGTTGGATCGGGTCAATTCCAGGGAGGTGTCCAACGAAAATTTGGGTCTTGGGACCAAGTATATATTGGAGGTCAAAAAGGTTCCCGTGGAATCGGGCAGTAGCTCAAAACTGGGATACTTAAAGGTGTTCAGATTAACAATTTGACGTTTGCTCCGTATCTCGTCCAATTCCCTGTAAATACTGTCCTGTTCAAAGAAAATGGCATCAGTAAGGGCTTCTGGTTGATAGGCCAGCTCATCCTTATAGTAAATGGTATAGTTCCGAAAATCCATGGATTGGAGGGAATCGTTGCTTTCGTTCAATTGATAATCGGCATAAATGTTGATTTTTTTAAAACGATTTACCCGGTATTCCTTAGTGTTGCTGCTGTCCGTTGCGTTTCTTAGGTCCTTGATATTGAGGACCACGTCCATTTTTTGATCGTCATTGACCTGTGCGGTGTCCCTGACAATGTCATAAGTGATGGAACTTTCCTGAAAATTGTAGACACCCGAGTTCCTGAATATCGAAGTCAATCGTTCCCTTTCCTTGTTGAAATTGCCCAAATCAAATTGTTCGCCTTCCTTTACCCAAGACGCGTCTTGATTGATGCTATAAATGGAATCCACTTCCTTTGAAACTATGCTGTGTGCCAGGGAGTCAACCATGTAGGGTTTGCCCAAGGCCACATGAAAATCCATTTTGGCCCTGCGTTTGCGCCCAGTAGGTTTTATGTCATAGGAAACCGTATTGTTAAAGTATCCTTTGCTTCCATAGTAGTAGTTCAAGCGTTCCACCGACTTATTTGTCCTAACGGTATCTATGATTGCCGGTGGTTCACCAACCCTTTTTAAGAGATTGCTGATTCCCCTTACCACAAAGGACTGTCCCAATCTATTGACTTGTTTTTGGGACAATAAGGAATTCAATCGTTGTTGTCTCTTGGGTTTTCTCTTCAGCCAATCTTGATAAAGTGAATCTGGATTCTCTTTGGCGAGATTATAAAGGTTAAGGCGAAATGGGTATCCTAGGATGGTACTGTTGGGGCGTTGTGTCAATAGATTTCTCACATCCGAATCGCTCACCTTGGAACTATCCGCAAAAATGGTGTTCTCCATGAGTAAAAACTCATTTTCAGGAACTTTTTTAACGGCGTTGCAGGAAGCCAGTAGAACTCCTACATATATAACCACTACTTTTGTCCTAAAGTTCCCGCGTAAGGAATAATCCATCATAAAGCTCAAAATTACACGAATTCCCATGGCTGGCAAAAAGTGGTTAAAACTCATAAAGAGCTTACATCAAAAAAAATACCGAAATGAACATCGGCTTTTTTTTGTTGAGGGGAAAAAGTCCATCGATGCGCTTTTGGAATCGGGATGGTCGCCCACAAAAATTCTTTCCTACGCTGGATTCTTGCACCATTTTGATGGATTTCCATCGGAGGAAATCACCCCAAGGGAGCTTAAGGCCATAAGTGCCTTAAAAAACCCAAATGGGGTTTTAGGGGTATTTAAGATGCCCGAAGGACCGGAAATAAATGAACTGGATTGGATTTTGGCCTTGGATGATGTTAGGGATCCGGGTAATTTGGGAACCATCATCCGTTTATGTGATTGGTTTGGTATCAACAGCCTGATCTGTTCAACGAATACGGTGGATTGTTACAACCCAAAAGTACTGCAGGCCACTATGGGTTCCATTGCCAGGGTCAACATTGTTTATGACGATCTTCCCCGTTTCTTGGAAAGCACTTCTTTGCCGGTATACGGGGCTTTTATGGATGGGTCAAATGTGTACAGGGAAAACATCCCACAATCGGGGGTTTTGGTTATGGGCAATGAAGCCAATGGCATTTCCCCGGAAGTGGAAAGATCGATTGCCAAAAAGATCGCCATACCCCAATACACCAATGAAACCGCGGAAAGCCTTAATGTGGCCATGGCAACCGGAATTCTTTTAAGTGAGATAAGGAGAAAAGGATAATTGGATTTCTGGGGTTTTCGTCCAGTACTTACTCAAAGGTGAAATTGATAAATATCCCCCTGGTTCGCATGGCATTTATATTTCCCGTCCAAGGACTGTTAGGGTCCTCATCGGGTACAAGCTCATCGTTCAAGGCAAAAACACCCCTTATGGAAGGGGTAAACTTAAAATATTCGGTATAGATATCTATTCCAAATCCCAGCTCATATCCGTATACGTTCTGTACCATTCTAAATACGCCACTTTCATTATCCTCCAAACTATCTTCTTTAGCTCCGAGATTTATGGACGTATAAACACCTCCAATCAAAAAGGGCTTTATGTTATTGAACCTTTTAGTGCTCACTTTAAGTAATAAAGGGAAGCGAATATAGGTGGATCTAACCTCCCTAATGGCATCTTGTTCACTGGCAAACCCAGGGAATCCCAAATTCCTTTGGGTATACAACAAACCTGGTTCAAAACGGATATCCAGGAATTTGTTGAGGCGCAACTCACCAATCAGGCCAACATTAAAGCCATAGGTCTGTTCCACTAGGATATCCTGTCCTATATCGTTTTCATATTCAAATTGGAAATCGTACCTATTAAACCCGAGGTAATACCCCCAGTTCAAAAAATCCTTGTCCTCGTTCTGCAGATTAATAATCGGGTCTTTTCCAAACAATTGGGAATTTGCATGGTGCAGGGACACCAAAAAAAGGCATGTGAAAAAGAGTTTTTTCATCGAATCACTTTGAGGCTACATATATGGTTGCAACCCCAAGCGTTTGGGGCCTGTTCTCCACATCTATAAACCCCGTTTTTCGTAAAATATTGTTGAAGTCTTCCCCAAAAGGAAAAGCTGCCGCAGATTCCGAAAGATAGTTGTACGCTATCTTATCTTTTGAAAAAAGCCTGCCGATAGTGGGAAGAATGTATTTGCTATAGATATGATAGCCCTGTTTGGATGGAAATTTAGTGGGAACGGAGGTTTCCAAGACCACAAATTTTCCCTTAGGTTTTAAAACCCTATGGATTTCTGAAAGTCCCCTTTCCAGATTCTCAAAATTCCGGACGCCAAAGGCAACGGTAACAGCATCAAACATATTATCGCTAAAAGATAGGTTTTCACTATCGCCAATGACCATTTCAATGATGTTGTCCAGATTTTTATCCCCTACCTTCTTCCTTCCAATTTCCAACATCCCGGGGGAGATGTCCAATCCAATAATGCTTTTGGCCCCACTTTTTTGGAGATTGATCGCCAAATCACCTGTACCCGTAGCGATGTCCAATATGTTTTCAGGTTTGGATTTGGATACAATATCCACCACCCGCCTGCGCCATTTTACATCTATGCCAAGGGAAATAACCCTGTTCAACCCATCATAGTTCTTGGAAATGGTATCGAACATCTGTGTGACCTGGGCTTTTTTGCCCAGTTGGGATTCCTTATAAGGATTTACGTTTTTGGCCATGTGCAATTTTGTGGGCAAAGATAACACAACCGTAAACGCCTTGGCTGCTAAATAAAATGTTTACTTTTGTCCTACTTAATTTTATGACCATGATACGGAATAGGACAGGGTCCGGCCGTTGCATTCTTTCCGTTTTGGATATGGTGACCAGTTTTAGAAGGAAATGAAAATTATCATTGCAGGTGCGGGAGAGGTAGGTTTCCATTTGGCCAAACTACTTTCTTATGAAGCGCAGGAGATTACGTTAATAGATACGGATAAAGAGAGTTTGGCGTATGCCGACAGCCATTTGGACATACGGGTCTTAAGAGGGGACGCTACTTCCGTAGCCGTGCTCCGTGATGCCAAGGTGGATTCCTCGGATTTGGTCATAGGGGTCACGGCCTCAGAAACAACAAACCTGACTTTTTGCCTGCTTGCAAAACAACTGGGCAGTAAAAAAACCATTGCCAGGATATCCAATACCGAATTTGTGGATAATAAAGAACTGATCAAGTTCGATGAATTGGGAATCGATGAACTGATTTCCCCGGAAGAATTGGCGGCATCTGAAATTCAGCTTTTGCTGAATCAATCGGCATTTAATGACACCTATGAGTTTGAGGAGGGCCTGTTGACCATGGTGGGTGTCTTTTTACCAAAAACAGCAGCCTTTGTGGGCAAAATGGTGAAAGAGGCGGCAAAGATTTTTCCCGAATTGCACTTTATGCCCATAGCACTGCAACGTATGGGAACCCAATATACCTTGATTCCAAGGGGTGACACCGTTTTTAAGGAAGGCGATCAGGTATATTTTGTCACCAACAAAGGAGGGGTGGACGATTTGTACAAGCTCACGGGAATGCAAAAGCGCGAAATCAAGAACGTGATGATCTTGGGCGGTAGTAAGGTAGGCTATAAAACGGCCAGGGATTTGTGTTCCAATAAGTTCAATGTAAAGCTTATTGAAAAAAACAAGGAAAAAGCCTTTGATATTGCCGATGACATTCCCAATGCCCTGGTCATTAATGGAGATGGGCGCAATGTGGAACTTTTGGAGGAAGAAAGTTTGGAATCCATGGATGCCTTTATTGCCGTTACGGGAAACTCGGAGACCAATATCATGTCCTGCCTGGTAGCGAAGTCCCGAAAGATAAAAAAGACCATAGCCTTGGTGGAAAATATGGATTATTTTCAGTTGTCACAGTCCATAGGAATAGATACCTTGATTAATAAAAAACTACTGGCCGCAAACACTATTTTTCGATACATCCGTAGGGGGGAAGTATTGGCGCTTACGCGTTTGAACAACCTTAATGCCGAAATTTTGGAGTTTGAGGTAAAAAGCACTTCAGTGGTCAATGGGGAGATCATCAAGGAACTGAATTTTCCCCGTGAAGCCATTATCGGAGGAGTAATCAGGGATGGTGAAGGAATCATTGCCTTGGGGGATTTTAAAATTACCGAGGGCGATAAGGTGGTTGTCTGTGCCCTGCCAAAAGCCATTCCAAGAATAGAAAAGCTCTTTCTCTAATGTGGCTCAATTTTAGGATCATCCTTCATATCATGGGATTGCTCTTACTGTGCAATGGCTCATTCATGCTATTGGCCGGTGGTGTGAGTGGTTTTTACAAGGATGGTGCAACACTGGACATTCTTTTGGCCGCCATAGTGACCATGCTCATAGGGGTTATGGCCATGTTCTATACCCGGGGCCATAGAAAGGAGGTAAAGCGCAAGGAAGGTTATATTATTGTGACTTTTGGATGGTTGGTGATGTCCCTATCTGGCGTTTTACCCTATATTTTTTCAGGTGCGATCCCAGATGTTACCAATGCCTTTTTTGAGACCATTTCGGGATATACCACTACAGGAGCCTCCATCTTAAATGATATTGAATCCCTGCCCAAGGGGATTTTGTTTTGGCGAAGTTTAACCCATTGGATCGGAGGAATGGGAATTATAGTTTTGGCCATTGCCATATTACCACTTTTAGGTATTGGTGGCATGCAGCTTTTTGCTGCCGAGGCCCCGGGACCGGGAGGGGATAAGCTACATCCAAGAATTACGGATACGGCAAAGCGGTTGTGGTTGATCTATGTGGGATATACCTTAGCAGAAACCGTATTGTTGAAATTGGCCGGAATGTCCATTTTTGATGCCGCCAATCATGCGCTTTCCACCCTTTCCACAGGGGGTTTTTCAACGAAAAATGCGAGTATTGCCCATTGGAACAACAATCCGTTGATACAGTACATTATCATGGTCTTTATGTTTTTGGCAGGGACCAACTTTGTGATGAGTTATTTCGCCTTTACGGGAAAGGTACAGCGTATTTTAAAAGATGAGGAATTTAGGGTGTACACCATTTTTATTATGATTTTTACCATTGTGGCGGGGCTCATTGTCTACTATCAGGCCAATGTCCCTGTTTCCGACTATCATCCGCAGGTTTTAGGTCAAGGGGAGAGCGCATTTAGGCATGCCCTTTTTCAAGTATTGGCCATTATAACCACAACTGGTTTTGTGACCGCGGATTTCACCAACTGGACGCCGTTTTTGACGGTTTTCTTCTTTGGGCTGATGTTTCTTGGGGGCTGTGCAGGGTCCACCTCGGGCGGGATCAAAGTCATGCGCCATCTATTGATCATCAAGAATGGCCTATTGGAGTTTAAACGGACACTGCACGCCAACGCCATCATTCCTGTTCGCTTCAATAAAAAAGTGGTAAGCGAACATATTGTCTATAATATCATAGGCTTTTTTGTGCTTTATATGTTGCTGTTTATTATTGGCGCACTGGTTTTGGGTTTTTTGGGTCTTGATTTTGAATCGGCCATAGGTGGAGCGGCCTCCTCCCTGGGAAATGTGGGTCCGGCTTTGGGAGACCTAAATCCCGTGGTCAATTTTAGCGCCTTACCCGCTTTTGGGAAATGGTGGTGCGGATTCCTAATGCTTCTGGGAAGACTGGAACTTTTTACGGTGTTAATTTTGGTCGTGCCGTATTTTTGGAAGCGAATTTAAACGGCCTGCTTTATTCTTGATAAGGCCTCTTTGATCTGTTCCTCGGAAGCTGCATAGGAAATCCGGATTCCGTTGGGATTTCCAAAGGCATCACCGGTAACCGTAGCGACATTGGCATTTTCCAACAAATACATGGCAAAGTCGGAAGCATTGTTGATTTTGACCCCATTCAGTTCCTTTCCAAAAAAGGAGGAAATGTCGGGGAATACATAAAAGGCCCCTTCAGGCTCATTGCATTCAAATCCATCTATTTCATTCAAAAGCCCCAGGATGAGCTTCCTTCGGTTTTTGAATTCATCCACCATGTGATGGATCCTATTGGGGGATTCCAACAATGCAGTAATAACAGCCCTTTGGGCAATACAATTGGCACCACTGGTAACCTGGCCCTGCAGTTTATTGCAGGCGCGGGCAATGTAGGAAGGTGCACCTATGTAACCAATTCGCCAACCGGTCATGGCAAATGCTTTTGCCACACCGTTCACCGTAATGGTTCTATCGTACATATCTTCAAAAGAAGCCATGGAGGCGTGTTCCGTGACCCCATAATTGATATGCTCATAAATTTCATCGCTGACCACCAAAATTTGAGGGTGTTTTTGTAAAATATCGGCTATGGCCCTAAGCTCCTCGGTGCTATAAATGGAGCCGCTTGGATTGCATGGGGAACTGTACCATAACATTTTGGTTTTGGGTGTAATGGCCGCTTCCAACTGATCCGGGGTCATTTTAAAGTCTGTTTCCAAGGATGTTGGAACTTCAATCGGTACCCCTCCAGAGAGTTTTACAATATCGCTATAACTTACCCAATATGGGCAGGGAAGGATAACTTCATCACCCTGGTTCAGACACACCTGTGCCACATTGTACAGCGACTGTTTTGCACCGGTGGAGACTACAATCTGGGAACGATCGTACGTCAGCCCATTGTCTCTTTTATATTTCGTAATAATGGCATCTTTCAGCTCAATATAACCGTCTACGGGAGTATAGGAATTATAGTTATCGTCTATGGCCTGTTTGGCGGCTTCCTTGATGTAGTCTGGGGTGTTAAAGTCAGGTTCTCCAAGGCTTAGTCCAATAACGTCTTTTCCTGCTGCCCTAAGCTCACGGGCTTTTGCCGCCATTTCCAAGGTTGCCGATGGAACAAGGCGGTTGATTCTGTCTGAAAGTTGGTTGCTCATTTTTCGCTAGTATTGATAGTTGAGTGGAGGTTGTCCCAACTCCTTCAAATGTTTGAAGTGCGAAATTATAGCTTTTCTGGTAGTTTTATATTCGTGATAGGGTAAATTAAATTCCTTAGCGGTTTCCTTAACAATTTTGGCAATTTTTGTGTAATGGATGTGGCTGATATGTGGAAAAATATGATGTTCCACCTGATGGTTCAGGCCACCGGTAAACCAATTAATGACCTTATTTTTTGTGCCAAAGTTCACGGTAGTGAACAATTGATGGATGGCCCAGGTATTTTTCATGGTACCTGTTTCATCCGGCAGTGGGGTTTCTGCATCCTCCACAATATGGGCCAATTGGAATACCACACTTAGGATGAGTCCAGCAACATAGTGCATTATAAAAAAGCCTATGAACACATGCCACCAGGGAATGTCAAAGAATAGGATGGGAAGTACGATCCAAATGGTGAAGTAAAGTGCCTTGGTTATGGCCAATGTACTCCAATTCAGGACGGGATTCGGAAATTTACCATAGGCCAACTTTCTTTTGGTGTAGTTGTACATCTGCTTAAAATCAGTGGTAATGGCCCAGTTAAAAGTAAGCAGTCCATATAGAAAAAGGGAATACCAATGTTGGAACTTATGGTGTTTTTTCCACTCGGTATGTTTGGAGAATCTCAGTATTCTTCCTGCTTCCATATCCTCATCGTGCTCATGGATATTGGTATAGGTATGGTGCAGCACATTGTGCTGTACCTGCCAATTGTAAACGTTTCCTGCCAAAAGGTACATGCTGCTGCCAAGGACCTTGTTCAACCATTTTTTACTGGAATAGGAACCGTGGTTGGCATCATGCATTACGTTCATTCCAACACCGGCCATGCCAACCCCCATAACAACGGTCAATAGAAATTGTACCCAAGTGGGCAGATTGAGCGTGAGCATCAAAAAATAAGGGGAAAGGAATATTGAAAACATCACGATGGTCTTTAGGTGAAGCTTCCAGTTTCCGGTTTTTTTAATTTCCTTTTCCTTAAAATAATGGTTGACCCTTTTGTTCAGCGTTCTAAAAAATTGTGCGGAGTCTTTTCGCGAAAAGCGTATGGTATCTTTATTCATAAAATTGTTTTGCGCAATCTTTAGTCGATAGATTGGTTCCAAAAATAACGGAATCTCACTAGGTAAAAGTATTATTTTTGACAAATTAACAGGTTTTCATGGGTGTCGAAACGATTCTCAAGTACTTTCCCTTACTTTCCAAAGGGCAGTTTCTTCAATTTGAAGCACTTGAACACCTCTATCAGGACTGGAACCAAAAAATCAATGTGGTTTCAAGAAAGGATATTGATGAGCTCTATCTTCGTCATGTATTACACTCTTTGGGGATAGCTAAAGTTCAAAGGTTCAATGAGGGTTCCGAAATTTTGGACGTGGGGACCGGTGGGGGGTTTCCGGGAATTCCACTGGCCATCCTATTTCCAAGAACCCAGTTTGTGCTGGTTGATGCCATTGGAAAAAAGATAAAGGTGGTAAACGAGGTCATTGAAGGCCTGGGCTTGGAAAATGTAGTTGCACACCATTCCCGAGTGGAGGATTTGCCAGGTGAGTTCGATTTTATAGTAAGCCGCGCTGTTGCCGCCATGCCCACTTTTGTACATTGGACGAAGGGAAAGATCAAAAAAGATGCCGCTCATGAGCGAAGAAACGGAATTCTTTACTTAAAAGGAGGTGACCTCACCGAGGAATTGGCCCCGTATAGAACGGCCCAACTCTTTGATTTAAAGGACTTTTTTGAGGAAGACTTTTTTGAAACCAAGAAAGTGGTGTATTTGCCCCAAAAAAAATAAAAACGAATGCCTTAGTCCAGCTTTTTGAACACTTTCCCTCCTTTATCCAAAAAATACCCCGTTACCTGATTTTGCCCATCCCTTTCAAAAGAGATAGGTTCGTTGTCCACATCGGAAAACAAATTTCCTTCTTCGTGGTAAATTGGATAGCGGTTGTTGCCCATAACTGCGATAAGGTTCCCGTTCTTAAGGTCATGGGCTACTTCAATTGTACTTCCATTTTTGTATTCGTAAGTTCCAACAAAGGTTTTTAGCGCCTCGCTGGAAATAGTTTCCGCATACGGATTGGTATCCGTTAAGATCAAACCATCACCTATTTTCCAATTGTCGTATTCCATGTAATGTGCGGTGCGCTTGGCCGCGTTCACTCCCTGCAACTTGGCCACCAAGTGCAATGCCCCATCTATACCCGCTGAAATTCCAGCGGTTGTAATTTCCTTCCCATTGTCCACAAAACGGACATTTCTTCGCACATCTATTTTGGAATACCCATTTTCCAGGCCTTCCAATGCATTGTGAAAGGTGGTTGCCGTTTTACCATCCAATAGGCCCGCCTCGGCCAGTATAAAGGCACCGGTACAAACCGAAAAATAGTGTTGGACGTTTTCCTGTTCTTTGACCCAATCGATAACCTTTTTATTCTGGGAGGCGACTGATGAATTGCCTCCAAAAAAGGCCAGAATATCCGCTTTTGGTGCATTGTCAATGCTGTAATCGGGTACAATGGTCAGAATGCCCTGGGATTTTATGGGCTCCGCGGTTTCCGAAACGGTAAAAACGTTGTACCCGGCATAGGAAAAGACCTCCATAGGGCCCGCAAAATCCAACACCTCAACACCGTCTTGCAGGTAAAAGGCGATGGTCTTGGACAAGTCTTTTTGAACTAGTAGCATATGGCAATGATCACATACCCCTGGCCCATGGTATTCCAAATTGTCGCAGGTATTGTCACATGGAGGACAAACATAGATGGCATCACCATTGGGTTGGGCATTAAGTAGCAAAGTAACGAACAAAACAAAGGAATGTATAAGTAATCTGTCCATTTTTTGATTTTTGAATTACCGTCAAAGTTATAGGGGTTTCCATTTATCCAAAAGGACATTAGTACGCAACATTGGGCCAATTAGCGTACTACTTCCGAGGGAAGTTTTTTAAGGTATTTCTTGAAAAGATTTCGAAGTTGATTGCTGCTTTTTAGTCCACATGCCGAAGTAACAAAGCTTATTTTTTGACCTTCCAGGATTAGTTTTTGGGCCAATTCCAAACGCAATTGATCTTGATAGTCCCCAAGGGTGAGTCCAACCGTTTTTTTGAACAATCGGGTTAGGTTTCTTGGACTCATATATACCTTTTCGGCAAATTCCTGAATCTTAATTTTTTTGTCCAAATTTTGGGAAATCAAATCCTGAACCTGATGTATGCGGGTGTCCACATGGTTCCGGTACTGTAGGAAGGCGCTCAATTGGGGATCACTTTCGGTTCTTCTTAAATAGATGACAACCTCTTTGGCGATTTTAGAGGTAAAAACCGGGCCAAACAGTTCTTCCAATAAGAACAATGCCAAATCGATACCCGATGATACTCCTGCACTGGAATAGAGGGTGTTATCTTTGACCAAAAGGCGATCTTTTAGCAATTGTACGTTTGGAAACCGTATGGAAAAATCATCAAAATACTTCCAGTGGGTCGTACAACTTTTCCCATCGAACAATCCGGCAAATGCCAGTATATAGGCTCCCGTGCAGACGGAGCAGATTTTTGCCCCATTTTTATGCTGGTCCGTGAGCCATTTCAAGAAGGCGCCATATGTTGTGGTGAAGTCGACATTGAGGAACAAGTGGGATTCCATTCCGGGGATAAAAAGTAAATCGTTTTCTCCAAGAATGTATTCCTTGTACGGTCTAAGTTTGCCCAAAGAAAGGCCAGCGCTGGAAATCTCCTCGCCTGCAGTCGTCATACCCAGATATAAGGTATTGATTTCGGCACCGTATTCCTTGGCTTCATAAAATATATGGGCAGGACCGGTAATATCCAGGAGTTGGACCTCTGGAGGAATCAAAAAATAAATGGTTGTTTTCCTTTGGGACTTCAAAATTAAGGTTTAAAAAAGCCCCATGTTTGGGGCTTTTTTTATTATTGGGCCGCGCTCCAGGGCGGTGTTACTCCATTGGAACGGGCATAGGCGATCAATTGCCCTTTATGTTCACCATTGTGGTCCAATACTACCAAAAGTCCACTAAGCCTGTTCATTTTCATAAAACCAAAATCCACTTCTTCACCCAATTTGGTAGTTTCCTCTTGGGTAATTTTGTCCAAAATAAACGCATTGGATTTTTTCAATGCCGCAATAACATTGTCTTTACCGGTAATCTTGGCTTCCATGGTCATAAAATCCACATCTTCTGGTGGGGCATAGCCCATCTTGGATGCCAAAAAATAATTGGCAGATGCAATGTGAAGAAGGGATTCCCTCACGGAGCGGACACCTTCAGCGGGTCTCCAGTCATATTGCGACTCATCAAAAGCCTCGGCCAATTGAACAACCTGACCTTGGACAAAGCCCACCATTCCTTGAATGGAATTTTGCACGGTCATGTCCTCTTGTGCAAAGGCATTGAAAGTGGTAACACAGAGAAGGGATAGCATTAATTTTTTCATAGTGATAGTGTTAGGGTTGAAAACCCCTGATTTTCAGGGATATCTCCAAAGATATGGATTTTGATAGTTGGGAAAGCAAATTTTGTTGGGCAGTGCTATATTTCCAACTTATGGTGTTGGGTGGAACCTTAAAGGTTGGGCTGGCAGACAATTTGTGGATTTTGGATATCATCAAAATCCATGGTAGCATCCGCGAAATATCTTTTTTTTGGTAGATTGCTTTGTTTTGCCTGCGCAACTCCACCAACAGTGAGGACATCATTGGTTGCGTAAGAAAAGCCCATACATTACTGCATGGGCTTTTATCATTTATTTCAGAAAAGAATACCTATCCTAAAAATGGATACCTGTAGTCTTCTGGAGTCACAAAAGTTTCTTTAATCAATCTAGGGGATACCCAACGCAACAAGTTTTGGGCCGAGCCTGCTTTGTCATTGGTTCCGGATGCTCTGGCACCACCAAAAGGTTGTTGTCCAACTACGGCACCGGTTGGTTTGTCGTTGATATAAAAGTTGCCTGCGCAGTTTTGCAATGCCTTGGTGGCCTCGTCAATGGCATACCGATCCTTTGAAAGTACGGCCCCGGTGAGGGCATATTCAGAAGTGCCGTCCACCAATTCCAAAGTTTTGGACCAATCCATGTCCTCATAAACAAACACGGTGACTACAGGGCCGAACAATTCCGTTTCCATAGTGGTGTAGTGGGGATCGGTGGTAATAATGACCGTTGGTTCAACAAAGTACCCTACGGATTTGTCATATCCACCGCCAACAAAGATTTCAGCATCGGAATCTGCTTTTGCCTGGTCTATGTACTTGGCCAATTTGTCAAAAGAGCCTTCATGGATCACTGCAGTGATAAAGTTGCCCATATCTTCCGGGGAACCCGGCTTATTGAAGCTTTCCACATCTTTCTTAACCAAATTCAAGATTTCCGTAGCCGTGGATTTCGGCAAATACACACGGGAGGCAGCACTACATTTTTGCCCTTGAAATTCAAATGCTCCCCTGGTTATGGACGTAGCTACTTGTTGTGGCTCGGCACTAGGGTGTGCAATGATAAAATCCTTACCACCGGTTTCCCCAACAATTCTGGGATATGTTTTGTAGGTGTGGATGTTATTGCCAATTTGCTTCCATAACGCTTTGAAAACATGGGTTGAACCTGTAAAATGAATTCCTGAAAAATCCGGGCTTGCCAAAACGGTTTCGGTAATCATAACAGGGTCTCCCATAACCATATTGATCACACCATCCGGTAAACCCGCTTCCTTGAATATGTCCATAATGACCTTGGCCGAATAGACCTGACTATCACTGGGTTTCCAGATAACCACATTTCCCATCACCGCAGCACTTGCCGGTAAATTGCCTGCAATTGCCGTAAAATTGAACGGGGTAATGGCGTAAACGAAACCTTCCAGGGGACGGTATTCCACACGGTTCCAAATGCCTTCTGCAGAATCGGGTTGTTCCTCATAGATTTGACTCATGAATTCCACATTGAATCGGAGAAAATCTATTAATTCACAGGCCGAATCGATTTCTGCTTGGTGAATGGTCTTGGATTGGCCGATCATGGTAGCTGCATTGATTTTGGCCCTATAGGGTCCTGCAATCAATTCCGCGGCCTTTAAAAAAATCGCAGCTCGTTGTTCCCAAGTAAGATTTGCCCAGGCATCGCGTGATTCCAGGCAATTGGTGATGGCTTTTTCAACATGGCTCTTTTCTGCGGTATAATAATGGCCAACCACATGTTTGTGATCATGTGGGGGTGACATTGGCTTGGTGGTTCCAGTCTTTATTTCTTCAGGGCCAATGTAGAGCGGTACTTCTACCTGACCTTCATAATAGGCCTTGTACTGCTTAAGGACCGTCTCTCGTTCTGGAGAGCCGGGAGCGTAACTCTTAACAGGCTCATTGATTGCCGTTGGCACTTGAAAAAAACCTTTACCCATATCGGAAAAATTTAATTGTTGTTAATGCCGACAAAGGTAGCGAAAGCGATTTCGAAAGAAAAAGGAAATGGGGTTTAGTTCAGCGCAAATGGAGCGGCCAATTTAAAAGTGGGTACCTCTACTTCAATACTTTCCAAGGACGAAAGATTGACCATAATGTAGTAGCCTTTCATGGCCCCAACGGGAGACGTTAGAAGACAACCGGAACTATAGGTATGGGATTTGCCCGGTTTAATAACCGGCTTTTTGCCAATAACCCCTTCGCCGTCAATAGTTTCAATTTCTTTTAGGGAATCCAGCACATCCCAATGCCTGGATACCAGTTGCACGGTTTCCTTACTTTGGTTCTCAATGGTAATGGTGTAACCAAAGGCATAGTGCATTTTGTAGTTTTTGAAGAAAGTACCTTCAAAAGTTGTTCGTATGGAAACTTTAATTCCTTTGGTAACCTGTGTAATCATAATTCAGTAGGTAAAAATACTTCCCGTAAACAGTAGAACCACGCAAATTAGGGCTAAAAAGAGGAACACTGAGTTCAGGAACAAATATTTAATTATTGTTTTAAATATACCCTGGCCGTAAAATTTTCTCATGGCTTGGAACAGATATATCGAAAAAGCCGTAAATGCTATCCATGCCGTTGCCGTGTTAAAAATACTATCTATTATCCAGCTAAGGATGAGCAATATAAATAATAACGACTGGTTGTGGAAACTGAAGATTAAATGATCGGTATAGGTATATTTTTTTCGGATGTAGGCCAACAAAATAAAAATGGTGAAAAAGGGAAGAAAGAAGAAAACCACCAAAGGCAATTTGGCCATGGTGTTGTTTAAATAGGTTCCCGGTCGGGCGATTGCTTTTAAGGAACTTTTGGAGCCGTTAAATGCCATTTTGTTTTTCCATGTATCGTTCGCCCCATATTTTTCTTTGGCGTCCTCAAATGTTTTTATGGAATCCTTTTGCAGGAACGTAAAGAAAAACTCCATCCTCTTCGTAAGACTGCCCGAATTTTTGTTTTGAAGTTCTTGAAAGTACCCTCTGGGATTGGCACGCATAAAGGAGTCCTTTCTGACTTCATTTGCTATCCCCTCGTTTATAATGGTCTTCAGTGTATCCAGGCTTTCGATTCCTGGGATGGGAACTGCCTTTAGATTTTCCAGGGAATCAAGTTGCTGAAAAGCTTCCCGGGTTTGTCTGGCAACTTCGGTACTATCCGTATTGTCGTCGCCATTATTAAAACTAAAGGACATTGGTCCCGTTCTTTGAAATTTTTCCTCCAGGCCCAAATCATCCAACGAAGAAAAGTTGCTGTCGTAGCTCACCATTAACAAATAGAGGAAGGCCAGGCTTAACAGAAACCGAAAAGGATTGGTATAGGAGACCCGTTTTCCCCTTATGTAATCCTTGGTAATGGTTCCTGGCTTTACCAACATGGTGTATAATGTTTGGAGAAGTTTGGAATCGTAGTTGATGACACTGGAAAGGAACTCGTCCATAAAGTCTTTGAGGATCAACTTTTTGGTGCTATTGGCCTGTGAACAATTTGGGCAATACTTATCACTGATATCCAGGATATGACCACAATTCCGGCATTCCGTACCTCTAAACTTAAGTTCGTAACGGCCTTTGGTAATCAGCCCCTTTCCTTTTCCCATTTCCCCGGTTGGTTTGGGATTAAAGATAGATTAATTGCTGATATTTCGGGAATTGGCCGTTCCGATGGCAATAATATCATCATGCATTTCCCCAAAATCCCGATAATAAACCAAAATAAGATAATTGTTTTCAGTAAAGTGAAAATTTCCGCAGACCGTGTTTAGATCTACCGTTCCATCCGCGCTTTCAACCACGTATTTGTAATTGTAAAAGCCTTGTTTAAAAAAGTGTTCCAATTCCAGGTTGCCCGTTTCTTCATTGTATGTCATTCGGTTTTCCTCGGAAAGGTCGTAGTTGTTATACTTTCCAAAAACATAGACATTGTCCAAACCTAAAATGGGGTCATAGGGCAAACTAAAATGAACTTTGGTATATTCTGCTTCCCTGGCCACGTCTGTTCCCTGTAAGGTCCTGACCACAAAATCCCCATTAACGTCGGGGAAGTAGGTGTATTTTTGGTCTTTCCTATAGTCATTTGTAAACAGGTAGTGATGGTACAATTCCTTGAATTCAATTCTTGAAATGGCAAATGTGGGAGATCTGAGATCTTTGGTATCAAAGTTCAAGAATTCATTTCCCCCATAAAAACTGGTTTCCTGATCATATTTGTAGATCAGTTCGTTGCCGATGGTAAATTGAGGTTTAATGTTGTAAATCGCAGTGGGCCAGAAATAGTTCTGTACAATGGCGACCTTTATTTCCTGTTTTGGATTGACCACGGGGAAACCGGCAGTATTAATGGTGAATTGCACACTTTGTTTTTCGTTCAAAAACTCAAAATCCCTAGATCGCCTAACATATCCTCCAACGCTGATTAGGTTTTTATAGACCACAAAACGTCTGGAAAATTGAAGTTCGTTGTTCATATTGTAAATCTCCAACATATAATTTCCGGTTACTTTTAAGGAAACTTCGTTGTTGGGAATGGTCAACCTATAGTTGGAGTAGGGCTGTAAAGTCGTTAAGCTGTTCCCATAATCTATAATGCGTTGGTTGTCCACGCCTTCTAAATATTGGGACTTTAAAAGCTGGGATGGGGTCCAGTCATAATCACAGTGCACAATTTTGTAATAATAATCCTGCTCGTTGGCGCTAAGGTCGTCAAAGGTCAAAAAGATTTCCTCCCCCAAGGTTATTACCGGAAACTGGTCCTCCGTAGGACCTTTAAAGATTATGGTCTTGATTTGGGGAGGGGGATTTATTTCTTCCATGACCTGCGATACGATTAGGTATGGAAACAATAGGAAAGGAATATGTTTAAGGATTGAGCGCATTTTAGGCAATTTTTTCGGGCAAAGGTAAACAAAAAGCATACCGTCGAATTGAAGGCCCGTCGTAATCCCAAAATTCTAGTTAATAATTACAAATATTCTTCCTTAAATAGTAAATTTGCAGCGATTTTAACTAAAGCTCTCAATTATATGTCCAAAGACATTAGAATAAAAAAAGGTTTAAATATTAACCTTGTCGGGGCAGCAGAACAAACCACCATACAAGCCGTTTCCAGTAATGTTTATGCACTCAACCTGGATGATTTCCACGGAGTAACACCAAAAATGTTGCTCAAGGAAGGCGCAGAGCTAAAAGCTGGGGAGCCCATATTCCATAACAAGAACGAAGAGTCCATGCGCTTTGTTTCTCCAGTAAGTGGGGAACTTGTTGAGATTGTCAGAGGGGCTCGAAGAAGAATCCTTAGTTTGAAAATCCTGGCAGATAAAGAGCAGGTCTATCAGGAATCCAAACCTGTGGATTTGGATAAAGCGGATGCGGCCGAACTTCGGGAGACACTTTTGATGTCCGGTTGTTGGGCATTTATCAAACAACGCCCATACGACATTATCGCAAATCCCGTCAAAACCCCGAAGGCCATCTTTATTTCCGGTCATAACACGGCACCGCTGTCTGCGGATGTGGATTATGTGATCCAAGGAAAGGAAAGGGAAATACAGGCAGCAATAACTGGGCTGGGTAAACTCACCCCGGGTAAGGTCCATGTGAGTGTGGCGAATACGACTACATCACCTTTTAGCCAAATCAGCGGAATTACCTTGCACAAGGTTTCCGGACCCCATCCCGCTGGGTTGGTAGGTACCCAAATCAATAAGATAGACCCGATCAATAAAGGGGAAATTGTTTGGACGGTCTCCCCGCAGGATTTAGTAATCATCGGCGAGTATTTATTGACTGGAAGGTTTAATGCGGAAAGAACGGTGGCGTTGGCTGGTTCCTCCGTTAAATCGCCCAAATACTACACCACCAAAATAGGAGCGGAGGTCTCCACATTTTTATATGCAAGCGGTGTAAACGAAGAAAAATTCCGACTGATCAATGGGGATGTACTTACCGGTTACAAAACTAAACCGGATGGTCACCTAGGGTTTTACAATAATACGGTGACCGTTATTCCAGAAGGGGATGACTATGAGCTTTTTGGCTGGACCAAGCCCGTATTCAACAAAATATCGTCAAGTAGGGCGTTGACTTTCTCATGGTTGAACCCTAAGAAAAAATACGATTTGGATACCAATACCAATGGTGAGCACCGTGCTTTTGTGGTTACCGGAGGTTATGAAGAGGTTTTTCCATTGGACATTTACCCACTGCAGTTACTTAAGGCCTGCATGGTCAAAGACTTGGATGAAATGGAGCAATTGGGGCTTTATGAAGTTGCCCCCGAGGACTTCTCGTTAACCGAATTCATTTGTGTTTCAAAACAACCACACCAGCAGATCATACGGGATGGTTTGGATTTATTGTATCAAGAAATAGGATAAGCTATGGGATTGAAAGAAAAAATGCATGAAATCAAGCTGAAGTATCAAGGCAAAAAGATGGCTCCGGCCTTCAATGCCATTCATACGTTTTTGTACACCCCAAACGAAACTACCCATTCCGGTGGTCACGTTAGGGCTGTAGACGACTTGAAACGGACCATGAATACCGTTATTTTGGCTTTGGTCCCTTGTTTGTTATTTGGGATTTTTAACGCAGGGTACCAACATTATTCAGCCATCGACGGCTTCCCGGAAAACTTTTCCATATGGGAACATTTTATTACCTGGGATAATTTCGTCTTAGGAGCGATAACGGTATTGCCATTGGTCATCGTTTCCTATGGCGTTGGTTTGTTGATTGAATTTATTTTTGCCGTCATTAAAGGCCATGAGGTAGAGGAAGGTTATTTGGTTACCGGAATGTTGGTTCCATTGATTGTTCCCGTGGATACCCCACTTTGGATGTTGGCAGTAGCCGTAGCATTTGGCGTGGTGATAGGAAAGGAAGTGTTTGGTGGTACCGGGATGAACATTTTGAATCCAGCACTCACCATCAGGGCTTTTTTGTTTTTTGCCTATCCAACCTGGATGAGCGGTGATAAGGTCTGGGTGCACGGTGCGGTAGAAAGGGCAGGTACGGCCGATGCCATTTCCGGGGAAACCATTTTGGGGTATTTGGCCCAGGGCAATACCCAAGAGATGTATGCCAAATATGATTTGTCCGAAATGTTTTTTGGGTTCATACCCGGTTCTGTTGGGGAGACCTCAGCCTTTTTGATCTTGCTGGGGGGGCTGTTCCTCATCTTTAGCAAGATAGCCAGTTGGCGAATTATGGTAAGTGCGGTTGTGGGTTCCCTGGCCATGGGTTGGATATTCAATTTGATTGTGGACTTCGGATGGATTCCTGAATACAGCAAATTCTACGGTCTTATGAGCTTTGAATTTTGGAAACACCTTATTGTAGGTGGACTTGCCTTTGGTATTGTCTATATGGCCACTGACCCGGTCACAGGCTCCCAAACCAATAAGGGAAAATGGATATATGGATTCTTGATCGGATTTTTATCGGTCATGATCCGTGTGTTCAACCCTGGATATCCAGAAGGGGTTTTCCTTGCGATATTGTTGATGAACGTATTTGCCCCAACAATAGACCACTATGTGGTTAGGGGCAATGTCAATAAACGATTGAAGCGGCTTAAAAATGCCACTATCCTACCGGACACGGTAGATGGTGCCGCTGCGGAACTTAAAGCTGAAACTGTTTAAATTATGGCAATGAACACTGAGAAAAATTCGTATACCGTCATTTTTTCCATTGTTATGGTGATGGTTGTTGGTTCCGTACTCGCTTTTTTGGCTTCGGCTTTACGACCAAGAATTGATGAGAACGAACGCTTCGAAAAGCAACAGAACATCCTTTATGCCATGGGAATCAATGAAAATACGCCGGATAGTGGGGTGAATTTTATTCCAACCGACGTTGTGGAAGGGGAGTTTGGCAAGTATATCAAGGAACAATATGTTTTGGTCAATGGCGAAATGGTTGCAGATGATCAGGCTTTTCTGGTTGATATGAAAAAACAATTGAGCAGCCTTAAAGATGGCGGTGAGGCTCGATTGCCCATATTTATTGGGGAAAAGGAAGGGAAAAAGTCGTATATCCTGCCGATGCATGGAAAAGGCCTTTGGGACGCGATTTGGGGTTTTATGGCCGTAGATGAGAATATGGTGATCCAAGGGGTCTATTTTGATCATAAAGCCGAAACTGCCGGACTTGGCGCTAATATTAAAATGCGCTTCTTTATGGATGACTTTCAGGGGGAGTCTTTGTTGAATGGAGGTAGTTATGAAGGCGTGGTGGTGTCCAAAACAAATAACGATCCCCTAAACCAGGATAAAGAAGACAACGCAGTTGACGCAATTGCCGGAGCTACGATAACGGGAAATGGGGTTTCTGCTATGATTAAAGAAACGTTAAAGGTCTACAGGCCATATTTGGATAATATTAGAACGAATTAAAATGGCATTACTTTCAAAAAAAGACGCAAATCTTATTCTTGATCCGCTGGCGGATAACAATCCCATTACCATTCAGGTTTTGGGAATCTGTTCCGCACTTGCGATAACAGCAGAATTGAAAGCCTCAATTGTGATGTCGATATCCGTGATTTTTGTGATGGGTATTGGAAATGTGGTCATATCCTTGTTACGGAACGTGATTCCCTCAAAGATTCGAATCATAGTACAATTGATCGTGGTTGCTACCTTGGTAATCGTGGTTGACCAGGTACTTAAGGCCTATGCCTACGACCTGAGTAAGACCTTATCCGTTTTTGTGGGATTGATCATTACCAACTGTATCATCATGGGACGCTTTGAGGCCTTTGCCCTTGGAAATGGTGTTTGGAGGTCCTTCCTGGACGGTATAGGAAATGCCCTTGGATACGGTGTCATTCTGATAATAGTAGGCTTTTTTAGGGAGCTTTTGGGTTCTGGAACCCTATTTGGAATTCCAGTTCTTGGAGATCCCATAGCCAAAACAGGGCTGTATTCCATCGGTTACGAAAACAATGGTTTTATGATTATTCCTCCGGCAGCCTTGATTGTTGTTGGGGTTATCATTTGGGTTCAACGTTCTAGAAATAGGGCACTTATTGAGGAAGCTTAAATATTGGTATTATGTTGGAACATGTAGAATTATTTTTCAAATCCATTTTCATTGACAACATGGTATTTGCCGTGTTTTTGGGAATGTGCTCTTATTTGGCGGTTTCCAAAAAAGTGAGTACCGCAGTGGGCCTAGGTGCCGCCGTTATTTTTGTGTTGGGGGTTACCGTACCGTTGAACTGGCTTTTGGACCAGTACCTATTGCGTGATGGAGCTTTGGCATGGTTGGGACCCGAGTATGCGGATTATAATTTGGGATTTTTGTCATTTATTCTTTTTATTGCCACTATTGCTACCATGGTACAATTGGTGGAGATCGTGGTCGAAAAGTTTTCGCCGGCCCTATACAATTCCCTAGGTATTTTCCTTCCGTTGATTGCGGTAAACTGTGCTATTTTAGGGGGATCCCTTTTTATGCAGGCTAGGGAAATCCCTTCCCTTGGACTGGCCTTGAATTATGGGATCAGCTCCGGTATTGGTTGGTTCCTGGCGATTTTGGCCATCGCTGCCATTAGGGAAAAAATCAGGTATTCCAATGTACCCGCTCCCTTAAGGGGACTGGGGATAACCTTTATCATTACAGGTTTAATGGGAATTGGTTTCCAGAGTTTTGGGGGAATGTTGACAGGTGACAATGAACCACCTGAAACTCCGGCGGCAACAACTGCAGAGACAACGGACAAAAAAGAAATTAAAGAAGAGATTGAAAAGGACGAAAAAGCAATCTCTTATAACGATGCCATAAACGAATAGAAAATGATATTAGCTACATCAACAGGAGGTACCATTCTAATAACCATTGTGGCTTTTTTAATACTCACATTGTTATTGGTAGCCCTATTATTGTTTACCAAGGAAAAACTTTCCCCTTCGGGACCTGTGACATTGACCATTAATGGTGAAAAGAAGATTGAGGTCGCTTCAGGGGGTACCTTATTGGCTACCCTGGGTAATCAAAAGGTTTTCCTGCCATCTGCTTGTGGGGGTGGTGGTACCTGCATTCAATGTGAATGCCACGTACTTTCCGGAGGAGGTGAGGCCTTACCTACCGAAACACCACATTTCTCCAGAAAGGAGCTACAACATGGTGCGCGGTTGGCCTGTCAGGTCAAGGTGAAACAGGACATGGAAATTACCATTCCGGAAGAGGTGTTCGGTATTAAGAAATGGCATGCCAAAGTCGTTCGAAATTATAATGTGGCTTCCTTCATTAAAGAATTTGTGGTTGAAATTCCGGAGATGATGAACTACAAAGCAGGGGGATATATCCAAATAGAAATCCCTCCTTGTGAGGTGAAATATTCCGATATCGATATCACGGCCCACCCGGAAGAGCATGAAACCCCGGATAAGTTTAAGGCAGAGTGGGACAAGTTCAACCTTTGGCCCTTGGTTATGAAGAACTCGGAAACCGTGGAAAGGGCATATTCAATGGCTTCCTACCCAGCGGAAGGACGGGAAATCATGTTGAACGTACGTATAGCAACACCGCCATGGGACCGTTCCAAAAACGGGTGGATGGATGTAAATCCTGGAGTGGCATCTTCATACATTTTCGGATTAAAAGAAGGGGATGAAGTAACGATATCCGGTCCGTTTGGGGAATTCTTTATCAATGAATCAGAGGCCGAAATGCTGTATGTAGGAGGTGGGGCCGGAATGGCACCCATGCGTTCGCATTTGTACCATTTGTTCAAAACGTTGAAAACCAATAGAAAAGTTACCTATTGGTACGGAGGACGCTCCAAGAGGGAGCTTTTCTATATAGACCATTTTAAGCAATTGGAGGAGGACTTCCCAAATTTCAAATTTTACATGGCGCTTTCAGAGCCCTTGGAAGAAGACAATTGGAAAGTAAAAAAGGATATCAATGATGAGGAAGGGGATGGTTTTGTTGGGTTTATTCACAATTGTGTGATTGACAACTACTTAAATCATCACGAAACCCCTGAAGACATCGAGCTGTATTTTTGTGGGCCCCCTTTAATGAATAAGGCGGTACAAAAAATGGGTGAGGATTTTGGTATTCCAGATGAGAGTATCCGTTTTGACGACTTTGGGGGATAGCAACATAAGTGTGGTCATTATGACAGCTTTGTTGGGCAAAGTGGAAATAAAAAAATCGAAAATTATACTAACCGATACTATTCAAGTATCGGTTTTTTTATAACTATGAGCAGGGAATTAACTGAACAGGAGTTGCACAATTTAGCCATGAATCTGGTGGGTAAGGAATTGGAAAAGGACGGCTTCGAATTCATGGCCGTAAACAGCAAGTTTAAAAAAGACCCCCAATTTGTATGTCTTAAGGACACTTTTTTACATTTTGTGGTGGTACGTTATGTCCCTTTTCCCAACGATCCAAAGGCATACGATCAAAAATTGATGGATAAAGTTAAGGACCATGCCGACAAATTTGAGGCAAGGACCTATTATGCTGGGGTGGGTCTGTCAAATGCATCGGATAGAAGTCTTCCCGTTTTACTGAACAAGCCCTATGTTGTTGATTACGATGGACTGATTTCATTTTAAAGCACCTTTCCAAGATGAAAAAAACAATAGCCCTTCTTAGCATTCTGGCATTTGGTTGCAAGGACAACGGTACGTATGTTAGAAACCATAATATTGGTAATGCCCTGGGAACCACCTACTCCATTATTTATCTCACGGATAAGGAGTTGCAGCTCCAAAAGGAGGTTGATTCCGTATTCAGGGTCATCAATGAATCCATGTCCACTTATATCCCGAATTCGGATATTTCAAAAATCAATCGTGGGGATAGTACTTTGGTTGTGGATACCATGTTCCAAGAAGTTTTTACCCTATCGCAAACGATATATCGCGAATCGGAAGGATATTTCGATCCCACGGTCGGCACTTTGGTCAACGCCTGGGGATTTGGCCCGGGCACAGCAGTTGAAATGGACAGCACCAAGGTGGACAGTCTACTTCAATACGTAGGCTTTGATAAGGTGCAACTGGATTCCACTGGGACAATTTCCAAAGAACATCCGGCAATCTTTTTTGATTTTAATGCCATTGCCAAGGGATATGCAATAGATAGGTTGGGGGCTATGCTCAATGCAAGGGAGATTGCCAATTATTTGGTTGAAGTAGGAGGGGAAGTATTGACAAAAGGGGAAAACAGGATAACCAAAAAGGAATGGACCGTTGGCATTGACGACCCACAGATCGAAGAGGGAAGGGCATTAAAAAAGATCATATCCCTAAAGGATAAGGCAATGGCATCCTCGGGGAACTATAGAAAGTTCAGGGTCGATCCGGAAACCGGTGAAAAGTTTGTACATACCATCGATCCAAAAACAGGATTTACCAAAAATGCCAAGGTGTTGGCAACAAGTGTGGTGGCCGGAAACTGTGCTACCGCAGATGCATATGCAACGGCTTTTATGGCCATGGATTTGGAGGATTCCAAGCTTTTGCTAAAAAAACATAAAGAATTGGAAGCCTATATCATTTATTTGGATGATAATGGGGAAACCGCTGAATTCATGACCCCTGGTTTTGAAGTTCTGGTAAGTCGTTAAGGCTTGTGCACGAGGGGAATGATTTCCCCTTTTGCCAATCTGTATTTTTCAATTTCCTCAGCGGAAAGTTTTTCGGAAAGGTTCACCTCATCCACTTTAAAACCAACTTTCCTAAGTTTATCAAAATAATCCCGACCGTAGATTCGAACATGGTCGTACTGTCCAAAGATTTTGGCCCTTTCCTTCTTATCCGTTATGGAATTGTCCTCAAATGTTGTTTTTCGGTTCAGGTCCTGGGGAACCTGGAACACGCCCCACCCTCCTTTTTTCAGTATACGATACAGTTCTTCCATGGCTTTTTTATCATCTGGAATATGTTCCAGAACATGGTTGCAAAGAATAACATCAAAGCTTTCGTCTTCAAAGGGAAGGTTGCAAATATCAGCTTTGATGTCCGCCAAGGGAGAGTTTAGATCGGTTGTGACATAGTCCAGGTTTTTCTGCTTTCGAAACCGTTTGTAAAAGGCCTGTTCCGGAGCAAAATGAAGAAGCCTGAGCCCAGTTGCGAAAAAGTTGGTTTCTTGCTTTAAGAAAAGCCATAACAGGCGATGTCTTTCCAGAGAGAGGGTAGAGGGGGAGAGCACATTTTCCCTCGGGTTCTCATAGCCATAAGGCAAAAACTTCTTAAACTGTGTGCCATCAATGGGATCGGTGTATCTGTTTCCTTTCAAGAAGACCGTAAGGATTGGACGAATAAAATAGCTGAGGCCAATGAGCCATGGCCTTGGCACCAAGTTTAAAAAGAATTTAAAAATCCTGGACACTTCTAGGCTGTTTTCTTGGCCCTGAACTCCTCCTCTTCATTTGAAGTTACGCCTAGGGCATCATAGATATATTGAAAGGTAGAAAGCAATTCGGGCTTACCATCAATTAAGGCAACATCATGTTCAAAATGTGCGCTGGGTTTGCCATCGGCGGTTAAAATGGTCCAACCGTCCTTTAATTGCTTAATTCGTCTGGTACCCATATTGATCATAGGTTCTATGGCCACAACCATACCATTGACAAACTTTTTGCCCCTGCCCCGTTTTCCATAATTGGGCATTTGCGGGTCTTCATGTAGGTCTTTCCCAAGACCATGGCCCACTAATTCCCGCACAACGCCATACCCATGGCTCTCGCAATAGTTTTGAATGGCATAGGCCACATCACCAACTCGATTCCCCAATTTAAATTCCCGGATTCCCACATAGAGGGATTCTTTGGTGACCTTGAGGAGTTTGTTGACCGCTTCATCCACTTCACCCACCGCAAAGGTATAGGCATGATCTCCATAAAAACCGTTCTTCAATGCCCCACAATCAACGGAAATCACATCCCCTTCCTTTAAGGGCTCGTTGTTGGGAATACCGTGGACCACTTGTGCATTGGGACTCCAGTTTAAGGTATTGGGAAAATCGTACATGCCCAAAAAACCGGGTACAGCGCCTTGCTCCCGAATAAACTCCTCTGCCATTTTATCCAGTTTTAATGGATTGGCTCCAGGTTTGATCTCGGAAGCCAACATACCCAGGGTTCTGGACACTACCAATGCACTATCGCGCATTAACTCAATCTCTTCAGTGGTCTTAACATGAATCATAGCGGCAAAGATAATCGGAATCCTTGTAAAAGATTACAGTTCTTTACACCAAGGATTTTTGGGTCATGGCCTCAGGCTGTGGTATGCCCATCATTTTAAGTATGGTCGGGGCAATATTGCCCAATACGCCGTCCGTGATTTCGCTAAGCCCATCATCCACCAAAATCAGTGGAACGGGATTGGTGGTATGCGCCGTATTGGGGCTTCCATCAGGATTTATCATGGTATCACAATTGCCATGGTCGGCGATGACCAGGGTACTGTATCCATTTTCCAATCCGGCCGTAATCACATCACTTGCACATTTATCTACCGTTTCACAGGCCTTGATAGCAGCTTCCATTACTCCAGTATGCCCAACCATGTCGGGATTGGCAAAATTCAAACAGACAAAATCCGCTTCACCAGCATTTAATTCTGGAATTATGGCATCCCTTATTTCGTAGGCACTCATCTCAGGTTTCAAATCATAAGTGGCCACTTTGGGCGACGGACATAGAATACGCTTCTCCCCGTCAAAAGGTTCTTCCCTTCCCCCATTAAAGAAAAAGGTAACGTGGGGATATTTTTCGGTTTCTGCAATGCGAATCTGTTTTTTACCGGAACGGGCCAGTACTTCCCCAAGGGTCTCTTTGATATTTTCCTTATCGTACACCACTTTTATTCCCTTAAACGTATCATCATAATTGGTCATGGTAACATAGTACAGATCCAATTTTTTCATCTCCTGTTCCGGAAAATCCTGTTGGTTCAGTGCCATGGTCAATTCGCGGCCACGATCTGTCCTAAAGTTGAAGAAGACCACTACATCCCCCTGTTCAATTTTAGCGTCCCCATCCAGGACAATAGGTTCTACAAATTCATCCGTTACACCATTGTCATAACTGTTTTGCATTGCTGTGGCCACATCATTAAATTGCACGCCTTTACCATTGACCACAACATCGTAAGCTTTTTTTACACGCTCCCAACGTTTATCCCTATCCATGGCATAGTAACGGCCAATAATCGTTCCCAGGGAGGTGTTTGTATTGGAACAGAACTGGGCTATATCGGTTAGGAAACCCTTGCCACTTTTTGGATCAACATCACGTCCGTCAGTAAAGGCATGAACGTAAGATCGTTCCACTCCCATGGATTGGGAGGCACTGATCAATGCCTTTAAATGGTCCATATGGCTATGTACGCCCCCATCACTTACGAGTCCTAAAAAATGGACTTTTTTGATATTGGATTTTGCATAGTTAAAAGCGTCTTGTAATACGCTTTCGTCTTTGAGGGTATCTTCCGCGACGGCCTTGTTTATTTTGGCCAAATCTTGATAGACAATGCGCCCTGCCCCCAGATTCATATGTCCTACCTCACTATTTCCCATTTGACCTTCGGGCAATCCCACGTTCATGCCATCGGTAAGGAGATTTGCATTGGGGTATTTGGAATACAGGGAATCAATAAAAGGGGTGTTGGCCTGATCGATGGCCGAAACTTTAGGGTTGGGTGATTTTCCCCAACCGTCCAAAATCATCAAGATTACTTTTTTGTTCATGAATTGCTATTTGTTTCAAAAATAAAATGAAATGTTCACTGAATGTCATTTCCAAGCAGAATTTCCGCCCGTTTGTTAAAAACAGTATAGCTAAATCGGCAGTTGTTAAAAAAGAGTTAGAGGTCTGTTAAATCCTGTAACAATTAAATACTGGGGGAGTCTCTTTGAATATCAGATTAATTACAAATCAAAAATTCATTCATCATGAGAAAAACAATTTTAACCGTAAGTTTGGTTATGGTAGCCATGACCATGTTCGCTAATGTCCGCCTGGACGGAAAAGCCTTTGAGGCAGAAAAGGCTTTCTACGCCATTGAAGCTTTTGAACTTAGTTCGTTTTGCAAAGCGATTATGAAAGGGGACCTGGAAATGGTACAAAAGATGATTGCCCTAGGGGAAGATGTGAACCAAAAATCCTTAGGTAAAACTCCGGCACATTATGCCGCACGTTACAACAAACCGGAAATCCTACAATTGTTGATTGACCATGGAGCCAATCTTAAACAACGATGTGACAAAGGGTATACGGTCAAAAAATACGCAGAATTATCAAAGGCCATGGAAGCGCTGGAAGTTATTAATGCCGCTATGAAGAAGTAAAGGGAGTTTATTCATTTGCTTTGGGCATACCCAAGAGTCAATCAAAAAAACCCTGGCAATCACTGCCAGGGTTTTCTTTTTTCCATATAGTGTTCTCGAAAAAAGGAAAAATACATTAAAACTCAAAACCGGTAAATGCCCTATAAAAAAAGGCGTATACGGCCATTAATATCATAATTGCGCTAAAAACCGAGTAAATTTTCAACACCAACACCAAAAATCCTGGCTTACAATCATCAAAAGCAGCCAGATAAAGACTTTTAAAATTCAGAAGTGTACCCATATCGCAGTTTCTCGTGTTACTAGCTACGTTGGGTCAAGTATGTACGATAAGTTTGGGATGTTAAAGATAGGAAAAACCTATAGATTAAAAGAATATGTCGGTTAACGGACAATTATTATCGACCTTGGTACCGTATAATAGCTTCTTTTATCCGCTCTATCCTGTTTTCGGGATCCGGGTGCGTGCTTTGAAACTCAGGAACCCTATTGGGGCCGGCCGCTGCTTTTAGAATTTCCATGACCTTAATCATCTCATAAGGGTCATAACCCGATTGGATCATTAACAAAACCCCTAGATCATCACTCTCCAACTCATCCCCACGGCCATTTTTCAATAAGGTATTCTGCCCGATTCCTTGGACCAATCCTCCCATATCCCCACCTACGGAGGCACCCATGGTCAAGGTCTGCCAAAAACTGCTTTCGGCAATACGCTCCGCAGAATGCCTGCCGATCACATGGCCTATTTCATGACCAAGGACCCCAGCGAGTTGGGATTCATTTAATTTGCTGAAAAGCGCATAGGTAATAAAGCATTGACCACCGGGTAATGCAAACGCATTGATGGTCCTATCATCTGCCAAAAGATGAAAGTCGTATGTATAGGGCGTTTCCCGGGCAATACTGTTGCGGACCAGTTTTTGCCCCACGGCATCCACAAAAGCTTGCATACGCTCATCGGGATAAAGTCCCCCATGTTGTTGGGCCATTTCCGGAGCACTTTGTAGACCAATGGCAATCTCCTGCTCAGCGGACATATTAATGTTCTGTATCCTGCCCGTATAGGGATTCTCTTCTTTATTGCTGCAGCGTTGAACAAAGGCAAATACAACAATGGCAAGACCAATAAGAATACGGATTTTCCAACTTCCCCTACTTCTCATAAATGGTAGTGTTATAGCGAAAAGTAAGTTACAAAAAAGGCTTACAACAAATCAGGGTTGATATCCAATATGTTGTCATGGATATACTTTTTCAGGAAATTGGTCGTAAAATGGGACACCCCTTCAAATTCCTCTTCCTTAATGAGCCTAAAAATGTTCTTTTTCCTGAATTGTGCCAACATTGGGATGGACGTGGGAGCGTAGCTGTAATGCCATGGCTCATATTTAAAGCCACGCCTAAAATAACTATCCGTATAGACTAAATGGAAGCCAAAGCTTTCGGAATTTTCATCGAGCCACTTCTTTAAACCTTCAAAAGGACCGCCCTCCCCGAATTTTTCGGGAACCAGTACATCCCCATCCACTTTTGCGTACCCATCAATGATATCGATGTCTGTTCCCCAATGATGTCTGCTCGTGCCGGGTATGGTTGAGTATTCGATTATCTTTTCCATGGCTGGAATGGGTTCCAGCCCATCCACTTCGGTATATTTGATGTATTTACGTTCCCATATGGCCTGTTGGCGATAGAAGTCCCTATAGCTGGAAACGATTTGAATATCAAACCCCGCTGTATATCCCGCTTTTTTCATGTCAACAAAGGCATCGTGGGCATCTTTCCTTAGGTTAATACCCTTTCCAAATAATTCTATATCCGCTTTTCCCATTAATTCAAGAATGGAGTATTCAGGATCGTTGGATAGGGAAAATGCGGGGAGTGTATACATCGCTAAGGAACCCACAGAGGCTTTCTTGACAAACGTTCTTCTTTGCATGTAGCTATTTTAAAGGTGAACAGGGGCATACCAATGCCCTATCAAAATTAGGAATAAAAAATGGGGTTTATCGATCCAGGAAAAAGAAGCCTTGATATTGTAAATCCTGCTCCGGCAAATCAACAATATAATAGTAGACGCCTTCGGGAACCCCTATTTGCTTATTGATGACGAGGTTGTTGATATTGGAAATTCCGTTGAACTCATTACTGTAATTGGGGAGTTCAAATACCTTTTGGCCAAATCGGTTATAGATGGAAACAAAATTGGGTCCCGTATCCTCCAGATTATCAAATACCAGAAAATCATTGATGCCGTCCCCATTCGGAGAGATAAAGTAATTGCCCAGGGTCGGATTATTAACGACAAAAGTATCCGTTGGCAGTGGAATTGTACCGAACGTAATGGCGGAAAAGTCATTTGGTACGAACTTCTCGGATATGAGGAATCCCCGTTCCAAATCCCCGCTAACGGCGGTATTGCCAATAACTACCCATTGATTGCTGCTTTTGGACCACCCAACCATTATAATTTCCTCAACGGAATTGGCAAGGTTTCCCAAACCACTTCTTGGGTTCCAACTCAGGGTAACGGAAGAAGGTACATTGGTTTGCAAAATCCAAAATTCATTGTTGGTAATTTCTCCAATATTCCTCACTTTTTCTTCGGTGTCGTAGCTTTCCAAAAGCGATGACGGATTTGAGGGATCTTCAAAGAGGTAGGCACAGATGGCCAAGGTATTATTGGAATCCGAATTGAGTAGCAATGGCCGAAGTTGATTCTGATCCCCTACCGGAAAGGAAAAGGTCCGTTTGTTGGTGATGGCAGCAAAACCGGTGACCTTACTGAGGTCATTTTCTCCGGTAAAAAAGGCATCCTCCCTAAAATTCAGGTAGACCAGTTGGTTATTGAGCGCACTAACCAGGTTGCCTTCAACGAAATTGAAATTGTTGGTCACATTGATGGAATTGAAGAGGAATAACCCATTGCGCACAAATACTTCCACATCAAAAAGTGTAGGGGCCTGGTTGCCCAGGACCTGGATAATCCGGTCCCCATAAAACCCCACCAGCCCATCCGTGGTCTCAAAAGGGGCATCGTTGATCCAATTGGTATGGAAACCGATTTGGACATTGCCATGGAGCTGAAGATTTCCGGCATTGTAAAAGGCGGTTTGGGCTGTGGCCAGTAGACCAATTAAAAACGATGATATGTGAAGTAGTTTTTTCAAGACTTAAAAATCCAAGACCGTGAAATACCAATTGGCAATTACGAGTGCGTCTGTAGCATTATCTCTTATTTCAACTGTAAAATCCCCAGCATTTTGAGAAGTTACAAAAATTCTGTTGTCGCCTGCGACCGATAATTGTATGATGTAATCCCCATCTGGTCGCGCTGTATTTAAAGTAACAGTATTTACTCCTCCCCCTGCGCCGCCAACAGTTGCTCCGTTGACACTAATGGAATTTGCTCCATTGGCTTTTCCCATGGCCACTACGGCAGGCTCTCTCCACTCGGTACCTGTTGCCGTAGCTGTTAAGACATCTCCCGCATTTCCAGCTGCAGCTGTTTCATCAAAAAGCTGTTCCGTTAATTCAAGACTGCCATTTATTGTGGTTTCCGTGGCATTTCCTATTTCCCTTACGTTTATCGCTTCCAATGCACCAACGACCAAACCTAATTGGTCCTGTGCGGGGAAGTACATGCCCGTATTTGTATCAGTATCCCCAGAAAACCCATAAGCAGGGTTTAAAAGTGTTCCTGCAGAATTTAGAATCCCTTCAGTCCTCGTATTGCCATTGGCCACATGAAGCTTTGTGCCTACAGCTGGTGTATTAGTTCCAATTCCAAGTCTATTGCCCGTTTGATCCCAAAAAAACTGTGCATTGTTTTCGGTTAAATTTCCAGTGGCATCGGCAAAGAAAACAGAGCCTGCCGTGGAGCCTGTAACGAAGGCACTGGGAACCGCAGTTTCTACCCATTCCGAGGTTGTTCCACTCCATTGGATAATATTACCATCGGTTGTCCCATTCGCAATATTTTCGAGTTGTACGGCATCGTCCGCTATTTTGGCATTGGTTATCCCATCGTTGGTCACGGAAATGGAGCTTGCGACGAGTGTAGCCCCGGTCCCGGTGGCGACGGTGATGGACCCATCGGTCGCGGTGAGGTCCTGTCCGGTTATGGAGTTGGCATCGATCACGCCCCACTCGACATCGGTCCCCGCGGCATTGGTCCTGAGGACCTGGTTGGCGGTACCGTTTAGGATGTTCTCGACCTGTACGGCATCGTCCGCTATCTTGGCATTGGTTATCCCGTCGTTGGTCACGGAAATGGAGCTTGCGACGAGTGTCGCCCCCGTTCCCGTAGCGACGGTGATGGAACCATCGGTTGCGGTAAGGTCCTGTCCGGTTATGGAGTTGGCATCGATCACGCCCCACTCGACATCGGTTCCTGCGGCATTGGTCCTGAGGACCTGGTTGGCGGTACCGTTTAGGATATTCTCGACCTGTACGGCATCGTCCGCAATCTTGGCATTGGTTATCCCGTCGTTGGTCACGGAAATGGAGCTTGCGACGAGTGTCGCCCCCGTTCCCGTAGCGAC
>WNKP01000008.1 GCA_009797885.1 Flavobacteriaceae bacterium GF1
AGTATTTATTGAACCCAATCGGACATTCGGAAAAACCACAAAGAGAACTGAGCTAAGCTAAAGTTCAATTAAAGGATTTTCAAATACATCGATTTTATCCCATTATGGTGCAATACACCCGTATCTACCACGAGGACCAAGTAGTAAAATTTTATGGTGCAAAAACGCCGCTTCTACCATGAAGGCCATTCAATTGCAGAGAATTTTGACAATTCTTGGTCAAATCAAACTAATCTAAATCTATTAGAACCTTTTGATAGCTTCAAAAATGAATTGATTGATTGGATTGTTTTAAACTATCAAAAATAGATGGAAGTAACGATTCGAAATCTAAGAAGGTAACTATTGGAAGTTCTGTAAGTTTTACTTTCAATAATGTCTCTTTCTGTCTGCAAGCGTTAACCTTAAATAACAAACTGATGTTAACTGTAAATTTAAAATGTCAGATTGTACTTTTTAAATTGTCATTTACAATTCCATGAAAAATTAACAAGCGTATTTGACATAATAATTTGGAATTTCATGGCTTTTTCACGAAAATTTTCACGAAATGAAATTGCATCTTATTATCTAATAGACTGTTGAACTTAAGTTTGGCCGAAAAGTGTGTTGATTTTAAATTATTGGTGTCTCGATTTTAAATTCGCAGTTACAGCTATACGCAAATTGCTACCCATAAGCATTTGTACTATAATGTACTTGCGTTATGTTTCTTTGCTTTGGAAAAGCAAAGGGTACTTCACCATAATTCCATAAAAAGTTCTGCTAATAGGCTTCCCAAAAAAGGTAATGGAATACTGTTTTGCCGAACCCACAGAGTGGGGGAGGTGAAAGTGTATGGAATGGATAAAAACCGCAGAATTTCTAAGGTTTTTGTATAATGGTTTCTTGTAATCATTTTCTATATTAACATTCTCCAAAAAATTGACTTCCTGCTACTTACTCCCCCTAAATACCTTTTTATGGGTATTGACCTAGTCCATAATATTATGGATTTTCTGGTTTTAATGTAATAATCACTAAACATATATAATTATGAAAACTAGAATACTCCTTTTGTTAGTGACAGCTTTACTTTTGAGTTGTAACGAAAGTAAAAAATGGAGGCAAACAGTTGATGCGAACGTAAAGAAGTTAACCGAAACTGTTGATCAGGCAGCTAAGGCAATACCAGGGGAGAGATGGCAAAGAATATTGGATGGCTTGCATTCCGATAATCCAGAAGTAAGACAAAAAGCATTAAACTATTTAGATCGAGTAACAGGAATTGACGGACAAAAAAAATACAGTGTTTCTGTTTGGTTTGACTATGATAGCAATGATTCTATACAAATAGATATTTTTCAAGAGAAATTTCTTTCAAGGGATGTTGCTAGAGAAAGACTAGAACAAAATCGGCATAGACTTGCATACACAAGGCGCTCGGTATCATATCCTTTGAATATTAATGATTTGAGGGATACATTGAATAAAAACATTTCAGAGGTCTTTGAAAATATTATAGGAATTCCAACGGCACGTAAAATTCCAAACAATGGAAAATACGTCGGTCCAAGTCTTTACAACATCAGAAATGTAACTGCTTACTATGATGTAGCATTACATCGTGTGCATAAAAAAAGGCCTGATTTGGTTCTAAGTACTAAACTCACAGATGTAAGAAAAGAACGGAAGCAAAATGTTGAACGATTTGTTGATAATATTCTCCTTACAGTCAATCAATTTAAAATTCCACTGAATCAAAAGGTTAGAACAGAATCATGGAACCCGCTGGAAGGAAAGGGATATTTATACATTTTAATTAAGCAAAAAGACTTTGATAGAGTAAAGGAAAACACTTTCAATGGTTATATAAAGGTTCACGAGAACAATAGTCCAAATGAAGCTTTGTACTCACCAACGGATGTAAAAATCGAGAAATTTCAATTCAATCCCGAAATTAATCAAGTGGTTACTGATCCTTACACTAAGGAAAATTATGTTTGGTATGCTCATGACATGACTGGTTCCACTTCAATTAATTTATTAGAAATACAAAAACTTGGAGAGCTATTAGAGGATCTTGAGGAATTAAAAACTAAACAAAAAAAAGAGGATAAAAGTTGGTGGTAGGGTACTACATCCAATTTTCTAAAAAGTATGATTTAAATGTTTTAATAAGTTTTCAAAGTTGCTATTTTGAGCCCCTCCAGAATATGAGACACATTTGTCTTTCTAATTCTGAAAAAGTATCTGCTAGTAAATAATGAAACATATAAACAGCTTGGTTAAGCTATTTTGATAATGATAGTTTATCACTCCTTTATACTTTGTAACCAAGTGTTTTTCTTGTAAAAATCACCATCTTGATGGAAGTAAATAATAACTAAACTTCAATATGAAAAAAAAGTATATCTAGGCACAGATGCTGAAATGATTGCAAGTATGTACAAGCATCTTTTTTTTCGCAATTACAGCAAACACACGGTAAGCAATTACATCAAAGAAATGAACCATATCTGCTGTCATTACGGATGTAGCCCAATGGTTTTAAATCAACAGCAAATACTGGATTATCTCTACCTCCTTGTTGACAAGAAGAAATTTGGGCCAAATAAAATAGCAGTTGCAATAGCTAGTTTTACTTATTTCTATCATAACATAGCTAAAACTCCAGAAAAGATAAAGCTACTCCGAAGCCCAAGAATTCCAAATAGGGTGCCATTTGTTCTTTCCCCACAGCAGGTTTATCAATTTATTGAATCATTATCTACACTTAGGGATAGAGTAATTGTTCAAATGTTGTATTCCACCGGAATTAGAGTAGGGGAGTGTGTAGGCTTAAAAAGGCAAGATATACACCCTAGTCGTATGGTGATACGAATAGTAAAGGGAAAAGGGCAAAAAGACCGTTACGTTCCACTTAGCCCGATGTTGTTAGGGCAATTGAAACAATATTACAAACAATACGATCCTAAAGATTATATTTTTTACGGAAGGAGTAGAGAGGAACCAATGAATAGAATAACTGTTAATCGAGTTATTTGGAAGGCAAATTTTATTCTAAAAACCAAAGAAAAGATTACACCTCATACGTTTAGGCATTCATTTGCTACTATGCTAACTGAGGAGGGGGAAAACCTCTTCACAATTCAAAAGATATTAGGACATAAAAGTATTAATTCAACCTTCCGATATATTAAAGCATCTAAAACAAAACTGAAATCTTGTATAAATCCGTTAGATAAGATTTACAACGATAATAATGAATCTAAACCCTACTTATCAGCCAATCAATGATAAGAGGGAGGACAATGTGTGGGGAATGGGAAAAAGGATTTAATTTTCTTAGTCTAATCCATTATACTTCAAACCGTTCTCCTTGAAGTGTATTTCCATCAAAGTTTCTTTTAACTGCATTAGTATATGACAGGTATTTTGTCTCTCAAGTGCGGTAAAAACATCTTCGGGTAGATAATGAAACATATAAATTGCTTGGTCAAACCATTTGGCTAAAACCAACAGATTACCCTCGTGATATTCATTTACATATCTTATAACAGGAAATAAATCCATCTCTTGCAACTCAGTTTTGTAATGTTTCGGCATGATTTATGTAATGAAATATAATACAAATATATATTAAAATACAATATTTTATACTACGTTCTTATATTATAATTTTACAATATGAAACAATATTGTATTACTAAACAATAATTTACTTTATTGAAGGGCTTTATAATCCATTGGAATATCTGAAAAAAGCAGATGAATCGAATAAAAGAAATTTTAAAGAAACAAGGCAGAACACAAACTTGGTTAGCTGATCAAATTAATAAGAGTTATGTTGTTGTAACAAACTATTGCAATAATAAATCCCAACCAAGCTTACCTCTTTTGAATAAGATTGCCGAAGTATTGGATGTTGATGTGCGTGACCTTATAGTTCCTACTAAAGATTGATAATTTTGGAAAAAAATCATCTTATATTAAGTCAATACCGAACGGGGAGCACTTACAATGATTTTATTGGGAAGTATTACCATTTCCCGGTTAATCCCGATAAGAACTATTTAAAACAGTTTGATTTGTTGCCCATCGAGTTCATTTATTATGAACCGCAAAAGCAAAAAGGAGGAAAAGGCGAATTTTTTGGATTTGGTAAAATCTCCAAACCGCCATTTAAAGACAAGAGGGATGAAGGTTTTTATTTTGTGGAGATTGATGAATATAAAAGATTTGCTTCCCCTGTAAGTTATAAAGATGAAAATGGAAAAATTCTTGAGGAATTAAAAAACCCTCATTATAATCCTGGGAATTCGGTTAGAAAAATCCCGGAAGACTTACTAAATGAAATTTGTTTAGATGGCGGAATACTTCTGAATTTCGAAGCGGATGCTCACTTGGTACAAATACTTGGGGAGCAACTAATTGCTTCTGAAAGGGTTGGTATTTTAGAATTAGTTAAAAACGGCTTTGATGCTGGTGCAAATTACTGTAGAGTAAGAATCGAGAAAGTTCCAGATTTAGATAAGATCCCTGATAGTTTATATTATTTTAATGAATACGAAGGACCTGTTATAGTTATTGAAGATGATGGTGCTGGAATGAGCAGAAATGATATTGAGTTCGGTTGGCTAAGGCCTGCATCTACTATAAAGACAAGTATAAAAGAACGAATAAAGAAAGAGAGAGCAAAAGCTGTTGAGTCTGGTAAGAAAGCTTCTTTTGAAAAGTTTCTAAAAGTTCTTAAGAAAGAACATAAGAACAGAGTTCCTTTAGGTGAAAAAGGAGTTGGCAGGTTTGCCTGTCACAGGTTAGGAAAGAACCTTATTATAAAAACGAAAACCACCAGTAATGATTATGAATATGTTCTAAAGATCGATTGGGATGATTTTAATCCCATTCTTAATGGGCATAAAGACTTAAGTTCTGTAGGAATATCTTTAACTCGACAAGAACCGAGTAGAAATTATGGAAAAAGTAATTCCGGAACTCAAATAATAATATATGGAGGTAGGGAAGGTTTCGAACTGGACGATGAAGAAATTCATGAAATTAACAGAACCATTCTAAAACTTAATACCCCAAATCCGAATCCTCATACAAAATCATCATCGTTTGAAGCGATATTTGAGTGCCCGCAGGTTAAAAATCTTGATGAAAAACTAGATTACAAAAAGTATAATTCGGTATTTACGATATCGGGTATAGTTGATGAGCGAGGAATCTTTAATTATGACTACAAGTTTTCACCACCATATAATGATAAGATACCATTAAGTCCAATAGAGAACTTGGATAAGGTGATGGACTTAAAAATACTGAACAAAAAATACTGGCACGAAGAAATAGATGGTCAAAAATTATGGAGATTACCTAAGTGTGGCTCCTTTTTTATCCATATAGATATTTGGTATAGAGATAAGCCATGGAGAGATAATTTAGATGGTGATTTTCTTGAGTTCCTAAAAAAATATGGAGGGATTTCTGTTTACAGAGACGGAATCAATGTGTTCTCCGCCGAATGGGGTGCTGAATCTGATTGGCTTGACTTAAGACAAAGACAAATTCAAAGAGCAAGTAACCTTTCATATTACCATATGTTAGGCAATGTTGAGATTGAACAGGGAGAGAATATTTTATTGACAGATAAAACCAATCGTGAAGGTATGATTGGTAATAGAGCATTTAAAGATCTAAAAGAACTGGTAAAATCCGTAACCTTTCTAGTAGAAAAAGACTATAAAGGAAAGCGTGATGAGCTAAATAAGCTAACGGGAGGGCTTATTCGTGAACCTAAAGTAATAAAGAAATTTTCTAAGGCGTCTGCAAAGATAATTACAGACATTCATGACAAGTATGACCTTTCAAAAGATCCGTATCAACTTTTAACAAATCTCGGTTCATTATCGGATAAAAAGAGTCATTTAGTTGAATTATCTAAATCCCTTAACAATCTAGAAAAAAATCTTCAGCAAGTTCAGGAAGTTCAAGACTTGTTAACTGAACAGGCGGGTTTTGGGCTAGGAATTGCCGTTGCGCTTCATGAAATAAGCAAAACAACTTCGAATTTCTATTTTGGAATTTTGGATGTCATTAAAAGTGGTGAATTCAACCAGGAAAAACTAGATCAATTAAAAGAAACTTCTGAATCCCTTGAATCAGAAATTAAACGATTGACGCCGCTCAGAGCACTAAGAAATGAAAAGCCTATTAATTTTAAGGTTTCTAAATCAATAAAGTATGTTGAGTCAATGTTTGCAAGAAGATTTGAAAAGTTGAACATTGATTTTTCTTTTAATTCTAATAAAGATTTTGAAATAACTGCAAGGTATGGAGCTCTCAATCAAATTTTGACTAACCTATTTGAAAACTCGTGTTATTGGTTAGACAATCCTGAGATTGTAAAACGTGAGATAAAAATTCTTATAGATGCTCAAGACAGAACAATTGTAGTAGCTGACAGTGGCCCTGGAATAGATGATTCCATGCTTCCTTATCTCTTTATGCCAGGATATAGTTTGAAATATCCTCCAAGCGGTCTTGGATTGTATATATGTAAGCATTATCTGAATCTTATGAAAAAAAGAGGGGATATATATTTAGCAAGGGAAAAGGATAGAATACCTAGTCTTAATGGAGCCCAGTTCTTGTTGGATTTTTCAAAAGTAAATAAGCCTAACGATGTCTGAAAAGAATATAACAGTCTTTGTTGTTGATGATAACATCCCTCAACCACAAGAATTTGTAGAGAGAGAGGTTTACAATAAAGCTATTCGCATGTCTGATATGATTCACCTTGTAGAAGGTGAGGACTGGGCTGGCGAAAAAAACTTACAGGAATTACTGAATTTTATTTTGTCCCATAGACTCGCCGTAGAGGAGAAAATCATAGTAAAAGGATTTACTCATCCTGAGATTTGTTTAAGACATATAGAAACGATTGGAAAACCAGATGTAGTTGTTTACGATTGGGAATATGGTAGCGAACATGATAATAATTCGAGTAATTGGTTAAAAGAAATTATAGGGTTAACCGATGCTTTTGTATTTGTTTATTCTGGCGTGCGTCACTTTATACCAACTCATTTAAATAAACGTTCGTTCGATGAGTTTTCCGATAGATTTCAGCTATTTGGCAAAGGAAGCAAAGATGATTCATTGTTTTCTTCTGAAGAATTCATTCTTCAATATATAGTAAGCCGTGTACAAGCAGATAATCTTATTAGAATACAAGGTATTGATATAAATTTTCTCTCATCTGGCTACCTGAAAGAAGCCAAGGACATTCTTTATTTAGAAAATATTTTCGATAGAGTATTGGTTCTCGAACAATTAAAAAATGGTATAGATGAGAATTCAGTAAAAAAGTTACTTGAAGGAAATGAAAGTAGAATTCTATTTGATTCTGAAAAAGGCCTTCTTTTTACAGATGAATCTGATTTAATAGCCAAGCGATTTAAGCCAAGTGAATCATTGACTTATGCTGAAGTTGTGCTTAGACATGGTTTAAAAGTACTACAAGAAACGCTTAAACGAGGCCTTTTAAAAGTATAAGTTATGGCGGCATTAAATCAAAAAGAAAAAGAAATACTTGGCGAACCAATAGAGCCTTTTGGTAGAAATAACAGAGGAAAAACTATTGAAAAAGACATGATGGAGGGAGAGGGGCACAATGAGGAATTCCTCGACTTAATTCATGATGGTATCGAAAACAAACGACCAGAAAACGACTATGTAGAACTTAGTTCTGAAGAAGTTGAGATAATAAAAACGTCTGGAAGATTACAGGAGAAAAGCTTTTTATGGGTATTAGATGAAGTTTCAATTAAGATTTTACGAGAAACTACACCAAATGTTTTAAGAACGCACAACAAGATAATTTGTCATACCAACATAACAGGTGGTAAAAAAGCTCATTTAGGAGGTGAAATGTTTTTTTCTCAGGCTGGGGAAGTATACATCAATTTCTTTTCCGATAGATATGGCAATCCTTCAGACGAACAATGGAAGGAAGCTAAAAGATACATAGAAAATTTAGGTTACTCACCTTTGATAGACATACTAGAATTATTAGCAAATGGCGAAGATTAATTTTAATGCAATAGATTTATTTGCTGGAATTGGAGGACAATCAGTGGGTTTGAAAAGAGCTGGTTTTGTGATTAAGGCTTCAGTTGAAATAGATAAAAATGCTGTTAAAGGTTACAAGCAAAATCATCCGAAGACTAAAGTTTTCGACTATGATATTAGAGAAATAGATACGCAGGAAATAAAAAAAATTTTAGGAAAAGAACCTTTACACTTACTTGCCGGCTGCCCACCTTGTCAAGGCTTTTCTTCTGTAAGACGTTTAAATCGAAAGCAAAGTGTTAGAGATGATAGAAATAATTTAATACTAGAGTATTTACGTTTCGTAAAAGAACTAAGGCCATTAACAATTATGATGGAAAATGTTCCTGGTTTAGTTAATTATTACCTTTTTAAACAAGTGGTAAAGGAGTTAACCAGTTTGGGGTATAATCCAAAATTTGACACCTTAAACGTTAAGGATTATGGAGTACCACAAAATAGGAAACGTTTGGTTTTGGTGGGTTCCTTATTAGGAACTTTGGATATTAGTAAGGTTTATGTTCAAAAAAAAACTGTAAAACACGCTATCGGCAATTTGCCAAAAATAGAAGATACTGATGATGAAGCTCACAAGATAGTAGCTAGTCACATTCCTAGAATTCAGAGAATGATTGAATTAATTCCAAAGAATGGTGGAAGCAGAAAAGATTTACCTGAAGAATTTATACTTGACTGCCATAAAAAGGAAAATGTTGGATTTAACGATGTTTATGGTCGGCTAAAATGGGAAAACTATTCCTCTACGATTACTGGAGGTTGTTTAAACCCTTCAAAAGGTAGATTCCTACATCCTGAGGAAGATAGATGTATAACGGCTAGAGAAGCTGCGCTTTTACAAACCTTCCCTAAGAACTATAAAATACCAGCTGATATTCCAAAGACTTCAGCTGCGCTTTTGATTGGCAATGCGCTACCTCCTAGATTTAGTTACTACCAGTCTAAGAACATTAAAAATCATCTTATTAAACATTTGAAATAATTTAATTATTAACTAGTTGGTTTAAGGCCTAAGAGAATTTTGGCAAAACAATAGGAGAGGGGAGCGGCCATATTTTAGGGGGCTGGTTACTAGTTTTCTTGACATTTGAATAGGTTCTTGGACCGTAAAGCAATCTTAAGTGTTACAATGGATCCTAAAATATAGTGACTGAGCCGTACATTGTTTCCAAAATTATCTGTAAGCCTTGATTTTTTTGTTTCTTTTTTTATCAAGAAAAAAAGAAAAGAACATTTCATTGAATAAAAGAATTTCCTAAGGGATATGGAGAAGAATACAAAATTGAAAAGCTCAGTCAAGGTTCTATTAAATCTTTACGTAATGGTTAATCAAGATTATGAGGCTTTGGAGTATTATTCTGATAATCTTCATGAAAGTATTCTTGACCGCAGCAAAGTAAGTATAGCAGATAAAGATGAAATAATAGATAGTACCATTATTGATTCATTATGGTTTCAAATAATACTCAAAAGCTGTTCATTTTTGGATGAATGGGACAAATTTTTAGGTGTTAAAAATGAGCCTGAGTATAAAGAGAGACTTTTGCTTATTAAAAAAATTGTTGCTCCCGCTAAAAAGGCCGTAAATATCTGGTCAGATATGAGACGTTTCAGGAATCAGATTATCGCACATAATTTTAGAGACAAGAACTTCTCTGTAACACTAGATAATATGGGAGATTATGATTGCCCAAATACAAGAGGGGAAATATACTTTCTTATTTCCTTTTTAAATAGAATGATTAATGTGCTTCAAGCAAATTTTTCAAGTGAAATACCTGATATAGTCAATGATTCATATTCTAACGTAATGAGGCAAAAGGAAAATTCAGAAAATCATCAACTAGAAAAAACTAAGAGATTGAAAATTCTAGAGCAAAAATTACAGGAAGTTGACAATAGTATTGCCAATAATATTTGGGCCATTCCGAGAAATGATATTAGACAAAGTGTCTATAAAGCATTGAATAAAAAAAGTGAAGATTATAAAAAGTGATTTTATAAAATTCAACCACTATTTGACATAATGTTATGAGCACTCAGAAAAGAAGGCTAAATCAGAGGAGGATGTGAGCAAGTGCTTAGAAATTTATGCTTCGCTAAATTTTAAGCTTTTGCGGCAAGCTGGCAAAAAAGTTTCTGAACTTTTCCTCTCAAAGGTTTCAAACAAGACGTACCGCTTAATCAGAGGGAAAATACTTTGCTTTATGCTGTGGGCAAGCGTTGGCAAATTGTGTGTAAAATAAATTGTGACAACAATTTGATTTTATAAAACAATCGAGCGATTGCGCGCGGCAATTAAACATAATGGCAAATTATAGATACAAATGATAGCCCGTGCGAAGCACACCGCTTAAAAAAGGTTTCTTGTATAGCGCTAACGAAGGGTTTAATGTTTGTGGAATTTCTCCGCGATATTTGACATAATAGAATTATAGCTTACGAATGCGGTAAGGAAACCAATCAACGTGTAAAACTGCTATGACATAATTGTTGGCGATATAAACACCTGCGTGTTGTTATATCTACAATTATATCAAATACGGTGGTATTGGCGCAGTTTTACCCATATAAGCATTTGTACTATAATTTATATTATGTCAAATAGGATTTAATGTAACTAGGATTCATAGTGTATTTTCCCCTACCTGGATTCTTTTATATAAAACTTTACATTTAATTATCTTAAATCAAATAATGTAATTATAAAGTGCACATACTCAGAATTAAACTTTCCTCAGGAAAATATAAACCAGTTCTTATTTCTGATGGTATTCCAATATATCTTTCCTTTAAATACAGTGTCTTAAAATTAAAGACCAAATCATACAAAACCTAATACAATCATCTCCATTCAATTAAAATTGTAATGGAACCAATAAACTAGGTGTCCAATTCGGTGACCACCACAAAAGGAAAGCAAATTAGCTTCATATCACTAGTTTTCTACAATACCAACTAAATGCTCATCAATTTTCGTTAAGATAATTTCGCTTAACCGATTGGGGCTGGAACCATTTAATAAATCCATAATAGAAAGTTCTACCCCAAGGCTCGCTTTAATCGCCATGCCTACCTCTGGGTACTAATGTTGCTTTGTTATGGGTTTTATAACACGGATATCAGTTTTTGGCCTATAGGCAAGGGTTACTTCGTATTCGATTTCTGTATTAGAAGGAACTTCTATTTCAAAATTCGATTTTAGCATATGATACAAAATAACTTGCATCTCCATAAGTGCAAGATTCATTCCAATACACATTCTGGGACCTCTTCCAAATGGTAAATAAGCATATTTATGAGGAAGTTCTTGATCAAAACGATCTGGTTCAAAAACATTCGGATTTTTCCAAAATTTTTTGTGACGATGGATCAATTGTGAAACTATTAGAATTGTATCTCCTTTCTTAATAGGGTAACCATTCATTTCCTCATTTTTAATCGCTTCCCTACCTTGCATAAAGGCAGGAGACCATAACCGTAAGCTTTCATTGATTACGTTATTAACATATTGAAGCTGATCCACGTGTTCAACTTTAATAGGACCGCCTTTGGTGACACGATTATATTCTTCGACCACTTTTTTTCTAATAGCGTCATCTTTATATACATTTACTATCAATGAAAACAGGGCTGTTGCAGTAGTTTCATATCCCGCCGACATAAGAGTCACGAACTCATTATAAATCTGTTTTTTGGGGATCTCTCCACTTCTTTCGAGGAGGATAAACATGGTCATCAAATCATTTCCCGTAAGGTTTTCTTCCTTTTCTTTGCTTCTTATGACCTCAATTAGAAATTTTTTGAGTTTCGTAACTGATTTATTGAATTTTTGATTTTTTGCCGTTGGAAACCATAAAGGTGGCTGTATAGGGGATTTGACACGCCCCATTATTGTAACCATGCCATAAAAAAGATTTTCTTTAATGATAGCAGCACCACCTTCTACATTCTCTCCCAGTAAACATTTCGAGGTGATATCCAGCACAAGATCGCCCATCTCGGAACGAAGCCATAGCTCGGGCTTTGATGGCCAATCCTTGAACATCTTTTTTGCATGATTATCAATTATCTTAAAATAGGAGCGAACCATTTCTTTATGAAAATAGGGTTGCATCAAACGGCGCTCTTTCTTCCATTGTTCGCCTTCTAAAGCAAAAAGACCATCACCTATTACTTTTATAATCAGTTTGACAAGAGAAAACTGTTTATAATTACGATGATTTGTTTGTAATACATGTTGTATATAGTCTGGATGATTGATTGCTATAAATCTTTTATGCGCTATTCTGAATTGAAAAATATCACCATAGGTTTCTGCACATTTTTTCAAAAACCTATCTGGATCTTTGGAGAAAGATTTCATGTTACCAAATAACCAGCTATCGGGCTTGACTTTGGGAATCTTTTTGGGTGTCATATCATTATAAATTATTAAATTTTTCACATGTTATCTCCTGTAATAAGTATTTCTAGATTAGCTACACCTAATTAGGGATTATAATTGGATGATTGAATATATCGGATAATTGGTATTCATTCTGAATATATTCTTCAACATGTTTCCTGGCAGTTATATATCGAACTGCAGTTCCACGAGCAAAGTCTTTTCCTATGAGTTTTTGAACCTGGTTGTTATGATCCTGAAATATCTTTAATAGCATTTTAGGTTATTGGTTGAAGAGTTTCAAAAGGAAAATTGCCATGCACTCAACTAACAGCTCATCCTCTTAGCTTTGTATAACTAGTTTTCTACAATACCAACTAAATGCTCATCAATTTTCATTAAGATAATTTCACTTAACCGATTGAGGCTGGAACCATTTAATAAATCCATAATAGAAAGTTCTACCCCAAGGCTCGCTTTAATCGCCATGCCTACCTCAACAGAAATTAATGAATCCACTCCCATCAAATTAATTCCCTCTTCCGGGTTGATGGAATCGGGGTTCATTTTCATCACTTTGGCAAATGCTACGGTTGTTTTTTCAAGAATAACACTTCTTCTATCTTTTTCATCACAGCCTTCAAGCTCCTCTACCAGAGATTTTAACTCCTCAGGAAGTGCATTGGCGCCGGAAAACTGATCAACAATGCTTTTAAATCTGGATGAATTAGCTACTCTTGGGTTTATAGCACTCCATACCTCCCAATCCACATCGAAAAAGGAAATCTGAGCAGGCTTTTCACTTAAAATATAATCAAGCATACGCAATGCGGTTTGGGTATTAAACCCTTTAACTCCTGCGCCATCCATCATCCGGCCTATATGTTCATTTCGGGAAACCACACCAACCTCGGCCAGTACACCTAAATTTAAACTGGTACACGCCAGGTTTTGTGCATTTCTCCAGTGCGAGAAATTATCTAAAAATGCATTCGCTGCCACATAATTCCCTTGTCCCACGTTGCCAATCAAGGCCGAAATGGACGAAAAACAAAGAAAAAAGTCCAGGGCGTAAGAACCGAGTGCATTATGAAGGTTAATGGCTCCCAGTACTTTGGGATTCATAACACGCAAGAAACGTTCTTCATCCAAATCCTTCATAAAGGCATCATCCAATACCATGGCACCGTGAAAAATTCCTTTAAAAGCAATGGCATCTTGCGATAGGGAATCAATCAGGTTTTTAACTTCATTTGCATTGGTGATATCCAGTTTATGAACATCCACCTTCGTGACACCAGCCTTATTCACCCAATCGATAAATGCTTGCCTTTCCATATCCTTTACACCACTTCGGGAACATAGGACAACTTTCTTCACCTCTTTTCCGATGAGCCATTTGGCAATTTCAAAACCGAAACCGGCAGTACCTCCGGTGATAAGAAATGCTCCATCTGAATCAATCCCGGATTTAGCAGTAGTCAATTCCACCTCACCTTCTTCAAAATTCAGTGTTACCTTACCAATATGCTCACTTTTATTCATAAACCTGAACGCCCCCTCAATATCCTTTGCCGGAAATGAAGTTACGGGTATTGGCTTATAGCCTTCATCCTGGAACTTGGTATAGAGCATTTGTAACAACCCTTGTGTTTTTTTCGGTCGTTGCTTAAATATCTGATCAATGTCAATGTGAAAAAAGCTAACATTTCTATTGAAGGTCTGCATGGGCAAACCGTTGTTAAGTACGATATCCTTTTTACCAATCTCAATAAACCGGCCGTAATCGGCCAATAACTCGAATGATTGCACCAGAGACTCTCCGGAAATAGCGTTTAAAACCACATCCACACCTTTACCATCGGTGATATCCATAACATCTTTTACATAATCCAGGCTTCGCGAATAAAGAATGTGCTCCACACCTTCCGCTCTCAGGTGGGCTCTCTTCTCTTCGGTACTGGTCGTCGTAATAATTTTGGCGTTTAATTTTTTTGCTATTTGAATAGCTGCCAAACCTACTCCTCCTGTCCCGTTATGAATCAAGACCGTTTCACCTTCAGAAAGATCGGCCTTATCAACCAATGCATGCCATGCGGTAATAAAAGGTATAGCAATATTCATTTCGTCATAAGACAAGGTGGTCGCCTTTTTAACGTAGAAATCGGGCTTTGTAGTGATATACCTGGTAAAACCACCGTCCTTTGCCAGCATTAAAATATCATCTCCAATAGCAATGTCCGATACATTTTTTCCTTTGTTGATAACGGTACCTACCACTTCCATACCTATGCTATTCTGAAAATAGCTGTTTTTCAACGCATCCTGGGAGATCTGTCCATTTATTTTCAAGACATCCTTGAAATTCAAAGAAGCAGATTTTACTTTTAATGTAATTTCGTCCTTGGACGGTTCGGCAATATTGCTCTCTACCAAAGAAAAACCTTCAATGCCCTTTCCTTTTTCATTTATAATCTGAAAAGGCTCATCATTGGCTGCTTTTCGATTAAAACTAAGAACCTTAGGCTCTAAAGGCTTGCTTAATGACCTGACAAACCGACTATTTCCCCTTAATGCAATATCTTCTTCCACAGCCAATAATTGTAGCAATATTGATTTAGGATTTTCTAGATTATAGTCGTCGGTATCCAATGATAAAGGCGAGATATTTGGATGCTCGTTTCCAATCACGTGGTTTAAACCGAGCAGCGCTCCAGCATTGATATTCATATCATCGGTATCCAGCACCTGATGGCAATTCAGGGTTAGAATTACCAACTGAACCGATCCTGTTCCTTTTAAAGACTGAAAAAAAGAAAGTAACGGAAAGGTAATTTCCTGAACAGCCTTGTAACTTAGCGCCTTCTTTTCATCTAGAAAAGGTGCATAGATAAATCTGGCAACTGTATCCTTTTCTTGTTCCAGAAGATTCTTATCAAATTGATCCATTTGAATGACCTTGGCGCCGTAAAACTTAAGACTGTCCATAAATGGCTTTGCCTTTTTGGATGAAGGCCCAAAGAATAAAATCGTTTCATTCTCAAAATCAGGTTCGCCCTCAAGTAAGGGAATATTCTTCCAGTTAAACTCATAAAACAATTCGTTAATATCCCGCTCCTCATTTTGCGTATTACTTTCAATCGACTGGCAATTAAGACCTTCCAATTGAGCGATAACGGTACCATCTTTACCTATCAAAGTCATATTGGCAATCAGGTATTCATAGCCTATCTCCATAATCTCAGCATGGCAATAGATATATTCATTCAATTTCGGCCTGGTGTGAAAATGCACAAAATTGATTTTTGTCGGCACAAATGCACCCGGAGCGACCTCTCGTCCGTTAAGCGCTGCGATAACACTTTGAAAACAAGCGTCCAAAATACTGGGATGCAGCAAATATTCATGATCTTTAACTATGGATTTATGTGGTTTTACCTTTACCAATAGTTCTTTATCACCTTTACATTTAATCGCTTGAATACCTCTAAATACCGGGCCGTATTTCAAACCAATGGCATCCAACGCATCATAGATTCCTTCCATGGTTCTCTCTTTTTCAAAAGCTTTAAGCATTGCTGAAAAAGCTATTTTATCATGTTTGCCATTAATACAATCAATCACTTTTGCCGATGCATGCTGAGTCCATGAATCACTTTCATCGCTATGGGAAAATATGTCGCATGTGGAGTTTGAAGGATTAAAAGTCGTATTTAAAAACTGGACTTCATCCTCATTAAATATCAACACATTACTAAATAGAACATCTTTTAGCGTACATGGCTCTGTTCCATTCATTCTTTGGTTCATGGCCAGTATGGCCTCCACATAGGCTGCACCAGGAAACACCACCGCTCCGGAAACAACATGGTCCTGTAAATAGGGTAAAAATTGCTCATTGACTTCCATCTCAAACGAAGGAAGGTGATAAGGATACGTTTGATTTAAAAATGGGTGACCTTTCAATCCTAATCTGTCTTCGCGTGAAGAGTTACTTTCAGAGAAATAGCTTTGGTTTTCCCATTCATATAGTGGTAATTTTATGTAGTTTCCACCGGTGTAGAATTTTGACCAGTCTATAGCGTATCCAATCGCATAAAAATGGGCAAGGTTATCTAAAATATGTTGCTCTCCATCTTCTTTTCGTCTCAATGAAAAAAGAAGGTTGGCCTTTTTGCCCAGACGGTCTACACATTCATTGATAGAATGCCTTAAAACCGGATGAGGCCCAACCTCCAACATGGTGTGGTATCCATCCGAAAGTGTCTGAACGATAGCATCTGAAAATCTCACGGGCTGCCGTACGTTGTCCCACCAATACGTATTGTTAAATGACGCCCCTTCCATTTTGCCGGCTGTTACCGAAGAATAAATCGGAATTTCTGGTGGTTGGGGTGAAATAACATCCAGAGAATCCAATAGCTCTCGTTTTAGGCTGTCCATTTGGTAAGAATGATAGGCAACATCCACCTCCAACATTTTATTGAAAACATTCAACTCCGTTAGCTGGTTACTTATTTGTTGAAGACTCTTGGTTTCACCTGCCAATGTAACCGTGCTGGGGCTGTTAATGGCTGCAACAGAAACATCGCCGTAACCTTCTATGTACTGATTTATTTCGTTTTCGTGAAGCCCCACTGCCAGCATGGTTCCCTTTCCTGCGGCTTTTTGCTGAATCCTGCTTCTATGATAACTTACTGTTAAACCATCTTTTAAGCTTAGTGCCCCAGAAACGTATGCTGCCGTTACTTCACCTACTGAATGCCCAAGCACAGCATCGGGTGCAATACCGTAGGAAGCCCAAAGTTCGGTTAATGCAGCCTGTAAAAAGAAATTGGCAGGCTGTGCAAACTGCGTTTCCTTAATTCTGGAATCTTCTTTCCCCTTTAGTAGCTCTTCCAGCATGCTCCAACCCGTAATAGCCTGAAACACCACATCGTATTCTTCCCATTTTTGCTTAAACAATTTACTGGAATGGTATAAGTCACGTCCCATGGCAAACCATTGAGGCCCCATACCAGTGAAGATAAAAAGTTTAGGAGATAATTCGGTTGTAGCCGTATAGGTTTGTACACCTTTCACACTATTTCCTTCGGCAAATTTGTCCAACTGCCACATGAGTTCATCCATCGAATTGGCCACAAATACAGCCCTTGTATTTAGTTTGGATCTTCTGTTAAGTAAAGAATATAGGGTATCTGCATAATTGTCCTCTGTTAAATGTGATGCTATTTTTCCGGCATATGCCCGCAACGAAAAATCACTTTTAGCCGTTAATGGAAGCATATAAACACGAGAGGTTTTCACACCTGATGGCAGTGCCTTTTGCTCAATGGTGGTATTAGATAACAATACGTTGGCATTGGTTCCTCCATATCCGAATGAATTGACCAAACCATATCTTTCCTGTTGGTCGGATAACCTTCTTACATCAGTAGACACCTTTAGTCTGGCATTTTCAAAGTCAATTTGTGGATTTGGGTTTGTAAAATGAAGGTTGGGCACCGTTTGGTTATGTTTTAAAACCAGAGCGGCCTTCATTAAACCAGCCACACCAGAAGCGGCTTCGAGGTGGCCTATGTTTGTTTTGACTGAACCGATGGCCACATGCTCTTCTTTTGTAACCTTCTCTTTAATCACGGTATCTAAAGCAGAAAATTCTATCGGATCTCCGGTAGGAGTACCGGTTCCATGAGCTTCTACATAGCAAATATCATTGGGGTCTATTTCAGACTGATCGATAACTTTTCGCAATAACTGCTTTTGGGAATCTTCATTCGGTACCGTAATTCCTTCTGTTTTACCGTCCTGATTACTCCCTGTTTGATGAATGACCGCATAAACAATATCATTATCCAATAAGGCTTCTTCCAGTGGTTTGATCAGTATAACTCCAACACCTTCGCCCCTAACATATCCCTGAGCGTCCGCATCGAATGTTTTGCATCTGGAATGACTGGATAAAAATTGTCCTTTACTCATAACAATAGGATATTCCGGTTTGAGCATCAGGTTTACGCCTCCGGCAATCGCCATTTTGGACTCACCTGCCCAGATACTCTGACAGGCATAATGGATACCAACCAAAGAAGAAGAACAGGCCGTATCTATAGAAAGACTTGGACCTCTAAGATCCAATGAATATGAAATACGGTTAGATAACATGGCCATTGTACAACTGGTTGCCGTTGGGGATTTAATTTGATTTCGGTTTTTAGATCCTAACTGTATCAACTTATTGTCCAGTGTAAAACCTCCTATAAAAACTCCCGTATCACTTCCCCTGAATTTCGATTCGGGAATTCCTGCATCTTCAAAAGCCTCCCAGGTAGTTTGAAGCAATAATCTTTGTTGGGGGTCTAAGGTTTCAGCCTCAAATGGACTGATTCCAAAAAATAACGGATCAAATTCTGTTACATCCGAGGTTAAAAAACCAAACTGGGATGAAACCGTTTTACCTTTCCTGTTCTTATTCTGACTAAAAAAACGCCTGTTGTCCCATCTGCTTTTGGGAACATCAATAATGGCATCCGTTCCTGATTTCAATAAATCCCAGAATTTTTCTGGGGTATTGGAATTACCAGGAAATCTACATCCAATTCCAATAATGGCCAATTGTTTTTTTTTCATTGTGATTCGATTTGGGTTCTTAATTTTTCTCTTAAACTGATTTAACAGATAAAAAAAGGCTTTCCTTCCTAGTAAACTTGTACAACACAAGGGGTTGAAAGTTCATCCATTTTCTCTTGACCAACTTTAAAAGCAATTTTGTTGGCATTGTATTAATTTAATGTGTCGAAAATGGACAATAAACTAGGATATTCAGGATGTACCAGAATACCTTTTCCTTACTTTGGCAGTTGGGTTTGGAACTTTAATTAAATTCAAGAGCGTCCTAATCGTTAGAACGCAAATATCTGTAGGTTGCGAATGGTTAAAGTTCCTTTTTAATAAGTAAAATTCTAGAAGTTTCAGTTTTTAGAATTGCTTATTTTGAAGAACGCTTAAACTTACAAATTATATGAATATAAGCTGATTTTTTGTAAAAAAATTAACTAAAAAAATGATTTATAGTACTACATAATTATAAAGAAAAACTTACAAATCTTAGTTGTTTTTTTGGCGTATGTATTTTTTAATGAAAACAATTGTATTGTTGAATTTCCCAACATAATTCACTTCCTCTCTATCAGAATACGCGATGCAAAATTGTTCAAAGGCCCTAAGCTTTTTTAAATCAGATTTTCTAATTTCTTCATAATCAAGGCCTGATTCGTTGATAACAAAATTTAAGGGCTCTTTGTTGTGTTCCTTTTTTATTTTGGACTTCGTCTTAAATACGGCGTATTTGTTTCCTAGAGTACGTAAAATAATGATTTACAGAAAAACCAATTAGGAAATGACATTGGATCCTTGTCAAATAGAAAGGTTATGTCAAAATACCCTACTGCTAGAAAATCGAATACTTATTAAGATATAAGCCAAAGTTTACACCCCCATTTCCAATGATATTGTCGTTCCTATAGCGGCTTTGCTCTCCACATGGAATTTGGCACCCGCTATCTTGGCACGTTCCAAAAGCGTCCGCATCCCCAGACTGGAAGTATCACGCAGTTTTTCCCGAACACTGAATCCCTTCCCGTTGTCCCTGACCACCATGGCAATGCCGTCTGCCTTTCGTTCGATGTCCACCGACACCGCTTTTGCGCCGGAATGCTTCACGATATTGTTCAACAGTTCCTGTACGATCCGGTATAGCTGAAGGGAACTTTCATCGTTAAGCAGATCATCCACCTCATCGATGTTGTGCGTGAAGAAGATGTCCGTATTGGCATCCACCTCGTCGATTATAGCCCGGACCGCCCCGGAAAAGCCCAACTTCTCCAAAGTCGCCGGATGCAGGTCTCGGGAAACGCTTCGTAGTTCCTCTAGGGTATCCGTCGCCAGTGATGCCATCTCCGAATCCCCGCTCAATTTTGTCCTTTTGGCCAGCAGCATCAGCTTTTGTCCCACCCCGTCATGCAGTTCCCTCGCTACGCGCGTTCGCTCTCCCTCCTGGCCTTTGATCAGGTTCCTTGAGAACTGGACCTGTACCTGTTGCTCCCTTTTGGTGGCATACTGCAAGCGTACCAAATAAAAGATCAGAAGCAGGGCCAATATCCCCAGGCCCCCGAAAACCATCAACTGGTTCGCCACCCTGTTCTTTGCGTTCAGGAGTGCGATTTCCGATTTCTGGGAGGCAATCTCCGAATCCTTCCTTTCCGCTTCATAAAGTCCCTGGTAATAGGAAAAGGCGTTCGCCTTTTGCACACTTTCTATGGAGTCCTTTATCCTGTGGTACGCCTTGAGGTGGGCATTCGTTCGACCTTGGTCCCCCAGACTGTCGTATACCCTGGCCAGGAAGCCATGGGCGATAGCGATGGCTTCATAGAATTGGCTGTCCTTTACATTGGCATATTCCCGTTCCCCAAAGATGGCCGCATCCTTGAAATTGCCCCTCGCCATTTCATACTGCCCCAAGGCTAGGTTGTATCCTTCTATTTCAAAATATTCGTTTTCCTCTTTCCGCTTATCCAAGTCCAGCTTTACTGCCTCTGCCTTTTCCAACATCCCGTTTTCGGCATAGGCACCCAACTGGGTCGCCAGGAATTGCTGAATATCGTATTCTTCATTATCGGGTATATAAAGATAGACCTTGGCCGAATCCAGGTACTTGAGCTGTTCTTTCGGCCTCCCGTTCAACATCTCGTCAAAGGCCTGATTACAAAACTGATCGAATACTGTCGCATCACGCCCATATCCCCTGGCCGCTGCAATCATTTCCATGCGTATTTTTTTGGCCTCCTCCGGCAGCCCGTTCTGGGAATAGAGGACCGCCAAAGTCCCTTTTGGCCGCCATGCCATTCTGGGATCACTGTGGTCCTTTAGGATTTGATGGGCTTCCTCCAATGCCGCGGCCGATTGCTGAAATTCCCCCATAAAACTGAGTACGGTTCCTATTTTTTCCTTAATACTGCCCATTTTCATCCGGTCACCCGCATTAAGGGCAAAGGTGTACGCCTGTTCATGAATTTCCAGGGCCTCCGCATAACGGTTGAGCATTTGATAGCAATAGGCTCCTCTGGTATAAAACTCAGTGAGCTCCAAAGAATATGGGGCATTGGGAACCCTGTCCCTTATCCCGTGGAAGAACCCTATAGCCTGCTCTGGTTTGCCCAAACCCCGGGAGATATGGGTCAACAGCGCTATGGAATGATCCAGGGCCAAGCGCGTGGAGTCCAGCTCCAGGGCATAATCAATGGTTTGCCTTGCAATCGAATCGTACGCGAAATCCGTTCTGTATTCGATTAATTTTGAAAGACTGTCCATCCACATCAGGCGTTCACCCGCTTTGGAGCTATGGATGTTTCGTTTTAGGGACTGGACGGAACGGGTCAGATCCACCTCCTGGGCAGACAGGGATAGCGTGACCAATACTAAAAGGCAACAGGTCCGTTTCATTTCTTGGGGAAGGTTGTGGTAACCAAATATACGAAATCCCCCTTTTTAAGGACTGTAGAATCCCTCCGGATTACTTTTTAACGATTGATAATCAGTATGCTACGGCGCAAGCTATGAAAATCCCACTCCCCTAGCCTTTTTTTGAACAATCACCTTGTGTGCAACCCATCAGTACCACTGTCCACAGTACAAAACGTTTTAGCCAGGACTGTTTGCTTACTCCCAAGTATTGTAACCGTCAACCTCAATTTTGGACATCTGAAAAACGGGCTGTCCCTCCGTGGTCATACCCTCCACTGTTATAAGGTATTCCCCGGCCGTATCGCCCGTAAATAGTCTTAAAGATGCCTCATCTTCCCCGTTCAAAAGAATTTTGGGTTCCCAATGTAGGGTGGTACGGTAGTCGAGATCCTTATGTTCCGGTTTTTCCACGGAATAATCCGGGGAATAGAACTCCCTTCCCTTGTAAAAGCCCGGGACCTTAACGTTTGTCCACCCTGGGGACTGTTCCACCTCCACGGGAAGATTCAGCGTCCTATCTCCATAAAAGGCGATTACACCATTGGCACCCCTGACCCCGAATAAGGAAGCATCATTATCTTTTAGCACGTCTACGAACAAGACCTCACTGGCCCTCAGGAATTGGATAAAACCTAAACTTACCGGTGCTCCGTCAAATAAAAAAAGAGGACTTCCAGAAGAATTTATAGAGCCAGGACCTCTTATCTGTACGGTTTCATTGGGATAGGCCCCTGCAACGCTTACCCCAGGAACAAGCCTTAACAGGTCAATGGCGCTTTGATGGGCAAAATCTCGAACAGAATCGACAAAAATCCTGTTGCTCGGTTCGGAATATAGGGTTGTAATCTCATCAATTTGTTCATCGACCAACTGCTTTAAGCTTTTTTGTTCCCCAATGACCTTTACCTCCTTTAATCGTGTTACCTTGGGATCAAGGTTAAAATCGATTTCCGGTGCCGTTGCGTTACTTTTCACAATACGGGAGACCCTCTTGAACTTGGCAAAGTCGTCCCTTTTGCTCTTGCTTGTGGCAACGGAAACCACGGTCTCTCGACTTGGATCGACAAAGATTGTTGACCCCTCTTTGTTGACCATGTTCTCCACAACTGCGGCTATGGTGTCCTGAAAGAAAAAGGGACCAAAAGAGAATTTCCCCTTGGCATCCGTGGGTTGGTTTTCCTGGTAAACGCCTTTTTCCGGAAAGGTCAATTGAACCTCAGTGACCATTGGCTGATACGCATTGTTGTAAGCGGTGGCCTTTCCGTTGATCATAATGCCCTTTTCCGGTGAAAACCGCGCAACTCTGTCCACGGAATCCAACAAAAATTCCTTCCATGCAAAGCGTCTCCATCCATGGGTGAGCATTAGGGCATCCAACAATCGTTTTCGATACCCCGAGTCGTCCTCAAAGAAATAGCCTGGATTTTCTATGGTGCCCCCTACGTCCGAATTCAGTAACAACCAGGTTTTTATATTGGTGGGTGCCTGTTCCGGTGCAAGCGCATGGTTCATTTGAAACACACTCAGGGACAGTTCCCCCTCCAAACGCTCCTTTTCTCCATTCAGGATTTCCAAATTCACATCAACGGGGCTTCGATAGCCCAGGTTATCCTTGGAAGTGGTGATATTCAGAACGGCATCGTTATCCGGATTGTCCACAAACACCAAGCGTTCACACAAGGGCTCCCCGTTTCCACTGAAAAGCGTAAAATGGGCCACCCCGTCCGAAAGCCTTTCCGTACTCAGTTTATAGATATACTCAAATCTTGAGGACGGTCCTTTGATATGGTGCTCAAAAAATACATCCCCCCTGAGATGTCCTACCAGAAATACCCCTTCCAGACCTTTCTTGGCCGTGGAGGACGCCCGTATGACCAGGTGGTCCCCCTTGTTCTTTACATGAAGGGTATGGCCGTTTTCCAGCGCCACGGGCAATGCAAACTTTTGCTTCACGCCCTCATGTTCAATTACGGCAAAATATTGTTTCCGTGCCTCCGGAACGAAATTAAACACCCCCAATCCAAATTCATGGCTCTTAAAATATGAGACTATGGTCCCATCCCCTTCCACGATGTCTCCCTCCTTTGAAATCCCATTACCTTGGGCATCCTTTATTTCAAATCCCAAATAGTTCAGCAGTCCCCCGACCATGTCCCCTCCCTCGGGGAAAAAACGTGCGGACAACTGTTGTTGATTCGTGTCGATATCATTTTCGGAAATGTCCGAAATGCCATTTTCGGCCTCTGGGGCTTCGTCCTGTAATTGGGTATTGGAAATAAAGATCGGTTTTTCAAAAAGTACGGGGTCCGACTCGTTCAACATGAATTGCGTGTACGCCCGCAATCGGTATATCCCTTGATTGGTATAGGGATCTATTTCAATATCACCAGAGGCTCCAATGCCTTCTGAAAAGAGTTTTCTATGGGCCAGGACACTGTCCTTTTGGTTTAATAGATCCACGTACACAACGCCGCTTTTCCCACTCTTTTTATGGGATACCCCATCCACCAAATAGGTTTTGAACCAAATGGTCTCCCCATTGGAGTATACATCCTTATCGGTATGTAGATAGACTTTTTCAGGTGCATTCAGGATGGAATAGGTCCTTAGTTTTCCTGAGATATTGTCATGCCGGGAGTTTTCCCCAAATTGGGCATTCAAAAGGAAACTGAAAAGGAGAAAGGAGAAGGTAAAATAGGCATTTAAGGTAAATCGGGTGTATTGTTTTATCATAGCATCTTGTTTGTAGTTAAGATAACCATTGGGAGCCAATACCTTATGCACTTTTACAAAAATTTAAGGAGTTCATGGGAGTTTACTATGGTGTTCCCCTGAAAAAACCCCAATCTTTTATTGCTATATATACTAATCCCAAAAAACCAAAGTTGTAGTACTATAACGCTATGAATCGGTATACGTATTTGTTCCCCTTACTGTTGCTCTATGGCACTATGGTGCAGGCGCAGCTCGATGAATTCTCCGTAATGGGCCTTCCCACGGCAACGGCGGCAGAGATTACGGCGATTACGGCGGCCTCCCAAGGGGCATTGGCCTACGCTTCTGATGAAAACAGGCTTTATCTTTTTGATGGAACCTCCTGGAATGTAATGGTCCGACAGAGTGATCCCAATGTCTATTCTGGGTTTTTTATCGTTTCGGCCACGGGCAATGTCACGGTCTCCGGGATACCTTTTCAACCCAGAAATATCACCTTTATCGCCCATGCCAATGTGGAGAGTATAAATTTAAATTCGGATAACGCTACCCGTAACAACGAAAGTGGTCTGCCCAATTCCTTTGGAACCAGTAATGGTTTTGCACGGGATGACAGTGGTTCCATAACCCAGCAGAACATTTACATTGGTGGTAGTGGCAACTCCATAAACGATATATCCCGTTTTGCCTCAAGTTCCCACTGTGTGGGTATTCGCTATGGCAATCAAAACGGGGATAATTTGGGAGAGACCACAGTGGCACTCACCGCCTTTAATTCCGATGGTTTTACCGTAAACGTCGATAGTTTTGCCGATGGTTTGGTTGTCCTCTTTACGGCTTACAATTAGATATCCAGCATTTAGCGGCAAACGGCCTTGTTCCGCGCCAAGGCATATTGCGTATTTCCGATACGCCATCTCCCCTGTGCCAAATAATTCTTGTTTATGGTGTATACACTTTGGGTGCCATCCGCAAAGTTCAAAACGCCCACCATAGCCCCCTGCCGTCGCTCCAAATGCCATGTCCCATAGTTCTTTCCCCGAGTCACACCATGGGCATTTCCACCATACCTGCCTTCCACGCTGAACCCACCATCATAATTCAGGCTAAATCGACCATCGGCACAAAAATTGACATAGGTTATGGAACTAGCGGTGCTATCGTTAAAAATTGAAGTGCGTTGGTAGAACACCAATTGACTTCCGGCAATGTAATTGAACAACTCCTTTTCTTCGCCGGTATAATTCATATTTTTTGAAGTTGGACTATTGGTGGTTTCTTCCGTATTCGTCGCTATTCCCTCGGTAAAATAGGGCGTTAGATCCATCGCCTCCAATTCGTGCTGGGTCGATGTTTGATAGAAGGTGTAGTTGACCCCTTCGGATACCAAATTCAGCCCTCCTTGAATAGCTTGTCCGGAAAAGCTATAATTGCCAACATTCGTAAATACGGTGCCATTTATGGTCGTGGCCGTATTTTCAGCTTTTAACGCATACATTCCTTCAGTGGACACCAACAAACCGTGCAATTCCGACCCCACGGCTTTTAATTGTAGGCCAACAGCACCATTTGGGGTAATAAATGTTCCGATAAAACTTGAATTCTGGCCATGCAATACACTGGAAAACAGTGTGCAAATGAAAAACACCTTGGCAGCGCTATTCACGGTCGATAGGGTCTTTGATTAATCCTGAATAGGCAATGCTCAAGCGATCGGAGCTATTGATGTAAAAGGTCGTGTTCATATTTTGGAATAATATTCCATTGACCGTAAACCCCTCTCCCGTGTCACTCTCAATATCAAAATTGAAATTGTATTGCCGTTTCTTTTCATCAAATGCTATTTCCAAGTCCCTGGGTACCCCCTTGAACTGGATTCCTGCATCGGTTGGCGGATACTTACGTATAAATTGGCGTTCCCCATAGTACGGAAGAATGGCAAAAACACTATCATTCTTAAATTCGATATAACTGGCCGTACCAAAAATATCGATTCTATTGGGGGTACTTCTTCCAAGCGGCAATAAGCCTGACACTGCAATGGCATTGACAGTTTGGGTGGCTAAAGGGTTGGCCCATTGTGCTTCCAGACGGAACGCATGAGAATCCACCATTTCTTGAAGTTTCGCCAGTTGTTCTGGGGAAGTTGTAGCTTTTTTGCTGGCACATGCAATCGAGAGCAGTGCCAAAACCACTGCAATCAGTAATACGTTGTTCTTTGTTTTCATCTGTTTAAATTTTATGGGTCTTTCAACGGTCAGATGCAATTCTCTTTTGCTATTTTGGTCGGTATCAAGAATTGTTATGACTCATTTCATAGTACGTTACTTTTTCTAAAGTAATCCCTCAAATAGTTTGCCACAAATAACAATTAGGGAATACTATTTATGGACCAGTGAACTGTCAGTTTCATTGTGTGACGTATCCCGGCCCTTTTACAAACCGTCCTGGGGTCGCTCCCGTATGTTGCCCATCCTTTATAACCTGCCCCCCATTTACAAATACATGGACTACGCCTTCAGCATATTGATGTGGATCGGTAAATGTGGCTTTATCAGTGACCTTTTCCGGGTCAAACACCACAATGTCGGCATAATTGCCAACGCCTAATCGTCCCCGTTTTTGAAGTTTGAGGTTGTCCGCAGGTAATGACGTTAGTTTTCTGATGCCTTCTTCAAGGGAAATCACCCCTTCATCACGGGCGAATTTTCCCAATACCCTGATGAAGGATCCGTAGGCACGTGGATGCGTGCTTTGCTTGATAAAGACGCCCTCATTGGTATAGGACCCCGCATCGGAACAAAAACTGACCCAGGGAAGCGCCACTTTTTTTGCAATGTTTTCTTCGGACATCGAAAAATAGACCACCTGGACACGACTTTGATCTTTTACCAATAGATCCACCAAAGCTTCGGCCGGGTCCATCCCCCACTCTTCCGCTACTTCGGTTAGGTATTTTCCAATGTACTTGCGCATGTCCTCAGATCGGAACCCTACCAAAAGAATAGTTTCCGGAGCATTTCGAAACTCCATTTCCGCAATTGCCCTCTGTCGGTTTTTTGAATCGGCCAAGCGCTCCAACATGGCAGCGATCCCCTCTTCCCTAGCCCAGTCCGGTAACTGTACATGAAGTCCGGTAGAGCTTGCGTTATAGGTATAGATATCGGCAGTAATGGGCAAGCCAGCCGTTCGGGCGGAATCTATTTTGGCAATGGCCCTATCCAACTTGCCCCAGTTGGGTTTGGAGGAGGCCTTTAGATGGTATACCTCCGAACGGATATCGGCCTCCTTGGAAATCTGGATCAGCTCGTCCAGACTTTCCAAAAGTCGGTCTCCCTCATTACGGATATGGGAAATATACAGGCCATCATAGGTAGCGACTACTTTTGAAAGTTCCACCAATTCCTGGGTACTCGCATACATACTGGGGGCATAGAGCAACGCACTGGAGATGCCCATTGCCCCTTCCTCCATGGCCTGTTTCGTCAATTTCTTCATTTCTTCCAGTTCCCCAGGGGTGGCCGGTCTGTTTTCAAAACCGATGACATGGGTCCTGAGTGTCCCATTGCCCACAAAAGAAGCTACGTTTGTGGAAACCCCTTTATCTTCCAAATGCTGCAGGTATTCCCCCAGGGTGGTCCATGGAATATCAAATGTTATATCCCCCTGACCCTTTAACATGTTTTCCTTCATTTTCTCATTTAGGGGCCCCATGGAGCGTCCCTCCCCCATTACCTCCAAAGTGACCCCCTGTCGGATGTCACTCTGCGATCGTCCGTCCTCCAATAAGGCCACATTGGCCCAACTGAGCATGTTGATGAAGCCCGGGGAAGTGGCCAAACCGTTTAGGGCAACGGTTTCCTTTCCCTTTAGGGAATTGGGCTCCCCAATAAAGGCAATGGTATCTGCATTGATTCCAATATCCCCTGGATAGGGCGCTTCTCCCCCACCGTCATAGAGCAGGCCGTTTTGTAGTACCAAATCGTATTCCTGGGGAGGGGTACACGCAAAAATCAAAAAAAGGAGGCAGCAAAGGGAGAGGTATTTCATATGCTCAGGTTTTATCCCTAAGATACTACTATTCAATCAAAAAAGCGAAGTCAAACCCCTTCAAACCAAAGCTTAAAATCCGCTACTTTTTCCCTGCTCACCACAATTTCCTTATGGATATCCTTTTTAAGGCTAAGTTTTAACCTTCTATTGGAGTAGACGACGACGTCATTAATGGCCTCAAGGGCCACCATAAAACTACGATTCACCCTAAAAAACTTTTTTGGATCAAGGAGTTCCTTTAGGGACTCGATCGTATATTCCACGGGATATTCCTTTCCTTCGGAAGTGATGAGGCAAACATCCCTGCCTTCAGCATAAAAGGCCAGGATATCCTGGGTCAAAACAGACCGCAAATGATTGCCCACCCGCACCAAAAAACGGTCCTTATAGACTTTGGAGGCCAATTTTTCCATTACGGGAGCCATTTCCGAAGTGTTGGAAAACTGCTGTTGTAGGGACTTTAATTTTTTTAGGGATTTTGACAAATCCGTAAATGTTATGGGTTTCAACAGATAATCAATACTGTTCACTTTAAAGGCGTCTATGGCAAACTCATCAAAAGCCGTGGTAAAGATTACGGGTTTGCGCACCGGTACGGTCCCAAACAGCTCAAAACTCAATCCGTCCGTTAATTGTACGTCCATAAAATAGAGATCGACCATGGCATTGTTCTGTTGTATCCATGGAATGGCCATTTCCAAGGAATCCAAAACGGTCAATATCTCAATGGAGGCATCACATTTGGTCAAATAGCGCTTTAGCTTTTCGGCCGCCAATGGTTCGTCTTCAAGTATGGCTACTTTCATTATAGGTCAGTTTTGGTAGTTTTATGATTTTAAATGGCCCTTCTTCCCTAATCTGAATGGGCATATCCGTATAGAATCGATAACTATGTGAAATATCCTTTAAGGTATCCATGGACAGGGATTCCTCCAATTTTTCCTCATGTTCATACCGTACCTCCAGGGATTCCTTATTTTCCACGATATCAATGACCAATGCTTTCCTGGCGGAAACGATGGTCGTCCGGATAATGGATTCCATTACTTTTAAAAGGCTGGTCGGTAGGACGGTAAAATCCGTATCACTTACTTTTCCAAGTTGTACCTTTCGGTACGGAAGATGGTCAAAAAGTTGGGACAGTGCCTTTACAATGGTCAGTTCTTCCCGTAAGGGAACCATTTCCCGTTTTCTTTTGGATAATATATAGCGATATACCGTGGAAAAATGATCGGTCAACTCCTCCGCTTTGGCTGGATTTTCTTTCATTACTACCAGCATGGCCTCCAAACTTTCAAAAAGCAGTTTGGGATTGATACCATTGCGGTAACTGGCAAAGTCATGTTCAATGGCCTGCTTTGCACGAAGTTCCTTTTCAATTTTTTGGGTGTTTTTCCGAAATAGGAAGTAGTGTCCCAAATACAGTACCACGTAGAGTAAGGTAATGAAGGAAAAAATGCTGTTGAACACAAATAACTCCCTAAAATTTGGGGTATACTGCAATATATATTTGAAGTAAAGGTACATGGACAGGTACACCAGGCCTATCGTCAATAGGATGGAAACGCCTATTTGCAACAATACTTTGAAAAGGAAGGATTTTGGTCGTTGCAGCCGTTCAAATACCAAAAGCGATAAACGGGAAAACTCCTGGGTGAGGTAAGCCAATCCTATGCATACATACAATTCCTGGCTTAAAAAGTCCTCCTGAATGTAAAGCACTGCATTATTGATCAATAGCATAAGCAAATACACCAGCGTACCACTAAAAAGTGGACTGAGCAATCGAAACCAGGGATGGTGCACAAATAACCTATTCATTCTTTAACAAAGGTAAATTGACCGTGAAATGGGTGTTGTCCTCAATTTTTATCTTAGCGTTGGACAATATTCCATAGCGGCCGGTAATATTTTTCAATCCAATTCCCGTGGAGGGGGTGCTTTGTCGTTTCCTGATTTTGGTATTGGTAATGCTTATAAAGTCCTCATTGCCCGTAATGGTTACCTTAATGGGATTGGCTTTGGTTACCGTATTATGCTTTACGGCATTTTCCACTAATATTTGAAGGGTCAATGGCGGAATCTTGCTCTGTAAATGATTCGCGTCCAAACCCACTTGTAACCTAAAACCATCCCCGAACCTGGTCCTGAGCAGGAAAGCATAGGACTCTACAAAAGCCAATTCTTCCCTTACACTAATCAACGAAGTACTATGATTGTCCAGGGTATATCGATAGGATTTGGCCATGGAACGGATAAAGGTTTCGGCCTTTTCGGTATGGTCATGGAACAATACGGAAAGGGAGTTGATGCAATTAAAAAGAAAATGAGGGCTTAATTGGGATTTTAGGGCTGCCAATTGCAATTCGGCCTGCCTTCTTTCGGTACGCAACTCCAAAAATTGGGCCGTGGTATATTGGTCATAGGAGTAGAACGCAAAATAGGCGATGTTGTAAATAACGGCCCCACAGAACAGAAGAATACCCAGTTCCAAACGGGTCTCCAGGTCCATGGAGTTCAAAAAGGACCTCTCCATGGCGAGATATCCATACAGGCCAACACAGATGAAGACGATGCCATAGGTACTTACCATATTCCAAAGAATTCCGAGTAAAAGTCGAATCCCCGTATTCTTTTTCCATGCCAGTAACCTATTTAAGGGCCTATTGGAGAAAAATACCAAATAGGTAACCAAAACACCTAAAACCCCACTTAATATGAGTTGTACGGGGCGCTGCGATTGTTCAAAGTTGACAAAACCAAAGGTCAGGGCGCCCAATACAAAGCCAATACCAAAAAGGCTCAGGTGTTTTTTCATGGTTGGTTGATATAGCAATCCGATTAAGTGCCGCTTCATGCCACCAAATTAGACAATAAAAGGTTTGTCCGCTTGGTTTGGGCAGTGTATAAAATGATTAGGTTTATCTGATGGCCTTTAAAACACGACCCAAATGCGCATCGGACGAAATACCGTCACTGGAATGGTGGTAGGCGTCCAAAACGCTTTCGGACTTGCCCCTTACCGAAGGAGCAAAAGCAATCAACGTTTCCGCATGGTGATGGTCGGAATTGATACTTCGGGTGGCCTCTAAAATCTGGACAAGGTCACCATTGGAGTAGGTACGTCTGGAAAGCTGTTTAAAAACGGAAGCCTTGTGATGATCGGAGTTTACACTTCGCAGTGTGGATAGGTAGGCCTCCATGGCCATGTCCAACTCCTGTCCCTGTGCCACCTTTTTCAACACTGTTGCCTGATGGGCATCGGAAGACATATTTTCCCTGACCTGTTCCAATAAATGGGACAATGCCTCTTGATCCAGTTTTTCCCTTAACATATCGCTGAGGATACTGGCAATGTGATGGTCAGAACTCATATTGTCCACGGAAGACAATAGGGAGTGATAGGCACTGGAAGACAGGCTACTTGTGGAAAGGGCCTTCTTTAAAACGGATGCCTTATGATGGTCGGAATCAATGGATTTGGAGGTCGAAATCAATAACTTGGTGTTTTCGGGATTTAAGGACCGACTGCTAAGGACTTTTAACAGCACACTGGCCTTATGGTGATCGGAATCGATATCCCCCGCAATTCCGAACAACGCCTTCATTTGATTGTCCGAAATTTCACGGTCCTGAATGGAACGCTTAAGGACTTCCGCCTTATGGTGGTCGGAATTGATTCTACCCGTAGTCTGGATGTAAGCCGTGGTTACGGCATCCGAGGACAAAAAAGCCTTGGCATTGTGTTTTAAAATTTCCGCTTTATGATGGTCAGAGCTGATTCCCCCTACCCTTTTTAAGGTGGAGATCAAACCTTTTTCATCCAATGGTTTATCCAAAAGGAGTCTTAAATATCGGGACTTCACGTGATTGCTCGAGATTTCGTCCACCTCCTTCAAAACGGGATAATACCCACCCTTTTTATACATGCGGTCCACCCGTTTTTGTGAACCCAACGTAGTGCTGCGCACCACTTCCAACAGTATTTCGGAGAGCCATTTCTTTCCTTCGGAGTCAAAACTCTTTTGGGAACCGCCCACATAGTATTTTTTGATTAGGTTTCCGGAAGCATCCGGTTCCATAACGATTCGCCTTCGGCTACCAAAAGCAGTTTTCTTGATTTCCATAAAACCGCCCCTTGAGATGGAAATTACATCGGAATCGTCATCGGAAAGTTCTATTTCGCCTTTGTATTCTATAAAAAAGTTGTTCCCAAAACCATTTTTTATGGAAATCGTGGTTTTTCCATTGTCGTTCACGTTAATGGAAGTACTTTTTCGTTGGGCATCCGAAAAGGAAGGGTAAAGAAGTGCCAATACCAAAAGGGCCTTTATGAGGAAGCCCACCATAAGTTTTGATAGATACGTCATGATTGTTCGTTTTTTAAAATCGTCCGCCCTTGATGAAAGCGGACGATTTGATGATTGCCTATTCGTTTTTTGATTGATGATGGTACCATTTTGATTGATGATGGTACAAATATCATAGGGGACTTCCAATCAAAAAAATGCAATGTAGTGGATTGTACCGTTGGTGTAGTGAATTGTACGATCCACGAAATGAGGACGGTTATTCCGAAAGTCCGGCAATTGAAATCAGCTCCAACTTTCTGAACTCTACTTCGGCACCTTCCGCTTGTAGCGCTATTTTTCCTTCCCTGACGGTGGCATTAAAACCATGGTTTACCAAATCGCCATTGACCCAAACCTTGATTTCATTCCCAAAACACTCAACGGTCATGGAATTCCATTCCCCCAGGGGGTTTTCGGAATTATCGGTACGGTTTTTAATACGACGGTTTTTACCTTCGGTAATTCCCCATTTGGATTTCGGCCCTCTCCACTCTTCCATATTTTCGACTTCAATATCCTCAACAATGACCCAAAAATCCCCAGCGTTTTGGTGTTCCATTTGTACCTCAATGGATTTTGGGAACATTTGGTACAGGGCTCTTGGGGTGGAAGCGTGTACCAGTACCCCACAATTCCCAGGTTTTCCAGGAAAACGATATTCCACCTCCAAACGATAGTCCTTGTAGGTTTTAGCGGTTACCAAATGCCCTCTCGGTTCGCCCAAGGAGACCAACATCCCTTCCCTTACGACAAAAGAAGCCGGAGCGTCGGGAACACTATCCAATAGAGGAACATCCATGTGCCACCCCTCTAAATCCTTCCCGTTGAACAAAGAATTCGACGATGGGGCGCAAGAGGTAGAGAGGATAACAACAATCACCAAGGGGAGAAGAAATAGGTTACGTATCATTTTTTAAACCGATTTAGGATTTTAAGGGTTTTCTTGGTATTGATAAAATAAACGCCCGTAAGGAGAATAATCGCGGCAACAATGGATTGCAGGCTGATTTGTTCATTTAAAAAATACCAGCCCAACACCATGGCTACAATAGGATTCACATAGGTATTTGTGGCCACTTTTTCCGGGGAGACCACCCGTAACAGGAAATTAAAGGAGGTAAACGCCACGATACTGCCAAAAATAATCAAAAGTACCATGGACCATTGCACCTCGTTTGACCATATCGTTGGTGATGACCACGGTTCACTAAAGGCAAAACTGATGATAAACAACAGCACACCGCCCGTTAGCATTTGGTAGCCCGTGTTTACAAAATAGTTTTTGGGTAAATCGGCCTTGGCCACAAACAAACTCCCATAGGCCCAACTCAACATTGCGCCAAAGATCATAAGCATACCCAGGACGGCATTCTCCTGTTCCAGGATATTCTGTTGACTCACCAAAAGATAAATCCCCAACATTCCCAAAAACACCCCCAACAGGGACATAGGCTGGATTTTTTTCCCTTGTAGAATCCACATCATCAATAAAATGACCAGGGGTTGGGCGGATATTTCCAGGGCCGCAAAATTGCTGTCCACGAATTTTAGGGCCCAGACCACTACCCCATTGCCAAAGCTAAGGAACAAAAAGCCCAGGAATACCGAATTCCAAAATTGTTTCTTGGAGACCTTTATCGATTTCCCGCTTAATAGCGCCATGCCAAAGATCAAGATACCGGCGGTAACAAAACGTATCCCAGCCAAAAAGAAAGGAGGGATTTCCTGCACCGCTATTTTGTTCAGCAAATAAGTGGAGCCCCAAATCACGTAAATGGCAAAGAACGCTAAAATGATGAGCGGGGTCTTTCTCTTTTCCTGCATTGATTAAAAGAAATGGCTATGGAATTCAATATTACGTCGAATAATTAAATTTTGGAGCAATAACATTGAAAAGCTTGTTGGATTTCGATGGAATTGCGATTGGCCTATAGGGGGAAATAAGAATCTTATGTATGTTTCATTTAGAAGGTACACCATAATGAGATTGCCTCTTTTTTATTATTGTTGATTGTGCCTTGTAGTTGTAAAGCTCAAGATATAGAACTAATTAATTTACCAACCAAAAAGACCATCTCCAGTCAACGGATATGGATATAAAGGCCTTGGTGGAAAGTAGAAAAACATTTTTAAAAAATGCCGATTACATCATTCCCAATCATGGAAAGATGTTTAAAGTAGGGGACAATTTCCGCCCTTAAACTAAGGAAGTTCTTCGAATCCGGCCGTGCCTTAACCCACTTTGTTACCGCACAGGGTTGGTCCATTGGCCATTTTCCTTTCCAGGATTTTCCCTGCCCTGATTCCCTGTGACACCATTCCAGTTGCCTGTGAAGCGAATGGGGCTATATACCTCTAGTAATCGCCCAACTATCCCCCTGAACTTTCGATTGTTACATTAGGTTTTTAATTCAACCCCCAGTGCTTGAAATTCGCGACCGCTAACTCTTTTGCCGTACATGCACACTTCAACCAGAATACTTATTCCAGTGCACACCATTCTGCCCCCATTTTTCAGCGCTATGGGATATCACCCTAGAGCCTCCACCACCTTTTCAATGGACACCCATGAAAGGTAAAGATAACGTGCGTATCGGCACCTATGCCCCAGATGTGAATCCTACCGTGACAGGAAACATCGCTCCTGAAGAGATCAGGACCAGTTTTTCAGTTCCCAAACCTGATAGTATTTTCATAGCGGGGCATGGACCAAAATCCTCTAGCACTGGTTTTAAAAATGCCATCAAAAAGTTTGATGGGGATTTTCCTGTTAGTCACATTACCTTTAAAATAAACAATACCCTTCCTTCTGGAAATTATGGAATCCCCAACCAGGATCCGTTCCACCTTTGCGATACTGGCTCTTGGGATGTCCCTCCAATCCCCTTTTTCGTCCCCAATTCAACCGATTTCAACACTTTTTTTGGTCATACTATTCTAGTAAAATTAAGATTTGCCAAAGGCAATCTTCTGAGTTGTGGATGTAGCGAAATCCATGTTGGGTGGTATTCTCCATGGAGCAATCCCGTAAGCTCTTTGAGCTATAAGACTGAAACTGAAATGGTATATAACATAAGAAAATGAAAAGAACACTTCTAGTGATTAGCCTGCTATGCTTTGGCATAAGACCCTATGCACAGGGTTTGCCCGAGGTAATCCCCCCGACCCCTGATGTTGCCGCTCTGGGCAAGTTTGGAGAATATCCCGTAGCGAACAATTATGGTACCGTACCGGTATCCATTCCCCTATTTGAACTTCGGTCGGGTGACATTACCCTGCCCGTTTCCATTTCATACCATACCAGTGGAATCAAGGTGAACGAAGAGGCCTCTTCCATTGGTCTTGGGTGGAGCTTGAACGCCGGGGGCACTATCTCCAAATCGGTGCGAGGGGCAGATGACAGGAGTAAGAAACGTGACCTTCAAACCAAAAACACAAGCTTTTTGTTCGATGGTTCGGCCACTTTGAACAATTACTATAATGTGAAGCCGACATTGGCCTATGAAGATGGCAACCACGAGGTCTTCTTTTTGGACTATCGTATTGTGGGCCAAGAGGTGGACGGCCAATCCGATGTCTATTTTTTCAACTTTATGGACCGTTCGGGAAAATTCGTCTTCAAGGGCGGCGGCACCAATGATGTGTTGATATATCCGGTACAACAGAACCTCAAATTCGATTTCAAGGAAAATGTAAGGAGCAACCTTTTGCCGGGGACCGGTTACATGGACGGTTTTCATGTGACTGCGGACAACGGGCTGGAATATTGGTTCTACGATCAGGAAAGTGTACTACATACAAGTCCCACGAACGTGACCCATAAAACGGCAACGGCATGGAACCTTTCACATATCCATTCCATGACCTCGGACAGTTATATATTGTTCGACTACGATGATTTTGATTATTCGAAGTGGAACTATAGTTACTACAACGATTATGACCCTACCATTAATGCAGGCAGGATTCCGAGTTTTTTCACACAGGCCATTTCCTCCAATTATTTTCATAGGGTCAACTCGACTTCGGTAGATTACCAGACCAAGGCCCTAAAAGAGATCCGGGCCTATGACCATAATGACGTTGGTGGGGCCAAATTGGTACTGGAGACGGCCGAGGACCGGGAAGACCAAATGGCGAACCGGGGCTTCCGTTATAAGTCCATTACCCTTTTCGATAAATATGGGCAACAGATCAAAAAGGCCATTTTCCACCATTCCTATTTCAATGCCAAGAACGGTTATGTCGAGAGTTTTGCCAACAACCTACAGGGAAAAAAACGGATGCGCCTTGATTCGGTGACCATTATCGGAAAGACCAATGCAGTGAAGCAGGTCTACCGTTTTGAGTATCACAGTGAAAAACTGCCCCATATCAATTCTCTGGAAAGGGACTATTGGGGCTATTACAATGGCAGGGACGCACAAAAAATACTGCCTTCCGCACCATATACCAGCTATAACGGCGCAGATTTGAATTCGCACCCGGACCGGATCCTAGCGGGCAGTCTCAAACGCGTACATTATCCCACAGGAGGTTATACGGAATTTGAGTTTGAGGCCAACGAAGTGCGTGCTAGTAGCACGACCATGCCGATTACCGAGCCAATCACCAAAATCTACTCAGAATCGGGCATCTGCCAAGGAAACCATAATGCGTACATATACCGCGAAGTTGATGTGACAGGGGTTGTCAATTTATCGGTCGACGTGACCATCAACTTCCCCAATATCCCTGCCAACGCTTTTGGGGGCACACACCCCAAAGACGTGGTTTCCGGAAATTTTGTGACCATTCGCGGAGCAGGTAGTACGGCCATAACCGTAGATGGTACCGCATACTATCTGGACGCTGGTTTCTATAAGCATGATCCCGTTACCGTTCAAAACCAAACTTTTGTAAACCAGAATACCGGCGGCCAAGATCTGATCTTGGTCAGTTATAGATATATCTGCGACAATGGCGGGTTCAATGCCTATGGTCCCCAAATACGGATAAATTATGACAGGCTCTATGGTGGTAGTGGGCAACAGTTCTTTAACGCCCCTGCCGGGGGATTGCGCATCAAAAAAATTACCAATAGGACCGAAAACGGTATCGCCCAAATCAAAGAATATGGTTATACCCACGGAAATGGCAACAGTACCGGAACCTTTGTGCACACAGGTGGCCTGCCCACGCAATCGTACACAAAACAGGAATTTTGGGGAGGTGCCACTCCAGGTGCACAGGGCAGCAAACGCAATATTATAAGGGTGTTTGACCGCTCACTGTACGATTTGAACATTTCCGGTAGCCCCGTTTGCTACGGGAAGGTCACCGAGACACTTAAGAACGGTAGTGGCCAGGCCTTGGGGAGAACGGAATATCGGTACGGTACCACAAGGAACAGCAACTCAGCCGCTTTGGGCTTTCCCTTTGCGCCGTTAGAGGACAAAGGCCATAAACGTAGCTTGAAGTCCAAAAGAGTGTACAATGCCAGTAACGACCTGGTATATAAAGACACTATTGTGGATACCTATACGGGTCTGCAAGAGGCCAAACAATTACTGGTCAGGGGACTTTTGACCCATAGGCCAAATGGCACCGGCACGGATTTTTTTAATGAGCAAAAAGCAGCATTATGGGAATATGATTGGTCTAAAATTGCAGTTAATTACTACAATGGCGGCGGTTTTTCCGATGGCTTTGGTGCCGATCCCAACATTGAAAACCATTACAGCATCATAAATGAGTATATGAGCGGTAGCCAGGTGACCACCACACGCTACGATACGGATGGCAATAACCCTATCACAACGGTGACGACCAACACCTATGACAACCCCGCACACTTGCAGGTGACCCGTTCGGAGATCAGGGACTCAAGCGGTGATGGGTCAAGGACCAAGATGTATTACCCTGACGATATTGGCACCTCGTTGACCGTAGGGGGCAATCTTGATGCCACGGACGCTTCCGTAATTGGGCTTTTGCGCGGTGAAAATAGGAAGACCGTGCCCATACAAACTGAAATCTATGAGTTGGAGGGGCTTCTGCCCACCGCAAAGTTGATTTCGGTACAGCGCAATCTATACGGTTCCTTTGGCGGCATGCTCCTGCCAAAGAACGTACAGACCGCCAAGGGCAATGACAACGTTGAACCGCGTATTGTCCATTACGGTTATGACGCGCAGGGCAATCCACAGGAAGTCTCTAGGGAAGATGGTGCACACCGCTATTACATCTGGGGATACGACGGCCAATATCCCATTGCCAAGCTCGAAAACTTTACCTCGGCCGATGCCGCCACGGTTCAGACCTTAATCAATGCTGCGGTCACCGCTTCGGATGCCGATAATGACAACTGCGGCAATGCTTCCTGTAAAGAGCAACAACTTAGGAATGCCCTGGATGCCATTAGAAATCATTCTGCGTCTTCAAAGGCAATGGTCACCACCTACACTTACGACCCTTTGGTGGGTATTACGAGTATGACCGACCCAAAGGGGTATACCACTTATTATGAATATGATGATTTTAACCGCCTGAAATCCGTCAAGGACGCCGGCAACAACCTGGTGACCGATTATGAGTACCATTACAAAAACTAACGGTTTCGACATTTGGCCATTATATCACTTTTAAAAGACCCCTTATCCCTTCCCCGCAACCTAAAACCTATTGAACCTATGAAAAGACCGTTTCAACCACAATCACGGGCCATGGCAAGGATAGGGCCGTTGGCCCTATTCCTTATTTCCATGAACCTTCCCCAACAGCTGAGGGGGCAAACCATTGAGGGCTCCACCACGGTGATCCAGGGGGTCACCTATCAGTACCATCTGAACTATACGGCGGGAACCATAAACAACACTTCCTGGATCACCCCTTCCGGCAGCACCATATTGAGTTCGGGCAATCAGAGCATCCGATTGCGCTTTAACAGTGTGGGGACGGTCTTTTTAAGGGCCAATTTCAGCAGTGGGGGATCCTATCAGTACACCGGGCTCCGAATCACGGTGACCCCCGCCCTTGATCCAGGTCGCATCAGTGGGGCGAAGACCATATGTTACAATAACAATGCCGGCACCCTGGGCAGTACGGCCCCGGCCAAGAACGGTACGGGAACCTATAGCTACCAATGGCAGTATTCCAGCAACGGCAGCAGTGGCTGGCTCAACATCACTGGGGCCACGGGCACCACTTATACCCCCCCGGGCGGTGCGACCGCCACACGATGGTACCGTAGGCGGGTGGCCTCGGGCCTTGAGACAAAATACACGTCCCCGGTAAGGGTCCTGGTGAAGCCTCCTTTGACGGCAGGCGGTATCACCGGTTCCCAGACCGTATGTTACGGGGGGGATCCATCCACATTGGGCAACAGTCTATCACCCTCGAACGGACTTGGGGGGTACACCTACCAATGGCAAATATCGTCGAACAACAGCACCTGGAGCAATATCAGTGGTGCCACGGTAAGCACCTACAACCCCCCCAGTGGTCAAGTGTCCACGCGGTGGTTCCGCAGGCGGGTGATCTCCTGCGGACAGACCAAGTACACCGGGTCGGTAAAGGTGACCGTCCTGCCGCCCCTAACGGCGGGCAACATCAACGGCACGCAAACGGTCTGTTACGGTGGTGATCCAATTACCCTGGGCTACTATGCCTCACCCTCGAACGGGTTGGGTGGGTATGCCTACCAATGGCAGATCTCATCGAACAACAGCTCCTGGGGCAACATCAGTGGTGCCACGGAAAGCAGCTATAACCCCCCTGGTAACCAAACGGCAACGCGGTGGTACCGCAGGCGGGTGGTATCCTGCGGGCAGACCAAGTACAGCACGGGCGTTAAGGTGACCGTCCTGCCGCCCCTAACGGCAGGCAGTATCAATGGGACGGACACGGTCTGTTACGGGGGCGATCCGTCCACCCTGGGCAACCAAATATCACCAGCGAACGGATTGGGCGGATACAGTTACCAATGGCAGATCTCATCGGACAACGGTTCCTGGGGCAATATCAGCGGTGAGACGGAAAGCGCCTACAACCCCCCGGGCAACCAAACGGCAACGCGGTGGTACCGCAGGCGGGTAGTATCCTGCGGACAGACAAAATACACGCCGAGCATCAAGATCACCGTTCTACCGGTTTTATCGGCAGGCAGTATCAACGGTATCCAGACCGTTTGTTATGGTGGGGACCCCTTCACCTTGGGCAACGCAGCTTCGCCCTCAAACGGACTGGGCGGGTACACTTACCAATGGCAAATCTCATCGAACAACAGTTCCTGGGGCAACATCAACGGGGCCACGGAAAGCAGCTACGACCCACCCGCCAACCAAACGGCGACACGATGGTACCGCAGACGGGTAATCTCCTGCGCGCAGACCAAGTACACCGAGGCGGTAAAAATAGCGGTGAGACCGGCGGTATCGACCCCGACCCTGGCCTCCACGGTCAACAATTGTGGGAGCACGGTACTTACCATGGGCACGGTACCCTCCGATGAGACCTGGCACTGGCAGGACTCCCCTGGCGGCACCAGCACGTCCAATTCCACAAGCACGGTGACCAGGACCGGCGGGACGGTACATTACCTCAGGGCAAGGAACAACGTTACGGGCTGCTGGGGCACTGCACTGACGATCAGCTATACCATCAACAAAGGTCCGGTCTGGTATGCCGATACCGATGGGGACGGCTTTGGCGACCCGACCAACAGCATCCGGGCCTGTTCCCGGCCCACGGGCTATGTGGAGAACGGGGATGACATGAATGTTTCCGTGGCCGGTGCCCATTTTGGGACAACGGGTCCCGCCCCGGGTTCCGGCGCCTATGCCCCCGTAATCAAGAGCAATGAAAACTATGTCCATACCCGGACCTACCGAACCGCTTTAAAGGAAGGTGATCCCATAGGCCTGAACAGTGACGTGATCGAAGGGATCACCTACTTTGATGGACTGGGCCGTGGCAAGCAGCAGGTGGCCATCAAGGGGTCCGGGAGGGAGGCCCAAAAGCTTATCTATGCCTCAAATGTGCCCGGATGGTCCATGGACTGGACCCCGGGAAGTGGCGGTACCGCCTTCTTCAACCAGAACGGCAGTACCGTGGAGAACCAAAGGATCAACGGCTCCAATCCCCATGGGGCGATATCCTTGCTATGGGAATGCGGCAATGAGGCCGACAACCATGCGGACGGGGGCTGGAACACCGATTACTTTGCCGTGGACAAAAACGCGGCCTACCGCTATACGGTCTGGGTAAAACGCACCCATTCCCAGAATGGAAGTACCTACCATGGCACCCAGAACGTGAACAACCTTAATGGCTCTGCCAACGGCAATCCCTATTTCTGGTCCGGGGACCTGCCGCAATTGGATACCTGGTACCTTTTGGTGGGCATCGTACACCCGGTGGGCCATTCCGGTGGCGACAGTGGGGTAAGTGGGGTCTACGACCTACAGGGCAACAAGGTAATCGACGGTACCGAATATACCTGGAGCTCTACGACCACCACCTCCAGGTTTCGGAGCTACCTCTACTATGCCACCGATGTGGGGGTACGCCAATACTTCCACCAACCCGTGCTCCAGAAACTGGACGGTTCCGAGGATGCGCTGGAGGATATCATTTCCGGTACCCTTGGCAATGGGGAGATGAAGGATCTGGTCACCCATATCGGCTATGACACCTATGGGCGACAGGCCAGGGAGTGGCTCCCCCATAGCGCGGCCTCGGGCAGTTTTGGCAGTTTCCGGGGCACGGCGGAAACGGATACCGATAGCTATTATATCGATAAGTACAGTGGGGAGATCAACAGTGTAACCCCCAATCCCTTTTCGGAAAGGGCCTTTGAGCCCTCGCCCCTGAACCGGGTATTGAAACAGGCCGCCCCCGGGTACGATTGGCGCATGGGCGGGGGACATGAAGTGGAATTTGGATACCATATCAATACTGCCTCGGAAGTGCCTTATTTTTATGTGCACTTCGTTGGAGGCAATACGGAACGGCCCGAGCTTCGTAAGGGCAGTGGTACGGAGGAACACTATACTACGGGGGAACTGTACAAGACCATAACCAAAGATGAAAATCACGTTTCGGGTTCCAATCATACCACCGAGGAGTTTACCGATAAACAGGGCCGTGTGGTGCTCAAGCGTACCTACGCCCTGGTCGGGAGTACAGAAATGGCCCACGACACCTACTATGTGTACGACGATTTTGGAAACCTGACCTATATCCTCCCGCCCAAGGTGGTGACCGGTGATGGGGTGAGTGCCACGGAGCTGAGCGAACTCTGCTACCAGTACAAATATGATTACCGCAACCGCCTGGTGGAAAAGAAACTGCCAGGCAAGGGTACGGCAAGTACCTGGGAAGAGATTGTGTACAACAAATTGGACCAACCGATCATGACCCGCGATCCCAACCTAAGGGTACAGGGAAAATGGCGCTTTACCAAATACGATGCTTTTGGAAGGGTGGCCTATACCGGAATGGTGAGTAGTACCAGTAATCGGGTCAGCCTGCAAACCGGGGCAAACAGTGCCACTGCCCAGTACGAATCCCGCCAGACAAGTTCCCCGACCCTAGCGGACGAAACTGTACTGTATTCCAACAGCGCCTATCCCAAAACACTTGCCATGGAGATCCATACGGTAAACTATTACGACAGTTATGTGGACGCCAATGGCTTGAGCGTTCCCACCACGGTACAGGGCCAGACCACGGCCACCAATACCAAGGGCCTCGCTACGGTAAGCAAGGTACGGGTCCTGGACCCCTCGGCAATCGCAGGGCAGGCCGACTGGATCACGACCCTTACCGGTTACGATGTCAAGGGCAGGCCCATCTATACGGCCAGCAAGAATACCTATCTGGGGACCACCGATGTGGTGGAGACCCAGCTGGACTTTGGGGGCAAGGTGATACAAACCAAGGCCTCCCATACCAAAGGGACCAATGCGGCCCTGGTCACCACGGATAATTTTAGCTATGACCATATGGGCCGGTTGGTAAAGCAGGAGCAGACCATAGGCTCGCATACCGAGACCATCATGGAGAACCACTACGACGACCTGGGCCAGTTGGCCAGGAAAAAGGTGGGCGGTGGTTCGACAGGCTCACCAACCGCGCTACAGGACGTGGAGTATACGTACAATGTACGTGGGTGGCTTACCAAGATCAACGATCCGGCCAATTTGGGTACCGACCTGTTCGGGTTTAAGATCAACTACAATACGGTGGCCCATAATGGGACCAAACTGTACAATGGCAATATTTCGGAAACGGAGTGGCGTACTGCCAATACCGACAATACCTTAAAATGGTACCGCTATGGGTACGATGCGCTGAACCGGCTTACCTCTGCCGTTGTTCAAACGGGCCATTATAATATGACGGCCCTGTATGATAAGAACGGTAACATTACCGAACTGAACAGAAATGGGCATACCAATGCCACAGCCACCACTTTCGGCCCAATGGACAGATTGGGTTATAGTTATGATGCCGGTAACAAGCTCACCAAGGTTTTGGACATTGGACGTAAAACCTATGGCTTTACCGACAGCAGTGCGGACAACCAGGACTATTGGTACGATGCCAACGGCAATATGACATCCGATGCTAACAAGGGCATTACAGAAATCACTTATAACCACCTGAATTTGCCTACCAAGATTACCGTTACCGGCGCGAATGCTGGCACTGTTGATTACGTGTACGATGCGGAGGGTGTAAAATTGAAAAAAGTTTTCAACGGCGGAACTGAAACGTTGTATGCTGGCAACTATGTTTATGAGGGTGGCCAGCTCCAATTCTTCAACCATGATGAAGGATACGTTACACCAAAGAATGCAAATGATTATTCACAAGGGTTCGATTACGTCTATAATTACGTTGATCACTTGGGCAACGTACGGTTATCATATACGGACAACAACGGAACCCTCGAGATCATTGAGGAGAACAATTTTTATCCCTTCGGGCTGAAACATAAGGGTTATAATAGTAACGTAAGTTCGTTGGGCAACTCCGTGGCGAAGAAGTTCAAGTACAACGGTCAAGAATTGGAAGAGGCTTTTGGGCTTGACCTATACGAAATGGACCTAAGACAATACGACCCAGCCATTGCAAGGTTTACTTCTATTGACCCTGTGACTCACAATTCGATGAGTACTTATACCGCTTTTGACAACAATCCCGTTTTCTGGGCAGATCCTAGTGGAGCTGATGCTGTCTATAATTGGGATGATGGAAAGTACTATGACAATGGAAAGGAAGTTTCGTTTGAACAGGCCTTGGCAAGCCATGGGCTGAATTCTGATGGAAGTCCTCAGGATATAATAAAAATTGACACCAAGAACAAACGTGTTGACGTTATAAAAACGGATGATGATTTTGATACTGTAAGTGTCGACGGGGGTGAATCTTTTAGAGCGGAAAAAGGAGTTACTGAAGACTTTTATGCTAATCGTGGCTTCTCGATTTGGAGACCTGAAGGTGCGGGCCATATGTTTACCGACCTTGGGATAGCTACAATTGGAGGAGAGTTATTGTTAAGAGCAGCTTTTTCAGGAATGGCAGCATTATGGGCCAATACTGGCTCAAAACTGATTGTCAATGCAAAGTGGTCCCAAACCACTTGGAGTACCATGTTTGGAAAAACTGGAACTTTCGCAGGAAAATCGGTTGATGAAGTGGCCGCGGCATTAAGGTCTGGAAAGATGAAACCAGGAGATATCCCTATTGATATCGTTGTCAGGGATGGTCAAGCCTTGATTGTAAATACACGTTCATCTGTTGCTTTAACAAAAGCAGGTGTATCTAGAAGTCGCTGGAAAGTTGTAAATAGAACAGGAGAAGAATTCTTTGAAAATCAAATGACAAATCGATTAAAAGGAAATAAACTCACTAATTCAGGAACCAGTAGTATACGAAATACTAAGACGGATGAAGCTATCGGATATTGATGTCACAACTAAAATTCAGTGAATTAAGTAGAGTAATATCTCATGCATTAAGACACCAACCATCTTTTTATCATATAGAATTAGATGAAGATGGTTGGGTCAATATAGAATCGTTGATTATTGGAATTAAGAAAGTTACTGGTAAATATGATTCTCTTTCAAAGGAAATTCTTAAGCAAATAGTAGAGTCCTCATTGAAGAAAAGACATGAAATATTGGGAAACAAGATAAGGGCTTCATATGGACACTCATTGAAAGATAAAATAGCCAAGGAATCTACCAAACCTCCAACATACTTATACCACGGGACAAAGAAGGAAGCCCTTAAAAGTATTTTTGAAAAAGGCTTATTGCCAATGCAAAGGCAGTATGTTCATCTTTCAGAAAAAATAGAGGAGGCCAAAAAAATTGGTCTCAGGAAGACGAAAGAGCCGATAATTTTAAAAGTGAAATCACAACAAGCGTTCCAGAACAAGACCGGGTTTTATAAGGAAGCAAACGGGCTATGGTTATCGGACAGGATTGAACCAATATATTTAGAAGAGAATTATTGACCTGCGATTACCAGGTTTTGAAAAACCTGATTCATTGAATCAAAAGAATATTCAATCGAAAAATCTGTGGCTACACACTCAAATGTATTATCCTTAAAAGTTAGTATATAGTGGTTCACATCTTTATATCTGTCTTCATCGAAATATGGATGGTGCGATTGTATTCTTTTAATCTCTTTAATCCAGTCAGAATCCTCAACTGAGAAAAAAGAGTAAGGTTTTAACCCTATGTCATAATAAGGGTGACCGATTATGACTTCGTCATTTGGTATTCCAAATTTGTGTATGTACGTATTTGTAAATCTTACTATGGCAACACCAGTGTCAACATTGGTGTCGCGCTCCTTTATTTTGTCGGTAGTATCTGGCAGTTCAAATAAATCTACGTAATGAAGTAGCGTTAAATTAATCTCATCGCATATAACTTTGGGAGAGGGCGCTCCCATATTTATAGGGTATTTCGTGGCGATACTCCTTAGCTCTGTCATGCATATGCTTTTTTGGCCCTGTGATCGCGGATGTAAGCATCTATGATCTTGAATAAGGCAATTTTATCCTCACTGTCCATATTGATGATGGCTTCTATGCGCTTGGTAATGTTCTTCAAAACCATATTTATAAGTAGCCCTTGTATTGTGTAAATTTAAATAATAATAATGTAAACATATTACTACTTCTTTGCCTTTGGCATCAACTACAATACGGTGGCCTATAGTGGGACCAAACTGTACAATGGCAATATTTCGGAAACGGAGTGGCGTACTGCCAATACCGACAATACCTTAAAATGGTACCGCTATGGGTACGATGCGCTGAACCGGCTTACCAGTGCCGTTGTTCAAACGGGCCATTATAATATGACGGCCCTGTATGATAAGAACGGTAACATTACCGAACTGAACAGAAATGGCCATACCAACGCCACAGCCACCACTTTCGGCCCAATGGACAGGTTGGGTTATAGTTATGATGCCGGTAACAAGCTCACCAAGGTTTTGGACATTGGACGTAAAACCTATGGCTTTACCGACAGTACGACCGATGCCCAAGACTATTGGTACGATGCCAACGGGAATATGGTCCGCGACCTGAACAAGGGCATTGGGACGGCCAGTGTTGATGGGATAAGCTATAACCACCTGAACCTGCCCACGGAGGTAAAGTTTGACAACAGCAGTACTAAAAAGATTACCTATATTTATGATGCCCTTGGAACGAAACTAAAGAAAATGACCTACAATAACGGTGTTTCAACCACGACCGATTATGCGGGAAACTACGTCTATGAGAACGCTACCCTACAGTTCTTCCCACACCCTGAAGGGTACGTGACACCCAATGGCAGTGGAGGGTACGACTATGTGTATAACCATATCGACCACCTTGGAAATGTGCGCCTTTCTTACACGGATGCAAACAATGATGGCAGTATAGATTCAAGTTCGGAGATAATCGAGGAGAACAACTATTATCCCCTCGGGTTAAAAATGCGTGGATTCAACAGTAATGTATCACCTCTTGGGAATAGTGTGGCCAAGAGGTATAAATACAATAACAAGGAATTACAGGATGAACTTGGATTGGGATGGTATGACTTGGGTGCAAGGAACTACGACCCGACGATTGGAAGGTTTTTCAATGTTGACCCATTGGCAGAGGATTACAGTTTCCAATCGGTTTATGCCTTTGCAGCAAACAATCCCATTTCCTTTGTGGACATAAACGGGGAGGGTGTGCTGGATGATTTTCATATTTATGAAGATGGGTCTATCCTAAGGATAAAAACAGATGATGCAACGGATACTTTCATCTTCCATAATTCCAATGGAAACCAGCATGATATTGCCACTTTGGAAAAAAATGAGAATGGTCTGATCAATGCCCCTAATATAGATTATGACAGTGGTGATGGTACTTCCGTGAGCGTATCAAGCAAACCGGGAAATGAGAGCGAGATCAACATCTCGGGTACAGCCCTTGCCTCAGTAATTGGTGCCTCGGCAGATTCTGGAGAGGAAATCTATATCACAAGGGCCAGCAATGCTGATGGTAGTTCTCCCGGAAGTAATAAAACCCATAAAGGTGGAAAGAACATAGATATTAGGTTTGCAGGACAAAACGGAAGTAGAGAGCGACTGGATTTTGAAGTGGACATAAATGATTTTACCTAGATTGACCAAGACGCTTCTGCGAGGATGAACGCATCCCTTAGAAAGTTTGGTTATAAAAGTATCAAGGCTTCCAATTTATCAATTCCGCTCTCTGGGGGGGATTTCAATAATCCAACGTTTGCCACTGGAAAGATTATGGGGACAAGTCATTTGAAAAAACATTATAACCATCAACACCTTCAAGGGTACAATCCAAATGTTACGACAAGAAATAAGGCCGTTCCTGTACCGACATTGACAAGGGGCGTTAAATTGAATTAATTGTTAAAACAAAGAGGAAATGAAGATATATGTTATCACTTTAGTCATGGCCGTTCTGTTCGGCTGCAAGGGAAAGGAAACAAATAGAGACAATGTCCAGTTAGTGGAAAAAGTGGAAGATTCCGTTGTTATTGCCCACGAGGAAAAGCCGTTAGTGGAAACTGACACAGTTAAAACAACGGTTGAAGAACCAAAAGCAGGGTTCCTTTTTGTAGATATAGGAGCGATCTACAATAATGGAAGTTTTGAAATTCTCAATTCCACGAAAGACACGCTGATTTATTTCAAAAATAAGACAACTTATTTTGATGGACGTTCCTATGAAATGATGAACGAAGATGGCTACTACAAGAAATTAGTAAACGTAGAGGCAATAGATCCAGAGTATGGATTGTTCATAATGGTTTGCAAAGGACTGGAAAGCGGTATTTACGTAGTGGATTTTAATGAACAAACAGGATATATAGACAATCAAAAGCATGAATCCTTATTGACATTCAAAACCTCTAGGCAATACGTTTTGGAGGGCTATCCTAATCCAACTGAGGCAAACCCTTTGAGGGCTAATCCAAGTGATGATGCTGAGATAATAATTGGTTTTACAGAACACAGTTATATATCAGTAGAAATCCAAGGAGACTGGCTTAAGGTTAAAGATGACAAAGATTGTTACCCAGGTGAAGAACCATCGGAGCAGGATATTATAGGTTGGGTGAGATGGCGAAAAGACGGTGAAATAATCATAGATATAAGGCACCTATGTTAGAGCAATACAATAGATTCTAGAAGAAGAGTGGCCACGGCAGTTTTGTCGTGTTTTTTTAATTGACACCAGTTGAATACCGGCAGTAGCGAGGAACGTTCAGGTTCTTTGCCGAGTAATTGTGCGAATGATAGAGGATTTGAATAAAAATACTTCTTGTTTTCTCATGATTTCTATTTTTGATTTTCCCTGAATCTAGTAACACTAAAGATGAAATTATGAAGAAAGTGATTTTAGTATTTGGGGTTTTCGGTGTTCTGTCTTCGTCGCTCAAGGCCCAAGAAGGAGGTTATTTTTCAATGGAATGGGGATTACTACAGGTAGATGGCACCCTTTCTGAAAATTCCAATCAAGGTTTGTTTACGTATACCAAATTTACCGGTGACCATTTTGGTTTTCAAGGAGGTGTTGGTATGGCTGGTTTTGACAACAGAGACTTTGTTAATTTTGAAGCTTCTGCGTTGTATGCCCTAGCCAATAAGAGAATTTGGACTTTTGCAGGACTTGGTGCCAATGACATTGCACTGACACCAGTTCCTTTGGCCGGTATTCGGATCAATGCCCTGCGAACTCAAAATTTGAATGTATATACAGGGTATCGCCATGTATTTCGACAAACTTCCGAGGGATATTTCAGTTTGGGATTTATGGTTTCTTTACCAGCCAGGAACAGATCCTCTGCTACCGCCAGTTTGTAACTGATGGTTACAGCAAGAGTAGGCATACAAACCACGGTGGAAGTGTCGTGGTTTTTTGTTGTCGAGATTTCTCACATACGTTCGAAATGACCTTTACGTTGCGAGCGTCATTTCGAAGGAGCAAAGTGATTGGAAATCCCCGCCCCGCAGTATCCGCCAAAGGCGGACAGGGTTGTACTGCTGCGGTATAACCGTTTTAAAAGTTTTGATGATAAGGCGAAGCAGCCAAGCTACTCCGCAGCTGAATTCAATATTACGCCGAATAATTAAATTTTAAGGGATTTCATGACAATTGTATTCACTATATTACATGAAGGATTATTCGCCATAACCAATGACTACTAAGATCAATACAATTCTTTTTATCGTTCTTTTCGTTTTTAACAACCTTCAAGCGCAGGAAAAATTGGTGAAGGTTATAGAAGAACAGAAAGGCAACCGCATCGCTTTTTATGCCATCAATGAAGACGAACAACCCTATGATGTTTTATTTGAGGTTAAGGGTTCTGATTTTCGGCAAAGTGCTGCAAGGCCAAGATTAACAAGGGTACCGGCCACTTCAAAAGTCCATATAAAGACCATAATCCTGTACCGGGACAAAACGCCAAAATATACCCATACACTTCAAGTGAACGATAGCCTTTCCCGCAGGGCCTTGAAGAAGGAATACACGATTATTGAAGTACCACCGAAGATGATTACCCCAAAGCGACACATTACCATTTACAGGACATCAAGTTGCTTGTCCTGTGATACCATTATTTCCAAGCTGAATGAAAATCGCTATATCTTTAAGCTTATCGACCTTCAGGAAAAAAAAGAAGTCAAGGAAGCCCTCTCCAAAACTTTGGGTAAGTCATTGGACTCCATTGCGTATCCCATAATTAATCTGGGGGGTCATATATATACATGGATAACGGACTATGAAACCCTGTTGTCCGAAATGGATAAATGACTCCTATTCCTTTCTGGTAAAGGGTACAAATCGCACAGGCATCAATTTCCTGGTCTTTATTCGACCTTTCTTTTTTTGGACCAAGACTAAATCGCGGATGCCGTTATGCGGCCCTACCGGTATGACCATTCGCCCCCCTTCTTTTAATTGTTGCAAGAGTGGTTCCGGGATTTCTTCGGCACCGGCAGTCACCATAATGGCATCAAAAGGGGCATGGGCTTTCCAACCATGGTAGCCATCACCTATTTTTACCGTAATATTCGTATACCCCAATTCATCCAAAAGCTCTTTTGCCCGTAACCCCAGCGGTTCAACGATTTCCACGGTATAAACGGAATCCACAATTTCCGCCAACACCGCGGCCTGGTAGCCCGATCCCGTGCCAATTTCAAGGACCTTGTCCTTTTTCCCAAGATGAAGGGATTGGGTCATAAAAGCAACCATATACGGCTGTGAAATGGTCTGCTTGTGTCCTATGGGCAATGGACGGTCGGAATAAGCAAACAACTGCTGGTCCTTGGGCACAAAATGGTGCCTGGGTACCTGGAGCATGGCGTCCAGGGTATTACGGTCGTAGATGTCCCTTCCCTCCAATTGTAGTTTTACCATGGCCTTCCTCATGGAAACGAAATCCAGTTCCTGGGCAAAAGCGGTCCAAGTGATACCAAAGACCATAAGTAATGCCCAAACTTTTTGATTGTTGTTTCCCATCCTGAGTACTTTAAATTACGAAATTTTTAAGGAACTGAACTGTCGGTTATCATTTCGTCAAAGCCCTAAAATCAATAATTTTGCACTTTTAAAAAAAACGTCATGGAGAAACGGTATTGGGGTCATTTTTTGCATGATATATTGGTGGACAAAGGCGTTCCTGAAAATTGGGCCATCTACCTTAATGTCATTATCCTGCTTGTTTTGGGAATCGTTTTGGTTTTTTTGGTGGATTTCGTCATATGGAAAATCCTAAGAAAGTTCTCCGCAGCTATGGCCAAACGGACCAAAACCAATTTTGACAATTTTGCGGTCACCAATAGACTGCCCCGCTTTTTGGCCCATATTTTTCCTCTACTGCTCGCCCTGGAACTTGCCCCAATGGTGTTCTACGACTTTCAGTATGCCGAAAACATTGCTTTTAAGGTGTTGAATATTTTGGGCGTGCTTTTGGCCTTACGGATTGCCAGGAGCTTTTTCCAAACCGTTAGGGACTATCTTAAGACCCTTCCAAGGTTTAAGGACAAACCCATTGACAGTTATATACAGGTGTTCATGTTTTTTGCCTGGGCAGCGGGTATCATGACCATTTTGGCCATCGTCACCGGTACCGACATTTGGAAATTCCTGACCGGTCTTGGCGCGGCTTCGGCCATTTTACTTTTGATTTTTAGGGATACCATTTTGGGTTTTGTGGCCAGTATTCAGGTCTCTATCAATGATATGGTACGTATTGGGGATTGGATCACATTTGAGAAATACGGTGCCGATGGGGATGTGATTGAAATCAATCTGGCTACCGTAAAAGTCCAAAACTTCGATAAGACCATTACCACCATCCCTACCTATGCCTTGATATCCGATAGCTTTAAAAACTGGAGGGGAATGCAATCCTCTGGGGGAAGGCGTATCAAAAGGGCGGTAATCCTTAAGCAGCAAAGTATTCGGTTCCTTACTCCGGATACCATCGAGGAACTCAAACAAATTGAACTCATTAGGGACTATTTGGATGATAGGCAAAGAAAGATCGACCTCTCCAATGAAGAAAAGGGAGTGGACAAGTCCGTATTGCTCAACGGTCGTAATATGACCAATTTGGGGGTTTTTAGAAAGTATATCGAAAGTTACCTGGAGTCCCATTCGGCCATTAATGACGATATGATTTTAATGACCCGGCAGTTGGAGCCGACCAGCCAAGGCATCCCATTGGAAATCTATGCCTTTAGCAGCGATAAAAGATGGCAGAACTACGAGTACATTATGGCCGATATTTTTGACCATGTACTCGCAGCAGTGCCCTACTTTAATTTGGAAGTCTTTGAGCTTCCCACAGCCCTTAAAACTAGTTCTTAAGCAAGCCTTGCCCTTCTATCCAGGGAGCACCGGCTGCCTTTAACTCGGCCTCCAGGCCTGGCAATGTGGTCTCTACCACTCGGGCCAATTCCGTCTTTACGGTTTGCAATTGTTGTTTTGCCCTGTTGAATGCCTTTAAATGGTTGCCCGTAGGGCCGTAGGTGTTGCCCAGGGCCACAAAACCAACAAAGGATCCATTGCCTGGTGAAGGTGGGTTCCGTTCCCCAATTTCATTTTTGGCGGGATTACCGTTCATAGTTTCATCAATGGACTGTAGGCTCTTTTTGGCTGCATTGATCCGGGCAAACAAATCGTTACTAGGCGTTTTTGCCTGGGCATGCGCCCGTTTCATGGCATCTACCTTTTCCATTCCTTTTTTTAGTGCCGTGTTGGTTGCCATTAAATCCTGCTGGAAGTTTTGGAACGATTGACGGAACGCATCGATTTCCTCGGTGGGTTTGGCCGGCAGTGCCCCTTCACGAAGGCGTTGTACTGCTATGGAAATGGGGCCGGCAACTTTGGTCATCATCCCGTTTTCCCTTTTGTACAACTCGGCGGAATAAGTGCCTGGGGTCGCCATGTATGGAGAACCGAAAAAACCATCTTCCTCACTGGGTTTAGGGGCTTTTAAGGGAATACCGCTCCTACTGGCATAGGTCAAATCCCAATTCACACGATTGAACCCCTTTTTATTGGTACCGTTTACCCTATTGACAATCGTTCCCGCGGCATCTTTGATAAGGAACACATAACCCGGTTTTTCTTGGTTCTTTTCTTCTGCCAGGGCATCCCAGCCCGCAAACGGAATGGATTTGTTGTCCTTGTTGAGTTCCTTTTCCTTTTTGGTACGGACATCTTTTAAGGTACTCAACTTTTCAGGCAAATAATAGGTAAGGATGGCTCCAAAAGCAGGATTCTTGGCTTTGTACATATTGTCCCCCTGGGCATAAACCCCATTCTTGGGAACATACCAGTAAGCCGTTCTGGTATCAAACAGTTGTACTTCGTTGGATTTTGAGGCCTCATAATCACGTAAAGGGCCAATATCATCCAGAACAAAGAAACCACGACCGAAGGAAGCCGCCGCTATATCGTCTTCCCTACGTTGAATGGTAATGTCCCGGAATGAAATGGTGGGCAAACCTCCCTTGAGTTGTGTCCACGTACCCCCGCCGTTCTTGGTAAAGTAAATACCAAATTCCGTAGCGGCAAAAAGTAAACTTTTATCCACATGGTCCTGTACAATCCTCCAGGTCAACAGTCGTTTGGGAAGGTTTCCGTTCATCATGGTCCAGCTTCGCCCCTTATCGGTACTCTTTAAAAGATAGGGTTTAAAATCGCCTTCCTTGTGGTTGTCCAAGACCAAATACACTGTATTGGCATCGTACAAATCGGCACGCACATCATTGACAAATGCCCTGTTGGGCACTCCTTTGATGCTGCCCAACATAATTTTACGCCAATTGCTTCCCCCATCTTCCGAAACTTGAAGGATACCATCGTCGGTTCCCGCATACAAAAGGCCTTCTTGGACAGGTGATTCGGACAATGAGGTAATGGTATTATATACACTCATCGCCCCAACATCCCAAGGATTGTCCCAACTTTGCTGTTTTCCTAAAATGGGCAATTCAATACGTTCCTCATTTCGGGTAAGATCTCCGGAAATGGTGGTCCAATCATCTCCCCTATTTTCGGACCTCCATACCCTGTAGGAGGCAAAATACAAACGGGTAGGCTTATGTGGACTCACCAAAATGGGGGCATCCCAATTAAATCGTTCATGGGGATCGCCCGCGGCCGGTTGTGGTTGTATAAAGACCGTCTCTCCCGTGGTTTGGTCAATTCGCCACAGCCAACCTTGCTGGAATTCACCGTAGGTAATGTCCGGATTCCCCGGTTCCGTTGCTGATTGGTGTCCGTCTGCGCCCAATGTTATCCACCAATCCTGGTTTAAGATACCATCTTCCCTTATGGTTCGGGACGGTCCACCATGGGAACCATTGTCCTGTGTACCCCCATAAAGATTATAGAAAGGTGTGGAATCGTCCACTGCAACTTTGTAGTATTGAATTATGGGAAGGTTTGAAAAATAACGCCAGGTCTTGGTGAGGTCATAGGATTCATACAACCCACCGTCCGTACCAAAAAGCACGTAGTCCGGATCATCCTTTTTAAAGGCCATGGCATGACTGTCCACGTGTTTGTTTTTTTCGTTCATGGTAACAAAGGTTTTACCATGGTCATCGGAAACTTGAACGTAATTGTTCATGAGATACAACCTTCCTTTTTGATGTGGGGAAGCATACAACTCTTGATAATAGTGCGGGCCCGTTCCCCCGGAGACCGTATTGGACTGTTTGCTCCAGGATGCACCACCATTGTTGGAAATGAAGATGCCCCCTTTTTTTCTATCCAATTCAATGGCGGCATAAATGGTATTGCTGTCAAAAGGAGAAATCGCCAGACCAATTTTCCCTAAGTTGGATTTTGGAATGCCATTGTCCAGTTTTGTCCAGGTTTTTCCACCATCGGTGGACTTATGAAGGCCCGATCCCGGTCCTCCCCCCATATAGGCGGCAACGGTCCTATGCCTGTCCCAGGTGGCCGCATACAGTACATTGGGGTCGGAAGCGTCCATAACAATATCGGTCACACCGGTCCATTCATCATTTCCCAGGGTCCTGGTCCAGGTGGCTCCTCCATCTTCGGACCGATAAAAACCACGTTCCCCGCCCTTGCTCCAAAGCGGTCCTTGAACGGCAACATAGAGTATTTGGGAATTATCGGGATGGACAATAATCCTTGAAATGTGCTCTGATTTCTTGAGCCCCATATTCTTCCAACTCTTTCCTTCGTTATGGCTCACATAGATGCCATCCCCAAAACCAACATGGCGACCTCCGACATTCTCGCCGGTACCCACCCAAATGGTACTGGGGTCATTAGGATCTAGGGTAATACAGCCTATGGAATAACTGGATTCCCCATCAAAAACGGGTTTGAACGTGGTTCCTGAATTGGTGGTTTTCCAAACCCCACCGGAACCTACTGCAATGTACCAGGTACTTTCATTTTCTGGGTGGATGGCAATATCCGCTATTCGACCCGAGGTCAGGGCAGGTCCAATGTTCCTGAACTCAAGCCCTTTGTAGATATCATCCTTTTTTTCTTCTTCCTGGCCAAAGGCAAAAGGGATAAACAGTAGGAAAGATAGGGACAGTAATGAAGCGATGCGTTGTATGATCATTGAAATACAATTTTGGTTAATCAGTCCCGTAAGATAACCAAATTCCTACTTATACAAGAGGATTGTCCGCCCAATATTAAATGAAAAAAGCCCCAGAACGGGGCTTTGTATTTTAAGTAATGGAATTGTTACAATGTTATGTTTTGAGTAGCCCCATTAGGATAGGTCAATACGGCTTGGTCATCACATGTTCCGTCGCCAAAATCCACATCCACGGCCAATCCATTCTTACTTACGTTCATGGTTCCTTGGGTCCAGTATTCACAAATAAAGTTTGTGGACACGTTTCCGGAGATGGTATAGGTATCCCCGTCTATTTGGACCGTCCAATTGCCCGAAAGGTTCCAAAGGGTATCCTGTCCTTCTTCAAAGACCACCGCAAAGGTTTTTGTACCGTTCTCGGAAATGGTTTCCCCATCTTCAAATTCCAGGGAAATGTTACTGGTTATACTGAATGAAAGCGAATTGGCTTCTTCCGAACCGGTCAATGTAAACGTCCGTGTCCCGTTCACTTTTATGGTTCCCACAAAGAAATCCTCAAAGGTAGCCGTGTAGGTAGCGGATGATTCCCCTATTCCATAGGTAATATTAAGTGTACCATTGACATTTTCGGTCTCGTTTAACGCACAATTGTTGAATGTGGCCACAAACCCATTTTCCAAATACTCCACACTAGAACAGTCATTGGAAAACTCTTTGCTGGTAGCACCATTGTCAAAATAGAAGTCGGACAAAATCTCATCTACGGAACTGGTAACCTCATCCGTTTCCAGAATGGTTTGTACTTCGGTTTGGGTAAGTTCCCCTTCAATGGTTTGATTGTCGTCGGCATCATCACTACAGGAAAGCAGGAATACAAAAGCGGACAAACAGGCAAATAGACTTATTTTTTTCATATCAACTTAAGTTTTGGTTGTTGGCAAAACGCGGTTGTAGCTGCTTTAGTACAAGGAATTGGAATAAATCGATAAAAAGCAGGGAATATTAACGGTCTTTGGTCCGATACACAAATTTGAGTCCGCTCCAATCCTCATCAATCGCGGCAACTTTCACATCTACCAACCCTATGTTGAGGAGACATTCCCGAATTGGGTCACGTTTTAAATCTGTGGGTATGGAGGAACTTCCTTTGGGCCAACTTATCCATAAAATCCCTGTTTTTTTTAGGTACGTTTTGCACGCTAAGGCATTATTTTCCAAGGTTTCCATCGTTGTACAAAAGAGATGGATAAAATCAATGGAATTCTCAGTGGGTGTAGGGATTTCTTGAATGCCTTCCGGGAGGGTAGCGAAAAGCTTCCAATAGTGGCTGGGTGGATTTTTGAGATAAACGCAATATCCAGGTTTCAATCCCAGTTTTTTGACCAGTGGAGTGCCCGAATATCCTTGAGGAAGGTTCATTCTTCAATCTCTTGTGGAATCTCTTCCTGGGAAGAGATCAACCATTTGTCGTTATATATGGAGCGATAGGTTATTTCGAAATTGAACCCCCTTTTTTGATAATCCGTAATCAGGCCTGAAAAAATATCAAAATCCTTCCTATTGGCCCCAACCGCCAGCATAACCGCCTTACCACCGGCCGGAATGGCCTTGCCGCGGTAGATACTTGACCAATTCAAAATCTCAATACTATCCATTTCCTGTACATTCTCCCTAAAAAAGGTATAGAAATCCTTGGCATACTTGGTCCCTTCCATTTCCAATTGGATATCCTCAATAATTGCAGGTCCCACACCGTGGTTGACCAAGGCAATCTGCATATAGTGCTCGCTGTTGTTTGTACTGCTTTCCACCATAAGATAGGGCAAGGCGGAAAGCCTGCTCTGTTTGTCCATGATATTGGTCTGGCGGACAAAAATGATGAGCGTGACCAAGCTGATCAACATGGCCGTTAATCCAAAAATCTTATCGGAAGTGAAAAAAGATTTTTTTCTTGCCATTAGGGTATTTTTAGGGAAAAATACAAAGTTTTGAGGTTAATCGACCTCCCTTTTCGTTTGAACGTAGGCATAAAGATTATCCATGGCATTGTTCAAGTTCTTCTTGAAAAGGCGCTTCGCTATCAGAAGGATGAGTAGTTTCTTGAATGGCGATTTTGCTTCCCAGAACAGTTCCAGTTCCAATTTACATGAGTTTTTGGAGGTGGGTGTTACGATAAAAAACTGATATAAGGTATCAAAAGGAGGGGTATCCGTGGTCAGTTCCCCGTAGACGGACTGGTTTTTTTCCACCGGTTTTTTTATGGCCGTGAAATTGAGGTTTTTCCCGTTGATAACACAGACATGTTCCGTACCTAAACGGGTGACTTCATTGGAATTGTATTCAAATCGGTCTACGCCCTTTGCCCATTCCGAACGGCGGGTATAATTGGTCAAATACTCCAGCAAGGTTGCCACATTGACCGGAAAATTCCTGGTTTCGGTCAAATTGGGCGGCCGATTGAACTCCACTTCCTTGGCCGTGGGCACTTCATTGAGTTGCAATTGATCGGCATCAATTAGGGAATAGAGGTATTCCACTTCCGCATTATCATAGGTGTCGGAACTTTTCCGAAATCGGAAAATCTTACTCGAATAATATTTGGACAACTGAATTTCCAGGGCCAGCGCACTGCTGATCAATACATAATTGGAGCTGTCTACGGAGTTTTTCAATAATCTATGTGCTTCAATGACCTGCTGTCCAAAAGGTTTTCGGTTGCCCTGAACCTCAATGTGTTGCAACTCCCCAGCATGTGCAATTATTTTTAATTCAAGATTGGGGGCCGTGGCGCAGGCATTGCACGGACAGATCCTATTCTCCTCCAAAAGTTTCAAATGGCTGTGGAAGGCGGTAAACATGGTCTCAATCTGGGCAAGAAGCCGTTCCTGGGAAGGAATTTCGCCGTCCTTATAGAAGAACAGCGCATCCCCTTCAATTTCCGCTAAATGTAAATTTTCCGTGTTCGCCGCAATCAAAATTTCCAATAACTCGGAAATCACATGCTGGCTATGCTCCACCTCCGTGGTCTGTATGAACTTGGTATAGCCTGAAATATCGGGCAAAAACAACAGGGATTTGGCCATTTTCTTTGGTTAGGGATCTTTTGTTTGGTCTTTAGGAATGGGGATAGGTTACATTGAAAAGTGTTAAACCCTATGTTAACTCCTCCCTTTTGTATCCAATATTTTTTTGAAGCTCGGGGGAGCTACCAATAAAATTCGAACCTTCATCGTTATCTCAACATTGTATTTGACCTTTAAATATAAGGCATTAAACGAATAATAGCGGGAGATAAATCGTATACGATTATTTTTACAGTATGTCCAAACCAACAATTTTAAGGGATTCCGTTAAGGATCACCTTTTGCATTTGATTCGACAGGGAGAAATTGAAATTGGCAAAACCATTAACCTTGCCGCGCTGTCAAGAACATTGAACATTAGCGTTACCCCAATCAGGGAGGCGTTGACACAACTGGAACAGTCCCGAATTTTGAAGGCAGTACCCAACCGCGGTTTTATTGTGCCCAAACTTTCCTTGACCGAGGCCGAAAACCTCTATCGAACCATTGCCGATCTTGAAGTATTGGCCGTTGAAGGGACCGTTTATGATGAACAGTTGGTGAAGGAATTGCGGAACGAACAATTGCATTTGCAGCAGACACATACGCCATCTGCCCGATTGGCCTCACGGGTGAATTTTCATCGAATTTTGATTAAAAACTGCCCGAATACCATTCTGACCGAGATTTTACATGACCTTGAATCCCGAGTCCTTTTTTACGAACAGATGTTTGTTCTTGATGCCTCGTTTTATGAGCATATAGACAACCAGAACGAAGCCATTATTCGTGCCATTGAAGAGGACAATGTACCTACGGCCGCTCTGATCTTGAATATGAACTGGATGACCGTATTGGAATATGTACAAAAACAGTTGGTCCTTCAGCAATCCACCAATTATGAGGTCGTCTCACTTTCCGTGTTAAAACAATGATTTTACAATCGCATCGTTAAAGGAATATGGAATTTCTTAACCCACAAATCGCAAAATTGGCCAAGGCCAAAAAGCGTTCACTGCTGCGCAAACAGATTTCATGCGGCATTTTTCAGGACGTAACCCCTTCGGACCTGAAAACAAAAAAACATGAGGAGGCTACTCTGGGAAAAGGGTCCTATCCAAATCAGGAATAAGGGTAAGGGCATTTTTATAGTAGACCTTTTTAAGCACTTCATCCGGCAAATCCAATCCATACATTGCCCAAAACGCGTGGTATTTTTTGTAGTAGGGAAAGTACTCGTCCGCTGTTTCCAGTACCCTGAAATAGGTTGGGAACTCATCGGGATTCCAGGCATCCTTGCCAAAAAGTATCCTATCCTGATATTGAATAAAAAATTGTTTTGCCCTTCGGGGCTGTCTTCCCAGTTCTGCAATGATCGCAGCTATACCAACCGACATATTGGGTATTTCCTCCATTAATTCGGCCAGTCGGTCAAGGTTATTGGCATACCATCCCATGTGGGCATTGATAAACTTGGTGTTAGGGTGTTTTTTGAACATACGGTGTTGCTCATCTATAATTTGTTGCCACGGGGCTGGATTGGTATCCGACCTTTTTCTTCCAGGTCGCGTCTTCAGCTCCAACCAACGTTCGTTATCGCTGTCCATGGGGTCCCAAAAAGACTTTGGATCGGCCGAATGGATCAAAACCGGGATATTCAGTGCAGCACACTTTTCCCAAATGGGATCCAAACGGGGATCATCAACGGCAATTCGATTTCCGTTTACGTCTTTGTTACGTAAGCCCAAACTTTTGTACACTTTAAGTCCCTTGGCGCCCGCTTTCACATCGGCTTCCAGTTGTGCGGCCGCCTGTTTTCCCCAACCGGGGTCCCCTACCCCGTTAAAGTCCACATTGGCAAACAGGACAATGCGATTGGGGTAATGGTCATTGACATTTTTCAATTTGGCCCGTAATCCATTCCCGGACCCTCCGCTCAGGTTGACCATAATTCCCAAATTGATACGGTCCATGTCCGCAATAAGTTCCGATAAATTTTGACTTTCCATTCTAAAATGATGGCTATGCACATCGATAAAAGTGAATTTTGCTTTCGATATCGGATGTTCGGGAACCACTAAGGTAGATTTGGGATTGTACTCCTCAAAACCCATTTCCTGGGCCATGCCCTGTAAAACTAGGCCACTGAACAACAAGATTGCCACAACCTTTCTCAGCACCAAATATGCGTATTTGCTATGTTCCATAGGTTTTAAATAGTTTTTTATAGGCGTCCCAAGTATCCATATCCACAAACTTTCCCTTGGATGGAATGGAGGGAACGGAATTTCCATACGATCGGATGATATGTCTTGCCCCAAAATCGTTTTCCAATTTTTCCAATTCAGGAAATAGGATTTGATCAAATATGGCGGGCACTCCAAGTTTTTCGTTATAATCAGTGCAAACCAGGGTATTTTGGGAGCTTTGGAACAACTGTGTCAGGGCCAGCAAGTGATTTCGGTCCAATAGGGGCTGATCCACAAGCATGACCAGTGCGGCCTTAAAGCTGTTGTTTTTCATCAAATGTTCAATTCCTTTTGAAATGGATTTTCCCATGCCATTCTGCCAATCGTCATTTTTAACGATTTCAACATTCTTTTCATCGATGGTATGGCGTATTTCCGAAAAGTGTGCCCCTAAAACCACAAACACGTGGTCGGTCACTTCCAAAGCTTCATCAATCGCGTATTCCAGCAAGGTTTTTCCTTTCCACGGCAGTAATTGCTTGGGTTTTCCCATACGCGAGGAACCTCCCGCAGCTAGGATCAGGACGGCCAGTTCCCCTCTACGGCTTTTGCTCATGCGTGTATCCTACCTTTCTTTTCCCGTAATGAAATAGCCTCCTTTTGGTTGATGACCGCCAATATTTCCGACAGTACGGACAATGCGATTTCCTGAGGGGTCTCCGCTCCCAATTCTAGTCCGGCGGGACCATGGAGGGATTCTATGAATTCCAATGGGGTATCCGGGTTTTGCTCCAAGAGTTCATTGAACAGTTTTTCCCGTCTTCTGGCGGGTCCAAGTATACCAAAATAGGCTGGCTCATGTCCGCAAAGGGCCAATAAAAACTGTAAATCCTTAACATAACTGTGGGTCATGAGCACAATGGCCGTTTGATGATCGGCATTGATGTGAAGGGTTTCAGCTTCGGCATTCACAAAATTGGTAGATCCAGGGAAATCCATAGCGGTCTTCCCTTCTTTCGGGTGGGCCACAATGGTCACCTCCCACCCCATAAGTCCTGCCATTGAACATAACTGAACGGCATCGTGTTCCGCCCCAATAATGACCAATCGGAAGCAGGGAGGTAACGTTTGATGAAAACTTTCCAAATCGGTCGGAATCACATAGCCTTCCCTAAGGGGAAGTACGGTTTCGTTCATTTCAAGGACCGAGCCGTAATTTACGTCTTCCCCAAAGTGCGGATTAAAGTAGCTCCTCATACCAAAGGCTGTCCTTTGACCAATACTATCCCAAAACCGATTGACCACTTCGGTGGAAGGCCGAAAAGGTTCCAATAAAATGAACAATATCCCTTCACAACCCAATCGATAACGGCCGTCATAGGTCATGACTTTGGGAACCTGGGTTGTAAAAACGGAGAGTGCCTGCCGGTATACCTCCTTCTCCACACATCCTCCACTTACGGCACCTACCATCGTCCCGTCTTCCAACAGGAGCATCCGAACCCCGGGTCTTCGATATGAAGAACCTTCCAGGGCTACCACGGTCGCCAAAACGGCTTTTTGACCATTTTTGTGCGCCGCTTCATAGGAATTGACAATTTTCTTTAGTTCGTGGGTCGTCATAGTATTTTTCGTGTGGGGATAAACCCTACTTTTTCATTGTTTTCTAGTGTTTGTCCTGGCTTAACCTTGATAAAACCATTGGCCTTTGTAAGGCTGGTCAAGTCACCGGAACCATTGCCGTCAATTAATTTTCCCCACATTTTTCCATCCTTTAAATGGGCTTTTGCCCGAACGAACCGCATTAGATCCGTGGTATTTTCAAATGATTCCTCTAAAAATAATTGAATTTCGGCATTGACCTGTCCCAAACATTTGTTAAGCCATGGTCTAAAATAGATATGAAAATTGGCAAAGGTGGATGTGGGATTTCCGGGAAAACCAAAAATAGTAGTATTACCAGGGGTATGTTCCCCAAACCAAAACGGCTTTCCAGGTCTTTGGAGTACACGATGAAAATACTTTTGTACCCCAATCCCTTCCAGAACCTCGGGCAAATAATCGTATTTTCCTTTGGAGACACCGCCACTTACTAACAGGACCTCACTGGTTTCCAAAGCGGACAGCAACGCCTTTTCAATTTTGGCCCTATCATCCTTGATATGTATTATTTCCGAGGCAATACCGTTTTCGAAAAGAGCGGCGCGCAGGGTATGTGAATTGGATTGCCTAATTTGATGTGGTTTGGGTACCTGGTCCACGGGAACAAGTTCATCTCCTGTGGAAAATAGCGTAATCCTCGGATTCTTTTTTACCAATAGTTCCGCTTTTCCTATGGAGGCCAATACGCCAATTTCGGCAGCTGTAACCAATGTGCCTTCACTTAAGACCACGGTACCTTGGGCTTCGTCACTCCCCCTATAATGGATATTCTGCCCTTTTGTAACGGGCTTGACAATTTTGGCAGAGCCGTCACGTATATCCAAATGTTCGTACATGACCACGGTATTGGTGTTTTTGGGGAGTACCGCCCCAGTCATGATTTCGTAACAGCCGGAAGCGGATTGCAGTTCCTTTTGGGGGGAGCCCGCAGCGGCAACACCTTCAATGGCAAAGGTATCCAATGGCGTTCCCTGATTAAACCGTATGGCAATACCATCCTTGGTTGCACGGTCAAAAGGCGGAAAATCCCTATCCGCAACAACGTTTTCGGCCAATATGCGGCCATCGGCTTTTGCCAACGGAACGGTAACATTCCCAAAATCACGGGTCTTACTTAAAACGATTTGATATGCCTCCTCAAATGAAATCATAAAAAAAGATGAATTTGAAGTCCGTTGCCAATCAGCACACGAACACCTACTAAAAAAACCAAAACGGCAGTCAATATCCGAATGCCCTTTGGGGAAATCTTCACCAAGGTCATACGGACCCCTAACTGTCCTCCAATAAAAACGGCCAGTATAAGACCCAACAATTCCGGCCAGAATACCTCAAAAGTACCACTGGTCACCAAACCTGTAATCCCCGAAATGGAATTCACCAAAATAAAGAAACTGGCCAAAGCTGCTATGTTCAATGGCCTATTCCATTTCATATAATTCAGGATGGGGGCCAAAAAAATACCCCCTCCAATACCGACAAGGCCCGATAATAGACCTACTCCACCCCCAATCCCATAGGAAAACCAATGCGGATACTTTGAAGGTTGGTAATTGGATTGCAGGTTTAATGTCTGAAAAATCAAGGAAAGCGCAGCCAATATCAATGCAATTCCCAGCAAGATGAAAAAGATATGTTCCTCCAGACGAAATAGTGCACCAATAAATGCCAAGGGAATACTGGTCAGTATAAAAGGTAAAAATTTCTTGAACTTTAAGTGGCCTGCCCTGTAAAAAAGAAAACAACTCCCGGAAACCACAATGAGATTACATACCAATGCCGTACTTCGTATGACAAAAAAGGGGGTAATGGAAAGGGCCAAAATGGCCAAATAGCTGGACCCACCTCCAAAGCCTACGGAAGAATACAGTAGTGCAATACAGAAAAAAGCAAGTACCAAGAGGATAAATTCGCCCCATTCTAGTGACATAGCATGGAAATTTGGTTCATTCCTCCTCCAATGCTGTAAATCTTTGCATCGGGATGGGTTTGGACGAGTTGTTGCGCGGCCTGGGCACTCCGTTTACCGGATTGGCAAACCAGGTATATAGGGGTTTTAAAATCGATTTGATCGAGTGCTTCATCCAAACTGGGTAATGGGATGTTTACCGCTCCCTCCCAATGGTTTTCCTCAAATTCCTCCGTTGAGCGAACATCTATAACCTGTTTTGGATGGTCCAGGGCCAAGAATGCCGTCGCATCCAGGTTTAGGTCCATGGAACAAGGTGCGTATCCATAGGAGTTGGCCAATTGTTGCATCCTTTTATTCTTTGGATCGGCATTAAATTGTATCAATCGGTTTTCTTGTGACAATCCATTGTATATCAGTAGTTTTCCAGATAACACCTCTCCCACTCCGGTCAAGACCTTAACCACTTCCAACGCTTGAAGACTTCCTATAATACCAGGGATTACCCCAAGAACACCATTTTCATCGCAGTTTGGTATTTCTTCCGCCTGGGGCATCTTTGGGAACAAACAGCGATAGGTAGGACCATCATTATGGTTAAAAACGCTGACCTGTCCTTCAAAATCATGCAATGCGCCATAAACAAAAGGTTTGTTCAAGATAACACAAGCATCGTTTATCAGATAACGGGTGGCAAAATTATCAGACGCATCCACGATCACATCGTAATCTTTAATGGTTTCCAAAGCGTTATCCTTGGTGAAGTAAGCCGGGAGTACGGTAATGGAGGTTTGTGGATTTTGCTTTCTCAACTTCGCTGCCGCCACTTGTACCTTGGATTGGCCCACTTCCGCCTCGGTATACAGCACTTGCCGATGTAGATTATGAAGTGCGATGGTGTCATTGTCCATAAGGCCCAAAGCGCCAACACCCATGGCGTTCAGGTACTGGGCAACAGGTACACCCAAGCCTCCTAATCCAATTATTAATACCTGGCTATCAACCAATTTTAATTGGCTATCTAAACCAAAACTTTCAAGATTGATCTGCCTTTGATATTTCGATAAACTTGGAATCATCCTAACTTTTCCTTTGCCAATTGGTATTCCTCCATGGAGTTGGCATTGAACAAAAAATCTTCTTGGGAAGGTTCCACCAATTGGATATCCGAATGGATCAAAAACTTTCTTGGGCAAGAGCTTTGTACTGTTTTTAGGTATTCTTTTGCACCAACCAGAGCCTGTGGTTCCCATATCGCTATCAAGGGTTCCGGCAATCCAGAACCTTTGGCTGAAAAAGCCGTGGCCACCTTGTCCAGGTTTCGACGGGAAACCAGTTCGTACAATCCCTTTTTATCCAAAAGGGGTAAGTCGCAGGCCAAAACCAACCAGGCTACGTTGGGATGTGCGGAATGTGCACTTAGTATTCCATTAAAAGGACCACGGTACCTGTTTTGATCGGTGATAATTGGAGTATCAGCAGGGAATGAGTGCCGTTGATCCTGTCTTGCACTGAAATAGACCGTATCACAAAACGCCTCGGCCAGCTCAAAAAGGTATTCCCGTTGGGGTTTTCCATGATACGCCAATAGGCCCTTATCATTTCCCATACGGTTACTTTGGCCCCCTGAAAGGATCAAACCATAGAGTTTAGGTGGTTTGTTGTTCATTGTAGTCCTTAATATTTCTATGTTGCACCCGTGGTATCCCATATTAGGAAACCCATCGGTTATTGCTATTTGTATTTGAAGAGCTACCCTCCTATCGAGGTCATGCTATTGTCAAAAACCGACGCTTGATGTTCTTTTTGCGCATCAAATCCCGTTTTGGCCCTTGTTCCTATGGCGCCCAAAATGGCCTCCCTGATCATTTCCTCAGAATTTTCGCCCCTAACCAAATCCCTGACATTGGTTTTTGGTTTTCCATAAAGGCAGGTAATCACATCCCCCTTTGCCGTGACCCGCAATCGATTGCAGCTTCCACAAAATGTTCTACTGAAGGATGGGATGATTCCAAATGTACCCTTATGTCCTTCAATTTTATAGTTGATGGAGGTTGACGTTTTGGGGGAATCCAGTTTTTGGTACTGTGGATAATGCCCTGCTATATAGTCCAAAATGGTTTTATAATCCCATTTAATGCTCCCAAACGAACGGGAACCGCCATTAAAGGGCATTTCCTCCAAAAACCGAACCGATACCGGATAGTTCTTCATGGCTTCCAAAATGGGTAGGATGTCCTGTTCATTCTGCCCATCCAGCACAATGAAATTGATACGTACATTGAAATCTTCCTCAATCAACCGAATCAAGTTTTCCATGACCACCTCATAATTGTCCCTTCGGGTTATCCGCCGAAACGTCTCTTTATCGATGGCATCCAAGCTCACGTTGACATTTTGAACCCCCAAGGCCTTAAGCTCAGCAATATGGGAACCTATTAATGTGGCGTTGGTCGTTACGGAGATATCCTTCAAGCCCTCAAGTGGTGCCAGAAAACGCAGTAGTTCCATTAAATCCTTGCGCACAAAGGGCTCACCCCCGGTCAAGCGAATTTTATCGATTCCCATATCAATCAAGAGCTGGGCAACGAACTTCAATTCGTCCGTGGTCAATAGCTGTTCCCTTTTGGCAAAGTTTATTCCCTCTGCGGGCATGCAATAGTTGCAACGGAGATTGCAACGATCGGTTACCGCCAATCGCAGATAATTGATTTGTCTTCCATGGTTGTCAATCAGCATAACCCTAAATTAAAAACGATATTCGACAATTCCATTATCCAAATCAAAAACTTCGGGATAATGTTCACGTAAATTCTGAATCATAAAGTCCAAGGGGACATCTTCAAAATGCCCATAATCCTCTAAATATTCCATGAATTTCTCCCCCTCTTCATTGTATTCCTGAAATATGGAATCCGTTGTGCCATCAAACTCCAGTGGTTTTACATTGCACTTTTTGCAGAGAGCCTTGTTAAAAGCCGGCGTGGCTTTTACCCACTGATTGTCCAGGAAAACGTCCACCATACCATGCGGTGTCAAAATATTGGTGCCAAAACGCTCCGTTAAACGTTCCACGGCAATATGATTGGTCACTTTGGCAAAATGCAAACGTGCGGGGATTCCCAATCCCCGTAGACATGCCGTTAAAAGGACCGCTTTCTCCACACAATGTCCTTCCGATTTTTTGGCAATGGTGCTGGCACGATAATTCTCGGGATTCAAACTGATTTGATAGGGATTGTAGCGCCATCCGTCCCGTATGACCAAATACATACCCTTTGCCTTTTCAATGGGGGACATTTCCTCCGATGTAAAAGGCGAAATCAGGTCCTGAATGGCCGCTGCACCATAGTCCAAATATGTGGTTGCTTTTATATACTCCATAACCTTACCCACCACTCACAGGAGGAATTAATGCGATTTCGTCATAGGAATTCACTTCGGTCTTATCATCTGCATATGAATTATTGACCGCGATGGCCAAAGATGATAATTTATTGAGTTCGGGATAAGCCTTCCCTAGAAATTGCCGTAGTTCCCCTACGTTCTTGGGCAATTTCCTCCCATTGATATGTGTACTTGGTATAGAAAGCGAAGGGCTACCAATGATATCCTTGGTAACCCCAAATAATAAAATAGTCATATATGATTTATCCGATTATTTCTTGTTTTTTAGGTTTTAATAGCTCTGGAAACTTGGCGAAGGGCTGTTTATAGAGACGGTTCCCGGTGGCTGCTTTTAAGGCATTGGCCACGGCCCCACCAGCTGGAGGCAAGGTGGGTTCACCTAGTCCTGTGGGTGCAATTTCGTTCGCTATGAAATGGGTCTCCACCATAGGTGCTTCCTTGATCCGTATCAATCGGTAACGGTCGTAATTGCTGGCAAGGGGTTTTCCGTTCTCAAAACCAAAATCACCATACATGGCATGTCCAATACCATCCAATACACCTCCTTCAATCTGATTTAAAGCCCCCAAAGGATTGACCACAATTCCACAATCCACAACGCAGGTTACTTTCTTGATCACGGGCTGTCCGTTTTCAATCTCAACATCGGCCACCTCCGCAACGTGGGTATTGTGGCAATAGTAATTCACAAAACCCTGATAGACATTGCTGGGTTTTGTTCCCCAACCAGATTTCTCAACAGCGGTCTCGATTACCTTGATCATGCGTTCCGGGGAATATTGAATACGTTCATCCGCCTCGGCGTCCACTTTTTTAAGTAGATTAATACGCATTTGAACTTTGTCCACATCCATTAACTCTGCCAGCTCGTCAAAGAAACTCTGCTCCGCGAAAGCCAGGAAATTAGTGTAGGGCGCACGCCAGGCACCGGTGGTAATATTACTTTTATACACGGCGGCATCCACTTTATAGTTTGCGATGGCACCCGCCGGGAAAAAGTTGGGGATGAGTCCGTACATATTGGAGTTTACGGCTGCTTCCTTTAAATGGTATGCCGTCACCTTCCCGTCTTTAACCCCTGCTTTAATCCGATACTTCAGGGCCATGCGGTAGATACCATCATTCATATCATCCTCACGGGTATAGACCACTTTGACCGGTTTTCTGATCTTGTCCGCAATTTCTGCTGCCTCCAACACAAAATCCCCATATAACCTTCGTCCAAAACCGCCTCCTTGTCGGGTCATTTCCAACTCTATTTCTTCCGGCTTTCTATCAAGCATTGCCGAAACGGCACCTGCTTTCCATGCCGGTGTTTGTATAGGGCCGACCAAATGCACTTTCTCATCTGTGATATGGGCATAAAAATTCATGGGCTCCATGCAATTATGGGGAAGGAATGGTGCTTCATACGTGCGCTCAAGAATTTGATCGGCCTCGGCAAAGGCCTTTTCCACATTGCCATCCTCACGCATGGTATTGAATTCCTTGCCATCCAATAGTTCGTTCATTACCTTATCGTGGTCTTCCGTACTTTCCATCTTTACATCGTCTTCCCAGGCCGCCTCAATGCTCTCTTTTGCTTTGAAGGCCTGCCAGGTGGTCTTCGCAATCACGACTACCTTATCACTGGTGGAAAGAATATTGGCAATGTTGGGTTGTGCTTCAACAAGTTTTCTGGCTTTATCACCAATGGTCAGTACGTCCAAAACACCGGGCATTGCTTTTGCTTCGCTGGCATCAAAGGAAGTTAGTTTCTGCCCAAATGCCGGTGGCCTGAGTACCGCGGCATAGACCATGCCTTCTGTTTTGTAGTCCAACCCAAATAAAGGTTTCCCCGTAATGATTTCATCAATATCAACGTTCTGGGCGTCCTTACCAATAATTTTATAATCCTTGGGTTTTTTCAACGTAACGTTTTCCGGAATCTCCAATTGGGCAGCCTCGGTCACTACATCCCCATAGCCCAAGGTTTCCCCATTTGGATTGGTAATCACACCTTCACTGACCGTGCATTGGGAAGCGTCCACTCCCCAGCGCGCCGCAGCTGCATTGACCAACATCTGTTTGGCCGTGGCCCCGGTCTGCCGAAGGGCATCCCAACCATGTCTAAGGGATTGACTTCCCCCAGCTACCTGCCTTTCAAAGTTTTCCGTATCCAATTTCCCCTGGACCACGTGTACATTTTTCCAAGCCACGTCCAATTCTTCCGCGATGATCATGGGCATGGAGGTTTTTACACCCTGTCCAATCTCTGGATTGGGGGAAAAAATGGTGACCACCCCATTTTCAGCTATTTTGATAAAAGCGTTGAAATCTTTATAATCCAAGTTGGAAAGATCTACGGGTGGTTCTATAGTCACTTGCGGTTTACACGCCTGAAATAGGTTGAAACCGATCAACATTCCGCCTCCGGCCAAACCTGTGGTCCGCATGAAGGCCCTTCTGCTAAATGCCATTTTAGTATTTGTTGCCATCTGAATTCCTTGTTTGGGTTAACGCATGTTTTCAGCAGCTTTTTCAACTGCCCTATAGATTCGGTTGTAACTGGCACACCTACAAATATTGCCGTTCATGGCATTTTTGATTTCTTCCTCGGTTGGATTGGGATTGCGTTCCAAGAATGCGGAAGCCGTCATGATCTGTCCCGCTTGGCAATATCCACATTGTGGAACGTCAATTTCTTTCCAGGCTTGTTGAACAGGATGTTCTCCAAATTCCGATAGGCCTTCAATGGTAGTGATGGATTTTCCTTCCACCTGTTCCAGGGTCATGGTACAACTCCGCATGGCCGTTCCATCTACATGGACCGTACAGGAGCCACATACACTTATTCCACAACCATACTTTGTTCCAACTAGGTCTAAATGATCCCGCAGTACCCAAAGTAAAGGGGTATCTGCAGCTACATCAACGGATTGGGATACTCCGTTAACTGTAATTTGATACGTTGGCATAGCTTTTTGATTTTTGTTCTCCTGTTGAAGGTACCAAAATTTGAAGTTGCCCTGCCTTTTTTAACCGTAGAAGGACGGCTTTTAACTTTTTTTTACGAACCCTCTTTATGGATAAGGCCTCTAAATGAAAGCTGATGCCACGGCCCTAGGCCTTGCGTGTAAAACCCTATTCCGTTTACTTTGGACATGCCCAGGTGAAGGCCCAAGCCTTTGGATATAAAAATAGTCCAAGACCGGCGTCCCCTTCCATTGGATATCCCAGAACCCTTTTTGAATTCAATGCAAGAATCCCTGTCTTTTCTTTTTTCGATTTTTTTAGGTATTTTGTTGCAACTGGATTTACGTTCAAAATCTTGCGTAATAGTATTTAAGTTCACTTCCATTTGAAAAATACACTCTGGATTACCTGTCTATTGTTTTGGGGCCTCAATGCCCAGGAACTTCCTCCAATCCAAAATTTTTATCCCAAGGATTATCAGGGCGAAAATCAAAATTGGGCCATTTCACAGTCTACGGAAAAACTGATTTATGTTGCCAACAGCAAAGGCTTACTGGAATATAATGGTGCGAATTGGACACTCTACCCCTCTCCCAATGAAACCATCATGCGATCCGTTCGGGTGGTAAGGGACCGGATTTATACGGGTTGCTTTATGGAATTCGGTTATTGGAAAAGGGATGCCCTGGGCAGCCTGGTGTATACTTCTTTGTCAAAAAACATGGCAGTGGACCTTATTGAAGATGAAGAGTTCTGGGAGATTTTTGAAGTGGAGGATTATATGGTCTTCCAATCGCTAAAACGCATCTATATCTACAATGTGGATGACGGTTCCGTGAATACAATCGAATCGAACAGTACCATTACCAAAATGTTTCGAGTAGATGAAGATATCTATTTCCAAAGGATGGGACAGGGCCTGTACAAAATAGAGTCGGGCAGGGATTTTTTGGTTTTCAACGATGACATTGTAAAAAACGATGAAGTCATTCATGTTTTTCCCGCCGAAAATGATTTGTTGGTCCTCACCAAGAACAACGGATTTTATAGGCAAAAAGATAGTGTGTTGGTTGCCTCCGAAAACTTTCCCAATACCTATTTATCGCAGCTAAGTTTGTACGATGGCGTTCAACTGGAAGATGAAAGCTATATTTTGGGCACCATATCCAATGGGCTAATCTACCTCAACAATAATGGGGAACTGCGTTATCAGATAGATCAGGATGAGGGCTTACCCAACAATACGGTTTTGTCCCTTTTTGAAGATATGGACAGAAATATTTGGCTGGGCTTGGATCATGGTATCAGTTATGTCAATATAGAAGCGCCCTATAAGGTTTTTAATGATTTTAAAGGAGTGTTGGGCAGTGTTTATGCCTCATCGATCCATGAAGGAAAACTATACCTGGGAACAAATCAGGGTCTTTTTTACAGGGAATTGGATAACACCAAGGATTTTGAACTCATCAATGGAACACAGGGTCAGGTTTGGTGTTTGGAAAAGCTCGATGGCAAACTGTTCTGCGGGCATAACTCAGGTACCTTTCTGGTCAATGGGAACAAGGTTCAAAAAATAGCCTCCGTTCAAGGGACCTGGGACATTGCCGAGTTGAAGGACAAACCAAATTTATTGCTTCAGGGAAATTATGATGGACTCTATATCCTGGAGAAATCAAAGAACTCTTGGCGTCTGCGGAACAAGATCAAAGGGTTCAACAATAGCTCGCGTTATTTTGAAACCCTGGGAACCCAAATCCTGGTAAACCATGAGTATAATGGCGTCTTTAAGATAACGGTGGACAGCACATTTTCCGAGCTTGGGGACATGAAAATCGATACCGTGATAAAAGGTTCCAATTCCGGTATTGTGAAATATAACGGAAAGCTCTTCTATGCGTACAAAAAGGGAATTTTTGAGTATGGGGAAACCAATGGGGATTTTCAGAGGGATAGCGTTCTAAGTACCATTTATACGGAAGACGAATACGAATCCGGAAAACTCATTGTGGATGAAAGTGATAATACCTTATGGGTATTCACCAATTCCAATATAAGCTATGTCACCCCAGTACGCCTTACCAGGGCCGCCAGAATTAAGCGTATCCCCTTGACAAAGGAGATGCGGGAAGGGATTTTGGGATACGAAAATATTACGAGATTGGACGATTCCGGAAATTATCTCCTGGGAAAAACCTCTGGATATATGACCTTTAATCTCAATGGGATTGTCCCGCGTGATTTTCGTATTTACTTGGCCAATGTTTCCAATGGCATCGCAAAAGGCGAGGAAGCGTTAAGGGACAAATCGCAGAAAGGCAATTTTAAGAGTCATGAAAACAATCTGGGATTTTCCTTTTATGCCCCGGAGTACCATAAATACTTGAACACCCAATATCAATACAGATTGCAGGGACTTTATGACAGTTGGAGCGACTGGTCGCAAGACCACGAGGCCTACTTCGAAAACCTACCCTTTGGAGACTATGTATTCCATGTGCGCGCAAAGATTGGGGATACCGTTTCTGAAAACAAGGCCTCTTACTCCTTTTCCGTAGCCAAGCCATGGTATATCTCAAATACCATGATTGTCCTCTATATACTGGGAATACTCCTGTTTTCATTGTTTATGCATACGCTCTACAGACGGTATTACAAAATACAACGTCAAAAGCTTATAGAGAAGAACCAAAAGGAATTGGAGTTCGCACAGGTTCAAAATGAGAAAGAGATCATTAGGATAAAAAACAAGCAATTGGAGTTGGAAAACAAGAATAAGGGTAAGGAATTGGCGGCGTCCACAATGAATATCATCAAGAAAAATGAGTTGCTGACCAATATAAAGAACGAACTAAAGACCATTAGGGACCAGAACATCGTTAAGCCCGTAATCAAGATCATTGACAATAGTCTAAACCAGAATGACGATTGGGAACTTTTTCAGGAGGCATTTAACAATGCCGACAGTGAATTTTTGAAGAATATCAAAAAAATGCATCCTTCCCTATCCCCTAACGATCTTAAATTATGTGCCTACTTAAGACTGAATCTTTCTTCCAAGGAAATAGCCCAATTATTGAACATATCCCCCAAAAGTGTCGAAATCAAACGTTATAGGTTGCGAAAAAAACTGGATTTGCAACACGAAGACAATCTCGTGAACTATATTCTGGAGTTATGATAACCTTAACATAATTTTTTGAAACCTTAACAAACGCCCTACCTACCTTAACAATACCTCTACAAACCCGTTTTTGCACCTTCTATTTACCACTACGGTACACTTTTTAACATTTGTTGAAAACCCTTCAAATACAGTAGCTCAAAAGGTTTTGTAATATCAAATTGATAGAATTACGGTTCTTTTTTTAACATGTATGCTTTTTGTAGTGGTTGATTTTATGGTATCCGCATTTTTTGCTCATAAGTTTAGTACATCAAAAAATGCTCAATGGATACGATTCAGAAAAAATTACTCAAACTCACTTTTCTCTTATTCACAACGATTGCCTTTACACAGACCGATAAGGTAATGGTTGTGGATGAAGGGGGAGGTCCAAAGTTGGTGGTCAATGGGAAGGATTTTATGATCAATGGGATGAACTGGGATTACATACCCATTGGAACCAACACCGTGAACGCCGCTTTTTGGAAAAAATCCGATGATATCATCAAAGCGGGATTGGATACGGAAATGTCCCTCTTGAAAAATATGGGGGTAAATGTCATTCGTCAATATACCGGAGTACCCGCTAAATGGATTCGGTACATCTATGAGAATTACGGGATTTACACGATGTTGAACCATTCCTTTGGGCGCTACGGCCTTACCCTGAATGGTGTTTGGACTCCCGTGACCATTTATGATGACCCAACAACCGTAGATTTTTTGATGTCAGAAATGGAACAATTGGTCCGGGATTACAAGAATACACCAGGACTCCTCATGTATTTACTGGGAAATGAGAACAATTATGGTCTATTCTGGGCGGGAGCCGAAACCGAGGATTTCCCGGATGATGAGGGCAGAATACAGTTTATAGGGGAAAGCAGGGGAAGGCCCATGTACAGGTTGATGAATGAGGCTGCTAAAATGATGAAGGAGATGGATGCATCACATCCTGTGGCGATATGCAATGGAGATGTATTGTTCATAGATATTGTAGCCGAGGAGTGTAAAGACGTGGACATCTACGGAACCAATACCTACAGAGGTCTTTCTTTTGGTGATATGTTCCAAGTGGTCAAGGACAAATTGAACAAACCCATAATGTTTACTGAATTTGGTGCGGATGCCTACAATGCCATGGAAAACAAGGAAGACCAGTTTTCCCAGGCCTATTATATGGTGGGCAATTGGAAAGAGATTTATGAGAATGCCGCAGGACTTGGAAAAGTAGGAAATTCCATTGGTGGTTTTACCTTTCAATTCAGTGATGGTTGGTGGAAATTTGGTTTTGATGATAGAAAAAATGCCGATGTTCATGACAACAATGCCTCATGGTCCAATGGAGGATATGCCAGGGATTTGGCCGCCCCCGGTGCCAACAATATGAACGAGGAATGGTTTGGTATCTGTGCCAAAGGTGCCACAAACCCCAGGGGACTCTATGAACTTTACCCCAGGGCCGCTTATTATGCATTGAAAGAGGCACATCAATTGGATCCCTATGGGGAAGGCGTGAATCTTGACTTTGTCCAGAGCCATTTTAACAATATTCAATTAATGGATGCCGTACTCAAGGCACGCGGGGATAAAGCTGCACTTAGCGGTGAGGATAGTAAGATGCTCCGCATCAGTAACCTTCAGGCAAAGCTTGCCACTTTTAGCACCGGGGGCAGTCTTATCACCACTCCGGACAATGCTGATCCGAACAATCCCAACACGTTTCCCAACCAATTGGGATTTGACCATATGCAATCCTATTTTGTTGGTGTGGAAGGCAACCCAGCTTCCAATATGCGGGCCGAGGTAAACGTAAACGTCGTTGGAAATGTTGCCCAAAACCCAATCAACGAGCTTTTTTATGAGAACAATTCACGTCCCATTGATGTCAGTACCGATCGTGGGGATGTTATTGTTTCGGACGTCAATAGGGTTCGGATCTATCAAGCGGAATTTGAGTGGAACGCCAAGGAATTCGATTTAAGGGGATTTTATAGAACGGGACATTATCATTGGGGGTATGAAGGCGATTTTTTTGGCTTCTATCCTGAAGCCAATTATGGCCCCAACCTGGATATCTACAACGGGGAAATTCTTGGGGCAGAACTGGATGGCAAAGGGCCCTTAAAGGGCCTAAAGGTTGCTTTGGGCCCCCAACTTTGGTGGGGTTCAAATCCAACCATGCTCTTTAAGTACCAAAAGCACATCGGAAAATTTGATGTCACCGGTATTTATCATAGGGACTTTGAAACAAACATCTCATTTGATGACACTGGACGCCGGGTTTTGGATATAAACCAATTGCGAAGTGGTGTCGTACCGCCCTGGCCAACGGAAAGGGCTTCCCTCGCCATAGAACGGGAATTTGGAAAATTTGGGGTCATGGTTGGAGGAATTTGGGCAGGAAGCCCCTTGAACGGCACATCGTTCCAAGACGTTAGGGGTACGCCAGGAAACTATGTGATTTTTGAAGATAGGATCCAGTCCAGCGATAATTGGGGGGGCAAAGCGAAAATCACCTATGAAGGTGGTAAGTTCAATTGGTATGGCCAAGCCTCGGCAATGGGATTGATTGCCAATGGTGGAGCGGACCAAACACTCACCTTTACCGGTTGGAAATTGAGGGATACGGGAAGTGGTAACGTAACCAGTGTATTTTCTGGATTTACGTTCGCTGCGGGAAATTTCCAGATTGCTCCCAACTTCATGTGGCAAAAACCATTGGTAGAGGCCATCCCTCAAGATGTGCAAGCGCCAGGCCGATTACGAAACATTATTGACGATCCTTTTGCAGTGCGTTGGAATCGAGAAACCACCGCAGGTGAGATACTATTTACCTATGACCCAACTCCGGGCACTTGGATGTACGAATGGGACAATGATCGTGCCGAAGATGCCGAGTTTGCCATGAACTTAGGTTTTGTCTATCGTCGTCTGCCAACCACCATGGATGCACATATAGGATTTTTAGCCGACCGGACCATCTTTTCCTTTCCAAATTCGGCACCGGCGGAAGACCTTTGGGAAGTACATTCTAGAATGGTTTCCAAAATTGGCCCGGATTTCGGCATGGTCGGTAATTTTTACTACGGGAACGGACAGGGAAATGGGGATTCAGATCGATTGATCAAGCGGTTTGGCGGTGATGTTCGCATACTTTATAAAAACTTCAAATTACATTACGAGCAAAAAATTAACGATTGGGGACCTTATGATTACCACCGCGACTTTAACTTAACGTTCCCCGTGCAATTGATGCTGGACCTCTCCACTACCCTGGGCAAACCGGACTGGTTTATTCTACCAAGTACACAGATAGGGATACGGGGCATATGGCGATCCTTGGATGAATTCTCACCACGGTATGCACCAACCGCCGTTCCGCCCAACACATTTCAGCGAGAGCCCATTCTGAGTCCTGTAGGATTTGATAACGGTAATGAGTGGGAAATCATGACGTACATACATATCAATATTGGGAAATAAAAAGATAGCACTATGAAAAATCTACTATATATCAATGTAAGACGTGTTCTTTTTCTGAGTTTGGCCATTACTGTTTTTTACAGTTGTGAACGGGACCTTTCAGAAGACGCACAATTTGCCACATTTCCCGCGAATGGCGACATATTTACGGATGACCCGGTAGGTCTTACCGATCAGTTTTTTGATTCCTTCGATCCCGCAACGGGAGCAAATCCAGAAGGTTTTGATAGGGATGATGAGGTCGCTTTTGAAGGATCAGCTTCCATTCGAATTGATGTACCTGCGCCGGATGACCCGGATGGGGGTTTTATTGGGGGTATTTTCCTGGATCGTGGTGACGGTAGGGATTTGACCGGTTTTGATGCCCTGACCTTTTATGCTAGAGGCTCTACAACAGCTACTATTGGAGAAGTTGGTTTTGGAACCGATTTTGGTGAAAATAAATTTGCGGTTACCGCTAACAATATTCGACTATCGACGGATTGGCGAAAAATCATCATTCCTATTCCAGATCCTTCAAAATTGGTACAGGAAAGGGGCATGTTCTTCTTTTCGGCCGGTACCCAAAGTACCAATGGTTTTGGGTTTACCTTCTGGATCGATGAGCTGCGGTTTGAACGTTTGGGAACAATAGGGCAATCCAGACCTTCCATCTTGGGAGGCAATGATGGCCGTTTTCCAACGACGGTGGGGGAAAGTCTTACCATTGGCCAATTGCAGCAGACGTTTAATTTGGGGTCCGGTATCAATCAAACCGTAATTCCCGCGCCTTCTTATTTTGATTTCAAAAGTTCCGATCCAAATGTGGCGTTTGTCAACGAACTTGGTGAGGTTACTGTAATCAATACCGGTACAACCGAGATTACCGCTTCTATTGCCGGGGTCTTGGCAGCGGGCAGGATATCAGTGGAATCATCCGCAACAGCGCAAATAATTTCCCTTTTTAGTGATTTGTTTGCCGATGTTCCCGTAGATAATTTCAATGGCTTTTTTGAGAATCAGACAACACAAGGTGGAGTGATTGATGAGAATGGTAACGATATCATAAAATACACTAACCTCAATTTCGTGAGTATCAATTTCTTTAGCGAGGAAAATAGGATTGATGCCTCTGAAATGACAACCCTTAATCTACAGATTAGGGTTGATGAAACAGTTGACACAGGTGATTTCATTAGGTTGGAACTCAATAATTTCCTTAACGGTGTTGAATCGGGATCATCTTTTACCATCCCTTCAACCGAACTGATTGCCAATGAATTTGTAGACTTTGCCATTCCACTTTCGGAGTTTCAAGGGTTAACGGACAGATCGGGACTGGGATTGTTATTCTTTGTCACCGAGGGTACCATATCCAATATTTCGGTGGATAACATCTTTTTCTCTGCTGAATAACAGTTAAATCAGTACTAAGCCATGAAAAATAAAATTCTAAATACACATATGAGATCAACACTGGGTTACAGGATACTTAGCTTAAGCGTATTCCTTTTGGTTTTGGGTTGCGAAAATGATGATGCCCAGACCGTAGCTAGGCTCACAACTTTAGTATGGGAGGATAACTTTGACGTAGACGGTGCTCCAGATCCGACTCGTTGGAGGTTTGACCTCGGCGATGGAACCGCACAAGGCATTCCAGGCTGGGGAAACGATGAATTGCAATACTACACAGATAGACCGGAAAATGTAACGGTCCAAAATGGGTTTCTCCTGATCACTGCAAAAGAGGAGGATTTCAATGGGGCCGAGTTTACCTCTGCAAGGCTTACCACCCAAGGATTGTTTGAACGGGCCTATGGACGTTTTGAAGCACGTATCCGGGTACCTTTTGGACAAGGTTATTGGCCTGCATTTTGGTTATTGGGAAATAATTGCGATGAAAACCCATGGCCCGCCTGTGGGGAGATCGATATTATGGAGAATGTAGGCGATGAACCTACCATTGTTTTTGGTAGTGTCCATGGCCCTGGTTATTCAGGTGGGGATTCCATCGGTAAGGATTATGAATTGACAGACGATCGTTTTGATACTGGATTCCACGTCTTTGGAATTGAGTGGTCGCCGGAATCCATAAACTATTATGTGGATGGCGATTTGTACCAAAGTATTACACCGGAAGACATAGACGAAGAAACGGATGGTGAGGGCCAATGGATTTTTGACCGCCCCTTTTATATCATCCTTAACGTGGCCGTTGGCGGTAATTTACCAGGACCACCGAATGATGAAACAGTTTTTCCCCAAACCATGCTCGTAGACTACGTACGTGTATATGAACAGTAAAAAGAAAAAACACTCTATTATGAAACAGACAATTGAAGCAATAAAACTACTCTCGGTCTTCTTTTTGGTACTAACATTCTTAGGTTGTGAGGACGACGATACCGTACTACCAGCGGTAGAAGCAGGTTTTACCTTTACCCTGGATCAAAATACCGGTACGGTAACCTTTATCAATACATCTACCAATGCCAATAACTTCGCCTGGAACTTTGGAGATGGGACAAGTTCGGAGGAGATCAATCCCACAAAAATCTATACGGCAAATGGTACGTTTACAGTGGTATTGACAGCATCCAGTGTGGCAGGTGCTTCCGGTACTTTTGAAGATGAACTTACGATTAACATTCCTGAAGAGGTGGGCTTTCCCATTAATTTTGACGTTGCAAACGTGGATTACTCGACCATTACCACCTTTGACACCGCGTTCCAAATTATAGAAAACCCAGAGCTATCCGGCACCAATCCAACTGCATCTTTGGTAGGTGAAATTGTTTCCAATGGGATTTCGTTTCAAGGAGTAACCTTTCCTTTGGAGACCCCAATAGACTTTAGTGGTGCGGACAAAACCATAACGTTAAAACTATATGCCACCGTAGCAACGGATATTTTGGTTAAGTTTTCCGGCGGTATTGATGGTGCCAGGGATGTTGAAGTTGTAGCCGCACACTCTGGCAGCGGTTGGGAAGACATGACTTTTAACTTTGCGACCGATGGGGTAAAAAGTTTTGTCCAAGACGACCCCGAAAATGGTCAGGCATTTGTACCGGATGGACAATACGGGAATCTGGACCTCTTTGTAGGCTTTGGAGCCGACCCTGGAATATCAAGTACATTTTATATAGATGATATTGTACAAACCGAACCCAATTCAAATGGAGGTGGTAATATGGGGGGCTCCCTTGTGGCCTGTGACGGTGGGGAACTGATCAATGACCTCGAATCCTCCGACGATACCATATTCAGTAATTTCGGTGGTGGCGTGGGTACCGTTATCGATAATCCCGATACCTCCGTGAACATGAGCGCCAAAGTAGGACAGTACGTCAAGAACACCGGGGAGCTTTTTGGGGGGATAACCATCGCCCTGGACAGTAACATTGACCTTAACAATGGGGTGTTCTCCATAGACGTTTACTCACAGACGGTGCGCCAGCTCCTGTTCAAGTTGGAAGGCTTGGACGTGGAGTCGACAACACCCACTTCCGGTACCGGATGGGAGACCTTGGAGTACGATTTTAACGGAAATATGGGGGCGGTTACGGCAATTACCCTCATCATGGACAATGGGACCGCTGGGGACGGCAGTGCAGATTGGACCATACAGTTCGATAACATCAGGTTGTGCAGCAACGATAGTACAGGTGGCGGTAGCTCCCTTGTGGCCTGTGATGGTGGGGAACTGATCAATGACCTCGAATCATCCGACGATTCCATATTCAGTAATTTCGGGGGTGGCGTCGGTACTGTTATCGATAATCCCGACACCTCCGTGAACATGAGCGCCAAGGTAGGACAGTACGTCAAGAACGCCGGGGAGCTTTTTGGGGGGATAACCATCGCCCTGGACAGTAACATTGACCTGAACAATGGGGTGTTCTCCATAGACGTTTACTCACAGACGGTGCGCCAGCTCCTGTTCAAGCTGGAGGGCTTGGACGTGGAGTTGACAACACCCACTTCCGGTACCGGATGGGAGACCTTGGAGTACGATTTTAACGGAAATATGGGGGCGGTTACGGCAATTACCCTCATCATGGACAATGGGACCGCCGGTGACGGCAGTGCAGATTGGACCATACAGTTCGATAACATAAGGTTGTGCAGCAACGGTAGTACAGGTGGCGGTAGCTCCCTAGTGGCCTGTGACGGTGGGGAACTGATCAATGACCTCGAATCCTCCGACGATTCCATATTCAGTAATTTCGGTGGTGGCGTCGGCACCGTTATCGATAATCCCGATACCTCTGTGAACATGAGCGCCAAGGTAGGACAGTACGTCAAGAACGCCGGGGAGCTTTTTGGGGGGATAACCATCGCCCTGGACAGTAACATTGACCTGAACAATGGGGTGTTCTCCATAGACGTTTACTCACAGACGGTACGCCAGCTCCTGTTCAAGCTGGAGGGCTTGGACGTGGAGTTGACAACACCCACTTCCGGTACCGGATGGGAGACCTTGGAGTACGATTTTAACGGAAATATGGGGGCCGTTACGGCAATTACCCTCATCATGGACAACGGGACCGCTGGGGACGGCAGTGCAGACTGGACCATACAGTTCGATAACATCAGGTTGTGCAGCAACGGTAGTACCGGTGGAAGTGGAACACCAGGAGGATTGGCTTCAAATGGTGACTTTGAAACGGGCGACGATACAGGTTGGATGTTGTTTCAGAATGGTGGAACGGCAGCACTTGACAATACCCTGAACAATGGCGGTAGCTGGTCCGGAAGACTTACTGTTGGCGATACGGGAGGAAACCCTGCCTTCAAGCAAGAAAGAATCGGAGCGGGTACCGTAGCTGCAGGGGACGTTGTTCAAATTCAATTTGACCATATTGGTTCTATAGTACAGCCAGGTGCGGCGGTCAATGTAGTTCTCTTTGGGGAAAGTCCCGGTGGAGTTACCTTTACGGAAGTCTTGACACCGGCGCCTGTTTTAGGAGGAACGTGGTCAACTTTTACAGGAACATATACCATTCCCGGCGGCACGGATGTCTCTGAAGGTATTTCATTCCTTATTGAAACCGTTTGTGGAGCAGTAACTGGTTGTAGCGTTACAATGAATATTGATAATGTCTCAGTTACTTTAAATCCATAAAAGCAAATTTGATTTTAATTGTGGCTCAATTCAATCTGAAATGCTTTTAAAACAATGTAAAACCTGATATGAGCGAAGGGTTGGCGTAGTTTTCTCGCCGACCTTTCCTTGTCAATCAAAATACGATAGTCAACCAAATTATGTCTGCAAAGGATATTTATATAGGTAATTCCCAAATAACAATTCCCACAAAGGAAATCTCTGGGAAACAGGTGAGGTTTGAAAATGAAAATTATTACAAAATTTCAAACTTCGATGGAATGCGTCCCTTCTTTATGAGCGTGGTGAGCGATTCGAATCACTGGTTGTTTATCTCCAGTAATGGAGGTTTGTCCGCCGGAAGGCAGAACTCGGAATCCGCCCTATTTCCCTATTACACGGATGATAAAATAACGGAATCCGCTGATATTACGGGAAGCAAGACCCTACTCCATGTACATTCCGATAATAGGATTTTTTTATGGGAACCTTTTTCGGGGCAGTCTTCGGATGTATATACCATCCAACGGAACCTTTATAAAAACAGTCTTGGCAATAAGATTGTTTTTGAGGAAATTAATGAAGATTTGGGCTTGACCTTCAGATACCACTGGAATTCGAGCAATCGATTTGGGTTTGTAAAAAAATCCACACTTGTGAACAATCGTGACAAAGAGGTTAAGGTCACCGTTTTGGATGGCATCCAAAATATCATGCCCTATGGCGTGAATTCGGCCCTGCAAAATGCCAGTAGCAACCTTGTTGACGCCTACAAAAAAAATGAATTGGAAGCGGAAATCGGACTTGGTATTTACGCATTGAGCGCCATTATAGTGGACAAAGCAGAACCCAGCGAAGCCTTAAAGGCCACAACGGTCTGGTCCACCGGGATTGAAAGTGCAAGCTATTTGCTTTCCTCATTGCAGTTGGATGCCTTCCGAAAAGGACGGCAAATTGAGCAGGAAATCGATATCAAAGCGGAAAAGGGAGCTTACTTTATCAATGCGGACGTCGATCTAAAGCCCAATGGTCAAAAAGATTGGATGTTGGTTGCCGAGGTGAACCAATCCAAAACGACCATTGCGGAAACCGCCCATTTGATCAAAACAAAGAAGAACCTTTTTGATTTCGTTCAAGACGATGTTGAAAAAGGATCGGCCCTTTTGCTGCAACTGAATGCAGCTGCTGATGGCATGCAATTGACCGCAGATAAGCTCAGAAATACACGACATTTTTCCAATTCGCTTTTCAATATCATGCGGGGCGGAATTTTTGACGATGGCTATTCCATTGAAAAAGAAGACTTCATCACCTACATTCAAAAAGCGAATACCGGAGTCTATCTGGAGAAATTGGATAAACTCCATGAACTTCCGGTAAGCTTCACCCATAGTGAGCTCAAGGCCATTTCAGATGATGATGACCATTCGGATTTTAGAAGGTTGGCCATGGAGTATATGCCCTTGAAGTTCAGTCGTAGACATGGCGATCCCAGTCGTCCATGGAACAGATTTTCCATCAATACGGAAGATGAAGACGGCAAAAAGATTCTGGATTATGAAGGCAACTGGCGGGATATCTTCCAAAACTGGGAAGCCTTGGCACATTCCTACCCCGCTTTTATTGAAAGCATGATCTTCAAGTTTGTGAACGCCACTACGTTTGATGGGTACAATCCATATCGGGTCACCAAGGACGGTTTTGACTGGGAAATCATCGAACCGGATGACCCATGGTCCTATATTGGCTACTGGGGCGATCATCAGATCATTTACCTGCTCAAATTTCTTGAGTTCATTGAAGATCACTACCCCCAACAACTGGCCTCCTATTTTAGGGACGACATTTTTACTTATGCCAATGTGCCCTACAGAATAAAAAGCTACCAGGCAATCCTCGAAAATCCAAAGGACACCATTGAATTTGATGAGGAATTGGATGCGAAAATCAATGAGGGACGCCAGCAATTGGGTGCGGATGCTGCTTTATTGAAGGATGCAAAAGATACAATTTATAAGGTAAACCTCTTGGAAAAATTATTGGCAACGGTACTGGCCAAAGTGTCCAACTTTATTCCGGAAGGCGGTATTTGGATGAATACCCAACGTCCTGAATGGAACGATGCCAATAACGCTTTGGTGGGCAATGGTGTTTCAATGGTCACCCTTTGTTACCTAAGACGGTTCCTTCATTTTTTTGAAAAGGTGTTAAAGGATTCCGCTGACACCGAATATCAGGTTTCGGAGGAACTCCTTCAATTTTTTAAGGCGAGCTGGGCTGCATTATCAAACAATTCATCCATGCTCTCAGGTAAAATTTCCAATACGGATAGGAAGACCCTGATGGATGGATTGGGCAACGCAGGCGGTGCCTATCGCGATACAATTTATGAAACGGGTTTTGGTGGTGAAAAAGGCAGGCTTACCAAGGACAATCTCCTGCAATTTGTTCAAATCACCCAGAAATACCTGGAACATAGCATTGAAGCCAATAAAAGGCCGGATAATCTCTATCATGCCTACAATCTAATGACGGTTGAAAACGACCATGAAGTCTCCATTTCCTATCTATCGGAAATGTTGGAAGGTCAGGTTGCCGTTTTGAGTTCGGGCTATATTTCGGGCAAAGCTTCCCTGGAACTTTTGGACGCATTAAAGCAAAGTGCCCTGTTCAGACCGGACCAGTATAGTTATATTCTTTATCCGAATAAGGAACTCCCCCGTTTTTCCGATAAGAACAATGTACCCGCCCAAAAGATGGAGCAGTCGGAGTTGGTGCAAAAACTTTTGGAGGATGGAAATACGAAAATTGTTGAACAAACCATTAATGGTAGCTATCATTTCAATGGCAATTTCAATAATGCCAATAGCCTAAAAGCAGCATTGAAAAGGCTTCCGGAAGCCTATGATGAATTGGTGGAAAAAGATACTCCACTATTGCTGGAGACTTTTGAACAGGTCTTTAACCATAAGGCGTTTACCGGTCGTTCGGGTACGTTCTTTGGTTATGAAGGTTTGGGCTCCATTTACTGGCACATGGTTTCAAAACTATTGTTGAGCGTTCAGGAAACCTGTCTGGCAGCTATCGAAAACAAGGAAAGTGGGGAGACCATAGGCCGATTATTGGAACACTATTACGAAATTAATGAGGGTATAGGGGTACATAAATCCCCTGAACTCTATGGTGCTTTTCCAACGGATCCCTATTCCCATACACCGGAGGGAAAAGGGGCTCAGCAACCGGGTATGACCGGTCAGGTAAAAGAGGACATCTTGAGCCGTTTTGGAGAGTTGGGTGTTTTTGTTCAAGACGGTGAATTGCTATTTAAACCCCATTTGCTGCGAAAAGAGGAGTTCTTGAAGCATTCCCAAACGTTCCAATACATTGATGTCCACAAGGAACCAAAGGAAATCCAATTGGAAGAAGGTTCACTTTGTTTTACCTATTGCCAAATACCCATTATATATCAGTTATCCAAAAAGGAAGGGATAAAAATTGTGTCCGGTAATCATGCCATTCAAGAAAACGATGTATTGAAGCTTGACAAAGAAACCAGTGCTTTGATTTTCAACAGATCTGGCGATATCGATCGAATTATAGTTGCAATCCAAAAATAAAATTCAGATGAAGAACATTAAAATTAACATTGTACCCATTGTTTGCCTATTGTTTATTTTAACAATGTTCTCCTGTAAAAATAAGACCAACAACGAAAGCAAAACAGCTACTGTGAAAGAAGAACCGGTATTGAGTGCAAAGGATATTTTAGGAAACCCAAACTATTTGGCTATGTCCTATGGGGGATACAGACATTCGGACCATGGTATTGAACCCACCTTGGACGAACTAAAAGAGGATATGAAAATTTTGGCGGCCATGGGGGTCGGGATCATACGCACCTATAAAGTGCATTTACCCCATGCTTCCAATGTATTAAAGGCGATCAGTGCCCTAAAACAGGAAGATTCGAGCTTTGAAATGTATGTGATGCTCGGTGCTTGGATCGATTGTAAAAACGCGTGGACCGATCAGGAGCCCGACCACCATCAAGAAAGCGAAAGAAACGCCATCGAAATTGCCGAAGCGGTCCGGTTGGCCAATGCCTATCCCGATATCGTAAAAATCGTAGCGGTAGGCAATGAGGCCATGGTAAAATGGGCCACAAGCTACTATGTGCAACCAGGGGTGATTTTAAAGTGGGTCAATCATTTACAGGACTTGAAAAAATCAGGAAAGCTATCCAAAGATTTATGGATTACAAGCTCTGATAATTTTGCTTCCTGGGGCGGTGGCGATGCCGAATATCATGTTGAGGACTTGAATAAACTGATTAAGGCGGTGGACTTTCTTTCCGTACACACCTACCCTATGCATGATACCCACTACAATCCTGATTTCTGGGGAGTTCGTGAATCTGAAAAGGAATTATCTGACCTTGAAAGGATTCATTCCGCCATGCTAAGATCCAAAGAATATGCAATGACCCAATACCAAAGTGTGTATGATTATATGAAAAGCCTGGGTGTTGACAAACCTATACATATAGGTGAAACGGGCTGGGCCACTATTTCCAATGGGCATTATGGGCCCAATGGCTCAAAGGCCACCGATGAGTACAAAGAAGCGCTGTTCTATGACCACATACGGGACTGGACCAATGCTGAAGGGATTTCGTGTTTTTATTTTGAAGGATTTGATGAACCCTGGAAGGATGCTAAAAACCCCCGGGGGTCCGAAAACCATTTTGGATTGTTTACCGTTGATGGCGAGGCAAAATACGCGCTCTGGAGCTTAGTGGACAAGGGAACTTTTGACGGACTGAAACGCAACGGTAACCCAATCACCAAAACATACGATGGCGATAAAGAAGCATTGTTGCGGGACGTATTGGTGCCGCCCATGGCCAGTGAAACCAAAGTTCAACACTAAGAATGTATTGTAAGACATCGGGGAATGAGAACATTGAACCATTACATTTTTATCGCATTGACTATTGCTATGTTGGGGTGTAAGCAAAAACAGGAATCCTTGGATGTAACCGTATACGAAACCTCCGCCGCCGGAAATAAGCTGCAAAAGGTGGAAACGACCACTGCTGCTGGGAACGTTACATCCATACAACTTTTGCCCAATCAGGAGTACCAGACCATTACAGGGTTTGGGGGTTCATTTACTGAAGCGTCAGCACATTTGTTGAACCAACTGGGCAAACAAAACCGAAGCAAGGTTTTGGAAGCTTATTTTGGGGAAGACGGAGCTAGGTACTCGTTGACAAGAACCCATATGAATTCCTGTGATTTCTCCGTAACCAATTACTCCTATGCCCCCGTAGAAGGTGATATGGGGTTGGAACACTTTTCGATTGAAGAGGACAAAAATGATATCATTCCAATGATTAAGGAGGCCATGGCATTGTCCCAGGATGGATTTAAAATTGTAAGCTCACCATGGACGGCGCCCCCCTGGATGAAGGATAACAACGATTGGCGTGGCGGCAAACTGCTGCCCAAATATTACGATACCTGGGCCTTGTTCTTCTCCAAATACATTGATGCTTACAAAGCTGAAGGGATTGACATTTGGGGTTTTACCGTAGAGAACGAACCTTTGGGCAATGACAATAACTGGGAGAGCATGCACTTTACGCCCCAGGAAATGACACAATTTGTTCAGAACCATTTGGGCCCTAAACTCGAAGCCGACGGTAAAGGGCATATTAAGGTTTTGGGCTACGATCAAAACCGCGAGCATTTAAAGGAATGGGTGGATGTAATGTATGCTGATGAAGCGGCCTCAAAATACTACGATGGCACAGCGATCCATTGGTATGCGAGCACCTATGAGGTTTTTCCGGAAGCACTTCAGTATGCGCATCAAAAAGCACCGAACAAGCATTTGATACAAACGGAAGCCTGTGTGGACGCCGAAATCCCAAAATGGAAGGACGATGCATGGTACTGGTCCAAAGAAGCCACGGATTGGGGATGGGATTGGGCTCCGGAAGCGGATAAAAAATACCATCCCAAATATGTGCCCGTATATCGTTATGCAAGGGACATTATAGGTTGCTTGAACAACTGGGTAGACGGTTGGATAGATTGGAATATGGTGCTTGATCGCCAGGGAGGGCCCAATTGGTTCAAGAATTGGTGTGTTGCGCCGGTCATTGTAGATCCCGAAAAAAATGAAATCTATTTTACGCCCTTATACCATACCATGGCACATTTTAGCAAATACATAAGGCCCGGGGCCAAAAGGATTGGGTTCAATACTACGGATGAATCCCTATTGGTCACGGCAGCAAAAAATCCCGACGGGACAATAGCAGTAGTGGTTTTGAATATGGATACCGACCCGAAAAACGTGGAGTTGTCCATGGAAGGCCGTTCAAAGCAGTTGAAAATCAGTCCGCAAGCTATTCAGACCCTGTTGGTCAAACAACTAAATTAATCAAACCGAAAAATTATGAGTGAAGCCATGAGTACCACAGCAAAAGTGCCCTTTGGGCAAAAAGTAGCTTTTGGAGTTGGAATGTTTGCCAACCAAATGTTCCCCGCCATTCTTGGAATTTTTATGGTGGTCCTTGTACAATCATTCGGATTTAATGGGTGGTTGTGGTCCTTGGTCTATTTTTTCCCTAGGATTTTTGATTCCATAACCGATCCCATTATGGGGTTCATATCGGACAATACGAAATCCAAATGGGGTAGACGAAAGCAGTACGTGCTAATTGGTGGAATTCTAATGGGGATAGCGTTTACCTTGATGTGGCAATTGTATTCGGATAATACCTTACAATATAATTTTTGGTATTTCTTTTTATGGTCCATTGTATTTTACCTGGGGCTCACTTTTTTCAGTGTACCCTATGTGGCCATGGGTTATGAAATGAGCGATGATTTTCATGAACGGACCAACATTATGGCCGTGGCCCAATGGATTGGCCAATGGGCTTGGGTCATTGCCCCCTGGTTTTGGGTGATCATGGATGATCCGGATTGGTTTCCCAATCAAGAAATAGCTGTCCGTGAATTAGCGGTTTGGGTGGCCATCCCTTGTGCGATTGCGGCTATGGTACCAGCTATATTCATTAAAAGTAAATCAACCCTCGATGAAGATTATGAGCCATTGAACGTGGCCAATATTGGGGGTAGTCTTAAGAAAATTGTAGATAGTTTCAAAGATGCCTTTAAACTAGCGGAATTTAGAAGGATCTGTGGTGCCACGTTTTTGATTTTCAATGCTTTCAATACTGTGGCCGCCCTAACCTATTTTGTTATTGTTTATAGATTGTTCAACGGTGATGCCGTTGCCACGGGTATTTGGGTTGCCCTATTCGGATGCATAGGAGCGTTGGGCACAACGTTTATCGTGATACCATTGGTTACCTGGATGTCAAAAATAATGGGTAAAAAGAAGGCGTTCATGTGGGCCCAGGCCATTTCAATTGTTGGTTATGTCATGATGTATTTCCTTTTTATACCCGGAAAACCATGGTTGTACATTATTGCATTGCCCTTTTTCTCTTTCGGGATAGGGAGTTTGTTTACCATTATGATGTCCATGACAGCGGATGTTATCGATATAGATGAGCTCAATTCAGGTAAACGTAGGGAAGGTATCTTTGGTGCCATCTACTGGTGGATGGTCAAAGTGGGCTTTGCCATAGCTGGGGCGCTTAGTGGGGTAATTATTGGTATTGTTGGCTTTAACCCGGATTTAGTCACCACCGAACAGCAGGGGGCAGTTGATGGGCTTCATGCATTTTTCTGCTTCTTTCCTATGGTAGGAACCCTATTTGCCATGTTGATCATGAAGAATTACGATGTTTCCGAAGAGCGCGCAAATGAAATACGTACGGAATTGGAAAAGCGTAAGAACAAGCCAGTCGAAAAACTGACTTCGTACTACCAAACGGACAAACTACGCTCGCTCGCTACCATGAACCTAAATGTCCAATCAAAGACGGATATCGATTTCATGGGAAAAACAGATGCTGAAATCAAAAAGATATTATCAAAATCGTTGACGACCGGACTTCATGGGCTTTGCTTCAGTCCGTATTTGGAAGGTCAGGATATTGGTGATTCCTTGTCGGAAGCACAGATATGGCAACGGATGGAGGTCATTGCCCCCTACACCAAATGGGTCCGCTCTTTTTCCTGTACGGAAGGAAATGAGTTTATTCCCCACATAGCCCATGAAAAAGGATTAAAAACCATGGTAGGGGCTTGGATCGGAAGTGATAAAAAAGAAAATGAAAAGGAAATCAAGGCCCTCATTGACCTTGCCAAAAAGGGACAGGTTGACATTGCCGTAGTAGGCAATGAGGCTTTAATGCGGCATGAGGTCACCAAGCAAGAAATCCTGGATTATATCCGCGATGTCAAAAAAGCGTTGCCGAACGTTCCGGTCGGTTATGTGGATGCTTATTATCAATTTCTTGAAAACCCTGAATTGATAGATGCCTGCGATGTGGTTTTGGCCAATTGTTATCCATTCTGGGAAGGATGCGATATTCAGTATGCGGCGACCTATTTAAAACAAATGTACACGGTCACTAAAAATGCGGCGGCAGGAAAACCCGTGATTATTACGGAAACCGGTTGGCCCGACCAGGGTACGAATACCGGGGCAGCGGAACCTTCATCATCAAATGCGATGAAATACTTCATTAACAGTACCAATTGGGCCACTCAAGAAGGGATTTCCATGTTTTATTTCTCATCCTTTGATGAGTCCTGGAAAGTGCACCATGAAGGGGATGTTGGGGAACGCTGGGGAATTTGGAATAAAAATGAACAACTAAAATATCAATAGAAATGTCATACAGGGAAGGCCGTCAGTTTTCACAGGCAAAGCATAATTTCACCGAATACGCTGGAGTTGACTTCAGCAAGATTTCCGATGATGAATTACGGGCATTGTGGTTGGAAACACTGCAAAACGGAATGCATGGTATTTGCTTTAGCATGTATGAAGATGGGCAAAAACCGGGCGATATCATTACGGAAGAACAAGTGGAACGACGAATCCAAATTCTTAAACCCTTTACCAAATGGGTACGTTCGTTTTCCTGCATTGAGGGAAACGAACATGTACCTCGCATCGCCCATAAAAATGGACTTCAAACTTTGGTAGGTGCCTGGTTAAGTGACGATTTGGAAGCCAATGAAAAGGAAATAGATGCGTTGATCCAGTTGGCCAATGAAGGTTGTGTTACCATAGCGGCAGTGGGCAATGAGGTACTCTATAGAAATGAACTTAATGAAGAACAACTACTGGGCTATCTCAACAGGGTAAAAGAAGCCATACCGGGCATTCCCGTAGGCTATGTTGATGCCTATTACGAGTTCACGAACCATCCAAAGATTACGGAAACCTGCGATGTTATCCTTTCCAATTGCTATCCCTATTGGGAGGGTTGCCCCATGGAATATTCCTTGAACCATATGCAACAAATGTATGGGCAGGCCGTTGATGCCGCGAATGGGAAAAAAGTAATCATTACGGAAACCGGATGGCCAAGTGAGGGGAGCAGCCTGGGGGGAGCCGTCTCCTCAGCGGAAAATGCAATGAAATACTTCATCAACACCCAAGTATGGTCGGCCAAGGCCAACATTGAGGTGTTCTATTTTTCGTCCTTTGACGAATCATGGAAGACCGGGGATGAGGGAGATGTTGGTGCCTATTGGGGACTTTGGGACAAACACGAAAAACTAAAGTTTTAAAAGGGATGGATTCCTAAACTTATCCTTCCCCCTACTCCACTTTTTTGATTACCTAGTCTGGGACGCTTTCGTTTTACCGGTTATGGTCCAGCCTAAGCCATAGTACGACCTTGCGCAACTGACCACTAGTGAGGGTTTTGCGTTGGCATTTTTGGTACCATGCTATATCGGAAATACAAGGACCATGTACAAAAACAAGTCAAAGAATGATGGAATAATGGGTTTCATAAAGTGTTAAATCGAATCGGGTACGCACAAAATTCCCGTAATACACACTATTGGTCCGGTTTTTGCGTTTGATGGGAAGAACCAGAACATTATGAATATGAAATCATCAATCAAATTTCTATCCTTTTTTCTATGTGCGGTTGTTTTGCTACAATCATGTGGTAATGCCGATGATGACGTTAATTTCAATATCAATCAAGGTGAACTTGGACAAGGTGAGGAACCTGATGACTGTCTAAACTTTGAAGAAAACGAACTGCTATTGTCCATTCAGGATCAATTTACCACCCTTCCGGGCAAGGTGTCCATCCTGTTCAAGGTATCCGATAAAGAGGGAAATCCTATTTCGGGCCTAACGGCAAATCAATTTACCATTTACGAGCAAGGTAGGAATGATGACTGTTTCAATACCATTTCCGCTTCGGAATCCTTGGCGCGTATCTCCCCAAACTCACAGGTATTCACCAATAATACGTTACTGGTACTGGACTTAAGTAATTCGGTACTTCAAGGAAGCTTGGAAGAATTGAAAACAGCCTCTACAAGTTTCGTGAATAATGTGATGCCCGATGTTGAAACCGAGTCCTTTAGAATGGCCATTTACTGGTTTGATGGTGAGGACGAACTTCATTTACTCAATCCTTTGACCTCTTCGGTGACCGAATTGACCGCTGCCATTGATGGGATTACCGATGATATCAGCAACGATCCCTCCACAGATTTATACGGTGCGGTAATAAAATCAACAAACAGGGCCGAAGAATTGATAGATGAGGCAAACAGTATTCAAGGCGCGCCCATTGTGGCGGCTTCGGTGGTCCTATTTACGGACGGTACCGACCAGGCCTCACGATTTACCGAGGAAAGTGCCCTAAATGCCGTGGACAATGCCAATCCCAATATATCCTTTTTTACCATAGGCCTGGGAGCTGAAATTGATCAGGAAATCCTACAGGAAATTGGGAAAACGTCCAGTGTGGTGGCCAGCAATGCAGCGGAACTGGAAACGACCTTTAATCAAATCTCTGCCCGGGTTTCCGAACAGGCCAACAGTTTTTACCTATTTGAGTACTGCACGCCAAAACGTGACGGCAGTGGGGAAAACAACCTTGTGATTCAATTGACCAATGGTGCACGACAAGGTGCGGTACAAACCCGATTTGAAGCCGATGGCTTTACCGGAGGTTGTGAATAGGATGTACTAGTGTTTTCATGGGATTTGAGTATCTTCATGCACTTAAATCCAATACGATGAAAATAGCTTTCTCCCCACTCACACTTGCATTGTTCCTATTGTTGTTCACACTCCCCCTTTGTGCCCAAAAGCAGCATCCCTTGGAAGGGCGATGGGACTTGGAGATACAGTTTATGGAAAAAACCGCTCCCTCCTGGTTGGAGGTTAGGCATTCCGGTCACGAAACTTTGGTAGGTCGATTTGTTTTTGCGTTTGGCAGTGCCAGACCGATAGCCGAAATAGAGACTTTTGGGGACAAGTTCACCTTCACGATTCCCAGACAATGGGAACCGGAAGGAAGTGATATGATCCTTCATGGTGAATTAAAGGATGGCATCATCGAGGGGACACTTATCTATACCGACGGCAGTATTATTCCCTGGACCGGGAAACCCGTTCCAAAACTGGCTTATGTGGAAAATCCCAATTGGGGAAAACCCATTGCCCTCTTCAATGGTAAGGATTTGGATGGCTGGTATCTGGATTCTGACCAAAATGAATGGTCCGTGGAAAACGGTATCCTTACCAATTCCAAAAGCGGGGCCAACCTCATTAGCAACCAAAAGTTTACCGATTTTAAATTGGTCACGGAATTCAGGTATCCGGAAGGCAGTAATAGCGGTATTTACTTAAGGGGGCGCTATGAGGTCCAGATTGCGGACAACCATGGCCTGGAAGCTTCCGACATTTATTTTGGTGGTATCTATGGCTTTCTGGAACCCAATGAAAACGTAGCTAAACCCGCCGGTGAGTGGCAACGCTATGAAATTGAGTTTATTGGTAGCCGTGTAACGATCAAAGCCAATGGCAAGGTCATTATTCACAATCAAACCATTCCAGGGATTACGGGGGGTGCATTGGACAGTAAGGAAGGGGAACCGGGACCGATTATGATTCAAGGGGATCATGGTCCGGTTGAGTTCAGAAAGTTTGAGGTGACGACGGTAAAATGATACCAATAACCTCAGGTTTGTTTTTTAATCGTTCGTAATAGGGAGCAATTTAATGTCCTTCCAACGGACTTTGATGCCTCCACCGTCATGGATTTGTAGGGCTATGGCCCCTTTTCCCTGGCCTATTTTTTCGTCTTCCAATCGTACCATCTCCACACCGTTTAACCAAGTCGTTACGGTATTGCCCACGGCCTTAATTCTCATGGTGTTCCATTGCCCCATTTTAAGGGCGGAATCCTTTTCACCTTCCGGTTTTATCAACCAGCCCCTGCCATAGGATTCATAGATGCCTCCCGTATGTTTTTTGGGTGGGGCAACTTCAACCTGCCAGCCCGTGACCTTGGTGCCCTCAAAAGTGGAACGGAAAAAGACACCACTGTTTCCATCGGCCTCTTGTTTAAAGCTTAGGGTAAGTTCAAAATCGTCATAATGGGTATTGGTCGACAAATATCCATATTCTCCTTTGGGGCCACTTTCACAAATCAATTCCCCCTTTTCCACATACCATTGCTCACTGCCATGATTGGTCCACCCGTCCAAATCCTTACCATTAAAGAGGTTGATTTCCTGCGCGGGAACCGTATACACCGAACCAACAACAAGGATTATGTGCAGTAATTTCCTCATGATATCATTTAGTTTAGGGTTTGTTATGGCAAATTACACTTTTTAGGGGAATCCACTTCAACGATGAATGCGGTCATTTGAACGTTTTAAGGACACTTCTGGTGGCCAGCAGTAGGGTTTTTGGCATTGTACTTGTTATTATTTCAACAACAACTGGCTACATCCTTTGTTAAAACGATACGGTTATGGATGTATTTAAGGAAATAATGAACAACGGACCTTTGGGGCTATTGCCCTTTTGGAGTAAAAGTATGGTATTGCTATTGTTTTCGGCAATAGTCTCTACCTTATTCACCATGCTCATTATATTGTTGGTTTACGGTTCCGAAGTATCCGTTCAGTTTGGATATTGATACTAGCGATAAATGAGTGCATTCCCAAAATCCTGGTTCTCCAAGGGTTTGGAGAGGTCCAAGAGAAATCCATTGATAATGGCATGGGTAAGCTTACCCTCTTTTTCGAGGAAAAAGGTTGGATTTTTTCCTACCATGAGCTTAAAATCAGGTAGTCGAAAGCCTTCTGATGCCAAGTTTATTTTGGAAGGCAATTGTACTTTATCCCCAGGAATATCGCGCATACGTAAATAGCCGAAACCGGCACGCACCCATTTTTCGTAATCCATTAAACGATCAAAGTTGGACAAACTGGGAACAGCTTGGTCCGTAATCCTGGGAGGAACTACCGTATAACCGGTCGCATCAAAAGTTTTGTATCCGTAGTAAGTGGAAAGGTCCCCTTGATCCACAATAACACTTTTATAGTGAAAACCATCATGACGCTCATCGTCGATTTCCTGTCTTTGTATCCCCAAATCCAAAATGTATTCTTTACCATTGAGGATATAGGTCAGGTTTTCAATTTTTAAGTCGAACAGCTTTCTATCGTTTCTTGGGATTTCCCCATAGCGTTCAATAGGAATATCCTTGTATGCTCCAGTGGCAATGCCATACAGTGCGGAAAGTATGGAAACATAGTTCAACTTACGGATTTCCTGTTTTTCCCGGTCATCCACATATCCGCCAGATTCAATAAGGATAAGGCTTGTTCCCCATTTTGCAATATTGTCACCAAAGGCCCTGGGTTCAAAATCATCGCTGTAACGACCTACCTGTCCCGGAGCATATTTCTGGATAACATCGTTCATATACACAATGGCTTTCATGGCGCGTTCCCTTACCTCGTTGGTATCCTTTTCGTAATTGTATGCTGTGGCCAGATAGGATATGGTGGCGGGTTTTGGGGTTCGTTCGGCATTGTAATATCGACTCTGATCATGTAGGTTAAAACCAAAGGTAGCGTCCAAGCTATCCCGAATCCTTTTCAATACCCTTCCCTCCGGTGATTGTAATCGAAGCGCATCCCTATTGATATCTATCCCCAAAGCGTTTCTACGTTGAAACACTTCCGCACCGTCCGGATTTACCATGGGCAAAAAGTGCAATTGGGTATTTGCAAGGATGATCTTACGTTCTTTTTGGAAATCATTGGAGTCAAAAAAATTCAGGATATCAAAAATCGCCTGTGTGGCCGTAGGTTCATCCCCATGCATTTGGGACCATAGAAAAATAGGGGTACCTCCCTTTCCCAAACTGATCAAATTTAAATCCCTACCCTCAATGGATTCCCCAACTTTTTTGACCGTAAACTTGGAATTGGTCCTCAATTGATCAATGAGCGGAGTAAGCTGTGCATACTTTATTCTCCGCTTGTCCAAAGAAGGTTCTTTGTAGTTCGCGTAGGTGCTGTAAAGACTTTCGGTAAAATCCTGTGCGCTCAATGATAGTGAATGGACAAGGGACAAAATGAAGACTAAAACTATTTTTTTCAATGGGGTTTTATTTCCGGTACCGGTTTAAAATTAAGTCTTTTGGTGGCTTTTCGTACCTTTTTCATGAAATTATCTCCAGGATCGGTCTTTTTTGTGCGATACCCTTCGTCAACTTCCAGCCATAATTCATGCCCTTCAAATGCCGTGTACTCGTGGTGACCGATCAAATAATCAATATCATATTTATTTGCCAGATAGTGTACGAGCTTTATGTTGGCCTTAAGCTGCGCCTTTGTTAATAGGAATTCCGGGGTTCCCCCAACGTTTTCCACACCAATGGCACAATGGTTTAAACCGATGACATGCCTGGCCATATAGGTCTCCGGCATTAAGCGATATATGGTACCGTCACGGTCCACAACAAACTGTGAAGAAACATTCAGGCCACTGACATTTTCAATGTCCGGGCGCCAATTGGGTAATGTAGGGGAATTAAATGCTTCAAACGTCTTTTCGAAGGTGGGAATAACGGTATGGTGCAACACAATCATCCTAGGGACAATGGTAATGGAGTCCGTTTCCAACTGATAACGGTTTTTAAGGTATTCCTTTGTCAATGCCACCCGTTGTGCATCAAAGATGATGGGTCTCTCCACAAATGTCCTTTCCGTTGAACAAGAGACCAACAGAACTACCAAAATGAAACCCAAACGATACATGACCTTAATTTAAGAGATTTTCTAGGACCAGGACATCCACATTGGTTTCAGCCCATTGTTTTGAAAGATTTTCCGGTACGGGGGTAAAAACATAGGTAAAGGAACTCAATAGAATATCCATATCCCCATCAGCGTCCACATCGCCTTTATCCATTAAAAACCATCTTCCCTGGTTGGGATGCTCCAAAATTTTTGTGCTAAACCTATAGGCACCCGACTCCTCATTTTCCAAATAGACAAAAGTGAGCTGAGGGGCCCTATCATAATTTGGGAATGTACTGATCAGTCCAAAATCAATATCACCATCGGCATCAAAGTCATCTGCAATTAAACGTGTAGCGCCGTTTAAAGGATAAAAGAACACTTCGGAAAAATTGTTTTGACCATCATTGAGGTGAATACGCATTCCATGGTATGGTTTATGAACGTAGGACTTATCGGCATTATCCCCATTTACGGTAACGATATCATCAAAACCATCATTATTGTAATCCACCAACTCAAACCAACTGCTTCCATACACCGAGCTAAATTCAAGGACCTTGTCCGCCTCAAATACCAAATCTTCTTTTTGGTATAAAATGGTAATACTTTCCCAAGCCTGGGATGTAATGGTGACCAAATCCAACTTCCCATCCCGATCCATGTCCTTTGCAATGGTCCTAATGCATCCGGGCAGATTTAACAGCACTTTCTTGTCATACACACCTGTATCTTTTTGGACCAATAGGGACAATCGACCTGTTTCATTTCCAAATTCGGAGACAACCATTTCCAAAGTTCCGTCCCCATTTAAATCCTCGACCAAATTATGGACCGGTCTATGGAAGGCATGGTTCAAGGCAAGAGTGTCTTTTCCTTTCTTGAGGATAATCTTTCCCCTTTCCAGTTCTGAAGGGTCAAGGATGCCCACCTCCGAAATAAACTCTGTGTCCTTATTTTTGTTGTACCAGGTAACAGGGGTTTCCCCTTGAAAAAGTTGCTCAACGCCTTCGGACTTAAAATCATACCGTTTTACATTACCGCTAATATCTCCCAGCACCATGGTATTGTGTCCCTCCTCATATTCCAGAAATGTGAAGAATGCCCCATTTTGGTCGTCCAGTTCCAATGTTTTGGGCCTGAAACCGGAGAGCAGTTCCTGTTTGGGCAATGGTGTTTTGGGAAGTTGCTCCGGTGCCAGGGAAATCACATAATTCTGTAATGCAATCCAGTCATTAAGCTTTATCTCAGGTCGAAAACCTGCTTTTGCCTGATCGGGGTCTTCATAGATTTCTTTGATCTTCATTCGGGATGCCATATCGGGTAAGACATAATCCTCCCAAATGTCCTTGGGCAAGTTTCTGATCTCAGGGGCCAGATGACAACTGGCACAATAGTTTTCGTACAGGGCAACTTCCCGCTTTTCGGGTTCTGGGGCACAGGAAAACAACAGTATAACAAACAAAAGGGAAACGACCATTCTTAGGGCCAAGGTATTATTGCACATAAGGTATGTTTTGGTTTTAGGGATATTAAGGTAATGGGACATAGGTCGCATCATTTGGCATCATGGGAAATTCCTTTTTCCTCCATGCTTCTTTGGCACTGGCTATTCTTTCTTTTGATGAAGCCACAAAATTCCAGAAGATGTGGCGTTCTTCGGGGAAGGGAATTCCACCAAAAAGGAGGATATGGGAATTGGGCCATAAGGAAATGGAACAGGTATCCTCCACTTTGGAAACCAAAATATGCCCTTTTTCAATCTGTTCTCCGCATGCTTGTATTCCACCTTCCACAATACAGATGCCGATTTCTCCCTTCAGGCCATCCTTTACCTCGAAATCATAGGAATCCGCGTTTTTTATTTCTACCATAAACAGTTCCGAATGCACGGGTACGGGGGACTTTCTGCCATAGCCCTCTCCTGCTACCAGCGTAAATTTTGCGGAACCATCTTGCCAACTGGGCAATTCATCACCCGGAATGTGGTGGAACTCTGGTTCCATTTCCTCCAAATGCTTGGGTAAAGCCACCCAAATTTGATAGCCATGGGCCGTAAAGGTCCTACCATCCCGAAGATGTTCCGGAGTACGTTCGGTATGGGAGACACCCTTTCCGGCGGTCATCCAGTTCACGGACCCCGGTTTAATCAACTGTTTGGAGCCCATACTGTCCTCGTGCATTAGCTCTCCTTCCAACATATAGGTCAAGGTGGAAAGTCCAATATGTGGATGTTGGTCCACATCCATATATGTTGTTGGACCCAATTTTGTAGGTCCCATATGATCAATAAAAATAAAGGGGCCTATCATTCGCTTTTTGCGAAAAGGAATCAATCGACCTACCAGAAAATCACCAATATCACGACTTCGTTCTTCAATGATCAAACCTAAGTTGGACATGATTTTAATAGTTATATTTAGGTTCTGAAAAATACAACAAATACCGCTCCTTGTCCATGAAATGGTTTAAAAGAATCCTGTTTTTACTCGTTATCATTATCGTTCTGGTCATTATCGAAAACTATCCCAAACTCACCATTATTTCCGGTTATGCCTCTAAGTATATGGCATCCAGTGTTTTGGTTGGAAATAGAATGCCTGCTTCCATCAACACCGTGGATTTGGACATTCCTTTGGTGAATTTGGCCACTACGGAGTTCGTCAACGATAATGGATTTGCCATGTCCAATGTGTACGGCCTACAAGAACGAAAAGCCATAGATCGAAAGGGTCTTGGGGCCGTACTGGTCAATAAGGACTATGAGGACGGTGAACCTTATCTGCAACCCAACAGAGAACAAAAATTTGATTCCCTACCCTATCCCCTTGGCCACTTGGCCCCCAAAGATTCCATATTTCCCGAAATTGACTATGACAAACTGAACCAGGCCGTGGCATTACCTTTTGGAAATCCGGAAGTACAAAAAACACGAACCCTATTGGTACTGTACAAAGGACAGCTTTTACATGAACGCTATGTGGAAGGTTTTGATGCCACTACCCCAATTTTGGGTTGGTCCATGACCAAAAGTGTTTTGGCAACCTTATATGGCGTTTTGGAACATCAGGGGAAATTGCAAATGGATTTGCCCGCCCCTGTTGCCGAGTGGGAAAATGATGAACGCAAAAATATTACGCTGAACCATCTGTTACGGATGCAGAGCGGATTGGAATGGGAAGAAGACTATGGCAAAATCTCCGATGTTACCAAAATGTTGTTTCTGGAAAGCGATATGACAGCGGCACAAAAAGCAAAGGAGGCCATTGCAGCACCCACGGAAATCTGGAATTATTCCTCTGGGACAAGCAATCTGTTGTCCGGAATCCTTAGACAACAGTTCGCGACCCATCAAGCGTATCTCGATTTTCCATATGCTTCCCTAATTGATAAAATTGGTGCCCATTCCATGCTCATTGAAGCCGATTTGGAAGGCAATTATGTAGGCTCCTCCTATGGATGGGCCAACACAAGGGACTGGGGCCGCCTGGGACAACTTTATCTAAATAAGGGACAATGGAAGGGGGAACAACTCTTTGCTCCTGAATGGACCGACTATATCACCGAGCCCACGGCGCATTCCGATGGGACCTACGGAGCGCATTTTTGGTTGAATTCCGGTGGAATTTACCCTGATGTTCCCAAAGATCTATATTCCATGAATGGATATCAAGGTCAATACGTCTTTATGATTCCATCAAAGCATTTGGTGGTAGTACGGACCGGACTGGCAGAATTTCCGGAATTCGATATCAATGGCTTTCTTTCCACCTTGGTCAGTGCCATAGAATAAAGGGGGAAATTTAGCCCTCATTTCATTTTTGCCTTGCCACACCACAAAACAAGGGGCGTTCACAACAATAATTTCCGTAACGAAGGTCCTGGTGGTACATTTACATCATAATATTAAAGCAAGTAAATTTTTTCATTTTCATATAGTGTTCTCGTTAAAAGGGCCTTAGTTTAAACGCTAGGGTCCTTTTTAGTTGGTAGCACTATAATTTACATTTTAGGCCAGAAAACCTGTTGTGCCGATTCCCCTTTTAGCAGTACCGCCTAAGGAATCCATTTGTTCTTACCAAAATTTGGTTTTCGCTTTTCCAAAAAGGCATTTCTTCCCTCTATGGCCTCATCGGTCATATACGCCAAACGTGTGGCCTCTCCCGCAAATACCTGTTGCCCTACCATACCATCATCCGTTAGGTTCATGGCAAATTTCAACATTTTAATGGACGTTGGTGATTTTGCCAAAACCTCCTGTGCCCATTGGTAGGCCGTAGCTTCCAATTCCCCATGTGGAACAACGGCATTGACCATCCCCATTTCATACGCTTCCTGGGCCGAATAATTGCGGCCTAAAAAGAAGATTTCCCTTGCCCTTTTCTGCCCTACCATTTTAGCCAAATAGGCGGATCCATATCCCCCATCAAAACTGGTCACATCAGCATCGGTCTGTTTAAATAGGGCATGCTCCTTACTGGCCAAGGTCATATCGCAGACCACGTGCAGGCTATGCCCTCCACCTACGGCCCAGCCAGGGACTACGGCAATGACCACCTTGGGCATAAAGCGAATCAACCGTTGTACTTCCAAAATGTTCAGGCGATGGTATCCATCCTCCCCTACGTAGCCTTGATGTCCCCGGGCCTTTTGATCGCCCCCGCTGCAAAACGCCCAACCCCCGTCCTTGGGTGAGGGCCCTTCCCCAGAAAGGAGAACAACCCCTATTGAGGTATCTTCCTGGGCATCATAAAATGCCCGGTACAACTCGCTGGTGGTTTTGGGACGAAAGGCATTGCGAACCTCAGGTCGATTAAAGGCGATACGGGCAACCCCGTCACATTTTTTATAGGTAATATCTTCAAATTCGATGGCCGTCTGCCAGTTGGGTGCATCTTTCATTTATTTCAATTGAATTTTAATACTTCCTTGAACAACAAATAGGTGACTACCGCTCCTGCGATTGATAGAAAGTTTCCAACAACAAAGTAGTCATTGCTCACTTTTCTTTCTTTATCGCTATCCAATCGTGTCCCCAACTTTATGGCTCCGAATAGTACCAAAGCGCCTCCCTGCAGGTTGGACAACAACAAAAATGCGAGAAACAGCCTTTCCAAAAACCCTTTGAGCCATGAAGTGAACTTTTCCGAATTGTTCGTGATGGGATTTTTGGGGTTCAACCATTTTGAAACGGCATAGAATATAATGATCAAAAATACTTCGACCATGATCCAATAAAGGATTTGATATTTAATATCACTCATTACCTATAATTTGAAAAACAAGCTGTTTTACAATATTGTATTCATCGATTCGCAATGATTTTCCTTTTTTCCATGCACCTGAGCGCGTTTTATAAAGTCCTATTCGTTTAAGATCCTTGTAATCCTTATGCTTTAGAAAGGCCGATACGATCTCAAATTCCGACAGTTTCCATTCAGACTTTATGGATTGATAGAGTTTCATGCACAATCGTAGCTGATCATCCAGGTGTTCGTTTATAGCAATGAAATAATTGTCACCGGTTTCTTTTGCCGTTGTTAGGGCCTCCCTGGCCCTGGTCAGTCCCGGACCATACATTTCATAAGCAATCTCTTTGTTGATTTCAGTTTCTATTTCCCCAAAAACCAAGGAATATCTAAGCCCATAGGGATAGTGTGCTTCTATGATCTGCTCCTCTAAAAAAAATAGCAGATCGAAAAGGGTTTTGGTGCTATTGACAATACCTTGAAATTCATCACCCAGGGTAATGGTCAATGGTGAGATGATGTGATGGGCAAACTCGGTATTTGCTAATTTTACCAATGCTTTGAATTGGTGCATGAAATCATCATTTTTATGGATGTGACGACTTGAGATAATATCCGCCATTATGATATGATGACTTGCTGCCATTCTTGTTTCTTGTTTGTGGAAATATATGAATTTATTTCCTTTTTATGGAAACAATAAAGGAAATTTCCTTTTTATGGAAATATAGAAAGAGGCTTTGGGACCGTTTGTCCCCCTCACCAAAAAGGAGTACGAGGGACGGCCATTTAAAGCAACCATATTGGAAGATTCCCATCAATCTAAAAAGGAATGGCAATGAAAAGGTTTATAGCATTCGTCCTATCGTTCATAATATTTAGCTGTAGTACTGATGATCAAATCAACGCTGAATACTCGGAATATATCACAGGGAACTCAATAGATACGGACATCAATTTTATGCCCGAAGAGATATACAACAACAACGAGGCGCAAGAACCATCGTTAACACTAAAATTAATTACTTCCGAAGAATTCCCTTGTATTAATTATATCATATCCACAACGGAATTTACCAGTGGCAATGAAATCATCATACGATTTGATGATATCATAAAACCGGAATGGTGTTTTACTGCCATTGGACCTGCAGTTTCCTATCTTGATTTACCGGAAAACACCAAGAAAGTTACTTTTATCAATGGAAATGTAGTCGATCAATACGCTGTGGAAATCAATCAGGAAAAAGTTTCAATCACACGTATCGAAAAGAACTTTACAACTTCTTTGTACCCCACCACTTTTAGAATTCCAGAAAACTCATTTGCTTACATTTGTGGCACAAACACCGATAACACCAATATTTACAATGATTTTCTAGCACTATTGGAACAGAATCCGGACTTTGTGGAGTTTGAGTTTGAAGGGGAAGGAAGAATACCCTATCCTGAAAGTTCTGATGGAAATTGGGTCAACCATCCTTCTAGATTCTTCCTATATTCAGATGTCGGGGAATTTGCCAATTTGGCCAATATCCTTAGTGACTTTTCATCAGAAAATATTGAAGAAAATTCCGGAGTGACCATTTTAATTCAGGGTTGGAACAATATCATATACGGCAGTTGGATACAAAACTAAAAGCTGTGCAAATACCATATTCCTACGTCCTTTGTTTCCTTTAAAATCTGTTGACCATTACCATTGGAAGGCTAACTTTATATAGCTTTATGTGGGCAACGAGGCATGGTAGCCACTAAATCCTAAGCAGAAAAAACCGGACTATTGTCCAGTTTCCAAGTTTTCAATCATTATGGATATAAACCTTTAGTAGTTATTCATTGAACTCATTTAAAACAAAAAACATGAAAGATTTTATGATGCTGTTCCACAGCGAACCCGATCCTGATTTTAACCCTACTCCAGCGCAAATAGAAGAGGAGGTCAAAGCCTGGCAAGATTGGATGGACGGAATTGGCGCACAAGGCAAACTCAAAAATCCGGGGGAGGCCTTGGGATTTGAAGGAAAGACCATGCATGCGGATGGAACCGTTACCGATGGCCCCTATGCAGAAGTAAAAGAGATCGTGGGAGGTTTTATGATCGTATCGGCAACTTCCATTGAAGAGGCCATCCAACTTAGTAAGGGTTGCCCCGTCCTAAGTAGCGGCGGCAAAGTGGAGATTAGGGATATTATGGTCTTGGATGGCATGTAATACATCATTCAACGGGAAGCAATCTTATGGACAACAAACAACTGTCCGGGATATTTAAGTCTGAGTACAGCAATTTGATTGCTGTACTCTGCAATTATTATGGGCTGGCCGATCTGCAATTGGCGGAGGATATTGTATCCGAAACCTTTCTTAGGGCCATGAAGGCTTGGTCCCATAAAGGCATTCCCAGCTTTCCAAAAGCCTGGCTTCGTAAAGTTGCCCAAAATCTGCTGTATGAACACTACCGAAGAAAAAAAATCTATACGGAAAAAATCATTCCTGAACTGGGTGCGGGAAACGGGCAAACCAACCCAATAGAGATTACGGACAAAATAATTGAAGACAGTCAGCTCCGGATGCTGTTTGTGCTCTGTGACCCCAAACTCAATACTGAATCCCAGCTTTGTATTGCCCTGCGAATTTTATGTGGTTTCAGTATTGAAGAAATTGCCAGGGCACTCTTATCAAACAAAGAAACCATTACCAAAAGATTATACCGGGCCAAAAAAGCCCTCAAAGAACGTAATCGAATTGAAACGAATCTTACGGTAGACCAATATGTTTTAAGGCTTGATAATGTATTACGGGTCATTTATTTACTGTTCAACGAAGGGTATTACAGTAGTATCAATGAAGAAAGTATCCGCCACGAAATATGCTGGGAAGCCCTACGATTGAGTCTTTTTCTGTCTCGGCAAAAAATCTTTCCAAAACCAAAAATATACGCGCTTATCGCCCTAATGTGTTTCCATGCTTCTAGATTGGATGCCAGAACATCCGGGGAACACGGTGATCTTTTGTACCATGAACAGGATAAAAAAAAGTGGGACATGGATTTGATTCAAAAAGGCAAAAAATACCTAAACCGCTCTGCTACCGGCAATGAGGTAACCAAGTACCATCTGGAGGCTGCGATCGCTTATTGGCATACCGAGGAAACCAGGGAAAAATGGAATAGCATATTGGCGTTGTACAACCAATTGCTCGCCATGGCATATTCGCCTATCATAGCCATGAATCGGACGTATGCCCTTGCCAAAGCAAATTCCGTGGATGAAGCCATTCAAGAAGCCCATAAATTGGAGCTAAAGGATAACCACCACTATTTCTGTTTGTTGGCCGAACTTTATCGTATGAAGAACAATACGGATATGGAAATGGACTGTTTACGCAAAGCCATGGCATTCGCCAACAAGAAAAATGAAAAGGAATTAATCCAGAAAAGATTGGAAAAGGCAAAGGGATGACAGGGGATTGCCTTTGCCGTCCGGTGGGCTTGCCAACGAAAACTATTTTGTATCCTGTTACAGAAAATTTAAAATGTCTTCCCTTATTGAATCCTTATCTTTGCCCCGCTAGAAGAGGAACATGGAACCCATTCATTCAAAAACCCTACAGGACTTAGAGTTTCCCACTGTTTTGGAACAACTTGCCGCCCGTTGTACTACAGAACTGGGCAAGGAATCCGCAATGGAACTTGAACCGCTGACCCACCAGGAAACCCTGATGCAACAATTGGGGCAAACCTCGGAATATTTGGCTTCCTTTTTCAATGAAAACCGTATTCCCAACCATGGTTTTGATGCCATCACCAAAGAGCTGAAATTACTTCAAATAGAAAATACCGTTTTGGAGGTTTCCGGATTTCGGCGGATTGCCCATTTATGTACCACCACCTCCTTGCACAAGAAGTTTTTTAAAAAGTTCAAAGAATACTATCCCCTATTGTTTGCATTCACAGAGGGAATCCAGGAAAACACCTTTATTCCCAATGAAATTGGAGCGGTCATTGATAAATTCGGAGAAATCCGTGATAATGCTTCCGTAGACCTAAAACGGATTCGTTTGGATATCAATTCGGTGCGCGGTAAGATCAATCAAAGTTTTGGGGCTGCCCTTTTCCGTTATCTGTCGGCCGATTTTTTGGATGACATCAAGGAATCCATTGTGGAGAATAGAAGGGTTTTGGCCGTTAGGGCCATGCACCGCCGTAAGGTGAAGGGTACGGTCATGGGAAATTCAAAAACGGGAAGTATCGTCTATATTGTTCCCGAAACCACTTTACAGTATAGTACGGAACTCAGCAATTTGGAGTTTGAGGAAAAAGAGGAAATTCGGCGTATCCTATTGGAACTCACCAATGCCATTCGCCCAGAGGCCCCAGCATTGGAAACCTTCCAATTCTTTTTGACCCATATGGATATGACCGCGGCCAAGGCAAAATATGCCTCGGAAATGAACGCGTTGTTACCCGAAATCAATGCGGAACGAAAACTGATTCTCCGGGACGCCTACCACCCACTGTTGTATTTGACCAATAAACAAAAAAAAGAAAGAACCTGGCCGCAGACCATAGAACTACAGCAAAACAACAGGATCATCGTGATTTCCGGCCCCAATGCAGGAGGAAAAAGTATTACATTGAAGACCATTGGATTACTACAGGTAATGCTCCAATCCGGACTCTTAATCCCTGTCCATGAAAGAAGTTCCGTATGCTTTTTTGATAAGGTCTTGACGGATATTGGTGATAACCAATCCATAGAAAACCATTTGAGCACTTATAGTTATCGCTTAAAGAACATGAACCAGTTTTTAAAGCGGTGCAATAACCGTACGCTATTCTTGATCGATGAATTTGGAACGGGCTCAGATCCGGAACTTGGAGGTGCCTTGGCGGAAGCCTTTTTGGAAGTGTTTTATGAGCGCGAAGCTTTTGGTGTTATTACTACCCATTACGCCAATTTAAAGCTATTGGCGAATGAAATGCCCCATATGACCAATGCCAATATGCAATTCGACAACAGAACCCTGGAACCAACATTTAAATTGATTTTAGGGGAGGCAGGAAGTTCCTTTACGTTTGAGGTGGCCCAAAAGAATGGTATCCCCTACTCCTTGATCAACAAAGCGAAAAAGAAGATAGACCGTGGCAAGGTGCGCTTTGACGCCACCATTTCCAAATTGCAAAAAGAACGCTCCAAAATGTCCAAAACGGAATCGCGTTTACAGGACGAAGAAACCAAGGCCAAAGAGGAAGCAGCGCGTTTGGAGAAGTTAAACGCCAAGATAAAGTCGAAACTCGAGAATTACCAGGAACTCTATGATCACAACCAACGTATGATCCATTTGGGCAATAAGGTGAATGATATTGCCGAACGTTATTTTCATGATCAAAAAAAGCGACCGTTGATTTCCGAGCTCTTACGGATTGTGGAAACCGAAAACAGTAAACGCAAAAAATCCTCTGTCAAGGAAGCCAAGGCCAAAAGGGCCATTAAAAAACAGACCGCCAATGAACTCGAGCAGAAGTTGGTAAAAGTGCGGAAAGAAAAAGTGGTAAAAAAGAAAAAAGCCCTCCAAGCCGAAAAGGTCAAACCACGACCTGTCTTTAAGATCGGGGACCGGGTTCGTATGCATGATGGCAAAGCGGTCGGGAGTATTGATACGCTGGAAAAAGGAAAAGCCATAGTGAACTACGGTCTTTTTACCACCAACGTAAGTGTGGATCTATTGGAGTTGGTCGAGGGAAAGAAATGAAAATGTATCTTTTTCAGCAATTTCCATCTTAAATTATGACCTAACACCATGAAGAATCCAGGTTTTTTGGGTAAAATTGTAAGAAACCTAATTTCATAGTACTTTTTTTACCAATTAAATCATTTTCCCCATGAAACAAAGAATTATCATTGTCGTAGTCAGTCTGTTTTTTGTCGTCTCCTGTCGTACAAAGTCAGAATCCAATGCTACGACCGAAGCAGCGCAAGAAATTGAAGTTCCCACACCAGACTTTCAAATCTCATTGGCCCAGTGGTCATTTCATAATGCTTTTTTAGGCCCTAAGAGAGAAGGCTATTGGCAGTGGTTCGTAAAAACGTTACAAGAATCACCTGATGATATATTGTTGGGTGACGCAGACCCAAACGACTTCCCAAAAATGGCTGCAAAATTTGGAGTCAAGTCCATTGAACTGGTGAACACTTTCTACTATGGAAAAGTTGATGATCAAGCCTTTTGGGACGGTTTTAAACAGCGGTGTGAAGAAGCTGGGGTTTCTGTTGGATTGATTATGTGTGATGCATTGGGCAATCTTGGAGATGCCGATGCGGAAGCCAGAAAAAAGGCCGTGGAAAATCATTACAAGTGGGTGGATATCGCAAAGTTTTTGGGAGCACACTCCATTCGGGTCAATGCTGCCGGAGAAGGAAGCGCTGAGGAGGTGGCGGCCAACGCCGTTGACGGTCTTACGCAACTGGGCGAATATGGGGCTACCCAGGGCATCAACATTATTGTGGAAAACCACGGCGGTTATTCTTCAAACGGGGCCTGGTTGGCCGGGGTTATGGCCCAAGTGAATATGGACAATGTGGGCACACTTCCCGATTACGGTAACTTCTGTATTGAGCGTGGCCCTGATGGTTGCGTCAATGAATATGATCGTTATAAAGGAATGGCCGAACTAATGCCGTATGCAAAAGGGGTAAGTGCAAAATCGCACGATTTTGATGAGAACGGCAATGAAACCCAAACCGATTTCTACAAAATGTTGAAAATTGTGAAGGATTCGGGTTTCAAAGGGTATATCGGTATAGAATATGAAGGTAGTACGCTTTCCGAAGAAGAAGGAATTGCAGCTACACTGGCCCTTTTAAATAAGGCCATTGATAGCATACAGTAAGAAATCAGGAGTAAAACCTGAGGGAAAGTGGACTTCTGAGTCTACTTCAATACTGCTAAACTCATAACAGCCGGCATCAGATTGTTGAATCCTCAACCTGAGTGGCCGGCTGCTTGTCCAAATCATTCCCAAATCTTATTAAAAGACCGCTTTTGCGACAAGAACATAATGGTATTGTCCACTGAACGTCCCCCAGATTTGTTGGTCATTTCAAAATGAGATGCGAAGCATTGATTAAGAAATCCAGATTCCCTGTCCTTTGGTTCCCTGTATTCTTAAATGCGTTATAAAATCTAGGCATTCCATTTAACCTGTAATATCTTTGTAAAGTCCAAAATGACCATTAAAACAGGAAATGATTGAAAAGTCTAAAAAAATAATCCTCTTTGACGGCGTATGCAACCTTTGTAACGGAGCCATTCAATTTGTTATCAAGCGGGACAAAAAAGATGTCTTCCGCTATGCGGCGCTACAAAGTGAAATTGGCCAGGAAATGATTTCCGAGCGGGGTATTGATACCGCTAAAACGGATTCCATTATACTGGTGGCACCAGGGCTTGCTTATTATACCAAATCAGAGGCGGCACTGGAGATTGCCAGGGAGTTTGGTGGTCTATGGAAGGTATTGTTGGTGTTTAAGTGGATACCTTCCTCCTTAAGGGACGGCCTATATGATGTGGTCGCACGAAACCGATACAAATGGTTCGGTCGCAAGGATCAATGCATGATTCCGACCCCGGAATTACAGGCCAAATTTTTGGGTTGACTCATTCAAACCTCCCCTTCCCTAATCCATTTTCGGCATTGGATCACTTGGTGTTTTTAAACTGTTCTTTTTGATGGAAGTTTGATTTCAATTTTAAACTGACCGTCATGAAAAAGCTCATCGTATTCCTGTTATGTATTCCCAGTATCCTTTTCCCCAATGACCAAAAAGTCCCTTCCAAAATCAAGGCCGTTACCGTATATTTAAGCGGCGCCCAAATCACCCGGACCGCAACCTGCGCTTTAAAGGAAGGCTCCAACGAGGTGGTATTTACAGGACTTTCCCACAAGATTGATGAAAGTAGCATACAGGTTTCCGGACTTGATGCCGTTTCCATCCTTTCCATAGCCTATAACATCAATTATCTGGAGAAGTCGGAAAGTAATCCGCAGGTAAAGGAATGGGAAAATCGGATCAAAGCATTGGAACATCAAATCACCTTGCTAAAGAATCGAATCCATGGGTTGGAGGAAGAAGAAAAAGTAATTACCACTAATCGAATGGTAAGTACGGACACCCAGGCCTTAAACCTGGAAAAGGTAAAGGAAATCAGTCAATACTATCGTGTACGTATTACGGCCATTAAGAATGAAGTATTCGAGACCACCCTGGAAATCGATACATTGAAAATGGAGGTCACGATGCTACAAAAACAATTGGCCGAAGCCAATGGCGCCCCTGAAGAAGAACAAGGGGAAATCACCCTTAAATTTGACGCGCCAAAGGCCACCAATCTGATGATGACCCTGAAATACATGGTCAATGATGCTGGTTGGGTGCCCAATTATGATATAAAGTCCACGGCATTGAACGCTCCCCTGAGTCTTGCCTATAAAGCGAACGTTTATCAAAATACAGGACAGGACTGGAACAGGGTTAATGTAGTGCTTTCCACAGGAAATCCGGATTACAATATTAGCAAACCCAAATTGGACGCCCATTACCTTAATTTTACCGCTGCATATTCCAGAAGGTACTCCCCTTCCCAAAAGAAAAAGGGTTATGCCTTTAATCCCAGTATCAAAAAAGTAGCGGGTACGGTAACCGATGCTTCCGGACAGCCCCTGCCGGGTGTCACTATCGTAATCAAGGGAACCAACAAGGGCACCCAAACCGATTTTGATGGCAATTATAGCCTTGAAGTGCCCTATGGCCAGGAACTCAGCTTTAAATATATCGGTATGATCGATCAGGACATCCCGTTGTATTCCTCAATGATTAATTTGAGCATGGAAGAAGATGCACAAGTACTGGAGGAAGTTGTGGTCACTGGTTATGGCGGTCAAAGCCGTAATTTAGCCGGAGCGGCTTCCGGAATATGGGTACGGGGAGTTGCTTCCGTTAAAAATTATGCTGAACCCCTTTATGTCATTGATGGTGTTCCCGTGGACGGTTTTGTGGAAGGCGATTTGGATGCCAGTGAAATTCAAACCGTGGATATCTTAAAGGGAAGTGATGCCACCGCTCTATACGGGAGCCGTGCCGCCACGGGCGTAATCTTAATCACCACTAAAAAAAGCAATACCAAAGAGGGCGCCACCAAAACGGAATTTGTTATCAAAAAGTCTTATTCCATCCCCTCCAATAATGACATTACGGCCATTGAAATCAATACCTTTAGGCTTCCAGCGACCTATGAGTATTTTGCCGCACCCATCATCAATGAAAATGTATTCCTAACCGCCAGTTTTACTGATTGGGAAAAGCACCAACTCTTGCCTGGTGAAGCCAATATTTATTTTGAAGGAACCTATGCCGGAAAGACCGTATTGGATCCCTATACCACCAAAAAGGAAATGGTTCTTTCCCTGGGAATTGACACGAACATTACCATTACCCGAAAACAGGAACGCAATTTTAAAAGCAAGTCGTTTACCGGGAACAACCGTATCCTGAACAGGACCTATAACTTGGAAGTGAAGAACAACAAGGGGGTCGCCATTGACTTGAAGTTGGTGGACAGGATTCCCAAATCCCAGGACAAGGAAATAAAGGTGGATGATGTGGTCACCAACAATGCGACCTATGAAACAAAAAAGGGCCTGCTGACCTGGACCATGAACCTGAAGCCGCTTGAAAGCAAAACCGAACGTTTTTCCTTTCAAGTAAAATATCCTCGAGGGAAATATATATCGCTTTAAAACCTTTGGGCGGCAGAAATGCCGCCCTTTTTTGGTTTAGTCAAACGAAATGGGCTCCGTCAATAATTTGATGATCTCTTCGTCGCCGTCAAATTGTTTTTGCCAGTTGTAGACCACCTGTTTATAGGGATTATACCCCAACAAAACCAGCTTTTGGTTCCTGTAATTTTCAACCATACGATAGATTCTGTTCGGACTCATCCCAGGATTTGAATCCAGGTATGCTTTGAGCTCTTTGCCAATAGCCTCCCGCCAAGAGAGCGATTCCAACAAATCTTTTCTTGTAATTTCATCCAAACCGGGAGCCTCCTTCATTTTTTCCATTTTGGCTTTTGTAAACAATTGTCGGTTTAAAAGGGAAAACCATGGTTGCTTTGGGGCATCTTTAAACTTTTTCTTGACTTCTTCTACGGATTTCCCCTCAATGTATGTTGACGCAACATAAATGGAATCCGGGATAACCACATCGCGCTGCAGCAACCCCAATGATGCCCTTCCCGGACGGGCAATGATATAATTATGGTAATCAATCCTTTCTTTGATAAGGATGGTATCCACCCTAAGGACAGCATTTTCATCATAAAGCTCGCGTTCTTCGGTAATCAAGAACAGGGATTCCTTCTCATTGTAACGGTTTAGGTCCCCATAGCTACCAAAGACATACAGGGTTTTGGGAATAACGGCATGTCCGCTTTCCTGGGCATACAATTTTGGGCAAAAAAGTACAGTACCAAGGGTAATGATTGCAATCCAACGCCTTATCCGGGACAGTTTCATAATAACGTATATTAAGGGTCTTAAAGTAGGACAAAGCACTAAACACTTCGCAAATTCGTGTACGGAAGGTGTCCTTTTATTTACATTCGGTTACAAAAGGTTCATATGTAGTGATTTTCCATGCTAAGCATAGGAATCGCAAAAAATTTAAGAAAATAATAGTCGTACTACCACCTTTTTAACAATAGCTGGCATACAATTTGTGACTTCTTTGAGTAAAAGCCAAAAGGCTTAGGCATGGTTATGGGTGAATTTCGATAGGACCACTACGGAAAATTTTCCTTTAAATCGTACCAACGTCCAGGCTCAGAAAACTACTAATATTAATTCAAAATAGTTGTGCTATGAAAAATCTAATTACGCTCTTTCTTGTTATGTGTTCGGTATTGGCCTTTGCGCAAGGGAGCACAAAAAACGACATCATTTTTACCAAAGATGGTCAATTGATTCAAGCTAAAGTCGTAAAAGTAACCGCTACCACGATCAGTTTCAATTATCCTGGGGAAACGGTTATCAATGAGGTTGAAAAGAGTGCCCTGGAAAAAATTGTATTTGCGAGTGGGCGTACCCAAACCTTTGGGAAAAGTGCTTCCACACCAACAAAAAAGGGGGAAACCGTTTTTGTCCCTGCGGAGAAACCCGGACCTATTCCCAAGGAGGAAATCTTTCTTAACGAGCGTATTGAGGATATGAGCATTGCGGTTGTTCCTGCATCCTTCAACAAAAATGGAAATTACAGCAAAGAACTTTCCAGTGAACTGAGCAGTTACATTACGACATATCTGGCCAAAAAGTCCGCGGAACACCAATTGAAGATACAGGATATGACCAAAACCATACGCAGTCTTGTAGACAATGGTATTGGCTATCAGGAATTGAAATCGGCTTCCATAAGCCAGTTGCGAAATGCTTTGGGCACCGAGTTTTTATTAAAAATTGAAGTGGAGGAAAATCAAAACAAAACCACTGCCAAGGCTGGAGGTTTCTTTGACGATGCCAAGGAAACCGTAAGTGGGAATACCAAGACCACCATCCATTTAAAAGTCTACGGCATGGAAAATGACAATGAGATCCATATGGCCTCCATGACCTATGAGCAAATGAAGCCAACGAACAATTGGCAAGCCTTGTCCGAATACATGATTGACCAGTTTATTGCTTTAAAAAGCCTTTAGATAGTTATATATCCCCAATCCCATATTGGTTTGGGGATTTTTGCATTTACGAGGAATACCCCCTACTTAAGGTTGTTCAGAATAAAATCCAAGGTGGTGTTGGTATTCAATTTTTTGTCAAAAGAAAGGCTTCTATGGGTTATTTTGTGGGCTAGCCCTAATTTACCGAGGTGTTTGATGTTTTCGAGGTCGTCCAAGGAGACTTTTCCCATAAATAGCACATCCATATCCTGTTCTTGTTGGTAACGCTTGTAGATCTTTCTTAGACCACTAAGGTACAACCGGTCTTTTGTGAACCCTCCACCTCTATGGGCCCGTAAGGTAATGCTAAAAGCTTCTTCCCTATTGAGTTTGTATTTGTTATGGATTAAATCAAAGGTGTCCGCAAAACCATAGCCCTTGATCAAACTATCCGAAGCCATGACCCGATAGGCCAATTCCTTTAAACGCTTCAACGTCAACGCCCCGCCCATATATTCGCTCAATACGGCCAAGCCCTCTTGTGCTTCCACATTCGTGGGCATTCCGTTGGAAAATATTTTTAGCGGCTGTTTTAACCCATTGTAGGTGGTCACCAAATGCACCCCAATTTCATGATGTGCAAGTGTTAGCAATTGGTTCTTACTGAATTTGGCGTTCTTTTTAATAATAAGGGTCTTTGAGCTATTGCTCACCATGGCCTCTGCTGCAATATGGGTTGAAAACCTAATGTTCAATGGAAAATCGTACTGTTTCGCAAACTCCAAAAAATAGTCCCTGGCCTCCATGGGGGTATGAACCTTTTGCATATCCAGGGATAGGGGCTCATCTTCATAATGAAGTATAAACTGCGCATTCTGAACGTCTTTCTCCGTTGGGGTCCCATATACACTAAGGGAATTGTAATAAAAGCTTTTTCCCTTACCAATGGTTTCTATGCATTGGATCATATTGGAGTAGTAGTTGATGATTTCCTCATACATTCTCCGAATGGTATCATCGTCTATACGCTCCAAACGTTGTGCAAAGAAGAGACGCTGTAATTTATAGGGATTGAACTTTACCTTGGGGTAATTAAAATGGGGTTCAATGGCATATTTTGATGCGAAAAAGCGGTGCTTTTCCTTTTCCACATTAATGGGATTGACATAACTGAGCAACTCGATCTTATGAATCAATCGGTCTAAGTTGCCGTCTATTTCAAAAACATGGGGAAACTCTTGTTGCAGTTGCTTTTGGTCTTGGGTAGCTAACATGTGCTCTTTTCAAACTCAGTGGCCTGCAAAGGTATCAATTCCTGCAATTGTTTTTCCACCGTGGCCACAACTTCGGGAAAGATAACGCCTGTAAGCTCATCGCAGTATATTTTGGAAATCTCTGTTGCCAATACCAGGGTATTCGCAAAGTGTTTTGTGATGTACTTTAAAAAATGGCCATTCCCCTGAAAGGTGTCATTGATTTTTGATGTGGATGTAATGCCATAAGGAAGGCTTAGTCCACTAAGTTTGGCACTCCATGAATCCACAATGGCCCCAAACCGATGGTTATCAATATTGGTCGTTCCCAAGTTCCAGACCGGTACTTCCCGCTCCCAACGTTTCCAGTTGTAACTGTGCATATCAAAGACAATGATCTTTGGGAACAGTGTTTCCAGTTTGGCCACTAAAGCATGGACCACCTGATAAAAACCATCGTGTTTTTTAAGGCTTTTTTGTTTCATTGCATTGGATAGCGGTACTTTCCAAAGCTGTTTTCCCCAAGCCGTGTCAAAAACCGCGCTCTCCGGGGGTCGATTTAAATCATATTCAAATCTACTGTCCAGTCCGGCAATAACTATGGGATGGGATTGGACCATCTGTTTGGTACAGGGATCCTCCTCATACCAACGTTCATATGCCGTGTGCAAACAGTTTTCCCAAAGTTCTTTGCGGAACTGATGCCCATCATGCACCGCACCACAGATATAGGGCACATAGCGCTCTACCTTTATCGTAAAGGAGTAATCCTCTGAAATGGCTTCAAAGGGAATCTGCTGGTTGACATTTGCAATGATTTCATGAACGGAAAGCCTATGCATCCTCCACCTCTTTTCGCAAACGGAATCGACGGTCAAAGGCCTGTAGTTTTACGGTGACCTTACTTTCAATGAAATCGATTACCTGACATTGTATTTTGGTTTTGTATACTTTGTTCATATACGTAATCCCACCTGGGGACATCACATTTACTTCCACCAACTTGCCCCCAATAACATCAATCCCTACAAAAAACAATCCATCTTTCACCAATTTGGGACCGATCTGTTTGCACAGCGCTTTTTCCTCCTTGCTCATGGAATGTTTGGCAACCGATCCCCCCGCGGAGACATTGGAACGATGATCATCACTTCCAGGTACCCTGCGCATGGCCCCAATGGGCTCCCCGTTCAATAGGAGTATGCGGACATCCCCTAAATCCGCACCTTCAATATATTCTTGAAGTATAACATAGTTAGAAGTTCCATCTGAGTTGGTTACGTAAAAATCCAAAAGCGATTTTATATTGCTCATCGCCGATTTTTCAATCAAAATAACCCCGGATCCCCCAAAACCATTTAACGGCTTCAATATCATTTTATCGGCAGTTGATTCCTTAATCTGTTGAACCAAGTATTTTTTGTTTTTGGACACATGGGTCACGGGAATAATATTGCTATGGCTGTCCCCAAATGCGGCTGTGTAGAGCTTATTGTTCGCTTCACGAAGTCCTTGAAGGGAATTCATGATAAAAACATCGTCCTTTACGGAATCCAAAAAATTGAGCATCAAGGGATCCAATGGCGGATTGGCACGCATGAAAATCACATCAAAACCTGCTAGGGGCAGCATTTCTTCCCTAATCTTGGCTTGTTTATAAAATGTTTTTAACGGGGCGGGAACCTTATCCATACGCCCAATAACCGTACAGAACGCACTGGTGACGCTATTTCGGATGGTTAGATTTGCCGGTGTACAAATGGCCACACCGTGCTTACGTTTTACACATTCGTGGATTAGGGCGAGACTGGTATCGTTTTCTGGGTCGATTTCTTCCCAGGGATACATTAAGAAGCAAATATTCATCTCATCTACAGTTTGTTTGAACCCTCAAAGTAAAGGATGTTTACAAGAAAACAAAGTTCCGGCCCCAGAAGCTGTAAGATTTAAGGTTTATTTTACCTCATCATAGTGGTCGTCCCACTCTTTGATACGGGGTTCGCCCAATTTTCCGACGGATTTGGCCACTACCATGGAGACCGTGGCATCTCCCGTTACATTCACCACGGTACGGCACATATCCAGAGGTCGATCCACAGCAAAGATAAGGGCCAGGCCTATGGCCAATTTATCTGCTGGAAATCCTATGGATTCCAGAACAATGACCAACATTACCATTCCCGCACCGGGCACGGCGGCGGAACCAATGGAGGCCAATAAGGCGGTCAATACAATGGTCAACTGGTCTCCAAAAGTCAAGTCAAACCCCAGGGCCTGTGAAATGAAGACTGCGGCAACACCCTGGTATAAGCTGGTCCCATCCATATTAATGGTCGCTCCTACCGGAAGTACAAAACTGGAAACCTCCTTGTCCACTCCAATGTGTTCTTCCACCCGTTCCATCGTTACGGGCAGGGTTGCGGCACTGGAACTTGTGGAAAATGCCAATAATTGGGCGGGGCTTATCTCCTTCAGGAACCAAAAAGGGTTCTTCTTGGTAAACATAGTTACGACAAGGGTATAAAAAACAATCATTAGGAGCAAGCCAACAACTACGACACCGGAGTATTTAAGCAGGGCCAACAAGAGATCGGGGTCACTTGAAGATACCACTACTCCGGCCAAAAGGGCAAATACGGCATAAGGGGCGGTGAGCATTATCAAATCCACCATTTTGAGCACCACATCATTCAAAGCATCAAAAAAGTCTTTAAGTGGTTTGGCCCTTTCTTCACCAATGAGCAGCATGGAAATGCCCAAAAAGATGGTAAAAAAGATGACCTGCAACATCAATGCATTGTTGCTCATGGCCTTTAAGGCGTTATCGGGGACCATGTCCACCAAAAATTGTAAGGGACCGCTTTCCTTTTGGTTCATGGCTTCATTCATCTTTGATTGCACCCCTTCGGAATTGGCGTAGGTCTCCGTCAATTTGGTTACGGTTTCCCCAGAAATTCCATCCCCTGGTTTGGAAATGTTCACTAAAAGCAGACCAATGGTGATTGCCACCACAGTGGTCATGATATATATTCCAATGGTGCGCAAGCCTATATTCCTGAACTTGGAAATATCCTTCAAATCAGAGATTCCCTTGACCAGGGAAGCTATAATCAGGGGAATGGCGATGAGTTTCAGGAGTTTGACGAAAATGGTACCCAAGGGTTGGATCCAATCAGAAACGAAGTCTTTACCCCAATCAATACCGGTCATTATAAAACCAAAGACAATACCCAGAACCATCCCAATAAGGATTTTCCAGTGAAGTTCAAGTTTACGCATAATCAAGATTTGGGAGTCAAGATAAGGTTTTGGGGCAAAATGCCCTAAATCTTTTAAATTTTGTTGGCCCGTGCCCGTAAAGCAAAATCGGCCAGGACCAGAGCGGTCATCGCTTCCACAATGGGCACGGCCCTGGGCACTACACAGGGATCATGCCTTCCTTTCCCTTGGGTGGTAACGGTGTTCCCATCCTTATCAATTGTCTCATACCCCTGAAGAACAGTGGCGACCGGTTTAAAGGCAACATTGAAATAGATATCCATTCCATTACTGATTCCCCCCTGAACACCTCCACTTTTATTTGTTTTTGTGGTTCCGTCCGGATTGAAGGAATCGTTATGTTCGCTACCCCGCATTGTTACCCCATCAAAACCACTTCCGTATTCAAAACCTTTTACAGCGTTGATGGAGAGCATGGCCTTGCCCAAATCGGCATGTAGCTTATCGAAGACCGGTTCACCAAGACCAATCGGTACATTTTGCGCCACACAGCTAATGACCCCTCCAATGGTGTCCCCTTGTTTTTTGATGGATTTGATGTATTCCTCCATCTTTTTGGCCATTTCGGTATCTGGACAGCGCACCGGGTTGGATTCAATCAATGTAAAATCCAATTCTTGATAGGGCTTATTGAGTTTTAGTTCACCAACCTGTGAAACAAAGGCATTGATTTTAATATGGGACAACAACTGTTTTGCCACGGCCCCTGCCACTACCCTACTTGCCGTTTCCCGGGCCGAACTTCTTCCTCCACCCCGATAATCACGAAAACCATATTTCTTATCGTATACATAATCTGCATGGGAAGGACGGTAAGAATCCTTAATATGGGAGTAGTCCTTGGATTTTTGATTGGTATTGTGGATGGTAAATCCTATGGGGGTCCCTGTAGTTTTCCCTTCAAAAATGCCCGAAAGGAACGCTACGGTATCGGGTTCCTTTCGTTGGGTCACGATGGCCGATTGGCCGGGCTTACGCCGATTTAGTTCGTTTTGTATTGTCTCTACATCCAATTCCAATCCTGAAGGACAGCCATCAATTACACCACCAATGGCCGTTCCGTGGGACTCACCAAAGGTTGTTAAACGAAATAGGCTTCCAAAAGTGTTTCCCGCCATAGTTTCCCTATTAAGCGCCAAAGGTAAATTTTATACCGTTCATACAAAAACATACCAATCGGTTAAACTTTCCCAAACACTTTAATCTTGTGGTAATATTTAGTTAACCGTAAACTCACAAACAATTGACATCTTATTCATTTGCAGTTTATTCCTACACACTTACTTTGTATGAAACTATTCTACATTGAAAAAAAGGAAGATTGAGGTTGCCGTTATTTCCGATGTACATTTAGGCACCTACGGTTGCCATGCCGATGAACTTATCGCCTATCTCAATAGCATTCAGCCCAAGAAATTGGTGCTGAACGGGGACATTATTGACATTTGGCAATTCAGTAAACGCTATTTTCCCGCATCACATCTTAAGGTATTGAAGAAACTGATTGGTATGGCTTCCAAAGGCACCGAAGTATTCTACATTACCGGGAATCATGATGAGATGCTCCGAAAATTTGCCCCTACCAGCATGGGCAACGTAAAAATTCTAAATAAACTCGTCCTTAACCTGGATGGTAAGAAAGCGTGGATATTTCATGGGGACGTATTCGATATTTCCATCCAAAAGGCCAAATGGATCGCCAGACTGGGGAGTTATGGCTATGATTTCCTTATCCTTCTGAATAGCTTGGTGAACTGGTGTTTGAAAAAACTGGGACGTGAGAAATATTCCCTTTCAAAACGGATAAAAAACAGTGTCAAGACCGCGGTAAAATATATTAATGATTTTGAAAGGGTGGCCACTGAACTCGCCATTGAAAACCACTATGATTATGTGGTTTGCGGACACATCCATCAACCTAAAAAGGAGGTGGTCGAAAACAAGCATGGAAAAACAACTTATCTAAATTCAGGGGACTGGGTGGAGAACCTGACTGCTCTGGAATACTCCTTTAAACGATGGAAAGTCTACCGATACAACCATGATAAGCTTTCCCCATTCTTTGTGGATGAGGATTTAAAGGAAATGGACATGAACGAATTGATTGCATCCATTACCAACCAATCCGATATCGAAGACATGGAAGTCCACGAAGAACAGGAGGAGAAATCACTTGACAAGCAAGGCTTCACGGAGAATAGTGACGGGATGTAGCGCCTTTTTTCCCGTACCATCAAAAATCTGATGCCTACAACTGGTCCCGTTTGCCGCTATAATGGTTTGGGGTGACGACTTTCTGACCGCAGGAAACAATTTAAGCTCCCCGATGGACATGCTTACGTCATAATGCTCTTTCTCATAGCCAAAGGAACCTGCCATTCCACAGCATCCGGAAGGGATAATGGTTACCTTGTAATTTTTGGGAAGGTTAAGGACATCAAAAGTAACTTTTTGGTTGGAAAGAGCCTTTTGATGACAATGTCCGTGAATTTTTATCTCTTTCCTTTCTGAAGTAAACATAAACTCTGAAATATGTCCTTCTTCGATTTCCCTGGCTAAAAACTCTTCTATTAAAAATGAATTTTCACTCAATCCCTTTACTTCATTTGATGCATTAACCAATCGTTTGTATTCATCTCTAAAAGAGAGTATTGCAGAAGGTTCAATTCCCAAAATTGGAAGCCTCTTTTTTATGTAGGGAGTCATCTTTTCAAGATTGGTCTCTGCCAATTTTTTGGCCTCCTTTAAAAAACCCTTGGAAAGGTAGGTACGACCACTTTCGGCATAAAACAGGTTGATTTTATAGCCCAATTGATGTAACAATCGAATCGCATCCTGTCCCACTTCAACATCCAGATACGTCGTAAATTCATCCAGGTAGAGGACCACTTCCCTTCCATTTTCAATATGGGGAAGTTTGTCCAGAAATTTTTGAAAATCGAACCGATATACCTTTGGAAGCGAACGTTGTTTGGCCACGCCCGTGGCTTTTTTCAATAGGGTTCCTATTGGTGAACCATAGACAAGATTGGTCATACCGGACATCTTACTGGCCAAGCTATTGATCTTGGTGTTATGCGCAAAAAGCTTGGAACGAAGCGAATATCCATTGGCCTCCTGGTATTGGTATTGGAATTCGGATTTTAAGGTGGCCACATCCACATTACTGGGGCATTCGCTGGCACAGGCCTTGCAACTGATACATAGGTCAAAAACGGCCTTTAGTTCCTTATGGTCAAAACGGTTCGGTTTTTCCGAGTTGGTTAAAAACTCCCGTAGGGCATTTGCTCTGGCCCTTGTGGTATCTTTTTCATTTTTGGTGGCATGGTAACTGGGACACATACCGCCCTTCATTTCATGGGATTTTCTGCAATCCCCACTCCCATTGCACTTTTCAGTAGCCCTAAGAATACCTTCACTATCCGAAAAGTCAAGTAATGTCTTGATTTCGGGTTCTTTCCTATCGATATCATATCGCAAGGATTGGTCCATTGGGAAAGGGTCAACAATTTTTCCGGGATTAAAAATATTGTTGGGATCAAAATAGGATTTAATACGTCTGAGGAGTTCGTAGTTTTTGTCGCCAATCATTAAGGGAATAAACTCCGCCCGGACAATACCGTCGCCATGTTCCCCGCTAAAACTTCCGTTATATTTTTTGGTCAAATGGGCAACTTCGGTTGTAATCTTTCGGAACAGTGCCACATCATCGGATTTCTTAAGGTTTAAAATGGGCCGTAAATGGAGTTCCCCTGCACCGGCATGGGCATAGTAAACCGCTTGCTGCCGATACCCTTCCATAATTGCCGTGAACTCCGCGATGAAATCCTTTAGATCGTCCAGGGCCACCGCAGTGTCCTCAATACACGCTACTGCTTTTCTATCCCCTACGATGTTTCCCAACAGGCCAAGACCCGCTTTTCGCAATTCTATGGCCTTTTGGATATCGCCATCATACAAAACCGGACTGGCATAGCTGCGTCCCGTTTTTCCAATGGTTTTCAATAAATCGGTAACGGCTTTCTCCCGTTCTTCAATGGAATTTGCCTTCACTTCCAGCATTAAGATGGCCGCAGGGTCCCCTTCCACAAAAAAGCGATTCTCCAGTTGTTGTCGGTTGTTTTTGGTACAATCCAAAATTACCTTGTCCATCATTTCACATAGATGGAGCTGGTGTTGCATTACCGGGGCCACATCGGCCAGACAGTCTTCCAAGGTATGGTATTGGGTACATACCATGGCCGTATATTCCGGGGGGAGCACGTCCAATTGAAGTGTGATTTCAGTGGTAATTGCCAAAGTACCCTCACTACCACACAGCAACTTGCAAAAGTTAAAAGCCTTTTTTGAGTGGCCAAAAACTTCATTCTTGAGCAATTCATCCACGGCATACCCCGTATTTCGGCGGTGTATCTTGGGACTGGGGAACTCTTTTTCGATTTCGGTCACAATTTCTTGATTTGAAAGCTCCCCCTCCAACCTGGCGTACAGTTGTCCTTCCAAATCCTTTTGTGCGGCCTTGGTACTGAACCCGGTTTGGGTAACTTCCCCAAAGGATACTTCATTCCCATCGGAAAGCACTGCCTTCAAGGCCACTACTTTGTCCCGCGTTACCCCATATTGAATCGATGTGGTCCCAGAACTATTGTTGCCCACCATTCCACCAATCATACAACGATTTGAGGTAGATGTATCCGGTCCAAAGAATAGACCGTGGGGTTTTAAAAATCGATTCAGTTCATCCCTCACCACACCAGGTTGTACAACTACCCGTTGTTTTTCCTTGTCCAAATGGAGAATCCTGGTTAGATATCTGGAGGTATCCACAATGATGCCATCACCTACGCATTGACCGGCCAAAGACGTTCCCGCCGACCTTGGAATCAGCCCCACTTTGTTCCCAGTAGCAAAAAGGACCAGTTTTTTTAGATCATCCCCATTTTTTGGATAAGCGACCGCCAAGGGAATTTTTCGGTACACGGAAGCGTCCGTGGCGTAGATGGATTTTGTGAGGTCATCGTACATTAACTCCCCTTTCAGTTCTTGGGAAAGTGAAAAAAGTGAAGATTTATTCAATGTGGAACAATTTTTGGACGGTAAAATAAGTTTTGTTTCCAAAGTTATGGACAAAACTATTCTTTAATTTTCAACTAAAAACGAACTGTATGAAGATTACCACATTTTTTAGCATTACATTTTTATTTGCAACTTCTTTCCTGAGCGCCCAGAGCATTGCCGATCATGCCCTCGGACTACGTTTGGGGGACAGCGATGGTCTTGGCGCGGAGATTTCATATCAAAAATCCATTGGTCGGTACAATCGCGCCGAATTCAATTTAGGTTGGCGGGACAGCCGGGAGTTCGATGCCTTTAAACTTACCGGACTGTACCAATGGGTGCATAATTTGGATGGTGGATTCAATTGGTATTACGGTTTTGGCGGCGGTATTGGCAATGTGGATTTTGAAGCCGTACCCAACGGAGATGATGATGATGGGTTCTTTGTATTTGGGGCCGGGAACATTGGGCTGGAATACGATTTTGACATCCCCTTGTTGATTTCATTGGATTTTAGACCGGAATTGGGCCTCATTGGTTATGATGGGTTTGATGACAACTTTGACTTTGATATTGCATTGGGTATACGTTATCAATTTTAGCTTGTTTGACCTTACTATATATGAAGTGCTCCAAGGAGCACTTTTTTTATGCCTTGCAATATCATTACCTTTGGACCAAATTTTAAATCAGTCATGAAAAAATTTGTTGTAGGTCTTCTGATTACCGTTCTTTTTGCGGCTTGTAATTCCACTCCTGAAGGTTATGTGCTCAATGGCGAATTGCGGGGGGATGTAGAGAATGGCACAAAAGTCTTTTTAAAAACTGCGGATTCCCTAAGAAGGGCATTGATAGACATTGATACGGCCACAGTGGAAAATGGGCAATTTACCTTTTTGGGCAATTCGGATGTTCCCCAAATGTATTATCTGTTTATTGATGGAATAAGGGGCAATTGCCCAATCATCATGGAAAATGGGGAAATCATCTTTAAAGCACAAGTGGACAGCCTCACCTTTGCCGAAATAAAGGGTACCCCCCAAAACAATTTGTTCATGGATTATATGGAAGAATCCAGGAGATTGGGTTCCATGTCCAAAACGATGAACGACGATTTTAGGAAAGCCAGCCTTGCCAAGGATACGGCTACAGTAGAAGCATTACGGGCCGAATATTTTGAATTGCAGGAAAGAGCAAAGGATTTTGAGCTGGATTTTGTCAAGGCGCATCCAGATGCACTGATATCTGCCTTGATTTTGGAAAAAATAATGGCGTCGAAAGTGTTGCCCTTTGATGAAGTTCAAAGCCTTTATGAAGCCCTTACCCCGGAAGTTAAGAACTCCAAACCTGGGAAGCGCATGGAAAAAGAACTGGAAAAGGCAAAAACTACTGCCATAGGCACCAAAGCTCCCGATTTTTCAGGACCTACACCCAATGGGGAACAATTGGCCCTGAACGATGTCAAGGGAAAATTGACCTTGATCGATTTTTGGGCCGCATGGTGCAAGCCATGCCGGATGGAGAACCCCAATATTGTCTCCGTCTATGAAAAATACAAGGATAAAGGACTTAATGTGGTGGGTGTCTCCCTAGATCGAAAAAAGGAAGACTGGATAAAGGCCATTGAAAGTGATGGATTGTCATGGAACCATGTATCCCATCTTCAATATTTTAACGATCCCATTGCACAGATGTACCAGGTAAATGCTATACCAGCTGCATTTCTATTGGATGAAAATGGGGTCATTGTAGCTAAAAACCTCCGTGGGCCGGCCCTGGAGCAGAAAGTTGCGGAGCTTTTGAATTAAAATGGAAATTACTTCCAATAGAAAAGCCCCGCCAATTGAATTGGCGGGGCTTTTTATGTATTCCAATGTTAGAATTTGTCCTGAACGTCATCAAAGTCTCCCGTCACCGTTGCTCCCTCTTCAATCTGGACGTCCCCAAAAATATTGATACGGGAATTGTCGCCCAAAAATTCCAATTTAGCGTTTTCCCCAAGAATAAGGTCACCATAAACCGTAAGATCTCCCTCTATCCTAACCGTTGCATTTTCGGCCAAAGAGAAGTTTCGCCTTCTATTGTTTCGTGCGGTAACCAGCGTTCCACGTAATTCAAACAAGGCATTGGCACTGATATCCACGGCATTCCTGACCGTCCAGGTACCACATAGGAGCAGTGCACCATCAACACTCATGTTCGAGAGGCGTCGGGAACCACTGTAGGCCAGTTCGTCCTGTGCCCCTACCCTAAGGTTTGCACTCCCCGAATATCTGGGGGTGTCCGCACATCTCGCCGCCAAATCGTCGGAAGGTTTGTTCATTTTGATAATTTGCAGCCCTCTTTTTCCCGAAGCTGCAAAAATGTAATCCCCTTTGGAAGCTACATAATTGATGGAACCTTGGAGTTCAATGATCCCAACGATGTCCACCCCCTCGTTATCTTCGGAAAGACAGAGTCCTGCCCCACCATTTGCCATGAGCAGTACATCTTCATTTAGTGCTGTGGCATTGGTCACAATATTGGTTTGGGCAACTTCCGAAGGATTGATCGGAATGGGAACATGTTCAATTAATGCCCCCGTTGCGGTATTATAGATTCCTGCCCCTTTTGAACCTTCCGCGACCACCACTTTTTCATCTGAGAAATCAAGTGTCCGTTTATCGGCCAATCTAAAGTCGGAGTCGATGGGAATCTGTCGGGTCTCAGCGAAATTGGCATCCAGGAAACGTACCCCAAAACTGGCATCCAAGACCGCAATTTGGCCGTCGTTCATGGCTAGGGAACGCAAATCCGGATAAGGGGTTTCATTGGTAATCTCCAAACTGTTTTTATCAAATTCCGTGACATAGCCATCCCGGCCACTGGTCATGATGACCGAGCTCGGGGTAATGATAATATCATTGGCCACAAATCCTTCCTGAAACCCATAGAATATGCCACTGGAAAGATTGAACCGTCCGTTGGAAACCGCGATTTTGGCCACAAAGGAGTTGGCCAAAGCGGTAACCGATTTTTCAGCATCCACCCCACCGGCCGCATATACAAATCCATTGTCAAACTTTAAGGAATTGATATCCGCATTCAAATAGTACAAACGTGAGGTGACCCTCGGTCGTAAGGGATCGCCAATATAAATAATATCAATACCGCCCACATAATCGGAATCAATGGTGTTATAGGACACATAGGCATAGTCCCCCACAATATGGACATGGGAAGCCGTTAGGTTTTCGCCACCATTAAAAGAAGGGGGATTTACCTGCGCCACAAGGGTCAATGGATAATCACCGGCTTGCTCGTCATTGGATTTGGACTGGACCCCAATATTTTGGTCTTCCTCATAAATATCCAAAACGCCACTGTCATCATAATTGATACTGTTGTCCAATACCGTCGTATTGGTTTCCATTTGAATATCATCATCCCCATCCACAAAAACGGTCGTGGAATCGGAACAGGAAATCGAAAAAATTAGGACGAAAAGACTAGGTAGTAGTATCCTTTTCATAACATGTAGGCTTTAAAAAGTTTAGGTGCTACTGTAACGAACCCATATCCCGTATGTTATGTGAATTGTAGTACTTTTTCGATAAAATGCAGGTTTTTATTGAATTATTCTCAATAAATAAGAATATTCTTACAAATAAATGCAACGATTTATAGTTTTCCCGCTCTCCCTAAAACAAAAAGAATAATAATGGGTACCGCAAGTAAGATGACCATTAACGTATCCGTTGCCAATAATGAAGGCTTAAAAATCAAAGTGGTGACGTACCCCCCTATGGCCCCGCCAAAATGAGCGCTATGACCAATATTGCCAATCCTGCTTTTCATTCCATAAATGGAATACAACAAATAGCCGATACCCAATACATAGGCAGGTAGTGGAATTGGTATGAACATAATACCCAAACGCATATCCGGTTGCAATAAAATAGCAGCATACAGAATACCCGTAACAGCGCCACTGGCCCCTACCGCACTGTAGTAGGGTTCGTCCTTATGAAAAAACAAGGCCAAAAGGCTGCCCGCAAGCAGACTAATGAAATACATGATCACAAACTTGGAAGGTCCAAACCAGGTGATGACCACATTGGCGAAAAAAAATAGGGTAATCATGTTGAACAACAAATGGGAAAAATCCACATGCAAAAAACCGGAAGTGACCGTACGTTCGCGTTGCCCCGCATTTACGGCGCCAATACTGAACTTATAGCGTTCAAAAAAAGCACGATCATTAAACCCTTTTACAGATACCAGAAAATTGGCGGCAATAATGGCTATGGTAGCCATATGCAAGTTGTACATGATTGACGGTTTGGCCGTAAATATAGCTATATTTGACCATTCAAATTACGTATGCAATTACTGGTATATCTCTTGGCCTATCCCCTGCTATGGTTGGTTTCAAGACTTCCATTCGGCTTATTGTACTTTCTTTCGGACGCATTGTATCCCTTGATTTACAAAGTCATCGGTTATCGTAAGAAAGTGGTACGTGAAAACCTTTCCCTGGTCTTTCCCGATAAGACCCGGTCCGAACGCCTTTCCATTGAAAAGGGCTTCTTTAGACATATGTGCGATATGTTTCTCGAAATGATAAAAACCATTGGCATATCCAATAAACAATTACGGAAAAGATTTGTTTTTACCAATTTGGAAGTTTTGCACCAACTTGAGAAAAAGGGTAAAAGTGTCATGCTGATGTTTCCCCATTATGCAAGTTGGGAATGGGTCATTGCCCTTGATGCGCATATCGAATCAAAAGGTTATGCCATTTATTTGCCCATTCAAAACAAGTACTTTGACAAATTGATCAGGGATATTCGGGAAAAATTTGGTACTACCTTAATCACTACAAAAACGACGAGGGCCATTGTAGCCAAAAACAGAAAAGAAGGGCAGTTAAGCATGTACGGTATTTTAAGCGATCAGTCCCCTATGATCAGTAAGGCACAACATTTTACCGATTTTATGGGAATAACCGTTCCCGTGCATGTTGGTGCGGAGGACTTGTGCAAAAATCTGGACTTACCGGCCGTGTATTTGAAAGTAACCAAAAGAAAACGGGGTCATTACGAGGGTAGTTTTAAGTTGCTGGCGGAACATCCCAGGGATTATACCAATTTTGCAATTACCGATTTGTTTTTAAACGAGGTGGAACAATCCATACGGGAAAAGCCTGAATTTTATTTTTGGACACATAAACGATGGAAGCATCGGAATAAAGTTCCGACAAAATACCTGGACATTTCCAAAAACCAGTGAATTGAAAATTCAAATCCAAGAAAACCTTTTTTTGAGGCTACTGTTGCTGGGATGTATTTTGCTTTTAAACTCGTGCTTTACCATGCGAACTTCCCCAAGAAAGACCAAACTATTTTTTGCTGAAAGGAATATCGCCTTTATCGATTCCGCGGTACGGATCAAGAATCGGACCATACGTTATATACAGACTGGGAATACGAACAAACAGACCCTTGTTTTTGTCCATGGCTCACCGGGAAGCTGGGATGCCTGGAAATCGTACCTCAGTGATACCGTCCTACTTAAACATTTTAGGATGATTGCCCCCGATCGTCCCGGTTTTGGGTTCAGTAATTTCCGGAAAAGCTCAAATTTGGATGAGCAGGCCTTATTGTTAAATGCGCTTGTCAACCAACTTAAGAATGGACAAACCACTACTTTGGTTGGGCACTCTTATGGAGGGCCTTTAATTGTAAAAATGGCCCTTGACAATCCAAATCTCTTCCACAACCTTTATATTCTTGCGGGTGCTGTGGATCCAGAAGCCGAAAAACCTGAAAAATGGCGAAAGCCCTTAACCTGGGTTCCTCTAAAGTATTTGGTGCCAGGTGCCCTAAAACCTTCCAATGATGAGATTTGGATGTTAAAAAAGGATCTGTGGAACATGAAACCGAGATTGGCCGCCTTATACCAAAACACTGTTATTATCCACGGCACCAATGACAAATTGGTTCCCTACAGCAATGTGGATTTTATGCAAAGGGAATTTGTGAACGTCTCCAACCTGGAAGTCATCCGAATAGAAGATGAAAACCATTTTATCGTGTGGAACCGTGAAGGGTTGATCAAAGAAAAGTTATTGGATTTGGTCAAATAGTGTCGTTTTTATCCCGTAAGCTATTGCAACGTAGTTACGACTCAAGTAAAAAAATAGATGCTATGAAAAGAATACTGGTATCCCTGGTAATGACTTTGACCTTATCCACTGCCCTTTTTTCACAAGCATTCAATTCCATACCCACGAACCGGGAAATCTCCCAATTGCCAAACGGTTGGTATACATTTAAGCTTGATGGTGTGGCCTTTGATGTGGAAATTGAGTTCGGAAAATACAAAAAGGGAAATATTAGCTGGTTGGATGGCAGTACCTATTCCGGGGATTTGAACGGTGTTCATATCTCCGGAAAAGGGAGCTACACTTGGCCAGACGGTTCCCAATACCTGGGCTGCTTTAGAAGGCATCAACGTCATGGCAAAGGTTCCCAGATTGCCGGGGATGGTTCCAAATGGAGCGGTAAATGGAAGAACAATCAAAAAAATGGCAAGGGTACAACCTTTGATACCAATGGAGCTAAACTACAAGATAGTACCTGGGAAGCTGGTCAACTTCTGGAGAAATAACGGTCGGTAATGACCAACAGGAAGATGTTGGCAGTGGAATACCATATCGAAGTGATCTATGATATTTCTGGGGACAGTTAAGTGACATTCCGTATCTTGATGACTTAATCCGTTTCAATGAAAGATATCGATATTGCCCGTCAAGTAGCTTTAAAACCCATTATGGCCATTGCGGAAAAGTTAGGTGTTCCTGTTGCGCAAATTGAACCTTATGGTAAGGATAAGGCCAAGATTCCGGTGGAGTTGATAGACCATGACAAAGTAGGGCAATCCAACTTAATCCTGGTTTCTGCCATTTCCCCTACCCCTGCAGGTGAAGGAAAGACCACCATGTCCATTGGTCTTACCGAAGGCCTGAACCGATTGGGGAAAAAAGCGACGGTAGTACTTCGGGAACCTTCATTGGGGCCGGTGTTTGGAATCAAAGGTGGGGCTACCGGTGGGGGCTACTCCCAAGTATTGCCCATGGAGGACATCAACCTTCATTTTACCGGGGATTTTTCGGCAATTGAAAAAGCCCACAATCTCTTATCTGCATTGATTGACAACAATATCCAAAGTAAAACGGCTTCCTTAAACCTGGATCCCAGGACCATTTCGTGGAAACGGGTTGTGGATATGAACGACCGATCCTTGCGCCACGTAATCGTTGGTCTGGGAGGAACAGCTTCCGGAATTCCAAGGGAAACCGGATTTGATATCACCGCAGCTTCTGAAATCATGGCCATCCTTTGCCTGGCCAATGATCTGAAGGATCTTAAAAAGCGTCTCGGTTCCATTTTTGTTGGCTACACCTTTGATGGACAGCCCCTTTATGCCAGGGATTTGAAAGCCGAAGGGGCCATGACCGTGCTTCTTAAAGATGCCATAAAGCCAAATTTGGTTCAGACCATTGAAGGAAATCCGGCCATTATCCATGGCGGGCCATTTGCGAACATCGCCCAGGGGACCAACTCGGTCATCGCCACTAGAATGGGAATGACCTTTTCGGAGTATACGGTGACCGAAGCCGGTTTCGGGTTCGATTTGGGTGCCGAAAAGTTTTTTGACATTAAATGTCAAAGTGCGGGTCTCTCACCCAAGGCAGTGGTATTGACCACTACCATCCGCGCATTGAAATATCATGGTGGGCAGGCTTTGACCGATTTAAAGGAGCCCAACACGGAAGCACTTCAAAAAGGGGTTTCCAATTTGGAAAAGCATGTGGAGAACATTAAGCAGTTCAATGTGGAGCCCATTATTGCCATTAATCGTTTTGTCACCGATAGTGATGATGAAATCGCCCTTATTCAATCAACGGCAAAAGCGTTGGGGGTCTGCGTATCCTTGGCCGAGGTCTGGGCAAAAGGTGGCGAAGGTGCATTGGATTTGGCCAAACATGTGGTGGAGGTATGCCAAGGGGCAACTACAACATTTACGCCTATGTATGATTGGAAAGATTCCATCATGGCCAAAATTGAAAAAATCGCCACTTCCATTTATGGTGCAGAACATGTGGATTATAGCGTACAGGCGAAAAAGGACCTAAGAAAAATCAAGAATTTGGGATTAGAGCATTTACCCGTTTGTATCGCAAAGACCCAAAAATCGCTCTCGGACAATCCTAAACTATTGGGAAGGCCCAAAGATTTTATTATTACCGTTCGTGAAATTGAGATTGCCGCCGGTGCGGGATTTGTAATCCCCATTACCGGAAATATCATGCGGATGCCCGGATTGCCCGCTAAACCAGCATCAGAACATATTGATATTGATAATGAAGGAAATGTATCAGGCCTATTTTAAGACCAGTGACGGCAAAATGGAGGGGCAATTGTTTATTGGTAACTTTCGAAATCGTCTTAAAATGACACTCATGAAGAATATCGTATCCCTATTTCTAGTACTGCCCTTCTTCTTTTTATACGCCCAAGAAAGACAGGTACCAGAGGAAATCATGAAATCCATAAAAAAACAGGTTTGGACCCCTTTTATGGAAGCCTATACAGAACTGGACGCAAAAAAACTAAAATCAATACATGCCGGGGATATCTTTCGTGTTACCATCGATCAAAATGACGTACGGACCGGTGAGGCTTATTTAGAGGAATTTGGCGGCTTTTTGGAGCAGGTAAAGGATCGTAAGGGCAAATTGGGGATTGCCTTTGCCATCTTGACCACTGCTATTGACAGTTCCGGTGATTTGGCCTATCAAACTGGATACTATGAGTTTAGTTCACAAGGTGAAAATGATCAGGACCTAGTGGTTAGGGGCTATGGCCATTTCAACGTTGGATTACGAAAAACCAATGGGGTTTGGAAACTCTTTCTGGATTCGGACAAAAGAATCGATATCACCAAAGCCGAATTCGAGGCGCAGGAAATCGTATATCGGTTAAAGCTGTGACTCAAATACCCGCTATCCCCTTAATTTCTTCAATAATCCGGTCGGCCAGCCCATCAGCTTCCGCCTGACTTTTTGCTTCGGTATAAATACGGATAATGGGTTCGGTGTTTGATTTTCTAAGGTGTACCCAATTTTCCGGGAAATCAATCTTTACCCCATCCACCGTACTGATATCTTCATGTTTATACTTGTTGTACATCGATTCCAGTAACGCATCAACATTTAAGTCCGGTGTCAATTGGATTTTCTTTTTGCTCATAAAATAGGCAGGGTAGCTTGCCCGCAACTCAGCAACCGTACCTCCCCGTTCGGACAGCAACATTAAGAACAAAGCTGTTCCCACCAAAGCATCACGACCATAATGACTTTCCGGATAAATGATACCGCCATTACCTTCTCCTCCTATCACTGCATTGGTGGCCTTCATTTTTGCGACCACATTGACCTCGCCCACGGCAGCAGCCTCATAGCTTCCACCATGTTTCTCGGTCACATCCCGTAAGGCACGCGAAGAAGAAAGGTTGGATACGGTATTGCCTTTGGTCTTACCCAGAACGTAGTCTGCACACGCGACCAAAGTATATTCCTCCCCGAACATCTCGCCATCATTGCTTACAAAGGCAAGGCGGTCCACATCGGGATCCACAACGATGCCAAAATCAGCCTTTTCTTCCACCACTTTTTTACAGATATCCCCCAAATGTTCCTTTAAGGGTTCTGGATTATGGGGAAAATGCCCAGTGGGTTCGCAGTAGAGCTCCACAACCTTCACGCCAAGATGTTTTAGAAGCCTGGGGATGGCAATACCTCCAGTGGAGTTTACGCCATCAACAACCACCTTAAATCCGCCTTTGCGAATGGTTTCCGCATCAACCAGGCGCAGGTCCAGAACTTCTTCAATATGCTTCTCAATAAAGGTGTCATTTTTGGTGATCGTTCCCAATTCATCCACTTCGGCAAAATAAAAGTCCTCCTTTTCTGCGAGCTCCAGGATTTTGGCCCCCTCGGTAGCGTCCAAAAACTCCCCCTTTTCATTTAAAAGTTTTAGGGCATTCCATTGTTTGGGGTTATGGCTGGCGGTCAGGATAATCCCCCCATCGGCCTTTTTTAGGGGAACGGCAATTTCTACCGTTGGCGTTGTGGACAATCCCAAATCCACAACATCTATTCCAAGACCAACCAAGGTTGATATGACCAAATTTTGTATCATTTCACCGGAAAGACGGGCATCACGACCAATCACTACCTTAAGGTTTTCCCTTTGGGTATGATCCTTCAACCATGCGCCATAAGCAGCAGCAAACTTTACAGTATCGATTGGGGTCAGATTATCACCGGTATTCCCTCCAATGGTTCCCCGAATTCCTGAAATGGATTTGATCAGCGTCATATTGTTAAAAAGTTTTTGCAAATATATGCGGACCATGGTTACCGAATGTTGCCAATTTGTAAATTCGAATGGTGAATTTTTTAGCCCATATCTATCTTTCCTTTGAAGATCCCGAAATTACCTTGGGCAATTTTTTTGCCGATCATATCCGTGGCAACAAATACAAGCATCTTCCCGATAAACTTCAGAAAGGGGTTTTATTGCATAGGGCCATTGATTCCTTTACGGATGCCCACCCCATTCCAAGGATGAGCAGTAAACGATTGCACAAGAATTACAGTCACTATAGCAGGGTTATTGTGGATATTTATTACGACCATTTTTTGGCCAAAAACTGGATGGATTATTCCGACACCCCCTTACAGGAATTTGTAGCGGGATTTTATGACCTTTTGAAAAGCAATTACGATATATTGCCGTTGGGTACACAACGTATGATGCCTTATATGATTGCGGACAATTGGCTCTACAACTATTCCAACCTTGAAGGTATTTCCCGCGTATTGAACGGTATGAACCGACGCACACAGAATAAATCCAAAATGAATTTTGCCATTTTGGACTTGAAAGCGCATTATTCAGACTTTGAAAATGAGTTCAAATCCTTTTTTGCAGAATTGATTACCTTTTCCCAACAAAAATTCAACGAATTATGCGCAAGCTAATACTATTGCTTTCCTTACTCCTTTTCGTTCATTGCAAACAGGCCCCCGTAATCCCCACCGGTTTGGTCACCGAGAAAGCCATGGTAGTCTCTGCACGCAAGGAGGCATCCAAAATTGGAGTCGCGATTATGGAGAAAGGTGGCAATGCCTTTGATGCCATGGTTGCTACGGAGTTGGCCCTGGCGGTCGCCTATCCTTTTGCTGGAAATCTTGGCGGCGGTGGGTTTATGGTATATCGGAAAAAAAATGGTGAAGTTGGTGGTTTGGATTATAGGGAGAAAGCCCCATTGGCCGCCCACAGGGATATGTACCTGGATTCCTTGGGCAATGTAATTCCGAATATGAGTACGGTTGGCGCAACGGCTGTAGGTGTCCCGGGAACGGTGGCCGGTGTTTTTGAAGTACACGAAAAATTTGGTTCCCTACCCATGACAACCATCCTAAAACCCATCATTGCCCTTGCAAAAAAGGGGGTTGTGGTCACGGAAAAACAAGCAAAACGGCTGGAAGGATACCGAGAGCGTTTTATTGAAGTCAATGGGGATAGCACCAAATTTGCACACCCCTTTAAAGCTGGGGATACCATTAAATATCCTGCCCTGGCCGCTACCCTGACCAAATTGTCCGTTGAAGGCAAGGACGGGTTCTATACCGGAGAAGTTGCAGAAAAATTAGCTGATTTTATCCAAGGGAGAGGCGGTTTTATCACCACCGAGGATTTGGAAAAATATGAAGCCGTATGGAGGCAGCCGATTATTTTTGACTATAAGGACCTGAAGATTATAAGTATGAGTCCGCCCAGTAGTGGTGGCGTTACCATGAACCAAATGTTCAAAATGATGGAGCCCTATGCCATTGGTGACTATGGACACAACTCCACCAAGGCCATTCAGCTATTTACCGAAGCGGCCCGAAGGGCCTATGCCGACCGAAACTACTTCTTGGGTGACCCGGATTTTGTTGATATCCCAATAGATCTTTTGGTAGGCCAAAACTATCTGGCGGAGCGGTTTTCCGACTTTTCCTTTGAAGCGGCAACCCCCTCGGAACGTGTTTCCCATGGTGTAGTGGAAATTGTGGAAAGTATGGAAACCACCCACTACTCCATTGTTGATGATGAAGGCAATGCCATATCGGCCACCACCACTTTGAATGGGGGCTATGGCTCTAAGCTTTACCATCCCGAATTGGGCTTCTTTTTGAACAATGAAATGGACGATTTCAGTTCCAAGATCGGAGTGCCAAATATGTTTGGCCTTATTGGAGCGGAGGCCAATGGTATCGCACCGGAAAAACGGATGTTAAGTAGTATGACACCCACTATTGTAGAAAAGGACGGAACATTGTATATGGTGGTTGGCACACCTGGTGGTTCCACCATCATTACCGCCGTTGCCCAAACTATCCTAAATGTGTATGAATTCAATCTGAGTATGCAAGAGGCGGTTAACGCACCTCGTTTTCACCACCAGTGGTTACCGGATATGATCATGTTTGAAGAGGAAGGCTTTTCCACGGAGCTAAAGGAAGAACTCAAATCCAAAGGGTATCCCATTTTAGAAGGAAGGACCCGGATTATTGGCAAAGTGGACGCCATTCGTGTATTGCCCGATGGGCGACTGGAAGGAGGGGCCGATAAACGTGGGGATGATAAAGCAATGGGGTTTTAATGGCTGGATTGGATGTCGTATTACTTACTGCTGACGCGTATTTGGATGCGGAAACCCAAAATCCATTGGCACGCAACGTGGTTTTGGAAGACGGCTTGGTTGCGAAGGCCTTAAAAAACGAAGGGTTGAATTTGGACATAAAATCGTGGTCCGATCCCCTATTTGATTGGAACAGCACGGACTATGTACTGATTCGTACACCCTGGGACTATTTTGAACGCTTTGAAGATTTCATGGCATGGTTCCAAACCACTTCAAAAAAAACCAAGTTCATCAATAGCGAGGCCCTTGTCCATTGGAATATTGACAAGAATTATTTGAAGGAACTTCGGGACAAGGGTATCCGGTTGCCCAATACGTACTTTATTCCCTCATCTTCAAATGGTTCACTGGAAGAAGCCATGGCCCTTGCTGAACAACAGTTCGGACACAAATGTACTACCTGGGTATTGAAACCCTGTATTGCGGCCGGGGCGTTCAATACCTATAAGTTTAGTACGGAAGAAGCGAAAGGATATCAAGATCGGTACAAAAAGCTGATTCAAAAGAAAGACTTTATGCTTCAGGAATTTCAACAAAGTATTGTGCGCAAAGGGGAAATCTCCCTGATGTTGTTCAATGGCGTGTATTCCCATGCCGTTCTTAAGAAAGCCAAAGCCGGTGATTTTCGTGTACAGGACGATTATGGAGGTACGGTGGAATTATACGAAGCTTCAAACAAAGAAATTGCTTTTGCCCAACAGGTAGTACAGGTATGTAAGGAAATGCCATTGTACGCCAGAGTTGATATTTTGGAAGACAATAGGGGCAAACTCGCTCTGGCCGAATTGGAAATTTTTGAACCTGAACTTTGGTTCCGGTTTAAACCTGATTCTGCAAAAGCACTGGCCCATTCGATAAAAGAAACTTTTTTCACATGAAACGGATTGTAAGGATTTTAGGAATTGGATTGGGATTGCTGATCCTTATTGGATTGATTTTTGGTGTTATCGCCCATGAAGCCTTACCGGAAGGACAAACAGGTCCGGAGGCGGACAGGCTCGCCCAAAAAATGTTGGACGCCTTAAACCATGAAAAATATAGCGAAACCCGCTATCTGGAATGGTCCTATCAAGGAGGGCGTAATCAGTATAAATGGGATAAGCAGTTGGGGCTATGCCAGGTAAAATGGGATGACTATGAAGTTGATTTGAACCTATCAAAACCTAATGAAAGTAAGGTCATTAAAAAGGGTGAGCTACTTCCAAAAGATGAGGGAGAGGCGATTGTGGAAAAAGCCCTGGCCTATTTTAACAACGATTCCTTTTGGCTGGTAGCCCCATACAAGGTGTTCGATGCGGGGACCACACGTAGTATCGTGGTTTTGGAGGACGGCACGGAGGGTTTATTGATTACGTATAACAGTGGTGGGACCACACCAGGGGATAGTTATTTATGGAAGCTCAATCCCAATGGATTTCCCAATAGCTATAAAATGTGGGTAAAAATCATCCCCATAGGAGGATTGGAAGCCACATGGGACGATTGGATGGTAGTGGAAAGCGGTGCTTTTTTACCCAAAAGCCATACGTTGGGGCCCGTTACCTTAAGCATGGGTGATGTAAAGGGGTACAACTAATTGCACAAATCTGCTGAAACCGTTAACTTCATCGTATGCTAAAAGGTCATGGAATTGTTTTTGCACTTGGGACGCTCACTCTATGTTTTTTAGGGGCGTGCAATCCCCAAAACGAACAGCCCAAAGGGGTCGATCTTTCAAAGCACGCTGCAAAAATCAATCCCGAAATTCCCCTTGAAAAAGGTAGCAGTTACCTTTCCGTATATTCCGATGTATACAGTTATTCCGAACAATTAAAACACAGCTTAACGGCGACGATCAGTTTAAGGAACTTGGATGAATCCAATCCGATATACATTTCTAGGGCAGAGTATTTTGATACCAGTGGAAAAATGATCCTGAACTATGTACCACAGCCCATTGCATTAAAACCTTTGGAGACCATAAATATCATCATTGAAGAGACTGATGAAAGTGGTGGTACCGGAGCTAATTTTGTTTTCGATTGGGCAATTCCCAAAGGCGGTATTGAACCGTTGTTTGAAGCTATAATGATATCCACCAAAGGACAGCAAGGGCTTTCCTTTGCCACTACGGGACATCGCATTAGATGAATCTTTGGAGTTGGATCATAATTCGGTCAGTCCAAACTCGGATAGAATGATTTCCCATTCCTGGGTCTCCGCAATTTCCAATATCCGTTGTGAAATAGCCTGTTCCAATGCTACGGCATCTTTCTTGATTCCAAAGGCATAAAACTGCACATCAAACTTGAGGGGTAATAGTTCCAATTGTTTTAAGTCGGCATCTTTCTTAATGCGGTATTGCAGGATGGGTTCGTCATAAATAAAAGCATCCAATTGATGGTTCTTTAGGGCTTTTAGACCGGGGACCACCCCTTCAAACTCCTCAACATCCTTAAAAAAATGGACTTTTAAAAAATCCCTGGCCTCGGAACCTTTTATAGTGCCTACCTTTCGTTCTTTAAATGCATTAAAACTATCATTACTGTTTGCAAGTTGATCGACCGTGAGACTGGAGGCAATACTTGCCGTTAACCCGGAAACAAAGAGCAATCCACTGAGCATTAGCCCCATTGCTGCAATTTTACCCCCTCTTGTCCTTGGGGATTTATCGCCATACCCTACTGTGGTCAAGGTAACGGCGGACCACCACAGTCCATCCCAAACCCCTTTATGGTTTTTACGGAACTCCGGATTTCCCCTACGTTCAAAAAACCATGCCAGTGTACCAAAAAACAGTAATATAATGAGCAATAGCAAAAACCCTTTAAGGAAATTCAACTTAAAGAACGAAGCAATAAACTGTCGCAGTTTTTGAAAAGAGGATTCTTGTGCCACTGCAACGGAAGAATGTGAGGCAAAAAACGAATGTGTAAATTCCATATCCTTACTTCTATGGCCCGTAATGGTCAAAGGATTGATGGACACATCCACATCACCCCGTTTAAGGGCATCCAACATGTCGGAGAAATTCATTTGCTTCAGCTCGTATTCCAGTTCCAGGTCGTTTGCCACCTGCCTCCAAAGCCAAACATTTATTCCCTCCAACAAGCCATCTTCCTGAATGATAAATGGCGCTGCGGGTGCATAGGCCACCACCAAGGTATCCTTGGGGGTCTGCCCCATTAAAAACTGAACGGTTATAAAGAACAGAAGTAATGGTTTGGTCATACGCTTGACTGGTATTTCAATTTAAATATACATCGATTCGTCTTCACCAATAAAAATTTTGAACAATTTGGGGTACAATGACCTATATCATTGTTAATAAAAGAAGTTCCCCATAGCTTCGTACCCGATTTAAATATAATCAATATGGTAGCTAGAACTAAATCACTGATTGCAATTGCCTTACTGACTTGCTGCATGGTGTATGCACAAAAGGGTTTTGAAAAGGAAATAGGGTTCGATGACGATCCAATTCCAATAGAATTGATCGAATTGAACGGTGTAGTGAGTAGTGTTTATGAAGCTTCTTGTGATTTTACCTATGGAAAATCCGAAACCGAACTTCATCTTTTGGTCTTAACCGATGAAGAACAAGAAGTACATGTCCATTTGGGACCAGTTTGGGCCACCTCCATCTGGACTGATGGAATAGAAGGACATGTCGTTAGCCTTATTGTTTTCCCCATAGAGCATCTTCCCCATAACCATTACGTTGCCAAAGAATTACATTGGGACGGCCATAATGCGGAATTTAGGGATGAATATTTAAAACCATTTTGGGTAAACGGCTATAACCAAGGAATTTGGTAAAATCCAGGCAGGTAGTACAGGAACGTTAGGACTTTCGGTTAAAATCATTTTTACTTGTATTACCTGCTTTTTCCATACCACCACCCGTGATGCATTTTGAATAGCGATAGGTATCGAGAATATGGTTACGAAGGTAAAAGTGCTATTTCTCGATACCGTTTTTATGGGCACGCCTCAAAAACTGCTCAAATTGAGAAGCCTTTAGCAAAGCCATTTCGGATACTTCCACTAGTTTTTAAGCTGTCTCTTTAATTCTTCCATCGATTCCTGCAATTGTTTGAGCAGGCCGTGATTGCTTGTGGGGTTCAAATCAAAGGTAAGTTTGCTACTGACTTCCCAAATCTCCTGGATGTGAAAGGGTTTAATATCATAAGGTGGATAATTTTCATTGGTGGATACCAGGGTAATGTTATTGGAGTTCGGTCGCTTTTCAATCTTTTTGACCATAATGGAATCTTGAAGCACCACCACGTACATTTTATTGGGACTTACGTGATCTATATGTTCTATGGCCCGGGCCATCACCCAATCGTTGGGATACAGATTGGGGAGCATACTGTCCCCTTCCACCTGAAAACCGCGATAGGTGGCATTGCGAAACTCTGGTATGGGGAGATCAAAAGCGGGTAGTTGTTTGTACCAACTGGTGTCCGCAATGTTTTGGGGATAGCCTGCCGCAGCCTTGGCATTGACCAAAACCATGTTTTCATTATCCTCGCTGTCTACGGTCACTACTTTGGGAATGACACTGGTTTTGGCAGTATCCAGATGTTTGGCATCACTCTCCCCAAACAGCCACAACGGATTTATTTTAAACTGTCGCAACAATTCCGATACCACCTTACCGGACAATTTGGTCTTTCCCCGTTCAATATCCGCGGTCGTATTGGAAACTCCCAATAACCTGGCAAATTCTGCCTGGGTATAGCCCAAATCCCTTCGTATTTCAGAAAACCGCTTCAGTGTCAATTCATTTTCCATACCCAAATATAGTGTATTTGGAATATTTCCAAAAATATTTTTGGACTATTTCCATATTTAGGAATATTTCCATACTTTTGATTGGAATATTTCCAAGTAGATGAACTTTGAACGTATTAAAGAGAAACTGAACATTTTGGCGGATGCTGCCAAATATGACGTTTCCTGTGCCAGTAGCGGAAGTACCAGGACCAATAAAAACAAAGGTCTTGGCAACGCTACCCGTATGGGAATCTGCCATAGTTATACGGAAGATGGTCGTTGTGTTTCCCTTTTAAAAATATTGCTGACCAATCACTGCATTTATGATTGTGCCTATTGTGTGTCCCGCAGGAGCAACGATATTAAAAGAGCTGGTTTTAAGATTCAGGAAGTAGTGGATTTGACCATCAACTTCTATCGCAGGAACTATATCGAAGGGCTTTTTTTAAGTTCCGGAATCTTTAAAAGTCCCGACCATACCATGGAACGTTTGGTCCGTGTGGCCAAAAAATTGCGGGAAGAGGAGAATTTCAATGGCTACATCCATTTAAAATCCATTCCGGGATGTAGTGACGAATTGATGTACGAGGCCGGGTTGTATGCGGACCGATTGTCGGTCAACATAGAAATCCCCACCATTTCCGGCCTTAAATTATTGGCCCCGGAAAAGGAGCATCAAGACTTTACCAAGCCCATGCGCAAAGTGAAAAATGAAATCGTCCGGTACCATAATGAACGAAAGCTTATCCGAAGTACCCCAAAATATGCCCCCGCAGGGCAAAGCACACAAATGATCGTAGGTGCAACTGGGGAGACCGATAAGGATATTATGTATTCCGCTACCTATTATTATAAGACCTACAGTATGAAACGGGTCTATTATTCGGGTTATGTCCCGGTCTTGGAAGATAGTCGTTTGCCTTCCCTAACAGCCAAAGTACCCATGCTACGGGAGAATAGACTGTATCAAACGGATTGGTTGTTGCGGTTCTATGGGTTTGCCGTAAATGAACTATTGAACAATGCCCATCCCAATTTGGATGTGGATGTGGACCCCAAGCTTTCCTGGGCCTTGCGGAATTTACATCATTTTCCCGTGGACATCAACAAGGCGGACAAGCGAATGCTGGCCCGGGTACCGGGGTTGGGGATGCAATCCGTTGGGAAAATTTTGAGTGCTAGACGATTTCGAAAATTGAACTGGGACCATCTCAAAAAAATGGGAGTGGCCCTCAACCGTGCCAAGTATTTTATGGTGTGTGATTCCCGCCATTGGGAACGCCGTGATTTGGATGCGGATAAAATCAAAGGACTGATTTTGCAGAACTCGTCCGGGAAGTTTAGAAATCAGTACAGTCAACAATTGTCATTGTTTAACCAATGATTGGAAAATTCGTCAATTCGATTGATTTTATTGGAGTTGAGCGTAGTGAAACTCAGAAAATAGTATGGAGAATGGAATTTTTAAAACATATGCCCGCTTGTTCTCGATACAATTCCAACAAGTTGGAACCACTCGAACTGACACGGAAAGTCAAGAAACAAGGATATCATGGAAAGAACACTAAGGAAACCGAACTATTTGGAACGCAAGCGCCAGGCCATTTTGGACATGGGCTATACGTATGTCAGATTTCGAAGTAGGGCGAAAAAGTCGCTGCGAACACTTAAAAAAATCATGCAAAACAATATAGGTCATTTTGAATGTCATGTTGAGCGCAATTGAAACGGATATGGGAAATCCAGGTTCCTGCCTTCCCTTCAACAGGCTCGTAGCGACAAGCTGAAATGATAACATCAAAAAACAAAATATCATGAAAAACTCGTTACTGGTACCAATTTTTTCCTTCTTCCGCAGTATAAGAAGCCATTTCCGTAAAGAATTCCTGAAGCCTTGGAAGGAATTTAGGAAGTGGGTTCAGGTTTTTGCCGACAAAGCAAAAAATACCTCGGAAGAAGTGCCTTTTCTTTTGGTTCGTTTTCTTTGGGCAAGCAAAGAAAATGAACAAGAAGCTTATCTCCATGTAGTTCTTTGTCGCACTGTCACAAATAAAGCATCAAAAAACAAAATATCATGAAAAACGCAACAATGGATTCCCAACTACAAGGGAATGACAAAAAAACCACACTCATTTATGATGGGAGTTTCAACGGCTTTCTTACCGCTGTCTTCATTGCCTTTGAAGAAAAATTAAACGTGGCGGACATTCAAAAGAACGGTCAGGCCCAAAATGGACTGTTTTCCGAGAACGAAACCATTTTTACCCATGTGGATAAGGCCAAACGGGTGTGGAATGGGGTCCGTGCCAAAAGCTATAATGCCATTAGCAACATTTACTTTGCTTTTTTAAGTGAAACCGAAGGTGTGGAACGGCTTCTTTTTGAATACATCCAAAAATTGATGGCCCAGAAGGGAAAACAGGCCGATTTTTCCGATGGGACCGTTCTGTACATTTCACAGTTGGCCAGAAAAGTAGGACGTGAAAAACACCGTATGGAAGCCTTTGTCCGTTTTCAGTTGACCAAGGACAATATTTATTTTGCCAATATAGAACCGGACTTTGATGTATTGCCGCTGATCTCCAAACATTTTCGAAATCGGTATGCCGACCAGCAATGGCTGATTTATGACGTCAAACGTCGCTATGGGATTTTTTATAATTTGGAAGGAGTAGAAATCGTTTCCTTAAACCTGGACAAAATCCATTTTAACCGTACCCGAAAAAGCAAGGCCTTTACGGATGGGGAATACGAATATCAAGACCTTTGGAATAATTATTTTAAAAGCACCCACATCAAATCGCGTATCAATAGAAAATTGCATACACAACATATCCCTAAACGCTATTGGAAGTACCTCTCTGAGAAAAAGGCAGTTTAGATTTTTCGACGCCTCCATTAGTGTATAGGACCCTTATGAAAGTAAATTAGTGTGCCCTGAGCGACTTGTACTGAGCTTGTCAAAGTAAGTCGAAGGGTGAGGAAAAAACTAGCAATCTAAAAAGTGGCTTATAAACAACTCAAATTATGGTTTGACCGGGACTTGGCGGTACTATTGGCCGACAAACTGCTAAGCAATGGAGTTCAATTTGATAAAGATGCTTTTGTCCATATCGCTACCCAAGGGCTGGATGATCTGGAACTCAAAGGTCGCGTGGAGTATATCGCGGATGCGTTGTACCAGCATCTGCCCTTTGACTATCAAGAAGCCATTTCAAGACTTGTTGCCATTCTTGGACCGGAAAATGAAAAGGAAACGGGCATGTTCAAGGAGTTTTATTGGGTAATGCCCATTGCCAAATATGTGGAGAAGTATGGTTTGGTCAATTTTGATGTTTCCATGCATGCCATTTATGAAATTACCAAACGCAATACCGGGGAATACACCATTCGTCCCTTTTTGGAAAAGCGTCCTCAAAAAACCCTAAGCCTGCTGGAGCAATGGGCAAAGGACCCCAACAAACATGTACGGCGATTGGCCAGTGAAGGGGTACGGCCCCGACTGCCCTGGGCGGGAAAATTGGACCAGTTTATCCAAGATCCCACGCCCATTCTGCCCATTTTGGAAAACCTTAAGGACGACCCCAGTAAATATGTGCAAAAGTCAGTGGCGAATTGTATCAATGATGTTTTAAAGGACAATCCCAAAGTTGGAAAAACATTAATTGAAAGCTGGGCGACCAATAGTACCAAAGAACGTAAGTGGATCATAAAACATGCCCTACGGAATTTGGTAAAGGCCAATGAGGGTTGGGCCGTTAAGATTGTGGCGCGATAGAAAATTGGATGTCTTTCCTGTACCAAAGTAGTATTGAAAGTTTCTATCCTGGGAAAAGGTAGGTCAACCGTTTAGACATGACGATAATTAGAGCAAGGATAAGGCCATTTCAACCATCGTCCGAAACGAAACCTCGCGTTCTTTATGGCTTAATTGTTCCTTGGTCACCAAAGAATCCGAAATGGTCAATAGGGTCAAGGCTTCTATGCCGTATTTAGCGGCCAAGGTGTAGATACCGGCCGTTTCCATTTCCACACAGAGCACACCATAATCGGCCCATTTTTTGTAATAGTCGGGGTTGTCGTCATAAAAAATATCCGAGGACAGAATGTTCCCCGCTTTTATGGGAATATTCCATTCCGTGGCATAGCGAATGGCCTTTTGGAACAGTTCAAAGCTGGCCGTTGGTGCATAATTGGCATGCGGAAATCGTGAAGCATTCACATTGGAATCCGTGGAGGCCGCCATGGCCACCACAATATCATTGAGTTGTACATCAACCTGATAGGAACCTGCGGAACCCACACGAATAATCTGCTTTACCCCATATTCTTTGATGAGCTCGTTGCAATACACCAAGGTAGAGGGAATCCCCATTCCACCGCCCTGTACCGACACTTTTTTTCCTTCATAAGTTCCCGTATAGCCCAGCATACCGCGAACTTGATTATAGCAAAAGACCTCTTCCAAGAAGGTCTCTGCAATCCATTTGGCGCGCAACGGATCTCCAGGTAACAATACTGTTGGGGCAATTTCCCCGTCTTTGGCTTCAAGATGTACGGACATAGCGGTTATTTAGGTTTTGACCAAAATGGGTCCTGAGGAAGTTCCGATTCGGGAAACGCCCAGTTCAATATATTGCAGGGCAGTGGATCTATCCCGAATGCCCCCGGACGCTTTTATCAGGGCTTTATCGCCCACAATGGATTTTATTAACCGAACATCGTCCAAAGTAGCCCCGCCGGTTCCGAAACCTGTGGATGTTTTGACAAAATCGGCACCTGCCGATACCGCCAAATGGCTGGCCCTTTTCTTCTCATCATCAGTCAAATAACAGGTTTCCAGAATAACCTTTAATACCTTCTCCCCTATCCCTTCCTTAATTTGGGCAATTTCGTCCTGCACATTGGCATCCCATCCCGATTTTAGCCAACCTATGTTGAGGACCATATCTACTTCGTCCGCACCCTTGTTCACGGCATCTTTCGCTTCAAAAATTTTTGCTTCGGTGGTCATAGCTCCCAAAGGAAACCCAATGACCGTTGCTACTTGGGTGGCCTGTCCCTGCAATTGGTTTACCGCCATTTCCACATAACAGCCATTTACACAAACGGCCTTAAATCCGTGGCCAATGGCCTCTTGACACAATTTTTTAATATCGGCCTCGGTAGCTTGAGGTTTTAAAAGGGTATGGTCAATATATGGTGCTAATTCCATTACTGGTCAATTATTTGGTTCGTTCCCCTATAAATTGATCACTTTTATTTTTGAAGAGCACATTAAAACTCGTCAAGGACCCATAAATTCGGGTGACGTATTGTTGCAAATCCACCTTTTCTTGATCGTCCAGATTTTTACTGCTGTTGATTTTTTGTTCCATGACCCGCAGTCGATCACGTACCATGACAATTTTATGAAAAAAGGTGTCGATGGGCATTTCTTTATTCGCCAGATTATCCCCGGGTTCCAAGATGAGTTTCCCTCCTCTCCATTTATCCGCAATGGCTACCCTTTCATGGGTATCACCCCACTTTTTTAGTATGGATACCAAGGAGCTTTCCACATCAAAAAGGCTTACGGTATCCACATCATCATCCGATCGTTCAATAACTTCAAAATCGGCATCCAAATCTAGGGTCTCCAATCCATTTTCGATAAAAGTGACCCAATAATGTTGGGAGGATACATTGGTGACCACCCCTTTTCCATATTCGGGATGGTCTATGCGAGAGCCTATACCCAATAATTTCATAGCATACGTTTTGATAAAAATCGTCAATTCGAGTGATTCCGACCCGATAGCTATCGGGTCGGAATTACTGGAACCGACATTAGTGTTCTATTCTTCTGCTCAAAAATACCCTACTCCTTTTCAAAAGACAACAGGGTATTGTAAAAATCTTGGTAAATCGCATTGGCATCAATGCTTTTGTAAAAGGTAATTGGACGTTTGCCACTATCACGGGAAGTGGTAATACGTTCTGTTTCAGCAAAATTGGGATTGATGTACGCGGCTACCAATGCCAAATCCCACAAGACCCTACTTTTTCGGGAGCCGTCCAAATGTCCGTCCCAACGTTTCAGTAAAAATCGCCCTATATCGTAGTTTCCAATTTCCCTGGAAAGCTCTTTATATGCAATTTCCATGGCAACGGCCACACTTACGGGCATAATGGAAAGCGCAACCTCTGAATCCAATAGATAGTCCAAAGCAAATGGATCCATCATGGGGTTAAAATCATTTCGTTTTAAGACTCCGGAATCAAAATCCATTGTTGTTCCCAACCAATATACATGCAGTTTTTTGGCAATTTCGGGTTCTATAAACACAGCGGATGCGACGTTGGTCAACGCCCCCAAAGCCAGAATGGTAACTTGTTCGTTCGTCTTGGCCTGCTTTATAATTTCGTAGGCCGCCGCAGAATGTTGGGCACGATCGCCCCAATCGTACATACGCGCCATTGCGCCACGAAGGGTTTTTACCTCCAATCCCAATTCACCCAATAGTTGCTGATTCAATCGATGACTGTTTTCCATGGAACGCGGTTCGGTCCAGTGGCTGGTTTGCCAGTGGGCAGCATTTAAGGCCGTAACTTCAACCGTGGGTTCCAGTAAAATTCTAACGAGGGCGTACAGATCATCGACTTCATTGCCCGTATCGGCATCCACAATGACCTGCCGTTTTTGGGCGTGCCCAAAAAGCACTCCCAACAGCACAAAAAAAAGAACAAGGTATCGCATGGATTAGGTGTATTTCCCTAAAAATACCTGAAAACATTTACAAAACCACAACATAATCCTACTTCTTTTTTAGTTCCCAAAACCGTATTTTTGCAGCTTTGCTGTGACTCAATGATAAATTACGAGGAAAACATCGAGGTTAAGGGCGCTCGCGTGCACAACCTCAAAAATATCGATGTCACCATACCCCGCGAAAAGTTGGTGGTCATTACCGGACTTTCCGGTAGCGGAAAATCTTCCTTGGCCTTTGACACCATTTATGCGGAAGGACAACGCCGTTACATCGAAACGTTTTCGGCCTATGCCCGACAATTTTTAGGGGGATTGGAACGCCCGGATGTGGACAAAATTGATGGACTCTCCCCCGTAATTGCCATTGAGCAAAAGACTACTTCAAAATCACCCCGTTCCACCGTAGGGACCATTACCGAGGTGTACGATTTTCTTCGCCTTCTTTATGCCCGAGCAAGTGACGCCTACAGCTACAATACCGGTGAAAAAATGGTCAGCTATAGTGATGAACAGATAAAGCAGCTGATCATACAGGCATACGAGGGCAAAAAGATCAATGTCCTGGCACCAGTAATCAAATCCCGTAAAGGGCACTATCGCGAGCTTTTTGAGCAAATTGGCAAACAGGGTTTTGTTAAGGCCAGAGTGGATGGAGAAATCCTGGACATTGTCAAGGGGTTGAAGGTGGACCGCTACAAAACACACGATATTGAAATTGTTATTGATCGATTAAAGATCACAGCCAGTGAAGAGTTGGACAAACGCCTGACCGAAACCATAAATACGGCCATGTACAGTGGCAATAACGTACTTATGGTCCTGGAAGAGGGAGAATCCGAGCCACGTTATTTTAGCCGGGATTTGATGTGTCCCAGTACGGGTATCTCCTACCCCACACCGGAACCCAACACCTTCTCCTTCAATTCCCCAAAGGGAATGTGCCCTGAATGCAATGGACTGGGCCATGTATATGAAGTAAACGAGGAGAAGATATTCCCCAATAAAAAACTGTCCATAAAAGCCGGCGGTATTGCCCCATTGGGGGAATACAAACGTTCCTGGGCCTTTAAACAATTGGAGACCATTGGCCAGCGTTATGGTTTTGACCTGGAAACACCCATTGAAAAAATTCCTGCCGAGGCCATGGACGTCATTCTCAATGGTGGTAAGGAAAGCTTTTCCGTGAATTCCAAAACATTGGGGGTGAGAAGGGAATACAGTATTGATTATGAGGGTATTTCCAATTTTATAAAAAATCAGTTTGAAGAGGCCAATTCCACCTCAATAAAACGATGGGCAAAGGAATATATGGACAAGATCTGTTGTCCCAGTTGCGGAGGCTCTAGGTTACGCAAAGAATCCCTCTATTTTAAAATCCAGGGCAAGAATATTGCAGAATTGGCGCAGATGGATATTGCCGAATTAGCTGCCTTCTTCAATACCCTTTACGATACATTGGATGGTAACCAAAAGAAAATCGCCGAGGAAATAGTAAAGGAAATTAACGCTAGGATCGGATTTCTGCTGGACGTTGGTTTGGATTATCTCTCCTTGAATCGGGGTTCCAAAACCCTATCTGGAGGAGAGGCGCAACGCATTCGTTTGGCCACGCAGATCGGTTCCCAATTGGTAGGGGTACTCTATATCCTGGATGAACCCAGTATTGGACTGCACCAAAGGGACAACGCACGTTTGATCCAGAGCTTGGAGTCGCTCAGGGATATTGGTAATTCGGTTATTGTGGTCGAACATGACCGGGACATGATAGAAGCCGCGGACCATGTAATTGATATTGGGCCCAAAGCGGGAAAACACGGAGGCGAAATCATTTCAGAAGGTCCACCTGAAGCATTGGCCACCCATCATACCCTTACAGCGGATTATATTACCGGGGAAAGGGAAATTGAAGTACCGTCAAAACGCAGGAAAGGGACCGGTAAAAAGATTACCCTTTCGGGTTGTACGGGAAACAACTTAAAAAATATAAGTGTTGATTTTCCCCTGGGCAAAATGATCGGTGTAACAGGGGTCTCTGGCAGTGGAAAATCCACCTTGATCAATGAGACGCTCTATCCAATCATGAACGCCCATTATTTCAATGGCGTTAAAAAGCCCATGCCCTACAAAAAAATTACCGGCCTGGAACATATCGATAAGGTAATCGATATCAACCAATCCCCCATAGGACGCACACCGCGTTCCAATCCAGCTACCTATACCGGTGTATTCAGTGAAATACGCTCTTTGTTTTCAAAGACCACCGAGGCTACCATTAGGGGATACAAACCAGGACGGTTTAGCTTTAATGTCCAAGGAGGACGGTGTGAAACCTGCCAGGGAGGTGGATTAAAAATCATCGAAATGAATTTCCTCCCCGATGTTTATGTAGAATGTGAAACTTGCAATGGTAAGCGTTTTAATCGGGAAACCTTGGAGATTCGTTACAAAGGCAAGTCCATTGCCGATGTTTTGGAAATGACGATTGACGAAGCCGTGGATTTTTTTGAAAATATCCCTAAAATCCATCGAAAACTGAAGACCATTAAGGATGTAGGTCTGGGCTATATTTCCTTGGGACAGCAATCCACCACATTGTCCGGCGGGGAGGCCCAACGCGTAAAACTGGCCACGGAATTGTCCAAAAGGGATACGGGCAACACCTTTTACATTTTGGACGAACCCACTACAGGCCTGCATTTTGAGGACATCCGTGTTTTGATGGAAGTATTGAATAAGTTGGTCGACAAAGGCAATACCGTTCTTGTCATAGAACACAATATGGATGTCATCAAAATGATGGACCATATTATTGACATAGGTTACGAAGGGGGACGTGGTGGTGGTATGGTCGTTGCCAAAGGAACGCCGGAACAGGTAATTAAGGGTGGAAAGGGTTACACTGCCCAATTTTTGAAGAAAGAATTGGAAAACTCCAATAAAAAAATAGCCAAAGCCGTTTAACAGAATAGTATGAGAAAAGAACAGCACCATAAAGGCTGGAACGAAATCAAGACCAATGATTCGTGGGCCATATTTAAGATAATGGGTGAATTTGTCAATGGATTTGAACGGATGAGCCTCATAGGTCCCTGCGTGTCCATTTTTGGTTCAGCAAGGATACGCCCCGGCGACACCTACTATGAACTGGCAGTGAATGTGGCCAGGCGTATTGCAGAATCGGGCTACGGCGTAATTACCGGAGGTGGTCCGGGTATCATGGAAGCAGGTAACAAAGGAGCGAATATGGCCGGGGGAACTTCTGTGGGCCTGAATATCGATCTTCCTTTTGAACAACACGATAATCCCTTTATAGATTCCGATAAGAGTTTGGATTTTGACTATTTCTTTGTCCGAAAAGTAATGTTTGTGAAGTACAGTCAAGGTTTTGTGGTCATGCCAGGTGGTTTTGGAACTTTGGACGAACTTTTTGAAGCGATGACATTGATCCAAACCAACAAAATACACACTTTTCCCATTATTTTGGTGGGTACCGAATTCTGGAGTGGCCTGCTGGACTGGATTAAAAGTACCATGCTGGAAGCTGGGAACATTAGTGCTCACGATATGGATTTGATCCGGCTTGTGGATACGGAAGATGAAGTGGTTGAAATTATAGATGCCTTTTACAAGGGCAATACCTTAAGTCCCAATTTTTAAACCAATAAGCGCTCTTGAAAGTTCCCTTTGTCCATTACACCTTATTTTTAGCGATTGTCCTGTATGGTTTACCGGGACATGCCCAGCATAAAAATAGGGTCACGGCCACTTTACGGGGAGAGGACCACACCATTACCATCAGTCAACAGTTTTCCTATACCAATCAATCCCAGACGGGATTGAATGTATTGTACTTCAATGATTGGAACCATTCGTATTCCAGCAAAAAAACAGCGCTTGCCAAAAGGTTTGGCGAAGAGTTCAACAGAAGCCTGCACCTGGCCAAGGATAAGAACAGGGGCTTCACGGAAATCACGAGTATAGTTGATAAGGATTACCGCGGATTGGAATGGGAAAGAACCGAGGAAAGGGAAATTATTAGGGTGACCCTTGCCGAAACCCTGGAGCCAGGGGCATCAATCGATTTGTTTTTTACCTATGATGTGGATTTGCCCAGTAGCCGTTACACCGATTATGGACATGGCTATTTGGGGGGATATTATTTACGGGATTGGTACCTCACCCCAGCTGTTTTTGATAAAGAGTGGAAACTCTATGCCAATAAGGACTTAAATGACCTGAATACCGAAATTACCGATACGGAAATACGTTTAAATTTTCCGAAGGGATTATATCTGGCGACTAATTATGAAGTGGTCACACTTACCAATATTTCTATAAGCAACCACGCCTATCTCACGGCAAAAAATCGTAAGAATTGCCAAATCGTGCTCACCCCTGAAAAGCGGTTTACAACCCATGCCACATCCTTCCTAACGGTAACTACCGATATAGAAGCTTCAAAGTACGATAAGAACTCACAGGGCATCTCCATAGATAGGGTGGCCACCTTTATCGAAAGGAATTTAGGGCACTATCCACATAAGAACCTACTGGTGGCCGAAGTGGACTACGCCAGAAACCCCTTGTATGGATTGGGACTATTGCCCAGTTTTATAAGACCTTATCGTGAGCAATTCCAATTTGAGATGAAATTTCTCAAAACAGCCTTGTACAATTTTGTGGAAGAAACCTTGTTTTTGGATGAGCGCAAGGAACGGTGGGTCCATGATGGCATTGTCAATTACCTGATGATCAAGTATGTGGATGAGTATTATCCCGATCAAAAGTTTACGGGAAAGCTATCCAAGGTATGGGGGTTTCGTTCCTACAATCTGGCCCAAATGCATTTTAATGAGCAATATTACCTCCTTCAAATGACGTCTGTAAGACGAAACGACCATCAGTCGCTCTCTACCCCCAACGATTCCCTAACCCGATGGAACCAGAAGATTGCCAACCGCTATAAGGCCGGGCTCGGTTTGGCCTATCTTGGTGAATATATAGGCTATGATCGTGTGGATAACAGTATTACCGAGTTCTTTGAGGAATTCAAACTAAAGCCACATGTTCAAGCATCGGATATGGAACGTATCCTTAAAAAGAGATCGGAAAAGGATATCAACTGGTTTTTTGATGAATATGTCGCCCTTCGCAACAATATTGACTTTAAAATCAAAAAAGTATCAAAAACGGAGGATTCCATTTCGTTCACCATTAAAAATAAAACGGGCAGTAAGGTCCCCATATCCCTTTTTGGACTCCAAAAAGATTCCATCGTTTCAAAATACTGGTTCACGGGCATAGACACTACCAGTAGTTTTACGGTTCCCAACAATGGTGAAAACCGGTTGGTGTTGAATTACGACAAAAAAATTCCGGAGGTAAACCAGGACAATAACTGGAAAAGTCTCAACGGCTTTTTTACCAGCAATAAAAAATTACAGTTCCGTTTTTTTAAGGATACTGAAAACCCCTATTACAACCAATTGTTCTATGTGCCCGAATTTAAATTTAATGTCAATGATGGACTTTCGGCCGGGGTCAGTTTAAATAACAGACCCTTTATCTTAAGACCTTTCTCTTTTGATATTAAGCCGAGGTATGCCACAAAGGAAAGGTCCATAGTTGGTAGTGCAAACCTTACCAAGCGGCAGTTTTTCAATGAAGGAAAGTTGAATTTCATCAGTTATTCCCTTAGTGGCGGAACTTCTTTTTTTGATGAAAGATCCCGATTTACCACCATTACCCCTTCCATAAACTTTGTTTGGCGCCCAGAGGATTTCATTTCCAATCGGAGGCAATTTATGTTTTTTAGGGTACGAAATGTGTTTCGGAACATTGACGAAAACATTATTGACCAAATCGATACGGAACCTGATTTTACGGTCTTTAACCTACGTTACGGGGATATCGACAACAATATTCTCCGGTTTCGGTCGTGGATTGTTGATGCTCAGGTAGCAGGGGATTTCTCAAAAGTTTCCTTTGAATGGGAACAACGGACCCTATTCGACAATAATCGCCAATTGAATTTACGACTCTACGCCGGAAAATTCATTACCAACAATTCGAACTCAGACTTTTTTAGTTTTGCCCTAGATCGTCCCACGGATTATTTATTTGACCTGCCCTATCTCAACAGATCGCAAAATGCCACGGGCTTTACCAGTCAGCAATTCATTTTGGCGGAAGGGGGATTCAAATCCATTTTTGACGATCGCTTTGGTAATGATTGGATACTTACAGGGAATCTCAGCTTTAACCTCTGGCAATGGCTGGAGCTATACGGGGATATCGGAGGTATAAAGGATCAGGATGAACGGGCAAGATTCAAGTATGGCTATGGGGTGCGTTTGAATTTGGTTACGGACTTTTTTGAACTGTATTTTCCCATTTATTCCAACAACGGTTACGAAATTGCGCAGCCCAATTACGGGGAACGTATCCGATTTGTAGTTACGGTAAGCCCAAGAATACTCACGGGACTCTTTACAAGACGATGGTTTTAATTGCGAAATCAACAATATTTCATTCACAAATGAAGCTTTAATTGTTATTTTCTTCTTTTAAAGTGGCATTTTTTGTCATTTTAAGAATAAAATATGACAAAAGTCGTTTTTTTAAAAGCGCTCTTTTTGATACTTTTGCACCAAATTCCTAACTACATGAAAACTGACCCTAAAACAAGCAATGACATTTCGTTTGAGGATTTTAAAGATCAAATCTTAAATGATTACAGGATTGCTGTTGTAAGTAGGGAATGCAGTCTCTTGGGCCGTAGGGAGGTTTTGACCGGAAAGGCAAAATTTGGAATTTTCGGAGATGGTAAGGAGTTACCGCAGTTGGCAATGGCCAGGGCTTTTAGGGACGGTGATTTTAGAAGTGGTTATTACAGGGACCAAACGTTTATGATGGCTTTGGGCTATTTGGGGCCAAAAGAATTTTTTCATGGATTGTATGCCACTACGGATTTGAACAAAGATCCCATGAGTGCAGGTCGGCAAATGGGAGGACATTTCGTGACACACAGTCTTAACGAAGATGGGACATGGAAGGATTTGACCAAACAAAAGAACAGTAGTGCGGACATTTCCTGTACCGCCGGGCAGATGCCCCGTTTATTAGGTTTGGCCCAGGCTTCCAAAATATATAGGGAGGTTCCGGAAATTGATCCAACCAATTTCTCCAATAACGGAAATGAGGTAGCCTGGGGAACCATAGGAAATGCCAGTACCAGTGAAGGGCACTTTTTTGAGACCTTAAACGCTGCAGGAGTTATGCAGGTACCCATGGTCATCAGTATTTGGGACGATGAATATGGAATATCCGTACCCCAGGAGTTCCATACCGTAAAAAGTGATATTTCCGAAGCGCTGAGTGGATTCCAAAAAACCGATACAAAAAATGGGTTTGAACTTATAAAAGTACCTGGTTGGGATTATACGGCATTGATACATGCCTATGAAAATGCATCGGATAGTGCAAGGGAATCCCATATTCCCGTATTGATACACGTGACCGAGCTTACCCAACCCCAAGGGCATTCAACTTCGGGCTCCCACGAACGATATAAAAGTGCCGAGCGCCTTGAATGGGAACGCGAAAATGACTGCAACAAACGGTTCCGGGAGTGGATCATCCAAAACAGCATTGCCGGAGAGGAGACCTTAAAGAATATTGAGAAGTCCTGTAAGCAAGAGGTGAGAAATGCCAAGAAAGAAGCATGGGCCGAGTTTCTATCCCCCAATCTTGCCGAGAAAAGGAGGGTAATAGGACTTTTGGAAAACCTTGCGGCGACCAGCCCCAATAAATCGTTTATCAATAAGGTCAAAAATGACCTTATTGCGATAGATGAACCCATTAAAAGGGATTTGCTCTCCCATGCAAGAAAGTCCTTGCGCTATGTTATTGGAGAAGAAAACGAATCCAAAAAAGCACTGCAGACCTGGGTAAATGGTTACCTCAAGGAAACACAACCAAAATACAGTTCACATCTTTATAGCGAACTCTCGGTCAATGCTACGACAATACCCGAAATCAAACCCGTTTACGCAGAAAATGGGGAAACAGTCGATGGAAGGATCATCCTTAGGGACAATTTCGACAAACTTTTTGAAAAATATCCCAAAGCCCTTGTTTTTGGAGAGGATACCGGAAATATTGGGGACGTAAACCAAGGGCTGGAAGGTTTACAAAACAAATATGGGAAATTACGTATCGCAGATACTGGAATTCGGGAAACCACCATTGTTGGGCAGGGCATCGGAATGGCCCTCCGGGGATTGAGGCCCATTGCGGAAATTCAATATTTGGATTACATCCTTTATGCCATTCAAACCTTGAGCGATGACTTGGCCACCCTTCACTACCGAACGGTAGGTAAGCAAATGGCGCCATTGATCATCCGTACGCGCGGACATCGATTGGAAGGTATCTGGCACTCCGGATCTCCAATGGGCGGATTGGTGCATTTGTTGCGTGGGATGCACATCCTGGTTCCAAGAAACATGACCAAAGCAGCTGGTTTTTACAATACCCTTATGCAGGGTAATGAGCCTGCCCTGGTTATTGAAAGCTTAAATGGATATCGCTTAAAAGAACCAAAACCTACCAACCTTGGGGAATTCCGTACACCAATAGGTGTTGTGGAAACCGTTAAGGAAGGAACGGATATTACCTTGGTGTCCTACGGTTCCACATTACGAATGGTACTTAAAGTGGCCAAGGAGCTTTTGGAAGTTGGTATTGATGCTGAAGTCATTGATGCCCAATCACTGCTTCCTTTTGATATTCATCATGATGTGGTAAAAAGTATTCAGAAGACCAACAGGTTATTGGTTATTGATGAGGACGTTCCCGGAGGTGGGTCCGCTTATTTGTTGCAGGAAATTGTGGAAAAACAAGGCGCCTATCAATATCTGGACAGTGCACCGCAAACCTTATCCGCCAAAGCGCATCGTCCCGCCTATGCCACGGATGGTGATTATTTTTCAAAACCCAACGAGGAGGACATTTTTGAAAAGGTGTATGCCATTATGCACGAAGCGCAACCAAACAATTATCCAAGTTTGAGATAATAGATTTCACTCTCTAGGACCCACACAGTTTGCGGCTTGTGATTTTAAAGCGTATCAAAAATAAAATCACAATTTGCAATACCGCTTCTGTTACCTCTTTTATTGCTTAAAACTGCACTACCCGTACTTGAGCAGGAGTTACATTTCCCTAAAAGTCCTTTCCATTTTCTGAAGTAGTCCATACTTGCCGATTAAACCTCAAAGCATTCCTGTTGTAAAAAGAACATCACGCCAATGCGGCTTGAGACTTACGAAGCCGTTGATTGGAGGGTAATGGTACCTGTAGCTTGTATTCAATATTCCAAAGCATACAAAAAGCCCTGACGCCACATCGTGGCTTTAATAAACCCAAGATGTATCTATGGGAAAACCAGATAGATTTAAAGTTCTTCAAGGTTTTATCCCAGTAAAGTTGGAACAGAATAGTGTTAAAGTGGTTACAAACACTTAAAAAAAGGGGGCAAACCCATTGTGCCTATTGATGAAATATAAAAAACAAAAGATATTTATCCCTTACTGTGCAAGACACAGGCAGCGAGCATTGATAGGGGCGGACTTGAACCGATTCCGGCCAAAAAACAACCGAAATTAAAAATGATACAAAGAATTATTACAACCCCATTTCAAAAATTTGTTAAAGCGGAGAGTTTAGCAGGAATCTTGCTTTTTGGAACAACCATAATTGCCCTTATCTGGGCAAATTCACCTTATGGCGGGTATTATGAAGGTTTATGGAAACAAACCATCGGAATTTCTATTCAAAACTTTGAGTTAAAGAAACCATTGATTCTTTGGATAAATGATGGATTAATGTCAATCTATTTCTTCGTAATAGGTTTGGAACTAAAAAGGGAACTACTTATTGGAGAACTCAATAAAGTAAAAAAGGTAATCTTTCCTTTTATCGCTGCATTAGGTGGTATAATAGTACCTGTTGGTTTGTATTTTCTTTTAAATCAAGATCCCGAAACAGAAAAAGGTTGGGCAATTTCAATGGCTACCGATATCGCTTTTGCACTGGCATTTTTAAGCACATTGGGTAAACGCATTCCAATTAGCCTTAAAGTTTTTCTGATTGCTTTTGCCATTATAGATGATATAGCAGCCGTTCTTGTTATTGCCATATTTTATAGTGTAAATGTAAGTTGGGGCTATGTTCTATTTGGCCTTCTGCTGATAACGCTTTTGGCTATTCTGTACCATACAAAAAGATATTCTTTTGCCATAGGAATAGTTTTGGCTGTCATTATTTGGTTCCTATTTTTAAAATCCGGTGTTCATCCCACAATTGCTGGGGTTCTTCTTGCTTTTACCATTCCATTAAAAAGAAAGATCAATATGAAGTTATATTCCGTTCAACTCAGTATTATTTCAAAAAAACTAATGGGTGTTTCAAATGGTGGAAAAAAACATTTGTTGAGTAAAACTGAAATAAATTATATCGATAATTTGGACAACCTGACTTTTGAAGTTCGTTCACCTTTACAACATCTGGAACACAAGCTACACAGTTTGATCGCTTATTTTATCCTACCCATTTTTGCCTTTGCGAATGCGGGGGTGTTTATAAGTCTGGACAGTGATTTCAACTTTTCCCTATTGACCAATATTGCCATTAGCTTATTTGTTGGAAAGATGATTGGGGTTGCTCTTTTTTCGTATCTCGGAAATAAGCTTGGAATCATTGAATTACCGGCTGGAGTCGATTATAAGCAGATATTGGGAATTTCCGCCATTGCGGGCATTGGATTTACCATGTCAATCTTTATTGGCAATTTGGCCTTTTACGGAGATTCAGTGAATATTAATTCAGCAAAAATTGGAATTATTATTGGATCTATCACTTCTGCGATGGTGGGATACACTATTTTGAGACTAACGAGTTCCAATAAATAAACTAAAGTATCATACAAAACCCATTTGCCCGGAAGTTCGTTACGCACAGGAATATAGGGTTAGGACTTTCTCCTTTGCTTGTTATGGAGTAACATTCAGAAGAAAACTTTACTATAGACCTTTCGCTATCCGCCAGTTGCAACTTATGGTTTTCAGGATAACCTAAGCCATAAAAACTATACCTTCTAGTGCCTACCCATACGCATCGCAGAAAGCCAGATTGCGCTATGAGGCAAATTACCCATGGTTAAGACAAAAAATCTCCCCATCGTCATTTCCATGCCATAACGTAGGGGAGACTTTTGGGTCGTTAGTTCTTTAGGTCCGTTCCTTGATCGGTCATTGCCGGCACTGTTGGATTGCCATCGGCATCGATTTCAATGATATCATCAAAACCGAGTTCATCCAAGTTGGAAATGATCTTGGCCCGGTCCCCCACCATAAACCAATTTACCTCTTCAGGTTTTACCACTTTTTTACTTACCTCTTTGATATCGTTCAAAGAAAGTTCCCGCACACTTTTATCATAGGTCTGATAATAGTCGTTGGGAAGGTTATACCTGACCATATTCCTCACGGAACTGTTTACGGCACTGTTCGTCTCCCACTGTCCGGGAAGCTTTAATACCTGATTGGTCTTTACTTTATCCAATTCGTCCTGTGTGGGGGGTCTGGAAGTTAGAAAATCCCCGATTTCCTTTCGCAATTCGGTAACTGATTCTGCGGTTTTATCCGTTTGTACCGGGGCGTAAAGAATAAAGGGACGTTCCTCCTTGGAACCCAGGACAAAACCACCGGCACCATAAGACCAGTGTTTGTCCTCACGCAAATTCATGTTGATACGCGATGTGAAATCCCCACCAAGAATGCTTACCATTTGCTCCAAGGCAACCTCGGACAGGCCTCCGTATTTATCCGTTAAATGTCCCGCTATGATAACCGATTGCTGGGAATCCGGACGATTCATTAAATAAAGGGTATTCCTAGTATTTGTATTTGGTGCGGTAAAGGCCACCTGGGGAACCTCTCCTTTTTTCCATTTCCCCAGTGATTTTTGAAGTTTTGCCTTCAGCATATCCATGGAAACATCCCCGGTAACAATCAGAGTGGAGTTGTTGGGCTTGATCCAAGTATCATAAAATTGAACAATATTATCCCTTGTGAGTTTTTCAACGGTTTCCTCATACCCCGTTCCGGTGTATGGTGAGCTGTACGGATGTCCTTCGCCATACAAGTACTTATTCATGACCCTTAGGGCCATGGCCACGGGCTGGGATTTTTCCTGCCTGATGTCATTGATCTGCTCGTTCTTTAACCTGTCAAATTCCTTAGCTGGGAACTCCGGATTAAGGACTACATCCGCAAATAGATCCAAGCTTGCATCCAAGCTCTGTTTTAAAGTGGACATGTAGACATTGGATTGGTCCTGATTGGAAAACGTATTTAGGGAAGCACCCAATAATTGTAGTGTTTCATTGATCTGCAATGCGTTCTTTTCCTTGGTACCCTCATCCAGAAGGTTCATGGCCAATTCTGCCGTACCGGGACTCGATAAATGATCGGTTTTATAACCTGCATCGGTCACTAAGTTGATAATTACCGTGGGTACACCTGTCCTTTGCGCCAAAACAACTTCCAGGCCATTGGATAAGGTTGCGCGTTGCAAATCCGGAAACTTAGAGCTTTTTTGCGGTCCCAGTTCCGGTAGTTTGCTCCTATCCACTGTTGATTGTTCCACATCATATTCCGGAAAGGGTTTGCAGACCAAAATATGCTTGCCTTTGGTCAGCCATTTTTTAGCAGTATTTTTCAAATCCGCTACCGTGGCCTCCTCAACATATTTTAGTTGGGTTTTATAATAGGAAGCATCTCCATGATAGGTCTGGTTGGACGCCAAGATATCGGATACCCCTCCAAATCCCCCAATACGCTCCAATCCTTTGATAAAGTTGGCGAAATAATTTGCCTTTACCCTTTTCAATTCTGCTTCTGTAGGACCTTCTTCAATAAACTTGGCAATCTCCTCCCAAAGTTGTTTTTCCAGTTTTTTGGCATCTTCCCCAGGCTTAACGTTAAGATAGGCAATGAACCTACTGGCTATTTCACTGGAAGCTTGAAACGATACGGCGGCGCTGGCCGACTGGTCCTCATATACAAACTTTTTGTACAAACGGGAATTCTTTCCATTGGTCAAAATGGCCGTGATCAAATCAAAATGAAGATCTTCACGTGAACCGTACTGCGGCGTGTTCCATGCAAACAAAACCCGTGTTTCGGGTACTCTGTCCTCATATACTTGATACGAATCATACACCTTATTGGGGATATTTACTTCCTGGCGCTCCACGGTCGGTCCCGATGGGATATCCCCAAAATACTTGACCACCTTTTGATAAACTTCATCGGGATTTACATCCCCTGCAATGGCCAATACGGCATTGGCCGCTCCGTAATATGACTTGAACCATTCCTGTACATCTTCCAAAGAAGCGCCATTAATGTCTTCCATTTCCCCAATGACCGTCCAGGAATAGGGATGGCCTTTAGGGTACATGGCCTTGGTCAAATAGTCCCATTGCATTCCATAAGGATTGTTCTCCCCTTGACGCTTTTCATTCTTTACCACACCTCGTTGCTCATCCAGTTTTGCCTGATCAATTGCACCCAGTAGGTGTCCCATTCGGTCAGATTCCAAAAACAGTACTTGGTCTAAAGCAGCTATGGGAACGTTTTGGAAATAATTGGTCCTGTCATTATTGGTAGTCCCGTTCAAATCCGTGGCACCAATACGTTCCAACGCCTGAAAATAATCGGTGTTGTAATTTTCACTACCATTGAACATCAAGTGTTCAAATAAATGCGCAAAGCCACTCTTTCCCAATTTTTCGTTTTTGGAACCGACATGGTACCATACGTTAACTGCAACAATGGGAGCTTTATGATCTTCATGGACCAATAAGGTAAGGCCATTTTTTAAGGTGTACTTCTTGTAGGGAATTTCAATATCATCTGCTTTAAACTGAAAGTCTTGTGCCGATAGTCCATTGGCACATAGGAAGGTCAATACCAATATGCAAAGTAATTTTCTCATTTTGAAGGGTTTTAGATTGTAATTTGATTGATAAACTTTAATAATACAAGATAACAAATAGTTACTTACAGCGCTTGTTTCGGTTAAAATATAAGAAGCCAATGAAAAGGAATAATGTCTATTTTTAACGAAAAACTAGTTCGTGTTTTTAACGTTTCCTGATTTCAATATTTGGAGTACTCCCCTGCTCTTACTTACACTACAAGGACTTATTTTTGCTTTTCTACTCTTACAACGATACCTGAAAAAGGGAAACGTCTCTGACCTGTTCCTATTTTCCATTCTAGTGATCACTTGTTACCATCAAACTTGTTATACCGTTGGTTTTATGGGATGGTACGATACGTTTAGGAACACCAAGATCAATTATGCCTTGATAACGCTTTCCGTGGCTATTGCACCGCTGATCTATCTTTATGTGAAATCGGTGACCATGTCCGAATTTCAATTTAGAAAAAAGGATTGGCTCCACTTCATCCCGGCGATCAGTATCATCGTCTACAGAATCATCATTTATACCTACGATGCGAGTCAAAGCGGGTTTTCCGAAACCCAAAACGGCTACCTGAAAATTCATTTGGACGAAGCTTTTGTATTACCTATATATGACGTTTTCGGCTACTTCCAGAACTTCCTTTATTTGGCCTTTACGTTCCAGTTATTCTATTTCTATCGAAAAAAGATCAAGGAATACTTTTCCAATATCTACAAATTGGAACTCAACTGGATCCTTTCCTTTTTAATCCTGTATTCCATTCTTTATTTCTATGGGTTTGTCCAGACACTGATTGCAGAGTTTGTCATGGAACTGAACTACATGCAGCGATGGTGGATGGTACTTCTTACGGGAGTGGTCATTGTCTACGTGGGCATAAAGGGCTATTTTACGGACACCACCAAACTTAAAAAACTGAATTTCAGCTTTGCCCCTACCCGTGTAAGTATTCCAGAAGCTCCAAGCCTCAGTTCAAAAGCTGTTACCGAGGAGGCCGTTAACCAGTTGAAAACACTTATGGAATCCCAAAAACCTTATCTGAACCCAGAACTGAACCTTGCGGACCTATCCGAGTTGGCAAATATGAATAGGGCACAACTTTCGGAAACCATCAATAGTGGTTTTGGAAAGAACTTCAACGATTTTATAAATCAATATCGAATTGATGAATTCAAAAAAATGTTGGAGGCGAACAAACAAAATAAACTATCCCTCCTCGGAATGGCCTTTGATTGTGGGTTCAACAGCAAAGCGACCTTTAACAGGGTGTTTAAAAAAATAACCCAGCTCTCCCCCACCGACTATCTGAAAACCACGGTTTAGATACATTTTTCAATTGATCTAAGACGTCTCAAATCGTATTTGATACCTATCCATTATGATTTGAAACGTAGGAATGGCAGACATTTTTGAGTTTTGACCTGTTCAATAAAAACTAAAAATGTCATGAAAAATGTAATTCAAATTATTTTACGTCCCATTATCCAAAAGCATTGGTTGGGGGATCTCATGTTCGCAGTACCACGTTTTATCTGTGGCCTACTTCTCGCTGTGGATTTTGGTGCTTCAAAATTTGGTATGCCCTGGACTGCGGATAGTCAGCACCTTAACCTATTTGAAGTTGCCGCCTGGTTTCCAAAGGATGTTGCCGAATACGGGGGAATATTTGCCGTTTCTCCCATATTTTTTGCTTGGATGGGCGCATTTAGTGAAGCCGTTGGAGGCCTGTTTCTCGCCTTTGGTTTAAAAACAAGGTTTTCGGCCTTCCTTATTATGTGCACCATGCTGGTTGCCATATTTTTTCAAAAATGGGGTCAAGGTACCTGGGGAATGTTGCCCGCAATGGGATTTCTCTGGATAGCCATTTTTCATTTCTATTTGGGTTCAGGACGATTTGGATTGGACTACCTATTGAGCAAAAAACTATATAAACTTTAAACTATGAAATCAATGATCAAAAGGGTAACGGTGCTAACATCCCTTACCCTACTTTTCGCCTGTGTACAAGAAGAACATCTTAAAACCGTAACCTTTACAGTAGATATGTCCAGCATGGAAAATATAGGAAATGTAGGGATTAGGGGCAGTTTACAAGTCCACCCTGGCAAGTGACCCTCCCCATGACAGATCGGAATGGGGATGGGATTTATGAACTGACGCTCTCTGAAACGACAGCACAATCCTCGGTAGCATTCAAATTTGTCAATCGGGACAATATATTCGAATTGGACTGTAAGCCCAATCGTACCATTCAATTTGAGTATAAACCGGAAACACTGGAATACCATGCAATCTTTAATGTTGAAGGGGGAGATCAAAAAAGCATAAAACCCTGAAAGGGTACCAAGGTCTGTCCAAAAAAATCAATAGGTAGTAATGATGATCCACCATTGGATGTGACCGGAAATTTTGGCGGGGGAAGTAATTCGTTCAAAAATTTTAGATTTGCATAAATTAATTTCCCCCACAAATGAAAAGTAGTTTTCTAACTAACATTGGTCTTGCCCTTTTACGAATAGTACCTTCTTTAATGCTAATGACCCACGGATATCCCAAATTACAAAAGTTGATTTCCGGTAATTTGGAATTTGCCAATCCATTGGGTATTGGTGAGGGCCCATCACTTTTTTTGACGGTAATTGGTGAGTTTGTAGCACCAATACTATTGATTTTTGGATATAAGACCCGATTTGCCGCCCTTCCGGCATTGTTGACCATGTTGGTGGCCGGTTTTGTTGTCCATGGTCCCGATCCGTTTGGCAAAAAGGAGCTGGCCTTACTGTATGCTACCTGCTTTGCCACCATAATTCTCTTGGGACCAGGGAAATACAGTGTGGACAGAAAGTAGGTCAATAGATAAGGCCCAACAATTCCTTTAACAGGTCGTCCTGCGAAATATTCTGGGCACCCAATCCCTTTCCCTTTAAATCCAGTTCTCTAAGGCCCGAAATAATTTTGCTTACCCTTTTCATGGGGTAGTTTTTTGCGGCAATTTGATACTCCCCAATAAAGTAGGGGTTTATCCCCAGACTTTGGGAAACCGATTTTGAGGAATGGTCGTTCAAACCATGGTATTGCAACAACTGTGAAAAAAAAGTATGTAGCAATGTCACGGTAACCACAAATGGATTGTCCTTTGGGTTTTGTGAAAAATACCGGATGATATGACTGGTCTTGGAGATATTCCGTTCCGCAATGGCCTTTTTTAATTCAAAATTGTTGTAATCCTTGCTTATCCCAATGTGCTTTTCAATAAGCTCTGGGGTAATCTCCTGGCCCTTTTCAATGGACAGGTACAACTTTTGTAATTCGTTGTCGATTTTGCTTAGATCGGTTCCTAGATATTCAACCAACATGGCCGAGGATTTGGGGGAAATTCCATATCCCTTGCCAGAAAGCACCCTGCGAATCCAGTCGGCAATCTGGTTTTCGTACAATTTTTTACTTTCAAACAAAACTCCGGATTGGACAACGGATTTGTACAACTTCTTTCTCTTGTCCAGCTTTTTATACTTGTAACACACTACCAGGACCGTAGTGGGCTGAAGGTTTTGACAGTAGGAGGTCAATTGTTCTATATTTCGGGACAGGTGTTGCGCTTCCTTTACCACCAAAACCTGGTGTTCGGCCATCATGGGGTATCGTTTGGCATGTGATACGATTTCATCCACGGAAGTCTCCTTTCCGTAAACCACCATTTGGTTGAATCCACGCTCCTCTTCCGTAAGGACGTTTTGGGCAATAAAATCCGCTATCTTATCAATATAGTAGGGCTCATCCCCCATTAAAAAGTATATGGGTTTAATATCCCCTGCCTTTATGGCCGATACTATCTGTTTTACTTCTTTCATTATGAAAAAAACTTCACTTTTGCCTTATGGAACGTCTTAATTTCCCAAAATTCAACTTTAGGGTTAAAAATACCGAAAATCAACTTCGCATATTTGACATTGTCCGTAAAAAGTTTGTGGTCCTTCATCCCGAAGAATGGGTCAGGCAACATGTGGTCCACTATCTTTCGGCCATTAAAAAATACCCTTTGGGACATATCAATATCGAAAAACAATTACTGCTGCATGGACTTAGAAAGCGATATGATGTGATTGTCCTTAATACCGATGGTTCCATTGAAATCCTCGTGGAATGTAAATCCCCAAAAGTATCCATAACCCAAAACACTTTTGACCAAATGGCAAGATATAATTTAAGGGCAAATTCCAAATACCTCATGGTCACCAATGGTATGGAGCACTATTATTGTAAGATGGACATGGAAAATGAAAAATATCGATTTCTAAAGGATATTCCTGATTTTAGCCGTTAATTTGCAGCCGTTTTGAAGGTAGCTATCGCGATACTGAACTGGAACGGGGCCGAACTGTTGAAACGGTTCCTCCCGAGTGTTTTGGAATTTTCCGAAGGTGCGGATATCTATGTCATAGACAATGCCTCTACAGACGATTCGGTCAGTGTTCTCAAAGAAAAGTTTCCAGAGGTGCATGTGGTCCAAAATGACAAAAACCATGGATTCGCCGGAGGGTATAATCTTGGTCTCAAATCAATAGACGCCGATATTTATTGTCTTTTAAACTCTGATGTCGAGGTTACCAAAAACTGGTTGCCCCCGATTTTGGAACAATTTAAAACCAACCGGGACCTTGCCATAGCCCAACCCAAGATCCTGGATTTGAACAACCCGACCTATTTTGAGTATGCCGGGGCAGCTGGAGGCTTTATTGACAAGTTGGGCTATCCCTTTTGTAGGGGGCGTATTTTCCAGGCATTGGAAAAAGACCAGGGGCAGTACAACGATATCAAGGAGGTTTTCTGGGCGACCGGGGCCTGTATGTTCATTAGAAGTGCCGTTTTTAAGGAGCTCCAAGGTTTTGATGACGATTATTTTGCGCATCAAGAGGAAATCGATCTTTGTTGGCGGGCAAAAAACAATGGACATGCCGTGTATTATATTGGCCATAGTGAGGTGTTCCATATGGGAGGTTTTACATTGGAGAACTCCAATCCCCATAAAACCTTTCTAAACTTTAGAAATTCCCTGTACACCATCACCAAAAACCTGCCGGCAAAATCCGCTTACCCCATTTTGTTTTTCCGTTTGGTGTTGGATGGGATTGCCGCACTCCGTTTTTTAGCCCAGTTTAGGGCAAGGCACGCATTTGCCATTCTTAAAGCGCACCTGAGTTTTTATCGCAACTTTTCCATGATTTACCGAAAAAGGGAAAAGACTAATTTTTTGATAAAATATTATCCTGTGAAATCTATAGTATGGTCGCACTTCGTACATCAGGTTAGCAACTATAACATTTTAGTAAAAGATTAACGATAGAGAAATTTTGCCCAATCCGTTTTTATCTAATTTTGGCGGAATAATTAGGAAAAATCGTATCTATTTAACCATTGAAATATTTAGTATTATGAAAAAAGTTTTTCTAGGGATGCTTGGTCTGGCCGTTTTATTGAGCTCTTGTGTTTCCCAAAAAAAATACGCGGAACTGGAGGCTAAGCATAAAGAAGCCCAGGATTTGTTGAACTCTGCTACTGTGAAACTTAATGATTGCCTGGAAGAAAAGGCAACGGCAACTTCCAAAATGAAGGCTTTGGAAGATCAAAACGCCTTCTTACGTGCCAATAACCAGGAATTGATCAACAACATGGGGGATTTGACCACCTTAACTGCAAAAGGGGCAGAAAACCTTGAAAAATCATTGGAAAGCCTTCGCGAAAAAGATTTGACCATTAGAAGACTACAAGATGCCGTGACCCGAAGGGATTCCGTTAACCTTTCTTTGGTACAGAGCCTTAAAGGTGTTTTGGGCAATTTGGATGATGAGGACATCGAAGTCAGTGTGGAAAAAGGAGTTGTTTTCGTATCCATTTCGGACAAACTTCTGTTTAGAAGCGGTAGTTATAATGTAACAAATGCTGCCAAAGAAGTGCTGGGCAAGGTGGCCAAGGTGGTAAACAACAAGCCCGATTTTGAATTTATGGTGGAAGGTCATACGGATGATGTACCTTACCGAAGTGGGGTATTGTTGGATAACTGGGATTTGAGTGCCAAAAGGGCAACTTCAATCGTAAGGATACTTCAAAATGATTATGGAGTGGATCCAAAACGAATGACGGCTGCTGGAAGGTCGGAATATATTCCTGTTTCTACTACAGAAAAGGCCAGGAACAGAAGGACACGTATAGTGGTACTTCCAAAATTGGATCAGTTCTACAGCATGATAGAGGAAGGAATGAAAGATCCTGCCATCAACTAGGTATTCCTAGTGGACAAGTAAACAAAAAGGGCGGTCAATTGACCGCCCTTTTTTGTTTAAAAAATATCGATGGAGCCCTTTCCTTCCCTTAGGATCAAGGGTTCCCCATCGGAAAGGTCGACGATGGTAGAGGCCACGTTATCCCCATATCCCCCATCGATGACAATATCCACGAGATTTTGCCATTTCTCAAAAATAAGTTCCGGATCTGTGGTGTATTCCAGGACATCATCTTCGTCATGTATGGAAGTGGAAACAATGGGATTTCCAAGAGCCTTCACCAAACTGGTAACAATGGAATTGTTTGGCACACGAATCCCCACCGTTTTCTTTTTTTTGAAATCCTTTGGAAGATTGTTGTTGCCGGGCAATACAAAAGTATACGGGCCGGGAAGGGCCCGCTTCAATATCTTAAAGGTCGCGGTATCTATTTGCCGCACATAGTCCGAAAGATTACTTAAATCCGCACAAACAAAAGACCAGTTGGCCTTGGAAAGTTTTACGCCCTTTATGCGGGCAATCTTTTCCAGGGCCTTTGTATTGGTAATATCGCAACCCAAACCATAAACCGTATCCGTTGGGTAAATGATCAGTCCTCCTTTTTTAAGGACGGATACTACTTCGGCAACCTTTTTGGGGTCCGGATTTTCTTCATACAACCTAATGAACCTAGCCACTAATTCCCAAATTTAGAGTTGTACGTTTTTTAGTACAGATCATATACTTTAATCATTTTCTAATCGTTTTTAGATTGTCCCAAATGAATCATTATGAACAGTATTAGGGGAAGAATACTACTTGCTTTTTTAGCATTGTGCCTATTGGTAACCCCTTTCGTAATTTTTTCGTACAGCTCCCACAAAAAAGTCAATAGGGCGAAGTACTTTAAGGAGCAGGTCGTTTTTTTCAATATTAACCGCTTAAAAGCGGCCAGTGCATTCTCCAATGTCCTAGATACTGATACTAAGATAGATTCTTTTTACCTATCTGGAAGCACAAAAAACCTGAAACGTTACAAAAACTATGTAGGGGTTGCGGATGATGCCCTCCATGTAGTAAAATCGTCCGAATTTTCACGGGATACCCTTGTAAGTGGAAGGCTCGATGCCATCCAGAGGAATATTGAAGCGCTACAATCCATCATAGATACCGTCCTTGCCTTACAAGTAAAAAGGGGATTCAAGGATTTTGGCCTTGAAGGGAACATGAGGCAACATATCCATAGCCTGGAAAATGTTGACGGCATCACCTTGGCAGAAAACCTGATGTTGCGCAGACACGAAAAAGATTTTTTTCTCAGGGACGACCCCATCTATACCCAATTACTAAATAAAAAATCGGATTCCATTATACAAAGGATGTCCGCAAATACCGAAAAAAATCAAAAATCAATAGACGTCCTTAAAAACTACCAGAAGAGTTTTAATGCCATTGTATCCCTCGAGCGCGAAATCGGAAACGAGAACAGTGGATATGTAAGGGAAATTTATGCTTTGGACCGAAAGTTGGACCATGGGATAAACCAGCTCTATCAAATAGTGGATACTAATCTGCAACTGTTGACCAATAGTATCCGTTCGTACATCGTGCTCTTTTTTGTGATTACGGTAGTTTTTGCAATACTCTTCAGTATCTTTTTCTCGGGGCATATTTCAATTCCATTACAGCGTTTGGTAACGGACATGGACTATATAACCGAAAAAAACTTTGAAGGGGGCCTAATGGTACAACCGGGAATAAACGTCAGTGAGATCAACAAGCTTACCTCGACCTATAATTCGCTGATTGCAAAAATACGCCATCAAATTGTTGACCTTAATGAAAACAATAAGGCACTCAATGGATTGAATGTAAAGCTTAAGGAGTCAGAAGAGGAATTAAAGGAAGCCTCCAGGGTAAAGGACAAATTTTTCTCCATAATCTCCCATGATCTAAGGGGGCATACCAGCAATGTACTTTCCCTTGCCAAAATTCTTGATGAAGAGTCCGCCTTAAGTGAAAAAGAAAAAACAGTTTTCACCAAGTATCTGGTGGATTCCTCACAAAACCTTCAACTTTTATTGGATAATCTTCTCAACTGGGCCAAGACTCAGATGAACGATCATGATATGTCCAAAAAAGCGTTCCATGTAAGTAAGCTTATTGAGGGCAACATGACACTGTTCAAAGACAATGCCCTACGAAAGGGCGTCGCTATGGAATTTGAAAACAGTAAGGTCTCAAAGGCATTTGCCGATAAGGATATGATGGATTTTGTGATACGGAACCTTCTTTCCAATGCGTTGAAGTTCACGACCAAAGGAGATATGGTAACATTCCGTCTTTCGGAGAAGGACAATTATATAGCAATCAGTATTTCAGATACCGGAGTGGGAATGACCGAAAAACAAATGGATACCCTGATGAACGCCAATGCAGAAGGCTATACCACCAAAGGAACACAGAACGAAATTGGAACCGGACTTGGCTTTTCCATTTGTAAGGATTTTGTGGAGCGAAATGGAGGTAAAATCAATATTTCCTCCGAACGTGGTGCAGGTAGTGTCTTTTCGTTTACGGTTCCTACCAGCCTAACCCGGGAAAGCATTCTTTCTTAACCATCAATCACCTCTAACTTCGCAAAGCGCAGCAACAATTTCTTCACATCCCCCCTTTCGAACTGTATTTCTGCTTTTTTATCGTTTCCAACTCCCTCTATTTTCAATACTTTGCCCTTTCCAAAACGGGTGTGGTTCACCATGCTACCTATGGCTAAATCCAGTGTTCCGGAAGAGGTGTGATCGGGGTTGCCAAGATTTGGTTTTAACTTCCTAAGTTTCCTTAACTGGTTTTCCGAAGGCTGGGGACCGGAAGGTGGTGTTCCATTTTTAGGTTTTACTTGACGTAACTTGGTTTTATCCACTTCTCCCCAAATATCATTGCCAATTAGGGATTTATAGCGATAGCCATCAGTAATGGGCGTTAGATTTTCAATATATTGTTCATCGATCTCCTCCAAAAACCGACTGGGTTCGGCATCGATCAATTTTCCCCAGCGATACCGATTGCGCGTGTAGGTAAGATACGCCTGTTTTTCGGCCCTCGTCAAGGCCACATAAAAGAGGCGGCGTTCCTCTTCCAGTTCACTTCGGGTATTCATGCTCATGGCCGAGGGGAACAGCTCCTCTTCCATTCCAACAATATAGACAAAGGGAAATTCCAATCCTTTGGCCAAGTGAATGGTCATTAAAGCCACCCTATCGTCATCCCCAATGTCCTTATCCATATCGGTCGCCAATGCCACATCTTCCAAAAATTCGGTAAGACTGCCCGTGGCCTCTGCCAATTCCTTCTGGCCTTCCACAAAATCCTGGATACCATTGAGCAATTCCTCGATATTTTCCAATCGTCCTATGCCCTCTGGCGTACCATCCTTCTTAAATTCCAACAACAGTCCCGTCTTTTTGGCCACGTGTTCCGCAAGGACAAAGGCATCTGCACTTTCGTTTAGGATTTGGAAGCTCTTGATCATGGTAACAAAATCCCCAAGCTTGTTTTTGGTACCGGAATTGATCTTCAGGTCCAGCGTATCCAAACGTTCCATGACCTCAAATATCGAACGGTCGTAATGATTGGCGGCAACGGTCAATTTGTCCACTGTCGTTTGTCCAATACCCCTGGACGGGAAGTTAATGACCCGTTTTAAGGCCTCTTCGTCCTTGGGATTTACAACCAATCTTAAATAGGCAAGAACATCCTTTATTTCCTTCCGTTGGTAAAATGACAGCCCACCGTAAATGCGATAGGGAATGTCCTTTTTTCTTAGGGCATCTTCAATGGCCCTGGATTGTGAATTGGTTCGATACAAAACCGCAAACGCGCCATTTCCAAGTTGTTGTTGCATTTTGTTCTCAAAAATGGAACTGGCCACATATCGGCCCTCTTCAGCATCCGTATCACTTCGATGTATTTTTATTTTGTTACCATCATCATTGGCCGTCCATACCACCTTCTCCAATTGGTTTTTGTTTTTGGCGATAATGGAATTGGCCGCATTGACAATGTTTTTTGTGGAACGGTAGTTTTGTTCCAGACGGTATACGCCAACATCATCATAATCCCTTTGGAAATTGAGGATGTTGCTGATATTGGCACCACGGAACGAATAAATACTTTGCGCATCATCCCCCACCACACAAATGTTTTGATAACGGTCCGCCAATGCCCTAACGATTAAGTATTGTGAGTGATTGGTGTCCTGATACTCATCCACCAATATATATTTAAACCGTTCCTGGTACTTCATGAGCACTTCCGGAAAACGGTTCAGCAGTTCATTGGTGCGCAGCAGGAGATCGTCAAAATCCATGGCTCCCGCCTTAAAACAACGATCCACATAGTTTTGGTAAATCTCGCCCATCCTCGGACGCTTGGCCATGGCATCCCCTTCCATCAATTCAGGATTCTGAAAATACGCCTTAACGGTAATCAGGCTGTTCTTATAGGAAGAAATCCTATTTTGGATTTGTTTGTACTTGTAAATATCCTTGTCCAGGCCCATTTCCTTAATAATGGAAGCAATTAAACGTTGGGAGTCCTGGGTATCGTAAATGGTAAAGTTGCTTGGAAAGCCCAATTTATCACCATCATAACGCAACAAGCGGGCAAAAATGGAATGGAAGGTACCCATCCAAAGGTTTTTCGCTTCGGAGGCGCCTACAATATTGGCAATACGCTTTTTCATCTCGCGCGCCGCTTTGTTGGTAAAGGTCAATGCCAAAATATTAAAGGAATCCACCCCTTGCTCCATTAAATGTGCAATGCGATAGGTCAATACCCTGGTTTTTCCGGAACCGGCACCAGCTATGACCATAAGTGGACCCTCTTTGTGTAGCACGGGACTCCGTTGGGCATCATTTAGTTCATCCAGATATGACATTGATCCTTCCTTAAACTGAAGAGGTGAAATTAGCCATTAATTGGAGTTTCAAAAAATGTAACCTTCAATATTTTTACACAGTCGATGTGAGCCTAAGAATTTCGGGGAGCTCTGGTTGAGGGTTAAAGGTTAAAGGTTAAAGGTTGAGAGTTAAGGGTCAAGAATTAGGATGCACAATGGGGCAAGTGTTGTGTCTCATATCCCATATCCCATATCCCATATCTCATGTCTTGTGTCTTGTGTCTTGTGTCTTGACTCTTAACTCTTGACTCTTGACTCTTGACTCTTGTTTCTTAGCTCTTGCAGCACAACGGTAGTGCCCCCATGATGGTTCATTTGAATTCCATTTAATATCTTAGGCATCATGAAACCATTACTTCGCGTTCTTGTACTCAGTATGCTCTTGACATATACCGGAAAAGCCCAGGAAAAGAAAACCGGTCCCATAATTAAGGACTATGGAAAGGTGTGGGCCATTACCTCCCCAGATTACAAAATTGAAGCGGATGCTGAATTCAAGGTGGTATTTGATATCATGGATAGTCCCGAAGATACTTCCAAACGCAATGGAAGTATTGAAACCGCCGCTCGTTTTTTGAATATGCATGCCCAAAGTGGGGTGTCTCCTGAAAATATGAAAGTTGCCCTTGTAGTACACAATAAGGCATCCAAGGATATCATCACCAACCAAGCCTATCAAAAACGTTTTGGAGTGGAAAATCCCAATGCCGAAATGGTGCAGCAATTGCTGGATGCCGGGGTCGAATTTATTTTTTGTGGGCAATCATCACTATCCCGAGATTTTCCGAGACAGGAAACCATGGAAGGCGTGCAGCTTTCCCTCTCGGCAATGACAGCCCTAATACAGTTACAAAACAATGGATATCGCCTGATAAAATTTTAAACACTCGATCATGAAAATTAAAACTACAGTACTGTTATTCCTCTTTTCCTTCATGGCATTCGCGCAGGGACCAAATCTTGAAGACGATTACAAAGCCGTTGAACACAAAGTAATAGAATGGCGGCATGACATCCATCAAAATCCGGAACTGGGGAACCGGGAATTCAGGACTGCGAAAAAAATTGCCGATCATTTGAGGTCCCTCGGGATTGAGGTCACCACAGGGGTGGCGCATACCGGGGTCGTTGGGGTCTTAAAGGGGACTAAACCCGGCAAGGTGGTAGGCCTACGCGCCGATATTGATGCACTTCCCGTGACCGAACGGAATGACCTACCCTTTAAATCTACGGTCACTTCAGAATTTTTAGGGGAAAAAGTGGGTGTAATGCACGCCTGTGGACATGATACCCATACCGCCATCCTTATGGGTGTTGCCGAAGTATTATCCAAGAATAAGGACCAAATCAACGGGATGGTAAAATTCATTTTTCAACCTGCCGAAGAAGGGCCACCTCCCGGAGAAGAAGGTGGGGCCTTGTTGATGGTAAAGGAAGGAGTGCTAAAAAATCCTGATGTGGATGCCATATTTGGATTGCACATTAACTCCCAAACACCGGTTGGAACCATCCGATATAAAGCAGGGGGCACCATGGCCGCGGCACAGAGTTTTACCATAACGGTAAAGGGTAAGCAAAGTCACGGTTCACAACCCTGGTCGGGTGTTGACCCCATTTTGATAAGCGCGAAAATTATTGATGGCTTACAAACCATTATAAGTCGGGAGGCCAATTTGACCAATGAGGCTGCGGTTATTACCGTAGGTAAAATTAAAAGTGGGGTCCGGTCCAATATCATTCCGGAAACCGCAGAAATGATTGGTACCATACGAACTTTGGACTATGATATGAAAGCTCACATCAACAAGCGGATGCAGGAGATGGTGTCCACTATCGCCAAGGCCTATGGTGGAGAGGCCACTTGTGAAATCAAGGATGCTACGGATATAACATTCAACGACCCGGATTTGGTGGCTCAGATGTTGCCCACTTTGCAGCGCGTGGCCGGTAAGGAAAATGTGGTGAACGGCAAAGCCGTGACCGGAGCGGAGGATTTTTCCTATTTCCAAAGGGAAGTTCCTGGGTTTTATTTTTTCCTGGGCGGAATGACCCCCGGAAATACCACACCCTATCCGCACCACACCCCGGATTTTAAAATTGACGATTCCGGTATGCAATTAGGGGTAAAGGCCATGACCGAACTTACCCTGGATTATTTGAATGCAGGGAAATAGTATTGTTGTATTAGACGAAATCAATAGGCATAATATCGACATCCCTGCCAATTTACAATGAAAGATATTCCAGTAAATGTAGATGATGACTATCTTAGCAGCGATTTAATATCCGTTTACGGTTACGAAAAAACAAGGGTGCCGTTTAGATCTATGAAGGATGTATGGAACTGTGCCCGCCTAGGCGGTAAAACCAAAGCTTATGCATAAAAAAATTACGTTAGTCCTCTTATTGTTTGTCGGAACAGTGTTTACAGTGGAATCACAAAAGAAAAAGGACCTATTGGATGAAATTGCAATGCTCAAGGACAGCATTACAAATCTGAACGATTCCATCTCCAAAGCCAGTAGACAGGTCAATGTAAGTGTTTCCAAGGCCGCACTTTTCGAAAAAGAGAATGTTGAATTGCGGGATGCCAATGCCACCTTATTGAAGAATTTGAGCAGTTTTTCCCAAATCTCCAAACAGAATACGGAAACGGTGAACAAAGCCTTGGCCAGCTTAAAGGCCAAAGAAGGCCAATTGCAGTTCATTACGGATAACTTCAGCCAAAACGATTCCACGGCCATTGGTATTCTTACCCAAGCCAAACAGACCTTGGGGCCGGATGCCAAGATCGGCATAAGCAACGGGGATGTGATCATTTCCAATAGTATGGATTTTCTTTTTGAAAATGACCAGGACACCACCCTAACCGAAGGTGCACGGACTTTTTTGCCAAAAGTGGCACAAATACTGATTGCCAATCCGGACAGACAGGTCTTTGTTGAAGGTTTGAACATTACCGGGGAATTTGGGTTGACCTACCAACAATCCTTTTCGGTGGCCAATGCCTTAATGACCGTGGAGGGGATAAAACCGGAGAACTTGAATATCCTGGTCAAGGACGGAAATTTTAAAGAGGGAATCAATATTCGACTCACCTCCAATAAGGAAGAGTTTTATGCACAGTTGAAGGAGGAATTCAAATAGAATTGCCATATACTTTTCATCATAGTTTACCGTTCTTAACACATCTAAACCAAAACACAACATGAGCGGAGACCAGATTTTTCAATTGTTTGCCTATTTGTTACCCGCTGTGGTCACTGGAGCCGTAGCATTCTATTTTTTTCGTTTACATACTAGAAATGAAGAAGGACGAAGACGATTTTTATTACATAAGGATTCCCAAAAAGAAACCTTGCCGATCCGATTGCAGGCCTATGAACGTATGGTCTTGTTCTTGGAACGTATAGCCATCAATAATCTGGTGGTGCGGGTTGCTCCAAAAGGACAGAACAAATCCAATTATGAAAACTTGCTCATCAAACAAATTGAGAACGAATTTGAGCACAACCTCTCCCAGCAGGTGTATATGAGCGATGAGTGTTGGAATATCATCAAAGCGGCGAAAAGTGCCACTATTCAGATTATTCGATCCGCGGGAATGAGCGATTCGGAATCGGCCGATAAACTCCGTGAGGATATCTTAAACCAGTCCATGGAAAAACAGTCGCCATCTGCTACTGCTTTGGCATTTGTAAAAAAAGAGATTGGTGATCTTTGGTAAAAAATCCACATTGATTATTTCAATGAGGCACGCTATCTATTGAACCCCTCTTGAGTTCATTAAAAAGGGATTCCTTTACGGACCCACTATTGATCACTCGTGTAAATCCGGCTCAATGGGCATGCTTTCCACATTCTTGTTCTTGGCATAGAGGTATCCTTTTTTCCACCATAACCGCATCTTTTCCTTGTTGAAAATAAGGGAGTTTGTGGTCAAAACGGTTGGGGTGTAATACAGATTGATAATGGCATCCCGTTGATTGGCCACCAGCTTTCCCACACGTATATTCTGGTTTTCGATCCGATCTAACACAAAGGAAAACATACTGGTCAAAAGCTCAAAGGGGTTTCGGGATGGCATTCTATTGTAATAGCTCACTTCGGTGCGAAGCACTACAACATCTATTTCGGTCGCCCCACGAATGATGGCCTCTTCAATGGGAACAAGACTTCCCAGGCCCCCATCGGCATATTCACAACCATTTTTTCGAACCAAACTCATAAAAGGGGTGTAATTGGCAGAAATCCAAATCCAGTCACAGAATTCATCGTAATCAAAATCGTTGATGGATTTGTATTCAATGCGGTTAAGGGAAAGGTTGGATACCGTGACCACGATATCCTTCGGCCCCTTTTTTAAGGTATTGAACTCTTCCTGTGTAATGCTGTTTCGGATTAACTCCCTTAGGTTCTCACTTTCCCCAAAGGTTTTTTTGCCCCTAATAAAGTTCTTAAGAATGTTCCAATGGTTCATTCCAATAAGATCGGCACCAAATTTTTTCCGAATCACAAACGGGCAGTTATTGAAAATACTATCCTGATCGACGGAAGAATAGATGTCACGAATTTTAGTGATCTTTCCCAATCCCAAATGGGATATCAATAGACTTCCCGTTGAAGTACCTACCAGGATATCATACTCCTTTTTTGCTTCCTCAATCAGGTAATGGGCCACTCCCCCAGCAAAGGCGCCCTTACTACCGCCACCGGAAATCACCAATGCTTTCATGGACTGAGTACGTTTTTTAGTGTTCTCCTTTCCTTTTCCGAGAGTTTTCCCTTCAGGGCGAGCAATTGATTTTTCCCATCCTGTAAAGCGTTTATTTCGCGAATTAGCTTTCTGGATGATTTTTTGAATTGCCAAATATGGTGATCGCACGCCTGGACAAGGTTTCTGAGGGAGACATCATTTAATGCACGTATTTGATGTAAATATTGGAAAGCCAATTGCCGTACCTCAAAATTGAAATGCGAAGCCGTATAGCCATTCAGTTCGTCATAAAAGGATTTCTTGCTTTCCGGTTGGTAATCTTCACTTAGCAACGCCAGTGTCAGCCACAGTAACCTTACATTTTTGTTGGGCAGTCCCACTACCCCATCCAATTGATCTAAATAAGCCCCGCGATTTTTGGGGAAAGCACTCCAGAGTTTAAACAGAACGGTTTCTTGGGTCACATAGCTCTGATCGGTCAACATACGTTCAAAATCGGATTGCAATTCCTTTGATACTTTAGGAATCGCCAACGCAACTGCCTGTCTTGTCCTCAAAGGTGTATTGGCAATGATTTTACTTAAACTGGAATCTGGAATCTGGTTGCCATAGGTAAAAATGAACTGTCGTTTAAATTCTTCGGGGATTCCATTTTCCTTTAGCAATGCCAATTGCTGTTCATCCATAATCGTTGTGTCCGTAACGGTATGTTCCATCTCAAGGAAAAGCTTCAAGGACTTGTTTGCTTTCTTTAGATGGGCCTTTACTTCTTGCCATGGGAATTCCTCACTTTCCAACCACCTTTCACGGTATTGGGTCAAGTCCAAACCTGAAACCCCCTCCATTTCTGTAAGAAAATTGTCAATGGTAACGTTCATAAAGGCATATTTCTCCAAATAGGCCTTAATTCCCTTTCTAAAGGCAACTTCCCCAATTTCCTCACGAAGCATGGCCAGTGCCCAGGCCCCTTTTTCATAAAAGGTCAGACTATTGGCATTGGGGTCCGTTAAAGCCTCCCCACCCTCATTTTCAGAAAGGTTGTGCAAGGTTTTGGCCGTTTGGTACAACTTCCAGTAAAAATAGTCTTCTCCAAATACTTCTTTTTCGGCCAAATAGGCGTAAAAAGTGGCAAAACCTTCATGTAGCCAATGGTGTTTACCGCTAACTTCGGTAACCATATTGCCAAACCACTGGTGTACCAGTTCGTGCGCATTGACATTGACATAATTTTTATCCACAAAGGCGATGGAATCGACCACATATTGATTGGAGAATACGGTACAGGACGTATTTTCCATACCCGCATAGAGAAAATCCTGAACAGGGACCTGCTTGTAGTTTTGCCATGGGTATGGAACACCGATTTCTTCCTCCAAAAAATCAAACAGCTCCTTTGTATAGCGATATGTAGGTTCTACTTTTAGACTGTCCTTAGGTACATAATACAGTTCTATGGGCACTCCAGAGTGGGATTGTATCACTTTTTTGTCGAAACTTCCGATCACAAAGGCGGCCAGATAGCTGCTCATGGGATGGTTCATATCAAAATGCCATTTCACTGATTCATTATCCATAGTTTTATCCGTTAACCTTCCATTGGATATAACGGTATGTTCCCTATCAGCCGTAATGGTGAAGTCGAACTCTATTTTATCGTTCATATCATCAATGGAAGGCAACCAATGACTGGTATACTTCCCTTGTCCCTGGGTCCATATTTGGGCTTTTTTTCGATTATGTAGATGTAATAATTTGGAATTTAGTGCGGATACTATACCCTTGTATGTAGGGTTTAAGCCATCGGTCTTTTTTAGAACCGAATCCAGCCCATCCCAACCCGTGAAATATACCGCTTGATTCGGTTTGACGGAATAAGTCAATTCCAAAAGGTGATTACCAAGCTTTCTAGGTGCCTTGACACCAATCCTTTGGTTTGAATTTGAATATTTGATTTTCTTTCCATTCAATTCGACCTTTTCAAAAGTCATGTTTACGGCATCCAAAAAAATGGAATCCGTCCTAGAAATCAAGTCAAACTCATAGGTAGCCCATCCCTTTATTGTTTTATTGGAAAAAGAAGGGGTGATTTTAGCATCCGCTTTAATGAAATCCACACTTTTCTGTCGCTGCGAAAAACAGAGCAGGGACAACAATAAAAAAACAGGAAACAAATATCTCATACGTAGCCTATCCTCAAAATTCAAGCCAATTTAGCTATTTTAGTTCGATGCAATCCGGTGTTCTTCATACTCCTTTGGTTTATCTAAAAGGTGTTGGCCCCAACAGGGCCGAAACCTTAAAGGCGGAACTGGGATTGGAGACCTTTGGCGACCTGCTCCAACTTTATCCCAATCGATATCTGGACAAAACCCAATACTATAAGATCGACCAACTAAAGGATAGTGGTGCGGATGTTCAGATCGTAGGCAAAATTGTCCACGTAAAGACCATAGAACAAAAACGGGGCAAACGCCTGGAAGCCTCTTTTGTGGATGGCACCGGGGAAATGAAATTAGTATGGTTTCGATCCCAAAAATGGATTCGGGAAAATCTTAAGATCAACGAACCCTATGTGGTTTTTGGTCGAATCAATCGATACGGCAGTGCTTTTTCCATGCCCCATCCCGAAATGGAATTGCTCAAAGACCACCAGGCCGGACTTAAGATTGGCATGCAGCCCATTTACCCGTCTACGGAAAAGTTAAGCGCCAAGGGCATTACCAATCGGGCCGTAAGCAAAATGGTACAGCAGCTCTTTTTGGAAACCAAGGCCAATTTCGCAGAGACCCTATCAAAAAGTCTAATTGAGGAATTTAAACTAATGGCGAAAGCCGATGCCCTTTTGAACATTCATTTTCCAAAAAGTCAGGAGTTGTTAGCCAAGGCCCAGTTTCGGCTAAAATTTGAGGAACTATTTTTCATTCAGCTCCAATTGCTATCCAAAAAAGCAGCGCGGAAAAAGAAAATCAAAGGCTTACCTTTTACCGAGGTGGGGGAAAAATTCAATGATTTCTTCAAAAACCACCTTCCCTTCGAATTGACCAATGCCCAAAAACGGGTCATCAAGGAAATTCGAAACGATATGGGTAGCTCAGCCCAAATGAACCGGCTTTTGCAGGGGGATGTGGGTTCGGGCAAGACCATTGTTGCCCTAATGTGTATGCTTTTGGCCATTGATAACGGCTTTCAGGCCTGTCTAATGGCCCCCACTGAAATTTTGGCGCAACAGCACTACAATGGCCTCAAGGATCTGTTGGGCAAAATGGATTTAAAGATTGCCTTGCTCACAGGTTCAACCAAACGGGCGGAACGCACTTTTTTGCACAATCAATTGGAAAATGGGAATCTAAATATTTTGGTGGGCACCCATGCCGTTTTGGAAGATAAGGTTCACTTTAAAAATTTGGGATTGGCCATTATTGATGAGCAACATCGTTTTGGTGTGGCACAACGGTCCAAATTATGGCACAAAGGCAGCCCACCCCAAATCCCTCCCAAAGGGAGGGTGGCCGAAATCCATCACAAATACCAAACAGCGAGACCTTCTGCCTATAAGATGTTAAAAGAACTTCAACGGGAGCGGAAAAAACATACCACGGAAGCCGAGCGCATTCTTTGGGAGCAATTAAAGACCAAACAACTTGGAATAAAGTTTAGAAGGCAACATATTATTGATGAGTTTATCGTCGATTTTGTTTGTCTACCCAAAAAATTGATTGTTGAAGTGGATGGCGGATACCATGGCACTCCGTCTCAAAAAGAAGCTGATACCATACGAACGAAGATTTTGAATGAATTTGGGTACAAAGTTATACGGTTTACCAACGAAGAAGTAATCGGAGCTATCGGCACCGTTCTCAAAAAAATAGAGGACGAATTAAATAACCTCCCCTTGGGGGAGGAAGGAGGGGCGGTCCCTCCACATATCTTGGTCATGACCGCAACTCCCATTCCACGGACATTGGCCATGAGTCTGTACGGAGACCTGGACATTTCCGTGATTGATGAACTACCGCCAGGGCGTAAATCCATTAAAACGGTACACCGCTTTGATACCAATCGATTAAAGGTATTTGGATTCATTAAGGATGAGATTAAGAAAGGCCGTCAGATTTATATTGTATATCCATTGATTCAAGAAAGTGAGGCTTTGGATTACAAAGATTTAATGGATGGCTATGAAAGCATTGTCAGGGAGTTCCCGACTCCAGATTATCAAATTTCCATTGTTCACGGGCAGATGAAACCACAGGACAAGGATTATGAAATGGAACGGTTTGTAAAAGGGGAAACCCAGATTATGGTGGCAACCACCGTGATTGAAGTGGGTGTAAACGTACCCAACGCTTCCGTTATGATCATAGAAAGTGCCGAACGTTTTGGTTTATCCCAACTCCACCAGTTACGCGGACGTGTAGGAAGGGGTGCGGAACAGAGCTATTGCATCTTAATGACCAGTTATAAACTTTCTGAAGATGCCAAAACCCGTTTGGAAACCATGTGCAAGACCAATGACGGTTTTGAAATTGCGGAAGTGGATTTAAGACTACGTGGCCCAGGCGACCTTATGGGCACGCAACAAAGCGGATTGTTAAACCTAAAAATTGCCGATATCGTAAAGGATAACCCCATTTTAAAAACAGCGAGGTATTGTGCAATCCAAACCCTGAAAAATGACCCTAAATTGGAAAAAGGGGAAAATTTACCCATTCGAAGGGCGTATGCCGAACTGGTCAAGGATAAGGTCATTTGGGGATACATCAGTTAAAAACGCCCAACAAGTGCTGGGCGTTTCAAATGAAATAGATAGGTAAGCTTAATTGATGTCCGTTCCTTCCTTGAGCTTTTCCATATTGGTAGCAATCGCATTTTTGTTTTGGGGGTCCGGAGCCCTTTCTTCCGCAATTTTTATGTGCTTCATGGCCGCTTTATAATTGCCCAAGGCAGAATAGCCCCTCGCCAGTCCATAGTCCACGGGCCACTGATTCTTATGGTTTTTGGCATTCCATTGAAAAACTTCCAAAGCCTTGTCCTTTTGTCCGGCAGCAATCAATTGCCTTCCGTAACCATGCACTTGGAATACGGTCCCCATGGGCATGGCCTCATCCATAATGGTGGTGGCTTCGGCCATGTTACCTTGCTTCATCAATATCCGGGCCTTAATGGCCATATTATTGAAGGTTTTTTGACTGAAGAATTGACCGGCAATGGCCGCATCGATCCACCCCATGGCTTCCTCCAAGTCCCCACCATTGTTGAGTGCAAAATTGGCCGCTTGCTCCCAAGTTTGTCGGTTGAACCCTTCCTGGTTCTGCATTTTGGAACGAATATCGGTCAAGACGATATCAGTTACCGGGACCTCAATTTTGAATGGGAACTGTTTTTTCTCCCAATTCAATGAAGCAACAGCGGAAGTGGCATCCACTTCATTAAATTCAAATTTCAACTGCTCCACATGGGGAATCTCCGCAGTGGAAATATCCACTTGCAGTACGTCCTCCGAAGGCTCGTAAAAATAGCTTCCCCAGGCGCCATGATTTTTGGAGAACAGCACTTTGGCCGTATTATCCTCATTGACCACCATGTGGAGGCCATATTTTCCGGCAGGTAGTTCCTTACCGGCAATTTTGATGGCATGTGTGGTTTTAAAAATAGTGTTTTCATTGGCTCCTGCACGCCATGGGGACTCCTTGGCCGTACCAAATCCAAAATTGTTCATTCCATAGGGAACCAGTTGTCCCCAAATTTCGCGATCGTTCACACTGGGCCGTGAATAAACGATGGTAATGTCCGTAATCCCAATACGCTGGGAAACTTTCGCCATCTGACTTCCTCGTGGAAGGTCCAATTGGGCAAAGGCCTCACTATAAAAGCAAAGGCAGACCAATAATGACATCATCATGGTCGTTAGGTAGCATTTTTTCATTTGTTTGTCTTTAATTAGGTTAACTTATTTCGAGTACTACTAAAAGTATCCATTGATTTAGGCCCAATTCGTTACTGGGATGTTAAATGAAGGCCCATGATGTTAAAAAAGGTCTTTTTGATTGGGAATTAACAGATAATACAATCAATTTAACATACCAAACCAACGATTAGTATTGATTATAAATTATTGATTTTAATGGTATTAATAGTGCATTTACGGCTTTGGACATCGTAATTGACATAAGTCCCAAATGGTCTTAAGATGATTACAAATTTTATATTTGACGGTTAATTTGGAAAAGATTCTGAGATGGGCAATACACTCTTCGACAAGGTTTGGGACGCGCACGTGGTCAAAAAAATAAAAAACGGCCCAGACGTTTTATTTATTGACCGCCACTTGGTTCACGAGGTCACAAGTCCTGTGGCTTTTTTGGGTTTAAAAAATAGGGGGATTCCCGTTTTGTACGCCGGAAGGACCTTTGCAACCGCGGACCATAATACCCCAACACTCAACCAACACTTACCGGTAAGCGACCCGCTGTCCGCAAACCAGTTAAAAGCACTGGAAAAAAACGCGGCTGAACATGGGATTCCGTACTGGGGATTGGGACATGAAAAAAATGGTATTGTCCACGTTATCGGTCCGGAAAATGGGATTACCCTGCCTGGAGCCACAATTGTATGTGGGGATTCCCATACATCCACCCATGGCGCATTTGGGGCCATTGCGTTTGGTATTGGAACGTCCGAAGTAGAAATGGTGCTCTCCAGCCAATGTATTATGCAGCCCAAGCCCAAGAGTATGCGTATCAATATCAATGGAAGGCTAAATTTTGGGGTGACCCCTAAAGATGTGGCATTGTACATTATTTCGCAACTGACCACGTCCGGTGCAACCGGTTATTTTGTGGAGTATGCTGGGGAAGTCTTCCGTAACATGAGTATGGAGGGACGTATGACCGTCTGCAACCTCAGTATTGAAATGGGGGCCCGTGGCGGTATGATTGCTCCTGACACCACCACATTTGAATATATCAAAGGGCGTGAGTTTGCCCCCAAAGGTGCCGATTGGGATAAGGCCATGGCGTACTGGGAAACTTTACATTCCGAAGACAATGCCGAATTTGATAAGGAACTCAGCTTTGATGCCGCCAATATAGAACCCATGATTACCTATGGTACCAATCCCGGAATGGGCTTTGGTATTTCCAACAGTATTCCAAAAGCAGGTGAGGGAACCAGTGCAAATACCTATAAAAAATCCTTGGCCTATATGGATTTTAATGAGGGGGAAGCCATGTTGGGCAAGGCTATTGACTTTGTATTTCTTGGAAGTTGTACCAATGGTAGAATAGAGGACTTTAGGGCATTTGCCTCCATTGTGAAAGGCAGAAAGAAAGCGGAAAATGTTACGGCATGGTTAGTGCCAGGCTCCCATAAAGTGGAAGAAGCCATTAAGGAAGAGGGCATTTTGGAAATCCTCCATGAGTCCGGTTTCAAGCTCCGGGAACCAGGTTGTTCTGCTTGTTTGGCCATGAACGATGATAAAATTCCGGCAGGAAAATACGCTGTAAGTACGTCCAACAGGAATTTTGAAGGTAGACAGGGACCAGGGGCACGAACCCTTTTGGCAAGCCCATTGGTGGCTGCGGCTGCCGCAGTAACCGGAGTGGTGACCGATCCCCGTGAACTCATGGAACTGCAAGAAGCCTAATTACCTGTAACCATCAACCATCAACCATCAACCATCAACCATCAACCATCAACCATCAACCATCAACCATTAATTATTAACCATTAACCATTAACTAAAAACCAATGGCATACGACAAATTCAATATACTCACATCAACCGCAGTACCACTACCGATTGAAAATGTGGATACGGACCAGATCATTCCTGCGCGCTTCTTAAAGGCTACGGAACGTAAAGGGTTTGGGGACAATCTTTTTCGGGACTGGCGATACAATCCTGACAACACTCCTAAGTCGCAGTTCGTTTTGAACAATCCCATCTATGGTGGAAAAATTCTGGTCGGCGGCAAAAACTTCGGTTCCGGTTCTTCCAGGGAACATGCGGCCTGGGCAGTTTATGACTACGGTTTCCGTTGCGTGGTTTCCAGTTTTTTTGCGGACATTTTCAGAAACAACTGCTTGAATGTAGGCGTACTTCCCGTTCAAATTGGTCCTGAATTTTTGGAAAAGGTCTTTAGGGCCATTGAAGCCAATCCTAAAACGGAGTTCAAGGTAGACTTGGCCGAACAGACTTTTACCATTCTCAGTACAGGGGAATTCGAAACATTCGGAATCAATGAGTACAAAAAAGAAAATATGATGAACGGTTTTGATGATATTGACTATCTCTTGAACATCAAGGAAGATATCAAAACCTTTGCTGAAAGACGGCCTTTCTAAAACTGTGTATGGCAAGAACCATAGAAATAATGGATACCACCCTTAGGGATGGTGAACAAACTTCAGGGGTTTCGTTTACGGCATCGGAAAAGCTGACCCTTGCAAAATTGTTACTGGAAGAACTTAAGGTAGACCGTATTGAGGTAGCTTCCGCCAGGGTTTCCGAAGGGGAATTTCAAGCGGTCAAAAACATTACGGACTGGGCCACTACAACGGGGCGTATCCATCAAGTGGAAGTTTTGACCTTTGTTGATGGTGGAGCATCCATAGCATGGATGCAAAATGCAGGAGCCAAAGTACAAAACTTGCTTACCAAGGGGTCTTTGAACCATTTGACCCATCAGCTGAAGAAAACCCCAAAAGCCCATTTTGAAGGTATTGCAGAAGTAATCCAGCTTGCACAAAAGGCCAATATTGAGACCAATGTGTATTTGGAGGATTGGAGCAATGGTATGCGAAACTCGCAAGAGTATGTATTCCAATTTTTGGATTTTTTGACCCAACAGCCGGTTAAACGGATTTTACTCCCGGATACCCTGGGTATCCTAACACCTTCCGAAACCTTTGAATATATTGATATCATTGTTAAGCGATATCCCAATACCCATTTTGATTTTCACGGCCATAATGACTATGACCTGAGTGTTTCCAATGTAATGGAAGCCCTTAAAGCCGGGGCCTATGGTCTGCATTTGACCATTAATGGTATGGGGGAACGCGCAGGCAATGCCCCATTGGCCAGTACCATTGCCGTTATCAATGATTTTTTGCCGGAAGTGAGAACCAAGGTCATCGAATCCTCATTGTTTAAAGTGAGTAAATTGGTGTCCACATTTACTGGCTTTGGGATTCCTGCCAATAAACCGATTGTTGGGGACAATGTCTTTACGCAAACCGCGGGTATCCATGCAGACGGGGACAATAAAAACAATCTTTACTTCAGTGAACTGATGCCGGAACGTTTTGGGAGAAAGCGGAAATATGCATTGGGTAAAATGTCGGGTAAGGCCAATATTCAGAAAAATCTGCAGGAATTGGGATTGACACTAAACGAGGATGAACTGAAAAAGGTCACTGCACGCATCATTGAATTGGGCGATAAGAAGGAAAAAGTCACTAAGGAAGATTTGCCCTATATTATTTCCGATGTTCTGGATAGTAGCTCCTTTCAACAAAAGGTATTTATTAAATCCTATGTACTTACCCATGCCAAAGGATTAATGCCCTCCACTACCCTATCCATAGAAATTGAAGGAAAGACGTATGAAGCCAATGCCCAAGGTGATGGACAATTTGATGCGTTTATGAATGCCCTTCGCAAAGTATATGAGGAGCAATCAAAAAAACTTCCAAAATTAGTGGATTATGTGGTGCGCATCCCCCCGGGAAGTAGTTCAGATGCCCTCTGTGAGACCATGATCACCTGGAAGACCGCTAAAAACGATTTTGTAACCACCGGATTGGATTCCGACCAGACAGTATCGGCCATAAAGGCTACAGAGAAAATGTTGAATTTGATTTGAAAACGCCTATCGCCAATCGTTATTCGTAGTTCGCAATCAAATTTGACCAATTAAACATGAGAAACTATAAGAAATACAGTGTTTGGGAAGTGATACCATAAAGTAAGAAGAAGCCTGAACAATTTGATACATAAAATCCAATCTTAAAACCTAAGCGAACAGCGTTGGGCGCAAAGCGAACGGTGATAAAAATTGAAAAACGAAAAATAAATGAACCTAACAATTGCCCTTTTAGCCGGAGACGGCATTGGACCGGAAGTAATTGACCAAGCCGTAAAAGTATCGGATGCGGTATCCCAGAAATTTGGACATAACATCACTTGGAAACCTGCCTTAATGGGCGCTGTGGCTATTGATGCCGTTGGAGAACCCTATCCAGATGAGACGCATGAAATTTGCGCGGGCTCAGATGCGGTACTGTTTGGGGCCATAGGTGATCCAAGGTTCGACAATAACCCGTCTGCCAAGGTACGTCCCGAACAAGGTCTTTTAAAGATGCGAAAAGCCCTTGGCCTTTTTGCCAATGTCCGGCCTACGTTTACTTTTCCCTCATTGGTGGACAAATCCCCCTTAAAGAGGGAACGAATTGAAGGCACCGACCTTATTATTTTGAGGGAATTGACCGGAGGGGTCTATTTTGGGGAACGTGGTCGTCACAATGAAGGAAATACTGCTTTTGATACCATGACCTACCACCGTTTTGAAATTGAACGTTTGGCCAAAAAAGGGTTCGAAATGGCCCTTAAACGCGGTAAAAAATTGTGTTGCGTGGATAAGGCCAATGTTTTGGAGGCTTCCCGACTTTGGCGTGAAACCGTGCAGGCTATGGAAAAGGACTATCCAGAAGTAGAGGTCACCTATGAATTTGTGGATGCCGTAGCCATGCGATTGATCCAATGGCCAAAGGGCTATGATGTCATTATTACCGCAAACTTGTTCGGTGATATATTGACCGATGAAGCTTCCGTAATTTCAGGTTCCATGGGATTAATGCCCTCTTCTTCCCTAGGGGAAAGTGTTTCGCTGTATGAACCCATTCACGGATCCTATCCCCAAGCCGCAGGAAAGGACATTGCCAACCCTTTGGCGACCGTACTTTCCGCAGCCATGCTTTTTGAGGATTTTGACTTAAAAGATGAGGCCAAGGCCATCCGTGATGTGGTCAACAAATCCTTGGCCGAAGGCATTGTCACCGAAGACTTGGCCAATGGGGCCAAAGCATACAAAACCTCTGAGGTTGGGGATTGGCTGGCCAAAAATTTATGATGAAGATGAAACATTATCTTTTGCCCCTACTAGGCATTATCCTTTTCTGGGCTTGTAAAGATGGTCGTGCCAAGGCTACAGAGGCAAAAGGGGAAACCCATAAAGACACCGATCTTTCAGAAGCCCATTGGGCCTATCAAGGTGAAATGGGTCCTGAACATTGGGCCGAAATCGAGAAGGAATCAGATTGTGATGGCCTTCGGCAATCGCCAATAAACATCATTGATGTTGATACCGAATTAACGACGTCCCTGTCACCAATTGAAATATACTACGCAACCGACGTTAAGATTCATGACGTCACCAATAACGGGCATTCCATTCAATACAATTTTGAAAAAGGCGATTATATCGTTGTCGAAGAGACCAAGTATGTGCTGCGTCAAATTCATTTTCATGAGGCATCCGAGCATACCATAAATGGGGTAAGATATCCCTTGGAAATGCATTTGGTACATTTTAGTGAGGAGCGCAAAGATTTTGCCGTGTTGGCGGTAATGGCCATTGAAGGTCACAGTAGTGCCCCTTTCGACTTTTTAGAGCAGTACTTGCCCCTGAAAACCGGAGAGACCAAAAATATTGATGCCAATTTTGATTTAAACCTGAACTTACCCAATAATCGTAGCTATTACACCTATAAAGGCTCCCTAACCACCCCACCATGTTCGGAAAAGGTGAATTGGTATGTTTTCAAAAACCCCATTACCGTTTCATTGAAACAAGTCAAGGAATTGCAAAAACTAATGCCTATGAACAACTACCGAAATGAACAACCGTTGAACGGCAGAAAAATCCTAAGCTACTCCACAGAATAATGTGAACGGGTCCCTAATCTCAATAGAGTTCCTCATAATACTGTTTGGCCATACGATTTGAACTGAATTCCGGTGCTACATCATCCAAAGCGTTAAAAAGCAGTTGTTGCCACTTTTCGGGCTTGTCATAATACGTCTTCAACACTTTTTTCTCAAGAATGTCATAGAGATTGTCACAATCCTTCCTGTCCTGTTCTTCTACTGGAAGTTTGTAATCCAATGCCGGTAAAACAAAACTGTTTTTTCCATTTTTCCGAAATTCAGGAATCCATCCGTCATCCGTGGAAACGTTCAAAGAACCATTAAAAGCAGCGGACATCCCACTTGTACCGGAAGCTTCCCTCGTAATTCTTGGTGTGTTCAACCAAACATCCGACCCCTGTTTCAATAATTTGGACAGTTCCATTTCATAACCGGTCAAAACCGCAAGGTTTTTTGAATATTTGCTGGTATGCACCAAATTATTGAAGACGTCAATGGCATAATAGTCCATTGGATACGGTTTTCCGGCCCAAATAATCTGTACCGGATATTTGGTGTTGTTAATCAATTTTTGAAACCTATCCATATCGTACAGCAACATATCTGCCCGCTTATAGCCCGCAAACCTTCTCGCCCAGACGATGGTGAGTACATCGGGATCAAAAATCTTTCCGGTCTGGTCCAAGACTGTTTTAAATAGGTCCGTTTTAAGTTCCTTCTTTCGTTTGGAAAATGCGCTACCATTCGCATTCTTCCATGCTTTTCTTAATTTGGTGTCCTGCCAAAATTCAAGGTTCTGGGCGTTGGTAATGGGAATAATTTCACACGAGTCATTAAACGATTTCCACATTTCCTTGGCGACCTTCCCATGAAGTTTTGAAACCGCATTGGCTTTCTTTGCCATCCTCAGGGCACTAACGGTGTAGCTCAGGAGGTCTCCGGATATCATTTCCTTTTTCAGTTCGTCATCGGACAAGCTCCTTCCAAAAAAGCCAAAATGGTTCAGCTCATGGATATTTCGCTCCGTGTTGCCCGCCTTTTCCGGGGTATGGGTGGTGAACGCGAGTTGCTCCCGTGCCACACCCTTGTCCCTTAAATAATAAAAGGCCGGTAGTGCATGGCCTTCATTTAAGTGGTATACATCGGCACCGCCCAAAGCCTCTACTACTTTGGCGCCACCAATTCCCAATACGATGCTTTGGGCTATACGCGTAACCTCATTGGCATCATAGAGGTAATTTGTAATGGTCCTGGAGAGAAAATCGTTCCCTTCAACATCGGTAGATAACAAATACAAGGGTACCGTTCCAAAGATTTCAGGTTTGAGGACATAGGCCTTTACTTTTACATTGGAATTGCCGTTAATGGCCACTTCGACCTCGATGCCGGTATCATCCAAAAAATTCTGGGTTTTCTCAACAAATTGAGGTTTTAAGGTTTGATCTTCGTTTCGGGACTGATCGTAATAACCATATTTCCAAAGCATCCCGATCCCAATCATGTTTTGTTTTAAATCGAAAGCGGAACGCATATGTGATCCCGACAAAAAACCAAGTCCACCTGAATAGATTTTCAGTGCTTGGTCTATGGCAAATTCCATACTGAAGTAGGCAATGCGCTTTTTGTATTGTTTTGAAGGCGTATAAGGGTGTTGCCAAGTATTATAGCTCTGTATCATCATAGTTATTTATAGGAAATAAAAATAAGGCAACGATATAAAACGTGGAGGGGATAATTACGATTCCCGGTGATTTTTTCGACTTTTTTAGAAATTCTGCATGTTTGAATTCCTTTTTTGTGGACTTTACGAAAAGAAGGGGATTTTATTCAAAAAAGAGCAATGAAACGATGCTAAAAACCACAGGGATGGAACTTATTGTAACGCAAATACCTTTTGTAACAATGCCGTGGTACGGGCTCCCACGGAATTTCGAATCTCCTTTTCCTTATCCCCAACCTTTATGAAAAGTCCGTTAATGGCTTCTTGGGTAACATATTCGGTAAGGTTGGGATTTACAGGCTGTACCAAGGGAATAGCGTTGTATTTTCCTATGATTTCCGCCCAAATCCTATCTGCACCCACTTTGCCCAGGGAAGCCTCTATTTTAGGTGAAAACGCTTGCTTTAGTTGTCCTACGGTCTTTTGTTGCAGATAAAGTGTGGCTTCCAAATCGTTTTGGGAGGTCAATATACGTCTGGCATCATCAAAGGTAAAATCCTTAATGGCACTGATAAAAATAGGTTTCGCCTCCATAACGGCATCTTCTGCTGCACGGTTCAATACTTTTAAACCTTCATCCGCAAGGGAAGTCAATCCAATCTTTCGTAAGCCCTCATCTACTTTTTTGAGCTCTTTGGGCAACAGAATTTTTACGGCCTCGTCCCTAAAATAACCATCTTCCTTATGCAAAAGATCCACTCCTTCCCCTACTCCAAACTCCAGGGCCTGTTTAAGTCCGGCAATGATTTCCGTTTCCGTTACCGTCCCAGAGGGCAATTGGTTCACCACCTGTTGTAGCTCTGCGCAAGAGCTTACTACGAACAAAAGAATCAATCCAAACGTGATTTTAAATTCCTTCATGGGGTATATTGGGTTTTTATGGATTCCCATTCTCCCTTTGACGAACTCCGGGTAACATTTGGGAATAACAAAGAAACTATAAAATATAATCCGTACTTAAAAAGTTGCTCACTTTGGCATCCAATAATTGCTCAATGGTCTCATTGTTCAATTCGTTGTCCTTGAAGGCCACAAAGGTCCGGATACTAAATGAACGCAACGCGTCATGGACACTTAGGGTAGACTGTGCCGAATCCTTTCTACCGGTGAAGGGATACACATCCGGACCGCGTTGACAGGAACTGTTCAAGTTTACCCGACATACCAAATTTGCCAAAGTATCTATCAAGGGTGACAGGGAACGCACATCCTTTCCAAAGAGACTTACCTGCTGTCCATAATTGCTTTCTGCCATATCATCCAAAGGCTGACTAATATCGCTAAAAGAAACTACCGGAACGATAGGCCCAAATTGCTCTTCCTGATACACCCGCATGTCCTTGGTAACCGGATAGAGAATGGCGGGCCAGATGTAATTGTCCGTTCGTCTTCCCCCTTTTTTGTTTACAATGCTTGCTCCCTTTGCCAGGGCATCATCCAATAATTCCTGGATGTACTCCGGTTTTCCCGGTTCCGGCAATGGGGTAAGCATGGCTCCTTCATCCCAAGGGTTTCCATAGGTTAGGGCATCCATGGCATCCGCGTATTTTGCAAGGAACTTCTCCTTAATAGCCTCATGCACATAGACCACTTTTAGTGCGGTGCAACGTTGGCCATTAAAGGACGTAGTCCCCGCAATGACCTCTTTAACGGTCAAATCCAAGTCTGCATCGGGTAGGACAATTGCAGGATTTTTGGCTTCCAGTCCCAAAACCAGACGAAGTCTGTTACTTTTGGGATGTTGGTCCTGTAATGCATTTGCCGACTTGCTATTACCTATCAAAGCGAGCACATCTACTTTGCCTGTCTTCATAATGGGTGCCGCTACCGTTCTGCCCCGTCCAAATAGAATATTCACAACCCCTTTTGGAAAAGAGGAATGGAAAGCTTCCAAAAGTGGAGTAATCAATAAGACACCGTGCTTGGCCGGCTTAAAAATAGCCGTATTCCCCATAATAATGGCGGGGATGAGCAATGCGAATGTTTCATTCAAAGGATAATTGTAGGGACCCAGACAAAGTACCACTCCCAAGGGGCCCCGACGGATATGGGCATAAACACCATCATGTTTTTCAAACTTGGCGCAACTCCTGTCCAATTTTTTGTATTCCTCAATGGTATCATAAATATATTCAACCGTACGGTCAAACTCTTTGTAGGAGTCGGGTTTGTTCTTCCCAATTTCCCACATCAGGAGTTTTACCACCTCATCCCTTTTGGTTTCCATCTTCTGTACGAAGGTTTCCATACATTTAATACGATCTTTGACCTTCATGGTCGGCCAAACCCCCTGTCCACGGTTCCAAGCGGTCACTGCGGAGTCCAAAGCTTCCATGGCCTCTTTTTCCCCCAAGGTGGGAATACTGCCCAAAACCGTATGCTTGTAGGCTTTGGTGGATGATATGGTGGAAATCACCTCACTGGTTTCCCCACTCCAGGGTTTCAATTCCCCATCGACCAAATAGTGGCGTTGGTGGATTTGCTCTTTGATTTGAAATTCTTCAGGTATGATAGGCAAAGCATTCATCAGTACTGTCGGTTTTACCGGTTAAAAGTGATTTGTTTAATAATTTTTACAAAACATTGAACAAAAATACAAAAACTAACACTGGCTCTTTCAATGAAAAGGAAATTTAAATCAGCTATTGAAACAGATGTGGTCTATCGTTTAGGTAATCCCTAAAAAAATTATTTATTTTCATTCCTTCTATTAACGGATGCAGGTCTTCAGGACTTTTTAGTTCTATTCCAACCATAGCTTCCAAATACTGTATGCTTCGTGGCAAGGGTGTTTACTTGGCAACTTCACCTATTGTCCCCGAGGCCTTATTGATATCCCATATTTGAGGGAAATATGTGGTCAAAGCCCGTTTCATAAAACTTTTCCGCCGATATCCCAACTTTGGGATTTACACTTAAACTATAGGTTTCATTGCCGTCATGGAAGCACGTAAACGCGCCCCTACAATTTCCACATCATGTTCGCGAATGGCTTGGTTTACTTCTATCAACCTTCTATTATCCACTCCATTGTCCCTTTCTTGCCCAAAATGCTTTCCAATAACATCGGTATCCACGGTTTTCATAAAATCGGTCAACAAAGGTTTACAGGCGTGGTCAAAGAGATAGCAGCCGTATTCCGCGGTGTCGGAAATTACACGGTTCATTTCAAATAATTTCTTCCTTGCAATGGTGTTGGCAATAAGCGGTGTTTCATGTAAGGACTCATAGTACGCAGATTCCCCAATGATACCGGATTCGGTCATGGTTTCATAGGCGAGTTCCACTCCTGCTTTTACAAAAGCTACCATCAAAACGCCATTGTCATAGTATTCTTGCTCTGAAATGGAGTCGCTTCCGGCCGGTGTCTTCTCAAAGGAAGTTTCCCCAGTAGCTGCGCGCCATGTCAACAGATTTTTATCATCATTGGCCCAATCCTCCATCATTGTTTTGGAAAAATGACCACTCATAATGTCGTCCATATGTTTTTGAAATAAGGGACGCATGATCAGCTTCATTTCTTCGGCAAGGTCAAAAGCCTTTATTTTCGCTGGATTGGAAAGGCGGTCCATCATATTGGTGATTCCTCCTTGTTTTAATCCTTCGGTAATGGTCTCCCATCCGTACTGAATCAATTTTGAGGCATACCCCGCATCAATGCCTTTTTCAATCATTTTGTTGAAACTTAGAATGGAACCTGTTTGCAACAGCCCGCACAATATGGTCTGCTCCCCCATGAGGTCCGATTTCACCTCTGCAACAAAGGAAGACTCCAATACACCGGCTTTGTGACCACCGGTAGCGGCAGCATAAGCTTTGGCCTGTGCCAATCCCTTTCCCTCCGGATCATTTTCCGGATGTACCGCAATTAATGTGGGTACTCCAAATCCACGTTTGTATTCTTCCCGGACCTCGGAACCCGGACTTTTTGGGGCAACCATGATTACGGTAATGTCCTCACGGATTTGCATCCCCTCCTCCACAATATTAAAACCATGTGAGTAGGACAATGTTGCTCCTTGCTTCATCAGGGGCATCACGGCACCGACCACATTGGTATGCTGTTTATCCGGGGTCAAATTGATGACCAAATCGGCGGTAGGTATCAATTCCTCATACGTTCCCACAGTAAAGTTGTTTTCGGTGGCATTGTTGTAGGATTGACGCTTTTCATCAATGGCCGCTTTCCGTAAGGCATAGGAAATGTCCAAACCGGAATCACGCATGTTCAAACCTTGGTTCAATCCCTGGGCTCCACAACCAACGATAACTATTTTTTTTCCCTTCAAGGCGGTTACACCATCGGCAAACTCGTGCGATTCCATAAACCGACATTTTCCCAATTGTTCCAACTGGTCACGTAACGATAGTGTATTGAAGTAGTTTGTCATTTTCAAATAAGTTTGTGTGTATTAGTTATTAAGATGAAATTCTTCTAAAATTTCCGTTATGGGCATTTTGGCCTTGCTCACCGCAATACGTCCCGAACGAACAAATTGCATTATACCAAAAGGTTCCAATCTGTCGTGCATCTCATCGATCTCATGTCGTCTTCCCGTTTTGGCCAACACAAAAAATTCACGGTGAACCGTTACAATTTTGGAGTTGCTTTCCTTTATGGCATTCTGGATTTGAGGTTCATCAAAAAGTAAGGCCGACTTGATTTTAAACAATGCGGATTCTTGATAAATGGTTTCCTCATCAGTATGGTAAAAAGCTTTGATGACCTCCACCTGTTTCTCTATTTGTTGGACAATTTTCCGCGTCCAATCTTCTGTGGTATTGACCACAATTGTAAATTTAGAAACATGTTCAATTTCTGATTTTGAAACATTTAGACTCTCAATGTTAATGTGACGCTTTAAGAATATGCCTGATATTCTATTTAACAGTCCCACACTGTTCTCGGAATATACCGAAATGGTAAACCACTGTTTTTCCATAAGTCCTATCCCCATTCCCCTCCCTAGGGAGAAGCAGTTTTGGGTCTCCTTAATTTATTGTTTTTACTGCAATTATTATTCCTGTGGACCAATCCATTTTGGTCAGCACCATATCGCTTCGGCCTTCCAAATAACGTATCAGTTCCAATACTTTTTTCCCATGTCCATCCGGCCAATTGGGTTGTTCCTTCATATCATCAACTATATAAAACCCTCCTGGTTTCAGTTGCTCAAGCATCAACTCCAAATGGCTGTATTTGCCCGGCCACGCATCTGCGAAGACCAGATCAAACTTTTCGCCCTGATATTCCTCCAACCAAGAACCGCCTTCAGCACAGCTTATGGTAACCCTTTTGTCCGCTCCAAAATATGATTTTGCAATTTCCACCAACTCCGCATCGTTATCCAGGGTTGTCAAGGTCGATGTGGCATCCATTCCGTCCACCATCCAGGACAGGGACAACCCAATTCCCGTCCCCAATTCCAAAAAATTTCCATTTGGCTTTGAGGCGACCAGCGTCTTTAACAATGAGCCGATGTAGACATCAGAAGGCATTGTAAAGCCTATTTCAGAAGACTTTTCCAAGAGTTTTCCGTAAACTTCCGGGATATTTATTATCTCAGCCTGGTTCATCAAACCTATTTTAAACGTATATCGGAAACGGATGCTCCTGACGGAATCATTGGGAACACGTTGTCTTCCTTTTCCACGACCACTTCCAAAAAGTAAGGACCTTCAAAGGCCATCATCTCTTGGATCGTAGCTTTAAGATTTTCCCTTTCCGATACCCGGGAAGATTTGATGTGGTAGCCTTCCGCTATCTTCACAAAGTCCGGATTGGTCATTATGGTCGAGGCGTAGCGGCGTTCAAAGAACAACTCCTGCCATTGTCTTACCATCCCCAAATGATCATTGTTCAACACCACTATTTTAATTCCAAGATTGTGTTGAAAGATAACCCCGAGTTCCTGTATGGTCATTTGATAGCCTCCATCACCGATTATGGTCACTACCTGGCGTTCGGGTGCGCCCTGCTTGGCCCCAATGGCCGCAGGGAGCGCGAATCCCATGGTTCCCAATCCCCCGGAAGTAATATTGCTCTTGGTTTGCTTGAATTTAGCATACCGGCAGGCAATCATTTGATGCTGGCCAACATCGGTAACCATTACGGCCTTGTGTTCCGATGCCAAATTAATTTCCTCGATTACCTCCCCCATGGTAAGACCGGGTTTGGTGGGGTGGATATCGTTTTTGATCACAGTCTCAAATTCTTCCTCATATTTCTTATCAAATTCAGCTTTCCACTCCTGGTGTTCATTTTCCTTGATCATAGGGAGCAGTAACGCCAAAGTCTCCTTGCAATTGCCCAAAATTGCAATATCCGGTTTTACATTTTTACCTACTTCGGCGGGGTCAATTTCAAAATGGATGACCTTGGCCTGTTTGGCATAGGTATCCAATTTTCCGGTTACCCTATCATCAAATCGCATTCCTATGGCAAGTAGCACATCGCATTCGTTGGTGAGCACATTGGGCCCATAATTTCCGTGCATACCTACCATGCCAACATTTAGGGGATGGTCGGTAGGTATCGCAGACTCGCCCATTATGGTCCAAGCGGCGGGAATACCTGCTTTTTCGACCAATGCCTTGAGTTCTTCCTCCGCTTTGCCCAAAATAATACCTTGCCCCCAAACGATGTATGGTTTTTTAGCATTGTTGATGACCTCGGCAGCTTCGGCTATGCTATCAAGATTGGGTTGTGGTACCGGTTTGTAACTGCGCACCCCGGTACATTTCTCATACGAAAAATCCAGTTCATCAAATTGTGCATTCTTGGTAATATCAATCAAAACCGGGCCTGGACGACCGGATTTGGCAATATAGAATGCCTTGGCCATTACTTCCGGTATCTCGGAGGCTTTGGTAATCTGATGGTTCCACTTGGTCACGGGGGTGGAAATCCCCACAATATCCGTTTCTTGGAAAGCATCCGAACCCAACAAATGCCTTGGTACCTGACCTGTGATACAAACTATGGGTGTCGAATCAATTTGTGCATCTGCGAGGCCCGTAACCAAATTTGTGGCCCCAGGACCCGAGGTGGCCATGGCAACCCCTACCCTTCCGCTTACACGGGCATATCCTTGTGCTGCATGGGTAGCACCCTGTTCATGCCGGGTAAGGATATGGGTCAATTTATCCTGGAACTTATAAAGCTCATCATATACGGGCATGATGGCCCCACCAGGGTAACCGTATATTAGATCCACACCTTCTTCCAAAAGGCAATGAATTATGGCTTCTGCCCCTGTAATCTTCACCGATTTTTTGGTTGACGTCTTTTTTTGTTTTGCTTTTACTGTTTCCATAGGCCCATTTTAGAATTCATCCGTGACACAGCCCAAGGAGGCTGATGCCACTATTTTGGCGTATTTATAGAGACTCCCTTTTCGTACTTTAAGTGGTGGTGGTTCCCAATTACTTCGTCTTTTTTCCAGTTCGGCATCACTTAAATCAACCGAAATGGTATTTTTTTCAGCATCAATGGTAATAATGTCCCCGTCTTCAATCAATGCGATATTCCCTCCATCTTGCGCCTCTGGGGATATATGCCCAACCACAAAGCCGTGGGTGCCACCGGAAAAACGGCCGTCCGTAATCAACGCCACATCCTTACCCAGTCCAGCCCCCATAATAGCGGCGGTGGGTTTCAGCATTTCGGGCATTCCAGGGCCACCTTTGGGGCCTTCATACCGAATAACGACCACATCCCCTTTTTTCACCAA
>WNKP01000009.1 GCA_009797885.1 Flavobacteriaceae bacterium GF1
ATCCAATAATCATTTATATTGTCATTGTTTGGAGTAAAGAATCTTGGTGGTAATGGGATCAAAAGCTCTGTAGTAAAATTTTCTTCTGTACAGGCCATAGCGTCTCCCTCTGAATTGTAAGGTATTATACCAACATAAATGGATGTGTTCTCCGGGAGGTCTTTCTGTAGATCGTAACCCAAAACATCCCCTACATCTAAAGCATATAGGATATCGCCAACCATTGAACTTGTACCGACCGTTAGTCTATAGCCTGTTGCATTCGGGACCTCGTTCCATTCCAGGCCCGTTCCTATGGGAACATCAATAGCTCCCGATAATGGTAATGATAGTGTAGTACATGATGGTAATGGGATCAAAAGCTCAGTAGTAAAATTTTCTTCCGTACAGGCCATAGCGTCTCCCTCTGAATTGTAAGGTGTTATATCAACATAAATGGATGTGTTCTCCGGTAGGTCGTTCTGTAGATCGTAACCCAAAACATCCCCTACATCTAAAGCATATAGGATATCGCCAATCATTGAACTTGTGCCGACCGTTAGTCTATAGCCTGTTGCATTCGGGACCTCGTTCCATTCAATGTTTGTTCCTATGGGAACATCAATAGCTCCCGATAATGGTAATGATAGCATAGTACATGATGGTAATGATGTTATGGTCAGTTGAAAATCTTGTTCTGAACTACAGTCTGAATAACCATCGTAGATATACAAGGTAATTGGATAAGAGGAAAAGTCACTAAAGCTAATGGTGTGGCCAGAGTTGTAAGATGTTCCTGTACCATTGCTACCTGTATAATATTTTTCATCACCTGTGAGGTTTTCCCCAATGATTGTTGGTAACATATAACTATCGGAAACAGTTTGATCGGCCATATCTTCTAGTATTGGTGCAATCGTTTTTCCTGCGTCGGTAATAATCCAGTTATCACTAATAATCATATTTGATCTGGCCGATTCCCCTGAACAATATTGACTTAAGCCTCCACTAAATCGAACATTATTTTGTAAAACTTTTGAGTTCCAACCTATAAGCAGTGCGTCATAATTGGCAACTGAAAGTTTTACTCCATCAAACATACGACTCATATCCGTTACGTTTCCCACATCCCAGTTACCCATGTCCTGATCAAAGGAGCTGGCATTCCAGAACATACGACTCATATCCGTTACGTTTCCCACATCCCAGTTACCCATGTCCTGATCAAAGGAGCTGGCATTCCAGAACATACCACTCATATCCGTTACGTTTCCCACATCCCAGTTACCTATGTGCTGGTTAAAGGAGCTGGCATTCAAGAACATGAAACTCATATCCGTTACATTGCTTGTCTTATCTCCCCAATCTCCGATGTTCCCATTGAAGGAACTGGCACCCCAGAACATGGATTGCATATTTTCAACATTGCCCACATCCCAGTTACCTATGTCCTGATTGAAGGAACTGGCACCCCAGAACATATGATTCATATTTTCAACATTGCCCACGTTCCACCCGCCGATGTCTTGATCGAAGGAAGAAGCGCCGTTAAACATTTGAATCATATTTGTGACCTTACCCACGTTCCAGCCGCCTATGTCCTGATTGAAGGAACTGGCATAGTAGAACATAAGTCTCATATTTGTGACCTTGCCCACATCCCAGTTACCTATGTACTGATCGAAAGAAGAGGCAGAACCGAACATAAGTCTCATATTTGTGACCTTGCCCACGTTCCAGCCTCCTATGTCCTGATTGAAGGAACTGGCACCCCAGAACATATGATTCATATTTTCAACATTGCCCACGTTCCACTCGCCGATGTCTTGATTGAAGGAAGAAGCGCCGTTAAACATGCCACCCATACTTGTAACATTACTTGTCTTATTTTCCCAATCTCCGATGTTACCATTGAAATTAACAGCATCTTTAAACATGCCATCCATATATAATACATTGCTTACATCCCAGTTTCCTATGTCCTGATTGAAGGAAGAAGCACCGCTGAACATGAAAGACATGTGTCTTACCTGGGTCAGGTCGAGTGTATCCGTGGCCGTGGCCTGTAGGTTGGTACATCCTGCAAAGGCCTTCTCCATACTTTTCCACTGGATATAGCCCCACTGCTTCACGGTCTGTATCTTGTCCTTGTCACCGCTATCGTTGAAATAGATCCTGGGGAAATCTCCCCTGATGGATACGGTGTAGGTGCCTGCACTGCTATAGGTATAATCAGCGTTTCCGGTGACGTTCTGGCTTGTCTCGTTAATCCCATCATTATCGCTATCCTCACCCCAATCCACAGTGTAATCGTAGCCACTTCCTGTGGTGGGTATAGTAACCGTCAGGTCTCCGTCCCCTATACCAACTTCTCCTACCTGCCAAGTAGTGATAAAAGCGTCCTGTGCCATAGCTGGAGCACTGAGGATAAATACCAATAGTATGGTAAAAATGTGCTGTTTCCTATATTTTTGTACTGTTCCCTGATGTCTGGGCCTATCGGTTGTCTGCCATAAACTAGCGCGCCCGACAATGGCAAGAGCATTGTGTATTGAAAAGAACGGTGGTGTACTTTTCTTGCCTTTTTTGGATTTTGGGACGGAACTATATTGAAGTAGTAATCTTTTTTTCATCTTATCGGAACTTTTGTTGGTACAATGGTCAATACCATGTATCCATTCGTTCGCAGATCAAAGAATATTGATAAACTAAAAGCAGTTTAACCCTTGCTTTTAAATTGTGCTAAAAAAAGTGTGGAAACCTATTAAATCAGGGACAAAACGGAAATGGCCTGGACGGCCTTGTTGAAATCCGGATCCAGTGGGTTCACCAACAGCTTGTGTTCCCTCGGATAACAGGACAACGGCATCCTTCTATCGCTGGTGGAAATGGGATACAAGTCCGGCCTGGAAAATCAATTCCGATAAAAAAGCCCCTTATTGAATTAGGTTCATGGTCAAAGTGTATTTTTATTCCGATAGGTTTACTATCGTTTTATTTACTTGTGCCTAACTTGTTTAAATGTGGAACTTTATTGGGCTTATAACCCCAATTAGTATGGCTCTGCCCAAGTATTTAGCTTCCATCGTTTATATGAACTTTAGCACGTGTTCGTGTATAATTTGTATGGAATTTTCGAAGGATGATTCCGTTGGAAATCAATATTTAAATGTAAGATTATTTCTTCTGCTTAACCAACTCAGCCGTATGAATTATAGGACACGTTGTTGTAGGCAGTTTTTATTTTCGTCTATAAACACATTCTAAAAAACCATTATTTAATTCTTTGTTATTTTCTTCAGAAATTTCTTGCCTTTCCTGCCTATCAAAAATTTGATTTTCATCTAATACTTTTTCTGTCCATTTCATTTCCATCTCTCTTGTAAACTTAGATCTAATATTCTGAACTGTATTAGAGAAAATCATTCTTTCAAAATATTTTTCATCAAACAGTTCAGTAAAATCATTTTCTGTAAAAAAATGTTTAAAATACTCGTGCACTTCTGGGTCTGAGGAATCACTATAAGAATGTAATTTTGAATGAACTCTGACATAAATTAAAGAACCTTTTTGTGTTCTTGAAATTATCTGAGATATGATATTTTTACATTCATTCATTGAGAAAAAATGCAAAAAATCAGATGCGATAACTAAAGAAAATATCTCTTGTGGAATTTCTTTCTCTGGAATTGTAATATTCAATAAATGCAATTTTCCAGCATTTTTTCCAGCGTATGATTCAATTCGTTTTTTTAATAAGTTTAATTGGAACTCTTCGTTGTCAATTGCAAATATTTCTTTTCCTGTTTTTGAAAACTCTACCAAAAAATTACTTTGTCCGCAACCTAATTCAAGTATTGGTCCGTCAATGAATTCTTCTTCAAATTTTCTAAGTAAATTATGGCTTTTGTGAATCATTATTTCATTAGAAAATATCTCGTTATAAAGCTTCCAATAAATTCGTAAAGTTTCGTCCATAATTTATGCGGTTTAGTTTAAAATTGCCTACAACTTTTTTATATGCTGAACTTTCTTTGCTATATACCAACGATTTGCCTGGCTATGCTGAAGTTCAGATTTATATTATTGCGATTACCCGTCAAGATTATTTTATTTTGTAAGGTCTAAGTTTTCCGGACAATCGTTTATCTAAACTTTTAAGTCAATGTGTATGACTTGTATATTGAATAATCCTTCGGATGATTTCGCTGTAAATCGATTGTTCTTTAAAGTTAGAGATTTTAAGGTGAGCTCAAAACTGAGCATGAATTTTACGGGATGTCGGGCGTATTACGAATCAAAGATGTTTGAGGTCATGAGCTGTTTTTCCGTATATCTGTTCATAGGAATTTTGTGCGGTCAGAGTATTATAATACCGAACTTCTTTCTCCGTAAGATATGATCTACCTTCATTACTTTTGCTTAAGTAAATTGCGATTTTGGGTGATATTGGGTAAAAAAGCTCAAACTTAGTTGGAGGGTTTGAATTTGATGGATCCACGGTGGCATTATAAATCGGTTGGTCACCTGTTACTAAGTTAATATCTGTATTATTCAGAAGAATTTTTAATTTGGCAACATCGTAAATCCACTTTCCAATTATCTCCCCGTAAATGAAAGGAAGGATAACAGATAATTTTTCTAAATTCAATCGATTATTTTGCAATATTTTCTGATCAAGATTTTGTCGCATTCTATTTGTTCTGGAATATTGAACACCTAGGAACAAACTGAATTCGTGCCTCTCTTTGGAATTATTAAAAAATTGGGTGTCGTAAGTATATAAATTTGCTAGATGCTTCCCGCCATACTTTTCTATAATCTCATGCAAATCTTCTATTCCACATTTCATTTGATAATGGTGTTCTGAATTGGCAATGTCATTGTAGAGTTCGAGAATTAAAGACATGGACTTAGCTACATTTGGAATCGCGTTTTTTTGAAGAGCCTTTAAAAATTTTATTTCTTCAGAGCCTAATACTATAGATTGATAAAAGAATCTTTTTTGTCCAATATTTTTGAGTGAAGTCTTAAATACTTTCCCATTTCGCAGACAACAAATTTGATTATTTAGTGTCCATGGTCTAAGATATTTTTTCCAAACGTAATGTTGATGTTTTTTTAGTGAACTCAATTCGAGTGATGAAGTTTAACAAGCGTAGCCTCCAACGTGGGATTATGGATTATAATTTCTGATATATGTGGAACTAAATTAAGATAAATTATTAGGGTCAGACGAGGAGTGTCGGCAATCCTTTTATTAAATTTTAAAGTTTTTCAAAATATCTCCTGCCGTGATGGGGAATTTCAGAAATAAAAGATGGGGAAGAATTTGGTATATACGTACTGCTTTGAATATTTAAATATTCATCATCAATCGCTTCACCATTTATTCTTATATTAAAAGTTCCATCCTCATTGTCCTCAATGACTAATTGACCATTGCAAAAAGTTTGAGCGGGTTGTTGCCCCTCCATTCTCCATAGAGTTGCAATCCCAGTGTTACTAACATATAGGGTAATAACACCATGATTATTGCCCACACAACCAGGAAAATCTACTGTTCTCCACGTCCCAATAAAATTTTCGACTTCTAACACGTTATTTAATTTTACTTACTAATTTATCCTTTTTTTGAACTTTTATAACGGTCTCGGCTATGATTTCGTTGTGGATTTTCACTAAGAGACAATTCCGCCCGAAATCTAACCGTTTACTTAAAGGTAAGGATTTCCAATTAGGAAATCTGCCACAATGAATCATAGCCAATGTTCGTCATAGTTATTTTATTATGAAGTCTTTTACTATATCAAACATTGGTGTGGTTGCGAAATTTGAATTGTGGAATGGAGCGGATAAGACATGATGTTTAACAACGAGACTATTATTTATTAACTTCAAAATTCCAAATAATATGAATTCGTCGGTAAAGTCATTTGATATTTCAGAAAAAGAACTGACTTTAAAGACTATGTCAGAGTTTACCTTTTTTACATCTTTTGATTCCAAATAATGGGATATCAATTTTATTAATTTAATATCATTTTCGGTTAGTCCCTCAATTATGTTTAGTATGTCTTCAGCGTTTATATTGGGTGTAAATTCAGAACTAACCGAGGATGTCAAAATTTTTGCGTAGGCCTTTATTTTATCCCGTAGTCTAGTTCTGACTGCTAGATTGGAGGACTTAACAAACAAATCATAAAACTTCTCTGATTCTAAAAATTGATGATCTATTTTTTTCTCATCAATTCCTTTAATCTGTTTTTCAATTTCAACAAGAAAGTTTAAAAATCTTTCTTGAGATTTTACTTGAATGCCAGAAGACAACAAAATGTCTAATGCTCCGCCAATATATGGCACAGCACTTACACTAGCACGAAATAACGTATTGTTTGAATACTTTTGGAGTAAATCCTCAATTTTGTTTTTGGTGCTCATTAATTATGCCTAACAATGGTATATGATCATTGATCATATTTACAATATACGCACAATTGACCAGTGGCAATCAATCGTTTATTTAGACTTTGATTTTCCTATTATATTAAGTTCTTCGGTCAACATAAGTATCATTTCCTCTATATCTTCCGTTTCAAGTGTTATATAGCTTGGATGATCTGGAGTATCTGAATTTGTTATTTCCAAATACAACTTATTTTGAGTATTCACATGGAATAGCATTTCATTTCCATTGTCATCATAAAAAACTTTTTTGATTGCCATCTTTTATTTGAATTTTATCTGTTCTTCATCCACCATTCAATTATCTCCTTAGAGAGAGTATCAGACTCTTCTTTGTCCATGGGAAATCCATAATTCGTTGTTAATTCATGATGAATTGACTCTCCAAGTTTGAATTCATCTGCCCCCATATAAAGCAAGCTTAAGCACATATGATTTATAGAATCAAATTCATCAGAAGGTGAATCTGGAATAAGGTTCCAAGAGTTAATTAAATCTCTAAGACTTGAAAAGTGAATCTTGTATCTCTTTTTAAGCTTTATGCTCATCCCTTTTTTGAACTTTGCGTACAGTAACTCATATTTTGGATTTATTCGATTAAGTAAATCTCAGTTTTAAATTTCTCAAATTTCCTTAAGTCAACTTGGGAATATTTTGGTTCTCTGGATGAATAGAATACATCTATTTCTGAACCAATACAGTAATTTTCATTGGAGCATTCAAAATACCGTACCCCACATGATCCATTATATCTTTTGCCATTAACCAAATAAGTGTATTTCAACGAATAGCTAGATTTCTTTATATGTTTTAGTTTGGTGATTTTTCCTATTGTGTGGGTCCGATTATCGGCCACGCTCTTATTTTTTATTAGATGAAATATTGTTACATAAACTAGTACAGCAACCAAAATCACAAAAGTAATCTTGTCAACTTTCTTAGCATTTTTTAGAAATTGCATTATCGTTTATTTGAACTTTGGTTTAACTCAGTTCTTTGTTATGTTGCGTTTATTTCGTTTTTAATTTCATTAAAGTATTCTGAACAAGCGAAAATGTAAACTATAAAACAACTAGTGATTATATTGACAATTTCTAATTCAGTCCAGTCTTTTGCTGAATGTGTGTCATTATTTCTGTAGTAGTAAGAAGTTTGTATATGTTTACCGAATTTATATTTTCTTGCGTTTCTTAAATCCTTATACCTTTCTTCTGTTGGGTCAATTCTATCGAGTTTATCAATCACAGCTCCCAATCCCTTCTTGTTTGATGTAATAAAGTTATAATCAGGATTATTTACTAAAAAAAGGATTTTCTTTAATAAAGGGTCTAGGCAAGTTAGAAACTGTTTTAAGTAGTTTAGTTTATCTACTCTATCAGATGCAGAAAGGTAATATTTGTTTAAGTTACCTAATAACCTTTGGTCAAGTCCTTCGAACTCGCTAATACCTGTATTATAAGCAATTAACTCGTTAAACAACTCTATACCTTGCATCAAATCAAATGAATAACTTGGCGAAGTTTGGTCAGCAAAAGAATCTCTTAAATCACGATAAAGTTTTTCTTTAATTGACTGCCAGTTAAATTCATCTATTGCTAAATTTTCTGCCTCTTGTTGTTTTAACGAGATTACAATTCGATTTCCATTTTTCGACTTTATAAAATATTCATTTTGTTCAAATAATTTATAAAAAGAAACTCTTGTAAAATGCTTATCTAAAGGTTGCAAGGCTTTGATTATTTCAGACGCTAATGCTTGTTTAGACTGTTTTTGATTCAAGTACTCAATAACTTTTACTCTTTGCTCAATTCTATATTCTGGCTCGTGGGTAACCTCACGTTTTTTTCTTTTCGCAAATGCTAGACTAGAATACTTTTGTTTCCACTCAGGCAGTATCCATTTTTCAGATTCAACTTTCAGGCAATCTCTTCCTATTAGTGAGCGTACAGAACTTTCCTTCAATTTAGGTCTCTCTTTGATTACCTCTTGATAAATTTCATCGTAACTACTTGGTTTATCTAATTTGTACAATGCCTTTTTTATGAGTAGCTCAATTTTGACAGAATTTTTTCCCCAAATTTTCAGTCCCCAATATCCAGTTTTACCAAGAGCAATAAACCTACTGTCTGAGGCAATCGCCAAACTATGCCTATCATATATTTTTGAAGTATTAGAATGAATTAATCTGCGATTTATATCTGATACAATATTATCGATGTACATTGTATCGCCATTTTCAATTAATACACGGTAAACTCTATCGCTTGCACTCGATAAAAACTCAAATTTCACTTGATATAAATTTATATCTCCATTTTGTATCATTTCTATTTCTGGCAGAATCTCGATGGCTTTGATAATATCTTTATTAGCTATAGTTTTAGCCTTTCTCTTGCAGTTGATAATTACTTGCATCTCATTTAGTGGTGAAATTGATTTTTTTAGTGTTCGTAGAACTAAATCAGCTGTTTTGAGAAATTTTTTCTTTTCTGATTTATCTATAATCAGGATATCCGCAGTTGTAAAATAAGTTTCCACTTTACCACAGATGTGTAATGAAAACAAGTCTATAATTAAATTAATTACTTCATCATTTTTATTGTTGTAAGAATAATTTTCTATTAAAAACTCTATTAAGGTCTCTCTGCTAAGTATTTTTTGTTCAAAAACCTGGTTCTTTAATTCTACATAGTTAGAGCATAGTTCATTAATGCAATTACATCTTAATTCTTCATCTATTCCTTTTGAGAGAAAAGAGTCGATTTTTTCTAAAGTTAATACCTTGAGTTGTCTAATTCGCTCACGCGTTTTTTGATAATAGTCAGAAAGTTCCTCTAGAGTATATTTATCAGAACTATTAAGACCATAATAATGATTAATAATTCCTTTTTGCAAATCATTATCACCTAAATTTAAGTAGTCACTGACAGTTTCATTAATTAAATCAATAAATGATTCTGGGTTTAAATTTGAGTAATCTAAAGGGATAGAATATTGTTTGGTCTTCGATTCTTGTAATTCAATCAAGTCAATTAAATTGTGCTCAATATAGTCTTGATAACCCTGAAGTTTTGATATCACAGATTTTCCCATTCCTTTTTTTTTAGAAAATTCCTGAATATCAATTTCCTCTACTTCTTGAAGATTAGTAATCCCTAAGGAATCAAATTTTTTAAGTAGGATTGATGGAATTGTTTCAATAATATGCTGAATTTTAATTTCCGATTTATCCATTTATTAGTTTTTTCTCAAATGCAATATATAGCGACGATGATATCGACTTGCTTTTGGGGCGGGAGTGCGAAGCACTAAGCGGCAAAAGTATCGTTTATTTAAACTTTAGAGACTATTTCTTCGATTAGATCATCATGTCTTTTTTCCCATTTATCGCCTCTGTCCTTCTCTGCAATCAAATAATGTGCAATCAATTTTTCAATTCTAGCTTTAAAAAGCTCCAAACAATCCATGCCCTCTTCAATTGACCCGAAAAAATCAGTGTGGAACATTAAGCCATATATACCTAGGGTTATCGATGCCGGAGCTACCGAGCCTTTGCCTTCTAATGTAACACGAGCACCAAATGTATTCTCCTCGTCCTTAATTATTTTGCCTCCTTCAGATCCAATAGTTCCTATGGTTGTCCCATCTTCAAATGTCTTCCAGAAATAACTCAACGTACAATCGTTTATTTAGACTTTTACTTGATGTTATCTTGATAGCAGCATAAGAAATAATCATATTTACTAGTCTCAAACGTATAGCCTAGATTTTCAAAAAATGATTTTATCTTCCCTTCGATTTTGTATCCATTGAATAATAGTGGGTCATCCTCAGTATTTCCGAGGCACCTCTTTGCAGCCTCGATGTCAAAGCTTTTGACCTCAATTTCATGGTCTATAAAATCCGAGCACTTTTTAAAAACATCAAATTGTCTTACTATTTTCATCCAACCTTTTTTTTGAACTATTTAATTAATGTTTATTCAACTGAGTAAGTTTCTTTACTGCTAGTGTATAATCGTTTTTGTGTTTAGACAAAAAAGATTCAATTCTGATATTTAGTTCACAAACGTCAATTTCCCAGGATTCAATATCCGTCTTTGCGGCTAAGTCTTGGACTCTTAGTTGGAAAATATCCCCGAATTCATCTTTCTTAGTTTTCATTAAATTGAAATATTCAACAGTCAAATATCTCCACCATGAAAATCTATTCTTTACTTCAGGTTTAATAGAGATATCGTACATTTGATAATAATCATGTCTTCCAGTACATAGATTTGCTTTGAGATCAGACTGAGTTGCCATGGAGCAGAGACACTTTTCAATTTTAATTTCTCGGTATAAACATTCAAAAAGACAACCATAATACATTCTTACATATTCTATTGGATAATTTTCTTTTGAATGAGCGTCTTTGATGGGATTCGAGCACACAGTCTTTCCATCAAAGAAATTGCCATGCTTACTAGGATACAGACTAATCGATAATGTTTTTCCGTTGTAATCAAACAGATGATAGCTTAACTCATTGGCGACATGATGTCCAAGTTCATGGATGAATGTAACCTGAGCATTGTTCATAGTTTAATTGAACTTTTATCACGTTTGATTTTAATAATTAGTGCTTCTTATCCCAATCATTTATTTCTTTCAACAACTTTTCAATATCATTTCTACCTTCATTAAAATATTTCCTTAATCGCCAGTCGAGATATTCTAAATGATATTGATAGGGACGATATTTTTCTATGGAATTTGAATGATTTCGTTCCTTTTTAATTTCTTCCTGGTATAATCGCCAAAATTCCATAACACCCCTTCCAAAGGTTTGATATAATGATTTTATATCTACATAACCATGTTCCAGTAAGAAGCCAAAATGGTTTAGGAAGTGAGAATATTCTCTGACCAGTTTAAACTCTAAAACCTCTCCTTTCTCCTTACTTTCATTCATCTGGTTTCGAATATCAGTCCATTTTTCGCCACGAAACTCATTAAATAGGTTAATGACAACGGAACTTCTGTTTGATTTTTCAAGTAAATCAATCTGCTTGAGTAGAGTTCTATAATTGTCATTTGCTTGTTTCCTGGTTTCAACAATTTCATTGAATTGCATTAGAGTAGCTACGATTAAAATAGCAAAGGCCAAGCCAGAGAACAATGCGTTCATAGCACCAAAACTATCACCAAAAGTTCCAAGATTACATAAAATATCGTCCGTAAATACCACATTTAGAGCAATGATGGCCAAAAAAATAACTAGCACCAGTATTACCGCCCCAATAATCCAAATTCTATACTTCTGACTTTGAAGTTCTTCTTTGCTCATCCTCTATTTAAACTTTTAATTCCACAGAATTCTATTTTTGACGTTTCCTTTGCCATTCATATTTTATTTGGACCTCTTTAGAATCATTTAAATTGACTTTGGAGGCATTTTTTTCTAAAACCTTCAAATGATCGTTGATATGGCTCGCAGCTTTATTTTTATTATTAAAGTCAACAATTGCGGTCATAGCGTTATCAGATTGTGTACCATGCCAATAAAAGGCGATTAAAGCTTTCTTGTCTGTCTTATATAAAGCAAAAGCTGGCAATGAAACCGAGTAGTAAAGATTTAACTTCGTTTCTAGCTCTTGTTCAGTAAACCTATTGTCAGATAAGAGTTTCTTGTATAGTGTTCTAATGTTCGCTGTATCTGCTAGGATTTTGCTTGGAACGTGCCCATATTCTTCCTCTAAATCTAGGCTCCTCTGAGCTGCAACAACAGAATTTGGGTGAAGTAAAAATATTTTAATTTTTCCGCCCTTATATAAAAGATCTTCGACTGGTTTAAGAATTGGTTTCATATATGGACACCAAGTTTGAACAAGAATAAATTCGTTAGAATTGCGGATATCAGTATATAGATTTGTGTAAGGAGTGTTATCCAAAACCTCTGTAATACCATAATTGCGAACCTTTAATTCACCTATTCCATTTTCCACAACCTTGTTAAGGTTTCTAGAAAATATAGCTATTGAAATTCTATCAAGTGTTATAGCAATTAAAGCTGTGGTTATTAAAGAAAGTCCAATAGATGAAACTTTATTATAATGTTCCCATTTCGTATCAACTAAAAACATTAAAAGGAGTCCAACAATAACCATAATAAGAGCAGTAATAATTATTGATTGAAATCTATTTCTCATTTTACTTTAATTTTTCGATTCTTTAAAGGGTTCATATGAACTTCAATATCCACGAAAACGCATATACCCAGCCAGGATTAAAACCACATAAGTAACCCCATCCCTTTTTCTTAAAGATTGGGGATAATGACAATAATTTGATTTGTGATAATGTTTGGGGAGGGGATGTACTAAAATAAAAAGACCCCAGCACTTTTATTTAAAGAAAAACCATAATTTTTCTGGGGTTTTTCTATAATCGTTTAATTAAACTAATTCATCCACTTTTTCCATTAATTGGTATAATAAATTATATGCTGGCTCAAAGCAAGATTCAAATTTTTTAATGGAGACACCCTTATTTGTGCCTTCATATGAATCTAAATAAAATCTATGCATCAAGGTATTTCTAAGAGTGTTAAAGTTCACTAAAACGTGGTATTCCTTTTTATTGATAATATTGAGAATAAATAAGGTGTGCGACAACATTATATATGACATTTTTTCGCTTACATCCCACGTTTCAGAAAGCTGAGTTTGAGAATTCTTAATTGCATAAAGATGAAAAAGTGACTTCATTTGACTTTCAAGATAACCATGCAATACAGCTGTAGCTTCAAAATAGTAACCAGCTTTGTACGCCTTGAACGCATGATCTGGTGGGAATGCTGTTAAGCTTATTTTCTGGTCAGGTTTCATCCTTTTTTTGAACTTTGCTGTTACCCTGAAATCATAGGCCAGATTAATTCCGTTATTGTGGCCCATATTACAATCCCTACCAGAACACCAATAAAGAAATTACGTTGTCTTTTTTTGATCCTCCTTTTTCCATATCTAATCCTTAAAGAAACCTTCTCAAATAATCATCGGAATAGTCTATCTCCAACTCAATCCATATGGGTAAATGGTCTGATATTTCATGGGTAGCCCAACTTCCGTAACTATTGGAAAAATTTGAATGTGGTTTTTTATCATATTTTTCCCTGAACTTTCTCACCACTGGCTCATAATGATTGACCATTTCTTCCTTAGTAAGTCTTTTCTTTCCCAATTGTTCGTCTTCTGGGCTTAAATTCAGAAAGTCAGGAACCTTGGTCCTAGGATGGGGGCCATATACTGAATGACGCCAATCAAAAGCGCCATGGCGTATGAGCCGAGTCTTTCTACTTGCTTTGCCCTGTACGGTGAATGCTATCTGGTCAAACCATTTATCCCCACCCATATTGGTCGGACCAAAATCTGGTACTGTTAGTTTTGATTCCTTAAATGCCTTCATCACTTCACCATCCTCACTTTCAATGTTCATATCTCCTAGAAAAATATGTACTTGGTCTTCGGATTTCGAACGCTTTACAAGTGCGTCCGTAACCGCTTTGATTTCAGCCGCCCGCAAACCCAAATCATCTCCGAAAATAATATGAGCGGAACAGAGGGAAAACTTGAACCATCCTGCCTGAAAAGATGCGAAGAAGGGGGAGCGAGCGATTTGTTCTCCAGCAATTAAATCTTCCCTTGGCAGGACAATTTCACCGATAAGATTGCGGAAAAAAACCTTATTCCTGTTATACACGAAAGCCATTCTTTCATTATTTCCCCCTTTATGAGTGGAGATGTCAGAGACAAAAAAGTCCCAATTTGGACCAAGGAGATTTTTCAGTCTTCGAAGAGGCCATAAATCTTTTTTGATTTCCTGAACTGCGCAAATGTCAAAATGATCGATAATTTCGGCAATGTAATGATAACTCTCATCCATTCTTGGCATCCCCCCGTCAAAGGCCCTGATATTCCAAGAACCAACTATCAATGAATCTGGATGTCTATCCTTTTCAATGCTGAGATATAAATCATGGCGAAGAGTTAGCAATCTAGAGGAAATCCACGATTGCTTATTTGAATAGTCTGGGTCTGCAGTGTAATTTTTAAGCGGATGGTAAAAAGCCATAAACGATTCTTTTGGTGTTATAAAATTGTATTCGGAACATTCAATCCTAAAAAGGGTAATGGAATATTGACAATTGGGATATCCCTATAAAGTAAGAAATTGCTTTAATAATAATTCTGGACGGTCAACGCCCACTAAGGTCAATTTAAACAGAGTTATAGATTGCCTACCTTGGATCGGCATCGTCCACATAATTTTTGACGCTTATTTTTATCATATAATGATCGGAAAGCAATCGGTCATGTAATCCGAGATCTGATGAACGCAGAATGTATTGCCTGCTGTATTTGAACTCTGGTCTTTCTTCGGCTACGAATATCCTATCGAATGGGGATTCGTTGTATTCGCGGCTCCAATAGGTAGCTCCGTCATTATTGTTCAAATCAATGAATCCGTTCTCTACAAAAGTGTCAATTGCGGGTTCATCATTGCGTAATATGTTTGTATCCCCGAGAATGATAAGACTGGGGTCGATATCATTTCTAACTTTGTTTAAGGCCTCGCAAAGTGTAACGGCCTCGCTGGCCCTGACCTTTCTGTTCTTGGTCACTCCACCTGAGTTCGACTTCATATGTATGGGAATTAATGAAAGTGTTCGACCTTCGGATTCTTTCGTCCATTCGCCATCAATGGATTTTCTCCAAACTTCAATTTCAGTCGAAAAGGACAGTACATGAGGTTTACGATCCCAAAGGTTCAAATCACCATCCTTATGAGCTACATCTAGCGGTAGAACATCTTCAAGGGTAATCTTTTGATTGTCCCACATTACTGCGCACAACTGTGACTTGTCCCCTGATTTGCGATTGGGAAGGATAATGTATTTCCATGGTGCCTTAAGGTGCTCTTCCAATAAATAACAAACAATGTCCAAGTCAGAATTCCTCCTTTCCGAAAAGGCCCTGCTCTCAACTTCAGGCTGGTTCTCCGACAACTTTACTACCTCGTCCTGAGGGGTGACATATACTTCCTGGAGCGCGATAAGATCCACCCCTGCCATTTCGATATGATCTGCGAGGGCAAACGCACTCTGTTTTTCCGAAGCCCTTGAGCTACCTGAAAGATGTTCGATGTTCCAACTTGCAATTTGAAGAAAACTCATTTTTTTGATTTTATTGTTATTGTTCTTTTTTAACCCATAGTTTCATAACTGTACTTTATGGGTCGGCCCAAGTACCTTTGCGACAAAGCGCAGTTTTATTCTTTTGGGGGAAGGAAACGCAATAACATGGTAGCCTGCACATTAGAACTTAAACTACCTGTATCCCTTATCAAAATTTGGAGCAAGGATATACCTGAAAAATATAAAATATTCTGAATTCTGGACTGTATAAAAACCTTAAAAATTCTGTGGTTTTTTGGCAATTTAATTACATTAGTTTTCAACCTTTTTATTATCCTTTATTTGAACTTTACTTTTTCCTTTTAGGGGGTTTTAAAGAAGGTGTATTCCCTGGAGTTTCCTTATTATCTCTTTGTCTTCTATCCGGTTTACCTGTTGATTTTGCAATTCGTTTTGGGCCAGGTTTTAATTTATGACTCACGGTGTTTAACTTTTATCGTTTAATTGAACTTTCCTTTAAATGTAGGGCATCTGTATTACCAATCGTTGAAAATGGAAATCATAATGCCTTCCTTTTTTGCTTTAAAAAGTTAATTCAATTTTCTGTATTTGGGGTTTTTCTTTTATCTGTCTTCGATAAGCTTTGTACTTGGAAACAATCATAGGGATTGACAAACAAATTGCACCAATTACAGCGCAATAAATTTGGACGTTATTTCCTGACATGGAAGCAGAGGTTAAAGATGAACCACCACTTACTAATTGGGAGAACAAATCAAAGCGGCCATATTTTATGGTTGTGTCAATCCGCTTACTTCTAGACACCAGTTTGCTTATTTCTTCACAATATTTTGTCAATGCTTTCTCTAGTCTCTCCCTATTAATATCAGACTGGACATACGAATAATCAAGAAGTGCCTCAAAATAAGGTTCACCTCTTCCCAATCTTACTTTAAGAATCTTGCTAGGTTCAATCTTTCTTAGGATATCAATTGGAGGTAAAGTTACATCCAACTCGAATGGCTTATTAATTTCAATTGTAGGTTGATCGATGAATATCGTATCCGCCAAATAATATGAATCTGGTTTGTATGAAGAAAAATTTACATAAGCACCTAATTTTTCAGCCAAATTCTTGTGGTGGCATTTGTTTAACCATGACCATAAAATTTTTAGTGATAAATATTTCTCAGAGTCCTGTTCTAAGAATTTCAAATTATAGTCTAGATGAGTTCCTTTATTGATATCAAAGATTTTGCCTTTTTTTTGAGCCATTGATTTAATATTTCTTGCAATAGCAAAGAAAATCTCTGAACGACTCAGCCCGCCATTATTCGTAATCGAAATTGCTTCTTTTATACTTGAATTTCTCCATTCTTCGGTTGCCTGCCATACTCGAGTCCTTATCTGCAGGGAATCATCATTGTCAATGTCACAAATTGGGATACTATCCCCCATGATAAATTTTTCCACAAGATTTTTATATCCTTTAGCAAACTCAACATCAGTGATATCATTTGTGTTTAAAGCACCTTCCTTATCTAAACCTTTTTGAGAGTTTTTGATGAATGCTTCATAAGTTGGATTTTCTAATATTTTAAAATCTAAATTGTGTTCATTTTTACCATAGGTTCGATCACTAGATAGCTCTTTTAAATTTTCAAAGAAGGACAGATTTTTATTTCGAATGGTGGGGATAATTATACCTTCTTGGGAAGCTTCTTCAAATAAAGAAAATTGATGAAAGGGATTTTCCAACACGTGACTTCTCAAATATCTGGAATTGATATAATACGCATCTTGTAGAACCAATTTCCTTTGAAATAAAACATTGTAAATTAAACTCTCCTCGAACGATCGACTGTCAACCTCCATTTTATTGGCTTCGTCCGCTGCGTTAAAAAAGCTGATGTTTTTATTTTTCATTGTCTAATAGCACCTGAATAATTTCTAGGTTTTAGGGTATCTATTTTTGTTTTCAATGTTGTTTGAATTCTAGTATTGGGAGATTTATCGTTTTATTGAACTTTCAACTTAACAGCGACCGAATCATAATATTCCTGTGAGAGTACTTCTGTCCAAGTGGTCGGTCGCTCACCACTATACAAAGCCAAATAGGTCACATCCTTTTCTTTGGTCTAGGAATGCCAATGCTCTATACCCCTTTCACATTTGATAATATCACCTTTTTTCAAGATGACTGGCTCTTTGCCCCTTTCTTGGTAATAGCCCTGTCCCTCTACAATTATTAACACCTGTGGCGAACTGTGTTTGTGCCAATCCAACGTAGAATTTGCTTTAAAGGTTGCTTTGGTTATGTTGTATCCCAAATCGGTATCATCGTGAACAATTGCATTCAACCATGCTTCACCAATGTAGTGGGTGTTTGGTGCTTTTCTCCCTTCACTGAGATACGAAGAAACACTATAAGCGGCATCTTGCGCCAAAATGGATAAGGGCGCAAAAACCATGACTATCAAAAATAACTCTCTAATTTTCATCTCTTTAGATTTTTCAATTGTTTTTACAATTCGGTTATGTATTGGCGAATCGTTTTTTTGAACTTTTTGATCTAAGTGCTTTTTATCAAATTAAAGTATTCTACCTTAACGTCCTCATCTATTTCAACATCTAGCTGGCCACCATATAACCTATCATTTCTATCTTTTCTAGGGCCTGATATCCAAAATTCATCACCATTATCAACATCAAAGTAATTGGCTTTAAAACCCTTTCCTTTTAAACTTTGAAATTTGCGGCCTTTATAATAAAGCGTATTCCCTGTTTTTGAAAAGAAGACTCTACCAATTTTTGCATCTCCCTCAAGACCAGAAGACTTATCCTCAATGTACATTATCCTAGACCTTTCTACATTGATTTTAGATAAAAAGGTTTTTAAACCTTCTGAAAATGAACTTTTTGAATACGGTGCGTTTTCGAAAAAAACTAACATATGGACCCCAGAAACATTTATTTCTATTCCTGCAAGAGCTTTCAGGTCATTACCTTTTGAAAACTCTATAAAATCGTCTATCAAAATATTGTTATGGTAATTATGGTCGGTAATACCAATAACTCCTACCTCACTGTTAAAAGTATTCACGAATGCAAATAGGTTTCTTACATAATTAAGGCACCTAGTTTTCTCAGGAATACTTTGGTCATAGAAAAATTTTTTACTATCAAACAATAAAGCATTCTCTTCTCCACCAACAAGTCCAATGTATTTATGCCATTGGGAGGCAAAATCGGTTTTCAGTTTTTCATAATAAGAGCTGAGTGATATATAACCATCATCAAGAATAGTTTGAACTTGTAAGTCCCATTTTCGCCAGTTTGCTCCTCGTTTTAAATCCATATTTTTGAATAAATGTAAATTAAGAAAAATCTTATGTCAATTGGAAGAATTTAAAATTTATCTTACCTTGCTTTTGGCAAGTAGCTCAGTTGGATAGAGCAGCGGATTGCTAATCCGTAGGTCGTGGGTTCGAATCCCACCTTGAAAATAACGTCCTAGTAGGGATTCAAAATAAACAAAGCCTTAAACTAACGCTTAAGGCTTTTCTTATAAGATAGAATGTACAGGGTTTTTCTACAATTTTGAATAATAAAGCGAAGTTGATTACCTTAAATAAAAAATCCTCCCAACATAAATTAGTAGGACTTTTAATCATTTCAATAAATACATCAGGCTTTGAGAACAGACAGCCTAGCGGATAATTTCAATAAAAAATTGATATGAGCACTTGTTAGAGATACACAATCGAAAATATGCTTTTTGGATAAGCCCAATCGTTTGTTTTCGATACTACCTGATAGCATGTCATGCAAACCATTTACGTGGCCTTCCAGAGAATTTACATCGAAGTAGTCGTCAATTATGGCAATGATTTCAAGAATTGCCCTCTTTTGTTTTGAATCTGCAAAGGAGAGCTCCTTTTGTAATTGTTGATACCATTCTTCATGGATTTGATTTTTTCTTGTAGACATAAAGAAAATTTTAAATGCGGAGTCACCCCGTCAGCCCTGTCTACACAGTCTAGGACTGGAAGCGGTACTTTCGTGGCCGCTGGACTTGCGAGCGACTCCTTATCGATAAATAATTGTTTTAGAATTTTCCTAAAACTGTGTAGACCCGATAAAGATACAAATGTTTATTATAAACGACTTCCATCCCACTCTACACACATTACCCCTCCCCTCCTATTCGATACGAATTTCATTCGAAATGAAAAAAATCCCAGTCATAGCTATGCTCATTAGTGTTCTGAATATCATTAATCTTATCCATCAATCGATATCTGTGCTTAGCACCAACAAGAAGCACTGCCTTTTTTGTATTATTTAATTTAAAGTAGTTATTAATTAGATCAATCCATTGGTATTCGCGTTTATCATTCCATTTTAACCACAGATAGTAAAAGTGTGATAATCCTTTATATTTCATATTATTTGTATTCATGAAATACCTCTCCATCTCATTTTTATCTCTACAAATGTTGTCACAGTCTTTACTGTTTAAAAATGGGAATCCCTTTAAGTATGTCTCGTTGGAAAGCATTCGAGCTGCACCTAAATATTCCTCCATTTCTCGTTTAATTAATTCAAACATTGCCTCAAGTCTTTGGTCAAACGGATTTTCATTAACATCAACAGGAACTATTTCTATAGGTTTTTCTTCTTGGTTTAATCTTTTAATTACGTTTATTTCTGGAGTGTTAACATCAGTTCTTTTTAAATATTGAGGTAATTTTTCAGGTGAAGCCTCACAAAAAACTGCCTGAGGATTGATTTTCTTGATAATTTTATATAATTCTTCAGATGTACAAGCTCCATCCTCAGCATGGGAAGTTCCTAAAACAATTAAAGTACTCATATATCTATTAATTTGACTTCTTTAAGTCAAATATTAGACCAACTGATGACTCTTTTTATTTTTAATAAAATCACTGACAGAAAATCAAATAATACATGAAGAATGTGTCGACATGTCATTAAAATATCTGCTTTTTATTAATTCCATACACACTTTGCCCCCACTCCTCTGCCCTAGCTGCAAAAAGGGTATTCCATTATCATCGTAAAGAAACTTTTGGAGTAATTTTTTTTCAGAAACTGTAGAAAGAACTTCCGCTCTTAACCAAAGTTCAAGACGGGTGTCACGGCGTACATCAAAACGCAAAGGAGATGATGTCGCAAATTGTGCGCAGCTGTGCTATTTATCGACGACCTGCAAGAATTTTAGCACGCTCTTGGATTTTTCGACGAACGACACACGGACATAAATAGTTTTCATAAGATTTAACGTTAAAGGACTATGAAAAGATTAGCTTTTGTACTGTTTTGCCTTGTTTTTGTATGCAATTCCTGCTCCAACGACACCAATGAGGTAATTGATGAAAATGATAATACAGTCAATGATGAAGGCGATAATACGATGAATGGGGAAGAAAGTAGTGACACTTTCTCTTTTCTTGGTGACGACTTTCAAGTCAATTCGTATACAAACAAGAATCAGAATTACCCTAAAGTTGCTGTCGCCCCGGATGGTAAGGCCATAGTGGTTTGGGAGAGCGATGGACAAGATAACGATGGCCTTGCCGTAGCGGCCCAGCGGTATAATTCGGATGGATCCAAACGGGGCGATGAATTTGTGGTAAACACCGAAACCGAGTCGACGCAAAGCCAACCCACAGTTGCCGTTGCTGATGATGGTTCACATATCATTTTCTGGCGAAGCAAAGATCAGGACGGTAGTGGTTTTGGGGTGTATGCCCAACGATATGACAGCGCAGGCACTACCATTGGTGGCGAATTTAGAATCAATGAAGAAACAAACTCCGATCAAGATCAGGCTTATGCCGCATATCACAGCAATGGAAACCTGATGGTCATTTGGGAAAGTGCGGACCAGGATGGACAGGCCGGTGAAATCTACGCCCGAGTTTACGATGATAACTTCAATGACGTAAGCAACGGCGAATTTCGCATAAATACCGTTACCAATGGATGGCAAAATACAGCTAGAATTGTAGCGGTACCCAGTGGTTTTATCGTGGTTTGGGAGAGCCTGAATATTGATAACGAAAGAATCGCAATCGTTTTTAAGCGCTTTGATAGTGAAGGTAATGCAGTAATGACTATGGAAGAGCAGGTTAACACCCGCCAAATCTGTGATCAAAAAAATCCGGATATCGCTACACAAGCGGATGGAACGTTTGTTATTGTCTGGGAACATCTTGAAGATCCGGAGAAATGTAGCAGCGCCCAAAACTTGGCCAGTGATATCGCGGCCCGAATCTACAACAGTGATGGCACCGCCTTAACGGATGAAATTATACTGAGCCAAAACACCAGTGGAAATCAAAATCTTGGAATTGTCAATGACTACCGAGGTGGGTTTGTTGCCGTTTGGCAAGCTGATGCCTCATCAAATGATAGTAGCGATGAAATATATGGACGACGTTTGCTGAACACCGGCACACTGAATGGGGATATGTTCAAAGTGAATACCAACACGGACAGCTTTCAAGTCTTTCCTGCCATTGCCGCTGCACCGGATGGTGTTCTATTTGCCGTTTGGGGGTCGTGGTCCGGCGATGGTAATGGCACCAGCATTCGAGCACGTCAATTAAGGGTTGGACAGTAGCAACCATTGATACAATCAATTCGGATGTTTTGGCATTACAACGATACCGATTTTTAAGAGGCATGACAGCTGTCATATGCTCATGGGGACTTAAAGAGGCGGTGATGGAGATTTATTTAAATCAATTAGTGAAAGCATAAGTTTTTGTTAGATTTGAGTCGATAACCTAAAGTCAATCATTATTGATTTATACCTACCTTTTTCTACTATTAGTATTTGTTGTTTTCCTTAGACCAATTTCCACACTTGTTCACGAGCTTGGCCATGGGATTCCTGCTTTGTTATTGACCGAAGGCAAAGTTACTTTGTACTTGGGTTCTTATGGCGATCCACAGGATAGCATCAAAATAAATATTGAAAGGTTAGAAGTATTCTTCAGAAAGAATCCTTTTCATTGGAAAATTGGCCTTTGCAAAATGCATGATGAAAAAGTTTCTATTAACAACCAGATTTTTGTGACCCTAATGGGGCCAATAATGTCTTTGGTATTAGCATTGGTTGTTACTTATTATGTGTTTTTCGCCAATTTGAATGATAATTTTGTGGCTCTGCTGTTCTTCTTCGGCATATCAACGTATTTTGATTTTTTCGCCAACATCATTCCGAAAAGAAAACCTATTGAATTGTATGATGGCACTGTTACCTATAATGACGGTCAGTTGATATTGGATTTGTTAAAATATAAAAGCCTTCCTTCAGAATATGAAGAAGCAATCAATCTGTACAATGATAAAGAGTTCTCAAAAGCTGGAGCAATTTTCAACAAACTTATCGTATTGAACTACAAACAGGACTACATATATCGTTTGGCAATAGCTGCTTATTTAAACGCACATGACTATCAAAAAGCCAAGTTGGTTAACGAAGAATTCGAGAAAAAAAATGACAAGGCGAACTTTGATACAAATGACTACAATAATTCTGGGCTATTAAAATCATATCTAAAGGATTTTTCCGAAGGTTTGAAAGATTATGAAAAGTCGCTAAAACTCAATCCAGATAATTCTTTGGCCATTAATAACAGGGGTTATACCTATAATTTGATGGGAGAATATGAGAAAGCAATCACCGATTTTGACAAGGCCATTGAATTGGAACCTGACCATGCTTATCCCTATAATAATCGAGGTTTGGCAAAAATAAAACTGGGAAAAACCGAAGAAGGTCTTAGGGATATTGATAAATCCATGAGTTTGGATAAAGACAATTCCTATGCACATATGAACCTCGGGGTTTATTATTTCGATATAGGCGATTATGCTAGGGCCTTGGAAAAATTCAATTTAGCTCTTGAATTGGATGAAAATACATATGAGATAAAGGAGCGTATTGCAGAAGCTAAGGAACAATTGGGCTAATAGCCCATTCCACGCCCACTCCCCTGCCCTCCTATCCTCCTTCGCTTAAACAACTTCGGCGGACAAACCCGTAGGGTCGTTTTAACGGCGAGACCCGTACGCCTGGGATTGTGAAAAACGACACAGAATTTCGGTATAGCTGTGCTATTTGCTCATAGCATTCATGAATTCCTTTAAAAAACAATAAACAAGCCCATGAATAAATTCGCCCCAACCAACTAATTTGGACAATAACCTACAACTTTAATTGGTCTTACCACATATTTTGATCAAAGGTATATCCCAACTTAATCGAATCATACCTCTCAGGGAGTTTGAGCCTGTTTCAATGGTATTCATTGTTACTTTCCTTAATTCCGGGGTGTACTGGATTCCTACGCCTATAGTAATTGGTGAATTTTTAATCCCATAGTTCAATGACAGTCCCGGTGAGAAGATTTGTTTGAAGGTAAGTTCTTCAGGAAGTTCACTTTCCGAATCATTTAACCTGTAATTAAAGGCGGCACCCAAATCTGCAAACGATGCGAAAATACTCCAGGAGTGTCCTGACAAACTTCTGACAGAGCCGTCCTTTTGCACGAACTTATTCTTTAGTTTGTTATTATTGCCCTTACCTCTAATGCCCCACATGAATTCAAATCCTATCGGTGCAGTAATACCAAAATTGGCATTTGTATCATCTGTCTCCTCAAGACGTTCCACTCCTCCGTACACCCCTGGATGGGCACTTATGGTCCAACTAAAACGGCTGTTGCGCTTATCCAAATAGGAGAATTTTGTAACATTCCTTTTAATGGCCTCCTTAACTTTGTCAGAGTCATCCGCAGTCACTATATCGACCATAAACTTGCCATATTTTTTAACGGATTGAGTGACCTTAATGATATCGGCTTGCGTGCTCCCCGTAGCCAATAATACTTTTTCGGTAACAAATAAACTATTGGTTACGATGTATCCATAATCTTTGCTATAAATGGATTTGTGAAGATCCAAAATGCTATCAATGAACTCGAGTATATCTATAGTTACACCGCCATTGGCTGTTGTGAAATTGACATTGGTCAATTTATTGTTTGGGGCAGCCTTGGCATTGATATGTTTTATTAGGGAAACCGTGCTGGCCATAAGATCAACGTAATCATCGGCGGACATGGATTTTTCTTTAGATTGAATATTTTCAATGGTATTCATTATTTCCAAAGCAGGATAGACGGTTTCTTTCAGAAAATCTGTTCCAGCATTTAGACGAATAGTTGCGAAATAGTTGGAATCTTGGTGATATATCAGTGCGGCGAAATATTGAATTTCGGTCTTAGTATCCAATTTCTTTATATCCGAAAAGCTTAGCCAAATATTTTCAAAAGGTTTAGTAAGAACTACGCTTTGACCTAAAGGATCGACGATTTTCTTTCTTTGCAAATTCTGTTGTAACAGGTTTAGGCCGCGAATAACACCATGAAATATTTTAGCATTTTGGTCGCTGGGATCATACCTTTGTTCAAGATAGTCCAGGATTTCAACAGGGTGATCACCCTTTATTAATCTGTCCGATAATTGCAAAGAGAAATCGAAAGGATAGTATAACTTATTATTTTCTAATCGCTGCTTTAGATTGGGATTGTTCTCAATGTATGCCCCAAGATTGCTTAATACATTTCTTAAATCCTTTTCAAATGCTTCTTTGAAATCATTCCCAAGGGACCTATAATCAAATACATTTGCCCTGTTCAAAAATGAATGTGTTTCCGGAAACAACCCCTTTAATTCCTTAATTTCATCTAACTTCTTTCTAAACTTGTCTATATAAAGCGTTGTAATATCTTCTTTAAAACGTTCAGCTATAAATTTTGCGGTACCATCAATAATTGCTGACTGTGCTGATACAGGGATTGACAAAAATCCCTTATTTTCCATGCCTGAAGCTTGTAAGTCCGATACGCCTGGAATTTCCCTATCAATACCAATCTCACCTTCCTCATTAATAACAACAGCCTTCCTAATTGTCTTGAGATTTTTGTCATTTAAGGGAGACGTAAAAGGAGAGTTAATAAATGAATCAAAGTTGTCTATATCAGGAATAATGTATACATATTTTTCTTGCGCTTTAGTAAGGGAGCTCTTTAATGCTAATATGTCTGCTTTTTTGTTTTTATATTCGGCATTATAATTTTTTTCATACTTTTCAATAATTTCAATAAAAGGCGTATTAGCGGGAATAGAGGACATTTTGAAAGCAGAAGAGCTTTCTAGTTTAATTTCCAAAGCTAGACTATCGCTATCGAAATCAGCCTTATGTGCTTTTAATTTTGTTAGAATGTGCTGCCTTGAAGATAAATATTCAATTTTTAGTGCATCGTAATATGCATTTTGAGCATTGGAGTTTAGGCTGAATATAACAAATGCTATTACTAAGGTTGCTTGAATACTTTTTTGATGATTCATAATGTATTTAGTTTTTGGTTAGGGTAATATGAAGGTTAACTAGAATATCCGATAAATGCTGTGCAACACTGAACTCATGATGTGGTTGTGCTCTGGAACCCTCTCCTGAAAACAGTAATCCCAAGCCTTCGTTAGTGCTTGGATCGAACCATATGGATCCCGAATCCCCATTGTCCGATATCTGTATATCGTTGGTATTCAAATCATCTACCGGTACCAATCTAAATCCCTTTATGGCACGGCGACTAAATTTCATCTTCTTGTAGTAAACGCCAATCCCATCAACCATGGCTTCGGTTAATCCGGTTGTCCTACCGGATTTAATAAGAATATCGCCCAGACTAACTTCCCGAACGCCAACAATGGCCTTATCTGTCTCAAATTGGGTGTGTATAAAGGGTCTATTGCCCCTTAAAACGGCAATGGCCGCATCACCATTTGGGTCGGAACGCAATTTCTTGCCAATACCATCCACAAAGAATCGGCCTCTATCCAAACCTGCGCCGGGTTGTGATACTATGGCGCCAATGTTTCCTTCAACCACATGTTCGGCAGTAAGCAAACAGGGCCTATTGTTGCCCAATCTATCATAGCAGATCAATCCTAAAGTTCCAGAAGTAAATGTTCCTATACTTATTCCTGGCTGAAGTGTAGCCCTTTTTTGTCTGCGTTCTGAGTTCAACGGAATGACCTTGCGGCGCCAATGATTACTGTGATTGGTGTAATCGAAAAAATAAATTAGATCATTGACGGAACTGTATCCGCTATTAAAATTCAAATGGACCCTAACGCATTGTTCATCCAAACGCTGGGCACCATCATATCGAAAACCAATATCAATGGCAAAAACATTGGCGTCCTTTTCATAAAGCAGAACGGCCTCATTAAATGCCATCATAAGGTTGTTGGGAAAATTAAATCGTTGCATTCCAATAGTTATTTTACTACAACTTCGCTTTCCTTCAAAACCACATTGACGTCTATGCCTTCGGTATTCTCCTCAATTTCAAGTTCACCCTCATCATAATACCTTTTATCACCAATAACCAATTCAGATTCAATTTTATAATGCCCATCCGGAACATTGGAAAATGAAAACATTCCGGCCCTATCCGGATTAACGGTCTGCACATATTCTGATTCTATCCCTGTAATTTTCACTGCAACGTATTCATTGTTCATTGCTCTGGTATCATCATCTACATTGTCGATTACAATGGTACCCCTGATACTGTTCCCTTGCCCATCAGAATCACTGGTTTTGCCAGTTTCGCCGTTTCGAACGGGTAGTATTAAATCTTTTATCCTTCCGATCAAAACAACCGATCTTCTAGTAAAAAATCCAAGGACGAACGCCAATACAATGACACTTTTTCCAATTCCGTCAAATTGAATGGTCCCTTTATTCACAATACCATTTATGGAGAGATAGATAACAATGACAACAAAGGGGGTATAAAAGATTTTTCCTATGTGTTCAGGGATTCTTTTTTTATCGAATTTCTCAACAATGGGGACCGTGTACATAAGATTGGCCATCAGTCCAAAAAGTGCCCAAAAAATGATTTCCAGGAACAGTTTTTTGTCCGTCAGCCAAAAAAAGGAATCTACCTTAAAAGAGTATGATGGTAGTATTGTGCTAAGGTGTTTGGTATCATATACTTTGAACAACTCTTTAATTTCCAGGGCATTTTTACCAGGTAGCACATTTTCGAGATAACTGGATACCAGCCCTTGTTTATCTTTTTCAATGCCATCCAACACGGATCTGGATGAGTCCGGTGCCGGTTCTTCTTCCAAAGCTAAGATTGCATTGATCGCTCCTAATTGATCTCGATTTAAAAACATCTCTTCTTGACCACACTGGAAAATATGCAAAACAATATATGTAATGATAAATACGCTGGATATGATGCACGCTTTGATGAGCCATGCCATTTTTGGGTTTGTCCTGATTTTTGCCATTTTAAAGTATTTAGTTGGTTACAAAACTTAAATCTGTCCTTTTAATCCAATCCCCGGTCATATTTGCCCTATACCAAGTGCCATCCAATTCGTGTACAAACAACTCTTCATCTTTTGAATAAATGGTCGATCTTTGAAACTCCGTACCTGGACCCAGCCTCGACACAGCTTTATTGGACCTTATTAGGACCTTTTTAACCTCCGAGTTAAACTTACCGGATATCCAATGCTCCTCTTTACTGGATATTTTTAACCATCCGTTATTGGCGATATCAAATACCCTTACCACAACACCACGTGATAATGGACTTCTGGCAATTGGTCGAGTGTAATGTGGCCCTGTCCTGACATTTAATTTTGCGGAGCTCACCGAAACGTATTTTATGATTGTTGAATGAACGGATAAATTGCCCAAATTGTCATACGCTTGGCGAACTTTTGGTAAAAAATGGGCTTCACAATCACTGACCTTGTTCCCTCCAAAAAACTGTGTCCCAGGACAGCTTTTGTTTCCTCCACTACCGTTGTTTCTTTGTCCAGTACCCAATCTAAACCAATGATGATAAACAATACTGTTTGTATTGATCGGGAGGCCAAATTTTTTACACAATACAGCGGTAACCTGTACAATACTTTCACTTTGTTCTGGGCGCATTACATCGCCGCCAGCATCGAAATTTCCAAGATTTTCAATGCAAAAGGCATTGGAGTTCTGACCAAATATACAAGCAGGGGACCTTTCAAATGATCGACCCGTAACAATATCCCCATCAGGAAAAATAGTGATATGTTGCCCTATATCACTCCACCCATTGTGGTGTACATGATAATCCTTCATGTTTCGTTGTAGTTCAAAATGATTGTTTCCATTGAATGTGGCGTAAGACGGTTTCCAGGTATGATGCTCTTGGATTGACAATACCGTACGAGCCACTTTGATCTCAAAGAAATAATCCTTGAATTCACTGACATCCATCTTATAAAACCCAAACTTTTTCTCCATAGTTTAATCTTTATGATCAGTTGCAAAAAATGACAATGTCCAAGTTTAGTTCTTGCAGCATTTCGTGGATTTTGAACGCATTGTATCAAAATACAAAATGATATAGCACAACTAAATACCCTTTTATGGGTATTTTATTGAGGGGTGCAAAAGGAAACAAGTCAATGGTTTGGAGTACTTCAATATAGAAATTGGCTGTGAAAATTCATTACACGAAAACCTTAGACTTTCTGGGGTTTTTATACCGTTTCATACGCTTTTGCTTACGCTGCTTGATTGCTTCAACAGAAACCGTACTCCAATTTCTTACATTTTGCATTTTAGGTTTAGCTGGTGGTCGAAGCTAAAATCAAAAAATATGGAAGCACCTTCGTAACCCACCAGATCATTGATACCGATAATATGGCGATAGAACCCTTTATAAAGTCAATTTGAAAACTTGGATTTTTGTAGTTGCTATCTTACCGATTGCTAATTGTATTTTCTGATTTGTTTCTCAAATAATTCGTAAGTATTGCATCAGTCGTTTATGATTTTGTAGGTAAATTCGGAAATTATTTCATATCTTCTTCTCCTGAGCATATTTTATATTAATTAAAATGAAGAAAGTATTTTTAACCATAGTCTTGGTCGTTTTTTCAATCGGTTTCACTGCTGCACAATCAAAATTAACGGATGCGGATTTACAACAACAAGGATATAACAATGGTTGTGAGCTAAGACAATCCGACGATATTGACTTGTATCGGGCTACGATCAGCAACCCCAATTTTCCCCAGGCTTACATAGATGGGGTAATGTCGGGGTGGCTCAGATGCTCTGGAACTGTCAAAAAGGGACAGGGTAAGAAAGAAAAGTGGCCTAAAAAAATTGGACCCGGTAAGATTGTAATTTAATTTTCAGGGTTTATAGGCCCGCAGATAAAACAGCAGCACTAACCTCATAATGGGGCACTATTGCTCAGGTACAAGGCGCATAAGTCGGCCGGGGCCCTCTACCACCAGGTAAAGATAACCGTCCCTACCCATTTGTGCGTCACGTACCCTACCTATACCATCCAATAGCGTTTCATGGCCAATGACCTCGTTGCCATTCATTTTTAAACGATGGAGGTACTCGAATTTAAGTGAGCCTACGAACAGATCATTTTTCCAATTTCCATAAAAATCGCCGGAGACAAAGGTCATTCCACAAGGCGCAATGGAAGGGGTCCAGTAGTGTACGGGCTGTTCCATTCCATCCAATTCGGTTAAATCCGTAAAAGTGGTTCCATCATAATTGATACCGTATGATATGATGGGCCATCCGTTGTTGTCCCCTGCTTCCAAAAGATTGATTTCATCACCGCCACGGGGTCCATGTTCACCTTCCCAAACCGCTCCGGTCTCTGGATGTATACTCATTCCCTGAGGGTTACGTGTGCCATAGGTGAAAATTGAATTGACCGCTCCGGGGGTAGTATAAAATGGGTTGTCCGTAGGAATTCGACCATCATCATGGATCCGGTGTATTTTCCCGATGGCATTATCCAATGCCTGCGGGTAGGTGTCCCTTCGTCCGCGGTCGCCCACGGAAACGTACAGGTATCCCTCAGTATCAAACACCAATCTGGAGCCAAAGTGTGTGCCGCTATTCACATAGGGAAGTGCCGTAAAGACAATCTCAATTTGGCTGAGGCTGTTTCCATTGAGTACACCTCTTGCCACTGCGGTGGTCAATTCCGATGAATCACTGGGATTGGCCCTGGAATAGGACAAATAAACAAAAGAATTGTTTTCAAAATCAGGGTGTATGGTAACATCCAACAGCCCACCCTGCCCTTCTGAAACAATATCCGGAAGATTGGTGACTTCTACCAAGTGTCCCTTATTCCGCACCAAGAACAACCTTCCTCCACGCTCGGTCACCAAAATTTCACCATTGGGTAATTGTGCTATTCCCCAAGGAATACCGGGAATTTTGTCCGTTAGGGTCTCCAACCGAAAAGTGAGGTCATCCGATGAAATCAATCCTGATAAATCAGGGTTTTCCTCCTCCAACATGGCTTGTGTTTTTCCGTCGATTTCGGTAAGTATATAATCGGTCAATTCCTGGATCTCCTGTTCACTAAAAGTAGCCCCGTATGCGGGCATACCATTGTTGGTATATCCATTGGTTATGGATTGCACCACCTCCTCGAAAGAATTACCATAGGTCCATTCGCGTTCCACAAATGAACTCAGGTTTTGGCCATGGCAGCCCCCGCAGTGATTTCGATAGTTGAGCTCAGCGCCCACCAAATCAACAATTTCATTGCCCGGATCAATGACTTCTTCCTCGGGAGGCTCGGGATCCATGGAACTGTTACAACTCAACAGTAGGGATAAAAAAAGCAACAATACCAATTGGGTTGTTGTACTTAACCATTGATAAGTGTCCTTAAACCTGCAAGGTATTTCGGCAAACTGACTTGGGGTGATCGGAGCCATAATTTTTCATATTACATTAGTGAAGATAGTTTATTGGCACGTGTTGCGCGAATTCATACCCACCCCTAACATCACCACAGACACGGACTACATTCACGTTACATGATATGTAACGTTATTTATTGGAATAAAGTATGGGGTTGGGATGCCGAAAGGACATTCGATGTCCCAGGTATTAAAAAAGGGAACTGCTTCCACAATTCCCATATCATGATTGTTCGTTTTGGATATGTTGTTATGGTTTGTCCAAGGACTTTGCCCTGGCAAAAGCTTCCTCAGCTTGCGCTGTTTGCCCCAAAGCTTGCAAAGCGGTACCCAGGCCTTCCCAAAAACTGGCGTTTTTCGGAAAACTCTCCACAAAAGTGCCAAATACAAAAGCCGCAGGTTGATATTGTTGTTGGTCCAATAGCATTTCCCCTACCTGACTGAATTCCTGTTCAAAATTGATGTGTTGGTATTTGGAATCGCGTATAATTCGATTGGCGTCCGTTTTGAGCTGCTCCAGCTTTCCTTCGGTAAAAAGCTGCCTGAAATACGCCATGGGGTCCACCACATCCGTGGGGTCAATGGTTTTAATAAGCGCCAAAACCGGATCCTGGTTGGTACGGTACTCCTCAAAAGTGGGCTCTGCATAAAAATTGGGCGAGGTGGCATCTGCATTCTCCCATTGGGGCTTGTCCTGCCACCAGGCAAAGGACAAGTAGGCCTCTATCCCCGAATTGGGTAACCGCACCAGTTTGGCATCACCATAAAAATTCTTGTTTTCTGAAGTGGGCTCCCCCACTAGGATTGCCTCCGTATAGGTCTCCACATCATTGGTCAGGTTTTGACAGGCCGAAAAGGTGTTACGGCCAATAATGTAAAAGAAGTTGCCCTCTTTGTTAAGCTTGGGCCTGGCCATAATGCCCTTGATAAAATGAATATTGTTATAGTTGTTTCCGCCCCCGTTCAATCGAACATCATAGATCAGTTTCTCCACACCCTGGGTATCGATAAAATTAAAAAGACGGGCATAAAAATCGCGTAAAGTCTCCTTCGGATGATCGAATACAGAGCTTTGGCGCACGTACAACGTCTTGGTCCCTTCCAACAATTCAAAATAAAAATAATTGTCATTGAGGTGTTTGAGATACAATGGTGTTTTCCCTGATTCACGGGCGCTAAGCCAATTCTTGTTGGGTATGGTATGCAGATAATCGCGGGACATATCCGCCAAGGGAATGGCCGAAAACTTATGGGTAAAGCGCTTGCCGTTTTTTTCCAAGCCCAGGCTTACCTCCTGCTGTAACGTCTCGGTAATGCCCTGGGCATGCAGTACGGTAGGAACAGTCAGGAAACGTAGGCCGTACCCCTTAAAATACTGATCGTTCTCCGCAGGGACCACGGGCCTGATTTTGGCCAAAGCCTCCTCAATGGGAAATCCATTGATCGTCACTACTTGGGCACCCAAGGTTTCGGAATGGTCTTTATGCACCCCCTCGATGTAGATACCATCCTTAAAATGATAGAGGTTCACTGGGAGTACGGCATCCTTGGCCAAGGTGCTGAATGGAATTTGGGTATGACCGTATTCAAAGGCAGATACGATTCGGCTCAGCCCTACTTTTATCTCGTGTTCGGCAAGGGCTGGGATTTCGGCCCGAAGATCGGCAACCTGCTCGTCCCAAGCATCCTGGGTGATTTTTTTGAACAAAAAAGGATATTCCCCATGCACTTGTTCCTGCAGATAATCCAAATCGGCCTGCCATTGTTCTGAAGTAAACTTTTCCTGGGCTATGGCAGTGTTTGCTAAAGTGATGGATACGACGATGAATAGTATTGATTTAAAACTAATGGTTTTCATGGTTTTGACTGATTTTACCTATTGGAAAGCAAGAAACACGCTTTGTTACACTTTTCAATCAACATTTTTTTGAACCATCTTGTTTCCTGGTTGAAATAGCGTCTGGGGGTTTTGGATAAAAAACCATCTATGAGGTGACGAAGATTTATATGGATAAGGTAAGGGACAAATAGCAGGGCTTTCCATTCCGTGCACTTTTATCTACCCTACGGAGATTTTATGCACCGCGTAGGAAAAGCCCACAAAACCGTCAATACTGTTTAAGCGATTTTACGTGGGCAAATATTTTTATGCCATGGATGACCGCCTCTACTTCATCATTAAACATTTTTAGCCCTTTAACATGGTTCACGCCTTTTTGTGGAGAAATGGAAATCACATCATGCTGCCTTTGCGCTTTGTCTATTGCCCTTACTTCTATTAAATTCCCCATTCTGCTCACTCCCTTAACATCAAGTATTTCCCCTTCTTCACCAATCGCCTTCACATCAAGTATCGTACCGTCATTGGCAATGGCTTTGACAGGATAATACGTATCATTTTTGGTCACGATCATTTTTATGGGTATGGTCTGCCCGTTCACCAAGGCCTTGACACTTAACAGGCTGGTATCATAGGAATCTTGTATGGCCTTAACGTCGTGATAGGTCCCATCTGCATCAATGGCCTTGATGTCCAACAATTTGGCTTCAGGGAGAACGGCTTTAATGTGCCAATAAATCACATTTTCCCCTATTTGGTCTTGCGATTGTGCATTGGCAACGGAGAAAAATAAAAGAATTAAAAAACCAATATATGGTAACGCCTTTGGGGTGTGTTCCACCGTTTTCATTTGTATCGTTTTGTATCAAATATATGGCATAATCCTGGTTCTGAGCATGATAATAATCAGGGCTGAATTACCGGGGTTACCCAAAAATTACAGGCATAAGGTATATACTTTGGACCGATTTCCCCTTTAATCCATAGACTGCTCCAGAACCAATAAAAGCGCATCACAGCTATCCATGCCAATTTGTGCGGCCTCTTTTTTTTCATTCAAAGTCGTTAACAACGCCCGGATGATATTCTTTAGCCTTGACCGATCCAGAAAAGGAAGCTTACCCTTGGCGAACTTATCATAGTCGGCATAGTTTATCATATAGTTTCCTAAATAGTCCCGAATCAAGCTTCGATGTTTTAGATAAATGTCCTGAACAGTTTCATAATTTGCATAATGGCGCTGAATGGCAGTTTTGAGCTCAAAATCATCAAGCAACTTTAAATCCCCTGAATTGATCAAGGTTCTATAGGTGATATTCTCCGGATTGAATGACTCATACTTTAACACTTCAAAGGCCATACCCAAAAGCTCCAGGTTTTCTTCGGATTCAGCATTCAACAACTGTATCATTTGATTACAGATGGTAATTTTAGTCTCAATGGCCAAACTGTTCTTTGCCAATTGTTCCTTGTCCATGGCTATATCGCTCCTAATGTTCTTCATGTACTCCTTACGCAAACGTTTATTCTTTACATTATCGGAACATTTGTTCATGCTAAAAGCAATGGTTATTCCGATGATCACAATAAGTATTTCCCGTAGGGTGTATTTAAGATTGTTTCTTTCCATTTTTTTGATTCCTGCTAATCGTTATTTGAACTTTAATTAAACTTAGGTAGTTGAAAATAGTACTTTATATCAACCTACGCTTAATTTTGCCCTCAGCTAACCTAAGTGACGTCATTGATATGCGTCTATAGCCTTTCCACCCATTTTCAAAAAGATCGTAACCCCAGTTTGTGTTTCACCGCAACGATTCCAAATCAAGGGTTCTTGTTAAAAATATATCTGAAATCCTATCGATAAATGCATCTGATTCATAATCAAGATCTCTTAACAGCTGATTTACTTCATCCTTTTTTGATTGGGTCACTTGACAATTGCTGTTTCTTAAGCATCTTAACAAATCAAGGACACTTTGATGAACTATGTAGAATTTTCCGTGTAAACTCTCCGCAGATTGCAAATCATAATTGTCCGTCTCATAGTTGTTGAATAAAACAGACTCTTGTTCATTTACCAATCTTCTTATCTTATTTTGATTTATTATCAGTTTTACATTCCATTCTTCCACGGTTTTAAAGTACTCCCGCCAACTTGTATTAGCCGCATTTAAATTGCCCCTTGCAATATTTATATAGGCGTTTTGAAGTCTGTAGTATCTTAGGTTTATTAAATCCGAGATTTCCTCCAAGGTATTCTGTCCTTCGTCTAATTTCCTTCTTAGGATCTCAAACTTCTTTTCTCGTTTCCATTCATAATCTTGCCTTTCTTTTTCTAATTGCGTCTGCCGTTCCCAAGCCTTCATCTGAAGTCTATCGGATAAATAAGTCCCTAGGATCGTACTTAAAACAAAACCCATGAGTAACAGAAAAAATTTACTGTTTAAAAACTCCCAAATCTTATTTTTAGGCTCCGCTTCTACAGACATTACTTTCTTTTAATACCTCTCTGAATAGAACCACCATCAAGACGGAGGAAACACACCTTTATCCACAATGGTACCCGTAACTTTGATTCACATACGTAAAGAACGGGGCAATATTTACCCAATGCCTAAAAAACATAAATATGATGATATCGTCATGATATGCGGCAAAACATCAAAGAGGAGGAATTGATATAAATGTACTAATAGGCGTAAACAATAAGGTATACAAAAGCCTTAAAAATTCTAGGGTTTTACCATGTCAGACCTATTTCGCTACCCCAGTCTTCTTGGCTAATCCCAGAATACGCCCGGGCTCGTCAAATATGTGTTACTTATTGTTCTTTTTGAAACTCGCCAATCGTGTTAAAGCTTGATTTCATTACCTTTTTTGGGAAGCTTTTTTAGAAGAACTTTTCAAGAAAGCGGTTTCGCCATTTGTGAGCCCAACTGAACGTGTTCGCCCAGGCTGCCATAATCCAACATTATGTAGAACACGGCATACGTTTATCTTTGCAGTACACCAGTAATCCAATATGCGGTCCAACGCCATTTTTTTACTCTTTCTTATTCTGTCGGTTTGCTTGTATGGGCAGAACGATGAAACCACTGTGGATAGTCTTGAACGGATGCTCAAAAGATTCCCGGATTCGAGTAGAGAGCGCGTAGATGCCTTGAATGATTTGGGCTATCGCTATTGGATCGTCAACTCCAATAAATCGATTTCAAACAGCGCTGAAGCGTTGTCATTGGCGGAGCAATTACAGTACAATGAAGGAATTGCCAAAGCAAAACGAGTTCTTGGAGTGGCGTATTGGACCCTGGGAAAGCCCAAACTTGCCCTTGAAAACTTGACCGATTGTCAAAAAATCTATGAGGAAGTCGGTGATTTGGAAGGTGCTGCCAATTGTTTGATGAACAGCGGTATGGTCTATGCCGATATTCGGGACTTGGACAATGCCCTGGAAATCTATGAACGCTCCATTGAAAAGTTTACCCAACTGGATTTGAAGTCACGGATTGCCACCACCTTCAATAAAATAGGAGCGGTATTGATACAAAAAAATAAACTTGTTGAGGCCAGGGAGTATCTGACCAATGCGCTGAACATGCATTCCGATGACGATTTTTTGTATGGTATGGCAGAAGCCCATAACCTATTGGGTAGGCTGTTCCTATTGGAAAATGAGTTGGAACAGGCAGATTACCACTTGAAAAAGGCCATGGCCTTGGGAGAAAGGGTAAATGATGTCGATGGTAGTATCGGCAATCGCATACAGTATGGAAAATTAAAGCGATTGAACAGGGAATATAAAGATTCCGAAAATCTTTTGCTGGAAGCTTTGGGAAAAGCCAAGGAAAAGAAACTACGCAGGTACATTTTGGGGGCCTATAAAGAACTCAAACTACTAAAAAAGGAACAAGGCCTATGGGAAGAATCGCTTTTCTATTATGATGCCTTTATCAATTTAAGGGATTCGATTTATGATATGGACAAGTCCAAACAGATTGCCGCACTGGAATTCAATAACGAGCTTGCCGTTAAGGAAAGGGAAATCGCCTTGCTTGAGGAAACCAAACACTCACGCACGTTAATGAATGTTTTTCTGTCCCTTCTATTGGTGTCCCTCGCCCTTACGGCATTACTCCTATTTCGACAACAAAGGCAACGCGAAAAAAGGGAGACTGAACTTTTAAAGTCAAAAGAAGCATTGGCGACAACAGAACTGGAAAACGCTACATTGAAGGAACGTAGGCTACAACAACAATTGGAGTTTAAAAACAAGGAACTTACCTCGTACACCCTAAATTTTGCACAAAAAAATGAACTGCTGAACCAATTGCAGGAAAAGATTGCCATGGCCAAAAAGGCTCCACCCGCAGCACAACAAAAACTACTGGAAGAGCTTCATCGGGACATCAAAAATCATGTACACATCGATAAGGATTGGGAGGATTTTAGACGTTTTTTCGAAGAAGTGCACACTAATTTTCTAAGCAACCTGAAACAAAGGCACCCCGACTTGAGTTCGAATGACCTCAAAATCTGTTCATTGACCCGCTTGAACCTGAATATAAAGGAAACGGCCAGCATCATGGGCATCTCCCCCGAAAGTGCCAAAACGGCCCGTTATAGGCTTCGTAAAAAGCTGCATTTGACTCCCGAACAGGAACTTTTGGATTACTTTCTGGAGCTTGAAAAGAATGCTTAGGTCACTTTTCTACGCTTTTTTGAAATCATTTTCTTAAATACCATTACTCTTTAAAGCACACGTTTACAGCGATTTGAGATTCAATGTCTACCCAATGTACCCCTAATTTTAAGAGTCCTGTCCGTATTGTCCACCAATAATTCCCGGGGTGTATGCTTTTGGTCTACACGATTTGTTTCCCAATACGTGAACTCCAAAATAGTTTTGCCCCCTGAATTCAAAAACAAAAAATGTGATGACGATTAAGAATGTGCCTTTTGAGAAAAGGATGACCCTGAACATTTTCATGGTCAGAAGGAAGGAAAAACTAAAACAGAAGTTGAACAAAAAACTATTTTAGAGATGAAAGAATTAGTGGCAAACCTCCCTACCCCTTGGGAGCTGGTATTCAACCCAATTTCATACATCGTATTTGGTATCTACGGTGGCCTAATGCTATGGGAAGCCCTATTTCCTGCCAGGAAACTGCCTCAAATGAAATTTTGGAAATTAAAAGGACTCCTCGCTTTCGCATTGTTCTTTTTTCTTTCCTCCTACCTTCCCATTATCTGGGACGGTTATTTGGCCAATTATCAGGTCTTTGACCTCACTGGCTTGGGTACCACTGGTGGTGCCATTACAGGAATCCTGGTTTATGAGCTTGGGGTATATGTCTGGCACAGGGCAATGCACAAAAACGATAAGCTTTGGAAGATTTTCCACCAGATGCACCATAGCGCGGAACGTTTGGATAGCTACGGCGCCTTTTATTTCAGTCCTATGGACATGATCGGTTTCACCTTTTTGGGAAGTTTATGTTTGGTGGTCATCACCGGATTTACGCCCGAAGCCACGACCCTGATCATATTGGGTACGACGTTTTTTTCCATTTTCCAACATAGCAATATCAGGACTCCGGTCTGGTTGGGTTATTTCATACAACGGCCAGAGGCACATGCCATACACCATGCAAAAGGCATCCATGCGTATAACTACTCGGATATTTCTTTGTTCGATATCCTATTTGGGACATTTAAAAACCCAACAAAATATGAGCATGAATCAGGATTCTACCCCGGCGCATCCAATAAGGTATGGGATATGCTAACCTTTAAGGATATCAATAAAAAAGCGTAAAAACTATGAAACCAAGGAAATGGATGGGTTGGAGGATTCCGGCAATGGCTTTCCTTTTCACCGCCCTACTACTAACATCTTGTGAGAAAGACGACGAAATTGAGGCCCCAATACCCCCTGACCCAAACGAAGGGGTTATTTTCCTCCCGGTGGTTGTCCATGTCATCCACGAAGGGGAAAACATTGGGGAGGGCCCTAACCTTTCGGAAGAACGCATTAAAAGGCAAATTGAAATCCTTAATGAGGATTTCAGAAGGAAAAAAGGAACCCGGGGATTTAACGATCACCCCGCGGGAGGAGATACCAAAATTGAATTTGTCCTTGCTAAACGGGAGCCAGATGGAGCACCTACCAATGGAATCAATAGAATTGATACCACTAAGGTGAAAGTTCCCATATTGGGGTACAACCAAAACCATTTTGCCCAATATGCCTATTGGGACCCCAGCCAATATATCAACATTTGGACCACCCCTTTACCCCAATCAACGGAATGTTTGGTATTGGGTATTTCAACGCTACCAAAGACCGATCTTCCTGGGATACAACCTTCATCATGGCCAGGACCAAATGATGCAGAAGGTATTTTGGTCAATTGGATACACTTTGGAGCATCCAATATCGATTGCTATGCCAGATATGGCAGGACCTTGACCCATGAAATGGGCCACTATCTGGGTTTGCTGCATCCTTGGGGACGTAAGGACTGTGTGCTCAATGATTATTGTGAGGACACTCCTGCGGTAGACCGTGAAGTCTATGGTATCAAGTCGTTTATGGGCTGTGCCGGCGAAATGGTAATGATTGGCAACTATATGAACTGGTCCCATGATGAGGTGATGAACATCTTTACAAAAGACCAAATTGCCAGAATGCATTATGTATTGGAAAACCATGAAGGTAGAAAAGCACTCAGAAGCAGTCCAGGGCTCGATTCAAATTGATACCTGGTGAAAAGGAAGGTAAAAACGCTTCAATGTTTCCGATGCAACTTGAAAAGAAAAGCCAGGGTTTTCACAAGGTCTACCATTACTTTATGAAAGCAGGTATAATTCGCTCTGCGATGACTTGCAGTGTGCGGTTATCATTTTCATGGGCAGTGACCACAACCATCAAATCAAGCTCCTCGATCAGAATGATATACTGCCCGCCACCGCCTTGGGCAGATGCGCTGAAATAGCTTTTATCACCGTATTTTAAATCTGCACTCCACCAGTAATACCCATACCCCTGATTGAAGACATCCTTGCCGCCACCGAAGACGTCATCATCACCGGTGTAGAGTATCCTGCTCTTTGCTTTGGTCATAAACGCTTCCGGAACCAATTGTTCGCCATTCCATTTCCCTTTGTTCATGGCCAAAGTGCCCCATTTGATCATATCGCGCGACCTCATGCTCGAACCACTTCCCCCGCTGGGTAGCCCGCTAACGGCAGTCCTCCAACCATAATTGGAGATGCCCATTTTGTCGAGAAGTTCTTTTTTAATAAAGTCTTTGGCAGACCCTGGTACCACAGCATCAATGACTTGCATCACCAAGGTGGGGTCCAATTGATATTTAAAACTTTGGGAATCTGCCGTAATGGGCGCACTGTGCTCAAGATACGTCTGAACTTCTCTCTGGCCTTTTAACCGACCTGGATTTTTTTCGAATTCTTCGTACTGTTCCTCACTGATACGGATACCTGAACGCATCGTTAGCGCTTGGTGCAACGTTATCCTCTCTACGCCCTCAACAAGTTTTGTTGGGTCCAGGTCCTTGAGAAAGCCGATCAACGGCTTGTCCAAATCGGCCATGGTCAGATATCCCAATTGGATAGCGCGACCAAGCGCGAAGGTGGTGTAGGCTTTGGTCGTTGAGGCTTGCGGGTGCGGTAGGTTGATGCGACCCCGTAAATAATAGGATTCAAAGAGAAGCTTTCCCTTGTAGGCAATAAGAAAGCTATCAAATTTATTGTCATTGGTGTCCGCAATCTCTTGGGCCAGCTTCAGGATCATCGTTTTATTACCGCCATCGGTACCCAATTTGCCTACGGGAATACCGTCTTTTCCTACCATTGGTGTGGCATCGATATAGGCTTTTTTGAGATAAGGGATATCCCTGAAGGAACCTGTGGTTTCCGCGGCTGTCGCCTGCGGTGCATTACGACCATTTTTTTGGGCAAAGGCGCAATTTGCTCCGGTAAGAAGCATTAGAACCAGGAGTCCTGTGCTGTTTTTCATGGTTTTCGCCCATAGTGGCAATTTTGTGCCCCTCTTTCTCCCCATATTAGTAGCATTCTTGCTGTGCATCGTTTAACTTTTAATTGAATAAAAACGCATCTGTATCAGATGGTTTTATTCGTTCCGTTGCTACAAATCTGGTTTTTGGTTCCCTCCCATCCAATCTAAATTTTGCCAACTGCTCCATACTCTAATGAACTGCTCCACGAGGACAATGGTAATGATTATCTTGCATCAGTAACCTCTTCAGAACAAACTTGAGATCTTTATCACTTTTTCTGCTAGTGTTATGTACGGCGTTATTGATGACTTCTTGTGCGCAACACCCCAAACCTGTTTTCATGGAATACGAAACGGTTTTCCAAATAGGAGATCGACCGGAATGGGCGGCCAAAGACCTGGATGATCGAGCCTGGGAAAGACGCATCGCGCTAGTGCCGGATGGGCAGGTTTTCTGGTCCAGGACTAAGATCGATATTCTAAAGGCTCCCGAAGCCTTAAAGCCCTACGGTCTACGCTTGGAAGTCTACGCCGAATATGAAGTGTTTTGGGATGGGGTTTTGATTGGTAAAAATGGAAATCCAGGGAAGGAAGCGGACCTACCTCCCGAAGGGGAATTGTGGACCACTTTTAGCATTCCCACCCATTTGACCGATGAGGGAGAACATATAATGGCCATGCGCTTGAGCAACTATTATTTTCCAGATCATATCGGTATTTATGACCTAAAAATAGCTAATTACAAAGCACTATTGACCGATCGGCTCATCCAAAACGCTTATATGCATGTCTTTGGTGGAGCTTTCCTAATTGCTTCCATATATTTTCTTTTTCTATTCCTAGGGAACAAAAAAGAGTATCCCATGCTTATTTTCAGCATTAGTTGCTTTCTCTTTTTTAGCTTAACAATGACCCACTTCGTGCGAACGACCGTACCCATCCATTACAGTCTGCATGTGATACGGTTGGAAGTTATTACTGGTCTAATGTTCGGTATTTCCTTTTTAATCCCACTCTATTTCTCCATGCAGTTTCCCTACCCCAAATGGAAACTTTTTTTGGGTATTTATGCTGGAGTGCTGTTATATGTATTCATTAGTAAACACCATTATTTTGATTTTACCGTCTTAAAAATGGTGATTGGTTTATGGGTGTTTTCTTTTGGCATTGCAGTTTATGGCATCTTTAAGAAGGCAAAAGGTGCCCTTTTGGTGTTGCTTACGCTACTCCTTTGCATACCCATTCGGTATTCCGTTTCATTTAATGTGAGTCTTTTCACGGGGTTTAGCCTTATTCTGCTGAATATGTTGTACCTACTTTCGCTCCGGATCAAAGAACAACGATTGGCCTATGAAAATTCCTTGGTCCAATCCACTCGCCTGCGCTTGGAATTGTTAAAAAAGAATATTCAACCCCATTTTCTAATGAATACCCTTACTTCGTTAATCGATTGGATTGAAGAGACCCCTAAAAAAGGCGTTATGTTTATTGAGGCCCTGGCCAAGGAATTTGACCTCCTTAATCAGATAGAGGATCAAACCTTAATACCCATTACCCAGGAAATCGAACTCTGTCGTACACATTTGGAGATTATGGCGTATCGAAAAGAAGTAAACTATTCCTGGGAAGAGGAAGGCATAGACCCTGGGCAAAAAATACCTCCCGGAATTCTTCATACGCTCTTGGAAAACGGAATTACACATAGCTTGCCCCTGGAAGATAACCGCATTACATTTAAGCTGATCTTTGAATCGAACACTTCCTATAAATGTTATACATTTTTAACGTTTGCCGCAGCTGTGAGACAAAAGGCGATTACCAAAAAAGAAGGGACAGGACTGAAGTATATCAAAGCCCGACTAACGGAAAGTTATCATTCAAAATGGGATTTCACCTCCGAGCCGGTAGATCATGGTTGGAAAAATACCATAACCCTATATTCTTAAGAAGATGCGCATTTTAATTGTTGAGGACGAATTACGGATCGCCAAAAGAATTGAACGAATGACCCGTGCTATTTTTGGCAATGGCCTGCAATCGTTAAAGCATAGCAACACCCTGGATGAAGCATTACGGTTTATTGAAAATAATGCATTGGACCTTGTTCTCCTGGACTTGAACCTTAACGGTGACAATGGATTTGACCTTTTGACAACAGCGGTTTCCGAATCATTCCATACTATTGTTATTTCCGCGTATAAAGATCAGGCCATTACCGCATTTGAACATGGGGTTTTGGATTTTGTCCCCAAACCCTTTAACCAAGATAGGTTGGCGCAAGCTTTTGATCGGGTAAATGCCAAAGAAAAAATGGAAAACGACGCCATTAAATTTTTGGCCATAAAAAAAAGGGGCAGGATACAGCTCGTTCCTGTTGAAGATGTAATTTACATCAAAGGGGCTGGAGCCTACACGGAACTATTTCTGGCAGATGGAAATAAGGAACTGCACGATAAGTCCCTCGAAAAGTTGGAACAGCTGTTATCATATGCTTTTGAACGTATCCATAAATCGTTTTTAGTAAAGATGTCCGAGATAAAGGATATTAGTATAGCCTCGGGAAGTAAATATATGGCCGAGCTAAAAAATGGGGCACTTATCCCAATCGGAAGAACAAAATACAAAGACCTAAAGGCAAAGTGGATTTAAGGTTGACCTTCAAAAACTCATGTAAAGACCAAAAGCTTTTAATCTTTGTGGGTCACGCTATTTGTATTAAATTTCATATAAATTCAAGGACTGCAAATGGACTCATCGACTAAAATTTTCATCAAGCTATCCCTATGCACATTTTATTCGATCGCTATGCTGATCAAACCAGAGATAGGGTATGGACAAATGAAATCCTCCCTATTCGAGCCTTTCAAGTTTGAGCTCCAGGAGCATTTTCCAGCAGTCAGTGAAGAACTTCTTCGTGATGAAATTTCGGAAGTAGTAGCCGTTCAGCATAAAATGGAGAAAGCCGATCCATGGGCCATACGATATTGGAATGGCTCCTATCCCTCGTACCGTTGGCACCAATTGCTCATGCAAGCGAGCCAAAACCATAAGGGACATAAAAATGGAGGTCGAGTGGCCATCATGCATCTTTCGATCTATGATGCCATGGTGGAAGTATGGAAGCATAAAAAGGCCCATTTCCAAAAAGCAGCTTACCAGTATAACCCAAGGGTAAAAAAGCTTGGGCAGGAACCGGATTTTTCCACTTTTCTTTGCGAATGGAGTGCAGCCGCTGGAGCTGCACATCGGGTCATTGGATATTACTTTCCGGAGCAAAAGGAATTGCTCGATAGGGAACTTTCTGCCTTTAAATCTGCCCGTTTGGCCACAGGGCTGCAGTTTCCCTATGACATTGAAAAGGGACTGGAAATCGGAAGAAAAATAGCGGATCAATACATTGCCTATGCCAAGGGGGATCGAACGGACCTTAGCTGGGAAGGGCGTGTACCAGAAGTGGATACTCTCTGGACCGGGAATCCCGGCCCCAGGGACCCCATGAAAAGGCAATGGAAGCCCCTTACCCTACTCCGCCCCGATCAGTTCAGACCAGGTCCTCCTCCAACAGATTGGTCTATGGACATGGAGGAACTCAGGCGATTTAATGCCACACATAAAACCAGTGAAATTGCCTGGAAGTGGAAAAGCGAACCGATCTGGGACCGACTGATCGAACGTAAGATTCTGGGATATGACCTGGACCCCCTGGAGGCCGCCTTTGCGAATGCGGTTTTTCACACGGCACGCTTCGACGGTATTATTGCCGCCTGGGATGGGAAATACCATTATTGGGGCATCCGACCTTTTCAATACGATCCTTCTTTCCAACCCATTTTGATTGACACCCCCAACTTCCCGGGTTATCCTGCCGGGCATACCACAGTCGCTGGATCCATCGCCAAGGTGCTGGCTTTCCTGTTTCCCAGGGATGAATCGTTATTTTACGAATTGGCGAAAGAGTGTTCGGAATCCCGCTTTGAAGGAGGGGTACATTTCCGAACCGATAATGAAGTGGGATTGGAAGTAGGTTATAAAGTCGGACAACAGGTCATTGACGCATTCACGGAATGAAGGTTTTTTTGTGCTCTAGCCAATTATTTTGCCACTGTTTCAATACGTCTTCATATCCTTAAATGGAATAAAATCGATGTAAGTAATCATCCTTTTTTGAACTTTTTTAGTGCAAGTCATGAAAACCCCACAAGACTTGACCTCTGAAGGTATTACAGGCTTTTTGCTATTTTTCTGGCATATGCCTCCATGGGAATAGTCGTAAACCCAGTAGCGAACCAAACTATCACCACATTTCGTGTAGGGGAAACATAAATGCCCTGTCCGTTCATTCCACTTTTGTACAAATCGCCATCGGCGAACACAGCGTCCCACTGGTAGCTATTAAATTCGGGTTGCTCCCTGAATTCTTCGGCCATTCTCGGTCCCAATGTCCCTTTCATAAAATTCTCCTTCACGCCCATGGTCTGCATTTTTTTCAGTACCGATTGGGATACAATCTGTTTTGAGGAAATGAGCTTCCAACTTGGTGTAAAAAGCAAGCCGAATTTGGCCATGTCGTCCAAACGGGAACTAATCAGTCCATGAATAACGCCATTGCCCTGAGGACTTAGTCCAAGTAGCGCATCACCTGTCATTCCAGCGTGCATCCATATTCTTTCCGTTATCAGTTCACTTATTCGTTTCTTGCCTACGGCCTCAAGGATAAGGCATAGCATTTGTGTGTTAGCGGAGGAATATTCGAAAGCCATACCAGGTTCCCGTAGTTTCGGTATTCGGAGCAAGGCCTCATTATGCGTCAATTTTTTTCCATCAATCACCGCTTCTCCCATTTCTGCTGCTACAAAAGTCCCATAGGGGGTTGCACCTTTACGTGAAGCAGGATTTTCTTCCAAATCCAAACCAGACTGCATGTGAAGTACATCGATTACCTTAATGTTTTCCCATGCGGTCCCTTTAGTCTCAGGAACATAGTTGGAAACTGTTTTTTGTATGTCAATGAGCCCTTCCTCTTCAAACTGGGCTATTAAAAGTCCTGCGAAAACCTTAGCGTTGGACATCCATACATGCTTATCATACCTTCGCATTCCTGGATAACCCTCATAAGTTACCTTCCCATTTTTTAAGACTATTACGCCCTGTATGGGAGAATCTTCCGAAGTGGTTATTTCCTCAAATGTTTCCATCTTCCTGGTCTTTTCGTTCTCAAGGCCAATCTTTCCTATTTCAGAAGATAGGTTGTATTCCAACTCTGCTACTGCACCGTCCCGGAAGATTACGTTTTGCGGAAGAAACTCAGAGAGATGCAAATAGGAATAAGCTCCCGCTTCCGTAATGTCCAGAAATTTTTGCAGGCTCCAGGCCTCGTTCATTTCATAGGCCTTCTCGGCGGTATAGCCATTCTTAAGTGCTGACACGGAAAAATCCTCAGTAGGTGTGGAGTAGGCATCTTTCCCATCTTGTATAGTTTCCTTTTGTAAGGATGGTCCATTTTTATTGGTGTCGTTGTTTTGGCAACCCAACAGAAACAAGAAATATATGACCATTGGGAATACTGGATTTTTCATGCGCTTTTTTTTTAGTGTTTTGTAGATGTTATGACTATTCCTCCCTGTGTAAGCAGGTACTATAAAAGGCTCCTAAAATTTCACGTCTCAGGCGAATTTCTTCAAGGGTCGATTTATCCATGTCCGGATTGCTTTTCAAATTACATTCTTTTGTTACTTTTTCCTACTTATTTCAACTTAAATACTACAATCCAATCAGTAATTATGTGGCTTTTTTTAGGAAAATACTCTTAATTTTAAGGTGTCGCCTCTACTTTGGTAACCATAGTGGTCCACCAGCGTTTTCAAAAAGTATCAAGTCGTTTGGATGCGATACACTTCCGCTTTTAGTTGTGCCGTGTTCAGTAGCAACCAGGTTGCGGTGATATCCCGTTCCTCCCCGGCATAGTACCCCATAATCGCCCCTGGATTGATCAACAGGGTATTTCCTACCATTTCATCGTTTACCACGGTATGGTTATGTCCATAGCACACCATATCGAGCCCACCATTATTGGCAATTATTTTGCCATTGTTTCGAATAGTATGGGTTGCACAGGGGGTTTAAATTGATTGTTCCAACTAATTACTATGCGGTCATTATCTATAAATCTTAGCATATAAGAACTCGAACCGAACCCTGTGCCACCATGATTGGCCGTTAGCTTATTTTCCATCTTTTCATAAGGCCATTCAGTTAACCCAAAACCATATCCATAGGGACTGAAATGAACTGGAAATTCCCTTCTGGCCTCTTTAGGTAAGGAATGGGGTGTAAGGGCCAGTTTCCAAAACTTTTTGCTCACTAATTTATTGGAGTTTATCGCCATAAGGAATTTATGCAAATCAGTGGTTGTTGAAAAAATACCGGCATCTCCTATAAAGTAGGTATTGGTTTGCGCGGGTTCGCCATTCTGGTCATAAAGCGTAACAGCACCGGGCAGTTTATCTGTTGAATTGTAGGTAGTGTACTTCATTTCCAATGGGTCAAAGATGTATTTTTCAAGTGCATCCTTGAAACTCATCTTTCTTATATTCTCCACTAGCGTGGCCAATAACACATATCCCGTATTGTTGTATGAAAAGGCTGTTCCCGGTTCAAACTCCAATTCCATTTTCCCAATGTTGCCCAGCATAGTGTCCATTGAAATATCAAAATCCATCTTTCCCTTTAGTTGCAACAAAAAATAATCTTGAAGACCGGAACGATGGCTCAATAAATCATGAATGGTTATTTGACTTGCTTTAGGGTGCTCGAATTTATGGGCATACAAGGTAATTGGGTCTTCGAGTGTAATCAATCCTTCTTCGTACAGCTGAAGAACCAAGACCGCGGTAAAACTTTTCGTCATGGAATTGATGGGAAAAACGGTATTGGCAGAATTTGGAATCCCAGCCTCTTTGTCCGACATTCCAAAGGCCTTGTTGTAAATGATCTCATTGCCTTCCGCAACCAATATTCCACCATGGATCTGACCTGTTTTAAAAAGCTCCGTAGCTATGCTATCTATTTCCTGGGCTTTGTCTTTTTGGGCAAAGCTGTGATTGGTCAAAAAGGTAAAAAATGACAGAACAAAGAACAGCTTTCCGAACTTGGCGTAGGATGGACTTGCCTTAACGCTGGAAGCATTCATATTCTTGGTGTTCATAGGTTGGTTTTTTAAGAGGTTACAACTTGTTTACAGCTATAAAATAAGTCTTCATATCTAAAATAAAATCGATGTAAGTGATTATCCTCAAGTGCCGGTCATGAAAACAAAACCTATACTGTTTGGATTTTGGGTTCTAGTTAACTTACCAAGTTGGGACCATAATTGAAAACTACTTCTTTTTCAGTGTATGTTCTCTGGATTTTGTACACTCGGGGCCATTTCATTTATACAATGCAAACCGTAGCTGTTATTTCACCAAGTTGCTACTCAAAACGATGTCACGAATCTTTGTTTCAAAATGATAGACTATATTGGCATTTTCATGGTCGTGATACACATTTTCCAATACAATGACATCCAATTTTTTATCCGGCACATAGAATTTAAAGTTTACAAATCCCATTCCCCTACCCCGATGACCTATGTATGCCAGGGGATCATTTTCATTGATGTTCACACCATAACCGTACTTTAAGTTTTTGTCGATTTCGGTAGTATCCATAACATTGGAAGTAATCATCAAATGATATGTTGCCGCTTTCAAAATACCACCATTATGCAGTTCCCTGTCCCAAAGGTTCAAATCATGGGCATTTGAAATAATTCCGCCTCCCGGAAGGAATTCTTCCCAAGATTCTTCGGTGAAGTTATATTCTTCAAATGTGGCCACTCTAAAATCATCCTCTAAAATCCAATGGCCCGATATCAAACTGGAATCAGCCATACCAAATTCATAGGAATAGGTGTTCTTCATTCCCAATTCAACAAATAGGGAATTGGCAACTTCAGCATATGTATCACCCGTTACATTTTCTATAATTCTTCCCAATAAGCCATAAGCAGGGTTACTGTAATGAAAACCCGTTCCCGGGGCAAAGGCCAGAGGCTCCCCAATGGACGTAACCCCGGATGACATGTTCAGTAAATGATGAACCGTTACCGAATCCGCCCAAGCTTGTTTCAAATCCGGCAAATAATCCCTAATGGGGTTATGCAATTCAATAATACCATTTTCAACCGCTTTTAGAATCAGTACGGCAGTAATTTGCTTACTGTTCGAGAATATCCTGAATTTATCCTCCAAAGAAAGTGGCGTTTTAGTATCAAAATCAGCATAACCGTATTCTTTTTGATATACAATGTCATCATCTTTGGTGATTAGGATAACACCATTAAAAAAGTGAGGGTGTGTAGTTTGGATCACACTGTCAATTCTTTCCGAATAGTCGTCAACAACCGCTATTTTTTTGCTGCTTTTATCGGTACAACTGATTGCAGCGATAGCAACCAGTATTACCAAAATTCTAAAGGTATACTTCATTTGAAAATGTTCATTTTATATAGCTATTGGTGGCCAACAACGAAAAAATAAACAGTACCCCTTTTGAATTTAAGTTGGCCCCAGGTCTTTTTAGTTTACCCTTTTCGTGAACATTTTATGGATGATGGTCCATTTGCCATTTATTTTCATCAACATAAAATAATCTACATAGGGTGTGCTGCTCCTGGGGTTTGAAATCTGGACTTTGGCCGTCGCAATATCGTTTTCATAGTCTATGGCGATGATTTTCCCTATTTCCCCGGTAGGTTTCCCTTCTTTGGTATCCGCGATGTAATCCTTTCCACTCCAGACCTTTAATTCCCCATCTTTCACATAGTACAGATTTAGGTCGGGATGAAACGCCGTTTTTAGCCTGTTGGGCTGTCCGTTGGTGGACCCTTCAATGTAATCCATAAGCGTTTCTGTGATTTGGGTCATGTCTGGACCATCGGTGTCGGATTGGGCGAGCATGGTATTGGAAAAAAAGCATACCACTACGCCTAGAAGAGAATATTTTAGCATTTCGTTGTCTTTTGATTGACCGTAAATCTCTCAAATTAATTGCAAAGCATGTTGCAAATGCTTCATTGAAAATGTCCGAGATTATAATTTGGGATTAAAAGTTGACCCTCAAAGTGAATTTTTAAACTGTGCCGGTGTCATACCGGTGATTTTTTTGAAGACGGCGTAAAAGGTGGACCTTGAACTAAAACCCGCTTCCTGACCAATGGCCTCAAGGGTAAAGTGATCACTGGTTTGTATAAGTTTTTTAGCTTCTTCGGTTCTCAGCTCATTAAGGTATCGCGCAAAGGATTTTCCCAGATTATCATTTAATAACTGTGATAGGTAGTGCGGGGAAATACCCAACTCCAGGGCCAAATCCCTGAGTTTTACGTCATCCCTTTTAAATAAAGCCTTGTCGGCCATAACCGCTCCCAATCGGTCCAATACTGCCTTGGCCTCCAAATCATGTATTGCCCTGTTTCCATATTTTTTTGGAGTTTCAAAGAAAAGGCTGGATTTCCGTCGTTTTAACCCCCATAGCAATAGCGACAAGTACAACACAAAGGAAAAGGAAAGTGCGCCAACAATGTAAGAAGTATAGGTAGCTGTAAAGTAGGCTATCCAAATTAATAGAATACTCGCGACAATGGAGATAAGCCAAATTTCTATGTCGTTCAATTTTGCGCCCTTGGAAAACAGTTTGCGTATGGGCTGTTTTATCGCTACTAGGGATAATACAATATAAACAAGCCACTGACCGAACAATACCCAACACAGATAGCCATCAGCGGAACGTTGCCATAGGTAACGATGTTCCTTGTATGGAAAATAGTACCCTATAACAACCATTCCGAAAATCACGGGCAAGACATGCCATAACCATGTGGAACGATACGGTTTTCTTTCGTTTAAGGCCGCTGTAACATATAAGTAAAGAAAAGGACCAATAAGAAGACAGGCCGAAAGCCCTATCTGTATGAAACTGTTGGAGATACCATCGTAAAAGGTCAATAAAACGGATTTGGTCACCCGTATGCTCACTACAAACAATAGCGCGGATAAAAAGTAACTGGCCCTATTTCTGTTTTTTACGAAAAAAGCAAAATAGGAACTTAAAAAAAGTCCATTGAATGCCCCGATTGCGCTAAAGAAAAACAAAATCTGATCTTCAAGACCCATAACTTATACAAACGTATTGCGCTGAAATTTTAAGGTAATCACTTAAGATTTAAATTAAAAGGAACATGAAAAAAAAATGCTGTTTTCATAATAATTTTGCACGACCAATTTCTCCTATTCGGATAAGTCCATTTGTCCGTCCTTTTGGGTAGTGGGTTTTTATAGTTAAAGCGCTTTCATACCATCCTTTTCACGGACAAAAAATAAAATAGCTGGAAGTAAAAAAATCGGATTTATACCTCCCCCTCTAAAAACTTGACGTAAAAGGAGGTTTTTTAAACTTGGTAAGCAACCGATGGTCATTGTCATCATCCAAAAAATAAAAAGCTACTATGTCCATTCCATACACGTTTGCTACGTTTGGCAAAACAGCCTTATTATTGGTTCTTACCGTATTTTTTATGGCCTGTTCAGAAGATGAACCAATTTCAATGGAAGAAGAAAATGCCCGGGAGAAGGAAAATCCCGAAGATGAAAAAAATGGAAATCCCAGAGATAGCATAGACAATGGACAGGGGAGTTTTGAATTCACAACATTCGAGTTTAGGCATCAACTAACGGACTCCATAATACCGTTCAGCTATTTTGAACCCATTGAAGCAAAGGACACTGATAAAAAATATCCATTGGTCATCGCTCTACATGGCGCGGAGTATTTTTTGAGTGCCAGGGAGGACTTTCTAAAAGGACAGGAACGTACAGCATATATGGCTTTGGCGTGGCTGGAAAAGGAAAGGCAAAGCAAGAACCCTACATTTGTGGTCGCCCCCAATATCCATGATGGGATGTGGGACAGGGATACTGAATCGTATTTTGGATGGCAAAAACCGAACTCGGCGGATTTTGTCGAAAAGCTATTGGATTCCATTGTGGACCACAACAAGAATGTGGACAGTGAAAGGGTTTATTTGGTAGGACATTCCATGGGTGGAACAGGTTCTTGGTATTTGGGGGCCAAGCTGAACACTAAAATAGCGGCCATTGTACCCTTGAGCAGTGCGTTTAACCGTTCGGACGGCAGTTTTGATTTTATCGCCTCCAATATCATAAACGACCGCTTAAGGGACATGCCAATTTGGGCCTTTATCCATAGGGCCGATGCCAATGCGAAACAAGATGAAGATGGTTCCCGGGCCGCATTTAGGACAATGCTTGAAAATGGCTATGATGTCGTTTACACACATCGCAAAGATACCATTGACCTTAATTTGACACGAAATGAGATTTTTGATCAAATCGACGCCGGCAAAAAACACTTTTATACGGAATACAGTTATCCCTGTAGCTCTGTGGGCGACTGTCATTTTGCCCAGGAATTTGCATTGCGCGAAGACTTTCTGATGGAGTGGTTGTTCCAACAGCGAAGGACTATTCATTAAATTTCAATGTTCTCCAGGGACTACGGGAAATTGGTTTCGCAATAGCATCAAATACCTACAAACCTTCTTTTGAGAATTTTACCCTACTCCCAACTCAATTGGTTATTCCAATCAATCCTTTAGTTGGACTTTGGTAACCGATTTCACTAGGTAACATGAATTCCACATAATTTCTCATCAACCAAAATCCGTCAAATTGAGTGGTTTTTCGTAATGGAATGAAGAAAAATTGTATCGAACAGGGTTTTGCAAGAAAATTACCTGCCTGCCGGTAAGGCAGACAGGTTTTCGATACATTTTTGCTATCGCAAAAACAATCAAAATGACGTAATTTTCTTATATCGAACTCCCGTTATGTATTAAACCATTTGGATGCGATGCACTTCCGCTTTTAGTTGTGCCGTATCCAGTAGCAGCCAGGTGGCGTTGATATCCCGTAGTTCCCCACCATGGTACCCCATAATGGCCCCAGGATTGATCAATAGGGTATTTCCTACCATTTCATCGTTTACCAAGGTATGGTTATGCCCATAGCACACAATATCGAACCCACCATTATTGGCAATTGCCCTGGCTTTGTCCGGATAATGGTTCATGGCTAGGGTCCGCCCGCCCAAGGTGCTTTTAAAATACTCCCCATGAATATGAACATTGGAATACTTCTTGGCATTGCCTATGATTGCCGAAACATCCCCATCGTTATTGCCCAAAACCATATGGATGGGTTTGGTATACGCCTTACCCAATAGATGTATGATAAACGGGGAACAAAGATCACCACAACAGAGCATGGCTTCCGTAGCCTGTAGCTGGGGCATGGCCAAGGCTTTTTGCAGGTTCCAGATGTTGTCATGTATATCGGAAATTACAGCGAGTTTCATGGGCGATTTTGTTTTCTAGAACTGGTAAGAGCCGTTTTTATTGGTTTCGTACAATTCAATTGCCTGTAGATAGTGTATTGCACCATCCATCGTCAGATCATTGATAAAACCATCCAGGCCGGGGTGGTTCTTTTTAATCCAACCCACCAAGGAATCCCTTTCCTTTTCCCAAATGTTCCAATCGGCGCCCGCGCATTCCCCGGATTCAATTCTTGAAATCTTGCCGGAATTGAAAGTAATCTTAAACCGACATGTCAATGGGTTGTTTTTTAAAAAAGCATAGCGCAAGGACTTGGAGGCCACGGTAGCCATAATATGGTCGCTTTTTTCCTCTAACTCCACTATGGTATAGGAGGTTTTGAATATGGAATCCCACTTAAAAAACGTATAAAAACTTTCATGGGTATATGGGGTGACATAATCTCCAGCAGTAACGGTAAGGGTATCATGGATCAATGCCCTTATTGCAGTATAATCCCCCGAATCAAAGGCGTTGTAGTAAGCAGTGACGGTCTCTTGATGGTTTGGTTTCTGATGATTGCACCCCGTCAAGAAACACAAAAGAAACAGTATAAGAATGGTATTTTTCATTGATCGTTTATTTGAACTTTATAGGTGTTCCACAAAATTCATCCGTTTGCCCAAAACCCTTACCACATATATTTCATTTTCGGCATCGAACACATAAAAAATAACGTGCGCCTTTAAATTGTAAAATTTTAAGGCATTGGAAATGGAGGAAGCATCTTTGGCCAGTTCCGGCCTTTCGGAAAGTTCGGTTAGAAAATTCTCCAGTTTCAATAAATAACTGGTTGCCTGGGGTCGACCAAAGTATTTGATGCCATATTTATAAATGCCTACTACATCATATTGGGCCCTGGCGGATAAATTATAATTTGCCATTATCCACTTGTTCAATGATATCACTGATCTTCAATGAACTTTTCCCACTTTGTAATCCTTCGTCTATCGCATTTTTGAGTTCAACCAACTTCATATGTTGTTGTTGGTCCTTTCTGACCAAATCACGGATATACTCACTGTCATTGGTGAAGTCACCATTTTGAACCCTCAGTTTTATCCAATTGTCCTGTTGATTTGTAAAAGTGATAGATTTTCGAACCGTTTCCATAAAATGCGTTATTGGTGCAATATAGTGCATTTTTGCACCAATGTCAATATTACTTTATAACACCTTTTTTTAAACGCCAGGATTATTCGTCCAATGGCGCGTTAGTTTTAGAAGGAATCAATAAACCCATAGTTTTGACTTTTTCCTTTCCATGGAACGTTCTATGCCGCAGGCTCCAATTCCATTTTTAAACCATAATAGGCATTGATCAAATACAGGATATTGATCAATGGTCCAATCATCAACGCCTGTTTCCAATTGATGATCTCCACAAAAGTTATCAAGAAGACAATTGCAATACAACTCGATAGTACCACGGCAGTATATTTAAGCCACCTTTTCAGCAATCTATCTTTTAGGTACAAAAGGAACAATCCGCTTAAAAAAACAAGGTTTCCGAAAATAAAGACAATAGTTGCCATTTGGTTGGCCATTTCAGCAAGCTCAAGGGGCGTATTTCTATATCCTCCAAGCATTAAGGGATAAGTAATCAATAAGATCAGCTGCCCTGTTGTTATCATCGACCAGCTTATTTTCCTGCTCTTAACGGCAAAATGGAACGCTCCAATGGCTATCATGGCCATTAAAAATAATTCCAACCGCCAGTGTGCACCATATATATTCCAATTTTCATTGATATAGGCATATCTTTCTTCATGAGCAAGGGGTGCCTTACTGGAGAGGATAATATAAATAATAATGGTTCCATTGACCAGTAGTGAACCTAATGACCAGAGCACTTTTGCTAATTTCATAACATTTCAGTTTTTAGTCAATGCCAACGGTCTCGGCCTTGCCTCTCATTAATGCATCCGAAGACCCCAAGCTTGTTTAGGGTTGTTATTTGTCTTAATAGTATTTATCGATTCCGCCAAACCCTTTGATCTGCTTGTTCTCCTTTGTCTTTTCCATAAAGTTGTTCAAGCGTTTGGTAAATTCATCGGCTCTTTTCCTTGAACTATCAATATAGGCAATTCTTATTCGTTTATAGGGTGCTGAGAAATTTTGATAGTTCTCCCACACTGTTTTGTCCTGCTTTAACTGCGCAATGATATCTTCCGGAAAAACGAATTCCCGCTGAATTATTTCCGAGACTTCCTTTTTAATTGAACTGTGGACCAAGTCGTTTTCAAAGAGCCATTTCAAGCGTTCTATGTTAGGTTGTGAAAAAGACGATTGCTTTCTTCTCCTACAAAATCGTTGAATGGTAGTCTCTTCGTTCAGTGATTTAACGGTACTATCGATCCATCCAAAACAGAGCGCTTCTTCAACGGCGTCATTGTACACTATTCGTTGCTTCCCAGTTTTCTTTAAAGGATATTCCAACCAAATATCATCTTTGGTCTCAAAACTTTCTTCGAGCCACTTTCTCCATTCCTTTCTATCCGTAAAATATTTGGTGACTATTGGGGCCATTATCGTAACATTCGTAATGATTTATGTCATGGAAAAGCCTATACAACCGTTACTATTCCTAATATTCTGGTTCATAATCCAAAGGTAAGGCATGTGCGAATTTCTCATAAGACCAGTATTCTTCATAGCGTACGTGCAAGGGTTCTGCTAAAATACCTTCATTGTAGATCAAAATTCCATCGGTCAATGGTATGATGTTTGAGGTTTGCGGTAGTGCTTTTCGGGGCTTGCTAAAGGGATTTCTTAAAATATAGCCCTCTTCTTCCTTTTCATGGAGATAGGTGATCCTCAAATTATCATCAAACTTTAGATAAGTTTTGGCCTCCATTTCCTGAACAATATCCGATGAAACCAAATCCGCCTTGTACAGGTAATCCACATATTTTGGGAGTCTTGCTTTGTTTAACGTAAGTACGGCAGAATCCAGTGCGTTTTTAGGGGGACCTATTTTTTTTGAAATCGTTACCCTAACATTGGATGACGCCACTATCTTTCGTGCTTTTGACAATTCCTCCTCAGTTGGTCTTTTTGGATTCTTCTTTCGCGCAAACTGATGGATCACAAACCCTTCTTCCTGGGCCGTATGGTTCCGCACACTTCTGTAAAAATGTAGTTGGGAACCTTTATACGCCCGCAATCTATTTTTTTTCCATTTTCTATGTTTGTTTTTTCGTCCTGATAATTCCTTAAAATAGGCAAACCCGGCATATGTTGTAAGCTTATTTTCTATTGAAAAATGTTCCAGATCATAGCGTATTTCATAACCCAGGGCTTCATTTTTGATTCGCAGGGTCTCCATTGCCTGTGCCGTAAGGCTATTTTTTTCCGGATCAAATTCAAAAAACAACACATTAGGGTTAAGGATGGTACAGGATGTTGAAAATTCACTGGTCCCTAGAAATTCCTTAACAAAAACAGCAAAGTTATGGTTCCATTCCTCATCATTCTGCCGCCCCACTACAACCACTTCATCCAAAGCCAACTTTTCCTCAGAAAGTTGGAAAAAAAAAGGTTCAGTGTAGGTTGAAGTGTCCAAATTATACTTTATGGTCTTAAAACCTATATGGGAAATGACCAATTCATAAACTCCATCGGGCATATGAAGCTTGAACTCCCCATCGCTGTTTGTAGTGGTTCCCACCGTAGTGTTATTGAGAAATACCGAGACATTGGGCATTGGTTTTTGGTCAAAATAGACCCTCCCTTCCACAGCTATTTGAGCGGACACGTCAACAAGGGCCACGAATAAAAAAAGGATACTGAGAAATGATGTACGCATAGGATATAACCGTTCATTCGGATGCCACAAGGGATCTAAACCCTCCGTACACCATTCTACTGCCATCAAATATTAGCTTTTTAGGTTCGGTTAAGGGGGCAACCAAGGCTGTCATTCTTGGGTCCATGGGAACTTTTTTGTTGGCCAGGTCACGTACGGCTTTGGAAGGAAACACCACCCAACCAAATACAATTTCCTCGTCATCTTTTGCCGCTACGGTCTCGATAAAGGATTTGGTGCCTTCCAAAAACAAATCGTCTCCAACAAATTCGAAGTACGCCAATGCACCGTATTCTTTCCAAATTTCAGCTACTTCTTCAGCCACCTTTTTGTATTCGTCCAAATGGATGCTGGGAACTGGAAGCACAAAGCCATCGATATAGTTTTTCATGTTGTTATCTTTTGGGTTGACGGCAGGCAGGAATCCGGCCGTGGATTGTTTCCAGTTTTGAAGTTAACGAATTGCCGCTACTTGCCCGCTATATTGTCTAGATTTATAGTACTATATGTCGTTTTTGATTGCCCAGGAAAACTCACTCTCCATGGGTTGACACAGGTCAGCAAGAATCGGGTTTTTAGCGGCTTGCCTATCTCCTACTTTTGGTTGTAAATTTAAAAGACATGAATACGCAACAGCAATTAAATTACAATCGAGTGGCCGAGGCCATCAACTATATCCGGAAAAACTTTAAGGAGCAGCCTTCTTTGAACGCTATTGCCGAAAGTGTACATCTGAGTCCGTACCATTTTCAACGCTTGTTCAGTGAATGGGCGGGCGTGAGTCCAAAAAAGTTTATGCAGCATATCAGCGTGGCGTATGCCAAGCAATTGTTAAAGGAACAGCAGGCCACTTTGTTTGATGTGGCACATGAAACGGGACTTTCGGGCACGGGCAGGTTGCATGACCTTTTTATCAATATTGAGGGCATGACCCCTGGGGAGTACAAAAATGCAGGGGAAAACCTTTCCATCAATTTTAGCTTTGCCGAAAGTCCGTTCGGCAATCTTATTGTCGCCTCTACACCAAAAGGGATATGCCATATGGCATTTAGCAACGATGAGGAAAAAGCCATGCGGGAACTCAAAACGCGTTTTGCCAATGCCACCTATCGGCAGGTGGTGGATACCTTACAACAAGATGCACTGTTTATCTTTCAGAACGACTGGAGCAAACTCAACCAAATCAAGCTTCACTTGAATGCCACCCCTTTTCAATTAAAGGTTTGGGAGGCCCTTTTGAAAATACCGCAAGGACAGTTGACCACCTATGGAGCCATTGCCAAACGAATTAATGCGCCCAAGGCTTCAAGGGCAGTGGGCACTGCCATAGGCAATAATCCAGTAGCTTACTTGATTCCCTGTCATCGCGTAATCAAGGCATCCGGAACCATTGGGGGCTATGCCTGGGGCAGTACCCGAAAAACCGCCATGATCGGTTGGGAGGCCGTCCGGTAAATCAAAGTCATCCCATACTGGATTTCAATCTTAAAACTATGGTCGTAATCCGGCGGCTTTCATAAAAGTCCCCTACACGACCCCGTTACCCACAAAATACAAACAACATGAAAGCTGAAACTGTTGAAAACAACATCCTGGCCCTTGACTGGAATGCTATTGCAGAAGCATTGCACACCAAGGGCTATGCCCTGGTGCCCAATGTGCTGACCGAAACGCAATGTAACGACATAACCAAGCACTACGATCAGGATGATCTGTTTCGAAAAAAAGTGGTCATGGAACGCCACCGTTTTGGGAAGGGGGAGTACAAATATTTTACCTATCCGCTCCCTCCTATAATCCAGCAACTGCGGGAAGCGTTGTACACGCCACTGACCAAAATCGCCAATGCATGGATGCAAGCCTTGAAAATTGACGTCAGGTACCCTGAAGCACATGAAACGCTGCGGCAACAATGCCATGAAAATGGGCAAAAAGAGGCCACGCCCCTGTTACTGAAATATGGTCCAGGGGGATTCAACACCTTGCACCAGGACCTCTATGGCGATCATTATTTCCCCATTCAGGCCGTTTTCAACCTGACCGCGCCCGACATTGATTTCACCGGGGGTGAATTTGTACTTACCCAACAGGTGCCCAGGGCACAGTCAAAGGCCATAGTGCTCAATCCCCAAAAAGGGGATATGGTGGTCTTCGCCACCAATTTTAGACCTATCCTCGGAACAAGGGGTTATTACCGGGCCAATATGCGGCATGGTGTGAGTGAACTGAAAAGTGGGGAAAGATATACCCTGGGGATTATATTCCATGACGCCAAAAGCTGATGTTATCACATTCCCATATATCCCCACAAGCGCTTCGCCAAAAAATAAAGGACGGCAGCGTGACCTTCGGTGGAAACAAAAAACTGAAGATTTATGGCCGACTGCACTGTGGTTCCGGGAAACGAATGAAAAAACGGAACAGGGTATTCTTTAAGGATGAAACCGAGGCCCAAAATCTAGGGTACCGCCCTTGTGGACATTGTATGCGGCAGGCATATTTAAAGTGGGTTGGGCATAAGAAAATTACGTCATTTTGAGTGTTTTTGCGACAGCAAAAATGTATCGAAAAACGAGTAATTTTCTTGCAAAATCCTGTTCGATACAATTTTTCTTCATTTCATTTCGAAAAACCACTCAATTTGACGGATTTTGGTTAACAAAAATTATGTCCAACCCACATCACTTACGTTGGAAGGGGAAACAGCATAAAAATATACTGGACTTGCCCATAGTTCATCATCCAATACGGAATCGCATGCAAAACTTCAATCTTCATCTTAAGTTATTATGGGATTTGATAATGGCATATTATCAACAGGGTCATGGTACTATTGGACTTTAACTTTTGGATATCCCCCATCCACGGAGATTTCGGCACCGTGCATGAAAGAGGCATCCCTGGAAGCCAAGAAACTGACCACTTTGGCAACTTCGGAAGGTTGGGCAAAGCGTCCCAATGGAATTTCGGGAAGTACCGTACCGGCCAGTTTTTCAGCATCTTCTGGTGTGAGGTTCGAACGATCGAAATAGTTTGTGGAAATCGGTCCCGGGCTTACAGCGTTAATTCTTATTTTTCTCGGGGCAATGTCGGCCGCAATGGTTTTTACTAAGGACTGAACCGCTGCTTTTGCCGCCGAATATACCGTTGAATTCTGAAATCCCACCTCGGTAACAATTGACGTATTCAAGACAATTGATCCCCCCTCTCCCATCAGGGGAAGTATTTGCTGTACCGTAAACAATGTACCTTTCACCAAGACGTTGAAGACATCAGAAAAAAGTTCCTCATCCACAAATTCAATCGGGGCATATTTTCCAAAACCCGCGTTTACGAACAAAACATCAATGTTGTTCCAAATCTCCCTGGTTTTGGCTTGAAGTTCCATAATATCCTCCATATGGCCTGCATCCGACACGATTCCCTTGGCATTACTTCCAAGTTCCTCCACAACCGCCATCAAAGAATCCTGATGGCGTCCGGTAATAATCACTTGTGCGCCTTTTTCAATAAAATCCTTAGCAGTTGCCTTTCCAATACCACTTGTTCCTCCGGTTACAAGTGCCTTTTTGTTTTCCAATGTTTTCATAAAGTATTTATCATTTTGAAAACAAAATTCAATTGGTAAATCCGCTTCCAAAACCCGAAAGTTGCTATTTTCAAATCAAGGATTCTTTGTTGGATATCCGTAATAGACCAGAACAGTACCCCTTTGTTTGCCTTTCTGTGCAATCACACCAAGTAAAGTAGATGTCTGCCATGTCCCAAATGACCTGTGGAATTGACACATTCCCAACGTCCAAATCCCATTTTTACCCTGTATCTTTATAGGAACCGTTGGAACAACAAAGCCATAGCAAATGAAAGTCAATCCTTATCTCAATTTTGACGGCAATGCCGAAGAGGCATTCCTTTTTTACAAATCCGTTTTTGGTGGGGAATTTATGGCCCATATGAAAATGACCGATGCTCCTGATAGTGAAAAGCTATCGGAAGACGAGAAAAACCGTATCATGCACATTTCACTACCCATAGGTAGTGATACCATCCTTATGGCCTCGGACACCCCAGCTTCCTCGGGACACCAATGGAATGCCGGAAATAACAATTACATCTCCTTACATCCCACTTCACGGGAGGAAGCGGATCGATTGTTCAATGGGCTTTCTGCAGGGGGTACCATTGAAATGCCCATGGAAGACCAGTTTTGGGGCGACTATTTTGGCGCATTTACCGATAAATTCGGCGTAATGTGGATGGTCAATTATAACCCGAAGTATTGATTATGGATGATTCGCCCATTTTATTTGGCATTCCAACTTTGTAGTTCAATTAGGTTCCCTTCCGGATCTCTGGCATAGACAAAGGTGATTTCCCCTACCCCATCAACTTTCCGCTTGGTGATCTCCCCGGAAGCCGTTCCCCCATTTTTCTCTAAAATCCCGAGAATCGCTTCCACATTTTCAACTTCAAAGGCAATATGGCCAAAGCCCCTTTTGTTTGGTGGTACCGGACGTTGACTTTCCATATGCTCGTATTCATAGATTTCAAGGGTGGGTCCTTGGTCACCATAGCCTGGAAGTAATAGATGGGCTCCCTCCAATTTGGCATTTTTTAAACCGGTCCCTTTTTCAAGCCATTCCCCAGATTGGCGCCTGATGGGAGGTACAACCTTGCAATTAAAGGTCCTTACGTAAAAATCGGTGAGCGATTTCCAGTTGGTGCTGACGATGTTGGTATGGGCAAACCTCACTTCCATAAACTTGGTTTTATGCTTCTTTGTACGTTAAGGGTAGCTGATAGCGGCGGTCAAACTTTTGGCACCCTGCTTTTGGCGGATTTCCCCATACACAAACCCTTATTTCGCCCTTACAATATATTGATACGGGAGTAAATCAACATTGATGTCAAAAGAAGTATATCCCGCTGTTTTTAACTCATGTACAACCTTATCCATCGCAATTTTGTGATCTACCGGAGGTCCTACCGGTGTTTCAACTTTGAAGAAATCAATGATGATCAGTTCCCCATCGGCCGTGGTCCCCTGTTTTACTTTGGTGAAATATGCCTCTCGATTTTCGATATGATGGTATGTGTTCACGATCAATACCTTATCGGCCTCTTGTTCTTTCAAACCAGGGGAATCGTAGGGGATTTTTCGGGTCTCAATATTCTTTAGGTTATTTTCAGTTATCCTTTTCTCAATGAATTCCTGAAACGCATCGTCCACATCCGCAGCAATAACGTTTGCCCCTTTTTCCGCCAATTTCACGGAGAAATATCCGGACCCCGCCCCAATATCAACAATGGTCTGGTCTTGTATATCCCCCAGATACTCCAATACTTTTTGCGGTTGCTGGTAGGTATCCCTTTCCGGGGATTCGAACCTATTAATTAAGTCCTGTGCGGAGGTTTGGTGCATAAACTCATTTGCCGACCCGTGTTTTGAATGCCCATCGGTTTGGTGTTCATGGCCCTCTTTCTGTGTTGGACTCGCATCCAACCTACGCTTATCGCTCTTACAACCCAGGCATAGCATAAGGATCAGTGTTATCGCAATACGTTTTAGTTCCATAGTTTTTTTGTTGTAGGGTCCCTCTTTTGTTCGGACGTTCACTATAGGTTTAAGTCAAAACAAAAATAGTATGGAATGTGGAATTTCAATACTCCATTAGGGACGATTCTATAGCTTTATAGGGGCCTTTTTTAGGAGTCCCGTTAATTTAGAACGATCCACACGCTTACCATCCAACCGTTTTGTGAGGGGCTTTAACCCAAATAAAAATCGGCTTAGCCTATTGGTCCTAATGAGTTGGTACAAGAGAATGGATACAGGAATGGCGGTGCTAAAAATTAGGACAAATTTTACAAAGGGACCGGCATCCATGGCGACAATATAATACCCAAAAACGATGATCAAGGTTTGATGCAGTATATAAATGGGCAAGATGCCGATGTTCGCCGGAACGAGCCAGCGGTGCTGAAAATCCATGGATTTGGCAAAAAATCCCAAAAAGAAAAGTACCCATGCCCACGCTATGAGCATGGCATTTACGGTAACGATCAAATGCAGCCATCCATATTCGGGATTCATATAGGCCTGGACCATACCCTCGTTGGTGGACCCCATGTATAGGAATAACAGGGAAGTTATACTGCCAACGATCAGGAACAGGGTTGTTTTTCTTTTGATGATTTCAACAAACCCTGCATCTGCCATAAAAAGAAACCCGTAGACAAAGGGCCATAGGTAGACAAAAAAATCGGCCCAATCCGTATAGACGGGAAACAGGGGTTTTAGGAGAAACCTGCAAACGATCATAGGCACCACCAAAACAAAAACCCCTAAACGGGTAGATAGCACGTTCGTTAGCCATGTAAAACGAAGTTTTCCCTTTTGTATGTATTGAAATATGGGAATACAGATCAACGTCATTGTAAAAAGGTAGGGTAAATACCACAGGTGCGTCCCCAAATGGCCAAACCAAAGCAGCACGTTGGCTCCCATATTAGCCCCAAGTTGTTGTCCGGGATAAACGGACATAAATTCTAAATATCCGCCTTCAAAATTTTGAAACATCAACCACTCGTAAAAGCGCTGTGGCGGAATGATGAGCACTATGCCCATGAGAAAAGGGACAATCAATCGATGCAATCGGTCCCTTAGGAACTTTCCTTTCCTGGAACGCATGGCAAACCAGGTACCGACTCCAGAAACCAGGAAAATAAGATGCATCCGCCAGCCATGGGTAAAGAAGGTAAGCAGGTCAAATAGGGCACTTTGTTCTTCATTTTTTATATGCCAGGGCATATGATCAAAGGGTCGCCACGAATGGAACAGGAACAAGAGCCCAAAGGCCAATACGCGCAACCAGTCCAGATAATGTAGTCTTTTGGAAGTAGCCATGATGTTGTGGTTTACTAAATATTACGGGGCAAAGGAACCAAAGCTTTCCTTACAAATCGACCGTCCCTATAGTGTTGGACCTTTCCCTATCCTTTTGGACGTATTCCTTTATACCTTTCTTGGCAACCTTGACTAGGTAAGTATTGTTTTAAGATAGGCCGAAGGCGTAAGGCCGGTCATTTTTTTAAAGATGTGGTTGAAGCTACTTTTGGAGTTGAAACCACTGTCATAGGCCATTCCCAACAAAGTAAGATGACTGTTGGCAGGATCGCGCATTTTGTTCTTCATCAAGGCTACCCGATAGCCATTGACAAAATCAAAGAAGTTGATATGGAGCTTTTCGTTAATGACCTGGGAAACATGATTTGTGGAGATACCCAGATAATCGGCAACATCACGAAGCGATAGTTTTCCGTCAAGGAAGGGCTGCTCCTTTTCCATATAATCTTGTAAGCGCTGCAAGTAAGCTTCGGACTGGGTTTCGGACAAGCTGGAGTGTACGTATTGTTTTGAGGGGATTGCTTTTTTGGCCTGCCCTTGTTCGGATACAGGATCCCCTGGGGGAATGGGTGGTGGTGCATAGATGATCTGTTGTTTGATCCCAAAATACCCCGTAAGGAACACAATAAGGGTAATCACGGAGAAAATGATATTATCCCCAATACGATAGGGAAGCCAAATGTCCAAATAATACAGGATATTGGTGGCAATGATAGTGCCCCAAAGTATGATCATGGCCAGGATAACACGCTTCAACCACTTTAAATCCACTTGCTCCGTATAAGAGAATTGATGACCGATGCGCCTGTTGTGTCGCCGCAGTTCAATAAAGGCGGCGATAAGGTAAAAAGCACCCACAAACACCCGAAAAAAGGCCATGACATAGAATATAATTTTCTTGTTTCCCTCAATAATTTCCTTGTCCTCCACAACGGATCCTTCACTGTACACCATGAGTTGCAGAAATACGGCGATGGTAAAAACCACGTAGGGAACCGCATGTAGGAGAAACCAAAAATTAAATCTTTGCGATTTTTTGGTATAGCTTACCACATACAAATAGACCAGTGGGCCAAAAAGGACGGGCATTGCCGTATAACAACCCAAAAAAATGGGATAGTCAATGTCCATGCCCATTACTTCCAGGGCATATCCTATTAACAGGAACCCCATTAGGACGAGCAACACCACCATGACGTAATCCGCCTTAAACTTATTTTTTTTGGCCATGGCGATGGCCGCCAAAAAGAAAGCTTGCGCCGCGCCAATGATAAAGACAAATTTCATGGGTTACTACTTCAACTATAGGTTCGGGCCATATATGCTGTGCCCTTCTTTAGTTGGGGTTATGGAAAACAAGATAAGCATTCTTGAAGTGCAATCGCCTGCGGATTATCCCGGCATAATGATTCGGGCACCTTATCGATTCATCCAACTTTTAAAATCGTTGGTTTTTGGCCGGCTTACAATAAATTCCATGTCCCTGGCTTTTGTTAGGGTCAATTTCAATCGGTGATTAAAGTATTTCCCAATTTTTACTATGGCGGATTTTGCTATAATCTGGCTGCGATTGATTCTATAGAATTGGTTCGGGTCCAATGATGGATAAAGCTGGTCCAGGGTTTCGTCTATGATGACCCGTCTGTCCCCCGTGACCCCAAATGTAATACTATCTTCGGAGTATACATACAACAGATCCGAAATGCGCAATTGTACAAAACCATTTCCCTCTTTGACCAAAATACCTTCTCGCCGCTCCGTGGTTTGCATATCGTCCAAAAAACGTTGAAGTGTTTCAGGGTTTAGCGTAAGCTGCTGTTTGGAACGTTTGAATTTTTCCAGTGCGTGTTCCAAATCCTCCAGTTGAACGGGCTTTAAAAGATAGTCCACACTGTTCACCTTAAAAGCGCGTATGGCATACTGGTCAAAAGCGGTGGTAAATATAATCGGGCATTGCAACCGTACTTTTTGGAATATTTCAAAACTTAGTCCATCCGCCAGTTGAATATCCATGAACACCAAATCGGGGTCCTGGTTGTTTTGGAACCAATCCACACTTTCCTCAACCGTGTCCAGGATGGCCAATAACCGATAATCAAACCCCAAGGTTTGCAACAGGCGCTGTAATTGATTGGCTGCCCGGGCTTCGTCTTCAATGATGAGTATCTGCATAGGAATGTTTTTGGTCGGCTATGGTCAGCAAAGGTAATTTCACTTTAAAATGTCCATTATCCGTTGTGATGACCACTTGTTTATCCGAAATCAGCGTATACCGCCGTTCTATATTTTTTAGGCCCAGCTTTGTGGTGGGCAATTGGGTGGTTTTGGGCTGTATCCTGTTGCGGACCACCAAATGTCCGTTTTCTATGGTGACCTCCACATGCAAAGGTTTTCCTTTGGAGATAACGTTGTGTTTGACCGCATTTTCCAATAGGAGTTGAAGGCTCATGGGGATAATCAACCAATCCCTATCATTTTTGGATACCTTCCAATCTACCGTGAGATTATCGCCAAATCGTTCTTTCTGTATGTGGATATAGGCCTCGGCAAATTTTAACTCTTCCCGTAGCGCAATTAGGTTTGCATTGCCCGATTCCAGAATGAAACGGTACACTTCGGACAATCGATTCACAAATTCCTTGGCTTCCTCCCTGGTATTTTGGTCAATAATATCGCGTAGCGTATTTAACGTATTGAAAAAAAAGTGGGGCTGCGCCTGATTGCGCAGGGTATCCAATTGTGCCTGTACAATGGCACGCTTGGCTTGCTCTTCTTCCCGTATGGACTCCTTTAAACGAATGTAGTAGTATAAGGCTTCGTAAATGGCCATGGTCATGGTACTGATCAAAATTACCGGAAGTACAATTCTGGATCGCAGTGGGTGGTTATAGCTTTGATCAAAAATGTACCCAAGTGCGATATTCCCTATATAATCCACGCATAAGACCGTAATGACAATGGACAGGAAAAATAGTGGAATGCGTTTTTTGTTGTTCCTTAAACTGGGATACTTTTTGCGCAGTGCTATCAAAATGGTACGCATTACCAACCAATTGACCGTGGAAAACAGTAGGGAAACGCTCCAATTTATGGTGGCCTCAAGAAAGGGCAAACGACTGAACGAACCACGGGAAATAATGAAATCGGCTACAAAACTGAGCAAGACAATGCCCACCAACATGAACCAGACATCGTTGAACCCCAAATATTTGATGCGTTTCGCCTTATTAAAAAATCCCATACCCCAAATGGTTTATAGCCTTATCAAAGGCATGCCCTGTTTTGCTTGGTAAAAGGTAAATCCAATCCATGCGGCATACAATAATCCAAAAAACAGGATACCCAGGTTTTTTGCCAGCTTAGGGGCATTCCATTTCTTGGTAAGCACTACTGCGAATAAAGGAATAATTTGAATGCCGTGCAATCCAAAAAAATGGGCAACGCGCAAGTCGCCGGCAATGGTACTCCAATTGATCAGGGGTAATCCCTCGCCCCCATCGGGAACTCCAACATTGTGGGACATTTGACCTATCATTTGCCCCCCTACCCAACTTCCGAACAATACCACAAGCCAGCCCAATAGGATGCCCCACTGCACCGGTCTGGAAGTGTTGAGCCTTAGCCTTATGGTTTCTACAATAAAGAACACCATAGTGAGCACAATGATACTGATAAGAACACCCATACTGCCAAATAGAATACCATCGAACAAACTGGATTGATTGTAGTGCGACCGCACTCCACGGGCCGCCTGAAAGACCACAATACAGATTTCCAACAACATGGTCCAGGAAATGATAGTATTGACAATGTTCTTCTTTCTTCTGGAAAAGGGATAAAGGGTAATCAAAAATCCCGAAGTCAGTACATAGATGCCCCCTGAAAGTGAAAATTTCATTGGTTTGACCCAAATATTGAGACCGGTCAGCATACGATCGTCCACCATCCACCCTACAAAACATAAGGCAACGAGTATAAAATGGAACATGGCAATTCCATACAAAATAGGGCTTTCCTTCCTAACGGTTTGCAATACATGTTTCAAGCCTCTCATGATTTGGAAATTTTAAAGGTTCTTATCAGCATAAAGAGCAAAAAGCCTACCGGTCCAAGCATGAAGGTGGCCAAAAGACAAGGGGCCATCAATAGCTGGTGGATACCCAATTTTTGGTTTTGGTTCAACATCCACATCCCCACTAAAAGATCAAAAGCCAAATAATGGACCCAACCCGCCATTACGGCATTTTCCAATGTAAACAAGGACATCATGGAGGACAAACTCCCAAAATCCAAGCCTGCACCGGTCTGGAGGTGTACCGTCATGTAGAACACGTAAAAAAGGGATAGGAGAATGGGTACCACCCTATAATCAATTAAAAATCGGGTCACCTTCCATTTGGGAAGTACGATCATCAAAAGCCACATAGGCATTGCCATGGTATTGGCGATTGAAAAAACTTCTGCTGTTGTCATCGTTGATTGGTTTATGGTTTAACACACCTCAAAAATCAATTTTCAATCGATTGTCGAGAAGGTTTTTTTGCTGAACCATCGTTACGGCCCGTTGAATTGTCAAAAGTCCACTTTTGCCCCTTACTGGGCAGCGGAAAACCTCTACCATCCGTTCCAAGCACATTACACTTCCCTTCTGTGGTAAGGAACATGTAACCCCATTTCATTGGCTTTTTAAGAAAAAGTAATCACACGCTTTTGGGTTGGCTGGAGATCGTCAATTTCATGTCTACTTACAACGCTTCATTTTAACATACCAAAACCAGGGTTGGTTCGTTTTGAATTAATCCAGGGAGAATTGTTCACTGTCACCAATGTCAAGTTTCCCTTGAAAACCAATCCTAATAGCTTATTGATAATTAATCCCCATTTGATCATGAACCTAACCTTTAAGCAACTCATTTTAATCGCATTGACCACTGTTCCCCTATGGACCAATGCGCAAAAAATCAAAATCAAAAAAGAAGTCATTACGTTCGATGGAAAGGAGGTTGCCAAAGTCAATACCGAATTGCGGGACAACTTTCTTTTCTCCACTATGTCCGGGGAAAAGGCATTTGATGTTGTCTTTAAAGGGATGTCCGCCTCTAATATCGAAGGGTTTCAGTGGTTGGAACTGACCTCGACCAATGGAGAAAAAACAGAGATTCCGTATGAAATCTTGATGACATCCTTGAACCAGACCAAATTGATTGTCAAACTTTTAAGTGCCAAATATGGACTGATTACCACCGAAGGCATTGACAGCGGGACCGTTGCTGCGTTTTTTGCAACGGAAAGGGAAGTATTGAGTGATAAGTATGCAAAAACGGTAATGGAGGCCAAAAATGACCAAATGGAACGCCAGGCAAAAGTTGGGCGTTATAAACCCTTTGTAAAGGACGATGGGACCATTGTTTTTGGAGGGGCGACCGGTACCAGGATTATGGGGCGCGTGACCCATGGAACCAATACCTATACCGTTACCGATCTGGATGGAATTACTATTGGCACCGCCGCGGGATGTGCTACCTGCACTACCGTAAAAGCCAAGACCTTCACCGATGAGGATTTTGAGTTCGATTATGGTTCCAAGACCATGATGACCGGACGTTTTTCAAGATCCTTCGCACAAATCTTTGTTGAGGAATTATTGGGAAGGGATTATAAACTGGGCCGTGAAGCGACTGCCTATAAAAAAAGCCTGCACAACGAAAAAGTAAAGGTTGCCAAAGAAAACAGTGTTAATCTTTATGGGGTTCCCGGCTATGTTATTGACGAAGACGGTACCACCCATGAAGGGACCATCTATGCCGTTTTTGAAAAATTGCAGTTGGACCCCTCCCAACAAGAGAGCGATCTCTATGATATGAATTCCATAGACAAATTCGGGAAATTTGTAAGTATCAAATACAAAAACGAAAAAGGACGATTACGTACCAAACGTTTTGCCGCGAGAAACAATATTGTATTTGGTGCAACCGATGAAGGTAAGGAAAAGGTGTTCCACGGTATGAAGACCAAGGGAAACGCTATGAAAAAGTTTTCAAATGCAGCGAATCTCGGTTTTGACAATTCGTATTTCTACGAAGTGGCGTATACCAATTCAGACCACAGTGTACTTTCCAAACCCGGTGAACCCAATACATTGGTCTTAAAATTCGCTGATAAAAAACTAGGGTTTATGATCGATAATCGTGAGAATGAAAAGGTATCCAATGCGCTGGCCGGGTTTGTCGACAATTGTAAATCACTTTCCAATGATCTGAAAAACCAGGAATTTGATTTAAGTAATTTCGAAAATCTAAAAACCATTGTTGATGAGTACGGCGGTTGTCAATAAAGTTTTTGTACGCCGGAAAACAAAACCTGGGGGAATTAAGATAGCGGTATGCGTTTTAATTCCCAAAGATTTTGTCGTCAACGGCATTTCGTTTATTGGAAGCTTATACTCCGGTTGGGAATGTTTACATTTTATATCGGCACCCATTGTCCCAGCCTTTACGTATTCAACAAATCTATGGTCTAGTCAAAAACTACGCCAGGGATTAACTCCACAAACCCATCATCTTGCTTTAAGAATAATCTTGTATTATCGAAATGTTTCATAAATCCGGTAGATATCTTTAAATAGGTCTTTGTTTGATAAAATGGGCAGCTCCAAATGTACCTTCTTATATCAATGACCTTCTTTGGTTCAAACATAAAGATGGATTCCGATTTGAAGAAAAAGATATTTTCCATATTGGGTTCATCAGGATAAAAAATGGTCTTGTCCGTTTTTGATTGGGCAAGGTATTCCCAGTTGTCATCCACAAATACACTATCTATTGGATGTTGGACAGCAGTAATTGCGAATATATCGGACACCTGTGATTGACATAATATTGTCATAAGGGTGCAAGTAAACACAACTAATTTTGTCGTCAACGGCATTTCGTTTATCGGAATCTTATACTTCGGCTGGGAATGTTTACATTTTATATCGGCGCCCACTATCCAGCCTTTACGTATTCAACAAATCCATAGTCTAGTCAAAAACTACGCCAGGGATTAACTCCACAAACCCATTATCTTGCTTTAGGAACAATCTTTTATTTTCGAAATATTTTGCAAAATCAATAGTTATATCCAAATAGGTCTTTTTGCGGTAGAACGGACGACTCCAAATGTACCTTCTTATATCAATAACCTTTTTTGGCTCGAACGGAAAGATGGAATCCGATTTAAAGAAAAAGATATTTTCCATATTGGGTTCATCAGGATAAAAAATGGTCTTGTCCGTTTTTGATTGTGCCAGGTATTCCCAGTTGTCATCAACAAATACACTATCTATCTGACTTTGGGCAATACTTTCATTGGCCATTAGCCCAATGATGACCATTACCACACCCAAACTCATTTTTTGTATCATTTGGGGCAGTTTTTTGTTAAACCATGAATATGTGTCTTAAGTTCATTTTCCAGGACCTCCTGTCTACCTTTTGGTAGGTTCACCCATGCTTGGACGCCATGTTCTTTGAGGCCCTGCCATGCAAGCGCTTCATAAAAATCATCCATGTTCCTTGTGCCGTTGTTTGTCATATAATTATACTCCCCTGGTAGTTGGGCACGATGAAAGCTTTTAAGGGCCTTCGCCAATTCATTAACATATAAATCAGCCATGGTATTATGCTGAGTTTGGCCACTTGGTTTCCAAATCTTGCTTTTATACATATTGTATGTGTTTAAAAAACCGGCTGTTCCCGAAGGGGGACTACTGTATATCTTCGCAAACATTTCCGCATGTATGTATTCATGCAAAATTGTTCTTGCGACACTAAGGACTGAACGTGTTCGAGCTCTGCTTGAATTGATTTCTATAGTGATAGTCGTTGAACCTATCTTGTATCTGGTTAAACCATTTACCTCCTTACCATTATCATAGACCTTGTCCTTGGAAACAATGTCGACATCAAATTTGGACTCCCCTTTGAATTGGGATATTAAATCTACTATAAAAGTTTCAGTGTTATAGGGGTCAGAGAAATTATGAAGCTTATCATGTATACATTTTTCGGTACCTGTAAGTCCAGTACTTGTAATTCTTGCAGCAACATTGGATTTTGATAGATAAGAGATATAATTGGTATAGCCTATAGCGTAACCTGTGTACTTATTATTGGGATTAATGGTTATGGCCTGTTGAAACCTTTGGGTAGGTGATATTGTTGGGGTGGTCCAGCCTGGATTATATCTAGGGGTCAATACAATTTCCGGTAAAGTAATTCCGCAAGCAATCCCCCAACATGGCTCGGGATTCTTCCCTTGAAGATTTTTTTGAGTTTTCTCCGGGACATAAGTGCTTGGGTCCAATTGATAAATTATTTTACCCTGTTCTATGAAATATGCCTCAATAAAACCACCATCGAAATCGGTAAAGGCCAAGACTCCAGTATAGGCTTCCTCCTCTCCATCGAAATTGGCACTTACATAATGGGAAACAACATTCACGGGCTTATCTTCAATTTCAAGCTGCCATACTTCGGACTCAAGATTATCAAAACTTGTTTTGGCATCCGCCACAATGAGCTTGGCTTCTGTATCTACAAGATTTTCATATCGAAGGGAATGGATGTCTATGGATAAGTTAAGTCCACTTTTGTTGGATTTTTGATTGGTATTTAATAGTTCAAATGTTGATTTGGCTTCATCTAAATCGGCAGTTGTTATATTAATGGAATCGATAGGAACAGAATAATTTGCATTAGTCTTATCGTCATCAATTTGTACTTCTGATTTTGAACAATTTAGCAGTAACAGCGTTACTACTATTCCAAATAAGGGTAATGAAATTTTACCAAAGGTTAGTTTAACTTTCATAATAGTTTTTAAAGTGTTGTTTGAAAAAGAAAATCAAACTAGCCCAAGGCGGGAATATGGACAAAAAGCAATGCATAAGTGCTTCGCTGAAAAAATAAGTGATAGGGTAATTCCTATCCTACCTATCGCACCAAAGCCTTTACCCCTCCAAAAAGGATTATCTTTAGGGATAGTGATTATTGTAAATGGGTCCGTGATAGGGTCCACACTTTTTTGAAACTCTACCATAACATACGGGACCTTCTTTTGGATTGGGGCATCCACTCAAAACCCAACAACGGGAATATCCATATTTTCCGGATTGAGGATCATTTTGAGGATAAACCCCTGGCCTTTGGCCCCTACCAGCAGGATTTTTTTGAATTGACCTTCGGTATTGGGCATGATGCGGACATCACGATAGGGGCATCCCGGTTCAATCCCGTTCAAGCCTCCATTTCCTTTACGCCCCCTTACCAGATCACTTCCTGGAAGCTTCACCGTTTCCACAAGGATTCGTTGGGCTATATGATTCTTTTCAGGCCCCAACTCCTGGGCGCTACCCTGGATAAAATTGATTTTTACAAAACCTATCCCTTCCTCAACCTGCATACTGCGCCAATGCTCTTTTTGGATGACGAACAACAAACCACCATTGTTGATTTGATGCGTACCTTACATTTGGAGTACAACAATGTGGGACAGAAAGGGCATGAAACCATCTTAGCGGCCTATTTGACCATTATCCTGGAGAAAGTAAAGGGATTGTTCCAGACCCCGGCAAATTTGGGATTTGCCAGTAGGATCCAGGAAATTGCCTTTCGGTTTGAGGTCCTTTTGAAGGATCAGGCCCGATACGACCTAAAAATTCCCCATTTTGCGGAACAACTGCATATAAGTACCCCCTATCTTTCGGAAACCGTGAAGAAAGTCACCGGAAGGACGGCCATCAGTATCCTACAAGAATACGTGATCCTGAAAGCCAAGAGCCTTTTAAAGCAAACCGATAGTCCCATTGGGACCATTGCAGAATCCCTGGGTTTTACGGAAGCTACCAATTTCAACAAATACTTCAAAAAAAATACGGGCATTACCCCCGGAGCCTATCGTAAACTACCTTAATATTTACCCTTTTTACCTTTTAAATGATATAAAAAAGCGGTTTGCGGCAGCCTACTTTTGGGGTGACAAATTAAAACGCCATGAAACGTCACCCTTTTATCCTTTTGCTATTGCTTGTGGCCATGGTTACGAAAAACAGCGCCCAAACCACCATCGAGACCTTCTCCAATACCGATGGGATGATTATTGAGGCATGGTTTTTCAAACCCCTTACCGAAGACTACAAATTCACCATATTCAGTTTAAACGATGCCGTTATCGATTACGATACCGAAGTAACGGAATTCGTTTCCTACACCGTTTTGGGTTATGATGCCTGGAAGGGTTTTGGACCTGTCCTGGGCGGGCGTGTTTTTGATGGTCGCGCCAGCGCCCTGGCAGGTATCCAATGGAACAAGGCGGGGGAAGGGTTCCTAATTACGACCAATATTACTACCGAGGTTCGCGATGCCCCACTCTATGAGTGGTACCTACTGGCCCAATACCGATTTCCTTTGAACCAAAAACTGGGCTTCTTTGGTCAATTCCAGAACTCAACAAATTTTGATGGCGATGGGCACCTTTTTTCGTTCCAGCGTCTAAGGGTCGGTCTCAGCGTGAAAACATTCCAGTTTGGACTGGGGCTTACCACCTACCAGTTTGGTAACGATGGGGACTTTGAGGCCGATCCAGGGATTTTTGTACGCCTTGAATTCTGACCCATAACACCAAAACAGGGAAATCCGGTGTACCATTAAAAAAAGTAAAAACCATAAAAATTCCAACATGAAAAACCTCGTATTCAACACAGACAACAACTGGGCCTCACTTATTTTACGGGTAGCCTTGGGAATCATCATCCTTATCCATGGGACCACAAAACTGGGAAGCGGTTTTGCAGGGTTCGAGGGCTTTATTACCGAATATATGGGACTTCCAGTAATTGTGGCCTATACCACTGTCTTTATCGAGACTGCGGGATCAGTGATGCTTATCCTTGGGTTTGCAACCCGAATCAATGCCGTGGCCATGTTCGGTCTTTTCGTTGGAATGATCGTCACCGTACACGGTGCCATTGGATTCCAAATGAACTGGAACGGACAGTATGACGCAGGTATGGAAGGCTATGAGTACCATTTATTGGTCCTGAGTATCTGTACCGCCCTGATGGTACTTGGTGGGGGCCGGTTCTCCGCGGACCGGACCATTCAAGGGTTGGGCCAACCTGGTTTACGAAACATTAAAAATTAAGGACGATGAAAATACTGCATATCGAAACCAGCTTAAGGCAAGATGCAGATAAAATAGGCCTGTAGACCTCACATATTTTACTGTTAAACAAAAAACATCGTGCCATTTGAGCCATTACTCATACGGTATGACCGTAAGAATATGTGAAATTGCCTTCAATCTGGCATTTGATTTTTTGTTTGCATCAATAATTAACCAAGGTGCGGTTTCTGTGTTTGTAGCTTCAAACATTTTGGTTTTATAAAAGGTATAATCGTCCCACAAAGCCTGCGCTTTTTCATCAACTGGGGTTATCTTCCAACGTTTCAGGGGATCATTTTTTATTTCCATGAATCTATGGGCTTGTTCCTTTTTAGTGATTGAAAAATACAATTTGATCAGATACGTATCTGACTCTACAAGCATCTTTTCAAAATCGTTGACCTGGGACATGAAAACCCTATACTCCTTTTCGGTACAAAAACCGTTAACTGGTTCCACCACTGCCCTGTTGTACCAACTTCTATCAAAAAATACCATTTCTCCAGGTTTGGGCAATTGATTGATATACCGTTGGAAAAACCATTGCCTTTTTTCATCCTCTGAAGGAATGTTCAAAGCCACCGTTCTAAAGTGCCTTGGGTTAATATATTCCGTGATTCGTCTTATTGCCCCACCTTTACCTGCGGCATCCCTCCCCTCGAAAAGAATTACTACTTTCTTATCATTTTGTATGACCCAATTTTGAAGTTTTATCAGTTTTTCCTGCTGCTTTCTTACCTCGGTCAGATATTTAACTTCTTCAAGGACTTTGTCCATTTTCACTTTTTTATTCTTAAAAAGCGTATGCAAACCTATCTTTGAATTAAGCAGTTCTATTTCTTCTTCCGTATATGCTCTATTCTTCATGTCCTAAATATCTATTTGAACAGCACTTCTGTGATATTTCATAATTACATTTGGATCCGGTAAAAGGGAAATGTTGGAGTCCCCCTTTTCATCGTAATCAAATTGCGATAATACATACCGCATACTTTCCAATCGAGCTTGTTTTTTATTGTTTGTTTTTACAATGATCCAAGGGCTAAAATTGGTGTGGGTTTTACTGAACATTTGTTCTTTATAGTGCGTATAGCTATCCCATAACTCTTGCCCCTTCATATCAACAGGGCTAAATTTCCAACGTTTAAGAGGGTTACTTAAACGGGCATCAAACCTTTTCTTCTGTTCTTCTTTGGAAATGGAAAACCAAAACTTGATGATTTTCAAATTATCCTCGTAAAGTAAATGTTCGAACTCCGAGACTTGAACCATGAACTGATCATATTGCTTTTTTGTACAAAAGCCCATAACTGGTTCAACAACCGCACGATTGTACCAACTTCTATCAAAAAAAACAATTTCGCCTGGATTTGGTAGCACTTTGATGTACCGCCTAAAATACCATTGTCCTTTTTCGACTTCAGTAGGTTTGGTCAAGGCCACCACCCTAGATGTTCTTGGATTCAAATGTTCTTTAAATCGTTTGATCGACCCACCTTTTCCCGCAGCATCCCTTCCTTCGAAAACAATGGCGACCCTCATTTTCTTTTCGGCAATCCATTTCTGAAGATTTACAAATTCGGACTGTAATTTTCTTAGTTCAACTTCGTATTTTAATTTTTCCAGTGTTTTGGCAATTGGAATATTGTTTTCCTTTGCTGTGTGAACTAGGTCATCCCTTGTTCTTACTCCAACTAAATGGTCCGGTTCAAATCTCATGTGATACGTTTATATGGCGGTCCAGGTCTTTTTGCAGGAAGGAAAGTACTTAAAGACATTGATTTTAGCACTTTGTTCCGTACTTTTTTTAATCCAGGCCTTCTCAACTAAACACAAAAATCCAGGGATCATTGTTAACAAAGATCAACATTTTAACAAACCTTATGATCACTTCTTCAAGGGGTTGGTTCCAAACGGATTCATACCGCATTAGCTTTCCTGTAACCAGAAGGGGTCATACCTTCAAACTTTTTAAAGGCGCTGTTAAAGGACGACAAACTGCTAAACCCGGAATCAAACGCAATGGCAGATATGGTAAGGTCCTTACCATCCTCCGCCTCAAGTCTTGCTTTTGCTTCCTGAATTCTGTAATAATTTATAAAATCATTGAAGTTTTGTTTGGCGTATTGGTTAATGACCTCGGAAGTTTTTTGGGTGGTCTTGTGAATGGACTTACTGATACTTGCCAGGGAGACGTTGGGTTCCAGATATCGTTTTTCGTCTAAAATCAATTTGACGATCTGGGCAAATAACCGGGTATCATCATTCTTTTTAAAAACAGTTCCGTCCATATCGGTTGCTTTAAGTTGAAAAGCCTTAAAGCTTAAAAAATAGACCACGAGGGAATAGATGATCGGTCCTATAATGTAGGGAACGGTATCTTCTATGATGTTTAAAAAATAGGACACCCATATTAGGATAAAACCGACCACAACTAAATTCAACCAGGCAATAATAGCTTTCTGGGATTTTGTGCGCAGTGCCTTAGGGTAGCTTTTTTTAACTTTTTGCAATACCCTATGGGCACTAAAAATGTAAAAGGCAAAATGCAAATAGATAAAAACAAGAAGGCTGGCAAATACCATAAGGACCTCTTGGGTATTGCTCTCAAACCAATTTCTGGTGACAAAAAAGCTGGAAAAAAATAATGCCGTAAATGGAATCAATGCCAAAAAATGGTAACGTGGCAGTTTGTAATTTGGAGTGGTCATTCCAGCAACGTACCACTTTAATAGGGGACCTATCAACAATAGAAAAGTTAAGCCTACAAAAATGAACACAGGTTCCAAATCATTGCCAAAATACAATAGGACGGATTTACCTATCCGAAAGGCCATAAAAACAAGGATGAAGGCCAATAGATAATTGGTAACCATTCTTTTCTTTTTGAAAAAGAACAGGTAAGCCGCAAAAGTTACGCCATGTAAAAGTCCTGCACTGGCTAAAATGATAAGAAATATATCCAAAAAACCCAACCCACTATTTTTCTGCTAATTTAGTGCTATGTCCTTTCTTTTGGATTCACATTTCTTCGCAAAAGCTACCAGGGACATCATATTTGAAAAATCACCGATTTTGCCCTGCATCGCCGAAATTATACCATGTTTTGCGATTAAAACCCTGTTCATCGGCTGGTTCCCGTTCAGTAGCATGGCCTCAATCATTTTTTTTGCTTCCTGTTTACCATGAGTTTTGTAGGCCAACAACACCTTTACTGCATTTTCTTCATCGGTGATTTCCCTATGTTTCGGTTCATGACCCAATTGTCCGATCATTTGTTCAGCAACACTCCAGGTCGACCATGGGTTTTGTCCCGTAAGTAGATTACCATCATGGCCAATTTTTTCCAGGTACATGGCACCTTCCTTAAAATGGGCCCCCTTCTCCATCATCTTATCCTGTAAAAGAAAGGGAAATATTTCCTTGGCATCGGATATTAAAAGCAATTCCTCCCGATTTGTAAATCCGGTCACTTCCTTATTTTCCAGAAGCGGACGCCCATTGGACAAGGTCACATTGACCAATGCTGCAGGACCATGGCAAACGGCTCCAATAACTTTATTGTTCTCATAATGATCCTTTACGATATGCTGAATTGCTTTGTTATCTGGAAAGTCGAACATGGCCCCTTTTCCTCCAACAAAGAAAATGGCCTCATACGGTTCACCAATACAATCTTCTATTTTGATCGTATGGCTTGTTTTGTATTGTGCGATGGAGTCGTTTAAAAAGGCAAAATCATAGGCCCCCATATCTTCTTCATCAATCACCACAGGTGGCTTCCCTCCTTTTGGACTCGCAATATCCACTTCAAAACCATTGGCCATAAAGGTATAATAGGCACGTGCCAACTCCGATAATTCATAACCTGTACCTTTTCCACTGTTGCCCATGACATCCGTACTTGTTACTACGGCCAGTATTTTACCCCTAATTGGGATAACATTGTCCGATAAATAGGGTAAGTCTTCAATTGTAGTGGATTCAATAGTGACGTCGCTAGGGGGAATTAAACTCCTGAACCAAAATCCAAAAGAAACGATGACGACAATGAGACTGCCCAAAAAGAGGGATATCCATTTAAGGATGCGATATTTTTTAAACATAATTACGTATTTGAAATTCTCGGCTAAATAACACCAAGACATCCGTACATACTGTTTAAATGATAATTCCGTCAGAGGAAAATACTATTCTGGAAGTGACCTATTTTCCATTTCCCATGGATTAGGCTTCCCTTGTTGGTTACGGTTTTTCCCTACGGGAAAGATTCATCATTTTACCATACGTCCCTTTAATCAAAACCTAAATTGAGTTGTTGAAAGTCATAAACCCGATAGGGATTTGGATATTTTTTTCAGAGTTGAACTACTTTTAGGGAAAAACAATTTTGGCGCCCATAGAAATTCTTTTTCTTTTTTTCGGTTTTCAGGCTTTTCTACTCATGATGCTGTTTGCTCTCAAAAAGCAGGACGGATTTGCCTACGCCAATAGGATTTTCGCTCTTTTTCTATTTTTCGCCGGATGGCTTATAAGTTATAATCCTCTTTTTTGGTCAGGAGTATTGTTTCAGGGTAGCCTTATACATCTTAATTTGACTTATGTAATTCCATTGTCCTTGATCGGACCCATTTTTTTCTTTTACATCAGGTATGTTGTAACAAGGCGGAAGCTATCCTTTTCAAGGGATTTTTTTCATTTCCTACCTTTCCTATATATGGTTTTCTCTTACCTCCCCTACTTTATACTGGACTCCAAATCAAAACTTGAGGTATACAGGGAACAACAAATGAACAGTATCATCAATGTCAGTAACTTGGCGGAAGCCAGTCTCATCATTATTATGATCGTTTATGCCGCAGTTTGTTTTAGCCGCTACTTGGTCGTATTTCAGGGACAAAACGATTTTAAACTATGGTTAAAGGCAATTTGCATCTCGTACTCAGGCATTGTATTAAGTTTGGTGGTCTTCTATGTTTTGTACTTTTCCCAAGTTCTTACCACGGAACAGGACTATATCATTACATTGATGATATCCATATCCGTGTTCATCACCTCCTATTTTTCGTTTAACTATGCAACCCTATTCAATGGGAGCCCGTTCAGGGAAATTATTCCCCTCACCAAGTATAGAAAGACAGGGCTCACCAAAAACTATTCCCTAGAGCTTAAGGAAAGCCTATTGGACCTTATGGAAAAAGAAAGACCCTATTTAAACGGTGAACTCCGATTGGACGATATTGCAAGATTATTGGGTATTGGTAGACATCACGCATCGCAGATCATCAACGAGCATTTCAACACAAATTTCTTTGATTTTATCAACACCTATCGAACGGCGGAAGCAATCAAACAAATAGAGAAAAATAAGCGCAAAATGAATCTGGCCGAAATTGGCTTTATAGCCGGATTCAACAATACCGTTTCTTTTAATAAGGCTTTCAAAAAGAATGTTGGGGTCACTCCTTCAAAGTATAGGAAGCAGCTATCAAAAAGGTCGGAATTTCAATAATTTCCATCGGCAAAAACCATAAGGTTTATAATGATTGCCCATTTTGAACTCGTTTTTTTGTTTTTTGCCAGATTAAAGCCGAGAGGTTGTTAAGTTTAAAAAGTATGGAAAAATATTATATAGGTATTGTCTTTGCATGGTTGGGCATCACCACTTGCCTAGGTCAACAAACAGGTATTGAAGAGGGTCTCCTTTTGCTGGAAAAATCAAAAAAAATTCATGACAGGGATGGAACTTGGCCGTCCCAAAAATTGGAATTCAGGGTTCAGGAGCCACGGGTCCAAAACCCTGAGCGATTTTCCGAAGTATTGATTAATCGGTCCAACCAATCGTTTGCATTAAAAAGAAGAATTGATTCAAAGGAAATTGAAATCCATGTTTCGAACGATCAGGTCTGGTTCAAAATTGATGGCAATGAAATCAAGGACGAAACCCTACTTGGAAAGTACAGGTTGTCCGAACCCAGGGCCAAGGGATATCAAAGATTTTACCAGACCATTTATGGAATTCCAATGTCCATTGACACCACTTTTTATAAAAAAATTGAACACGTCAAAAAAGTGAAGTTTCAAGGAGCAGATGCTTTTTTGATCATGTTTTCCCTAAGGGAGGAAATGATAGGAAAACAATGGGGGTTAATCCTCTCAAATACGGATTTCAGGGTCCTTGGATTGGAAATATACCATCCTGGGTCCGAAAATGACGAAAGGGAAACAATCTGGTTCGATGGATACTTTGAAAAAAATGGAATCCTGATCGCCAGATTCAAGCATTGGTTTTTAAATGGGGATAAGGAATATTTGGGCAGTGATATCATCATAAACTGAGGGACCACATCATTCCCCACCCTTTGAACAGTTTTGGTATGGAACACAGCCATTTCATCATGATCCAGGCTTGTGGTTTTAATTTAAATGGGCTTACAGCGCTTTCAACTAGCTGTTATAACATGTCACTTAGCGCTGCTTCAGCGCTAATGAAATAAATATCACCATCCCTTGAAAAAAAGAGCCATTTACCATCTGGACTGAGACTGGGTGTCCCTTCATCACCAGGCGTATTAATTTTAGGTCCGATATTAACAGGTTTTGACCATGTATTACCTCGAAGCCGTTTTACAAAATATAAATCGTTACCTCCCAAGCCTCCAGCCTGTCTTGAATCTATCAGCAAAAAGTCTTCATCTGGGGAAATGAAAGGATTGGAGAAACTGGTGTCAATATCAATTTCAACATATTCGGGTTCCGAAAACATATGGTCGCTGGACGTTGATTTAAATATATCATGTTGTTTTCCCTCCAATCTACCCATTGTTGAAAAATACATGGTACCATTTTTTGTTAGACTCAAATACCCCTCGCCACTGGTAGGTGAATTAATGTCCCCTTTGATCATTTTTGGCTCCGCCCAGGAACCCTCTTTTTTTCCGGTATACCAAATATTGGGCATTTCCAATGGTATGGTATCCTTACCCCTTGGTCGCATTGAAAAAAAATAGAGTTTGTCGTCCTGTGGGTCAATAAAGGCGTCAGCATCGAAGTACTTTCCAGAGAATGAAGCAATCCCTGCCGGTTGCCATTTATTGTTCTCAAATCTTGAGGTATAAATGCAGAAATCCTTGTCTTCACCTCTCTTACTGGTAAAGAACAGCGTTTTCATATCTGCTGTAAAGGTTATGCCAAACTCAGCACTTTCCGTTAAGGAAACTACTTCAGATTCAAATTTTGTAGCGGTCTCGGCGGATGTTCCTTCAAATGGGTGGATATCAGTATTGGCATGGGTGCTGGATGGCTTTTTCCCTCGTTCATTCCGACAGGACATTAAGATTATAGCAATAATCGTTAAAAGCGTAGGTACACTGCTCATTTGTCTTTTCATCATCATTTTTAGAATACTGGTTTGTTTCAGTGGTCGTCTTTTAAATCAGTTGTGATCGATTAAAAATTAGCGTTTTGTACAACCTTTTGTACTTAGGAAGAGTCCACAATTGGTGTTCCCTCATCCCTTTCTTTTATACTTGATCCGCCAGTTCAAATGCCACGTTTTTCCATTATCGTTGCTATATTCCCAGTCCCAGGTCATTGATGCAGCGGTAATCTCGTAAAAGACCATGCGCTGCACAAAATCCTTGCCTTCCTGGTTTTTGGAAACCTCCGTTTTGAATATTTTTTTGTCACCGTCCAAATCACCTGTAAAGTGATAAAAAGCCCCATTGTTGTCCGCATAGCATTGGAACCACTTTTTGGTGGCGGTATGATAGGTAGAAATACTGGTGCCCTTATACCCCTTGGATTTTCCTTCCAGGATTTCAAAGTTCTCTTGTACCACCTTTCCGTCCAGGACTTTTTGAATGTGATTGACACCCCACCCTTTTTTGCCATCGCCCTCACTCCAACTTACTTCCCATTCCCCTATCCAAAAATCGAGGTATCCCGACGGATCGGAAGGGCCTTCCTGTGCTTTTATCCCAAACAGCGGAGCCAACAACAGAACAATACTTAAAACCGTTTTTTTCAAAACCTGCTATTTTAATTGAACCCATTTTCCAACAAAATAAAGATTGCCCTAAAAGGAAATAAGAAAGCTTATAATAATTAGCAAAGTGGAGCGGCATCCTTTTACAGATTCAGGACAAGATGACGCGTTATTGGGTGGAATGCCATCAACTAAAAAGGCATGAAATCAATTTCATGCCTTTACCTATCATTATACCTTCCCTTGCCTTATTCGTTGGCGTCGATGAGCATGGGGGTCTTTCCATCGGTAAGGATGATTTTGGTGTTTGGCGAGGTCGAAAGCCTATTGAATGCTTCAATGCTCCTGATCTTAATGATTTCTTCGGTCAAACCCTCGGAAAGGATTTTCTGTGCATCACGTTCCCCTTCGGCATCAATGATCTTACGGTTCGCCTCAAGCTTAGCCTGTTGAATCACAAATTCCATACGCATGGCGTCCTGTTCCGCCTGTAGTTTTCGCTCAATGGAGTTTGCCAACCCTGGGGGCAATTGGATGCTTTTCATCAAAACGGCAATCAATTCAATACCATCAGCTTGCTTTCTCAGATTTTCATTCATTTTAACCTTGATTTCTTCCTCAATATTGGAACGCATCCCCGAGTGCATGTCCTTGGCGTAGAATTTTGCACAGACATCAGAAGAGGCGGAACGAAATACGCTGGTAATTATGGATTCGTAATCGCGCCCTAAATTTTGAAGGACACTGGGAATCTTCTCCCGTTCCAATCGGTATAAAATTGAAATTTCCGATTCCACACTTAGCCCTTCCTTACTGGGGAGCGTCAAAATAAGTTTAATGTTATTCGTTTGTGTTGATTCCTTGATCACCTTACTTGTAAAGGGATTAAAAAAAACGGTGCCCTCAGTGGCCACCTGATCGTCAAACTTCCCCAAGGTCTGCTTTACCCCAGCTTCACCCGGTCGAATAACTGCACAGCTTGAAAACAATAGCATAGCTGCAATGCTTAACATAAATACATCTCTCATTACGCACTTTTTGATTAATTAATAGTAAAAATTTGGTTTGAACTCACATTGGTCATTTATGAAATCTGAATTTCAGGGTAGTGCACAAAGCCTGGTCCACCCCTGGCATCCTTTACTTATTTACCAAGAATTATGCCATTCAACAGCCCATTTTTGGTAGGCCACCAGAAAAATGAAATAGACCGTTCCCACACCAAACAACGGATGATTCCCTTAGGATGATCAAGGCGTTGAATCCCACAATCGCCATTCATCCCAATCCTTGCTTTAAGAGCCCAGGTTCATGGCACGTATTGTGTACATTGGTACGATTGTCGTCTGTTCCGGTACCTAAAAAATACGGCAGTAACCCTAAGAAACACAAGGTTACTGCCGTAATATAGTCTACGCTTTGATCAGCTCTTTTTGTACATTTTCAGGAACGGATTCAAAGGAAGCAAATTCAGAAGTGAAGGTTGCCTTACCTTGGGTGAGTGAACGTAAATTGGTGGAATAGCCCCCAAGTTCCGATTCCGGGGTGGTACATTTTAAAATCTGATACTGCTCCACAGTATCAAAACCTAAAATCACCGATCTGCGCGACTGTAGATCGGTCATCACATTACCCAGCATTTCTTCGGGCACCCTAACCGTAAGTTCCCGTAAGGGTTCCATTAATTGGGGTTTTGCGTTTAGAAACGCTTCTTTAAAGGCATGTGCCCCCGCAATCTTAAAGGCAATATCGTTTGAATCCACGGAATGCATCTTTCCATCATATACCAACACGCGAACATCCCGAACATAGGAGCCGGTCAATGGGCCGGATTCCATAACCTCCAAAATTCCTTTCTTGATGGACGGTAAATACCTCAGGTCGATGACACCTCCTACAATACAATTGTAAAAGACCAGTTTGCCTCCCCAGGGCAAATCCACTTCTTCCTTTCCACGGATATTGAATCCTTCCGGTTCGGGCATCCCCTCATGCCATGGTTCTATCTTTAAATGCACCTCGGCAAACTGCCCTGCACCTCCCGATTGTTTTTTATGACGATAACTTGCCCGGGCGGAACGTTTTATGGTTTCGCGATAGGCAATTTTAGGCTGTTCAAATTTCGGTTGTACCCCGTAGGTGTTTTCCAAGATCCATTTGACCGTGGCCAAATGCAATTCGCCTTGACAACCGACCAGTTGCTGCTTTAATTCATTGGAATAGCTCACTACAACCGTCGGATCCTGGCTTTGAATTTTCCGCAAGGCCTCGGTTAGTTTTTCTTCCTCATGCTGTGATACTGCCGAAACCGCCTTGGTCAATCTTGACTGCGGATACTTGATCGGTTTAATGGTCATTTTGTGCCCTTCTTGATGCAGGGTGTCATTGGTCTCCGTACCTTTTAGCTTCAAGGTGGCCCCAATATCACCTACCACGAGTTTGGAGACCGGTTCACGCTTTTTACCATCCATAATGAACAACTGGTTCAACACTTCGGTTTCCTCCGTTCTGGAATTGATCAGCTTATCATTGACCGTAACCGTACCTGATTTTACTTTGAAGAAGGTCAATTGGCCCACATTGGGCAAATTAACGGTTTTGAACACGAACAAGGTGGTAGGAGCGTCTGCTTTGGGGGGAATATCGAATCCCTCAACACTTTGTTCCGGTTTTAAATCTGCCGCGGCGGGCGTCACATTATCGATAAAGCCCATTAGTCGGCCACTGCCCATATCTTGTAGGGCCGATACGCAGAACACTGGAAACACCTCGTGGTTAAGCATGCCGGCTTTGATACCCTGCCGCATTTCATCCTCATTTAAGGTCCCCTTCTCAAAGAAAAGTTCCATCAAATCCTCATCATTTTCAGCAGCTTTTTCCACCAATTCGTTGTGCAATTGGTCTGCCAATTCCTTTTGGTCATCCGGAATAGGGTGTTTTTCAGGCTTGCCTCCCTGAGGAGGGAATTTGTACATTTTCATTTTAAGTACATCAATGATGCACTGTGCCCCATCCAGCTGTAGCGGGTACTGTACCTTAACCGCACTATTGCCCACCAACGCTTTGATATCATTGAAACTGTCCTCAAAATTGGCTTTGGGATGGTCTATTTGATTGATGACAAAGAGCGTAGGTTTTTGGTAGGTGTCCACATAGTTCCAAATGATTTCCGTACCAATCTCAACGCCGTTCCTAGCATTGATAATGGTGACCACGGTATCGGCCACCCGAATTGAAGACATAATTTCCCCTACAAAATCATCAAGTCCGGGGGTATCTATGATGTTTATCTTATAGTTGCGCCACTCGGTATGCAGGGGTGTTGCAAATACTGTGGTGCCCCTTTCATGTTCAATGGTATGATAATCGGAGACCGTATTTTTGTTTTCAACGGTTCCCCTTCTGTTCAGAAGTCCTGCTTCAAAAAGCATAGTCTCAGATAATGTGGTCATGCCACAGCCGTGGGCACCCACAAATACTACGTTTTTAATGTGTTTTTCGTCATATATTTTCATCTGTTGGAGAGTTAAGGAGTTACAATTCACTAAAATTTACTAAAAATACCCGTTTCATTGTTTTAAAAACATGACATTTTCCCATATAAATCGCCCGCGAATTGTTGTATATTCTCCACACCTCTTAAATATCAGGGCGCTCGTAGATTTTATCCTGAAATGGTGTGTCCATCCATGGACCTATTTTTGTCCGGAATGAATGGGTCCTATACGCCTGTAGTCAACCGTTAATTGTCCCAACTAGAGCTCAATGCAATGCCTAGGATTGCTTATTTAAAAAATGAAGATGGGATTTAAAAGGCATTCCACCATTGCGCTTTGATGGCACCCTTTTCTTTTACAACGATAGGCTCTCCTATAGTGGGTGCCACTAGGGCCACATTGAGTTCCTTTGCCTTTTTAGTGACCCGTTCTATGGGGTCTGTCCACGTATGCATGGCCAGTTTGAACGCCCCCCAGTGGATGGGCATTATTTTTTTGGCCCCCACATCCAGTCCCGCTTGTGCCGTTTCCTCGGGAAACATATGGATATCAGGCCACATTTCATTGTACTGTCCACACTCTATCATGGCAAAATCAAATGGGCCATATTTGGTGCCGATTTCCTTAAAATGATCGGCATAACCGCTATCCCCACTAAAGAAGATATTTTCACTATCCGACTGGATTACCCATGAACTCCATAAAGTTTTTGTCCTGTCCGAAATTCCCCGACCTGAAAAATGTTGCGCTGGCGTACATACCAATCGCAATTCCCCCAAACGGTTTTCCTCCCACCAATCCAATTCAACAATTTGTTTTTTGGCTATCCCCCATTTTTGTAAATGGACGCCCACCCCCAGAGGGGTGTAGAACATGTTGACCTTATGCTTTAGTTTTTGGATGGTACCGTAATCCAAATGGTCATAGTGATCATGGGAGAGGAGTACGGCATCTATTTCAGGAATTTTATCGACTTCAATAGGTAGTTCTTTGCTAAACCGCTTCCCTCCCAGCAAGGGATGTGGGGCCGGAACTTCCCCGAACATGGGATCGATGAGGATATTCCTGTTGTTCATCTGTAGCAGGAAAGCCGAATGCCCAAACCAAAACAAACGTGCTTCCCCCTGATAACTTGCGATGGCCATGGAGTCTATTTTTCGTACGGGGAGGTTTTCCTTGGGTGTGGTATTGGGTTGTGATCTTAAAAAACCGACTATGCTTTTTAACATGTCCCCAAAGCTCATATCCAATTGCACCGCATTACTATTCACAAACCTGCCATCCCTGTAGTTATCCGATAGTTCGTAAGTTGCCTTTTGTGCCTCGGTGGCCTTTCCTCCAAATTGGGGGCTTAGACCAACAAACAGTAATATTGTGGTTACCACAAGTCCAGTACCTATTCCAATTCCCAGTAGCATTCGCCTTAAAAATTTTACAAATTTATGTTTCATCTATTTTTTATGGTCTATCTCCGTTCAATTGCCCATCACCCACTTTTCAGCTAAATGGAGCAATTGCTCCTTCTCCCCGATTGTTCGATCTAGGGGCAGTTGTGCCAAACCTATCAAACGCCTAATAATTTCAATTCCGGCGAACTCACGGACCAATTGAACGTTGGGCCGTCCGTTATAGCGTTCAATGACCTTATCAAAAAAACCGGTATCCCCTGTAGCCATGCAAAGATGGGCCACCAGAACGCCCAAATCAAATTCAAGGGGGCCTTGGTAACTAAATTCGGGATCTAAGACATAGACATCATCCGTTTTTGCCATCCAGCTCCCTGGATAGTAGTCCCCATGAAGAAGCACTCCATCCGAAACGAGGTATAAAGCGCCCAAGCCCTCCACTTTTTCCTTTAGGGCCTGAGCTGTTTTGAAAGGAAGGGACAAGGCTTCCAGACCAGGTTGGATACCATCCAGCGAAAAACCATTATCTTCCAAAAACGGCAATACAAAAATATGTTGATGGTTCAATTTCCGTAGTTCCAGGTTTTTGGGATAATCCACCGCAATGGGACTTGAATGTATTCCTTTGGCAACGGAGACCAATTGATCAAAATGGGTATCGGAAATACTCCTTTTTTCGTAAATGAAGGACATGTCCTCACTTTGCCCCAAATCCTCCAGAAACAACATGTAATGCTCTGGAAGAAAGCCCAATATTCCCGGTAGGTGTGCATCGATACCGGAACCCTGAACCGTTTTATAGAAGCTATGCTCAACACCAATGCGGTCCATTGGAGCGGGAATGTCCTGATATTTTTGAACAAAAGGCCTTGATTGTTTGGCGATAAACGAACGTTGTCCCGTAATCACCCGAAGCACAACGTTCATATTTCCTTCACCGGGTATTTCGACCTTTTCTATTTTTTCATTTGGGTTCAGCATACCTTTTTCACTTAGAAAATCGGTAAAAAGGGCGATATCGATAGCTGTTGTGAGTTGCATGATGGTTCAGTTTAAAAGGGTATCCAAATGGCGCCAAAAATCGGCTTCCATTTTTTCGACCGCTATGGCCGTATGGATTTTGATATGTCTTTGGGTGTTCTCGCTTGGGGTAAGAAATTCTTTCGTTGTAGTCCATTCAGGATGTGCCAAAGCCTGGATAATGGCCACATCCCACATGACCCATTTCTTTTTCAAAGGATCCTCTTTGGTCCACCACCGTTGGTACGTCTCCCACCGATTGACCAGGTAATCCGCAATTCCCCCTTTTCCCTTAAGTCTTTGGTCCACGGTTTGTTTGGTAAATACCAGATGTTGGCTGGTAGTTGCCGTCATCACACTTAGGTCCAATGTAGGGTAATCCAAAAGAACATTGACAGCGATAACGTCATTACCGGAATTAAACTCCTCCTTATTATAGGTATTGGTATCCGGATCGTGCCAAAAACCAAGATAATGTACCTGTATTTTTGGGACGATGGTGGGATCCAATAAAATGGCCGACGCCACATTGGTGCAGGAACCTAAAATCACCAATTGCAATTTTTTACCCTCTTGCATTTGATGTGCTTTCTCAATGATAAAACTTGCCGCTTCGGAGGGTTCGGGTTGGTCCGTCTTTGTTAAGGGTCCGTTGCTCCCCAATGGCAAAGGAATGTCCTTTCTGCCAAGCAAGCGCACGATTTCCTCGTTGATGTGTTGGCTTTCGGCCACGGTACTATCACTGGCCAAGGGAGAGGTGTGGAACTGGGCCGAAGTAATGCCCAACAAATCGAATTCCGGTGCCCCTATGGCCCGTACAAGTGCAAAAAGATCGTCCACCTCATTGGCCGTGTCCGCATCTATGATCAATGCCTGCTTTGCGGGTGCATTTTGCGCTACAAATTCGATTGGGGTCAACACCAATGTCAGAAGGAGTATTGCCCTTTTTGATTTCTTTAGTATCATCCGTTTAATCGCCCTTCTTGTATTTGGTTGCTTTGTGCGGCATTAGTACCGAAACCACTCAAATTTACGGCATTGAACAGATTGAACACGTCTACAAGGACTTCAATTTTTGTTTCCTTGGGGGAAAGGGTAAAACTAAGGACGGCTGTTTTGGATGGATTTTGGATGATTCCCTTTATTATATCGATCTCGGTCGTGCAATTCGCACCCCCCTTACTTTTGCGTATTCCATTTACCGGTGCCAGTCCCCTCCAAAAAGGGAAACCACCCTATACTTTCCCGCTTTTTGTATGTGCGATTTATACCAAGGAGGCTACCAAATCCGCGGGGTTTTGAACGGATTCACTGCGGTCGAGTCCACACTCCTTTAAAAATCGATTGGAAAACAGTTTTTGCATATCGGGAGCTAATAGTGATGAGCGGTACTCCCTCCATTTTTTGGCATCCTCCCCATACATATAATCGGCCAAGGAAGAAGCTTGCCAATCATCGCCCACAAAGGCCCAGTCCGCATTTTTACCCCAATGAATGGTAAAGGGGATGCTGTTTTTGTGCAGGGCGACCATCATTTCCCTACTGAGGCCATTGAGGGAGCCCAGATTCTTTTTCTCATTCCAAAGTACCCCATCAATTTCAATCATACAGGTTTTGTCAAAACGGGCAAAGGAGAGGGTTGCCTCGGATTTTTTGATAAACCGCATGGCAAAAATCCCCGGGGTTCTTTTCTTTCTGGCTATCTCCGAAAGAATTTCCAATGTTTTTCCCGAAAGATTTTGTGGCACCCCAAAAGAAATGGCAAAGGCGGGACCTTGATAGGGTGCATCCCAAAAGGTTTCGGCCAAAGTACCTATGGACACCTCATCAACTTTGGGCAGTATGGTGGATTCCAGGGCATTTACAAATTTTGGGATCAAACCGGTAAACTGGGCCCCCAAGGAAACCGCTACCTGGATCAAATCGCGGTAAATGGACTTTTTGATCACAGGAAAGGGGTCAGGATAGTTGAGCTTGAAGTCTTTTTTGTACATCAACTCCACCACGTAATCGGTATCGTCTTTTTGATATTGATTGATAAATACTTTATAGTGGTACGGTTCCCTCCCTTTTCCACCAACCACTTCTTCGGGTATTTCCGTAAAGTTTTCAAAGTCCAACGATTCCGCCAATTCCAGGGCCAACTCCTTTTTGATGGACTTTACATAACGCTTCAACAAAAACAAATTTTGACTTTCAATAACGACGCCATAGATAAACCCAAAAGAACCCAAACCTACTAGGGCAGCATTAAAAAGCCCATCATTCCGAATTACCCTGGACCTTATTTTTTGTACAAATACGTCGTTTAAAACCGGTTTGCTATGCCTTTCCAGATAAACGATGTCACCTGGATTGGGACCAACAATCAAATTCAACCCTACGACATAATCCTGAACCGAACCCACCTTAATTCCCGAACCATGTACACCCGTGGAAATGCATCCCGCTATGGTTTGGCCATTGCTTGCCCCAGAGGATTTTAGGGATTTGCCATGACCTGCAAGTTTTTCCGATATCTCCTTGATCACATTACCGCATTGAAACATAAAAATGTCATCCGCATCATAGCCGGAGAGGTGGTGGAGATCTTGATCTTTAAACGAAAAATACTCGTTCATATGGGCATTAAAATGCATTCTGTCCTTTTGGTGCGCAATATGCGACAGGGACCAGGCAGAACCATAGGCCCTAAACCCATCGTTCTTATTTTTCGCCTCTTTTAAAAGCTTTTGAATTTCCCGGGCCGCATCATTGTAGCGATCTAAATTGGAAGGCATAAGGCTGGAGGCTTCCAACTTGGTCTTATAAAGGAACTTTAGGTCCCAGGGTCCATTATTGTGTAACGTATCCCACTCGTCCAGTGATAATTTGGTTGTTCTGGCCATAACTTTCTCTTTTTAATTGGATTTCATGCATACATATTTGATCTTTACCTTGCGTTTGCGACCAAACGTAATACCGCTCAATAAAACCGCTCCTAAAGTATTGCGGTATTCAACCGTATGGAGTTTGCCACTGGGACATAGGTCCGATCTTTTGATCAAATACGTAAAATCCTTGTCCAAAGCCCCAATAGTAATCACAGTATCCAATTCGACTACCTGCATCGTTCGATAATAATCATCCCGAACCATGGGAAATGCCGGTTCCGGGGTTCCTTCAACGCTCCGAAGGCGAACCGAATAACAGGAATTGAGCAAAAACGTTCCCAACAAAATAAAAATGAACAAGGAACACCTAAAAACTTCCGTTTTCATATCGTTGAATTTTATGAAGTAACTATTTCGTGGGAGAACTAAAGGGAATACCCGGAAATGGGCCATTCCTCGCTTCGAGGGAAGAAGCTGGCATACTGAATTCAGTACTCCATAAAAATAAAGATTCCCAAGGGAAAACAATTGCAGGTTGACCTTATATTTTCTGGGGTTTTCCTTCTATTTCTTAAGGTGCAGGCACTTATCCGATTACTTCCTTGGAACCCCTGTTCCATTTTTTGATCAAATGGTTCTTGAAATAGGAAGTAAGGATGGTGTACTGGCCAATCCCTACTCCCCATACAAAATATGATAGTGTCGATCTGTAATGCACAAAGGGCTTACTGAGGTTTTAGCTCCAGTAAAATGAACTTTGTCTCAAAATGCTCAATTAGTAACGGGCTATCCAGTTCGCGAATGGTCTCTCCAAGGCCATTCACCTCCTTTACGGCGGTAACGTTGGAATTGCCAAGGATTTTGGTAATATCCAATACGGCATGGTCCCCTTCGGTTTCGCGTAAGTGCAATAGTATCCCCTTACCCGTATTGGAGGGCCTGGAATTGACCAATAAAAGATTCTTGGGCGAGTTCAAATCGAGAATGGAACCGGCCATTGGTACGGATGATTTTTCCGTACTTCCCGAATAAGCCCTTGCAATCATGGGTACGCGATTCCCTATTCCAAATCGGGCGGCAAAGGCAGTAGAATTGTCCCTTGAGGACGTAATTTGATACTTCCATGTCAATTCCCCTTTTTGGCTTGCCCTAAAATTGGTCACCCAGTAATTGTTCAATACCCATGAGTAGATATGACTGTTCGGAGGTTGTCTTTTGTAGTAATACCTCCCGGTATTGATACCTCCAAAATGTACCAATGGGACATCTCCACTGCAGAATACTACCTGCGCATTTTTGCTTTTAACGGCCGCAAAGTTTTGAACGGTATTCCAATCGGAGGCCGTGCCCTCCAACTGGTTTACTCCGGGATAAACCACACCTCCCTGTACCTCAAATAATAATTTCCCCTGGTCTTCGGAAGAAAAAGGAAATGCAATGAAAACACCTTCGGCATCCGTGTTTTCCAGTTTGTTCATTCTATAGAGCAGTTCCATTTTTTTAGTATGGTGATACAATCTTAACTCAATATCCAATCCGTTTTCATCCGCACACTGTGGAATTTTACCATTCAAAAAGAGACTTTTCCAGATACTGCCATTTTTGGCCCCAGTAATCCTTAAATTCGATAAGGACAGGACTTCCTTGTTTAGTGGCTTATATACCGTATCCCTCAAATTATTGGTCAGCCTTTCCATTTCTCGACGGTCTTCCAAAAGTTCGTAAATCAAGGTGCCCAGTGTATAGGTGCTTTTTTCATCGATCAATTCTTTTTGGAGCTCCTTATCGTAAAGGGAGGTAATTCCGTTTTGGGAAGGGTCTACCACTATCCTATAATGTGCATTTTCAAAAAGATTGGCCCCCTCCAAGTCCTGTGTTTTAGTCTTGAGCGGATGATCACTTACCAGAATTTTATAGGTGGAATACCCCAATGCAGGAACATCCTTTACCCATAAGGACCAATAACTTCCATCGCTTCTACTTTTCAGCAACTGGGCAGGTACTTTGTTTCCATCCTTGTCCACAATTTGGGCTTCTTTATCCAATGGTAATTTATCATGATCAATGTACACTTCAACCGTTCCGGACCGTTTCCAGTTCATGGTATTGTAGACCATTACCGTAGGTTCCTTTGATTTTTTACCATAGGGCTGAATCAGACCTATGGCTTTTTCCCGAAGTAAATTGGATTGCTGGTTGGCAGCCCAGACATAGGACAACTTTTGATGCCACTGATTTATGACATTTTCACTGGTAGGATTGGAAATACTTTCATCCGCTCCAAAGGTGTGCTCATCATAGAACAGTAAATTATCATAGCATTCACGCACATCATCCATCATTTCCTCAGGTATTTTAGCTCCTGAAGCCTGTGCCATGGTCATCAATCCCATAGTGGCAATCATATTGGTGTGGGTATTTCTAGCGGTTTTGGTTTCATGCATGGAAGAACCAAATCCGTCCGTCCACCAATCCGGCCAAGCCACTTTTCTACGGTCCAGTTGTTCTCCATGGTTCTGCTCCAGATACACCATAAATTCACTGTCCAATGAAAGTTTAAGTTTGGGCCATTCGTATTTCTCGTTCCATTCCTTCACAATATCACAGGCTTTTGTGGATGGCGGTGAATTGTCCGTGAGGTATCCGGAAAACTGAAGGGCCATCCGATCCAAAGGATAGTCCTTGGATTCCAAATCAATAAGATATTCGGACAGATTGTTCCGAAATACGTCCATATTTCCGGAGGTAAGTGCCAATGCATTTCCATGCATATAGTGTTCACTTCTAAAGGCGAGTAGTTTTTTCCCCGAGGGCGACTCCCACCAAAAAGAGGTAGGTTTATCAAAAGGCACATGTGCCCGATGCCCGTGTTGTCCCATGGTGAGGTATTTCACCCCTGTGTCATGGTAGAAATCAATCATGCACCAACCAATACCGTTCACATCGTTCTGCATGGCCGTAGTAACATCGATCCCCTGTTCCTTAAATTGATTCAAGGTTTGCATTTGAATGGCCAAGGCCGTTTCATCCACAATTTCGGAGAAGTTGAAAAACATACCGGTGACCTCTATCCTACCCTCCCGGATACGCTGTAGCAATCGCTCAATTTGCTGTGGGGGACGGCTATTTAAGTACTCCCTTACCGTCCATGCCGCTTCACAGGTCCACCTAAACTTTGCATTGTCCGGATAATCATCCGTCTGGTCACAAAAATCCAGGGCATCATCAATATATCTTAGATGTTCCGCTAAAATTTCTGATTGTTGCCTGGTATATCCAATATCTGTGTGACTATGTTGCACCAAATGAACGGTCCATTCCTTAACCGGTTTTAAGTTGATGATTTTTTCCTCCGTTCTACCCTCTCTGGTAATCTTTGCCACCATTGTGGTTTCCTGCTCAACTTTTGGTACCAAAAAATCCAATTCATTTAAACCAGGTTTCAATGAAAACCGTTTTTGTTCCCCATTTAGCATAACATCAACATTTGAGGGATCTCCGAGATGGACAATGTTAAAACGAATGGTATTGTACAAACGACCTTTCCCTTTGCTTACCGTGTTTAACTGAAATACGGAAAACTTATCATTTAATTCCACCTTATAGGTCATATACCAAGCAACGCTCTGCGCATCTGAAGGGCTTACTTTAATAGTGATGGGTTCTCCCTTTTTTATGGTTTTTGTGGGCAGGGTAAGAATGGCATATCCCATTTGATCGCCATGCCTGTCTTCCATCGTCTTCCGAAACAAAAGTCTGCTTTTGTTCGCTCCGTTGATCTCAATGACTTCCGCATCATTATTACTGGGGTTTGAAAACGAGAGTAATTCTTCTCCCTGTACCGATAATTTGAAGGTTTCTCCATCTGGGCGCACGCTAAGGGCGTAGAGCCAAATAAAGGAAATCGTTTTTTGGTTATAGTCAACCGGAATCTTTTCCGTCTCCCATTCCAAGGAATCGAAGTTTTTATCCGCCCGGACCAATAAGGATTCATCATTGGAGGAGTTTGGCGAATGGTAGGCGAAATTTTGGCCCGCCAGGGACTTTTGATATCCAGCAAAATACCGCTTTTGGGCCATTCCCAAACTACTTACGGCCAAAGCCAGAACCACTACCATCCATCCTTTTAAATTAGAGCTATCCCTTTCCATTCCAAAGTGTTTTATGTTGTTATTGTTGATTTTCAAAACCGGATTTTTTCTATGGCCACGAAGGCTTTGACCACTTTACAAAGCGATTCCCCCTCATTGGTCAATGTATAGGATTCACAGGCAGCAGGAATGACAAAGGTTTCCGCAAAATTGAAACGTTGTTGTACCCCTTTCTTGGTGGTTAGCCTAACGGATTCGCCTTCCACTACCATAAGTATATGGCACTGATTGTCCGTAGCTACCTCCAGTGCGTCTTCAAATTCATACCTGTGTACCTCGTAGAATTGTTGTTTGTGTGTGGGCAAATGGACTATTTTCCAGTCCTTCCCTTGGTTGAGCACCGTAGGCTTGGCAATGAAATCCTTTTCAATCATCGATTCCGTTCGGGTGAAATCCAAATTTTCAAAACCCCTTTCTATATTGATGGGTCTGGGTTTTCCATCCAGATCCAGCCGCAACCAATCGTATAGTTTAAAGGTGAAAATATAGGGGGTCGCACTAATTTCCAATACAAGATTGTTCTTTCCGGAACCATGGATCGTACCACTGGGAATCAAGAACAAATCGTGTTTTTTTGCCGTTAGGGCATGCACATAGTGGTCGATTTCCACAGGGGTGGCATTTTGTTGGCTTTTTTGCAATTCGCCCTTGAACTGCTTCGCATCAACCCCTTCCTTAAAACCCAGATAAACCTTGGCATCGTCCTTCGCATCAAGAATATAATAACATTCATCCTGGGTGAAGTTTTCCCCAAATTCCCTAGTAAAATAGTCCTGTTGTGGGTGTACCTGGATGGAAAGATTACCTCCATCAAAAGTATCGAGGTAATCAAACCTGATGGGAAATTCATATCCAAAATATGGGGCGGCCTCCCCCAGTACATTTTCAAAATCCTGATACATCAAAAAGTCAAAGGAAACTTCCATCACCCTCCCCTGGTCGGCCAATAGCAATCCATTTTCCGGTGTGATCAACTCAAAAGACCAAGCATAATTGGGAACTTCCTGACTTAATTGTTTAAAATTTTCCTTGATCCAAGTACCTCCCCAGGGACCGGGTTCAAACCACGGTCTAACCCTAAAGAAGTTTTCACTCATGACTTTTAGGGAGGTGCGCAGGCACGCCCCGGTCGTCCAATAAGGTTGCTGTGGCCTTTGGTCATCTACAATAATGGCAATATTCCCAGTTAGCTGCTGCTTATGTTTGTTCAGCACGACCCAATCCACAAAATAGTATCGTTTGTACATTTCCTTGGGATTGTCCAGTGGCGCGTCCGCCCCAAAATTGGCAATGGCTTTCGCCCGCATCCTAAATTGAAGTTCGTTCTTGGGGAGATCGATATAGACCAACGGGGCCTTCCAGTGGCATAAAGCGGCTCCAGGACCGTACAAAATACAAACCGCTGCGTTGGGGTCGGGCTCTAAAGTTTTCAGTGTTTCTACATCAAAAAAGTCCTGGATATCCAACGTGGTCCTTGTTCCAAAAATAGCGTCGTCCCCACCCAAAAAAGGAGTTATAAGCGTATCTATTTCCCTGGCCTTCTTTTGGGCAATGGCAACATTAATAAAAGTGGCGTGTATCCCCTTCTTCTTGAATTCGACGGTAAGCCCATTCCGGAAATTTTCCCAGAACACCCCTACATAACCATCTACAACAACAGTTCTATGTTGGGCAATGTATTCCACGAGTGATTCATAGCCCTCATGGATATGACCACCGTGCACGCCAAAATGGGGATATGCATCATAGATTCCTTTGGCCGTGGGCCGTATGGCATTGGGCAGAAGGATTTGGGTGGTTTTTCTTTTTTGAGGGGTCATTGATTTCTATGGATGTCAATCGTATAGGTAAACTTATCACTTCGGTAATAGCACAAATTGTATTCTATGATACGATTGCCGGGATCAAGCACCCGCCTCACCCTTGAAAGCAATGGGGAATTAACGGGCGTCCGTAGTTTTTTCGCCAAATGGTCGTCCGCCACTATGGCCTTTATTTCCTCTTGCGAAGTAACGGCGCGAGTGGCATATTTGGATTCCAGGACTGTGTACAGGGGTTCACTAAAATCTTCATCGGTGGTCAGGCCTACCCTGGGATGGAAATACGAGTAAAACAACACAAAAGGGCCCTCTTCATCACCTCGCAAACGAATTAATTCAAGCACTTCCTTGCCCTCTTTGATGTTCAAGGTCCTGGCCAAATCAGAGTCGGCTTTGACCATGGAAACCTTAATCTCATAGTTTTTTAACTGCACGCCGAGTTGGGTCATCTCTTCGGTAAAACTTGACCATTTGTCCAGCTTTGTACTTAAGCTATTGGGTGCCACAAAAGAACCGACCCCCTTTTTCCGTACAATGGCATTTTCATACACCAATTTATTGGTGGCCTGTCGGACCGTATTCCGGGCCACCCCCAGTAGTTTGGACAAATCGACCTCCTTCGGCAAAGGTTCTCCGTTGATATAACGCTCCTCCTTGATGAGTTTCCGCAGAAGCTCTTCTACCTGATAATGCAAGGGAACGGAACTGGAATGATCGATTTGCATGAGTATTATGTTTATATGTTCAAACATATTGTTTTTAATTCAAAAACCCAAGTCCGGGAGCTACATTTTAACACTACTCCATCTAAATCGATTATCCCGCAACTTCAGGGACGGAAAAGAAAGTAATCCAACAGGTTTTCATACCCTGCTGGAATTGCCAAGCTCCTTTTCTAAGATTTTTTTGAATCGCGTGGCACTCAAATAATGGTCTTCCAATAATTTGCCATTGTGCAAAAGGCTAAATACTCCATAACCGGAAGGTGCCTGTTTGGCCTCTTCGGCGGTTTCCAACCTTGTAACACAGAGATCTATTGCATGCTCCTCCGCTACGGCCTTAATGGCGGAGACCGACTTATTATGCCAAGGGCATTGTTCGGCATACAATAGATGCCAACCCATATATTTTTTCTGGTGGCGTTCCCAATCACGGAGTTTTGGATCCAGTGCTTTTTTATTCCATTTTTTGGACAATAACTCAAATCGGCCTTTTTGATCTACCTGAGTGAAACCATTTCTCAAAAAAATGTTTTTGTTGGCAATCCAAGTTCCCTTGCTGGCCATAACGCACAATCCCGCCATACGTTCTGTTCTTGCCGCTGCTTCGGCATGGGCAACAAGCATTGAACCCAACCCTTGATTTCGGTCTTTTTTGGATTGGATATACATGCAATGGATGAACATAAAATTATGGGCATCCACAGGTCTCCAAGCGAAATCTGCCGGCACAAATTCTATAAAACCAAGCATTCGTTCATGGCTGTCCTTCAAGATATGCAACCGCAGTCCTTCCGTGTACCTTCTTTCATACCACTTCCTTTTACCTTCAAAATCCGGGTTTTTGACGGTCCTAATACAAAAAAGCGTTTCCGTTTGCACATTTTCCGGCGTAACCGCCACTATTTTTAATGGGGCTTCTTCCATAACAGGCTAAAACTTAGAAATACGACGGCTAAACCTAGTCAAGTTTGGGCCGTAAATAAATGATTCAAATCATGAACATAAGGGAATGGCACTTCAAATACCGTTTAAAATCAATTAATCACTATTTTAATACCGAAAATTGACGTATGCCCATCTATGGAAGAACCACCCAAAAGCCTTAAAAAGTTCGGAACTTTTGGTGGGGTATTCACCCCTACCTTGTTGACCATCCTAGGGGTCATCATGTATTTACGACTGGGTTGGGTCGTGGGCAATGCCGGGCTGTTGGGCACGTGGTTGATCATTGGCATTTCCTTTTTGATTACCCTCTGTACGGCCCTTTCGATGTCTGCCATTACCACAAACATCCGTATTGGTGCCGGTGGGGCTTATGCCATTGTTTCCCAGGCTTTGGGCCTGGAGGTTGGTGGTAGTTTGGGAATTCCCCGATACATTTCACAGGGATTGGCGGTGACCATGTATATTTTTGGTTTCCGCGAAGGTTGGCTGGGTATTTTTCCAGGTCATAATGCCTTCCTGGTGGACATCATTGTTTTTGCCTTGCTCATTACCATTGCCTATATAAGCGCAAATCTTGCCATTAAAACCCAGTTCATCATCATGGGTATTATTGCGCTTTCCTTCATTTCAATCATCATTGCCGCCTATGAAGGTTCCATGACCATACCCACGAGTGACGCCCTACGCTGGGGTACTTTTAAGGGTTCCATTGAAAACAATTTTAGAGGGAGCAATTTCTGGCTTGTTTTTGCGGTGTTTTTTCCTGCAGCAACCGGAATCATGGCGGGCGCAAACATGTCGGGGGAATTGAAGGACCCTAAACGCAGTATCCCCACAGGGACACTTTGGGCCATTGGGGTGAGCTTTGTAATCTATATGCTAATGGCCTTCTGGATTTCAAGGAGTGCCTCGGAAGCTGAATTATTGAACAATTATTATATCATGGTGGAAAAGGCCTATGTAGGTCCCCTGATCCTTGCCGGGATATTGGGGGCTACGTTTTCATCGGCTTTGGCCTCCATAGTAGGTTCTTCGCGAATCTTATTTGCCATGGGGGAACATAAGGTACTACCCTTTTCCGATTTTTTGGCAGGACAAAGTGCCAATGGCCAACCGAGAAATGCCATGCTGGTCACGGGGATACTTATTTTCACCACACTCCTGCTGCGCAACATCAATGCCGTTGCCCCGTTAGTGACCTTGTTTTTCCTGATTACCTACGCCATGATCAACATTGTGGTCATTATTGAGCAAAACCTTGGTCTCATAAGCTATCGGCCCATCTTCAAAATTCATAGGTGGGTCCCCTGGTTTGGACTGGTTTCGTCTGTCTTTGCCATGTTCATCATTAACCCAATCGTTAGTTTGTTTTCCATTTTGATCGTTTTGATGGTCTACTGGTACTTATCCCGACAGAATTTGGAGACCCCTTTTGAAGATGTACGCTCCGGCCTTTTCTTTTCATTTGCGGAATGGGCGGCCAAACATACCTGGGGCATGAAAAAAATGCAACAACGTGCGTGGAAAGCCAATTTAATGGTTCCCGTGCGGGATATCAATGGTTTAAAGGGAACTTTTGAATTTTTAAGGAATATAGCCAAACCCAAAGGCTCCATAAAACTCCTGGGCATCGAGTCCTACTCGGAATCCAGTACCCTGGCGGGGGAGTTGGAGGCGATTTCCACCTCATTTCGGCAGAAAGATGTTTTTTCGTCCTCATCAGTAATCCATACCGAGGAATTTGCCAAGGGAATCAATTATGGAAACCAAGCCTTGCAAGGCGCTTTTTTCAGGCCCAATATTGTTTTTTTGAATCTCCAGAACCATGACGATTACGAAACCGAATTACGGCCCGTAATGAAAGAATCCATACGATTGGAGATTGGTGTACTACTATATTTGTCGCACCCCACCGCACTACTGGGGCAGCGTAACACCATTAACGTTTGGGTTAGCGATCGAAGAACCAATTGGGATTTGGGCTGGGACATTGGCAATTTGGATCTTTCCATTCTTGTGGCCTACAAGCTTAAGATGAACTGGGGTGCGCGTATTCGCATTATCACCGTCATCAGTGACCCAAAAGAAGAAGAGAATGCCAAAAAGTTTTTGAATTTATTGATCAATCTGGCCCGGCTGCCCGAAACACTTACGGAAGTCCATATTGGTGATTTTAATTCGGTGGTTCGCAATGCTCCTTCTGCCGACCTGAATATTTTTGGGATGGACGAAGACCTTAGATTTGGGTTTGTGGAAGATATGTCCGCAAAAACACAAAGCTCTTGTTTGTTCGTCAAGGATTCCGGACATGAAAGCATCTTGGCATAGCAGGAATTTAAAGGGTTTGTGACAAGCTGTTGCCCTTTCGCCCACAGCATAATGAGCTGCGCTTTTCGGCGATTTATTACGACTGATTTCCTTTTCAAAATGTAATACTTTTCGTACTTTTAATGGGCGAACACCTGATGCCCCTATGAACTTTATTCAGTCCTTCTGGTCGAAACCTATCTTTGATATTGAACATCGAAATAGCTGGAACTTTAGACATGATGGCGGGTTCCCCAATGCTTTTTTATTTTACAGCACTTGGGTGTATAGTTGCCTGTCCATTAAAAAGTATTATCCAAACCTACAGTTGGTAACGGATGACTATGGCATAGCCATTTTTAGGGACGCCTTACGCCTGCCCTATGTAAAGTTCTCCAACGCCTTAAATGACTTGAGTGACTATCACAAGGGGGCATGGGCCTTGGGGAAGTTGTATACCTATCAGCTCCAAAAAGAACCTTTTTGCCATATAGACGGGGACGTATTCCTTTTTGGTCCCGTCCTGGACAAAATCCTTAAGGCTCCCGTATTCGCCCAGAGTTTTGATCTTGACATGAAAGTGTATTCCGAAATACATCCCTACGTCCATGAAAACTTTAGAAACGTCCCCGATGAATTTCAACTCGAGGAATTGGAGGGCCCACGACAGTTAAAACTGATCAATGCGGGTGTCATCGGGGGAAATGAATTGGAGGTTTTCCAACGGTACACGTCCAGGGCTTTTGAACTTGTTGACAACAACCAGGATAAGATAGGGGGTATTAACGGGGGTATTTTCAACCTGTACTACGAGCAATTTTTACTGAGCAATATTGTATATCGCTATAATGTGGACCTGGCCACACTTTATGAAGAACCGGACAGTGAAATTGATTTTGCGGCATTTCATAAAATACCCCATGATGCGAACTATGTGCATTTATTGAGTCATTTAAAGCTTTCCACGGCATTTTTGGAGCAGGTGGTGGCAAGATTACAATTGGAATTTCCGGAATACTATCATCGACTATTGCAGTTTAGCAATGAACACAGCTTGGTATGAATACACGTAGAAACTTTCTGAACTGGATGGCTACTTTGGAGGACCCCCCAACCTCCGAAATCAGTCGTGCTACCTTTTTGAATATCCATGAAAAAAAGTACGTTTTTGACGTCTTGGAAAAGTTGCAGGATGTCAATGGCAATCCCAGGGCAATGCTATTGGATTATTACCATCTGGAGCAACAGCGATACCACATTTTTGAATCCCATACCCTGGATGAAAGGTTAGCCGTCAATCGTTTGGCTTCGGCCATTGCATTTTGTGCCAAATCCGATGATGAAAAGCGGAAAAGCCGTTTTAGGATGAATCTTTCCATCTCCAATTACGTCGCGGAAAGCACCTTTTTTTGGGATGTTGACGACATCGCCAATATTGCGCCCAAAACGACGCATTATTTATTTGTACCAAGTTTTCTCCCAATTGCCCCCAAGGAAATCTGCTTAACAGGCTTGCAAGCCCTTTTGTTGGATATCATGAGCTATGAAAATGAGTTTACGTACCAAGAGTTTTTTGGGCTTGTCAAAGAAACTTTGGATTTACCCCCTGAACAATTGGATAGCGCCCTACTTGAATTTATGGAAAAACAAAGCCTTTATTTCGGGACCATATTGGCTTTGGATTAACGGGAACTGAACAAGAGCTGGTTCTGGTTATTGGTTACTGGCCACTGGCTACTGGCTACTGGCTACTGGCTACTGGCTACTGGCTACTGGGGATAAGCAATCGTTTTTCCGTGCCTGGTCCAAAATAAAAAAGTTCAAAGTTTACAGCATATGCAAACTTTGAACTCCTTTGAATTCCCTTTGGGCACCTGCTATCTACGAGCAGCAATCTGCCCCAGGGTTCACGTACATGCAGTAGTAAGGTGGACACCGGTAGCCTGGGAACCCTCCAGAAATGTCCTTCAATTTTGAATCATTCAATTTTTGATTCTTGAGGTTTTTTAAACTCAATTTTTCCATTGCATATAATTTTAATAATTCTCCTCTTTTTCAATATGGGGCTTCGGAGATTTGCCTGAAATTATATGCTAAAAATACTAATTTTGTAAGTTTTTTCCTACTTTTCTGAATGCTGGAAAATCACAATTAACAATTACCTTCATTTTGTTAACGATACGTTTACCTTATGCGCTAACTGCTTCAATATCATTTTCTTCCACAGTTTTCATGAAATCGTTTATGAACGAAGCATCATAGAATTCCGGGATCACATAATCGTCTATGAGCCATATGGGTGTATGGAACAAGGCATTGTCTTTGCACCAATCCCTTTGCGCCCATAACACGGTATAATTTTCGTCCTTAAGATGCCCATGGTATTTTTCCAAATACGCACTATCCTTGGGACGGGAGAACCAATCATCCGTTTTTTGGAGCAGCGTTTCGAATCCTTCCGCTCTGCAGATTTGAATTAAATTGGCAGCGACTGCATTGCGCTTTGAGTTGGTTACTTCGTAGTGGTTAAAAATGATTTGAAACCCATACTTGCCCTTATTTTCCCGATAATACGCGTAGAACATGGCAAAGGCATCTTTGCAATATTTACAGGAAGTGGACAAAACCAAGCGAACAATATGTTCGGCATCCCTGTTACTGGATTCCAATGGGTTGTCTCCTTCCGAGGATGTAATCCGATCACCATTGGACAGGAGAAGGGAAATGATTTTAGAGGAACGCTTAAACCTTAATAAGTCTATTTGATCCAAGGCAAGCCCATGATTCATTTTTCTAAGCTTTCTGGAGTGAAATATGATGAACAACGCTATCACATACAGGAGGCCGAAAACGGATACTTCTCTGAGGCTCTCCCATAGGGGTTCCAAGACGAGTATTGTTTCCTGGGAAGATGTGCCCACTAAAACAATCAGTGCTTGCAGTACAACCAACAAACTGGATAACAGGCATAACCTGCACCAACTTTTCGCGATAAACTTTTGAATGAACACCGTAGTCATAACCGCAGCGATGGCCATGGCATATACTGCAACGTGCATGAAATTGAACGAAGGGTAAAACAGGGTAAAAACGAGGGTGGTTGCAAAAAAGGAGAAGAGGATATCATTAAGGGAAAATAGGGATATGTTGTACTTAACGGAACCCAGTATCTCATGACAGCCGTTTTGCTTTTCATCCCCGCAGACTTTTGCCCCCAGGATAGAACCCATATTATTGCTTGTCTTAAATATTTCTTCGGAAAGCATAAGTCCCAAAATCCCGATCAAGCAAAAAAATAGGGCTTGGATTCCTGGCCAGACCAATAGGGTACATATCATGACCAAAAGCATGACCAGTCCTTTTTGCCAAAATGTCCTTTGGACCTTAGTGCTATCTTCTTGCTCCGCAATGAGCAGTATCCCATCCCACCGTTTACAAAAATCCTCTTTTGAAATACTGTCCTTGTGATCGGCCAGATGAACCCTGTTCCCGGATTGGTGTACATGGGCAAAATATCCATTTTCATTCTCATCCCGTAAAAAGGCAATAAAATTGCTAGGCAAAAATTCCAATTGCCCATGCTCCACCTGTGCGGCAACATTTTCTATTTTTAGAAATGTTAGGGTCTCTGCCACCGCGTATAGGGAAGGGGTATGTGGGTGACTGAACAGTTGGAGCCTTAGTTCATCCTGGGATATTTCTATTTTTTCAGCATTGAAATAACTTATGAGGGCTTTAAAAAGTACTTCATCCATAATCCATGCAACTTTACTACAGTAAAATACTATATTTTAACAAGTAATGGATTACGAAAAAGTAATTCTTATATCAAAAATGCAGTCGAAATACTGAAGTCAACTTTTTTTAAGATGATGGTTGTCATAGCGGTATACCATCCAAGTAGTGCGGTCGGTTTTCCCCTACCAAGGTGAAGAACGATAATCCGTGCCTACTTTTCCTGTAAGCTTACCCGTACGGCATTCATTCCACGCTGTCCCTTTTCCAGTTCAAAAGTGACGTTGTCGTTCTCGTTGATTTCATCATTGAGACCGCTCACATGACAGAAGTATTTTTCCTGGGTTTCCGAGTCCATAATAAAACCAAACCCTTTGGAATGGTCAAAGAAAGCCACCTTTCCTTTTCTAATGGGATCAAATTCCTCTTCGATATCTTCCTTTTGCGGGATGCCCAGAACAATGTCCTCTGCTTCCACTTTGATTTTTTCCGATGGATCTGGAGGTGTGTCCGTTAAATTGCCGTATTGGTCAACATAAGCAAAGGGGATACCTCCCCCACTCTCTTTGGCCTCGGCTTTGCGGGCTTCTTTTTTCTTTTGTTTTTCTTCCCTTTTCTTTAAGCGTTTTTTTTCTTTTTCGCGTTTACCAAAAGTCTGTTGTGATTTTGCCATAAAATGTGTTCTTCCTACAAGTTAGTGCTTTTATATGGCATGACGGACAAATCCAACAAATAAAAAAGGCCCACCTCATACGGATGGACCTTTTCATTCACTGGTACAATGTCTTATATAACTCTTACATTAACTGCATTTAAACCTTTTCTTCCTTGTTCCAAATCAAATTCAACTTGGTCGCCTTCGCGAATTTCGTCAATCAATCCAGAAACATGTACGAAGTGTTCTTTGTCGGCACCCTCTTCATTAATAAACCCAAATCCTTTGGTGTCGTTGAAGAATTTTACTGTTCCTTTACTCATTTTACTGTTATTTGTTACTAAAATTGACTGCAAAGGTGAGGCTAATATTTGTATACCCCACTATTTATTTTGTTTCTTTTAAGCGATATGGGTTTTCCCCTTGACCATTGCCCAGACCATCCTTGGTACTATTGATAGCCTTTATTGCTTATAATTAACTACCTTTTGGACATGAAATATGGGATTAAGTTTGTACTGATATGTTTGTTGATCATTGGATTTTCCCGTGCCCAAAGTCCAAGGTTTGATCTTGATAAAGACCTTTTACTGGCCCAATTTGATTGTAAGACGGATGTGGATGACCTCCATACGGTAGCGGCCTTGACCACATTATTGTCGCATCCGGATTTTGGGAATATCAAATACCATGCAGTGGCCGGGACCTATGGGATACAAGAAGGGCTGTATGTACCCGCAGAGGAACTCTTTGAGCTTGCTTTTGGTGCCAACTGGTCCGATGCCCATGGAAATCATGAAAAAGCATTGAAAGAAGTACTGGAAAAAGTGGAACGGTCCCTAGATCAAGGTGGGGACATCTGGGTGGCCGATGCCGGACAGTCCGACTTCTCCGCAAAATGGATAAAGCTTCTCCTTAAAAGGCAACCAAAAATAAAGGTCAAGGAACGGATTCACATTGTACAACATAGCAATTGGAATGAGGAGGTAACGGCCCCCGAATTACTCGAATACGTGAAGGAAACGATTGACTACCACAAGATTCCGGATGGCAATACCATGGGAAATGGAACCCCGGGATTTCGTTCCGATCAACAGATTGACTGGAAGCCCTTTCTAAGGGATACCCCCAGTCTTGTCAAAGTTTGGGAAATGGCCATTTCCATTGGCAATTCGTACAACGGAAAGGAGGGACGGTACGTAAACACCTCCATTGCATCAGGCGGACTGGATTTTTCCGATCTTTCTGAAATATGCTATATCCTGGGGTTGGAGGATATTAAGGATGCCAATGAATTTTTTCAGCTTTTGGAGGAATAAGCTACAGTTTAGCGCCCGGAGTTCTTGTCCTCTTTGACCAGTTCATCGTCCTCCCAAAGGCCACTGGCAACAACATCACTGTTTTTTCCATAAAAAGTGCCTTCCCCTGTCCGCTCATCATCTTCCCAAAGTCCTACAAATTTTTCACCATTGGGCCAGTAATAGGTCCCCTGACCGTTCCTTTTGTCATTTTCATATTCCCCTTCATAATAGGCCCCATCTTTCCAATGGTATGTACCCACGCCGTGCCGGTGGTTATCCTTCCACTCCCCAATATAGCGGCTACCCGTGCTTAAGATGGCCACACCATAACCATGGGCCTTTCCCTTTCGTACTTGGCCAACATAATATACCAGACTTCCTTTACTATTGGTAAAAGTGATATACTCCCCAAATGACTTCTGTTGAAGTTGTTTTTTTAATCGTGTCAATTGCACTTTGGTTTTTTCCAGCACAAAGGACAGGGAGTCCATTTGGTTGACCTCAGCGGCGAGGATATCCTTTTCAATTTCATCGGATTCCAATCCAACCGAATCCACAGGTTCCTCATAACGTTCCACCGTATTCTCCTGAAGTTCCAAAAAACGTTCTGCGATGGCCACGCGCAAACCTATTCCATGCGCACCATCGGCAACGATACGGAGTTCCTCATTCCCATACTGTTCCAGGGCATCTTCATACTTGCCTGCCACCAATAAGGTATCCACACGTAATAACTCGTGCTGGACTTTTAGCTGACCTTGCAATTCAACCAAATGCTCACCTTGTAGGCGTAATTGGCGTTGTTGCTGTATGTTGGTGTTCACTACGTACAGTAATGCGGTAATCGCAATGATCAGGGAAAGGAATAAAATGAATTGGGATTTACGGTTTTTCATCTTAAAAAAGCATTGTACAATTCCATATACGTACCTAATCCGTAAAATGGATGGCGGGTAGCTTATTTTTTATTTTTCTGATGTCCGGAGAAAAATAGACATGGAACCGCATGGTCCAATTTTGCCTAAAAATTCCAGGGTTTTCCAAGGTTTGTCCATGGGAATACATAAGACCTGCCGCTACTTTTAATCGTGGATTTATGATATAGCCCAAAGTTGTGGTCAACCTCAAATCTTCCATGACACTGCCCACTACCTCCTTACCACTTTGCATGATCACCTCTGCCTCTGGGGAGACATAAATGGTCCTGGGTTCCAGTTTATTGCTGTTCAATGGTACTTTGGCCCGAAACATATACCGCCATCGATTTCTGAAAATATAGTCACTATTTTCCGCAAAGCCTTGTGTCCAACGGTGTTCTATACGAATTCTATGGTAAATCATTGCGCTATATACGGGTTGTGCAAACTGATATTGGTGCCAAATACGCCATTCGGGAACCACATTGCGGTCATCCGAAGATTCGTCCGTATTGAAATTGACCCGTAGGACCCCCCCAAGACTGAAGTTGATGTATTTGGAATAAATATATCCAATGGCATGGCGATTGTAAATCTGCCCGATCTGCCCCATAAATGGCGTACTTTCCGTTTCCACAAAGCGGAAATGGGTTTGGGCATCCCAGTACAATCGATTGCTGATTCGGATAATTCCATAGGTATTGTACCATACTCTGGTAGTGGGCTCTTTAAACTCCGATTCTTCAGGAAGTACCTCCCCGTTTTGGGCCTTTATTTGTATTGCCGCCAGAAAAAGGAACAGAGGCAGGATCTTAAAGCGATGTGTATTGGTATTTTGCATATAACGATCCTACTTTTCCAATGGTTTCAAATCAAAAAGTGCCAATACCGCCAATGGGTCCTGAACCTTTCTTAGTTTTCGTTCCAGTTTTTTGGTGTCTTCCTCCCTGAGCGCAAGCATCCGAAGGTGCAAATCCCTGAAAAGCAAGGTCATTTCCTTGGCATTGTCACAATTCACTTGGGCTTCAACGGCATCGAGCAAATAAGGAAGGAGTACGGTTTTGTAGGCCGATGTAATTCTTCTTTTTACTGCCTCCTCCATAATGGTGGCCGTGAAGGGATTGAAAACCGCGTCTTTGTACTTTTCTTCAATTTCAACGGCATTCCTGGGAAGCAGCAGGATCTGCCCCGAAAGGCTGTCCAGATCCTCCAGACAAGAAATTAAAATATGGGCGCGCCGCAACTTTTCCTGATTTACTTCCATTTTGGAATAGGAAGCGAGCAGCTGTTCCGAAGTATGGCGTAGATGCTTCAATGCCCTTGACTGTGCCCTGGTTAACTTGCCCAATACGGAATCGGGATATTGGTTCAAGCGATTTGCTTTGGCAATAAGGGTTTCTTCCAAATCCACAAATTCCTGTTGCTTTTTGTCAAAGGCCAATTTTCCGTTCAGCTGATTGGCAACCTGTTCTACGCTCTTGCGCATATAAGAAGCTATTTGATGGATGGATTCCAAATCCTGGCCCGAAAAATTGAATTGCTCGTGATCGGGACCTAAAAAAACCGGTGCTTCGCCATCGTCTGGAGTAACTTTTATTGAAATGGAAGGTGTTCCTGCAGGGAAAAGTGTTTCAACCAATTTTTTACGGTTTAAACAGTCAACAATGTCCAGTTCGTTGAAATGGACCAATTGTAGCAATGGCATTTCATATTCCTGTTGTATGCGCGCAAGTACCCTATGAAGGTAATTGGCTTCGTCGTCCGAACGTTTCAACAAATTGAGTTGGGTACTTGCCAAAAGTGAAGCCGTGATTTCTTTTGATTCCTTTGTCAGCACCAAAATGCTGTCCAATTGCTGTTTCTCCGCTTCATTTAAAGGATAAAAAGGCACTAAAGCATTAAACTCCGGAAGAAAACCCGTATTCCCGAACATGCCTAATAGGGTATCTATTTTTGTGTAGTAACGGCCATTTTCCAATAGAAGGCCATTGATTCCTTTTGATGCATCCCAGGTGCCCGGTACTTTGGATCGGTACAACGACACCAAGGTGGAAAACCCAGCATCCATATGGATGGTTTTGGATGCCGAAAAGGGATTGGGAAATATTTCGGAGCTGATCACTTCCCCATCCTCCTCCTGTTCAATTCTTGTCAATCGGCCTTCATTAAAAATCCAGTTCTCCGTACCGTCCTCATCATTGGAGAAAAGGGACCAACTGTCATGGGCCAATCCATTGCGGAGAAACCGACCGACCAGCGTGCTTTCACCGGTTGCTATGCGGAAGCTTTGCCGTGGCACGCCTTCCTCAAAAAGGATTTCGCTATAAAAAAGGGTATCGGCGATTTGGGAGTCCTCAATTCTTTTGGCGTTTATTTTCCAGATGCCCTGTGGCCTGCCATTTTTTAGGGAACCTTCAATCTCCTCCTGATTTCCATTGACATTCACACGGTATTGGTAGCCCACCACCTGGCTGGTACTATCCGTTTGGAATTCCCCAAATTGAAATAGCCACTTTCCCTGTGGGACTCCATTGGTAAAGTTCCCCAGAATGGAAAACGAGCTATCGTTCTCCTTTAACAAGGCTTCCAAACTGGAACTTTTCAGACTAAAACCACCATCCAAAATGGTGTCCGTTCCGGAAAATAGATATTCAAACCTGGCCTCACCTCTAAGATTGCCAACACGGTAAGTGCCTTGATAGGTCCTTTTGCCCTGCCCCAGGGAAATCCCTATAGTAAAAACGCTAAAAACAATACCCCAAAAAATAGGTTTCCTTATCCAACTTGATACCATTCCGCAAAAAAACTAAAATTCTGGTCGATGATCGTTGGATGTACGAAAAAATTCCGTCCACGGATTACAGCTACCAGAGGAAAATAATCCCCTTTCCATACATTGTACTATTTCCAAAAAGTAAGTTCCTAACTATGAAGCTATTAATCAGGTAAAAGGGCATGTTATTTTTTAAAAGAACGGTGCTGTCGATACTACTTCATGTTGAAGCGTCATGCCATTACCATAGGTTGGCATGGATAACGCTTCCGAAATGGAGTGTGGGCTATTCCACCATAGCTATGGAATTGTCCTTGTAGGTTACCCTATAAATGGCATCACCAAAATCGTCGGAAATCAGCATTGATCCATCTTCCAGAAATAGGATATCCACGGGCCTGCCCCATCGTTCTTGACTTTCTTCATCCAACCAGCCATCAATAAAAGTGGTATATCCAACAGCTGTATTTCCATCCAATTCTACCAATGAAATGCGATATCCCACCTTTTTGGATCGGTTCCAGGAACCATGTTCTGCAATAAAGGCATATTTTTTAAAGGACTCTGGAAACATGGTGCCCTCATAGAACTTCACGGACAATGGGGCCACATGCGCCCCAAGGTCCTGAATCGGAGGCACATAGTCTTCACAACTTTTATCATTTCCAAATTCCGGATCCACTACGGAACTTCCATGACAAAAGGGATATCCAAAATGTTGTCCTACTTCCCCCAATCGGTTCAACTCGCAGGGCGGAACGTCATCCCCCATCATGTCCCGACCATTATCCGTAAACCATAATTCCTTGGTTTGGGGGTGCCAGGTAAATCCTACCGTATTTCGAACGCCATGGGCAACAATCTCCCGATTACCGCCATCGGGGTCCATGCGGGTTATAGAGGCAAAACGCTTGTCCACAACGGCGCTATCACAAATATTGCAGGGAGCGCCAACAGGAACATAGAGCTTTTCATCAGGTCCAAAAGCAATATATTTCCAACCGTGATGAAATTCATCCGGATAGTCATCATAAATCACCACGGGTTCGGGAAGCTGGTCCAAATTTTCTTCAATGGCATCATAGCGCAATAGCCTATTGACCTCGGCAACATATAGGGACCCATCCTTAAAAGCAACTCCATTGGGCGTGTTAAGGGTAGTATCCAATACCATAATCTGGTCCGCCTTATGATCTGAATCACCATCAATAACGGCATAGAGGGTATTTTCCGTTCTGGAACCCACAAAAAGGGTTCCCTTGTCTCCCAGTGCCATGGAACGTGCGCCATCTATGCGCTCGGCAAAAGTGGTTATTTGAAAACCTTCCGGTAATCTAAGGGTATTCAGTTTTAGGCTGGTATCGCCAACTGCAGTGCTTGGGAATACTTCTTCGCCCGTTGAATCCTTATTCGGATGCTTACAAGAGCCCGTAAACAAAAGCAAAAAGGTAGAAAAACAGAGCAGAAAACAGGAATACTTTGCAGTCATAGCATTTATTTAAAAATGCTAAAAATACAATAATTCCAACACGGAAAGCTTTGTAAATTATTGGATGACCAACTGTTTGATCTGCAAGCGCAAGGATTCGTCCGGGTTGGCCACAATGATGTTTTTGAATTTTTTGGTCAACCAGTTCACCAGTCCGTCACCCATAAAGGCCAATCTTTTGGGCTTTTTTGATCCTACAATAATAATATCTGGACCATATTCCTTGGCATACTCTTTAACTGTACTTTTTAAATGTCCATACCTAACCTCCAAAGTTACATTCCGATGCAGTGGGATTGGTGATAATAACTCCTCCAATTTCTTCAGTGTAGTTCGATGATCATCATAGATGGCCCGCTTTGCTGTCAATTGATTTTCCATATTCACTACGGACAAAGGCGTCTTTACGTGCAGGATGGATAGTTTTGAGCCCTTTTCATTGGACATCCCAATGGCCATCTTCATTAGTGAGGCCGATTCGGGCTCAAGATTGGTAAGTAAAAGAATTTTGGAGTATGCCATCTCAATTTTTTTCAAATATAGGTAATTACCGCATTAATGAATATAAAACTTTCTTTATCGATAGCATTACTTTTATTTATGGTAAAAAATTTAGTACCCGTTGATGTCCAATATGTACTGTGCCGTTAACTTTTCCAAAACAATGAACCTGGTCGCGGCCTCATCCATAAGCTGTTTTGCTTCGGTTGCATTTACACCGTGTTGCTGAATTTTATCAAAAAGTTGCATTTGGTCACTTGCCAAATCCTTGAATCCTTTTTGCAGATCCCGTAATTTTATATAGCAATCGTAGTTTTTCGGTTCGTAGCGATACGAACACAACTTTTTGATCAGGTGCAATACCTGTCTGTGGTTTCGCTCCAACTTCATAGTGAGTTCGTCCAGGTTAGTGGCTATGTTGTCTGTTGTCATTTACTAAAATTAGGTTTGATCACATTTTCCCTATCTAATTTACGAATTATCCTATAGCGAATGAACATGACCAATGTCATCTTTTTAAACTTTAACATCCCCTAGTTTTGAATTAATGGAAACTTAACCATAGGGTAATTCAGCCTTTATAGTGTTTTCCTGATATTGAATTAACCTTTTAAATTTTTAGGTATATGAACATCACTTTTGAATATGATGGAGTAAAAGCGAGCGAACGATTGGAAGCCTTAATTGTGAAAAAGTTAAACAAAATGGAGTCTAAATTCGATTTTATCGTTCAGGCCCATGTTTTTTTGAGAATTCAGAATACCAGTTCGCCAATGAGTGGTAAAATTTGTAAAATTCAACTAAGTGTTCCAGGGCCCCTACTTTTTGCGGAAGCCAACACCAAAAGTTTTGAAGCATCCATTCAGGAATCCATTAACGATTTGGAAAGGCAACTCTCCAAAAAAAAGGAAAAAATGAAGGCACATTAGCCTGTAAGTTTTAAATTGCCTTTTGGGACTAAGTACCAAAAAATCCATTCATGAAGCGTTTATCGGTTCTGTTTTATCTCATAGCAATTGGTTTTCCAATACTTGGGGCTCAGGCCCAAGAGGCAAAAATTGAAACGGCCAGCATTACATTTGAATTTCCTGCAAAAAAGGTAAAGGGAAGTATTGCCGGTTTTACATCCTCCTCCAAAATTGACTGGGGCGACGTGGAGAATTCATTCTTTGAAGGTTCGGTAGCCGTTTCCACGCTGGATACCAATAACGGCTTGAGAAATTGGTCCCTAAGAAGTTCCCGCTATTTCAACGCCAAGGACCATCCAAGAATCCGTTTTAAAAGTTCCAGTATCCAAAAACAGGGAGACCAATATCTGGTAAGTGGCAATCTAACGATAAAGGGCATTACAAAACCTTTTGAAATTATCATGAAAAAGTCTTCCAAGGGCTTAACGGGAAAAGCAAGTCTTTATAGTTCCGAGTTTGACATCAACATCAAGAAAAAGCAGAAAGATAACTTGGTGTTGGTCTATTTTAAGTTCGATTTAGTGCGCTAAAACAATCTCTTTAAGATTGTGTTTTTCCATGAACTTGCGCAACCTATTGGAAAACGGGTCGTCCAACACATCGTTTTTCAGTCTCAATTTCAATTCCGGCCGTATTTGGGAAGTGTCTATAATCGTAAGTAATACATCCCGCCTTGCCTTGATTTTTTCCCTTTTCCTTGTACGCTCCGCTGCGGTGGGCACCATTTCACGTTCAAAACGTTGGAACATGGTTCGATCACTGAACGCTTTTCGCTGTTCTAGCATTTCCTCTTTTTTGGTATGCTGCGCATAGCCCAAATGCATACCCAATACCATCATGGCACAGGTAAAAAAGTATTTTCCCATTTAAATCTAGTGTTCTCAACCCAAAAGTAAGGTGACCTTGGTTAAAAACCAGAAAACCATGGTTTTCTGGTTTCTCATCTATAATAAGGTACATTTGGTCGATACCCCTGCCGGCCCAAGCCTATGGATGTTTCGATGAGCTTTCGATTTTCTCGATGAATATACGAAGTCGTTTATCCAAAGAGCACGTTATATGTTTTGGAAACAAGCTTATTTCCCAGGGGAAAATAAAGGGCAAAAAACAGGGCCATTCCCAAACTAAAGTTTCGCTCGTTAAAAACTTGGTCAAGAAGATTGTTGGGATACGCATAGGAAGTTTCCAGCGCATACCCCCCGAACTCCAGTAATCCCATAGCAATCAGGCCGTAAGCATATTGCATATGAAATGGCAACCCCCGGAGCAATAGCGATATGGGCACCATGTAAAGGATGTAGCAGGTAATTACCTGCCACCAATAGGTAAAACGTGCAATTTCCAATTCTTGCCCGACCCAGTTCATGGCCATGCCCCAAATAAAATATACTACGCAGTAGGTGAACAGCAATCTTTTATCCACGGTCAACTTGGGCCTTGCCCATGTCCAGAACTGATTCATTGACTGCCCTTTTTAATATCCTTCTCCATAAAACCTGCCTTAATGAGCAGCACAATGCCCATAACCATGGAAGCAAGGGAAAGTGTCCCCAATACCGTCCAAACATACCACAGGGCCCCGGAGTGCTTTAAAAAGGCACTTTCCAACACAGCGCAAACCCCAAATCCAAAAAGTGAGGCACCCAAACCTCCAGTGAATAACCACTTTCTTTTGTTACTCATGGAATACTATTTTTCCGAAATCTTCCGATCAATGATTCCCAATGCATCCGAAACGGTCTGCATTCCATCCATATCATCATTTTCGAGCATAATATCAAAAGCGTCCTCCACATCCAGTACAATATCCACCAGATTGGCAGAATTGATGTTCAACTCTTGGATGAAGTGGCTTTCCATAGTAATGGTTGAAGCGTCCACATCATCGGGCAAATACTGCTCCACAATACCTTTGAGCAGGTCATAGCGTTCCTTTATTTCCTTTTTCATAACATTTATTGCAAATAGGCCTTAAAAATAACACAGGCATTAACGTCCCCAAAACCAAAACTTGCTTTGGCAATAATATTTGGTTGAAAGGACAGGGTTTGTGCCACTATTTTGGATGGGTCCACTACCTCCAATATTTTAGGATGAACATCTTCACAATTCAAGGTCCCAAACAATTGCTTGGCCTTAAATTGCAGTACTGTACCCACGCACTCAATACTCCCCGAAGCGGCCAAACAGTGTCCAAAATGCCCTTTAAAGCTATTGATGTAAGGAAAATCGAGCCCCGATCTGCCCAAGGCCATGCTCCAATTACCAATTTCATCCGGATCTTTTGTTGTAGCCGTTAAATGGCCATTAATGGCATCCACATCCTTTCCATCGATCCCAGAATCTTCAATGGCCATTGAAATACACTTTTGTACGCCAACGGGATTGGCCGCCGTAATACTTCCCCCATTACGATGACCACCACTGTTTACGGCACCCCCCATAATTTCTGCATAAATTTTGGCCTTTCGCCGCAATGCACTGTCAAGGGACTCCAACACCAAGGCTCCGGCACCACTTCCAGGCACAAACCCCGAAGCTGAGGCACTCATTGGCCTACTGGCCTTGGTAGGAGCATCATTGAATTTTGTGGGCAAAATACGCATCGCATCAAAACCACCCCAAACGTAAGGTCCACTATCACTACAACTCCCTACCAGCATCCGTTTTGCCTTTCCATTTGCAATGGTATCATAACCCATCAATACGGCTTCCGTACCTGTGGTACATGCCGATGAATTGGTCGTAACTTGATTTCCCAATCCCAATTTTCCTCCCAAAAAGGCGCTAATGCCGCTGGCCATGGTCTGTACAACGGTAGTGCTTCCCAAGCGCCTTACCTCACCGGCATCGACCTTATAAATGGCTTCCCGAAATTTATCCACTCCCAGGATACCCGTTCCAAAAACGGTTCCACTGTCCCAGTCCGGAGCATCAGCAATTCGTAAACCGGCATCTTTCCAGGCATCCATTCCGGCAACAACCCCATAGACAAGTCCATTGGAGTTTAACCCTTTTAATTGAACATTAGTGAAGTAATCATTCAAATTTACCACACTAATATTAGGCAAGCCAGCTATTTGGCATGAGAATTTTAGTTTTTTTAGTTCGTCGATCCATGCAATTCCGGACTGCCCTCTGGAGAGCGATTCCCCAAAGGCAGGCAATCCTATTCCATTGGGTGCACATACCCCCATCCCAGTCACTACCACCCTATTCCTCATACTGCCTTGGTTTTGAACATTCCGGAAAGAACGCCTTTGCAGACCACTTTTCCCGCACTGTTTCGCATGGACACCTTACACTTTAGTTTATGGAACCGAAAATAGATTTTTTCGGAAAAAACCGTTACGGTTTCGTTGGGGAACACCGGTAGCAGAAAATCCATCTGAGTACTTGAAAGCGCTATTTGAACGGAAGTATCCAGTTCTTTTTCCATGAGATGGATTCCCAAACACACCAAACCAATCTGCGCACAGCATTCCGTTAAAATAACCCCGGGAGTTACGGGAAGGGTCTTGAAGTGCCCTTGGTAAAAGGGCAGATCCGACCGGAAGGTATATTGCCCCTCACAACCTGCCCCATCGACCTTGTTCAGGGCATCCACAAAAAGAAAAGGATAGTCGTACGGCAAATGGTCAATGATTTCCTCTGTTGTCATTATTGAAGGCTTTCCCCTCCGTCCACCTTAATTACAGTACCCGTAATCCAGGAAGCTTCGGGAGTGCTTAATAAATATACCACATTGGCCACATCTTCCGGTGTGGTCAACCTTTTATTTGGATTTCGACGAAGGGTTTCCTGAATCAATTGATCACTTCCAGGAATCAATCGTAGGGATTTGGTATCGGTAACACCCGCCTGTATACAATTGGCCTTTAGCCCCAAAGGCGCAAATTCCAACGCAATACTCCGAACTATTGCCTCAATAGCAGCCTTTGCCGCGGAGACGGCTGCGTAGTTGGGCCAAACTTTTGTACTCCCCTCACTGGTAAAGGCAATAATCCTTGCATCTCTGGAAAAGACCTGATTCTTCACCAGCAGTTTGGTCCAATCATACAAACTTGTGGCCATGGCTTGAATGGTCAATTGAAAATCCTGACCTTCCAATTCGCCCGTTCCAGCAGCATACATCGGCTTTACATTTCCCTTAGCAATACTATGGACCAAAACCTTTACTTTATCGTCTTTTAAAACAGCCCTGATCTCTTGTACCAGGCTCTTTTGTCTCTCTGGGTTGGTGGCATCCATATTAAAGCTTACACACTGGACTTCATTTAAAGTAATTTCTTGGAAAGAGGATTTAATTTTCTCTAAATCAGACTTTCTATCTCTATGGATAATTATAATATTAAAGCCCTTGGAGCCCAACTTTTTGGCAGTGGCCAGTCCCAGTCCGGTACTGCCCCCCAAAATCAATGCCCATGGATGCCCCTTGGTGATTTTTGCCATTACCATTCAATTAAAACACGCTGGGCGGAAAAACCGGGCCCAAAACTTAAAATCAATCCCTGTTCCCCTTTGGGTACGTCCTTTTTCATAAATTCCTCCAGTACATAGAGTACGGTTGCACTGCTCATGTTTCCATATTCCCGGAGGACCTTCCGGGTCAAATCTATATTCTTGCCCAATTTTCCAAACAATGCTTCAACGGTTTGCACAATCTTTCTTCCGCCGGGGTGAAAAACAAGGTGGTTTACCCTTTCAATGGTTGAGCCCAGTCCTTCCAAAAACGGATTGGTCAAAAGTGGAAAATGTTCTTCTATGGTCTCGGGAACCTTTGGATCCAGAATCATTTTAAGACCGGTATTCGTCAAATCAAAACCCATCATCCCAATGGCATCATAGAAATGGTACATCCCTTCACCCACTATTTTTGGCCCCTTATCCAACGCTTTGGAAGATAACAGAACACAGGCCGCACCGTCCCCAAAAATTGCGGCACTGACCATATTGGCCATGGAATAGTCATTGAGCTGAAAGGTTGCCGTTGGGCTTTCCAGAGCTATTATTGCGGCGCGTTTACCGGGATTGGACCGTAAAAAATTTGCGGCATAGATCATTCCGGAGACTCCGGCCGCGCAACCCATTTCAGTAACTGGAAGCCTTACTATGTCCTGTCGTAATTGTAGGGCATTCACCAGGTAGGCATCCAATGAAGGAATCATAATACCCGTGCAGCTTACCGTAATGATGTAATCCAGGGAGTCCGGTTCCCAATTGGAATCCTTAAGGGCAGATTGTAGGGCCTTTGTTCCCAATTCCTTTGCTGCTTGGGCATAAACACTGTTTTTATCCTCAAAAGATGTGGCAGTAAATACCTCTTCTATGGACATGATACCGTATCGTTTGTCCACACCGGCCCCTTCAAAAATTTTGACCACCTTTCTTCGAAAACGCTCTTCTTGGTCGCCAAGCCATAAATTGACAAAAGGGATGATCTCCTTGGTAGTCCTCGAATATTTGGGAAGTGCTTTGGACACTCCAATAATTTTTGCTTCACCCATACGTCGTTATCCCTGCGGTTGTGGTTTAAGTATCCAAACATAGCGAAAGGCCCATTTCCACGAAATTCGATGTGAGGCCCCGGTAATCCGTTTGGACATTATCAAGAGTTCTTCCTTTTTAAAACCTCTCCTAATGGATACCAAACCATCATTCTTGGCAATTTTGGATTTTAAAAAAAGGGCCCGGAAGATTTTGAACAAAAAATGGGCAATCCTACTCCGTTGCAAATCGTTGATGACCACTCCAACACGGGCAATGGCGACAAAGCGATTTAAAAAAAGGGGAATCTCCTCCTGCTTAAGATGATGCAGGGTCAACGTGCACAACAAAATATCACAGTCCAGGGAATCGTCATTCAAAACATCGCTGTATCGGTACCCAATATCCAAAAAATCCTGTGATTTCTCTTCTGCAATCCCTAAAATGGTCTTATTGATATCGATACCCAAAAGGCGATGGGAAATGCCTTTGTCATGGAGTGTTTTTGCTATTTTTCGCAGCATTTCCCCATCCCCACAGCCTACATCCAAAATCGTATACGATTTTTTTCTATCCGATTTGATCAAATCGAGGACGGCATCTATGGTCAAACGGTAACCACCAAGCCAAGTGTTGCAAAAATTGATGTCTTTTAGCGCGTTGGTAAGGGACTTTTTATCCAGTCCCGGCCGATCCATAAGTTCAACCTCCGAACTTCTAATGGAAATATCCATTACACTAAGATAGGCTTTCCGTGGGTTCGTTGGATGATTGGATTGATAATTCTTTGGGATTTTGGGATAATTGAAAAAATCGCATCCGCTAGTTTAGGATTTAATAAAAGCGTTTGAATATACCGACCATACCGTAAACGTTTCGCAAAGGTCGCTTTCCATAAATGGGTATATTCCTGCTCCATATCCACTCTCCCATACCCCTTCTCGGCAAGGAACCGAATGGCACAGGACGAAGCAATTTTTCCGGCATGAATGGCCATCGCCATCCCATTGCCGCACAGCGGATGTATTAAGCCTGCACTATCCCCGCAGTACAAAACATGGTTTTCCACAATGGTTTTTGAGGCAAATGATATTTGGGCAATGCTTAAAGGCTTTTCAAAAACCGGTTCTGCGTTTTCCAGAAACTGTTTTAGATAACAGTTTTGTGAAACAACGTTTTGGTTGAACCCAGCTATGTTTCGGTATTTTTTAAAGCTTGCATAATTGGCCAAATAACAAAAGTTGACCAGACCTTGTTCCGTTTTGGACAGTCCTCCATAACCTCCATAAAAACTGTGCAGTTCTACCTTATCCGAAGGAAAGTCAGCCAAACGATAATGGCATTTAACACCAAGCCAAGGCGATTGCCGTTTTAAAAAACCCCGATGTAGTTTTTTATCCAAATTTGAACGTTTCCCATAACAACCTAGGACCACGGATGCCTGATAGTGACCGTTATCCGATGTTATGCGAAAAAGATCATCTTCAAAAACAATATCCGTTACCATTTCAAAGGCAAACTCCACCCCATTTTGGAGTGCCAAATGGTAAAGGGCATTGTCCAATGCATAACGGCTTATCCCAAAACCGCCCAAGGGCAATTTAACATCAATGCATTTGCCTTTAAGCGTACTTAAAGAAAATGATTTGATATCCACGGCCCCCAACGCCTTTACATCAAGGCCCAAGCCTTCCAATAGCGGCCGGACCTCATTGGAGACATATTCCCCACAGACTTTATGGTTGGGGTACGGATTTTTCTCTATGACCAATACCTCCATACCGGCCTTGGAGAGTAAAATGGATGCGGTGAGCCCCGCCAATCCGCCGCCTACAATAATTACGTTTTGCTGCATGTAGCCAAAAGATACTTTAAAAAAGAAAAATCCCGGAAAAAATCCGGGATTTCTTTCTTCAATTTAACTCATCCCGAGCTTATAACATAGTCTTACCCTTTGGTATTCTCGTAGGCTTCCTCTTTTAGGGAGTCACTGGCCACAATGGCCAGTTCCACCCTACGGTTTTTGGCCTTGCCCGCTGCAGTTTCATTACTTTCCCTGGGTTGTGTCTCACCATACCATTTGGTGGTAAGTCGGGATGAACTGATGCCCTGTGCTATCAAATACTGGGTAACGGACTCTGCCCTCTTTTGAGACAGTCCAAGATTGTATTCTTCGGAACCGGCACTATCTGTATGTCCTTCAACCAAAATATTGGACTTTGGATATTCCCTAAAAATATCGGCCAACTTATTGAGTGTTTCTGCTGAGCTCCCTTTGACATCGGCTTTGTTGGTGTCAAAGAAAACACCGGCGTCCTGGGTAAAGGTTACGTTGATCCCTTCACCAACACGCTGTACTTCCGCACCTGGTATTTCTTCCTCGATCCGTTCTGCCTGACGGTCCATCCTACTTCCAATATAGCCCCCTGCGGCACCACCTACGGCTGCACCAATAATTGCACCAAGGACCGTATTTCCCTTTCCGACATTGTTCCCTATGATTCCTCCAATTACCGCACCACCCGCTGCACCAATGGCACCACCTTTCTGTGCTTTATTGGCATTTTTTACGGCACTACAACTAACCAATAGTAGTACGATCATTCCGTATGAGATTCCTTTTTTAAGCTTGATGTTCATTTTTTATTTTTTTGAAAATTCGTAAACAATGGTGACCAATTCACCATCAACATTTGCATTTGACTTTAATACCATCTGTTGTTCGTCCAGACTTGTAATATTCAATCGGTACCCTACTCCACCAGAAATGTCCTTATACTTCTCATCAATGAATTTGAACTGTAATTGGCTACTGTAGTTTTGTGCAGGCTCAATGACGGACCAACGAATGTACCTATCCCCACCTTGACATAGGGATCCGCCTTTTATGGTATATCGTCCAGTACTGTTGTTATCCCTAAAAAACCATTCACTCCCCTCAAAACAGATGTCCTTGGCATCATCAAAAAGAACAGCCTGAAAGTTTCCGGTGTTGTTTTCATACCTAATATTGTCCAGGGACCACGTACCACTGAACAAATTGCGTTGGGAACGCGCAGACTTGGTGATGGTACAGGACCCCAGCAAAATCGTGAACACCCCTAGCAAAATACTTGTTTTTCTTATCATATCGTTTGGATTATACTATTGGTACATACGCAAAAACCGCAGCAATGGTTTTCCACTTAACATCAATTTGTCGAAAAAAGGGCACTTATAAAAACTAATAGGCCAGGAGCTCCAGTAAGTCATCTTCAAAACGTTTTTTAGGCAAAAAGCCCTCTTCCAAATTTTTCGCAAAGGGAACCGGGGTATCCAGGCTTGCCACCCTCCTGACCGGGCCATCCAAATATTCAAAGCAGTGTTCCGTAACCATTGCGGAAATATCACTTGCCACTCCCCCAAAAAGTGTGTCTTCTTGCAGTATGATGAGTTTGCCCGTTTTTTGAACCGATTGGTATATTGCTTCGGTATCCAATGGGGCCAATGTTCGTAGGTCAATCAAATCCGCCGATATATTGGAATGCCGTTCCAACGTTTCCAAGGCCCAATGCACGCCTGCACCAAAGGTTACGATTGAAACATCATTTCCCTCCTTCAAAAGCGAGGCCTTGCCCAGGGGCAAGGTGTAGTATTCCTTTGGTACATCACCGGAAATACTGCGGTAAAGTCCTTTGTGCTCAAAAAACAGTACCGGATTGGGATCATTGATACTGGCGGTCAACAGTCCCTTGGCATCCGCAGGAAATGCGGGATACACTACTTTAAGTCCAGGGGTTTTGGTAAACCAGGCTTCATTGGTCTGGGAATGGAAGGGTCCGGCACCTACCCCTCCGCCACATGGCATTCGTATGACCACATCTGCATTTTGTCCCCAACGGTAATGAATTTTTGCCAGGTAGTTGACAATGGGGTTAAACCCGCTGCTTACGAAATCGGCGAATTGCATTTCCACTACCGCCTTCATGGAGTTGATGGAGAGGCCCATTGCCGTGGACACAATTACGGATTCGCAAATAGGCGTATTCCGAACCCTATTTCTACCAAATTCCTTTACAAAACCGTCCGTTATTTTAAACACTCCCCCATATTCCGCAATGTCCTGTCCCATAAGGACCAGTTCATTGTGTTCTTCCATCGATTGTCGCAAACCCTGGGATACCGCATCCACAAAACGGATTTCCTGGGCATCCAATGCGTTGGGTTCAATGGATACATCTTCATTTTTTTGATAGAGATCATCCAACTCCATTTTCCCATTAAAAACAACCGGATCCTCATCAAAAGCCACCTTTAAGCTCATGTTGATTTCCTCCATATAATCTGTTTTGAGCTTCTCTATCTTCTTATCGTTCAAGACACCCTCCTTCAATAAAAAGGCTTCAAAATTCGCTATGGGATCTTTTTTCGCCCATTCCTTAATTATTTTTTCCGGCACATATTTGATGCCGCTGGCTTCCTCATGTCCACGCATACGGAAGGTCTTGAACTCAAGAAGTACGGGCCGCGGTCGTTTTCTTAAAGCCTTACAGAGTTCATTGACCTTTGTGTAGACTTCCAAAATATTGTTTCCTTCAATGATCCTACCTTCTATCCCGTATCCCTTTGCCCTGTCCGCCAGATGTTCACAATTGTATTGTTCCCTGGTAGGTGTGGACAGGCCATAACCATTGTTTTCGATACAAAATAAAATGGGTAGGTTCCAAACGGACGCCACGTTCAATGCTTCGTGAAAATCCCCTTCACTGGTAGCTCCTTCACCGGTAAAAACTGCGGTGACCCTTTTCTTTTTTCGAATTAAATCCGCCAGTGCTATTCCATTGGCGACCCCAAGTTGTGGCCCCAAATGGGAAATCATCCCAACAATTTTATGTTCTTGACTGCCAAAATGGAAGCTTCTGTCCCTTCCTTTCGTAAATCCACTGGCCTTCCCTTGCCATTGTGCGAAAAGTCGTTTTAAGGGAACATTGCGTGTGGTGAACACCCCCAGGTTTCGATGCATGGGAAGGATGTACTCGGAGTCTTTGAGGGCGGAGGCAACGCCGACGGATATGGCCTCCTGTCCCATTCCACTGAACCATTTCGGAACCTTACCCTGCCGAAGCAGAATCAACATCTTTTCCTCTATCATTCTAGGTTTTAGCATACGTCCGTAGAGCCGGAGCAATTCTTCTGGGTTCAGATCCCCAATATGGTAGCGCATATAGTTGTTGTTATATACCCAAAAGTAGTAAAAAGGGCAAGATTGCTTACTTTTGGAGGGAAGCAAAAAACAAAGAACCATGAGTGCGATACCAAGTGTTCACCTGGGGGATTTTTTATCCGGTGATCCTGTAAAAAAGGAAAAATTTGTTCGAGAAATTGGAGCAGCTTTTGAGGATATTGGATTTGTGGCCTTAAGTGGTCATTTCCTGTCCAATGAACTGGTCGAAAAGCTCTACGAGGAGATAAAACATTTCTTTGGATTGCCACAGGAAACCAAGGACAAGTATGAAATAGCGGGAATTGGTGGGCAACGGGGCTATACCTCATTTGGAAAGGAACATGCCAAAGGACGGAAAGAAGGGGATTTAAAGGAATTTTGGCATTTTGGACAATATGTGGAGAACGATTCCAAACTGGCAAAGGAATATCCGGAAAACGTGACCGTGGAGGAACTTCCCGATTTCAATGCCGTTGGAAAAGAAACCTATAAAATGTTGGAGAAGACGGCGCAATATGTACTAAGGGCCCTAGCACTTCATTTGGGCTTGGAAGAGACCTATTTTGACCAATATATCAAAAATGGGAATTCCATTCTCCGGCCCATACACTATCCCCCCATTACCGAAGAACCAAAAAATGCCGTTAGGGCAGCGGCCCATGGGGACATTAACCTCATTACCCTTTTAATGGGCGCCCATGGCAAGGGGTTGCAAGTGAAAGATCATCAAGGAAATTGGGTGGATGCCATCGCCAGACCGGATGAACTGATGATCAATGTAGGGGATATGCTTTCCCGTTTGACCAATAATAAATTGAAATCCACTATACACCAGGTAGTCAATCCCCCCAGAGAACTTTGGGGAACTTCCCGCTACTCGATTCCTTTTTTCATGCATCCGATCAGTGAAATGTCGTTGAATTGCTTGGAAAACTGCGTAGATGAGGCCCATCCAAAACAATTTGAAGATACTACGGCAGGCGATTATCTAAATGAACGTTTAATAGAATTGGGTCTGGTAAAAAAATAGGCATGGATCTAAAGGATCAACTTAAAAACCTTTTTCCGGACCATGTACCCGATGAAACCGGGCAGGAAGGGGAAAAAAAGACGAAGTTTTGGTTGCAGGACGAGCCAATTATTTGCAAATACGAAAAACGAAAGGGAAAACCGGTTACGATTTTGGAAGGATACAATGGAGCACCATCCGATTTCAAAAAACTGACCAAATCCCTGCAAACATTATTGGGGGTTGGCGGCAGTCATAAAAACGAAACCATTATTATTCAGGGCGATTTTCGGGATAAGATCATGAAATTCCTAACCGATAAAGGATTTTCGGTAAAACGGGTTGGAGGCTAGTTAAATAGGTAGTAATTAGTCAATTATAATCGACCAACTGTTAAATTTATCGTTCATTAACCAACCTTTTAAAGGAAATATTTTTGTTTTCTTCCTTTAAATCTTACTTTTAATTTTCTAACCAACGAAACAACACTTGAAAATGAAATCACTGTTGCACATTACCAACGGGGATAGTTTCACCGAAAGATTAAAAACGCTTCCCTTTAAAGGTGACATTGTCACCTGGAGGGAGATGCTATGCGAGGGCAAAACGCTCAGTAGCGTAGGTAGTGAATCATTCTGGAAAACGAGATTTGAGTTTCTGAACAAAAACTACCGTATCAGCAAATCCTGGTTCGTAGAGAAAACCTTAAAGGAATACCGCTCCCTGTGCAGTCACAAGCAACAAGACCAAATTGTACTTTGGTTTGAATATGACCTATTTTGCCAGATCAATATGCTCGCGGTCCTTAGCTGGCTCAAAACCTATAGACGTCACGCGGAAATCTCATTGGTCTGCAGTGGAAAAGAGGACAATACCGAACGGCTTTATGGACTTAATGACCTTTCGGACGAGCAACTCACCGAAATTTATGAGCGCCGCATCATTTTATCCCAGGACGATATTGAATACGCCGATTACGTTTGGCAATTGTACTGTAGCGATAATCCTATGCGATTGGAGAACTTGGCTGATTTTGACAGCTTTCAGTTTAAGTACCTATCCGAAGCGATAAAGGCACATTTACAGCGTTTTCCAACAATAAAGAATGGCCTGAACGCTGTTGAAAATACCGTTTTGGGCGTCGCAAGGGAACAAAAGCCAAAGTCCAAAAGGGATTTGATCGGTAAAATACTTCAAAACCAAGGTTTTTACGGTTTTGGGGACTCCCAGTACGAACGGATGATCACCACGTTAAAGCCCCTGTTTTCCTCTTTTAACCCTGTACGTTTATCCACCAAGGGAAAAGCGATTTTGGAAAAGAGGGAAAACTACTATTCCCAGTTAAGGGATGAGGACTATTATTTGGGTGGTGCCCTTAAATACAATTTCCTTTACAATACAGAAACCAATCGTATTTTAAAACTGTAACTCCGTTACTGTATGCCCATTGGCGAGTCTGAGCTGATCTTGAATGCTGATGGTAGCATTTATCATCTAAACCTACTTCCGGAGGATATTGCCCCTACGGTCCTTGTTGTGGGTGACCCCAACCGCGTTCAACAGGTTTCCCGGTATTTTGATACTATCGAACTCAAAAAGCAAAAGCGGGAGTTCCTAACGCATACCGGCATGCTCAATGGGAAAAGGTTGACCGTGCTTTCCACAGGAATAGGTACCGGAAATATTGATATCGTTTTGAACGAATTGGATGCGCTGGTCAATATTGATTTTTCTACACGTGAAATCAAACCAACTGGCAACAGCCTTGATATTGTTCGTATCGGTACCTCGGGGGCACTACAGCCCAATATTCCCGTGGATTCCTTTTTATTGTCCCATTATGCCATTGGTTTGGACGGTATTCTCCACTTCTACGAGAAGGAGCATGTGGAAATTGATGAAATGACCCAATCCTTGATTGCCCATTTGGGTTGGACGGACAAAGGTATTGTTCCCTATACCGCAATATGCAACCAAGAACTGGAAAAACAACTCGATTCAAATCGTATACGATTGGGCATGACCCTTACCAATGCTGGCTTTTACGGCCCACAGGGGCGGGAATTACGACTCAAACAAAAGTTGACGGACTTCCATTCCAAATTGGCTTCCTTTCGCTACCAGGACAACTCCATTACCAATTTGGAAATGGAAACGGCCACCATTTATGGACTCTCCAAGCTCCTTGGCCATAGGGCGGTGTCCCTGAATGCCATCCTGGCCAATCGACCTTTGGGGACCTTCTCAAAAAATCCCCGAAAAACGGTGGATTCCCTGATCAAACTGAGTTTGGAACTCCTTACTTAACACTAGCTTTAACTTGACCGTCCAGCTTATCCATATTTTTGAAAAAACAAGATATGGAAAGACCCCTTAAAAATCGGGATATCAATTGGCTGTACTTTAACGAACGTGTCTTGTTGGAAGCTGACAACAACGATGTCCCCCTTTTGGAGCGGTTAAAATTCCTAGCCATTTTTTCCTCGAATTTGGATGAATATTTCAAAGTAAGGATTTCGCAGTTGCGGCAGTTGAAAAATGTGGATAAAAAGCTACGGAAGAAATTGGTACTCAAGCCCAACAAAAAATTAAAGTTTATCCTAAAGACGGTTGCAAAACAACAAGAACTTTTTGGAAGTATCATAGAAAGGACCTTAGGGGAACTTAGGAAACATCACATATTTATACGACAAACCACAGAACTGAACAGTGCCCAAAAAAAATATGTAGGGCAATTATTCGATACCGAAATAGCCCAGTATTGTACAATCATTGATGTATTGAATTACTCCAATCTGGAAGATGGGGCGTTGTATCTGGTCCTGTCTTTGGGCGAAAGGGATTTTTCGGTAATCAATATACCCACAAAGACCTGCGGTCGTTTTTTTGAAATTCCCGGGGAGGGACACAATTACCTTTTTTTGGACGATATCATTAAGATGAACGCCCATAAGTTGGTGCCACATCAAACCATTTTGGGCGCTTATTCCATAAAAATGTCCAGGGATGCTGAGCTGTACCTTGAGGATGACTATACGAACACCGCATTGGTGGAAAAAATATACCAATCGTTGGGCAAACGACAATCCGGACAACCTACGCGCTTGCTTTACGATGGAAACATGCCCGAAGCGCTAAAAGGCAGCATTACAGAGTCCCTGGATCTAGGGGAAGCAGATATGGTATTGGGAGGAAAATATCACAATATGTCCGATTTTTTTAGCTTTCCCATCCCTCCCGACCATAGCCATTTGTCCTACGAAGAAAGGGCACCCCTACCGCACCCCATTCTCTCTTTTACAGATGATATTTTTGAAAGCATCCTTAAAAAAGACCAATTGGTCCATTTTCCTTATCAAGAATTTGGTATGGTGGAGAACTTTGTCCGTTCGGCAGCGGAATCACCTTCTGCTCGAAGCATAAAAATGTCTCTTTATAGAATCGCAAGGACTTCGGCATTGACCGATTCCTTGCTAAGAGCATTAAAAAATGGAAAAGAAGTTGTTCTTTTCGTAGAAGCACAAGCGAGGTTTGATGAACAGAACAATATTAAATGGGGCCGAATTTTTGAACAACATGGCGCAACCGTACTCTACAGCGTTCCAAACATTAAAGTGCACTCCAAGGTTGCTTTGATAGAACGGGTCATTGAAGCCGAGGTACAACGTTTTGCCTTTATTGGTACGGGTAATTTTAATGCAAAAACCGCAAAAATCTACTGTGATCATGGCCTTTTCACTGCCAATACCCAAATAGCCAAGGATTTGAACCAGGTATTTAAGGTATTGGAACGCCAATTGATCATTCCCAAACTAAAATACCTATTGGTGTCGCCTTTCACGACCAGGATTACCTTTTTGGATTTGATCCAACAGGAAATCGCCCATGTGCGTGCCGGAAGAAGGGGGAAAATTACCATTAAGATGAACAGTCTGGAAGATTCCAAAATGATCAAAGCGTTGTACCGGGCCAGTGAGGCAGGCGTGGAAATTAGGCTATTGGTCCGTGGATTTTGCTGTTTGTGGCCAAGGTCCAATGACGATATGGTCCAGGGGGAAAGGCCCATACGTATTACCAGCATCATTGACCGTTATTTGGAACATGGTAGAATCTATCTCTTTGAAAACGGTGGAAAGGAAATCATGTATATTGGTTCGGCGGATTGGATGACCCGGAATCTGGACAGGAGAATAGAAGTACTGACCCCTATCCTCGATAAGGAGATTTTTCAAGAGCTTAAGGATATTCTGGAGCTACAGCTCAATGATACCATAAAAGCAAGGATTATGGACGAGGAGGATAGCAATAAAAAAGTACAGGGAAGGATTGGGGAACCTGGATTACGGTCGCAATATGCCATTTACGATTATCTAAAAACAAAATTGAATGAAAACGGTTAACATCTGCGGCGTTCCGGAACACTTTAACCTCCCCTGGCATTTTGCCATTGAGGAGGGCGCCTTTAAAGAAAGGGGAATTGACGTAGTTTGGAAGGATGTTCCCGAAGGAACGGGAAAAATGGGCAAACTCCTACAACATGGCGAAACGGACTTGGCCATTATCCTTACCGAAGGTATCGTAAAGAGCATCTCCGAAGGAAATCCAAGCAAGATTGTACAAACCTACGTAGCGTCCTCCCTACTCTGGGGAATTCATGTGGATGGGAAAAGTAAGCTGCAGACCATCCAGGAACTTAAGGGCAAAAGGGCCGCCATTAGTAGATATGGCAGTGGAAGCCACTTAATGGCATTTGTACACGCCCAAAGCCAGGGATGGGATACCACAAATCTGAAATTTGAGGTAGTCGATCATCTGAATGGTGCCATCAAGGCCTTAAGCGAGGGCAAGGCGGATTATTTTATGTGGGAACACTTTACAACAAAACCACTGGTTGATGAAGGTACCTTTAAAAGACTTGGGGACTGCCCTACGCCATGGCCTTGTTTTGTTGTAGCGGGAAACCTGCACTTTTTGGAAAACAATAGGGCATTGGTCCAGCACATTTTAGAAGTCATCAATAGCTACACGCTGGAGTTTAAACAGATTCCAAGTATAGACAGAACTTTTGCCAATAGCTATGGCCAACGTTTGGAGGATATCAGGGAATGGTTATCCTTGACGGTTTGGTCACAACAACCGCTTTCTCAAGACGTATTGGAGCATGTTTTGGAAAAATTAGAATCGTTGGGTCTTCTAAGCCGGACCATCAAGCCTTCCGATATACTTTGGGAGCATTAATAAAAATGTTTCTTGATAAGGGCCCGAAACTGGAGATCGGAAAGCGGCTTTTGGGCCGTATCGGAAACATTGGGCATATCCATGGCCCGTTGTACCGCATGGTCAATATCCAAAGAGGTCAACATCACGATTACAATGTTCTTTTTAAGGGCCGAATCAAACTTTTGTTCAAATGCCTCCAAGAATTCCCAACCATTCATTACCGGCATATTCGTGTCCAAAATAAGCAAACACGGCATTAAGTCGGCTTTTCCATTTAAAGTCAAAAAATCGATTGCCTCCTGGCCATTGCCCACAACATTGATTTCAATGGAGGAGTCCACCTGCTTAACAAAAAATGTATTGAGGAAATTTGTGGTATTATCATCATCCACCAATAAAACAGATCTAGGTTTGCCCACGTTATCAGAAATTTCTTAGCTTATACTAGTAGCAAACGTAATCTTTTTCTTTAAATTTTAACAAATGTCAGAATTTTAATAATTCACCATGTTATCAACGATTTTCCCATTTGTCCCAAGAGTTCATTGGTTTTACCAAAGTGGCCGTTCCCAAACCAGAGCCCCCTATTGGCACTTAAGGGTGAAGGGTGGCCGGATGTAAGAATATAATGCTTGGAAGTATTGATCAATGCCGCCTTCTTTTTTGCAAAACCACCCCAGAGTAAAAAGACGACGCCTTCCAAATTATTGGAAACCGTTTGAATCACAGCATCCGTAAACCGTTCCCATCCCTTGTTTTGGTGACTTCCCGCCTGGTGAGCCCTCACGGTCAATGTGGCATTTAGGAGCAGTACCCCCTGTGAAGCCCAACGTTCCAAATTTCCACTTGTGGGATAAGGGGTCCCAACATCTACCTTTATCTCCTTAAAAATATTGACCAGGGACGGTGGATGGGGAATTCCATCCTTTACGGAAAAACAAAGACCATTCGCCTGATTGGGTCCGTGATAGGGATCTTGTCCAATAATGACCACTTTGGTCCCATAGAAGGGGCAATGGTCAAATGCGGCAAAAATATCCCTTCCCTTAGGATAACACGTAGTGGCCTGATACTCTTTTTTTACAAAGTGTGTCAACGCCACAAAATAGTCTTTCTCAAACTCATGTTGCAGTTGCGCTTTCCAAGATGGTTCAATTTGTACGCCCATTCCTTACTTTTTTTTGGTCAGTTTATAGAGTAAATAGCCAATGCCAACTAAAAAGTGAAGTACAATAACAATGGCAATAATGTAAATAATGGTGTTGTCTCCCCTCATATATAAATAATTGGATGAAATCAGTTCAAATTTAACAAGTAGGCATATATTTACTAGTCAAGAGATTGATTTATTATGAAGGTTTCCTATGAAATTAGGTATTTGAAGAAAAGATTTCCCCTGCGCATTAGCCGGGGTGTCCGGGATGGGCAGCACAATCTATTTGTTTCGGTTTCCGATGGAACTTATGTTGGACTGGGCGAAACTTCCCCAGGAGCTTCCGAAGGGGCCGCTACGGCCGAAGAAGCACAGGCACATTTGGAACGATTTGTAAAGGATACATTGGATTTGTCAAGTCCACAAATCGTATACGATATGGCAATTGCCTCCGGAATAGCGCCCTGCGCCCTTGCGGCGTTGGATATGGCCCTTTGGGACCTAAAAGCCAAGCAAGCACAAATGCCCCTGTATCGCTTATTGGGATTTTCAAAACCAAGTAAGCCTACCTCCATTACTTTGGGGATAATGGCCCCTGAAGAGGCCAAAGAGCGCTTGCCCCTTATTTTGGAACAGGATGGAATTCGGACGCTTAAAGTGAAATTGGGGAATCCCGAAGGTATAGAAGCGGACAAAGCCATGTACGAAGAAGTATTGGCCTACCACAAAAACTACCCGATCTCCATTCGTGTGGATGCCAATGGCGGCTGGAACGTTGAAGACGCCAAACATATGATGAAATGGCTGGCCGATAGGGAGTGTGGATATGTTGAACAACCCTTAAAAGAGGGCGAGGAAACTTCTTTGCCGGAGCTTTACGAAAATCGGCCCTTACCCATTTTTGTTGACGAAAGCTGCCGTTTTGCCACGGATATTCCCAAATGGGCCCATGCGGTAGATGGGGTAAATATGAAATTAATGAAGTGCGGCGGAGTCACCGGTGCATTACGGATCATTGCCACGGCCAATGCCTTTGGACTAAAAACCATGATTGGCTGTATGGGGGAAACCTCCATATCCATTGCTGCGGGAGCTGCGGTTTCGGGTATATTAGATCATATTGACCTGGATTCCCATCTCAACCTAAATCCCGATCCCTGCGAAGGCGCACCCCTGATCAATGAAATTACCATGCCCCTGGATGTTCCCGGACATGGTGGCAAATTCAAAATATAGATTCAAATGTTTGAACACCACCAGAAACTTGCCATTTTTATGGAAGGTGCGCTGGATAATGACTCCGGCAAAATGGGATTTGGGCTTATGCGTTTCTCCAAACATCCCATTGTTTGTGTGATTGATTCCAATTACGAAGGAAAATCCGTCTCGGAAGCTGTAGGGCTCCCCTATTCCATTCCAGTTGTGGCCACCGTGGATGAAGCCGTCCAATTGGAGGCTGAAATAATGGTATTGGGAATCGCCCCAAGTGGCGGTCGTTTTCCGGCAGAATGGGATGGCCCGGTTTCCCATGCCCTGGAAAATGGCCTTTCCTTGATCAATGGCCTTCATGACGACCTCAATGCCCGCTTTGGACATTTAGTGAAGCAGAATACCATCTGGGATGTTCGTAAGCCGCAACACGCTTACCCCATCGCAACGGCAAAAGCGACCGAACAGAAGAACAAACGAATTTTAATGGTCGGTACGGATATGGCAGCCGGTAAAATGACGGCCGGTCTGGAACTTTATGCTGCCCTAAGGGAAAAAGGCGTAAAAGTTGGGTTTGTCCCTACGGGGCAGATCGGTATTACGCTCATGGGCAATGGGATTCCATTGGATGCCATTAAAGTGGACCAAGCTGCCGGTGCCGTTGAACAGGCCGTTTTGGAACAGGCCCATAATGACATTATCATCATTGAAGGACAAGGTTCCTTGGCACATCCCGGTAGTACGGCCACCCTACCCTTAATGCGGGGATCACAGCCCACACATCTCATAATGTGCCATAAGGCCGCCTATTCCCATTTACGTTATCCGGTATCCCATATTCCCATACCCCCATTGGATGATTTCATTCAACTGAATGAGGCCGTTGCCAAGGTTTGCGGCTCCCAAAATACCGCAAAAACCATTGGGATTGCCCTAAATACCGTAGGATTGGATGCATCTGAAGCAGCAAAGAAGATGGAGGAAATTGAACGCAGTACAAAATTGCCCACAACGGACGTAGTTCGTTTTGGTGTGGAGAAATTGGTCAATGCCATTTTAAAATCATAAAAACCGGATTTTACCTAAGAACTCATTTGAGCATCGTGTCCTATAACAAGAAATTGGAGTATTATTCAAATACGTATCCCAGAATTGTGGATATCGCCCAAAAAGCTAAAAAACGTATTCCAAATGTGGCATGGGAATACCTTGATTCTGGAACGGGGGACGAAAGTTTGCTACAAGCCAATCAAACCGCTTTTGAAAAGATCCGCTTTCTGCCCAGGTTTTGCAAAGGTTTCCTGGAAGCAAGCATTGAAACCGAACTTTTTGGCCAAAAATACAGTGCCCCAATAGGAATCGCCCCTGTTGGATTGACCGGATTACTATGGCCCAAAGTAGAACAGTACCTGGCCTTAACGGCCAATCGAATGCAAATCCCGTATTGCTTAAGTACGGTGGCGACGGAAACCCCGGAAACCATAGGCCCAAAAGTTGGGGACATGGGTTGGTTTCAGTTGTATCCGCCAAAGGATAAAGATGTTCGGGATTCCTTGTTGGACCGAGCCAGGAATTCAGGTTTTCGTACACTGGTGGTTACCGCGGACGTCCCAATGGCCAGTAGGCGTGAGCGTAGCAAAAAGGCTGGGCTGGCCATTCCACCCAAGATTACCGCTAAACTAATTTGGCAGGGCATCACCAACCCTGTATGGGGTTACCATACGATTCGTAGGGGGTTGCCCCGACTTAGGACCGTGGAACATTACACCAATACCAACGATATGAAGTTTGTAAGTGGATTTGTAGGAAATCGATTGGGTGGTACATTGGACTGGGAATATTGCAAGGAATTACGGGATATTTGGGAGGGACCAGTTGTGCTCAAGGGAATCCTAAATCCGGATGATGCCTCAAAAGCCGTTGAAATAGGATTGGATGGCATCTATGTTTCCAACCATGGAGGGCGACAGTTCAACGGTGCTGTTCCTGCCATTGAAGCATTGCCCGGCATTGTTGAAACCGTAAAAGGAAAAGTACCCATACTGTTCGATAGTGGCATACGTACAGGATTGGATGCCATGCGCGCACTATATCTTGGGGCTGATTTTGTTTTTGTCGGCAGGCCATTCATCCATGGCGTATGTGCATTGGGAAAATACGGAAGTGATCATGTAGCCCATATCCTCATGGACGACCTAAAGAACAATATGGTGCAATTGGGGGCAAAAACCGTGGAAGAGGTTCGCAAAGCCGTGATATACAACGGTTAATTTTTCTTGTTTTTTTCCTCTATCCACTTCCCCATGTATTTTGAGGCATTCATGGTTTGATGGTGCAACAAAGTGCCGATTATATTTTTGTTTCGATGGGTTTCCAGGTTTTGTAGTAGCAGGTTCACTTTTTTGAAAAGGTTTTCTGCCAGAAGTTTCCGATTGTAGTTGGTGTTGATAAGTTGTATCCCTTTTTGTTGGGCCTCATGCCAAATCCTCTCTTCTCGATAGAGTTCCACGGCGCGTTTGGCAAAATCCTTGGGGTCGTTAGCAATAAAACCGGCCCAGGCCGGACCCACGGCCATTCCTTCTTTTCCTATGTCCGTAGTTATGCTGGGCGTACCACATTGCATGGCCAAAGCCAATTTTCCCTTAATTCCGGCACCAAAACGCAAAGGAGCCAACACCATGCGTGCCTGTTTCACCTTTTTTTCCAAATCCGCGGTCCAACCGTGGACCAAAATCCCATCTTTGGGCCGGTGCATTGCCTTGACTTGTTGTGGCAGGTAAGCGCCATATATATGGAGTCTTGTTTTGGGCAATTCCCTTCGGATCATCGGCCAGATAACTTTTTTTAGATAGGTAAGGGAATCCACATTGGGGGCATGTTTTCCATTGCCATAGGAAATAAAATCCAAACGTTCCTCAAAGCTGGGCCAAGTAGCCCTGTGTACCTCACTTATTTCTTCGAGCATAAAGGGCAAACACCACAAAAGGCTTTCGTCCATTCCCGTTGCCTCTTGGACGAGGCTTTTTTCAAAAGAGGATACCAATAAGGTGAGATCTGAACGGAAAATACTGGCCACTTCACGTTTGGTCTTATCCCTTTGCAGCCAATCCCTTGCGGTAAATGTGCTTTCCCTTTTCAAGCATAGTTCCCGATATTCCCTTAGGGAATGTAAATCTTCGGTATTCAATACCCTTAAGGCATTTGGGCAGGCTTCAGCTATTCGCCAACCAAACTGTTCCTCGACCATGAATCGGTCAAACACCACAACATCCGGGTCTTTCTTTTTGACCAAATCTTCAAAACTGCTATGATTGAGCTTTATGGATACTTCTTCAATGCCCAATGTGGTCAGGTCATGGGAGTATTCGGTCCTTAACGCTACCGAAGCAAAGGTAATTTCATAATCCCTGTCCAAAAATGCCCTCAGAAGCTGTAGCATCCGATTTCCCGCAGCAGTGGTGGTAGGCTCGGGCCAAATATGACCAATGGCAAGAAGTCTTTTCATGTACTACATCTGCTGTGCAAACTTTTTGGATATCCTGGAGCGTAACTTCCGTTCATAATCCTCTTCCAGCCATTCCTTGTAATTCTTGGTATTGTTCATGATACAATACGAATACTGTTTCACCCGAAATGCAATTTCCTCTTTTAAGGCCTTTGCCAGGATACGCGCATCAAAAATATCCTCGCTGTTCTCAACACAGATCTGTGCATGCTGCTCTATGCTTCGTTCCAATACGAGTTTGGATTTTTTGCCCTCTTCAAATACCTTTTTGTATTCTTCCTTCACATCAAAATCGATATTCTCCGATTTGGCAAATTTTGCTTTGAGTTCATCTGGCATTTCATAGATGAACTCCTTCTCAATTTCCTCATCGTTCTTGATGTTTTCCAAGTAAAAATCCGGGAAATGGAAAATCTCCTGCCAATCCAAAGGCTCGTCCCAAGGTCCAAAACGGGCAATATTGTTCCCCAGATCAATAACTTTGAACCCATTCTTATTGGGAAGGATCCTGGAACCACGTCCGATCATTTGAAAATATAGGGTCAATGAACGGGTAGCCCTATTTAGGATGATGGATTCCACCGTTGGCTCATCAAAACCCGTTGTCAGGATACTTACCGAAGTTAGGATGGCATTGGGGGTTTGGGCAAACCAATCCAATATCTCCCTACGTTCGGAAGCCGTATTTCTGTTGTCCAAATGTCTAATATCATAACCGGCCTTTTTAAAGGTCTCGTACACGTAAAAGGACGTATTGATACCATTGTTAAAAATAAGGGTCTTGGTGCCTTTGGCCACTTCCTCATAAGCCGTTACCAGCTTGCCCAACATATTGTGGTTACCGTAAAACTCATCTGAGGATTTTACCGTATAATCACCATGGATCCCCAGTTTTAAACTCTTAAGACTGACATCATAGCTATAGAGATCAGCTTTGGCCAAATATCCGTTCGCTATTAAGGATTTTATGGACTTGCCCACGATCAACTTTTTATAGTGGTCCTTCATGGGCAATTTAATGTTGGAACTCAACGGGGTAGCGGTAACCCCCAAAATCGTGGCGTGTTCAAAGTATTTGAACAGTTTTCGGAAGGAGTTGTAATGCGCTTCATCGATGATGACCAATCCAATGTTGTTGATTTTCACCTTTTCTTCCTGAAGCCTATTGTTCAATGTCTCCACCATGGCCACAAAGCACATATATTCGTCCTGGTCGTTGAGCTCCTTTACATCACTGTTGATGATTTTGTTGCTGACCCCAAAACCGTGAAGCATCCGGGACGTTTGGAAACTCAATTCAATCCTATGGGTAAGCACGACCACCTTCTTTTTGGTGGTCTCAATGTACCTGCGCGTTATCTCCGAAAAAACAACGGTCTTGCCCCCTCCAGTGGGAAGTTGATATAAGATATTGCTACCCTCGGGCAACTTGGCCAATTCCGTGAAGATTTTCTCCAAATCCTCCTTTTGGTAGTCGTAAAGTTTTTTTCCGGCAACTTCTTTTTGTAGCTCCAAGTCGATATCGTGGGTTTAGGCAGATTAATAAAAAACCTTACAAAATTAGGCGATTTTTGAATTGGCACGAAAAACTACCTGCCCTTTAATATCAAAATACTATTAACAATGGCCGAATTCAAGTGCAGTAAAATACTACTGATAATTTTTTGAAAAGATTACATGATTCCGTTTGGAATTGCCGCGTTAAAAATGTATAATGAGAGCTTATATATACACTAAACCCAGAACACGAATGAGGCAACTTAAAATCATTAAGCAAGTAACCAACCGTGAATCCAAATCCCTAGACAAATACCTACAAGACATAAGCAAAATAGAATTGATAACAGCCGATGAAGAGGTAGAACTGGCCCAAAAAATTAAAAGAGGGGACCAAGCTGCCCTGGAAAAGCTGACCAATGCCAACCTTCGATTTGTTGTTTCCGTTGCCAAGCAATATCAGAATCAGGGGTTGACCTTACCTGATTTGATCAATGAAGGAAATGTAGGTCTGGTCAAAGCGGCCAAACGTTTTGACGAAACACGAGGTTTTAAGTTCATCTCTTATGCGGTATGGTGGATCCGCCAGTCCATACTTCAGGCATTGGCGGAACAATCCAGGGTTGTGCGTTTGCCTTTGAACAAGATCGGTTCCATCAATAAGATCAAAAAAACGTTTTCCTATTTGGAACAGGCCCATGAAAGACCTCCTTCTGCAGAGGAAATTGCCAAAGAATTGGACATGACGGTCACCGAAGTAAAGCAAAGCATGAAAAATACCGGGCGTCACGTATCCATGGATGCCCCCTTAAAAGAAGGGGAGGATTCCAATCTATACGATGTCATGAAAGCAGGGGAATCCCCGCGTCCCGACAAAGAATTGATGCATGAATCACTGAACACGGAAATAAATCGGGCCCTGGACACCCTTTCGCCCAGGGAAGCCGATGTTGTTCGTCTGTATTACGGAATTGGGGAACAGCCTTCCATGACCCTGGAGGAAATTGGGAGTACTTTTGATCTGACCAGGGAACGGGTGAGACAAATTAGGGAAAAGGCCATTCGAAAATTAAGACATAGCTCTAAATGCAAAATCTTAAAATCGTATTTAGGGTAATAAAAAAGGGGCTTCAAAATTGAAGCCCCTTTTTTATTGATAAACACTTAAACTTAAGAACAATTCAGTTGTGAGATGTTGTAATCCGTTAGAATCTCATTCAAATCATTGATGAAATTGATGTATGCACTGTTTTCTTGGTTCTGTCTCTCCATAGCTTTCGGTTTAAGGCAGTTTATAAATAATCCAACTCTGCCAGTTCATTCATGCTCAAAATTTCATTTAGCTCCTGTAAGAATGCTAAATATTCCTCGCCGTAGGTATCGTATAACATAGTGGTAGATTAGGTTTTTAATTCGGGTGCTACATGATTAACGCTAACATATCCCAAACATTATGCAATGACAATATTTTGTGGTGAAGTACACAAAAGTTGTTGTGAACTTTTAAATAGGAAAATTCGTTCAAAAACGAAATTGATACCGAAGTCCAAAGGAAACGCCCCAAAAAAAGTTGCCCGAATCGAAAAAGAGTTCTTGTCGTCTAACCCCTGCATTTAAGGTATACAGCCCTATATTATTTTTATCGGCAAACTGATATTCCAGGTTCAGCAATTGGGTTTCCAGGAACAATTGGGTGGCGGAAAGCAATTCACCATCCACAATAAACTGGTTCAACTCGGAATCGAAGCCATAGGTCGCCCGGACACCAAAAAAATGATTGCCATCCTTTCCGTATTTTCTTGCCAAAACGTTCCCTGCCCAACCCATTTGTCCATCATTCCTGACCGAAACAAAAGGCCTTGCGGACACATAATAGTTCCCTCTGTACATCCCAAAGGACCCTGTAAAAATGGTGGCATTATTTTCCGTAAACCGCACATGTCTGGCCCCAAGGGATACCTCAAATGCTTTGGGCAGTTCCGCATAGAGCTCCAATCCCGCCCTGTGCTTAGGAAATATGACCGCATTGGAATACCCGTAATTTAGGTATCCATGGAACGTTTTGGAAATGGTGGGATAGGCATCCACTTCAAACTGGGTTCCGGTTTGGTCAAATCTTTGGGCATAATTGATCCTGGGCAGGATTTGTCCAAATTTGGTTTGGGTCTGGTATGCTATAGAGGTTTCGTACATGGGGTCAAAAACCACATCAAAGATTTCAATGGTCGTTGAAACGGAAATACCGTTTTTTCGTTTCAGGTTTTTGTTTTCCTCTTTCAGCTTTTCCTGGATAGGAGGCTTTTTGTTCAGTTCGAAAACGACCTGGTTACGCAATTCTTCAATGGCCTTATCTTCGCGAAGGTATATTAGGGCCTTATTCGAAAGTCCAAGGGCAATATTCAGGTTTTTGGAATACAGTTCATTCTTTATGGCCGCCAACCAGGCTTCCCTTTTTTGTCGCTTTACCGACAGTATTCGATTGAAACGCTTTCGGGCTTCATTATAGTCTTTGTCCCAAGTGTAGGTCTTTGCAATGAGAATGGCCGCATCGGTATAATCCGGGTATGAAGCCAAAATCCGTTCCAGGGAATCCCTGGCAACGGTCCTGTTCCCTTCAAAAGCAATATTTCGGGCACTTAAAAAAGAGTTATCTGGGTCCGTTATTCCTTGGGACCGTACCCAAAAACAACCAAACCCGATACATACTATATAAATAAAGCGTTTACTCATTATTCTTTAAACTGAATACCCGTTATTTGGTTTTTTCCTTCATTTTGAATTTTCCCCATCCGGTTCATGCAGCGTTCCACTTTTTTGATCAGCTCAACGGTTTCAATATTATTCCCCTTCATTTGTTCATATATCCTGGACGCCCTTGAGTTGTTTCCCGACCAATAATACACATCCAACAATGCCCCATAGGCATCTTGATAAAAAGGATGAAGGTCAACGGCCTTTTCCAAAAGCATGATCGATTTATTGTAATGCTTCTTCCAGGCGTGTATTCTTCCTTGCAATATCAAGGCATCAATATGGCCTGGAACATTGTCCAGAATGTAAGCGGATAAAAGCAATGCTTTGTCATAATCACCATCATGGGCCAATTCCCTGGCGCTGTTGTAGGCATTGTCATAATTCCTTCCATTGAAAACACTGCTTATCCATACCATTTCTTCTTTGGTAAACTGTTTTTTACCAGTCTCATAGACCGCCATGTCCTTAGGAAGTATTTTATTCTCTCTGGTCACATACGAATTGATTGCCTTAAAAAGCTTCAATTCCTTTTTAAGTGTTCCCTTTACGGAATCATTGGGAGTTAAAAGTTCCAGCGTATCCCCTATCCTTGCAACTTTTCGGCCCTTGACAAAATGGTTGTCGTATACCACTGCCTTGACTCCATTATTGGCCGTAGACAAGACCACCTTACCATTCTCACTCAACAGTCCGTTTCCCAACCACGCGCTTTTTTGGGGCAGCTCAAAATCCTCCTGTTGCCGTAGCAAACTCAATAAACTAGGGGCGATATCGTGATGCGAAGCCAGATTATTGAATTCCATTCCTTGGTTCAATAGCGCGCTGTAAATCACTAAGGGTACTTGATATTGTTGTAATGGATTTTCAATGGGCAAATAGTTTTTTCCACTACCGGTAACCACAAAAATGGTATTCCCAACGTCCTTGGTCAATGCGTACATTTTGAAGAGTTTCCCGAGGGCATTATCGGCATATTTCATTGCCGCAAACAAATCGACATTCTTTTTGACAAATCGCTTTTGTTTTCCATCGAACTTCATGGTATCAATCGCCTTTTCGATCCACGATTCATAGTAGTCGGAATCCGGAATGGAGAAAGGCTTGGTCGTACTTAAATTGAGGAAAAACTCAATTTTAGGCTGATTGGAGGCAAAATAGGACGAACCCCATTTTTTGTACAGTTCCCCATCGGGATATCCCAAAGTGACCCCTGCCCTGTCCGCTTCCTGAAGGATGTAGCTATCGCTGAACCTTGATTTGTCCAAAACAATATCCACTTGTTCTTCATTCAAAAACCTGTCCATATTGTGTAATGAGGCGTTCCCCCCAAAATAGAACCCGGTGTTATAGTTGTTCCGCTTTAAAAGACCGAATAGCGTATTTCTGTTTGCCGAGTTTTCCAAGGCCATAAACCCATTTTCCCCTTGGGGCAAGGACCCCAGGATATTGGTGACCGCATCGGTGGTTGAAGTGGAATTGGCCAAAAAACGGTTCCAATACAGGGATTTCTTGGTGATGGAGTCCAGAAATGGGGTAAATCCCGCAAATTTACCTTCTCCAAGAAATTCGGGCCTGAGGCCATCCCATACCACAATAACAATATTTGGGGGCTGGACATTGGACGCAAAGTGTTCACTGAATGAATCATCCTTTTCCCAATCCTTCAGTAATGGATATTCCTTGCCCTCATACGTATTAAAATCCAAAAGATGGTCCGCAGTTTCTGAGATAAAGCTCAAGGTCTTATTTTGATTGACCGGACTTTTCTCGGTAACCGATGTGCTTAATGCCAGCAAAAAAAGGATGATGGTAAAAGGATACATTTTACCAATAAAGGGGTTCAAAAACGACGAAAGCTTATAGAACAAATAATAAAGTAGTCCAGTACCTAGGATGACCAGCACAAATTTTAGGATTATGGCATTGCTCAGTGTCAATGAAAACCCGGATTGAAAGTCGGTAATATGCAGCATCGAATAATTGCGGACAAAGTTTTCGATTAAAAGGACCTCGAATAGCAAAAAAGTGGAAAAAAGCACTATGGATCCCCTAAACCCGGTACCAGGCTTACTGCGTTCCAGGAAGCGGAACACCAATAAAAGGACAAATGAGAGTATTGCCGCAAATCCCAAATGGTTGACCAGCAGCAAAAGAAAGGTCCTATTCAAAGGCCTGTCAATGACACCTCCATGGAAAAGGCTGAATTGCTGGTACATGGAAAGCACAAAAAGCGCGCAGACAAAACCAATTAGGATTCTGGTGAAATCCTTTAAGGTCCGTGTTTTTTTTATGTTGGTCTTTATCTCCATTATGCAGCTTTACTGAAACCTTTTCGGGTCATTGCACCCCAACCGGATTGTATTTTGAACAGTTTTTTATAATTCCCTTTTATGGCTGACCATACCACTATGGGATGAAAGAAAAAAGGTTCTACAATGGCACATAACATCAAAATCAGGATGTCTTTGGTCTTGTTGTATTGATTGTAGGAATACACATCCCATAGGATTGCATAAAAAGAGAACATCACACTAAAGGTGTAGATGGCCAGTGTGATGGCCAAAAAGAATTCCCAGTTCAAAATCCCTAAAATGTAAAACAGAATGATGGAAAAGAATCCCAGGAACTCCAAAATGGGTGACATCCATTCATAGAAGAACCAATAGGGATAACTCAGCATTCCCAATCTTCCGTACTTGGGATTAAAGAACATGTCCTTGTGCTTTTTAAGTGTTTCCAGATTACCGCGGGACCATCTATCCCTTTGTTTTACCAAAACCTTCAAGCTTTCGGGAACTTCTGTCCAGCAAAGCGGGTCTGGAATATACTCAATGGTATAAGGAATGTCCTCATCATGCATATACCTCCGCATCCTAAAAACAATTTCCATGTCCTCCCCTACCGTATTGGTGTCATATCCCCCAACCGCCAATGCAATCTCCCGATCAAAAAATCCAAAGGCCCCGGAAATGATCAGCAAGCTGTCTATCCTTCCCCAGGCCATCCTACCTAGCAAAAAGGAACGCGTATATTCCAACAATTGAAATTTGGCCAACCAATTTTTAGGTAAATTGATTTCTTCCAAGGTACCCCCGGAAATGGTACAGGAATTGGCTACCCTTATAACACCACCAACCGCAATGACCCGCTTCTGCGATCGTTGTGAAAACGACTTGACCACATGGAGCAGCGCATCCGGCTGTAATAGGCAATCCACATCAATACAGCCTACATACCTGTTTTCAGAAAGGTAGACCCCGGTATTTAAGGCGTCTGATTTTCCTCCGTTTTCCTTGTCTATCACCGTTAGCTTGGAAAAACTCTTTTGGTTGGACTTATAAATGCCGCGGACGGGCTTGGATTTCCAGTTGGGGTCCATGGTATATTCAATTTTTTCCAGATGGAAAGCATCGATCAGTTTTTCCAAAGTGTCGTCCTTGCTACCGTCATTGACCACCATTACCTCGTAATTCACATATTTTAGGGACAGTAGCGACCGTACGTTTTCGACAATGGTCATCCCTTCATTGAATGCCGGGGCTATAATGGTTATGGAGGGGGCCAAAGGTGATGCCATTACCTTGGACAAATCCCCAAAACTGTTTTTGTTTCGATAGTGGATGGAATTACGGGCGGATAGATAACCCATAATACTGAACATGGAGAACAGCACTGTGGAGAACACTAAAAAAATAATGTTCATGTATTCTACAAATATGTCAAATACCCCACTATTCATGATCTTTTTTTCCGTTTTGTTTATCCCTGGAACCTTCCAAAAAGAATTCTTTGGATAGCTCAAAATCAAATGGGAAGGTATCCTGTCCTTCTTTTTTCGCAGCTTTTATCCCGAGTTCCTCATACAGGAACAAAAGCTCCAAAGGAATACGTTCGTCATCTTCCAAATCCTCTTGTTGGCCATCCTCGTTTTGAATACGCTCCGTATTTCCATTACCACCCATTTCTTTTGGCACTTCAGGCATTTCGTCGGACAAGGGTACTTCTTGTTCCGAACATCCTTTTTCGAGTTTATCGAGAGCCTTACGTACGGTTTTTAAGAGGATGCCATTGGATACGGCCAAAAGACCTTTTAGAAAAGGGATCTCCTTTTCATCCCCAACATCCATTAGTTCCTTTAAGAGGATGAGTTTGGAATCCAAGTCCGAAGCGTACTGGTAAAGGGTATAAAAAATACTTTGCTGTTCCAATGGCAGTTCCGTTCCTTTTTTTGGCAGCTCCCCTCCCTTATCCATTGGGACACTTTGTTTAATGGACTGCATGGCCTTAAAGGCTTTGAAACGGAGTTCCGGGTTGGACTCATTTTCTGCAATATGCTCCAATAATGGAAGCTCCCGTTCATCGGGAACTTCCTCCAATCGCTCCACAAGTTGTGATTTTTCCAACTCCGAAATGCTGTCATAATCATCGACCAAAGCGCTGGAATCCAAATCCTCACCAATGGATGGCAATACCCCCAACAGTTGATCTATTGAATTTTCAAAACCCTCTTCCATCGGTTGCAACTCAAACGCAGTGTCCATGGGTTCAGTCGTTTGCCTTTCATTCTTGGGCTCGGGTATTTCTATGGCATCGTAAAACTCTATGTCCTCAACCTCAATGGTTTCGGGAGGGCTTTGCGTCACTTCCTCATAGGTGAATTCAATAGCGTTGACGTTGCTCTCGGTATCTTCCCTGTCCATTTTGGAATAAGACCCTTTTTTGCCTTCATCATGGGATACTTTTAGGATATCCTTGGATGGTAAGACCGTCTCCGGCTTTATGGTATTTATGGTACTCTGTGCTTTCCCAACGATAATGAAACTGCTTTCCCTTGAGGCTACTTCTTCCAAAAACAGAATATCATGTGCAGAGCCCAAAGAAGCTACTGCATTGAGAATATTGATTTTGACCATATTGGAACTTTTCCAAAACACCTTTTTGAGGGTGCCCAAGGTGCTCACAAAGTTGAAATCAACAATACACTGTATTGCCGCTGTTTTTATCTCGTCATTCTTGTGCTTTACCAATTCCTTGATTGAGGCTTCGGCCCCTTTTTGATTGTAGTGCTTTATGAGGCGAAGAGCAAAAAGGACCACATCCTTATTTTGGGACAATAACCACGCTTTGAATTGGGGCGGTCTGTAGTTTTTTATTTTCCCCAAGGTCTCAATGAGCTTTAATTGTTGCCATTCACTAATAGAGTGCCTGGTGGTATCCAATAAAAAATCTATGCCATCCTTTCGCAATCCCACGGTAGCGAGTTCCGCTTGTTTGCGTACCACACTCCGGCGGTCATTGACAAACTTTTGAATTAATTGGTAGGACTCTTCAACCTCCATTTCAGAGAGTTCCAAAATGCCCTGCGCAACGGTTTCCCAACGCCAACTTTCCAGTTTTTGAAAAGAATCATGATGGAGTTCCAGCTGTTTGTACAGTTTAAATAAACGTTCCCTGGTTCCACCGGCCACATCTTTCTGTAAATCAAAAAGGATTTGGGAAATGATTTTTCTAAAGGACCGATTGTTCAGGTATTCCCTAATCCTAATTTTTAATTGTACATATTCCTTCTGTTCGTCCTTAGGGTCTTCTGGACTATGGAACAAAAAATTACTGATTATGGGGGCCAGTTCCTGGCGTTTTCCTTTCGTTTTTAGCCTTAGGCGGGACAACTTGTTCCTAAAAAAGAATACAAAAACAAAATAAAGTGCTCCCAGGACCAAAAATAAAAAGGTCAGGTCCCAAAGGAGGTCTGTATGGATTTTTGGGATGCCCAGGATGGTTAAGATTTGGTATGTTGGTTTAGTTATGTGCAATAATGTCTTTTGATTTCCCTTGAAACCCTTACCATTAACTCGGACGGGCTAACCGGCTTTGCAATAAAATCGTTTGCTCCCATTTCAAAGGCACTTACTATATTTTCATCGTTTGATGCTGCTGAGATTAAAATAATTGGCACATCTGAATTCAGTTGATTCCGAACATAATCCACCAATTCTATTCCAGAAAAATAGGGCATCATGATATCCGAAATAACAATATCAGGTATGGCCACTTCAAGGTTTTCCTTTACCGACTTACCATCAAACTCAATAACAACCTCATAACCATCCCGCTCAAGACGGTATTTTAAGAGTGAGGCCAACATTTGGTCATCTTCTGCCAAAAGGAGTTTTCGCTTATCCATTTACAACTCGTTTTTAATTCGCCTTATCTCCTCTTCCATGGCTTTTTCAATTTTGGGGTATTCGCTCACAAAATCTTCAAAAAGCCCCTTAAGGTGTTCGACATCATTAGTTGTCCTACATTCCAAGATCATCGCTTCACAAATGCCGATCAGCCTATTGGCGTGTAGCATTTTTAAGCACGATTTTATCTTATGTGCCGCGAATCCTACCCCCTGTAAATTCCCGCTTTGTAAATACATTTTGGTCTTCCCGATAAATTCCAGGATGTTTTGCTCAAACAACCGTACAAGTTCATCCAAGAGTTCAGTCTTACCTAGACATTCCTGTAACAAAGGATCAAGGTCAATTGGTTTGGTACGTGCTGCGCTGTGTTCATTTTTTGAAGCTGTATGCCCATCATCCCGATCTACATGCTGACTGTTGGCATATATTTTTTCGCGTAATTCATCGGAATTGTAGGGTTTAAGGATAAAGTCATTGATTCCAAGATCATGGAATATATCCTCTTTATGACTGTAGGCATCACCGGAAAGCATGATAATGGGCAAATTCGCATATTCCTTATGCTTTCGAATTCTTTTTACAATCTCCAGACCATTTGATCCGGGTAGATGCATATCCAAAAGGACAAGATCGATGTTGTGATTTTTTAATAGCTGCAATCCATAAACTTCATTTTCGGCTATATAGGGCTTACACCCCCACTGTTCCAACCTGTTCTGCATTAATCGTTGGGTAAGTGCGTCATCCTCAAATACCAATATGGCCTTTTGGGAGATATCAAAGTCCTCCTCCAAGTCTTTAAGGACGGATGGTTCGGGGACGGAGGCCACCTTTTCAAAAGGCAAAACAACCTTAAAGGTGGTGCCAATACCCAAGGTACTGGAAACGGCTATACAGCCCTGCTGTTTTTCAATGATTTCCTTAACAATACTTAAACCAAGACCAGAACCTCCGTATTTTAGTTTCGTGGAAGGTTCTGCTTGTTTGTAGCTCTTAAAAATATGCTTGAGGTTTTCGTTGGCAATTCCCACCCCAGTATCACTGATAATGAATTCCAGGAACAGTCGTTTGCTTTTCTCCTCTTTTAGGTTGACTTCCAATTTTATTTCCCCTTCTTCCACAAATTTCACTGCATTTCCAATGAGGTTCAATAACACCTGGGACAATTTGGAGGGGTCTCCCAAAAGGCTTTTTGGAATACGTTCATCATAGTTCACCAAAAGCGTAACGCTCTTCCCATTGATCAGGGTCTTACATAAAAAAGCCACCTCATTGATCAAATTGCCGGGATTAAAAGGAACCCGTTCAAATTTTTCCTGCCCGGATGCCAAACTGGAAAATTCCAATAATTGATTAATGAGCCCCAGAAGGTTTTTTGAAGCGCCATCCATGGCATTTACAAGTTCATTTTGGTGAGGGGACAATGGGGTTTCCTTCAGTAGGTCCAAAAACCCAATAATTCCATTGAGTGGGGTTCTGATCTCATGGCTCACATTGGCAACCAACTTGCTTTCGGTAGCAACCTGGTCGTAATCCTCAGCAGCATTTTCCGATTCCACAGTTCCAGTGGGCATTCCAAATACTTTTTCCTCCAAACCAATTTTGAAGGATTCAAAGGATTTCTTAAGTCTCGAGGCTTCAGAACTTTTTAGTTCCGTAAAAGAAAAGCTATCCAATCCATATTCCAACTTTTCCAATTGTGTGAGTAGTTCCCTAGTGTCCAAAGTAGTTTAAATTATTCCAATTGTCAGAAAAGTCTAACAACCTGGTTATTATAATTTTAAAACTCTTCATTTCACGTAGTGTATCCAACTAATTGTTACCTACTGGCGATTTTTTGTTGTCAAAATGCCTTATTTGTAGGTCTAAAACTTTTGACCTTGAAATGGAGCCTTGCCATCTTTCGGTATGTGTTGTTTTATCTTGTAGTTCGGTAACGCAGAAAACGTAGGAAAGCCGCCAATACTGCAAATCCTATACCGGAAAAAGACAACTATTTGTTATGTGATAGTTTAAATAAAATATTATAAAATTCTATAAAACAGATAGATACCTTTTTAAATAATTTTAACCTATCGTATCCATTCCGCGCACTTATCAAACAAATGGTCGCCTTGTCCCATGGAGCAAGAGCAGATTGCACAAAGCGGATTTAGCAATCCATGGGAACCTTTTTGAGGGTATTGGGTGAGGTTTAAGCGCAGGTCACTGGGCTTCAGGGTAGTTGATTGGCCTGTTTTTCCAAACGGTCCTTTACATATTCCACTTTGGTCTTGCCATGCGGTGTAGGCTTCCCGTTTTCATCAAGATTGACCAAGATCACATTGTCCACGGTAACAATGGTCTCATGGTTCATTTTATTGCGCACCTCACAATTCAAGGTCAACGAACTATGGCCAAACTTTGTGACCTCGATACCAATTTCAATGATATCACCTTGAACGGCGGTACTCATGAAGTTAATTTCGGACATATACTTGGTGACCACCTTTTTATTCTCCAATTGAATGATGCCATAGATGACCGCCTGCTCATCCAGCCATGCCAAAACACGACCTGCAAATAAGGTTCCGTTGGCGTTTAAATCTTCCGGCTTGACCCACTTTCGGGTATGAAACTTCATGGATATATTTTTAATCAAAATTATCAATTAAAACCCTGCTGGCCTACCAAATTCCATTCCACCATGGAAAAATGACATAATCTAAAAAATGTTAACCTTGGAATAAAGTTTTCTTAATTCATTGGGAATGGTATTGCGGATAAGATACCTTGAAAGGGCAAAAGCTAAACATAATCAAAAAATGGACGTCTCATCAACGCATTATTCAGACCCTACCTTTACCGTGTTCAAAGTCCCAAAATGGCGGGCCTATTTTTACCAATTCCTTTCCATAGCCGTTTGGGGAAATTTGCCCAGCAACCTCCAAAGAAGTGTTTCCAAATGGTACGCATCGGTTTATAACAAACCTATATCCAAATACTTCATAAGCCCTTATATCAAAATCAACTATACGGACTCCAATTACCTGGAAAAATTTAAACCCCCTTTTGAAAAGCATGATTTTGAATGTTTTCAGGACTTCTTCATCCGGGAGTTCAAAGAGATTCCAAAGACCGGTAGTGAATGGGTCTGGCCGTGTGAAGGCCTCCTTTGCGAGGAGGGAAAATTACATCAAATCCAAGCGGCCCAAGTGAAATGCGATACACGCCATGTGGCCACGGTATTTGGTTTGAAAGAAGGGGTTATTCCGGCCAACTATACGTTTACAAATGTCTTTTTACACAACAAGAACTACCACCGTATCCACTCCCCCATTGATGGCACCATAACCCGGATCCAGCACGTACCCGGTGATTTGGTGGTTTTGCGACCTTGGATTTATAAACAGGACCCTTCCCTGCCCGCATTCCGAAATGAGCGTTATAATGTGGATATAACAGACGATTTGGGAAGGACGTGGTATCTGTCCATTGTTGGAGGGCCCGCTGTGGGCACCATTGAATTGAATGAAAAAGTACAGTGCGGCAACAGTATTGGAAAACTGGACCAACTGGCGTTGTTCTATTTGGGTTCCACCTGTTGTATGGCGGCCCCCAGGCCACCCCAGTTCCACAAGAAAAACACCTTTGTAGAGGTGGGGATGAGTTATTAGAACAGCCCCTTTTGTGCTCCTCCCAAGGTTTGGGGAATCTTAAGGTTTATCCCAAGCTCTTGATTTAAATTGTCTATGATATAGGCCGATAATAAGGGGGACTCCACTTCTAGATTTTGATGGACAAAAAAATGAATATTGGACAGTCCCAATGCTGACCAGGATTTCAATCTTTGGACCCAATCATCCAATCTGGGGTAATCCGATACGTGGTTTGCCCCAACATACCTGATGAATGCCTCGTTGTTCGTCAATCGCATATGCATCAAATCCCTGCGTCCCGCAGTATCAACAAGGACATTGGCCATGGTATTCTCCTCCAGTAAGTGGTACAGTTCTTCGGCCACCTTGGCATCATTGAACCAGTCTGTATGCCTAAATTCAATGGCCAGGGGAAATTCCTTAGGCCAATATTCAACAAAACTGACTACCCGATCCCAATTTTTAGGACCAAAATTATTGTGCATCTGCAAAAAAATGGTCCCCAATTTTTCCTTTAGATTACTCGCAGCATCCAAATAGGCATCGACAAAAGGATAGACCTTCTCATTTAAACGTCTTAGATGACTGATATCCTGGGACAATTTTGGAAAAAACCTGAACCCACTTGGGGTTTTGTCATACCATTTTGAAAATTGCTCTGCCGGGAACAGGCGATAAAATGTAGCATTCAGTTCAATGCAGTTGAATTGTGAGGAGTAGTACCCCAATTCGTCCTTTGTTCCCCTGGGGTAAAAATTCTTTAGATCCTGCCTGTTCCATTTTGCGCACCCAACATAGACGTTCAATTTTTGGTTTTCACCGGTCTTGGCCAATACGGCCGCTGTGCTTGGGTGGTCCTCGGGAAAAGAAAAATCTATAAGTTCCGGATTATCCACTTTTCCAAATTTCATACGTAAGATTCTAGGTTGGGCTAAAGATACATATTTGGAAAAACTTCCACCCTGGGCCAGGATTTGATGTTCCAATCAAAACTACAACCCCTCCCGTATCGCATAATCTGTTCAGCACTTAGGTCGGACACCCCTTATTCAAATCAATCCATTTGCAGCGGAGGGTCTTGTTTTTTGTTCATATCATCGTTGAAAACTAAATCCTACCGTTTTAGTAATCGCAATTCTAATATGTACTTTTAGAAGTGTTTTAGACTTTTTCATAAAACTACCAATATGGACACAAGGTCATCCCACCTTTTAAAGATTCGTCCAGTGTTACAGAAAGCCAAAGTCCATGCGGACACTACTGATGACGAGTATTTTCAGAATGTAACTTTGCGGCCGATCATTAAGTTTCAAAACATGCTTTTGATCGAAGCTTTCAAAAACTATATCGGAAAACACAAGAACAAGTATTACGAACTGTCCGTGGAAAAAAGGTTGGAGTATATCGAAAAATCCATCCAAAAGGACATTAAATTCAGAAACTCCCTTAAGGGAATGATCATCGGGCAATTTACCGTGGAGGAATACAGGACCTATATCAAAAACTCCTCTGCCCTGAACAAGCGAATGATGAACATGGTCATTAACCGATTGAAGGATCAGATACAGCTATTGGAATCCGTTTCACTGGTCTATGAGTGATTCCCCATTGAGATTGGTGGTCAGGATGTTGCTCATGATGTCAAAATAAGGCCGAATGGTCTTGAATGATTTGTCCACCTCATCAATGAAGTTTTCCGACAACACCTCCTTGTCCGTAAAGTTTCGGACAAAGATGAACTGTTTTTTCTTGATCAGATCAATATTGGGGTCTTCCTTGTCAAATCCCTTGGGTGCCGTTTTGACGCCATCACCCTGAAGTTCACCCCATATCGCCTTAAAGTCCTTCTTGGAAATCACTTTTCTAAATTCATCGGCATCCAACTCAAACTCCTTTCGGATCCTAAAAAGATCTTCCTTATTGGGGTCCCAAAAACCAGTGGCAACAAAGGATTCCCCAGGTTTTATACAAATGTAGTAGCCTCCCCGCAATGCAGCCCCTGCCCTACTAAAAGACGCCGAAAACTGGGATTTATACGGTGTTTTATCCTTGGAAAACCGCACATCGCGATATATTCGGAACACTTTTAGGCGCTCAATATGATCGTGTTTCCCCATGCGTTCCTTCAGGGATTCAAAAAATGATTTCACATCCGCTTCCAGAGCCTTAAACGTTGGTTTATGTTCGGTAAACCAGTCCTTGGTATTGTTTTTGGCAAGCTCCTTTAAAAAATCCAACGTTTCTGCTGTAATGTGTTGCATAAGTCTACTACTATAGATTTTAGGTTAAAGTTAACCATTTGTGCGTACGCAAATGGCTACTTTTAGCATCAAGACGAGTTACAAAGTTAAAAATGGACAAACAACAAATCATCGATCAACTTAAACTTCACAAGAAACAACCCTATTTAGACTATAGGTTGAAAAGGATTGCCGAGAAGTTTACCGATAAGCTGTTTTATACGCTCTTTGATACCAACACCCCTTTAGAGGAAAACTTGGACGTTCTGGAATCACTTTTCAGTGATTTGATCGCACTGGCCTGTTGGGAATCCCACAAACCGTGCAGTAAGGTGTGGGAACGTTACGTTGGACAACTTCCCCATATTCTGGAAAACTTAAATCTGGACGCCGAGGCCATTCGAAACTGCGATCCGGCTTCCCTGTCCATAGAGGAGGTATATATGGCCTATCCCGGTTTTTATGCCATTGCCATTTACCGACTGGCCCATGAGCTCTATAAAGTCGGTTTCCCCATGGTTCCCCGTTTAATGACGGAATATGCACACCGGCAGACGGGCGTGGACATCAATCCTGGCGCACAAATTGGCAAAGCCTTTTTTATTGACCATGCTACAGGTGTCGTTATTGGGGAAACTGCTGTGATCAAAGATCATGTAAAGGTGTATCAAGGTGTTACTTTGGGGGCCTTGTATGTTGAGAAATCCCTTAAGGATGTGAAAAGGCACCCTACCATAGAATCCAATGTCACCATTTATGCCAATGCCACCATTTTAGGAGGGGACACGGTCATTGGTGAAAATACCATCATTGGTGGAAACGCATGGCTTACCAGTTCCGTACCACCAAATTCCACGGTCTTCCACACCCCGGAAATCAAAATAAAAACAGCAAATGTCTAACCCCATTTTAGAATTGGTCGGAAATACCCCTTTGGTGGAGTCCAAAGTATTGAACACCAACCCCAGGGTAAAGTTGTATTTTAAACTTGAGGGACAAAATCCGGGAGGAAGTGTCAAAGACCGTCCGGCTTTGAACATGATCAGGAGTGGACTGGAGCGCGGTGATTTTGATACCGCTTCCAAACTGATTGAGGCCACCAGTGGCAATACAGGAATAGCCCTGGCCATGATCGCCGGGGTTTATGGCCTTGATATTGAACTGGTCATGCCCGAAAATTCCACCAAGGAACGGATACAGACCATGCAGGCCTATGGGGCGAAAGTTACCCTCACTCCTGCCGATATTGGAATTGAGGGCGCCCGGGATTATGTGGTGGACAAAGTAAGGAATGAAGGGTATATAATGTTGGACCAATTTGGCAACGAGGACAACTGGAAAGCCCATTACAAAACCACTGGACCCGAAATATGGAAGGCCACCAACGGACAAATCACCCATTTTGTGAGCAGTATGGGAACTACCGGTACCATAACGGGCACATCCACCTATTTAAAAGAACAAAAAACCGATGTCCATATCATAGGGGTACAGCCCGAGGAAGGCTCCCGGATTCCCGGAATTCGAAAATGGTCACCCGAATATGTGCCCAGTATCTATGACGCTTCCAAAATTGATACGGTCCGCTATGTCTCCGAAACCGAGGCAGTGCAAATGGCAAAGCGACTGGCAAAGGAGGAAGGCATCTTCTCCGGAATGAGCAGCGGCGGTGCCGCGACCATTGCCCTTCGGATTGCAAATGAAATTGAAAGTGGGACCATTGTTTCAATTGTTTGTGACCGGGGGGACCGTTACCTTTCCTCCAACATTTTTGCTCCCTAGGAGTTGGGTGATAGTGCTGTGGTACAATTTAAAATCCGATAGGTTATTATGCCCTCCCCCATCAATGACCACAAAATGGGATTCCTTATGGGCAATAAGCTGATACAACTCAAATGCCGATTCATAGGGTACCACGTTATCCGCCGTTCCCTGAAAAATGGTTATGGGACAGGACACCCTGCCAATGTTGGCATTGTTCTCAAAACGATATTCCAATAGCCATTTGGCGGGTAAAAAAGGGAAGCGCCGCCTGGCCATATCCTCCAAACTATAAAACGGGGTCTCCAGGATCAATTGTTGTGGTCCATTGGCCGAAGCCAACTTCGTTGCCATGGCACAACCCAATGAACGCCCATACACTACAATGTTTTCCTCACTAAACCCACTTTTGGCGTAGTCATAAACCATTTGTGCATCCCTGTGCAGGTTTTCCTCGCTCAAATCCCCAGTGCTTTTTCCATAGGTTCTATAGTCCATAATCAGTACGTCCCATCCGTTATGGACAAATTGCTCGGTAATCAAACCCCAACGTGACAGGTCTCCTGCGTTTCCGTGAAAGTATACGATGACACCTTGGGGATGTTCCGCTTTAAAATGTAGAACATTCAACTGCGCCCCGTCCGCTGTATCAAGAAACAGCTCTTGAAAGGGCGTATCAAAACGAAATTGGTACTCCTTATTGAGTTTGGAAGGAAGGAAGATCAATTTTTCCTGAAATACTTTAAAAGCCCCCATGAGCACCAAAAATACTGTAATTAGTGGGATAAGTATCCTACTAAGCTTTTGCCTTAGGCTTCTTTTTTGCATAATCGTATTCAATACTGGAGCCTGTTAAATTCATTTTTACCGGTTTGGTGTTCACAATGTCCGAGAGCATTTTGTGGTAGGCTTCAAATTGGTTCAGGTCTTTATGTCCACCTCCAATCACCGTATGCAACGTCGTATTATTGGGGTTGATCTTGGATAGTTTTACGCTGCTCTTATAGGGAATCAATTGATCATCCGTACCATGGATAATATGAATGGGACATTGGACATACTTCAACCATTTGTAGGTTGGAATGGGGAATTTTATAATAAGCGATATGGGCATAAAGGGGATGAATTTTTTGGCTACTTTGCTCAAGCTATAATAGGGCGCATCCAGGACCAACATCCTTGGGTTGTTCATGGACGCCAATTTAGCGGCAAAACCCGAGCCCAAACTACGCCCGTAGAGAACGATATATTTTTCCGCGACCTTTTCCTTGATTTTGTTGTAAACCACCTGCATATCGCGCTTAATGGCCTTGTGGGTGCGTTTGCCGGTACTTTTGCCAAAGCCCCTGTAGTCCACCATGATGACATCATAATTATGACGGGTAAAATCCACAGCAAATTTGCCCCAGCCCTTAATTAATACTTTTGGAATTGCCCTTTAGATAAAATACGACCCCTTTGGGATTGGGCGATTTAAAATGGAGCCCATTGATCACGGCACCATCCCTGGTTTCTATATTGTATTCTTCAGTGACCTGATTTTCATAAGCAAACTGAAAATCCGCCGGAAGCTTCTCAGGTTTGAACAACATATAATCCTGGATCAGGTAGAGGATCATGCTGATTACCAGATAAATCCCAAGGACCACTAAAAGGATGTACAACCAATAAGGCACTTTGATAAGTTTTCCTTAAAATACAAAAAAGATGTCTTTTGCTTTTAACGGCCGGTAATGCTCACAACCATTTCTTTCCCTTGAAGAACAGTAACAAGCCGATTCCCACGATAAGAAACACGCCCCATAGGACAAAATAGCCGTCCTCAAACCGGAGCTCCGGTATGTTCTCGAAGTTCATCCCATAGACCCCTGCCAAAAAGGTCAATGGGATAAAAATGGCCGCAATCACCGTCAGCACCTTCATTACCTCGTTCATCTTATTGCTGATCTGCGTCATGTAGATTTCCATGATACTTGTTGCCATTTCCCGATATAATTGAATGTCCTCATTTATTTCAATACAATGGTCCAGGGTGTCCCGAAGAAATAGTTTGGTGTCCTTTGTCATTAAGGGATGTTCCGTTTGTAGCAACCGAACAATAATCTCCTTGGCCGGGAAGACCCATTTTCGAATACGCAGAATTTCCTTTTTTAAAATTTGGATCTTTCTGGCCGTTTCGTCCGTGGGATTTCCATAGGCTTCTTCCTCCAACAGTTCCAAGCGGTCCCTATACTCTTCAAGAACCATATAATAGTTGTCCACAAGGGCATCAAGTAGGGCAAAGAACAGGTAATCCGCACCCCTGGCCCGTATCCGTCCATGCTTTTTGGTTATCCGTTCCTTTACCCCAATAAAAACATCCTCTTCCGTCTCCTGAAAGAGGATTACCCCATGGGGAACCAGGTTCAGAGCAATATGCTCAACAATGATTTTATGATCGGAATTGATGTACAGCATTTTAAGTACGGCAAAAATGTGGTTGTCATACTCGTCTATTTTTGGACGTTGAAAAGCATCCATCACATCCTCCAGGAGCAGGTTGTTCAAATTAAAGGACCGGCCAATGCCATCAATCGAGCTTTCATCCGAAATTCCTATGATATTGAGCAGACTACAAAAACCATCCTCAAAAGTGATGTCATGGGAATCAATTTGGGATTCCTTAATGGTATCCGCATCGTATTGCAATAAGCTGATCTTTGATGGTGTCCGCTCTTTAAGACCCACATAACCGATATGCCCGGGAGCCTTGCCCAATTTTGATTTTGACCGAAATACCCTCCGTGTTTTGCGTATGTTATTGTTGTTCCTTGCCATTCTGGAGTTCTTATCCTTCCCCTAAGGTACGCCTTTCAAAAAACCGTGCAATAGTGTAACATCCCGATCATAACAAAGTCTAACCACCAAGCAATCAAAAAACAACCACCCATGTCCAACACCATCAACCCCGCCCATTCCTTTCAGCGTATAGAAATCATTGATGCCCTACGTGGTTTTGCCCTTGCGGGAATTGTCATCTGCCATGTAGTCGAAAATTATATGGCGTCCGCAGTACCAACCAGTTTCAATGAAGCGGTTCATCAAGGTATTATTGACGATATTGTTGACGCCCTTATCGGAATATTTCTTCGGGGAAAGTTTCTGGCCTTATTTTCCTTCTTATTTGGTCTCAGTTTTTTTATCCAAATGGATAACGCCCATAGGAGAGGCGGATATTTTGGGGGGCGTTTTTTTTGGCGTTTGGTTCTCTTGATGGCCATCGGTTTTATACATAGCCTATTTTATCGGGGGGATATTCTTACGGTCTATGCCCTACTCGGCATTTTTTTGATTCCGTTCCATAAGGTTAATAACAAATGGGTGTTGGGATTTGCAACACTCCTATTTTTTGGATTGGCACGGTATATCCTATTTTACCTCACCGGTGGGGAGCGTATTTTTAGCGATAGCAATATGGATCCCGATGACCCTAAGATCCTTGCTTATTATGATACGCTAAAAAATGGCTCGTTATGGGATGTTTTTGCCACCAATGCCACGGAAGGCCACTTGGATAAAGCCGAATATCAGTACGGGTTTTTCGGAAGGGGCTATTTCACCTTCGCCTTCTTCCTTGTTGGTCTCTACGCCGGGAGGTTGGGTTTCTTTAAACGATTCAAGGAAGAAAGGAAATTCACCAAAAGGGTGTTGATCTACTCTTCCATTGCCCTGGTGGTTTCTATAGGGGCGGCAGCTGCGGTCTTTGCCAGTATGGGACCGGAATTTGATCCAAAAAGCTGGAATGCCATGATCGGATTTACCACAATGGATATTGGCAATGCGGCGATGACCCTAATGTACATTGCAATTTTTGCTATGCTGTTTCGAAAGGTGAAGTGGGAACAAAGGCTTGGAAAGTTCGCCCCTTACGGCCGTATGGCATTGACCAACTATGTGTTCCAAAGTATTGTTTTCACCTTTATCTTTTTTGGATGGGGACTGGGATTAATTGGTGAATTGCGACAGATATATGCCTTTTTGATAGCCATTGTATTTATTGCATTGCAAATGTGGCTCAGCAAGCTATGGTTAAAATACTTTGCGTATGGCCCTTTGGAATGGGCATGGCGCAGCCTGACCTTTTTCAAGGCATTCCCGTTTAAGAAATGATACCCCATAACGAGCGGAGGCCATTTCAACGTAATTCCACAAGGCAGGGAGAATGGGGAAACCCATTTCTCATTGAAAATCCCCATTGTCCCAGTCCTTATCGAGACCTTGTCACCATGACTACCGTCTACTTAGAGTCCGCTGATATAACTTCCGTAAAGATCTTTGAACTGCACCCCTTTTTCAAAGCGGTACTTGCTCAATTTTTTATGGGCCACCAGGCCCCAAAGCAATAATTCCTTAAAAAAGTTCCGATCCGTTCCCGGAATATCCCCGCCATAGTCTATCACCAATTGGTTCAACGGCCCAATGGAGTTCAATTTTTTCTGGTAGGTGGCATCCGTATCCTCATCCAATAACTCAAAACCTTCCTGATCAAAGAACCAGGCAATCAATTCATCATAAGGTGTTTCGGCATCCTTTTTTTCCAACTTGCTTATTTTCGGAAAGAATTTGGGAAATATGGATTTGATGGCTTCCTCCAACAGGGTTTCCGCCACAAAGTCGGCTCCCTCCTGTTCCCCTTCATAGACCAATTCTATCTTTCCCGTGATGGAAGGGACCACACCCATAAAATCACTTAATCGAATGCTTGTTTTTCCTTCCCCAGAGAGCAACATACGGCGTTCCGCGGCACTCAACAGGTTTTCAAAAGCGGTAATGCTCATACGGGCACTCACTCCACTTTTGACATCTACATATTCACTGTGGCGGGCCTCAAAACCAATTTGTTCCAATACGTCCATGGCCAAATCCGGCACATGGATATGTTCGGTCTGTCTGGCATCCAACTGCGCCTCTTGTTGGGTAATCTTTTTGGCCGTTTCCAAATTTTCCGGGTAGTGCGTGAGAATTTGGGAGCCTATCCTATCCTTTAGCGGGGTTACAATACTTCCCCTATTGGTGTAATCTTCCGGATTCGCCGTAAAAACGAACTGCACGTCCAAAGGCAAACGTAGTTTGAAGCCGCGAATTTGTACATCCCCCTCCTGCAGTATGTTGAACAGGGCTACTTGAATTCTTGCTTGAAGGTCTGGAAGTTCATTGATCACAAAGATGGATCGGTTGGCCCTTGGAATCATCCCAAAGTGGATCACCCTATCATCGGCATAGCTCAACTTAAGGTTTGCCGCTTTAATGGGATCCACATCCCCTATCAAATCTGCCACTGTAACATCCGGAGTGGCCAGTTTTTCAAAGAAGCGTTCCTCCCTGTAAAGCCATGAGATGGGTGTGCTGTCCCCTTTTTCGTCCAACAGTTCCTTCGCATACCGACTCATTGGGTTAAAAGGGTCGTCATGAATTTCCGAACCTTCCACATAGGGAATGTATTCATCCAGTAAGTTGACCATTAAGCGCGCCAGTCTTGTCTTGGCCTGCCCCCGGAGTCCCAATAAATTGATGTTATGTCGTGATAAAATGGCCCTTTCCAACTCTGGAATTACCGAATTTTCATAGCCCCAAATCCCGGTGAACACATTCTCCCCGGCTTTGATCTTTTCCCGAAGGTTATTCCGTAATTCATCTTTGATACCTTTGGGTTGGTAACCCGCCTTTTTGAGGTCGCCAAAAGTCTTGATACTTTCTATTTTCATTTCTGTAGTTATTGGTTGTTCGTTTTTGGTCATTGGTGATTTTGGACCAACAACTAGCAACAAACAACTAATTACTTAATCCTTTTTTTTCTATTGTTCTCGTAATCTTCAAAAATCATTTCCCCCAATCCTTTCAGTCCGGTATAGAAAGCCTTTCCACGATTCGCCTGGGTAAATTCCCGAATGAACTGCATGAGGTAGGGGTCTTGGGCAATCATAAAAGTCGTAATGGGAATATGTAGCTTTCGTGCCTGGGCCGCCATATGGTAGCATTTCTCCACAATATAATCGTCCAATCCCACACTGTTTTTGTAATAATCCCCATTGGGAAGCCGTAAACAACTGGGTTTCCCATCCGTAATCATGAATATTTGCTTATTGGTGTTCCGTTTACGGCGAAGCATATCCATGGCCAGTTGGAGTCCGGCTACGGTATTGGTATGATATGGCCCTACTTTTAAATAGGGTAGTTCCTTGATTGCTATGGGCCAGGCATCATTGCCAAAGACCAAAATATCCAGGGTATCCTTGGGATAGCGGGTAGTGATCAATTCCGCCAGGGCCATGGCGACCTTTTTGGCGGGGGTAATCCGATCCTCGCCGTACAAAATCATGCTATGGCTAATATCGATCATCAAGACCGTGCTCATTTGGGCTTTGAACTCCGTATCTTCTACGACCAGATCCCCTTCATCCAACGAGAAATTCCCAATACCGTGATTGATTTGTGCATTTTTCAAACTTTCGGTCATGGAAATCCGATCTAAGGCATCTCCAAAACGATATTCCCGGAACTCCCCGGAATGTTCATCTCCCCGTCCCAGTTTGCCTGTTTTATGGTTTCCCGAGCCACTGCGTTTTATCTTACCAAAAATTTGGTCCAATGCGCGCTTGCGGAGCATTTGCTCCAATTTGGCCGTCATGCTGATTTTACCTCCGCGACCATTGCCTTCATCGCCTCCATCCCCTTCTTCACCTTGTTCTCCCATTTGTCCGCCACCATCTTCAAACTCTTCGCGGATATATCCTTTCCGTTTTAAATCCTCAATAAAGTCATCTATGGTGTAATCGTCATCCGTAAGCTCGTATTCCTCATCCAATTGGTGCAGCCATTCAATGGCCTCATCAAAGTCACCCGAAGTGTGCGTGATGAGTTCCTGAAAAATCTCGAAAAGCTTTTCAAATGGAGAAAGATGGGGCGCTTCATAGGTAGTGAAGCGAAATCCTTTTTTCTGTTCCATAGCCATTTGTTAAAATTACGGCATATTTTACTTTATCAGTGGATTTTAGGAAAAGTTAACGTATCCTAAAGCAAAAAGAAACCTATACAAAGCGGGAGGGGGAGGTTGATTTTGTAAAACCCTTTATTTTACTTTTTACATGGTGCTTTAAAACTTCAGATTTTCATTTCTCTATTTTAGCGGGATGAATTCCATCCTACACGGTTTTTACCATACCTTCCCACTTTGGACCAAGCAACAATTTGGGCTGACCCAATTCTATTTTCCGGAGATGACACTGGATTGGATTCCAGTAATTGACTTCCCGGAAAACCTCCGTTTGGGCCATCAGATGGAGTATGTATTCAAGCATTTGATGGGTATGGCCCAAGATTACGAATTGGTCCTATCCAATGTACTTGTTGATGAAGGGAAAACCCGAATTGGCGAACTGGACTTTATCCTCAAAAATACCAGCACCCAAAAATACGTCCATGTAGAACTCGCTTATAAATTCTATATCATCAATCCTGAAATTTCCGAACCAATTTACCGTTTAATGGGGCCGAACAAAAGAGATATGTTCCATACCAAACTGGACAAGCTCAAGGCAAAGCAGTTGCCATTACTTTTCCATAACAGTTTGGCACCTTATTGGGAAACTTTGAAGATTGACCCCATCGAAATTGAACAACAATGTTGTTTTAAGGCCCAGCTTTTTGAACCCTATGGCGAAAACGTTTCCATCCGCCCCTTGAATACCAGTTGCATTGTAGGAAAATGGCTCCGATTTGATGATTTCAATACACCTGAATTCAGGCATTATCACTATTACATACCTAGAAAACGGGAATGGGTAATCGCACCCCATGAAAATGTTGGTTGGAAATCGCATTATGAAACCGCATTGGATGTTAATCTAAGCATGGTCAAAGAAAATGCTCCCATGCTTTGGATAAGAAAATCCACTGGGGCAATTGAAAAAGTGTTTGTGGTTTGGTGGTGAAAAAAAACCTCCCGTTCCCGGGAGGCTTTCTCAATCAACCAAAAACCTAACCTAACGCTTAAAAATATATCGTGTGATAAAAATGCCATTATCATCACCTTTCCCGGCACTGCTCTCCACGGCACTGGTCACAAAGGTCAACTCCCATCCCTGGGAAATCATATCATTGATCATGGAGGTAATCACTGCATCATTGGCAGCAATATTCTGAAAACGGATACCCCCCAGGTTAAAGAAGTTCAACAGCTTGGTCTCTTCAAAGTTTTTGACCCTGATATCACCTCGCTTGGACTTGTTTCGGGTATTGTCCTCATCGGTCTGGACACTGGTATATTCCTTATAGTCCTTATCTTCCTGTGCATTAATGATTCGTGAACGACCCAATCCACTGGAAACAATTGATTCTACGCTGGTGATGACTTTGTACTCTTGTGCATTGGCACCAAAAAGGGTTACCATCCCTATGATTGCAGTTGTTAGCATTTGTTTCATTACTTTCTTTTTATGTTATGCCTTAAGGACAAATGGTATTTTCTAGGGTTGCACAAAACCGCAGGTAAGATGTAATTTTTGAGAATTCTTTAACACCATCAAGCAATGGCTTTATTGGGCTGTCCCGATGCGTCCTTTTGATACCTTTTGGTATAAAAATTATTTTGTACAACAAAAGTGCCGGGCGCTAGCAACCCGACACTTCCACATCAAACCAACCTAAACCAAACCGTCAGTTCAAGTGCCTTTCAAGGAAAGGCGTATCGAGAATATGGTTTTGGTATTGTACCTCTCGATACCATCCTGAATACTCGGAATCACTCGAAGTGACACGTCTATAGTTTCATTATATCAAATCATGACTTTTGATTCGGCCTGTCAAACACTACCCTTCCCACGCCATACTTCATACTCCATACTGCATACTTAGTACTTTGTACTTCTCATTTCGTACTTCGTATTTCACAATTCTTCCTTCATTCGTCTTCCACAAAGGTGTAACTGGTTTTGACCACTTCGGTCAATCTGAAATACCCAAAGGGATAGTTTTCCGAATTCGTTTCATTGATGCAATTGCCCTTAACGGCCACGGGTGTGGTTTCAAAAAGTCCTTGCCCTCCCAATTGGTCGACCAAAATCTTGATGTAATCGTAATAGGGCGTGGAAATACCGTACATTTCAATATCCACAACATCCCCGGGTTCAAAAGGGAGCCGATCATCATCGTCATCATCTATCTCATACCACCAATCAATTTCCCGGCCATTGACAAATTCATCTTCGGCCACTTCCAAATCGGGCAGTAGATCTCCTCGACGTTGAAACCGAAACAGGTAATTGTTCCCCTCTTCTGGCGGATCGGTGAACACGATATGTACCTCCAGGACCTCATCATCAAAGCCTTCTTCACGATCCTGAAAAACATTGGTTATCTCCGTAACCGGGGTCATGGTCTCCCTGGCGGTGTAGACCTCACCTTCATGCTCAATTCTAAGGGAATAGGACTGCCCCAATATGGGTTCAAAGGTCGTAGTTTGGTAGGAACCATTGTTTTGGTCCGCAAAAACGAAGCGGGTCCCGTTGGTATCATTGGTAACCACTACGGAAGCTCCGGTAACATCGGTTGTGGTGCTGGTATCAAAAAATGGGGTCGATTTTCGCAATCGGATGGTCTGCACATTGCCGGGCGTTCCCTTTTCCCAATCCAGGGAAGCCTCCACGACCAAGCGTTCGGGGCCATTCTGTACTTCTACATCCACAACATCGGTACAGGAGGTTAGCATAGCGAGCAAAAAAATGCCAATTACCCATTTGCTATAAAAATTCGTCACTTCGAGTGATTCCGAGTATTCGGAATTGTATCGAGAAGCGAATTTTTGGGACAAAAACCTGGTTCTCGATACTTTTTCCTTGGCTTCGACTGCGCTCAGCCTGACAGGAAAAAACTCGAATTGACGGTTTTTTGATTTTTCAACCTTTAAAATGCCCAAAAGTCTGATGATATATATTCTGATGGATTCCATATCTTAAAATTTAAAATTGTAGGTTATTGAGGGTACAATGCCGAAAATGGCCGTTCGGGTCGCTTCGTTGGCTCCGGTTTCCACATTCTGACCGAACGAAATCGCCGCTGCATTCTTTCTATGGTAAAGGTTATAGACACTCAGCACCCATTCGCCCTTAAAGCGTTTGTTCTGATATTTTCTAGGCTTGAAGGTCACCGAAGCATCCACTCGGTGGTAAGCGGGCAAGCGATCCGAATTTCTAGGGGCATAGCTCGCAATGGACAAATCTTCGTATTGGTACTGCCCATTGGGAAAGGTGACCGGTCTACCGGTCTGGAAAATTAAATTGGCCCCAAAACTCCATTGGTCGTTCAACCGGTAGGCCCCTGAGACGGAAACGTCATGGGTGCGGTCAAAAAAGGTATTGTACCAGTCCCCATTGTTGATTCCAGGCCCTCCGGCACTCCCCCCCGGAGTGCGTTGTTCGGATTTGGAAAGTGTATAGGCTATCCACCCGGTTAAATCGCCCTCATTTTTGCGAAGCAAGAGTTCCAGACCGTAAGCGCGCATCTCACCATTCAGGATTTCCGTTTCAATGGTATTCTGACCGATCAGTTCCGATCCATCAATATAATCGATACGGTTGTCCACATTTTTGTAATAGGCCTCCACTTCCAGGGAATAGGTCTTATCCAGGAAATTGCGGAAATAGCCCAAGGCATATTGATTGGACAATTGTGGTTCTATGAAGGGGCCACTGGGTGTCCATACGTCCAAAGGGGTGACGGAAGAAGTATTGCTCAATAAATGAATGTACTGCGCTGCCCTTGAAAATCCGGCTTTTATGGAGGAGTCCTCATTTAAAAGGTAGGCCAGGGAGACCCGGGGTTCAAAATTCCCAAAGGTTTCTATGGCATCGCTTCTGGAAAAATCGGTTTCCCCGATGGCTTCACCCCGTTCGTAGATGTCCAACGCTTCATTGTATACCACAGGCTGCCCATTGGCGTATTCCGTTATGGGTTGTCCTCCCAATCGGGAAAAGGCACTATAGCGCAGCCCGTATTGCGCCGTCAATCGGTCCGTTAATTTATGTTCCGCATTGATATATACCCCACTTTCCAAGGCCCGTTTTTGGTCCAGTTGCAATGGATTCACGGGAGAACTGTCAGAGGTGGGTTCCACCTGTCCGGGATCAAAATCGTAATAGATGCCGTTGACCCCAAAGTCCAGTGCAAACCGGTCGTTCAAATAATACTTTAGATCATACTTCAAGTTGTAGTTGGTGATGGAGGATATCCATTCAAAATCGTCCTGATCAAAGTTCAGTTCATAATCGTACCGACTGACAATGGCCGAAAGGTTGGAAAACAAACGGTCATTAAAAATATGGTTCCAACGCAGGTTTCCCGAGCCGTTGCCATAGCTATTTTCAAAAATGCCTGCAAAATCAAAGGCATCCCGACCAAAATAACCGCTTAAAAACAGTTTGTTGTTCCGATTGATGCTGTAGTTGGTCTTCAGGTTCAGATCGTAAAAGGAAACACGGTTGTCCTCCCCTGCTGCGGCCAGGATCAAATCTACGTAAGAGCGACGCCCGGCCACCAAAAAGGAACCCTTATCCCCAAAGACCGGACCTTCTGCGGTCAATCGGCTGGAGATAATCCCAATACCGCCGGTCATTGCAAAGTTTTTACTGTTCCCATCTTTTTGGCGAATGTCCAGAACCGAGGAAACCCGACCCCCAAATCGCGCGGGAATACCACCTTTATAAAGTTTTACATCTTTGATGGCATCGGCATTAAAGACCGAAAAGAAACCAAACATATGGGAGGTATTGTAAATAATGGCCTCATCCAGCAAGATCAGGTTTTGGTCCTGTGCCCCACCCCTTACGTGGAATCCTCCCGTGCCTTCGCCATTGTTGGACACCCCGGGCAGCAATTGGAGGGACTTTAAAACGTCCACTTCGCCCAAAACCACCGGGGTTTGTTTGATGGTACCCACGCTCATTTTTACCACACTCATTTCGGGCTTGCGGAGGATGGCCCGCTCGGGTTCCTCGGCAGTGACCACTACTTCATCCAATGCGGTAGAGAATTCCGAAATCTCAATGTCCTGCTTCAAGTCTTTGTTTAAATTGATGTTGATATTTATATCATTATAACCCATATACGAGATGTTCAGGACATACTCACCTTCTGGGGCGGTAATGGAATAAAATCCATATTCATTGGTGACCCCACCAATGGTGGTGCCGACCAGGAATACGGAAGCCCCAAAAAGGGTCTCGCCGTTACTTTTGTCGGTAATGGTACCGCTAATGGTGTGACTGGTCTGGCCCATGGCCAAGGCACAGCCCAAAAAATAAAGCCACAGCAACCAAATGGTCGTTTTGATTGCGGGACTTGCTGCTGATTTACTGCTCATGTTGTCGTTTTTTGATGGTTGTAACTTATTTTCACTAGCTAAGAGACAAGTCAAAAAACAGAGGGTTGCATGGAAGGGAATATTTAAATTGTGATGATAGCGATAGCGATTGAAAACATATAAATGCCTCCCTTCCGCTCCATTGAAAACACTCGAAGTGACCCAACACAATCAATAATTAGAAAATTGAAAACAGGCCAACAATGTCAGTTCGAGTGTCCGACGAAGGAGGATGTATCGAGAACCATTGTACCTGAAAAGCTTCTCGATACGTTTTCAATTTCGCTTCCGCTCCATTGAAAACACTCGAAGTGACGTCTGTATAAAATAACAAATTTCAAATCTCAAATGGAGTTGGTTATCTTTAGAGAGCGACTAGGTACGTCGAAAAAAGAGCACCACTTAAGGAAAATAAAATGGAAATCGTTACAGCAGATATATGGGATGAACATGCTACTGCACTAAAAGTGTTACTACTGGAGTTGCAGAATTATGGAGGAAAAACGGCTTTTTGCGGGAAAATTGTCACGCTGAAAGTATACGAAGACAATTCGTACGTACGGAAAACACTGAAGGAAGACGGAAAGGGAAAAGTGCTGGTAGTTGATGGCGGTGGTTCCAAAAGATGTGCGCTGGTGGGGGATAATATCGCCTCATTGGCCAATGAAAATGGTTGGGAAGGCATTATTATTTACGGTTGTATTCGGGACTCCAAAGTAATAAAAACCATGGATGTGGGAATCAAGGCCATAGGCACCTGTCCCGTAAAAAGTAGAAAGCAAAACGTTGGATCCAAAGGGGAAACCCTTCTAATCGAAGGAACGGAAATCGTTCCAGGAAACTATATCTATTCCGATGAAGATGGCGTTTTAATTTCGAGCGAAAAACTAGTGTGATGTGCGTGCGCAAAACATGCTAACCTCCAATAATTGAGGAAGGTTAAATTTATATAAGGGATATTCTGCAGATGAGCGTACCCAAATCAGTCAAATTAAAACAAAACGACCGCCCAACAAAAACTAAACTATTTTACCTCCACTCCCCCTTTGCCGCTTTTAAATCGCCCTGAAACTTGGGATTGGACCACATGGCGGTCAACATGCCATGCGCCAATACCCGGGCCGCTTCTTCATCACTGGGATAGTGGATGCCCATAATTTCCCGGGACTCCCCTATTTCATAGGCCAGATCCAAAAACTGTTCTCTTTTGTTCGGTACCAACTCACTCCATGTAAAAGCTTGTATATAAGCCCATAAGGTATGTCCACTGGCAAAGGAAGGGGAACCCATAATGGCCAATGGCTGTAGTTTGGGCTCCAGCACATACGGCCGGGCGCGTAGCAGATGGTATTTCACGGTAAACTCCATGATACGCATGTCTTTGGTCACTCCCTGTAAGAGTTTAAATGTGGCGGGGTAGTTGGCTGCAGTGCATTCCTCGCCCAGCACTTCTCTACCCTCAAACATGAGGTCCCTTACATTTTTCTTATAACGTTCATGGTCTTTTTTGACATCCATATGCGGCCAGTAGCCTACGGGGGCCAAAACCTGGGACGCCCTTTTTTCTTGTGCTGGGGTCCGCTTTGCTTGCCATTCCAATAAAAAGTCCAATTCGGCCTGAGTTTGGTCGGAACTGTTTGCGGGAAAAGCCATGCTGTTTTTTAATTCCTCAACCTGTTCGGTGGTCAAATAGGCCGGAGCCATTAGGATGTAGGAAAGGGATACCGAACGGTATTCATTTGGTGTAAATGACCTTTTGTCCAGTTCACTGCGCTCCACGTTGGGGGTGGCATCCAGTTGTTGCAATTCCAGATAATGATTTTTAGTGGGTTCCAAAGGGTGAAGACTTTGTGCAAAGCCATAACCAGTTATGAGAAGTACGACAAGAAAGGGTATTTTTTGCATAGGATAACTTTTTAATAGTTGGTTCTTAAAAACTGGTAACTTCGTTGAAATGGTTTCAATCCCTAGAAATCGTATACGCCCCTTTATCATTCCTTACTTGATACGGAATCCACTTTATCTTTTTTGGATTTCTACCTTCCCTTAGACCACCTGCCCGCTCTTGGCACGCAGGCGGGCGCTCAAGGTGACCCGCAGGAATGACAAATACGATCATATAGGGGATTTCATTTATCCCAAAACAAGTCCTTCAGTTTCATTTTTTATCAAATCGTCTATTAACGATAGACGAATTTATAAATTACCTGGGAAGCACCAAGAATTCATACGTTAAATTGTTACTAATTTAGAGAGTCCAGGGCTTTGGTAAATTTTTCCAAGAGCCCATAGTTCATATAATAGTGGGTAAACTTATCGTGTCGTTCGGTGAGAAACAGGCCTGCTTCCTTTAAAATTTTGACATGCTGCGAAATGGTGGACTGTGAATAATTGAACATCTCCACCAAATCCTTGTTACAGGTGATATTGTCAACACCTTTCCCCTGGTTCTTTTCCGAAAGGTAACGTACCAGCGCCACCCGCACGGGATGCGCCAATGCATTGGCAATTTTAGCCATCTCATAGTCCGTTTCATTAATGTATTTGCTAGAGATTTCGGTACGTATGCGCATAACCCATCGTTTATTTCAAATGTACGATAAAAGGCCCTGATTGAAATCCATTCCCACAGGAAATCGGGGTGGGATTCCACATCAAGTAGGGAATGGCAGCGGCTTATGATGAAATTGGAGAGTTTGAACCGATAGCTTGATACTCACACATCGAACTCCCCATTTCGTACCCCCCATTTAACTTTTAACTTTTAACTCTCAACCTTTAACCTTTAACCTTCAACCTTCAACCCCTAACTTCATACTTTTCCCCTTTTACATGTAACGCTTTGTCTTTTTTGTTGTCTTCAGTACTAAATAATTCCATAACCCAATGCATTTTATTACACTATCCGACCGCCGTCGACTTCCAAAAAAATATTTGATGTCCTTATCCAAGAGCTTGCTGCTATCCCTTACCGTGGGACTTGCGGTTGCTTGCAACTTCAATCCAAAGAACGCCGAAACTTCCACCTTGCATATCGTTTTTCAGGAAGAAAAGGTGCAATTTACCCAACCGGAAAAAGAGCGCATCCATGAGTACTTGATGGATTCCGAAAAAGAGGTGCGAAGCCTTTTGCCCAATTTACCGGACAGCATACAAGTACAGCTCGAAATTGTGGATTGGAACCTGGAAAGTGTGGGTGGTGTTACCGGGCGAGCTGAATCAAATTCCCCTCCCCTGGTTTTAATCCAAATATCCAATGCGCATGCCAATGGTATCCTAGGCGCGATCGAGGCAGGTTTAAAATCCACGGTTTATCATGAGTTCCATCACTTGGTGCGGGGTTGGGCCATTCAAGACAACAAATTTGGGCCCGGCATAGCCATTGCAATGGTGAATGAAGGATTGGCAGAAGTGTTTGCCGAACAATACACAGGTCAGGAATTTGAGGCCAACCATATTCCAGAACATGTAAATGCAGACGATTGGGTCGAGGAGATTTTGGCTTTACCAAGGGATGCCAGTTATCAGGAATGGATGTTCGAGCATCCCGATGGTAGAAGCTCAGTTGGCTATCGTACCGGAAACCATCTCATCAAAAAGGCCATGGAACAATCGGATAAGACTATTTTAGAGTTAAGCAACCTTACCCCAAATGAAATTATAAAGCTTGCAGGATATTAAAAGGGCATAAATTGCCGCAATTTTTATTGTTACCTTCTTTTTTTTGAGCTTTTTACCTTCCAAGTGCAACCCTTTACTTTTGTACTTGTCTTTAGTACAAACTAAGGCATCAACCTAAACCCTTGGAAACCGATATCCGCTTTACACATCAAACCCTGGTTGAGCAATGCAAGACCGGCAATCCCAGTTCGCAATACGAGCTGTATAGCCTGTATGTAGATGCCATGTTCAACGTGGGGCTTCGGTTTTTGGGAAACAAGGAAGATGCCGAGGACATTGTGCAGGACAGTTTTGTGGATGCCTTTAAAAAACTGAACAGCTTTAAATACGAGAGCAGTTTTGGGGCTTGGCTCAAACGGATTGTCATCAACAAAAGCATCAACCACCTCAGGGCCAAACGGGTGCCGGTGGTACCTATGGAGGCCCATGAGTTCCATCTGGCGGATGAGGAGCCCATGGAGACCGATGCGGTGGATGTACAGAAGGTAAAAATGGGCATTGCCCAATTACCGGAAGGGTATAAGCAGATCATTAACCTATACCTGATTGAAGGTTATGACCATGTGGAGATTGGGGAGATACTGGACATTTCAACCAGCACCTCCAAATCACAATACCACAGGGCAAAGAAAAAATTAGTGGAAATCATACGAGCATTGTAATGGACAATTTTGAAAAACATATTCGGGAAAATGCCGCTCAGTTCAATGAACACAAAGCGGACCGTGCCAAACTATGGGCAAATATCTCGGCAGAACTGCACCAACCGGAACCCAAGGTAATCCCCCTTTGGAAACGGCCCATGCTACGCATCGCTGCCAGTATTGTACTCTTGTTGGGTATCGCAGGTTTTATCGGTTTGTCCGTTTTAAGCGGTGGTGCCACAGAAACCCAGTATGTGTCCAAGGAACTATTGGAAATCGATATGCACTACAAAGGTTTGGTCTCCTACCAGGTACAATTGGTACAGAACAATCCCAATTTGTCCGAGATGGACAAGGCCGAGTTTTTATCCTTTATGGACGAACTGGATGCTGAGTATGAAACACTTCGCGATGAAATGCGAAACAATCTGGACAATGAGCGTGTCTTGGAGGCCATTGTGGCCAACTACAAAAAGCGCATTGAGCTTATTGAGAATTTATTACGACAACTAAACGATGCTAAAAAATCCGATGAAGATTATGGCTACACCTTATAAAACAGTACTTTATAAAACAGTACTTTGGATGGCATTGGCGCTATTCTCGGTACACTTGGGTACCGCGCAGGAGAGGGTTTCCAAAACCGTGGAGAAAAGCTTTTCCCTTACCAATGCCGGAGAGCTACGCTTGGAAAACAAATATGGAAACATTACCCTAACGGGTTGGGATCAGGACGAAGTAAAGGTCACCACGGCCATTCGGGTGAACCACAGAAAGAGGAGCAATGCCGAGGACCTATTGAATCGTATTCGTCCCAAGTTCACTTCCGGTGGGAACTATGTGTCTGTTGTTTCGGAAATCATCAATAAAAATACCGGATGGTTTGCTGATTTCTTTAACCGAAACAATCCTATTGATTTTGATCGCAGCCATGTGCAAATTGATTATGAGGTCTTCTTGCCCCGCAAGGCAACCCTTAAAGTTACCAATAGGTTTGGGGATGTTGTACTACAAGGATGGAGCGGACCCCTGAACACTTTGATCGAACATGGCGATCTTTGGATTGGGGACAATCTGGCCAGGGCGGATATTATCCTGAAGTTTGGAAAACTACGGGCCAGGAATATTGAATATGCCGATCTTAATCTTAAAAATGGGGAACTGGACATGGAGGACGTCCAAACCCTGCGTTTGAACAGTAGTGGTACGGACATGAAAATCAACACGGTCAATTCCTTGGAAGTGTATTCCAATAAGGATGATATTTCGCTTGCTGAAGTGGGCAAGATGTATGGCTCTTTACAGTTCAGCACCTTGAACCTGGAGCGTTTGACAAAAAGTGCGGATATGAAGATGAAAATCGCCGATTTCAATGTGGCACGGATTGCGGAATCGGTATCCGATCTTTCCATAGAGCAGGAATCCTCCGAAATCAATCTTATGGTTACTGATTTTTCACATCGGTTCACGGCCACCGTGGAACAGGGAGTGGTACGTTTGCCCAAATCCTTTGAAAACGTCAATTCCGAAATGTTGGACAAAGGACGAAAATTGCGGAAGATAGATGCTACCTATGGCGACAGTATGAACGGCACCATTGGTATCAATGGAGTTAAAGGAATTATAACCTTACGTGAATAATTTTTACCGAAAAAATGCAACCCTTTGGATATTTAGTTGTCTTTAGAACAAACCTGCCCAATTATGGGGCAAATCAATCAAAAAACCTAACATAATGAACAATCAAAAATCGATTACCCTGCTATTGCTCTTTCTCCTTTCCCTGGCTGTAAGGGCGCAGGATGATGAAGCCAATTACATCACTTTTAACGACAGAAGAAACGTTGTCCACGGAGTATATGTGGGATTTAGCCTGGGCTACGGCGAAATTGAGGGCGAGGACACCTATGTTGGTGGCTTTAAGATAGCCTATGTGGCCAATCAACAATTTGAGGTGGGCTTTTTGGCCAAGGGTGTGTATTCCAGGCAGAATATTTTTAATCCAAGGTCCGGTGATAATGACGATTTGTTGGCAGGCTATGCCGGATTTCATTTGGAGCCCATCCTTTTTGGGAGATCGGCAGTAAGCCTTTCCTTTCCCGTATTCATTGGCGGAGGGGCCGTGGGCTACGTGGACCGCGACACCGTGAACAATGGAGGGGATGTGGATTTTGATGATGACGATGTGGATGCCGTCTTTGTATTGGAACCTGGGGTGAGCGCCCTTTTCAATATTTCTAGATTCGTACAAATTGAAGCGGGTGTAAAATACCGGTTCTCCAGTGAAATAGAACTGACCGATAGCCCCATTGACCGCATTAATGGTTTTACCAGTGAAATCGGAATCAAACTGGGCATTTTTAACATGGGCAGAAATCGATACAAAAAGCAATTGAACTAATGGAAACAACAATCAAAAAACGACAATCAATCAATACGCTACGGGTGTTCACCGTAAATAACCAGGTCTATATTACGAAAGGACGGGAAAGAAGTTTTCCGGTTCCCTTGAGGTGGATTCCTGTTCCGCTGGATAGTTGACCTCGTTCCGAACTCGGTTCGGACTCACATTGGCATAATTGAATGAAGCCTTGGAACACACTGCGGCTGCGCCCAGTGCAAATGTTCAGGGTGGCGAATTACTGCATAAACCTTTAAATAGCAATCAAAATGAAATCAACATTGATCCATGGCCTGATTTTGGCCACAGTACTACTTGTGTCCTCTTGTGACACCGAATCGATTCGGGTTTCCGATACCATTTCAACCCGACAATACTCCTTTTCCAATTATGAAGCTTTGGAACTCTCCGGGGATTTTAATGCCTTTGTTACCTTTTCCGAAACCGAAGAACGTATTGAAATTGAGGCCAATGACAACATCCAAAGTAAAATCAGGGTATCCCAAGATAGGAACACCTTAAAAATCCGGTTGGAAAACAACGTCGCCCTAAGGGGGAATGCCACTATGAACGCCTACATTACAACACGCAACATATCGCGGTACCGGGTTTCTGGCGATTCATCCGTGGAATTGGGAAACTTATTGGTAGCGAATACGGTTACTGTGGACGTTTTGGGCGACAGCCGCTTTTATGGGGAACTGGATACCAACAATTTGTCCGTTGATGTAAAAGGAGACTCCGTCATAGACGTATTTGGCACAGCCGGAACAGCCAATGTGGATTTAAGTGGCGACAGTACAATAAAGGATTATGATCTGGCCGTAGAAGACCTTACCATAGACATGAGCGGGGATAGCTCGGCATACCTGTCCGTTAATGGCACCATTGATATTGATGCCTCGGGGGATAGTGCGCTCAACTATCGTGGAGATGCGGAAATCATTCGTCAACGTTTAAGTGGGGATTCCAGAATACAAAGGAGGGATTAGTACTATCCCTCAGTTCGCGTATCCGACGAAGGAGGATGTATCGAGAACCGTTGTGCCAGAAAGGCTTCCCGATACTTTTTCAATTTCGCTTCCGCTCCATTGAAAACACTCGAAGTGACGCAATGAAATTGATAA